>NZ_CP087159.1:0-4800000 GCF_041879325.1 Achromobacter sp. JD417 | reverse complement strand
GACCCCGAGTTCTCGGTCGGCGGCATCGTCGTGCGCGTGCTGATGAACCTGGTGGTCAAGGCGGTCACCTCGCCCTTCAGCCTGCTCGCGTCCGCGTTCGGCGGCGGCGAAGAACTGTCCTATGTCGAATTCGCGCCGGGCAGCGCCGTACTGACCGAAGACTCGCTGCAGCGCATCGAGACCCTCACCAAGGCGCTTGCCGACCGTCCGGCCCTGAAGATGGACATCAGCGGCCGCGCCGATCCCAAGACCGACACGGAAGGCCTGCGCCAGGCCTGGGTCGACGCCAAGATCCGCGCCGCCAAGGCCGCGGACGTCGCCCCGCGCGGCAAGAAGCCCGACCCCAAGGGCGTCGAGGTCTCCGGGGCGGAACGTGCCAAATACCTTGAAGCCGTCTACGATGACACCGACCTCAAGGACAAGCCGCGCAATTTCATCGGCATGGCCAAAACCATTCCGGCCGCGCAGATGGAAGCGATGCTGCGCGCGGCGGCTCCCGTCGGCGAGGATCAGCTGCGCCAATTGGCCGATGCCCGTGCGCAGGCGGTTTATGAGAAGTTGCAAGCCCAGGAAGGACTCGCGGATCGCGTGTTCATCGTCGCGCCGCAGCTGGACGCCGATGGCATCAAGGACGAGGGGCAACCCTCGCGCGTGGACTTCTCCCTGAAGTGAACTCGGCAGGCTCCGGCGGGGACGCGAGGCGCGTCCCGCCGTGCCCGTCTTTTACCAGGAGATTTTTCGATGAAAGACCAGGACGCGCACTTTGACAGCCTGCTTCCGCCTTTGCGACTGGACCGCCGAGGCTTTCTCGCCACCACCGCAGCGGCGGGATTTTCGCTGGCGGCAGGTCCGGTGGCGGCACAGACTGCAATCGCCACGGACGCCAAGGGCCTCGTGGCGGGCAAGGTCGAGATCCCCACTTCCGACGGCAAGATCCCCGCTTACCGCGCCGCGCCCGACGGCAAGAAGAATCTGCCCACGATCCTCGTCGTCCAGGAAATCTTCGGCGTGCACGAATACATCCAGGACGTCTGCCGGCGCCTCGCGCACCTGGGCTACCTCGCCATCGCGCCGGAACTCTACGTGCGCCAGGGCGACCCGTCCAAATACACCGAAATCCCCAAACTGCAGGCCGAGGTCGTCAGCAAGGTCCCGGATAAACAGGTCACCGCCGACCTGGACGCCACCGCCGCCTGGGCGGCGGCGCATGGCGGCAATCCGGACCGCCTGGGCATCGTCGGCTTCTGCTGGGGCGGCCGCCAGGTCTGGCTCTACGCCGCCCACAACCCCAAACTCAAGGCCGGCGCCGCCTGGTACGGCCAACTGGCGGGCGACCCCTCCGAACTCAAGCCCAAGCCGGCCCTGGCCATCGTCAATGACCTGAAGGCCCCGGTCCTGGGCGCCTACGGCGGCAAGGACGCCGGCATCTCGCAAACCGATGTCGACCGCATGCGCGTGGAACTGGCCAAGGGCTCCGCCGCCGCCAAGGCCTCCCGCATCGACATCTACCCCGAAGCCGGCCACGCCTTCCATGCAGACTACCGCCCGTCGTACCGCAAGGCGGAAGCGGAACAGGCGTGGACGCGGATGCTGGATTGGTTCAAGCAGAACGGGTTGTAAGGCGACAACCTTCCCGGAGGCTCGAGGATCGGGCCAACTGATCGGGCCAACTTTGACCTGCGTGGGTCAAAGTTGGCCCGATTTTCTTTGTTTGTTTTCAGAGGGTTGAGGGCCGTCGGGCCACCGTTGGCCTGAAAAACCACCGAAAAAAACACTTTCGCGGTTTCGGGCGATTCGAGCGCAGCAGGCGTCGCGGCAAGGGATCGCCAAGCGGTTGATAAGAAAGCAAAAGTTGCTACATGCGGCCAAGCTGGCACAGAGATTGCAATAGCCCCGTGGTGCTCCGGAGCTTGCCATGCCAACCCAATCCAACTTGCGCTTTACATTTGCTGTCGGCGACGAGTCCTTTGAAGTCGTCGGATTTTCGCTGGAAGAAGGTTTGTCCGAGACCTTCAAACTTGAAGTGGACCTGGCCAGTGCGAAGGCCGCCATCGATTTCGGCAGCATTCTGGACCGTGCCTCGCTGCTCACGATCTGGCATGGCGACACGCCCGTGCGCTACGTGCACGGCGCTGTGTCCTCGTTCGTCCAGGGCGACACCGGTTTTCGCCGAACACGCTATTCAGCCGTCGTCGAGCCGCGTCTGGCGCGCTTAAAGCTCAGTTCCGACTGGCGTATTTTCCAGTCACTGACCGTCCCGCAGATCACCGATCTCGTGTTCAAGGCGCATGGGCTCACGCTTGACTACGA
Organism: Achromobacter sp. JD417; assembly: GCF_041879325.1. Taxonomy (NCBI): domain Bacteria; kingdom Pseudomonadati; phylum Pseudomonadota; class Betaproteobacteria; order Burkholderiales; family Alcaligenaceae; genus Achromobacter; species Achromobacter sp. JD417. The sequence continues at coordinate 4,797,690 of NZ_CP087159.1, read as the reverse complement.
GCAGCGCAACACCACCGAGCACCAGTCACGCGAATACTGCGTGCAAGCCGGCGACACCGATTACCACTTCATTGAGCGCATCATGCGCGAGGAAGGCTTTTTCTATTCCTTCCGGCATAGCGCGGAGGGCCACAAGCTCGTCCACAGTGATCGCCTGTTCATTCATGGCCGCGTGGGCGATGGGCCGGTGCAGTACAACCCCGCGCCCGGTGGCGACCAACCGCAACCCGCGCTGCGCCGCTTTGCCTATGGCGAGAGCGTGCGCACTGCGCGTCAGACGCAGCGCGACTACACCTTCCACCATCCCCGCTATACCCACGAGCACACCCGCGACGGACGGGATCTGGATCATCAGGGCCGCCGTTATGCGCGCTACGATTATCCGGCCCGCGCCAAGTTTGACGAGGCCGGCAAGCCCTTCGCCGATAACCGCCTGCGCGGGCATCGCCGCGATGCCCGCATTGCCCTGGCCGAAGGCGATGATCCGCGACTGCAGCCCGGCATCTCCTTCACGCTGGCCGGCCACCCGCGCGAAGACATGAACCGCGGCTGGCGCCCGGTCCGCATCGTTCACCGCGGCACGCAGCACGCGTGCCTGGCCGAGGAGAGCACCGAGGCACAGTCGGGCACGCACTACTGCTACGAGGCCGAACTGGTGCCAGACGATGCCGAGTGGCGCGCCGAGCCGTTGCCAAGACCCCGCATCGACGGACCGCAGAACGCTGTCGTGGTCGGGCCGACCAACGAAGAAATCTTCACCGACGCGTACGGGCGGGTGAAGGTCCAGTTCCCCTGGGACCGTGAAGGCAGACAGGACGAACACAGCTCCTGCTGGATCCGTGTTTCGCAAGACATCGCCGGCGCCACATGGGGCCACATGGCCATCCCAAGGATCGGCCAGGAGGTCATCGTTTCCCATTTCGACGGCGACCCAGACCAGCCCGTGATCACAGGCCGGGCATACAACCGCCTGCAATTGCCCCCCTACGAACTGCCGCGCCACAAGACGCGGATGACGATCAGAAGCAAGACGCACAAGGGCGAGGGGTACAACGAACTGCGATTCGAAGACGAAAAGGACCAGGAAGAAATCTACGTCCACGCGCAGAAGGACCAGAACATCCACGTCAACCACAACGAGACCACCTTCGTGGGCCACGACCGCAGTGAACAAGTGGAACACGACGAATCCATTACCATCGGCCACGACCGCAAGGAAACCGTGGGTAATGACGAACAGGTGAATATCGGCCTGGATCGGCGGCATGAAATCGGCCAGGACGACTTCCTGACGGTGGGGCGCAACCACACGATCTACACCGCCAAAGACCGCACCGAAGAGGTCGGCAACAACCGCCGCGACAAGACTGCGGCAAATCATCGCGTGAGTATCGGCGGACACCAGGAACAGACGGTGGAGGGGCACGCGGAACTGCAGGCTGGGCAGGCGATTCGGCAGCGCACCAAGGTCTATGAGATCCATGCGAAGGAGAGCCTTTCCCTCAAAGGCCCGGGAGGAACCATTCGAATCGACGGATCAGGCATCACGCTCGATGGAGTCGTGATCCAGGTGAAGGGACCGATACGCCGACAGAGCGGCAGCGCAAGCCCGATCTCGGCCCCTGTGGGGGTTCCCGCTCCGGGCCTGCCGTTCGACGTGCTGTGCAGGAAGCGCAGCGACGGCAGTTGTCCGCGGTCGGACTGTCCGTGCGGCAACTTCCAGGAGACTTGATATGTTGATAGCCCTGGACCAGATGACGCAGCCCGAACTGCATCCGCCTTCGCTAGCTACGTTCTTGCTCCTCGAAACCGAAATTCTTGACGAGTGGCTGGCGCGCCAACCGGACTTGCGGGAGCGCGCCAACATAGGTGACTTCGTGCGCAAAGTCGACTATGCCACTTCCCTGCGGTGGGTCTGGAGCGACACCGAGTACGACTCCCATTACCCGGTCGGGCCGGTGCTGGTGCAGTACCAATCCGATTCGCGTCTGTCGGGATTTTTCATCGACCCCTGGGCGTCAACGGGTGGGGCGGTCTTCCTCGCGTCGTCCCGTTCGATCGACGAGGTAGTAGCCCAGTTGCGAGCGGTTCTGTTCGTGCTAATGCCCAATGGCAACAAGGCTCGCTTCCGGGTTCAGGAAACAACGGCTCTTGCGAGCGTGCTGCGAGCCCTTGAGCCTTTCCGGGCCGCTGCGCTGCTGGGGCCCATTCAGGAACTGATCTGGCGGGAAAGCCTCGGGCCAGCGCATCAGTGGTGGCGCTATCGACAACCGGATGGTCCGCACCCGGTGCAAGGCGGCTTCCAATTCAATCATGCAGAAATGAGCGCCATTGATGCCGGGTTGACTGACCACCACTTTCACAAGCACGTCGCGATCACTCGGCAGGCTCCTCACAGCTTTCGCGACGACCCGCGTCGGCAAACCCGGGTGTGGATGGATCAGCTTAATAGCTGGGGCTTCAAAGAGTTTTCTCACCTGGACATCGCGTTGGACGCCCTCCGTCATCCCGCTTACCGACGGTGTGCGGCGACGGTCGTCGCGCTGTTGCAGGACACCGCGTTGACACCTGGCGCGCGCGCCGCACGGGCAATGAATCACCTGATGACCGAAGGGCACTGATCATGGCAGCAAGCACTGGCTACTGCAGCACCAAGGAAAGTTGCAAGGTCCGAATCCCCCTGTTTCCGCTGCGCTATTCCGCACATCCACGGCCCAAGGGTGGTGCCGCTTATGCCTATGACGCGCCATCGCTGGAAACTGGCTTTCAGACGTTGGACCACGCGCAGTATGGATTGCGTTGCGTGGGCGCGGGATTCGTCTATCTGTTCGATGAGACCGAAGGTACGGTATTCGTTTGGCGGGTCAACGAAGAGACCGGTCAATTCGTCGAGCTTTTGTCCAGGTACCGCTCATTAGAAGCGGCGATCGGGGGCTATAAGTCCGGACGTTCCCTGCCTCACATCTGGGCGAATGACAGTTCGTTGGTCCACATATTGTTGACGGACACGCTCCTGACCGAAAGAAAAATTCGCGAAATCGAATCGGACTTGGACGGCATCCGGGCAAAGTTGGCAACGACCGTTGACATGAAGGCTTGGGCGGAAAGCGCGCCAGCCAGGCATACCTTTCCGGCAAGTCGGTTGGGTGAACTGGTGGAGGAGTTCAAGGGCTCCGACCTCAGCTTTTCGCCCTGGCGCATCAAACAGTCGACACCTTCTGCTCAATCATTGTTGACGGGCATGAAAGCGGTAGCGTCCGCCATGCAGATTGCTGTCGTCATGCACGACAACATTGCGCTCGTGCAGGACCTGGGCGGCATATTCCATGCATCTCGCTCGGAGATGGAGACATACAACTCGGCGCCTGATGCTGCAAGCAAGGGCGACGATATCCAGCGCTATCGAAAGACGATCATCGCCCAGTTGATTGGACGGATCTACGAGGCTGCCTATGCCAGCAGCAAGGGAATTGATCTACAGGATGAGGCGGGTCAGGAGAAGCTGGACAAGGCCCTGAATCGCGATGTCTACGAGTACGAGTACAAGCGCAAGTGGTGCGAAGACAATCTTGCAGTTCAGGAGCGCGAGCCACCGAGGCATCGTCCATCTTCGTACCCCAGCGCCAAAGCGCAGGTGGAAGCCATGCCCAAAGACCCGGCAGGCCAGCGGATGGCAGTTCTGGCGCTCAATGCCGAGCGTTATTCCAGGCATGTGAAGGAAGACGAGCGGGTCGCCTACTTGAAGAATTTCGAGCGCGAGATGGAAAAGCGGCACATTGCCGTGCTGGACTGCAAGAATGACCGGTTCGTTTGGCTGAAAGGCTACCGGCAGCGTGCGAAACCTGCGGACTTTGGCGCAACATTTCTGCGGTATGACCTTACCGACCCAGTGGCTTCGACCAGCCATGCCACGGCCTTCAGCCATTGCATCGAAGGCATGATCTGGGGCACTGCGACGACGCCCGTCGGCAAGAAGGACCATGAAAGAGCGTTGTTCGGAGAATGGTGGGCGTTGCCATGGAAGGAAAACCCAATCCTCGAGAACCTTGGGCATGACAAAGGCTTCGGGGACACGCTTGTGGAGAACAAGGCCGACGTGCTCGTGGATACGGCAGCCGGCAAGGCGTTTGCCGGCCTCGTTAGATTCGTGGCCGTTCAATATCTGATGGAACAGGTCGGGGTTTTTACCTTGACCCGTGCTCCGAATTGGCGTGGCGCGGTCCGAAATAATGTGGATGCTCTTATTCATCGGTTGGCAGGCACAGGCAGTGAGGCCGACGCCGCGCATTTGCGTGGCCTGCTCGAAGAACGCTACGAAGATCGAATCGTCGGACGCAGCCTGACGCTCGAAGAGGGCTACGCCAGGCTGGGACAAGTACCGGGTGTTCGAGGGTTCACTGCTGAAGGATCGATTGCCCAACGTGCTGGCAATGAAATTGTCCTTCTGGAATGGGAGCGTTTGACGCCGCTTACCCGTTATGCGAATCCCTTTTTGCAGGTGTTCGAAGGAGGGGCGGCAAGCGGTGTTGCAGTGCTCAGCATCTGGAATCTCATGAAAGCTGTTGAGAATTTTCGGATCAGCTCAGACCTCGACGACATCGCGACAGTGTCGAACTTGGCTGCAGCCGCACTCGGTACGGCGAGCGCAGTGAACGGTGCGTTGGTAGCAACGCGGGCGCTGGCACCGGCCATGTTTGAGAATGCATCGGTTTTGAGTTCCGCACTTCGCGCGGTGGCGAGTGCAGGCGCATTGCGCATATTTGGTTATGGAGGCGCTTTAGCTGATGCTATTACCAATTGGTTTAAAGCGTACAAGCAATATCAGATCGGAAATGCAAGCACTGCTACTTACTATGCACTAGCGGGAGCTGGAATGCTTTTCGGCGGAATTGCATTGACACATGCTGGTGCCGGAGCAATGACAACGGGGATCGGACTGGCCGGTTCCGTCATGGGCATTCCCGTTTGGGGCTGGATTGTGGCGGGTGTCATTCTTCTTGGATTGGGTCTCTGGTGGCTGTTCAAAGGGGACGACAGCCGGTATTCCGCTCTCGAGTTTTGGCTGAACGACGGCACATTCGGCAAGCGCGCATTGCTGGGACGCGAATCTGGAGCCGCTTATGCCTCGCTCGCGGCAGAGAACAAGGCCTATGTCGAAATAAATTATGCGCCCAAAAAGTCCGACAGCGAATGGAAAGTTTTCGCACTTGATACTTTGGTGAGCCCAGTTGGCACGGTGGGGGTAACGACGACTTATTCGCCCCGGCTAGTTGTTGAAGTTGCGTACCCACTAGAGGGGGATATTCTGCCCATGCAACCAGCTTCTGTGACGGGCGAGATGTCTCCCAATGCTTCGGATGGCTCCGAGACGGATTTGAAGATCAGGCAGGAGCGCCGGAAGCAACTGGCTTCCGGCGGGTCGCTGATCACCTACGTTATTACCGGCCTGCAAAACGATATCGACTTTGGTTTGTCACTGACCGCCAAATATGTACCGAAATTATTGGGCGAACCTTTGACTGCCATGTATTCCTTTGCCAAAGAGGATGTGCCTTGGTACTACCGATCGAAGTGAGAGAAATGAGATGTTGGATCAATGCGCGTGCAAAGGATGAGGTTTCTTGTTTGCGAGCATTGATCCGACGGTCAGGTGGTTTCCACGGAGCATTCAAATGACAAGTGAACGGAAGCGGCGCACCGTGCCGAAGACGGAAAAAAGCTGGTTATACAACCGCGTGGACGCGCTGCGAATTGATGGCCCGCCTCTGGGCGTCGCCCCTGCGGCGGATAAAAATTTCATGAAAATGACGGAATGTTGTCTGTTTATGCGGACAGCTTCTGGTTCCCTTTATGGTGGACGAGGAAGCATGAGTTGGTGGGCGGTCCTTCTCGCGGTTTTTTTTTGGGCGATATTTTCTTTGTATGAGTTTGCAGTTTATAAAAAGTCGTTGTCACAAACGGGGTTTGCAAGTAATTTTTTCGAGTTTTACTTGCATTATTCGTATATACCATTCGGCGTAAGTCTATTTGTGTTTATTGCGTGTTCCTGGATTTTTGTCCCGTGGCGCCGCCAGCTACCCATCGTATTTAACCGAAAAACAAAAGCTGTCAGTTTTTTTCATGAGGGAAAAGTCGTTTCTGAGGATTGGAGCAAGATCGAGGTCTACATTAAGGACGTCACTACCGCTTCAGCCGGCGGAGTTCCCATCAATGAGGGAATCCTCTGTTTGGTTTTTCCTCGTTGGGGGCTCGACGGAAAGCAACTGCGCACTGTCATCATGGGTACCCAGGATGCAACGGCAGCCATGTCGAAGCGTGGTATTTACGGTGCTGCAATGATCTGGGAGTACATCCGACTGTTCATGCGGGAGGGCGCGGCCGCCGTTCCCGCTGCGGCTCCGCATCTGGAGTATCGACTGCAGCGGCCCCTTGACGCGTTCCGGCATTTCAACCCGCTGAAGATGCTGCGCGTGAAGATCTGGTGGTATCCGGTTGCCGTGCCCTTTTTTCTTTTTGTCGCATTGCCGCTGGCGCCCGTTGCGATCATCGGAGACTTGCTCTACTACGCACTTGACCGCGTTCTGCCTCGCCGGAAGTGGCCACAGGGGCTGATCGAGGCGTGCGAGGGCGCTTGGGACGGCCGAGGAGACTGAGGCTTGCAGAGCCTCCTTCCGGACACCGTCATTCACTCGTTAGCGCGCCTTCTCCCCCGGCAGCCCGTCGCTGACCTCTGCCAGCGCGCGCTTCATATCTTCGTACTTCATTACCCGTTCGCTCTGAAACCCGCCCAGCACGCCCCGGCAGCCATCGACGCCGGACCGCTTCATGTCTTCCATCATTGTCTTGCCCTCGGCCTGCCCCTTGGCAAACTCGGCGTCATACCCGCTGGCGGCAAACCCATACTCTTCGGCATAGCGCGTGAGATTCTTGCGCGCCGTGTCCTGGTGCTGCGCCAGGTCGGGTTCGGACGCGCCGCACGCGCGCGCGGCGCCGTTTGATGCGCCGGCGGCCACGACAAACGAATCGTATTGGGCCTGCTCGGCGGCGTCGGGAGCCGCCATCACGGGGGCGGCGGCCGCCAGGGCCAAGGTCAGGGCGGTCAGGAATCTGCGCATCGAAATCTCCCTGTAAGGCCCGATTCGCGGCGCGGTGCCTCTCGTGGCCGCGGCGGGCGATGTCTTTACCACGGCATTATGGCAAGCGCGCGTTTCCTCTCCGTGAGGCTGCCGTGTGGAGTCGTTTCGAACTGTTCATCTTCTTTTCGTGCTTACGCCAAGCGCAGCAAGCCGGCCGCGCACGAACTATGATGGGGGCTTTGAGGCGATCCTGCCTCAATGCATTGCCCCCTTTCATCCTGGAGATCTACATGACGATCAAAGTCGGCGACCGCGTGCCCGATGGCACGTTGACCGAATTCATCGAAACCGAAACCGCCGGCTGCTCGCTCGGCCCCAACGCGTTCCAGGTCGCCGACCTGACCCGCGGCAAGACCATCGCGCTGTTTGCCGTGCCGGGCGCCTTCACGCCCACCTGCTCGGCCAAGCATCTGCCGGGCTTCGTCGAACAGGCCGCCGCCCTCAAGGCCAAGGGCATCGATGAGATCTGGTGCGTGTCCGTCAACGACGCCTTCGTCATGGGCGCCTGGGGCCGCGAACAGAAGACCGACGGCAAGGTCCGCATGCTGGCCGACGGCTCCGCGCTGTGGACCAAGGAACTCGGCCTCGAACTGGACCTGGTCCAGCGCGGCATGGGCGTGCGCTCGCAGCGCTACTCCGCCCTGATCGTCGACGGCGTCGTGAAGCAACTGAACGTGGAAGCGCCTGGCAAGTTCGAAGTCAGCGACGCGGCCACCATGCTCTCGCAAGCCTGATCCCCGCAGGTTCCTGTTTTACCGCCAGTGTTGCGGGCCGCCCCGGCGGCCCGCGGCGCTGAAAGCCAGCAGCGGTTGTCCACGCCATGCTCTCCACGATCTCATCGTTCTCGTCGCTCTATTTCGCGACCTTGCTGATGCTCATCGGCACGGGTCTGTTCAATACCTACATGGGTCTGCGCCTGACTGCGCAGTCCGTCAGCGAGGTGTGGATCGGCACCTTGATCGCCGGCTACTACCTGGGTCTTGTGTGCGGCGCGCGGCTGGGACACAAGCTCATCATCCGCGTCGGTCATATCCGCGCCTTCGTTGCCTGTGCCGCCATCGCCACCAGCATGATCCTGGCGCAGACGCTGGTCGATTCCATGCCGCTGTGGCTGGTGTTCCGCGTCATCTCAGGCATCGTGATGGTGACCGAGTTCATGGTGATCGAGAGCTGGCTCAATGAGCAGACCGAAAACCACCAGCGCGGCCGCGTGTTCTCCGTGTATATGGTCGTTTCCGGGCTGGGCACCGTGCTCGGCCAATTGGCGCTCACCGCCTACGCCACGCTCGATCTGCGTCCGCTCACCCTGGTTGCGATGTGCCTGGTGCTGTGCCTGGTGCCGCTCGCGGTCACGGCGCGCTCGCACCCGCCCACGCCGCTGCCTGCGCCGCTGGACGTGCGGTTCTTCATGCGGCGCGTGCCGCTGTCCATGACTGTCCTTTTCGTGGCGGGCAACCTGTCCGGCGCGTTCTATGGCTTGGCGGCGGTCTACGGCGCCAAGAACGGCCTGTCCACCTCGCAGGCCGCCATCTTCGTTGCCGCCGCCGTCACGGCGGGCCTCTTGTCGCAATGGCCGATGGGCTGGCTGTCCGACCGCATCAATCGCGCCGGTCTCATCCGGTTCAACGCCTTGCTGCTGGTCCTGCTGCCCGCCGTCATGTGGGGCTGGATCGCGTTGCCGTTCTGGGCGCTGGTCGCCATGTCCTGCATCTTCGGGATCCTGCAGTTCACGCTGTATCCGCTGGGCGCGGCGTTTGCCAACGACCACGTGGAGTCCGAGCGCCGCGTCAGCCTGTCGGCGGTGCTGCTCATGACGTACGGCCTGGGCGCCTGCGTCGGGCCCATGATCGCCGGCTGGATGATGTCGCTGGGCGGCCCCGCCATGTATTACGTGTTCATCTCGGCGTGCGCCGTGATTCTGGTCTGGCAGGTGCGGCCGACGCGCGTCACGGGCGCGCACCAGGTCGACGAGGCGCCGACGCATTTCGTGCCGATGCCCGACACCCTGCAAAGCTCGCCGGCGGCGGCGGTGCTGGATCCGCGGGTGGACCCCGAGAACGACATCGCCATGGAAATGGTGCAGCCCGATCCGTCCGCGGCGCCGGCGCCGCCCGAGGCCGCGGCGGAACCCGCCCCAGCTGACCCCCTTGCTGCCGACGCGCCAATGGGCGCCTTTGCAGATCCGGTGGCGGGACCGGACGCCGGGGCGAATGCCGGGCAGGATTCGGCAGTCGATTCCGCCCCGGATGTCACCCCGGAGGCCGAGCCCGAACGCCAGCGGCGCACGGGCACCTGAATCCCGCCTACCAGGGCGTCATCAGCACGATGGCGGACAGCGCCAGCGCGATGCCCAGCAGGTTCAGACGCGTGAGAGGTTCGCGAAACGCCAGGGCGCCCACCAGGGTGCCCAGCGTGATCACCCCCATGTTCATGGACGCGAACACCAGCGCGGGATGCTCGGGCAGCGACTGGTGTGCGCGCACATAGGTCAGGATGTTGCCGAAGTTGGCCATCCCCAATGCCACGCCCGCGGCCAGATGCCGCGCCTGCCAGCGCACGCGGCGCCACAGCAGATACGCCAGCATCAGCGCGCCCGCCATCAGGAAGGCGAGCAGCAGGCCGCCTGCAAACGCGGTGCCGGTGCGCGCAACCTGCTTGAACAGGATGTCGATCACGCCATAGCCCGCCCACACCACCAGCGGCCAGAGCCACATGGCGCGGTTGTCGCCCGCAGCCGTGCCCTCGGACAGGCGGATGCGAGGCGGCTGGCGCAACAGGCAGAAGAGGGCGGTGAACGCCAGCAGAATCGCGGCCAGCTTGCGGCCCGTGACCGGCTCGCCAAACAGCACGAACGCGGCCAGCAGCGGAATGAAGAGCGACAGGCGCTGCGCGGCATCGCTGCGCACGATGCCCGCATGCCGCAGCGCCGCGGCCATCGCCAGAAAGACACTGGGCAACAGCACGCCCAGCGCCGCCAGCACCAGCCACGGCGTTTGCGGCGCCAGCAGGCGCGCCGGGTCGGGGCGCAGCACCAGCCAGCAGAGCAGGGCGGCCACGGCGTAGTTCATGGCGATCGCCTGGCGCACGTCCACCTGCCAACGCCGTGCAAGTTTCAGCATGACGGCCACCGTGACGCTGCAGGCGACGCTGGCCGCGAGATAGAGAAGGCCTGGGGTCAGGGGCATGCCGGCCCCTCGTGGTGGGCGTGGGCGGCCGCGTCGACCCGCATGCCCAGGCGATCGAGCAGGCGCTGGTCGGCGGCCATCTGCGGGTTGGCGGTGGTCAGCAGCGCGTCGCCGTAGAACATGGAATTGGCGCCCGCCAGAAAACACAGCGCCTGCAGCGCGTCGTCCATGGCCTCGCGTCCGGCCGACAGGCGCACTGCGGCGCGCGGCATTGCAATGCGCGCCACCGCGATGGTGCGTACGAACTCGAACGGATCCAGCGCCTCCACGGCGGACAGCGGCGTGCCTTCGACCTGAACCAGGTTATTGATCGGCACGGACTCGGGGTAGGGCTCCATGCTGGCGAGCTGGGCGATCAGGCCGGCGCGCTCGCGGCGCGATTCGCCCATGCCGACGATGCCGCCGCAGCATACGCTGATGCCGGCGTCGCGAACGCGGTCCAGCGTGTCCAGGCGGTCCTGGTAGGTGCGCGTGGAGATGATCTTGCCGTAGAACTCCGGCGAGGTATCCAGGTTGTGGTTGTAGTAGTCCAGGCCGGCGTCCTTCAACTGTTCGGCCTGGCCGTCTTTCAGCATGCCCAGCGTCACGCAGGTCTCCAGGCCCAGCGCCTTGACGGCGCTGACCATCTCGGCCACGGCATCCAGGTGATGCGGCTTGGGACTGCGCCACGCGGCGCCCATGCAGAATCGTTGGGCGCCGCCCGCCTGCGCCGCGCGCGCCGCGGCGACCACGTCCTCAAGGGGCATCAGCTTGTCGGCGTCCACGCCGGTGTCGTAGTGCGAGGACTGAGGGCAATACGCGCAATCCTCGGGACAGCCGCCGGTCTTGATCGACAGCAGGCTGGACAGCTGGATGACGTTCGGATCGAAATGGGCGCGGTGAGTCTGCTGCGCCCGGTGCATCAAATCCATGAACGGCAGCTCGTAGAGCGCCATGATGGCGTCGGTGCTCCATGCCGAGGCGGGCGGGCGCTTGGGCACCGTTGGAACGGGAATGGTCGCAGTCTGCATGATCGGGGGCTCCTTCGTTCGTGGCCGGATCTCGCCCCGGTGGCCAGTGGGCCAGGGGCTGGATCGGCGGATCGTAAGAAGGGGCGGCCGATTTACGCAATGCGGGTGATAAGCGCGGATTTAAGGGTGGGTTGCCGGGGTGATCAAAGAAAATGGCCGCTTTTGGGCGGCCACGAGTTCTAAAGCGATGGCATCTTCGGGGACGCCGAGGGGGTGAATATTTTGATTCAAATTGTAAATCGCCCTCCGCCGGTCTCAGGACTTCGTCTGCTTATCGCGGTTGCGAGCGCTTTCGTGTCCGGTGATGCCGCGGTCGCGTGCCCAGACAATGGCGGCGCTGCGCCGATGCACGCCGATCTTGCTGTAGATCGTGGCGACGTGATTGCGCACGGTGTTGCGCGACAGCTTGAGCGCCTTGGCGATGCCGTCGTCGTCATGCCCCTGGCACAACAGCCCAAGGACTTCGCGCTCGCGCGAGGTGAGCTGCGCCAGTTCGGCCACGTCGCGCGTGGCGGGGGCGGGCTGGCGTAGTTGCGCCAGTTTCTCGATGATGCCGCGGCTGAACCAGGAAGTGTCCTGCATCACCGCCTCGATCGCGGTCAGCAGTTCGGTCTCGGATCGCTTGCGCTCGGTGATGTCCTGCATGACGATCAGCACGCGGCGCAGCCCGCCGATCATGACCGGTTCGGCCGACACCAGGCAGTCCAGCTCGCCGCCGTCGCGCGCAATCATCACGGCTTCGCGATTCCGGACGCTTTCGCCGCGCTTCAGGCCGGCCAGCATGCCTTCGTACGGACGCAGTCCCAGTTCGACAAGGTCCTGTTCCGCCTTGTCGTCCAGCGACAGGCCGGTGGCCGCCGCAAAGGCGTCATTCAGGTTCAGCACGTTCAGGGTGTCGCCGTCACAGACCGCCATCGGCACGGGCGCCAGCTGGAACGCCTTGGAAAAGCGCTCTTCGCTTTCCCGCAAGGCTTCTTCGGTACGCTTGCGGCCTTCCAGGTCGATGAAGGTGAACAGCATGCACGGCTCGTCGTGCATGTCGATGGGCTGGCCCGCCACCATGACGAACTTGCTGGTGCCATCCGGCAGTTTCAGCACGCCTTCGCGCTGCGGAATGGTCCGGCCTTCGTTAAGCCGCGCCACTGCGGTTTCCTTGTCGTCGCTGCCGTCCAGCACGTCCAGTTCGTAGGCCGATTTGCCCAGCACCGTGTCTCGCGAATAGCCCGTCATCTCCAGGAACCCCTGGTTCACCTTGACGTAGCGCAGGTCTGAAAGCCGGCAGATCAGCGCAGGCGCCGGATTGGCGGAGAAGGTGCGCTCGAAGCGTTCCTCGGCATTGACCTGGGCCGTCTGGTCGTGAAGGATAAGCACGCGGTACGGAATGGGGCCGCCATCGTCCAGGTCCAGCCCGCGCGCCATCAGGTTGCGCGTGAATTCGTCGTCGTCCTTGCGGCCCAGATCCAGCAGCAGGTCTTCGAACTCTTCACCCGCCGAAAGCCGGTCCATTGGATACTGGCGGGCCGGCACGCGGTGATGATTGCGGTAGGTAAGCGTATACCGCTTGCGGTAGCCGGCGGGCGTGCCGCCCAGCTCTTCGATGGCGTTGGCGCCGTGCAGCGCGAGTGCGCTGGCGTTGGCCCAGGCGATCGAGCCGTCGGCCTCAAGCAGGATGATGCCCTCGTTCAGGCCCGCAATGATGCTTTGCAGGTGTTGGCGATGTGCTTGGGGTGCGGCGTCGTTGGGGGTCACGTAGGCCTCTTTTCTCTTCGCATGGCGTGTACGCGCAAGCATGAAGCCGCGCGCCGGTACTGTCCAGAGGTCAAAACGGACGAGTCTCGCGGAAGGGGTACAGCGGGAGGGGATTGCATCGCGAATACGTCGCCTTGAAGCCGATCCGCAAAAGCAAAAAGCTCCGGAATCCGGAGCTTTCGATGCGTGCTGCGAGCAGCGTTCGGTAAGCGCAATGTGCTTGGCGGAGCGGACGGGGCTCGAACCCGCGACCCCCGGCGTGACAGGCCGGTATTCTAACCAACTGAACTACCGCTCCGCAGCGGCTTACTGATGTCTTCAAACTTCTTTACTGCGGCTGTGGTGTCAAGACAGCTTGTACTGCTTGCCAGCGCAAGCTGGCGTCCCCTAGGGGATTCGAACCCCTGTACTCACCGTGAAAGGGTGATGTCCTAGGCCTCTAGACGAAGGGGACCCGGAACTAACAACTTTACTACTGTACTGCGTTACTACTGTACTGCGACTGGTGGAGGTAAGCGGGATCGAACCGCTGACCTCTTGCATGCCATGCAAGCGCTCTCCCAGCTGAGCTATACCCCCAGGGCGTCCTGCTGTCCCAAACTTCAAACAACAAGGTCTCACACTTATAAAACAAAAAAGCCCCGAAAACGGAGCTCTTGAAAGACTCTGAGCGAGAGAGCTTTTGGCGGAGCGGACGGGGCTCGAACCCGCGACCCCCGGCGTGACAGGCCGGTATTCTAACCAACTGAACTACCGCTCCGCAGCGGCTTAACTCAACTACATTGTCACTTCAACTGCATCACTTCTACTGCATGCCAGAAGACTGGCGTCCCCTAGGGGATTCGAACCCCTGTACTCACCGTGAAAGGGTGATGTCCTAGGCCTCTAGACGAAGGGGACTTGGACTTGCTGTACTACTCTTCGCTTTGGACTGGTGGAGGTAAGCGGGATCGAACCGCTGACCTCTTGCATGCCATGCAAGCGCTCTCCCAGCTGAGCTATACCCCCGTTCCGCTAATCAATCCGTTCAACGTTTTTGCTAGAAACTTGCTGTTTAAAGCGCGTTTTTTGCTGTTTCGTTGCCGGTTTTGTTTAGTGCCGTTGGCGAAGAAACGAGATTATGCACGAACTAAATTTGGTGTGCAAGTCGCTTCATGGCAAAAAACAAAAAAGTTGCGAAAAAAGAGGGATGGATAGCCGTTGGAAGGGCATTGTTTGGCGCAAAAACCACGCGGCAAGCCGTGGTCGATTGATGCAGAAATCAATAAAATCAACGGCTTGTGCGGTGCTATCGTAAACGGCTGAATTTTTTTGCGAGGCGCGCGTTTTTTACACGTGCTCGCCCTGTGGCGAGCCGCACGGAAAGCTGCCGCAGACCGGCAAGGACATCGACACATGAGCACTTCTCCATGAGCAGCACCGCCTTTCCCACCGTCGCGCTGGGCCGCACGGACATGGAGATCACGCGCATCGGCCTGGGCGCCTGGGCGATGGGCGGCAATGGATGGGCGGTGGGCTGGGGGCCGCAGGAAGACACCGAATCCATCAAGGCGATCCGGCATGCGGTCGACCGCGGTATCAACTGGATCGATACCGCTGCGGTGTATGGGCTGGGCCATTCCGAGGACATCGTGCGCCAGGCGCTGGCCCAGATGCCGGCCGCCGAGCGCCCTTATGTCTTCACGAAGTGCGGCCTGACGTGGTCGGCGGCGCAGCCGCAGGCCATGCCGCGGCGCACCGGCGCCCCGTCCAGCATCCGGCGCGAGCTGGAGGGGTCGCTGCGCCGGCTGGGCGTCGAGCGCATCGACCTCTACCAGATGCACTGGCCTGCGGGCGACGGCACACCGCTGGAGGCGTACTGGCAGGAGTTGCTGGACCTCAAGCAGGCGGGCAAGGTCCGCGCTGTCGGTCTGTCGAATCACAATCTGGCGCAGTTGCGCGCCGCCGAATACCTGGGACACGTGGACACGCTGCAACCCCCGTTTTCGGCGATCCAGCGTACTGCGGCCAGCGACCTGATTCCCTGGTGCGCGTCACACGGCACGGGTGTGATCGTGTACAGCCCCATGCATTCGGGCCTGCTGACCGGCAAGTTCAGCGCCGAGCGTGCACGGGTCTTGCCGCCGGACGATTGGCGGTCCCGGCACGCGGATTTCCGCTCACCGGACCTGGAACGCAATCTGGCCCTGGCCGATGCCTTCAAGCCGATCGCGGAACGGCATGGCGCCACCGTCGCTGCCGCGGCAGCGGCCTGGACGTTGGCGTGGCCGGGTGTGACGGGCGCCATTGTGGGGGCGCGCAGCGCATCGCAGGTGGATGGCGTGATCGGCGCGGCCGAGCTGGAATTGGACGCCGAGGACATGCAAGCCATTGCCGAGGCGATCGAAACCACGGGGGCGGGAAGCGGACCGTTGGCGCCGCCCGACGAAACAGGCTCGCTGCCCGCGAACCTGTTTGCGTGAGCCGGGATCAGCCGCGGCGCGGGCGGCGGGCGCTGCCCACCGCGGCAATGAGGACCAGGCCGATCAGCGCGAGCGCGGTCTTGTCCCCAAAACGCGCGTAGGGCGTCAGCCCCGTCATGCCTTGGACGGAGACGGGCAGCACGCCCGCTTGCAGCGGCGCAAGCTGGGCGGCAACGTGGCCCTTCGCATCGATGGCCGCGGTGATGCCCGTATTGGTGGCGGTCAGCATCGGACGCGCGGTTTCGATGGTGCGCAGCCGGCCGATCTGCAAGTGCTGGCGCAGCGCCCAGCTGTCGCCGAACCAGCCCAGGTTGCTGACGTTGACCAGGATGGTCGCACCCGGCTCGCCGTTGGGACCGGGCTGCAAGGCGGGCAGCAGGTCGGGGCCGAAGAGGTCTTCGTAGCAGATGTTGAAGGCGATGTGCTGGCCGCCGACGGCAAAGGGCGTCTGGCGTTCGCCGCCCCGGTCGAAGTCGCCCAGCGGAATGTTGAGCATCTCGACGAACCAGTGAAAGCCGGGCGGCACATATTCGCCCCAGGGGACGAGATGGCGTTTGTCGTAGCGCATCGCGGTATTGCCGCCCAGCAGCTGTTCGACCGGCGTGGCGCCGTCAAAGCCGATGACGCTGTTGGTGTAGCGTTCGCGGCCGTCCACGCGATCGTGCAGCGGCACGCCCATCGCGATGACGGTGTTGCGCTGGCGGGCCAGGTCGCGCCAGACCTCCCAGACCCGCGGATCGAGCTGATCCTGGAAGATGGGCAGCACGGTTTCGGGCAGGATGATCAGTTGCGGCGCGGGCACGCCGGGCGCGGGCGGCATGGCCGTCAGATCAAGGTGGCGCCGCACGCTCTGCTCGAGAAGCGCCGGATCGAATTTCTGGGATTGTCCGATGTTGCCCTGCACGAGGCGCACGTTCAGCGGGTCGCCCACGGGCGCCGACCAGTCGATGCGCGACAGCGGCCAGCCCGCCCCGGCCAGCGCCAGTGCGATGCCGGCGGCCAGCGCGTGGCGCGGGGCCACGCCGGCCTTGCGGGAGGGCTGCCAGAGGCTTGCGGCGGCGGCTGCGATAAACGCGGCCAGGAACGCCATGCCGTGCACGCCGACGAGCGGCGCCCAGCCCGCGATGGGGCTGTCGACCTGCGCGTAGCCGATGTTCAGCCACGGAAAGCCGGTCAGGAACACCGCGCGCAGCCATTCGAACGCGGCCCACATCGCGGCCCAGGCCAGTGTGGCGGTCAGGATGCGGGAGGGCGTGGCGTCCG
This sequence comes from Achromobacter sp. JD417, assembly GCF_041879325.1. Lineage (NCBI taxonomy): Bacteria > Pseudomonadati > Pseudomonadota > Betaproteobacteria > Burkholderiales > Alcaligenaceae > Achromobacter > Achromobacter sp. JD417. Next base: position 4,780,885 of record NZ_CP087159.1, on the reverse strand, counting down.
GGGCCAGCGGCGCGTAGCGGCGCGCCAGCGCGTTGGCGGTGGCGGGAAACAGGGCCAGGAAGGCCGACAGCGCCAGCACCGCGGCAACCGCCAGTGGCGCGGCCAGATCGCCGTAGCGGTGCAGGCTGATGAAGATCCAGTACAGCCCCAGCGCGTAGCTGGCGAAGCTGAACAGCCAGCCGCGCAGCCAAGCCTGACGGGCAGACGGGGCGTACAGCGTGACGCGGGCCAGCACCGCCAGCGCGGCGATCTGGGTGAACGCCAGCGCCCATCCGGGCAGCGGGCCGGGGGCAAAGGTCAGGGCGTGGACGGCGCCCGCCAGCACGAGGCCGGCGGCGCCGCGCAGAAGTCGGCTGCGCGCAGTGCTGGTCATGCGTCGTTGGCGGGTGCTGCGGACTGCGGAGCGGCAATGCGCTTGACGCGCAGCCAGATGGCCCGGCGGGCATCGCCGCGCGCCACTTCCAGGCGCAGGCCTTCGATGTCGGCGTGGTCGCCGCGGCGCGGGATGCGGCCGAGCTGACCGCCCATCCAGCCGCCGACGCTGTCGTATTCATCGTCGGGCAACTGGCAGCCGAATACTTCATTGAAGTGCGAGATGTCGGTGGCCGCGAGCACACGCCACTGGTTTTCGCCTTCAGGGAAGATGGAGTCTTCCTCGGTTTCGTCGAACTCGTCTTCGATGTCGCCGACGATCTGTTCCAGCACGTCTTCCATCGTGACCAGCCCGGAAATGCCGCCGTGCTCGTCGATGACGATGGCCTGGTGGTTGCGGCTGGCGCGGAACTCATGCAGCAGCACGTTCAGGCGCTTGGATTCGGGAATGAACACGGCCGGGCGGACCAGCGAGCGCACGTCGATGTTGGGTTCCAGCATGCAGCGCAGCAGATCCTTGGCGAGCAGGATGCCGATGATGTTGTCGCGATCGCCCTCGTAGACGGGGAACCGCGAATGCGCGGTTTCGATCACCGAGGCCACCAGGTAGGGAATGGGCTGCGTGACATCGAGTAGATCCATGCGCGAGCGCGGGACCATGATGTCGCCGACAGTGCCCTCGGACACGGCTAGCGCGCCCTTGATCATCTTGTACGACTCCGCGTCGAGCAGATCGCGCTCGTGCGCGGCTTCGAGGACGGCCTTGATGCCTTCGCGGTCCTCGGGCTCTCGGCGCACAAGGGAAAGCAGGCGGTCTAGGAGGGATTTGGTGGCGGGTTTGGCAGAGCGAGCGGAAGTCGCTTCGGGAGCAGGGTAAGGGTCAGACATCGTCCGGGAGGACAAGTTATGGAGGAGCCAGCATAACCGATACTGGCCCATCGTTTGTAACGCCAACCGGGAAAATGGGTGCATTGGACGCGATCTGCGCCTTGCTGCACGCCATTTTCCGGCAATTTCTCAGGGTTGACCCGGAGCCGCTGCGCTCAGGCGGCGACGTAGGGGTCGGCAATGCCCATTTGCGCAAGGGTGGCGGTTTCCAGGGCTTCCATGCGCTTGGCCTCGCGCGCCTTGATGTGGTCGTAGCCCAGCGAATGCAGCACGCCGTGGATGGTGAGGTGGGCGGCGTGGTCCAGCAAGGGCTTGCGCTGTTCGCGGGCCTCGCGCACCAGCACGGGCACGCACATGACGATGTCGCCGCGGGCCACGCCCAGCGGGTCGACGCCGTATTCGAAGGTCAGCACGTTGGTGGCGTAGTCGCGGCCGCGGAAGTCGCGGTTCAGGCGGCGGCCCTCGGCCGCGCCGACCAGCCGCAGGCTGAGTTCGGCGGCCGAGAACGCAACCAGGCCGTCTTCATGGGCGGCGCCCAGCGCGCGTTCGGCCCAGCGGCGCAGGCGCCAGCGGGGCAGGCGGGCTTCCTCGACCCCGTACTGCACGGACAGGGACAGCTCAGGCTTCATCTTCGGCGGCGCGGTCGTAGGCGTCGACGATGCGGGCGACCAGAGGGTGGCGCACGACATCGCGGCTGGTGAACTTGGTGGTGGCGATGCCCTGGACGTCATGCAGCACTTTCACCGCATGCGCCAGCCCGCTGACCTGGCCGCGCGGCAGGTCGACCTGCGAGGGGTCGCCGGTGATGACCGCCTTGCTGCCAAAGCCGATGCGCGTAAGGAACATCTTCATCTGCTCGGGCGTCGTGTTCTGCGCCTCGTCCAGGATGACGAAGGCGTGGTTCAGCGTGCGCCCGCGCATGTAGGCCAGCGGCGCGATCTCGATGGTCTGCTTTTCGAACAGGCGCTGCACCTTTTCGAAGCCCATCAGGTCGTACAGCGCGTCATACAGCGGGCGCAGGTACGGGTCGACCTTCTGCGCCAGGTCGCCGGGCAGAAAGCCCAGGCGTTCGCCGGCTTCGACGGCGGGGCGGGTCAGCACCAGGCGCTGCACCGTGTCGCGCTCCATGGCGTCGATGGCGCAGGCCACGGCCAGCCAGGTCTTGCCCGTGCCGGCGGGGCCGACGCCGAACGTGATGTCGTGCTTGAGGATGTTGTTCAGGTAGTCGCGCTGGCGCGGCGTGCGCGGACGCAGGTCGCTGCGCTTGGTGCGCAGCGCGATGCCGTCGCTTTCGTCGTCCAGGGCGGGCAGGGCATCGAGTTCCTGGGCCTGCTCTTCCTTGAGCTTGTCTTCCTGGCGGCCCACGCCGATCTCGACCAATCCCAGCTGGATGTCGTCGATGGACAGGGCGCGGTGCACGGCCTGTTCGTGGAACCGGCGCAGGATGCGGCCGGCCAGTTCGGCCCGCTCGCCTTCGATGGTGACGCGGCTGCCGCGGCGCGACAGCTTGACCGTCATGCCGTCGGCAAGCTGCCGCAGGTTTTCGTCCAGGGGGCCGCAGAGGTTGGCCAGGTGGGTGTTGTCGCCGTCCAGGGTGACGATGACGGGCATGCTGCGACGCGCGCGGGAGCGGGGAGTGGTCATTCAGCCTCTTGCGATGTGCGGTCCACGTCGGCAACCCGGGCGCGCAGGGAGTTCGTGTGCGCCTCGGTGATGATGACGTCGACCATTTGTCCGATGAGCCGCGCGGGCGCGGGGAAATTGACGATGCGGTTGTTTTCGGTGCGGCCCATGAGTTCGTTCGGGTCGCGGCGCGAGGGACCTTCCACCAGCAGGCGCTGGCGCGTGCCCACCATGTTGCGGGCAATGGTTGCCGCCTGTTCGTTGATGAGCGCCTGCAGGCGCTGCAGGCGGCGCAGCTTCACGTCCTGGGGCGTGTCGTCCGTCAGGTCAGCGGCGGGGGTGCCCGGGCGGCGCGAATACACGAACGAGAACGACGTATCGAAGCCGACGTCCTCGATCAGCTTGAGCGTCTTTTCGAAGTCTTCCTCGGTCTCGCCGGGAAAGCCCACGATGAAGTCGGAGGACAGCGTGAGATTCGGGCGGGCGGCGCGCAGGCGGCGCACGACGGACTTGAATTCCAGCGTGGTGTAGCCGCGCTTCATGCTGGCCAGCACGCGGTCGCTGCCGGCTTGCACTGGCAGGTGCAGGAACGAGACCAGCTTGGGCAGGCGGGCGTAGGCGTCCACCATGCGCTGGGTCATTTCCTTGGGGTGAGAGGTCGTGTAGCGGATGCGCTCGATGCCGGGGATCTCGTGCACGTATTCCAGCAGCATCGCAAAGTCCGCGATCTCGTCGGAATCGGTCATGCGGCCGCGGTAGGCGTTCACGTTCTGGCCCAGCAACGTCACTTCCTTGACGCCCTGGTCGGCCAGGTCGGCCACTTCGATCAGCACGTCGTCGAACGGACGCGAGACCTCTTCGCCGCGCGTGTAAGGCACGACGCAGAAGCTGCAGTACTTGCTACAGCCTTCCATGATGGACACGAACGCCGTGGCGCCGTCGACGCGCGGCGGCGGCATGTTGTCGAATTTCTCGATCTCGGGAAAGCTGATGTCGACCTGCGAGCGGCCTTCGTCGCGGCGGCGCTTGATCAGGTCGGGCAGGCGGTGCAGCGTCTGCGGGCCGAACACCACGTCGACGTACGGCGCGCGCTTGACGATGGCTTCGCCCTCCTGGCTGGCCACGCAGCCGCCCACGCCGATGACCAGGTTCGGATTGGTCTTCTTCAGGTGCTGCACGCGGCCCAGGTCCGAAAACACCTTTTCCTGCGCCTTTTCGCGCACCGAACAGGTGTTGAACAGGATGACGTCGGCCTCTTCGGGGTTGTCGGTCAGTTCGAGCCCGCCCTGATCCTCGCGCAGCACGTCTGCCATCTTGTCCGAGTCGTACTCGTTCATCTGGCAGCCGAAGGTGCGGATGTACAGCTTGCGCGGGGAGCTGGCGCCGGGAACGGCCGAAGGCAGGACGGGGGAGCCGCCGTCGCGGGTTTCGCCGGGGACATTGCCCGCGCGCTTGAGAGAAGTTTCTTGCATGATGGTCGCCGTGACGGGTGTAGATCCCGGGGGCTGGAAAGAGGGGAAAGGCGGAATTTTAACCCTTGCCCAAAAATTGTTTCTTGGTCGGGCGCGCGTTGGCCGTTACGATAGCGGTCCGAGCGCCGGGTGGCGCCGGCAAGATCTCCTTTTTATGCTCGTGCGGAACCGATGAATTCCAATCGCCTCACGCCTGCGGCAGCCACTCCGTCCCTCGATGGCGGCGCCGGTTCCACCGTCCAGGACGAATACCGAAATCCCTATCCCACGTCCGTGTGGGCGCTGCTGGCAGGCGCACTGGCGCTGGCCGCGGCTGCCTGCGCGCTGTGGGTCGACCTGCCGCTCGCGATCTGGATCCAGCAATCGGTGTCGGCTGGCGTGGACCAGTCGTTTGAATGGGTGGGCGAGCTGGGTGAAAGCGGCCATTACATCGTCATGGCGCTGGCGTTCTACGTGATCGGTCTGGTGGGTCTGGCGCGCGGATGGCGCAATCCGCTGCGCGTCAGTTATGCCGCCATGGCGCGCGGCAGCCTGCTGATGCTGTCGACGATGGCGGTGGGCGGGCTGGTGGTGCTGGTGCTCAAGCGCACCGTGGCCCGCGCGCGCCCCGAGCTGTATTTCGAACAAGGTATCTACGGCCTGGGCGAATCGTTTTCCCGCGCCCAGCAGTTCAATTCCTTTCCTTCCAGCCACACCTACGCCGCCTTTGCCGTGGCAGTGGTGCTGGGCATCCTGGCGCCCCGCTGGCGCTGGATTTTCCTGCTGCTGGCGGCGCTGGTGGCGATCAGCCGGCTGGTGAACCTGGATCACTATCTGTCGGACGTGATGACGGCCGGCGGCATCGCCGTGCTGGTCGGCCACTATCTGGCCCCCCGGGTGCTCGGCAGCAAGTACCAATGGCCGCTGCGCGCCCCGTGGCGCTGGTGGAAGAAGGCCTGAGGCAGAGCTTGTGAAGCAGACAAGGCCGCGGAATCCGCGGCCTTTTTTTCGTCCGGTGACGGGGTCCGCGGACGGCGTCCGGTGACGGCGTCCAGTGACGGAATGCCGGTTTAAAACGGGGCCGGCGCGTGCGTGTCAGGCCAGCACTTTGACCCCGGACGGCGTTTCGATCTGCGCACGCAGGCGGGGCGGGCCGTCGGCCTGCTCGACGTCGATCAGGCTGTCCGCGCCCATCCAGGCCAACCCCTGGCGCAGCAGCGAGGCGCGGGGATGGCAGCCGGTCAGGCGGAGCAAGCGTAGCGGCTGGCGCGGCAGGGTCGCACCGGGCGGATTCTCGACGTCCCATTGGATCAGCGTGGGCAGCAGGCCTTCGCCCGCTTCGTAGCCGGCCTCGCGCCACGCCGGCAGGCTGCCGTCTTCGGGCACGGTCAGGCGCCAGCGCAGGTCGCCGCGCGTCATGGCGATCGCGGGCGGCAGCCGGTCGGGGTGCTCGGCCTGCATGCGCGTCAGGTCCAGCGGCGCCTCGACACGCGCGGCCCAGTGCGCCAGGAACGGTCCCTGTTCGAGACGCGCGCGCACGTCACCCTGGTCCAGCCCGAACCAGCGGGGGCGCTCGGGCGCCGGCGCGTCGGGATCGATCGCGATGACTTCCAGATACACGCCGTCCGCCATGCCCAGCACCCGGTTATGGGTGCCCATGCGCGGATGCGCGCCGCCGCCCCGCGGCGTGATGCCCAGCAGTCCGGCGACATATTCGGTACCGCTGGCGAGGTCCACGGCGGCGATGACGAGGTGGTCGATGGTGAGTTTCATGAGGGGCATGGTAACGAATGCGCGCTCGTTCGTCCGGTTCGGTGTTGGTGTCAAGCCGCGACGGAGATGCCGGCCGCGTCAGACCGGCGGGCTTTGCGCACACGGATTTCAACATGCTGATCCAGCGATACCAGCGCCTGCATCACCCGTTCCAAGGAAATGTTCTGGAGCTTGTACCGCCGCATTTGAGAGATTTTGGGTTGCGTCATTCCGGTCAGCGCAGCGACCTCCCGCTGGCTCAGGGCACGCTGATCGATCAAATCGTTGAACCTGATGGCCAGCTGGACCTTTGCGGTCAACTCGGCCGCGTCGTCAAAGCCAAGGTCATAGAGCACATTTTGCGTGCCGGGATGGGGCGTGCGGGTCATGGAGCGCTCCGGTGGGGATGTTGCCGAATCATTGCACGCTTCAGCCGGCTTGATATGAGATCAAGGTCGGTCTGGGGCGTGCTGATGCCCGACTTGGATTTTTTCTGAAATGCATGCAATACATGGATGGCGGTGCCGATCTTCATTGCGTAGGCAGTCCGATACGCATTGCCTCGCTCGGTTTCGGCAAGCTGATAAACGCCCGGCCCCAGCCCTTTCATGGCTTTTGCAGCATCGGGCCAACGGCCGCATTGCAGGGTGTACAGCGACATTCCCATTCGCTTTTGCACGGGGAGCGGGAACGCCTTGAAGTCCTTTCTGGAAGATCCTTCCCAGTAGAGAAGCTTGGGTTTTTCTGTCCACACGATATACCTGTTCGGATATATAAATCAACCGCCGTCGCGGGGGATCGGACAAACTAACCAAAAACGGTGGGGTGGACTATTCGTGCTCGCCGCACCTGCCCGTGCCCCAAAAGAAAAACCCGTCGCAAGCGACGGGTTCTTGGTGTCAGGGCCGAGGCAATCAGGCGACTTCGCCTTCTTCGCCTTCCTTCTTGACCGGCTTGATCAGGTCTTCGCGCTTGACGCCCATCCACATGGCCAGCGCGGCGGCGACGAACACCGACGAGTAGATACCGAACCAGATGCCGATGGTCAGGGCCATGGCGAAGTAGTGCAGGGTGGGGCCGCCGAAGAACAGCATGGCCAGCACCATCATCTGGGTCGAACCGTGGGTGATGATGGTCCGCGAGATGGTCTGGGTGATGGCGCTGTTGATGACTTCGTGCACGTCCGCCTTGCGGTACTTGCGGAAGTTTTCGCGGATCCGGTCCATGATGACCACGGATTCGTTCACGGAGTAGCCCAGCACGGCCAGCACGCCGGCCAGCACCGCCAGCGAGAACTCCCACTGGAAGAACGCGAAGAAGCCCAGGATGATGACCACGTCGTGCAGGTTGGCGATCACGCCGGCCACCGCGAACTTCCATTCGAAGCGGAAGCCCAGGTAGACCATGATGCCGATCACCACGACCAGCAGCGCCATGAGGCCGTTGTGCAGCAGTTCCTGGCCGACCTGCGGGCCCACGAATTCGACGCGGCGCAGTTCGACGCCTGAATCGGCGGTCTTCAGCGCGGCCATGACGGTTTCGCTTTGCGTGGCGGACGTCTGGCCTTCCTGCAGGGGCAGGCGGATCATGACGTCGTGCGACGTGCCGAAGTTCTGGACCTGGAAGTCGGTGTAGCCCAGCTTGGACACCACGCCGCGCACGTTTTCAAGCTGCGCCGTCTGGGCGTAGTTGACTTCCATGACCGTGCCGCCGGTGAACTCGATCGACAGGTGAAAGCCGCGGGTGACGATGAAAAAGACCGCCAGCAGGAAGGTGACGAGACTGATGATGTTCAGCACCAGCGCATGGCGCATGAACGGGATGGTGCGGTGAATCCGGAAAAATTCCATTTTTCGCCTTCGGTTCTTTTCTGTGGCGGACGGCCGGGGCCGTCCGCCTTATTTTCAGTTTGCCTTCGGCTTCCAGACTTCGCCGATGGAGATCGAGGTGAGCTTCTTCTTGCGGCCGTAGTACAGGTTGGCCAGCGCGCGCACGCCCACGACCGACGAGAACATCGAGGTCAGGATGCCCAGGCAGTGAACCACCGCGAAGCCCCGGATCGGGCCCGAACCGAACGCCAGCAGCGCCAGGCCCACGATCAGCGTGGTCAGGTTCGAGTCGAGAATGGTGCCCCACGCGCGTTCGAAACCCTGATGGATGGCCTGCTGGGGGGAGGCCCCCGCACGCAGCTCTTCGCGTATGCGCTCGTTGATCAGCACGTTCGAGTCAATGGCCATGCCCAATGTCAGCGCAATGGCCGCGATGCCGGGCAGGGTCAGCGTGGCCTGCAGCATGGACAGGAGCGCCAGCAGCAACAGCACGTTGAACGTCAGGCCGATCGCGGAGAACACGCCGAACAGGTGGTAGTAGATGATGATGAACGCGGCGATGGCCAAAAAGCCGTACAGCGTCGAGTTAAAGCCCTTGGAAATGTTGTCGGCGCCAAGGCTCGGGCCGATGGTGCGTTCCTCGATGATGGACATCGGCGCGGCCAGCGCGCCGGCGCGCAGCAACAGGGCGGTATCGGCAGCTTCCTCGGAGGTCATGCTGCCCGAGATTTGCACCTGGCCGCCCGCGATTTCGCCGCGGATGACGGGCGCGGTGACCACTTCGCCCTTGCCGTTTTCGAACAGCAGGATGGCCATGCGCTTGTTGATGTTGTCTCGGGTGACATCGCGGAAGATGCGGGCGCCCTTGGAGTCCAGCGTGAGGTGGACGGCGGCCTGCTGGGTCTGCGAATCGCGGCCGGGCTGGGCGTCCTGCAGGTTTTCACCGGTCAGGATGACCTGGCGGCGGACCAGGATGGGACGGCCGTCACGGTCGTTGTAGCGCTCAAGACCAAACGGGACGCTGCCGCCCAGCAACGCGGCCTGCGCGGCGGGGGAGTCGTCGACCATGCGGATTTCCAGCGTGGCGGTGCGGCCCAGCAGTTCCTTGGCCTTGGCCACGTCCTGCACGCCGGGCAACTGCACCACGATGCGGTCCGAACCCTGCTGCTGGATGACCGGTTCGGCCACGCCCAGCTCGTTGATGCGGTTGTGCAGCGTGTTGATGTTCTGCTTGAGCGCGGAATCCTGCACGCGCGTGACGGCGGCCGGGTTCAGGGCGGCCATCAGCAGCTGCTTGCCGTTTTCTTCGCGTTCGGTGAATTCCAGATCGGGCAGGCGCGAGCGCAGCGTCGAGATGGCGCGGTCGCGGTCGTCGGTAGTGGCGAAGGTGGCGGCAATGCCCATGCCGGAGCGTTCGACGCCGGCCACGGGGATCTTCTGGTCGCGCAGCACCGAGCGCACGTCGGCAGCCAGGGAATCATAGCGGGCGGTCAGGGCGCCCTGCATGTCGACCTGCAGCAGGAAGTGCACGCCACCGCGCAAGTCCAGGCCCAGGTACATGGGCTTGGGGGCGAACCAGCCCAGCGCGCGCATCCAGGGCGGCGAGGCGGGCAAGAGGTTCAGCGCCACGGTGTAGTGCGGGTCGCCGGGAACGGTATTGAGCGATTTTTCGATCAGGTCGCGGGCCTGCAGCTGCACGTCGGTCGACGGGAAGCGGGCGCGAACGGTGCCGAGCGTGCCGTTCAGTTCGAAATAGGCGCCGTCGTTGGGAATCTTGGCATCGGCCAGAATCTGTTCCACGCGCGCCAGCACGGTCGGGTCGACCTTGACGGTGGCCTTGGCGCTGGACACCTGGACGGCGGGGGACTCGCCGTAGAAATTGGGCAGCGTGTACAGCAGGCCAATGAGGACCGCGACCAGGACCGTAATGTACTTCCAGAGGGGATAGCGGTTCATTGCCGGCTACTTCATTGAAAGAGATGAAAGGGCCGCCCGGGCGAAACGCGGCGGGCGGCGGTAGGCGCCTTCTAGGACAAGAGCCCCGATGGGGCTCTTTTGGGACGCTTACAGGGCCTTGATGGTTCCCTTGGGCAGGACGGTCGACACCGACGACTTCTGCATGATGACTTCGACGGGCTTGTCGGCCAGTTCGGAGACTTCGACGGTGACGTAGCTGTCGTTGACCTTGGTGACCTTGCCGAGCAGGCCGCCGGCGGTGACGACTTCGTCGCCCTTGGCCAGGGCCGCGATCAGGTTGCGGTGTTCCTTCTGGCGCTTCATCTGCGGACGGATCATCAGGAAGTAGAGGATCACGAACATCAGGATGATGGGCAGCATGCCCATCAGCGCATTGCCTTCGGGAGCGGCGGCCTGGGCCACGACGAGGCTGGCGGTATCGATAACGGACATTGAATTCTCCTGCGTTTGAGTCTGTTTGGGTTTATCGCTATGTTTTTAATGCGCCCATCCCCGCGCGAGCCATGGATAGGGCAAGCCGACTATTGTATATAGGTTATCGCCAGCCTTTAACTAGGGCGTCATCCCAGGCGCCAGGCGGCGGTCGCCTGCAATGGCGGCGTGCCTGGTCAAATGGGGGCGAAACCCGCCGGAAAAAGCCCCCGGCGGCAGCTTTTTTACGGGACTACTCCACGCCGCGGGCGCGGTCCGCGGCGAACTGGGCGCGCCAGGCGTCAAAACGGCCTTCTGCAATGGCCTCGCGCATTTCCTTCATGATAGTCAGATAGAAGTGCAGGTTGTGCAGCGTGTTCAGGCGCGCGCCGGTGATTTCGTTGGCGCGCTGCAGGTGGTGCAGGTACGCTCGCGAAAAATTGCCGCAGGTGTGGCAGCTGCAGCTCGGGTCCAGCGGACGGGTATCGTCGCGGTACTTGGCGTTGCGGATCTTGACGTCGCCAAAGCGCGTGAACAGCCAGCCGTTGCGCGCATTGCGGGTCGGCATCACGCAGTCGAACATGTCGACGCCGCGGCTCACGCCCTCCACGAGGTCTTCGGGGGTGCCGACGCCCATCAGGTAACGCGGCGCCTGCGCGGGCAGCTTGGGCGTGACATGCGCCAGGATGCGCATCATGTCTTCCTTGGGCTCGCCCACCGACAGCCCGCCGATCGCGTAGCCGTGAAAGCCGATGTCCTGCAGTCCGGCCAGGGATTCGTCGCGCAGCGACTCGTACATGCCGCCTTGCACGATGCCAAAGAGCGCGTTCGGGTTGCCCAGGCGGTCGAATTCGTCGCGCGAGCGGCGGGCCCAGCGCAGCGACATGCGCATCGAGCGGGCTGCCTCTTCGACGGTGGCGGGGCGGCCGTCGATTTCATAGGGCGTGCACTCGTCGAACACCATGACGATGTCGGAGTTGAGCGAGCGCTGGATGCGCATCGATTCTTCGGGCGTGAGGAACAGGCGCGCGCCGTCGATGGGAGAGGCGAACTTGACGCCTTCCTCGGTGATCTTGCGCATGCCCTGCAGGCTGAACACCTGGAAGCCGCCCGAATCGGTCAGGATGGGCTTGTCCCACTGCATGAAGCCATGCAGGCCGCCATGCTTTTCCATGATTTCGGTGCCCGGGCGCAGCCACAGGTGGAAGGTGTTGCCCAGCACGATCTGCGAGCCGATTTCCTTGAGCTCGTGCGGCATCATCGCCTTGACGCTGCCGTAGGTGCCCACCGGCATGAAGATGGGGGTCTCGACCACGCCGTGGTTCAGCGTGATGCGGCCGCGGCGGGCGCCGCCGTCGGTGGCGAGCAGTTCGAAGTTGAGTCCGGTCATGAGGCAGGGGTTTCGATGAACATGGCGTCGCCATAGCTGAAGAAGCGGTAGCGCGCGGCGACGGCGTGAGCGTAGGCGCGGCGGATGGGCTCGACGCCGGCCAGCGCCGACACCAGCATCAGCAGGGTCGACTGGGGAAGATGGAAGTTGGTGACCAGCGCGTCCACCACACGGTACGCGTAGCCCGGGGTGATGAACAGGCGCGTGTCGCCCTGGGCGGTGGCCAGCGGGACGCCGGGGGCGGTGTGGCCCTCGGTCTGCGCGGCGGCCGATTCCAGGGCGCGCACGCTGGTGGTGCCAACGGCGATCACGCGTCCGCCCTGGGCGCGGGCCGCGGCAATGGCGTCCACGGTGGCCTGGGGCACCGTGAACCATTCCGCGTGCATGACGTGGTCGGCCAGGTTGTCCACGCGCACTGGCTGGAAGGTGCCGGCGCCCACGTGCAGCGTGACGAAGGCGCGGGCCACGCCCAGCCCGGCCAGGCGATCCAGCGTGGGCTGGTCAAAGTGCAGGCCGGCCGTGGGCGCGGCGACCGCGCCGGGTTCGCGCGCGTAGACCGTCTGGTAGCGGTCGTCGTCGCCCGCGTCCGCCGCATGCGTGATGTAGGGCGGCAGCGGCGTGGCGCCGTGCGCGTCCAGCAGGTCGAGCACGGGGCCCGGAAAGCGGATGTCGAAGAGTTCGCCCTCGCGGCCCAGCACGGTGGCCTCGAAGGCGTCGGCCAGGCGCAGCACCATGCCGGGGCCCGGCGACTTGCTGGCGCGCACGTGCGCCAGGACGCGGTCGGGCTCGGTGATGCGTTCGACCAGCACCTCGATCTTGCCGCCGGTGATCTTGTGGCCGGGCAGACGCGCCTTGATGACGCGGGTGTCGTTGAACACCAGCAGGTCGTTCGGACGCAGCAGGGAGGTCAGGTCGGCGAACTGGCGGTCATGGAGCTGGCTGGCGGCATCCAGGTGCAGCAGGCGGCTGCCCGTGCGCTGGGCGGCGGGCGTCTGCGCAATGAGCTCGGGCGGCAGTTCGTAGTCGAAATCGGAAACGGTGAAGGACTGGGTCACGCGGATATCGGGATGAGTGAGGCCCGCCTGGCGGGCTTGGGGCAACCCGCTATTGTAAAGGGGACGGTTAATAGGGGCGGAACGGCGGCTTGCGCAGTTAAATGCGTCTGCTCCGGCCTTCGGGGCGGCCTCGCGCCGCCCGCAATCCGTCCAGGTTTTGTATGCTCTCGGTTTTGCTGGACGAGCAACCGGGTGGGCGTGCAATGACGGGACAAGTGATCAGGCGGGTGGGCGGACTGAAGCAATGGCTGGCCGGCGGTGTCCTGGCCCTGGCCGCGCACGCCGCCTTTGCGCAGGTTCCGGGATTGCCCCCCGACGTGGTCAAGGCCTGGAAGGCGAGCAAGCTGCCGGAAAGTTCGCTGTCGCTGGTGGTCCAGGAGGTGGGCGGCCCGCGGCTCGTGGCGCTCAACGCGAAGGAAGCCCGCAATCCGGCCTCGGTGATGAAACTGGTCACGACCTGGGCAGCGCTGTCCGAGCTGGGCCCCAATTACGTCTGGCGCACCGAATTCATGACGGCGCCCGGCGCGCGTCCCGACGCCAAGGGCGTGCTGGCCGGGCCGCTGTATCTGCGGGCCGGCGGCGATCCCCAATTCTTGATGCAGGACCTGTGGACGCTGCTGCGCGAACTGCGGCTGCGCGGGGTCAAGCAGATCAACGATCTCGTGATCGACCGCAGCATCTTCGGCCAGGTCACGACCGACCCGGGCGCGTTCGACGGCGCGCCCGACCGGGCTTACAACGCCAGCCCGGACGCGCTGATGGTGGGCTTTGGCGCGCTGCGGCTGCTGTTCACGCCGGATCCGGTCGCCAACAAGTGGGTGCCGCTGATCGATCCGCCGCTGCCCGGCCTGAAGATCGAAGGCCAGGTCGAATGGAGCGACGTGCGCTGTCCCGGCCCGCCGGTGGTCACGACGGACCCCCTCATTACCCAGCAGGGCGTCACCATCCGCGTGAACGGCAAGGTGGCCGGTTCCTGCGGCGAGTTCAGCCTGTATCGCCTGGCGCTGTCCCAGCCCGAATACGCCACCGAAGTCTTCCGCATGCTCTGGAAGGAGCTGGGCGGCACGTTCAAGGGACAGGTCCGGTCCGGCATGGTGCCGGCCGACGCCGTGGTGCTGGCCTCGCACGACTCGCCCACGCTGGCCGAGGCGATCCGCCAGATCAACAAGCGCAGCAACAACGTCATGGCGCGCACCCTGCTGCTGACGCTGGGCGCCGAGCGGGGCCGCCGTCCGGCCACCGTCGGCAGCAGCGAGGAAGTGGCCAAGCAGCTCCTGGCCAAGCAGGGGCTGGACATGCCGGAACTGGTCATCGACAACGGCGCCGGCCTGTCGCGCGACGCCCGCGTGTCCGCGGACAGCCTGGCGTCGATGCTGACGGTGGCCTGGAATTCGCCGGTGATGCCGGAATACATTTCGTCCTTCGCCATCGCCGGCGTGGACGGCACCGTGCGCCGCCGCCTGAAGGGCAACGGCACGCTGGGCATGGCCCACCTGAAGACCGGCTCGCTGCGCGACGTGCGCTCGATCGCCGGTTACGTGCTGGGCGCCAGCGGCAAGCGCTACGTGGTCGTCAGCATCGTGAACCACGAGCAGGCAGGCGCCGTCCGAGCATTCGACGACGCCCTCATTTCCTGGCTCGCCGAACAATAGCCAAAACGATTACGATCCTCTCGTGTGGCTCGCGAGCGGGCGGCGCAGGTGCGCTGCGCCGCGCCGGGTCCGCCTGAGGCCGAAAGCATTCTGACCAACAAATACTCTGGAGAGTTACGCACATGCCCGTGCACGAAATCCGCCATCCGCTGATCCGCCACAAGCTCGGGATCATGCGGCGCGCCGACCTCAGTACCAAGAGCTTCCGTGAACTGTCGCAGGAAGTGGGCGCGCTGCTGACGTACGAAGCGTCCAAGGACCTGCCGCTGGCGCCCGCCACGGTCGAGGGCTGGTGCGGGCAGGTCGAAGTCGAGAAGATCGCCGGCAAGAAAGTCACCGTGGTGCCCATCCTGCGCGCCGGCATCGGCATGCTGGACGGCGTGCTGAGCCTGATCCCGGGCGCCAAGGTCAGCGTCGTGGGCGTGGCTCGCAACGAAGAGACGCTGGAAGCGCACACCTATCTGGAACGCCTGGTGGGCGAACTCGACCAGCGCCTGGCGCTGATCGTCGATCCCATGCTGGCCACGGGCGGTTCGATGGTCGCCGCCATCGATTTGCTCAAGCGCGCCGGCTGCAAGGAGATCCGCGCGCTGGTGCTGGTGGCGGCGCCCGTGGGCATCGACGCGGTGCTCAACAAGCACCCGGACGTGCATATCTACACGGCGTCCATCGACGAGGGTCTGAATGAGCACGGCTACATCATGCCGGGCCTGGGCGACGCCGGCGACCGCATCTTCGGCACGCAGCAAAAGGGCTGAAGCCCCATCCGGCCGTGCCCGCCAGGGATATCGGCCGTGAAGAACCGGCGCCGCGCCGATGCCGCGCCGGACAGCGGTTCTAGGCCGTCAGCGCCGGCTGCCCCAGATGCTGGCCGAACCAGTGCAATTGGGGCGCCAGGCCGGCGACCTCGCCCACGATCAGCAGGGCGGGAGAGCGGACGGCATGGTCGCGGGCCAGTTCCGGCAGTTGCGCGAGCCGTCCCGACACCACGCGCTGTTCGGGCCGGCTGCCGTTCTCGATCAGTGCGAACGGCGTGTCTGGCGAGCGGCCGTGGCGCAGCAGGCGCTGCGTCAGCAGATCAAGCTGGCCCACCCCCATGTAGAACGCCAAGGTCTGCTTTTCGCGCGCCAGCGCGGGCCAATCCAGGTTGTCTTCGTCTTCGCGGCAATGCGCGGTGATGAGGCGCACCGATTGGGCGTGTTCGCGGTGCGTCAGCGGAATGCCGGCATAGGCCGCACAGGCCAGCGCCGCGGTGATGCCGGGCACGACCTCATAGCGCACGCCATGCGCGCGCAAAAACTCCAGTTCCTCGCCGCCGCGGCCAAAAATGAAGGCGTCGCCGCCCTTGAGCCGCACCACGCGGCGGCCCGCCTGCGCGTATTCCACCAGCAGGCCATGGATGCGCGCCTGCGTGGCGTGGTGGTTTTCGCCCGGCAGCTTGCCCACGGGCACGCGTTCGGCGTCGCGCCGGGCCAGCGACATGACCTCGTCGCTGACCAGGCGGTCGTAAAGAATGACATCGGCTTCGTTCAGCGCGCGCAAGGCCTTGAGCGTCAAGAGGCCCGGATCGCCCGGCCCCGCGCCCACCAGCACGACGCTGCCCTCGGCGGGCGCAATCGGCGCGGCCAACGCGTCGGCCAGCGCGGCCTCGGCCTGCGCCGGCTGCTGCTGGCGCAGAAAGCCCGCCACCGGGCCGTCCAGCAGCCAGTCGTAGAAGCGTCGGCGCGCGCCCAGGTCGGGGTGGCTGGCGCGAATGCGCTTGCGGTAGACGGCGGCCAGGCCGGCCAGCTGGCCCAGCGTGTGGTCGAACAGCGACTCGATGCGTTCGCGGACGCGGCGCGCCAGCACGGGCGCCACGCCCGACGACGAAATGGCGACGATGACGGGGGAACGGTCGACGATGGACGGCACCTGGAAGGACGACAGTTCGGGGTCGTCCACCACGTTGCTGAAAATACGGCGCGCCTCGGCGGCCTCGGACACCGCGGCGTTGACCGTTCGATCATCGGTGGCGGCCACCACCAGCCAGACGTCTTGCAGCCAATCGGGGTTGAACGTCCCGGGCAGGTGGCGCACGCGGCCCTCGGATACAAGCGCAGCCAGCGCGGGCGTCAGTGCCGGCGCGCCCAGGACCACGCTTGCGCTGGCTTCCAGCAGGGCCAGGGTTTTGCGCTCGGCGACCGCGCCGCCGCCAACAACGAGTACCAGCCGGTCTGTCAGATCGGCAAAAATCGGGAAAAGCTTCATGTATGCCAGCCTCGGGCGCACCCGGCTCAATGTGGGTCGATGATAGGGACGGGCTCTCATCCCCACAACTTTTGATTTCTTTAATTCATATAGCCATAACTTATTTGGCGGCCCGTCAGGCGCTGCCCAGCCATTGGCTCATCTCGACGACCTCGCGGGCGACCTCGCCCAGCCGCTTCTGGCTCTGCATGGCGCGCTCGCGCAGCAGCCGGTGGGCCTCGTCCTCGGTCACGGCGCGCGTTTTCATGAGGATACCCTTGGCTTTTTCCACCCACTGCCGGTCCGCCAGCCGCAATTGCGCCTCGCGCAATTCCTCGCGCCGGGTTTTTTCCATGGCGAAGCGCTCGATCGCCACGGTCAGCAGGGGTTCGATGCGGGCGGCCGGCACGTCGCCGACCACGTAGGCGGCAACGCCTGCGCGCAAGGCCGTGCGGATGGTTTCGCGATTGCCGTCGTCGGTGAACATCACCACCGGGCGGTCGCTGTGCGAACTGGCCACGCAAATGTTTTCCAGCGTGTCGCGGCCGGGGGCGTCGCTGTCGATCAGCACCACGTCGGCGGCGGACTGCGCGATGCTGGCGGCCAGGTCCGTGCCGGGCGCCACCTCGGCCACGACGTGCACGCCCGCCGCGGCAAGCGTTTGGCGCAGCGACGCCGCGCGTCCCTCGCCATCGTTGAGCAGCATGACCTTCAACATGAAACACCCCCCTGTGCAATGACTGATGCAAGTTCCATGCCATCGTTGCCGCGCGCGGCGCGGGGCGCGCGCGCACGATGGCGGGGCGTGCGCCGCACAGCGATGGTGCGGTGCGGCATCGGACTGCGCACCAACTTGGCTCCGCCCCTGATTCAGCCCGGCGAGGCCAGACCGGCGCGGGTTGGGCGCATCGCCAGCGCTGGCGCGGGCTGCGGCGCGGTTTGCGCAGACCGCCAGAAATCTGGCACGGCGATTGCTTGAGTGAAGCCGGGGCGGCCAACGGCGGTCGCCCGACGCAACGCGCCGCATCACGCGGCCAGGGACAACGACGTTCCGCTGCGCCACTGGATAGAGATCCGTGGCGCGCGGAACGTTTTTTTTTGCCGCCACCCGCAAGGAGCCTCGCATGACGCCTATGACCCGCAGTCCCTCGACCGACGCCGCCCGCGCCGACATGACCGCCAATGCCGGCCGCCGCAAATGGCTCAGCGGCACGGCGCGCGCGGTGGCTGGCGCCGGTCTGCTTTCATTGGTCGACCCGCTGGTGCGCGCCGGCGCGTGGGCGGCGGGCACCGACGCGCCGGAAAAGACCGAGGTGAAGATCGGCTTCATCCCGCTGACCGACTGCGCATCGGTGGTGATGGCGTCGGTGCTGGGCATCGACAAGAAATACGGCGTCAAGATCACGCCATCCAAGGAAGCCTCGTGGGCCGCCGTGCGCGACAAGCTCATGAACGGCGAGCTGGACATGGCGCACGTGCTGTATGGCCTGGTCTACGGCGTGCACCTGGGCATCGGCGGACCGAAGAAGGACATGGCCGTGCTGATGAGCCTGAGCCAGAACGGGCAGGCGATCACGCTATCGAACAAGCTGCTTGAAGCCGGGGCGCGCGATGGCGAGTCGCTCGCCAAGCTGATGGCGGCAGACAAGCGCGAATACACCTTCGCGCAGACCTTTCCGACCGGCACGCACGCGATGTGGCTGTATTACTGGCTGGCCGCGCATGGCATCAATCCCATGAAGGACGCCAAGGTGATCACCGTGCCGCCGCCGCAGATGGTGGCCAACATGCGCGTGGGCAACATGGATGGCTATTGCGGGGGCGAGCCCTGGGGGGCGCGCGCCATCATGGACAAGATCGGCTTCACCACGGTGACGTCGCAGGGCATCTGGACGGACCACCCCGAAAAGGTCCTGGGCGCCACCGCCGACTTCGTGACCCGCAATCCGAATACCGCGCGTGCCGTCACCGCCGCGATCCTGGAAGCCGGCAAATGGATCGACGCGTCGCCCGAAAACCGCCGCAAGACAGCCGAGACCATCGCCGCCAAATCCTACGTGAACACGGACGCCAGCGGCATCGTGGACCGCATGCTGGGCCAGTATGACGACGGCCTGGGCAAGAAATGGTCGGACGCGCACGCCATGCGCTTTTACGCCGACGGCGCCGCCAACTTTCCGTACCTGAGCGACGGCATGTGGTTCCTGACGCAGCACAAGCGCTGGGGCTTGCTCAAGGAACACCCGGACTACCAGGCGATTGCCACGCAGATCAACCGCATCGACCTCTACAAGCAGGCCGCGCAGGCCGCGGGCGTTGCGCTGCCTGCCAGTGAAACGCGCACGTCCACGCTGATCGACGGCGTGGTCTGGGACGGCAGCAATCCCGCGGCCTATGCCGACGGTTTCAAGGTCAAGGCCTGACGGCCGCTACGAGAAGGGGACTGGCAATGTCTACCGTAACGATGACAAGCCGCGGCAGCGAATTTGCCGCGCTGTGGCGGGAACGTTTGGAATCGGCGTTGAAGGCCGTGGTGGGGCCGGTTGCCGGCTTTGCGCTCTTTGTGCTGGTCTGGCAGGTGGTGGCGATGCGCATCCCGGAGATTCCGACGCCCGGGGTCACGTGGCATGCGGCTGTGGAACTGTTCGCCGATCCGTTCTATGACAACGGTCCGAACGACAAGGGCATCGGCTGGAACCTGCTGGCCTCGCTGGAACGCGTGGCGGCGGGATTCGGGCTGGCGGCGCTGGTCGGCATCCCCGTGGGCTTTGCGATCGGCCGCTACGCCGCGGTGCGCGCGATGTTCTCGCCCATCGTCAGCCTTTTGCGGCCGGTGTCGCCGCTGGCGTGGCTGCCGCTCGGGCTGCTGCTGTTCAAGGCGGCCAATCCGGCCGCGATCTGGGCCATCTTCATCTGTTCTATCTGGCCGATGATCATCAACACCGCGGTGGGCGTGTCGCGCGTGCCCCAAGACTATCTGAACGTGGCGCGCGTGCTGAACCTGTCCGAATGGAAGGTCACGACCAAGGTGCTTTTGCCCGCGGTGCTGCCCTACATGCTGACCGGCGTGCGGCTGTCCATCGGCACCGCATGGCTGGTGATCGTGGCCGCCGAGATGCTGACGGGCGGCACCGGGATCGGCTTCTGGTTGTGGGACGAGTGGAACAACCTGAAGGTCGAGCACATCGTCATCGCCATTTTCGTGATCGGCATCGTGGGGCTGTTGCTGGAGACCCTGCTGGTCGCGCTGGCCCGCCGTTTCACCTACACCGAGGAATAGCGCCATGAAGAAATTCGTACGCATCGAGCGCGTGGGACAGACCTTTGACACCCGCAAGGGCGCCTTCGTGGCGCTGCGCGACATCGACCTGACGGTCGAACAGGGCGAGTTCATCACGCTGATCGGCCACTCCGGCTGCGGCAAGTCCACCTTGCTGAACCTGATCGCCGGCCTGACCCGGCCCACGAGCGGCGTGCTGCTGTGCGCCGAACGCGAGATCACCGGCCCCGGTCCAGACCGCGCGGTGGTGTTCCAGAACCATTCGCTGCTGCCGTGGCTGACGTGTTTCCAGAACGTGCACCTGGCGGTCGAGCGGGTGTTCGGCGCGACGGAAAAGCGCGCCCAGTTGGCCGAGCGCACGCGCGCGGCCCTGGACCTGGTGGGTCTGCTGCCGGCACAGAACAAGCTGCCGCGCGAGATCTCGGGCGGCATGAAGCAGCGCGTGGGCATCGCGCGCGCGCTGGCGATCGAGCCCGGCGTGCTGCTGATGGACGAGCCGTTCGGCGCGCTGGATGCGCTGACGCGCGCGCATCTGCAGGACGAGCTGCTCAAGATCGTGGCCAAGACCCGCACGACCACCATCATGGTTACCCACGACGTGGACGAGGCCGTGCTGCTGTCGGACCGCATTGTCATGCTGACCAATGGACCGGCCGCGACCATCGGCGAGATCCTGCCGGTGCCGCTGCCCCGGCCGCGCGACCGCGTGCGGCTGGCCAACGATCCGACGTACCTGGCGTGCCGCGCGGGCGTGGTGGACTTCCTGCATCGCCGGCACGGCAATCCCGAGCGTTCCCAGGCCGCGGTCCAGGCCAACGCCGCGCTTGCCGTCGTGCCCGCGCCGTTGCAGGAAGCCGGCGCAGCAGCGGCGCGCGCCGCCGCGTAAGGGGGCGGTCATGCAAGCCAGGCAGAAGCTGGTCGTGGTCGGCAACGGCATGGCCGGCATCCGGACCGTGGAGGAGCTGCTCAAGCTCGCGCCCGATCTTTACGACATCACGGTGTTCGGTGCCGAGCCCCACACCAACTACAACCGCATCCTGCTGTCGCCGGTGCTGACCGGCGAGCGCACGCTGCAGGACATCGTGCTGAACGACGAGGCTTGGTATGCCAGCCACGGCATCCGCCTGCGGCGCCAGTGCACGGTGACCGGCATCGATCGCGGGCGGCGGATGGTCGTGGCCGACGACGGCACGCGCACGCCGTACGACCGGCTGTTGCTGGCGACCGGATCCAAGCCTTTCATCCTGCCGGTGCCGGGTCACGACCTGGCGGGCGTGGTGGCGTTTCGCGACATTGGCGACGTCAACCTGATGATCGACGCCGCCTCGCGTTACCGCCACGCCGTGGTGATCGGGGGCGGACTGCTGGGGCTTGAGGCCGCCAACGGCCTGGCGGCGCGTGGCATGGCCGTGTCGGTGGTGCATCTGGGCGCGGCGTTGCTGGACCGCCAACTGGACGGCGAGGCCGCCGCGCTGCTGCGCGAAAGTCTGGAGGCCCGCGGCCTGACGTTCCTGCTTCAGCACCAGACCGAGGCGATCCTCGGCGGGCCGGACGGGCGCGTGCGCGCGGTGCGCTTCGCGGACGGCTCCGAAGTCCCCGCCGACCTGGTGGTGATGGCCGCGGGCGTGCGGCCCAACACCGAGCTGGCGCAACGCTGCGGCCTGCATGTGGATCGCGGCGTCGTGGTCAGCGACACCTTGCAGACGTTTGACCCCCGCATCTACGCGGTGGGCGAATGCGTCAGCCATCGTGGCACGGCATACGGCCTGGTGGCGCCGCTTTTCGAGCAGGCCAAGGTCGCGGCTAATCACCTTGCGCAACATGGCATCGGCCGATACGAAGGCAGCGTCACGTCGACCAAGCTCAAGGTCACCGGCATCGACCTGTTTTCCGCGGGCGACTTCGCGGGCGGCGCGCAGACCGAGACCATCACGCTGGCCGACATGCCGGGCGGCGTCTACAAGAAACTGGTGATCCAGAACGACCGGCTGGTGGGCGCCTGCCTGTACGGCGATACGGCGGATAGCGCGTGGTACATGCGGCTCATCCGTGAAGGAGCCGGCATCGGCGTGCTGCGCGAGCAGCTCATGCTTGGCGAAGGCGCGGCAAGGGAGTAGGACATGGACATGCCGATGGCTCGACGGATTGAAATCGTCAGTGAGGCGGCGCATGAGGTCGCGTCGATCTGCTGCTATTGCGGCACGGGCTGCGGGGTGCGCGTGCAGGTGCGCGGCGGCGCGGTGGCGGGCGTGCGCGGCGACGACTCGCATCCGGCGAATCGCGGGCGCCTCTGCAGCAAGGGCCTGGCGCTTGGCGACACGGTGCGGCGCGATGGCGCGCGCGTGCTGTCGGCACAGTGGCGCGAGGCCCGTGGCGAGCCGCTGTGGGATATCGGGCTGACGCACGCGCTGGACATGGCCGCGGACCGGCTGGCCAAGGCGATCGCCAAGCATGGGCCCGATTCGGTGGGCTTTTATCTGTCGGGCCAGTTGCTGACGGAAGACTACGCGGTCTTCAACAAGGTGGCGCGCGCGCTGGCGGGCACCAACAACATCGACACCAATTCCCGGCTCTGCATGTCGAGCGCGGTGTCGGGCTATAAGCGCACGCTGGGCGCGGATGCGCCGCCCGCCTGCTATGAAGACCTGGAGCTGGCCGACACGGTGCTGATCGCCGGGTCCAACATGGCCTACGCGCATCCGGTGCTGTTCCGGCGGCTGGAAGCCGCACGCGCGCAGCGTCCGGACATGAAGGTGATCGTGGCCGATCCGCGCCGCACGGACACGGCCGCGTTTGCCGACCTGCATCTGCCGATCGCGCCGGGGTCGGACGTGGCGCTCTTCAATGCCATGCTGCACGTGATGCTGCGCGAAGGCTTGGCCGACGAGGACTACATTGCGCGCCATACGGAGGGCTTCGAGGCGCTGCGGGCGCGCGTGCAGACGGTCACGCCCGAGGCGGCGCAGCGCATCTGCGGCGTGCCGGCAGACGACATCGTCCTGGCGGCGCGCTGGTTCGGCAAGGCGGGCGCGGCGTTGTCGCTGTACACGATGGGCTTGAACCAGTCGGTCGCGGGCACCGACAAGAACGCGGCGCTGATTCACCTGCATCTGGCCACGGGTCAGATCGGGCGTCCCGGCGCGGGGCCGTTTTCGCTGACCGGACAGCCCAATGCCATGGGCGGCCGAGAGGCCGGCGGCATGGCGACGCTGCTGCCGGGCCACCGTGATCCGGCGTCCGCTGCGCACCGCGCCGAGGTCGCGCGGCTGTGGGGCGTGGACAGCCTGCCCGACGCGCCGGGCGCCACGGCGCTCGATATGTTCGACGCCGTGGCGGACGGGCGCATCAAGGTCCTGTGGATTGCCGCGACCAACCCGGCGCAGTCGCTGCCCGATCAGGCGCGCGTGCGGGCCGCATTGGCGCGCGCCGAGTTCGTTATCGTGCAGGAGGCGTATGCCGGCACCGAGACGCTGGCCCATGCCGACCTGGTGTTGCCGGCGGCGACATGGCCCGAGAAGTCCGGCACCGTGACCAATTCCGAACGGCGCATCAGCCGGGTCCGCGCGGCGATCGCGGCGCCCGGCGACGCGCAGCCGGACTGGCGGCTGGCGCAGGCGGTCGCCCTACGGCTGGCCTCGCGCATCGCGCCGCACAAGACGGTCCTCTTCGACTATCGCGATGAAAGCGAGGTCTTTGCCGAACACGCGCGCATGACCGCCGGCCGGGACCTGGACTACAGCGCGCTGGACTACGCCGCGCTGGACGCGGGCGGACCACAGCAGTGGCCGTATCGCGCCGGACAGGGCACGCCGCGCCTCTATGCCGACGGCGTCTTTCCCACGGCGAGCGGCCGGGCCCGATTCTGCGACGTGTCGTGGCGGCCGACGGCCGAAACGGTCTCGGAAGACTATCCGTTGCAGCTCACCACCGGCCGGTTGCGCGATCATTGGCACACCATGGCGCGCACCTCGCTTGCCCGGGCGCTGATCCAGCACGTCGAGGAGCCGTGGGTGTCGCTGCATCCGGACGACATGCGCCGCCTTGACCTTGCGGCCGGCGACCTGGCCCGGCTGGACTCGCGGCGCGGCGGTCTGGTGCTGCCGGTGCAGGCGGACGACTCGCTGCGGCCGGGGCACGCTTTCGTGCCGATGCACTGGGGCAGCGCCTTCATGGCCGGGTTGGGCGTGAACGCCCTGACCAATCCGGCGTCCGATCCCGTCTCGCGCCAGCCGGAGCTCAAGTTCACGGCATTGCGCGCGGAACCGGCCGGGCTTGCGTGGCAGGCCGCGGCCTGGCGGCAGGGCGACGCCGTGGCGTTGCGGGCCCGGCTTGCGCCGTGGCTGCGCCGTTTCGACTACGCCGTCGTGCTGCCGGCGGGCGCCGGGGGCGTGCGGCTGCGGCTGGCGAGCCGCGTCGCGCCGGATGCCGCCGTGCTGCATGAGCTGGCCGACGCGCTGGACCTGCGGCGCCCGGAGGTCGCGTACGACGATCCCGCGCGCGGCTGTTTGCGCCGGGTCGCGGCCGGGCAGGGCGTGTTGCGCGCCTTTTTGTTGACGGGCGACCTGCGCGCGCAAGAAGCGTTGCTGGCCTGGGCGGCAGGCGGTGAGGCGCCGGCAAGCACCGCGGCGCTGCTGATGGGACGCGTCGCGGGCGCGGCGCGCTCCCGGACGGTTTGCGTCTGCAACGGCGTGAGCGAAGCGGCCATCCTGAAGGGCATCGAGCAGGGTTGCGATCTGGCGGCGCTGAAGGACACGCTGGGCTGCGGCACCGGTTGCGGCTCGTGTGTGCCGGAGATCAGGTCGCTGATGACGCGCGCCCCGGCGGCGGCGCTTGCGTGACGACACGTTCGGACATACGCCGCGCGCGGCAACCGGTGTAGTATCAAGCCAGCCGTCCCTCAAGGCGGGGACGGCATTTTCCGTTTTCTGGAGTGGCTTGTGACGACGATGCGAAAAATGGCATCCCTGGTTCTAGCGGCCGGCGCGTTGGGCGCGGCCGCCTCGGTGCAGGCCGGCGTGTGCGACGCGCAATTCATGCACGACGGCGGCTCGGTCCAACTGACCGGCACGGGCAATCTGGCGCTGGGCGCCGACCTGACTTTTGCCGAGGTTACAAAAAGCAATGGCGACAACTGCCGCGCGCGCGTGCAGGGTCTGGCCACGTTCAGCTACGCAGGCCTGCCGCCCGGCAAATCCAAGCTCGATTACCTGATGACGGTCAAGGGCGGCCAAGCCACCTTCCTGCGCTACGCCACCGCCGGCGAAGCGCCCAAGCCCTCCGAAGGACAGTTCGACCTGCGCATGCTGGGCCTCTTTGCCTACGACGGCAAACTGGCTTCGGGCCAGAAGCTGCCCGGCTCGTCGTTTCGCCTGAAGATCGGCAAGGAAGCGCCCGTTGGCGGCCAGCCCAGCACCACGGTGCGCATCGGCGAAAAAACCGTCGGCCAGAAGACCGCGCTGACGACAGCGCTGGGCAAGCAGTCCTGCCACCCGATCACCTATACCCGCAATTCGGATCCCACGATGGCCACATTCCAGGGCCTGACCATTCCCATTCCCGGCATGAACACGACGGTCACGGATTGGTATTGCCCGGCCGTGAATCTGGTGATGAAGCAGGACATCGACCAGGGCGGCGTGAAGTCCGCCGTTGAGATTACGCAGATCAAGTAGCACCCGGTAGCAAGCGGGCGTTTGCGCCCGCTTGGCCGCTGGTATCATCGTCTCGTCATGGACACACAACAGGAGCTCAGAAAATGGCAACGAGAAAATCCGAAGACGTCGCAAAAGAAAAACTGATCGACAGTGTCAAGACCAGCCTGAACGACGCCGAAAGCCTGCTGCGCGAAGCCGCCAGCAGCACCGGCGACAAGGCCAACGAACTGCGCGACCGCGCCCTGACGTCGCTGCGGCGCACGCGCGAGGCGCTGTACGAAGCGCAAGACGCCGTTCTCGAACGCGGCCGCAAGGCTGCCCGCGCGACGGACGACTACGTGCACGACAATCCCTGGCAAGCCATCGGGGTGGCAGGCGTGACCGGCCTGCTGCTCGGCTTGCTGATCAGCCGCCGCTGACAGGGCAGGATGTCCGGGCGGCAGGCACGGCAATGCGCCGCTGCCTGCCGCCCGGCGTTCTTTCAGCCATGGGTCTAAGAAAAACTGTATTCGGTGTTGCCTCCAGCCTGGTCGGGCTGATGCGCACGCGGTTGGAGCTGCTGGCTCTTGAAGCCGCGGACGAAAAGGCGCGCCTGCTCAAGCTGCTGGGCCTGGCGTTTGCGGCCCTGCTATTTCTGACGCTGGCGGTGCTGGTGGCCACCATCACCATCGCCGTGGCGTTCTGGCCCACGGAAGACCGCTATCTGGCCCTTGGCCTGCTGGCGGGGTTCTATGGTGTTGCTGGCGTGGTGCTGCTGCTGGTGGTGCGCCACGGACTCGTCTACGGACCGGCGCCGTTTGCGGCCACGCTCGAAGAGCTGAGCCGCGATGCGGAGCTGCTGGACAGGGTGCGCGAAGCCCAAGCCGATGACGAGACGGCGGTGCGCCGGCGCGAGGGGTTCTGAGTCATGCACAAACGATCTCCCACCGTCGACCGCGCCGTGCGCATCGAACTCTTGCGCGCCCGCGCGGCAATCGAGCGCGAGTCGCTGGCGCAGAACATCGTGTCGGCCGGGCGCAGGCTGGAACCCAGCGCGCTCATCCGCGGCATGCTGCCGGGCCTGGCATCGGGGGGCGCGTCCCGCTGGGCCTTGCAGGCCATCACGCTGGCGCGGCGCTATCCCATCATCAGTTCGTCGCTGTCCGCCATGTTCATGCGTGGCGGTAAGCGGGGCAAACTCCTCAAACTTGCCGGCGGCGCGTTCGTGGGCTGGCAGATCCTGAAGGCCGTGCGCGGCATGCGCCAGGATGATGATCCGGAACGCGATTGAACTGACGCCAGCTGAAAAGACAAAGCCCCGTTGACGGGGCTTTGTTATTTGCGCGCGGTGCAGTTGGCTACAGCCCCAACTGCCCCCACATGTCGTCCACGCGTTTCTTGACGTCGGCGTCCATCGTGATGGGCGTGCCCCATTCGCGGTTGGTTTCGCCCGGCCACTTGTTGGTGGCGTCCAGACCCATCTTGCCGCCCAGGCCGGACACCGGCGAGGCGAAATCCAGATAGTCGATCGGCGTGTTCTCCACCAGCAGCGTGTCGCGCACCGGGTCCATGCGGGTGGTCATCGCCCAGACCACTTCCTTCCAGTCGCGCGGGTTGATGTCTTCGTCCACGACCACGATGAACTTGGTGTACATGAACTGGCGCAGGATGCTCCACAGGCCGAACATGACGCGCTTGGCGTGGCCCGCGTACTGCTTGCGGATCGACACCACCGCCAGGCGGTAGCTGCAGCCTTCGGGCGGCAAATAGAAGTCCACGATTTCCGGCAGCTGGCGGCGCAGCAGCGGCACGAAGACCTCGTTCAACGCCACGCCCAGCACGGCGGGCTCGTCGGGCGGCTTGCCGGTGTAGGTGGAGTGATAGATGGGATTGCGGCGCATCGTGATGCGCTCGACCGTGAAGACCGGGAACCAGTCCTGCTCGTTGTAGTAACCGGTATGGTCGCCGTACGGGCCTTCCAGCGCCATTTCGTAGCCGGTGTCGGGCGGCGGATTGACGCCATCGGGGACGACGGGCTTGATGGCGCGCGGGTCCGAGGAGGGCAGCAGATGGCCTTCCAGCACGATCTCGGCCCAGGCCGGCACGGACAGGTTGCTGCCCAGCGCCTGCGCGACTTCGGTGCGCGAGCCGCGCAGCAGGCCCGCGAACTGGTATTCGGACAGGCTGTCCGGCACCGGCGTGACGGCGCCCAGCGTGGTGGCCGGATCGGCGCCCAGCGCCACGGCGATAGGGAAGGGCGTGCGGGGGTTGGCGATCGCGTGGTCGCGGAAATCCAGCGCGCCGCCGCGATGCGACAGCCAGCGCATGATGAGCTTGTTCGGCCCCAGCAGCTGCTGGCGGTAGATGCCCAGGTTCTGGCGCTTGGCGTTGGGGCCGCGCGTGATCACCAGGCCCCAGGTCAACAGCGGCGCCACGTCGCCCGGCCAGCAGGTCTGGATGGGCAGGCGCGTCAGGTCCACATCCTTGCCTTCCCAGACGATTTCCTGGCAGGCGGGGCTTTTGACGTTCTTGGGGCTCATGTCCCACAGCGCGGACTTCAGCATCGACACCTTGGCCAGCGCATCGCGCAGGCCCTTGGGCGCTTCGGGCTCGCGCAGCGAGGCCAGCAGCTCTCCGATGTCGCGCAGCGCGCTGACGTCGTCGGCGCCCATGCCGCGCGCCACGCGCGCGGGGGTGCCGAACAGATTGGCCAGCACCGGCATCTGCGCGGGCTGGCCGTTGTGGCGGGGGTTTTCGAACAGCAGGGCGGGGCCTTCGGCCCGCAGCACGCGGTCGGAAATCTCCGTCATTTCAAGCTGCGTCGACACCGGCGCGGCAATGCGTTTGAGCTCGCCCATGCGTTCAAGTTGGGCGATGAAGTCTCTAAGGTCGCGGTATTTCACTACAGATCCCAGCGATTTGGTTACATTTCAGGTTCAAAGAGAGGTTAACATTGACTCCCTCTTTTTTACGCAGGAGGTTTTATGCCCGATGCGTCAGTGGCCAGCCTGTTCAGGAACATGGCCCAAGGAGTGCACCAATATCTTGCCGAATCCCTGCGCATTTGCTCTGTCTATCTGGGCATTGCGGTCATTGTGACGGTAAGCATGGGATTCGCCCTGCCTGGTTTGCGCGACCAGGCATTGCAAGTGCACAAAGCCTTGTTGACCGCCCTCGCGCCTTCATCCATGCAGGCCAGCTCCGAATCCGAAGCCGGCTCCGAACTGGGTGCCGACACGTCGTCGGCAATTGCCATGGCCGTACCCGCCGCCCCTATCAGCAACGCCACCGGCATGCTGGGGCCGGCCCGACTCGCGCCGCCCGCGCCCAAAAAGACCGCTTCGGCGGCCACGGGGCCACAGGCGGAAGCACTGCGCAACTATATCTCGCGCAAATACAAGGTCGCGTATGACGCGACCGGTCCGCTGTTGAACACCGTGTACAAGGTCAGCCGCGACAAGCAGCTTGATCCCTTGCTGGTCCTGGCCGTGATCGCCATCGAATCGCGCTACAACCCCCTGGCCGAAAGCCACGTGGGCGCGCAGGGCCTGATGCAGGTCATGACCAGCGTGCACCAGGACAAGTTCGACGCGGTCGGCAAGAACCCGCTGGACCCGGCCGCCAACATCGGCGTGGGCGCCACGATCCTGCGCGACTGCATCAACCGCCGCGGTTCCGTGGACGGCGGCCTGGCGTGTTACGTGGGGTCCACCGGTCCGGACGACAACGGCTACGGGGCAAAGGTGCAGGCGGAACGCCGCCGCCTGGCGCTCGCCTCGGGCATCGCGCTGGCGCGCGACTGATCCTGCGTCCTGCTCCGGCAACAGGCGCGCCCCATTGGGGCGCGCTTTATTTCGTCCGGTCAGCGTTGCAGCAGCACGCCCATCCGGGCCACCGCCTCTTCCAGGCGATCCAGGCCGGTGGCGTAGGAAAAACGCATGGTGTGGGCGGCGTGCGCCGGTCCGAAGTCCAGGCCCGGCACCGCGGCCACGCCGGCTTCCAGCAACAGGCGTTGCGAGAACGCGGCGCTGTCCATGCCCAGGCTGCTGATATCCGCATAGATATAGAAGGCGCCGTCCGGCTTGACCGGCACGTCGATGCCCAGGCGTTCGAATTGCGGCAGCAGGTAGTCGCGGCGCTGCTTGAAGGCCTCGCGCCGGTGCTCGAAAATCTTCAGCGCAGCGGGGGTAAAGCAGGCGAGCGCGGCGTGCTGGGCCAGCGTGGGCGCGCAGATCGCCAGGCTGGAGGCAATCTTTTCCACCGGCGCAACCATGTCGTCCGGCACGATCATCCAGCCCAGGCGCCAGCCCGTCATGTGGAAGAATTTGGAAAAGCTGTTGATGACGATGACGTCGTCGTCCAGCGTCAGGGCCGAGCGCGGCTGGCCGTCGTAGGACAGACCCAGATAGATTTCGTCGACGATGGCAAAGCCGTCGCGGGCGCGCACCTGCGCCAGCAGCTCGGCCAGTTCGCCGTGGGCGATCGAGGTGCCGGTGGGATTGCTGGGCGAGGCCACCATCACGCCCTGCGTGGCCGGCGTCCAGTGGCGCGCGACGTCGTCGGCGGACAACTGGAAGCGTTTTTCGGCCGTGCTGGGAATCAGGCGGGGCACGCCGCCCGCGGCCAGCACGAAATTGCTGTTGGCGGGATAGGACGGATCGGGCATCAGCACCTCGCCGCCCGTGTTGACCAGCGCCGCGCAAGCCAGCGTCAGGGCGCCGGAGGCGCCCGCGGTGACGATGACGCGGCGCGGATCGATGGCGGCGCCGAACTGGTCGCGGTAGAACTGCGCGATGGCTTCGCGCAGCGGGGCGATCCCCGCGCCCGGGCTGTAGCCGCTCAGGCCCGCGCGCGCGGCACGGTCCAGCGCTTCCACGACCTGAGGGGGCGCGGTAAAGTCCGGTTCGCCGATGCCCAGGCTGATAATGTCTCTTCCGGCCGCCTGCAGCGCCTGCGCCTGCTTGAACAGTTCCATCACCTGGAACGTCAGGAAATCGTGAGTGCGGGTGGCAAGGCGGGGCATCGGAATCTCGGAAGCGTCATCTAGCAAAAAAGGAATTGTAGTCATGCAGCCATCCCGGCGCGCCTTCCTCCTGGGACGTCGGCCCGTCCAGACGCCGTGGGCGGCCTTCGTGCAACGCCTGGCGCTGGTGTGCCAGGGCAAGGTCCGCGACCTGGGCGAGGGCGGCGCAGACGGCGCGTGCGCCCTCTTGACGCCCGTCCGCGGCGCCGACGTCGTGCAGGCCCGCAAATTGTGCGCCGAATACCGGGTGGTCCTGGAACTGGAGGGCGCGGCGGGACCGTTCGCGCCCTCGGCCCGGCCTCGCCTGCGGGTCGATCCCGTGCTGCTGACCGGGTTGACGCGGCTGGCGGGCGACACGCCCCGCTGGCACGCGCAGCCGGGCGTGACCTTGGCCGAGCTGGCCAGCGCCGGCCTGCGGCAATTTGCCGGACTGCCGGGCGACCTGACGCTGGCTCAATGGGTGGCGGCGCCGGCTGCCTGGCCGGCGGGCCATTGCGCGGCCTCGGGCTTGGCGGCGGCGGACGTGCTGCTGGCCGATGGCGTCGAGGAAACGCTGGGGGCGTTTGGCGAGGCCGATGTCCAGCCCCTGCGCTCGGCCACCGTCCAGCGCCTGGTGCCCGCGCTGTTTCAGCTGGCCTCCGGCGGCGACGCGTTCGCCACCCACGACGGCTATCACTGGCTGGGCCGCTACCGGCTGGATGCGCTCAAGCCCGAGGCGCCGGCCACCGTCAATCTGGCGCAATTGCTGTTGGGCCACGGCGGCACGCTCGCCTGGTTGCAAGGCGCGGTGTTGACCGACGTGCCGCCTGGCCACGACGCGCAGGCCGTGGACGAGCCGGCTTCCCGCCCCGGGCCGGCGGCCCCCGGGCTGGCCACCGTCCGGCTGGACGGACGGGTCAAGACGTTGTTCGACCCGGACGGCTGCTTCCCGGAATTCGAGTGGCCGGACGTCTGAAAAATATTCAGCTTGCTGTAAGATTTCGGCGCTCGACGTCAAGAAAGCGCGAGGTCCGCATATCGCGCCGCCCGGCATGGGAATAGAATTCCTCCCTCTTTCGTGTCACACACTCTAGCCAGTAGCCGCCCTATGGATGCCAACCTTCGCAAAGCCGCCCTTGAATATCACGAGCACGGGCGCCCCGGCAAAATCTCGGTCACGCCGACCAAACAACTGACGAACCAGCGCGATCTGGCGCTGGCGTATTCGCCCGGCGTGGCGGCGGCCTGTGAGGAAATCGTGGCCGATCCGGCCAACGTTTACCGCTACACCGCCCGCGGCAATCTGGTGGGCGTCATCACCAACGGCACCGCGGTGCTGGGCCTGGGCAATATCGGCGCGCTGGCCTCCAAGCCGGTCATGGAAGGCAAGGCCGTGCTGTTCAAGAAGTTCGCCGGCCTGGATGTCTTTGACATCGAAATCAACGAAACCGACCCGGACAAGCTGGTCGAGATCATTGCCGGCCTGGAAGCCACCTTCGGCGGCATCAACCTCGAGGACATCAAGGCGCCGGAATGCTTCACCGTCGAGCGCAAGCTGCGCGAGCGCATGAACATTCCGGTCTTTCACGACGACCAGCACGGCACGGCGATCTGCGTGTCGGCAGCCTTCATCAATGGGCTGAAGGTCGTGGGCAAGGACATCAAGCAGGTCAAGGTCGTCACGTCCGGCGCGGGCGCCGCGGCGCTGGCGTGCCTGGACCTGATGGTGGACCTGGGCCTGCCCCTGGAAAACATCTGGGTCACCGACATCGAGGGCGTGGTCTATGAAGGCCGCACCACCCTGATGGATCCGGACAAGGCGCGTTTTGCGCAAAAGACCGACGCCCGCAAGCTGGCCGAGGTGATCCAGGACGCCGACGTGTTCCTGGGGCTGTCGGCCGGCGGCGTGCTGAAACCGGAAATGGTTGCCGCCATGGGGCCGCGTCCTCTGATCCTGGCGCTGGCCAACCCCACGCCGGAAATCCTGCCGGAAGTGGCGCACGGCGTGCGCGACGACGTGGTGATGGCCACGGGCCGGTCGGACTACCCGAACCAGGTCAACAACGTGCTGTGCTTTCCGTACATCTTCCGCGGCGCGCTGGACGTGGGCGCCACGACCATCACGCGCGAGATGGAAATGGCGGCGGTGCATGCCATCGCCGACCTGGCCGAAGAAGAGCAGAACGAAGTCGTGGCCGCGGCCTACGGCACGTTCGACATTTCGTTCGGCCCCGAATACCTGATCCCCAAGCCGTTCGATCCGCGCCTCATCGTGCGCATCGCGCCCGCCGTGGCCAAGGCCGCGATGGATGGCGGCGTGGCCACGCGCCCGCTGGCCGACCTGGAAGCCTACGAGGAACAGCTGCAGCAGTTCGTGTACCACTCGGGCGCGTTCATGAAGCCGCTGTTCTCGGCCGCCAAGCGCATCGTGCGCGAAGGCGGCCCCGCCCGCATCGTGTTCGCCGAAGGCGAAGACGAGCGCGTGCTGCGCGCCGTGCAGGTGGTGGTGGATGAGGGCCTGGCCCGTCCGATCCTGGTGGGCCGCCCTTCGGTGCTCTTGACCCGCATCGAAAAGCTGGGCCTGCGCCTGCGCCTGGGCGAGGACGTCGAAGTCACCAACCCCGAATACGACGAGCGCTTCCACCAATACTGGACGACGTATTGGGAACGCATGTGCCGCCGTGGCATCACCAAGGAAATGGCGCGTGTGGAAATGCGCCGCCGCATGACGCTGATCGGCGCAATGATGGTGCACCTGGGCGATGCCGACGGCATGGTCTGCGGGTCCGTCGGCGCGTATCACGATCACCTGCGTTTCGTGGACGAAGTGATCGGCCGCCGTCCCGGCCACAACGTGTACGCCGCCATGAACATCCTGCTGCTCAACGAGCGCACGGTGGTGCTGGTGGACACGCACGTGAACGACGAACCGACGGCCGAGCAGATCGCCGAATTCACCGTGGCAGCTGCGCGCGAGATGCGCCGCATGTACCTGGCGCCCAAGGCCGCGCTGCTGTCGCGCAGCAATTTCGGATCGGGCAGTTCGGCATCGGGCGCCAAGATGCGCCGTGCGCTGGAGCTGGTGCGCCAGATGGATCCCGACCTGGAAATCGACGGCGAGATGCACGGCGACTGCGCGCTGGACGAGGCGCTGCGCATGCGCATCCTGCCGTCCTCCACGCTCAAGGGCGAAGCCAACCTGCTGGTGTGCCCGAACGTGGACTCGGGCAACATCGCGTACAACCTGCTCAAGACGGCCGCAGGCGGCAACGTGGCGGTGGGGCCCTTCCTGCTGGGCGCCAACGCGCCCGTGCATATCCTGACGTCCAGTTCCACCGTGCGCCGCATCGTCAACATGACCGCGATGACGGTGGTCGATGTCAATACGCCGCGTTGAAGTCAAGCCGGCCGGCGGGTCGTGCCCGCGCACGCCCACCGGTTTGGTCCTGACGGGCGGCGGCGCGCGCGCCGCGTACCAGGTGGGGGTGCTCAGCGCCATCATGGAGCTGCTGGACCCCGACTGGCACTCCCGTTTTCAGAACCCCTTCGACATCATTTGCGGCACCTCGGCCGGCGCGATCAACGCCGCGGCGCTGGCCTGCCGCGCCGACCGGCCGCATCTGGGCGTGCGGCGCATCCGCCGCCTGTGGTCGTCGCTGAACACCGACATGATCTACCGGGCCGACGCGCCGGGCCTCATCCGCACCGGCGTGCGATGGCTGGGCCTGTTGTCGCTGGGCTGGATGTATTCGGGCCTGACGCGCAAGCGCCCGCACTCGCTGCTGGACAATGCCCCCATGCAGGGGCTGCTGGAGCGGGTGCTCGACTTTCAGAACCTGCGCGCCAACCTGGAAGGCGGGTCGCTGTCCGCGCTGGCCATCACCGCGTCGGGCTACACCAGCGGCGAGCACCTGACGTTCTATCAGGCGCACACCCCCATTGACCCCTGGCACCGCTACCTGCGGCTGGCGATCCCCACGCCCATCGGCATCGAGCACCTGATGGCGTCGTCGGCCATTCCCTTCGTCTTTCCGGCGCGTCAGGTGCAGGTGCATGGCAAGGGCGAATGGTGCGGCGACGGCTCGATGCGCCAGCTGGCGCCGATCAGTCCGGCGATCCACCTGGGCGCGCACCGTGTGCTGGTGATCGGCACCGGCTACCGCGACGATACCCATCCCGAAAATCGCGAGGATTCGCCCCCGTATCCGTCGCTGGCGCAGGTGGGCGGACATGCGTTGTCCAGCATCTTCCTTGACGGCCTGTCGGCGGATGTCGAGCGCCTGGAACGCATCAACTACCTGATGGACCACGCGGACCCGAAGGGCGTGCCGCCCGCCGTGCGCCGCATCGAGGTGCTGACCATCACCCCCAGCCAGTCGCTGGATCTGATGGCGCTTGAGCATTTGCACGACATGCCGGCACAGGCGCGTGCGCTTTTCCGCGTCCTCGGTGTATCGTCCGATCCACACCGTCCGGGGGGAGGGGCGCTGATGTCCTACCTGCTGTTCGAAGCCGGCTACACCAAGCGATTGATCGAACTGGGTTATGCCGATACGATGCGACGTAACGACGAAGTGATCGCCTTTTTCAGGGAGGCTCAGGCATGACGCGCAATGGCCAATCGAGTTTGCAGCGGCAGCTGATGCGCGGCGGAGCGCTGGCTCACGACGGGCTGGACAAGAAGGCCGTGGTGGACGCCGCGCATGAGCTTGGCCTGTCCTTGTTTGTTGCCAATTGCGACCCCTGCCGCAGCCGCTCGGCGGTCTTGCGCGCCATCGTCAAGGCGGTGGATTTCCCCGAATATTTCGGCGGCAACCTGGACGCGCTCTACGATTGCCTGTGCGACACGGTGCTGGACCACAAATCCGGCGTGGTGCTGTGGCTGTATCGCTTGCATTCCGGCGACCCGGCCTTGGCGGAAGACGCCGGCCGCATCGAAACCGTCTGCTCCGACGCGGCGGATTTCGCGCACGAAAACGGCCGCGTGTTTGCATATGTGATCGAGCACGCCGGCAAGCATCCCGACCCCGAGCCCGGCGTGGCCGCGGCGCCCTACGGCGAGAACGACTGACCTACCAACCGCGCAGGGCGCTGACCGCCGACAGCAGCGCTAGTCCAGCGGTCTCGGTGCGCAGCACCCGGGGGCCAAAGCGCACGGCGCGCACGCCGGCCTTGCGGGCCGCTTCCAATTCCTTGTCCGACCAGCCGCCTTCCGGGCCGACCAGCAGGGTGATGGACGGCTCGTTTGCGGCCGCTTGCAGCACGGTGGCCAAGTCTTCGTCGGCGTCGGGGTGGCACAGAACGCGTAATCCCTCTGCGGGTTGGGCCAGCCAGTCTTCCAGCGGCTGCGGCGCTTCCACGGCCATCAGACGGTTGCGGCCGCATTGTTCGGCGGCCGATTGCGCGATGCGCTGCCAGTGCCCGACACGCTTTTCCAGCCTCGCGCCCGACAACTGCAGCACGCTGCGCTGCGCCGCGATCGGGCTGACCCGGGCCGCGCCCAGTTCCACGGCCTTTTCCACCACCCAATCCATCTTGTCGCCCGAGGGCAGACCCTGGGCCAGCGTGATGCGTCCGCCCAGTTCGGCTTCGCGAGGGTTGAAGTCGCCCAGTTGGGCAAAGCCGGCCTTGCCCTCGACTTCCAGCACCGCGGGGTATTCGCCGCCCTGGCCATTGAACAGCGTGACGGTTTCGCCGGCGCGCAGGCGCAGCACGCGCAGCGCGTGATGGGCAAGCGCTTCCGGCAGGGCGATGCGGGCGCCGGCGGCCAGCGGGGCGTCGCAGTAGAAACGGGGGGCGGGCATGGGGAAGGGGACTCGAAATGACAGGGGACTGACGGAGTACGCGTAGCCTACCATTGCTTGCCGATCGCCCTGAAACCCGCGATTACATAGGGCATCCGGCCGATGGCCTCCGGGAAATCCCCTGATGCTAAAATCACCTGCTTCGCAACCTACTCAACTGGCCCTATTTCTTGTCGTAGACGCGCCAGTTTCAAAGAGCCTTCCGAATGAGCAATCCGACCGCCCCTAAACTTGCCTTGGCGGATGCCATCCGCGCCCTCGCGATGGATGCCGTGCAACAAGCGAACTCCGGGCATCCGGGTGCTCCCATGGGCATGGCGGAAATCGCCCAAGCCTTGTGGGCCGGCAACCTGCGCCACAATCCCAAGGATCCCGCCTGGGCCAACCGCGACCGCTTCGTGCTGTCCAACGGCCACGGTTCGATGCTGATCTACGCCCTGCTGCACCTGACGGGCTACGACCTGCCGATCGAAGAACTCAAGAATTTCCGCCAGTTGCATTCCAAGACGCCGGGTCACCCCGAAGTGGGCATCACCCCGGGAGTGGAAACGACCACCGGTCCGCTGGGCCAGGGTCTGGGCAACGCCGTGGGCATGGCGCTCGCCGAAGCGCTGCTCGCCGCCGAATTCAACAAGCCGGGCCACACTCTCGTCGATCACCACACGTACGCGTTCACCGGCGACGGCTGCCTGATGGAAGGCATCTCGCATGAAGTGTGCTCGCTGGCCGGCACGCTCAAGCTGGGCAAGCTGGTCGTGCTGTACGACGACAACGGCATTTCCATCGACGGCCACGTCGAACACTGGTTCGCCGACGACACCGCCAAGCGTTTCGAAGGCTACGGCTGGAACGTCATCCGCGGCGTGGACGGCCATGACGTCGCTGCCGTGGACGCCGCCATCAAGGCCGCGCGTGCGCAGTCGGACAAGCCTACGCTGATCGTCTGCCGCACCGTGATCGGCAAGGGTTCGCCCAACATGGCCGGCACGCACAACGTGCACGGCGCGCCGCTGGGCAAGGACGAAATCGCCGCCACGCGCGCCGCGCTGGGCTGGTCGTCCGAACCCTTCCAGATTCCGCAAGACATCTACGACGGCTGGGACGGCCGCAAGCAGGGCGCCGAAGCCCAGGGCGAATGGCAGAAGCGCTTTGACGCCTACGCCGCCGAATTCCCCGCCGAAGCCGCCGAATTCACGCGCCGCATGAAGGGCGAGATGCCCGAGGGCTACGCGGACCAGTTCAAGGCCTTCCTGTCGGCCACGCTGGAAAAGGGCGAGACCGTCGCCACGCGCAAGGCCTCGCAATTCGCCATCGCCGCGCTGGCGCCGATGCTGCCGGAAATGCTGGGCGGCTCGGCCGACCTGACCGGCTCGAACTTCACCGACTGGAAGGGCGTTGGCGCCGTCCGCGCCGGCGACAAGGGCATCCAGTTCGGCCGCCACATCAACTACGGCGTGCGCGAATTCGGCATGGCCGCCATCATGAACGGCATCGCGCTGCATGGCGGCTACCTGCCGTTCGGCGGCACGTTCCTCACGTTCTCGGACTACTCGCGCAACGCCATCCGCATGGCCGCGCTGATGAAGCAGCGCGTCGTCCACGTGTTCACGCACGACTCCATCGGCCTGGGCGAAGACGGCCCGACCCACCAGTCGATCGAGCATGCGGCCAGCCTGCGCCTCATCCCCAACCTGTCGCTGTGGCGTCCTTGCGATACGGCCGAGACCGCCGTGGCCTGGAACGCCGCCGTGACGCGTCCGGCCAGCATCGGCATGGACGTGCATGACGGCGGCCCGACGGCCCTCTTGCTGTCGCGCCAGAACCTGCCCTTCGTGCAGCGCGACGCGGCCACCGTCGACGCCATCGCCCGCGGCGGCTACGTGCTGCGCGACGCCGAAGGCGCCCGCGCCGTCATCATCGCCACCGGCTCTGAAGTCGCCATCGCGCTGGACGCGCAGGCGCAGCTGGCCAAGGAAGGCATCGCCGTGCGCGTGGTCTCCATGCCCAGCACCGACGTCTTCGACAAGCAGGACGCCGCCTGGAAGCAATCCGTGCTGCCCAAGGGCCTGCCGCGCGTGGCCGTCGAGGCCGGCGTCACCGCCTTCTGGCACAAGTACGTGGGCCTGGAAGGCGCCGTGGTCGGCATCGACCGCTACGGCGAGTCCGCGCCGGCCGGCGCCCTGTTCAAGTTCTTCGGGCTGACCGCCGACAAGGTGGCCGAGACCGTCAAGCAAGTTTTGTAAAAAAGGAGCTTAGTCATGACCATTCGCGTCGCCATCAACGGTTACGGTCGCATCGGCCGCAACATCCTGCGTGCCCACTACGAAGGTGGCAAGAAGCACGATATCGAAATCGTCGCCATCAACGACCTGGGCGATCCCAAGACGAACGCGCACCTGACGCGCTACGACACCGCCCACGGCAAGTTCCCGGGCACCGTCGAAGTCGACGGCGAGTTCATGGTCGTCAACGGCGACAAGATCCGCGTGCTGGCCAACCGCAACCCGGCCGAACTGCCGTGGGGCGACCTGAAGGTCGACGTCGTGCTGGAATGCACGGGCTTTTTCACCACCAAGGAAAAGGCCGGCGCGCACATCAAGGGCGGCGCCAAGAAAGTCATCATCTCGGCCCCCGGCGGTAAGGATGTCGACGCCACCATCGTCTACGGCGTCAACCACGGCGTGCTGAAGTCGACCGACACCGTCATCTCCAACGCGTCGTGCACCACCAACTGCCTGGCCCCCCTGGTCAAGCCGCTGAACGACAAGCTGGGTCTGGAAAACGGCCTGATGACCACCGTTCACGCCTACACGAACGACCAGGTCCTGACCGACGTCTACCACGAAGACCTGCGCCGCGCCCGTTCGGCCACGATGAGCATGATCCCCACCAAGACCGGCGCCGCCGCCGCCGTGGGCCTGGTCCTGCCTGAACTGAACGGCAAGCTGGACGGCTACGCCATCCGCGTCCCGACCATCAACGTGTCGCTGGTCGACCTGTCGTTCGTGGCCAGCCGCGACACGACCGCCGAAGAAGTGAACGGCATCCTGAAGGCCGCCTCGGAAGGCGAGCTCAAGGGCATCCTGGACTACAACACCGAACCCCTGGTCTCGGTCGACTACAACCACAACCCGGCTTCCAGCACCGTTGACGCGTCGCTGACCAAGGTCTCGGGCCGTCTGGTCAAGGTCTCGTCCTGGTACGACAACGAGTGGGGCTTCTCGAACCGCATGCTCGACACCACCGTCGCGCTGATGTCGGCCAAGTAAGCACTCCGCCAGTCCATAAGGGGACGGATTTGTTTTCCGCCATTGCGGAAAATGGGTTCGTCCCCTTTGTTCGCCTACCGAAGGAATCCAACTATGTCCAAGGTCCAAACCCTGTCCGCGCTGGCCAAGGCCGGCGCCCTGTCCGGCAAGCGTGTGTTCATCCGCGCCGACCTGAACGTCCCGTTCGATGACGCCGGCCGCATCAGCGAAGACACCCGCATCCGCGCCTCGGTGCCCGGCATCCGCCTGGCGCTGGACGCCGGCGCCGCCGTGATGGTCACGTCCCACCTGGGCCGCCCCAAAGAAGGCGTCCTGACCGACGCCGATTCGCTGGCCAAGGTCGGCCAGCGCCTGTCCGAACTGCTGGGCATGCCCGTGCCGCTGGTGCGCGACTGGGTCGATGGCGTGAAGGTCGATCACGGCCAGGTCGTGCTGCTGGAAAACTGCCGCGTGAACGTCGGCGAAAAGAAGGACGACGAGGCGCTTGCCAAGAAGATGGCCGCGCTGTGCGACGTGTATGTCAACGACGCCTTCGGCACGGCGCATCGCGCTGAAGCCACCACGCACGGCATCGCGCGCTTTGCCCCCGTGGCCTGCGCCGGCCCGCTGCTGGAAGCCGAACTGGATGCCCTGGGCCGCGCGCTGCACGAACCGAAGCGTCCGCTGGTCGCGATCGTGGGCGGCTCCAAGGTGTCGACCAAGCTGTCGATCCTGCAATCGCTGGCCGACAAGGTCGACCAGCTGGTCGTGGGCGGCGGCATCGCCAACACGTTCATGCTGGCCGCCGGCCTGTCCATCGGCAAGTCGCTGGCCGAGCCCGACCAGGTCGAGCAGGCCCGCGCCGTCATCGACATCATGAAAAAGCGCGGCGCGGCCGTGCCGATTCCCGTTGACGTGGTGTGCGCCAAGTCGTTCGGCGCCGACGCCGAGGCCACCGTGAAGGCGGCCACCGACGTGGCCGACGACGACATGATCCTGGACATCGGTCCGCAGACCGCGGCGCAACTGGCCGAGATCCTCAAGAAGGCCGGCACCATCGTCTGGAACGGCCCGGTGGGCGTGTTCGAATTCGACCAGTTCGCCAATGGCACGGAAGTGGTCGCCCGCGCCATCGCCGACTCCGAAGGCTTCTCGATCGCCGGCGGCGGCGACACCCTGGCCGCCATCGCCAAGTACAAGATCGGCGAGCAGGTCGGCTACATCTCCACCGGCGGCGGCGCCTTCCTGGAATTCCTGGAAGGCAAGACCCTGCCCGCCGTGGCAGTGCTGCAAGACCGCGCCGCGGGCTGATCCCGCGGTGTGACGGGTGTCTGACGGCCGGCAGGTGTCAGACACCCGGATTGATTTACCTTGCACCGCCCTTGAGCGAGTTGGTTTAGGCTTGGTGGTCGTCCCGCGTCGTGTGGGAGTCCTTTTTTTCAGGTCGCCCTGCTGCACCATGAACCTTCGCGTCATTCCTGGCCTGGCCAACTTCCAGGGCATCACCCGCGACTCGGCCCGGCGCGACATCACGGCGGGCTTTAGCGTGGCCGCGGTGGCGCTGCCGGTGGGGCTGGCCTATTCCGCCATGATGGGGGTGCCGCCGGTTGCCGGGCTGTGGGCCGCCATTGCGGGCATGCTTGCCTACGCGGTCTTCGGCTCGTCGCGCACGCTCATCGTCGGTCCC
The DNA here is from genome assembly GCF_041879325.1 of Achromobacter sp. JD417. Lineage (NCBI taxonomy): Bacteria > Pseudomonadati > Pseudomonadota > Betaproteobacteria > Burkholderiales > Alcaligenaceae > Achromobacter > Achromobacter sp. JD417. The sequence continues at coordinate 4,739,605 of NZ_CP087159.1, read as the reverse complement.
GACACCGCCACCTGCACCCTCATTGCCGCCACCTTGACCGGCATGGCGCTGACCACACCCGAGGCGCGGCTGCAGGCCGCCACCAGCATCGCGCTCACCGTTGGCGTGGGTTGCCTCATCGCCCGGGTCCTGCGGTTGGGCGTGCTTGCGAACCTGCTGTCGCGGCCGGTGCTGATCGGGTACATGGCCGGCGTGGCGATCACGCTGGCGACGTCGCAACTGAGCGGCCTGACGGGCGTGGGCCTGCGCAACAGCGGCCTGATCCACCCGTTCATGGAACTGTCCCACCGGCTGTCCGAAATCCGGCTGCCGACGCTGTTCCTGGGGCTGGCCTCGTGCATCTTCCTGGTGGCGATCAAACGCTGGCGGCCTTCGTGGCCTGGCCCCATTTTGCTGGTGGTCGCGACCTGCCTGCTTTCCTGGCTCTTCAATTTCCCGGCGATGGGCATTGCGGTGGTGGGCGACGTGCCGGCCGGGCTGCCGGCCTTCAATCTGCCCGTCAGTCTGGAAGGCGTGGACGGCATCCTGCTGGGCGCGGCGGGGGTGCTGGTCGTCAGTTTTTCCAGTGGCATCGTGACGGCGCGCAGCTTTGCGGCGCGCACGGGCGACCACGTCGACCCGAACCGCGAACTGGTGGGGTTTGGCGCGGCCAATGTGGCCGCGGGCTTGTTCCAGGGCTACGTCGTGACGGGCGCCGATTCGCGCACGGCGGTCGGGCTGGTGGCCGGCGGGTCGTCGCCGCTCGTCAGCATCAGCGCGGCGGCCGCGCTGGCCGTCGTGGTGGGCCTGTTGAGCGAGCCGCTGTTTTGGCTGCCGCAGTTTGCGCTGTCGGCCATCCTGCTGCTCGCCGCGGCCAGTCTGTTCGACTGGCATGCCTTCAAGCGGCTGGCGCGGATCTCCCGGATTGAACTCGCGTTCGGGGTCCTGGCGGCCGTGGGCGTGGTGGGGTTCGGCGTGCTGCAGGGCGTGGCGGTTTCCGTGGGCGCGACGCTGCTCTATGCCATGTACGTGTCCGGCAATCCCCGCGATGCGCTGCTGGGCCGCTTGCCGGGCGAAACCGTGCTGGGCAAGATGCACCTGAATCCGCAGGCCCAGCCCGTGCCGGGCGCCGTGATCTGGCTGTTCGAGTCCTCGGTCTGGTTCTTCAACGCGGACGCGTTCCGCCGCCGCGCGCGCGAAGTCATCGAACAGGCGGGCGACGTGCGCTGGTTCGTGCTGGACGCCGAAGCCATGACCCAGGCCGATGCCGACGCCGTCGAGGCGCTGTATGAACTCAAACGCATCCTGGACGAACGCGGCATCTTATTGCTGGTCGCGGGCGGTCACGGCAAGTTCCGCGAGGCGCTGCAGCGCTCGGGGCTGGTCAAGAAGATCGGGCCGGACAGGATCTTCGTCAGTCCTGAACAGGCGGTGGAAGCCATCGAGCGCTGGCGCCAGGGCGGGCCGGCGACGCTGGGCTGACCCGCGAATGACCTGCGAATGACCAGGTGTCTGACACCCTCGAATGACCAGGTGTCTGACACCCTGGAGAAATGACCTGCGCGCCTGGATGTCGCGCGCAGGGTGTCTGACACCTTGCAAGCCAGCGACCCGCCTCAATCGATGATGTGATACCCGCCGTCGATATACAGCGTCTGCCCCGTCATCAGCCGCGCCGCATCGGTGGCCAGCCAGGCCGTCGCTTCGCCAACGTCGTCAATCGACACCAGGCTGCGCGCGGGCGCCTTGGCCTGGGCGCGGTCCAGCATGGTGTCGAATTCCGCAATGCCGGACGCGGCGCGCGTTTTCAAGGGTCCCGGCGAAATCGCGTGGACGCGGATGCCTTGCGGGCCCAGTTCGGCGGCCAGGTAGCGCGTGGCCGATTCCAGTGCGGCCTTGACCGGTCCCATCATGTTGTAGTGCTCGACCACCATCTGCGAGCCGTAATAGCTCATGCAGAAGAGGGCGCCGCCATTGCGCATCAGCGGCTCGGCCAGCTTGGCCATGCGGATGAAGGACCAGCATGACACGTCCATCGCCTGCAGAAAGCCCGCCCGCGAGCAGTCCGTGACACGCCCGTGCAGGTCCTCGCGCGGCGCGTAGGCCACCGAGTGCAGCACGAAATCCAGCGCGCCCCATTCGTCCGTGATGCGGGCAAAGACGGCTTCCAGCTCGCCGTCGTTCAAGAGGTTCAGCGGCATCAGCAAGGGCGCGTCCACCTGTTGCGCCAGCGGCGCCACGTGCGGCAGGGCCTTGTCGTTCAGGTAGGTCACCGCCAGGTCGGCGCCCATCGCGCGAAACGCCTTGGCGCAGCCCCACGCGATGGAGTCGGCATTCGCGATGCCGGTCACCAGCCCGCGCTTGCCGGCCAGCGGCAGGTGCGCGCTCATTGCTGCCTCACGAGGGCAAGCGTGTGTTGGGCAATGATGAGCTCTTCGTTCGTGCGCACCACGTAGACGCCGATGCGGCTGTCGTCGGTGGAGATGCGCGGCCCGTGGCGGGCGTTGCGTTCGGGATCCAGCTTGATGCCCAGCCAGCCCCAGTGCTCGCTGATGGCCTGGCGGATCTCGGCGGAGTTTTCGCCGACGCCGGCAGTGAAGACGATGCCATCGATGCCGTTCATCGCGCAGCCCAGGCCGATCATGCCTTCGGCCACGCGCCAGGCGAAGTACTTCAACGCCAGCTTGGCCGACGGCGCATTGCTGGCGAGGAGTTCGCGCATGTCGTTGCTGATGCCCGACAGGCCCTTCATGCCGCAGTCGTGATACAGCATGTGCTCGATCTCGTCGTGGCTCATGCCCTGTTCCATCATCCACAGCACCACGCCGGGGTCCAGGCGGCCCGGGCGCGTGCCCATCGGCAGGCCTTCCAGCGCCGTGAAACCCATCGTGCTGTCCACGCTCTTGCCTGCCTGCATGGCGCAGGCCGACACGCCTGAACCGAGGTGCGCGGTGACGATCTTGCCCATGGCGATGTCCGGCAGCGCCTGCTTCAGGCGCTGCGCGATGTACTCGTAGGACAGACCATGAAAACCGTAGCGGCGCACGCCTTCCAGGTACAGACGCTCGGGCAGCGCATAGCGGTCGGCCACGTCGCTATGGCTGCGGTGAAATGCCGTATCGAAGCACGCTACCTGCGGAATCCAGGGCCGGCGTTCGCGGATGACGCGGATCGGCGCCAGGTTGTTGGGCTGATGCAGCGGCGCAAGCGGCGTGAACGTGTCCAGCTTGGCCAGGATGTCGTCATCGATCAGCACCGGCTCGGACAGGTCGGGCCCGCCGTGCACCACGCGGTGGCCCACGGCCAGCGGCGCGCCGCCCAGGTGGCCGCTCAACCACGTGCCCACGACCTCCTGCGCGTTGGGCACGTCCGGCGCGTGGCTGGGCGCAATGTCGCGCTCGACCAGCGTCTGGCCCGCCGCGTCGCGCACCCGCAGGCGCGGATGCGTGGTGCCGATGCCTTCGAGCTGGCCGCCCAGACGGGGCGCGAGCTGATGGCCGGCATCGATGTCATACAGGTAGAACTTGATGCTGGAACTGCCGGCGTTGATGACGAGGATGGTGTCGCTCATGGCGGTGTGCTTCCATGTTGAGACAAATCGCGCGAAAACCCGCGGCGGCGGGCCGGGGGCAGGGCGCTGGCGTCAGGCCAGCGGTTTGGCCTGCTGCTGGGCAAGATGGTGGGCGTAGATTGCCGCCACCGCGCACGAGGCAAGACGCGAGCGCGGGCTGTCGGCGCGGCTGGTCAGGATGATCGGCACGCGCGCCCCGAGCACGATGCCGGCAGCTTCGGCATTGGCGAGAAACGTCAGGTTCTTGGCCAGCATGTTGCCGGCTTCCAGGTCGGGCACCATCAGCACCTGCGCCACGCCCGCCACGGGCGAACGGATGCCCTTGATGCGTGCGGCGTCCGGGCTGATGGCGTTGTCGAGCGCCAGCGGGCCGTCCAGCACGCCGCCCGTGATCTGCCCGCGGTCGGCCATCTTGCACAGCGCGGCCGCCTCGATCGTGCTGGGGATACTGGGCGTGACCTGTTCCACTGCCGACAGGATCGCCACGCGCGGTTCGCCCAGTCCCAATCCCAGATGCAGGTCGATCACGTTGCGGATGATGTCGGCCTTGGTTTCCAGGTCCGGAAAGATGTTGATGGCCGCGTCCGTGATGAAAAGCGGCTCGGGATAGGTCGGCACCTCCATGATGAACACATGGCTGATGCGCCGGCCGCTGCGCAGGCCCGTCGTGCGCGCCACGACCTCATGCATCAGTTCGTCGGTGTGCAGGCTGCCCTTCATGAGCAGCGACGCCTCGCCGCTGCGCACCAGCGCGACAGCCTTTTCCGCGGCGGCATGGCTGTGCGGCGCGTCCACGATGCGGGCATCGCCCAGGTGCAGGTTGAACTGTGCGGCCGTGTCGCGGATCTTGCCTTCCGGTCCGACCAGGATGGGCCGCAGCAGGCCCAGGTCGCGCGCTTCCAGCGCCGCGGACAACGAGGGCTCGTCGCACGGGTGGGCGATGGCGCACGCGGCCGGTTCAAGCGTCTGCGCGCGTGCGATGAGTTTGTCGTAGTGCGTGGACGTCGGGAGGCTCATGGTTGTCAGGCCTTGGCGGGTTGACGGGCGGCAGCCGCGCGCTTGGCGGGCGACTTGGCGCCGTTGGACGCGGCTTTATTGGCGGCTTTGGGAGCGGTTTTGGGGGTGGCTTTATTGGCGGCTTTTGCAGCGGTCTTTGCGACGGTCTTGCCCGCAGCCTTGGGCGCGGAGGCCGCATTCACGGCCTTGCGCGCGGCGTCGGGATGCGGCCGGGCGTTCTTGCCGGGCACCTGCGCGGCCTTGTCGACCAGGTCGGTGACCGGATCATCCATCTTCGCGTCTTCGGCGCCGCGCGAGGGCTCGGCCTTCTGGCCCTGTTCGCGCCGCTGTGCGCGGCGCTCGGCCGCTTCGAAGATACGCTCCATTTCGTTCAGGCTTTCGCGCGCCGCGTCGCTCAGCGGTTCGGCCGCTTCCAGGACGCCCTTCATGGCGTCCAGACCGGCGCGGATCTCGGCAGCCGACGAGCCGTCAAGCAAGTGCGGCATGGCCTGGATGGCAGCGGTCGAATCCAGCGTCATCATCAGCGCCTGTTCGCGGATGACGTCCTTGAATTCCTCCAGCGACAGGGCGTTGTCGGCCTCGGCGCGCATCTTGCGGATCAGCGCGAAGCTGCGCTCGTCCAGGCCGCCCTCGGCGCCCGACACGTACAGCAGCATCCGGATCGCCGCCACGCGCAGTCCGCCTTCCTGCAGCATCGAGCGCAATTCCGCGGCGCGTTCTTCCATGAAGCGGCGATGCTCCGGCGAGACGCCCGGATGCCTGCGCGGCGGGCCGGACTTGGCGCCCAGGCCAGCCAGGTCCTGCACCACGGGCGAACCGTAGACGCTCATGAAGGTGCGTTCGTCGGCCGAATCGCGCAGCTCCTGCCAGATGTTCAGGCTGGTCTCAATCATGTTCGAGAACATCTCCTGCGCGACCAGGAACGGATTCGTGGGCGAGGCCTGCTTGCGGTTCTCGCGCACCTGTTCGGCTACCTTGGCGATGGGCGCGATGACCGGGTTGCGGTCGGAGATCAGTTCGTAGGGCAGGCGCAGCGGGTGCATGCGCTGCATCCATTCGGCAGACTGCGGCGTGACCAGGGCGCGCAGCCAGGGCTGCACGAAGCTGCGGTACATGCCCAGGTTGATGTCGGAGATGCGGGCCACCGCGGCAAAGCGCTGGTCGTCCTCTTCCTTGCGGTCGACGATGGCGCGCACGTCGTCCAGCTTGCGCTGTTCGAACGACAGCACGTAGTTGCCGTAAGCCAGGTCGGCGTTGGGCGTGTCCGGCGTCTTGTCGGCGATTTCGGCCTGATAGATGCCGGGGGGCAGCACATCGATCATGTCGATGTTGGAGGTGAACTCCTGGTGCTCCTTGCGGGCCACGCTGCCGGACACGAAGATGCCCAGGTGGCCGATGCTTTCGTGGATGGCGTAGACGATGGTCTGGCCGTGGGCCAGGACTTCGGCCTCGTTCTGGTACAGGTCGGGAATCCAGCCCAGCGCCTGCGGGGGCGGGGTGATGTTGTCGCCCTTGGAGCAGAACACCACGATGGGCGAGCGGATGTTGCGCAGGTCGATGCGGATGCCGTCGGAGGTCACCAGACCCGCGGTCGCCAGGCGGTTGCCCACGAAGAGGTTGTCGACGATGTACTGGATCTCGGGGCCATTCAGGAAGACGTGGCCGCCCCACCATTTTTCGAAGCTCAGGTAGCGGCTGGCCTCGGTGTCGACATTGGCGTAGAGGTTGTACTGCTTGGACCACAGCGTGTTGGCCGGATTCAGGTTCTCGAAGTTCTGCACCAGCCAGGCGCCGTCGAACTTGCCGTTGCCCAGATCGCTGGTCATGGCCGTCAGCCAACTGCCGCCCAACAGGCCGCCGGCATAACGCATGGGATTCATGCCGCGCCAGCCCGCCCAGTACGACAGGGGCGCGCCCGCGACGATGATGGGGCCGAAGAGCTCAGGGCGCACCGCCGCGGTCATCATGATCTGCCAGCCCGCCTGGCAATTGGCCACGACGACGGGCTTGCCTTCGGCATCCGGGTGCAGCGCGATGATCTCTTCCAGGAAGCGGGCCTCGGCCATCATCACGTCTTCGACGGTCTGCGTGGGCATGGGTTGCGGCAGGAAGGTCGCGAAGTAGCACGGGTGCCCGGCACGCACGGCCACGCCGATCTCGCTTTCCGGCTTGAAACCGCCAATGCCCGGCCCGTGGCCGGCGCGCGGATCCACCACCAGGAAGGGGCGTTTGATCGGGTCCGTTTCGACGCCGGCCGGCGGCTTGATCCGCAAGAGGCCGTAATTGACCGGCCGGGGCAGGTCGCGGCCATCGAGCACCAGTTCGAATTCCATGCTGAGCACGTTGGGCGCGCGCTTGGCCATGTGATCGTGGTACTGGTTGCCGCGCTGGCGCATCACATCGGCGTAAAGCACGCCGCGCTGCCAGGCATCGATGGCGTATTCATAGGCGGCCGTCCAGGGGTTCAAGGACGGGGCAAGCGTGTGATCGGTGCCGGATCCGGCCATGGCGATCTCCTGTAAATAGCTGCCGGCGGCAAATGGCCGCCAAGCCGGTCCCCAGTGGAACCGGCGGAGTTGACCTCCCCATTACACCGCAATGGATGGTGCGGTGCAACATCGGAGCGTTTGCGGCAGGTCAACCCGGGCAGCAGGACGGAGCGCCGCCCTGGGGCAGGGATCAGTTCAACGCGCGGCGGCGTTGTGTTCCAGCCATTTCTGGACGGCGGGCCGCTGCCACTGCGCATCGGCGTAGGCGCGCAGCGTGTCGGGAAGGTCGTCGTGCGCAAGGCGCTTGAGCATGACCGCCAGATCGGTATCGGCGATGCACCACGCATCGAACAGCGTCGTCTGGTCAACGCCGATCAGGTGGTTGGCCACCTGGATCAGCTTGGAGGCGGCGGCATGGGCGGCGTCGGAAAGCGGCTGGCCTGTTTCGCCGTAGAACACGGTTTCGGTGGGGCGTTCCTGGCGCAGGGCGGCCAGGTCGCTGCGCAGCCAGGCCTGCAATTGGCGGGCGCGTGCGCGTTCGTGGATGCCGGACGGAAACAGGGCTGCGTGGCCGGGTGCGGGGAAGGCTTCGTCCAGGTATTCGGCGATGACGCTGGATTCGGTCAGGTTGAAGTCCGCATGCGTCAAGGCCGGCACCCGGGCCGTTAGCGCGCGGCACTGGAAGGGCTGCATGCGCTGTTCGCCGGCGCTCAGGTCGATGGGGCGCACTTCGAAAGGCAGCTGCTTTTCGGTCAGCGCCACGTAGACCGACATGGCGTACGGGCTGAGAAACAGGGAATCGACGTATAGCGTAATCGGGGCGCCCAAAGCTTGTCTCCGGTCAGGCGGGGTAACGAATGGTCAGGCTGCGCGCGGCGTCTGGTTTGCAAAGCGTAACGCAAGTGCAATACAGGCGTGTCGCGCGGGCGCGTCAGTCGACGATGAAGAGCTTGGCGCCGGTTGCGGTGGACGAGCGGTGCGGTTCGGCCTGATCGGCGACCTGATAGCTCATGCCGGGCGTCAGGACGAACTGGCGGCCGTCTTCCAGTTCGGTGTGCAGTTCGCCTTCCAGGCAGAACAGAATGTGGCCCTTGGTGCACCAGTGGTCGGCCAGGTAACCGGGGGTGTATTCCACCATGCGCACGCGCAGGTCGCCGAAATGGCGGGTCCGCCAGTAAGCCATGCCGGTGTCGCCGGCGTGTTCGGTGCGTTCCACTTCGGACCAGTCGGTGGTGCCGAAGGGGATGTTGCTCATCTTCATCGTGATTCCTGCAGGGTCGGTCCGCCCCCGAATCCGGGGCGAAAAACACATACTACGCCATTCAGGCGGCCAGCTTTTTCTGCCAGAACATGGCGCGGCCGGTCGCATCGTCCAGCGCGTAGCCCTCGAAGCCCAGCTTGCGGTAAAGGCCCTGGGCGACGGTGTTGCCCTCCAGCACTTCCAGCGTGATCTTGCAGCAATCCATCTGGCGGGCGCGGTCCTCAAGCGCCGCAAGCAGCGCCTTGCCCACGCCCTGGCCCTGAAACCGCGGCGACACCGCCAGGTCGTGCAGGTTCAGCAGCGGGCGGCAGGCAAAGGTGGAGAAGCCTTCCACGTAGATTGCGACGCCGGCGGCCTGGCCGTCGATGCGCGCCAGCAACGCGCGCACGGTCGGGCGGCGGGCAAGCTCGGGGATCAGGTTGGCCTGCGCATGGGCCGGCAAGGGCGTATTGCCGCCCATGGGACCGCTGGCGTATTCGTTCAGCATGGCCAGCACCTGGCGGCCGTGGTCAGTGTCGTTGAAGTCGGCGTCGATGATTTCCAGCACGATCGGTCCTTTGGGAGTAAGCCGCGCAAACCGACCATTATGCGCCTGGCCGCCAACTGCGCAATCGCATTGAAAAATCGGTCCATAACCCCTATCTTCTCGCTATTCAAGGCCGGATCCGGCTGTGCCGGACGCGGCCTCAACCCTCTACGTGAGCTGGAACATGGAGTTCAAGGACTACTACAGCATTCTTGGGGTGGAACAGGGCGCGTCCGACGACGACATCCGCAAGGCGTACCGCAAGCTCGCCCGCAAATATCACCCCGACGTCAGCAAGGAAAGCGACGCCGAAACCCGCATGCGCGACGTGAACGAAGCGTACGACGTGCTGCGCGACGCCGAAAAGCGCCAGGCCTATGACAATCTCGCGGCAGGCGTGTCGCCCGGCGGCGGCTTCCAGCCTCCGCCCGGCTGGGACGAAGGCTTCGAGTTCCACCGCGGCGCGGCGCCCGGCGACGAGGCGCAATTCAGCGAGTTCTTTTCGTCGCTGTTTGGCGGGCGGGGCGGCCGGCATGGCGCGCGGCAACAGGAATTCCGCGCGCGCGGCGAGGACCACCACGCCGCGATCGAGGTCGACCTGGAAGACGCGATCAAGGGCGCCACGCGCGACATCAGCCTGCGCTCCATGCAGATGGACGACCAGGGCCGCCCGCACATGCAAAGCCGCACGCTCAGCGTCAAGATTCCGGCAGGCGTGCGCGAAGGCCAGTACATCCGGCTGGCGGGGCAGGGCATGCCGGGCTACGGCGGCGGCGACAACGGCGACCTGTATCTGGAGGTGCGCTTCAAGCCGCATCCGCGCTACCGCGCCGAAGGGCGCGATCTCTACATGACGCTGCCGGTCGCGCCCTGGGAAGCCGCCCTGGGCGCCAGCGTCAAGGCGCCCACGCCGGGCGGCACGGTCGAAGTGTCCGTGCCGGCCGGTTCCGGCAACGGCCGCAAGTTGCGGCTGCGCGGACGCGGCATTCCGGGCGATCCGCCGGGCGACCTGTACCTGGTCCTTGACCTGGTGCTGCCGCCCGCCGACAGCGACGCCGCCAAGGCCGCCTACCGCAAGCTGCAGCAGGACCTGCCCTTCAACCCGCGCCGCAACCTGGGGGTCTGAGCATGAAAAAGATAGTGATCACCAGCGCCACCGTCGTGGGCAAGTCGCAGCCGCTCAGCGCCGACGACCTGGCCCGCGCCTGCGGCGCCGAAGTGGAATGGGTGGCTCAGCTGGTCGAGGTCGGCATCGTCAACGCCAGCGGCAGCGGCCCCTCGGAATGGCGCTTCTACAGCGTGGACCTGCAGCGCGCCCTGCACGCGCGCCGGCTGGAGCACGACTTTGGCGCTGGCCTGGACGCCGTGGCCCTCATTCTGGACCTGAGCCAGGAGGTGCGCCGGCTGAAGTCGCAACTGCGGGCATTGGGGGCGATGCCCTGAGCGCGCGGGCCACGCGATAGCGCGCGTGCGGCGCTAGGTAAAATGGGCGCCCGCCGCACTACGTAGAAGCAATGAGCGCCTTGGAGACTCCCCCCGACGCCGCGCGCGCCCCGTCCGGCAGCGCGCGCATCGATGGACTGAAATCGTGTCTGCCGGTCATGATCGGCTACTTTCCGGTGGCCGTGACCTTCGGTATTGCCGGCGTCGCGGCCGGCCTGACGCCGCTGCAGGTCGTCCTGATTTCCGTGCTGGTCTACGCCGGCGCCAGCCAATTCCTGTTGCTGGCCTCCATCAAGGCGGGAACGCCCTGGCTCTGGGTGGTGGCGCTGTGCTCGCTGCTGAACGCGCGGCACCTGCTCTACGGCCCGCTGCTGTCGCGCTTCCTGCCCGCAGCGCTGCGCGATCGCCTGAAGGTCGCATTCCTGCTGACCGACGAAGTCTTTGCCACCGCCTTCAATCGCCTGCAGGCCGTCGAACCCGGCGGCCGCCAGGGGTGGATGATTGCGCTGGGCGTGGGCGCATGGCTGACCTGGATCGCCGGCACGGCCGTGGGCGTGTACGCCGGCGATGGCCTGGAGAAACACTATCCGATGCTGTCGCAGGTCATGCGTTTTGCGCTGCCGGCGCTGTTCATGGCGCTGGTGTGCCAGAGCGCGCGGCGCGGCATGGGATGGCCCATCCTGGCCGCCGTGGGCGGGGCCGGGCTGATTGCCGCGCTGGGATACACCAGCCTTGCCATCCTGGCCGGCGCGGTCATCGGCTGCGCCGCCTATCGCATGAAGAGGGCCGCATGAACACCAATGGCTTGGAATTCTGGGGCGCCGTCATCGCGATGGCGGTCATCACGTACCTCACGCGCGCGCTGCCTTTCATGCTGTCCGAGCGCAGCCGGCTGCTGCGGCGGCTGTCCCGCGAAGGCTCGGCGCTGTCCGCGCTGGGTCCGTCGCTACTCGCGGGCATCGCGGCCGCCGTCATCGTGCCCGATCTGCTGGGCGCGGCAAACGAGGCGGCCCGCATCGCGCCGTACGTGGGCGGGCTGGCAGTCACCGGCGTTGCCGCGCGCCTGGTCAGCAATACGGGCGTCGCGGTGCTGCTTGGCATGGGCGGGTACGGGGTATTGCTGGCCTTGGCGGCCTAGCAAGCGCGCGAGGCGTCAGGCACCGCCCTGGATGCGCGTTTGCAGATGATCGCGCCATGCGTCGGGGCGGCCCAGATAGCGGCTGGGTTCGAGCAGTGTGAAAACGCCTTCGCGCTCCAGCGCCAGCGTCGGAAAACCCGTGCCGCCCACCTGCGCCAGCAATCGGCGGCTGGCGGCAATATGCGCGGCCGTCTCGTCGCCCTCGGCCTTGGCGTAGGCGGCGTCGAAGGCGCCGGCGTCCAGTCCGGTATCGGCAGCCAGCGTGCGCAGCACGGCGGGGTCGGCGATGCGCAGGCCTTGGACGTAATGCGCACGTTGGAGGCGGCGCAGCAGGTCCAGGCCGCGGCCGGCCAGGGTTTGCGCGGCCAGGATGGCGGTGGTGGGCGGTTCCGAATCGAACACGGCCCCGGTGTCGCGTAGCAGACCGTCGAAGTAGTCCTTGCCGAACGGCTGGCCCGTCAGGCCGGCGATGCGTTCGTCGTGCGGCATGACATAGCGGCGCAGGGCGTCGGTGACCGGCTGGCGGTTGCTGCCCGTCATCATGCCGCCGCCATGGGGCTCGATGTGAAGGCCCGCAATGCCGCGGGCGGCCTCCACCAGCGGCGCGGCGCCATAGCACCAGCCGCAAAGCGGATCGAAGATGTAATGCAGGGTGGGGGAAGCGGTAGTCATGGCGCCATCGTAGACGGCGCGGGGCGCGGGCGCATAGGCCTGCGCAGTACCCAGAGTGTTGCAGCGGCCGTGCAGATTGCCTGCACGGCCGTGTTTCATCAGCCGGTGAACTGCACGCCGATCCAGAAAAGGCCGGCGGCCAGCAGCATCGAGGCGGGCAGGGTCAGCACCCACGCCAGCAGAATGTTGCGCACGGTGTTGCCCTGCAGTCCGGACTTGTTGGCGATCATGGTGCCCGCCACGCCGGAGGACAGCACGTGGGTCGTCGACACCGGCAGGCTGAAGACGTTGGCCAGCCCGATGGCGCCCACGGCGGTCAGCTGCGCCGACATGCCTTGCGCGTACGTCATGCCTTGCTTGCCGATCTTTTCTCCCACGGTCAGCACCACGCGACGCCAGCCGACCATGGTGCCCGCGCCGAGCGCCAGCGCCACGGCCACGATTACCCACAGGGGCGCGTATTCGGTGGTGGCGGTCAGGTCCGCGCGCAGCCGTTGCAGGTCGGCGGCCTCGCGGGCGGGCAGCCCTTCCAGGCGGGCCACCTTCTTGGCGGTGTCGTCCAGGCACAGCAGGTAACGGCGCACGTCGATGCGCTTCTGCGCGGACAGGTCGGCGTAGTTGGACACGCCGTGCAGGTCTTTTTGCAGCGCCATGATGGTCGGCACGGTCAGCGTGGGATCGCAGCGGAAGTTGGCCGGCAGTTCTTCCTGCATATTGACGCGGCGCAGCGACAGGTAGTCGCCCAGCAGCGCCTCGTTGCGCTGGTAGAACACCAGCAGGTGATTGGCCGCGTCGCGCGTGCGTTCGATCTGGTAGGTGGTGCTGTGGGTGTCCAGCACGAAATTGGCCGGCACGATGCCGATCAGCACCAGCATGATGAGGCCGATGCCCTTCTGCCCGTCGTTCGAGCCGTGCACGAAGCTCACGCCCATGGCCGACAGGACCAGCACCAGGCGGTTCCAGAATGGCGGGTGCTTCTTGTTGTCGATGGCGCGGCGCTGTTCGGGCGTCTTGTGCATCTTGGACAGCGGCAGCCAGCGCTTGAGCGCCAGCAGCAGCAAGCCGGCCACGGCAAAGCCGGCGATGGGCGAGGCGACCAGCGACATGCCGATGTCGATGGCCTTGCCCCAGTTCACCCCTTCGCCCAGCGGCAGGTCGGTGATGAGCGCATTGGCCAGGCCCACGCCCAGGATCGAGCCGATCAGCGTGTGCGAGCTGGAGGCGGGAATGCCGAAGTACCAGGTGCCCAGGTTCCAGGCGATGGCCGCCGCCAGCATGGCGAACACCATCGCAAGCCCGCGGCCGGTATCGACATTGATCAGCAGTTCGACGGGCAGCAGATGGACGATGGCGTAGGCGACGCCCACGCCGCCCAGCAACACACCCAGGAAGTTGAAGATGCCGGACAGGACCACCGCCAGGTGGGGCGGCATGGCCTTGGTGTAGATGACGGTTGCCACGGCGTTCGCCGTGTCATGAAAGCCGTTGATGAATTCGAAGGCCAGGACGAATGTCAGGGCCAGCACAAGACTGAGGCCAACCCAAAGGTCTAGGCCGTGGAAGAGGTCGAACATGGGGGAGGGGGCGAGGTTCCGGCGAGAATGCCCCGATTATTGCAGATTTATGACCTGTCCCTGAATGAAGCGGCCCCCAAATCTTAGAACTTCGAATATTGGAATTCGATCTCCATGGGTTTGCCCAGATTGGCGGAGGTATCCGCCTGGATGACCATCACGGCCAGGATGCCGAGATACAGCAGGCAGAGCCAGAGTGTTCGTTTCATGGGCGGAATACCTCGGCGATCTTCTGATTGACGCGCAGCCACCCCAGCTCGCCCAGATGCTGCACGTCGCGCAACGTGCCCACCTCGAAGGGCGCGTCATACATATCCATGCAGGTCATCGCGTAAGTCTGGCACAGGCCCGCGACCTGACGCTGGATCGGGTCGAACCGGTTCAGGTCCTTGAAGACCATGGGGTGCAGGGGCTGCATGACGAACAGCGCATTGACCTCGTGCTGGCGCAGCAGCGCCATCAGCGCGGCCAGTTCGCGCAGTTCGTCGCGCCCGGTCAGGGGTTGCGGCTGGTAGGCGGTCTTGCCGCCGGCGGGGATGGTGCGCAAATACTTGTTGAAAAATTCGTCGCGCACGGCATAGCGGTTGTCCGTCATCAGCGCCTGTTCGGCGGCCTGGGCTTCGGCGGCCAGCGCGTCCCAATCCACGACGCGGGCCGCCATCGCCGGGCCCTCGCGCTCCGGTTCGGGGGCGGGCGCGGCGTACGCCGGCGCCCACAGGCCCGCCAGGCGTTGGCGGAACACATACGCCTGCTCGGCCGCCATCGACCAGTACACGCCCGCGTCCGCCTTGGCGTCCAGCCAGCGCATGACCTCGGTCCGGCCATCGGGCTGGCGCAGCAGGCGCGGCAACAACGGGTTGGCGTGTTCCTTGAATTCGTCCGGTCCCAGTCCGCCGTCGCCATCAAACCAGCCGGGCGACAACATCACCACCACGCGCGAGGCCGGCGACAGGTCGTCGGCCAGCGCCGCCAGCACGAACTGCATGCCCAGCGACTGAAAACCCGAATGACCATACGCCAGGACGGGCATCTGCAGTTCATCGGCCAGGAAGCGGTAGGGCACGAAGCGCAGGTCGTTGCTGGTGAGCTCCGACGAGCCCAGGATTACCAGCCGGTCGCCCGTGCGCAGCGCCTGGCTTAGCCGCGACAGGTTGCGCGTCTGCTCGTCCAGCGTATTGCCCAGGTTGGGAATGTATAGGCCCGGCGCGGCGGCCGGCACCGGTTCGGTCTTCAAGGCCAGCGTGTGCAGGGCCGCCCAGCCGGCCACGGCTGCGGCGGACAGGGCCAGCGCCGCGGCAAGCGCGTGCTGCCGGAGAGTGCGTGTGAACATGGAAAACCTGAAAATGCGCCGCGCCGCGATATTGGGCCGGGATTGTTAGCGGATGTTATCCAGCGTCCATGACGCGAACAAGCGCGGGAAACCCTGGGCGGCGGGCGGTTTCCCCTTTTTGCGACACTTGGCGCCGCCGACCCCGCCGCATGCCGCCTTAGAGAATGCGATAGCATCGATGTCGCGCGGCCGTCCGGCAAGCCACGGCGGCCGCGCTGCCTGCCGCCGCCGCGGCGCTTCATTGCCGGATTCCCCGCTACGCCATGACCCACATTGCCCGAATCGCCCGCAGCCATCCCGACGAACTCATCGTGGGCCTGGTGTCCGTTTCCGACCGCGCCTCCACCGGCGCCTATCAGGACCAAGGACTGCCCGCGCTGCGCGAGTGGCTGGGCGGGGCGCTGGCCTCGCCGTGGCAGGCGGTCGACCGGCTGATTCCCGACGAGCCGGCCCGCATCTCCGAGACCCTGATCGAACTGGTCGACGGCTGCGGCTGCGATCTCGTCCTGACGACCGGCGGCACCGGCCCGGCGCGGCGCGACGTCACGCCCGAGGCCACGCTGGCCGTCGGCACCAAGGAAATGCCTGGTTTTGGCGAACAGATGCGCCAGATCAGCCTGCGCTTCGTGCCCACGGCCATCCTGTCGCGGCAGGTGGCCGTCATCCGCGAAACGGACGGCCATGCCGCCCTGATCGTGAACCTTCCCGGCCAGCCCAAGTCCATACGCGAGACGCTGGAAGGCTTGAAGGGCGAGGACGGCGCGGTGCTGGTGCCCGGCATCTTCGCCGCCATCCCGTACTGCATCGACCTCATCGGCGGTCCCTACGCCGAGACGCGTCCCGAGGTCATCGCGGCCTTCCGCCCCAAGTCCGCCCGCCGCCCGCCGCAGGCGTGAAGCCTTGGCCGGGCGTTGCCGGGCCAAGGCGCCAAAAGACCGTGCGGTATAGTTGGCCGCCCCGATCAATCCCTACCGACCGAGAGTTTCCATCGTCATGAAGGCTCGTATCATCCTGTCCCTTACCGTTCTGGCTGCCCTGACCGCCTGCGCCAACGTCAAAGACGTCCGCGACCGCGAGCCCGTCTTTTACGGCTCGACCGCGCGCACCGCCCAGGACTACACGCAGTGCGTGGCGGACGCCTGGAAGGGGCTGGGCGTCAATTTCGAACAGAAGCCGGTGCGCAATGGTTACGAGCTCATCCTGCACGGCAGCCTGGGCGTCGAGGCCGTCATGACGACGACCCACTGGCAGGGCAAGACCGAGACCCGCCTGTCCACGCGCATCGCCCGCCGCGACCAGACCATCATCGAACCGGCCAACCTGTGCCTGTAAGCCCCATGTTCGAACGCCGCGACGTCCTGCGCGCCGGGCTGGCTGCGGCCAGCCTGTGCCTGGCCTGGCCCGCGCGGGCGCAGCAGGGCAGCTACATCAGCCGCAAGCTCGACGCCCGCGTGCCGGGCGGGGTGGCCGTCCTGACGCTGGGCGACGCGGCCAGCGCGCCCGAGGTCACCTACCAGGACCGGCGCGTGCTGGTGGTGCGGGAACAGGGCAAGCAGTGGATCGCCGTGGTCGGGATCCCGCTCAGCGTGAAGCCTGGCCAGGAGCACGTCCAGGTCAAGGATGCCGCAGGCACGCGCCAGGTGGCCTTCTCGGTGGGGGCCAAGGATTACGTCGCCCAGCACATCACGCTCAAGAACCGGCGCCAGGTGGATCCGAACCCGGACGATCTCAAGCGCATCGAACGCGAGCTGGCCGAGCAGATCGAGGCCTACCGCGTCTATCGCGCCGGCGTCACGCCCAGCAACCTGATCCTGGACCGGCCCGTCAACGGCGGACGCCTGTCCAGCCCGTTCGGCCTGCGCCGCTTCTTCAACGGCCAGGAACGCAATCCCCATTCAGGCCTGGATTTCGCCGTGCCGGCCGGAACGCCCATCAAGGCGCCGGCTGCCGGGGTGGTGGTGCTGGTGGGGGATTACTTCTTCAATGGCAAGACGGTGTTCCTGGACCATGGCCAGGGATTGATCAGCATGTTCTGCCATATGTCGGCCGTCGATGTGAAAGTCGGCGACGAGGTGCCGCGCGGCGGCGTGGTGGGCAAGGTGGGTGCGACCGGGCGGGCGACGGGCCCGCACCTGCACTGGAACGTCAGCCTGAACGATGCGCGCATCGATCCGGCGATCTTCATTGGGGCGTTCAAGCCCTGACGAACGGCGGGGATCGGGGGCGGGCCGGGTTCAGGCCTGCTCTGCCGCCAGCGCGATGCGCTTGAGCACGTATTGGTGCATGCGCTCGGCGTATTCCATCTGCTGCTGCACGCTGCGTTGGCCGGCTTCCTGGTCGTCCAGGCAGTTGTCGTATTTGGTCTTGGCTTCGGCGTAGGTCAGGCCGGTGTTGCGCAGGCTGTTGATGAAGGCCTCGCGCGACTGGCGCAGCAGGCGCAGGCCTTCCTCGCCCTTCGCGAATCTTCTTCGCGCCAGGGCAAGCTGGTCTGCGGCGGCTTGCAATTCTTCTTTCAGGTCCATCGTGCTTCGTGCGTATCCGGCCTGGCGTTGCGCCAGGCGAGGGAGCGCCATTCTTTCATGAACGGGCGTTCCACGCATTACGGCAGGACGCGAATCGGGCTTTAGGATTCGCGAAAAGTGGGTGCCGGGCGCCGGCATGAAGCCGGCCCGGGCGGCCGGCTTAGCGGCGGTATTGCTGGGGACGATGCGGGGCGGGAGCGCGTTCGTCCTTGTGGCGGAAGTTGATCCGGCCCTTGGTCAGGTCGTACGGGGACATTTCCAGGGTGACGCGATCGCCCGCGAGGATGCGGATGCGGTGCTTGCGGATACGGCCGGATGCGTAGGCGCCGACTTCGATGCCGTTGTCCAGTTTGACGCGGTAGCGGCTATCGGGCAGCACTTCGTCAACGATGCCATCCAATTCGATGAGTTCTTCTTTAGCCATGCTCTACTCCTTGATCAAAACGCGCAGCCATGCCGGCGGCATGAGGCGCCGCGCAAGGCGGCAAGCGCGTCGGACTCGGATAAACCGGTCCAGCGGTTTGAACGCAAAAAAACGTTCGGGCAAGCGTGGGTATGGGCCACGGCATCCGAAGGGATGTCTGAAATGGCGGATACTCGCGCCCTGAGGTAAGTGCGCGCGGTGCGCGCCGGGGTCGCGGCGTGGGTGCTGCGGGCACCTGGCCGGAAGAAGCGGGGTTGCAGCGGTTGCGGCAACGCCTGGCGCCACGAGGACTGCAGCAGCGTGCTGGGCAGTGACGGGGGGCGCCCAATAAAAAACCGGATCTCGTTCGCGTCGCTGACGTTCATTCAGTAGCGCCCTTTGGTGGGCGCTACAAGTTGGCACGCAGGATGACCGAAGTCCGGTTTTTGCGGAAAAATCACGCTCTTATGTTACTGCAAAGCGGGCGGTTTAGCCAGCTTTTATGCCAGATCGGGCCGTGATAGTTGCGCTTGAACGACTCTAACGCCGGGGGATGCGGCGCTGGTATTCGGCCTCCCAGGCGGCATTGGCCGACCAGAACGGGCCCGGATCGCGGCCGGCCAGCCGGGCCGCGAGCACGTTCAGATGCGTGTGCCAGCCGCCCGCCACGTCGACCATGTCGTCCCGGGTGGCAAGTTTGCGGTGGGTGAGGACGAGCAGGGCGGAATCTGCGTTGGGGGACAGTTCGAACATCACCTCGGATGGCGCGCCCGCCGATCCGCCCCAGGTGTAACTCAAGAGGTGCGGCGGTTCGCACCGGGTGATGAGGCCTTGCGTGGTGAGGCCTTCTTCGTAGGGCTTGTAGGCCTCGGGCGTCGGTTCGCGCACGGAGGACAGGTCGGCATGCAGGAACCGCAGCGTGACGCCGCCCCCTTCCATCAGGTCCATGTCGCCTGAAGCCAGCCATTGGCCGCGCTTGTCGGATTCCGTCAGCCAGGCCCACACCTCGTCCACGCTGGCCGGCAGCGTGCGCGTGAAACGCAGGGTGGTGGGGTCCAGTACGACGCCAAAGTCGCTCATATCAGTCTCCTGTGAAGTCCGGAGCCGGACGTGGGTTCATCTTCCGTGTGAAATGGTCAGTGGCGGCGCCTGCGGATCGTGCTCGGGCGCGTCGTCCATGGCGCCGGGATGCTGGGGCAGCGCATCCGTGATGTCGTACCACGGCGCCTTGCTCGCGACATGGTAATGCGCCTTGGGCTTGACGCCCGGATCGTCGTCCAGCGGGCCCAGCGGCAGGCCGTAGACGTCGGGCGTCTGGTCAAAGCGGCTGAGCAGGGGCGTGCCGCAGGCCTCGCAGAAGCCCCGGTAGTTGCCGGGCGACGAGGCGTACCAGGTCACGTGGTCTTCCCCCTGGGTCCAGGCAAAATCCTTGGACTGGACCGTTGCGCGGCTGCGGAAGGCCGCGCCATGCGTCTTGCGGCACATCACGCAATGGCAGTTCAGGGCATCGGTGAGCGGACCGTTGATCTCGTAGGCGACACGGCCGCAGAGGCAGGAACCTTTGATCATGATGAGCGCCAGGCAGGTTGGGGGAATAACCCCAATATACCCGCGGCGACGGGCGTCGGCTCCCGCTTTTGAGCCGGATGTCTTTCAGATCGTTGCTGCGTCAGGGTTTCCGCCGGATGCCGGGCAACGCGCGGCATCCGGTCCAGGCAGCGGTCAGGAGGCGGGCTGTGCCGCCTGCAGCGCGTGGAATGCGGGCAGGGCCAGGAGGGCCGCCAGCCGTGCCGCGTCGATGTCCGCCTGCGTCACCGCGGCGCGCGGCATCAGGAAGTTGACGGTGCCCAGGCACGTGCCGTCATAGACGACCGGCACGTTGATGACGGATTTCAAGCCCAGTTCGCGGATGGCGTCGTGGTCGTTGAAGAACTCGCGGATGGCGTCCTCTCCCTGGCCGACGAACACCTGCTGCTCCAGCAGGACGTGCCGGCCCCAGGCCGTGCCGGTCTTGTCCTTGCTCCCGCCCGGCGGGTAGGCCTGCGGGTTCGAGCTATACAGCCGCACCACGCGCATGGCGCTGGCGTCGTAACGATTCACGGTGCACAGCGTGTGCGCGAGGGCGAGGCCGGCGTAGGCATCGATGGCCTGAAAGGCCGCCTGCGCATTGCCCTGCGCGTACGCCTGGCCGATGGCTTGCACGCCCGTGGCGGCCGAGCTGAGGGCGTGGTCCGTCATTCCGCGGTGATGCCCAGTTCTTTGATCAACTTGCCGTACTTGTCGGCGTCGCGCGCCAGGATCTGGCCGAACTGCTCGGGCGTGGTGTCGGTCAGCAGCACGCCCATGTCGCCCATCTTCTTGATGACATCGGGCCGCTTCAGAATCACGTTGATCTCGCGGTTCAGCCGGGCCGTCAGTTCGGGCGGCATGCCGGCCGGGCCAAATGCGCCGTACCAGACCGCCAATTCATAGCCGGGCAGCGTTTCGGCTACGGTGGGCACATCGGGCAGCAGCGGCGAGCGCTTTTCTTCCGTGACGGCCAGCAGCTTGAGCTTGCCCGACTGCACGTGCGGCAGCGTCTGCGTGCCGGCGCTGAAGAGCACCTGCGTGCGCCCGGCCACGGTGTCCAGCACCGCAGGCGCGCCGCCGCGGTAGGGGATGTGCATCATCTTCACGCCGGCGGCCTTCTCGAACAGGACGGCGCTCAGGTGGTTGGTCGAGCCCTGACCCGCCGAGGCATAAGCCACGTTGTCGGGATTGGCCTTCACGTAGGCGATGAATTCCTTCAGGTTCGAGGCCGGCACCGACGGATGCACCACCATCGTGTTGGTCACGAGGGCCAGTTCGGCGATCGGCGTGAAGTCCTTCACGCCGTCGAACGGCATGTTGGAATAGAGCGCCTGGTTCATCGTGTGGGTGCTCATCGAGCCCACCAGCAGCGTGTAGCCGTCCGGCTTGGCGCGCGCCACGAACGCCGTGCCGATGTTGCCGGACGCGCCCGAACGGTTTTCCACGATCACGGGCTGGCCCAGCGATTGCGTCAGTCCTTCGGACAACACGCGCGCCAGGATGTCCGTGGAGCCGCCGGCCGCCCACGGCACGACCAGCGTGATGGGCTTTTCGGGCCACGCGGCCTGCGAAAGCGCGGGCGCGGCCATCGCCAGTCCCAGCGCGAACGTGCGCAGCAGTCGTTTGAGTTGCAGTGTCATGGTGTTTACCCCTTGCGTAGTGTCCGGCTTCTGAGAGCCGGTCGAAAGAAAAAGTGATTTAGCGGCCGACGGCGTATCCCTGCATGCCACGGGGATTGGCGGCGGCGCGCAGCAGCAGGCGTCCGCCAGCGGCGGGTTCGCGCGTGCAGGCGCTGATGCGGCCTTCGGACCAGTCCGGTCCTACCTTGACGTCGTGACCGGCCTCGCGCAGCGCATCCAGCGTGGCCGCGGGCATGCGCGACTCCACCGTCAGCCGGTTCAGCGTCAGCGCGCGCGGCCAGAACGAGCCTGGAAAGTGATCGATATGCCAGGACGGCGCCTCGATCGCCGCCTGCAGGTTCATGCCCATGGCGTGACGCAGGAAGAACGCGACGGTCCATTGGTCCTGCTGGTCGCCGCCCGGCGTGCCGAACGCCATGTAAGGCTGACCGTCGCGCAGCGCAAGGCCGGGCGACAGCGTGGTGCAGGGGCGCTTGCCCGGCTGCAGCTGGCCCGGCACGCCATCGTCCAGCCAGGTCATCTGCAGGCGCGTCGTGAGCGAAAAGCCCAGCGCAGGTACCACGGGACTTGACGACAGCCAGCCGCCCGACGGCGTGGCGGCCACCATGTTGCCGTCGCGGTCGATGACGTCGATCTGGCAGGTGTCGCCCACGAACAGTTCGCGCGAGGCCCATTCGTCGACGGGCGGCAACGCCGCGAAGGTCGGTTCGCCCACGCCGTAGCGCGTGTCCGAGGCGGCCAGGGTGCGGATGGCGGCGTCCAGGTCGGGCAGGCGCGGCGGCAAGCCCCCCGGACTGCCGGGTTGCAGCGCGGCCGACGCGCGATCGCCGATGCCGGCGGCGCGCGCTCGGGCATAGTCGTCGCTCAGCAGCGCCGCCAGCGGCACCTGCGCGTGATCGGGATCGCCATACCAGGCGGTGCGGTCGGCGAACGCTAGCTTGGCGGCTTCGGCCACACGGTGCACGAATTGCGGCGACAGCGGGTCCAGCTTGTCCACGTCAAGGTGGCGCAGCAGCGCCAGCTGTTGCAGATGCACCGGGCCTTGCGACCAGACGCCGCATTTGGCCACCGTGTAGCGGCCATATTGCGTGGTCAGCGGTTCGTCGTAGGTGGCGCGCCAATCGGCCAGGTCGGCTTTGCGCAGCAGCCCGCGGTTGCGCTGGCCGGTGGTGTCCAGCGTGGCCTCGTTGGTATAGAAACTGTCGATCGCATCGGCGACGAATCCCCGGTACCACACGTCCAGCGCCGCATCGATGCGGCCGCGCCGGTCGGTGCTGGCGGCGTGGGCTTCGTCCAGGATGCGGGTGTAGGTGGCCGCGATGGCCGGCGTGCGGAACAGCGCGTCGGGGGCGGGCACGCGGCCGCCGGGCAGCCAGACCTCGCCCGAGCTTTTCCATTCGTCGCGAAACAGCGCCTGCACGGCCAGGATCGCCTGCGAGATCCGCGGGACCAGCGGAAAGCCGTCGCGCGCATAGTCGATGGCTGGCCGCAGCACGTCCGCCAGCTCCCATGTGCCGTAATCGCGCAGCAGCGTCAGCCAGGCGCCGAACGCGCCCGGCACCGTGGCGGGCAGCAGGCCGATTCCGGGCACGAGGTCCACGCCCAGCTCGCGGAAATAGGCGGGGGTCGCCAGCGCGGGCGCCGGGCCTTGGCCGCACAGCGCGCGCATGCGCTTTTCGCGTTCGCTCCAGATCAGGATGGGGACTTCACCGCCCGGCCCGTTCAGGTGCGGCTCGACGATCTGCAGCACGAATCCGCCGGCCACGGCCGCGTCGTACGCGTTGCCCCCGCGCTCCAGCACGCTCATGGCCACTTGCGAGGCCAGCCAGTGCGTGGACGAAACCACGCCGTACGTGCCGCGTATTTCAGGTCGGGTGGTGAAGGACGGATTCATCGCGGGATACCGGGAGGGCAGGAAATGATGCGTGCAGTATAGGACTCAGAAATAACTGGTTTTATCTTTATGGGCATAATTGCATAACCAAATGGTTATCTGGAAAACGCCATGAGCCGCGACGCCGTCCGACTTGCCAACCGCCTGAAGCACCGGCACCTGATGCTGCTGGTCAATATCGACCGCCATAAATCGCTGACGCGGGTCGCCGCGCAGACCGGCATCAGCCAGCCCGCGGTCACCAAGTCCCTGGCCGAGCTGGAGGACATCTTCGGCGCGCCCCTGTTCCTGCGCACGGGCAGCGGCCTGCAGCCCACCCAGCTGGGCAATCTAGCGCTGGTGCGGGCGCGTCACATGCTCAGCGATCTGGACCTGTGGGAGCGCGAAGTCGAGGCCTTGCAGGCCGGGCGCTCCGCGCACCTGCACGTGGGCGTGGTCCCGTACGTGTCCAGCGCCTTGCTCACCGCCGCCATCAGCCAATTGCACCAGCGCCACGGCGTGACGCTGAGCCTGCACCGCGCCACGACCGATCATCTGGTGCCGATGCTGCGCCAGCACGAGCTGGACTGCATCATCAGCCGCGCCACGTCCACGGTGATGCACGAAGACCTGATTCATCGCGTGCTGTACCGCCAACGGCCCCGCCTGGTCGCGCACGGCCGGCTGGCCCAGCGGCTGGCGCGGCGCAAGCCCGACTGGGCCGCGGTGGCGGCGCTGGACTGGGTGCTGCCGGCGGCCAATACGCCCACGCGGCAACTGATCGTCGAACACTTCATCCGTGCCGGGCTGCAGCCGCCGTCGCCCGTGCTGGAGGCCTATTCGACGGATGTGATCGAGGGCATCCTGTCGCAGAACGAATCGTCGATTTCGGTGGTGCCCGAAGACATCGCGCGCGAACTTTGCCAGCGGGGCAGGCTGGGCATGGTGCCGTGGGATTTCGGCTGGGAGCTGCCGCCGATCAACCTGATCCGGAGGAAGCGCGAACAGGCGTTGACGGCCGAGTCGCAGTTTTCGGACATTTTGCTGGACCTCTGCGCAAACGCGGCAGCACCCGTGCCCGCGCAAGCCTGACCTGCACGAGCGGCGTAAGCCTGTCTGGCAAGACATGCACATGTCCTAGGCGCAAAAACGTCGCTTCCCGCCACAGACGAAGTAGCCGGCATCTGGTTAAATGGCTGAAAGGCCACACGGCCCCGGGCAAGCCGCTGCCTTTTGCCGCTTGCCCTTCCAATTCACGGAGCCCCAGATGGCACGATTCAATTTCACCCAGGACCTCGAAGAACCCGATCTGTGGGCGGCGGAAAATGTCCCCGCCGGCGAGGGCCGGCCCCCCATCCACGTCATGATCCAGACCGACGGTGAAGAGCCCGATGCGGGCGCATCCAAGGTGGTCAAGGGCATCCTGGACAACCTGGACGACCAGATTCTGGCCGCGGCCGACTTCCTGCTCGACAACTATTCGTACGAGCACTGCAAAAAGCTGGGCATCGAAGACGACCAGCTCCTGGCCGAAGAAACGGCGGAAGCCATGGCGGAAAAAGCCGTGCTGCGCGCGCTGTGGCTGTTCGACGAAGACGGCGACGGCTACGAGCTCTGGTTCACGCTGCCCTGGGACCCGGTGCACACCTACGACGTCGAGTTCGAGGACGGCGCGCCCGTGTCCTGCTCGGTAAACGACTGACTAAACGACTGACGCCACCCGGCCAGCGCGGCCAAGGTCAGCGCGGCAGTTCGTACCGCGTCGCCAGGCTTTGCCCCAGCGATTCGTCGTACTTGTAGCGCACCTTCAACGGCTTGCCCCGCAAGATGGTGCGCGCTGGCACGTTATCCAGCGCCACCTCCACCTCCTTGTCCACGAACTCGCCGCAGTCCGTGTCGGCCCTTTCGCCGTCGGGAATGTCGGCGGCTTTGACTTTCAGTTTGAACAGCACCTGCGTCAGCGCCGTGCCGTCGGTCCGGAACTGCCGGTAGGTGGTGGGAAAGGTGGAGACCGTGCCTGTCAGGTCGCAGGAAATGCGGGTCCAGGCATGCGCAGGGGGAATGCAGGCGAACAGGCCGGCGGCAAGCGCCGCCTTCGCGCGGGGCGAAAACAGAAGATTCATGGTGTGCGGGGCCGGGCGCGGCGCCCATGCGCGCCTCGCCGGTGCGTGACGAAAAGGGCTTTTATGTTGCGCCCGGCACTCGCGCCGGTCAAGCGGACGCGCACCATTGAAAACGGGCCGTTACGGCCCGTTTTTTCATGCGTTCTGGCTGGCAGTCCGCGCCGGTTGCGGGGTCGCGTCCACCGTCCCGGCGGCCGACTCGCCGGCAATCTCGGCGTCCGTATCCGTGGGCAGATCCTCTTCATTGCCTTCCAGCTTGGCGATCACGGCCGTGGCCAGGCTGTTGCCGACCACGTTCGTGGCGGTGCGGCCCATGTCGAAGAACTGGTCGATGCCCATGATGAGCAGCAGGCCGGCTTCGGGCAGGTGGAACATCGGCAGCGTCGCGGCCACCACCACCAGCGAGGCGCGCGCCACGCCGGCCATGCCCTTGCTCGTCACCATCAGCACCAGCAGCAGGGTGAGCTGCTGCGTGAAACTCATCTCGATGTTGTAGGCCTGGGCGATGAACAGCACGGCGAACGACTGGTACATCATCGACCCGTCAAGGTTGAACGAGTAACCCAGCGGCAGGACGAATCCGGAAATGCGCTTGGACACGCCGAACCGCGCCAGCGCCTCGATCGTCTTGGGGTAGGCCGATTCGCTGCTCGCGGTCGAGAACGCCAGCAGGGTCGGTTCCTTGATGAGGCCGCCCAGACGGCGCGTGGACTTGCCCAGGAACAGGTAACCGACGCCGAACAGAATCGCCCACAAAAGGGCCAGGCCCAGATAGAACTCGCCGATCAGCTTGCCGTAGCTGATCAGCACGCCCAGGCCCTCGGTCGTGATGGCGGCCGCCATTGCGGCGAACACGCCCAGCGGCGCAAAACGCATCACGTAGTCGGTGACGCGGAACATGATCTTGGCCAGCTCGTCGATCATGTTGTAGATCGTGTTGTGGCCCTTGCCGCGGATGAACGACAGCGCGGCGCCGAAGAACAGCGAGAACACCAGGATCTGCAGGATCTCGTTGTTGGCCATCGCTTCGGCGATGCTCTTGGGAAAGACGTGCGCAATGAACGCCTTGAGCGTGAAGTCGCCGGTTTTCAGGCCCGATGTCAGCCCCGCGTCCGGGATCGCCAGGTTCATGTGCGCGCCGGGCTGGAAGATGTTGACCAGCGCCAGGCCCAGCAGCAGCGAGATCGCCGAGGCGGCGATGAACCAGATCATGGCGCGCATGCCGATGCGGCCCACCGCGCTGGCGTCGCTCATGCTGGCCAGGCCGGTCACCAGGGTGGCGAACACGAGCGGCGCGATGATCATCTTGATCATGCGCAGGAAGATGTCGGTGACAAGGCTGAAGTACGAGGCGATGTGCGCCGCCTCCTGCTGGTTCTGCGCGAACTTGTTGCAGAAGTAGCCCACCACGATGCCCAGCACCATGGCGATGCCGATATAACGCGTCAGCTTCTTAGTGTTCATGTTGAATACGGGAAAACGGGAGCCGCCGCTTGGGCCGTGGGGCCAGGTCCGCCGGCATGAAGGCGGGGGCGGGCGGTCCAGTGACGGACATGCCAGGGGTCCAGGTACTGCTCGGGTTAACCCTTGGGGCGCGATGTTAACGCCGCCAACCTGACAGCCAGTTGTCAGTTTAGGGACGGATCAGCCATGCCAGAATGCCCCTTCCGGTCTCATCAAGACAGGCCGGGCGCCACCTGGGAACCCGCCCCAAGCGGGGCGACATGGGAGACAAAGCAATGCCGAATCGCGAATTGTCCGTACTGGCTTCCGGCTACACCTATCTGGAGGGGCTGCGCTGGCACGAAAACCGCCTGTGGGCCTCGGACTTCTATACCGGGCAGGTCATCACGGTGACGCTGCAGGGCGCCGTGGACCGTGTCTGCCTGGTGCCCCAGCAGCCCTCCGGCCTGGGCTGGCTGCCCGACGGCCGCCTGCTGATCGCCTCCATGAAAGACCGCAAGCTGCTGCGCCGCGAGGCGGACGGCACGCTATCGGTCCACGCCGACCTCTCCGCGTTGACCGGCGGCCCCATCAACGACATGGTGGTGGACGCGCAGGGCAGGGCGTATGTGGGCAACTTCGGGTTCGACATCATGGCGGGCGAACCGGTCCGCACGACCACCTTGGTGCGCGTGGACCCGGACGGCGTGGCGCAGGTGGTGGCGGACGGGCTGTGTTTTCCCAACGGGTCGTTCATCACGCCCGACGGCAAGACGCTGATCGTCAACGAGACCTTCGCAAACCGCATTTCCGAATTCGACATCGAGCCCAATGGCGTGCTGGGCCCGCGCCGCGACTGGGCCAACTTCGGCGAGCTGCCGGCGAGCGACGACCTGACCACGCTGATTGCCGCGTCAAAGATCGCCCCGGACGGCGGCGCGCTGGATGAAGAAGGCGCGCTCTGGGTGGGCGATGCCATCGGCAAGCGCATCGTGCGGGTCGAACGGGGCGGCAGGATCCAGGAACAGATCGACACGGGCGAGTTCGGCATCTTCGCGGCCGCGCTGGGCGGTCCCGACGGCAGGACGCTTTTCATGGCGGCAGCGCCGGATTTCGTCGAAGCCAATCGCCGGGCCAAACCCCAGGCCCGCATCCTGATGACCCAGGTGGACGTGCCGCACGCGGGCAGGCCGTAGGCCACAGCCCTAGGTCACAAGCGGGGCGGCAAAGGCCTGGCGTGCCGGACTTCTGGTCCGCATGGACGAGATCGCAAGGCGGGATATCAGCCGTCCCGCCCCTTGCGGTATCACCTGAATGGATAGGATACCGGCCGTTGCAAGACCTTTCTTCGATTCCCCCGTAAAATCACGCCATTCAGCAAGGCTTCAACCATCTCTCAATAGACAGTACCTAAGGAGGACCACTCATGGCCCTAGTCTCCATGCGCCAGTTGCTCGACCACGCCGCCGAGCACGGCTACGGCATTCCGGCTTTCAACGTCAACAACCTGGAACAGGTCCAGGCCATCATGGAAGCCGCGGCGGAGACCGACAGCCCGGTGATCATGCAGGCCTCGGCCGGCGCGCGCAAATACGCGGGCGAAGGCTTCCTCAAGTACCTGATCCAGGCCGCCGTTGAGTCCTACCCGCACATTCCCGTGGTCATGCACCAGGATCACGGCCAGTCGCCCAAGATCTGCCAGGGCGCGATCGACCTGGGCTTCTCCAGCGTCATGATGGACGGCTCGCTGAAGGAAGACGGCAAGACCATCGCCGACTACGACTACAACGTCGAAGTCACCAAGAAGGTTGTCGACATCGCGCACAAGCTGGGCGTGACCGTCGAAGGCGAACTGGGCTGCCTGGGCTCGCTCGAAACCATGGAAGGCGACAAGGAAGACGGCCACGGCGCCGACGGCAAGCTGACCATGGATCAGCTGCTGACCGACCCCGAACAAGCCGCCGACTTCGTGCGCCGCACGCAACTGGACGCCCTGGCGATTGCCATCGGCACCAGCCACGGCGCCTACAAGTTCACGCGCAAGCCCACCGGCGACATCCTGTCGATCTCCCGCATCAAGGAAATCCACGCCCGCCTGCCCAACACCCACCTGGTGATGCACGGCAGCTCCAGCGTGCCGCAGGAACTGCTGGCCGAGATCCGTGAATTCGGCGGCAACATGAAGGAAACCTACGGCGTGCCCGTCGAGGAAATCCAGGAAGCCATCAAGTACGGCGTGCGCAAGATCAATATCGACACCGATATCCGTCTGGCCATGACCGGCGCGATCCGCCGCTTCTTCGCCGAGAACCCCGAAAAGTTCGACCCGCGCGAATACCTCAAGCCCGCCCGCGCCGCCGCCAAGGCAATCTGTGTCGCTCGCTACACGGAATTCGGCACCGCCGGCAACGCCAGCAAGATCAAGCCGCTGCCGCTGACCGAAATTGCCGCGCAATACGCGTCGGGCAAGCTGTCGCAAGTGGTGCAGTAAGGTCCCCGCCGGCGCCGCCTTCCCTGTGAAGGCGGCTCAGGCAAAAAAGGGCTGGTCCGCGAGGGCCAGCCCTTTTGTTTTGTGGACGTGATGCGCGCGGCCTACGCCGGCGAATTGCGCCCAAAGCTCGGCACCGTCCGGTCCACGTGGTGCCACGATGGCGCCGAGTCCGTCCACAGGCTCACCTTGGAATGAAAGGCCTCGGGATCGTCCAGCGACCCCGCGCGGACCACCTCATAGCCCATGCCTTCCGAGCCGCCGAACAGCGGCGTCCCACAGGACGGGCAGAAGCTGCGCATGACGGTATGGCCGGAGTCGCCCTGGTAGCGGTGTTCCTTGGGCTGGCCGCGCAGCAGCGTGACCGCGCCGGCGGGAAAGATCAGCGCGTGGGCTGGGGCGCCGCCGCTGGAATACTGGCAGTCCCGGCAATGGCAGGTCGCCGCGGTGATGGGCTCGTCCGTGAGGGCGTAGCGGATGGCGCCGCACTGGCAGCCGCCTGTCATGTGCACCTGCGCGTCGGCGTGGGGCATGCGCTTGGGGGAAGCATCCTGCATACGACTCTGTCTCCGGACGGGTTGCGCCGTGACGCCCGGGGGCGGCCGGCGCGAATTATGGATGGGGATCAAAGCCTAACCCGGGGTCTGGCCTGCGGCAAGGTGAACTTATTTGCAGTAATCTATGCGCTTTGCAGGAGCCGCCGCGCGGCGCCGCTCCTGCCTGGTATCCGCTTTCGTTCCACTTCCCGCCCTGGCGCCCGCCCGTGGCGGGAATGTTCATTTTTGCCATAGGCCATTCCCGTGACTTCTGCTTTGCATGAATCCAGCATCAAGTCCCTGCCGCTGCTGGGACGCGGCAAGGTGCGCGATATGTACGCCGTCGGCGACGACAAGTTGCTGATCGTCGCGTCGGATCGCATTTCCGCCTTCGATGTGATCCTTGACGACCCCATTCCCGGCAAGGGACAGGTGCTGACCGAACTGACCGAATTCTGGTTGCAGAAGCTGGCGCACATCCTGCCCAACCACTCCACCGGCGTGAAGCCCGAGGACGTGGTGGCGCCCGATGAGGTCGACCAGGTGCGTGGCCGCGCCGTGGTGGTCAAGCGTCTGAAGCCGATCCTGGTCGAAGCGGTGGCCCGTGGCTACCTGATCGGTTCCGGCTGGAAGGACTACCAGGCGACCGGCGCCGTGTGCGGCATCAAGCTGCCGGCGGGCTTGCAACAAGCGAGCAAGCTGCCCGAGCCCATCTTCACGCCCGCGGCCAAGGCCGAATTCGGCATGCACGACGAGAACGTGGACTTCGCGCACGTGGTCAAGGAAGTCGGCCAGGAAATGGCCGAGCGCATCCGCGACGTCACGCTCAAGCTGTACGCCGAGGCCGCCGCCTTTGCCGCGACCAAGGGCATCATCATCGCCGACACCAAGTTCGAATTCGGCCTGGACGACGATGGCACGCTGCACTTGATGGACGAAGTGCTGACGCCCGATTCGTCGCGCTTCTGGCCTGCCGACGGCTACCGCGTGGGCATCAGCCCGCCGTCCTTCGACAAGCAGTTCGTGCGCGACTGGCTTGAAACGCAAACGTGGGACAAAACCCCGCCCGCGCCGCGCCTGCCGCAGGACGTGCTGGAAAAGACCGCCGCGAAGTACCGCGAAGCGCTTGACCGCCTGATCGCCTGATCGGCCTGCTTTCCAAAAAACCGCTCCTTGCCGAGCGGTTTTTTTTTGCCCGCAGCGGTGCAACCGGCGCCTTGATACACATGCCGGGCACCCGGGCAAACCCGCAGTCTTCGCATGAAATTATTTCGGATTGTTACGCTATACTCGTGCGCTGCTTGGTTCGGGAATTCCGAGAAAAGGAGCGCTGCATGGTGATGATGCTGCCCTTTGTGACGGGGACGCTGGCAGTATGGTTTGGGCTCGTGGGCCGGCGCCGCCCCTGCGTGACGTTCTGGCTGCTGACCCTGGTCATCTTTGCCGCCTGGTGCAATTACCACATGACCAGTCCGCTGGCGTTGTCCCTGTGAAGCGCCGGCAATGATCTTTTCACGCAACCCGGCGCGCGGCTCGCGCATCCTCAACGGTCTGGCCCTGCTCGGGGTCACCGCCATCCTCTGCATGGCCTTTGTCTGGCAATTCGCCTACGACGAACTGCCATGTCCGCTATGCCTGCTGCAGCGCGTCGCGCTGATGCTTGCGGGCGTGGGATTCCTCTTGAACATGCGGCTCGGCCCGTCGCCGATGCACTACGCCATGAGCATCGCGGGCGCGCTGGCCGGGATGCTTGCGTCGGGGCGTCAGGTGCTGCTGCACATTGCGCCGGGGGACGCGGGCTACGGCACGCCCTTTCTTGGCGTGCATTTCTATACGTGGGCGTTCGTCGCCTTCACGGCGATCATCGTGTTCTGCGTCGTGATGCTGTGCGTGGACCGCAAATGGGGCGACAGCATGCTCAAGAAGCCCGTGTCGGCGCTGGGCATGGTGGTCATGGCCCTGTTTTTCATCGTCGCGCTGGCCAACGCCGGCAGCACCACGCTGCAGTGCGGCTTCGGTCCCTGCCCCGACGATCCGGTCAGCTACCTTTGGCTGCAAACGGCGGCCACGCCGTAGGGTCCGCCGCGCCGGGTAAAATAGCGGGTTTTCGCGGGCCGGTCCCGCGGTTTCCTGACATTTCGCGGCGCGTGCGCCGTGGTCTCAACTACTAGACACCGGTTATGACAGACCAGACTTCCGCAGCGGCGCAAGCCTCCCCCGTGGTGGGCGTGATTATGGGATCTTCCAGCGATTGGGAGGTCATGAAGCACGCGGTGACGATGCTGGAGGATTTTGGCGTTGCCTACGAGGCGCGCGTGATCTCCGCGCACCGCATGCCGCAGGATATGGCCGAATACGGCGCCGCCGCGCACCAGCGCGGTCTGCGCGGCATCATCGCCGGCGCTGGCGGCGCGGCGCACCTGCCGGGCATGATGGCCGCCCTGACCGAGGTGCCGGTGTTCGGCGTGCCGGTCCCGTCCAAGTACCTGCGCGGCGAAGACTCGCTGCTGTCCATCGTGCAGATGCCCAAGGGCGTGCCGGTCGCCACCTTTGCCATCGGCGAAGCCGGCGCCGCCAACGCCGCGCTGCACGTGATCGCCACGCTGGCGGGCACCGACGCCGGCCTGCACGCAAAGCTGCTGGCGTTCCGCGCCCGCCAGACGCAGGCCGCGCGCGACATGAAAGTTCCGCCTGAGGCCTGACGCGTATGACTCAATCGACTTCTTTCATGATTGCGCCCGGCGGTTGGTTGGGCATGCTGGGCGGCGGGCAGTTGGGCCGCATGTTCTGTCACGCCGCGCAAAGCCTCGGCTACAAGGTGGCGGTGCTGGATCCGGCCGCCGAGTGCCCGGCCGGCATGGTCGCCGACCTGCACATCCAGGCCGCCTATGACGACGAGGCCGGCCTGGCCCGCCTGGCGCAGACCTGCCAGGCCGTCACCACCGAATTTGAAAACGTGCCCGCCGACAGCCTGCGCGCGCTGGCGACCCGTTGCCGCGTCAGCCCGGCGGGCGACGCCGTGGCGATCGTGCAGGACCGCATTGCGGAAAAGACCTTCATCGCCGCGCAAGGCATCCCGGTTGCGCCGCACGCCGCCATCCGCAGCGAGGCGGACCTGCACGCCGCGTCCGAAGCCCTGTTCCCCGGCATTCTCAAAGTTGCCCGCCTGGGTTACGACGGCAAGGGCCAGGCCCGCATCGACACCCGCGAAGAAGCCATCGCGGCCTTCGCCGAGTTCGGGGGCGTGGCCTGCGTGCTGGAAGCGCTGATGCCGCTGGATTACGAAATCTCGGTGGTGCTGGCGCGCGGCTTTGACGGCGCCAGCGTGGTGTTTCCCGTGGCGCGCAACGTGCACCGCGACGGCATCCTGGCGGTGTCCACCGCCGCGCCCGTGCAGCAGGACGCCGCCCACGCCGAACGCCAGGCGCGCGCCACCGAGGCCGCGCAGGCCATCGCGCAGGGCCTGGGCTACCACGGCGTGCTGTGCGTGGAATTCTTCGTGCTCAAGGACGGCAGCCTCATCGTCAACGAGATCGCGCCGCGCCCGCACAACAGCGGCCACTACACGATCGATGCCTGCGTCACCAGCCAGTTCGAGCAGCAGGCGCGCGCCATGGCCGGCCTGCCGTTGGGCGGCACCGACCTCCTGGCCCCGGCCGTCATGCTGAACATCCTGGGCGACATCTGGTACGCCAACGACAGCGACACCGCGCAACGCGAGCCCGACTGGGCCGCGGCGCTGGCGGTGCCGTCCGCCAAGCTGCATCTGTACGGCAAGCACGAGGCGCGGCGCGGCCGCAAGATGGGGCACGTCACCATCGTGGCGGCCACGCTGCAGCAGGCCCGTGACGATGCCGCCCGCGTGGCGGCCGCGCTGGGCATGCAGGCGCCCGAATAAGGCGGCGAACCGATGTCCTCCTCCACGCCCGCCACCGCCAGCGCCGCGCAAATCGCCCACGCCGCCCAGCGCATGCTGGACGGCGAACTGGCCGCCTTTCCGACCGAGACCGTCTACGGGCTGGGCGCGGACGCCGAAAATCCGCAGGCGGTTGCCAAGATCTACGCGGCCAAGGGCCGGCCGTCGAACCATCCTGTCATCGTGCACATCGCGCCTGACGGCGATGTGTCGTATTGGGCGGCGCACGTGCCGCCCGAGGCGCGTCTGCTGATCAACGCGTTCTGGCCGGGTCCGCTGACCCTGATCCTCAAGCGCGCGCCGCATATCGTGGACACGGTGAGCGGCGGCCAGGACAGCATCGGCATTCGCTGTCCCTCGCACCCGGTGGCGCAGGCGCTGCTGACGGCTTTTGCCGCCGGCAAGCCGAACGGGCAGGGCGGCGTGGCTGCCCCGTCCGCCAACAAGTTCGGGCAAGTGTCGCCCACGCGCGCCGAGCATGTGCGCAGCGAGTTCCCGGACGAAGTCGCGGCCGGCATGCCCGTGCTGGAAGGCGGCGCGTCGGAGGTGGGCATCGAGTCCACGATCCTTGATCTGTCGCGCCTGGACACGGGCGCGGGGCCCGTGCTGCTGCGGCCCGGCCACATCAGCGCCGCGCAGCTCGAAGCCGTGCTGGGCGTGCAGGTCTTTGCGCCCGACGCCGCGGCGCCGCGTGCCTCGGGCACGCTGAAGGCGCATTACGCGCCGCGCACGCCGCTGGAACTGGCAAGCGACGCACGCATGCAGGAAGTGGTGCTGGGACGCAACCTGCCAGAAGGGCGCGTCGTGCTGGTGGCCTACGGCCCGCAGCCCGCCGCCGTCGATGCCCGCGTGCAATGGCAAGCGGTGCCGGCGGACCCGGCCCGTTACGCGCAGGCGCTGTATGGCCTGCTGCGCGATCTGGACGGGCAGGGCTATGCGCGCATCATCGTGCAGGCGCCGCCCGCCACCGACGACTGGCACGCGGTCAACGACCGCATCGGCCGTGCCGCCGCCGCCTTCACGCTGGACACCACCGGCCTGTAGCCTGGCCGCTCAGGCGGCCAGGAATTCCCCGATCCGTTCAACGGCCTGTCGCAGGGGCGGCAGGAATTCTTCCTGCAAGCGCTCGAGCGGCACGCGCGCGGCCTTCACGCTGACGTTCACGGCGCCGCACGCCTTGCCGCTGGCCGAGCGCACGACCACCGAAATCGCGCGCACATTCAATTCCAGTTCCTGGTCGACCACCGCGTATCCCTGCTCGCGGATGCGCGCCAGTTCCGCGCGCAGTTTTGCCTCGGTGGTCAACGTGAATTCGGTGTAGGGCTGCAGGTCGGTTGCCGCGAAATACCTTGCCAGCGCGGGCTCGGGCAACTCTGCCAGCAACACGCGCCCGATGGACGTGCAATACGCCGGCAAGCGGCTTCCCAGACCCATCGACGTGGCCAGCAGGCGGTTCACCTCCGAACGCGCCAGGTACAGCATCTCGTGGCCTTCCATGATGGCAAGCGCGCAGGTCTCGTTCACGGTGGCGCTCAGTTCCTCCAGCACGGGCTGCGCCAGCGAGACGAACGGCGTGGACGAAAAATACGCGTAGCCGAGCCCCAGGATGCGCGGCGTCAGCACGTACAGCCGGCCATGCTGTTCGGCCATGCCCAGCAGGATCAGCGTGTGCAGGCAGCGCTGCACCACCGCGCGCGGCAGATTGGCGCGCCGGCTCAGTTCGGCGGCGGTCTGGGGATGGCGGCGGGTGCCGAACGCGCGTATGACGTGCAGGCCGCGCGCCAGCGTCAGCATGTAGTCCGGATCGCCGCGCAGTTGGTCGGGATGGTCTTCGGCCGCGGGCGGCGCGGCGTAGCCCGGAGGAGGCAGGTTCGGCAGCATCAGCCGGCACGCAGCGGCGCGCCGGTGCGCGCCTGCAATTCGGTCAGAGTCATGCCGTCGATCATATCCCGGACGACAAGCCCGTCCGGCGTCACGTCGATGACCGCGAGGTCGGTGTAGATACGGTCCACCACGCCGGCGCCGGTAAGCGGATAGGTGCAGCGCTCGACGATCTTGGGATCGCCGTTCTTGCTGTTGTGCTCCATCATGATGAACACACTGCGTGCGCCGACGGCCAGGTCCATCGCGCCGCCCACGGCCGGCGCCTCGCCCGGCTTGTTGAGCGACCAATTGGCCAGGTCGCCGTTGGCCGCGACCTGCATGCCGCCCATGACGCAGATGTCCAGGTGGCCGCCGCGCATCATCGCGAACGAGTCCGCATGATGGAAGTACGACCCGCCCGTCAAGAGCGTCACGGGCTGCTTGCCCGCGTTGATGAGGTCCAGGTTGATGTCGGCCTCGGCCGGGGGCGGGCCCATGCCAAGAATGCCGTTCTCGCTGTGCAGCACGATCTCGCGGCCTTCGGGCAGGTGGGCGGCCACCAGCACGGGCATGCCGATGCCCAGGTTCACGTAGCTGCCGTCGGGGATGTCCAGGGCCAGGCGTCGCGCCATGGCTTCGCGGGTCAGGGGACGAAACATGCGGACTCCTGCTTGAAGGGTTGCGTCAGCTGGAAAAGGCGGCGTTGGGCACTTCGGTGACGCGCTTGACGAAGATGCCCGGCGTCACCACCGCCTCGGGCGGCAGTTCGCCCAGTTCGGCCTTGGCGCGCACCTGCACGATGGTCGTCCGGGCGGCCATGCACATGATGGGACCGAAGTTGCGCGCGCTCATGTTGTAGGTGAGGTTGCCCCAGCGGTCGCCGCGGTCGGCCTTTACCAGCGCGAAGTCGCCATGCAAGGGTTCTTCGAACACGTGGCCGCGGCCGTTGATGATGCGGGTCTCCTTGCCGCGCGCAAGCTCGGTGCCGTACGCGGTGGGCGTGAAAAAGCCGCCCAGCCCGGCGCCGGCCGCGCGCAGGCGTTCGGCGATGGTGCCTTGCGGCACGCATTCCAGTTCGATTCGGCCTTCGCGGTAGAGCGCGTCGAAGACCCACGAGTGAGACGCCTTGGGAAACGAGCAGATGACCTTACGCACGCGCCCGGCCTTGACCAGCGCGGCCAGGCCCGTTTCGTGGTTGCCCGCATTGTTGCTGACCACGGTCAGGTCGCGCGCGCCCTGGTCGATGAGCGCATGGATCAGTTCGGTGGGCATGCCGGCGCCGCCGAACCCGCTGATCAGCACGGTGGCGCCATCGTGGATGTCCGCCACGGCGGCCGCGGGGGTGTCGATGAACTTGTCGATCATGGAGGGCTCCGATGGGGCGGGCGCGGCGGCGCCCGGCCCGCTCAGTTCACGGTGATGTTGGCCTGCTTGATGATCTCGGCGTAGCGGGCCGAGTCCTTCTTCATCAATTCGGCAAACTGCGCCGGCGTGCCGCCCACCGGCAAGAAGCCCGCATCCACGAACTTCTGCCGCACGTCGGGTTCCTTGACGATTTCGCTGATCTCACGCGCCATGCGTTCGATGATCGGCTTGGGCGTGTTGGCGGGCGCCATCAGCCCGGCCCACGAGCCGGTGACAAAGCCCGGCATGCCGGCTTCTTCCATCGTGGGAATGTCCGGTTCCGTGGGCCAGCGTTCCTTGCCCGTGAACGCCAGCGCCTTCAGGCGGTTCTGCTTGACGTACTGCATCGGCACCAGCACGGGATCGAACACCATGGACACGCGGTTGCCCAGCAGGTCCGTGAGGATCGGCGCGCTGCCCTTGTAGGCCACGTGGGTCATCGTGATCTTGTTCTGCAGCGCGAAGTCGGCGCCGGTCAGATGCGCGCTGGAGCCATTGCCGCTGGACGCATAGGTGAGCTTGTCGGGATTCTTGCGCGCATAGGCGACCAGTTCGGCCACGTTCTTGACCGGCAGCTCGTTCGCCACGAACAGAAACAGCGGCAGGTCCGCCATCTGCACGACCGGCGTCAGGTCCGCGGGGGTGTAGCCCAGCTTGTAGAGATGAAAGTTGATGATGTAGGCCGGCAGCATCGACAGGAACGTGTAGCCGTCGGGCTCGGCCTTGGCGGCAATCGCCGATCCCAGGCTGCTGTTGGCGCCGGGGCGGTTCTCGACGACGATGGTCTGGTTCAGCCTGGGCCCCAGCTTTTCCATCACGATGCGCGTCACGATGTCGGTCGATCCGCCCGGCGTGTACGGCACGATGATCTTGATGGGCTTGCTGGGCCAGTTGTCGGCCGCGTGGGTGGGGCCGGCGGCCACACCGGTTGCCGCCAGCGCGGCGAACAGCAGGTTCCTGAGGGCCTGGCGGCCGTCAGTGGCCGCCGGGCGAGGGGGCTGCGACTTGCATGCTTGTGCCATGGACTTGTCTCCTCCATGAATTGGCCGATCAGCGGTGCGCGTCCGGGTTTTTGTGTGACGCGACCGGCTTTTTTTAAAGGGCTGCGGCTTTGCTGACTATCGGACAAAGACGCAAAAAAAGTATGGCACGCGGGGATGTGCAGGGCGGCGGGGCGCCGTGGCAATAAAGTTCGATCACCGGACAGAGCGGCGTCGTTCGCGGACGACGCGTCTTACGGGTTTTCACTAGGGATTCGTGCGTTGTTCACGGTGTGGACATGCCTTAATCTGGCGGCCGGTCCAGTAAGGCGGGACCCGGTTTCAGCCGCTCCCGGTTACGAGCCCAGAGCGGCCATCTATCTCAGGAGAAGCAGAACATGAAGCGGAAATTGATGGTTGCGGCCGGCGCGATTGCCCTGGCCTGCGCGTCCCAGGCGGCGATGGCCGGTCCCACGCTGGACGCGGTGAAAAAGAAGGGATTCGTGCAATGCGGCCTGACGGACGGCGTCTCCGGATTCTCCGCGACGAACAGCAAGGGCGAATGGGAAGGCATGGACGTGGACATCTGCCGTGCCGTGGCGGCGGCGGTGTTTGGCGATGCCTCCAAGTTCAAGGGCACCGCGCTGTCCACCCAGCAGCGCTTCACGGCGCTGCAGTCGGGCGAAGTCGACGTGCTGCTGCGCACCGTGACGCTGACGCAGACGCGCGACACGTCGCTCGGCCTGTCCGCCGTGGCCGCCAGCTTCTATGACGGCCAGGGCATCCTGGTCAGCAAGAAGCTGGGCGTCAAGAGCGCCAAGGAACTGAACGGCGCCACCGTCTGCGTGCAGCCCGGCACCACCACCGAACTGAACCTGGCCGACTGGTTCCGCGCCAACAACATCGAGTTCAAGCCGGTCGTGATCGACAAGGTGACCGAAGTCGTGCGCGCCTTTGAATCCGGCCGCTGTGACGCCTTCACGGACGACGCCTCGCAACTGGCCGCCGTGCGTGCCACGCAGGTCGCCAACCCCAACGACTACGAAATCCTGCCCGAGCGCTTTTCCAAGGAGCCGCTGGGCCCCATGGTCCGCCAGGGCGACGAAAACTGGCTGGGCATCGTGCGCTGGACGCTGTTCGCGCTGCTGGAAGCCGAGGAATACGGCATCACGCAAAAAAACGTGGATGAAATGCTCAAGAGCAAGAATCCCAACGTCCTGCGCATCCTGGGCGTGACGCCGGGCGCCGGCAAGAACATGGGCCTGGATGAAAAGTGGGCCTACAACGCCATCAAGGCGGTGGGTAACTACAGCGAAATCTTCGAGCGCAACGTGGGCAAGGACAGCAAGCTGGGCCTGCAGCGCGGCACGAACGCGCTGTGGAACCAGGGCGGCGCGATGTATCCGTGGCCGATCCGTTGAAGCGTGAACACGCATAGCGGACGGATTTACCGGTCCATTTGATCCGCGCAAGGCCTCCCTCGGGAGGCCTTGCCGTTTTTGGGCGCGCCCCGCGGGTGGATATTGCTCCTGCCGGAACGGGAACGCCTCGGCACGTCTGCGATAGAATGCGAGCGATTCCCATTTGCAGATACCGCCCGCCGCGCCATGCTTCCGCCTTCCACGATTACCTCGGACCATCCTCTGCTGGCCCGGATCTACACCGAAGACAGGCCATGGCTGCTGGGCAGGCTCTACACCCGGCTGCGCAACCTCGAAGACGCCGAAGACGTCGCCGGCGACACGTTCGTCCAGCTCATCCAGACGCCGCGGCTCGACTCCGTGCGCGAGCCGCGCGCCCTCATCATCACCATCGCCAAACGCCTCGTCTGGAAACTGTGGCGCCGCCGCGAGCTGGAAGCCGCGTGGCTGGAAAGCCTGTTCCTCCAGGGCGAGCAGTTTGCCCCGTCGCCGCAGGAGCAGCTTGCGATCCTGCAGACCCTGCAGCAGGTGGACCAGATGCTCGACGGCCTGTCGG
The DNA here is from genome assembly GCF_041879325.1 of Achromobacter sp. JD417. NCBI lineage: Bacteria > Pseudomonadati > Pseudomonadota > Betaproteobacteria > Burkholderiales > Alcaligenaceae > Achromobacter > Achromobacter sp. JD417. The sequence continues at coordinate 4,699,868 of NZ_CP087159.1, read as the reverse complement.
CGAAGGCGCGCGCCGCGTTTCTATACAGCCAACTCGATGGCCTGACCCACAAGGAGATCGCCGCCGCGCTGGGCGTGTCGGTCAGCATGGTGCGCCAGTACATCGCGCAGGCGCTGCAGCGCTGCTACGCGCTGGCGGACTCGCCATGAGTCGCGAGCAAACCGTGGCCGAGGCCGGGGACCGGGCGATCGGCTTCTGGGTCAAGCTGACCTCGGGCGAGGCGACGGATGCCGATCACGCCGCCTGTGCCGCCTGGCGCGCGGCCGATCCGGCCCATGAACATGCCTGGGCGCGGCTGCAGCAGGGCCTTAGCCAGTCCGTGGGGCGGCTGGAATCGGTCATGAAGAACGAGCGCCACGCGCTGCGTCGCACGCTGGTGCGCCCGGCGCGGCGTCGCGTGCTGCTTAACGCGGCCGCCTTGGCCGGCGCCGCGGCGGCGGGCGGCTGGGTGGCCAATCGCATCACGCCGCTGGGCAATCTTACGGCCGATCTGGGCACGGCCACGGGCGAACGTCGGACCTACACGCTGCCGGACGGCAGCCTGCTGACCCTGGACGCGCGCAGCCGCGTGGATCTGGATTTCACGGCGGACGCGCGCAACGTGCGGTTGCTGGAAGGGGCGTTGGTGGTGCAGCCGCGCACCGGTCTTTCCGCGATGTTTGCGGTGCATACGGCGCACGGGCAGGTCCGCAGCGCGGGCGCGGGCTGCATGGTGCGGCTGGAAGAGGAAGCCAGCCTGGCCGTGGCGTTGCAGAGCAGCGTCGAAGTCCTTCCGCGCGATGCGTCCCCGCTGATGCTGGCGATGGGGCAGGGCGCGCGTTTTGGCGCCGCCTGGGCGGAACGCCCGCAAGCGATGGAAGACGCCGCGTCGTGGCGCGAGGGATGGCTGAAGGTGCGCGACCAGCCGCTGGGCGAGATTGCCGCGGCGCTGGCCAGCTACCGCACAGGCGTGCTGCGCGTCAGCCCGCAGGCCGCCCGCCTAGCGGTGTCCGGTCTCTATCCGCTGGACGACACCGACCGCGCGCTGAGCGCGCTGGAACACACGCTGCCGATCACGGTCAGCCGCTATACGCGCTGGCTCACTTTGATCGACGTCCGGCCGGCCTGACCGGTTTCTTTCACTTTTTTCGCACGAGCACTGTCACTTTTCCGATCTCGCGGCACATACCCACATATCACTGTGCGCAACGTATCGGAGACCCTCATGCGCGTTTTGCCTGTTCCCCGCGTCCTTAGCCTTGCCGTGGTCCTGGCGGCATCCAGCCTGGGCCAGCCGGCCCACGCCCAGCCCCGGGCGCCCATCGCATTCGACCTGCCCGCCGGCAGCCTGGACGCCACGCTGACCGAGATTGCGCGGCTGACCCGGACCGTGGTGTCCTACGACCCGCACCTCGTGCGCGGCCTGAATGCCCCGGCCGTGCAGGGCGTCTACACGATGGATGCGGCGCTGCGTGTGGCACTGGCCGGCAGCGGCCTGGAATCCGCGCGCGCGGCAGATGGCACGCTGACCTTGCGGCGCGCGCCGGCTGCACAGACCACGACCCTCGCGCCGGTCACTGTATCCGGCATGCTGCCGCCGGTGGACACCAGCGGTACGTACGTGGTGCTGGTCACCAACAGCGCCACGCGCCTGAACCTGTCGCCGCGCGAAACGCCGCAATCCGTGACAGTGGTGACGCGCCAGCGCATGGACGACCAGTCCATGCAGAATCTGGACGACGTGCTGCAGGCGACCACCGGCATTTCAGTGGTGCAGAACGGCTCGGAGCGTTCGGTGTATCAGGCGCGCGGCCAGCTCATCGACAACCTGCAGATCGACGGCGTGCCGGCCAACATCAGCAACGCGTACTCGTTCGACGCCATCAACAAGCCCACCACCGAGATCTATGACCGCGTGGAAGTCGTGCGCGGCGCCACGGGCTTGCTGGAGGGCGCAGGCAATCCGGCGGCCGCCATCAACCTGGTGCGCAAGCGGCCCGGCTACGAGACCACAGGCGTCATGACGCTGTCGGCGGGGTCGTGGGACGACTACCGCACGATGCTGGACGTGTCCTCGCCCTTGAATGAGGCCAAGACGCTGCGCGGCCGCGCCGTGATGGCCTACACCAACGCGGGCGACTTCCAGCAACGGGCGGGCAAGGAAAACTCGCTCTTCTACGGCATCCTGGAGGCCGACATCACGCCCGCCACCACGGTGACGGCCGGCCTGACGTACCAGAAGGACCGCAACCAGGGTTATGACTGGTCCGGATTGCCGACGCGGGCTGACGGCTCGTTCTACCCGATGTCGCGCAAGACCGCCCTGGTCGGCGACTGGAACTACCTGAACAAGCGCAACACCAACCTGTTCGCCGACATCAAGCACGAATTCGGCAATGGCTGGAAACTGACCGTGGCCGGGAACTGGCTGTCCGCCAAGTCGGACTTCCTGGGCAACTACACACAACGCACGACGGGCGACACCTTCACGCTGAACCCGCGCCTGTTCCAGTACGACGACACGCAATGGGGCGTGGACGCCTACGCGTCCGGCCCGTTCCAGCTGCTGGGCCGCCAGCATGAGCTGGTGGTGGGCGCCACCACCCGCCAGGACGACTTCGACTATCACGGCGGGCGCGACGCCAGCTATCGCTACCTCGTCGACATGAACGACCTGGGAGCCTTCAATCCGCCCGCGCCGACCGGGCTGGACGCGCACATGTGGCAGTACAACATCACGCAGAAGCAACAAGGCATCTACACCGCCGGCCGCTTCAGCCTGACCGACAGCACGACCTTCATCCTGGGCGCGCGCATGAGCTGGTTCGAATTCGACCGCTTTGCGCAGACCACCGTGCGCACCGAAAGCCGCTATGAGCAGCGCGGCAAGGTCACGCCGTATGCGGGCGTGGTGCAGGACCTGAACGAAAACCTGTCGGCCTACGCCAGCTATACCGAAATCTTCAAGCCGCAGGAAAACATCGGCGTCGACGGCGGCGTGCTGCCGCCGATGACGGGGCAGAACTACGAGATCGGCCTGAAGGGCGAGTTCATGGACCGCCGGGTGAACGCCGCGTTGGCGCTGTTCCAGACGGACCAGAAGGGCCGGGCCGACCTGATCGACGACAGCGACCTGTGCCCGCCAGGCATCTTTTCCTGCTACCGCCCCGCCGAGAAGGTGCGCAACCGCGGGGTGGACTTCGAGATCAATGGCGCGATCACGCCGGCCTGGAACGTCAGCCTGGGCTATACCTACACGCAGTCGAAGTACGCGCAGGGACCGCAGTCGGGCCAGACGTTCGCCAGCACCTACCCGCGCCATCTGCTGAAGGTGTCCACCGACTACCGTCTGCCCGACCAATGGAACAAGCTGCGCGTGGGCGGCTCGGTCTACGCGCAAAGCGGCATCTTCAACGCCAGCGGTCCGGATGAGGACGAATACCGAATCTCGCAGGGCGCGTACACGCTGGTCGGCCTGCATGCGGTCTACGACGTCAACAAGAACCTGGCGGTGCAGTTCAACGTGGACAACCTCTTTGACCGGAATTATTACCAGTCTGTGGGCAACACCAACTACTGGAATTACTTCGGTCAGCCGCGCACCTTCCGCCTCGCGCTGCGCGCCACGTTCTGACGGCGCCCGAACCCGGCGCGGCCGTCCGCTCCCCGGACGCCGCCCTGGTCTGTTCCGCCAAACGGAACCCCGTCCGGAATGGTTCCATGCGCCCGATCGTAAATGGCTCTATCGCGAATCCGCCAGGCTACCTATGATGTCCGTTGCGCGGGTGGCCTTGCCACCCGCCTGCCATTGATAACTACCAGGGAAACAACGATGAACGGCGCCGACAGCCTCTGCGACACCTTGCTTGCCAATGATGTGGACGTTTGCTTTGCAAATCCGGGCACATCCGAGATGCATTTTGTGGCGGCCCTGGATCGCAAGCCCAAGATGCGCTGCGTGCTGGGCCTGTTCGAAGGCGTGGTGACCGGCGCCGCCGACGGCTACGCCCGCATGGCCGACAAGCCGGCGGCGACGCTGCTGCACCTGGGCCCGGGCCTGGGCAATGGCCTTGCCAACCTGCACAACGCCAAGCGCGCGCGCACGCCCATGGTCAACATCGTGGGCGACCACGCCACGTATCACGTCCAGTACGACGCGCCGCTGACCAGCGACGTCGAAGGCGTGGCGCGGCCGATGTCGCACTGGGTCAAGCGCACCATGACGGCGTCGGCCCTGTCTGCGGACGCCGCCGAGGCCGTGGCCGTGGCGCGCCGTGCGCCGGGCAACATCGCCACCCTGATCCTGCCGGCCGACACGGCCTGGACCGAATTGCCCGATAACGCGCCCGCGCCCATCGTGGCCAAGGACGACGCGCTGGCGCAGACCACCGCCGATGCCGTGCGCGCCGCCGCGGCGGCCATCCGCTCGGGCGAAGTCACCGTGCTGATGCTGGGCGGCGCCGCGCTGCGCGAGCGCGCATTGAACGCGGCGGGGCGCATTGCGCGCGCCACCGGCGTGCGTCTCGTGTCGGAAACGTCGAACCGCCGCATCGAGCGCGGCGGCTCGCGCACCCCGGTGGACCGTCTGCCGTATCCGATCGATCTGGCCGTCGCCAAGCTCAAGGACGTCAAGCACCTGGTGCTGGCGGGCGCCAAGTCGCCGGTCGGCTTCTTTGCCTATCCCGGCAAGCCCAGCCTGCTGGCGCCGCAGGACAGCAACCAGGTGGTGCTGGCCACGGCCGACCAGGACCTGCCGCACGCGCTGGAGTGGCTGGCCGACGAACTGGGCATCGCCGCCGATGCGCCGCGCCTGACGGCGCCCGCCGCCAGTTATGAAGTGCCCGCGTCCGGCAAGCTGACCGGCGCCGCCGTCAACATCCTGGTCGCGCATCATCTGCCCGAACAGGCCATCGTCTGCGACGAGTCCATCACGCAGGGCCGCGAGTTTCCGCTGTACAGCGTCAGCAGCGCGCCGCACGACTGGCTGATGCTGACGGGCGGCGCGATCGGCATCGGCCTGCCGCTGGCGACGGGCGCGGCAGTGGCGTGCCCCGACCGCAAGGTGGTGACCTTGCAGGCGGACGGCAGCGGCATGTACACGCTGCAAGCCTTGTGGACGCAGGCGCGCGAAAATCTGGATTGCCTCACCATCATCCTGGCCAACCGTTCCTACGCCACGCTGCATGGCGAGATGAAGAACGTGGGCGTGCAGGAACCGGGCCGCAATGCGCGCCGCATGCTGGACCTGCAAGATCCGCATCTTGAATGGACCCATCTTGCGCGCGGCATGGGCGTGGAAGCAGTCAGCGTGGATACGGTCGAAGGCTTTGCGCGCGCGCTGGCCGAAGGCCTGAAGCGGCGCGGTCCCTTCCTGATCGAAGCCGTGATCTGACGGTTGCTCCGGCGGCGCGGGCGCTTCGCGGGCATTCGCCCCAGGCGCCGCGCCGCTACACCCCCAGATAGCGCGTCAACTGCTCGGGCTGCCGGGCCAGCGACGCGCTGTCGCCATCCTGCACGATCAATCCCTTTTCCATCACGAGGCACCGGTCGGTGTGTTCCAGCACCGCGCGGTAGTTGCGGTCCACGATCAGCGTGGACATGCCGGTGGCGCGGATCTCGCGGATGATGCGCCAGATCTCGGCCACGATCAGCGGCGCCAGGCCCTCGGTGGCCTCGTCCAGAATCAGGAGGTCGGGGTTGGTCATCAGCGCACGGCCGATGGCCAGCATCTGCTGTTCGCCGCCCGACAACTGCTGGCCGCCGTGGGCGAGGCGTTCGCGCAGCCGGGGAAACGTGTCCAGCACGCGCGCATAGGTCCAGTCCTGGCCCGCGCGCTTGCCCGGGCGCGCCGCCACCTGCAGGTTCTCGCGCACGTTCAGGTTGGGAAAGATGCCGCGGCCCTCGGGCACATAGGCCACCCCCATCCGGGCGATTGCATGGGGCTGCGCGTGGGTGCAGTCGCTGCCGCGCACGCGCACGTTGCCCTGCGCGCTTTTCACGTGGCCCATCAGGCTGCGGATGAGCGTGGTCTTGCCCATGCCATTGCGGCCCACCAGTCCCACCGATTCGCCCGGCGCGATGTGCATGTCCACGCCCCGCAGGACGTGACTGGCCCCGTAGTACACATGCAGGCCGCCTGCTTCGATCAGCGCGTGCATCAATGCGCTCCTTGTCCGTCTTCGCCCAGGTAGGCGGTGCGCACTTCCGGATTGGCGCGGATCTGTGCGGGGGCGCCGCTGGCGATGGCGCTGCCGTTGACCATGACGGTGATGGTTTCGGCAATGCGGAATACGGCGTCCATGTCGTGCTCGACCAGCAGGATCGCGTGGCCCGCCTTCAGGGTCTGCAGCAGATCCAGGATGCGGTCGGTTTCCTCGGGGCCCATGCCCGCCAGCGGTTCGTCCAGCAGCAGCACCTGCGGCTCGCCCGCCAGGCACATGGCGATCTCAAGTTGGCGCTTGCGGCCGTGCGGCAGCAGGCCGGCCGGTTGCCGCGCGTCGCCGGTCAGTCCCGTGCGGTCCAGCGCCGCGCCCGCCAATTCGGCGCTGCGCCGGCAGCTGGCGGCATCGCGCCACCAGTGCCAGAAGCGCTGCCGGCTGGCCTGCGCGGCCAGCCGGCAGTTTTCAAACACAGTCAGTTCCGGAAAGATCGTGGATCGCTGGTAGCTGCGGCCCAGCCCGGCGCGCGCCCGTTCGGGCTGAGGCCAGGTGGTGATGTCGCGGCTGCCCAGCGTGACCTGGCCGCTGCTGGCCGCCAGTTCGCCCGACAGGATGTTGATGAGCGTGGACTTGCCCGCGCCGTTGGTGCCGATCACGGCATGCACCTGGCCGCGCAGCAGATCGAGCGATACACCGTTGACCGCGGTAAGACCGCCGAAGCGGCGCGTGACCGCGGCGGCCGAGAGCAGGACATCAGACATGGCGTTCTCCCTGGAGGGGCAGGCGCGCGGCCGCCGGTTTGCTTTCCGCGCGGGCCAGAGGCGCCGCGTCTTTGCGAACGTCCGCGGCGCGCGCCTGGCGGCGTTCGCGCCATTGGGCCGGCAGGCCTGCCAGTCCGTTCGGCAACAGCGCCACCAGCGCGATGATCGCCAGGCCCAGCGGCAGGTGCCAATGGCGCGCGTAGTCGCCAAACAGCTCCTGCGACTGGAACAGCTCTTGCAGCAGCACCATCGTCACCGTGCCCAGCACCGCGCCGCCCAGGCTGCCCATGCCGCCCAGGATGACCATCAGCAGCACCAGCCCCGACTGTTCCCAGGCCAACAGCTCCGGTGTGACGAAGCCATCTTTCAGCGCGAACAGAAAGCCCGCCAGGCCGGCCAGCGTGGCGCCGACAACATAGGCGGCCAGCTTGTAGGGATAAGTCGAATAGCCTGCCGCACGCATGCGCTGTTCATTGATGCGGATGCCGGCAAGCGCCGCGCCGAATGGCGAGCGGCGCAGCAACGCCAGAAAGCCCCACGTCAGCGCCAGGCAGGCAAGCACAAAGAAATAGAACGTGCCGGCGTTGCCCAGATCGAACGGCATCCAGCCGCCCAATGAGAGTTCCGGCCGGAAATACAGATAGATGCCGTCGCTGCCGCCGCCGATCTTGGTGTCGTGAAACACGTAGTACGCCATCTGCGAAAACGCCAGCGTGACCATGATGAAGTACACGCCGCGCGTGCGCAGGGCCAGTGCCCCGGTCACCAGGGCATACGCGGCGGCTGCCAGAAGGGCGGCCGGCAGCAGCCACCACAGGCTGGCCGCTTCCGACTCGGGCGACAACAGCGCCGCCACGTAGGCGCCGATGCCGAAGAACGCGGCGTGGCCCAGGCTAACCAAGCCCGCACCGCCCACCAGCAGTTGCAGGCTGAGCGCGAAGATCGCGTAGATCATGATCTTCACCGCCAGACCGGTGTAGTAATCGCTGCCGCTGAAGGAAAAGGCCGCCAGCGCCAGCAGCGTGGCGATGGGCAGAAGTCGGTTAAGCAGAGGCGCGCGCATGCGTGGGTCCTTTTGAGGTCGACAGGACCTAGCCCTGTTTGAACAGCCCTTCGGGCTTGCAGAGAAGAATGAGGGCCATCAGCAGATAGACCAGCACGCCCGCCGCGGAAGGGAACAGCACCTGGCCGAAGGTTTCCGCAAAGCCCACCAGCATCGCGGCCAGGAAGGCGCCGCGAATCGACCCGATGCCGCCGATCACCACCACCACGAAACAGATGATGAGCACGCCGTTGCCCATGCCGGGATACACCGACGACACGGGCGCTGCGATGCTGCCGGCCAGCGCCGCCAGCGCCACGCCTGCGGCGAACACGACGCGGTAGAGCTTGTTGATGTCGATGCCCAGCGAGCTGATCATCTCGCGGTTGCTGGCGCCGGCGCGCAGCATCATGCCCAGCCGCGTGCGCGAGATCATCCAGTACAGCAGCAGCGCGACGACGATGCCCACGGCGGAAATGAAAAGGCGGTAGACGGGATAGGTCATCACGTCGCCCAGCGCAATGCTGCCGCGCAGCCATTCGGGCAGCGGCACGCCATGCACGTCGTTGCCCACCAGAATGCTGCGCAGTTCCTCGAACACCAGGATCAGGCCGTACGTCATCAGCACCTGCTGCAGGTGATTGCGCTTGTACAGGTAGCTGAAGAACGCGGCTTCCAGCAGGTATCCCATCACGCCGGCCGCCAGCACGCAGACGGCCAACGTGGTGAGAAACCCGCCGCCCAGCCAGCGGTCGACCAGCGGGCCCAGCGCAAACGCCATGTACGCGCCGATCATGTAGAAGCTGCCGTGCGCCAGGTTGATGATGCCCATGATCCCGAAGATCAGCGTCAGGCCGCTGGCCACCAGGAACAGCAGCAAGCCGTACTGGAATGCGTTCAGGCTCTGGATGAGCAGGATGCTGATGTCCATGGGGCCTCCCGTGGCGGACGCGTTCGGCGGGCTACAGCTTGCAGCCGCGGGCGGGGTCGGCCAGCTTCTGCACCGCGACCTCGACGACCTTGTTTTCCAGGCCGTCGACGCGGCGCAGGTAGATGTCCTGCACCGGGTTGCCGGCCTTGGACAGCGTGAACGAGCCGCGCGGGCTGTCCACGGTCGCCGTGCGCATGGCGCTGCGGAAGGCGTCCTTCTTCGTGAAGTCGCCCTTCACGGCGGTCAGCCCCGATTGCATGAGCTGCGCGGCGTCATAGCCTTGCACCGCGTAGACGTCCGGCTGCATCTTGTACGCCTTGGAGTAATCGGCGCGGAAGGCGTTGTCGCGCGGCGTGTTCAGGCCGTCGGCGTAATGCAGCGTGGTCAGCAGCCCCTGCGCCGATGCGCCTTGCGCCTGCAGCGTGCCGTCCGTCAAAAAGCCCGATCCGTACAGCGGAATCGTCTTGTCCAGGCCTGCCGCGTGGTAGTCCTGCACGAACTTCACGGCGCCGCCGCCCGCAAAGAAGGTGAACACCATGTCGGGCTTGAGCGCGGCAATCTCGGTCAGGAGCGACTGGAATTCCACGTTGGGAAACGGCAGGCTCAGTTCGCGCACGACCTTGCCGCCGGCCTTCTCGAAACCTTCCTTGAAGCCGCCGATGGCCTCGTCGCCCGCGGCGTACTTCCACGTAATGGTCACGGCGGTCTTGTGGCCTTTGGCGTACGCCACCGGGCCCATGGCATAGGCCGGCTGCCAGTTGGTGAACGAGGTGCGGAAGATGCCCGGGCCGCACAGCGGACCGGTGATCGCGTTGGCACCCGCGTTGGTGACGATCAGCGTGGTGTCGGCGTCCTTGGCCGCCTTGGCCAGCGCCATCGCCACGCCCGAATGCACGGTGCCGATCAGCACATCGACCTGATCGCGCTTGATGAGGCGGTTGGCGTTTTCGGCGGCCTTGGCCGGATTGGATTCGTCATCCACCTTGAAGTATTCGATCTCGCGTCCGCCGAGCTTGCCGCCTTGCTCGGCAACGTAAAGCTTGAAGCCGTTCTCGATGGCGTTGCCCAGCGCGGCAAACGTGCCGCTGTAGGGCAGCATGAAGCCGACCTTGAGCTTGTCGTCGGCATGCGCGCCGCTTGTGGCGATCGTCAGGGCGGCGGCCAGCGCGGCCCGGGTCAGGACGTGGTTCATGGTTTGTCTCCGTGCTTGTTATGGGCGGACGCGGGGCCTTGATGCGCGGCCTGTGTCAACCGGGTTTTTCCAGCGCGCCGACAAAGCGTGCGACGGCCTGGATAACGGTGGCGGGCTGATCCCGGTGCGGCGAATGCCCGCAATCCGGAATCTCCAGCAGTTCGGTCTGCGGCGCGCGCCGGCGGATGCCGTGCACCTGCGCCAGCGTGCCGTATTCGTCGCCGGTGCCCTGAATGGCCAGCACGGGACAGGTGATGCGGCTCAGATCGTCCTCGATGTTCCAGGCGCGAAATTCCGGGTTCAGCCAGATGTCGTTCCATCCCCAGAACGCGGAGTCGACATCCTGGTGATGGCGGCCCAGCCGCGCGCGCAGGTCCGATTCCAGATAGACGCGGCGCGCGGCCGCGATGCTGGTCACGGACACGTCTTCGACAAGGATGTGCGGGGCCGCCGCGATCACACCGGCTACCGCGTCCGGATACCGGGCGGCGTAAAGCAGGGCGATCGAGCCGCCGTCGCTGTGGCCGAACAGCACCGGCTTGTCGCGGCGCGCGTTCACGCCCAGGACCTCCAGCAAGGCCGGCAGGACGTCGTGCGCCTCGCGGTGCATGAAGTCCACGGGCCACGCATCCTCCTGCGGGCGCGCGGTGGACCGGCCGTATCCGTAGCGCGAATACACCAGCCCGCGGCAGCCGACGGCCTCGCACACCTGCACGGGCCAGTCCTTCCACATCGACACCGACCCCAACCCTTCATGCAGGAAGACGATGAGCGGGGCGTCCGTGCGCTCCGGCGCGATCCAGCGGCATTCCAGCCGCAGATCGCGGCCGCGCGCGTGAATGCCGGCAAAGACCGTATCCGATTCGGCGGCCGCCATCATAGCGACGCCTCTTCCAGCGCGCGCAGGCGAAAGCGCTGGATCTTGCCGGTGGCGGTCTTGGGCAGTTCCTCCAGGAAATCGATCTGGCGCGGATACTTGAACGGCGCCAGGTGTTGCTTCACGTAATGCTGCAAGGCGGCGCCCGTCTGCGCGTCCGGTTCGAAGCCGTCGCGCAGCACCACATAGGCCTTGGTCTTGACCAGCCCGTCGTGGTCCGGCACCCCGATCACGGCCGCCTCCAGCACCGCCTCGTGCTGGATCAGGATGTTCTCGACCTCGACCGGCGACACATACTGGCCGCTGACCTTGATCATGTCGTCGCTGCGTCCGGCATAGGTGTAGTAGCCGTCGGGATCGCAAACGTATTTGTCGCCGCTCTTTAACCAGTCGCCCAGAAAGCACTGGCGCGTCTTGTCGCGGTTGTTCCAGTACATCAGCGCGGCGCTGGGCCCCTTGATGTACAGATCGCCGATGGCCCCGGGCGCGACGGGCGCGCCGTTGTCGTCGCGCAGTTGCACTTCATATCCCGGCACGGGCTTGCCCGTCGTGCCGTAGCGCAATTGCCCCGAGCGGTTGGAAATGAAGATGTGCAGCATCTCGGTCGAGCCGATGCCGTCCAGGATTTCACAGCCGAAATGGCGCGTGAAGCGCTCGCCGATATCGCGCGGCAAGGCTTCACCGGCGGATGTGCAGATGCGCATCGCCACCTGCTCGCGCGGCGGCAGGTCGGGCGAGGCCAGCATGCTGGCATACAGCGTCGGCACGCCATAGAACACGGTGGGGCGATGCCGCACCAGGCGCTGGAATACGGCCTGCGGGGTGGGGCGCTCGGCCATCAGCACGACCGTGGCGCCCACCGACAGCGGAAAGGTCAGGCCGTTGCCCAGGCCGTACGCGAAGAACAGCTTCGCGGCCGAAAACACCACGTCGCTTTCGCGGATGCCGAGCACGGGCTTGGCGTACAGTTCCGCCGTGTGCCAGAGGTTGCCGTGGGTGTGCACCACGCCCTTGGGCTTGCCCGTCGAGCCGGACGAATACAGCCAGAACGCGATTTCGTCGGACAGCGTGCTTGCGGCGGGCGCCAGCGGGGCGGCGGCCAGCAGCGTGTCGAACGCGTGGGCGCCTTCGGGCAAGCCCGCGCCGGGCTGCGACACCACCAGATGTTCGACATCCGCCGGCGCCTGAGCCAGCGCCGCCTGCAGCACCGGCAGCAGGGCGCCGGACACGAACACGGCCCGCACGCGGCTGTGCGCAATGATGTAGGCGTAATCGTCCGCGGTGAGCAGGGTATTGACAGCCACCGGCACCACGCCGGCGTGCAGGGCGCCCAGAAACGCCACCGGCCAGTCGGCCGTATCCTGCATCAGCACCAGGATGCGTTCCTCGCGGCGCAGGCCCAGGTTGCGCAGCGCGCCGGCCATGCGGGCCACCCGCTCGGCAAGCTCGCCATACGTGAGCTGGCGCGTGTCGTCGATGTAGGCCGGCTTGGCGGCGCGCGGCGCGTTCAGCGCGGCAAGATGGCTGGCGAAATTCAGTTCGGCGGGGCAGGTATTCACGGTTGTCTCCTGGTGTCCTGGTGGGTGGACGCCGTGCCTGTGGTTGTTGTTGGCGGCACGGTTGCGGCGTCCGGGCCGGTCTTTTAGCCGGGGCGCGTGAATTCGATGGCCCCGCCGGGCAGCAAATACAGCACGAGGGCCCGGCCGCGCGTGACGGTGGGGCGGTGGGCCGAGCCCGGTCCGTAGACCAGCCAGCCCGCGCCGTGGCCGTCAAAGCGCGCGTCGCCGGTAAGCGGCATGATCATGTCGATCTCGCCGTTGGGATGGGCGTGGTGCGGGCCGGCCAGGTCATCCATGTCGACGACGTCCACCGAGCAGCCGCCCAGGTCGTCGGCGGGCTTGATGACCCGGCCGTACTTGATGCCGCCGCCTTCGCGGTTGCACATCCAGCCGTCGGCCACGCCCTGCCTACAGGTGGCAAAGATGTCCTGGAACAGGGCGCTCTCCGGGCCGGCCGCCTGGTTGAGCCGGGTCTGCAGCGCCGCGTCCAGCGGCTGGCCGGCCGTCAGGCGCGTCACATCGCGCATCAGGGCGTGGAATTGGTCGGGCGTACTCACCAAGCGGCTCCTTTACACTGTCGGCGCTCAGGCAGTCCGCATTTGGACTGCTGTTTTTTTGCACCGGATCGGCTGTGGACTCGTTGGATGGAAAAATAGTGCTTCCGTTGATGTGGGTCAAGCACTATAGTGCATAAAAGAGCGGTAATCAGGGTTTTTGCGGAGTCAGTCGAACCATGAATCAAGCGCTAGACACGGCGCCCATCGAACCCCGGCGCGAGCCCTTCCTGATCGCCTTGGGCGAGCGCGTGCGCCGCCTGCGCGCCATCCGCGGCATGACGCGCAAGGGCTTGTCGCAGGCGACCGGCGTATCCGAACGGCACCTGGCCAACCTGGAGCACGGCGTCGGCAATGCGTCGATCCTGGTGCTGCTGCAGATTGCCCGGGCGTTCAATTGCGCGCTGGCCGAACTGGTCGGCGACGTCACTACGGAATCGCCGGACTGGCTGCTGATCCGGGAGTTGCTGAGCGGACGCACCGAATCCGATCTGCAGCGCGCGCGCGAAGCGCTGACGCAGCTTTTTGGTGTGGGGGCCGGCGCGCAGCGGCCCAACCGCACGCAGCGCGTGGCGCTCATCGGCCTGCGCGGCGCGGGCAAGTCGACGCTGGGCCAGATGCTGGCCGACGACCTGGGCTATCCGTTCGTGGAACTGAACCGCGAGATCGAGCGGGTGGCCGGCTGCGGCATCCTGGAAATCCATAACCTCTATGGTCCAAACGCCTATCGACGCTACGAACGGCGCGCGCTCGAAGAGGCGGTGCAGATCTATCCGGAAATGGTGCTGGCCACGCCGGGCGGGCTGGTGTCCGAACCCGCCACACTGAACCTGCTGCTGACCCATTGCTATACGGTCTGGCTGCGCGCCACGCCCGAAGAGCACATGGAACGCGTCATGGCGCAGGGCGACTTCCGCCCCATGTCCGGCAACAACGAAGCCATGTCCGACTTGAAGCGCATCCTGGCCGGGCGCGAAGCGTTCTACGCCAAAGCCGACCTGACCTGGGTGACCAGCAACCTGGAAGTGGCGGAGAGCTTCGCCGGCCTGCGCACGCAGGTCCGCAAGGCCTGCGGGTTGCCGCTGTAGCGGTGCGACTGGCCAGGTGTCGATGGCCAGGTGTCAGACACCCTCGTGGCGCCTTATCAGTGCGACGAACCCTTCTGCCGGGTGTCAGACACCTTTTAAGTGGCAGCATGCCTAGATTGCCCAGGTGTCTGACACCCGCTTAACCGCCGTCACAAGCTGACGATCCTCTCAACGGGGTGTCTGACACCGCCCCAAGCAAGCGCCCCCCAAACCCAAGCACCTGCACTTTCCTGCATATTCTGCTTGACGCTCCAAAACGCCTGCACTAATCTGCATAATAATTCATGTAGTGCAGTATTTTTCCTGTCAGCGAACAGGGCGTACGAGGAGACACACGATGAGCAGTCCCATCAACCGGGTCGACTTCCGGACCGATCCCGCCCAGTACCGGCACTGGCGCCTGACGTTCGACGGTGCGGTCGCCACCCTGGCCATGGACGTGGCCGAAGACGGCGGCCTGCGCCCCGGCTACAAGCTCAAGCTCAATTCGTACGACCTGGGCGTCGACATCGAACTGCACGACGCCCTGCAACGCATCCGCTTCGAACACCCCGAAGTACGCAGTGTGGTCGTCACCAGCATGAAAGACCGCATCTTCTGTTCCGGCGCCAACATTTTCATGCTGGGGTTGTCCACCCACGCCTGGAAGGTCAACTTCTGCAAGTTCACCAATGAAACCCGTAACGGCATCGAAGACTCCAGCCGCCACGGCGGGCTGAAGTTCATCGCGGCGCTGAACGGCGCGTGCGCGGGCGGCGGCTATGAATTGGCCCTGGCCTGCGATGAAATCCTCTTGATCGACGACCGCTCGTCTTCCGTTGCGCTGCCCGAGGTGCCCTTGCTGGGCGTGCTGCCGGGCACGGGCGGGCTGACCCGCGTGACCGACAAGCGCCGCGTGCGCCATGACCACGCGGACATCTTCTGCACGCTGGTCGAGGGCGTGCGGGGGCAGCGCGCCAAGGATTGGCGGCTGGTGGACGACGTCGTCAAGCCCGCCCGCTTCGAGGAGGAAGTCCGGGCCCGCGCGCTTGCCCTGGCGCAGGACAGCGACCGTCCGGCAGGCGAGCAGGGCGTGGCGCTGACACCGCTGCAACGCACCGAAACGGAGAGCAGCCTGTCCTATCGCTATGTCGACGTGCAGCTCGACCGCGAAAAGCGTCAAGCCACCTGGACCGTGCGTGCGCCGCAAGGGGAAGTGGAAACCGGCCTTGCGGACATCGTTGCCGCGGGGGCGGCCTGGTGGCCGCTGCAGATGGCGCGTGAGCTGGACGACGCCATCCTGACGATGCGCACCAATGAACTGGATATCGGCACCTGGATCCTCAAGACCGAGGGCGACGCGCAGCAAGTGCTGGCGGCGGATGCGGCGCTGGAACAGCACGCGGGCCACTGGTTCGTGCGCGAGACCGCTGGCATGCTGCGCCGCACGCTGGCGCGGCTGGATGTCACGTCCCGCAGCCTGTTCGCGCTGATCGAGCCGGGCTCCTGCTTTGCCGGCACGCTGCTGGAACTGGCGCTGGCGGCCGACCGCAGCTACATGCTGGACGTCGAGGACGAGGAAGACATCGACGCCGCGCCGCCGCGTCTCGTGGTGGGCGAGCGCAACTTCGGCGCGTACCCGATGGTGAATGGACAAAGCCGCCTGCAGCGCCGTTTCTACGGCGAGACCGGTCCGCTGGAAGCGGTGCGCGCGCAGGCCGGACGCAGCCTGCCGGCCGCCGACGCGCTGGCGCTGGGCCTCATCACCTATGCGCCCGACAGCATCGACTGGGACGACGAGGTGCGGCTGGCGCTGGAAGAGCGCCGCGCGCTGTCGCCCGATGCGCTGACGGGCCTGGAGGCAAACCTGCGCTTTGGCGGGCAGGAAACCATGGAAACCCGCATCTTCGGCCGGCTGACCGCCTGGCAGAACTGGATCTTCAACCGCCCCAATGCGGCGGGCGACAAGGGCGCGCTCAAGCTTTACGGCAAGGGCGAGCAGGCGGCATTCGACTGGAACCGCGTCTGAGCGCCGCGCGGCTGGCGGCCCATCGTAAAAAAATCAGGAGAGAGACATGTCCGGCATCAACTACAGCGACAAGATTCCCAATAACGTCAACCTGTCCGGCGACCGCGCGTTGCAGCGCGCGCTGGAACACTGGCAGCCCAACTACCTGCAATGGTGGCAGGACATGGGCCCCGACGGTTCGCACGGCTTTGACGTCTACCTGCGCACGGCGGTCAGCGTCGAGCCCGATGGCTGGGCCCACTTCAATCACGTGCGCATGCCTGACTACCGCTGGGGCATCTTCCTGGCGCCGCAGGACGGCCAGCGCAAGATCCATTTTGGCGAGAACATCGGCCGCGACGTGTGGCAGGACGTGCCGGGCGAGCACCGCGCCAACCTGCGCCGCATCATCGTCACGCAGGGCGACACGGAACCAGCGTCGATCGAGCAGCAGCGGCACCTGGGCCTGACCGCGCCATCGCAGTACGACCTGCGCAACCTGTTCCAGATCAACGTCGAAGAAGGGCGGCACCTGTGGGCAATGGTGTACCTGCTGCACCGCTATTTCGGCCGTGACGGGCGTGAGGAAGCCGATGCGCTGCTGCAACGCAGCTCGGGCGATTCGGACAACCCGCGCATCCTGGGCGCCTTCAACGAAAAGACGCCGGACTGGCTGGCGTTCTACATGTTCACCTACTTCACGGATCGCGACGGCAAGTTCCAGCTGTGCGCGCTGGCCGAATCCAGCTTCGACCCGCTGGCGCGCACCACCAAGTTCATGCTGACCGAGGAAGCGCATCACATGTTCGTGGGCGAGTCCGGCATTTCGCGCGTCATCCAGCGCACCTGCGAAGTGATGAAGGAACTGAAGACCGACGACCCGCAAGCCGTGCGCGCGGCGGGCGTGATCGACCTGCCCACCATTCAGCGCTACCTGAACTTCCACTACAGCGTGACCATTGATCTGTTCGGCGCGGACCAGTCGTCCAACGCCGCCATCTTCTACGGTTCGGGCCTGAAGGGACGGTACGAAGAGAGCAAGCGCACCGACGACCATCAACTGAAGAACGACACTTACCGGGTGCTCAACGTCAGCAACGGCAAGCTGTCCGAGACCGAAGTGCCGATGCTCAATGCGCTGAACGAAGTGCTGCGCGACGACTTCATCCGCGATTCGGTGGCCGGCATCGGCCGCTGGAACAAGGTGATCGAAAAGAGCGGCCTGGCGTTTCGCCTGCAGGTGCCGCACAAGGCGTTCAACCGCCAGATCGGCACCCTGGCCGGCATCCGCATGTCGCCCGAAGGCGAGATCCTGTCCGAGTCGCAGTGGCAGGCCAACCAGCACAAGTGGCTGCCCACGCCGGAAGATCGCGCGTTCGTCGCGTCGCTGATGGGCCGCGTCACCGAGCCGGGCAAGTTTGCCAACTGGATCGCGCCGCCCGTCATGGGCATCAACCGCCAGCCGGTGAACTTCGAGTACGTGCGTTTCAACTAAAGGCCGCGCGGGCCGCGTGCCCGCGCGTAGGGAGGACCGCGATGAACGCCCCATTACCGGTGGAAGTCCTGAAGCAGCATCTGATCGATCCCGAGATCTGCATCCGCTGCAACACCTGCGAAGAGACCTGTCCGGTCGATGCGATCACCCACGATTCGAACAACTACGTGGTGGATCCCGAAATCTGCAACGGCTGCATGGCCTGCGTGCCGCCGTGCCCGACGGGCTCGATCGACAACTGGCGGCTGGTCGTGCGGGCCGAGGCCTATTCGGTGCAGGACCAATTGGGCTGGGAAGAGCTGCCGCAGGAAAAGCCGCTGCCGGTAGATGCGGCGGCGGCGGGCGAGGGCGGTCAGCCCATGCCGGCGCCGCAGGCCGAATCGGGCCTCGCGCAGGCGGCGGCCGTGACGGCCGCCACGCCCGGCGCCGCGGTGCCGCCGTGGTCGGCCGCGCACCCTTACGTGAATCTCTACACGCACAAGACGCCCATCACCGCGACCGTGGTGGGCAACTATCGCGTCACCGGCGCCGACACGGAAAGCGACATTCACCACATCGTGCTGGACTTCGGCGAGCAGCCGTTCCCGGTGCTGGAGGGCCAGTCCATCGGCATCCTGCCGCCGGGCGTGGATGCGCAGGGCCGGCCGCATCACGCGCGCCAGTATTCGCTGGCCAGTCCGCGCGACGGTGAACGGGCGGGATACAACAACCTGTCGCTGACCGTCAAGCGCGTCACCCAGGACCACGGCGGCGCGGCCGCGCATGGCGTGTGTAGCAACTATCTGTGCGACCTGGCCAAGAACGACCCCGTGCAGGTGATCGGCCCCTTCGGCCACACCTTCCTGATGCCGAACCACCCGCAGGCCAATCTCATCATGATCTGCACGGGCACGGGTTCTGCCCCGATGCGCGCGATGACCGAACGCAGCCGCCGCCTGATCGGCACGGCGGACATCGGCAAGCTCATGCTTTTCTTCGGCGCGCGCACCGAACGTGAGCTGCCGTACTTTGGCCCGTTGATGAAGCTGCCGCGCGATTTCATCGACATCAACCTGGCGCTGTCGCGCGAACCCGGCCAGCCCAAGCGCTACGTGCAGGATCTGATCCGCGAACGGGCCGCGCACGTGCGCGGGCTGCTGGCCGACCGCAATACCTGCATCTATGTCTGCGGGCTGAAGGGCATGGAAGTCGGCGTGCTGGACGCCCTGCGCGATGTGGTGGTGCAGTCGGGCGAGGATTGGTCTATCCTGCATGATGCGCTGCGCCGTGAAGGCCGGCTGCACTTCGAGACGTACTGATTCCAACAACAGTTGCGTGACGAACGGCGCGCCTGGGCGCGCCGTTTTCGTTGGCAGGGGGAAAACACAACATGAAGTTCGCCGAATTCAAGGACGGCATGGTGATCAAGGCGGGGCCGGTCACCGTGACGGAAGCGGAGATCCTGGAGTTCGCCCGCAAGTACGATCCCCAGTGGTTCCATACCGATCCGCAGCGCGCCGCGGAAGGACGCTGGGGCGGGCTGATCGCCAGCGGCTGGCACACTTGCGCGATGGCCATGCGCATGGCGGTCGACGCCGCCCTGCATGATTCCGAATCCTTCGGTTCGCCCGGCCTGGGCGAAGTCCGCTGGCGCACGCCGGTACGCCCCGGCGACACCCTGCGCCTGCACGCGCGCGTGCAGGGCGCGCGGCACTCGTCCTCGCGCCCCGATTTGGGCATCATCAACTGGGCATGGACGGTCGTGAACCAGCACGACGAAAGCGTGCTGGAAATGGACGCGACCAGCCTGTTCGACCTGTCCGGCAACAACTAGGCGCAGCGGCTACCGCTTGCTCGCCTGCTTGAGAATGGCGGCCGCCTCCGGGCCGGCCGCCGCCTTCCACGCGTTGATCGATTCGGCGGAAGCGTCCTTCAGCGCCTTCTTCACCGCCGGGGGCACGGCGGTGTTGATCGCGACGCCGTTCTTGCGCATATTCGCGTAGTTCTGCTGCAGGCGGCCCTCGATGCGCTTCCACTGCTCGGTCTCGGTCTGCGCGGCTGCCTGGTCGATGGCCTTGCGCGAGCGCGCATCCAGCGCCTCGTAGGCCTTCAGGTTCATCGTCGCCACCGAGACCGGCATGGCGTAGTTGATCTCGGCAAAATTCGGCAGGTATTCCCACAGCTTGCGGCCTGCGCCGCCATCGCCGGAAGACAGCACCGCGTTCACCTCGCCCGATGCGATGCGCGGCATGGCGTCCGCGAACGAAATGTTCTGCGCCTTTGCGCCGGCCCGCTGCATGACGTCCTGCGAGGTCGCATCGTAGGTGCGGATGGAGAGCCGCTTGAGCGCCGCCACGCTGTCCAGCTTTTGCTTGGACCAGATGCCCGACGCGGGCCACGGCGTGGTGTAGAGCAGCTTCTGGCCATGCGCGGCCAGCAGTTTCTCGTACGCCGGGCGCGCCGCCTTGTTCAGATTGCGCGCCTTGGACAGCGAGTCGGCCAGGAAGGGCAGGGACGAGACGCCAAAGATTGGATACTTCGTGGCCAGCGCGCCGGCAAAGGCGTCGCCCGCATCCACCTTGCGCGTCTGCACGGCCTCGATCATGTCGCCCGACTTGATGCCCTTGGCGGCGTCGAAGCTCGCGTCGATGACGACGTTGCCGGCCGACTTGGCCCGCACCAGTTCGGCAAATGTGGACACACCTTGACCCGGCATGGAGGTGGCCGGGTATTCGGTGGTCATGGTGAGCGTCGTGGCGGCCTGAGCGCCTTGGGCGATGAACGCCATGGCGACGACTGCCGCCAGGCGCAGGGGGGTGATGCCGTGCATGCGCGACTCCTCGTGAAGGGACCCGTGAAGCGTAAGAGGTATACAGGCGTACGCCTAGTCGGGCTTTCGGCAATGCGCAGGCGGGGGGGATCGGACGTATGGCGTATTCCAATACGGTCGGTGTCTGACACCCTGGGGAGATGTTCGTCAGCTTGTGCCGACGGCGCAGAGGGTGTCAGACACCGAGTAAGTCGTCGGTCGGTGTCTGACACCCTGGGGAGATGATCGTCAGCTTGTAGCGGCGGCGTAGAGGGTGTCAGACACCGAGTAAGTCGTCGGTCGGTGTCTGACACCCTGGGGAGATGGTCGTCAGCTTGTAGCAGCGGCGCAGAGGGTGTCAGACACCTGGCGCTGCGGCAACGCGCCAAATAAAAGGCCGCCCCATGGACGGCCCCTCCTTCGCTACACCAGGCTGGCGATCAATAGAACGCCTGGATGCCGGTCTGGGCACGGCCCAGGATCAGGGCGTGCACGTCGTGGGTGCCTTCGTAGGTGTTGACCACTTCCAGGTTCACCAGGTGACGGGCCACGCCGAATTCGTCGGAGATGCCGTTGCCGCCCAGCATGTCGCGGGCCAGGCGGGCGATGTCCAGCGCCTTGCCGCACGAGTTGCGCTTCATGATCGAGGTGATTTCGACGGCGGCGGTGCCTTCGTCCTTCATGCGGCCCAGGCGTAGGCAGCCTTGCAGCGCCAGCGTGATTTCGGTCTGCATGTCGGCCAGCTTCTTCTGGATCAGCTGGTTGGCAGCGAGCGGGCGGCCAAACTGCTTGCGGTCCAGGGTGTATTGGCGGGCGGTGTGCCAGCAGGCTTCGGCGGCGCCGACAGCACCCCAGGCGATGCCGTAACGGGCGGAGTTCAGGCAGGTGAACGGACCCTTCAGGCCGGACACGCCGGGCATCATCTGGTCGGCGGACACTTCCACCTCGTCCATGACGATTTCACCGGTGATCGACGCGCGCAGGCCGACCTTGCCGTGGATGGCGGGGGCGGACAGGCCCTTCATGCCCTTTTCCAGGATGAAGCCGCGGATCTTGCCGTCGAAGTCGCCGCCGACGCACTTGGCCCACACCACGAACACGTCCGCGATCGGCGAGTTGGTGATCCACATCTTGTTGCCGCTCAGCTTGTAGCCGTCGGCGGTCTTGACCGCGCGGGTTTCCATGCCGTTGGGGTCGGAGCCGTGATTGGGTTCGGTCAGGCCGAAGCAGCCGATCCATTCGCCGCGCGCCAGCTTGGGCAGGTACTTCTTCTTTTGTTCTTCGCTGCCGAATTCGTTGATCGGCACCATGACCAGCGAGGACTGCACGCTCATCATCGAGCGGTAGCCGGAGTCGACGCGTTCGACTTCACGGGCGATCAGGCCGTAGCTGACGTAGTTCAGGCCAGCGCCGCCGTATTCGACGGGGATGGTGGCGCCCAGCAGGCCGAGCTCGCCCATTTCGGAGAAGATCTCGGGATCGGTCTTTTCGTTGCGGAAGGCGTTGAGCACGCGCGGCGCCAGCTTGTCCTGCGAGTAGGCGTAGGCGGCGTCGCGCACCATACGCTCTTCTTCGGTCAGCTGCTGATCCAGCAACAGGGGGTCTTGCCAGTGGAAGGAGGGATTCGAGGACATGCTGGGTCTCCGCTATGGATTTCCGTGATCGGAATCTAGAAAGTTTAAACTTAAAATAATTCGGGCGGCAAGTTGGGGTTTGCACGGCGGTGCGCCTGGGCGCGCCGCCGGTCCTGACGCCCGTTCAGGGTTCAGTGCTGAGCCTTCAGCGCCGCCTCGCGGATCTTTTCGAGGGTCGTGGACGGGCTGATGGTTTCCGGATCGATGAAGCAGTGCAGGATCGCCGGCTTGCCGCTGGCCAATGCACGTTCAAATGCCGGACCGAACTGTTCGGTGGTCTCCACGCGTTCGCCATGGCCGCCAAAGGCGCGCGCGTAGTCGGCGAAATCGGGGTTCTTCAACTGGGTCGCGGAAATGCGGCCCGGATAGTGCTTTTCCTGGTGCATGCGGATCGTGCCGTACATGCCGTTGTCCACCAGCACCACGATGATGGGCAGGTCGTATTGCACGGCCGTCGCAAATTCCTGGCCGTGCATCAGGAAGCAGCCGTCGCCCGCGAAGCAGACGACGGTCTTGTCCGGCCATACGCGCTTGGCGCCCACCGCTGCCGGCAGGCCGTAGCCCATGGACCCGGACGTCGGCGCAAGCTGCGTGCCGAAGCGGGTGAAGCGGTGAAAGCGGTGCAGCCAGGTGGCGTAGTTGCCCGCGCCGTTGGTCATGATCGCATCGGCGGGCAGGGTCTTTTCCAGATACGCCATGACCTGGCCCAGTTGCAGCGCGCCCGGCGTGGTGATGGCTTCGGGATCGCTCCATTTCAGGTACGACTCGCGCATCGTCTTCGTGCCGTCGGCCCACACGGGGGCGGCAGGCGCCTTCAGGCCGGCCAGCGTCGCGGCGAAGGCGGACGGCGAGGTGTTGATGGCGAGGGTGGGGCGGTACACCCGGCCCAGTTCGGCGGCGTCGGGATGCACGTGCACCAGCTTTTGCTTGGGCACGGGAATGTCCAGCAGCGTGTAGGCCTGGCTGGGATTTTCCGACATGCGTCCGCCCACCAGCAGGATCAGGTCGGCATCGGCCACGCGCTTGAGCAGCGCCGGGTTGATGCCCAGGCCCACGTCGCCGATGAAGCACGGATGGTCCGCGGGAAACAGCATCTGGCGGCGGAACGACACGGCGGTCGGCAGCGAATGCAATTGCGCGAAATCGGCGAACTGCTGCACGGCGCGGGCGTCCCAACGCGTGCCGCCCAGAATGGCGACGGGGTTCTTCGCGTCAGCCAGCAGCTTTTCCAGATCGGCCAGCTGGCCAGCCGTGGGGGCCGCATCGATGACTTCGTAACGCGGGGCGTCGGCCACTTTGGCGGCCTCGACCAGCATGTCTTCCGGCAGCGCGATCACCACCGGACCGGGGCGGCCCGAGGTCGCGATGTGAAACGCGCGCGAGATCAGTTCGGGAATGCGTTCGACCTGATCGATCTCGGTCACCCACTTGGCCTGCGTGCCGAACACGGCGCGGTAGTCCATTTCCTGGAAGGCCTCGCGCTCGCGCATGCCGCGCTCGATCTGGCCGACAAACAGGATCATCGGCGTGGAGTCCTGCTTGGAGATATGCACGCCGGCCAGCGCATTGGCGGCGCCGGGGCCGCGCGTCACCATGCAGATGCCAGGTTCGCCCGTCAGCTTGCCGTGCGCGTCGGCCATCATGGCCGCGCCGCCTTCCTGGCGGCACACCGTGACCTTGATGTCGGCATCGTGCAGGCCGTCCAGCACCGCCAGATAGCTTTCGCCGGGGACACAAAATACATGTTTGACGCCCTGGGCGACCAGCTGGTCGACCAGAATGTGACCGCCAAGGCGGGAATCTTGCTGAGGCATGGTGGTGTCGTGGTTAGCCTAGGGTAGAACTGCCGAGCATATGTTCCCTGAGCGCACAACGCAATTGATAAAATTGCACATTCTGTTGATCCCCCGGCACGTCCCGCCTGGTGCGCCGCAACATGCGCGCGCGCCGCGACGGGCCGCATTTCAGGCGGCATTCCCTCCATGAGAAACGGCATTCCCAATCTGAGCGCCCTGCAGGCATTCGAGGCCTCGGCCCGGCTGGGCAGTTTTTCGCGCGCCGCCGAGGAGCTTTCGCTGACCCACAGCGCGGTCTACCGGCAGGTGGCAAGCCTGGAGGCGCGGCTGGGCGTGCAGCTTTTCACCCGGGTGCGCCGCCGCATCGTGCTGACCGACCACGGCGCCGAATATGCCGGCCGCATCCGGCACCATTTGGACCAGATCGAAAAAGACACCTTCGGGCTTGTCAGCCGGACCGGCATGGGGCGCAGCATCCACATTGCCGTCGTGCCCACCCTGGCCACCACCTGGCTGATCCCGCGCCTCGCGGATTTCCAGCGCGAGCACGGCGACATCACCGTCAGCCTGTCCGTGCGCACGCTGCCGTTCCAGTTCAAGGACCAGCCGTTCGACGGCGCGCTGTATCACGGGGACGGGCTCTGGCCTGGCACGCAGGGCGGGCTGCTGTTTCCCGAGCGCGAACTGGTGCCGGTCTGCGCGCCCGAATTGGCCGAACGCGTGGCGCAAGCGGGAGGCGCCGCGCTGACCGGCATGACGCACCTGCATCTGGCCTCGCGGCCGGACGCCTGGCGCCAGTGGTACGCGGCCAATGGCCATCTGTACGGCCCGCAGGCGGCCGGCGGTCCGCGCTACGAGCTTTTCACCATGGTGATGGCGGCGGTGCAGGCTGGGCTGGGCGTCGGGCTGATGCCGCGCTTTCTGGCGCAACCGGCGCTGGACCAGGGCGCGCTCGTCATGCCCGTGCCGCAGTCGCTGGCGGTCAGCCAGGGGTATTACTTCGGCTATCCGCAACGCAGCGAGCGGTCCGAGGCGCTGAAGGTGTTCGAGGCCTGGCTCAAGTCCGCCGCCGCCGGCGTGGGCGAGCGCCTGCCCAACCGCGCCGCGCCGTAGAATCCCGCCATGTCTACCGTCCGCCAGCCGCTGGCCTCCCAGGCCGATATCGACGCCTTCATCGACGCCGTCTGGCTCGAGGATGGCCTTTCCGCCAATACCCTGGCCGCCTACCGCCGCGACCTGACCGGTTTTGCCCGCTGGCTCGAAGACCCCGAGGCCTACGCCCGGGAGCTGGCCGACCGGCACGGTGAACCCGAGCGTGCGCAGACCATGCCCGTCGGGCCGGCCAAGCCGATCCGCGACGCGCAGAAGGCGGATATCGAGGCCTGGTTCGCGTTCCGCCACGAAGAAACCCGCGCCACCACCGCCAACCGCCGGCTGGCGGCGCTGCGCCGCTTCTACGCCTGGGCGCTGCGCGAACACCGCGCCGAACGCGATCCGTGCCTGACGCTGGTGGCCGCCAAGCAACCGCCGCGCATGCCCAAGACGCTGTCCGAGCAGCAGGTGGACGCCCTGCTGCGGGCGCCCGACCTCAGCCAGCCGCGGGGCCTGCGCGACCGCGCCATGCTCGAGACCTTGTATGCCACTGGGCTGCGCGTGTCCGAGCTAGTGGGCGTGCGCTCGCTGGACGTCAGCCTGAACGAAGGCGTGGTGCGGGTGGTGCTGGGCAAGGGTGGCAAGGACCGGCTGGTGCCGCTGGGCGCCGAAGCCGCGCACTGGATTACGCAGTACCTGAATACTGCCCGCCCGGAATTGGCGGCGGGCCGCGTCAGCGATGCGCTTTTCATCACCAGCCGCGCCGAGGCGATGTCGCGGCAGGCGTTCTGGCAACTGGTCAAGAAATACGCTGTGATCGCTGGCGTGCATGCGCCGCTGTCGCCCCACGTGCTGCGCCACGCCTTCGCCACGCACCTTCTGAATCACGGCGCGGACCTGCGCGTGGTGCAGATGCTGCTGGGCCACGCCGACATCTCCACCACGCAGATCTACACCCACGTGGCGCGCGAACGCCTGAAGGCATTGCACGCGGCCCATCATCCGCGCGGCTAGCCGCCGCCCACCATTCCCTTTTCAACCGGCACACCCATGAGCAAAGCCCGCCACGTTTCCGAAACACCCGCCACCCAGTTCCTCAAGCAGCACAAGGTGGCCTACACCGAGCACACCTATGACTACGTCGACCACGGCGGTGCAGGCGAAGCCGCGCGCCAGCTTGGCCTGGACCCGCACGCGGTGGTCAAGACGCTGGTGATGGAGGACGAATCGGCCAAGCCGCTGATCGTGGTCATGCACGGGGACCGCGAAGTCTCCACCAAGAACCTGGCGCGGCAGGCCGGCCTGAAGAAGGTCGAACCCTGCAAGCCCGAGGTCGCGCAGCGCCACTCCGGCTACCAGGTGGGCGGCACGTCGCCCTTCGGCACCCGCAAGAAGATGCCGGTGTGGGTGGAGGCCGAGGTGCTGACGTATCCGGCG
The DNA here is from genome assembly GCF_041879325.1 of Achromobacter sp. JD417. Taxonomy (NCBI): domain Bacteria; kingdom Pseudomonadati; phylum Pseudomonadota; class Betaproteobacteria; order Burkholderiales; family Alcaligenaceae; genus Achromobacter; species Achromobacter sp. JD417. The sequence goes on along the minus strand of NZ_CP087159.1, from coordinate 4,673,498 downwards.
GTCTACATCAACGGCGGGCGGCGAGGGTATCTGGTAGGCATCGATCCCAAGGTGCTGGTGGACCTGCTGGGCGCGCGGCCGGTGACGGTGGCGTTGGAGTAGGGCGGCGTTTCGCGGTCGTATCCCGCGCTGGTGGTATCCCATTACCACCCGCCCCGCCGGCTCGGCGCGCACAATGGGACGAGAAGACCAGGAACTGGCCCCCACCCTCATCCCAAGGAGACAATCATGAGCAAACGACTGCTGATGCTGGTCGGCGACTACGCCGAAGACTACGAAACCATGGTGCCGTTCCAGACGCTGCTGACCGTGGGGCACACGGTGCACGCGGTCTGCCCGGACAAGAAGGCCGGCGACACGGTGGCCACCTCCATCCATGATTTCGAGGGCGCGCAGACCTACACGGAAAAGCGCGGCCACAACTTCACGCTGAATTACGACTTCGACCGTGTCGAGCCCTCGTCCTACGACGGGCTGGTGATCCCCGGCGGACGCGCGCCCGAATACCTGCGCCTGAATGAAAAGGTGCTGGATATCGTGCGTGAATTCGACAAGGCCAACAAGCCCATCGCCGCGGTATGCCACGGCGCGCAGATACTGGCCGCGGCCGGCGTGCTGAAGGGCCGCACCTGCTCGGCGTATCCTGCCTGCGCGCCCGAAGTCCGGCTGGCCGGCGGCACTTATGCCGAGATCGCCGTCGACCAGGCCTACACCGACGGCAACCTGGTGTCGGCGCCCGCCTGGCCGGCCCATCCGGCGTGGATGGCGCAGTTTCTGGCGGTGCTGGGCACGAAGATCACGCCCTGACCGCTCGCGCGGGGCGGGCGTGAGAGCGCCAATTCTTTGCGATCAGCCACGGGGTGCGGCAAATGCCGCAGCCCGTGGCGAGTATGGGCGCAAAGCGATCAGGCGAAGTCGAGCACGATGCGGCCTTCGATCTGACCCTTCTTCATGCGGTCGAACACGCTGTTGATGTTGTCCAGGCTTTCCGTGGCGACAGTGGCGTGGACCTTGCCTTCCTCGGCAAACTGCAGCGATTCCTGCAGATCCAGCCGGGAGCCCACGATGGAACCGCGCACCGTCACGCCATTGAGCACCATGTCGAAGATCGACAGCGGGAAGTCCCCTGGCGGCAGGCCATTCAGCGAAATCGTGCCGCCCCGGCGCACCATCCCCAGCGCCTGCTCGAAGGCCTTGGGCGACACCGCCGTGATCAGCGCGCCATGCGCGCCGCCGATTTCCCGCTTCAGGTAGGCGGCCGGATCGGTGTTCATCGCGTTGACGGTGACTTCCGCGCCCAACCGGCGCGCGAAGTCGAGCTTGGCGTCATCGATGTCCACGGCCGCCACGTTCAGGCCCATCGCCTTGGCATACTGCACCGCCATGTGACCCAGGCCGCCAATGCCCGAAATGACCACCCAGTTGCCGGGCCGGGTGTCCGTCATCTTCAGGCCCTTATAAACCGTGACGCCGGCGCACAGCACCGGCGCCACGTCGACAAAGCCGACGTTCTTGGGCAGCAGGCCCACGTAGTCGGCGGCCGCCAGCGCGTATTCGGCAAAGCCGCCGTTGACGGAGTAACCCGTGTTCTGCTGCTGCTCGCAAAGGGTTTCCCAGCCGCCCAGGCAGTGTTCGCAATGTCCGCAGGCGGAATACAGCCACGGGATCCCGACCCGGTCGCCTTCCTTGACGTGGGTGACGCCGGCACCCACGGCCACGACGTGGCCAACGCCCTCGTGGCCGGGAATGAAAGGGGGATTGGGTTTGACGGGCCAGTCGCCTTCCACGGCGTGCAGGTCCGTATGGCAGACGCCGCAGGCTTCGATCTTCACCAGGAGCTCGCCCGGGCCCGGGCGCGGCACGGCGACTTCCTCGATCACCAGGGGTTTACCAAATGCGCGTGCAACTGCGGCCTTCATGGTTTTGTCCATCACTACCTCCGAAGTCTGATCAGTTTCACTATGCTCGAACGCTTGCGCGCTCAAATCCATGATGTACATCAATCGGCGCGGGAAGGTCGAGATCGTTACAGGTTCGGGGCCTTATTGCCGGGGGAGAGGCAATCGTCGTACAGTCGATCGCAGGCGCGCCGGTCCGGCTGCGTGTCGCCGATGCCCAGGAGCTCCCATGTGTGAAATCTTCATCCGCGCCACCGAGCATTCGTATGCCTGCGAAACCCGGTCCTTGCGCCTGCACGGCGTAGCGACCAGCCTGCGGCTCGAGCACCTGTTCTGGCAGGTGCTCGAAGAAATCGCCGGCCGAGACGGCCTGCGGGTCACCCAACTGATCGAACGCCTGTACGACGAACTGGTCGAGTACCGCGGCGAGGCCGCCAACTTCACCTCGTTCCTGCGCGTGTGCTGCCTGCGGTATCAGCTGTTGCAGGCCGAGGGCCGGATCCCGCGCGATGCCAGCGTGCCGATCCGATCGCTCAATGCGAAAGCCGTCCTGGAAGGGCTGCCGCCTTCGCTCTGCGACGCCCAGCCCGTTCCCGCGAAGCGCCGCGCGGCGTGACCAGCTTTGCCGCACCATGCAAAAGGGCCCGATAAGATCGGGCCCTTCGTTTTGCCGTGTGGAGCGGTCAGGCTGGCATCAGCCGCCCGAGGCAATCGACGCCATGGCCACTTCGCTTTGCACGATGCGGCGGATGCGCACGGCATCGCCGATGCGTGAAAGCTTGCCCTGCGAATCCAGCAGCACGATGGCCAGATCGCGGCCGTTGATGCGCGCCAGCATCACCAGGCATTCACCCGCTTCATTGATGTAACCCGTCTTGGACACCTTGATGTCCCAGTCGGGCTTGCGCACCAGCAGGTTGGTGTTGCGGAAGGTCTGCGTGCGGTTGTTGATCTCGACCTCGTACTCGGTATCGGTGGAGTAGCGATGGATCAGCGGGCGCTGCGACGCGGCGCGCAAGAGGCGGGCCAGGTCATGCGGCGACGACACGTTGTTGCTGGACAGGCCCGTCGGCTCGATGAACCGCGTGCTGGTCATGCCCAGCGACTGCGCCTTGGCGTTCATGGCGGCCACGAAGGCGCGCAGCCCGCCCGGATAGTGGCGGCCCAGCGCGTTCGCGGCGCGGTTCTCGGAAGACATCAGCGCCAGATGCAGCATGTCGCCGCGCGACAGCTTGGTGCCCACCCGCAGCCGCGACGTCGTGTGCTTGAGCTCGTCGACGTCCTCGTCGGTGATCTCCAGCATTTCGTCCATCGGCAGGTTGGCGTCCACCACGACGACGGCCGTCATCAGCTTCGAGATGGAAGCGATGGGGCGCACGACGTTTTCGTTCTTGGCGAAGATGACGGTGGAGGTTTCAAGGTCTTGCACGTAAGCGGTGCTGGACCGCAGCGCGGCGGCTTCAGCGCGCGCCGAGGCGGCGGGCGGCGGCATGGCCGCGCTGGCTGCGCCGGCGGCGGCTACGCGCCGGCCGCGTGCGGCCTTGTCCGTCTTGCCGCCCTTGCCGGCAGCGCCTGATTTCTTGGGCGGCGTGCCTTTCGCGGCCACCTGCTTGCCGCTCTTGGGCGGTGCCTTCTTGGCCGACGAGGATTTGGGGGGCGCCTTCTTGGCGGACGGCGCCGCCTGCTTGGCGGCGGCGCTCTTGCCGGAGCCCGCCTTCGGCGCCGGCGCTTTTTTGGCTTGTTGCGCCTTGCAGGCCGCCGACTTGGCGTTGGTCTTGCAAGGGTCGGAATTTTTGGCTGCTTGCGCCGCAGGGGGCAGGAGCGCGCACACCGCCAGCGCGGCAGGCGCTATGGCGTTCGCAATTGCACGTTTCCAGGAAAAGGCCATGGTTGGGCAGGCTTGTGGTCTGTGAGCAAATATTTCTTAAGCCGGCGTTTCGTCGGATCAGAAAAAGTCCAGATGAATTATGGGCTTACGCGTCGAATTTAAACAGCAATTTCAAGTAGTGCGCAAGGCGATTTGCGAGTTTTTCAGAAAAAACACCGTGACGGATTGTGGTCGCATCAATTAGTCACAAGTCGGAAGCCGCAAAGCTAACCGCGCGGCGCGCAAGAGCGTAGCCCGGATTAACCCTCATCTGGCTGAATAGGTGGACTTTTTTGAGAAAAATCTGCGCGCGGAGCCGAGGCCGAAGCTGGCCTCGCCGGGTGGAATCGAACCACCAATTGACCCTTAGGAGGGGCCGGTTATATCCATTTAACTACGGCGAGCGAGGAGGGGGGGCGCAAGGCAGTGCCGTCGCCATCGACGGAAAAGGGCCGCCAAAACTGGGGGCGCTTCGCACTAAGGCCTTGAAATTGCTGCGGAACTTGCGAGCCGAAGTTTAGCACTGCAGACGCGGGCTTCGAAGCAGGACGCAAGTCTATCAGCAGGCGCGGCAACGCCCAAATCACCGCGCGCCGGGCGCTCGCCCGGGATGGCCTCTCGGGTGAAGCTTGTTGCGGCAACGCGGGTATTCACGGACCCGCATGCCGACTTGTATATGATGTCCGCGTCCCACCGCTGCGTGGGGCCGCCCCGAGGAGGGGGCGCAAACCCAAAAAACAACCAGACACGGGTTTCATGTCTAGCCAAACCGATTCGATTTCCGCACGCACCATTGTCTTGGGCACCCTGGTCGTGCTGCTTGCCATGGGGGTGCGCGCCACCTTCGGCCTGTTCATGCAGCCGATGGGCCTGACGCACGGCTGGAGCCGTGAAGTATTTTCGATGGCGTTTGCCCTGCAGAACCTCGTCTGGGGCGTGGCCTGTATCTTCATGGGCATGCTGGCCGACCGTTACGGTTCTGGCCGCACCATTGCGCTGGGCGCCGTGCTGTACATGCTGGGCCTGATCGGCACGCGCTTTGCCACCGACGAGGCCACGCTTTACCTGACCGCGGGCGTGCTGGTCGGACTGGGACAGGCGGGCACCACGTTCCCGGTCATCCTGCCCGTCGTCGCGCGCGCGGTGCCGCCCGCCTACCGCAGCACGGCGATGGGCATCGCCAGCGCGGGCGGTTCGCTCGGCCAGTTTGCCGTGGTGCCGACCGGGCAGCTGCTCATCAGCGGGCTGGACTGGACGGGCGCGCTCTGGGTGCTGTCGCTGTTCGTGGCTTGCGGCGCGCCTTTGGCGTATTTCCTGCGCGGCCGCCCCCAAGCGCACGCCGGTCCGCATCAGTCGCTGGGCACCGCCATCAAGCAGGCCGTGCGCCATCCGTCGTTCCACTTCCTGTTCTGGAGCTACTTCGTCTGCGGCTTTCACACCGCGTTCATCACGCTGCACTTGCCGGCCTATGTGACCGACGGCGGGCTGACGGCGGGGCAGGGCGCCACCGCGATCGCGCTCATCGGCCTGTTCAACGTCCTGGGTTCGTTCTACGCCGGCAAGCTGGGCGGCAAATACAGCAAGAAGCGGCTGCTGGCGGTGGTGTACTTCATGCGCGCGTTCGGCATCCTGTTGCTGCTGTCGGTGCCGCTGACGCCGTGGGTGCTCTATGCCTTCGCGGCTTGGATGGGATTGTTCTGGCTGGGCACGGTGCCGTTGACGCAAGGGCTCATTGGCCAGATCTACGGCTTGCGTTATGCGGCCACGCTCTCGGGCATCGTGTTTCTCGGCCATCAGTTGGGCAGCTTTATTGGCGTGTGGCTGGGCGGTTACGCGTATGCCAAGACCGGCAGCTACGATCTGGTCTGGTGGCTGGGCGTTGCGCTGGCCGTCATCGCGGCGCTGCTCTGCCTGCCCGTGCGCGAGCAGCCGGTCGCGCCGGCGCAGCCCGCCACGGCCTGACCGCGACCTCCCGGAGCCCCGCCATGTCGCACGGACCGCATTCCCAAACCCCTCGCCGCAAAGGCTGGCGAGCGGTGGGCGTGCTGGCGCTGGCCGCGGTGCTGGGGCTGGCGTTCTGGGGCTACACCACGCCCGAGATGCAGATTCACTGGGAAAACCTGGCCGCACTCTGCGGGTTTTGACAGGGCTCGGCTTACCGCAACCGCCGCGTCGCGGCGGCCGCCTCGCGGTATCCTACGGCGGAGATTTTCTCCGCCTTTTTCATTGCTTTCTGTCGCGCGGCTGCCCGCCGCGCGCGCCCTTGGATGACCATGCAGGACGCAGCGCCTTCCTACTCCGATCTCTCGTTGCCGGACATCGCCAGTCTCCCCGCGGCAGACACGCTCGTGCTCACGGTGAACAACCGCCTGTCGCGCCGCCTCACGCTAGAGCTCGCCGGATTGCTGCGCCAGGAACGCCAGGTCAGCGAGCTGCCGCGCATCCTGCCGCTGTCCGCCTGGCTCGCTGAATCCGCCAACGAACTCGCGTTCGAATCCGACGAAGACGTGCCCGCCTACCGGCTGGACAGTTTTGCCACGCAGCTCGTCTGGACCGAAGCCATCCGCCTCGAAGAAGCCGAGCGCGTCCTGCTGGATGCCAGTCAGGCGGCGCGGCTGTCCATGGATGCGGACCTGCTGATGGACGAATGGGCGCTGCAGGTGCCGTCCGGCGCGGACACCGACGAATACCGCGGCTTTGCGCGCTGGCGCGAGCGCTATCGCCACACGCTGGCCGGCATCGATGCCGAAGACGCCAACCAGGGTTACGCGCGCGTGCTGCGCGCCCTCGAAGCCGGACGCCTTGCCACGCCGCGGCAACTGGTGCTTGCCGGGTTTACCGACATCTCGCCCCGCTTTCAGCGCCTGCTGCACGCATTTGAGGCCCAGGGCACGTGTGTGGCGCAATGGCGCGATACCCAGCGTGTGGCGGCAGTGGCGCAGCGCTTCGAGGCCGCGGATCAGGGCGCCGAATGGCGCGCCGCCGCCGACTGGGCGGCCAGCCGTTTGAAGGCCGATCCCGCCGGGCGTTATGCCATCGTGTCGCCGCAACTGGAAGCCGAATCCCCCTTCGCGCGCCGCGTCCTCAGCCAGGCGCTGGCCGGGCGCGACGGCGCGCCTGCGTTTGCGTTCAACGTTGCCGTGGGCCGGCCGCTCGACGAATGGCCCATGGCCCGCGCCGCGCTGGCCTGGCTGCGGGCGCTGGCCGAATGCGCGCAGGGCAAGGGCTGCGGCGTGGGCGTCCTGGGCGCCGCGTTGCTTGCAGGCCATTGCGCCGGCGACGTGCGCGACCGCGCGCGGCTTGCCGCCATCGATGCGCGCTGGCGGCGCCAGGGGCAATTGCATGTCGCCCCGCAAGCATGGCGCAAGTTGCTTGCCGATCTGCCGGCGTTGGCGCAGGCCTGGAACCACGCCACCGAAATCTGGACGCAAGGTGGCCGCCAGGCCACGTGCGACGTCTGGATGCTGCGCATGAAGGCCGCCTTGACGGCACTGGGCTTTCCCGGCGAAGCCCCGCTCGACAGCGTGGGTTATCAGGTCATGGGCGCGCTGGGCGATGCGCTCGGCAGCTTTTCGGCGCTGGCGCCGGCCGCGGGCCGCCTTGGGGGCGTGGCCGCCGTGAACCTGCTGGAAAGCGTGGCGCGGTCCTCCTCGTTCCAGCCGCAGCGCGATCCGCTCGCGCGGCTGGACGTCCTTGGGTTGCTGGAAGCCGAAGGCGGTTACTGGGATGGCGTCTGGCTGCTGGGCCTGACAGACGACGTGTTGCCTGCTTCGCCCAAACCGAACCCGCTGCTGCCGCTTGCCGTGCTGCGCCAGGCCCGGGCGCCGCGCGCCACGCCCGAGCGCGAACGCGAATGGGCCGAAGGCATGTTTGCCGCGCTGTGCCGCTGCGCGCCCGACATCATCGTCAGCCACGCCCACATGGATGGCGAGCGCGAGCTGCGTCCTTCGCCACTGATCGCGGCGCTCTCGCTTACTGACTGGACGCCCGCGCTTACGGCGGCGCAGGCCGTCTTGCCGCAGGAATCGCTCGACGATTCGCAAGGGCCTCCATTGGCGGCCGGCAATCGCGGCGGGGGCGGGCTGGATGTGCTGGACACGCAGGCGCGCAATCCGCTTTGGGCGTTCGTGCGCCATCGCCTCGGCGGCCGGGAGCTCGCGCCCTATGCCGACGCCGCCACCGTCAACGTGCGTGGCCAGTTCCTGCACAAGGCGCTTGAAGTGGTGTGGGGCATGATGCCCGACCAGGACGCGCTGCACGAGCAGCTTGCGGCTGGCCGTCTGCCGGCGTTGCTGGAGCAGGCCGTGGCGCAGGCCGCCGACGAAGAACTCAAGGAATACGCGCCAGCCTTGCGCGTGCTGGAATGCCAGCGCGCCCAGGCCGTGCTGGCCTCATGGCTGGACCTCGAAGCGCAGCGCCTGCCGTTCGCGGTGGCACAGGTCGAAAAAAATCATCAGTGGCAGCGTGGCGCGTTGAACCTGAAGTTGCGGTTGGACCGCATCGACCGTCTGCCCGACGGCCGTAACGTCATCGTCGACTACAAGACCGGCGTGGCGGCGGCCAAGCCCGAGCCCGACTGGTCCCGCAGCCGTCCCGTGAACGTGCAGTTGCCGTTCTATGCATCGGTGCTGGCCGACGCGGCCGGCGGCGAAGCTGCGGGTCTGGTGCTGGCGCAGATCCACGCGCGGCAGGTCGCCGCGCAAGGATTGGCCGACGAAGACCTGGGCATGCCCGGCGTCACACTCGCCAGCGAAAGCAAATACTTCGACGGCCTGTCCTGGCCCGAGATCCGCCAACGCTGGCGCGTGGCGATCGAATCCCTGGCCGACGAATACGTGGCGGGGTACGCGGCCAACGTCGCCTACCGGCGCGACGATTTGAAATACTGCGATGCCTTGCCGTTCCTGCGCTTGCATCTTGACGACGAGGACGCATGAACATGGCCGAACCCGATCGCCTTCCGCATGACCACGCCGCTCGCGCGGCGGCGCTCGACCCCGCGCGGTCCTTCCTCGTCCAGGCGCCCGCAGGCTCGGGCAAGACCGAACTCCTCACCGACCGCATCCTGGCCTTGCTGGCCACGGTGAACCGGCCCGAAGAAATCGTCGCCATCACGTTCACGCGCAAGGCCGCGTCCGAGATGCACGCCCGCGTGCTGAGCAAGCTGCGGCGCGGGCTGGATGCGCCTCCCGAGGCCGCGCACGAACGCCGCAGCTGGGACCTCGCCCGCGCGGCGCTGGCGCGCAATGCCGCACAGGGCTGGCATCTGCTCGAGCATCCCGCGCGTCTCGCCATCCGCACCATCGACTCGTTCTGCGCGGGGTTGGTGCGCAGCATGCCGTGGCTGTCGGAGCTGGGCGGCATGCCGGACATCACGGACGATGCGCGCTCGCACTACGAAGCCGCCGCGCGCGCCACGCTCGATCTCGCGGACGACTACGAGGCCGTGCGCATTTTGCTGCGCCACCTGGACGTCGACGTGCAGGCCGCCAAGGACGCCATCGCCGACATGCTGGGCCAGCGCGATCAATGGCTGCCGCTGCTGCGCCACGGCTCCGACCGCGAGGCCATGGAGGCCATGTTGGCCGAGGCCATCGGCGAAGACCTCGATGCCTTGTGCGCCGCCATGCCCTACGGCTGGTCCGAATCGCTTTGCGGCCCGGCGCGCCTGGCCGCCGCCCATCTGCAGGACACCGAAGACGACAACAAGCTGGCTGCATTGCTGGACTGGACCGAACCACTGCAACCCGACGCCGAACTGCTTGACGCCTGGCGCGCAGTTGCGCACCTGCTGCTGACCGGCACCGGCTCCCTGCGCAAGACCGTCAACAAGAACCTGGGGTTCCCGGCCAAGTGCGCGCACAAGGAACCCTTCGTCGCCTGGCTGGAAGGCGCCGACGCGCAAGCCGCCTGGGTGCGCCGCTTGCACGCCGTGCGCGATATTCCGGCGCCGCATTTCACCGATGCCCAATGGGAAGTGCTGGGCGCGCAGCTCATGACGCTTGCCCTGGCCGTGGCGCAGTTGCGGCTGCGCTTTGCCGAAAAAGGCGAGGTGGACTTCATCGAGATCGCCCAGCGGGCCGCGGCCGCGCTGGGTAGCGCCGACGACCCGGGCGAACTGCTGCTCAAACTCGACGCTTCGATCCGGCATCTGCTCATCGACGAATTCCAGGACACCAGCCAGACGCAGCTCGACCTGCTGCGTACCCTCACGGCAGGCTGGCAGTCTGGCGATGGCCGCAGCCTGTTCCTCGTGGGCGATCCCATGCAGTCGATCTACCGCTTCCGCAAGGCAGAGGTCGGCCTGTTTCTCGAAGTCGCCGACATCGGCGTGGGCGAGGTCAAGCCCGACTTCCTGAACCTCACGGACAACTTCCGTTCGCAGGCAGGCATCGTCGACTGGGTGAACCAGTCATTCGTCGACCTGCTGCCCCGGCGTAGCGACGCTGCCGCCGGCGCCATCGCGTACAGTCCGTCCACGGCCTTCCACCCGGCGCTGCCCGACCCCGCGGTGCGCTTTCATCCGGCATGGTCGCGCGAGGGTGCGCCGCCCCCCGAAGAACAGGCCGAAGACATCGCCGTGGGACTGGTGCGCCAAGCGCTGATCGATCACAAGGGCGCCAAGCACCCCGTCGCGATTCTCGTGCGCGCCCGCAGTCACTTAGGCAACCTCACGCGCCGGCTCGCACAGGAAGGCATACGCTCGCGCGCCGTCGACCTGGTGCCGCTGGCGCTGCGGCCGGTGGTGGCCGACCTGGTGCAACTCGTGCGCGCCGTGTCGCATCCGGCCGACCGCCTCGCTTGGCTGTCCGTGCTGCGCGCGCCCTATTGCGGCTTGACGCTCACCTCGTTGCAGCGGCTCTTTGGCGACGACCACATCACGCCGGTGCCCGTGCTGCTGGAACGCGCCTTGCGCATCGCCCCGCAGCCTATTGCAACGGCAGCGCCCGAGGCATCCGGCCCGCAAGGCTCGCTCTTTGACGCACCCGCCCCAGAACCGCAAGCCCCGTCCGCGCAAGCAATACTCAGCCCCGACGAATTCGCGCGCCTGCGCCAAGTCGCGTCGGTCCTCCTGGACAAACGCAACGCATCGGGCGCCATCCCATTCGCCGCGTGGGTGGAATCGCTGTGGCGCCGCCTGGGCGGCCCCGGCCTTTACGCCGGCCTTTCTGTCGCCAACGACGCCGAAAGCCTGTTCCAACTGGTCGAACGCCTTGCCCCGCACGGCAACATCGACGTGGCCGCCCTGGACGCCGGCATCTCCCGCCTCTTCGCCGCGCCCGACGCGGCGGATGAAGACGAAGGCGCGGTCGAGATCATGACCATGCACAAGTCCAAGGGCCTGCAGTTCGAAACCGTGATCCTGTACGGTCTGCACCGCGCGCCGCGCGGCGATCAGGCTCCCCTGGTGCGCTTCGAACAAAGCGGCGGCCGCGTCCTCTTCGGCCCGGTCAAACCTCGCGCCGAAACAGAAGCGGACCCGGTCTCGCGCTACCTGGGCGCCCGCGAAGCCCGCCGCGCCTCCTACGAAATAGACCGTCTCCTCTACGTCGCCGCCACCCGCGCCCGCAAACGTCTGCATCTGGTCGGACACGTATCGATCGACGAAGCCTCTGGCCAAATCAAGACCCCGCCCGCAGCCAGCCTGCTGGGCCGCCTGTGGCCGTGCCTGACCCCGCCCATTCCACCTTCGCTGAATGGCGAAACCGTGCAAGAAGAAGCCGACGCCCCCGAATGGCAAGGCGAACCCCTGCGACGCATCGACAACGCCGGCCTCGCGCAGCTGCAACGCCAATCCAGCATCACCATGAGCGCCGGCTTCGCCACGGCCACCCGAGGCGCCTGGGGCGAAGCCGCCGAACATCCCGCCTGGCAACTCGAAGCCGGCTACGACGCCGCCATCGGCACCCTGGCCCACGCCTGGCTGGCCCGCATCGGCCAGGACGGCATACAAGCCTGGCCCCCCGAAGCCCTCACGCCCCGCCTGCCCGCCATGCGCCGCCAACTCACCCGAGCCGGCATCCCCGCCAGCCAGGCAGACGCCGCCGCCGAGGCCGTCCTGGAAACGCTGCAAGCCACCCTGGCAGAAGAGCGCGGCCTCTGGCTCCTATCCCAGTCCGGCGCCCGCCGCGAATGGCCCCTCATCGACGCAGCAGGAAAAGTCTCGGTTATCGACTTGGCGCTCAGCACCGAAGACGGCTGGCTGATCGTCGACTACAAAACCGGCCGTCCCCACCCCGGAGAATCCCCCGCCGCCTTCGCAATCCGCATGCGCCAACGCCACGGCGAACAATTGCAGCGCTACTGCACCCAAGTCACCGCCCTGGACGGCCGCAGCGCCCGAGCCGCGTTGTACTTCCCGCGCGCAAAGGCGTGGATAGATCTGCTGGAGTAACGCGCAACAAGGCGAGCACAACGGCGAGCGAAGCAACGCCCCAAGCAAAAGCAACTGCGGCATTCGAGGCAACCATGCGAAGCGAGTAAAAAGGGGCGAGCGAAGCAACGCCTCCGTCAAAAGCAGCCCCGCATAGAGAGCAAGGCAAAGCGAAGCGAGCCAAAAGGGCAAGCGAAGCAACGCCCCGCGCGCTAAGCAGTGCCGGATAGGAGCAAGGCAAGCGAAGCAACGCCCCCGCGCCAAGAAATTGCCCCATGCAAAGCAGCCAAGCAAGGCAAAGCGAAGCGAGCCGAAGGGGCAAGCGAAGCAAAGCCCCCACCCCCTCCCCCTCGGGGGGAGGGCCGGGGAGGGGGCCCACATATTGCCCCTCGGGGCCCGCCTGCCGAGATTCGAGCGAGCGCGCGAAGCGCAGCTCTGCTAGAATCTCGGCTGGCGGGCCCCTTCGCATGGTTCGACGGTGAACCTGGTCAGGTCGGGAACGAAGCAGCCATAGTCGTTTAGGGTCAGTGCCGGAGTAAGGCTCGCCAACCGGATTCTTCAAGGCAGTAGCGTTTGCTACATCGCTTTCACAGGGGACGGGGTTATTTTCCAAGGATTCGCTCCACGGGAATAAGCCCGTCCCCTTTGCATTCCAGCCCGCTCGATCAACGGGTTCAACAATCAGGCTCTACAATCCAGCCATGACTTATCTGGTATTGGCCCGCAAGTGGCGGCCGCGATCGTTCGATACCCTGGTGGGACAGGATCACGTGGTGCGCGCGCTCACCCATGCGCTCGACACGCAACGCCTGCATCACGCCTGGCTGTTCACCGGAACCCGGGGCGTTGGCAAGACCACGCTCTCGCGCATCCTGGCCAAATCGCTCAACTGCGAAACCGGCATCACCTCCAAGCCTTGTGGCGTCTGCCGCGCCTGCACCGAGATCGATGCAGGCCGCTTCGTCGACTACCTTGAGTTGGACGCCGCGTCCAACCGCGGCGTCGAGGAAATGACGCAGCTCCTGGAGCAGGCGGTCTATGCGCCCGGCGCGGGACGCTTCAAGGTCTACATGATCGACGAAGTCCACATGCTGACCGGGCACGCGTTCAACGCCATGCTCAAGACGCTGGAAGAGCCGCCGCCGCACGTCAAGTTCATCCTGGCCACCACCGATCCGCAGAAGATCCCGGTGACGGTTTTGTCGCGCTGCCTGCAATTCAATCTGAAGCAGATGCCGGCCGACTCCATCGTCGGCCATCTGCAGGCCGTGCTTGGCCAGGAAGACGTGGGCTTTGAGATCCCGGCCCTGCGGCTGATCGGGCAGGCCGCGTCGGGTTCGATGCGCGACGCCTTGTCGCTCACCGACCAGGCCATTGCCTACAGCGCGGGCAACCTGACCGAGGACGCCGTGCGCGGCATGCTCGGCACCATCGACCAGCGCCATCTCGTCCGCCTGCTCGACGCCTTGTCCTCGGGCGACGCCAAGGGCGTGCTGGCCGTGGCCGATGAACTCGCGATCCGCGGGCTGTCGTATGCCGGCGCGCTGGCCGACCTGGCCGTGCTGCTGTCGCGCGTCGCGATCGAGCAGCGCGTGACTGGCGTCACCGCCGCCGAAGATCCGCTGGCCGCCGACATCGCCCGTCTGGCGCAGGCGCTCCATCCGGACGCCGTGCAACTCTTCTATTCCGTCGCGGTGCACAGCCGCGGCGAATTGACGTTGGCGCCTGACGAATACGCAGGCTTCATCATGGCCTGCCTGCGCATGCTGGCGCTCAATGGCGATGCTGGCCCGCAGACGGCGCTGGAAGCGCCCGCCGCACCCGCCCGCCAGACGGCAGCGCCCGCCGCAGCTGCGGCCATCGCCGCGCCCTCGGGCGCCGAGGCAGGCGCTTCTACCCCAGCTGCTGCGTCAACGGCCGCTGCGTCGACGGCGGCTGCGCCGACTGCCGCGGTATCGACCGCCGCGGCATCGACCATCGCGGTATCGACCGCCGCTGTGCCGGCATCCGCGCAGTCGCCAGAGGCTCAGTCGGCAGCCGCCGGTCAGCCCATCGCAGCGACATCCGACGTCGGCACTGCCGGCGCCCCGGCAGCCAACGCCAGCACGCCATTCGATGGCGCAGCCGCCGCCACGCCGGCAGACGGCTCCGCGTCCTCGCCCGACGCCGCCCATACCCCCTCGACATCGTCGGCATACGAAGCGGCAGCCCCCGCGCAACCGGCCCCGCCGGCCGCCGCGGCTCCGGCGCAATCACCCGCCGCGTCTGCCCCGCAATCCGCGGATCCCCACAGTGTCCCGCCTTGGGAAGACCTCCCCGCGGACGCCGCGCAGGCGCCCGGCAACGGGTCAACGCACGGCGTAGCAACGGCTGCCGCAGCAACGGCTGCCGCAGCAACGGCTGCCGCAGCAACCGCCGCAACCCCGGACACTCCACCCGCCGACGCCGCTTCACCACACCCGGTCTCCGCCAAAGCGCAAAATTCCGCCGCCCTGGCCGTGACGCCCGCCGCGGCGGCGATCGCCCCGGCCGTGGCCGACGCCGAAGGTCCCCCGGCATGGGTCGATGAAGAAATTCCTTTCGAAGCCGAAGGCGGGTTCATGCCTGACAGCGGTTTCACGTCCGACCCCGACGACGATTTTGAAACGCTGGCCACGTCGCCGTCCCCCGCACCCGCACCGCCCGCCGCCCGCCGCGATGGCCCCGCGCCCGCGCGCAAGCGCCAGTCGCGCGCGCCGCGCCTGGCAGACATGGACGCGGCGTCCTGGCCCGAACTGGCCGCACGGCTGCCGGTGACCGGCCTGGCCTCGGAACTGGCGCGCCAGAGCGAATGGGCCGGCGTGCAGGGCGACGCCATCATCCTGCGCGTGGCCGTCAAGACCCTGGCCGAAAGCGAAAGCCGCGTGCGGCTGCAGACCGTCCTGTGCGAACATTTCGGGCAGGGCATCCGGCTGGACGTGCGGGTCGGCGTCACCGGCGATGCCACGGCGTATGCCGTGGCTCAGGCCGAGAGCGCGGCGCGCCAGCTGGCGGCCGAAAACGCCGTGGCCGACGATCCCTTTGTGCAAGCGCTGTTGGCGGATTTCGGAGGCCATGTCGTGCCTGGCTCGATCCGCCACGTTGATTCATCGGCCGCCGCCTGACGGCGGCCAACCTCATTCCCCTCGTTCAAGGAAGCTCCCATCATGATGAAAGGACAACTCGCCGGCCTGATGCGCCAAGCGCAGCAGATGCAGGAAAACATGAAGAAGGCGCAGGACGCGCTGGCCGACATTCAGGTCGAAGGCGCCTCGGGCGGCGGTCTGGTGAAGGTCACGATGACCTGCCGTCACGACGTCAAGCGCGTCGAGATCGATCCGTCGCTGCTGGCCGACGACAAGGACATGCTGGAAGACCTGGTCGCCGCCGCGTTCAACGACGCGCTGCGCAAGGCCGAAGCCACCTCCCAGGAGAAGATGGCGTCGGTGACCGCCGGCATGCCGCTGCCCCCGGGCATGAAGCTGCCGTTCTGATAGCCGCTGCCATAGGCTGCAATGGATCCCTTACTGCCTGAACCCGAGCCGCTGGTCTCGCTGATCGAAGCGCTGCGTCGCCTGCCTGGCGTGGGCGTGCGATCGGCCAGACGCATGGCCTACCACCTGTTGCAGCATGATCCGCAAGGCGCGGACATGCTGGGGCGGGCGCTTGCCGGCGCGGTGCGGGATCTGAAGCACTGCGCGCGCTGCAACAGCTTTTCCGAAGACGAGGTCTGCGCGACCTGCTCCAACGCCAAGCGTGATCCCTCGCTGCTGTGCATCGTGGAAACGCCGGCCGACCAGAACATGATCGAGTCCAGTCACGGCTATCGTGGCTTGTACTACGTGCTCATGGGCCGCGTCGCGCCGCTGGAAGGCATCGGCCCGCGCGAGCTGGATTTCGACCGCGTGATCAAACGCGCGACCGACGGCGTGGTGCAGGAGGTCATCCTGGCCACCAACTTCACGGCAGAAGGCGAGACCACCGCGCACTTCCTGGGCGAGGCGCTTGGCGAGCGCGGCTTGCGGGTCACGCGCCTGGCGCGTGGTGTGCCCGCCGGCAGCGAACTCGAATACGTCGACGCCGGCACCATCGCCTGGGCCCTGATGGAGCGCAAGACCACCTGACGCTCGCGGTACCAGAACGCCCGCCGGCAACGCATCGGCAGGGCAACCAATGTGAGGAAGACAAACCATGTCAGCGCTGACCGGACTCAAAGTCCTGGAACTCGGCACGCTTATCGCCGGCCCGTTCGCCGCGCGCATCTTCGGCGAATTCGGCGCCGACGTCATCAAGGTGGAAACCCCGCACGGGCCTGACGGCACGGGCGGCGGCGATCCCATCCGCAGCTGGCGCCATCTGCACGAGGGCAATTCCTTGTGGTGGACGGTGCAGGCCCGCAACAAGCAATCCATCGCGCTCAACCTGAAAGACCCCCGCGCCCAGGAGATCGCCCGCAAGCTGGCGCTGGACGCCGATGTGGTGGTCGAAAACTACCGCCCCGGCGTCCTGGAAAAGTGGGGGCTGGGCTACGAACAGCTACGAGCCATCAACCCCGCGCTCATCATGGTCCGGCTGTCCGGCTACGGCCAGACCGGCCCCATGAAGGATCAGCCCGGCTTTGGCGCCATCGGCGAATCAATGGGCGGCCTGCGCTACGTGTCCGGCCATCCGGACCGTCCGCCGCTGCGCGTGGGCATCTCCATCGGCGACTCCATCGCTGCGCTGCATGGCGTGATCGGCGCGATGATGGCGCTGCGCCATCGCGACGCCACCGGCGGCCGCTGGAATGGCAAGACGGGCGATGAATGCCGGGCAGGGCAGGGCCAGATGGTTGACGTGGCCCTGTACGAAGCCGTGTTCAACATGATGGAAAGCCTGGTTCCCGAATACGACGTGGCCGGCGTGGTGCGCGAGCGTACGGGCGGCGCGCTGCCCGGCATCGTGCCGTCCAACACCTACACCACCCGCGACGGCCAGAACATCGTGATCGCCGGCAATGGCGACGCGATCTTTCATCGCCTGATGCGGGCCATCGGCCGCGACGATCTGGCCGAGGATCCGGACCTGGTGCGCAACGACGGCCGCGCGCGGCGTGTCCAGGAGATCGACGGCGCCATCCAGCAATGGTGCGACGGACGCGGCATCGAATCGGCACTTGAGACGCTCAAGCGCGCCGACGTGCCGGTCGGCAAGATCTACAGCGTGGCCGATATGTTCAGCGATCCGCAGTTCCTTGCGCGCCGCATGATCGAGCAGCATCGCCTCGCCGACGGCAGCCCCGTCAAGCTGCCCGGCGTGGTTCCCAAGCTCTCGGAAACGCCCGGCCAGACGCGCTGGGTAGGCCCGAAATTAGGGGAACATACCGAGGAAGTCCTGAAATCGCTGGGGTATGATTCAGCGGCTATCGACGAGCTGGCGAAGACCGGCGCTATCGGAAAATCCGACAACCAGGAGACAAACCAATGACAGTCACCCGCCGTGAACTGCTCAAGATGGCCGGCGCTGCCGGCGTCATGGGCATGGCCCCTGCCATCGTGCGCGCGCAGAAACTCGAAAAGACCAAGGTTCAGATCGCAGTCGGCGGCAAGCCGCTGATCTACTACCTCCCGCTGACGATTGCCGAGGTGCGCGGCTACTTCAAGGACGAAGGGCTGGACGTCAGCATCGCCGACTTCGCCGGCGGCTCCAAGGCCTTGCAGGCCGTGGTGGGCGGCAGCGCCGACGTGGTCTCGGGCGCCTTCGAGCACACGCTGTCCATGCATTCCAAGGGCCAGGCCTATCGCGCCTTCGTGCTGCAAGGCCGCGCGCCGATGATCGGCGTGGGCGTGTCCAAGAAGAACATCCCGGGCTACAAGGGCCCGGCCGACCTGAAGGGCAAGAAGATCGGCGTGACCGCGCCGGGTTCGTCCACCAACATGGTCGTCAGCTTCTTCCTGGCCAAGCATGGACTTAAGGCCTCGGACGTTTCCTTCATCGGCGTGGGCGCCGGCGCGGGCGCCGTGACCGCCGTTCGCAGCGGCCAGATCGACGCCATCTCCAACACGGACCCGGTGGTCTCGATGCTGGAAATGCCCGGCGAGATCCAGATCATCGTCGACACGCGCACGCTCAAGGACACGCAGGAGATTTTCGGCGGCAACATGCCGGCCGGTTGCCTGTACGCGCCGCAGGCGTTCATCGACGCCAACCCCAACACTGTCCAGGCGCTGACCAATGCAATTGTCCGCGCCGACAAGTGGATCCAGAAGGCCGGCCCCGACGAAATCGCCAAGGTCGTGCCGGAAACCTATCTGCTCGGCGATCCGGCCGTGTACAAGGCCGCGCTCGGCAAGAGCATGGAAGGCCTGTCGCCTGACGGCATGATTCCGGAAGATGGCGCGGCCACCGCGCTCAAGGCGCTGGCCGCCTATCAGACTGACTTCGACAGCGCGAAGGTCGATCCGTCGAAGGTATGGACCAACGATTTCGCGCGCCGCGCCAACGAGAAGTATGCCAATGGCTGAAGCTGCACTGTCGCTGGAAAACATAAGTTGCACCTTTGTCTCGCGTGACGACCGGTCGCAGCGCTACACCGCGGTCAGCGACACGACCCTGGCCATTGCGCCAGGTGAGTTCGTGTCCGTGGTGGGCCCGACCGGTTGCGGCAAGTCCACGCTGCTCAACGTCAGCGCCGGTTTGTTGGCGCCGTCGTCGGGGCAGGTGAAGGTATTCGGCCAGCCCCTTGCCGGCATCAACGAACGCGCCGGCTACATGTTCCAGGGCGAGGCGCTCTTGCCCTGGCGCAGCGCGCTGGACAACGTCATCGCCGGCCTGGAGTTCGCCGGCGTGGCCCGATCCGAAGCGCTGGATCGCGGACGCGAATGGATGCGCCGCGTCGGCCTGGGCGGCTTCGAGGGCCGTTACCCGCACCAGATGTCGGGCGGCATGCGCAAGCGCGCCATGCTGGCGCAGACGCTGATCCGCGACCCGGACATCATCCTCATGGATGAACCGTTCTCCGCGCTGGACATCCAGACGCGCCAGCTCATGGAGAACGAGGTCCTGGATCTGTGGATGGCCAAGCGCAAGGCGGTGCTGTTCATCACCCATGACCTGGACGAAGCCATCGCGATGAGCGATCGCGTGATCGTGCTGTCGGCCGGTCCGGGCACCCATCCCATCGGAGAATTTGCCATCGATCTGCCGCGTCCTCGCGATGTGGCCGAAGTGCGCATCGACCCGCGTTTCGTCGAGCTGCATGCCGCCATCTGGGGTGTGCTGCGCGAGGAAGTGCTCAAGGGCTATGCCCAACAGAAGCGAGCCTGAACCATGCCCAAACTGAATAAATCCGGTTCCGGCAGCCTGCGCATCTGGCAATTGCTGCTTCTGGTCATCATCCTGGCCGTCTGGCATTTCGCGTCGCGCGATCCCAAGGTCGCCTTCTTCTTTGGCGAGCCGCTGAAGGTCTGGGGGCGGATCTGGGCGTGGTTCGTCACCAATGCCGACATCTACACCCACTTGGCCGTCACGCTGACCGAGACCGTGCTGGCATTTTTCATCGGCACGATCGCGGGTCTGGGCTTTGGTCTGTGGCTGGGGCTATCGCCGCGCGCCAGTGCCATCCTCGACCCGTACATCAAGGCGGCCAACTCGATGCCGCGCGTCATCCTGGCGCCCATCTTCGGCATGTGGTTCGGCCTGGGCATCTGGTCCAAGGTGGCGCTGGCCGTGACGCTGGTGTTCTTCATCGTGTTCTTCAACGTCTACCAGGGCGTGCGCGAAGTCAGCCCCACCTTGCTGGACAACGCCCGCATGCTGGGCGCGCGCAAGCGCCAGTTGCTGCGCCATGTATATCTGCCGTCGGCCACAAGCTGGGTGTTCTCCAGCCTGCATACGTCGGTGGGGCTTGCTTTCGTGGGCGCGGTCGTGGGCGAATACCTCGGGTCGGCAAGCGGCGTGGGCTACCTGATTCTGCAAGCCGAGGGCACGTTCGACGTGAACACCGTGTTTGCCGGCATCATCGTGCTGACGGCCTTTGCACTGATCCTGGACACTATCGTCGGGGTCGGCGAAAAGCGCTTGATGAAGTGGCAGCCCAAGTCGGGCGAAACCGAAAAGCTATAGATGCCTTGCCGGTGCGCTGCCGGGCTCAGGCCCGCAGCGCACCCTGGCTGCGCAGCCAGCCGGTCAGGCTGTCGAACGCGTCACGGGCGCCTTGCAGCGCTTGCGCCTCGCGGTCCCGCGCGCCAGCCTCGCTGTCCAGATACAGCAAGAACGCCTTCCACAGCGGTCCCACTTCTTCTTCATAGCCGCGCAGGTACCGCTGGGGCAGTTCGGGCGCCGCCGCCTGCAGCCGCTTGGCCAGGAACCGGCCGCCCAACTGCGAACCTTCCACGACGTACGCGACGCCCAAAGCGTAGGCGTCGGGCGCTGCCACCTGCGGCGGATGCGCGCAATGCACGATGGGCGCGGTATCGCCGGCCGCCTGCAGGTCTTCGTACAGCCAGGTGGTCTTGCCGGCGCGTTCCGGCGCACGCAGTTCCCGCGGCCATTCCAGTTGCCAGAGCCGCTCTTCCAACGGTTCCAGCCATCCCAGAAGCGCACGCAGGTAAGCCAGATAGTTGCCCCGGTCCACATCGCCGTCGGCCAGCGCCAGGCCATGATCCAGCGTTTCGTGACGGTCGCGGGTGCCTTCGCGCAGCACCTGGTGGACGGGAGAAATCATGGCGTTCTTGAAGTGAAGGGTCTTGACGAGACGAGTCTCGATGGAATCGGTTAAGCGGGCAGATGCAGCGACCAGCAGCGGTCCTGGCGTTCCAGCCGCCAGCCCGCCGCCGTCGCAAGCAGCTCGACTTCCTGGGCGTCGAACGCGGGCGGCCGTTCGGAGGCCGCTTCGCCGTCGGGGACGCGGGCGCGCCAGACGCCGGGTTCGGAGGCATCCAGTTCAAGGTGGGTGTCGGCCGGCACCAGCGGCAACAGGCACAACAGCCACGCCAGCACCAGGTAACGGGTGCTGAACAGCGGCACGTCGGCGTGGGCGACTTGCTCCGGCCAGCGAATGCCGTGGTGCGACAACAGCAGATGCGAAAACATCAGCTTGCGGCAGTCCTGCAGCAGGTCGCCGCACGCCACGTTGGCGCCGCCGTCGCTCAGCCATCCTTCCAGGTCGCGCACCACGTTCACGCTTTCGTCCAGCATGTCGGAAAGATCGCCGGCGAGGCGTTCGCAGCGTTGTTGCACGGCTTCGTCGCTGGCGCCTTCAGGGGCCTGGCGCAGCATGGCGGCCGCGAGAGAGGCGCTGGACAGCGGGCCCAGGACTTCGTGGCGCAGCACCGGAAAGATCTGGCTGAGCACCTTGAGCTGCACGCCCTTCACGGCCAGTCGGCCAAGGGTGTCGGATTGCATCATGGAAGAACCGTCAGTTGGCCTCGTGCAGAATGGCCAGGAGCGCGTCGGGGTCCGCCGGCTTTTCGATCCATCCGGTGAAGATGCCATTGATGGCATCGCGTCGTTCGTGCCGCGCCAGGCCGCTCAGCGCGTAGATGCGCGGCGGATTGGCGCGTTCGCGCAGGCGCTTGGCGAGCTCGTAGCCGTCCATGTCGGGCAGCAGGATATCCAGCAGCACGGCATCCGGCGCAAACGTGCCGACCAGCTCCAGGGCTTCGGCGCCGGTGGCGGCGCACCGCGTCTCCAGGTTCGAAAGCGCCAGGAACTCGGCCAGCAGTTCCGATCCCATTTCGTTGTCGTCCACCAGCAGGACGCGCATGGCGCGCACTTCGTTCAAGTTATGTCTCCCAGGTTCAAGAGGGGGTTGATTCCGGCAAGGCGCGGGGCAACGAGACCGTGAAGATGACGAGCCCGTCGCGGCATTGGACCGAGATGTCGCCACCGTGATCGCGCACGACCTGCTCGGCGATGTACAGGCCAAGGCCGAGGCCGGTGCGGTTGCGCGACTGGCCCACGGACTCCGGCTTGAAGGGCGAGAACAGATGCGCAAGCACGTCATCGGCGATCGGTTCGCCATGGTTGATGACGCTGAGCGTGACGCCGTCGCCGGAAGCCGCCGCGTTCACCACAATGGGCTGGCGCGGCGCGCCGTGCTGGCGCGCGTTGCTCATCAGGTTGGTCACCACCTGCGCGATGCGGTCGGTATCGGCCATGAGCGTCAGGCCGTCCGGCACGTCGGTTTCAATGCGCAGGCCAGGGTAGGCCTGGCGCTTTTCCTCGATGAGGCCGTTGACCAATGCCGACAGGTCGCACAGCCGCTTTTCGATGCCTAATCCCAGCCCGCCCTGCAGGCGCGACAGGTCCAGCACCTGCGAAATCAGGCGCTGCATCCGGCCGCTGGAATAGCGGATGCGCTCGCCCATGCGCGCCCCGGTATCGGTGCGCGACAAGAGCGTTGCGGCCATGGAGATCGATTGCAGCGGGTCGCGCAGATCGTGGCCCAGCATGGCCAGCAGCGCGGTGCGAGCACGGTCGACGTCCGCGGCGCGGCTGGTCGAAATGTGCGAGAGCTCGTCGCGCAGATTGTCCACGGCTTCCAGCTCGGACGGCATCCAGGGCAGACAGACCCCGCGGACGACCTCGCGCCATGCCTCGAACGAGCCGCGCGGAGTCAGGCGCGGGCCGAGGCTGCCGACGGCGTACTGCTTTTCCGGCTTGCCGCCCCATACAAGGGTCTCGATCTGTTCCTTGCGCAGCCAGATCAGCCAGCCGTTGTTCATGGGGTCGAACTTGCAGGCAAGCAGCCCCGCGTACGGGACGATTTCGGTCTGCAATTCAGGGAAATCGCGTGCGATGTTGGTGGTGTGCACCACGCGCTGCCCGCTCTGGTCCAGCGCGTTCAGAATGCCCGCCAGCTCGCCGCGCGGCGCAATGCCGCCAAACACGGTGACGCTGTTGCTCCAGAGGCAGAGCGCGGCGTCATTCGGGACCAGCGAGGCGGGCGTTTCGCCGCCCTGCGACAGCGCCTGATGCACGTTTTCAGAGGCCGACACGCGCTCGACCAGCTTGCTGACCAGCGCGGCGTTCTGGCGGGATTGTTCAGCCCGCTCGTTCGCCTCGATGCCAGACACGGTGGCGGCAACGACCTGCGCCATGGCTTCGCACGCCAGGCGGGCAGGGTACGGCAAGGCCCGCGGCGTGTGGTGGTGACACGCGATCATGCCCCACAGGCGGCCGCCGATCACCAGCGACAGGCTCATCGACGCCCGCACGCCCATGTTCGCCATGTATTCCAGATGGATGGGCGACACGCTGCGCAAGACCGAAAAGCTCATGTCCAGCGCGCGGGGCTCCGGCGACGGGCCGCTCAGCACGCGCACGGGGTGGTAGGTCGCGTCGGCGATCAGGCGCAGGGTGTTTACCGTATAGAGCCGGCGCGCCTGCGCCGGGATGTCGCCGGCGGGGTAGCGGCGGCCCACCCAGTCGTCCAGGTCGGCGCGGCGCTGTTCGGCCACGATCTCGCCGCTGTCGTCGGGATGGAAGCGATACGCCATGACCCGGTCAAAGCCCGTGGCGCGCTGCACTTCGCGCACCATGCTGTCCAGAAGCGAGGGAATGTCCCGCTGCCGGCGCACGCGCTCGATGCTGCGATAGATGCGCTCGGGCGCGGCAATGCCGACGCCGTCGGCGCGGCGCTCGAGTTCGACGATGGTCAGTCCATCGGTATTGCGATGGCCAATGACGTCATACGTGGCGCGATCCAGCGTGATGGTCAGCGGATCGAAAATGGGGTCAGGGTTGCCGATCCACGTGGACAGGCAGTACGCCAGGCCGGGCGGCAGCGCCTCGGGCGCGCAGGGCTGGTCCAGCGTGAGACACGTGTCGAGCAACTGGGCGGCATTTTCGCTGGCGTAGCGCAGCGTGCCGTCGATGTCGAACGCGAGCAGCGCCCCCAGCGGCTGGATGGCGCCCGGAATATGTATCGGTTCGCTATCGCAATTGGCGAGAGTGAGTTGAGGGTAGGATTCTGTAGGCGCATTCATGCGAGTGAGTTACCGTGGACGCGCGGATGTAGTGCCATTATGTCAAAGATATTGTGAGAATGTGTGCATTTGCTGCCCCCTACCTTCCGGAGTTCGCATGGCCCGTTTGCCCTACGCTGATTTGACTCATCCCGAAGCGCGGTCCCTGGTGGAACGCATCGTCGCGCAGCGAGGCAGTGTGCTGCATCTGTATCAGATGCTGCTGCACAGTCCTGCCGTGGCCGACGGCTGGCTGAACTACCTGACGTCGATCCGGCAGCTCAGCACGTTGCCGGGCGATCTGCGCGAGCTCGTCATCATGCGGGTGGCGGCCATCAACGGTGCGCCCTACGAGGCCGACCAGCATGCGCCGATCGCATTGAAGGAAGGCGTGTCCCAGGCGCAGCTCGATGCGCTGGATGCGTGGGAAACCTCGGGTCTGTTCAGCGAACGCGAACGGGCGGTGCTGGCCTACACGGACGCCATGACGCGTCACGTGCAGGTTCCCGAAGCGGTGTTCGACGCCGTCCGGGCGGCCATGGGGTCGGAAAAACTGGTGGTCGAGCTGACGGCGACAGTCGCCGCGTACAACATGGTATCGCGGTTCCTGGAAGCGCTGCAGGTGCACTCCCACGATCACCGGTAGGAAAGGGGCGCGCGGACGGGTGCCGCGCGCCACGCTGGCTCAGCCTCGCTGCGCGTCGATCAGGGCGTCCAGCTTGATGGCATCGGCCACAAACAGGCGGATCCCCTCGGACAGTTTTTCGCTGGCCATCGCGTCTTCATTGAGCAGAGTGCGGAACGTGACTTCATCCGCGCCGATGCGTTCGATGCCGCCGCGCGCGTCGCCGGCGCGAAGCTGCGCCGGGGCGTCGCCCTCGGTGGAGGCCAGCTTGTTCAGCAGGTCCGGGCTGATCGTCAGCAGGTCGCAGCCGGACAAGGCAAGGATCTGCCCCACGTTGCGAAAGCTCGCGCCCATGATCTCCGTGGGAATCCCGAAGTGCTTGTAGTAACGGTAGATATTGGTGACGGACTGGACGCCAGGATCGCGCGCGCCGGTATTGTCCGCTTCGACCCACGACGCCCCGGCCGATTTCTTGTGCCAGTCGTAGATGCGGCCCACGAACGGGGAGATGAGCTGCACGTGCGCATCGGCGCAGGCGACGGCCTGGGGCAGCGAGAACAGCAGGGTCAGGTTGCAGCGGATGCCTTCGGACTGCAGGACGCGGGCGGCCTGGATGCCTTCCCAGGTGGAGGCAATCTTGATCAGCACACGCTCGCGCGGGATGCCGGCGGCCTCGTACAGGGCGATCAGGCCGCGCGCGCGCTCGATGGTGGCACGGGTGTCGAACGACAGGCGGGCGTCCACTTCGGTGGAGACACGGCCCGGCACGATGTCCAGAATCGCGCGGCCGAAGGCGACCAGCAGGCGATCCATGAGCTCGGCAGTCGAGGCGCCGCGGTGTTCGCGCGCGGTCTTTTCCAGCAGCGGGCGGTAGGCGTCCTGCTGCACGGCCTTCAGAATCAGGGACGGGTTGGTGGTCGCGTCGGTGGGGCGCAACGCCTTCATGGCTTCGAAATCGCCGGTATCGGCGACAACGGTGGTGTGATCACGCAGGGCGTCAAGTTGGCTGGGCATGGACTTATACGACTCGCAGCAGGCTAGGGTTGAAGGTGCTGCTAGCGTATCACCGACGCCGCCACGCCGCTGTCCGCCGCAAGGCCGAGGGCGGTCATGGAATGCCGCGCAACGGCGCGGCAAAACAGCCGAAAACACCGATTTCGGCCTTATTTGGCGCGGTTCTCCGGGAAAAACGGCCGGTCAAGGTATAATCCGAAGGTTTGATTATCGATTCTAAAACCGGGGTTTACTGTGCTGCCGCAACTCTTTCCCGAGGGGATCAACCGCTTCCCTCCTGCAATTCTGGCTCTGGCGGACGGTACCATTTTTCGAGGCGTGTCGATCGGTGCGCCTGGCCATACCGTCGCCGAAGTGGTGTTCAACACCGCGATGACCGGGTACCAGGAAATTCTCACCGATCCCAGCTATAGCGGCCAGATCGTCACGCTGACCTATCCGCACATCGGCAACACCGGCGTCAACGCCGAAGACGTGGAATCCAATCGCGTCTATGCCGCCGGCCTGGTGGTACGCGACTGCCCCGCGCGCGTGTCGAACTTCCGTTCCACGCAATCCTTGCCTGACTACCTGAACGAGCAGGGCATCGTTGCCATTTCCGGCATCGACACCCGCAAGCTCACGCGCATCCTGCGCGAAAAGGGCGCCCAGGGCGCGTGCATCCTCGTGGGTTCCGACGCCGAGCGCGCCGTTGAACTCGCCCGCGGCTTTCCCGGCATGGCCGGCCAGGATCTGGCCAAGGTCGTGTCCATCAAGGAAAGCACCGGCTGGACGCAAGGCACCTGGCAGCTCGAAGGCGGATACACGTCGCCCGACCAGTCCAAGTTCCACGTGGTCGCCTATGACTACGGCGTGAAGAGCAACATCCTGCGCCTGCTGGCCGACCGCGGCTGCCGCATCACGCTGGTGCCCGCCCAGACCTCTGCCGAAGAGGTCTTCAAGCTCAATCCCGATGGCGTGTTCCTGTCCAACGGCCCCGGCGACCCCGAGCCCTGCGACTACGCCATCGAAGCCACGCGTGCCTTCCTGGACAAGAAGCTGCCCGTGTTCGGCATCTGCCTTGGCCACCAGATCATGGGCCTGGCGGTGGGCGGCAAGACCGTCAAGATGAAGACGGGCCATCACGGCGCCAACCACCCCGTGCAGGACCTGGCGTCCAAGCGCGTGTTCATCACCAGCCAGAACCACGGTTTCGGCGTCGACGCGGCCAGCCTGCCCGCCAACGCGCGCGTGACGCACGTGTCGCTGTTCGACGGCACGCTGCAAGGCTTCGAGCTCACCGACCGCCCGGCCTTCTGCTTCCAGGGTCACCCCGAAGCCAGCCCGGGTCCGCACGACATCCTCGAGCTGTTCGATAAGTTCATCAGCCTGATGTCCGGCCAAAAGTAAAGATTGCATCATGCCCAAGCGTACAGACCTAAAAAGCATTCTCATCATCGGCGCCGGCCCCATCATCATCGGGCAGGCCTGCGAATTCGACTACTCCGGCGCGCAAGCTTGCAAGGCGCTCAAGGCCGAGGGCTACCGCACCATCCTGGTGAACAGCAACCCGGCCACGATCATGACGGACCCGGAAACGGCCGACGTCACCTACATCGAGCCCATCACCTGGCAAGCCGTCGAAAAGATCATCGAGCGTGAAAAGCCCGATGCGCTCCTGCCCACGATGGGCGGCCAGACCGCGCTGAACTGCGCGCTGGACCTGGCCCACCACGGCGTGCTCAAGAAGCACAACGTCGAGCTCATCGGCGCCAACGAACACGCCATCGAAAAGGCCGAGGACCGCCAGAAGTTCAAGCAGGCCATGACCGACATCGGCCTGGAATCGGCCAAGTCGGGCGTGGCCCACAGCATGGACGAAGCCTGGGAGGTGCAGCGCCGCATCGCGGCCGAAGTCGGCACCTCCGGCTTTCCCGCCGTCATTCGCCCCAGCTTCACGATGGGCGGCTCGGGCGGCGGTATCGCCTACAACGCCGAAGAATTCGAAACGATCTGCCGCCGCGGCCTGGAAGCCTCGCCCACCA
The DNA here is from genome assembly GCF_041879325.1 of Achromobacter sp. JD417. NCBI lineage: Bacteria > Pseudomonadati > Pseudomonadota > Betaproteobacteria > Burkholderiales > Alcaligenaceae > Achromobacter > Achromobacter sp. JD417. The sequence goes on along the minus strand of NZ_CP087159.1, from coordinate 4,645,730 downwards.
GCGAACTCCTGATCGAAGAATCGCTGCTCGGCTGGAAGGAATTCGAGATGGAAGTGGTCCGCGACAAGGCGGACAACTGCATCATCGTCTGCTCCATCGAAAACCTGGATCCGATGGGCGTCCACACGGGCGACTCCATCACCGTCGCGCCGGCCCAGACGCTGACCGACAAGGAATACCAGATCATGCGTAACGCATCGATCGCGGTGTTGCGCGAGATCGGCGTGGATACGGGCGGCTCGAACGTGCAGTTCGCCGTCAATCCCAAGAACGGCCGCATGATCGTCATCGAGATGAACCCGCGCGTGTCGCGTTCGTCGGCGCTGGCCTCCAAGGCCACGGGTTTCCCCATCGCCAAGGTCGCCGCGCGCCTGGCCGTCGGCTACACGCTCGACGAGCTGCGCAACGAAATCACCGGCGGCGCAACGCCGGCTTCGTTCGAACCGACGATCGACTACGTGGTCACCAAGGTGCCGCGTTTCGCCTTCGAAAAATTCCCCACCGCCGACGCGCGCCTGACCACCCAGATGAAGTCCGTGGGTGAAGTCATGGCCATCGGCCGCACCTTCCAGGAATCGTTCCAGAAGGCGCTGCGTGGCCTGGAAGTGGGCGTCGACGGCCTGAACCAGAAGACCACCGACCGCGAAAAGCTGCAGGTCGAGCTGGGCGAACCCGGTCCGGAACGCATCTGGTACGTGGGCGACGCCTTCGCGCAAGGCTTCACGCTGGACGAAGTGCACAACATCACGCACATCGACCCGTGGTTCCTTTCGCAGATCAAGGAAATCGTCGACATCGAGCTGGCGCTCGAGCAAAAGACGCTGGCCGACCTGGACTACGCCACGCTGTTCGAACTGAAGCGCCGCGGTTTCTCGGACCGCCGCCTCGCGTTCCTGCTGGACTCCTCGGAATCCGAAGTGCGCAAGCTGCGCCACCAGCTCAACGTGCGCCCGGTCTACAAGCGCGTCGACACCTGCGCCGCCGAATTCGCCACCCGCACTGCCTACATGTACTCCACGTACGAGGAAGAGTGCGAATCCGCCCCCACCGATCGCAAGAAAATCGTGGTGCTGGGCGGCGGCCCGAACCGGATCGGCCAGGGCATCGAGTTCGACTACTGCTGCGTGCATGCCGCGCTGGCGCTGCGCGATGACGGGTACGAGACCATCATGGTCAACTGCAACCCGGAAACCGTGTCCACCGACTACGACACCTCCGACCGTCTGTACTTCGAGCCGTTGACGCTGGAAGACGTGCTGGAAATCGTCCACAAGGAAAACCCGGTCGGCATGATCGTCCAGTACGGCGGCCAGACCCCGCTGAAGCTGGCGCGCGCCCTGGAAGCCAATGGCGTGCCCATCATCGGCACCAGCCCCGAATCCATCGACGTCGCCGAAGACCGCGAGCGCTTCCAGAAGCTGCTCAACAAGCTCGGCCTGCGTCAGCCGCCCAACCGCACCGCGCGCACCGAAGGCGAAGCCCTGGCCCACGCCGCCGAAATCGGTTATCCGCTCGTCGTGCGTCCCAGCTACGTGCTGGGCGGCCGCGCGATGGAAATCGTGCACGAGCAGCAGGACCTCGAGCGCTACATGCGCGAAGCCGTGAAGGTCAGCAATGACTCGCCCGTGCTGCTGGACCGCTTCCTGAACAACGCCACCGAAGTCGACGTGGACTGCCTGGCCGACGGCGAAACCGTCTTCATCGGCGGCGTCATGGAACACATCGAGCAGGCCGGCGTGCACTCGGGCGACTCGGCGTGCAGCCTGCCGCCGTACTCGCTGTCGGCGGAAGTCATCGCCGAAATCAAGCGCCAGACCACCATGATGGCCAAGGCCCTGAACGTCAGCGGCCTGATGAACGTGCAGTTCGCCATCCAGGGCGGCGACGTCTACGTGCTGGAAGTGAACCCGCGCGCCTCGCGCACGGTGCCTTACGTCTCCAAGGCCACGGGCCTGCAGCTTGCCAAGATCGCCGCGCGCGCCATGGCCGGCCAGACCCTCGCCGCGCAAGGCATCACGAAGGAAGTCGTGCCGCCTTACTTCTCCGTCAAGGAAGCCGTCTTCCCGTTCGTGAAGTTCCCGGGCGTGGACACCATCCTTGGACCGGAAATGAAGTCGACCGGCGAAGTGATGGGCGTGGGCATGAGCTTCGGCGAAGCCTTCGTGAAGTCGCAGCTGGCTGCCAGCGTGCGCCTGCCGGAATCCGGCACGGTGTTCATCAGCGTGAAGAACCAGGACAAGCCCCGCGCCGTCGAAGTGGCGCGCGGCCTGCACACCCTGGGCTTCAAGCTGGTCGCCACGCGCGGTACGGCCGCCGAGATCGAAGCCGCCGGCATTCCGGTGCAAGTGGTGAACAAGGTCAACGAAGGCCGTCCGCACATCGTCGACATGGTCAAGAACGGCGAAATCTCGCTGGTCATCAACACCGTCGAAGAACGCCGCAACGCCATCGCCGACTCGCGCACCATCCGCACCCAGGCGCTGGCCGCCCGCGTGACCTTCTTCACGACCATCGCCGGCGCCCGCGCCGCGGTCGAAGGCATGCAGTATCTGCGCCAGGGCCTCGGCCTGCAGGTGTACCCGCTGCAAGAGCTTCACGCTTCCCTGCACGGCTAAGCCGGTAGTCAACGTTAGGGCACGCGAGAGCGTGCCCTAATTCTTTGCAACGCCAACACAGCGACGGGCACACATGGTCAACGTCTTCATTACCGGCGCCAGCAGCGGGCTGGGCCGCGCGCTGGCGCAGCAATACGCCGCATCGGGCGCCACGCTGGGCCTGCTGGGCCGGCGCGAGGACGCGCTGCAGGAACTGGCCGGCAGTCTGCCTGGCGTCCACCGCTGCTATGCCGTCGACGTGCGCGACCGCCAGGCGCTGCATGCCGCGGCGCAGGACTTCATCGCGTTCTGCCAGGGTAGGGTGGACGTGGTCATCGCCAGCGCGGGCATCAGTGCAGGCACGCTGACCGACCATGGCGAGGATTTCGACGTGTTCAAGGCCATCGTGGACACCAACCTGCTGGCCACGGTCTCCACCTTCGAGCCCTTCATCGGACCAATGCGCGCGGCGGGGGCGGGGCGGCTGGTCGGCATCGCCAGCGTGGCCGGTGTGCGCGGCCTGCCCGGGGCGGGCGCTTACAGCGCGTCCAAGTCGGCGGTGGTGACGTATTGCGAGAGCCTGCGGCTTGAACTGGCCGCCCAGGGCATTGGCGTGGTGACGATCGCGCCCGGCTACATCAAAACCGCCATGACGGCGCACAACCCGTACTCGATGCCCTTCCTGATGGAAGCCGACGCCTTCGCATCGCGCGCCCGCGCGGCAATCGACAAGGGCACGAGCTACACGGTGATTCCGTGGCAGATGGGTGTGGTGGCCAAGCTGATGCGCCTGCTGCCCAACGCCGTCTACGACAGACTGGCCCGCAACGCCCCCCGCAAACCGCGCAAGACGGCCTGAGTCTGGCTGCGTTGTTCTCCGGTGTCCGACACCCGGCGGTAACGACCTTCAACTGCCGCACCTGTTTCAGGGGTGTCGGACACCCACGGACTCCCGGGTCCGATTCAAGGCACCACGTCGTCGCCCACCTCGGCGGCCACGTGGCTGACATCGCCCCAGTCCAACACTTCCCATTTGCGGCCATCAACGCCGACGCGGTTGATGCTGACATTGAGCAGCGCGGCGTCGCGCGGCGCGTTCAGCGGCACGCCCGAAGCATGGCGCCAGATGATGTCCAGCACGCCGCCGTGGGTGAACAGCAGGATGCGCTCGCCTTCATGGCGGCTGGCGATATCGTCGACCGTGCTGATGACGCGCGACTGGAACTGGCCCAGTGTTTCGCCGCCGTCCAGCGGGCGCAGCGGATCGCGGCTCTTCCAGGCGGCCGCGGCCTCGGGCGCCAGCACGTCGATGCGCTCATGGTCCAGGCCTTCCAGCACACCGAAACCCCGCTCGCGGATGCCGGGCTCCACACGCACGCGCAGACCAAGCTGCTCCGAAACCGGCACGGCGGTCGCGTGCGCGCGCTGCAGATCGCTGCTGTAGATCGCGTGGATGGGCGTGTGCCTGGCCTCGTCGTGCAGGCGCGAGGCCAGCAGGCTGGCCTGGTTGACGCCAAATTCGTTCAGGGGGATGTCTTGCCAGCCTTGCAGGCGCCGCTGGCGATTCCAGTCGGTTTCGCCGTGGCGGATGAACCAGATTTCAGTCATTGCAGTCTTGTTGCGGGGATTGAGCCTTACGCCTGGGCGGGCGCGATGGGCGCGCGCGGTTTCCAGATGGCTTGAATGATCGAGCTTAACGCGACCAGCGCGGGCTCGCTAGCGCGTTCGTAAGGCAGCATGAAGCCCAGCACGGCGTCCACGCGCGCCTGGCCCCACACGATGAAGTCGTTGGACGCCGCGCCCGCCAGCGCGGTTTCCTCGCGCAGCAGCGCGCAGCCCGCACCCGCCCGCACCAGCGCGTCCATGTTGGCCTGGTCGTCGTTCTGCATCACGATGCGCGGCGACAGGCCGTGCCGTTCGAACATATCGCGCAGCAGCAGATGCGTGTGACTGCCGGACTGCCCATCCAGCCACGGCAGTTGCGCCACTTCGCGCCAGCCGCCGCGTTTGAGCACCGCCGCGTGCTCGCCCGGCATGGCGATGCGGTACCGCACACTGCGCAGCGGTTGCCACAGCACGCCGCGCGGCGCGTTTGCCGCGATGGTCAATGCGGCAGGCAGACGGCCCGTGCTCACCTGTTCGGCCAGCGCCGCCGCGGGCTGCGTCTGCGTCTTTAACTCAACCAGCGGCAAGCGCTGCGTGACGGCCGACGCCAGCTCGCCCAGGCGCAGGAAATCGGGCTTTTCGCTGGGTACGCCCAGCTCGACGATGCCGTGCAGATTGCCCTGCAGCTGCTGCGCCTCGGACTTGAACTGCGCGCCCAGCACCAGCAGCGATTCCGCCGTTGGCAGCAATACTTCGCCTGCCTTGGCCAGGGCCAGGCGGCCGCCGCTGCGATCGAACAGCGCCACGCCCAGGCTCTGCTCCAGCGCCTTGATCTGTGCCGTCACTGCGGGCTGCGTCAGCGACAGCGCCTCGGCCGCCTTCGTCAGGTTGCCCAGCCGGGCGACCGTGACGAAGGCGCGGATCTGGTAGATTTCCATGGCCGCGAGTGTAGGTCAGGCCGCCAGCAACCGCACCTGTGTCGGCTCCAGCCCCACGGACACCGGCGCGCCCGCCGGAAACGGCGATAGCCCGGCCAGATGCGCCTGGTCCGCGGTCAGACGCTGTTCGCCGACCTGCACCTGATAGCGCGTGAATTCGCCCAGGAATTCGCTGCTTTCCACAATGCCGGGCAGCCAGACGTAGCGCGCATCGCCCAGGCCGTCCGCCATCTCGATCTGCACCGTGTGGGGCCGGAAACTTGCCGCCAGCCGCGTGGCCGCGGGCGCGTCGCCCGCCAGCGGCAGATGCAGGTCGCCCACGCCGTCCACCGCCAGCGTCACGCTGCTGCTGGTGCGCTCGCGCACATTGCCTTCCAGTACATTCATCGTGCCCACGAAGTTCGCCACGAAGCGGTTCACCGGATAGTCAAACAGCGTGCTGGGCGCACCGATCTGCTGCACCACGCCGTGGTCCAGCACCGCCATGCGGTCGGCGGTCGTCATCGCTTCTTCCTGGTCGTGCGTGACGAAGATCGTCGTGATCCCCAGGCGGCGCTGCAGGCTCAGGAGGTCCTGGCGCATCTGTACGCGCAGCTTCTTGTCCAGGTTGGACAGGGGTTCATCCAGCAGCAGCACCTGCGGTTCGATCACGATGGTGCGCGCCAGCGCCACCCGCTGCTGCTGGCCGCCGGACAGTTGGTTTGGACGCCGCTTGGCATATTGGGACAGGCCGACCAGATCGAGCGCGGCTTCGACCTTGGTGCGGATCTCGGCGCGCGGCAGCTTGCGCTCGACCAGCCCGAACGCCACGTTGTCCCACACCGTCATGTGCGGCCACAGCGCGTAGTTCTGGAACACCATGCCGATGTTGCGGTGCCAGGGCGGGGTGCCGCTGATGTCCTTGCCGTCCACCAGCAACTGGCCGGCGCTATGCCGGTTGAACCCCGCGATCAGCCGCAGCAACGTGGACTTGCCGGACCCCGACGGCCCGAGCAGCGCGAAGAACTCGCCCGGCTCGATGCTGATGCTGACGTCCTTGAGCACTTCGGTGTTGCCGTAGGAAAGCTGAATGTTGCGGCATTCGACGCTGACTTTCTTCATGCGGATTCCCCTTCATTGCGCGCCGGCTGCTGGCGTTTGGACGCGCGGTCCACCAGCAGGTGCGAGATGTATGTGCCGATGCCCACGGCGACCACCGCCAGGACGCCCAGCGCGGCGCCCGGGCCCCGGCCCGCCGCGCTTTGCATGTAGAGATAGATGCCATAGCTCATGGGCGCCTGGCTGTCCTTGGTCACCAGCATGATGGTGGCCGACAGTTCCACGGCCGCGGTGACGAAGCTGGTCACAAAGCCCGCCAGCATGCCGCCCGCCATCAGCGGCACCACCACGCGGCGGATCGTGCTCATGCGCGTGGCGCCCAGGGACTGGGCGGCTTCTTCCAGCGACACGTGGATCTGCTGCAGCGCCGCCACGCACGAGCGCAGCGCATACGGCAACCGCCGCACGGAATACGCCAGCATGATGATGATCCACGACGAGGTCAGCAGCGTGCCCGTGCCCGGCAGCTCGATGCCGCGGAACGTGCGCAGAAAGCCGATCGCCAGCACGATGCCCGGAATCGCCAGCGCCGCGGAAGCAAGAAAATCCAGCCATTGGCGCGCGGGCAGCCGGGTGCGCAGCATCAGGTATGCGATCGCGGTACCCAGGATCACGTCGATGCCGGCAGCCAGTCCGCAGTACAGCAACGTGTTGGCGATCATGCCCTGCGACTCGGAGAACACCGCGGAATAATGCGCCAGCGTGTACCCGTCCGGCAGCGGCGCGTAGCTCCAGACACTGGCCAGCGACAGCAGCAACACGCCGATGTGCGGCGACAGCACCAGCAGCAGCACCAGCACGATCCAGCCATATGCCAGCACGCTTTCCACCGGTCCCAGCTTGCGCTTCTGGATCGAATTGCCGCCCTTCTGCAGCGTGGAGTAGTCGCGCCCCTTGAGCACCCGCGCCGACAGCCACAGCGCCAGGATCGAGAAGCCCACCATGATGACGCTGATCACGTAGCCCAGCGGGTCTTCCAATCCGACCTGCGTGATGCGCAAATAAGCCTGCGGCGCCAGCATGTTGGTGGTGCCCAGCACCAGCGGCGTGCCCAGGTCGTCGAACACCTTCACGAACACCAGCGACGCGCCGGCCACGTAGCCGGGCAGGGCAAGCGGAAAGATCACGCGGCGAAACAGCCGGAAGCCCCGCGAGCCCAGGTTGAAGGCCGCTTCCTCCATGGCCCCGTCAATGTTGCGCAGCGCCACGACCAGGTTCATCAGGATGAAGGGGAAATAATGGATGGCCTCCACGAAGATCACGCCGTTCAGCCCCTCCATGAACGGAATCGTGAAGCCGAACCAATCGTTCAGTAGCAGGTTCACGCTGCCCGAGCGGCCGAAGATCAGCTGCATGGCCACCGCGCCCACGAAGGGCGGCATGATGAGCGGCAGCACCCCCAGGGTCTGGATCAGCAGGGCGCCCCGGAAATCGAAGCGCACCGTGAAGTACGCCAGCGGCACCGCGATCAGCGAGGCCAGCAGCGCCGACCAGCCCGCCACGTACAGGCTGTTGAAGAACGCCTCCCGCATCAACGGCTGGTTGAAGAAGGCGCCGAAGTGCCCGGTCGTGAAGCTGCCGTCGGCGTTGACGAAGGCGCTGTGAAAGACCGTGCCCACCGGCACGATCAGGAACAGCAGCAGAAAGCCCAACACCAGCAGCGCCGCCAGGACGGGGCCGGGGGGCAGGCGCAAATGGCCCGTATGATTCATCGAGATTCCCGAAAATCGTTGCCAGAAGACAAGCGTTGCCCGCGGCGGGCAGGTCAGGCCCGCTCGCCGCGTTCAGTGCGTCCTGCGTATCAGAGCGCGGCGGCTTGCCGCGCCAGCTTGACGGCTTCTTCGTAGTTGGCGCGTGCGCGGCCGTTCCACTCGCCCTCGAGCTGCGTGATCTGCTGATTGACGGCCGCGTCCTTCTTGTTGCCCGCGAAGATAGCCAGGAAGGCAGGATCGGCCGCCTTCTTGCTGTCCACCAACGGCGCCCACGCCAGCTTGCGCGCCTGGTCCAGCAATTCGGCCGCCTTGCCGCTCTTGGCCTTGTCGCCCAGCTTGGCTTCGGCGTCGTAGATGGCCTTGGTGGCCGCTTGCAGCTCTTTCAGCCGGAACGTCACGGTCTGGTCGTACAGCGATTGCACGACGTAGTAGCGCGTCTGCGACAGGTCCGCATCGAAATGCACCTTGCTGCGCTTGGCGATTTCCGCCGGATCGGGATAGCCCGGCGGAATCTTTCCGGCCAGGGCGGAGTAGGGCAGCACCGGCAACCGCGAGATCTTCGGCTCCAGCAGCAGCTCCTGGCCTGCCTGGCTCAGCGTGAAGGCGATGAACTTCTTGCCTTCCTCGGTGTTCTTTGCGCCCTCGATCAGCGCGATGTTGGCCGGAACGATGGCCGTCTCGGAGGGGTAGACGAACTCGACCGGGAACTTGGAATACTTGCTCGACAGCCCGAAGAAGTCGATGACCGGGCCCGCGCCGAACTGGCCATTGTTCACGCCGTCCGGCACGCCGAACGAGCGCTCGGTCACGGCGCTGCTGTTGCCCGACATGCGAAGCAGCGTGCTCCAGCCGTCATCCCAGCCTTCGCCCTGCAGGATGGTCTCCACCGTCAGGTGCATCGTGCCCGAGCGCGACGGCGAGGTGATGCCCACGTGGCCGAACCATTTAGGCGACAGCAGGTCCTTCCATTCCACGGGAGCCGGGATCTTGTGCGCCGCGATGTACCGGGTGTTGTAGATGATGCCGTAGCCCGCCAGCGCCTGGCCCAGATACATGCCGCCCGGATCGTTGATGGGGTAGCTGCCGATCTTGTCGGGCACGTCCTTGTTGGCGATGTCGGCCGACTTGGCCAGCAGCTTGTCGCGTCCCAGCACCTCGAACGCATCGGGCGCACTCGCCCAGAAGACTTCGGGGCGTTGGCCTGCCGGCGTCTCGCGCACGAAGGCGATGCCCGACACGGTGTTCTTGTTCAGGATTTCCAGGGTGATGCCTGGGTTCGCTTTTTCGAACGCGGTCTTGTAGGCCTGGGTCAGGTCCTTGGGGAATGACGTGATCACCGTAACGGTGCCGGCGAGCGCCGGTGCCGCGCAAACGGCCAGCAACGCCCCGGCCAGGGCTGTGCGCATAGCGTGCATGGTTTGTCTCCGTGATTTTAGATTTGTCTGGAGACAGTACCGGCACGCCCGAGGAGCGTCCAATCAGAAATTTTGATGCGCGCCATCAGCGACGGCGCCACATCGCTTGCCCCGAATCAGGCCTGGGCCGACACGCCGGCCTGTTTGGCAGCCTGCGCCTGTTTCGCCAGGAGTTGGGAAATCTGGCCCTGGATCTGCACGGCCTGGGCATTGAGCGCCATGATCTGCTGCGCCTTCATTTCGGCCGACATGCCGCTCGCCTTCACTTTGGCGATCTGATCCATGATGCGCTTGAGCTGCTTTTGCAACTCCTTGATCTGGCGGGTGTATTCGTCGTCGTTGTCGGTTTCTTCGGTGGCCTGCGCATTGCCCACCTTGGTGGCGCCCGGATTGTTGACGCGGATCTTGCCTTCCGCGGTCACCGACACCGCATCCTGCCCCGAAGCGTTCTTCGCTTCCTTGTTGGCCTGGATCTTCTCGGCCCACAGATCTGCAAGGCTGCTGATCCGGGAGGTGCCGCTGATGCTGTTGATCGCCATGACTGTTCCTTTGCCTGGGATTTCGGGGTTTCCACTAATACGGCAATCAGCCGGCAAAACTTAAACGTTGCCCCCGCTTGATGGCCCCCTTTACACTGGCGCCCGCTCGCAGTTTGAAACCCTCTCGTACCACCCCGGGGAATCCATGTCCAACTCCTACTTTCCGCGCTGGCGCCTGGCGGACGACGCCGAGCCCGGCGTCATCATCGCGCCCGACGAACGGCTGTCCTGGCCTAAGAACGTCGCCATGGGCGCACAGCACGTCGTCGCGATGTTCGGCTCGACCGTCCTGGCGCCGTTGCTCATGGGGTTCGATCCCAACGTCGCCATCCTGATGTCGGGCATCGGCACGCTGATCTTCTTTCTGTTCGTGGGCGGCCGGGTGCCCAGCTACCTCGGTTCCAGCTTCGCGTTCATCGGCGGCGTCATCGCGGTGACCGGCTATGCCGGCGGCGGGGCCAACGCCAACATCGGCGTCGCGCTGGGCGCCATCATTGCCTGCGGCCTGGCTTACACGCTGATCGGCGTCATCGTCTGGATCGTCAATGCCCGGGCAGGCGGCGGGGCCAATTGGATCGATACGCTTATGCCCCCCGTCGTCACGGGCGCGGTGGTGGCGGTGATCGGCTTGAATCTCGCGCCCATCGCCGCCAAGGGCGCGATGGGGGCGTCGGGCTTCGATAGCGCCATGGCCATCGTCACGATCGTCTGCGTCGGCGGCATCGCCGTCTATACCCGCGGCATGGTGCAGCGCCTGCTCATCCTGGTCGGCCTGATCCTTGCCTGCGTGGTGTACGCGGTGCTGGCCAACGGCCTGGGCCTGGGCAAGCCCATCGATTTCTCCGCAGTGTCGGCCGCCGCGTGGTTCGGCCTGCCGCAGTTCTCGGCGCCGGTCTTCAAGGCCGAGGCCATGGGCCTGATTGTTCCGGTCGCCATCATCCTGGTGGCCGAAAACCTGGGGCACGTGAAGGCCGTCAGCGCCATGACGGGGCGCGACCTCGACCGCTACCTCGGTCGGGCATTCGTGGGCGACGGCGTGGCGACAATGGTATCGGGCGCCGTCGGCGGCACGGGCGTCACCACCTACGCCGAGAACATCGGCGTCATGGCGGTCACGCGCATCTATTCCACGCTGGTGTTCGTGATCGCTGCCTTGATTGCGATCGTCCTGGGCTTCTCGCCCAAGTTCGGCGCACTGATCCAGACGATCCCGGGACCCGTGCTGGGCGGGATGTCGGTAGTCGTCTTCGGCCTGATCGCCATTGCCGGCGCCCGCATCTGGGTGGTCAATCAGGTGGATTTCACCGACAACCGCAATCTCATCGTGGCCGCTGTCACGCTGGTGTTGGGCGCGGGCGACTTCACCATCAAGCTGGGTGACTTCACGCTGGGCGGCATCGGTACCGCCACCTTCGGCGCCATCATCCTGTATGCGCTGTTGCGCCGCACCAAGTAAACGCTGCGGGCCGGGGCGCCCTGGCGCCCCGTTTCATGCCGCACAGGCAATCTTTCAGGTGTTTCTCAGCGACAGCCGATCCCGGAAAACCCGTAGTCTGCATCCCAGTTCGCCGCTATGGTCGGCATCGCCCGCGTTCTTGGCGCGAAATCGCCGGTTTTAGCGGGTTACAGCGGCGAAATGCGCCGAAAAGGCCGTTTTCTCCGGCGGCTTGCATTTCCCATCAAGTTTGACCACAATATGAACTTGATTGCCCCGGTTCCGACCCGAGCCGGGGTTTTGTTTTGGTCGCCCGCGCCGCTCGCCAGGTTTTTTCAAGCATCAGATGGCAAGCGCGCCGGTCCAGCGGCCTTCACCGAGAACGCTCCTTCGGGGCGTTTTTCTACTTTTTGTTTGGGAAACGACATGTCTGCCATTCCTTTGACCGTGCGCGGGGCCGAGCGCTTGCAAGAAGAGCTCCAACGGCTGAAAACCGTCGAACGTCCTGCTGTGATCAACGCGATCGCCGAGGCTCGCGCGCAGGGTGATCTGTCGGAAAATGCCGAGTACGATGCCGCTCGCGAGCGCCAGGGTTTCATCGAGGGCCGGATTGCCGAGCTTGAAGGCACGCTTTCCAATGCCCACATCATCGATCCGTCCTCGCTCGAGGCCGAAGGCCGCGCCGTGTTTGGCGCCACCGTCGACATCGAAGACCTGGATTCGGGCGATCGCGTCACCTATCAGATCGTCGGCGACGTCGAAGCTGATATCAAGTCAAACCTGATTTCCGTGTCCAGCCCCGTGGCTCGCGCGCTGATCGGCAAGAGCGAAGGCGACGTGGTCGAGGTCATGGCCCCGGCTGGCGTTCGCGAGTATGAAGTCCTGGGTGTGCGTTACATCTGACGCAAACCCGTCAAGCAGTAAAAATGTCAAACCACCCTGGCCCTGACGCAACGTTCGTCTGAATTCCGCGGTACATTGCGGATCGCTATGGTGGACCGGGCGCGTAAAGCGCCCGTTTTTGTGCCTGGACTTACCGTTTTGCAGTCTTGCGGCTGGTGCCGCTGCGGGCTCCGGCGCGCAGGCTCAGCGCGCTGCCGGCGCGGCGCGGAATGCCGTGGCCGCTGGTGGTGGCGCGTTTGTTGGACGGCCGCATGGGTTTGCCCTTCTTGTTGAGTTCGTCCTGGGGGACGTAACGCTTCTTGGCGGGCGCGGGCTCTTCGGACTCGCTGCGGCGCGGGCGCTTGGCAAGGGTCCGGCCTTCGGCGGCCAGTTTCTTGGGCGTGTACGGCTCCGAGGCGCGGCGCTTGGCGGGGGCTTCGGGCTCCTGGGCGGCCAGCGCGGCGGGCTTGATGTTGCCGGGCAGCGGGCGGAACAGGATCAGGGTCTTGCCCAGGTGATGCACGGGCGCGCACGATAGCGTGTCGCAGATCGTGGCAAGCATGGCGTCACGGGCCTCGCGGTCGTCGCCGCCGGCGCGAACCTTGATGAGGCCATGCGACGTCAGCGCCCGGTCGATTTCCTTCAGCACGGCGTCGGTCAGGCCGTTGTCGCCAATCAGGACGACAGGGCGCAGAGGGTGAGCGGCGGACCGCAGGTCGCTGCGCTCACGAGAGGTAAGTTCTAATATAGGCATGCGTGGAATTGTACGGTAATGGCCAAGAATAAATTCTCTAAAGACTGGATTCACCAGCACATCAACGATCCCTATGTGAAGCTGGCGCAACAGAAGGGCTATCGCGCCCGCGCCGCCTTCAAGCTGATCGAGATTCTCGACACCGAAAAGCTGCTGCGCCGCGGCGATCTGGTCGTCGACCTGGGCTCGGCGCCCGGCAGCTGGTCACAGGTGGCGCGCGAACGGCTCGCGGGGCCGGGCGGCGTCGTGGACGGCCGCATTATCGCGCTGGACATCCTGCCCATGGAACCCGTGGCAGGCGTGGAATTCATCCAGGGCGACTTCCGCGAAGACGAAGTCTTGAAACAATTGGAAGACATGGTCGGAACCCGCGCGGTGGACCTTGTTATTTCCGACATGGCCCCCAACTTGTCCGGGGTGGGTATTGCCGATGCCGCGCGCATCCAGCATGTGTGCGAATTGGCGATGGAATTTTCCTGCGCCCACCTCAAGCCCAACGGGGCGCTGATCGTCAAGGCATTCCACGGCACTGGCTTTTCGCAGATCGTCGAATCCTTCAAAAAGCGCTTTCGCCGGGTGGTTGAACGCAAACCGAAGGCGTCACGGGACAAGTCCTCTGAAACCTTTCTGGTGGCGCGCGATCTGAAGTAACCCTTCCGTATCCATCCGGGGCAAGGTGCCCTGGCCAAGAAAACCCCGTCCCGCCGAGACAACGACCAGAAAACTCAAGAATCAAATGTAATTAAATGGGCCCCACGGCTGCCGGGACGCAACTCCGTCCTACAGGTTAGAATGGGCTATTGACATACTTGTGACTGTGCCATACGCGGGTGCACAGTCGCCGGTCGGAATCGAAAGCAGGAGATCGACCTTGAACAATTCATTTTCCAAAGTCGCTGTCTGGATGGTGATAGCCCTGGTGCTGTTCACCGTCTTCAAACAGTTCGACGGACGCGCTCAGACCCAGGACGGCGTGACCTACACGCAGTTCATGGACGACGCCAAGGCGGGACGCATCCGCAAGGTCGACGTTCAAGGCGACGTGCTGTACGTCACCCCGGACGCGGGCCGCGCCTATACGCTGACTTCGCCCGGCGATCTCTGGATGGTCTCCGACCTGCTGAAGTACGGCGTGCAGGTGTCGGGCAAGCCGCGTGAAGAGCAGTCGCTCCTGATGAGCATCTTCGTGTCGTGGTTCCCCATGCTGTTGCTGATCGGCGTCTGGGTGTTCTTCATGCGGCAGATGCAGGGCGGTGGCAGGGGCGGCGCGTTCAGCTTCGGCAAATCGCGCGCCCGGATGCTCGACGAGAACACCAACCAGATCACCTTCGCCGACGTTGCCGGCTGCGACGAAGCCAAGGAAGACGTCCAGGAGCTGGTCGACTTCCTGCGCGACCCCAGCAAGTTCCAGAAGCTGGGCGGCCGCATTCCGCGCGGCGTGCTGATGGTGGGCTCGCCCGGTACTGGCAAGACGCTGCTGGCCAAGGCCATCGCCGGCGAAGCCAAGGTGCCGTTCTTCAGCATCTCCGGCTCTGACTTCGTTGAAATGTTCGTCGGCGTGGGCGCGGCCCGTGTCCGCGACATGTTCGAAAACGCCAAGAAGCACGCGCCTTGCATCATCTTCATCGACGAAATCGATGCGGTCGGCCGCCAGCGTGGCGCCGGTCTGGGTGGCGGCAACGACGAGCGCGAACAGACGCTGAACCAGATGCTGGTTGAAATGGACGGCTTCGAATCCGGCCAGGGCGTCATCGTGATCGCCGCGACCAACCGTCCCGACGTGCTGGATCCGGCGCTGCTGCGTCCGGGCCGTTTCGACCGCCAGGTTGTCGTGCCGCTGCCCGATATCCGTGGCCGCGAGCAGATCCTGAAGGTTCACATGCGCAAGGTTCCGCTGTCGCCCAACGTCGACGCGACCATCCTGGCGCGCGGCTGCCCGGGCTTCTCCGGCGCCGACCTGGCCAACCTGGTCAACGAAGCCGCGCTGTTCGCCGCCCGCCGCAACGGCCGCACGGTGGATATGTCCGACTTTGAAAAGGCCAAGGACAAGATCATCATGGGCGCCGAGCGCCGCTCCATCGTGATGCCCGAAGAGGAACGCAAGAACACCGCGTACCACGAGTCCGGCCACGCGATCGTCGCGCGCATGCTGCCCAAGACCGACCCCGTCCACAAGGTCACCATCATCCCGCGCGGCCGTGCGCTGGGCGTGACCATGCAGCTTCCGGAAACCGACCGCTACAGCATGGATAAGGGCCGCCTGCTGTCCACGATCGCCGTGCTGTTTGGCGGCCGCATCGCGGAAGAGATCTTCATGGACCAGATGACGACGGGCGCCTCGAACGACTTCGAACGCGCCACCGCCATCGCCCGCGACATCGTCACGCGCTACGGCATGACCGACGAACTGGGCCCCATGGTCTACGCCGAGAACGAAGGCGAAGTCTTCCTGGGCCGCAGCGTCACCAAGACCACGCACATGTCCGAAGCCACCATGCAGAAGGTGGACACCGAGATCCGCCGCATCATCGACGAGCAGTACGGCGTTGCGCGCAAGATCCTGGAAGACAACCGCGACAAGGTCGAAGTGATGACCGCCGCGCTGCTCGAATGGGAAACCATCGACGCCGACCAGATCAACGACATCATGGAGGGCCGCCCCCCGCGTCCCCCGAAGACGCCGCAAGGCCCGTCGGATACGTCCGATACGCCGCCGACCGGCCTGGCTGCAGGCGGCAACACGGCAGCTGCGGTCTGAGGTCCTTCGTTCTGGGTTATGGCAAATAACTTCCTTTGCGGGCGCTTCGAGTTTGATCTCGAGCGCCCGCTTGTCATGGGCATCGTCAATGTCACGCCGGACTCGTTTTCCGACGGCGGCCAGCACGACGATACCGATTCCGCGGTGGCGCATGCGCGCCGGCTGATCGCCGAAGGCGCGCAGATCCTGGATCTGGGCGGCGAGTCCACGCGGCCCGGCGCAGACCCCGTGTCCGTGTCCGACGAATTGGACCGGCTGCTGCCGGTGGTCGAGGCGCTGCGCGACTGCGGTGTGCCGCTGTCCATCGACACCTTCAAGCCGGAAGTCATGCGCGCCACGCTGGACGCGGGTGCGGACATGATCAACGACATCTATGGTTTCAGGCAGCCGGGCGCGATCGAGGCCGTCTCGCAATCGCGCTGCGGCCTGTGCGTCATGCACATGAAAGGCGAGCCGCGCACCATGCAGGCGGCGCCGCCCGAGTACACCGACCTGATCGGTGAAATTGGCCTCTTCCTGGGGGCACGCGCGCAAAAGCTGCGCGCGGCCTGGATCGATCCTCGGCGCATCGTGCTCGACCCGGGTTTTGGGTTTGGCAAGACGGCCGACCAGAACTTTCAACTGCTGCGCCGGCTGTCCAGCCTGCGCAGCACCGGTTATCCATTGCTGATCGGCCTGTCGCGCAAGAACATGATCGGCCAGGCCACAGGCCGGCCGGTCGGCGACCGGCTGCCCGGCAGCATTGCCGCCGCGCTTGCCTGCGTCGCGCGTGGCGCCTCCATCGTGCGCGTGCACGATGTTGCGGCCACCGTGGATGCGCTTAAGGTATGGCAGGCGGCTGAACAAGGAGCTATCAGTTCATGATTCGACGCAAATATTTCGGTACCGATGGCGTACGCGGTGAAGTCGGCGGTCCGGTGATCAACGCCGAATTCGCGCTGCGGCTGGGCTACGCGGCTGGCCGCGTGCTGGCGCGCGAGCACGCGGTGCGCGGCGCGACGCGCCCGCAGGTCGTCATCGGCAAGGACACCCGGATTTCCGGCTACATGCTGGAATCCGCGCTGGAGGCGGGGCTGTCCGCCGCCGGCATCGACGTGCTGCTGGCCGGCCCGATCCCCACGCCCGCCGTGGCCTACCTGACCCGTGCCCTGCGCCTGGTTGCCGGCATCGTCATCAGCGCATCGCACAATCCGTACCAGGACAACGGCATCAAGTTCTTCTCGGCGCAGGGCATGAAGCTGCCCGACGACATCGAAGCCGATATCGAGGCCGCGCTGGACGAGCCGCTGGGCTGCGTCAGCTCCGAAGGCCTGGGGCGCGCGCGCCGCATGGGCGATGCCCAGGGCCGCTATATCGAGTTCTGCAAGAGCACGTTTCCAAACGATCTGGACCTGAACGGCATGACCATCGTGGTCGACGCCGCGCACGGCGCCGCCTACAACATCGCCCCGCACGTTTTCCGTGAGCTGGGCGCCGAAGTCCACGCGATCGGCGTGAACCCGGACGGTTTCAACATCAACAAGGGCGTGGGCGCGCTGCACCCCGAGCTGCTGGCCAAGGAAGTCAAGGCGCGCGGCGCCCAGCTTGGCATTGCGCTGGACGGCGACGCCGACCGCCTGCAGATGGTCGACGGCGAGGGCCGCATCTACAACGGCGACGAACTCATGTACGCCATCGTGCGCGAGCGCATGCAGCGCGGCAAGGTCGAAGGCGTCGTGGGCACGCTGATGACCAATTTCGGCTTCGAGCGCGAAATGAAGCGACTGGGCGTGGGCTTTGACCGCGCCAACGTCGGCGACCGCTATGTCCTGGAACAGATGCAGTCGCGCGGCTGGCTGTACGGCGGCGAAAGCTCCGGCCACCTGCTGTGCCTGGACTGCCACTCAACCGGCGATGGCATCGTGGCCGCCTTGCAGGTCCTGACGGCGCTGCGCCGCAATTCGGCTGCGCTGGGCGATTGGGTCAGCGATCTGCGCATGTATCCGCAGAAAATGATCAATGTGCCGCTCACGCCCGGCATGGACTGGAAGACGCACCCTGGTCTGACGGCTGCGCGCCAGGCGGTCGAGGCCGAACTGGACGGCCGCGGCCGGATCCTGATCCGCGCTTCGGGGACGGAACCCAAGCTGCGTCTGATGGTCGAGGCCGAAGACGAGGCGCTGGCGACCAATTCCGCCGAGAAGCTTGCGCAAAGCTTGGGGTAAACCCGGAGTTTTCGTTTTAATATGTGGGCCACGCGTCGAAAATCGGCGCGTGGCCTTTGTTTATGTGCATTTTCTGTACCGGCCTAATCGTCATAGTCACGTAACATATTGGTCAAGTCATTGACATACAGGGCGTCCACACTGGCTGGACTCTCTAGGAGCTTCGCGCAATGCTGGAATTAGCACGCATCAACCCGAGCCGCAGTACCGCAGAACCCTGGACGGGCGCCGCCCCCAAAGTCCTGGCGGTCGGCCTGGCGCGTACCGCCGAAGAAATAGAGCAGATTCAACGCCTGCGCTATGACGTCTTCACGGAAGACATGGGCGCCGTCTTTCCAGATGCGCAAGATGGCATCGAACAAGACCGCTTCGATCCGTTCTGTGAACACCTGATGGTGCGTGAGCTCGACACGGACCGGGTCGTCGGCACCTATCGGATACTGACCCCCGAAAAAGCCCTCGAAGCCGGCGGCTATTACTCGCAATCGGAGTTCGACCTGTCGGGTCTGGGCGCCATCCGCGACGAAGTCGTCGAGGTCGGCCGCTCGTGCACCCACGCGGATTACCGGGGCGGGGCGGTCATCATGCTGCTGTGGTCCGGCCTGGCCGAATACCTGCGCCGCGGCGGTTACGAATACGTGCTGGGTTGCGCCAGCGTCAGCCTGCGCGACGACGGCGTCACCGCCGCCGAAGTCTGGCGCACGGTTGCCAAGCAGATGCCCCAGGGCAACGAGCCGCGCGTCACGCCGCTGCACCGCTACCCGGTCGAAAAGCTCAACAGCACCCTGCCGGCCCGCGTGCCGCCGCTGATCAAGGGTTACCTGAAGCTGGGCGCCAAGGTTTGCGGCGAACCCGCCTGGGATCCGGATTTCAACGCCGCCGACTTTCCGGTCCTGTTGAAGATGGAGCGCATGGACGAGCGCTACCGCCGCCACTTCGGCCTGGATCAGCCGGCCGTCCTCAATACTCAGCGCTAGACGCCACTCCCATGCGCCGCCTGCTCCGCCGAATGACTATCAGACTGATACGGCGGGCCACCCGGCCGCTGCGCATGGAACTCAGGCGGCTCGATCGCGAAACCGATCTGTCGCCATTTTGAAGCGCCGGGGCGGCCAGGCCGCCCCGCGAGGCCGCTTCAGAACTCCAGCAACTCGAACGAAAACCCGACCTTGTTCCACTCGGCTTCTTCCGCGCGCAGCGTGAAGTCGCTGAGCGGATGTTCGGCCAGCCATTCGCGGTTGACGCGCACCACGATGGAGTTGTCGCGGACCGAGGCGGTCAGCGGCAGGGGCTCGATCTCGCCGCGGCGGCGGAACAGCAGCACGGCCAGACGCAGGGCCAGAATGGCTTTCCACTGCGGGCGCGACCGCACCAGGGGTTCCAGCTTGACGAGCTTGCCCTGGTGACCCAGCGCCAGCAGGGCCAGCAGTTGCTGGTCCGCGCGCGAGAAGCCGGGCATGTCCGCGTTTTCGAGCACGTAGGCGGTGTGCTTGTGATACGCGTTGTGCGCGATCGACAGGCCCACTTCGTGCAGGTCTGCCGCCCAGCCGAGCGCGGGCCGCAGTTCGGCGCGCTCCTGGCCTTCCGGGAACATCGCATCGAACAGGGTGAGGGCGGCGTGGCGCACGCGGCGCGCCTGGTTCACATCGACGTGATAGCGCTTCATGAACTGGCGCACCGATTCATCGCGCTTGTCGTGTTCGTCGTCGCGGCCCAGCAGGTCGTACAGCACGCCCAGCCGCAGCGCGCCGTCGCCGGTGTGCATGACGTCGATGCCCAGTTCGTCGAACAACGCGCTCATGATGGCCAGGCCACCCGGGAGCACGTCGGCGCGCTCGATCTTGATGCCGGGCAGCTCGGACGGAATGACGCGGCCCGAGCGCACGAGGCGGTCTTTCAGCTTGTTCAGCCCGACGCGCGTGATGCCGCGGTTGGAATAGCCGCCTTCGGTCAGGATGGCAAAGAGCGCCTTGGCGGTGCCGGAAGAGCCATACACTTCTTTCCAGCCCGTCTTGCGGTACTGCTTGGCGATGACTTCGATTTCGCGGCGCGCGGCCAGTTCGGCCTGCTTCATCTGGTGGGCGTCCACCACGCCGTCCGAGAAGAACTGGCGGCTGTAACTGACGCACCCCATGTAAAGCGAGGACATCAGACCGGGCTCGAGCCCCTTGCCGATGATGACTTCGGTGGAACCGCCGCCAATGTCGATAACCAGGCGCTTGTTGGGGGAGGGGGGCAGGGTGTTGACCACGCCCGTGAAGATCAGGCGGGCCTCTTCGCGGCCGGCGATGACTTCAATCGGAAAACCCAGCGCGGCTTCGGCCCGGGGCAGGAAGTCTCGCGTGTTGCGGGCGACGCGAAAAGTGTTGGTTGCAACCGCGCGCACCCGATTGGGGTGAAAGCTGCGTAGCCGTTCGCCAAAGCGTTCCAGCACGGCGATGGCGCGGTCGATGGCGTCGTCGCTAAGCCGTTTATCGGCATCCAGGCCGGCGGCCAGCCGGACGGTTTCCTTGAGGCGGTCGATCTGGTAAATCTGGGGCGTACCGTCCTGCTGAACGATGCGTCCGATGGAGAGGCGAAAGCTGTTGGACCCGAGGTCCACCGCGGCCAGAAGTTGATCCATGCGGCTCGTGATATTGGCTGTGAGGTGGACCGATTATAGAGACCCCATGTGACAACGCCTTCGGCTTCGGGTTTTTGCTTATGGAACAGACGCTTGCAAGCGTCAGGCCGATGCGCCATACGTCCCGTATTTGACGTACCCTTAGCGAATGGGCGCTGTCATAGAACCGTCACTCTTTTGCAGTAAAACTTCACGCTCTCTTTTCGTATGGAATTCGGTATGCCCACACGTCCGCCAGGCGAGCCTCTGCTCATGAATCGCGAATTGTCGCTGCTCAAGTTCAATGAACGGGTGCTGGCGATGGCGGAGAACCCCAACACGCCGCTGCTCGAGCGGCTGCGCTATGTGTGCATCGTCAGTTCCAACCTGGACGAGTTCTTCGAGATCCGGATTTCCAGTCTGAAAGAGCAGCAGCGCCAGTCGCCCAACCTGATCGGCCCGGACGGCATGACGCCGGACGAGGCTTTCGACTGCGTGCAGCAGGCCGTGCATGAATTGGTGGGCCGCCAGTACAACCTGCTCAACGACGACATCCTGCCGGCGATGCACGCCGAGGGCATCGCGCTGCATCACGCTTCCGAATGGAACGCCGCGCAGCAGGAATGGGCGCGCGACGTGTTCCATCGCGACGTGATGCCGCTCTTGACGCCCATCGGGCTGGATCCCGCGCATCCGTTTCCGCGCGTCTACAACAAGAGCTTGAATTTCATCGTGTCGCTGGCGGGCGCCGATGCCTTCGGCCGTCAGGCATCGATCGCCATCGTCCAGGCGCCCCGGGCTTTGCCGCGTCTGATCAAGATGCCCCAGGAACTGTCGGGGCAGCCCGAAGGCTACATCCTGCTGACCTCGCTGCTGCGCGCCTTCGTGGGCGAGCTGTTTCCGGGCCTGGAAATGCTGGGCTGCTATCAGTGGCGCGTCACCCGCAACAGCGACCTCTTCGTGGACGAGGAAGAAGTCACCAATCTGCGCCATGCGTTGCAAGGCGAGCTGTCGCAGCGCAACTTCGGCGCGGCCGTCCGGCTGGAGATCGACAAGCTGACGCCGGTCGAGCTCGAAACGTTCCTGCAGCGCGAGTTCTCGCTCAAGGCGGACGACACCTATCGTGTGCCCGGGCCGGTGAACCTGTCGCGCCTCATGCAGCTGTGCAATTCTGCGGCGCGGCCGGACCTGCTGTTTCCCGACTATCGCGCCCCGGTGCCCGCGCCCTTTGACCGGGTCGGCGACAAGCCGGCCGATCTCTTTGAAGCGGTGGCCGAGTGCGACCGCCTGCTGCACCACCCCTACCAGTCGTTCCAGCCCGTCATCGATTTCCTGACCGCTGCTGCGCTGGATCCCGACGTGATGGCCATCAAGCAGACCATCTACCGTACCGGCGAGGACTCCGAGCTGATGAAGATCCTGCTGGCGGCCGCACGCGCCGGCAAGGAAGTGACGGTGGTCGTGGAGCTGATGGCGCGATTTGACGAACAGACCAACATCAACTGGGCCTCCAAGCTCGAAGAGGTGGGGGCGCATGTCGTCTACGGCGTGGTGGCGCACAAGACGCACGCCAAGATGGCGGTCGTGCTGCGCCGGGAAAAAGGGCGGCTGCGCCGCTACGCCCACCTGGGCACCGGCAACTACCATCCCCGCACGGCGCGGCTGTACACCGATTTCGGACTGCTGACCGCCGATCCCAAGCTGTGCGAGGACATGGACAAGGTCTTCGCCCAGCTGACCGGCCTGGGCGCGCGGCGGGCATTGAAGTCGCTGATGCAGTCGCCGTTCACCCTGCACGAGGGCATGGTGTCGCTGATCCGCGCCGAGGCGCGCGCCGCCAAGGCGGGCAAGCGGTCGCGCATCATGGCCAAGATGAATTCGCTGCTCGAAGAGCAGATCATCGCCGAGCTCTACAAGGCCAGCCAGGCGGGCGTGAAGATCGACCTGATCGTGCGCGGCGTATGCGCCCTGCGCGCCGGGGTGCCGGGCTTGTCGGAGAACATCCGTGTGCGTTCCATCGTGGGCCGCTTCCTGGAGCACTCCCGCGTCTTCTATTTCTATGCCGAGGGCGAAGAGACGGTGTACCTGTCGTCGGCCGACTGGATGGACCGCAATTTCTTCCGGCGCGTGGAAATCGCTTTCCCGATCTATGACAAGACGCTCAAGAAGCGCGTCATCGACGAAGCATTCACCTACGCCCTGCGCGACAACCAGCTCGCCTGGCAGCAGCAACCCAGCGGCGACTACGCGCGCGTCAAAAGCCGCCGCGAGCCCTTCAACCTGCACCAGTTCCTGATGCAGAAGCTGGGCGTGTAACACCGGTACGGCGGCAAACCGTCCCTGATATTTCACCAGGTGACGAGCGCCGCGCCATGCCGGTCCCCGAGCTTGAGCATGGCCCCGGTCAGCCCATTTCCGCAGTGGAAATGGGTTTTTTTCATTTGGGGACGGGCTTGCCAATGCAGCCGGACGGATCTGGCTTTGCCGGTCGGCCACTGGGGATCATGACTGTCATGGTCTTGTCACGTTGGGCTCCTAAGATGCGAGGGTCGCTGAAAGACAGGCAGCTAAAAAGCCTGCCAAGACTCCTTTAACGAGCACAGAAGGAACCCAGATGTTCAAACGTGTCTTCAAGCAAGTTTCCGTGGGCGTCGCGCTGAGCGCCGCCGTTTTTGCCGTCCAGGCCGCCAACGTGACCGGCGCCGGCGCATCGTTCCCGTACCCGATCTACGCCAAGTGGGCGTCCGACTACAAGGCTGCGACCAACAACGCGGTCAACTACCAGTCCATCGGTTCGGGCGGCGGCCAGCAGCAGATCATTGCAAAGACCGTCGACTTCGGCGCCTCGGATGACCCGATGAAGGCTGCCGACCTGGAAAAGCACGGCCTGCTGCAATTCCCCGCCGTGATCGGCGGCACCGTGGCCGTCGTGAACGTCGACGGCGTCGAGCCGGGCAAGCTGAAGCTGTCGGGCAAGGTCCTGGCCGACATCTTCCTGGGCAAGGTCAAGAAGTGGGACGACGCCGCCATCAAGGCGCTGAACCCCGACCTGAAGCTGCCTTCGGCCGATATCATCGTCGTGCACCGTTCGGACGGCTCGGGCACCACCTTCGGCTGGACGAACTACCTGTCCAAGGTGTCGCCGGAGTGGAAGTCGCAAGTCGGTGAAGGCAAGGCCGTCAAGTGGCCCACCGGCCAGGGCGGCAAGGGCAACGAAGGCGTCGCCGCCTACGTCGGCCAGCTGAAGAACTCGATCGGCTACGTTGAATACGCCTACGCCAAGCAGAACAAGCTGGCCTGGACGCAACTGCAGAACAAGGACGGCAAGTTCGTCCAGCCCGAGCAAAAGGCGTTCGCAGCCGCGGCCGCCAACGCCGACTGGAAGAGCGCGCCGGGCATGGGCGTGGTCCTGACCGACGAGCCGGGCGCCGATTCGTGGCCCGTCACCGCCGCCACCTTCATCCTGATCCACAAGTCGCAAGACAAGCCGGCTCAGGGCAAGGCGGTGCTGGAATTCTTCGACTGGGCCTTCAAGAACGGCGCCAAGTCGGCTGAAGCCATGGACTACGTGCCGCTGCCGGAAGCCGTGACCAAGGAAATCCGCGCCGCCTGGGGCGAAGTGAAGTCCGCCGACGGCCAGGCTGTCTGGAAGTAAATCAGTAATGCGCGGCCCCGACGCCACCCGGCGGGCGGGGCCGCCGCCTGTAAATCGCCCTACCTGCTGTTCCCCCCAGGTTTCCTAAGGAAAGTCCATCCATGAGCGCGGTAATGGATAATAGTGTGCCGCTTCCGCCCAGCGTGGCGGATTCCGTGACTACCGGCACGCCTTCGCCTATGAAGCAAACAAAAAACGCGCTGATGGATGCGCTGTTCAAGAATCTGACCCGCCTGTTCGCCTTCCTGGTGTTCATTCTGCTGGCGGCAATTCTTATCTCCCTCATCTATGGCAGCCGCGAATCGCTGGCCAAATACGGCCTGTCGTTCCTGTGGCTCAATGACTGGGATCCGGTCAATTCCAATTACGGTGCGGTCGTGCCGATCATCGGTACGTTGCTGACCTCCGCGATCGCGCTGATCATCGCCGTGCCGGTGTCCTTCGGCATCGCCATCTTCCTGACCGAACTGTCGCCGACCTGGCTGCGCCGCCCGCTGGGCACCGCCATCGAAATGCTGGCGGCCATCCCGTCCATCATCTACGGCATGTGGGGCCTGTTCGTCTTCGTGCCCGTGTTCCAGCAGTACGTGCAGCCGTTCCTGATCGCGACGTTGGGCAATCTTCCCATCATTGGCGGACTGTTCGCGGGTCCGCCGTTCGGCATCGGCATCTTCACCGCCGGCCTGATCCTCTCGATCATGATCATCCCGTTCATCGCCGCCGTGATGCGCGACGTGTTCGAGCTGGTCCCCGCGATGCTCAAGGAATCGGCGTACGGCCTGGGCAGCACGACCTGGGAAGTGATGTGGCGCGTTGTCCTGCCCTTTACCAAGTCGGGCGTCATCGGCGGCATCATGCTCGGCCTGGGCCGCGCGCTTGGCGAAACCATGGCCGTGACCTTCGTCATCGGCAATGCGTTCAAGTGGTCCGGCTCGCTGTTTTCGCCCGGCAACTCCATCGCCTCGGCGCTCGCCAACGAATTCAACGAGGCGGGCGGCATCCAGAAGGCGGCGTTGCTGGAACTGGGCCTGATCCTGTTCCTCATCACGACCATCGTGCTGGCCCTGGCCAAGGCGCTGCTGGTCCGCCTGTCCGCCGGCGAAGGCAAGAAGACCTGACGCCCGGAAGCACAAGGAAAAACCATGGCTGAATCCGTACTCAACATGCAGAACGGCATCTATCGCCGGCGCCGCGTGGTCAATCGAATCATGCTCGCCGTGTCGATGACGACATTGCTGTTTGGCCTGTTCTGGCTGTTCTGGATCATTCTGACGCTGTTGATGAAGGGCGCGCCCGCGCTGTCGTACACGCTCTTCACCGAGATCACGCCGCCGCCGGGCCAGGCGGGGGGCTTGCTCAACGCCATTCTCGGCAGCGTGATGATGGCGGGCGTCGGCACGCTGATCGGCACGCCGGTGGGCATCCTGGCCGGCACCTACCTGGCTGAATACGGCCAGCGCGGCTGGCTGGCGCCCGCCACGCGATTCCTGAACGACGTGCTGCTGTCCGCGCCGTCGATCATCATCGGTCTGTTCATCTACGCCGTGTATGTGGCGCAGGTGGGGCATTATTCCGGTTGGGCCGGCGCGGTGGCGCTGTCCATCCTGGTGATTCCCGTCGTGGTCCGCACCACCGACAACATGCTGCTGCTGGTGCCCAACAGCCTGCGCGAAGCCACCGCTGCCCTGGGCTGCCCGAAGTGGCGCATGATCACCATGGTGTGCTATCGCGCCGCCAAGTCCGGCATCATCACCGGCGTGCTGCTCGCCATCGCCCGCATCTCCGGCGAAACCGCGCCGCTGCTGTTCACCGCGCTGTCGAACCAGTTCATGTCGCTGAACATGAACGGGCCGATGGCCAACCTGCCGGTCGTCATCTACCAATACGCCGCCAGCCCCTTCAAGGACTGGAACAACCTGGCCTGGGCCGGCGCGACGCTGATCACGCTGCTGGTGTTGGGCATCAACATCATCGCCCGCAACTTGTTCCGCAAGTAAAGATCGCTATCCCGGCGCGCCAGCCGCGCCGGAGCCAAGGGAAATGCAATGGAAAACACCGCTACCGCAGTCAAGAACAAGCTCGAGGTCAAGGACCTGAACTTCTACTACGGCAAGTTCCACGCGATTCGCAACGTGAACATGTCAATTCAGGAGAAGAAGGTCACCGCCTTTATCGGCCCGTCGGGCTGCGGCAAATCGACCCTGCTGCGCACGTTCAACCGCATGTTCGAGCTCTACCCCGGCCAGCGCGCCGAGGGCGAAATCCTTCTGGATGGCGAAAACCTGCTGACGGCCAAGACCGACATCTCGCTGATCCGCGCCAAGGTCGGCATGGTCTTCCAGAAGCCCACGCCGTTCCCCATGAGCATCTACGACAACATCGCCTTCGGCGTGCGTCTGTTCGAACGCCTGTCCAAGGGCGAGATGGACGAGCGCGTGGAATGGGCGCTGAGCAAGGCGGCGCTGTGGAACGAAGTGAAGGACAAGCTGCACCAAAGCGGCAACAGTCTGTCCGGCGGCCAGCAGCAGCGCCTGTGCATCGCTCGCGGCGTCGCGATCAAGCCCGAAGTCCTGCTGCTCGACGAGCCGTGCTCGGCG
This sequence comes from Achromobacter sp. JD417, assembly GCF_041879325.1. Lineage (NCBI taxonomy): Bacteria > Pseudomonadati > Pseudomonadota > Betaproteobacteria > Burkholderiales > Alcaligenaceae > Achromobacter > Achromobacter sp. JD417. The sequence continues at coordinate 4,618,942 of NZ_CP087159.1, read as the reverse complement.
CTGGATCCCATCTCCACCGCCAAGATCGAAGAGCTCATCGCCGAACTGAAGAACGACTACACCGTCGTGATCGTGACGCACAACATGCAGCAGGCCGCGCGTTGCTCGGACTACACGGCGTATATGTACCTGGGCGAACTGATGGAATTCGGTCAGACCGACCAGATTTTTGTTAAGCCCTCGCGCAAGGAAACCGAGGACTACATCACGGGCCGCTTCGGCTGACCGCAGGGTCGGGCGCCGCGGACGCCAGACACCAGTTTCTGGTATAGTCTCCACCCTTCGGGGCGTAGCGCAGCCTGGTAGCGCATCTGCTTTGGGAGCAGAGGGTCGTGAGTTCGAATCCCACCGCCCCGACCAATAAAATCAAAGGGTTAGCTCAATGTTGTTGAGCTAACCCTTTTTCTTTGCTTGGCTTATGGGACAACATATGGGACAACAAAGCCAAAGTTGAGTGGAGCCGCAATTCAGACGCGCTCCAGGCGCGACGTTGTGCCACCTAGGAGACTCGCGCGGCGAAGCGTTTCGCTTGTTGCTGGAGATGGGCGCGAAAGGGCAGGGAGAAGGAATTCGACGAAAAAAAGCCGAGCATAGTGCTCGGCTTTTTGTGCTGTTCGAAGAATGGTGCAGCTACGTCGGCTGGCTTCGAAAATACTGGGTGCCTACTGATCCGCTGATGCGCGCATCCAGACGCCGGGACTATGCGTGCTGCACACTCCGGTTGTAGCTGAGGGGTCGTTCCCTGGGGGCGGCGGTGGTGCGGGCATTCTTTTGTTTGCGGACCCACGCCTGGACCTCCGATGCGGGCCATCGCGATGCGCGCCCCACCTTCGCAGGCGCCGGGAACGTCCCGTCCTTGATTCCCTCGTAAATCTTGGTCTTTTTGATGCCCGTGGCCTTGATGACCGCAGGCAATTCTAGAAGTTGCTCGCTCGGTTCCTGAGCGAATTCGTTGGTGTCGATCTCGCGCGCATCCATATGCCGTCCTTTGCTTCTGCCCGAGGTAAGAGAGGCGAGTTCGTCGCCTCCGACGCGGCGACGTGTGGCGTCGACCCGGCTAGTAGGTTGGCATAAAGATAAGTGGTGCTTTATTAAGTGTCAAGTGTTGATTAAATTTCGGAGGTCATACGAGTCGCTCGGCCCAGGTGAAAGGAACGCGTGCGACCACCTGAACGAAATCATCAAGGTCCTGAACTGGCACATCGATCGGGGCGACCTTTGTGCTCTCGGTAGATAGCCGAAGCCCCCCGCCTGGAAGACGTTGGACGAAGCGAAGGTCAACCTGCTCTCCCTGCCGGATGAGATACAGGCCGTCCGCATTGATTTCCTTCACATCGCTTTGCACGAACGCGATATCGCCCTGACGGAACGTAGGTTCCATGAACGCCCCTTCTATGTACACAAACCCCACATTAGTTAGGTTCGCGTCCAGAGGAAGGCGACCGTTGAGCCAGGCCCGGCTAACCCGCAGGTGTCGGATTGCGCATGCCGTTGGCGGCAACATAGCTCCGTAATTCAGCCGCGCTCCAAGGAAAGGAATGTCGATGGTCTCTGCGTCCGATCCCGCGAGGGCCGAAAGGTCAGTAGGGGCGGCGACGGGAATCTCGGGAGAGAGCCAATAAGCGATGGAGGTACCAAAGACTTGGGCTAGAGCCACCGCATGTTCGCGGTCGAACCGGCCATTGTTTCTCCATCCGTAGACGGCAGGCGTGCTGACGCCTAGCCGTTCGGCTAATGCGGCGGCTGAGACGCCATTCGACTGCATCTGAAAATCCAGCTTTGCGACAAAGTCGCGCTGCATCTGTGACAGCTGCGGAGACGTGGAGCCTTCAGGCCTCTTTGTCTTTTGTGTCATCGGGGTTTACCTTCCATAAAGTATCGCTTAATATTCGCAAACCTTTACTTAACCGAATTCGCGCCCATGGCTACTTCCAATAAGCTCGCGACCTCGACAAGAGCAACAATAGTCGAAGCCGACCGAATCAACTCTTCCGTCGCTATCGGCGGGCGGACGGCTGGCATAGTCGCAGCGCTGGCGCGGCTTGCTGAGGTAACCCCGCCCCAATCCAGCCTTTGGTTAAAGGGGGACACGGCGATGCCTCTTCGGCGAGGCATTTTAGTGGAGATAAATAGCGAGAGTCGCGTTTCTTTGGAGGGGCTCATTCAGGAAGGCCTCATCTCAGAGCGTGACGCGCTCATCGTCCGATACATTCAAAACCCGGCTGAGTTCGCCGGCGCGGAGCGACGAGCCGCGCTACTCGACGCGCTGCGTGCTCGCCCATGAAATGCCATCTTCTGCAATCCGTGCCGCTCAATGTCTGACCGGACAAGACTGCGATGCACTTCTACCCCCATAACATCGGCGACCACGTCAAGGACACGCGGCACCTGACTCTTTTGGAAGAAGGGGCGTACCGCCGTTTGCTTGACCACTACTACACCATCGAGAAGGCGCTGCCTTTAGACGAGGCCGACCTCTGCCGCAAACTGCTCGCGCGGAGTGACGACGAGCGCAAGGCCGTGGGTGTGGTGCTGAGGGAGTTTTTCGTTCAGACGGAAAGCGGGTGGTGGCATAAGCGCTGCGAGGAAGAGATCGCCGCGGGCAATAAGCGGCGACAGCAGTCCCGCGAGAACGGGAAAAAGGGTGGCCGTCCGCGAAAGTCGGTGCCGCCTCAGGAGCTACCTGGAGGCGACGGAAGACCCGATACGGGAAACCCGGACGAAACCCAGCGGGTTATTGGCGGGTTAGCGCTAGGTTCTGGCTCTCGTCCGGGCGATGGCTTGGAATCTGCGCAGGTTGAGGGACTGCCGCCGTGCCCCCACGAGCGGCTCGTAGAGATTTATCACGACCGAATGCCCCTCAACCCCAGGATCAAAGTGCTTGATGACAGTCGCCGAAAGCTCCTCGCAGCACGCTGGAAGCAGGCTGCGAGGCTGGACGTGCCTCCGTTTGGCTATCACACAATGCAGCAGGGCCTGGACGCATGGCACACATTCTTCGAGATATGCAGCGAGTCCGATTTCTTGACGGGGCAGGCGCCACCGTCAGATCCGGGACGACCACCATTCGTCGCCAGTCTGGACTTTCTCATCTCCCCCGACGGATTTCGGAAGTGCGTCGAAAACCACTATCACCGCGAGTAGATTTTACAAAACGGCGCCAAATTTGTTACGACGGCAATGTTTAGGCACGAAGTTACACACATAGTAAGAAATAATTACGAAACTTTGTCACCTTCTGCAATAAAGCAGCGGGTCAGCAAAGGAGATCAAGTGATGTTGTCTAACGAGCTGCGGCGCCTGTTGTTTCAGGGTGAAAGTGGCCAGAAGCACGATGCAGAGCCGCTTCCATGCCTATCCGGCGACGAGGTGCTGGCGAAGGCGCACGTACCCACAAGGTACAAGTCTTGCACCTTCGATACCTTTCACGCGTACAGCGAAGAACATAAAGCGAGAAAACTGGCTTGCGAGAGTTACAGCAAGCATTTCAACGTCGCGCGCTACGACGGCGTTTCCATGGTGTTGGGGGGGCCTCAGAAGGGCAAAACGCACCTGGCGACGGCGATGCTGTTTGCGGTTATCGCAAGCGGTAGCACCGGCCGGCTTATACGCGCCCGTCGGGCTATCGCTGCCGTCGTCGAGTACGGGGAGGATGCCCTCGCCGAGCTAGCCAACCCCGACCTACTCGTGTTGGATGGGCTGCTCTCGCACCCCTGGGATGAGGCGGGTCGACATGCGATCTTTGAACTCATCGAACGCCGCTTCGAAGAGGTAAAGCCCACAGTCATCACCACTCACCTTAGAAAAGCCACTTTTTTGCGTGCCGTCGGCGATCGTATTGCGTCGCGGCTGCGTGAGAACGGCGGCAAGTTTGTTTCGTTCGAGTAGTTCCAGAAGAAATGCGCCGCACAATTCCGGAGGGTGATAGCCCACTGCACGCTCGGGCTGGCACGGCGGAGCGAGCTTTGCTCGGAGCCCTGCTTGTTAACAATGACACCTTCGACCGCATCGCGCCGGTGAGGATTGGCGCTTCGCACTTTGGCGCCCATGGCAATGCCCTGATCTTCAGTGCAATCGCTTCCCTGATTTGTCGGGGGCAATTGGCTGACGTGATCACCGTGCACGATCTCTTGTGCGAGCGCAACGAAGCACCCCGCGCCGGCGGGCTACCCTATCTCAACTCGCTTGCCGCGGAGTGCGCCAGCGCCACAAACGCAATTCGGTACGCCGAGATTGTGGTCGAACAGGCCCTGCTCCGACAGCTGATCTTCGTGACGTCGGAGATCCAAGCTTCTGTATCCGAACCAGCTGGCCGGAACGTTCACCAACTCCTCGACCATGCACAGAAATTGATCGGCGGTCTGGGGGAGCAAACGGTCAAGCGGGACGCTGTGCCCATCGCTGCCGCAGCGGCACGCTTCATTGAACAGCTGGACCAGAGAATTTCGGGAGGCATAGCCCGAGACGTCGTCTCTACAGGGCTGACCGATCTGGACAAGGCGCTGCACGGCGGACTGTTGCCGGGGCGGTTGTACGTCCTGGGCGGTCGCCCGGCAATGGGGAAATCGGCATTGGCCGGCACGGTTGGAAGTCACCTGGCTGCCGAGCAAGTCCCGACGGCGTATCTGTCGCAAGAAATGCCCGAAGAGGAGCTCACCGGGCGTACCTTGGCTCAATGGTCCGATATTTCGATCGATGCGCTCCAGGCGGACAATCCAGAAGCAGTGCAAAGTGACTTCTGGGCGAGACTCGTCACAGCGGGACAACTTGCGGCCACAGCCACGCTGTTCATCGACGAAACCTCAGGCTTGACGCTTCTCGATGTAGCGTCCAAGGCGAGAACTTTGAAGCGCAAATCAGGCCTGCGCGTCTTGATCGTCGATTACCTCCAGCTTATGGTCGGGACTGAAGAGAAGCGCCACAGCCAGATTGAAACTATCACGCGCGGTCTCAAGAGCCTCGCAAAGGAGCTTGGCATATCTATCTTGCTCCTGTCCCAGTTGAACCGCGAAATCGATCGAAGAACCAACAAACGTCCACTGCTCGCCGACTTTAAGGACTCAGGGTCCATCGAGGCGGATGCTGACGTTGTGATGGGGATATACAGACCCGAGCAAGATGACCCGGATACTCCGTATCCGGGTTGTGCAGAGCTCCATATCCTGAAGCATAGAGGCGGAAAGCTGGCAAAGGTGCTGCTGGCTTACAAGGGGATGGCGACGAAGTTTCACGATTACCACGGTGCGCCGCCCCTAGATTCTGCCGTTGAATCCCGCGGGCAGCGTGCGCGGAAAGGCTTCGACAGGCTGCCTCACAGGCATGCAGACACATAGGACGCAAAAAAGCCAACCACAAACCAAAAAGTACACATTGTTAGGTATGAAATAAAAAGCGCCATAAATATAATCGAAGCATAGACAATGGAGATGTCATGCTATTCAAGGCGTTTTTCGGCACCGCCGTATTCCTCGGGACAATCGCTTGGCTGGGCTACTCGCTGGTGGCGACCGAGCCGTGCGAGCGGATGGACCGGCTAGCACTACCGATTCGGCTGACGATGGACGCGACGCGCTTTATCGCCAGCAACCTGTTTGCTGGACCGGAGCACACCGAGCTTCGTCTATCGCTCCTGGAGCTGAGCATAAAGGTGGATTCCGGCGCGCAAACCTACGCAAGCGCCGTGCTCTACGGGCCCAGTCTTACGTGCAAGAACTTCCTATAAGGCGGACGAAGCGATGAGTAGACTCGGCCGTCAGCGCGATCAATTTATCTACATGGGCCCGGAAGACAAGCCGGCCGCCGACTTCCTGAACGAACTCTTTCGTCGAGCGGCATTGGAGGGCATGACCGACATTCAACTTCGCTTCGTCCATGGCGCCATGCGCCCGGTTGAAGTTGCTGACTCGGGGGTTCGTCTAATCAGCTGGCTTGAGCCGGAGTACGAAGGAGATCTTGTCAAGCATGTCGAGGAAAAGCTTCGCGCACGTGCAAGCATGGACTTGTCCGAACAGTTCATACCGATGGATGGCGCGATTCATCTTCGCTATCCGGAAGATGGGCTCAAACTGAGTCTCCGTGCCAGCTTCCTTCACACCATCGTCGGCTCAACAGCCGTATTTCGGCTCGCTCGGGAACAAGCACAACGGCTTGCCTACCGTGACATATACATGCCCTTAGCAGTCCGACGCGTAATCGACCAGGCACTCGCGGTACGCGCGGGAACGGTAGTGGTGTCGGGCCCCATGGGAAGCGGCAAAACGACGCAGCTCATGGCATACATGGTCGAGTTGCGCGACAGGGGAGAGAACGTCAAGACGGCAGAAGAACCTGTGGAGATACCTACGCCTGGCATAGACCAATGTGAGCTGGTGCCGGGAAAGGTCACGTATCCCATGCTAGCCAGGGCATTCCTTCGACAGCGTGCCCACCGCATCATGATCGGTGAGACTCGGGACGAAGAGACCGCTGAGGCGTTGGGCCGTAACGCGAACACCGGGTGCCAGCTCTGGACAACCACGCATTCGGATACGAGTGCGCTGGTGATTGAGCGTTTGCTCGAGCTGAAGATGCCACGGGACTTGATTGCGAAGACGCTGCGACTCATTATTGCGCCTCGCCTCGTCAGGACCATCCCCGCCGAGGCGACGGTCGAATGGGTTGCACCCAACGAATCCAGCAAAGCGTGGTTGAAGGCCGTCGGAGCCTATCACCCGGACGACAAGTTCCCGGTCATTGTGAGCGACCACGACATGTCGGAAACCAAGATGCCGATCTTTGAGGTTATCCAGATCGATGATCGCGTGCGACGGGTGATTCTGGCCGGCGGAGACGCCAAAGAACTGTACGAAGCGGCGAGCTATCAACCTCAATTCGAAACTCTCGCGGAGGCGGGCGTCCGCCTCGCGCGGGAAGGGAAAACCACGCTCAGCGCCATTCAGTCCCTCCTGAACCCGGCGCTGTGGCCTACGTTTGAGCGGCAGAGGCTCGACAAGAGATTGATCGCTTCCGGTGTGATAACTCCCGCGCAGGCGTATCAAGCGGTGGAGACGATGGCTCGCGCGGCCATTGAAGAACATCGCATCCTTGAACTGTGGGAAGCGCTCATTTCGACTGGAGCGGCGACGCGCCTCCAGGTCATCGAATGCTTAGGCCGAACAAAGGAAGCGGTGGACCTCCTCGGATACTTCATAGACAACGGGATCCTGGCAGAACAACCAGTACAACACGTGATCGAAGAGTGGAAACGAGGCGAGCGACGGCAATCGCTTTTCGCTATGTGCATTGACCAAGGACTACTAAGCAATGAGCAAATTCAAGATGAGGCGTTCCTGCATTACCGCCGTGCTGGCATTAGCCACAACTAGCGCCCTGCACGTGGTGGCGAAGGCTCAACCCTCCATGGCAATGGGTGGTGACGGAAAGGGACAGCCATATACCCCGCCAATGCCATACCGAGAGGTTGCCGAGGTTGAGGCGGACCAGCGAGTGGTGCGCATCTTTTTCTCATTTAGCTGCCCCTTTTGCCGCACATTCCACACGCCACTGCGTCAGTGGGCCAAGAGTCTCCCAGCCCCTTGGCGATATGAGTTCGTACCGATTCTGCTTGCCGATGGCACGGGAATTCATGAAGCCGCAGGGTATTTGGCCGCGCAAAAGGCGTTGGGGTCTGCGGTCGCGAGATTCGAAGATGCAGCCTACCGCGCGATCCAAGGCGAAGGCCGCTCGCCGCGAGCTCCTGAGACCTGGCGTGGCATCGTGAACGCGGCGGGGGGGAGCGTGCTGGCGTTCGAGGAGGCCTGGGAGAGTCTGTCGCCGTCGGAGGTCGCAGAGCTTCCCCGGTCGATGATCGCATACGCCGTGGACGCAACGCCAACAGTCGCTATCGCCGGGAAGTTCGTTCTGACGCCTGACGGAGTGCAAGGCGACGAAGCCTTGTTTCTCCAACTGTGCAGCGGACTGGTGTCGCGGGCGATGGGGCACGCATGAGAACCGCGGCCTCGCTATTGCTATTGTCATTGATGGTCGTCTCGCCGGCCTCGATGTCGAGCCCAATTGCGAAGGGCACGCTTTGCTTTCGAGAGGCAGCGGAACGCTACGGGGTCAGTGAAATCATGTTGCGTGCGATAGCGTGGCATGAGTCAAGGTGGAAAGCGAACGCCTTGAACGACACCTTGAACCGAGACGGCAGCGAAGACGTCGGGGTGATGCAAATAAACAGCTGGTGGATCGAGAAACGGCTGCCTCGCTACGGAATCACACGTGAGCACCTTTGGGAGCCATGCTTGAACATCCACATTGGCGCGTGGATCTACGCAGACGAAATTGCACGCCATGGCAACACATGGAAGGCTGTCGGCCACTATGGGTCCCCCAATGAGAAAGGCCAACAGTGGTACATCGCTAGGGTCAAGAAGGCGCTGGAAGAGGTGCTCGCTGGAGAACCGGAATCCACCCGAAGGAAAGCGCCGATGCCGCGGCCAAGTGGAGCGCTGACGGCAAAGAAGATTGTCATTCACATACAGAACTGAGGGAGAGAATTATGCGAAACGAACACGCCTTGGAGGATCGTATCAAGCGGGTGAACCGACAGCTCGACGATCTGCGAGCTCAGAAGCGGGCCGTGGTTATCCGCCAGATTCTGGCCCAACTCGAAAAAAACGGGATCACCCTGAAGGACCTGAAGGAAGCGCGCGCAGCCGGCATTAAGTCACAGTCCAAGTCGGCTCCGGGCAAAAGAATGGTGGCGCCCAAGTATCGCCACCCTGACACTGGTGAAACCTGGTCCGGGCGAGGGCGGGCTCCGCGCTGGCTCGTCGCCGCCGAACTCGGCGGTGCCTCTCGAAACGACTACCTCATTCCCGCCTGAGGTTCTCGCGCTCAATAAAATAGGCCCGTACAGGGCCTTTTCTTCGTCGCTCTCGCCGTAGCACCACGTCCGCCGGGCACGCAGCCCACCTCTGACGATCGTTCGACAACTAGTCGTCACCACGGGAATAGGTCGGACCAGCTGCTGTCCCGCCTTCCTTTTGCCGAGGGGTTGCGTCCGGTGAGATACCAGTTGTCTCCCTGTTGGGATGCGAGAGAAGCCTCATCGAGCCTTTCAAGTGCGGCGCACTCGTCCTGATCTCGCACGGCGTCCAACGTCATAATGCCCGGCTGCTGCCATATCCGCTCAGCCACGTTCACTGCGGCGCGGCCGCCGCGCATGCGAATGGAGTCTGCAACCTCCTCCGGCAAAGAAAATAGACCAAGTTGAATAGGCTCTGAAAATACGTGCCACCGCTTCCACAGTTCGAATTGCAGACGTAGCTGTACGACGCCCGGTCGGGCCCCGTGAACGCGGCAGCAGTTCTCGAACGAGAGAGGACCATCATCGAATCCCAGGAGCCAACGGCCGGCGTTCATGATGTCCCGATCTTTCGCACGACTGTTCAACAGAAGCTGTACGGCCGTTTTGATTGCCAGAAGCGCCCATCGTTCCGGACCTTCCTCAAAGTCATCGACCGTCAGCTTGGCTATGACTTCTCGACTGGGTGCTTCCTTCTTGCAGATAGGGAAGGGAAGATCGCGGAGTGTGGCTTCAGCAAATTCTGGATGATCACCCAATGGTCCAGCCAAATTGTCTTGAGCAAGTAGGCGATCCAAAGTAGAACTGGCTTCGCCACCGCCGTCAGGCCAGGTGATACCAGATCCGTAAACAGGTAGATCAAAATCGCCCTCGTCCAGCTCGCCAGAAGTAGGCCAAGCACTATCACGAGAGCTATCAAGCCCCAAAATTGAATTTGTTCGACCATAACCTTTGTTGTCCATAGCGTGCATAGCGGTGATAGAGGTTCGGGCGTACTTCAAGCTCTGGCAGCCTTTGCTGCGGTCAGATACCGGTCCGCATTCTTGAAATAGTCGCAGCCTTTTACTTGTTTACGTTTGGTGCGATTGACGCGGATAGGAGCTGCCTTGGACGATAGCCATTTCGAGATCGTGATGTTTGGTATCCGCAGGTTGAATAGCTCGCACCCTTGATAGAGCATGATGCACTCACCACGATCGACCTTCTTCAGGTCATCTTCAGTGACGCGGTACTGCTCCTCCTCTGACTCTGCGATCGCGTATCCCGCATCAGTGCTGAGCCCGCCTTCCGGCGCGGGCGTGATTTTTGGCGTCGACTCGGACGCACGGCTGGTGGCGCTGATGGTCGTCTTGGAGAATGTCCCTTTGCCGATCATCTTGGCTGCCTCCTCAGTTGTCTTCGGGCTCGCGAGCTTGAAGAACAGCTTTGTATCGGTGTTTTCTTCCAGCATGTCGCGAAAATCTGGTGACACGGCATCGAGGTTGGCGATACTTTGGAACATCGCCCACACCGAAATTCCGGCACTTCTTGCCTGCTCAAATACTCGATTCATCGCCATCAGCGCGTAGGCGCCGAACTCGTCCAGCAGGGCGAGATATGGGATGCGCGATCGGTGCGACTTCGGTAGCTGCTGTATCCGCGCGATAGCGGATCGAAGATCTGCCAGGAGCATCTTCGCAAAATTTCGGGCGGATTCGTCCTTCCCCATCGTTGGCAAAGAGACGTATGTAATCTTGTTCGACATCATGCTGTCGAACAGACGTACGTCCGGGCTGTACGACGACCCGACTTCGCCGAAGGTCCCAGTGCCGAACGCATGCAACCGCCCGGCGATGCCGCCTAGGGTCTCTTTCAGACGCTTCATGTTGATCCTGGCTGAGGCCGGTCCCGTGTCGTTCCCGAAACCACCTCGGTACTGCTCAATCCAAAGCGAAAGATTCTTCGTTGCAGGATGGTGAGGCAGCACGGAGCGAAGGCGCTCTTCTAGCTCGGATAGTGCGCGCTCGTTGTGTAGCAGTATGGAGAGATCAATGCAGTTGTATGCCAGTCCAAGCGCCTGGACTCCTCCGACGATCGCCCCGAGTGCCTGCTTTGCGGACTGACGATAGTGCTCCGCGGCCGGGGCCACTTCTGGAGCGGGGAGGCTCGTCAATATTCTGTCGGCGACCTCGTCCGGGTCGCCTTCAAGAACGGAGTTGTAGCTGTTGCTGTTGGCGGGATCTCCGAGGTTTATGAACTGCATGTCTTGGTATCGTCCGGCCCAGCGGGCGACTTGCGCAACCCACGACATGTCGTCGCTGTCGAGCTTGGCGTCGATCATGAGCAACCCGCCACCTCGGATGATCTGTTGCAGCATCATCAGCCGGGCAAAAGTCGTTTTTCCATAGCCGCTTCGCCCCGCGACCATGCCGTGGTACGGCAGCGCTTCGTCTGGGAGCCGAACGGCACGCCCGCGATCAGTCGTATACCCGATCAGCATGCCATCGTTTGAGAGCAGGTCGCTGGAACGGATATTGAGCTTTGAGCGGAATAGATGCATGCCAGCCAAGCCGTGCATGCAGCGTCCGGCCACCCATGCAGCACCTAGCCCAGCAAGAGCGTATGAGGGCACAGTAGGCAGGCCGCTGAAGAACGGGGACGTGGTCAACACTGACGACGAAATTGCCGCTAAGGCTAGGGTGTCGGCCGCCCCGCCTAAGCGATTTCCAAAAAAGCCTATTCCTTTCATTTCCTCCTAGCTCCCTGGGGCGCGTGGCCCGACGCCCAAAAAATCAACATTCACAGGTTGAGATATAAACATTCGTCGCTAAAATACCACGCAATGCAAATAGTGGGAGGCGTCCGAATGCGGCGTTTTATTGGCTTGGTAGGAAGTGCTCTTGTTCTGACGTCGAGCGTGGCGGCAGCACCTGAGGGCCAGGGTCAGTTCGATATGCGCGAGTGGATCGTGCCCGAGACGTCCGCCCTCGTAACCGTCCCTGAGCACTCTGAGCATGCGGTCGCGACACCGAAACGGGTGGGACCAGAGAAGCTCAAACCGGTGTGGTCGGTTCAAGGGCCGTCTACGTACCGTCCCGGAACGTGGATCGATACGAGTTACCGGAAGGATCCGAAACTCATATTGAGCCAAGTCGTTCGATTCGATTTTGATTTGTCGGAGTCGGCGTCCACGAACGCTGCGGCGCTGGTTGCCGCGCAAGTTGCAGGGCAGGGCGTCTCGTATCTGGTGGTGGGGCATGCGGACGAGCGTGGTACCGACGCCTACAACCTCGCCCTGTCGAAGCGCAGAGCGGAGGGGGTGAAACGCGCGCTGGAGGTCGCTGGTGTGCCCGCCAAATCAATCGAAGCGCGCTGGTACGGAAAGAGGCTACCGGTGAGCTTCGCGGATCAGAGTCTGAACCGCCGGGTGGAGATCTTGGTCAGCGGCGATCGTCCGGCTCAACTTAGGCGCGGAGCTAAGGCGGTGGGAGCTACGCCGCGTAGCAATCCCGGCATCGCGGAATCCGCGGCCCGTCAACCACAACCATCCCCTGGGGCCGTCTCGCCAGGATCTGCCGCATGCCACGTGCCTGGAGCGCAAGTCGTGGGCGGAAGGATTGTTCCTGCTTCGAACAACAAGGAGTGCAACCAATGATCGACGAAATTGATATTCCTGCGCACACGGACGACATGCCTTCATTTCTTCTATGGGAAATGGACGAGTTCCTGGTCTTGATGCTGTGCTTCCTGGGCGGCTACATCGCTCGCGGCATGTGGCCGTTCGTTGGCGCCGCCATCGGACTTTGGTTCACGGCGCGGATGCGCCGCTGGAAGCAGAACGAGATGATGGGAGCTATCCCACACATCGTATTTGCAGCCGGTTGGGCGGGTATCAACAAGCTGTATCGGAACGCGAAGCATGGGGTGCTGTGGTCATGAAGCTCAACTTTCTGACGAAGTCCTGGCGAAGCGCCGAGCGAAGCGTCCAGTTTCTGCTCGTGATTCTTCTGATTGAGAGCGTGGTCACCTTGGGAGCGCTGTACGGCTGGCTGAAGAAGGACGTCGTGACTCGCCTGGTGCCGCCTCGCATGACAGTAGAGGCAGAGATCAGTGCAGATAGTGCGTCCAAGGACTACCTGATCAGCGTTGCATTAACTGCGGCGACCCTTACGGGGAACGTGAGCCCCAAGAACGTGACGTTTGTGGCAGACGCGATGGGGCTCATCACGTCGCCGGCGATTTATCCGGAAGTCAGGCGCCGACTCTTCGCGCTTGCGATGGATCCTGTGTTCAAGGACCGCGGAGGCAGCGTGACGTTCACTGCGACCGGAATGGACTACGAGGCGCGCACCAAGACGGTATTCATCAAGGGCGAGCTCCAGTCTACGACTACGGCCGGCCCGATCGGGAAAGGAACTCCGTACGTTTACGAAATTCAAGTCGCCATCGAGAACGGCTGGCCGCAGATCTCCAAGTTCGATCACTACCCAGGCAAGCAAGAGAAAAGCCAGCATTGGCAATCAAGAAACCGTCGCGCGTTGGAGCGCGAGGCGGCTGAGCACGCGGCGGATCAACGTGCGGAAGACGCCGCAAAGGATCCTTGGTTCGACGACGCTGTTCGCTTCGGCGCGGCCGGCGGCAGCGTCGAAACCAGAGATCTGATGAGCGACGAGCGGCGTCAGAACAATGAGCAAGGAGAGAGTAAGTGAAGCGAGTCGTTTATAGCCTACTTCTGGCGTCATGCGCCGCGTCGAACGCCTTCGCGGTGGACCAGTACAAGTTGCCCCCCCCAGGACAGACTCCCGTGCAACGCCAGGCGATGCCTGGTGTCGGCACCATGCCTGGCGAAGCCGTCCAGCGGAGCAACGTGGTCCCTGTGACGGGGGAGGAGACCGTGCCTGTCGACATCTCGGCCACGTACATGAACCGCATCGCGACGCCTTTTGCGCGAGCGAAGGTAATCGACGCTACGAGCGGGGAAGACAAAAAGCCTCAACTTGGGGAGATGGTTATCACGGCCAACGGCTCGTCTGTGTACGTGCACGCCAATGGTGCGACTGATGCGCAGGCGATTTACATCACGGGCGACCAGCCGGGGGATCCCGTCATCTCGCTTCTCCTCATTCCGAAATCGATACCCAACCAGGTGATTCCTCTTCAGTTGAACGGCGGGTCTAACGCTGGTGGTTCATCGACGTCCGGATTCGATGCGCGTGCAAAGTCTGATGTGTACACCGATCAACTTGTCTACGCGTTGCGGACACTTGCGTCGGGAGGGCGATTGCAGGGCTACGCTGAGGGATACATGCCTTCTGCGGTTGCAGCTATCGGTGAGGTGAGCATCCGGCCCCTGTCGCGGCATTCTGGGGCGCACTACGACATATACCGGTACCGGGTATCTGGACCGGCTGATCGGACGGTGGAGTTGCAAGAGCCCTCCTTCTGGGCGGAAGGTGTTCGCGGGGTTGCATTCTTCCCAACCTCCGTCGTGGGAGGTGGAGCGGAGACCGATCTCTTCGTGGTCGCGGACAAGTCCGCCACGGGGCAGGGAGGAGCGCAATGAGCGAGAAGAAAGGTCTGAAGGACTGGTGGAACGAGCAAGGCTCGGGTGTTCGTCTGGGGATCGTCGGCGTCAGCTTCATCGTCGTCGTGGTGCTGCTCTTCATTCTTCTGAAGCCCGCGCCCAAGAAGCGCGTCCCGAAGAATCCCGAGCCCCCGGTGTCGGCAAACATGCTGCTGCCAAAGCCGAAGGATCGCACGGTCGAGATGCTCGCTGGCGACCTTACGGCGCAATCAAAGCAGTTGAAGGATCTTGGAGACCAGATCAAGCAGGAGCGAGAGGCCCGGAAGCAAATCCTCGGTCGTTTGGAGGACGCGATTGACAAGATCAAATCGGCGCCAGGCGCGGACGGCGTGTCCAAGGACATTCTTTCTGAGGTCCAGAAGCTGAGCACACGCCTGGACTCGCTGGAAGGGAAGAGGGAGTTGGGTGCGGGATATCAGCTTCCGAATGCCCCAGCCTCTTCTTTGCCTTCCGGAGCTCCGATGGCCGCACCCACGGCCAGTCCGGAGGTGAAGGCCATTCGCATCCGGGTTACCGAGAACGTCACGCCAAAGCCCGAAGAGCCACGGACAGATTCCGAGGCTCCTGGTGAATACGTCCCGATGACCACGGTGTTTGAAGGGCACCTCATCACGGGTATGGACGCTCCGACGGACCAGTCCGCCAAGGCAAAAGTGAACGCGGTACCCGGAATCCTCCGCGTTAAGGGCATTTCGTCAATGCCCAATGGACATACGTCGCAGTCGCTGAATGATTGCCGCGTGCTGGTCGCAGGCTACGGGGGACTTTCCGACGAGCGTGCCCAGCTGCGCACCGAGAGTATCGCTTGCATCATTCCCAATGACGATCCGACCAAAGAGCCTCGCGTCGTAGAGGCTCCGCTGGATGGGTTTGTGCTAGGCGAAGACGGGCGCGTGGGTGTGCGGGGACGGCTCGTTTCCAAGCAGGGGCAGCTGATCGCAAAGACGTTGATGGCCGGCGTGCTGTCCGGATTCGGCGACGCGTTAAAGCCGACCCGCGTACAGGGCTTGGATCTCAACCCTTCGGGAAGCGTCCAGACTCAGTCCGTCGACGCCAGCACGATCGGAAAGACCGGGCTTGCAACAGGCCTCTCCGACGCCGCCAAGAGCGTGAGCGAGTACTACCTGAAGTTGGCAGATCAAATGATGCCGGTGCTCGAAGTTGACGCCGGCAGGAAGGTGACCGTGGCACTTAAGAAAGGATTTGTACTGAAATGAAGAAGCTCCTATTGGTGTGTTCGTTAACCGTGGCCCTCAGCGGTTGCGCGTCGATCTTGGATCCCGCGGGCGGCCGCTCTTCGTTCACGTGCATGGATCCGAACAATCCGGATTCGCTGCAAGACGGAATTACGTGCAAAACGCCGATGGCCGTCATCAAGTCGACCGATCAACCGATGCCTCTGAGGGAGAGCGATTTGCCCTTCGGGGTGACCATGAAGGACGTTGAATCCGGGGCGGTCGCGGGCAATGTGCAGATCGGAAGCTTTCCGGCTGGCAAGAGCGATCGGCAGCGGACGCAAGGAGCTACGGTTGCAGGCTCCTATGACCTGGTCACGGCCGTCGGTGCCGGGGCTGGCCCGGGCGCTGGAAGCGACATCTACGGTAAGCCCGTTCGCGAGCCCGCCGTGGTGATGCGCATTTGGGTGGCACCGTGGATCGACGCACGTGACGACCTGCATTACCCGTCGTACGTCTTCACCGAAGTCCAGCCCCGCCGCTGGGCTATGGGGGCGGCTGGTTTCGTTAATCGAGGAATTCTGGCGCCGGCGAAGATGGTGCGGCCGGCGGGTGCGAAGGCTGTCGGTTCGCCGCGTGTGCCGCGCTCCGGCGGATCTCAGGAACCCGCCGAATCCTCTGCAACAAGCACCAGGGAAAACAGCATTAAGGACATGGGAGGAATGCCACAAATCACCAACCCGTAGCGAACGAAAATCTCACCAACCAAGGATAGAAACTAAAGGAATAAAACATGGAAATCTCCCTCAAGCCGATGGCTTCCGGTTCCAGCGAGAGTGCGATTCAGAACCCTCCGAAATGGCTGCTCATGGTCGCCGCCTTCATCATTATCGCCATTGTGTCGCTGGCATCAGCACATGCTGGTGGCGGCGGCGACGCGTTGACCGAATTCAACGACTTCCTGGAAGACGAGTACAACGGCTCGCTTGGCCTGGCCATTGGCCTCGTATCGGTCCTGTTCGGGCTTGTGGCCACGGCGGTCATGATGACTTTCAAGCCCGCCGCGATCGGCGTGGGCGTGGCGTTCCTTATCGGTCCGTTCGTCGATGCTGTCGTGAAGGCGCGTGCGTCCGGGTTGCCCGAGGTCGTCGCGCACGTCGTAACTACCGGGATTCCCGGCCTCACCCTCTAGGGGTGCCTGCGCAGAGGCGAACTGATCCCTCTATCTGCTCTACCAAGTAGCAAATGCAGGAAGGCAGCGACGTCCGGCTCGATGCCCGGACCCGCTGCCTTAGTTTTACTGTGCACCCTTCGCCGAGCTTGGCATGCCCGCTAGTCGGCAGCCTCGCGATCGCAATCATCCCCACCCCGGACGCCAGATAATGAGCAAGCTCAAGAAAAACCATCCCGCCGAGAACATCACGGTCACTGCGTGGGATGACTCCTCCAATATCCTCTACTTCGAATCCAAACGGTTGAAGGAGCGTTTCATTGGCGCGGTGGGTGTCACCTCGCCGGTGGTGGGAACCGACAACCAGTTCGTTGAGCGCCTTTCAGTATCCTTGTCTGCGAACCTTCCCGCGGGGTCCATCATTCATTGGGGTATCCTCGCCGATCCCGACATCGATGCCATTGTGGAGGGCTATCTCTCAGGGAAGGCCGGTGCTGGCGGCATATTGGCCTCGATGGCTCGCGAGCATGCCGAATACATAGCGTCAGGGACCACGCAGCCGCTCATTCCGACGAATGGAGTTCGGGTCCACAAAAAACGGCTTTTTGTGGGAATTAAAGTGCCAGTGACCGCGGCTGACGTCGCGGCCGACGATCTCGCACCCGCGACCGAGCACGTCACAGGGCTGTTTGACCGCCTGAAGACCGCGGGCTTTCATTTTCGTCTGCTCGACGAGGCGGGGTATCGGCGAATCGTTAAGAAGGTCCACAACCCCTGGGCTTCAGACGATGATTGTGTGGCCCCGTTGGACGAAGAACGTCCACTCAACGAGCAGATTCTTCCCAACTCGTTCTCGGTCGACTATTCCCAAGATCACGCGTCGATATCGTTCAATGACGGGCAGCATTTCGCCAAGGTGCTCAGCGTGAACAACTTCCCCCAGCGTGCGCACTCATGGATCATGAATGAGGTGATAGGCGACGCCAAGGGGCTCACCAATCAGATCCAGGAGCCCTTCTACCTGTCCTTCGTCATGCTTTACCCCGATCAGCAGGCGCTTAAGCGTAAGGTCGGCTTGATGTCGACGGTGATCAACAACCAGGCGTACGGGCCGACGATCAAGCTCTGGCCCGTTATTGGCTATAAGAAAAAGCGTATCGACACGCTCGTCCACGCGTTGAACGGCCGCGGTGAAATTGGCGTGCAAGTGTCCATGGCGCTTGTCATCTATTCGAAGAGCAAGGACCGACTTCGCTCGTACAGCGAAAGCTTGTGCACTTACTACCGTGCGATCGGCGGTAAAGGAAAGAAGTTCGATATCCGAGAGGACAAGCGAATCCTGCGCACCGTATTCGAGCAGGCCCTCCCATTGAATGGGAGTGAAGGCGGGTTGCACCGTTCCTTCCGCCTGCGCTCCATGTCAGTTCCGCAAGCCGTGCGATTTTTGCCGATCTATGGCGACGGAACGGGGAGTCGGACCTCGTCAGGAACCCTAGTTCTAACACGACGTGGCGAAGCCGCGATGATAGACCCGCTGGCTACACCCGGTAATGCAAACGGCCTCGTGTATGCCGAATCTGGCAGTGGGAAGTCCTTTTGGGTGCAGGCGGTCGTCTCCGTGTTGATTTGCAGGCAGAGTTGACCCACTTTTACGTTTGATTTGCATCTAATTCTGACCCACCTCGTGAACACTATCCTGCTCGGTACCCGTGCAGGAGACAGGAGTGATCGACGTGGCTCTTCTCAGCATTATTCGCCGTTGGCACTTGCGTGATCATGTCTCTTTACGAGAGATTGCCAAGCGACTTGGCATATCGCGCAACACGGTGCGACGCTATCTGCGCTCGGGCACCATTGAACCAACCTACAGCCGTGCGGCTGGGCCTACCGTTCTAGACGGCTATGCGGAGAAGCTCTCGGCATGGCTCAAGGCCGAGGCCAACCGCACACGCAAGCAGCGACGCTCGCTATTGCAGCTGCACCAGGATCTCTGCGCTCTAGGCTACACGGGCTCTTACGACCGTGTTGCCGCTTTCGCGCGACGATGGCGACAGGAACAACAGGAACGATCTCAGACTTCAGGACGGGGCACGTTCGTGCCATTGACGTTCGCACCAGGCGACGCCTTTCAGTTTGACTGGAGCGAGGACAGTGCGGTGATCAACGGCGAGCGCACCAAGCTCCAGATCGCGCAGTTCAAGCTTTGCCACAGTCGCGCCTTCTTCCTGCGCGCCTACTGGCTCCAGACGCATGAGATGCTGTTCGATGCGCACCATCACGCTTTTGTGGCGTGGGGAGGCATCCCGCGTCGAGGTATCTACGACAACATGAAGACCGCTGTGGATAGGGTCGGCCGCGGCAAGTCACGCGAGGTCAACGCCAGATTCTCCAGCATGGTCAGCCACTATTTGTTTGATGCGCAGTTCTGCAACCCCGCGTCAGGCTGGGAGAAGGGACAGATCGAGAAGAACGTGCAGGATAGCCGGAGGCGGATCTGGCAACGCCTGCCCCACTTTTCGAGCTTGGAAGCGCTTAACGACTGGTTGGCCGACGAGTGCGTCAGGCTGTGGCAACAGATACGCCATCCGGCATGTGACCAGAGCATCTGGCAGATATGGTCCGAGGAACGCCCATTTCTGATGCCTGTTGGCCAGCCGTTCGACGGCTTTGTGGAACACACCAAGCGCGTTTCCCCCACATGCTTGATCGCCTTCGAACGTGACCGCTATAGCGTCCCCGCGTCCTACGCCAACCTGCCCGTGAGTTTGCGGGTCTATGCAGATCGCCTCGTGGTCGTCGCCGAAGGTCACGTCATCGCGCAGCATCCTCGCCACATCAACCGGCGCCATGACCGTGGTGCCACTTTCTACGACTGGCGGCATTATCTCGCCGTGCTGCAACGCAAGCCTGGCGCGCTGCGCAATGGGGCGCCGTTCACCGCGTTGCCGGAAGCATTTCGCCAACTTCAGGCACGGCTTCTGCCTCACGCTGGCGGGGATAGAGAGATGGTGGAGATCCTGTCGTTGGTCTTGTTGCATGACGAGCAACTGGTCCTCGCCGCAGTGACCTTAGCGCTGGAGGCCGGTACGCCATCGAAGCAAACCATTCTCAACATCTTGAGCCGACTGCTCGACGGCACACCGCTACCGCCGCTGACGGCGCCCCAAGCGCTCTCGCTCACAGTCGAACCCGAGGCGAACGTCGGCCGCTACGACACCCTCCGCACTCAGGAGCCACGTCATGCAGCATGAACTCATGATCGAGCGCTTGAAGGCGCTCAAGCTGCACGGTATGGCTCAAGCGCTCACCGACCTCGTGCAGCAAGACTCTCCGGCATACCAGAGCTGCTCTCCCATCTTGAGCCAGCTTCTACGGGCCGAGCTTACTGAGCGAGAGGTGCGATCTATTGCCTATCAGATGAAGGTGGCCAAGTTCCCAGCATATCGAGACTTACAAGGCTTTGACTTCGGATGCAGCGAGGTCAACGAAGCCCTTGTTCGGCAACTGCACCGCGGCGAGTTCATCGAACCCGCTCACAATGTCGTATTAGTTGGCGGCCCTGGCACCGGCAAGACGCATCTGGCGACGGCCTTCGCGGTTCACGCCATCGAACACCTGCGTCGCCGAGTTCGCTTCTTCTCCACGATCGAGTTGGTGAACACGTTGGAGCTCGAGAAGCAGGCCGGCAAAGCTGGACACCTCGCCCACCGGCTCATGCACTCGCACGTCGTGATTCTCGACGAACTCGGGTATCTGCCATTCAGCCAAGCCGGCGGTGCGCTGCTGTTTCACCTCATCAGCAAGCTCTACGAGCACACAAGCCTCATCATCACCACCAATCTCAGCTTCGCTGAATGGGCAAACATATTTGGGGACGCAAAAATGACGACTGCGTTGCTCGACCGACTCACCCACCACTGCCACATCGTCGAGACCGGCAACGACAGCTACCGATTCAAAAACAGCAGCACGCAGCCCAAAAAGGAGCGTAAAACAGCCAAATCTGTGGCAACCCTGACCCAATCAAATTAGGGCTGGGTCAGTTTTCGATGCAAACGCTGGGTCAGTTTTCAGTGCAAACCAACAGTCTCCGACATGCTGGCCTCAGGGGTGAAGGTGTGGATTATCGATGACGGCCGATCCTACGAGAAGCTTGGTCGGTCGCTGGGCCCCGATAAATGCCAGGTCATCACCTTTTCCAAGGAAAGCTTTCTGTCGCTCAATCCTTTCACATCAATTCCATTGGGGGGGCTTCAAGAAGAGATGTCGCTGCTCTCGACGATCTTCACGAAGATGGCCGCGCCAAATGATGGGCTGGACGACGTGAAGCGGCCGATTCTGGAACGCGCGATTACGGCTGCGTACATGAACAACACGAACGAGGCTATTCCCGAGGATGTCGCCAATTTTCTGTTGACGCAGCCTGACGAGTTGTCGCGGACGATTGGTAAGCAGCTATACCCGTTTGCCTCGGGCCAGTTTGCCCATTGGTTCAACAAGCCCTTCAACATCAACATGGACGCCCAACTCATCATTCTGGAGATGGGTGACCTGAAGCTTCTTCCTCATCTGCGGGACGTGGTTGTGCTTCAGATGTTTGCCGCGATCGCGCGCAGCCGACAGAAGTTGAAAACCCAGGGCATTCGAAATCTCTTGCTGGTGGAAGAGGCGAAACAATGGCTGCTGAATCCGATCATGGCGGAGGGCATTGACGAGTCCTACGCCCGCGCGCGTAAAGACCTTGGCGCAATCGCTTGCGTGACCCAGGGTCTGCTGGATATCGGCAAATCTCCCCGCGGAGACTCGATCCTCCAGAACACGGCGTGGCATGCGATTCTCAAGCAGAAGCCGGATCAGGTGCAGAAGGCACTTAATCAAGACCACTTTTCAATCGACGCCTATGGCGCGGAGCAGATCAACTCGATTCACAAAGTGGACAACGTCTACTCCGAGTTCATGTTCAAAGTCGACTCCGCATACGAGATCTACCGACTCGTGCGAAGCCGCTATTCGAATGTGATGTTCTCCACCAGCGGAAGGGAACGGACGGAGATCCTTCGCATGATCGATCAGGGTGTTTCGGCTGACGCTGCTATCCGCAGATTCCTCGACGAAGAGGCGCGCGGTGTGGTTTCCCGTCACGAACCCACTCTCACTATGGGCTGAGCCAAGACAACTCTTCTTTTGCAAGGTGATCGGAATGAATTTGTTCTCGTTTTTGTACGTGGCCGCCGGCGCGGCGTTGCTGTGTTTATTGGGATTGTGGCTGGCGCGGCCTAAGGCCATAAAGCCGGAATTTGCGATCGCGGTGTTCGTCGCGGTGGTAATTGCGTCAACTCTTGCGGCATGGAACCTTGACTCGGACGGCCCGCTGAGTGCTGAGTCGGATTCCCCGCAAAGGACACGATCGACCGCTACGTCTCAAGAAATGGGCGGTGGCACGCCCGTCGTAGTGCTCGATGCGGCAGGGTTAGCTGAGCGATTCTATGAGAGGGCGTCGCTTGCCGGGGAGGTGAACTCTCCGGTCGATGTCGCTCAAGATTTCGCGGCGCAATTAGCTCGCGTCCTTCGCGACTATGAAGGTGCAGGAATTCTTGTGCTGAACAAAAATGCTGCACTCGCTGTCCCGCCCCTGGGGGATGTCACCACAGTCGTCGCCGAACGCCTGGGCTTGGGGGCAGAGAAGTAGATGACTTACCTGCAAAGCTCCTGGCGAAGAATCGCGGCCAACTGCCGCCAGCTGAGCAAGAACCGGACGGCAATATTGTTAACGCTGGTGGGCGCCGTGCTGGCGCTCTCGGCCCGTCCGGTAATCACCGACGCATTGCGCCAGAAGATGCACTTTGCTCTGGACGTGCAGGTGGAGGAGAACCGCTGCCTACCTCACACCTTCTACTTTGTAAGGCTTGGGCGTCCCGAAGGCGGGCTTACACGCGGCATGTACGTCGAGTACATCGCCAATGGTGGACTGATGGGCCATGCCTTGGATGGACAGCGGATCATTAAGATCGTGGCCGCGCTGCCAGGTGATAGGGTTCGCGTGGACGATTCGGGCATCTCCATCAACGGAAAATTCTGGGGCCCCCTAGGCCTGTCCAGTCGGCTCGACGTAAGTGGGTTACGCATGCAGGGAGATGCAACGGTTCCAGGGGGCAAGGCGCTGCTGCTCGGCACCATGCCCGGATCCTACGATGGCCGGTACTGGGGATTCCTCGACCAAGACCAAATTATTGGACAGGCATGGCCCCTTTTTTAAATCAAAAACGTATGATTTAAATAAATCATTTGTGGGACACCGTTAGATGTGTGCAATTCCGATTCTCAAGATACTTGCCGGGCTGTGGTTGTGCGCTGCGATCTTGCCGACCGCGGCGGCTGCACAGAACACAAGCTTTTATGACCGCAAGGGCGAAGGTTGGTTTTGGTACCAAGATCCGGAGTTGGAGCCCGAACCTGTAGACGAGAACCAGGTAAAGCAGCAGGCAACCACGCCACCAGCCGATCCCAAATCGCCCAAGGCTGTTGAGCCTCCATCCTATAGGCGGCAGGAGGTGGAGCCTTTTTCCGTAGAGTGGTTACAGAAGCAGATGCCGGTGCTTCTAGGTCGAGCAATTGACGACCCAACAAAGGAAAACGTGGAGGCATATCTATACGCTCAACGGGTGGCGATGGACAAAGCGCAACGGTATGCAAACCAGGTTCAGATGGTTGTGGCAAACGATCCGTATCTAGACGAAAACAATCGCGTTCCACTGTCCAGCTTTGCGAAGAAAGATTTCCTGCGATATCGAGGGGAAGGCCAAACCGAGGCGATGGAGCATCTCAGCAAGATCGGTGGCCTCTGGGTGTTCTTCGACTCGACGTGCGCCTTTTGTCCGCCGCAGGTCTCGGCTGTGAGGGATCTTGCCCGCGAATTTGGTTTCCTAACCAAATTCATTTCGATGAACGGCGAGGCGGTCCCCGGGCTTGGACAGGATGAGTTTGTCCCGAATGGTGGCCAGGCGCAGCGGCTAGGTCTGCGGCTCACTCCCACTACGGTGTTCGTGGTCCCACCGGACAACTACTACATCCTGTCGCAAGGGATGATGTCTCAGGATCAGCTTCGTGACCGTCTCATCGTCGCTGCCGACTACAACGGGCTGCTACCAGAAGAAATCCTGAAGAAGCTACGCGTGTTCGATCGCGGTGTGCTCAGTACCGAGGACATGAAGGCGGGAGCGGGCGACGACCCAGGTGAGTGGGTGCGCTATTTGAAAGAGCGGCTGTCGGGCCAGTACTAAAAGGAAAACACTATGAGGTTGAGACTTCACATGCGAAGGTCCGTCGTTCTTACGGCACTAGCCGTCGCATTAAGCTTGTCACCGGAGCTAAAGGCGGCCTCGCTGAGCTCTGAGCTGGATGGCATGTTTGCGAATGCGACCGCACCTGGGTCGTTTAACAGCCAGCTACGCAATGGCTTTGTCGGTGGGGGGATCGGTGTGCGAACTCCGGTTCGTCCGATAAACCTTATCGCGTTTGACCCGCCGAGGCTCGCTGCTGGATGTGGTGGCATAGATCTCTATGGTGGCTCGTTCTCGTTCATCAATAGCGAACAGCTGCAAGCCCTTCTTCGGCAAATCGCGGCGAACGCAATCGGCGTGGCATTCAAGGCGGCGATCGACTATATCAACCCTGCGCTCGGCAAGATCATGGGCGACTTTCAGTCGATATTGCAAAGCTTGATGCAGAACCTTCGCAATACCTGCGCTCTTGCCCACACCGTCGTGAACTGGGGAAAGCAGGCGTTGTTTGCTTCAGAGGAGTCGCTCTCCGCGGAAAACTCGGAAGGAAGCGGAGGCTTTGTCGACCGGGTGGCGAGCATCACCGATTCGGTCAAAGGCTTTTTCAGCAGCGCGAATCGCCAGTCGAAGGAGGCCGCGGACAAGAACGCCATTACGGAGACCGGAAATCTCGTGTGGAAAGCGCTGGGTAACTCTGGCGCGGCAGACGAGTTCGGCAATCTGTTGACGGGCGAGTCCACGCGAAAGGCGTCGAAGGAATTCGTCATGTCGCTTTCCGGTACTGTCGTTGTCGGAGCAGACTCCTCTGACAGCGATAGCGCAAAATCCATTGGCCAGGTTCGGGCGGGCACCGTCGACCTTTACAACATCCGTGATGGAGCCAAGGAGGGCCAAGCGAGCCGGCTGGAAATGCTGCGTTGTCCAGCTAGTGGATACAACGACAGCACGGCTGACCGGGTTCCAGATGGGCCGTGCACCACGGTGACGCTTGAAGCGGTTCCATCGTCTTTCACGGGAGTGAAAGAACACGTCGCGAAGCTGCTGTACGGTTCAACGCTTGGCGCGAAGGACCAAGTGTATGCGGATTCCATTATCGCGAAGATCAACAGTTGCGAAAGCACGCGGAACGAGTGCGGATTCACGGCGCAGCAGCGAGCTCTACTGAACGCGGTATCGGCGCCTCTCCTAGGCCTTCTGGTCGCAACCCAACAGAACACGGCATCAATGACTCAAGTCGCAAAGCAACTTGAGCCATTGATCGTGAACGAAATAACGATTTCGTATGGGGACGCTGCGTTGCGCGCCATCCGCCAAGCATTCTCGGGTAAGGACCAAACGACAATGCCGCCAGTGATCGAGGCTCGCGAACGGTTACTGAGCGACCAAGTCCGTCAGATGCGCGAGGAAAATGCTATCCAGTGGGACCGAGTGATGAAGGCGAAGGAGTACTCGGACATCCTGGTCAAGTTCAACCCGGCCATTTTCAGGAACTATCGATGATCCCGCGGAATTCCCTCGATATCGCCGTGAACGCGCCGGCGACAAGCGATTGGCTGATTCGGGTGCTGACAGTCGTACTCCCGCCAGTGCCCGGCGTCATTGCTGTCGCGACGTGCATCTTTTGCTGCGTAATGTTCGCTCTTTCCGGAGGAAAGGTAGGCGTATTGCCGTGGGCGGGCTTCGCTGGCTTTATCGCACTGGCCGTCTGGCTCATTGTGTACACGTCGCTTTCAAGTGTGCTCGTCGCGTCGCTCTTGTTCCGGCGGCTGAGGTTTGGGGCATCAGTGAAGCGCCCCGTTTCGAAGAACGACGTCCAAGCGGATTGAGAACTATGGCGACCTTTACTACCTACCTGACCGGCCCGCTCGATATGTTCTATGCCACGCTCAATGGCGTGGCCATGGCGTTCAACGATACAGGCCTCATTACCGGCGCAGCGGTGCTTGGCGGGTTGCTCGCGATCGCCTCTGGCGCCTGGTTCCACATGAACCAGTACATGCCAAGCACTGTCAATCGAGGGCACAGCATCTTCGAGAGCGCTGTGATCATCGTGTTGGCGCTAACCGCTGCCGGATTGCCGATCCGCAACCAGCTGGTAAATGTGTATGACGGCAGTATTCGTGCGGTTGATAACGTGCCCGCGGTGCTTGGCATTCCGGCGGCACTCTACAGTCAGCTTAGCTACGGCGTCCTGGAGACCGTGGATACCTCGTTTTCGACGGTGAGCGGTAGCTACATGACTGTGGCGCAGAATGGCTTCGTTACCCCGCTTGCGCTGCTCTTCACCATGCGTGGCGGTTTGGAGAAGGCCGACCCGGCGATGGTCGCTACCTGGAAGAATTTCGTGCTTTATTGTTCGCCAAACTCTGCCGTCAACAGCACAGAGACGGAGCAGGTTCCCGACTATTTCAACTATCTCTTGGACAACTCCAAACGGGGTGGCGTGCTGATCGGATACATCAACTACGACGGCACTGGAAATATCGAAGCTGGCGTTGCAATGTCGTGCATTGAGGCGGCAGAAGCACTGCGATCGCGCGTCGATTTGCTTTTCGCCAATGCCAATCTATCCACGTCTCCTCTGAACACCCTCATTAATCAGAACATGAAGACTGCCAAGGTCGGCTTGGGAGCGGGCGGGCAATCTTCGTATACGGTTGCGGACGTGGAGAACAGCTACAACGCCCTGATGCAGCTTGGGGCAGGATGGGGCCAGTCGGCGCAACAGTTTATGCTGAACGCGCTGCTTCGCAATGCAACCGCAGACACATATCGATGCCGACTTGCTGCCACAAGCCCATCTGCATTCAATGAGTGCACCATGATGCAAAGCGACGCCATGGAGAAGTACAAGGTGGACGCGACGGCGGCTGGTAGCGGCTTTCAGAAGACGATGTTCACCGGCATGACGTATATGCAGATGCTGTACTACGCGTTCGGTGTCATTGTTTTCCTGTACGGCTTGATTGCGGGCGCCCGTTGTTTTGGAGCAATGGCGAAGTTCATGCAGTTCGGTGCATGGGTCTTCAGCTGGCTACCGTTCGCGGCCGTGATTAATGGGTTCATCCAGCTCACCGTGGTCGAGAAGATGGGCCAGTACGCGCTCAACGCGTTAACGTTGCAGAATTTCGATGCGGTGATGTACGACACGTTGAGCACCAACCTTGCATATGCCTCCGATCTAATGGCGGCTGTTCCGTTGCTGACGATGGCGATCATCTATGGCTCCCCGTATGCAATGGCCGGTATGGCCCAACGCATGTCCGGGCGGGACTACGTGTCCGAGGATAAGGTTGCGCCCGACTCCGTTAAGAACTCCGCTCCCATTCAAGTGACGCCGGCGTACACACAGAATATGCACGCCGGCGGCGCTTCGTCCTATGCGGCGGACCGACAGATTCAGGTCGGTAACGACCTTTCGGCCATGCAGCAGAGTACGTGGCAGCAGACTCAGCAGGCGCAAGCGTCAGTTGCTGATGCGATGGCCCAGGTCCACTCGACTGCTTTCGGGCTCAAGTCAGGCAGCAGTACATCGACTGCTGTACGGGACACAGTTGCCACGGGTGAGGAAAGCGCACAGATGGCCGCTCAGCAGACGTTCAAGCAGCGACTCATCGAGAGCGGGATGACGGAGCAGAAGGCAGATGCGATCTTCCGTGAGCAAAGCAAGAGCATTGGAACCAGCGTGGACGGAAAGCTGGGATTCAGCGCTCCGATGGTTGGCGGTGTGAGCGCAGGTCGATCGGTCAGCTGGACCGATTCGGATGGGAAACGGCACACCGAGACTATCACGCAGCAAGAGTCGGAGAAAATAAACCGCGCGGCCATGGCCGCAAATTCATCCGCCACGACGATACGAATGGGAGCATTGTCGGACGCGGCTCATCAAGTGCAAAGAAGCGACGGCTGGGAATCAAGCGATGTGAGGTCGGCCACCGGATCGGTGACTGAGACCGTGTCGCGCGCGCGCTCTGAAATGGAGACTTATGCGCGCACGGAGTCCGCTGGCAGTCGAATCGGTGCGGGCTTCACGTTGAGCCTCAGCCAGAACGGGCATTTGCTGGAGAGGAACGATTCGTATGCCCCGGTCAAGTCAACTATCGATGACCTGCATAACAAGCTGGTTGAGGCTCGTCCAGAGCTTCAGTCGGTGACCAACACCACCTATAGGCAACTCACCGACCAGGCTGGTTCCAATCGTGCCGGCTCCGAGGAATGGGCAAAGCTGGAGACGCTGCGGCAGTATGACCAGGGCGGGTACGTCCGCGCGGTCGACGTGATTGCAGGTGCGACTGGGATCGGCGCTGGTTTCGATGCCGGTGCGTTGCGAGGCGTCTCAGGTGACGTGCAGGCGCTCGCCCCGCCTGACGTAACCGGCCGCGTTGGGCCTGGCGGCGACGCCAGCTACCGGAGCGCCGGAGTGCCTGACACGATGACCGGCGACCAGTTGCGACAACAGCTGCAAAGTTCGAATCAAGGATCGACTATCGTGAGACGCGGTGAGACGCTGGAGGAAGCTAACCACGCTCGGTATGAAGGCCAGAACGCGGCGCCCGGGTCTCGTGCAGCGGATGTTGACCTGACGGGGCGGGTCATTGAAACTCTTTCGGGGGTTCCTGCTTCCGATCCAGTCGCACGAGCTCAAGCATACCTTTCGGGCCGGGCATTCGGTGATGCGCCGCCAGTGGACGGCCAGCTTCGTGGGGACGCCAGGCCTATCGCGGGTGATCGTCAGAATGGTCCGTCCAGCGCCAGTCCCGTACAGATGCCGGTAGCGGCGCCGGTGGCCGATGTGCAGCTTCGTGGGGACGCTGCGCCTATCGCGGGTGATCGTCAGAATGGTCCGTCCAGCGCCAGTCCAGTACAGATGCCGGTAGCGGTGCCGGTGGCCGATGTGCAGCTTCGTGGGGACGCTGCGCCTGTCGCGGGTGATCGTCAGAATGGTCCGTCCAGCGCCAGTCCCGTACAGACGCCGGCAGCGGTGCCGGTGGCCGATGGGCAGCTTCGTGGGGACGCTGCGCCCATCGCGGGTGATCGTCAGAATGGTCCGTCCAGCGCCAGTCCCGTACAGACGCCGGTAGCGGCGCCGGTGTTCGATGGGCAGCTTCGTGGGGACGCTGCGCCTATCGCGGTTGATCGTCCGACTGCTCCAGCCAGCGCGACTCCCATTCAGACGACGACAATGGGACCATCGTCGGCCTCCGAAGGGGGGGGAAGCCAAGTGCCCATGGCACGTAATCTCACCGCCGGAACAGAAATCGGTGGTGGGCTGGGCGCTGGCGCGGCCGCTGCGGCACCTCGATCGTTCGAAAGAAGCGAGGTTGTCTGGTCCTCTGATCCGCAGGATGCCGAAGGTAGCTCGCCCAGTAGACAGGATGCGCCTGGGGGCCGGCTGTTTGACGGTCAGCAAGGTCGTAATGTTCGGCCCAAACGCGACTGACTCACCGCGGCAAGCATGCCCCGCAAACTGCGGGGCTTTTTTTTGCCTCCGTTGCGTTCACTTCGAGAGCGTGGGTAAAAAAAAGCCGACATCCAGGGGATGTCGGTATGTGCTGCTTATTGCCTCATGCGTTTAGCAAGATCCTCTTGAAATGCCTTTCGGCTGTCGTGCGCGTCGCTTCGAAACTGACCAGTCTTGGCTGCGATATCTTTGTCGCGGCCAAGCGCGGTGGTGACGAGAATGACAAGAAAAACTGCGACAAGCACGAGTCCTACTACCATGCCAAACTTCTTTTGCAAGGTATCGACCTTCGTGTTCGCGGTCTCTGCATGTAACCGCTGTGCATCAGCGTGCAGCCTTTGGGTCTCCGCGGCGATGCGCGGAACTTCTGCTACAAGACGAGATGCGTCTGCGCGGTGCTTCTGGCCTTCCTCGACCAGTTTGTTCGCCTCGGCGGTGTACTTCTTAGCAAGGGACGACCTGGCTTCGTCGACGAGGTCTTCTCGGGCGCGGGCCCGAGCGAGTGCGCTCTCGTCATCCTCCGGTTCTTTTGACGCCCGCGTTGATGCACGCGCCTTGCCGCCAAACGCAGACTCCGCGCCCACTTCAGTCACTGAACCGTGATGGAATCCCTCGGCTTCGGACGAAGCGAAGGATCCGTCCAAGGCAAACTCCCGCTGGGGGTCGATCTCTCGCTCTATGCTCACGTCCTTTGTCGCGCTCATTGGGCTCTCCTGTATTGTCGAATGTTACATCGGCGATATCCTAGTGGTCCTAAGTGATCGGCATCTGAAGGTGGCAGCGGGGTTACAGTTGTTGGTGTGCCCAGCGGCCAGCAAGGTCTACAATCGGTGAAAATTCTGTTAGGAGGCCCATGTGGCTACCGTGCTGAAGTACGTCGTGCGGAACGGTGCGACGTCGGAGGGTGTCGCGCGCGAGGTGCACCGATTGGTGGCTGACCTTGAAAGCCGGCACGCGACTGTATCGGTCGTCCCCCTTCCGAACAGTGACCTGGGAACTGGCGAAGTAGGCTACCTCATCATTGGAGCAGGGGATGCCGCAGCTCGTGCGCCTGAGTCTGATCGAGCGGAGGGGCTTCTTCCTCCTGACTTGCGTCATATGACGGGCGACAAGCTCGTTGACGACCTCATCGCTGCCGATATTTTCAGGTAAGTTTGCTCGTAGTTCCTTTGTGGTCCGGTACAGACAAAAAAATGCCTACTGACAAGTGTCAGTAGGCATTTGCCATTTAGGCGAGCTGATATACGCCGAGGGAGACGCGGACGAAAAACCGTTCGTCCTGGAGAACTTGGCGCACCTTCGCCTTCCAGTGGACATTCTCGCGGGACATCGCATAGGGCTCCATGGCCGCGTAGATCTGATCCAGTGGAACGGGCGAGCGACCGTGGAGCGCGCGCCGGACCGCGGATCGCCACGTCGCAGCAACGATGTTGTCGACCCGTCGTTGAATGCGGACGAGCATACTGAACGCACGGACGCCGGCTTTCCTAAACACCAACAGTTTTTCGTGGCCGATCCGCACGAAGGAATTCGCGTAGTGTTTTCGGTCGCTGCTGCATTGGTGCTGGAGCTTAATGATCTCGTCCACTAGCCGGCCTGGTGCGATGCGTTCAACGAGCGAGGATAGGTTGTAGTAGCGTCCCTCTCGCCGTAGATTTCCCATCAGCACGCCGTAGTGTCCATTTGGAGCGCATGCGTCGTGGATGTTCATCAACGATACCGCCAGGGCTTCGGTGAAATCCGGCAAAGTCATTCGGCTCATATCGCTCGGGTGTGGCACATTCCCCCACTGCGAGCCGCTGTAGTGGATCATGTCCCAGTACGGAGGATGCCACCACACTGCTGCCGCATCTTCGCCCAGAAAGGCGCGGAAGTCGTCCCGGAGCAGATCAAAGCCTTGATGCAGGTCGGTGCCCTTGAAACGCACGCGCAACTCGGCAGCCACGTGCGCGCTCGTGCCGCTGCCGATGCTCGGATCGGCAAACAGTCCATCCAGCCTTGGAAGGTAAGTTTCAACGAAATCCTTGATGACGTGTCCTGAGCAGTTTCCGCGATAACGGCTATTGCCGTAGCTTCCTCTGTCCGGATAAGAGCAAACGGACGTTTTGAACATGAGTGATACCTCGACAAAATGGGTTGGGTTGGAATCCGATCCCAGCCAAGTCGAAGACATCTCGCGGTGGAGCGTCTGAGTTCCCTAGAGCGCCGCTCTCGGGGCGCCAAGCGCAGTGGCCCGAGAGCGGGAGTTTCGGGCGTAATCATGGCGTCGTTGACCCGGGGGGGGGACCCCGTCCCGCCGGTGAAGCAGGAGGGGGTGACACCCCTTTGGCGGTGTTGACCGTCGGGTTCTGCTGAGGCCGAGTCATGAGGTGACGATCACATTGGCCAATGGTCATTAGTCATACTGCAATGGGAATTTCCTGCGGCAAATTCGCGGCCGGAATTTCGGGTCCGGGGGTTCCCAACACCCCGGTGAGGATGGCTAAATATTGCTTGGGAAAGGTGCTAGTACGGGAACGAGGGGGTCACAGTTTGCTTAACCTAGTAGGGACCCGAGGGTCCGTCAGATGAATACGTACCGAACAGCCGCCGACAACGCTGCGCAGCGGGTCGAAGACATGAGACAAGTGATCGTCCGCATAGATGATGCCCTGCGCAGGCTGGACCAACTGCTGGACGCCTTGCAGCCGGCGTTGCCCGGGAAGCTTCGCGTCGAATGGCGACTCGTGGGTGTCAGGGGGGAGGGCGAGGATAGAAGGACGTTGACGCCCCAGGTTGTTAAATGGCTGCGCAAGAACAACGAGAGCGTTTGGTGGTCGGTCGCGTTGCGGAAAGGGACTGCTTCCCGAAGCCGGCGCCGGTCCAAGGACTTCGAGGCCAATTCAGAAGCGGTGTCCAAGGTATGTCAGGAGGTCGATCGATTACTCGACAAGCGCGCGAGGATAGGAACATTGCTGCAACGCTTCTCCTCTGGGGTTGGCGGGTTGTTGCCAGCCACATTGCATTGGCTCGACGAAATGGAGTCCATGCTGGATAAGATCCAGCGTCCCGCAGCAAATCCCCAGTCAAAGGGCTAGGCCTGAGGTGATGCCAACGGCGCATCAGTAGCTGGCCGGGCCTGCCCTCGTCGTGCTGGTCAACGGCGCCTGAGTTCTCTCCAGCTTTCACCACTTCAAATCCCCTAGCAAATTCCCTGGCAAATGCCCGCCTCTGCGAGGGTCAAAGGGCCTTGGCTCTTATGGGCGATTCTTCAGTGGTCTCTGCCGCGGAGAGGATGCGCACGTACGGATGCCTGGCTACGCTGACTCCCAACTACGCGACGTCCATACACACAGCGCAGGCATTCTCTACCCATATGCTGATCGCTAGAGCTACCCATACCCCCACACAAGGGCACCACTCAGCGGCGCAGCGCTTTGATGGGGGTAGGCAGGTGCAGGCGGACACCGCTGCTTGGCCACAGCCTACTGTCACGGCTCTACTGGCCTAGCCAAGGGCCTTGGCTTCCCCTTCAGCTTAGCGGCCCTATACGTTATGCTGTGCCAGCAGTCATCTGGCTATCCACCATTGATCACTGTCGTCTGTTAACGGCTTTCAGGCGGCTAGGCGTCACAGTGGCATCCCAGGGCATGCGTCCCGCTGCACGTGGGATACGCTGTTGCTGGATTGGATCGTGCCTCGGCAGTGGCGATACCTTCCGCCCCTTGCTCCTCTCCCGTCTTCCCTAGAAGTTCCCATTTTGGATTGCACATTCCAAAAGCTGGTTCTTGCCTGCTCGTCTTGGCCTCATGGGGATAATAGGTTATACCTACCCCGGGCCAACCTACTTCATTGTGCAAATGCGCTTCTTGGCGTCCTGTAGTCAGGTTTCCCTTGCCCGGCAAGGGGAAAAGATTTCTCTCGGCCCTGGACCTGCTTTTTTTGCCCGGTGCTCCCTGTTTTGCACTTGCGCGGGTTGGCGACAATTGTTTGTGCATCGAAATCGATTTAAGGCGTCGTCGGGGAAGGGGGTATGCAACCCCTTGGGCGTGCGCGGAACGCCCCACCAGGCTTGCGATATCCGCTTTGGCGGGCGTTTGAGCGGGGGGGCTCGGGGTTTGGGCGGTCCACCGGCATCACGGGCACGTCGACGGCGCGAAGCGGCGTTGACACTGGCGTAGCCAGTCAAGATATGGGATTGGGATTGGTAATGGGATTGGGAGCTTTGCCTCGGGTTCGAGCTCGGATTTCAGCAAAAACCCGGATTGAACCTGCCGCTATCCCAGGACAAACCGGCTGGGTTTTTTGCTGGGTTTTTGATCGGGTATTTGAAGCGGGAAGAGGCATGGATGAGGGCGCTTGATTGGCCTCTGGCGCATTCGTGAAAGCCGCTGGGATAGTTTTCGAAACCCACTGGGTTTTTTACGCAAGGCTGGAGGAGGTAGTGATTGGAATGCGGGAAGCCGGTGTTCCTGCGGGTTTGGAGTAGGTATCCAGACGGATACCCGGGTGAAACCCAAACAAAACCCACCGGGTTTTTTACGAGGGGGCGCGCGTAGCGCCTGAAGGATCGGACGTGGGCGAGGCGGCCCATTTGGACATCAAAACAACCCAGCAATAACCCGCCGGGTTTACAGGAGGCAATGTTGATTTGGTTGGAACTCAGCGCAGCTGCGCTTGCCCTTGTGGCTATTTGCGCCGGGGGCGCGTACTTCTGGAAGGATCGCACCCGGAAAGAGCCTCAGCGGGTCGAAAAGCGAACTGCGCCGCGAGCGCAACCTTTGGCGGGGAGTTTGGGAGGGGAGCGGGGCGCACAGTCGCCTACGCCGATCGTCGCTCCTGTGGTGCCTCCTCCTCCTCCTCCTCCTCCACCCCCGAGCTTGTTGGCAGCCGAAAGGCAGCGCGAAATACGGGCTGAACTCAGTCACCGACTCGAACGAGCAGGCCGAGCCCTCCCCTCGGATGAGCAATGGAAGATGATCCTTACGCCATCGACATGCGTGCGCGTGGCGGCCGGGGCTGGCTCTGGGAAGTCGACGACGCTTGCGCTACGCGTCATCGTGCTTCGCTATTACCTGGGGGCGGCCTGGGACGAGATCACGGTCGTCACGTTCACGAACAAGTCGCGAGACGATTTCATCAAAAAGCTGCTTTCTAATGCCCAGCTTTTCGAGCCAACCATCAGCAAGCGGCTGATCGAAGCGAGGGTACGCACCTTTCACTCGCTCGCGTTCCGCCAGGCGCGGGCGGCAGGCCTGAACGTCAACACCGCGGACCGGATACCGAAAAAATCCCCTGTCAAAGACCCGCACATGCTGGACGGCGCCGGCGAACCGGGGGCGCCTACTGATGATGAGGACTCGCCAGATACGCCGTTCGCGCCCATCGCCAAGCTCGATGAATTGCCGGTTTTGCCCGAGATTTTGCGTGAGGTGGGCGGCAAGTTGCTGGATGCTGACGCGGCCTTCAAACAGGCGGTCATCGGGCTTGAAAGGGCCTTTCTGTTCGCACAGCCCAGAGCCGGGGAGGCTGAAAAGCGGGTGCCGCGTGTCAAGCTCAACCAAGCGCGCGATGAGGCCCGGACGCAAGAAATTTACGAACTATGGTGCGAGAAATACCGCTCCGAGCTCGATGCAAGCGGAATTGCGTTCAAGGTCGAACCGTTTTACTTGGGTAGAAACCCAGCATATGCCCGAGCAAATCCGGCCATAGGCCCCTGGTACTCCAACGCGACTGTGCCCAGCCTGGCGGCCCCAGGCCAGCCGGCCCCGCGCGTAATTCTCGGGATACCACGAGAAGTGGCTGAGCTTAAGCCGCCCCGACGATTCTCAACCGGGGGCGACACGATGGCCATGGCCGTGACTTCCGCTTTTAAGGTTGGATATCTGCAAGATATCCCGGCGACGATGCCCATAATCTGGATCTCAGAGCCCGCTCAGCTGGCGCACCTTGCCGAGCAAGTCCGATACTCCTTAGGAGCGTTCCACGGCTTCCCACAGTTTCAGGTGCAGCTTGAAGGGGAGTTCCAACCTCGCTGGGTGTTGGAGGCATTCTGGGCAGAGGCTCAGTTCATTCAATGCCTCGGGCTCGATGTCGCAAAGACCTGCGTCAAAATTGCGCCCGCGCTCAAAGGCGTGGACAGGCTGTTCGTGGACGGGCTGGCCCGTTTCTGGCCCGCGTTTACGGAGGAAGTTCATGCGAACGGCATGACGACGACGGGCGAGGTGTTTGCGCAGCTTGGGGGCGCCGCAGGCATGGCGCGGCTGCCAGCGGACGCCTTGCGTAACTCCCGTCATCTTTTGATCGACGAGTTTCAGGACATCTCCTTGAATTTCGTGAAGTGGATCCGCGCTCTCCGCGATCGACAGCTGGCGACCGACCGGAGTTCGAATCCGAAGCTGCCCAGCTCGTTTATGGTCGTGGGCGATGACTACCAATCGATTTATGGCTGGCGTGGAGCGTCGCCCAACTTCTTCATCGACTTCGCAAAGTACTTCTCGCCAGGGTTCGAGCCGAGCCAGCTTGTCTTGTTGGCGAACTATCGTTCATCCTCTGAAATCGTTCAGACTGCCGAGATGATGCTTGAGCGCGTTGCTTACAAACTTCGCAAGCCGCCGGCGGTCGCCAAAGGCCCGGCCAAAGACTTTGGCATGCCCGTGAGCATGACAAAGGTCGACGACGCCGCGGATTATCGCGCTCTCGCTGGGCTGGGTGCGGACGGTATGGTGATGGCGAGAACGAACACAGTCCTCGATGAAGTCAAGCCCCGCACCCCACGTTGCCAGTACCTCACCATTCATGGCGCCAAGGGCCTGGAGGCCGAGCATGCCGCGATACTGGGCGACGTTTCCGCTCCTGCTCCGCATCCCATTCGCACCCAGTTGTACAAGCTGGCGGGATTGGGTGATTACGATCAATCGCAGCGAGACGAAGCGCGTAGGCTGGTCTACGTTGCGATCACGCGTGCCATGCACACGGTGAACTGGGCGGTCGCTAATCCGCGCCAGGGCAGCCTGTTTGAGGAGCTCGACGGGCTCCTTCAAGCCCGTTCCAAAGCCCCGATCAAATCCTCTGCTTCAAACCCCGGGCAAACGCTCGATCAAGCGAGTGCTAGCCTGGCGCAGGCTCGCGCCCATCTCGAACGAGCGGGCGTCAATACTGGAAATGGAGGGCATTGATGAGCGCGACGACAGCACAGGAGACGGAAGGCTTCGTGCGCATCAAGTACCAGCGCACAGCTGCGGTGGCCGCAGGGGGCGGCAGCGGTGGCACCAGGCCAAGCTTTGTGTCCATGGACAAACTGCTTTTTGACGTTCTTGTCCGCTTAGTTGGCACCGAGGCCGCGGCGAGAGCGAAGATCAAGGCCTGGGCAAAAGAAGAGTCTGGTCGATTCGCGCCGGGGGGCGCTTCGGTGTCCAGGATGGTCCAGCAGAGGGTATATGCCCTCATGCTCACGCGTCTCCCCGCGCGAGGGGCGTAGTTACAAGCGCTGGCGGACAATGGCCATGAGGATCCTCATAATAGGCAATAGTTGCCTATATATAGCGAGGGTGTTTTCATGGCCAATATCAGGTATTTCTACGACCACGGCGCAGATACTGTCGCGTTGCAAGGACGCGGAATGTTCGGCATGCCCAATGCCGAGTTCGCTGCCAAGTTTCCGGGCGTCAAGGGAATCCGTTATGACGGCTTTTCGATGCGGGTTGCATATGCCGTCGCCGGGGGCGGTGACCCGCTGCCGGTAACCCGCATGATCGAATACAAGGCTTTCCCGTCGCGCCATGAGTGCGATGCGCGGTGCATGACCGCCCGAGGAAAGGTCATGCGCTGCGAGTGCTCATGCGGTGGGAAGAATCATGGCAAAGGCATGTTCTCTCGATGACGCGCGGGTGGAGGCGCTGCGCGTGCGCCGCCACATTCTCAGTACGGGCACCCAGCTGGCCTACATCGTGCAATGCGCCGGGCGCTCGTATGCATTCGACGTGACCGATGAATGCGTCTGCCGACCGCGTGAAGTGTCGCCTCCCTATGCCACCCGGTTCGCGCGGGACATGGCGAAGGCGATCGCGGCTCGTATGAACGACGGACGAAACCATCGCGGCATTGCCGTCAACGCAGTGCAAGCGCTGGATGCATTCCTATCCCGGCCTAGTGCATAGCGGCGGGCCACTTCACAGCGCAAACCGACATGCGCTTTGCGCTATGCACATTGCCCAAGCGCAGCGAAACAAACGAGTATCCAGGTAGGCAACCATTGCCTATATCATTTCACTGTACCGGCGTGCTACGCCGAACAGATGCAACTCACCTGGAGGTCATATGTCGCAATTGGGTTTTGATCTTGGTGCTGCCGAAGAAGTCTTTCGCGCAGCCGCTCCCGGAACGTGGCTGGGGGAAGTTCTGCCCCTGGAAGACGCGATTGTCCGGCTGGAGCAGGTCGTCGCGCAGGGGTTCAATGACATTCCTCAGGCGGTCCGCGCAATGTACGCAGAAGGGGTGGAATGCCTGCTAAGCGAGCTTCGCCGCGAAGACGCTGTGTTCGGCCTCCTGTGCCGTGATCGCTCGCCCGCAATTCCCCTGGACGCGGCAGAAGATGCGATAGCCACCTTCGAAGAGCATTGTCGCGCGGTGATGGCGCAGCCGGGAGCGCACCCCCGCCAGTGCGCGAAAAGCCGCTTTGCAAGGCACTACAGCACCACGGCGTTGCATTGCGACGGATTCGGCAGCCTTGTGCTGACCCGCTGGGGCGAGACTCGCCATGAACTGGTGTTCCACATGGGGCGCTCTTTGGTCTTCCTTGATAGCTACCGCGACCACCTGCAACGCCACAAAGTGCCCATGCAGATATGGGCCCCCGCGTATAGCGCGGACAAGATCGCCTACAGCCCTAAGGGGCCGGCGGGCGTGGCGACCTTCAATTACGGCGGGCGAGGGTACGTCAACGACGGGATGTTCCACTGCGGGGAATACAGCGAATGCGAGGGATGGTCCTTCGTGCCGCTGTCGCAATGGCAAGGCGAGACCTTCACCTATGAGGAGCAATGCCGTGCCTGGGATTCTGGGGCGCTGGAGCGGGGAGACCGGCGGGGCCTTGTCGTCAGCGTAAGGGGCGTCAAATGCGTTCTCGACGGAGCTTTGGTCTTCTTTGACGACACCGGCTCCTACAGCCTTGCGCGTGCTATCGCCGAGAGCGCATCCGACGAGGACGACGGTGAGGACTATCCGGACGACGATGAAGAGGGCGACTTCGACGAGGAGGAAGAGGATTCTCCGCGCCAAGGGGAGGATGCCACGCGCGAGGATTGCGCAGCGCCGCGCAAGGAAGAAGAGCAAAACTCTGATCTCTTGCTCTGCTTGATGTGATGGCGCGGGGGCGGAGGTGCCCCCGACCGAGCCTGCCGCCGTCGACCCCTTTTCCTCTTGCCCGGTGGGTACGTGTGCGCCCTAACGTGCCCACGAGCAAATTCGCCCCATGGTCGCCACGGGTACGGCACCGCGCAAAAGGAAAGGCAGCGGCCAGCTGCGACCGCGTGCCGGGGTAAGTAACACTTTGCGGTCATGGTAGGCAATAGATGCCTATATAATGTTTGGGAGGTTTAAATAAACCATCGTCAAATGTTAATTTTTCGGCGGGTTGCCTGTAGGTCGCCCGCTGGCATCCCGCCCACAGGAGCATCCGCCATGATCCTTATCTCGACACTTCGAAAGATGCGAAACAAGCCCGTGTTTGTGGTGACCGTCCCGGCGCATACCCGCCAGGTCGGCAGCCTCGCGCCGGTCAATGTTGCAAAGGTCCGCGATGGTTTCGCTACGAAGAGCCAAGCCGATAAGGTCGCTTCGGATAACGACCCGCGCCAGTGGGGGGCGGCTGAGTTTCCAGTGGTCGCGCGCATGCCGGCTCATGAATACGCTGCCAGCTGCGGCTTGCCGCTCCCGGGAGCCGCCATGGGCGGCGGCTTGGACGCCGCGCTGGCCGAGCTGATCGAGCGTGTGGCAAGCGGGGAAGAGTTTCCGGACGCATGCGGTCGTGCCGCGTCCCGGTTCGCTGTTTGCTACGACGCGCTGCGCGCAGCCTACGACGAACGAGAGGAAGCCTGATGGACCGGAACGCAGAAGTCCAGAAGATGGCGTCGCAGTTTGGCCTCGATGCGAACGCCCTTCATCACCTTGTGGCTTTCCTCCGCGCAAGTCACGCTCGCCATAGGGAAAGCGGAGAGATCCCGGACGCGATGAGCGCTGCGGAGCAAGAGGCGTACATCCGTGCGGGCGTGGTCGCGTGGCGAGATCACACCAGCGCGCTCCTAGAGGAGCTGCGCGACGGCCAGAGCGATCGCGCCAAGGCTTTCCGCGCCGAGCTCGTCGTCGGGGTCTATGACTCCATTCGCAGCAACATCCGAAATCCGCAGGGCTGACTATGAACTCAGACAAAGCCGAAGGCCGCGCCGTCACGGCGCGCAAGAAGGCGGCCCTAGTCGCTGCCAAGAAGCTCGATGCGGCGGCGGATGCGGTCAGTGCTTTTGCGCTGGCGTGCGCGATGTGCGCCGATGCGTCCTCGCCCCGTGGAGACGACGACGGCCGTCGTCTGCTCGCGCAGAACATGCGCGAGTACGCGGGCCACCTGAGTAGCGCTTACGACAAATAGCACGGCCTTCGGGTGCCAAGGTGTTTGTGATCGCTTCTAGCGGTATTGGCAGAAAGGAAAAATCATGGTGATTGAAAAAGGCAGTAACGGTCGCTGGTTCGTCGATGGGGAGCCGGTAGTGGTACAGACCACCCGTTATCCAGACGGACTGATGTACCAAAGCGCAAACATCCCGGACGAGGATGTAGAGGCGCTCATCAAAATGCACACCTTCGTGGGCGTCCAGAATCAGCATGGCGAGCGCGTGGAGCTTTCGTTTGACATGGACGGCTGGTCATTGTTGGTAGAGGACGTAGGTGAGCAGCAGGACGATGGAGGGAGCAGGATCGAGACCGAGGACCGTATAGGCGGCACCTACCGCGAGGACGTGCCCGGCGGGATGTTCGGCGACCGTCTCAATCGCGATCGCCGGTATTGGCTGGCATGGGCGACAGTGTCCCGGGAAACTCAAGGCGATTGTCTGCCCGGGATCATGGACGACTTCGGCTCGCTCGTGCCCGTCCCGTCGCCTCGTCGTCAAGCTCAGCTTTAAAGGAAAGGCCGTGTCTACCGCATACGAGCTCTTGATGTCCTGCCCCGACGACCAGATCACGCGAATGAAGTTGGTATGGAAGGCCGTCGCGGCCGGTGAATGGAAAGAAGCGGCTCATCATCTGCGCAATGCTGCCAGCGAAGGCGAGTCTTCCTGGCACGGCCATTGTGGCGAGTTGGCCGGACAGTACGACCGCAAGGTTTCCATGCAAAGGGTCCCCGGCCTGGACAACCAGGCCTGACAGAGAAGGAATGACCATGGACGTAAAAGTTAGGCGCACCTACCGCGCAAAGCGGCCCGCCGAAAGTGGCGGACTGGTAAACGATCGCACGGTTCAGTGGATCGGATCCGTTGGGCAAGTGCAGTACGACGGGCCTGCCGTGCGGCGCGGCAGTCGATACCCCATCGTCAGCCGCGCGGCGTTCGAGGCGTGGGCCGATCGCGACGTCACCAATGAGTTGCCCACCGGCGAGTATCAGGATTGGGCCGACTATCGCGCTTCCCAGCCTTCGGCTTAGCTCAGGAGCTTCGTGCATGAACAAGATCAAACCATATACCTGGATCGTCCGTTTTGATGTGGCCCCCGAATGGGTTGCGGACGGGTTCAACCTCACCGACGAACGAGCGCTCCTGTTGCTCGCTGGTGACCTGCGGCATGCCGACAGCAGCTTCGAGCTCGCAGCGCGCGTGCTGGCTGCGCCTGCCCCCCTGCGAATTGCACGCGAACAAGGCTATGGACCGAAGCACAACGGTGCAGGAGGGGCAGTGGCCGAGATTATGAGCGGTGCGCCTCACGCGTATTCGGATGTCCGGAATCGCTCTGATGTAACGGTGGACAACGCCATAAGCGCAGCTATCGATTTGCTCAATAGCGTTGCCTTTGTGCGTGATGAGAACGACAACACTGGGGCGATCCTTGCAAAGCTGCGGGACGCGCGGGCTCTACTGCGCGGAGACGATCCGATCTCGGAAATCCAATGGCGTCCTGTGCAGGACTAGCCGCGTAAAGCTGGGATGCCGGAGAACTGGGGGCGCTTCGCCGCCTTTCGGAATCAACACCTTGGGAGAGCGATTTGCAAACGAGTTTGGATAGTTCGATGTCTGCGCTTCGGCGGCGTCTGGCGCAGGCGGAACTGAAGCTGGCCATAGCAAAGAAGGAAGCGACACAAGCCCAGCGGAAAGAGGATCGAGCGAGCGAAGTGGTTCGCGCGGTGCAGGAGGAAATCGCGTGGGCGCAGCTGCGGCAATGGGGCAGTACGCCGGATCTGGCCGAGCTTATGAGGTCGGATGGAACAGGCGGCATGGTCTTCTACAAGGCACTCAGCGCCATCGCAGAGTCGTGGGGACTACATGTCTTCGGGACTTGGAGTGACACAAAACAACTTGTCCTTAGCTTCGGGCTGAACCGTGCAGAGCAAGGGGCCGTTGAGCGCTTGGAAAAGGCCATCAATTACTTCGCGCCCGCCATGACGCGCATAAAGGGAGGGTGGGTGCGATTCTCGGTGAGCCATCCGCAGCCCGAGGCGTGCGCGTGGGAACTGCGTTATGCGCCGAAGAGCGGGTGTGCGCGGCTTGCCCGTCTCGTGTATGGAGCTGATGACAGCGTTCTGGATTTCGCTTCGCTACGTGGAGCGCTGGAGTACGTTGAACAGAACCTCTGGCTGGAGGACATCATCGATGCACCACCGACAGCTGCCCTGGAGTACGTCATAGCTGCGGAAGGGGATGGAGGGCGGCATGGATGACCGCAAGTTGGGCCCGGTTCACTTCGCGGGGGCGCTCACCAATGGCTGGCTGCGCCACACCTGCCGGTTCAAGGTCGTCGACCTTGGTCCGGGTGGTACCCAGAGCCGCGAAGTGGTCTACAGGGCCGATTTTCTTGAACAGGCTCAGGAGGCGTATATCGCGACCTGCGAGGCGGCTGGGATTGTGCATGGCACCTTGCGCATCTTCCGGTGTGCTGATTGGGCCGCATACGCGTAAACGATTTCGGTACACAGTCCTCGCGATGACCCTATTGCCGCGCGATGCCTGTTACAGGCTATGGTCTTGGTAGGCAATTGTTGCCTATATAATGACAGGGTGATTTAAATAAAGACACGAAGAATGTAAGGTCTGTGCCGCGACCCTGGAGAAAGTAATGCTTGAATCCGCAACGACCATCCCTGCTTGCCTAGATTCCCTGCTGAACGTGCA
This sequence comes from Achromobacter sp. JD417, assembly GCF_041879325.1. Lineage (NCBI taxonomy): Bacteria > Pseudomonadati > Pseudomonadota > Betaproteobacteria > Burkholderiales > Alcaligenaceae > Achromobacter > Achromobacter sp. JD417. Next base: position 4,576,095 of record NZ_CP087159.1, on the reverse strand, counting down.
GCGCCAATGGGTGAACGATCAACTCTGCAATAACGACGTTTCGAGCGACGAGGAGATGTCGCAGTTCTTGCAGGCCGAGGTGGGCTTGAACACCGACCAAGTGAAGTCTGTCATGGCCTATCGCGACAGTGCCTTGGCGGACCCCTTTTTTCAGCTGTTTCCGTTCGAGAAGGTGACCGAGTTCGCGGGTTGTGCGGCGCGAATTGGCGAGCCGGTTTCCAAGGGACTCTTTCGGGTGGAGGTCGGTCATCGCATCTGGGTCGACGCGGCCGCTGAGGATGCTGAACGAGCTCGCGAAGTGGTCCAGGGTGCGGGCTATGCCGTGCGTTCCGTGCGTGTCGCTGTTTGAGGTGACGATCATGGAGACCGCGATCGACTGCTTCGCAGGAATGGGGGGAAACACAGAGGGGGCGCGCATGGCTGGCATCAAGGTCACTTGGTGCGCCAACCACTGGCGTTCCGCTGTGGATACTCATGCAGCCAATCACCCGGAAGCAGCGCATATCTGCCAGGACGTTCACCAGGCCGACTGGACCAAGGCTCCGGCGCACGACCTTTTCATGGCCTCGCCTGCGTGTACGGGGCACACACCTGCACGGGGTAAGGACAAGCCGCATCACGACGCAGCGCGAGCCACGGCATGGGCCGTAGTGTCGGCCGTCGAATGCCATCGGCCGCCTTTCGTTCTAGTGGAGAACGTACCCGCCTTCGCACAATGGGCTCTGTATCCCGCGTGGTGCGCCGCCATGGCCGCACTGGGCTATACGTTGTCACCGATGATTTGGGACGCCGCGGACTGTGGTGTGCCGCAGCATCGAAAGCGTCTTCTGATCGTGGGGACGCGCAGTCGACATCCCATCAAGCTGAAGTCCCCGAAACGCGAGCATCGTGCGATCGGCGAGGTGATTGACTTCGAAGCGGGAAGCTGGTCGCTCATCCAGCGTCCTGGGCGGTCAGAAAAAACTCTCGACCGAGTTCGTAACGCAAGACACGCTTTCGGCGAGCGATTCGTGATGCCCTACTACGGATCCGGGTCGGGATTGACCGGGCGCTCGCTCGATCGCCCCTTGGGCACTGTCACCACTCGCGCACGTTGGGCGGTAGTGGACGGGGATAGGATGCGCATGCTCACGATTGCTGAGAACAGAGCGGCCATGGGCTTCAAAAAGAGCTACATCCTTCCAGCGAATCAAGCGGTGGCTCTGCACATGCTTGGAAATGCGAATCCGCCGCCTATGGCGTTCGAAGCGATATCCGCGCTGCGGAGGGCTGCCTGAGTAAATACCCGGGGGCGCAAGTTGAAGGCTGGCCTCCCCGGGCCTGGGCCGCTTCAGTGGCCAGAAACACTCTTTCTTTGCTCGGTTTCGCCTGATTGAGGGGCGACGTGCCGCAGTCGCGGTGAAACCGGTGGATCTTTGTGCGTGGAGGAAAAAACGTGAAACTCACCAAAGCAAGTTGGACCTCCTTCGATTTCATTCACGGGGTGGAGTTGATTGGCGTAGGCCAGTCGCAGATTCTGACGTCGATAAAGCGCTTGTCGCGCATCGAGGGCTTCGCTCTGATGTGGAGTTTGCGATTGATATACCGTGATTGCGATGCTGCGTCGATCGGACGGCTTCGTGGCGTGCTTCACGTGCCGCTGGACCATTGCATGCGCGAGGTTGGAGCGCGTCATTTCCGCTTCGTTGCGCCATCGACCTACGTCTATTTGTCGGGGCTGTTGGCGGCGTGGAGGCGCGCGGGAGTGGAGTCGATGTACGTGGCATACCGGGAGCACGACGGACGCGGGCGCATGCTTGAATTGATGGCGAGGTTGGCAGAGCTCCACGGCGTCGGGGTATGTGCGGCTGAATCGAGGCAGCGCACTCTAGCCACCAGGACCGCATGGCGGCGCGGGCATTGGCTCTTCTGGTACGTGCGCGCAGTTTGGAGCGAAGCGCGGTCGACTCAGCGAGTATCGCAACCTGGACGCGTTCGATGAACCATATCTTCTTCAAGAATGCCCATCTTTACAGAGCGCAGGAAGACATCGCCAGTTCCACCGAAGTACTGGAGGAGCAGCTCGGCCGGCAGGCCTTCGCGATGCCTGAAAGCGGGCGTGAAGGGCGAGGTTGGCTTCGCGCTGGCGCGGGCAAAAGTAGGGCCCGTGACGTGGGGGGCAACTGGCTTATACGTATGAGGACGGCTAAACGAATCCTACCTCCCGCTGTGGTGAAGCAGCGTGTTAAGGAGGTCTCAGCATTGATCGAGCATCGCCAAGGGTACAAGCCTGGGCGGAGACAGTTGAAGGACATCAAGGACCGTGTGCTGGAGGAGCTTCTTCCGAAGGCGTTTCTTCAAATGCGCGATACCGATGTATGGATCGATCGCCGTAATGGTTGGCTGGTTGTCGATACTGCTTCTTCGAAGCGCGCGGATGAGGTGTTGTCGCTTCTCAGCAAGACTGTCGACCCGTTTGCTGTCGAGCCGTTGCAAGTCCAGACCGCGCCAGGTCTGGCAATGACAGAGTGGGTTCTCGAAGGGGAGGCACCCCATGGGTTCTCGATTGATCAGGATGCAGAGCTGCGATCGCGGGGGCGCGGCCAGGGCGCAATTCGATGGGTGCGGCATTCAATCGAGACCGTCGACGCCAGAAGGCACATCGAGCAAGGCAAGCAATGCACGCAGCTGGCGATGACGTGGGCCGATAAAATCTCGTTCATGTTGACCGAGGATCTGACTTTGCGCCGCCTGCGGGCCCTGGATGTTCTTAAGAAGGATCTGCCCTCTGATGGGCGGGACGATGAAGAGATGTTCGACGCGAGCTTTGCTTTAATGGCGGGCGAGTTAGCAGGATTGCTCGCCGCATTGACGAATTGTTTGGACCGCTGCGACTTCGAAGACTGAAGCTGGCGCGGCCTACAAAAGTCTGGTCATCTCGGCCCCGGATATCGCGAGGAAAGTACATGAAGCAGGATAATGATGCAGTGCTGGTTTCCAGTCCCAACGTGGAGCGCCACAATCCAGATCCCAACTATCTGCGGCGGTTATTGGACGAGGCAGGTTTGAGCCAGCAAGAGGCCGCGCGACGTCTCGGGGTGTCGGTGCGGATGATGCGCTACTACTTGGCAGAGGACGAAGGGAAGCCGGCGCCTTATCTCGTCCAATTTGGACTTGAAGCGCTCGCGGCGACAGGACGTAAATCACATTCCTAAGCGTCGCCTTGGCTCCGGCAACGGTGCACCGCCGGGTAGGTGCGTATTCCGGTTGAACTGACCACCTGTGCCGATTGCGGCTGACCAAGCTGCTGGTCGTGACCGGCTGAGTTCGGCCATGAGCGGTCGATCAGGAGTTGCTAGCTCGTGCGCGCACCTCCCTCGCCACGACGCCATTAAGCATCACTAGCGCATCGCCCTTGCCGCCCGCCAGGACTAGAGTCAGTCCGGAGTGATCCGTGAGGATCCTAACTCCAATATCACCGACCAACACCAGCTTTGTTCGGCGCCCGGTTCAGCCAGCCAAGATAGGCATCCTCCATAGCCTCAGCCATTGTCGCCGCACTGAACCTTTCCCGGAGCAGAAAGTTCGCTCGTCCAGCGATGCCAAAGCGGTTGCGCAGTCTGCTGTCTACGATCAGCTTACCGATTACCGAACGGAGTATCAGCCGATCAAAAGGCAGTACAACATATCCCGAAACACCGTTTTCGATGACTTCCGGTAAACAACCAACTGCCGTAGCAACAACTGGTACACCGCACGCTGATGCTTCGACAAACGTGGATCCCGATACCTCATACTCCGGTACCATTGCGTAAATATCAACCGCGATTAACAGGTCACGAACGCAAAAGAAGGAATCTGGAAAGTGGATTCTTCCCATCAACCCAATTTCGAGCGCACGTCTCCTTAGTTGGCCGAGTCGGGGCTCATGGAGGCCACTAAGCACTAGGTGAACTGCTGGGTGAACCTCCATCAATGAGTAAATCGCCTCGACGAGAATTCGAAGCCCTTGCGCATCCCGATCGTCGGCAACGTTTCCAATGACAATCGCATCTTCGGGAATGCCGAGTTCTTGGCGCATCGAAGGCGCCACTGGGTTGTGACACTGGACATCCAGGCCTGTAGGAATAGTCCGCACACGCTGCTCGATATGCCCGCGATCGAGGTATCGCTGGCGCTGGTAAGTGCTTACGGTAATCACACGATCGCTCACCACGTTGCGGAGTCGCGGAACGCGCTGCCGACTTTCCCGGTGATGTGTTCTCACCACCAATCGTGTACGCGCTATGCGCGCGAACAGCGCTGCGCGCAGATCATCTGCCACCGAATGAGTGTTGACGACGTCAAAGTCTCCTCCACGCACTATCCCGCCGATGCGAAACGGAATCATTGCAGAAGCAATCAGCCCATCCACCTCAATGTAGTGCGTTGTAAGGCCGTGATTTAGGGACCGCCGCCCTAGCTCAGACCTTGCTGCACAAACAACCTCGAGCATATGGCCGCGCTCACGCATAGCGAGCATTTCGTTGAGGATACGCAACTCTTTGCCAGTGAAGCCGCTGGACAGGCTCACGTGCAGAACCCGCAGACGAGACCGTGGGCGGGACCCGACGGGCTCACGACCAAGAAGCGCAAAGGTGCGCTGATATAGCGCTTTCAAAGCCTTAGCCATTTATTCTGTAAAGCGTATAGCGACGACTTTTATAGATCGACACCAACCGCTCTCTAACGCTTCCCTCGATTGAAGACTCCTTTCCCTTTGGAATTGCCACGAAAGCATATGCGCCCTTCGCCAAGGACAGCTTTTCCAACTCGCCTGGAACAATTAGCTCTGCCGTGCCGTCCGAATAGAAACGCGCGGAGAAAGGACGGCTATGCACAAAGTAGAGCTTCTGACCTTCGCTCATTTGAGACTTGGCGACGGCCACTAATTGCTTCTCCGTTTTTAGCTTGGTAGGCGCCATGAGCGAGACCAGCCCGAGCCAAATTGCCGCTATCGGCACCAAAGCACCCGTGACAGCCAAGAACCGGACTAGACGCGGCGCCACTCCTGCAGGGATTAGTCCTTTGGCGAGCATTGCAAGAAGCAGCGCAAAAGCTGGCAGGCTGGGCAACACATACGTCCAAAGTATGTTTCCAGAAAAGGTGAAGAAAACCGGAGCGGCAACGGCCCACAGCGCCAAGTACCCGAAAACCGGCGACCGACAAACTTGAAGCGCCCGTGCCCTGCGAGAGGCATTAGCGACTATCCATACACCTAGTAGAATCCCGCCCCAGCCCCATGGGAACGAAGCTAGTAGCCATTCCCCCCAAATGCTGCCCAAGGGTCGCTCATGCGCAGTACCGTACAGATCTCCCTGCCAACCCGCGTCTACGAATCGCAGGAAGTGCTCACCTACTAAAAAGTATTGAAGAAATCCGGGGGTCTTTATCTCCGCGCCGATGTACCAAGGAACCGTCAGCGCGAGCATCACCAACGTGCCTTTGAACCAAGGAAGAGCGGTCAGGTGCGCCATACGATCGCGGCAAAGCGCAAGCCAAGGAACGAGGACTATCCCCACTAGGACGAATGCGAGTGGCCCTTTCGACAACAGACCAATCGCCATGCCCACGAAAAAGCCATAGCGCCAGAGAGGTGTAAGTGCTGTCGGCGCGACAAGGAACGCCAACATTGAATAGGTGATCCCTAGCGCAAAGAAGGAATCCGTGAGCACCGCGCCGGCCGCGGCGAGCGGTAGGAGCATGGAAGACAGTATGAGCGTGGTCCACCGTGCCGCCTGTCGATCGACCAAGATAGCCGTCGCACGGTAGAGCATTGCTACGAGCGCAACCATCGCAAGGAATGAGGGGAATCGAACCGCGAACTCGGACTTACCAAGGAGCCTTATCCCCATCGCTTGGCTCCAGAATGAGAGCGGTGGCTTTCCCCAGAATGGAACTCCAGGTTCGAACCAAGGAGTGATCCAATCTCCGGTTTCCACCATCAGTCTCGCTATCTCAGCGTATCTCGGCTCTGACGTGTCGATTAGCGGCATCGCAGCCATTGAAAAAAGCCGAGCGATGGCGATGGCCGCCAGCCCCAAGAAAAACCATTTAGCCCTCGACTGCATTTTCCGCTCGAATCCCGATGTAGCGTGAGGCCATCTCGGTGCCTTGCTCGATCACATCGCGCACTATGAAGATTGGACGCTGCTTCGTCTCCATGTACCCCTTGCCAACGTATTCGCCCAATAGCCCAATCGTCAGAAGCTGAATTCCACTTAAGAGGGTGATCATGGCTGTTAGTGATGGATAGCCAGGCACATCATGACCGAAAACGATAGTTTTAAAAATTATCCAGAGGCCGAACGTGCCACCTATCAATGCAACAACCGCTCCTATGCCTGTTGCCCACCGCAGCGGAGCGGTCGAGAATGAGGTGATGCCCTCAAGGGCGAGACCGAATAGCGCAAAGTAATTCCATTTGGTCTTGCCGGCGGCCCTGGGCGCGCGGTCATAATCGATAACTTTGGTCGGGAACCCAATCCAAGCATAGAGACCTTTCATATAGCGACACCGCTCTGGCAATTGGAGCAAGGCCTCTACCGTCCTACGGCTCATAAGCCTGAAATCGCCGGTGTCTGCGGGTATCCTCGACCGGCTCAAGCGACTCATGATTCGATAGAACGCATAAGCAGACAAACGCTTCGCGAAACCTTCACCCTCACGCTTCCGCCTGCGCATCGATACGACATCGAATCCGTCCTGCCATGCCTTGACCATTTCCGGAATTAATTCCGGAGGATCCTGCAGGTCGGCATCCAACATGATCACTGCCTCACCGCGCGCATGCGCCAGGCCAGCGCTCATCGCAGCCTCTTTCCCGAAATTCCGACTCAGGCGTACCACTCGAACTCTAGGATCTCGCTGAATCAGCGCAGTCAGGAACAACACGCTTCTGTCCGTGCTTCCGTCATCCACGAACACGATCTCATACGGTAGGACTAGCTCGCCGAGAATCTCTTTCAGCTTCGAGTGACAGATTGGCAAGACATCTTGCTCATTCAAGAACGGAATCACGATCGAGATCTGAATCGCGTTCTCCGCTCTTTTAAAGGCTTGAGCTGGGCCTGGTGGCGATGTAAACATGGGATCTAACCACTCGGTATCGAATGCTGCCAATTTACGTAAGTCCGCTCGACAAACGTCGAACCTTGTAATTACATTTCCGCAAGCTTGGAGGAGATCAAGCCCCTCCAGGCTTGCGACAGTCCAGGCTCACTAGCCGGTTAGCTCCTCCTCCTCGGCGTCTGCATGATGTACCAAGCGATAGAGCGCGGGCAGAATCAGAAGCGTCAAGAAGGTGGAGGAGATGATGCCTCCAATAACCACTGTGGCGAGCGGCCGCTGCACCTCCGCTCCTGTCCCCGTAGCGATAGCCATAGGTACGAATCCAAGCGAGGCCACGAGGGCGGTCATCAGCACGGGCCGCAAGCGAGTCAAAGCTCCTTCTCGCACCGCGGTGTACAACGGCTTCCCTTCATCTCTCAAGGAGCGAATAAAAGACAACAAAACCAAACCATTGAGAACTGCGACACCACACAGAGCAATGAATCCCACTGCAGCGGTGATTGACAACGGAATTCCCCTGATCCACAGCGCGAGGATTCCGCCTGTCAACGCGAAGGGAATACCGGTGAAGACGAGTAGACCATCCTTAACGTTTCCAAACATCGCGAACAACAAGACGAACACCAAAAGCAGGGCGACGGGGACCACAATCTGCAATCGCTTGGTAGCCGATTCAAGTTGTTCGAAAGTGCCCCCCCATGCTGTCCAGTATCCAGTCGGGACCTTGACCTGTTCAGCGATCGCCGCTTCCGCCTCGCCGACGAATGAGCCGAGGTCTCTGCCGCGAACGTTGGCGCTGACCACAATCCTTCGCTTTCCATCCTCGCGGGAGACCTGATTGGGACCAGGCGCCAAATCAAATGTCGCAACTTCAGACAACGGTATGTAGGCCGTCTGAAGCTGACCCTCACCCTTCGGTAGCGCAATCGGGAGATTTTTGAGTGCAGTGATGTTCTCGCGGACCTTTTCTGGCAGTCGAACGACGATATCGAACCTGCGGTCGCCCTGGAAGAACGTGCCCGCCTCACGACCTCCCGCCGCAATCGTCAGAGTGTCCTGGATATCCGACTGGCTTAGGCCATAGCGAGCTGCTTTAGCACGATCGATCGACACCGTCAGCATGGGAAGACCCGTGGTCTGCTCCACTTTGACTTCCGAGGCCCCTGGAATCCTTTGAAGGACCTCAGCCACCTCAGTCGCAGTGCTGTTCAATACATCGTTGTCATCACCAAATATCTTCACCGCAACATCACTACGAACGCCAGAAATCAGCTCGTTGAACCGTAGCTGAATCGGCTGCGAGAACTCGTAGTTGTTGCCCGGAATGTTCTGTGCTTCACGCTGAATCGCCTCACGCAGTTCGGCATGAGACTTCTTCGGGCTCGGCCAGTCCTTCTCGGGCTTAAGCATGATGTAGCCGTCCGAGATATTGGGGGGCATAGCGTCTGATGCGATCTCGGCAGTTCCCGTACGCGCGAACACACGCTCGATCTCGGGAAACTTCTCCTTCAAACGGGTTTCAAGCTGAACCTGCATGGCGATTGACTGCGTCAAACTTGTTCCCGGAATGCGCAATGCTTGAATCGCCATGTCTCCTTCGTTGAGACTCGGAATAAATTCGCTTCCCAAACGAGTGGCGATAAAACCGCACACAAGCAAGAACCCAAGTGCACTACCGAGCATGAGAGGCGTGCGGCGAAGTGCCAGGTCGAGGAGAGGTTCATAACGTCGGCGTGCCCAGGCCATTACCCGAATTTCTTTCTCCGACACCTTCTTCCCGATGAACATTGCCACCGCAGCGGGCACGAACGTGACCGACAAAATCATGGCGCCGAGCAATGCCATCACCACGGTGAGAGCCATCGGGTGGAACATGCGTCCCTCAACCCCGCTTAGCGCGAAAATCGGAAGGTAGACAACCATGATGATCAGCTGGCCGTACAGCAGCGGACGGCGCGCCTCGCGAGCGGCAGCGAATACTTCATGGAAGCGTTCGGAGCGAGTGAGGGGACGACCGTGATGTAGCTGTGCATGACTCAGGCGTCTGACGCAGTTCTCTACAATCACTACCGCGCCGTCGACAATGATCCCGAAATCCAGCGCGCCAAGACTCATCAGGTTGGCACTAACCTTGTAGGTCACCATTCCCGTAAACGTGAACAGCATGGATAGCGGAATCACCATCGCCGTGATGATCGCAGCGCGAATATTCCCGAGAAATACGAAAAGGATCACGATCACCAAGATCGCGCCTTCGAGAAGATTCTTCTTTACCGTAGCGATAGCTTTGTCTACGAGATTGGTGCGGTCATAGACGGTGATCGCTTCTACCCCTTCGGGCAAGTTCTTGTTTATCTCCTCTAGCTTTTTCGACACTGCCTGGGATACAGCCCGGCTGTTCTCGCCAATCAACATGAAGACGGTACCAAGGACCACCTCCTTGCCATTGTCTGTAGCGGCGCCCGTGCGAAGCTCTTTCCCGATCGAAACGTCCGCAACGTCTCGAACGCGTATGGCTTGGCCATCTCTTGCGGTCAGGACAATATCCTGAATATCGCCTATCGATCGAACTTGCCCCGGAGCACGAATCAAGTACTGCTCGCCCTTTCTTTCAATATATCCAGCTCCAACATTCGCGTTGTTTCGCTCTAGAGCGGTGATGATGTCGGTGAGCGAGAGTCCATAGGACGCCAAGCGCTCCGTATCTGGCGCTACCTGGTACTCCTTTGCGTACCCCCCGATTGAATTGACCTCGGTCACGCCTTTGACGTTCCGCAGTTGCGGCTTGATGACCCAATCTTGAATCTCGCGCAGGTCCGTTGCCGTATATGGCGATCCGTCTGCCTTCTTTGCATTAGGTGTTGCTTCAACGGTCCACAGGAAGATCTCTCCCAATCCGGTAGAAATTGGGCCCATAACAGGGGTGATCCCCTCCGGCAGGCTTTCCTTGGCCTCCTGCAGACGCTGATTGACAAGCTGACGGGCGAAGTAGATATCTGTCCCATCATCGAAAATCACTGTCGTCTGAGATAGGCCATAACGAGACAACGAGCGAGTTTGCTGCAGCCCCGGCAGACCAGCCATCACGGTCTCGATCGGATACGTGACGCGCTGCTCCGTCTCCAAAGGAGAGTATCCAGGTGCGCTCGCATTGATCTGCACCTGGACGTTAGTGATGTCCGGAACCGCATCGATGGCAAGTCGCGAATAGTTGTACACCCCAACGGCGGCCATTCCCAAGGCGATGAACAAGACAAGCCAACGTTGCTCAATGGCAAAGCGAATTAGACGTTCAAACATATGGGCTCCAACTCAATGCGCGTGATCTGCCGATGCCTTGCCCAACTCGGACTTCAGCACGAAAGCATTGGAGCTGACATAGCGTGTTCCAGCATTGAGACCAGACACAATCTCGGAGCTCTTTTCGGTCGTCGCTCCTAACTTGACGGGCTGGGGAAGAAATCCACCAGGAACCTCGATGAACACCGTAGGTTGTCCGTTTACATCCTGGATCGCGTCGCTGTCCACGGCAACTCCAACATCATTTCGCTCCACCACAACGTTTACGGAAACGAACAGACCGGGCCGCCAAGCCATGTCGGGATTCTTCAACGTCACCCTCGCGGTTGCTGTGCGCGTTTGCTGTCCGAGCAATGCACCTATATAGGAAACTTTGCCGAACGCCTCCTCCGAGAAGGCGGTAGAGGTGATCTTCGCATCTTCACCCACGCGGACGTCCCGCAGATCTTTGGGCGCGATTACGAACTCTGCCCATACCGTGCTCAGATCCGAGATTGTGAAGATGTTTGACGTGTCAGATAGCGCCTCGCCCAAAGCAATGTGCTTCTCGACGATGACACCATCAAAGGGCGCACGAATCTCAAGAAGATTCAAGTCTTTTGTGGACGGTTCCGCACCAATTGCCCTGAGCTTCTGAGCTGCGTTTTGCACAGCGATATCCGCCTCTTGAAGCGCAGTCTGAGCTTGTTGATAGTCCTGTTGGGCCGACACTTGCTCGCGCCATAACTTCAACTCTCGAGCGTGAGTGGCGGCAGCCAATGCTCGGCGCTTCGTCGCAGCAAGCCACTCGCTTCTGAGCTCGGAGAGCGATGCACTTGATATGACCGCTAAGAGCTGTCCTTTTTTCACTTCTTGTCCCAGATCGGTCGAGACCTGTTGAACGGTTCCTGCGGCCTTCGGCACGACGTGTGCAGTGCGATCTGCATTAAATCGGATCTCCCCGGGGAATCGTGTGCTCGACTCGAGGCTCTGAGCCTTGGCTTCACTTGTCTCAATTCCGGCCGCAGAAATTTGTTCAGGCGTGAGCGCCACTAACCCCTCCTCTTTGTGCAACTCTGCGCGGAGAGGGTCGGGCCTTCCTGGCAAGGAGACGCTAATTTCGACTTCGAAGAAATGTGGCTCAGCAATAAGCTGATCGCTGACAAACCCTTTAGTGGAGGGGTTGAGCTTAAGCACCTTCTCTTCCCCATTCGGCCTTTTCAGAGTCGCGGTTGCCGTTAGGTCTTGTGCATTCACTGGCTTTCCTGCCGTCGCTATCCAGACCTTTAGCCGGGCCGCCTCGCCTTCCTCGACCAGGCCCACCTCAATCGAGTTGTTTCCGTCCGTTGTAATTTCACCCTTATTTGGCCCCACAGCCGCTTCGGAATGACTGTCCCCTGCGTGGTCAGATGGCCCGGCGAGACCCGGGGCTGGAATTAGAAATTGAAGGGAAAGCGCAACGGCAATGATGGTGCGACGCCGAACTAGCGTGAGATACAGGCTCATGTTCATCTCTGTTTATTGGCCAAGGATGCGATCGATTTCGGCGCGGGCCGACGCCGCGCGCGACAACGTCGTGAGGTAGGAAATGTTCACTTGCGACAAAGTCCGCTGCGCGTCTAAGACTTCCAGATAGCCGACCTTCCCTGCCTCAAAGCCCTTACGCGCGGCATCGTATGCCTTCTGCGACGTGGGGATGACAGACTGGCGATAGTCGATCGCGGAAGACAATGCAAGATCGTACGTAGAGGCGGCTGTCACCAAGTCAGCACTCAGTCGGGCCTCCAGCTCTCGGTAAGTGTCTTGCGCCTTGTACGTTTGCATGGTGGCGGCATAGACGTTCCCCTGATTTCTGTCAAAAATCGGCAATGGCACGGAGACCCCAAGTTGAGCCTTATTGCGCCCCATTTCATTGTCGCGAGCCACCCCACCACTCACGGTGATGTCCGGATACCGCTTGCTCTTCTCGACATTCAGTTCGGCTTTGCTGACTTCCAATGCGAGACGTCCGGCAGCCATTCTCGGGGAGTCCAACAGAGCGCCTCGCAGCTCATCCAGCGTTTGACGCGGCGGAAGATCCTCGATATCCGCGCGCACTGTCGCGAATTTCGGAGCTGGGTCGTTCCACAGTAATGACAGTTCTCTGCGCGCAACGGCGAGTTCGTTTTCTGCTTGACGCACTTCAATCTGCGCCTTCGTAAGCTCGATGTCTGCTTTGTTCCTCTCCAAAGGCGGGACCTTTCCTGAGTCCACTCGCTTTTGAGCCACACGCAATGCCCCAACTGCTACCTCAGCCATGTCGCGATTGACGCGCACGGCTTCTTGAGCGATTGCGACTGCAAAAAAGCGAGACATAACGGACGTCTTTATCTCCGCTCTCGCAATTTCATAGTCACGACCGGCCAAATCACTGTTCAATTGAGCAGCTTCTGTGCGTGCTCGTCGCTTTCCGCCCAACTCAACGGGCATGCTGAGCATTGCTGTGGTCGTCCGCGTCGAACGTTGTTGGTCGTCGATGCTGACGTCGAGGGAAGGATTTGGAAGGAGGCTTGCCTGCTCCACCAGCCCCTTGGACGCTCCGAAATTATTCTTGGCTGCCGACAATTGGGGATTCAGCGTGTACGCGGCATCCAGCGCCTCGGACAGCGTGAGGACGTTTGCCGACGCAACCGATGCGTCTTCTCGGGTGTACTTTTCTGGCGTAGCCTGTGCCCGAGCCTGCGGTCCGCACAACGCGGCGACCATCAGGAACAATGGAAGCGACTTGAGGCGCATCATTCAACCTTGGTAGTGTCTGAGGAGATGTTGGTCCCTAAGCCGGGCTATCGCACGTGAGACACAATAGGAACGGCCAGGACGGATGACCGCCCGTACTGTATCCAAGCGCCTTCGTCAGAATCCGGACCCCCAGATGACAATTTTGTAAGGTTGTCGTGCATTACAGATTCGTAATCTTGGGGAAGGTAGACTGACGGCTAGCCTGGCCTAGAATGCGTGCTCCCATTCAAGTGCAAGACGTGCGCGTTTCTGAACACGCAACGTTAGTGGCCATGCGAGCACGAGCTCGCCCACCAATTCACGCTTGGCATCGGCTTTACCCCTCGAGGGTGCCAATCACGATTCGAACGGTTGCGGAACATGAAGATTCTGGTCGTTGAAGACGAGCGCAAGCTCGCTGAATACCTAAAGCGCGCACTCTCAGAACACAACTATGTGGTCGACGTTGCATCGGACGGCGTCAGCGGACTGCACCTTGCCCGAGAGACTCAGTACGACCTGATTCTTCTAGACGTGATGCTCCCGGGGATGGATGGCTTTGCCGTCCTGCACGAACTGCGCAAGTCCGATCGCGTACCCGTCCTTATGCTCACGGCGCGAGACAAGGTCGAAGATCGAGTTCGGGGGCTGCAGGACGGCGCAGACGATTACCTGGTCAAGCCATTTGCGCTATCTGAATTGCTGGCGCGCGTCCTCGCGTTGGGGCGTCGCAGGGGGCATGTCGTCGCCGAGGCCAGCAGACAGAATGTCTTGAAAGTGGGAGATCTCGAACTAGATCTTCTGCGGCGCAAGGCTAGTAGGGCCGGCACGCGCCTCGAATTGACGGCCAAAGAATTTACGCTGCTTGCCCTTCTGATGCGAAAGCAGGGGGAAGTTCTGTCTCGCCTGGATCTTGCCGAACAAGTATGGGACATCAACTTTAATAGCAATACTAATGTGGTGGAGGTTGCTGTACGGCGCCTACGCGGAAAAGTGGATGACCCTTTTGAAACCAAGATCCTTCATACCGTGCGCGGGATGGGCTACGTGCTCGAGCTGAGGGATGAGTAATGGGGTTTCGCGAGATCAGTTCTCTCCGCCACTGGCTCGCTCGCTGGCTCGCGCTCCAGACATTTGTCGCACTGGGAGTTGTTTGCCTCGTCGTGTACTGGGCGACGAATATAAATCTATCTTATCGTCAGCAGGCACTGCTAGAACAAAAGCGCGAAGTCATCGAGCACCTTGCTGATGAATTCGCCATTAAAGGCGACTTACCCGCACTCGAGCATAAGCTCAATGACTTTTTTTATGGAAAGTCTGAATTTTCTTTGCGACTGGTCATCAACCAGAAAATCAGCGTCTATGGTGAGCCTGCCGTAGCGGCGAAGAATGTAAATCGAATACAGACAATCTTTTCTTTGCCTGCGCCCAGCGAGCCAGACAGGAGAATGACCGCTGAGCTGTTTCTGGATACCACACCGGACGTGCGACTTCGAGTGATGCTGGCATGGACGCTGTTTTGTTGTGCAGTGATCGGAGCGATAGTGGTTTCCGTTATAGCCAACGTGCTGGTCCGGCGCGCCCTGCTTCCTCTCCACGAAGTGGCGCGACAGGCCGCATTGATATCGCCCGATCGAATCGGAGAACGACTGGTGGAAACGGGGTTGGCGCAAGAGATCAAACCGTTGGTCCTGCAGTTCAATGCGCTGCTACAACGGCTAGAGCGGGCTTATGTCCAAATGGAAGGCTTCAATGCAGACGTCGCACATGAACTACGTACTCCTCTCGCTACACTTATAGGAGAAACAGAATTCGCGCTGGCAGCAAATCGGTCGCCAGTTGATTTGCGAGACGTGCTGGGCTCGAATCTGGAAGAGCTTCAACGTATGACTGCCATTGTCAACGACATGCTCTTTCTCTCACAAGCTGACCGCGGGGCGAGGGCGCGGGCCGAACATGTGGAGAGCCTCCGCGCGATTACAACCGAAGTTCTTGAGTATCACGAGGCCGAGGCGCTCGACGCGAGAATTAGCTTTAACGTCTTGGGAGATCTCGCTGGAAATGTGGACCGCTCCCTCTATCAGCGCGCGATTTCGAACTTAGTTTCGAATGCCATTCGCTACAGCAAACCGAACTCAAGCGTCACAGTTAGGCTCTGCATGGCCAACGACGGGAAGGTACACGTCACAGTGCACAATTTGGGTGAGCAAATCGAAGCACAGCACCTACCGCGCCTCTTTTACCGGTTCTACCGATCCGACTCTGCTCGTGCAAGCGACGCGAACCATCACGGTCTCGGCCTAGCTATCGTCGCTGCAATTGCACGGATGCATGGCGGCACGCCATTTGTAAAGTCTGACTCCTCAGGCACGACCATCGGCTTCAGCATAGCACCCGACTTCGATTGTAGAGCAGCAAAGTACATGCAGCATTTGACATTTGGCGAGCCAACTTGGCAGCCTCCCGTCGCAAGATGTGTTATCCGGAAATAGCGACAGGAAAATTACAGATTTCCGCTTTTTTGTTTGCAGATTCGTAATTACCGAGTTCGGGTTCTGACGAAGCTTGGCCGCTAAAGTAGCTTTACATGTAAAGCGATGCTAGGAGCCGGGAAGGCTACCAATATAGCGATACCTTGACCAGGCTGCAATGGCGGAGAGATCACAGATCCGCTCCCCTCGCTTTTTCCAACGTCATTTTTCAATGACGCATTCAAACGAAAAATGAAAATTTTAGTTATCGAAGATGATCGAAAACTCGCCGAAATGTTGCGCCGCAGCCTTACCGACAACGGCTATATCGTTGATATCGCGATGGATGGCGTCAGCGGTGTCCAACTTGCCTATGAGACGCAATACGACCTAATCATTCTTGACATTGGTCTACCCGGCTTAGATGGTTTTGAGGTTTTACTGCGCATTCGTAAAAACGACAACGTACCCATCATGATGTTGACGTCTCGGACAAGTCTTGAGGATAGAGTCCGCGGTCTCGAACAGGGGGCCGATGATTATTTGATCAAGCCGTTTGCACTTTCCGAGCTTCAAGCAAGAGTGCTTGCGCTTAAGCGGCGCGGCGTAGGGTCGGCCGACACCTTGTCCGGCAGAAATGTTCTTCGCGTGGCGGATCTCGAACTGGACCTACTTCGCCGACGGGTGGCGCGAGGCAACTCCCGGATAGACCTCACTGCCAAGGAATTTGGGCTGCTGACTTTTCTGATGCGGCGCCAAGGCGAAGTATTGTCGCGCCTCGTCCTTGCGGAACAAGTCTGGGACATGAACTTCAACAGCAATACGAATGTGGTGGAGGTCGCAATCCGCCGTCTTCGCGCCAAGGTCGACGATCCGTTCGACACAAAATTGCTGCACACCGTCAGAGGAATGGGCTACACGATAGAGCACCGCGAGCCCGAATAGGCTTGCCACTGACGCTCTCCGATGCCTGGCAGCTCCACTGACTCCTCTCAAATAATGAGGACATAGCGGGTTATGGGCACCCCGCTATATCCTCCACACGCTAGATGCGCACTACGCGTCAGAATGAGTGGCGCAAGCCGACCATTGCCTCCGTGGCTTTTGCATCGTCTTGGAACGCAAAGTTATTCGTGTACGTGGCGGCAGCGTACATGGTCGTGCGTTTCGAAAGCGTATAGGAGTAACCCAACGCAAACGTGTTGCTGGTCGAGTCACCACCGGTCAGGTCGCTATTGTTCGGGTCGACTCGCTGCCACGAGCCAAACATGCTGCTGGCGCCCCCCAGGGGGATGGATGCTGCAATCAGATAGGAATTTGAGCTGAAACCGTCGACGAATGTGTTGGACGGCGTGCCACGGAACGTTCCAATCGACGCGCTCGAGGGAAGACTCTTGCCCGCGAACCAGCCATCCGTTGCACGTTCGTATGCCAGGGCCAGCTTGAAGACTTCAAAGTCGTATGAGCCGCCCAGCGTGAACGAACGAGGAGTTGCCGCAGTTTGGGTTGAGGATAGTTTATTCGACGCATTCAATTGGTCGTAGGCGACGAATGCCATGAGCGGACCGTTTGCATAGCTAATGCCCGTCGTAATTGCTCGAGTATTATCGGCCGTCCGGAAGCCTGTCTGGGCCGCGTTGCGGTCGTCGGCATTGAACGCGTAGCCAGCCGAGACGCGGAAGCCGCCGATTGAAGGGCTTTCATACAGCGCCAGGTTGTCATAGCGCACGAAATACGACGCGCTGAAGCCAAGGCCTCCGCCCGTATTCAACTGCGTGAAGCCGCCGCCGAATCCGGAACCATACATCGAAGCCATAAGACGCGACGCTACGTTGTACTGGCGCCCAAGGCGAAATTCACCCCATTGGTCGCTGCCAAGCCCGATGGTCGCCTCACGTCCAAACAAGCGACTGTTTTGGCTAGACGAGCCGTTGGCGGAATCGTAGCCGGACTCGAGGCGGAACGTCGCGTACAGGCCGTCACCCAAATCCTCCTTTCCACGCAAGCCCCAACGCGAACCAGCGGTTTGACCAGTAGTCATTCCGACTCGGCTCCCCTTGAATTCAGACTTCGTGCCCGTTTGAGGATCGATGTAGGATCCGTCGACCTTCGCGTAGCCAATCCCGGTATCAATGATTCCATACAGCGTGACGGACGACTCGGCATATGCAGCCGTGGAAAGTGTTGCCGCAGATACTGCCAGCAATAGAGTTTTCTTCACAAATTGCTCCTTTATCACAGAGACGGACTGGATGGCCTGGCCGATAGAAGAAATGCGAAGTCCGTTTCGCATTTCCAATTTCGCGATGTCTTATCGGCAAGTGCCAAGCAAGTGTGGAGAGTGTTCGTCGACAAAAAACCAACGATTCAATTACATATATGTCCGCATCTAGTCATTAATCACAATCAAACGCTCCGCGCGCGCGCAACTCTATGTTTCCTCTCGACTTAGGAGTGGCAAATAAGAGTCCAGACTGGTGAGTGCACGTCGCCGACTTTCATACGGGCTCCGGACTCCGTTGCAAACTCACAACAGCGTGGACAAGTCGAAGTAGAAATTGCCAATCCCACATTTCCTAATCCAGACAAAAACGTAATTTTGTGGTCGCGGTTTGGATGGAATGCCTTCGATACAATCTCTATACGCGTTAAGTGATGATGATTTATTAATACCGGCGTTAATGCGTACCGCCGGTAATCAAATGGAGTTGGCGATGAAAATTTCCCTCAAGATGCTTTCGGCCGTCGTATTGTTTGCAACCCCCATGGCGTACGCCGGCGCGCAAACCGCTTTGCCGACGAACACTGCAGCCTCGACGTACTTTAGCGGAGTGGACCGGGGACTCACTCGAGCGGAAGTACAAGCTGATCTCGCTGTGTGGAAACGTGCAGGCGTGGATCGCTTCTGGAACCAAAGCGAGACACCCGACATTTATAGCCGTGAATACAAAATGGCTTACGCGGAATATATTCGTCTTCGCAGTGGCGCGGAGTACCAACAAGAGCTAGAGCGTCTCAAGCGCTAAGGCGACTCTCCGCCGGTGGCGACAGGGGGCCTCCTCCACCGCGAAGGGAAGAGGCCTTTATTGGTGCACATTCTATTAAGGTGTGCACCTTTTTTTAATCAAAAATATCCTCGCCTCGGCGGATGGCGATTCCGCACCATAAGTTCGGCCTGATAATGCGTGGAGAGCGCGGAACTTTAAAGCAAAGAGAGCGACGCTCGCATACAGCCAAGGAGGCGTCGAGCATCGCATCTCAAGTTGATGGCCAAGCTATTTGCTTTGGAGAATTCAGACAGTACGTGAATTACAAAGGGGATAGTCTCCCCGCTCTAGTGGAGAATGCTGCGCTTTCAGGAAAATGATGGGGAGCGCTACTGCTCGTCATTCGTAAGACGAGTCAGTTCCTCCTGATACTCCTGGCCGTTACGAAGCTTCAAATAGTTAGCATAGCTCTTTCGATAGGACGCACTGTAGACATCGGGCGTGCGCCTACCTTTATAGAATTTGTCCATTCCAGCTCGCTTCCACATGGCCAAATCAGCCCGTACTTCCGCGCGTGTTCTTCCGCCCTCTGGCAATGGCGCAGGGCTGCTTGCTATAGCGCAGCCAGAAAGCAGCACCACCGAAATCGCAATTGCGAGACGAGTCCTCATACATAACCTTCGACGGTAGTTTCGCCAATCCATGGAGGAACCCCCAAACGCGTGGATTTCCGCACGAATGAGCGCTACCTCCTGCCAAAAGGCGATGGCATTTATGCACCGGTGTTGTAGATTTCGTCTATGCGCGCACGCTCTTCGGGGGTAATCGAATCGCGCTCCTTTGCGACTTGCTCGCGGGTTTTTTCAGTTGGAACCATCCAGCCGGGTTTGGCCGCATTGAGGTAGGTGAAGAACCATTCCCTCTTATTGGATTTTGCGGCAACAAGCTCCTGCCGAACTTGCTCGGAGGTTTTTCCATTTTGGCTGTCGCCGACGTGCACTTCGAAGCCGCTCTCAGTGTTTGTGTTGTGAAATGTGTCGGCTTGGGCAGACGAGCCCAGCACGGTCAGAGCGACAGCGACGGCGGCGCTAGAAATAGTTACTTTCATTTCAGTGATCCTCACGTTAATTAAGTCGTCGCGCAGATGCGACTGACTTAATAATGTAAAGATCTCGTTTCGACAGTTTGCCGTCATTACTATTACAAATCTGTAATCCTGCGCCACTCCGACTATTCCGCTTTTAAACTTTCGACTAGACCGGATCGCGTGAGATTGACGCGCATCATAGTAGACAACTTACCGCGCGCGTAAATAGCGCGTGCATGACCCGCCTCCCCTTGAACACCACTTGACCTTCTGAGCCTTGCCTTCTCATTGGGCAATATTAAGTACTGCCGCTTAGGTAAATGACGATTCGCACACAAAGCAAGGACGCAACATATGAGGACCAGCTTCACCGGGAGGATTCAAGCCCTTTCAGCGGAAATGTACTTTGCTTTAGCATGCGGCGCGCTGCTGGGCACCGGGGCCGCAATTGAGCGCTGGTGGCCGTCTATGCCGGGATGGGTCCCTCTCACCGTGTACGTCTTTGCGTACGCGTTTGGAGGAACCTTCACCGTGCGAGACGCCGTCAATAGCTGGAAGGAGCGGCGCCTGGAAATCGACAGCTTGATGCTCATAGCCGCCGCTGGTGCTGCAGCGCTCGGCGCATGGGCCGAAGGCGCTCTCCTTCTCTTCTTGTTCAGCCTCGGGCACGCGTTGGAGCATTTCGCGATGGGGCGGGCGAAGCGGGCAATCGAAGCCCTGGGAGAGCTTGCGCCAAAAACGGCTACGGTTCGTCGCAACGGTGAAATTTTCGACATTGCGATCGAAGAAATTGAGGTCGGCGACAAGGTAATCGTCAAGCCGAACACGCGGCTTCCCGCTGACGGCTTTGTCATCAAGGGAACATCAAGTGTCGATCAAGCACCCATAACGGGCGAGAGCATCCCAGTAGACAAGGCCCCAGTGCCAGACGCTGCCATTGCGCGCAGCCGTCCGGCCGGCATCGAGCCCAAATCTCAGGTGTTTGCCGGCACGATTAACGGGTCAGGTCTGATGGAGGTCGAGGTCACTCGTAAGTCGAGCGACTCAACCCTTGCACGCGTCGTAGCGCTGGTCGCGCAGGCTGACGTTAGAAAGTCGCCAACCCAGCGGTTCACAGACAGATTCGAGCGCATCTTTGTGCCGATCGTCCTAAGCATCGCGTTCCTATTGCTTTTCGCTTGGGTCATTGTTGATGAGCCATTTCGCGATAGCTTCTACCGTGCTATGGCGGTACTTGTCGCAGCCAGCCCTTGTGCTCTTGCCATAGCCACGCCTAGCGCAGTGCTTTCAGGTATCGCGCGCGCGGCACGGGGTGGCGTACTCATCAAGGGCGGCGCCCCGCTGGAGGAACTGGGAAGCCTGAAAGCACTAGCTTTTGACAAAACCGGTACCTTGACCGCAGGCCGCCCTCGAATCACCGACATATTGCCGGCACCAGGAGTCTCCGAACAGGAGCTAATCGCGGTTGCGGTGGCGATAGAGTCGCTAAGTGATCATCCCCTAGCCGCGGCCATTGTGCGAGATGGTCGAAAAATCCTCGGAACGTATCCGATCCCGGAGGCTAACCAGGTGGAGAATTTCGTCGGCCAAGGGATCACGGCCAAAGTGGATTCGCAAAGCGTATGGATCGGAAAGGTTGAGATGTTCGGCGCGTCTGGCATCCCCCAGCTCGAAAGCTCGACGACGGCTGCCGCCAACGAGTTGCGCGAGGAGGGCCGAACAACGATGGTCGTGCGAATGGGAGATCGAGATCTAGGTGCCATTGGGCTCATGGATACTCCGCGACAGGGGGCTGCCGAAACGATAGAGGATCTGCGACAGCTCGGGATTTCCCACATGGTGATGATCTCTGGCGACCATGAGAACGTCGCCCGCGCCATAGCAAACGAAGTGGGCATCGAGGACGCGCGGGGCAATCTTATGCCGGAGGACAAAGTTCAAGTTATTCGCGATCTTAGGGCTGAGGCACAAATCGCGATGATTGGAGACGGTGTGAACGATGCTCCTGCCATGGCCAATGCGACTGTGGGAATCGCGATGGGTGCCGCCGGATCAGACGTGGCGCTCGAGACGGCCGATGTCGCCTTGATGGCGGATGATCTGAGTCGCCTGCCGTTTGCGGTCGGACTGAGTCGCCAGACTCGACGGATCATTCGTCAGAATCTGTACGTCAGTCTCAGTATCGTCGCTGTCTTAGTGCCTGCAACGATAATGGGGTTGAGTATGGGTGCCGCAGTGGCCGTCCATGAAGGATCGACGCTGCTCGTAGTGTTTAACGCTTTGAGATTGCTGGCCTACCGAAAAGACTAGCTGGTTCCCGCGATGATGGCTCGATATCGCTCGCATGCCTCCCTGGTTCGGCCATACCGTTCGCCGATTTGCATTCGTTTAAAGCGGATGGCTTCCAAATATTACAAGAGCATCGCTGCGTTTTTCACCGGCCGCTTTGGGTCGAGGCTGTGTGAAAACTCTTTGACGCCGCTACGGCGATCTAGATAGAGTTTGGTATCTCGATCCCGGGAGTCGACATGCCCCGATTCATCGAAGGTCAGGACCGGCAGCAGGTAGCGTTGATCCCGGAATGCCTGGATGACTTCATCGCCGACGACAACCCGGTGCGCATAGTCGACGCATTCGTCGACGAGCTCAACCTGGAATCGCTGGGATTTGAGAAGGCGGCGCCAGCAGCTACCGGCCGCCCGTCGTATCACCCGACCGTGCTGCTGAAGATCTACATCTACGGCTACTTAAATCGGGTCCAGTCCAGTCGTCGACTCGAGCGAGAGTGCCAACGCAACGTCGAACTGATGTGGCTGGTCGGCCGTCTGGCACCAGACTTCAAGACCATCGCGGATTTTCGTCGTGACAATGGGTCGGGCATTCGCAACGTTTGCCGGCGGTTTGTTGCCGTATGCCGAGATCTCAAGCTATTCAGCCAAGCCCTGGTTGCCGTTGATGGAAGCAAGTTCAAGGCAGTCAACACGCGCGACAAGAACTTCACGGCTGCCAAGATAGACAAACGTCAGCAGCAGATTGAGGAGAGCATCCACCGCTATCTGGCGGCGCTTGACACAGCGGACCGAACGCAACCTGTCGAGATCGAGGCCAGGACCAATCGGCTCAATGACAAGATCGAACGTCTGCGCAAACAAATGCGCACTCTGGATGACGTCAAGGAGAGGCTCAAAGACAGTCCAGACGGTCAGTTGTCGGTGACCGACCCGGATGCCCGCTCGATGGCCACCAGCGGCCGGGGCTCGGGGATGGTCGGCTACAACGTGCAGATGGTTGTCGAAGCCAAGCACCATCTGATCGTCGCGCACGAAGTGACGAACCGAGGACATGACAGGGACTCATTGGCATCGATGACACAAGCCGCGCGGGAGGCGATGGGCAAGCAGCGACTGCGTGCGATTGCCGATCGCGGCTACTACAGCGCGCCTCAGATCAAGACATGTGCAGAGACAGGTATTGATGCGATCTTGCCCAAACCCACGACTTCCAATGCCAAGGCCGAAGGCCGCTTTGACCGTTCGGACTTCATTTACATCGCGAAGGACGATGAGTACGAGTGCCCTGCGGGCCAGCGCGCTATCCACCGATTTACGCGGGAGGAGAATGGTCTTCAATTGCGGCGCTACTGGAGTAGTGCCTGCCCACAATGCGCGATGAAGGAGCGATGCACACCTAGCGCGTATCGGCGCATCAGTCGATGGGAGCATGAGGCCGTGCTTGAGGCGGCGCAGCGCCGTCTAGACCGAATGCCAGATGCGATGAAGGTGCGGCGGCGCACGGTGGAACATGTGTTCGGCACGTTCAAGCATTGGATGGGCTATACGCACTTCCTAACTCGTCGCTTGGGCAATGTGAGCACGGAAATGAGCTTGAATGTACTGGCCTATAACTTCAAGCGGGTCATGCAAATCCTGGGCTACCAGCAGACCATGAAAGCGGTGCTGGCGATGGGCGGCTGAGCCCTTCATGTGACCCATAACGCACCTCAGGCCCTATCCGGGCCGCCCAAACGACCCAGAGTGAGCCCCGCTTCGAAAAATCGAAGTGAAGACCGCCCAAGGTGATGCGGACCAGGCTATTGCGCTGTGGGTGTTAGGACGAAACGCGTTTCCACACAGCCTCGGTCGCATGCTGCCGCTGGTCAGCTCAAGCATGCCGGTCAGCTCCGAGCGGAATGGAGGTCAACGATGGCCAGCACCAGCAGTAGGCGTCAGACACGGTCTGGGCGCTGATCCAGATCTCTGACCGGGTAGTACCTCGTGAACGGCTTGTCCCGGTCCTTCCATTGCTCATCAAGACGGGCCTGCACGCAGGGTTCCCGTAGCAGCGCTGATTTGTGTTCCATCAGTAGCAGGGAGCCGGGCATCACCTTCATCTGTTCGCCGTTGCGCACGGCCTCTTGCCACATTTCCTGGCAGTACTCATAGACCCGAAAGGCCTCAAGGAGATGGGCGTGAAGCCGCGCAATCTCCCAACAGTATGCGCGGGCGGCATCCGTTGGATCAGCGTCGAAAAGTGCCCTGATCTGGGCGAACGTCAAGGGGGGCGGATGTTTGTCGTGGGGCATAACAGAGTCTCCATTACTGTATAAATATACAGTAGTCTGCCATTCCGTCCATTCCAGGCGCTTTTTTTCGGGGGTAGGGCGTGCCAAGGCATCCACCGAGGAATGCAGACCACATCCCTTCAATCGGCAACCCGGCATTCCGCCGGACCTTTTGGAGAGAGAGTATGAATGCAGCAGTTGAAGAGGGTACGGACGTCATCCAGGCGACTAAGGTGTCTGGGGATCGACGACTGTCGATCCTTCCCAAGTACTTTGGGCCTGGCCTCCGGTACCTCATGATCGGCGAGGCGCAGGTGTACAACCACATGGAAATGCTGTGCAGCGAATACCGCGGCGGCTATTGGGAGTTTTTCGAGCTGTCGAATGGGGGCTTCTTCATGGTGCCCTCCATGCAGAAGGAGCGCGTTCGCGTCGTGCAGGCGATGAACGGCTATAGCGGCGAGGTATCGGTGGAGGCGGCGGGCATCATTGCGTGCCTTTTTGGCTTCTACGCGCTTGCGTGCCAAAGCCAACAGGAAAACCATCTCGACCTGTACATGGCTCTGCGAGATTTCGCGTGCGGCCATGCTGAGGCGCGCGAGATCCTCCAGGCCATTGACTGACCCCAACCCGGTTCCATTCTGGAACCGGGTTTTTTATTGGCGGGAGCCAGCCACCGGGGCATGAAGACGACCTAGGGCTACTGAGAGAGATTCCGGCACCGCACGGGCCTCGTGCGTGCGCGGATGTTACTATCTGTATCTAGGAGGGGTGATGCTTATTGCGTTCTTGATTCTCAGCCCCCTGGCCCTAATGTGGCTAGTGGCGGAGTTCTACCACCCGCCCACGCGGGAGATGTTCGGCAACCTGAAAAGGAACCTGTTTGGGCCTCTTTGGCGCTCGTTGACCTACCCCGTAGGCAAGCAAAGAGAGGCCTTCGGCCAGTTCTTTGTGGGTGTTGCGATCGCCAGTTGTGTCGGTGCCGCTACTGTGGCGTTTGAAACAAACTGGGGTGCGGCAACGTGGGTGTTGTACGTAAAGTTGGTTGGGCTGTCCCTTGGGATGGTGCTATCATTGGCTCTGGCCAGTTTGTTCTACGGCACGAAGCAAGGAGACTGATATGGATCTCGGAACCGCTGTAATGCTTGGCGTCCTCGCGGCCGTCGTTGGTTTCGGCCTGTTCGTCGCCAACAACGTCGTGAAGACTGACCGTGAGAAACAGCGCGAGTCGGGTCACCATCCAGCGTGACACGTCGCCCGGAAAACCCTCGATTCGTTCGAGGGTTTTTTTTTGCCCTCGACAGGGGGCGGTCAGTTCTCCACGAAGGCACTCCTGCCGGGGCAGGCGTGCATGTGCCAGTGTGGGCGAGCCCGGCGAGGATGCCGCTCAATTGTCGTAGCCGTGTGAAGCGAGCACCTGGGCCATGTTTGAGCCTTCCCAGGAACCGGGCCGGCTCCCGACCATGCCGAGGTCTTCCGCAAGCATTTCCAGCGCACCCGCAACGGTTAGCAGGCCATGTGTGCAGCCTTGCTCTATCTTGACCTGGTGCGAGCCGTTGAGCTGGCGCAACAACTGTCGGATGGTGGTGTGAAGCTCTCGCGAGAGGCGCACGTCCACGATAACGGTGTTGGCGTCGGCGGTCGCTGGCTCCGGCTCCAACGCGGGATCGTCGAGCTCGATGGCACGCTTGCGGTCTCGGTACAGCTTTTCGACGTCGTCCCGGGGAATGGCGATGGACACTGCATTAGGCTTTACGCCCGGACGGGGGGCGCCGTCGTCGCCGAAAAAGTGCTCATAGGGCATGTCTTTCCCGGTCCTGTAGAAGGCCTCGACATGCGGCACGAAGCCGTACGCATCGCTCACTAGATCAGGATCGTCAACAATTTGTTTATCGCTCACGTCGATGAAGCCCGGCAGAGTCAAATCCACGATCGCGTCTGGATCGCAATCGGTGAGGATGGTTTGCAGCTCGCGCACGGTTAGGCGCTTCTGGGTAGCGGGTTCGGTGCTCATGATGGAGTCCTCTGGGAGGTTTCCCGTTGGGTGTCAGTAAGGCGCTTTGAGTGATGGGAATGGCGTTATGTGCTATGGGCATTGCGTAATTGCTCCGCACTCCTCGAAGGGGGCGTTGCGGCACATCGGGATACCGCACCTAAGCTTCAGATTGGGCTTTCCCCAAACCTGAGTGAGGCAAGTCGCGCATCGGTATTTGACGCGGTTGGACCGATTGACCAAATCGCCCGAGGGAAGCGCAAGTACGGATTCGGCCCGACCTAGCCCTAGGTATGCCGTCGATGTGATTCCGGGTGTCGTCGTCAGCGCGTCTGACGTGGCCGGCGGAATGGTCGTGGCAACCGGCGTAGGATCGACAGGAAGCCGCTCGGCAGGAAAACGATCGAGCCAGGAGAGCGTGAATTCGCGGGTGAGCAGCGAGTCGCAAGCCAAGTCGAAGGCGCCGCCGGCCTCGATGTAATGATCCATCTGCTGACCCGTCTTGCGCCCGCCTGGCTTGCCCGTGTGGGACGGGATTAGTCCGATGGATTCCATTTTGTCCGCCCATTCCTTGTTGTGGTACCCGCGGCGGCTGAAGCTCCCGAAATGGCGCTGCCATTGGTGGACTTGTTCGTGAACCAGGGTGGAGAGCGTGTTCTTGATCGTCTGACTTGCGAAGTAGGCCGGGTTCAAAGCAATTTCGTCGACCATGTCGCCGGTGCCTCGTCGTACGAAGCGGCCCTTCGAGAAGTAGCCATAGGTGCCTTTGCGCCGTTGCAGCGTTATCAGGCACGGTGGTAGCTGCGCGTCGAACATGGTCCGGTTGAAATGCTCGAACGCCACGTACAGTTCGCCGTACGCCTCAGCAGTTGGGCCATTCGCGGACGGTTCGATAAATTCGGTTGGCATGGTCATGTCGCAAAATTTGGCGTGCTTGCCCCTTACGGAGCAAATTTAGCTATGCTTTAATTCCACTCGATGCATCGCTCGTTGTGCATCGTCAACGACTCTCTCCAAGTCGCTTCATCCGACGAGACTAGCGCCCCAGCCGTTCCACGGTTTGGGGCGTTTTTCATTGGCAGAACCGAATTCAACGAGGCGTGGATACATCTTTTGGTAAGGCTAATATTAACTAATGCTTTACGTTGAATAAAGCATCAATTGATAATTCTTCAAAAGTAGCTTTGCTCGGCCCTTATGGGCGCCATCGCCAAACCATCCGCAGCGAGCCCATTCAGTTATCGAGGCCGTCTGCGTCAGCGCCCTACAAAGGCCAAGGAGAACGCCATGAATGACCAAGTGCTCGATGATCAACTTCCGCCGACGACCGTCGAGCGAGAGCTCGTGCGAGGGAACGTGAAAGCGAGCATGGACGCCGCGGGCGCGAAGAGCTCGGACCTCTGGAACGTGCCCTATGAGCAGATCCGCCTAATCCCAGGATGGCAGCCGCGCATCAACAACGAAAAATGGCGGATGCGGGTCGCGTACATCGGTGGCCTGATCCTCGCCAACGGCTATGCGCCGGACAAGCCCGTCCAGGGCTATGTTGCGCGCGAAGGCGGCCTGGACGTGCTCTACCTGACCGAGGGGCATACCCGATATCATGCGACTGGATGGGCGCGGGAGCACGGAGCGAAGATCGAGCGTATTCCCATGATCGTGCTGCCCAAGGGCACGACCATGGTTGACCTCACCGTGGCTCAAGCTAATGCCCAAGAGGGCACACCGCTCGCACCCTACGAGCTGGGCATTTTGATGAAGCGGATGATCGGATATCAGGTGTCGGTATCCGAAATTGCCCGTCGTTTTGGCTACAGCGAGCAGTACGTCAACGATTTGCTCTCGCTGATGGGCGCCCCGAGCCGAATCCGACAGATGGTGATCGAGGACAAGGTGTCGGCCGCCGTGGCGGTCCAATTCCTCAAGTCACATGGCGACAAAGCGGAGGAGCGGCTCCTGGAGGGGCTCAAGATCGCGGATTCCATGGGTCAAACGAGGGTGACCCGCAAGGTTCTTTCGACCGGGCCCAAGGTCCCTCCGCGATACGTGCCGAACCTCTACGACGCAATGACGAAGGTCGCGCCGTATCTTCAAGGGTTCCTGCCGGGCGAGACCGCCGAAATTCCGGGTTTGGAAGATGAAGCCGACCTGGTCACGGTGAAAATCAGCAAATCGGCGCTTGAGGCATTCCGCGAGACGCACTTGCAAGTCACGGAAGCCATGGAGAAGCGTTCGCGCAAACAGCCGACTGCGGGGGCGGAGAACGACGGCGACGTTGGCGCTCAAGGGGAGCAACAATCGCTAGCATGACCGTATTGGCAATGTTCGCCGCAGGAGGGGAGCGGGGCGGCCCCGACTGCCCCCCTACAGCGGTTCGCACGGCCTCAGAGTTCCTGAACTACGGGCTCGCGGTCGGACTTGCCTTGCTTTGTCTTTGCCGGGTGGGCAGGCGCGATGCCTGCGTCGGCCATCAGGAGTTTGCGCTCCATCGTGCATCCCCACTCGTACAGCTCCACCACCAAGAGACGTTGAGCGAGCGGGAGCGAATCCCAATACTGCTTGGACGGGGGCGCGTATCCCACCCATTTCGGGTCGGCCTGTAGTTTCTGGGCGGTGAGCCACAGCTGCTCATCCAACCCGATCTGACACCGCAGTTCTGAATGCTCGATGTCGCCGGCGAGCACGCGCAGCCAGAACTGAGGGATGCCAAGCCAAGCTGCCAGCCAGGCGCCCCGTTCCTTATCGCGGACGAGAGAAAGGGTCGCCCGCTGGCCGGTGAGAATCGCAGTCAGAGCGCCTTGTGTGAGGCCCAGTCGACTCGCCAGGGTGGTGAGATTCAGTTCGCAGCGCGGATCTGCAAGCTTTTCGCGGATCCGCTGTACGAGAGGTACCCCTGGCCAATGGTCCGGTCCCGTGGACCGGGGAGGATCGTCGGGGGAAGAGCGCCGGGGGCGGCCACGCTGCGGCCTTTTGGTGCCAGACGAGGCGGGTAGTTCGAATTGGGCATTTTGGTCCTTGCGTGCCATGCGCAGTCTCCGATCGATGAAATAAATATCATCAGGGCTAATTGACACGCATTGTGCATCAGTCAAGCGTCTAAACCAAATTTTTGGCCCCTAAAAGTGGTTTTTGTTCGTTCCTCATTGTATGAAATAAAAACAGCGCGTATCGTGGCACCGCGCAATGTTTAACTTGGAACCGAGCAAAGAAAGGAGCCCACATGCTTTCTGCCGAAGCCGCAGTATCTCCGCGCTCGTTCGCGTACACGAACGGGATGATGAACGCCGTCTGGCTGGTCGGAGAGCTTTTCTCCGTCGACCGTGAGGCGGGCCGGTGCGAGATCCTGATCTCCAACAAGAGCCCGCACTATCGCGTCTCGTTCGAGTTCGACGTGACCAAGGGCGTGGGTCTGCCGAAGTACTTCAAGCCCGGCGACGTGATTGCCGTCACAGCGCTGGTACGCTCCGACCTCATCGATGGCGAATACAGCCTCACCTTGAAGGCGCTGCACTTCCAAGCACCGAGCGTTCGCGACCTGCGTGGGGATGACTTGCGCGACTATGCGAAGCGCATGAACGGCGCCATCCTCAACGCGGCCGGTGCCGAACCCGGACGACAGGACGCCTTCACATACAAAATCGATCGCGCCCAGCGTAAGCGATCGAACGTCATCCGGCTGGCGGGCTTCGTGCACGCGATGGAGTTCGAACGAGGCGAGCCCCATCCGGAAACCCAGGAGCCCACCGGCGACAAGCTCGTGCTGCTGCTGCGGCAATTCGAAAATGCTGATAAGTGCATTCCGATACGCATCTATGGCCGCCAAGCGGGGCCGTTTTATACGGCCATTCGTAAAGCCAAGCGCAACGGGCCCTTGGCCATCCACGCCATGGGTGAGCTGTACGTGAAGGTGAAGACCACGCCGTCGCCGGACGCAGACGCAGAGCCCGACGTGCGTCGCGTGCCCATTATCAAGGCGATCGGGGACATCGAGCGCCTTGACTTCGATTCCGGACTGATCGGTGAGCCCGGGCTATATCCCTGGCTCACGGAATACCTGCCGAGGGAACTCGTGTCGACGATGCCTGAAGCGACCGAGCAACGAGCATGAGCGGCCGCGAGGGGCCCGTTCTCGCCGGCCGTCGACGCGCCATGGGCAAAATGCTCGGCGCTTTACTGGTCGCAGGTCTTCCTGCGTTCGGCAGAGCCAATGCGGCGCAGATTGCGCCCCGCGTCGCGGATGGACTGCCGGATGGTCGTATTTGTGTCCTTTCCTACAGTACCGCGCCGCTTCCGCCCGCCGCTGTCGGCGGCGCAAGCGCTGCGATTGCAGTCCTCAGTGTGAACGGGGAAGCCCCTGCTTATGTTTCGTCCGACTCTCCGAACCTCCACGACCTGGTCGTGCCGGCGAGCAATCCCGAGGGGAGCATTTTCGCGATCGGCCATGAGGCCCGGGAGTTGATCGAGGTCTTCTCGAACGACTTCACGCGCCGGGAGTCGCGACGATACGCAGGGGTGACGTTCCGCGGCCATGGATTGGCCTACGGCGCGGGAGCGCTTATCGCCGCTGAATCCTCGACGTCCCCGATCGAGGGGGGATGGTTGTTGTACCTGGACGCCACTGGGAAGGAAATCACACGCGTTGCTACGGGCGGTATACGCCCGCATGACGTGGTCGACTGCGGCGATTGGATCGCCGTTGCCCACTATGGGAATCGACCGCAGGGGCCGAATGCCGGTTCGGCGGGTAGCGCATGCAATCTCCTGTTCGATGTGGCGGCGCCGAGCGTGGCGTTCCTCGACAAACGCACGTTGGCGGTCGAAAGCAATTGGGCGCTTCCCTCGGACGGCGTAGCCACTCACCTTTGCCCCGATGGAGAGGGAGCGGTGCTGGTTATGCAGATGCAAGCTCAGCGGCTCTCATGCTTTCAGGCTGACCAAGTTACGACCGCGCTGGCGCAGGTCCGTGACAGTGCCTCGCTCCTGCCGGTAGAACTCGAAAGCGGACTCTTCGAGTTGCCGTTGCCCGTGTACCGCGTCGATCGCTTGAAGGGAGTGACGACCAAGTTCGACACCTCGGCAACGATGCAGCGACGTGGCCAAAGCTTTGCGAGGAGCGAGTCGCTCGGCCTTTCGGTCGCGACGTTC
Organism: Achromobacter sp. JD417; assembly: GCF_041879325.1. Classification (NCBI taxonomy): domain Bacteria; kingdom Pseudomonadati; phylum Pseudomonadota; class Betaproteobacteria; order Burkholderiales; family Alcaligenaceae; genus Achromobacter; species Achromobacter sp. JD417. The sequence goes on along the minus strand of NZ_CP087159.1, from coordinate 4,544,726 downwards.
GCCGCATCGCAGACCTTGTGGATGAAGTGGGATGGCTGGGACAGGCCCGAGGTTCGGTCATCCCTTCGCTTCGGCGTGCCAGATCCCCGGGGATGCACATTCCTTGGGGGCGGAGCGTTGCTGGCGGTCAGCGGCAACGACAACAACGTTGCCATCATTGAGCCGAAGTCGGCCCGCCTGTTGACCATTATTCCTGCGGTGCTGGGGCGGCATTCGCATATCCGCCACCTTGCCACTTAGTCGGCTGCCAGCCACCGGTGGATGTCGTCAACCTGCCGTTGATCGGATAAGACAAGGCTCTTCCGCCCTGCCGATCTAGCGAAATCTGTCATTTTCCGAAGGAGAAATCAAAATGGCATCGGTCAACAAAGTGATTTTGGTTGGGAACCTGGGACGAGATCCCGAGGTACGCTACTCGCCGGACGGCGCCGCAATCTGCAATCTGTCTATCGCGACGACGTCGCAGTGGAAAGACAAGTCCTCCGGGGAACGCCGCGAGGAGACGGAGTGGCATCGAGTCGTTCTGTACAACCGCCTCGCGGAGGTCGCAGGCGAGTATCTCAAGAAAGGCCGGCAGGTCTACATTGAGGGCCGACTCAAGACGCGGAAATGGCAGGACAAGGACACGGGGGCGGACAGGTACAGCACCGAAGTCGTCGGCGACCAAATGCAAATGTTGGGCGGACGAGGGGGCGGCGAAGGCGGGGGCGACGACCAACCTAGTTCCGCGCCTGCGCAGCAACGCAACCCCCGCCCGGCGGCACAGCAGCCTCAATCTACCGGCGCCTCGCTGGCTGACATGGACGATGATATTCCGTTCTAGTTCCTACTAAGCCCACTTTTTGCCGGTTCACGCCCGCCTTTCTTCGGAAGGGTGGGCGTTTCTCTTTTGGGGATCGGATCTCAAGCCGCCGGGGGGGGACGCGGTCACACGCCTGACGAACTGGTAACAAGTTGGGTAACATTCGGGGACTGGAGGATCCCATGAGATGGATTAGAAGCCTCTTTGGAGGGAAACGCGCGTCGACCACGTGCACGACTGACGCATCGACGCATGAAACGGCCAAAGAACAACCCGAGAGTCCGTATCTTTCAGATGATCCTATAACGTCGAAGACGCAGGACCGTTTTGGGCGTGCGCCATTCGCGGCCAGGATCGCTGAGACGATAGCGAAGCGAGCGGACCCGTCGAGCATTGTCATTGGCCTCTTCGGGCCCTGGGGCGACGGTAAGACGTCCGTTCTAAAAATGATGGAAGAATCGCTTGGCCCCCACCAGAACGCCATAGCGATACGTTTTAACCCATGGCACTTCCCGTCCGAAGAAGCGCTTCTGCGCGGTTTCTTCGCAACGCTGGCCGAAACTTTGGGCAAAGAACCTGGGTTCAAAGGTCGAGCGGCCGAGCTTTTGGGGAAGTACGGCGGTCTACTGTCGGCTGTTTCCGTAGCGCTGCCAGGCGTAGATATCAACCCGGGTGAGGCTGCCAAGAATCTCGGAGAGGCCTTATCGAAGGTCGGCCTTGATGAACTGAAGGACGAGATCGATGCCCTGCTCCTCGAAAGCGGTAAGAGGCTCGTCATCCTCATTGACGACATCGATCGCCTGGACAGGAACGAGACCCATGCGATTTTCAAGCTGGTCAAGTTGTCGGCCAGCTTCAAGTACACGTGTTACGTGTTGGCGTTTGATGACGATGTGGTTTCTGCCGCGCTCGGTGAACGATATGGGGCGGGAGGGGCGGAAGCTGGCCGGGCATTCCTGGAAAAAATCATTCAGGTGCCGCTCCACTTGCCGCCGGCCGACCGCCTAAGTCTTCGAGAGATTACTTTCGAAGGACTTAACCGCGCTTTACAACAAGCCAACATATCAATCGATCAGTCGCAAGTCGACAAGTTTACGCGCCCGTTCGTCGACGGCCTTGAGCCGAAGCTACAAACGCCGCGGCTCGCAAAGCAGTACATCAACGCTCTCCTGTTTTCGTTGCCCTTGGTAAAGGGGGAGGTGAACATTGCCGAGTTCATGTTGATTGAAGGACTACGCCTACTGTATCCCCGGCTATACATTGCAATACGGGACGAGCCAGATATGTTCCTACAAGGTGAGCCCCGCGACATTGCGCGCAACCCACTGCAAGCCCAGCCGTCGCCCTTAGATGAGGTCCTGGCAGCCGCTATGCCACGCTCTACGGCAAAGGAGCGTGACATTGTTAGACGACGGCTGTTGGTACCGCTTTTCCCACGTGTCGACACAATGATGTACGGTCCCGAATGGGATAAGCAGTGGACGGCCGAGCAACGCTTGTGTTCGAGCCGGTATTTCAAGCGCTACTTTGTTTATGGGGTACCGGAAGGCGACATTGCGGATAGCGGAATTGACGATCTAATCGCTTCGTTAGCGACGGGTGATCCGGAGGCGCAGCGCGCGACCTTGAACAAACACGCCGACCGGGCGATGCCGCGATTAATTGAGAGGCTTCGGGACCGTGCCGAGGACGTTGACGAAATCGCGGCGCTGCCTTTGGCGCTCGCAATAGTTCGGAACGGCGATATGCTTCCGCGAGAGCGTGGACCCTATGTCATGGGAGGAACCTTCCTGCAAGCGGCCATCCTCGTATCTCAACTAATGAGGCAGATCGAGATGGCGCACCGGCTCGATGCGGTGAAGACGGTGATTGAGGCCGCGCAGCCGTTGGCTTTGGGCAGCGAGTGCGTTAGATGGCTCACTCACTATCCGGACAAGCCCGAGGCGCATCGTGTCTTGCCAGACGATGCAAACGACGCCGTCTACGAGCTATTCGCCGGCAGGGTTCGAGCCGCAAGCGCGGAAGGTCCGCTCTTCCTAGCGGCGGCAATGGACGCGCCAGGGCTCTATTGGCATTGGCAGAGGGGGCGCGGTAAGGCAGAAGTCGAAGAGCACCTGCGAGGGATATTCGAGCAGGACCCAGCTAGCATGGATGCGTTCCTCGACACCTACGTCGGGGAAGGTTGGGAAGTGGCAAGCGGGATGCCAGTCCGCTCATTCTTGCAGCGAAATAGCTATGATTCCATCGCATCCTGTATCTCCCCTGAGTATGTTATGGAGAACCTCCGGGAGCGTTATGGTGCAGAGCTGGACACGCCCGAGTATCACTCCGACGGAAGTTCGGCGCGAAAGGTTGCGCACCAGTTCGCTGCTATTCATAAGGCCGTACTTGAACAAGCGGCCCAGCCTAACCGGGCCGAAGGCGCGTAGAGCGGCGTAACGATCGCGATCAGATCCCGAGGAGCGAGTTGTGACGACACCCAGAAAGCACCGGAGAGGCGTAGCTCCCATCGAGGCGGCGCCCGCGCAGCCAACTGGCGGTAGCGATATCGCCGATTATCTCGGCGCGGTGATATCTGACGCGTTTTCGCTGCTTTGTGTCCCGGGGGCGTCAGTGCTTGGGGCCGCGGCAAAGGCAGCGCTACAGGCCCGTCAAGCCAGGCGAGCGGAGGAAGCTCGCCACATCCTGCTTGAGGAACTACGAGCGGGGCGAGCGACGCAGCACACCGTTGAACTGGAGGAGTCCGCAGACATCGCACTGCGGTACGCGCGGGCAGTGCGCGAGGGTGTCGGACGAATCAATCTCCGCATGCTGGCGGCCGTGCTCGCCGGCCAGCTTGCCCACGAGGCCGTTTATGCGGATGAGTTCTACCGTTGGGCCGATACCCTAGCCGGATTGACGACAGAGGAGATTGTCGTCCTAGCGGGGTATTTGCGGCACATGCCCGCCGATTTGCGCACGGCACGTCTAGTCCAGTTGGGGGCGGCGGTATACCACGACATTTATGGGGCAGACACGGCTCGGTGGGGCGACTTTGAAGCGGTCAGGGGCGCTTTGCTTCGAACCGGTCTCCTCTCGATCTCAGCAACCGGCGGGGCAATCGGGGACGGTAACAGCGTTGTGTTTGCCCCGACATCCAAGCTTCAAGAGTTGGGACGGTTGGCCGAGATAGAGGGGGTGTTGGAGCGCAGCGGCCTGTCTAGGGGCGGGGCGCACCCCTAGGTCTTTGCAGCGTTGCCGCCCGCGGCATCGACCAGCCCGTCGTACTTGCGCATACGGTGCGGCGGAGGAATGTTGAGGTCCTGGCTCCAACGCGTGATGGTGGTCTCGGACACGTCGAGTATCTGGGCGAGCTCACGGTTCGTCCGGACGCCTGCGCGCTCCTTCCATTCGGCGATCATCTTCGCCATGCTGCCGCTCTTGCCGGCGATCTGTTTCCAGCGGTCGTTCTGCTGCTTGACCTGGTCGAACTTTGCGCGGAACAACAGTCGTGCACGCTCCAGCAGTTCGTCCGGCAGAGGGGCGATGCCCTTCATGTACGCGCTGAGGGTATTGGGATTGCTGCTCAGTGCTGCCGCCAGCTCGGGAATCGTCATTTGGAGCTTGGTCTTAATTTCGCGCAGCTCAAGCTGTCCCGCGGACGCGATTTTTGCGGTCCGGGGGGCGCGTGTCGGCTTTGCCGGCAGCGTGGATAGCTCGGCCAGGGGGACGGGCGCCCCGGGCAGTTGTCCGTCCAGCGGTGGAATCGGCACCGGGATCCAATCTTCGCGAGTTGGAGGCGCCGCCAGCGCTGCGGCAAGTTGTGCGTGGGCTTTCTTGGCCATCATGGTCGTATCGAGGCGGAGAGTATCCGATTCTACAGGGACAAGCGCGGCCCCAACCTTGGGGTCGTCCAGGTCGGCAGTGAAGGGTAGCTCGGAATCGTAGGGATTGCGCGTGTAGTCAAGAACGAGATTGCGTGCGCAGCCCTTGAGCGCGCCCCATATGGCATCGGGATCCCGCATTCGAGGTAGAAGCCGAATTACGACGACCGCCGCGAGTTCACTCAACAGCTCTTCCAGTCGGTCGCTTCCCAGGTGCCCGTAGCGCCGCAGTGCGCTCCAGGCGATCGCCCGGATGTCTGGGTTGGTCAGAACGAGCCGCGCGATTTGGTCAGAAAGCTGCTTTTCTTGCTCGGTTCCTCGATGTTGGACGTACTGGTGGCAGAGCAACCGGAGGTCTTCCCCGCGACCAATCGGGTTGAGATCTGATCGATTTTTTATCATAAGATTTATATAAATCAGATGGTTGACACCTCTAAATGTTAACATCGCCAGGGTCAAAATCGTCTGCGTGAGAGCCTGAATGTCGTGCCGAAAAGAGAAACTCGCTGCAATGGCCCTGGTGACGGTCTGCTTATCGGCACCGGCGTCAGTTCATGCCTCCAGTGGGGTGATGGAGGCGCTGACGGACGGCGTGAAAAGCGCGTTTCGCATAGGCAATGACGGACTTGGGGCGAGGGGAGACGCGGCCAAGCTTTGGTCCGCACACATGTCGGGCGACCGGGAGGCGCTGGACCGCCTTGGCCTTATGGCTCGGCGTGGCAATCCGGAAGCCAAGGCAATCCTCGGATACGCCTTCGACAACGGTATCGGTGTGCCCCGTGACAGCGCACGTGCGGCCTCCTATTTCTCGGAAGCCAAGAAGAAGGTGCCGCTTGCGGCCTACAACCTCGGTGTCCTGCTCAAGGAAGGGCGCGGCGTGCCAGCGGATCCGCGCGAAGCGCTGACGGCCTATCAACAAGCTGATGGGATCGGCCCCGCGGCCGCGATGGCTGCGAGTCTGTTGTTTTCGCAAGGGCGCACGGCCGAGGCATTGGAATGGTCGGAGCGCGCGGCGAAATGGAAGAGCTCGTACGGGACATACCTGCATGCTCGTCTGCTTCTGGACACTGGCCGTGAGAAACAGGGCTTCATTGCGATGCGCAAGGCTGCCTCCATGAACTATCCGGATGCTATTGATGCGCTTGTGTACCTGTACCAGAGAGGCGTTGGCACGAAGCCTGATAACGCTATGGCGGCCGGGTACTGGATCATTGGACAAGTCGGTAAAGGGATCGCCAATGAGGACCAGGCCAGCGAGTTGGCGAAGCAATTTGGGTTGCCAGATCATGAGCATTTCAAGGCGGTCAGATTCGCGCGCAGATGGCTACTGGGCAGGGCGAAGTACACGCCGTTTGACTTCTCCCGCACTTTGGAACCCGGGGACCTAAGCAAAAAGGGGAGTTGAGGCTATGGCCCTTGGCGCAAATAACAAACTGCCTTTGCGCATTGCGCGCGTAACGCTGTTCTGGTGGGTCCTGCTTACCATCGTCGAGTTCGGAGACAACCCCCTGGGAGTGCTATCCTACCTCGCCACAGAGGAATTTGACTGGCGCACTTCGCTGCTCGTCATCCTCGCGTCGTCGGCGACTGTCGCGGCCGTAATTTTCGTCCAGCGGGAGCTGGCCCGGTCTCGTATCCAGCCCACGGCACTATTGGGAATTGAGTGCTCGATTGGTGAAGTCCCAACCTCTTTCAATGCTCTACCGAGAATCCGAGACCCGCGAAAAGAACGGTTGGCGCTGCCTCCGGCACTGGATGTGTGGATGGCGCAGGCGAAAGCCACCTGGCCGGCACACCATAACCTCCTTTTGGCGGTATGGGACACATACTGCGCGCACAAGCACTACCCAGCATCGCATCGACGTGGCGGACATGCATCCAGGCGGCTGCACGAGCATTGCGCGGCAGTAGCCGTCAAGGCGTTGGAACTCGCGCCAGGCTTCGACTATTCCGGCGTGTATGTAAAAGCGCGTCGTCGAAAGACGTTCAAAGTCTTGGATAAGAAAGACCCCGCCTACAAGCTCTTGCCGCAAGACCCGCTCATCGCTGTTATAGGAATGGTGCATGACATCGGCAAGCTGCTCGTGTACCGAGTCTCTGCGAAAGGCGATATCGTCGCCAACGCGGAGGAAGCTGGAAACACCAGCCATGATGATGACAAAGGCGTGGTGCATGACGTGCTTGCACCGCGGTTACTGTCCAGGATGCCGGAGTACTGGGAACTGCCAGACCACGATCGCGAGGCGCTGAGCGTTGCGCTGGCTCATTACCATCATCCGAGTGACTTTCCTATCGACAAGTACGGTCTTCCGGTCGATGACCGTGCTGCCGCGCTAATGGGTATTCTGGTAGCTGCCGATCGGGCCGTGGGCGTCGAAGAGACCGGCGTCAGCGCAAGCCAAGATCAAGAGGTCGACGATTATGACGCGGACCAAGTATGGGAGGCGCTGGCCTCGGTTCTTTGCGAGCCGGGTCGAATCAACGGCACGGGAGACCCGGAGAAAGATGCATCCGTACGGATTGGCCAGAAACACGAGGGAAAGATCTTCATCCGCGAACATGACTTGCGGATTCTGGTTCTCAAAAAGCTTGGTGAGACCATCTCTAGCGGGCCTGATCGGTACAAAATCACTTGCGCGATCCTAGCCGCCCTCTATGACCGTGGCCTTTTGTATGCCGAGCATCGGAGCGTGTCCTTCTCGCCGCACCTCCCAATGTATAGCGTTGGGCTCTACCACGGGAAGACGACAAAGCACATTACAGATTTCGCGCCGGCCATTGTCATGCATTCGCCGCCACCGACGATGGCCGAGCTGGGACGATTGACCTACTTAGCCGACCACGTCGCCACAGCTGTGATAAAGGCCGCGTCGTTCTACCACCTGCCTGTGCCGCCATCGGAATCCTGGATCCAGGAGAAGAACGCCGCTGCGTTCGGGGCACCGACTGGCCTGAGCGCTGACTGCCCAACAGAGGATGGCGCACCTGACCAATTGACACCGCCGCAGGAGTCCGAATCCGGGAACGCGCGGCCAAGTGATCGCGACGCGCAGCGAGCGCTCGCCGATGCCATGGCCGACCTCGAAGAGGAGGCGGAGGAAGAGGCGTTGCTCCAGTTTGTCGCCGAAGAAGAGGCGTCAGGGAAGCCCAAGAAAGGTGGCGCATCTAAGCCTGGGCGTCGCCCGCTTGGCCTGGCCGCGCTTGATCCGACAGCGTCGGCGGAGATGAGCCGAGTCGTGATGCAGGCCCTGGAAGCCCAGCAGCATCGCAAAAAGGCGGCCGTCGAAGCGGGCAAACGCTCAACCACACAGGAGGCCGAATGAACGCGACTGCGGTTAATCACATTGACGCTCTCTGGAAGTCTTTGGCCAAAGCGGGGGTCGATTCCCGAGAAGCAGCATTGCTCATCGCGCCGGCGGGATATCACGACTACAGGCAGCCATCCACCATCTTGCCCGTGGCAAACCAAGGCAGCGAGTCATATGTCTTGGTGGCCTGCATTTCCATTGTCTTCATGACCCAGAGCGGGCGGCCGGTCGACCGGGAAAGCATGGAAGCTGGGCGAGTGTTCGTAAGGGCTTCGGACTCGGCCGGTAGCGAGGCAGATTTCCACTGCTACGGTGATATGGCGAATTGGCGGACAGTGATGCCGGGCGACGATATCTTCGTTGCAGGTGTACTGAGGTCGTCGCACGGGCGCGCTTCCATGGTCAATCCGTCTTTTATCGCTGCGGACGCAAGAGGGGGCGTACGGCCGTTCTATCGAGGAAAGCAGGGGGTGTTAGGAGGTGACAAGATCCGGTTAGCGGTGCATAGCGTTGGCCCAGACGGGATCCCGGGGGCGGTCGCCCTTCTATCGCAGCGAACAGGCATGGATGCCGACGCCATACGGGCGACGATTGACATGCCTGCGGAGAGTCTGATCAGGCAACTACACTGGCCCGATTCCCTCGCCGACGCCACCCAATCGTTGGCCGCAGCCCGTGCCTTATCGCTCGCCGCGATTGCCTGGAAGGTTGGCGCGAACCGTGAACGCACCAATCAGCCGAAATCTCGAATTGTCTTGACTGTGGAAAGACTGGCCGAGTTGATAAAGATGGTGCCCTATCCTATGACGAAGGACCAGCGGCGGGCGGTAAAGCACATCATGGACGATTTGAGTTCGAACCTGGCCATGGCACGGCTGCTGTCGGGTGATGTTGGGACAGGCAAGACTGCGGTGTATCTGGTTGTCGCCGCAGCTGCCAGCGAGGTTGGCGCCCGCGTGGCAATAGTGTGCCCGAGTCGCCCTTTGGCCGCCCAGGTCCACTCCGAGTGCGTTGCATTCTTTCCGCACATTAAGGCGGTGTGCATGATCGCTGGCGCCAAGCCCAAGGACGTAGATGACGCGTTGGTGATTGGGACGACCGCGATCATCTCGTGGGCAAAGAAGGGCGGCAGAGCGTTCGACCTCGTGATTGTTGACGAACAGCAGAAGTTCTCGACGGCTCAGCGTGCCGCCTTGGTCGGTCCGTCCACGAATCTACTGGAAGTCACTGCGACGGCGATTCCTCGCACCGTGGCGCTGGTAGGGTTGGCCGGGATGGACGTGTCGGAGTTGCGAGAGGTTCCAGTCACCAAGCTTGTCCGGACGCGATTGGTGGATAGGGAAAAGGCCCAACAGCTATCAGCGTTTGTGAAGGACTTGATTGCGAAGGGCGGCCAGGCTGCGTTGATCTACCCATTGGTGGACGGAGACGACGACCAGGCAAGCGGCACCTCGGCGTTTCGTCGGTTTCCCGCACATTTCAGCGACCGCGTTGGATTCGTGCACGGGAGAATGAAGGACGAGGAGAAAGATGAGGTTCTCAAACGGATGAGAGAGAAAGAGATCGATCTGCTCGTCAGTACAACGCTAATTGAAGTCGGGGTGACGCTGCCGTCGCTGGTTTGTATGGTCGTGGTTCATCCCGAACGATTCGGCGTCACACAGCTGCACCAGTTGCGGGGGCGTCTCGCTCGCACGGGCGGAAAGGGCTACTTTTTCATGCTTCTGGACGGCGAGATTAAACAGGCGAGCCTTGACCGGCTCCGCCTGCTTGAAGAGTGCACCGACGGGTTTAGTCTAGCGGTTCGCGATGCTGCGATGCGCGGGCCTGGGGATGTGTTTCATGACCTGGGGGCGCAGAGCGGCGCGACTCGATCGCTCTTTATGGGGATAGAGCTCACGTACTCAGACCTGGAGCATGCCGCTCTGCGGGCCCTTGCTTTCGAGGCGGAAAGTCGAATTGCCGGTCAGGGGGCGCAATGACGGACATGGTCAACTTCGACGTCGCGACATGGGAGGCGCGTTGTGAATCACTCCAGGCGATGGCCCATGCCGGATGCGGACTGAGCTGTGACCTGTACCAGCAACGATTCAGTGCCGCCGTCGAAGAGCACATTGTTGGGCTTCCTGGCGAGATGAAGTCGCTCGCGATTTCTGTTGCCGTGCCTTTCGGCTACCTCGCGGCGGGGGAGTTGGCACAGGTTCAAATTGAACTGGCTGAGTGTGGCTATTGCACACACGGAATTGATCCGAACTGCTGCCCGTTTGGATGTGGTGATATCGACCACGACGACCCTGAAGAGCCTTGGCAGGAACCGCATCCGGAGGTCGACGAGTTTGACCTGCTACTGGAAGAGGTGCTCTGCAAGCTCCGCCTTGGCGCCGAACGGTTCGATCGGAAGCTGGCGGATGCGTTGGCACCGCTAAAAGGACGAGGTATCGCCTCCTCTGATCTTCCCGCGCGGTGAGTGGCAAGCCCCGGGTAAAAAAAAACCCTATTCCAAAAGGAATAGGGTTTGCTGGCTTATACGCGATACAGCACCGGTCTCGGAACTACGGAGGATCGGGGCTTATCTGCCGGCCAAAGCTTGTGCGCGATGGTCACGTCGTCGATCTTTACCCTCCCGTCAGTACTTACACGCCTCCGTACCGGGGGCGCAGCGTACATGCCAGGAACAGGCACCCAAGGATGTGTGCCTCGTTTGCCTGGGCGTTTGATCAGCGGTCGAAGCCACAAAAGCGACTTTCCCGATATGGACACTACCTGGTAGTAATCCACGTCTGTCGTCGATCTTCCCCAAACAGCCTGGTAGATGTCTCCGACTTGGTTCGAAGTCGCATGCTCCAGCTTTGCGGCGGCAGCCTTTGCCTTGCGTTCCATTTCCTCGACATAGGCGTCGACGTCAAGACGCATTGCTTCGGCGCTTTGGTACGCGCGGTGAAAGTCAGGCCTTCTCTTTCGCCCTGAGAAGGCGATTGCGGCCTGATGGTCTTTCCGCACGTAGACCGCATAGCCAACCCTAACGTCAAATCGGAATTTGGCATAGTCGGCTGGCATGTTGCTCACTATCGGGTACTGGGTTCGCCGCATGATGAGTTCCTTTGCTGCTGTTGCAGCTGAGACAACTTCCATTGGAGAAAGCCATTTACATCCCAGTCTTCTTCCGGTGTGACCGACGTGAACGGTTCGGGATAAGTGAGCACGCTCACGTTGGCCCCGACGTCAGTCATGACCTTCAGAAGGCCGTTGGCCTTATGCACAGCACGCTGGCCAGCTTCATCACCGTCGACAGCCAGAAGGACTGACTTCCCCGAAAGGTTCTTGAACCACTCAGGACGCCAACGGCCCGCGCCAGGAACGCCGATTACGTTCTTCTTCGTGCCCAAAACAATCGACGACAGCAAGTCGATTGGACCCTCAACGATGGTGTAGTCGTTCGAGCCTTCGTTCGCCCAAAAGTAGGGAAACATGGGGCCGTAGAAAAGAAGCTTCACCTCCTCTGCGCTCTGGGGCTTCCGAATCAATCGGAACTCAGCGGAACGCGCGTTATGGGTGAAGCAGGCCAGCGGCCGATAGCAGATTGCTGGGACCTTGGAATCAGGTCTCAACATTCCGCTCTTGACCAGGAGTTCGTGCCCGACAACGTCGAACAGCCATTCCTTTGCACGTGCCGGATTACCCGGCAATGTGGCCAGCACACCTCGCTTGATCGCTTCCTTTGCTACATCAGCGGTGATGCCGCGGCCGGCAAGGTACTCCATCACTCGACCGTCCGGAGGCAACTTGCTCCCCCGAATATGCGCGAATACCTCGCGCAAGGCGGCTTCATCGCGTGGAGTCTCCTTGGATTTGGCCTCGGTTGCGCGGATGTGCCACTTTCGAATGGTGCTACCCATCGAAGGTAGTCCACCCGCGAGTCGCCGCGCCGCTTCGGGCACCTCAAGCTGCCAATAGAAGGCCGCGGCGTCGATGACGTCGCCGCCCTCTTCACAACGAAAGCAATGCCAACGGGTTTTTCCACCGGTTGTTTTGACACTCGTCCTAACCGACTCTGGAGGTCCTAGACCGCAAGCAGGGCACCCGGAGAACCTAATGGAGTCCGAGTGCATCGCTTTCGCCTTCAGTCCCATTACCTGTTCAAAGAACGCGGCAACAGGGAGCTTTTGCTTAAGTCCGTCGAAATCGACTGTTTCACTCATGATTCCCACTCCTATGTGCTCGCCTTGGCGAGTAATGACCTATTGCGGCGAGGTGACGCACATCGTCCGGTGGCATCCAAAAAATGACATGATGGGGTATGGATAAAATACTCTCATCGCAATAATATTGCTAAATGTCTATTACTCCATAGGAACAGGACGTGGGAAAACGATTTGGACTTCGCGCGAGCATCACGCTCGTTGCTTCTCTACTTGGGGGCGCCGCAGCTGCGTCGCCCGCCGCTGACCAGGTGCGCGCGACGCTGGAAGCCAAGTACCCGGGTTCCCCGCTCGGCACTGTGGCGGAATCGCCCGTGCCCGGAATATTCGAGGTCGTGTGGGGCAAGAATCTCGTGTACGTGGAGCAGACCGGCCGCTACTTCCTTTTCGGGAATCTCTACGACATGGTGGGCCGTGCAGATCTCACGTCGCCCCGTCGGGCTGAGCTGACGAAGGTGGCGATGGATACGCTGCCGATGCAGGATGCGTTCGCTCGCGTGATCGGGAAGGGCGAGAGAAAGGTCGCACTGTTCACCGATCCGGATTGCCCGTACTGCCAGCGCCTGGAACAGGCGTTCGCCCAGGTTGGAAACGTCACCATCTACACCTTCCTGTTTCCCCTGGACTCCCTTCACCCCAATGCGAACCTCGTGGCCCGGAAGATCTGGTGTGCTGGAGAGTCCGAGCGCGGGGCGGCCTATGACGCCTACATGGCGCGTGGCGCTCAGCCTGACAACGCCGGTCAGTGCGACAACCCCGTGGCGCGCAACGTGGAACTGGGGCGCAGGCTGAACATCCAGGGCACCCCGTATCTCATCGGAATGGACGGATCCACGAAGCCAGGCGCCTTGGCTCCGGCCGACCTCGACGCGTGGCTGAATGCGAGCAACCGGGTGAAGGCCGCACAGTAAAGCTGCTTTTTTCGTGCCGTCGCCCGCGGCTGCGGCACCGGAAAAGCAGTTTTTTTGTCAGCACTGGAGAGAGCTATGAACGCTGAATTGCCAATCACCTTGCCTTCGGGACGCCGTGCCGTGTTCGTGGGTTACGGAACTCAGGCCACCCAACCGGACAATTGCCATCTCCGCCGGGAGGCCGTCGCAGTGTTCCACGGGGAAACGGGCCGCGAAGGCAAGCATGAGCGCCTGACGTTCACCAAGCGCTTCGCCGACGCGCATATCCTCAGCGCCGCGGTAGTGACCAGCTCGGGCCAATAGCGGTAAAGGACGCTCATATGACCATGGAAAGCCAACGCACAACATGCGGGCGGGCGGGAGGGAAGCAGACTTCCGATTGCGAGGTGTTGGCGGCACTCGCCTTTCTTGCCGGGTTCCAGGGTGGGGTCACTCTGGCGCCTATGGAGAGCGGAGAGTGGGAGGTTCGGCCGGTCAATCTGGCTGGAGACAACAACCAATATCCCGCGTACGGGAAGGGGGGGACGGTTGAAGTGGCCATTTTGCGTGCTCACGCTGCTCAAGCCGAAGCGGCTGGGTTCTGCGTTCCGATTGGGGAGCCCGGAAGTGCTTAGCCCTCGCCGAGTGCTTACCCCGAGGGCTTCGAAAGCAGGGGCCAACCTCGTTTGTCACTTGCTTGGAATGTCGGTTGAGCGTGCGCTTGAGCTCGCCGAGCAACTTCCCCCCGTCGGTGGCGGGACTGGCGCACTCGGCGGCGGAGGTGAAAAGTACCGCGCCCTTTCGATACTAGCCCGGGAGGTTCGGGCGCTGGAAAATTCCCCGGTGGCTGCGAACATCCAGAAAGGTACTTTCGCGCCGAGCGAAGTCGCGATGGCCGAGTGTGCCGCCGATGAACTGGTGGCGACCACTTTCTTGGTTCCCCAGTCGGTGCCAGATAAGTACGCGGCTCTTGCGGTGCTGAGCTCGGAGCTTCGTCGCTTGCGGGCACTGACTGGAGGCTCCGGACAATGAGACTCATGACTCGAAGCGGCTCGCTGCTCCCAATCGTCTCCCGTGACCTTCTTCGCAGGCTCTGGCCTGCATGCAGTGAACAGCTGCTTCCCATCACGAGTGATGATGCAGCGCAGGCCATCGTGCTCGCAAATGCGGAGGGCTTCTGTTGGCATGTGGACGATCAGGATCTTAGTGCCACTGCTTCCCGACAGCTTGGCCTTTACCCGTTGCAGACCGCCGCGAGCCGGTTGGACCGGGGCGCGCTCGGTCGGGAGGGGCTAGTCGTGGATTGGTTGGACGGCGCAGAGAAAAGCCTTGGCTGGTGGAAGTTCATGGTAACTGGCGAGTCGTGCTGACGGACAGAAGGAGAATAGGATGCCTGATCAAAAAGAGGGGGCTCAGCTTGTCGTGACTCCTGGGCGGCTCATCGAGCCGTCGACGCGGCCTTTGCAACTTACCGCACAGGTAAGGTATGCGGCCGAGCGAGCGCGTGAAGTGCTTCTTCATCCCTCTCTTGCATGGCGTATTCGGGCTGGGAAAGCCGAAAAATGAGCAAGACTGGCATATGTGCGGAAGCGGTGATGGGACCATCCGAGGCCGACCTCGCTACCGCGATTCGACGCGTCAAGGATGCTTTCTATCCAATCGCGCAGGAACCCTTGGGGGAGACCTGCAAAGCTGCGATCTCACTTGCCTTGTCGTGGCTGAACGCCTACGAAGCTCAGGCGGAGCAGGGAAAGGAGGAGAACGTGCATGGGGTGATTTGCTCGACATATCAGCTGGAGGGTTACACCGACGCGCTAGAAAAGGCCGGGCTGCTTTCGCGCGAAGCGTTGTTTCGGCTGCGCGCAAGAGTATTTGCAGGCCACCAAGCTGCGATAGACGCCATTGCGGAAAAGTACCAGCTTCAGGAGGTGGAAGTTAAGACGATCTTTTCCCCCTCATGGGAACGAATTACAAGTGGGTCCAAGCTCCACTAGCAGAGGCGATGATGCGCTCGATTGGAATCAGTGAACTGGAAGCGGTGATCAATGCGTGGCGGGAAGCCGGCGAATCGGACGGCGTTACGCTTTCGGCTGAAGTCCGGGCTTTGGCTGACATCTACGGGGCAGCCATATTCAATAGAGCGACCGTGATCGACCCCACCAGGTTGAGCGCTTCGGTCCGATCAGCAATGCGGGGCCCGATAGCGGCTGGAGGTCTGCGGAATATGGCGGAACACGATGACTGAGCTCCTGCCGGCGGGCCCCTGGGCTGCTCTCGCGGCTTTTGCCGCTCTGGTCTGCTGCTATGTCGTCATCGTACGCGCGGTGCGACGTAGGTACTACAGCTGGCGAGGCCGCAGAATCGAACGGGCAGCCGCGCGCAGGCTCACCATCAGGTTGCCACTTGGCTGGACGCTGACAAAGAACGTCCCCGTACCGGGCCACGGCGATGCAGATATTCTTCTTACCGATGCGCATGGCCAACGGTGGGTCGTGGAAGTGAAGTCATACGAGAGCATTCGGCGCACGTCATGGTTGCTACGCATTTTCGGTAGGCCTGAGGTGCGTCGCGCGTCGGGCAGGTTTTTTGAGCGAAATCCTATCGCGCAGGTTGTCGGGGTCGCGGACGCATGTCATGCGCGTCCGGTTCTCTGGTTGCCTTACGCGAAAGGACGCACATTCATCACGCGAAGTGGTGTGATCGTGGTACAGGGCTCCTCGCGTCAACTTATGCGCGCGGTTGGCGGTTGCGCATGGTGGCAGTTCTCCTGAGGGTGATTCAGATGGAGCGTCTACTTTCAAAACAAGAAGTCTGCGAGGCGACAGGTCTCCAAGCCAAAGAGCTTGGAGACGCACTTCGGGACGAAACTTTTCCGGCGCCGACGCATCAAGCAAAGGGAACGCGCTACTGGACCGAATCAGCCGTCGCAGAATGGAAGCGACGGCGAGATCGCACACCAAAAGAGCAGCGGGATTGCTTTACCGTGGCGGAGGTGGCGGCGGAGCTTCAGATGAAGCAACTTGAGTTGTTTGCAACGCTAAGAGCGCACGGCCTTCTCATGGAATCCGCCGATCCATACCGTCACAACAGGCCTACCGAGGAGGGCTTTCACCGGGGATGGTTCTGGCGCGTGGAGCGTTACTTGCAGTCCGAACGGAAAATGGTTTTTCAGACCATGATTACGTCTGTCGGAAGGCGTGAGATGGTGACCCTGGGACAGAAGTTGCTGCATGGCCTACCCACTGTCTGAAGACCGTGCTGTTTTCCTGTACTCGGCGTGGCTGATCAAGAGCACGCGTCATTCTGAGGACATTATCGCCCGGCTCCGAAGGGTTCACTCGGAGAAAGCAATGCGGCTGATCCTGGCGTACGCACAGATCATGGGTGAGCTGTGTCGACCAGTGACGCGGAACGAGGCCATGCGGATTGCCGACCTGCGCGTGTGTGTCCAGTTGGCGTGGCCTACGTTAGACACGCTGGGATGGCCTGATGGGTCTCTGCCAGACGAAGCGGTGCCGACGAGACGCGCTAACTGATTCAAAACAGGTCCGAACGGAATCGATCCGAATTCAAGATGACAGAAGAATGTGAACTGCTACTAAGCGGGGACCCGCCGCTCGCGAGATTGACGATCGCACAAACGCAGGCAATAGCGGAGTGGCGGCGCACGTGCAGAGTTGCGGTAAATCCGATATCGACTCCAGGGCAAGGATTTGGTTTCTATGCGCATAGGGTAAGGGACAATGGTAGCCTCGGGCTGGCTATTACCGGCCCGTGCGCGACCGAAAACGGCGCATGGGTCCTGGCCGCTTTTCGACTAGCACGCATAAAGCTAGGAGGTCTGGTCCTCACTTCTCGTGAGTTCGGATCAAGATGGCAGGCGAACACGCTTCGCTTGGACGGTTCGCTTGGCGTCCTAGAATGGCGGTCGAGGCTGGAGATTCGATGGCTAGGAAATGCCTACATCGTTGTATCTGTGGATCGCCGGTACTTGGAGGGAGAAGTGCCGCGGGATGTGGAGCAACGTGTCGTGGCGACAAAGCTGTCCACGGTTTCCGCCGCTGCCGAGTTCGTGGTCCGATACATTGCGGATTTCGAGGGTGCGGCGGCCGATGATCGAGACGCCGCACTGGAGTCTCAATCGAGTTAATGATTTTCGGGCTCTACAGTCGTACGCCTGCCGGCAAAAAAAAAGAGGCCTCTTCGTAATGAAGAGGCCTCAACTAGCGGGATCAATGGAGATCCAACTCGTACTGCGTCGCGGAGCACTGGGCGGTGCCCGAAGATGCAGAGTTTCGTGCGATTGAAGCACTCTCGCGAATGAGCCGTGCGAGGCTGTCGATGTAATTCGCGTCGTCCTCGGAGTGCATAACGTGTACCCAATCTGGACGCTCTCGGGCGACAAGACGCCGAGTGCGGCTGATCGGAAGAACAAAGCCGCGATCGTCGATGATCACCTCGCGAGGACGATTGGTGGGGCGATGGAATAGATCTATCGCTCTCATTGCAAGGTCTCTGCTTTGGCCACAAGATGGCTCTTGTACGTGTCCACCACCAGGTCGAGATAGGGCGACAGTGGAGCAAGCAAAAGCTGAAGGCGTCCTTCAGAGTAAGAAAGAAGCAGGTTCTTCGCCCTGTTCAGCCAAACCCCCAGGTGCGGTTGAAGCGGAATTCCTTCAACCGCCTCCCAGTCCCCCTGCGCGTGTACCAGGCGACCCTGAAAAGAAAGAGCATCTCCGAACCGGAGCAGGTTGACGTGGAGATCGAGGACGCGCATAGCGTCTTCGTCCCGGTACTCCGCAGCAATGCGGTGATACACGTCGGACGGTTCGACCTCCGTCATGACGTACGCCGTCGCGTAAGTGAACACAGACACCATGTCCACATAACCGAGCTGCATTAAAGCGAGCTCGATCGCGTCGTCCATCAAATGCGGGTCGCTGCTGGCCTGTTGAACCAAGCCGGGCAGCGCCTGCGTGAACAGACCTTTTACCGCGTTGTGAACCAATTTCGATTGTGACATGCCGACTCTCCCGTACTGGGTGGGCGAGGTACGCCCTATACGACCCAGTAGTGACAGGTGGCATTCATTCAGCGGTGTCACTCTTCAAAACGCAGCGCGGCCAAAAATCAACATGGAGCGGTGCAATAAAAACGCACAGAATGGTATAACGCAGAGCTGTGGACCGCCTTCAAGATGAAGCGCGACAAAACCTTTAACAGGCAGCTGACCGTTATGGATCACAAAAGCGCAGCACTAAGCGGAATCGGGACGCCGGGACGGCGTTCACCAGCGCTAAATGCAATTGCGGCTCTTCTCACGCTATCGATGGCTTGCAGTGCATTTGCCGACGACCTCGGAAACTACGGCAGATCATGGGAAATCGAGGAGCAGGACGGGGTCGAGCAGATGAAAGACAAGCTCCGCGAAATGGAAAGGACAGGCGAGTTGAAGCGGCGCCAAGAGCAGTATCGAGACGAGTACATCGATAGCATCGAGAACCCGGCTCCAATCCCGGGCATCTCCACGGCGGCCGAAGATCGAGTGCGCACATTCGATCCGACGAAGACATTCACCGAAACCGTCTACGACGAGAACGGGGCCATCATGGTGCCGGCAGGCGTCTCGGTGAATCCGCTGGATTTCGCGACGTGGTCCAAGCGGCTTCTTTTCATAGACGCACGGGACGATCGGCAAGTGGAGCTCGCGCGTATTCACCGCGATGCCGCGCCCGCTGACAAGGTGATTCTTGTGGGGGGCTCGTACATGGAGCTGATGCGCAAATGGGGTACGCGCGTCTACTTCGATTTGGGCGGCGCTGTCACGACGCGGTTTGGAATCGACCGCGTTCCCGCATTGGTGTCGCAGCAAGGAAAGGTGCTGGAGATTCGCGAAATCGGGATGCCACCCGACGAGGCCGATGAGGTGGGCAAATGAGTAGCCAATTCCGAAGGGCGTTCAGGCGAGCCGTTTTCGCGGTAGCCCTCGCTTGTAGCGCCTTGTCCGCCAACGCGGACTCTCTGACCTGCGAAGGGGAGTTTCCAAATCCGATTACCGCCTACTGCTGGTCGTGCGTGTACCCGATTCGGCTCTTTGGGCAGGACCTTCTCAAGCGCGGCGGTGAGGATTTCGACACGGGCTTCAACAACGCGTTCTGCTTCTGCAAGAGTCCGCCTCAGGTGGGAGTTCCAACGTCGTTCTGGGAGATGGTCTACATGACCGACGTCACCACCGTTCCTTGGTGTTTTCCTCTGCTCGGAGGGGTAAGACTGAACGCGGGCATCAACGACAACAAAGTTGGTATGACCAGCCACAAGGAAACCGCGGGAATCGGCCCCTTGTCGCGCTCGACGTTCCGTTGGGTGCATGGCTACACCAACCCGCTAATGTACGTGCTCGATGTCCTACTTGACGCGGGGTGCCTCACCAAAGGAAGCATCAGCCCGGCGTGGCCGGCAGAAGTGGACCCAGCCTATGACGACTGGGAGCTTTCGACCACGATGAATCCGATCTCCTTCGCTGTAGCGAATATGGCGGGTATAGCCGCTGGCACAGTTGATGCGGTCGCCGCACTGGTGGACTTTCCGAGACCGGAGCTTTTCTGGACTGCTGGCGCATGGGGCAGCATATATCCCTATACCGGCTGGGTCTATCCGCACGTCAGCAACGACGCGACGTCGCGGCTGTTGAGCACCCGAATGCTGGCATGGCAGCACGAGTTCAAATCCATGGCCGCGCACTATGGCGAGGACGCTTCCTGCTCGCAGGCCGGGTACTGGCAGCCAATCATGGATAAGCGCCAATACAAGTTCCAGAGACTATGGCCTGTGCCGCAAACGAAAAAGATCGATGGCACTTGCTGCGGCCCCATCGGGCGATCCACGCTCCTCGCCGAGGAGGGGGTCGAAGTGCCCAGCGGGAAGTACCGAGATTTCGGTTATGGAATTTTTCGAAAACGGGACTGCTGCTCGGGCGCCTGGCCGTGATGCGCAGGGCTGATCCGCCATTCCTATTCGATTTTTCTCGAGCGAGTCAAAAAGTGATTGGACACAAATTCGCGCCGCGTGCCGGCCTGGCTATAGCCCTATCGCTGCACGTAGGTGCAGGAGCGCAGGTTCTGGGCTCGGTTCCAGAGGATATGCCGGCGATTCAACTTGAAATGCCGGGTGCGGCAGATATGAATGCCACAACAGAGAGCTTCCGTCGCGCTACGCAAGAAGCGCTTCGACAGGAAGGGACCAAGCTCGCACCATCTTTGAAGAATTTCGATGCTCCTGCGTCGGCAGCTGAACGTCAGCGTTACCGATCCGATGTGGAGGAGGCGCGGGCGCGAGTGCAGGGCCTCGACAAAGCTATCGCAGATTTCGAACGGGCCCAAGGCAGGGCGATGGGAATGGCACAAGGTGAAGGCGGCCATGGTGCTGTGCCCGAGAATGCCCTCATTGTCTTTGTGTCGTTCTCGATGCCCGAAAGCGTTTTGGAAAATCTCGCTGCCCAGGCAAAGGAAGCCGGAGCGACACTCGTGCTGCGGGGCATGAAGGAAAGCCGACTCTCCGCGACGCAGACAGCGGCGGCCAGCGTGAATCCCGCGGGCGCCACATGGGAGATCAATCCCAATCTGTTTTCTATGTTTAATGTGACTGCCGTGCCGACTGTCGTGCTCACTGGGGCAGCCTCCGCACTGGAGGAGGGCTGCCCTGAAGGCGCTTCGTCCTCCTGCTCACCTCGCAGCCTGTACGGTAAGGTGGAAGGTGATCTGTCCATCGTCGCAGCGCTCGACGTCATGCAACGGCGTAGCTCATCGCCGGCAGTGGCGGACGCGGCCAGGACGTGGCGCTCGGCGATCTTGAAGCAGAGGGAAGCCGCGGCACCGCCGGGAGGTCAGCGATGAAGACTTGTGCGCGAGCCTTCGTGTTGTCCGCGTTCGTCGCTATACACGCGCCCGTGTTGAGTCAGCAGGTATTGCCGGGCCTCGATACCGAACTATTGATTTCCGCTTTGAAGGCGCCAAGCGGTGAGGTGCTTGGCGAACTGGGCGGCCCGCACGCTGCTGCCATCAAAGCGGCGACACGTTCAACGCAGCCGGTCAATGTGCAAGTCCGGGTAGTCCGTCCGTTGGCGCAGGAGGGGTGTGCACGGCTCCAGGTAGACATTCGGCAAGGTGGCGTCCCGACCTTGGCCGGGACTCTCGTCGATGTGCAATTACCGAGTATTCAACTGAACATATGCGCTGACGGCGAGCCTCCCCTCGATGGGCCCAGGGGTATGGAGAGCGGCCCGTTCATGAGCTCGTCGATCGGGGGGAAGTGATGGAAGCAAAGGCCGTTATGCGAAAGGTTGTGCTGGGTGCGTGCTTGCTCGCGGCCAGCTGCGGTGCGCATGCTCAGATCGGACAAGCCGCTCATGACGCAGGTGTTGCGTTCGGAAAAGCGCAACGGCAACAGGAGGGAACGTCGTCGATTAGCGAGGAAACCGCTTCGCAGCTGCCATTCACGAAGAAGGACGTCAAGCAGCAGAGCGACTACCAGGGAGGCTATGGCGACATGATGAACATTGGCGTCGGGCGCATCACCCAGAGCAAGACGTATTCGGGGGGAACATGTGACCGAGAAGGGTTCGATCCAGTGGAGAGTGCCAAGGCATATCTTGCTCCGGGCCAATGGGATCGAATGAGTGCTGAGCAACGACAGAAAGCTGTATCCGATCAAGTGAAAGTGTTTGACCAAGAGTGCGAGGGAATCAACTTTCTCGCCGGCGAGTATCGCGGACGCGTAACTGTCGAGCCTTGCAATGATCCATTAGATCCGGTGTGCAACTTCGGGCCGCCTCCCATCTCGGACGACTCGACTGGAAAAGGTTGCGAAACGCGCGTGGTGACGGAGCCCGACGAATACGCGACAGAGAATTGCACAGAAGCCAACGTGATCGCGGAGAAGTCATGCACCGAGGAACCCACGGTCCAGATCTACTATGACCAGGTCCTGCCGGATGCGGAGTATGTCCGAGTGGTGGCAAATTCGAAGGCCCCCGATTGGACGATAACCGTCAATCCGAAGCAGGGTTGGGCTGATGTGACGGGCTACCACGTTCCGATCGGGACGCACTGGGAGACGTGCAACAGCGGCGGAGATGCCGGCATGGACTATCCGTGCGAAGTCACCGACTTCGGGACGAAGACCGAGCGCATCTCGATTTACGGCGCTCAGACGGCGATGACGCAGGGGTATCGGTGCGGTGCAAACGGCAATTGCGGCGAGTGGTTTGTCGTTTATTCACAGGTCATTGACCAGTGCACATTCCGCTTCAACAACTATCACATCAGGGGCGGCGCGGGGTATCCCGACATCCATGATTACTCTCAGTACAACTTCTGCGTGCCGGAGCGCCGAGTTTCCGTCCAGTGGAACAACAACTGCTCGGCCCTTGCCGCAGCAGTGAAGTGAGGCTTCTATGCGTCTGATTTCGACCGTATGGATTGCCGCGGCATGCATGGTGCTGTTGCCGGCGGCCGCGACGGCCGCCAAACATCCCTTCGATCACCCGACGGTGCCGTTGAGATGCGAGGTCGGTGAAGTCTGGGAGTCGCGGTGTCAAGCAACGACGACCAACGAGCAGGGCCAGACGGTTTGTACCGCCGATGGAATGGTGGAGGCATGTTATCCGATGGCCATGCGGGCGAAGGCGACTGCCATGGCTGCGTCGGCGGCCGCCAGTCCTCCCATTTCTTCTTGCCCAGGTAACACCATCCCAGAGCGGCAGTGCGTCAGCTACATGACCAAGGACGGCGTATCGGTATGCAGCCCCGACGGTTGGATCGACGCTTGTGTCGATCCAAGCAAAGAAGCGGGCCAGACAGGCGTGAAGAGCTGCGAGCTCAACCGTCGAGTGTGCGTGGACACTTCGCCCTCCAAGGTGATCAACAGCTATGAGGTGACTTTAGCCGAGGTCGGTGGATGCTGGAAATGGCAGCGGGACTACACGTGCATCACCGACAACATTGCCGATACGTGCCAACCATTGCGCGACAGGTCTGAGTGCACAGCATACACGCGTCAGTGCATCACGGACTTGCCAGGCATCGGATGCGTGGAATACGAGATGGAGTATCGGTGCTTGGTCAAGCGGGGTCAGCAGCGCGAGTACGAATACTGCGGCGATAACACGATCTGCATTGGCGGCATCTGCTTCGAGTCGGGGTGGGAGCCGGACGGCGATTTCGCACAAGTCGTAGCTGACATGGAAATCGCGCGCCAAATTGGTGTCTATAACCCCGACGGCCTTGATATCTTCGGCGGCGTGGGCGAGTCGTGTCGCTCAGCGCGAGGGTTCGGTCTCAAGAACTGTTGTACGAAGAAGGGCGGCGCAAAGTCGAACAACGCTTTCGCCACTGAACTGTTCTCCGCCGCCGGTGGCGCTGCGCTTCGATCGGGCTCGAAGTATGTTTTCGACATGCTGTATGGCTCATCGGACGCGGTAGGCTGGCTCTCAAGCGGTATGGGCTCGATGGTCACCAATACCAGCCAAGCCGCATCTGAGGGCATTGCCAACTGGCTAGGCAGTGGCCCCAGCTTTGGG
Organism: Achromobacter sp. JD417; assembly: GCF_041879325.1. Lineage (NCBI taxonomy): Bacteria > Pseudomonadati > Pseudomonadota > Betaproteobacteria > Burkholderiales > Alcaligenaceae > Achromobacter > Achromobacter sp. JD417. The sequence continues at coordinate 4,521,088 of NZ_CP087159.1, read as the reverse complement.
ATGTACGGGGTCTCCATCGGAGGTACAGGAGCGTTCTTGGGCACTCAGGGTTATCTGCTCGCCGGCGGCGCCGGCACGGGTTTCCCGGCGTTGTATTTCAACCCCTATGCGCTTGCATTCGCCATCGCCATGCAGTTCGTCATGGAAGTCATGAGCTGCGATCAGAAGGAAATGGAACTGGCGTTGAAACGCGACGCGGGGCTTTGTACTGACCGAATTGGTTCTTGGTGCTCCAAAAAGGTGCTGGGCGCCTGCGCGACGCGCAAGCAGTCTTACTGCTGCTACAACTCCAAACTTGCTCGGATCATCAATGAACAGGGGCGGGCGCAGCTTGGGAAAGGCTGGGGCGACGAAAAGGATCCGACCTGCGATGGGTTCACGCCGGCCGAGCTGGAGAAAATCGACTTTTCTCAGATCGACCTGTCCGAGTTCTTGGTAGACGTCATGGCAGCTGTGGAAACGCAATACGCCCAGTTCGACCTGAACAAGGCGAAGTCCGGGACCTGGACGGAAGATGCGGTCGCCGCCGGTTGCCGTAAAGCGCTGGAGGCGGTCGGCGGAGATTGGACCCGTATGCCAGACGGCGACTGCAAGAAGGCCCTGGGTGTTGCTCCCTAAGCCACCATCAAATGTAAACGACCGTATGTCAATCGGTTGCTGTACTGAAAAGTTTGATACGATTTGACATACTTTCGGAGGAGCTATGAAGCGGTTTATTTTCTCGTTTTTCCTGGGGTTGACACTCGTCGGATGCGCCAACACCAGTGTGCAAGTGAAGGACGGCAAGGAATATGTCGCCGGGGCGCCTGTGGTTGCTAAGGGAACGATGGTCGACATTCGCGTGACCGAGAAGGATGGCACTGTCACCAGCCTTGCGAGAGCTGCTGGTGATATGGTCGGTGACGCCGGTATTGGAGCAGCTGCGACCGCCTATGCTGGAATGTCGGTGGGCCAGGGCTCGCTGGCCCTGGGGGCAGTAGGCATCATCGCCGATCTGATCACCGCAAGCACACGTGGAGCGCCGCCCGTGATTGTGGTGGCCGATGCTGGCAAGACGGTTGCTGAGGTACCGGTCCCGGGAGAGTATTTGGAAATGATGCTGCGCATTAACTGCATCGATGTCGGCGACCAGGTTGTAGTGGCAAAAATGCCGGCGGGAGTGTTTGGCCAGGCGCCGTACCAGGTGTATAACGCCGACCCCGACTTGCATCGTGGTAGTGATCTGCGGCCATCGTGCAGCACGCTGAAGGAACGAAAGCGCTCGGCCGCGGCTAACGGCGCGGGATAGCCGGAGGCAAGCCTAAAACGCCCGAACCATTCGGTTCGGGTTTTTTTTTGCCGAAAAAAAACCCACGGCGAGGCCGTGGGTTGGTGTGTCAGCGCGTGTCGGACGCCAAGGCGTTCGGATAGCGCGCCGCAAGAATTGAATTCAGCTTGCCAATCAAGTCTGGTCGCTTGAAAGTGACATGAGCCGATCCTTTCTTGTACCAGCGAAGTGCGAAGTAGTCGGTTTCCGCACTCCATTCCTTTCCGTAGATCTTGCTTCGAACGATAGTGCCGATCGACTGCCGGTGGTCGGGCTCTGGCTTGCCGTCCAAAACATAGAGCGCACGTTCCAGGTCATCGAGCTGATCGCAGTTCCGAGGATATGCGCCACCCCAACGATCAGACTGAAGGATGTAGCTTAAGACGATTCGTCGCCCAAACTTGAACGGCTCGTTGGTCTTGTAGTTCCAGCTCAGCCGCCGGAAGATCTCGACTACTCCATTCTCGAACATCTGTTGCCGATTGTCGTACAGCTGTCCAAAGGTGGAGGCAATGACATCCACGGTAAGAGGAGGGATCTCCTCTTTGTTCATCGCCTCGGCCCACCGCTGGCGGGTTGCGGAGTCCATAAAAGTGCGGATTCCGCTTTCCGCCATCAGGTACTCCCAGCCGGCTTTATCGATCCATCGTTCAACATTCCCGAAGTCACCCGTCAGGAAATTGCCCGAGAAACCATAGCGGCCAGGCGAGAACATGTCCTCGACGCAGCCAAGATGCGCAGCGCTCGCGATCTTGCGTGCCTCTTCGATCAGGTCGCGAGCTGAGCGCAGACGTTGCAGTACTGCCTCTCGCTGGTTCAACAGATTGCCAATGCTGACGCTTTTCACCAAGTCCATAACTCTCTCCAAAGTAGGTTTTGTCGCAATGCGACGGCTTCCAAGTGGAGAAAGGGTGGTAATCATGAGGCGGTGGAGGACGCAATTCGCAACTTCATCGGTGCTGGCGCGAGCCGCCGGCCTGCCCTCGCGAGGCTGCCATCGTTTTGGATTGTGCAATCCATTTCGACGCTCAAATCGTTTTTTGGCGCGCGCTCTTGTAGCCGCTTGCATCGATGCCTAGGATTCGCTCATTGGTGCAGTGTGTACTGCCCATTGATCAATGCCACCTGAGGAAATTTTGCGCATGAATCGTACTTGCATTGGATTGGACATCGGCCGCAGCGCCGTCAAAGTTGTTTCTCACGCTTCCGGCCTGTTTGATCGGTTCCTCTTCCCGTCTGATGTGTGCGAAGCATTCCACATCGCCGACGAGGCTACGGCCGCCGAAGCTGCGAATGAGACGGTCGCTGTCGAAGGGCGGACCTACTTCACTGGCGAGACCGCTCGTCTTCAAGGCGGCCGCGGAACGAACATCGGAATGGACGATGACTGGATCGAGAAGCCTGGCTACAAGGCGCTTGTAGCCTCCGCCCTGGCGCGGCTGAAGGCCAGAGGCGTAAAGGGCTTGGAGGATGCGTACATCGTGATCGGATCCCCCTCCAACGTGTTTGACCATCAGAAGGACAAGCTGGCGGAGATCACTAAATCGGTCGCCGGCACCGACGTCAAGGTAATCCCCCAGCCCGCCGGCGCCTATTTCCAACATGTCCTCAATCCGAGCGGCATCCCTGTGAAGGAGCGCTTCTCGGGTGACGACGGTCAGCCGCTGTCCTGGGCAGTGATCGAGATCGGACATTTCACGACGGACTTTTTGCTCGTTCGGAATGGTCGCCATATCGCGGGAGCTTTCGGCAGCTGCGATGGCATCGGATCCTCGGTCAAGCGGCTGGCGGCAATATTGGCCGACCGGGGAATTCGCGTTGGCGATCGAGAATGCCATGCTGCGTTGATCGCCGGCTCCGTGAAACACTTCGGACAGAAGGTCGACGTTACGAAGGATGTGGCTGAGGCGGTCCGTCCTGTTGCGCAGCTTATCCTTGCAGAGGCGGATACGCTCCTGTCGCGCGAGGTATCCACGCTGGACGGGGTGTTGCTGGCGGGCGGCGGCGCCGTGTTCCTGGCTGAAACCCTGAGCGAGAAGTGGCCGCACACGATCCTGCTGGAGGAGCCTCGCATGGCTGTTGCCAACGGCTTCTGCCGATTTGCTGTCGGCCAGTTGAAGCAGCAAAGTGCGGCTCGGACGTCTGTCAAGGCGGCTTGACTATGCCGCGCCACCAGAAGATCTACGACCCGGACGAGACTGAGCGGCGCATGCCGCTTATCGTGAGGGAAACGCAATGCCCGGGCATGCTGCGCTTCCTGGCGGCGTTGCCCTACCGGCAGGAGACGCCCCTCATTCGAGGGGTGTTGTATCAATGGTTCCTGCACCATCTCGAACAAGGTACGCTGGATGCCGCCGTGCAGGCTGCCCTAAGTGGGCCTGGCGGTCTGCAAGCTGAGACACGACGGCCGGCACTCAGATCGCCGCAGCCGCTGGGAACGCCGGCATTTGACATCGAGGCGCTTCGGTCGGGCGCGGAAGTCGGTGCTGTTTTCCCACCGGCGGAGAAGGGGGCGGCGACAGGTCCTTTCTCCGCTGCCAAGACGCAACCGCCCGCCAGGCCGACGCCAGTGGCGCCGGAGTCTCACTCCATCACCGCACCCCCAGTATCCGTCGTTCCGGCGGTGGTGCCTGCGAAGGACTCGGTGGCCTCGGCACAAGGAGGCGCTGGCGAGTCCGAGCGCATAAACCCGAACGAAGGCGACGCGCTGTCCGACGCCGAGCGTGCGGCGCTGGCGCAAATGGGCAACATGTTTGGCTAGAAACATGTCCGGTCGGAGAGAGTCGCTGCTTTCAGATGAGCAGGTTCGCGCCATTACCTCGGGCCTCGGGCAACTGCCCGATGCGCAGGTGCAGGGAAACGAAGCCTACCTGGTCGCGTTCATAAGATTGTCCTACAGCGCCACTGGCCGCCTGCATGGCGCTGGCACCTACCGATCAATGCTGAAGGCATTCGGTGCCCCGTTTTCTCCCTCGCAATCGACGGTACACGCGGCCAAGCTGAAGGTGGAAAGCGAGATCGCAAGTGGATACTCAGGCCTGATTGCCACTGAGGGCAAAGCCGATACGCGGCCCTATGCTGCTCGTGTTGCACGCCCTGATGCGGGCGAAGCACGAGATCCGGCTATATCCGCGCTCGCGGTGCAACTGTCTCACCAACGAGCGCGTATACAGCACTTGGAGACGGACTGCGCGCGGATGAGGTCAGAGTTGGCGATCGCAATCCAGGAGCGACGCGCAGCCGAGGCAGCGCTGCTCGCGGTCAGGGAAGTTGCCGATCAGCTGCTTATGAGGAACGGCGAGCTTGGGGCGGCCTTGGCTCAGAATGCGCGATTCTCAGAAGGGAATAGGTTGTTCGCGCTCTACGCAATTGAGCAGTCCAGAGGAGAGGCTCGCCTGCTGAAGGAAACACTGGATTCGGTGCAGGCCAAAAGAGTGAAGGAGCGCGAAATGCTTGAAGCCTATCGTCGTGCGGCCACCAGTGGTAGGGCTGCCGAATGAGCGCAGATATCGTTGTTGGGGGATCGGACGGTCACTCTGTCCTGGGTGTGGTGACCGATGACTGGGCGGCAGCTGAGGTCTGGCTCGCGACTCTGAAAGCGCGCAACCCGCCCGTGAGTCCCCGTACGTTGAGCTCATATCGTTCCGAGATGGTTCGGCTGAGATGGTACTGCGAGAAGTTCAGTGTGGTTCAGCCGGGCCGCTGGACACTTCAGGATGTGCTGGCATACCTCGATTTCCTCCGGACTCGCGCATCACAGCACATCTGCCGTCGCCGTTTGCCTCAGCACGACAGTGCATGGACGCCCTTTCGAAAGCCTTTAGGACCGACGTCGGTGTCGCATGCGCAGAAGGTGTTGCATGCGCTCTTCGTGTTCTGGTTCCAGACCGGACATGTGAAGCAGAATCCGATGGCTGGACTGGGCGGCGGTGCACAGCGTGCAGCCCCGACACGCCACGCGGTTCCGCCTGACCTAATAGACACAGTCATCGGGCTCATGGATAAGCGGGATTATGTAACCCTCGTGGCGCGACTAACGTATGCCAGAAACCGATTTTTGATCCAGCTTATCGAAGGGGTCGGCTTGCGTGCCTCGGAGGTCGTGCTGGCGAATATGGGCGACTTCGAGCTCATGTCCGATCCTCGATCCATGAAAACGTACTGGTCGCTTCTTGTGCGTCATGGCAAAGGAGGATACGTCGACCGCGTGCCGGTGCCCTATGCACTCATCGAGCAGCTTGGAGCGTATAGGCAAGCCTTCGGACTGCCGCCCGCACCGCAACCTGGCGAGACGACAGCGCTCGTGTTGTCTGGGCGAACGCGCCGGTCGGACAATGGCGTTCGACCATCGGTCCGAGGGCGTCGAGGTGCGCTTCAGTGGGGCGAGGTACGGCGTCGCGCGACGCTCTGGGACATCGTGAAGAAGGAGTTCGCCGAGTGTGCAGAGTATCTTGATGGATTAGGAAATACTGCCGACGCCGAGTTGTTGCGGCGGGCGTCCACTCATTGGCTACGCCATACATTCGGTAAGACGCAACTGCTGGCGGGCCGAGACGTGAGATTTGTGCAGAAGCTGCTCCGCCAGCGTGATATAAGATCCACAATGATTTACACGGAGCTCGATTTCTTCGATATGGCTCGCGGCTTGGAGCCTGGAACAGTTGAGGTTCCGGAGCGCTCAACTTCTTAGGGGCGGGCTGGGCCCGCTGCTGGCCAGCCACGGTTGTCATCTTTGCGCGGTGACAACCAGCCAGCGTCCATAGAGCGATTGCTTGCTGCCCGCCTGAGTCCAGTAATCGCGCTCCTCCGCGGTATCGGCAGCCGCCGCCTTTCGGCGGCAATACACTTCGCCTGGCCATCCTAGCAGCCGTTCGAGCGGTCGTTTCGGCTTTGGCTCGTCCACGTCATGCAGTTGCACATTGCGGAAGCCGCTTTGAGTCAGGATCAAGTGCAGCTGTGGGAACGAGAAGGGGAAATAGGTGATGTATTCACCGCGCCTTTTTCCGTACATGGGGCTAAAGCCTGAGTGGAACCCGCGCAGAAAAAATTGGCCTCGATCGGGCGTGCCAAGTGTTGGGCGTGGTGATGACAAGGGTACCGCCAGGCCGCAGCGCTGCCCTAAAGCCGGCCAGGGCCGTACCGGGGCTCTTCAGCAGGTGTATTGCTTCGCCGCAGACTACGGCGTCATACCCCTGGAGCGCAGCTGGCAGCGGCTCATCCAGGTCGTGCTCTTGGACGCACCTGTAGGCAGGCACAGCGTCCGGATACTCCCAAAGGCCAAGACCGTCGATAAGCGCGGCCGGTTCAACACGAGGTAGTTCGTTGCCCAGCCAGCCGTGGCCGCACGGTGCGTCAAGCACGACCCGCGCCGACCGCTCCTTCAGGATATCGATCACCACGGGGTGATATGGCTTCCTTTTGGTATGGGGAAGGAGCTGGGTCACGGTTGTCGTCCTCGCATGATGTCTATGAAGACGAAACCCTAGCACGAACTCATTTTGTGGTGGGTGCAAATAAACCTTATGTATGCCACCTTATTTTGCAAGGCCGTCGTCATTCCTGCGTATCGTGCCGGCGCTTCTGCGTCCGCAGCGCCGTGGATATGGCGCAAGCAGAAACGTCGCCGCGGAAAGCCGGTGGCGGCATGCCGACCGGGAAGAGGTTTTCTGCCGCCGCCGAGCGCTCTGGATTCACGTGCGGGGAGGTACGGCCGTACCGCTCGAAAGCGCGTACCGTACATTCCTTCATGTAGGTACGGTACGGAGGGATCACAGCTTGCGATGGCAACAGTCCGCGTATGTAGGTGATTTTCTGGGAGAATTTCGGAACTTCAGGCGGGTGAGCGCACGTAAAACCGGCCTCGATCCGCTGTCTGGTGACTTGCGTCATTCCCCGCGTGGCCTATCGCAGGCGTTCTGCCTGTGGAGGTTTGATTTTGTGTCTCAACCCCAAAAGGGGCCGCTGTTTGTTCGGCATGGAGCCCTTGCTCGTGGAGGCGACCTGAGCTTGTCCGGCACACTGCTGGCGTGGTCTGGTATCGGCCATGCGGCCACGCCCAATACGCTTGGCTGCATGGCCTTCCCGGGCTTGGACTGCGTTGGCGACAGGCCGATTTCGACCCATTGCCGCCGTTCGCTTCTCAATGGCGGCGCCTTTCAGCATTGATGCGACTGAAGGGCGTGCATGCGGGAACCGATCGTGCCCCCACAGCGCGTCAACGAGCGAACGCCGGCTCTGACTCCGCATTCATTATTCATGCTGTTATTCACCAACGCACAGCCCGCGCCGCGCACGGCCTGCGCCACGTTACAACGGGCAGAAGGGCCGATCAAGTTCATCGGGTTTGATATTCGATTTATCGAACTGACTATGAAACCCTTCGCACAACTCCTCAGAACGCGCGATCGTGACTTGCGCTGGCGCCGGGCGAACCGCGGGCGGCGAATTCTGCGCGACGGCCGCAGCGGGGCAACGGCGACTGATCGAGGTGCATCTACACTCGTCGCCTCGCTGGCCTCGCGCCCGGCGGTCGACGCTGCCCGGCGATGGCTGAGGCCCGTAGAAGACGCTTCAACCTCTGCCAGCGCACTCGCCCCGGTGACAGCTGAGCTGGGGCGGCTTTCGAGAAAAAGTTGAAAAGTATCAACGTTACATCGAACCTGCGCACCAAATCTACTTCGCGCGCCCTTTTTGTGCTGCCAACCAGGCGTCAAATTTTGCGATTTCGCTTTTCTGCGCCGTGATGATCTCCTTTGCCATTTGTCTCATCTCCGGATCTTTTCCATGCTTGAGTTCGAATTCGGCCATGTCCACTGCTCCCAAATGATGCATGCGCATCATGGCTGCAAAGTCTCGATCTGGATCGCCCGAGGCCTCAAATGTGTTCATGCGCTTTTGCATGTTCATCATTGAATCCCGCATATCGGCGGGAGTGTCGACCTTTGAGGGGTTTGACCCCATTGTCGATCGATTCTCTGGGCTAGCTGCCGTTTGAGCTGGGGCGGCGAAAGGAATGATGGCTATGCTAGCTCCGAGTAGAAGGGCGACCAAGCGGCTGACTACTCCGGTGCGCGCATAGAGTGAAATTTTAAAATGGCCCATGATTTTTCCAAGAAAGGTGGTGCTGTCCATATCCTGGGCAGCGGACCTCGCGCAGCAAATCTCATGCCCACCACCGCGCGAATCGGGGGCCGACGACCACCTTTGCCACCAATCGCGGTCCGGTAGCCCCATCGAGGTGGGCAGTGAAGCGAACGAGTCTCTCGCTGCATCCTTTGATGGTTGGCCTAATCGCGCCGCTGCGGGTGAACTTTTCTCATCGACTAGGCACTAGGAACGAGGCTGTACTCGTCCCACTTAAATGGTCGCTCACGATCTGGCGACGGCTGCGCGGGGCTTTGTCCGGCGGCCGAGTACGACCTAGGTGATTGTCGAAGAGCACAAAGCCGAAGCAACTTCGAACTTCTCCCGTTTCTGGCCAAAGAGATGCGCGTGGATACGAAATGAGCCGAAGTTGATGATGCTGCCACATAGCGATGGGTGCAAGTCCGGAGTTCGTCCACGCTCCATTCCACTAGCAAATCGCGGAGGCTTGCCATGAGTTCAGCCCCTGTGTGCACCGAATCAGTTAAACCCAACAAACGCACCCTCACCGAGCTCCGCACGCTGCGCGAGCCAAGGGCCAAGCAGTTAGCCGTTAGTGTCCGGAGGATAGTCCAGTTCACCGAAAGAGATCTGGCCGGCGGCCTTGGCGGCATCGAGTTCCGCGCGAATTTCCCCACGAGGTTTGGATTGGGACAACGTCTCGAGAAGCGCAGGCGGATAGGCTTGTTCCGCGTTGTTTACAAGCCCAGCAGCTTTCGCCTCGCGCAATTCCTCACCGACCTGGGCGCGCGTCTTCGCACTCAGTTGCGAAAAGGGGGGTGGATAAGCCTGCTCGCCATACGTAATCAGCCCGGCCGCCCGCGCCTGTTGCAATTCCTGCAGGACCTGCTCTCGGGTCTTCGACTGTGCGTATGCAGTGGACGCCATGCCGACCGAAAGCACAGAGACGAGAAGGGAAAGAGTGAAGCGATTCATAAGATTTCTCATAGTGAATAGAAGTCCGCTGGCTGGCGAAAACGAGCTCTCCATCACCCAGCGACGGACCTCCAGTGAACGGGGTACGGTCGGTCCAGGCTCTTCCTGTGGCCGCGCTTCGAGGATGCCGCTGGAGAACTCCGCAGAAATGGACCGCGGTGCGATCTCAAATCTGAGTGCGATGGAGGAAGCGTCGTGCCTCAAGTTCCGAGGGCATTGAGCCAACCGGCTTCACCGTCCACAGCCTGCCAGTGTGGATGGGACGTCTGCGACAGAATGCTGTGTCGGTCACCCGGTGCATCGCCTCTTCCGAAGGCGGCAGTCCACCCTTCCTCGCCGTCGGTCAATGTCCATCCATCGGCCGTAATGGGGCGCTTCTTCCAAGCTGCCAGGTCTTGAGCGACCTGCTCTCGTGTGACAGCGGAGGGCGCATAATGTGTCGCAACGCCGATTTCGTCGTTGGTAACTTCGAAGGTAGTGGATGCGCCGGCGATGGCCGGCCCGAGCGCTGCCGCAGCCACAATAAGTGAAGTGATCGATTTGCGAGTTCGCATAAATAGTCCTTGGGTTCAGAGTTCAACGGCGTGGTTGTCCTACAGGCTGAACTCTACGTGGGCTGTCCTGACATGACTCGGACTGCCTGATTACATTTATGCAATGAATTGAGGTGGACTATGCGTATTCTGGTCATTGAAGATGAGCGCAAGCTTGCGCACTATCTTCAGAAGGGATTGAGGGAACACAACTACGTCGTCGACGTTTCACTGGACGGGACAGACGGCAGGCATGCCGCACTGGAGAACAACTACGACCTGATAGTGCTGGATGTCATGCTTCCCGGTATCGATGGGTTCGGTATCTTGAGCGACCTGCGCCGGGTTAAGGACACGCCTGTGCTCATGTTGACCGCGCGCGATAAGGTGGAAGACCGCGTTCGAGGTTTGGAGGGTGGAGCGGACGACTACCTTGTAAAGCCATTCGCGTTTTCGGAGCTCCTTGCTCGGATACAGGCATTGCTGCGCCGCGGCCGAGGGCAAGAATCCACGCTTTTGCGACTGGACGACTTAGAGTTGGATCTAGCCCGTCGCAAGGCTCACCGTGCGGGAGTCAGACTTGATTTGACCGCGAAAGAATTTTCCTTGCTCGCGCTGATGTTGCGCCGGCAGGGTGAGGTGCTGTCCAGGACAATGCTCGCGGAGCAGGTGTGGGATATGAATTTCGATGGCGACACAAACGTCATTGAAGTGGCGGTGCGCCGACTCCGCGCGAAGATTGATGACCCTTTCGAAAAAAAATTCCTTCACACCGTGCGTGGGATGGGCTACGTGCTCGAGGCTAGAGCATCGTGAGAGGCTGGCGCATACCGTCAATTGAAATCCGCCTCACGGTCCTGCTGGGCGTGATCGCTTTCGTCGTATCCTGCATCGCCGGCTATACCCTGTTCTGGGCACTTAAGCGGGAAGTGCAGCGCCAGGAGATGAGTGAGGTGGCGGGAAAGTTGGAGCTAATAGACCATCTAATTGACATGCTCGATACGCCTCAGGACATGGAGCAGTTTCGGGAGACTCTCGGCAATATCCTCGTCGGCCATGTCAATCTGAGGGTGTGGATCTTGGGCCGTGATGGAAAAGTACTCTATGGCACCGACGCGCCTCCCGCCCTGCGGCAAGTGGGCGAGGACGAAGTGTGGCTAAAGACTCTGGACGGATGGGACATGCGTGGTTTGAGTCTGAAGATTGACAGTCCGGTTCTCAAAGACGCCGACCTGATCGTCGCGGTGAATATTCGGCCAAGCATGCAGTTCCTGTATGCGTTTGCCACTGCACTTATTTTCATCTGCGCACTGTGGGTCGGCGCCACGGTGGTTCTATCCGCCTGGGCGGTTCGGCGTTCGTTAACGCCAATACGCAGGCTATCCGTCCAGGCCTCACTTATCCAGCCCGAGAACTTGGCGGTACGGCTTCCAGAGCGCGGGATCGACCGGGAGCTACGCGAATTCACGCACACGTTCAATAACACGCTGGATCGTTTGCAAGCCGCGTATCAGCAGATGGAGGGCTTCAACGCAGATGTAGCGCATGAGCTGCGTACTCCGTTGGCGACGTTAATCAACGGTACCGAAGTCACACTTTCCTCGGCTCACTCCGTTGATGAGCTGAAGGATCTGCTCGCCTCAAACTTGGAAGAACTGCAGAGCCTGACGGCGCTTGTCAATGATATGTTGTTCCTTGCTCGTGCAGACGGCGGGGAGCTCGCTCAGGATCCGCAACAAGTCCAGCTGCTTGATGTAGCAACGCACGTCGTCGAGTACTACGAAGCTGCATTGGAGGAGGCCGGACTGTCGGTCACTATTCACGGTGGAGGGACGGTTCGAGCAAATCCGCGCTTGCTGCGCCGGGCCTTGGCAAACCTGTTGAGCAACGCCATAAAGGCGAGCCCAAGAGGTCTCAACATTGATATTTTCTGTCGAGGCAGTGGCAGCGAAGGCGAAATCAAGGTCCGCAACATGGGAACCCCCATCGAACCAGAGGCATTGCCGCGAATTTTTGATCGTTTCTTTCGGGCTGACAGCGCCCGCAGCGGGAGGGCGGAGGGACATGGGCTAGGTCTCGCGATCGTTGATGCAATAGCACGCATGCATGGTGGTACTGCGTTTGCGGCATCTAATCGAGGCGGCACAGAAGTGGGCATATCAATCGGCCATACAGCTAACATTACAAAAAAGTAATCTCTCTGACAGCTTGGGGTTGGGTGCGGCTATCTATAGTGCCAAATACTACCTTTCCATCTAAGCTCAGAGGATTGCGATGGCTAAGAAAAAGATATTGGCTAAAGCGGCCACAGCCACGGCTGCGTTGATGATTTCCCTGGGTGCGGCGGCCTCTGGGGACCACGCCGGGGGTCATCGCGACGGCCATGACACGGCCGCGGTGATCGGCAAACCTGGTTCGTCCGACAAGGTGTCTCGAACGATCGACGTCAACATGACAGACGCCATGCGGTTCATGCCCAGCGACGTTGAGGTCAAGGCCGGCGAGACGGTTCGGTTCAACGTGACCAATTCGGGGAAGATTCGTCACGAAATGGTGTTGGGGACAGAAGCAACTCTCGATGCCCACTATCAGATGATGCTGAGCGATCCCCGTATGCGTCATGAGGAACCCAACTCGATCTCATTAACGTCCGGAAAGACGGGCGAAATCGTGTGGCAGTTCGACAAGGCAGGGCGAGTCGCGTTCGCATGCCTGGAACCGGGCCACTATCCCGCAGGCATGAAAGGCGCAGTGTCGATCAAGTAACCAAGACCGGGGGCCTTATTGGCCGCCCCGGGGAGATAGCGAATGACAAGTGCAGTTTCAAACCCACGCCGCCGCTTCGTTCAGGGCTTGGCTGCCGGAGGTACGTTGGCCAGCCTCGGTCTTTGGCGCACGCCCGTCTGGGCGGCCACCAACGCGTCGCAGAATACAGTGCTGTCTGGCACCGATTTTAAGTTGGAAATCGCGCAGACTCCAGCGAACCTCACGGGTGCGCCACGTATGGCCACAACGGTCAACGGGACACTGCCTGCTCCGACATTGCGCTGGAAGGAGGGCGATACTGTCACGCTACGCGTGACTAATCGCCTGAAAGAGGATACCTCGATTCACTGGCATGGAATCCTTCTTCCCACGGGCATGGATGGCGTGCCGGGGCTCAGCTTTCCTGGTATTCGTCCGGGGGAGACGTTTGACTACCAATTTCAAGTGCGCCAAAGCGGCACCTATTGGTATCACAGCCATTCGGGCTTCCAAGAGCAAACCGGGCTGTACGGCGCGATCGTCATCGATCCTGAACGTCCCGACCCGGTAAGCGCAGATCGCGATCACGTCGTACTGCTTTCGGACTGGACCGACGAAGATCCGATGAGTGTCTTCCGCAAGCTGAAGGTGTCGCCCGATTACTACAACTACATCCAACCATCGGTTGAGAGTCTCCGAGAGGATGCGAAGAGGGTCGGATGGAAGCAGGCATTGAATGAGCGTCTGATGTGGCAGCAGATGCGCATGAACAATACGGACCTCGCCGATGTGTCCGGCGCCACGTATACCTTTCTGACGAATGGGAAATCGCCCGCTGGGAACTGGACTGGACTCTTCAGGCCAGGAGAGAAAGTGCGCCTCCGCTTTATTAACGGCTCGGCAATGACTTATTTTGACGTCCGGATCCCCGGTCTGAAAATGACCGTGGTGGCCGCTGACGGGCAGCCCGTCAGGCCGGTGGAAGTGGATGAGTTCCGGATCGCTGTCGCAGAGACCTTCGACGTTATTGTCGAACCGGCTGAAGACCGTGCCTACACCATCTTTTCGCAAGCTATGGATCGGTCTGGCTATGCGCGCGCTACGCTCGCCCCGCGCGAGGGAATGCAGGCGGAAGTTCCCGCATTAGACCGCGTGCAAGTTTTGACCATGATGGATATGGGCATGGCTCACGATATGCCTGGGATGGAGGTGGGCGGCTCGAGTGGAGCCGCGATGGAGGGAATGGATCATTCCTCCATGGGAAGCACACCATCGTCAGGGCCAGGCGCTATGGATCATGGTTCGATGCAGGGCATGGATCACGCCGGCATGAGCGGTATGGGCGCAATGTCGGGAATGGCAGGAATGAACCATGGCAACAATGGAAATGAAGGGGGCATGGTCGAGGTCAAGCACCCCTATCCGGAAGAGCGCAGTCCTGCCAATACGATGCCCCCCGACGTCGTCTCGACGAGATTGGACGACCCGGGCCCTGGCTTGCGCGATAACGGCCGCAGGGTTTTGACATATGCCGATCTCCATTCCGTGATGGAACCGGCGGACAATCGAAATCCCACGCGGGAGATCGAGCTCCATCTGACGGGCAACATGGAGCGCTACATGTGGTCATTCAACGGTCTTAAGTTCACTGAGACAAAGCCCATTGTGCTGAAGTTTGGAGAGCGGGTCCGCTTTGTTTTGGTCAATGACACCATGATGACTCATCCCATTCATTTGCACGGAATGTGGAGCGACATGGAGTCCCCAGATGGGAAGTTCCAAGTCCGCAAGCACACAATAAGCTTGAATCCTGCGCAGCGTATCACCTACCGAGTGAGTGCCGACGCCCGAGGAAACTGGGCATATCACTGTCATCTTCTTTTTCATATGGAAGCTGGCATGTTCCGTGCAGTGGTCGTGGAGTGAAGGCAAATGACAAACCATAAAGGTACGAAAAATCGGTTCGCGGCGATTGCAGGAGGGGCAGTTCTGGCTGTCACTGGGGGGTTAGCGATGGCTCAAACGAATCCCGGCGCAATGCCTGGTATGGGCCATGGTTCGGTGGATGGCATGAACCACGGTTCGGCGGAAGGATCTAGCCAGGATTCGGGGAAAGGCATGGACCATGGCTCGATGAAAAACATGAGCCAGGATTCGATGAAAGGCATGGACCATGGCTCGATGAAAGGCATGAGCCAGGATTCGATGAAGGGCATGGACCATGGCTCGATGAAAGGCATGAGCCAGGATTCGATGAAGGGCATGGACCATGGCTCGATGAAAGGCATGAGCCAGGATTCGATGAAAGGCATGGACCATGGCTCGATACAGAACATGGCGGGCGGAGCGAATTCAGGCGAAGTGCCGGTTGGAACTTTACCCACAAGCGACGGCACAACAGAACAACGATATTCCGCTTACGACATCCATCCACACATGATGGACAACATGATCACGAGCCATCTGCTTTTTGACAAACTGGGAATGGCGTATGACAGAGATGGCAACACTGGTGTTCAATGGGACGGCCAGTTCTGGGTCGGGCGTGATCTGAATAAGCTCTGGATAAAGAGTGAAGGTGATCGGGTCAATGGCAGCACTGACGGAAAGATCGAGGCGTTCTGGAGTCACACCGTTTCACCATTCTGGGATCTACAGTTGGGTGCGCGACGCGATTTCGGCACTGGTCCAAAGCGCAACTGGGCCGCGATCGGTGTTCAGGGAGTGGCTCCCTATAACATCGAGACGGAAATAACGGGTTATGTGGGAGGTTCTGGACGAACCGCGCTCGCGCTGAAGGCTGAATACGATCTGCTACTTACACAGCGCCTAATCCTGACTCCAGAGATCGAAGCCAGTGTGTACGGAAAAGACGACAAGGCGCGAGGTGTCGGTGCGGGCTTGTCGGATGCCTCGCTCTCCTTTCGCTTGCGCTATGAGCTGACCCGCGAAGTTGCACCGTACATCGGTGTTTCGTTCGGACGAAAGTTCGGAAAGACGGCGAGCTATGCGAGCGAAGAGGGAGAAAGCCGGTCTGAGCGCGCGATCTTGGCTGGGGTTCGCATCTGGTTTTAGCGTCTAGCGCCGCCCAACGCATTTTGTCGGTACCCTAGCTCTCTTAGCAACGACACGCCGGCTTTGGGAATGAGCCTTTCCAACTCGTGGTTCGAGTTGGATGGGATACGAACCGAGCAACCGACAACAGTTTGACACTTCCAACATCCCAAATGGCAGGGCGGAACGCCGCTCCAATGATTTTAATCCGCAGTGTATTTAGGACCTCACAATGCCAACCTTTTTCGCAACAATTCGCGCCACTTTGACTATGGCCGCTATGCTCGCCAGCGTCGCGGCCATCGCTCATCCGAAGTTGCTTTCTTCCTCGCCCAGCGACAAGGCCGAGGTGACTGCACCTCCGAAGATCGAGCTGAAATTCTCGGAAAATCTGACAACGCAATTCTCAGGAGCGACGCTGGTCATGACCGGTATGCCCGGTATGGCGAACCACGGGCCGATGAAGGTGAACGCCAAAATCTCAGGTAGCGATGACCCGAAGGCTATGATCATCACGCCGGCGCAAGTGCTTGCGCCTGGCAACTACCGAGTGGATTGGCGTGCGGTGTCCTCCGATACGCATCCAGTCACCGGCAGTATCGCGTTTACCGTCAAGTGATTCCTGAATGGACTGGCCGACTGTCGTCGTGCGTTTCGCACTCTATCTTGACCTTGCCATGCTTTTCGGGCTGCCGCTATTCAGTATGTACGCGCTACGTCAACGGGAAATCGCCTCGTCGACGGGTGCGCGATTCTTAGCGGTTAGCACGGCGCTCGCTGCTCTGGGCATCATCCTGTCGCTGGCCAATATTGCCATAATGGCCAAAAGCATGACCGGCGCCACATCCTACGCAGAGCTTCAAAGCCACGTCTTCGAAATGATCGTGACAGGCACTGACTTTGGCGCGGCATGGGTGGCTCGACTGGGTGCGTTGATGCTTTGCGTGCTAGTGGGAGTACTTGCTCGCACGCATCAGAGGGTCGGACTAGGCATTTTCTCGATAGCCGGTGGCATCGCGCTGTCCACACTCGCTTGGGGCGGGCATGGTGCCATGGACGAAGGCTTTAGGCGCTACGTTCACCTCACATCGGACATCGTGCATTTGATCGCTGCCGGCGCTTGGGCGGGCGCGCTCCTCGCGTTCCTCCTGTTATCTCAGCCGACAGCCACCTCCGGCAACGTTGCCTTATTGAACCGCACTTCAAACGGCTTTGCCCAAGTGGGCACAGCCATCGTGCTGACGCTTGCCATTACGGGCGTGGTCAACTATTTGTTGATCGTCGGTGCTTCGCTACCCGATATGTCGTTGACATCCTACGGTGGTCTGCTTGTCGCAAAGCTTGGCTTATTTGGCACGATGCTTGCACTGGCTGCCGCTAATCGCTTCTATCTAAGTCCGCGTCTGGAGCACGCCGTCCGAACGGGCGATCATGCGATAGCTGTTCTTACGCTACGTCGTAGCCTCATGTTCGAGAGTAGTGCTGCCACTCTTATCCTGCTTCTTGTTGCAGCACTGGGGATCCTGTCACCATCGCCCATGTCGTGATGACTTCCAGGACTCTAGTGCATTTTCTATACCGCCAACCCGAGAAATTTGATGCGAACAGAAAGCCACAGCGCCAATCTTCTGCGTAGAGCCCTATTGGTGACGATCGTCTTGTCTCCCATCCCCTTGATGGCCCAACCGAAGACGCTCATCGAAGTCTGGAAGACGCCCACTTGCGGCTGCTGCAAAGACTGGGTGAGCCATCTCGAAGCCAATGGCTTTGAAGTGACCACTCATGACGTCAGCGATACCTCGTCTGTACGACAACGTAACCGCATCCCGGACGCGTTCGGCTCCTGCCATTCCGCAGTCGTTGGAGAATATGTACTGGAGGGGCACGTCCCGGCCAGGGAGATCACCCGACTGCTGAAGGAGAAGCCAAACGCAGTCGGACTGGCGGTTCCGAGCATGCCTCTGGGCTCGCCAGGAATGGATGGCCCGGACTACGGAGGAAGGCACATGGCCTATGACGTGCTTCTCGTCCTGCCCTCAGGGAAGGCAGAAGTCTATCAGTCCTATACATAGCGTAAGGCTGCCGGCATCTCAAGACTGATTCGATTCCTCAGATCGTGGGCCTTTCAGAACAAGCCTCTAGTAAGGGATTGACCTTCCGGCGATGGAAAGGCCTATGCTGTAGATCTACGCCATCCTAGCGAGGAGTGTCATGGCAAAGCCTACCAAGCCGCCAGCTGGTGTCGGTGACCATTCCGGGCATTCGTCCATGGGCGAGCCTAGCCACCACGCATGTCACCGAGACCGCGCCGACCAGCCTATTGATGGGGCAGGTCGAGGGGGGCATGCAACGGGTGGGCGACATGTACCCCATGCCCAGCCCACAGAGTATGACGCGACGCATGGTGCCCTGCCGGCACCTGGGAAAATTGCCGCGCAGTACACATGCCCCATGCATCCACAAGTCCGACGAGCCGGCCCGGGCAGCTGCCCCATCTGCGGCATGGCACTCGAACCCGTAACGGTCTCTTTGGATGATGAGCAGGACGGCCATGAGCTGCGTGACTTCAATCGTCGGTTTTGGATAGGCCTTCTGCTCACCTTGCCGGTATTTGTTCTGGAAATGGGTGGACACCTCTTCAACCTGCACCGATTCATCAGCCCGCAAACGTCCAACTGGATACAACTTATCTTCGCGACCCCCGTCGTGTTGTGGGCAGGCTGGCCGTTCTTTTCGAAGGCATGGCAATCGATCACGAATCGCAGTCTGAACATGTTCACACTGATCGCACTGGGAACAGGCGTAGCTTGGGTGTACAGCATCGTTGCCACTTTCATACCGCAACGGTTCCCGGAGGCCTTCCGTCCACAAGGTGCGGTGGCCGTCTACTTTGAGGCCGCGGCAGTGATTACGGTTTTGGTTTTGCTCGGCCAAGTCCTCGAGCTTCGTGCTCGCGAAAGAACTTCGGGTGCGATTAAGGCGTTGCTGAGCCTTGCGCCGAAAACGGCAGTAAGAGTCAGTCCGAATGGTCAAGATGAGACTGTAGATCTGCAGTCCGTGCAGGTGGGGGATAACCTGCGCGTACGCCCGGGAGAGAAGGTGCCTGTGGATGGCCAGGTCGTCGAAGGGCGATGCACGGTTGACGAGTCGATGGTGACAGGTGAGCCTATTCCGGTGGCGAAAACACCGGGCTCCCGTGTGACAGGGGGGACAATGAATCAGTCCGGCAGTTTTGTCATGCGTGCCGACCGTGTGGGTGCGGACACTTTGCTAGCTCGGATCGTTCAAATGGTAGGCGCGGCGCAGCGAAGTCGCGCTCCGGTCCAGCGATTGGTCGATCAAGTGGCCGGCTGGTTTGTGCCTGCCGTCATCCTCGCGGCTGTACTGGCATTCGGAGCATGGATGCTGTGGGGGCCGACGCCCGCCTTCACCTATGCGCTGATCGCAATGGTCTCCGTTCTGATCATCGCGTGTCCGTGCGCGCTCGGGTTGGCAACTCCTATGTCCATCATGGTCGGTGTCGGCCGCGCCGCCCAAAGCGGGGTACTCATCAGAGACGCGGAGGTACTGGAGCATATGCAGAAAGTGGACCTCGTGATCGTCGACAAGACAGGTACTCTAACGGAAGGCAAGCCCACAGTTACAGAGGTTGTGCCGGTCGAGGCGATAGACCGGGCCGACCTACTTCAGGCACTCGCCAGTGTGGAGCGCGCAAGCGAGCACCCCCTTGCTGCAGCCATCGTCGGCGCTGCGGAGAACGAGGGAATCCAGCTGTTGCCGGTGGCCGATTTCGACTCTCCTGTGGGGAAAGGAGTGATTGGGCTGGTGGCTGGGCGCCGAGTAGTGTGCGGTAGTGCCCGCTTCTTAGAGGAGCAAGGGGTGGACGTGCCCGCCGAGCGCCACGGAGAGGCTATTCGCGAAAAAGGAGCCACCGTTATCTACGTAGGCTGGGATGGCCAATACGCAGGATTAGTCGGCATCGCAGACCCCATCAAGTCGACCACGCCGCAGGCGATCAAGGCCCTTCATCAGGCAGGAATCAAGGTGGTAATGCTGACGGGAGACAACAAGACGACGGCCCAAGCCGTTGCGAGGCATTTGGGAATTGACGAAGCAGTAGGGGAGGTGCTGCCAGAGGACAAAGGGGCGGCTGTACGGCGGTATCAGGGAAAAGGCCACACCGTCGCGATGGCAGGTGACGGCGTGAATGATGCGCCTGCACTTGCCGCGGCGAACGTCGGCATTGCCATGGGGACCGGCACGGATGTCGCCATGGAAAGTTCCGGCGTCACGCTGCTTCACGGCGATCTCATGGGCATCGTCCGAGCACGCCATGCTTCCAAAGCGACGATGCGGAATATCAAACAAAACCTCTTTTTCGCATTCGTCTATAACGCTGCAGGAATTCCCGTTGCAGCTGGCGTTCTTTATCCGGTCTTCGGAATATTGCTCTCGCCCATTATTGCTGCAGCGGCCATGGCCTTGTCTTCGGTGAGTGTAATTGGAAACTCGCTGCGACTTAGGTCTGTAGACCTGGATGCATAGCTGTCATGGGCTCAAGCTCTAGCCAGGTGCGGCATCGCTTGCGGGCGGGGACCGCGAGGCGCGTGCGGTAACTGGTCCTCAGTGAGCCTAGGTAGCTAGCCTCGCTGCGCGGGGCGACATTACTCAAATGTAATGAAACAGAATACAGCGTTGGGCTCTGCAGCTGGGTTGAGTTCGCCCGGTCCATCTCTGCGCTTAAGCAGCGACGTTACGGGGATGCGGCATGAAACGTGCTGCCAGATATGTGGGCGCTAACGCCCCATTCCATAGGAGCTCTCCATGAACTCGACTCAATATGAAACCTGTATCCGCGAATGCTATACCTGCGCCCAGGCGTGCGACCAGTGCTTCGCCGCTTGCCTAACAGAAGAAGACGCAACGAAGATGGCAAGATGCGTAAAGCTTGACGCTGATTGCTCGGCAGTATGCAGGCTAGCGGCGGCATATATGGCCCGAAGTAGCGAATTCGCTCGCCAAATATGTGACCTTTGCGCGGAAGTATGTGAGGAGTGTGGCCAGGAATGCGCAAAATTCCAGAGTAGCCACTGTCAACATTGCGCGAGCATATGCAATGATTGCGCGCAGGCCTGCCGTGCCATGGCGTAGTCGGCGTGCTGCAATCCGCTGAGGCGAGGGCGAGAGCCAGCCCCAGGCCCTCGCTCGATCTGTGTAAAACCGCAAAAATTTGCAGGCATCTCGCCCTTCCCACGAGCCAATAGACACCGGGCATCTGTGCCCCTAAGCCCACCACTCGATGGCGCTGCCTGGAGGGCTGCTTAATCCCTTCGCCGGCATTCGACAAGGAGTGTTGTATTTAATCTACTATAGCCCCCCTATACTATTTGAAATGACCGACATGGCACTACGGCTCGATGGCACTTGTCGCCGACGGCTGGCACATGTCCACACACGCTGGTGCCATGCTTATCATCATGCTGGCATATGGCTACGCGCGACGCTATGCAACAGACCGTCGGTTTACCTTCGGCACCGGTAAGCTAGGCGACCTGGCCGGCTTTGCCATCGCCGTAGCGCTTGCGTTGATCGCCATGCTCTTTGGCTGGGAAGGCGTCGTGCGTCTAGCCAATCCCGTTCCCATTAGCTATAACCAGGCCATCGGGTGGCTATCGTGGGTTTGGTGGTGAATCTAGTGTCGGCTGTCTCCTCAAAGACGCTCCTTCCCATCATCATGACCACGGTCACCACCATGATCACCATTTTGAACACGGCTTCCATGCCAAGGACAACAATCTTCGCGCTGTCTATATTCATGTCTTGGCGGACGCTCTAACTTCGGTACTTGCCACTGTTGCGTTGATTCTAGGCCGCAGCTACGGATGGTTATGGGCTGATCCAGTCATGGGTGTGATCGGTGCGTTGGTTATCTTGCGCTGGTCGTGGCGACTGATCCGTGAATCCGGCAACGTGCTTCTGGATGCCACCACTGAAGGGACCAAGGTGCAAGAGGAGATCGCTGAGGCGCTAGCGGGGAGCGAAGATTCGATTGCGGATCTGCATGTTTGGCAGATCGGTCCTAGTCACTTTTCCGCTATCGTCTCGCTTGCGACTCAGAGTCCCAAGGACAGTTCGTTCTATAAGGCCAAATTGTCGCACATTCACGAACTTTCACATTTGACTGTCGAAACACAAGCTCTCAAGTAGCTAAGGACGGAGAGGCGGCGCGACCCGTGCACTCCGTCTAGCCCCTTGGGCGACGCGCAACGAGTCTCTATCGTACGACGACGGGTCCAATCTTTTAGTTTGTGTGTTGGTCAGTGCTCCGAAATGGATTACGACAACCGGGCGAGGAGTCTGGTCGCCGGCGCGCTGACATCCACCGATTACTTGCTTGACCTCGAGATTGCTCTTCAATCGCCGCCTTGGAGCGCGGTCCGCTTACCGGCCCAAAAAAACATTCCCTCCGCCGCAATTCTGATGACCAAAGTTCCTACAGGCATCCACGGCCGCGGAGCATGCCCGAGCGGACCTACGCCGCTGCGGCGAGCTGTCCGCATGACTGCAGCTTTGTTGCTGCAAACGATTGCTTCTTGCCGAAGTTCGACATTTTCAGCTGTCCGCTTCTGGCCGGAATCGGTCCGTCGTGACATGTGGGCGAGGGAGAGTCGCTAAGAGTGTGAGCCAGTAACAGGAGCATCCGTCGTTGGGGGGGGGCGGCCGCCTGCCTAGATTTGGGGGGGCGAGCGGCATCGCCGTCCGGAATAGGCGACGACGCTGCACTGACGCCCACGCAATCTGGTCGAGACATTGCATGCCTGAGTTCAATGAACGTGTCGTCCAAGAGTTCCACGGTCAACGAACCGCGCTGGCCCAAGTGCATCAATCAAATTTCATTAAGCCTTCGATTTAGATAGGGCTTCGGGTTCGAAGTTACATGAAATTCGACGTTTGGTCGCTCTCATCGGGGTTTATCAAACCTCCCCTCCTTTATCGACTTGTAGGCGCGACGGCCGCGCCCTCGATACCATGGCGAGCCAAGGATTGCTCAACGAATCCGCTGCGTTTCACGTCCTCTACGAAGGCGGCCAGGAGCTTCTGCGCCGCTTCGCGGCGCCCGCGCGGCAAGCCCATGGCCTGGCGGATGGTCATGAAGCTGCCGGGCAGCAGGCGCAGGCCGCCCAGGCGGCGGGCGTCGGCTTCCAGTTGCTGGCGCACGCCGGCGGCGACGTCGGTGCCGGTCTGCAGGAAGGTGTCGACCACGGTGGGCGAGGTGGCGGCGCGGGTGATGGTGGCGCGTTGCAGTTCGCGGGTCAGGTGCAGGTCGTAGGCGCTACCCAGGCCGACGGTGACGCGGTGGCGCGGGTCGTCGACCTCGGCGATCTCGCGCAGGGGCGAATCGTCGCGCACCAGGTAGGCGCCTTCGATCAGGACGTAGGCGTCGGTGAAGGCGATGTCGGCGGAGCGCTTGGGGTCGATGGCGAAGAAGCCGATGTCGGCGGCTTCCTGGCTGACGGTGTCGACGGCCTTGCCGGCGCTGTCCAGGACGATGAGTTCCAGGGCGACACCGAGCCGCTGCGCGAAGGCGCGGGCCAGGTCGACGGAGACGCCTACGGGGTCGCCGTTGCCGTCGCGGTTGGCCAGGATGGGGTTGCCAAGGTTGATGGTGGCGCGCAGTGCACCGGTGGGCGTAAAGGCCCGGATGATGTCGGCGGGTATGTTGGCGGTGCCGGAATGGGCGGGGGTGTCTGAAAGGGCGGTAGTGTTGGAAATCGCGGTCATGGTGGTCATGGGAAAGGACGGTAGGAAATTCAAAGGCGGTGGCAGCCAACTCAAACGCTGTACCGCCCCGCACCCGGCGCACAGCACAGGTCGATCCGTTGCGGCTCCAGGTCATCCCCGAACCATGCATTGATCGCGGCGCGGCGCTCGCCGACATAGACCGGCGCGCCATCGGCGTCGAGCTTCATGCCCAGGTCATGGCCCGGCACCAGCAGGGTATCGGGCCGCTTGCGCCACCACTCCCAGATGCGTTCCAGGCTGGCATGGCTGGCGGCGGCGTCGGCGGTGTCGACCACCTGGCCCGAGACCAGTTCGGCGCGGTTCTTGGCGGCGTCGCCGGTGAACAGGATGGGCTGGCGCGGATCGTCGACGT
Source organism: Achromobacter sp. JD417 (assembly GCF_041879325.1). Taxonomy (NCBI): domain Bacteria; kingdom Pseudomonadati; phylum Pseudomonadota; class Betaproteobacteria; order Burkholderiales; family Alcaligenaceae; genus Achromobacter; species Achromobacter sp. JD417. Next base: position 4,497,216 of record NZ_CP087159.1, on the reverse strand, counting down.
AGAACAGCAGGTGGCCCGGGGTATGGCCGGGTGCGGCGATGGCGGTGATGCCGGGCAGGAAGGCGTCGCCGTCGTCGATGCGGCGCACGCGGTCCAGCCGGTCGAGTTCGCGCACGTACAGTTCGGGCAGCGGGTTGAAGCCGGGCGGTTGCGCGGCGGCCCATTCGAGTTCCCGCGCGCCGATCCAGACGGTGGCGTTGGGGAAGAGCGTGAAGTTGACGGCGTGGTCGTAGTGGGCGTGCGTGAGGACGACGTCGGTGATGTCGGCCGGCGCGACGCCGCAGGCTTCCAGGTGGCGGCCGAGCAGGTGGCGCACGCCGAACGCGCCGACGTCCACCAGTATCCTGTGGCGGTCCGAGCGCAGCAGGGTGCTGGTGCTCCAGCCCAGGCCGCCATGGCAGATGGCGCGGCCGGGGTAGCCCTGGATCAGGATGTCGATCTGGTACATGGGGTCACTCCGCGGTGATGTGGGCTTCGCTGATCAGCTGGAGGTAGCGTTGCAGGTCGTCGCGCAGCTGGCGCGTGAATTCCTCGGGCGTGCCGGCGATGATTTCGTTGCCGCCTTCGGTGGCCAGCTTGCGCACCACCTCGGGGTCCTTGACCGCCTGGACCACGGCGTCATGCAGGGTGGCGATGATGCGCGGATCGGTGCCGGCCGGCGCCAACAAGCCCTGGAACTGGGTGATGACGAAGTCCTTGTAGCCCAGTTCCTGCATGGTGGGTAGGTCGGGCAGGCTGGAGGCGCGGCGCGGGCCGGTGACGGCGTAGGCGCGCAGCTTGCCGGACTGGATGTGCGGGGTGGCGGTGACGGTGGTGTCGAAGGTGAAGGACAACTGCCCGCCCAGCACGTCGGTCAGGGCCTGGGCGTTGCCTTTGTAGGGCACGTGCGTCAGCTGGGTGCCGGTGCGCAGGGCAAGCAGTTCGCCGGCCAAGTGGCCGCCGGCGCCCAGTCCGGCTGAGCCATAGGCGACCGCGCCCGGCTTCTTGCGGGCGGCGGCGAGCAGGTCATCGATGCTGTGCGCGGGCGACTGCTGCGGCACCACCAGCGCGTACTGGTAGCTGGTGATCTGGCTGATCGGGGCGAAGTCCTTCAGCGGGTCATAGGGCGTTTTCTTGTACAGCGACGGGTTGACCACCAGCGGGCCGCTGGCGTCCAGCAGCAGGGTGTAGCCGTCCGGCGCGGCCTTGGCGACGAAGTCGGTGCCGATCATGCCGTTGGCGCCGGGCTTGTTCTCGACGACGATCGTGCCCTTCAGGGTTTTGGCCATGCGGGCTGCGACCACGCGCGCGGTGATGTCGGCCGCGCCGCCGGCCACGTAGGGCACGATCAGGCGGATCGGCTGGCTGGGGTAGTCGGCGGCGCTGGCCAGCGGCGCGGCCAGCGCCGCCGCCAGGACCAGGGTGAGTCGGGCGATGTTCTTCATGTTGTGGGTCTCCTCCGGGATGTCGCTTCAGCCTTGGCCGGCGTGTTGGCGCAGCAGGGCCAGGACATCGGCGGCGACTTCGATGCCTTGGGCGCGCTGGCGGGCCAGCTTGGCCAGCTCAATCTCGCCGGGCTGGATCACGGGGCGGGCCGGGTCGGCGGCCGGGCTGGCGTGCAGGATGGCGGCGAAGTCGTTCATGCGCTCGGACAGCCATTGGGTCGAGCCCAGGCGGCGGGTGTCGATCAGCAGGAAGAAGTGGCCCAGGTTTTGCGGTTCGTCCGGCGCGTCGACCCAGGATTTGACGTGGGTGAGATAGGCTGCGTTGGACAGCAGGCCGGCGAACAGGTCTACCATCAGCGCCAGGCCGTAGCCTTTGTGGCCGCCGATCGGCAGCAGGAAGCCGTCCAGGGCCTGCTTGGGGTCGGTGGTGGGCTGGCCCTGGGCATCGGTAGCCCAGGAATCGGGGATGGCCTGGCCGGCCTTCAGGGCGTTGCGGATCTTGGCGCGGGCGACCACGCTCATGGCCATGTCGAGCAGGAAGTGCGCGCCGTCCGGATTCGGCACGGCAAAGCCGATGGGGCTGTTGCCGACGCGCGCATCGGTGCCGCCCGAGGGGGCGATGGTGGTGGTGGCGTTGCTGCCGATGATGCTGGCGTAGCCGGCCTCGGCGGCGATCAGGCCGTAGGGCGAGATCGGGCCGAAATGGTTGCTCTGGCGGGCGAACGCCAGCCCCACGCCGCATTCGCTGGCGGCCTGCATGGCGGCGCGCAGCGCGTGCATGCCGACCAGCGGGCCGACGCCGTTGTCGCCATCGACCAGGCGCAGCGCGGGGGCGGGGCTGTCCACGCGGATGCGGGCCTGGCGGTTGATGCCGCCGACCTGCAGGCGCTCGCCATACGATTCGATGCGCGACAGGCCGTGGGTGGACAGGCCGAACAGGTCGGCCAGCACCAGGATGTCGACCACGTCGACGGCGTCCTGGCGCGGCAGGCCCAGGCCTTCGAAGGCGCGCACGCCCAGGGCGCGCAGTTCGGTTTCCGGGATGAGGGAGGGGGAGCCAGCGGTGGCGGCCATGATCAGCAATCCTTGAGTGAAAAAGAGAGAGGGGGCTTATTCGGCGGAAAGACGGGCGTCTTTCACCACCTGGCTCCAGCGGCGCTCTTCGGCGTCGATGAAGGCGGCGAATTCGGCCGGACCGGCGCCGGACGGTTCGGCGGCGTCGTGGGCCAGGCGCTGGCGCACCGCGTCGGTCTGCAGCGCGCGCTGGGCGGCGGCCTGCAGGCGCGAGATCGCTTCCTGCGGCGTGCCGGCCGGCGCCAGCAGGCCGAACCATTGCGAGCTCTCGAAGCCGGGGTAGCCCTGTTCGGCCACGGTTGGCACGTCCGGCAGGATCGGCAGGCGCTGGGCCGAGCCGACGGCGACGATCTTGATCTTGCCGGCCTGCGCATGCGGCAGCAAGCCGGGGATGCCGGCCGCGGCGGCGTCGATGTTGCCGGCCAGCAGGTCTGTGACCTGGGCGCCGGTGCCCTTGTACGGCACATGCACCACGTCGATGGCAGCGGCGGTCTTGAGCATTTCGAAGGCCAGGTGGCCGGCGCTGCCGTTGCCGGCCGAGCCGTAGTTCAGGACGCCGGGCTTGGCGCGCGCCAGCGCCACGAATTCGGGCAGGGTGGCGGCCGGCACCTTGGCGCCCACGGCGAACACCATGGGCAGCTTGGCCAGCAGGATGATGGGGGAGAAGTCGCGGCGGGGGTCATACGCCAGGTTGGGCATCATGGTCGGGTTCACCGCCAGGGTGCCGACGTGGCCCAGGATCAGCGTGTAGCCGTCGGGCCGCGCGCGCGCCGCCTCCACCGTGGCGATGCTGCCCTGGCCGCCGCCCTTGTTCTCGACGATGACCTGCTGGCCCAGGTCGCGCGACATCTCCACGGCGACGGCGCGCGCCACCACGTCGGAACTGCCGCCGGGTCCGTAGGGCACCAGCAGCCGGATGGGGCGTTGCGGCCAGGCGTCGGCGTGGGCGAAGAAGGGGGCGGACAACAGCAAGGGGGCGGCAGCCAGCACCAGCGCGGTGCGCAGGCAAGCTCTCCGTAGCGGCTTCATGGACGGGGTCTCCTGTTCGGGCCGCTATTGGTTGCGGCTGGGAGATATCGTGCCCCGCGCTCGGAATCGAGTAAAGTGCAAAAATTCGTTCAATTCTTGATGAAAACGCATGAATTTCGACCTTGCCGATTTGCGCGCCTTTCTGGCGGTGGCCGACCTGGGCAGTTTCCGCGCCGCGTCCGAGGCGCTGCACCTGTCGCAGTCGGCGCTGTCGCGCCGCGTGGACAAGCTGGAGGCGGCGCTGGGCGTGCAGCTGATGACGCGCACCACGCGCAAGGTCGAGCTGACCACCATCGGCCGCGGCTTCGTGCCGCGCGCCCGCAGCGTGCTGAATGAGCTGGAGAGCGCGCTGGTCGGCATCCGCGACGTGGCCGAGCGGCTGTCGGGCATGGTGACGATTGCCTGCGTGCCGTCGGCGGTGGCGTATTTCCTGCCGGATGTGATCCGCGAATACCACGCCAGTTATCCGCGCATCCGCATCCGCATCATCGACGAGTCGTCCTCGCAGGTGCTGACGGCGGTGGCGCGCGGCGACGCGGATTTCGGGCTGACCTACATCGGCACCAACGACGCGGAGATCGAGTTCAAGCCGTTGCTGGAAGAGCCGTTCGTGGCGGCGGTGAGCCGCCAGCATCCGCTGGCCAAACGCAAGTCGGTGGATTGGGCCGACCTGGAGGCGCATCCGTACATCACCCTGGCGCAGGGCAGCGGCAATCGTTTCCTGATGGACCAGGCGCTGGTGCACAGCGGCAGCCGGCCGCGCGATTTCTGCGAGGTGCAGCACGTGCCGGCGCTGGTCAGCATGGTGGAGGCGGGCCTGGGCGTGGGCGTGGTGCCGCGCCTGGCGATGCCGGATGAGGACCACGGCACCCTGGTCAGCGTGCCGCTGCGCAATCCCGCCGTGAGCCGCACGATCGGCCTGATCCATCCGCGCGGCAAGACCTTGAATCCAGTCGCGCGGCTGTTCTACGACCTGCTGGCGCAACGAGTAGGAGCGCGCCAAAAGTGACGGGCCCTCTAGTGGCGGCCTGAAATGTCGATTCCGTTATGGCTTCAATTGCCCGAACGGGGAAGCCGTGGGTTACTGGGCGTCGTCCACACTCTGGGCGTGTAGGGACGGCTGCGCCATGCGGAGATCGGCAGGCGCATGCACGGGGGTTACCCAACGCATTCTGGCGCTCACCCTGCGCCAGCTCGAGCGTGAAGGTCCGGTGCTGCGTCATGACTTCGGAAAAATGCCTCCTAGGGTCGAGTTCGAATTGTCCGTGACCGGCATGGAGTTGCTGCTGCGTATGGTCCCACTGTGGACCTGGATGGTTGAGAACGCGGACCGCTTCCGAGAAGCGCGGCAGAAATTCGACAGACGGCAGCTAGCGATTCTTAACCGCTAGCTGCTTGGACACACTCGGGCACTGACCTAGCCTCTCTTCTGAGGTTGCAAATTGGAAGCCCCACCTATGAGCGGAGCGAGCGGCGCTTGTTGGCCGAAAGCGGCGGTCGATGACAGACAGCTCCCGACCCAAAGCGGAAGTTCAAAGCGAAAGCTTGACGGCGGCTTCGCGCAAGTTGTGGTTCTTCGATTTGCTGGACTTCAAGCCTGATAGCGACGCTTCAACGACACCGTTCAGTGACTCCGACTTAGAGGCGCTGGACATATGACGCTGATTGGCACGGCAGTTTTTAAGGGAATTACGTCATTTGCGCTGGTGCGTGCTTCGGTAAAGTCGGGCCTGTCGAACCCGTCAACCCCAGCAGGCCGCGCTTGCCGAACCGGCCTCCCCATTCCGTTCATTCCCACCGATCGCGCTATGCCCCTATCAGCCTCCCACATTAAGGGCCGTCGCAACGCCCGTATCTTGGCTATCTGCCAGGGCCTATTCGTCGCCGCCATTTCCATCGACTTGACGCTGACGGCATTGACCGGCCACATGCTCGCGCCCAACAGAACGTTGTCGACGCTGCCATTTGCATTGATAACGGTAGCGGGCGCTGTGGTCACCTGGTTCGCTTCGTTGCTGATGCAGCGCATCGGCCGGAGAAATGGCTTCGCGCTGGGCGCCCTGGCCGGCGCGGCGGGCGGCGGCCTATCGGTTTGGGCCGTGTTCCACGCCGATTTCTGGGTGTTCTGTGTCGGCACCGCACTAGTCGGCGTGTTCCAGGCCTTTGCCCAGTACTACCGCCTAGCGGCGGCCGACGCCGTCGAACCCGCAGCCAAAAGCCGCGCGATCTCGGTGGTAATGGCCGGCGGTGTCATCGCCGCGGTTGCCGGCCCCGCGCTGGCCACCTGGAGCCGTGATTTGTTCGCACCAGTGACCTTCGCCGGCGCCTATCTAATGGTGACCTTGCTGGCACTGCTGTCCGCCGCACTGCTCTGGGGCGGCTATCGCGACGCCGAAGCGCCGGCTATGGGCGGCCTGGCCCAGGCCGGTCTGCCGGCGCGGCCGCTGCGCGAGGTAGCGCGTCAGCCCGTGTTCGTGGCCGCCCTCGCCAACAACGTAGTCGGATCGGTCTCGATGATGTTCATCATGACTGCCGCGCCGCTGGCCGCGGTGGCGTGCAGCCACAGCATCGGTGACGGCGCCAACATCATGCAATGGCACCTGGTCGGCATGTACGCGCCGGCTTTCTTTGCCGGCGCGCTGATCCAGCGCCTCGGCCTGCCGCGGGTGCTGGGCGCCGGCATGCTGCTGAACGTCGCCTGCTCGCTGATCGCGATGGCCTCGGCGTCGTTGCCCGCGTTCTATGCGGCGCTGTTCTGCCTGGGCGTGGGATGGAATTTCATGTTCGTCGGCGGAACCACGCTGCTGGCGCAGTCCTACCGTCCCTCGGAACGCGCCCGCGCGCAAGGCGCGGCCGAGATACTGCGTTATGCCGCTACCGCGCTGGCCACGCTGGCGGCCGGACCGGCGCTGGACGCCTTCGGGTGGGAAGCGCTGAACGCGGCCATGTTGCCGGTGGTGCTGGCTGCCGGTCTGATGACATGGTGGTGGGCTCGTGGGCCGGCCCGGGGGGCTGCTGTGGCCGGGCCGGGCTAAGCCTGTCTCGGAGCGATGATGCCGAACAGCGAGGTAGCAACAAAATCGTCCCAAGACGGCCTTCGTCATCGGTCATTCGTGGCGTCGGTATCTGCGGGATCTTTGTCCGGCATTTCACTTTCGTGCCCTCTCGTCCAGAAGGTATAAAGCTTCAGTTGCAACGAAGCGTTCCGTAATTCAGGGACCCCTCCGCCACATTCGACCGTATCGCAGTGACTTCCGATTGATCCGACAGGCCCAGGCTTTGGCCCACCGATCGCGTGATCACGGTTCTGCCTGTCATCCAAGCCTGTTCCGCTGTTCCTTGTCTGCGGTCAGTCCGACCCGACAAAATTCTATGCATCGCACCTATTTCGAGTTGGTCAAGCCAGGCATCGTGGCCGGTAACCTAGTATCTCTCGTCGGCGGCTACCTGCTTGCATCGCGAGGCGTCGTGGATGCCATTCATATTGCACTGGTGATGTCTGGAGTCGCGCTCGTAATCGGATCCGGATGCGCCGCCAACAACGTGATTGACCGTGACATCGACCGGCTCATGGAACGCACCTATACGCGCCCGATGGCCGCCGGCAGCATTTCGATAAGGTCGGCTCTGACCTTTGCCTGTATTCTGGGTCTCGTCGGGTTCTGGCTTTTGTATGTCGCGACGCGTCGAATTGAGCCGCTGGTCCTGATGCTCATCGGATACATTGTCTATGTAGGCCTGTACTCGCTTTTCCTGAAACGCAGATCGGTCCACGCCACGTTGGTCGGCAGCATATCGGGCGCGATCCCGCCTGTCGTGGGCTATTGTTCGGTACGCGGAACCATCGACACGGCCGCTGTCGCGCTCTTCGTGATCTTCGGAATATGGCAAATGCCTCATTCGTACGCCATCGCCATGTTTAGATGGAAGGACTATGAAGCCGCGTGTATCCCCATACTGCCCCTGGTGAAGGGGCGGCATCAAGCGAAGAAGCGCATCGTTTTGTACATTGCCGCATTTCTTGTGGCCGCGCTTTCCCTGGCGGCGCTTGGTTACGTGGGAAATCTCTACATCTCTATAGTTCTATTAAGCGGACTGTACTGGCTGAAAACTGCCATGGACGGGTTTACGGCCGGCGATGATGTGCGCTGGGCGCGGCGGGTGTTCGCGGCTTCCATCGCTGCAGTCGTGCTGATCAGCGTGGCAATGGCTATAGATGCCATTTGAAGACATCAGCAATCCTGCAGATAAGGATGAATGAAATCCAGGAACGCCTTGACTCGCGCCGGCACCTTCCGGCTAGGGAGCAAGGCGACGAGCGGCACAGGAAGCAAAGACCATTGCCGCAGAACCTGGGAAATCTTGTCGTCGCCGCCGGCCTTTGCGGCCTCGAACTTCATGAGGGGCCCAATGCCGATTCCTGCGCGGACCAATGATCGGATCATGCTGGAATCGTTAGCTGCGACTTTGCCCGATACCCGCACCCGATCCACTCGTGCCCCGGAGCGCAACACCCATTCGAACTCGCCCCTGCGCGCGCCGGCAAGGCATTGGTGCCTGGCCAAGTCGGCCGGTGACCGGGGCGCGCGATGCCTATCAAGATAGTCAACGGATGCGTAAAGGCGCGGCGTCATCGCGCTGATTACGTGCGCAATCAGGCTGGAGCTCGGTTGGTGGCCGAAGCGCAACGCGACGTCGCAGGTGCTGCTGATCGGGTCGACGTGCTGATTGCCCAACTCGAAATGACAATGGATATCGGGATACCGGCGGTGGAAGGCGTCGATCACTTTAGGTACGAGTGCCTGTGCCAGTGAGGCGGGTAGCGACACGCTTAGTTGCCCGCTGGCGCAGGCGATGCTTGTATGCAGCTGCTCGTGCGCAACACGAGCTTCATCGATGAGGCCCCGGCAACGCTCGAAGTAGAGCGCGCCGGCCTCGGTCAGGCCGATTTTTCGAGTGCTGCGCCTGAGCAACTGCACTCCCAGATCGCGTTCCAACCCGCTCACTCGCCGGGAGAGCGTCGACGGAGGAACTCCCAGCGCCGCGGCGGACAGGCTGAAATTGCCCCGCCTCGCAACCTCGATAAACATGGCAATGTCGTTCAGCTGTATGTTCGCGCGGAGCGCATTGGATGACGAGCGGGCCGGGCCAAGAATCGCCGTCGGGATATCTGCCTTCATGCTCCACGCCCTCCATCCACGGATAATCCGCCTTGAGCCCATCCAGAAGACGGGGAACTACTTGGCAACCACGCGGTCAGCGCGGGCCGACTCCCAGCCACCGCCGAGCGCCTTGAACAGGTCCACTTGAGCATTCACGACCCGCGCTTCGCTTTCGGCAAGCTGTGCCTGCGCGTCAGCATAGGTGCGCTCGGCGTCGAGCAGAGCCAGACTGTCGGCGCGCCCCTCCCGAGCTTGTGCCCGAACGATGCGCGCCACGTTCTCCGCCTGGTCCCTGGCCGCGGCCAACGACCAGCGCCGGTCCAGGCTTTGGGCGTAGTTCGAGAGCGCAGTTTCCGTTTCGCTCAAGGCCTGCAATATCGTCCCATCAAACGCCGCCAGCGCGGCCTGGGCGTCGGCGGTCGCGCCGTCGATGCGGGCGCGGATCGCTTCCTGATTCGGAAACGACCAGGAGAGGAGCGATCCAGCCAGCCAGCGTAGCGGGCCACTTCCGAAGAAGTCGTCTAGGCGTAACCCGGTAGAGCCGACCGACGCGCCGATGGAGACGCGCGGATACAGATCCGCCGTCACCACGCCTATCCTGGCCGTTTCCGCCGCCAGTCGTCGTTCTGCAGCGCGGACGTCCGGACGCCGGGTGAGGAGGGCCATCCCGTCGCCGATAGGGATGGGCTGCAGGATCGTGGGCGGTGCCGCGAGGGCGCTGGCCTCAGAGGGGAGGTCCTTGGGCGCTCGGCCGGTGAGCAGGGAGAGCCGGAACAGCTCGGCCTGGCGCTCGGCAACGATCCTGGGAATGTCGGATCGTCGCTGCTCCCGAAGCGCCGCGATACGCGCGGTGTCGAGCGAAGTTGTCAGGCCGGCGTCCTCCCTGCTGCTCGTCACGCCGACCGAGCGGTCCAGCAACTCGACGATCTGCCGCGCCACGGCCAGGCGGTGCGCGGCGCTGGCGGCTCCCAGATAGGCGCGGGTGGTCTCCGCTACGGTCGATACCCGCACGGCGTCCAGCTCGGCCTGTGCCGCTTGGTAGTCGCCCCGCGAGGCTTCGATGTTCCGCTGTACGCGGCCGAAAAGGTCTACCTCGTACGCGACGGACAGGCCCGCATCGACAACGGTATTCTCGCGATCGACGCCGGGCGAGGCCTGGATGGTGGATTGCCGCTGGCGGTTCACGCCTGCGGCGATCTCAGTGCTGGGCAGCCGATCGGCGGACGTTTGGCGAAGTTGGGCGCGCGCGCGGGCGAGCCGAGCGATCGCCACGCGCAGGTCGGTATTCGAGGCGAGCGCATCTTGTACCAGCCTGTCCAGCACCGGGTCGTGGTAGAGCTTCCACCAGTCGGCGGAAACGGGCGTGGCGTCGGGCGCGGTCGCATCGCTTTGGGTCAGGAAAGGCCCCGCCGCGGAAGCCGGGAACGGCGGTGTCTCATAGTCCGGGCCGATCGCGCACGCGCTCAAGAGCAGCGGCGCAACCAGCATCGATAGGGTGTGCAATCGAATCACTTGATGCTTCCTGATTGTTCGTGCCGCGATGCCAGCGAGCGGGCGCCGGTCTGCCGGGACAGCCGATCTCCGAGCTTGCGGCAAACGACGTAGAACGTCGGGGTATAGAGCAGGCCGAAGACGGTGACGCCGACCATGCCGAAGAAAACGGAGGTGCCCAGGGCCTGCCTCAACTCGGCGCCCGCGCCCGAGGCTAGGAGCATCGGCACAGCGCCAAGAATGAAGGCGAAACTCGTCATCAGGATTGGGCGCAGGCGGGTCTGCGCGGCGCGCACCGCCGCGGCGGCCGGCATCAAGCCGTCTTCCTCTTCCGCCTGTTTCGCGAACTCGACCACCAGGATCGCGTTCTTCGCGGCAAGGGCGATCAGCACCACGAGCCCGATCTGCGTCAGGACGTTGTTGTCCATTCCGCGAAGATTCACGCCGACCATGGCTGCGAAGAGGCACATGGGGACGATGAGGATGATGGCCAGGGGCAAAGTGAGGCTTTCGTATTGCGCCGCCAGTACCAGGAACACAAACACCACCGCCAGCGCGAAGACGAGGCCGGCCGTGTTGCCCGCGATCTTCTGCTGGAACGCGATGCCCGTCCATTCGTAGCCGTATCCCGGGGGCAACATCTGGTCGGCGAGCTTTTCCATCGTGGCTAGCGACTGGCCCGTGGAAGAGCCCGGCGCCGTGTCTCCGTCGACCTCGACCGCGGGGAACAGGTTGTAGCGCACGACCCTAAACGGCCCCGTTTCGCTCTTGAACGTGGCGACCGAGCCGATGGGCACCATGGCGCCGCTATCGGAGCGTGTCTTAAGATTGGCAATGTCGGATTCGCTGTTGCGCTGGCCTTGCTCGGCCTGGGCAACCACCCGGAACGTGCGCCCTAGTAGGTTGAAGTCGTTCACATAGGCCGAGCCGAGATAGACCTGCAGCGCTTCGAAGACGCGATCTGGCGGGACGCCCAGCACCTCGGCTTTGCGCCGGTCGATGTCGGCGAAGATGCGGGGGGTTGATGTGTTGAAGAATGAATAGACCTGCGATAAACCTTCGGTGCCGTTCGCCTTGGCCATGAGTTGATCGGAAATCGTCCCCAGCGGTTTGTAACCGTGGCCGCCGCGATCCTGCACCATCATCCGGTAGCCGCCCGCCGAACCGATGCCGTCGATCAGCGGAGGAGGAATGATGAGAACCCGTGCTTGATCGATGTCCGAGACGGCCTTGCGTGCTTCATCGAGGATGTCGCTGGCGGGGCGGGACCGCTGTTCAAATGGCTTGAGCGGGATGAAGGCGGTGGCGGTGTTCGGGGAATTCGTGTTCGACGCGGCGTCGTAGCCGGGCAGCATGATCGTGCCTCGGACCCCATCGATCTTCAACAAGCGCTTGGACACCTCTTGCACCACGGCATCGGTACGCGCCAGCGAGGCTCCCGGTGGAAGTTGAGTGATCGATATTAGATAGCTCTGGTCTTGCGAGGGTACGAAGCCGGTGGGCGTTACCCAGAAAATGCCTATGGTCGCCAGCACAAGTCCGCAGTAGCTGATCAAGACACGCTTCGGGCGCACCACGAGCCATTGCGTCAATCGGCCGTAGCTAGCGCTGAACCGGTCGAATCGTTCGTTGAACCAGTCGCCGGCAAACTGCATACGCCGGATGATCTGATGCCGACTTTTCTCCTTCGTGTGCGCCCGCAGAAGTACCGTCGCCAAGGCGGGCGAGAGCGTTAGCGACAAGACGAGCGAAATGACGGTAGCGCCGGAAATGGTGAGCGCAAACTGCTTATAGAATGCCCCAGAAAGGCCGGTCAGAAAGAACGTGGGAATGAACACCGCGCAAAGCACGAGCACTATGGCCACCAGCGCCGCCGAAACCTCGTCCATCGAGATGCGAGCCGCTTCTAGCGGGTTCAGGCCCTGAGCGAGGTTTCTTTCCACGTTTTCAACCACGACGATGGCATCGTCCACCACTATGCCGATGGCGAGGACCAGCCCGAACAGCGACAAGCTGTTCAGACTGTAGCCAAACATCGCCAGCAAGGCGAAGGTGCCGACCAGCGAGATGGGAATCGCCACGACGGGGATGATGGCGGCGCGCCAGTTCTGCAGGAAGATGAAGATGACGAGCACAACGAGTGCCGCGGCTTCGAAAAGCGTATCCCGGACGGCTTCGGTAGACTGCGCGATGAAACGCGTTGAGTTCCACATAATCCGGTACTCAAGCCCTGGCGGAAATGCCTTGGCCGCTGCCTGCATCTCGCGTTCGAGAGTGATGCCGGTTTCAAGCGCGTTGGTCCCGGGCCGTTGAAATATGCCGATCATGATGGATGGCTTGCCTGACAAATAGGCATTGGTTCCGTAGTCGTCGGCACCCAGCTCCACGCGGGCGACGTCGCGAACGCGAGTCTGCCGGCCAGCGGGATCCGTGCGGATGACGATGTCGGCGAACTGCTCGGGCTCGCTCAACCGGCCCTGTGTCCGAACGTTTAGCTGGAAGGCGTCGGCACTCGGGGTGGGCGGTTGGCCTAGGGCTCCCGAGGCAACCTGCACATTTTGAGCACGGATGGCGGCGACGATCTCGCCGGCCGTCAGCTCACGCGCGGCGGCGCGCCGTGGGTCAATCCAGACGCGCATGGCCACTTCACGGCTGCCGAAAATTCGAGCCTCGCCGACTCCATCGATACGGCTCAGCTTGTCGCGCAACTGCGTCAGGGCATAGTTTGAAAGATAGGTTTGATCCCGCGAGCCATCTGGAGAAACCAGGTTGATCGCCATCAGGGCACTGGGCGAAGTCTTGCGGGTGGTGACGCCCAGGCGCTGAACCTCTTGCGGCAGGCGAGGCACGGCCGCTGCCACCCGGTTCTGAACGAGCATCTGGGCCGCGTCGAGATCGGTCCCGACCTTGAACGTAATCGATATGGACACCTTCCCGTCCGCCGTGGACTGGCTGGACTGGTAGAGCATGTTCTCTACGCCATTGATTTCCTGCTCGATAGGAGCGGCAACGGTTTCCGCGACGGTTTCCGCCGACGCGCCAGGGTAGGTCGCGGAAACGACCACGGTGGGAGGGATGATGTCCGGATACTGCGCAACGGGAAGTGCAAAATAGGAGATCGCACCCACAATCGTGATGACGATCGCCAGCACCGCGGCGAATATCGGGCGCGTAATGAAGAAGCGCGACAGGCGCATGAGATTTTTCCTTTAGGACAGCCGCCAGTGCATCGTTACGACGCGGACGCGGGCTTGCTGCCGGAAATGGGAGGGGTCGAGTTCCCCATCCCGCTTTGGGAGGCCACCGGTTCCGGCTTCGTTTGTACTTTTGCGCCTGGAATGGCGTGTTGTTGCCCGGCGACGATCACTCGGTCGTCGGCGGTCAGGCCGCCACGTACGATCCTGAGCCCATCAATGAGCGGGCCGAGTTCGATGGCCCTGACGAGCACGGTGCCTTCGGCGGAAACGGTAAGAACCGTCTTGCGCGTCTGGTCCATCTGGACCGCGGAATCGGGGATCAGCAAGGCAGGCGTGCCGGATCCGCTTGCTAGCCTCATGTTTCCGAACAATCCCGGTGTCAAGAACAATCTCGGATTCTCGATCACGGCACGCATCCGTATGGTCCCCGAGCGGGGGTCGATCCCGTTATCCGTGAAGTCGAGCTTTCCGCGCCAGGCGTAGTCAGGCTCATCCTGAAGACGTATCTCGACCTGGGTTTGGGCTGCGCTTGGTTCCTGTGCGCGCATCGCTTTGAGGTACAAGGCTTCCGACGCGTCGAATGTGAAATAGATCGGATCCAGCGCGTTGATGGTGGTCAGGCGGGTGCCGCTACCGGCCTCTCCGCTCATGACCAGGTTCCCCGGGTCGACGCGTCGGTCAGAGACTCTGCCCGTAATGGGCGAGCGTACCTGGGTGAATTCCAGCTCAAGTGACTTCAGCGCGACGCGGGCTTGAGCGCCGGCGACGTTTGCGGTTCCCGTCCGCACACGCGCCTGCAACTGATCGATGTCGCTCTTTGAAATCGCGCTGTCGCCCGCCAGTCGATGCGCTCGCGCGAGGTCGGCGCGTGCCAGCGTGAGCTCGCTGGTCGCGCTCGCGAGGCCGGCTTGCGCCTCGGCGTAGGCGGCCTGGTAGGGGCGCGGGTCGATGGAGAAAAGCAATTGGCCCTGCTGAACGATTTCGCCGTCCTTGAAATGCACCCCTACGATTTGGCCCGACACCCTGGGAAGGACTTCCACGCGGCGGCTCGCTTCGAAACGGCCGACATAGTCGTCCCATTCGATAACGGTGCGCTGCATCGGCAATGCGACGGAAACCGTGGGAGGCTCGAAGGTACCGGCCGACAACGACTTCTTGCCGGGCAGTAGAAACAAGGCGCATGCCGTTGCGGTGGTGAGCCCCACGGCCAGCAGGGCCACGCGCAGGAAGGTCGGTTTTGCTCCCGTGCGGGAGGGAAGGCGTGGACGGGTCATGCGGCTGCACTCCACGCAGGGTTGGACTCTCTATGCTTCATGTTGGATATCGCTATGTAAGAGGACTCGAATGCGCCATGCGTACGTCGGCCACGCTTTTACGGCCTATCCGTTGGCACAGACGCTTTCGTTGGCCCGAGACAATCCGGCCGGCGGATGTGGAAGTCGCGTCGAGCGATGTGAATCCGGGTTATCCCAGGCTTTCAACGTGTGCAGATTCTCCGGGCGGGGAGCCAATGGCAAAAGGACTAAGTTCCCTCCTTTAGAGTCATGGCGCGCTTACGTCTGGCAGAATGTGCCTTGTCGTGCCGGCGTGGCGGTTTTTGAGGTATATATGTCTTACTCGCCACCATGCTGGGTGTGTACCATCAGATCTCGTCCACGCACCGGCCGGTAGCCAGGATGCGGTGGAGCCTGCTTCCGAGCGTTGTGCAAGAGTGTTATGAACCCAACATCATCAAACGCGAGTCCCGCTTCGCGGGACGTCGCTTTCCTCGTATTCCGCGACTTTCAGATCCAGGACGTGACCGGGCCGCTGGCGGCGTTCGAGGTGGCCAGCAGGCTCCTGGGCGACGACGCTTACGGATGCCAGGTCATATCGCTGGCTGGAGGACCCGTTCAAAGTTCGGCGGGCCTGGAAGTCACCACGGGGAAGGCCGGATTTTCCGCCTACGACACAGTGATCGTGGCGGGAGCCGGCCTTGGCGCCTACCCCGATGACGCATTGCCGGAAACCTGCGACTACTTGAACCACGTCGTCGCCAAGGGCGCTCGCCGCATAGCAAGCGTATGCACTGGGGCCTTCATTCTGGCTGCGAGCGGCCTCTTGGACGGCCGGTGCGCGACGACACACTGGAAATACGCCGCCCGTCTGCAACGGGAGTACCCCCGGGTGAAAGTGGATGGCGATCGGATCTTCACCCGAGAAGGTGGCATCTGGACGTCAGCCGGCGTCACGACTGGCATCGACATGGCGTTGGCAATGATCGAAGAGGATCATGGCGCCGACTTGTCTCACGCGGTCGCCCAGATGCTGGTCGTCTACCATCGCCGGCCCGGCGGGCAATCCCAATTTTCGGCCATCGCCGATATGGAGCCCGAGTCGGACAGAATTCGTAATGTGCTGACTTATATACGTGAACACTTGCACGAATCATTGTCGACCGAGCTCCTGGCTTCCGTGGCCTGCCTGAGCCCCCGGCAGTTCGGCCGCGCCTTTCTTGCCGAAACGGGGGAGACGCCGGCCAAGGCCGTCGAGCGCCTGAGAGTCGAGGTGGCCAGGCAGCGCGTCGAGCGTGGTGCGGAGCCTATCGAAATCATCGCCCACAAAATCGGTTTCACCGATCCCGAAAGAATGCGCCGGGCATTCATTCGCGTGCTTGGCCATCCGCCGCAGAGCATCCGGCGCATGGCATCCCGGGAAGCGTATCCGCTTGCCTGACTATGGTGCCCACCCGGGAGTGGAGCTAATCCTTTAATCCGGCGGCCGTCCGGACTGGCATGCCCAGTAGGCGCCCAGCGATTGTTGCCGCGGAAGGCGCGGGTCATCCAGGTGATTAGACGTGCTGGCCTCCGTTCACGTCGATTTCCGCGCCATTCACATACGAGGCTCCGTTCGAACAAAGGAAGAACATCACTCCTGCGATTTCTGTTGGGTCGCCAAGCCGGCCCATCGGCACGTTCGCCTGAACCATGGCCTCGGTGCCTGGAGACAAGATGGAGGTGTCGATCTCGCCGGGCGCGATCGCATTGGCCCGGATTCCCATCGGACCGAACTCGAAAGCCTGTTCGCGCGTGAGCGCTGCGAGGGCCGCCTTAGAGCAGGCATAAGCCGCTCCTGCGAAGGGATGAACGCGAGAACCCGCTATCGATGTCACGTTGACGATCGCGCCTTGCGCTATGCGGAGTTCCGGCAGGAGTAGACGGACGATCATCGCTGCGGAGAAAAGATTGACGTTGAAAAGCGAAAGCCAGTCTTCATATGCCGTCATGCTGACGCCCTTGCGCCCGCCGTTCGCCAGTTTCGGTGATATCGCGGCATTGTTGATAATCGCAGCCAGTTTCGCGCCACCCAGGCGCCGGCGGACTTCAGCCGCGATCAGTTCATACGAGCTCGGGTTCGCCAGATCGGCGGTAATGTGGTCGTCCACGCCGCCCACCCACGCGCATTCACTCGCAAAGCTCGCCCGCGATACCGTCAAGACACGCCACCCTCTGTGGTGAAACAGTTTCACTGTCGCATGCCCAATACCACGGCTCGCGCCGGTTAGCAGCAATGTGGGGCGCGCTATTTGCTGAGACTGGCAGGGTGCCATCTGCACTATCCTGGAATGAGCGATGAAGATTGAACTCGTCAGGCGTTGATTCCGCCATCAACGACCAGGCCGGTGCCTGTGATGTGGCGTCCGTCTGGGCCCGCAAGATAGGCCACAGCTTTCGCGACGTCAGTCGGGCTTCCGAATCGCCCAAGCGCTATTTGTGATCGGAGGTAGTCGGCATCAGGGCCCTGGGCTGGGTTCATATCGGTGTCAGTGGGACCTGGATGAACAAGATTTACGGTAATGTCCCTCGGCGCAAGCTCGCGCGAGAGTCCGCGAGTGAAAGACAGCAGAGCCGATTTCGACATCGAATAGACGGTCACATTCGGGATGGCTACTCGCTCCGCGAGACACGACCCGATCGACACGATGCGCCCACCGTTCGAGAGGAGTGGTATCGCTGTTTGCGAGGCGACGATGGCTGCACGGATGTTGACTGCTAGGATTCGGTCGATATCAGCCAACGCCATTGTTTGTAGAGTGCTCGAAATCAGGATGCCCGCATTGTTGACGAGTATGTCTAATCCCCCCATCAGGCGGGTGCCTTCTTCGACAGAGTAGCGGACCGCTTGCGCATCGGCACTATCGGCCTGAATGGCCACGGTACGTCGGCTCTCGTCAGTCAACTCATCGGCTAGGCTGTTGGCCTGCCCGACGGCACTCTTGTAGGTGATCACGACGTCCGCGCCGCGAGCAGATAGCTCCCGCGCAATCGCCGCGCCGATCCCCCGGGCCCCGCCGGTGACGATCGCCCGCTTTCCTGAAAGATCATTCATACATCGCTCTCTTTTTGACGTAGACGCCAGCCTTCGCATAGGCAATGTCGAAGTTTCACCCTACTGGTGTTCTGCGTAAAAGACGTTGATCCCTCAAATTTCGCCAGCGCGGCCAGCGTCCTTTTGTAGGTATGCAACCTATCCGTTGGCGCGGGGGGCATAGCGGCCAGGGTGCGGCCAAGCCGAAGGAGTAAAGCCTCACCTCTCAGCAGTAAGGCACCGGACCGACCCGAAAATGACGCAACCCGTTAAGTCTCCCTGCGGTCCAGTTCGTTCAAATAACCCTAATGGACCGCACGCGCCCAGCGATCGCTTCTGGCCCGAAGCCGTCTATGACGACAGGCCGCTCCCGACCGAGGCTGTGTGAAAACTCTTTGACGCCGCTACGGCGATCTAGATAGAGTTTGGTATCTCGATCCCGGGAGTCGACATGCCCCGATTCATCGAAGGTCAGGACCGGCAGCAGGTAGCGTTGATCCCGGAATGCCTGGATGACTTCATCGCCGACGACAACCCGGTGCGCATAGTCGACGCATTCGTCGACGAGCTCAACCTGGAATCGCTGGGATTTGAGAAGGCGGCGCCAGCAGCTACCGGCCGCCCGTCGTATCACCCGACCGTGCTGCTGAAGATCTACATCTACGGCTACTTAAATCGGGTCCAGTCCAGTCGTCGACTCGAGCGAGAGTGCCAACGCAACGTCGAACTGATGTGGCTGGTCGGCCGTCTGGCACCAGACTTCAAGACCATCGCGGATTTTCGTCGTGACAATGGGTCGGGCATTCGCAACGTTTGCCGGCGGTTTGTTGCCGTATGCCGAGATCTCAAGCTATTCAGCCAAGCCCTGGTTGCCGTTGATGGAAGCAAGTTCAAGGCAGTCAACACGCGCGACAAGAACTTCACGGCTGCCAAGATAGACAAACGTCAGCAGCAGATTGAGGAGAGCATCCACCGCTATCTGGCGGCGCTTGACACAGCGGACCGAACGCAACCTGTCGAGATCGAGGCCAGGACCAATCGGCTCAATGACAAGATCGAACGTCTGCGCAAACAAATGCGCACTCTGGATGACGTCAAGGAGAGGCTCAAAGACAGTCCAGACGGTCAGTTGTCGGTGACCGACCCGGATGCCCGCTCGATGGCCACCAGCGGCCGGGGCTCGGGGATGGTCGGCTACAACGTGCAGATGGTTGTCGAAGCCAAGCACCATCTGATCGTCGCGCACGAAGTGACGAACCGAGGACATGACAGGGACTCATTGGCATCGATGACACAAGCCGCGCGGGAGGCGATGGGCAAGCAGCGACTGCGTGCGATTGCCGATCGCGGCTACTACAGCGCGCCTCAGATCAAGACATGTGCAGAGACAGGTATTGATGCGATCTTGCCCAAACCCACGACTTCCAATGCCAAGGCCGAAGGCCGCTTTGACCGTTCGGACTTCATTTACATCGCGAAGGACGATGAGTACGAGTGCCCTGCGGGCCAGCGCGCTATCCACCGATTTACGCGGGAGGAGAATGGTCTTCAATTGCGGCGCTACTGGAGTAGTGCCTGCCCACAATGCGCGATGAAGGAGCGATGCACACCTAGCGCGTATCGGCGCATCAGTCGATGGGAGCATGAGGCCGTGCTTGAGGCGGCGCAGCGCCGTCTAGACCGAATGCCAGATGCGATGAAGGTGCGGCGGCGCACGGTGGAACATGTGTTCGGCACGTTCAAGCATTGGATGGGCTATACGCACTTCCTAACTCGTCGCTTGGGCAATGTGAGCACGGAAATGAGCTTGAATGTACTGGCCTATAACTTCAAGCGGGTCATGCAAATCCTGGGCTACCAGCAGACCATGAAAGCGGTGCTGGCGATGGGCGGCTGAGCCCTTCATGTGACCCATAACGCACCTCAGGCCCTATCCGGGCCGCCCAAACGACCCAGAGTGAGCCCCGCTTCGAAAAATCGAAGTGAAGACCGCCCAAGGTGATGCGGACCAGGCTATTGCGCTGTGGGTGTTAGGACGAAACGCGTTTCCACACAGCCTCGACCCAAAGCGGACGTTCGGATGTGCGCGCTAACCGGGCTCACTGTGCTCACCGAGACGTGGGCGTCTCCTGGATTAGCTACCGCTTAACCAGTTGGAACCGACGTTTTCCTGGAGCTCAGCGGGGGGGATCGGAGTGGTCTGCCCTTTGCTTCTCTGCCAACAAGCCAGCCCCTCCTTTTCACAGTGCTTGCGAATGGGTCGCTTCATCATATTGGCCATGCTGCGGCCATCGCGCCCCACATTAATTGAAAGACCCCATTTCCCGTGAGGGTCGCACCTACCTGCGACCGGAACATTTCAGACGGCAGCCATGTTTGCTCTTCACCCTTCAACTGCCTTACATTGAGGCACCATAATTAAACCGGAAAGCAACCATTAAGTCCGGCCCACATCGAATTAGAGCGCATGCAGATCAGACTGCTTAAGATCTCGAATTTCAGAGGAATCGCCGCTCTGGACTGGAAGCCGGACTCACCCTTCTGTTGCTTGCTCGGCGCAGGGGACAGCGGCAAGACCACGCTGATCGACGCGGTGGAAGCTACCCTCTCATCTCGATGGTTCTCATTCACTGAACCGGACTTTCTCAACTGCGACACCTCGAACTCCATCGTCATTGAGGCTACGGTCGGCGAGCTGTCCAGGGCCCTCAAGTCCGATGAGCGCTTCGGCCTGTACATCCGAGGGTGGACACCGGAGGGCGAATTGCGCGATGAGCCGGAAGGCGAGGACGAGCCTGTACTGACGGTCCGCCTCACCGTTGACGCCACCATGGAGCCGGCCTGGGAACTGGTTTGCGATCGGGCCGCAGATTCGCGCGCGCTATCGAATCGCGACCGAGCCTTGTTCGGACTCGTACGGCTCGCCGGAGATAACGCCCGTCACCTCGCCTGGGGACAAGGCTCGGTGCTGGCACGGCTGACGGGCGACAACAAGGAGGCCGCAGCGCGCCTAGCGGAGGCCTACCGCACGGCCCGAGCGAGCGCGAACCTGGCAGAGATCGAATCGCTGGCTGACGCAGCGGAATTGGCCGAGCGTTTCGCCAAGGGGCTTGGAGCCTACGTAGAAGGCGCCTATGAGCCCGGGCTGGAACTGGGTCGTTCTGGACTGTCGTCCGGCTCAATCGCCCTGCATGACAGCGGAGTACCGCTTCGGCTCGCGGGGCTGGGAACGCGGCGACTGGCGACGCTCGCAATCCAGAAGTCAGCGATCGCCGAAGGCGCCATCGTGCTCATCGACGAAATCGAGCACGGGCTCGAGCCCCATCGGATCATAGGCGCGATCGCCCAACTCAAAGCCGACCAGGCAAAGGCGCTCGAAGAGAGCAAGCCTACCGGCCAGATTCTAATGACGACACATTCTGATGTCGCCTTGAGCGAAACTGGACCGGAGAGCCTACGGGTGGTTCAAACTGCCCGGCCTGGCCGGGCAACCGCGATCGCCCGCCCGAGCTCCCCTGATCTCCTCCGACCGTTGATGCGATTCACACCTCGGGCCTTGTTCGCTCGGCGCATCCTCGTCACCGAGGGCAATACCGAGCTGGGGCTGCTGCTGGGCCTGCGCGAAGCTTGGCCGGTCCGCCATGAAGGTCGGCCCATCGAACAGCTGGGGGCCGCGGTCGCGGATGGCAATGGCGAGCAGGCCAGTTCGCTTGCGTTGGTATTGGCTGGACTGGGCTATCCAACGGCTATATTTCGCGACTCCGACACAGTCCTCCCGCCAGAAACGATCGCCGAGCTGGCGACGGCACACGTCCCCGTCTTCGAGTATGGCGACGGTCTCAACACGGAACAGGCCATCTTCTCGGCCGCAAACGATGAACTCGTGCAAGCGTTGCTCGCGTATGCGCGGCAAGAACGTGGCAACGCTGCAGTCGACGACAACCTGAATACCCGAATTCCGGATTTGGGCATCGCCATTATTCGGGGCGACTTTGCTGATTGGCCCCTGTTTTCTGCGCTGGATGCGATGCAGCTTCGAGAGGCGGTCGCTGAGGTAGCCGCCCGCAAGAAATGGTTCAAAGACCAGCGAATCGGCCGAGGCGTTGCTCCGCTGGTCGCGCGCATCGTCGCGGCAAACGCCGGCGCTCCTCTGGCAACGGTCTTGGCCCAAGTCGAGGCATGGCTGTATGCCTGACGCGGCAGAACTTTTTGAGCTGGGGAACGCCGCCATCGTCGCTCCCGCCGGCCACGGAAAGACCGAGATCATAGCCAACGTGGCAGCGATGGGCCGCCGCGCTTTGATACTCACACACACGCATGCCGGCGTGCACGCGATCCGCGTGCGGTTGAACCGCCTTGGTATCCACCGAGCCCGAGTATCCGTGGACACAATCGCCGGCTGGTGCATGCGCTATGTCCGTGCTTTCCCCGGCGTAGCCCAGCCACCCGAAGGAATGCCACAGACCAGCGAGCAATGGAATCAGCTCTATCGTGGAGCGGCATGGGCCCTGCGCGTCCGAGCGATCCGCGACGTCATCGCATCCTCCTACGACCGCATCTTGATCGACGAGTATCAGGATTGTCATGGTTTGCAGCATGAGCTCGCGATCGCGCTCTCCGGCATCGTTCCCACTTTGATCTTCGGCGACCCGATGCAGGGAATCTTTGAATTCGCCGGAGCGACGTTGAGCTGGAATGACGAAATTCATCGAGGCTTCCCGTTAGCGGGAACGCTTGAAACGCCCCACCGCTGGGCTGGCAAGAATCACGAGCTCGGGCAATGGATTGCGGAAACGCGCGAGAAGCTCATGCGCGGAGAGGTCATCGACCTGGCCGATCCTCGCATCACCTACCGAGAATCCGACGACGCTTTCGACATGGGAACCCTGTTCGAAGGCTTAGACGGCAAAAATGGCAGCTTCGCGGCCATTCATTGCAATAAGACTATCTGCTATAGCTTGGCGAAGGCGGCCAACGGCGGATACCAGGCAATCGAAGAAGTTGCCGCCAACCGTCTGCGGGAGTTCGCGTCGGCGTGGGATCGGGCTGGCGATAGACGCGCGCGCCTGCAGGCGTTCGTCAACCTGAGCAATGACTGCTTCCACAAGAAGACTCCCGTCGATGGCGAAGCCCCTGATCCGGAAGATGTAGTGGTTCAGCGAGCGATGCAGGACTTAGTCCCGGCTGTCGGCGAAGGCAACGGCGCAGAGGCCGTCGCTCAGCTGTTCTCCCTGGCTCGCAAGCGTCATCGGTGGAAACTCTACCGCAACGAGCTCTGGCGGGACGCAGAGCGAGCAGCCAATGACGTCGCCATGGGGCGTGCTGAAACGATGGCGGCGGCTACCCTCTACGTCCGTCAGCGCGTGAGCAACTCCGGCCGGAAGATGCCCAAGCGCACCGTCTCAACGCCGCTCCTCTTGAAGGGGCTGGAGTTCGACCATGTCGTTATCCCCGACGCGACCCATTTCGGCAATGAACGGCAAGCCCAAGCAAAGCTCTTCTACGTCGCGATTTCTAGGGCCACGCGAACCCTGACGATCGCATCGTCGAAGCGCTTCGTCCGGTTCAACGCTCCGGCCCTGTGACCTTCCAACCAAGGCGGACCGCAGCCGCGCGACGGCCGACTGCCTGATGCCGAAGGTGTCCCGGTCGGTCGCTGTAGCCGGGGATCAATGACGGCTGTCAGCGGATGCTGTAGCCCGGGACCGAACTGTGATTGACGCGGGTCAGCCTGAAGCAATCACTTGCGGGATACTTTCATGGACCGCTCGTGGCCGGCAAGCGACAGCTTGCCGGCCAAGATGCATCAAACCTCTGTTTGTTCAGCCATCTCAAGAGCATCGTCGACCTCGATGCCAAGGTAGCGAACTGTGCTTTCCAGCTTCGTATGCCCGAGCAGCAGCTGTACCGCCCGAAGATTCTTCGTCCGGCGGTAGATCAGCGAGGCTTTTGTACGGCGCATAGTGTGGGTGCCATATGCGGTATCGTCGAGGCCAATCGATGCGACCCAGCGATGCACAATCCGGGCGTACTGCCGCGTCGACAGATGCGGCGACGTATGCAAGCGGCTCGGAAACAGAAAATCCGCCGCCTTTAGTCCTCGCACCTCGATCCATGCTTCAACGCTCTCACGGGTTTGCTCCGTAATCTCGAATTGAACCGGACGCTGGGTCTTTTGTTGCATGACGGTGGCTCTCGCGGCCACATGGCTTCCGTGACGGATGTCCTGCACCTGCAACCGCGTGAGATCGCACGCTCGAAGCTTGCTATCGATTGCGAGATTGAACATTGCGAGTTCCCGGACGTTCGACGCCATCAGCAGTCTCGTTCGGATTGCCCAAATTTCTCCTAGCTTTAGAGGTGGCTTCTGCCCGGTGAGTTTGCCCTTGTTCCATGGCACACGTCGGCCAACGGTGACATTCGCGGATTCCATGACAATCTCCTTTCGCGTAAAGGGAGATTCAGTGTGCTCCTACGGACGGTCGCTATCCGACCCGTTTCGGTCACGCAGAGAACCTACCAGCGCCAGCAGTACGAACACCAGAACGAAGCCCGCCAGGTCCATCCAGGCGATGCGGGCGGACCGATGTATACCTGGGCCTGCTGCAGGGGTCACGTCGCGATGAAGCCACGGTCACGCCAGCGGTCGGCGACGAAGTCCTCGAAGTCGTAGCCCTCGCCGAGCTCCAGCCTGTCAGCATGGTCGCAGACGATGATTTGGGGCTTGTTGCCGACCTCCTGTGCCGTATCATCACAGAACTTGGCCAGGACTGTGAACATCTTGGCGACGGTATTCAAGTCGTCATCGGCCGTCGAGATGCGTGTGTGCGTGTCCCCAGGCGAGTTCGCGGCGCGTGTCGAGGGCTCGTCCGCAGTCGTTTCGGACTGTGGGCTGCCGGGCGCGCTGGCGGATGTGCCGTCCTGGTTCGCACGCAATTGGGCTGCATTAAATTCCTTTCCGTAGTCGGCGGAGGGAAAGTAAACCTGCGTCGGTTGGTCGAGAAACAGCACGGGCGGCAGCTTGCAGTCGGCGTAGGCCGCAAACTGGTAGTGCAGGGACAGGAACAGCGTCAGGTGCGAATACAGCCAGTTCGCGCCACTGCCCATCGACCGCAGGAAGACTTTCTTCTCCGGCGCGCCGTTTACCCCCGGCGTCTCATGCCATAGGTCGAAGGAATCGATGTCGAACTTCAGGGATCCATTCTTATAGGAGTCCTCGAAGTCGAAATGTGTGCCGACGATCTCCAGGCGCCGGTTGATGTTGCGTTGCAAGGCCAGCAGCCGGGGCGCGACATCGAGCAAAGCCTTCTTCGATTTCAGGTCCGCTACCCGGTCCTGGAGCAACTTCACCAACTCAGTGGCTTCCGTGGGCGGACTCTCGATGCGGCGCTCAATGGCGATTTCCAGCTTGATCTTGGCTTTCTGCGCTGCCGCATCGACAGACTTCGAGCGCTGCAAGCGGTCGGCCTCCTGATCCAATGGACGCAGTGCGTTTTCGACCTGCCGCAAGGCCTGGCGCGCCTTCTTGAGTTGCTCGTCGATGTCCCGACGCTCCTGGCCAAAGCCTTCGCGGGCATAGGCGGAGACCTTCAGCTCGCCGTTGAGCCAGTGGATGGCCGCCGAGAGTCTGTTGGCCTCATCTTCGGCGGCTTCCGAAGGTGACGCGCAGACCGGGCACACGGCATGGTCCAGATGGGTCGCCCTCGGGATGGGCAGATCCGTCATGGCACCGGCAAAGCCCTCGACTTGCTGTGTCGAGACGTCGAGCAGGTAGCGCGTGTTCAGGGCTTTCTGGATCTCGGCCGTGAGCTCGGCCTTGCGTGTGCGCAGTTCCTTGCGGGTCGCGTCGAAGGTATCGGACTGCCCATCGACCGTGACGGCGATGCCGGTCAAGCGTTCCAGGGCCTGCGCCGGCCGCATCCAGATTTCTTCAGCGGTCAACTCTGTCAGCGGCGTGCCCGCCAGGGCGTGAAACTCACGTAGGTAGCCCGCCATCTCTTCGATGCCGGCTGATTTGATCTGCTCCTGCTTGGGGATGACGGCCAGGGCACGCTTGAGCTCAGTTTCTGCTTCGGCGAGTTCCTTGGCCAGGTCGAAATAGTCCTCTCCCACGATCCCCATGAAGATCTTGAAGTGATCGATGGCCTGTTCGCGTTTTCGCTTTTCGTCGAAGCGGTAAAAGATCGCATGCCGGTTGGCCACCAGGTTTTGATGCTGGAGCATGAACGAGGCAAAACTGCGGATGGAAGGCGTCGGGCTTTTCTGACGCATGAGCTGCTTCTGCAGCGGGTCGGTGTCGATGTCGTCCATGGTGACGCCGAAGTAGCGCCCCAGGCTCTTGGAGAATTCGATCCGGCTAAGCTGGTATTGCGCGGTGAAGAAGTTGACCACGTCCTTGACGTAGGCCAGCACGTGCCTGGCCTGCTCGCCACTGACTTCTCGCAGGAAACATTGGTTGGCGTTGTCTGCCCTGCGGCCGGCGACGACCGCCATCCCGGAAAAGCGCCATACAGTGAAAAATATCTTCGCCCGCTGCGTGATGATGCCTTGCGGAATCGTGTCTTCTGAGCTGCCCATGCAGTAATCGAAGATGTCGAGAATGGCACTTTTGCCCTTCGAAGATTTGCCGGTAATGATATTCAAGCCTTGCTTGAACTTAACGCTGTGCGCCTCATTTTCCTGGTCGATCACGCCGATATATCGGACATAACATTTCATAGCGACTTCAATCCCAGCATTCTATAAATGGTCACGACGCTTTCATTCCTGAATATCATGGCGAGCTGACGCGCATAACGCAGCATCTTGGGGTCTGCATTCTCCGACTGCCGGTTTTCGCTGGCGAGAACCGACAGGTCGTCGTTGAGTTGAAGGCTTTCATCCGCGCGCAGTATCAGCAGGGCCTTGTTGGTGATGGGTGCATATTCCGAGATACGAAGCGCCAGACCGACCAACCGTGAAGAGTCGGATGTCATCGTCCGGATCGAGCTGGTTCGATTGGCGGTATGCAAATACTCCTGCATCGCGGGAAACGACACCAGGGGAAGAACCAGATAGCTCAGCAGGATGTCCTTCTCCATCGGCTCCCAGTTCAGGTAGAAGCTCTGGATCACCGGCGCCAGCGCAAAGGCGTTGCGATGCAGGATATAGAGATGATCGGCGGCGGTATCCATCATTCCCAGAGTTTCCAGTGAAATTCATCGTCCTTGTGTTGATTTGCAGGCAGAGTTGACCCACTTTTACGTTTGATTTGCATCTAATTCTGACCCACCTCGTGAACACTATCCTGCTCGGTACCCGTGCAGGAGACAGGAGTGATCGACGTGGCTCTTCTCAGCATTATTCGCCGTTGGCACTTGCGTGATCATGTCTCTTTACGAGAGATTGCCAAGCGACTTGGCATATCGCGCAACACGGTGCGACGCTATCTGCGCTCGGGCACCATTGAACCAACCTACAGCCGTGCGGCTGGGCCTACCGTTCTAGACGGCTATGCGGAGAAGCTCTCGGCATGGCTCAAGGCCGAGGCCAACCGCACACGCAAGCAGCGACGCTCGCTATTGCAGCTGCACCAGGATCTCTGCGCTCTAGGCTACACGGGCTCTTACGACCGTGTTGCCGCTTTCGCGCGACGATGGCGACAGGAACAACAGGAACGATCTCAGACTTCAGGACGGGGCACGTTCGTGCCATTGACGTTCGCACCAGGCGACGCCTTTCAGTTTGACTGGAGCGAGGACAGTGCGGTGATCAACGGCGAGCGCACCAAGCTCCAGATCGCGCAGTTCAAGCTTTGCCACAGTCGCGCCTTCTTCCTGCGCGCCTACTGGCTCCAGACGCATGAGATGCTGTTCGATGCGCACCATCACGCTTTTGTGGCGTGGGGAGGCATCCCGCGTCGAGGTATCTACGACAACATGAAGACCGCTGTGGATAGGGTCGGCCGCGGCAAGTCACGCGAGGTCAACGCCAGATTCTCCAGCATGGTCAGCCACTATTTGTTTGATGCGCAGTTCTGCAACCCCGCGTCAGGCTGGGAGAAGGGACAGATCGAGAAGAACGTGCAGGATAGCCGGAGGCGGATCTGGCAACGCCTGCCCCACTTTTCGAGCTTGGAAGCGCTTAACGACTGGTTGGCCGACGAGTGCGTCAGGCTGTGGCAACAGATACGCCATCCGGCATGTGACCAGAGCATCTGGCAGATATGGTCCGAGGAACGCCCATTTCTGATGCCTGTTGGCCAGCCGTTCGACGGCTTTGTGGAACACACCAAGCGCGTTTCCCCCACATGCTTGATCGCCTTCGAACGTGACCGCTATAGCGTCCCCGCGTCCTACGCCAACCTGCCCGTGAGTTTGCGGGTCTATGCAGATCGCCTCGTGGTCGTCGCCGAAGGTCACGTCATCGCGCAGCATCCTCGCCACATCAACCGGCGCCATGACCGTGGTGCCACTTTCTACGACTGGCGGCATTATCTCGCCGTGCTGCAACGCAAGCCTGGCGCGCTGCGCAATGGGGCGCCGTTCACCGCGTTGCCGGAAGCATTTCGCCAACTTCAGGCACGGCTTCTGCCTCACGCTGGCGGGGATAGAGAGATGGTGGAGATCCTGTCGTTGGTCTTGTTGCATGACGAGCAACTGGTCCTCGCCGCAGTGACCTTAGCGCTGGAGGCCGGTACGCCATCGAAGCAAACCATTCTCAACATCTTGAGCCGACTGCTCGACGGCACACCGCTACCGCCGCTGACGGCGCCCCAAGCGCTCTCGCTCACAGTCGAACCCGAGGCGAACGTCGGCCGCTACGACACCCTCCGCACTCAGGAGCCACGTCATGCAGCATGAACTCATGATCGAGCGCTTGAAGGCGCTCAAGCTGCACGGTATGGCTCAAGCGCTCACCGACCTCGTGCAGCAAGACTCTCCGGCATACCAGAGCTGCTCTCCCATCTTGAGCCAGCTTCTACGGGCCGAGCTTACTGAGCGAGAGGTGCGATCTATTGCCTATCAGATGAAGGTGGCCAAGTTCCCAGCATATCGAGACTTACAAGGCTTTGACTTCGGATGCAGCGAGGTCAACGAAGCCCTTGTTCGGCAACTGCACCGCGGCGAGTTCATCGAACCCGCTCACAATGTCGTATTAGTTGGCGGCCCTGGCACCGGCAAGACGCATCTGGCGACGGCCTTCGCGGTTCACGCCATCG
Source organism: Achromobacter sp. JD417 (assembly GCF_041879325.1). Classification (NCBI taxonomy): domain Bacteria; kingdom Pseudomonadati; phylum Pseudomonadota; class Betaproteobacteria; order Burkholderiales; family Alcaligenaceae; genus Achromobacter; species Achromobacter sp. JD417. The sequence continues at coordinate 4,468,292 of NZ_CP087159.1, read as the reverse complement.
AACACCTGCGTCGCCGAGTTCGCTTCTTCTCCACGATCGAGTTGGTGAACACGTTGGAGCTCGAGAAGCAGGCCGGCAAAGCTGGACACCTCGCCCACCGGCTCATGCACTCGCACGTCGTGATTCTCGACGAACTCGGGTATCTGCCATTCAGCCAAGCCGGCGGTGCGCTGCTGTTTCACCTCATCAGCAAGCTCTACGAGCACACAAGCCTCATCATCACCACCAATCTCAGCTTCGCTGAATGGGCAAACATATTTGGGGACGCAAAAATGACGACTGCGTTGCTCGACCGACTCACCCACCACTGCCACATCGTCGAGACCGGCAACGACAGCTACCGATTCAAAAACAGCAGCACGCAGCCCAAAAAGGAGCGTAAAACAGCCAAATCTGTGGCAACCCTGACCCAATCAAATTAGGGCTGGGTCAGTTTTCGATGCAAACGCTGGGTCAGTTTTCAGTGCAAACCAACAAAATGAACTTGAGACATGCTTGACAGTCACTGATTAAGAAACGGGCGAGATTATCACGCGACCTCCAACGCCCGCTTCTGGCCGAGACTGTGTGAAAACTCGTGATGGACTTGTTTTCGAGGGTGTTCAAACCCTTCCCTCAACTCCGATCGTCGATCCTGAGTTGATCTGAGAGGCCAACTTCCGACATGACCCTCAGCACGGTGAGTTCTCACACAACCTCGGCCGGTAGCGGAAATTCGATTGGATAGCCGAAGGCAAGCTCAGAGTGCTTATCGGAGGCGAGTATCCACTTGCCGAAGCCGCAAGGGCCCCCGTAGAGATGGCAAGCCGTTTCACCGTGGGCAAGCTGCTACTGCACATGGCTTGAAACTGAAGACGCTTCAGCGCGTGGGCGCATGAGTCAGATGTGGGCTGGTTTGAGCAACCGGGGAAATCCGGGTGAGTCCAGCCTGACCCCATTTTTTCGCATCTGGCTATCAGCATGGCGCGAATTGCCGTGTATTCGACATTCCCGCCAACACGACATTGGCCTATTCTGCGCCCGCCCAGAACCGTCTTCGAGTGCCGTCATGACCGCGCAGACCGATTCCCGCAGCCGTGACGTCCAGACCGAGCGCCTGCTGACCGCCCCGATTTTGCCCGTGATGTTGTCGCTTGCCGGCCCGACACTGCTGGTGATGCTCAGCCAAACGTTTGTTGGACTGATGGAGGTGTGGTTTCTCTCCCAGCTCGGTGAAGACGTGCTCGCTGGCGTGTCGGTTGTGTTTCCACTGCTGGCATTGACGACGGCGCTTGCGACCGGCGCGGTCGGTGGGGGAATGCTTGGCGCGGTTGCGCGGGCGCTGGGGCGCAACGACCGCGTGCAAGCCAACGCGCTGGTTTGGCATGCTGTCGCCATTGCGGTGGCGTTTGGGCTTGTCACGGCAGGGCTCGTCTTGGCTTTTGGCTCTGCGGCGTTCAGTGCCATGGGAGCTAGCGGCGAAGCGCTTGCGCACGCCGACCACTATGCCGCCGTCGTCTTTGGCGGCGCACCGCTGATATGGCTGTTCAATGCACTGCTGGCGCTCATTCGGGGCAGTGGCAATGTGCGCTTGCCGATGCGGGTGGTGTGCGGCGGCGGCGTCATCCTGATACCGGTATCGTGGCTGCTGATCTTTGGCGCGGCAGGCTTTCAGGGGCTGGGCGTGACAGGCGGCGCGTTGGCAATGGTTTTGTATTACGCCGTTGGTAGCCTGGTTTTCGCAATATATCTTTGGCGTGGCCAAGGGGTGCTGCAGCCGGCCGCCAGACCGGTGCGGCTGCAACGTCGGCTATTTGCCGAAATTCTCAAGGTCGGCGGCGTGTCGGCCGTTATCGCGTCAAGTACCAATCTCACCATCGCTATCGTTACCGGCTACGTTGGGGCGTACGGTCTGGCGGCCGTGGCCGGATACGGCGCGGCTGCGCGATTGGAATTCTTGTTGGTGCCGCTCAGTTTCGGCATCGGCGGGCCTGCCGCGATCCTGATTGGCACCAACGCGGCGGCAGGCAGGATCGATCGCGCACGCCGCGCCGCGTTGATCGCAGCCTGTCTGGGGTTCGGCGTTGCCGAGACTATTGGGTTGGTGGTTGCGATATGGCCCGAGTTATGGCTGGGCGCGTTTTTGACGGACCCCGAAAGTGTGGCGACGGGAAGCGTTTACCTGCGCCATGTTGGCCCCTTTTTTGGCTTCTTCGGGCTTGGATTCACCCAGTACTGCGCCGCGCAAGGCACCGGAAAGATGGCGGTACCGTTGGCGGGGGCCTTGGCGCGCACGGTGGTGGCGTTGGGTGGGGGGCTGATCGCCACCACGCAGACCGGGCTATTCGTCAGCGTGGGCCTGGGTATGGCGGCTTTTGGTGCGGCGGGGCTTTATGCGCTGCTGCGCGATTGCCGGAAACAGGAATAACGAAGGATGGCTTTCGACGTCCAAATGGCGCAACAAAGTGGGCCGACATTTTTCAACAACGTGGATGCCGTTCCCCGTTCCGGATTAAGCTGATCTTTCATTGCCTGAAAAGGAAGCATGATGCGGCACGTTGGTTTAATCCTGGAAGATGGCTTCCAGCTGATGGGTTTGGCGGCGCTCTCTGCCTTTGAGCTCGCCAATACTGAGCTGGGCGATAAGGGCTATCGGCTGACGGTGCTCTCTGAAAAAGGCGGCACGGTCAGGTCGTCCATGAACGCAGGTATCGAAACAACGCCGCTAGGTGTCATACCCGATACCCTGATGGTTGCCGGCCAATTGGCGCCCCAGGATATTTCGCCCGGGCTGCGTGCGTATCTCGCCCGTGCGGGGGAACAAGCCCGCCGGGTGGCTGGGGTATGCACAGGCGCTTTTGTACTAGCGCACGCCGGTCTGCTTGACGGCCGTACCGCCACCACGCACTGGGCGCATGCGCCGGCGCTTCGGGCGCGCTTTCCGAAGGTCAGGGTCGAAGAGGACCGAATTTTCATCCGTGACGGCAACATCTGGACGTCGGCGGGAATGTCATCGGCCATCGACCTGACGCTTGCGCTGATCGAGGACGACCATGGGGCTGCGCTTTCCCGGGCACTGGCTCGTAGGCTTGTCGTCTACCATCGTCGCCACGGCGGGCAATCGCAATTTTCGGCGATGCTTGCGCTGGAGCCTCGCTCTGACCGGGTAAAGCGCGCGCTGGCCTACGCCCGTGAAAATCTGCGCAATCCCTTGTCTGTCGAAGAGCTTGCCGAGGCTGCCAGCCTGTCACCGCGTCAGTTCAGCCGGGTATTTCGCGAAGAAACCGGGCGGTCTCCGGCCAAAGCCGTGGAAATGCTGCGCTTGGAGGCTGCGCGCGTCATGTTGGAAGACGGTCGTCACCCTTTGGAAATCGTGGCGCGTGACACGGGTTTTGCTGACCGTGACCGAATGCGGCGCGCCTTCCTGCGCAACCTTGGCCAGCCCCCGGCCAGCGTGAAGCGGAGCCTGGTGTCGATGCAAGACCGCGACGCCGCCTAAGTGACCTTGGGCGGCCTGCTTATAACCGGTGTCCGTTTTTGCCGGATCTATGGCATTTGAGACTTCACCCGACCCGCGCATAGTACGTCCATCGAAGGCGCCATCCAGGCGCCACACAAGGACAAATCATGCAGATGACGGGCAACACAATCTTTATCACGGGCGGCACCTCGGGCATTGGCCGCGCGCTTGCCGAGCAGTTTCATTCCCTGGGTAACAAGGTCATCATCGCCGGGCGCCGTCAGGCCCTGCTGGATGAAGTGGCCGCCGCCCATCCGGGGATCGAGGGCATCGCCCTGGACATCTCGGATGCGGCCGACATCGACCGCGTTGCCGCGCAACTGATCCGCGACTACCCGACGCTGAATGTACTGATCAACAATGCGGGGATCATGCCGTTCGACGATCCCTCGGGCCGAATCGATGATGCCGTGTCGCGCCAGATTCTCGACACGAACCTGCTTGGCCCTATCCGGCTGACCTCTGCGCTGATCGAACATCTGAAGACGCAGCCGCGCGCGACGATCATTCACAACACCTCGGTTCTGGCCTACGTGCCTATCGCCACCAATGCCGTCTATTCCGCTTCGAAGGCGGCGCTGCACTCGTATGCCTTGTCGCAACGCTTCATGCTCAAAGGCACGAGCGTGTCCGTCCAGGAAATCGCGCCTCCGTGGGTCGACACCGACCTGATCAAAAAGAGCGGTGACCCTCGCGCCATGCCGCTGGACGCCTTCATCGCCGAAACGATGAAGGGGCTGGCGACCGACGCACCGGAAGTATTTGTTGAGGCGATTCGTGCCCTGCGCGACAACCCCGGCATTGGCGAACATGAGCTGATTGACGGTTTCAACACTGAAATCGCCGCCAATCCCATCCCCGTCTAAGACGCCTGACAGGCGGGCTCGTGCCCGCACAGACTGCACTTGTAGGAGAGTTGCGTCATGACCGCAACGCTTGCCAACGATTCGCGCACGGTGTTGCTACCGGCGGGATTCCTGGCCTTGGGAACGTTCGCCATTGGCACCGAAGGCTTCATGATCGCGCCCTTGCTGCCGGTCATGGCGAAGGACTTTGCGCTGCCCGTGCCCACCATCGCGCTGTTGGTGATCGTGTTCACGCTGGTGCTGGCATTGTCGTCGCCGGTGACCACCGTGGCGACCGGCCGCATGGCCCGCAAGCAGGTGCTGCTGATTGCGATGGCCCTGTTCGCCATTGGCAACGTCGTGGCCGCGCTGTCTTCGTCGTTCACCGTGCTGATCGCCGCGCGCGTGCTGATGGCCATTGCGGCGGGGCTATATGTGCCCGCCGCCAATGGCCTGGCCGGCGTCATCGTCCCACCCACGATGCGGGGGCGTGCGCTTGCCATTGTCAGCGGGGGGCAGACATTGGCCATCGCACTGGGTCTGCCACTTGGCGGACTGATCGGCCACGCGTTCGGCTGGCGGGCAACCTTTCTGCTGGTCGGCGCGATGAGCCTGGTGGCCATTGCAGGCATTTTGACTGGCATCGACCGTGACGCGGGGCAGGGCATCGCGGTGGCCAGTTTGCGCGAACGTGTCTCGGTGGTGGCGCAGCGTTCCGTGTTGCGCTTGCTGGCGGTCAGCCTGTTCTGGTCAATCGGCGCCTTTGCTGCCTACCCATATATCGCCGAGTATCTGAGCGCCGTGTTGGCCTTTGGCCCATTGGAGATCACAGCGTCTGTCTCGCTCTGGGGGCTTTGTGCAGCGGCGGGGGTCATGACCGGTGGGGTTCTCAACGATCGCTTCGGGGCTGGCACGGTGGTGCGCGGGTCACTCGTGCTGTTGGCGTTGTCGTTCCTGGCTTTGGCCGTTGCAACGGTGCTGCCACCGGGAGTTTCGTTGGGTCTGGTCATGAGCGCCGTGGCTGTGTGGGGCTTCACGGTGTGGTCATTCTTTCCCGCGCAGATGGCACGGCTTATCGGCGCGGGCGTCCCCTCGCAAGCGCCCGTTGCGCTAGCGCTTAACACCTCGACGATGTATTTCGGATTTTCAATCGGCAGCGCCCTGGGTGCCACCGTGTTGGGCGCTGGCGCCATTTGGGCAATTGGCGTCGTGGCGGCCATGGCGGAACTGATCGCCTTGGGCCTGAACGCCGCCATTGCGCGTAGAACTTGAATTTCTCTGTATCGGCGGGTTCACGGCTGCCGGTTTTCAGCAACACCACTTTGAAAGGAACCAAGAAAATGACTTCCCGTATCAACACGCCCGCCGCCGCTAGCGCCTCCGGCGAAACCGCCGACGTTTTCGCCGCTATCCGCAAAGCGGTGGGCATGGTCCCCAACGCCTATGCGGCCATTGGCGCCTTGAATACGCCCGCACTTAAGGTGATGCTGTCCGCCGACGCGGTGCTGGCGCAAGGCGTCCTGTCCGCGCAGGACCGCGAAACCATCAAGTTGGTGGTGAGCGCGATTGCCGGTTGTGACTACTGCGTCGCTGCACACAGCTTGGCGGGCAAGGCATCCGGCCTGCCCGTGGACACCGTGCGCGCCATCAGGGCGCTGCAGCCGACCGGCGATGCAAAGCGCGATGCGCTGATCCAATTTGTCCGGCACCTTCAAGAAGGCCGAGGCACCCTCGACGCCGAGCAATTCATGGCCTTGCGCGCGGCGGGTTATCTGGACGAGGCCGTCGTGGATATCGCATTGGCCATCGCCGTCATCACGTTTACGAACGTGTTCAATCGTGCGAATGACACCGTGGTGGAATTTCCAGAACTGAAGTAATGGGAGTGACGGGGGAAGGGGAGCAGTAAGGAGGGGCGGTCGGGTCGGGTCGATGATCGTTCCCGTCCCGTAGCGGTCATTCTAGAATTCAAGTAGCGGGCGCTCAAGCAAGGCCGCATGCAAGTTGCGGCACTCCGATCTCCACATTTGGATTGCTTGGTCTGGCAAAGCGGTGTGCTTCACGCAACCTGATTGTTAAGCAGGCGCTGTCGGCAGACTATGGGGTCTTTGCTCCCAACAGGAAAGAATCATGGCACCACCTTTTACCGCAACAGTGCGCTAAGAATGGGGCATTACCAGGCGAGGGATCGGGCAAATAAGGCCATGGATCTGCTGAGCATCTCGATGCCGCCTTCGACAGATTCTCAGCACTGAATCCCGCACAGAAATACCGGTCAGGACGCCGGCGCTGGTCGTTTTCAGACAATGCGTTCAAACCTGGGCGTGCCCTTGCGCCTTCGGCTGCGGGTCGGGCCATCGTGCTTCGCGTTGAGCCTGGCAAAAAGGCGCCACTCTCCCCTTCTATTGCGGGGCTTCCGTCCGTCCGTCCCTCACTGCGGTCGGCTCACGCCTTCGCGGCTGTCGGCGCTGCGCGCTCAAGCTTGCCAGTGGCCGGCCCGCGTCCGGGCGTGCATGCGGCGCTTTGCGCTTTTCCGCTCGAAGCACAATAATAAAACGCCCAACACCGCATAGGAGGGGCTGTCCCATGAGCGCCGTTGAGCCGACTCCCAATGGAGCTTCTCACCCACACAGCTTGATCGACGTGGACGAGGCGCGCCGCTACAAACTTCTCGTAGAAGCGGTGCTGGACTATGCGATCTTTCTCCTCGATCCGGACGGGTTCGTGGCGACGTGGAATGCAGGCGCACAGCGCTTCAAAGGCTACGATGCATCGGAGATCGTAGGGAAGCATTTCTCGCGCTTTTACACTGAGGAAGATCGTGCCGCTTCCATCCCGGAGCGCGCGTTAGCAACTGCCGCTACGGCGGGGCATTTCGAAGCTGAGGGATGGCGAGTCCGAAAGGACGGCACGCGCTTCTGGGCAAGCGTTGTTATAGACCCTATCCGAACTAACGAGGGTCATCTGATCGGCTTTGCAAAGATCACGCGAGACATCACTGAAAAACACCTTGGCGAGAGTCAACTTCACACCGCACAGCAAGCCCTGTATCGCGCTCAAAAGATGGAAGCATTGGGACGCGTGGCGGGGGGGCTAGCACACGACTTCAACAACTTCTTGACCATCATTAGCGGTGCGGCGAACCTGTTAGAGAACCCGGCGCTGACGCCGGAAAATCGCCAACGCTACGTCAGGACGATCGCTGATACCGCCCAGCGCGCGTCCCAGCTCACCAAACAGATGTTGGCATACGCGCGACGTCAGCCTCTGGAACCGGCGAATTTCGACACGCGTTCATGCGTCGAGGGGATGAAGAAGCTTTTTGAATCCACGCTGGGTTCGTCGATTCGGTTGCAATATGAGATATCGTCCGAGCCATGTGTTGTATGTGCCGACATGAGCCAACTGGAAAATGCACTATTGAATTTGGTGATCAATGCCCGTGACGCCATGCCACTCGGCGGAAACTTGAAGATATCTGTGGGCAGCGCCGACTCCCATCCCGATGGTCGAGGCGGAGCGATAAGCAGCCCGCTTGTAGCAATTTCAGTCGCGGACGATGGCGAGGGTATCCCAGCTCCCGTGTTAGAGCATATCTTTGAACCGTTTTTCACAACTAAGCCGGTCGGAAAGGGGACGGGCCTCGGACTCAGCCAGGTGTTTGGGTACGTTAACCAGTCGGGCGGCTATCTTGATGTGGCCAGCGCTCCCAACAAGGGCACGACGTTCACCCTATTTTTCCCTAAGGTTTTTTTGTGAGCGGCGTTCGGCCTCGCAGTCTGTGGCCATCCCGGGCGCACTTTTTGATGAAGCGAACAAGATTTCTAGATGCTGAAGGATTTCTCCGGCTTGCCAGGGCTTCGGCATGAACCTCGTCGAAGGGGGCAGTGTCTCCGTCACCGGCAAAAAGCGTCCGGATGTAAGCAGCACCGCAATTCCTGGCATTCCTGCCACTATCCGCCGAGCTAGCTCGAGACCATTTAACGTGCCGGGCATCTCAATGTCGGTCACTACCGCCCGGATTTCCGGGCGTTCGTTCAGAATGATCAGCGCCTGATCTGCGGACGCTGCTTCGACCACGACGTAGCCTTCAGTCCAGAGGATCTCTGATAGAAGCCATCGCGCTGTTGCATTGTCGTCGACCACTAGAACCGTATTAGGCGTGCCGGTAATCGCCGATTCGGTGTCGGTCATTTCTTTATCCCTGCTTCGTAAAATTAACGTGATGAAAGAGGGGTCAAGAGGCGTGAAACCGGCGATTTCTGGTGATTTTGGCGCTGGCTTGCAGGCGTACGAGCCCTTGCGAGTCCTTTTCAGTCAGCAAGTACCATTCCGGCGCACCGACTTGCATGGAAACCCCAGCCGAGGGCGCCGGCTCGGCGTACGGGAGGGAATGTCCGCTTCTGGCCGATTCTGTTGAAAAACTCGCGGCCGTCTCCGTCGTCTGGCAGAATTTGCAAAGCGCCAACGAGTTCGGAGAGCACCGACATGATGGGTCATCAAGCGAGCGGGCAAGAGCGGTTGTTCTACGCTTTCAACCTTGAAGACGTCGTTCCGCCGACCCATCTTCTTAGAGCCATCGCTCGCTGTCTGGATCTGAAGGAACTCCACCAACACCTGGCGAAGCACTACAGCCATACGGGCCGTCCGTCCATTGACCCCGAACTTATGATCCGTATGCTGATCGTTGGGTATTGCTACGGCATCCGCTCCGAGCGTCGTCTGTGCGAAGAGGTTCAACTGAATCTTGCATATCGATGGTTCTGTCGTCTCGGCCTCGAGGATGCAGTGCCCGATCACTCGACCTTCTCCAAGAACCGACATGGACGTTTCCGCGCCAGCGATACCTTCCGCTGGTTGTTCGATGAAGTGGTCCGTCGTTGCATGGCTGCGGGCTTAGTCAAAGGCGAAGGCTTCGCTGTCGATGCCAGCGTCGTGGCTGCTGATGCGAGCCGCCAGCGCGGTGTTCCTGCCAATGAGGCCACCGACTGGTCGAACCCCGCACTCAGCACGCGTGCCGTGCGCGAGTATCTCGAAGCGCTCGACGACGAAGCGTTCGAACAAGCCGTTCCCCGGCGAGTCTCGCTGACCGATCCGCAGTCACGGTGGACGGCCGCCCCTGGCGGTCCCGCATTCTTCGCTTATTCGACAAACTATCTGATCGATACCAAGCATGGCGTGATCCTCGACGTCGAAGCCACCCCTGCACATCGCACCGCAGAAGTGGACTCTACCAAGACGATGGTGGATCGTGTCGAGGAACGATTCGACATCATCCCTGATCGGCTCATCGGCGATACCGCTTACGGCACGGCTCCGATGCTGGCGTGGATGGTGCAAGACAAGGGGATAGAGCCGCACGTCCCCGTCTGGGACAGAACCAAGCGCAAGGACGACAGTCTATCGAGCAGCGACTTCGAATGGGATGGCGAGGCCAACGAATATCGTTGCCCCGAGGGTCATGCACTGCGCAGCGAGCGGCGCATGTTCAAGATCGAACGCACTCACGTCACCAAGGCGGGCACCGTAATCTACCGGGCCAGCAACACGGACTGCGGTAAGTGCGCAATGAAGCCGCGATGCTGCCCCAATACGCCGATGCGCAAGATCGCTCGCAGCATTCACGAGGATGCACGCGATGTAGCCAGGCGTATCGGCGCCACCGTGCAGTACCAGCGCTCACGTCACGAACGAAAGAAAGTCGAGGTGCTGTTTGCACACCTCAAACGTATTTTGAAGATTGACCGCTTGCGGTTGCGCGGACTTACTGGTGCAGCAGACGAATTCACGCTTGCAGCAGCCGTTCAGAACCTACGTCGTCTTGCGATGCTTACCTCTCCGGGGCCACCGGTTCAGGGCACCGGTGCGCCCAGTTGAGGCGAAATCCACCGATTAACAAGGCAACCGGGCATCAGTACCCGGTTCCAATCGAAAAAGTGGCGAAAGCCGCCAGGTCATCGGCCTTGTAAGCGCGGCCAATCGCGACGCGCAATCGAGTTTTTCAACAGAATCGGCCGATGGCAGACACTCATCATCCACGTGTAGCTCACAGCCGTTGGAGGGTACCTCAGTGCACTGGCGTGGGGGACCTCGCGATGTGATGGTCCCATTCAGCGCCCAAGTTCAATGAACTTTCTGGGGAAGAATGCCATGTTCAATTAACCAGTGCGGCCAAAGTGAATGAACCAAATTTCACTAAGTCCATGATTCAAAAAATGTCGAGTGTCCACCTTCGATGAACTTCGACATTTGGGCTATGAGGTTCAAAATTCGGCGAGCAGGTCAAGAGACCTTAGATCGGCGCTTAGCCAAAGGCGGATATTTGGTTCATTCAAGTTGGTATTTTGTCCAAAAAGTTCATTCAACTTGGATTTCTCACCGAAAAGTTCGTTCAAGTTGGGCAGTGGAATCAGGCCGCTGTCGAAGTTCACTCAACTTGAGATTTGATTCACTGAAGTTGGAGTGTAATAAGTGAGTAGATCGAGGCAGCGCGCGGCTTGCGACAGAGAGCCGCTACTTCAAAGGCCAAAAGGTAGCTTGACGAGCACTTCGCGCCGCATGGCCTTTCGGATGAGCATTTGGTTCATTAAAGTTGGGATAATTCCGATACCGGTTCGAATGCGCGTTCGCCGCGCCGTCCTTGACGTTGATGAGCGAGCGCGCGCCGCAGCGCAAGCACCAGCTCAGGGCGATGTTCAACGCCCTGCGTTGGAAGGCTCGTGCGGGAGCGTCGTGGCGTTCGCCACCCAATGACTTTCCGCCGTGGGATGAGGTGTATCAGCAGACACGGCGTGGCTTGCAGGCGGATTGTCTCGAGGCATGGTGTATGACTTGCGTTCGGTGTTGCGCGTGGCCCAGCAGCGCCAGGGTCAACCCAGTGCAGTGATCCTTGATGGTCGCACGCTGCAATCGACGTGCGAGAGCGGTCCGCGTGCTGCGGGCTATGAAGGCCACAAGTGCAAGAAGGGGAGCAAGGTGCGCATGGCCGTCGATACCTTGGGGCATCTGCTGGCGGCGCGCGTAACACCGGCCAACGAGCGAGAACGGGCACAGGTCAAGAACCGCGCCACCTCGGGCGGCCCGCAACCGGCGGAAATGGAACGCTTGCTGAAGGAGGTGCGCGCGCTGGTGGCCATCGCGCCGAAAGAGAAGAGCCAGTAGGGATCGCGCTTGCCGGCCCGGACCGGGAAGGCGGAGTTTAGCCCCGGGCCGGGAAGGGCGCCGTGAAGCGGCGCAGCCGCAGCGCGTTGCTCAGCACGAACACACTGGACAGAGCCATCGCGCCCGCCGCGAACACCGGCGACAGCAGGCTGCCGTTCACCGGGTACAGCAGGCCCGCCGCCACCGGGATCAAGGCCACGTTGTAGGCAAAGGCCCAGAACAGGTTCTGCTTGATGTTGCGGATGGTGGCCTTGGACAGGGCGATGGCGTTGGGCACGCCGCCCAGGTCGCCCGACATAAGCACCACGTCGGCGGCCTCGATGGCGATGTCCGTGCCGGTGCCGATGGCCAGGCCCACGTCCGCTTCGGCCAGCGCCGGCGCGTCGTTGATGCCGTCGCCCACGTAGGCGATGGGTCCGTACTGCTGCTTCAGGCGCTGTACGGCTGCGACCTTGCCGTCGGGCAGCACTTCGGCGACGACTTCGTCGATGCCGAGCTGGCGGGCGATGGCTTCGCCGGTACGGCGGTTGTCGCCGGTGATCATGGCGACCTTCAGGCCCAGTTCATGCAGGGCGCGGATAGCGGCGGCCGTGGTTTCCTTGATGGGGTCGGCGACGGCGATCATGGCGGCCAGCTTGCCGTTGATGGCGGCGTACAGCGGAGTCTTGCCTTCGTCGCCCAGGCGCGCGGCGTCCGAGCCGAAGGACTCGACGCTCAGGCCCAGCTCGCGCATGAAACGGTCGGCGCCGATTTCGACTAGGTCGCCGTCCACGCGGGCGCTCACGCCGAAGCCGGTGATCGATTCGAACTGCGAGATCGTGCCCAGCGCGATGTTCTCGGCGCGCGCCGCGTCCACGATGGCTTGGGCGATCGGATGTTCGGACTTGGCTTCGACGGTGGCGACCTTGCCCAGCACGGCGGACCGTTCGAAGCCCGGCGCGACGATCAGGTCGGTCAGTTCGGGGCGGCCCTTGGTCAGGGTGCCGGTCTTGTCCACCGCCACCACCTTGGCATCCTTCAGGGACTGCAAGGCTTCGCCCTTGCGGAACAGCACGCCCATCTGCGCCGCGCGCCCCGTGCCCACCATGATGGAGGTCGGTGTGGCCAGGCCCATGGCGCAGGGGCAGGCGATGATCAGCACGGCCACCGCGTTGACCAATGCGAACGTCAGGGCAGGCTCGGGCCCGAACGTGAGCCAGATGATGAAGGTCACCACCGCCGCGGCCATGACGGCTGGCACGAACCACATCGTGATGCGGTCCACCATGGCTTGGATTGGCAGTTTCGAGCCCTGCGCCTGTTCGACCATACGGATGATCTGCGCCAGCAGCGTGTCGCCACCGACCTTGGTGGCCCGGAACGTCAGCGCGCCGTTCTGGTTGACGGTGCCGCCCACTACTTCGGCGCCGGGCGTCTTCTCCACCGGCACGGGTTCGCCGCTGATCATGGATTCGTCGATGTAGCTGTTGCCTTCCACGACTTCGCCGTCCACGGGGATGCGCTCGCCGGGACGGACTTCGATCAGGTCGCCCGTGACCACGTCTTCGATGGCGAGTTCAAGCGTGGCGCCGTCGCGGACAACACGCGCGGTCTTGGCCTGCAGGCCCAGCAAGCGCTTGATGGCCTCGGACGTGTTGCCCTTGGCCCGGGCCTCAAGGTAGCGTCCAAGCAGGATCAGCGCCACGATCACCGCGGCGGCTTCGAAATAGACATTGACCGTGCCGGCAGGCAGGAGGCCTGCCGCGAAGGTGGCGACCACCGAATAGGCGTAGGCGGCGGACGTGCCCACCGCCACCAGCGAATTCATGTCAGGCGCGCCGCGCAGCAGCGCGGGGATGCCCTTCTGGAAGAAGCGCAGGCCGGGGCCGAACAGCACGATGCTGGCCAGCACGAATTGCAGGTACCAGCTGTTCTGCGTGCCGATGGTCTCGGCGATGACATGGTGGAACGCCGGCACGATGTGGGCGCCCATTTCCAGGATGAACACGGGCAGCGCGAAGACCGTGGCGACGGTCAGCGCGCGCTTGAGCGATTTCAGCTCGGCGGCCTGGCGTTCGGCCACGGCGTCGGTGTGGCTGGATTCCGCCGAGAGGGGCCGCGCCTCGTAGCCGGCCTTGGCCACGGCCTGGATCAGGGCGTTGGCGGGGACGCCGCCGGCCGCGGTGATGCTGGCGCGCTCGGTGGCGAGATTGACGCTGGCGTTGCTGACGCCGGGCACGGCCTTCAAAGCCTTTTCGACGCGGCCCACGCAGGAGGCGCAGGTCATGCCGGTGACCGACAGTTCGATCGTGGTTTCGGTGACGGTGTAACCCGCTTTCTGCACCGCCTGCACGGCGGCAGCGACGTCCGGCGCGCTCTCGAAAGTGATGTCGGCGCGTTCTGTCGCCAGGTTGACGCTGGCCTTGTTGACGCCCGGCACGGCCTTCAAGGCCTTTTCGACTCGGCCCACGCACGAGGCGCAGGTCATGCCTTCGATGGGAAGGCTGACCGCGACGCTGTCTGCTGCGGCGGCACTCATATCCGCTCCTTGAAAACTTGGAATTTCCTGTTGGGGTCGTCTCAGAAAACGGAAAATAAAGCACGCTAAGGCGTAACTACCCTCGGCTACACCGCGTCGGCACCACGCGGCTCTTTCACCCCTTGCAGCGAAGCAATCAGCGGGCAAGAAACGTTCCCTTGCCGCGCATGGCAGGCGAACACAAGTTCGGATAGCACGGTTTCCATGCGCGCCAGGTCGGTCATTTTTTCGCGCACGTCCTGAAGCTTGTGCTCGGCCAGGCTGCTGGCTTCCTCGCAGTGGGTGCCGTCATCCAGCCTCAGCAGCTCTGCGATCTCGTCGAGGCTGAATCCGAGCCGCTGGGCTGATTTCACGAAGCGCACCCGCGTCACATCCGCCTCGCCATAGCGGCGGATGCTGCCATAGGGCTTGTCCGGCTCCGGCAACAAGCCCTTGCGCTGATAGAACCGGATTGTTTCCACGTTGACCCCGGCCGCCTTGGCGAAAACGCCAATAGTCAGATTCTCCAAATTTTTTTCCATATCGCTTGACTCCGTACATTGGTACGGAAGTAAGCTTAAGCTATCCAATCCAGATTTGAAAGGACAAGCGTATGTCTGAACCTCAAAACGGGCGCGGGGCGCTCTTCACTGGCGGGCTAGCCGCCATCCTCGCCTCGGCTTGCTGCCTGGGGCCGCTGGTTCTGATCGCCCTGGGGTTCAGCGGCGCTTGGATCGGCAACTTGACGGTGTTGGAACCTTATCGCCCGATCTTCATCGGCGCGGCGTTGGTGGCGCTGTTTTTCGCCTGGCGGCGCATCTACCGACCGGCGCAAGCCTGCAAACCAGGGGATGTGTGTGCGATTCCCCAAGTGCGCGCTACTTACAAGCTCATTTTCTGGGTCGTGGCCGCGCTGGTTCTGGTCGCGCTCGGATTTCCCTACGTCATGCCATTTTTCTATTAATCACAGGAGTTCATCATGAAAAAACTGTTTGCCTCTCTCGCCATCGCTGCCGTTGTTGCCCCCGTGTGGGCCGCCACCCAGACCGTCACGCTGTCCGTACCGGGCATGACCTGCTCCGCTTGTCCGATCACCGTCAAGAAGGCGATTTCCAAGGTCGAAGGCGTCAGCAAAGTTAACGTGACCTTCGAGACACGCGAAGCGGTTGTCACCTTCGATGATGCCAAGACCAGCGTGCAGAAGCTGACCAAGGCCACCGAAGACGCAGGCTATCCGTCCAGCGTCAAGAAGTGAGGCACTGAAAACGGCAGCGCAGCACATCTGACGCCCTTGTCTGCTACCACAAACGAAAAAGGATCTGTCGCATGACCCATCTAAAAATCACCGGCATGACCTGCGACTCGTGCGCGGCGCACGTCAAGGAAGCGCTGGAAAAAGTACCCGGCGTCCAATCTGCCATAGTGTCCTATGCCAAGGGCGCGGCCCAGCTCGCCCTTGATCCAGGCACAGCGCCGGACGCACTGACCGCCGCCGTGGCTGGCCTGGGCTACAAAGCGATGCTCGCCGATGCCCCGCCGACCGACAACCGCACTGGGCTGTTCGACAAGGTGCGCGGCTGGATGGGTGCCGCCGACAAGGGCAGCGGCGGCGAGCGCCCGTTGCAAGTCGCCGTGATCGGCAGCGGTGGAGCCGCGATGGCGGCAGCACTGAAGGCCGTCGAGCAAGGCGCGCAGGTCACGCTGATTGAGCGCGGCACCATCGGCGGCACCTGCGTCAACGTCGGTTGTGTGCCGTCCAAGATCATGATCCGCGCCGCCCACATCGCCCATCTGCGCCGGGAAAGCCCATTCGACGGCGGCATGCCACCCACACCGCCGACGATCTTGCGCGAGCGGCTGCTGGCCCAGCAGCAGGCCCGTGTCGAAGAACTCCGTCATGCCAAGTACGAAGGCATCCTGGACGGCAATTCAGCCATCACCGTTCTGCACGGTGAAGCGCGTTTCAAGGACGACCAGAGCCTTATCGTTAGTTTGAACGAGGGTGGTGAGCGCGTCGTGATGTTCGACCGCTGCCTGGTCGCCACGGGTGCCAGTCCGGCCATGCCGCCGATTCCGGGCCTGAAAGAGTCACCCTACTGGACTTCGACCGAGGCCTTGGTCAGCGACACCATTCCCGAACGCCTGGCCGTCATCGGCTCGTCGGTGGTGGCGCTGGAACTGGCGCAAGCCTTCGCCCGGCTGGGTAGCCAGGTCACGATCCTTGCGCGCAGCACGCTGTTCTTCCGCGAAGACCCTGCCATCGGCGAGGCCGTCACAGCCGCCTTCCGTGCCGAAGGAATCAAGGTACTGGAACATACGCAAGCCAGCCAAGTCGCCCATGTGGACGGCGAATTCGTGCTGACCACTGGACAGGGCGAAGTGCGCGCCGACAAGCTGCTGGTCGCCACCGGCCGGACACCGAACACGCGCAGCCTGGCATTGGAAGCGGCGGGGGTAGCCGTCAATGCGCAGGGGGCCATCGTCATCGACAAGGGCATGCGCACCAGTAGCCCGAACATCTACGCGGCCGGCGACTGCACCGACCAGCCGCAGTTCGTCTATGTGGCGGCAGCGGCCGGCACTCGTGCGGCCATTAACATGACCGGCGGCGACGCCGCCATCAATCTGACCGCGATGCCGGCCGTGGTGTTCACCGACCCGCAAGTGGCGACCGTGGGCTACAGCGAGGCGGAAGCGCACCACGATGGCATCGAAACCGACAGCCGCACGCTGACGCTCGACAACGTGCCGCGTGCGCTCGCCAACTTCGATACCCGCGGCTTCATCAAGCTGGTCATCGAGGAAGGCAGCGGACGGCTGATTGGCGTACAGGTGGTGGCCCCGGAAGCGGGCGAACTGATCCAGACGGCTGTTCTCGCCATTCGCAACCGCATGACGGTGCAGGAACTAGCCGACCAGTTGTTCCCCTACCTAACGATGGTCGAGGGCTTGAAGCTCGCGGCGCAGACCTTCAGCAAGGACGTGAAGCAACTGTCCTGCTGCGCCGGATAAGGAAAAGGAGGTGTTCGATGAACGCCTACACAGTGTCCCGACTGGCCCTTGAGGCCGGGGTGAGCGTGCATATCGTGCGCGACTACCTGCTGCGCGGATTGCTGCGGCCAGTCGCCTGCACCACGGGCGGCTACGGCTTGTTCGATGACGCCGCCTTGCAGCGGCTGTGCTTTGTGCGGGCCGCTTTTGAGGCGGGCATCGGCCTGGACGCATTGGCGCGGTTGTGCCGGGCGCTGGATGCGGCGGACTGCGATGAAACAGCCGCACAGCTTGCCGTGCTGAGTCAGTTCGTCGAACGCCGACGCGAAGCGTTGGCCGATCTGGAAGTGCAGTTGGCCGCGATGCCGACCGCGCCGGCCCAGCAAGCGGAGAGTCTGCCATGAACAGCCCCGAGCGCTTGCCGACCGAGACACACAAGCCGTTCACCGGCTACCTGTGGGGTGCGCTGGCGGTGCTCACCTGTCCCTGTCATTTGCCGATTCTCGCCATTGTGCTGGCCGGCACGACGGCCGGCGCGTTCATCGGCGAGCACTGGGGTATTGCAGCCCTCACGCTGACCGGCTTGTTTGTCCTGTCTGTGACGCGGCTGCTGCGGGCCTTCAGAGGTCGATCATGAGCGCTTCCCAGCCAATTGAATGGACAGTGGCGCAACTGGCGCAGGCGGTCGAGCGCGGGCAGCTTGAGCTGCACTACCAGCCGATTGTCGATTTGCGCAGTGAGCAGATTGTCGGCGCGGAAGCCCTGTTGCGCTGGCGTCATCCGACGCTCGGACTGTTGCCGCCGGGCCAGTTCCTGCCCGTGATCGAATCGTCCGGCCTGATGCCGGAAATCGGCGCATGGGTGCTGGGCGCAGCCTGCCGTCAAATGCGCGACTGGCGGGTGCTGGCATGGCAACCGTTCCGGCTGGCCGTCAATGTTTCGGCGAGCCAAGTGGGGCCAGATTTCGACAAGTGGGGGGGTTGTCGGCCAGCCTGGCTTCCAATTTGGCCACCATGGCCTGGATGTCGGCGGCGCTCTCCTCGGACCGCGCGGCTGGCGCCGGGGGCGGCGCGATGGCGGTGGGGTTGCCGAGCGCCACGTAGGCAAGGATGGAGGCCAGCGGCAGCGCGATGGCGAGGCCCACGGGCAGCAGGCGGCCGCGGCGCGGCGCGGCGCCATGCCGTTGCGCCTCTGCGGCTCCTTCCAGCGCCAGCCGCTGCAGTTCGCCGCGCGCTTCCACGAAAGCCTCCTGCGACAAGATGCCGTTCGCGCGGTCTCGCTCAAGTTCCTGCAATTGGTCGCGCAGCACCGCCACGTTCGCCGCCTGGCGTTTGTCCGCGGCGCTGGCGGCGGGCGTGCGCCGCAGCGCGGCGATCAGCCATGCCGTGACCGCGGCGGCCATCAGAGCGGCCGACAGATAGAAGAGTTGCATCATGTTCCGGGTCCTTATTCAGCTTTGACGCCCAGCAGGGCGTCGGCGGCCTGGCGCTCCTGGGGCGTCAGGGCAGGGCGCTCGTGGCGGCTTTTGCGCCGTCGCAGCGTCAGCGCCAGGACGGCAAGCCCGCCCGCCAACAGCGCGGCCGGACCGAACCAGAGCAGCAGCGTGGCCGCTTTCAGGCGCGGCCGGTACAGGATGAAGTCGCCGTATCGGGCCTCCATGTAGGCCAGGATCTCGGCTTCCGTCTTGCCGGCATCCAGCTGCTGGCGGATCTGGCGGCGCAGGTCGACCGCCAGGTCGGCGCGCGACGCGGCGATGGATTCGTTCTGGCAGACCAGGCAGCGCAGTTCCGCGGCGATCTCGATCACGCGGCGGTCCTCGGGCGAGCCGTGGGCGCCGTGGGCGTAGCTCAGCGTCAGTGATAGCGCCAATGCGCGCAGGGCGGTCCTCATTGCAGCTTCCGGATCAGCGGCAGCAGGGTGTCGCGCAGGGACTCCCGCGTCACCGGGCCGATGTGCTTGTAGCGGATGATCCCGGCCTTGTCGATGACGAAGGTTTCCGGCACGCCATAGACCCCGTAGTCGATGCCGACCTTGCCGTCGGTATCGGACACGGATTTTTCGTAGGAATCGCCGTTGCGCGCCAGCCAAGCGATGGCCTCGGCCCGGATGTCCTTGTAATTGAGGCCGATGACCGGCACGCCGTGCTGCGACGACAACTCCTGGATGTAGGCATGTTCCGTCAGGCAGGCATAGCACCAGGACGCCCAGACGTTCAGCACCCATACCCGGTCTTTCATGCTTTCGGGCGTGAAGGTCTTTTGCGGCTCATGCAGTTCGGGCAGGGCAAAGGCCGGCGCGGGCTTGTCGATCAGCGGCGACGGCACTTCGGCGGGATTGAGCGTCAGGCCTATTCCCAGAAAGAACACCAGCACCACGAAGCCCGCCAGGGGCCAGATGAAACGGCTCATGGCCTGGCCTCCGCCCGCAGGTCCGGTCGCGCGCGATGCGCCTGTTTCTCTCGCCGCTTCAGGCGGTAGCGCGGATCGCACACGGCCAGCAGTCCGCCCAGGGCCATGAGGATGCAGCCGCCCCAGATCCAGTCCACGAAGGGCTTGTAGTACAGGCGCACGCTCCAGGCGCCGTGCTCCATGGGTTCGCCCAGGGCGGCATAGACGTGGCGCAGACCGTTGGCGGCGATGGCTGCTTCCGTCATCGGCAGCGCCGAGGACGCGTAGGTGCGCTTCTCGGGATGCAGGTCGCGCAGGTGCCGTTCGCCGCGGTAGAGCGCGAAGGTGCCTATCTCGGATTCGTAGTTCGGGCCCTGCAGGCGGTCCACGCCCTTGAACTCGACGCGGTACGAGGACACCGGCGCGCTTTCTCCGGGCCGCATCAACAGGTCCTGCTCGGTCTCATAGCTGCCCACCAGCGCGACCCCGGCGACGAACGTGGCCACGCCGAGGTGGGCCAGGTGCATGCCCAGCCAGCTGCGGGGCTGGCGCCACCAGCGGTCCCGGGTCGCGCGCAGGCGCTTGACGACGTCCACGCCGATGGCGCTCGCCAGCCAGACGGCCAGTCCTATCCCCAGCGCCGCGCCTGCGGACCAGCGGCCGAACAACAAAGGCGCGCCCGCGCCGGCCAACACTGCCAGCGCCGCGGGAATCGCCAGGCGCTTGAGCAGGCCGACGGCATCGGCCGACTTCCAGTTGGCGATGGGGCCGACGGCCATGAGCAGCAGCGCGGGCACCATCAGGGGCACGAATACCGCATTGAAATAGGGCGGTCCCACCGACAGCTTGCCCAGGCCCAGTGCGTCGATGAAGAGGGGATACAGCGTACCCAGCAGCACGGTCGCGGCGGCGACCGCGAGCAGCACGTTGTTGACCAGCAATAGCGATTCCCGCGACACGAACGCGAACTGGCCGCCGTGGCCGATCCTGGGCGCGCGCAAGGCGTACAGGAACAGCGAGCTACCCACGACAGCGGTGAACAGCGCCAGAATGAATACGCCGCGCGTCGGGTCCGTCGCGAACGCATGCACCGAGGTCAGCACGCCCGAACGCACCAGGAACGCGCCCAGCAGGGACAGCGCAAAGGTGCCGATCGCCAGCAGCACGGTCCAGCTCTTGAAGCCGCCGCGCTTTTCGGTCACGGCCAGCGAATGGATCAACGCCGTGCCGGCCAGCCAGGGGATGAAGGAGGAATTCTCCACCGGATCCCAGAACCACCAGCCGCCCCAGCCCAGCTCGTAATAGGCCCACCAGCTACCGATAGCGATCCCCAGGGTCAGGAACAGCCAGGCCGCGGTGGTCCACGGGCGCGACCAGCGGGCCCAGACCGCGTCGAGATTGCCGGACAGCAGCGCGGCGATGGCGAACGCGAACGCAACCGAGAACCCCACGTAGCCCATGTACAGCAGCGGTGGGTGGAAGATCAGGCCGATGTCCTGCAGCAGCGTGTTCAGGTCCAACCCGTCGGCCGGGGCCGGGACCAGGCGCTCGAACGGATTCGAGGTCAGCAGCACGAACAGCAGGAAGCCCGCGCTGATCAACCCCAGCACGCCCAGCACCCGGGCGACCATGGCGTCGGGCAATTGCCGCGAAAACAGGCTGACCGCGCAGGCCCAGCCCGTCTGCATGAACATCCACAGCAGCAGCGAGCCTTCATGTCCGCCCCAGGTCGCCGCGATGCGGTAGAAAAAGGGCAATTGCGAATTCGAGTTCTGGGCCACATAGGCTACCGAATAGTCCTTGGCCGCGAAGGACCAGGCCAGGGCCGCCAGGCTGAAGGACACCAGCAGGAACTGGATCTGCGCGGCGGGCCGCGCCATGGCGATCCAGTAGGGTCGGTCCAGCGCCGCGCCGCGCAGCGCGACATAGCCTTGCGCCAGCGCGACGAACAGCGTCAGGATCAGGGCGAAATGAGCGAGTTCGGGAATCATCGGGGGCGGGCCTCCTGGGGCGGGGACTTGGGCGCGGCCTGATCGA
This sequence comes from Achromobacter sp. JD417, assembly GCF_041879325.1. Lineage (NCBI taxonomy): Bacteria > Pseudomonadati > Pseudomonadota > Betaproteobacteria > Burkholderiales > Alcaligenaceae > Achromobacter > Achromobacter sp. JD417. The sequence continues at coordinate 4,446,875 of NZ_CP087159.1, read as the reverse complement.
TCGCGTGCTGCGCTTCGGGCGGCAGGTAGTTCTCGTCATGCTTGGCCAGCACCTCCTCGGCCTGGAACCAGCCGTTGCCGTCCAGCCGTCCCTGCGCCACAACGCCCTTTCCTTCGCTGAACAGGTCCGGCAGGATGCCGTCGTAGGCCACGGGCACCCTGTGGGCGGTGTCGGTCACGACGAAGCGGACGGTCAACGCGCCGGGCGTGCGTTGCACGCTGCCGCCCTCCACCATGCCGCCCACGCGGAACGTGCGTCCCGCCGGAACCTCGTTGTTGCTGACCTGGGTGGGCGTGAAGAAGAAAACGAGATTGCTCTGAAAGGCGTTCAACACCAGGGCGCTTGCGGCGCCCAGGGACGCTAGTCCGCCCAGGACCAGCCCCAAGCGCCGTGTCCGCTTAGTCATTGCAGGCCTCCTCGAATTCCGCGGCGGGGCGCGGACCCGCCAGCATCGCGCGGCGGCGGCGCGCGAGCAGCAGTTGCTCGCCGCTCAGCAAGATCGCCGTCATCAGCAGCGATCCCCAGACATAGACCGCATACCCACCCATGGAGAGGAACTCGCCGAGACTAGACCAATGCATCATTCGCCACTCCATTGTTCGTGGATCCAGGCCGCGTGCCGCTCGCGCTCGAGCACGATGCAGCGCAGGCGCGCCAGCGCCGTCGCGATGCTGTATATCCATGCGGCCAGGGACATCAGCAGCATGCCGGCCAGCATGATTCCGGCCATGCTGGGCGCCGCGGTCAGGGAGACCGACGCGCCCTGGTGCAAGGTGCTCCACCATTGCACCGAGAAATAGATGACGGGGACATTGACCACGCCGGCCAGCACCAGCACCGATCCCGCGCGGTCGCCGCGCTGCGGATCGTCGATGGCGGCTTTCAACGCGATGTAGCCCGCGTACAGGAAAAGCAGGATCAATTCCGATGTCAGCCTCGCGTCCCAGACCCACCAAGCGCCCCACATGGGCTTGCCCCATAGCGCACCGGTCCACAGGGAAAGAAACGTGAACAGCGCGCCGGTCGGCGCCAGCGCGGCAACCATCATGGCCGAGAGCCTGCTGTTGAAAACCAGATGGATCAGCGCCCAAAACGCCATCGCCAGATACACGAACATCGACATCCAGGAGACCGGGACGTGGAGGAAAATGATGCGGTAGCCCTGGCCCTGCTGGGCGTCCGCGGGCGCGGCAAGAAAGCCGACATAGAGGCCCGCCGCCGCCAACAGGGCGGCAGCCGTCGCGAACCAGGGAATCGCCTTTCCGGCCAGCGGATAGAAAGCCTTGGGCGAGGCATAGTGAAACCAGCGGATCATGGGTTCCTCATTCCAGTGAGAGGCGTATCGCGGCGGCCGTGGCCAGCGGCGCGAAGAACAGGGACCTTGCCAGCACGGCGCCCAGCAGCGACAGGTGCGCATTCGCGCCGAGGCCGCTTTGGGCCGCCTGCACCGCGCCGGCGCCGAATACGAGGATGGGAATGAAGAGGGGCAGGACCAGCAGGGCCAGCAAGGCCCCGCCGCCGCGCGCGGTCAAGGTGAGCGCGGCGCCGATGGCGCCGATCAGGCCGAGCGCGGGCGTGCCGATGGCCAGGCCCAAAGTCAGTATCAGAAGGGCAGAGGCGTCCAGTCCGAATTGCAATCCCAGCGCCGGCGCCAGCAAGGTCAGCGGCAGCCCGGATACCAGCCAGTGCGCCGCGACCTTGCCCAGCACGACCAGCTGCAAGGGCGCGGCGGACAGCATCAGTTGTTCTAGCGAACCGTCGCGATTGTCCTGTTCGAACAGGCGACCCAGCGACAGCAGACAGGACAGCAAGGCCATCACCCAGAGCACGCCCGGCGCGATGGCGCGCAGCGTTTCCCGCTCGGGACCGACGGCCAGCGGGAACAGGCTTGTGGCAACCAGGAAGAAGCCCAGCGGGGTCAAGGCATCGCTTGCGCGCCGTTGCGCGATGCGCAGGTCGCGCAGCGCAACGCCTGCCAGCAATTTCGGCATGGAATGCATGCGCTAGGGTTCAAGCCGGATCTGCTTGTGCGCATGGTCCAGCGCGATCTCCTGGTGGCTCGTCGCCACGATCGCGCCGCCTTCGCGCAGATGGCGATCCATGGCGCGCGCAAGCCAGGCATGGGCCGTGGCGTCCAGGGCGGTCACGGGTTCGTCTAGGATCCAGAGCGGCCGGAACGTCGCAAGGAGGCGGGCGAGGGCGGCGCGCCTTTTCTGGCCGGCCGACAAGGCACGAACCGGAAGATGTTCCTTGCCTTCGAGGCCAGTGTCGCGCAGCGCGCAGGCAATGGCTGCAGGACGGTGCGCGTCTCCGCTTGCGCTTTGCAGTGCCCGCAGATTCTCGGCAGCGCTGAGTTCGCCATTGAGGCCATCGGCATGGCCCACATAGAAGAACTGGCCGCGATAGCCGCTGCCCGGCTGCGAGATGCCGAGTCCCTGCCAGAGCACCTTGCCGCGGGCGGGCCGCGTCAAGCCTGCCAGGATGCGCAGCAGGCTGGTCTTGCCGCTGCCATTGCGTCCGCGGACGAACAGGCATTCGCCGGGCGCCACATGCAGCGCCAGCGCCTTGAACAGCGGACGTTCCGCGCGCATGCAACCCAGATCCATCGCTTCAAGCATTGTCGCCTCGCCGCCGTGTGGAAAAAGGGGCCACTATAGAGAGGCGCGTGTGACCGTCACTTGCTGGAGGTTTACATTCCTGTAATGTTCAGGCGAAAACGGCCGTGGATCAGTACAGATCGCGCGAAAGCGGGCAGAGCAGGAGAAAAAGTTCTGATCGGCGCCGCGTGTCGCGGCGCCGGCGCTGTTTAGAACCAGATGCGCACGCCCGCCAGGATCGCGCGTTCGGAACGGCTTTCTCCCGCTTCGCTCGCGTAGCTCGCGGTCTTGCCGAACTTGCGGCCGAACGAGACCCCGACATAAGGGGCGAACTCGCGCGTCACTTCGTAGCGCAGCCGCAAGGAGAACGACGCGTCGGACAGGCCGGAACCCACGCCGCGCGCCTCGTCGTTCTTGCCATACAGGCTGGCTTCGATCTCGGGTGTGAGGATCAGGCGCTGCGTGAGCAGCAAGTCGTACTCAGCCTTCAACGCCAGCGCGGTCCTGCCGGAGCCGCCGACATAGCCGGTGATCTCGGTCTCGATGCCGTAGGGCGCCACGCCCTGCACACCGAACGCGGCCCAGTTGCGCTTCGGACCCGTGCCGAAATCGCGCCGTGCACCCAGCTGCAAATCCCAGAACGGCGAGATTGTGGGGCTCCAGAAGGCTTCAATCTTGGCGTCCGTGCTGCCGTTGAGACGGTCGCCTTCGCTCTTGATCCACAGCTTGTTTAGATCGCGGCCGATCCAGAACTGGCCGTCCCATTGCAGGCTGGTCTGCTCGTTGCGGTCGTAGGCCATACCGAGCTTGTCGAATAGCAGATGGCTGGTGACCACGTTGTCCATCATGTGTGGATGGATGCGGTAGGCGGCGTAGCGCTGTTCAATGCTGCCGTCGCTGGAGGGCAGGGATCCCACCGGCGGGCCGTTGCGCGAGGGTTCACCCATGCCGGGCATCGGACTGTGGTCCATGCCGGGCATCGAACTGTGATCCATGCCTTGCATCGAGCCGTGGTCCATGCGCTTCTTCGAAGCCGGAGTCTTGTCCTGCATGGAGCCGTGATTCATGCCCTTCTTTGACGCCGGAGCCGAGCCTTGCATCGAACTGTGATCCATGCCGTGCATCGAGCTATGGTCCATGCCATTAATCGTTCCGGCCGGCGTCTGCGCCAGGGCCAGTCCGGACGCGGCGGAAAGGAGGGCGGTGCCCGCGACGAGGCCGGGCCAGTTCTTTCTGGAAGTCGTTGTTCTCATTATTCCCCCTATTCCACGACGACCGCGCGGAACATGCCGGCCTCCATGTGGAACAGCAAGTGGCAGTGATAGGCCCAGTTTCCGCGCGCGTCCGCGCTGACGCGGTAGCTCAGGCGCTGCGCCGGGTTCAGGCTGATCGTGTGCTTGCGCACCTGGAAATTGCCGTCGGCGGACTCGAGGTCGCTCCACAATCCATGCAGGTGGATGGGGTGGGTCATCATGGTGTCGTTGACCAGCACAAAGCGCACGCGCTCGCCGTAATTGAGCACGATGGGCTTGGCCTCGGTGAACTTCAGTCCGTTGAACGACCACATGTAGCGGTCCATGTTGCCGGTCAGGTGCAGCTCGATCTCGCGGGTCGGCGGGCGGTTGTCCGCTGGCTCGACCATGGAGTGGAGGTCGGCGTAGGTAAGTACCCGGCGGCCGTTGTTGCGCAAGCCCACGCCGGGGTCGTCCAGCCGGGTCGAGACGACATCGGGCACCATGGAGTTGGCCGGGCTGTGCTCGGCCGGGTAGGGATGCTTGACCTCGACCATGCCGCCTTCGTTGGCGCCCGCACCGCCAGACATTGCGCCATGGTTCATGCCGGCATGATTCATGCCCGCCATGCCTGCCATTCCAGCCATGCCGGCGTGGTTCATGCCTCCCGCGGCCCCATGGTTCATGCCGCCCTGGGCTCCAGGGCTCATCGCGCCCTGGGCGCCGTGGTCCATCCCGCCGGCCGACGCTCCGCCCATGTCCATGCCGGGCATGTCGTGCGCCATGCCCATGTCCATCATGGTCAGCACCTGCACCGCGTCCAGGGCCGGGATCTCGGCCTGCATGCCCTCGCGCGGCGCCAGCGTGGCGCGGGCGTAGCCTGAACGGTCCATGGCCTGCGAGAAGATCGTGTAGGCGCGCTCGTCCTGCGGCTCGACGATGACGTCATAGGTTTCGGCAACGGCGATGCGGAACTCTTCCACCTCCACGGGCCGGATGGCCAGGCCGTCAGCCGCCACCACCGTCATCTTCAGGCCGGGGATGCGCACGTCGAAGTAGGTCATGGCCGACCCGTTGATGAAGCGCAGGCGGATCTGCTCGCCCGGTCGGAACAGGCCGGTCCAGTTGCCCGCCGGGGATTTGCCGTTGGTGAGGAAGGTGTAGGTGGCGCCCGAGACGTCGGCCAGATCGGTCTGGTTCATGCGCATCTTCTGCCACATCAGGCGTTCGTTCAGCGCATTCTTCCAGCCGGACTTCTCCGCGTCGTCCATCAGGCTGCCGACGGTGGGCTGGATGTAGTTGTAGTAGTCGGGCATCACCTTGAGCTTGCGGAATACGCTCATGGGATCTTCATCGGTCCAGTCCGACAGCAGCACGACATAGTCGCGGTCGGCCCGCACTGGGTCCGGGCGCTTGGGGTCGATGACGATGGCGCCGTACAGCCCCGTCTGCTCCTGGAAGCCGGAATGGCTGTGATACCAGTACGTGCCGCTCTGGCCCACGTCGAACTGGTAGGTAAAGGTCTCGCCGGGGGCGATGCCGGGAAAGCTCAGGCCGGGGACGCCGTCCATGCCGGTGGGCAGGATGATGCCGTGCCAGTGGATCGAGGTGTCCTCGCTTAGGCGGTTGGTGACGCGCAAGGTGACGCGGTCGCCTTCGCGCCAGCGCAAGGTGGGCGCCGGCAGCATGCCGTTGACCGTGGTCGCGATGCGGGGAGCACCGGTGAAATTGGCGGGGCTCTCGCCGATCTCCAGATTGAACTCGGTGCCCGACAGCACGCTCTGCCGGCCCGCGCCGGCCTGCGCCCACGCGGACGGACCCCACAGGCCCATACCGGCCAGCGCGCCGCCCGTGGCCAGGCCTTGCACGAACCGGCGGCGCGGATTCGAAACTGCTCTACTCATGCTCTATCTCCCCGGTAGCCGGACCGGCGTCCCGGCAGTGGATTATTTGACGGAAACCGCGCCCTTCATGCCGGCGGGATAGTGTCCGGGCTCGAGGCAGGCGAAGGCGACCGTTCCCGCCTTGTCGAACGTCCAGACGATGTCGCCGGCCTTGCCCGCTTCCAGGGAAACGGAGTTCGGCTCTTCATGGCGCATACCCGGATCCTTGAGCATCATCTGGTAGTGGCCGTCCAGGTCCGCGGGGGTGCCCAGCACCATTTCGTGGCGGATCTTGCCCGAGTTGCTGACCTTGAAGCGGATGGTCTCGCCCGCCTTGACGTCGATCTTGTCCGGTGTGAAGCGCATCGCGTCCGTCATGTCGACGGCGACCGTGCGCGAGACCTTGGCAGGGTTGCCGGGCTTGCCGATGCTGGCGACGGCATCATGGCCGCCGCCGTGGCCGGGGGCGGCCATGGCTCCGAAGGAAAGCAAAAAGGCGCCCGCAGCGATGGCGCCTTGCGCCAGGTTCACCAGTTTTTTCATGCGTATCCTCTAGACTCGAATTGGGGGTAGGAGGCGCCACTTTAGTGACGTGCCCCGCACCGCAACCTGTCGGGAGGATTACTTTCCTGTAATGTTCGGCGCCCGGGATAGTGTGAAGCCGACCTCGGTGCCCTGTCCGCCGCAGCGGGCGAACGCCTTGCCGCGGTGCATCTGGGCAATGGCTCGGACGATGGCCAGACCCAGGCCATGTCCGTCGGTGCGCCCGCTGCGGGCATCGTCGCCGCGGTAGAAGCGGTCGAAGATGCGCGGCAGCGCCTGGGCGGCTATCGGCGCGCCGGGGTTCCTGACCCTGATTTCGATCTCGTCCTGCCGGGCGACGCAATAGAGGTCGATGCCGCGTCCCCTGGGCGTGGCCCGGATGGCGTTGCTGAGCAGGTTGGCGATGGCGCGCCGTAACAGCCGTGGGTTGGCCATCAGGGTGGCGCTGCCGTGCGCCGCCAGGGAAACGCCGGCTTCGTCCAGTGAGGCCTCGTAGTATTCGGCCACGCGGGCGACCTCCCGGCGCACGTCCACTTCCCGCAGGTCTCCCGCCGGTTCGCCGCCGTCGGCGCGGGCCAGGAATAGCATGTCGTTGACCAGCGCCTTCAAGCCCTCCAGCTCTTCCAGGTTCGATTCCAGCACTTCGCGCAGCTCCTGCTCCGAACGGGGGGAGGACAGCATGACCTCGGTGCCGCTGATCAGCGTGGCAAGGGGCGTGCGCAGTTCATGGGCCACGTCGGCGTTGAACCCTTCCATCTGCTGATAGGCCGTTTGCACCCGACCCAGCATGCCGTTGAAGGTGTGGGTGAACTCGCGCAATTCGAGGTCGATGCCCTGTTCCGGCAGGCGCACGGCGAGGTTGTCCGGCTGAATGCGGGACGCCTGCTGGGACAGGCGGCGGATGGGTGACAAGGAGCGCCGCACCGCCCAGGCCGAGAGCACCAGCGTGGCGCCGACCCAGACGGCGCAGATCAGGATCAGCGCGGTGGCGAAGGCATACAGGAACTGCGTGCCGGGACGCAGATTCACGGCCACGGTGAGTTCGGCGCCGGGAAGCAGCGTGCCTTCGAGCGGCACGCGCAAGCCGCGCATGTTCCAGCCGTCCTGCGAGTGCAGCTTGATCTCGCGCCCGGAAACGGTGCGCACGGCCACGGGCGGCGCCTCGCCGTAGAACACGCTGCCGTCCGCAAGCGTGATCCAGGTCTTGAGGTTGCCGTGGCCCACCATGATGTTGTCCAGGGATCCGCGCAAATCCTGCATCTGCGCAAGCGTGGCCTGCATGCCGATGAGGTGGTTGATGAGCTCCAGCTTACCCGCCACCTCGGTCATTTCCTGGCGCTGCACCTCGCGCTTCAAGGCCCAGAACAAGGTGTATCCGGCAATGCTGGACACCACCAGGGCAATGATGCCGAGCAGCAGCGTAAGCCGGATTTCGATGGACGCGACGCGGGGCAGTTTCATTTGTCGCGCAGCTCCAGCACATAGCCCATGCCGCGCACAGTATGCAACAGCTTCGTTTCGTAGGGGTCGTCCAGCTTCGCCCGCAGGCGCCGTACCGCGACTTCGATGACGTTAGTGTCGCTGTCGAAGTTCATGTCCCAGACCTGCTCGGCGAGCACCGTCCTCGACAGCACCTGGCCATGGCGCCGCAGCATCAACGTCAGCACGGTGAACTCCTTGGCGGTCAAGTCCAGGCGCACGCCGGCCCTGTGCGCCTTGCGCCGCACCAGGTCCATTTCCAGGTCGGCCAGCTTGAGCAGCGTCGATTCCTGGCCTCTGCCGCGGCGCAGCAAGGCCTGGATCCGCGCCAGCAGCTCGGAGAAGGCGAATGGCTTGACGAGGTAGTCGTCCGCGCCGCCCTCCAGGCCGCGCACTCGGTCTTCCACCTTGTCGCGGGCGGTCAGCATCAGAACCGGCGTTTCCTTGTGCTTGCGCAGGTCAGACAGCACGCCAAAGCCGTCGACGCCGGGCAGCATCACGTCCAGTACCACCACGTCGTAATCGCCTTCGATGGCTGCGTGCCGCCCATCGATGCCGTCGCGGGCGATGTCGACCACGAAGTTGTGCTCGGTCAGTCCTTTGCGGACGTAGTCCGCGAGCTTTCTTTCATCTTCAATCAACAGGATACGCATGGGGCGCCTCGCTTTCCTTGCAAAAAAGTAATGAGTCGGTCCGGTTTCTGTAATTGCCGACTACGTAGAGTTCAGCGTGTTAGCCAAGTTCCCGCTTGGCGGTGCTGAAACACAAGGAGCGATCCATGCGTGCTCGAGTATCCCTCTTGAAGAACTTTGAAACGACCAACGATGAAATCGGCGTTGCGACGCATTATGCATCCGGCGCGCCGAAACGTGCACGGCAATTCGAGCGGGAGATAGTCATCCGGAAGCACCCGCTTGGGGTCTGAGAAGGCGCACTGCCATGAGAATCCTGTATACCAACTTTCATCGCGGCGATGGAGGCGGGCACACAACCTACGTGCTGTCGCTGGCGGGGGCGCTGTGCACCGCGCACGATGTCGTCGTGGCCGCGCCGCCGGAAAGCCGGCTGTTCAAAGCGGCCTCGGCGATGCCGGGCGTGCGAACCGAGGCGCTGGATTTCCGTGGAGGCATGTTGGGCGCGCTTCGCAATGCCCGTCGCGTGCGTCGGTTGCTGGTGCAGGAACGCTTCGATATCGTGCACGTCAATGGCTCTGCCGACCATCGAGTTTGCATGCTGGCGGGCCTGTGGCTCGGGGCAGACAGCCCCGCAGTGGTGTACACGCAGCACAATGACCGGCCTGCCAATAGCTTCGGAGCGATGCTGCGCGCCCGTCTGGCGACAGACCGCGTCATCTGCGTGTGCGAGCACACGCGCCGCAAGCTGCTGGGCAGCGCGTTCGGGCGTTGCGGCTTGCGCACCGTGCGCAACGGAGTGGACGTGGAAAGGTTCAGGCCGCAGGCAGAGGAGGCGGTGGCGGAAGCCCGGCGCCGCTGGCTGCCCGCAACGCACGCGGACCGTCTGATAGTCGGCAGCAACGCCGGCACCGCGGACTATAAGCGCTGGCCGGACATGGTCGAGGCCGTGTCCCAGCTGCCTGCCGCGCTGCGCGACCGCATCGTCGTCATGGTCGCGGGCAAGCCTCCCGGGGAAAACCAGCGAAGGCGCGTGCGCGAACTGGGCATGGAGGATCAGGTGATCTTTCCCGGCTTGCTGGACGACGTCCGATCCTTCGTGGCGGCGTTGGACGTGGGCTTCGTGTTGTCCTCGGAGTTGGAGACCATCTCGTTCGCGTGCCGCGAGATGATGGCCATGGGCGTGCCCGTCATCGTCAGCAATGCCGGCGGGCTGGCCGAGAATGTGCATGCCGGGTTGGACGGTTGGGTGGTGCCGGCGCGCGCGCCGCAAGCCGTGGCCGGCGTGCTGTGCGAGATCCTGGCCCAGCCGTACCTGTTGGGGGCCATGGGACGCGCGGCCCGGGAAAAGGCCTTGCGGGAATTCGCGCTGTCGCACTTCGTGGCGGACACGCATGGGGTCTACCTGGAAGCGCTGACGCACGCCCAGCGTCCGTTGCGGCTGGCGTGACTGGCGCTTCCGCTTCGCCAGCTCGCGCAGGCCTCTGCCGGGTATCGAGATTCGCATTCGCGGGCATCGCAACACTAAATTGGCCGACGGGCGTGGTCCGATAAGTTAAGGGGCTCGGATCGGCCATGCTGGTGGCGGCGCAAGCGGCAGCGGTATGGCCGTGCGCAAGACCAAGGCGAAAATTGACAGACCGCGTATACCGCAATGCCGTGCAGGTCTAATTTCCACGAACACCTCGATAGGTGAAATTCACCTGGGCAGGGAACATGACCAAGAAAAGAGACGGGCATTCAACGCCGAGTTCAAGCTGCACGTCGTGCAGATTATTCGCGAATAAGGCTTGAGCGTGGGGGACGTTTGCCGCGACTTGAAGCACGGCGAGACGGCCGTGCGGCGATGGCTGGCTCAGGCCGATGAAGAGGCAGCAGGCCGCCCCGGTATCGGCTTGCCGCTCAACGCCGAGCAGCAACGCACCCGCCATCTTGAAGCCGAGAACAAACAACTGCGCGGCGACGTCGATGTCGGCGCGGTGTGGTGCAAGAGCTGGATGGTGACAATACCAAGACCAAGCTCATGGTTGGTCTTCAGCAACGCCCGTCAGCCGCCGCTGAAGAAGAGAACTCCGCAGTTGGTGCTGACGAAGATGGCGAATGATCGCGCTCCATGGCGCCGGCGCACGCCGGCGGCATCCCGACAATCGACGGTGCCAGCATCGACCACTCGCCGGCCAGAACGCGCCAAACCTCAGTTTGCTCTGTTATCTAAAGAGCATCGTCGACTTCGATGCCAAGATAGCGAACTGTGCTTTCCAGCTTTGTATGCCCTAGGAGCAGCTGTACCGCCCGAAGATTCTTCGTCCGGCGGTAGATCAGCGAGGCTTTTGTACGGTGCATAGTGTGGGTGGCATATGCGGTATCGTCGAGGCCAATCGATGCGACCCAGCGATGGACAATCCGGGCATACTGCCGCGTCGACAGATGCGGCGACGTATGCAACCTGCTCGGAAATAGAAAGTTCGCCGCCTTTAGTCCTCGCGCCTCGATCAATGCTTCAAGGCTCTCACGGATTTGCTCCGTGATCTCGAATTGGACCGAACGCCGAGTCTTCTGTTGCATGACGGTGGCTCTCGCAGCCACGTGGCTTCCGTGACGGATGTCCTGTCCTTGCAATCGCGTGAGATCGCACGCCCGAAGCTTGCTATCGATTGCGAGATTGATCATCGCGAGTTCCCGGATGTTCGACGCCATCTGAAGTCTCGTTCGGATTGCCCAAATTTCTCGAAGCTTCAGCGGCGGCTTTTTCCCGGTGAGTTTGCCCTTGTTCCATGGCACACGACGGTCAACGGTGACACTCTCGGATTCCATGACAATCTCCTTTCGAGTAAAGGAAGATTTAGTGTGCCCTACGGAGGGTCGCTATCCGACCCGAAGCGGAAGTACGACAGTTCCTCAAGCGGACACAGGCGAACCTCGTCGGAGGACGATTGCTTAATGCAATTTCGTCAGGATTCCAACGAGGCCCGCTACAACGATGCAAGGAAGCCCATGGACTTTAAACCGATTGGCCGAGCAGAGGTTGAGGCGATTGTTCTTAAGCTTCTTCCGCCGAGACACGCTACAGACGCGCTGCGGTTGGCCACTTGAAGCCGATTGGTTGGCGTGCCAAGGCTACTCTTCACGGCTCTTCTGTTTCTGAGGTGCTTTAACCGACGGCGATACGGCAGATGTATGCCGATATTGACGGAACATTAGGCGCCATATCGGTTTTGTATCAAAATGCCGGTTAGAAGACGAAGGGGGAGGACGTCAGAATGAAGTTTGGGGAGAGTTCGCTTGAGCTCGGTTTCCTGTACCTCTACACATAACAACCGCCGTAGCATCGACGATAACAAATCTAGTGACATGAAGACACATGAAATCCCGGCTGCGGCGGAATCCGCTCGTATAGCAGTCCCTGTAGCTTTCCCAGAAGCGCCTGGAACAGCCACAGCGGCTACAAGCGCAGCAGGGTTCGCCTCTTCGCCCGTCCGCTTAGCTTGCATAGAAGTCTGTAACTTTCGGCGGCTGTCGCGCACTCGTCTTGACCTCGATGAAGAGACCACCATATTGGTGGGGGCCAACAATAGCGGGAAGACCTCGCTGCTTACGGTCCTTCGGAACTTTCTGAGCGAGACATCGGCTTTCCGCGCCTACGACTTGAGCCTGTCGAACTGGGCCAAGCTGCGCGACCTCAGCAAGGCCTGGGAGGTGCTTGCTGATGACCCGACAACCGAGACCAAAGATGAGGAGGCTTGGGCGGCGCAGCTTCAGAAACTTCTCGCATGCATGCCGTTCGTGGACCTTTGGTTCGACGTGAAGGAGGGCGCCTACAACTACGTAGCGCCGTTCATCACATCGCTGAAGTGGGCAGGCGGGGCTGTAGGCGTCCGAGTTCGTCTGGAGCCGGTGTCGACTACCAAGGACCTACGAAAGCTGGCCGGCGCGTATCGCGCTGCCCGGGCGCCCGTGAAGGCTCTGCCGAAGAACGGCCATGCTTGGCCCGTTGACATCATCGACTACTGGCTCGGTAATCCCGCCGACCTTCGCCGTGTTTCTGCATATCGCCTTGACCCGGCAAAGGGGCCGCTTGCGGTCAAGAAGGACGTGACCCTTCAGGACTTGGCGGCAGGCGCGACGCAAGTCGAAATCAGCCACCTTCGCAAGCTCATTCGTGTTGACTTCGTTGCGGCGCAGCGAGGCCTCGGTGCCGAGGAGGACGAAGCAAAGTCGGAGACGGCGAACTCTCGCCCAGGCTTGTTCTCAAGCCAGCTTTTGAAGTTTGCGCGGCAACATCTGAACGTCTCGACCAGCAGCTATGGGAACGGCGAGGAGCTGATTGCTGCGATTGCGAAAGCGCAGGCAGAGTTGGACAAGTCCGTCTACAACGCACTGCAGCCAGCGATGGAAGACGTCGAGGTGCTCGGATACCCGGGCCTACACGACCCACAGCAGTTCCACTTCCGCACCCGAATCAAGACGACCGACCTACTTGCCCACAGTACTGCTGTGCAGTACAGCGCCGACAAAACGGTCCTAGATGAGGCCCTTCCAGAGCACTCCATCGGTCTCGGATATCAGAACCTGCAGTCGCTCAGCTTCATGCTGGTTTCCTTCCGGACGGCTCGATTGAATCCACCCGAGGGAGCGCCGGCTGCGGTTCACATTGTGATGGTGGAGGAGCCTGAAGCTCACCTTCACGTGCAGGTCCAGCGCAACTTCTCATCCAACGCGTTGGGTCTCATTAAACCAAAGGGCGAGCCGCATTCGAGCCTCAAGAGCCAACTGCTCATCAGCACTCACTCAAGCCATCTGGCCCATGGCGACAGCTTCACCCGACTTCGATATGTCAAGCGGATTCCAGGTACAGCTACTGGAGCAAAGCCGAGCACGGAGGTGGTGAACCTTGGCGATGCGTTCGGCGACGACATCGAAACCCGGACATTTGCGGAGCGCTATTTCCAGGTACAGCACACCGATCTGCTGTTCGCTGATGCCGCCATCTTTGTGGAAGGAACAGCAGAGCGAATGCTTGTGCCGCTGTTTATCGAACGGGACTTTCCTAGGCTTGCCAAGAAGTACCTGTCGTTCCTGGACATCGGAGGGAGCCATGCGCACAGGCTTAAACCACTTGTGGAACGTCTAGGCATCCCGACGGCCGTCGTCACCGACCTCGACCCGGTCATCCCCAAGATCAACAAGAAGGGTCGCTTGGTCCGGGCTGCAGTCCACATCGCGGGCCAAGCGGAGCTCGAGTGCGGGAACGACACGCTGACGAAGTGGCATCCGAACCTGCCGAGCTTCAACGACTACGGCAAGCCGACTGCGGCACATCTTGAGTGGGTGTCTCCCACGGGCCTGAAGGTGCGCTTTGCCTGGCAGGCTCCGGTGACTGCAGCGAGTAACCAGTGGCCGAGTTCGTTCGAAGACTCTCTCATCCTTACGAACATCGACTGGTTCAAGAAACTGGACAACGAGAAGGATGTCGATGGGAAGAAGGTGAAGCACGTCGGGACGCTGGGCAAGGTCTTGGGGCTCGTTCTCGACCACCCTGACCACGCGGAGCTTCTCGAGGAACTGCACGACATGCTTCATGGCTCATTCAGCAAGGGGGACTTTGCCGCGACGCTGTTTGAGCGGCTAAACGCTGGCACGAATCTGAAGTGCCCGGACTATATCGCTGACGCACTGACTTGGTTGAGTGCTCAGCTGAAGGTCACTGAGGGGGAGACTCCATGAGCGCGGACGTGGAGCCTAGAGGCAATGAGCGCGATGCTTATGTGGTTGAGGACATCTGCGGCTATGTCACCGCCGCGGCACCGCGCAGCTTTTTCCTGTTCGCTGGAGCTGGCTCAGGAAAGACTCGCACCCTGGTGGAAGTACTCCGCCGAATCACGGGAGTGGTTGAGCATCAAGCCGGCAGCGAGTTTGCTAAGCGCCTGCGTAGCCGAGGTCAAACGGTCCGAGTTATCACGTACACGAAGAACGCCACGGCAGTGGTTGGCGGCCGGTTGGGGGAGAATCGCCTGACCGTAGTCTCCACCATCCACTCGTTCTGCTGGGAACTCATCCAAGGCTTCGATGGGGACATCCAAGATGCTCTGCTCGCGTTGAACGCTAACGCCCTTGCGGAAGCCAAGGCGGCAGCAGCGGCGAAGAAGCGTGGAGAGACCGAGACGGACCGCAGAAAGTATGCCGAGATTGAAGAGAAGGCCGATGAGATCCGCGGCATCACCAAGTTCCTCTATCACCCTGACAAGACAACCCATGGTATGGGAGCGTTGTCGCACACGAGCGTGCTGAGCGTTGCGGCGTGGCTCATCAGCAACCGACCTACGCTGCGTCGAATCCTTGAGGACCGCCATCCCCTCGTTCTCATCGACGAGTCGCAGGACACCATGAAGGGCATACTAGATGCGTTGCTCGGCGTGGCTAAGGAGCGACCGGGGAGATTCCATCTCGGTCTACTGGGAGACCATCGACAGCGCATTTATCCCGATGGCCATAGGGACCTGCCATCGCATGTGCCGGACACGTGGGCTGTGCCAGCGCTGAAGATGAACCATCGGAGCCAGAAGCGAATCGTCGACCTCATCAACGCAATCTGGGATGCCGACGTGGTTGGGCGGACCCAGCCGAAGACAGGCTTCGCTCAGCACCCGCGGACGGAGAAGACCGGTGGCATCGTTCGAATCTTCATTGGCAATGCGAACGAGGTCACGGAGTCGAAGATGGAGAAGGAGGCGGGCTGTGCTCGTGTCATGGCTCAAGTTACAGGACAAAACGCCTGGAGTGATGCTGAGAAGGGATACAAGACGCTGGCGCTGGAACACAAGCTTGCGGCCAAGCGAGGACGGTTCCTCGACGCGTACAGCGCGATGCAGCTCCTGGACAAGGATGCTGCGAACCCCAAGAGCAATGGTGAGCGCTCGGGTCCGAACATGGTGCGACCGCTACTTGGCTCGGTCCTTGACTTGGCGGAATGCGTCGACATAGCCGGTCAGCTCGACGAGTTCTCCTCGATGGAGGTACTTAGACAGGCCGCAGCATTAGCAAACCTTCCCGATGATGTGGTCGAAAAGCGAGCGGCCTTGGACAAACTCAGTTCAGCGATAGCAGAGTTCGCGACGCTCACTCGTAAGCCAGGGAGTACCGTTCGCGACGTTATGCGTCCGTTGCTTGAAGCGGGTGTCTTTGAAGTTGATGCCCGCTTTGTGACGGCGTTCAATGATGAGTCTGAGCCTCCGCCGGCTCCAGTTGGCCGAGGCAAGGAGGACAAGGAAGTCAGACGGCGCAGGGGTTGGTGTGCACTCTTCGACACTGAATGGGAGGAGATTGGGCGCTATCGGCAGTACTTGCGTGGTGAAACCGAGTTGGCCACCCACCAGGTGGTCAAAGGTTCAGAGTTTCCGCACGTCATGGTCGTTATGGATGACCTTGAAGCGAAGGGCAGCGGCTTCTCTTACGAAAGGGTGTTCGGAGTCGAGGCGCTGAACGATTCCGACTTGGAGAGCATCGAAGAGGGCGATGAGACATCAGTCGACCGGACCCTTCGATTGCTCTACGTCACCTGCAGTCGAGCGGAGGAGAGCCTGGCTCTAGTCCTCTGGTCGAAGAACCCTCAAGCGGCGCGCGAGGCCGTTTTGAAAACTGGCTGGTTTGAGGGCGAAGAGATAGGGATTTTGGCCTGATGGGCTGAGTTCACCGGAGATTGGGTTGCCGGGAAGCAAAAGTACTGGAGATTTCCCTTGTTGCCCCGTGAATACTCACAGATACCCCATGATTCATCTCATGGGAATCCTCGGTTGAGATTTTTGGGGGACCATCAAATGTCACTCGTGGCCATTCGTCGCATCTGCAATGTGGGTTACTACAAAGTTAATCTTCGAGCCAGGGGAGTTCTTCGTTGGGGCCGTAAATGTAGTCGTCAGAAATGTAGAACTTTCCGCTCTTCTTCGGACCGTAGATGTAGCCATCTGAGATGTAGTATTTGCCGCTATTTTTTGGCCCATAAATGTAGCCATTCTGAATATAGAAACGACCTGACTCTTTGGGGCCGTAGATGTAACCGTTGGAAATGTAGTATTTGCCAGAACTCATACGCCTCTCCTCTTGAGTTTTTCTTAGCTCGTAAATTTACAGGACTAATTTCCGTTTTTGGCCGGATTTCGGTGCGTGGGCTAGTGACCGGTCTTGGCCGGGATCCGTCCTTGGTGACAGACCACACCCGATCCATGTCAGTCGATTGATCAAGCAAGCCACCCTCGTCAAATTTTCAGGCACAACGGACGTTTGTCAGCGACTACGTTGGTGATGGTCCATTGGGCCCCGCTGGACAGCTGTGGCAGCTCTTCCCAAGAGATCGGCACGGAGACACCGAGTCCCGGCCGCGCCCTTGCTGACCACGCCGAAGCGGTCGTGGCGCTAAATCCGATGCGAAGGTAATCGACAAAGATTATGCCTATTCGGATCTTGGGCCCGCTCTTAGCAACGAACAGTTGTAGCAGCGTCTGCGACAAATGGCGGTTGCCAGCCAAGGGTGGGGATGCGTCGCCTCAGCGTGGGGGCGACGAGAAGTGCTTCCGGAGCGCGTCGACGGAAACGCCAACTTCCTTTACGGCCTGCCGAAGCTTGTCTTCGGTGACGCCGAATTCACGCGTCCAATATTTGAGCTCGTGAGCCTCATTGACGTTCACCCGGGCGCGGTCTTGCGGGCCGCGGTTACTTAGATCGTCAGACATTGCCGCTCCTTTGAGAAAGTGGAACCGAGTCAAGTTAGCAAATGGCGTGCCCGGGAAAGCCGGCTTCTTAGGTGTGAGCTCTAGGTATAGCCCAATGTCCATTGGTAAGAGCTGACTGCGCATGGCGAGTCCCCAATTCTGACACCCTCCATTGTTGACGACCGATCATTAATGGGTTGGTAGGCAACCCTTGCTATTGGAGAGAGCAATGCAACTAAGTTTCAGTCGCGCCTGGGCAGGAGAAAGGCAGGTGCCGCAGGATGTCCAGGGCGCCCCGCTTGTATGCGAGGCGGGCGGCCTCTATCGAGCCGCAACCCCGGAAGAGCTGCTACGTGCGGCTGCACGGCAATTGGAGGGGGCGCTGGGTAGTCGCTTGCCAGTGGACAAGCCGTCCGCCGCCATCGACTATATCGTGACGCGCCTGGCGCTGTCGGACGTGGAGGTGTTCGGCGTAATGTTCCTTGATGCGCAATTGAGAATGATCGCTTTCGAGGAAATGTTCAGAGGCACGCTGTCTGAGACGAGCGTGTATCCACGCGAGGTCGTCAAGGCGGCTATTCGGCACAACGCGCATTCCATCTTGATTGCCCACAACCATCCCTCGGGTTCGTCGCAGCCAAGCAGGGCGGACGTTGAGGTTACGCGGCGCTTGAAGGACGCCGTGGCTCTGGTCAATGTGACATTGGTCGACCACGTGATCGTGGCGGCAGGTAGCGGCCATTCTATGGCCAAGATGGGCTTGATCTAGGCTTGCCCGATTGCGTCCAACAGCCGAAGACCGAACGGTCTTCGGCTTTTTTTACGCCGCGAGTAGTTGCTTGGCGGTCAGCCGCTTTTGAAGCTCGGCTGGCGCCACGGCTCCCGACAGCAGTCTTTCCAAATAGTCGCCGAGCTTCGCCCATGCTGCTTGCTTCTCGTCGGCGTAGTGGTAGAGCTGGTAGTGCCGCCTGACACGGTTCTTGCCCGTGTGAATGACGTGATTTTGGCAGCGGTCGATGATGTTTGGATCGATTCCCAGTGATTCCATGATGGTCGACCCCGTTCGCCGTAAATCATGAGGCGTCCAATTGCCGTTTTGGCCTTTGCCGAGCACCAGGGAGTTGTCCGAAGCGCGGCGTGCTTTGGGCTTTCCGTTGAACATGGCTTGCCGATCTTTGATTTGCTTAGTAAAGGCCTGCTTGCACATCGGTTGGTCTACCCCCGCGTCATCATTGTCGCGCGAAGGTAGGAGCCAGCGGGATGATCCTGCCAAGCTGACAAGGGTCTCGAAATGCTTGACTGCGAAGGGTGACAGAAAGACCAGGTGGTCGCGCTTCTGTGATTTTCTGCCCTTGACGTTCGCCTTGGGAATGAACCACGTACCTTCTCGGAGATTGAGATGCGTAATTTCGGTTAGGTGCAGTTCCCCTATCCGGCATAGCGTGCTCAAACAGATCCAGGAAACCGCCTGCAACGCCTTGGATGGAGGCTTCCTCTTTCGCTTGTCATCCGAAGCGAGATACTGCTCCTCCAACTCGCGGTATCGAGTCTGGAGCTCGACAATCTCAATAGGCGGGAGAACGCGTTCGCGCGCGTTATCCGGGTCGTAATCGTCCGCCAGGAGCACCCCGAGCTCAACCAACTCGACCGGATTTCCTTCCGAAAGCAGCTTTCGCCATGGTTGGCGCTTTTCTGCCCAATGGAACATCTGGCCCAGTATTTGGTAAGTCACCTCGGCAAGCCGATTGCAACCGCGGCCGACAATCGAGCGGATCACTCGCTCAATATCCTTCTCGCGAATTGATCGCACGGGAGTCTCACCGATCAAGGGAAGCACGTCCTTTTCAACGATGCGCTTCACCTCGGTGTTGCCATCTGCTCGCTTCACTCCCGATTCCAGCCAGCTTTTATACATCTCTTGGAACGACAGGGCGTCGGTCGTGGCCTCTTCTTCAGCGGCGGTTACAGCGGCAGACTCAGCTGCCATAGCTTCCCGCACCTGGGCTTTTTCCAAGTCGCGGACGGCTGACGGATTGCGGCCCGCCTTAATGTCCGCCCGCGCTTTGTTCCTGGCGGAGCGGATCTCGTCGAGTGTGCGCTCCGGCCATGAGCCGCAGTAGAATCTCTTTACCTTATCGCCCATGCGATAGGCGTATCGCCACACCACGGCCATCGTGCCGCGCTGAATGCGGATTTCCCCAGTCAGGCCGTCCCCATCGGCCAGGTGATCACCGACCCATTCCGCCGGTACCGCTTCCAGTTCTTTGACGGTCCACCGCGCACCTTTTCCGCGTTTTGGGTATCTCGTCATATTTCCTCGAATCTCTCCATTCTTCTGCCTCATGCGCCATATGGGACAACATATGGGACAACATTTTTGCGGCTGTCAGCGTACATTAGCGAACGTCGACGAACAAGGAAATTTGTATAAAGCCTTATGAATCAGTTGGTTATTCGTTCGCTGGCGTTCGCCGACGTTCGCGCGTTTCTAATTTGGGAGCAGAGGGTCGTGAGTTCGAATCCCACCGCCCCGACCAATATCCATGCGGGTCTCCGGATTTCCGCAGTGCAAGAAAAGACGATTGGTGGCCCATCCTATGGACCACCAATCGGTAGGGCAAAAAAATGGCCCCAAGCTCACAAAGCTTGGGGCCATTTTGTTGTGCCCCTTCCTCCTACTGCCGCGGGATCTTCGCTTCTTCGATCAGCTTTTGCCATTGCGCATCGCTGCTCGCCACGAACTGCCCAAACGCCGTGGGCGAGGTGGGCGGGCTGACCTTCACGCCCAATTCCTTGAACCGTGCCTGGATCTCCGGCTTGGCCATGACGCGGCTGAACGCGGCGTTCAATGTCTGAACGATGGGTTCCGGCGTATTGGACGGTGCAAAAATTCCGGTCCAGAAGTAATAGTCCATCCCGTTGAGTTCCGGCGTTTCACCCGCCGACGCCAAGTCCGGGTTGCCGATATCGCGGTCGCGGCTCATGACGCCCACGCCCGTCACACGGCCGCTTTTGATCAGTTCAAGCAGGGCGGGCAGCCCGGACACCGCGATATCCACGTTCCCGCCGATCACATCGGTCGCGATCTTCGAGGCGCTTGCATAGGGAATGAAGGTGATGTCCGTACCGGTGGTGAGCTTGAAGCTCTCCATGGCGATGGCGGGTAGCGAGCCGACGCCCGTGGCGCCGTAGGTCAGCTTGCCCGGGTTGGCCTTGGCGCGCGCAATCAGGTCGCCGAACGATTTCACACCCAGGTTCGGGTTCGCCACCACGCCGACGCCGCTTGTGCCCAGCGGCGCGACGGCGGCCAGGTCGCGGTAGGTGTATTTGGCCGACGATTGCAGAATGGGCGCGATCACGACGTCGGACACGATGCCCATCAGTACCGTGTACCCGTCGGGCTTGGCGTTGACGGCGCGCGTGACGCCGATGATGCCGCCGGCTCCCGCGACGTTCTCGATGACGACGGTCTGGCCCAGCTCGCGGCCCAGTTCGGGGGCGATGATGCGAGCGAACGTGTCCACCGAGCCTGCCGGCGCGTAGCCCACGATGAGCTTGATGGGATGGGCGGGGTAGGCCTGCGCATGCGCCGCGCTGGTTCCTCCCAACACAAGGGCTCCCAGCAGCGCCGCGCTGGAAAGGGTTCGGATATTCATGGTTGTCTCCCGTTGTTGTCGTTTGTGCTTCTTTAGCTTTGCAGCCAGTTCAGGACGCGTTGGAACACCTCGTCGCTATTGCGGTCCATCATCGGCAGGTGCGAATTGCCCGCGATGCCGCTTTCGGGCAGGTCCAGCACCGTTACGTCGGCGCACCCCCGTATGGAATCCAGGTAACGCTCGGCTTGTTGGCGGTAGCCGACCCAGTGCGACCCCGACGGTTCGATGAAGTCGCCCCACACCACAAGATGCGGCGGCAGCGCATCAATCGGCGCCGCTTGCGGCATGCCGCCGGGCTCCACGCCCACCACCCGGCGCACCGCGCGTGGCCGCCGGCGCGCAATTTCGGCTGCAAAGCCCGCACCTTGGCTGTGGGCCACGATATGGCAATGTCCCACCCGGTCGATCAACGCTTCATAGGCCGCCAGGATCATGGACTCGTGGCCCGGCCAGCGCGGCACCCATTGATTGGCGAACGCGTCGAACGCCTCGGTGGGAAACTGTTGCCCTGCATAGGCTTCGCGCCGCGCAGGGTCCGGGTCATAGACAGGCCCGATGCGAAACGTCGTCCAGGCCTCGCGCTTGGTGCGAAAGACGGGCGCTTCGCGATACACCTGCGGGAACCGTGCCCATGACGAACGGCCCCGTTCCACCGCATCGCTGACCAGCACGTCGTAACCGGCGTCCAGGAATTTCCACAGCCAGCCGTTTCGGCCATCCGGGGTCGTTTCCCAGGTGCAGCCGGTCATGCCCCCGCCATGCCACAGCAGCACCGGATCCGGATGGCGGGGCTGCGCCAGGCGGTACTCCTGGACATACATCTGCCCATAGACCTGTTCTCCGTTCGGGTTGACCTCGCGCGGCGATCCGTTCAGGACCATGCTGCGATATTCGACCGGCAGGCCTTCCAGCACGGCGGTTGCGCCGCCCACGAAGAAGCTGCTCATCGATTTCAGGAAAATGCCCTTGCCTTGTGGATTCATGATGGCTCGTCGAAGTAATGCCGGCATGTTCGGCCAGCGCGTATAGTTACGTCTATCGAAAAAATTTCAACCATTATTGATCCATGCGAATCAATTACGATCTGGAAGATATCCGCGCGTTCTGCTGCGTGGCGCGCATGGGTCAATACACGTCGGCCGCCGCGTTGCTGTGCGTCACGACGTCGGCCTTGAGCCGGCGAATCGCGAAGCTGGAATCGGAAATTGGCGGGCGTTTGTTCGAACGCACGACGCGCAGCGTGGTGCTGACGTCGGTGGGCCGCGCGCTCTACGAGCGCGTTCTGCCTATCGTGACGCAGATGGATGCCAGCCTGACCGAGGCAGCCCGCCGCGCGCGGGGGCACGAAGGCACGCTGATGGTGAGCACGGTGGCTTCGGTAGGTTATTCGGTGCTGTCGAAGGTGCTACCCGAGTTCTATGCGCGGCATCCGCAGGTGTACCTGTCGATTCGCGACGGCAACGCCACCGTCACGACGGGCCTGGTCGAAGAACGCGAGGTGGAATTCGGCATCACCACGCCGGTGTCATTCGGCGCCACCCTGGAGGCCGAGCGCGTCGCCACCTATGGCTTTAACCTGGTGTACGCCGAGCGTTCTGCCCTGGCGCCACGCAGCCGCAAGCTGTCGTGGAAAAAGTTGCCCGGCCTGCCGGTGGTGGGGCTGAATCCGGTCAGTTCCACCCGCCTGCAGATCGACAGCGTCCTCAATGCTCGCGGGCTGGAGTTGCCCTGGACCATCGAAGTGGATCAGCTGGCCACCATGATCGGGCTGGTGCAGTCGGGCAATTTCGTGACCATCATGCCGGCATTGTTCGAGGCGCATGGTTATGGCCTGAAGTCGATTCCGGTGCTGGATCCCGACATTACGCGGGATGTGTACATCGTGCGCCGGCGTGACAGCACGCCGACGCCCCAAGGCCAGTATCTGATGGAACTCGTGCGCGCCTACCTTGCGCGTTGAGTCACGCCAATTGATTCGGCGGTTGCCTGCCGGCAAGCCGCAGCGCAAGCGCCGCCATCAGCCCACGGTGAGCTTGTCTTCCACGCTGATGACGCTTGGCGCGCTCCATGCGGCCTGCTCGGCGACGCGCCTGTCGGCCAGACTATTCACTTTTCCCATCAGCGTGACGTGCCTGTCGTGCACGGCCACTTGAATATCGTGTGCTTCAAGCGCGGCGCTTCGTTTCAACGCGTCCTGAATTCGCTGTTTCACATCGCTGATCTGCGCGTTGTTCGACAACTTGATCTGGTTCGCGACACCCTTGACGCCGGATAGGCGGCGAATGGCGCTTTCGGCCGCCACGCGCTGGAAGTTCCAACTGACCTCTCCGGTCAAGGTCACCCAGCCGTGTTGCACCTTGACCTGCACCTTGTTGTCGGGGATGGACACATTCCAGCCGATGCTGGTGATCGCGCGCTTGGCCAGCTCTTCGTCCGAGTTTCCTTGCTCGTAGCCGGTCCGGACTTCGAGCTCCTGCGCGATGCCTTTTACGCCTTTCACGTGTGCGGCAATCTTCTCTGCGTCGTACTTTTCGCTGAACGTGCTGACATGCCCCGTCAGCGTTACGACCCCTTGGGAAGCCGCGACCCCGATGCCGGTCGCATCGACGCGGGGATCGAACTCCAAGGCGTCCAGCACGTGACGGCGAAGTTCTTCGTCTTTCATGATGGCTCTCCTGTCGGAATAAGGGACGAGTTAAGAGGTACGCGTGTTCCGTCGCGCACCCCGGATTCGGCGCTCTTCGCATCGATTTTCCCGGGGCAGGGCGAGTCAGTATTGACGATCGTCAATGGAAAAATGGGGTGCGTTTTGTGCCGGGCGTCGGGGGGCGACGCGTGCACCCCCGCCAAGCGGGGCTCGTCTGTGCCCCTGGCAAAGATTCGATGAACGGGTGGTTGGAAAATTCGTGATTTTCGTCAACAAGGCGCCGTGGCGCCGGTTCATGATGGGCTATCCCGCCGCGTCGGGCGGCGAACGTCCAGGAGAC
Source organism: Achromobacter sp. JD417 (assembly GCF_041879325.1). NCBI lineage: Bacteria > Pseudomonadati > Pseudomonadota > Betaproteobacteria > Burkholderiales > Alcaligenaceae > Achromobacter > Achromobacter sp. JD417. The sequence continues at coordinate 4,423,161 of NZ_CP087159.1, read as the reverse complement.
CATCATGCAGCAACCCGCCAAAACTCCCCCGCCGAAAGCCAGAAAAGAAGAGGCGCGCCAGAAGGAAGACGCCGTGGCACAGCGGCAGAAGGCCGAAATGGCCGAGTCGCTGGGACGGCACAGAAATACTGGCCAGAAGGATCACAAGGGCGCGCGTTGATATCCGCGCGGGTCACTGCCTGGCAACACAACTGGCTGGGGACGCAAGAGATCATGAACATTCTCTTCAGAAACCGGCGCGAGGCCGGGCTGTTGCTCGCGCGGCAATTGGCCCGATATGCGGGGCGGCCGGATGTGATCGTGCTGGCGTTGCCGCGAGGCGGCGTGCCGGTGGGATTCGAAGTCGCGGCCGAGCTGGATGCCCCCCTGGACATCAAGGTGGTGCGAAAGATCGGCATGCCGGGGCATCCCGAATACGCCATCGGCGCGATCAGCAGCGATCAGTCGCTATTCCAGACCAGGGAAATTGAGGCCTACGGCGTCGATCCCAAAGCGATCGAGTCCATCGTGTCGCGTGAACGGAAAGAAATCGAGCGCCGTGAATCGCTCTATCGCGCGGGGCGGCCACCACTTCCATTGCAGGGAAAAGTCGTCATCGTGGTGGATGACGGCCTTGCGACGGGTTCGACTATGCGTGTGGCGCTTCAGTCCGTACGCAAGAATAATCCCGCGTGGGTTGTTGCCGCCGTGCCCGTTGCCGCTGCCGAGATCAGGCAAGAACTTGAGGGCGAAGCGGACGAAGTCGCGTGCCTGCATACGCCGACGCCGTTCTATGGCGTCGGGCAATGGTATGCGGATTTTGAACAGACCGCGGACGACGAGGTCCTGCATCTGCTGCACGAAGCGCAGCGCCGGCATCCGCCCACCGCGTCGACGGCGACTTCTTCGTCGCGCAACGGCTGATGCCCCCTGGTCCAGCCTTTGGAGTGCACATGGAAACCGCCATCGATGCTCACGCCGCCACGCTTGCCCAACTGTCTGCCGCCGCGCGGCCGCTTACGGGAGAAATGACGGACTATGACGCGCTTCTTGAACATATCGGCGGCGCGCGCTTCGTGCTGATCGGCGAAGCAAGTCATGGCACGCACGAATTCTACGAAGAACGGGCTCGCATTACGCAGCGGCTGATCGCCGAAAGGCGATTCTCTGCGGTCGCGGTCGAGGCGGATTGGCCCGATGCCTATCGCGTCAACCGATACCTGCGCGGGCAAGGCGACGACAATGCCGGCGAGCAGGCCTTGGCGGGGTTCAAGCGATTTCCAACGTGGATGTGGCGCAATACCGAGGTCGTCCGGTTCGTGGAGTGGCTTCGGTCTTTCAACCAATCGTTGCCCGCACACGCGGCGCCCGTCGGCTTTTATGGGCTCGATCTATACAGCCTGTTCACGTCCATTGCCGAAGTGCTGAAGTACCTGGATGAGGTCGACCCGGATGCTGCGCGTCATGCGCGTCAGCGTTACGCCTGCTTCGATCATTTCGGCAGCAGTAGCGAGCGCTATGGCTACTTGGCGCACCATGGCCTGTCGGCGTCGTGCAGAGACGCCGTGATCGCTCAAATGCAGGATCTCAATGCCCGTGCGGCCGAATACATGCGGCGCGATGGCCAGGAGGCAAGCGATGCGCTTTTTTACGTGCAGCAGAACGCGCGCCTGATCGCAAACGCCGAGCAGTATTACCGAACCATGTTCGACCAGCGCGTTTCATCCTGGAATCTGCGGGATCGGCACATGATGGAAACGCTTGATGCGCTCGCCAGGCACTTGCCTCGGACAGAAGACGGCCTGCCACCAAAGATCGTGGTGTGGGAACACAATTCTCATGTGGGCGACGCGCGCGCCACCCAAGTGGGCCAGGCCGGCGAGTTGACCGTGGGACAGTTGGCGCGTGAATCCTATGGCAAGCAGGCGTTTCTGATCGGACTGACGACCTACCAGGGCAGCGTGACGGCGGCGGCCGATTGGGACTTGCCCGCCGAGCGCATGCGGGTGCGCCCTGGCCTGCGGGGAAGCTACGAATCGCTGTTTCATGAGACGGGCCTTAGCCGCTTCATGTTGCCGCTCAACAGCGATCAAGAGGTGATGCGGGCGCTGTCGACGTCCCGCCTGGAGCGCGCCATTGGGGTCGTCTATCGTCCGGAAACGGAACGAGGCAGCCATTATTTTTACGCCTGCCTGCCACGGCAGTTCGACTGCGTGCTGCATCTTGACGAGACGCGAGCGGTTGAACCTCTTGAATGGGGCGACACCTGGAAATTGGATGAGGCGCCAGAAACCTTCCCGGCAGGTGTCTAGCGGCGCCGGCACGCCAGACGGAGCGGCATTGCGATGCGAGACGGACCAGCATGAACCGGACAGATGAACACGTGGACCCGGACGCGCGGTGCCAGGCCGCCACGCTGGAATTCTTGACCCGTCCTGATGTTCACGGCGTGCCGGCGGGCGACATCGTCACGATACGCACCCATATCTCCGTTATTGTCCTTGCCGGGATTCGCGCCTTCAAACTGAAAAGGGCGGTGCGTTTTCCCTATGCCGATTTTTCCACTGCTGCGCTGCGCTTGGCGGCCTGCTTGCGTGAACTTGAGCTCAACCGGCGAACCGCGCCCGATCTGTATATGGCAGTGCGGGAAATCAGGCGGGACGAAAAAGGCAATCTGAATTTCGACGGCGCCGGAGAATTGATCGACGCCGTCGTGGAAATGCGGCGCTTCCCGGACGATGCGCTGCTGGAAGCCGTCGCGCAGCGGGAGGGGCTGACCGACGCGCTGGCGGAGCGCATTGCGGGAGAGATTGCCAAGTCCCATGACAACGCGCCGGTCGTGGGTGGCGTGGACGTGCCTTCCAGGTTGGCCCACGTGCTGGCTGCGGCCGAGAAACTTCTTGCCGCGGCCGGCGTGTTGCCCGGACCGAAGATCAAGGTGCTCTGCGCCGCGATTCGTGACGAGTTGGACAAGCAGGCGCCGCTGCTGGCCGCGCGGGCGGCGGCGGGGCATGTGCGCCATTGCCACGGTGACCTGCACTTGCGCAATATCTGCGTGATCGATGGGGCGCCGGTGCTGTTCGACTGCCTCGAGTTCGATGATGCCCTTGCCACCATCGATGTCCTCTACGACCTGGCATTTCTGATCATGGATCTTTGCTCCCAGGGGTTCTTGCGGCAGGCCAACGTCGTGCTGAACCGATATCTGGATCTCCGCCACGATGATGCGGGCATGGCGCTGATGCCGTTGTTCCTGGCCATCAGAGCCGTCATCCGCGCCCACGTCCTGGTCGCGCAGGCCGATGAAGCCATCGACACCTCGCGAACCTCTCTGCTGGGAAAGGCCCAGCGCTATATCGATACCGCGCTTGCTTGCCTGTCGCCGCGCGTCGGGCGTCTGGTTGCCATTGGCGGGCTCAGCGGCTCGGGAAAATCATCGTTGGCCATCGCGATCGCGCATGCGCTTGGCCCGATGCCGGGCGCTCGGATACTGTCCAGCGACCGTATTCGCAAGCAGATGTGGGGAGTGCCCGCCTCATCGAAGCTGCCCGAGACGGCTTATCAAACCGACTATTCCGAAAGCGTCTACGCGGCACAGGCCGATTGCGCGCAGAAACTGGTCCAGGCCGGTTGCGCAGTGATCGCCGATGCAGTGTTTGAACGGGAGGCGTGCCGTCAGCGTATTGAACAGTGCGCGGCGCGCGCAGGGGTTCCCTTCAGCGGATATTGGCTTGATGCGTCACCGGCCGCGTTGTCGGCACGCGTGAATCAGCGCACGAACGACCCTTCGGACGCCACTGAGGGCGTGGTGCGCGCCCAATTGGCGCGGCAACGCGACGTCAAAGGCTGGACCCATGTCGATGCGCAACGCCCGCTGGAATGTGTCGCCGCATCCGTCCTTGCACACCTGGACGGGCATCGGGCCTGACACATCGCGTTACTGCGTTCGTGGCGGCCGATGATTGCCGCATGGTAGATATATCGGCGGGAGTTGCCGCGCGGCGCGTCGCCGGGCGCATCCCCCTTTTCCCAAGGAGCCGACCATGAATGCTGTTCACAAGATGAATGCTGTTCAAGTGTCCCTGAAACGCTTTTCCGCGATTCTTTGCCTGGCGGGTCTGGCGTGGACGTCTGGCGCGGCCCATGCTGCCGACACCAGCGCTACCTCGCAAGCGCAGCATCAGCAGGACGTCGCGACCTGCAAGAGTGGCGCCTCTGGCCAACCGCTGGAGACATGCCTGCGCGAAGCGGCTGCGGCACGGCAAGAGCGTGATCGTCAGAACCTGAACGCGCAGAGCCCGGAACAGCTCCGCCAGAACGAGCTGGCGCGCTGCAACCGTCTGCCGGAATCGCAGCGGCAGACCTGCGTGGCGAAGATGAACTCGCCCACCAGTGTGCAAGGCAGCGTGCAGGGGGGAGGCGTACTGCGCAAGAAAGAGATCCAGGTGCCCGCTACCCCGGCCACCCCCGCCACGCCGGCCGGCAGTGCACCGGCGCCCGCGCGTTGAACGGGTCGTTTCCGCACGTATGAAACGCGGTGTTTCGCTGCCATGCGGCACATGCTTGCGTGGCAGCGTTTGTCCAATGCGCGACGCTGACTAAAACCGCTGATCCTTGTCGAACGGCACCTCGGAATCGCTAGGTGCTTCGAACGTGGGCGCTTCGCCATTCAGATCCGCGACGTGAATCTGCGCGAGGCGGGTGGCCTCGGCAATTGCGCCGTGGGCGGAATGAAACCGTTCATCGATGGCAATGCGCTCGGACGGCACGCCGGCGATGGGAGAGATCAGCGTATAGCCAATGCGCCAATCATCGCCGTCCTGCTCCGGCTGCGCGATCTGAAAGTCCCATTTTGCGGTCTGCATAATTTCCTCCAGTCGGTCGGTGCATCCTACTGCACTCATTGCGCCGTTGAAAGTGGGACCCCGAAACGCATGCATCCAGCCATGCAGGTCTGGATGTGGGCACAGTAGAACGACGATTCCCGTCTTGCACGATCGTCAAGGCTTCGACGTTGGCAGCAGTTGCATACCGGTGCGCCGTGCGAATTCCTCGTAGCTGATGGGCGCGCCCGCCGTGGTGCTGGGGCTGTTGGCCTGCCAATGCACCCACGAGCGTCCGGTGGACGCATCGTAGACGACCTTGAACAGATGGCTTGGCACGGCCACGCCCGAGCCGATCTGTTTGGGCTTGTCGCCGTAGTAGGGCCCGGTGAAGACATACACGTCGCCCGAGGCGCGCATGACGTACTTGCGCGTGTCCTGTTCGATCTGGCTCCATGGTCCGCCGTTGTGACGCTGGTCTTGAGGCACCATGTTGGCCAGCGAAAAGCTCTGCGCCATCGCTTCGGGCGTGGACATGTCGCCCGCCGGAGCCATGTGCCCGCGGGAATAGCCCGAGCCGCGGTAGTCCGTCAGTTCGGCACGTTCGGCGCGGGGCACGCGCGCTTCGGCATAGAACTTGTCGGACCGCTGCATGTCCTGCGCCTGAGTCAATATCTTGCGGTTCAGGCGCTCTGCCACGAATACCGGCGTCTTGGTCTGGCCGTTGTGCAAGATGGCGAAGTTGGAAAAGCACAGCTCGCGCAGGGCTTGGCTGGCCGGAACGACCGGCGGGCGTTGCTGCGGGAAGAACTGCGGACACTCGGCAAAGCGCGTGTGCGCCATGCCGCCTGCCGGCGCTGCCGCGGGCGCGAACTTTTCGTGGGTCGGCCAGCCGACGCGCGCAAGAATGTCGTCAAGTGAAAACTGAGCGCGCCACTGCGGATTCAGCGCATAGGTGGCTGCGCCGAAGGCGGCCACCGAGGTCAGCGCGAATGTGCGCAGGAACCGGAAGATGCGGCCGCCGCTTGCGGCCTTGCTTCTGCTGGCTGGGGCTTTCTTTCTGGGTGCTGATTTCTTCGCGCGGGTCATGCTGCCTGTTTGTTGCGGGCCGGCGCCACTTCGCGCTCGGCAACTGGCGGCATTGTAGATGACCGCAACATGACAGGCGCAGACCGGGCAATCGGGCCGACGCCGACAACGGCAAGATCGTTGGCCGGGGTATTCTTATGCTCGTTCCAAATTCATAACCACAACGTCATAACCACAACGGCCGCACATGCCGGCCGCCAGGATTGGGGAAGTTCAATGAGATCGTCCGTGCTTTTCGTGGCCGCGCTCGTGGCGGGTTGCGCCTCGCCCGCGCCGGGAGACCTGGTCACGCAATCGAAGGTGCAAGCCATCAAGATCAACGTCACGACGTTCGATGAGATGGTTCGCGATTTTGGCCCGCCCCGCACGCAGAGCGTCAATAAGCAGGGGCTGCGCACGGCATCGTGGTTCTACTTCAACAACAGCGAGTTCGGCGCCATGCAGGATCAGCGCACGCTGACCGTGACATACAACAAGGACGGCACGGTCAAGGAATACGTGAATTCGTCCGCGGGCGAGAAGGACGGCGCGCGGACGCGATAGCGCGCAGTTTCACTCGGCGTCGCGCCGCAGGGCCATGCCTCATTGCGCCGGCGCGGCCTTCGAGGCGTTCGCCCGAATCTGTTCGGACCGCTGGCGCTGCTCGGCGCGAATCGGGATGCAATCGACGACCAGCACTTCTTCGCCCGTGCGCAGGTCGATGACCTTGGTCGCTCGGTACAGGTTGCTGGGCGGGCCGCGATCCAGGCACGCGCGCTTGGCGCCGGAACTGGCGCGAAAGAGCTCGGGCACACCTTCGTAGTGCGGGTTTGGCACGCTCCACTTGCCGCTCATGTCCTGGGTGCGCACCACATACTGGGCAAAGGCCGAACCGCCGCACAGCAGCATGGCCAATGCGCACGCGACGCCAACTGCGGTTCTCATGGCGGACGTTCCTTGATGGACGACGGTAGGGCAGCGTAGCAGCGCACTGCCGCCTTCGCCGTCCGCCAGAAGGATGAGGGATTTGACGCGCTCGCGCGCGCGTTCAACTCGCCGGAGGTCAAGCAGTCGATGGCGACTCAGAACAACCGTATCGTCCTGATGCCGCCTGAGCAGACGGTGGCGTACTTTCGGTCCGAAATGGCGAAGTACGCCGCCGTCGTCAAGGGCGCGGGCCTGGAATTGATGTAGCCCGCATGGGGCGGCAGGTCAGCTGCCGTTGCGCTTGTCGTGACCGTTCTGGTCGGCCGCGCGGAGCAGTCCGTAGAGCTTGTCCTTGAGGTGCAGTTTTTCTTTTTTAAGCACCTCGATCGCGGTGCCCGAGGACGGCGTGATGCCGTCCTCCATGTTCTGGATTTCCTGGTCCAGATCGTTGTGCCGCTGGAACAGCGCCGAAAAGTGAGCGTTTTCGGATTTCAGTTGGGTAATGAGCTCGCGGTATTCAGGGAACATAAAGGCCTCTTGAGGAACCGGTTGACGGGACCGACGATGCGCCTGACTCGACGCCTTCATCAGCGTCAAGCCCATGACACGCCAACGCCAACGGCTTGTCAACCTCAGGGACCGCGGCGTGCCTCCCGCCTGTTGATGGGGCGCAAGGGCTCCCTCGAAATGAGTCATTCTGTCGCGCACGTTCACCTTTCATTACAGAACGCCCTGTCCCCGGCGATACACTCGCTTCCCTTTGGACTGTCCCAGAACACCCATGAAAGAGCGCGCCCCGGTCTACCGCAGAGTGATGGACCTTTTCAAACAGGATGGCCGGATCCACCCCGGCACCGGCATGATGAGCGGCGTGATCGCGCTTTTCCTGGCGATCCTATCGGTGCTGGGCGTGCTGGCGTTCCACTTTCCCGCCTACCTCACCACGCCGGAGCTGCGCAGCTTCTATTCGGTGGAGGCGATGCGCACGCTGCTGTTCAGCGCGCTGCTGGTGTCGGGCTCGATCGCGCTGGCCAATACCGTGCTTGGCCGTCAGCGCTGGCTGAATATCTCGGCCTTCGTGCTGGTCTGCTGCGCGGTGGCCGCGGGCGGCAGCCAGGTCGCCGTCACGGCATCGAACGCAGGCGGCCACCCCTATCTGGGACTCGATTGGTTCATCCTGGACCTTTTGGCGTCCAGCACCGTCTTCATCATTTTCGAAAAGCTGACACCGCTCTATCCTGGCCAGCCCGTATTCCGGGGCGAGTGGCAGGTGGACATGAAGCACTTCCTCTTCAATCACCTGTCGGTGGGGGCCGTGCTGCTGTGCATCAACTTCTTCATTCACCGCCTGTTCTCCTGGGCGGCCTATGAGCCGCTGCAGCAGGCCATCCAGTCCATGCCGTATCTGCTCGAGCTATTCGTGGCGGTGCTGGTGGCGGACCTGGCGCAGTACGCCGCGCACCGTATCTATCACGAGGTGCCGTTCATGTGGCGGTTCCATGCGGTTCACCACAGCACGCGCACGCTGGATTGGCTGGCAGGCTCGCGGCTGCACATCGTGGAACTGCTGATCACGCGCGTGGCCGTGCTGGGCGTGCTGTTCGTGCTGGGGTTTTCCAAGGCGGTGCTCGATGCCTACATCATCATCGTGGGTTTCCAGGCGGTGCTGATTCATTCCAACGTGAAGCTGCCATGGGGTTGGCTGCGGTACATCATCGTCACGCCGGACTTTCACCACTGGCACCATTCGTCCGATACCGAGGCGATCGACAAGAACTACGCGGCGCACTTTTCCTTCATCGACTACCTGTTCGGCACCGCGGTGCGCGGGGTGGGCAACCGGTTACCGCAGCACTACGGCATTCTGGACAACGACATGCCAGGAACCTTCCTGGCGCAGCAGGCATATCCCTTCGCCCGCAAGGCGAAATGATGAAGGCCCAGGCATATCGCCTGGGCCTTTTTTCATTGCCGTCTCAGCGGGTTACGGGCAGTCCGGCCGCGCGCCTTACTTGGCCGACTTGAAGGCCGAATACGAAGCCATCAGGTTGCGGTAGTCGGGGATGTGGTTGGCGAACAGGGTGCCCAGGCCTTCCACGTCGTTGCGCCAGTCGCGGTGCAGTTCGCACGCCACGCCGAACCACGACATCAGCTGTGCGCCGGCCTGTTCCATGCGTCGCCACGCCGCATCGCGGGTGACTTCGTTGAAGGTGCCCGACGCATCGGTCACGACGAACACGTCAAAACCCTCTTCGATGGCCGACAGCACGGGGAAGGCGACGCAGACTTCGGTCACGACGCCGGCGATGATCAGTTGCTTCTTGCCGGTTGCCTTGACCGCCTTGACGAAGTCTTCGTTGTCCCAGGCATTGATGTTGCCGGGGCGGGCGATGTACGGCGCGTCGGGAAACTTGTCCTTCAGCTCCTGGACCAGCGGGCCGTTGGGGCCGTCTTCGAAACTGGTCGTCAGGATGGTGGGAAGCTTGAAGTATTCGGCCAGGTCGGCCAGGGCCAGCACGTTGTTCTTGAATTGATCGGGTTGAAAGTCGCGCACCAGGGACAGCAGGCCCGCCTGGTGATCCACCAGCAGAACGGCGGCTTGGGACTTGTCGAGCTTAACGTAGGGCTTGGTCATGGCTGATTCCTTTGGTCGATTCAGTTTTGCGCGGTAGTGCGCGGTGTTGTGAACAACGCTGAGTGCGTAGAAGGAATGCTAATTTCAGGACGATATAGCCGGTAGTCGGGTGATTTGCACCTCAGCGTTCTATAAAGTGAACGCCGGCGATAGGGCGTTCAGCGTGGGAATGCCGTGGCGCGCCTGGGTTTCAGCCTCTCGGCGCGCGTTTTCACGATACTCCGCGCCCATGAAATCCAACAGTTCGCGCACGGCCGGCAGCAGGCCGCGGCGCGACGGAAAGACCGCATGCACGCTGCCCGGCTCGGGTTGCCAGGGGGCGCCCACGGTCACGAGCGTGCCCGCGTCCAGTTCCTCGCGGATCATCAAGAGGGGCAGGGCCACGACGCCCACCCCGCGCAGCGCGGCCTGCTTGAGCGCCAGCATGTCGTCCGTGACCAGCCTGGGCATGAAGGGAACGGCAAGGCGCGCGTTGCCGGGGCCCAGCAGGCGCCATTGGCATTCGCGCTGTTCGGTCCCAAGCGCCAGGGTGGGTTGCCGGCTGATCGTCTGCAAGTCGGCGGGGTCGGGCAACGAGCGGGCCAGCGCGGGGCTGGCGACCAGGCTCTGGCAGCTCATGCCCAGGTTCTTCATCACGAGATCGCTGCTTTCGATGGCGCCAAAGCGCACCCGCACGGCCAAGTCAAAGCCTTCACGCAGCACATCCACGGGCCGGCTGAAGCTCTTCAGGTAGACGTTCACCTTCGGGCACTTTTCCATGTAACGGGCCACCACGTTGCCCAGGAAGTAGTAGATGAGCGCGGGCGGCGCGGCGATGCGGATGGTGCCTTGCGGTTCAGCGTGGGTGCGGTCGATGACATCCTGCGCCGCTTCGGCGCCCGCCAGCATTGCCAGGCACTGGTCGTAGTATTCCTGTCCAAGTTCGGTCACGGCGAACGTCCGCGTGGACCGCTGGATCAGGCGCACGCCAAGGCGCTCTTCCAGTTGGGCAATGCGCCGGCTCAGGCGCGATTTCGGGATGTTCAGCGCCCGGCCGGCCGGCGCGAATCCGCCATGCTTGACGACCTCCACGAAGAAATAAAGGTCATTCAGGTCGTGCATGCAAAAACCTCTCAGGTCGTCGGTGGGCCGCCGAGCATATTAAGGCGCGCGGCGCCGATTCCCTAGAAATGCGGCATTACGCGGACAAATCCGGGTCGTCTTCGAGGCTAGGGGGGAGATCGGCTTGGGACCCGCGGGCTTGGGCAGCGCTCAGGCGGCCAGCGCGGTCTCGTCCTTCCAGCGCTGCTTGTCGCGCAGCGGCGGCGCACCGAAAAGGCGGCTGTACTCGCGGCTGAACTGCGAGGAACTCTCGTAGCCCACGGCATGCGCGGCCAGCGCCACGCCGGCATCGTTCGTCAGCATCAGCCGCCGCGCTTCCTGCAGCCGCAGGTGCTTCTGATATTGCAACGGGCTCATGGCGGTGGCCTGCTTGAAATGATGATGCAGCGACGACACGCTCATGTGCACGTCGCGCGCAATCTCTTCCACCCGCAACGGTTGCGCGAAATTGTCGCGCAGGATGCGGATCGCCTTGGCCACGCGGTTGAGCTGGCTGTCTTGCAGCACCGTCTGGCGCAGCACGACACCCTGGCCGTTCATGAGCAGGCGGTACAGCAGTTCGCGCTTGATCATCGGCGCCAGGATCGGAATGTCGCGGGGGGTGTCCAGCAGCCGCAGCAGACGCAGCACGACGTCCAGCAGGGTGCTGCCCAGCGGGTTGACGCACAGCGCGCGCGAGGCTTCCAAAGAAACCAGCGGCGGCAGGTTTTCATCGCTGATGAGCGCGGTGATCTCCTCGGGGTTCAGGTCCACCCGCAAGCCCAGATAGGGCAGGGTGGGACTGGCGACGGACACCTTGGCCACCACGGGCAGGTCCACCGACGAGATCAGGAAATGGAAGGGATCGTATTCATAGGTCTCCTCGCCGATGAGCAGGCGTTTCGACCCCTGGGCAATGACCGCCAGCGCCGCCTTCTGCAGGACCGGCTTCGCCCCGGACGGCTGCGACAGCCGGTGCAGGTACAAGCCTTCGATCGGCGTATCCAGCGCCCCTTCCAGATTGCCGGTCATGCGCTCCAGCATGCAAAGCAACTCGGACCGCGCCAGTTCGCAGGCGGCGTCGTGACCGGCGCCGATGGGGGCGAGCGATCGGGCAGAATTCAGGGACATTGGCGGGCTCTCGAAGGCGCACCGTTCGTCACCTTGAGAGGCGACGTCGGCGGAGGATTGGGTGTCCGCCAGTGTATTGCCATCTCGGGCCTCAGGCGGCGTGTTCACGTGGGGGAATGGAGAATCAGGCAGGAATTCCGGAGAAAACGACGGGTCGGTCCGGCCCGGCTGCCCTGCCGGAGAATCAGGCAAAAAAAGGGCAGGATCAAGCAGCGCGTGCCGGGCCCGCTGGTCGCATACTGTCCGCATCCCGGCAGGCTGCCGCAGCGGCGTTCCGTCCCGGAACCCGGCGCGCCCGCCAGCCCCTGAAGGAGCAAACATGCGATACAAGAAATTCGGCAGCACGGGCCTGTTCGTCTCGGAGCTGTGCCTGGGCACCATGACCTTTGGCGGCGAAGGCGAGCTCTGGAGCAAGATCGGCAGCCTGCAGCAAGAAGACGCGAACCGCCTGGTGGGACGCGCGCTCGACGCAGGCATCAATTTCATCGATACGGCGGACGTCTACTCCGAAGGACGTTCGGAGATCATCACGGGCCAGGCCCTGCGCGATCTGAACATCCCGCGCGAAGATGTCGTGATTGCCACCAAGGTCTTCGGACCGACCGGCGCGGGCGTGAACGCGCGGGGCAATTCGCGCGTGCACATCCTGGACGGCGTGAAGAATAGCCTGTCGCGCTTGCAGCTCGACCATATCGACCTCTATCAGATCCACGGCTTCGACCCGGCCACGCCCATCGAGGAAACCCTGCGCGCGCTGGACACGCTGGTGCAGCATGGCCATGTGCGCTATATCGGCGTGTCGAACTGGGCCGCCTGGCAGATCATGAAGGCGCTTGGCATTTCCGAACGCCTGGGGCTGGCGCGCTTCGAGTCGCTGCAGGCCTATTACACGGTTGCCGGGCGTGATCTGGAACGCGAGCTCGTCCCCATGCTGCAAAGCGAGGGCGTCGGGCTGATGGTATGGAGCCCGCTGGCCGGGGGCCTGCTCAGCGGCAAGTACGGCCGGGACGGCGAAGCCGAGGCGGGCAGCCGCCGCGTGGCGTTCGATTTCCCGCCCGTGAACCGCGAACGCGCCTACGACAGCATCGACGCGCTGCGGCTGATTGCGGATGCGCGCGGCGTGTCGGTGGCGCAGGTTGCGCTGGCCTGGCTGCTGCACCAGCCGGTCGTCACCAGCGTCATCATCGGCGCCAAGCGCGTGGATCAGCTCGAGGACAACCTGGCGGCCACGGACATCCGGCTGACCGGGGAGGAACTGGCCGAGCTGAACAAGGTCAGCGCGCTGCCGCCGGAATACCCGGGCTGGATGCATGTGCGGCAGGGCGAATACCGGCGCCAGCAGTTGCGCGAATCGGGCGAGGCCTGACCCGCGCCGCGCGAGGGAAATCCGCGCGGACCGGCGTCCGGCCGCCGGTCCGCGCCGGATGGATGCCGCGCAGCCTCATGGAGAAGGCCCGGGACAAACGCCGTAAATCAACGGCGGTCGGCCATCTTGGCCCGGCGATGATTCACCGCTCGCTAGTAGAATCGGACCAGTCCCTTTTTCCTTGAAGCATCACCATGAGCGAGTTTTTCACGTCGGCCGAACTGCAGGCCTTGCGCGAGCACGGCATCGCGGTGTTCGCGGACCGCCTGCTGATCGATGTGCAGCCGCCATTGCCCGACGCCCGTATCGCCGAGATCCAGGCCCTGTGCGAAGGGCCGCTCCCGCCCGCGCTGCTCGACCTGTGGCGGCTCACCGCCGGGGGCGAACTGGCGTACGACCTGCGCGCTCAGATGGATGGCAATGAAGAGGCCTTGAGCTGGTCCGAACTCTTCTATGACGGCAGCGATCACTATCGTGACCTGCAAGGCTGGATCGAGCACGAACAGGAGTGCGCGCAGGACGCCGCCGCCGAGGACGGCGCCACCTGGAACGGGAAGTTGCGCTATCTGCCTATTGGCGGCTTCGAATACTGCGACCGTATCTACGTCGCCGTGGAGCCAGGCGCGCAAGCCGGCAGTGTGGTGGCGTGGAAGCAGGGCCTGCCGGGCTGGACGCACGCCTTGCAGCAGGACGGCATCGCCAAGATCGCCCCGGACCTGCTCGCGGCCTTTGCCGCGCTCCGCCTGGAAACCGACCCCGACGAAGACGAGAACAGCACCGGCCTGCGCGTGCTGGAGTATCTGGATGAACGCGTGTCGGACCATGGGATGCCGCAGGCGCTTGCCGACCGCGTGGCCGCCTTCCACCGGCGGGCGCTGGTGGACTGGCGCGGCCCGCTCGAGGCCGGCACGCTGGCCGGCACCCCCAGTCTCGCCACGCTGGCCTTGCAGCACGCGTTGTCGCACGACGACGCCGGGCTCGTGCACCGCCTGGCGGCGCAGGGCATGCGCTTCGATGCGCCGCTGCGCGGCAGCGCCCAACCGCTGGACGTGGCCCTGATGCAGCATGCGTACGCCGCGGCCCAGGCGCTGCTGGACGCGGGCGCGCCGGTCAGCGCGACGGCCCTGCACCGGTTCGACCGGCAGCCGCCTGTCGCGCTGGTCGCCGCGCTGCTGGCGCACGGCGCCGTGCCCGATGCGCTGGGTATGGCGCGCTGCGTCGCCTGCGGATCCCCGGAGGCCGCGCGTCTGATCGCGCAGGCGTGCGGGGATGGGCTTGCCGACGCCTATGCCCAGGTCCGCGATTCGATGGCCAGCCGCTACCAGGAAGACCTCAAGCGCGTGCGCGCGGGCACGCTGGGGCACTACCTGGGCGCGGAAGGCCTGGCCGAGCGGGTCGCCAACCTGCGGGCATTTTCGCTATGAATCGCCGTCTGGCCGCGCTGGCGCTGTGCCTGTCGCTGGGCAACGCGGCGGCATGGGCGGCCGGCACGGCCTCCTTCGATTGCGCCAAGGCGCGCACCGAGGTCGAAAAGGCGATCTGCGCCGATGGCGCGCTGGCCGGGCAGGATGCCAGCATTGCCAGACACTTCGGCAAGGCCAGGATGACCTTCGATGCCGCGACGGGCAAGGCGCTGACGCAAGATCAGCGCTGGTTCGTTCAGGTGCGCGACGAGGCGTTTGCGTCGCCGCCCGGCAACGATCCGCCGCAAAAGGAACTTGCCGACCGCCTGAAGTACCGCGATGCCTTTCTTGCGTCGCTGGTGCTCAAGCGGCGGCAGGGCTTCGAGGGAGACTGGGAGAACCTCGCGGGCGGCGTCTCGATCAAGCGGCAGCCCGATGGCAGCCTGTCGTTCGACGGCTCCGCGGCGCATCCGGAAAACGGCCGTTGGGTGTGCGATGTCCGGGGCACGGGCGCCATCAAGAACAAGGTGCTGGTCGTCGAGACCGTCGATGCCGAGGGCTGGACGCTGACGTTGTCGCGCAAGGGGTACGGCCTTGTAGTGTCGGAAAACCCGCCGGCGGGGGCGGCCGATGCCGCGGGCCGGCCGTACTGCGGCCTGAACGGCGCGCTGGGCGGCGTTTACTATCCCGTATTCAGGCCTTGATCGACCCTACCCCGGCGCGTCTAGAATGGTTTCCGAATCGCAGTGAATACGCTCTTCTGTTGAAAGGACTGGCGTGACCATCCCGTATCTGCGCCGGCTGACCGCCGTCAGCCGAAGCCCGCAAGCCAACCGCCATCTCGCCTATCTGCTGACCTTTACCGCCGGCGCCGTCAACGCGGGCGGTTTCCTGGCGGTCCAGCAATACACCTCGCACATGTCCGGCATCGTCTCCATGATGGCGGATCACATGGCGCTCGGCGGAGTGATCGTGGTGCTGCAAGGCTTGGCGGCGCTCTTGTCGTTCATGGCCGGCGCCGCCAGCTCGGCCTTTCTGATCAACTTTGGCCGCAGGTCCCGGCTGGCCAGCGAATATGCGTTGCCCCTGCTGCTCGAGGCCGTGCTGCTGCTCGTCTTCGGCCTGTTGGGCGCCAATCTCGAAACGCTGCGCTGGTTCTACGTGCCCGGCACGGTGATGCTGCTGTGCTACATCATGGGCCTGCAAAACGCCATGATCACCAAGGTGTCGCGGTCCGAGATCCGCACAACGCATGTCACGGGCATGGTGACCGACATCGGCATCGAGCTTGGCAAGCTGTTTTACTGGAACGTCGCCAAAGGCGATCCGCAGACGATGCCGCGGGTGCTGGCCGACCGCGGCAAGCTCATCGTCCTGAGCCTGATGGTGACCCTGTTCTTCGTGGGCGGCGTGACCGGCGCGTATTCGTTCTACAACTTCGGTTTTGGATCGACCTGGCCGCTGGCGCTGTTGCTGATGCTGCTGGCCGCGGTGCCGATCCTGGACGACATCCGCAGCTTCATGCACCGCGCAAAGGGCGCCTAACGCTGCCGCTTCGGCTTGGCGGCAGCGGAATGGCGCAGGAATACCTGCAGCGCGGCAAGCGTTTCGGCATGCAGCCGTGCCAGGCGGGCGTCCTTGGCGGGTTCGGTGACCGCATAGCCCCTGGCATCCAGCGGATAAGGCGCTTTGAGCAACCGCGCCATGTCGATTTGATAGAAGCTTGCGCCGCCGTACGGCCGCTTGCCATCGATGTAGGGCATGGGCCAGAAGCGATCGCCTTCGCGCAGCACGGCCTGTAACGCCGGCCCCTCGGCTTCGCGCCAGTCGGCGGCGCGCAGCAGGATCAGGTGCGCATCGCGCAGCGCAAACGTGCCGTCCGCGCCCACGCCGCTTTCCGGAAAGTCGAAGGCCTCGCGCATTTCGGCCGGCACGTCATAACGGCCCGGCGACAGCTTGCCGATCGCGCGCACATAGCGCGGCACCAGCCGGCAGACTTCGGCCATCCTGCGCACCGCCAGGGCATCGTCGGCGGTATCGAGCGTGCGGCGGACGATGGCCAACGTTTCGTCGCCGCCCAGCAGGGGCTGCTCGAAATCGATGGCGGGCGCCCCGGACTCGACCGGCATCCACTGCACGCGCAACAGGCGCATCAGCGCGGCGTGCTGCGCGGTGTAGGGCAATCCGTCTGCCGGCGCCGAAAACACGCCGCGGATGATGGCGTCTCGGCTGGGCGATGCCAGGGCGCGCAACGGTGCGGCGATCAGGCTGGCCAAGGTCAGGAGCAGGGGGCGGCGTTGCATGAGGCTCAGAGAAGTGAACGCGAGGGGACATAAGATACCGAAAAGCGCGGCGCGCGGGGAAAAGCGCGCGGGTGCCGGCCCGGGAATACAATCCAGCGATCGTCCTGCGCGCAACGTGTGCGACACGGATCCTTTGGAGGAGCAGACAAGTCATGGACGCGGAATTCTGGCTGGAACGGTGGCGCGAAGGGCGCACGCATTTTCATCAGACGCGGGTCACGCCGTTATTGCAGAAATATTGGCCGTCGCTGGACGTGCCCAAGGGCGGCAAGGTGCTCGTGCCGCTTTGCGGCAAATCGCTGGACATGGTGTGGCTGGCCGCCCAAGGCCATCAGGTGCTGGGCGTGGAATTGTCCAAGCTTGCCGTCGAGCAATTCTTTGACGAGAACGAGCTGCGGCCGGTGATTCACGATTCGGTGTACGGGACCCATTACGTGGCCGGCAACATCGAAATCGTCTGCGGCGACATTTTCAAGCTGGATGCCCAGGTGCTGTCGCATTGCGTGGGCGTCTATGACCGCGCGGCGCTCGTTGCGCTGCCCGACGCGATGCGTGCCGACTACGTGCGGCACGTCTACGGTCAGCTGTCGCCGTCTTACCGCGGCCTGCTCATCACGCTGGACTATCCCCAAGAAGAGATGGCCGGCCCCCCGTTTTCCGTGGTGGACAGCGAGGTGCAGGCGATCTTTTCCGGCGTTTCGCCTGCGGTCATCATCGACCGCCGCGACATCCTCGACAAGGAACCCAAGTTCCAGTCGGCGGGCGTAAGCCGCCTGGACACCGTGGTCTACCGGCTGGGCGTGCAGGCCTGACCCCGTGCGCCCCGGTAAAAGGCCCGTTCGATTCGAACGGGCCTTTTGCTAGGTCATGAGCCAGCCGCCGGCCACGTCCAGCACCTGGCCGGTCACGAAACGGGCCTGATCTGACGCGAAGAACAGGCACGCGTCCGCCACTTCCTCGGGCGTGCCCAGCCGCCGCAGCGCGGTCACGGACGCCACCGCGTCATTGATTTCCTGCGGCACGCTTTTCAGCAAGGGCGTGCTGATGCGTCCCGGCGCCAGCGCATTCACCGTCACCTGGTGCTCGCCAAGCTCCGCCGCCCAGTGACGCGTCAGCCCGATCAGACCGGCCTTGGTGGCCGCATAATGCGCCGCCACGATATCGCAATACGCCTTGCCGGCCACCGACGACATGTTGATGACGCGCCCCTGCCGCGCCTGCACCATGTGCGGCGTGGCCAGATGCGTCATGTAGAACACGCTGTTCAGGTTCACCGAGACGACGTTGTTCCACTCTGCCGGCGGCATTTCCCAGACATTCAGCGCGCGGCCGTTGGTTTTGGGCGAGATGCCGACGTTGTTGACCAGGATGGTGGCGGGGCCCAGATCGCGCGTGATGCGATCATAGGCCGCCTGGCACTGATCGAAATGCGCGACGTCAGCCGGCACGAAGCACACGTCTAGGCCGCGCTGGCGAAGTTCCTTTTCGTAAGCCTGGCCCGCCTGCGCGTTGAAGTCGACAAGACCGACACGCCCGCCCTCGGCCAGGAACGCCTCGACGATGGCCGAGCCGATGCCTCCCACGGCGCCCGTGACGATGACGGTCTGGTCCGCAAAGCGTGCGCTCATGGCTTCACCTGCAGCATGATCTTGCCAATGTGCTTGCTGCTTTCCATCAGTTCGTGCGCGCGCGCGGCCTCGGCCAGCGGAAAGACTTCGTGGATCAGCGGCAGGCACTGTCCTGCCTCCATGAGCGGCAGCACCTTCTGTATCAGCGATTGCGCGATGGCGGCCTTGTCCTCGTCCGAGCGCGGGCGCAGCGTGGACCCTGTGAATTGCAGGCGCTTGGTCATGATGGGCAGCGCGTCGATCTCGGCCTTGCTGCCTTCCAGGAAGGCGATCTGCACCAGCCGGCCATTCAGCGCCAGCAGCCGCAGATTCTTGTTGATGTAGGCGCCGCCCACCATGTCCAGGATCACATCGACGCCGGCGTTGCCGGTGCCCTCGCGCACGGCGGACTCGAAGTCCGCGTCGCGGTACAGCACGGCATGATGCGCTCCGGCCTTGATGCACGCCTGAGCCTTTTGCGCGTTGCCCACGGTGGTCCAGACTTCGGCGCCGAACGCGCGCGCGAGTTGGATGGCGGTCAGGCCGATGCCGCTGGAGCCGCCGTGAACCAGGAATTTCTCGCCCTGCGCCAGGCGCGCTCGGTCGAACACGTTGGTCCAGACGGTGAAATAGTTCTCCGGAATGGCCGCGGCTGTCAGCAGGTCGATGCCGCGCGGCACCGGCAGGCAGTGCCGCTCGTCGGCCAGGCAGAACTGCGCATAGCCGCCGCCCGGCGTCAGTGCGCAGACCTGGTCGCCCACCTTCCAGTCACGCGCCTCGGGCCCGGTCGCGACGATGGTGCCGGACACTTCCAGGCCAAGATACGGAGAAGCACCCGGGGGCGGGGGATAGGAGCCGGAGCGTTGCAACACGTCGGGGCGGTTCACGCCCGCGTAGGCAACTTCGATCAGCACCTGTCGTCCCGTGGGCGCTTCCATGTCGCGTTCGGCGACGCGCATGCAATCGGGCGCGCCGCCCTTGCCATGGTCGATGAATGTGCAGCGTTGTGACATGAGACGATGGTCCTTGGATTTCAGTGGCCCAGGTAGGCCTTCTTGACATGGGGATCGCTGAGCAGCTCGGCGCCGGTGCCCGTGCGCACGATCGCGCCGTTCTCAAGCACGTAGCCGCGATCGGCCAGGCGCAGCGTGCGGAACACGTTCTGCTCCACCAGCAGCACCGTGACGCCATGCGAGGTGACATCGCGGATGATGTCGAACATCTGTTGCACCAGCAGCGGCGACAGGCCCAGCGAGGGCTCGTCGAACACCAGCAGTTTCGGATCGGCCATCATGCCGCGCGCGATGGCGACCATCTGCTGTTCGCCGCCCGACAGCGATCCGGCGTACTGGCTCAACCGTTCCTTCACGCGCGGGAAGATGCGCAGCACTTCCTCGAGCTTGCGCTCGACGATCGGGCGGGCCGCCCGCTTGTACGAGCCCATCAGCAGGTTGTCGCGCACCGTGAAGTGCGGAAAGAGCTGGCGGCCTTCGGGAATCATCGTGATCCCGGCATCCACGATGTCGTAGGGCTGGAGGTTGGTCAGATCCTGGCCTTCGAATTCCACCTTGCCTTGCGTGGCGGCGATCACCCCGCACAGCGTTTTGAGCGTGGTGGTCTTGCCCGCGCCATTGGCGCCAATCAGCGTGACGATCTCGCCCGCGTGCACCTCGAAATTCAGGCCGTTGAGCACCTGGCTCTTGCCATAGCCCGACGTCAGATTCGACACCTTAAGCATCCTGATACTCCTTGCCCAGATAGGCTTCGATGACGGCCGGATTCTCGACCACGTCCTTCGGGGCGCCGCTGACCAGCACGCCGCCTTCGTTCAGGACGATGATGCGGTCGGACAGCGCCATCGTCGCCTGCATCATGTGTTCGATCAGCAGCACCGAGACGCCGGAATCGCGGATGCGCCGGATCATCTGGATCGATTTCTCGATGTCCGTGGGATTCAGGCCCGCCATCACTTCATCCAGCAGCAGGATGCGCGGCTTGATCGCCAGCGCCCGCGCCACCTCCAGCCGCTTCATGCCGCCCACCGTGAGGCTGCGCGCCTCGGTGTTCAAGTACTTCACCAGGTCGGTCTGCTCGGCCACCTTCAGCGCGATCTGCTCGGCTTCGTCGCGGTCGGACGTGTGAATGAAGGCGCCCAGCATGATGTTCTCCAGCACCGTCAATCCCGTGAACGGTTTGGCGATCTGGAACGTGCGGCCCAAGCCCTTGTGCGCAAAGGCGTCGGGCGTCTTGCAGCTGACCCAGTTGCCTTGCTCGTCGCGCATCGTGATGTCGCCCTTGTCCGGCGACAGAAAGCCCGACAGCAGGTTGAACACCGTGGTCTTGCCGGCGCCGTTGGGGCCGATCATGCCCAGGATCTCGTGCTGGTTGAGCGTGAGCGACACGTCGTTGGTGGCGCGCAGGCCGCCAAAGCTCTTGAACAGTCCCTCCGCTTTCAGCACGGGCTGCTCGCTGCGCGTGGCGTTGCGGATGCGGATCTCGTCGGCGAGCTTGCGCTTGGCCGGGGGCGTGCCCAGGTAGGGAAGGCGCGCCAGCATGCGCTCGATGAAGGGCCCGAAAGCGCCGGCCAGACCGCGCGGAATCGTCAACACCACCGCCACCAGGATCAGGCCGTAGATCAACCCGTGCATGCCGTTGCCCACGCTGCTGAGCCAGCCGCGCGCCAGTTCCGCAATGGGCAGCACCAGGAAGGTGCCCGCGATGGGGCCGGACACGGTGCCCAGTCCGCCGATCAGCGCAAACATCGCGACCTGGATGGACAGCTCGAGCGAGAACGCGGAGCTGGGGTCGACGAAGGTCAGATACGTGATGTGGAAAGTGCCGATGATGCTGGTCAGCACGGCCGATACGACGGCGGCGATGATCTTCACGCGCACGGTGTGGATGCCTACCGCTAGCGCCGCGTCCTCGCGTTCGCGGATCGCGATCAGGTAATGCCCGATGCGCGACTTGCGGACGTACCACGAGACCCAGGTCACCAGCACGAACAGGCCGAACGCGATGATGACGTAGTTGATCTTCTCGCGGAACACGATCCAGGCCCAGCCGATGTTCAAGGGCAGGCTGATGCCGCTGGAACCGCCCGTCCAGCTTTCCTCGTGGATGACCAGGAGGCGCACGACTTCCAGGATGGCGATGGTCGCCAGCGCAAAGAAGGGACCCCGCAGACGCAGCGTGGGATAGCTGATCAGGATGGCGACGGCGGCGGAAATGGCCGCGCCCGCAAACATGCCGATCCACGGCGAGATGCCGAAGTTCTGCGTCAGCAGCGTGGCCGTGTAGCCGCCGATGCCATAGAACACCGCGTGGCCCAGGGACAACTGGCCGGCATAGCCGCCCACGATGTTCCAGGCAACCGACAGCGCGGAAAACACGAACAGCAGGACAAAGAGGTTGGTCCAGAAGGGCGTGCCCATGACGACGGGCACGAGGAACATCGTGATCAGCAGAATGAGGCTGACGTAGGCTTTGGGATATCGAAAGTCGGGAAACACGTCTTGCTCCTTGTTGTTCTGGTCACTCTGTGCCGATGCCGAACAGACCGTTCGGCTTCAGGACAAGGATCAAGAGGAAGATCCCGAAATAGACGACTTCCTTCAGGTCGGGCGCGATGTAGAAACCCGCCAGCGTGTCGACGATGCCGATGATCATGGAGCCGGCGACCGCGCCGTACAGGCTGCCCAGGCCGCCCAGCACCACGATGACAAACGCGGTCAGCACGAAGTACGTGCCCACCGTCGGGAACACCGGATACTGCGGCGCAAGCAGACCCGCGGCGATGCCCACGAATGCGGTGCCCAGGCCGAAGGCGATGGCGTACACGTTGTTGACGTTCACGCCCATCAGCGTGGCGGCATAGCGGTGCTGCGCCACGGCGCGCAGCGCGCGGCCAAGATAGGTGCGGTGCATGAACAGGTGCAGCAGCACGGCCAGGGTCAGGCCGATGACGAAGGTGACGAGCTGGCCGGTGACCATCGAGAACGGGCCGACGTCGATGGCGTTGGTGCCCAGCTCAACCGGCGCGCGGTACACGTTGGCCCCGAAAATCACGAGTGCCAGGTTCAGCAGGATGGTGGATACCCCCACCGTGGCGAAGATCTGGATGTGCTGGTCGGCGTGCAGCAACGGCTGGATGATGCCCTTCTGCGTCAGCGCGCCCAGCGCGAACAGGATCACGGCGACAGGAATCAGGCCGGCGTAGGGGTGGATGCCGAACTGCGCCGCGATCAGATAGACCATGTACATGCCGATCATCAGGAACTCGCCGTGCGCGAAGTTCACGACGCGCACGACGCCGAAGATGAGTGTCAGCCCCAGGCTGATGATCGTGTATGCGCCGCCCAGCAACAGGCCATTGATGACCAGTTGAATGAATAATTCCATTGTGCAACCTCTAAGTGCGGGAGGCGCCCCGTCCCCGTCCCGCAGCGTCCAGGGACGGGGCGCTCGAACCCCGGGTAATGCCGGACGCGCACCGGGGCTGCAAGCCCCCGGCGTCCGGCCGCTGGCATCGCGCTTTATTTCTTGAAGATGGGCTTGCCGAGAGCGAGGTTGTCAGGACCGATGGTGACGAGCTTGCCGTCCTGCCACTGCATCACGTAGAAGGTGGACGCGTTGTTCTGTCCGTCTTCGCCGAAGTCGAACCCCCAGCCATTGGCCGTCTGGCCCGCGGGCTTCTTGTAGGCCAGCACCGCTGCGCGGATCTTGTCCTTGTCGGTCGACTTGGCGTTGCCGATCGCTTCAAAGAAGGCCTTGGCGCCGACGTAGTTGGTCAGGCTGTGGCCGGATTGCGGATCGCTCTTGTACGTGTCCTTGTAGGCCTTCAGGAACTTGTCCAGCCCCGGCGCGCCGGCCGGATTGATGGATGCTTGCGGGAAGTCCAGGTCGAACACGCCGTTCATGTCGGCGCCCACGGCCTTGGCGGTGTCGGCAAGCGAATAGCCGCCGCCCGCGCCGATCACGACCTTGGGCTTGAAGCCCGCCGCGCGCGCCTGGCTGAAGAACAGGATGGCGTCGTTCTGGTAGGCCGTCTGCAGCACGACGTCGGCCTTGGCGCCCTTCAGGCGCAAGATCAGCGAAGACAGGTCAACGGTCTTGGCCGAGTAGGGCAGAACTTCGACGACGTTGTAGCCAAGTTCCTGCGCGCGCTTCTTTTCGGTGGCCGCCACGTCGGTCCCATACGGGCCGTCTTCGTGGATGATGCCAATCTTGATGTCCTTGGGGTTCAGGCCCATCCCGGGCGCGATGGTCTCGTGCAGCGCATTCACGACCGACACGCCGTACAGCGCGGTGTTGGGATTGCTGCGGAACAGGTACTTGTAGCCGCGCGTGGTGATCTTGTGCGCGGTGGCGCCCAACTCGAAGTAGGGCACGCCGGCCAGCTCGGTTACGGGCGAGGCGGCGTACGAAATGCCCGACGCGTAGCTGCCGAAGACGCCGACCACGTTGGCCGAGATCAGACGCTTGGTTTCCGACACGGCCTGCGTGGGATCCACGGCGTCGGCCTTGATGATTTCGATCTTTTCGCCGTTCACTCCCCCCGCGGCGTTGATCTCGTTCACGGCCAGTTCTAGTCCGCGATAGCTTTCCTGTCCAAGCAGCGCAAGCGCGCCACTGAACGGGAACAGGGCGCCTACCTTCATGTCGGCCGCTGCGGTGCCGCTTGCCAGCGCGCCGCACACACCCAGCGCCAAAACAATTTTGTTGAACTTGAACACTGTCTACGCTCCTTTGTCGGTATGGGATGCGGACTGGATTCTGAGGTCCGTCCGTCTTTTGCTATATATGATATATGTGCCGGCGGGGCGTGAAACCCTCGCCTTGGATTCTAGTGGCGGCCGCTGCATGCCGAATCAGGGAATTCCCTGAAACCGCATGAATAAAGCCTTAGCGGCCGATATACAAGAAAAAACCACACTTGATTCCGTCTGGCGGACCACGCCTTTTGCACGAGGTGAGGGTCGCTTGGCGGATCACAGCATAGCCGGTTTTATCATATATCGTATATGATGATTCGCGCTCATAAGAACGATCCGAGGAGACAAGAGCATGTTCGAGGAAGTCGATTTCAACGGCAAGAAAGTGCTTATCACGGCCGGCGCCGATGGACTGGGTCTGGAAATGGCCAAGGTCTTTCATCATGCCGGCGCCACCGTGTTCGTGTGCGACGTCAATGAAGCGCGGCTGGCAGCCTTGCCCACCGAATTGCCCGGCGTGCACGTGGCGCATGCCGATGTGTCTGACGAGGCCAGCGTCGAGCAGCTCTTCGCGGCGGTCCGCCAGACGCTGGGCGGTCTGGACATCCTGATCAACAACGCCGGCGTCGCCGGTCCCACGGGCTTTGTGGAAACGCTTTCCAAGGCGGACTGGGATCGCACACTTGCCGTCAACATCACGGGCCAATTCCTGTGCGCGCGCCAGGCCATTGCGCTGCTCAAGGAATCGAAGGCGGGCGTGATGATCAATCTGTCGTCGGCGGCCGGGCACCTCGGGTTCGCCGGCCGGTCGGTGTATTCGGCATCCAAGTGGGCGGTGATCGGTTTCACCAAGTCGCTCGCCATCGAGCTGGGTCCTCATAACATCCGCGTCAACGCCATTCTGCCCGGCGCGGTCGAAGGTCCCCGCATTCGCGCGGTGATCGCCGCCAAGGCCGACACACTGGGCCGGCCGGTTCAAGAGATCGCGGCCCAATACGAAAACCAGGCCGTGCTTGGCCGCATGGTCACCGCGCGCGATATCGCCAACATGGTCCTGTTCAACGCCAGCGAGGCCGCCCGCAGCGTCACCGGGCAGGCCATCGTGGTGGACGGCTTCACACAAAAGCTCTACTGATGGACGCGGAAAACACCGTGCGGCGCGCCGCCATCATTGGAACGGGATTGATCGGGCAGGGGTGGGCCATTGTCTTTGCGCGCATGGGCTGGGAAGTGCGGCTTCACGACGTCAATGCCGCCATGCTCGCCGAGGCGCGCACCCTGATCCTGCAGCAGCTGCGCGTGCTGCAAGCGCAGGGCTTGCTGGACGATGCCGATGCCATTGTCGATCGTGTGCAGGTGTCTTCCAGCCTGCATGAAGCCCTGGCCGGCGCCAGCTACGTCCAGGAGAACTCACCGGAAAAAGTGGAGATCAAGCGTGCGCTCTTTTCCGAACTGGATGCTTTGGCCGAACCGCACGCCATCATCGGCAGTTCCACGTCCAGCATCCCGGCAAGCCAGTTCACCGAGCATCTTGCCGGCAGGCGCCGGTGCCTCGTCGCTCATCCCGTCAATCCGCCTTACCTGATTCCTGTGGTCGAACTGTGTCCGGCACCTTGGACCAGTCCTGAAGCGTTGGCGGGCGCGCGGGAAATCATGACCGGCATCGGCCAGAAGCCCGTGCTCGTGCGGCGCGAAATCGAAGGCTTCATTCTGAACCGTCTGCAAGGCGCGTTGCTGCAAGAGGCCTTCCGACTAGCAAGCCAGGGCATCGCCAGCGCGCAAGACATCGACACCACGGTCAAGGACGGACTTGGTCTGCGCTGGTCCTTCATGGGCCCCTTTGAAACCATCGATCTGAATGCGCCGGGCGGCATCGCCGATTACTGCCGGCGTTACGGCGGCCTGTACCAGTCCATCGGCGCCACGCAAGGCGATTGCGTGGCCTGGGAGGGCGAACTGGTCGACTCACTTTCCGACGAGCGGCGCGCCTTGCTGCCCGAAGAGGATCTTGCCGCACGCCGCTTCTGGCGTGACGAAAAGCTGATGCGCCTCATGCGTCACAAACAATGCAACGGAGACAACAATGGCTAAGCCCAAATCGAAAGTCGTCATCACCTGCGCCGTGACGGGCGCCATCCACACGCCCAGCATGTCGCCGCACCTGCCGGTCACGGCCGACGAGATCGCCGAGGCCGCCATTGGCGCCGCCAAGGCCGGCGCTGCAGTGTTGCACCTGCATGCGCGGGATCCCCAGACCGGCAAGCCTTCGCAGGACCCGGCGCTGTTCAAGCCCTTCCTGGAACGCATCAAGCGCGAGACCGACGCCATCATCAACATCACCACGGGCGGCAGTCCGCACATGACGGTGGAAGAGCGCATGCGGCCCGCCACCACGTTCCAGCCGGAGCTGGCGTCGTTGAACATGGGTTCCATGAACTTCGGCCTCTTTCCCATGCTGGACCGCTTCTCGGAGTTCAAGTACGACTGGGAGCGCGAGCATCTGGAAAACAGCCGCTCGCTGATCTTTCGCAACACGTACCAGGACATCGAATCCATCCTGACGCTGGGCAACGCCAACGGCACGCGGTTCGAATTCGAGTGCTATGACATCAGCCATCTTTACAACCTGGCCCATTTCGTGGACCGCGGTCTGGTCAAGTCGCCGCCCTTCATCCAGTCCGTGTTCGGCATTCTGGGCGGGATCGGTCCGCATCCGGAAGACCTGATGCACATGAAGCGCACGGCGGACCGCCTGTTTGGCAACGATTACGAGTGGTCGATCCTGGGCGCCGGACGCAACCAGATGCCGCTGGCGACCATCGGCGCGGCCATGGGCTCGAACGTGCGGGTTGGGCTGGAGGATTCGCTGTGGATCGGGCCGGGTCAGCTGGCCGAATCCAACCGCGTTCAGGTCGAACGCATCCGCGGCATTCTCGAAGCCTTGAACCTCGATGTCGCCACGCCGGACGAGGCGCGGGCCAAGCTGGGGTTGAAAGGAAAGGACAACGTCGCGTTCTGACCGGGCAAGCGGCGCGGGCGGGCGGTCAGCGCCGCCCGCTTTTTTGCGCTAAGCCGGATCAGGCGTGGCGCCGCAAGGCCTCAGCCAGCGTGCTCACATCCAGCGTGCGATCGAAGTTGGCGGCATGCCTGGCTTTCAGGCTGAGGTCCGCGGCCAACGTCAGTTCCGCGTCGGTCGGCTGGCCGGGCGCGCCGAGTTCGCGCAGCGTGGCCGGCAGGCCGACCTGGGCGTACCACTGTTGCAAATCGGCCAACATGCCATCGCCGCGGTTTTCCAGGTCCAGCTGCACCAGCAGGCCCACCGCGACCTGCAGGCCATGCAGCGCCGTCGCGATGCCGTTGATCTTAGGCAGCCCGCGCGTCAGGGCGTGGGCAATGGACAGACCGCCGCTTTCGAAACCGAGACCGCTCATGAGGATCATCGCTTCCACCACGCGCTCGAACGCGGGCGTGGGCTGGCCGGTTCCCGCCACGGCCACGGCGTCAGCGCCGTCCGCCATCAGCGTGCGCAGGCAGCCATCCGCGATGAGCTGGGCCGTGAGCAGCGGCGCCGCGTCATACATGTTCTTGCCGCCATTGCGCTGGCATTGCTCGGCTTCGAACTTCTTGGAAATCGCATCGCCCAGTCCGGCGCGAAAGAAATGCACCGGCGCGGTCGCGATGATCGCGGTGTCGACCAGCACGATGGTGGGATTGAACAGCATGTGCTCGACGGCAAGGAGATTGTGATGCGCGTCGTAAAGCACGTAGTTCTTGCTGGTGGGCGCGTCGTTGGACGCAACAGTGGGAACGGTGATCAGGTGACAGTGGGACGACTTCGCAACGGCCTTGCCCGCATCCAGCGACTTGCCGCCGCCCACCGCAATGACCATGTCGATGCCCGCGGGCGCGGCCTGCGCGCGCAAGCCGTCAATGACCTCGGGCGTCAGGTCGCCTTCCACGATCAGCGGCACAAGCGTCACGCCGTGCCCGGCGCACAACGCCTCGATTCTTGGACCCAGCACGCCATGGACATAGCTGTCGATGACGAGCGCGGCGCGTCTTCCGAACAGCGCCGCATATTGTCCCAACGTTTCCAGGGCGCCCGATCCCTGGATGTAGCGGCTGGGCGCTCCAAAAATCTTCAGCATGGCGTCTTCCTATTTGCGGGCCCCGGGGGGGCGGTAGTCGAGTTCTTTTTCCCGTTCGACCAGCCAGTCGATCATGATCTTTCCGCCCCATACCAGGTCGGCCTGAATGGCTTCCCGCGCCGCTTCCGAATCGCGCGCCTCAAGGGCCTCGATCACGGCCTCGTGGCGGTGTTCGTTCTGCGAGTAATCCAGCCCCGCCGTCTTGACGTGAAACACCTTGAGGATGGGGCCGGTGATGACCCAGAACGACTCGACCGTGTTGCGCAGGATGGGCTTGTTGCTGGCTTCCAGGATGGCGAAGTGGAACTTGCGGTTCAGGTAGCTGGCGCGTTTGGGATCGGTGGAGGTGCACGAGATGAAATCGCGCTGCAGCGAGATCAGGTTGTCGAGCTGCTTGCGCGTGATGTGCTGCGCGGCTTCGGCGGCGCCCATGCCTTCCAGGTGAAAGCGGATCTGCTGGATCTCCCGCAGCTTTTCCGAGTTGACGTACGGAACATACACCGCGGTGGCCGCCTGCATCTCCAGGCCTTGTTCGCTGATGAGCCGGAAGATGGCTTCGCGAACCGGCGTGATGGACACGCCCATTTCCTGCGCCAGTTCGCCAATGATCAGGCGCTCGCCAGGTTCGTACTGCCCATTGATCAGGGCATTGCGGATTTCGTTGTAGACCCTGACGGAAAGGTTCTCTTTTTTTACCGGTTTGAGGCTGGGCATGGCGTTTCTGGCTT
Source organism: Achromobacter sp. JD417 (assembly GCF_041879325.1). Classification (NCBI taxonomy): domain Bacteria; kingdom Pseudomonadati; phylum Pseudomonadota; class Betaproteobacteria; order Burkholderiales; family Alcaligenaceae; genus Achromobacter; species Achromobacter sp. JD417. The sequence continues at coordinate 4,394,249 of NZ_CP087159.1, read as the reverse complement.
GCTGTATAGGGGATGCGGGACGAACCCAGGAGCGATTCTAGCCCGGCGTAGCCAATTCGAGCGCAATGGGTATATTATATATCATATATCTATACAACACGAGGAGGCGCGATGCGCAAGGAGCAGGGGACCCTTACCGCGGGGGAAATCGCGAGGCTGCGGGAAAAGGCCCGCCATATCAGGCTTGAGACGATCCGCCTCATTGAAATTGCCAAGGTCGGTCATTACAGCTCCGTGTTCTCGTGCGCCGAGATATTCGCGGCGCTCTACTACGATGTGATGCGCCTGCGGCATGGCGAGCCGCAATGGCCGGATCGCGATCGTTTCCTCATGGGCAAGGGCCACGCCGCGGTGGGCTTGTTCCCGATACTGGCCGATCTGGGCTTCATCGACCGTGAGCTGCTCGACGGCTACACGCGGCTGGGCAGTCCCCTGGGCGATCACCCCGACATGAGCAAGGTGCCCGGCGTGGACTTCAGCTCCGGTTCCATCGGCCACGCCTTGTCCAACGGCGTGGGCATGGCGGTGGGCGGGCGCATGAACGCACGCGACTTCAACGTGTTCGTGATGCTCGGCGACGGCGAAATGCAGGAAGGGCAGGTCTGGGAAGCCGCGCTCTTCGCGGCGCACAATCGCTTGTCCCGTCTGATCGCCATCGTCGATCGCAACGGCTATCAGCTCGACGGCAAGGTCGACGACGTCATGGGCGTGGAATCGCTGAAGGAGAAATGGCAGGCGTTCGGCTGGGAGGTCCACGAGGTCGACGGCCACAATCTTGCCGACCTGACGGCGTTGCTGCGCCGTCTGCGCGACGACGACTCGCGCGCCCGGCCGGCCTGCGTGATCGCCCGCACCGTCAAGGGCAAGGGCGTGACCTACATGGAAACCGAACCGGGTTGGCACCTGGGCTACCTGGCTCCTCAAGATGCGCAAAGCGCTGTCGAAGAAATCCTCTCCCGCGAGATCTGAATGGCACAGGCACAAGTCCTCTCCCCCGATTCCTGGCAGTACCGCGCCCTCAATGCGGTGAACCCCGGGCTGTCTTATCTCTCTGATGCGCTGATCGATCTGGCGAAGGCGGGGCATCCGGTCGTGGCCGGGTCGGCCGACCTGCAGTACTCGAACGGCTTGAACCGTTTCGCCCAGGCCTACCCCGATCGCTATGTGCAGTTCGGCATCTCCGAGCAGAACATGGTGTCGGCGGCGGCCGGGCTTGCGACGACCGGCATGATGCCGTTCGTCGCCACCTTTGCCTCGTTCCTCGGCCTGTTGTGCTGCGAGCAGATCCGGATGGATGTCGCCTACACGCGGCTGCCGGTGCGCCTGATAGGCCATCACACCGGAATCAGCCTGGGCTTCTATGGCACGTCCCACCACGCCACCGAAGACATCTCCACCATGCGCGCGCTCGCGGGACTGACGGTGGTGTCGCCTGCCGACGGGCCGCAACTCGCGTCCGCCATCAGGGCATCCGCGGACTGGCCCGAGCCCATCTACTTCCGTATCGGACGCGGGCGCGATCCGCAGGTCTATGAAGACGGCACGCCGTTCGAGTTTGGCCGGGCGATTGTCCACGGTGTTGGTAGCGACCTGACGCTGATCGCGTGCGGCATCACGCTGCACGGCGCGCTGGCCGCCGCCCGGCAGTTGCGCGAAGAGGGCCTGTCGGTGGGCGTGATCGACATGCCCACGATCAAGCCGCTGGACCGCGACGCCATCCTGAAGGCTGCGGGTCAATCCCGGCTGATGATGACGGTCGAAGAGCACAATGTGCTGGGCGGCCTCGGATCGGCGGTCGCCGAGGTGCTGGCCGACGCAGGCACCGGTACCCGGCTGCGCCGTCATGGCATCTATGACGAATACAGCCTCATTGCGCCGCCGACCACCCTGTACGCCCATTACAAGCTCGACGCCGAAGGCATTGCCGGCGTCGCGCGGGAATTCATCAAGCTTTGATCCGGAGACATCCATGAACGAAATCAGCGGCAACACGCGCCTGTTCGGCATCCTGGCCGATCCCATTCACCATGTGAAGACGCCGCAGCGCATGAACGAGCATTTCGCCAAGATCGGCTATGACGGGGTTTGCGTGCCGTTTCACGCGCGGCCGGACAACCTTGCTGCCGTGGTTGAGGGCCTGCGCCGTCTGGAAAACCTGGGAGGCGTGATCGTCACGGTGCCGCACAAGACGGCCATCCTGGAATTGGCCGACGAAGCCACGCCTGTCGCGCGCAAGATCGGCGCGGCCAACGTGCTGCGGCGCGAGGCCGATGGGCGTCTGGTGGCCCATATGCTGGACGGCGAAGGTTTTGTCCGCGGTCTGCGCAGTTGCGGCGTCTCGCCGGAAGGCAAGAGCGTCTATCTGGCGGGCGCGGGCGGCGCGGCCAACGCGATCGGCTTTGCACTCGTGCAGTCTGGCGTGTCGCGCCTGACCATCGCCAACCGCACGCCGGCCAAGGCCGAGGACCTCAAGGCCCGCATCCTGTCGCTGCATCCGGACGCGCAGATCTCAGTGGGCAACGCCGATCCGTCCGGCCATGACCTGGTCGTCAACGGCACGTCGTTGGGCATGAAGGAAGGCGATCCGCTGCCGCTGGACGCCAGCCGCTTGACGCGGGATCAACTGGTCTGCGAGGTCATCATGCAGCCCAAGGACACCGCGTTGCTCGTCGCGGCGCAGGCGCGCGGCTGCAAGGTCCATTACGGCGCGCCGATGCTGGCCTGCCAGATCGAACTGATGGTGGAAACGCTGGGCGTGACGGCCGCGCGCTAGGCGCGTGACGCATATCCGGAACCCGGTGGAAAAAGATGGGCGACTACGATTTCATCATCGCGGGCGGCGGAACGGCCGGCTGCATCCTGGCCAACCGCCTCAGTGCGGATGGCAGGTATCGCGTACTGCTGCTGGAAGCCGGCCACGAGGCGCGCAGCATGTGGATTCCGATTCCAGCGGGCTTTTCCAAGCTGCTGGTCGATCCGCAGTACAACTGGCGCTTTGCGACCGAGCCCGAGGACAACGTCCACGGCCGGGTCATCGCCGTGCCGCGCGGCAAGGGGTTGGGCGGATCGACGCTCATCAACGGCATGATCTACGTGCGCGGCCAGCCCCAGGATTACGACGGGTGGGTGGCGGCCGGCGCGGCAGGTTGGGGCCGCGACGTAGCCGAGCGCATCTACCGCAAGATCGAGAACTACGCGCCGGGGGGCGAGCACCGCGGCAAGGAGGGGCCGATGCACCTCGAAGAGGTCGCCGAACGCTTCCCCGTTTCGGATGCCTTCCTGCAGGCCGCGCGCGAAGACGGCCAGCCGTTCAATCCGGATTACAACAGCGGCGACCAGGAAGGCGTGGGCTACTACCAGGTGCTTCAGCACCGTGGCCGGCGCTGGAGCGTCGTGGACGGCTACCTGAAACCGGCGGCCGGCCGGCGCAATCTCAGCGTCGAATGCGGCGCCCATGTCACGAGGCTGGTATTCGAAGGAAAGCGCTGCGTCGGTGTGGCCTATCGCAAGAACGGGCAAGAGCACACGGTGCGCGCGCGCCGCGAAACGTTGCTTTGCATGGGTGCGGTGCAGTCGCCGCAATTGCTCGAATTGTCCGGCGTGGGCAACCCGGCCCTGTTGAAGACGCATGGCATCGACCTCGTGCACGCGCAGCCGTCGGTGGGCGAAAACTACATCGACCACTTCGCCACGCGCATGAACTGGCGCGTCAAGAACACGGTGACCTTGAACGAGATGTCGCGCGGCTGGCGGCTGGCGCAGCAGGTGGCGCGCTATTACCTGAGCCGCAAAGGCATCCTGACGCTCGGCACGGGGTTGGTGCATGGCTTCGTGAAAAGCCGTCCCGGCCTGCCCACGCCGGACGTGCAGTTTTTCTTTGTGCACGCCAGTTACGCCAACGCGGCCGAACGCATTCTGGATCGCCACCCTGGCATGACCATCGGCGTGGCCCAGTTGCGTCCCGAGTCGGTCGGGACCATTCACATCAAGTCGGCCGACCCCATGGCTGGACCAGCCATCCGGCCCAACTTTCTGTCCGCGCAGGTCGACCGCGATAGCCTGGTGGGCGGCATGCAGGTGGCCCGGCGCATCGTGGGCCGGCCCGCCATGCAGCGCTATGTGCAAGCGGAAATCAGCCCGGGGCCGGATGTGGACACCGACGACGAATGGCTGGATTTCGCCCGGCGCAACGGTCAGACCATCTATCACCCCATCGGCACCTGCCGCATGGGGACGGATGCGGCGGCCGTCACCGACGTGCGTTTGCGGGTCAATGGGCTGACGGGCCTGCGCGTGGTGGATGCGTCGGTCATGCCGAGAATGGTTTCCGGCAACACGCAGGCCGCTGTCATGATGGTGGCCGAACGCGGCGCCGAATTGATTCTCGAAGACGCGGCGCAGGGGTAAACACACGACCCCAGCATGAAAAACGCGCAGGCCCGCCGTCTGCGCGTTTTTTTATCGCCGCGTTTTTCAGCGTCTGCGGCATGCGCCTTGCTAACAGCCGGCCGCGGCTGCAGACTGCAGATTCGGCTGCGCCAACTGAAAGGAGACCGTATGACTTACGACCTTTGGTATTGGGATGGCATCCCCGGACGGGGAGAATTCGTGCGCCTGGCGCTGGAAGCGGGCGGCATTCCTTATCGGGAGCGGGCGCGTGATCCGGGCGCCGACGAAGGCACGTTGATCGATGACATGCGATCCGCCCGCAAGCATCCGCCGTTTGCCCCGCCTTATCTGGTGGCCGGAAAAATGACGCTGGGGCAGACGGCCAACATCCTGCTTTTCCTTGGCGAGAAACATGGCCTTGCCCCTGAATCGCTCGAAGGACGATTGTGGGTAAATCAGCTGCAACTCACGATCGCCGACATGGTGGCCGAAGCGCACGACACCCATCACCCCATTTCCGCCAGCGATTATTACGAAGACCAGAAGGAAGAGGCTGCTCGTCGCGCCCGGGTTTTTCGCGAAGAGCGTATTCCGAAGTTTTTGGGATACTTCGAGCGGCTGCTGGACGGGAAGGATGCCTGGCTGGCGGGAGGCGGCAAATGGACATATGTCGACCTGTCCTTGTATCACCTTGTCGACGGGCTCTTGTACGCCTTTCCTAAACGCATGGCCACGGTGGCGGCGGATTATCCCAATGTGTTTGCGCTGCACGAACGCGTGACCGCGCTGCCCGAATTGCAGGCGTATTTTGCAAGCGGACGCCGTCTTCCATTTGGCGAAGGGATTTTCCGTCAGTATCGCGAGCTGGATGCGGCTTGAACCCGGGATTACCCGGGGTGTGCGTCGTGACGACGATTCGAATTTATTTTCGACGGATCCCAAAAAACGCGATGAGTCGTGATAATTTCTGGGATTAATAGTATCTATTAGATACACGTGTACCAGGCACGCCGGCAAACTCACCCCTGGAGGTCACCATGCTTTGGCATACTCTTGGCCGCTTCATCCGTGGATACCGCAGCACCGACAAGGCTGATCTGCTCGGACAAATCGACGCGATCCATAAATCGCAGGCGGTCATCGAGTTTGATCTGAATGGCCACATCTTGACGGCCAACCAGAATTTCCTGGACACCATGGGCTATGCGCTCGACGAGATCCAGGGACAGCACCATCGTATGTTCATCGCGCCGCAAGAGCGCGGGTCGGCGCAGTATGCGGCCTTCTGGGAAAGGCTGGGGCAGGGCGCCCATGATTCCGGCCGCTACCGGCGAATTCGCAAAGACGGATCGGATGTCTGGCTGCAGGCGTCCTACAACCCCATCTTTGACAAGCGCGGGCAGCCACTGAAGGTCATCAAGTACGCCACGGACATCACCGAGCAGCAACACCGGCAGGCGGATTCCGAAGGCCAGCTCGAGGCGATCTCCAAGGTTCAGGCGATCATCGAGTTCGAACTGGACGGCACCATCGTGCGCGCCAACGATCTGTTCCTCAATGCGGTGGGCTATCGCGCGGACGAGGTGCTGGGCCGCCACCACAGCATGTTCGTCCCTGCCGACGAGGCAAGAAGCACGGCCTACAAGGACTTCTGGCGCAGGCTGCGCAATGGCGAACATGACACGGGTCAGTACATGCGCCTGGGCAAGGGCGGCCGCCAGGTGTGGATCGAAGCCAGTTACAACCCGATCTTCGACGCGCAGGGCCGGCCCTTCAAGGTCGTGAAATTTGCCACCGACATCACCAAGCGGTTTACGGCGGCGCAGACGTTGCAGGTCGCCGTGCAAGGCCTGACGGAGAACGCCGAACGGGCGCGGCAGGCCAACAGCCTTGCGCAGGACGCAAGCCGCGTCGCGGAAATCGGTGGTGACACGATGCGCGAGGTGGTGGCCACGATGGAAGCCATCACCGGCAGTTCGCGCCGAATCTCCGAAATCATCGGGGTCATGGACGGCATCGCATTCCAGACCAACATCCTGGCGCTGAACGCCGCGGTCGAAGCGGCGCGCGCGGGCGAACACGGCAAGGGGTTTGCGGTCGTGGCGTCCGAAGTCCGCAACCTGGCGCAGAGCAGCGCCGCCGCCGCCAAGGAAATCAAGGCGCTCATCACGACGTCGGTCGCGCAGGTCGAAGGCGGCGCGGTGCACGTCCAGTCAGCAGGAGGCACAATGGAGGGCATCGTCGCCTCATCCCGCCGCGTCACCGAAATCATGGGTCAGGTGGTTGAAGTGTCGCTCGCGCAATCGGCCAAGCTGGCCGCCGTCACCGAAGACCTGACCGAAACCCGCGTCGAGGCCACGGCACGTCTGCGCGCCGCGTGACGAGGCCGCGCCCGCGCGAAGCGGGTCCCGATTGCGCTATAAAGACGGCATTGCCGATCCTCCGTGGCCCGCGCGGGCAGTTTCCGCCGCGGGCCACGCCATTTGCCGCCGATGTCCATGACCGAATCCGAAGCCCTAGCACTTGCCACGCACCGCCACTACAAGGGCGGCCTGTATCGCTATGTGGGCACTGCCCGCCATTCCGAGACCGAGGAATCGATGGTGGTGTACGAACATCTTTGGCCGCATGCGCGCGGTCTGTGGGTGCGACCGGCCGAGCTGTTCTTTGGCAAGCTTGCCGACGGTTCGGACCGCTTCGCCGCGCTGCACCCCGCGGAGTAGGCCCGTGACATTTTTCTATCGGCGCACGCCTTCGAGCGGCGCATCGCCGGCACGCCCCTCCCGGCCCGCGGCCCGAGCTCAGGCCGCGGTCACGCAAGCCCTTGACGCGTTGGGCGGCCCGTTCATCGTGGCCGACCTTGAAACGACCGGCCTGTCCACCGCCAGTTGCGAAATCCTTGAATTCGCGGCGGTCAGGGTCGGCGAGGGCGGCGCCGTGGTGAACGAGTACACACAGGTCGTGCGGACCTGCGCACGCGTGCCCTCCTTCATTTCGCGCCTTACCGGCATCACGCAGGCCGAAGTCGATCGCGACGGCATACCGGTCGCGCAGGCCTTTTCTTCGTTCCTGGCGTTTGTCGAGGACCTGCCGGTGTTTTTCCACAACGCCTCGTTCGATCGGCGCTTCCTCAGCGCCGCGGCAGACCAGACGGGGATGCCTTTCTCGAACGCCACCCACTGCACGTTGGCGCTGGCGCGCCGCGCGTGGCCCGAGCTGACGTCGCACAAACTCGACATCCTTGCGCGGCACGTGGGCGCCTCGCAGCCCACTCACAGGGCGTTGGCCGACGTGCGCACGACGGTTGCGGTGGCGCTTGCGGCCAGCGCTCGCCTGGCCTCGGTTTAGCGCGGCGTCATTTTTGTGGGAGTTTCCATGTCAGACCTGCAACAGATCCGGCTTGCCGTGCGTCGGTTCACGGCCGAACGCGAATGGCAGCAGTTCCATTCGCCGAAGAATCTGGCCATGGCCCTGGCGGGCGAAACGGGCGAGCTGGTTTCGCTGTTTCAGTGGCTAAGCGAAGACGAGTCGCGCAATATGTCCGCCGCCCGCCTTGCGGATGCCGCGGACGAGATCGCCGATGTGCAGATGTATCTGGTGGCGCTTGCCGATCAGCTGGGCATCGATATCGCGCAGGCGGTAGCCGGCAAGATGGAGAAGAACGCCAGCAAGTACCCCGCCGATGCGTTCCGGCGCAGTGCGCGCAAGTACAACGAGCCGCCGCAAGAATAGCGCCGCGCCGTGCTGGTGCCCGGCGCGGGGGCGTTCAGATCACTTTCTGTTCGTGGTGCACCTGGGGCGGCTCGACAAAAAAGCCGCCCACCAGCTTGCGCCATTCCTGGAAATCGGGCGACTTGCGGAAATCCACCATGTGGTTTTCGACCGTTTCCCAGTCCACCACCAACGTGTAACGCTGCGGCTGCTCGATGCTGCGGTACAGTTCCATGCCATGGCAACCCTTGGCGCGCAGAAAAAGCGGCTTCGCCTGAGTCACACCGGCTTCGAACAGCGCTTCCTGTCCTTCGCGGACGTGGATGCTGGCAATCTCCTGAATCATGGTTTTGTCTCCGATTGAAGGGGGAGGGGGGCAAGGCCGGGAGTAGTATGGCCGAAATTTCCGCTTCCAGTCCGATTGATGAATCACCGAGCCGTTACCTTGACTCGTCTCATTTCCCTTCGCCTGCTCTGGTATGTAGGCGTCGGCATGATCGTATTGATGTCCCTGTTCCTGCATACGCAGTTCGCGGTCGACGTGCTGCTGTCGGCCATCGCCATTTACATCCCTCTGTCGATGCTGAGCCTGCCGCTGGTGGCGTGGTTGTGCCTGTCGCGCCGCCCGCGAGCCGTCGCGTCCGGGGTGCCACCCGCTTGGCCCGCATATTTTGCCGGCGTCACCGGCATCGCCCTGCTGGCGACCTATCAAGTTGTCGCCAATCTGAATCTGGCCGAGTGCGGATTCCTGCTGGTCATGGTTGCCGTGGACCTGATGCTGGCGCGGCGCGAGACCGGCTGGTGGCTGCGCCTGGCGCAAGAGGAGGCTCGCCCTCTTGCGCGCTAGATATCATGCGCGAGCCGCCCGCGCGCACACCCATCCTTTGAGCTGACAGCCGCCCGGACGGCGGGTCTTCGCGCACGCTTGGCGTCATCCATACGCATGGCCGCATGGGCCCGGCGTCTCCTCTTTCAGGTTTGTGTAATTCGCGCGTCCATCCGCCAGAAAGACCCGGTCGTTCGTTTAACCGATACCGACCTGCCTAGGACGGCGCAATCATTCCGTACCAATACGAAAGTCCCACGCCCTGGCCCTGGACGGGCGCAGTACTTGGGGGAGTAACGGTCCGCGCCGGTCGGTCTCCGGCACCTGTGCATCCGTGCAGACGGATCAGGAGGAGCTCAAATGAAAAAGCTCGCAGCAGTCGCCGCGTTGTCATTGTTCGCCGCATCGGCTTACGCCACTGGCCCGGGCCAGGTCGGAGGTTCGGTAACCGGCCACGCCGGCGCCATCAACGGTACCGCGTCATCCATCTCCACCGGCAGTTCGGTGGTCGCCACCCAGATCAACGGCTACGGCTCATCGAGCCAGACGTCGTTCGGCAGCACGGGCGGCATCGCGGAGGTCGGCGGCACGTTCAGCCGCGACGGCACGCAAGTCGTCACCAGCACACGGCAATACGCCAATAGCGAGTCTTACGGGCATGTGTCTGGCAACGCGCCGATCATGGTCGGCGACAGCATCGCGAACGGCGGCGCCACATTCGGCAAGACGGAAACGAGCGCATCGGCGACGGGGACGTTCCATGCAGCGAACATCGGCGCTTTCGGGTCGATACACGGCATTGGCGCGGTGGGCCATGTCGGCGGGTTCAATCGCTGACCGAATTATCCGGACGGCTTCGGCCGTCCGGGCGAGGGGACATCATGAAGACCATAGTTCTAGCCATTTCCCTGTCGCTTGCCGCCATGTCGGCCGGGGCGCAGACCAGCACGTCCAGCTCCTCGACCTCGGCATCGTCCGGGTCGACCAATGCGGGCAACAACCAGGGCATCACGCTCAATTCCAGCAATAGCGGCACCAGCACGTTGCGCAGCGCGCCGCCGGTCGGCGGCCAGAGCTTCTACGGCTCGTTCTCGTCCGACAGCTGCATGGTGTCGGCGGGCGGCGGCGGTTCCGTCGTGGGATTCGGGATGAACGTTGCGATTCCGATCGAAGACCAAAAATGCAGCCTTCGCCGCAATTTCGAGCGCACGATGCAGGCGGCGGCGTCGACCAAGGACGCGGACCGCTCTCGGCGTCTGGAAACGGCAGCCATCGACATCCTGTGCCAGACCGACGACCGCACCAAGGCGGCACTGGTGGCGCAGGGACTGTGCACCAATCCGGCCTTGACGACGGCGGATCACCGGTTCGACAGCGGCGCCGTGGCGCAGGTCGCGCCGCAAACGCCCGTCCAGACGGCGGGCCCCGTGCCCGTCGCGCCCCAGGCGCAGGCGCCGCAAGGCTATCCCGTGATGTCGGCTCGCAGCGCGGCGTTTACCGCGCCGCCGCTTCGCAATCCCCGCCTGGAGCGTCAGCAGTTTGCCGACCTGTATTCGCCCGGCTGAGACGGCGGGGCCGAGGCCGGGCGGCCGCGCGGGCAATCAGGGTGAAGCGGGCGGGGCTACCGCGATGGGCGCAGGCGCCTGCGCGGGCTCCGGCGCCGCCGCAATCAGCATCGTCGGCGGCGACGACACTTCGAGCTTGGCCTCGTCCAGCCGCTTGAGCACCGTGAATAGAAGCGCGCTTCGCACGCCGTACGCCGCACGGGGCGAGGACACGTAGCCCCTCGCGTTGAAGATCAGGTGGCCTGCATCGATCCCGTCCAGGAATACGTTGGGCGCAGGCGACTCCAACACGTCCTCGTGATCGGCAAAGGCTTGCAGCATCAGCTCGCGCACCTTTTCGGCATCCGTCGACAACGGCATGGGCAGCTTGATCTGCACCAGCCCAAGCGGGTTGGACCGCGTCACGTTGCGCACCGTCTTCGTCACGAATTCGGAATTGGGCACGATCACCGTGGACCGGTCGCCCATCTGGATCTCGGTGGCGCGCACGTTGATGCGCAGGATGTCGCCTTCCACGCCGCCGAGCGACACCCAGTCGCCCACCTTCACCGGCCGCTCGGCAAGCAGGATCAGACCCGACACGAAATTCTGCACGACGGCCTGAAGGCCGAAACCGATACCCACCGACAGCGCGCTCGCAATCCACGCAACCCGTTCGAGACCGATCCCGGCCGCGGACAGCGACAACGCCACCGCCAGCACGAAACCGCCGTAGCCGAACAGCGTCGCGGCAGACAGCTGCATGCCGGGATCCAGTTCGGTCGTGGGCAGGTAGCGGTTCGAGAGCCAGCGCTTGAGCATCTTGACGCTCAGCAACGACAGCGCCAGCACGATCAGCGCCTGCAGCACCGCGCCCGGGCGGATCTGCGCCTCACCGATGGCCAGACCTTTACGCAGCTGGTCAAAGCGCTGCACCAGATCCATCGGCGCCTCGCCGAAGGGCGCAAGCACCAGAATGATGGCCAGCAACGCGATTGCCACGCGGCCGAGGCCCGACAGCAGCACGGCGGCCTGATCGCGCATGCTAGGTCCTTCGCCTTCGCCACCTTCGCGGTGCGCCGTACCCAGCAGCGTGCTGAATCCGTCCTCGATCAGCGTGGAGGCCAGGTAGGCCGAGGCCAGCACGATCAGCACCCACAACACCTGCTTGACCAGGAAGCTGCCAAACGCCACGTATCCCGCCAGCAGGCTGGCAAGGCTGACGATCAGCACCGTCCAGATTGCGGCCAACATCAGCGAGACCCACAGCGGAATCGGCGCTTCGCTGTCCTGCATGACCTGCCGGCGCAAGCGACGGCTGATCGCCAATACGGCGGCCAGCATCGCCATGCTCAGCACGCCCACGATGCCCGTCAGCGTAATGGTCGTCGTCAGGCTGGCGTCGAGCAGCACGGGCAACCTTTCGGCGAGCCAGATCAGGACCACCAGCACGCCTAGCGTGCCGGGGAGCCAGCGCAGGCGGTTCGCCACGATGTCGCTGACCGGGGGCAGGCGCCAGGAAGGACGCTTGGTCGACAGCAGCGCGAAGCCCAGCCCCGAAACGAACCCGCCAAAACACACGGTCGCCACCAGGTTGGTCAGGAGTGACGCGGTGCGGTCCGACAGTTGCGACCGCCAGTCCAGGCCGGCCTGGATCAGCAAGGCGATCACGCCGGGCGTCGCGACCGACAGCGCGACGAGGGCCACGGCCAGGAAAGAACGGCGCAACCGGCCAGGCGGCACGCGCGTTGCCGTCAACTGCAGCAGGTAACGGCCAACCCAGACGCGCAGTGCAATCGCCAGACCGGCGACGACGGCGAGCAGCAGCCAGCCCCACTTGGGCGTCTGTCCGACGGCGGTGGTGAGGTCATCGCGCAGGGCTTCCAGCCGCTCCAGATCCCGGGGGAATTCCTGGCGGAATTCGGTCCAGAACTGGCCAGACAGGAAGGAATCGCGACGCTCGCCCAGGCGCGCCTGGAACTGCTTGCGCCGCTGGGCCGATATCTGTTCGGCGGTCTGTCCGGCGTCTACCGACAGTAGCCGCGCCAGCTTGAGTTGCGCGTCCAGGGCGCGGCTGTTTTTCTCAAGCTGCGTGCGCTGTGCCGCCACATCGGGCGCTTCCTTGGCGCCGTCCGGCGGCGTGCCCAGTTCGCTCAGGCGCGCGGTCACGCTGGCCAGCTGCGGCGTCAGCGCCTCCGTGGCGGCATCCGCTTTCGATTGAATATCCAGCGCTTCGCCACGCTGTTTGAGCAGCACGGCGTCGTCCGTTTGGTCGGGGATCTGCTTGCGGATCTCGTCGATCTGTTTACGCGCGGCGGCCAGTACGGCTTCGGTGTCGGCTGGGGTGGCGGGCGGCGCCGCAAAGGCGGGCAGCAAGCTGAACACCAGCAGCAGCGCGGCAAGCAGCGCCGCCAGGTTGGGCGCGCGAAGGAGGCGGGCGCGCATGAGCAGAGGGTACGTGGTGGGGGTCATGTTCTTGGGGCGAGTTGCTCGCGTCGAGGCGGCAGCATAACAAGCCGCCCGGCTGCCCGTTGCAACAAAAATGCTGTTGCGTCCCTAAATTTCAGAGTTCACGCCTGCGCGGTGAATATCGTCGTTGGCGGGCATAAAAACGGGGCCGGATTTCGGGCGCTTGGGCGTCGCCCGCGGGCGGCCATGGCCCCCTAGCAACCCCTGTTTACGAGCCGAACGTTTGGATTCAACTCCCAGAGCCGTGGGGGGCGCGCGCCGCCCGGCTCCGAGGCTTGCCCAGCACGGCATCGCACACCTCCAGCCAGGCGCGGGCGGCGAACGACAGATAGCCGGATTGCAGCCAGATATGCCCAACTTCCCACTGCATGCCGGATTTCGCCAGCTTGGCGGTGCTAAGGCCCCGCGTCTTCATCCGTTGCATCAGGGGTTCGGGAAGCAGGGCCACCCCCAGCCCTGCCGACGCCATCGCCACCAGGAAATCCCAGTGAGCGCTCTGCGCCGCGATGCTGGGCTGCAGTCCCGCATCGGCAAACGCCTGGCGCAACCGCCGGGTGATCGCGAAGTCGTCGGTGGGAATCAGCAGCCGCGCGTCGCGCAACGCGCTCAGCGGCAATGAGGTCTTTCCGGACCAGGGCGCGTCGGGCGGTCCAATCACCCAAATCGGATAGCTGCCAAACGCTTGAGCAACCAGGCCGCCGTCGGGGGCGACCGGCAGGATGGTGGCTCCAACCTCCAGTTCGCCGCTGGCCACCAGGCCTTCCACGGCCTGGCCGGTCCCTTCGCGCAGCGTCAGATGAATGCCGGGATGCAATTCACGAAACCGCTTGACCACCGGCGTGAACAGCAGATTGATCATCGGGGGAATACCCACCTCCAGCGCGCCGCGCCCCAGTTCCGCGGTTTGCCGCAGTTCTTCCGACAGCTGGCGCATGGTCTCCAGCACCTGCAGACCGCGCTGGTACATGACGCGGCCTGTATCGGTGGGGCGGGCCGTATGCCCGTCGCGAATCAGGAGTGGCGTGCCGGCTTCTTCTTCCAGCTGCCGGATCATCTTGCTCACCGTGGACTGCGTGACGAACAGCGCCTTCGCTGCCTGCGTGAAGCTGGCATGGCGGACGGTTTCCACGAAATACCGCAAAGCGCGCACGTCCATGGGAAAGCTGGCCCCTTCGCGCGATGCGCGACAAAAACGCAAATGATGAAAAAAACGACTGGATTGGATGATTTTAAGTCATTACGAGATTTTCGCCCGCGTTCCTATACTGCCGAAAAATCGTTCCATCGCCCGCATCCGCGGCCCTTGGAACCTCGGGAAACGCCGCGTCAGACGGTGCCCGGGCGCTGAAGATCCTTCGCCTCGCCCGGCCCTAAGCCGCAAGCCTTTGAATTTGGAGACAACATGCCTTTCGACCGGATCCGCAACTCAGAACTGCACGCCCGGATCACCACAGCCGAACAGGCCGCCTTACTGATTCAGGACGGAATGACCGTCGGAATGAGTGGATTTACCCGGGCGGGCGACTGTAAGTCGGTGCCCGCTGCGCTGGCCGCGCGAGCCGAACGCGAACCGCTCTCCATCACCTTGATCACCGGCGCATCGCTCGGGCACGACACCGACAAGATGCTGGCGCAGGCCAATGCGCTCGCGCGGCGGCTGCCGTTCCAGGTCGACACGACCCTGCGCCGCAAGATCAATCAAGGCGAAATCGCCTTTGTCGACCAGCACCTGTCCGAAACGGTGGAACAATTGCGGGCCGGTCACCTGGGCCCCATCAACGTGGCCATCATCGAGGCCGCCGCCATCACCGAAACCGGCGCGATCGTGCCGACGATGTCGGTGGGCAATTCGGCGTCGTTCGTGCAACAGGCCGACAAGATCATCGTCGAACTGAACACGAGCGTGCCGGCGGCCATCGAAGGTCTGCACGACATCTACATCCCCGGCGGTCGTCCCGCCCGCCAGCCCATCGGCCTGGTGTCGGCAGACCAGCGCATCGGCCAGCCCTTCATCGAGGTGGATCCTTCCCGCATCGCCGCCATCGTCATCACGCAGGAGCCCGACAGTCCCTCCAACGCGCTGCCGCCCGACGCAGAAACCAACGCGATCGCGGGCCACATCAACCAATTCCTGCGCGGCGAAGTCAACGCCGGCCGTCTGACCAATTCGCTGCTGCCGCTGCAGGCTGGCATCGGCACCATCGCCAATGCGGTATTGCACGGCTTTGAGTCATCAGACTTCGAGAACCTGGTCATGTACTCCGAGGTGCTGCAGGACAGCGCCATCGAGCTCCTCGACCAAGGCAAGCTCGCATTCGCATCGGCGTCCTCCATCACCGTCTCCAAGCCGGTGTATGAAAAGATCCTCGCCAACATGGAACACTACCGCCAGCGCATCGTGCTGCGCCCGCAAGAGATCAGCAACGCGCCTGAAATCGTGCGTCGCCTTGGCATCATTGCCATCAATACGGCGCTGGAATTCGACATTTACGGCAACGTGAATTCCACGCACGTGGGCGGCACGCACATGATGAACGGCATTGGCGGCTCAGGCGACTTCGCCCGCAACGCGCATATCTCGATCTTCGTGTCCAAGTCGATGGCCAAGAGTGGAGACATCTCCAGCGTGGTCCCGATGGTGTCCCACGTCGATCACACCGAGCACGATGTCGATGTGCTGGTCACGGAATGCGGTCTGGCCGACCTGCGCGGTCTCGCCCCGCGCGAGCGCGCGCGCGCCATCATCCAGAACTGCGTGCATCCGTCTTACCGCGACGCGCTGCAAGACTACTTCGATCGCGCCTGCGAACGCGGCGGCCAGACGCCGCATCTGCTCGAAGAAGCATTCTCGTGGCATCAGCGGTTCAACGAAACCGACTCGATGCAGCCGGTCGCCGCATCCGCCCGCAAGGTCGCCTGATGCGGGACTGAAGATTGACTGCCGCCGTCGCGGCGTCCGCCTGGGTTTCGAGCGAAGCGAACCCAGGCTATTTGAGGCTAGGTCCTGCCGGACGCCGTGTTTTGGTCAAGGTAAAGCGGCTGCGCGCTGCTTTACCTTTTTTTTCACTAGGCCTCGTGCTCGTCCTCGGACTTGGAGGTCACCAGCGTCTGGCGCGAAATTTCCAGTTCGTCGCGCAGCCACTGCTTGAACTCGGCCAGGGGCGCCCAGTCCCGCAAGCTTGGCCGATAGACCAGGTGATAGGTCTGCGCCAATTCGTAGTGCACGCGCACCGGCGACACCTGCACAAGCCGCCCCGCGCACAGCGCATCCGCAGCCAGCAGTTCTCGGCCCAACGTAATCCCCAGCCCCTGCTCAGCTGCTTGCAGCATCATCCCCGCATCGTTGAATGACGCCACAGGCGTGACCTGCGTCGGAAATCCGGCTGCGGCAAACCAATGCTGCCATAGCTCACGTTCGCCCAGCAGCGGTTGGCGCGCCAACGTTTGGGGGGAGTTGTCGGGCAGGGCGGCCATCGTCTCGGGCGAAGCAAGCACGATGAGCGGCAAGGGCACATCGAACAGCGGCTCAGATTCCACGCCGGGCCAGGGCCCTTGCCCGATTCGAAGCGCGGCATGAAAGCCGTCGCGCAACAAGTCGACCAATTGCTGGGACGTCTCGATCTCCAACGCCAGGCCGGGATGCCGTGCGCGCCAACGTGCCATGCGCGGAAGCAACCACCGCTGGGCAAACGAAGGCAGCACGGACACCCGCAGCCTTTGCTCGCTGCCGGAGGCAGCAGCGCTCGCAGCCATGAGCCCTTCATCAAGCAGCGCCATGGCGCCTTGCACGCTGCACAAAAGTGCCGCGCCCGCCGAATTGAGCACGATGCCGCGCCCGCTGCGCTCGAAAAGCGGAAAGCCAATCTGTTCTTCCAGCACCTTGATCTGCTGGCTGACCGCGCTATGCGTGAGGTGAAGGCGCTCCGCAGCAGCGCGAAGATTCTGCAATTCCGCGACAACGCGAAACGCAGGAAGCGTATTAAGGGGCAATCGCATGGCAGATCCAGGCTGGAATTCGACTGGTCATCGTAGCTTACCGATCATGCCAAAACAATTCGATTTTCAGGCGGACATTGGGCGACTACGCTTACCAAAACGGATCAGCTAAGGAGCTCGTGATGACCGCTCAGCCTTTCATGCCGCCTGTCACCTTGGCCGGTGCCCCCCCCAAAGCCAAACTGGCCGACGCCGAACCTGTCGCCGTGCTGGAAAGCGCCCAGGCGCCGGACCGCAGTTTCATGGCGCGTCTGTGGAACGCCTACTGCATACGCCGCAACGAGCGGCGTATGCGCAACCTCGCACAAGACATGGATACCCACCTGCTCAATGACGTGGGCGCGCCCCAATGGCTGGTAAACGAAGTCGCTCTGAGCCGCGATCTCGCGCGGTTGCGCAATAATCATCACCTGCGCTGGTAAGTAACCCCGCCCGCGTCCGCCGCCTCCCACGCACGGGTTCCTCGCTGGTTCGCTATATATATAGAGAGAGTCAGCGAATGGCGTTACCCGTGGCTGGCGGATCCTCGCTGCTGCCGACACACCAAAAATTTGCGTCACTGGCATGACAGCCCAAAATTCTGTGCTATAGTCTCGCTCCTTCGCAGCTCAGACAGTTTTGAGACGCGAAGCCAAGCAAGTGCAACAGGTGACGGGGCAACCCAATCTCATCTGCCGCAACAGCACTCAGTAATGAACGCCAAGCGGTTATTGCAAGGATCGACGCAAATCAGGCAGAAGCCAGTTGCAAGATCTGCAAAAATTGTGCTATAGTTTTGGGCTTGGCAGTTACTGAAAAATTAGGGTTTACCCTGACGTTTCAATAGCTGCTAGGGCAGGACGCGAGTCCTGGCGAGACCTGAAGAGGTCGCCGCAAGTAAGTGACGCAACTGCGTAAAGCAAAAAGCGAAGCTGACTTGACAAGCGATAAAAACTTCTTCATAATCTCGTTTCTCTGCTGCAACGACAGCGACGACGCGAAAGCAAAGTTAGCCGAAGTTGAGGGCAGAAGCCAGTAGTACAAAATTTAGCAGTACCGCTCTTTAACAATTAAACAACCGATAAGTGTGGGCGCTTGATGCGAGTGCAGCGATTAGGTTTTGGCCTTATCGCAAGCACAAGAAATCAAGTGCTCACTAGAAGTGAAGTACCTTAGACGTCAAGTTTAAGAACATACCTCACTTCCTTTGAGTAGCGACGTATGACCTGGTTTGGATTTATTCAGACCAAGAATACGAAACAAATACAGAGATTAAACTGAAGAGTTTGATCCTGGCTCAGATTGAACGCTAGCGGGATGCCTTACACATGCAAGTCGAACGGCAGCACGGACTTCGGTCTGGTGGCGAGTGGCGAACGGGTGAGTAATGTATCGGAACGTGCCTAGTAGCGGGGGATAACTACGCGAAAGCGTAGCTAATACCGCATACGCCCTACGGGGGAAAGCAGGGGATCGCAAGACCTTGCACTATTAGAGCGGCCGATATCGGATTAGCTAGTTGGTGGGGTAACGGCTCACCAAGGCGACGATCCGTAGCTGGTTTGAGAGGACGACCAGCCACACTGGGACTGAGACACGGCCCAGACTCCTACGGGAGGCAGCAGTGGGGAATTTTGGACAATGGGGGAAACCCTGATCCAGCCATCCCGCGTGTGCGATGAAGGCCTTCGGGTTGTAAAGCACTTTTGGCAGGAAAGAAACGTTCCGGGTTAATACCCCGGGAAACTGACGGTACCTGCAGAATAAGCACCGGCTAACTACGTGCCAGCAGCCGCGGTAATACGTAGGGTGCAAGCGTTAATCGGAATTACTGGGCGTAAAGCGTGCGCAGGCGGTTCGGAAAGAAAGATGTGAAATCCCAGAGCTTAACTTTGGAACTGCATTTTTAACTACCGAGCTAGAGTGTGTCAGAGGGAGGTGGAATTCCGCGTGTAGCAGTGAAATGCGTAGATATGCGGAGGAACACCGATGGCGAAGGCAGCCTCCTGGGATAACACTGACGCTCATGCACGAAAGCGTGGGGAGCAAACAGGATTAGATACCCTGGTAGTCCACGCCCTAAACGATGTCAACTAGCTGTTGGGGCCTTCGGGCCTTGGTAGCGCAGCTAACGCGTGAAGTTGACCGCCTGGGGAGTACGGTCGCAAGATTAAAACTCAAAGGAATTGACGGGGACCCGCACAAGCGGTGGATGATGTGGATTAATTCGATGCAACGCGAAAAACCTTACCTACCCTTGACATGTCTGGAATGCCGAAGAGATTTGGCAGTGCTCGCAAGAGAACCGGAACACAGGTGCTGCATGGCTGTCGTCAGCTCGTGTCGTGAGATGTTGGGTTAAGTCCCGCAACGAGCGCAACCCTTGTCATTAGTTGCTACGAAAGGGCACTCTAATGAGACTGCCGGTGACAAACCGGAGGAAGGTGGGGATGACGTCAAGTCCTCATGGCCCTTATGGGTAGGGCTTCACACGTCATACAATGGTCGGGACAGAGGGTCGCCAACCCGCGAGGGGGAGCCAATCCCAGAAACCCGATCGTAGTCCGGATCGCAGTCTGCAACTCGACTGCGTGAAGTCGGAATCGCTAGTAATCGCGGATCAGCATGTCGCGGTGAATACGTTCCCGGGTCTTGTACACACCGCCCGTCACACCATGGGAGTGGGTTTTACCAGAAGTAGTTAGCCTAACCGCAAGGAGGGCGATTACCACGGTAGGATTCATGACTGGGGTGAAGTCGTAACAAGGTAGCCGTATCGGAAGGTGCGGCTGGATCACCTCCTTTCAGAGCTTACGTGCTCGTGTTAAGCGTCCACTCTTATCGGTTGTTTGTTGTAGCTGGCGTCTAGGTTTGGCGCAGCGTAGAAACTAACTGATAGCGCTGCTTGCAGCGCTATCAGTTGGGTTTTACCCAACAGCTATATTTGTTCTTTAACAATCTGGAAGAAGCACAACGAAAATGTGTTCATCAAGTAATCAGCGTTGCTGATGAAGATGGGCACGGGTTGTGATTGCATTATTTTTTGTTCCAAGTTCTCAAGACTGGGGTGATAAGCCTCAGACTGCTTTGAAACTTATGAACGGCACAAACGCTAATACTCAGGTCCTATAGCCTACAGCGTTATAGGATCAAGCGACTAAGTGCATATGGTGGATGCCTTGGCGATCACAGGCGATGAAGGACGTAGTAGCCTGCGAAAAGCTGCGGGGAGCTGGCAAACAAGCTTTGATCCGCAGATATCCGAATGGGGAAACCCACTGCAGCAATGCAGTATCCCTAGCTGAATACATAGGCTAGTGGAAGCGAACCGGGTGAACTGAAACATCTCAGTAGCTCGAGGAAAAGAAATCAACCGAGATTCCGAAAGTAGTGGCGAGCGAAATCGGATGAGCCTTTACGTTTTAGCACGCAGGATAGTCGAACGGAATGGAAAGTCCGGCCGTAGCAGGTGATAGCCCTGTAGACGAAATTCTGTGTGTGGAACTAAGCGTAAGACAAGTAGGGCGGGACACGTGAAATCCTGTTTGAAGATGGGGGGACCATCCTCCAAGGCTAAATACTCGTGATCGACCGATAGTGAACCAGTACCGTGAGGGAAAGGCGAAAAGAACCCCGGAAGGGGAGTGAAATAGATCCTGAAACCGTATGCATACAAACAGTAGGAGCCTCCTTGTGGGGTGACTGCGTACCTTTTGTATAATGGGTCAGCGACTTACATTCAGTGGCAAGGTTAACCGAATAGGGAAGCCGTAGCGAAAGCGAGTCCGAATAGGGCGATTCAGTCGCTGGGTGTAGACCCGAAACCAGATGATCTATCCATGGCCAGGTTGAAGGCACGGTAACACGTGCTGGAGGACCGAACCCACTAATGTTGAAAAATTAGGGGATGAGCTGTGGATAGGGGTGAAAGGCTAAACAAATCTGGAAATAGCTGGTTCTCTCCGAAAACTATTTAGGTAGTGCCTCAAGTATTACTGCGGGGGGTAGAGCACTGTTATAGCTAGGGGGTCATGGCGACTTACCAAACTATGGCAAACTCCGAATACCCGCAAGTACAGCTTGGGAGACAGAGCACCGGGTGCTAACGTCCGGACTCAAGAGGGAAACAACCCAGACCGCCAGCTAAGGTCCCGAATTATCGCTAAGTGGGAAACGAAGTGGGAAGGCATAGACAGTCAGGAGGTTGGCTTAGAAGCAGCCATCCTTTAAAGAAAGCGTAATAGCTCACTGATCGAGTCGTCCTGCGCGGAAGATGTAACGGGGCTAAGCGATAAACCGAAGCTGCGGGTGTGCACTTTTAGTGCACGCGGTAGGAGAGCGTTCTGTAAGCCTGCGAAGGTGGCTTGTAAAGGCTGCTGGAGGTATCAGAAGTGCGAATGCTGACATGAGTAGCGATAAAGGGGGTGAAAAGCCCCCTCGCCGTAAGTCCAAGGTTTCCTGCGCAACGTTCATCGGCGCAGGGTGAGTCGGCCCCTAAGGCGAGGCAGAGATGCGTAGCTGATGGGAAGCTGGTTAATATTCCAGCACCGTCGTACAGTGCGATGGGGGGACGGATCGCGGAAAATCATCAGGGTGTTGGATGTCCCTGTTGCTGCATCGAAGATGGCGCTTAGGCAAATCCGGGCGCGTAAATCAAGGGTGTGGCACGAGCGAGCATTGCTTGCGAAGTGATCGGAAGTGGTTCCAAGAAAAGCCTCTAAGCTTCAGCTGTACGAGACCGTACCGCAAACCGACACAGGTGGACGGGATGAATATTCCAAGGCGCTTGAGAGAACTCAGGAGAAGGAACTCGGCAAATTGATACCGTAACTTCGGGAGAAGGTATACCCCGGTAGTGTGAAGCGCCTGCGCGCTTAGCATGATGGGGTCGCAGAGAATCGGTGGCTGCGACTGTTTATTAAAAACACAGCACTCTGCAAAGACGAAAGTCGACGTATAGGGTGTGACGCCTGCCCGGTGCCGGAAGGTTAAGTGATGGGGTGCAAGCTCTTGATCGAAGCCCCGGTAAACGGCGGCCGTAACTATAACGGTCCTAAGGTAGCGAAATTCCTTGTCGGGTAAGTTCCGACCTGCACGAATGGCGTAACGATGGCCACACTGTCTCCTCCTGAGACTCAGCGAAGTTGAAGTGTTTGTGATGATGCAATCTACCCGCGGCTAGACGGAAAGACCCCATGAACCTTTACTGTAGCTTTGCATTGGACTGTGAACCGGCCTGTGTAGGATAGGTGGGAGGCTTTGAAGCGTGGTCGCTAGATCACGTGGAGCCATCCTTGAAATACCACCCTGGTTTTTTTGCGGTTCTAACCTTGGTCCGTTATCCGGATCGGGGACAGTGCATGGTGGGCAGTTTGACTGGGGCGGTCTCCTCCCAAAGTGTAACGGAGGAGTTCGAAGGTACGCTAGGTACGGTCGGAAATCGTGCTGATAGTGCAATGGCATAAGCGTGCTTGACTGTGAGACTGACAAGTCGAACAGGTGCGAAAGCAGGACATAGTGATCCGGTGGTTCTGAATGGAAGGGCCATCGCTCAACGGATAAAAGGTACTCTGGGGATAACAGGCTGATACCGCCCAAGAGTTCATATCGACGGCGGTGTTTGGCACCTCGATGTCGGCTCATCTCATCCTGGGGCTGTAGCCGGTCCCAAGGGTATGGCTGTTCGCCATTTAAAGAGGTACGTGAGCTGGGTTTAAAACGTCGTGAGACAGTTTGGTCCCTATCTGCCGTGGGCGTTGGATACTTGACGGAGCCTGCTCCTAGTACGAGAGGACCGGAGTGGACGTACCTCTGGTGTACCGGTTGTCATGCCAATGGCATTGCCGGGTAGCTAAGTACGGAAGAGATAACCGCTGAAGGCATCTAAGCGGGAAACTCGTCTGAAGATTAGGTATCCCGGGGACTTGATCCCCCTGAAGGGTCGTTCGAGACCAGGACGTTGATAGGTCGGGTGTGGAAGCGCAGTAATGCGTTAAGCTAACCGATACTAATTGCCCGTGAGGCTTGATCCTATAACACTGATGGTTATTGACCTGGTGATATAGCGTTCCAAGTGTCGTTCAATACAAAATACTGGCTGCACCGTCAGCAGCCAGCCAACACAATTACACCCCACCGTGCGCCGATCATCGAGCCCCAGGCTCTGATCGCCACGCGTTGCGCTTCTTCCAAGATTGGAGCTGTTGCTTAACCCGCAACTGCTCAACCAGTTACGCCTGACGACCATAGCAAGGTGGTCCCACTCCTTCCCATCCCGAACAGGACAGTGAAACGCCTTTGCGCCGATGATAGTGGACGGACGTCTGTGAAAGTAGGTCATCGTCAGGCTTTTATTGCTCAAAACCCCGCAGGTATCCCCTGCGGGGTTTTGTCTTTGTAGGGTCGGGAATACTGCAGCGATTCCAGTATCGGAAATGCGGTACCGGGAGTGCAGTATCGGGAAAGTAATTAAAAACCCCCTCGCGGCTTGCGCCGCGAGGGGGTTTTGTTTTTGCCTGGATCGGATGCTCGGCTGTTTTAGTCGGATGTTTTTTGACTACGGAAGCTGGCGGCGCAGCGCTGCGAAAAATAGCTCGGATTGCAGGCGTTCGCTTTGAATCTGGGCCGCAACCTTGGCAGCGAGGTCGGCGTTGACGGGAACCAGGGGACGGCCGGTGGATTGTGCCAAGACCTGGGCGGTACAGGCCCGCTCGAGGAAGAAGAGATCGTCGTAGGCGTAGTCGAGACGTTCGCCGCAGACAACGACGCCGTGGTTGCCGAGGAAAACGATGTCCGCGCCTTGCATGGCGTGCGCGATGCGCTCGCCTTCGGACACGTCCAACGCCAGTCCGTTATAGGCGTCGTCGATGGCGAGGCGGCCGTGAAAGCGCATGGCGTTTTGGGACAGGGTGGTGTCCAAGCCGCGATCCGTGGTGAGCGTGAGTGCCGTGGCGTAGGGCATGTGGGTGTGCAGCACGCAGGCCTTGCCGGCGATGCGGTGGATGGCGGCGTGGATGAACATGGCGGTGGGCTCGACTTCGTGGCGGCCGGCAAGCTTGTTGCCGTGCGCGTCGACCAGCACGATGTCGTCCGCCTGCACCTCGTTCCACATGAGGCCACGTGGGTTCAGAAGGAAATGATCGGGATCGCCCGGCAGTGCCACGCTGAAATGATTGCAGACGCCTTCGCCAAGTCCGTGGGCCGCGGCCGCACGTAGGGCCAGCGCCAGGTCCGTGCGTAGAGCGGTGACGGGATCTGCATGGAAGAGTGCGTTCGCAAAACCGGGTTCCTGGTTCATGACAACCTTCAAGGGATGGGTTGGGGATCAGAGCCAGCCGGCTTTACTGAAAACGTCCAGCACGCGATCCAGAGTTGCTACGGTAGCGTCAGGCCGATAGTCAGGCAAGGGTTGGCGGCCGGTGCCGCGGTCGATCCAGATGCAGCGAAAGCCAATGTCACGTGCCGCAGCGAGATCCAGATGAGGGCTGGCGCAGATATGCACGACGTCTGCCGGGGTGACGCCAAGCTTTTGATGCGCGTGGGCGAAGATGGCGGGCGAGGGTTTGTACGCGCGGGCCTGTTCAGCTGAAATGACGCGGTCGATATGGCCACCCATTTGGGCCACGTTGCCCGCGATGATGTTGTCATCGGTGTTGGAGATGATGCACAGGCTAAATCCGGCTTGTTTGAGCCTGCCGAGTGTGTCGACGACTTCCGGGAATGGCGGCATGCGGGAAATGCTGCCCGTGAGTGTCTCCGCGTCTTCGGGCCGGTACTCAAGGCCAAAATGCGCCATGGTGAGGCGTAACGATTCGCGGGTGACCTCGGCGAAGTTGCGGTAGGGCGGCGTCTGTTCAAGGTGGTGCTCGTGCCCATCGTATATATGCAGGAACTGCGCAGCGGTCGGCCGGTTCATTGCGGCCTCGCGGCCCGCTAGGATCTTTTCCACTGCGGCGTGCAAGCCTTCGTCCCATTGAATGAGCGTGCCGTAGCAGTCGAAGGTCAGCCATTGCGGGCGGGGAGCTTGGTTAAAAGGCATGTCGGTGCTCGGAGAGAGTTCGGAGCTTCAGCGTAAGGCCCACCGCTCTAAGTTGTAAAATTAATTAATGCGCTTACCTTAGTTGCGGAGCCAATGAGCTGCGGTATGCTTAACGAGCGCCGTAGTGCACGGGTGGCTCCGCTAGCGAGAAGGGCCGGCCCATCCAGCTGATGAGCGGCACGCCGCGAGTGCGCAAAACGGCGCTGGGGGAAGCGCCCCGCGCCGACGTACAAGCGCGCCGCGCCCGACCTACTTTGTTGTCAGGTGGAGAGGTTAGATCCCAGGGCTAGCCGAACCGGTCAGGGCGGGAAGATTTGGATGCGATCCAGCTCGCTCGTGAGCGGCACGTCAACATCAATCAATCAAAGCCGATGCTCGATCTTGAACTATTGAAGACGCTGGTTTGCGTCGTGGACGAAGGCAGTTTCACTCGGGCGGCCAGCCGTGTTCATCGCACGCAGTCGACGGTTAGCCAGCAAGTGCGCAAGCTTGAACAGAGCGTGGGCAAGACCTTGCTGCTGCGCGACCGCGCCGGCGGCAATGTGTCTGCGACCGAGGACGGTGAAGTCATGTTGGCCTACGCGCGGCGCTTGCTTGCGATTGCGGGGGAGGCCGAGCATGTCCTGTCCGCGCCGAGAAGCGCTCGCGTGATTCGATTGGGCGTGCCCGAGGACTTCGATGTGTCGCGGCTGACGGTGCTGTTGGCGGAGTTTGCAGCGCGGCATGCGCAGGTGCGGCTGGAAACCTTGAGCGGCATGAGCACGGATCTTCGGGCGGGGCTGGCGGCTGGTGAGTTCGATCTGGCGCTGGTCAAGCGGGATCCGGGTGAAGGGCCTTGCCTTGCGGCGTGGCCGGAACGGCTGGTGTGGGTGGGCGGACAAGCGCGCAATCAAGCGGCGGCCGTCGTGCCACTGGTTCTTTTTCCGCAGGGATGCGTCTATCGCAAGCGGATGATTTATGCGCTGGAGAGCGCCGGGCGACCGTGGCATGTCGCCTACCACAGCCACAGTCTGGCTGGCGTGCAGGCGGCCGTGGCAGCGGGGCTGGGCGTCAGTCTGTTGCCGGCTTCGGCGCGCCTTGATACGCATGTCGAATTGGGCGCCGCGGACGGATTTGCCGATGTGCCGCCGACCGAGCTGGCGATCGTGGGAGACGCGCGCGCCCTCGGCAGCGTTGGCCAGGATCTTGTGGGTGCGCTGAAGCAGGCGATTGGTGGGGAGATGAAGCAGCCGGCGATGTAGCGGGGACGTTTTGGCTGGTCGGGCTAAGCGGGAGAGGCCGCGCGGTGTAGAGTCAAATCTACGCCGTGGTGACGGCCGCAGCACAAGCGACAGTCATGGTGGCGGTAACGGCGGCAGTCATGGATACAGTCGCGGCAGCGGTCTTGGTAGCCGTCACGGCGACAGTCACGGGCACCATCAGGGCCACAGTCGTGGTCCCAATCCTGGACCCGATCGCGGCCTCACATACTGCGATACTCGCGGCAACATCGCGGCCTCAAACACGGCGTTACTCGCGGCACCATTGCGGCGCCAAACACGGCGTCAATTACGGCACCATTGCGGCCTCAAACACCGCGACATTCGCGGCAGCATCGCGGGCTCAAACACGACGTCAGTCGCGGCAATACTGCGGCGTCAAACACGGCGTCAATCGCGTCGACATCGCGGCTTCAAATACGGCGTCAATCGTGATCTCATCGCTGCCTCATCGCGGCGTCAAACTCGGCGTCAATTGCGGCAGCATCGCGGGCTCAAACACGATGTCAGTCGCGGCAATATTGCGGCGTCAAACACGGCGTCAGTCGCGGCAACATTGCGGCTTCAAATACGGCGTCAACTGTGATCTCATCGCTGCCTCATCGCGGTGTCAAATTCGGCGTCAATGCGGCCGCGATCGTGGCGGAGGTTTCCCTTCAGCGTACGTCGCCGTCTAGGTAGAACCACTGTCCGTTTTCTCGCAGGAAGCGGCTGGTCTCGTGCATGCGGCTGGCGCGGCCGTCAAGGCGGGTTCTGGCCACGAACTCGACGGTTGCGTGTTCTGCGTCCTGATCTGCCGCGGCCTTGATTTGCAAGCCCAGCCATTTCAGGCCGGGCGGGTTGGGCTCGAGTGACGCAGGGCGCGTGCGGGGGTGCCACGTTGCCAGCAGATAAGGCAGGTTGTCCAGCACAAAGGCGCTGTATCGTGAGCGCATGAGGGCTTCGGCCGTAGGGGCTTGCAGCGCCTGCGGGCCGTCGTGCCAGCGGCCGCAGCACTCGGGGTAGGAACGGGAGCTGCCGCAGGGGCAGGAGGGATTGGAGGGGCTTGGTTGCTTTGGCACGGCTTGGGGCAATTGGATCCGGGCGCGGATCAGAGAATCAGAAGTGTTCAAGCGGTCAGCATAACGGATCGAGGGAGCCGGCAGATAAAACCAATTTGGGCGTGAGGCCGAAAGCCCGCTCGATTCGTGAAATCTAGGCTTCTGACGATACTGCAGAACAAAAAACAAGGGGTCGCTTCACCTGGACCCCGCGAGGCTAAGGCGATTGATCTGGCCGCTAGACAGGGCATCAGATCGAGGCAAGGAATCGAGGCAACGCGGCTCGAGACGACAGATCGAAGCAACGGGTCGACGCAGCGAGTCGAGGCAACGGATCGAGGCAACGGATCGAGGCAGCGAGTCGAGGCGACGGATCGAGGCAGCGAGTCGACGCAACGGATCGAGGCCGCGAGTCGAGGCAACGGACCGAGGCCGCGAGTCGAGGCAACGGACCGAGGCAACGGATCGAGGCAGCGAGTCGACGCAACGGATCGAGGCAATGGATCGGGCCCGCAAGTCGAGGCAAGGATCGAGGCAACGGGCCGAGACAACGGGCCCAGGCAACGGATCGAGGCAACGAAACGAGCCAGCTAGTCGCGGCGGAGGATCGAGGCAGCGGATCGAAGCCACGGATCGGGGCGCCGATCGAGGCAACGCAATCGCGCGACAAGAGGTCGCGCCTGATCACCGCAACAAATTACTGCAACCCTGCGGGACGACAGGCAAACCTGCCAAACTTAGCGCCGCTGTGACTACAGCCAAGACATGGCGCTGGCGGAGGGCGCTCCGCATTAGCGCCAGGTCAGGGCGAACGGGCCTCGCAGGTAAAGGCGGAGAACGGATTGGGAGATTGCGTCAGGCCAGCAGGTCGGCGTATTCGGGATGGCGTCTGATGTAGGCGTCGGCGTAGGAACAGTAAGGTTTGACCTTCCAGCCGTTTTTGCGCGCGGTCAGCAGGGCTTGTTGGGTCAGTTCGGCCGCGATGCCGCGGCCGCCGACCGCGCTGGGTACGCCTGTGTGCGTGATTGCCATGGCGCCGTTTTGCAGTTGATAGTCCAGCACGCAGAGCACGCCGTCGACGGTGGCGGTGAAGCGGGAGCGGTCGGTGTCGTGTATTACGGAAATCATTCAAGAAACTCCTTGGGTGGCGGTGCAGTGGGCTTTGTTGAGGCCTGCGCCGCATTCACAAACAACGCGCTAATTGAGGATCGCGCCGGGCATAAACTGTGCACTTCGCGTGCGAGTCACACAGGGCAGCCCCGCTTCGCTTCGAACGCGTTTCGAACTCGTCTCGTTGGCAGAACGGCACACACCGCTCTGTAAACCAGAATAGGACGGACTTCAGCTCAGCGAGCAAGTTTCGAGCCCGCGGCCTCGGTTGCCGACTCGGAAATCTGCCGTCGTGGCGCCAGGCGCTTGCCATCGTATACAAGACGCCGTCAACAAGCCGCGCCCGGAGCCGGTTCGCCGGGTGCGGCCCGGGGATCGGCGGGCGATGGTGGATGGCTATAACGATGACGGGCTCCCAGATATTAGCGCCGACGGCGCGCAGCGCCGGCTCAACGCTGAGGGCTTTACCGGTGCAGCACCTTGATCAACGCGGTAAGTTGCGCGTCGCGGGTTTCGACGAGGTCGGCAATGTTGCGGTGGCCGGCCTCGGCGTTGACGCCTTCGATCAGGCGTTGCTGCAGCGCTGGCGTGACCTCGGGTGCGCCTAGGTCGTCCCACCAGGTTTGCACGGGGCCCAGGAGGTGGTGCATGAAATGCGCCAGACCGCCTTCGCCGCCGCCCAGGTTGAACGTCATGTGCGGGCCGAAGAGCGCCCAGCGCAAGCCCGGGCCTTGCGATACCGCGGCGTCGATGTCCGCGACGCTGGCGACGTTTTCGGCGGCAAGGTGGATGGCTTCGCGCCACAGGGCGGCTTGCAGGCGGTTGGCGATGTGGCCGGGGACTTCCTTGTTCAGGCGGATGGGGTGTTTGCCCATGCTGCGATAGAAGTCGATGGCGCGGTCCATGGTGTCGGCGGACGTCTGGTCGCCGCCGACGACTTCGACCAGCGGGATGAGGTGTGGCGGATTGAAGGGGTGGCCGATCACGAACCGTTCGGGATGGCGGCAGCGCGATTGCAGCCGGCTCATGATGAGGCCCGATGAGCTCGATGCGACGATGACGTGCGGGGGTAGGACGGCGTCGATGCGGGCAAACAGGTCCGTCTTGAAGTCTTCGCGTTCGGGCGCGTTTTCTTGCACGAAATCCACGCCGGTCAACGCCTTTTCGAGATCGGATTCGAAGCGTAGCGCGTCGGCGGTGGCGCCGGAGCGCACGTGGCCAAGTTCGGCCAGGACCGGCCAAGCCGCCTGCACGCGGGCGATGGTTTGGGCCTCGGCATGCGGGCTGGGATCGCTGACCACGACTTCAAGTCCGTGCGCGAGAAAAAGCGCCGCCCAACTGGCGCCGATCGTGCCGGCGCCGACGATGGCGACGCGGCGGATGGGGATGGTGGTGGAGGAAGCGGAGCCGTGCAAGCCAGACGGCGACGACGGCGGGTTTGACGAAGCAGAGCTGGACGAAGCAAGGCTGGACATGCAGGTCTCCGTTGTTGGGTTTGCTTCATTGTGAAGCAAAGCCGATGCCGTTGCCATGCAAGCTGAGCGGCGGCAAGATAGGGCTTTTCGAAATCGCCAGGAGGCTGGCATGGGTCCGACGCCTGCGCGCGCGACCGTACCGTATTTCTGCCAATGGGAATCCGCGCATCGGGCGGGCGAGATCATTCGCGGGGAACTGGCGCTGGCTGACGACCCCGCGTGGCGCAATTCCGGGGCGCGGGATCTGGACGAGTACGTGCGTTGGGCCAGCCATGTGTGCGGGATGGCGTGTCTGAAGATGGTGCTCGCGGCGCGCACCGGCCACGCCTATCCGACCCTGGAGCTGGCGCGGCGCAGCTTGTCTTACGGGGCGTACGTCGAGGAACCGGACGGAAGCATCCGGGGCCTGATCTATGCGCCGTTCGTGCAGTACGTCGCAGAAGTCTTTGGCATGCGGGCGCAGGTGCGCGTGGACCTGCCGGCGTCGGGCCTGCCTGAGCTGATGACGCGGGCGGATTACTTCATGGCCTCGGTACATCCGTCGATTCGCTGGCCTGCAGTGCAGCCGCCGAAAAAGGGCGGGCATCTGGTGCTGGTGACGCGCGCCACGCCCGACGCCGTGACGTTTCATAACCCGTCGGGCGAGCCGGGCTCGCAGGCGGACGTGGTGCTGCCGCTGGCCGACTTCGACAGGTTCTATGCCGGCCGCGGCGTGGAAATCCCGTCCGCCGGATGACCAGGCTTACGTGCCGGCTCAGGCGTTGCGGGTGCGGCGCAGATAGCGCCATGCGAGCACAACCGTGATGCCATAGCTGGCGGTGATGACGCCGTAGGCGGCAGGCAAGGTGGCGTGCCAGTCGGGCAGCAGATGCAGAAGGCTGCCCATCACCGCGACGCCGACCAGCGCACCGGATTGGCGATTGGCATTCAGGGCGGCGGCCGCGCTGTTGGCGTGCTGGCGGCCGGATACCTGCATGACGATGCTGGTCATCGCCGGCACGGCGATCCCCACGCCCAGATTGGCCAGCGCGACGACGATGGCAAACGGCCAGTACGCGACGCCGGGCGTGAACGCGGCGATGCCGACGGCGCTCATTGCGGCCGCGAGCGAGACGCCGCCGAGCAGCGATGCCGACACGTTCCACCGTGCCGACACGCGTCCCGAGATGAGGTTGCCGATGGAGAACACCGCCAGCATCGGCACCAGTTCGATGCCGGTCTGCAACGCATCGGCGCCGCGTGCATGCTGCAGGAACAGGCTGAGCAAAAACAGTTGGCCATAAGACGCGAGGTTGATGAGAAACCCCACGGCGTTGGCCGCGGGGAATTGCGGGGTGGCGAATAGCGTCCGCGGGAGAATGGGTTCGGCGTGCTGTCGTTCGCGGTGCACCAGAAGCGCGGCGGCGGCCAGGCCCAGAAGCATCGTGGCTGCGATGGCCGGGGAGGTCCAGCCATAGGCGTTGCCTTGGATCAGCACGAAGCACAGACTGGACAGCGCCACGACGCCGAGCACGTGGCTCATGGGGTTGAGCGCGCGGGCGCGACGTGGCGCGGACGCGATGCGGCGGCGGGCGAGCCACAGGCCTGCCAGGCCCAGCGGGATGTTGATGAGGAAGATGCCGCGCCATCCAAATTGGTGGATCAGCGCGCCGCCCAGCAATGGTCCCGATGCGCCGGCGACCGCCACGATGGCCGACCAGGCGGCCAGCATGC
Source organism: Achromobacter sp. JD417 (assembly GCF_041879325.1). NCBI lineage: Bacteria > Pseudomonadati > Pseudomonadota > Betaproteobacteria > Burkholderiales > Alcaligenaceae > Achromobacter > Achromobacter sp. JD417. Next base: position 4,362,700 of record NZ_CP087159.1, on the reverse strand, counting down.
GGTTGCGCACGCTTTCGTCGTCATAGGCGTGCGTGAGCAGGCTGAGCGAGCTTGGCATGAAAAGCGCCGCGCCGACGCCTTGCAGCATGCGGGCCGCGATCAGGGTGTCGGCGTTTGGCGCCAGGCCGCAGAGCAGTGACGCGGCGGTGAACACCCCCAAGCCGGCAAGGTAGAGGGTCTTGGCGCCGTAGCGGTCGGCCAGCGCGCCGGCGACCAGCAGCAGGGCGGCGAACGTCAACGTGTAGCCGTCGACGATCCACACCAGGTCGGTCAGTGGGACGGCGAACTGGAGCGCGATACTGGGAATCGCCACATTGACCACGGTTACGTCGAGCATGGCCATGACGAATCCGATGGCCAGGGTGACAAGCGGCACCCATCCCGTGGCGGCGACGGGCAGCGCGTCTTGGGCGGCGATGGGGCGGCAGGCGGATGACATGATGGGACTCTTTTCGAGGGGGCGGGGAGCGGGAGTTGCAAAGCTTAGGCGCTTGTTGTGATGCAAAAAAGCCGTATTACTGCTTTATAGTCATGCAAAAGTGCATCATGGACTTCAAATGGATTGGGACAACGCGAGGATCTTTCTGGCCATCTACCGCGTGGGGACGTTGCGCGGGGCGGCGGCGGTGCTGCAGATCGACCAGGCCACCGCGGGCCGGCGCCTAGCCGCGCTGGAGGCGTCGCTGGATGCGCGCCTGTTCTTGCGCACGCCCGGCGGCTACGTCCCGACTTCGGCGGGCGAGCTTGCGTTTGCGGCCGCCGAACGCATGGAGCAGGCGGCGGACCAGTTGCAGCGCCAGATGCAGGGGCTGGACCATCGGCTGTCAGGGGTGGTCCGCGTGGCCGCCTCGGAGACGGTCGCCCGTTATTTCGTGATGGAGGCCATCAAACGCGTCCACGCCGAACATCCTGACATTCGCGTGGTGCTGACGACCGGCATCCAGATCAGCAATCTGACGCGCCGCGAGGCCGATCTGGCCATCCGCAACATCAAGCCCGACAACCCCGATCTGATCCACCGCCACTTGGCGCGCAAGGAGGTCGGCTTGTATGCATCGCGCGCGTACCTGGACGCGCACGGCGAGCCCAAGCCCGGCACCGCCTTCGCGGGGCACACCTTGATCGCCTATCAGCAAGCCGTGCTGCCGGGCTGGTCGGATTCCCTTTGTGGCGAACCGACGCGCAATGGCCGCATCGGTGTCGAGGTGAATTCGGGGTTGATGATCATCGACGCGGTCGTGGCGGGTCTTGGCATTGGCGAGCTGCCCACGCACATGGCGCCCGACCATCCGGACCTGGTGCGCATCTGGCCGTCGCGCGCCGAGGCGTATGACCTTTGGCTGGTGATGCACGGCGATCTGAACCGCACCGCGCGCGTGCGGGCCGTGGCCGACGCGATCGTCGAGGTCTTTGAAGAGAGCAATTAGCGGCAAGCCGAGGCTTGTGGCGCGGCGCGACTGGCGCTAAGGTTTGCTGGCCCGCAGGAAAACCCACGACCTCAGGAGTTGCGCGTGTCCGATCTTTGGCGTTTATCCGCAGTTGAGCTTGCCGCCCTTGTCCGCAAGCGTGAGGTGTCCGCCGTGCAGGCCGCGCAAAGCGCGCTGCAGCGGCTCGATGCCGTCAATCCCGCGATCAACGCGGTGGTGGATCATCGGCCGGAAGACGTGCTGGCGCAGGCGGCCGAGGTGGACGCGGCAATCGCGCGCGGAGAAGATCCCGGCCTCTTGGCCGGCGTGCCTGTGACCGTGAAGGTCAACGTGGATCAGGCGGGCTTTGCCACGACCAACGGTGTGCGGTTGCAGAAGGACTTGATTGCCGGACGGAACAGTCCCGTTGTCGACAACTTGCGGCGCGCGGGCGCGGTGATTTTGGGCCGCACGAACACGCCGGCGTTTTCGCTGCGCTGGTTTACCGGCAACGCGCTGCATGGCGACACGCGTAACCCACGGAATCCGGCGCTGACGCCCGGCGGTTCGTCGGGCGGCGCCGCGTCTGCCGTGGCGGCAGGCATTGGGCATCTGGCGCATGGCACCGACATCGCCGGGTCGATCCGTTACCCCGCCTATGCGTGCGGCGTGCATGGCCTGCGTCCATCGCTGGGCAGGGTGGCGGCCTACAACGCCTCGCTGCCGGAGCGTTCGATCGGCGGGCAGATCACCGCCGTGTCGGGACCGCTGGGCCGCACGATTGCCGATGTGCGGCTGGGTCTGGCCGCGCTGGCTGCGCCGGATCCGCGCGATCCGTGGTGGGTGCCGGCGCCGCTGACCGGCCCGGAGGCGCCGCGGCGCGCCGCGCTGTGTCTGAACCCAGAAGGCATGGATACCGATCCCGCAGTGGTGAAGGCGTTGCAGGAAGCGGCGCGGCGGCTGAGCGAGGCGGGTTGGACGGTCGATACGCTTGAAGCGCTGCCGCCGATGCAGGAGGCCGCCGACCTGCAGATCCGCATGTGGATGGCCGACGGCTACGACGCCATGCTGGCGGCGGCGGAAAAAGAAGGCGACCCGGGCGCGTTGGTGGCGCTGGCAGGGCAACGCGACAAGGCGGCGGGCGCGGATCTGACGACCTTTTCGGCGGTGCTGACGCGTCGCGCCACGCTCACGCGCTTGTGGGAGATGTTCTTTGCCGAGTATCCGGTGCTGCTTTTGCCGGTGTCGGCCGAACTGCCCTTTCCCGACAACCTGGATCTGCAAGGCGACGCGGCCTATGCGCGCGTGTGGCGCGCGCAGATGACCCAGATCGGTCTGCCGTTCATGGGCTTGCCGGGACTGTCCGTGGCGATGGGTAGCGCCATGAGTAGCGCGGGCGCGAGTCCGGTGGGCGTGCAGGTGGTGGCGGGGCGGTACCGCGAGGACCTGTGCTTGGCGGCCGGCGAAATCATCGAGGCGGCCGGCGAGCCGATCAGCATCGCCGAGCCTGCGCCAAAGTAATTGGCGGTTGGTGGAAAACGGCGGGGCCGCCTGAAGGTGGGGCTGCCTGAAGGTGAGCCCGCCTGAAAGTGGGCCCGCCTGAAAGTGAGGCGGCCTGAAGGTGGCTGCCTGTGCGGCCTTAGCCGCCGAAGCGCACCTTCAGCACGCCCAGATCGCCGTACGCCAGTTCGATGTCTTGATTGGCGGGCACGTCCAGAAAGCCCGCGTATGAGCCGGTGATGACGTGCTGGCCGGCCGTCAGCCCCAGGCCTTGCTCGCGCAGGAAATTGGCCAGCCAGTACAGGCCGGCCTTGGGGCGGTCATTGGGGTGGATGCCTGCGTGCTGCTCGACTTCAACGCCATCGACCATCAACGTGATCGTCATGCAGCCGGGGGCTGCGTCGGGCGATGAAATCCGCGGGCCCAGGACGAGGCCCTGGTTGAACATGTGGTCCGCCAGCAACTCGGGCAGGCTTGCATGTTCGGGGGCGGCGTAGCGGCAGCCCAGGACTTCGAGCGCCAGGCGGGCGCCGCCCACGGCGGCGTCGATCTCGGCTTCGGTGTAGGGCGTGTCGCGCGGCGGCAGGTCGCGGGCGATTTCGAACGCGATTTCGGGTTCGATGCGCACGACGGCATCGCGGGTGGCGACCGGCCCGGCCGTGGCGTCAGCCGTGCCCGAGGCATAGATGGGCGCCACGACGGTTTTTTCGGGCGAGGGTAGGGCGCTTTTCCAGGCCGCGATGGTGTCCTGGCGCGTTTCGCGAAGCAGTTCAGCGGTGCGCTGCTGCACGGCGAAGGCCTGGCCCAGGGACTGCGGCCGGCATTCCGCAGGCAGGCGGGGGCCGGCCACACCGGTCTGGCGCGCGGCGATCAGAAAGCGCGCGGCGTCGATGCTGCCGGGATAGTCTTCAAATCTGATCTGCATGCGTTCAGGCTCCGAGGAACAGCATGATCCACAAGACGATCATGGCGATCAGGCCCAGCCAGCACGAACCCCAGAAGCCGACGATCGGCCATTTGAGGGACAGCGGAACCTTCTTGGGATCGACGTGGGCAAGCAGGTCGTTGGCATTGCCGATCAACCACATGCGCGTGCCGGGAAACATCAGGCGGAAGAAATAATCGAGCATGATCGCGGCTTGGATCGCCAGCGGGAATTGCTTGAACGGCCGATGCTGCAGATAGGGGTGCTTGAGGGCCGCATTGACCTGCTGGGTCTTGAAGAAGAACAGCACGATGCCGCTGATCGTGCAGGTGATGAAACACAGCACAAACAGGCTGAAGGCCATTGCCATGACGGGTGAATGCATGGGGGATCTCAACGATGCGCGGCGGGACCGCGTGGGATGGACAAATTCAGGCAAAAAAAGCTGGCCCTATTGTAGAGGGCTTGGCGCGGCCCTGTGTTCAGGGCCGCGTCAGTAGCGCCGGTCGGGCGCTTGGGCTGGGTCAGCCGCGCGTCTGGCCTTCGCCGTTCAAGACCCATTTGAGCGTGGTCAGGCCTTCCAGACCGACCGGGCCGCGCGCGTGCAGGCGATTGGTGGAAATGCCGATTTCCGCGCCCAGCCCATATTCGAAGCCGTCTGCAAAGCAGGTGGGAAGGTTGACGTACACGGAGCTGGAGTCGACTTCACGCTGGAAGCGCTGGGCCGCCGACAGGTCTTGCGTGACGATCGCGTCGGTGTGGCCCGAGCCATAGCGCGCGATGTGTTCGATGGCGTCGTCCAGCGTGTCGACGATGCGCACGGCCAGGATGGGTGCCAGGTATTCGGTGGCCCAGTCTTCCTCGGTGGCGGGCGTGGCGTGCGGCAGCAGCGCCAGCGTGCGCGGGCAGCCGCGCAGTTCGACGCCGTGTTCGGCGAAGGCGGCGGCCAGGCTGGGCAAGATGGACACGGCGGCCACGGCGTCGATCAGCAGCGTTTCCATGGCGCCGCAGATGCCATAGCGGTAGGTCTTGGCGTTCAGGGCGATGGCGTGGGCCTTGTCGGGGTCTGCCGCCGCGTCGATGTAGATGTGGCAGTTGCCGTCCAGATGCTTGATGAGCGGCACCCGCGCTTCCTGGGACAGCCGGGCGATGAGGCCCTTGCCGCCGCGCGGCACGATGACGTCGATGTGTTCGGTCATGGTGATGAGCGCGCCCACGGCCGCGCGGTCGGTCGTGGCGACGACCTGCACGGCGTCCTGCGGCAGGCCGGCGGCGGCCAGGCCGGTCTGCACGATGCGGCCGAGCGCCACGTTCGAGTGCAGGGCTTCGCTGCCGCCTCGCAAGATGGCAGCGTTGCCGGACTTCAGGCACAGGGCCGCGGCGTCGATGGTGACGTTGGGGCGCGATTCATAAATGATGCCGATCACGCCCAATGGCACGCGCATCTGGGCGACACGCATGCCGTTGGGCCGCACGGTGGTGGCGGTGATGCTGCCGATCGGGTCGGGCAGGGCGGCGATCTGGCGCAGGCCTTCGGCCATGTGCGCCAGCGTCTTGTCCGACAGGGTCAGTCGGTCGAGCAGGGCGGGCTCCAGGCCATTGGCCCGGGCGGCGGCCACGTCCTTTTCGTTCGCGGCTTTCAGTTCGTCGTGGCTGGCGGCCAGCGCGTCGGCCATGGCGATCAGCGCCCGGTTCTTGGCGGCGCTGTCGGCGCGCATCATGGCGCGCGAGGCGCGGCGGGCGTTTTCGCCCAGGGTCAGCATGGCTTGTTCGATGGAGGACGAGGACATGGCGGCGTCGATCTTGTGGAGAAGGCGGCGCGGGCGCCGCCTGGAGAGTCAGTGTATATCCGGCGGGAGGGCCGGGCGAGATCCGGTCGGCGGACCGGATGGGGGGCGGGAGGCAGGCGGCGAAGCCGCCTTCACGGTCGGCCGCCGGCGGCGGCCACGCGCAGGGCCAGCCGCGTCATTTCTTCCCAGGGGTCCGACAGGCGTCCGGGCACCGACAGGCCCTTGATCAGGCGGTCGACTTCGTGGGCGTGCTGCACGGCGGCGGGCCAGACGTTGGGCTGCACCCGGTTCAGGGCCTGCAGCGCAAGGCGTTCATGCGCGCCGAAAATGCGCAGGCGGCGCATGAGGCCGCCCGCGTCCTGGCCCAGCGCACGCGCCTCGGCAATGCGGGCCAGCAGGCGGATTTCTTCGCCGACTGCCCACAGCACCAGCGGCAGCGCTTCGCCTTCGGCGCGCAGGCCGTCGATCATGCGGATGGTGCGGCCGATGTCGCCGGCCAGCATGGCATCGCGCAAACCGAAGACGTCGTAGCGGGCGACGTTCAGCACGGCGCGCTCGACGTCCTCGGGGGCAAGCTGGCCTTCGGGGTAGAGCAGGCCCAGCTTCTGGATTTCCTGGTGGGCGGCGAGCAGGTTGCCTTCGACCTTGTCGGCCATCCATTGCAGGGTGGCGCTGTCGGCGCGCTGGTTCTGGCGCGCCAGGCGCATGCCGACCCAGGCGGGCAGGCGGCCGCGCTCGATGTTGGCGATGTCGACGGCCATGCCGGCGCGGGCAAGCGCCTGCATCCAGCGGCTTTCGCGGGTGGCCTTGTCAAGACGGGGCAGCGCGATCAGCACCAGGGTGTCGGCGTCTGGCTGCTTTTCGGCCTGTTCGGCCAGCTTGGTCAGGGTGTCGGCGCCGGATTTGCCCGGCTTGCCGGTGGGTATCTTGATTTCAAGGATGCGGCGGTCGCCAAAGAGCGACACGCTCTGGGTGGCGGCAATGACCGCGCTCCAGTCGCTGCGCGCGTCCATCACCATGGACAGGCGCTCGGTGTAGCCGGCGTTGCGTGCGGCGGCGCGAAGCGCGTCGACGGCTTCGGTCACCAGCAGCGGCTCGTCGCCCGACACCGCGTACAGCGGCGCCAGGCGGTTGCCGGGCCGCTGCAGGTGTTCGGCCAGCCGATCCGCGTCCAGAGGCTGTGCCATGGACTAGCGGACGATGGCCGGATCGGTGACGGACGGCGTCTGCCAGGGCGTGGGCACGCGCCGTCGTTGCGGCTCGTTGGGGTCGAACAGCGGCGTGTTTGCGTCGTCGCCGCCCGCTTGCGCGGCTTCGAATGCCTTGTGCACGTCCGGCGCGGTGATGCGGCGCAGCACGCGGGAGACGAGGTCCCGCTGCATGGCCTTGTACAGCGTTTCGATCTGGCCCTGCTTGGCCTGCACGACCTGATCGTCGTACGGCATTTCGCGGTAGATGGACAGCGTCGTGTCGGGGACCAGGGCGCGGCCCTTGGCGTCGATCAGGCGGAACGTGTAGTTGATGCCGAGTTCGTAGGATTCGACCCGGCCTTGCGCGTTCAGTGAGACCTCGCGCAACGTGCGCGTGTCGCTGACCTGCTGGAGGATCGCCTGGGCTTCCTTGCGCGAATCCACCAGTTTGGTGTTGGGCGAGGCCGCGCGCAGCGCGCGGCGCAGGTCTGCGCCGAACTGGATGTTGTCGGGAATGCCCACGTACAGTGTGTCGAAGGGCATCGGGGTGGTGCCGCGCAGCGCGAAGCCGCAGGCGGAGAGCAGCATGAACAGCGCCAGGCAGGCGCCGCGCAGCAGCCAGGTTTGGCGGGAGACTTGCGATTGTTGCCCGGCGAAGTGCATGCTTGACCTCATCAGCCTACGACGTTGACCAGTTTGCCCGGAACCACGATGACGCGCTTGGGCGGACGGCCTTCCAGGAATCGGGCGACCTCTTCCTGGCTGGCTGCCAGTTTTTCGATATCTTCCTTGGCCGCCTTGGCCGCCACGCGGATCGAGCCGCGCAGCTTGCCATTGACCTGCAGCATCAGCTCGATCTCGTCGGCGACGAGGGCTGCTTCGTCGACATGCGGCCACGGCGCGTCGAGCAGGTCGCCGAGCTCCTTGGCGTAGCCCAGATCCTGCCACAGGTGCCAGGTGATGTGCGGCACGACCGGGTAGAGCACGCGCAGCAGGACGCCGACGGTTTCGGCATAGGCGGCATCGGCCTCGGCGCCTTCGGGCAGCTTGGCATCGTCGATGGCGTTCAGCATCTTCATGCAGGCGGACACGACGGTGTTGTACTGAATGCGCTGGTAGTCGTAGTCGGCCTGCTTGAGCAGACCGTAGACCTCGCGGCGCAGGTCCTTGACCGCGGCGGGCGCTTGCGCCCAGTCCGCGCCGTGGGCCAGGCCGCGGGCGATGGCTTCGCGGCGGTTGTAGCTGATGGACCAGAGACGGCGCAGGAAGCGGTTGGAGCCTTCGACGCCGGAATCGGACCACTCGAGGGTCTGTTCAGGCGGGCTGGCGAACATGACGAACAGGCGGGCCGTGTCGGCGCCCAGCGTGTCGATCAGCGATTGCGGATCGACGCCGTTGTTCTTGGACTTGGACATCGTGCCCACGCCGCCGTAGTTGATGGCCGAACCGTCCGACTTCAGCTTGGCGCCGACGATGGCGCCGCGGTCGTCGTAGACGTTGTCGACGTCTTCGGGCCAGAAGTACTCGATGCCGCCCTGGGGCGTCTTGCGGGAATAGATGTGGTTCAGCACCATGCCCTGGCACAGCAGCTTGGTGAAGGGCTCGTCGAAGTTGAGCAGGCCCATGTCGCGCATGACCTTGGTCCAGAAGCGCGCATACAGCAGGTGCAGCACGGCGTGCTCGATGCCGCCGATGTACTGGTCCATCGGCATCCAGTAGTCATTGCGCTGGTCGACCATGGCGTTGTCGTTGCCGGGCGAGGTGTAGCGCATGAAGTACCAGGACGAGTCCACGAACGTGTCCATCGTGTCCGTTTCGCGGCGGGCGGGCTTGCCGCACTTGGGGCAGGCGCAGGACAGGAAGGCTTCGTTCTTGGCCAGCGGGTTGCCGCTGCCGTCGGGGATGAGGTCGTCGGGCAGGACAACGGGCAGGTCCTTTTCGGGCACCGGCACCGGGCCGCAGTCGGCGCAGTGGATGATCGGGATCGGGGTGCCCCAGTAGCGCTGGCGCGAAATGCCCCAGTCGCGCAGGCGCCAGGTGGTCTGCTTTTCGCCCAGGCCCTTTTCGCCCAGGTCGGCCGCGATGGCGTCCACGGCTTCCTTGTAGGACAGGCCGTCGTACTTGCCGGAATTGATGGTGCGGCCCGACTGCTTGTCGCCGTACCATTCCTGCCAGGCGTCGGTGGAGTAGTCCTTGCCGGCCACGTCCACGACTTGCACGATGGGCAGGCCGTATTTCTTGGCGAAGGCGAAGTCGCGCTCGTCGTGCGACGGCACGCCCATGACGGCGCCGTCGCCGTAGGTCATGAGCACGTAGTTGCCGACCCAGACTTCAACCTGCGCGCCGGTGATGGGGTGCGTGACGAACAGGCCCGTGGGCATGCCTTCTTTTTCGCGCGTGGCCATTTCGGCTTCGGTCGTGCCGCCGAGCTTGCACTGCTCGATGAACGCGGCCAGCGGCGCATTGGTGGCGGCGGCGTGCGTGGCCAGGGGGTGTTCCGGCGCCACGGCGCAGAAAGTCACGCCCATGATCGTGTCGGCGCGGGTGGTGAAGACGTACAGCTTGCCGTCCTGGATCAGTTGGCCGTCCTGGCCGGCGATCTGGTGCGGGAAGGCAAAGCGCAGGCCCTCGGACTTGCCGATCCAGTTTTCCTGCATCAAGCGAACGCGCTCGGGCCAGCCGGGCAGGTCGTTCTGGACCGCGCCCAGCAGTTCGTCGGCGTAGTCGGTGATGCGCAGGTAGTAACCCGGGATTTCGCGCTTTTCAACGAGCGCGCCCGAACGCCAGCCGCGGCCGTCGATGACCTGTTCGTTGGCCAGCACGGTCTGGTCGACCGGGTCCCAGTTGACGACCTGGGTCTTGCGGTAGGCGACGCCCTTTTCGAGCATCTTCAGGAACAGCCACTGGTTCCACTTGTAATACTGCGGATCGCAGGCGCACATTTCGCGCGTCCAGTCGATTGCCAGGCCCATCGCCTTCATCTGCTTCTTCATGTAGGCGATGTTGTCGTAGGTCCACTTGGCGGGCGGGACCTTGGACTTGATGGCCGCGTTTTCCGCCGGCATGCCGAACGCGTCCCAGCCCATGGGCATCAGGACGTTGTAGCCGCGCATGCGCAGCTGGCGGGCCATCATGTCGTTGATGGTGTAGTTGCGCACGTGGCCCATGTGCAGCTTGCCGCTGGGATAGGGCAGCATGGAGCAGGCGTAGAACTTGGGCTTTTCGGAGCCGTCGGGGTTCTTTGCGTGTTCTTGGACCAGATAGACGTCGCGGGCCTGCCAGTCTTGTTGGGCGGCCGCTTCGACGGTAGTGGGGAGGTAGCGTTCCTGCATGGGCTCGTGCGCGGTGGCGAAAAAGGGGTGAGCCGCCCCATCGCGCCGGGGCGCGGTGGCGGTCAAAACCCCTGATTATAGGAGGTGCTAGGGGCGGGCAGGGGGCGAGGGCATTTCCGGGATGCGCGCACTGGGCGCAAGGGCGCCATAAGCCAGCGTGAGGGCCGCCAGGAGGGCGCCCGCCGTGACCACCGCCGGCCAGCCGAAATGGGCGTACAGCCAGGACGATACCAGCGAACCCGATGCGCCGCCGATGAAGTAGCAGGTGACGTATCCGGCGGTCAGGCGGCTGCGCGCTTCGGGCCGCAGCCGGTAGATGGAACTGGTGTTGGTGACGTGAACGCCCTGAATCGCCAGATCCTGCACCAGGATGCCCGCCAGCAGCGCCACGACCGACACCTGTCCGAACGCCATCAGTCCCCAGGAACCCAGAAGCAGCAGCAGGCCCACGCGGGTGGCGAGGTTGCCCAGGCCACGGTCGGCAAGGCGCCCGAAGCGGTTGGCGGCGTAGGCCCCGGCGGCGCCGGCCAGGCCGAAAAGGCCAATGGTGGTGTTGCTGTATTCATAGGGCGGGCCGGCCAACAGGAAGGTCAGCGGAGTCCACAGCATGCTGAAGGCGGCAAACAGCAGTCCGCCAATCAGGGACCGGGCGCGGAACAGGGGTTCCTCGACGAACATGCGCAGGATCGACCCCAGCAGGCGCGGGTAGCTCATTGCCGTGGGGCTTTGGTAGCGGGGCAGCACGCGCCACAGGACGGCGGACATGCACAGCATCAGGATGGCGGCCACCCAATACACCGTGCGCCAGCTGCCCACGTCGGCCAGCGCGCCGGCCGCGGTGCGGGCCAGCAGGATGCCCAGGAGCAGCCCGCTCATGACGGTGCCGACGGCCTTGCCCCGCTCGTGGGGCGCGGCCAGCGTGGCGGCGAAGGGCACGAGGATCTGGGCGACGACGGACAGCATGCCGGTAAGGGCGGTGCCCAGGATCAGCACCGCGATGTTGCTGGCAAAGGCCGAGATCAGCAGGCCGCCCGCGGCCAGCAGGTTCATCAGTACGATCAGCGCGCGGCGCTCGAACATGTCGCCCAGCGGCACCAGCAGCATCAGGCCCACCGCGTAGCTGAGCTGTGCCGTTGTGACGATGGTGCCGGCGGCGGCGTTCGAAATCGAGAACTGCTGACCGATCGTGTGCAGCAGGGGTTGCGCGTAGTAGTTGCTGGCGACTGCCAGGCCGGTCGCCACGGACATCAGGAGGATGATGGGCGCGGTGAGCGTGGGCGTGGATTGCGTAGGAGAAGTCACTGATCTGAGGCTGAAAAGGGTGATGACGGTGGGCGGCAGGCAGCTCAGGCGTCGACGCTGCCGGGCGTTTCCTGGTCCTGCTTGATCAGCAGCTTTTTCAGAAGGCCCGCCAATTGGCGGCGTTCCGCGGCGGACAGCGGTTCCAGCAGGTCGTTCAGGTCGCTTAGATAGTCCTTGAGCAGGATCTTGATTGTGCGCAGCCCTTCGGCGGTGAGCGACACGATGACGCCGCGCCGGTCGTCGGGGTTGGGGCTGCGCACGAGCAGCCCGGCCTCTTCCAGCCGGTCCAGGCGGTTGGTCATGGCGCCGGACGTCAGCAAAAGGGCCTGCACGAGTTTTTGCGGATTCATCGCATACGGCGCGCCGGTGCGGTAGAGCGTGGCGAGCACGTCGAATTCGCCCTGATGCAGGTTGTACTGGCGAAAGGTGCGATTGACGTTGCGGGCGGCGAATGCGTTCAGGCGGAAGAGGCGGGCGACCACCGACATGGCGGCGAAGTCCTGCGCAGGGCATTCCTGCGTCCATTGCGAGATCACGAGATCGACTAGGTCATTCATGGCGGCGGGCTGGTGTGTCAATGTGAAGTATCTTCACGTAAAGACAAAATTCTAGCAGCGGCTTGCCGCCGATGCAAAGCGCGCGCCACCTTCCGAGCCAAAGACCGCGCGCAAATGAAGAAGGGCCCGCCTCTTGCGAGGCGGGCCCTTCCCGGCTTGACCGGATACTGCGCGTAATGAAATTACTGCGCGGCGTCCTTCAGCTTCTTGAGCGGGCGAACCTTAACCTTGACCGAAGCCGGCTTGGCGGGGAACCAACGCTCTTCGCCCGTGAACGGATCCTTGCCGAAGCGCTTGGCCTTGGCGGGAACCTTCTGCACGGCGACCTTGAACAGGCCGGGCATCGTGAATTCGCCAGCGCCCTTCTTGTCCACGGAGCCCAGCACCGAGGTTTCCAGGCTGGCCAGGACGGCCTTGACCGACTTGGCTTCGACGCCGGATTGCTCAACGATGTAGGCGATGAGCTGGGTCTTGTTCATCGCGGCCTTGATGGCCTTGGGGGCGGCAGCGACCTTCTTGGCGGCGACGGCCTTCTTGGCAGCCGGCTTCACGGCGGGCTTGGCGGCAGTTGCCTTCTTTGCGGGCGCCTTTACGGCGGTCTTGGTGACTTTCTTGGCAGGAGCTTTAGCTTTCGTGGCCATGGTCAAAATCCGTATGTTGAGGACATGGAGCAGCGCGTGCCGGATATCGGCATTTGACGCTACGCGCCCGATGATAGCGGAAGAGTGGCGGTAAAAGCGGCTTTGCAGCGGGTTTTAAGCCACTGTTTGTTGTTTCCACGCAGAAAAGTGCCTTCTGCAAGGGGTTTCGCAAGAAGTCGTGACGTTCGCTGACGTTCTGACGGCTCGCGTTTGCGGGGCGCGCGCGTGGACCGATCCAGGGCATCACGTGCGCGCGCAGGGACCATTGCCGCGCATGCGGATGAACCTATCTTGTGGCGCATGTTCCAATTGCGGGCGGCGCGCGCGGCGGGCATGGGCGGAACGTCCCGTGATTCGGACTTGTCCCAAGCGCGTTGCGCGCGCCCGAAGAAAACAGAACATGGAAGTGAAGCAGCTATATGTTGATGAAGAAGTTGGCGGCGAGCCTGCTCGTAGCGACCGCCTGTATATCCAGCGCCATGGCGCAATCGATGCCGGCGCCCGCGCTTTCGGCCAAGGCGTGGCTGCTGCTGGATGAGACCAGCGGCCAGGTCATCGCGTCGCACGCGGCCACCACCCGCATCGAGCCGGCGTCCCTGACCAAGATCATGACGGCTTACGTTGTGTTCGATGCGATGACGAAGAAGGAGCTGACCGCCAACCAGCTGGTCACCATCTCGACGCGGGCCTGGAAGGTGCCGGCAGGCAGTTCCAAGATGTTCCTGGAGCCCAACTCCAAGGTGTCGGTGGACGACCTGCTGCGCGGCCTGATGATCCAGTCGGGCAATGACGCGGCGGTTGCGCTGGCCGAGGCCGTGTCGGGCAGCGTCGAAGCCTTTGTCGCGCGGATGAACGACACCGCTGCCCGGCTGGGCTTGCACGCCACGCACTTTGCCAGCCCGCACGGGCTGCCGGATCCGAACACGTATTCCACCGCCAGCGACCTGTCGATCCTGGCCACGCGGTTCATCCGGGACTTTCCGCAGCTCTACAAGACCTACGATTCGGCCAGGCAGTTCACGTTCAACAAGATCACTCAGCCCAACCGGAACCGGCTGCTTTGGCTGGATCCCAGTGTGGACGGGCTGAAGACGGGCCATACGGCTTCGGCCGGCTATTGCATCATTGCCACGGCGCAGCGGCCCAATGGCAAGGATCAGCGGCGGCTGATCACGGTGGTGGTGGGCACGGCGTCGGACAAGCTGCGCACGCAGGAAAGCCGCGAGTTGCTGGAATGGGGATTCCAGGGGTTCAATACCATCAAGCTGTATGCGCGCGGACAGGCCGTGGCCACGCCTGAGGTCTGGAAGGGCGAGACCGACAGCCTGAAGGTGGGATTCTCGCGCGACGCCTACGTGACGGTGCCCGCCGGCGCGAAGGTCGAATCGGCCTGGGCGCCGCAGGCGCCGTTGATCGCGCCCATTGCCGCGCAGTCGACGGTGGGCGAACTGAAGGTGACGGTGGACGGCAAGCCCGCCATGCACTTTCCGGTGGTGGCGCTGGAGCCCGTGGCCGAGGCGGGCATCGCCGGGCGCACGTGGGATTCCATCCGTTTGTGGTGGCGCGGCACAGCGGGTTAACGCAACACGATTCGGAGGCAGGCGATGGCAGTGAGTTTTCCAGGCGGTCCGGCTGCGGCGCCGGGCCCGGACGATCCGCTGGCGCTGCTGTCGGCCTGTCATGGGCGCATCGCGCGCCAATGTGCGACGCTGGCGCGGCTGGCGGCGCACCTGCCATCGCACGGCAGCGACACGGCGGCGCAAACCGCCGCCACCAGCGTCCGCCGGTATTTCGACACCGCGGCCGCGCATCATCATGAAGACGAAGAAGAAGACCTCTTTCCGGCCTTGATCGACTCGATGGCGGGGTCGGACGCGGTGTGCCTGCACGCGCTGGTGGACGGCCTGATGGCCGATCATCGCCGCCTGGCGGGCCTGTGGCAACCCTTGCGCCAGACGCTGTCCGAGATCGCGGCGGGGCGGCCGGCGCAATTGCCGCCGCAGCAGGTCCAGGCCTTCACCGAGGCCTACGAAGCGCATATCCGGCGCGAAGAGGACGAGCTGCTGCCGATGGCGGCGCGGCTGATACCGGACGACGCGCTGGCTGCGATCGGCCAGGCCATGAAAGCGCGGCGCGGCGGCGAGGCCGGCTGAAAAGGCGCGTTGCGCGGGCGGGGGCGAGCGTATACCCTTGCCGGACAGGCGGGAACGCCGATGTCAGGGAACAAGACAGGATGATGCTGGGGGGAATGAACGTCGCGCGCCGGCTGTTCGGTTCGTGGGTCGAGGACGTCAACCGGGTGACGCTGCGCGCCGACCTGGCGGCGGGGTTGTTGGGCGCGTTGCTGGTGCTGCCGCAGGGCGTCGCGTTTGCGACGCTGGCGGGCCTGCCTCCTGAATACGGCCTGTATTCGGCCATCGTGCCCTGTATCGTGGCGGCGTTGTTCGGCTCAAGCCGCCATGTGATGTCCGGACCGACCAACGCCAATTCGCTGGCGCTGTTCGCAGTGCTGGCGCCGCTGGCAGCCGCGGGCACCCCCGCCTACATTCAGCTTGCCCTTGCCGTGACCGTGCTGGTCGGGATCATGCAGTGGCTGGTGGGCACCTTGCGGCTGGGATCGCTGGCGCACTTCATTTCGCCGTCGGCGTTGTTTGGGTTTACCAGCGGCGCGGCCGTGCTGATCGCGGTGCATGCGCTCAAGGACGCGCTGGGTTTGCCCTCGACAGAGGCGCATGGTGCGGGCGCGGTGCTGGAAAGCATCGCCACGCATATCGGCCAGGCGCATCCGGGCGCCTTGCTGGTGACGCTGGTCACGCTGGGCACCGCGCTGCTGGCGCGCAGGCTGGACAAGCGCAAGCCATACATGCTGCTGGGCCTGGCGGCGGGGACATTCGCGGCGTGGGCCTTCAATTCGGTGATCACGCCGCAGGCAGGCGCGCCGGTGCCTGTGCTGGGGGCAATCGCCCAACCGTGGCCGCCTTTTCATGTGCCCAGCGTCGACTGGCGCGCGCTGCCCGATCTCTTGAGCCTGGCATTTGCGTTGACCATCGTCGCATTGGCGCAATCCATCTCGATTGCCAAGGCGGTTGCGACGCGATCTGGCCAGCGCATCGACGCGAACCGGGAGTTCGTGGGACAGGGCCTGTCCAACATCGTGGGCGGCTTTTTTTCGTGCTACCTGTCCTGCGGCTCGCTCAATCGTTCCATTCCAAACTTCGAGGCGGGCGCAAAAACGCCGCTGGCGTCGGTGTTTTCCGCGCTGCTGCTGATGCTGCTGGTGGCGGTGTCGGCGCCGCTTCTGGCGTTGATCCCGCATGCCGCGATCTCGGGGCTGCTGCTGCTGGTGGCCTGGACGCTGCTGGACATTCCGCGCTGGCGCCACCTGTTGCGCACGCAACGCGGCGAATGCGCCATCGCCGCGGCCACGCTGGCCGCCACGATCGCCATCCGCATGGAGGTCGCAATCCTGCTGGGGACCGTGCTGTCGCTCATGGTGTACCTGCACCGCACGTCGCGGCCGGCGATGCGCACGATGGGCTTCGATTCGCGCGGGCCGGATCGCCGCTTCGTCGTCCTTGAGCACCACCCGGACGCCTTGCCGGAATGCCCGCAGCTCAAGCTGCTGCGCATGGAGGGGTCAGTCTATTTCGGGGCGGCCGCGCACGTGGCGCAGCGGCTGCACGATCTGCGTTCGGCGCCGGGCGCGCCGCGCCATCTGCTGGTGATGGCCAAGAGCATGAACTTCATCGACCTGGCCGGTGCGCAGGTCTGGGACGACGAGTTGGCCGCGCGGCGCGCGATGGGCGGCGATCTGTATTTCCATCGGCCGCGGCCCGAGGTGATGGACATGTGGCGCCGCACCGGATTTCTGGCCCGGCTGGGCGAGGACCACATCTTTCCGGACAAGGCGACGGCGTTGCACGAGATCTACGCCAAGCTGGACCGGAACATCTGCGCAGGGTGCACGGCCCGGATTTTCTGGGAATGCCAGCCGGACCGCCCGCAGCGCGAGGGTTGAGGCGTTTGGCGGGTCAGGCTTTCTGCGGCGTCTCAGTGCCCAGATAAGCGGCCTTGACCCGTTCGTCGGCCGCGATGTCAGCCGGCGCGCCTTCGGCCAACAGGCCGCCCCGCACCAGCACCGCGATGCGATCCGCGTGCTTGAACACGACATCCAGGCTGTGTTCCGTGAAAAGCACCGCGATGCGCTGCGTGTCCGCCAGCTGGCGGGTCAGGCGCATCAGCGCGTGGCGTTCGTTGGTGGCCATGCCGGCGGTGGGCTCGTCCATCAAGAGCAGACGCGGCTGGTGCGCCAGCGCCATCGCAAGCTCCACCCGCTTGACGTCGCCATAGGCCAGCGTGCCGCACGCCTCGTTGGCCTTGTCGGCCATCTGCACTTGCGAAAGCAGGGTCTTCGCTTCTTCAACCGCGTGGCGGCCGGCGCGCCGCCATGGGTTGAACAGCAACCGGTCGCGCGACAGCAGGGCGGTTTGAACGTTTTCCAGCACGGTCATCGAGCGGAACGTGGCGGCGGTCTGGAAGCTGCGGCCCACGCCCAGCTGGCAGATCTTGCCGGCCGACAGGCCGACCAGTTCGCGCCCGTCCAGCCGCACCGAACCCGAGTCCGGGCGCAACTGGCCGCCCAACACATTGAAGCAGGTCGACTTGCCCGCGCCGTTCGGGCCGATCAGGGCCAGCATGTGGCCGGCTTCCAGGTCGAACGACACATCGGCCAGCGCGTCGATGCCGCCGAAGGATTTGCGCAGGTTGCGCACCTGCAGCAGGGGGGCGGCCAGGGTCATGCGGACCTCCTGCGCAGCCGGGCGGCTGCGCCCGCCAGGCCTTCGGGGAAGGCCATGACGAGCGCCAGGATCGCCAGGCCCAGCACCGCGTGCCAGTACTCGGTGCTGCGCGCCGCGGCATCCTGCAGCCAGGTGTAGGATGCCGCGCCGACGAGCGGGCCGGCCAGCGTCTGGATGCCGCCCAGCAGCACCATCACCAGTCCGTCGACCGAACGGCTGACGGCCAGCACGTCGGGCGCGATGCTGCCCTTGGAGAATGCGTACAGGGAGCCCGCCAGACCCGCGGCGAACGAGGCGGCCACGAATCCGGCCCACTGGATGCGGCGCGTGTCCATGCCCAGCGCTTCGGCGCGCAAGGCCGAATCGCGCACGCCGCGCAGCGCGAAACCCAGCGGCGAAAACGCCAGCCGGCGCAGCCACCAGACGCCGGCCGCGCACAGCGCCAGCGTGAGGTAGTAGAACCAGGGCCCCTGCGCCAGCCAGGCCGACGGCCACAAACCCGTCAGGCCGTTGCTGCCGCCGGTCACGTCATCCCATTGATAGGTCAGGGCCCATAGAATCTGCGCGACCGCCAGCGTCAGCATCGCCAGATACACGCCGGACAGACGCACGCAGAACCACCCGAACACCAGGGCGCCGAACGCGGCGGCAAACGGGCCCAGCAGCAGCGCTGCCTCCATGGGGATGGCGGCCAGTTTCAGGAGCAGCGCCGCGCCGTAGGCGCCCAGTCCGAACCAGGCGGCGTGGCCGAACGAGGTCATGCCCGCCAGCCCGGTCAGAAAGTGCAGACTGGCGGCGAACAGGGCGGCGATCAGGATCTCGGTCATGAGGATGCTGAGGTAGGGCCAGTACAGCGTCGCGACGGGTACCAACGCCAGCAAGGCCAGCAGCACGCCATAGGCCAGACGCAGGCGGGGGCCCGCCGGGGATATGGGGCGCTCCGGCATGCCCGCGTGCGAAGTAGGGGCGGGGGGCTTGCCCATCAGGCCCCACGGCCGCACGACCAGCACCACGGCCATCACGGCGAATTCGGCCAGCAGCGTGAGCTTGGACAGATTGAAGACCCACGGGCCGATGGCGACCTGGCCCAGGAACACGAACAGCGCCTTGACCGAGCAGATCAGCACGGCCGCCAGGAACGCGCCCGGCACCGATCCCAAGCCGCCCACGACCACCACGACAAACGCGCTGGCGATGATTTCAAGGTCCAGGCCGAGGGTGGCGGGCACGCGCGGCGCCGCCAGCGCGCCGCCCAGGCCGGCGAGGAACGCGCCCAGCGTGAAGGCGGACGTGAACAGCCAGGCCTGATTCACGCCCAGCGCCGCCAGCATGGTGCGGTTTTCAGCGGCGGCGCGCAGCAGCCGGCCCCAGCGGGTGCGCATGAGCAGCAGCCACAAGAGGCCCAGCACGATGGGGCCGGCGGCAATCAGCAGGAGGTCGTATTCAGGGTAACGGCGGCCCAGGATCTGCACGGCGCCCGACAGGCCAGGCGCGCGGGCCGAGAACAGGTCTTCGGGGCCCCAGATGGCCAGGGCCGCGTCGCCGATGATGAGGACGAGGGCGAAGGTCGCCAGCAGCTGGAAGAGTTCGGGGGCGCGGTAAAGGCGCTTGAGCACCAGAAGTTCGGCCGCCGCGCCGATCAGGCCGGTCGCCAGCGCCGCCAGCAGCAGGCCGAACCAGTAACCCGCGCCGCTACCGAAATGGCTGGTGAAGGTCCAGGCCAGGTAGATGCCCAGCATGTAGAACGAGCCGTGCGCGAAGTTGACCACGCGGGTCACGCCAAAGATCAGCGACAGGCCCGCGGCGACCAGGAACAGCGCGCTGGCGTCGGCCAGGCCATTGAGCAGCTGCAGCAGCAGCCCGGACACATTCATCAGTGTGCCGGCCGCATCTTGCGCACCTGTTCGTCGGGCGGCTGCAGCCGCGCGCCGTCGATGTAGGCAAAGTCCTTCATGATGCCCTTGCCGTCCTCGACCGCGGTCACGCCCACGTAGACGCCCATCGTGGATTGATGGTCGATCTTGCGGTACTGGATCGGGCCGTAGGGCGTGTCCACCTTCAGGCCGGCAAAGGCGTCGACGAGCTTTTCCGTGTCCACGGAACCGGCGGCCTTCAGGCCCTGCGCGATCGACATCAACGATGCATAGCCGACCACCGACCCGACCTTGGGCGTTTCGTTGAAGCGCTTCTTGTAGGCCTCGACAAAGGTCTTGTTGGCCGGCGTGTCGATGGCGTACCAGGGATAGCCGGTGACGATCCAGCCGGTGGGGGTGTCGGCGCCCAGCGGTTCCAGATATTCGGGTTCGCCGGACAGCAGCGAGACGACCGGCATGTTTTCAAAGAGGCCGCGCGTGTTGCCTTCGCGCACGAAGCGCGTCAGGTCGGCGGCGAACAGCACGTTGAAAATGGCGTCGGGTTTGGCGTCGGCCAACGCCTGCACCACCGCGCCGGCATCCACCTTGCCCAGCGGCACGGCCTGTTCCGCGACGAATTCCACGTCGGACTGGAACGACTGCATCATGGCCTTGAACGTGGCCACGGCGGATTGCCCGTATTCGTAATTGGGGTAGACGATGGCCCAGCGCTTCTTGCGCAGGGCGAGCGCCTTGGGCGCCACCGCCGCCACGTGCATCCAGGTGGACGGACGCAAGCGGTAGGTGTAGCGGTTGCCTTCCTGCCAGGTGATCTTGTCGGTCAGCGGTTCGGCGGCCAGGAAGAACACCTCTTGCTGCTTGGCGAAATCGGTCAGCGCCAGGCCGGTGTTGGAAAGGAACCCGCCGAACAGCAGCTCGACTTTTTCGCGCGCCAGCAGTTCCTGCGCGGCCCGGACCGAATCGCCCGGATTGCCGTTGTCGTCGCGCGAGATGACTTCGAGTTTGCGGCCCAGCACGCCACCCGCGGCGTTGACCTCTTCAAGCGCCAGTTGCCAACCCTTTTTGTACGGGCCCAGGAAGGCGGGAATGGCCTTGTAGCTGTTGATCTCGCCGATGCGGATGGGCGGTTCCTTGTCTTTGGCGGCGGCGGGGGCGGCCGGAGCCAGGGCCAGGGCCAGGATCGCGGGCGCAAGCGCGCGGCGCAGCATAGTGAGGCAGGGACGGATCATGGTGGAGTAATCGCAGGCTGAAGATGAATCGGGCCTCGCGCGCGCCTGGGGCGCCGCCGGTGCGGCCTAATTGAAACATGGGCCTTGGCGCAGCGGCAAATTAATGGCAATCAAAAGCGGGCAATAAAAAGCGGGCAATAAAAAGCCGGCAATAAAAAAGGCCCTGCATGACAGGGCCTTTTTTGCGGGATACCGGCTGAATTACTTCAGCTTGGTTTCCTTGTAGTCGACGTGCTTGCGAGCGACCGGATCAAATTTCTTGATCAGCATCTTCTCGGGCATGTTGCGCTTGTTCTTGGTGGTCGTGTAGAAATGACCCGTGCCGGCGGTCGACTCGAGCTTGATCTTTTCGCGGATACCTTTGGCCATGTCGTGCTCCTAGTATGTAGATTGGCGGGGCGGCCGATTAGGCCATTTCGCCGCGGGCACGCATTTCGGCCAGCACGGCTTCGATGCCGTTCTTGTCGATCGTGCGGATGGCCTTGGCAGAAACACGCAGGCGAACCCAGCGGTTTTCGCTTTCAACCCAGAACCGGCGCGATTGCAGGTTGGGCAGGAAGCGACGCTTGGTCTTGTTGTTTGCGTGCGAAACATTGTTGCCCACCATCGGGCCTTTGCCGGTCACTTGGCATACGCGTGCCATGGATGCACCTCTTTAGTGTCGTTCTTGCCGCGCATCGCTTCGGGGGAGTAGACGGGGGTTTAGCCGCCGGGCTGTGAAGGCTGCTGTACGCTGCCTTGGCCGGCCACCCAGTCTTAGTGGATGAGGGGGAAAGTGATTTCACCCCAGTGCTTATACCCGCTGCCTGCCGCCCGCTTGCATTCACAACACGCGGTTGGGGGTCAGAGTGCTGAACTACAAAGCATAGTAGTCCTGCACGGGAAACTTCATGTGAAGACCGCGATTCTAATACGAAAATCTTAAGTAAATCAAGCTGCAGGGCTAGGCGGTGTGCGAACGCGCCACACGCCCGGCCGTCCAGGACAGGCATGCGCAGGCCGCCAGGGTGGTGGTCAGCGGCAGGGCGGTGTCGGATTGCCAGGCGCTGACGGCGAAACCCGCGAGGGCGCCGCACGACAACTGAAGCGTCCCCAATAGCGCAGACGCCGCGCCCAGCCGCTTGCCCTGGTCCGCCAGCGCAAGCGCCGCCGAGTTGGGGTTCACAAAGCCCTGGCTGCCCATGTAGCAGATCAGGCACAACATCAGCAGCGGCAGCGTCAGCAGCCCGGCCAGCGTCAGCGCGACGGCGGCGAGGCTGGCGCAGGCCAGCGTGACCAGCGCGCGGCTTTGCAGCTGGCGCGGGGTGTAGGTGCGCAGCAGCCGCGCGCTGATCTGCGAGCAGATGATGAGCGACAGCGCGTTGGTGCCGAACAGCAGGCCGTAGTATTGCGGCGGCACGCCGTAGAGTTCGATGAAGACGCGGGGCGAGCCGATGATGTAGGCAAACATGCCGGCCTGGCCAAAACCGCCCGCCAGGCTGTGCGACATGAATCCGCGGTGCGCGAACAGGCCGCGATAGTTTTGCAGGATGGTGCTCCAGCGCAGCGGCACCACGCGCTCGGGCGTGAGCGATTCCTTCATGATGAGGATGACGGCCGTCATCAGCATCGCACCGCCCGCGAGCATCACCCAGAAGAGGCTGCGCCACGAGGTGATGGCCAGCAACTGGCCCCCGATCAGCGGCGCAAGGATCGGCGCCAGGCCCATGATGAGCATCAGCAGCGACATGGCGCGCGCCGCTTCGTGGGTCTCGTAGTGGTCGCGGATGACCGCGCGCGGAATCACGATGCCGGCCGCGCCACCCATTGCCTGCACGACGCGCCAGCCGGTCAGGGCTTCGACCGATCCCGACAACGCGCACCCCAGCGAGGCGATCATGAACAGGGTCAGGCCCACCAGCAGCGGCGGCTTGCGGCCGAAGCGGTCGGCCATCGGGCCGTAGAACACCTGCGCCATCGCCAGGCCGATCAGGTACGCCGCCAGCGTGCGCTCGACATCGCCGCGGGAGACACCGAGATTGGCCGCGATCGTGGGGAACGCGGGCAAGTACATATCGATGGCGAACGGGCCGATGGCCGTCAGCGCGCCCATGAGGATGAGCCAACCGGGCAGGCTGCTGCGGGATGTCTGTGATGGGGGCATGTAGATCGCGATGAAACGCAGGGACAGGGCGCGTGGCGGTGCAGGGGCTGTACTGGCCGCGCCAAGCCGGGGACTTTATCATGGGCGGGCTTACAGGAAAATTGCGGGTGCTTTCCGAAAGCGTCCCTGGCGCCGCTACGCATCCGGAGGAGAAGCCGTGAATCCTTTGCTATCTGTCGTGGAACGCAAACTTCAGGCCCTGCCTGTCCCTGTGCAGCTTGTGCTGCCCGATGGCGCCGTGCTCGGCGCGCCGGCCCCCCGCGTGCGGTTCGTGACGCACGACAAGAGCGCGCTGGCCCATCTTGCCGAAGGGGCCGTCGGCGTGCTGGGCCAGGATTACGTCGAAGGCCGCATCGATATCGAAGGGCGCATGCGCGACGTCATGGCGGCCGCGGCAAAGCTGCTGCCCGGTTCGCCCATGGACGCCGCGCGGGGCGGATGGCTGACCGAGCTGGTGCGCAAGGTGATGTCGGTGTGGCGGCATTCGGTCGAGCGCGACGCCAAACAGATTCAGTTCCACTACGACCTGTCCGACGACTTCTACGCGCTGTGGCTAGATCCGCGCCGCGTCTATTCGTGCGCCTACTACCGCGAAACCGGCATGACGCTGGCGCAGGCGCAGGAGGCCAAGCTCGATCTCATTTGCCGCAAGCTGCGTCTGTCGGCCGGCGAGCGGTTCCTGGACGTGGGCGCGGGTTGGGGCGGCCTGCTGCTGTGGGCCGCCGAAAACTACGGCGTCGACGCCACCGGCATCACGCTGTCGCGCAACCAGCATGCGCACGTCAGCCGGCTGATCGAAGAGAAGGGGTTGTCCGGGCGGGTCCGCATGATGCTGCTGGATTACCGCCAGCTGGACGAATCGCAGCCCTACGACAAGATCGCATCGGTCGGCATGTTCGAGCACGTGGGGCGCGCGCAGCTGGAAAGCTACTTCGCCAAGCTGCGGCGGCTGCTCCGGCCGGGCGGGCTGATCATGAACCACGGCATCACCGCGGCCGGCGTGTACAACGCCGAACTGGGCAACGGGATGGGCGAGTTCATCGAGAAATACATCTTCCCGGGCGGCGAGCTGACGCACGTCAGCGTGGTGATGCAGGCGCTGGCCAATGGCGGGCTGGAAGACCTGGACGTGGAGAACCTGCGGCCGCACTATGCGCGCACGCTGTGGGCCTGGAGCGATGGACTGGAGGCGCGCTTGCCCGAAGCGGCCCGCATCCTGGGCGGGGACCAGGGCGAGCGGTCGCTGCGCGCGTACCGGCTGTATCTGGCCGGGTGCGCCATGGCCTTCGAGCATGGGTGGATCGCGCTGCATCAGATCCTTGTCCAGCATCCGGCGACGGGCCGCGCGGACGAACTGGATGGGCCAGGGGATCTCTCTTATCCGTGGCGGCGGGACTATATGTATGGATCGCGGTCCGGAGAGTGAGGGGCCGCGGTGTCAATTGGACCCATCTTAAAAGCATGAATGTTCGAGATTTCTGGAACCAATTGCTGTGTTGCAGTGCACTCTGGAACGCGCTGAACGTATTAATAGGCACATAATATTAACTAAATGTATCTGCGTTTTCGGGTTTGGTCTCCCTAGGAGAAATCCGCCGTTTCCCCCTGATCTACTGGGGTTTTCCCGGGGTAATTTGACCGTGAATGTATCTGTTTCATTCACCCCCGGGGTTGGGCGGCGCAGCAATTTCGTTTAAGATGCTGCCTTCTTCGTTCAGTTTGTTCTCTTTCTGTGAGTATTCAAAAACCCGTTTTTGAAGCTCCCTGTCTTGCAAGACGCCGCATCCCTCGCGGGCAGTCTTGTTGCTAGTGTCGGTTTGTATTGGCGGTTCAGCCCGTCTTCCGCACAACCCCCTTAGCTCCACGGTGCCGCCCCAGGCTTTCATCCTGGCGTGAGTGCCTGAACCTATGGAGGCAAAAGCCAATGCGTTTTACCCCTGTCAAGTCCCTGGCCGCCGCGGCCGTTTTGTTTGCGTTTGCTGGCACGGCTCAAGCCGCCGACGCTCCGCAATGTGAACTCAAGCGTCCGGTCATGTTCGGCGCCATGAACTGGGAATCCAACCTGGTCCTGGTCGACGTCGAACGATTCATCATGGAAAAGGGCTACGGTTGCAAGACCGAAACTCTGCCCACCGAGACCTTGCCCGCCCTGGCCGCCCTTGAGCGCGGCGATCTGGACATCAACACCGAGATCTGGCTGAACAGCGTGGCCGATCCCTGGGCCCGCGCCGAGAAGACCGGCAAGGTCAAGCGCATCGGCGATCTGTACATGGGCGCCGAAGGCTGGTACATCCCCAAGTACACGGCCGAGCGTCTGCCCGAGCTGAAGTCGGCGGCGGACCTGCCCAAGTTCAAGGATGAATTCAAGGATCCGGAAGAACCCGGCAAGGGCCGTTTCTATGGCTGCCCGGCCGGCTGGGGTTGCGAAGTCACCAGCAACAACCTGTTCCACGCCTTGAAACTGGACGACGCCTACACGCTGTACTCGCCCGGCACGGGCGCTGCGCAAAAGGCGGCCCTGATGTCGGCCTACAAGCGCAAGCAGAACGTGGTCTTCTATTACTGGTCGCCCACGCCGCTGGTCGGCGCCATGGATCTGGTCAAGCTGGACCTGCCGGCCTACGATGCTGAAAAGCACAAGTGCCTGACGTCGCCCAAGTGCGCCAAGCCCGAGCCCAGCGCCTACCCCGACAACCCTGTCTTTACCGCGGTGAACACCAAGTTCTCCGAAGATGCGCCCAAGCTGACCGAATTCCTGTCCAAGGTCTCGGTGCCGCTGCCGGTCATCAATGAAACCCTGGCCCACATGGAAGAGTCCGGCGATGAGTCCAACGCCGTGGCCAAGTGGTTCCTGAAGAACAAACCCGACGTCTGGACCAAGTGGGTCCCCGCCGACGTCGCCGGGCGCGTCCAAAGCGCGCTGTAAAGCACTGTGATCCTGGCTGCGCGCCGCGGTGGCGCGTACCGGCCCGTCAAGGGGCCGGAACTCTTTGCCGGGATGGCCGCCGGCCGGGCGCATGCGTCCGGCCCGGCAAGCGTGCTTGTGCCGCCACCCGCGGTGGCAGTGATTCCGGTGCCGGGCACCGATGCGGAATGGATTTGCGCAATCAGCGGTCCTTCCGGGTGCCTGGCGCCAGTCTCAGTCTCGATGTCTTGTCCTGCGCCAGCGTGCCCGGTGGCGACACGGGCGGCGAGCGCGCCAGAATGGAGTCGAATGTATGTTTCCTGAAATTATTCCCGCCCGTCAGGTACGGGGGGCGATCGACGGTTTCGTCGATCACCTGGTCACCAACTACGCGGACACGCTGGAAAAAATGTCCCAGCCCGTGCTGCACGCGTTGGTGTGGCTGGAGCAACTGCTGCGCAATTCGCCCTGGTGGGCGGTGGTCGCGGTCACCATCGCGATCGCCTACGGCGTGAGCCGCCGCATCGGCCTGAGCCTGGCGATGGGCGCGCTGCTGTGCGTCATCGGGGTGCTGGGCTTGTGGGACGCCGGCATGCAGACGCTGGCGCTGATGATCATGGCCGCCGGCCTGTCGGTGCTGATCGGCATTCCGCTGGGCGTGCTGATGGCACGGGTGAACTGGCTGCGCTCGGGCATGCTGCCCGTGCTGGACGTGATGCAGACGATGCCCAGTTTCGTGTATCTGATTCCTGTCGTGATGCTGTTCGGCCTGGGCAAGATCCCCGCCATCATCGCAACCGTCATCTACGCCGTGCCGCCGCTCATCCGCCTGACCGACCTGGGCATCCGCCTGGTCGACCGCGAAGTGCTGGAAGCGTCGCGCGCCTTTGGCGCCAACCCGCGCCAGCAGCTGTTCGGCGTGCAGCTGCCCCTGGCGCTGCCCAACATCATGGCCGGTATCAACCAGACCACGATGATGGCGCTGTCGATGGTGGTGATTGCGTCGATGATCGGCGCGCGCGGCCTGGGTTATGAAGTGCTTCTGGGCATCAACCGCCTGGAAGTGGGCCGGGGCCTGCTCGCCGGCCTGGGTATCGTGGTGCTGGCCGTGCTGTTCGACCGGATCACGCAATCGTATGGACAGCGCATGCGCACGGGAGGCCAGCGATGAGCAAGATCGAAGTCAAGAACATCTACAAGATTTTCGGTGCGCATCCGAACAAATGGCTGCAGGCCGCCCAGGGCGGCATGAGCAAGGAAGAGCTGCTGGCCAAGAGCGGCCACACGCTCGGCCTGCGCGACATCAGCCTGTCCATCGAAGAAGGCAGCATCTACGTCATCATGGGGCTGTCCGGTTCGGGCAAGTCCACGCTGATCCGCCACTTCAACCGCCTGATCGAGCCCAGCTCGGGCCACATCCTGGTCGACGGCGTGGACGTGGTCAGCCTGAACAAGCGCGACCTGGAAATCTTCCGCCAAAAGAAGATGAGCATGGTGTTCCAGCGCTTTGGCCTGTTTCCGCACCGCACCGTGCTGGACAACGCGGCGTACGGCTTGACCGTGCAGGGCGTTGGCAAGGCCGAGCGCGAGAAGCGTGCGCGCGAATGGCTGGAGCAGGTGGGCCTGTCGGGCTTCGAGAACCAGTATCCGCATCAACTGTCGGGCGGCATGCAGCAGCGTGTCGGCCTGGCGCGCGCGCTGGCCACCGATGCCGAGATCCTGCTGATGGACGAAGCGTTTTCCGCGCTGGACCCGCTGATCCGCCGCGAAATGCAGGATCAGCTCCTGCAGCTTCAGGCCAAGCTGAACAAGACCATCGTCTTCATCACGCACGATCTGGACGAAGCGCTGCGTCTGGGCAACCGCATCGCCATCCTGAAGGACGGCGAACTGGTGCAGGAGGGCACGCCGGAAGACATCCTGCTGAACCCGGCCAACGATTACGTGCAGTCGTTCCTGCAAGACGTGAACCGCACCAAGGTGCTCAACGCCACGCACGCCGTGAATCCGGCGCGCCTGACGCTGACGATGCGCTCGCGCCCGGCGCACGCCGTGGACCGCATGAAGGCGCTGAACTACGAGTACGCGCCGGTGCTGGATGGCAAGCGTCTGGCTGGCGTGCTGACCGCCGAGGCCGCCGAGAAGGCGATGCAGGAAGGCGTGCGCGACGTGTCCCGCTTCGTCGAGGACCTGGCGTCGGTGCCGGCCACGGCTGGCCTGGGCGAGGTGCTGGCGCAACTGGTGCACAGCGACCAGCCGGTCGCCGTGACGGGTGAGGACGACGAGTTCCTGGGCATGCTGTCGCGCAAGAAGGTCGTCGAGCTGGTGACGCCGGCCCTGACCGAGACGCAGGTGGCGGGCGACGCCGCCACGCCCGATGCGGCTGCGTTGACGGCCCAGCCCGAGCAGGAAAGCGAGGGCAAGGCCGCCGCCTGATCCCCGCATCGTCGGCATGACCCCATGCGCCCGCGTGCACCTGCTTGCACGCGGGCGCAGTCACGATATGATGGCTTGCCGGCCGGCTTGGCCGGCTTTCCTCGTCATGCACCCTCGGAACCTGCCATGCCCCTCTTGAACGTCCAGATCATGCAAGGCCACTCGGCCGCCCAGAAAGCCGCTCTCTTGAAGGCGGCGTCCAACGCGGTGGTCGAAAGCATCGCGGCCCCGGTGCCCAGCGTGCGCGCCGTGCTGCACGAAATCCCGGCCGAACACGTGATCGTGGCGGGCGAGATCGGCAAGCGCATGGCGCGCGTGGACGTGGACCTGATCGAAGGGCGCGACGAGGCCAAAAAGGCCGCGCTGATCGCGGCGCTGAACCAGGCCGTGTGCGCCAGCCTCGACATGTCGGGCGAAGACGTGCGCGTGATCCTGCGCGACGTGCCCAAGACCGACATGGGCGTGGCCAATGGACTGAGCGCCAAGGCCGCCGGACGCTGATCCGGCCCGCCCGCAGAACAGGAAACGCCCGCTTGCCGCGGGCGTTTCTCATGGGCGAATACGTGGGCTGCGCAGTCAGTCCAGCTTCACGTTTGCCGCCTTCACTACCTCGCCCCACCGCGCGATCTCGCTCTTGATGTAGGCGGCGTATTCCTGCGGTGTCGACCCCAGCGCCTGCGCGCCCTGCACCTTGAGCTGCTTCTGCATTTCCGGGGATTTGAGCGCGCGCAGGATCTCGGCGTTCAGCTTGTCGATGACGGGCGCGGGCGTGCCTGCCGGCACGACGACGCCTTGCCAGGCGCCCATGCCAAAGCCCGGCGCCACCGTTTCCGCCACCGTCGGCACGTTGGGCAACTGGTCGCTGCGGGTCTCGCTGGTCACCGCCAGGGCGCGCAGCTTGCCTTCGCGGATGAATCCCAGCGAGTCGTTCAGCGTGTTGGTCATCACCTGGACCTGGCCGCCGACCAGGTCGGTCATGGCCGGGGCGCTGCCGCGATAGGGCACGTGGACCGCGTCGATGTTCAGCGACTTCAGGAGCAGCAACGCGCCCAGGTGCGTGACGTTGCCCGCGCCCGCCGAGCCGTACGACAGCTTGCCGGGATGCTTGCGGGCGTAGTCGACAAACGCGGGCGCTGTGTCGGCGGGCACCGAGGGATGCACCAGGAGGACGAGTGGAATGACGGCCGTGCTGGAGACGGGCGAAAAGTCCTTGACCGGGTCGAACGCCAGCGAGCGGTACAGGTTGGGGCTGAGCGCGATGGACGAGGTGTTGTACAGCACCGTGTAGCCGTCCGGCTTGGCCGCGGCCGCGTATTGCATGCCGATGTTGCCGTTGGCACCGCCCTTGTTTTCGACGACGACGGTCTGGCCGAGCTGGTCGGTGAGCTGTTTGGCCAGCACGCGCGCCACCAGGTCGGTCGGCCCGCCGGGCGGGAAGGGCACCACCATCGTGATCGGGCGGTCGGGCCATGCGGCCTGGGCGCTTGCGGCGCCTCCCAGCGCCAGGATGGCCAGCGTGGCGGCCAGCATTGCTTTTTTCATGGTTGTCTCCTTGTGCTGTTATGGATACTGCGAACTGACGGCCGCGTCCTCTGCCGGGACCCGTGCCGCCGCAGGGGCATTCAGCCGGGTCTGCCGGCCAGCATGCGCACGGCCGTGTAGGCCATCACCGGCTTGCCATGCTGGTTGCGGACGTCGATCGCGGACGTGACCACCGCGCGGTTGTGCTGCGAGGTGGGGCGCACGCCGGTCACTTCGATCTCGGCCCAGATCGTGTCGCCGGCCACCACGGGCGCGATCATTTTCTTGTGGACTTCCAGCAGCGCCAGGCCCGTTCCCTGCACCATGCCCTGCATGATCAGCCCTTCGATCAGGCCGTAGGTCAGCGCGCCGGGGGCGGGCCGGCCCTTTATCGCGCCGTGGCTGTAGGTGGCGTCGATGAAGATGGTCTCCAGCATGCCCGTGACGCTGATGAAGTTGACGATGTCGGTCTCGGTGACCGTGCGGCGAAACGTCTGGAAGCGCTGGCCGACGGTAAGGTCCTGCCAGTAGTAGCCCTGGCCCAGTTGGGCGGCGGGCGCGGCGTTGCGGTCTTGGGTCATGCGGTGTCCTTGGCGTTGTCGGAAGAGGGGGAGGGCGCTTGGCCGGCGGCGCCCGCTTGCAGCAGGGCGTCGATGGTGGACGGTTCAAGGCCGGCCTGGCGCAGCACTTCGTGGGTGTGCTCGCCCAGGCGCGGCGGCATGGCGGGCGGCACGCTGGACTGCTGCAGGCGCACCGGGTTGCGGGGAAAGCGGTATTGGCTGCCGGACGCGCTTTGCAGCGGCACGAAGAAGCCGACGCTCTCCAGGTGCGGATCGGTCTCCAGGTCTTCCAGCCGGTTAACGGGCGCGGCCGGAATCTCCAGCCGCTCGCACAGGGCAAGCCAGTACGCGGTGTCGTGGGCCGCGACGATGCCGGCCTGCAGTTCGTACAGCGTCTCGATGTGCCGGGTGCGCGCCGAGATGTCAGCAAAGCGCGGATCCTGCGCCAGGTCGGGGCGGCCGGCGGCGTTGAAGAAATCGCGCCAATGGGCGTCCGTGTAGGGCATCAGGCAGACGTGCCCATCGGCGGTCTGGCAGGGCCGGCGCCACGGCGTCAGCACCCGCGGATAACCGGCCGGGCCGGGCGCATCGGCCAGATGGCGGCCGTAGTAATGCTCCACCAGCGCAAACGACGCCATGCTTTCGAACATGGGCACTTCCAGCTGCTGGCCGCGGCCCGTGCGCTCGCGCTGGAACAACGCGGCCAGGATGGCGTGCGCGGCGATGAGGCCGCAGGTCTTGTCGGCGGCGACGGTGGGCAGATAGCGCGGCGCGCCGGTCTGGCGGCCGACCAGGTCGGCGAATCCGGACAGGCCCTGGATGATGTCGTCGTAAGCCGGGCGGCCGTCGTAGGCGCCGCCTTCGCCAAAGCCATACAGACCGGCATACACCAGCCGCGGATGGCGGGCGCACAGCGTGGCGGGGTCCAGCCCCAGCGCGGCCATCTTGGCCGGCCGCATGCTGTGCATCAGCACGTCGGCCTGGTCCACCAGCGTCAGCAGCGCCTCGCGCGCGGCCGGCTGCTTCAGGTCCAGCACGATGCTGCGCTTGTTGCGGTTCAGCCCCAGGAAGATCGCGGACAGGCCGGGCTCCTGCGCGGGGCCGGTGTGCCGAGTGGAATCGCCGCCGGGCGCTTCGACCTTGATGACGTCCGCCCCGTAGTCGGCCAGGATCTGCGAGGCATAGGGGCCGAACACGACGGAGGTCAGGTCCAGGATGCGGATGCCGTCCAGCGCAGAGACGGTCGGGGAGGGAGGCGTGGTCATGGCGGAAATCCTATCGGCGCCGCACATACGCGTCTAATATGGCTTCGGTATTGCTTGATACGGAATCTGTTATGGCTATAGATTTGCGCCAGCTTCGGCAGTTCGTCACGATTGCCGAACTGGGCAGTTACCGCCGTGCGGCGGAGGCCCTGCACATTGCGCAGCCGGCGCTGTCGGTGTCGATCCAGAAACTGGAGCACGCGGTGGGCGTGCCGCTGCTGGTGCGGGGCGCCAAGGGCGTCTCGACGACGCCGGCGGGCGATGCGCTGATGGCCGACGCGCGCCGCGCGCTGTTTCATACCGACCAGGCGCGTCAGGCCGCCCGCCGGGTGGCGCTGGGCGAATGGGGCACGCTGCGGCTGGGCTTCGTGGGCTCGGCCACCTACATGCTGCTGCCGCGTTGCCTGCCCGCCTTCCGGACGCAATACCCGGACGTGCAGCTGGATCTGCGCGAGGACAGCACGGTCGGCCTGGTGGCGATGCTGCGCGCCAACGAAATTGACGCCGGCCTGGTGCGCGGGCCGCTGGCCGTAGACAACGAACTGGATTCGTGGGTGGTCGAGCGCGATGACCTGATCCTGGCCGTGCCCGCCGGGCATCCGCTGGCCGGCGCCGGCCCGATCGCGCTGGAACGCATGCGGTCCGAGAACTTCGTGCTGTATTCGCCGGCCAAGGTGCCGGGGCTGAACGGGGTGACGCTGGCGCTATGCCACAAGGCGGGGTTTTCGCCCCGCATCAGCCAGGAAGCGATCCAGGTGCAGACGCTGGTCAGCCTGGTCGCCAGCGGCCTGGGTGTGGCGCTGGTGCCCGGCGTGACCCGTGCCTATTCGACGCCGCATGTGGCCTTTGTGCCCTTGACCGACCCGGACGCGCACGGCGCGCTGTCCCTGTCGCTGGTGACGCATCGCGACACGTCGTGCGCGTCCGTGCTGCGGCTGCGGGACAGCATGCTGGCGCCGGCCCCGGCCTGACCGGCGCTACACCGCGTAGACCACGCGGTGCGCCTCGGTCGGCAGCGGCAGGTCCCAGCGGTGCAGCATGCCCGTCAGGGTCTTGTTGGACAACGATGTGTCGCGCCGGGCATTGCGCCGCAGCAGCTCGGCGCGCGGCTTTTCCAGATACACCAGCTCCACGTCGGCCTGATACGCGTACAGCAGGTCCAGCGTCTTCTTGCGCATCAGTTCGCTGAGGTTGGTGGCGTTCCACACGAAGGGTGCGCGGGCGCGCAGCAGGGCCTTCGCGCGGTCGACGGCCAGGTGCGCCACCATGCCCTCATTCTTGCCGTGGCGCAGCCCCAGTTCCTCGCGCGCATCGTCGAACGACACCACCGGCAGATCGGGATGATGCGCCGCTACCCAGGTGTTCTTGCCGGAGGCGGGCAGGCCCGACATCACGATGACGCGCGAACCGGGCTCCTGGAACAAGGCGTAGTCGGGATGCACGTCCGCGCCGCGGAAATAGCTGACGGCGGTGTGCGCATCGGCAAATGCGCGGGGCTGGCCGAAGCACGCTTCGTCGCGCGCCAGTTCGCAAAAGAGGGCGATGTTGTCCAGCACGCGGCCCGCGTCCGCGCAGAGGCGGCCGCGCATGTCGGCCTCGGCTAGCATGGCAAGCAGCGGAAGGGACAGCTGCCAGGACAGCTCGCGCACGATGAATTCGGGCGAGCGGCCGCGGCGCGAGCCTTCCAGTGCAAAAAACGGCACCTGATGCGTGGCGATCAACCGGCAGATGGCTTCGCGCACCGCGAAGGGGACGCCGGCGTCCCACAAGGCGATGCGCGCATCGATCGCGCCCTTGCGCGAATGGCCGGGCTGGCCGATGGCGCCCGTCACCGGGTCGATCACCGTGGTGCTGTGCTTGGCCACGTCGTGCAGCAGCGCCGCCAGGAACACGATCTCCTGGTCGGCGCGTGACGCAGCCTGGTACTGCGGCAGCGCGAGCAGCGCGTCCACGACCATTTGCGTGTGCGTCCATACGTCGCCCTCGCCGTGATAGCGCGGGTCCTGCGGCGTGGTCTTGGCCAGCTCCAGCGCGGGAAAGGCCGCCAGACACGCGGCGTAATCTACGCTGCGCGCAGGCGTGGGAACCAGTGCCCGGATCTGTTCGTAATTCATGATGTCTCTCCGTCGCGGGGGGCGCCGCGCAAGGTGTCCCAGTCCACCGCGAGGCGCGGCGCGTACAGGTCGACGCCGTCGGCGAGCAGATTGGGGATGTAGGGCTGCTCCGAATGGTGCATGTCGGAATCCAGGATGGCCTGCACGAAGTCGCGGCGCACCCACTTGTAGCGGGCGAGCGTCTTGCCGTCGGCTTCGGCCTTGATGTAGAGGCCTTCGGACAGATCCGACTTGTCGCACTGCTTCCAGGCGCGCGCCAGGTCCAGGCCTTCGCGCAGCACGGTGGCCTCGAACGCGTCGCGCCAGCCGGCCGTCTTGGCAAGCGAGGGCTTTAGCAGGGCCTTCAGATCGGCCAGCCGCGCGGGCGCCGGGCCTTCGTACAGCACCGGCACGGACAGCACCGGCACGGACAGCACCGGGCCGCCGGCCAGCAGCGCGCGGCGCGCGCCGGTCGACAGAAATTGGCCGGTGCGGCGGTCCAGTACATCGAATTCAAAGAAGTGATGCGGCAGCGCGTCGTAGAACACGGAGTGCTTTTTCGACAGGGTTTCGCCGTACATCACGTAGCGGTCTTCCAGCCGGTCCAGCAGCCAGTCCGCATGCGCGGCGGCCCAGGCCTTGATGAAGCTGAACTGCCGTTCGCGCCCGCCGCCCACCAGATAGTGGCCGCGCGATTGCAGCAGCAGTTCGCCAGACGGGCTGAAACTGATGCCCGTGTTGGCGCCGTCGAGCTTTTCTTCAACGACAAGGGTCTGGCCCGCCAGCGTGCGATAGGGCACGTGGCCGTTGCCTTCGTCGCCTTCCTGCAGGCGCGAGCCTTCCAGGTGGGGCGTTCGGGGATATCGGAACAGGTCCAGCGATTGCGCGTAGGCGCAGAAATCCAGCGTCATGGGTCTTCTCCAGCAGATGGGAAAAGCC
This sequence comes from Achromobacter sp. JD417, assembly GCF_041879325.1. Taxonomy (NCBI): domain Bacteria; kingdom Pseudomonadati; phylum Pseudomonadota; class Betaproteobacteria; order Burkholderiales; family Alcaligenaceae; genus Achromobacter; species Achromobacter sp. JD417. Next base: position 4,328,293 of record NZ_CP087159.1, on the reverse strand, counting down.
GACAACGCAGTCTTTACGGGAGGGGAAGCAGCGATGGGGTGGTGTTGCGCTTCCTGGATCCGCGCCTGCCGGGCGGGGTGTGCTCATGACATGGCGTTGAGCAGCGAATGCGGGCAGGCTGACCGCGGTACCAGGACGGTACTCGTCGGCGTTCAGGCGAATTGACGAATGGCAGACACGGTTGCACCCAGAAAATGGCAAGGGTTGAAAAAGCAGGGCCGAATGCTAAGTCAGCGCGGCGGCGCTTGTCAATGCGCCGCCGAAGTGGCCCGCTCGCCAGCGTCAGGCAGGAGGCGCGGCGTGCAGCACGATCTGCGTGATTTCCGACGGCCGTCCGAGCCGGATGGGAAATCCCGGCCACAGGCCCGCGCCGTTGCTCACGTAGAGCTGCATGCCGCCGACCCGATACATGCCGGACACATAGCCCTCGTTGGCCAGTTGCGTGATGAGATGCGGGCCCAGGATCTGGCCGCCGTGCGTGTGGCCCGACAACTGCAGGCCGGCGCCAGCCTGCGCGTGGCGCTTGGCGCCGACCGGCCGGTGGCTCAGCAGGATGACCGCAGACGACGGCGGCACGCCCTTCATGGCCGCGTCGATATCCGGCAGCGGCTGGCCGACGCGCGCGGCCACGCTGTCGGTGATGCCCGCCAGCACTAGCGGCTGGCCGTCGCGGTCAAGGACCATGTGTTCGTTCAGCAGCATGCGCAGGCCCAGCTTCTCGAAGGCCTGCAGCCAGCCCAGGTATTCGGCGTAATACTCGTGGTTGCCGGGGATCGCCACCACGCCATGCGGCGCGCGCAGATCGGCCAGCGGTTGCACGTCGGCGGCGCGGGCCGCGGGCGTGCCGTCGACCAGGTCGCCGGTGATGAGCGTCAGGTCCGGTTCAAGCGCATTGGCGCGCGCCACGACGGCCTGCATCCAGTCGCGTTGCAGCAGGCGGCTGGCGTGCAGGTCGGTCAGATGCACGATGCGAAAGCCGTCGTAGGCGCGCGGCAGATTGGGCAGGGCGACCTCGATGGTTTCGACTTGCGGCACGCGCACCGCCTGCCAGACACCCAGCGCGGACAGCGCCAGCGCGGCCACGGCGGACACGGCGCGCAGGCGCGGGCAGCCCAGCAGCGCGCGGCCGCGGCGGCGCGAAAACAACGACACGGCAAGTCCCGCCACGTCCGAGACGAACAGGAAGACGGCCAGCAGAATCAGCGCGCCAAACGCCCAGCCGAGCGCCATCAGGACGGCGGCGGGCACCTCGGGCGAGGCCATGGTGCCGAAGAAGGTGCGGGTGATGAGGTGATGTTCGGCGGCAAGCAGCACCAATGCCGACAGCAACAGCTTGCCGGCAGCCGGCCAGCGCAGACGCCAGACGAAGCGCCAGATGACGTAGAGCGCGATAAACGCGGTGATGACATGAAACACGTGCGACATCCTGAATCTTGTTGTTGGAATCGCCGGGGCCTGCCTATTGCGGCCGCCCAGGCGAATTGTCCCGCGAGGGATCGCCGATTAAACAACGGATTGCGGGGGGGGGGGATTGAAACATTGGGCGGGGGGGCGGTGGGCCGCGCCAGTCCGGTGTCTGACACCCTGGAGACAGCCGGTCGCATTGAAGTTCATCTCACCAGGGTGTCAGACACCGGACTGAGGGTGTCAGACACCGGACTGCCGCGGCGTAGAATCGCGGGCGTCTGCATTTGGAGATTTCTGCGCCCCATGTCGATCCGTTTCGCTCGTCCTGAAGATGCCGTCCTCTTGCCCGCCATCGAACGATCCGCGGCGGCGGTGTTTCGCGCGGCGCCCGGGCTGGCGTGGATCGCGGACGATGCGGTCATGTCCGAATCCGAGCATCGGCGCCTGATCGCGCAGGGCACGGCGTGGGTGGCGCAGGACGCCGAGCGCGTGTGCGGATTTCTAGGCGCGGAGCGCTTTGACGACGACCTGCATGTGTGGGAGCTGGCGGTCGATGCCGAACATCAGCGGATGGGGCTCGGTCAGCGTCTGGTGCAGGCCGCGTGCAGCCATGCCGAGGCGGCGGGGCTGTCCGCGGTCACGCTGACGACCTTTCGCGATTTGGCCTGGAACGCGCCGTGGTATGCGCGGCTGGGTTTTCGCGAGGAGACCGCGTTGCCCGGAACGCGGCTTTACGCGGTGCTGCAAGCCGAAGCCCGGCACGGGCTGCCCGCGCAGCGGCGTGTGGCGATGCGCCTGCCGGTTGCCGGCGGCGCGTGACTGGCCGGGGCATCCGCTAACGTCCAGCGCCCGTCAGTCCCGCAAAAAACCGCGTCGCGTTCGATTCCAGCCCATCGATGTAATAGCCCCCTTCCTGCACGATCAGTGTGGGCAGGCTCAGGCCGCCGACCTCGCGGCCCAGGCGCTCGAAACCGTCTTCCGTCACGCTGACCATGGCCTGGGGATCCTTCTCGAAAATGTCAAAGCCCAGCGACAGCACCAGGGCATCGGGCTGGAACAATGCGATCGCACGCCGCGCCTGCGCCAGCCGCTCGAAGAACACGGATTCCGGCGAGCCGTGTGGCATGGGCAGGTTGATGTTGTAGCCATAGCCCGCGCCGGCGCCGCGTTCGTCCTCGAAGCCCGCCACCACGGGGTAGAAGTTCTCGGGATCGCCGTGGATGGAGACGTACAGCACGTCGCTTCGTTCGTAGAAGATTTCCTGGATGCCTTGGCCGTGGTGCATGTCGGTGTCCAGGATGGCGACGCGGGGAAACCGGCGGGTCAGCCGCTGGGCGGCGATGGCGGCGTTGTTCAGGTAGCAGAAGCCGCCCGCGGCATCGCGCCGCGCATGGTGGCCGGGCGGGCGGCAGATGGCGTAGGCGCTGCGGTCGCCGGCCAGCAGCGCATCGGCGCCCGCGATGGCGCATTGCGCCGACCAATAGGCCGAATGCCAGGTCTTCGGGCCAACCGGGCAACTGCCATCGGCCAGGTAACGCCCGGCCTTGGCCAGCACGCCGCGCAGCGCGTTGGGCTCGCGCACGAAGACGTTCGACACGACCTCGCCGCCCCAGTCTCCGGGCAGCTTCATCCAGTCTTCATGCGCATCTTGCAGAAAGCGCAGGTAATCCAGGCTGTGCACCGCCGCGATCGCGCCCGCCCCGTCGTCGGCCGGCGCCTGGACGTCGAAGCCCAGCTTGCGCGCCGCCTGCACCAGGCCGTCCAGCCGCGACGGCACCTCCTGCGGCGTGCGCATCTTGCCGCGCGAAAAGTAGGTCTGCGGATGGTGAAGCTTTTGATCGTCGTGAAAGAACGCCTTCATGCCTGGGACCTCTGGACTGGTTGGCTCGCAAACCATGAATTCTTATCCAGCGGCGCGGCGCTGCTTATGGGGGATTACCCGCGCCGCGCTTGCCCGCGTCCGTCCGAAGGTCTTCGCGGCCCGCCTTTCCCACTACTGCGGCTTGATTTGCGCCGCCTTGACGATGTCCCGCCACTTTTCGCCTTCCGACACGTTGAATCGGGCAAACGTCGCGGGGTCCGATCCCACCGGCTTGGCACCCAGGCCGGCATACTGCGTTACGACATTGGGCTGGCGAAGCGCCCGGGCCGCGTGCTCGGACAGCTTGGCCACGATGGCCGGCGGCGTGCCTTTGGGCGCCCACAGGCCGTACCAGGTGCTGATGTCAAAGCCCGGAAATCCGGACTCGGCCATCGTGGGCACGTCGGGCAGCTCATCCACGCGCCGGCTTGTGGTGACCGCCACCGCGCGCAGCTTGCCGGACTTGATGAAGGGCATGGCCGACGGCATGGAATCGAACATCAGCTGAATCTGTCCGCCCACCAGATCCGTCAGCGCGGGCGCGCTGCCTTTGTAGGGCACGTGCTGCATCGGCAGGCCGGCGCGCACCTTGAAGGACTCGCCCGCAAGCTGCTGCGCAGACGCCGACCCGGCCGAACCGAAGTTCAGCTGTTGGGTCTTGCCCTGCGCCACCAGGTCCTGCACGGTCCGCACCTTGGACGTCTGCGGCACCACCAGCACCAGCGGCACGTCCGCCAGCTGCGTGATGGGCGCGAAATCCTTGAAAGCGTCATAGCGCATCGACGCGTAGATGTACGGGTTGATGACATGCAGCGAGGCGTTGGCCAGGAATGTGTAGCCGTCGGGCGCGGCGCGCGCCACAAGGTCCGCGCCGATCATGCCGCTGGCGCCCGGCTTGTTGTCGACGACGATGTTCTGGCCGATGGTCTTGGACATTTCCGCGGCCACCAGCCGCGCCACGATATCGGTCGGACCGCCCGGCGGGTAGGGCACCACCATGGTGATGGGCTTGCTGGGGTAGGCATCGGCAGCCTGCGCCGCGACCGTAAAGCAGGCGCAACTGGCCGCCAGGGCCAAGGCTGCAAGCTGGCGAATGCGGGGCGCTACATCGATCGCTGCGCGGGCGCGGCGCGGCCAGGCGGCGCGCCGGAAGTCGTGGGTACGCATGGGGTTGTCTCCGTCGTTATTGTGATCGCCACCTTGCCGACGACTTGTCGGCTTTCCAGGGCGGCGAGTGCTGCGGCAAGACCGGTGATCGGATAGATCGCCGTTACAGCCGGCCGGATCCGCTGGCGGCGGGCCCAGTCGAAGAGGGTGGACATGGTCCGCTGCACGGCGGGCGCGTGGACGATGCGTTCGTCCGCGGGCGTCCAGCCGATGTAGCGGCCAAAGAAAAACCCATGCAGGGCAATGTTCTTCACAAGCAGCAGGTTCAGCGGCACGTCGGGAATGCGGCCGCTGGCGAAACCCACCGACACCATGCGCGCGTTGGCCGCCGCGGCGCGCACGCTGTGTTCGAAGGCGTCGCCGCCCACGGCGTCCAGCACCACGTCCGCGCCACGCCCGTGGCTGGCCGCCTTGACGGCCTGCGGCATGTCCGCGTCGGCGGCGAACGCATGGGCCGCGCCCGCGTCCAGCGCGGCCTGGCGCTTTTCCGGCGTGCTGGCGCAGGCGATCACGTTCGCGCCCAGTGCCGACGCAATCTCGACGGCCGCCAGCCCCACGCCGGAGCCGGCGCCCAGCACCAGCACCGTCTCGCCGGGCTGCATGGCGGCGCGCCAGAGCAGCGCTGTCCAGGCGGTGCCGTACGAAATCGGGATGGGCAGCGCGCTCAGGAGCGGCAAGTCCTCGGGCACCGGATAGACGGTGTATTCGGGCACGGTCAGGCGTTCGGCGTAGCAGCCCCAGCGCGCCAGCGCCACCACCCTGTCGCCAGGCTTGAGGCGCGTGACCTTGGCGCCGCAGGCGATGACGCGGCCGGCGGCCTCCGTGCCGGGCGCAAAGGGCAGGGGCGGACGGCTTTGATAACGTCCCTCGATCAGCAGCTTGGTTGCATGGCTGACGCTCGCATGCTCGATGGCGATGGTGACCTCGTCGGGGGCGGGGGCGGGCGCGTCGGCAAGCTCGCCGGGCACGACGTCCTCGACCGGACCGTGGCGATGGCAGACCAGGGCGCGCATCATACGGCCTCCTTGCTGCAAGCAGCCTGGCGCAGCACGCCGGCCTCAAGCAGGGCCTGGATCTGCCCGCGCGGCACACCCCAATCGGTCAGCGCCTCGACCGTGTGCTCACCGACCGCGGGCGCGGCGGCAAGGGGCCGGCGCGACAAGGCGCCAGCCGCGCGCGCATAGGGCAGCGGCTCGCCGCCTGGCTGCGCCAGCGGTTCCAGCAAGCCCAGGTGCGCGGCCTGCGGATGCGCGGCCAGACCGTCGTAATCGCGCACGCGGGCATGCAGCACGTCTTCGCGCGTCAGGCGTTCCACCCAGTGCGCGGCGGGATGCAGCGCCAGTTGCTCGGCCATTTCCCGATGCAGGCGGTCGCGCTGCGCCATGCGCCCCGCGTTGGTGGACAGGGCCGGATCGGCCAGCCAATCGGACCGCTCGAGCGCGCGGCACAAGCGCGCGAACTGATCGTTGTTCAGCGCCAGCACCGACAGGCGCGCGTCGGCGGTGTCGAACACGCCATTGGGCGCGCTGACCGCCACCGCCTCGCGCTGCCCCGCGATGCCATAGGCAAGAATGTCGTTCACCTGCAAGGCCGCGCAGGCGGCAAGCAGACTGAGCTGCACATGCTGGCCGCGGCCGCTGCGCGCCTGCTGGTAGAGCGCGGCACTGGCGGCCTGCACGGCGTACAGCGCGGTGGCGATGTCTGCCATCAAGAGGCCGATGCGGCGGGGCTCGCCCGCGGGCGTCTGGTTGGCGAACATCAGGCCGCTGTCGGCCTGCATCACCGAATCGGACGCCGGCGCGTTGGCATAGGGGCCGTCCGGTCCGTAACCGCTGATGGACACGTAGACGAGACCGGGGCAACGCGCCGCGAGGCTGTCGTAGCCCACCCCCATGCGCTCGGCCACGCCCGGCCGGAAGTTCTGGATCACCAGATCCGCGCGTTGCGCCAGTTCCGCGAGAAGCGCCTTGCCGCGCGGCTGGCGCGCGTCCACGCACACGCCGCGCTTGCCGGCGTTGTAGGCAATGGACAGCGCGCTCTGGTCGTCGCGCACAACGCCCACGTGCCGGCCCCAGTCGCCGTCGGGCGGCTCCACCTTCATGACGTCGGCGCCTTGCTGCCACAGGATCTGCGCGCAGTACGGGCCCGCGATCCCCTGGCTCAGGTCCAGCACGCGCAGTCCGGCGTAGGGGCCGCAGGAAGCGTCAATGGGCGGGGTCGGCATGGGGATCGGGCGCTCCTCGGCTAGGGGGCTAGGGCAATGAAGACGATGCTAGACTCGGCCGACGCATTGGACAATCCATCGGTTTGTGCCGGGAATGGTGAATCATGATTGACAATATGCCGGACCTGAACCTCGTCAGGCTTTTTGTCGCGATGGTCGAGTCGCGCAATCTCAGCGCGGCCGCCCAGCGTTGCGGCATGACGCGGTCGAACATGTCGCACCGGCTGAAGCGGCTGGAACTCGATCTGGGCGCGCAACTGTTCCGGCGCACCACCCGCCATGTCGAACTGACGCAGGCGGGGCAGTTGCTGTACCAGCACGGCATCCGGCTGCTGGACGAGATGCGCACGGTGCAGGCGGCCATCGACAGTCTCGATGGCGCGGTGCGCGGCGACGTGCGCATCCGCCTGCCCACGGGGCTTGGCCATCTTTATCTGGCGCCGGTGCTGCTGGAATTCGCGCGCGCCCATCCCGACATCGCGCTGCGCGTGCACATCAACGACGGCATCGGCGACCTGATCTCCGCCGAAGTCGACATTGCGCTGAAGATCACCTCGTCTCCGCCGGAAGATCACGTGGCGCGGCGGCTATGCGGCATCCAGTGGTGCCTGTGCGCATCGCCCGGCTTTCTGGCGCGCAACGGGCCGGTGCAGCACATCGAACAGTTGGGCCGTTGCGACCTTATCGCGCCGCAATCGCTGGGCCGGCGCTTCGATCTGCGGCTCAAGCAGGCGCACGGCGATCCGTTGATCCTGCGCGTGGCGCCACGGCTGCAGTCGGGCGATTATCCGTTCCTGCGCGACGCGGTGCTGGCGGGCCTGGGCGTGGCGCTGCTGCCGCGTTACGCCGTGTGGGAAATGCTGCGCGATCAGACGCTGATGCAGGTGTTGCCCACGTTCGAGCCCGAGGGCGTGGGCGATGCCATCTATCTGCTGACTGCACCGAACCGCTTTCCGTCGATGGCCACGCGCGTGCTTGCCGACTTCATCCGCGAGCACATCGAGCGGCATGCGCGGGACTGGGGCGGGACGCTTGCCGCCGCGAGCGATCAGGCTTTTACGCCGTCCTGACCCAACCGCGCGATGGCCGCCTCAAGATCGTCGGCATGCACCATCAACGCCCGCACCTGCTGCAAGCACGGAAACTGATTGAGCACGGGGCTCCAGCGAGGCTGCGCAAGCAGTTGACGCCATAGCGGCGCAAGCGTCTGCGAATCTGGCGCTTCGCCCGCGATCGTCTGGCTGGCGTAGTCCAAACTTTCTTGCGCGGAAAGCAGCTGCATGCGGCTCGCGGCGCTGAGCAGCCGGGGCGCGGTTTCCGCGGGCGCGTCCGAGAAATAAAGAATCGTGCTGGCAAGCTCGTCCGGGTCCACCGGCAGCGCGGCCAGCGCCGCGCCGCGCAGCCGCAGGGGCCCCTGATGGCTGTCGAACACATAGGTGGTCTGCGCATCGGCATGCTTGAGCAGCCGCAGGCCGCGCAGCAACCGCGGCAGATCCGTGGTGGCGGCATCCGTGGAAGCCTTGGCCTCCACCAGCAGACACACGTCCCAGACCGGGCCCGCCGCATCGCCACCCGACTGCCGCAGCAGAGCCACGTCCCATTCGGTCTTGGCGCGGTCGGCATTACCGGGTATCGATGCCGGCACGCGCAGGGACGTCGCCACCCGATAGGTCTCGCCAGCCGCCTGCGCAAGGTGTTGGGCCAGCGCGGCAATTGACGCTTGCGCGCGCGCCTCGACGGCCACACCGCGGCGCCGCGCGTCCAGCCCCTGGGCGGCGGCCTCGGGCGTGCCGGTGCGCGGGCCTTGGCGCTGCCACAGGGATTGATAGCGTTGAACTTGGGGATCCGACGCCAAGTCGTCCTGCCGCCGCAGACGCGCCAAGGCGGGGTCGCGAAGCAACGCCTCCAGTTGACCGGCAAGCGCTGGGTCCGCCTTCTCATCGGACCCCAGTGCGGAAAGCAGGGCTTGCACGCCTTGCGTCAGAACGCGCCAATCGCCGGCGGCGCAGGCGCTATCCAAGTCCGCGAGCGCATCGGCCAACGGCCCGGCGGGCATCCGGCGACGTTTGCCGGGATGCGCAAACGCAGCCACCGCCGTGCGCACGGCGCGCCGGTCCGCGCCCGCGTGCGCCGATAGCGAAGCATGTTCGCGCACCTGCGCACTTTGATGGCGCAGGACCATGGCCTGGAAAACGGGGTCTCCGCCCGGGTCCCGCAGGGCGTCGCGAATCAACCGCGACAGCGCAGCGACAAAGAGATGCTGATGTTCGCGCTGGGGCTCGGCGCCGGAAATCAGCGCCGCGCGGCCTGCTTCGATGGCGGCGGCAAGCGCCGCCGCCGGGTCGGAATCTTCAAGCCCGCGCGCGGGTGCGGACATTGCCGCGACGCGGTAGCGGCGCGCCACGGCGCGCAGCGTCTGTTCGATCAAGGCGGGCGGTAAGGCAGCGGGCATGAAGGTTCCGTGGCATGCCCGGCCTCGTCGCTAGATACCTACCAGGGTACGACCGACACGGCGATCGAAACCACGACGACCAGGGCAATGATGGTGAGGATGTGATTTGTACGCATATTTTCTCCTTTGAGCCACCGCTACACACTACTTGCTTGCGACGCCCCTCGTCTGCAACTGAAGTTTTAAATTCTCATCGGATGTTAGCGGCGCGCGTTTGGCGCGGATTTCCCGCGGCGGCGCGGGGTATAACCAAGGCAAGCGGCCGCGAACCCCTTGCGCCGCGCCGATCGGGAGGTGCCATGCGCGACATCGTGCAATTGCGTCCGGAAGGGCTGTACTGTCCGGCCGGCGGCTTTCACATCGATCCGTGGCGGCCGGTGGACGTGGCCGTGCTGACGCATGGTCACGGCGATCATGCGCGTTCGGGCATGGGCCGCTATCACACCAGCGCCGAAGGCTTGCCCATTTTGCAATGGCGCCTGGGCGACCAGGATTACCGGGTCCATGCTTACGGCGAGACCTTCACGTTGGGCGACGCGCGCGTGTCGCTGCATCCGGCCGGCCACGTGCTTGGGTCGGCGCAGGTGCGCATCGAAGTCGGTGGCGAAGTCTGGGTCGTGTCCGGCGACTACAAGCGCCAGCCCGATCCCACGTGCAGCCCCTTTGAAGTCGTGCCCTGCGACACCTTCATCACCGAGGCCACCTTTGGGTTGCCCATCTATCGCTGGCCCAGCGCCTCGGACGTGGCGCGCGACATAGTGCAGTGGCGCGACCACTGCGCCGCGCGCGGCGAGGCGGCCATTCTGTATTGCTATGCGTTAGGCAAGGCGCAGCGCGTGCTTGCGGAATTGATCCCGTTCATCGACCGCCCGGTCTACCTGCATGGCGCGATCGCCGCGGGCGTGGACGTGTACCGCAAGGCGGGCGTGCCGCTGGCCGAGACGCGGCTGGTCATCGACGCGGACGGCCCCGCCGCCTCGGGCACGGGATTTGCTGGAGAGCTGATCCTTGCGCCGCCGTCAGCCGCCGGCAGCCCGTGGCTGCGGCGCTTTCGCAAGGCGCAGCATGGGTTTGCGTCCGGGTGGATGCGGCTGCGCGGCAATCGGCGGCGCCGCAACATGGATCGCGGCTTCGTGGTGTCGGACCATGCGGATTGGCCCGATCTGGTGCGCACGATCCGCGACACCGGCGCCAAGCGGGTCATCGCCACGCACGGCGACACCGAGGCGCTGGTGCGGACGCTGAATGATTCGGGCATCGCCGCGGAGACGTTGGTGACGCAGTACGGAGAAGACGACTAGGACGGACACGAACATCCTGGATCATCGACAGGGGAACGGACGCAGGCATGAAGCGATTCGCGGGGTTGTATCAGGAGCTTGACCGCAGCACCGCCACCTTGGACAAGCGCGCGGCGCTGGTGGCGTACTTCCGCGATGCGCCGCCGCGCGACGCGGTCTGGGCGCTGTATCTGCTGGCGGGCGGCAAGATCACCAGCGCGCGCAAGAAGATTGCCGGCGTGGGCGAGCTGCGCGCCTGGGCGGCCGACGCCTCCGGCACGGCGCCGTGGCTGCTGGACGCCTGCTATGACCAGGTCGGCGACCTGGCCGAAACCTTGGCGTTGCTGGTGCCGGACCCGGTACAGGCCGCGCCCGATCGCGGGCTGGCCGATTGGATCGAAGAGGTCTTGCTGCCCGTGGCCAATCGCGACGAGACCGAGCGGCGCGAGGTCATCGTGTCTGCGTGGCTGGGCTTGCCGTACGCGGAACGCCTGGTGTTCAACAAGCTCCTGACCGGCGCGCTGCGCGTCGGGGTGTCGCAGCGCATGGTGCAGCAGGCGCTGGCCGAGATGTCGGGGGTGCCCATCGCCCGCATCGCGCAGCGCATGCTGGGCGCGTGGTCCCCCAGCCCGGCGTTCCTGCGCGACTTGCTCAGCGTGGAAGAACTGCCCGGCGATCGCCAGCAGCCTTACCCCTTCTTCCTGGCCTCGCCGCTTGAAGGCGAGCCCGCCATTCTGGGCCCCATCGACGAGTGGCTGCTGGAATGGAAGTGGGATGGGATCCGCGCGCAGCTGATCCGGCGCCACGGCGAAGTGTCGCTGTGGTCGCGCGGCGAAGAGCGGCTGGACGGGCGTTTTCCGGAAGTGGAAGCGGCGGCCGCCGCGCTGAACGTGGACTGCGTCATCGATGGCGAGTTGCTGGCCTGGCAGGATGGCCAGACGGACCCCATGCCGTTTTCAGCACTGCAAACCCGTATCCAGCGATTAAAGCCCGGCCCCAAGTGGCTGGCCGAGGCGCCGGTGCAGATGCTGGCGTACGACCTGCTTGAACTGGAAGGCGAGGACCTGCGCGAATTGCCGCAGGCACAGCGGCGTGAGCGACTGGAAGCGCTGCTGCGCCGCCACCCCGATCCGCGGCTGCGCATGTCGCCGGCCGTGGCGCCCTCGGACTGGGACGAGGCCCTCGCACTGCGCGCGGAATCGCGCGAGCGCGGTGTCGAGGGCTTCATGCTCAAGCGCCGCAGCGCGCCCTATCAAAGCGGGCGGCGGCGCGGTGACTGGTGGAAGTGGAAGATCGATCCGCTCACCATCGACGCCGTGTTGTTGTACGCGCAATCCGGTCATGGCCGGCGCAGCACGCTCTACACCGACTACACCTTCGGGCTGTGGGATGGCGATGCGCTGGTGCCGATCGCCAAGGCGTATTCGGGGCTGGACGACAAAGAGATCCTGGAACTGGATCGCTGGTTGCGCGCCCACACGCGCGAACGCTTCGGACCGGTGCGCTCGGTCGAGCCGGTACAGGTCTTCGAACTGGGCTTTGAGGGCGTCAACCTGTCCAAACGGCACAAGTCCGGCGTGGCGGTGCGCTTTCCGCGCATCCTGCGCTGGCGGCACGACAAGCCTGCGGGCGAGGCCGATCAGCTTGTCACCCTGAAGGCGCTGGCGCGATGAGTGGCGGGACCCGGGGCAGGGACGCGCCGCTGATCGCGTGGTTCAAGACACGCGGCTGGAAGCCCGCGCCTTTTCAGCGCGAAACGTGGCGCCGTTATCTGGATGGCGAGTCGGGGTTGCTGCATACGCCGACGGGCAGCGGCAAGACATTGGCGGCATTTGGCGGCCCGCTGCTCGAAGCGCTTGAAGACGACACACCGGGGCGCGCGGCGGCGGGCGAGGGACCGCGCGTGCTGTGGGTGACGCCGCTGCGCGCGCTGGCCGCCGATACCACGCGGGCGTTGACGCAGACGGCGAGCGAATTGGGCATCGACTGGACGGTCGCGCTGCGCACCGGCGACGCCAGCGCGCGTGACAAGCGGCTGGCGCGGCAGGGCAAGGCGCACGTGCTGGTCATCACGCCCGAATCGCTGGCGCTGCTGCTGTCTTACGCCGATGCGTCGCTGCGCTTTCGCGCGTTGCGCTGCATTGTGGTGGACGAATGGCACGAGCTCCTGGGCAACAAGCGGGGCGTGCTGTTGCAGCTATGCCTGGCGCGCGTTCGGAAGCTGTCGCCGGCCGCCAGGACGTGGGGGCTGTCCGCCACGCTGGGCAATCTGGAGCAGGCGCGCGCGGTGCTGCTGCCGCAGGCGCCGGACAGCGCGCTGGTGGCGGGCGCCAAGCCGCGCAAGATCCAGATATCGACCTTGCTGCCGGAACGCAGCCGGGCGCTGCCTTGGGCGGGCCACCTGGGGCTGTCGCAGCTCGAACGCGTCTTCAAGCGCCTTTTCGACGTGCGCGCGACGCTGCTGTTCACGAACACCCGGGCGCAGGCCGAGCTGTGGCATCGCGCGCTGGAATCGATCTGGCCCGAAGCCCCGGCCACGCTGGCCTTGCATCACGGGTCGCTGGATCCCAAGCTGCGCGCCGGGGTCGAGCAAGGTCTGCGCGATGGCACGGTGCGCTGCGTGGTCGCGACGTCCAGCCTGGATCTGGGCGTGGATTTCCCGGCGGTGGACCAGGTGCTGCAGATCGGCAGCCCAAAGGGCGTGGCGCGCCTGTTGCAGCGCGCCGGCCGCGCCAAGCATCGGCCCGGCGAATCGGGCAACGTCGTCTGCGTGCCCGCGCAGGCGCTGGAATTGATCGAGTATGCCGCGGCCCGCCAGGCGATCGCGCGCGGCGAGATCGAATCGCGCATGCCGCCCATCGGCAGCCTGGACGTGCTGGCCCAGCACGCCGTGACGCTGGCGCTGGGCGGCGGGTTCGATGCCGCTGAGCTGTACGAGGAAGTTCGCGGCACGCATGCCTACGCCACGCTCGACGCTGCAACGTGGCAGGCCGTGCTGGACTTCATCGTGCAAGGAGGGCGCGCGCTGGCAAAGTACCCGGACTACCACCGCGTGGTGCGCGACGAGGATGGCTGCTACCGCGTGCACGACCGGCGCATCGCGTTCCGGCATCGGCTGTCCATCGGCACCATCACGTCTGACGGCGCGGTGGCGGTGAAGTATCTGCGGGGCGGCAGTCTGGGGTCCGTCGAGGAAGGATTCCTGGCGCGTCTGCGGCGCGGCGACCGCTTTCAGTTCGCCGGCCGCACGCTGGAGCTGGTGCGGCTGGAGGGCATGGTCGCCTACGTGCGCCGCGCAAAGGCCGGCGACGGGCCCGTCGCGACGTGGCAGGGCGGCCGCATGCCCTTGTCGACGCAGTTGGCGAGCGAAGTGGAAAGCCTGTATTCCCATCCCGGCGACCATCCGGAAATGCGTGCGGTCGGGCCGCTGCTGCGGATTCAGGAAGCGGCCAGCGCGCTGCCCGACCACGGCCGGCTGGTGGCCGAGCGCATCAAGACGCGGCGCGGCACGCATCTGTTCCTGTTTCCGTTTGCCGGCCGCGCCGTGCATGAGGGCATCGCCGCGATGGTCGCGCTGCGCTGGGGCCGGCGCCAGCCCAACACGATTTCCTACACCGTCAATGACTACGGTCTGATGCTGACCTTGGCCGAACCTGCCGCGCTGGACGACACGCTGCTGCGCGCGCTGCTCAGTCCCGACAACATGGCCGAGGACCTGCGCGAGGGCGTGAATCTTGGCGAAATGGCGCGCCGCCAGTTCAGGGAGATTGCCCGCGTTGCCGGCCTGCTGACGCCGTCGTTGCCGGGGCAGGCGGCGCGCTCGCTGCGGCAGGTGCAAGCGTCCAGCGGTCTGCTCTACGACGTGCTGCGCCGCTACGATCCCGATCACCTTCTGCTGGCGCAGGCGGAGCGCGAAGTCTTTGAATTGCAGCTGGAGGCGCCGCGCCTGCTGGCGGCGCTGCAAGACTGCCAGCGCCGCAAACTGGCCTTGTGCGAACCGCGCGCGCTCACGCCACTGTCGTTCCCGCTGTGGACCGAAAGCCTGCGCGGACAGCTCAGCACCGAGACGTGGCAGGCGCGTGTCAAGCGCGCCGCCGAGCAACTGGAGAAGCGTTATGCACGCGTCGCCTGACGCAGGCCTGGCGATAGCGCTGGCGGGCGAACGCGTCGTCCTGCTGGGCGCGCGCGGCATGCACTGGCCGGCGCGGTCCCGGCTGGTGATTGCCGACCTGCATCTGGGCAAGAGCCATGTGTTTCGCCAGGCGGGCATCGCCGTGCCGCGCGGCGCGACGATGGATGACTTGAATCGCTTGTCGGCGCTGATCGCGGCGACGCAGGCGACCGAACTGCTGATCGTGGGCGATGTGCTGCACGGCCCCGCCGCCCAGGCCGCCTGGCGCGATGCGTGGATTGCGTGGCGCGAGGCGCATGCGGGCGTGGACGTGGCGGTGCTGGCCGGCAACCACGACCGGGCTCTGGACGCGCCGGCGCTGGGCATGCGCCAGCTTGGGCAGGCGTGGGGCGACGGCCCATTTCTTTTCCGGCATCTGCCAACGCCGGACACGCAGGGCCGGCACGTCATTGCCGGCCACGTGCATCCGAAGACGCGCGTGCCGGGCGTGCCGCGCAGCTGGCCAGCCTTCTGGCTGCGCCCCGGCATCACCGTGCTGCCGGCGTTTTCCGACTTCACGGGCGGACATCCGGTCCAAGGCGGGCAGGGCGCGTCGTTAGTCGCATGCGTGGAAGGCGATGCGCTGGCGCTGGGGTGGTCGCCACCCCCGCCGTGACGGGCACGACGTTTGCTGAACACGGCGCATCTTCTTGCGCACCTTGTGCCCCAATTTTCATGACAGACCATCGCGGCCTTGCCGCTCAGCCTTCGTGCCTGGACATCCTCGATCAGGCACTTTCAGATGCCCGTGCACCGCTCGATCCCGGGCGCTGGCTGCGGATCCTTGTCGAGCAGGGGTGCGACCGGCTGCCGCTGCCGGCCTCGGGCCGCACGCGCGAACGGTGGCAGGCGCTGGCCCGCGTGGCGGCAGCGGATCTCAGCCTGGCCAAGCTGTTCGAGGGCCACACCGATGCGCTCGCCATCCTGGCGGAGTTGCAGGCGTCGCCCGCGCCCTCGATGGCGAATAGCCGCTGGGCCGTGTGGTGCGCCGAACCCCCGGATCACCGCGTCCAGATCACGCAGCGCGCCGAGGGTTCGGCGCTATTGCACGGCGTCAAGGCGTGGTGTTCCGGCGCGGCATCCGTGACGCACGCGCTCGTCAGCGGCTGGAATCCGGCCGGAGAACCCTGTCTGGTCGCGGTGGCAATGGATCAGGATGGCGTCAAGGTGACCGACGCCGGCTGGCACGCGGTGGGCATGCGCGCGTCGGCCAGCGTCGACGTGGCCTTCAGCCACGTGCCGTGCACGCTGGTAGGCAAGCCCGGCGCCTACGTGAATCGCCCCGGTTTCCTGCACGGCGGCGCCGGTGTCGCGGCGAGCTGGTATGGCGGGCTGGTGCACATTGCCCAGTCGTTGCGCGCGGCGTTGCCCGTGACGTCCGCCGACCCGCATCGCCTTGCGCATCTGGGCGCCGTCGACGTCGCCCTGGCGCAGGCGCGAGCAGTGCTGCGCGAGACCGCTGCCGAGATCGATGCGCATCCGCGCCAGTCGTGCGCGATGGCTTGCGCGCGAGCCCGCTTGGCCGTGGAGGCGGCGGCGGCCGTGGTGGTGGAACGGGCGGCGCGCGCGCTGGGCGCGGGGCCGTTGTGCCGCGACGCCGGCTTTGCGCAGGTGATGGCCGATCTGCCCGTCTTCATCCGTCAGAGCCATGCCGAACGCGATCAGGCGGCGCACGGACAAGCGGTGCTTAACCACGAGGGCGCGCCATGGGCGCTGTAGCCGCGGATCACTTCGAACGGCTGTACCGCGCCGACCCCGACCCGTGGCGCGTGGCAAGCGCTTGGTACGAACGCCGCAAGCGCGGCCTGCTGCTGGCGGCGCTCGGCCGCGAACACTACCGCCATGCCTTCGAGCCAGGTTGCGGCACGGGGGAGCTGACCCGATGCCTGGCGCTGCGGTGCGCGCAGGTCTGCGCCGTCGACGTCGCTCCGGCGGCAGCCGCGCGTTGCGGCGAGCGCATGGCGGGCGAGGGCCTGGACCACGTCGCGGTGCTGGCGCTCGACCTGCCGCGGCAGTGGCCTGACGTGCCGCCGGACGGCTTTGACCTCATCGTGCTGTCGGAAGTGGCGTATTACCTGGACGACGCCGCGCTTCGCGCTTTTTTGCATGGCGTGGACGCGTCGCTGGGCGCCGGCGGTGAACTGGTGGCCTGTCACTGGCGCCCGGATTTCGATGACCGTCTACAGCCCACGGATGCGTTGCATGCCGCGCTCGGCGCGCTGCCCGGCCTGGTGTGCACGGCGCGGCACGAAGAGCCCGAGTTCCGCCTGGATGTATGGCGCAGACAACCCCAAGGAAGCGATTCATGATCGGCGTGTGTATTCCGGCGCACAACGAAGAGCGCCATATCGAGGACTGCCTGCGCGCCGTACTGCGCGCCTCGCGCCATGCGCGGCTGGGCGGCGAAGCGGTGCGGATCGCGGTGGTGCTGGATCACTGCGTGGATCGCACTGCGGGAATCGTCGCCGGCTGGCCGGTGGATCTGTTGACGGTCCACGCGCGCAACGTGGGCGTCGCGCGTGCCGCCGGCGCGCATCATCTGCTGGATGCCGGCGCGCGGTGGCTGGCCTTCACCGATGCCGACACGAACGTGTCGCCCGATTGGCTGGCCGACCAGCTTTCCTTGGACGCGGAAGTGGTGTGCGGCACGATATCGGTCGCGGGATGGGAAGCGCACGGCGCGTTTGCGCAGCGGGCGCGCGGTGCGTTCGCCGCGCATTACCAGGATCGCGATGGCCACCGGCATGTGCACGGGGCGAACCTGGGCGTCGCGGCGCACGTGTACCGGCGCATTGGCGGTTTTGCGGCGTTGACCTGCAGCGAGGACCAGGCCCTGGTCGACAAGCTGGAAGCCGGCGGCGCGCACATCGCATGGTCCTGCCTGCCGCGCGTGACCACCAGCGCCCGGCCGTATTCGCGCGTCGAAGGCGGATTCGCGACCGCGCTGCGCAGAGGGTGGGACGCGGCGGCAGGCAGCGAGGGCGCTCAGCTGGACCCGGAGCCGGACGGAGAGGGTGGGACGCCGTTCTGCCACTGCTCGTGATAGGCAATCATCCGGGCCAGCGCGTGCTGCGCGCTGGCGCGCCGGATCGCGTTGCGGTCACCGTCGAAACGCGTCGTCTCGGTGTAGACGGCTGGCGCGCCATCGGCGGGGCCAGCCTTGAATACCCATGCGTAACACTGCGTGCCGGCGGGAATGTCGGGGTCGGTGCCGTCGGTGACGCCCGTGTTTGAAATTGCGACGTTCGCCGGACTGTTGCGGGCGGCGCCCAGCGCCATTTCCCTGGCAACCGCTTCACTGGTCAGATTGTGGCGCTGCAGCGTACGCGCCGCCACGCCCAGGCACTTCTGCTTGGCCTGCGGCGTGTAGGTCACGAACGCGCAGTCCAGCAACGCGCCCGTGCCCGGTATGTCGGCAAGCGTGGCGGCAATCAGCCCTGCCGTGCACGACTCGGCGGTCACCAGTTGCAGCGAGTGCTCGTGCATGTACGCGGCGACCCGTTCGATGGCATTCATTCGCGTCCCTCCTGGCGTGAATGCCGGGGCGGCCAGCAAGCTGCGTGCCGCCCGCGTGCCAACTGCCTGCCCCGTCACCTGTCAGGCGGTTTGTGCGCCACCGCCACCCCCACCGACCCGCACGGCAGCCGGTATTTGCCTCCCCCCAGCCACGTGACGGGCTCGCCGGTCGGAAGGGTGCAGACGTAGATGGGGACACCGGATGCTTCTTGCGTTCTCCTTGCGATCAAACGCCGTTCTACGCGGCAGGTGGAGCGATCGGGGAGTTTTACGATTACATCGGACAGCCTGGATCCTGAAGCCATATTTCATCTCCTGAATGTCGTGTGTCGTGTTGCCGGATGCGGTTGTTGGGCCTTGCCACGGCGTTCTGACCGCATGACCCATTCTTAGCACCGCGACCGCCTTTGGCCTATCGGCCATACAGCGTGGACCTTGTGCTGTCCGGCCGGCCGCGTCCGTCCGGCACAGCACTTGCTGCCCTGGCGAGGCGGGCAGGCGAGGGCGCGCAGCTGTCCCCGAACCCGGCCCGCTTGATGTGCAACTTGCAACGGGAGAGACGATATGAGTAGAGACCCGAGGAACACGCCTGCATTTCGAGGCGAGCGGGAACCGTGGCAGGACCCCGCGCCTTCGTTCGGATATCAGAGCGAAGGCACCCGCCAGGGAGGCACGCGCGAGACGCGAGAGCCTGTGCGCAGCCGCAGCGCGGATCCTGGCCAGAGCAGCTACGGCGGATTCTCGAACGAAGATCCCTCGTTCCAGCGTCAACAGGTGGTCGAGGGGCAGGACCGCGGGCGTGGCAGCGATGACCGCCACCATGACGCGCGCGGCCGATATGGCGATCAGGGCCGCGGCTCGGGCGGCCAGGGCCGATATCCGGGCGGGCGCGACCGCGCCTACGGGCGCGATCAGTCCTACGACGGCCCCACGTCCTTTGGCGACGACGAAGGCGGCTACTACGGCGACCGCCCGGCCTGGCGCGAGGAATCCATGTCCTTCGAAACCGCCGAGCGCGGCGGCTACAACCGCGGCCCGACGGCATGGCGCGACCGCGCATCGCGCAGGACCGATCCCAAGGGCTACATCCGTTCGGACGACCGGATCCGCGAGAACGTCTGCGAGGCGCTCGCCCATAGTGGCCTGGACGTGAGCGACGTGTCGGTTGCGGTTACCGATGGCCGGGTCGTGCTGGAGGGCACCGTCCCCAACCGCCGCATCAAGCATCACATCGAGGATTGCACCGTGGAATGCGCCGGCGTCAACGACGTCGACAACCGGATCCGCGTCAACGAAAGGAGCAAATCATGACCAAGCAGAAGGACGACAAGCACCACGAGACCGGCGCGGACCGCACGCAGGACGATACGCCGCGGGAATCGCAGGCGAGCCACGGCGACACGCAGAACCGCACCAAGAAGGAGGGCCATACCACGCAGATCGGCACTGGCCAGGACCAGCAGAGCCAGCGCAACCGCGGGCAAGGCGCCCGGTCCAAGCCTTGATCCTGTCTTGTGCATTGAGCAGGAACCGTAGCCGATGACGCTGGATGCGTTGTGGGACTTCCTGCAATGGCCGGCCATGGCGGCGTCGCTTGCCGCCGCCTGGCTGGTTGCCTCGCGCAGCCCTGCCCGGCGCACGGCCGGTTTCTGGGTATTTCTTGCCAGCAACGTGCTGTGGGTGGCCTGGGGACTGCACGACGACGCCTGGGCGCTTATTGCGCTGCAACTCGGTTTGGCCGTGCTCAACGTGCGCGGCGTCCTGAAAAACGACGCGTAGGCGTTCGCGTGCTGGTGGCCGGCACGTGTCAGCCCGGCCGGCGCAATGCGGCATGCGACCGGCCCCGCTGCTTGCGCCGCCAGATCAGCACGCCGGTCACGGACAGCATGACGACAATCAGCCCTAGCAGGCAGGCAAAGATCCGGTAGGGCAGGCCGAAGACGTGCGCCATGTGCAGCGCGCCCAGCCAGTTGCTGAACGTGTCGCCCCATGCGCCGCGCGTGGGCAGGTACATGCCGCGCCGCGCGCCCGTGTTGGCGTCGATCAGGATGGCGGTGTTGCCCACATGGCGGCGCAGGTCGGCGTCGCTGTGCGCCAGGTACGCGTACACGCCGCGCCGCCGGTCCAGCATCAGCGACTCCTCGCCATCCACGCTAAAGCCGCGTTCTTTTGCCAGTTCGCCCATCGCGCGGCGCGCCGCCGCAAGGGCGGCCGGGCCGTCCAGCGCGGGCGTGGCCAGCGGCTGCGGCAGGACGGGCGCGCCGCGCCACGATGTGTCGAACGGCATGATGACCGACATTACGGGCTGGTAGACCTGGGCCCGCAGGTTGAACATGACGCTGGACCACGCATACACCAGCAGCAGGGCCCACAGCCAGAGGCCGAAGGCGCGGTGCAGGTCCAGCGTGAAGCGCGCCGCCGAGGCGCCTTGCTTGATCGACCAGGCCGGCTGCCACGCGCGCCAAAATCCCGCGCGCTTTGCGCCCTTGGACGGCAGGGTCAGGTAAAAGCCGGCAAAACAGTCCAGCGTCCAGATGAGCGCGATCACGCCATACAGCAAGCGGCCCCAGACGCCGGGCAGCGTCAGATCCAGATGCAGCCGGTAGATGAACGGCAGCAGGTTCTCGCGCGCGAGCGACACCGCACCCTCGTTGCGCCAGCCCAGCACCTTTCCGCTATAGGGGTCCGCGAAGGCATGTGTGGCGGGCCGCGGCAGCATGCGTCCGGTGGCCGCATCCTGCCGCGGCGTCAGCCGAAAGACCACGGCCCGGTCTGCCTCGCGCCGCAGCGGCACCTGCTCGATGCCGGCCCACGGCAACTGTGCGCGAACCGTGTCGCGCAGGACAAAGGGGTCCAGCAGCGCGCGCCCCTCGGCGGGCGCCAGGAACAACTGCGGATTGAGCCAGGCGTCCAGGTCTTCCTTGAACGCCAGGATGCTGCCCGTCAGGCCGGCCACGCACAGGAACAGGGCGGTGGCCAGCCCCGCCCATCGGTGCACGCGGACCCAGAACGGGCGCGCTGCGATCGCCATGCCGCGCTCAGTACTTGGCGCGCAGCGTCAGCAGGAAGGCCTGCGGTTCGCCAAAGATGTTCTGCGAGCGCGGCGAACTGATGGTCGCGTAGTACTTGCGGTCGAACAGGTTGGTGACGTTGAGCGCCACGTCCACGTTGCGGTTGATCTCGTAGCCGATCTTCATGTCGACCGTCGCATAGCCGCCTTGCTCCAGCCGCGCGCCGTTGTACTGCGGCAGCGCAACGTAGGTGCCGCTTTGCACGTTGACGCCGCCGCCGATGGTCCACCGGTTCGCCACGCCCGGCAGCCGGTAATCCGTCCACAACCGCAGCAGATGGCGCGGCGCGACGGCGGTCACGTTCGAGTCGTACGAGGCGCTTTGGTCCACGCGCGTCTGCAGCCACGTGTAGCCGGCATAGACGTTCCAGCCCGGCTGGATCTCGCCGTTGACCTGGAGCTCGAATCCGCGGTTGCGCGTCTTGCCATTGGCCGTGTAGACCGTGGTGGAATCCGGCGAGAGCGTGGCGCGGTTCTCGTCGCGGATCTCGAACACCGCAAACGAGGCATTGAGCGCGCCGTCCAGGTATTCGCCCTTGATGCCAGCCTCGATCTGCTTGCCTTCCAACGGCTTGAGCATGCTGCCGTCCGCCGTGGTGTATCCGTTCTGCGGCAGGAAGATCTCGGAGTAGCTGGTATAGACCGAATAGGTGTCGTTCAGGTCATAGATCAGGCCCAGGTTGGGCGTGAACTTGCCGTCGTAATTGGCCTGCTGCGCCTTTTCCGCGGTGAGCGTGCGCTGGTTGGAAGTCAGGTCCCACCAGCTGAAGCGCCCGCCCGCCACCAGCGTCAGCGGCTCGGCCAGACGCAGGCGCAGGTTGCTGTAGAGGCCCCATTGCTTGGTGCGCGCGTGGTTGCTGTTGTTGAAGGCATAGTCCAGGCGTTCGAAGTCCGAGCGCGGGTTCGTGATGTCGATGCGCGGCGCCCAGTTCGGCGTCGGATAGTTCCACGCGTTGTCAAAGCGCGAGTCGGTGTAGTTGGCGCCCAGCGTCAGATTGTGCTGGCGGCCGAACAGCTGGAAGGGGCCGTCGGCGTAGGCGTCGTAGGAAGTCTGCGCCTGCCGCGTCGGGCCCTTGGCCGACAGCAGCTGGATCAGGTTGTTCGAGGTGTTGGCCGGCCCCCAGCCGTACGCCTGTTCGCGGTCCAGCTTGTTTTCGGCGTAGCGGCCGGACAGCTTGGCGGTCCAGCCATTGTCCAGGCGGTGCTCCACGTCGGCGAAGGCTTCGGTGGACGTGAACTGGTCACGGTTCCAGTCGGCGCCGATGAAGGTGGAGCGCTTGATGTCGGCCAGCGAGAAACTGGGCTGGCCGCCGGGGCCCACGGTCATGAGCGCCGGGATCGACCACATCGACGCGTGGATGTCGCGTTCCTGGCGGCCGCCGCCCACCGTCAGCGTGGTGCGCGGCGTGAAGTCATAAGCCAGCGCGCCGTACAGCACGGAATGCTGCTCGTTGGTTTTGTCGTAGAAGAAGCGGCGGTCCTGGTAGACGCCAACCAGCCGTCCGCGCAGCGAGCCATCCTCGTTCAGGCCGCCGGTCAGGTCGACCTCGGAGCGGTAGTTGTCCCACGATCCCGCCGAGACGCTGCCTTCGAAGCCGAATTCCTTTTGCGGGCGCTTGTGGACCAGGTTGATCGCGCCGCCCAGTCCGCCCGCGCCGTTGTACAAGCCTGCGGGTCCTTTCAGGACCTCGACGCGGTCGTAGATGGCAAGGTCCGTCGAGGACAGCATGCGCCAGTCGTATTGCGTGGGAATGCCGTCGATCTGATACGACGTCATGTCAAAGCCGCGCGAATGGAAGATCGAGCGGCTGTTGTCGCGGCGTTCGACGGTGACGCCCGCCGTGTTGCGCATCGCATCGTCCAGCGTCTGCATGGCCTGCTGGCGCATCCGCTCTTGCGTGACCACGCTGATCGACTGCGGAATCTGGCGCTGCGTGAGCGGCGTCTTGGAGCCTACCGTGGTCGGCGGGTTGTAGCGCTCGGCGGCCGAGTCGCCCGTCACCGTGACGGGGGCCAGCGTGCTGACCGACGGTGCAGCGGGCCGGATGACGAAGTGTCGTTCGCCCGTCTGTTCGGCGACCAGGCCGCTGCCCGCCAGCAGCGCCGCAAAGCCCTCGGCGATGGCGTAGGGCCCGTGCAGCGCCGGCGCCTGCCGGCCCGTGGTGAGCGACGGATCGAACGACAGCGTCACCCGCGCCGACGCGGCGTACTGGTTCAAGGCAGTCTCAAGCGGCGCGGCGGCCTGTTCGACTGTCACGCGCGCGGACTGGGCGTGAACGGCGGGGGCAAGCGCCAGCGCGGCGCACAGCGGAAGCAGGCGCAGAAGGCGCGTCGGGGTAGGGCGTGCAGAGCGGGACATGACGTAGGCGATCCTGGTTCAAACGGGGGGTGTCATTCCCTATGTCGAACGAGGACGCCAAAACCCGTAAGGGGCGTCGCCAAAAAGTTGTAACGGCATTCAGGCGGGCAGCACGCGGGTCCACAGGCCCGCGTAGCGCTCGATCCGCGTGGGCAGCGCGCGGGACAGCGTATTGAGCGCGCCTGGCAGGTCGTCCAGCAGGAAGACGCCCGACACCCGCAGATCGGCCACGGCGGGATCGCAGCTGATCCAGCCGCGCTGATAACGCGACAGTTCCTGCAGGAAGTCCGCGAGCCGCATGCCGCGCACGGTCAGCACGCCGTCGGCCCAGCTATCGGCGCCGAACGGCAAGGCGGGTTCGCGCCGCGCATCGCGGTCTGTCACGCGGTAGCGCCCGCCGGGTTCGGCGCGCGATTCGGCGCCGTGCACGGGGGCAATGCGCAAGTCGCCGCGCTGCATGTCCAGCAGCGTGGCGTCTTCGATCGTGCGCAGCAGAAAGCGCGCCTGCGTGGCGGTGAAACGCGCCTGGCGTGTGCGCACTTCCCACGGGGCGGGCGCCGCGCCCGTGTCCATGCGCAGCTCGCCGGCCAGCAGGGTCAGGCGCCGGCCGCCCGGGTCGGTCCGCACGGCGCTGCCCGTGTTCAGCCACAGTTCGGCCCCGCCCTCCAGCGCGAACCGGCGACGCTCGCCGACGCCGCTGCGGTAGTCGGCGGTCATGCGATCCCAGGCGCCGTCGCGCCACGCCAGCGTCGCGCCAGCGCCCACCGTTCCCAACGCCAGCATGGCAAGGACGCGGCGGCGGCCGCGGGCGGGGGCGGCGCGCAGCGCGGACGCCGCCGCCGAGCCGGACACCGCGCGCAGATCCGTCTCGATCGCCTGCAACTGGCGCCAGACCCGTTCGTGCTCGGCGTCGGCCTCGCGCCAGCGGCGGCAGGCCTCGTGCTCGGCGGCGTCGGCGTGGCCCGAGTTCAGGCGCACCGCAAAGGAAATGGCGCGATCCAGCACCACGGCGCGATCAGCCATAGCGCAGCTCGTAGCAATGACGGATGGCGGCGGCCATGTATTTTTCGACGGAGCTCAACGACACGCGCAAGGTTGCGGCGATGTCGGGATAGGTCATGCCGTCCAGCCGCGACATCAGGAATGCCGCCTTCGCCTTGGCGTTCAAGCCGTCCAGCATGCGGTCGATGCGTACCAGGGTTTCGAGCAGCAGGGCACGGGTTTCGGGAGACGGGGCCTGGGCTTCTGGCAGCAGGGCCAGCTCGTCGAGATAGGCCCGCTCCAGCTTGCGCCGGCGGATGTGGTCCACGGCCAGGCCGTGCGCCAGCGTCGTCAGATAGGCGCGCGGCTCTTGCAGCCCGCGGGCGCGCTCGGGCGCGGCCAATAGCCGATGAAAGGTGTCTTGCGCGATATCGGCGGCGTCAAAGCCGCACCCCAGCTTTCTGCGCAGCCAGTTCACCAGCCAGCGGTGATGGTCCACATAGAGTGCGCCCACATGATGGTGATCCGGCGCCAGGCTGCGAGTCATGGAAGTGCGGCGAAAGGGGAGACGTTGGCAATCCCGGACGGAAGGTGTCGAGATTGAGAATGGTTCTTATTGTATCAGCGGTTTGCGTGGGCGGCATCAGGGAATCCGAGGGGGGCAGGTGTCAGGCGGGACGCTGGCTTTCCAGCTCGTGCTCGATGCCGGCTTTCAGCGCCAGCAGATCCGGGGCATGCCGCTGCGCCACCGCGGACGGCGCGTCGTCGGTGGTGAGGCTGATGTTCAGCGCCATTGCCGGGCCGCCCAGCGGGCGTAGCGGCGTGGACAGCGCCACCACGCCCGGCTGCCACGACGCCACGCAATATCCGCGCGCCGTCACCTTGGCGATCGCGCTGTCGATGTCCGCGCGGATCGGCTTCCAGGTGGCGCTGCGATAGCCCCGCCGGATCTGGTCCAGCAGGGCGTCGCGCGTGTGGGCGTCCAGCGTCGCCAGGTAGGCGCGTCCCAGCGATGTCAGCTCGATCGGAACCCGCTGGCCCGCAACGATGGTGCGCAGGGACGCCTTGCGGTTGTAGCGGATGGATTCCAGGTAGACCATGTCGGCCCGGTCGGCGCTGGCCAGGCCCACGTTCAGACGCTGCTTGACGGACACCTCGCGCATCAGCGGCGTGGCCGCGCGCAGCACCGGCGACGAGGCGTGCATGGCATGTCCCAGGCTGAGCACCGGCGCGGCCAGGCGGTAGGCGCGCGCGCGCCGGTCGTGTTCCAGAAAGCCGCTGGTCACAAGTGTCTGCGTCAGCCTGCTGACCGTCGCCGCCGACAGGCCTGTGCGTTCGGCCAGATCGCCATTGCCCAGCAGGTCCGTGCCCGGCTTGAACGCGCGAAGGATCTCCAGGCCGCGTTCCAGCGAGCGGTTCTGGCTGACGCCGGTGAAGCGGCGGCTGGCGGCGGTAGCGGATTCGGAGGCGGCGGGCATGGCAGTGCAATTCCACTAGATGGAAATAGGGCGGTGCATTTGCACACTGTAGCGCCTACCTTGTCGGTGTTGCCAGCCCGGCAGCCGTTGTGGATTCCGGGGCTGGCCCCGGAAACGACGGAGCACGGAAATGGCTGACTACGAATTCATCAGACTGCAGACGCGGGACGGCGTGGCGACGCTGACACTGAACCGCGCTGACAAGCGCAACGCGATCAGCGACGCAATGCGTAGCGAATTGATCCAGGCGCTGGAGCACGTCGCACAGGACCGGGCGATCCGCGCGCTGGTGCTGACAGGCGAAGGCAAGGGATTCTGCGCGGGCGGCGACATCGCGGGCATGCAGCGCAGGATGGACGCGCCGGCGGGCGAGGTCGGATTCAACGGATGGTCGCGCCAGCAGCGCGTGCACCACGCGCAAGGGCTGCTGTTCAACATGCCCAAGCCGACGATCGCGGCGGTGAACGGCGCGGCGGCGGGGCTGGGGGCGGATACGGCGCTCAGCTGCGATTTCATCGTGGCGTCCGAAAGCGCCTCGTTTACGTGGAGCTACATTGCGCGCGGCCTGATCCCCGACGGCGGCGGCATGTATTTCCTGCCGCGCCGCGTCGGCCTGGCGCGCGCGAAGGAATTGATCTATTCCGGGCGCAAGGTGGCGGCGCAGGAGGCCCAGCAACTGGGCATCGCCGACCGGCTCGTGCCGGCCGGCACCGAAGTGGAGGCGGCCCAGGCGTGGGCGGCGGAATTGAGCCAGGGCTCGGCCACGGCGCTGGCGCTGGGCAAGTCGATCCTGGACCAGACGTTCGAACTGACGGCCGACCAGGTGTTCGCCATGGGCAGCCAGGCGCAAGGCATCTGCTACACCAGCGCCGAGCACCGCGACGCCGTGGCCGCGTTTCTGGAAAAGATGGCGCAGGCGCAGGCGGCCCGCGCCCAGGGAGAGAAGCCGTGAGCGCGCTGGACAAGCTGCTGCGGCCCCGCAGCGTGGCAGTGGTCGGGGCGTCGGCCGACCCCGCCAAGACCTCGGGCCGGCCCGTGGCCTACCTGCGCAAGCACGGATTTCGGGGCAGCATCTACCCCGTCAACCCGAAGGCGTTCGAGATCGACGGCTTGCGTTGCTACCCCGACATCCGCTCGCTGCCGCAGGCGCCCGACGTCGCCATCGTGGTGCTGGGCGCCGAGCGCACGCAGCAGGCCGTTCGCGAGCTGTCCGCCATCGGCACGGGCGCGGCCATCGTGCTGGCAAGCGGATACTCGGAAAGCGGCGAGGAGGGCGCGCGCCGCCAGCAGGCGCTGCGCGAGGCCGCTGGCGCCATGCGCATTCTGGGGCCGAACACCATCGGCCTGGTCAACCTGACCGACCGGGTCACGCTGTCGGCCAGCGGCGCCCTGGAAATCGACGACCTGCAGCCTGGCGCGGTGGGGCTCGTCTCGCAAAGCGGCGGCATCCTGGGGGCGCTGCTGTCGCGCGCCGCCGCCCGGGGCGTGGGCCTGTCCAAGCTGATTTCGACCAGCAACGAGGCCGACCTGGAACTGGCCGACTTCGTGGACGCGCTGGCCGACGACCCCGCCACGCGCGTCATCGCGCTGTACGTCGAGAGCATTCGCCATCCCGCCAAGTTCCGCGCCGCCGCGCGCAAGGCGCGGGCCGCCGGTAAACCGGTGGTGGCGTTCAAGATCGGGCGTTCCGAATCGGGTGCGCGGGCGGCCGCGTCGCACACCGGGGCGCTGGCCGGCGCCGACGCCATGTACGACGCGCTTTTCGAGGATGCGGGCATCATCCGGGCGCAGACCTTCTCGGACCTGCTGGATATTCCGGCTGCGCTGGCGCACGCACGCAAGCTCCCCGGACGCCGCGTCGCGATCCTGACATCGACGGGCGGCGCTGGCACGCTGGTGGCGGACTGCCTGGGCCTCGCGGGGTTCGAGCTGCCGGCGCCTGACGACGCCACCGGCGCGGCGCTGCGCGCCCTGCAACCCGGCACGCCCGCCGCGCTGGACCGCAATCCCATCGACGTCACGCTCGCGGGCCTGCAGCCCGAACTGCTGCGCGGCGCCATCCGCATCCTGCTCGACAGCGGCAGCTACGACGCGCTGGTGGTGATCGTCGGTTCGTCCGGCGTGGCGCAGCCCGAACTGATGGCAGGCGCGTTGAAGGACACGTTGGCTGGCGCCACCAAGCCCGTGATGGCCTACATCAGCCCGCACGCGCCCCGCGCCGCCGAGGTGCTTGGCCGCTACGGCATACCGGCGTTTCACACGCCCGAAGGCGTCAGCGCGGCCATGGCGGCGATGTGGCAGGCACAGGCGCGCGTCGAGGCGGACAACGCGGTGCCGCCGGACGCAGCGTTGCCGGGCGGCCTGGATCTAGGGGGCGGCGGCTCGCTGGACGAGGCGCAGGCCAAGGCGCTCTTTGCCCGGTTCGGCGTGCCTGGCGTCAAGGAAATCGTCGTGCAGGACGAGGCGCAGGCCTCGCAGGCCGCGGCCGCGCTGGGCCCGTGGGTCGTGCTCAAGCTGCTGTCGCGGGACATCACGCACAAGAGCGACGTGGGCGGCGTGGCCGTGAACGTGGCGCAGGAGGACGTGCCCGAACGGCTGCGGCACATGCGCGAGGACGTCCTGCGCCATACCGGCGACACGCCTCGCGCCTTCCTGGTCCAGGAGATGGTGACCGGTGCGGCGGAAGTGATCGTCGGCCTGCACCGGGATCCGCTGGGCTCTGCCATTCTGCTTGGCATGGGGGGCGTGGTCGCCGAACTGGTGCGGGATACGACGCTCTTGATGCTGCCCGAAGACGGCACCGGCCTGTCGCCGGCGCAGGTGATGGCCGGACTGCGGCGGCTCAAGACCTGGCCCTTGCTGGACGGCTACCGCGGGCGCGAGCGCGCCGACGTGCCGGCGTTGGTCGCCGCCGTCGTCGCGTTCTCACGCATGGCGGGCGCGTTGGGAGATGTCCTCGTCGAAGCCGAAATCAATCCGCTCTTCGTTCGGCCTGCGGGCCAGGGCGTTTGCGCGGCGGACGGTGTGGCCGTCCTGCAAAGCCGCCTGAACTAGTTCAGCCGGGTAGATAAAAACAGGAGACAACCATGAAACAGCAAAACTTCTTCACGCGTGGCGGCATCGCCACGGCCGCGGCGGTCCTGGCGCTGGGCGCATTGGCCGCGCCTCAGGCGCGCGCGGCCTACCCCGACAGGCCCTTGCGCATCGTCGTGCCGTTCACGCCGGGCGGCGGCACGGATCTGATCGCGCGCCAGTTGGCCAAGGGTCTGACGCAGGAATTGGGGCAGACCGTGGTGGTGGAAAACCGCCCGGGCGGCAGCACCATCATCGGCACGGAGAACGTGGCCAAAAGCCCGCCTGACGGCTACACCTTGCTGATGGCCACGTTCGCCCATGCGGTGAACCCGGCCATTCACAAGAAGCTGCCCTACGATACCGAGCGGGCCTTCGCGCCGGTCGCGATGATCGGCAAATCACCCAACGTGCTGGTGGTGCCGCCAAACTCGCCGTTCAAGAGCGTGCAGGAGATCCTTGCCTACGCGCGCGCCCATCCCGGCAAGCTGACGTTTGGATCCTATGGCAACGGCACCTCGGCCCATCTGGCGGGCGAGCTCTTCAAGAGCCTGGGCAAGGTGGACATCCTGCACGTGCCCTACAAGGGCGCCGGCCCCGGCATCAACGACCTGATCGGCGGGCAGATCGACATGATCTTCTCGACGTCGGCCAGCGTCAGCGGCCACATCAAGAGCGGCCAGCTGCGCGCACTGGCCGTGACCACGAAGCAGCGTTCGCCGGCTTACCCCGACGTGCCGACCGTCGCGGAAGCGGGCGAGGCGGGGTATTTCGTGGATAGCTGGTATGGCGTGTTCGTGCCGAACGGCACGCCGCCCGCCGTCATCGACACGTTGAACGCGGCAATCAGGAAGGCGTCCGGCGACCCGGATTTCCGCGCGGCGCTGGAGCTGGAAGGCCTGGCGCCCGATGTGGGCACGCCCGCCGCGCTGGGCGAGTACGTCAAGGAGGAAGAGGCGCGCTGGAGCCGGATCATCCAGGACGCCGGAATCACCGACAAGCCCTGAGCGGGCCTGCCCGGTGTCCGCGGGCGTGCGTTCAATGCAGCTGGTCGGACCCTTCCGGCTGCAATTCCGACAGCGCCTTCCAGTCCGGATCCTGGAACATGCGCAATTGAATCGGATACACGGGGTGCCCTGCCAGGCACTTGTTGAACGCATCCAGAAACGCCTCGACATTCGGCGTGTAGTAGCGCCACTCTTTCTGATGATTGCCCGTCAGGCAAGCCACCTGCACGCCGGCGTCCGAATTCTCAAAGCCCTGCTCGACGGCCTCTTCGAAGCTGTTGGTGCGCTGCTTGTCTTCATCATTGGGCATGCCCGATTCGATGCCCTCGTAAGGCCACGTGATGATGATCAGGTTCTCGTTGATCTGGCGGTCGGCCTCGGCCGGCAGACCGGTGCGAAAGCGGATGACGACCGGCAGTCCGTTGACGCGGGCTTCGCCCACCGCCCAAAGATCGCCTGGAAAAATGCTGGGCATTGCTTGAACTCCTTTTCACTTCTTCGTCGAAACAGGCCACGAGTCTATCGCAAGCGGTCCAGACGGGCCGCGGTGCCCTTGCAGCGGCCCTGCGCAGGGGCCTCGGGGATGTTGACGATTGTCAATTTCGGGGTTTCTGGCCGATCTATGCTGGCGCTGCGCAGGCGTTGCGCGCAGTGAACCTCGTGCGATTGGCAATCGGGTGGAGATCGATCATGAACATGAAGACTGCGGCCATTGCCGCAATGCTAGTTTTGTCGGCCCCTGGCCTGGCGCTTGCCGCGCCGCCCAGCGACGCGCCCGCGCGCCCAGCCCAGCCTGCCTCGCCGGGCGGCAATGTCCAGGACTTCGACAAACAGGCTGCGCAAGTCAGGGAGAATCTGGAAAACATGCAAAAGCAGATGGATGCGATCCAGAAGACCACCGATCCGGATGCGCGGCAGAAGCTCATGCTTGAGCACCGGCAGCTCATGCAGAACACGATGGGCATGATGCGCCAGATGTGGACGGGTGGCATGGGACCTTGCTGCGCGCAGGGTGGCGGCGGCCCCCATCATCGGGGAGGCCCGATGATGGGATGGAACGCCATGAGAGGCAATTACTCCGGACTGACGCCTGAACAGGTCCGGGAACATCAATACATGCGCGACCAATACATGGGAATGCAGCAGCGGATGATGGAGCAGATGCTGCAGCAGCAACTCAATTCGGCCACGCCACAACGGTGACCGCCGCGGTGGGTGTGCGCCTGGCAGCGGCGACGCCAGTCGCGTCGCGGCGTTATCGAGCGGCCCCGCATGGCAGCGCGCCTGCCGCGCTCAGCGGCCGGCCCAGCGGCCGCAGTCCTCGCGCCACCGGCCACACCGTCACCGCGGCCAGCAGTGCCGCCGCCCATTCCCGGAGGCCCAGCGGGCCGAATTCGAACAGCCCGCGCAGGGCAGGCCATTGCAGCGTCAGGGCCAGCAGCGCCAGCGTCGCCGCGACCGCCAGCCGGGTGGCGCCGTCCCATGTGCCGGCGAGCCGCTGGTGGGGCGAGCGGTTGTTGACCATCAAGGTCAGATTGCCCAGCACCAGCGCACAGAAGGCGGTGGCGCGCGCGGTATCCGCGGGCGTCTGTGTCTGCTGCAGCCAGCCGTAAAGCATGCCGGCGGATGCCAACAGCGCCAGCCCCTGGGCCAGGCCAATCAGGAAGGTTCGTAGTGAAAACAGCGGCTTCTCGACGGGCAGGGGAGGGCGGCGCATCAGGTCCGGCTCTGCCGCGACGGACTCGAAAGCCAGTCCGCACAGCGGGCCGATGACGATCTCCAGGAACGCCACATGGGCCGGGCGCAGCAGTTCCGGCCAGCCAAAGAGCAGTGGCAGGATCACCAGCCCGGCGATCGGCACATGCGCCGCGACGATGTAGACGATTGCCTTGGACAGGTTGTCGAACAGGCGGCGGCTTTGCCGGACCGCGTTCAAGATGTCGGAAAAATCGTCGCGGGTCAGGACCAGGTCGGCGGCTTCGCGCGCGACATCGGTGCCACGCGCGCCCATGGCGATGCCGACGTGGGCCGCGCGCAATGCGGGGGCGTCGTTGACGCCGTCTCCGGTCATCGCAACGATGGCGCCTTGCCGCTTGAGCATCTGGACCAGGCGCAGCTTCTGTTCCGGCTTTACGCGCGCGTAAACGCAGGTGCGGCCGACCAGCTCGGCCAGATGCGCGCCGCCTTCCCGCGCCAGCACATCGCCTTCAGCCACGTAGTCAGCCGGAATGCCCGCCTGGCGGGCAATGGCGCGGGCAGTCTCCGGATGGTCGCCCGTCAGCATCAGCACGCGTATGCCCGCCGCATCGCACGCGGCGACCGACTCGGCCACGCCTTCCTTCAGCGGATTTTCCAGGCCCACCAAGCCCGCGAACTGCAGCGGCAGGTCGTCGGGCTGATCGGGAAGCCGCCCGTTCGGCCAGCGCCCGCTGGCCGCCGCCAACACCCTCAGCCCCGCCGCGGCCATGCGCTGGACCTCGGCCTGCAGCTGCGCCGTGCGCGCCGGCGAAAGCTGGCAAAGCTTGAACACGGCCTCCGGCGCGCCCTTGCACGCCAGACGGGCGTCATCCGCTTGCGCCGTAGCCCAGACGTGGATCACAGCCAACCGTGCGGACGAGAAGGGATAGGCTTTAACCAGGGCAAGACCGTCCGCTGGTGGATGTCCGCCAAGCGACGCGGCAAAAATGCGAAAGGCGTCCTCCATTGCATCCCCGGAATCGGGCACGCTCGCCAGCGCAAGCGTTTCGGCCAGGGTCATGGCCTCGGCCGCGCAATCCGCCGCCGCCGCGCCCGCGAGATCGGCGGCATCGATGCGCACTGAGCCAGCGTAAAGCGCGCTAACGACCATGGTGTTTGTCGTCATGGTGCCCGTCTTGTCGGCGCACAACACGGTGGTCTTGCCCAGGGTTTCGACCACGCTCAGCTTGCGGACAAGCACGCCTTCGCCCGCGATGCGCCGGGCTTCCAGCGCGGAGAAGATGGTCACGATGACGGGGAAATCCTGCGGAACCAGACTCATCGCCAACGCGATGCCCGCCAGCATTCCTTCGAACCATCCTCCCCGCATGTAGACGTACAGGGCCCAGGTGGCCAGCGACAGGAAGAACCCCACCCACATGAACCGCAGGATGAAATGGCGGGTCTGCAATTCCAGGGGCGCGCGTTCCGGCGTCAGTTGCCGCATCGACTGGCCCAGCGCGCCCAACCGCGTGTCGTCTCCCACGGCAAGAACGCGCAGGGTGCCGGTTCCCGACAGCACCAGCGTCCCGCTCAGCACCTCGGCATCGCTCTCAACCGTGCCCGATGGCCGCTTGTACACGGGCTGGAACTCGCCGGTAAGCGGCGACTCGTCTACCAGCAGACCCTCTCCGTCCGTCAACCGGCCGTCCGCGGGGACGCGGTTGCCTTCGGCAAGCAGCACCGCATCGCCCGGCTTCAGTTCGGCCGACGGCACCCAGTGGCGCTTGCCGTCGCGCAGCAGCAGGGCGCGGGGCGCCGCCAGACGATCCAATGCGTCAAGGGCGCGTGCGGTACGTAATGACTGCGCCACCGTCAGCGCAAAAATGACCAGTACAAAAAGCAGCAGCAGCGCCGCTTCCTGCCAGGCGCCTAGTAATGTGTACAGGCCGCCGCCGGCCAGCAGCAACGCGAACATCGGATCCTTGACCAGATCCAGGCTGATCGAGGCCAGGGTGCGCTGATGGTCCGGCGAGGGCATGGCGCATCGGCCTAGGTGATCAGCACCACCGGAATGTGAACCGTGTGCAGCACCTTCAGCGTGGTCGATCCCAGAAACAGGCTGCCGGCCGCGCCCAGTCCTCGCGACCCCATGACGATATGGTCGCAACCCTGCTCGGTGGCGTGGGCCTTGATGCATTCGGCAATGTTGCCCACCCGCGTCGCCTTTTGATAGATGATGCCCGAGCGGTCCAGCAAGGCCTCCGACTCCGCGAGGGCGGCCTTGGCTTCGTCCTCATAGAATTCCTCGATGGCATCCGGCTCAAAGAACGCCAGTATCGCGCCCGAAGCAATGGGCGGCTGCACATTCAGCAGGTGGATGGCGCAAGGGCCATGTTCGCGGACCTGGTCGACCACATAGTGCACGGCGCGCAGGGAATTGCCCGATCCGTCAACGGGGATAAGCACGTTTTTCACGACCCCTCCGATAGCAGTATCTGCCCGGGCCGCATGGCTCGGGCGTGATGCCATCATCGCGCCGATGCGGTCTTGGAAGTTGACGTCAGTCAAGCTTTCGCCCGATGGCGTGGGCGAGCGCGGCCAAGCCTGCGCGGGGCCCGACGTTTGTCCCCGATTTCTGCATGACAAAGGTCAATTTGGCGATTCCGGACGGGGGCAACATGGAGAGGCGGGCGAACCTCCCGCGTCTCATCCTCACGAAAAGGAGATAGCCATGTCGCGCTTGACGCAATACAGCCCATTTTCAAGCGAACCCTTCGCGGACGTTTTCCAGGCGTTCCTGCGGCCGATCCGGCAGAACGGGGAGGATCAGGCCCCCCGGATGGACATCGATGTCACCGAGGCAGGCGACAAGTACGTCCTGAAGGCCGACGTGCCCGGGATCGACAAGAAGGACATCACCGTGCAGATCGATGGCAACACGGTGATGATCTCGGCCAACAAGGAAAAGCACAGTGAAACGAAAGAGGCGGGAAACGTCATCCGCCGGGAGCGTTTCTGGGGCCAGGTTCAACGCTCCGTGTCGCTGGCCAGCCCCATCGATGAAGCGGCCGCCAAGGCCGTCTGCGAGAACGGCGTCCTGACCCTGACCCTACCCAAATCGGCCGGAAGCCGGAACAAGACGCTGCAGATCGAATGACAGGCTCGCGTATCGCGTCGATTTCGCCCTGAATCCACCAAGAGGCCGGGTCGGACCGGTCAATCAATGTGCGGCGGCGCGCGCCGGCACGGCCCAGCCCGGCCGGCTCTCGCGTTCGGTGTCGACGATGATCAGATAGCGTCCGGCGCCATCGGCGGGCGTCCTGCCGGGCTGCAGCACCCACGGCGGCGCGATCAGATCGGCCGCGAGCTCGTAGTCGGCGTCCAGCAATCCGTAGCTGTCGAGCAAGCGGTTCAGGGTTGCCGGAATGCGGATGCAGCCTTTGGATTGCGGCGTTCCCAGCTTGGACTCCAGCAGGACGGGATCCGTCGCGTGCATCTGCAGGCGCATCGTGCTGACGCCGCCATTGCCCCATCCCCGCAAGGCCTGCTGCCAGCCGAAGTCATAGACACGCATGCCCTTGGCGCCGTAGCCCAGGATGCCATTCGCGTTCTTCGTGCCCTGGGCGCGGAAGTCCGGATTGGCCAAGGTATGCGGGTACACGCCCGTGGGCGTTTCAAAGTGATCGAACTGGCCGATCCTGCCGGTAGACACCGGCGCCGCGCCCACATGGACGGGCATGCCGATGGCGGGTAGCCAAAAGAGGAAGACCGCCTGCACCTTGGGATTGCGGTCGACCACGAGGGCGTACTGCGGGCCCAACAGGCCGAGCCCCGCTTCCTTGAGCATCCCCAGCGCCAGGCTTGCATAACGGATCTGCTCGTCGGCCGGAACCGTCAGCGCGGGCGCAACGCGCAGCGCAAAGGTCTGCATGACGTCCTGCGGCGTGACCTGGGCCGGTACCGGGCCCGTCATCATCGCCGACAGGACGGCGCACCACACGGCAGCCCGCGCGGTGGCGGGGCCATGGCCCGATCTCCCAACGGAACTCGGCTTGTCTTTCATGGTGCCTCCGGCGCTTTCGCGCGCCAGGCCGCGGGGCCTGGCCATGCAAGCATGATCGCGCAGCTGCCGCGGACGCGATTGAC
Source organism: Achromobacter sp. JD417 (assembly GCF_041879325.1). Classification (NCBI taxonomy): domain Bacteria; kingdom Pseudomonadati; phylum Pseudomonadota; class Betaproteobacteria; order Burkholderiales; family Alcaligenaceae; genus Achromobacter; species Achromobacter sp. JD417. The sequence continues at coordinate 4,292,422 of NZ_CP087159.1, read as the reverse complement.
GCCGGTCAATCTCTCTTCCAATTGCGGCGTCCCTGCCTGCCAGGATGCGGCACGCGTGCGAAGGAACGTTCGACCAAGCCCCACCGCAAGGGCCGCCGGTTAGCGTCAAATTCGTGATTTTGGTCAACAAGCGCTTGCCAGACAGGTTCAAGATGAAATCCATGAAGACAAGCGTCCTCGCCGTGTTGCTTCACCTGATTCTGGCCCTGCTGCCGGCTGGCGCCGCGTTCGCACAGCCGGCGGATTCATTGATGCCGGTATCGCCCGCCCTGTTGAACCGCGTTGATCAGGAAGCCGAGGCCACGCTCTTGCGCCTCTATCGTCTGTCGCCCGCGGCCAAGGCGCTGGTTGGCCGGTCATTTGGCGTGCTGGTGGTGCCTGCCTTGCACGCCGACGGAAGCATCCTGGGGATGGCCTACGGACGCGGTGTCTTGATCGACGCCGCCGAGGGGCGCAATTACTACAACGTCATCGCCAGTCCGCCGGGCTCGGTGCTTGGGCTGAACGACAAGGCGCTGATCCTGGTCTTTTCGTCCTACGCGGCCCTGCGCGGGTTCCAGGCCGGGCCTGGGTGGGAAGAGGGCGCGAGCGGAACCATCCAGATCCTGGACGAAACCGCCATGGCCGCGCGCGAGCTGGTCGTTGAACCGATCGCGGGCTTCATCCTGTCGGCAACCGAGCTGGTTCGAGGCCTGTCTGTCCAGGGCATGCTGTTCGTCAAGGTCCCGGTTTATATGTGCGCCGACGAAGCCGATGCTTGCCGCGGAAAAACCGGAATCCCCTTCCACCCTTGATGCTCTCGGCCATGTATAGACGGATTCTCATACCGATTGACGGCAGCTCGACCTCTGAATCGGGGTTGGATGAGGCAATACGCCTGGCCTTTCTCCATGACGGTGTCATTCGGCTGATCTGTATCGTCCAGCCTCAGCCGTCGTCCGGCGCGCCAGGCGCAAATTGCTATTTCCCGGCGGAAATTCAGGCGCTATTGTTTGAGCATGCCGCCGAACTGCTGCGCAATGCGGCAACAAGGGTGCGCGCCAACTGCATTGCCGTCGATAGCGCGCTCGTCGAAGCAGGCGAACGCTCGTTCGAGGAATGCTTGGCGGCCGAGGCCCGGGCCTGGGAGGCCGATCTGATCGTGATCGGGGCGCACCGGTCGCGCGACGTGCGCAGGATGCCGATGGCCAGCCCGGCCCCGAACCTGCCGCGCGGCGTGGCCGTTCCCTTGCTGCTCGTGCGCGAGGCTGCGCCAAAGGCCGTTCAACCACTCGTCAACAGTTGGAGGTAGGGCATGAATACCACGATGAAAGCAGTCGTCTTTGCCAGCCCGGGCCGCATTGAAATACGCGAAAAGCGCATTCCGGACGTCGGGCCCAATGACGCGTTGATCAAGATCACCACCACCACCATTTGCGGCACGGATATCCACATTCTCAAGGGCGAGTATCCGGTGCAGCCGGGCCTGACGATCGGCCATGAACCCGTCGGCGTCATCGAAAAGCTGGGAAGCGCCGTGACGGGGTATTCCGAGGGCCAGCGCGTGATCGCCGGCGCGATCTGCCCGAATTTCAATTCCTACGCCGCGCAGGATGGTGCGCCTTCGCAGGACGGCAGCTATCTGGTGGCCAGTGGCATGTGTGGATGTCACGGCTACCGCGCCACCGCGGGGTGGCGCTTCGGCAACATGATCGATGGCGCCCAAGCCGAATACCTGCTGGTTCCCGACGCGCAGGCCAATCTCGCGCCCGTGCCAGACGGCCTGAGCGACGAGCAGGTGCTGATGTGCCCGGACATCATGTCCACCGGATTCAAGGGCGCCGAAAACGCCAACATCCGCATTGGCGACACGGTGGCCGTGTTTGCGCAGGGGCCGATCGGGCTGTGCGCGGCGGCGGGCGCCCGGTTGCTGGGCGCCACCACGGTCATCGGCGTGGATGGCAATGCGCGGCGTCTGGAAATATCTCGCCAGTGGGGCGCCGATATCGTCCTGAATTTCCATGATTGCGACGTCGTCGAGGAAATCCTGCGTCTCACCGGCGGCAAAGGCGTGGACTCGGCCATCGAAGCGCTGGGCCAGCAAAGCACCTTTGAATCCGCCCTGCGCGTATTGAAGCCGGGAGGCACGTTGTCCAGTCTGGGCGTCTATTCCGCCGACTTGAAGATCCCGGTATCCGCGTTTGCCGCCGGGCTGGGCGATCACAAGATCAACACGGCGCTGTGCCCGGGCGGCAAAGAGCGAATGCGCCGGCTCATGAACGTGTTGCAGTCGGGCCGCCTGGATCTGGCAAAAATGGTCACGCATCGCTTTGCGCTGGACCAGATCGAGGACGCGTACGACCTATTCGCCAATCAGCGGGATAACGTGCTGAAGGTTGCGATCCGGCCGGGGGCTTAATTCCTTAGCGGCGCCAGCGCTTCACGCCGGGCGCCGCCGTGCATTCCGCTTGACGAGATCAGCCGTCGCGCTTGATCTCGTCCAGGAGGTTGTTGGCCTCGTCCTCCAGCACGCCAAGCACCTTCAGGAAGCTGGCGTACTCGTCTTCCGTCAGGCGGCCTCGTAGCCGCGCTTCCCGTTCCAGAGAGTGAGGCAGGCCGAGCCGCAGCTGCTCAGTTCCCTCCGCCGTCAAGGTCAGGATCTGCTTGCGGCGGTCTTGCGGATCGTTGGACATGGTCAGCAAGCCCTTCTCGGCCAACTCCATCGTCACCCGGCTTACCTGACTGTGGTCGAAGCTGGCCATCCGCGCTATCGCCCCGGACGCGGACGAACCGCCCAGCCGGCTCAGCACCACCAGCACACGCCATTGGCGGCTTGTCAGGTCCAGATTCGTGCGTACCGACGCATCGACCAGCCGCGAAAGCGTTTGCGCCAGCACCGAAATCCGATACGTGATGAGGATCTCAGGCCGGTGGGAATCGACATCCTTTTTGGACGCGCGCTTACGCTTCTGTCCAGGCGCGGGTAGGGTTTTCCTTGCTATATCATTATTTGCCATAGCACATAGTCTACGTTAGGATTGTTCAAGGCCGAGCGGTGGCTTCATTGCGGTGGCTTCATTCTAAGGGGCCGGCGCCGCATCCATGCACGCAAGTTGCCGACAACGCGCAAGCCCCTCGACGGCAAGGCAACCTCTTCCCAATTCCATGGAACGCAATCCGACTACCTCATCCACCAGCGATTCGACGGGCCCGTTGACCGGGGTGAGGGTCATAGACCTGTCACGGCTGGTTGCGGGCAACATGCTATCGATGCAATTGGCGGACTTCGGCGCCGAGGTCATCAAAGTGGAGTCCGCACGCGAAGGAGATACGCTGCGTCATTGGCGAGAAGACCTTGGCGATGGCGCCTCGCTGGACGCCTGGTGGCAGGTCTATGGCCGCAACAAGAAAAGCCTGGCCCTGGACCTGCGCGATCCCGACGCCATCGGCGTGCTGCGCCGACTCGCCGCCGGCGCGCAGGTGCTGATCGAGAGTTTTCGGCCCGGAACCCTGGAAGCCATGGGATTGGCGCCTGCGTCGTTGCATGAACTCAATCGTCAGCTTGTGATCGTGCGCGTCTCGGGCTGGGGCCAGACGGGGCCCTATCGCGATCTGCCCGGATTCGGCAGCCTGCTGGAAGGCTTTTGCGGTTTCGCGCACAAACACGCGGTCGATGATGTTCCCCGGCTGCCCAACATGGCGCTGGCCGACATGGTGGCGGGTCTGGCTGGCGCGTTCGCCACCCTGGCGGCCGTGCGCGAGGTCGAAGTGAGAGGGGGACAAGGTCAGGTGGTGGACCTCTCCCTGCTTGAGCCGATGCTCGCCATCATGGGACCCGATGTGACCGCCTACGCCGCCACGGGAAAAGTCGCCGGACCGTCAGTCAAGATTGCGTCTCCCCGTGGTGTCTACCAGTGCAAGGACGGGGGCTGGGTGGCGTTGTCGGGCTCGACCGACGCCATGGCTCGCCGCGTGCTGCAGGCCATTGGCCACGGCGATCTCGCCGAAGAACCGCGCTTTGCCACCAATGCTGCGCGATTGGCCAATGACGCGGAGCTTGACGCCCTAATCGCCGATGCGGTCGCGCAATTGAACCGGGACGAGTGCCTTGAGCACCTGCGTGCGCAAGGCGTGACGGCCGGACCGATCCATGACGCCGCGCAGCTTGCCGCCGATTCCCACGTGGTGGATCGCGCCTGCTACGTGAGGCCGTCCGGCGCCGGCGGCACACTGATGCAGAACGTCATGCCGCGCCTTGCCAACACGCCCGGCCGGATCCGGCATCAGGCGCCATTGCTGGGACAGCACACGGTACAGGTCTTGAGGGACGTGGGCTTGGACGACGCTCAGATTGAAGAACTTTCAGCGCGCGGAGCAATCAAGTGCATTTGAATGACGTTCGTTCCCTGCTGTTCGTTCCCGCCACCTCGGAGTCTTTGTGGGCGAAGGCGGCCGAGCGCGGCGCCGATGCGATCATCATCGATCTGGAAGATGGCGTCTCCGTTGCGTTGAAGGATCAGGCGCGCGTCATGGCCCGGCGAGCCATCGAGGCGCTGGCCGACGTGATTCCCGTCCTGGTTCGCGTGAATGCGCCAAGGGATATGTTTGCGCTGGATATCGGCGCGCTGCCGCTGCCGCGGTTGCACGGCGTGCTGCTGCCAAAGGTGGAATCGCCCCAGGATGTGCAGGCGCTTGCGGCATGCATCGACCGGCACTCTGCGCCGGATTCGGCCGGCCTTCCCATCGCCGCCCTCATCGAAACGCCGCTGGGCGTCATGCAGGCGCAAAGCATCGCCACCGCCCACCCCCGCGTGGCGGCGCTGGGATTTGGCGCCGAAGACTACGCCACTGACATGGGCGTGCCTGCGGAACCGCAGTCTCTCTTGTGGGCCGCGCAGGCCGTGACGTGCTGCGCGCGCGCATACCGGCTGGCGTGCTGGGGCCTGCCCGGAAGCATTGCGCAGATCAACGACATGGCGGCATTTGCCAGTCTGGTCCGGCTTGCGCGCAACACCGGCTTCAGTGGCACCGCCTGCATACATCCGCGACAGGTGCCGGTCGCCAATGCCGGGTTTGGCCCCTCAGACGATGAGCTCGCCTGGGCGCGCAGCGTGGTTGCGGCGGATGACGAGGCCAGGTCCCGGGGGCTTGCGGTGGTAACGCTGGACGGTCGAATGATCGATCGTCCTGTTGTCGAGCGCGCGCGCAACTGGCTGCGCGTCGAGAATCAATGAAACGTCCCGCGAATTCCTTTTCCTGTGTCCTTGTGACCGCGCGCTTTTTTGACGACAAGGCGGCGAGCATCCTGCGCACTGCGGGCCTGACGGTGGTCACGGGCGGCGTTGCCCATGACGCGGTCGACGCCGTGATCACCGAGGACATGCACGATGCGCTCTCGCGTTGCAGTGCCTGGATCATGGGCATGCCGCCGGTCACCGCCGACCTGCTGGCGCGTTACCCCAACCTGAGCGTGATGGCGCGGCGGGGCGTCGGCTACGACACGATAGACGTTGCCGCCGTGCAAGCGCACCGCAGGCTCCTCACGATCACGCCGGGCAGCAACGAGGCGACCGTGGCCGATCACGCCGTTGGATTGATGCTTGCGCTCGGCCGACGCTATTTCGAATCGCACCGGCGCATGCAATCCGGCGAACATGGGGTGCTCGTGGGTACGGAACTGTCAGGCAAGACGGTCGGATTGATCGGCCTGGGCCGCATCGCGCGGCTGGTGGCCCGCAGGCTTGCTGGGTTCGGCGTGCGCGTCATCGCGCATGACCCCTATCTGCCTGATGACGTGGCGGACCTGGACGGGGTGCAGTTGGCATCGCTTGAAACCGTGCTGGCAGACAGCGACTTCATCAGCTTGCATGCGCCTTTGACCGATACCACCCGGCATCTGATCGACCGGGACGCCCTGGCCCGCATGAAGCCCAGCGCGATACTGATCAACACCGCACGCGGCGAGCTCGTCGACGATGGCGCCTTGTTGGCGGCGCTGAAGCGCGGCAGGCTTGGCGGCGCCGGTCTTGATGTCATCGGGTCGGAACGTGATGCGTCGCTTGAGGCCATCACGCGCGAGTTGCTGACGCTGCCGAATGTGATTTGCACACAGCACACCGGAGGCTCTAGTCACGAAGGACTGGAGCGCGCCAACAGGCGCGCGGCGCAATGCGTGGTCGCTGCGCTTCAAGGCCAGCCGCTGCCGCCGGACGCCATCGTCGTCGATGCAAGATCGCCATAACGTCACGATTCATACAACCCAAAAAAAACACCAGGAGACACACCATGAATACCTCGGCAACCACGCGGCGCCGCCTGCTCTGCCTCGCCCTTGCGAGTCTGGCGGGTGCGCATGTTCCCGTCTTCGCGCAAGGCGCGTATCCAGAGCGGCCAATCACCCTGATCGTGGGCTGGGCCGCGGGCGGATCTGCGGATGTGCTGGCAAGGCTTGTCGCGGCGGAGATGGCGGTGACATTGAAGCAACCCGTCATCGTCGACAATCGTCCCGGCGCTGGCAGCAACATTGGGTCCAAGCTCGTGGCCGAGGCCAAGCCCGACGGTTACACGATCATGCTCGCCACCTCTGCGTCCCACGGCTTCAATTCCGCGCTGTTCTCCAAGCTGCCTTACCGGCCGATCGAGGATTTCGCGCCTATCGGCAAGATCAACACGTCGCCAGGCACACTGCTCGTCCCGAATGACTCGCCGTTCAAGTCGGTCCCGGACATCATCGCGGCGGCCAAGGCGCAGCCGGGCAAGCTGAACTATGGATCCGGCGGATCGGGTTCTTCCCAGCACCTGGCCGCGGCCCAGTTCATCAAGCTCACCGGCGTCGATATCACGCATATTCCGTTCAAGGGGTCGGGCCCGATGCTGGTCGACCTGATGGCTGGCCGCATGGATTTCGCCATCACGACGGGACCCGTGCCCTACGTTCGAAGCGGCAAACTGCGCGCGGTGGCCGTGGCTGCCAAAGAACGCCACCCGGCCATGCCGGATGTGCCGACCTTTGAAGAAGAGGGCACAAAGCTCTACACGGACAACTGGTATGGGCTCGTCGCCCCGGCGGGCACCCCCAAACCGGTGCTGGAAACATTGAATGCCGCGTTGAACAAGGCGATCGCCAAGCCCGAGATGCAGAAGCAGTTTGTCGAGCAGGGCGCGTTTCCGGGAAAACCGAATACACCCGATGAGTTCTGGGCGTTCGTGAAAGCGCAGATGCCGGTCGCCGCCGAACTCGTGCGCCAATCGGGCGCGAAGGTCGATTGACGGGATCGTTGCGGCGGTTGGCGGGGCCGCGCATGCGGCCCCTTCGTCGCTCGCACTTCAACGTAAACGCCAACCCACGGAAAATTCGCAGCAGCTTTCCGCCAGTTCGGCCACGCTCTCGCAAAACGCCACGTCCGCATCCCGGCGGAACATCGCGCTGTACACCGATTGCGGCGGCGCCACGCTGGTGCGCGCAATGACCAGCTGCCGCGTGCTGACCATCTCGGCAAAGTAGTCGCGCGGCAGGCAGCTCACGCCAAAGCCCGCGGCGGTCAACCCGGCCATCGCGATCAGGCTGTTGATGGTGAAAATGTTGCTTTGCGCGGTGTGGGGGCGCAGCCATTCGTCATAGATCATGTTCAGGCCGGACTCGCGGCTCTGGCGCAGCAGCGGCAGGCGGGCGATGTCGGCCGGCGTGTAGACGTGGCTCGTGTCGATCAGGTCGGGACTGCCCATCCACGCAAATTCCAGGCGTTGCAACGCCACGACCTGCAGGTTCGGCTCGGCGAATTCGCCGTGCAGAAAGGCCATGTCCAGCTGCCCGGCCAGCAGCCGCTTGTGCAGGTCGCCGCCCAGATCGATATGGGGCTCCAGCGTGATGCGCGGATAGTGGACGCGCAGCAGGCGGATGAGGGCGGGAAGCCAGGTCATCGCGGTGATCTCCGTGATGCCGAAGCGGAAGGTGCCCGTCAGGGTGTGCTGGCCTTTCAGGCGCGCCAGCAGGCGGTCGCGGTGCCCCAGCATCTGTTCGGCCAGCGCGTAGATTTCATGACCGCGCGCCGTCAGTTCGGCGCGGTGGCCTGACCGGTCAAACAAGGCGATGTCGAAGTCGGCTTCCAGCTCCTGGATGCGCTTGGTGATTGCCGATTGCGTGGTGTGCAGCTTCTGCGCAGACGCGGAAAACGTGCCTAGCCGCACCGTCCAATAGAGCGCCTCGATTTGCTTGAAAGTCAGCATGCGGCGCCCGTGAGCTCGGCAGAGTTCATTCCGAATTTTCCCTTAAGGGGTAACCCCTATATTCTGAAAAGTGATGAAGTTCGCTGAAATTTAATCCCTTTTTCGGAATCGCAAAAGCTCGCACCATTCGCTCTGACTTAATTCCTGCCGACCGGATCCGCTTCAAAAAGCCGGAGAACGAGCGGCCTTCGATTCAGGACAAGCAGATCGTCATGGCTACCATTTCCACCGGCGCACGCATACTGCCGGCATCTCCCGTCGCGCCCGCCGCCATCCTGCAAGCGCTTGCAGGCATCGTCACGCCGCATCTGAGCGACAACCTTGCGCGGCGCGAGGGCATCACCGGGCTGCGGCGCTACAACCGAGCGGGCAAGCTCGTGGGCACGGCGCTGACCGTCAAGACCCGCCCCGGCGATAACCTCATGATCTACAAGGCCATGCTGCAGATCCAGCCGGGCCACGTGCTGGTGGTGGACGCCGGCGGCGATCTGTCCAACGCCGTGCTCGGCGAAATCATGAAGCGCTATCTGCAGATCCACGGCTGCGCGGGCGTGGTCGTCGACGGCGCCATCCGCGACGTGGCAGCGTTCGAAGCCGACAGCTTCCCTTGCTACGCGCGCGGCCACATCCACCGCGGGCCTTACAAAGACGGTCCCGGCGAAGTCAATGTGCCCGTGTCGATCGGCGGTCAGGTCATCAATCCCGGCGATATCCTGGTGGGCGACGAAGATGGGCTGGTCAGCTTTGCCGCGTCGGACGCCGACGCGCTGATTGCCGCGGCCCATGCGCACGCCGACAAGGAAGCGCGCATCATGGCCGAAATCGCCACCGGCGAGAAAACGCAGAGCTGGATGCAGGCCGCGTTCGCGGCAAAGGGGCTGGCATGAACGCCGTCACCCCCGAATTCCTGGCCGAACGCGCGCGCGCCATCAAGCCTTCGCCCAGCATGATGGCCAAGAGCCGCGTGGATCAACTGCGCGCTCAGGGCCGCGACATCATCGATTTCACGGTGGGCGAGCCGGATCTGCCCACACCTGCCCACATCGTGCAGGCCGGCATCGACGCGCTGAACAGCGGCGACATCCGCTACACCGCGTCGGTCGGCGCCAAGCCGCTGCTTGAAGCGGTGCGCGCCAAGTTCCGCCACGAGAACGGACTGGACTACGGCCTGGACGAACTGATCGTCGGCGTGGGCGCCAAGCAATTGATCTTTACCGCGCTGGCCGCCACCGTTCAGGCCGGCGACGAAGTCATCATTCCGGCGCCGTACTGGGTGTCCTATCCCGATATGGTCCTGGTCAACGACGGCACGCCGGTCGTGGTGGCCTGCCCGGAGTCCGACGGATTCAAGCTGACCCCCGACGCGCTCGAGCGCGCCATCACGCCGCGCACCAAGTGGCTGCTGTTGAACACGCCCAGCAATCCGACCGGCGCGATGTACAGCGCCGACGAGCTGCGCGCGTTGGCGCAGGTGCTGGCGCGTCATCCGCAGGTCTGGCTCCTGACCGATGAAATCTACGAGCACCTGGCCTATGGCGGCGAGGGCCACGCATCGCCCGCGGCCGTCGAGCCGGCGTTGGCCGCGCGCACGTTGACGATCAACGGCGTCTCCAAAGCCTATGCAATGACCGGCTGGCGCCTGGGGTACGCAGGCGGCCCGAAGGCGTTGATTAAAGCCATGGCCACCCTGATCTCGCAAAGCACCAGCTGTGTCAGCGCCATCAGCCAGTCGGCCGCGCGTGTTGCGCTGACCGCCGACCAGCAATGCGTGCGCGATGCCGCGGCCCTGTTCCACGACCGGCGCGACCGCATTGTGGCGCTGCTCAACGAGGTGCCCGGCATCCGTTGCCCGGTTCCCCAAGGCGCGTTCTACGTGTATCCGTCGGTCGAAGGCCTGCTCGGCAAGACGACGCCCAACGGCCGCAAGCTGGAAAGCGACCTGGACGTGGTGATGTTCCTGCTGGACGAGGCCGGCGTCGCGGGCCTGGACGGCGCAGCCTATGGGCTGTCGCCCTACCTGCGGCTCAGTTTCGCCACGTCGATGGAAAACATCGAAGAAGGCTGCCGCCGGATCCGCGAAGCCTGCGCCCGGCTGGCCTGAAACCGGGTTTTTAAGTAGCACCCATACCTACACATCAAGGGAATCCCATGAAGACGTTCATCTCCTCCTTCGTTGCCATCGTCGGCCTGGCGGCCACGCTGGCGCCCGCCGCCAATGCCGACACGCTGCAGGACATCAAGGCCCGCGGCAAATTCATCTGCGGCACCATGGGCACGGCCGAGCCGTTCAGCTTCCAGGATCCCAAGACGCGCGGCATCGTCGGCTACGAAGTGGATGTCTGCCAGGCGCTGGCTGACAGCCTGGGCGTGCCGCTGGAGCTCAAGCTGATCGCCGTCGAGGCCCGCATCCCCGAACTGATCGCCGGCCGTGTGGACGTCGTGGCTGCGAATCTGGGATGGTCGCCCGAACGCGCCAAGCAGATCGATTACTCGCACCAGCACTTCGTGAGCCTGCAGAAGATCCTGTCGCGCGAGTCGGACAAGGACCTGAAGGCGCCGGCCGATCTGGCGGGCAAGCGGGTCAGCGCGGTGCGCGGATCGTCGTCCGAGCAAGGCGCGCGCAAGAACATCCCGAACGTCGATCCCGTGACGTTCAAGGATCCCAGCGGTGCGTTCCTGGCGCTGCAGCAGGGCAAGGTGAGCGGCTTTGTCGGGTCCGAATTGATGCTGGTCAAGCTGCAACACCAGGCCGCATCCAGCGCGGTGCCCGTCAAGATCCTGGAGCCGGCGCTGTTCATCGAACCGTGGGGTGTCGGTGTGCGCAAGGGCGACACGGCGATGCTGAACCAGGTGAACAAGGTGCTGGACGGCATGGAGGCGTCGGGACAAGCCGCCAAGACCTTCGACAAGTGGTTCGGCCCCGGCACGCAATTCAACATCAAGCGCGACTTCCGCATCGAAGAAATCAAGGGTTGACGCGCCAAGCGTCCTGGAGCCTGGTTCGATGCACTACATCTTCGACTTTGGCGCCATTTTTCAGGGCGAGTATCCGGACTGGCTGCTCAGGGGGTTGATCACCACCCTGGCGCTGGCCGGGCTTGCCTGGATCCTGGCGTTCTTTGTGGGCAGCCTGTTGGCGGTGATCCGCCTGACGGGCTCGCCCATTGCCAACGGATTGATCGCGACGTACGTCGCGTTCCACCGCAACGTGCCCATGCTGGTGCACATCCTGTTCTGGTATTTCGGTGTGCCGGCCTTGCTGCCGGCCCCCGTCACGGACTGGCTCAACAGCCACGGCAGCGAATTCATCCTGTCGTGCATCGCGATCGGGCTGGTGATGTCCGCGTATGTCTGCGAAGACCTGCGCAGTGCGGTGCGCGGCATTCCGCCCGGCCAAGTCGAGGCCGCGCGCGCGCTGGGCCTGAGCTTTCTGAAGACCATGCGCAAAGTCGTGCTGCCCCAGGCTTTTCGCATCGCCATTCCGCCGCTCTTGAATCAGACCCTGCTGCTGCTCAAGAACACCAGCCTGGCGATGGCCATCGGCGTCACCGAGCTGACGGCGGCCGCGCGCGAGATCGAGAACAACACGTTCCGCACCTTCGAGGCGTACGCGGTCGTGACGGTGATCTACCTCTTGCTCTCGTTCGTCATCATGGGCGGAGGCGCAATGCTGCAACGACGCTATCGTCCGCTGGGAGTCCGCTGACATGTGGGACATACTCAAAGACAATTGGCTGCTGCTTCTGATCGGGCAATATCCGCATGGACCCATCGGCGGGCTGGTGGCCACGCTGGGCCTGGCCGCGATCAGTCTTGCCTTGGCGCTGCCGTGCGGGGTGCTGCTGGCGCTGGGCCGCATCAGCCCCTATCGCATCTTTTACTGGCCTTCGTCGGCCGTGGTCTACCTGGTGCGCGGCCTGCCGTTGCTGATGTTCATCTTCTGGGCCTATTTTTTCGTGCCCCTGATCATCGGCCGTCCCGTGGCGGGCACGACGACCATGGTGGTCGCGCTGGTCTGCTACGAAAGCGCCTATCTGGCCGAGATCATCCGCGCCGGCATCCAGGCGCTGCCGCCCGGTCAGCAGGAAGCCAGCCGCGCGCTGGGCCTGTCGTACATGCAGACGATGCGCCGGGTCATCCTGCCGCAGGCGCTCTATAACATGCTGCCCAGCATGCTGAGCCAGTTCGTGTCCACCGTAAAGGAGACCTCGCTGGCCTACGTGATCAGCGTGCAAGAGCTGACCTACGCCGCCAACCAGATCAACAGCGTCCTGCTGACCAAGCCCTTTGAAGTCTTCGGGCTGCTTGCGCTGACTTATTTCGTCCTGAATTTTGGCCTGAGTCTCCTGGTGCACCTGACCGAACGCCGCATCGGCCGCCGGCGCGCCGGACCTGCGCCTACCCAGAAAGTGGTGCCCACATGATCCGATTTTCCGAAGTGCAGAAGTGGTATGGCGATTATCAGGCGCTGGCCGACGTGACCGCGCAGGTCGCCCGGGGCGAGGTCGTGGTGGTGTGCGGACCCTCCGGGTCCGGAAAATCCACGCTGATCCGCACCGTCAATCGGCTGGAGCCCATCCAGAAAGGGGTGATCGAAGTCGACGGCAAGGACATCTACGGCAAGGACGTGCACCTGGACGCATTGCGCAGCCATATCGGCTTTGTGTTCCAGCAGTTCAATCTCTTCCCGCATCTGTCCGTGATGGAAAACCTGATGCTGGCGCCGCTGCAACTGAAGCGCGCCCGCCGCCCCGAAGCGCGCGAGCGCGCGATGCAACTGCTGGAACGCGTGGGTCTTGCGCACAAGGCCGATGCCTTCCCCGCGCAATTGTCCGGCGGCCAGCAGCAGCGCGTCGCCATTGCGCGCGCCCTGGCCATGAGCCCGCCCGTCATGCTGTTTGACGAACCCACCAGCGCCCTCGACCCGGAAATGGTCGGCGAAGTGCTACAGGTGATGAAAGGCTTGGCAAAGGACGGCATGACGATGGTCTGCGTGACGCACGAGATGGGCTTCGCGCGGGAAGTGGCCGATCGCGTCTGGTTCATGGACGCCGGCCGCATCGTCGAAACCGGCACCCCGGACGCGTTCTTCAACCGGCCGCAAACGGCCCGGGCGCAGAAATTCCTGGCGGAAATCCGGCATTGAGGCCTGAGGTTGCCGTGCGGCGGGCGTTACTATCGCCAGACCACAAGCCGCAAGGAAGGGAATGAATCAGAAGCCGCGCACGACCAAACGCCGCCGCATTCCGCGCAAGGTCTGGGCCCTGGGTCTGGCCATCGCCGCAGGCGCGGCGGTTTATGCCTGGAATGAATCCCCGCTGGGTCCGGGCCTGACCGAAAGCAAGATACACAAGATCCTGGTCGACGCCATGGAGACGCCCACCAACGCGCCTGGCAGCGCCTGCGTCAACGTGGTGGGTGTGCGTCCCTTGCCGACGGATGTCTATACCGTCTTCCTGCAAGAGCAGGACAAGATCGTGCAAGGGTTGATCAAACACCAGCTCATCACGGTCAAGCGCGTCAGTGCCGACGGCGACGGTTCACCGCCCAAACCGGGAGAGAACCCCGAAGACGCCACCAGCCACATGACGCTGACCGAAAAAGGCCGCGCGTACTACACGGACGGAGAGGCCCACATCGGTTCCAAAGTGCTTTACACCGCGAAGTTCTGCGCGCCCGGCCTGCAAGTGGGCAAGATCCTCAACTACACCAAGCCAGGCAAGAATCCGTTCGACGATAACCCCAACGCGGTTTCGGCGGTCAAGTTCGAATGGCGGCTGGATCGCGCCACCGCGGGTTGGGCGGCGGACCCAGCCTTCTATCCTCAGATAAGCGGCTTTCCCCCCAAGGACCAGCCGGACGAATGGCAGACCCGCCACATCATGCTGGAACGAAAAGATGGCGTATGGGGGCTGGGAGACAGGCCCTACACGATTCGCTGGTAAGCGGGCCTGCGCCAGTGGCTTGGCGGTCTTTTGACGTGCCAGCAGCCTTGGAAGGCGGGCTTGTCTTCAGGTGGCAGACAACGTTTTCGCTTTAAGGTGTCGTTTGCAAGCCAATAAGGAGGTCATGCCATGACACCCGCAACAGACATCGCAATCGCCATCGTTGGTCCGGGCGCCATCGGCACAACGGTTGCCGCCGCGCTGCATCAGGCCGGCCGTACGCCGCTCTTGTGCGGCCGCACGCCCCGGGACCGGCTGACGCTCCTGGATGGCGATCGCCGCGTTGACGTTCCCGGCCCTGTACTGACGGATCCGGGTCAGGCCGGCCGCAAGATGGACCTCGTTTTCCTCGCGGTCAAGGCGACGCAGACCGAGGCAGCATCGGGATGGCTCGCGGCATTGTGCCGGCCAGATACCGTGGTCTGCGTGTTGCAGAATGGCGTCGAGCAATTGGAAGCGGTTGCAACGCATGCGCCGTCCGCGCGGATCATCCCCGCTGTCGTGTGGTTCCCCGCGCAGGCGCAAGCCGACGGCTCGGTGCGTTTGCGCGGGGATGCGCGCCTGAGCCTGCCCGATCTGCCGGCCGCTCACATGGTTGCCGAGGCGCTGCAGGGGACTCAGTGCGCAGTGGAAATCACCGAAGATTTCCAGACTGTGGCTTGGCGCAAGCTGCTGCAAAACGCAGTCGCTGGCCTCATGGCCCTCACGCATCGCCGCGCGGGCATGTTTGCCCGGCCGGACATCGCCAAGCTCTCCTTGGCGTATTTGCGAGAGTGCCTGTCTGTGGCGCGCGCGGAAGGCGCAAAACTTGGAGACGAGGTCCCGCAGGAAATCCTCGCCAAGTTTCAAGCCGCGTCCCCCGACCTGAGCACGTCCATCCTGACGGACCGCGAAGCCGGCCGCCAACTGGAATGGGAGATACGAAACGGCGTGATCTCGCGTTGTGCACAGGCCCATGGCCTATCCACGCCGATCAGCGACATCATCGTGCCCTTGCTGGCTGCGGCGAGCGACGGGCCGGGCTGAACGCGGCCCGGGCGGCCAAAGTCCGCGCCAACCATCAACGCGGTCTGACACGTCCGCGATTGTCCGAAGACGCTGTAGACCAGCGCTTTCCCACACCACGCCACTCGCCACGGTGTTCATGCCGTCAGTTTGCGCTGCTGCGAGCGGGTAAAAGGAAGCGCGAGTCAGGTGTACGGCGCGCGGCTTTCGCGGCTCGGTCGAGTTCACGGCCATGCGCTTCATCCGTGCTGCTACGCGCTTTCGCGGCTGCGGCGACGGGGCCGACCCTGTCCGGCGCAACGAATGCGGCTGCGCTCATCTGCTCTGCAACGACCGGCGGGACGCCCGCCGCGTACCGGTACGCTTGCTGAGGCAAGAGGCCCTGTATTGTGCCGAGGTCATTGGCCGCGTTCGTGCGCGCCTGCTGTTTGGACATTTCTTCTTGGGCGGCCCGGTTTGCCGCCTGCGCATGCGCCACTTGCCTGGCCTGCTGCGCGTGATAGGCCTCGATGGCAAGTTTCAGGCAATGCGCCGTGTACGCCTCGCCCAGCGGATTGATGGCAGAGCGAGTCTTGGTAACGGGTTCGATGGGCGGCTTGGGGGTTGAGGCTATAGCCTCCGATGCGGCGTTACGCACGGCCGGTAGCGGTACGAACCGCGGCGCCTGTGATCGCGCCGCACGCTCTGTTTGCGTCTGGGCGCGCAGGCGCTCAACACGGTAAGGATTGCTGGCGTCGTCGGCGCGGGCCGGCGCCAGCGGGTTTAGGGCAGCTAAGCGCAAGAGAGCTCCTGGTTCAGGCGTCTTAAAGTGCATTGGTGGTTGGGACGGCTACGAGCGCTGTCCGCGGACGCGCCGCTGCGATCGAATCCAGATCAACTGGGACACGGCCCCCACGACAAATACAGCCAGCCATCCCGCCAGCACACTGCGAACCAAGTGAGATTGCGGCCCGTCGGCAAGCGGATGGGACACGGGAAGTCGCGTCAACGTTTCCGCGATTCCTGGGACCCACAGCAGGAAGAAACTGAATGAGTACCCCAGTTGCGACAGATAAGGCCGCGCTCGCGAAAGCAATGACGTGCGCGAGATGAGCAGGGCGGCTGACACCGACAGCAGGGCCAGGATGCCGAGCGCGTGTCCGGCGTTGAACCCGCCGGAGCTGGACAGCCCAAAAGATGTCAGGACGGCGGCCACCAAGCCGCCTAGATATAGCTTGCCGGCGCCAGTGGCTGCATTGATTTCGCGATAGCGTGCAAAGCTGTACAGCCCGGCTAGCGCGGCTGCCAGACTGATAAGGGTGTGGGTGACGCCGAGCGCGGAAATGGGGTGTGGCATGGCAATGGTCCTTGTGGTTTATGGATGAGGGTTCATCACGAGGCAGGCTGCAAGGCTGCGGCAGCATTAAGCGAATGAACCAACTAGTTGGTCGGTTATGGGCGCAAAAAAAGGGCACACACCGGGGTGCGCGCCATGGTTGTGTCAGGCGGAGCTGGTCAGTTGACGGAGGGCAGCCCGCGAAATGGCCGCGAATGCCTGGGGATCTCCACACGCTCGCGCAGTCAGCATGGCGCCGTACACGGTGGACATGAAGGCTTGGGCTTCGGCCCGCACGTTGTCACGGAGCTGAAATTGCCCTTTTGCCGCGCCGCTCTCGAGCACTGCCGCGATCCAGGCGGCCAACTCACCGAAATAAGCGCGCACCTCGTCCGCGATCGTCGTGGGAATCATGGGCAATTCCGCCGCCAGCATCGCGCAGATACAAAGGGGCATCGTGCCCTCGCGGATGCACTGGGCCCAATACTCGGTGTAGGCCGTCAAGCGGCCGAGCGGATCAAGAACCCGCTGGTCCAGTGCCGCCAAGCCTTCTCGCGACTGACTTCGGTGCTGGACAACGACGGTGAGGACCAGGTCCGCCTTGCTGGGGAAGTGGTGGTGAATACTGGGTTTGCCAATGCGGACCCGTTCGGATATGTCGGCATAGCTAAACCCGTGGTAACCCCCGGCGGCAAGCAGTTGCTTGGCCTGTTCGACGATTTCGGCGGCACGTGGGGACAGCTCGAGGCTCATTTGGGTGGGACCTTGAAAAGGACGGCGTTCAGGGTGAAAGAGGCGCGTCCTTGGACGACTGCCGGCCAATCTACTAGTTGGTCGGTAGAGTGTCAAGATTTCGTTGGCCAGCCCATTGAGAGAAGGTATGCCGCGTCCAGCTCAATGGCCGCAGGAAGCGTTCAAGGTGTGGGAATGTTGGAATTCGATAGCATCGCGTCGGCGATATCCAGCATTACCCGCAAGCGATCCATGTGGCGCAGGTCCTGGTGGTAGCCAACCCATATATCCCGCGTAGGCGGTTGATCCGGCGTGTCCAGGCGCTGCAATCCGGAAACTGCATCGCCCAGCGGCCTTGGCAGTACGGCGATGCCTACGCCCCGCAAGCACATCTGCGCCTGCACCGAGCGATTCGTGCTGGTAAACGCGCGCCGGCAGTGCGGAAACCTTTCCAGCACCCAAGCCACATCTGGGAAATGCGACTGTGCGGTGTTCATCAGAATGACACCCACGGATGCGGGGTTGTCCTGCAAGGCCTGGGCGGTCGCCGCCGACGCATACACCCCGTATGACATGCGCATCAGACGGCGCTGGACGATATCCGGTTCGCTGAACGGCACGATGCGAAAGGCCACGTCGGCCTCCCGCCGTGAGAGATCGAGCAAGCGATGGCTGGCAATCACTTCCGGCACGACAGCGGGATGGCGGTGTGTCAACTCGACCAGGACCGGCGCCAGGACATAGCCGGCGAACCAATCCGCTGAGGAGATTCGCAGGATGCCTTCAAGACGCTGGTCGTTGCCGGTCAGACGCCTTTCCATGGATAGCGCGGAATCCTCCATGGACTCCGCCAGCGCCCGCACAGTGTCACCGGCATCCGTGAGCACCAGGCCATCCTTTGTTCTCCGGAAGAGCGCCTGCTTGGCTTCCTCCTCAAGCACCTTGATTCGGCGACCCACAGTCGGATGACTCACGTTCAGTGCACGGGCCGCGCCGCCCAAGGATCCGCTGCGAGCGACCGCCAAAAAGATGCGAACATCGTTCCAATCCATGCCCATCCCGCCGTACAAAAATGTACGGAAAATATACATTGATGTCAGTGGTAGAACAATATTGTTCAGAGCATCATGCGCTTCATGAAATGTCCTGGCGAACCTTCGCGCCCACGCTCAGGCACATCTGAATTGGAGCCTCACGCTATGAATGTTCAACCCCGGCACGTCGCAGGCGCGTTCGAAGCCGCGCTGGCGTCATCCGAACACGCCGCTGGGAAACCAGCCCCTGACCCCCGTCGCTGGCTCGCCTTGGCCGTCCTGTTGACCGGCACACTGCTGCCACCTCTGGACTTCTTCGTGGTCAACGTGGCGCTACCTGCGATCAGGACGGACCTGCAAGCTTCTTCCGACGTCTCGCAATTGGTGATATCGGTGTATGCCGCTGCCTACGCCGTCACATTGATCTTGGGCGGTCGTCTGGGTGATCTTTATGGCCGCAAGCGGGTATTTATCGCTGGCATGCTCGGATTTGGCGTCGCGTCGGCGTTGTGCGGCCTGGCGCCGTCACCGGGCGTGCTTGTCGCCGGCCGGCTGCTGCAAGGGATATCTGCAGCGGTCATGGCGCCGCAATCGTTGGCATCGATCCACGCCATGTTTCCGCCAAGTGAGAAGAATCGCGCGCTCAGCCGATACGGCGCGACCTTTGGCTTGGCCTCCGTGGGCGGCCAACTGCTCGGCGGAGTGCTGGTTTCCACCAGTCCTTGGGGATTGGGGTGGCGCAGTGTGTTCTTGATCAACCTTCCGATCATCATCGTTGCCATTCCGGCCGCAACAAAGTTGCTGCGCGAAAGTCGCGCCGAACATTCGCCACGCTTGGACGTACGGGGGGCGGTGCTGCTGGCGATGGGCTTGCTGGCGCTCGTGGTGCCACTGATCGAAGGGCAGCAACATCGATGGCCGGGGTGGTGCATCGTGCCGCTGGCGTTGAGCATGCCGTTGTTATGGCGCTTCTGGCAGCACGAAAAGGCAGAGGAGAGCGCCGGCAGAACGCCGCTGGTTCTGCCATCGCTTCTTGCCGGGCGCGGGTTGCGACGCAGTCTGGCATCAACGTTCCTCTTCTATGCGCTCGCCGCGTTCTTCCTGGTATTCGCCGTGTACGAACACGCCGGCCTGGGGCACGATGCGTTGACAGCCGGCCTGGCCATCCTGCCGCTTGGCGTCGGGTTTTTCCTTGGCCCATTTTGCAGCCCGCACATCGCTCGGCGAATGGGCTCACGAACCGCCGGCGTTGGCATGCTCATGGAGGTGCTCGGTCTGGTCATGGTCGCAGCGCTGGCGTTGGCCGGTGCGTCGTCGTGGTTGACGTTGCCCTTGTTTCTGATTGGCGCAGGGCAAGGTATCGCCCTACCTGCGCTCGTGCGCCTGAACGTGGACCATGTGGAAACACGCTGGGCCGGTCTGGCCTCGGGTTTGGTAAACGCCACCTTGCAGATCAGCGCCGCAGTGAGTGTTGCCTTGTTCGGTGGCCTGTTCATCGCGATCGCCCCGGATGGGGCAAGCGCTCAGGACGTTCAGCGTGGGTTTGCCGTGGCTTCATTGGCGATAGGCGCGTCGCTGGCGCTGGCCGCTGCACTAAGTTGGAGACGCCAAGAACCATGAGAATTCGACATTCCTTTTGCATCGTGGATGCATGCTTTCAAGAGAACACGCCGTCATGAACAATGCCTTGAAAAATCCCTTGCCTGGTCTCGCCCATAAACGCGCGCTTGTAACGGGCGCGGCGCGTGGCATCGGCGCGGCCATCGCGCTCAAGCTGGCCGAAGAAGGCGCGGACGTTGCTATCACGTACGAAAAATCGGTTGAGAAGGCCGAGGCGCTGGTTGCCGAAATTCGCGCCCTCGGCCGCGAAGCTATCGCCATCCAAGCCGATGCGGCAAGCCCCGATGCCGTGAAGGCCGCGGTTGCGCGCACCGCGGAAGAACTTGGAGGGCTGGACATCCTTGTCAACAACGCTGGCGTTTTGATCTCAGGCCCATTCTCCGAACAATCGCTCGAGCAGATAAGCCGGCAACTGGACGTCAACGTGCGAGGCGTATTCATGACCACCCAGGCCGCGCTGAAATACCTTCCCGATGGCGGCCGCATCATGACGATTGGAAGCAATGCCGGCCTGTCTGTGCCATTCGCGGGCATCGCGGTCTATGCGGCGACCAAGTCGGCGATGGAGAGCTTCACCCGTGGGCTGGCGCGTGAGCTGGGTCACCGTCACATCACCGTTAACCTGGTTCGTCCTGGCCCCATCGACACGGACATGAACCCCGCCGAAGGTCATCTCGCAGCCTCCATCCTGCCAAGTCTGTCTATTGCCCGCTACGGAAAGACCCGCGAGGTCGCCGAAGCCGTCGCCTTCCTGGCGGGGCCTGGCGCTGCTTATGTCACCGGATCGGGAATCCTCGTCGATGGCGGCATAAGCGCGTGATACGCAAGATCTTGACCAGCGAGCTTGCCCGCCGAGGCCGGATAACGCTCTGGGGGTGACGCTTGTTCGAGTCATCACTTTAGCCGCGATGCCGAGGTCAGGCTCAGTCGTGTAGGCCTACACACGCGATGTGGTCCGGACGCGCCTCTTGTCTGGCGATATCGAGGCGCCATGATGCGCTTGAACGCCGGCTCGGTTGGCACCGCTTCTGTGCCTTTCGGCCGCGTCAAGCAATCAGGCTACGGTCGCGAGGGTGGGCTCGGCGCTATAGTAGCGTCGCGTCAACGTAAGACTCTCACTGCCATGGCCCGCCGCGATCTACTTCCGCCACTGAATCCCGCCCGAGCGTTCGAAGCCACTGGACGCCTGCTTAGCGTATCCAAGGCAGCCGATGAATTGTGCGTGACGCCTGCGGCGGTCAGCAGGCAGGTGCGTGCGCTGGAAAACTATCTGGGCACGCCGCTGCTTTTACGCACACGCGGCCGCCTGGAGTTGACGCCGGCGGGCGCACGTTACCTGTCGGACTTGATTCCGTTGTTCGCAACCCTGCGCGAAGCCACGCAGGCGGTTTCCGGCAGCAACGTGGGCCGAGATACCTTGCGCATCAGGTCGCCCGCCACCTTTGCCGTACGATGGCTCATCCCGCGACTGGCAAGTTTTCATCAGAAGCATAAAGACATCGACGTTCAAGTCATGACGTCGTTCGCGCCACTGGATTTCCAGCGCGAAGACATCGACGCAGGCATACAGCTGGGCGATGGCCGCTGGCCGGGGATGCGCACCCTGCAGCTTGTGCGCAACGAGTTGGTTGCTGTGGTGGCCCCCACGCTGCGGCTGTCGCAAAGGAAACAACTGGCGACGCAAACCTTGCTGCATTCGATGGCCCGGCCCGACGATTGGATGCTATGGCTGCGCGCCGCAGGTTTGCGCAACGTCAACCCCGCGCAAGGCATGAAGTACGAAACCTCCTTGCTTGCCTACCAGGCAGCCATCGAAGGTCATGGCGTCGCCATTGCCCAAAAGGCCCTGATCGAGAAAGAGCTGACAGACGGGACTTTGGTGGCGCCGCTGGATCGCGTTCTGGATCGTGAGGATTACACGTATTACTTCGCGTGGCCTACGGGCAAGCCCCAATCCAGGGCGTTGCGTCTATTCCGCGATTGGCTGGTCACCCTCGTCGCCCTCTGAACCGCGCGCGCCTGCACTGACCTCTTTACAAAAAGTCAAAGCGTCCTGCCGATAAAGTCGTTTGCCGGCTAGATCGGCCCTGCCTATTCTGCCCGCATGACAAGTGATCACGACCACCTATCAGGCCGTGTCGCGCAGGAGCCAGGATATGTTCAAACGCAGCTTGCAAGGTGTGCGAGTCGTGGATTTCTCGCACGTACTCGCGGGGCCCGTCTGCACCATGATGCTCGCAGATATGGGTGCGGAAGTAATCAAAATCGAGCCGCCGGGCGGGGAACTTGGGCGGCAGATCGGCCCTCCCTGGATCGCGGGAGAAAGCGCCGTCTATTTGAGCGTGAATCGCAACAAGCGCGGCCTGGCGCTGGATCTGAAGTCCGACGGCGGCCGAGAAGTCGCCCGTCGCTTGATCAACCGTGCGGACGTGGTGGTCGAAAACTACCGGCCGGGCGTCATGCAGTCGTTTGGGCTGGACTACGACACGCTGGCCGACAGCAACCGCAGATTGGTGTACTGCTCGATCTCCGCTTATGGCCAAACCGGCCCGCTGCGAGGCCGGCCTGGTGTGGATGGCATCATCCAGGCCGCCAGCGGCTTGATGAGCACCTTGGGCATCGCGGGCGGAGAGCCGGTAAAAGTCGCAACGCCCGTCGCCGACATGGTCACTGCCTATATCGCGACGATTGCGATTCTGGCGGCGTGCAACGCGGCACAGCGCAGCGGCCAAGGCGAATACCTGGACATCAGCCTCTACAACGCGACGCTGATGCTGCAGCAGATCGGGTACGCATCGTTTTTTGCCTCGGACGCTGTACCCGCCAAGGCTGGCAGCGCCGCTCCCTACGCCGCACCCAATGAAGCCTACCAGACCCTCGATGGATGGATCATGGTGGCCGCCTACCATCCCCAGCGCTGGCGGGCGCTGTGCGCCGTCTTGGGGGCGGGGGAGCTGGAACATGATCCGCGCTTTGCCAGTAATGAGTGCCGGGTCGCTCATCGCGAAGAACTGCGCCGGGTGCTGACGCCGTTGTTTCGGCAGCGTGCCACCGAAGCGTGGGTAAGTCGGCTGTCCGGACTGGACATCCTGTGTGCGCCGGTAGCGAACTACGACGATGTCGTCCGCTCGCAGGAATACGCCGCTAGCGGAATCGACAGTTGGGTTGACCATCCTGTTGCTGGAAAAGTGCGCATGCCGGGCTTTGCGCCTGGGCCTGCTCACGCGGCAAGCGCGCACGAGCCCATCACCGCCGCGCCAACGCTGGGCCAGCACAGCCGCCAAATCCTGAATGAATGCGGCTATGACACAGCCCAGATAGACGCCATGTTCAGTAGCGGCGTGCTGGGTAAGCCCGAACGATTTTCTACATAAGCCAAGGAGACACCGATGAAAACCAATGAATCCAGCGTCTCGGGAAGTGCCTGCATCCCGGGTGATGTGCTGATCCGGCAAGATGTCGCCGACGGCGTTCTCACATTGAGCCTTAATGACCCGGACTCAGGCAATGTCATGTCGGTGCGCATGGCTGAGGCCCTTGCCGAGGCACTGGAGCAGGCCAATACGCTGCCAGACGTTCATTGCGTATTGCTGCGCGCCAATGGCAAGTACTTCTGCACGGGCGGCAATGTGAAAGACATGGCTCGAGGATCCGACTTGATGCAGGGGTCGGTCACAGAGCTACGCGCCCGGCTGAAATCGACGCTGCATCGAATCACGCATGCAATGCAAGCATTGCAGGTGCCGTCCATTGCCGCGGTCAATGGCGCCGCGGTCGGAGCCGGCTGCGACCTGGCGCTTATGTGCGACCTGCGTGTGGCCAGCGAACGCGCGACGTTTGCCGAGAGCTTCCTGCGGCTCGGCCTGGTATCCGGCATCGGCGGCGCCTGGTTCTTGACGCGCATCGTGGGGAGGGCAAAGGCGTTGGAGCTAACGCTGACCAGCGAGTTCATTGATGCCCAGACCGCGCTGCAATTAGGCATGGTTTCCCGTGTCGTGGCGCCGGAAGCGCTGGACGAGACAAGCGCCGCCTTGGGCCGCCGCATCGCATCGAACCCACCCCAGGCCTTGCGCATGGCCAAGCGCCTGGTATTGGATGCCGCCGAATCCACCTTGCCGATGGCGCTGGAGGCTGCTGCCGCCATGCAGGCGATTTTGCTCTGCGGCGATGAACACAAGACCGTCGTGCGCGAGTTTCTGGCGCAACGCGCCCGACGCGATCTCCAGCCGAAACCCGCTGGCGTGCGTTGACAGCGCAACCGCGGACGGTGGCATGCGCAACGTGCGCGTCCTCGACGCCGGCACGGAATAATCACAGGAGACAAAAATCATGATCCGCATCACTGCATTTATCATCCGCGTGGCAGCGTCGTTGTCGGCCGCTCTCGGTCTTGCCTGGGCCGTACCGGCGCAAGCGGCCGATTACCCTGCAAAACCCCTGACATTTGTCGTGCCCTTCGGCGCGGGCAGCGCGACCGATTTGCTGGCACGCGCATTGTCAGCGTCGCTGACACAACAAACGGGGCAAGCTGTCGTCGTGGAGAACCGACCCGGCGCGAGCGGCATGATCGCCGCGCAGCATGTTGCCCGAGCTACCCCCGACGGCTATACGGTGTTAATCACCAGCAATACGACGCAAGCCGCCAATCCGCATCTATTCAAGAAGCTTCCCTATGACCCGGTGGGGGATTTCACGCCGCTGACAGGATTGGGACGCGGCGGCCAGATTCTGGTGGTGAAAGTCGATTCTCCGTACCGCACCGCCGATGAGTTGATTCGCGCGGCACGGCAAGCCCCAGGAAAGTTGAGCTTCGGCAGCGGCAATTCGTCCAGCCGCATGGCAGGCGAAATGCTCAAGCAACTGACCGGGACCGATATCGTCTGGGTCGGCTACAACAGCAATCCCAATGCGCTCAACGATCTGCTGGGGGGGCACATCGACATGATGGTGATTGACACCGTGACGGGCTTGTCGCAGATCGAAGCTGGCAAACTGCGTCCGCTCGGCGCGTCAACCCTTGAACGCCTACCTCAACTTCCAGAGTTGCCCACCCTGGACGAGGCCGGCATCAAAGGTTATGACATGGGCTATTGGTTCGCCGCTTACGTTCCAGCCGGCACACCCGCGCCGATGGCAGCGAAGCTTAGACAGCTGTTGGTCAAGGCGGTCGGCAGCGACGGCGCGCAAGCGTTCTTTCGGAACTCGGCAACCCAGGCGTGGACAACGACCCCCGACGAGTTGAGACAGTTTCAGGCTACCGAGATTCAAAAATGGGGCAATGTCATCAAGGCGGCCGGAATCGAGCCGGAATGAGCTGCCCCTCCAACCCAATTGCCCAGCCCCGCGCTTGCGGGGCGGGCGGGATGCTGATTAGTCGATGCGGGCGCCGGAGATCTTGACCGCCTCGGCCCACTTCGCAATTTCCTTCTGCACGAAGGCCTGGAACTGTTCCGGCGTGCTAGGCGTGAACTCGCTACCGGCGGCGATCATCTTTTCCTTCGCCTTCGGGTCGGACATGGCTTCGCGTATATCCGCCGAGATCTTCTCCACGAGCGGCTTGGGCGTGCCCTTGGGCGCAAAGAAGCCAGACCAGGGCGGCGCGGCATAGCCCGCAAAGCCCTGCTCCGCAACGGTTGGGTAGTCTGGGGCGCTTGCAAAACGCTCAGCGGTGGTCAGCGCCACGATCTTCAGCTTGCCGCTCTTCGCGTAGGCTTGCACGGCGGGCAGGCCGGTGATGCCTACCTGGATCTGACCGCCCAGCAGGTCGGTCACCATTGGTGCACTGCCGCGATAGGGAATGTGCGAGAGCTCGAACTTGCCCTGGCTCTTGATCAGCTCCATCCCCAGGTGCGAAGCGGTGCCGTTGCCGTCGGAGCCATAGGAATAGTGCGCATCGGGCTTTTTCAGCAGGGCGATGAGTTCTTGCAGGTTGTTGGCCGGCACGTCATTGTTGACGATGATGGCATTGGGATAGAGCGTGGCTTGCGTGATGGCTTCGAAATCCTTGATCGGGTCGTAGCGCATGTTCTTGTAGAGCGAGGTATTGATGCCGTGCGACCCCGTGACGCCCAGCACAAGGGTGTAGCCATCGGGCGCTGCGCGCGCGACGTATTCCGAGCCAACGTTGCCGCCCGCGCCCGGCTTGTTCTCGACGACGACGGATTGCCCCCATTTCTTGGACAGGCCTTCGGCTACCAGGCGCGCGGTAAGGTCGGTGGCGCCGCCGGCCGGGAACGGCACCACGATCGTGACCGGTCGCGTTGGAAAGTTGTCAGTACCCTGCGCAAAGGCAGGGGCGGCGACAAGCCCGACGGACCCGGCAAGCGTGGCCAGCAGGCCCAGGGCTCTGCGGCGCGACATGCGCGTGTGCGTTGCGGAAGTAATCGAGTGCGTCATGATTCAAGCCCCTTGTTATGTGGTGTAAGCACTGCGTGAATAAGACGGTGACCGCGCTACTGCGCGGTGTAGCCGCCGTCGGCACGAATGTCCGTGCCGGTGATGAACGAGGCATCCTCGCTGATCAGAAAAACTGCGGTCCTTGCGATTTCTTCCGCGGTGCCAAGCCGCCCGACCGGATATTTGGTGGCTAACGCAGCGCTGGCAGCGTGTTCGCCGCCGTAGCGATCCACTAAACGGCTGGTCAAGACCGCGCCGGGCGACAAGCTCAGCGCACGGACCCCGTCGGCGGCATGGTCCACTGCAATGGCGCGCGCCAGCGCGATCATGCCTGCCTTGCTCGCGCCATAGGCGCCGCGCCCTGGCGCGGCCACGCTGCCTAATTGCGAAGCAATGTTCAGCACGACGCCGCCGCCATTGCGCGCCATATGCGCAATCGCCCACTTGCTCATCAGCCATGCGCCGGTCAGGTTCACGTCCAGCGCGAGCCGCCATTGTTCAGGTGTCAGGTCAGCGACCTTCACGCCTGGCGTGACCGTGGCGGCGTTGTTTACCAGCGTGTCGATGGCGCCCCAGTGCGTAGCGACGCGTTCCACGGCCGACCGCGAGGCGCTGACGTCCGCGATGTCGCACCGCAGGGCCAGGATTCGGGATGGCGCGACGGCCAACGTCCGGCAGCATTGCGCCAGCATGTCCTCGTCCCGATCCAGCAAGGCCACACGGGCGCCGGCATCCAGACAATGCTTGGCGATAGCCTGGCCCAGCCCGCCGGCAGCGCCGGTCACAATCACGACTTTTCCGTCCAGCACGGGTGCGTTCGCTGTTGTCATGACGTCATTGCCCCCAACGAGGCGCCGCCGCAGACGTAGAGCGTCTGCCCTGTGATGGCTCCCGCCTCGTCGCTCAGAAAGAAGGCGATGGTCGCGGCAACTTCGTGCGCGTCAATCAGGCGGCCCAGCGGCAGGTTCACGCTCGGCGCGGCCCCGCGCTTGGGATCATTCAGCATGGGGGTGTCCACCGCGCCGGGCGCGACGACATTGACCGTAATGCCGCGCCCGACGAGTTCCGCGGCCAAGCTCCGCGCCATGCCAATCTGTGCGGATTTGGTGGCGGCATACGCCAGGCGGTGCGCGCGGCCCAGCACGGCGCGGCTGGACACCAGCACAATGCGGCCCCGGCGGTCTGGAAGTTGCGGCGCTAAGGCCTGGACCAGCGCCATCGGCGCTGCGCCATGCAGGCGCCAGAGCAGCGCTGCGTCTTCCGGTCGCGTGTCCAGCGCGCCGCCCGTGCGCACCAGACCGGCGCAGTGCACCAGCGCGGTCGGGGCGCAATCGCCCAGACCCGCGCACAGGGCGTGCAGCGCGGCCGGGTCGGACAGGTCGCAAACGTGGTGGCAGTACTGGGCGTTGTCGTGGACGGCGGCGGGCGCAATGTCCACGCCGGTCACCCGCCAGCCCGCCGCCAGAAGCCGCTCGGTCAACGCAAGACCGATGCCGGATGCCGCGCCTGTCAGGACGCAATGCGCCGACGCGCTACGCTCGATCATGTCAGTGCCTGATTAGTTGTCCAGCGTCGTCAGGCGCTTTTCCATCGCGCGCATCTGCTCGTAGCCCATCAGTTGCATGATGTCTTCGATGCCCACCAGCAAATCGGGGCGATCCGCGGGTTCACCCGTGGTGATCACACCTTGCATGACCTGCAGGGCCTGGCGCATGCCGTGGATGGCGGCAGCGGGCAGCATGCGCGGAAGGCTGATGCGCTTGACGCCGATCTCCTTGAGGCGCGGCAGCGGAATCAGCGGCGTGGTTGGGCGGTTGCGGATGCCGAAGCCCATGTTGATGCTGACGGGGATGCCTGCGGCGTCGACAAGCCGTTTGATGTCGTCTTCGGTGCGGACCGCATCGGGGAACAACATGTCTGCGCCCGCCTGGGCGTATGCGCGGGCACGCTTGACCGCGCCTTCAATGCCCTCGATGGCGAGCGAGTCCGTGCGGGCGATGATGACGAAATCGTCGTCACGTCGTGCGAGGCAGGCAGCCTCGATCTTCTTGACCATCTCGGCCTGGCTGACAACGTCTTTGCCGGGCATGTGACCGCAGCGCTTGGGGCTGACCTGGTCCTCGAGGTTGATGCCTGCAACGCCGGCTTCCTCGAACATCTGCACCGTGTGGTAGACATTGACGGGGTTGCCGTAGCCGGTATCCGCGTCGGCAGTAAGGGGGATGGAGACGGACCTTGCCAGGTGGCGGCAGTGGGTAACGTTTTCGGCCAGGCCCATTACGCCGATATCGGCGATGCCCAGCAGCGCATTCGACACGGCCGCGCCGCTGGTGCAGGCGGTCTTGAAGCCCGCAGCTTCAACCAGGCGAACGCTGTATCCATCGTAGACACCGGGGGACACGAGAAAAGGTTCGTTCTTCAGCAATTGCCGGAACTGGTGGCGCGGGTTGTTCATGTCGTGCTGCTCCAAAGGGCGTTATGCGGCCGAGACGGGATGTCCGGCGATGCCGGATGCCCCTTCTGCCAGGTGTTCAAAAAGGTGTTGTGCTGCGCGTTCGATGTGAGAGCGCATGAGCGACTCAGCCAGCTCAGGATCGCGCGCGCGGATGGCGCGCAAGATCTGCCAGTGTTCGGCGTAAGCGTCGTCCTTGCGTTCGAGCACGGTGCCCGAGTGCCGGCGATAGACGCGCAACAGGTGATAGAGGTCGCCGCACAGGGCATTGATGATGCGGTTGTTTCCGCTGGCCAGCACGATGCGCTCGTGAAAGTCGAAGACACGCGGCGCGGGCGCGCCGCCGCTGGCCGCGGCCAGGCGGCGTTGCCGGTCCTGCTCCAGTTCGGCTAGCAACTGCGCGATTTCCTCGTCGCTCATTCGGCGAGTGGCCAAGTTGCAGGCTACGCCTTCCAGCGCCATCCGCATTTGAAACAGTTCCAGCGCGGACTCCGCCGACAGGGTCACCACGCGCGCCTTGATGTAGGGCTCGCGCGTGACAAGTTGAATGCCTTGCAGGCGCCGCACCGCTTCACGAACCGGGCCGCGGCTGACGCCGAACTCCTGCGCCAGCGCCACCTCGTTGATGACGCTGCCCGGCGCAAGCCGGCCTTGGTAGATCGCTTCCAGCACTCGGTCAAACACCACGTCGGCCAACGGGCCGGAGGCGTCTTCCTTGGGAGTGGTGGGGGCCGTGGAGATGGTCATAGTGTTAACAGCCTATCAAGGGAGTTATAAAAGTGTCAACTCTTTGGATTGAACAATCGGTTGATCAAATTCCGGGTTGGCGGGGTATTGCTACAGCGACAAGAGGATTTTACGCTTATTTATCAGGGTCTTCCCTAGGTGTAGCCCAACAGATCGGATGTTGGCACTTTCGGCCTGGGTGATCGTCGCACTATTAAGCTTGCTGACGCTTTGCGTATTCTCGGCGTTAGTGTTGACACTATTGTTTTTGAGGCCGTAAGATGGCTTCAATTGATATTCTCGCGATTACGATTGCCATGATCCAGTCTTTCTCCTGTAGCGGCAGGGTGCTGCGCTACGCGGATCTGTCCGTTGCCGCCCAATCGGAAGGGCGCGACATCCAGACGTATCCCTATGTCATCCGCGTGCTGCTGGAGAATCTTCTGCGGCACCGAGCCTGGGGCGCGGCCATATCGGATGCGGAAATCCGCAGGCTGTGGGATTGGGGAACGCACCCTGGGGCGGATTTGCCGCTGCATGTGGCCCGCGTGATCCTGCCGGACTCCAGCGGGCTGCCGGTATTGCAAGACCTGGCGGCGCTGCGCGACGCGGTCGCCCAGGCTGGCGGAGATGCCTCGCAGGTCGACACGCGAATTCCGGTGGATCTGATCGTGGATCATTCGCTTCAGGTCGACTATTGGGGCGAGTCAGGGGCGATGCAGCGCAATCTGCGCCGCGAATTCGAACGCAACGACGAGCGCTACCGGTTCCTTAAGTGGGCGCAGCAGGCCTTCAAGGGACTGCGCGTCATCACGCCTGGCATCGGGATCATTCATCAGGTCAACCTCGAATATTTGGCGCCGGTGGTTGCGCGTCAGTCACGACAGGACGGCGAATGGGTCTACCCGGATTTCGTGATCGGCGGCGATTCCCACACGCCCATGGTCAACGCGCTGGGCGTGTTGGGTTGGGGCGTGGGCGGCATCGACGCCGAGGCGGCCCTGTTGGGCCATGCCTACACCTTTCCCATTCCGGAGGTGGTTGGGGTGCGGCTGCACGGCGCCATTGAGGCGCCAGCCCTCACGACGGATGCTGCGCTGCTGGTGACACAGCGACTTCGCGCCGCAGGCGTGGTGGGCAGCATGGTCGAATTCTTCGGCCCCGCGGTGGCGGCGCTCAGTGTGCCCGAGCGAGCCACGATCGCCAACATGGCGCCCGAGTATGGCGCCACCTGTGGCTTTTTTCCGATCGACGCGCGCACGCTGGAATACGCGCGCATGACCGGGCGCAATGAAGAACAACTCGCGCTGATCGAAGCCTACGCGCGCGTCAACCTGTTGTGGGGTGACGCGTCGCAAGCGGCGCCCGCCTATAGCCGGGTGATCGACATCGACTTGTCGGCGGCCCGCCCAAGCCTGGCTGGTCCGCGCCGCCCGCAGGACCGCATGGATGTGTCGGATGTCGCTGCAGACTTCCTAAGCCGTCTGAGCGTGCCGCAGTCGGAAGGCGGGTTCGATGTGACCACGGACGCCGCGCGTCCGGCGAGCCGGGACGTCGTCGGCCATGGCTCGGTGGCGCTGGCGGCGATTACCTCTTGCACCAATACCTCCAACCCCAGCGTGATGCTGGCGGCCGGCCTGATCGCACAGAAGGCGCTGGCGCTTGGCCTGACGCCGCCCGCCTGGGTCAAGCGATCGCTGGCGCCCGGCTCGCGTGCAGTTACCCGCTACCTGGAAGCCGCAGGGTTGCTGACGGCGCTGCAAGCCCAAGGCTTTCATGTGATCGGCTACGGCTGCACGACTTGCGGCGGCAAGTCAGGCCCCCTGGATTCCGCGGTGGCAGACGCCATTGTCGAACGCGGCCTGGTCGCCGCCGCCGTGCTGTCGGGAAATCGGAATTTCGAAGGTCGCATCCACAAGCTGCTTCGCGCCAACTACATCGGGTCGCCGGCGATGGTGGTGTTGTACGCGCTCGCGGGCCGCATCGACCTGGATTTCGAGCACGAGCCGCTGGGGCCGGGCGCGGACGGTGCACCGGTCTATCTGCGCGATGTCTGGCCCAGCCAGGAAGAGATCGCGGCCTTGATGCCATTTGCTTCAGCCCCTTCGCTGTTTGCCGAAGTCTATGATCCCGCCAGCCTGGACAGCGCGATCTGGCAAGACTTGTCCGCGCCGGCAGGCTTACGTTTTCCCTGGGACCCAGACTCGCAATACCTGGTCGAGCCTCCATTCTTCAAAACCGAACCCGGCCGCGACGCGCTGGACGACTTGGCGTGCGCCTTGGCGCGCGGACGGGTGCTGGCGGCGTTCGGCGATTCGTTGACCACCGACCATATTTCGCCCAGCGGTGAAATCCCCGCCGATACGCCCGCGGGCATGTACTTGATCGGCAAGGGCGTGGCGCCGCGCGATTTCAACACCTATGTGGCGCGCCGCTGCAATCATCACGTCATGACGCGGGGCACCTTCGCCAACATCCGCATCAAGAACGCGCTGACGCCGGGCGTGGAAGGCGGCGTCACCCGCCACTATCCCAGCGGCAAGCTCATGCCGATTGTCGATGCCGCGACGGCCTACCGCGATGCCGGCGAGGCCTGCGTCATCCTGGGCGGCAAAGACTACGGCATGGGCAGCAGCCGGGATTGGGCTGCGAAGGGCTCGGCGCTGTTGGGCGTGCGCGCGGTGATCGCGGAGTCGTTTGAACGCATCCATCGCGCCAATCTGGTGGGCATGGGGGTGCTGCCGCTGGCGTTCGCCCACGGCCAAGGCTGGCGTGCGTTGGGGCTGACCGGCGCGGAGACGCTGCGCTTGCAGAATGTGGCCGATGGCGTATTGAAGGGGGAACCCATCGACGTGATCGCCGAGGACGGGGATCGCCAGGTGCGTTTCCAGGCCTATGCCCAGGTGCTTACGCACGCCGAACGCAAGCTCATCACGGAAGGCGGCATCCCCGCCAGCGTCCTCAACGCATTCTTGACCGACACGGCGGCCGCCGACACGGCCCATTGCTGACAACGCGCATCACTCAGGAAACTCGACATCATGCTGGATCTCTTACTGACCAATGCAAGGCTGCTGCTGCCGCAGCAAGGCCTGACCGAGGGCGTGCTGGGCGTCATTGACGGCCGCATCGCCATAATCGCCGAACCAGGCGCGCCGCTCGCGGCCCGTGAAACGATCGATTGCCAGGGACTGTGGGTGCTGCCAGGCCTGATCGATCCTCACGTTCACTTCGGCTTCGGCTCTCCGGAGACCGACTTCGAGACCGAGTCGCGCTTCGCCGCGCTCGGCGGCACCACGACAGTGCTGTCGTTCCATCGTTCCGCCGACATCCGTGAATCCTTTGAAAAGGTGCGCGACCGCGCGCTGTCGCAAAGCTGTGTCGACTTCGGCTTCCATTTCGGCATCACCAGCAATCTGCATGTGGATACGCTCGAGGAAACCTCACGCCGATTCGGCGTGTCATCCTACAAGCTCTACATGATGTACAAAGGGGCGGCCGGACTGTCCAAGGGATTTACCGACATCGACGACGGCCTGCTGTATTCGGCCTTGCGCGCCACGGCCGCCATCCCCGGCGCAATCATGGGCGTGCACTGCGAAAACGTCGAGGTCATCCCTGTCCTGAGAGACCCCCTGCGCGCGGCAGGCCGTGACGACTTGAAGGCCTGGAACGAGCAGAGCCCGGACTTCCTGGAAGCCGAGAACGTACATCGCGTGTGCTATTTCGCGGCGAAGACGGGCGCTGCGGTCAACATTGTGCACCTGAGCAGCCGCGAAGCGCTGGACGAGGCGCGGCGCCATCGCCGCACGCCTGGCGCACCGCCCATTTACGTCGAGACCTGCCCGCACTACCTCTTCCTGAACGATGAATCGCCCGCCGGGACTTATGCGAAGGTCAATCCGCCGGTGCGAGGCCAGAGCGATGTGGAAGCCATGTGGGAAGGCGTGCTGGACGGCTCCATCACCACGATAGGCACCGACCACGTGCCCCGCAAGCGGGCCACCAAGGACACCGACATCTGGGCGGCCAGCAATGGGTTCCCGGGCACCGGCCTGATGTTGCCGATCTTGCTGCACGAAGGCTACCACCGCCGTGGCGTCCCGCTGGAAACGCTGATGAAGGTCAGTGCCGAGAGTGCGGCACGCATCTATCGCATGCCGGGCAAGGGCAGCATCGAGAGCGGCAAGGACGCGGACCTGGTGATCGTCGACCCCGACCTGCAACGCACGGTCGATCCGGCCACCCTGGAATCGAACTCCGACTATTCGCCTTACGAGGGCATGACCCTGAAAGGCTGGCCCATACGCACGCTGGTGCGCGGGCGCACCGTGGCGCAGGACGGCCGCATCACGGACGCGGCCCGCGCCAATCCTGGCGGCCGCTATCTCAAGCGTCTTTGAACTGAATCCATCTCCCTTCTGACGGAAATTATTATGAGCGACACCAAGCGAATCTGGGACGACTTCCTTACCGAACGCGACAAGCAAGTGCTGGCTCAGGCCGGCTACGGCAAGCGCGGTGGCTTCGGCAAGCGCCCCGCGCTGTTCATCATCGACGTGCA
Source organism: Achromobacter sp. JD417 (assembly GCF_041879325.1). Taxonomy (NCBI): domain Bacteria; kingdom Pseudomonadati; phylum Pseudomonadota; class Betaproteobacteria; order Burkholderiales; family Alcaligenaceae; genus Achromobacter; species Achromobacter sp. JD417. The sequence continues at coordinate 4,258,428 of NZ_CP087159.1, read as the reverse complement.
ATACAACTTTTGCGGCGACACGCCTCAAGACATCCTGGAAGGCCTGAAGCAATATCGCACCCATTGCGGCCGCGAGGCCTGGGACGCGGTCGCGCATATTGTGCCGCTGCTGGAACTGGCGCGCGACAAGAATATCCCCGTCTTCTACACCGAAAGCGGCCGGCGCGCCGACCTGTTGGATAGTGGCGTGCAGGTGGGCAAGAACCACCGCGGCGGTGAAAAAACCGTGCTGGCAAACACCCATGCGACGCAAACCGTGGAGCCGCTGGCGCCGCGCCCGCAAGACATCCGCATCACCAAGCAGAAGCCATCCTGCTTCTTCGGCACGATCTTCATGAGCCACCTGAATTTTCTCGACGTGGACACGCTGATCCTGGTGGGATGCACGTCGTCAGGATGCCTGCGCGCCACCACGGTTGACGCCTACTCCTACAATTTCAAGGTAATCATTCCCGAAGAGGCGGCGTTCGACCGCTTCCAGGCCAGCCACGCCATGAGCTTGTTCGATCTGAATTGCAAGTATGCGGACGTGATTCCCTCTCGCGAGGTGCAGGACTATCTGCGCGGCCTGCCCGCGCCCGCCGACGCGGCCCGTGAGTGATCCGCAGAAGGATGCCGACGCCATGGCCATCAATGCCGGACCGATTCCCGTCTACCTGTTGACCGGCTTCCTGGGAAGCGGCAAGACCACACTGTTGTCGCGTCTGGTGCGCAGCCCGCGCTTTGCCGATACGGCGGTGGTCATCAACGAGTTCGGCGAGATCGGCCTGGACCACATGCTGGTCGGCAAGGCGGATGACACCGATGTCGTGCTGCTGGATTCCGGCTGTCTCTGCTGCGCGGCGACAAGCTCGCTGCAAGACACGCTTGAGTCGCTGTACTACCGTCGCCAGCGCGGTGAAATTCCGCAATTTGAGCGGGTGGTGGTAGAGACCTCGGGGCTGGCTGACCCGTGTCCGGTCATCAACACGCTATCTGCCGACCCCCTGATCGCCCGCCATTACCGCTTCGGCGGCGTGGTGGCGACGGCGGATGCGCTGCACGGGATGGCGACGCTGGACGCCTATCGCGAAGCCAGCACTCAGGTCGCCATCGCCGACCGCATTGCGCTGACCAAGGTGGATCTGGCCGGGGACGGCGCGATTCAGGCGGTAAAGGCAGCGCTAAGGGAATACAACGCCAATGCGCCAATCCGCGCTGTGTCGCCTGGCACGGTGGACGAGGACGCGCCCGCGCTGTTTGACGGCCTGCGTCCAGAACATCTGGACGCGGCTGTGTTAAAGGAGGCAGCGCCAGCCGCCTTCAAGCCGGTGGCGCATGTGTTGCGCTACGGCATTGTGTCCTATGCATTCCGGCAGCATACGCCCGTAACCTGGGAAGCCTATGCGAACTGGACCCGGCACATGCAACGCCATGTCGGAGAGCGCCTGTTAAGGGCCAAGGGCGTGCTGCGTTGGGAAGACGGCAGTCTGCGCGCCGCGCATGGCGTGCGGCTCGTATTCGCCACGCCCGAGCCGATTGCCGAGCCGGAAGGCGCGGCACGGGCGACGGGCGCCATGGTCGTGATCGTGCAAGACATTTCCGCAGATGAAGTTGAGCAAGCAATGCAGCCGCTAGGCATGTGAGGTCCGGGAAGCGCTTCCCCGGATGCGTGTCTCATACCAGGCACGGGTTCGGCTGGCAGCAGCGCCAGGCAAGCAGGGAATTTCTGCCCTGGCTGAATGAACGTCCCACCTCACAGCGGCGTCAACAGCGGCTCGCCCGCATACAGCCGGCGCGTATTTTCCAGGAACTTATCCACCATCAATTGCATGGCTTCGGGCGACCAGCCGGCAATGTGCGGGGTGAGCACCAAGTTGGTCAGGTCGGCCAATGCGGCAGGCAACTCGGGTTCGCCCTCATAAACGTCCAGGGCCGCGCCGGCGATGGTCTGCTGGCGCAGGGCGCGTTCCAAGGCAACGGTGTCCACGACACTGCCGCGCGCGATGTTGATCAGGTAGCCGTTGGGGCCGAGCTGGTCCAGGATGGCGCCATCGATCAGATGGTGCGTTGAATTGCCGCCCGGGATGGCGACGAGCAGCACGTCGGACCACCCGGCCAGTCCGCTCACGGACGGAAAGTAGCGGTGCGGCGACCCCGGGCGCGGGCGGCGGTTGTGGTAGCCGATCTGCATCTCGAACGCCTGCGCGCGCAGCGCCACTTTTTCGCCGATACCGCCCAGGCCGATGATGCCCAGTTTTTTTCCGGAGACGTTGGGCGGCAGGGGCAGCTGCGTGCGCCAGACGCCTTGCCGCGTGAGCTGATCCAGGTGGGGAATGCCGCGGATGACGGCGATCATCAGGCCCATGGCGTGGTCGGCGACGCAGCTGTCGTTGGTGCCCGCGCCGTTGGCGACCTTGACGCCGCGCCGCCGGGCGTGGTCCAGGTCGATCTTTTCGTAGCCGGCTCCCATCGAGTAGATCAGCTTCAGGTTGGGCAGCGCGTCGATCTGGCCTGCAGTCAGGCCAATCGCGCCGATGGTCATGACCACGTCGACGCGCGGCGCGTGCTCGGCGACGGCTTGTGCAAACTGCTCCGGCGTCGGGGCGAAGACGACTTCGAAGTGACGGGCGATCTGGTCCCGGTCGGCCTGCGTGACCGGGTTCATGATGATGAGCAGAGGCTTGGGGGTAGGGAATGGCATGCGGATAAAGGAGGCAGTTAAATCTGGGTGTGGCGGGCGACCAGGCCAACGCGCACGTTGCAGAGGTGCGCCTGCATCGCGGCGCGCGCGGCGTCGGGGTCTCGATTCAGGATGGCCTGCAGAACGGCCATGTGCTCGTCGCAGCCGGGAATCAGCCGTTCGGGCGCGCCGTTCTGGTCGAAGCAGCGGGCCTTGATGCGCAGGTCGTGGATGGTCTGTGCCATCAGCCGGTTGCCGCTGGCCCGGGCGATGCTGTCGTGCAGCAGATTGTCGACCCGATGGTTCTCCTCGTGGGTGGTCTCGTTGCGGCGCCGGATCTCGCTGACTTGCTCCAAAAGGGCTGCGGCCTCCTCCGGCGCCATGCGGGTGGCGGCGGCCGCGGCGGCGTCGCCTTCCAGCAGCACGCGCATCTGGAAGATCTCTAGGTATTGCCGCAACGAGGGTTCAGGAACGATGAGCTGCCCGCGCGCCGTGCGCACGGCGAATCCGGCGCCGATCAGGCGGCTCATCGCCTCGCGCAGCGGGGTGCGCGACACGCCCAGCGCGCTGGCCAGGTTGCGTTCCTGCAGCGGTTGGTTGATGGGCAACTGGCCCAGCTGGATCATGTCCAGCATGGTCGAATAGGCCTCGTCGACCAGGTCGCGCGCGTCGTCGGCGGCCGGGGCGGCGGCTGTGGCGTTGAGCAAGGGGCTTTCCATGGCATGAATGATGGGCATAGGAATCATGGAAACAGTAAGGGGAAGATGGGAAAGTTCGGGTCTGCGCGCAAGTCGTCTTCGCGGGCGCGCACCCATTCCGTGTAGTCGCGCCAGCGCTGCACGGCGTGCGCCAGTTCCAGGGCTTCGAACCGCAGCGGCTGGCCCGGGCGGATCTGCGCAAGACGAGGCAGGTCGGCCGAGATGACGGTGGCGATCTTGGGGTAACCGCCGGTGGTCTGGCGGTCGTTCATGGCAATGAGCGGCTGGCCCGCGCCCGGGATCTGGATGCTGCCCGCGGCGATGGGGTCGGTGATGATGTCGGCGCCGCGGGCGTGCGCGATGACCGGCCCATCCAGACGCAGGCCCATGCGGTCGGACTGCGGCGCCAGGCGATAGGTGGCGCCGAGAAAACGGTCGATCTCGGCGGGCGCGAAGTGATCCTGCTGCGGCCCGAGGATGACCCCGATGGGCGCGTCCCGATAGAACCAGCCGGTGTCGCGGGTGGCCAGCCAGCGGCGCGGCGAACGGCGCCGGCCGTCGCCGATGGCAAGCACATCCCCGCGCGCCAGCGCACGGCCATCCAGCCCGCCGAGACGGGCACGCGTGAGGGTGGAGGCGCTGCCCAGCACGGCCGCCACGGCGATGCCGCCACCGACGGCCAGATATCCGCGTACGCCGCGTTCCAGCGGTCCGATCGTCAAGGTGGCACCCGCCGGCAAGCGGTGGGATTGCCACGGACTCAGTGACCGCGCGGGCGAGGCGGCCGCGGCGCTGGCGTGCAGCAAAGCGTTGCCGGCGAAGGCGACGGTGCAATCCGCATCCAGCACCTGCAACGCGCCGCCCAGCAGGGTGAATTCCAGTGCGGCCAAACCGGGGGCGTTGCCGACGAGTCCATTGGCGATGCGCAGCGCGCCGGGATCCATGGCGCCCGACGGCGGCACGCCCATGTGTTCATGGCCCGGGCGGCCCAGGTCCTGCACCGTGGTCAACAAGCCGGCCTTTTCGACGCGAAGGCGCGCGCTCATGGGCCGGCTCCTCTAAGCGGTTGCGGCCGCCGGGCGGGGTCGTCCTGCAAGGCGGCAAGGCGTTCGAACTCGTCTTCATCGATGGGGGTGAACACGATCTCGTCGCCGGCCTCGAACAGAAATGGATTCTTGTGGCGCAGATCGAAGCTGCGCCACGGCGTGCGGCCGATCAGGTGCCAGCCGCTGGGTCCGGATACCGAGGCGATGGCCGTCTGCTGGCCGCCGATGTTGATGCTGCCGGCGGGCGTGTGCGCGCGTGGCATGGCGCGGCGGGCCGTGTGCAGCGCAGGATCCAGGCCGCCCAGATACGCGAAGCCCGGCAGGAATCCCACCATATAGATCCGGTAGACCGGCGCGGTGTGCCGGGCGATGACCCGCGCGGGATCAAGCCGATGCTGATCCGCCAGCGCCTGCAGGTCCATGCCGTGGGCGCCGCCATAGCAGACCGGGACTTCCCAGCGGCGCGGTGCGGGGACAGGCGCGAAGGCGCTGGCTTGAAGGCTGCGGCCGATCAGCTCGCCAATGGCGTCGTGCCCGATCAGTAGCGGATCGAAGTTCACCGCGAGCGAACGGTACGCCGGCACCACGCTCACGAGTCCGCGGACCTTGCGCAGGCTGCCTCGCAACGCCTTTGACAGCGCGAGCACGCGCGCATTGGTCTCGGCGTCGATGCGGTCAGGAAACTCGACCAGCAGCGTGCGATCGCCCGCCGCCACGATGCGCGGCGCGGCAGTCCCGCAAGAAGTTGGCGCGGCGGTCGTCATGCTGCGTTGGCGAATTCCATGGCGTCGTCCGGATGAAAGCCCCACGTGACCGCCTGTCCGGGCGTGCGCTGGGCTGAGTCCACATCCAGCGGCGCGTAGGCCAAGATCACCTTGTCGAAGGCTTCGATGAAGACTTTCCAGTGCACGCCGCAGAACGTCGACGCCACGACCTTGCCCGGGTGGCGCTGATCGGCGCCGGCCAGGCGGCTGCCCAGCCGCAGGTGCTCGGGGCGCACGCCCAGCACGCCGTCGTTGGCGGGCAGGAAATTGCATTCGCCCAGGAAGCCGGCGACGAAAGCGCTGGCGGGCTTGCGGTACAGGCTTTCCGGCGAGCCGGCCTCGACGATGCGGCCCTGTTCCAGGATGACGATGCGGTCCGACAGGTTCATGGCCTCTTCCTGGTCATGCGTGACGAAGACCACGGTCAGCCCCAGTTCCTGGTGCAGCCGGCGCAACTGCAGCTGAATGGCTTGCCGCAGGTTCTTGTCCAGCGCGCCCAGCGGCTCGTCCATCAGCAGGATGTCGGGCGTAAACACCAGGGCGCGCGCCAGCGCGACGCGCTGCTGCTGGCCCCCGGACAGCGCGCCGGGCTTGCGGTCCTTCAGCGGCGCCAGGCTCACCAGGTCCAGCGCGTCAAATACGCGGCGGCGGATGTCCTCTTCGTTCAGGCGCCGCATGCGCAGCGCGAACGCGACGTTCTCGAACACGCTCATGTGCGGGAACAGGGCGTAGTTCTGGAACACCATGCCGATGTTGCGGTCCGCGATCGGCGTATGCGTGACGTCGCGCCCGCCGATCTTCACCACGCCGGCGTCCGGCGATTCGAAGCCGGCGATGATCTTGAGCAGCGTGGTCTTGCCGGAGCCGGAGGCGCCCAGCAGCGTGCAGAACTCGCCGCGCGCCACGGTCAGATCGACGTCGGGCAGCGCAATCGAATCGCCGTATCGCTTGTGGATGCCGGCAAGCGTCAGTTCCTTGCCCTGGCGTTCCGGCGGGCGTTGCGGGAGGATGTCGTTGGCGATATGCATGTCAGTGTTCCTTCTTCCTGCTGATCAGCAGGTTTGCAAGCAGGATCAGCGCCGTCGCCCCGACCAGCAGGCAGGAGGCGGAGATCACGGTGGGATCGAAGTCGTTGGCCAGGCCCTCGAACATCAGCTTGGGCAGGGTGCGGTTGCGGATGGTGGTCAGGAACAGCGCCATGACCACGTCGTCGAACGAGCTGACGAAGGCAAAGACGGCGCCGCCGATCAGGCTGGGGATCAGGGCCGGCAGCATCACCAGCCTGAACATCGTCGGCCAGGAAGCGCCCATGCTCAGCGCGGCCAACTCCAGGCTGGGGTCCAGGCTGCGCAGCGCCGCCCGCATGGTGATGTAGACGTAGGGCGCGGCCAGCACGGTGTGGCCCAGAATGACCGCCATGGAATTGGCGACCCAGCCGATGGGCGCGAACAGGTAGTACAGCGCGACCGCCGTGACGATGGCCGGCACCGACATCGGGACGATGAAGAAGGCATCCAGCCATCCTTGGTGGCGCTTTGCCAGCCGGCTGACGCCCAGCGCGGCGGCGGTGCCCAGGACCGTGGCCAGCAGTGTCACCACGACGGCGATCCGCGTACTGGAGGCCAGCGCGGCCAGCCATTTGCCGTCGGTGAAGAAGTTCTCGTACCAGCGCAGCCCGTAGCTGGGCGGCGGGAAGATGGGGAAGTCGGTGGTGCCGAAGCTCATCGGAATGACTACGACGATGGGCAGCAGCAGGAACACCGCGCAGGCCACGCCCAGCATGGCCGACATCCGGCCGCCCGGCGTGCGGCGATACCCGCTGGTGTTGCTGCCTTTGCCGGAACTGGCGCTGATCAGGCTGTTCAGGCCGAACAGCCGGTTGAACAGCCACAGCGACAGCAGCACGGTGGCCAGCAGCACGCCTGCCAGCGCCGAGGCCAATCCCCAGTTCAGCTCTTCGGTGATGTTGTGCGAAATGAGTTCGGCGGCCATGCGCTGGGCGGGGCCGCCCATCAGCGATGGGGTGATGTAGTAGCCCACCGCGTTCATGAAGACAATGATGCCGCCGGCAACCGCGCCCGGACTGGTGAGCGGCAGGATGACCCGGCTGAAAATGCCCGCGGACCCCGCGCCCAGGCCTTGCGCGGCCTGCACCAGGCTGCCGTCCAGGGACCGGAACGACGCATACAGCGGCAGCACCACGAAGGGCATCAGCACGTGCGTCATGCCCACCATCACGCCGGTAAAGTTGTAGAGAAACGCCATGGGCTGGTCGAGGATGCCCACGGTCGTCAGCAAGGTGTTCAACGGCCCGTTCTTGCCCAGCAGCGCAATCCAGGCCGATGTGCGGACCAGCGCGCTGGACCAGAAGGGAAGGAGCACCGCGAAGAACACCACGCGCGCCACGGTCGGCGATACGGTCGCCATCAGGTAGGCGAGCGGATAGCTCAACACCACGCAGGCCACAGTAACGGCAGCGGCAATGGTGAACGTGTTGACCAGCACGATCCGGTAGATCGGCGTGTCCAGCAGGTGGCGGTAATGGTCCAGCGTCAGGCCGCCGTCCTCGCCCTTGAAGCCGTTGCCCAGCAAACCCGCGATCGGGCCGGCGAAAAACAGCAGAAGAAACAGCAGCAGCGGCAACGCAGCAAGGGCCGCGACGCGGCCGCGCCGGGAAGCAGCGGCCGGGCGCACGCTGGCGACGGGCAGGGTAAGGGCGTCGGTGCTCGTGGTCATGGCATGGGGGCGCCGGCGCACGCGCCGGCGTCTGAGTAAGGAGGCAGAAGGATCAGCGGGCGCGGACCTGGTTGTAGCGTTCGGTGATGGCGGGGCCGTGGGTGTCCCAGAACTCCGAGTTCAGGAAGATGCTTTTCTTCAGGCGCTCGGTGGTCGAAGGCAGGCGCTCAAGCCGCTTGGCGTCGATCAGGGGCAGGGCCTGCTCGGTGGTCGGGCCGTAGGCGATGTACTTGCTGAATTCGGCCTGGTGCTTGGGCTGGATCATGTAGTTCAGCAGCTTGATCGCCGCGTCGCGGTTGGGCGAGCCCTTCACGATGGCGAAGTAGCCGACCTGAGCGATGCTGTCGCCCCAGCCCATGGCGATGGGAAGACCCGAGTCGATGCCGGCCTGGAAGCGGCCGTTCCAGCCCAGCGCCATCACGACTTCGCCGGTTCCCAGCGCGTTGACGGGTTCGGCGCCGCTCTTCCACCAGCGGGCGACGTGGGGCTTGATCTCTTCGATCTTCTTGAACGCGCGGTCCAGGCCCTCGGGCGTGGCCAGCACCTTGTACACATCGGCGGGCGGGACGCCGTCGGCGATGAGTGCGGCTTCGATCACCGTGGCGGGATCGTCCTGCAGGGTCCGTTTGCCGGGGAATTTCTTCACGTCCCAGAAGTCGGCGAAGGTGCTGGGTTGCGGCTTGCCGGCGGGAAAGGCCTGGGTCGAGAAGCCGATGTTGGTCGAGAAGATTTCCGACGGCACGCCATAGTCGTTGCGGGCACTGGGGATCACGTGGTCCTGGTTGACCATGTCCGGCGTGATCTTCTCGAAGACGCCCAGCTTGATGCCGCGCGTCAGGCGGGCGCTGTTCTCGGTCACCACATCCCAGGTGACCGACTTGGTGTCGATCATGGCGCGGATCTTGGCGACCTGCGGATCGGTGTCTTCGTGGACGGTGATGCCGGTTTCCTTGGAGAAGGGCTTGAGCCAGGCGTCGCGGATCGCACCCTGGTAGTTGCCGCCCCAGCTGGCGAAGTTGAGTTCTGCCGCTTGCGCCACGCCAGTCGCCATCGCCAATGCTGCGGCCACGGCGCATGTGGCGTTCTTCCATTTGAAATTCATTGCTTGGACTCCGTTCATTAAAAAAACGCGGTGGGCAGACCTGCCCCGATCCTGGGCATATCGCCTCAGCAAGTCCTTGGCATGCAAATTGCATGCCAACGGTATGCCAAACATTGAAATTCGCTTTTTTCGGAGTCCTTCAGATGCGCGACGTAGACCTCAATTCCGACCTGGGAGAGAGCTTCGGCCACTACAAGATTGGTGCGGACGAGGCCATGCTGGACCTCATCACGTCGGCCAACGTGGCTTGCGGTTTTCACGGTGGCGATGCATCGGTCATGCACCAAACTGCGGCATCCGCGCTAAAGCGGGGCATTGATGTGGGCGCCCATCCGGGGTTCAACGACTTGTGGGGATTCGGCCGGCGCAAGATCGTCGGCGACAGCCCTCAGGCCATCGGCGACATGCTCGCGTACCAGATCGCCGCGATGCAGGGCATGGCCCGCGCCGCGGGCCATCGCGTGACGCATGTGAAGGTGCACGGCGCGCTGGCCACGCTGGCCTTCGAAGACCGGGCGCTGTCAGAGGCGCTGACCTGGGCCATGCGCACGCTCGATCCGGAGTTGGTGCTGGTCTGCACGCCGCACAACGAGACCGAGCGCGCCGCGCGCCGGGCCGGCATCCGCGTGGCCTGCGAGGTGTTTGCCGACAGGCTCTATGGCGACAATGGCCTGACGCTGCCGCGCAGCGAGCCCGGGGCGGTGATTCACGATCCGGCCGCGGCCGCCGCGCAGGCGGTGCGCATGGTGCGCGAGCAGGCGATCCGCACGGTGGGCGGCAAGGTGGTCGCCATGCCGGTGCACACGATCTGCGTGCATGGCGACAATCCGCAGGGCGTCGACATCGCGCGGGCTGTGCGTCAGGCGCTGCAGGAAGAGGGCGTGCGCCTGCGGCCGATCTCGCAGATGGATTTTCAGTAGGGCGCGTCTTTTTGCGCCTGCCGGATCAACGTCTTCAGCACGGTCGCAAAGCGCTTGGCGGTGCTCGATAGCGGGCTGCTGGCCGAGTGCAGCAGATGGATGGCGTGGCTCAGGGCGGGTTCGGTGGGAAGCAGCACGAAGTCCTTGCCGAAGCTGGGGTGATAGCCGAACGATTCGATCAGCGCCACGCCCACGCCTTGGCGCACGAGCGCCAGCGCCTCGGGCGTCGAGCGGATTTCGATCTGCGGTTGCACCGGCGCGGGGCCGGAGTTCAGAAAGCGGCTGGCAAGTCGCCCGAAGGGCGTGTCGGCGCCATAGCCGATCAGCAGATGACCTTGCAGGTCTTCGGCGCGAACGCGCCTGCGCACCGCCAGCGGATGGCCGCGCGGCACCGCGCAGCCCAGCCAGCCCTGGCCGATCTCTTCGCTGACGATATTGGCATTGACCGGCGGCGGCATCGACGCGATGCCGAAATCGGCCTGTCCCAGCAGCAGATGCGGCAGCAGCGCGTCAAAGGCCAGCGGCCGGTAGCGGATGGGCGTGTCGGGGTGCCGCTCGCGGAACTTCTGGATGGCGTGCGGGATGAGCCATTCGCTGAAGCTGGGGCTGGACACCAGACTGACCGTGCCTGCCGAGCCTGCGCCCAACGCGCCCGCCAGGGCATTGAACCGGTTGACGCGGCCGAAGATCTCTTCGGCCTCGACAAACAGGCGCCGGGCCTCCGGAGTGGGGTGCAGCCGCCCCTTGACGCGTTCGAACAGCCGATAGCGCAGCCGGTTCTCGGCCGAGGCCAGCACGCGGCTCACGGCGGGCTGCGTCACGGACAGCATGCGGCCCGCCTCGCTGAGCGAGCCGGTCAGCATCACGGCGTGGAAGACCTCGATCTGGCGAAGCGTCAGCGCTCCGGGCGCCGAGGGAAGGGGGCCGGCCATAGGGAAGGGGGCGTAAGTGAAAGGGTAGTCAGCGCCAGCCATTTTATGGCCTGCAGGCCGGCGCGGCGTGCGCGCCACACAGGTGCCATGACGTTTTGCGCGCAGCCCATTACTAAATGCACAGTCCCGCGGCCGGCCGGAGCCCTGTCCGGCGGAGGCAAACCCTTTATTTTCAAGGGTTGCGGGCCCGTTTTTCGGCTCGCCGCGATCCGCGTCCCACCTGGCGGACGGTCTTCCCGCGGCCGGGCGCGCACGTCATGCTGGCGGCGGATAACGCTCACTCAACCCAGGATTACCTCATGTCCCGCATCGTCACCGTCGCTGCCGCCCAATTGGGTCCGATTCAACGTTCCGAAGGGCGCGACGTGGCGATCGGCCGCATGGTCCGGCTGATGGAGCGCGCGCATCAACGCGGCGCCCAGGTCGTGGTGTTTCCGGAACTTGCGCTGACGACCTTCTTTCCGCGCTGGTACTGCGAGGATCTTGACGAGGCGGATGCCTGGTTTGAGCCCAGCCTGCCGTCGCCCGCCACGCAGCCGCTGTTAGACGCCATCAAGCGCTACGGCCTGATGGTGTACCTGGGATACGCGGAACTGGCCTGGGAACCGGACGAACAGGGCATCGTGCGCAAGCGCCGGTTCAATACGTCGGTCGTCATCGCGCCCAACGGCGAGATCGTGTTGAAGTACCGCAAGGTTCATCTGCCGGGGCACGCCGAGTTCGCCGAGCATCGCCAGGTCCAGCATCTGGAGAAGCGCTACTTCGAAGTGGGCAACCTGGGATTCCCGGTGGTGCGCGCGCCCGTTGCGCCCGGCGTGGACGCGAACCTGGGCATGCTCATCTGCAACGACCGGCGCTGGCCCGAGGCCTGGCGCGTGCTGGGCCTGCAGCAAGTCGAACTCGTCATGCTGGGCTACAACACGCCCAGCCGCAACCAGGACAACCGCGGCTTCGAGGCGCACCACCTGCGCGTGCTGCACTCGCACCTGTCCATCCAGGCGGGCTGCTACCAGAACGCCACCTTTGCCGCGGCCGTTGCCAAGGCCGGCACCGAGGACGGCCATGAACTGTTGGGCCACTCCATCATCGTCAACCCCCAGGGCGAAATCATCGCCATGGCCGCGACCTGGGACGATGAGCTGATCGTCGCCGACTGCGACCTGGACCTGTGCGAATTGGGCCGCAGCACCGTCTTCAATTTCGCCAACCATCGCCGTCCGGAGGCCTACGGCCGCCTGGTCGAGCAGACCGGCAGCGTCGCGCCCGCCGTCTGGACGCCTTCGGCCTGACCCGTCCTAATTTCCCTACCTTGCTGGATAGCCTCATGACCGCGATGCTTTTGCCTCCGACCATCGAACACGAAATGCTCGGCACCCTGCGCGTGCCGGAATACGCCGACGTGACGGCCGCCGCCGAGCGCCTGGCGCCCCACGTGCGGCGCACCATGCTGCTGCGCTCGCCGGCACTGGACGAACGGGCGCAGGCGCCCATCTGGCTGAAGCTGGAGAACCTGCAGGTGACGGGCTCCTTCAAGGCTCGTGGCGCATTCAACGCATTGCTGAACATGGACCCGGCGCAGCGCGAGCGCGGCGTGGTGGCCTATTCCACCGGCAATCATGGCCAGGCCGTTGCCTGGGCCAGCCGCTGCCTGCGCGTGCCGGCCACCATCGTGATGCCGGTGGACGCGCCGGAAAACAAGGTCGAGAAAGCGCTGCGCCACGGCGCCAAGGTTGTGCGCTACGACCGCACGCGCGAAAGCCGCGAAGAGATCGGGATGCGCCTGCTGGCCGAGACCGGCGCCACGCTGCTGCCGCCTGGCGACCATCCTGACGTGCTGGCTGCACAGGGCACGCTGGCCTTGGAGGCGTTGCAGGATCTTCCGGCCGCGGCGCGGGCCAACCTTGGACTCTTTGCCACGCCTTGCGGCGGCGGCGGCATGGCGGCGGGCTGCTCGCTGGTGCTGCGCGAACTGGCGCCGCAGGCGCGGATGGTGGCGGTGGAACCGCGCGAATTCGACGACACGGTGAGGTCCCTGGCCTCCGGCAAGCGCGAAACCAACCCCGCAGGCGCCAAGACCTTGTGCGATGCGCTGCAGGCCGCAACGCCGGCGGAACTGCCCTACGCGATCAACAGCCGCTGCCTGAGCGCGGCCGTGTCGGTGAGCGATGACGAAGTCGCCACCGCCATCCGCTTTGCGCTGGACGAATTGCGCCTGGTGGTCGAGCCGGGCGGCGCGGTGGCGCTGGCCGCGCTGCTGGCGGGAAAGCTGTCTGCCGAAGGCCGCGACGCGGTCATCGTGCTGTCGGGCGGAAACATCGATCTGCCGCTGTTGCGTCAGATCGCACTGGACTGAGCGCTCGCGCGACCGTCCAGGCCGGCGGGGCCGAAAGCCCCGCCGCGTAGTACCGGCGCCGTTCAGGCGCCGTGCAAGACCCGCGGGGGACGCAGAGCCCGCGCGGCTACACCTATAACAGTCCAAGGAAGAAAACCATGTCCACGTTCCAAAGCAGCGCCAAGCGCTGGCTCGCGGCCGCGAGCGCAGTGATGAGCCTGACCGCGGTGTCCGCCGCCCAGGCCGCCTATCCCGAGCATCCCGTCACGATCGTCGTTCCGTTCAATACCGGCACCACGCCCGACCTTGTATCGCGCCTGCTCGCTGCCGAAATGGCCAAGCAGACCGGCGGCAACTTCGTCGTGCAGAACCGCACCGGCGCATCCGGCATCATCGGCACGCAGGCGGTGGCCAATGCCGCGCCCGACGGCTATACCATCGGCTTTGCCAATGTGGCCACGCTGGCGATCAACCAAAGCCTGTACGCCAAGCTGCAGTACGACGCCGACAAGCAACTGGCGCCGGTCGCGCTGACCGGTTCCGTGCAGAACCTGCTGGCCGTGCGTCCGGGCCTGAACGTCAAGAGCGTTGCCGAGCTGATCGCCCTGGCCAAGAAGGAACCGGGCAAGCTGGTGGTGTCGTCGGGCGGCAACGGCACGACGGGCCATCTGAGCGCGGCGATGTTCGGCGCGATGGCGGGCGTGGAGTTCATGCACGTGCCCTACAAGGGCGGCGTTGAGGCGGACCTGGCCGTGCTGCGCGGCGAAGCCGACCTGGTGTTCGACAATATTTCTTCCATCGCCGCGTTCGTGGACCAGGGCAAGGTCGTGCCGCTGGCCGTGACCGACCTGCAGCGCGATCCGTCCATGCCCAATCTGGCGACGCTGGACGAGCAGGGGTTGAAGGGCTATCGCGCCGTGGCCTGGACGGGCTATGTCGCGCCCGCCGGTACCGACCCCAAGGTGCTGGACTACCTGAACGGCGCAATCAACAAGGCGCTGCAGTCGCCTGACGTTCAGGAAAAGCTCAAGACGCTGTCCTATGTGCCGAACATCGGCCCGCGCCAGCAGCTGTTTGACCGCGCACACGCCGAGCGTCCGGTCTGGGCGCAGGTGATCAAGCAAGCCAACGTCAAGATCGACTGAGCCTTATGAATCACGAACGCTACGATCTGCTGATCCGTGGAGGCACGGTGATCGACGGGACGGGCGCCGACCGCGTCCGGGCCGACGTGGGCGTGCGCGACGGCCGCATTGCGGCCGTCGGCGACCTGGCGGGCGCCGTGGCCGACCAGGTGCTGGCGGCGGATGGCCGCATCGTGTCGCCCGGCTTCATCGATACGCACACCCACGACGACCGCTACCTGTCGATCGATCCCGGCATGCCCGCCAAGCTGAGCCAGGGCGTCACCACGGTGGTGACCGGCAACTGCGGCATCAGCCAGGCGCCGTGGCGTTCGGGCTGGCGCAGCGAGGTGCCTGCGCCTGTCAATCTGCTGGGCAACGACGCCGGCGATTTTCCGTACGAGACGTTCCGCGCCTATCTGGAAAACCTGGATCGCCACCCGCCCGCCGTGAACGCGGCCTGCCTGGTGGGACACACCTCACTGCGCGCCGCCGCGATGGACGACCTGGACCGGCCGGCAACCGCCGCCGAGATCGAGCACATGCAGGCGCTATTGCACGAGGCCATGCAGAGCGGCGCCATCGGGCTGTCCACCGGCACCGCGTATCCGGCCGCCATGCCGGCGACGCTGGATGAACTGATGGCGGTGGCCAGCGTGCTGCGCGAATATGGCGGGCTGTACGCCAGCCATATCCGCGATGAAGGCGATCGCATCTTCGCGGCGCTGGATGAAGCCTTTGCGGTGGGGGCGGCGGGCGGCGCGCCCGTGCTGATCTCGCACCACAAGCTGATCGGACCACGCAACCATGGGCGTTCGGTGCAGACGCTGGCGCACATCGGCCAGGCCAGCCAGCGTCAGGAGGTGGCGCTGGATTGCTATCCCTATGTGGCCGGATCCACGATCCTTCGCAAGGACCGCCTTGCGGTATCCAGCCGGGTCATCGTGACCAAGTCCGTGCCATATCCGCAGTACGCGGGGCGGGATCTGGACGATATTGCCCACGACATGGGGCTGAGTCCGGAAGATGCGGTCGATGCGCTGCAGCCGGCGGGCGCCATCTACTTCATCATGGACGAGGCGGACGTCGAGCGCATCCTCGCGTACCCGGGCACGATGATCGGTTCGGACGGCATGCCTCACGATCCCGCGCCGCATCCGCGCCTGTGGGGCACCTTTCCGCGGGTGCTGGGCCACTACTGCCGCGACGTCGGGCTGTTCACGCTGGAACAGGCGGTGCACAAAATGACCGGCAAGCCGGCCGCGCATTTCCGGCTTCCCGCGCGGGGGCGCATCGCCGAGGGATTCGCGGCCGACATCGTGGTCTTCGACGCGGATGCCATTGCGGACACCGCCACCTGGGACGCGCCCACCCGCCAGGCGCAGGGTATCGATCACGTATTGGTCAACGGGCGCTTGGCGTGGAGCTTTGGCGCCGGCACGGGAACGCATGCTGGCAGGGTCATACGCCCGAAGGCGTGACGGAACGGCCCGCGCGCCTAGCCGATGACAGAAGACTTGCCGCGCACATTCACGGGGGATCCCGGCTCGCCCGTGAATTCGACTTCGATTCGGCAGGGCATGCCCATGTCCTCGCCTTGCAGGATGACGATCTCGCCATGCGCTTTCCGGCCCAGGTCGCGCAGCATTCCGGCAAAGGCCGCGGCTGCCGCGCCGGTTGCCGGGTCTTCCAGGACGCCGCCAATGGCAAACGCGTTGCGCGCGTGGAACAGGGTATCGCTCTCGCTGAACACGAACGCGATGGTTCCGATGCGATGGGTTTGCATGAAGCGGCGTCCTTGGTCGAGGTCGTAGTTCATGCGCGCCAGCGCGGCGCGTGAAATGAGCGGCACGATCAAGTGGTCGATCCCCGCGTTGGCCATGCAGGGGGCTAGCGTGGGATCCAGGTCGTCGGTCGAGTAGCCGAAGAGGTCTAACGCCTCGGTCAACAACCCGGGACTGGCGAGGGCGCTGCGCGTCGGCGGCGAGCGCAGCACGCTTACCCATTCGCCGTTCTGGATTTCAGCCGACACTTCAATTTGGGCGTTTGCCAGGGCCAGCGGATACCGGGCCGGCCCAAAGGTCTGACCGAGCACCGCGCCTAGCGCGATGGTCGCATGCCCGCAAAAGGCGACTTCGGCTTCAGGCGAGTAGTACCGGGTGCGCCACGAGCCATCGCCGTTTGGACAGGAGAAGACCGTTTCCGAATAGCCGACCTCGGCCGCCACCCTTTGCATTTCCTCGGGCGAGGGCAGTTGATCCGCAAGGACGACGCCGGCGGGATTTCCGCCTTGACCGTGGCTGGTGAATGCAGCGATCCGGTTAATGTGCATGAGGATTTCTCTTTTGTCCTGAGGTGGCAATGGGTTATGGGGGGTAAGAATAAGGCAATGTGTCGATGTTCCGCCGGGCGGTTTCAGGTGCAGGCCAGGCCCAAGCCCAAGCCCAGAAAGGCCGCCATCGCGGCCAGCGTCCGGAGCCGCCGTGGCGCATGGCTGAGCGTGAGGGTGGTCAGGATCGCGCCGCACGACAGCATGCCCAGCCAGACCAGCGCCGCCACCGCGATGCCCCAGGCCTGCAGGCAGGCGGCCATCGCGGCAAGCGCCAGCAGCGCGGCGCTCAGACGCAAGCCGCACTTGATCCCGAAGGTTGTGGTTTCGTGACCGGTTGCCTGTTCATGGTGCCGGTCCATTGCCAGCGCCAGGCAGGCAAAGGTGGCAAAGGCCAGCGCCAGCGCGGCCAGGGCTGCGATCGTGGTGCTCATGCAATCCCCATCGCCCATGCCAGCGCTGCCAGCACGACAATGCCGGTCAGCAGCCAACGCCACGCATCCTGCGCCGCGAACACCCACAGCGCCGCCACCGTGTAGATCAGAAAGCTCAGCAGGCTGGCCACGACCACGCCGATCGCGGGGCTGACCAGGCCGCCCAGCGGCAGGATTTTAGCCAGGACGATCGCGCCCACCGTCGCCAGCGCGTAGCCGCCCAATACCGCGCAGAGCACGCGCGCCAGCACAAGCCATCGATGGCCGCGCGGCGCGGCCGTCACGCGCGCCTGCCGGGGGGAGGTCCAGTCCCCGTTGCGCAGGCGCCACGCCAGCAGGGTGAACAGGCCGCCAAGCACCACGATGGTGGATTCCACCATTGCCGCCTGCCAATCGCCGCGACGCGCATAGGCCAGCGCATGTTGCCCGGTGGTCAGCACGTTGGTCACGGGCAGCAAGAGGCACAGCAGCGCGGTGCAGGCAACCTGCTCGACCCAGGCACGCCGCACCGGCCGCACGCAGGCATGCGCCAGGCTAAAAAGCCAAACCAGGAAGAAGCCTCTGATCTCCCAGGCGTCGCGGGCGGGCAGCGCTGCCGGGAGCAGGCGGTTGGCGTGGAAGTAGGCGACGCAGGCCAGACTGGCTCCCGCAATCGCCGCCACGTTGAGTCCTTCGGTAATGCGGTAGAACGCAGGCGTGGCGGCGCCGAATTCGCTTTGGCCCTTGTTGCGCCGCTTGATGGTGTAGAGGACCGCTCCCGTGGCCATCATCAGTGTGCCCGCCAGTCCGCAGACGAAGTACAGCCACTTGATCGTCCAGCCGCCATACGAGGCCACGTGCAGGCGCTCCATCACTTCATGCGCGGCGTCGCCCGGTTGCCGGCCCGCGGCGGGATGCAGGGCGGAGAACGCGCCGCTGACGCCGTCGAACACGGCGCGGCCGACCGGGCTGGTGAGATCGCGTGTCTTTGCCGCGGGATCCGGCCGGCCGTACACGCTGATGCGCTCGCGCGGCTGCCCCGGACGCTCCACCATGATCATGCGGGCGGGGCTTGCCAATGCCGTCTGCGCCGCGTGCAGCAGCACGCCCAATTGCTGGCGCGCCGGCAGACCGCCGTCCAGCTGAGGGCGTGCGGGCAACGTAGCGGCCCCGGCTTGCGGGGCCAGCTGGGCAAGCTCTGCCTGCCAGCGCGCCGCCCCTTGCTCGCCATAGACCGCGCGGAGCGGGCCTGGCATGTAGCTGGTGTAGAAGATCGCCAGCCCGGTATAGGCGATCATCAGCTGGAACGGCAGCGTGAGTACGGCCGATGCATTGTGGCCGTCAAGCCAGGCGCGCTGGCCGCGCCCCGGACGAAAGGTGAAGAAATCCTTGAAGATGCGCTTGTGGACAACGATGCCCGACAGCAGCGCGGCCAGCATCCCTATCGTCAGCCAGCCCACCAGCCAGAATCCGAATGTGCCGGCATGCAGGCTGTAGTGCAGCGTCATGAAATGGCGACCGCCTTCGCTCTTGCGTCCCCAACGCTGGGGCAGCAAGGAGCCGTCACGCGGATCCATCGCGGCTTCGTGCGTGACGCCCGCGTTGGTGCGCCACACCAGCCGCATCGCCTGCGTTGCCGCTTCGGGCAGCTCGATGCGCCAGAAGCGCACGCCCGCTTCCTGGTCAGCCAGAAAGCGCGAGGCCGCCGCCAGCACGGCCTCCTGCGGCAGCACCAGCGGCGCGGGCGGCAAGGCGGGTTCGGCCGTCATCCAGCGCGTAATCGGCTCCCGGAACACGCTGATGGTGCCCGCCAGGAATATCAGGCACAGCAGCCAGGCGCACACCAGTCCGCACCAGGTGTGCAGCCAGCTCATGCGCTGGCGCAGACCGGTCTTCATTGTCAGAACGTGCCCCGCAGCGTCAGCATGGCATTGCGGGGATCGCCGTAATGCACGCCGTTGACCAGGTTGCCGACGGCGCTGTAGTACGTCTTGTCGAAGATGTTGTTGAGGTTGACCGTGGCAGCCCAATTGCGGTTGATCTGATACTTCGCGTAGGCGCTCCATACCGCGCGTCCGCTGGCGTGCACGGTGGTGGCGCCGATCTGGCGCGACTGCCCGCTCTGCACATTGACGCCGCCGCCCACCGTGAAGGCGTTCAAATCGCCAGGCAATTGATACGTGGTCCAGAGCCGGAAGATGTGCTTGGACGTGTACCACGCAAACGCCTGGCCTTCGCTGTCCTGGTCCTTCAGGTACTTGGTCGTGTTGAAGGTGTAGCCGGCAAAGAGGTTCCAGCCCGGCGTCAGCTCGCCGCTGATCTCCGCGTCAAAGCCCTGGCTGCGCACCTTGCCCGCATCGGTGTAGCAAAAATAGCCGGCAGCGCAGGTCGGGCTGGTGTTGAAATCGACCTGGGCGCGGTTGTTCTGGTTGATCCGAAAGAGCGCGAATGCGGTATTGACGCGGCCGTCCAGCAACTCGCCCTTCAAGCCCAGTTCGTAGCTTTCTCCCACGATTGGCTTTAGCGACTCTCCGGCGGCATTCACCTCGCTTTGCGGCTGGAAGATGTCGGTGTAGCTCACATACGTCGTCCATTGCGGCGACAGGTCCAGCATCAGGCCGGCATAAGGCGTGAAGTGGGTGTTGGCCTGCTTGGTCTGACCGTTGACGAGCTCGCCGGCGGTCGTCGTGTCGGTCGTCCAGACCCGGTTGGAACGGCTGAAGCGGCCGCCCAGCACCAGCTTCAGGGGATCGGCCAGTTGCAGGCGCGTGGTGCCGTAAAAGCCCAGTTCGCGGTTCGAGCCGATGCGCGCCTCGTCAGTGCCTGCGCGTATCTCGGCCGTGGTGGGCTCGGGCAGGTCCGGATTGAAATTGAACGCGTTGAAGGTCGCGTAGTTGACCAGGTAGGCGTAGGACGTGTCGATCTTGGTGTGTCCGTAGTTGGCGCCCACCACCACCTCGTGGGTGCGGCCGAACGCACGGAACTTCCCGGTCAGATTCGCGTCCACGCCCGAGGTGTCGATGTCGGCCACGGTCCTGGCCACGCTGACGGTCGCCATCTGCGTCACGGGATTCACCGCCCGGCTCGACGCGGTGTACTTCAGCTGCTGACTTTCCTTCACGTAGGCGCCGGTCATCTTGAAGCGCCAGTCGTCATTGAACGCATGCGTGAAGTCGGCATAGAAGCCCTGGTTCGAGGTCTCCTGGCGGTTCCAGTTTGCGCCGAAGCTGGTGGACCGCTTGAACCCGACCTCTTCACCGTTGCTATAGCGCGGCAGGCCCGACATCGAAGGGCGGCCTCGCAGGTCTTCATAGCTGTAGCCCAGATTCACCTGCGTGCGCGGCGAGAAGTCGTACTCGACCGTGGCGTAGACGGTGGTGTTCTTCAGGTTCACCCGGTCCACGAATGAGTGTTCGTTTTGGCGGTCGATCAGGGCGCGGCCACGCAGGCTGCCGTCTTCGTTCAGCAACGCGCTGCCGTCGAGCTGCATGCCGTAGCGGTCCCAGCTTCCGGCCTGGGTCTCGACCATGAAACGGTCTTCCTGCAACGGCCGTTTGCGCACCAGGTTCACCGCGCCGCCAGGCGAACCGGAACCTTGCAGCAGGCCGGCCGCGCCGCGCAGCACTTCGACGCGGTCATAAAACGCGGTGCCGCCCGAATAGTTGCTGGCTCGGCCATACATGCTGCGTTCCAGCGGCACGCCGTCATACTGGATCACGCTGTTGTTAAAGCCGCGGGAATAGATGTATTTGCCGCCCTGCGGGCTCTGTTGCAAGGTCACGCCAGTGGTGTTTTCCAGCGCGTCATACACCGAGGTCAGGTTTTGCTCGTCCAGGCGTTGGCGTGTCACCACGCTGACCGACTGCGGAATGTCGCGCAGCTGCTGCTCGCCCTTGCCGATGGTGACTGCCGACGTGGTGTAGGAGCCGGTGCCTTCGGTCATGAGGCGGTACTCCTGCCCCGTCACGGTGACTGGTTCGAGCATGGCAGCGCCGCCGCCGGGCAGGCGCCGCACGGCATAGCCGCCGCTGGACAGCCTGACCCCCTCGAATCCGGTACGGGACAGCAATGCGCTCAAGCCGCGCCCGGCGCTCCAGCGTCCTTGCAGACCCTCGGTTCGCAGCCCGCTCACCTGCGCGGCATCGAACGACACATTCACGCCGGCGGCGCGGGCAAACTGGTTCAGCGCCGGCTCCAGCGGCCCGGCGTCGATGGCGAAGGTGTATTCCGTTTCCTGCGCGGCGACACCGGCCTGAGCCTGGACAGCGGGGGCAATGAAGCCTAGGGCGGCGCCGCATAGCAGGCCGGAAAGAACGGTGGACAACACGGTCGGGACGGGCGTCAGGCGCGCCGTCCTGGAGGTACGAGCGAGGGTCATTGCGAAATCTTGATAGGCCAGGTTGAAAGATGTCTTTCCCTGTAAGCCGGTCGAAAACGCAAATCCCCTCACTTTTCATGAAAAAAAATCGTGGCAGCCGCAAAACCGGACGGGCAAGGGCTTCACGCGGGCCCGACGGCAACCCAGTAGCGGGTCCTGTAGCGCAGCCGGATCGGCAATGTCTGGGCCAGGAACGCAAGCGTCCGGTCGGTGTCGTTCACATGATAGGTGCCCGATACGCGCAGATCCGCGACCTCGGGCGCGCAACTGATGCGGCCATGGCGGTATCGCGACAATTCGGCCAGCAGATCCGACAGCCTCATGTCCGTGCCCTCGATCGCGCCGTCCAGCCAGGCATCGGCCACCATGGCAGGCTTGCTCGTCAGCCGTGCCCCCAGGCGGTCCAGTTGGGCGGTCTGGCCTGTTTCGGCAATCACCGGGGTGGCGCCGTCGGCGGGCCGCAGCGCAACCGCATGCTGCTGCACGCTGACCCGGGCGCAATCGTCATCCAGGCGCACCACGAATCGTGTGCCCAGCGCCTGGACCGCGCCGTACGGCGTCTGCACGAGGAACGGCCGCTTGATGGGTGACAGCGCATCGGCGCCGGTCCGGATCGAGATCTCGCCGCGATAGAGCACGAGCACGCGTTTGTCGCCTTCCATCCGGACACTCACCGCGCTGTCGGTGTTCAGCGCCAGGAAGGTGCCATCCTCCAGTGTCAGGCGGTCGCGCACGCCCACGCCGGTGCTCACGTCCGCCAGCATGCGCTGCCATGGGGTGTGCTCGCGCACGGCCCAGCCCGTGCCCGTCAGCCCGCCCAGCAGCAGCATGCCCTTGACCAGGGCACGGCGCTGATGCCGCCGCGCGTCGTGCGCCGTCCCCATGGCGATGAGCGTGTCCAGCGCCAGCCCCTGCGGCACGGCGGTGAAGTCGGCATTCAGCGCCTGCATGCGCACCCAGGCCCGCTCATGCAAGGGCGCCGCGCGGCGCCAGCGCTCGAAGGCGGCACAGGTGTCAGGATCCGGTGAGCCGAAGTTCAGCTTGACCGACCAGGCGATGGCCTCATCGACCACTGCGGCAGGAATCGCGGCAGCCTCGCTCACGCGTCACCAAACCGGTAGGCATAGCATTGGCGCAAGCCCGCCGCCACGTAGCGCTCGGCGGTGGCAAGGGACACGCCCAGACGTTCGGCGATCTGTGGGCAGCGCATGCCCTCCAGTTGCGCCCACAGAAACGCCTGGCGCACCTTCGGCTTGAGGGAATCCAGCATTTGATCGATCTTGATGAGCGCCTCAAGCACCAGCATCCGGTTCTCGGGCGACGGCGCCAGTTCTTCGGGCGTGCGCGCCAGCACCGCGAGCCAGGTCCGCTCGAGCTCGCGGCGGCGCCAGTGGTCCACCAGCAGCCCGCGCGCGATCGTACTGAGATAGGCGCGCGGCTCGCGCGTCTCGATCACCGCCGGCCGGCCCAGCAAGCGCAGGAAAACGTCGTGAGCCAGGTCGGCGGCGTCGGAGGAATTACCTAGTTGCTTGCGTATCCAGCCCCGCAGCCATCCGTGGTGGTCCGCATAGAGCGTCTCGACTTGGGCCTGCTTGGTAGGGGACATCGCATACGTTTGCAAATGATAATTATTCTTTATTGTAGAGAACTGCCGAGGCGCAGGCAAGGCGCGAAGGGCGGGTGAACCGCGCCCCGCGGCGCTATGGCTCCGAGCCCTGGGATTTCGCGTGCCGCGCCGCAATCCATGACAAGGTCCCGACGTCGGCCCCTCCAGACTCGATGACGGTGGTGCCGGCCATCATCAATCCGTAACCGTGTTCCTCCTCCCAGGCGCAGCGGAAGTCCAGGCCGATATAAGGCGCGCCAGCGACAGGGTGGAGCGTGATGCTGTTCAGACGGATCAGTTTCCGCAAGGCTTGGCCATCCCAGTGCTGCGGCAGGCGGAAGGCGTCATCGTCCAAAACGATGCCATCCTGCTCGGCGCGCAGGCGCGGCAGATCCGCCAGCATCGCCTTCATCACCGCCTGGTAGAACGCCTCGTCATGGTCCAGCAGCCAGCGCGCCGCCTCAATCATCGTTGACGCCGGCGCTTCGCCGGAGCCATCGTCATTTTCAAACAAAGCGATGACCTCCCCGGCTTGTGCGATCGCATCGTCGCGCGCGTAGCCCTTTGAAGCGGGAAGGGCATCGGCGCCGCGCAATCGCGACGTTGCGGGCAGTGGCAACGCGGTGATCCAGACGCACCACGCGCTTTTCGGCCCATAGAGCGTAGGCAGGCCCGTTACCGAAAGCGGCACATAGTCTGATGGAATCTGGCCGGTGTTCATTGAATTGCTCCTTGAGTCTTTGTCGAGGCGACGCCAGCCTCAATCTCCGGTCGTGGCTGCCGTCAGGGCCGTCAGCGCCGCCAGCAACGCCGTGTCAGCACCGTCAGGCGCAGACGCCACCGCCGCGCGCACCCGTTGCGCCAAAGCGCTGTTGAAATCGGCCGCAATGTCGGCGCGCAGTGTGACCCGCCGGCCGGTCTTGTCCAGAAGCATGTCTGGCGCCACCCCCACCGAGTCCAACCGCGCGCCATCGGCGCGGTGGACGCGGGCGGTGGTGATCACCAACGCGCCCTGGTCGCCCGGCAGGGACCGCACGGTCTGGATCGTGCCCGCGCCCAGGGTTGCCGTGCCGATCAGCAAGGCACGGCCGTGGTCCTGCAGCGCGGCCGCCACGATCTCCGCGCCGGCGCCCGTGCGGTGATCGACGAGCACCACTACCGGAACCCCCTGCGGCACGAGGGGGGCGCGGGCGCGCAAGGTGCGCGCATTGTCAGGCGTGCGACCGCGCAGGCTGCCGATCTCGGATCCTTCGGGCAACACCATGCCGGCGACTTGTTCGGCTGCGTCGAGCAGCCCGCCGGCGTTGCCGCGCAGGTCCAACACCAGTCCCGTCAGCGGCGCGTCGGCATGCGCGGACGCTGCGTCGAGCGCATCTTTCAACTGGCGGCCCGTTCGGCTGTCGAAAGCGGAGATCCGGATCACCGCAAGCGCGCCATCCAGGTCCCAACGCACCGTGGGAGGCGCCTGTACGGGTCCGCGCACAGGCTGCGCCGTGATCGCGCTGACCGAACCCGGCCGCCGCAGTGTGAGCGTGGCGCGGGTGCCTGCCGTACCGCGCAGCAATGCGACGGCCTCTGGCAAGGGCAGGCCCGCGGTGGCTCGGCCGTCCACGTGGGTCACGATGTCGCCGGCCTGGACGCCGGCGCGTTCGCCCGGGCTGCCGTGCAGGGGCCGCACGACGGTCAGGGCACCGTCCCGGATCGACAGCTCCAGGCCGACGGATGCCGGCGGGGCTGCCAGTTCAGCGCGCGATGCGACGCGGCTGTAGGGGTCCAGACCCGCCATCATGCCGCGCAGGGCCGCGTCCAGTGCCATCTCGCGCGGTGAGCCGTCGTCAAAACGCAGGATCTCGCCGGTCAGGATGCGGATCTGGGGTGTCATGCCTTCCGTCTGATGCCCGGTCAGGACGGCATGTTCGATCGCGGCCTTACGCGATGGATCTTCAGCGCCTGGCAGCGCCTTGAGCGCGCTCAGGCCGTTCACCACGAGTACGCGTGAATCGAGGGGATCGACGTACTGGTTTACAACCTGAGTCATGCCAGCCGCGAGCGTGGCTTCGATCTCCTGGCGCGTCATGGCGGCGGCAGACGCGTGCACGATGGTGCACGCCCACAGCAGGGCGCAAAGCGATTGTCGCAGCGAGCACCCGTGACCGGCGATTGATGCCAGCTTTTTCACGGGCGCCGGCTCCGCCCCGCGCGAAGGCGGCGATCGTAAGGGCGTGCAGAGGAGGGCGGTCCGGAACGCTTCAGCCCAAAAGGCAAAGGAAAGTTTCGTCATCCTGCGGAATGCGCCGCTTGCGCGTCGAATTTCTGAGTGCGCTGATGTTAGCAGCCATGAAAACACCGCCAATTTGCGGTGCGAGTGTCGGGTCCGGACTTCCTGCGCATGGAGATCGCGCAGGCAGAAAGTATGACAACCTCTGCTACGCGTCGTCGCAGGCCTGGCCTCAAAGACGGTCGAGTTGATCTCGCGGGTGGAACTCGGCGTCGTCTTTGCCGTCCAGCATCGCATCCACCATGCCCTCGAATGCGCCAGCGGCATTACCGAACGCATTGGAAGCCAGAAACTCGGATCTGCCTATTCCGTCCAGTCCAAGCGCAGCAACGGTTTCCCGTTCGCCTTCCTCGCCCCAGATGTAATCGTGAACCACCGCAAGGCCTCGACCATCCGCCTCGAAAAAATCGGCCGCGCCACGCGCTACCGTCAGAAAAACGATGAGGTCGTAGAGATTTTCGGAATAGGTCAGCGACCCTGCAACGAAGTGCGTTTCCGAAGAATCGTAGGCCGCAACCTTGATGTTGTCGGCCTCGGCGGATTGCAGGATGGCCCGCAGCGCCGCGCGATTGTCCGAATGGCGAGCCAGCATGGCGTCGCATTCCGAAATAAGCTTGCCCAAATCCTGATCGCTGGAGGCAGCCAAATCCTTGCCTTCCGACAGATGCCACTGCCCGCCGATGGTGCGCCAGTCTGACCATCTTGATGCCGCCGGCACAGGGGCAGCGAGCCATCTGGATAGATTCTCGCGGGACATCTGGAGTTTGAGAAAGGCGGAATAGGGTTCGGACATGGCAGCTATCGATCCTCAGGTGCTCAGCAACTTTGCTTTTATCAAAATGACGGTGCAAATTCTACGGTTGCGTCTCCAGCACGGCCTGCCGCAGGATGTCGTAGACCGACAGGCCCGGAAGCCGCGAGAAGAACGTGTTCCTATCGGCGGAAGCTGTCCACGCAGACCACAGCGTCAGCACGTAAAGCTGGCCATGCTTCCATGCGACGAGCGCCTCGATGTCGCCCGCGTCGCGGCCCTTCTTGTCTTCGACGGAAAACCGGAAGGTACGCGCGGCAAACCCCTGGTCCGCCAACGCATTGTCCTCTTCGCTCGACAGCAGCACGGGTGACCGCGCGTCGGATGTCTGCTTGACGAAGTAATCCTTCACGAGCGCGGCACCGGCTGTTTCGAGGTCGGGCTTCTCCTTCATGTTTTGAACAAAGAGCCAGACCAATCCGACATCCTTTCCGTTCTTACGCCTGACCATGTGCAGCTCGGCGGGAAGTGGTCCATGAAAATCGTTGATGGGAACGTCCCATCCTTTCGGGATGCGAATCCGGTGTTCCACGCTGCCGATACGAAGCGGGATCTCCTGCATTTCCCGTCCGAAGCTCGATTGCCGCCCATTGGCCCATGAAAGGCTGTCAATGAGCGCAGTGGCGTATCGATCGGCTTTATGCACCAGGTTGTTCGCGGCGTCCATGCTGGCGGCATGGCTCACGTCGACGATGAAGAAAACGCCCACGGCCTGTTTTTCGCGGACAAAGCAATAACTGATAGCGGCACTCTTTGGCTTCCCGTTGTCGGCTTTCTGGGCGAGAAGTCCCACTTCTGTCAGGTCGTCCGAACTTTTGGATATTCGCGGTACATACCCAAGTGCTTCCACTTCGAAAGTGCAGAGTCGCCATGCCGTGGCGGGCGCCGGCAGGTTGTAGCCCAAAATGCTGGTCTCGATCTCCGGATTATTTCTATCCGACGTGATTTTTCCAATCACCTTCACGTTGCCGATGGTGTCCGGCGGATTGGGCTCCATGGGCGCGGTCTGCACGTTCGCATCTCGTGGAACGGTGCTTTCGAAATTTAAGGCAGGTGCTGAAAAATCGAATTGCCGGGTTACCCGTGGTCCAACATCAGGCGATGTGTCATTGCCTAGAGCGAAGGCCGATCCCATGGTAGCCAGTGCCAAAATTGGCACCGTGAAGAACATGTTGGCAAGGGGAAAGTTCATCTTCTTGCTGCTCACTCGCGTTTCTCGAGGCGTCGCTAATTGACCGCATACCTTGGCACAACCGATACACAGGAGTGCTCAGTTGAAAGCGTCCTTGTTTGCCCGAAAGTAACCCCAAAGGTCCTCCATATCCACCATCTCGAAGACGAACCATCCCGCAGTAAATAGCTGCTGTTGTCTCTTGGATGCGCTGGCGATCATTCCCGTATCGTCGGTGGCTTTGGCAGCAGCGAGGTAAGCGCCTGCCGAACACACCCTTGACGGTTCTGCTTATGCAGCAGGTAGCCACCGATGCGGCAGCAGCTCAGCGATCTGGCTGTTTTTCTGCGTGGGCAGGCGCGTGAGCACGTCCTTCATATAGGCATACGGGTCGTGCCCATTGAGCCGTGCCGACTGGATCAGGCTCATGATGGCGGCTGCGCGCTGGCCCCCGCGCAGCGAGCCCGCGAACAGCCAGTTCGAACGCCCGATCGCCCAGGGGCGGATCTGGTTCTCCACCCAATTGTTGTCGATCGGCGCATCGCCGTCGTCAAGGTAGCGTGTCAGCGCCTCCCAGCGCTTGAGGCTGTAGTCGATGGCGCGCGCGGTGCCGGAGCCTTCCGGCACGCGCTGGCGTTGCGCGATCAGCCACCGACGCAACGTTTCTGTGATCGGCTTGGCCCGCTCCAGCCGTATCAGGAGGCGCTCTTCGGCAGGCAACTCGGCTACGTCCCGCTCTACGCCGTATAGCGCGCCGAACAACTCCAACGCCTCTGCGGCGATCTGGCTCTGGTTGTTGACGTGCAAGTCATGGAACTTGCGCCGGGCGTGCGCCATGCAGCCCAGTTCCGTGATGCCAGCCGCGAACCCGGCCTTGTAGCCCGCATAATCGTCGGTCACCAGCTTGCCGCGCCAGTCTTCCAGGAACGTGCGGCAGTGCTCGCCAGCCCGGCTGGGCGCGAAGTCGTAGAGCACTGCACGCAGGCTGTCGTAAGCGGTCGGTGTGTATGCCCACAAGTAGGCCCGATGTGTCTTGCCCGCGCCCGGCTTGAGCATCTGCACCGGCGTTTCGTCGGCATGCAGCACAGATTTGCCCAGCACTTCGGCCTTGAGCGCATCGACCAGCGGCTGCAACCGCAGCCCGCACACGCCGACCCACTCGCCCAGCGTCGAGCGCGGCAGCGCCAGGCCGGCGCGTGCAAAGATGCCTTCCTGGCGGTATAGCGGCAGGTGGTCGGCGAACTTGGCCACCAGCACCTGCGCCAGAAGGCCCGCTGTCGGGATGCCCTTGTCGATGACCTGCGCGGGGACCGGCGCCTGCGTGAGCGTCTCGCAGTGCTCGCACACCCACTTGCCGCGGATGTGACGTTCGACCGTAAAGACGCCCGGCAGATAGTCCAGCTTCTCACTGACGTCCTCGCCGATGCGCTTCAAGCCGCAGCCGCAGCGGCACGTCGTGGACGCCGGTTCGTGGTGGATGTCGGTGCGCGGCAACTCGGCCGGCAGCCGCATGCGACGCGGCGCTTGCGACGGCGCAGGCTTAGTGGCGATCGCTTCGCGCAGCGCGTTCACTTCCTCTTCGATGGCCGCCATGTCGGCATCCATCGTCTCTTCCAGAAGGCTTGCCTGCGCCGGGTTCAATTGCTCGCTGCGCTTGCCGTAGCGCCAGCGCTTGTACAGCGCCAGCTCCTGCATGAGCTGGTCGATGTGCGTCTGTTTGAAGTGCAGTACGCGATCCCGCTCGGCAACCACCGCATCGTGCGTCGCTATCTGGGCGTCACGCGCGGCCACCTCGCCCATCAGGCGTTCGGCCAACGCGCGCAGTTGCTGCGCGTCGAGGTGGTCCAGGGATGCGGTACTCATGGCCGCCAGTATGCCGCAGGGCTCCCCGCGGCGGTATTGGCGTCTTGCCGGATTGTCCGGCGCTACAACACCGAGATCGCACCTGCCGCGCCCACATGCTGCCAGGGCAGGCCCAGCACCAGGGCCTGCCACTGCTCACTGTCGACCGCGATGTGGGGGCCACGCAGCGCATCGGCCCACACGAACTTGCCGCGGTTCAGCCGGCGCGCGGCCAGCCACACGCCGATCCCGTCATGCACCAGCACCTTCATGCGGTTGGCGCGCCGGTTTGCGAAGCAATAGGCGTGGTGCGGGCGGGCTGAACCGAACACGGCTACCACCCGGGACAACGCCGTCTCGGTACCGGCGCGCATGTCCAGCGGCTCGGTGGCCAGCCAGATCGCATCGACACGGATCACCGCAGCCACTCGCGTAACCAGGCCACGCACGCGCCGGCCTCACTCACTGGCCATTGCACCGTCGCTTGCGCGGGACCGCGCGACAACCGGATCTCGATGTGACGGCCTGCCGAGGGCAGCGCTGGCAATGCGACCGGCACGAACGCCGGCGCTACAGGTGGCTGCCGTTCAGCCTGACGAATCCACTTATGTACCAGGTTCGCGTTCACGCCGTGCGACAGCGCCACGCCGGCAATGGAGGTACCTGGCTGACTGCACTGGGCCACGATCTGCGCCTTCAGCGCCTTCGGATAAGACCGGCGCTTAGGCACCGGTGCTAATTCTGTCTTCGACATGGTGTCCACCTAAAAGTGGTGGACACTATCGGGGACAACTTCGGCGTTCAATATGGGTTTGCCGGGCGCTTACGCAGCGAGTTCATTGCCAGCTTCGGCTGATAAGGTTTGCAGCGTGCCTTGAAGCGCCAAAATGGCGCCTCTAAATAGGTCTCGATAGGAAGGATTGCCTACATATCTGTTCAGGCAGTCTTGCAATCGCTCGACACAGTCCGGATAGTCCTTGAGCAGATCGCATAAGGATTGAGGGACCGAGGGAGGAGGGAGAGAGGGCAAGGAATACTCCATTTCAAGTGTTCCGTAGATGTCCGATGCTTCGATCATTGTGTCTCAGTCAATGTCGCAAATTTCGCTGCGTGACGGTCCTACACGCTGTGTATGAATGGCAGCACTTCAGCTACGTCCAAAGCCGCAATGCTGCGCACTCCTTCAATCCGACATCGAAGTACGTCGAAGATGGCGCCTTGCCCGCGCCCTTCGCATCGAACGGGAAAATATATATAGAAGAGTTGTGCGCCCGGTCTAAGACGGGGGCTCTTCCAACGCGCTTTAAAACCACAGCCTTCTCACAACACCAACAAGAGAACAAGTTGGAAGAAGCGCCTTTGGGCCGTGGCGTGAACTTCGAGATCAAGGTGAAGTCGATCGACACCTTGCACAAGCGTTTACTGGACGCCGGTTGGCCGCTCTACCGGGAACCCCAGGAGCGCTGGTAGCGATCCGAGCAAATCGAGATCGGGGTGCGACAGTTTTTAGCGCAGGACCCCGATGGCTATCTGTTGCGCTTTTCCGCCTGGATTGGAAACCGCCTCCTTTGACGCTTCAATGTCCGTCGCGGACTCATACCGTCCGTTCGGACAAACAGCACCAACAGAACAGGGGCGCGCATAACCAGCCCCCTCATCACGCTCTGAGCAACCCCAGAACGCTTCCAGCTACAAGGTCGGCTGCGGAATCGGCGTGTCTTTCGGAACCGTGCCCGAAATCCGCTTAGGGCAATTTGAAATGCCCCACTTGGTCACCATGCCCTTTTCGATCATGAATTTCTCTGAACATATGTGATATGCCGAGATAGGGCCCCAGATGTCCTCGTACGAAATAATTTTCGCCCCGCTTTCAAGCGTGTAGCTCTTCTTGGGAGGTCCCCACTTGGAAATCAGCTGTTCTTCCGTGCTGCCGACTCAGACTGCATTGACATCGTTGTAGGTCTTGTTCCGAGTGCCCGTCAGCATGTTCATCTGTCCAGTAGTACATCCCGCGAGCAGTGAAGGCAGGACGACAAGCAGTACCAATTTTCTCATTTTGACCGCTACCCCAAAGGCTTCATTGTTGAGAGATGGGTGTTTTGGCGCGGCATGTCATTGAAATGACTTATTGCGCGCCTCCGACATGCCCGATGCAACCCGGCCGCGAAGCAGCCCCAGCTTGTTTTATTTTGGGCGTCACTGTATCAGAAACCTTGGCGCCAGGCGCTTCGGTTGCATCAGGCCGGCACTCACCGGCATTGAACGTCGCTGGCGATTTTCCTGGACGTCAATGTGATGACGAAAAACTCGCCGCGTCTGTTGGCCGGGACGGCGTCGAGCTGATTGCGGCCGTAGTCGGTATGTTGCCGCTGCTCGAAGTTGGGGTAATACCCTTTCCAGAAGTAGCGCGCCTGTGTGTCGCTAGCGAGCACCTTTTGCGCTGGCAGGCCTGCGACGAAGCGTGTATCAGCGCTGTCTGTTCGCGCGCGCACGGCGACGCGGGCTTCGGTCAACTGCCAATGGCATACCCCTCGCCCGTAATAGTCTTCGTCGAGCAGCAGGTCGGCATATACCGTGCCTATGTATTCGGTGGCCGATATGCGGGAAAGGCGGAATGGTTCATGGCTGGAAAGCGTTGGCACGTTGCCCGCCAGGGCATTGGATCGGCCGCAGCGGGCCGCGTTGCTGGCGTCGAACTGCGCGGTGCCCTCGACCACCGTAAACGGCGATTTGTCGTCGGCCGCGCTTGAAAGCTCGGATGCGTTGGGAAGGGTCAGCCGTATCTCGTAGGCGTGTGCCGGGGCGGGGTTCAGCTTGCGCAGCGCCGGCGCGCGCGTATTTGATGCGGCGTCAGACTTGGCCGGGGTATCGGCGAGACTTGCGCCGCTGGTTGCTGCGGCCAGCAGCGCCAGCAACGGCAATGCCCCGAGCAAGGCCGACGCAGAGAAAAATCGAACGCGTTGCGACAAGATGGATGTTTCCTATATGTGCGAATAAAGGGTTATTCCACTACCGGCGAATATTCGTGTGTCATCGCCCCGCCAAACGCGGATTATGGCATCGTCGAAATAGCGGCCTGGCGCGGCTTGCGCTTGCCGGGCCTCCTTCTAGGTTTTTCGCCGGCAATAATCCTGCCTGCGCCGCGATTTGCAGGCCGCAATACTGCGCTTGCGTCCGTCGATGGCTGCGCGCCGATTCACCCACTCCAATTGCGTTAATCTCTGTCGCTGGCAAATCCTGGATGGCACGATATGTGGCGCACGTTCTGCAAAATCTCGCTGGTGGCGGGTTGGATGCTTTGGCTGGCCGCCATGGCGTGGTTCGCGGTTGGCATGTTCCGGTATGTACCATCCGCCGACGCGACGCTGGCCCCGATCACGCTTACGTCCGGTCAGACAGCACACGCCGAGGTTTATCGAATCCGCGAAGCGCCCCTGTGGATGGAGGCGCGTTTCGGCGGCCCGATGGGCATGGAGCGGCCCGAATTGGGGGAATACACGACACGCGTGGGCGCGCCGGACGCGAAGCGGGGCTTCATCAACCCCGGAGAGCCGGTGCGGATTCGGGTGCGCGACGGCAAGGGACTGGACGTCGTGGTGGCCGCGGCCCCGCGCAGCGGCAATAGCGCCACGCATTTCTACCGCAAGTTCTGGCCTGAAAGCCATGTCGATGGCGCGCTGCTGGAGACCGAGGGGCCTTTTCCGAAGCTGGCGAAGGGGACTTCGCAGCTCACCTTCACGGTGGAGGAAGTCGGGCCGGCGCTTCAGGGCGAACAGATTGAACTGGAAATCAGCGCGCCCATCGGGCTCAAGCGTTCGGCGCCCGGCTGGGAGGATGTCTCCACCTTTATCTTCTGGCCCTTCATGGGCGCGATCCTTGGCGCTTGGGCGCTGGTGTGGGCGGGGCTCAGCTGGTGGTATCGCCGCCGGGTTCGGCGGACTGCTCAGAAGGCATTGGCCTGAGTTCGCAAGCGGGGAAGCCTGTGCGATTGCAATGCAAGTGCGCATACTGCGTTGATTCAGCACCGGTCTTGCAACCTAGAGCACTAGATGTACGCTGAGCTGCATCGGAACAGGCTACAGCAACGCCCGCCGAGCGACAGTAGGGTCGCCTAGAATGACCAGGGTCTGCCTGGCCATCGCCAGGTTTGGTGTAGCGGCGCCGCCGTTCGGGAATCAAGGACGAACATTTCCGCATCCATGCCGGACCGGCGTGCCCGAAAAAATATGGCAGACCGCTTCTGGCCGGCAAGCGGTCGGTCGTGATATGTGGCCAAAGGAAAATCGCTAAGGCTTGGAAGTTGTCGACATCAACACTTCGGGGTAGGAAACTTCCTGTTTTGCACGCTGCCACTCGGCTTTCAAGATGGCTTTTCTGTATATTCTTGCGGTTCGCGAATCAGGCTGCTCGTTTTGACTAGCAGCTCGTTCGCTTCAGCCGTGTGCGCGCACCTTGGGTATCCGCGCCGAAGTCAACAAGCGCGCAGCTGAGCAGATGATCCGATCCAGCGTTTGGTTCGCGAAGCATCATCCAGGACTCGACGCTCCGGCGCGCACTTGCGCGGCACTGGCGTCGCTGTGACAGGACTGAGTCTTACATGTCCGCGCCACGCAGATATGCCTTGCCCTCAGCCAGGCGACGAGCGGTGCGCAGTATTCCGGCGCGTTCGACATGCCAGTCTCCGTCAAGCCTTTTGACGCTTGCGTCGACGTGGATGAGGCCCGAAGGATGACCGAATGCGAGCGGGCGGGCGACATGGCCGCCGCACAACTGCGCGGGTATCGTGCCCTGCAGATTGCAGGCAATTCCAGTCGTGGCGGTAACGGTGCCCGCCAGGGTCTTGCTTGCCGAGCCGGATGCGTACTGGCGGCAGAGCAGGTCGTGAGAATCGCCGCTGATGCGTTTGCCGTCAGTACACGTCAAATATTCTTGAGGGCGCTGGAGCAATACGAGCATGGGAGTCGAAGGGGCGCTTCGGGCGTTCCAGTAATCCGCCAGACCAAGCCGGTACGCGACTGCCTTGCGGACCAAATCCATTTTCCCCTTGAGGTCGGTGTCGCCATCGATCCGCTGAGGATCCTCCGTGCCTGTCAATCCGAAAGCGCCTGCGTGAACGTAGATAACCAGGTTTGCGCCATCAACCACCGACACCTCGATGCTGCCAACGCCAGCAACGTCCAGCCGGGTTTGGGGTTCTCCAAAGGGTAGCAGCCTGCCTGTGATGGCGCCGACCGCCCGTGAAAAGTCCAGTTCAATCGGGGCGCCAGTGCCAGGCACACCGCCGATTTCGAGGTCCCCCTTGGTTTGTACTTTTCCGCCGGACGTAGGCACGCGCACGTGAACCAGGCGATCGGTGTTCAGATTGTGCACGCGCACCAACGTGCGACCTTCTTCGGGGGCGACAAGACCTTGCTCTATTGCGTAGACGCCAACCGCGGCGGTCAGATTCCCGCAATTCAAATTGAAGTCGACCTCGGGCGCGACCGTTCCCACTTGGCCAAACAGGTACGTGACGTCGCTATCGGGTCGTTTCGCCTTGCCGATGATCGCGGCCTTGCTCGTCAGTTTGTCGGCCCCGCCCAGTCCGTCGATCTGACGCCGGTCGGGACTGCCGAACAGATCGAGCAGCAAACGGGTCAACGCCTGGCGGTCCAAGGGGACGTCTTGCTCGCGAAGGAATACTCCCTTGCTCGTCCCGCCTCGCATCAACACGAAGTCGATGGTGTTGTTCGATAGGGGCATGGTGAACCTCAGTCTGTTGAGCTGCTTTTACGTTTGATCCGGCGCGCTGTGCGGACCCGAGCGAGGCAAGTCCGTATCGGCCTTGAGGAGGCTTCGCTGCGACCGGAGCCCTGGTCGCTGAACGTTCCGGCCAAACCGACATGCGCCACGTCACGGGTGAAGCTTCGCTCGCCTTTTTTGTGGAACTGGCGAAGGCTGTACTTTAAGCGCCAGAGAGCTGCTTGAATACCGATTTGCAGCGCTCTTCCATCCACATAGTGAGACATCAAGGCGCTCAGCGCGCGCCGAGACGCGTTCCAGACTGCAAGTCCTGCGCCGTGCCTTGGTGCTGCTGCGGCTCGGTGCCCCAATTGTGTTTCCACGACACCTTCCATTGCCTCGGGGCAAAACTATTTCACTATATGGACGCCGGAGCGACGCGAGTTTGGTGATCTCCCGCTAGCATTTGGGTGGCGCGTAATCCTAATCAAAACACAGTCGTCCAAATTATGGACCACTGAAAAAACAAAGGAATTCGTATGACGCCGTCTGAACAGATCGGGACATTTTCCGCTGCATTTAACGTCGCCTCCTTGACTCCCGCGCTGCGCCATCAATGCGCGCGCTCCCTGTTGGATACCTATGCGGTGGGCGTGGCCGGCAAGCGCGAGCTGGCATCGTTGCGCGCCATGGCCTATCTGGCGACGCTGGGCGCCGGGGGCGACGCATCGCTGTGGGGCTGCCCCGGACGCGCGACTGCGGAGGCCGCGGCGTTCTACAACGGCGTCGCCGCGCACGTGCTGGACTACGACGATGTGACTTCGCCGTTGCGCGGCCATCCCAGTGTGGTGCTGTGGCCCGCGCTGATTGCGCTGGGCGAGGCGGAATCCATCGTTATGGGGCGAATGCAGTCCGCCTATGTGGTGGGCTTCGAGGTGATGTGCAAGCTGGCAAAGGCAGCTGCCGTCCAAGCCTACGCCAAGGGTTGGCATGTCACGGCCAGCATCGGGATCATCGGCGCGACGGCGGCAGTGGCGCATCTCTTGCGGCTGGATGCGCAGCAGACGGCGCATGCGATAGGCATCGCTGTCGCGCAGGCGGCCGGTACGCGCGCGAATTTCGGCTCCGATGCGAAATCCTTTCAGGCGGGCCACGCCAATGCGGCGGCGCTTCGCGCAGCACGGTTGGCGCAGGCGGGATTCACCTCATCGCGCGACGCCATGGATGCCCAGCAAGGGTACGCCGCGCTGTACGGGCAGGGGCAGGACCTTTCTGCCGCGCTGGAGACGTTGGGCCAGGCGCCGCTCGAACTGAGCGCGAGCGGACTGGAGGTCAAGAAATATCCCCTGTGTTATGCGACCCACAGAACCCTGGACGGCCTGCTGGACCTGCGCAAGGAGCACGGCATCACGCTGGCGGACGTCGAACGCGTGGAAATCGAAACCAGCCCTGGCGCGCTGGTTCCGCTCATTCATCACCGGCCCACGACCGGCCTGCAGGGCAAGTTCAGCCTGGAGTACGCGGTCGCCGCGGCGCTGCTGGATGGCCAGATCGGCCTGGCGACCTTCAAGGACGAAAACGTACAACGTGCCGCGATTCAGAACTTCCTGCCGTTTGTGCAGGGGCGCAGCGCAACGGGCGAATCGATCATGCCGCGCTGGGCGTTCGTGAGCGTCTACCTGCGCGATGGCAAGCGCCTCGAGCGCAGGATCGATGCGCTGCGCGGCTCCGCGAGCCTGCCTTTGACGGACGAAGAACTCATGCTCAAAGCCGCGGACTGCTGCGGGTGGGCAGGATTGCAAGGAGATGCCGGCGCGCTGTTGGCGGTGGCGTCGGATCCAAAAGCACGGGCCGGGGACTTGCTCGCCATCGTGCGCTGACAACAAAAAATCAAACCAGGAAGGAGCAAGGAGCAGACATGAATTTCACGTTGCCTGAAACCACCAGGATGATCCAGGACACGGTGCGGAACTTTACGCAGCGCGAACTGATTCCGCACGAACCCCTGATCATCCGGCGCGAGGCCGAGCGCGGTATGGGAGACGATGCGCTGATTCCGCCCGAGCTGGAGAAGGTGCTGCAGCAGAAGGCGCGCGAGGTGGGGCTGTGGGGCATCGACGTGCCCGAGGAATTCGGCGGCCAGGAATTCGGCATGCTGGCGAAGTGCGTGGTGATCGAGCAGCTGAAGAACTCGATCGTGCCGTTCGTGCCGCCGCCTGACAGCCCGAATCTCCATTTGCTGAAGGCCTTGTGCAAGGGACCGCAGATCGACAAGTACCTGTTGCCCTACGCCAGCGGCGCCAAGAAGAGTTGCATCGCGCTGTCGGAAGAGGGCGCGGGTTCCGACGCGGCCAACATCAAGATGCGGGCCGAGCGCAAGAACGGAAAATGGGTGCTGAACGGTGCCAAGATGTGGATCAGCCGCGCCCGCGAAGCCGACTTCATGATCGTCGTGGCCGTGACGGATCCCAAGCTGAAGTCCCGGGGCGGCATGACGGCCTTCCTGGTTGACCAAGGGACGCCCGGCGTCACCATTCCGACTTCGTATCCCATGATTGGCGAGTTCCACCCTTACCAGGTGTTCTTCGACGAGGTCGAGCTGGACGACAGCCAGGTGCTGGGCGACGTGGGCAATGTATTCGTGCCGCTCACCAACCGGCTGGGCATACGCCGCCTGGACATTGCTTCGCGCTGCGTGGGATTGGCCAGCCGATGCCTGGAAATGATGATCGAGCAGGCCAACACGCGTCAGACCTTCGGTTCTCCCCTGGCGGATAAGCAGGCGATTCAGTGGTGGATCGCCGACAGCTATCAGGAAATCGAGATGGTGCGCCTGACGATTCATCGCCTGGCGTGGAAGATCGACCAGGGCGTGGCGGATTTTCGGCGTGACGGTTCCATGGTCAAGGTGCAGGCCACCGAGCTGATCCAGCGCGTCGTTGACCGGGCCATCCAGCTTTTTGGCGGAATGGGTCTGTCGAAGGAACTGCCGCTGGAATACATCGCCCGCATGTGCCGGGTGCTGCGCATCGTCGAAGGGCCGAGCGAGGTTCATCGCTGGGTGATTGCGCGCGACCTGCTGCGCAACGGCCTGCCACAACAATAAATCGGCTGGCTACCCCTGGGTTTTGAGTGGCCCCGCATCGGACGCATGCGGCGGCCATGCTTTGGAGGAGACAAAAAAATGCAGAAGAACAAGCGGTCCTGGCAGTGGAAGGCGGTCGGGCAGCTGACCGGCATCGTCGCGGTGGCGCTCGGCTGCGGTTACGCGGCGTCGGCGGCGGCGCAGTCGTTTCCCGGCCGTCCCATCAGCCTGGTGGTGCCCTATGAGCCGGGCGCGACCACGGACCTGATCGCGCGCGCCGTGGGCGAGCGCATGGGACGCGAGCTGGGAGTGTCGGTCGTGGTGGAAAACAAGACGGGCGGCAACGGCATCATCGCCGCGCTGCACATCTCGCGCTCCAAGGGCGACGGCTACTCGATTATGCTCGCATCGGATTCCACGGCGGTGCTCAATCCCCTGCTGTACAAGAAGCTTTCCTATAACCCCGACAAAGACTTGACACCTATCGGGCTGCTGAGCGACCTACCCCTGGTGATGCTGGTCAATGCATCGCTGCCCGTGCAGACCCTGAAGGAGTTCGTCACGTACGCGAAGTCGCATCCCGGCCAGTTGAACTTCTCTTCCACGGGTACGGGCGGTACTTTCCATCTCTCGGGCGAACTGTTCAGCCAGATGGCCGGCATACAGATGACCCACGTCCCCTACAAGGGGGGCGCGCCGGCCATGCAGGCCCTGGTGGCAAAGGAAGTGCAGGCGCTGTTCGGGGTGGTCGGCTCCGCGCTCCCGCAGATCAGGGCGGGCAATGTCCGGGCCCTGGCCGTGGCCTCGAAGGAAAGGCTGCCACTGCTGCCGGACGTCCCGACTTTCGCGGAGCTGGGGTATCCGAACTTCGTCGTGACGGTGCGCTACGGCCTTATGGCGCCGGCAGCGACGCCGCCCGAGCGGATCTCCTTGTTGGCGTCGGCCATGAACAAGGCCCTGAGCGCCGCGCCTTTGCGCCAGACCTTCGGCGATCTGGGATTCGTGCTGCCCGACAAGAGCAGTCCGGAGAACTATGCGGCCCTGATCCAATCGGACCGCAAGATGTGGTCCGAGGTCATCAAGGCCAAGAACATCTCTCTGGATAACTGATCGGCCGAGCTTCTGCGCCCGGAATTTTCGGCTTCCTGGCATTGAAGCCGGGAGGCCGTTTTCATGCCGCGACGTTGCGCAGTGCCTGCTTGCTCAGCCAGCGCTGCAGGTTGTCTAGAAAGCAGGCGAAGGCCCGTTCGTCGAAGTCGGCAATGCGGGCTGCGGAATGCGGCGTGACGATGACGTTGTCCAGTTCCCAGAAGCCGCACTCGGGCGCTAGAGGTTCGCGCTCGAATACATCCAGACAGGCCCCGGCGATCCGCTTGTCGCGCAGGGCCTGGAGCAGGGCCTGTTCATCGACGATGCCGCCTCGTCCGACATTGATCAGATGCGCCGTCGGAGGCAGGGCGGCTAGCCTGTCTGCGTTGACGAGGTTGAGGGTTTCGTCGGTCAGCGGGCAGCAGATGACCAGCCAGTCGGCCTTGCCGATAACGCTGTCGAGCGCGGACTGCGGCAGGGTTTCATCGAAACCAGGGACCGCCTTGCCGCTGCGGTTGATGCCGATGGTGCGCAGTTCGAGGGCTTGCAGATATCTGCCCAACGCGGCGCCGATGTGCCCCGTGCCGATGAGCACGGCGGTCTGGCGGTCGAGCGCAAGCGGGCAGCGTTCATCGGGCACGGCGCGCCATGCGTGCGCCAGCTGGTTGGCGTAGTGCCACGGGAGCTGCTTGTTCAGCGCCAGGATGCCGGCCAGGGCGCTCGTGGCGACGGCATGGCCACTGGCATCCGGGCTGGTGGTAACCGAGACGCCGCGGGCCTGGAATTCCTTGTACTTCGGCCTGTCCGAGCCGGCGGAAAAAATATGCAGCCATTGCAGCCCGGTGCAGGCATCGAGCATGCGGAAAAACAGACGCGTTGCGTCGTTGGAGGGCGGGCGTCCCGGCAGGGTATGGATGTCGCGGCTGAAAAAGGCGGCATCAATGCCGGCCAGCGCCTGTTCCGTGAGTTCGGACGTGGCCGCGATCAGCGTGACCTCAACGCCAAGTTCGCCAGCGAGTCCGACGATGGCCTCGCCACCCGTCTCTTTGATATGCGGCGAAACGAGCACATGGAGGTTGCGGGCGGCGGCGGGCTTGGTCATGTCTCTTTCCGTGGAGAAGGTGCTTATCGTGAGTCCGACGATTCTGCGCGAGGGGGAGCCTGCCGTCCACCGCCTGGTGCCTAAATTAGTCTACCTTGTGAGATTGTTTACGAGGCCTATCCTTTGTGGGTCGCTGATAAGCTAAAAAGTAGTTCATATAGTGGGCTATATAGCGTTGCCTGAAGCTGCGTGTCTCCCTAATATCTGGACGCTTCGCCGCTCGTGTAGGGCGCGCAATTGCGAAACGCATTCGATTTGTGAATTCAACAAGAAAACAGGAGACAACGATGTTTTCCATGAAGCAGCGGATCCAGGTTCTGTTCGGCGCGGTTGGCCTGGCGCTCGTCGCCCAGGCGGGGGCGGCCGATATCGACGCCTACCCGACGGACCCCGTCAAACTGATCGTGCCGTACGTCGCGGGCGCCAGCACGGACGCCCTGGCCCGCATGGTGGGGCAGGATCTCGGCGCGGAGTTCAAGAAGCCGGTGATCGTCGAGAACCGTCCCGGCGCGGGCGGAACGATCGCCGCGGACTTCATCCGCCGCCAGGCGCCGGATGGCTACACCTTCGGCTTTACGACCGACGGAATCCTGGCCGTGAACCCCGCCGTGTACAAGAAGCTGAACTATGACTCAATGAAGGACTTCACGCCGCTGTCGATCGCGGTGAACGCGCCCATCGTGCTGGTGGTGCGCACGGATTCCCAATTCAAGTCGGCCCAGGAACTCATCGCCTACGCCAAGGCGAATCCGGAAGGACTGAGCTACGGCTCCGCCGGCTTGGGCAGCTCGCAGCACATGGCTGGCGAACTGTTCAAGAGCATGGCGGACGTGAAAGTTCTCCACGTTCCGTATCGCGGCGGGGAACCTGCAATGACGGATCTGCTGGGCGGACAGACCAGCATGATGTTTGTGCAATCCGCCTCGGCCAAGGAACTGGTTGCCGCCGGCAAGATCCGCATCCTGGCTATCGGCAGCCCCAAGCGCAACAAGCAGTTTCCGGACATCCCGACGCTCGACGAAATCGGCCTGAAGGGCTATGACTCCGACACTTGGTACGGCTTCAACATGCCGGCCAATGTCGATCCGAAGATCGTGGAAAAGCTCAGTGCAGCCATCATTCGTTCGCTGAGAAAGCGCCAGGAACAGCTTGAAGGCCTGGGCTACGAGGTGGTTGCAAGCACGCCGATAGAGCAACGCAAAAACATCGAGCAGAACCTGCAGAAGTGGGCGGACGTTGCCAAGAAGGCTGGCGTCTACCACGTGCAATAACGCTGCCTGCGCCAGGAAACGATCTCAGCAACGCAGGACACTTACATGACATCGACGCCAAATGCCGCCGCGCTGGCGGGCATCACCGTACTTGACGTCGCGGGTCCCCTGGGGAACTACTGCGGCAAGTTGTTTAGTGACCTTGGGGCCAGGGTCATCCTGGTCGAGCCGCCCGAAGGGGCGCCGACCAGGTACGTAGCGCCCCGGGTTTCCGGCAGGGATGACCTGGATTCCAGCCTGACCTTCCAGTATCAGAACACCAACAAGGAAAGCATCGCGCTCGACCTGAACAGTGCGGCTGGCCAGGAAGTGTTTCGCAAGCTGGCCAGCCAGGCAACCCTGGTCATCGAGAGCGAACAGCCTGGCGTCATGGCGCGACGCGGCCTGGGTTTTGCCCAGCTGAACAAGATCAACCCTTCACTCACGCTGACCAGCATCACGGCGTTCGGTCAGTCCGGACCGTTCTCCCATTGGCTGGCGACCGATCTCACGGCCATGGGCATGGGCGGCATGATGTATCTGGCCGGCTATCCTGACACGGCGCCAATGGTGGCCTGTGGAGAACAGGCGGTAGGCGCGGCCAACGTGTTCGCGGGCGTGGCCTCCATGGCGGCCGTGTACGACGCGGAAGCGTGCAATGCCGGCCAGCACGTGGATGTATCCATGCAGGAATGCGTGGTGCTGGGGATGGAGAACGCCGTCCAGTTCTATGACCTGGAAGGCTCCATCCGCAAGCGCAATGCCGGTACGCAGCGTCTGGCAGGGACCGGGGTGTTCGAATGCCGGGACGGCTATATCTACTTGATGGCGGGCGGCGTGGGCAGCAATAAGTTCTGGGCCGTGACGACCGACTGGCTGATCTCCGAGGGCGTGGCTGGCGCCGAGGAGTTTCGCGAACCGCGCTGGCTGGATCAGACCTTCCTCGTGACCGATGGGGCCAAGCAGCTGTTTGGCCGCATATTCACGCCGTACGCGCGCTCGCTGACCAAGGCCGAGCTGCACGCCAAGGGGCGCGAACGCCGCATTCCTCTGGCGCCCATCTGCGATACCCGCGATATCAGCCAGAGCCCGCAGCGCGAGCATCGCGGCTATTTCGTGGAAGTGGACGACGCGCACGGCACCCGTCTGCGCATGCCGGGCGCGCCATACAAATTGTCCGAAACGCCGTGGTCGCTGCGCAAACGTGCGCCGCAACTCGGTGAGCACACCCTGGATGTGCTGGCTTGGGCCGGCTACAGCCAGGATCAGCAGGAAGCGCTGCGGCGGCAGGGGGCTGTGCGATGAGATCTTTATTGGCAGGTGTACGCGTTATTGATTTTTCGTGGATAGGCGCGGGGTCCTATACGACAAAGATCCTGGCTGACCTGGGCGCAGACGTGATCAAGATCGAGTCCTCCGAGCGGCTGGATACGCTGCGGGTGACGAAGCCGTTCAAGGACAGCGTGCCCGGGGTCAACCGGAGCGGCTATTTCGCGGACCGCAATTCGAGCAAGCGCAGCATTACGCTGAACGTCAAGGATCCGCGCGGCCTGGACATGGCCAAGCGCCTGATCGCGGATGCCGATCTCGTCACGAACAACTTCACTCCCGGAGTGATGGACAAGCTGGGCCTGGGCTACGACGTGGCCCGGTCTCTGTCCGACCGCATCGTCTATGCATCGATGTCCATGCAGGGCGCCGACGGACCGGAAAAGAAAGACCTGGGCTACGGACTCACCATCGCCGCGCTGACCGGCCTGCAGCACATGACCGGGCTGCCGGACCGCGAGCCCGCAGGCACCGGCACCAACTATCCCGACCACATCCCGAATCCGGGCCACACGGCCTTCGCGATCCTTGCGGCGTTGCGCCATCAGCGCCGCACCGGGCGCGGCCAGTTCATCGACCTGGCGCAGATGGAGCCCACCCTGGCGTTCATCGGGCCGTCCCTGATGAACTACATGGTCAACGGCGTCATTGAATCGCGCCAGGGCAACGCCCGGCCGGGCCATGCGCCCAGCGGTGTTTATCGCTGCGCCGGCGACGACCGCTGGATCGCCATCGAGGTCTGCGATGACGCGCAATGGGAAAGCTTGGCGTCGGTGCTGGGCCTTTCCGTGCAGGCCGGGTGGTCTGGCATGGCTGGCCGGCTGCAGGATCGCGAGGCGATCGATGCCGAGATCTCCAGGCGCACGGCGACGCAGGACATGGGCGAGCTGATGCAGGCGCTGCAGGACGCCGGCGTGCCGGCGGGCGCAGTCTATGACGCGCGCGACGTGGTGAACGATCCGCAACTGGAAGATCGCCGCCATTGGGTGATTCTCAACCATCTGGAAGTCGGCCCCAGCACCTACAACGCGCCGCCTTACCGTTTTTCAAATGCGCATTCCGAGCCGTCCTTGCCTGCGCCGCTGCTTGGCCAGCATACGGCCGAGATCTGCCGGGATCTGCTGGGCATGAACGACGCCGAGATCGCGGAACTGAGCGCCGAAGGCGTTCTGTCCTGAGCACCGCGCCGAACGAAACCATATCGAAAAGGATAAAACCATGGCATTGGAAATTGTGGTCCAGGACCATGTCGCCACGCTGACCTTGAACCGCCCCGAGGCGATGAACAGCATCGACCCCGAGATGCGCGAGCAGCTGCACGCCGCATGGAAGCGCATCAAGGAAGACGATGACATCCGCGTCGTGATCCTGACCGGCGCCGGAGAAAAAGCGTTCTGCACGGGTTCCGACCTGAAGAAGACCATGCCGCCGAAGGAGAGCTTCGCTGAACTGACGTTCGGCCGAGCCTATTCCGACCACCTGCTGACGGGTCTGGATACAGACAAGCCCCTGATCTGCGCCGTCAACGGCTATGCGATGGGCGGCG
The DNA here is from genome assembly GCF_041879325.1 of Achromobacter sp. JD417. NCBI lineage: Bacteria > Pseudomonadati > Pseudomonadota > Betaproteobacteria > Burkholderiales > Alcaligenaceae > Achromobacter > Achromobacter sp. JD417. The sequence continues at coordinate 4,214,162 of NZ_CP087159.1, read as the reverse complement.
GCATGGAGCTGGCGCTGGCTTGCGACATCCGCGTGGCGTCGGACAACGCAGTGTTCGCGTTGTCCGAGGTGCGCATCGGCAGCATCCCGGGCGCAGGCGGAACGCAACGCCTGCCACGCGCGATCGGTTCGTCCAATGCCATGCTGATGCTGCTCACAGGCGATCGAGTGGACGCCGCCGAAGCCCTGCGCATTGGCCTGGTCAGCAAGGTTGTCAGCCGCGAGGAATTGCTGCCGGCCGCGCAGGCGATTGCGCGCCGCATCGCGCAGAACGCGCCGCTGTCGGTGCGATCCATCAAGCGTCTGGTCGTCAGTGGCGCGGACATGCCCTTGCCCGCCGCGCTGGACAATGAGCGCTATGTATTTGGCCTGCTGCGCGACACGGAAGATCGCATCGAAGGGCGCCGCGCCTTTCAGGAAAAGCGTTCGCCTGTCTATCAGGGCCGCTGAAGCAAAGAACATCAGGAGAAGAATATGGATTTTGAATTGCCGGAATCGTCGCGTATGGTGCGCGATACCGTGGCTCGCTTCGTTCAGGAAGAACTGGTTCCCCACGAGCCCTTGATCATCCGCCGCGAGGCCGAGCGCGGCTTCACCGACGCTCCCATCATTCCGCCCGAGCTGGAAGCCACCCTGCAGGAGAAGGCGCGCAATATCGGCCTCTGGGGCATCGATGTGCCGGAGGAATTCGGCGGCCAGGACTTGGGCATGCTGACCAAATGCCTGGTGATCGAGCAGCTCAAGAACAGCATTGTGCCGTTCGTGCTGCCGCCGGAAAGCCCTAATCTATTCATGCTCAAGGAACTGTGCAAGGGCGAACAGGTGGACCGTTATCTGTTGCCCTATTCTCGCGGCGAGAAGAAGAGCTGCCTGGCCTTGTCCGAACCGGGCGCGGGCTCCGACGCCGCGGCCATCAAGACCCGGGCCGAACGAAAGAACGGCAAGTGGGTTCTGAACGGCACCAAGCTGTGGATCAGCGGCGCGCGCCGCGCCGATTTCATGATCGTGATGGCGGTGACGGACGCGACGGCCGAAAAGCGCTCCAAGTTCACGGCCTTCCTGGTCGACAAGGGCACGCCGGGCGTGACCATCCCGACCTCGTTCCCCATGATCGGGGAATACCATCCCTATGAGGTGGTGTTCGACAACGTCGAACTGGACGACAGCCAGGTGCTGGGCGAAGTCGGCGCTGGTTTCGCGCCTTTGTCCAAGCGCCTGGGCGTGCGCCGGCTTGAGATCGCCTCGCGTTGCCTGGGCCTGGCCACGCGCTGCCTGCACATGATGATCGAGCAGGCCAACACGCGCCAGACCTTTGGCGCCCCGCTGTCCGACCGCCAGGCCGTGCAATGGTGGATCTCCGACAGCTACCAGGAGATCGAGATGGTCCGTCTGATGGTCTACCAAATGGCCTGGAAGATGGACGCCGGCAAGGATTCGCGCCTGGACGGTTCGATGGTGAAGGTGCAGGGCACCGAGATGATTACCCGGGTGGTGGACCGCGCCATGCAGCTGTTTGGTGGCATGGGCGTTTCGAAGGAACTGCCGCTCGAGTACATCTCGCGCATGTGCCGCGTCATGCGCATCGTGGAAGGTCCGAGCGAAGTGCATCGCTGGGTCGTGGCGCGCGAACTGTTGCGCGGCGGCATTCCCGCCGTCTGACCAACAAGGGGGAGCGCATGGAGAAGTTTTCTTCGATTGCTCCTGGAGTCCGGGTCCACGCGGGGGAGGACGCGCTGCGCCTGCTCCCCCGCGAGGTCGAACGGCTAGGCGCGCGACGCGCCTTTGTCGTTTGCGGCAACAGCGTGGCCACTCGCACGCCCTTGCTTGCCCGGATCCGGGACCTGCTCGGCGAGCGCTACGCCGGGGCCTATGCCGGCATGGGCAAGGATGCCCCGCTGGAAGACGTGGAGGAGGCGGTGCGGCAGGCCAGCGCGTGCCAAGCTGACCTGCTCATTGCTATCGGGGCGGGCAGCGTGCTCAAGGGAGCGCGTGTTATCGCGATGGCGCTGGGCGAGGGCGGAAATCTCGCCGCGCTTGCCACCCGGTATCCCAAGATCGGAGCGCCGGTCAGCCCCCGGCTGCGGCAGCCCAAGCCGTCGATCATCAATGTGCTTACCGCCGCGACCTCGGCCCAGAACCGGGCGGGAGCGGCACTGCGGCGCAGTCATGGCGGCCCGCGCCTGGAGTTCTTCGATCCCAAAACGCGGCCCGCAGCGATCTTCTGGGATGAGCAGGCCCTGGCGAGCGCGCCGCCATCGCTGGCGCTGTCCACCGGACTGGGCGTGTTCTGGCGCGCCCTGATGAACATCGGCGCGGTGCAACAGGCCAACCCGCTGGTCCAGGCCTCGCGGCTGCACGCCTATACCTTGTCGCGTTCGGCCTTGCCGCGCATGACGGATCCCCTGGACGCGCAGGCCCGCCTGGACATGTGCGCCGCCGCCTTGTTGCAGAACCGGGACGAGGACGATGGCGGCCAGCCATTCGATGCGCACTGGGTGGCGCGTTCCGTCTATGCCTTGGGCGCCGCGCTGTTCAATGCCGTGCCACATCTGGACCAGGGCTCGACCCATGTCGTGCTGACCGGTCCCGCGATCCGCCACTTCGCCGAGCTGTGCCCGGATGCGGTCAGGCAGATGGGACGGGCGCTGGGTGTGTCCGCGGCCGATACCGCCCGGCCCGACTGCGTGATCGAGGCGCTGCAAGGCTTGATGCGGGAGCTGGGCGTGCCCGACAGATTGGAGGGCGTGTCGGGGGCCAGCCGCGAGCAGGCGCTGGCATCGTCGTTTTTCAACTTCAACGCTGATCGCTCGCGCCAACTGAGCCAGCACGTGGAGCGCCTGAGCGCCATTCTGCGGGAATCGACCTGATCTCGGAATTTCTTCCGGGTCGATGAAGGCCCCTCAAGAAAACATGCCCGCCGCACGGTCAAACCTTGCGGCGGGCATGTGGCTTTTAAGGCTGCACCATTAGTTCAGCGTGAACTTCGGCACGCGGTAGCCATCGGGATGGTCGGCGTAGATCATCGTGACCAGCGCATCCAGCTTGATCTGCTCAAGTTCGGCGTGGTCCATGTACGACACCATGATGGGGCCTTCCTCGAGCTGCACGGCAACCACCAGATGGGGCGCGGGGTAGGCCGGCAGGTACTGGCGATGGAAGACCGTCCAGGCGATGATCCTGGCCTTGCCCGAGATCGGCGTCCATTCATATTCCATGCTCATGCTGACGGGGCACATCGGGCCCGGCGGATAGCGGAACGTGCCGGACTCGGTGCAGCGCTGCAACTTCATCTGGCCTTCGGCAATGCTCTCCCACATGGGGGCATCATAGGGAGAGTACAAGCGGGGCGATTTGCTCATGATCCGGACCTCCTTCACTGTCCATAAATAATGGACATTGCCTTGCCAGCCACGTCCGAAACATACTGCACGTAGCGGCAATCAGGCACTTGCCGCTTGCCCTCGTTGCCGCGAGCCTGGCGTACCGCTTCGATCTGGTGGTTCCAGCCTTGCATGTACGACTCCGAGATGTGGCCGCCGTGCGTATTGACGGGCAATTTGCCGCCCACGCCGATGCCGTTTTCGGCGATGAATTTGGCGGCTTCGCCGGGCTTGCAGAAGCCGAATCCTTCCAGCGCGAAAAAGATGTGCGGGCTGAAGCTGTCGTACACCAGCAGGGCGTCGATATCTTTGGGGCCGATGCCGGCGGCGGCATAGACCTGTTCGGCGGCGCCGCGTTGCGCCGGCAGATAGAAGTCCATCAGGCGCGGCCCGAGGCTGGTGGCGTTGTGGTTGAGGTCGCTGCGGCCCAGGCCGTGGATCGTCACCGCCTTGTCGTGGCCGAGGCGGCGGGCGCGGCTCGCTTCCATGATGATGAGGGCCACGCCGCCATCGTTGATGAGGCAGTAGTCGTTCATCCGCAGCGGTTCCGCGATGTACGGCGCGGCCAGGTAGTCTTCCAGGCTGAGCGGCTTGTTGCGCATGATCGCGTTCGGGTTCAGGCTGGCCCACTGGCGCTGGCCGACGGCCACCTGCCCGAGATCGCTGTCGCCGATGCCGTGCAATTGTTTGTAGCGCTGGAACATCAGCGCATACAGGGCGCCCTGCGAGGTCAGGCCCCAGGGGCTGTGATAGACGTAGGACAGGAAGGAACCGCCGCCCATCGCCTCAGGTCCCCCGTACTGGACAGCGGCCGAACGTTGGTCGTTGCCATAGACCAGCGCCACGACTTCCGCCATGCCGGACTTGATCGCCATGACGGCCTGGAACACGGCTTGCACGGCATCGGCCTGACCGCCCCAGCGGGGGTCGATGTTCAGGATCTCGCCCATGCGCTCATAGGCGGTGGTGGGGCCCACGATCAGGCCATCGACCTCATCGCGCGAGATGCCCGCGTCGTCCAGCGCGCGCTTGAACGCGAGGGCCGCGTAGCCGTAGGAATCGTGCGGCTTCTCGCCGTTGCGCACGCGCTTGTAGTCTCCCACCCAATCGGTGTGGCCTATGCCCGCCACTGCCGAGATGCCGGCGGTGCTGGTGTCCAAGGTATCGGTTGTCACCTGATAAATCTCCCTCAATGTGGACTATTTCTTTAAAACTTAATATCGTTCGTCCATTATCTAGGGGGTGGATAGGTTTTGACCACATCTAGAAGTCTACAAAGTGAGATTCAGGAGAGTGCCATGAATGCAAGGTTCGAGGATAATGCATTGACCGACGAAGGACGCACCGGCACGCAGATGATCCATCGCTGCGCGAAGCTGCTGACGCTGATCACCACGCGCAACCGCCTGGGAATGCGCCTTGTGGATCTGTACAAGGCGGCGGATCTGTCTCGCCCGACCGCGCACCGGATCTTGCAGGCGCTGGTGACCGAGCGCCTAGTGCGCCAGGACGCCCGCAGCAAGAAGTACTACCTGGGGTCGCTGGTCTATGAGATGGGCCTGGCGGCGGCGCCGCGATTCGATCTACGGGATGTATGCCGCCCGTATCTGCAGCGCGTGGCCGAAGCGACGGGCGACACCGTGTTCCTGACCATACGCTCCGGTTTCGATGGCGTCTGTGCGGCGCGCGCGGAAGGCGCGTATCCCGTCAAGGCGTTCGTGACCGACGTAGGCAGGCACCGCCCGCTGAATGTGGGCGGTGGCGCGGTTGCGTTGCTGAGCTGCCTGGACGATGACGAGATTGAGCGCATTTACCAGGCCAACAAGGATCGTCTCGGCCGGGACTATCCCCGGTTCAACACGGCGACCATGTGGGGCCATATCTCGCATGTGCGCAAGAAGGGGTACTTCATCAATGAGGTACTTGAAGTGCAGGAAATCCTGTCGATGGCCATGCCCATCTGCGACCAGCACGGCATGCCGGTAGGCGCGTTGAGTATTTCTGCCCTGCGCAAGCGTTTCGCGGGCAGCTTTCTGCGGGAAAAGGTCGAGATATTGACCAAGACGGTAAACGAGATCCAGGCTGCGCTGCAGTCGGAATGGAAGGAAGAGGCGGCGTAAGCCCGATCCGGCATTTCATGAGAGTAGGAGCTATTGCATGAAGGTGTTGGTACCTGTCAAGCGCGTCGTTGACTACAACGTCAAGGTGCGCGTCAAGTCTGATCAGACCGGCGTGGATATCGCCAACGTGAAGATGTCCATGAACCCCTTTGACGAGATCGCCGTCGAAGAAGCCACCCGCCTGAAGGAAAAGGGCGCGGTCGCTGAAGTCGTGGCGGTTTCTTGCGGCGTTGCGCAATGCCAGGAGACACTGCGTACCGCCATGGCCATCGGCGCCGATCGCGGCGTGCTGGTCCAGACCGATGCCGAACTGCAGCCGCTGGCTGTCGCCAAGCTGCTCAAGGCGCTGGTCGATAAGGAACAGCCCCAGCTCGTGATTCTGGGCAAGCAAGCCATCGACGACGACGCCAACCAGACGGGCCAGATGCTGGCCGCGCTGCTGGACTGGCCGCAAGCCACGTTCGCCAGCAAGGTCGAACTGGCCGACGGCAAGGTCACCGTGACGCGCGAAGTCGACGGCGGCCTGGAAACCCTGTCGCTCAAGCTGCCCGCCATCGTGACCACCGACCTGCGCCTGAACGAGCCGCGCTACGTCACGCTGCCGAACATCATGAAGGCCAAGAAAAAGCAGTTGGACACCGTCACGCCGCAAGACCTGGGCGTTGATCCGGCACCCCGCCTGAAGACGCTGAAGGTCAGCGAGCCGCCCGCCCGCAAGGCCGGCATCAAGGTTGCCGATGTCGCGGCGCTGGTGGACAAACTCAAGAATGAAGCGAAGGTGGTCTGATCATGACGACGCTGGTTATTGCCGAACACGATAACGCTCAACTCAAGGGCGCAACCCTGAACGCCATCGCCGCCGCCGCCAAGATCGGAGGCGACGTGCACGTGCTGGTCGCCGGCGCCAACGCGCGCGCCGTGGCCGACCAGGCCGCCCAGGCCGCCGGCGTGGCGAAGGTCCTGCTGGCCGATGCCCCGCATCTGGCAGATGGCCTGGCCGAAAACATTGCGGCGCAGGTGCTGGCCGTGGCCTCGAGCTACAGCCATATCCTGTTCCCGGCCACGGCCTCGGGCAAGAACGTGGCGCCGCGCGTCGCCGCCAAGCTCGACGTGGCGCAGATCTCCGACATCATCGGCGTCGAATCCGCCGATACGTTCCAGCGCCCGATCTACGCCGGCAACGCCATTGCCACCGTGCAATCGGCCGACGCCGTCAAGGTCATCACCGTGCGCACGACCGGCTTTGACGCGGTTGCCGCGCAAGGCGGTTCCGCCTCGGTCGAAGACGCTGCCGCTGTCGCCGACTCGGGCCTGTCCACGTTTGTGGGCCGCGAAGTCGCCAAGAGCGATCGTCCCGAACTGGCCGGCGCCCGCGTCGTGGTGTCGGGCGGCCGCGGTCTGGGCAGCGCCGAAAACTTCAAGATCCTGGATCCGCTGGCCGACAAGCTGGGCGCCGCGCTGGGCGCTTCGCGCGCCGCGGTCGACGCCGGCTACGCGCCGAACGACTGGCAGGTTGGCCAGACCGGCAAGATCGTCGCGCCGCAACTGTACGTGGCCGTCGGCATCTCGGGCGCCATCCAGCATCTGGCCGGCATGAAGGACTCGAAGGTCATCGTCGCGATCAACAAGGACGCCGAGGCGCCGATTTTTGGCGTGGCGGATTACGGCTTGGTGGGAGACCTGTTCCAGCTCGTGCCCGAGCTGGCTGGCAGCGTGTGATGATTGCGGTCATTTGGCCGGCACTGTGACGAGCAGGAAAACTGTCTCCTTTTGGCCGGTAGCAGCCACTGACCACAGGGGCATCGGAGCCCTCCATGCCCGAATCCGCGGGCTTAGACCGTTGCGCGAATTTAATCGCACCTATCGCGAAGTAGGCCTTTTGCAACTGCAGGCTCTCCGTTCGCACAGACCAAGAATCGCCCACGCATTGGCCGGCATTACCGGGCAAAGCCAACTGCCGAACGCCATTCCCCCCGCCCCAGGTTTCCCCTAATCAAATTCCCCTTGCGGAAAATCAATGCTCTATAGGACACTTTGTGTCATAGCGCCGCGACGGCGCATACAAGGGGAATGGCATGAAGGTCTTGGGCATGGTGGCAGCATTGGCAATGGCGGCGGGATTGGCGGGGCACGCGCAGGCGGCGTTTCCGGAGCGGCCGATTCGGCTGGTGGTGCCGTTTGGCGCCGGCGGCATCACGGATATCGTGGCGCGGCAGGTGGGCAAGGGAATGGGGGACGTGTTAGGGCAGGGGATCGTGATCGAGAACCGGCCCGGTGCGGGGGGCGTGATCGCGGCGCAGGTGGCGGCGACGGCGCCGGCCGATGGATACACGATATTCATGGGGACAGTGGGCACGCAGGTCGTGAACCCGTTGATCTACGCCAAGCTCAGCTATGACGCGGACAAGTTTGCGCCGGTGGGCATGGTGTCCGGGTCGCCCTATTTGCTGGCCGTGCGTTCGGGTTTGCCCGGCGCGTCGTTCGCCGAGTTCGTCAAGTATGCCAAGGCCAATCCCGCCAAGCTGAATTTCGGCTCGGCCGGCAACGCCAGTTCACCGCATCTGGGCCTGGAACTCTTGAAGCTGACTGCGGGCGTGGACATCGTGCATGTGCCGTTCAAGAGCGGCAGCGAGGCCGTGAATGCAGCGATTGGCGAGCAGGTGGATGTGGTGATGGACGCCAGTCCGGTCATCATGCCGCACGTCGCGTCGGGCAAGTTGCGGGCGCTGGCGGTGGCGTCGGACAAGCGGCTGCCGTCTGCGCCCGCGGTGCCGACCAGCGTCGAGGCGGGCGATGCTGGCCTGCAGATCAGTTCGTGGAATGCGTTCTTTGCACCCGCCGGCACGCCGCCGGACGTGGTGGCCGCGCTAAGTGCGGCATTGCAAAAGACGCTGGCCTTGCCCGACTTGAAGGAACGGCTGGCGGCGCAGGGCACGCAGCTCTACACGGGTACGCCCGAGGAATATCAGCGCTTTATCGGCGGCGAAAAGACCAAGTGGGCCGAGATCGTGAAGCGCGCCAATATCAAGATGGATTAGGAAACACGCATATGGAAAGGAGCTACGCATGAATACCGGGGCGTCCCACCCGCTGGCGGGCAAGCCGCTGGAACTGGCCGATACGCTGCGGTCGGGCAACGCGTGGAAGATCCGGCTGGCCTGCGGGCTGATGGGCCTGCCGGTCAAGCGGCGCACGTTCGACATCGTTCAGGGCGACCTGGAAACCGAGGCGTTTGCGCGCATCAATCCGTGGCGGCAGGTGCCCGCCCTATTGACGCCGGAGGGGCAGTGGCTGGCGGAGTCGCAGGCGATCCTGTGGTATCTGGGCATGGGCACGTCGTGGCTGCCCGAGGACCGGCTGGCGCAGGCGCAGGTGTCGAGCTGGCTGAGTTTTGAGCAGACCCAGCACATGCACGCGTTTGCGCAGCCGCGCCTCTTGATCCACCTGCGCCAGACCGCCAAGACGGACGATCCTGACATGGTGGCGTGGCGCTCGGCGGGCATGAAGGCCGCCGCGCTGATGGACGCTCACCTGGCAGGTCGCGAGTTTCTGGTGGGCGCCTCGCCCACCATCGCGGACATCGCGTTGTACCCCTACACGAGCATGGCGGGCGAGGGCGGTTACGACCTGTCCGGCTTTGCGAACATCACTGCCTGGCTGGCCCGCATGCGCGCCTTGCCGGGATTTACGCCGTTGATGGAAACGGCATGACGGAGACATGATGGCCGATACGATGCACCTGGGAAAGGACGAACTGATTGCTCGCGCGCAGGCCGAGATGCAGCGCCAGTTCGACACCCCGCAATGGACCTTGCGCGAGCGGCTGGCGCTGACCTGCCGCATCCTCTTTGACGGCGGGCATGATTCGGGCCTGGCGGGCCAGATCACGGCACGCGCCGACGCGCCCGACCGCTATTTCACGCAGCGTTTGGGATTGGGCTTCGACGAGATCACGGCCAGCAACCTGCTGCTGGTGGACGAAGACCTGCGCGTGCAGGAAGGCGGCGGCATGCCCAATCCGGCAAACCGCTTTCACTCGTGGATCTACCGCGCGCGGCCGGACGTGAACTGCATCATCCACACGCATCCGCTGCACGTGGCGTCGTTGTCGATGCTGGAGGTTCCGCTTGAGGTCTCGCACATGGACAACTGCCCGCTCTACGGCGACGTGGCGTTCCTGAAGGACTGGCCGGGCGTGCCGGTGGGCAACGAGGAAGGCGAAATCATTTCCAAGGCGCTGGGATCCAAGCGCGCCATCCTGTTGTCGCATCACGGCATGCTGATTGCGGCCGGGTCGGTGGAAGAAGCCTGCGTGCTGGCGCTGCAGTTCGAGCGCGCCGCGCGCATGCAGCTGCTGGCGATGGCCGCGGGCAAGATCCAGCCGATTCCGCCGGAACTGGGCCGCGAGGCGCACGACTGGATTCTGACGCCCAAGCGGTCGCAGGTGGGGTTCTCGTACTACGCGCGCCGCGCCCTGCGGGCGCATCCTGATGTGCTGAGCTAGGCGAAGCAGGGCGGGGCGGCTCGACGGCGGCGGGCTTTTGGGGCATTCTTGCCGGTTGTATTTGCGCATTCCCTGCCCATGATCGACCTGCCGCACCGCCTACGCACCCTGCGCCGCCAGCAAACCCTGTCCCTGGAACAGCTGGCGCAGCGCACGGGATTGACCAAAAGCTATCTCTCCAAGCTGGAGCGGGGCCTGAGCGAGCCGTCGATTTCTACCGTGCTGCGCCTGGCCGAGGCCTATGGCGTGGGCGTGTCCCAACTGGTCGGGGACGACGGCGCCGCGCAAGACGAAGTGGTCAGCGTGGTGCGCGTGGCCGACCGGGAGGCCCTGCAGCGGCGCGGCCTGGGCAGCGAGTACCATTACGAGTCGCTGGCGGGGCGGCGCAAGGTCAAGGCGATGGAGCCTTTCGTTGTGCATCCGCCGCGCGAATTTCCGGACGCCGCCGCGGTGTTTCCGCATCCGGGCGAGGAATTCCTGCTGGTGCTCAAAGGCGCCATCGAGGTCCACGTGGGCGAACGCCAGTTCCGCCTGGAAACCGGCGATTCCGTCTATTTCGACTCTGAATTGCCGCACCGCATGCGCACCGTCAGCCGGGCCATGGCCGAGGTGCTGGTGGTGGCGGCGCACTGAACGCTCGGGGCCGGCGCACTGACTCGCTATTGAAAGACACAGGATCAACAATGAAAAACGATCAATCGCGGCTTGTCCGCATCGATGCCGGCCCGATGAAGAACCCGGTGCCCGGCAAGCCGCGCCGCCCGATTTCGGGCGATGCCGCGTTTCGTACCGTGACCGCCTTTGAAGGCAACGCGGGCAAGGCCGAGGCCGGCGTGTGGGAAAGCACGGCGGGCTCGTTCCAGTCCAACACCACCGGCTACATCGAATTCGGCTATATCGTCGAAGGCGCCGCGCGTCTGGTGGACCCGGACGGCACGGTGCACGAGCTGACCGTGGGCGAAGCCTTTGTCATGCCCGAAGGCTATACGGGCCGCTGGGAAGTCGACCACTTCGTCAAGAAGATCTATTTCATCACCCGCATGGGCTGACCCGCTCGGCTATACCCCGTCCACACCCCGGAGCAATCCTCATGACCGCAATTCCCGCTGCCCCCACGCCGGGCGCAGCGCTGCCCGCCCGCACCGCGCAGGTGGATGTCGTCTCGATCCAGTCCCAGGTCGTCTACGGCTATGTCGGCAACAACGCCGCCATGCCGGTGTTCCGCAAGGCGGGACTGCGCGCGATTGCGCTGCCCACCGTCATCCTCAGCAATACGCCGCACTATCCCACGCTGCACGGCGGGGCGGTGCCGCTGGACTGGTTCGAGGGCTTGTTGCAAGGATTGAACGAACGTAGCGTGAGCCAGGTGGCGCGCGCGGTGGTCTGCGGATATCTGGGTCAGCCGGGGCAGGCCGGATTGCTGGCGCGATGGCTGTCGGCCGTGCGGGCCTCGCGGCCCGAGCTGCGGGTGTTCATCGACCCGGTGATGGGCGATCGCAATGACGGGCTCTACGTGGACGAGGGGCTGGTCGCGCAGTATCGCGATCTGCTGGTGCCGCTGGCCGAGGGCATGACGCCCAATCATTTTGAGCTGGAATTGCTGGTGGGCCGCGCGCTGTCGTCGGTCGATGAAGTGGTGACCGCCGCCCGCGAGTTGATCGCGCGCGGGACGCAGTGGATCGTCGCGACCAGCGCCGCGCCGATGACGGCGGCGCCCGGCACGTTGCAATTGGTGGTGGTCACGCGGGACGACGTCACGGTGGTGACCCATCCCGAGATCGCCATTCCGCCGTCGGTGCACGGCACGGGCGACGTGTTCATGGCGGGCGTGTCGTCGCGATTGCTGAACGGCCTGACGCTGGTTCAGGCGGTGCGCGAAGCGGCAGCCCAGGTCACGGTGACGCTGCAGCGCACCCGCGAACTGGGCTGGGAAGAACTGGCCGCCGAGGGCTAACCGCAGGCGGGGCCCGCCCCGCCTGGCGCGTCTTCAGTACGTCTTGTACGGCAGGAACTTGCCGCTCATCACGATCTGCACGCGGTCGCCCTTGGGGTCGGCCTCGCGCGACAGATCCATCTTGAAGTCGATGGCGCTCATGATGCCGTCGCCAAACTCTTCGTTGATCAGCGCCTTGAAGGTGGTGCCGTAGACGTTGATCAGTTCATAGAAGCGGTAGATCAGCGGGTCGGTGGGCACGGTGGTGGGCAGCGAGCCCTTGTAGGGCACGACCTGCAGTTGCACGACGGCGTCAGCGGGCAGGTCCAGCACGCGGGCGGCGGCCAGCGCCTGTTCCTCGGTCATGGTCATCTGGCCCAGCAGCGCGGCGGTGGTCCATTCCTTGCTCTGACCGACGGCTTCGGCGATGGCGCCCCACGAGAGCTTTTTTTCAAGCTTGCGGGTGACGACGAGTTCGGTGACTTCAGCGCGGGACATCATGGTGGTTCACTCCTTGTGGATGGCCTTGTCGACCAGGAAGTCGACGAGATGGTTTCGGATGTCGTAATAGCGGGGTTCGTGATGCAGGCTGGCGCGCGTGCGGTCGCGCGGCAGGTCCACGGTGACGGATTCGGCGATGCGGGCGTAGGGCCCCGCGCTCATGAGCAGGATGCGGTCCGACAGCAGGATGGCCTCGTCGACATCGTGCGTGATCATGAAGACGGTCTGGCGGGTTTCCTGGACGATGGCGCGCAGCTCGTCCTGGATGGCGCCGCGGGTCAGCGCGTCCAGCGCGCCAAAGGGTTCGTCCAGCAGCAGCATCTTGGGCTGGATTGCAAAGGCGCGGGCGATGCCCACGCGCTGCTTCATGCCGCCGGACAGTTCGCAGGGCTTCTTGCCGGCGGCGTGGCCCAGCCCGACCATGTCGAGGTAACGCTGGCTGTGCGCGCGCACCTGTTCGCGGCTGTAGGCGGGCCAGCGCGAACGCACGCCAAATTCCACATTTTGCAGCGCCGTCAGCCACGGCAAGAGCGCGTGCGCCTGAAAGACGACGCCGCGTTCCAGCGACGGCCCCGAGATCTGGCGGCCGTCCATGATGACGATGCCTTCGTTGCTGTCGTCGATGCCGGCCAGCACGTTCAGGATGGTGGTCTTGCCGCAGCCTGAGTGGCCGATGACGCAGACGAACTGGCCCTTGTCGATCTGGAAATCGATGTTCTCGAAAACGGGTGGCTGCGGACGGCCATCGCGCCCCGGGTAGCGCTTGCCCAGCCCTTGGACCTGCAGGAAAGATTGGCTCATGCGCGTTACTCCCGATAGCTCACCAGCCGCGCGGCGCGCGCCAGCAGGTTGTCCAGCAGCATGCCGATCAGGCCAATGAAGACGATGGCGCAGATGATGTTGGAGATGGACAGGTTGTTCCATTCGTTCCAGACGAAGTAGCCGATGCCCGTGCCGCCGATCAGCATTTCGGCGGCGACGATCACCAGCCACGCGATGCCGACCGAGATGCGCATGCCGGTCATGATGGTGGGCGCGGCGGCGGGCAGGATGACCTGCAGCGCGGTGCGCAGGCGCGACACTTCCAGCGTGCGCGCCACGTTCAGCCAGTCCTGCCGCACGGCGCCCACGCCGAACGCGGTGTTCACCAGCATGGGCCACAGCGAGCAGATGAAGATCACGAAGACGGCGGAGGTGTTGGCGTCCTTGATGGTGTAGAGCGCCAGCGGCATCCACGCCAAGGGCGAGATCGGCTTGAGCACCTGGATGAAGGGATCGAACGCGCGGTAAACCGTGCGGGACATGCCGATCAGGAATCCGAGCGGGATGGCCACCAGCGCGGCCAGGCCGAAGCCCGTCAGCACCCGCGCCACGGAGTAGCCCAGCTGGATGCCGATGCCCTTGTCGTTCGGTCCCCGGTCGTAGAAGGGATCCTTCAGGTGCTGCCACAGCTGCGCGCCGACTTCGGCGGGACCGGGGAACGGCGTCTTGGACCCGCTGGCCGCGGCATTGCCGACCAGCGCGGCGTAGGCCGGGTCCACCGTCGCTTCGCCCGCATCGGGACGGGTGGCGGCGTGCCAGAGCAGCAGGAATGCCAGGAACAGGGCGATGGACAGGAACGTGGCCCGCCAGTGTTGCACCGACCCCATCAGGTCCTCCGGATCTTGAAGCTGGCGAGGTAGGCCTCGGGCTGGCTGGGGTCGAAGGGCTTGCCCATGACGCTGAAGGTCTTGCCGGTTTCGGCGGGCGGGGTGAGGCCGGCTTCGCGCATCAGGCGCACGGCGTCGGTCGCCAGGAAGACGTCGCTTGCGACCTTCTGATAATCGACGTCGCCCTTGACCTGGCCCCAGCGCTTCATCTGCGTCAGGATCCACACGGCAAACGACTGCCAGGGCATGGGATCGAAGTCGATGCGGTTGGGATCGGTCAGCACCTTGCCCAGGCCGTCGGCGTAGGTGCCGGTCAGCACCTGCTCGACCACCGTGACCGGCTGGTTCAGGTAGTTGGGCGCGGCGATGGCGGTGGCGATTTCCTTGCGGTTGGCCGGATTGCGGGCGTAGGCGGTGGCCTCGATGATGGCTTTCAGCAGAGCCTGATAGGTGTTGGGCATGGTGGTGACGAACTCCTTGCTGGCGGAGAACGCGCAGCAGGGGTGGCCGTCCCAGATGGCCTTGGACAAGGTGTGGATGAAGCCCACGCCGTCATACACGGCGCGCTGGTTGACGGGGTCGGGCGCCAGGAAGCCGTCGATGTTGTCGGCGCGCAGGTTGGCCACCATTTCGGGCGGCGGCACGGAGCGGATCTGCACGTCGGTGTCGGGATCCAGGCCGTGTTCGGCCAGGTAGTAGCGCAACAGGTAGTTGTGCATGGAGTAGTCGAAGGGGACGGCGAACTTGAAGCCCTTCCAGTCCTTCGGGTCGCGGCGGTCCTTGTGCTTCATGGACAGCGTGATGGCCTGGCCGTTGATGTTCTCGACGGCGGGCATGGTCCACGGCACGGCGCGGCTGGCGCCGACGCCCATCGAGATGGCAAGCGGCATGGGGGACAGCATGTGGGCGGCGTCATACTCGCCGGACATGGCCTTGTCGCGGATGAGCGCCCAGCCGGCGGTCTTGACGACTTCGACGTCCAGGCCCTGTTTGCCGTAAAAGCCCATGGGGTGCGCCATGATGATGGGCGTGGCGCAGGTGATGGGGATGAAGCCGACCTTGAGCTTCTGTTTTTCCAGCGGGCCGGCGGTCTGCGCGAAGGCTTCCTTGGCGGCCGCCAACGGGAAGATCGACGCGATGGCGGCCATGGCGGTGCCGCTGCCGACGGCGCGCAGGAAGCGGCGGCGCAGTGCATCCTGCGGGAACAGGGCGCGCATGACGGCCTGTTCGACGGCGCTGCCAGCGGCATCGCCCTGCGAGATGGCCTGCGTGGCGCGCTCGTGTTCGGCCTGCGAGGCGTGGCGTCCGCAGCCGCATGCCAGGCGGCTGTTGGCGTCAAAGGGGTTGCTGAAAAGGGACATGGTGGCTCCTTCGGTCGGGAATGGAGCCATCATGGGGCTGGCCGGCGGCGGCCGGTATCGCCGGTTCAACGATACGCGTGTAGGGGGCTTACTACGTGGTGCGCGCGTTGCGCCGGGATAGTGCGGCAGGCGCTCAGATCGCACCCAACTGGTGCGTGTTGGCGTAGGCGACCAATTCCACCAGCGTGCGGACGTTGAGCTTTTCGAAGATGCGGCTGCGGTAGGTGGAGATGGTGTTGACGGACAGGGCAAGCTGTTCGCCAATGGCCGAGACGGAGCGGCCGGCCACCAGCAGCTGCAACACCTGGAATTCGCGGTTGGACAGCAATTCGTGGGGCGGGCGGGAGCTGTCCTGGCGCACGGTGTGGGCGAGCAGTTCGGCGACAGTGGGCGTGACGTACATCTTGCCGGCGGCGGCGTTGGTCAGGGCGGCAAGCAGTTCTTCGGGCTCGCAGCCCTTATTCAGATACGCATGGGCGCCGGCGCGCAGGGCGCGGACGGCGAACTGGGATTCGGGGTAGACGGAGAGCATGACGACGCCCAATCCCGGATGATCGGCGCGCACGCTTTTCAGTACATCCAGCCCGTCGCGCTCGCCAAGGGCGACGTCCAGGACGATGGCGTCGTAGTGGGCCTGGCGCAGGGCGCGCAGGGCGGCGGGGCCGTCGGCGGCTTCGTGGACAAGGGCGACGCGCGGATCTTCTTCAAGGATGCGGGCGAGGCCGCGGCGGATGATGAGGTGGTCGTCGACGATAAGCAGGTTCAGGGGCATGGCGCGGATTCCTTCAAGCGGCCAGCGGGTTCAGGCGCAGGCGGGCGCGCATGCCGGCGCCGGGGGCGCTGTCCAGTGCAAGGTCGCCGCCAATGGCGCGGGCACGCTCGCGCATGCCAAGGATGCCGAAGGTGTGGCGGTCTTCGGGCAGTTGCATGCCGACGCCGTCGTCTTCGACGGTGAGCACCAGGCCGTCGGCGCCCCAGACGGCGCTGACGCTGACGCTGCGGGCGCGGGCATGCCGCTGTACGTTGGTGAGCAGTTCCTGGACGATGCGGTAGATGGCGATTTCGGCGTTGCGGTCCAGGCGCAGGCTTTCGGTGTCGGGCGGGCAAAGATAGCGGCATTGCAGGCCGCTGCGGGTCTGCAGGTCCTGCAGCAGGGCTTCAAGGGCGGCCCAGAGGCCAAGGTGGTCGAGGACAACGGGGCGCAGGTCGTTGAGGATGCGGCGGGTGGCGCCCATGGCGGTCTGGGTGACTTCGAGCATGCGGTCAAGGTGCGCCTGGAGGGCGGGCGCGGCGCCGAGCTGGCGGCGCAGCCAGTTCAGGTCGAGCTGCAAGGCAGTAAATGAGGCGCCGAGATCGTCGTGGATGTTGCGGGCGATGTGGGCGCGTTCCTCTTCGCGCAGGGTGCTCAGGTGCGAGGACAGGCGGCGCAGGGATTCGTGGGCGGCGCTGAGTTCGGCGGTGCGTTCGCCGACGCGGCGTTCTAGCAAGGCCTGGGTGCTTTGGAGTTCGCGCTCGATCTGTTTGCGGGCGGTGATGTCTGAGAAAGTGACGACGGCGCCGACGACTTCCTGGTCGTTGCGGATGGGGTATGAGGCGTACTGGGCGTCAAAGCAGGTGCCGTCGCGGCGCCAGAGCACTTCGTCGTCGGCGCGTTCGCCACGGCCGTCGCGGAAGGCTTTGAAGATGCGGCAGTCGTGGACGGGCATCAGGGTGCGGTTGGCGTGGGAGTGGTGAATGAGGTAGTGCATGTTGCGGCCTACCAGTTCATCGGGGGTGTAGCCGAGCATGTCGGCACCGGCGCTGTTGATGAAGATGCAGCGGCCGCGCAGGTCGATGCCGTAGATGCCTTCGCCGGCGGATTCGAGCAGCATTTCAAGCTGGCGGCGCCAGGCGGCGTGGTGCGAGAGGTGCTTCAGGTCGGCGAACATGAATGGCTTTGCTTGTGCTTTATCTGTCCGGGGCTAGCGGCCCGGATCCCCTTGGTGCGCGGTGTTTTTGGGTGCGCTTTGGGGCGGAGTTTACGGGACGGGGTTGGAGTTTCGGGGGGATTGAGGGAAATCCCTTTGTTGGTTTTCTCTGGTGGTTCTTGCGGGGTCTGGAGCGGGTTTGGTGCGGGTTCTTGAGACGCCCGGCACGGCGGCGGCCTGGGTGCGCGGGGCTACGATTGCGGTCCGGAGCCTTCGCTCCGGACTTCCCCGTCGTCATCGTCGTTGTCGCCTTCGGCGACTGCCTTCCGATTCCCTCGGGCGCATCTACACGCCCCGCGCACCCAGGCCGCCGCCGAGCCGGGCTGCGTCGTAAAAGGTCGGGAGGCCTTTGGGGAGGGTGGCTTGCTTGACCTTTTTCTACAGGTCTGTTCGGGTTCGGAAGATCTTGCGGGGCTGCCAGATGTCGGCCGCGCGGGCGGCCTTATCTGGCGTTCGGGTGTCTTGCGTCGGCGCTTGATATCGAGGTGTCTGGCACGCGTTGAATTGCAATACCAAGGTGTCTGACACCCGTTGAATTGCCGTCACGGGTTGACGACCCTCTCTCCCGGGTGTCTGACACCGTCGCGCCAACGGGGGTAGGCGCCTTAAGTGCGCACAAAGCAAATCGCCGGCGTTTCAAGCCGGCGATTTTCATTCGACGATTCCGTGCCGCGTTAAGCCCTTACGGAATCAGCGACAGGCCCACGCGGAACTGGCTTTCGTTGCGCTGGTTGTAGCCCAGCAGCGTTTCGCCGTAGCCGTTGAAGTACTGCAGGTGCAGGTAGCCGTTCCAGTTCAGGAACGTGCGTTGCAGCGGCCAGGCGAAGTCCAGTTGGGTGGTGCGGCGGCGTTGGTCGCCCTGGCGGTACATGGCGGTGACGACCGCGCCGTTGTCCTGGGCCCAGCGCAGTTGCCAGTCGACGTGGCCAGCGTAGGCGGAGTAGTCGCTGTTTTCGTTGGCGACGGCGAAGTAGGCCTTGACCTTGGGGGCGAAGGTGAGGGTGCTGCCGCCGTCAAAGCGATAGTGGAAGCGCGGTTCGATGTAGCCGTCGTTCAGGGAGCGCGAGTCTTCGCCGTCCTTGCCGTTGGAGGCATGTTCGACGCCGACGTTCATGCCGATGCGCCAGTTCTGGTTTTCGGATTTCCAGACGTCGTCGGAGAGCCAGAAGACGCTGGGGTTGAAGGTGGTGTCGATGAAGGGCTTGGAGTCGCTTTCCAGGTCCCAGAGCGAGGTCTGGGTGTAGCCCAGGTAGAAGTCGTCGTGCCAGGTGTCTGCGCTGCCGCGGGGGCTGATGAGGCGGTATTTGGCGCTGATCTGGAAGCGGGCGGTGGTCAGGCCGCGGGTGCCGACGGCGAAGTAGACGGGTTTGTAGGCCGAGAAAGCGCTGCGGAATTTGTCGAAGGCGGCCTGTTCGACGGTCTGTTCGACGGCGGCGGCGGGGGCGGGGCCGGCTTCGGGCGAGGCGCCTGCCGCGGCGACTGCGGCGGGCGGGACGGGCTGGCCGCTGCGGGCGTCGACGACGGGGGTTTGGGCGGGTGTGGTGGCCAGGGTGCCGCTATCGCGGCCGGTGGCGTCCAGCGCCATCATGGACGGTTGGCCTTCGATGGAGACGGCTTGCAGGCCGCGCGCGGTGGCGGGCACTTCGGCGGTCCAGGACATGCGGGCGAAGTTGTTGACGGGCACGCTGTAGTTGTCGCGGCCGCTTTTCAGTTTGGCCAGGCTGCGCACGATCTGGCCGTTGGGGCTGCGCCACTGGAGGACGAGTTCAGGCGGGGCCTGCCAGTCCACGCGCGAGCCCCCTTCGTTGAAGAACACGGCCTCGATGGTGACGGTTTCGCCGGGCGCCGCAGAGGGGCGATCCAGTCGGTAAGACACGCCTGCCGCGGCGGATCCGGCCGCGCCCAGGGCCAGGATGGCGGCGACGAGGCGGGAAGTGGGAGAGCGATGAAAGGGACGGCTGGAGGTCATTGAGGACGTGTATGGTTTTTGTGATGAGGCAATGTAGCACCGTCCCCGGCAACAGTTTGTAAGTCAGGCTAATTGGTTGTATGGGCTGTAAGCAATGCGAAAACCCCGCGCATTGTCGACAATGCGCGGGGCCTGGAGAGAGGTGTTGCGCGAAGGCGCTGCGCGGCGGATCCGGCAGGCCTTGCGGCAGGGTGATCGGCGGTTATTCGCCGAACTTGATGCCTTGGGCCAGCGGCAGGTTGCGCGAGTAGTTGATGGTGTTGGTGGCGCGCCGCATGTAGTTGCGCCAGGCGTCCGAACCGGACTCGCGGCCGCCGCCGGTTTCCTTTTCGCCGCCGAAGGCGCCGCCGATTTCGGCGCCGGAGGTGCCGATGTTGACGTTGGCGATGCCGCAGTCGGAGCCGGCGGCCGACAGGAAGGTTTCGGCTTCGCGCAGGTCGTTGGTGAAGATGGCGGACGACAGGCCTTGCGGCACGCCGTTCTGCATGGCGAGCGCGTCGTTGAAGTCCTTGTAGCGCATCACGTAGAGGATGGGCGCGAAGGTTTCATGGCAGACGACGTCGGTCTGGCCGGGCATTTCGGCGATGGCGGGGCGTACGTACCAGGCGTCGGGGTATTGGTCGGCCAGCACGCGTTCACCGCCGGTGACCTTGCCGCCTTGTTCGCGTGCGGCGGTCAGGGCGGCCTGCATGGCGTCGAAGGAGGCGCGGTCGATCAGTGGGCCGACCAGGTTGCCGCTGTCGAGCGGGTTGCCGATGGGGGCGCTGGCATAGGCCTTGTGCAGGCGCTGGACCAGTTCGTCGGCGATGCTTTCGTGGACGATCAGGCGGCGCGTGGTGGTGCAGCGCTGGCCGGCGGTGCCGATGGCGCCGAAGACGATGCCGCGCGCGGCCATGTCCAGGTCGGCGGTGGGGCCGACGATGATGGCGTTGTTGCCGCCCAGTTCCAGCAGGACGCGGCCGAAGCGCTGCGCGACGCGCGGCCCGACCTGGCGGCCCATGCGGGTGGAGCCGGTGGCGGACACCAGCGCGACGGTGTGCGAGTCGACCAAAGCTTCGCCGACTTCGCGGCCGCCGATCAGGACTTCGGACAGGCCGGCGGGGGCGTCGCCAAAGCGTTGCACGGCTTGCGCGAAGAGGGCCTGGCAGGCAAGGGCGGTGAGCGGCGTCTTTTCCGACGGCTTCCAGACGACGGCGTTGCCGCAAACCATCGCCAGCGCGGCGTTCCAGGACCAGACGGCGACGGGGAAGTTGAAGGCGCTGATGACGCCGACGACGCCCAGCGGATGCCACGTTTCCATCATGCGGTGGCCCGGACGCTCGGAGGCGATGGTCAGGCCGTAGAGCTGGCGCGACAGGCCGACGGCGAAGTCGCAGATGTCGATCATTTCCTGCACTTCGCCTTCGCCCTCGGCGACGATCTTGCCGGCTTCCAGGCTGACCAGGCGGCCGAGTTCCTGCTTGTGCTGGCGCAGGGTTTCACCGAACAGGCGGATCAGCTCGCCGCGGCGGGGGGCGGGGACATCGCGCCATGCCAGGCTGGCTTGGCGGGCGCGGGTGATGGCGGCGTGGGCCTGGGCCACCGTGTGCTCATGCACCTGCGCCAGCTCGGCGCCGTCGATCGGGCTGCGGGCGATCAGGGTGCCGCCGGTGAGCGCACTGGAATTGAGTCCGAGATTGCGCAGGATGTCTTGAGGAGTGTCCATGCCGGTTCCTTCGATGCCTTGCGAAGTCAGCGTCTTCGCTTAAGGGTTATGCCTAAGTGGCGATTCTGGAAAAAAATTTACTATACGAAACTATGACGTGAAATGCGAAATATTTTTGAGGTGCCCTGCACCTGAAGGTGAATTCGTGGCCGAACCCTTGCTCGTAGTTCAGGCAGTCAGAAAGACCTATCAGCGCGACGGGCATCCCCCGCATCTGGCGCTGGATGGCATCGATTGCCAGCTCGAACGCGGCGAGGTGATGGTGGTGGTGGGGCCGTCCGGCTCGGGCAAGAGCACCTTGCTGCGCACCTTGAACGGCCTGGAAAGCATCGACAGCGGCAGCATCCGCGTGAACGGCGTGTCGCTTACGGATCCGGCCACCGACGTCAACCGCTGGCGCACCGACGTGGGCATGGTGTTCCAGCACTTCAACCTGTTCCAGCACCGTACTGCGCTCGACAACGTGGCGCTACCCCAGCGCGTGGTGCGCGGGCGCAGCCGCGCTGACGCCGAGCGCTACGCCCGCGAGCTGCTGGGCCGCGTCGGCATGGCGGAATTCGGCGATCGCTATCCCAGCCAGCTGTCCGGGGGCCAGCAGCAGCGTGTGGCCATTGCACGTGCGCTGGCGATGGACCCGCAACTAATGCTGTTCGACGAAGCCACCTCGGCGCTCGATCCCGAGACGGTGGGCGGCATTCTTGAATTGATGCGCGCACTGGCGCGCGACGGCATGACGATGGCGGTGGTGACGCACGAAATGGGGTTTGCCCGCGACGTGGGCGACCGCGCGCTCTTCATGGATGCCGGCCGCATCGTGGAAATGGGCACACCCGACGAAGTGTTCGGCCACCCCAAAGAGGCGCGCACCCGCGCTTTCCTGGAAAAGATTCTGTAGTCCCGCCGGTCCGGCTTATCCGGGCGCTGCCGGCGCGATGTGCCTTGCCCGGAACGATATGGGTCCAATCACCAAAGGGGTTAGAAATGCTGAAGATCAAACAATGGCTGGGCGTGGCCAGCGTCGCCCTGGCGGCCGCCACCGTGGCCCTGCCGGCACAGGCGGACGAACTTTCCGACATCATCAAGCGCGGTGAATTGCGCGTGGCGGTGCAGACATCCGGGCCGCTCATGAGCTTCATGGACAAGTCGGGCAAGCGCACGGGGCTGGCGGTGGAAGTGGCCAAGCGCATGGCGGACGATCTGGGCGTGAAGCTGGTGCTGCAGGATTATGAATGGAAGGGCCTGTTGCCCGCGCTGCTGTCGGGCAAGGCCGACATGGTGGCCGCGGACATGACGCCCACGCCGCAGCGCGCCGCGCAGGTGCTGTTCTCGCTGCCCATGTTCTACGCCGACACCGTCGCCGTGGTGCCCAAGGATTCCCCGTACAAGAACTTTGCCGAACTGAACAAGTCCGGCGTCACCGTCGGGGCGCTGGGCGCCAGCACCTATGCCGAAGTCGGCAAGAAGATGCTGCCCTCTGCCACGCTGAAGGAGTTCTCGGGCGGCAGCGCCCCGGTCGGCCAGGCGCTGTCCAGCGGCCGGCTGGACGCGGGGATCATGTCGCTGTCCACCGCCAACCAGTTCCTTGTGGACTTCGGCAACCTGCGCGTGCTGGAAGGCGTCATGGTGCGCGAGCCGCTGGCGTTCGCCGTCGGCCCCAACGCGTTCCGCCTGAAGTTCTGGCTGGACAACTGGCAGACGCTGAAGACCGCCGACAACTCGCTGCCGGAGCTGGTGAAGTACTGGTACTCGACCGATTGGAAGAAAGACCACTGATCGGAGACGGGACCGCCCATGGACTGGCTGATCGATTTCTATAACTGGCGCATCGTCAGCCAGTACACGGGCCAATTCGCTGAAGGCCTGGCCAATACGCTGATCGCGGCGGGCGCAAGCCTCGTGCTGTCGGTGCTGGCCGGGGTGCCGCTGGCGCTTGCCCATATGTCGTCCCGCGGCGCGGTGTGGCGCCCGGTGGCGGCCTATGTGCAATTCGTGCGCTCCACGCCGCTGCTCGTCCAGATTTACCTGGTCTATTACGCGGTGCCGTACCTGGTGCCCGGCGCCAAGGGCTGGAGCGAGATGGTGCTGGGCATCATCGCCATGACCGTGCACCACGCTGCCTACATGAGCGAAATCATCCGCGTCGGCATCGAGTCCGTGCCGCGCGGCCAGATCGAAGGCGCCAAGGCCTGCGGCATGAACTACCACCAGCGCCTGCGCTATGTGGTGCTGCCGCAAGCCTTCGCCAATACGCTGCCGCCGCTGCTGGGCCAGACCGCCGTGCTGATCAAGGACACCTCGCTGCTGTCGCTCATCACGGTGTTTGAACTGGTTGCCGCCGGCGTGCAGATGAACAGCGAACGCATCGTGCCCAACGAAGCCTTCCTGACCATCGCCGCGGGCTATCTGCTGATCTACTGCGTCATGCTGCTGCTATCCAAGGGCGTGAGCCTGTGGCTGGCCGGCCCGGCCTGGAACGCGAGGTAACCATGCTGGAATCCTATCTCTCCACCGCCGGCGTCGTCTTGCCCTTTCTGCTCAAGGGCTTTTGGGAAACGCTGAAGATCTCCTTCGTGGCCATCATCGCGGGGTCGCTGCTGGGCTTTGTCATCGGCGTGATCCGCAGCTATCGCATCCGCGGCGTGCACCAGATCCTGGGTCTCTACATCCACATCCTGCGCGGCACGCCGTTCCTGGTGCAGCTCTACATTTTCTACTTCGTGCTGCCCAGCTCCGGCATTGAGATGCTGCACTGGGATTCCGGAACGGCGGCCTTCGTGGCGCTGTCGGTCTACACGTCCTGCTACGTGGCGGAAATTGTCATGGGCGCCATCCAGGCCGTGCCGCGCGGCCAGACCGAAGGCGCGATGACGCTGGGACTGCGACCGCTGCAGATCCTGTGGCTGGTCATCCTGCCGCAGGCCATGCGCCTGATCGTGCAACCCATGAGCGGCGTCTACGTCATGCTGATCAAAAGCACCGCCATCCTGTCGGTCGTCGGCATCACCGAGCTGACCCGCCAGGGCGAAGTCTTCATCATCACGTTCCCGGCGAAATCCCTGTTCATCTACGGCATGATCGCCGCCATCTACTTCATCTACTGCTACCCGCTCCTGCGCCTGGCCAACTGGCTGGAAAAGCGCTTGACCGGGGGCCTGCAAGGCGCGGGCCTGCACTGAGCGGACACCATGGTCTCCGAGTACATCGACACCTACTACAAGCGCACGCTCGCCGACAGCGAAACCTACTATCCGCCGCTGGCGGGTGCGGCCAGCGCCGACGTCTGCGTGATCGGGGCGGGCCTGGCGGGCCTGTCCACCGCGCTGGAACTGGCCCGGCGCGGCCGCAACGTCACCCTGCTGGAAGCGCGGCGCATTGCCTGGGGGGCGTCGGGCCGAAACGGTGGCTCGGTGTCGCCGGCCTTTTCGGCCGGTGCCGATGCCATCCGCAAGCACGTCGACGAAGACCACTACCGCCAGCTTTACCGGCTGTCGATGGAAGGCGTCGAGATCATCCGCAACAACATCCGCGATCTGCGCATCTCCGACGCCCACAAGGTGGACGGTCGCCTGCGCGTCGTGCGCTACGAGGCGACCGACGCGTTGCGCCAGTGGTGCGACAGCCAGCAGCGCGACTTCGGGCGCGACGTGCGGCTGCTGTCGCGCAGCGAAGTCCGGGAGCGTCTCGTGTCCGATGTCTATTTCCAGGGCATCGAAGACCCGTCATCCTTTCACTTCCATCCGCTGAACTACGCCCGTGCGCTGGCCCGCGAGTGCGTCCGGCTGGGCGTGCGCATCCATGAAGACTCGCCGGTCGTGCACGCCACGCTCGACGGCGCGGTCAAGCACCTGAAGACCGAGCAAGGGCAGATCGACGCCGCCACCGTCGTGCTGGCCACCGGCGGCTACACCGGCGACGTCGTGCCCGCCTTGCGGCGCGCCATGCTGCCCATCGCCACCTACATCATGCTGACCGAACCGCTGGGCGACCGCGTCCGCGAAGCCATCCGCAGCACCGCCGCCATCGGCGACGACCGGCGCGCCGGCAACTATTACCGCGTCCTCGATGGCGGCCGCATCGGCTGGGGCAGTAGAATCACCACCCGTGTCGACGACCCGCCCGATCTGGCCGAGTCCCTGCGCCGCGAATTGCTTGGCGTCTACCCCCAATTGCAGGGGGTGCGCGTTGAGGCGGCGTGGTCGGGACGCATGGCCTACGCGCGGCATCTGATGCCGCAGATCGGGCTGCTGGGCCCCGGCGTCTGGTATTGCACGGCGTTCGGCGGCCATGGCATGAACACCACCTCCATAGGCGGACGCGTCGTGGCCGAGGGGATCACCGGCGACACGCAGCGCTACAAGCTCTTCGAACCGTTCGGGTTGGCCTGGAATGGCGGGAGCCTGGGCACGGCGGCGGTTCAACTGACTTATTGGTCTTACCAGGCGCGCGATTGGTGGCGTGAACGTCAATCGCGGGGCTGATTATTGCGGGCCTGATTATTCAGGCCCGACTACTGCGGGCATGACAGGGTGTAGAGAATGCAAGGCAACAAACAGAGCGCATTGGCACAACGGCTGCGAGCCTTGCGCCAGGCGCGCGCGTGGACCCTGAAGCAGGCGGCCGAGGCCACCGGCGTGTCCGCGTCGACCCTGTCAAAGATCGAGAACAGCCTGCTGTCCCCCACCTATGACAACCTGATCAAGATCGCCGCCGGCCTGGACCTGGACGTCGCCGAACTCTTCACCGCGTCCGACGCCCACATGGGCACCGGCCGCCGCAGCCTCAGCCGCCAGGGCGAAGGCCGCCAATACGAAACCCCGTACTACGACCACCGCCTGCTGTGCACCGCGCTGTCCCACAAGCGCATGATGCCGTTCCACACGCGCGTCAAGGCCCGCTCCTTCGACGAATTCCAGGACTGGAGCCGCCATGGGGGAGAGGAATTTGTCTATGTGCTGGAGGGAGAGGTGCAGCTCTACACCGAGTTCTACGAACCGGCGCGGTTGAAGGCGGGGGAGAGCTTCTATATAGACAGCCGCATGGGGCACCGTGTGATCAGCCTGAGCCCGGAGGATGCGATCGTGCTGTGGGTGTCCACGCATACGGACATTGGCGAGGAGTAGGGCGGGACCCGCTAGGACGCGCCCGGTTAAGGGGCGACGAACTTTTTTCCGCAACAGGGTAAAATGCGCGGCCCGGACAGGTTCCGGGAGTCTTCACACCGCGCGGCAGTAGCTCAGCTGGATAGAGCACGGGCCTTCTAAGCCTGAGGTCGGGGGTTCGAGCCCCTCCTGCCGCGCCAGAATGGCTAGGAAAATCAAGCCATTGCGTGTCCTTGAAGTTCGTTAAGAAAGCAATCATTAGAATAAAAATGGTTGCGTTAGAACTTCACTCTGTCGCAGAGGCCTTCTTCACCACCCGCCTGTCGTAGTGTTTGTGAGTCGTCGCCGGGTTCGCGTGGGCTGCGAAATCGTACGCATCATGGTCACCGTTTTGGATCTTCGTCGTGATCGCCGCAGGGCGCACATCCTGCAGATTGAAGTAGAGCGGATGGTCGGTTAAGGACTTCTCCGTCACGGCTTCGTCCACGGACTTGATCCACGCCAGTTGCGCGTCCTTCCAACTCGAGGCCCAGCGATGGCGCGTGTACGAATCGGAGCGCTTCGTCGGCGCGAACAGGTAAGGGCTGCTGGTGTTCTTGCGGTCGAGCGAACGGGCCACCACCACGTGCAGTCGCTTCGACCACTCGCGCACCTTCAAGACTTCGACCTGGCCCTTCTTCCTCTTTGTGGACAGCACCGTCACGCCTCCAGGCGACAGGCCTGATTTGAGAAACGGGCGAGCCTCAGACGAGCGAAACCCGGTCAGATAGGTAAACATCGCGGCGCAGCCCATCGTCCGGTAGTTTTCTCGCTGCTTCACGGACCATACATAGAAGCGAAGAACCTGACTTCGGTCGATGATCTTCGCCTTGCTATCCGAACGATTCTTCATCATGTTGACGAAGGGATTCGCGGCTAACAGGCCCCATCTCACGCCGAAGTGACAGATGACTGAGAATTGGCTCAACTCCTTGTTGGCTTTGATCGGTGCGCCGGCGGCTGCGCGATCCTCAAGGTACTGGTAGCCATGCTGGGGTATCAGTTGGGACGGCGCCATCCTGCCAAAGAACTTAGTCAGGTTGGTGGGCGTAGCCTGGATCGGACTCCGTTAACATCTGGACAGCATTAACTAGCAGAAGGGAATCAGCATGCTGCGCGATTTGGGTTGGTCCTTCTACAGCATCCTTGCGCTGATTTGCGGTGTTGCTACCGCCTGGTTGCACTGGTGGGTAGTGATGCACGAGGGACTTTGGCCGTACATCATCTTTGAATTGATCCCCGGGCTTCCCGGGGTGGCATCCGGTGTCTATGCCATACAGCGAGATGGCAGCAAGGTAGCGTGGGCCGGTGTGCTGCTGTCGTTGTCGCCGCTGGCGACTTGGCTCAGTGTCTGACAAGTGTCTTCTCAGACATTTCCTCAGTGCTGGGGGTGAAATTGAGGCCGAGGGACGGGCGCATGGCTGCCAAAGTTCAACTCGCCCCGTCCCCTTCCGCCAATGCCTCAGTGACAGCCCAACCCAAACCCGCCGCCTCACAAAAATATAGTGGATTAAATCAACTAATCAGCCTATAGTCGCTCCGTGGCCGCGGCTTCTTGCGGTGACAGCAACCGAACGATCAGGAGCAGGCATGGCCCGGACTTATCACACGATTCTGTTTGACGTGCAGGACCATGTCGCCACGGTGACGTTGAACCGGCCCGAGAGTCGTAACGCGCTCAGTTCGCAGATGTGCGCGGAGCTGGTGCATGTCATGGAGGCGATTGCGGCGGATCCCGGCGTGCATGTGGCGCTGATCATGGGCAATGGTCCGGCCTTTTGCGCGGGCGCTGACCTTAAAGAGCGCAAGACCATGAACAGTCAGGAGATGACTGCGCGGCGGGTGCAGGGTTTTGCCGCCTATGCCGCCATTGAGCGGCTGCCGCAGCCTGTGGTGGCCGTGGTCCACGGCCCGGCGTTTGGTTCGGGGTGCGAGATCGCGGGCGCTTGCGACTTTGTGTTGGCCTCCAGCGAGGCCGTGTTCTGCTACCCCGAAGTGGGCTGGGGGACGGTGGGCGCGACGCAGCGTCTGCCGCGTATTGCCGGCCCTCGCAAGGCCAAAGAGCTGTTGTTTACCGGCCGCCGGTTCGATGCCGCCGAGGCGCGCGAGATCGGGCTGGTCAACCATGTGTATGCGCCCGATGCGCTGCGTCAGGAAGCGCTGGCGATGGCGGCGGCCATGGCCCGGGCCCAGCCGCTGACGATGCGCCTGACCAAACGCAGCATCGACCAGGGCCTTGCCACGACGCGCGAAGGCGCGATGGCCATCGAACTGCTGGCCATTGAGGAAAATCTGCGCGGCACGGATTGGCAAGGCGCCATCGCCGGCTTTGGCAAGGAGCCGCAAGCATGAAGACGATGACGCTGGCGGCCGTATTGGCGCAGACGGTGGCGGCGCGAGGCCGGCAAGAGGCCTTTGTCGCCCCGGGCGAACGTTTCAGCTGGGATGAACTGGCCGCCGGGGCGCGGCTGCGCGCGCAGGCGTTGTATGCGGCCGGTGTGCGCCGGGGCGACCATGTCGGCATCTTTCTCGGCAATGGCGGCGACTGGCTGCAGCTGTTTTACGCGTGCGCCCTGATAGGCGCGGTGACGGTGCCGGTCAATACCCGGTTCAAGACGGAAGAACTGGCGTTCTGTCTGCAACAGGCAGACGTCAAGCTGTTGCTGA
The DNA here is from genome assembly GCF_041879325.1 of Achromobacter sp. JD417. Taxonomy (NCBI): domain Bacteria; kingdom Pseudomonadati; phylum Pseudomonadota; class Betaproteobacteria; order Burkholderiales; family Alcaligenaceae; genus Achromobacter; species Achromobacter sp. JD417. The sequence goes on along the minus strand of NZ_CP087159.1, from coordinate 4,185,269 downwards.
CCGCCGATACGTTTCTGGGCATCGACTTCCTGGATCTGCTGCAAACGGTGGAGCCCGCCCTGGCTGAACGCCTGCCAGGCGCGGTGCTGCCGAGGCTGGAGAAAGTGGTGGTGCTGGGTGATCGTAGTCTGCCGGGCACGACCGCCTGGGCAGACTTCATCGAAGGCGCAACCCGTGCCGATGCGGCCGGCTTTGATGCCGCCATGCGCGCGGTCAGCAGCGACGATGTGCTGCTGATTCAATACACGTCGGGCACGACGTCCTTTCCGAAGGGCGTCATGCTCACCCATGCCAATATGCTGGGCAATGCGGCGGCAGTGGCGCAGCGCATGGGCGTGCGGCCGGAAGATCGCTATTTCAGTATCCGGCCGTACTTCCACGTGGCTGGCACCACGTTGTCCATTCTGGTGAGCCTGGTGACGGGATGCTGCCTGCTGACCTTGCCGCGTTTTGAAGTGGGCGACGCCTTGCGCATGCTGGACGAAGAGCGCTGCACGCTGACGTCGGGCAACGACACCATCTTTCTGATGCTGATGGGGCACCCCGATTTCGACCGGCAGCGGATCCATTTGCGAGGCGGTTGGGCCGCGGCAGGTCCAGAGGTGATGCAGAAGATCCGCGATGTCATGGGCGTGCCCTCGGTGTGCAACGCCTATGGGCAATCAGAGGCCTCACCCAATATCGTCATGTCGGCCTGGGATGACGCGTTTTCGCTGCGCGCGCAGGGCTGGGCCTTGCCGCATCCCGGCATGGAAATCCGTCTGGTCGATCCGGCCACCGGCGCGGTGGTGGCGCCGGGCGGGCAAGGCGAGATCCAGGCGCGTGGCTGGAGCGTGATGAAGGGCTATTACAAGATGCCCGAGGCAACCGCTCGTGCACTGAGCGCGGACGGTTGGCTAAGCACCGGCGACCTGGGAGAAATGAATGCCGAGGGCCGCTTGCGCATGGTGGGCCGCTTGAAGGACATGTTCCGGGTCGGTGGCGAAAACGTGGCGCCCGCCGAGGTTGAAGAGGTCCTGCATGGTCATCCCGCCGTGCGCATGGCGCAGGTGGTGGGCGTGCCGGACGCCCGGCTGGGCGAAGTGCCGGCCGCTTTTGTGCTGCTACGTGAAGACCAGCAGGCCGAGACCGCCGAGCTCATCGCCTGGTGCAAAAGCCGTTGCGCCAATTTCAAGGTGCCGCGCTATCTGGAAATCGTCGATACCTTTGAGAACATCGGCATGACCGGGAGCTCCAAGGTGCAGAAGAACAAGTTGCGCGCCCACGCGGTCAGCCTGTTCGGCTTGGGAGAAAAGTCATGACGCGCGACGTGGTGCTGTGCGAGTGTTTTGCCCGCGATGGCTTGCAGCATGAGCCGGATTTCATTGCGACCGACGTCAAGACCGAATTGGTCGACGCATTTGCGGCGCTGGGCTTTGAGCGCGTGGAGGCAACCTCGTATTCCAATCCGAAGGTGGTGCCGCAGTTTGCCGATGCCAGCGAGATGCTGGCCGCGCTGCCGCGACGGGACGGCGTCTGGTACAAGGCGACCTGCGCCAATGAGCGCGCCGTGCAGCGGGCGCTGGCCGATCTGGAGCAGGGGCAGGGCGCCAACGAGATCAGCTTGCTGGTATCGGCCAGCGAGTCGCATTCCGAGCGCAACCTGAAGCGCAGCCGCGCGGATCAATGGGAGAACATCGCCGGGATGGCCAGGCTGGCCAGTGGCCGATTTCGCATGATCGGCACGATCTCGGTGGCGTTCGGGTGCCCCTTTGAAGGCGCGGTCTCGGCCGATAGCGTACTGCGCGACGCCGAGCGTTACGCCGCGCTGGGGGTGAACATCGTCACGCTGGGCGACACCACCGGTATGGCCACGCCGCAAACCGTGCGCGACTTGTATGGCGCCCTGCAACGTGAACTCCCGCAGCTCACGCTGGTGGCCCATTTTCATGACACCCGCGCAACCGGCCTGGTGAATTACGTGGCGGCGCTGGACGCCGGCGTACGCTGGTTCGATTGTGCCGTCGGCGGCGTGGGGGGGCATCCGGCAAAGGTGAAGTATGGCGGGGGCCATACCGGCAATGTGGCGACCGAAGACCTGGTCAATCTGTTTGAATCCATGGGGGTGCGCACGGGTCTGGACCTGGACGCGCTGGCTGTCGTGTCGCAGCGTTGCCGCGCGGTGCTGGGGCGCGACCTGCACAGCCGCGTGGCCGACAGCGGCTTCAATCCGCTGATCCGCGCCGGCGCTTGAGCGGCGTTTGTATATCATGCCCTCGTCACCGCAACCGCTCCAAGAGAACTCCATGGCAACTCGAAGCAAGCTTTCCTCGGGCCGACCCGCGCCCGCCGCGCTCAAGGAGCTGTTTTCCTATCGCTTGAACCGGCTGGCCTACGTGTCCAGCCGCATTGCGGCGGGCCTGAACGAAAGCCGCTATGGCGTGGGCCCGCGTGAGTGGCGGATCCTGGCCTTGCTGGGCGCCGCGCCCAATATGTCCTTGAACGCGCTGGCTCGGGAAGCCAACATCGACAAAAGCCAGGCGAGCCGCACGGTGTCCGACCTGATCGAGCGCGGCCTGATCGAGCGCTGCGCGGATGCCCAGGATGCGCGCGGGGTCAACCTGGACCTGACGCGCGCCGGGAAAAAGCTCTATCAAGAGATGTTTCCGGCTGCCGTTGAGCGCAACGAGGAGATGCTGGCGGTGCTGAGCGAAGATGAGCGCGAGGTGCTGGAGCGTGCCCTGGAAAAGATGACGACGCACATGCTGGACATGCTCAATGACTTGAAGGCCGAAGTGCCGGCCCGCCGCGGCCGCGGCGTCCAGCCGCGCTGAGACGATTGCCTGTCCAAGACAGGCTTTCTTTTATTCATAAAGTTGATTAAATCAATTAAATAGAGGCAAAACGATGGCTGAATTGATTGTCGAGAACCAAGGCGCGGTGCGCGTGCTTCGGCTGAATCGCCCGGAGAAGCACAATGCGCTGAACACCGCCTTGACCGCCGGGTTGCTGGCCGCGCTGCGCGAGGCCGACCAGGATCCCGCGGTACGCACCATCGTGCTGACCGGCAATGGCAAGTCCTTTTGCGCGGGCGCGGATACGACGGAGTTCTCGGCGCTGACGCCCGAGCATCCCGAGGCCGTGCTGGCGCGCGCCAGCCTGACCACCGATCTGCATCTGGTTTTCTCGCGCATGAGCAAGCCTGTCATCGCCGCCGTGCATGGCAATGCGCTGGGCGGCGGCGCAGGACTTGCGCTGGCGTGCGACATGGTGGTGATGGCCGAGGACACGCGCTTTGGCTATCCCGAACTGCGTCACGGCATCGTGGCGGCCGTGGTGATGGCCAATCTGGTGCGGCAGCTGGGCCGCAAGCAGGCCTTCGAGCTGGTGGCCATGGCCGAGCCCATCGACGGCCATCGGGCGGTGGCGTTGGGGTTGGCCAACCGGGCCGTGCCCGCCGCCGACGTCATGCCGCAGGCGCTGGCCTTTGCCGAGCGTCTTGCCGGGTGGGAAGCGGCGGCCATGGGCCTGACCAAGCGCGCGTTCCATCGGTGCGCGGACCTGGGGCTGGAAGACGCGCTGGGGGTGGGCCGCGATGCCAACGTCATCATGCGCGGTTTTCGTCAGGGGGCGTCGCGATGAAGCCGCTTGATGGCATCACCATCCTGGATTTGTCGCGGGTGCTGGCGTGCCCTTTCGCGTCGATGATCCTGGCCGAGTTGGGCGCCACGGTGATCAAGGTCGAGCAGCCCGATGGCGGCGACGAGACGCGCGGATTCGAACCCAAGGTGCACGGCGAGGATGGGGACGAGTCGGCCTATTACCTGGCCTTCAACCGCAGCAAGCAGTCCATCACCGTCAATTTTCGCAAGCCCGAGGGCCAGGAGGTGATACGCCGGCTGGCGCAGGATGCCGATGTGGTGGTCGAGAATTTTCCGGTGGGCACCCTGGCGCGTTACGGCCTGGACAAGATCCACATCGCGCCGGGAAACCCGGACTTGATCTATTTCTCGTGCACCGGCTTTGGGATGACTGGGCCGTACGCCCCTCGCAAGGGCTATGACACGGTGTTCCAGGCCATGGGCGGGATCATGAGTCTGACCGGCGAGCGCGATGGCGGACCGGTGAAGCCCGGATTGCCGGTGGCCGACCTGACCTCGGGCCTGTGGGCGGCGATTGGCATCTTGTCCGCCCTTGTCGGCCGCGAGCGCAGCGGACGCGGGTGCCATATCGACTTCTCCATGCTGGACGGACAGGTCGGTCTGTTGTCGCTGGCGGCTGCGCGCTATTTCGCCTTGGGAGAGGTGCCGCCGCGCATGGGCACGGAACATCCTGGCCGGGTGCCGTCGGCGGCATTTGAATGCCGCGATGGCAAATGGGTGCAGATCACCGGCAGTGATCAACACTGGAAACCGCTGTGCGACCTTCTGGATCTGCCTCAATGGGGCGCGGATGCCGAATTGGCGCGCAATGCCGTGCGGGTAGCCCGCCGGGAGGAAGTCATGGCCGGTTTGCAGGCTGCCGTGGCCCGAGTGGATCGCGACGAGCTGTGCCGCCGTTGCGATGCCGCAGGCGTGCCGGCTGGGCCGATTTTGGATGTCGGCGAAATCCTGAATAACGAGCATGTCCGCGCGCGCGGCATGGTCTCGAGCTATGACCATCCCCGCATCGGCCGTTTTGGCGCGGTGCCGGTGCCCTTCAAGTTCGAGGGCTATGAAGATCCGCAGGTCGAACGTCCACCATTGCTGGGCGAGCATACCGACGAGGTATTGCGCGCAAGGCTGGGGCTGTCGGCCGAGGAAATCACGGCGTTAAGGCAGCTTGGCGCCATTTAGCAATACAAAAAAAGCATCCCGATGAGGATCAGGAGACAACGATGAAGACCTTGAAGCGATTGCTGTGCGGCCTGGGTGTCAGCATGATTTGCAGCGGTGCGAGCCTGGCGGCGGACGCCTACCCAACCCAGCCGATCACGCTGGTCAATCCTTATGCCGCCGGCGGCCCCGCCGATGTGCTGGGACGCGCGCTGGCGCGCGAGCTGGAAAAACAGTTGGGCAAGCCGGTCATCGTGGAGAACAAGGCCGGGGGCGGTGCGGCGATCGGCGCAAATTTCGTGGCGCGCGCCAAGCCGGATGGCTACACCCTGCTGCTGGGGACGTCGGCCGCGCATGTCGTGACGCCCTTGATGCAGCGGACGGCCTACGACGGCATCAAGGATTTCGCCTTTGTGACCATCGTGGCCAACCAGCCGAATATGCTGGTCGTGCGATCGTCCTTGCCGGTGTCCACCTTGCCGGAACTGATCGCGCTGGCGCGCAAGGAGCCGGGCAAGATCAACTACGCGTCGGCCGGGCCCGGCAGTTCTCCGCATCTGGGCGGCGAGCTGTTCCGTCAGCAGGCCAAGGTCGACATCATGCACATCCCCTATAGCGGCGCCGCGCCGGCCATCAATGATTTGGTGGGCGGGCAGGTCGATATGGCCGTCCTGAACCTGGCGGCCAGCGTGCAGTTCATCCGCAGCGGCAAACTGAAGGCCCTGGCGTATGCCAACCCCAAGCGTTCGGCACTGTTTCCCGATGTGCCCACCTTGGCTGAAGCAGGGGTGAGCGGCGCCGAATCGGCGTCCTGGTACAGCCTGGCCGCACCCAAGGGCACGCCGCAAGCGGTGCTTGAAAAATTGAACAAGGCCGTGCAGGCCGTGAACCAGTCGCCGGAGTATCGCAAGCTGATGGACGCTCAGGGTGTGGAGCTCTGGACCCTGACGCCGCAGGAAGCCACCCAATACGTGGAAAAAGACCAGCTTGCGATGCGCAAGCTGGTGGACAGTGCTGGTCTGACGAAGAAGTAGGGCGCGCGCGGGCCGGCGGACTTGCGCTTCACCCCAGCGCGCTAAGCCGCCGGATCGCAACCAGCGTCTCTTGAACCAGGCGCTGCATCAATTCGGCGGCCGGCACCAAGTCGCCGATCAGTCCCGCGCTTTGACCGGCTTCCACCTTGCCGAGGTCGACATTGCCTTCCAGCGCGGCCTGCTTCAGCGTGCTTTGCGCGAACAAGCCGTCCAGCGCTTCGTCGCTGCTGGTGCGTTCGGCGTTCAGGTACTGCTGTGCAAAAGCGTTGCGCAGCATGCGTACCGGCGAGCGGCCGCGGCCGACCAAGGTGGTGTCGCTGATGCCGGCGGCCATCACGGCCGCCTTGTAATCGGCGTGCACGCTCGCCTCGGGCGTCAGCAGGAAGCGCGTTCCCAGTTGCGCGCCAGCCGCGCCCAGGCACAGCGCCGCGGCAATGCCGGCGCCATCCGCGATGCCGCCTGCGGCGACGACGGGCAGGTCCACGCGCTGCACCGTTGCACGCAGCAGCACCTGTGTGGTGATCTCGTCAGGGCCTGGATGTCCGCCGGCTTCCAGGCCCACCGCAATCACGCCATCCACGCCCGCTGCTTGGGCTTTTTCGGCGTGGACGGGGCTGGCAATGACCTGCAGCCATTTCATCCCGGCATCGTGCACGCGGGCCAGATGCTCTTTCGGCCCGCCTTGCGAGGCAATGATGACCGGTGCACCTTCGGCGATGGCGATGTCCAGATGTTCGCGCGCGCGCTTGTTGTACAGCGGGATGTTGACCGCGTAGGGCGCGTCGGTCAGGGTGCGCAGCTTGCGCAGCGCGGCTTGCAGCGCCTCCGGGTACATCGGACCGGATGCCACCACGCCCAGGCCGCCGGCGGCCGACACGGCGGCGGCCAGTTCCGCGTTGGAAGACGCCCAGCTCATGCCGGCTTGAATGATGGGGTATCGGATACCCAAAAGATGAGTCAGCGGGGTTTGCAAGGTCATGATGGCGTCTCGTCCGAAAGCAACCATTCTCGGACACGTCGTTGATTTAATCAACTAAATCGCAACGTCAACCCGCCAAATTCACCGTCGCCCCATGCCGTACCACGCGCTTGGCCAAATCCCCGCCCACCCAGTAAGCCAGCTCTGCCGGATGCGCAATATCCCAAACGACAAAATCCGCCACCTTGCCCGCCTCCAGCGTCCCGCGCGTCGCTGACAAGCCCAACGCCCGGGCCGCATTTGCCGTCACGCCCGCCAGCGTTTCCTCCGGCGTCATCCGGAACAACGTGCACGCCATGCTCAGCATCAAGCGCAGCGACAGCACGGGCGACGTTCCGGGATTCAGATCCGTCGAAATGGCGATGGGTACGCCGTGTTGGCGCAGCAGATCCAGCGGTGGCAGTTGTGTCTCGCGCAGTGCATAGAAGGCCCCAGGCAACAGCACCGCCACCGTCCCCGCCTTGGCCATCGCCCGCACATCCGATTCGGTCAGGTATTCGAGATGATCCGCTGACAGCGCCCCATGGCGCGCCGCCAGGCTAGCGCCGTGCAGCGAAGACAGTTGCTCGGCATGCAGCTTCACGGGCAGGTTCAGCCGTGCCGCCGCCTGAAACACGCGTTCCACCTGAGCGGGCGTGAACGCCAGATGTTCGCAGAAGGCGTCGACGGCATCGACCAGGCCCTCGGCCGCCAGGGCGGGCAGCATGCGCTGAGTGACTTCATCAATGTAGTCGTCGGGGCGGCCTTGGAACTCGGGGGGCAGCGCGTGCGCGGCCAGGCAGGTTGCCTGCACGGTCAGGGGTAGCGTCTGGCCCAGGTGACGGGCCACGCGCAGCATCTTGCGTTCGTTTTCCAGATCGAGCCCGTAGCCGGATTTGATCTCCAGCGTGGTGACGCCATCGCGCAGCAGTTGCACGGCGCGGCGGCGGGCGCTGGCGTAGAGCTCGTCTTCGGTGGCCGCGCGCGTGGCGCGCACGGTGCTGGCGATGCCGCCGCCCTGGGCGGCGATGGTGGCGTAGTCGACGCCTTGCAGGCGTTGCTCGAACTCCCGGCTGCGGTCGCCGCCGAACACCAGATGAGTGTGGCAGTCGATGAGGCCTGGTGTGACCCACGCGCCGCCCAGGTCATGCACGTGCGCGGCGTCCACGTTTGGCAATTGGGCTTCGGGACCGATCCACTCGATGCGCTCGGCGCGGGTCACGATGGCTGCGTGTTCGATGAGGGAATACGCGCCACCCGCCATCGTGGCCGCGTGGCAATGCCGCCAGACTTGTCTCATGCACTTCTCCTTCAAGCAACTGCCTGCCAGGGGATTGCCCTGGCAGGCGCCGCGCCGATCAATCCGAGCCCTGAGTGGCCAGCGCCGGGGCGCCGCCGCCGGGGTGTTTGGGATGCACCCACAAACGGTACGCCACGCAAAGCAGCGCGATCCACACCGCGCCCACGCCCAGCGCCGTCTGCGTGCCGGGGAAATATCCCAGGACGGCGATCACGAACACCATGAAGGCAATGGCCAGCAAGGGACCCAGCGGCCAGAACGGAACCGGGAACTTCAATGCGGCGACGTCTTCGGCGCGCATCTTGCGGCGCATCGCCACTTGCGAGAGCAGAATCATCAGCCATACCCATACGGTGGCGAAGGTGGCGATTGAGGCAATGAGCAGGAACACATTCTCCGGGATCAGATAGTTCAGCAACACGCCGACCAGCAACGCCACGGACATGACCACCACCGTCATCCACGGCACGCCGTTGCCCGAGACCGAGGCAAAGCCGCGCGGCGCCTGACCTTGCTGCGCCATGCCATACAGCATGCGGCCCGCGCCGAAGATGTCGCTGTTGATGGCCGACACGGCCGCGGAGATGACGACGATATTCAGGATGGTGGCCGCCGAGCCGATGCCCAGGCTGTCGAAGATCTGCACGAACGGACTGCCTTTGCTGCCGATCTGCGTCCACGGGAAGATGGACATCAGCACGAATAGCGTCAGCACGTAGAAGAGCAGGATGCGCATGGGGACGGCGTTGATGGCTCGGGGAATGGTGCGGCCCGGGTCCTTGGCTTCGCCGGCGGTGATGCCGATGATCTCGATGCCGCCAAACGCGAACACCACCACGGCCAGCGACGCAATCAGCCCGCCCACGCCATTGGGCATGAAGCCGCCGTGCGCCCAGAGGTTGTGCACGCCGGTCGCGGCGCTGTCCGCGCCCAGTCCCAGGCCAAACAGCATGATGCCCAGGCCGCCCGCAATCATCGCGACGATGGCGCTGACTTTCAGCAGCGACAGCCAGAACTCAAGTTCGCCGAACACCTTGACGGACAGCAGGTTGATGGCGCCGATGAAGCAGACGATGGACAGCACCCAGATCCAGCGTGGCACGTCGGGATACCAAAAGCCCATGTACAACCCGAACGCGGTGATGTCGGCCAGACAGACGATGATCATCTCGAACGCGTAGGTCCAACCGGTCAGAAAGCCCGCGAGCGGGCCCAGGTATTGCGTGGCGTAGTGGCCGAACGAGCCGGATACCGGATTGCGGACCGCCATTTCGCCGAGGGCGCGCATCACCATGTACACGGCGGCGCCCGCGACCAGGTACGCCAGCAGCACCGACGGCCCGGCTGCCTGGATCGCTTTGGCCGATCCGTAGAAGAGCCCCGTGCCGATGGCCGATCCCAATGCCATGAAGCGGATGTGCCGGGCATTCAGGCCCCGTGTGAGCGCCTGCGCGGGGGCCGATGCGTCGGACTGCTTGGTTGCTTGCATTGTGTCTCTCTCGTGTTCCCTTGGACGTTCGGCATCAACCGCCGCGAGGGGCGCCTTCTGGTGGGCGCGTGAACGCGGCGTGGCAATGGCGGCCGGCGTCATCCGGCCGCCACGGGGGGCATCACAGGCTGGGCAAAAGGCCCGGGGGCATCAGGCCGTTCATGACCTGCGCGGCGAGCAGCCCGCTGGCCGCCGCGATGTCGGGCGCGAAGAAACGGTCTTCTTCGTAGTGAGATACTTTTTCGCGGAGGGCGCGGCGCGCCTGTTCCAGTTGCGGAGAGGTCTTGAGCCCCTCGCGGAAATCCAGCCCCTGGCACGCGCCCAGCCATTCGATGGCCAGGATGTCGCGCACGTTGTCGGCCATGGCCCACAGACGCTTGCCCGCGTTGGGCGCCATCGAGACGTGGTCTTCCTGGTTGGCCGACGTGGGCATGCTGTCCACGCTGGCTGGATGCGCCAAGGCCTTGTTGTCGCTGGCCAGCGCCGCCGCCGTCACCTGGGCGATCATGAAGCCGGAGTTCACGCCGCCCTTGCGGACCAGGAATGGCGGCAATTGCGACATGTGCTTGTCCATCATCAGCGCGATGCGCCGTTCCGACAGGGCGCCGATTTCGGCCAGCGCCAGCGCCAGATTGTCGGCGACGAGGGCGACGGGCTCCGCATGGAAGTTGCCGCCCGAGATGACGTCGCCTTGTTCGACGAACACGAGGGGGTTGTCGGACACGGCGTTGGCTTCGATCTGGAGCACCTGCGCCGCGTGGCGGATCTGCGTGAGGCAGGCGCCCATGACCTGGGGCTGGCAACGCAGGGAGTAGGGGTCTTGCACCTTGCCGCAGTCGGCGTGGGAATGGCCGACTTCGCTGTCCTCGCCCAGCAGGCTGCGGTAGACGGCGGCCACGTCGATCTGGCCGGTCTGGCCGCGCGCGGCGTGAATGCGGGCATCGAACGGCGTGCGCGAGCCCAGCATGGCTTCGACGCTGAGGCTGCCGCAAACGAGGCCGGCCGCCATCATGTCTTCGGCTTCGAACAGACCGCGCAGGGCAAACGCGGTGGACACCTGGGTGCCGTTCAGAAGCGCCAGGCCTTCCTTGGCGGCAAGCGTCAGCGGCGTCAGGCCGGCGCGCGCCAGGGCGTCGCGCGCGGGCAGCCATTCGCCCTGATGGCGCGCCTGGCTTTCGCCCAGCAGCACCATCGACATGTGGGCAAGCGGGGCGAGGTCGCCCGAGGCGCCCACCGAACCCTTGAGCGGAATGTGGGGATAAACGCCCGCGTTGACCAAGGCAATCAGGCTGTCGATGACTTTGCGGCGCACACCGGAATAGCCGCGGGCCAGGCTGTTGATCTTCAGCACCATGATGAGGCGCACCATCGCGTCGTCCAGCGCCTCGCCCACGCCGGCGGCATGCGAACGCACCAGCGAAGTCTGCAAGGCCTGCAGGTCCTCGCGCGCAATCTTGGTGGAAGCCAAGAGGCCAAAGCCGGTATTGATGCCGTAGACCGTGCGGCCTTCGGCGATGATGCGTTCAACCGTGGCCACGCTGGCGTCGATGCCCTGCGCGGCGCCGGGATCCAGCGTCAGGCTTACGGGCTGCCGGTAGGCGCGCCGCAGGTCGGCCAGCGTCAGGTGGCCCGGTTTCACATGCAATTCCATTTCCACTTCTCCCACGCCGGTTGCCCGGCTGCTTGCGATCATTGTTGTGCGGTCAGTCGTGCTTGCCGGTCACCATGGGCAGGTTCAAGCCCTGCTCGCGGGCGCAATCGATGGCGATCTGATACCCGGCGTCGGCGTGCCGCATCACGCCCGTGGCCGGATCGTTGGTCAGCACCCGGGCAATGCGCTCGGCGGCCGCGTCGGTGCCGTCGCACACGATGACCATGCCGGAATGCTGCGAGAAGCCCATGCCGACGCCGCCGCCGTGATGCAGCGAGACCCAGGTCGCGCCGCTGGCGGTATTGAGCAGCGCGTTGAGCAGCGGCCAGTCGGACACGGCGTCCGAGCCGTCGCGCATGGACTCGGTTTCGCGGTTGGGGCTGGCGACGGAGCCGGAATCCAGGTGGTCCCGGCCAATGACGATGGGCGCCGACAGCTCGCCCGACCGGACCATCTCGTTGAATGCCAGGCCCAGCTTGGCGCGCGCGCCCAGGCCCACCCAGCAGATACGGGCGGGCAGCCCCTGGAAGCTGATGCGTTCGCGCGCCATGCTGAGCCAGCGGTGCAGGTGGGCGTCGTCGGGAATCAGTTCCTTGACCTTGGCGTCGGTTTTGTAGATGTCCTGTGGGTCGCCGGACAGCGCGGCCCAGCGGAACGGACCCACGCCCCGGCAGAACAGCGGCCGGATGTAGGCCGGGACAAAGCCGGGGAAGTCGAACGCGTCGGCAACGCCTTCTTCCTTGGCCATCTGCCGGATGTTGTTGCCGTAGTCGAAGGTGGGGATGCCCTGCCGCTGGAATGCCAGCATGGCTTGCACATGCACGGCCATCGACTGCTTGGCGGCCTTGATGACCGCCGCCGGCTCGCGCTCAGCGCGATCGCGGTATTCCTGCCAGGTCCAGCCGGCGGGCAAGTAGCCGTTCAAGGGGTCGTGCGCGCTGGTCTGGTCGGTGACCATGTCGGGCCTGACGCCCCGGCGCACGAGCTCGGGCAGGATCTCGGCGGCGTTGCCGCAGAGCGCGACGGACACCGCGCGGCCTGCTTGCGTGTGTTTGGCGATGCGGGCCAGCGCGTCGTCCAGGTTGGCGGCCTGTTCGTCCACATAGCGCGTGCGCAGGCGGAAGTCGATCCGGCTTTGCTGGCATTCGATGTTGAGCGAGCACGCGCCCGCCAGCGTGGCCGCCAGGGGCTGCGCGCCGCCCATGCCGCCCAGGCCCGCGGTCAGGACCCAGCGCCCGGCGAGGTTGCCGCCGTAGTGCTGGCGGCCCGCTTCGACGAAGGTCTCGTACGTGCCCTGCACGATGCCTTGGCTGCCGATGTAAATCCAGCTGCCGGCGGTCATCTGGCCGTACATGGCCAGCCCCTTGGCGTCCAGTTCGTTGAAGTGTTCCCACGTGGCCCAATGCGGGACGAGGTTCGAATTGGCGATCAGCACGCGGGGCGCGTTGGCGTGCGTCTTGAACACGCCGACCGGCTTGCCCGATTGCACCAGCAGCGTTTCGTCGTCGTTCAGGGCCGTAAGCGATTCGACGATCTTGTCGTAGCAATCCCAGTCGCGGGCCGCACGGCCGATCCCGCCATACACGACGAGCTCGTTCGGGTTCTCGGCCACGTCGGGGTCGAGGTTGTTCATGAGCATGCGCAAGGGCGCTTCGGTCAGCCAGCTCTTGGCCGTAAGTTGGCTGCCGCGCGGTGCGCGAATGACGGTGTCGCGGAATCGGGTCGAAGGCTTCAAATGTGTCTCCTGGATCGGGTCGAGGCGCGCGGTGATCCAGCGCCAAGGTGATCGAATCTTATGATGCCTATGGTTGTATAGACAAGAGTAGATGACCTGTTTTCGAATCAGGGATTACCCCAATGAAAAATGCCGAGCCCGCAGGGATTCGGCATTGGCGATAGAAGCAGGGGGCGCCGCGATGGCGCGGGCGTCACGTCGTGAACTTGCCTTCCAGGCGATGGCGCGAGCCGGGGTGGATCAGCCGGGCCAGGGTTACCGCGCGGTCGCCGGACCAGGTGCGCCGGCTGATGAGCAGGCATGGCTCATCGCGTTCGATCTGCAGCAATTGGCACTCGCGCGGCTTGGCCAGGATCGCCTCGACCACGTGCTCGCCCGCGCTCAGCGGCGCCACGCGGGTCAGGTAGTCATAGGGCGTGCTTTGCGTGAAGTCCTGCTTCAGGTAGTCGGGCGCAAGGCGGACGTTGACGTACCGGTCTTCCAGCTGGATCGGCACGTCGTCCTCGTAGTGGACGATGATCGAATGAAAGACCGGCTGCCCCGCACGGATTTCCAGCGCCTGGGCTTGTTCGGCGCCGGCCGGCTCTTCAGCCAGCCGCACCACGCGGCTGTGGTGCCGGTGGTTCCGCGCCGCGATCTCGTCGGCGATGTTGTTCACGGCAAACAGGGCCGAGCGCGCCTTGGGCTGCGCGACGAAGGTGCCGACGCCTTGCATCCGCACAAGCAGGCCTTCCGATGTCAATTCGCGCAGTGCGCGGTTGATCGTCATGCGGCTGAATCCCAGTTCCTCGACCAGTTCGGCTTCCGACGGCACGCGGTAATGCGCGGGCCAGGCGCCGCTGCGGATCTGCTGCGCAATCATCTGCTTGACCTGCGCGTACAGCGGAGCGGGCGGGGCATTGGCTGGGACGGGCAATCGGGGAGGGGAAGCAGCCACGAGGGATCCTGGGTATGCAACGTGTGAGCGGTGAAAATGCGGGCTCTAGTATAGACAGGTACACATCGCGCGCGGGGGCCGGGCCTAGCCTCGCGCCGGCCTGCTGACCCGCAGCGCGGCGACCACCAGCGAAAACGCCGGCGACGGTTGCCGCCGGCTGGGGTAGTAAAGATGGTATCCCTCGAAGCTGGGGCACCAGTCCTCCAGCACCCGGACCAGCTGGCCGGATTCCAGATAGGGCATCAATTCGTCCTCCGGCAACAGCGACAGCCCAAGTCCCGACAGCGCCGCGTCGATCTGGGGCTGGGTGGTGTTGAAGATCAGCGGGCCGTCCACGCGGACGTTGACCTGTCGGCCGCGGCGCTCGAAGTCCCACACATACAGGCCGCCTGAACTTTGCATGCGCTGATTGATGCAGGCGTGCTGCATCAGATCCTGGGGCACCTTCGGGACGGGCCGCGATTCGAAGTAGCCGGGCGACCCCACCACGGCCAGGCGCATTGGCGGACCAATGGGTACGGCGATCATGTCCTTGTCGATGGTCTTGCCCATGCGCACACCGGCATCGAACCGGTCCGCCACGATGTCGCGGAATCCGTAGTTCACGTCGAACTCCAGCTTGATGTCCGGATACTCGCGCATCAACGGCGTCAGCTTGGGCAGCAGGATACTGTGCAGCACGTAGTCGCCACAGGTGATGCGCACGGTTCCCGCCGGCTTGTCGCGCAGTTCGGTCAGCTCGTCCAGCTCTGCCTCGATCTCGTCGAAGCGGTTGCCGATGGCGTTGAGCAGCCGCTCGCCCGCCGCGGTGGGCGAAACACTGCGCGTGGTGCGCCTGAGCAGCCGGATCTGCAGGCGCGTTTCCAGGCCGCTGACGGATTGGCTGAGCGCCGATTGCGTCACGCCAAGCAGCGACGCCGCACGGGTGAAACTGCCTTCGCGCGCGACCGTCACGAAGTAAAGGAGGTCATTGAGGTTGCGACGGGCCATGGGACGAATGGGGAAATTGGTTCGCTGATCTTATAAAGCTTTTGAGGATTGATCAGCTAGCTTTCCGCTCGGCCGTTTGCGGGGATTCGGGCAAAGACAAGCGCGAATCCGGACTGACGGCGGGCGGCGCCTGCGAGCGGCGCCGGGTCTTACCGGGCCGTGACCCCATTCTTGACCGCCAGGATGTGCGCCATGACGCTCACCGCGATCTCGGCGGGCGTCTTGCTGCCGATGTGCAGTCCGACCGGCGAGTGCAGCCGTTGCAGCGACGCTTCCGTTTCATCGAAGTGTTCCATGAACCGCTCCCGTCGGCTGGCGGCGTTGCGGCGTGAGCCGATGGCGCCCACGTAGAAGGCGGGGCTGTGCAGCGCTTCCAGCAAGGCCATGTCGTCAAGCTTGGGGTCATGGCTGAGCGCCACGATGCAGGTTCGGGAATCAGGGGCGAGCGCGCGCACGGCGTCGTCGGGCATTTCGGTGGTGAAGGCCACGCCGTCCACGGACCATGTGCCCAGGTGCTCGATGCGCGGGTCGCACACGGTCACCGCGAAGTCATTGAATAGCGCCATGGTGGCGACGTATTCGGCCAGCGATCCGGCGCCGATGAGGAGCAACCGGTATTGGGGGCCAAGCGTGCTGGACAGCGTGACGCCATCGAAATGCAGGGCCTCGGGCGCCGATGCGTCGCCAAGCGTCACGGCCCCGGACGCGCAATCCACGGTCCGCTGCACGAGGTGGCCCGCCTCAAGCCGGCGGACCAATGCGTCAAGCGCCGCGCCGTCGGGTTCGAATTCAAGCAGCAGCTCAAGCGTGCCGCCGCAAGGCAGCCCGAAGCGGTGCGCCTCGTCGGCCGTGACGCCATAGCGAACGAGTTCGGGCGCCGACTGCGGAATGGCCCCGTCGCCGTAGGCCCGCGTGTAGCGGTGGATCAGGTCGTCCTCGATGCAGCCGCCGGAGACCGATCCGATGCAGCGGCCGTCCTCGCGCAGCACCATCATCGAGCCGACGGGCCGCGGCGACGACCCCCACGTCTTGACGACGGTGGCCAGCATCAGGCGATGACCGGCCACCTGCCAATCGCGCGCCGCGCGCAGCACGCGCACATCAACACTTTCCATCATGCCACCTTGCGCACCGGCAGGCTGCGGATCCGCTTGCCTGTCGCGGCGAAGATGGCGTTGCACAGGGCGGGGGCCACGGGCGGCACCGGCGGCTCGCCCACCCCGCCCGGCGGCAACGCGTGATCGTCATTGACCAGGTGCGTGCGGATCAAGCGCGGCGAGGCGTTATGGCGCAGGACTTCGTAGTCATGGAAGTTGCTTTGCTTCACGCGGCCTTTTTCGAAGGTGATTTCGCTGGTCAGCGCCAGGCCAAGGCCCATGATGGCGCCGCCTTCCATTTGCGCGCGGATGCGTTCGGGGTTGATCTGCGGGCCGCAGTCCATGGCCATGTCCACGGCGACGACGCGGACCTCGCCCTTGTCGTCCACCGCCACTTCGACGACCGTGGCCGTGTAGCTCATGAAGCTGTAGCAGAAGGCCAAACCCAGGCCATGGCCCTTGGGCAAGGTGCGGCCCCAGCCTGCGCCCTTGCACGCGGCCTCGATCACGCCGCGCAGGCGGCCGGTGTCGTACGGGTAGCGTTCGGGCGACTCGGTGTAGTTCCACGTGTCGGCCATCGTGCCGGGGTCGATCTGGCGGGCCGGGCCGATCAGGTCCAGCGCGAAGGCCTGCGGATCCTTGCCCGCGCGGTGGGCCAGTTCGTCGATGAAGCACTGGGCCGCGAAGGCATGGGGAATGTTGGCGACAGACCGGAACCAGCCGATGCGGGCGTGGGCGTCGACTTCGGCGGTCTCCACGCGCACGTTCGGAATGCGGTAGGGCATGTTGATCGCCGACATGGCCGATTCGAACATCTGCTGCCCCTTGGCGCCTTGCGCAAACAGCGAGGCGATGGTGGGGGCGGCGCTGCGGTGCAGCCAGGATTGGACTTGTCCCTGCGCGTCCATGATGGCTTCCAGTCGCTCGACCGACACGGTGTGCAGATAGTCGTGATGGATATCGTCCTCGCGCGTCCAGACCAGCTTGACCGGCGTGCCGTCGGGCATGGCGCGGGCCACGATGGCGGCTTCGTCCACGAAATCAGGCTTGGACTTGCGCCCGAAGCCGCCGCCCAGCAGCAGCACGTTGACCTTGACGTTGGCGGGGTCCAGCTTCAGGCGCGCGGCGACCGCGCTTTTAGCGGCGGCCGGATTCTGCACGGACGTCCAGACCTCGGCGCTGTTGCCCTTGATCTGCACGGTGGCGACCGGCGGTTCCATCGATGCGTGCGCCAGATGGGGCACGTAGTATTCCGCGGCGACGCGCTCGGCTTCGGGCGCCTTGGCCCAGGCATTGGCGGCGTCGCCCTGGTTGCGCATCGTCTTGCCGGGCGCGCGGGCCGCCGCCTGCAGCGTTTGCCGGTAGGCGGCCGAGTCATAGTTGCCGTTCGGGCCATCGTCCCATTCGATCTCCAACGCGTCGCGTCCCTGGCGGGCGGCCCAGGTGTTGCGCGCCACGACGGCCACGCCGCCCAGCGGCTGGAATGCGGGGGCGCCCTGCATGGGGGGAATCTCGACGACCTTCAGCACGCCGGGCACGGCCAGCGCCTTGGCGCTGTCGAAACGCCGCAGCCGGCCGCCGACGACGGGAGGCCGCGCGACGACGGCATAGACCATGCCGGGCAGGCGCATGTCCATGCCGTAGGTGGCTTGCCCTTTGCCGATGGCTTCGAGGTCCACGAGGCGAACCTGATCCTTGCCGATGTACCGGAATGCGGACCGGTCCTTGAGCTTGAGCGCGTCGCCGGCCGGCACGGGCTGCTTGGCCGCGTCCGCCGCCAGGTCGCCATAGGACAGACGACGGCCGGTGGGCGGATGCAGCACTTCATGCTGTTCGGCCTTGACCTCGGCAACAGGCACGGCCCAACGTGCGGCGGCGGCGGCTTCCAGCATCTGCCGGGCCGCGGCGCCCACGCGCCGCATCGGCATCAGGAAGTGCCGCATGCTGCGCGAGCCGTCCACGTTCTGATTGCCGTAGCGCGCTTCGTCGCCGGGCGCCTGCACGACCTTCACGCGTTCCCAGCGGGCTTCCATCTCGTCGGCCACCACCATCGGCAGGCTGGTGCGCACGCCCGTGCCCATTTCCGCGCGGTGCGCCACGATGGTGACCGTGCCGTCGGCGTCGATGCTGACAAAGACCAGCGGATCGTCCACGGTACCGCCAGGCATGCTGTCGGCGCCATACGCCTTGGCGGCCGGCTCGGCGGCCACCGCGGTCGTGACCCACCCCCTGGCCGTGACGGCAAGCGTCAAGACGCCCAGGCTGCCCTGCAGGAAAGCGCGGCGCGAAAGTTGAGCGGCGGTCATTGCTTGCCTCCTTGGGCGAGGCGGTTGGCGGCCTGCTGAATGGCAGCCAGGATGCGCGGGTAGGTGCCGCAGCGGCAGATGTTGCCGCTCATGGCGTCCGCGATCTCCTGTTCGGTGGGAGTGGGGTTGGCCTTCAACAGGCTCACCGCCGTCATGATCTGGCCCGCCTGGCAGTAGCCGCACTGCGCGACGTTGTTGTCGACCCAGGCCGTCTGCACCGCCCGGCCGACCGGATCGGCATCCATGCCTTCAATGGTCGACAGCTGGCGGCCGGAAGCCACCGAGACGGGGGTAAGGCAGGCGCGCACGGGCGTGCCGTCGATATGCACCGTACAGGCGCCACACAGCGCCATGCCGCAACCGAACTTGGTGCCGGTCATGCCCAGCTCGTCTCGCAGAACCCATAGGATCGGCATGTCGTCCGGGACGTCGACGTCCTGGGTCTGACCGTTGATTTGCAGTTGCGTCATGGGGGCAGTTCCTGAGAGGCACGGCGCAGTCGCCTTGCCTCGGGTGGGGGGATAACTTCTTGAGTCCGGAATTTTGCCGAAAAAATCCCGGTTTTATTCATTAGCCTTACTAATAGGCCTGTTAAGGGCCGGTTATGCCTGCGCGGAAACCGGTCCCTGGGTTGCGCTACGACGCGTCCGGCCGGTAAAGCACGGCGCGCATGTCGGATGAAGCGCCCAACCTGCGCGACAGGTCGTCGGCGCGTTCCAGGATCATGGCCTCGAACGCCTTGGCGTCCACGGTCTTGAGCCGTGCCGAGGGGCCGGCAATGGTCAGCGCGCCGACGAAGCGGTCTTCCTGGCCGATGACCGGAACAGACCAGGACGACGTATACGGATCGCGCGCGCCGCACGAGAAGATCGGCAGGCGGACCTGATCGCGCCGTTCGCCTTGCGCCCAGATCGCAAAGACCTGGCCCGTGGATGATTTGTCGGGCGGCATCACGCTGCCGGCAATGACCTGGCTGTGCAGACCTTCGTGCGGTTGATGCCGGAAAAGGCACAGGCGCTGGCCCGGTTCTCCGCCTTCGACGTAATACGCCGCGCTTTCACCGGTGTCTGCCGACAGCCGCTCCAGCACCGGCATGACGACGGCCTCCAGGTCGAAGCCGCGCTCGTAGACCCGCGCCAGGAACAGCACGCGCGGACCCAGCCCATAGCGGCCGTCGGGCTCGCGCACCACATAGCCGCATCGCGCCAGCGAATTGAGCAGACGAAAGATTGTCGTCTTGTGCAAGGGCAGGCGGGTTGCGAAATCGGCTAGCGACAGGTGCTCCGCGCCGGGACGAAAGCAGTCCAGCACGCTGAGCGCGCGTTCAACGGCCACGACGCCATCATTGCTCATGAATTCTCCAAGAGGTGCATTTTTGCTTGCTGATTGTATGTAATACAACGTCGTTTCGTAAATTTAAAATGCACCTAGTCTGTTGATTCGGGAGGCCGGGATGGCAAATTCGATGGTGGTGGTAACTGCCCATGTGGGCGATTTTGTCTGGCGCTGTGGTGGCGCGATGGCCCTGCATGCGCAGCGTGGCGTGCAGGTGCATCTGGTCTGCCTGAGCTATGGCGAAAACGGAGAGTCCAACTCGGCGTGGAAAGGCGATACGCAGCGCGAGGCGGTCAAGGCTCAGCGTCACGCCGAGGCGCAAGCCGCCGCGCAGATCCTGGGCGTGAGCAGCGTGGACTTTCACGACCTGGGCGACTATCCGCTGCCCGACTCGCCGGACGCCGTGCGCCGCATCTCCGAAACGCTGCGCCGCACGAAGCCGTCGGTGGTGCTCACCCACCCCGAGCACGATCCTTCAAATCTCGATCACTGCCGCACGTTCGAAATGACGCTGCGCGCCCGCATGCAGGCCATGGCGCCGGGGCATGGCGCCGATTTCGTGGTGCCGCCGCAAGTGTTGTGCTTTGAGCCCCATCAGACCGAGTTGTGCGGCTTCAAGCCCAATGTGCTGCTGGACATCACGGAGGTGTGGGAACGCAAGTGGCAGGCCATGCAGGCCATGCCGACGCAAAGCAACCTGTGGGCGTACTACGAGCGTGTCGCGCTGCAACGTGGCGCGCAGGCCGGGCGCCGGGGCAAGACGGCGGGCACGCGCTATGGCGAGGCCTATCAGAGCATTTTCCCGGCCGTGGTTTCGGCCTTGATGGAGTGACCCCATGCGCGACATCCACGAATCCGGCTTGACCAGCACACTGCTGGCGGACGCCGGAGCGCGCTATCTGCGCGCGGCGATCAAACCCCTGCGTGCGGGATGGACCGTGCGCGGCCGCGCGGTGACGGTGTCGGTCCCGGCGGGCGACAACCTGGCGATCCACGCGGCGCTCGCGCTTGCGCAACCCGGCGATGTGCTGGTGGTGGATGCGCAGGGCTACACCGAGCGCGCGGTGATGGGCGGAATCATGTGTGCGCAGGCCGCCGCAAGCGGCATCGCCGGCGTGGTGATCGACGGGTCGGTGCGCGACGCGGCAGAGCTGCGCCAGGGCCTGCTGCCCGTGTTCGCGGCTGCGATTTCGCCAGCGGGGCCCGCCAAGGCCGGCGGCGGCACTGTGAACCGCCAGATCCAGTGCGGCGGTGTGCGCGTCGATCCGGGCGACTGGATCCTGGGCGATGACGACGGGTTGGTCGTGGTCGCCCCGGCGGAAATGGACGCGATGGTTGCGGCAGCCTTGACCAAGGCCGGCGCCGAAGCCCGCCGCATGGCCGCCATCGCGCGCGGCGAACTGCGGCCCGTGTGGCTTGACGACGCGCTGGCCAAGGCCACGCTGGACATTGGGCCGTCGCTGCCTGCGTCCGAATAACAGCTATTCAATACAACAGGAGGAAGACAATGAACTTCAAGCACACGCTGGGCGCGATCGCCCTGATGACGGGCCTTGCGCCCTTTGCCGCGGCCAACGCCGACTATCCCGAAAGGCCGATACGCATGATCGTGCCGTTTGCGGCAGGCGGCCCCGCGGACATGGTCGGACGCGAATTCGCCAAGCTGTTTGGCGAAAAGCTGGGGCAGCCCGTGGTGGTTGTGAATGCGGGCGGCGGTCATGGCGTGCCGGCATTGAACCAGGTGCTGGGCGCGGAAGCGGACGGCTACACGCTGCTCATGCCTGCCTCGGGCAACATGACGGTGCCGTCCAAGGCCATGCAGGGCAAGAAGGTGCTGGAAGTGCTGGCGCCGATCAGCCTCTTGACCGAAAGCCCGCACGTCCTGGTGGTGAACGCGCAGTTGCCGGTGAATTCGGTGCCGGAACTCGTCGATTACGCGCGCGCCCATCCCGGCAAGGTCAATTTCGGGTCGGCAGGCGTGGGGGGCGTGGCGCATCTGGGCATGGAACTGTTCAAGAGCAAGGCCAAGGTGGATGTGGTGCACGTGCCTTACCGGGGTACCTCGCAGGTGCTGACCGACCTGGCGTCGGGTCAGGTTCAGGCGCTGTTCAGCAGCATGCCGTCGCTCAAGCCCATGATCGACAAGGGAGCCGTGAAGGCGCTGGCGATGAGCGCGCCGAGCAAGGGCGCGGATACCGCGAAGCTGCCCCTGATTTCGCAGACCCTGCCAGGCGTGTCGTACACCACCTGGTACGCGCTCTTTGCCAAGGCGGGCACGCCGCCCGAGGTGCTGGCCAAGCTAAACGCGGCGGTGGTCGACACCCTGAAGAATCCCGAGCTGAACCAGAAGTTCGAGTCGCAGGGCGTGGAGTTCGTCTCCAGCACGCCGCAGCAGCTTGCCGACACGGTGCGGCGCGACACCGCGCAGTGGACGGCGCTGATTGACGAAGCCGGCATCGAAATCGAGTAGGCATCGCGTGGCAAAGCGGGGAGGGCGGCCGCCTTACCCCGCTTTTGCTACGACTTAACACGTCTTTTCCGGCCAGGCTTTGCTATAAAAGCGCCTACAGCATTTCTGTAGGGCCGGGAAAATGTCGATTCTTACGATCAGCCGCTGCGGCGCGGCCTTGTTCTTCGTCGCGCTGGTGGCCGGTTGCTCGTCCACCAAGCCGACGGCAGAGGAAAAGGCCAGCGCGACAACTACCACGCCCGCTCGGGCCAGCAACGAGTGCAAATCCAATCGCAAGCAGTGCCTGCACGAAGGCTCTTACGATGTCGGCGAGCGGGCATACGCGGAAGACGAGGCCAAGCGCCTGAACCTGGCCGAGTCCCAGCGCCTGCGCCGCCTGTTCGATAAGTAATCCACACCGTTAATGTCTTGCCCAACGCCGTCGAACTGTCGTCGATGACCCGAAAACCGCTCGCCATCATCCAGATGGGCCGCCCGCCCGAAGACCTGCGGCAGGCGCAAGGCGAACAGTCCGACTGGATGCTGGCCGCGCTGGACGACCCGGACCTGCCGGTGCGCGTTTGCAAACCCCACGATGATGAGGCGCTGCCCGCGTGGGACGAGCTGTCCGGGGCCGTGCTGACCGGATCCTGGTCCATGGTGACGGATCGCGAACCCTGGAGCGAACGCACTGCCGAATGGTTGCGCGGCGCGCATCGCGCGCAGCTGCCGCTGCTGGGCATCTGCTACGGCCATCAGTTGATGGCGCACGCGCTGGGCGGCGTGGTCGATTTCCATCCCCAAGGCCGCGAGATCGGCCAACATGCCATCGACTTTTGCGCGGACGTCGCCGGCGATGCGTTGTTTGGCGCGCTGCCGCCGCGCTTTCTTGCCAATCTCACGCATGAGCAGAGCGTGCTGACGCCGCCGCCGGGCGCCGAGGTGCTGGCGCGGTCGCGGCACGATCCGCACCAGATCCTGCGCTATGGACCGAACGCATGGTCCGTCCAGTTCCACCCCGAGTTCTCGCCCACATTGATGTCGGCCTGCCTGGCGCGCCGGGCGCCGGTCTTCGAGGCAGAGGGCTACGACGTGGCGGCGATGGTCGCCGGGCTGGGACCCACGCACGATGCGCGCCAACTGCTGCGAACCTTTGCGCGGCGCTTCGCCTAGCCGAAGCGGATAGCGGCTTCCTGCCTTCATATCACACGCGCGTGACACGCCTGCCGGTGTGGCGCGCGCGTGCGCCGCTGTCGGTCTCGCGCCACAAAAAAACGATTGATTTGCGCTTCTTTGCGCCACATCCCTTGCGTCCCCAGAACTGACATATTGCGTCCCTAGAATTCGTTCCTGCCATGCGCCGTGTGCATCACTGTGCCGCCCGCAACGCGGGTCTGGCTACCTGCGCATGTCTGTTCACATCAATGGGAATCTGTAATGAAAAAGACTCTGTTCGCCACCGCCATCTTCGCCGCGCTGTCCGGCATGGCGCAGGCGGAAACCTCGGTGACGCTGTATGGCCTGATCGATACGGGCGTGGGCTATCAGCGGATCAAGGGCGATGGCTTCCACGAATCCAAGGTCGGCATGAGCAATGGCGTTTCCAGCGGTTCGCGTTGGGGCCTGCGTGGTTCGGAAGATCTGGGCGACGGCCTCTCCGCCGTGTTCACGCTTGAAAGCGGCTTCAATTCGGCCAACGGCCAATCGGGCCAGAGCAGCCGCCTGTTCGGCCGCCAAGCCACCATCGGCCTGAAGAGCTCGTCCTGGGGCCTGTTGGAATTCGGTCGTCAGACCAACATCGCCTCCAAGTACCTGGGCGCGATCGATCCGTTCGGCGCCAGCTACGGCCAGGCCAACATCGGCAACGCGTTCAGCGCCGCCAACACCGTCCGTTACGACAACATGGTCCAGTACTCGACCCCGTCGTTCGGCGGCTTCCAGGCTGGCATCGGCTACTCGTTCAACGTCGCTGACACGACCGCGGCGCAGACGGGCTTTCGCACCGCCAACAACACCCGCGCCATCACGGCCGGCGTGCGCTACGTGAATGGCCCCCTGAACGTCGCCCTGACGTACGACCAGCTGAACCCCGCCAACCAGCTTGGCAACGATGCCACGCCCAAGTCGTGGAACGTCGGCGCCTCGTACGACTTCGAAGTCGTGAAGCTGGCGGCCGCCTTCGGCCAGACGCGTGACGGCTGGTTCACCGGCCAGAGCATCAACGCCTTCGGCAGCACCGAAACCATCGCCGATGGCTTCCGTTCGAACGTTGGCGTCGAAGACTTCAAGGCCAATTCGTACATGGTCGGCCTGACCGTGCCGCTCGGCGCCAGCTCGATCCTGGCTTCGTGGCAACGTGCCGATCCGGACAGCGATCTGCTGACCGGTGGCGATTCGGCCATGAACGTGTACAGCATCGGCTACACGTACAACCTGTCCAAGCGTACGAACGTGTACGCGCTGGGTTCCTACGCCACGGACTTCGCGTTCATCGACGGCGTCAAGACCACGGTCGGCATGGTTGGTATCCGTCATCGCTTCTAAGCGGCAGACGTGATGAGCGGCGCGCCTGGCGCGCGCCGCTTGCGCCCTGCACCGCGGTTGCACTGAGCGGATTGGGCGTCTTACCCGGCCACAGACGCGAAAAAAGCGGCCACCTCCCTAGCTCCACTCTCAGTCCGCTCACCCGAACTTCGATCATGGCAAGCCGAAGGCCCGCGCATTCTGGCGCGGGCTTTGCCGTTTCTGGCTGACCGCCGGCCACGCCTTCCCACAATCCCTCATTGCGCGGCCGCGGCCCAAAAGGGCCGCGCGGGCGTTGTAGTATTGGAAGCTCAGCCTAAACATCGGATAGCTATGCAAACGCACAATGCTCGGCTCGCGGAAATGACTTTGGCGTTGGCGCTGGCCCTGACCGCAACGGCCGCGCCTGCGCAGACCCCGGATGCCTCGCCGGCTGGCGCCAAGCCGGCTGAAGCGAAGCCTGCCGAAGCCAAGCCGGCCGAAGCGAAGCCTGCCGAAGCCAAGCCTGCCGAAGCCAAGCCAGCAGATGCCAAGCCAGCAGATGCCAAGCCAGCAGATGCCAAGCCAGCAGATGCCAAGCCAGCAGACGCTAAGCCGGCCGAGGTCAAGCCGCCCGAAGCGAAGCCCGCGCAAACCAAGCCGGCCGAAACCAAGCCGGCTGGAACGAAGCCAGCAGAAGCGAAGCCAGCAGAAGCGAAGCCAGCAGAAGCGAAGCCAGCAGAAGCGAAGCCAGTAGAAGCCAAGCCAGCAGAAGCCAAGCCCGCCGATGCCAAAGCGTCCGGCGACCCCGCCGCCGCGCAGGATCCGAATGGCGCACCCGTGGACGCCGCGGTGGCGCCGCCGCCACCTCCTCCACCGCTGCAGGTCCTGGACGGCAAGCTCCACGTCGCCATCCCCGCGGGTTTCACCGAAACCGAGTTTCCGTCCGATCCGGCCACGCCCGAGGTCTCGGGCAAGATCTACCTGAACCGCGCGACCATGCAGGCCATCATCGTGATCGATGTGCCGGTCGAACAGGCCGTTGGCGATGACGACGCCTTCACGCTGGGGGCGATGGCCGCAGGCTTCCAATCGCAGCAGCAGGCCGCGGTGCCCACGTTCAAGAAGACGGGCGACGGCGCGTTCAAGGTCGGCAGCATCGGCGTCTTTCAACTTGATGCAACCAGCAGGCTGTCCGGCCGTCCCGCCGAACTGACGGCGTTGTTCGCGGCGTCGGGCAAAAAGGTCGTGACCTTTTCGGTCTACACGTTGGCGCAAGAAAAAGCCCGGCATCCCGGGCTGGTCGAAGAACTGAAAAAGGGCATGTCCGTAACGCCGTAATCGGCGCGACAGGCCAGAGCGTCCGTCACGCCGACCGGAATCAGTTCGGCTTCCAGAACACGTAATCGGCCTGGTATGCCACCTGCGTTTTCTGGCCCTTGTTGGCCGGCGAACAGGTCGTTTGCGGCACGCCGCCGCCTGCGCGAACCAGCCGTTGAATGTACGTGACGCCGGTCAGCACGCCCACGCCTCCCGACGGATTGGCCAGCACGAGCTGGTCGTACAGCCGGTCCGGTCCGGCATATGCGCGCACGGTTTCCATCCCCGTCAGGGTCGAGCCGTCGGCGGCCCGCCAGCTTTCTGGCGGGCTCTTGTACGTGCCGCGCGCGTCCGATAATCCCGCCGGGCCCGCGCCCAGCGTGGCGCTCGCGCCCGCGATGACCCAGGCGTAGCGCGCGCCGTCGGTCTGGATCATCCGGCATTCGTAGGTGATGACGCCTTCGGCCGGCGCGCGCCATGCGACGCTGTTGTCTGCCGGTACCTGCATGATCTGCGGCACGTTGTCCTGGGCCGCCGCGGCGGAGGCGGTCAGGCTGGCCGCCAGGAACAGTCCGGCCAACGCCGGGCGAGGGTGAGTCGGAATGCGGTTCATCCATGCTCCTTCGGGCGGGCAGGGCGCCCGCGGTGGCAGTTGCGGGCGCGCTTGGCCCAAGGTCCGGCTGAGCCGGAATCGGGCCATTCTGCCACGATTCCCCGCCGGCGCTGGTCTCAATTGATTTGCAGCGTGTAGGCGGCTTTGCCGCGCAGCAGCGTCAACACCAGCGGCTGCGCGCCCGCGCCGCTCAAGAGGTCGCGCAGGTCCGCCAGCTTGCTGACGGGTCGCTGGTTCACGCCGATGACGATGTCGCCGCGCTGCAGGCGCGCAGCCACCGGGCCCCGGTCCGGATAGGTGGCGCTGACTGCCGCGCCGTCATTGCCCTGCACGCGCTGCGCGCGTCCCACCTCGGTGAACTCGACGCCATTCAAGCGCGCGTCCAGCGAGCCGCCATGCAGGCGCTCGTTTTGTTCGGGTTCGATGCGCAGCACGACGTCGCGCTTTGCGCCCGCGCGCAACAGCCCCACACGCACCTGGCGGCCCACCGGCAGCAGGCCCTCGGCGTTGCGCAACTGCGCGCTGGAACCGATCGCCTTGCCGTCGATCGACAGGATCTGATCGCGGGCCTGGATGCCGGCCTTCTGCGCGGGAGAACCATCCGCCACGCGGGCAACGGCCACGCCCGTCGATCCGGGCGCCAGGCCAAGCTGGCGCGCATTGCGCGGCGTGATGTCCAGTGTGTCCAGACCCAGCCCCCCGCGTTGCACCTGCCCGTGCTGCAGCAACTGCCGCATGACCTCGCCCGCCAAGTTGGACGGAATGGCAAAGCCGATGCCCACGTTGCCGCCCGACGGCGTGTAGATCATCGTGTTGATGCCCACCAGCTCGCCGTTCAGATTGACCAGCGCGCCGCCCGAGTTGCCCGGATTGATGGAGGCGTCGGTCTGGATGAAGTTCTGGTAGCCGGCGGCGCGCAGGCTGGACCGGTCCAGCGCGGACACGATGCCCGACGATGCGGATTGGCCCAGGCCGTAGGGATCGCCGATGGCGACCACGAAGTCGCCCACGCGCAAATCGCTGGAATCGGACAACGCCAGCGCTTGCAGGTTTTGCGCGGGGATGCGCAGCACCGCCAGATCGGTGTCCGGATCGCTGCCCACGACGGTGGCGTTGAAACTGCGGCCGTCCTGCAACGACACGCGGATGGTGGCGGCGCCGCGAATTACGTGGTGATTGGTCAGCACGTTGCCTTGGCTGGCGTCCACGATGACGCCCGATCCGACGTTCTGGCGCACGCCGCCGGGCGCGCGCGCCGGGTTGGCCGCTTGTCCGTCCGATTGCGCCGAGATGTTCACGACGGCGGGCGTGACGCGCTCGAGCATGGGGGCCAGCGAGGGCAAGGGCTGTCCGTCGACAGCCAGCGGAAGCGCGGCCCGCGCAGGCGGTAGCGGCGCGGCCAGCAGCAGGGCGCAGCAGGCCGTGGCAAGGAATGCGGGTAGGCGTCGCGCGCGGCGCGATGCACTTCGCGCGACGCAACGGGGTTCAAGAGGCGGCAAGGCCAGGCGGGGCATATCGATCCTTCCGGCAACGAGGCGGCAGTGTTCACCGTCCCCGCTGCACGCGTGTGACGACGCGCGCGGCTTGCGGCCGGCGCGCGAACGGTCACGGATTGTCGCCGAACTTTGGCGCCCGGTCCGGTGCGCCCCGCGTGGTCAGAACCCGACGGCCTGGCCGTCGCGCCGAGAGTCGGACGCGGCGACGTAGCCACCCTGCGGCAGGCGGCAGATGAGCTGGGCCGAGCCGAACTCCAGGCTGTCCACCGGCGCGACCGCCACGTTGTGGCCACGCGCGCGCAGCGTATCGACCACGTCGGCCGGCAGGTGCGACTCCACGTTCACGACAGGGCCGTTCTCGACGCGGAAACGCGGCGCGTCGCTCATGGCCTGCGGGTTCTGGCCGAACGCCGCCAGACGCGTGACCATCTGCAGATGGCCCTGCGCCTGCATCGACCCGCCCATCACGCCGAACGACATGAGAGGTTGGCCGCGGCGCGTCACGAACGCCGGGATGATGGTGTGCATCGGCTTCTTGCGCGGCGCAATCTGGTTGGCGTGACCCGGCTTCAGCACGAAGTTCAGGCCGCGATTGTGCAGGCTGATGCCGGTGCCGGGCACGACCACGCCCGAGCCAAAACCGTGATAGTTGGACTGGATGAAGGACACCATCGTGCCGCTGGCGTCGGCAGCGGTCAGGTAGACCGTGCCGCCGGTAGCCGGGGTGCCTGCGGTGGGCACGCTGGCGCGGTCCATGGAAATCAGGCGGGCCCGTTCGGCAAGATAGGCGCGGTCGAGCAGCGCGTTGGCGTCGGTGCGCATGTGGCGCGGATCGGCAACGTGGTGGTGCAGGTCCGCAAACGCCAGCTTCATGGCCTCGATGCTGACGTGGTAGTAGTCGGCGCTGTCGCGGCCCATGCCTTCCAGGTCGAATTGCTCAAGCATGCCCAGCGCCATCAGCGCCGAGATGCCCTGGCCATTGGGCGGGATCTCGTGCAGCTCGTAGTCGCGGAAGGATTGCGAGATGGGCTTGACCCATTCCGGCCGGTGTTCGGCGAGGTCCACCGCGCTCAGGGCGCCGCCCGTCTTGCTGGCAAAGTCCGCGATCTTGCGGGCCAGTTCGCCGCGGTAGAAGCTTTCACCACCGGTCTCGGCGATGTCGCGCAGCGTCTTGGCCTGGTCCGGAAAGCGCCACCATTCGCCGGCTTGCGGCGCGCGGCCTTGCGGCAGGAAGGCGTCGGCAAAGCCGGGTTCGGCGGCAAGCTTGGGCGCCTGGTTGGCCCATTGGCGCGCAATGGTCGGCGACACCGCGAAGCCTTCTTCGGCGTAGGCGATGGCCGGTTCGAACAGCTTGGCGAAGGGCAGCTTGCCGAAGCGGTCGGACAAGGCCTTCCAGCCGGCGACCTGGCCCGGCACGGTGACCGTGCCCCAGCCGGTGCCCGGCATCGCGTCGCGGCCGTCGAAGTATTCGGGTGTCCACGCGGCCGGCGCGCAGCCGCTGGAATTCAAGCCGTGGAGCTGGCCGTCGTGCCAGACCAGGGCGAACATGTCGCCGCCGATCCCGTTCATCACGGGTTCGACGACGGTCAGGGCGATCGCGGTGGCAATGGCGCTGTCAACGGCATTGCCACCGGCCAGCAGCATGCGTAGTCCCGCCTGCGCAGCCAGTGGCTGGCTGGTCGCGACCGCGTTGGCGGCCAGGACCGGCATTTTTCGGGAAGCGTACGGAAAAGACCAATCGAAGGGGGAGGACATGGATGCTGGAACTCGTTGGAAAAATTACTGCGGGGTGATGCCTGCCTGGTCGATCAGCTGCTTGGTGCGCGGAATCTCAGCCTTGATGAAGGCGGCGAATTCCTCGCGGCTGCCGCCACGCGGCTCGGCGCCGGCTTCGGCGAGCTTACCGCGCAATGCGGGATCGGCGAGCACTTTGTTGACGGCGCGGTTGAGCTTGTCGAGGATCGGTGCGGGCGTGCCCTGCGGTGCGACAAGGCCGTACCACGGCGCGATGTCGTAGCCCGAAAAACCTTGCTCGGCGATCGTGGGAATGTCCGGCGCCAGCGCCGAGCGCTGCGAGTTGGACATGCCCAGCGCCAGCAGCGCGCCGCTCTTGGCCTGGGGCAGGCCGGTCATGATGGTGTCGAAGTACATCGACACCTGGCCGCTCAGCAGGGCGGGGATGGCTTCGCCCGCGCCCTTGTACGGCACGTGCAGGATGTCGATGCCGGCAACAGACTTGAGCATTTCGCCCGCCATGTGCGAGGTCGTGCCCGTGCCGAACGAGGCATAGGTCAGCTTGCCCGGATTGGCGCGCGCATAGGCGACCATTTCGGGCAGCGTCTTGAAGGGTTGCTTGGGGTTGGCCAGCAGGATGTTCGGGGTGTAGGCCACCAGCGAGACCAACTCGAACGCGTCAGGATCGTAGGCCAGGCGCTTTTGCAGGAAGCGGTTGGTGACGACGGCGGCCGGGCCGCCCATCAGCAGCGTGTAGCCGTCCGCCGCGGACCGTGCGACCGATGCGCTGCCGATGGCGGCCGCGGCGCCGGGACGGGCTTCGATGACGAAGGGCTGACCAAGCTCGGCGGACAGCGCCGCGCCAAGCTGGCGCGAGATCAGGTCCGTGGCGGAACCGGCCTGGAAGGGCACGACGATGCGCACGGGATGCTGCGGCCAGTCCGTGGCTTGCGCGCCGGCCTGCGCCGCGAAGGCCACGGCGGCAGCGCCTGCCAGCGCCCGGATGAGACGAAATTTCATGGATTCCCCTTGATCGCGTTATGGAAAGCGTATGGGCCGGGCGGGTCTCTTGCCCCTTCCGGCCGAGCGGGCGCGGCATGCCGCGTCCTGCCCTGGATTAAACGCAAGCGGCGCGCATCCGGCCATTAGGATTTGTATTCATGGATCATTGGATCCAGTTTGTGTTATTTTCGCCGTTATCTATCATGGCGGCTTTTCAAGCCCGGGGACGAAAGTGCTGCAATTCCAGAAGACAGCCATCAGCGCCGAAGACGAGGCGTACCTGCATTTGCAGCGTGAAATCCGCCTGGGCCACTATGCGCCCGGTCAGCGGCTGGTGCCGGACGTCGTGGCGGCTGAAATCGGCACCAGCCGCATGCCGGTGCGCGGCGCCCTGCGCCGCCTGGCCTCGGAGGGCCTGGTCGAGATCCGCGCCAACCGCGGCGCCGTGGTGCGCGGCCTGAACCAGCAGGAAATGCTGGAGGTCTTTGAAATGCGCTCGGTGCTGGAAGGGCTGGCGACGCGCAACGCCGTGGCCAACATGGGGCCCGAACACATCCGCCGGCTGGTCAACATGCTGGCGCAGCTGGACCAGGGCGCGAACGAAGACCTGGACTGGACCGCCGCCCACCGCGAATTCCACGAATACCTGTGCAGCTTCTGCAAGCAGCCGCGCCTGTTGAACCAGATCTCGGAACTGCACTCGGTCGTCGAGCCCTACATGCGCCTGTGGGCCGCCCAACCCGGCCGCGTGCTGCGCGTGCGCGAATCGCATCAGGAACTGATCGACGCCCTGCAAACCCGCGACGCGGCACGCTGCGAGGCCGCCATGCGCCAACACGTCCTGAATACCGTCCCGGCGCTGCAGGCGTTCCTTGAACAGGCGGGCTGATCCGCGCCGCCGCGCCGGTTGTCCGACACCCGGCCGCCACGGCGCCATCCGCGCCTGCCAAACGGCTTCAATGCGCTGACCGCTCACCGGACAGGATTTCCAATTCCCCGTCCCGCTCGCATATAGCCAGGAGTAATATGTGACGCGTCCGGCGGCGCACGTCCGCCGGCGCAAGCAAGCCGAATCACGCCTGGTCCTTCCCACCCCCTGTCGACAGCGGAGCCCCCTCCGTGCCTGCCCTCGGTGTCTGCAAGTCCTGGCGCACAACCGGCCATAAAAAAGACACCGAGGAGAAGAGGAATTGGACAAGCAAGAGTCGGGCGGCTGGTATTTCGGCTGGAACATCGTTGGCGCCGCCACGGTACTCACGCTGTTTACGGTCGGCCTGCGCATGGGGATCGGACCGTTCTTTCTGCCCATGGCCGAAGGCTTGGGTTTTTCGCGTAGCCTGCTGTCGGGCATCGTGGCGATCGGCATGCTGTGCTATGGCCTGGGCATGCCGCTCGCCGGCTATCTGGTCAGCATCCGCGGCACGCGCTTCGTGCTCCTGACCGGCACGGCCATCGTCGTCGCCGCCTCCATCTGGACCGTCTTCGCGCGCAGCCCCCTCGAATTCCTGCTCGCCTTCGGTGTCGCGCTGTCCATCGGCCTTGCCTTCACCAGCCCCGTCGCGCTGACACCGGTGATCAGCCGCTGGTTCACGCGCCAGCGCGGCATGGCGCTTTTCTTCCTGTCCACGGGGTCGATGGCCGGCATTGCGCTGATGACCCCGACGCTCACCTACGCCATTTCGGCGGTGGGCTGGCAGGAAACGCTGTTGGGCTTTGCGGTGCTGTTCGCCGTGCTGACCATCCCCATTGCGCTTTTCGTGATGCGCGACGAGGCGCCCGAGCACACCGACCTGCTGCCGCATCAGATCGTCGAGAAATCCAGTTCGGCCAAGCCGGCCGCCAAGACGCCCGCGCCGCGGCTGGGCGAGGCGCTGCGCACGTTGCCGTTCTGGCAGGTTGCGCTGGGTCTGTTTGCCTGCGGGTTCAGCATGAACCTGCTGGGCACGCATGGCATGCCCATGCTGATGGATCACGGCTTTGACCCCACCACCAGCTCGCTGGGCATCGGTCTGATCGGCCTGGTTGCCATCTTCAGCACGCTGGTGCTGGGCCGCATGTCCGATCAGGTCGAGCGCCGCAACATTCTCGCCGCCATTTATCTGGTGCGAGGCCTGGGATTCTTTGCGCTCGTCATGGTGGGCGCGCATTGGGAGCTGTACCTGGCCGCGACCATCGGCGGCATCGTCTGGGCCGGCAGCATCGCGCTGTCCTCGGCCATCCTGGCCGACGTGTACGGCATCCGGCTGGTCGGCGTGCTGTATGGGCTGACGTATCTGGGCCACCAGGTGGGCGGCATGATCAGCTCGTGGCTGGGCGGCTGGGCCTTCGAAACCTTCGGCACGCACTGGGTCGCGTTCGGGTCGGCCGGGGTGTTGCTGTTGCTGGCGGCGCTGATTTCGCTGCGCCTGCCGCCGCGCGGCGTCCTGCGGGCGCCGCGCGTGGCGGCCGCTGCCGGACGCTGAACCTGCCGCGCCGCGGCAACCGGCCAGGGATGCGGCGCATCCCCGGCGTGCGGGACGGCTAGCGGTCTTTCAGCAGCGACACCAGTTCGGGCACATAACGCTCGCCGCCGCCTTGCGTGACGGCCTGGTCGAACGTGTGCTGCACGGCGGCGCCGATCTCGCGCACGGCGCCGGCTTCGGCGGCCATGGTGTTGTAGTACGAAAGGTCCTTCTGCGCATTCGACATGAAAAAGCGCAGCGACGACGGATCCTGTTCCAGCAGATACGGCTTGATGCGCTCCAGCGCCACGCCGCCGCCGCCGCCCTTTGCCAGGACCTCGGTGAAGACGGCCGGGTCGATGTCCGAACGCAGCGCGCACGCCGCGGCTTCGGACAGCAGCGCCACCACGCCCAACGACACATAGTTGTGCAGCAGCTTCATTCGGTGGCCCGCGCCCACCGGCCCGGCATGGGTGATGTTTTCGGCAAAGCAGGCCAGCAGCGGCTTGCATTCCTCGAACAGCGCGGCATCGCCGCCCACCAGCAGGTTCAACCGGCCTTCGGCGGCTTCCTTGGGCGTGCGGGTCATGGGCGCGTCGAGGAAGCGCCCGCCGCTCTCGGTGACCGCCTGGGCGACCTTCACGGTGGACGAGGGGATGGCGGTCGAGCAGTCGATGATGACGGTGCCCGGACGTAGTCCCTCGAGCACGCCGCCCGGCGACAGCAGCACGGCTTCGACCTGCGGGCTGCCGGTCACGCACAGGATGATCACATCCGACTGCGCGGCAAGCTCGGCGCCGCTGGCCACGCTGACCGCACCAGCAGCCTTGAGCGAGTCCAGGGGCTGATTGCCCGGATGCTCAAGCACGGTCAGCGCGTGACCGTGCTTGACCAGGTTGCTTGCAATACCGTGGCCCATGAGGCCGATTCCAACCATGCCGACTTTTGCCATCTTCCACTGCTCCTGCCATGTAGGGTGATTGTTGTGCCGTAAATCTTACCCGCAGAAGCCGCAAGCGGGGCCAACGCGCACTCGCGGCCGCTCGCCGGGCGTCCGCGCGCCGATCACCGCGCTATGCCGGGGCGGGCGCGTCTGCAATACTTTCGAGGATCGTCCATCGGGACTCTTGCAGCGGCAGCCATGACAGACTCCATCCCCGCCGGTTTCACGCCCTGGTATCCCAGCAGCCAGTTCATGCGCCACCTGAACGATCTTGGCCCGTTCTACCGCCGCAAGGCCGACAACGTGCTGGGGCTGCGTGTCACCACGGCGCACGGCAACATGCACGGCATGGCGCACGGGGGATTCCTGGCAACGTTTGCCGACAGCGCGCTGGGGCTTGTCATCTCGGAAGACGCCCACGTCTCCGTCGTCACGGCGCAGATGTCCGTTGAATTCCTGAACGCCGTCAATCCGGGCGACTGGCTTGAGGCGCACGTGCAGATCGACAAGCAGGGCAAGCGCCTGATCTATGCGACCTGCCGTCTGCAGGTGGACGGCCGCGCCATGCTCAAGGCCAGCGCCGTGTTCGCGGTCCGCCACGCCGCCGTGCCCGCCTCGGACGGCTAGCCACGGCGAGCCGCGCGGGTGATCAACGCGGGGGCGGGGGGGGCGCTACAGATACGGCGTGGCCAGCCAGATCACCTTGTTTCGCAGGCGCTTGGCAAAGGGCGCCTGCAGCAGGTCCTCGAGCGTCACGCGGTGCGCGTTGGCGACCAGCGCATCGAAGCGCGCATCGAGCCATCGCGCCACGTCGCGGTCGTAGATCTCGGTGTCCAGCTCGAAATTCAATCGCAGGCTGCGCGGATCCAGATTCGACGAGCCGGCATACGTCCAGGCCCCGTCCACCGTCATCAGCTTTGAGTGGTCGAACGCGCCGCTCGAGCGCCAGACGCGGCAGCCCGTGCGCACCACCTGGTCCAGCTGCGCCGTCATCGCGTAATCGACCAGCCGCAGGTTGTTCTTGCCCGGGATCACGATGTCCACAATGATCCCGCGGCGCGCCGCCGTGGCCAACGCCCCGATCAGCGTCTGGTCCGGCAGGAAGTACGGCGACTGGATCCGCACGTGATGCCGCGCCACGGCCAAGGCGCCCAGCAGCATGTTGTGCGTGCTGCCCAGCGCGCGGTCGGGCCCTGACGGCACGCAGCGGATCGGCACGCGGCCCGACGGCGGCATGAAGTCGGGATCGAACCACGGCTTGGCGGGCAGCGACTCGTGCGTCGTGAAATTCCAGTCATGCGCAAACACCGACATCAGTTGCGTCACGATCGGTCCTTCCACGCGGAAATGCGTATCGTGGTTGGTGGCGTCGCCCGCCAGCGCGCTGACAAACGCCGCCCGCACGTTCATGCCGCCCGTAAAGCCCACCCGGCCATCCACCACCAGCACCTTGCGGTGGCTGCGCAGATTGGCATAGGGCATGCGCAGCACTCCCATCGGATTGGTCATGAACCGCGCCACCGGCACGCCCGCCCGCGCCAGCATGCGCACGATCGGCGGACGGGAGTACTTGGACCCCACCGCGTCGATCAGCACGCGAACCTGCACGCCCCGCGCCTGCGCCTCGATCAGCGCCTCGGCCACTTCCCGCCCGATCGGATCGTTGTCGAAGATATAGCTCTGCATCGCCACCGTGTGGCGGGCCTCGCGAATGGCCTGCAGCATGGCCGGATACGTCTCGTCGCCACCGGCCAGCGGCCGCACCTCGTTGCCGGCCAGCAGCTGAAACCGGCTGACCCGGTCACCCAGCACCTTCAGCGACGCGAACTGCTCGCCCGAGATCGACACCACATCGACCGGCGCAGTCTCGACCTGCTCGGCGTCTTCCTGCATGGCGTCGTCGCGCTGCTGCGACACCCGCGTCTTGCGGATACGGTTGATCCCGGCGACGAAATAGAAGAGCGCCCCAAGGATCGGCGAGAACATCGCCACCCCCACCCAGCCGATGGCCGCCCGCACATCCTGCTTGGTCATCGCAGCATGCACCGCCGCGCCCGTGCCCGCCACGATGCTGATGGCAAAGGCAATATGAGGCCAGTATTCGATCAAAAATGCGTGTATGCGATCCATGGCGAGGGCTTGAGACGCGGCCTCCATTGGTTAACCAAGCGCAAGGATAGCAAGGCTGCCGCGGGTGGCAAACGTGCTGCTTGGGAGTGATTTCACACGCTTTAAAAAAACGTGCTAGAATTCGGCCTCTTCGTTGTTGAGCTTCTTTCGAAACAGGTTTCAAAAGCGCGCTGCGACGAAAGCGCTTCAGTAAATCTGAAGTGCAAAGCAAGACCAGTGGTGGCTGTAGCTCAGTTGGTAGAGTCCCGGATTGTGATTCCGGTTGTCGTGGGTTCGAGTCCCATCAGCCACCCCAAGAATTTCCCATACATTACAGGCGCTTAGGCGCCTGTTTTGCTTTCTCGGGGAGATTCTGGGGAGAAATCGCTGTTTCCAGGCGCCTCATCTCCAGTTCATTCTGATCACCGTCCAGCCATTTGGAATAGGTTTTCAAGAACATCTCGACGCTGTGGCCCAACTGCTTCGCGCAGAAGGCCGGCGTCATCCCAGCCATCAGCATCACCGTCGCATACGTGTGCCGCATGTTGTATGGCCTTCTGTAGCGAATCCCCAAAAGCTTCAACGTTGGTGTCTAAAAGCTGCGCCCAAATGCGCGCTCGTCTTCCCATTGCGCTGAGTACCGCGGATCGTTAAACACCGCGGCACCGGCGATCTGAGTGTGCTGCCGTTGAGCCTGAATGGCGGCCAGCGCGCCGCTGTTCAGAATGACCTGTCGCGCTACGGCTGTTTTTGTTCGATCCTTTCTCTCGCCGCGTACCAGAGCGTCTGCCACCGGCACGGAGCCGGATGCCAGGTCTATGTTCGGCCATTGCACGCCGAATACTTCGGACGTCCGTAGGCCACTCCAGAACCAGAACTCGATCAGATTGTGGACTTGGCCTGGGAACCGCTGGCCCGAGAAAGCAGCTTTGGGAGGCAAACGGCAGTGCTCGGACGATTGGACCGGGATACAGGACAGTGGAGTTCGTCTCTGCGGCGTACGCCAGTAACGCCAATATCAAGAAGATCAACGAGCAGATGTGTGACATGCTCATCATGCTGCGTTTCACGCGGGCTCAGTACAAGTGGTTCGCGCAGGCTGAGGACTACACGTACTACACGCTAGACGCGCCCAAGGACTCGGAGGTCTTGAAATGGCAACATAACGGCCGTTTCAAGGTATTGCCCTAGAACAGGCCAACGCACAGTTTCCTTCGTAGAGTTGGGGTGTCGGACTACGACGTGGAGTGGCAACGCCATGCCCTGAGCGACTTGAAAAAGTTGAATTTGTTCCCGGCGGCTCGGGCCAAGAGCAACGCGCAGATGAGGTGATTGGGCACTGCCTGAGACGTCCGCACAATTTTCGCGCGACTTCGAATGCGGAATGCTGCTCCCTGCAAAAAGGCGCTGGATTTGGCGGTGGTCGGGCCCAGCCCGCTAAATCGTTCCGGAGGGAAATCGGGGCACAACACCTTAATGGTGATAACGCCCTAATACAGTTCCAGAATTGGATTGTGTCGGTAGGCAAGTGGAGGGTGTCAACTAGAGGTGATACTGCCTTATCGATGGCAATTTTTGGAAGGGTTTCCTGAGGAATTTCCGATCATGCGACAGTCGATAGGCTGGGCGTTCTTCGGTGAGAAAATCACTAACAATGCGTAGATGACGGCGGCCAGTGCAATGAGGGGAACAATCCTTTTCATGTGATTTGAAATAAACAAGTAACGGATCGCGTCAGAGTTTACTCCATTCGTATTACTACTTTTGACTGGTTGGATACCAACTCGCGCAGGCGGCTCATGGTTGATAGCGAAGGCGAAGCGGTCGAATTCGATTGGATGCCCCGCCCACGTCACTAGATTGGCCTGGCGGGCCTAAAACGGCATCGAACGCCAAAACAATAATCCCCGCCTCAAAACAACAGCCAGACGATCACCGTGCCCCATGTCGTGATCAGAATATGTCCGAAGGCCACTGTGCCGGAATAGCCGATGACCGCGACGGGGCTATCAGATTTTTCTTGAACCGCGGCAAGGCCGGCGGTCATGGTTTGCACGCCGGCCAATGCGCCCAACAATAAAAGCGGCTCAAGCTTCGACAAATATCGTCCGACCAGCAAGCCCACAAACAAGGGCACCAGCGTCACGACGATGCCCGCCAGAAAGATCGTCAGTCCAACTTCTTTCAGCGCGTCGACAAAAAGAGGCCCGGCTTTCAATCCGATCATGGCGACGAAGCCGGCCAGCCCGATCGACTTCATGAATTCCAGGGAAGCGTGGGAAATTCGGCCGAATAACGGCTTGCCCGCATTGCGCCAGCCAACCAAAAGGCCCAGCACCGCCCATCGCCACCCGCCGTCCTTCATTCCCCGGAAGAAGCTTGGGCCCACGGAATATCCAATTCCGAACATGAATAACAGGAACAGCACCTGCTTTGCGGTATCCGATATCGGAACTTGAACGAAGTATCCGATCAGCAGCCCGGCCAGCAACGATCCCGTTACGGGTCCAAAGCCGACGCCGCGAATCTTGAATGCCCCCACCCAGTAGCCGATCCCGATGGCAAGGAAAACTGCCAGTTCCGGGTTGCGCTGCAGCAAATTGCTAAAGAAGTCCATGGCATTTGTTTCCCCGTAAAAGGAAGCTCCAGCGCTTCGAGCACGTCCGGCTTCGCGCCGGCACCGCGCGTTGATTTTGATTGTGCAGATGGCAGCGATTTGCGTCCCAAACAGTTTCAGACATGGGCCGTTGGGTATGTTGACCGATGTCAATTTCGTTGATGCGGGCTGCTCTACTCTGACGCTGCACATCCGCGTTGCGCGGGCGTCGCACTGGATTTCCGAACCTGCATGACTCAGTGCTTTCCATTCAGGAACAGTCAAGGAGAGAATCATGAGTTGGTTTGTGGACACGCTTAAAGCCTATCCGGAAATCGCCATCTTCCTGGCGCTGGGCTTCGGATACTGGATAGGCGGCAAAAGCTTCAAGGGCTTCAGTCTGGGCGCCGTGACCTCGACGCTGCTTGTCGCGATCGTCATCGGCATACTGGGCGTCAAGATATCCCCCAACGTGAAATCGGTCTTCTTCCTGATGTTCCTGTTTGCGGTGGGATACGGGGTGGGGCCGCAATTTGTGCGCGGTATTGCCAAGGATGGACTACCCCAGGCGATCTTTGCCGTCGTCATGGCGCTGTTGTCCCTGGGCGCGGCCGTCGTTGCTGCGATCCTTGCCGGTTACGACCTGGGATCCGCGGCCGGCCTCTTCGCGGGGTCGCAGACCATCTCCGCGTCCATGGGGCTGGCGACCGATGCGATCGGGCGTCTTGGCCGCTCGCCCGAGGACACCCAGGCGTTGCTGGACGCCATGCCGATCGCCTACGCGGTCACGTACATTTTCGGCACCGTGGGCTCGGCGATCATCCTGGCGCAGATCGGGCCGAAGCTTCTTGGCATCGACCTGGTGGCCGCCTGCAAGGCCTATGAGGTGAAACTGGGAGCCGGGCAGGGCGGGGCGGACGCCACCAACTGGTACGAGTTCGACGTCCGGGCCTACTCGGTGGCACAGAACAGCCCATTCATCGGCAGGACCGTCAGCGAGATCGAGGCCGGCGTGCAGCCCGGATTCCGCGCGTTTGTCGAGCGGATCCGGCGAGGCGGAAAGATCATCGAGGCGGATCCGGCAACCGTCATCCAGGCGGGGGACGTGGTCGCGATCGGCGGCAAGCGCAACCAGATGATCGAACGGCTTGGCCCCAGCGGGCGCGAAGTCGAGGATGCCGAGCTGCTGGACATCAAGACCGAGGGCGTCGACATCTACATCTCGAACAAGAATGTGGATGGCAAGCCGCTGGAAGAACTGGCGCATTGGCCGGGCGCCCGTGGCGTGTTCCTGAAAAAGATCCGGCGCGGTCCGACCGAGACAGTGATACCCATCCTGCCAAAGACCCAGTTGTTCCGGGGCGACGTCATCACCGTCGTCGGTCGCACTCAGGACATCAATGCGACCGCCGAGAATCTCGGTTACGTAGACCGGCCGACCGCGGTGACGGACGTTGCGTTCATGTCCTTGGCCATCACGATCGGCGCGCTTGCCGGCGCCGTCGTGATCAACGTCAGCGGCATCCCGCTCACGCTCTCCACTGCGGGCGGTGCGCTGATTGCCGGCATCGTCTTCGGCTGGTTCCGCGCCATCCACCCCACGTTTGGCCGCATTCCCGAGCCCACGCTGTGGTTCATGAACTCCGTCGGGCTCAATGTGTTCATCGCCGTGGTGGGTATATCGGCCGGCCCGGGTTTCGTCGCCGGGCTGCAGAAGTTGGGCATCAGCCTCTTCCTGTGGGGCATTTTCGCGACCGCCGTTCCGCTCGTGCTGGGGATGCTGATCGCCAAGTTCATTTTTCGCTTCGACCCGGCCCTGATCCTGGGCATCTGCGCCGGAGCGCGCACCACCACCGCGGCGCTCGGCATGGTCTGCGAGGCCGCGAAAAGCCAGGTTCCTGGCTTGGGATACACGGTGACCTACGCCGTCGGCAATACCTTGCTGACGATCTGGGGCATGGTGGTGATCATGATTCTTTCGTAACGACACCCACGCGCCTCGGCTGGCTGTCTGCCGGGGCTTATGCCGGCCATCTGGGGACTGCCATGACATGCGACACCAACGAACACCGCCAACTTGACCATCTGCTTTCGAACTCGGCCGCGCGCCTGGACCGGTGGCGCGACTTAAATGCCAAGGCGCAAACCTGGGCTGCAGAGGTCCGGTGCGCAAGGACCGGCGAGGGCGCGGGACCCGTGCAGGAAGCGCTGGCGGACCTGCGTCCGATGGAGAGCTACTTCGCCTACCCGGGCGTGCGGTTGCTGCATGCGCTGGACGAGCGGATTGCCGACGGCGATGGCATGGGCGCGGCGCGTCTCATCCTGCGCATGAGCAATTCCCTGCTATCGGGCAGTTATCGCTACGACGAGAGCGAATGGCAGGCGACAGAGGAATTCTCCGCCGAAGGGCCCGACCGCACCCCGCCCGGACTGGCGGGAAGCCACGCCAGCCGGCCGTACTTCGAGGCGCTGTTCGTGAGCCCGGCGCCCGCCGCCCGCGCGGCGGCCATTACCCGAGAAATCCGCGAGCTGCGGCGGCACGACGACCCGCTGATCTACGAGCCCGTCTTGGTTGGAAGCGTCGAAGATGCCTTGCTTGCCACGATTCTCAACGGCAAGCTGGAGGCCGTCGTCATCTATGACGGCATCCCCATCCCTTCCAAGCACGATGCCCCGCTGCTGCGGGATTTTCTGAGCGTCTACGAGCACCTGGACATGACGGTCGACGCGCCGCGCGAGATCGGCGTGCGGCTGGCCCACATGATCTCCCGCATCCGGCCGGAGCTGGACATTTACCTGCTGACCGACCGAAACGTGGAACAACTGGCGGGCGACCCCAGCGCCTCGGCGATCCGCCGCGTCTTCTATGAGGTCGAAGAGCCCATGGAGGTGCACCTGAACATTCTGGAGGGCGTGCGCGATCGGCAATCCACGCCTCACTTCGACAATCTCAAGCAGTATGCCGCCAAGCCAATCAGCACCTTTCATGCGCTGCCCATCGCGCGGGGCAAGTCGATCATCAAGTCCAACTGGATTCGCGACTTCGGCGAATTCTACGGGTTGAACCTCTTCCTGGCCGAGACGTCCGCCACGACAGGGGGCCTGGACAGCATGCTGGAGCCCACGGGCAACATCAAGGTCGCCCAGGAGAAGTTCGCGCGCGCAGTCGGCGCGGACCACGTGTTCTTCGTGACCAATGGCACATCCACGTCGAACAAGATGGTTTACCAGGCGGTGACCAAACCGGGCGACATCGTGATCGTGGACCGCAACTGCCACAAGTCTCACCACTACGGGATGGTTCTGTCGGGCGCGCAGCCGCTCTATGTGGAAGCCTTTCCGATGACGGAGTATTCGATGTATGGCGCGGTTCCGCTGCGCACGGTCAAAGAGGCGCTGCTGGCGCTGAAGTCGGCGGGGCGGCTGGACAAGGTGGCCATGGTCACGCTGACCAACTGCACCTTCGACGGGCACATCTACAACACCCAGCGCGTCATGGCCGAGTGCCTGGCCATCAAGCCCGACCTGATTTTCCTGTGGGACGAGGCGTGGTTCGGGTTTGCGCGCTGGTCGCCATTCTTGCGCATGCGCACGGCGATGGGCGCCGCGGCCGCGCTGCAGGCATGGCGGGACGACCCCAAGGCGCTCGAGGCCTGGCAGGCACAGTGCCGCGAACTTGGCGAGGATCTGGACCCCCAGGATCCGCGGCTGCTGGATCGCGTGCTGGTTCCCGATCCGCGGGCCATGCGCGTACGCGTCTACGAGACGGATTCGGTGCACAAATCGATGTCCAGCCTAAGACAGGGATCGATCATCGCCGTGCGCGATGAAGACTACGAGCACCATGTCTCGGCATTCCACGAAGCGGTGTTCATCCATGCATCGACGTCGCCCAATGCGCAGATCATTGCCTCGCTGGATGTGGCGCGCCGTCAGATGGAGCTGGAGGGCTACGAGCTGGTCATGCGCGCCATCGAGGTCGCCCTGGCCATCCGCCGCGAGGTCGCGAATCATCCTCTGATTTCGCGGTACTTCAGCGTGCTGGGGGCCGACAAGATGATCCCCGAGGAATTTCGCGCATCGGGCTTTGCCGACTATCTGGCGCCGGGCATGAACTGGCTGACGGCCGTGAAGTCGTTCAAGGAAGACGAGTTCTGCCTGGACCCGACCCGGCTGACGCTGGTGTGCGGCACGGCGGGATACGACGGCACCACGTTCAAGAACCTGCTGGCGTCCCGCTATAACATCCAACTCAACAAGACCTCGCGCAACAGCGTCTTGCTTCAGAGCAATATCAACAACACACGCAGTGACGTCGCGATGCTTATCAAGGTGCTGCTGGAAATTTCCGAGGAAATCGAATCAGGATTCAAGGAAAGCGGCGAAGCGGGCAGGGCAGAATTCGCCGAGAAGGTCAGGAGCCTGATGGAAGATGTTCCCAGCCTTCCCAACTTCAGCCGCTTTCATGACGGCTACCGGGATGACCCGCGCAGCCCCACGCAGGAAGGCAACATGCGAGACGCCTTCTTCGCGGCCTACAACGAAGCGGATTGCGAATACCTGCCGCTGTCCAGTCAAGATATTGACAAGCGCCTGGAGGCGGGGCCCCCGCTGGTGTCAGCGAATTTCGTCATCCCGTATCCGCCGGGCTTCCCGATTATGGTGCCAGGCCAGGTCATCGACGCGAACACCATTGAGTTCATGCGCAAGCTCGATGTCAAAGAGATCCATGGCTACAACGGGGCGCGCGGAATCAAGCTGATAAAACCGTCGGTCTTCAGAGGCGCCGCGGGAAATACAGCATGAGCAGATTCTTTGCGACGCTGTTCAAGACGCTTTTTGCTGGAAGGCGGCACATTGACGCTGCTTTCGGCCTTGCCCTGATCATGGCGGCCGGGCTGTTTCTTCAAGGGTGCACCGCGACGCCCGCCAGGCTGCAGGCGGTGCCGCACGGCTTGGTCGACCAGGTTGAAGTTCCTGGAATGCCTGGTGTGCGTTATCTGGTTGTGGCCGACTCGCCGAAAATTATTCAGGCAGCCTACGAGTCGTTGAAAAGGGAACAGGATTATCTTGCGAGGCAGGGGTTTTCGGGCAAGCTGGGACCCGCGGTATTCCTTGCGATTTCTGGTGGGGGCGACAACGGGGCGTTCGCTGCGGGATTGTTGAACGCATGGACGGAAACAGGCACCCGGCCGGAGTTCAAGCTTGTGACCGGCATCAGCACGGGGGCGCTGATTGCCCCTTTCGCGTTTGCCGGCAAGAAATATGATGCGACGCTGAAGGAAGTCTATACAACGACTTCGCCAGACGACGTGATGGTCAAGCGCAGTTTGCTTGGCGGCGTGTTGAGCGACGCGATGGCGGACAACCGGCCGCTCCTGGCCCTGACCCGAAAGTTCGTGACGCAGGAGTTCCTCGAGGAGATCGCCGCCGAGCACGCCAAGGGGCGCATGCTGTTGATCGGCACGACGGACCTCGATACCGGCCGTGGCGTCATCTGGGATATGGGCAAGATTGCCACTTACGGCGGTCCTGCGGCATTGGACCTGTTCGTAAAGGTCATGGTCGCCTCGACGTCGATTCCGGGCGCTTTTCCTCCGATGATGATTGACGTGGAAGCCGGTGGACGACGCTACCAGGAGATGCACGTTGATGGCGGTGTCGTGGCGCAAGTGTTTGCCTATCCGGTGACCCTGCGCCTGGCTGAGGAAGCGACGCTGCGCGGCGC
Organism: Achromobacter sp. JD417; assembly: GCF_041879325.1. NCBI lineage: Bacteria > Pseudomonadati > Pseudomonadota > Betaproteobacteria > Burkholderiales > Alcaligenaceae > Achromobacter > Achromobacter sp. JD417. The sequence goes on along the minus strand of NZ_CP087159.1, from coordinate 4,140,711 downwards.
CAACCGCGAGCGGGAACTCTATATCATCCGCAACGCCCGGCTGGACGCGGACTGGATTGAGGTGCAGCGCGCCACAATGAGCATTGCGGCGCGGGCGGTCGCGTCCATGATTCAAAGCCAGGGTATTGGCGATCTTTACCGCATTTACACGACGGCGCACCGTGATGGCGTCCAGTTCAACCTTGCGTTCATTCCATCGAGCTTTCGGGCGCCGCATCGAGAGGAGTTCGATACGGAATACATGCGATCGCTCTACGACACCGCCTATGACATGGCGTTGAAGGGCTTCCCGTGGACCCATTCGCCGCCGGGCTTCGCTTTGCCGACCGCTGATTCACCCGTCAAATAGATCGCGGGATGCGCCGCGCGTGCCGTTGAAGAGCCTAACGACAGCACGAGCCCGATGAAGATCGAGAATCATGAAAACGCCGGCAGCAATGAAGGCGGTGGCCACGCGAGGCGCCAGCGAGACGGACGGCCCAAAGAATCGAAGATTTCTGATGGGAACGCTTGTGGACGCGTTCCTATACTTCGTCACTTGCGCGCAGTGCTACCCAGATTGCCGGGATGCGCGATTTTGCGTTCTTGCCATAACAGACGATGCCGTATTCCGAACAGTCGCTGCACTGGGGGCAGTATCACCCTCGGTTTATCCATGACGCGTTCCATGCGCCGCGCGGGGTGGCGGTGCGGGCGGCCCACGCGGACCCATTTCCCATCGGCGCCAAGGCCTACATCGTCGACGAGGACGAGTCATCGGAATGGGCCGTTCGTCGGATCCTGGCCAATTTTTCCATCGACGTCATACAGAGCCGGACAGTGCGTGATTTCCTGTCCATTTATTCCGAGGGCGAGTGCGACTGCCTGATCATGGACTTTGGAAAATTGACCGCAGATAGGGCCGTGGATCGCGATTTGGCCCAGGCAAATGCCGCTCTGCCGATGATCTTCATCAAGTCCGAGCCTGAATTCGGCGACGCCGTCGAGGCCATGCGGCGCGGTGCGGTGGACTTCTTTGCCAAGCCGCTCAATTCCAGCCGTCTATCCCATGCCATTCACTTTGCGCTGCGCCTGAGCCGCCGCGCGCATCTGAATCGCGTGCGGGCGGAACAGGAAGAAGCGCGAAAGGCGCTGCTGACGCAGCGTGAGCTTGTGATCGTCCAAGGCGTGATTGCGGGGCATTCCAGCAAGGAAATCGCGGAACATCTGCATATCTCCGTGCGAACCGTCGACAACCACAAGGCGCGTGTTTATTCCAAGCTGAATATCAATTCTTCGCTTGCGTTGGCCCGGCTGTTCATCGGTCTGATAAAGCCTGGCACTGACTGGCGCTCGAGCGAGGGGCAATCCGATTATGTGCTGGCAAAAGGGTAGTTTTACTCTCCATTCCAGCGTCTTGTTCTTGAAATAATGTGTCGCCCAGTCTTCCGATACGTCAGTGCTGATCGTGGCCTGCAGCCTTGCGCGGTTCTGCGATGTAAATGCAAAGAGACATGGCGGAGCTTCAAATTTGTCTGAGGCGCACGCGGTTATTGGGTCTCGCAGGCCGAGCGTTTTTGCGCTCGGCCTGTTGAGTGATATTTAACGCGCAGAGCGCATCGTTGATTGAGTCACAAGGACTGTTATGAATAAAAAAATAATCTCCCGATTCGCGTGCTTGGGAGTCGCTGTTGGACTGATCGCAGTCAAGCCAGGCCAAGCCATCGCTGCCGAAGACTTCAAACCGCCCGTGGGAAAAATCTCGCAACGCGCCGCGCCCGTCAAGGGCACGCCTGCCGCCTCCACGACGTCCACGGGCGGTCAGGAGATTGCCCGGTCCCGCGGCACGGCCATTGCTCCCGACAAGGGGCTGTCCATCACGTCGGGCGCAACGCTTAATTCGCAATTGATCCGTGTGCGTACCTCCGGCGGAACCGGCACCTTGAACTTCCGGTTGCTCGACACCAGCGGCAAGCCCGCCGAACTGCCCGCCGGCCTGGTGTTCGGATCCGACGGCTCGCTCTCGGGCGCCGCACCCTCCGTCGCCAGCCCCAAGACGCTGACCTACCTGATCCAGGTCGAAGACAGCGGTGGCGGCAAGGCCAGCCGGGCGGTGCAACTGACCATCAACCCGCCTTTGAATGTCGAAGGAGGTTCCATTCAAGCGACGGCGGGCGGCCGGATCAAGAGCCCCGTCAAGTTCATCAACGTCAGCGGCGGCACCGGCACCTACGCCGTGTCCTATTCAAACGCTGATGGCAGCGCCATGCGTATCCCGTCCGGCCTGGTGCTCGACGGCAGCGGCCGCGTCAGTGGCGCGGTGCCCAAGTCTCTGGAAAAAATGGCAGGTCTTACCGCCACCATCAGCGACGAAGGTGGCGCCCGTGTTTCCATTCCGGTCGACTTCAATCTGGCGCCCGCGCTCGAAATCTCGACCAATCCGATCGAACTCACGGCCGGCGCCACGATGCCGACGGCATTGCCGGTAGTGAACGCCACGGGCGGTAGCGGCGCGGTGCGCTACGCGCTTTTCGACAAGGACGGCACGACGCCCGCCCGACTTCCGGATGGCCTGAAGTTCGACGAGGCCACCGGCACGCTGCGCGGTCTGGTGCCGCCCACGCCGCAAGAGGGCCGTTACGTGGTGCTTGCCCAAGACGCCGGTGGCGGCGAGGCAAGCGCCCGATTCGAATGGAAGATCAATCCCCAGCTTCAGATTTCATTCGAGTAAATCGAAGTATTAAGTAAAAAATAAAAATCCCGCCTTCCGTATTCTGGAAGGCGGGTTTTTATTTTTTGGGGACATATTGAACCCGCGCCCTATGGTGCTGCACCCGGGGTTTTCCTTTTATTGCACAGCCCGCTGCGGCCCGGCGCAGCGATTCAGTACGTAACATCTCTTTCCGTCTGAGCGGCTGATCCCATTTGACGATGGCGATATGCTTGGTGCTTCACTCGTATTTACGGGAAAGCCATGAGCGCATCGACTGAAGAACAGACTGCGGCTTTCAAGCCTGATCCTCGCATCTCGAGCGGTAATCCCGGGATCGACGATATTCTGGGCGGCGGTTTGGATCCCAACAGGATGTATCTCTGCGAAGGGCGGCCGGGCACTGGCAAGACCACCATGGGCGTGCAGTTTCTACTGGAGGGTGTCCGTCAGGGCGAGCGCGCGCTGTATGTCGCGCTATCCGAAAGTCCGGCCGAGCTCCACCTCGTCGCGCACCGTCATGGATGGTCGTTGGATGGCGTCGAGATCCTGGAAATCGTGTCGGAAGACGTGCTGGACCCCGAGCGGGAGCTCACGGTCTTGCACCCCGCCGAGATGGAGCTGACCGAAACCACGCGGCTCATTCTGGACAAGGTGGAATCGCTGAATCCGTCGCGGGTCGTCGTTGACAGCCTCTCTGAACTTCGACTGCTGGCGCAGGGTTCTCTGCGCTATCGCCGCCAGATCCTGGCATTGAAGCACTTTTTCGCGAATCGCCAATGCACCGTGATTCTGTTGGACGACCAGGCGGCCAAAGAGGACGACCTGCAATTGCACTCCATCTCGCACGGCGTCATCGCCCTTGAGCAGATGGCCGTGGATTTCGGCGCCCAGCGTCGGCGGCTGCGCGTTCTTAAAATGCGCGGCGTGGACTTTCGGGGCGGTTATCACGACTTCACGATCAAGCGGGGAGGTCTGGAGGTCTATCCGCGGCTCGTCGCGGCCGAGCATCACAAGGAGTTTCACCCGACGCCCACCCCCAGCGGCAACGCGGAGCTGGACAGCCTGTTGGGCGGTGGCCTGGACCGTGGCACCAACGCCCTGCTGATTGGCGCGGCCGGCGTGGGCAAGTCCTCGTTGGCGGCCACCTACGCGGCATCGGCAACGCAGCGAGGCGAGCATGCGGCGATTTTTGCGTTTGACGAATCCCGGGCCACATTTTTTGCGCGTTCCCGCGCGCTGGGGATGGAACTGGATACCGCGCTGGATGCCGGGTTGCTGAATTTCAAGCAGATCGACCCCGCCGAAATGTCCCCCGGCGAATTTACGGCGTTGGTGCGGCGCGCTGTCGAGCAGGGCGGGGCGCGCATCGTGGTTTTCGACAGCCTGAACGGTTATATGAACGCCATGCCCGACGGGCGGTTTCTGATTCTGCAGATGCATGAATTGCTCAGTTATCTGGGTCAGCAAGGGGTGACGACCGTGATGGTCCTTGCCGAGCATGGTCTCGTGGGTCCGATGGAAACGCCGCTGGACATCAGTTATCTCAGCGATACGGTGATCATGTTGCGCTACTTTGAATATGGCGGACGTGTGCGTCGTGCGATTTCGGTGGTCAAGAAACGCAGCGGCCCGCACGAACACGTGATGCGCGAATTCACCATGTCGTCGGCTGGTCTGACCTTGGGGCCGCCCTTGACCGCCTTCCATGGACTGTTCTCGGGCACCCCGCAGTACACGGGTGAAGACCTGCGACTATTGAGCGTACCCGATGCTTCGTCCTGAGGATGCCGAAGCGCGTGTTCTGGTATATGCCCCGATCGGTCGCGATGGCTCGGCGGGCGCTCGGCTGCTGCAACGCGCCGGCTTCTCCACCTATGTGTGCAAGGATGCGGAAGACCTGCTGATGCAGGCGGAAGCCGGCGCCCTGACGGCTTGCATCACCGAGGAAGGGCTGTTCGGCAAGAATCTGGACTTGGTGAGCGAATGGCTGAAGGCGCAGCCGGCCTGGTCCGGACTGCCGTTTGTCGTGCTGACCGGCAAGTCGCAGAGCGGACCCGTCGTGCGGTGGCGCAAGAAGATGACGGAGCTGCTGGGCAATGTGTCGCTGCTGGAGCGGCCGACCCAAAGCCTTGCCCTGACGACAATGGTGCAGACGGCGGCGCGCGCAAGGATGCGCCAGTATGAGATCCGTTCTCTGTTGTTGGCCGAAAAGCAGGCGGCCCAGGCGCTCGAGTCCATGGTGGCAAGCCGGACCCGGGAGCTGGAAATGGCCAATGCCGCTCTTCAGCAACAGATGCTCGAGCGCGGCCGGATTGAAGAGTCGCTGCGCCAGGCCCAGAAGCTTGAGGCGCTGGGACAACTGACGGGGGGCGTGGCCCACGATTTCAATAACCTGCTGATGGTCATTTCGGGGGGGCTGCAAATGCTGCAGCGTCCCATCGATGATGCTCGGCGCACACGCCTGTATGCGTCGATGCGGCAGGCAGTGGACCGGGGCGCCTCATTGTCGCGGCAGTTGCTGACGTTTGCCCGCCGCCAGGCCTTGCGCCCGCAAGTGGTGGACTTGAACATGGTCGTTCGCAATATGCTCGACATGCTGGAGCGGAGTCTGCGCGGCGATATCGTCGTTTCGCTGGCATTGGCCGATGGCTTGTGGCCGGTGGAGGTCGATCCCGGCGAGCTTGAACTCGTCATCCTGAACCTGGCGGTCAATGCGCGCGATGCCATGGCCAACGGCGGCGTGATCGAAATCCGGACCGAGAACGTGGCCGCGCCGGGGCAGGGCGAGTTGACGGTCGACCACGTTGCGTTACGCGTGACGGATACTGGGACGGGCATGACCGAAGAGGTGGCGGCGCGCGTGTTCGAGCCATTCTTCACCACCAAGGATGTTGGCAAGGGATCGGGCCTGGGGCTGCCGCAAGCGTATGGGTTTGCCAAGCAGTCTGGCGGCGCCATCGAGCTTTCCACACAGCCGGACATGGGCACCACCGTCTCGGTGTGTCTGCCCCGGTCGGCAAAACAGGCCGCCACGCGCGGCCGCCCGGCCGATGTGCGGGCGGTTCGGGAACGCGCCTCGATGTTGAATGTCTTGCTGGTTGAAGATGACGCCGAAGTCGCCGCGCTGACGGCCAGCATGCTGCAAGAGCTGGGTTATGCGGTCACGCCCGCTTCCAGTGCCGCCGAGGCGTTGGAAGTGCTGAACGGCGATGGCCGCGTGGACGTCATGTTGACGGATGCCATGATGCCGGGCGGCAAGAACGGCATCCAATTGGCTCGGGAAGTGCGTATCCGGAATCCGGGGCTGCCGGTGGCGCTGATGACCGGGTTCATGGGCGAGGAAGTGAAAAAGGCCGGGCAGGAAGGCATTCCGCTTCTGCCCAAGCCTTACCGGCTCGAGCAATTGGCCGGCCTGTTGATCCGATTGACTGGCGGGCGCGCATCGGGGCGGACGTAGGCGTTCTGGCGCGGGAATGGCAATTGCTGCGCGAGCCTTGCCCGCCAGGCTTGACAGCCACGCGCCAAGGAGACGCCATGATTGCAGAACGATTGCGTAGATTGCGCCGCATCGCGGCCTTTGCCGCCGAACGCTCGGGGGACTATGTGGAGTTGGTGGGGATCGAGTTATCCCTGTACCGGTCGGCGCTGGTTGCTACCGTCATCAGCAGCGTGGCCCTTGTGTTTTGCGGATTGGGCACGCTGGGCTTTATCTCGGTGGCTGCGATTGTGAGCTTTTGGGATACCGAGCATCGCAAGCTGGCCGCGTGGCTTGTGGCCGGCGCCTGGCTGCTGATCACGCTGATTTCGCTGGCCATTTCGACACGGAGCGCGCCGAAAGCGTCGCCCTTCGCGGAACTGAGTCATCAGGTGCGCCTGGATACCGCTGCTGCACGGAGCCATTATGCCCAAGACGACCACACTGGCTGATAAAGAGGCCCTGTTGGCCAAGATGGAGCGCGACCGCCAGGCGCTCGATGTTCCCATGCCGCGACGCTTGCCGCTCAACAGAGCGGGCGGGGCGTGGGCCCGGACGGCCGCGCTGGCCGCCGGTGCGACGCTGGGATGGCCGCGCTTTTTGCGCCAGCCGCTGCGCGCCATGGCGGCGGTGGCCATGCGCGACCGGGTTGCTGAACTGATGGGCCGCATGCAGGTGCGGCGCGTCAGCGATCCGATGTCGGATCCGGAACTGGCCCGGTTGGAGAAGATGATGGAGGACGTGCGCGCCGCTGCCGCCAGGTCGGCCGACGACGCGGAGATCGAGCGGCTTCGGGCGCAACTGGATCTTCAGGTGGCGCGGCTGCGCAAATTGCGTGTGCAGCAAGGTCAGCCCGCCCGGGACGTCCGGCAGTCTCCAGTCATGCAGACCATTGCGCCCACTCCGCGAACCCGGCAGACCCCTCCCGTGCCGGCCGCGCCGGCGGGCCGGGACGTTTCATCGATTCCATAGCGCAAGGCAAACGCGAGTCGCGCCCGCGCTTGCTGCACGGGCGGACCGTCGCGGGTCCAATGCACGGGCGGACTCTGTTGTGTCCAAGCGAGCCCCCGGACCCGCACCCTTCACTGCCGGCGGCGACTGCGCGCGCGTTGCCGATGCTGTTTCCGCGCCCGGCTGGTCAGCGCGGACGCCAGGGCAAGCAGCTTTTCCTCGTCCAGTCGTTCAGCGTCGACCAGTTGCTCGTCGGCGCCCTTCACTGCAATCAGCAGTTCGTCCAGCTTCAGGTGCAGCGCCTCGCTGTCCTTGTTCTGGCTTTGCTGAATCAGGAAGACCATGAGAAACGTGATGATGGTGGTGCCGGTGTTGATGACAAGCTGCCACGTCTCGGAAAACCCGAAGGCGGGACCTGAGAACGCCCACACGACTACCGCGATCAGCGCGACGCCGAACGCGACAGGCGATCCCGCTCTCTTCGTGACTTGCGATGCGAAGCGGTCAAAAAAGTGGGAGATCGGGTTCACTTTTACGGCCTTCCCGGGCCGGGATTTCGGCTCGCACTTTGCTCGCCGCTTTGCTGCATGTCTCTTCGGCATGGCGCTCCATTCCTACACGCACGGACCTGCGTGACGTAAAACCCGACAGCAAGCCTCATGCCCGAACGCTCGCACGCGACGCGGCACGTCACGTGCTAGGCTCACGGTGTTTTTCGCCCCGTCACATTGCAATGAAATCCCTACTGCAGTCTGAAATGTTCCTGCTGCTGGCCTGCGGGCTTGCGGTCGCGGGGCTCTTTGTCGAGCCGCATCTGGAAGGGCTAGGCCAGGCCGGCAGCCTTGTTGAAACGGTTGTGCTGATCGCCGCGATTCTTGCCGCGTCGCTCAGTGTTGCGCGCCATGCGGAACGTATCGCGCAGAAGCTGGGCGACCCTTACGGCAGCATGATCCTGACCCTGTCGGCCGTGCTGGTCGAAGTGATCGTGCTGGTGATCGTGTCGGCCAAGGCGGGCTCGCCGACGCTGGTGCGCGACAGCATCTATTCGGCGGTGATGCTGGACATCAACGGGATCCTTGGCGTGGCCGCGCTGATCGGCGGCTTCAAGCACGGCGAGCAGGCCTACAACGACGATTCGGCGCGCACGTACAGCGTAATGATCCTGACCGCCGTCACGGTGTCGATGATCATCCCCGAGTTCGTTCCGCAGCCCAGCTGGCGGGCCTACAGCGCTTTCACGGTGGTGTCGATGCTGCTGATGTACGGCGTGTTCGTGCGCATGCAGACCGGGCCCCACAGCTATTTTTTCAGCTACAGCTATCCGGACAAGAAGACGCGCAAGCCCGCGCCGGCGGGCGCGCAGCCAAATTGGCGCCAGTCGGCAGTAGTGATGGCGGTGGGCATTGTGGCGGTGGGCGCGCTGGCCGAACTGATGTCGCACGCGCTGAACCGCGGCCTGAAAGGGATGGACGTGCCCGTCGGCCTGATCGCGCTGGTTGTGGCGGGCATCTCGGCGGCGCCAGAGATGTTAACGGCGTTTCGCGCGGCGTTGGCCAATCGTATGCAATCGGTGGTCAATATTGCATTGGGCGCGTCGCTGTCCACGGTGATCCTGACCGTGCCGGCGATGGAGGCGATGGCATTGATCACCGGTCAGCGGATCAACATGGCGATGACGCCGCTGCAGACGCTGATGATGCTGGTCACGCTGGTTGTCGCGGCCATCAACCTGAACGACGGGCAGACGAACGCCATCGAGGGCCTCACGCACTTTGTGCTTTTTGGGGCGTTTCTGATGCTGCTGTCGCTGGGGTTGTAGGTCAGCCCCAGCCAGAAACACTCGCGGGCAGCGATCATCCGCGTTCGGATGCCATCACGGGTTCTGCCTCGGCCTCGCCATCGGCGGCGCTGACGTGGACGATGCGTTCGGGCAGCGCCAGCGCTATGCCTGCCGCCTCGAGCGAGCGCATGATGCCCAGGTTGATCGACTGTTGCGTATCCATGTAGCGGTTGTAATCCGCGCTCATCAAGTAGTAGACGGCCTCGTACTCCAGCGCGCTGTCGCCGAATCGCGCCAGGTGGGCGCGGTCGAATCGCACATCGCGCTGCTCGTTGATCCGGTCGCGCAGGATGCCGGGCACTGCCGCGGCACGTTCGACGTCGGTCCTATAGCTGATGCGTACCGAGAAGACGATGCGCCGTTGCTGCATGCGTTTGTAGTTCTGGATTGTCTGCTTGAGCAGTTCGGTATTCGAGCACACGATCTGTTCGCCGCCCAGGCTGCGGATGCGCGTGGTCTTCAGGCCGATGTGCTCGATGCTGCCGGCCACTGCGCCGAACACGATGAAATCGCCCACTTCAAACGGCTTGTCCAGGCCGATGGAAATGGAGGCGAAGAGGTCGCTCAGGATGGTCTGCACGGCCAGGGCCACGGCGACCCCGCCGATGCCCAGGCTGGCGACCAGCGCCGTGATGTTCACCCCCAGGTTGTCCAGCATGGCCAGCAGCGCCACGGCCCAGACGAAGGTGCGTAGCAGCAGGCCGAGCAGGGTGGCGGTCACGCGGCTGGCGTCGCCACGTGCAAGCACCGCGCGGCGCACCAGCACGTCCACGGCGCGTTCCAGCCACAAGGCGCCCTGCAGCGCCAGCAGCACAAACCACAGATGGCTGATGGTAGCGCCGCTCCAGGGCAGGGGCGCATCGCTGACGTCGATGCCGGCCATCAGGCACAGCAGCGCCAGCACGACCCAGTTGGTCCGCCGCAGTATCTGCGACATGGCGCTGGCGAAACCATGGCCGGGCAACTGCGCCCGCGCCTCCAGCCGCGCGCGCACCACCTTCAGCACGGTCGCAAGCACCATGAAAAGCACCGCGCCCACGCCGAGTGCGATGATCCAAAGCGCCATCGGGTGCGCGTTGAGCCAATCTCCAAATATCCAGGAATTCATTACGGGGCCTCCCATGCACGGAGCGCCGACCGCAGCAAATGTTGTTCCTCGTGCGCTTGGGAAGCCGAGGCAGGCCCCTGAAGCCTGAGCCTCAGGGGCGTCGAGACACTTACTTTTTCAGACCCGCCAAGGCGTCGCGCAGCATGAGCTTGGGGTTTTCGTTGCACTGTTTGACCAGCATCGGCGTGCGGGTGCTGATGCCCTCTACGTCGACCACAGCCTCTTCGGGCTTGCCTTTGTTGTTCAGCGCTTCTGCATAGCTGACGACGACGGGACGAAAGCTCTCTTGGACGTCGAGGAAGTCCTGGCATTGCCACATGCCGAGAGGCTTTTTCGCATCAGCTGCCTGGCCGGTGACCGAAAAGGTCAGCGAGCCAATGAGACCAATCATCAGTAGGTGCTTCTTCATGTTCGAGCTCCTGGGGTTGGCTTGCAGATGGAATGGCTTACAGGGAAAAAGTGAGCCGGCTGGCTCACCGATTTACATTACTGAAATCGGATGGGCATCGTCAACGCGGCCGACATCCAAAGGCGGAGAGGGATCCGCTTATACCGGTGACACAGCAACGCCGGGCGACGTCATTGCAGCGCCGTGTCCAGCAGCATCATGAGCACGAATCCCAGCATGAGGCCGCAGGTCGCGGGAACCTCGTGGCCTTTTCGATGGGTCTCGGGGATGATTTCGTGGCTGATGACGAACAGCATGGCGCCAGCCGCAAAGCCCAATCCCCAGGGCAAGAGCGAGGCCGACCACCCCACAATGGCCGCGCCAAGCACGGCGCCCAGCGGTTCCACCAGCCCCGATGCCATCCCGAAGCCAACAGCGAATGCGCGCCGGTAGCCCGCGGCGAGCAGGGCAATGGCCACCACCAGTCCCTCGGGAACGTCCTGGATCGAAATGCCCATGGCGAGCGAACCCGCCTGCACGGGATCGGCGCCGGCGTAGCCGACGCCGATCGCCAGGCCTTCCGGAAAGTTGTGCAGCGTGATGGCAAAGACAAACAGCCAGGTACGGCGCAGGTTACGTGCGGGCTTGCCTTCCTTGCCCTTGATGAAATGCTCGTGGGGCAGCACGCGGTCCAAGAGCAGCAGCGCCAGTGCTCCGAGCAGGATGGCGCCCGCGATGGTCAGACCCGCGCCCCAGGGGCCCCTCCCGAGTTCCCGGGCCGCGTCCAGGCCCGGAATGATCAACGAAAACGCGCAGGCGGCCAGCATGATGCCCGCGCCGAATCCCAGCAGGGTGTCCTGCACCCGCTCGGGCACGCGTTGCGAGAACGCGACCGGCAACGCGCCCAGCGCGGTCGCGCCCGCCGCGAGCAAGCCGCCCAACAAGGCGGCGCCAACTGCGGGATGGCCGGCGTCCAGGTATCGCCATAACGCGAACACGCCCAGCCCGCACGCGACGAGCAGACCCGTTCCCATCAGCCCCCTCAGCATCGAGGTCCGCGGGTCCGGCAGCACCTGGCCGGCTGGGGAGGTCTGGCGGGGCACTTAATACGATCCCGAAAAGAGGCCGCGCGCTGCCGCAAGACTTGCAAGCGCAGAGGCCGTCAGCGGTGAATCCGCTTGTGTGTTGTGGCGTGGCCGATACATGGATGCTCCCCAGGGTGAAGGCCGGCAGCGTCGTTCACTAGGCTACCGGCCGGATGTGGCGGTGGAGCCACAGCAATGCGCGTGCCCGAGAGGGGGGGCGGCACGGTCCATGAAAAGAGCGCCCGAAGGCGCTCCAGGGGACTGCGCGCGCGGTGCGCGTCAGGTCAGGCAGAACTGCGGCGTGCCGCTGGGGTCGACGCGCCGGATGCCTTTAAGAATCCACTTCGCGTGCCGCTCGGCTTCTTGCTGGGCCGAAAACAGCTTGCCGCTCGGAATGGGCCAGACGGCCTGCTGGTCCTCAAGGTCGCCGTCACGCCGGGTCGTGACGTCCAAGCGGTATTTGCCGGTGGGCAACTCAATGACGTCGCAGTGGACTTTGAATCCATCTACGCAAATACCTTGTTCAGTATTCATCGTGCGCTCCAGTGAGTGGTGTGGATAGAAATCGTTGTGCCCGGGATTTTCCAAAATCGGCTCCCCCTGCGGTGCAACAAAGTGCAAGAATTCTCGACCAACCCTTCAGGGCTATTTGCACCTGCTGAATGGACTCTCGGGCGACCCAAACGAAGCGGGCCCTGGACATGGTCCAGGGCCCGGCGTGGCGCGCAAAGCAGGGCGATGCTACCTGCGTATGCTCATGAAGGGGGATGAAGGCGTGCGGCTCACTGCCCGAGATTTGACGCCGTCTTTCCAGCCGGCTTTCCACATCTCGACGCGGCTGCGCCATTCATTGACGGATTCGCCGGTCTGCGCAGGCATGGCTGCGGTGCGAAGGTAGGGGCAATCCAATAGGGTCAACCCCTGGCGCGCGGCGTCTGCTCCCAGCTTCTGGATATCCACTTGCATGGCAACTCTCCCAAAAGATGCGAGCGCTTAGTTTGCCCAGCGCAAAACCGTCGTGCAACGCAGCGCGTGTAACTTCGCGTTTCTGTGTTACATCGCCGTAAAACACGCGCGTTGAGCCGCAAAAAGTGCCATGCGTTGTGGGGCGAACACGCCCCGTCCAGGTGAAAGCAAGGTCACAGCGACGAGGCGAGGCCGTGCCAGCCACCAGGCTCCCCAACCAGAACCCGATGACCGCGTCGCTGTGACAACCGAAAGTCCGCAACTAACGTTCCCGTATTGCGCTCGCTCGCCACCAACCTAAATGCGCGAGGGGATGCCATGCGGGGGGCCCACCGGGCATGACGTTTGCTGAAGGTTGGCTGTTCGTCAGACGGCAACGCGCCGTCATCCGGCGACGCTATTCCTACTGGAGGTCCGAATGAAAAACCGTCTTTTGAAGGCAGGGCTTGGCGCTGCAATTGTCCTCAGCATGGGTTCGGTTGCGCTAGCGCAGACGCCCGCCGCCCCTGGCGGGCAGGTGCCCGCCGCAACTAACAAGCTGGACAGCGAGGCCCGTGGCTTTCTGACCGACGCGGCCGAGTCCGGCCATCTCGAGATTGCCGGCAGCAAGATGGCGCTGGAAAAGTCGCAGAACGCCGAGGTCAAGAAGTTCGCGCAGATGATGATCGACGATCACACCAAGGTGGGGCAGAAGCTTGAGGCATTGGCCAAGAGCAAGGGCTTCGAGGCGCCCAAGGATCCGTCGATGATGCAGTCGGCCAAGCTCAAGGCGCTGGGCCTGCGCAAGGAAGGATTCGACAAGGCTTACGCCGACGAGATCGGCGTGGACGCGCACGAGGACGCCGTCAAGCTGTTCGAAAAGGCCTCGAAGGAAGTGAAGGATCCCGAGGTCAAGCAATTTGCGATCGAAACGCTGCCCGGTCTCCAGCAGCATCTGCAGGCGGCCAAGGCGTTGCAGCAAAGCGTGTCCGCCAAGAAGTAGCGCACGCGCGTGCGCCGGCGCCCGAACCGGCGCCGGGCCGTTCAAGCGGGCCTGCCCGCCACTCGTTGCACCAAGGCTCACCGGCATGCGCCTTGCTGTACAGCGGCTGGGCAAGGCCCGCTTTTCAATCGATCCACCTACAGGAGTGATCATGAGCCAGAAAACCTTGAAGGACCTGTTTGTACACGAGCTATCGGATATCTACAGCGCCGAAAAGCAACTCACGCGAGCCTTGCCGAAGATGGCCCGGGCAGCCAGCGATCCCGCACTGGCCGACGCGTTCACCGCCCACCTCGAAGAGACCCGTGGCCAGGTCGAACGCATCGACAAGATTGTGGAAGGGGCGGACTTCCGTCTCAAGCGCATCAAGTGCGCAGCGATGGAAGGGTTGGTCGAAGAGGGCCGCGACGTCATTGAAGACGTTGAAGAAGGTCCGGTGCGCGATGCAGCGCTGATCGCGGCTGCGCAGAAGGTCGAGCACTACGAGATCGCCAGCTACGGCACGCTGTGCACGTTTGCCAAGCAACTGGGCGAGACCGAAGCGCTGAAGCTGTTGAAGGAGACACTGGCTGAAGAAAAGGCCACCGACGAGAAGCTGAGCATGCTGGCGCTCCAGCAGACCAACGCCGAGGCCGCCAAGGCGGGCAAGGCCAAGTAGTGAAATGCGCAGCGCGCCCGCCTAGGCGATGACGGCCCTGTGCAGTACTTGCGCGTGCAGGGCCGTCATTCGTACTATGCGCTGAAATGGGCGCCCTGGAGAGCCATCATGAAACCAGCAGACGAGTCACCTTCGCGGGGCCGGCCCGCGCGGCGCGGGGCCAAGACCGGCCGCGGCCCCTGGCTGATGCTTGCTTTCTGGATAGGCGCGGTAGCCGTCCTGTTTCTGGTCGGCGTATTGATCCGCGGGATGTAGCGACCTACTGGCACAACCGGGACGCCACCATGGTGACGACGGTGCCATCCGGAAGTTTGTAGTGTCCATCGCCTTCCCAGGTCACGAGCTGGCCGTCGGGAAGGCAGCAGTAGGCGCGGGGCATTTCATCGCCCATTGGCTGCGAGGAATATCTGTCGATGCGGTAGGTGCTACCGTCGGCAGCAGCGGCAACGACTTCCATGACACGCTTGTATGTTGGGTTTGACATTTCTGCCTCCTGTTCACACTGTCGGGGTATTGGTGCATGTTGCCCCTGCACGGTCAATACGCATCGCAGCATGGGCGTCGTGTGAGCCGTAGTACGTCCGTTGCGTCAACTTGCCGCACCGGCCGTCAGCCATGCCGAACACCCCGCCGGCGCAACCGACCCGCTGACGTACATCGCGCCGGCTGCAAATAGGCGCAGTTTTTGCGCGGTGGGGACGGCGGTCATGACCCAGACGGATCCTTGCGGATCCGACCAGACGATGCGGGCATCGGTTGCGGCCAGCGCCTGGAACACCGCGGCGGGGGACGCGCCCGGGCGCAGCGCGACCACCGTGGTGTCTGCGCCGGCACGCAAGGGAAAGAGGTTCAGCATCCCGCCCGCCAGCACCGCTGCCGCGAGCAGGCCGACGAGCGATTTGCCGGTGCGGCCCGTGGGCGGCGGGCGGCGATGATTGCGGGTCTTCCAGCCGGCCAGCAGCGGCGCCAGGCCGAATACGACAAACCAGGCGACGTCCCAGATGAGCGGCTGTTCCGCGTCCATCTTGATGCGATGAATGCCGGTGATCCAGTGCGAGAGCAGCGCATCGATGATGTGCCAGGAGCCAAAGCCAATCCAGAAGTGGCCCCAGCGCGGGCGGATCGGCGTGCCCGGCGACGCGGCTGACCGGGCGCGGAACAACTCGATGAGCCCGGCGGCGGCGATGACGTACATGATGGCGTGAAAGACGCCATCGGCCGCGACCTGGGCGCCCAGCGACCCCAGCGGTCCAACCTGCACGTTCGATAGCAGGTGGTGCCATTGCAGAATCTGATGCAGCAGGATGCCGTCAAAGAAGCCGCCCATGGCGAAACCCAGCAAAAAGCTGGCTCGCCGCAGGCGGCGAGGGGCGGCGGGGTCAACAGGTGTGCGGACGAGTTCCATGGCAGTTTCCTTGAATGGCATCGCAAGCGCGCCGTCGGCGGCGCGGTCCGCATGTCCTGTTCCCATCTGCGCCAAGGCGAAGATCCTCACGCGGTTGGTCGGAGCAAGGGCGGCCGCCGGCGTGTGGATAGGCGACACGGCATGGCAGTTGCTGCGCCAGGCCTGATCGCGTGTTGCGGTCACGTCAAAGGAGATTCCAATGAAAGCACTTTGCTGGCACGGCAAGCACGACATTCGCTACGACACGGTGCCCGATCCGATCCTGGAGAATCCGCGCGACGCGATCATCAAGGTGAGCGCGTGCGCGATATGCGGATCGGACCTGCATCTGTTCGACGGGTTTATGCCCGGCATGAAGTCCGGGGACGTGATGGGTCACGAGTTCATGGGTGAGGTCGTGGAAGTCGGCGCGCAGGCGCAGAACCTGAAGGTGGGGGACCGGGTCGTGATTCCGTTCACCATCACCTGCGGCGAATGCGACCAATGCAAGAAGGGCAACTTTTCGGTCTGCGAGCGCACGAACCGCAACGCGGACCAGGCGGCCAAGATGTTCGGGCATACGACTGCGGGGCTGTTCGGCTACACCCATCTGACCGGCGGCTATGCCGGCGGCCAGGCGGAATACGTGCGCGTGCCGTTTGCCGATTCGACCCATGTGCAGGTGCCCGACGAGCTGTCGGATGAACAGGTTCTTTTCCTGGGGGACATTCTGCCTACCGGTTGGCAGGCGGCCAAGCAGTGCGACATCGAATCGACCGACACCGTCGCCGTGTGGGGCGGCGGACCCGTGGGCCAGATGGCGATCCAGAGCGCGATCCTGTTGGGCGCGCGCCAGGTGATCTGCATCGAATCCGTGCCGGAGCGGCTGAAGATGGCACGCGACTGCGGCGCGGTCACGATCAACTTCCAGGACGAGGATGTGGTGGAGCGGCTAAAGGACCTAACCCACGGCAAGGGCCCGGAGAAATGCATCGACGCGGTCGGCATGGAGTCGCACGCCAGCAGCACGATGGAGCACCTTTACGACCGGGTGAAGCAGGCAGTGGGCGCCGAGACCGACCGGCCGCACGTGCTGCGCGAGATGATGTATGTGTGCCGGCCCGCCGGCATCCTGTCGGTCCCCGGCGTCTACGGGGGAATGATCGACAAGATTCCGTTTGGCGCGTCGATGAACAAGGGACTGACGTGGCGCATGGGCCAGACCCATGTGCGGCGCTGGACGGACGAGCTGCTCGACCTGATTGTGCAGGGCAGGATCGATCCGTCGTTTGTCATCACGCACCGCGCAAAGCTCGAGGCCGGACCGGATATGTACAAGACCTTCCGCGACAAGGAGGATCGGTGCATCAAGGTGGTGCTCACGCCATGACGCGCGGCGCGCGTCAGGCCCCGGCCTGGGATGGGGTCTGTTGCGCGGCAGGTTCCACGGTGTCGCACAGGGCATCCAATTCCCGCGTGACCTCGTGCCAGGACCAGCGGATCAGATCCACCGCCACCCGTTCGTCACACGTGAAGCCGCCGCCGCTGGCGGCTTCCTGCACCACGGCGTCCAGCTGAGCAAATTGTTGACTCGTGCAGCACAGGGGCGCGCCGGCGCCCCGTTCACGAATGGCGCGCGCCAGGCCGTCGATCTGCCTTTGCGCTGCCTGCGCAACCGCATGCAGGGCAGGGCCCAGACGGCGTGAGACATTCTCGGTGACTTGCACGCCGCCCACGCGCTCCATCAGCGGGACGGTAAGCCATAGCTCCTCGATCCGCTCCTGCAATCGCTGCGCCTGGGTGTCGCGGCCCACAAAGTCGATGGGCAACGATCGGGACTGGCGAGCCATGTCGATCGCCCTCCAGTGCGCGCGTTCCAGTGCGGGCTTGTCTCGCGGCCGCGGGCGTTCTCGGCCTTCGTTCAGGGCGGCGGCCCATTCGACCAGCAATTCCCCGTACAGCTGCAACGAGGCGGCAAGGTTGTACCGCATGCTGTGATGGGCCGACAGCGGCAGCACCGCAAAGGCGGCCAGGATGCCGGCGGCCGAGCCCACGACGATCGCAAGTGTCTTGTTGACGGCGCCTGCAACGAGGTCGGCGTCCGGGGTCACGGTCAGGATGGTCGCCGTGACGAGACTGTAGTTCAAGGAGGGCCAGCGTATCGTCAGGCAAGCGGCGGCGCCTACACCGACCACGATGCTCCATGGCGCCGGCAGGCCGGTGACGGCGGCAAGTGGCACAAGGGCAATGCCCAGCGCCACCCCGACCATTGCGCCCAGAATGCGGGCGGCTGCTTCGCCGACCGTGCCCTCCACGGTGGCCCGCACCACAAATAGCGCGGAAAAGGCGCCCCATGCCAGATCCGGCATCTGCTGCCACCGCATCCAGCCATAGGCCAGCAGCACGGCGGTAATGGTTTGCAGGGGAAGGCGGACACTGTCCTGTCCGATCGCGTCGCGATAGGCGGCGGCGCGTTTAAGAAATTGGGCGTAAAGAGGAAACATCTGAACTTTGGCCAACTGCGCGCAGATCAGGCGTCTGCGTCGGCCGGAAACGGAAGGAAGATGGCGACGCGATGGCCCAAGAAACCGCAGGACCTGAGCGCGGTCTCCTGGGCACGGCGGGCAGGTATGGTCAGGACTCGGATTTCTTGGGACGTCCGTACGGATCCTTGCCCGCGGGAGCCTGGGACCCGCCGGCGGGATACCCCGAATTGGTGTCGGGGTTCTGATTGACGTCCCCCGTGGGCGGACCGTCCTCGGTTGGTTGACCCGTGTAGCCAGTCTCTGCGCGATCCACGTGGGGCGACGGCGGCGGATTGGGCGGCGGGGCGGGTTTCGAATCGGTCATGGGGTGGCTTCCTTTGTAAAGATGGGAGCGCGCCGCCCGTTCTCGGGATAGCCTCCCTCAACCAGCAGCGGCGCCGCCTTATCGCCGCAAATGGCGTGCCCGAGGCGTCAACCCAGGTTGTGATACTTCCGTCCAATTTCCATCGTGGCACGATAGAAGCCTTCCTTGCTGCCGCAGTCGTAGCGCACGCCCTCGTACTCGAAGCCGAAGACGTTTCGGGCCTTGAGCAGGGCGGCGATGCCGTCGGTCAGCTGGATTTCGCCGCCCACGCCCGCCTGGGTGCTCTCTAGCAGCGCGAAGATTTCGGGCTCCAGGATGTAGCGCCCGACGACCGCCAGGTCGGTCGGCGCGTCTTCGGGCTTGGGCTTTTCAACGATGCCGGTCAGGCTCATGACGCCGTGCGCCTTGCGGCTGCCGGAGACGATCCCGTACTGGTGGGTGTTGGCTTTGGGCACCTGCTGGATCGCCAGGACACTGCCGTCGAACTCCCGGGCCACCTTCATCATTTCGCCGATGACGGGGGCATCCGCGTCTATCATGTCGTCCGCCAGCAGCACGGCAAACGGTTCGTTGCCTACAATGGTCGCCGCGCAGAGCACCGCATGGCCCAGCCCCAGGGCGGCTGGCTGGCGGGTGTACACGCATTTGACGTTGTCCGGAATGACGTTGCGGACGGTTTCCAGCAGGGCGTTCTTGTTTTTCGCTTCCAGGTCGTATTCCAGTTCTGGCACGCGGTCGAAATGATCCTCGATGGCGCGCTTGTTTCGGCCGGTGACGAAAATCAGTTCCGTGATGCCCGCGGCGACCGCTTCCTCAACGGCATACTGGATCAGCGGCCGGTCGACGATGGGAAGCATCTCCTTGGGCATGGCCTTGGTGGCGGGAAGAAACCGCGTGCCGAGGCCCGCGACGGGAAATACAGCTTTACGAATGGGTTGCATTGCTAAGGCCCTCTATGCCCGGGCGGCGCCAGGGATGCGCCGTCTACTGATGGCTGTTAGAGCAAATTTTGTGCCTGGGCGCTGGCGGCTGTAACAGATTTTTCGGGATGGCACGCCGTTTGCTGACGGGGCTTGAGCATGAATAGACACGCAGGTGGGGACATTGCATGACTTCTTTACCGGATTTTCCGTCCGAGGATCGCTATCGACTGCTGGTAGGGGCGGTAATGGATTACGCCATCTACCTGCTGGACGCCAATGGCCGCGTCAGCAGCTGGAATCCGGGCGCCGAGCGTTTCAAGGGCTATGGCGCGGACGAGATCATCGGGCAGCACTTCTCCGTTTTTTACACGCCGGAGGATCGGAACGCCGGTGTGCCGCGGCGCGCGCTTGAGACAGCCCGCCGCGAGGGGCGCTTCGAGGCCGAGGGCTGGCGCGTGCGCAAGGATGGCAGCAGGTTCTGGTGCAGCGTGGTGATCGACCCGGTCCTTGACGATCGCGGCGAGCTGGTTGGCTACGCGAAGATCACGCGTGACATCACCGAGCAGAAAGAGCGGCACGAGCAGCTCCAGGAAGCCCGCGATTCAATGCACCATGCCCAGCGCAACGAGGCCATTGGACGGCTGACGGGCGGCGTGGCGCATGACTTCAACAATTTTCTGACAGCAATCCGGTTCTCCGCGGAATTCATCAAGCGCTATCCCGACCTGCCTGTTTCGCTGATGCGCTATGTGGGCATCATCATCGACACGACGGAAAAAGCGGCCCAGCTTACCCGGCAGCTCCTTGCCTACGCCAAGCGGCAGCCGCTGCAGCCGCACGCGTTCGACGTGCGCGACAGTCTGGCTTCGATGCGGCCGCTCTTCGAAACCACGGTGGGTTCGTCCGTGGCGGTCAGCTACGAGTTCGGGCCGGGCGACTGTACGATCTTCGCCGATCCCACCCAGCTTGAGTCGGCGCTGCTCAACCTGGTCATCAATGCGCGCGACGCGATGCCCTCGGGCGGCCAATTGAAGATATCGGCCCAGATCGTGCCCGACACCGCGACGCTGGGCGGCTTGGCGAGGCTCAATGGGCCGCAGGTGGCGCTGTCGGTGCAGGATTCCGGCAGCGGGATTGAGCCGGAGGTGCTGGCGCATGTCTTCGAACCCTTCTTCACGACCAAGGGCCAGCATGAAAACTCCGGCCTGGGACTGAGCCAGGTGCAGGGCTTTGTCCGGCAATCGGGCGGCGACGTGACCGTCGACAGCACGGTGGGCACGGGCACGACGTTCACGCTTTACCTGCCGGCCGCCAAGGCGCCGGGCGTTATGGCCGAATCGCCCGTCTCTGGTGAGATGGCCAACGTGCCAGTGCGCCGCGATGTGCTGCTGGTGGAAGACAACCGCATGGTCGGTGAAGTGGTATCGGCATGGCTGGAAGAGCTGGGTCAACAGCTCACCTGGACCGTTGACGCCGAAAAGGCCTTGCAGGAACTTGAACAGCGCGACGGCGGGTTCGACCTGGCCATTCTTGACCTTGTGCTGCCCGGCATGAACGGCATGGATCTGGCCTATCGGATCCGGGAGCGCTGGCCCGGCATCCGGATCGTGTTGGCCAGCGGTTACAGCGAGGCGATGGCGGGGCCTCGGGCGCTGGGCTTTCCGGTGATGCAGAAGCCTTATTCCGTTGAAGCCTTGATGCAGGTGCTGACCGAGGACGCGCATACGATGCCCTGAGCGCCGGCCGCTTGCCGCCGCCGGTCTACACCCGGCGAAAGCGGCTGTGCGCCCGGCGCCTGATGACGCTGATGTCCCCATCCGGCTCCATGTAGGCGCGGCGCACCTCGGACAGCTCAAGCACGCCCTTGAGCCGCAATTGGCTCATAAGTTCGTCTTCGGTCAGGTATTCACGCCGAAGCGCCCGTTTGGACACCACGCCATCCCGCACGAGACACACGCGATCCGACTCCAGCAGGCGGCCAAGGGGCTTGCAAAAATAGCTGACGCGATCCACCAATACCGTCCAGCCGAGGATGGTGGAAATCAGCACCATCCCGTCAAGGATGGACTTGTACTCGCCCGCCATCGCATTCTGGGCGGCATCGGCAATCAGCACCAGCACCAGCATGTCGGCCACGCCCAGCGATCCGACATCGCGCCGCCCGGCGAGCCTGAGCAGCACGAAGATGAACCAATAGACGATCGTCCCGCGGATTAAGATTTCCAGCGGGGCGACGGAAAACGTGAACATCGTCGACCAATCCGGGTCCATCGTGGCGCCTCCCAAAGCAAAACGCAGTCACCGGGCAAGGGCGAGCAAATGGCGTGCCTGCGCGCGTGCGCGAGGGTGCTACGGGCCAGGCGGCCGGGCACACGGATTGCTGCGGGAATCGGCCAGAAGCAAAAGGAGTGAACATGCAACCCCAAAACACGGCATTGCGCCCGCAGGACGCCATTGCGCGCGAGCTCGGCGTCACCAAGGACTTTGACGCGGCCGTCGAACTGGAAGCGCGGGTCGCATTCCTGGCCGATTACCTCGTCCGCTCGGGGCGCGCTGGCTATGTGCTGGGCATCAGCGGCGGGGTGGACTCCACGGTGGCGGCGCGGATGGCGCAGCTTGCCGTCGAACGTGTGCGATCCCAAGGCAGGCCGGCCACGTTTATCGCGGTGCGCCTGCCCTATGGCGAGCAGCGCGACGAGGAAGATGCGGCGCAGGCGCTGGACTTCATCGCGCCCGACCGCCGGATGCGCATCGACATCAAGCCGGCGGTGGACGCGCAGCGCGAGGCGCTTCGCGCAGCGGGCCTTGCCTACGCGGACGAGGCGGCCGAGGACTTCGGCGCGGGCAACATCAAGGCGCGGCAGCGCATGATCGCGCAGTACGCAATAGCCGGCGCGCTGGATTGCCTGGTCATCGGCACGGACCAGGCGGCCGAGGCGTTGATGGGTTTCTTCACGAAACACGGCGATGGGGCGGCGGATGTCCTGCCGCTGCGCGGGCTGACCAAGCGGCGGGTCCGGGCGTTGGGAACGTTGCTTGGGGCGCCGGAGCGGCTGGTGCAAAAGGTGCCCACTGCCGACCTCGAATCCTTGAGGCCGTTGCGCCCGGATGAGGACGCGTACGGTGTCACGTATGCCCAGATCGATGGATATCTGGAAGGCGAGGCGATTGCGCCGGACGCCGTGGCGGTGATCGAGCGGCAGTTCAACGCCACCGCGCACAAGCGCGCGTTGCCTCCGGGGCCTGCATCGTGACGTGAAGCCGCCGCGCTTTTCGCGACCTGTATCATTGCCGATACCCTTCAGCCCGTCACCACAGGCAAAAAATGTCCGATTCGCCGTCCGTTCCAAACAACAAGCCCGGCGTCGTCCGTAGTGACCTCAGCTTTCCTGTGGTCGGCCTGGGCGCCTCAGCCGGGGGGATCGACGCGCTTAAAACATTTTTTTCGCATATGCCGGCCAAGCCCGGCATGGCCTTCGTCGTCGTGGTGCACCTGTCCGCGGACCACGAAAGCGTCCTTGACCGAATTTTGCAGGCCAGCACCGCTATCCCGGTCGCGCAGGTCACCAAGCCGGTCCCGATCCAGCGTGATCACATCTATGTGATACCCCCGGGCGCGACGCTGGCGATGAACGATGGGTATCTGCGCGTGACCGCCGGCACGGCCAGACCGGAAGGCCGCCACATCGCCATCGACACGTTTTTCCGAACATTGGCCGACGTGCACACAACGCGCGCCGTCGGCATCGTCCTGTCCGGCGGCGGATCGGACGGGTCGGTCGGCCTTGCCCGTATCAAGGAGCAGGGCGGCGTGACGTTCGCGCAGTCGCCCCAGGACGCCGAGCACGACACCATGCCGCGAAGCGCGATCGCAACCGGCGCGGTGGACATCGTGCTGCCGGTGTCGATCATGCCGGATCGCCTCAGGAAAATCGCGGAGAACATGGGCAGCATCCACCTGCCGCCGCTGACCGAGGAGGAAGCCGCGGGCGCGGCCGACGCCGAGCAGGCGGCGGATGAGTCCAAGCACGATCGCAACACGTTGCGCGAGATCCTTGCCTTGCTGCGCGCCCGCACGGCGCACGACTTTCGTCACTACAAGAAAGCCACGGTGCTGCGCCGGATCGAGCGCCGCATGCAGATCACGGGCGCCGCCACCCTGGCGGACTATGGAAAGCTGCTTCAGGAACGCAGCGACGAAACCCCCAGGCTGCTATCCGACATGCTGATCGGCGTGACGCAGTTCTTCCGTGACCGGGACGCCTTTGCCAATCTGGATGAATTCGTGCTGCCCAAGCTGTTCAAGGCACTCAGTCATGCGCCGGATTCCGCGTTGCGCGCATGGGTGGCGGGTTGTTCGACGGGCGAAGAGGCGTATTCGCTCGCCATGTTGATGAGCGCGCGGGCTGCGGCGATGCCTCAGCCGCCCCGGATCCAGATCTTTGCCACCGACATCGACGAAACGGCGCTGACGGTGGGCCGGGCGGCGGCATATCCCATGGCGATCAAGGCCGATGTGCCCGAGGCAATGCTGCAAAGTTTCTTCAGCCGCAAGGACGACGAATATCGCATCAAGAAAGACGTGCGCGAGCGTGTTCTGTTTGCCGTGCACAACATCCTGCGCGACCCGCCTTTTTCGCGGCTGGATCTGGTCAGCTGCCGCAATCTGCTGATCTACCTGGATCGCGAGGTGCAACGCGATGTGCTGCGCATGTTCCATTTTGCGCTGAAGCCGGGCGGCTTCCTTTTTCTGGGCAGCTCCGAATCGGCAGATGCGTGCCCGCAGCTGTTCCAGGTGGTGGACAAGCGCTATCGCATCTACGCCGCGCGCGAGACCCCGGCGCAGCTGAGCGGCATGCCCGAAATGACGGACGGCGGTTTCAGTCACGTGCGGCCCATCCACGCCTCCACCGCGCCGGTGCGTGAGACCAAGGTGTCGTACGCCGCGGTGCACCAGCGCGCGCTTGAAATGTACGCGCCACCCAGCGTCATCGTCGATGCCAACAGCGACATCGTGCATATCTCGGACCGCGCAGGCCGTTTCCTGCGCCATCCGGGCGGCGAGCCTTCCCGGAATCTCCCGGCGTCGGTGCATCCCGAACTTCGCACCGAACTGCGCACGGCAATGTTCCAGGCGCTGCACTCGCGCAAGAGCGTTGAGGCGCGTCGGGTCAAGATGACCTTCGGCGACCGCCAGGCCTACATCAACATGGTGGTGCGGCCGTTCCGGCACGAGGAGTCCGCCAGCGACTACATGCTGGTGCTGTTCGACGAAGTCGAAGACGTCATGAGCGCCGATGGCAGCCAGGGCCCGACGAGCGGTTCTGCCGCCGTGCTGACACGGCTGGAGGCAGAGCTGCAGCGCACCAAGGATCAGTTGCAGGCCACCATCGAGCAGGCCGAGACCTCGACGGAGGAACTGAAGGCCTCCAACGAGGAACTGCAGGCCATCAACGAAGAGCTGCGTTCGACCACCGAAGAGCTGGAAACCGGCAAGGAAGAACTGCAGTCCGTCAACGAAGAGCTTATTACCGTCAATGCGGAACTCAAGACAAAAGTCGACGAAACCGCCAAGATCAATGACGACTTGCAGAACCTGATCGCGTCCACCGACATCGCCACGGTGTTCGTGGACCGCATGATGCGCATTCAGTGGTTCACGCCGCGCGCCTCCGATATCTTCAATGTGATTCCCAGCGACGCCGGCCGTTCGGTGCTGGACATCACGCATCGGCTGGAATATCCGGACCTGGCCAAGGATGCCGCGGGCGTGTTCGAATCGCTGCGGCCGCTTGAGCGCGAGGTGCGCAGCGCCACCGACCGTTGGTATCTGGCGCGGCTGCTGCCCTACCGCAGTGCCGAACACCGCATCGAAGGCGCGGTCCTGACGTTCATCGACATCACCGACCGGCGCAAGGCCGAAGACCGGGTTCGTCTGGGCGAAGCCCACCTGAAGCTGATGACGGAAAGCGCCCGCGACTTCGGCATCATGACGCTGGATAACCAGGGCATCATCACCAACTGGAACATCGGCGCCGAGCTGATGTTCGGATACACCAGCGCCGAAGCCGAAGGCAAGTCGATATCCATCATCTTCACCGACGAGGACATTGCCGCCGGCCGGCCGGAATACGAACTCGATCGTGCCCGGCAGATCGGTTACGCGCCGGACGAGCGGTGGCACAAGCGCAAGGATGGCAGCCTGGTGTACTGCACCGGGGGCGTGAACCGCATGGACGACCCGGTCTATCAAGGGTTCGCGAAGATCGTGCGCGACGTGACGGAACTGAAGCTGCGCGATGCCGAGCAGGAATCGCGGCTGGATCGCGCGCGTGCCGACAGCATGCTCAAGGACGAATTCTTCGCGGTCGTGTCGCACGAACTCAAGCACCCGCTCAATCTGATTCAGCTCAATGCCGAGCTGCTGGCCCGCGCGCCAGCCGTGCGCAACCTGGCGCCGGCAGCGCGTGCCATCGATCTGATCCAGCGGTCGGTCAGGGGCCAGGCCCGCATCATCGACGACCTGCTGGACCTGTCGCGCGTGCGCACTGGAAAGCTGGCGCTGAACAAATCGATCATCGACGTCGTGGCCATCGCGAAAAATATCCTCGATGTGCTCAGGCCCGCCGCCGCCGCCGCCGGCGTCGACCTGCGCGCGGACTTCGATCCCGCCCTGGCGATCTACCTGGATGCCGACCCCGTGCGCATCGAGCAGGTGATCTGGAATCTGCTGAACAACGGGATCAAGTTCACACCGGAAGGAGGGCGGGTCGCGCTCAAGCTCGCCGTTCAAGACAACCGGTTGAGGCTGGACGTGGCCGATACGGGCCAGGGCATCGACCCGATGTTTGTCGGCCGGGTCTTCGACATGTTCAGCCAGGGTGACGTGCGTCAGAAGGCCGGCACCAGCCCGGGGCTGGGTATCGGACTGGCGGTCGTCAGCGAACTCGTTGGCGCCCATGGGGGCACGATCGAGGTGCACTCGGACGGCCTGGGCGCCGGCGCGCGATTCACGGTGTGGCTGGACCTGGCCGGGGCGCGCGAAGAACAGGACGCGCCACAAACCAATGGCGACATGCCGCTCGACGGGTTGAATGTGCTGCTGGTCGACGATTCCGAGGACGTCCTGCAGGTCATGCGCGAACTGCTGGATCTCGAAGGGGCCATCGTGACGGCTGTCTCCAGCGGCCGCGAGGCCTTGGAACGGCTGGATCAGTCCCCGTTCGATCTGCTGCTGTCGGACATCGGCATGCCCGACATGGACGGCTATGCGCTGATGCGGGCCATTCGCGAGCGGGAGGAGGGCGTCGGTCTGCCGTCCATCGCGCTTACCGGGTTTGGCGCCAAGGAAGACATGCGAGAAGCCGTCAGCGCCGGCTTCTCGGCGCACATCAGCAAGCCCGTGTCATTGGACGATTTGCTGGAAGTCGTGCGCAAGATTCGTCCCCGCAGCTGAACGTTGCCGGCGGCCGCGCGCAGCGGCCGCCGCACCCCCCGCCATCGCGAAGTTTCAATTAGTGCCAATTTTCCGCTTCTGGAAATAATTACCCTACGTTGGCGTAAGGCGTGATTGCGCCTGCTTTGGGTTGCGCGCAAAGCATGCTGCGAAAATTCGCATATTTGCGACCACCAATCCGGACACGCATGCGCCAAGGTTTCGCTGCAAGGCGTGAAAAATGCTGCCATGCGGTCGATTGACACCATCGAGAAAGGCTTGCGCTAAGCGCCGCCGCTACTTAAGCTGTCCCGAAACGCCGCGCCCCAGCACGTAACGTGCCAGCGCCGGTAAGCGGATCGCAGCGCAATGTCCGCAGAATGACCACGCAACACTTTGTCAGCCAGTTTCCCTTGTCCCGGACATAAAGGATCCTTGTGCGAAAGTCGATGGTCTCGTTGGTATCACGATGCGGCCGGCGCACGCCTGGCACGTATCGGCCTTGCCCAGTTGGGCAGGTTCTTCCTGGATCGGATGTTTCCCGATCGGGCCCTCCTCCCTTTTCCGGCGCCTTCTTCCCTTTGCGCCGCGTCGCGCCCGTAATCCACAAAAAATACGCTGAACCGGCGCACCCGCCGCGCCATTGAGCTGTCCGAGCTGGGCCCTTTCCACCGGTGGGGGGAGAGGGAAGTGGGACCTTGAGTCCGACCGCCTGGGAGTAGGGGATGATGCAAGCGAGCAGCAATGTCCGTCGTGTCGTGTTGTATGCGTTGAGTGCTTGGACGATGGTGTTGGCGGGGTGCGGGGACCGGAACGATGCGGCTGCCGTCCCCCTGGCGCCAGTAAAGGTCTTCGTGATGACCGTGGGGAGCCAGCCGGTCGATCTGAACGTGGATCTGCCGGGCCGGATCGAGCCCATTCGCACGGCCGAAGTGCGCGCGCGCGTGGATGGCATCGTGGAGAAGCTGCTCTACACCGAGGGCAGCGACGTAGAGGCCGGCGACCCGCTGTTCCAGATCGATCCGAGCGACTACAAGGCGCAGCTGGCGCAGGCCAATGCCATGCTGCAGCGCGCGCAGGCCGTGCAGAAGAATGCGCGCTCGGTCACCGATCGATTCCGTCCGCTGGTGCAGCGCCAGGCGGTCAGCGCACAGGAGTACGAGGCGGCGCTCGCCGCTCTGGGCCAGGCGCA
Organism: Achromobacter sp. JD417; assembly: GCF_041879325.1. Taxonomy (NCBI): domain Bacteria; kingdom Pseudomonadati; phylum Pseudomonadota; class Betaproteobacteria; order Burkholderiales; family Alcaligenaceae; genus Achromobacter; species Achromobacter sp. JD417. The sequence continues at coordinate 4,112,782 of NZ_CP087159.1, read as the reverse complement.
GGCCAATGTCGCCGATGCGCAGGCCGCGGTCACGCTGGCACAGTTGCGCCTGGACCGTTGCACGGTCAGGGCGCCCATCGCCGGGCGGGTGGGACGCGCGCTGGTCACCGAGGGGGCGCTGGTCAGCGCATCGGGCGCAACGCTGCTTGCGCAGGTCAACCAGCTTTCGCCGATCAGCGCCACGTTCACCAAATCCAACACCGCCATCATGGACCTGACCGACTACGCGCGCTCGGGCGCGCTGGCCACGGCGGGCAACACATTTCCGGTGCGTCTTATGCTGGCCAATGGCCGCGAGTTCGGCGAAACGGGCGTCGTCGACTTTGCGGACCTGAGCGTGGACCGGACGACCGGCGCTCAGACCATACGCGCCCGCTTTGACAACGCCAAGCGGGAGCTGCTGCCGGGTCAGTTCGTGACCGGGCAGATCCTGGTGGGCGTGCGCAAGGAGGGCATCCTGATCCCCGCGCGGGCCGCGCGGTTGAACGGCGACACGGCCACCGTGTTCGTCATCGGGCCGGGCGACACGGCGGTGCCTAAACAGATCCAGGTCGGCGAGCAGGTCGCCGGCAACTGGCTGGTGCGTAGCGGCCTTGAACCCGGAGAGCGGGTGGTGGTGGACGGCTGGCACAGAATCAGGCCCGGCCAGCAGGTCGATCCAGTCGAACAGCAAGCCGCGAAACCCTGACGGAGCCGGCCATGGGTTCATTCTTCGTGTTGCGGCCGGTATTCGCCTGGGTAGTGGCGCTTTTCGTCCTGTTGTTCGGCCTGATCTCGGTGGTGCTGCTGCCCGTCGAGCAGTACCCGAATATCGCGCCGCCTTCGATCACCATCCAGGCGACCTTCCGGGGTGCCGATACCACCACCATCGATCGCACCGTCACCTCCATCATCGAGGAGGAAATGAACGGGGTCGACAACTTCCTGTACATGGCGTCGGTCAGCCGCGCCAACGGCACGGCGCAGATTACGGTGACGCTGGAGCCGGGCACGGACCTGGACGTGGCGCGCAGCCAGGTGCAGGACCGCCTGAGCCGGGTCGAGCCGCGGCTGCCGCAAGAGGTGCGCCAGTTGGGCGTGGCCGTGACCAAGGCGTCATCCGGCTTTCTGATGCTGCTGGCGTTGCAGTCCGAAAGCGGCAACGTCAGCGCCGTCGAGATGGGCAATTTCGCGTCCAACAATATCTTGAATGAGCTGCGCCGCATCCGTGGCGTGGGCGATGTGCAGCTGTTCGGTTCGTCATACGCCATGCGCATCTGGCTGGACGAGCGCAAGCTGGCGAGTTTTCAGATGTCGGCCAGCGACGCGATGCGCGCGGTGCAGGAGCAGAACGCGCAGACGATCGGCGGTTCGCTGGGCGACCTGCCGCTGGCGCGCGGCGCGGATTTCAACGCGCAGATCGTCGCGCAGAGCCGTTTCTCCACGCCCGAGCAGTTCCGCCAGGTCATCCTGCGTGTGAACAACGACGGCTCGCTCGTGCGGTTGGGCGACGTGGCGCGGGTGGAGCTGGGCAACGAAAGCTACAACTTCCGCCTCAGCGTCAACGGTAAGGAGGCCGCCGGCATCGCCATCCAGCTGGCCAATGACGCGAACGCGCTGGACGTCGCGCGCCAGGTCCGCCAGCGCATGACGGAGCTGGAATCGGTCTTTCCGGCGGGCGTCGGCTGGACGGTGCCGTTCGACACCACGCCCTTCATCACGACCTCGATCAGTTCGGTGCTGGTCACCATGGTGGAGGCGCTGCTGCTGGTCACGGCAATGGTGTTCCTGTTCCTGCAAAGCTGGCGCAGCACGCTGATCCCGACGCTGATCGTCCCGATTGCGCTGATCGGCACCTGCGCGGGCCTGTTCCTGTTTGGCGCATCCATCAACCTGCTGTCGCTGTTTGGCATGGTGGTGGCGATCGGGGTGTTGAACGACGACGCGATCGTGGTGTCCGAGAACGTGGCCCGCATCATGCAGGACGAAAAGCTCTCCGCGCCGGAAGCCACGCGCAAGGCGGTCGGCCAGGTGTGGGGGCCGATCATCGCCAGCACGCTGGTGCTGGTGGCGGTGTTCGTGCCGATGGCGATGTTTCCGGGGTCCAGCGGCGCGATCTACCGCCAGTTCTCCATCACCCTGTCGGTCGCCATCGTCGTGTCCACCGTGCTGGCGCTGTCGCTGGGCGCCGCGTTGTGCGCCACGCTGCTCAAGCTGCCGGACGGCAAACCGCCGAAGGGACGGGTGTCCAAGGCCAAGCAATGGGTGTTCGACAAGTTCAACGCGGGCTTTGACGCCATGACGCGCCAGTACGTGCGTGCGGTCGAGCACATGCTGGTGCGGCCGCTGCGCTGGATGCTGATCTTCCTGGGCGTGTGCGGCCTGACGATCTTTCTGTTCTCGCGCTTGCCGGGCGGCTACCTGCCGCTGGAAGACCAGGGCTATTTCTTTGTGTCGTACACCGGCGCGCCCGGCACCACGGCCGACCAGACCGAGGTGGCCGTGCAACAGGCCGAAAGCCTGCTGCGTGAGCAGCCTGCCGTGCGCAACGTGGCGTCGGTGGTCGGGTTCAACTTCTTCGGCCAGGGGCAGACGGCCGCGCTGTCGTTCGTGGACCTGTACCCGTGGAGCGAGCGCACGGATCGCAGCAAGGCGGTCGATGCGCTGGTCGGGCGCAGCAACCTGGCCTTCCGCCAGATCCCCCAGGCGATGATCTTTGCGCTGAACCCGCCGCCGATCCCGTCGATGGGCAACGCGTCGGGCTTTTCCATGAAGGTGCAGGACCGCACGGCGCAGGGCGGCGCGGGTCTTGCCGCGACGGGCGCGGCGATGATTGCGGCCGCCGCCGCCAGTCCGCTGCTGACCGGCGTGCGGCTGGACGGCATGCCGCCGGGACCGCGGTTGTATGTCGAGATCGACCGCGTGCATGCCCGCGCGCTGGGGTTGCAGGTGGCGCAGGTCAACCAGGCGCTGACGCTGGCGTTCGGGTCGAACTACGTCAACGACTTCCTGCACGATGGTTCGGTGCAGCGGGTGTTCATCCAGGCTGAGGCCGATCAGCGCATGCAGCCGCAGGACATCGCCGCCTTGCAGTTGCCGAACAACCGGGGCGAGATGGTGCCGTTCTCGGCGTTTTCGCGAATGCGCTGGATCGACGGTCCGCAGCAGCTGGAACGCTACAACGGCTTTCCCTCCATCACGATTTCGGGCGAAGCCGCGGCGGGCCGCTCCAGCGGCGTGGCGCTGGCCGAAATGGAGGCCATCGCCGCGCGGGTCCTGCCGCAAGGGATCACCTACGAGTGGACGGGGACGGCGTACGAGGAACAGCAGGCGGGCAACCAGGTGGCGTTGCTGCTGGCCCTGTCGCTGGTCGTGGTGTTCCTGCTGCTGTCCGCGCTGTACGAAAGCTGGTCCGTGCCGGTGTCGGTGCTGCTGATCCTGCCCTTCGGCATCCTGGGCGCCGCCGCATTCACGTTGGGGCGCGGCATGTCGGCGGACATTTACTTCAACATCGGGCTGGTGACCATCATCGGGCTGGCCGCCAAGAACGGCATCCTGATCGTGGAGTTCGCACTCAAGGAGGAGCTTGAGGGCCGCGACCGCAAGGAAGCGGTGGTCGACGCGGCCCGCCAGCGCCTGCGTCCCATCATCATGACCAGCGTCACGTTCGTGCTGGGCATGCTGCCGCTGGTGCTGGCGACCGGCGCGGGCGCCGCCAGCCGGCAGGCGGTGGGCACCAGCGTGATGGGCAGCATGCTGACCGCCACGCTGTTCGGGGTGTTCTTCACGCCACTTTTCTACATGGTGGCGCGGCGCTGGTCCGGTCCCCGGAAAACTGCGCCCAAGCCTGGCGAGAGCGGTCCGGCCAAGGCCGAAGAGCGGGGAGAGAACCCATGACCCCCGCCCGCCTTGCCGCCGCCGCGCTGCTTATCGGTGGGCTGTCCGCGTGCAATTTTGCGCCCGAGCACCGCCGGCCCGAAGTGGCCACGCCCGCCATGTTCCCGGGCGAGGTCCCCCCGGATGCCAAGGCGGCGCAGGACGTGACCTGGGAGCAGTTCTTTGGCGATGCGCAGCTCAAGCGCCTGATTGCACGGTCGCTGGAGCTGAATCAGGACCTGGCAGCGGCCACGGCCCGGATCGAGCAGGCCCGGGCGTTCTACCGCATCGAGCGCGCCAATCAGCTGCCGCAACTGGACGCCGGCGCGGCGGCGTCGCGCAACCAGCAGCCGCTGACCGTGCTGGACCCGGCGCTGGCCGGGTCACGGCAGACCGTGCAATTCAATCAGTTCAACGCGCAGGTGATGGTCTCGTCGTTTGAGCTGGACTTCTGGGGGCGGGTGCGCAATATGACCGCCTCGGCGTTGCAGCAGTACCTGGCGACGGTGGAAGGCCGGCGCGCGTTCCGCCTGTCGCTGATCGCAAACGTGGCCTCGACCTATTACGACGCCCAGGCAGGCGAAGAGGGCATCGCGCTGGCGCAGCGCACGGTGGAGACGCGCAGCTATGCGCTTCGCGTGGCCAAGGACCGCCTGGACGCCGGCGTCACGTCGCGCGTCGACTTCGAGCAGTCCGCCATCCTGCTGACCCAGGCGCAGACCCAGCTTGCCGAATGGCAGCGCGCCACGGCGGGGCATTGGAACCGGCTTTGGGTGCTGGTCGGCGAAGACCTGCAGCACGAGATGGCCCCCGGCCAGCCCATCGAGGCCGCGGGGCAGTTCGATGCGCTTAGCCCCGGATTGCCGTCTTCGCTGCTGGTGGTCAGGCCGGACATCCGGCAGGCAGAGAACCGCCTGCGCAGCGCCAATGCCAACATCGGCGCGGCGCGCGCGGCACTCTTTCCGCGCATTGCGCTGACCGGATCGCTGGGCTACGCGTCCACCGAGCTGTCGGATCTGTTCTCCTCGCCCAGCCAGATCTGGAACATCGGCGCGGGGATCGGGTGGCCGATCTTCGACTACGGGCAGCGGCGGGCGGCGGTGGACCTGGCCACGGCGCAGCGCGACGAGCTGGTCGCCAACTACCGCAAGACGGTGCAGACCGCGTTCAGCGAAGTGGCGACCGCGCTGGAAAACCGCAAGCGCTTCCAGGAACAGGTCACCGCGCAGGAGACGGCGATCCAGGCGCAGCGCCGGCTGGCTGAAACCGCCGAGTTGCGCTACATGAACGGCATCTCCATCTACCTGGAAGTCGTCGACGCAAGGCGCGGCTTGTTCAACGCGGAGCAGCAGATGCTGACGCTGCGGGCCTCGCAATTGCAGAACGGCGTGTCGCTGTACGTGGCGCTGGGTGGCGGGGACGAGCAGCCGGAAGTGGTCATGGCGGACGCGCCGCCTGCGGCGGGCGATCCTGCCGCGGGATCGCCAGCCCCCACGTCCACGCCGGTACTGCCGGCGGGGGCTGGTTCTTCCTCCTCGAGAGCCGCGCAGTGAACACCGGCAAGCCCACCGACGCCGTCCAGCGCCCGCGGTGGCGCCGGCTGCGCAAGGCCTTGTTCATCGTGGCCGGGGTGGCGTTGCTGATCGTCTTCACGCTCATGGGCGTGCGCCTGTACGACATCCAGCAGGGGCCGCCGCTGGCGGCGTGGCACACGTATGTGCCGCAGGAACTGGACGCCGAGCGGCTGGACCGCAGCACCTGGGACGATTACCTGGCGCATGAGGATCAGCTTTTTGCGCTGGTCAGGCAGAACGTGGGCGACAAGCTGCTGCCGGAGGACAAGGTGGACAGCAACCGCTATTTCGCGGACGCGAAGGTGCACCCCGAGCATTTCGCGCATGACTGGAACCGATCGTTCATGCTGCTGCCGGCGGGCGAACCGCGGGGCGTGGCCGTGCTGCTGCATGGCCTGACGGATTCGCCCTACAGCCTGCGCCACGTCGCCGCCCATTACCAATCCGTCGGCTACGTGGCGATCGCCATCCGGATGCCGGGCCACGGCACGGTGCCCGGCGGGCTGACGGACGCGCATTGGGAAGACTGGGCGGCGGCCACGCGCCTGGCCGTGCGCGAAGCGCGCCGCCGCGTGCCGGCGCCCAAACCGCTGCACATGGTGGGCTTTTCAAATGGCGGGGCGTTGGCGCTGATGCACGCGCTGGATGCGCTGGACAATCCCAAGCTCGACAAGCCCGACCGCCTGGTGCTGATCTCGCCGATGGTCGGCATCACGTCGTTCGCGCGCTTCGCGGGATTGGCGGGCCTGCCGGCCATCCTGCCCGCGTTCGCCAAGGCCGCGTGGCTGAGCATCGTGCCGGAGTTCAATCCCTTCAAGTACAACTCGTTCCCGGTCCACGCGGCCCGCCAGTCGTTCGAGCTGACTCAGACGCTGCAGGACAGGCTGGTCGCGCAGCAGCGCGCGGGCGGCCTGGAACGATTGCCGCCCATCATCACGTTCCACTCCGTGCTGGATTTCACCGTCAGCACGCGCGCGCTGATCAACGCGCTGTATGCGCGGCTGCCCGCCAACGGCAGCGACCTGGTGCTGTTCGACCTGAACCGGGCCACCAAGCTTGGGCCGCTGTTCCGGCGCGGTGTCGCCTGGCAACTGGCGGGCACGCTGCCCGGCGAAAAGCGCAACTATCGCCTGACGCTCGTCACCAACGCCAGCCCCACGTCCAGCGCCATGATCGAGCGCGTCATTGAGCCGAACGCCACCGCCGTCGTGGAACGGGCCATCGGCATGGACTATCCGCGCGAGGTCTATTCGCTATCGCACGTGGCGCTGCCGTTCCCGACCGACGACGCGCTGTACGGCACGCATCCGGACAACATCGAAGAATTTGGCATCAGCCTGGGCGCCATGTCCATGCGCGGCGAAGTCGGCGCCTTCGTGATCGGCATGGACACGCTGACCCGGCTGACCTCCAATCCGTTCTATGCCTATCTGGTCAAGCGCGTTGATGGGGTGATACCACGATGACGTCCTTCGCAATGTCCGGCATCTTTGCCCTCCTGCTGCTCGGCCTGCTGTACCTGGCCAGCCCGATCTTCGTGCCGTTGGCGTTTGCGTTGTTCGTCATCTGCCTGGTTGCGCCGCTGCGCCAGTACCTGGGCCGCAGGATGCCGGCGCCGCTGGCCGCGATCCTGGCGCTGGTGGTCACGGTGGTCGTGTCGGTGGTGTTCCTGTCGCTGGCGGCCTGGGGCTTCAGCCTGGTCGCGCAGTGGGTCATGGCCAACGCCGCGCGCTTCCAGCGTCTGTTCACGCTGGAGACCGAAACGCTGCATCCGCACGGCGCGATGGCGATCCAGATGTTCCAGGACAGCTTCAACGTGTCGTGGCTGGTGCGGGCGATCCAGGAGGTGGCGCTGCGCATCAACAGCATGCTGGGCATGATCTTCATCGCCTTTGTCTTCATTGCGCTGGGGCTGTTCGAGCTGGACGAGGCGCCGGGGCGGCTGATCCGCCTGCTGGGAGAAGCCCGGGCGCAGCGCTGGATGGCGATCGGGCGCGAGGTCGCCGCCAAGCTGCGCTGGTACATGGTGATCCGCACGATCGCAAGCGTGCTGACGGGCGTGACGGTCTGGTTGTTTGCGATCTATGCCGGCCTGGAGCTGGCGACCGCCTGGGGCGGGCTCGCCTTCCTGCTCAATTACATCCCCTTCCTCGGGCCGCTGGTGGCGACGGTGTTTCCGGCGTTCTTCGCGTTCGTACAGGTGGGATCGCTGCAGACCAGCATTGCGGTGCTCGTCGTCCTGAACTGCATCCAGATCGTCTACGGCTGCTATCTGGAACCCAGGCTTGCCGGCAGCGCGTTTGCGCTGTCGCCGCTGATGGTGATGTTTGCTGTTTTTTTCTGGGGGTTTGTGTGGGGCATTCCGGGCACGTTCATTGGCGTGCCCCTACTTATCACGATGACCACCGTGTACGGCGCAGGCCGCAGTTCACGCGTTGCCCGCAGCTGAGCCGGCCGGTCCGGGCCACGCCCGGCAAGCTGGCCGACCCGCTCACGTCTTTGCTCAATATTGGAGGTGCATGATGGAAAGCAGTACTCCCAAGAAGCTTGGATTGCTTGCCTTGACCGGCATGGTGGTGGGGTCGATGATCGGCGCCGGGATCTTCTCGCTGCCCAGGACCTTTGGCGGGGCGACGGGCGTCGTCGGCGCGGTGATCGCGTGGATCATCGCGGGGGCGGGCATGTACACGCTGGCGCGCGTGTTTCAGGCGCTGGCCGAGCGCAAACCCGACATGGACGCGGGCGTCTTCGCGTATGCCAAGGCGGGCTTTGGCAACTATATGGGCTTTCTGTCCGCGTTTGGCTACTGGATCGGCAGTTGCATCGGCAACGTGTCGTACTGGGTGCTGATCAAGTCCACGCTCGGCGCCTTCTTTCCCGTTTTCGGCGACGGCAACACCGTCATCGCGATCGCGGTGGCGTCGGTGGGGATCTGGCTGTTTCACTTCATGATCCTGCGCGGCGTGCAGCAGGCGGCGTTCATCAACGCGGTCGTGACGGTCGCCAAGATCATTCCGATCCTGGTGTTCATCGTCGTGCTGTTCGTGGCGTTCAAGGTCGACCTGTTCCGCATCAACTTCTGGGGCGAAATGAGCGGCTACAGCCTGTTCGAGCAGGTGCGCAGAACCATGCTGGTGACCGTCTTCGTCTTTCTGGGGATCGAGGGCGCAAGCGTGTACTCGCGGTTCGCGTCCAAGCGCTCGGACGTGGGGGTGGCCACGCTGATCGGCTTTGTGACGGCGCTGCTGCTGATGGTGCTGGTGTCGCTGCTGCCCTATGCGGTCATGCAGCAGAGCGATATCGCCGGGCTGCGCCAGCCGTCGATGGCCGGCGTGCTGGAATCGGTGGTGGGTCCGTGGGGCGCGGTGTTCGTCAGCGTGGGCCTGTTGATCTCGGTGCTGGGCGCCTATCTGGCCTGGTCGCTGATCTGCGCGGAAGTGATGCACGCGGCTTCCAAGAACGAAGACATGCCGCGCGCGTTCGCCCGCGAGAACAAGAACGGCGTGCCGGTCGTGGCCCTGTGGGTGACCAACATCATCGTGCAGCTGTTCGTCATCAGCACGTACTGGTCGCGCGACGCCTTTGCGCTGATGCTGAGCCTGACCAGCGCGATGTCGTTGATCCCCTACCTGCTGGTCGCCGGCTTCGGCTGGCAGCTTGCCAAGCGCGGCGAGACGTATGTCGACGGCAAGGACCGCAAGCGCGATCTGACGCTTGCCAGCATCGCGGCCGTCTACACCGTGTTCATGATTCTCGCCGGCGGATTGAAGTTCCTGCTGCTGTCGGCGCTGTTGTACGCGCCCGGGTCTGTCCTGTACTTCTGGGCCCGGCGCGAGCAGGGCAGGTCGTTCTTCACAGGTTGGGAGTTGGTCGTATTCATCGTGGCATGCGTCGGAGCTCTGGCCGCCATCGTCGGCCTGATCTACGGCTGGATCGCCATTTAACGTCTGGGAGCTAGTCATGGCTGATACCGAGGAATTTGGAGTCCATTCAGAAGTCGGGCAATTGCGCACGGTGATGGTCTGCGCGCCAGGACGCGCCCACGAAAGATTGACGCCCTCCAATTGCGATGCGTTGCTGTTCGACGACGTCATGTGGGTCGACAACGCCAAGCGGGACCATTTCGACTTCATGACCAAGATGCGGGACCGCGGCGTGGACGTGCTGGAAATGCACAACCTGCTGGCTGAAACGGTCGCGATACCGGAGGCAAAGAAGTGGATCCTGGACAACCAGGTGGTGGCGAACCAGGTCGGGCTGGGATTGCTCGATGAGATCCGCAGCTACCTGGACGGGCTGGCGCCGCGCAAGCTGGCCGAGACGCTGATCGGGGGGCTGTCGACCGACGAGTTTCCCGAGTCGGTGGGCGGCGAACAGCTCATGCTGATCAAGGAGGCCGCGGGCGTCACGGAATACCTGCTGCCGCCGCTGCCCAACACGCTGTACACGCGTGACACGACCTGCTGGATCTACGGCGGCGTGACGCTCAATCCGCTTTACTGGCCCGCGCGGCACGAAGAGACGATCCTGACGTCGTCCATCTACAAGTTCCATCCGCGCTTTGCCGGCAAGGTGAACGTCTGGTGGGGCGACCCCACGGCCGACCACGGGCTGGCCACGCTGGAAGGCGGCGACGTCATGCCGATCGGCAACCGCACGGTGATGATCGGCATGAGCGAACGCACGTCGCGCCAGGCCATCAGCCAGCTGGCGGCCACGCTCTTTGCCAAGAACGCGGCCGACCGGGTGATCGTGGCGGCCATGCCCAAGCTGCGGGCGGCCATGCACCTGGATACCGTGCTGACCTTCGCGGACCGCGACTGCGTGCTGATGTACCCCGACATCGTCAACAACGTCCAGGCGTTCTCCTACCGGCCGGGCAACACCCCGGGCTCGCTGGAGCTGCACAAGGACAAGGGCTCGCTCGTGGATGTGATCGGCGAGGCGCTGGGCGTCAAGAAAATGCGCGTGGTCGAGACCGGCGGCAATGCCTATGTGCGCGAGCGCACGCAGTGGGACAGCGGCGCCAATCTGGTCTGCATCTCGCCCGGGGTGGTGCTGGCCTATGACCGGAACGTCTACACCAACACGCTGCTGCGCAAGGCGGGCATCGAGGTCATCACCTTCGTCGGCGCGGAACTGGGCCGGGGCCGCGGCGGCGGGCATTGCATGACGTGCCCGATCTCGCGGGATGCCGCCTAGCGGGGGATCGGCGCGCGCGGCCGTCCCGGCGGGGGACGGCCGCGCGGGCGGGGCAAGCACTGGGTCTTTTTCAGGAGAAGATCGTGAGCGGGGAAACTGCCAAACTTTCTCGCATGGCGCTTGCCGCCATGGTGGTGGGTTCGATGGTGGGGGCGGGGATCTTTTCGCTGCCCAGCGTGTTTGCGCGCAATACCGGTCCGGTGGGCGGCTTGGTGGCCTGGGCCATCGCCGGCACGGGCATGTTGACGCTGGCGATGGTCTTCCAGTTCCTGGCGCGCCGGCGTCCCGATCTGGATACGGGCATCTTCGCGTACGCGAAGGCCGGCTTCGGGCTGTATCTGGGGTTTCTGGCGGCGCTGGGCTACTGGACGGCCGCGTGCCTGGGCAACGTCAGCTACTTCGTCATCTTCAAGGGAACGCTGGGCGCCGTGCTGCCATTCTTCGGCGACGGCGACACCGTGCCGGCCGTGCTGGTGTCTTCGGTGCTGTTGTGGTCCACCCATTTCCTGATCCTGCGCGGCATCCGTCAGGCCGCCGGCATGAACACGGTCGTCACCATCGCCAAGGTCGTGCCGATCGCGATCTTCATCGTCTTTGCCGCCTTTGCCGTCGACCTGGACGTGCTGCGCGCGAACATCGCCGAGGGGCTCAGCGGTGAAGGCAAGGGCAGTCTTTTCGAGCAGGTGCGCAACACGATGCTGGTCACGGTGTTCGTGTTCCTGGGGGTAGAAGGCGCCAGCGTCTATTCGCGCTATGCCAAGCGGCGCGAGGACGTGGCGGTTGCGACCATTGTGGGTTTTCTGCTGGTGCTGGCGCTGCTGGTGATGGTGACGATGCTGTCGTACGGCGTGCTGCCGCGCGCGGAGATCGCGGCGCTGCGCAACCCGTCCATGGCGGGCGTGTTGCGCGCGGTGGTCGGGCCTTGGGGCAGCATGCTGGTCAGCGTGGGGCTGATGGTGTCGGTGGCGGGCGCCTATCTGGCGTGGATCCTGCTGGCGGCCGAAGTGCTGCGCGCCGCGGCGGGCGCTGGCATCATGCCGTCGTTCCTGGGCCGCGAAAACCGGCACGGCGTGCCGGCAGCCGCGCTCTGGCTCAGCAACGGCATCGTGCAGCTCTTTCTGGTCGTCACGCTCTTTACCGAAGACACCTTCGTGCTGCTCAAGAACATGGCTAGTTCAATGAGCCTGATGCCGTATTTCTTTGTGGCCGCGTTTGGGCTGATGCTGACCGTGCGCGGTGAAACCTACAACGGCTGGAGTGGGCGGCGCAAGGTCGAGCTGGCGCTGGCGGCGGCCGCCACGGTCTATGCGGCCGGGCTGGTGTATGCGGGCGGCTTCCGGTATTTCGTCCTGTCTTGCGTCATCTATGCGCCTGGCACCATCCTCTTTCTGATCTCCCGCCGGGAGCAGCGCGGCAACATCTTTGCCCCGTACGAATGGCCGATCCTGATTCTGGTGCTGGTGTCGTGCGGCATCGGCGTGTGGGCGATCAGCACGGGCAACACGGCGTTCTAGGGACGCGCGAAGGAGCCGCACGGCAATGGTCAGCGAACTGGCAATCGTCCTCACCATCCTCTGCGCGGCTGTCGTGCTGTTTGTCATCGGGCGGCCCCGGTCCGATGCCGTGGCGCTGCTGGTCATGCTGCTGCTGCCCCTGAGCGGCACGGTGACCTACCGCGAGGCGCTGGACGGATTCTCCAATCCCAACATCATCCTGATCGCCTGCCTGTTCGTCGTGGGCGAGGGGCTGGTGCGCACGGGCGTCGCGCAGGCCGTGGGCGACCTGCTGCTGCGGCATGGCGGCAAGAGCGAGGGATGGCTGGTGCTGCTGGTGATGGGGGCCGTCGGCTCGATGGGCGCGGTGATGAGCTCCACGGCCGTGGTCGCCATCTTCATTCCCATCGTCCTGCGGATCGCGCGCAAGTCCGGCATGGCCAGCCGCCGGATCCTGATGCCGATGGGGGCGGCGGCAGCCATGAGCGGCATGCTGACGCTGGTGGCGACCACGCCGAACCTGGTGCTCAACAGCGCGCTGGGCTATGCGGGCTACGAGGGCTTTCGCTTCTTTGACTTCACGCCGATCGGCATTGTCGTCCTGGCCGGCGGCATCGCCTACATGCTGTTTGCGCGCAATCTGATCGACGCGGGCCAGGGGCCGCGCGCCGCGAACCGGCCTAGCTTCGGCGACTGGGCCGCCAAGTATTCCCTGCAGAATCGGGCCTGCCGCCTGCTGGTGCAGGACGACTCCGATCTGGCCGGGCGTCAGCTTGGCATGTGGGCGGGCGAACTGGGCAAGGCGGCGTTCGTCATCGCGATCGAGCGGCACTCGCGCTTCGCCCGGGCCGTGATGCGCCCCACGGCGGACGACGTGCTGGAAGCGGGCGACATCCTGTTGCTGGACATGGATGCCGAGGGTTTCGACATCGACGGATTCTGCGCCCGGCATCAGGTCAAGCGGCTGGCGATGTCCGGGGTGTACTTCACCGATCAGGCGCGCGACGTGGGCATGGTGGAGGTCATCATCCCCTCGGAGTCGCGGCTAGAGGGCGCGAATGCCCGCGAGTCCGTAGTGCTGGCGCGGCACGGGCTCTTTGTTGTCGGCCTGTGGCGCGGCAAGGAGGCCATGCGCGACCTGCCGAATGTGAAGATGCGCGTGGGCGACACGCTACTGGTGGTCGGCCCGTGGACAGGCATTTTCTCGCTTCAGGCCGAAGAGCACGATCTGGTCAGCCTGGCCATGCCGGTCGAAGCCGATTCGCTGGTGCCGGTGCCCAATCGCGCCCTTCACGCGCTGTTCTCGCTGGCGACGGTCGTGTTCCTGATGCTGACCGACTGGGTGCCCAACGTGATGGCGGGTCTGATAGGCGGCCTGATGATGGGCCTGTTCGGCTGCGTGACGCTGGACGTGGCGTACCGGTCGATCAACTGGCGCGCGCTGATCCTGATCGTGGGCATGCTGCCTTTTGCGCTGGCGCTCAAGCGCAGCGGCGGCGTCGATATGGCCGCGCAGTTCCTGCTGCACTATTCGGGCGACTGGGGCATCTACGGACAGCTGGCGCTGGTGTTCGTGGCGACCGTCACGTTGGGCGTGGTGGTGTCGGGCACGGCCACTGCCGTGCTGATGGGCCCCGTGGCGATCAGCATCGCCGAAAGCCTGCATGCTTCGCCCTACGCGTTTGCGATGACGGTGGCCATCGCGTCGTCCGCGGCGTTCATGTCGCCGGTGTCCACGCCTTCCAATGCGCTGGTCAGCGTGGCGGGGGGCTTTGGCTTTGCCGACTATCTGAAGATCGGAACGCCATTGACATTGTTTTCCCTGGTGGTCAGCGTGCTGCTGATCCCGATCCTGTTTCCGTCCTGAGGGCGGATGACTTACTCAGAGGCGCGATCATGGTTGTCAGGACTGGTATTGCATTCACGGCGGCATTGCTGATTTTCGGGGCTGGGTCGGCGCATTCCCATTCCTTGCCCACGGCCCAGGCGGCGCCGCCGCCGGGCGCGCAGGCCGCGGCGGATTCCCGGATCCTCTTCGAAAATGTCCGCATCTTCGACGGCGTGTCGGGCGAGCTGAGTCCGGCGAGCAGCGTGCTGGTCCACGGCAACGTCATCGAGAAGGTGTCGCGCGACAAGGTGCCGGCCGACGGCGCGCGGGTCATCGACGGCGGTGGGCGCACGCTGATGCCGGGGCTGATCGACATGCACTGGCACAGCATGTTCGTCGGCGTGCCGCTGGCCGTGGCGATGACCCAGGATCCGACCTACCTGAACATTGTCGCGGGCGTGGAGGCGGGCAAGACGCTGATGCGCGGCTTCACCACGGTGCGGGACCTGGGCGGCTCGGCTTTCAGTTTGAAGCAGGCGGTGGACCAGGGCGTGATCCCGGGGCCGCGCATTTATCCGTCCGGCGCGATGATCAGCGTGACCAGCGGGCATGGCGATTTCCGTTCGATGGCGGACCTGCCGCGCACGCTAGGGGCGCCCGCGTCGCGGCACGATCTGGCCGGCGACAGCACCATTGCCGACAGCCCGGACGAGGTGCGCCTGCGCACGCGCGAGCAACTCATGCAGGGCGCGACGCAGATCAAGCTGACCGGCGGCGGAGGCGTGTCGTCGCCGCACAGCCCGCTGGACGTCGTGACGTTCACCGAGCCCGAGCTTCGCGCGGCGGTGGAGGCCGCGACGGATTGGGGCACCTACGTGGCGGTGCACGCCTACACGCCCACCGCCATCCAGCGGGCCATCAAGGCGGGCGTGCAGAGCATCGAGCACGGCAGCATGATGGATGAGGAAACGGCGCAGCTGATGGCCCGATCGGGCGTATGGCTTAGCACGCAGCCCTTTCCGGACGAACTGGCAGACGCCTTTCCCCGCGGCTCGGACCAATGGCAAAAAGCGCAGGAGGTCTTTGCCGGCACCGACCGGACCTATCAGTTGGCGATCAAGTACAAACTGAAGACGGCGTTCGGCACCGACATCCTTTTTTCCAGCCAGCTGGCGGCGCAGCAGGGCAGGATCCTCGCCAGCCTCACGCGGTGGTACACGCCGGCACAGACGCTCATGATGGCGACCGGCACGAACGCCGAATTGCTCAAGTTGTCGGGCAAGCGCAATCCTTACCGCGGCGACCTTGGCGTGGTGCGCGAGGGGGCGCTTGCCGATCTGCTGCTGGTCGATGGCAACCCCATTGAAGACATCTCGCTGATCGGTGACCCGGAGAAAAACTTCCTGGTCATCATGAAGGACGGGGTGCTCTACAAGGACACCGTGCCGGTACGCTGAGCGTTTCAGGCGGGCGGCGCGGGCATGATGCCCCACGGCGCGCGCCGTTATCGGCGCGGCGCGCCGCCGTCAGAAGGTGCCGACGGTCACCAGCTGGTCCGACGCGAACATGGCGGCCGGCGAGATGATGGGTTCTTCCCAGGGAATGCGCTTGCCGTAGCGTTCCTGCATCTTGGCCTGCACGGCGGGCGAGGCCAGATCGAAGCTTTTCAGCGGGGCCAGCGCGCCAATCTGCACGCCGAGGACGCGCTCGTAGATCTTCCAGACCAGTTCGGAGCAATAGATCTGGTCGTCCGACCAGGCGAACACCAGATCGTAGGGCTTGCCCACATAGGCGGCGCCCGCCTTGGCCAGGCGGGCGCGCGCGTCGGGCGTGAGCTGCGATGCGTCGCGCAGCCGCTTGACGACGTAATGGCCGCGCTCGCCTTGCGCGATCCATTGCGAGAGGGGGGTGTAGCTGACGCGCGCCGCGGCCTCGAGCACGTAGGCCTGGCCTTGGCGCGTCACGATCATGCCCATGTGGCTATAGGGCGAATGCGTGGCCTGTTGGATGGCCAGGCTTTGCGCCGATCGCGACTGCTGGAAAACCATGTCGCCCGTCTGCAGGTCGGGCGTTGCGGCGGCGGCCATGGACAGCGCGCAAAGCGCTGCCCCGGCGGCCGCACAGACCTTTGCCGCCAGCCTCACGGGCGAGCCCGTCCTGTCGCAGGCGTCTGCTTTTTGGCGCGCGGTTTGGCCGCGGGCTTTTCTTCCTTGGGCGGCGTGTCGAACTCTTGTTTGTTGCGCTCGCCGCGTGGCGTGTTTTCGGGGTGGGGTTTGGGAAATGCCCAGGGCTTTGTTTTCTGATCCATTGCATGTACTCCTTGCACAGGCGGAACAGTAGCATTAGCCGTGGTCCCTGGGTAAGTGAGGGTTGACGTCAATATTCATCACATCGTGATATGCAGCGGAAAATGGTCACCCGCGCATCACGGCGTTTTGGGAATTTCCGCGACCCAGATGCGGTCGAACTGCTCGCGAACCCGGCGCGCCCAGTCGTCGATGGCGCCTTGCACGTCGGCCGCCGTGGGCTTGCGGCTCTCGGGCAGGTTGCTGCCCGTGACGGCGCCCATCGAGGCGATCAGCAACTGGTTGGTGGTGGCATCGCGCGCCGAGGCTTCGATCAACAGCCGCGCCGATTGATCGCGCAGGCCCGCGGCCTTGGCCGTCTGGCCCAGTACGTAGCCGATCGGCACGTATTCGCCCGGGCGCGGATCGCGATCGTTGCGGAAGGTGCCCGTGATGGCGGCCCGCAGCCGCACCGAGCGCGGCGCGGGCGCCGATATCAGCTGATAGCCGGCCTGCGAAAACTCCCGGCGCAAGGCGGCGTTCATGTAGTCCAGCACGCGCTGCCGCAGTTCGGCATTGTCGCGAAAGTCCAACTCGTCAGGCCGGTCGCCGGGAATGTAGGTCACATTCTCCAAGAGCAGCTTCTTGTCGAACTGGCTGCCGATCGGCGGCCCCGGCCGGACCCAGATGCGGCCGCCGCTCCAGTTCGGGTCCTGCTGGAGCTGGCTTTGGGGTTCGCCAAGCGCGGTGGAATAGTCTTTGGCCTTGGGCAGATTGGTGCAGCCGGCCAGTCCGATGAGTGCGCAGCAGGCCGCGCACAGTGCGAGGTTGGGCTTCATGGGGGGGTTCCTTTTCAGGCAACGGCGTCCGCGGCGGCGGACTCACGACCGGCAGGATTCATGCTGGCAATTATCTGCCCGAAACTCGCGCTGCCGCGGCTATTTTTTTGGCTGCGGGCATCGGCTGCGCGCCTGGCCGCATCATCCTTCTGGCCATGCGAAAACGCTGTCTTGCAGGCTGTGGCCAGCGCTACGATGGGCATGTGCACATAGAAGGAGACATCTATGGACACCGCCAACGAATGGTATGCCGCCGTCAAGGAATGGCAGCGGGCCCGCGATGAACTGACCGAAGCGATCGCCGCGATCCAGTGGCCCAGTCCCACGCCCGGCTGCCTGCAAAACTACGACCGCGCCTTTGCGCATGAAACCGAGGCCCGCGAACGCATGAACGCCGCTTACGCGCGATCCCGACGATAGCAGCGAGACGCATTGGCGGCGCCAGCTGGCGCACGAGGTGCTTGGCTCCATGAAACGCGGAAGGTGTGGCTCTTTCAGTGGGGCCACGCGCGCGGTATGTTGTCGCTTTCCCGACCTTTTCATCGCGCCGCCATCATGTACCTGCCGTCCGCCTTTCGCGAAGATTCGCTGGATATCCAGCACGAGTTCATCCGCGCCCACCCGCTGGGCGTCGTCTGCACCAGCGGCGACGGCGGGCTGATGGCCAATCACATTCCCTGTCTGCTTTATCCCGAAGGCCCGCATGGCGTCCTGCGCCTGCACGTGGCGCGCGCCAATCCGCAGCTTGCCGAGCTGGCTTCGGGACGCGAGTGCCTGGTGGCCTTCCACGGCGCGCAGGCCTACATCACGCCGTCCTGGTACGCGACCAAGGCGGAGACGCACAAGGTAGTGCCCACCTGGAATTTCGTGGCTGTCCACGTGTGGGGCACGCCTGTCATCCAGGACGATCCGGCGTGGCTGCGCGCCCAGCTGGAGGCGCTGACCGACAGCCAGGAGCGTGCACGCGCCCAGCCGTGGCGCGTGCACGAGGCGCCCGCCGATTTCATCGCCGCGCAGATGCGCGCCATCATCGGCGTGGAAATCCCCATCGCGCGCATCGAAGGCAAGTGGAAGGTCAGCCAGAACCGCAACGCGGCCGATCGCGAGGGCGTGGCCGAGGGGCTGGTCAACGAACGCGGCGACGCGGTCATGGCCGGCCTGGTGGCGCGGCGCGGCGGCGGCGCCTGAGGCGTCAGGGCACGCCGCGCCTGGCGTGGGCGCCACGACCCGCGGCAAAGCACAGGATGGCGGCCAGCTGCAATACGGCGGCGGCGGCCAGGAAACCCGGCAGCGCCAGCCCCGTCAGCTGCAACAGGGTCCGCAGCGCCCCGAAGGCTGCCGGCGCAAAGGCATAGGCGCCTTGCGACAGCGCCACGATCAGGGGCACCACCCGCGCCGCATCCTCGCGCGCGAATTCCGCCTGCGCGATCAGGGGCGGCAGGGACGTGGCGTTGCCGATGCCCGACCCGAACAGCACCACGCCCGCCCACACCGCCCACGTGTGGTCCCCGGCCAACATCAGTATCAGCGACCCGGCGATCTGCACGGCATAGGCCGCGCAGGCGATCCGGCGGCGGTCGGCCGCCGGAGGCATCAGCCAGCCGACGAGCGAGCGTCCGGCGATGGCGCTGGCGGTGGCAAGTCCCATTGCCAGTCCCGCCGTCTGCGCGCCCAGCAGCGGCGCCAGCAGCGACAGCAGGTGCGCGATCAGGCCGATCTGGGCGAACAGGCCCAGCGCCATGCCGGCGGCCAGCGTCACGAACGCGCGGTCGCGGCGCAGCGGGCCGGCGGCCGCCGGCGCGGTCTGGGTGGCGGCGGGCGGCTTGCCCCCCGCGTCGCCGTCCGGGGCTTGGCCAAGCTGTCGCGGCGTCACCGAAAACACCTTGCGCGACAGCACGCCGATCACAACGACCATCACCAGCCCGACCCATAACGCCGCCTGCGCAAAGCCGGCGTGCGCGATCAGGAACACCCATAGCGGTGAAAAGACGACGCCGCCGACGCTGGCGCCGTTGTAGGCCATGCCCAGGGCGGCCGGACGCCGCAGCACGAACCAGGGGGCGATCAGGGCGTTGACGGCGGCGGCGCCCAACGTCACCCAGCCCATCCCGCTGCACGCCGCGGCGGCATACAGTTGCGCGGGCGTCTGCGCCACCGCCCATCCGGCCACGCCCACGGCCAGCAGCGCCGCGCCGCCGGCGGTCGTGCGGGCGACGCCGATGCGGCGGTAAAGGCGTGGCAGGTTGGCCACCACCACCGTGCCGGCCATAAAGTGCAGCGTGACCGCGCCCGATACCAGTGCGACGCTCCAGCCGGTGCGCTGGACGACGGCGTGCAGGAACACCGGCGGACCGTAAAAGCCCACGCCCCAACCGAAGACGGCGAGCACGAAGGTGGCGCAAAGGACTTTCCAGCCAAAAAAGGGAGGGGAGGCGGACATGGTCTGGGCGGGAATGCGAGTTTCGATGCGGCGAAGTATGCTTACGGCCTACACACAACACTTTGGCCGATATCGAATCATGGATTCCGAGTTCGCCGACATCAACCTGTCCGCCGTGGCAGGCGCCATCGCCGATCCCGCGCGCGCACGCATGCTGTGCCTGTTGCTGGACGGCCGCGCGCGCACCGCCACGGAACTGGCCGCGGCCGCCGACATCGGCGCGTCCACGGCCAGCAGCCATTTCCAACGCCTGCGCGATCAGGGCCTGGTGGAAATGGCCGTGCAGGGCAAGCACCGCTACTACCGCCTGGCCAGCGGCGATGTCGGCCACGCGCTGGAGGCGCTGCTGGTGGTGGCGGGCGCCGAGCGCGCGCCGTTCAAGCCGACCACGCCGTCCGCGCTGCGCGACAGCCGCACCTGCTACGACCACATGGCCGGCACGCTGGCCGTGCGCATCCACGACGCGATGCTGGGCCGGCATTGGCTGACGCCGGACGGGCGCGACTATGTGCTCACGCCGCTGGGCGAAGCGTCGCTCGCGCAAGTGGGCGTCGACGTGGCCCAGGCGCGCCAGCGCCGCCGCCGCTTCGCCTGCGCTTGCCTGGACTGGAGCGAACGGCGTTCCCATCTGGGCGGCGCCTTGGGCGCGGCGCTGCTCGATGCGCTGCTCGCGCGCGGCTGGGTCGCAAAGGACCTGGACTCGCGCGCATTGCGCGTCACGGCCAAGGGCGAGCGGCAATTCCCGGCATTTTTTGGCTTGGCGGGCGACCAGCCCGCAGCCCAAAGGGACGCGCATGCAGCCGCGTGATCGATTCCTTGCCTGGCCCCATTCACCGCCCTGACCGGCGGTGCACCCGCACACAACTTTTCAAGCCGCGGATGCGGCTTTTTTTACGTCTCCCGTCCCTCGTGGACTGTTCTTCAACCCTGTACAGGAGGTGGCCTTGCCTACGCTGGCCTTGCACGCGTTCCGTCACGTCATGTCGATCGTGACGGAATTGCGCATCGACGTTAACCATAGTCCCCAAGAAGTGGACAAGGAGCTCGATGCCATCCACAACCGCATGAATCGTCCGATGGACCGCCTGCACGGATTGCCGGAGGTCAAGACCGACATTCCTGGCATCGTGCTTCGCTATCGCGAGGCCGACGGCGAGTATTACGTGTATGTGGTGGACGTGCGGCGGGACCGGCTGGCGGGCTATACGGTGTTCAACCGGCTGATCGAAGTGGGCCGGCGCGCCGATCCCTACGTGCGCGCGCCGCATTCGAAGTACGCAGCGCCCTACCAAGGCATGGGCCTGGCCACCGCGGTGTACCGGTGGGCGCTGGACGCGGGCTTGTGCATTCTTAGCGGCGCCCGCCAGTCCGTCGGTGCGCACCGCCTGTGGATGGGACTGTCGCGTCACTACGCGCTGGGTTACGTGGACCTGCGCTGCAAGCAGCTCACTTATCTGGGGCGCGAGGTGACGCCCCGCGTGCGCGATGACCTGCATACCCGCATGATCCTGCTCGGCAAGGGCTGGCGGTTGGACGACTACATGCGCGTGACAGGGATGAATATGTCCGAGGATGCGCTTTCGCAACAGACCCTAGGGTAATCCCCGGGAATTGGCGGCGGGCACCGGCGCGTGCAGCGCCGGCGCCGGCTCGCAAGCCGCGCCGGCGCTACCTTTCAGGCATGAAAGCGGATGCGCTTCTCAACATTTGAGAAACGGGGACGCGCCTGCGTTGGCGCAACAGTGTTTCTATTTTCTGCTTGAGTTACAAAACTTATCCGGATTGTCATGAAATCACGGAGTATGCTCGACGGCAGATAGAGGACTACCGAAGTGCATCAGAACAACTTGATCTACAAGGGATACCGCCTCACGGCCAAGGTGTCCCGGGGCGGCGGCGCCATCGAGCCCCCTCCCGAAGCCAGCGGCCCTGTCTTCACTGCCTCGGTGATGGTTGTCCAGGCAGGCGCCATACTCGAAGGCGGCGACGAATACCCCGTGCCCCAGTTTGCGGGCGGCGGCTTCGTCTACAGTCCGCGCGAGGCCGTGCATGCGGCCATCGTGCACGGCCGCGAAATCGTCGACGGCCTGACCAACACGCCGTCCTGAGACGGCTAGGCCGAAAACACCTCACGCCAGTCACGGGTCTTGGCCAGCGTCTGCACGGTGGCGGACTGCTCCAGGATCGTCACGGCCTTTTTGAATTCCTCGGCCGATGCGCCGTCTTCCAGAATCACCATGCGCGAGTTGCGCGCATCGGCCATCTTCACATCCGACATCTTGCCGTGGGTCTGGTAGACCTGCGTCCAGTCCATCTTTTTGCCTGCCTTCAGGGCGATCGGCTCGATGTAGGTGAGGGCGGTGCTGCCCGCCGCGCGCACCGCGTACGCAAAGTCCGCCGTGTGGCCGCTGCTGCCCTTGGCGCGCGCGCCCTTGACCATGCGGTTCACGCCCACGCCTTCGGCCAGCGCGCGGCCCACCTGCGCGCGGAATCGCAGCTGGCTGAACCGCGGCATCCATTTCGCGCATTGGAACGACAAGGCCATCGCCAGCTTCACCGCGTCCCACAGCGCTTCCTGCAACTGCTCGATCGGACCTTCGGCCACGATGGCGCCCGACCGGTCGAAATGGGCGAGCGTGACGCCCGGCGTCTCGTTCAGGATGTCGATGCGCTTGGCCGCCACGTCGATGCCAAAGCTGGACGCATGCATGGCGGTCTCACAGGCGTCGGTCAGGTAGAACGACGACTCATCGGGATGCGCGATGAAAAAGGCGGCATGCTGGCCGTCCAGGCCCAACGTCATGGGAGAGACGGCGCGAACGGCGTGTTCGCCCGCCGGCAGGACGGTCCAGCCGGAGGCTTCCAGAAAATTGCTCATAGGATCAGTTCGATTTGGCGGCCTTTGAGGGGATGCGCAAAGCCGCCGGCCAGCGTCAGGTTCGCTCGCGGCAGGAAATACTGCATCAGCGCGCCGATGGTGTCCAGCGCGGGCACGATGGGCTCGGCATAGCCTTCGCCTTCCTCGACCCAGATGTGTTCATGGCTGCGGTCGGCAAGCGGCTTGCGGTATTGCGGCCGGTCCGCGCCCACCAGGCTGGTGTGGAACGAATCGTCGGTATCGACGCCATACACCCGGTGCGGGCCCACGAAGAGACTGGCGCAGAACGCCTCGGTCAGGAAGATGGTGGCCTGCCCATGCACCGCCGTGCGGGCGCCCCGGTACATGACGCGGAAGATCACGTCTTCGCGCACCTCGCCCTTGATCTTGCATGGACAGCTGAACTCCATCCACTGGGCATTGCCCGCGGCGGGTTTCGGCAGCCAGAGGATCGGCTTGGCGGTTTCCTTGGGTTCGGCAAGAATCTCTTGCACCTCATCAACGGTGATTAGCGGTTCGAACTTGTTGGCCATGGAAACGAATCTAGGGTCTGGGGGCGCGCGCGAAGCAAAACGTGCATGCGGCATGCGCTGCGCCCCGCCGCGCCGCGGTGAAGACACGCGCGCGCAGCATTGCGAGGGGGCGTAATCTTACAAGATGCAGACGGCGGGGGTATTCGGCCTGGATGAATATACAGGTGTTGGCGCTGTGCGGCCCGGAGCGGGCGAGGGCCGCGCAGCGCCGCGCGTCACAGAGACGTCGCGCCAAACGTGTCGCACTGCTTGATGCTGCCGCTTTCCAGGCCACGCTTGAACCAGCGCACACGCTGCGCGGAGCTGCCGTGCGTGAAGGCATCGGGCACGACGTATCCCTGGCTCTGCTTCTGCAGGCGGTCATCGCCGATCGCGGTGGCGGCCGCCAGCGCTTCTTCGACGTCGCCGCCTTCCAGGATGTTGCGCGCGGCATCCGCGCGCTGCGCCCAGAGGCCAGCAAAGCAATCCGCCTGCAGTTCCAGCCGAACCGACAACGCATTGGCCTGCGACGGGTTGCGCCGGCGCAGTTGGTCCACCTGGTCCGAGATGCCCAGCAGGTGCTGCACATGATGGCCGACTTCATGCGCAATCACGTACGCCTGCGCGAAATCGCCGGGGGCCTTGAACCGGTTCTGCAGTTCGTCGAAGAACGACAGGTCTATATAGACCTTGCTGTCGCCCGGACAGTAGAAGGGCCCCATGGCGGATTGGCCGGTGCCGCAGGCCGTGGGCGTGGCGCCGCGAAACAGCACCAGCTTGGGCTCGATGTACTGGCGGTTCAGTTCCTTCTGGAAGATGCCGGTCCACACGTCTTCGGTTTCGCCCAGGACCTTGGACACGAAGACGGCCTGGGGATCGTTGGCCGGCGGGGCCGAGGCGGGCGCCTGTTCCTGCACGGCCGGGCCTTCCGCCATGTCCAGGACCACGCGCGGATCGACGCCGAAGTACATCGCCACCAAGGCAAGTACTATCGTGCCTATGCCAATGGTCCCGCGGCCGCCGATTCGTGGGCCGCTGGAACGGCGGTCTTCCACATTGTCGCTCTGGCGCGAATTATCGAGGCGCATACTGGTTCTCCGGGCGGATCGTCATTACCGCCATTTTGCATCGCCGCGCTATTGGGCGGCCTTCAAGGATGTTAGGATAAACCCATGGCTTTGTATTTCTCTGTCCACCCCGCAAATCCCCAGCCGCGGCTGCTCAAGCAAGCCGCGCAATGGCTCAATGACGGGGGCCTGGTGGCCGTGCCCACCGACTCCAGTTACGCCGTCGTCGCCCGCCTGGACGACAAAAGCGCCGCCGACGGGCTGCGCCGCCTGCGCGGACTGGACGAACGTCATCACCTCACCCTCCTGTGCCGCGACCTGGCCGAAATCGGCCACTTCGCCCGCGTCGACAACAAGCAATACCGGCTGCTGAAAGCCGCGACGCCTGGCCCCTGGACCTTCATCCTCGAAGCCACCAAGGAAGTGCCGCGGCGCGTGTCGCATCCCTCGCGCAAGACCATCGGCATCCGCGTGCCGGATCACGCCGTCCTCTTGGGCTTGCTGGAACAGGCGGGTTCGCCGCTGCTGTCCACCACGCTCATCCCCAAGGATGAAACCGAGGCGCTGAACGACGCCGAGGAAATCCGCGAGCGCTACGACCACGATCTGGCCGCCATCATCGATGCGGGCGCCTGCCCGCAAGCGCCCACCACCGTGATCGACCTGACCGGCGACGAGCCGGTCGTCGTGCGCCTGGGCCGCGGCGATCCCGCTACCCTCGGACTTGTCTGATATTCCCCCTCGCCACGATGCACGAGACGCGCCGCGCTGGCGCGCGGCTCATCTACAATCCGGTTCGCCATGAATGACATCATCCAAACCATTGCGGTCTACGCGATACCGGTTATCTTCGCCATCACCCTGCATGAGGCGGCGCACGGCTACGTGGCGCGCATGCTGGGCGATCCGACCGCCTACCAGGCCGGACGGGTCAGCCTGAATCCCGCGCGCCACATCGACCCCGTCGGCACGCTGCTGGTGCCGGTCGCCATCCTGCTGGCCTCCAAGCTCATGGGCAGCCCCGGCTTGCTCTTCGGTTGGGCCAAGCCGGTGCCCGTGGACTTCGGCCGCCTGCGCCGTCCCAAGAAGGACATGGCCTGGGTCGCGCTGGCCGGACCGGCCGCCAACCTGTTCATGGCCATTTTGTGGGCGCTGTCGCTGCGGCTCTTCATGGAAAGCGGCCTGCACGAAAGCTTCTGGTTCGAAATGGCGGTGGCGGGCGTCAACGTCAACCTGGTGCTGATGGCGCTGAACCTGCTGCCCATCCTGCCGCTGGACGGCGGACGCGTTCTCTTCAGCCTGCTGCCCAATCGCCTGGCCTGGCAATACTCGAAAATCGAGCCGTATGGATTGATCATCGTCATCGTCTTGCTGGTCACCGATGTGCTCTGGTTATTGATGCAACCGGTGCTCGGGCTGGGAACGACAATCGTCCAGTGGTTTCTGTAAGATTCCACCCAATATCCGTTAAACTCAGCGGTTTCACTGAATCAGGCCCTGGGGCAATCCCGCCGCGGGGTTTTGGAGCCCGACATCTATGGCATCCCCTGCTACCGCCGCAGGCGTTAATTTCCAGGGCAGCATGGTGGCCTTGGTCACCCCAATGCAACCCGATGGCAGCCTGGACTACGCTGCCTACCGGTCGCTGATCGACTGGCATGTCCAGGAAGGCACCGACGCGCTGGTGGTGGTGGGCACCACCGGGGAGTCGCCCACGGTCTCCATGGAAGAACACGCGGAACTCATCCGCGTTGCCGTCGAACATGCCGCCGGCCGCATTCCGGTCATTGCCGGCGTGGGCGCCAACTCCACCGACGAAGCCATCCACCTGACCCGCCACGCCAAGGCAGTGGGCGCGCAGGCTGGCCTGTCGGTCGTTCCGTACTACAACAAGCCGTCGCAGGAAGGCCTGTACCGCCACTTCCGCACCATCGCCGAAGCCGTCGACCTGCCTACCATTCTTTACAACGTGCCGGGCCGCACCGTTGCCGACATGAGCAACGAGACGATCCTGCGCCTGGCGCAGGTGCCGGGCATCATCGGCATCAAGGACGCCACCGGCGACATCGCCCGCGGCGGCCTCTTGCTGCGCGAAGCGCCTGCCAGCTTCCAGGTCTTCAGCGGCGACGATCCCACCGCTGCGGCCCTGATCCTGCTGGGCGCGCGCGGCAACATTTCCGTCACGGCCAACGTGGCGCCCAAGCTCATGCGCGACCTCTGTGCCGCCGCCCTCGCGGGCGATGTGCCCAAGGTCCGTGAACTTAACGCGTTCCTGGCGCGTCTGAACA
Organism: Achromobacter sp. JD417; assembly: GCF_041879325.1. Classification (NCBI taxonomy): domain Bacteria; kingdom Pseudomonadati; phylum Pseudomonadota; class Betaproteobacteria; order Burkholderiales; family Alcaligenaceae; genus Achromobacter; species Achromobacter sp. JD417. Next base: position 4,086,521 of record NZ_CP087159.1, on the reverse strand, counting down.
AGGTTTTGTTCGTCGAAGCCAACCCCATCCCCGTCAAGTGGGCGCTGGCCCAAATGGGCCGCAGCGCGCTGGGCTACCGGCTGCCGCTGGTCGAACTGAGCGCGCAGCATCACGCAACGGTGCGCAATGCGCTCCAGGAAACGGGACTGCTCTAAATATCGTGAGGAAACGTATGAACAAGCGTCATGCCGGTTTGTCGGCATTGATGTCTCTGGTGTTGCTGGCCGGGTGCTCCGAGGTCAACCAATTCCTGGGCAATGAAGAATCGGTCGACTACAAGAGCGCTGTAAACCAGCGTGGAGAGCCTCTCAGCATTCCGCCCGACCTGACGCAGGCCAATAGCGATCCCCGCTACCGCGCGCCGGCCTCGGGTTCCACCACCTTCTCGGAATTCCAGCAACAGGGTGTGGCCCAGGCCAGCGCCCCGAAGACCAGCAACGTGCTTCCCAACCGTTCGGACATGCGCGTCGAACGCGACGGCGATCTGCGCTGGCTCGTCGTGGACCGTCCGCCCGAGCAGGTTTTCCCCCGCCTGATCGACTTCTGGACCGAAAGCGGCTTTACCGTCGCCACCAACAATCCCGGTGCCGGCCTGATCGAAACGGACTGGGCCGAGAACCGCGCCAAGATCCCCGAAAGCTGGCTGCGCCAGGCGCTGGGGGCGGTGCTGGAATCGGCTTGGGATAGCGGCGAGCGCGAGAAATTCCGCACCCGCGTCGAACGCGTCAACGGTCACACCGAAATCTACGTCAGCCACCGCCAGATGCTCGAAAAGCGAGTCGGCTCCGACGGCTCGCAGGTGCAGTGGCAGAACGGCAAGGAAGACCCGGGCCTGAACGCCGCCATGCTGGCGCGCATGATGGTCTTCCTGGGTACCGACGTCGACAACGCCCGCAAGCTGGTGCAGCAGGCCGAGGCCTCGCCGCAGCGTCCCGCCGTGCAGCAGGACGTCCGTGCCCAGGGCGCGTCGCTCATCGTCAGCGAATCCTTCGACCGCGCCTGGCGTCGTGTCGGCGTGGCGCTCGATGGCGGCGGCTTCGCCGTCGATGACCGCGATCGTTCTTCCGGCGACTACTTCGTCCGCTATGTCGACACCGACACCGGCGAAAAGATGGAACAGCCCGGCTTCTTCAGCCGCCTGTTCTCTGGCGACAAGAAGGCGCAGGCAGCTCAGTACCGCATCCACCTGGTGGGCAACGGCGAACAGACGACCGTCTCGGTCCTGGACGCCAACGGTGCGCCGGACAGCAGCCCGACCGCGCAGCGCCTGCTGAGCGTCCTGAAGGACAAGATGTAATAGAACCGCCGGGCCGCGCGCTCACGCGCAGCGGCCGACGGCAGGGCCCCCGGGGTCGGGGCCCCATGCCCGGCCGGCGGCAAGCGCGGACTTCGCCGTCGCTTACGTTCCGGCAAGGCACAAAAAAACCCTGGCATCACATGCCAGGGTTTTTTTTGCGTCTTCAGTGCGGGGGTTCGTGCCTGAAGTATTACGACGCGGGGGTGGTCGAGCCGCCCGGGGTGGTCGAACCGGAGCCAGGCGTCGTGCCCGGGGCCGCCGGTGCGGGCGAGGCCGGCGGCGTGCCGCCAGGTGCGGGCGTGGTGGCGCCGGGAGTCGGGCTGGTCGCCGGCGCCGGGGCATCTTCCTTCTTGTTGCAAGCGCTGAGCGCGACGGCCAGCACCGAGGCAATAATCAAGGTTTTGCTCATCATTATTTGAACTCCTGTAGATGACGACTCTTGAAACCCCGTTAGGGGAAACCAGAACTCAGGCTACAGGAAGGTTCAGGGCGATCGCGTAGGAAAGTTAAATCGTTCGCATCCCAACGGCAACAAACCTTTCAGCTTGGTGTTATGTCTTTCTTGATGTGACCCGGTTTACAGACCTGATTTCTTTCTGTGTGACACGGATACGCGAACGTTTCCAGTTACTACTCGGCTCGGTAATGAATCCAGCCCGAATCCAGCCAATCGGCCAAACATGCCCGTGCTTCGTCGGAAAGGCGGGCGCAGGCCGGATGCGCACAATCCAGGCTACGTGAATCGGCCAGCAGGCGCAACGCCGCATCCACGGGCGTCATCGCGGTTTCCCCATTGATGAACAGCTGTTTTCCGCGATAGAGCATGCGGCTGCGGCGGTCCAGCACCAGGCGCCCGGATGCGGGCCAGTCCTCTTCCAGATCCACGTCCATGCCCTCCGGCGCATCGAACACGCTGAGGTTGCTGGGTTCGGTCAGCCAGCAACCCAGAAAGCGCGACGCCAGCGCGTCGTCAAAGCGCAGCTTTTCCACCGTTTCCAGCGTGGCGGCCACCAGTGCGTCGGGCAGCGCCGCGGGCGTGTCCACGGCCGGCTGGGCCGGATCGCGGTAGACGGCCGACAGCTTCGGGCCGGGCAGGGCGGGTTCGCCGTAGGGACCACCCAGAAGGCCCACGCGGGCCATGACCTGGTCCGCGGCCGCTTCCAGCAGGCCACGCGCCAGCGTCGCCTGTGTCGGCGCGCGGAAACCGATGGAGATCGTCATGCAGCCATCGCCCATGGCAATGCCGTCGTGGGCTGCCTGCGGCGGCAGGTACAGCATGTCGCCGGGCGCCAGCACCGCCTTTTCCTCGGGCAGGAAGTTGCTCAGGATCTTGAGCGGCAAGTCCGGTTCCAGCGACAGGTCCTTCTGGCGGCCGTAGCGCCATTCGCGCTCGCCCGCCGCCTGCAGCAGGAATACGTCGTAGCTGTCGAAATGCGGGCCGACGCCGCCGCCGTGGCTGGCGATGCTGATCATCACGTCGTCCAGGCGGGCGTCCGGAATGAACCGGAACTGGGCCATCAGCTCGGCAGCTGCATCGCTATGCAGGTCCACGCTCTGCACCAACAGCGTCCAGTCGCCTTCGTTGTCCTTGGGCAGACGCGCAAACGGGCCGTTTTCCATCTGCCATTCGCCGTTCTCGCGCCAGATGAGGCGCGACTCCACGTCGTCGCGGCGTGCGAGTTTCTTGATGGCCGCGATGGTGACGGGCGGCTTGAACGCCGGAATGGCCTGGCGGATCAGCAGCGGCTTCTTCTGCCAGTAACGGCGCATGAAGTCGTTGGGGCTTTGATTGCCCAGGAGCGCAAGCGGATGATCGAGGTTCATTGGAGGTGCTTCTTCAAGCGGTAAAGGGCATCCAGCGCTTCGCGCGGGGTGAGGCTGTCGGGGTCGATGGCGGAAAGCTCCTCGCGCAGGGAGTCGAGCGCCTCGATGGTGTCTGCGCGTTCGGCCTGCGCATACGCCTGGGCGTCGGCCTCGGCTGCGGCCGAGAACAACCCCAGCTGCGGCGTGGGTGCGCCTTGCGCTTCCAGGCGTTCAAGTTCGCGCGTCGCCTGCCGGATGACGGCGGCGGGCACGCCCGCGCGCTGGGCCACCTGAATCCCGTAGCTGCGGCTGGCGGGGCCTTCGCGCACTTCGTGCAGGAAGACGATGCCGCCCGCCGACTCGGCCGCGGCCAGGTGGACGTTGGCGGCCGTGGGCTGCTCGGCGGGCAGGCGGGTCAGTTCAAAATAGTGCGTGGCAAACAGCGTCAGCGCGCGATTGTGCGACAGCAGGCGGCACGCAATGGCCCACGCCAGCGCCAGGCCATCGTACGTGGACGTGCCGCGTCCGATTTCGTCCATCAGCACCAGGCTGTTGGGCGTGCTGGCCGACAGGATGGCCGCGGCCTCCGTCATTTCCATCATGAAGGTCGAGCGTCCGCCCGCCAGGTCGTCGGCCGCGCCGATGCGGGTGAAGATGCGGTCGATCTTGCCGATCCGGGCGCGCGAGGCCGGCACGAAGCTGCCTATGCGCGCCAGCAGCACGATCAGCGCCACCTGCCGCATATACGTCGACTTACCGCCCATGTTCGGGCCGGTGATGAGCAGCATGCGCCGCGCGGGATCCAGACGGCAGCCGTTGGGGGTGAAGCGTTCGATGGCGCGTTCCACCACCGGATGGCGGCCGGCCTCGATGTCGATGTCGGCCTGCTCGGACAGCTCGGGCGCGATCCAGTCGTGGCGCTGCGCGTGTTCGGCCAGCGCGGCCAGCGTATCCAGCTCGGCCAGCGCCGCGGCGCAGTCGGACAGCGGGCGAACGTGCTCGGCAAGCACGTCGAGCAATTGCTCGAACAGCCATTTTTCGCGGGCCAGCGAGCGGTCCTGCGCGGACAGCACCTTGTCCTCCCAGGTCTTGAGCTCGGGTGTGATGTAGCGCTCGGCATTCTTGAGCGTCTGGCGGCGGCGGTAGTCTTCGGGCACCTTCGCCGTCTGGCCCTTGGTGACTTCGATATAGAAGCCATGCACGCGGTTGAACTCCACGCGCAGGTTGCTGATGCCGGTGCGCTCGCGCTCGCGCGCTTCGAGCTGGACAAGGAAGTCTCCGCCGTCCGCGGCCAATGCGCGCAGCTCGTCGAGTTCGGCGTCAAAGCCGGCTGCCAGCACGCCGCCATCTCGGATGGCCACGGCAGGCTCGGGCGCGATGGCGCGCACCAGCAGGGCGGCCAGTGCAGGGTCCACGGACAGATGCGAGATCAGTTCGCCGATGCGCGGCGAGGCGGACATCGGTTCGACCAGGTCGGCAAGCGCGGGCAAGGCCTGCAGCGCGTCGCGCAGGCTGGCGAGTTCGCGCGGGCGCACCGAACGCAGCGCCAGGCGCGCGGCAATGCGCTCGATGTCGGGAAAGGCATTCAGGGCGGCGCGCAGCGCTTCCAGCAGACCGGCCGAGCCAAAGGTCTGCTCCACGTCCATGCGCCCGGCCAGCAGCGCCGAAATGGCCTGCTGGCGCGCCAGCGCCTGGTCGTTTTCGCGCAAGGGGTGATGCAGCCACCGGCGCAAGAGGCGGCTGCCCATCGGCGTGCGGCAGCCGTCCAGCAGCGAAAACAGCGTGGGCGAGTCTTCGCCCGACAGCGTCTGCGTCAGTTCCAGATTGCGCCGCGTGACCGGGTCCAGCAGCACGAACTGCCCGGGCCGCTCGGCCGACAGGCTTTGCACGTGCGCCAGTGCCTGCGACTGCGTGCGCGCGGCATAGCGCAGCAAGGCGCCGGCCGCGCAGATGCCGGCCGGCATGTCTTCGATGTCAAAGCCCGCCAGCGTGTCCGTCTTGAAATGCGCCAGCAGGTGGGCGCGCGCGCCGTCGCTTTCGAAGTGCCAGTCCGGCACGCGGGAGCGGGCGCCCTCGAACGGAAAGTCGAACTCGGCGGTGTCGGCGCAAACGATCTCCGCCGGCGCAATGCGGTGCAATTCCGATTCCAGCTGCGCGGGCGCGCATTCGGTCACCCGGAACTCGCCGCTGGCCAGATTCAGCCACGCCAGCCCCGCCCGCGGCGCGCGAGCGCTGCCGCTGACGCAGATGGCCGCCAGCGCGCGGTCCGCCTTTGCGGGCAGCAGGGCGTCGTCGGTCAAGGTGCCGGGCGTCACGATGCGCACGATGCGGCGCTCGACCGGCCCCTTCGACGCGGCCGGATCGCCGATCTGCTCGCAGATGGCGACAGACTCGCCCATCGCCACCAGCCGGGCCAGGTATTGCTCCATGGCATGTACAGGCAGGCCAGCCATGGGGATGGGCACGCCGTTGGACGAGCCCCGCTTGGTCAATGTCAGATTGAGCAGCCGCGCACCACGCTCGGCGTCTTCGTAGAACATTTCATAGAAGTCGCCCATGCGATAGAACAACAGCAACGGCCCGGCCTCGGCTTTGAGGCGCAGGTATTGCTGCATCATGGGGGTATGGCCCGCGGGGGCGTCGGCGGAGGTATTTTGCAGTGCAGAATTCATGCCCGTGATTGTATCGGGGCGGACAAGGCGCCGCTGAACAGCGGCGTGGCGAGATCTTTGCGGTTTGCGCTTTTTCAACGGTTGTTGAGTCAGCCAGCAGCAAAAGAACACCAGGTCCGTGTCGTCCCTGGCCGCGCTTTCGCGGCTTGGTGCGCCGCCCTAAGACCGCGAAGCCTGGAACGCTGCGACCGGGATCGTCCCGGTTGCAGGGCTTGTCATGCGGGCAAATTGTGAGCCACGGTCAGGCGGTCGCGATTCCCCAGCGCTTCTTGGCCACTGTGGTGTCTTCACTTTCGGGATCCACAAACGTCCAATTCTTCTCGAGGTAATTCTTGGCCGTCAGTTCGTTGCCCTTGATTGACATGTATACCTGAAGCCCGAGATATATGAGCGCGTTAAAAAGCATCCCGACTGCCTGCAATTCCTCGGTCGGAGCCGGCATGATCACATTGATCGAGCCGACAGCCAAAAATACTGCGCCCCAAATATAGAGACCTCGCAGGAAAAGCGGAATGCCAAACATGCCGGAAAAGAAGAACAGCGTCCAGCTCCACCCCACTTTGACCTGTTTTATCTCGCCTGTCTTCGGGTTTTTCATACCAACTTTCATGAGTTCTCCAGAATAATGGCGCTGGCCCAGATATTCGCCAGCGTTGAAAATTCTAGAGCATTATTTCTGAATATAACTTGTTACTTCTTTATGTAACGTTAATTTTGGTGGTTATATTTGAGGTGTTTTTTTAATTCAAAGGTCCGGGCGTGCGCGAGGTTTTTTTCAATGTTTTCATAGGGTAAAAGGACGACGCGGAAATGGGGGAATTACAGAAAGCTCCGAAAATGCCGGCCTTGTTGATGTATTTTTTCGTTCGATAACTTCCAACGATTGAAGTGATAATCGAATATTTTCTAGGAATTTGCGTGGTGAATTATGACGTTGGTCTTTTGAGTCCGTGGATTTTGGAAGTCAAATTTTTTTGATATTTTCAGGCGCCTGTTTTTTATCATTGCGTCGTCTTGCCCTTTAAGTGCAGGCGCGCTTGCAGTTTCAATGCGCTTACTAGCCTAACCTCTCAGCCTGATGCACACGTGAACGCCTGCCATGGGCGATGTACACGGGGCGGTATTCACCGCCCGGCAGGCGCCCGTCGATGGATAGTGGTGACCGACATGTGCGGAGAGGACACATGGGTGAATGAGGTGGCCTGCGAAACAGGCTGAATCGCGCCGAAATCGGCTGAAATAACCTTCGGAAATGGATGCGCAGCCGCCCGCGGCAAATGTCGCTATGGTAGTCGCCTGGCCGCATAACAACGCGGTGAGATGACACCGACCTCCACGCCATCGGGAACAAAATGAAAGTCAAATCCATGCTGTCTTTCGTCGTGCTTTCCATGCTCGCCGCCGCGGGCGCCCAGGCAGACAGCTGCCGAGCCAATTACCAGGGCGGGGAAGATTGCCGGTACGACGATGGCACCACGTCGTCGAGCCGCTCCAACTACCAAGGCGGCTTCGATACGACCTACAGCGATGGCAGGACCTCCACCAGCCGGAAAAACTACACTGGCGGTTTTGATACCCGCTACAGCGATGGCAGCAACTCCACCAGCCGGTCAAATTACACCGGCGGCTACGATACGCGTTATAGCGACGGCTCGTCCTCTTCCAGCCGGAAAAACTACACGGGCGGTTATGACACCCGCTATAGCGATGGCTCATCGTCTTCCAGCCGGAAAAACTACAACGGCGCCCTGGACACCCATGCCCGGCGTGACAAAGACAGCAAGGCCGATACCCGCCGCCCGGCCGGCGGCCGCTGATCTGGGTGGGGCCGCGCGGGGCGCTTGACCGGTCGCACGACTGCGTCAACTTGCAGCCCCAATGCGCCGCCGGGCACAATCTTCCCGACGTGGCGCGTGTGGACGCCGCGGGAGTTTCAACGCCATGCCCGATATTGCCGTTCCTGACGTGCTGGATGCCAGCGAGCGCGTTTCCATTTCCGGCGGCGACCACCAGGCCGAGTTCGCGCCCGGCGGGGGCGGCCGGCTGACGCGGCTGTCCACCGGCGGACACGACTGGATCGTGCCGCTGACCGCCACTGAATGGCCGGCGGGCCGATGGCCGCGTGCCGGATCCTATCCGCTGGCGCCGTATTCCAACCGGATCCGCGATGGCGTCTTCACGTTCAATGGCGCCCGCTACGCGTTGCAGTCCGTGCCCAACCGGCCGCAGGCGATTCATGGCTCGGGGTTGTTTCAGTCCTGGCAGGTCCGCAATCTGACGCCCGACAGTGTCGATCTGGTGCTGGATCAGCCGGCCGGCGTGCTGGGCTGGCCCTGGCCGTTTGAATGCGTGCAGCGCTGGCGGCTGGACAGCCGTGGGCTGAGCCTGAAGATGGCCATCACCAATCGAGGCGACACGCCGATGCCGTGCGGCATGGGCATCCATCCGTATTTCACGGCGCAGCGCGTCGCGCTGCACGCCCGGCGCATCTGGCCGTCGGACGAGAATGGCTTGCCCACGGGCAGCAAGACGGCGACGGTGCGAGAGCTGCGCCAGTCCGCCGAGGGCTGCGACACGTACCTGTCGCAATGGCAGGGTCGCGCGACGCTGCATTGGCCCGAGGGCCACGAACTGGCGCTGCATGCCGACCCGGCGTTCGCGCATCTGGTGGTGTACACGGCGCCGGGCGCGGATTTTCTTTGCGTGGAACCGGTCAGCAACGTGGCCGATGCGTTCAATCTGGCGGCGGCCGGCGAGACCCGAACCGGCATGCAGGTGCTGGAACCTGGAGAGCGTTTTGCCGCCACGCTTCTGCTGGGGCTTGCGCCAGCGCGGAAAAAGTGAATGGCAGCTTGGTAACCGCCGCACCCTGCGGCGATAATCCGCTCAAACCAGAATCAGGAGTCGTTACGTGAAAAAGCTCAGCACCGAACAATTGCAGGCTGCGGTCGAGACGCTTCGCCGGACGCAGGCCAAGCTGGCTCGCGCGGGCAACCTGCCGCTTGAGCCCACCATCTACGCCAGCGCCAAGGGTTTTCGCCGCAACGTGCCCGATTATGTGTGGTCCTGGCTGTCCGGCCTGCTGGCGCCGCACAAGAGCCTGTCGGCCTGGATGGACACGCACCAGCCGGGCTGGCGCGAAGGCAAGACGCCGGCGGCCGCCGTTTATGCCCGCACGGAAAACGGCTGGTTCCAGTGGCTGATCGCCGAGCTGGAAGCCGAAATCAACGACCCGCACGCGCGCGCCAAGCGCGAAGGCCGAGGCTGATTGGCCTGATCGCGCCCGGCGCGCCGCGCCGGCGCACGCGATCCCGCTCGGGATCGCCGCGTTTCTAGAACCCTTCCAGCACAATCTTGCCGCGCGCCTTGCCGCTTTCGATGAAGGCGTGGGCGCGCCGCAGGTTCTCGGCGTTGATCTTGCCGTAGTGCTCGCCCAGCGTCGTGCGCAGCGTGCCGTTGTCGATCAGGCGGGCAGCCTGGTTCAGCAACTCGTGCTGCGCGATGAGGTCGGGCGTGTTGTGCAGCGGCCGGGCAAACATGAATTCCCAATGCAGCGAGGCTGACTTGCCCTTGAGCAGCCGCACATCGATCGCGGCCGGGTCGTCGATCAGGGCAATCTTGCCCTGCGGCGCAATCGCTTCGGCCATCTGCGGGAAATGCGTGTCCGTGTGCGTCAGGCCGGCGATATAGCTCACATTGTCAAAGCCGATGCGCTTGAGTTCGCCGGCCAGCGGTTGGGTGTGATCGATGACGTGATGCGCGCCCAGGTCGCGCACCCAAGCCTGGGTCTCGGGTCGCGAGGCCGTGCCGATCACGGTCAGGCCGGTGAGCTGTCGCGCCAGCTGCACGAGGATCGAGCCAACCCCGCCGGCCGCTCCGATGACGAGCAGGCTGCGCTGGCTGGGCGCGGCGTTATCCAGCACCCGCAGGCGGTCGAACAGCAGTTCCCAAGCGGTGATGGTGGTCAGGGGCAGGGCGGCCGCCTGCGCAAAATCCAGGCTCTTGGGCATGTGGCCGACGATGCGCTCGTCCACGACATGGCGTTCGCTGTTGGCGCCCGGACGGGTCAGGGCGCCGGCATACCAGACGCGGTCGCCCGGCTTGAAGAGGCTGGTGCGCGCGCCGACCGCGCGCACGATGCCGGCGGCATCCCAGCCGATGATTTCGGGCTGGCCGTCCTTGGGCTTGCGGTTGGCGCGGATCTTGACGTCCACGGGGTTGACCGAGATGGCGTGCACGTCCACCAGCAGGTCGTGGTCGCCCGGCACCGGTTCGGGGGCGGTGATGTCCTGCAAGGCGTCGGCGTTCTCGGCGGGCAGGTTCTTGAAGTAGGCAATGGCTTTCATGGCGGGAGAGTCGGGTTGTTCAGGGGGTTCAGATGATGGAGCGGACCACGCCGCCGTCCACGCGCAGGGCCGCGCCGTTGGTGGCCGACGCTTGGGTCGAGCAGGTGTAGACGACCATGTTGGCCACTTCTTGCACGGTGGCCAGCCGGCGCAGCAGCGAGGTGGGGCGATGCTGGGCGATGAAGTCCTGCTCCATCTGCGCTTGCGAGACGCCTTGCTCCTTGGCCATTTCCGCGAAGAAGTCGGCGACCCCGTCGGAACGCGTGGGGCCGGGCAGCACGGCGTTGACGGTGACGTTGGTGCCGGCGGTCAGCTCGGCCAGGCCGCGCGAGACCGCGAGCTGGGCGGTCTTGCTGACGCCGTAGTGGATCATCTCGGCGGGAATCTGCACCGCGGACTCGCTGGAGATGAAGACGATTCGGCCCCAGTTGGCGGCCAGCATGCGCGGCAGGTAGTAGCGCGACAGCCGGATGCCGCTCATGACGTTGGTGTCCATCATGGACTGCCAGTCGTCGTCGGTGATTTCGGTAAACGACTTGGGCGTGAAGGTGCCGGCGTTGTTGACCAGGATGTCCACGTCGGGATGCGCGGCGCTGACGGAGGCGGCGCCGTCGGCGGTGGCCAGGTCGGCCTGCACGGTGGTGACCTGGGCGCCTGCGACCTGCTGCGCGACGGTCTCGGCGGCTTGCGCCAGCTTGGTTGCATTGCGGCCGTGCAGGATGACCTGCGCGCCGGCCTCGGCCAGTCCAATGGCAATCGCCAGCCCAATGCCGCCGGACGATCCGGTGACAAGCGCCTTCTTGCCGTTCAGTTCGATTTTCATGCGGGGACTCCTTGCGTGTCGGGGGAATGAATGCATGATTACCCACACCGCAGCGATGAAAAACGGGCTAGCATCGCAGGCAGTTTCAATAATTTTTTGAAAATGAGGCCGATTTGGTCCGATTCGAGGATTTGAAGATCTTTGTCGCCGCGTCGGATCTGGGCAGCTTTTCCGCCGCCGCGCGCGAGCTCGACCTGACGCCAGCGGTGGCCAGCGCCGCGCTCAAGCGGCTGGAAGAGGCATTGGAAACGCGGCTTTTCGTGCGCTCAACACGTAGCCTGCGTTTGACCAGCGATGGCGAACGCTACCTGGAATATGCGCGCTCGGCGCTATCCACCCTGGAAGCCGGCAAGAACGCAATGGCGCGCGACAAGACGGACATTGCCGGTACCTTGTCGGTATCGATCCCGTCCGACCTGGGCCGCCACGTACTGCTGCCGTGGCTGGACGAATTCCAGCGCCAGCACCCGCGGGTCAACTTCCAGCTACGCATCAGCGACCGGCTGGCGGACCTGTACCGGCAACCGGTCGACATCGCCGTGCGTTACGGCACGCCGAACGATTCCAGCCTGGTCGCACTGCCGCTATCCGAACACAACCGGCGTGTCGTATGCGCGGCGCCCGCCTACCTTGCGCGGCATGGCGTGCCGCAAACGCCGGCGGACCTGCGCCGCCACAACTGCCTGTCGTTCGTGCTGGGCGAAACGCTGCATGATCGCTGGACCTTCGAGCACGAGGGGACCAGCCTCACCATTCCGGTCAAAGGCGATCGCGTGGGCGACGACGGTGACCTGGTGCGGCGTTGGGCGCTGGCTGGGCACGGCATCGCGTACAAATCGCGCTACGACGTGCTGAGCGACTTGCGCGCGGGCCGGCTGGTCGAACTGCTGGCCGGATATGGCAGCGAGCCGTCGCCGCTCTATCTGCTGTGCGTGCACCGCATGCTGCTATCGCCCGCGGTGCGGCGCTTGCGGGAATTTCTGCAGGAACGGTTCAAGGCATTCGAGGCGGGCTAGCCGCACGTTCAAGAATTGCTGCGGTATGGCCACGCCGCATCCGCTCGCCTTGTCAGTCCGCCATATCAATGCGCCGCATGATGCCCGCCGGCTGCCTGCTTGTTCGCCGCACGCGTGCGTGCTGCCTTCTTGGCCGCGGCTGAGCGGCCGGCCGCACCCTTGGTCGCTGCTGCCTTGCGCGCGGCGGCCGAGCGGTCCGCAGCCGTGCGCTTGCTGGCCGTCTTGGTCGCGTTGCGTGACAGCGCGGACTTCGACGCGGGCTTGGTGCTTTCCTTCTTCAGGGCTTTGGTCGTGGCCTTGGAGCGCGTGCTTGACTTGGCATGGCCGTCGTGCGCCGCGCGGCTGTCCTGCGCGGCCTTGCGTTTGGTCTCGTCGCTGGCGTTCTTGGGCGTACCCAGCTTCACCCCGGCACGGCGCGCCTTGGACAGGCCAATTGCGATCGCCTGCTTGCTGGATCGCACGCCATGCTTGCCCTCGCGCACATTGTCGATTTCCTCGCGCACGAATTCGCCGGCTTGCGTCGATGCTGATTTGCCTTCGCGCTTGTCCCGCTTTGCACGCTCGATGGTCTTTCGTTCAGGCATGGTGGTCTCCTTTGCTTCGCATTGCAAAAGCGATTCCGTCGCCGGTCGAGACCGCGCGACGGAACTCGTAACACCACTCTATCGCTGCGCAGGTATCCTGTGTGTTCGAATGGATTGCCGGTCGTAAGCGCCGGAACACGGCGAAGCACCGACGATTCACGACTCACCCCTTATGCGGAGACGAGCTATGTCGAATCATGTCTACAAGCAGATCGAGTTGGTGGGTTCTTCCACCAAGTCCACCGACGATGCGATCGCGAAAGCCATCGAGCGTGCGTCCGAAACGTTGCGCAACCTGGATTGGTTCGAGGTGACCGAAGTGCGCGGCCACATCAAGGACGGCAAGGTGGCGCACTGGCAGGTAGGGTTGAAGATCGGCATGCGCCTGGAAGGCGATTCCTGATCCCGCCGCTGGTCATTGCTTGACCACGTCTCGCAAGTGACTGTCGCATAACGAGTTTCTGTACTTGTTGTGCGACTGTTCAGAGGCTTGTCCACATTCCATGGGGACAAGCCTGTCCGCTTGTCCACCGTCCCATCTCATCCTCATCCCACGCGCTGCGGCGGCGGCACGGTGAGCGATTCTTGCCCGCACCCTGCAAGTCGATGATCTGCAAGGCTTTTGGCAGAGTACCCGCAGACTGTCCTCAGGCTTATCCACATTTGGCGGGGACAACCCCAGCACGGCTAAACCGCGTTTGGGCCTTTCTTGACCACGCTCCGCAGGGCATTGATATGAAACAGGATTTTCCACCTGCCCTCATACTGTCCTCATCCTTGTCCACAGAAGGCGGGGACAAATCCACACATGGGCGTGTGTCATCTTCAAGACGGTCCCAACGACGCCGAAAACCGGGGATAACTCCGCCAGAAATCGTCCATAAGGATGATTGCGCATTTATTGACCGCGCATCGCAAGTGCTTGGCGAGACAGGGATTTTTGGGTCTGCCCCAAGGCTGTCCTCACCTTTCTCCACAGTTGGAGGGGATAAGTGTCCGGCGCGGCGCGCCCGCCATCGATCCGCCATTTTTATGACGAAGCCAACGATCGGCCGCTTGGGCCTCGTTGGCTTGAATCATGAATGTGATGACCATGACCAAAATCAAGAAGGCGGCCTGCGGCAACGGTACGCTGGACCTGGGTTTTCCTCTGTTTGAGGCCGACCCCGATCGAAGAAAGGGCTGGATATGCACCTCTCCACATTGCGGTCGAAACTGACCAGTGCCTCGATTGCGCCGATAGCCCTCTTTCCCGGTCTCGGGCGGGCGGCATCCTCGCATATCGAGGACGCCATCGCCGACGTCCTCGTCTGGATCGTGCTCGTTCTGGTGCCGGTGCTCGCCGTCTGGATATTCTGGAAGCTGCATGTCCTGCCGGAGGTGATCGCCGAGAAGCGGCGTCATCCCCAAGCCGAGGCCATCAAGGCGCTCTGCCTGCTTTCCCTGGCTTTCGGGGGAATGCTGTGGCCCTTTGCCTGGTTGTGGGCGTACACCAAGCCGGTGGCGTATCGGCTTGCCTACGGTGTGGACGAGCACGATGGCGATCATCCGAAGCCCCGCGCGAAGGAAGGCGAAGCGGAAGTCTAGAAAAATGGGACGCCATCATTCCCACGGGAATGCCGGGTCCGACGTCACAACCGCCGGTTGACCAGAGGTTGCCATGCTCGAACTGATTTGCGTCCTCTACGCGCTGATCGTTTGGCTTGTCTTCATCAAGCTCAAGCTCCTGCCCTGGAATATTCAATCCCAGGTCGGCGTCGTTGCCTTGGGCTTGGCTGGCATGGTGGCGCTTGTTCTGACGATCAACGTCGTCACGCCATCGTCTGGCGAGGCGCGTGTCGTCAACTATGTCGTCGAGATCGTGCCGCGCGTGACGGGGCGTGTCGTGGAGATTGCCGTGGAAGGCAATCGACCGATCAAGAAGGGCGACGTGCTGCTGAGGCTGGACGATGAGCCCTATCGGCTTAAGGTCAGGCAGCTCGAGGCGAAGCTCATCGACGCGCAAGCGACACGGCAGTCTCTGGATCGCGACCTGTCCGCCGCCCAGTCGGTAACCGCGGCCGCGCTTGCACAAGTTGAACTGAGCCGCATGCGATTGCGCCAAAGCACGGCCCTGGCTGCGCGGGGCGCAGGGAGCGAGTACGACGTCCAAAGTTTCCAGACTGAACTGAAGGTTCGGCTTGCAAACTGGGAAGCGGCGCGAGAATCGGAAAATAAGATCCGGCTGAGCCTGGGCGCCGTGTTCGATGGCGACCAGGCTTCAGTGGCGCAGGCGAAAGCGGAGTTGGAATTCGCGAAATGGGAGTTGCAGCAAACGACGCTGTATGCGCCCGCTGACGGCTATGCGATCAACCTGCAGGCGCGGGTGGGCTCCTATGCGGCCGCCCTGCCCATGCGTCCCATCATGTCGTTCGTCGAAACCACCCAGCAGGTGATTGCGTTCTTCGATCAGAATCAACTGACAAAGGTGAGACCGGGCAACGAGGTCGAGGTGTCTCTTCGAACGGTGCCCGGCCACATATTCAAAGGCAAGGTTGATTCGATCGTCTGGGCGACGTCCCAGGGCCAGTTTCAAGCGTCCGGCCTGCTGCCCGGCACAACCGCGGAGGGCGATCAGGCCGCTGCGCCCATGCAGTTTGCCGTGCGCATAGACCTCGAGACGCCGCAAGAGATGGCGTTGGCCATGGGCGCCCGCGGGCGGGCCGCCATTTACACAGACAGCCTGGGAATGCTGCATATGGTTCGGAAAGTCATCGTCCGCGTTTCTTCCAAGCTTGACTATCTAGTTCTCAAGCTTCATTGACGAGCTGTCCATGCGATCGCGCCGCCCAAACGCTTTGTGTTTTCTTGCAACGGTGTGCTGTGCCGCGGCCTTCACGACGGGATGCGCAAACCTTGATCGGCCGGACGACGCCGCCTTGTACGAGCAGGCCATGTCCGGCATCCAGCCGCCCGAACATTGGGTCGCGAGCGCGGCAGCCGCCGCGTTCTCGCCGCAATGGGCGGGCTTTGGCGCACAAGGCACCCTGGATGCGCTGATCGATGAGGCCATTGCCAACAACATGGACCTTCGGGCCGCGGGCAGCCGGCTGCAACAAGCGGCGCATCAGGCCAGGTTGGCAGGCGCAGCCCTGCTTCCCACGGTAGGCCTGGGCGCGCGGACGGCGACAGATCCCACGCCGGGCAGCGCGTTTTCGGCCAATGGCTATGCAGTCTTGATGAGTTGGGAGATCGACTTGTGGGGCAGGGCGAGGGCCGAGAAATTGTCGGCGGAGGCGGGATATCGCTCCGCCGAAGCGGATTACGCATATGCGCGCCAGTCCATCGGGGCCCTGACCGCCCGCAGTTGGCTCGCCGCACTCGAAGCGAGCGGTCAACTGCAGTTGGCAAAGGACCTTGCCGTCGCAACGGACGAACAGCTCAACCTGGTTCGCTACCGTCGCCAGATCGGAAAAACTGGTGAGTTGGAGGTAGCGTTTTGGTCGGAGCAGGTAGGCGCGGCTTCTGACGCGGTCGCAAAATACGAGCAGGCCCGGTCGGAAGCCCTGCGCGCATTGGAACTGATACTTGGACGCTATCCGTCCGCGTCGGTGCAGGCCGACGAAGCGATTCCCGATGCGCCGCCGCCCTTGAGCTCTGGCCTGCCCTTGGACCTGTTGGACCGTAGGCCCGACCTGGTCGCGGCGCGCGAGAGGGTTATTTCCGCATACTTCGGCGCCGAGGAGGCGAAGGCCGCGCGTCTGCCCGCCATTTCGATATTTGCCGGAGCGGGGCGTTTCACGAAAGATTATTCAGGCTTGGCGGCCAGTATGCAGACCTGGGTCTTCCCCTTGGGAGCGTCGCTTGTGTGGCCCCTATTCGACGCGGGGCGCCGCCAGATCACACTGCAATTGCGGACTGAACAGCAACGTGAAGCGCTCGCGCTGTACGCCCGCGTCATCCTGACGGCGATGGCGGAAGTTGAAAACGGTTTGACGGGCGAATATCAGTTGGCAGTGCGCGAACAATCCCTGCAACGTCAACTTGCTGAAAGCCGCCGCGCGCTGACGTTGGCTCAGGTGCAACGCGAGATCGGCCGAGTCGATGATTTTGATGTGTTGCAGCGCAAACGCGACCTCTTGCACGTGCAGGGCAGTCTGTTGCACATCCGCGCGTTGCGGCTGGTTCAACGCGTGAATCTGCATCTGGCGTTGGGCGGCGAGTTCGCCTCGGATGACGCCTCACGGTAGATGCCCCGGCCGCCTTCTTTTGCCTCGCAAGACATGCTTGCGCCGTGTCGTGGGGAAGTCGAATTGCGGCGCTGGCTTGGTCGTGCGATAAAAAAAGCCCCTCGACGCATCGAGGGGCTTGATCGCCCGGAGGTAGATCGGGCGATCGGCGCCGGCACGCGCGGGGCGTGGCCGGCGTCGGCGGCAGATCAGGCGTTCATTTTCTTGATCCAGTCGACGTAGCGGTCCACCCAGCCCTGCAGGAACTTGCGGGTGCCTTCGTTGGTGATGGTGAACTGGTCGTCGACGAGGCCTTCGGAATACTGCAGGAAGACTTCCGGTGTGGTGAGCGCGTTGGCGCCTTCGGCGGCCAGAATGTTGCGCAGATGTTGCTGCATCATGGCCGTGCCCGCGGCGCTGGGCGATGCGCCCAGGATGCCGACGGCCTTGCCGGTCCACGAGTTCTGGCCCCACGGGCGCGAACCCCAGTCGATGGCGTTCTTGATGGCGGCCGGGACCGAGCGGTTGTGCTCAGGAGACACGAACAGGATGCCCTGCGCGTCGGTGATCTGCTGCTTGAGCTTGGCGGCTGGGGCGGGCAGGTTGTTTTCGTTGTCCTGGTTGTAGAGCGGGATGTCGCCCAGGCTCACATACTCGAACTTGAAGTCGGCCGGAACCAGCTTTTCCAGCGCACGCGCCACGCGCAGATTGATCGAGGCGGCGCGCAGGCTTCCGACGAAAACCGCAATCTTGTATGTGCTCATGAGCAGGGGCTCCAACAAGGAAAAGGGAACGGCCAGTGTAGACCTGCAGAAGTCCAGGCTCAATGCCGTTTGCGAATATTCACATGGCGTTTGGCAATGTCGGCCTGATGCCCGCAGGGCCCACGCGTCTTGACGGTACGCGGGCGATCGACGATGTCACGTCATCAGGCTGACATGGGCGGCCACGACGCGCCAGCCTTCGGGGGTGCGCATCCATGTCTGGCTCTGGCGTCCGGTGCGGGTGCTGCCATCGCGCTGGAATTCCAGGTTGGCGGTGGCGAAGTCACGGCCATAGGTGGTGATGGCGGTGCGCAGGACCTGTCTTGCCAGGCCTTGCGGCGAACGCTGTGCGCGGAAGGCACGAATCTCGTCGTAACCGTAGAGGTTTTCGCCGGCGCCGTACCGCAGGGTATGCGGGCTGTTCCAGAACAGGGTGTCCAGCACTTCCACGTCGTTGGAAACCAGGGCCGCTTCGTAGCGTTCGACAACCGCGGTGACCTCGGCCACGACGTCGGGCAGATTGATGTCCATTGCTGCTTATCTCCGGTATGCACCAGCTTGGTGCGTGAAGTAGGGGTAATCACCAATATGGGGTGTGTTGCGGTGCGCAAATATCCACGCGCCGGACCCCGGACGCTCTCGCAAGGCGGGATTGCTGCGCTGCAAGGCTGGCACGCCGTTTGCTAGGGTTAACGTGCATAACACGCTGCACGCTGCCCCAGGAGTATCACCATGTCCGCATCCGCCGTTTCCGTTCCGGTCACCATGATGGTGACGCGGCACATCGCGCCCGAACGCTATAGCGATTTCCTGTCCTGGATGCGCCAGGGCGAAATCCTGGCGGCGGGCTTTCCGGGGTTTCTGGGATCTGGCGTGCTGCAGCCGCCCGAAGGCGGCGACGAATATCAGATCTTGCTGCGCTTCACGGACGAGGCGAGCCTGAACCGGTGGGAGAAATCCCTGCCGCGCCGCATGTGGCTGGAGCGCGGCGCGAGCCTGGTGCGGGCGAGCCACGAGCATCGCGTGAAGGGCACGGAAGGCTGGTTTGCGCCCAAGGCCAGCACGCCGCCGCGCTGGAAGCAGGCGATCAGCATCTGGTTGGCCTACTTTCCGGTGCTGCTGGTGTTCTCGATGCTGGTGAGCGAACACTTGAACATCCTGCCGGTGTTCTGGCGCGTGCTGATCACGAGCGTGATACTTACGCCCATCATGGTGTTCTTCTGTATTCCATTCATCTCGCGCGTGCTGCATCGCTGGCTGCGGGCCGGCTGAGGCCGCGGGAGCGCTGAGCCGCGCGCCGGGCGCGGCGGCGGTCTTCAGCTTCACGCGGCCTTGGCGCGGCGGGTCGAGTACAGCCGGTGCAGCGTGATCTTGCGCACGGCGTTCTGGCTGTCCTGGATATGCGCGCGCAACAGGTCTGCCGCGCCTGCGGCATCGCGCGCCAGGAGGGCCGACAGGATCGCGGCGTGTTCCCGGTACGTGGTGCCGATGCGGTCGGGCTGGGTGAAATCCAGCCGCCGCACGATGCGGATCCGCTCGGTGGCGGCGCGGTGCACGCGCGCGATCTCCGGGTTGCCGGCGGCCGCCACCAGCTCGACGTGAAAGCGTTCGTCCAGATCCGCCAGCCATTCGCAATCGCTGGAACGCTCGCTTTCGTCCACCAGCCACGTCTCGGCAAGCGGGCGCAGCGCCAGCAGCGGATCGGGCGATTGGCCCGGCGCGCACAGTGCATGCACCGCGGCAGCTTCCAGCACGCTGCGCAGCTCGTAGAAATGATCCAGCGTTTCGAAATCCAGCGGCTTGACCAGCCATCCATTGCGCTGGCGCACTTCTAGATAGCCTTCCCGCTCCAGCCGGAACAACGCCTCGCGCACGGGCGTGCGGCTGATGTGCAGGCGGTCCGCGATCTCGGTCTCGGTGAAGCGGTCGCCTGGGGCCAGGCGGAAATCCAGGATGTCGCGCTTGAGCGTGGTGTACGCGGAGTCGGCCAGTGTGCGCGGCATGTCGATGGCGGCGAAGGCGGTGTCCATGTCGAGGCTCCAGGCGTTGCGGGTGGTGGGGCGGGCGGTCAGACTGGCCGGACGCGGGCTGCGCCGGCTTGTTCCAGCGCATGGGCTGCGCGCAGGCAGTCGATCTCGCGCCACGGGGCGGCGATAAGCTGCACACCCAGCGGGAGATGGCCGTCCTCGTCCAGCTCCGGCCATGTGGGCGCGGTGCAGACCGGCAGGCCGATGGCGGAAATCGGTTGCGTCAGCAGGCCCATGCTGGCGCGGGCCGGCAGTTGCTTGCCCGCCAGCGTCAGCCAGTCCGCGCCGATGGGCGTGGCGCTGACGGGCGTGGCCGGGGCGATGAGGACGTCGTAGTGTTCGAAAAGCGCCAGCGCTTCGAGATAGGCGCGGTGGCGCACGCGCTGCGCCTGCTGCACCCAGGCGGCGGGGACCAGGCTGCCGGCCACCAGGCGGTCGCGCGAGTGCGGTTCGTAGTAGTCGTAGTGGGTGACGAGCCGGCGGCGGTGCAACGCCCCGCCTTCAGCCGCGGTGATGACGAAGGCGGCGGCGCGGGCCTGCGCCGCGGCGGCAAAGTCGACCACATCGGTGGCGCCCAGGGCGCGCGCGGCAATCTCGACGGCGCGGCGCGCCTGTGGCCCCGCCCATTCCGAAAAGTGGCCGCCCAGCACCCCGACGCGCAGCGCGCCCGCGCCCTCGGAAAGGGCCGTCAACGTGGGCGTGGCGGGGCGCTGCGCGCAGGCGATGTCGGCCTCGTCAGGGCCTTGCAGCGCGTCGTAGGCCGCGGCCAGATCGCCGGCGGTTCCCGCGAAGGGCCCCAGGTGATCCAGGCTGCCGACGAAGGGGAAGGAACCGGTGCGCGGCAGGCGGCCGAAGGTGGGCTTCAGGCCGAAGACGCCGCACAGCGAGGCGGGCACGCGGATCGAACCGTTGGTGTCGGACCCCAGGGTCAGCGGCACCAGACCGCCGGCCACGGCAGCAGCGCTGCCGCCGGACGAGCCGCCCGCGATGCGGGCCGTGTCGTGCGGGTTGCGGCACGCGCCGTAATGCGTGTTTTCCGTGGTGAAGCCGTAGGCGTGCTCATCCATGTTGAGCGCGCCGATCAGCACGGCGCCCGCCTCGCGCATCCGCGCCACCAGCACCGCATCGCGGCTGGCAGGGGGATTGGACGCGTTGACGCGTCCGCCGGCCAGCGTGACCTCGTCGGCGACATCAAAGAGGTTCTTCACGGCGTAAGGCACCCCGGCCAGCGGCGGCAGCGTGTCGCCGCGCGCCCGGCGCGCATCGATGGCCAGCGCTTCCTGCCGCGCGCGGCTTTCCGTCAGGGCCGTGAAGCAGTTGTAGCGGGGATCGCGCTCGCGCACGCGGGCGAGGGTGGCGTCCAGCACCGCCACGGCGCTGCGTTCGCCGCTGCGCACCTGGCGGGCGATATCGTGAGCGGGGCCGGTCACGGGCGGAACACCGAGGCCGATTCCAGTTCCACCGGCAGCGGCTCGTCCGCAAACGCGGCGGCGATGTCGTGGATGCGGGCGAACTGCTGCGCGACCTGCTCGGTGGCGGACTCGCGCAGCGCATACCCCGACAGCGCCAGCGCGCTGCGCACGTATTGGTCGATGGTTTCCTGTGTCATGGCGGATGCTCCCGGTGATGGCGTGGGTTACTTGCGCACTTCGCGCTGGAAGATCTCCAGGCTCAGTTTCTTCATCTGGATGAAGCTGGGCTCGGACAGCGTCTCGACCGTGCGAGGGCGCGCATCCGTGTAGTCCAGGATCTCGGCGACGCGCGTGGGGCGCTTGGTCAGGAGCAGCACCTGGTCGGCCAGGTACACGGCTTCCTCCAGGTCATGCGAGACCAGCAGCATGGTGGTGCCGGTCTGCAGGAAGACTTCCTGCAGCTTCTCGCGGATGAACAGCGTCATCTCGAAGTCGAGCGCCGAAAACGGTTCGTCCAGGAACAGCACCTCGGGCCCGGGCGCCAGCGCGCGCATGATCGAGGCGGTCTGCTGCTGGCCGCCGGAAAGTTCGTAGGGATAGCGGTTCAGATCGAACTTCACGTCGAACGAGGCCACCAGTTCCTCGACGCGCGCGTCGACCTGGGCCTTGCTGCGGCCTTCCAGCCGCAGCGGATAGGCGATGTTGTCGATGGTGCGCAGCCACGGGAACATGGCTTCGCGGTAGTTCTGGAACACGTAGCCGATCTTGGTCTGCGCCAGCGATTTGCCGTCGAACAGGATCTCGCCGGCATCGATGGGGATGAGGCCCGCGATCATGTTGATCAGCGTGGACTTGCCGCAGCCGTTGGGACCGAAGACCGATACGATCTTGCCCTTGGGAATGTCCAGGTTGAAGTCTTCATACAGCGGCCAGCCGGCGAAATACTTGGTCAGGCCGCGGATGGTGATGTGCGTGCCCAGCGGGCCCGGTTGAAAGGGCGCGGCGGCCGGTCCGGGCGCGATGGCGGGATTGATGACGGTGGACATTATCGGCCGCTCCAGTGAACCACGCGCTTTTCCAGCACGAGAAAGAGAATGTTGAGCACATAGCCCAGCGCGCCGGCCGCCAGGATCGCGGCGTACATCTCGCGCACGTTCAGCACCTGCTGCGCATTGATGATCCGGTTGCCCAGGCCGCTGTCCGAGCCGATGAACATCTCGGCCACGATCACGATGACCAGCGCCATCGACACGCCGCTGCGCAGGCCGACGAAGGTGGGCTGCAGGCTTTCCCAGATCAGCACGTCCTTGAAGATCTGCCAGCGTGAGGCGCCCATCACGCGCGCCGCCATCACCCGCTGCTTGCGGGCATTGATGACGCCGTAGGCGCTGTTGAACAGGATCACCAGCACGGCCGCGAAGGCGGCGATGGCGATCTTGTTCATGTCGGTCACGCCGAAGATCATCAGGAACAGCGGGATCAGCGCGGACGACGGCGTGGAGCGGAAGAAGTCCACCAGGAACTCGACGCTGCGGTAGGCCTTTTCATTGCTGCCCAGCAGCACGCCCAGCGGCACGCCGATCACGCCGGCGATCAGGAAAGCCTGCACCGTGCGGTTCAGCGAGGACAGGAAGTCCGCCAGCAGCGGTCCGCCCGCCATGCCCTTGACGAGCGCCACGATGGTGGCGCTGGGCGTGGGCAACAGCACGGGGCTGACCAGTTGCAGCCGCACCACCAGGTCCCACACGATGAACAGCGCCAGCGGGCCGATCAAAGGAAGCAGGCGCGCGCTGTTGAACTTGCGCGGCGGTTTGGACATGGCCGGCTGCGCCTTGGGTGGCGCGGTGCTGGAGGCCGTGGAAGGGGCGGGCGTGGCGCCCGTAGCCGTGGTCGCGGTCATGGATCAGCCCTTGTAAAGCATGGTCGAGACGTCGACCTTTTGCGCGAAGATGCCCTTGTCGGTGAAGAGGTCGAAGAACTTCTGGAAGTACTGCACGTCGCTGGGCGTGAACTCGTTATGCAGCGTGTAGGCGGCCAGCGGCACTTCCTCGGTCATCGGACCTTCGATGGCGGTGTAGCCCTTCAGGAAGGGGCGCGCCTCGGCGGGGTTGGTGCGGATCAGTTCGATGCCGCGCGCGTACGCGGCGATGAATTTCTTGCTTTCCTCGGGATGCTTTTTCAGGAAGGCGGTGGTCAGCGAGGCCGAGCCGCCGAACCACGGCGCCATGGGATCGCCCAGCACGTATTTGGCGATCACGCCCGTTTCCAGCACGCGGGTCGTGCCGTTCAGGCGGCCCACCGTGCCCGTGGGTTCAAGCGTGTAGCACGCATCCAACTGGCCGGCGGCAACCGCGGCGACGTGCTGGCTGATCGCCAACTCGACCACGGTTGCTCCGGTTGCGCCGGCGCGCTCCAGTACTGCCTTGGCCAGCGTGGAATTCTGGATGCCGGGACCAGAACCGACCTTTTTCCCCTTGAGGTCTGCGATGGATTTGATGGGACTGTCTTTCGCGACGATGAACTCGTCCAGCACGTTCTTTACGTTGCTGGGGTTGGACGCAAAAATCTTGAACAGGCCGGGCGAGGCGATCTCGCCAATGGCCAGGTTGGCTGAACCCGTGCCGTTGGCGCTGCCGTCGGCACGGCCCGCGAGCATGGCTTCCATGACCTGCTGCGCGCCGGCGAACTTCAGCGCCTCGACGTTCAGGCCCGCTTCCTTGAAGTAGCCTTTCTCGATGGCGGCGTAGAACGGCAGGCCGGCGGCCACGGGCCAGAAGCCGATGCGAATGACCGGGCCCGATTGCGCGCGCACCAGCGCCGGGGCGGCGAGCGCCGCGGCACCCATGGCGGCGCCCTGGATCAGGCGGCGGCGGGTGGCGTTGAAGGCGTAGGGTGCGTTGCGATTGATCATGTGGGGCTCCTGGGCTGCTTGAGAGGGGGCGCTTGTAGACAAGCTTGCATACCAGTCATCAAGCAATACCCGTGCCAGGTTGTGCGCCGGAGGGTTTGCCCCGTGGCGCGCCCGCTTGCCGCTTCAGGCTGGTGCCCGCCGTGAACCAAAATGGTGCAAGGCGCACCACATAAGGGGACATAGCGGCTTGCCGCGCGGGCGGGCATGCGCGCGCCCGCCGGGATGGCAGTAGCATCTGGCCCATGAACACGCGTTTTGTCGAAGCCTTTCTGTGGTCCGCCCGGCTGGGCAGTTTCCGCGCCGCCAGCGACCGCCTGCACATCACGCAGGCGGCGGTGGCAAACCGCGTCGCGTCGCTGGAAGAAGACATCGGCGCGCGCCTGTTCGAACGCGACGCCAAGGAGCTGAAGCTGACCGCGGTCGGCACACGGCTGCTGGACTACGGCGAGCGCCTGCTCGAGATCCGCCAGCAGATCCTGTCGCTGGGCAAGCGGGGCGACGAGGTCGCCGGTCTGGTGCGCATCGGGGCGATCGAAACCGTCGTGCATACGTGGCTGATCGGTTTTCTGACGAACCTGCGATCGACGTATCCGGGCATCGAGGTGCAGCTCACGTCGGAAACCACGCGCGCCCTGCATCGCGGCCTGCGCGAAGGCACGCTGGACATCGCGTTCCAGACGGACGTGCTGAACGATACGGGCATCATCAGCATGCCGTGCCTGCCGATGGAAATGGGCTGGGTCGGGCCGGCGGGGGGTGAAGACGCCATGACGGTGCATGACCTGCTCGGCGAGCCGGTGCTGACGATGAGCCCGGGCTCGCAGCCGCACGAGGCGCTCAAGGCGCTGTACCGCGAGGTGGGCATGCCGCAAGGCAAGGTGCATTTCGTCAGCTCGATCTCGGCGCTGGCGCGGCTGGTGCGCAGCGGGTTCGGCCGCGCGCTTGTGCCGTTGCCGCCCATCTACGAATACGTCGCGCGCGGCGAGATCCAGGTGATCCGCACCGACCTGCCGGCGCCGCCGCAGCTGCTGGTGGTGAGCTACCTGGAAAGCGGCGGGTCCGACGCCATCCGGCTGGTTGCCGAGCTGGCCTGCCGCGCGTCGGATCAGTTCACGGCCGCGGTGGTGGCCCCGCAGGCCGAACCGGCCCGTTGGCAAGGGTGAAAACCCCGGATCGCTTTCAGTAATTCTGTTGCCGGGCGCAAGATTTATTGGTTTGCCGCGCGGCGCCCTGCGCCCGATGATGAGGCCTTGCTCATCCCGACCCTCTGACGCCATGACGCCTGATTCCGAATTCCCGCTTGTGCCCAACGGGCTGCTTTTCGTCGCAACCGACGTCGATCCCGCCGATGAACCCGATTTCAACCGCTGGTACGACCGCGAGCATGTCGAGGAACGCGTGCGTATTCCCGGCTTCCTGTCGGGCGCGCGCTATGTGTCCGTGCAGGGCGGGCGCAAGTATCTGGGCCTGTACCGCACCCAGTCGCTGGGCGCGTTCACCACGGCGGCTTACCGCGCCGCGTTCGAGCGCCAGACCGCCTGGTCGGTGGCCAACCTGGACCGCATGCGCGATCCGATGCGCCGCGTGTGCGCGGTGGAAGCGGTGACCGGCGCGGGCAGCGGCAGCCAGCTTGTGGTGCTGCCCTTGCCGGTGGGCAGTGCGGGTGCGCCGGTGGCACGGGCGCGTAATGCCGGCGCCGAATTGCGTGAGGTCGACGGCTTCGTGCGGTCTTGTCTGCTGGTGCCCGACGCGGCGCTCAGCACCCCGCTGCCGCGAGAGTCCGCCAGCGGCCGCGTGCTGTCTCCCCTGTTTGTTGTCGAGGCCAGCACGCCGGCCGCGGCGCGAACCTTGCGCGATGGCGCCGCCGCGGCGTTTGATGCCGATCCCGCCACAGCGTGGTTGTACGCGCTGGGGTGGAAGCTGGAGGCGGCGGACCTCGCCTAGCGGCTTGCCGCTTGCGGCCCAGCGCGTCAATGCGCCTGCGGATCGAACTTCTTGACCAGCACGGCCCACTTGTCGTGTTCGCTCTTGATGAATGTGGCGAACTGCGCCGGCGTCCCGCCCACCGGCTCGGCGCCTTCACGCAGCATCTGCTCGTTCAAGGCGGGCAGCGTCGCGTTGACTTCGCGGTTGACCAGATCGACCACCTGCTGCGGCGTGCCCTTGGGGGCGAAGAATCCAAACCACGAACCCGCGTCAAAACCCGGATAGCCGGACTCGGCGATGGTCGGCAGCTCGGGCAAGGTGGCGGACCGTTGCTGCGTGCTGACCGCCAGCGCGCGCAGCTTGCCGGCGCGAATGTGCCCGATCACGGACGGAATGGTGGCGAACATGAAGTCGATGCGGCCGGCCAGCAGGTCGTTCACGGCGTCCGCGCCCTTGTACGGCACGTGGGTGGCGTTGACCTTCAGTTCGTCCATCAGCATGTAGCTGGACAGGTGCGACGACGTGCCCACGCCGGTGGAGCTGTAGTTCAGATCGCGCGCGGACTTCACGTATTTCAGAAAGCCCTGGATGTCCTTGGCGGGCGAGGACGGCGGCACGACCAGCACGTTGGGCACGGTCGCGATCTGCACCATGGGTACCAGGTCGGTGAGCGGATCGTAGGACAGCTTGTTCAGCGACGGATTGACGGCGATGGGGCCGACCGAGTTCACGATCAGCGTGTGGCCGTCGGGCGCGGCGCGCACCACGTACTCGGTGCCGATGTTGCCGCCCGCGCCGGGTTTGTTTTCCACGACGAAGGGCTGGCCCAGCTTCTGCGTGAGCGTGTTCGTGACGCTGCGGGTGAGCGTGTCGGTGGTGCCGCCGGGCGAGAAGGCCACGATGACCTTGACCGGCCGGTCGGGATAGCCGGCGGCGATGGCGGCGGGCGCGGTACAGGCGCCCGCCAGCGCCGCGCAAGCGAGCAGGGCTTGGGCAGTTTTCATGATGTCTCCTCGCGTGGTCGTTGTCGTGTGATGAGGGCCCCGTGCCGCCACGCCGGCCGGGACGCTGAAAAATCGGAAGGTCAGTCGCGGTAGCCGGGATCGATCCGGTCCAGCTTGCGCAAGAGCGCGGGCCACTCCATGACGCCGTAGGGGCGGCGGGTGCCAGGCTGGTAGTTGTTCCAGGTTTCTTCCAGCACCGGTTGCGGCACGGGCTGAAGCCGAGCGCCTGTTGCCATGGCCGCCAGTTGCGAACGGCAGGCCAGTTCCAGGCGGTGCATCCAGTTGAAGGCCTCGCCCACGGTGCGGCCCACGGTCAGCGCGCCGTGATTGCGCAGGATCAGCGCCTCGCCCTGGCCCAGATCGGCCAGCAGCGAGGCCTGTTCGTCGGTGCCCAGCACCACGCCCTGGTAATCGTGGTAGCCGATCTTCAGAAAGCGCATGGCGGTCTGCGTCAGCGGCAACAGGCCGCATTCCAGCGACGACACGGCCATCGACGCCCAACTGTGGGTGTGGATGACGCAGTCCACCTCGTGGCGGTGGGCATGCACCGCGCTGTGGATCACATAGCCGGCCTTGTTGATGCCGTAGTTCAGATCGCCGAAATCGGGCTTGGACAGGATGGTGCCGTCCAGGTCGACCTTGATGAGGCTGGACGCCGTGATCTCCTCATACATCATGCCGTAGGGGTTGATGAGGAACGCGTTGTCCTCGCCGGGCACGCGGGCCGAGATGTGGTTGGCCATCATGTCGGCCATGCCGTAGAGCTCGACCAGCCGGTAACAGGCCGCCAGGTCCACGCGGGCTTGCCATTCGGCGTCGGAGCAGTGGGGGCGCATGGAGGAAATGCCCAGCCGGCCGGGGCGATTCGGAGTAGTGGTCATCGGATTTCGTGAAGGTAAATCGTCGCGACACGCTGCCGCGACTTGATGTGGATCAATTTATCTTCAAGAAAACCGACCGCCTAGGGATCCTAAGCGTATGGGGGCATCACGAATCGAGAAGGGTGGCGCCTGGCCAGCCGCCGTGCCGGACCAGGGCGCGCATGGCGTCCAGCAGCACCACACGCGCGGCCAGGGCCGCGGGCGAGAGCTCGTCGTCGCTGATGCAGTAGATCTGGTTGCGGCGAAAGAGATACGGGTCGTCGATGGGGTGCATGCTGAGCAGCCCGGTTTCGACGCGGGCCACGGCAGCGCCGGGCTGGATCGTCGCGATCGGATGGGCTTGCACCAGGTCCATCAGCGTCGTCAGGCCGTCGACCTCGACGCCGATCCAGGGCTCGATGCCGGCCCGCTCGAAAGCCGCCTCGACCCACGCGCGCAGCCCGTGCGCCTTGCTGGTGACGGCAAGCGGCAGCCCCGCCAGATCGGCCATGCGGACGGGTTCGCCATCGGGGCGCTCCATCATGCCGCGCGGGGCCAGCAGGAACAGGCGTTCGTCCAGCACCGGCACCACGCTGCGGCCTTGCGCGCTGTCGTTCTGAAACAGGACGGCCAGATCCAGCCGGCGGGCGTTGAGCAGGTCGCCCAGGTTGCCCGACAGGCCCTCGACCAGATGCAGGCGCACGTTGGGATAGCGCTCGGTCATGGCGGCATAGAACGGACGCGCCAGCAGCGACGCGGTGGTGGGCGCGAAACCGACGCTGACCGTGCCGGCCAACCGCGCCTCGCGCGCGGCCGCGACGGCACTTTCCGCGTGCCGCAGCGTCAGCTGCGCCTGCCGCAGGAAGGCCGCGCCGGCGGGCGTGGTGGTCACGCCCGTGGTGCTGCGCGTGAGCAGCCGCGTGGCCAGCTCGCTTTCCAGCCGGCTGATCTGCTGGCTGAGCGCCGAGGCCACCACGCCCAGGTCTCGCGCGGCCCGGCCAATGCTGCCCAGTTCGGCGACGCGGACGAAGTAACGGAGTTGGCGCAATTCCATGGGGCGAATTCCAGAGTGAAAAAGCAGGGCCGGCAAGACCATTTGCGGCCTGCCGCAGCATACTTTTTTTGTTCAAAAAGTTGTCAGCTATCTGAACATGGCCTGAATAACAAACGAAAATTGTTTACACTCGCATCCACAAAATTCAAGCCGGAACGGTCCGCCGCGGGGGCGAGCCGTCCGGATTACGGGAGAGATTCGATGCGCAAGTTGCTTTTGGGGGCGGTGCTGGCTGCTGCGGTGTATGGCGGAACGGCGATGGCCGCCGTCGAACCCAAGGCCGTGGTCGCCACGTATTCCGATCTGGCGCTGGCCGGCTACGAGGATTCGCTGACGGCAGCCAAGAAGCTGCGCGAGGCCATCAATGCGCTGGTCGCCAAGCCCAGCGCCGACACCCTGAAGGCCGCGCGCGAAGCGTGGATCGTGGCGCGCGTGCCCTACCAGCAGACCGAGGCCTACCGTTTCGGCAACCCCATCGTCGACGACTGGGAAGGTCGCGTGAACGCGTGGCCGCTGGATGAAGGCCTGATCGACTATGTCGACGCGTCCTACGGCACCGAGAATGACGAGAACGCCTTCTACGCCGTCAACGTCATCGCCAATTCCAAGATCTCGGTGGGCGGCAAGACGGTCGACGTCAGCAAGATCACGCCCGAACTGCTGTCCGAAGTGCTGCACGAGGCCGACGGCAACGAAGCCAACGTGGCCACGGGTTATCACGCGATCGAATTCCTGCTGTGGGGCCAGGACCTGAACGGCACCGGCGCCGCGCCCAAGGACCGCAAGGGCACGCCGCAGGAGCGCCATTCCGGCAACCGCCCGCACACCGACTTCGATCCCAAGCAGTGCACCGGCGGCCACTGCGAACGCCGCATCGAATTCCTGAAGGCCGTGACGGACCTGCTGGTGACCGACCTGGAAGAAATGGTGGGCAACTGGAAGAAGGACGGCGCCGCGCGCAAGGCCGTAGAAGAGGATCCGAAGGCGGGCCTGATCGCCATGCTGACCGGGCTGGGCAGCCTGTCGTACGGCGAACTGGCGGGCGAGCGCATGAAGCTGGGCCTGATGCTGCACGATCCCGAGGAAGAGCACGATTGCTTCTCGGACAACACGCACAACTCGCACTATTACGACCAGATCGGCATCCGCAATGTCTATCTGGGTTCGTACACCCGCATCGACGGCAAGACCGTGTCGGGCGCGAGCCTGTCGGAACTGGTCAAGGCCAAGGATCCCAAGCTGGACGCCGAGGTGCGCGCCAAGCTGGACGCCACGGTCGCGGCCATGCAGGCCATGAAGACCCGCGCCGAGACGGTCGAGACCTATGATCAGATGATCGCGGACGGCAACAAGGAGGGCAACGCGGTGGTGCAGGCAGCCATCGACAGCCTGGTGGCGCAGACGCGCAGCCTGGAGCGCGTGATTACGTTGCTGGAACTGGGCAAGGTCGCCATCGAAGGTTCCGACAGCCTGGACAAACCTGACGCCGTATTCAAGTGAAACTCGTATTAGCCGCCGTACTGGCGGCGTCGGCCCATGCCGGCGCCGCCGCCGCGCCCGCCGCTTCCGGCGGGCGTGACGACCTGACGCCCGAAGACCAGAAGCGCGTCACCGCGATCACGACGCCCACGCAGGATTTCTCGAAGATCGAATCGTTCGAGACCATGCAGGCCGGCGCCGCCACCACCAACAAGCTCATCAACGCCGACATCTTTTCGCAGCCGTCGGCCAACATGAGCTTTGAAGGCCGCCAGGAATTCCAGGTCGGCAACGGCCTGTTCCGCAAGGACTGGGTGTCCGCGCCCGCGTCCACGCAGGCGTCCGACGGCCTGGGACCGCTCTTCAATGCGCGCTCCTGTCAGGCCTGTCACACCAAGGACGGCCGCGGCACGGTGCCGGGCTTCGATCCGCTTGAACGCACCGACGCCGTCGCCTTGCTGCTGCGCCTGGCCGTGCCGCAAGGCGCGGACCGGGGGCATCCCAAGCTGGGCGCCGGCGAGATCGCGGCCTTGCCGGAACCCGTCTACGGCGTGCAGCTTCAGAATTTCGCGGTCGCGGGCCTGCCCGCCGAGGGCCGCATGGAGATCGAGTACGAACCCGTGCCGGTCGCGCTGCGCGGCGGCGAGACCGCCACGCTGATGAAGCCCACCTACCGCATCGAGAACCTGGGCTACGGGCCCATGCGCGCGGACACGCAGATCTCGCCGCGGCTGGCGCCGCCGATGATCGGCCTGGGCCTGCTGGAATCGATCCACGAGGCCGACATCCTGGCCAACATCGGCGCGGACAAGCGCGACGGCATCGTCGGCAAGGCCAACTGGGTCACCGACGCGCGCACCGGCGCGCGGGCGCTGGGCCGCTTCAACCTGAAAGCCGGACAGCCAACGGTCGAGCAGCAAAGCGCCGCGGCGTTCTCCAACGACATGGGCCTGTCCACGCCGATGTTCCCCAAGCATTCCGGCGACTGCACCGCCGCGCAGCCGCAATGCCTGGACATGCCGCATGGCGCGCAGCCGCGCTTCGGCCCGGAGGAAGTGCCGGCCAAGCTGATGGACTTCATCACCACCTATTCGACGAACCTGGCGGTGCCGCAGCGGCGCGATGCGGACGACGCGCGCGTGCTGGCCGGCAAGAAACTCTTCTATGAGGCCAATTGTGTGGCCTGCCACGTGCCCAAGTACGTGACCAGCCGCAATGCCAAGCAGCCGGAACACCGCTTCCAGCTCATCTGGCCGTACACCGACATGCTGGTGCACGACATGGGCGACGACCTTGCCGACGGCGTGAGCGACGGCATGGCCACCGGCCGAGAATGGCGCACGCCGCCGCTGTGGGGCATCGGCCTGACCAAGACCGTCAATCCCAACGCCACCTGGCTGCATGACGGGCGCGCCCGCACGCTGCTGGAAGCCGTGCTGTGGCATGGCGGCGCGGCCCAGCCCGCGCGCGACCGCGTCGTGAACATGACGCCCGACGAACGCGCGGACCTGATCCGCTTCCTGGAGTCGCTGTGATGGCCCGTTCCGTCCGCCTTCCGTTCAAGCGCGCCGCGGCCGTGGCGCTGATGCTGGCGGCGCCGCTGTCTGCGCCGATTGCCGCGCAGGCCGCCTTGCCAGCCGACCTGGGTGAACGCCTGGCGCACGATTACGCGCGGCCGGCGGTGGCCAAGATGACGGACGCCGCCGCGGCCCTGGAAGGGGCGCTGGGCGGCTGGTGCGCCAAGCCTGACGCGGCAGGCGCCAAGCGCGTCGGCGATGCCTTCGGCACGCTGGCGCACGCGTGGTCTGGGGTCGAGATCCTGCGCTTCGGCCCGCTGGTGCAGGCCAACCGCTTCGAACGGCTGGCGTTTTGGCCCGATACGCGTGGCGTGATGCCCCGCCAGGTGCAGGCGCTGATCGCGGCCAAGGACGACGCGCTGCTCCAGCCCGGCGCGCTGGCCGGACGCAGTGTGGCGGTGCAAGGGCTGCCCGCGCTGGAATATGTGCTTTATGGCGAACCGGATCTGCTCAAGCAGACCGGCGCGCCCGGTTTTGCCTACGCCTGCGGCTATGCCACGGCCATCGCGTCCAACGTGGCAAGCATCTCGCGCGATGTGGGCGAGGCCTGGAGCCCGCAGGGCGCGTTCGGCCGTCAGTTCGCCGCGCCCAAGCCGGGCAACGACCTGTACCGCAGTTCGCAGGAGGTGGCGGCCGAGGCCATGAAGGCCTTGTCGACCGGACTGCAGTTCGCGCGCGACGTCAAGATCGAACCGGTGCTGGGCGATTCGCCGCAGGCCGCGCGGCCCAAGCGGGCGGCGTTCTGGCGCAGCAATCTGTCGACCAGCCTCTTGGCCGCCAACGTGGACGCGCTCAAGGCGTTCTATATGGCGGGCGCATACCCGTTGCCGGCGGGCGAGGGCTGGATGGATGCGTCGGTGCGGGGCGAGTTGTCCAGCGCGGCGCAGACGCTGCGCGATGTGCCGGTGCCGCTGGATGCCGCGCTGGCCAGTGAAGAGGGACGCCGTCTGCTGGGGCTGGCATCGCTGACGCTCAAGAACGCCAAGGCCATCGTTGACGAGAACCTGGCGCCTGCGCTGGGCGTGACCATTGGGTTCAATGCGCTCGATGGTGATTGACCGGCGCCGGTTCCTGGCGCTGGCCGCCGCGCTGGGCTTGCCGCCCGCCGCCGCACGCGCCGCAATGCCCGCCGATGGCGGGCCGCTGTACCTGACCGCGCGCAAGCGCGGCGGGCGCGACGAGGCCGTGGTGCTGGACGAGACCGGCCGCGACCGCCTCGCCATCCCGATGCCTGCCCGCGGGCACAGTTTTGCGATCGATGGCGCCGCAGGGCGCGCGGTCGTGTTCGGCCGCCAACCGGGCTTTTTCGCGCTGGGGTTTTCGCTGGCCGGGGGCGAGCCGGTGGCGCTGGCGCTGCCCGACGACCGCCACTTCTTCGGCCACGGCGCGTTCGTGCAAGGCGGGCGGCTTCTGGCCGCCACGGAAAACGACTTCGAGGCCGGGCGCGGCGTGCTGGGTCTGTACGACGCCACGCCGGGCGGCGATTACCGGCGCGTGGGCGAGTTCGACGCCGGCGGCATCGGTCCGCACGAAGTCGTGCTGCTGCCTGACGGCAAGACGCTATGCGTGGCCAATGGCGGCATCCTGACGCATCCGGACTACGGCAAGCTGGAATTGAACCTGGACACCATGCGGCCGTCGCTCGCGTATATCGACGCGGCCACCGGCCAGCTGCTGGAAAAGGTGGAGCTCGCGCCTTCGCTGCATCGGCTGTCGATCCGGCATCTGGCGCTGGCGGCCGATGGCGCGGTGTGGTTCGGTTGCCAATACATGGGGCCGGCGGCCGACCGGCCCGCGTTGGTCGGACGGCACCGCCGCGGCGCGGCGCTTGAACTGTTCGAAGGACCGCCCGAGACGCTGCGCAACATGCGCAACTACGTCGGCTCGGTCGCGGTCGATGCCGCAGGCGGCATCGTGGCCACGTCCAGCCCGGTT
The DNA here is from genome assembly GCF_041879325.1 of Achromobacter sp. JD417. NCBI lineage: Bacteria > Pseudomonadati > Pseudomonadota > Betaproteobacteria > Burkholderiales > Alcaligenaceae > Achromobacter > Achromobacter sp. JD417. The sequence continues at coordinate 4,052,823 of NZ_CP087159.1, read as the reverse complement.
GGCGGGCAGGTGATTTACTGGGATGCCGCCAGCGGCAAGTGCCTGGGGACCACCGCGCTTGCCGACGGCTGCGGCGTCGCGCCCGCCGCGCAAGCGGGCTTTCTGGTCACGAGCGGTTTGGGCGCGATGATCCGCACTGACGCTCAAGGCAAGGAAAAGCCGGTCCTGCCGCCGTCGCGCGATGTCTCCTGGGACAACCACTTTCGCATCGTGCCTGCGTAACGCGGCTTTGCCTGCTGGCGCCGGAAGACCTATGCTGCAGGTCGGTTCTCTTTACAAAGCCTGACACTCCCGCCAGGCGCCGCGCCGTTTTGCGCAAGCCGCTTCTGATACATTCTTCCGTCGATTTTTTTTCGCAGGAGGTTCCTCCATGGATGAGGCCGTAAAAGAGTTCTATCTGTGGGCGCCCAGGCTGATGGATATGGGCATCAATCTGCTGGTTGCCTTGCTTATCCTGGGCATCGGCTGGTGGGTGTCTTCGTTGCTGGGCGGTTGGGTCCGCCGGGCCGCCACGCGGTCGCCCAAGATCGATCCCACGATCGTTCCCATGTTCTCCACGACCGTGATCTGGGCGGTACGCATCTTCACGGTGATCGCGGTACTGGCACGCTTTGGCGTGCAGACGGCCAGTCTGATTGCGGTGCTGGGCGCCGCCGGTCTTGCCGTCGGCCTGGCCTTGCAGGGCACGCTGCAGAACATCGCGGCCGGCATCATGCTGCTGATCCTGCGCCCCATCCGCGCCGGCGAATACATCGCCCTCAGTTCGGGCGCCGACGGCACGGTCGAGGAGGTGGGCCTGTTTCTCACGCGTCTCGTGCAGGGCGATGGCATTCATCTCACGCTGCCCAACAGCACGGTGTGGAACGCCACCATCACCAACTACAGCCGCAACAAGACGCGCCGCCTGGATATCCCCGTGCCGGTGCGTTATGGCGACGATCTGGACGCGGTGGTCGCCAAGCTGCAGCAGATCGTGGATGCGCGTCCCGATGCGTTGAAGGATCCGGCGCCGCAGGTCAAGGTGTTCGACTACAAGGAAAACGGCGTCACCGTGAACGTGCGCGTGTGGGCCGAGTCGGGCAAGTACTGGGAATTGCGCTGGAGCCTGTATCAGGAAATCCGCCGCGCGCTCGAAGAGGCCGGTTTCCAGGCGCCGATCCCGCTGCGCGAGATCCAGAATCCCAAAACCGGCGCCGCGGCTTCCTGAACGAGGCGCGCAGGGCGTCAGGCATGAAAATGGGAGCCTCGCGGGGCTCCCATTTTTTTACGTCGCAGCATTGTGGCTTTCTTCAGTGCATGAAAGCGACGCGGCCGATCCCCGGTTCAGGCCGGCATCGCCAGCCGGGCCAGTTCCGTCTTGATCCAGCCCGCGATCTCGCGCTGGCGCTGCGCGGGCATGCGGTCGATGATGGCCGTGACGCTGACCGCCAACAGGGGCGCGCCCTGCGCGTCCAGCAACGCGCAACCCACGCCCAGGGCGCCGCGTACCGCATGGTTACCCACCACCGAATAGCCGCGCGCACGGGTGTTTTCGATGAGGCGGAACATCTCTTGCGGCGTCATGCCGCCGTACTCGTCCAGCCGGCCTGAGTTGCGTTCGACGATGCCGCGCGCCACGTCGTCGGGCAGGGCGGCCAGCAGCGCCATGCCGCCCGATCCCACGCCCAGCGGCTGGCGCTTGCCCGCGTACGTGGCCAGGATCTGCACGGGATAGCTGCCGATCTCGCGATGCAGGCTGATGGAATCGTCTTCTTCGCGCACCACCAGGAAGACGGCGTCGCCGGTGCGGTCGGCCAAGCGGCGCAGCACGGGCAGCAGCTGGCGCACGCGCGGGTCGCGCGAACGCGTGTCCGGGTCCACGGCGAGCTGGGCGCGGTACTTCTTGGTGCCCGTGACCGGCAACACCAGGCCGGCGTCCAGCAGCGCTGCCAGCAACCGATAGATGGTGGGACGCTGAATGCCGGTCAACCGGGCAATGTCGGTCACGCTCAGGCCGTCCGGGCCTTGGTCACGCAGGGCGGCCAGCACGGCCAAACCGCGGCGTAGTGTGCGTGGGCCGGCGGACGCGGCATCGCTGTCTTGCATGCAAATCTCTGAAAACTAAGGGTTATCAACGAACGGACGAGGGAAAACCATTGTCCGTAGGGTGGACTCTACCTTGATGCCATCCGCATGTATAGCGCAGAATGCGTTCATCCAATAATTCGAATCGTCCATCTAATGGACAGTACCTGCACGGAGACACTATGACTACAGGTCACAAGCCTGGCATGCGGCGTCTGGCCGCCACCCTTCTGGCCACCGCCGCAAGCGCATTTGCAATGGGTTCCGCCCACGCTGCCTATCCCGACAAGCCCGTCCGCATCGTGGTCGGTTTCTCGGCCGGCGGCACCACCGACGTGATCGCCCGGATCATGGCCAAAGAACTGACCGAGTCCCTCGGCCAGTCGTTCGTCGTTGAAAACAAGCCGGGCGCTGGCAGCAATATCGCCACCGACCAGGTCATGCGCGCCACGCCCGACGGCTACACGCTGCTGTTCGTGGCGGTGACCAGCGCCATCAACCAGACCCTGTACAAGAACGTTTCGTTCGACCTGACGAAGGACTTCGCACCGGTCGCCCTGGGCGCCAAGGTGCCGAACATCCTGGTGGTCAATCCCCAGGTGCCGGTCAAGTCCGTGAAGGAATTGGTCGACTACGCCAAGAAGAATCCGGGCAAGCTGGCTTTCGCCTCGTCCGGCAGCGGCACCTCCATCCACATGGCGGGCGAGCTGTTCAAGATGAAGGCGGGCATCGACGTCCTGCACGTGCCGTACAAGGGCAGCGCCCCGGCCATGACCGACCTGATCGGCGGCCAGGTGCAGTTCATGTTCGACAACATGCCGTCGGCCTGGCCGCACGCCCAGTCGGGCAAGCTGAACGCGCTGGCCGTGACCACGCGTGAGCGCTCCAAGAGCGCGCCGGACCTGCCGACCATGCAGGAATCGGGCTTTGCGGACTTCGACGTGTCGTCCTGGTTCGGCCTGCTGGCCCCGGCCGGCACGCCGCCGGAAGTGATCAACAAGCTCAACGCCGCCATGCAGCAGGCGCTGGACAAGCCCTCTGTGCAGACCAGCTTTGAAAAGCTGGGCGCCGTGGGCGTGAAGACCACGCCGGCCGAATTCGGCCAGTTCATCAAGTCGGAAGTCGACGGCTGGGCCCCCGTGGTCAAGGCCTCGGGCGCCAAGGTGGACTGACCGGCATGACCGCCGGCGATCTGCCGGCGGACGGGCCAAACAAGAAGGGACGGGCAATGCCCGTCCCTTTTTTATCCGTGCATTCGGCAATGCCGTTGCCGGCCTGCCGGTTTGGGCCGCTATTTCTTCTTGACCGCGTTCAGCATCGCCGTGCAGACGCCGCGCATCATGTCCACCTCGTCGCGGGTGAGCGACAGGCGCGAATACAGATGGCGCATGCGCGGCATCAGCTTCTTGGGATGGGCGGGGTCCAGGAATTGGACGCCGACCAGCGCTTCTTCCCAGTGGGCCAGAAAGGCCTGGACCGCCTCGCTGGAGGCCGGGGCCGCGCCGCGCGCGGGCTCCTGGGCGGTGGAACGGGGCAGCAGCTCGGCCCCCTGGTCCACCAGCAGGGCGTAACGCAGCTCCCAGGCGGCCAATTGCAGCGCCTGAGCGACGTTCAGCGAGCTGTACTCGGGATTGGCCGGGATATGGCAGATACGGTGGCACAGCGCGATCTGCGCGTTCGTCAGGCCGGCCCGCTCGGTGCCCAGCACCACGGCGGCCACGCCCTCGGCCGTGTCCGCCAGATGCGCGCAGGCCAGGTCGGCCGCCTGCCGGATGTCGCAAGGCGGAGGACCCAGGTCCCGGACCCGGGCTGTCAGCGCAAACGCCAGCGTGACGGGCGCCAGGGCTTCTTCCAGCGTCGGGTAGATGCGGGCGTTTTCAAGCACGTCCAGCGCGCCGCTCGCCAGCGCCACGGCCTCCGGCTGGCTTGTTACATCCGGGAATTTGGGGTCCACCAGGACCAGTTCCGAGAAGCCCATTGTCTTGATTGCGCGGGCCGCGGAACCGACGTTTCCGGGGTGGCTGGGGTTCACCATTACGAAGCGAACACGTGAAAATGCTTGAGTCATTTAAAATGGCACGTTTGGCTTCGTGCCTTCCTGGTTTTTTGGGTCGATTTCCCCGTGGGGGCGACGGCGCGGCGGGGGGCGGCAAGCGGCCTATCATCAAGCCAACTCATCGCATACGTACGGAATTTTATGCACCCGATGCTCAACATCGCCATCAAGGCGGCCCGGCGTGCCGGCACCATTATCAACCGTGCCAGCATGGATTTGGAACGACTCAGCGTGGCTCGCAAGGGTCCGCGCGATTATGTCACGGAAGTCGATCGGGCCGCCGAAGAGTCCATCGTCGAAACGCTGCACGCGGCCTATCCGGACCACGCCGTTCTGGGCGAGGAGTTCGGCCTGCAGGGTCCTGACCAGGCGGAATTCCAATGGATCATCGATCCGCTGGACGGCACCACGAACTTCATCCACGGCCTGCCCAACTACGCCGTGTCGATCGCGCTGACGCAGCGCGGCCAGGTCACGCAAGCGGTCATCTATGATCCCTCGCGCAACGAACTCTTCACGGCCAGCCGCGGCAGCGGCACGTTCCTGAACGACCGCCGCGTGCGCGTGTCGGGCCGTACCCGCTACCACGACGCGCTGTTGGGCGCGCACTGGCCCAACGCCGGCGACCCCGAACAGGGTTCGCAGCGTTTCCGCCAGATGGCCGAAGGCGCCACGGGCGTGCGCCGCCTGGGTTCCACCGTGCTGGATCTGGCCTACGTGGCCACCGGCCGCCTGGACGGCTTCTGCGGCGTGGGGCTCAAGCCCTGGGATCTGGCCGCGGGCAGCCTGATGGTCCTGGAAGCCGGCGGCCTGGTCGCCGATTTCGACGGCGAACAGGGCTGGATGGACAGCGGCAACGTGCTGGCCGCCAGCCCCAAGATCTTCACGCAGATGCTTGCCACGCTGAACCCGCCGTCCGCCGCCTGATCGGCGCGGCACAAAGAAAAACCGGCCCTCGTGGCCGGTTTTCTTTTTATCGGGCGGGGCGATCAGGCGTCGCCGGTCTGCGTAATCAGCTGCCCGTCCGGCAGCACCATCCACGCTTGCACACCCAGGCGTCGCACCAGCTGCGCGGTGCGATCCAGCGGCATGTTTGAAAACGCGGTCGACAACGCATCGGCCGCGGTTGCCGTGGACGCCATGACCGACACGCTGCGATACAGCGGCCGCGCCCGGCCGCTTTGCGGATCGAAGAGATGCGAATACCGCCCCTCGGCATCGAACGGCGTGCCGTAGCCGCCGGACGTGGCAAGCGCCTGGTTGCTGATCGGCACCTGCGTCAGGATCTGTTCCGGGGACAACGGGTCGGCTAGCCCGACGCGCCAGCCCGCGGCGCCGGCCGATTCATCCAGACCGCGGATTTCGCCCATATCGACCAGCGCGCGCTCCAGCCCGGCATCGCGAAGCAGGTCCGTCACGCGGTCCGTGATGTAGCCCTGGGCGATGCCGTTCAGCGTAAGCGCCATGCCCGGCTGCAGGCGGATGCGTTGCGGGTCGATCGCGATGCCTTGGTACGAGACGCGCTGCAGGGCCGCTGCGATGTCGGCCTGCGCCGGCCCGCCCACCGATGCTTCCGGCTGCGCGAAGTGATCGGCGTACACACGCCACAACGGCTGCACGGAGGGATCGAAGAGGCCGCCGGTCAGTTCGGCGTAGTGCCGGCTTTCGCTCAGCAGCCGGACAAGATCGGACGGCGGGTCGGCCAGATACCCCTGGCGGTTCAGGACCGACAGCGCACTGTCGTCGCGATACAGGCTGAATACCCCTTCCAGCCGCCGAAGTTCTTGCAGCGCCTGATCGATCAGCCGTTCGGCCGCCTGGCGGTCGGGATGGTATAGCCGCAGTTCCGCATCGGCGCCCAGCGCCACGCCTTGCCAGCGCGTGGGGGCGATGGCCGCTTGCGCGCGGCGCCATAAGCTGGGGGCGAGGGCCAGCGCGGATGACGCGGCGACGATACCGAGGAAGCGGCGGCGGGTGGGACGGTTCATGGCGTTATCTACTGAAAGGGCGCGAGGGGCAGGGAGGCTTCGAGGCAGGGCGGCGGCCGATCGCTATTGGGCAAACACGTAGTCCTCGGGCACGTCGGCAAAGCGCACGACGCGGCCGCCGTGGGTCTGGGCGAAGGCAAGCGCCCGGGTTTGATCCGAAAACGGCATGGCGTCTTCGGCGCCCATGCCGCCAAGAAAGCTGGAACCAATGACATAGAACGCCTCGCGGGCGTCCACCCAGGCTTTCGGGTCGGCGGCGCCATCGGGCCCCGCGGCCGCCATGTCGTTGACGTAAAGGGCGGCAAGCCCCTTGGGTTCCTCGGGCAGCAGGGTGTAGGCAAAGACCTGTTTGATCGACGAGAACCACACGGGCGCCGCGCGGCCCTTGACGAATATCTGGCCCTTCGGCCCCGCATGGTCCTTGAGCATCATCCCGCAGTAGTGGCCGACGGCGTCTGCGGACACCGCCTGGGGCGCGGGCCGCGGCGCGGCGGGTTCGTCGCCGCCGCAGGCTGAAAGCGCCAGCATGATGGCCGAGAAGGCCGTCACTGCGGCCCAACGTTGCAGCGTCATAGCTGTTTCCTCCGGAAGCAGAAGGCGGCCAGAAGGAACGGCACCGCGATCCACAGCAATTGCGCCGCCACCAGCAGCGGCACGGGCATTTGGGCCTGGTCGCTGACGCCCGCCATGCCCGCGTACATGGAGATGTTCTCGAAGCCGGTCAGGTTGAGCAGGCGGTACACGTCGGACGGGTTGGCCAGCAGCAGCGCGTTGAGCATGCCCGGCGTGACGTGACGGCCTTGGTCCGCCGCCAGCACGCCCAGCAGGCCCATGTCGTAGATGACGACAAAGAACAGCCACACGCCCAGCGCGATGCCCGCGGCCGTCGCGCGTTCGCGCACCAGCGTGCTGATGAGGTAGCCCATTGCCAGAAAGCTCGCGCCCAGCAGCACGCTGGCCCCGATCAGCATGGCAAAGGGCCGCCACGCGCCGGCGTCCATGCCGCCATACACCCATTGCAGCGCCAGTCCCGCCGACCCGTAGCCCGCGCCGGTGGCAATGGCCAGGATGGCCAGGTGGCCGATGAACTTGCCCATGATGACCTGCCATCGCGACACCGGATAGCTGAGCAGCAGGGCCATGGTGCCGCGGTCGACCTCGCCGACGATTGCGTCATAGGCCAGCAGCATGGCGATGAGCGGCACCAGGAAGATGGAAAGACTGGACAGGCTGACCACCGTGACGGTCAGGGGATCGACCTTGACTGCGCCGGTGGGAGCGCTGCCCAAGAGGCCCAGCGCCAGCGCCAGCGCGGCCAGGAGGACAGAGGTGGCAAGGACCCAGCGGTTGCGCAGGCCGTCGCGGACTTCCTTGCCGATGATTGTGCTTACGGCGTTCATGCGTCTTCCCGTTCAAGCAGGTGGGCGTAGATGTCGTCCAGCCCGGGAACCTGGATGTCCAGGTCGCCGATGGGCGCCCGGATGGCGCCGATGCTGCGGATGGCTTCGACCTTGTCCGGTTCGTGGCACAGCCGCTCGTAGCGGCCGGCCTCGACCTGCCGCCAGGCCGAGGAGGGCGGGGGGGCGGACGCATCGTCCGGCCCGAGCGTCACGCTGATGCGGATCGGCAGGCCGGTATCGCGGCGCAACGCGGACATGCCGCCGTCGGCGATCTTCACGCCCGCCTTCATGACGACGATGCGGTCGGCATGGCCAGCCAGTTCCGACAAGGCGTGCGTGCTGAGCAGGATGGTTGCGCCGCTGGCGCGCAATTCATGCACGATCTCGTAGAACTTGAGCCGCGACGCAGGGTCCAGGCCGGTGGTGGGCTCGTCGAACAGCAGGATGCGCGGTTCGCCCAGCAGCGCCTGCGCCAGCGCCAGGCGTTGGCGCATGCCTTTGGAATAGCCGCCCACGCGGCGGTGCGCCGCGCCGGAAATGCCCACCTTTTCAAGCAGTTCCGCGTTGCGCGACAAGGGCTGGCGCTTCAAGCGCGCATAGAACGCCAGGGTTTCGGCGCCCGTCATCGCGGGATGCAGCGCCACGGTTTCAGGCAGGTAGCCGATCCGGTCACGCAGGCGCGCGGCAGCCGGGCTGTGCGCGTCCTGGCCAAACAGCGTGACGCGCCCGTGCGTGGGGCGGATCAGCCCGAGGATCAGCTTGATCAGCGTGCTTTTGCCCGCGCCGTTGTGACCGGCCAGCGCCACGCATTCGCCTTCGCGCAGGTCCAGGTCCAGGACGCTGATGGCCCGGTGGTCGCCATAGTGTTTGCTGACGCCCGAAAGCGTCACCAGTGGAGTGCTCATTGGATGTCCTCGGCGCGTTTCGCGCCGGTTTTTGCGCCGCGCGGCCTGGCGGGCTTCATCAGCGGAGCGCTGTCGATCACGCCGCCCGGCAGGATCGCGGGGAACTGCGATTGCGCCCAGCGCACCACCGAGATGGCGGGGCTGTTGAGCAGGATGCGCGCGGCCGGGGCGCGCCACAGCAGCTGGTCCACCACGTCGTTAGGGCGGTAGGCCGTGTCGGCGATGCCGTCGCCGTCCAGGTCGAAGGCGGTGTTGTCGCTCCAGTAGTTGCCGCGGCCGCTGTCCGACCATTCCATCACCCGCGTGCCCACGTACTTGACCTGGTTGCGGTTGTTGATGAAGGCGTTGCCCGAGATGCGGTTGCCTTCGGAGCCCGCGGTGAAGTGGATGCCGATGCCGCAGTTGGAAAAATGGTTGTCCGCAAAGCGGTTCTTGTTGGCGTTGTAGATGAACACGCACTTGGCCGCGCCATCGACGGTGTTGCCCGAGATGTCCGAGTCGTTGGCGTAGTTCATCATCAGGCCCTGCTCGACGTTGTTCACGGCCTCGTTGCCGGTGACGACCAGGCGGTGCGAATACATGATGGCAAAGCCGATGTCGTTGCCGGTGGACACGTTGCCGCTGATCTCGCTGTCGTTCGTGTACATGTAGTGCACGCCGTAGCGCAGGTCGTGGAAGCGGTTGCCGGTGAAGCGGTTCTGCTTGCTGGTGTTCACGAAGATGCCGTCGCGGCCGGCGGAAATGTCGTTGTCCACCACCGCGCTGCCGGGCGTGTTCCACAGGGACACCCCATTGCCGCGCTCGGCCACGCGCAGCTCCTGGTTGCCCACGATGCGGTTGCCCCGCACCATCGCATCTTGCGGACCCCACACATACACGCCGAACAGGTTGTCCAGGATGTCGTTGTGTTCCACCACGGCGCGATGCGCGGTGCGGTCCAGGAAAATGCCCGCGTCCATGGCGGGCAGGTCCAGCCCCGAGCGCGTGACGGTCAGATTGCGCAGCGACACGTCCGCGGCCTTGACCCACAGTGTGCGTCCTTGGCGCGTGCCGGCGATGATCGCGGAACGGTCCTGCGGTCCTTCAAGGGTGAGCGGCTTGTCGATGACGACGGCACCCGCGTAGGACCCCGGCGCCAGACGCAGCGTGTCGCCCGGTTGCGCCGCGGCGACGGCCTGCGCCAGGTCCGCGCCCGCCGCCACGTCCAGCGTGGCGGCCGCGGCGGCCCCGTGCAGGGCCGGGCCGAAGCCGGCCAGCACGAAGCCGGCCGCGGCCCATGCCGCGAGTCGCAAGGTTGCGATGGCAGCCATGGATCGTTACGCGGACTTCTTGGGGTGCACGATCATCTGGCCGGACATTTCCATGTGCAGCGCGTGGCAGAACCACTGGCAGTAGTACCAGTAGATGCCCGGGCGGTCGGCCTTGAACGTCACGGACGACGTGGCCTGGGGTCCGATTTCCATTGCGATGCCGTGGCCTTCCAGCGTGAAGCCGTGCGTCAGGTCTTCGATCACTTCCATGTTGGTCACGAACACCGTGACTTCGTCGCCCTGGTTGACCTCGAACTGCTTCAGGCTGAACATCGGCGCCACCGCCATCATGTACACGCGCACCTTGTTGCCGTCGCGCACCACCTTGGCGGCGTCCTCCAGCGACACGCCGTCCTTCTTGGCGATCTGGCGGGCGTCTTCCCACATGGGGTCGTCGCGCTTCCAGACGCTGATCGGGTTGATCTTGGAGCGGTGCACCAGGCACATGTCGTGCGGCTCGGCAAAGCTGGGGCCATCATGCACAAGCTTCATTTCGTCGCCGGAAATGTCGATGAGCTGGTCGTTCTCGGGCTTGAGCGGGCCCACGTTCAGGAACCGGTCCTTGGAGAACTTGTTCAGCGACACCAGCCACTTGCCGTCGGCCTCCTTGGTTTCGCCCATGGTCGAGTGGTTGTGGCCGGGCTGGTAGTGCACGTCCAGCTTCTGGATGATCGGGTCGACCTTTTCGCCCTTGTAGGCGCGCTTGGCCTTGTCGATGTTCCACTTGACCATCTGGCTGTCGATGAACAGCGTGGTGTAGGCATTGCCGCGGCCGTCGAACGCGGTGTGCAGCGGGCCCAGGCCAAGCTGCGGTTCGGCCACGACGCAGTCGCGCGGCTTGATCTTGTCGGCGAACAGGTCGTCCAGCTTGCGCACGTCGATCACCGTCACGGTGGGCGACAGCTTGCCGTTCAGCATGAGGTGGATGCCGTCGGGCGCGGCGTTGCAGCCGTGGGGCGAGTTGGGCACCGGGATGTAGCGCGTGTACTTGGAACCGTGGCGGCCATCGACGACCGGCACGCCGCCCATCGTCTTGAAGTCGCCGTCCTTGACGGCCTGCTCGATGCGCTTGATGTTGAAGACCACGACCCAGTCCTGCTCGTTGGCCGACATCTCTTCAACGGTGACGCCTTTCTCGGAGTTGTAGCAGGTGGCAAACGAATACTTGCCCTGGTAGTCGGCATCGCCGTTGTCCAGGTTGCCGTCGACCAGCACCTGCCACGCCACCTTCATGGTGTCGCCGTCCAGCGCCGTGTAGACGGAGAAGAAGTTCTTCTTCGGGTCGTCCAGCACCTTGCCGTCGTTGGGCAGGGGAATGATGTGCTCGCCGTTGGCAAACACGTAACCGGTGCGCGGATAGCGCTGCGGACGCAGCCCGTGCACGCCCGACACGTTGGGCAGTTCGGTGATCTTGTCGGTCTTCATCACGTCAAGGCGGATGCGCGCGACGCGGTTGTTGGCCTTGTCGTTGATGAAGAGGTAGCGGCCGTCGTAGGTCTGGTCGGTGAACGACAGGTGGGGGTGGTGGGCGTCGCCGTTGGGGAACACGCCGCCCTTGTCCTTCAGGAACTCGCGGGTTTCGGGCGTGAGGCCGTCGGTCAGGATCTTGCGGCTTTCGTTGGTGCGGCCCCAGCCCGTGGCGCTGCATTGATTGAAGACGGGGATGCGCACCAGTTCGCGCATCGACGGCAGGCCCAGCACGCGGACTTCGCCCGACTGGCCGCTGGAGTTGAACGCGTAGTATTCGTCCAGTTCACCCGGCGCGACGTGCCCGAGCACGCCGCCGTTGCCGGACTTGGCGTCCTTGCCGTGCGCGGTGGACATCTGCGCCCCGGCAACGAGGCCGGCCGCGCCGGTGATGGCTGCGGTGCCCAGGAAGCTGCGGCGGGTAAGGCCGGCTTTTTCGGGGGTCTTGTCGGACATGGATAACTCCTAGGTAGTGGCGGCGCGGTGCGCCGCGGTACGAAAATCGTGTTTCACGATTCCGGGTTGGGGCGATTCGCCGGGGTGGGGCTGGGCATGCGGTGCAGAACGACTTCGTGCACCGCCGGCTCCGGGGGCGGCGCCGGGCGCCGTTCGCGCTTGGCCTGCTTCTGGATCAGGTGAGGGCACTTCTGCTTGTGGTGGTACAGCATCTGGCAATGCAGGCACTGGATGCACTCGTTCGGGTTGATTTCGCCGGATGGGTCGATGGCCTGGACGGGGCATTCGATGTTGCAGCGCTGACAGGGGTTGCCGCAGTCGCGGTAGCGCTTGAGCCAGTTGAAGATGCGCAGCCGGGCGGGGATGGCCAGGGCGGCGCCCAGCGGGCACAGGTAGCGGCAGAAGAAGCGCTCGATGAACAGGCCCGCGACAAGCAGCGCCACGGCGAACAGCACGAAGGGCCAGTGACGCACGAAATGCAGGATGATCGCGGTCTTGAAGGGCTCGACTTCGGCGAGCTGCTCGGCGACCGCCAGGTCATACAGCGAGAAGCCGAAAAGCAGCAGGAAGATCACATACTTGAACGTGGACAGCCGCTGCGCCACGCCGTGGCGGATCTTCAGCTGGCGCACGCCCAGCTGCCGGGCGATGCGGTTGGTCAGTTCCTGCAGCGCGCCGAACGGGCACAGCCAGCCGCAGAACGCGCCGCGGTTCCAGAACACCATGGAGATGGCGGTGGCGCACCACAGGATGAACACCAGCGGGTCCATCAGGAAGTATTCCCAGCGGAAGTCGGTGCGCAGGGCAGAGAAGAACGTCAGCACGTTCACGATGGACAGCTGCGCCTGGCCGTACCAGCCGATCCAGAACAGCGCGAAGGCAAGGAACGCCAGGCGCAGGCGGTCGTGCAGCAGTGGGCGCGACGTGAGCTGGTCCTGGAAGAAGAAGATGCCTACAAGCACCGTCAGGGCGACGGTCAGGATGGCGATCTGGCCGGCCTTGCCGTGCCAGATCTGTTTCCATAGCGCGGGCGCGGAATCGGCCTCGGGCGCGGTCGCGGGCGAGGCTTGCGCCGGGCTGGGCGCGGAGGCGGCCGGGGGCGCGACGGAGCGGGTGTAGGCCTGGGGCAGTTCGTAGGGCAGATCGAACGTGACGAACGCCTTGTCCGACACGCTAAGCACGCGCTGCACCATCAGTTGCAGGCGCCACGGCTTGACCGGGTCGAGGGACGCGTCTTCAGGCACCACAAAGAGGGCGACTTCGCGCAGCGCCGGCGCGCCCTTGGCGTTGACGTCGGCCAGACGCTGGTGGTTGCGGTCGCGAAAGCGGAAGGCGCTTTCGTCCTGGATGACTTCGATGCGGTCGAAGATGCCGCCGCGCACATAGCCCGATCCCTTGAAGGAATACAGGCCATTGCCCGCCACCAGCACGGCCTGCTGGCCGGGCTTCAAGCGCTCTTTCAGGCGCTGCCAGCCGATGTCGCCCAGCAGGCTGCGGCCGATGGACGGCGCGCTGACCAGCGCCGCATACAGATCGATGAAGGTGTCGTCGGGGCCGCCTTCGCCGTGTTCGGCGGCGTCTTTGCGGCCGGATCGCAGGAACGCCTGATTGACGTCGTCGGGCGTCAGGCGCAGGTTCTTCACGGCGCCCGCGTCGAGCAGCTCCTGCCAGCTCTGCACCGTGTCCTTGTCCTCGTCCAGCACGCGCGTGGCGGCCGGTTGCGCCGCCGGGCGCGTTGCGCCGGACTTGTCGATGCCGTGCGCGCGCGCCACCGCGATGGCCGATCGGGTGATCGTGTCGCCGATCACCATCAGCGTGACGGTGGCGCCGCTGACGATGTCCACGGGCGGCGGCGCGCCGTGGCGGGGCGGGGACTCGACGAAGTTCAGGCCGACGTAGCCCTGGATGAAGTGGTCGACCTTGGACTGGGGAATGCCGATCAGCACGATGGGCTCGTGGTGTTCGACGAGCTTTGCGCCCATGATGCGGCCGTCGTCCGAAAGCCCCACCAGCACGTCGATCGGCTTGCTGGAGTACCCGCGGGTGTTGACCACATCGGTGGTGAGATAGACCAGACCCAGTTGTTTGCCGCCCGCATAGACGCGGGCGATGGCGGGCTTGCCTTCGACGGGCCCGGTGCGGTCGGCGCCGGGAAAGATCTGAGTGATGGGCGTGGCGGCCAGGAATTCAGGCAGGCGTTGCGCCTGCGCCGCTGGCACCATTAACAGACAGGAAAGCCAAAATGCAATCAACGCGGCTTGAACGTATCGTGCGACCCGGTGGTGAACTTCGGTACTGCCGCGCATGCTGAACTCTATTCGTCGTGTTTGCTTACAGGCATCCTACGAATACGTTCCCGGCGTCAAATTGCGGTTTGTCAATTTGGTCTGTTGAATGCTTAATAGCCCTACGAAACGTACGGGATCTAGTGGATTTTTGGGGGTCGTGACGGGGTGGGCTTGAGGGATGTCAAGGGATTGATCGGAAGGCGGTCCTACACTCATCCGCGGCGGTAACGGCGTCTGCATATGGCTGGCGTACGTGCATCGACCGCTGAGTCATCGGAGAATTTCATGCTGGTAAAAGCCACCCTCGCCATCCTTCTTTCTGCCACCAGCCTGCCCGTGCTGGCCGCGCAATGTGAAGCCACCGTCGAAAGCAACGACGCCATGCAGTTCAACGTCAAGGAAATCGTCGTCGACAAGAGCTGCAAGGAATTCACGGTCACCCTCAAGCACGTCGGCAAGATGGCCAAGGTCGCCATGGGCCACAACTGGGTGCTCACCAAGGAAGCCGACAAGCAGGGCGTCGCCACCGACGGCATGGGCGCCGGCCTCGCACAGGATTACGTCAAGGCGGGCGACACCCGCGTCATCGCCCACACCAAGGTCATCGGCGGCGGCGAATCCGACTCCGTCAAGATCGACGTTTCCAAGCTCGCCGCGGGCGAAAACTACGCATTCTTCTGCTCCTTCCCCGGCCACTGGGCCATGATGAAGGGCACGCTGAAAGTCGGCGGCTGATACGCCGACGGGTCTGTTGAGACAAGCAAGAGCCGGCCGGGGGGCCGGCTTTTTCATTGCCGGGCCGCCCCGTTCAGGCGCTTGCAAGCCTTAGTTCTTTCGGGCCAAAGCCTCTGTCCATCAGGCTTACGGAGGGGATACGTCACCGGCATGTCACGGATTTTCCATGTACGATTACCGGTCGTGTAACTTCTGGAGCTCCTGATGGAGTGGCTGCTGGACCCCGCTGCGTGGGTCGGCTTGCTTACCCTGGTCGTCCTAGAGATCGTCCTGGGCATTGATAACCTGATTTTCATCGCCATCCTGGCGGACAAGCTGCCGCCCGCGCAGCGCGATCGCGCACGCATCATGGGCCTGAGCCTCGCGCTGATCATGCGCCTGGGCCTGCTGTCCGTCATGTCCTGGCTGGTCACCCTGACCACCCCGCTGTTCAATATTGGTCCCCTGTCGCCCTCGGGGCGCGACCTGATCCTGATGGTGGGCGGCCTGTTCCTGTTGTTCAAAGGCACCATGGAACTGCACGAGCGCCTGGAAGGCAGCGGGCACGCTGGCGCATCCGGCCCGCGCGTCTATGCCAGCTTCTGGGTGATCGTCACGCAGATCGTGGTGCTGGATGCTGTGTTCTCGCTGGACTCGGTCATTACCGCCGTCGGCATGGTGGATCACCTGGCCATCATGATGATCGCGGTCATCATCGCCATCGGCATCATGCTGATCGCGTCCAAGCCGCTGACGCGCTTTGTCAACGCCCATCCCACGGTGGTGGTGCTGTGCCTGGGCTTTTTGCTGATGATCGGCTTTTCGCTCCTGGCCGAAGCCTTCGGCTTCAAGGTGCCCAAGGGATATTTGTACGCGGCCATCGGCTTTTCGGTCGCCATCGAGGCACTGAACCAGGTCGCCCGCCGCAATCTGCTCAAGCTGGACGCGCGCCGTCCGATGCGCGAACGCACGGCGTCGGCCGTGCTGCGCATGCTGGGCAAGCGGCCGCCCGCCAGCGACGAACCCGACCTGCCGCACGCCGATGGCCCGTCCGTCCAGGCGTTCGGGGTCGAGGAACGCAACATGGTCAGCGGGGTACTGACCCTGGCCGAGCGCTCCATCCGGTCCATCATGACGCCGCGCACCGACGTGTCCTGGATCAACATCGACGACGATCCCGAGAACATCCGCCGCCAGCTCACCGAGGCACCCCACAGCTTTTTCCCGGTGTGCCGCGGCTCGTTCGACGAAGTGCTGGGCATCGGCCGCGCCAAGGACCTGATTGCCGATCTGATCACCGAGGGCAGGGTGCGCCGCAACCGCCTGCGCGATCCCATCATCGTGCACGAGTCGATCGGCATCCTGCGTCTCATGGACACCCTCAAGCGCTCGCGCGGCCAGCTGGTGCTGGTGGCCGATGAATTCGGCGCCATCGAAGGCCTGGTGACGCCGATTGACGTCTTCGAGGCCATCGCCGGCGAATTCCCCGACGAGGACGAGCTGCCCGACATCGTGGCGGACGGCGAAAACACCTGGAAGATCGATGGGGCCGCCGACCTGCACCACGTCGAACAGGTGCTGGAAACCGAAGGCCTGGTCGACGACGCCCAGGACTTCTCCACGCTTGCGGGCTATCTGCTTTCGCGCTTCGGACATCTGCCCAAGCCGGGCGACGTCTGCGAATACCAGATCCACCACCAGCATTTCCGTTTCGAAGTCCTGGAAATGGACGGCCGCCGCATCGCGCTCGTGCGCGTCGAAAAGCGCGCGCAAGAGCATTTCCCCGACGAATCCTCCCTAGCCAACGACTAACAGAAAGAGACCCCAGCCCGTGACCGAGAACACGCTCTATCTGATCAAAGCATTCATCCTGGGCATCCTGGAAGGCCTGACGGAATTCATTCCCGTGTCCAGCACGGGCCATCTCATCCTGGTCGGCGACTGGCTGAATTTCGATTCGGGCGACGGCAAGGTGTTCGAGGTGGTCATCCAGCTGGGATCCATCCTTGCCGTGATGTGGGTCTTCCGGGCCCGACTGCTCCAGCTCATTCGCGGCACGCTGACCGGCGTGCCCAGCGAGGTGGCCTTCACCCGCAACCTGATCCTGGCCTTCCTGCCCGCGGCGGTGATCGGCGCGATCTTCATCAAGACCATCAAATCGGTGTTCTACCACCCGGCAGTGGTGGTGGTGACGCTCGTGCTGGGCGGGCTGATCATGCTGTACGTCGAACGCCGCACGCGCCATACGCCGGGCGACGCGCCGGGCGCGGCGGACGACACCGCATCCGACGAACGCGCATCGGCCCACACGCTGGAGCAGATCACCTGGAAGCAGGCGCTGGGCGTGGGCGTGGCCCAGTGCTTTGCCATGATTCCCGGCACCTCGCGCTCGGGCGCCACCATCATCGGCGGCATGATCGCGGGCATTCAGCGCAAGACGGCCACCGAGTTCTCGTTCTTCCTGGCCATGCCGACCATGCTGGGCGCGGCGGCCTACGACATGTACAAGAACTTTGGCCTGCTGACCCAGCATGACCTGTCCGGCATCGCCGTGGGCTTCGTCGCCGCATTCCTGAGCGCCATGGTGGTGGTGCGCGCCGTGCTGCGCTTCGTGGCCAACCACACGTACCGTGTCTTCGCCTGGTACCGGATCATCTTCGGCGGCGTCGTGGCCGCCTGGATCTTCACACGCTGATGCCTTCCCGCCACGGCGGGGCGCAGAATACACAAGGGCCGCTTTTTCGAGCGGCCCTTGTGTTTGACTTGCGCGGTACGGCAGCGGCTACGCTTCTGTTTCCAGATCGTAGAACTGCAATCCGTCTCGGTCGATGACCAGCCAGCCGCCGCGCGGGGGCGACACGTGGTCGCAGTCCCAGTCGGGCAGCACCCAGCGTTCGCGTTTTTCGCCGTCGACCTCCAGCACGTGGCGCGCGGGGCGATGCGTGTGGCCATGCACCAGCACGCGCACGCCCGATTCGCGGAAGATCGATTCGATGGCGCCCGCGTTGACGTCCATGATCTCCATGGACTTCGTCTGGTTGGCCGCCTGGCTTTCGCCGCGCGCCTGCTGCGCCATGGCCAGCCGCTCGGGGATGGTCTTGGCCAAAAATTCGGCCTGCCATTGCGGATTGCGGACCATCTGGCGGAATTGCTGATAGGCGGCGTCGTCCGTACAGAATTCGTCGCCGTGCGTCAGCAGGATCGAGCCGAAATCGGTTTCCAGCAGCGCCGGCTCGGGCAGCAGTTGCGCGCCCACGGCCTTTGCCAGTTCCTCGCCGATCAGGAAATCGCGGTTGCCGCGTCCCAGCCAGACCGGGATGCGGGCTGCCGTGGTCTTCAACGCCGCCAGCACCGTGGCAAGCCACGGCGGGGCGGCGCGGATCACGTCGTCGCCGATCCAGGCATCGAAGATGTCGCCGGGCAGCAGCAGGGCTGCCGCCTCTTCTTGCGCAACCTGCAGAAAGGCCAGGAAGGCCTCCGAGGTGGCCGGCGTGGCCGGCCCCAGGTGCAGGTCCGATGCCAGCCAGACCGGGCCGGGCAGCGTGATCTTATTCAAGAACTTCGGCCTTCTCGATGATGACGTCTTCGTTCGGCACGTTCTGGTGGAAGCCCTTGTTGCCGGTCTTCACGCCCTTGATCTTGTCGACCACGTCCTGGCCTTCGGTGACGGCGCCGAACACGGCATAGCCCCAGCCGTTCGGCGTGGGCGACGTGAAGTTCAGGAAGTCGTTGTTGGACACGTTGATGAAGAACTGGGCGGTGGCCGAGTGCGGGTCGCTGGTGCGAGCCATGGCCAGGGTGTACTTGTCGTTCTTCAGGCCGTTGTTGGCCTCGTTTTCGATCGGGGCGTGGGTTTGCTTTTGCTTCATGCCGGGCTCGAAGCCGCCGCCCTGGATCATGAAGCCGTCGATCACGCGATGGAACACCGTGCCGTTGTAGAAGCCTTCCTTGACGTAGGTCAGGAAGTTTTCGACGGACTTGGGCGCCTTGGCGGCGTCCAGGGTGATGACCATGTCGCCTTGATTCGTTTGAAGCTTGACGCGGGGATTGGTGCTCATGGTTTTGGTGCCTTCGGAGGTGGAGGGGGAAGAAGAGGCTGCCGGGGCGGCGCTGACCAGCGCCGGTGCGAATGCAGCCAGCGCGAACGAGCACGCCGTCAGGCGCAGCAGGTGTAGAGGGGAGTAACGGGACATCATTTGCCTTGTTTATCCTTCAACATTGTTTCAACTTCGCGGACCTTTTCGCGCATGCCGGGCACGCCGTCGCCGGCGGCTTCCTTGTAGGTGCGCAGGGCCTGCAGCAACTGCAGATCGCCCAGGTTGGCGCGGGCAGCCGCGTAGTTCGGGTCGGCGCGCAGGGCCATCTGCAAGGCATCCTGCGCCCGGTCGAGTTCACCGCGGCTTGCATATAGAGCCGCCAGGTTGTTCCAGGGTTCCGGCAATTCGGGGAACCGCGTCGTCATGTCGTTGTAGATGTCGATGGCTTCGTTCGTGCGGTTCAGCGCCGCCAGGGCGCGCGCATGCTGGAACATGAGCTGGACATCGGTGCCGCGCTGGTCCTTGATCTCGGCCTCACGCTTTTCGATCATCGCCAGCGCCTTCTCGTTATCGCCGCGGTTCAAGAGAAGCTCGATGTGCGTCGTGATCTGGGAGGCGGACGGGGTCAGGCGCGTATCCACGCTGGGCTTGGCGGCCTCCAGCAGCTTGGCCAGGGCGTCCCAGCCGCCTTCGGGCGGGATGGGGTCCAGGGTGGTGCGAGTGGCGTTGGGGTTTTCGCCCGCGCCACCGCTCATCGACTGGGCGATGGCGACGCCCGCGGGCGAGCTGGCCAGGGCCAGGGCGAGCAGGGCAACGCAAAAACGCGGCTTGATAGTCACGTGTGGGTTCCGTTAAAAGTCTTGGCCGGCCGGCGCTTACGCGCTCGACCGGGCCGCTTGCTATACTTGACGACCACCATTTTAGCCCCGGTTGGGTTTTGGCTCGACCATCGCGTTCAGGGCAGGAAGGGAAAGCAGGTCGCGAAGTCATTCTTTTTACGCGAACCCGCCTGCCAAAGTGCAATGGGACGACGCTGAAGGACGACCCTGAACAAGGCAAGTCCCTTGCAAACGGGTCGGCACTGTAAATGGGGCGGCACGCGTCGGCGGATCTTCCGCCGATTGCAATTTTCCGAACCGCCACGGAACACTAATCGAAGCCTATCGCGCCATGCTGCAAATCTACAACACGTTATCGCGTACCAAAGAACCGTTCAAACCGGCCCAGGCCGGCCAGGTGCGCATGTACGTGTGTGGCATGACCGTCTACGACTTCTGCCATCTGGGCCACGCCCGCATGCTGGTGTCGTTCGACGTCGTGCAGCGCTGGCTGCGCGCCAGCGGCCTGGCTGTCGACTACGTGCGCAACATCACGGACATCGACGACAAGATCATCCGCCGCGCGGTCGAGACCGGCCGCCGCATTGGCGAAGTCACCGAGTTTTATATCGACGCCATGCACGCCGACGAGCGCGCGCTGGGCGTCGAATCCCCCGACCGCGAGCCGCGCGCCACGCAATACGTGGGCGAGATGCTCGACATCATCGGCAAGCTCGAACAAAACGGCCTGGCCTATCAAGCCGAAGACGGCGATGTGAACTACGCCGTGCGCGGGTTTGCAGGCTACGGCAAGCTGTCCGGCAAGACGCTGGATGACCTGCGCGCCGGCGAGCGCGTGGCCGTCGGCTCCGGCAAGCGCGACCCCCTGGATTTTGTTCTCTGGAAGTCCGCCAAGGCCGAGGAACCGGCCGACACCAAGTGGGAATCGCCCTACGGCCTGGGCCGCCCGGGCTGGCACATCGAGTGCTCGGCCATGAGCAAGTCGCTGCTGGGCCTGCCCCTGGATATCCACGGCGGCGGTCCGGACCTGAAATTCCCGCACCATGAAAACGAGATCGCGCAGACCGAAGGCGCGTTCGGCGGCACGCTGGCCAACATCTGGATGCATTGCGGCCCGCTCATGGTCGATTCGGACAAGATGTCCAAGTCGCTCGGCAACTTCCGGACCATCCGCCAGACCATTGCCCAAAGCGATCCGGCAGCCGACCAGTCTGATTACGCGGTGAACCCGCGCGAAGCCGAAATGGTGCGCTTTTTCATCGTGCGCAACCACTACCGCAGCCCGCAGAACTACACGCCGGATAACCTCGTCGACGCGCAGAACGCGCTGGATCGCCTGTACCAGGCCTTGCAGAACGTGCCGGCCGACGACCAGGGCATCGACTGGAACGAGCCGCAGGCGCAAGCCTTCAAGGCCGCCATGGACGACGACTTCAACAGCTCGGGCGCCGTGGCCGCGCTGTTCGAACTGGCCTCCGAGGCCAACCGTACCAAGAGCGCGCGCAGCGCCGGACAGATGAAGGCGCTTGCCTCGCTGCTGGGGCTGCTGCAGCAAGCCCCGGCCGCCTACTTCCAGTCCGCCACCCGCTATTCGGCGGCCGCCATGGAGCAGGGCGCGCGCAGCACGCTCGACGCCGACGCCATCCAGACCCTGATCGACGCGCGCGCGGCCGCCAAGGCCGCCCGCAACTTTGCCGAGGCCGACCGCATCCGCGCCGAGCTGCGTGACGCCGGCATCGAGCTGGACGACAAACCGGGTGGCCTCACGCAATGGCGCCGCGCGTGACCAAGCAGGATACGCCGGCCATGTCCACCGCAGATCTCGACATTCCCAAGCCTGAATATTGGGAAGCCGCCGTCGCGCACTTGATGCGCCGCGACCGCATCCTGAAAAAGATCATTCCCCAGCACCCCGAGGTCTGGCTGACCTCGCGGGGCACGCCGTTCATCACGCTGGCGCGGGCGATCGTCGGGCAGCAGATTTCCCCCAAGGCGGCCGATGCCGTCTGGACCAAGTTCATCGACGCCGTGGGCAAGCGCCCCACGCCCGTCGCCGTGCTGCGCGTGGGCGTGGACGGCCTGCGCAAGGCCGGACTGTCCCAACGCAAGGCCGAATACGTGCTCGACCTGGCCGTGCATTTCGGCGAACGCCGGGTCCACCCCGAGAAATGGGCGGCCATGGACGACGAGGCCGTCATTTCTGAACTGGTCGCCATCCGCGGCATCGGACGCTGGACGGCGGAGATGTTTTTGATTTTCAATCTACAGCGGCCTGATGTCCTGCCGCTGGATGATCCTGGGTTGCTCAAGGCAATCTCGCTACACTATTTCAGCGGCGAGCCTGTCTCTCGCTTCGAGGCTCGCGAAGTCTCGTTGGCGTGGCAACCCTGGCGTACCGTGGCAACCTGGTATCTGTGGCGCAGTCTGGAACCGACGCCGGTCCAATACTGACGCAAACCAGGCAGCCCATCTACGGAACCACACTACATGCGCAATACATTTCTGGAATTTGAACAGCCGCTCGCCGAGCTTGAGAACAAGATCGAGCAGCTGCGCTATGTGCAGGCCGATTCGGCGGTAGACATCTCCGATGAAATCGGACGTCTGCAGCAGAAGAGCCAGACGCTCGCCAAAGAGATCTACGCCAAGCTCACGCCCTGGCAGACGGCGCTGGTCGCGCGCCACCCCCAGCGTCCCTACACGCTGGACTACGTGCGCGAAATGTTCACCGACTTCCATGAACTGCATGGCGATCGCATGTATGCCGACGACCAGTCCATCGTGGGCGGCCTGGCGCGCTTTAACGGCACGCCTTGCATGGTCATCGGCCACCAGAAGGGCCGCGACACCAAAGAGCGCGCCGCGCGCAATTTCGGCATGCCGCGTCCCGAGGGCTATCGCAAGGCCCTGCGCCTGATGCGCCTGGCCGAAAAATTCGGCATTCCCGTCTTCACGTTCGTGGACACCCCCGGCGCCTACCCCGGCATCGGCGCCGAAGAGCGCGGCCAGTCCGAAGCCATCGGCCACAACCTGTACGCCATGGCTGAACTCAAGGTGCCGGTGATCTGCACGATCATCGGCGAAGGCGGTTCGGGCGGCGCGCTGGCCATTGCCGTGGGCAATGCCGTGCTGATGCTGCAATACGCCACCTATGCCGTGATTTCGCCCGAAGGCTGCGCCTCGATCCTCTGGCGCAGCGCCGACAAGGCCCCCGAGGCCGCCGATGCGCTGGCCATCATCGCACCGCGCCTCAAGGACCTGGGCCTGGTGGATCGCGTCGTCAACGAACCCGTGGGCGGCGCCCACCGCGACCCCCGCGTCATGGCGCGCCTCTTGCGCCGCGCGCTCGGCGATGCCCTGCGCCAGCTTCAGGGCCTGACGCCCGAACAGCTCGTCGAGCAGCGCGTGCAGCGCGTGCTCTCGTACGGCGCCTTCCAGGAAGTTCGCGCGTAAAGCGGGCAGGGCGCCGGCCCTCTTTGCCGGCGCCGCGGCCCCCGCGCCCTCTGCCATGACCGACGTCCCGCCGCCCGGCATCTCCCCTCGGGCCGACGCGGGCGGCAGTTTCTCCTTGCCTCTTTGCGCCGCGCTTGCCGCGGCGTTGCGCCAGGCGCTCACGGCATTGCCCGAGCGTCCGCGCCGCATCGCCGTCGCCTTCAGCGGCGGGGCGGACTCGGCCATGCTGGCCGTGCATGCAGCCGCGGTTGCGCCGGCGCTTGGCATCGAGGTGCTGCTATTCCATGTGCATCACGGCCTGCAGGCGCAGGCGGACGCCTGGGCGCGGCATGGCCAGGACCTCGCCGCACGGCTTGCGCTGCCGCTATATGAAGCGCGCGTGCAGGTAGAGCCGGCCGCCGGCAAGGGCATCGAAGCCGCTGCACGCGACGCGCGCTATGCCGCGCTGGCCGGGTTGGCGCGCCAGCACGGCGTCCATCACATCCTCCTTGCCCACCATCGCAACGACCAGGCCGAAACCGTGCTGCTGCGCCTGCTGCGCGGCACCGGACTGGCCGGCATGGCCGCCATGGCGCCGGTGGCGCAGCGCGATGGCGTGACTTATTTACGGCCGTGGCTGGAGCGGGATCGCAGCGAGATCCTGGGCGCGGCGAACGACCTCGAAGCCGCCATCGGCTGGCGCGCCGTGCAGGACCCCACCAACGCCGATCCGCGCTACACCCGCGCCGCGCTGCGCGAATTGCTGGCGCCCGTGCTGGATGCGCGGTGGCCCGGCTGGCGCGCCATCGTCGCGCGCCATGCGCGGCACATGGCCGAGGCGGCCGAGATCCTGGACGAAGTCGCGGCCGAGGATTTTGCGCGGCTGGACCCCAGCCCTGACGGCGTGAGCTTTTCGCTACAGGCATGGCGCGGTCTGTCGCCCGCCCGGCAGGCGCACGTGCTGCGCCATTGGCTGGCGCGCAACGGCGCGCGTATGCCGACCGATGCGCGCATGGCCGATCTGTTGCGGCAGTTGCGGGGGCTGCACAGCCTGGGCCATGACCGGCAGTTGCGGGTGGAGCAGGCCGGCCATGTGGTCCGGTGCCATCGCGGCCGCGTGTGGGTCGAGCCCCGGGACGGTTCGGATTCGTAATCGGGGCGCGGCGATGCGGTATCGCCGGTTTCAACGTGCCTGCCAGCGATTTTGCGCGCGGAATGGACATAAATTTGCGCAATCTGCGCAAATTTTTACCGTCGCGCTAGAATATATGGTTTTGCCCGTCAACACTTGCGGCGGGTGTCCAGCCAGAGTACGAGATGTCCCTGATCGTTCACAAATATGGCGGTACTTCGATGGGCTCGGTCGAGCGCATCAGAAACGTGGCGCGTCGCGTCGCAAAGTGGCACGCCGCCGGCCACCAAGTTGTTGTTGTCCCGTCCGCCATGGCGGGCGAGACGAATCGTCTGCTGGGTCTGGCGCGCGAGATTTCGCCCCAGCCCGACGGCCGCGAGCTCGACATGATCGCCGCCACCGGCGAGCAAGCCAGCAGCGGCCTTCTGGCCATTGCGTTGCAGGCCGAAGGCGTGCCCGCGCGCAGCTATGCCGGTTGGCAAGTGCCCGTGCGCACCGATTCGTCGTTCACGAAAGCCCGCATCACGTCCATCGACGACGCCCGCGTGCGCGCCGACCTGGACGCCGGCCGCGTGGTCATCGTGACGGGCTTTCAGGGCATCGACCCCGACGGCCACATCACCACGCTGGGCCGCGGCGGCTCCGACACCTCGGCCGTGGCCGTGGCGGCTGCCATCAAGGCCGACGAATGCCTGATCTACACCGACGTGGACGGCGTCTACACGACCGATCCGCGCGTGGTGCCCGAAGCGCGCCGCATGGCCGTCGTTTCCTTCGAGGAAATGCTGGAAATGGCTTCGCTGGGCTCCAAGGTCCTGCAGATCCGCTCGGTCGAATTTGCCGGCAAGTATCGTGTTCCGGTCCGGGTCCTGTCCTCGCTGACCGACCCCCTTATCCCGCTCGAGGAAGAAATGGTCTCGGGCACGCTGATTACTTTTGAGGAAGACGAAAAAATGGAAGCCGCCGTTGTCTCCGGCATCGCCTTCAGCCGCGACGAAGCCAAAATCACCCTGCTGGGCGTTCCCGACAAACCCGGCATCGCATTCTCCATCCTGGGCCCCGTCGCCGCCGCCAACATCGACGTCGACATGATCGTGCAGAACCAGTCCGTGGCCGGCACGACCGACTTCTCGTTCACCGTGAACCGCAACGAGTTTGCGCGCGCCGTGGACTTGCTCAAGCGCGAAGTCATCCCCGCCGTGGGCGCGCGTGAACTGTCCACCGACGAAAAGGTCGCCAAGGTCTCCATCGTCGGCATCGGCATGCGCTCGCACGTCGGCGTTGCCAGCCTGATGTTCCAGACGCTCTCGCAAGAGGGCATCAACATCCAGATGATCAGCACGAGCGAAATCAAGACCTCGGTCATCATCGACGACAAGTACATGGAACTGGGCGTGCGCGCGCTGCACAAGGCCTTCGGTCTGGACCAGGCGCCCGCCACCAAGGTCTGACGAATCAGGTCCGGCACGATTTTTTTGCGTGAAGGCCCGAAACGCGGGCGAGAGCCAAAAAAATCGTGCTAGAATCTCGTTCTCTTTTCGGAGACGTGCCCGAGAGGCTGAAGGGGCTCCCCTGCTAAGGGAGTATGTGGCTAAAAACTGCATCGTGGGTTCGAATCCCACCGTCTCCGCCAAAGACACTTGCACCAGTGACACAAGGTTGCCTCAAGACCCGCATAGCTTATTGCTCTGCGGGTTTTTTGTTTTGTGCGGTCCATTGCGGCCCATTGCGGGCCGCAGTTGTGCCGACTTGAAGCAATGCGCGCTGCGATTCACCCCAGCCTGTCGATCAGCGTTTGCGCCTGCTCGACCACATCGTCGTCATTCGGGCGGAAATCCAGCCGCTCGGCGCGTGGCAGATTCACAAAGTGCGACTGCGAGCTGCGCGCGTACGCCGGGTCGTAATGGCGGTCGATGAGTTCGCGCGCTAGGTCTTCGCGGCGGCCTTCGTCCACCAATGTCATCCAGTCCTTGATGGTGTCGCGGCTGTGCAGCCCGACCATGCGCTGCAATTGCGCCTTTAGCCAATCCGGCGTCTCAAAGAGCTGCGCATAATCCTGTTGCAGGAAGCGCGCGCGGTCTTCGCGGCTGGCGCGTACGTCAACGCATTGCCCGTGGTGCATGGCGCGCAGCAGCGATGCGGGAATTTCCACCGCGCCAATCTTGCGGCTTTCGGCTTCGATGAACACCGGCTGGCTGGCATCGAGTTCGCGCAGTCGCACCGCAAGCAGCGTGTCGAAGCGCTTTTGCGTGGGCTGCTCAGCGTGCGGCCATGCGCCCAGCAGCGAGCCGCGGTGCGAGGCAAGCGCTTCCAGATCCACGGTCTGCGCACCTGCTTCGCGCAAGGCGTGCAATAGCCGCGTCTTGCCGCTGCCGGTAGGGCCGGTCAGCACGACAAAACGCAGTGGTTGCGGCAGCGTCTGCAGGTCGTCCAGCGTGGCGCGCCGGTAGGTCTTGTAGCCGCCGTCGAGCTGCCGGGCTCGCCAGCCGATCATGTTGAACATCAGCGTCATCGATCCCGAACGCTTGCCGCCGCGCCAGCAATACACCAGCGGACGCCATCCTTGCGGGCGGTCCGCGAAGGTGGTCTCCAGATGGCGGGCGATGTTGCGCGCGACGACGGCCGCGCCCGCGCGGGACGCTTCGAACGGCGAGACCTGCTTGTACATCGTACCGATCAGCGCGCGTTCTTCGTTGTTCAGCACCGGTGCGTTGCAGGCGCCTGGAATGTGGTCGTCGGCGTATTCAAGCGGCGTGCGCACATCGATGATTTCGTCGAAATCATGCAGCCTTTCCAGGCTGACAAGCAGGTGTTTCACGAAGACCGCCTCGGTGGAAGAATCGGAAGATTTTCGCACGCGGTGCGTGGGCGATGGGTTGGAGGGCAACTGAATGTGCACAGACAAGCGGACTCGGGATAGACAGGCCAGCGTGCCATCCCGACTTGCGCAACCTTCGAAACAACGCTATTATTCAAGGCTTGCTTTTTCAAGCGCCCGTAGCTCAGCTGGATAGAGTACCTGGCTACGAACCAGGGGGTCGTAGGTTCGAATCCTGCCGGGCGCGCCAAGTTATTTTGCGGTTGTTTGCGCTATGCGCAGATGTTTGCGAAACCGATGAAAAAGCAGCGTTTGTAGTGAAGAGAAGTTATGCGTCACTACAAACATGGCACGATTATTCTGATATAATTTTGCCTCTTTGCCGGAGCGCCCGTAGCTCAGCTGGATAGAGTACCTGGCTACGAACCAGGGGGTCGTAGGTTCGAATCCTGCCGGGCGCGCCAAACCATCACGGTTTAAACATCGCGATGTGAATGCGGCAAAGAAAATAGCAGTAAAGAAAGTGCAGTAAACAAAATGGAAAGGCCTTTGATCTTGCATCGAAGGCCTTTTTGTTTTGGTGCACGGTTTTTTATGCGTGGGTCTGTAGTGCCGATTGGCGTTAATGATTGTGCTTGGGCTTGTGCTTGCTACTTGCCCCGCACGGCAACATCGCAAACGTGCAGGGGCGGCAGTGCCGGGCTTCCTGCTCGATCAATGCCGATCAATGCGCGGCGCTTTCTTCCGCGTTTTCCTTCTCCGCATCCTTCGATTTTTCGTTCGCCTCGTCGAAGCCCCAATCTCCGAACAGATACCAATCTTCGCCCAGCGATTCCGCCGGGTGCATGGTGCGGCCAGAGCCGTTGCCGCAGGCCATGGAGTCGGTGGAGCAGTAGCGGTCGCAGCCCCAGCAGATGCGTTCGGGGTGCTTGGGGTGGAGGGGAAACTTCTTGGCCATGCTGTCTGCCTGATGTTCTTGTTGAACTCAGCGTACTGCTGTCGGGGCCTGCGATTCATTGACATCGCACAAATGCGGGGTCGCCACCTGTGCCGAATCCCGTTTTAAACGGGGTCGATTTGCATGGTGTGATTCTTTCGTGTTATAAACACGCCTCTTTCGGGGCGCCCGTAGCTCAGCTGGATAGAGTACCTGGCTACGAACCAGGGGGTCGTAGGTTCGAATCCTGCCGGGCGCGCCAACTTATTCGAGATCATGCTGCACAGCGTGGTTTCCGCAGAAAAAACCGCAGCAATGCGGACGCGAAAAGCGGCTTGATGAATCCATCAAGCCGCTTTTTTTTTTCGTGGCGCGGATCACTGGCGCGGATCACCACACGCGGTACACGCGTCCGGTTTGCGCGCCTTCGACGCTGCGGCTGAAGGCCAGCGCCACGCGGCTGGCCGGGGCCGCCTCGAAGCCCTGGAAGTAGGGGCCATAGCTGTCCAGCGACTCCTGCAACACGGTGGGGCTGACCGCGTTGATGCGGATCCCTTGCAGTTCCACTGCCGCGCCGCGCACGAAGCCGTCGATGGCGCTGTTCACGGCGGCGGCGTTGGCGCCATAGCGGATGGGCTCGTCGCTCAGGATGCCGCTGGTCAGGGTGATCGAGCCGCCCGCGTTGACGTAGTGCTGGCCGATGAGAGCCAAGTCGACCTGTCCCAG
The DNA here is from genome assembly GCF_041879325.1 of Achromobacter sp. JD417. NCBI lineage: Bacteria > Pseudomonadati > Pseudomonadota > Betaproteobacteria > Burkholderiales > Alcaligenaceae > Achromobacter > Achromobacter sp. JD417. The sequence continues at coordinate 4,024,254 of NZ_CP087159.1, read as the reverse complement.
CAATTTGTCATGCAGGCCAATCTTGAACTGTTCGGCCGTCATGTCGGCCAGCGGGCCGAAGTGCAGGCTGCCGGCGGCGGAAACGATGGCGTCGACCTTGCCAACCCGTTCGAAGAGGTCGCGAATGCTGTCGCTGCGGGTCATGTCGACCTGATATTGGCCGCGGCGCTTGCCCACCGCGATGATGTCGTGACGTTGGCCCAGTTCGCGGGCGACCGCGCTGCCGAGCGTGCCGCTTGCGCCGATGAGGATGATCTTCATGGGGTTCTCCGTGGAATGCCGTTGGGGTGGCGCCGGCGGGTCCGCCAACGCATGAATGCATTCTGCGCGTCGCATTCCGCAAGAAAAATCCTAGAATTGTCGGATCAGTCAACACTCAGGGTACGGAATCCATGGATCGCCTGCTTAGCATGGAAGTCTTCGTGGCGGTGGTCGAGCTGGGCAGCCTGACGGCCGCCGCGGCGCAGCTGGACATGTCGCCCGCGATGGCCGCCAAGCACGTCAAGGGGCTGGAAGACCGGCTGGGACTGCGGCTGATGAATCGCACGACGCGCCGCCAGAGCCTGACCGAGGCAGGCCAGGCCTACTTTGCGCGCTGCAAGGCCATCCTGGCGGACATTCGCGATGCGGAGCAGGGCGCCGAGGCGCTGCGATCGGCCCCGCGCGGCCATCTGCGCATCACGTCGTCGGTGTCGTTCGGGTCATTCGCGCTGGCGCCGGTGATCGCCGATTACCTGTCGATCTATCCGGACGTGAGCGTGGAACTGTCATTGAGCGATAGCGTGGAAGACGTGGTGGCGTCGCGCTTTGACGTGGCGCTGCGTATTGGCGAGCCCGCGGATTCGGGTCTGGTGGCGCGGCGCATCGGGCTTTATCAGATGATCGTCTGCGCCGCGCCGGCGTATCTGGCCCGCTACGGCACGCCCGCCACGCCTGGCGATCTGGCCCGGCATCAATGCCTGGATTTTTCGCATTGGAGCCGGCGCACGGGCTGGCGGCTGGGCACGGATGAGGGCGGGGAAATGGGGTATCCCACGGGGCGGTTCGTGTCGAACAATGGGCAGGCGCTGCGGCAGGCGGCGCTGGCCGGCTTTGGCATCGTGTTGCAGCCCGAACTGCTGCTGACTGACGACGTGCGCGCCGGCCGCCTGGTGCCGATTCTGCAGCCTTATTGGCCGGTCGCCCGGCCCATCACGCTGTTGTATGCGAAGGATCGCCAGGCGCCGCCCAAACTCACGACCTTCGTGGATTTCGTGGTGACGCGATTTGCGCGGTAGCGGTAGGGCATCAGGCGCGTCGTCGGTCCACCGCCGTCAGGGATGTGCCGCTTTTGAGAAGCTGATAGGTCTGGCCGCCCAGCCACGCGACCTTTTCACCGGAGCTGGTGCGGCAGACGCAATGCGTCTTCGGGTCAAAGCGTGGCGTGCCCAGCGCGGAATACGCATCGGGATCGGAAACGAAACGTTCGATGCGATACAACGTGCCATCCGGCGATGTGGCGAGCACATCGGTCAATCGTCTTGCGGTGCCGAGCATATTCAATACCTCCATGCGCGGGCCGTCAGGTGTCGGCGCCAAAGTCGTCTGAACAATTCACGGCGGGAGCGCAAGGCAATGCCTTGCGCGCGACGCTAATGAAACTGTCCTCCTAACAATGAATCATCGAGTTGGTCTGGCGATACGCCCAGGGCCGCCGACACGCGGTCAAGTATGACCTGCCGTGGCCGCGGGCGCGGCCGTTCCAACTCGATATAGATGGAGTGATCGACGCCAAGCCGGGCAGCCATGTCAGCAGTGCTGATGTTCAGATGCTCGCGCCAGGCGCGTATCAAGCTCCAATCGTTGCCGGTTTTTAGATTGACTACAGCTGGCGGCAGGCGCGCCTTGGCCCCTGCAACTTTCTTGCGAGAGGCGCGCGGCGCGGATGCCGCCTTTTCATCGCCCGGGACCGCGCCGCTGTGCCGCGATTCGCCCCGGGGTGTAGTGTGTGCCGTGACGGCAAGAAAGATGGCGCCGCCGTTCAGTTGGCGATACTTGTCGTTGCCCATCCAGCACAGCGTTTCGCCGTTGTCGAGCTTGCATTCGCAATCCAGGTGGGTATTGCTGGGCATGCCTTCGAGCTTGGCGATGGTTTCCGTGGTCGTGGCGTGACGCACCACACGGTGCAGCACACCGTCCGGCGAACGTACGAAGACGTCAGGAAGTCTCCAGGAAAACGGAATGATCATCTCCACAAACGAAGCCCATTACACCACTGTATAGCGCCGATGTAATGGTGAATTTGAGGGTTTTCCTGGAAGTGTCGCGCAAGTGTCATAGGCGTGTGGTTGGACGCCACGGATGCTCACAAAACCTCGCGGCCGCCCGGTGTTGCCGGCGTGGCCGGCAGGCCTGGCGTGAATTGCGCCGCCGCCATCACGGCGGGCATGATCTGGGCCGCGGCGCCGCGCAGGTTGTGATGGGCGATCGCGTCCAGCGGCGTTGCGGCCGGGTTGACCTGCACGACCGTGGCGCCGCCCGCGACGGCCAGCCGCGGCAGTTCGGCCGCGGGATACACGAGGGACGAGGTGCCGATGCTGAAAAGCAGGTCGCACTGTTGCACGGCAAGGGTGGCGTCACGCCAGGCCTGCGCGGGCAGGCTTTCGCCGAACCAGACGACGCCGGGACGCACCGGCGCGCCGCATTCCGTGCACGCGGGTGGCGCCAGGCGCCGGCCGGCGTCGGGCTCTTGCGGCGGGTCGGTGGCAAACGCTTGCGGAGCGCCGCAGCGCGAACAACGCGGCGCATGCAGGCTGCCGTGCAGATGCGTGACCGCGCGGCTGCCCGCGCGCTCGTGCAGGTCGTCCACGTTCTGCGTGATGACGGCCAGCTCCGGAACATGGTGCGTCAGCGCCGCAATGGCATGGTGTGCGGCGTTGGGCGCGGCGCGCAGGACCTGCGCGCGCCGCCATTCGTACCAGCCCCATACCAGGTCGGGATGTTCGCGGAATGCTTCGGGCGTGGCCAGCGCCTGGGCGTCAAAGCGCGACCAGAGCCCGGTCAGGGCATCGCGGAACGTGGCGATGCCGCTTTCGGCGGACACCCCAGCGCCCGTGAATACGACGACGCGGCGCGCGCTGCGCAGGGCCTGCGCCAGCGCGGGCGGAATATCGTGATGCGTGTTTTTCATTTCCAACCTTGCAGACAGTTCGATACGCTGCACGCGCCGGCAAGGCGCTGTCAAGGGCGGGCACACGGCGCCGCGCGGGCCAGCAAGCGGGACGCGCGTGCGTCCGCGTCCCGAATCGTGGATACTGTTTTTTCAATCTGGGATTTCATCCCGCCTTGGAGAGCTGAGAATGCCTGAATCGAACACCGGCCTGGAACGGCTTCGCCGCTTTATTGCCACTGCGACGCGGCTGGCTTCGCCGCAGGCGCTGGACCAGGGCCCCGAGCTGGCGGCGGCGTTTGCGGACCTGGTGGGGCACGACGATTGGCTGCCCGACGCCTGTACCGCCCCGCATCCGCAGTTCTACCAGCAGTACCTGCTGCATTGCGATCCGCTGGAGCGTTTCTCGCTGGTGAGCTTCGTCTGGGGGCCGGGCCAGTCCACGCCCGTACACGATCACGAGGTCTGGGGCTATGTGGGCATGCTGCGCGGCGCGGAGATCAATCAGCGGTTCGCGCGTGATGCGGACGGCCGGTTGGCGTTGGCGGGCGAGGCGACCACGCTTCGGCCGGGCGACGTCGAGCGCCTGTCGCCGGCCGAGGGCGACATCCATCGCGTGTCCAATGCCTATCCGGATAGGGTGTCCATCAGCGTGCACCTGTATGGCGGCAATATCGGCGCGGTGTCGCGTCACGTGTATGACCCCGATACCGGCCAGGCCAAGCCGTTCGTCTCGGGCTATTCGTCGCCTAGCCTGCCCAATCTGTGGGATCGGTCCGCCGCCGTGCGCGCCACGCTGGGCTAGCGTATCCGCCGGGCGGAATTTGCTGTTCCCGCACCGCGTCCCGTGCTATGTTCCCGTCCTAAATATTAGGAAAAATCACGAATGGACAAGACACTGCTCAAAGGGCTGATGGTGTTGGAAGCCGTGACCGATGTGGACAATCCGCCGCGCACCATCGACGCGCTGGCGGCCCGCGTGGGTCTGACCCGCAGCAATACGCATCGCACCTTGCAGACGCTGATACACGCCGGCTACGTGATCAAGGACGACGACGGCGGCGGTTACCGCGGGGCCGTGCGCCTTTTCGAACTGGCGGCGCGGCAACTGGCGCAACTGGACGTGCGCAAACTGGCCGCGCCCCACATGCGCACGCTGGCGGACCAGACGGGCGAGACCGTGCACCTGTCGGTGCTGGATGGCTTTGACGTGGTGTACGTGGACAAGATCGACAGCCCGCAACCTATTCGCGCGTACTCGATGGTGGGCGGCCGCGCGCCTGCCTATGCGGTGGCGACCGGCAAGGCGCTGCTTGCGTATCAGCCCGAGGGCTACGTCGAACGCTACGCGGAGCAGATGGTGCGGCACACGCCGTCCACCATCGTGTCCATGCCGCTTTTGAAAGACGAGCTGCGCAAGATCGCGCGCGCCGGTTACGCGGTGAACCGCGGAGAGTGGCGCGAAGGGGTGGGCGGGCTGGCGGTGACGGTGTTCAACAGTCTGGACCAGCCCGTGGCCGCGGTGGGCATCTCTGGCCCCCTGGATCGCCTGAGCGCCGCTAGGATGAAGCAGCTTGCGCCGGATGTGGCGGCCTGTGCGCAGTCCATCTCTCAGGGAATGGGCTATCGCCGCGGATTTCTGGATCAGTGAGGGGCGTGGCGCGCAGGGTGGCCGCGATCCGCTCGGCCTGATCGCGCGCCAGGCGGGCATTGACGTCCATGGACGTGGTCCAGAAGTAGGTGCCTCCGGCCAGGCTGCCCAGCACCGAGACGCCAGCCACGTGCTGGCCGGCGCCATTTATCAGGCAGCCCGTGTCGTAGTCCAGCGTCAGTCCGCCGTGCGGATCGGCCTGCGCGTGACCTTCGCGCAGCAGTTCAGACACCAGCGGATCGTCCGTGCGCGCTGAGTCCACCGAGAAGCTCGTGGCGTTGATCAGATGATGGCTCAGGTGTTCGATCTGGCCGTCCGCCGTGCGCAGCCGCGTGCGGAACAGGCCACTGGCCGGATCGTGTTCGCAGCCGGCAAAGCCCGCCGCAACGCTGAGCTGATTCGCGCCGAACAATGCCTGCAGCTTCAAGGCGTTGCGCATGGGAAAGGTTGCGCGCCGGGCCATCCATAGCGATCGCCATTGCGACTGGAAGCGGCGCCGTTCGGTATCGGGCAGCAAGTGCCAGATCTGATCGACCGCCGCGTTGGTGGCCGCGGCCACCGCCTGCCACGGACGCGGGGCGGCGGACGATCGGCGGATCTCGTCTTCCAGCGCGGATCGCGCGTCGCCGTCCATGCCCAGCACCTCGTCGAGGTCCAGAGACCCCTGCAACGCCAGCACTTCGTCGCGCAGGGCTTGCCAGATGATGTCCAGCGTCAGCGCTCCGCCGTGCTGAGCGGCCAGGGCGAGGGCGCCGTCTCGGCTCAGGCGTTGCAGCGCGTCCGGCGGACGGTTGTGCGGGCTGCGCACGGACGGCAAGCGACCGTTGCGCGACACGCACAGGATCGGGCCTTGGTGTCCGGCCTGTTGCAGTGCGGCCACGGCGTCCACCGCGCTCAGGCTGGTGCCGACGATGCACACCGACGCATCGGGTGCGATGTCCTGCGCCAGCGCCGACACCGGATATGGGCTGTTGAAGTAACCGGCCACGCCTTCCAGCGAGGGAAACGCCTGCGAGGGCAGGTTGCCGTTGCACAGCACGGCGTGGCGCGCGTGGCGCAGCGCGCCGTGTGCGGGCTGGATGATCGCGCCGCCGTCCGGCTGCGGCGCCACGCGGTGCACGCGGCTGCGCACGTGCTCCAGCGTCACGCCCAGGGACCGGGCGAGCTGGCGGCAGCGTTCGTAGACCGCGCCCATGTAGGCGCCGAAGAGCGGACGCGGCAGAAAGTCGGCCGGATCGATCGCGGTGACTCCATAGCCGCCGAGCCAGCCGGCATCCTGCGCGCGCAGCCAGTCGACGAAGTCCAGCCGATGGTCGGCGCGCGCCGACATGTTGCCGGCGGGGATGTTGAGCAGGTTGCTGCGCAGGTCGTCCTGGTATGCGCCGCCCGGGCCAGGCACAGCCTGCGGTTCGAACAGATGGATCACCGGCGGCCGTGCCTCCTGCGCGCCGGGCGCGGCCTGCAGCGCCAGCAGGAACTGATACAGGAAGCTGACGCCGACCGAGCCGCCGCCGACGATGGCCAGGCCGATTGCGGCCGGACGGCCCGATGCGGGGGCGTGCGTCATTTCGCCACCGACAGGCGCACCACGTCGGCCCAGCGCGAGGTTTCCTGCTTGAGCATCCGGCTGGTGTCGGCGGGTGTGGTGGCGATGGCGTCGGCGCCGAGCTTCAAGGCGGCCTGCTGCACGGAGGGCATCGCGGCGGCGCGGCGCATCCCGTCCGACAGCTTCTCGACGACCGCGGGCGGCGTGCCCGCCGGCGCGAGCAGGGCGTACGTGGTGGCGACCGAATAGTCTTTCACTCCCTGTTCCATCAGTGTCGGCAGGTCGGGCAGGGCCGTGGCGCGCTTGGCGGTCGTGACGCCCAAAAGGCGGATCTTGCCGCTGGCAACCTGCGGCAAGAGGGCGGGCAGGGTTTCGATGACCATGTCGATCTGGCCGCCCAACAGATCCGTGATGGCCGGCCCGCTGCCGCGGTAAGGCACGTGCATCAGCCGCGTGCCGGTCACCGCCTGGAAGAGTTCGCCCGCCATGTGCTGCGAGGTGCCCGGGCCGGCCGATCCGAACGTGATCGTGCCGGGTTTGCTTTTGGCCAGCGCAATCAATTCCTGCACGTTCTTGGCGGAGATCTTGCTGCTGTTGACCGCCACCGCCATCGGCATGCTGGTGGCCATCGACACGCCGACGAAGGCCGTGCCGAAATCGTAGCCGGGCTTGTCGGGCATGGCCGCGTGGATGGCGTGGCTGCCCACGGCGCCCATCAGCAGCGTGTAGCCGTCGCCCGCGGACTTGGCGACGAACTCCGCGCCGATCTCGCCACCCAAGCCCGCCTTGTTTTCCACGACCACGCTCTGGCCGAGAAAGTCTCCCAGATGCTGCGCATAGATGCGCGCGGCGGCGTCCGTGGCTCCGCCCGGCGGAAACGGCACCACCATGCGCACGGGTTTCGTTGGCCAGTTATCCGCGGAAGCGGGATTGGCCGACAGCGCCAGCACCGTGCTGGCCAAGGCAATACGCCACAACAGTCTCATGCAAGTCTCCTCGGTGGATGGGCCAGCATGCGGCAGGCGCCGTGCGTATCGCCGGCGGCTTGACCGCTGCAGTCCTCTTTTATTAAATCCTAAAATATAGGATCGACGTTCCAATAAATGGTTTACGTAGAATTCCACACGGTGCTATGCTGGTCAACAATTAACCGCGACACCTAGGGATTGCACTAGGCTTCGCCTGGAAATCAACGACTTCCCGTCTTGGTCGGACTGGATGATGCCACCGTTGAAGGCCGCGTCTTATACTGTTTTTCTTATCCCAAATATTGAATTTTCATAACGAGAGGTCAGACATGACACCCAGTTCGGCGCTAACCGGCATCACAGTGCTGGAGATTTGCAACGTCGCGGCGGGACCCTTTTGCGGCATGTTGTTGGCGGACATGGGCGCGGACGTCATCAAGGTGGAGCACCCCGAAGGCGGCGATACGCTGCGCAGCTGGCCGCCCATCTCCGATGGCTACAGCGAGAACTTCGCTTCGCTCAACCGCAACAAGCGCTCGGTGACGCTGAACCTGAAGGATCCCGGCGACGTCGCCTTGGCGCGCGAGCTGGCGCTGCGCGCCGACGTGCTCATCGAAAACAACCGGCCGGGCGTGATGGATCGGTTGGGCCTGGGATACATGCAGCTGCGCGAGGCCAATCCGCGCCTGGTCTATTGCTCGATTTCCGCCTACGGCCAGTCCGGACCGCGCTCGCAGGAAGGCGGCTTTGACCTCACCATCCAGGCCATGAGCGGGATCATGAGCGTGACGGGCGAGGCCGGCGGCGAACCCGTCAAATGCGGTGTGCCGCTGGCCGATTTTTCGGCCGGGCTGTATGGCGCGTTCGCCATCGCGTCTGCGCTGCGCGCGGCGCAGGCAAGCGGGCAGGGCACGCACATCGACGTGCCGATGCTGGGCGCGACGCTGGGCATCGCTGCCTTGCAGACTTCCGAGTTCTTCGGCAGCGGCAAGGATCCCGTCAAGCTGGGGTCGGCGCACCCGCGCAACGCGCCGTATCAGGCATTTCGCTGCAAGAACGGGTATTTCGGCATGGCCGCCGGCAACCAGGCGCTGTGGAAAGCCGTGTGCGCCACGGTGGGGCGCGACGACCTGCTGGCCGATCCGCGCTTTACCGACACCAGCGCCCGCGCGCGCAACCAGGCCGCGCTGCGCGACATCCTGGAAGCGATCTTTGCGGAACACGAGGCGCAGGAATGGCTGGCGCGTTTCCGCGCGGCCGGCGTGCCGTGCGCGCCCATCAACACGTATTCCGAGGTGCTGGACGATCCGCAGGTCGCGCACATGGGCTGGGTTCGGCCGCTTGAGCTGCCCAACGGCGTGCAGACGCGCACGTTCGGGCTGCCGGTGCGGTTCGACGGCGAGACGACGGCGCTGCGGCGCAGGCCCCCGGCGCTGGGCGAACACAACGACGAAGTGCTGGGGCCGCTGCGTGCGGGCGGCAAAGGGAGCGCGGCATGAGTGTCCTGCGTATCGACAGACAAGGATCGCGCCACGTGCTGACGCTGGCGCGCCCCGAAAAGATGAATGCGCTATCGGCCGACCTGGTCGAGGCGCTGATCGCCGCGCTTGACGAGGCCGAAGGCCAGGGCGCCAAGGTCATCGTGCTGCAAGGCGAAGGCAAGAATTTCAGCGCGGGCTTTGACTTCGGCGATTGGCAGACGCAGAGCGAAGGCGATCTGTTGCTGCGCTTCGTGCGGATCGAAACCCTGCTGCAGCGGCTGGCGGCCTCGCCGTGCCTGACCGTCGCGCTGGCGCACGGGCGCAATTTCGGCGCGGGCGTGGATGTGTTCGGCGCCTGCAAATGGCGCGTCAGCGCGCCGGACGCCACGTTCCGGATGCCCGGTCTGAAGTTTGGACTGGTGCTGGGCACGCGGCGGTTTGCGTCGCTGGTGGGCGCCGAGCGCGCGCGCTCGGTGCTTGAACAGGCCGCCACGTTCAATGCCGAAGACGCATTGCGCGACGGCTTTGCCAGCCGGCTTGCGGCGCCGGCCGACTGGACGCGGATCGGCGACGAGGCGCTGGAAACCGCCAGCGCGCTCACGGACGACAGCCGCGTGCAGCTTTACGCCGCGCTGTCGCAGGAGACGCCGGACACGGACCTGGCACGGCTGGTGCGCTCGGCATCGGCGCCGGGGCTGAAGGACCGCGTGGCGGCATATCTGCAGGCGCGCTAGGCGCGTCCCATCAAGCAGGGAGGAAGACAATGGCTTCAGGATTCAATCAGAAGAACAAGCAGTGCAGCTTGCAGGAACTGGCGGCGCTGGTGCCCAACGGGGCATCGATCGCGCTGGGCGGCAGCTTCCTGCATCGCGGCCCGTTCGCGTTCGTGCGTGAACTGATCCGCCAGGAAAAGCGCGATCTCGAACTCATCAAGCAGTCGCCGGGGTACGACGTCGACATCCTGTGCCGGGCGGGCGTGCTGCGCCGCGTGCGCGCGGGCATCGTCGCGATGGAGGGCAACTTCGGTCTGGCGCCCTGGTACCGGCGCGCCGTGGAACGCCACGAGATCGAGCTGGAGGAACATGCCTGCGCCAGCCTGACTGCAGGGCTGCGCGCGGCGGCCTTCGGCGTGCCGTTTCAGCCCTGCGGCGGTCTGCACGGCAGCGGCCTGCCGGAACTGAACGGCTGGAAATGCCTGGAAGACCCGTACGGCAGCGGCGAGAAGACCTGGGTGGTGCCGGCGATCCGGCCCGACTTCGCGGTGATCCAGGCGTCGGAAGTGGATGCGCAGGGTAATGTGCGCGTGCATGGCACCGCGCATTGGGACCGGATCATGTCGCGTGCCGCCGGCAGCGTGCTGGTGGTGGCCGAAAAGCAGGTGGATAGCGCCGTGTTCGAGGCGCAGCCCGAATCCACGCTGGTGCCGTATTTCATGGTGCAGGCCTATGCGGTCGTGCCGCGGGGCGCGTGGCCGGGATCGTGCTGGCCCGATTACGCCATCGACTATCCGGCGGTGGAAACCTACATGGACAAGAACAGCGATCTGCGCGCGCACCTGGCTGCGGCGCCCGAAGCGCGGGAGGTAAATCATGGCTGAGCAATGGTCGGGCTTTTCGTACATCGTCACCAATCTGGCGCGCTTCATCCGCCCCGATGAAATCACGTTCAGCGGCGTCAATTCCACGATGCCCATGCTGGCCTGCCTGCTGGCCAAGCGCGCGTATGACTGGGACTTCGTCTACATCAACGTGGCAGGCGGCGTGAACCCGCGGCCCTCGCACATTCCGTTGTCCAGCTCCGATCCGGTGCTGGCCGAGCACACGGCGTCGATCTTCTCGAACGAAGACTTCTACGACCTGTGCACGCGCGGCCGCATGGACCTGACGTTTCTGGGCGCCGCGCAGATCGATGGCGCGGGCTGCGCCAACAACTCGTGCATTGGCGACTGGCACGAACCCAAGGTCCGCCTGCCCGGCGGCGGCGGCGGGGCGGTGATGCTGCCCACGGCGCGGCGCGCCTGCACCTGGCGCACCGAGCATTCTCGCCGCACGTTCGTGCCCAAGCTGGACTTCATGACGTCGTGGGGCGGCTTTCATGGAGTGGTCACGCCGATTGCCGTGTTCATCAAACGCGACGGCCGGCTGGCGCTGCAATCGTGGCATCCAGAATCCAGCCTGTCCGAGGTGCGCGAGCGCACGGGCTTTGAGTTCGACGCCGCCGGCGCGGGCCCGACCGAACCGCCGACCGAGCGCGAAGCCCTTGCCTTGCGCGAACTGGACGCGGACGGTCAGTTCGAACGCGACGCCGCCGTCGCGCTGCGCTGATCGCGCAACCATCCATCACATCGAGCCCGGTACAGGGGGAATCAGTCATGTCGATTGCCGATGCCACGGTCGTGGCGGCGTTTGCACGCTTGTGGGACCAGCCGGAATGGGCCGCGCGCCCCGCGCTCGTGACCGCCGAGGAAACCGTCACCTACGCAGACCTGCGCCGCCGGGTGGGGCAGGCCGCGGGCGGCCTGAGGGCTGCCGGCGTTGCGCCCGGCGACTACGTCGGCGTGGCGATGGAGCGCTCGCTGGCGCAGGTGCTGGCCATTCTGGGCGTCATGGCGGCGGGCGCATGCCCGTGCCCGCTGGAGCCGCGGCTGTCGGTCGAGGAAACCGCGCGGCGCGTGGCGGCAGTGGGGCTGACGTGGATGCTGGCCGATAGCGACAACGCCGCCACCGCGCGCGGCTGCGGCCTGCCGGCGGCGCGCGCGCTCGATGCGGCAAAGATCGCGCAGGGCGGGCAGGACTGGTCCGGCGCGGATGTCGCGCCAGCGGCGCCGGGGCTGCTGCTTTTTACGTCCGGCAGCACCGGTAATCCGAAGGGCGTGCTGCTCAGCCATCGGGGGATCGTGAACAACGCGCGCGGCGTTCTGGCGCATACGGGTCTGACGCCCGGCGATCGCCTGCTGCACGTCATGCCGCTGCACCACACCAACGCGCTCAACAATCAGATCTTCACGCCGCTGCTGGCGGGGGCGAGCGTGGCGCTGGCCGGCCGGTTCCGCGCGCAGGACATGCCGGGTCTGCTGGCCGCCTTCCGGCCTACGATCATCACCGGCGTGCCGACGATGTATGCGCGGATGCTTGAATTGACCTTCGATCCGGATAGCCTTGCCGGCCTGCGCTTTGCCCGTTGCGGCTCGGCGCCAATCACCGAGGCCTTGCACCGCCGGATCGAAGCCTTCCTCGGGTGTCCGCTGGTCGTGTCCTATGGCCTGTCGGAGGCCACGTGCACGTCCACCATGAATCCGCCCGCGGCGCGGCGCGTGGGATCGGTGGGCACGGTGCTTGAAGGGCAGGACGTGAGCCTGCGCCTGCCCGACGGCAGCCAGGCGCCGGCAGGCGCCGAAGGCGAGATCTGCATTGCGGGCGACAGCCTGATGCTGGGCTATCTGGGCGTGGACAGTGCGGACGCTGGCGCGCCGCAGCTGCTGCGCACGGGCGACCTGGGCCGCTTCGACGCACAGGGTTATCTGATGATCACCGGCCGCATCAAGGACGTCATCATCCGCGGCGGCGAGAACATTTCGCCCGCGCTCATCGAAGGCGTGGTGACGGGCATGCCCAGCATCGCCGCCTGCTGCGTGGTGGGGGCGCCGGACGAGGATCTGGGCGAGACGCCGGTGATCTTCGTGCAGGGCAATGGCGACGCCGCGCCTGATGCGGCCGCGATACAGGCCGAGGTGCTGGCGCGGTTGGGCCGGATCTACGTGCCGCGCGACGTGATCTGGATCGACCGGTTGCCGGAGAACGCGGTGGGCAAGGTGGACCGCAAGGCGCTGGCCCGGCAGGCGGCTGGGCGCGAAACGGTGCAATGAAAAAGGGGGCGCGAAGCCCCCCATAGACGCTACGGTCTAGTTCGTCATTCCACCTTGCCGATCCGCTTGACCGCCACTTCCAGCGAAGCGGAGTCCTTTTTCCAATAGTCGTCGAACGCCGGCGCGTCCAGGTACTGCACCGGGCTGCCGGTGCCGGCGATGCGCGCCTGCACCGCGGGATCGTCCGCGATCTGCTTGACGGCATCGCGCAGCTTGTCGATGACGGCAGGCGGCGTGCCGGCTAGCGCGAAGATGCCGGACCACTGCACGAAGCTGGCGTCAAACCCCTTGGACTTGAGCGATGGCACCTGCGGCAGGCTCTCCAGCTTGCCGTCGCCCCAATGCGCCAGGGGGCGGACACGTCCAGATTGAATGAGCTGCATGACGCTGGACGGGCCGGTGGCCAGGGCGTCGACCTGCCCGCCGACCAGCGCCTGCACCGCAGGACCCGCGCCGGTGAAGGGCACGTGCATCATCTTGATGCCGGCGGCGTTCTGCAGCATTTCCATCGGCACGTGCATCGTGCCGTAGATGCCCGAGCTGCCGTAGCTCAGCTTGCCGCCCTGTTTCCTGGCTGCCTCAAGGAATTCGTCCAGCGTCTTGTAGGGCGCGTCCGCGCGCACCACCAGCACGGTGGGATCGGCCGTGATGCGGGCGATCGGCACAAACTGGTCCAGCTGATAGGCGGGCTTGCGCTCCAGCAGCCGGTCGGCCGCGGGCAGGATGGAAATCGACGACAGGCTCATCAGCAACGTGTAGCCATCGGGCTTGGCGCGGCCCGCCTGGCCGATGCCGATGGCCCCGCCCGCGCCGCCCTTGTTTTCGATGACGATGGGCTGGCCCAGCTTGTCGCCCAAGGCCTGGGCAATGGGGCGGGCGATGGTGTCGGCCACGCCGCCGGGCGGGAAGGGCACCACCAGCGTGACAGGGCGTTCGGGATAGCCGGCGGCCAGCACGGTCATCGTGGCCGTCGCACTCAGGCATAGCAAGGCAGCCGCAGCCACCTGTTTGCAGCGCAGTTTCATGTCTCACTCCTTATGGGCTTGCGTGCTGCGCGGCGCCGGTTTCATTGACCGGCGCTCATTGGCGCGGGCGTCAGACGAATCGGTTCTCGATCCTTCCAATGCCGTCGATTTCAATGCGGACGGTGTCCCCGCTCTTGAGGAACTGGGGCGGATTCAGGCCCTGGCCGACGCCAGCGGGCGTGCCGGTGGCAATGACGTCGCCGGGGTACAGCGTGATGCCGCGCGAGCAGGTTTCGATGAGCGTGGGAATGTCGAAGATCAGGTCTTCCGTGTTGCCGTCCTGGCGCAGCTCGCCGTTCACCCAGCAGCGCACGCGCGTGTTGCGCCCGTCCAGCTCGTCGGCGGTGACCAGCCACGGACCCATCGGGCAGAAGGTGTCGAAGGATTTGCCCAGGTCCCACTGCTGGTGGCGCATCTGTACGTCGCGTGCGGTGACGTCATTGACCACGGTGTAGGCGATGACGTGGCTCATGGCTTCGGCGCGGGAGATGTTGCGACCGCCCTTGCCGATCACCACCGCCAGTTCGGCTTCGTAGTCGATCTTGTCGGAGATGCCCGTGGGCAGCGTCACGTCGGACCAGGGGCCCACCACGGTTTGCGGCACCTTGGTGAAGACGATGGGCCAGGATTCCGGGTTGGCGTCGTTGTCCTTGAAGACGGAGTCGCGCAGTTCCTTGGCATGGGCGTGATAGTTGCGGCCCACGCAGAACAGGTTGCGCGGCTGCGCCGGCAGGGGCGCTTCGTGCTCGACCTGATCCCAGCGATAGGACGGTCCCGTCTGGGCGGGCAGGGCGCGGCCCTCGGCCAGCCACCGCACCGCCGTCAGTGCGCCGGCCGCGGCCAGTTCGGGCGCGAAGTCCAGCGCGGTAACCGTGCTGCCATCGTCCGCGACCACGCCCACGCGCCGTTCACCATTGACTCGAAATACCGCGATTTTCATGCTTGCTCCTGCGGGGCTTACGCCGCCCGTTGATGAGATACCAAAAAATACCAAGTTGAATAATTCAGGCCCAATTGGTGCTGTTCGGCAGGATAAACCAAAATTCTCCGCAGGCGAATCCGTTTATTACCGGATAAGCAGGAATTTATTGGACTGATTTGGTATCATCGCGGCATTCATCCGGGAGTCCTCATGGACAAAGCCTCCGCCATGCGGGCGGTCATCATCGAAAACCTGCAGTCGGGCGTCTGGCCCGCCGGCCATCGCCTGCCGACCGAGCGCGCGTTAAGCGAGGAATTCGGCCTCAGCCGGTCTACCGTGCGCCGCACGCTGGCGCAGTTGAAGGACGACGGACTGATCTCGCAGCGCGTGGGCAGCGGCACCTACGCCAACCCGCCGTCGACGCTGGCGCAGACCGAGGCGTTCTTGCGCGGCGAGGTGCTGTCCACGAGCCCGGCCGAACTGATGGCCGCTCGCCTGGTGCTGGAACCGGCCATTGCGGCGTTGGTGGTGCAGCACGGCACGCCGGCCGATTTCGCCGCCATGCAGCATGCGTGCGACGAGGCGGAGGCCGCGGCCAGCTTTGAAGCGTTCGAGGTGTGGGACGCAAAACTGCACGAACTGATGGCCACGGCCACGCACAATCTCTTCATCGAAAAGGTCTTCGCGTTGATGACCGCGGCGCGCTCGCAGGCGACCTGGGGCGCGCTCAAGCGCAAGAGCCTCACCCCCGAACGGCGCGCGGCCTACCAGGCTGAACACCGCGAAATCGTCGAGGCGCTACATGACCGCGACGCAGACCGCGCCATGGCAGCGGTGCGCCGGCATCTGGTGCACGTCAGGGAAAACTTGCTGGGGTGAGCCAGGGTGTGCGCCCGGGATGCAGGCGCCTAGTTCACGCGCAGATGCCGTTGCAGCGTATCCAGAAACACCTTCGCCCGTGCCGGCGTCACGCGGTTGTCGGAGAGTGCGTAGATGGTCGCGGGGGGTAGTTTCCAGTCTGGCAGGATCTGTTCCAGATCCAGTTCCCGCAGTGTTTGCGACAGCGCCAGGTGGCTGGGCATCCAGGCAATGCCCAGCCCGGCGATGGCAAGCTGCACGCCCAGCGCCGAGCTGTTGGTACCGATGTGGGTGGGGCCGCGGACGTTCAGCAGGCTCTCGCCTTCCCCCAGAGTCCAGTCCTGCAGGTCGCCGGTGATGATGCGCTCGTGCAGCCCCAGGTCTTCCGGGCAGGTCGGCCGGCCGAATCGGTCCAGGTAGCTGCTGGCCGCGACCAGCACCCACTGCACCTGCGCGACGTGCTTCTGGATGAGTGCCGAATCCGCCAGCTCGCCCGAGCGCAACATCAGGTCGAAGTGCTGGCCATTGCGGCCCGTGTCGGCCAAGCCAAGCTCTACTTCAAACGAGATCTGCGGATAGGTTTCGCGCAGCTCTTTCAGCACCGCCGGCAGGATCGTCGTCAGGCCAGGCATGACCGACACGCGCAGCGTGCCCGCCAGGTGGTTCAGCCGTGAGTTGATGATTTCATGCGCCGACAGGGCGCCTTCGACGTGTTCCGCGCAATGATCGAAGTACTGCTGTCCGATGGCCGTCAGGCTGACGCTGCGCGTCGTGCGGTTCAAGAGCTTGTAGCCCAGCGCCTGTTCCAGCTGCGTGAGCCGCCGCGACAGCGTGGCGACGGGGATGCCGAGCGCGGCGGCGGTGGCGGACAGCTTTCCACGCTTGGCGACTTCGACGAAGTAATGGATGTCCTGCATCGAGATATCGTTTCTGTTCATGATGAGTTCCGGGCGCGAGCCTTGATTGCCTGCCTATTGTCGGCGTGACCGCGCCTGCCGATTGTTGCCATTGCGGCAACATCATGGTCCCCGCGCCGGGGCTACTGCGGTCCGGCGGGCCGGCCTACGATTTGGGCGTCGAACAAGCAAGCGCCGCGCCCGGCAACCCGACCGGGAAGCGCCCAATCCACCCAGGAGCCATCATGAGCCAACGTCTCAACGCCTTTGCCCAATCGCCGGAACTGTTCAAGAAGTTTGTCGAGTTCACCATGCTGGCCAAAACCGGCACCATCGAAAAGTCGATCCTTGACCTGGTCGACATCCGCGCCTCGCAGATCAACGGCTGCGGCTTCTGCCTGGACATGCACATCAAGCAGGCCAAGCTTGCCGGCGAGCGCGAACTGCGCCTGCACCATGTCGCCATCTGGCGCGAATCCAATCAATTCTCGGCGCGCGAGCGCGCCTGCCTGGCCTGGACCGAAGCGCTGACCACGCTGGGCGTGCATGGCGTGCCGACCGAGGTGTACGAGCGCGTGCGCGGCGAACTGTCCGAAAAGGAAATCTCGGACCTCAGCTTTGCCGTCATGGCCATCAATGGCTGGAACCGGCTGAACGTGGGATTCCAGACGGTGCCCGGGTCGGCCGACAAGGCGTATGGGCTGGACAAGGCCCAATTCAACTAAGGATCGATCATGAAAATCCTCGTCATCGGCGGCACGGGCCTGATCGGCTCCAAGCTCGTCAAACTGCTTGCCGAACGCGGCCATGAGGCCATCGCCGCCTCGCCCGCCACCGGCGTGAACACCATCTCCGGCGAAGGCCTGGACGCGGCCCTGGCCGGGGTCGACGTCGTGGTCGACGTGGCCAACTCGCCGTCCTTCGAAGACAAGGCCGTCCTGGAATTTTTCCAGACCTCCGGCCGCAACCTGCTGGCCGCCGAAAAGCGCGCGGGCGTGCGCCATCATGTCGCGCTGTCGGTGGTGGGCACCCGCCGCCTCGCCGAAAGCGGCTACTTCCGCGGCAAGATCGCGCAGGAAGACCTGATCGAAGCCGCCGGCATTCCGTACACCATCGTGCACAGCACGCAGTTCTTCGAGTTCCTGGGCGGCATCCTGCAGTCCGGCACGCAGGGCGACGAGGTACGGCTGTCCTCCGCCTACGTGCAGCCCATCGCCTCGGACGACGTGGCGCTGGCCATGGCCGACGCCACGTTGGGCGCGCCCGTGAACGGCATTGTCGAGATCGCCGGTCCGGAAAAGGTCAGGTTGTCCGAACTGGTCCAACGCTACATGCGTAGAATCGGGGACACCCGCACCGTGCACGCGGATGCCGGCGTGCGCTATTTCGGCGCGCTGCTGGACGACAGCACACTGGTGCCGGGAACCAGCCCGCGCCTGGGCAAGATCGACTTTGACACCTGGTTCAGCCGTTCGGGTGCAAGAAAGTAGCGGCGGTCACAAGGACCTACATGAGCAAACTGCGGCCTCCTCCCCAAAGCCTTCTGGACAAGTACCGGGGCGGCGACTTCCGTCCCCTGTACACCACCAGCGTGACAGTGCGGGGCGGGGAGGCCGCGCATGGCCGCGCCTCGGGCATCGCCATGTCGGACGACGGCGAACTGCTTGTGGAATTAAGGTTGCCCGTCGAACTGGGCGGCACGGGCGGCGGAACCAACCCCGAGCAGCTCTTTGCCGCAGGTTACGCGGCCTGCTTTCACGGCGCGCTCAGCATGCTGGCCCAGCGGTCCGGGCTGTCCATTCCCGACGCCTCGGTCACCGCCACGATCGCGTTCGGACGCGACCCCGTCGATGGCCTGTTTGCGCTGAAGGCGGACGTCAACATTCACCTGCCCGGCCTGGACAAGGCCATTGCCGAAGAACTGGTGCGCAATACCGAGCGCCTCTGTCCTTATTCCAAGATGGCGCAGGGCGGCATCGAAAGCGTCGTCGCGCTGACGCAATAGCGCCGCTTGCCGGGGCGCCTTTCCACGCGCCTTGCTGCCTTGCGCTTCACGCCGGCTTGACCAGCAGGCTGTCCAGTATCTGCAGGTCCATCGCGCGGATGTTCTCCGTCATGTAATCGATGAACACGCGCATGCGCACCGGCAGGTGCTGGCGGCTGAGAAAGCACAGGTAATGCCCGCGGTCGTCCGGCGCATATTGCGGCAGGCAGGCCACCAGCCGGCCCGCCCGCAGATGGTCGCAGACCTGATAGGCCGCCATCTGCGCGATGCCGTGTCCGTCCAGCACCGATTGCAGCACCAGGTCCGCGTCGTTGAAGGTCAGCATGCCGGGCGGCGCCACCTTGCGCATCTGTCCGCCCACCTTGAACTCCCATTCGAACACGCGGCCGGACGCCAGCTTGAAATTCACGCAAGCATGGTCCGCGATGTCCTCGACGCTGGCGGGCAGTCCGTGGCGTGCGGCATAGGCCGGCGACGCGCACAGCATCATCTGCATCGGGATCACCTTCTTGGCAATCACCTGGCTGTCTTCCATGCGCCCGTTGCGAAAGGACACGTCCACGCGGTCGGTGGTGAAGTCGGTAGGGCCGTCGTCCAGCAGCAACTCCACCGAGATGCCCGGATTGGCCTCGCGAAATCCCTTCAACAGCGGCGCGACGATCTTGCGGCCGAAGCCCACGGTGGCGCACACGCGTAACTGGCCCGACGGCGGGCCCTCGCGAAGGTCGCGCATGTCGTCCAGCGCCTGGATGATGCGTTCAACCCCCGGGTGGCATTGCTCGTAGAAGCGCTGGCCCTCGGGCGTGAGCGACGTGCTGCGCGTGGTGCGCACGAACAGTCGCGTGCCGAGCTGATCTTCAAGCTTCTGCACGCTGCGGCTGACGGCCGAGCGGCCGATGCCAAGCCGGTCGCCCGCCTTGGCGAAATTGCCTTCAGCGGCGACGGCGATGAAGGCCATGACACCGGCATAGCTGGTGGCAAAGCTGTCGGCCAGGGAATCCGGTCCGGCCGAAGCAGGGGTATCCGAAGGGGCAGGGTAGGGTGTCGACATGGTGGCGGCGCCGCAAGTGGGTTGATCCTACAGCTAAGACGGCGCAGCCTGCAATCTTGTGACATCACGCGCGAAAAAAAAGGCCTTGCCCCGGGGGGAAGGCCTGGCGGGGCGACGAAAGGCCCCCGCCGCGTGCCGGGCGTCCCTATTTGACCGGGGTCAGGGCGGGCGCGCCTTGCTTCTTGATGAGGACGACCAGGAACTTGGCCGGCTGCGTCTGGCTGGCATTGCGCCCCACCGTGTGAACGTCGTCCGGCCCTTCATAGAAGGTTTGCCCGGGCGTCAACGTGACTTCCTTGCCGCCCTTGACCTGCATGACGATGCTGCCTTCCAGCACATAGACAAAACCATACGCATCGTGGCGGTGAATGGGATCGGCCCCGCCGGGCGGATAGTCGACGATGAGCATCAACGCGTCCTTGCCGGGAATGTCCGGCAGGGCCTTGGTCATCAGTTCGGTGACGATGGGATCCGCGGCCGTGGCGCCGGACGATGCGTGATGGGAGGCGGCGTAAACGGGCTGGCCGAGCAGCGCGGCCGCGGCGATAAAGGGCAATCCGAACTTGGTGGTCTTAGACATGGCCTGTCCTTGCGTGTGTGAGTGATGACAGGTCCATCGTAGAAGCGCGGCCCGCGAGGCGGTAGGCACGCACAAGGGATCACCGTGTTGCCTGCCTGGCACCAACGCATCAGGCCGCTCGCCGCGGCGCGTAGCCGGGGCGACGGTAGCCGGTCGGTAGCCGGTGTCTGACACCCTTGTGAGATTAGATTCATACCAAGTTCATCCCCCGAGGGTGTCAGACACCCCAAGAGGATAATTGGCGTCTCTGCCTGATCCTGCCTAGAGCGTTTGCTGCTGCCGGTGTCTGACACCCTAGGGAGACGCTCTTCGTATGACGGGAGTCTCCCCAGGGTGTCAGACACCGAGAGCAGAAGCAGCCACACGCGAAGCGCCATCGCGACGACGCAAGACGCCGCGTAAGCCCACGAAGGCCGCCCGCGCGGCCGCCCGGGGGCGGGCCCCGAAAGACGCTTCTCGTCCACCTCGTCGCATGCAAGAACCTTAAGAACCCAACTCGCCCCGCTGTCCGACAAGATTCAACGGCAGAGCCCGGTGTGGCGTGGGCCTGGGGGGGCGGGGCGTTTAGATGCGCCCGGCGGAAACCGAAGGGAGCCGAAGGCGGACGAGGTTGAGCGCGGGGCAGTCCGGAGCGAAGGCTCCGGACCGCAATCGGAGCCCCGCCCGCCCAGGCCCACGCCGCACCGGGCGCCTAAAGAATCCAGCCGAATCCCATGCAAACTTACCCAGTCCGCAACTCGATGCAGCGTAATGACCCTCAAGCGCATCAAGAGCCCTTGAGCGCCGCGGCGATGCCCGCAAGCTTGTCCGGATTTCGCTGCACCAGCACCCGCGTCAGCCGTTCGCCATCGGTCTCGTAAGACTGCACGGATTCCAGATCGCCGTCGATGAAGCGCAAGAGGGTCCATTGCCCGTTCACCTGCACCACCCGCACATCCAGCGCGTCGCGATACCGCCGCTTGCCCGCATAAAAGAGCTGCGCCAGCCGCTTGCCGCCCACCAGACTGGCAAACGCGGTCACCTTGTCGCCGCCGTCGCCGATCAGTTCGGCGTCGTCGCTCAGAAGCGCAAGCAGCCCGTGGAAATCGCTGCGCTGCATCGCGTCGGCAAACGCCTGCAACAGGCGCTGCAGCGTCGCGCGCGGCACGGCCTCGCGCGGCGCGCCCTGGCGCAATTGCTGGCGCGCGCGCCGCACCATCTGGCGCACGGCCGCCGGGTTCTTGTCCAGCGTTTGCGCGATGTCTTCGTAGTCCGCATCGAACACGTCGCGCATGAGAAACGCCGCGCGGGCATCGGGCGACAGGCGTTCCAGCATGAACAGAAACGCCACCGACACATCGTCCGCCTGCTCATGGATCTGCTCCGGCGTGGAGGGCGCCGCCATCAGCATGGGTTCCGGCAGCCAGACCCCAACGTAGTGTTCGCGTTCAGCCTTGACAGCGCGCAACCGGTCGATCGACAGGCGCGTGGTCATCGTGACGAGCCATGCTTCGGGATTCTGGATGACCGCGCGGTCAGCCTCATGCCAGCGCAGCCACGCTTCCTGCACGACATCTTCGGCCTCCGCCACTGCCCCCAGCATGCGATAGGCAATGCCATAAAGGCGGGAACGGTGCTGGTCGAAGCAGGCGGAGTCGGTCATGGAAAGGGCCAGCGCCGGGCGAGGCGCAAGGAAGGCAAACATTTTGCCGTAGCGACCAGGCTGCGACAAGCGCGCGCGACGTGCACGCGGTTCTCATGTCCTGCCCGGTGCGATGGCCCAAACCTGATCGGTGGTTCCGTGTCCGTGGCCGCCGTGCGTTGCTGCGCCCCGCCTACGCGCTCTCGCGCGTCACGATGCGAAAACCGATTTCCACCACCGACTGCGCAGGAAGCTGGCCGTTGGCGCGCAAGCCGATCATCTCGGCCGCCTGCGCGCCGATCGCGGCGCCGTCCACGTGCACGGAGGTGATGGCCGGAGACATCGACGCGGCGATGTCCATGTCGCCAAAGCCCATCACCGCCAGTTGCCCAGGCACGTCCAGCCCTTGCGCCGCGGCCTCGGTCAGCACGCCGGCCGCCATCATGTCGGAACTGCAAAACACCGCGTCGATGCCTTGGCCCGAACGCTGCAGCGCGCGCAGGCCTTCGCGGCCTTGCGCGTGCGTCGTCGGCGCGGGCATGTAGTGCACCAACGGTTCGGGCAGGCCCGATTCCAGCGCCGCGCGAACCAGGCTTTCGGCACGCAGCCGGGCGCGGTGATCGTCGCCGCTCAGCACCGCCTGCCGCGTCTTGCCCGCATCGCGCAGGTAGTGGCTGACGGCAGTGCCGATGGCGTCGTGCGACAGGCTCAGCAGCATGTCGATGGGGGCGTCCGTGGCATCCCATGTTTCGACGATGGGGATGCCCGATGCCTTGAGCAGCTGCCGGCCCTGCGGCGAGTGCATCACGCCCGTCAGCACGATGCCGTCCGGGCGCCGTCCGATGATGGCGCGCAGCAGCGCGTCCTCGCGGGGCGAGTCGTAGCCGCTCTGGCCCACCATGAGCTGAAAGCCCTTGGCCTCCAGCGACTGCGTCAGCGCGGTCAGCATCCCGCCAAAGAGCGATCCGGCGATCGAGGGCACCAGCACCATCACCAGGTTGCTGCGCGACAGGCGCAGGCTGCCGGCCATCAGGTTGGGCACATAGCCCAGCGCCTGGATTGCGGCGTTGACCTTGTCCAGCGTGGCGGGCGAGACCTGCTGCGGCGTGTTGATGGCGCGCGAAACGGTAATCATCGACACCCCAGCCGCTTGCGCCACCTCGCGCACGGTGACGTTGGCGCGCTCCGGGGAGCGGGAAGGGGAGTCGGCGGACGGCATGCGGGGCGGGTGCATCAAAAAGGGAGTCGAAAACGGCGGGTGCAATTGGCGTCAAGCCTAACCGCAGACGCGCGCCTTGCGGGCCGGATCGTGTCAGGGTTTGTCCGGATGGTGAACCGTCGGCACCCCGAAATATTCTAAAAAAGCCGTCATGTTAACGTTAACAAAATAAATGTTAACGTTAACGTAAATAAAAGAACCCAATCCGGAGACAGTAATGAAGACCAATGCGCGCAAGTGGATGCTTGGATTGACCCTGATGGCCGCCGCAGGCGCGGCGCAGGCCTGGCCTGACAAGGCCGTCACCGTCGTCGTCCCGTTCCCGCCCGGCGGCGCAACCGATTCGGTGGCGCGCGCGCTGTCCAACAAGCTGGGCGAACAGCTCAAGCAATCCTTCGTCGTGGAAAACAAGGCGGGCGCCACTGGCACCATCGGCGCGTCGCAGGTGGCCCGCGCCGCGCCGGACGGCTACACCCTGATGGTCACCTCGCTGGCCCCGCTGGTCGTGGCCCCGCACTTGATGAAGGGCATCACCTACGATCCGGCCAAGGACTTCACGTACCTCACCGTGGCCGTGCAGACGCCCAATGTGCTGGTGGTCAGCCCCAAGCTGGCGCCCCAGGTCAACAGCGTGCAAGACGTGCTGAAGCTGCTGAAGGACAAGCCGGGCGCGATCAGTTTCGCGACCTCCGGCGCGGGCTCGTCCGACCACCTGACCGCCGAACTCTTCTGGCAGAAGACCGGCACCAAGGGCCTGCATGTGCCCTACAAGGGCGGCGCGCCCGCCATTTCCGATCTGCTGGGCAATCAGGTGGACATGTCGTTCCAGAACGTGAACGCCGTGCTGCCGCATATCAAGTCCGGTAAGCTCAAGGCCATCGCCGTCACCGGTTCCAAGCGCTCGCCCGTGCTGCCCGACGTGCCCACGTTCGCCGAAGTCTCGGTGCCCGGCGTCGACGTCTATGCCTGGCAGGCCGTCGTGGCGCCCAAGAACCTGCCCGCCGACGTGCGCGACAAGTTGTCCGCCGCCCTGACTGCCGCGCTGAAGGATCCGGCGCTCAGCAAGCCCTTCACCGACATCGGCCTGGAGGTCGTCGCCAACTCGCCCGAAGCCTTCACCAAGTTCCAGCAGCAGGAAAGCGCCCGCTGGAAGCAGGTCATCGAGACCGGCGGCATCTCCGTGCAATGACGCAACGCGACCGGCCCCGCCGGCCGGGCATTTTCAAGAAGCAATCATGACTCTTCACGCATCGCAAGCCTCCCAGACGCCCACGATTACCGGCATGCGCGTCGTGCCGGTCGCCGGCCAGGACTCCATGCTGCTCAACCTGAGCGGCGCCCACGCGCCTTATTTCACGCGCAACCTGGTCATCCTGACCGACAGCGCGGGCAACACCGGCGTCGGCGAAGTGCCCGGCGGCGAAAAGATCCGCGCCACGCTGGAAGACGCGCGCGCCCTTGTCGCGGGCAGCTCCATCGGCAACTACCAGCACACGCTGAACCAGATGCGCCAGGCCTTCGCCGGTCTGGACAGCGCGGGCCGCGGCGCCCAGACCTTCGATCTGCGTGTGGCGATCCATGCCGTGACGGCGGTGGAGTCTGCGTTGCTGGACCTGCTGGGCCAGCACCTGGGCGTTCCCGTGGCCGCGCTGCTAGGCGAAGGCGTGCAGCGCACCTCCGTGCAGATGCTGGGATACCTGTTCTACGTGGGCGACTCGTCGCTCACGCCGCTGCCTTACCAGACGGCGCCCGACGCCGACGGCTGGTTGCGCGTGCGGCACGAAAAGGCGATGACGCCCGAGGCCATCGTCCGCTTGGCCGAAGCCGCTCATGACCGCTATGGCTTTCAGGACTTCAAGTTGAAGGGCGGCGTTTTGCGCGGCGAGGAAGAGGTCGAAGCCATCCGCGCCGTGCACGAGCGCTTTCCCGAAGCGCGCGTCACGCTGGACCCGAACGGCGGCTGGCTGCTCAAGGACGCCGTGCGTCTGTGCCGCGACCTGCACGGCGTGATGGCCTATGCCGAAGACCCGTGCGGCGCGGAAGGCGTGTTTTCCGGCCGCGAAGTCATGGCCGAGTTCCGCCGCGCCACGGGCCTGCCCACCGCCACCAACATGGTCGCCACCGACTGGCGCGAAATGGCGCATGCGCTGTCGCTGCAGTCGGTCGACATTCCGCTGGCCGATCCGCATTTCTGGACCCTGCAAGGTTCGGTGCGCGTGGCCCAGACGTGCCAGGCCTTCGGCCTGACGTGGGGCTCGCATTCCAACAATCACTTCGATGTGTCGCTGGCGATGTTCACGCATGTGGGCGCCGCTGCGCCGGGCCGCGTCACCGCGATCGACACGCACTGGATCTGGCAGGACGGCCAGCATCTGACCCGCAACCCGCTGCAGATCCGCAACGGCTACGTCGAACTGCCGCAGACCGGCGGACTTGGCATCGAACTGGACATGGACGCGATTGAACGCGCGCATCAGCTCTACCTGCAGCACGGCCTGGGCGCGCGCGACGATGCCACGGCGATGCAGTATCTGGTGCCGGGTTGGACGTTCGACAACAAGCGGCCTTGCATGGTGCGCTGAGCGCATCAAAAAAAATCGGGGCGGCAATATGCCGCCCCGATTTGTTTCCAGCCCGCGTTCCGTGGTTCAAGACTGCCCGCGCAAGCGTTCCAGTTCCGCCGACAGCTCCGCCACCAGCGCCTGCGCGCGCGCCAGCGGGTCGTGTCCGTTGACCGGCGGCTGCGGTTCCGGGGCTGGGTCATGCAGCCGGGGCTGCACGCTTTCGTGTCCCATGCTGACGTCCACGTCGAACACCAGTTGTTCGGCGCGATGCCAGGTGGTGAACCATTCCAGCGGTTTGCCGTGCTGGTCCATGCCCTGGCCTTGCAGCATCAGCAGCGGCGTGCCGGTCTGTGTGTCGAGCAGCCTGGCGAGCTTGTCGTCGGCCGCGACGGCGCGGATCTGGTTGCGCCCCGCGCCGGGGCGCAGGCCGAACTGCCGCGTCAGCACGCCGTGCAGGGAGGCGTCGGCCAGATGGTCGGCGACGAGGCCCGGCACCGCGTCGGCGGGCAGCCAGGTGCGCACGTAGGCCAGCGGCGCTTCGGCCACGTGGCGCAGGCGTTCCAGCAATAATAGGCGGGTGGTGCCGAAGAACTCGGCAACGTCGGCGGGCGGCTCGGCCGGGCCCAGCGCCAGCACGCGCGTGCGCAGCGCAACACCCGATTGGGCGAACTGTTCGTAAAGACCCGTGGACCGCTGCACCAGGCGGCGGTGTTCCTGCGGCGCCGCCACGGTGGCGGGACGGCCGGTCTCGCGTTGAATGAGACCCTCGGCGGCCAGTGCCGCCAGGGCCTGGCGCACCACGCTGCGCGCCACGCCGAAGCGTTCGCATAGCGCCGCCTCGCTGGGCAGCACGGCGCCTGCCGCGAGCTTGTTCGTGCGGATATATCCGCGCAACCGCGACGCCACCTGGGCGTGCAGCGGGATGTCTCCCGCGCGGTCAAGATCAGGCAATGCGTCGTGCGTGGCGGGCGCCATGGGAATCAACCTCCGGTTTGTGCCCGCGCAGTTTCCCATACATGCGTCCAGCCCGGGGCCAGGTGCGCGGCGCGCTCGGCGGCCAGGATCAGGCTGTCTTCGCGCGCGATGCCCTTGCCGGCAATGTCGAACGCGGTGCCGTGGTCCACGGACACGCGCACGACCGGCAGGCCCACGGTGATGTTGACGCCGTCGTCGCCGTACACGGACTTGAAGGGCGCGTGGCCCTGGTCGTGGTAACAGGCGATCACGAACTTCCACTTGCCGCGCACGGCCTGCGGGAACAGCGCGTCGGCCGGGATGGGACCCGCGGCCAGGATGCCGGCGGCGTTGGCTTCGGCCACGGCGGGCGCCAGGATGTCGGCGTCTTCGCTGCCGAAGATGCCGTTCTCACCGGCGTGCGGGTTCAGGCCCGCGACCGCCACGGGTTCGTCGGCACGGCCCAGCGCGGTGGCGAACGAGCCGGCCAGCCGCAGCACGGCGCGCATGCGGGCAGGGTTCACGTCTTCGATGGCCTGGCGCAGCGACACGTGCGTCGTGGCGTGGAAGATGTAGAGGTCGCCGGCCGACAGCACCAGTGAGAACGTCTTGACCCCGAACTCATGCGCCAGCAGTTCGGTGTGGCCGGGCCACTTGTGGCCGGCGGCGTGCATGGCGGCCTTGTTCAGCGGTGCGGTGACGATGCCGTCGATCTCGCCGGCGCGCGCCAGGGCGCAGGCCGTCGTGACAAAGCGGACCGAGCCGTCGCCGGCGTCCGCGCTGATCTCGCCCAACTTCACGTGCGCCAGCGACGGGCCGGCCTGCAGCACTTCGATCAGGCCCGGGGTGTTGGTCGCGTCGGCCGGGCGCTCGATCTTGCGCACGATGGCAGGGTCGGCGCCCAGATTGCGCACCGCATTGGCCATGACGTCTGCATCGCCGACCACGAAGAGGCGCGCCTTCTGGCGCAGTTCGTCGTGGCCCATGAGCATCTTGGCCGTGATTTCCGGCCCGATGCCCGCTACGTCGCCCAAGGTCACAGCCAAGAGGGGCAGCTTCGCGGGAGGGGTTTGTGTCATCGCTTGAATCTCCTGTCGCGGATCGCGCGAACCGCGCGAACCAATACATCTTCGGTGCCAAAGCCGCCGGCCTTGGTCACCACGGGCAGGCCTGCGGCCGTGCCTCCGGTCAGCGTGCCCAGAGGCACGCCGCCCATCACTTCGTCCACCAGCGCGATGCCGTTGGCTTGCAGCGCCAACAGCACGCTGCGCGCGCCGTCGCCGCCGGTGGCGACCACGCCGGCCGCGCGCGAGGCGGCAATCAATTGCGCGGCCAGGCTGCCGAGCCGGTCGGCGACCTTGTCGGAATCCAGGCCGGCGCGCTGGCCTTCGGGGGCCAGCAGCAGAATCGTGCCCGCTTCGAGCGGCGCCTGCGCGTGCGCCTGCAGCAGCGGCTGGCTCCAGGCCTGCCATTGCGCGTCGTCGGCCAGCTGCTCGAGCGACGGGCGCCAGGTGTCGGCGCCCGCGGCCTGCAGCGCGGCGGCCTGGCCGCGCGCGGCGCTGTGCTGCGAGGTCACCACCACCACGACAGGCGCGGTCTGGTCGGCGCCTGCCCACACGCGGGCAAGCGGCACGGCCAGGCCGCCCGCGCCCACGGGCAGGGCGCGCTCGCCCAGCAGCCCGACGGCGCGCGCCAGCCGTTCCAGGTCGTCATCGGTGGCGGCATCGACCACCACGGTGGCGCCGGCCTGCGCGATGCGCGCGGCCAGCGTTTCCGGCGTGTCGTCCGCCAGCGGCGCCACGTGGGCGCTGCCGAGCAAGGTCGGAATATGGCTTTCGGTTACCGGCGTCACGGGGTCGGTGGCCGCCGAGGTCTCGGTGACCGGCTTGCCGTTTACATACAGAATGCCTTGCTCGACCGTGCGGCCCGTGGCCGGAAAGGCGGGGCAGACCACCGCGATGGCGTCGTCGCGCCAGGCGTTGCGCGCCGCGTCGATCTCGGCCTTGAAGGCGCCGCGCAGGGTCGAATCGACCTTCTTGTACAGGCGCGACACGCCGGCTTCACGCAATTGCCGCACGTTGCGGCCGATGACGCCGGCGGCATCGGCGGCGCTGAGCGCCCGGCTATTGGTCGTGACGGCCAGCACCTCGACGTCGTCGTGCGCGGGACCGGCCAGGGCCTCGTCCGCGCCGCCGATGGACAGGTGCGTGCACCAGCCAGCCCGCACGAATTGCACGGCGGTGTCGCCGGATCCGGTCAGGTCGTCGGCGACGATGGCGATGGCGGGTTTCACAAGGCCTCTCCGCGGGCTTCGGTCAGGGGCGGGGCAACGGTGGCATCGGCGTCCTCGGACTTGAGCTCACCGGCGCGCTTGAGGAACCAGGATGCCAGCACAGGAGCCAGAATGGAACTGATCAGCACGCACGCGGCGACCTGCGCGGTGGCGGCCGACACGTACTGCTGGAAGTTGGGGTCGGCAGCCGCGACCACGGCGGGCGTGGCGATGGCGTTGCCGGCGGTGGTGCCGGCCGCAAAGCCCAGGCCGCTCTTGCCGCCGCGGCGCAGGATCAGGCGATAGCCCAGGTAGACCAGACCGCCGGTGATGGGGCTGATGATCAGGCCCAGGATCAGGCCGCTGATGCCGCCGCTGACGACCGCGCCCAGATTGATGCCGGTGCCCAGGGCAAAGGCGAAGAACGGGATGACGATATTCGGCACGGGCTTGAGCACGTCGCGCCACTTCGGGTCCAGGTTGCCCACGACCACGCCCAGCAGGAAGGGCACCAGCGCGGCCACCAGGGCGATCATCGGAATGTCGGCAAGGCCCGACGCGCCCAGGAACAGCAGGCTGAAGAAGGGGCCGTCGTTGACTGCGCTGGCCACATACGCGCCGCGGTCGCGGGCATCGCCGTACTGGCCGGTGTAGGCCAGCCACAGGCCGCCGTTGCTGTTGTCGAAGGCCGCCAGCAACGCCAGGATCGACACGCCCCACAGGCCGTCAAGACCGACGTAGCTGCCCAGGATGATGATGAGGGTGGCGGGCACCAGCGTCTTCATCAGCAGGATGGTGCCGGCGGTGGCCAGAATGGGACCGCCAGTGCGGGCGTTGACGTGCGTGCCGGTTGCGAAGATCAGCAGCGCGATCAGCGGCAGTGCGCTGTTCTTGAAGAGAGCAGTCGTGAAGCCGCCGATGGCGAGCGCTTCGGGGGCAAAGGTGCCGATCAGGGAACCCAGGATCAGCGGCACCAGCATCAATCCACCGGGGATTTTCTGCATCGTGCCAAAAAAGGGCGAGCGGGTAGTTGCGGTCGACACTATCGGGGTCTCCAGGACGATTTTTCTGGGTTGCAGACGTTCATGTGCGCGTCTGTCGGACGGTTGAAAAAATCGTAGTGTACACCTGTACGTACAGCATGTACGTACAGGTTGACCCGAGGTGTCCGTCCCGGATATGGGGACGGTTTGACCGTCAGAAGCGGTAGGCGCCGCTCAACATGACCGTGCGGCGCGCGCCGTAGAAGCAGTCTCCGCGGTCCAGGCACACCACTTCGTACGTGCGGTCCGCGATGTTGTTGACGTTGAGCGCGTAGCGCCACGGTCCGTTCGTGTAGCTGACCATCGCATCGAACAGCGTCACCGACGGCGTTTCCGGCGCGCCGCCGTCGCGGAACTTGGACAGGAAGCGGGTGCCGGCGCCGACCGCGAAGCCGGGCTGGCCCGCGAGCGTGAAGCGGTATTTGCCCCACAGCGACGCCATGTGCTTGGGCATGCCCTCAAGCTGCGGATCGATGTCGGTGTAGATGTAGTTGGCGATGACGTCCACGTTCTGGGTGACGCGGCCGCGCATCTCCAGTTCGACGCCGCGCGTGCGCGTCTTGCCTGCCTGGATCTGGTTCTGACCATTATTGGGATCCGGGGCCTGGCGGTTGTTTTCGCGCAGGTCGTAAGCTGCCGCCGTGAATTCCAGGTCCGCGCCCGGCGGCATGTACTTCAGGCCCACTTCCCACTGCTTGCCGCGCATGGGCTTCCAGCGCGTATCGTAGATGTCCGCGCCCGCGATGGGGGTGAAGGACTCGCTGTAGCTCACGTAGGGCGACCAGCCGTTGTCGGCCGCGTACATCAGGCCGAAGCGCTTGGTGGTGGCCTGGTCGGTTTCCTTGTCCTGGCCCTCGGTCGTGCTTTCGACACGATCGCGGCGGATGCCCGCCAGCAGGATCCAGTTCTTGTCGAACGTGATCTGGTCTTGCGCGTAGAAGCCTATTTGCTGCTGCCGCTGCTTGGGCTTGTCGGTCAGCGTGTAGTCCGGCGCGTTGCCGTACACCGGGTGGTACAGGTTCAGCGGCGATCCCAGCCCGCTGTCGGACTGGCCGGTTTCGCGGTAGCGCGTGTAGTCCATGCCCACGATGACGGTGTGCTGCGTGCGGCCCCAGTTCAGCTTGCCTTCCAGGTTCTGGTCGGCCAGCAGCGTGCGCATGCGGGGCTTGTTGATGTAGTAGTAGCGGTCGACGGTGGTCTGCGCGGCGTCGATGTACGAATCGCCGCGGCGGTCGCCATAAACGTTCGGATAGAGCGACTTGTAGTCGACGCTGCTGACCGTGTTGCGAAAGCTCTGGCGGACCTTCCAGGTGTCGTTGAACTGGTGTTCGAACAGCCAGCCCACGTTGAATTGCTCGGTGTCGTAGGCGTCAAAGCCCGGCTCGCTGGCGAAGCGGCGCGTGGGGATGCGGCCGTTCGGGTTGTGTTCGACGGTACCGCTCCAGGGCAGGAACGATTGCGTCGTGCCGGACCGGTCCTTCTGCCACGAGGCCAGCAGCGTGAGCGAGGTGGCCGCGCTGGGCTGCCACGTGAGCGACGGGGCAAGAAACATCCGGTCGTCCTGCGCGTACTGCACCTGCGTGTCGCTGTCTCGGCCCAGCGCGACCACGCGGTACAGCCACTGACCGTCCTCGGTCAGCGGGCCGGTGATGTCCGCCTGGATTTCGCGGCGGTTGAAGTTGCCCAGCTGTACGCCGATCTCGCCTTGCTGTTCGGCCTGCGGGCGCTTGCTGACCAGATTGACGATGCCGCCCGTGCTGCCCTGTCCGTACAGCATCGACGCCGGGCCGCGCAGCACCTCGACGCGTTCCAGGCCGTAGACCTCGGTGCGCGGGTTGTTGTAGTTGAAGAACTGGCGCAGGCCGTCCAGGTACTGCACGGGCTCCACGCCGCGCACGCGCACGTAATCGCCGCGGTTGTCCACGCCGTAGGCATTCGGACGCACGCCAGCCGCGTAGTTCATCGTGTCCTGCACGTTCTGCGCGCCCTGGTCGATGATCTGCTCGCGCGGGATCACGGTGATCGCTTGCGGCGTTTCGGACAGCGGCGTGTCGGTCTTGGTGCCGGTGGCGCTGCGCCGGGCCACGTAGCCGTCGACGGGGCCGGTGGCGGTCTCGCCGGTGCCAAGGACCTGCACGGCGGGCAGCGTGGCGGGCTGCTCGGGTTGCGCGTGCGCGGCGCCCGCGCCCAGGCAGGCGGCCAGTGCGGCGGCGGCGGGAACACGGGGGCGCAGCCGCGCGCGCAGGGCGGCCGGAGTGTGATGGCGTTTCAAAAGGATCTCCCCACTGGCGCGGCTAAGGGCGCGTCCAGTTACTCATAGAAATAACAACGATAACCATTATTAATTGTGTTGATATGCGCAGCCAATAGCAGACGTCGGGGAAGATGTAAAAAAAGCCCTGCGGCAGCGCGGGGCTTTGGGAATTGCCGAAGAAAAGCCTTGCGAATTCAGCGGGTTGACGCGCAGGCCCGCGCCCGGGGCCGACGCGGGCGCTGTTGCCCGCGTGCGACAGTGCCGCGTGGGCGGAAAGGCGGCGCGCCCGCGGCGATCAGTCCTGGCCGGTCGCCTGGCGGGTGATGGCGGGAGCGGGGGCGTTGCCGATGGCGTCGGTCGCCGCGTGGGGCGCATTGGCCGGCGCCGCGCCTTGCGCGTCCGGACGCAGTTCGCGCCGCAGGATCTTGCCCACGGTGGTGCGCGGCAGGTCGTCGCGGAATTCGATATACCGAGGCACCTTGTACCCCGTGAGCTGCGTGCGGCAATGCGCGATCAACGTGTCCGCGTCCAGCGTGGGATCCTTGCGGATGACGTAGAGCTTGACGGCTTCGCCGGAGCGCTTGTCGGGC
Organism: Achromobacter sp. JD417; assembly: GCF_041879325.1. Taxonomy (NCBI): domain Bacteria; kingdom Pseudomonadati; phylum Pseudomonadota; class Betaproteobacteria; order Burkholderiales; family Alcaligenaceae; genus Achromobacter; species Achromobacter sp. JD417. The sequence goes on along the minus strand of NZ_CP087159.1, from coordinate 3,991,741 downwards.
ACGCCCACCGCCGCCACCTCGCGCACGCCCGGGTGCAGCGCGGCCACGTCCTCGACTTCGTTCGGATACACGTTAAAGCCCGATACCAGGATCATGTCCTTCTTGCGGTCGACCAGATAGACATACCCCGTCTCGTCGACGTAACCGATGTCGCCCGTGCGCAGGAAGCCGTCCGGGTACATGACCAGCGCCGTCTCGTCCGGCCGGTTCCAATAGCCCTGCGTGACCTGCGGGCCGCGCACGCAGATCTCGCCGTTTTCCCCGACCCCCAGTTCGCGGCCGGCGTCGTCGCGGATCGACAGGTCGGTGGAGGGCACGGGCAAGCCGATGGACCCGTTGAAGATCTTGGTGTCCAGGGGATTGATGGTGACGGCGGGCGACGTTTCCGTAAGCCCGTAAGCCTGCGCGATCGACACGCCCGTCGCGGCGCGCCAGCGGTCTGCCACCGAGCGCTGCACCGCCATGCCGCCGCCCATCGTCAAGCGCAGCCGCGAGAAATCCAGGTGGGCAAAATCCGGGTGGTTGAGCAGCGCGTTAAAGAGCGTGTTCACGCCAGTGAATGCCGAGAACGGCACCTTGCCCATTTCTTTTATCAGCCCCGGAATATCGCGCGGATTGATGATGAGCAGGTTGCTTGCGCCCAGTTTCATGAACGTCAGGCAATTCGCCGTCAGCGCAAAGATGTGATACAGCGGCAGGGCCGTGACGATGCATTCCTCGCCGTCTTTCACCAGGGGCCTGACCCAGGCGTAGGCCTGGCTGACGTTTGCCACCAGGTTGCCGTGCGACAGCATGGCGGCTTTGGCCACGCCGGTCGTGCCGCCCGTGTACTGCAGGAACGCCAGGTCGGCAGCCGTGAGCGGCACGTCGGTGAACGGCAGGTCGCGGGCTTGGCGCAGCGCATCGCCCAGTTTCTGCGATCCGGGCAGCGACCACGCCGGCACCATGCGCTTGACGCGCCGCACGGCAAAGTCCACAAGACGACCCTTGATGGGACCCAGCATCTCGCCGATGGACGTCACCAGCACACGCTCGATTTGCGTGGCGGGCAACGCCTTTTGCAGTGTGGCCGCGAAGTTGTCCGCGACCACGATGGCGCGCGCGCCCGCATCGGCAAGCTGGTGTTCAAGCTCGTGCGCGGTGTAGAGCGGGTTGCAGTTCACCACGATGCAGCCGGCGCGCAGGGCGCCGAAGAGGCAGACGGGGTACTGCAGCAGATTGGGCATCATCAGCGCGACGCGGTCGCCGCGGCCAAGGCCGTTCGCGTGCAGCCATGCGGCGAAGCGTCGCGTCAGCGCGTCCAGTTCGGCATAGGTGATCGATTTGCCCATGCTGATGTAGGCCGTCTTGCCGGGAAAGCGCCGGAAGCTTTCCTGGATGATCGTCACAAGGGTGGTCGCGCTGTCGGTCCCGATCTCGGCGGGCACACCGTAGGGATAGCTCTTGTGCCAGATTCGTTCCATGTCTTGCGGTTCCGTTGGGGCGCAAGGCCCTAGTTGCCCAGCAGGGCTTTCTTCAGGGAGGCCTGCGCGGGGCTGTCGCCCAGCCAGACGCGAAGCAGGGCGCGGGCGAAGGCGGGATCGTCGATGCGGCCGCGCGGCTTGCCGTTGCTGGCAATGGCGACGCCGCGGGCATCGAAGTCCAGATCGATGACATCGCCCTCGCGGGCGGCGCCGATGTCGCTCATCAAGCGTGACAGGCGCTCGGCGGGCGCTTTCAGCGCGGCAAGTTCCTGCGAGCTCGTATTGTCTCGCAATCCGTCCTGCAGCGCGCCGTCCAGGCTTTTGCTGTCCACGTCGCGCAGCATCCGCAGCCGCATGCGGCGCGGCTGCGTGCTGTCAATGAGTGCCGCGGCGTCGTGGCTTTTCGTGGTGACGTACAGCGCAGCCACGTAGACCTTCACGACGAAACGGGTGCGCAGGCCCGCGCCGTTCAGCGTCAGCGCCTGGCTGCCTTCGGCAAGCTGTTCGGGCACGCGCACGCCGGCAACGTCCACGTCGGCAAAGGCGGGCGCGCCCGCCAGGCAGGCCGCGAGAATCAGGCTCAGGGCGGCGTTGCGCCCTCCGGGGTTGAAACGCATTTGTCACCTCCAGTGTTCTTCTGCTTGTAGAACTTCTTGTCTGCGATGTAGATCGTGCGTTCCACGACGGCGTACACGACGTCGTCCTTGTCCTTCAGTTCGACCGTATAGGTGCGGGTCGTTTCGTGGTGCGTGGCGAGCAAGCGCCGGATTTCGGGGATCTCGCCCGGCGGCAGCCGGAAGTCGACATACAGCGTGGTGTAGGCGGGCTTGCGGAAACGGATGGAGGCCGCCTTGTCCCAGACGATGTGATCCGGGCCCAACGCCGACATCAGCATGGTCGGGTGGGCGCCGTCGGTTACCGCAAAGAGCGAGCCGCCGTACATCGATCCCACGATGTTGCGGGTGCGGCGCAAGAGCGGCAGCTTGATGCGTATGTGCTGGAAGTCCGGCGACACGTGCAGCACGCGGCCGCCGGTGGCGCGAAAGGCCGGATGCAGGTTGAAGCCCACCCGCATCAGCCGCGCGCGCCACTCGGGCCACAGGTTCTTGAACCAGTAGGGCTTCACGCTGGCCGCCGTTTGGTTACATGGCCTCGAACAGGCCGGCCGCGCCCATGCCGGTGCCGATGCACATCGTGACCAGCCCGTACTTGCCGCCGGTGCGGCGCAGCCCGTGCGTGATCGTCGCGGTGCGGATCGCGCCCGTGGCCCCCAGCGGGTGGCCCAGCGCAATGGCGCCGCCCAGCGGATTGACCTTGGCCGGATCCAGGTTCAGCTCGCGGATCACGGCCAGCGACTGGGCCGCGAACGCCTCGTTGAGCTCGATCCAGTCCAGCGCGTCCTGCTTGATGCCGGCGCGTTCCAGCACCTTCGGAATAGCGGCGACGGGGCCGATGCCCATGACCTCGGGCGGCACACCGGCGACGGCAAAGCCCACGAAGCGCGCCAGCGGGCTCAGGTTGAATTCGCGCAGGATGCGATCGGACACCAGGATCACGGCCGCCGCGCCGTCCGACATCTGCGAGCTGTTGCCCGCCGTGACGCTGCCTCGCGTGGAGAAGACCGGCTTGAGCCGCGCCAGCGCTTCCAGGCTGCTGTCGGGACGCGGGCCTTCGTCGACCTCGACGAGGCGGCGCGCGACGCGCACCGCGCCGCTGGCGCCGTCCGGCAGGTGCGTGACGACCTCAAAAGGCGTGGTCTCGGCGCGGAAGTGGCCGGCGGCAATCGCCGCGCAGGCCTTCTGGTGCGAGGCCAGCGCAAAGGCGTCCTGATCCTCGCGCGACACCTTCCAGCGTTCGGCGACCTTTTCGCCGGTCAGGCCCATGCCAAATGCCATGCCGATGTTTTCTTCGTGGGCGAAGATAGCCGGGTTCATGGACACCTTGTTGCCCATGATCTGCGGCATGGCGCTCATGGATTCGGTGCCCGCGCCGATCATGATGTCGGCCTCGCCCAGCCGAATGCGGGCGGCGGCGTCCGCCACGGCCTGCAGTCCCGACGCGCAGAAGCGGTTGACGGTGACGCCCGCCACGCTTTGCGGCAGGCCGGCCAGCAGCAGGCTGATGCGGGCCACGTTCATGCCCTGTTCGGCCTCGGGCATGGCGCATCCGGCGATTACGTCGTCGATGCGGGCGGCGTCCAGCCCGGGCGCCTGCGCCAGCGCGCCGTTCAGCGCAGCGGCCAGCATGTCGTCGGGGCGGGTGGTGATGTAGGCGCCATTGCGCTTGCCCACGGGCAGGCGCGTGGCGGCAACGATGTAGGCGTCTTGGATCTGCGTGCTCATATCCATTTCCTCAACTAACAATAGCGAGATATATCAATCGGACCCCCCGCGCAAAATGGTCTCCCACGAGCGGGGCCGCGCGGATCCGGCTCTGCCGGTCCGCTTGCGGCGCCCCTGGGGGAAGCGCCGCAGGCGCCTGGGGGGGATCAATTCCGTAGCGGCTTGCCGGTTTCCAGGGTGTGGCGGATGCGCGCCTGGGTCTCAGGCGTGCGCAGCAGCGCCACGAATTCCTTGCGCTCCACGGCCAGCAGCCATTCTTCGTCGACCTTGGTGCCGGTCTCGACCTCGCCGCCGCACAGCGCGACGGCCGCGCTGCGGGCCACGCGGTAGTCGTGCGCGCTGATCATGCCGCCTTCGCGCATGTTGACCAGCACCATCTCGAAGTTGGCGATGCCGTTGCGGCCGGCCACCGGCACGTTCTGCAGCCGGGCGGGCGGCGTGTAGCCGGCCTGCGCCGCGGCGCGCGCCTGGCCAATGGCCACGTACAACAGTTCGCCGGGATGGAACAGCACGATGTCGTGTTCGCGGGCAAAGCCGGCCTCGATGGCCTCCAGCCCGCTCTTGGCAACCTGGGCCATGGCAATGGTCTGGAAGACCGGTTGGAGGTAGGGGAAGACTTCGCCGGGCGTGGCCGTCTTGGCCGCCAGCGCCGCGGCGCGCGCGGCGAACTCCTTGCTGCCGCCGCCCGCCGGAATGAGGCCGACGCCGGCCTCGACCAACCCGATGTAGCTTTCCAAAGCCAGCACGCGGTGCGAGGCGTGCATCAGGAATTCGCAGCCGCCGCCCAGCGCCATGCCCTGCACCGCGGCAACGGTCGGGATCTGCGCGTACTTGAACGACTGCGAAGCCCGCTGGAATTTTTCGACCGTGGCCTCCAGCATGTCCCACTGGCCCGCCGCGCAGGCTTCGACTACCTGCTGCAGGTTGGCGCCCACCGCAAACGGCGCGTCGTGCCAGATGACCAGGCCGTCGAATTCACGTTCGGCCTTGGCCACCGCCTGCAGCACGCCTTCCAGCACCTCGGCGCCCAGCGTGTGGTTGCGCGACGTGACCGACAGGATGGCGACGCCGGCGTCGACCTGCGGCAGGTTCCACAGGCGCACGCCTTCGTTTTCCCAGACCGTGACGCCGCGGTCGTCGGCGGCTTCGCCCACGACGCGTTCCGGGAACAGCTGGCGGGCATACACCGGCAACGTCGAGCGCGGATGCAGCTTGCCCGTGCGGGCGGAGTACGAGCCTTGCGGCGCATGCACGCCCTGGCGGTCCGGTTCCAGCACCCAGGCGGGCAGGGGCGTGTCGCTCATGGCGCGGCCGGCGGCGATGTCCTCGGCCACTGCGGCGGCGATGGCCTGCCAGCCCGCGGCCTGCCAGGTTTCGAACGGGCCTTGCGACCAGCCGAAGCCCCAGCGCATGGCCAGGTCCAGATCGCGCGCGTTGTCGGCCACGTGCTCGAGCTGCACGGCGCTGTAATGGAAGATGTCGCGGAACAGGCTCCACAGGAATTGCGCCTGCGGATGCTCGCTGGCGCGCAGGGCGGCAAAGCGCTTGGCCGGATCGCGTTCCTTGAGCAGCGCGGCGACTTCATCGGCCAGCTTGCCCGTGCCCGGCGCGTAATCCTGCTTTTTCAGATCCAGCACCTGTATCTCGCGGCCCTGCTTGCGGTAGACGCCCGCGCCGCTCTTCTGGCCCAGCGCGCCCTTGGAGATCAGGGCCGACAGCCAGTCCGGCAGCGCGAAGTACCGGTGCCACGGATCGTCGGGCAGGTTCTTTTCCATCGTGCCCACCACGTGGGCCAGCGTGTCCAGCCCCACCACGTCGGCGGTGCGGTACGTGGCGCTCTTGGGGCGGCCGATCTTGGGGCCGGTCAGCGCGTCGACTTCGTCAAAGGCCAGGCCCAGCCGCGCGGTATGGTGCATGGCGGCCAGGATCGAAAACACGCCAATGCGGTTGGCAACGAAGTTCGGGGTGTCCAGCGCGCGGATCACGCCCTTGCCCAGCGCGGAGGTCAGCCAGGTTTCCAGCTGGTCCAGCACGTCCGGTTGCGTGTGCGAGGTGGCAATGATCTCCACCAGGTGCATATAGCGCGGCGGATTGAAGAAATGGATGCCGCAGAAGCGGTCGCGCAGCCCGGCGGGCAGCGCGTTGGCCAGCGCGTCGATGGACAGGCCGGAGGTATTGGATGCGACGATGGCGCCGGGCGCCACGTGCGGCGCGATGCGCTCGTACAGTGCCGTCTTCCAATCCATGCGCTCGGCGATGGCTTCGATGACGAGATCGCAGCCGCTCAGGCGGGCGAGGTCGTCATCGTAATTGGCGGGCGTGATGAGCGCCAGGCGCGAGGCGCCGGCCAGCGGTGCGGGTTCCAGTTTTTTCAGGCCGGCCAGCGCCTTCTTGACGGTGCCGTTGCGGTCGCCTTCGCGGGCGGCCAGGTCGAACAACGTGACCGGCACGCCGGCATTGGCCAGGTGGGCGGCGATCTGCGCGCCCATGACGCCGGCACCCAGCACGGCGACGTGTTTGACGACGAACTTGCTCAAGGGAGTCTCCTGAAAAAGCGGGGGGCGGCACGCGGCCGTCCCCCGTTCACGGCTAGAAGCGGGACGAGAGCTGCAGACCGAAGATGTGGCCGCTGCTGTCGTAGGTGCCCGCGACGCGGCCCTTGGTGGCCGCGCTGCCGGACGTGGTGTCGATGTCCGTCTTGCGCAGGTACAGATAGGTGTAGCCCACGTCGATCGTGGTGTCCTTCGTGGCGGCCCATTGCACGCCGGTCGAGAACCAGTAGCGGTCGTTGTCCGGCAGGGACGTGGGACGGTCGGCGGCGTCATGCACCGGCGACTGATCGAAGGCCAGGCCGAACTTCCATTTCCAGGCGGGGGCGAACTTGTAGTTGGTGCCCACGGCAACGCGCCAGGTATCGCGGAAGTTGAGCGGCAGCACATCGTCGCGCGCGCCCGGGCCCGAGTTCTTGATCTTCAACTGGGGGATGCTGCTCCAGCCGGTCCACGACACGTCGCCCAGCAGTTCCCATTTTTCGTTGAGCTGGTGCGTGGCGCTAAGAATCAACGTGTCGGGCAGGTCGACGTTGGCCTTGGCATCGAACGACACGGACTGGCCGGTGGGGCCGATGTTGTCGATGTCGGTGTCGCCCTTGGCCGAGTGCTTGATCTTCGAGCGGTACGACAGGCCGATGCGCGTGTCTTCGGTGGGTTGCAGCATGAAGCCGACGTTCCAGCCCCACGCATCGCCCTTCAGGTTCAGGTCGGCGTCGCCATTGGTGGCCAGCGGCAGGCCGGCGATGGGCACGACGGTCTTTTTCTTGTAGGTGGCGTCGATGTGCTGCCAGTTCACGCCGAAACCCATCGAGAATTTCTCGTTGACCTTGTAGGCGATGGACGGGTTGACGTTGATGGTCTTGATGTCGAACTTGTTCGAGTGGTATTGACCGACCCAGCCGTCGTCGTATTCGGTCATCAGGCCGAACGGTGCGCCGACGCCCAGACCGATGTACCACTGCTCGTTCAGTTGCCAGGAGGCGTAGAGGTTGGGCACGACGCCCAGATGGCCCGCGTCCCCGCCATTGCCGCCGGTGGGAACCGAACCGTACAAGCCCGATCCGGGAATGCCCGGCGCGCTGGGGTTGCGGCTGTTGCCGTTGTCCGAAAACTTGAACGACGGTTTGATCAGGTTTACCCCGCCGGAGAAATTAAGGCCCGGCAGATAGGTCAAGCCTGCCGGGTTGAAATACATGATGCTGGCATTCTCCGGGTTTGCCGCCGAGCCCGCATACGCGTTGCCCAGGCCGCTGGCGTTCTGCTCCAAGAGCTGAAAACCGGCGCCGTAGGACGTTGCGGATGCGCCCAGGCCGACCAGGATGGCCGACAGGGTGCTCAGGGACAATGGACGTCTGCGCATGGTACTGCCTCCTCGAGTTGGATGTGTGTCTCTCTTTCCACTGCCGGCCTGGTTTCGCCGGTCTAATCGGCGCGAGCCGCTGTGCTGCGGTCCTGCTTGGTGCTGCCTGCTTCGTAATGCAAGGGGCCTCCCGTGAATGGCGCGAAGCCCGTCCCAAAAATCACGCCGGCATCGGCCAGATCGGCGTCGGCCACGATGCCGCCCGCGACCCGTTCACGCGTGGCGTCGATGAGCGGCTGGATCAGGCGCTGGGCCAGGCCGGCGGGCGCGGCGGCGGGATCCGCGCCGCGCTGCTTGACCGGCTTGCCATCGCGCCAGGTGTAAAAGCCCTTGCCGCTCTTTTTGCCCAGCTCGTTGCGCGCCAGGCGCTCGGCCAGGCAACGCGGCGGCTCGGCGCCGCCGGCCAGTTGCGCGCCGGCGTCGCGTGCGATGTCCAGGCCCACGGTGTCGGCCAGCTCCAGCGGCCCCATCGGCATGCCGAAGGCCACCATCGCGGCGTCCACGGTTTCCGGCGCGACGCCTTCGTCCACGCTGCGCATGGCCTGCAGCATGTAGGGCGCCAGCACCGCATTGACCAGGAAGCCGGGCGCGCTCTTGACCGGCAGCGCCAGCTTGTCGATCTGCCCCACGAAGGCGCAGGCGCGGGTCTGGGCGTCGGGGTCGCCGCCTTGCGCGTGCACGACTTCCACGAGCGGCATCTTGGCTACAGGATTGAAGAAATGAATGCCCACCAGACGCTCCGGCCGCGCAAGGCCTTCGCGCAGCGTTTCAAGCGACAGGCTGGACGTGTTGGTGGCCAGCAGCGCATCCGGCTTCATGCGCGGTTCCAGCGACCGGTACAGCGCGCGTTTGGCGTCGGGCTGCTCGCTGATGGCCTCGATGATGACGTCTGCCAGCGGCACGCCGTTGCCTTCCGGGTCCGGCACCAGCCGGTCGAACGCGGCGCGCGCCAGGCGCGAATCCTTCAAACGCCGCGTATAAAGCGCTGCGGCGCGCTTGATTGCCGGCGCGATGCGGGACATCTCCTGGTCCTGCAAAGTCACGGTCATGCCCTTGTACGCGCACCAGGCGGCAATGTCGCCGCCCATCACCCCGGCGCCCACCACGTGCACATGGCGCGCGGGCGCAACGCCGGGCTGCTTGCCGTTGGCCTTCAGACGCTCTTGCAAGCGGAATACGCGTAGCAGGTTGCGCGCCGTGCCGGACGAAATGATGCGGTCGATGAGGTCGGGCGCCTTGAGCGCATTGCCGCCATGCTTTTCCCAGATCTCCACGATGGCGGGCGCGGCCGGGTAATGGCCCAGCGGATCCTTCGCGGCAATCTGCTTGCGGGCGCGGTTGGCGACAATGGCTTTCAGCGGCCAGCGGTTCAGCAACGCGCCCAGGCCGCGTGCGCGCCGGGCGGGCTTGCGCGACAGGACCGTCTGGCGCGCCGCGGCCAGCAGCAGGCGTGGCGGCACGCGCGCGTCCACCAGCCCCAACGCGGCCGCGCGGCGGGCATCGGCGCCGCGGCCGGTCAGCATCATGTCCAGCGCGGCCGGCGCGCCGATCACCTGCGGCAGGCGCAGCATGCCGCCCCAGCCTGGAAAGATGCCAAGCATGACTTCGGGCAGCGCCAGCGAGGCGCCGGGCTGGTCCGCCACCAGCCGGTAGCGGCAAGCCAGCGCCAGTTCCAGGCCGCCGCCCAGGCAATGCCCCTGGATCAGCGCCAGCGTCGGATAGCGCACGCCAGCCAGGCGGTTCATGAGATTCCAGCCGCGCGACACCAGCCCGCGGGCCTGCTCAGGCGTGTCCAGCGTGGCGAATTCGTTGACGTCGGCGCCCACGATGAAGCCCGTCGCCTTGCCGGACTGGATGATGAGGCCCGGGGGCGGATCGCGGTCCAGCGCGTCAAGCACGACCGAGAGTTCGGTCATGGTGTCGGCCGACAGGGCGTTGACCGCGCTGCCCGCGCGGTCGAAGGTCAGCCAGGCGACGCCGTCGGGGTCGTGGTCCAGGCGCCAGTGGGAAAGCGTATCCAATGTCGTCATGGGCGGTCCTCGTCCAGGGTTTCGACCAGCATCGCGCCGCCTTGGCCGCCGCCGATGCAGATGGCAGCCATGCCGCGCCGGGCGCCCCGGCGCTTGAGCGCATGCAGCAGATGCAGCACGATGCGTGCCCCCGAGGCGCCCACCGGGTGCCCGATGGCAATGGCCCCGCCGTCGACGTTGAGCCGCGCGGGGTCCAGTTCGCCCCAGGCGGGCGTGCCGAAGTTTTCCTGGCAGTAGGCCTCGTCCCGCCACGCGGCCAGGCAGCCTAGCACCTGCGCCGCGAAGGCTTCGTTGATCTCCCACAAGTCCAGATCATTCAAGCCCAGCCCATGCCGCTGCAGGATCGGCGTGGCCGCATGCACGGGACCTAGGCCCATGATCGCGGGATCCAGCCCGGCCCATTGCGAATCGACGATGCGGCCCAGCGGACGCAGGTTCCATTTGCGCACGGCCTCTTCCGAAGCCAGCACCAGCATGGCCGCGCCGTCGGTGACCTGCGAACTGTTGCCTGCGGTGATGTTGCCCCACGGCTTGTCAAACACCGGCTTGAGCTTGGCCAGCTTGTCGGGCGTGGAGTCTTCGCGCACACCGTCGTCCGCGGCGTGCAGCGTGCCCTGCATGTCGATGACCGGTGTGACCTCGGGCATGCCGGCGGCGCGGGCCGCCAGCGCGCGCTGATGGCTGCGCGCCGCGTACGCATCCATGGCGGCGCGGTCGATATTGAACAGCGTGGCGACGTTCTCGGCGGTCTGACCCATCGACAGGCCCACGACCGGGTCCGTCAGGCCCTTGAGCAGGCCGATCACGGGCGCAAGGTGCTTGGGCCGGAAACCGCCCAGCGCCTTGAGCTTGGCGCCCACGCCGCGCGCGGCGTACCAGCGCGACAGCCAGCGCACCATGCCGTCCGAAAACAGCACCGGCGCGCGCGACAGCGCATCGGTGCCGCCGGCCAGCACCAGGTGCGACCGGCCGTTCTGGATGTTTGCAATGGCCGAATCCAGCGCCTGCATGCCCGATGCGCAGTTGCGCATGACGGTCCAGCCGGGCACCCGATCGCCGCAAGCGAGCCGCAGTGAAATCACGCGGCCGATGTTGACTTCTTCGGGCGAGGGCGCCGCGCAACCCACGATGACCTCGTCCAGGTCGGTGGGCGCGTAGGGCTGGCGCAGCAGCAGGGCGCGGCCGGCCTGCACCGCCAGATCCCCGGCGGAGAAGGGGCCCGGGCCCGTGCGGGCCTTCAAAAAGGGCGTGCGTGAACCGTCGACGACGTAAACCGGTTTGAATGCCATCCGCTACCTCCCTCAGGCGACCTTGCGTTCGGCCGTGGGCCGGTCCGCGTCGGCGGCGCCGAGGTCAAAGGGGAAATCATCCACTTTCACCACGGTGTCGCGCAAGCGGTTGCGGCGCTTGACCACCGCGTATTCTTCCGCGGTGATGCCGCCGATGGCCACCGCCGCGTCGGCGATGTCGCGCACATTCGCTTGCGGGTTTCCGTCCAGCACGCCGCGCTTTTCCAGTTCTCGGATCTTGGCTTCGATCGGCTCGGCGTCCAGCGTGGCGGCCAGCGCCTGCTCGATCGCGCCCACGGGCTCGTCCGCGGTGGCGGGCAGATGGCAGCCGGCGGTCAGGCGGTCGCGCGTGGCGCTGGGGCTGATGAGCAGCCGGGCCACGTCCTGGCCAAGCTGGTCCGACGGCGGGATCTGGCTGTGGCCCCACGGAAATACGATGCGGCGAATGATCCAGGCCACCGCACGGTTCGGGAAGTTGTCCAGCACGCCGTCAAAGGCTTCCTGCAACTTGCACAATGCGTCCTGGATGGACCAGTGCGCCAGCGGCGCGTCGGCGGCCTGCCGGCCTTCGTCCTCGAAACGCTTGAGCGTGGCGCTGATCAGGTACATCTGCGACAGCACGTCGCCCAGCCGCGCCGACAGGCGCTCGCGCCGCTTCAGGCTGCCGCCCAGCACCAGCATCGAGGTGTCGGCCAGCATCGCGAATGCCGCGGAATAACGGCCCAGCAGCTGGTAGTAGCGCTTCATGGCGGGCGAGACGTCGGCGTTCACGGCGGCAAACCGCGCGCCGGTCAGCGACGTGCCCAGCGCACGGAAGGTGTTGCGCACCACGAAGCCCGCGTGGCCCCAGAACGCGGCGTCGAAATCATCCAGTCCCCGCTTGCGGTCCGGCGATTGGGCAGCCTGCATTTCCGCCAGCACGTAGGGGTGGCAGCGGATCGCGCCCTGGCCGAAGATGATGAGGCTGCGCGTCAGGATATTGGCGCCTTCGACCGTGATGCCGATGGGGATCTGCTGGTAGGCGCGACCCAGGAAGTTGGACGGTCCCAGGCAGATGCCCTTGCCGCCGATCACGTCCATGCCGTCGTTGACGACCTGGCGCGCGCGCTCCGTGACGTGGTATTTGACGATGGCCGACACGACCGAAGGCTTTTCGCCCAGGTCCACCGCGCCGGCCGTCATGGTGCGCGCCGCGTCCATCATGTAGGTGTGTCCGCCAATGCGCGCCAGCGCCTCTTCGACGCCTTCGAACTTGCCGACCGGCATGCGGAACTGGCTGCGCACGCGTGCATAGCCGCCCACGGCGCGCGTCGTCAGCTTGGACATGCCGGTGTTCGAGGAAGGCAGCGAGATCGAGCGGCCGGCGGCCAGGCATTCCATCAGCATGCGCCAGCCCTGGCCGGCCATGGCGGGACCGCCGATGATGAAGTCCAGCGGCATGAAGACGTCGGCGCCGCGCGTCGGGCCGTTCATGAACATGGCGTTCAGCGGGAAGTGGCGCCGGCCGGTGTCCACGCCGGGGTGGTCGTGCGGCACAAGCGCGCAGGTGATGCCCAGGTCCTTCTTGCCGCCCAGCAGGCCGTCCGGGTCGTACAGGCGGAACGCCAGGCCCAGCAACGTGCAGACGGGCGCGAGCGTGATGTAGCGCTTGTCCCAGGTGACGCGCATGCCGATCACCTCGCGGCCTTGCCATTCGCCCTTGCAGACGATGCCGCTGTCGGGAATGGCGGCCGCATCCGAACCCGCCCACGGGCTGGTCAGCGCAAACGCCGGCACTTCCTCGCCGCGGGCCAGGCGCGGCAGATAGTGGTTCTTCTGTTCCTCGGTGCCGTAATGCAGCAACAGTTCGGCCGGACCCAGCGAGTTCGGCACCATGACCGACACGGCCAGCGCGGAAGAACGCGTGGATAGCTTGGTCACGATTTCGGAATGGGCATAGGCGGAGAACGCAAGCCCGCCGTACTGCTTGGGAATGATCATGCCGAGGAAACCCTCGGTCTTCAGATAGTTCCAGACGTCGGCGGGCAGGTCGAAGCGCTCTTGCGTGACGTGCCAGTCGTTGACCATGCGGCACGCGGTCTCGGCCTGGTTGTCCAGAAAGCGCCGCTCTTCGTCGGTCAGCTGGGGGCGGGGATAGGCCAGCAGACGACTCCAGTCGGGCCGGCCGCGAAAGAGCTCGCCTTCCCACCAGACGGTGCCTGCCTCGAGCGCATCGCGCTCGGTGTCCGACATCTGCGGCAACACCTTGCGATACAGGTTGAAGATCGGCGCGGACAACAGCGCCCGCCGGATGGGGCGCACGCCCAGCAACACGGCGGCCAGGAGCGCAATGACAACCAGCGCGACGATGACTGCGTACATTTTCTTGTCTCCTCGTTGTTCTTCAGGTGCGTGGCGGCCTTCGAAGGAGGGCGCGCCGGCCGGGCGGGCGGTGGACGGCGGTCAGGCGCCTCCGGGGCTTGCGTTTACGTGCGGCAAGGGCGAACGCAGCCCGCCCAGCAGAAAACTCATCAGGCGCGGCAGAAGCAGTTCGCGGTCGTTGGGCTGCTCGGCTTCGTCGCCGGCCAGGCCGGTGACCGAGCGCAGCAGGTCGGTGCCCATGATTGCGTACGACGTCGCGCCCAGCATGAACTGGAAACGCCAGATGATCTCGGCGCGGGGCACGTCCGGCAGGGCGGCGAACAGGGCGTTGCGGTAGCGCGCGAGCACGTCGGCGTATTCCTCGGCGAACAGGGCTCGGATGAAATCCGTGGGATCGGTCATCGTGCGTTCCAGCAGCGGCAGGAACGTGCTGCCGGCCTGCGCGGGATCGGCGGCCAGGCGCAGCAGCGTGCCGAAGAACGCATCGACGATCTGCGAGGGCTTCAGGGGTTTGCCGCCGGATTGCGCCTCCAGTTCGTCCAGAAGGCGCATGCGCTCGCGATTCAGCACTTCCAGGCGGCGTTTGAGCACCGCCTGCACGAGTGACTCCTTAGAGCCGAAGTGATAGTTCACCGAAGCGAGGTTGACACCGGCCGCGCCGGTGATCTGACGCATCGACGTCGCTTCGTGTCCCTGTTGCGCGAACAGGGACTCGGCGGTGTCCAGGATGGCTTCTCTCGTGGGTGTGGAGCGGATTTCTTGCATAAGGTTGAATTCAAACGTTTGTTTCAATGCATTATGCGGGAGCCTTGGATGAGAGGCGAGCCTCTGCTATCCCCAATAGGGTTTACCCCTAAGCGCTAGCGGCCGTGGTGTTGCTTTTGCCGCGCGCGCGCTTCGCATCGTGCGTACGGACGAGGCCCTGCCGGGAAGAAGCATGAGGCGCGGCCCGCGCGGGAGGTTGAGATTTAGCCGAATGTCCTCGGACACCAGTCCTAGGATGAATGCGCTCTGGAACGCACGCTCAAAAGCCCGCAGTATCAGCGCGAGAACATAAAAGCATTGCCCCGGGTGTGTGCCGGGCGAGGCCCTGCGCAGTCACGGCGCGGCAGGCCAATCGCCCTGATACAGGAGCACGAGAAATGACGACGTACAAGGTGGGATTGCTGGTTGACGGGTATGAGCAACCCGGCTGGATGCACGAGATGGTTGAGTGGCTACTCCACAGCCAGGAGTTCGAGCTCACGGCGTTGCTGGTGATGAACGGTGAGGTCGCCGACAGTACACCGAGGCTGAGCGTAAAGGCGCTGTTCGGCACGCTGTCGCGCCTGGAAGGCAAGCTGCTGCCGCAGAAGCAGCGCGACATGCTGGCGTGCCGCGACATGCGCGACAGCCTGCAGCAGGCCGGCACGGCGGTCATTCCGCTGGCGCCCGGCGATGAGGATCCGCAGGCGCGCCGCGAGGTGCAGGCGCTGGGGCTGGACCTGGTGATCACGCTGGGCGCGTCGCTCGCGACGCGCTCTCAACTTTCCAGCTGGTCGCGGCTGGGCGTGTGGCAACTGAGCTATTCGGATATTGCGGTGGCAACCAGCCGTTATGCCGGCTTCTGGGAGGTCTTTCAGCGCGAAGATCACACCACCGTGAAACTCTGGCGCATCGGCGCGCGGCAGGAAGACGACGAACTCCTGGACCAGCGCAGTTTCAACACGGAAGTGTTCTGGCTCAAGAATCAGGCCCGTGCTTTCAGTTTGGGAAATTTCATGGTCTATGACGCCTTGCAGGCGCTGGCCCATGACCGGCCGGGCGTCGCGCCGCCCGCCATGCAGATCATGAGCGGCCCGCGCCGCGCCGACCCGGCTGAGTGGGATAGCGCCGCATATATTGCGCGCCAGGCGTGGTTAATGTCGGATCTGGTTGTGCGGCGCATCATGAAACGCAATGTCCGGTGGCGGATCGGTATGTTTCCCTCCGCGCGGCAGCAGGCGGTCGTATCGGAGGCGATGGTATTGCAGCCGCCCAAGGGGCGGTTTTTCGCAGACCCCTTCGTTTATACGCACGACAAAAAACCATATATATTTTTCGAGGACTATGATTTTACGTCCCGCAAGGGCACGATCTCCGTAGCGACCTACTCCGACGGGGCTTTCCGGCTGTTGGGCACCGCGCTGAACCTGCCTTATCACCTTTCGTTTCCGTATATTTTTGAACACGAAGGCATGACGTATATGGTTCCGGAAACGTGCGGAAATCGCAGTATCGAGCTATGGAAATGCACGGAATTTCCGCTGAAATGGGAGCTGGATGTTAATCTGATGACCAATATTTCTGCCGTGGATACCATTATTTTTAAACACGGCGAATACTGGTGGTTATTGACAAATATCGACCGGACTGACGGCCAGAGCCACTGCGACGAGCTGTTCGCGTTTTTCTCGGATTCGCCCCGCTCGACGTCCTGGACGCCGCACGCCTGCAACCCGATCGTGCGCAACCCGATGCGCGCGCGCAACGCCGGAATCGTTGTCTCGCCTAGCGGAGACGTGATCCGGTGCGCCCAGTACCAAGGCTTCTGTCACTACGGCAAGGGCGTTTCGCTGAACAAGATTGAGGAGCTTTCGCCTTCCACTTACGTCGAAACCGATGGCGAGATCCACTACGCCAACTTCCTGAGAAAACGCCATGCTTCAATGCACCATTGGCATCATCAGGGGGGGCATACGGTATTTGACTTCGCCTATATGGAGTAAATACGCCTGCGGGCGTAAAAATAAAAATGTTACCGTTATTTCGATTGCAGGGATCGCTCACCGGCGTGATGTGTCGACAGATACAAGTTGACAGCTTTCCCTCCCCATCCGGCACCCCAAGGCCGCGTCAGGCAGATGCCCCGACGTGGCTTTTTTTCGTCTGTAACACGGCCATTCCGGGCGTGGCAGACCGGCAAACCGAGGCCGTGTCATAGGGAGAGCTGCGGATGCAACGGGGCGATGCTGGTGAAAACCCTAGCGGTAAAAAGGACGAGATGAGGTTCCTCATCCCTATTTAGGAACATGATTAAGGCTAACGATTGATTTCTGATTTTGTCGGATTATATCGCCCTGAAACGTCTTGATTTTGACAAATCCGAACCATAAGATGGGTTCCATGCCATCCGTTATGTTGGCTACCAAAGTCGACCAGCCTAAACGTCCCGGTTCAGCTTCATTAGATATTCCGGGATATGCGGACCACCCCCGCAGGGCTGGATAAATAATATCTTCAGCACAGCGAAGATCCCTTCTAGGCCCGTCGAAAAACCGGGAGGACACCATGGCCAAGATGGTCCTGATTGAAGCCCATCCGCTACTGCGGTTGGGGTTGTGGCAAATTCTTAGCAAGTTGGATGATGTGTGGGAGATCGAGGGGATGGGCCTTGCGGACGTGTCCAAGGCCGATGGCGTGCACGCGGGCGCCGATCTTCTGATCTATGGATTGCCAGTGGATACCGATGAAGCATGGAGCGCCTTGCACGAGATTCAGCGCGTGCTGACGCCCAAGCGGATTCTGCTTCTGACGGACGTCATGCCTTTGCCCATGCCGGTGCAAGGCCTGCCTGGCGCCAGTGTGTACGGTTGCCTGATGAAGACGGCTTCGGTCGAGATCCTCGAGGCCGCCATCCGCCTGGTGATGGCGGGCGGGCAATGCTTCCCGAGCGAACAGGCGCTGCAGGCGCCGGCCTCCGCCGTATGCGCCTTGCCGTCGCGGGATGCGGAAGAAGGCGGTGCGAAGGGCGCCATGCCGGTCAGCGCGGGCGCACAGCTCCTGCAGATCACGCCGCGCCAGTACGAAGTGTTGGTGTTGCTTGCAAGGGGCTATCCCATCAAGACCGTCAGCCGGATGTTGAACATCTCGGTGGCAACCGCGAAGACGCACGCGTGCACGCTGTACCAACGCCTGCATGTCAAGAACAAGGGCGAAGCCGTGTACGCGGCGCTGCAACGCGGCGCGACCCTGGAATGGCATGAACCGAATGGGCGCGAAGTGGATGCCGGGCAGATCTATGGGCGCAAGCTCGGTTAAGCAAGGTTTGCGCTGCCTGCCCGGCAGCAGGAACGCCCGTTCCAACGCTGCCGGGACCGCGCATAGCCAATACGGCTAAGGCATAGAAAGCAGGTGTTCACGTCGCTGTCGCCTCGCTTTCCGCCACCAATCATCCTCCTGAACGAGATTCAGCGAACGTAGCCGCTGATAGCATGAGTTGTGTCCGCAAGCATGGATTGATAGGGCGAATCACTTAGTCTCGCCACTGCAATCCCAAGGCTGCGGACAGGATTCCCCTGAACCTGGCGACGCGCGTGAACCCGCGCATTGCGCGGCGTCGCGCCAGCGTCATGGGAACCGTAATGGGCCATGCGTCACAAGGTTCTTCCCGGGATGACAACCGTACTGATCGAAGACTACGCTCTGCTTCGTGTCGCAATTCAGCATGTGCTGGAACGTGTGCGCAACGCCGACGATATCCTGGCCATCTCGCCAGCCCACCTCCTCAATATGTCCAGCTCGATCAACAAGCCAGTGGAGTTGCTGGTGGTCGGTTGCAGCGGCACCGCGGAAGAGGACATCGGCCTTCTATCGCAGGCCATGGCCTTTTTCATGCCCAGGCTGGTGCTGGTGCTGTATTCAGCGCTGGACCCGAGCGTGATGGCCGCGTGTGCGCGCGCCGGGGTCGCGGGCTATCTGCCCAAGGCTTCCAGCCCCGATGCGCTGGCCGCGGCAGTCAGCCTGGTGATTGCGGGCGGCGAATGCTACCCGCAACCCGCCGGCCGGCCGCCCAGCACCGCGCACGCCTCCGTGCAAGAGCTGCGCGAGCTCACGCAGCGGCAGGAGGAAATTCTGCAGCTGCTCGTGCAAGGCAAGACCATGCGCGAGATCGGCCAGCAGGTCGGCATCTCGGTCGCCACCGTCAAGAGCCACGCGCGCACGCTCTATTGGAAGCTGAACGCACGCAACCAGGCCGAGGCCGCGTACATCGCGGTGCAGATGGGACTGGTGCGCAGCTCGAATGGGCAGCCTGCGCCCGCCAAGGGCGACGCGAGCTGAAACGAGGACGTGAGTCAGGGCCTGTGCGGGTGGCGCTGCCGCCCGCACAGGCCCTGGCTTTTTTTGCGCCTGACAGTTGTCGCAATAGAAGCTGACGAACTTCAAAATCGTACTTGTCTGATACCCAAGCCTGGACAGGCGTGCCGTAATGGGCGCGCGCAGGCTGGGCACGCATTGGTGGCGTGGAAGGCCTGTGGTTCCCGGGAGCCCGCCATTCCAATCCAGTCCGATTTCGCTTCGCATTTGCCATCGACGACAACTCCTTCGACGTCGTCGTGCACACCTTACGGGAAGGTCTGTCCAAAGCCTTCGTGTTGCCTGTGGGCCATGAGGACCCCGCAATGACAACGCCCCACAAGAAAGCGCTGGGTCCCGACCGCCCTAATGAAAAACAACTGGGCAAGGCCATCTCACCGCCACCATGTCAGCGGTGTGTGCCCATCTACCCGTTGCGCTACGGCGTTGCAGAGCGCACCTGGAATGAAGGCGTGTTTCCCACGCTCAGCGCTGAGGGCTATCCCGCGCTGACCGCCGGCAAGGCGTACGGTCTGCGCGTGCTGCGTCCAGGCACCTACGTTTACCTCTGCTACTTCCAGAACGGCCGGATGTGGACGCAGCACTATCAAGTCACCGACGACATGCGATTTGCGCGCATCTGGTGGACTTCTGCAGACGAAGACGATGCCATCCCCGGGCGGCTCGCTCGCCCCGAAACGGTCAGCGCCAAACCTTATCTATCTGCCCCAGCGACCCAAGAAGCAGACGTCGTCTACCTGCTGACCAGCGAAACGATGCTGACCCATGCCAGGCTCTGGAGCATCGAGAACGATACGGGCGGCATCCGCTCCAGGTTGGCGACAAGGGTCAGGCCCGCTGGTGGTGTTGAGCAACCCCATGTGTTCAACATCGCGTTGCTTGCCTACGCGACGCCGGAACTGCGACGACCCGACTTGAGTGGCAGGTCGGGGTACTACACGTGGAGCGAGATATCAGCGCCGGAGTCGTTCCCCACCTACGAAACCGTCATCCCGGGCGCTTACGTCGAGCTTGTTCCGATCAAGGATATCGTTCCTCTGGCGGTCGTGCTGCACGACCCGATCGGCGTCATGAGTGAACTGGCGCATCTTGTCGCAGTTGCGGCGGCAGATCGGCAAGCTTATGAAATCGATAACAATCACGCTTACACAAGCGCCACCGTCATAAAGCAGTACTTGCAGAGCGTTCAGAAGCGTGCGACCCCAGAAGCCTATGCCAAAAGGCGAGATCTGGTTCGCTTTGACGCGAACGATGACGCGGACCGCTTCCTTGGCAATGCTGTTCCGTACATGCGCTCGTATGAACAGACAGTCAGGCGGAAACAGGCCGACATTGACACACTGGTGAAGGACCTCGAAGGTTGGATCAGGACTGGCGGCAGCGCCATCGCCAAGGATTGGCAGGATGGATGGTTTGGCAAGGCGCTGTCCTGTTTTGACTTGGGTGCAAAAGAGAATGCCCAGGACTACGAGCGCGTTGTTGCCCACTGCGTGGGTAACCTGACTCACAGCGAAAGTGGTCGATCGGCGTACCGGAGTTTGTTGCTGGCCCCACCAGAAAGAAGTCCTGTCTGGTTGGCGCTAGCGCACGGCATCCCTGAGTTGCACGCCGATTTCGCCAACCCTGCGCCGCTGAAGAACGTGCTGGATGTTGGGATTGCGGCCTTTGCGCCCCTCTTTCAACTGAACGTCTCCTATCCAGCGACCCAGTCCTCAGATGTACTTGTAAGCCAGATGCTTTCTCAGCTTGGTGATACGCGTTTGCCCGAGACCACAGCCAGCAGCATCGTCCGGCGATTACGCCTGTATGCAGAAGTCCGCGTTGGCAGCACCATTGTCACGTACCGCGTGTCTAGCGCCGAGGCGAATTTCCAATACTCCCAGTTCCACGGTGAACGAAGCATGAACACCGAGCAACTAAGGAAGTGGGGTATTACCGTCAAGCAGCCATTGCGCAATCAGCCAGCGACGGTGCTCCTTTACGAAACCGTGCGCATCGGTGATCAAGCAACCCGTATTTCATCTGCCCAACCGTCTGTGCACAATCCGCAGCCGTTCCAACTTGAAGGAAATGTGTTCAAGCGGATGCTGGATCAGGTTCGTCAAAGTAAAGCCTACGGCGCCGCGCAGACTGGAATCGTGCGCGGGGAATATGGGTTCACAGGCCTGGCCGCCATTTCCGCCATCATGGCACTTCGGTCGTCGATCAAAGATCTCGCGAACGGGAAGATTGATCGATCAGTTTCTGGGTTCGCCAACGGGGCTAGCGCGTTGGCGGCGGTATTCGCTGTGATGAGCTCCGGCATGTTGCTGAAGGGCGACGCGATTCAGCTACATGCACTCGCGAAAGGGAACTCGTTGAGCATGGCGCGGGAAGCAGCCCGCGAAGTGCGAAAGCTAGCGACAAAGCTAGGCGCAGTAACTGCCGCTATTGGGGCAGTCGCTGATGGATTACGTGCCGCTAGCGCCTACGCCACGCAACAAAACTCCGAAGCAGGTCGAATGTATCTGGCGTCTGCTGGCTGTGGAGTACTTGCGACTGCTGGACTGCTTTTAAGCGCCTCCAGCGTCGTCCTCGGCGTCATTGGGCCAGTCGGCTGGCTTGTGCTGGCTTTTATCGCCACCCTAGGAGTAATTTATTTCAGCATCCAGGCCGCTCTCGCGAAATATCAGCCCGACGAAGTCTGGTTGGCACACAGCTTTTGGAGTCAGGGTGATCGAGCATACCGTTATAGCTCTCTGGACCAGGAACTTGCCGCATTCCACGGTGCCGTTTATGGCGTCCGCGCGGTAGCGAATTGGGAAACCCCCGAGGTGTCGGTGCGTGATATTGCAGTCCGCAGCATTCCCATTTACGGACTCTGGCAAGACAGCATTGATCTAAATCGCGCTATCGCCCAAGAAAGGATAGGAACACTGTCCCTATCTTTGGTCCTGCCCGGCTATCCAACTTCGGGCGAAGAGTCGCAGCAAGTAAAGCATGCTGAAGTCTTCCAATACACGCTCAAAGCCAGGCGGAACGGCCAATTACTAAACATGGTTCGGGGGCCCATTGCGGCATCTCCGGAATACCGATTCCCTTTTGATGCGGAATGTATGGTTGTTGACAAGGATTTCATTCAAGATGGCACCCGCCAGTTGAGTTGGCAAATCGTTATGCGGGAAGACACAGAGGTCATGCTGGACTACTGTTACAGGCCGGATGTCGTTAACCAGCCTAGTCTCGCGCTGTTCCCGCAGCGAGAACCGCTTGTCTTTACACGCGGCACGTGGCTCACGGATCCTATTGACGAAGAGTTGCTTGCTCCAGTCGCGGAGCCCAAGTGATGCGGACTACCAAGAAAATTCGAGTGCCTCGCCCAACGTTTAGGGAAATCCAGAACAAATGGCGGCTCTTTCGCTTCGCGAGCACATTACTGCCGTCGGAGCCTAGTGCGTCTGAAACCCCAGCCATCGAAGCAATAAGCGTTAACGAGAGTTGCATCGAAGTGGTTTCCGATACCTTGCAAGATGGCCATGAGGGGGTAATCCTTCAGGCATTTACTTTCTCAGGGCTCTTTTCATTGCTGTTTGCCGTGATGGGGGGCTTCGGCGGCTGGTCTGTAGGCGTGTTAATTTTTTCTCTCGGCCTGCCCGGCTTGGGAGTTGTGTTGTTTTTCCTTTCTTGTGTCTTGGGGCCGCGCTATCGATACCGATGTTCGAAAGTACGTTTTGATCGTCGTAGCCGTCGTGTCTATTACGTCCCGTATCCCGAGGAAAGCTTGGACGCGATATGGGAACTTGATTGGGATCGGCTCCAGGGCATCAGGTGGATGACGGGGCGAGCGCAATCGTATCTTTACCTTGTGGGCTACACCTGCAACCTGCCCGAGCCGAAACTGGTAAAGATACCAATAATGGCTAATCACGAATTTTTCGCAAGCCATATCTGGGCATGGCTTCAACGTTTCATGGCCGGCCAGGTTGGAGGCTTGCCCGCACCAAAAATCATCAAGCTTCCTCAAAAGCCGAGCGATGTGCTGATGCGTTACGGGGGGCGCTTGGTCATGTGGTCCATCACCACAAGGAAAGGGCGGCGATTTTTACCTCTAATGATCTGGGTTGATCTCGCGATTCTGCTGCTATACATGCCATCCCGGGCCTTGCCGCAACTGATCATTCTCCAGTATCCGGAGATCCGATTCCCGAAAGAGAGCGATCGACATTGTGGTTTTTCTACGGAGTGAGCATGAATGGCAGGGAAGGGCGACGAATTGCATGCTGTCCCGCGACCGTCAACGCCTGCACAAAACCCGGCCCTCGCCATTTTGAAGTATTTCCCCTCCCTCGCCCAGAAGCCTAAGTAATGCAAGCCACCAAGCAAGCCCGAGAGCCGCGCCCGTCGTTTAGGAAGATCCAGGAAAAGTGGCGGCTGTTTCGCTTCGCGAGTACGTTGTTGCCAGTGCTGCCCGATACGCAGGAACCCGCCGCCATCGTGGCAACACGGTTGAACGACCATTGCGTTGAGGTCGTTTCCAATACGTTGCAAACTGAAGGCGCGGGATTTTTACTTCGACTCTTCACCTTCTTTGGACTGCTTTCTTTTTTTTTGGCAGTGTTCGGAGTATTCGGTGGCTGGTCTGCAGGTGTGCTCATACTTTCCATCGGTCTACCTTGCATGGGGCTTATATGGTTTTTTTTGCCATGCCTTTTGGCGCCACGTTATCGATACCGTTGTTCGAAAGTACGTTTTGACCGCCGCAGCCGTCGCGTCTACTACGTTCCATATCCTGAGGAAAGCTCGGATGCAATATGGGAACTTGAGTGGGATCGGCTTCAGGGCATCAGCTGGTCCACAGGTCAAGCGCAAGCGTATCTTTACCTTGTGGGCTATACCTGCAACCTGCCTGAGTCTCAGTTGGTCAAGATACCCATAATGTTTAGTGAGAAAATTTTCGCAAGCCACATATGGGCTTGGCTTCACGGTTTTATGGACAAGGTCGAAGCCTTGCCCGCACCCAAGATTATCGCGTTCCCACTAAATTCGCGTGATGTGCTTACGCGCTACGGTGGTCGTTGGATCACATGGTCCCTCACCACAAAGAAGGGACGGCTATGGTTGCCTTTGATGATCTGGGTGGATTTGGCGGTTCTGCTGATGTTCATGCCCGTCCTGGCGTTGCCGCAACTGATCGTTCTTCTGTATCCGGAGATCCGATTCCCGGAAGAGAGCGATCGACATTGTGGTTTTTCTACGGATTGAGCATGAATGGCAGGTAAGGGCGACGAATTGCATGCTGTCCCGCGACCGCCAACGTTTGCACAAAACCCGGCCCACGCCATTTCAAGAGTTTCCCCTCCCTCGCCCAGAAGCCTGAGTAATGCAAGCCACCAAGCAAGCCCGACAGCCGCGCCCGTCGTTTAGGAAGATCCAGGAAAAGTGGCGGCTATTTCGCTTCGCAAGTACGTTAATGCCTTTGGATCCTGCCGCTCACGAAGTACCAGCTATCGAAGCAACGCGTTTAAATGAAAATTGCATCGAAGTGGTTTCCGATACGCTACAAGGGGAACTTGAGGGAGTGGGTCTTCGATTGCTCACTTTATTCGGGCTAGTTGTTTTTTATATTGCATTAATCGCGGGCGTCGACGATGGGTTTGGACTGATTTGGGTGCCTATTCTAGGTCTTCCGATCATAGGGCTTTTGGGGTTTTTCCTTCCGCGCGTCTTGCTGCCGCGATATAAATACCGATCTTCCAAAGTACGTTTTGACCGCCGCTCCCGGCGCGTGTACTACGTCCCTTATCCAGAGGAAAGCTTGGACGCGATATGGGAACTGGATTGGGACCAATTGCAGGGCATTGATTGGACAACAGGTAGATCGCAACCGTATCTCTACCTTGTTGGTTATACCTGCAACTTGCCGGAGCCTCAGTTAGTGAAGATACCCGTAATGTATAACGGTGAGGTTTGGGCGAGCCATATCTGGGCTTGGCTTCATCGCTTCATGGATAACGTTGAAGACCTACCTCCACCAAAGATCATCACGCCTCCTGAAAGGCCGAGTGATGTGCTGATGCGTTATGGTGGCCGCTGGATCAAATGGTCCCTGACTACAAAGCAGGGACGGCTATGGTTGCCTTTGATGATCTGGGTTGATCTCGCGATTCTGCTGCTATATATGCCGTCCTGGAGCTTGCCGCAGCTGATTGTTCTTCTCTATCCGGAGATTCAATTTCCGGAAGAGAACAATCGATATTGTGGCTTTTCAACGGGCTGAGCAAGACGTGCGGGGCAAGTCGCTCTCCATGCCGCCCCGCACCCGCCAACAACTGCGCCAATTCCCTCACCCCCCCCCTTCAAACATCCCCCTCACTCGCCCGCGTTCCCGCCGGCGTCGTGCGGCCCTTGTTTTTCGCAATTGCCATGAACTCCCGCTCCGCCGCGCCCAGCACCGCATCCACGTGCAGGTGCGCCATCGCATACTGCCGGGCGGCGGCGCCCAGGGTTTCGCGGATCTGTGCGTTGTAGCTGAGCTTGCGTACGGCTTCGGCCATCGCTGCGGCGTCTTCGGGCGGGGTCAGCAGGCCGCAGCGCGACACCACGTTGGCTAGCTCGGTGCCGCGCGCCGCGCCGCAGACTACGGGGCGGCCGGTGGCCAGCATGCCGGTCAGCTTGGACGGCATGACCAGGTCAGCCGCGCCGGCGCGTTGCGGCAGCAGGTGGATGTCGGCCGTGCCTAAAAGCGCGCCCAGGCGTTCGGCCGGTTGCAAGTCCAGGAAGATGACGCGCGTCAGGCCGCGGCACTTTTCCTCCAGCGCCGCGCGTTCGGGGCCCTGGCCGCAGAACAGGAACCACAGGCGGTCTTCGCGGTTCAGGCGGCGTGCTACGTCGGCGAGGATCTGCAGGCCCTGCTTGCCGCCCATGTTGCCCGAATACAGCGCGACGATGGCGTTGTCCGGAATGCCGAGCTGTGCGCGATAGTCGCCGCCTTCGGCCAAGGGCGTGATGGCATTGACGTCGATCCAGTTGGGCAGCAGCACGGCGCGGGCGGGGTCGATGCCTTTGGAAAGCGCCAGGTCCAGCATGCGGTTTGAAATCGTGGACACGCGGTCAAACCTGCGCATCAGCCAGCGTTCGGCGCGCTTGACCATCGATCGCAGGACGCCGCCCTTGAGCAAGCCCAGTTCGAACGCCGCGTCGACTTCGAAGTCCTGGATATGCAGCCAGGCGCGGGCGCCGGTCAGGCGGGCGGTCAGCCACGCGGCCGGGGCGCAGAAGAGGGCGGGTTCGACGACCAGGATGATGTCCGGCCGCCGCATCGCCGCACGCAGCAGCGACGGCAGGCTGGACAGCGCGAAGCTGGCCAGATGCACCAGCCGCTTGGCGCCGCCCGGTCTTTCTGGGACCCACAAGGGCGCGCGCCGAACGGTCACGCCCCGGCGCGTTTCCTTGGTGTAGCGTGTGCCGCGGTAGCCGTCGTGGACCCGCCATTGCGGGTAGTAGGGCGGGGCGGTGACCACGCCGACCTCGTGCCCGCGTGCCGCCAGCCACTCGGCCAGTTCGGCGGTGTATTTGCCAGTGCCGGTCAGTTCGGGCGCGTAGTTGATGCCATAGATGAGTATTTTCATGTTGGCGTGGCGGTGCGTGGCCGGATGGGGCGGCACGGGTTGCCGTGGCACACCATCGCGGCGGGCATGTTGCGAAACACCGAGCTGCGCGCGCCGATCACGGCCTCGCGTCCGATGGTCACGCCTGGACCGACGAACACGTCCGTGGCCACCCATGCGCCGTCTTCGACACGCACGGCGCGTTCGCGCAGCGGAAAGTCGGGCCGGCCGGCATCGTGATCGGCTGCACACAGATAGCTGCGCTGCGACACCACGGCGTGCGCACCGATGTGGATGGGGCCCAGGCTGTAGATCACGGCGTCGTCGCCGATCCAGGCGTAGTCGCCGATTTCCACTTTCCAGGGATAGGTGACCGTGGCCGTGGGCCGGATCAGCACCTTGTGCCCGACGCGCGCGCCGAAGCGGCGCAGCAGCCAGCGGCGAAAGCCGTAGGCCACCTGCGGCGACCAGCGGAACAAGGTGCCCTGCACCATCCACCACAACTGCACGGTCAGCGCCGACCGTCCGCGCTGACCCGGCGCCAGCGCGAACTGGTCCAGGCGTTGCAAGGTGCTCATTTGGCCGCTCCCGCAACGGCGTCGCGCCGCGATGCGGCCTCGCTGGCCTGGCGCGCCTTCAGGATCTCTTCGGTCTTGATGCGGATCTGCCAGTAATACATGGCGCGCGCGACCGCATAGTCGTAGCCGGCCTTACCATCCAGGAATCCCAGTTTGAAGACATAGGAGTGCAGGAACGAGATCGGCGCCTTGAATGGCATGGCCTGGAAGATGCGCTTGAGCAACGCGCGGCCGCCGACGTTGGCCTCTCGCGGATCGTTCATCAGGCCCTTGGTGCGCAGGTTCGCTTCCCAGTCCGAATAGCGGTTGTGCTTGTCGAAGTAGTGATACAGCGAGTCGTGGTCGTTGTGCACCATGCGCTGGCGCAGCGCAAAGGTCTCGCCCTGGACCTGCGGCTGGTAGTGACCCTCGACCTCCCACATATTGGCCACGTCCAGGTCGTCGTAGTCCAGAAAGCGCGAGCGGTCTCGCGCCAGGAGCGCCAGCTTGTAGACGCGATGGCCATGTTCCAGCTTCTTGCCGCAGAACACGTAGTCGAAGGGCACGAACGCGCCGCCTGCCCCCGCGGCAAAGCGCGGCAGAACTTCGCGAATCTCGGCCGCCAAACCGGGAGTCATTTCTTCGTCGGCGTCCACGTACAGCACGACGGGGTGCGTAAAGGGAAGCTGCTCCAGGCACCACTGCTTTTTCTTCGGGTACTTGCCGTCCCACTGGAAGTTCGAAACGCGCGCGCCCATCGCCGTGGCGATCGAGCAGGTCGCGTCCGTGCTGTTGGAGTCCACGACGAAGACTTCGTCGAACTCCACCAGCGCCTTCAGGCACTTCGCGATGTTGCGTTCCTCGTTCTTGGTCATCACCACGACGGATACCGGTATCTTCTGCATGATGCTGTCCTGTTCAGGGCGTTCCGCGCTGCATGAGCGGGCGGAAGAGATCGATGACGTTGCGGCAGTGCCGCTCGAGGGAAAAGGCGTCCGCGCGCTCGGGGCCCTGGGCCGCAAGCTTCTCGCGCATCTCGCCGTCGTAGGCCAGTCGACGCACCGCCTCGGCCAGCGCCTCGGCGTCGCCTACCGGCACCAGCAGACCGTAGCGGCCGGCATCCAGGATCTCGGCGGGGCCGTGCGGGCAGTCGGTGGAGATGACGGGCACGCCCAGGCACAGGGCCTCGACCAGCACGTTGCCGAAACTTTCGCGCACGGAGGTGAGCGCGAAGGCGCCGGCGCCGGCAATGACCGGAAACGGATTGTCGATGTGGCCGGCCAGCGTGACCTGCGTGCGGGACGGCCGGTCGTCGATGCGCTTTTGCAGGGCGGCGTGCTCGGAGCCTTCGCCCAGGATCGTGAACGCAATGCGCGGGTCGTCCAGCAGCGCGGCCGCGTCGATCAGCGTGGCGTAGTCCTTGACGGCTTCGAGCCGGCCCACGGCCACCACGTGATAGGGCGAGTCGCCGCCATCGGCCGTCTTCGGCTGGGCGCCCTGGCGCCGCACGTTGTCCAGCGGCACGCCGTTGTATATGGTGTGCACCTTGCCGCGCAGCGGCGGAAACATGCTGACCAGGTCTTCCTTGACGCCGCGCGACACCCCGACCACCGCATCGTGCCGCCGATAGGTCTGGCTGACCAGCCAGCACTTCAGGCGGCGCATCTTGGAGGCGCCGTAGTGGATGGCCGGGCTGCTGTGTTCGAAGGCCACCGTGCGGAAGTTGCCGCGCAGGATCTTTCTGGCCAGCACGACCAGCATGTTGCACAAAAGGCCGTGCGAGCAGACGATGGCGGGCTTTTCGCGGCGTATGTGCTGCAGCAGCTTGAAGAACGCCACGGGCAGCGCCAGCCGCAGCTTGGTGGGAGACTCGATGATCGGAAATGCGCGGGTGACCTTGGGATTGGCGATGGGATACTCGCGGTTGCGCGAGCGCAGCAGGAACAGGGCGGAGTCCACCCCCTGTTCCGGCAACGCATCCACAATGAAGGCGACGCATCTTCCGACGCCGCCATGCAAGTCCGGTGCGACAAACAAGACATCAGACATGGGGTATTACTCGCGTGGGTGGCGCCCGGCGCACGATATCCGGGCGGGGGCTGGGAGCGGGAGATTCTTGGCGAGGCACGGGCATGATCTGGGCATTTCGCATCAGCGAAAGGCAGTAACACAGCAGAAAGCCGGTAAACGCGGTCTTGGGCGCATAGGCCAGGCCGCCGGACATCGAGTCGATGAAGATGTAGATGGGCGCGGTGGCGAGCAGGTATCGCCGGTGCATCTCCAGCCCGGGATGGGCGTAGCGCCGAAAAAGCGAGAACAGCAGGATGAGCAGCGGCGGCAGCATGATCATGATCGTGCCGACCACCCCGAATTTCATCAGGTAGAACGCCCAGGAGTTGTGCGCGAACGTGCTGAGTTCAAAGCCGTTCTCGCCCATCACCCAGCTGCGAAAGCCCGCACCCTTGCCAAAGACGGGGCTCTCGGCAAAGAACTGCATCTGGCCTTCCATTTCCTGCACCCGTGCGCCGTAGCTGGAGTCTTCGTCCAGGCGTTCGACGCTGAAGATGCGTTGGGTCAGCACGTCCAGGTAGCCGATGCTGGCAAAGATCAGCACGCCGGCCACGGCGGCGGGCGCGAAGATCATGACGGCGCGGCGGCGGATGTCGGCATTGCCTGCCAGCAGCACGGCGATGACCACGGAAATGGCAAGCTGCAGGTATTGGCTGCGGTTCAGCGAGAACACCAGCGCCATCACCATGTACAGCGTCAGCGCATAGGCTTTGGGGCCCGACACGTTCAGCGTGCGCCTGAAGTACAGCAACGACACCACGCCCATCGGAATCGCCCAGACGCCCAGGCGCACGTTGCGCAGCGGATTGGCGACGCTGAAGCCGGTCGCCTGTTCCAGCAGCATCAGCGTGGCGACCGCCAGGCTGGCCGCCACGATGTATTTCTGCAGGATGGCATAGGCGTGGGGACTGTCGATGTCCTTGTAGCAAAGGAACGGCGTGCACAGGAAATAGAAGACGATGCGCAGATCGCGCGCCACGTCGCCGGTCTCGATCCCGGGATGGTGGGCCGAGACCAGCAGCAGGTAGATCACCGAGATGGCCTGGATGCCGAGCAACACGCCCAGCGCGCCGCGTGGCAGCGCGTAGGCGCGCGGGTCGGCCAGGCGCAGCGCCTTGACCCCCAGCATGGCCACGAACAGCAGATCGAAGGGCGACAGCTTGAAGCTGCCCACCCCCACGATGAACTTGTCGTCGTTCAGCGCCAGCGCGGTGAAGACGAACAGGCCCAGGAGATGCAGGGTGGAAAGGCGGCGCGTGGTCATTGCGGTTCCGTATCAGTGAGGGCCGCCTAGTGCGCGGCCCAGTCGTCCCGGCCGAAGATCTTGGTGGTCAGCTTTTCCAGCAGGTAGGTCAGGTCGCCCTGCCGGGCATGCGCGGCCACCTTCGAGGCGCGGCAGGACAGCTCGAACAGCTTTCCCAACCCCGGCTCGGTCCGGCGGATGCGGCTGACGATCTGTTCGCGCTCTTCAAGCAGCACGTCCTGCATCAGGGCGGTCTTGGTCTCGTCGTGGGCGGTGTACACGCCCAGCGCGTCGGGAACGATCAGGTTCTTGCCCTCGCGCAGCAGCCGGCTCCACAGTTCGAGGTCCATGCAGTACCGCATGCTTTCCTGCAGCAGGCCGTACTTGCGCAGCAGGTCGCGCCGGAAGATGGCGGACTGGTTTGGGATGGAGGCCTTGACCACCGTCAGCGTGCCGCGGTTGACGGGCGTGTAGTGGATCTTGCGGAAGATGCGGTTGTCGGCATCCGCCACGAAGAGGTTGCCGCTGACGATCGGCGCTCGGCCCTTGGCCGCGGCGGCCCCCAGTTTGCGCAGCGCGCCCGGGAAGTACAGGTCGTCCGAGTTCTGCCAGCCGACGTAGTCGCCCGTGGCGCGTTCGAACCCCTTGTTGATCGCGTGCGACTGGCCCCGGTCCGGGGTGCTTTCCCAATAAGACAGGTAGCGCTCGTATTTCTTGATGATGTCCACGCTGCCGTCGGTGGAGCCGCCGTCGATGATGATGTATTCCAGCCGCGGATACCCCTGGTTCAGCACGGACAGGATGGTGCGCTCCAGGAACTTGGCCTGGTTGAACGAGGGCGTCACGATCGTCACCTTGGGCAGCAGCCCGCTGGCGATGGGCGCCGGCGGACGAAGCTCGCGGACGAAGTCGATGAGCTGGCGTGAATACTCGTTATGGCGCTTGCGCATGTAGGACCTCAGCATGTTGGTTATCGGGTGGCCGCAGGCATGGCGCCCGGAAAGTCGGGGCGGGATTGACGGATGGCGAGGGCCACGCCGGCCAGCGTGATCGCCGCATAGGCCATGCGGCCCCAGGCTGCGGCGTGTTCCCCCGCCACGTGAACCAGTCCCGCCATGACGCACAGCATCGCCAGGCCGCCCAGTCCGTTCAGGATTGCGACAGCGCGGGAATTGCCGAGCCCCAGGAGGGAGAAGTGCGCCGCGGCGTTCAGGGACAACAGGCCCGACGCCACGATCAGCAACTGGAAGGTGCCCAGATGGCCGCTGGCGACGTTCTCGCCCAGCAGCACGTTCAGAAGCGGCTTGCTGACCGCCAGCACGGCCAGCGTGGCGCTGGCGGACAGCGCCAGGTTCCACAGCATCATGCGGCGGATTTCGCGTTCCGCGGCGCCGGGGTAGGGCGGCGAGACGGACAGGCGTGTCACGCGCGGCATCGCCTTCTGGAAGATGGCGACGGACGCCGTATGGATGATCTGGCCGACCTGCACGCCGACGGTGTAGATCGCCAGCGCCGCTGGTCCCATCAGGCTGCCGACCAGCACCCGGTCGACCGAGCCGAAAGCCAGCGCGCTCAGGCTGTTCAGCCACGACCAGCGCGAGAAGCGGAAGGCGGCCATCATGGCGCCGCGGTCGCGCACGGGCCGCACGATGAATCGGTCATAGGCGCGCGAGAACACCCGCATCTTTACGCTGCCCGCGATGAGCAGGCCGAGGGCCTGCGCCAAGCCGGTCCAGGTGGGCGAGGCGGTGTACCAGGCGGCCGCGCACGCCAGCGCCATCGTGCCGGTGCGGCTGAAGACCTCGCACAGCGCGGTGGCGCGAAAGTCCTCGCGTCCCTTCAGGCAGCCGGAAAAGAGCTGGTCATACTGCTGCGTGAGGTAGATGGCCAGGGCGGGCATGGCCAGCATCGTGACGGCCACGCCGCCAAACGTGGCGTCCGGCCAGCCCAGCCCCACGACGCCCCACAGCAGCACGGCGGCCAAGGTGACGACGGCCAGCGCACAGCCGATCAGCGACATGCTGACGCCGGCCGCGCGATAGGCGCCGCCGGGCTCGTGCATGCTCTCGGAGACGAGCTTGGTCGCGGTCACCGCCGCGCCCAGGTTCGCCGCGTTGCCGAACCCGGCCAGCGCGATGATCATGGAATATTGGCCGAAGCCGACCGTGCCGAGCTGGCGAAAGAGGATCGGCAGCGCCACCAGCGCCGCGACGGGACCGATGCCGTATTCCACCAGCCCCCAGAAGGAAGCATTGCCGGCGATGTGTTTCTTCACGAATCCAAGCATCGGTAACCCTGTCTGTCATGCTGGCGCGGCCGTTAGGCGACCGGCAGCGCCTGTTGCGTGCGCTCGCGCAGGAAATGGCCATAGGCCAGCGTGATGCCGTGCGTCAGGGAGATCTCCGGCCGCCAGCCCAGCGCCTGCACGCGCGACGAGTCCATCAACTTGCGCGGCGTGCCGTCGGGCTTGGAGGTGTCGTAGACGATCTTGCCCTCGTAGCCGATCACGCGCGCCACCAGCCGCGCCAGGTCCGCGATGGAGATGTCCTGGCCGGCGCCGATGTTGTAGATGCCCTCGGCGTCCGGATGCTCCATCAGCATGACGCTGGCCTGCGCCAGGTCGTCCACATACAGAAACTCGCGCAGCGGCGCCCCGGTGCCCCAGATCGTCACGCTTTCCGCACCGGCCTCGCGGCCCTCGTGGAATTTGCGGATCAGGGCAGGCAGCACGTGGCTGCTGTGCAGGTCGTAGTTGTCGTGCGGGCCGTACAGGTTGGTCGGCATGGCGCAGATGAAGCGCGCGCCGTGCTCGCGCTGGTAGGCCTCGCACAGCTTCAGGCCGGCGATCTTGGCGATGGCGTAGGGCTCGTTGGTGGATTCCAGCGGACCGGTCAGCAGCGCGTCCTCGCGGATGGGCTGCGGCGCCTCGCGCGGATAGATGCATGACGAACCCAGGAACAGCAGCTTGCGCACCCCGGCCGCATACGCGGCGCGGATCACGTTGCACTGGATCATCAGGTTCTTGTACAGAAAGTCCACCGGATGCGTCTGGTTGGCCAGGATGCCCCCCACCTTGGCGGCGGCCAGGTACACCACATCGACCGGCGTGGTCGAAAAGAAGCGGTGCACCTGGTTCTGGTTTTCCAGGTCCAGTTCGGCGCGGCTGCGGGTCAGCACGTTCTCGTAGCCGCGCCGGTGCAGTTCGCGGGTGATCGCCGCGCCCACCATCCCGCGGTGGCCGGCGACGAACACGCGTTGGTCCAGGTTCGTCATGGCGGGCTACTCCTTGTAGGCGTAGATTTCGTAGCCGTTCTGTTCGACCAGCGCATCGCGCCGCGCTTCCTTCAGGTCGCTCTCGACCATTTCCTTGACGAGCTGCGCGAACGAGGTGCGGGGCGTCCAGCCGAGCTTCTCGCGGGCCTTGGTGGGATCGCCCAGCAGGGTTTCGACCTCGGTCGGACGGAAGTAGCGCGGATCGACGCGCACGATCACCTGGCCCGCCTTGACGTCGTGCACCGGCGAGAACAGCACGGTCGCCGTCTCTTCCAGGCCTTCGCCTTCCCATGCCAGCAGGATGCCCAGCTCGCGCGCCGCGGTGTTGATGAACTCGCGCACGCTGTACTGCATGCCAGTCGCGATGACGTAGTCCTCGGGGGTGTCCTGCTGCAGCATCAGCCACTGCATCTCGACGTAGTCGCGGGCGTGGCCCCAGTCGCGCAGCGCGGACAGGTTGCCCAGGTACAGGCATTCCTGCAGCCCCAGCACGATGCGCGCCAGGCCGCGGGTGATCTTGCGCGTCACGAACGTTTCGCCGCGCTTGGGCGATTCGTGGTTGAACAGGATGCCGTTGCAGGCGTACATGCCATAGGCTTCGCGGTAGTTGACGCTGATCCAGTAGGCGTACAGCTTGGCGGCGGCGTAGGGGCTGCGCGGATAGAAGGGGGTGGTTTCCTTCTGCGGCGTTTCCTGCACCAGGCCGTAAAGCTCGGACGTGGACGCCTGGTAGAAGCGCGTCTTGTTTTCCAGCTTCAGGATGCGGATCGCTTCCAAGAGGCGCAGGGTGCCCAGGCCGTCGGCGTTGGCGGTGTATTCCGGTTCCTCGAACGAGACGCCCACGTGGCTTTGCGCGGCCAGGTTGTAGATCTCGTCGGGCTGCACCGACTGGACGATGCGGATGAGGCTGCACGAATCCGTCATGTCGCCGTGGTGCAGCACGAAATTACGGGGCTGGTCGTGCGGATCCTGGTACAGGTGGTCGATCCGCGCGGTATTGAACAGCGAAGCGCGCCGCTTGATGCCGTGGACCTCATAGCCCTTGGCCAGCAGAAGCTCCGCCAGATAGGCCCCGTCTTGGCCAGTTACGCCGGTAATCAGTGCCCGTTTTGGCATGGTTGTGTCCTTAAGACTTAGTGACTGCACGAAAGGAGCCGATGGCTGCGGTACCAATGTGCAAAGAGATTACTGTTGCACCAGCCGCTGAGATATCGGCCAAAAGGTCTAAGAGATCCGCCTGCCGGTAGGGAAAAAAGGATTGGATTGATTCATCCAGCGCGCCCAGCGCGGTAACCGCCAGCATGGCCACCAGCGCGGGGCGCCGATTCACCGACAGGTAGATCAGCGCGGTCAGGCAGGCGTAGGCGGCCAGGTGCAGCCGCTTGTCGCCAAAGGCATCGGACATGTCCGCCGCCAGCCCAGGCAGGTTGCCCACCGTGACCAGCACGATGAAAAACAGGGCCGCCGCGGGCAGGCAAATCCTTGCCATGCCCGGGCGCCAGAAGGGAACCGAAACCGGCTCAGACACGACCGTAGATGTCCTGGAATCGCACGATGTCGTCTTCGCCGAGATAGGCGCCCGATTGCACCTCGATGATCTCCAGCGGAATCTTCCCGGGGTTCTCCAGGCTGTGGATCTCGCCCAGCGGGATGTAGGTCGACTGGTTCTCGGTCAGCAGGTACTGCTTGTCGCCGTTGTAGATGCGGGCCGTGCCGGACACCACGATCCAGTGCTCGGCACGGTGATGGTGCATCTGCGAGGACAGGCGCGCGCCGGGTTTCACGGTGATGCGCTTGACCTGGTAGCGCGGCCCCTGGCCAACGGAGTCGTACGACCCCCAGGGCCGCTGCACCTCGCGGTGGTGGTTGAGCTCGCTGCGGTGCTGCGCCTTGAAGACCTCGACCAGGCGCTTGACGTCCTGCGAGCGCGACTTGTGCGCCACCAGGACCGCGTCGGCCGTCTCGATGACGACGATGTCGTCCAGGCCCACCGAGGCGACCAGCCGGCTGGTCGAATGGATGAGGCAGTTGCGCGAGTCCTCCACCATGACGTCGCCCGTGGTGGAGTTGCCTTCCACCGACTTCTGGGCGATTCCCCAGACGGCGTCCCACGCGCCCACGTCGCTCCACGAGGCCGCCAGCGGGATCACCACCGCGCTGTCGGTGCGCTCCATGATGGCGTAGTCCATCGAATCGCTGGGGCAGGCCTCGAACGCCGGGCCGTCCAGGTGAAAGAGCCCGCTGTCGCCATGCCCGGTGGCCACGGCGGCCTCGGCCTGCTCCAGGATCTTGGGCGCCAGCCGCCCCAGTTCGGACAGGAAGACCGAGGCCTGGAAGGCGAACATGCCGCTGTTCCAGTAATAGCCGCCGTCATCGATGAACCGCTGGGCGACCTCGGGCGACGGCTTTTCCACGAACCGGCGCACGCGGCGCGCGGGCGCCATGGCGCCGGGTTCGTCGGCCTGGATGTAGCCGTATCCGCTGAGCGGCGCGGTCGGCTTAATGCCGAATGTCACCAGCGCGCCCTGACGGGCGGCGTCGTACGCCTGGGCGAAGGCCGCGCTCAGCACTTCGCCATCCTCCAGCACGTGGTCCGACGGCATGATGAGCATGATCGGGTCCTCGCCATCCTGCATCGCCCGCAGCGTGGCGGCGGCGATGGCCGGCGCGGTGTTGCGCGCGAACGGCTCCAGGATGACCTCGGCGTCCTTGATGCCCAGCTCCTCGGCCTGTTCCGCCGCAATGTAGCGGTGCGCCTCGTTGCAGACCAGGATGGGACGGGCCTGCGCGCCGGCCGAATCCAGCCGCCGCAGGGTGTTCTGCAACAGGCTGCGGTCGTCGGTCAAACGGATGAACTGCTTCGGCAGCAGTTCGCGCGACAGCGGCCACAGGCGCGAGCCTGAACCGCCGCAAAGAATCACAGCCCGGTACGGAGGACGGGGGTTGGTCATGGCTCTCACTCCTTGAAGTAGGCCTGGGTGTACGGAT
Organism: Achromobacter sp. JD417; assembly: GCF_041879325.1. Lineage (NCBI taxonomy): Bacteria > Pseudomonadati > Pseudomonadota > Betaproteobacteria > Burkholderiales > Alcaligenaceae > Achromobacter > Achromobacter sp. JD417. The sequence goes on along the minus strand of NZ_CP087159.1, from coordinate 3,955,512 downwards.
GCACGCCGGGATCGGCGGCGATCACTTCCCCGGGCAGCCAGCGGTAGCCGCTGTGCTGCGCCAAGGGAAGGCTTGCGGTATCCAGAGAAAGCTCGGCCTCGTAGGCGAGGACGACGTAGTGGGTGGAGCGTCCCGCCTCACCCGCGAAATTCGTGCCATAGAAGTGCTCGTACACGCCGCGCGGCGTCCAGGCGAGATCGGGCAGCGAGAGGCCCAGCTCGTCCTGGACGATGCGGCGCAGCGCGCGCTGCAGGGACTCGTTCTTGCGGATCCGGCCGCCGGGCACGAACCACGCGCCCTGCGCGGGCGGATTGGCGCGCAGCCCGGTCAGGTAGTTGCCGGCGCCGTCGCGCAGCAGCAGGTCGATCGACACCAGCGGCAGCATCTCCACCGCCTGGCGGAAGTCCGCGCGGGCCAGCACTCCGCCCCGCGGCGCCGGCGCTTCGCGCACAGGCCATCCCAACGGTTCAGTAGACATTGCGGCCCGTCCAACCCGATACCGCCGTGCGCGCGATGATCAGCAGATCCATCCGGAACGTCCAATGCTGGATGTAGTAGATGTCGTGTTCGACGCGGTCGCTCATCTTGCGCAGCGTGTCGGTCTGCCCGCGAAAGCCGTTGACCTGCGCCCAGCCGGTGATGCCCGGCTTGACGCGATGGCGCATCATGTAGCGCTGCACCAGGTCCTTGTACATTTCGTTGTGCTCCAGCGCATGCGGGCGCGGGCCCACCACCGACATGTCGCCCATCAGCACGTTCAGGAACTGCGGCAGCTCGTCCAGGCTGGTGCGGCGCAGGAAACCGCCGATGCGCGTGACGCGGCTGTCGTTGCGCGTGGCTTGCGTGACCACGCCCTGTTCCTGGTGCACGGTCATGGTGCGGAACTTGTAGACGTGGAACACCTTGCCGTCCACGCCCAGACGCGGCTGCGTGAAAAAGACCGGGCCGCGCGAGGTCAGCTTGATCAGCAAGGCCACGGTCAGCATCACGGGCGCCAGGCCGATCAGCGCGCACAGCGCAAAGCTGCGGTCGAAGGCCTCCTTGGCCCAGCCGCGCACGCCGGCGGCCGGCAGACTGTTCAACTGGATGGCGGGCAGCCCCAGGAATTCGCCGATGCGATGGCCCAGCAGCTGAATGGACATGACATCGGGAATCCAGCGGATGTCCACCAGGTCGTTGCGCAGGTGATAGAGCACCTCGCGCAGCTCCTGGCCGGCTTCCATCGGCAGCACGATCCAGATTTCGCGCACGTTGTTTTCGCGCACGAAGGTGGTCAGGTTGTCCAGGTCATGCAGACGGCGGACCTGCGGCGGCAGGATCTCATGCGGTTCGGCGTAGATCCCCGATATCTGGTAGCCGGCCTCGCGGTACTTTTCCACGCGGCGCCACATGTCGTGGCCCAGCGCGCCAAAGCCCACCAGCAGCACGCGCTTTTTGTCCATGCCGCGATCGCGCGCCGCGCCCAGCGCCGCATAGACGGCGATGCGCACGCCGGCCAGCGCCAGCGCCGTCATGCCGAACCAGGTTGCAGCCCATAAGCGGGATATCGCGCCGGTCTGGTGCATGAGAAAACTGACGAAGATGCCCAACGCGAACACGGTTGCCCACGCAGCCAGGCTGCGCACCACCAGATCGGTCAGGAGGCGTCCGCGCCACGACACATACAGGCGGAAGGCCGGGAATATCGCGATCGCACCCAGGCCGCAAAGGTAGATCAGGAACAGATGAATCTGCGGAGGATCCGTCAAGGCCTCTTCCGAGAATTTCAAACCGGTGGCAGTCAGGCCGCAGGTGATGACGATCGCGGCGTCGAGCAAGCGATACAGATAGCTTGCTCCGCTGAACCTTGCCGACGTGTCCGTTTGGGACGGGTCCATCGCGCACTCCTGTTCGGGGGGAAGCACCCTGCGGCAAGCAACGACTGTGCAGTGCCGCAAAGCATGTGGCTACCGACAAAATCTTATTGAGAGCGCAACTCACCCGAAACCTCCAAACGATGTAGGAGAAGGCTTAGGGCATCCGTCGAATGTGCGGGACTAGGAAAAGCGTGTGGAATGTCGCAACCCGTTACGCATCGGGCTCCTTTCCAAGCAACGAAGTCATTCACAGTGGATTCGCCATGACTACACTTTTCGGAACGTTGAGCCGAGCCATAGCCGCTATCGCGCTCGTGTCCTCGCTGAGCGCTTGCGCCTTGTCTCCCGGCATGACGTTCAGCGCCAATCAACTCGCGGATCCGCTGGACCCGAACTCCAAGGCTGTCATCAAGGAAATCACGCCGTCGCTGGTGCTCGATGAGCAGCGCGCGCGTGAAGCGCTGCTCGACAACGAAGGCATTGGCCACCTGGTCGGCAAGCCCGGTCCCTACCTCATCGGACCGGGAGACATCCTGTCGATCGTCGTGTGGGATCACCCCGAGCTCGTGCTTCCGACGCAAACCTACGCCATCGGATCGGGGGCAACGGAATTAGCCATCGGGGATACCGCCTCGGGCATTCCGGGCTATACGGTTTCATCCACGGGATATATCCAGTTTCCGTATACGGGACTGCTGAAAGTGGCGGGGTTGACTGAACTTCAGGCGCGCAATCTCATAGTCAATAGTTCAGGCAAGTACATACAGGACCCGCAGATCACCGTTCGCGTTCTGGGATTTCGCAGCAAGCGCATCTTCGTCGATGGCGAGGTAACGACGCCGGGCACGGTTGCGATCAACGATGTTCCCATGACCCTGTTGGAAGCGCTCAACAGGGCCGGAGGCATTCTGCCTACCGGCGATCGCAGTGCGGTCTATGTGATCCGCGATGGCCGTCGTACTCGCGTGAACCTTCCCGCGCTGATCGAGCGCGGCCAGGATCTGAACCAGGTCATGCTCAAGGCAGGGGACATCGTGAGAGTCACGCCGCGCGACGACAGCAAGGTGTTCGTGATGGGCGAAGTCTTCCTGCCCGGCGCCTCGGTCATGCGCGATGGCCGCATGTCGCTGACCGAAGCGCTGGGCCTGGCGGGCGGGCCGAACCAGCTCACGGCCGACCCTTCGCAAATTTTCGTCGTGCGCGCCACGGAGGAGGCAAAGCCTTTGGTCTACCACTTGAACGCCGCATCGCCGCAAGCCCTTGCGGTCGGCGCGAAGTTTGAATTGCAACCCAAAGACGTCGTGTTCGTGGATACGGCCAGCCTGGTGCGGTGGAACCGCTTCATCAGCAACCTGTTCCCGAGCGCGCAAACCGTACAGACCGTCAAGTCCATCGATTAGTCCGCCTGAAAAACCCGCCTTTGGGGGCGCCGCTACCGCGGCGGCGCCCTCTCCTGGAGAGCTGCATGTCGTTGCCCATCGAATCGTTCGAGCCGTCAGTACCGGCCCGTCAGCAGGAAACCCCCTTGTCGTCCCACGTGGACGCCATTTTTTCCAACCGCTGGATGATCATTGCGATCACCCTGTTTGCGTTTCTCGGCGCGCTGGCCTACGTGATGGTGACGCCGTCGGTCTATTCGGCTGACATCATCGTGCAGGTCGAGGAGGAGCTTCCGAACGGGCAGGCGCGAAGCCTGCTGGGCGATGTGTCGTCGATGTTCGACACCAAGGCGGAAACGTCCGGCGAAATGGAAGTGCTGCGTTCGCGCATGGTCGTCGGTCCCGCGGTCGACAAGTTCCTGCTCTACATCCACGCCAAGCCGCGCTATTTCCCCGTGGTCGGCGAGTGGCTGGCGCAGCGCTATGAAAGCCTGCCGTATCCGTCCGGCTTGCCGCGCGGCGGCTATGCGTGGGGCGGCGAGACCATCGCGATCTCGCAGCTGGACGTGCCCAACGAATGGCTGGGCAAGCCGTTTCGCCTGACCACGCTGGGCGAAGGCCGCTACACGCTCAGCGACAAGCTGACCGGCGCAACCTTCACCGGGACGGTGGGCAAGCCCGAGCGCTTCCTGCTGCCGGGCGGCGGGGCCATGGACGTGCATGTGGACGCGTTGTCGGGCCGTCCCGGCACCGAGTTCACGGTGTCGCGCAGCTCGCGTCTGGCGGCCATCGAGAACGTGCAATCGCACCTGGGCATCTTTGAGCGCGGGCGTACGTCGGGCGTGATCGGCGTCACCCTGGAGGGCAACGATCCGGCGCTGACGACCGCGGTGCTCAATCAGATCGGCCAGGAATACGTGCAGCAGAACGTGAACCGCAAGTCGGCCCAGGCTGAGAAGTCGCTGGTGTTCCTGGAGCAGCAGTTGCCGCAACTGAAGGCCGAGCTGGACGCCGCGGAAACCAAGTACAACCAGTTGCGCAACAAGCGCGGCACGATCGACCTGAGCGAAGAGGCCAAGCTGATCCTCGGGCAGTCGGTGGATGCGCAGACTCGCGTGATGGAACTGCGCCAGAAGCGCCAGGAACTGATCACGCGTTTTGCGCCGACGCACCCGAGCATCGTGGGCATCGACCGTCAGATCGCGTCCTTGACCGGCGACGTCAACCGCCTGGGCAACAACATCAAGCAGCTGCCCGATCTGGAACAGGACGTGGTGCGCCTGGTGCGTGACGTGCGCGTCAACACCGAGCTGTACACGGCGCTGCTCAACAACACGCAACAGCTCAAGCTGATCCGCGCCGGCAAGGTGGGCAACGTGCGCATCCTGGATGCGGCCGTGCAGCCCGACAAGCCGGTGCGTCCGAAGGCCGCGATCATCATTGGCGTGGCCACCGCGGCCGGCCTGATCTTCGCCATCCTGTGCGCGTTCGTGCGCAACGCCCTGTTCGGCGGCCTGTCCGAGCCGGAAGACGTCGAGCGCCATACCGGCCTGCCGGTGCTGGCCGCCATTCCGTACAGCGACGTGCAGGACAAGCTGTGGCGCCGCAGCCGGCGCAAGAACGCCACCGTGCCCGCGCTGCTGGCCCAGAGCCAGGGCAACTCGCCACCCATCGAAAGCCTGCGGTCGTTCCGCAACGTGCTGCAGGCCTCGCTGCGCCAGTCGGCCAACAACATGGTCATGTTCACGGGGCCGGTGGCGGGCGTGGGTAAATCCTTCCTGTCTGCAAATTTTGCCTTCATCCAGGGCGGCGTCGGCAAGCGCGTGCTGCTGATCGATGCCGACTTCCGCAAGGGCCAGCTCAACCGCTACTTTGGCGTGCCCAAGGAAGATGGCCTGTTCGAAGTGCTGACCGGCACGATCCCGCTCAGCCGCGTCAGAAAGCACAGCGTGTCCGAGGGCGTGGACTTCATCGCCACGGGCGCCGTCACCTTCGATCCGTCCGAGCTGCTGGCGTCGCCCGTCTTCGGCGAAACCCTGCGGGAACTGGCCACGCAGTACGACATGGTGATCCTGGACACGGCGCCCGTGCTGTCCTCGCCCGACGCGGCCGTGGTCGGCACGCACGCCGCGGCGGTGATGGTGGTGGTGCGGTCCGGCATGAACACCGTGGGCGAGATCCGCGAGACGGCCAAGCGCCTGATCCAGGCGGGCGCCCCGGTGGACGGCGTGCTCTTCAATGGCTTGAAGCTGATGCCGGAACGCTTTGGCTTCCGGTCCAAGTACGGCGGTTATCGCTACTCCCGTGCGGCGTACTACGGTGATTTCAAACACAACGGTCCCAAGTGAACGCCACCCGGAGAAACTGGCATGCACGGAACTTTTGGCTGGGACACGCCGCAGATTCTGGATGCGGTTTTCAAGGCCTACGACATACGGGGAACAGTACCGGACGAATTGGATGCAAGGTTTGCCCATAGCCTGGGGATGGCGGTGGGCGCCAAGGCCCACGAGCAGGGCGTGCGGTCGATCGTGGTGGGCCGCGATGGCAGGCTGAGCAGCGTCGAACTGTCCGCGGCGCTGCAGGCGGGGCTGCGTTCGGCGGGCATGCACGTCATCGATATCGGCATGGCGACCACGCCGATGGTGTATTTCACGACCCGGCTGATGGATACCGGCACCGGCATTGCGGTGACGGGCAGCCATAACCCGCCCACGCACAACGGCTTCAAGATCGTGATGGAGGGCGGTTCGCTGTACGGCGACGGCCTGACGGCGCTGCGCGATGCGATGCGCCAGCCGATCGATTCGGCGCCGGTGCCCGGCGGGCGCACGCAGATGCAGATCACACCCTGCTATGCGGCGCGCCTGGTGGGCGACATCCGCATGGCGCGGCCCATGAAGATCGCCATCGATTGCGGCAGCGGGGTGGCGGGCGCGGTGGCGCCGGGGCTCTTTCGGGCGCTTGGCTGCGAGGTCACCGAACTGTTCTGCGAAGTGGACGGCTCTTTTCCGGGGCATCACCCGGATCCGGCCGATCCCCACAACCTGCAGGACCTGATCTATTGCCTGCGCTATTCGGATTGCGAGGTGGGCCTGGCGTTCGACGGCGACGGCGACCGGCTGGGCGTGGTCACAAAATCGGGACAGATCATCTGGCCGGATCGCCAACTGATCCTGTTCGCCCGCGACGTGCTGTCACGCAACCCGGGCGCCGAGGTGATCTACGACGTGAAATGCAGCCGCCATGTGGCCCGCGCCATCACCGAGGCGGGCGGCAAGGCGACCATGTGGAAGACAGGGCATTCCCTGATAAAGGCCAAGATGCGGGAGTCGGGAGCGCTACTTGCTGGAGAGATGAGCGGCCACATTTTCTTCAAGGAGCGCTGGTATGGCTTTGACGACGGTATCTACGCCGCCGCCCGCCTGCTGGAAATCCTCTCGTCGGCGCCGGACCCCTCGGCTTTGCTGGAAAGCTTGCCGCAGTCCTGCGCCACCCCCGAATTGAAACTGGAGACCACGGAAGGCGTCGAGCTTGTGCAGGCGCTGCGCGACCAAGGGGAATTCCCCGGCGCAGTGTCGATCAACGAGCTCGACGGGATCCGTGTGGATTACGCGGATGGCTTCGGCCTTGCGCGACCGTCCAACACCACGCCAACGGTGGTACTCCGGTTCGAAGGAGACAACGTGGCCGCGCTGGCTCGTATCGAGGAGGACTTTCGCAAGGCGTTCAAGCGCATTGCACCTCACATTCGTTTACCGTTCTAAGGAGCATCACGCGATGGGAAAGGCTCAACAGGCGATTGAGGCGTTAAGGGCAGACTCCGGACTGGCAAACAGCCCCGAGTGGATGGCTTTCGCGCAGGCTGCGCAGAACGCCGAACTGGACGCCAGTGCGCTCAAGGTGATCGAGGCGGCAGGCTTGTGCGTGGACCTGACCATGCAGCGCCAGTCGCCGTCGCTGGACGGCGCCGGCATGGCGCTGCTGCAGGCGCGCGGACTGGAAGAGGCGCGCCGCGCGCTGTTTGCCGGGGAACCGGTCAACTGGACTGAAAACCGCGCGGCATGGCATACCGCGCTGCGCGCGGGACGCACGCGCGAACAGCCCGAAGGGCAGGACGCGGATTCCGTCTGCGAGTATTCGCGCATGACCGACTTTGTGCGGCGCGTGGACCAGACGGCGGACTTCTCCACCGTCCTGCACATCGGCATCGGCGGCAGCGACTGGGGCCCGCGCCTGGCGGTGCAGGCCTTCGGCGGACCGCTGCAGCGCCGGCAGATCCGCTTTGTCTCCAACATCTGCGGCCATGCGTTCCATGACGCCGTGGCCGGGCTGGACCCGCGCCGCACGCTGGTGGTGGTGTCGTCCAAATCCTTCACCACGACGGAAACGCTGCACAACGCCCGCGCCGCCATTGCATGGCTCAAGCAGGGCGGCGTGGCCGACGTGTCCGACCATCTGGCGGCCGTCACCGCCAATGCGCCGGCCGCGCGCGCGCTGGGCGTGCCGTCCAGCCAGGTCTTCAAGATGTGCGACTGGGTGGGCGGGCGCTATTCCGTCTGGTCGGTCGCCGGCTTGTCGATCGCGCTGACGGTGGGCGTGGACGTGCTGATCGGCATGCGCGCGGGCGCCGAGGCGATGGACCAGCATTTCCTGCAGACGCCGTTCGCGGCCAACGCGCCGGTGCAACTGGCGCTGGCCGGGCTGGTCAATTGCAGCGTGCTGGGATTCAACTCGCTGAACGTCGCTGCATATAGCGGCCGCCTCTTGCACCTGGTGACCTACCTGCAGCAGCTGGAGATGGAATCGCTGGGCAAGCGAGTCGCGGGCGATGGCTCGGCAGTCGGCGTGCCGACGGCCCCCATCATCTGGGGCATGCCGGGCACCGACGGCCAGCACACGTTCTTCCAGTGGCTGCATCAAAGCGAGGAAGGCGCGCCGGTCGACTTCATCGCCAGCCTGCAAGGGCATGCCGACAGCCCCGATGCGCATCGCATGCTGCTGGCCAACTGCCTCGCGCAGCGCCAGGCGCTGTTGCGCGGCAAGAGCCTGGAGCAGGCGATGCTGGACGTGGCGCACATCGACAACCAGGAGCGCGCGCTGACGCTGGCGCAGCACATGGTGCATCCGGGCGGCCGGCCGTCGACGCTGATCGTCCTGCGCCAGCTCGATCCGCGCAGCCTGGGCGCGCTGCTGGCCCTGTACGAGCACAAGGTGTTCGTGCAGAGCGTGGTCTGGGGCATCAACCCCTTCGACCAATACGGCGTGGAACTGGGCAAGCGGCTGGCCAGCGGCATCGAGCGCGAGCTGGCGGTGCCGGTGTCGGCGGGCGTGGTCGACTGGGGCCATGATGCCTCCACGTCGTACTGGATCGACCGCTACCGCAGCCATGCGCAGGCCCCGCGTCCCCGCCATGCGTGGGTGCCGGGCATGGCGGCCCATCTCTGACGGAGCATCGACATGCCGGACACGCACGTGCTGGTGACGGGCGGCGCAGGGTATATCGGGACCCACACGCTGGTGGCGATGATCGCCGCCGGCCTGCGGCCGCTGGTGCTGGACAACTTCAGCAACGGCAGCCGCGAGGCCGTGCGCCGCGTGGAGCAGCTTTGCGGCACGCCGATCCCGCTGGTCGAAGGCGACATCCGATCGCCCGGGCTGGTGGCCGGCGTGCTGGCGCAGGCGGCGGCACGCGGCATGCCCGTGCAATCGGTGCTGCACCTGGCCGGCTGCAAGGCGGTGGGCGAATCGGTGGCGAACCCGCTCAAGTATTACGACAACAACGTGCAGGGTTCGCTCGTCCTCTTGCGCACCATGCGTGAGGCGGGCGTGTCGCGGCTGGTGTTCAGCTCGTCGGCCACGGTGTATGGAGAACCGCAATACCTGCCGTTCACCGAGGCCCATCCGCTGGCGCCGGCCAATCCGTATGGCCGCACCAAGCTGATGGTCGAGGAAATGCTGAAGGACGTCTGCGTGGCGGACCCCGCCTTCAGCGCCGTCACGCTGCGCTACTTCAATCCCATCGGCGCGCATCCCAGCGGATTGATCGGCGAGAGCCCGCGCGACCTGCCCAACAATCTTTTTCCGTTCATCACGCAGGTGGCGGTGGGGCGCCAGCCGTTTTTGCGCGTGTTCGGCAACGACTACGACACGCCCGACGGCACCGGCGTGCGCGATTACCTGCACGTCATGGATCTGGCGCGCGGCCATGTGCAGGCGCTGACCTATGCGGAAACCCATCCGGGGTTCGTGGCGGTCAACCTGGGAACGGGGCAGGGCACCAGCGTGATGGAACTGGTGCACGCGTTCGAGCGCGTCAATGGCTGCAAGATTCCGCTGCGCGTCCTGCCGCGGCGGCCGGGCGATGTCGAGCGCATGTGGGCCGATCCGGCGCTGGCGGCGTCGCTGTTGGGCTGGACCAGCACGCACGGCGTGGACGCCATGTGCGCGGACGGGTGGCGCTGGCAGCAGGGCAATCCGCAGGGCTACGAGGTCGAGCCCGCCACGGCATAACCCCAACGCCATATCGGATGACTTTCGGCCTGCGCGCCAGAGCGGTTACAGTTGACGGAATTATTGCGAAGCAGCATTGCCCGGCGCTCTGCCCCGGGGGCTTCGCACCGTCAGCGAGGCAAACCCATGTTCGTTATCCATCCGACTGCCGGAACCGCCGGCTCCCTGTCCGGAGCCCGGCAATGAGCGGCCCCACCCATTTCCCCACCGCGCACTGGAACCTGGACGGCATCGTGTCCGGCCTGCGCGAGGCCCGCGTCGCCTGGCGCGGCCCGCGCGGCCGCCTGCGCGACGATGCCGGCCTGCGCGAGTTCCCTTCTCAAGAGAGCCTGCGCCAGATCGTCAAGGATCTCTGTGGCGCCTTGTTCCCGATGCGTCTGGGTCCCATCGACCTGCGCGAGGAAGTCGAGGACTTCTACGTCGGCCACACCATTGGCGCCGCGCTCGACGCGCTGCTGCATCAGGTCTGTCTGGAACTGCAATACGAAGGCCGCCACGACCCGGCCCTGCAGGCCGACACGCAACAGCGTGCCACGGAAATCGTGCGCCAGTTCGGCGCCCAGCTGCCGGCCGTGCGCGCCGCGCTCGACCTGGACGTGATGGCCGCCTATCAGGGCGACCCGGCCGCGCACAACGTGGACGAAGTGCTGCTGTGCTATCCCGGCGTGGCGGCAATGATCCATCACCGTCTTGCCAACGTCCTGTATCGCCTGGGCGTGCCGATGCTGGCGCGCATCGTGGCCGAGATCGCTCACGCCGACACCGGCATCGACATCCATCCGGGCGCGACCATCGGCCGCAGCTTTTTCATCGACCACGGCACGGGCGTCGTGATTGGCGAAACCGCCATCATCGGCGACCGCGTGCGGCTCTATCAGATGGTCACGCTGGGCGCCAAGCGCTTCCCGCCCGGCGAAAACGGCGAACTCAAGAAGGGCCTGGCGCGCCACCCGCTGATCGAGGACGATGTCGTGATCTACGCGGGCGCCACGATCCTGGGCCGCGTGACGATCGGCAAGGGGTCGACCATTGGCGGCAATGTCTGGCTCACGCGCAGCGTGCCGCCGGGCAGCAACGTGACGCAGGCCAGTCTGGTCAGCGACATGCCCGATTGCGGGCTGGGCGGCTGAGGGCCTCGGCCCGCGCGGGTGTGGCAATTCGAGGAGCGAGGATTGGATACAGCAGTTCCGGAGCTGGCCGCGCTGCGCGGCTTCATCGACCGCCATCCGCGGCTCTTTGTCCTGACCGGGGCCGGTGTCAGCACCGACTCGGGCATTCCTGACTATCGCGACACCGAAGGCGAATGGAAGCGCCAGCCGCCCATGACGCTGCAGATGTTCATGGGCGGCGAACTGGCCCGCGCGCGCTATTGGGCGCGCAGCATGGTGGGCTGGCGCCGCTTCGGGCACGTTCGGCCCAACGCGTCGCATCTGGCGCTGGCGCGCCTGCAGGCGCGCGGCAACGTCGACATCCTGGTGACCCAGAACGTGGACGGCCTGCACGAGGCCGCGGGCAGCCGCGATGTCGTGGACCTGCACGGCCGCCTGGACGCCGTGCGCTGCATGAACTGCGACTGGCGGGGCGGCCGCCACGACTGGCAGGAAAAGCTGCACGCGCTGAATCCGGACTGGATGCAGCTGGAGGCCAGCGATGCGCCCGACGGCGACGCCGACCTGGACGGCCACGACTTCTCGCGGTTCGCGGTGCCGCCCTGTCCGCGCTGCGGCGGCATCGTCAAGCCCGACGTGGTGTTCTTCGGCGAGACGGTCCCGCGCGAGCGCGTGGAGCGCGCCAATGCGGGCCTGGAAAGCGCCGACGCGGTGCTGGTGGTGGGCTCGTCCCTGATGGTGTATTCGGGCTACCGCTTTGTCACCGCCGCGTCGCGTGGCGGCTTGCCCATCGCCGCCATCAATCTGGGACGCACCCGCGCCGACAGCCTGCTGACCCTGAAAGTGGAACTGCCCTGCGCGGTGGCGCTGGAAGCGCTTTAAGAAGAAGCGGGTCGGCCGGTTTTTGAGCGGTCTAAGCAAGTGCTTGCCCGGCAACGCTTTTTTCGGCCGGTTACAGACCTTTCCATAGGGTTGTCCACAGGAACTGGGGATAACTCCTAGGGATAACCCCAGTTTTTCGGGGTGGTTTCAAGCGCGCTGTCAAGTCTCGATGGATTCCAATGCGTCCCCCAGCAGCGCCTTGCGCGCCGCATGCCAGCTTCCGGCGTCTGGGGCATACAGCAATCCGCCCGTGCGGTGGGTGGGCTTGTAGGGCGAGCCGTCGAAATGCGCCGCATAGCCGCCCGCTTCCCGATGCAGCAGCCAGCCGGCAGCGTGATCCCAGGCGGTCAGCTGGTTGTACAGCGCCACATGGCAATGGCCCGCGGCAAGCATACGGTATTCGTGCGCGGCGCAGCGCAGCGAGGCTGTGCTGCCCAGCTGCGAGAGGTTGCCATTGACGGTGGTGCGCAGCGGCTCGGGCAGGGCGCCGGTGGAGATCATGCCGTCCATGTCATGCGGGGGCGCGGGGCTGGCAACCGCCAGCGGCGCCCGCTTGCCGTTTTCGAATTCCAGCCAGGCGCCTTCGCCGCGCACCGCCAGCGCGCTGTCGCGGCTGACCGGGTCGTAGATCACGCCCGCGATCACGTCGCCGCGATGGCAGGCCGCGATCATCATGCCGAACAGCGGCAGGCCCGCGACGTAGTTGCGCGTGCCGTCGATGGGGTCGATGAGGAATGCGAGGTCGGCGTCGACCAGCATGTTCAAGAGGGCGGGATTGCGCGCCGAGGCTTCTTCGCCGATCAGCACGGCGCCGGGATGCAGCTTGGCCAGGCGCGCGGCGATCAGGCGTTCGGCGGCCTCGTCGGCGTCGGTGACCAGATCGCGCGGGGAGGTCTTGCCGCGCACGGCGCCTTCGGGCAGGTTGCGAAACCGCGTCATGACTTCCGCCTGCGCGGTTTCCGCCAGGATGGCCGCCAGCCTGCGGGTGTCCTCAAGGGTGAAGGTTCTGCTCATACGGACTCTTCCAGGGAACGCGCAAATCTAACACGCCTGGATGGTATCGGAATGAACACGGCGCGCACATCGGTCACGCGGTCGACAGGCGCGCGCGGCGGGCCGCCGCGCGCGCCGGTTTTCATGCGCCGAGGTCGACGCAGAGGTACTTGATCTCCAGGTACTCTTCGATGCCGTACTTGGAGCCTTCGCGGCCAAGGCCCGACTGCTTGACGCCGCCGAACGGGCCGACCTCGTTGGAGATGAGGCCGGTGTTGATGCCGACGATGCCGTATTCCAGCGCTTCGGACACGCGCCAGATGCGGGCGTAGTCGCGCGTGAAGAAGTACGCGGCCAGGCCGAAGATGGTGTCGTTGGCCATGCCGATGACTTCGTCCTCGGACTCGAAGCGGAACAGCGGCGCGACCGGGCCGAAGGTTTCCTCGCTGGCAAAGCGCATCGATTGCGTCACGTCTCGCACCACGGTGGGTTCGAAGAACGTGCCGCCCTTCGCGTGCGGCTTGCCGCCCGCGATGACCTTGGCGCCGTGCGAGGTGGCGTCGGCGATGTGCTCCTGCACCTTCTCGACCGCGTTGCGGTCGATCAGCGGACCCTGCGTCACGCCGTCTTCAAAGCCGTCGCCCACCTTCATGGCGTTGACCTTGTCGACCAGGCGCTTGGCGACTTCCTCGTACACGCCGGCCTGCACGTAGATGCGGTTGGCGCACACGCAGGTCTGGCCGGCATTGCGGTACTTCGAGGCCAGAATGCCGTCGACCGCGCGGTCCAGGTCGGCGTCGTCGAACACGATGAAGGGCGCGTTGCCGCCCAGTTCGAGTGACAGCTTCTTGATGGTGGGCGCGCATTGCTCCATCAGCGTGCGGCCCACTTCAGTCGAGCCGGTGAAGCTCAGCTTGCGCACCACGTCGCTTTCGCACAGGGCCGCGCCGATGTCGCGCGAGCTGCCGGTGATGACGTGAAAGACGCCGGCCGGCACGCCGGCTTCTTCGGCCAGCACGGCCAGCGCCAGCGCGGTCAGCGGCGTCTGCTGGGCGGGCTTGACGATCATGGTGCAGCCAGCGGCCAGGGCCGGACCGGCCTTGCGGGTGATCATCGCAGCCGGGAAGTTCCAGGGCGTGATCGCGGCGGTGACGCCGATGGGCTGCTTGAGCGCCATCAGTCGTTGGCCGGCCTTGGGGCTTTGCAGGATGTCGCCGTCGACGCGCTTGGCTTCCTCGGCAAACCACTCCAGGAACGAGGCCGCGTAGGCGATTTCGCCGGCCGCCTCGGTGACGGGCTTGCCCTGTTCGGACGTCATGATGGCAGCCAGGTCTTTCTGGTTCTGCATCATCAGTTGCGCCCACTTCAGCAGGATCGCGGCGCGTTCCTTGCCGGTCTTGGCGGCCCAGGCGGGCAGGGCGGCCTGGGCGCTGGCGATGGCCTGTTCGGTTTCCTTGCGGCCCAGCTTGGGCACCGACACGATGGTCTTGCCGGTGGACGGATTGTCGACGGGGATCGATGCGCCTTCGCCGGCGCCAACCCACTTGCCGTTGATGTAGCAGGCGTCGCGCAGCAGGTCGGGACGGGCGAGGGGATGGGACAGTGCTGTCATTTGGGAGTCTCCTTGATGGGTGCGGCGGGCCAAGCGACGACGGGCGCGGCAGGGTTCAGGCTTGAGATCCAAGCCGGGAACCTGCTACGCCCGCAATCGTTATGCCCGCCGGCCGAATAACCGGTTAGTCAGGGCTCGCGCCTCAAGCGGCAAGCGCCTCGGACAGGATGTCCAGCGCGCGTGCGAACTGGGCGTCGGGAATGGTCAAGGGATACAGGAAGCGCAGGACGTTTCCGTATACACCGCAGCTTAGCAAAATCAGGCCGGCGTCGAGGGCGCGCTTCTGCACGCGCTTGACCGCTTCGGCGTCGGGCTTGCCCGCCGCGTCGTTCAGTTCCAGCGCGACCATCGAACCCAGGCCGCGCACGTCGGCGATGCCGGGCACCTTGCCGCGCAGCCCTTCCAGGTGGGCGCGCAGCTTGTCGCCCAATTGGGTGGCGCGTTCGCACAGCTTTTCCTCGGCGATGACGTCCAGCACGGCGTGCGCCGCGGCCACGGCCAGCGGATTGCCGGCGTACGTGCCGCCCAGGCCGCCCGCGGCGGGGCCGTCCATGATCTCGGCGCGGCCGACGATGCCGGAAATGGGGAAGCCGCCGCCCAGGCTCTTGGCCATCGTGATGATGTCGGCCTGCACGGTGTGGTGTTCCATCGCGAACAGCTTGCCGGTGCGGCCAAAGCCCGTCTGGACTTCGTCGGCGATCAGCAGGATGCCGTGTTCGTCGCAGACCTTGCGCAGCGCCGTCATCAGTTCGGGCGGCGTGATGTTGAAGCCGCCTTCGCCCTGCACGGGCTCGATGATGATGGCCGCGACGCGCTTCGGATCGATGTCGACCTTGAACAGCAGGTCCAGCGCCTTGAGCGAATCGGCCACGCTGATCGATTGCGTGGCGTTGGGGAACGGCACGTGATAGATGTCGCCGGGCATGGGGCCGAACGACAGCTTGTAGGGGGCGACCTTGCCGGTCAGCGCCATGCCCAGCATCGTGCGGCCGTGGAACGAACCGGAGAAGGCGATGACGCCCGAGCGGCCGGTGGCCGAGCGTGCGATCTTCACGGCGTTCTCGACGGCTTCGACGCCGGTCGTGAAGAAGGCGGTCTTCTTCAGGCCATCGATGGGGGCCACGCGGTTGATGCGCTCGGCGAGCGAGATGTAGCCTTCGTACGGAACGATCTGATAGGCCGTGTGCGTGAAGTTGTCCAGCTGCGCGGTGACCGCGGCCTTGACCTTCGGGTGCAGGTGGCCCGTGTTCAGCACGGCGATGCCGCCTGCGAAGTCGATGTATTCCTTGCCTTCGGCATCCCACAGCGTGGCGTTTTCCGCGCGCACGGCATAGAAGTCGCACATGACGCCGACGCCGCGCGGCGTGGCCAGGGAACGGCGGGTATTCAGATCCTGATTCTTCATCTCGGTCTCGATGAGAGTGATGGGCGGTAAAGCACTTATTTAATGCTACGATGGCCCCACTTGTGGGAACCACTTTGATAAATCAGGTAGAACCAATTGCGGTCCATCGTCGGTGACTTGCTGCTGCTGCGCCTGGCCGATGGCGCCAGCGAGCCCATGAACAAGCGGCTCTACCGCGGCATCCGTGAAGCCATCCTCGATGGATCCATTGCCGCGGACTCGCGCCTGCCCGCCACGCGGGACCTGGCGGCCGAGCTGGGCATTGCCCGCAACACGGTCGTGCATGTCTACAGCCAGCTGCTCGCCGAGGGCTATACCCGCAGCCGGCAGGGCAATGGCACTTTCGTCAATGCGTCGGTGCCGGACTCCTACCTGGCCAGCGGCCGCCGCGCGCGGCAGGCGCACGAAGCGGCATCGCGTCCCTCGCTGTCGCCGCGCGGCGCGGCCATCGTCGATGGCGTGTCGGCCTCGCCCTACCAATGGGGGGCGTTCATGCCGGGCGTGCCCGACCTGACCGAGTTTCCGCACAAGAAGTTTGGCCGCATCTTCAGCGCGTTATGGCGCAACCCCGCGCCGGACCTGCTGACGTATTCCTACGGCGGCGGGCTGCCGGCGCTGCGCGAGGCGCTGGCGCAGCATCTGGCGCTGACCCGGTCGATCGACTGCGATCCCGAACAGATCATCATCACCGAAGGCTCGCACCAGGCCATCGACCTGACCACGCGCATCCTGGGCGAGGCGGGCGAAACGGCGTGGGTCGAGGACCCCGGCTACTGGGGCGCGCGCACCATCCTGCAGGCCAACGGACTGCGCACGGTGCACCTGCCCGTGGACGAAGAAGGCATGCGGCTGCCAGACACCGTGGGCACGCCGCCGCGGTTCATCTTCGTCACGCCTTCGCACCAGTATCCGCTGGGGCCGGTCATGTCGCTGGCCCGCCGGCGGCAACTGCTGGCGGTGGCGCGGCAATGCGGCAGCTGGATCATCGAAGACGACTACGACAGCGAATTCCGCTTCTCGGGCAGGCCGATCGCGTCGCTGCTGGGCCTGGAGTCCGACGCGCCGGTGATCTACATGGGCACGTTCAGCAAGACGCTGTACCCCGGCCTGCGCGTGGGCTATCTGGTGCTGCCCAAGCCGCTGACGGCGGCATTCCAGGCCGCGCACGCCGAGCTGTACCGCGAGGGTCATCTGATGACGCACGCGGCGCTGGCGACATTCATTTCCGAAGGTCATTACGCGGCGCACATCCGCCGCATGCGCATGCTGTATGGCCGCCGCCGCGCCATGCTCGTCAACCTGATCGAGCGGCGGCTGGGACCGGACTGGCTGCATCGCGACGCCAGCATGGCCGGCCTGCATCTGGTGCTGACCCTGCCGCCCGACATGGACGACCTGCGCGTGGTCGAGGTGGCCCGCAGCAAGGGCGTGCTGACGCGGGCGCTATCGCGCTACTACGTCAACGACGAAGGACGCCGGCCGGGGCTGTTGCTGGGCTACGCCTGCGTGCCGGAGCACGACATCGCGCGCAAGTTCGAGGTGCTGCTGGAGAGCCTGGCTGAAGTGGCGCGGCCGGCGGCGCGGCCTGCCGCCAAGGCGGGCGCCTGATACCCGTTCACACGCCCGGCAGCGTCAGCGCCGAGGCGAAGGCGGCGGCGTTGCGCATGCCCTGGTCTTCGAAGTTGGTGTTGAACACCGCGTGGGCCTGTCCCGATTGCGAGGCCAGCCGGGTGAAGCGGGCGACCAGTTCGGCCAGTTCCGCTTCCGAGTACTCGTACTGGAACCTTCCCGACGACGCGGCGCCCGAGGCGTTCCAGGTGGCCGCGTTGCGCCCGTGCAGACGCAGCAGCGTCAGGTCCGGATGGGTGCTTTCCCAGACCGCCGGCACCGTGTTGTCAAAGCCTTGCGGGGCGTCCACGACGGTGTGCACCACGCCCAGATCGCGCTCGAAGGCCAGTGTGCTTGCCGTCGCGCCAGGGTTCTCGAACCAGCTGCGGTGGCGGAATTCCACGGACACCAGGTGTTCCTCCATGCGCCGCGCGCAGTCGGCCACGCGCGCCATGCCCCGGGCGTCCCGCCGTATCCAGGGCGGAAACTGGAAATGCACCGCACCCAGCTTGCCTGGCATCCGCAAGGGCTCGATGGCCAACTGGTAGCGCCGCCAGAGTTCGTCGCGCAGGTCGGCGGGCACGCGGTCGTGGTAGATGACCGGATCCGGCCAGTCGGCCAATTCGCGCTGGATGTCGCCGGGCAGGGCCGAGAGCGGCGTCTGGTGGCCGGTAAACAGCCGGAACGCCTTGATGTTGAAGACGAAATCGTCCGGCGTACGCGTGGCCCACCGGTGCGCGTTGTCGGGCGTGGGCATCGCGTAGAAGCTGGAGTCGACCTCGGTCAGCGAAAAGCGCGACGCGTAATAGCGCAGCCGGGATTCGGCGCTGCGGGCGTCGGGCGGATAAAAGCGGCCGCATGCCAGCAGGGTAGGGTCGGTCCAGGAGGCGGTGCCGGTCAGGATGCGGGGGAAATCGGGCATGGCGCCGGGGCGGTTCAGACGGATTCGCAAAAATTCTGTATAAATATACAGTGTTCATCCGGAGCCAGCCTTGGCTCCTTCCTTTTTGCGGCCGCAGCGCTGCGGCTCCGCTACATGCCAGACCAAGATCCTCTTTCGCATACTCCCGACCACGACAGCGCCGCCGCGCGAGCTGCCGAGCGGCCCGATCCGTTGGCCGACCTGAATCCCGCCCAGCGCGAAGCGGCCGAATTCGGCGTGGCAGGCGCGCCCGGCAACGATGGCCCGCTGCTGGTCATCGCGGGGGCGGGGTCGGGCAAGACCAACACGCTTGCGCATCGCGTGGCCCACCTGATCCTGAACGGGGCGGACCCGCAGCGCATGCTGCTGTTGACGTTCTCGCGTCGCGCGGCGCTGGAAATGGAGCGGCGCGTGGGATCGGTGCTGCAGCGGGTGATGAACTTGCGCGCGTCGCAGCAGGCGCCGTCGCTGCCGTGGGCGGGCACCTTCCATGCGATCGGCGCGCGGCTCTTGCGCGACTGCGCCCAGCGCATCGGTCTGTCCGAGGCCTTCACCATCCACGACCGCGGCGATGCCGAGGACCTGATGGGCATGGTGCGCCATGAACTTGGCCTGTCCTCCACCAAATCGCGCTTTCCGCTCAAAGGGACGTGCCTGGCGATCTATTCGCGCGTGGTCAACAGCCAGACGCCCGTGGGCGACGTGCTCAAGACCTCGTTTCCGTGGTGCGCCCAATGGGAGGACGAGCTCAAGAACCTGTTCCGCGCGTACGTCGCGGCCAAGCAGGATCAGCAGGTGCTGGACTATGACGATCTGCTGCTGTACTGGTCCGAAATGATGTCGGATGACGAGATCGCGGCCGACGTGGGCGCGCGTTTCGATCACGTGCTGGTGGACGAATATCAGGACACGAACCGGCTACAGTCGGCCATTCTTCTGGCCATGAAGCCGGACGGCCGGGGCTTGACGGTGGTGGGCGACGACGCACAGTCCATCTATTCGTTCCGCGCGGCCACGGTGCGCAATATCCTGGACTTTCCCAACCTCTTTCCCGCGCCGGCGCGCGTCATCACGCTGGACCGCAACTACCGGTCCTCGCAACCCATCCTGAACGCCTCGAACGCGGTGATCGCGCAGGCCACCGAACGCTATGCCAAGGACCTGTGGACCGACCGCAAGTCCTCGCAGATGCCCGAGCTGGTAACAGTAAGCGACGAAGCCGGCCAGGCGCGCTGGGTGGCTGACCAGGTGCTTGCGCAGCGCGAGGGCGGCGCGACGCTTAAGTCGCAGGCGGCGCTGTTTCGCACGGCCAGCCACAGCGCCGCGCTGGAACTGGAGCTGACCCGCCGCAACATTCCGTTCGTCAAATTCGGCGGGCTGCGCTTTCTGGAAGCGGCGCACGTGAAGGATCTGCTGTCGATCCTGCGATGGGCCGAGAATCCGCGCGGACGCATGGCGGGGTTCCGTGTTGCGCAGCTGATGCCGGGCATCGGGCCGGCGACGGCGGGCAAGCTGATGGACGCCATGTCCGCCTCGGCCGAGCCGCTGCGCACGCTGCGCGAATTCAAGCCCGGCGCGGCGGCCCAGGAAGAGTGGGGCGCTTTTGCAGACACCTACGCCGCGTTGTGCGACCCCACCCTGAAGTGGCCGGCCGACGTGGACCTGGCGCTGCGCTGGTACAACGGCCAGCTCGAGCGCCTGTACGACGATGCGCGCGTGCGCAAGACCGATCTGGACCAGCTGGTGCGCATCGCGTCGGGCTACCCGTCGCGCGAGCGCTTCCTGACCGAGCTGACGCTGGACCCGCCCGACGCCACCAGTGATGAATCTGGCGCGCCGCTGCGCGACGAGGACTACATGATCCTGTCCACGATCCATTCGGCCAAGGGCCAGGAATGGAAGGCGGTGTATGTGCTGAACGTCGTGGATGGCTGCATTCCGTCGGACATGAGCACGGGCACCGCCGAAGAGATCGAGGAAGAGCGCCGGCTGCTTTACGTGGCCATGACGCGGGCCAAGGAACGGCTTCAGCTCGTCGTGCCGCAGCGCTTTTACGTGCATCAGCAGACGGGCATGGGCGACCGGCACGTTTATGGGTCGCGCACGCGGTTCATCACCAACGCGATGCTGCCGCTCTTTGACCACCTGCCCAAGCTGCCCGACCTGCCGCCCGGACGGGCCGAGCCGCGCGAGCCGCAGGCCCCGCGCATCGACGTGGCCAAGCGGGTGCGCAGCCTTTTCTGAGCCAGCGGCCCGTCAGCGGGCTGGGCTATCATCGGCCGATAACCACACGCTGCGCGGCAGGGATCGATTTGTCCGAGGAAGTCTATGTCTACTGAAGCACAAGCCGCCGACGCGCCCAAGGGCGAGGTCGTGGCATCGATCGCCTATGTGAACGGACGGCGGGACCGCGAGGTCCCCCTTGCAGAAGCCGGCCAGTACGTCGCCCAGCGCCAGGGCCAGAGCATGTTGTGGATCGGCCTGCGCAACCCCAGCCCCGAAACGCTTGCCAAGGTGGCGCGCGAACTGGGCGCCTGCGACAAGAATCAGGAAGAGATGCTGGAAACCCACCGGCGTCCCAAGATCATCGACTACGGCAACATGATCCTGATCGTCGCCATCACGGTCGAGGTCGAGGCTGAACGTCCCATCTTCGGCGAGACGCAGTTCCTCATCGGCGACGGCTTTCTGGTCACGGTGCGGCGCGGCGCCACGGCGGGCCACAGCCCGCTGCGCGAGCGCCTGGAGGCCTCGCCCGACCTGCTCAAGCGCGGCAGCGATTATGTGGCGTCCGAACTGCTGGATTGGCTGGTGGACCGTTATGTCTCGGCGGCCGTCAAGATCGAGAGCGTCGTCGAGGGCGCGGAGCAAAAGCTCCTGATCCGGGGCGCCAAGGACTCGGATATCCGCAGGCTGTACCGTCAACGCCGCGACCTGCTGCGCATCCATACGGTGGTCTCGCCGCTGGCCGAGATCTGCCGCCGGCTGGCGCGGGTCGAAATGTCCGCCGTCGACGAGCACGCGCGGCCCTACTTCGGCGAAGTGGCCGACCGGGTGCTGCGGGTGGATGAACTATTCAATTCACTGCGCGAGTCGCTGGCGTTCGCCTTTGAAGCCAGCCTGATGATCGGGCAGGCGGCGCAGAACGACACCACGCGCAAACTGGCCTCCTGGGCCGCCATCCTGGCCGTGCCTACCGCCATCGCCGGCATCTACGGCATGAACTTCGAATTCATGCCCGAACTGAAGTCTCCGTGGGGGTATCCGATCACGCTGGGCGTCATCGCGTCCATTTGCTCGGTGCTGTACTGGCGGTTCCGCAAGTCCGGCTGGTTGTGATGCGCCGCAAATCTCCCTTTCGTGGCGGCAGCAAGCTGACCGCCCTTGTCGTTGCCCTGGTTCTGGCGGTGGCGGGTGCCATCGTGAACTGGCTTGGACCGCAGGATTCGGCGCCGCAGCGCCCGGGGCCGACGGCAAGTGGCAAGCCTTCGGCGACGGCGCCGGCGGGAGGCAAACCGGCGGCCGTGGCGCCTGCGGGGAGTGTGCCGCAGGGCAGCTATGCGCTGACAGGCACGATCGTGAACGTGGCGGACGGCGATACCGTGACGTTGCGGGCGCCTGACGGCCAGCGGCGTATCCGGATGGACAGCATCGACGCGCCGGAGGAGGGCCATGGCACGGACCAGCCCGGCCAGCCCGACGCCGAGGCGTCGCGCAAGCACCTGGCGGATCTGGTGGCCGGCAAGACGCTCACGGCGCAGTGCTACGAGCAGGACCAATATGGCCGCGATGTCTGCGCGCTGATCCTGGCCGACGGCCGCTCGGCCAACCGCGTGCAGGTCGAAGCCGGCTACGCCTGGGCCTACACGGCCCGCAAGGGCGATTACCTGCGCGACAAGGCCATGCCGGACCTGCAGCGCCAGGCCAAGGCGGCTGGCCGCGGGCTGTGGGCGCGTCCGGACCCCGTGCAGCCCTGGAAGTGGCGCTACGACTGCTGGCGCCAGCGCCAGTGCGGCTGAAGGCCGCCAGCCCCGCATTTCGTCCCTAGGGGGATGCCGGGGTACTTCCCCGGCCCCCCATTTGCTATCCTCTGTCGCTACGAAACGACGGGAAGGTTTCCATGGGTGTACTGAAGCGGCTCTGGGCGTCGGCCATGCTGCTGTCGCTGGCGTTGGCGGGCTGCTCGCAGGAAAGCCCCATCAACAGCCCCTATCCATCCGGCGCCGAAAGCCAGAACACGCTGTATTCCGCTTTCGTCAAACGCTCGCCCAAATACCTGGACCCGGCCAGCTCCTACTCCGGCGACGAGACGCCCTACACCTACAACATCTATGAGCCGCTTTACGGGTATCACTACCTGAAGCGGCCCTACGAGCTGGTGCCGCGCGCGGCGGCGTCGATCGATCCGCCGGTCTACCTGGACAAGGCGGGCAACCCGCTGCCCGAGGACGCGCCTGGCGAGCAGATCGCGCAAAGCGTCTACGACATCAAGATCCGTCCCGGCATACGCTTTGCGCCGCACCCGGCCTTTGCCCGCAAGCAGGATGGCAGCTACGCCTACTATCCGCTCGCCCCGGGCGAACTGGACGACAAGTTCTACATTCCCGATTTCCCCCTGACGGGCACCCGCGAGCTCACGGCCCACGACTACGCCTATGCCTTCCGGCGCCTGGCCAGCCCGCGGGTCGTGTCGCCCATCTATTCGCTCATGGCCGAGCATGTTCACGGCCTGAAGGACTACGGCGACCGGCTGCGCCAGCGCGACCAGGATCTGCGGCGCGACGTGCCGGGCGGCAGCGGCACGCTGCCCTGGCTTGATCTGCGCGAGGACGACGGCTTTACGGGCGTCGAGGCGCTGGATGACCACACGCTGCGCATCCGCGTCGACGGCAAGTATCCGCAGTTCAAGTACTGGCTGGCCATGACCTTCACTGCGCCCATTCCCTGGGAGGCGGACCGCTTCTACAGCCAGCCCGGCATGGCCGCGCACGACCTGTCGCTGAACACCTGGCCGGTCGGCACCGGCCCCTACATGCTTGTCGAGTCGCTGCAGAACCGCCGCCACGTGCTGGGCCGCAACCCCAATTACCACGGCGAGCCCTATCCCTGCGAAGGCGAGCCGGGCGACAAGGCCGCCGGCCTGCTGGCCGACTGCGGCAAGCCCACGCCCTTCATCGACCGCGCCGAATTCAGCGTCGAAAAAGAAGCCATTCCGCTGACCGGCAAGTTCATGCAGGGCTATTACGACGTGCCGCAGATCGAGCGCGGCGAATACGGCGTGGCGATGCTGGTGGCGGCCGGCGACAGCCAGGACAAGGCCCGCAAATACCAGGAACACGGCATCAAGCTGCCCACCACGGTCGAGACCGCCAACTGGTACATGGGGTTTAACTGGCTGGATCCGGTGGTGGGCAAGGGCGACACGCCCGAACAACAGGAGCGCAACCGCAAGCTGCGCCAGGCGATCAGCATTGCCTTCGACTGGGAAGAATACGTGGCCGTGTTCGAGAACAGCCAGGCGTCCGTCGCATACGGCCCGGTGCCGCCCGGCGTGCTGGGCTATCGCGACCCGCCCGAAGGCATCAATCCGGTGGTGTATGACCTGGTCGATGGCAAGCCCGTGCGCAAGTCCATCGACGTGGCCAAGCGGCTGCTGGCCGAGGCCGGCTACCCCGATGGCCGCAACGCGCAGACGGGCGCGCCGCTGGTGCTGTATTTCGACTCGATGAGCGGCGGCGGGTCCAACCCGCAGTTCGACTGGATGCGGCGCCAACTGGCCAAGATCGGCGTGCAGCTCGACGTGCGCGCCACCGACTACAACCGCTTCCAGGACAAGATGCTGCGCGGCGCCGCGCAGATCTTCCTGTGGGGCTGGAACGCCGACTACCCTGACGCCGAAAACTTCCTCTTCCTGCTCTACGGCCCGAACGCCAAGGCCAAGGGCGGCGGCGAAAACGCGGCCAACTACGCCAGCCCCGAATTCGACAAACTGTTCGAGCAAATGAAATTCCTGGACGACGGCCCCGAAAAGGCCGAACTGATCGCCCGGATGATCGCCGTCGTCCAGCGCGATGCGCCGTGGATGTTCGGCTACTTCCCGATGTCGGGCGGGGCCTACCAGCAGTGGGTCGGCAACGCCAAGCCCACGCAGATGGTGCGCAACACGCTGCAGTACATGAAGATCGATCCGGCCTTGCGCCAGCAGAAGATCGACGAATGGAATTCGCCCATCTGGTGGCCCATCGGCGTTTTCATCCTGCTGCTGGCGCTGGCGATCTGGCCTTCGTACGTGGCGCTCAAGCGGCGTGAACGCCAGACGGCATTCGTGCCGCCCGAACGCAAGGAGCATCAATCATGATCGGCTATGTGATCCGCCGGCTGCTGTATGGCGTGCTGATTCTGATCGGCGTCAATCTCTTTACCTTCATCCTGTTCTTCGCCGTGAACACGCCGGACGACATGGCGCGGCTGGCCATCGGCGGACAGCGCGTCAGCCAGGACGCCGTCGAAAAATGGAAGGCCGAGCGCGGCTACGACAAGCCGCTTTTCTTCAATGCCCAGGCCCAGGGCACGGCGCAGTTGACGGACACGGTGTTCTACCGCCGCTCGGTGCCGCTGCTGGTCATGGACTTTGGCGCCTCCGACGGCGGCCGCGACATCGGCCGCGAGATCAAGACGCGCATGGGACCCAGCCTTGCGCTGGCCGTGCCCACCTTCTTTCTGGGCCTGTTTGCCAGCATCGTGTTTTCGCTGACGCTGGTGTACTTCCGGGCGACGCGCCTGGATTTCTGGGGCGTCGTGCTGTGTGTGATGCTGCTGTCGATATCCAGCCTGTTCTATATCATTGCGGGTCAATGGCTGTTCGCCAAGCTCTTGCGGCTGGTGCCGTTCTCGGGCTATTCGGGCGGCCTGGACGTGATCAAGTTCCTGGCGCTGCCGGTGCTGGTGGCGATCGTGTCGCGGCTGGGGCCGGAGGCGCGCTTTTACCGCACGCTGTTTCTTGAAGAAATCGGCAAGGATTACGTGCGCACCGCGCGTTCCAAGGGGCTGGCCGAGCGCGTCGTGCTGTTCCGCCATGTGCTGCGCAACGCGATGCTGCCCATCCTGACCAGTACCGTGGCCGCGCTGCCGCTGCTGTTCATGGGCAGCCTGATCGCCGAGTCGTTCTTCGGCATTCCCGGCTTGGGCAGCTACACCATCGACGCCATCAATGCGCAGGATTTCTCGATCGTGCGCGCCATGGTGTTCCTGGGCGCGGCCCTGTACATCGTGGGGCTGATCCTGGCCGACATTTCCTACACGCTGGCCGATCCCCGCGTGCGTTTCGAGTAGCCGCCATGCCCAAGTTCGTCTTTCTCTGGACCGATATCGCGCTGTGGCTGATGGTGGCCGGCGCGCTGGCCTATGTGTGGCACGTGCGCCGCAGTCCCAACCTGCGCGCCACCTGGGCGCGCGTGGCGCGCGATACCCCCGCCATGTGCTCGGCCGTCATCCTGGTCGCGTTTTCGGTGATCGGCCTGCTGGATTCCGTGCACTACCGCCCGCTGCTGCCGCCCGCGCCGGGCGCCGCCGCCGATGCCCCGCCGGTGTATGCGCCGGCGGTGCGGTCGGCGCTGGACGGCCTGTTGGCCGGCACCGTGCTGACCCGCCCGGAAAAAACCTATTCCGAACCGCTGGCCGCGCATCAGTTCACCAAAGAGACCATGCTGATCGACGACAAGCCGGTGCGCGACTTTCCGCGGCTGCGCGGCGCCGCGCTGCACCTGACCGACCCGGAGAAGGAGCGCGCGGGCGACATCGCCATGCGGCTGGGTTGGGGCCTGGCCGCCGGGCTGGCCGTGGCGCTGGCGGGCGCGGTCCTCTTGTTCGCGTGCCTGGCGCGCGCCACCGGGTCGGCGTCCCACGCCGCCGAGGAACTGCTGGCCGGACGGGCCGACATCCCCTGGCGCGCTATGACGATCACCTTTGCGCTGTTGTGCCTGGCCGTGGGCGCGCTGGCCGGCCTGTCCAGCGGCTACCACGCGCTGGGCACCGACCGCATCGGCAACGACGTGCTGTGGCAGGCGCTGAAAAGCATCCGCACGGCGCTCGTCATCGGCAGCCTCACCACGCTGGCGATGCTGCCGCCCGCCATCGTCTTCGGCATCGCGGCCGGGTATTTCAAGGGCAAGGTCGACGACGCCATTCAATACCTCTACACCACCATCACGTCGATTCCCGGCGTGCTGCTGGTGGCGGCCTGCGCGCTGATGATGCAGGTGTACATCGACAACCATTCCGATCTCTTCGACACGTCCGCCGCGCGCGCCGACCTGCGGCTGTTCCTCTTGTGCATGATTCTCGGGCTGACGGGCTGGGCGGGGCTGTGTCGTCTGCTGCGCGCCGAGACCCTCAAGCTGCGCGAACTGGAATACGTGCAGGCCGCGCGCGCGTTTGGGGTTTCGCACTGGCGCATCATGACGCGCCACCTGCTGCCCAACGTCGCGCATCTGGTGCTGATCACCGTGGTGCTGGAATTCTCGGGGCTCGTTCTGTATGAAGCCGTGCTGTCCTATCTGGGCATCGGCGTGGATCCCAGCATGAATTCCTTCGGCTCGATGATCGACGGCGCGCGGCTGGAAATGTCGCGCGATCCCATGATCTGGTGGAACCTGATGACCGCTTTCATCTTCATGCTGGCGCTGGTGCTGGCCGCCAACCTGTTCGCGGACGCGGTGCGCGATGCCTTCGATCCGCGCACGCGCCGCTACAAGCCCAGCCGCCTCGCGCGCCTGGGCTTTATGGGCCGCCGTCCGGAAGCCATGCTGGCGGCCGACGGCCGCGCCTCCAAGACCGGGGAGGCGCCATGAGCGACGGCACCCCTTTGCTGACCGTGCAGGGCCTGGATGTCGACGTCGCGGGCGAAACCGGCATCACCCACGCGGTCAAGCGCCTGGCGCTGGCCATCTCCCAACGCGAGACCTTCGCGCTGGTGGGCGAATCGGGCTGCGGCAAGAGCATGACCGCGCTGGCGCTGTTGCGGCTGCTGCCGGATGCCGGACGCATCGTGGGCGGGCAGATCCAACTGGACGGCGAAGACCTCAATCGCCTTCCCGAGAGCGCCATGCGCGGCGTGCGGGGCGGACGCATCGGCATCATCTTCCAGGAACCCTCCACCAGCCTGAATCCGGTCATGCGGGTGGGCGACCAGATCATCGAGACGCTGACCGCGCACACGCCCCTGCGCGGGGCGGCGGCGCGCGCGCGGGCCATCGACTGGCTGCGCCGGGTCGGCATCCCCGAGCCCGAGCGCCGCATCGACGACTATCCCTTCCAGTTTTCCGGCGGCCAGAAGCAGCGCGTCATGATCGCCATCGCACTGGCAGCCGAGCCGCTGCTGCTGATCGCGGACGAGCCCACCACTGCGCTGGACGTGACGGTGCAGGCGCAGGTGCTGGACCTGCTGGCCACCATCCAGCAGGAAATGGGCATGGCCGTGCTGCTGATCACGCATGACCTGGCCGTGGTCAAGAACGTGGCGCACCACGTCGCCTTGATGCGCGGCGGCGAGATCGTCGAGAGCGCCAGCGCCGAGGAATTCTTCCGCGCGCCGCGTCATCCCTACGCCAAGCAGCTCTTCGAAGCCATCCCCACGTTCGACAAGCGCGGCGTGCCGCTGACCGAACACGGTCGCGCCGCGGCCGCGCAGGAGCGCGCGCGGGGCGAACCGGCCAAGGCGGGCGGCGTGGTGCTGGACGTGCAGGACCTGAAAGTCCATTACCCGGTGCGCAAGGGGCCGCTGCGCCGCATCGTGTCGTGGGTCAAGGCCGTGGACGGCGTGACCTTCACGTTGCGCGCGGGCGAAACCCTGGCCCTGCTGGGCGAGTCCGGCTGCGGCAAGACCACCACCGGCAAGGCGTTGCTGCGGCTGATCGACGGCGCGCGCGTGTCGGGCCGCGCCATGCTGCAAGGCCAGGACCTGCTCACCGCCGACCGGCGCCAGTTGCAGCGCCTGCGCCAGGACATCCAGATCGTGTTCCAGGACCCGTATGCGTCGCTGGACCCGCGCATGCGCATCGGCGAGATCCTGGACGAGGGGCTGGCGTCGCTCAAGCGCGGCATGAGCCGTCCGGACCGCGAGAAGCACGCCGCGCAGCTCATCGAGCGGGTCGGGTTGCCGGCCAACACGCTGACGCGTTATCCGCACGAGTTCTCGGGCGGGCAGCGCCAGCGCATCGCGATTGCCCGCGCGCTGGCAGTCGAACCCAAGGTGCTGATCTGCGACGAGCCCACATCGGCGCTGGACGTGTCGGTGCAGGCGCAGATTCTGGACCTGCTGCGCGAACTGCAGGCCGAACTGGGCATCGCCTATCTGTTCATCACCCACAATTTCGGGGTGGTCGAATACCTGGCGGATCGTATCGCGGTCATGGACAAGGGCCGCATCGTCGAACTGGGACAGGCCGAGGCGGTGTTGCTGGCGCCCCGCCAGGAAGTCACCCGCCGCCTCTTGGCCGCGGTGCCGCGCCTGCACTTCGGGCCGCCCGAAGCGGCCTGATCCGGTTCAAGCGGCGGCGGGGACGCGCCCCGCCGCCGTTCACTCGGCGTGATGCGTGCAATGGTGGCCCGGATGATGGGCGCCGCCCATTTCCAGCCACTCAAGCGCGTCGCGCTTTACGCCGCGGCCGCAACGCGTCAGGAACGCGTGCACGGTGTCCAGCTCCGCGGTGTCATAGCCGCACGACGTCGTCGCGATGGCGTCGGCGATCCACTGCCGCTCCTTCGCGATCGTCCGGCACTGCGACTCGACCGGCCGGATCACGATGACCCGGCGGTCCAGTGGATGCCTGCCGCGCTCGACGTAGCCGGCGGCTTCCAGCCGGTTGATCAACGCCGTCGCGCCGCCGGAACTGATGCCCATCAGCCGCGCCAGATGCCCCGTCGGCAACGCATCGAACGCCATGACCAGTTCCAGCGCCTTCAGGTCCGCCAGCGGCATGCCCAGGTTTTCCGCCAGGGCCGACTGGCATGCCGCGTGGCTGGCTGCGAACTGCTGGCTCAGCAACTGGACGATGTCGTCCAGCATGCCGGACCGCCGGCCGCTCTTGGCGGTGTCGGCCAGGCCGGTCATGGGTTCGTGATGAGAGTAGGTCTGTTGTTGCAGCATGATGGGTTTTCCTGACGGTTGCGGGGGATCACTTCTTTCCGGCCAGGCCGCCGAGCAGTCCGCCCAGCAAGCCGCCGTTGGCGGCTCCGCCCGTGGTGGTGCCCGTCGCGCCGCCCGTCACTCCGACCAGCAGCCCGCCCAGCAACCCGCCGCCATTGGCCGCGCCACCGGCCGAGCCGCCGGATCCTCCCGTACCCGTCGTGGCACCGGCGCCCGCACCTGCGCCTGCGCCAGCACCTGCGCCAGCCCCCGCGCCGACGCTCACGCCGCCCACCAGTCCGCCGAGTAGGCCGCCGCCGTTCGTGCCGGCCGCCGCGCCCGCTCCCGCGCCTGCGCTCGCACCGCCGCCCGCCGTCAATCCGCCGACCACGCCGCCGAGCAATCCGCCGCCAGCCGGCCCGCCTGCCGCGCCGCTCACGGCGCCCGTCACGCCTCCCACGGCCCCTGTCACGCCACCCAACAGGCCCGTCACGGGCGCCAGCAGGCCGCCCGCACCGTTTCCGCCCGTCACGCCGCCGGTCACGCCACCCAGACCCAGGCCGCCGGTCAGCGAAGCCACCGCACCCGTTGCGTTGGCGAGCGTCGAGCCGAGCGGGTTGGCGTTGCCCGGCGTGGCGTGGACCAGGCCGCCCGCGCTGGCGACCGCACCGCCCAGGCCTTGAAGCACGCCATTCAGGCCCGGGGCGCCGCCAGGCAGCGAGCCGCCCAGGTTGGTGACCGTGCCGCCCAGGCTGGTCAACAGGTTGGCCACCGGCGCGCCCAGCTTGGTCGTGTCGCCCACTTGCTGCGTCAGGCCGACGACGTTGCCAGCCAGCGGGCTGGCGGTGGGATCGAGCGCGCCGCCCAGTCCGGCCAGCGTCGGCTGCAGGC
This sequence comes from Achromobacter sp. JD417, assembly GCF_041879325.1. Lineage (NCBI taxonomy): Bacteria > Pseudomonadati > Pseudomonadota > Betaproteobacteria > Burkholderiales > Alcaligenaceae > Achromobacter > Achromobacter sp. JD417. The sequence goes on along the minus strand of NZ_CP087159.1, from coordinate 3,925,217 downwards.
CCAGCGGCACCACGTTGTCCACGGTTTTGCCGACATTGCCTAGCGTGGGTTCAAGCAGCGGCGTCGTGGGGCCGCTCAGCGCACCGCCGGTCACGCCCGCCAGCACCTGCGTGATCGGCTGCAGCAGGCCGCCGTCGCCGGAAAGGGGGCCGGTCAGCGCACCGACGGCGCCCGTGGCATTGCCGAGCACCGTGGTCAGCGGGTTGGGGTTGTTGGCATCGGCGTTCAGCAGACCGCCCGTGCTGGCGACTGTCTTGCCCAGGCCGTCCACCAGGCCGCCCACGCCGGCGCTCAGCCCTGACGGCAGGCCCGCGTCCTTGACGCCGCCGCCCAGGTCGCTGACCAGTCCGCCCACCTGCCTGACGACGCCGTCAGTGGGCTCTCCCAAGCCTGTTGTGGCGCCGATCTGCTGCGTCAGGCCAACCACGGTGTCCGCCACCGGCTTGATCGTCGGATCCAGCACCTTGCCCACCTCGCCCAGCGTCGAGTCCAGATTGAGGGGCAGGGTGTTGTCGACGGCCGCGCCGGTGTTGCCAAGCGTCGTTTCCAGCAGGCCGCTCACGCGCGGCGGATTGGTGCCGGGATCGGTGCCGCCTCCGGGGTTGGTGCCGCCGCCGGGGTTCGTGCCACCGCCAGGGTTAGTGCCACCGCCGGGATTGGTGCCGCCATCGGGGTTGGTGCCGCCACCGGGGTTGGTGCCGCCACCGCCGGGGTTCACGCCGGGATCGAGGCCACCGCCGCCACCGGGATTGGTCGGGATGTCGGTGCCTGGAAGACCAGCGGTCTTCTTCCCGCTGCCGCCACCGCCGCCGCAGGCGGTCAAGGCGCTGATCAGCGCGGTGGCCATGACGGTGGCGGTCAGAACGTGTTGCAGGCGGCGCATGTCGGAATGGATCTGCATGACGAACTCCTTTGGCTGGAAGAATCGGGTGGTGAAACAACCCGGTACGTGTCCTCATGCACAATCCATGCCAAGATTTTTCAAGCTCGCTGCAAACCGGCATATTCCGCAATTTCAGGGAATCTGAAACGCCCTATTTATGGAGGTGTCCGCCCGATTTCAGGGGTTTTCCCCATGCACCGGAAATTCGTCATTTTGAGATGTTGCCGAGCCCGCGATTGTTACGGAAAGCCGCCCATCGGCCGTAACGTTACGGTCCGCGTTACGTAACGTCCGTGACTGCAGCCCATGAAAAACGCCCGTCTGAACGGGCGTTTTATTCTGGCGGTCTTGCGCTGCGGCATTTGCTAGAGCGCGTCCCAGAATACCGAGTAATTGGCGTTGAATCGGACGTTGCGGTCATTGTTGATGGTGGCCGATCCCACGGGCTTGGCTACGTTGAAATCGAATAGATAGTGCTTGTCGTCGGTAAACCGCAGGCCCAGCGCCAGGGACGACAGGTGACGATCATTCAGGGATTGCAGGTCCTTGTTGTTGTACCAGGTGCGTGCGAAGTCGACCAAGGCGTAGGGCTGCACGCTGGATAGATAGGTCCATCCCACGCCGAAACGTCGATTGATTTCAGCCGAGACGCCCACACCTTTGTCGCCGCTTTGCTCGCCCTGCGGGTAGCCCATGGCAAAGCGCCAGCTTCCAAACGAGATTTGTTCGGAGGCGGGCAGGATATTGCTGGAATACTGCGCCGCGCCGGAGAAGACCAGGCCGAACTGGTTGGGAAGCGCGAAGGTCTGCTTGGCATTCAGGTTGTAGCGGCTGAAATCCAGTTCCAGCATCGGGGTGGCGGAATAACCGTAGTTGGTCGAAATATCCTTTTTGGCCCCCGCGGCATCAAATCCCTTGGCGGCGCCCAGCGTGACGTCCGTGGCCTGGGTTTCTGAAACCTGGATATAGCGCACTTCGGCCATGGCCGCGCGCACCTGCGCATCCTGCTGCAACCAGCGGTCGGTTTCGCGCGCGTCATACCGGTCCTTGGAGTTTGCCGCGTATACGCCCAACGTCCCGGTCAGCGAACGCCGGTTATTCAACAGAAACGGATAGCTCACGCCCACGCCGATGCGATCGTTCTTCACGCGGCGTTCAAAACCCAGCAGTTCGATCGCATCGTCCTGGGGCCGCGCATCGTAGTGATAGCCATCGATCTTTACCGCAAACCCATTGGCACCGAGGGGCACGCGAATTTCCCCGGAGATGTACTTTACGTCATCGGTATTGAAGGGCACCGCCGCAATCAGTTTTACCTGCTCGCCCAGCGGCGTCAGGCTGTTGGTGGTGACGTTCACCACCGGCTGCATGCCGGTGCCCAGATCCGCCACGTCGCCGCTCAGGCTGACCGGCTGGCGGCTGGCCGTCAGCATCAGATCGGTGGCGCCGTCGGCCCGCCGCGGCAAATCCAGGCTGGGGGTGAACCGCACGCCGGGCACGGTGCGCATCAGATTCAGCTGGCGCTCAAGCGTGGCCTGGCTGAGCGGCCGTTCGGCCAGCAGGGGCGAGGCAAGCGTCTCAAGCCGGGCCTGCGCGTTGCCGATGTCGCCGTCGATACGCACATTGGCGATATAGCCCTCGACCACCGTCACCACCACCAGCCCATTGGCAAACGTCTGGTTCTGCACCAGCGCGAATGACAGGGGAAAGCCTTTGTCGCGGTAGAGCTGCGTGATCTTGTCGACCTGGGCGACCAGTTCCCCCAAGCTGATTTCCTTGCCCGCCAACGGGGACAGCACTGCGGACACCTCCTCGAACGGGATGGCGCGTACGCCGCTCACGTCGAAATTGCGCGGCACGATCCGCTGCGCCAGCCGGGCTTGCAAGGCCAGTTGCTCGGGCGTGGCGGTCTGGACCACGGGCGGGGGTTGCCTTGCCGACGGCGGGCGTTCCACTCGCGGCAGGGCGTCTACCGGATTGCCGCGCAGCGGCCCTTCAGCCCGGGCCGCCGAACCGCCGGCCAGCAGGCAAAACAAGGCCAGAGACAGCGGGCCAATCTGGAACGTCACTCGCGTGCCTGTCTTGTCTGTCATTTCTGCCGGCTCATGTGAAAGACGAGCGATAAGGATCGCGTATCGAGTGGAAAATGGTTACCACGTCAGCAAAGAATGGTTGCGTTTTACGGGCATTTATATGGTGCCAGTATTCGCGTCATAATGACAATTCATTTCAAAACCCCTTTGCAAGTGGTCTGGTAATGCGCTGTCGACAAATCATTAAGGTGTCCCCATTAACCTATTCAATAAAAGATAGGCGAGATTCGGCAGTTTTCATTAAGATTGCGCCGATTTTTGGGGTATCCGTTACATCTCGCGTGTCGCAAGTTTGCGAAATTCAGTGAAAACCCTGATGCGTATGATTTAGCAATATATAAACTGAATCCCACGTATCAAAAATACGCAAAATGTGTGGACCCGCCGGGAGATTCGCATGGCCGGGATTTACTTCAAGACGCACTGCAAATATCGGCTGGCGGCGCCACGGCGCTGCCGGTTGCCACTCAAGGAGCCTTCATGAGCCCGGGCGAAATCGTTCCGCTCTCATTCGATGGCGGGTTGGTGGCGTTGTCGTTTCTGATCGCGGCCCTGGGTTCCTATGTGGCCCTGTTGGCGGCCGCGGGCATTCGCGCCGAGACTCAGGACGGCGAAATCCGCAAGGGCTATATCGTCATCGGCGCGGTGGCGATGGGCGGAGTGGGTATCTGGGGCATGCACTTCATCGGCATGCTGGCGCAGAACCTGCCCTTTGTGGTCGGCTACCAGATCGGGCTGACGATACTCAGCTTTCTCGTGGCGGCGGGGTTTTCCGGTTGGGCATTCTGGTATGTCGGCCGGGAGCGTTTCTCGTTTGCCCGGTGCCTGATCGGCGGTTGCGCGGCGGGGTTCGGCGTGGCGTCCATGCATTATGTCGGGATGAGTGCCGCGCGCATGCCCGCGGTATTGCTCTGGAATCTGCCGCTGGTGGTTTTTTCGGTGCTGATTGCCGTGGCGGCGGCGACCGCCGCGCTGTGGCTTGCATTTAATACGCAGAATGAACGCCAGCGTATTGGCGCGGCCATCTTGATGGCCGTCGCGGTATGCGGCATGCACTACACGGGCGCGGCGGCTGGCACGGTCATCTGCACCGCGAGGAACGATGCCGCCGGCCGGTATATCGGGGGCGCCATGCTGCCGTATATCGCGTTCGCGCTGTCGATCGTCACCTTGCTGCTCATGCGTTGGCATTTGCAGCGTGCTTCCCAACGTTTTCGCGCGCGCATGGCGCAGCGTATCGACTCGATCATTGAATCGGCGCCTGTCGAGGCGCCGGGCAGGTCCCCCGGCACTTCGGCTGGGCCGGGTTAGCGGGACCCTGGATGCGCGGCGCGCAGAAGGATGCGGCGCGCGGACTGTTCCAGGCTTTCAAGGGCGTGCTCTGCTATTCAGGAGCGGCCCGGTCATCAATCGATGCCCATGGAGCTTGATATGAAAACAATGCTTGCGCAGTTCTGGAATGACGAAGACGGCATTACGGCCCTGGAGTACGGGTTGATCGCGGGGATGGTGGCGGTCGCGCTCATTGTCGCGGTGGGCGCCTTTACCGGTTCCCTGAAAGGCATGTTCGAGGACCTTGGCACCAAGCTGGACAACGCCAAGGCCGGTACGGGCACGACCCCGCCGGCTGGCGGCACCAGCTGAGCGGCAAGCGGATCTGCGCTGCGGTGGCACGCGCCACCGCGGCGCGTCCGCCATCCCGCCTGATGCTTGTTTGAAAGGGGCCGCACCGGCTGCGGCGCGTCTGTCGTCCGATCCGTTCTTCAGAAGGTCTGGCCTTGTACCCAGGGGTGATGCTGTGGTGGCTGTTGTTTACATGCTGGATTCTGGCGCTGATCCACGCCGATCTGCGCCATCGCCGCGTCCCAAACCGGCTGATCGTCATGGGGTTCGCGGCGCAATTGCTATGGCTGCTGGCCGCCGCGCTGGTACCGGGGTGGGCTTATCCGCCGCGCTGGACCGGCTGGTTGCCGACGCTGGCAGGCTTTATGTCGGCGCCGCTTTTCCTGCCGCTTTGGCGCTGGCGCCTGATGGGGGCAGGCGACATCAAGGCCATCGCCGTGCTCGGGCTGCTGCTGGGTTTTGCGCCGCTGATGGTGACGTTGGTGCTGGCCAGCGTGCTGGCCGGGCTGCACAGCCTGGTGGTCGTGGCGGTTTCCGGGGTATGGGCATTGGGCCAACGGGCGCGCCAGATTCCCTACGCCGCATACCTGGGGCTTGGGGCTTTCAGCGCGGCACTTATTCCGTGGAATTCGCCCTGGTATTCGTGGTGTTCTTCCTGGTGTTCTACGGGATCCTGACGTATTCCCTGGTGGTCGCCGCACAGCATTCCGTGACGCTCGCCGCGCAGGACGGCGCGCGCAAGATCCTTCAATGGCAGCCGGGCACCGCATCGCTGGCGGCACGGGCCGAAGCCGGGCGCGATTCGGCGCTGTCGCAGGCCGCATGGATCAGCGCCATGTCCGCGGGGCCGGTGCGGGTCGCCGTTTGCGGCCGCGACGGCGCGCTGACCAGCGCGGCTGGGGGCGCCTGCAGCGGCTTGCCGCTGGCGCAGGATCAGGTCGAAGTCAACGTGTCCTATGCCTATGGCGCGCACCCGCTCATTCCGGCGGTGCCGTTCCTGAACACGGCGCTGATGCCGGCTTCCAGCGTTCTAAGTGCGCGCGCGACGGTGCATCTGGGCGATGCCATGGGCGCAGGAGGCTGACATGCGCTTGTTGCCAAGCCCTTCCAATCGCCCGCCGGCGCGTCGCCGCCAGCGGGGCATCGCGGCGCTGGAATTTTCGTTGACGCTTACGGCGCTGCTGCTCTTCATCTGCGGCGTGGTCGGTTTCGGCGCGCTGTTCTGGATGCAGCAACAGTTGGCCGCCGCAGCCGCCGATGGCGCGCGCGCCGCCGTCCATGCGCGCTTCAGCGGCCAGTCCGATGTGCCGGCCGAGGCGTGCCTGGCCGCGATGCGAACCTTCTCTGCCGGCTCGGCGGTGCTATGCAGCGCCTCGCGCGCGCCGTGCGCCTGGCCGGGGGCGGGGGGCGGACAGGCCGACTGCGCGACCGTCGCCATGACCTACACCACCCAGACCTGGCCGCTGCTGGAAACCGTGCGCCGGCTGGTCACGGCCTTGCCGGGCGCGAACCGCGACTGGCTACCCAGCAGGCTGCATTCGCACGCCGTCGTGCAGATAGCGCAGGAGACGCCATGAGCAGTGTGAGCAGGATCGTCGCGGGGCTGTTGCTGGTGGCGGGCGTGGGGCTTGCCTTCGTGGCCTGGCGGCTGGCTTCGGCGCCTCCCCGCCCGGCGGTCAGCGTGGCGCCGCCCGCGCCGGTGGCGGCGCCGGCCGAGCCCGTCAAGCTGTATCCGGTCGTGGTGGCCCGTGAGGCGATTGCCGCCGGTTCGCGCATCGACAGCACTCGCATGCTGACGGTGGTGCAGTGGCAGGCCGCGTTGTCCGGCGGCTTCACCGACCCCGCCCCGCTCGAGGGCGCGGTGACGAAGGTCGACATTGCCGTGGGCGATCCGATCGTGCCCAGCCTGCTGACGCAGGGCCTGGCGCGCCAGCTCAAGGCAGGCGAGCGCGCCGTTGCCATCGCGGTGGACGAGGTCATCGGCGGCGGCAACCGCATCGTCCCGGGCGACATGGTGGACGTTTTCTTCATGATCGACAAAGGCCCCGAAGTGGCATCAGGCCAGGCGCGACTGTTGCAGTCGCAGGTGCGCGTGCTGGCCTACGGCAGGGCGACCGTGGAAGGGCCGGATGAGAAGGCGGCCCTGCAGCAGGGGGGGCCGGCGCGCACGGCGGTGCTGGCGGTGGCGGTGGACCGTGTCAACGAATTGATGCTGGCCAGCCGCGCGGGCCGCCTGCAATTGGCGCTGCGCCCGGTGGGCGACGACGGCATGCCGGACGCGGCGTTGTTCGCGCCGCGCGGCACGGTGTTGCCGGTGCGTGCCGATCTGACGCCCGCGCAGCGCGAGTCGTTGCGCGCGGGCCCGAACCGCGCCTTTGCCGGCGAGAGCCTGGTGCAGCTGGACGGCACGACGGCGGCCGCCTTGGCGCCTGCCGCGCGCGAGCCCGCAGCGCGGGGCTCGGCGCGTCCGCAAGGTTACGGCCGCGGCCGGACAGTGGAAATCATTCGAGGAGACAAATCCGAGCACGTGCGCTATTGAACGGGGCCGCGGGCGCACCAGGCGCTGCCCGCGGCGGGACGAATTCCATCATCGGGTCCTGCACTATGAAGAAACTTCAGCGCACCACCATGATCTGCCTTCTGTCGGCCGCCGCGGCGTTGACGAATGAAGGCATCAGCCTGGCACAGACCGCGGCGCCCGCGACGGCCGCGACCGCACCGGTCCGTGAGGTTTCCATGGCGGTCAGGGAACAGCAGACCGTCATGCTCGAGCGTGGCGCGCCTACGCGCATTGCCATCGGCGACCCCGACGTCGCGGAGGTCAAGGTGCTGCCCGCCGCGGCCAATCGCGCGGGCGCCGTGCTGCTTTACGGCAAGAAGCCCGGCACCACGCGGCTGCAGGTCTGGACGGCCGGCAATACCGCGCCGCAAATCTGGAACGTGCGCGTGGGCGGCAGCGTGCAAGGCGCACTGGCAAGCCGTGGCCTGGGCGGCGGCGCCAACGTGGACATCGCGGACGGTCACGCCGTCGTGTCCGGTCACGCGGAATCGCCATTGGGGCAGATCGCGTCGTCGGCCATCGCGGCCTCTGCCGTGGGCGGCGACAAGAACGTGGTGGATCTGTCCACCGCCGGCGCCGGCGGGGTGGTGCAGGTGGAAGTGAAGGTGGTGGAAGTGTCGCGTTCGGTGATGAAGGCGGCCGGCATCAACTTCGCGGCCACGAGCGGCCCCTGGAGCGTGGCCAGCTCCACCGTGCCCCCCAGCCTGGGTGGCGCGCTGGCATCCGGATTTTCGCTGTTCTACGACTCGAATAATTTCGCGGCCCGGCTGCGCCTGCTGCAGACCAACGGCATGGCCCGTGTGCTGGCCGAACCCACGCTGGTCGCGCTGACGGGCCAGAGCGCCAGCTTCCTGGCGGGCGGCGAGCTGCCGATTCCGCAAGCGGGCGGGCTGGGCACCGTCAACGTGACCTTCAAGCCCTTCGGCATTGGCCTGACCGTCACCCCGACCGTGCTGTCGCGGGACCGGATTTCGCTGAAGGTGGCGCCCGAGGCCAGCGAGCTGGACTACACCAACGGCATCGCCATCAACACCAGCGCGGACACCAGCACCATCATTCCGGCGCTGCGCACCCGGCGCGCCGACACGATGGTCGAGCTGGGCGATGGCGAAAGCTTCGTGATCAGCGGCCTGGTGTCGCGCCAGACCAAGGCCATGGTCAACAAGGTGCCCATGCTGGGCGACCTGCCGATCATCGGCGCCTTCTTTCGCAGCGTCGACTATTCCCAGGAGGACACCGAGCTGGTCATCGTCGTGACGCCGCGCCTGGTGCGGCCGATCGCGCGTGGCGTGGCGCTGCCATTGCCGGGCGCCCGGCAGGAGCAGACGGATACGGCGTTCAACGCCTGGGGCTATTACCTGACCGGTTCCGCGAGCGGTCAACAGATGCCGGGATTTTCACGGTGACCAATATGAAGACACATGTCAGTGAAGGAGTGGGCCTGCAAAACGGCACGCGGTTCCTGTTTTGTTCCCAGGGCAGCACGATTGCCGCGCAATTGGGGCAGGCGTTGGGCGACCTGGGCGTGCTGACCCAGGAGTCGCCGCGTATCGAGGAACTGGCGCGGCGCCTGACCGAGCTTGCGCCGCAGGTGGTGTTCCTGGATTTTTCGCTCAGCGACGATGAGCCCGGCAAGCTGTTCAAATCTGCCGAACTGGCGCGCCTTCTGGCGCGCATCGCGCCGACGCTGCCGCGTGTGGCGGTGGGGTACGTCAGTCAGCCCGAAGGGGCGATCGCGGCCCTGCGCGCGGGCGCCAGCGATTTCGTCGATCCGTCGGTCGCGCCGCAGGAGGTTCGGGATGTGGTGCGGCGCGTGCTGGACCGCCCGTCGATGGGCCGCATGGATGGCACACGCCGCAGCGTCGTGCTGCTGGGCGCGCGTCCCGGCGTGGGCACCAGCACTTTGGCCGTGCACCTGTCGGGCATGCTGCAGGATCGCCTGAAGGCCGCATACCACCAGCGCGCGGCCAAGGCGTCCCGGCCGCCGGGCGAGCCGCTGCCGTTGTCCAGCCGCGTGGCGCTCATGGACCTGGGCTGGCCCGTCGGCGATTGCCAGCTCTATCTGAACATCGGCGGCGATTTCGATTTTGCCGAGGCGGCGCGCAACCTGCGCCGTCTCGATTCCACGCTGCTCGGATCGGCCATGGCGCATACGTCCAATGGCCTGAGCGTGCTGTCGCTGCCGCGCGATCTCGCGCAGATGCGCGAGGTGTCGCAGTCGGATTCGCTGCTGGTGTTCGAACGCATGCGCCAGCATTTCTCGGTGGTCGTGGCCGACGCCGGCGGGTTCACCAACCCGGAGTTCGTGTCGGGACTGGCGCGCGCCTCTCAGCTGAACTGGATCGTGACTGACCAGAGCGTGGGCGCGCTGGTGTCGCTGGCCGGGCTGCTGCAGGAACTGGAGCAGCTGCACGTGGATCGGGCCAGCCTCGGCCTGATCGTGAACCGCTATGACGAGCGCTACGGCATGACGGCCAGGCAGATCGCCGAACGCTTCAACCTGGAGCTGGTGGGCACGCTGCCGGACCGCACGCTGCCGCTGATGGTGTGCACCAACCGCGGCCATCTGCTGCACGAAGAGGCCGAGCGTGATGTCTACGTGCGCGCGGTGCAGACATTGGCCGAGCGCCTGAGCGCCGAGGAAACCGCGTCCGGCGGACACGCCAGTTGGCTGGCCACCTGGCTTCCAGGCGTGCACCGGCGGATGTTGATCGGCTGACAGGCAAACAGACGCACGGTGACGGGATCCGAGACGATGATGACAGCGACGATAGAGTTCGGCGGCGACGGTGACAAAGGCTTTTCGGCGTCGGACCGCTACCAGGACGTGAAGACGGCGGCATACGAGCACCTGCTGTCCCGCATCGAAGAGCTGGGCGCGGAGTTTGGCCGGTGGACGCGGTCGGCGATCCAGGAGTTCGTGGACATCGAGGTCGCAAGCTTCGTGCGCCTGCGCCGCGTGGCGATCAACGAAAGCGAGATGCGCGCCATCGCCGAGGCTTTGACCAAGGAACTGGCGGGTCTGGGTCCGCTGGAGGACCTGCTGGCGGATCCGGCGGTGGAAGATATCCTGATCAACGGCTACGACAACGTCTTTGTGTCGCGCCGTGGCGTGCTGGCTCGCGAGGCGCTGCGCTTTACCGACAACGCGCATGTCCTGCGCATCGTGCGACGCATCCTGGCCCCGATCGGCCGGCGGCTGGACGAGTCCAGCCCGATGGTGGATGCGCGCCTGCCCGACGGCGGCCGCTTGAACGTGGTAATCGAGCCGCTGGCAGTGGACGGCCCGATGGTGTCGATCCGCAAGTTCCGGCAGGATCCGCTCAAGCCCGCGGACCTGCTGACGCTGGGCACCTTCGACGAGGCGATCTACCGGCTGCTGAACGAGGCGGTCAAGCACCGCTGCAACATCCTGGTGTCGGGGGGGACGAGCTCCGGCAAGACATCGCTCTTGAACGCCCTGGCGTTTTTTATCCCCGAGTCGGAACGCGTGGTGACCGTGGAGGACACCGCGGAACTGTCGCTCAACCATCCGCATGTGGTGCGGCTGGAATCGCGCCAAGGCGGTTTTGACGGCAGCGGCGCCGTCACGATCCGCGAACTGATCCGCAACAGCCTGCGGATGCGGCCGGACCGGGTGGTGGTGGGCGAGGTGCGCGGCGCCGAGGTCATGGACATGCTGCAGGCGATGAACACGGGCCACGAAGGCTCGATGGCGACCATCCACGCGAATTCGCCCCGCGAATGCCTGTATCGCATCGAGATGCTGGCCGGGTTTGCGGGGTTCCAGGGCAGCGAGGACAGCCTGCGCCGCCAGATCGCGAGCGCGCTGGACTTCATCGTGCAGATCGGGCGACTGTCCAACGGCAAGCGCCGCGTGCTGTCGGTGACCGAGGTCACGGGCATGGGCGACAACGTGATTTCCACCCAGGAACTCTATCGCCACGATGCCGTCGCGACGCCCGAGGGCGAGGAGCGGGATCGCTGGAACTGGCTGGGCATCCACCCGCATACGCCCAAGCTTGCGAAGCTGCGCAGCGAGGCGCAGGCCCAGGACAGCGGGCCGGACGACCGCGATGGCGCGGGCGGCGGCTTCTGGAGCAGGAGGCGCTGATGCAGGACGTTTTCGCGCTTGCCAGCCTGGCCGCGCTGCTGGCTGCCGGCGCGGTGCTGCTGTGGCGCCATGCCGACCGCAGCGCCCGCCGCGCGGCCAGCTCCGCCTTCCTGGAAAGCCAACTGGCGCGGGGCCGCGAAGCGGCTTCCGGCGACGCGCCGTTTGCCGAGAACGCGCGCGAGTTCCGCAGCGGCCACGCCGGCTGGGACCGTCTGCTGCGCCTGGCCGGTCTACGGCAAAGCGCCGGCCTGTATCTGCGCATCGCGCTGCCCATTGCGGCAGGAGCGGCGCTGGCATGGCTACTGCTGGGACCGCTGTCGGGCGCGGTGACGCTCGTGCTGCTGACCGTGTTTGCCTACTTCCTGTTGTGGCTGCGGGCCGACAAGCGCCAGCGCCGGATGATTTCGCAGCTGCCTGCCTTCCTGGACAACATCGTGCGCCTGTTGACCATCGGCAACAGCATCGCCGCTGCCTTCCGGACCGCGGCCGCGGCCACCGATGAGCCCCTGCGCGAAGTGGTGGAAACGGCCGCCAGCCTGAGCAGCTCCAAGGAATTGGACGCGGCGCTGGCGCACGTGTCGCGTCTCTATGGCCTGAAGGAGCTGTACATGATCGCGGCGGTCGTGTCGCTGGCGATGCGCTTTGGCGGCCGCAGCGACCAGGTGCTGGAACGCATGGCGGCCTTCATGCGCGACGTGGCGCAGGCGCGCAATGAACTGAGCGCCAGTTCGGCCGAGGTGCGGCTGTCGGCGTGGATCCTGGCGCTGCTGCCCGTCGGCGTCGCCGGGTTCATCATCGTGGCCAACAACAACCTGTTCATGGGCCTGTGGGAAGACCCGCAGGGCTTCAAGATGCTGCTGACGGCGGTCTGCCTGCAGATCGGCGGCTGCTATTGGCTGTATCGCATGGCCAAGGCCATCTGAGGAGGCGCCGCATGGACATCCTGCAATCCTGGAACGCGTCTACCGTGCTGGCGATGGCGCTGATGCTGGTGGCGGCCGGGCTGGTGGTGCTGGGCCTGGGCATGGCGCGGCGACTGCGTAGCCAGGACCGCAGCCGCCAGGTGGTGGATCAGGCACTGGCAGCGCGAGCGGGCGGGGCGCCCGCTGCGACGCGTGAAGATGGGCAGGGCAGGCTGGCTGCGGCGGCGCGGATGGCCGATACCGTTGGCAAACGCCTCGCCGAGGGCCGCCTTGCGGATGCGCTGTTGGCCGCCGAGGACCGCAAGCTGGTCGACATGGCCGGTTATGCGCGGCCCGCCACGGCGCGTTCGCGCTTCGTCCTGATCCGGATCGGGCTGGCGCTGCTGCTGCCCGCCGCGGTCATCCTGCTGGACCTGCACAAGCAGTTGCCGGCGATTCCTCTACGTGCCGTTGTGGCGGCGTTCGTGGCGTTCGCGTTGGGCTACATGTTGCCCAAATGGGTGGTGCAACGGCGTCTTGCGCGCCGCCGCCGGCAGGCGGCCGACGAGCTGCCCTTGCTGATCGATCTGCTGCGTCTTTTGCAAGGCGTGGGGTTGTCCATCGATCAGAGCCTTCAGGTGCTGGTCAAGGAATTCGGCCAGGTGTTGCCGGTGCTGTCGTCGGAACTGCGCCTGGCCTCGGAGCTCTATGTACGCGGCCGCACGCGCGAGCAGTCGCTGGCCAGGATGGCCACGGGTTTCGACAACGACGACCTGTCCGCGATCTGCCGTCTCATCGCGCAGGTGGACCAGCACGGGGGCGCGGTACAGGAGCCCCTGAACCGGTTCGGCGAACGCCTGCGCGACAAGCGGCGTCTGGAGCTGAAAGAAAAGGTGGGCAAGACCACGGTCAAGATGACCGGCGTCATGATCGTGACGCTGCTTCCCGCCCTGTTGATCGTGACGGGCGGCGCGGGATTTATCGCGGTGTTGCGCGGCTTGTCGCGCATGGGAGGGATGTGATGGACGGCGGAACGAATATCCGGTCGCGCGCGGCGCGTTGCGGGCTTGCTGCCTCGGTGCTGGTCATCGGCGCAGGCTTGAGCGGATGCCAGACCAACAAGACGGAATCGGCCTGGCAATTGATTCAGCAACAGCAGCAGGAACAGGCGCTGATGCGGCAGAAGGAAGACGAAGCCGAGAATCGCCGCCGGCCCAAGGAGCCGGAAATGATGCTGTCGCTGATCGTCGAAGCGCAACGCCAGGAGCGCTACTTCGCTTCGCTCGCGTATATCGACGGCTTCGAGCAGAAGTTCGGCAAGGATCCGCGTGTGGCGGTCCTGCGCGCCGAGGCGCTGCGCCAGACGGGCCAGGCAGCCTTGAGCGAGCAGGCCTACCGTGCGCTGACCGCGACCGACCGGGCGGCCGAAGGCTGGCATGGGCTGGGCCTGATCGCCGGTGCGCGCGGGCAGTTCGATCAGGCGGCCGACTACCTCGGGCGGGCGGCGCGGCTGTCGCCGATGGACGCGCGGATCCTGGGCGACCTGGGCTACGCGCGTCTGCGGGCGGGCGATCCGGCGGGCGCACGCGTGCCGCTGGGGCAGGCGGCGGAACTGACGCCGGAAAGCGGCAAGGTGCTGGCGAACCTGGCAGTGCTGCTGCTGGTGGAAGGCGATGCGCTGCGCGCGCAGCAGGTGATGGACCGCGCGCAACTGGGCGAGCAAGCGCGCGGGCAGGTGCTGCAACTGGCCGCGCAGATCCGCGGCCAGCTCGCGCCGGTTGCGGCCCAGGCGTCGCCCACGCGAGTGTCCGCAGGCGAGCAGGCCGTCCTGCCGATGATGAGCCCGCTGATGGAAGGGTTGGGCAATGGTCCCATCGTGCGATAACCGCTTGTCAAGGAACTCCGTCATGACGCGTCCGATTTCCCTCGCCGCTTTCGTTCTGGCCAGCGCCTGCGCGGCGCTGGCGCCGTTCACCGCAATCGCGCAAGCAAATGCCCCACTGACGGGCAGCATGTCGGCCGTGCCGGCTTCTGCGTCGGCAGCCGTGGCAGCGACGTCCACGATGCCGGACCGGCCGGTGGTGCAGCAGGTGCAGACGCCGTTGCCGCCCGCAGTGCCGCCATCAACGGCGTCTTCCGCGTCGGCGGCGACAGTGGAGTCACCCACCCCGGCCCGGCAGGAGGCCTTCGGCGACGTGACGCGCGGCCTGCTGGCGGCGCAGGCCGACGGCCGGCGCGCGGGCAATGCCTTGCCCATCCTGGGGCCAGTGTCCACGGCGGCGTGGAACCGTTATCTGGAAAGTTTCAAGCAGCCCATTCCCGTGTGGTTCGACCGCAACGTGGAAATCCCGAACGTTCAATAGGAATGGCCCGCGGTTCGTTCCCGCCGCAGGCCAAGACGGAGTCGCAAGCGCATGTCAGCCGGCCATCCTCGACCTTGCCCGCCGCCGCGGCAACGCGGCAGCATGACCGTGGCCGCCGTGTTCGCGGTGCTGGTCGCGGCGGTGTTGCTGGGCGTGCTGCAGCTGGGCTATGGCGCCTACATGAAGCGCGAGATGCAGAAGGCGGCGGATCTGGCGGCGCTGTCGGCGGTGCAGGTCCTGAACCTGGGCGCCAGCGCCGATTGCACCCGGGCCGCCGCCGCGGGCCGCGCGTCCGCGCTGGCCAATCTGCCGAACATCCTGGACACCTTTTCGGAATCGGACCTCACGGTGACATGCCAGGTTTGGGATCCGGCGCGATCGGACGCCACCGGCATGCATGTGTTCGAGGCGGCGGGCGGGCAGGCCTACAACGCGGTGCGCGTCACGGTGCGCAAACAGCTGGCCAATCTAGTTCCCGGCGTGGGCGGGGTCACGGCGTCGGCGGCGGCGGTAGCGACGCGCACGCCGCCCGTGGCGGCCTTCACGGTCGGTTCCCGGCTGCTGCGTCTGGAACGCGGCGGCCTGCTGTCGCAACTGCTGGCCACGGCCGGCGCCTCGCCGTCGCAGCTGGACGTCCTGGACGCCGCGGGACTGGCCAACGTGGCCATCACGCCCGCCGGCCTGCTGGAGGCATTGGGCCTGCCGCTGTCGGCCGCAACCGGCGTGGGCACACCCGAACAGCTCGCCGCGCTAAACGCCTTGACGCTGGGCCAGTTGCTGAGCGCGACACTCAGCGTCATCGACAAGCAGGGCACGGCCAGCGCCGACGTCGCGCTGCTGCGCAACGCCATCAATACGGTCCTCGCCCTGATGCCGCTGAATCTGCCCGTGAAGCTGCTCGGCGACGGCGGCGTACTGGATCTGCATGTCGTGGGCAGCGACGCCAGCGCGGCGCTGCAAGCCGAGGTCAACGCGCGCAACCTTCTCGAAACCGCGCTGGTCATCGCCAACGGCAGCAATCTCATCAACCTGGGATTGAGCGTGCCGCTGCTGGGCCTGGATGCGCGCGTGCGCATCGTGGAACCGCCCTCCCTGGGCGTGGGCGGCGTGGGCACGCAGGCGGTGAGCGCCGGGCTGCGCGTGTATCTGCGCGTCAATACCAGCAATATTCCGCTCGTCGGGCCGTTGCTGGCAAGCACCCTGAACACGCAGGTGGACCTGCCCATCATCATCGGCGTGGCGCAGTCCACCGGCGCGCTGCGCCAGCTGTGCCAGGCGCCGCTCAAGGAAAACCAGGCGGTGATCGACGTGACCTCGGCCGCTGCCAGCGTGTGCCTTGGGCGCTTTCCCGGCATGACGTCCGCCACCGATGCCAGCGCCGCGAATTTCCAGTCGCTCACGAATCGCTGCGAGCCCAGCGCTTTCGGGGCCATTGGCCGCCATCAGGTCCTGAACGTGCTGGGCATCCTGCCGCTGACGGCGCGGGTGACGCTGCCGGTGTTCGGGTCGTCCGCGCCGGTGCCGGTCACGCTGACTGCGCCGCCGTCGCCCGACGCCACCGCCACGGTCAACGCCAGCAGCGTGGATCTGTCCAAGCTGGCTGCCAACCTGTCGGACGCGCTCATCGGCGGCATCCTGGGCGACCTTTTCAATACTGGCACGCCGCTCACCGACACGCAGCGCAAGGACCTGGCAACCCAGTTGGTGGGCGGCGACAAGAACAACGCGGGCAAGACGATTTCCAAAGTCGTCAACGACATGCAGTGGTCCAAGACCGCGATGGACCAGTTGGGTGCGCGCCTCACGACAGGCGGCCTGACCGGGGTGTTGGGCGGCACGCTGCAACTGGTGGGCGGCATCCTGAATTCGTTGCTGCTGGCCCCCTTGAGCGACGTGACGTGCGCCCTGGCGCTGACGCCCGACGCGATCCGGCAGTGCCGGGTCGACGCGGTCGGCACGCTCGCCCTGAACGGCAGCGGTCAGGTTGGCGGCGTGCTGTCGGTGGTCATGGTGCTGCTGGACCCGTTGCTCGGTTCGCTCTCGAACGTACTGCAGCAGTTGCTCGGCGTGTTGGGCCTGAGCGTGGGCCAGACCGACGTTTCCCTGATCTCCGTGGATTGCGGCAAGCCCCGCCTGGTGTACTGATGACGACGTGCCTGACTTTCGTTCCCTTCTTTCCCGCATGGACCAAGCGATGAGCGAGACTTTCGCGCACGAAGCGTTCGACGTGTACGTCTGGGAAGGCGCCTCCGACATTGCCAGCCGCGCCGAGCGCTGCCTGGCAGGCATGGACGTGTCGCTGGTGCGCGCCGACGCCGGCACGGCGTTTCCGCCGCCGCGCGACGCGACCCGGCGCGCGGTGGCGCTGGTGTCCGTATCGGTGATGGGCGACAAGCGCTTCAACGGCTATGACTGGCTGGCGGCGCAAGGGATGCCGGTCATCTGGGTGGCCGCGGAAGCGCGCGGACGGGATCCGCGCTTCTACCCGCCGGAATATTCGTACACGCTGCCGTTGACCTTCACCAGTGCGGATCTGCGCAAGCTGCTGGTCGAATTGCTGGGCACGCTGAACCGGCTGGACCGCACCGCGCCCCGTCGCGAGCAGCCGCTGGTGGCGGTGTCTGCGGCCATGCAGGAGCTGCTGGCCGAAGCGCAGATCTATGCGGACTGCCGCAGCAACGTGTTGGTTCACGGCGAAACCGGCGTGGGCAAGGAACGCATCGCGCGCCTGCTGCATGACGAGGCCGCTTGGCGCGACGGCCCCTTCGTCGCGGTCAATTGCGGGGCGATCCCCGAAGGCCTTTTCGAAGCGCATTTTTTCGGCCACGCCAAGGGCGCGTTCACCGGCGCGATCGGCGCGCACAAGGGCTATTTCGAGCAGGCCCAGGGCGGAACGTTATTTCTGGACGAGATCGGCGATCTGCCGCTGTATCAGCAAGTCAAGCTCTTGCGCGTGCTGGAGCAGAACACGGTGACGCGGCTGGGCGCGACGGCCGAGGTGCCGGTGGACTTCCGGCTGGTCGCGGCCACCAACAAGGATCTGCGGGGGCTGGTGGGGCAGGGCGAATTCCGTGCTGACCTGTATTACCGGCTGGCGGTCATCGAGCTGCGCATTCCCAATCTGGAACAGCGCGGCCCGCACGAGAAGGGCGCTATCTTTCGTGCCTTGCTGCTGAACCAGGGCGTAAAGGACGAGCCGCCGTCCTGGCTGCTGGAACGCGTCGCGCGCACGCGCTTCGAGGGCAACGTGCGCGAACTTTCGAATGTCGCCGAGCGCGTCGCCATCGTGCGGCGCCAGTTTCAGGCGTGGGATCCGTCGCGGATCGAGCGCATCTTCGATCAGCTGGACCAGCCGCTGCGGCCAGCCGGCGCTCCGGCCCGGACCGAACCCGCCGCATTCACCGACGCGGAGCGCGCCGAACGCGAACGCGTGCTGGCTGCGCTGGATGCCAATGGATGGCGGCGCCAGGACACCGCACACACGCTGGGCATCAGCCGCAAGGTGCTGTGGGAAAAAATGCGCAAGCTTCAGCTGGGGGGCGCCCAAGGCGAATCCGCCGAAGGCGTCGCCGGGACGGTATGAACACCGCAATAGGGAATGGCCCGCACCAGGCCACAATTTGCTTTGCGGAAAACGCGGCTACTGCGCTGCGCTCAGAAATAAATTGATATAGTGCCGCAACCAATTTTTTGGGGGAAACATGAACGTCCAAGTTATCCGAGGCGCCGCCCGCATGGTGTTGTTGGGCACGTCCCTGTCGGGTCTGGCCGCGTGCGCCAGCGCCCAACCGCAAGCGCCCCGTCCCACGGTGAAGCAGGTCGAGGACACGCAGGCGCCCGCCACGCCGGTAACTCCCCCCGCGCCGCCGCAGGCCGCGCGTCCCGCCTCCACGCTGTCCGAGCTGCAAGCATTGATCCAGAGCCGGCAGGTGTCGGAACTGCGCACGGCCTACAACGGTACCTACGGCGCCAGCCTGCTGTTCAAGCCGGATGACCTGACCTATTACGTGGCCCTGTTCCAGCAGAAGGACTTCTGGCGGGTGGTCAAGACCAAGTCGGACAAGCAGGCCGAGGCGACCTACCGCGCCTTCGTCGCCCAGTCCGCCGAGCTGGCCGAGGTGGACATCAAGCGCATCAAGATGCAGGCCGAGAATGCGCATGCCGAGAAGCTGCTGGCCAGCCGCAGCGCCGAGCTGAGCGCCCTGCAGGCCGACCGCACGGCGCGCCTGCAGCAGGAAGAGCAGGTCGCCGCCCGCCAGGCGCAATCGCGCGAGGAGGCGTCGGCGCTCGCGGGGCAGCAGAAGGACGTGCGTCAGCAATTGCGCGACTTGCAACGCCAGATCGACGCCTTGCAGGCGCAGCAGGCGCAGGTAGGCAACACGCCAGCGCAAAACCGGGGCAAGTAAATGCTGCGCGCCTTGTACTTTGGGCGCGGCACCCCATATAGACGCCATGGCACTGAAAGTTTTTGACCTCGAGTGCGACCACAGCCACGTTTTTGAAGGCTGGTTCGGGTCGCACGAAGACTACGATGCGCAGCAGGCGCGTGGCCTCGTCACGTGTCCGGTCTGCGGGTCGGCCACTATCACCAAGCGCCTGTCCGCGCCCCGCCTGAACGTCGCGCACCTGCATGCGCCTGCCGCTCAGCCCCTGGTGCCGCCCGGCGCGTCCGACGCCGAAAAGATGGCTGCCTTGCAGGCCGCCGTCATGCGTCAGGTGCGGGCGCTGGTGCGCAGCACCGAAAACGTCGGCCCGCGCTTTGCCGAAGAAGCGCGCCGCATCCACGAAGGCGATGCCGACGACCGCCCGATCCGGGGCACCGCCACCGTCGAAGAACGCGAAGCCCTGGCCGAAGACGGCATTGAAGTCATGGCCGTGCCCGACTTCCTGGACGACGAACGGCTGCAGTAATAAAAAAGCCAGACCGCAAGGTCTGGCTTTTTGACGCTGGGCCGGATCAGTTGTTGACGCGGCTGCGGTATTCGTTCGTGCGGGTGTCGATTTCGATCTTGTCGCCGATGGCGCAGAACAGCGGCACGTTCAGTTCGTAGCCGGTGTTGATCTTGGCCGGCTTGGTCACCTTGCCCGACGTATCGCCACGGACGGCGGGTTCGGTGTAGGTGATTTCGCGCACGAGCGTGGTGGGCAGTTCAACCGAGATGGCGCGGCCGTCGTAGAAGACCACTTCCACGGGCATCGCTTCTTCCAGGTAGTTCAGGGCGTCGCCCATGCTTTCGGCTTCGATTTCGTACTGGTTGTACTCTTCGTCCATGAAGACGTACATCGGGTCGCCGAAGTAGGAATACGTGCATTCCTTGCGATCCAGTTGAACGACTTCGAACTTTTCGTCGGCCTTGTAGACCGATTCGCTGGCCGAGGCGGTCAGCAGGTTCTTGAACTTCAGCTTGACGACGGCGGCGTTACGGCCCGACTTGTTGTATTCGGCCTTCTGGACCACGAGGGGATCCTTGCCGACCATGACCACGTTGCCGACTCGCAATTCCTGAGCGGTTTTCATCGATAAAACTCCGGGGGTGATGGGTGCACTCGCCGTGCTTGCATAAGCCGCATCAGGCTTTTGCACACCCCGGGAGGCGTCATAGTTGAGGCCCGACACATTCAGGGCGACTCAGAAAACTCTCTATTCTAGCGTTTCTTGGCCAACTCTGCGCAAAATGCGGCCAGATTTTCCGCCAGACCGGGTAGCGCGGACTGGCTGGCGTTCCAGGCGTGCGCCGCGTCCACCCATGCCGGCCAGGCGTCGGGCGCCAGCGCAGCCGTGATGGCCGGGGCCGTGCGGCCTGGTTCGGACTGGTTCCAGGCGCGGATCAGCGCGTGGGCGGATTCGGGGGCCGGATAGCGTGCCAGCCAGGCCTCCAGTTTTTCCAGATGGACGTTTTCGTCCTGCGGATAGATCTGCCATACCAGCGGGCGCGCGGCCCAGGCGGCTCGCACGAAGGAATCTTCGCCGCGCACGAAATTGAGGTCGGCGCACCACAGCAGGCGGTCGTAATCGGGCTGGGCCAGAAAGGGCAGGCGGACGACGCGTGGCGATCCTGCCGTCTGGCAGGCGGCTTCCAGCGCCGGCGCGACGCCTTGCGGAACCAGCAGCAGGGTGGGACGCGCCTCGGCCGCCAGCGCCTGCGCCAGTTCACCCGCCGGCGCGGACGGGTAGCAGAACAGGGATACGGTACGGGCGCCATCGCGCCGCAGGGCGAGCGCATCGTCCGGCACCCCGGCCGATCGCAGGAAGGCCTCTTGCAAGCCGGCCGACCCTTGCAGCGCTTCGCGTTCCGCGGCCAGGGCCGGCTCGCGCAGCAGGCCGCCGGTGGCGGCAGTGAAGCCGGGGAAGAAAAAGTGCTTCACCAGACCGTCCGGCCGCTGCGACGGCAGGCCGTGGCAGCTTTCGACCCAGGCCTCGGCGCTCAGGTATTCCAGGTTGATCCAGACGGGATGGGTGCGGCGCATGGACGCGATGAACGCCGCGGGCGGGTCGCACGCGAACGCTTCGATCACGACGTCGCGCGCCTGCAGCGCGGCGTCGGGCGTTTCCGGCCAGTGCACGATATCGACGCCCGCCAGTTGCTGGCGCGCGGCGCCCGGCACGATGCCGGGCTGGATGTGCGCGAAACTGGTCAGGTCATCGACCCACAGGCGGACATCCCAGTGGAAATCGCGCGCAAGCTGGCGCGCCAGGCGCCAGCACACGCCGATGTCGCCGTAGTTGTCGACGACCCGGCAGAAGATGTCCGCTTGCATGGCTGGCCTAGTGGAACTGGGCGGGCGCGGCCTCGGCGTCCTCGGGCAGCTCGGCATGCACCAGTTCGCCCAGGGGATTGGGGAAGTAGGGCGCGCCGCAGTCCTCGCAGTATTCGGGCGGGAGCACGCCGGGGATGCGGCGCACGTCGGTCACGCCGTATTCCTTCAGCAGCGCCGCGATCTCGTCGACCACGTCGGGCTGGCCCTCGTCCATGACCAGGTCTTCCTCGCGGCCGTACAGCGGCCAGACGCAGCCGTAGTACACGTCGTTGCTGTTGCGCGCGGTAAAGCCGATGCGGTATTCGTCGATGCGGCCTTCGCCGCAGCCGGCCACGACCGCCCGCAATTGCGCGGCTTCAAGGTTGACGGCGCCTTCCAGCCAGCTGACCGCCGCGCGCAGCGACAGCGGACGAACCTGGCGATCGGCTTCGCGGTTGCTGACGTAGTAGGCATCGGGCAGCAGGGCTTCAAAACCGCAGCCGGGCAGCAGCGCGGCCAGCGTGGGCTGCGCTTGCGCCGCCCATTGCGCCAGGCACGCATCGCGGCTGGCGTCGGCATCGCCCACGTGTTCCTGCCAGCGGAAGATCGGCTCGCCCTCGGGCACGGCCACCGTGCCGACGATATAGCGCGTGTCGGCCAGCATGTTGGCCGTTTCGGTGTCGGTATTGAGCGCCGGCTTGGTGGTTTCGGCGCCCAGCGCTTGTGCGCCCAGGCGTTGCAGCCACTGCCAGGTCTCGGAGAACGTGCGCGGCATCTGGTCCACGCTGACCAGCATGGGCATCAGCGCGGTGCGCGCGTTGCTGGAAAGGACGTGCCCATGAAGCTGCGCCAGCAGGGCCTGCTGCGCGCTGGCGGAAATCGGGCCGGTCGGAATGGCATAGCGGGTCCAGGCGACGATGGGCGCGACGATCAGCAGTACGTCGTACCGGACGCCGTTTTTCTCGATCTTCATCGATTCGGACAGGGTTTCGGCCTGTTCGATCAGGACCTCGTAGGCGCCTACGTCGCTTTGGGCAAGGTGGTCCAGCGCCGCTTCAAGCGGCGCATCCTGACCGGCCTTGAGCAGCTTCGGGATCGCTTCGCCAAGCTGGGTCTCCCAAAAGACGTCTTCGACGCGGCTGCCCGAGCGATTCAGCGACTGGGCAAGCGCGACCAGCCGGGTGGCGTCACGGGTCATGCGGGGAGCGGATTGGCTGCGGGATCGGGCCATAACTTCGGGGGACGTCCATTCAGTGTGTAACGACGTAGTTTAACGCCCGGCACTCGCGGCGGGGGCGCGAGGTTCGCCCTGCGCCGGACGCCGCCGGGGCGGCCGGCGGGATCCGCAGGAAGACGGATTGATGCTGATCGGGCAACAGACAATCCCCATGAAGGGGGTTTATTGCGCATTTGAATCGGCTGACAATGTGAGCATCGTTAATTGCTTCTGGAGGCATCGCCATGCGTTGGCCTACGCTTTTCGTTTCCCACGGTTCTCCCATGCTGGCCGTCGAGCCCGGCCGGACCGGCCCCGCGCTGGCCGATTGGAGCGCCGCGCAGGGCCGCAAGCCGCGCGGCATTCTGGTGGTTTCGCCGCACTGGATGGGCGAAGGCCTGGCGCTGTCGACCCGTGACCAGCAGGTTGCCTGGCACGATTTTGGCGGATTCCCGGCCGAGCTCTATGCGCTGCAATACGCCGCGCCCGGATCGCCCGAACTGGCCGCGCGCGTGCAGGCGCTGCTGGCGGAATCGGGCATCACCGCCGACCGCGATCCGCGCCGTCCGCTGGACCACGGCGCCTGGGTGCCGCTGCGCTACCTGTATCCAGACGTGGACGTGCCCGTCGTGCAACTGTCGCTGGACATGGGCCGCGACGCGGCCGGCCAGATGGAACTGGGCCGCGCGCTGACGCGCCTGCGCGACGAAGACATCCTGATCATTGGCTCGGGGTCGCTGACGCACAACCTGCGCCACGTCCGCATGCCGCAGAACGCGCCCGCGGCGGACTATGTGCCGGGATTTCAAGCGTGGTACGCCGACAAGCTGGCGCACCACGACGTGCCCGCGCTGCTGGACTGGCAGGCGCAGGCGCCCGGCGCGATGCAGGCGCACCCGCACGACGACCACCTGATGCCGCTGTACGTGGCGCTGGGCGCGGGCGGAGAAAAGGCAAAGCGCCTGAACGACGAAGTGTCGTATGGCGCGCTGGCGATGGACGCCTATCAGTTCGATTAAATATGACCAGGTGTCTGACACCCGCTGAGGCAAAGCGGCAAGCCCAAGACCATCTCCGGAGGGTGTCAGACACCTGCCGAATCATGACCAGGTGTTTGACACCCGCTGAAAAATAGCGGCAAGCCCAAGGCCATCTCCGGGGGGCGTCAGACACCTGCCGAATCATGACGCCGGGCCAATGAAAAACGCCCCGGAACCGCAAGGTCCCGGGGCGTTCTGCAGAAGAATTGCCGCCCCGCCGCCCGGCCGCCCGAAGGCGGGGCCGCCCCCTTGGGGGGCAGCAAGCGAGCGAAGCGAGTGCGGCGTGGGGGCCTTTTACGCCGCCAGCAGTTGGCGCAACACGAACGGCAGGATGCCTCCGTGCTGGTAGTAATCCACCTCGATCGGCGTATCGATACGCAGCAGCACGGTCACGTCCTGCTTGGAACCGTCCTTGCGCGTGATCGTCAGCGTCACGTCCTGCATCGGCTTGATGCCGTTTTCCAGGCCGGAGATGTCGTACGTTTCTTCACCCGTGATGCCCAGCGATTGCACGCTGTCGTTACCCTTGAACTGCAGGGGCAGCACGCCCATGCCCACCAGGTTGCTGCGGTGGATGCGTTCGAAGCTGCGGGTGATGACCGCCTTGACGCCCAGCAGCTGGGTGCCCTTGGCGGCCCAGTCGCGCGACGAGCCGGTGCCGTACTCTTCGCCGCCGAACACCACGGTGGGCGTGCCGGCTGCGACGTACTTCATGGCGGCGTCATAGATCGACATCTGTTCGCCGGTGGGCTGGAACAGCGTTTCGCCGCCTTCGAAGCGGCTGCCGTCGGGCAGCGCCGGAATCATGAGGTTCTTGATCCGCACGTTGGCGAACGTGCCGCGCATCATGATTTCGTGGTTGCCGCGGCGCGAGCCGTAGCTGTTGAAGTCGGCCTTCATGACGCCGTGTTCCTTCAGCCACTTGCCCGCGGGCGAGCTTTCCTTGATGGAACCGGCGGGCGAGATGTGGTCGGTGGTGACCGAATCGCCAAACACCCCCAGCGCGCGCGCACCCTTGACCGTGGGCATCGCGCCCGGGGTCATGCCGAAGCCCTCGAAGAAGGGCGGCTCGGCGATGTAGGTGGAATCGGGCCAGTTGTAGGTGTCGCCGGTGACGCCCTTGATGTTTTCCCAGAGCTTGCCGGGATTGCTCTTGACCTGGCCGTAGTTGGCTTCGAAGGCCTCCGGGTCCAGCGCGTACTTGAGCAGCGCGTCGATTTCCTCGGTGGTCGGCCAGATGTTGCCCAGCCACACGTCGCCGTTCTTGCCGCGGCCCACCGGCTCGGTCATCAGGTCGCGCGTCACGGTGCCGGCCAGCGCATAGGCCACGACCAGCGGGGGCGAGGCCAGGAAGTTGGCCTTGATGTTCGGGTGAATGCGCGCCTCGAAGTTGCGGTTGCCCGAGAGCACGGCCGAACACACCAGGTCGTTGCTGGTGATGGCTTCGTTCAAGTCCGGGGTCAGGTCGCCGGCGTTGCCGATGCAGGTCGTGCAGCCGTAGGCGGCCACGTCGAACCCGAGCTTTTCCAGGTAGGGCAAGAGGCCCGTCTTGGTCAGGTATTCGGTGACGACGCGGGATCCGGGGGCGAGCGAGGTCTTGATGTGCTTGGGCACGGTCAGGCCGGCTTCCACGGCCTTTTTGGCCAACAGACCCGCCGCCAGCAGCACGCTGGGGTTGGACGTGTTGGTGCAGGACGTGATGGCCGCGATCAGGATGTCGCCGTTCTTGATCTTGGTGCCGGCGGTGGTCGTGAAGGTCTGGTCGAGCTTTTCGGCGGGCTGGTTGAAGCCGTTTTCGGCCACCGGCTTGGAGAACAGGTCGATGAACGTGTTCTTGACGTTGCCGATTTCGATGCGGTCTTGCGGGCGCTTCGGGCCCGCCAGCGACGGCGCGACGGTGGACAGGTCCAGCGTCAGCAGCTTGGTGAAATTGATGTCCTTGGACGCGGGCACGCCGAACATCTTCTGCGCCTTGAAATAGGCCTCGAAGGCGGCGATTTCCTCTTCGGTGCGGCCGGTGCCGCGGAAGTAGTCGATGGTGCGTTCGTCGACCGGGAAAAAGCCCATGGTGGCGCCGTATTCCGGCGCCATGTTGCCGATGGTGGCGCGTTCGGCCACGGTCAGGCTGGCGGTGCCTTCGCCGCAGAATTCGACGAACTTGCCCACCACCTTTTCACGGCGGAGCATTTCGGTGATGGTCAGCACCAGGTCGGTGGCGGTGACGCCGCCGCGCAGCTGGCCCTTGAGCTCGACGCCCACCACGTCCGGCGTCAGGAAGTACACGGGCTGGCCCAGCATGCCGGCTTCGGCCTCGATGCCGCCCACGCCCCAGCCGACCACGCCGATGCCGTTGATCATCGTGGTGTGGCTGTCGGTGCCCACCAGCGAGTCGGGGTAATAGACGTTATTTTTCTTGTCCTGGTGCACGCCGCGCGCCAGGTATTCCAGGTTGACCTGGTGGACGATGCCAAAGCCCGGGGGCACGACGCCAAAGGTGTCGAACGCCTGCATGCCCCACTTCATGAACTGGTAGCGCTCTTGATTGCGCTTGAACTCCAGCTTCATGTTCAAGTCCAGCGCGTTTTTGGTGCCGAAGTAGTCGATCATGACCGAGTGGTCCACCACCAGGTCCACGGGCACCAGGGGCTCGATGCTCTTGGGGCTCTTGCCCATCTTGTCGGCAACCGAACGCATGGCGGCGATATCGGCCAGCAGCGGCACGCCGGTGAAGTCCTGCAGCACGACGCGGGCGACCACAAACGGAATTTCATCTTCGCGCTTGGCGTTGGCTTGCCAGTTGGCCAGTTGACGGACGTGTTCTTCGGTAACCTTCTTGCCGTCGCAGTTGCGCAGCACGGATTCCAGCACGATGCGGATGGAGACCGGCAGCCGCTGCACATCGATGCCAAGCGACTTGCCCAGCGCCGGCAGCGAATAGAACTGACAGGACTTGTTGCCGATCTTGAAATTCTTGAGTGTGTCTAGGGTGTTGTGCGGCATGATGGACTCCGTGGTTTTGCCCAGGCTGAAGGCGGCATTTTCAGGCGTTTCGGCGAGTTTGTCATTGTCTCTTGGACAAGTTGGCCGAGGGTCTATATCTTGGTTTGTGTCTTATATCTTATATAAGACTTGAGCGGCACGTCAAAGTTCCGGCCCCGTATCGCGCCAGACCGGTTCGGATTCGGCGAAACCCTTACTTTGGCGGACGCGCGCCAAGCCTGCAAGGCCCTGTGCTCCGGAAGGCGCGCTTCAGGTCAGGTATGCGGGCAATTCAGCCGCCGTGAATTCAAGAAAGCGCTTCAAGGCCAGCGGCTCGCCGCAACGTGCCGGCATGACGGCGTAGATGCGGGCGGGCGCGGGCGTCCAGTCGGGCAGGATGCGCGCCAGCCGGCCTTGATCGAGATCGTCGCCGCACAGATAGCGCGGCACCAGCGCCAGACCCAGGCCCGCCGCCGCCATGGCGCGCAGCGTGTCCATATTGCTGCTCAGGCTGCGGGGCTGGAATTCCACCGCTTCCATTTCGCCGCCCGGGCCGGTCAAGCGCCAGGTGTGCAGGCCGTCCTGCGTGCCGTGGGCAAGCAGGGGCAGGGTGGCCAGGTCGCGCGGGTGACGCGGCGGGGATTTGGCCATCGCCGGGCTGCACACCAACGCCATCGGCACGGCGGAGATTTCGATCGCATTCAACCGGGCGTCGGTCAGCGACGATGACTGGGCGCGAAAGCCCAGGTCGTACCCTTCGCCGACCAGGTCGATGATCTGGTCTCGCGTGTCCAGCAGCACGCGCACGCGGGGGTGCTCCGCGCAAAAGCGGGCGACCAGGCCGCCCAGAATCCGGGTCGCAAGCGGCGAGGGCGCGGTGATGCGCAGCATGCCGGCGGGCGCATCGCCCATGGACGCGGCCAGGTCGAAGACACTGCGCGCTTCGCGGGCCAGCGCTTTGGCGTGGGCATGAATCTGTTCGCCCATCGGGGTAAGCGACACGCGTCGCGTATTGCGCTGAAGCAGCCGCACGCCCAGGCGCGCTTCCAGCTCGGCAATTCGGCGGCTCAGCTTGGAACGTTGCATATTCAACACACGTGCGGCCGCCGAGAAGCCGCCTTTTTCAACGACTTCGCTGAAAAGCAGCAGGTCTTCAAGGCGGTGAACGTAGTTAGGCATACAGCGTTTTAATAGGGGAATTCGGAATATTGGCTGGCATTGTCCTGACAGCCGGGACAATTATTCCTGAAATTGGCCCCTACTGTCCGGCGGTCCGAACTCATAAGCTGTCGCGGCAATACATGTTCAGCAAACAGCAAGGCAGCATTTTTTGACTCTCCACCTTAGCGCCGTCGTTCCGGGCTCCAGCCGCTACATGGGCGACGCCTGCACTATCCGCCAGTTTCGCCATACCGATTTCTCGCGGTGCATCTCGCCCGTGGTGCTGGTGGATCACTTCGTCATGACGGGGCCGACCTTCGAACCGCTCACGCACGCGGGCATCAGCGCCGCGACCCTGATGCTGGAAGACAGCACCGGCGTCATGCAAAGCCTGGACGGTATCGAGAACAACCAGGGCATTCACGCGGGCGACCTGCACTGGACGCAGGCCGGGCGCGGCATCGTGCACGCGCAGCGGCCGGTGGGAGAGGCCCGGCTGCACGGCCTGCAGATCTTCATCGATCATCCGGCGCACCTGAAATCCTTGCCGCCCATGACCTCGATGCTGCGCGCCGCGGACATGCCTGTCATCCAGGCGCCTTCGGGCAAGGTCCGGGTCGTGTCGGGCCGATTCGGGGGGCTGGAGTCGCCCTTGCGCACGCCCGAACCGTTGCTGATCCTGGACGGCTGGCTACGGCCTGGTGCGACCACCCTGGTGCCCATGCCGCCCGGCTGGAACGCTTGGTTCTACGCCATCCAGGGCGACCTGGGCGTGCGCGCCAGGCATTGCAGCAAAGGTGCGGCGCCACTGCCCAAGGTGGCGGGCGGCGATCCGGACTTTGCGGTCGTGCCCGCCGGCAGCGCCGCGGTGGCGGGCGCCACGCGGGACGGTGAAGAAGGGGTCCTGTTGCTGATGGCCGGCAAGAAGCCCGTGCACTTCGTGCTGGTGGCGGGCTCGGCGGTGGGGGAAGTGCCGCAGCAGGGGGACGCGGCGTTGCCTGACGCGGACGGGGCGCTTGCCGAGGCGTTGGCGGCGTACGGGGAAACCGAACCGGCCGATGCGCTGACGACCTGCTGAATCGTCGCCGGATATGTTGCTTGGCCGCAACGCCGAGCCTCAATTCTGTTTGAGAGAATCAATGAGAACGATTCTCCTTTGGTAACATCGTCGCGGTCAGACCTCAAGACCCCAACCGCGAATGTGCTTGGATGGCGCCGGTCACCCCGGATAGCCACGCGATTCGAATCGGGTTTTTGCGGATCTCCCCACCGCAACGCGGACCCGCTTCCGCTTTACCAGCGCCCCGATATGAAAATCAGAACTCTCGCTTGCATGGCCGCCGCCTTGCCGTGCTTTGGCGCCGTCCACGCCCAGACCGCTCCCCAGACCGCTCCCCAGACCGCTCCCCAGACTCAGCCCGCCACGACCAGCGGCTCCGTGACCTCGATGGACGCCATCCGGGTCGAGGCCAGCGCGGACGCATCGGCCGGCGGTCTGTCTGCGCCGTTCGCGGGCGGGCAGGTGGCCCGCGGCGGCCGTGTCGGCATCCTCGGCACCGAGGACTTCATGAACACGCCGTTCAGCGTCACCAGCTACACCAACGAGCTGATCCAGGACCGCCAGGCCAAGAGCGTGGGCGACGTGCTGCAGAACGACTCGGGCGTGCGCGTGGCGCGGGGTTTTGGCAACTTCCAGGAGTCTTACTTCATTCGCGGCTTCATTCTGAGTTCGGATGATGTGGCCTACAACGGCCTGTACAGCCTGCTGCCCCGTCAGTACATCGCCACGGAGCTCTTCGAGCGCGTGGAAGTACTGCGCGGGGCGTCGGCGTTTTTGACAGGCGCTCCTCCCAGCGGCGGTGGCATCGGCGGTGTGATCAACCTCGTGCCTAAGCGCGCGCCTAACGAACCTTTGACGCGAGTCACCACTGGCGTATCCAGCGGTGGCCAGTTTTTGGCGTCTACCGATATCGCTCGGCGATTCGGGCCTGACGAAAGCACGGGCATTCGGCTCAACGCTGCCCAGCGCAGCGGCGATACCGGCATTGATGATGAGCATTCCCGTACGAGCTTGGTTTCCTTAGGACTTGATTGGCGGTCTGCAGACACGCGTTTGTCGGCAGATATTGGGTGGCAGGAAAACAAGCTGAAGCGCGCGCGTCCGAACGTGACGTTGGCCAAAGAAGTGACCGTAGTTCCCGATGCGCCCGACGCGAGCTCGAACTACGCGCAGCCGTGGTCATATTCCAATGAACGAGATGTTTTCGGCACATTCCGAGCGGAACACGATTTCAGCGACAAGTTGACGGGCTGGGCGGCATACGGTTTTCGCCGTAGTGACGAGTCCAATTCTCTGGGTAACGTGACTGTCAAGAATGGGAGCACTGGCGCTGCACAGTTTTCGCGGTTTGATAATGTTCGCGAAGATCAAGTAGATACAGGCGAATTCGGACTTCGGGCTAACGTTCGAACTGGCCCCGTCGGTCATAAACTCGTTGTTTCGGCCTCCTTCTTTCAATTGAAAAAAGACAACGCTTACGCTACGGGCGGTGTGCTTCCAACCAACTTATACAACCCCGTTTCGTACTACGACGCGCCGCCTTTGACGAATACCGTGGGCAATATGGACGACCCGTTGCTGACCGGGCGCATTCAGACAAGCAGCTATGCGTTTGGCGACACGATGTCATTTTTCGACGATCGTGTTCTATTGACCGCGGGTATCCGGCACCAACGCTTGTCCAGCCGTAGCTATGACTACAACAGCGGCAAAGAAAAGGGATCGGATGATGCAAGTCATAATTCACCGGCCGCCGGCCTTGTAGTCAAAGTTTCGCCCAACGTGTCGCTTTACGCGAATTACATTGAGGCGTTGGTCGCCGGAGAGACGGCGCCTAATACAGTTTCCACGGGCTCAGGAACGTTCAATGTCGTAAATGCTGGCCAGATATTGGCCCCTTATGTTTCTAAGCAGAAGGAAGTTGGAGTTAAGTACGAAGGCGAGTACTTCGGTTCCACCTTGGCCCTTTTCACCACCGACAAGCCTCGCGCTTACACTGATCTCAATGACCTGACTTTTAAAGAGGCAGGGAAGGACCGTCATCAAGGCGTCGAATTGAACGTTTTTGGTGAGGTGACGCGGAGCGTGCGCTTGCTAGGTGGATTCACGTGGCTAGATGCCGAACAGCGTTCCACAGGCGATTCCGCCATAGATGGCAATCGCGTGATCGGCGTGCCGCGGTTCCAGAGCACAATGGGCGCAGAGTGGGACATTCCTGGCGTTCACGGCCTGACGGTAGACGGTCGCGTCGTCTATACGGGTTCGTCGTATGCAAACGCGCAAAACACCCTGAAGGTCCCTAGTTGGACGCGCTTCGACGCCGGGGTGCGATACATGACGGATGTGGGAGGCCACACGCTGACGCTGCGCGCGCGTGTCGAAAATATTGCTAATCGAAACTATTGGGCCTCTGTCGGCGGCTACCCGAACGCTGGCTACCTCGTCCTGGGCGGCCCGCGCACGTTCTCGCTGTCGGCCAGCATGGACTTCTGATCGCGGCGGGCGACCGCCCACGCAGAAAAAATCCCGGCTCGCCGGGATTTTTTTTCGCTCGTGCAGGGCGAGGCGGGTTGAAGGTGTGTTGAAGGTGATACAAGGTGTCTGACACCCTGGGGAGATGATCCTCAGCCTGCGGTGACGTCTCAGGGGGTGTCAGACACCGGGGCAATTCAGCGGGTATCAGACCGGGGCAATTCGGCCCTTCACCACAACCATCCGCCCCGCGACAGGCTCGATTCGCAGCTCTTGTACTGCGCCGTGAACTTCTCGGCGCGCGCCTGCACTTTCTGCGAGACGGTCTTCAACCAAGCCTTGCGGTCGTAACTGCGGTTGCGGTAGCCGGTCCAGCCCTCGTGGTAGTTCAGATACTGCCCATACGCATCCCACTTCGAGATGCCGTTGATACGCTGCGTCTTGCTCATGTACCAGCCCATGAAGTCCAGCGCGTCGGCGAAGTTGTCGCGGCTGGAGGTCCAGCCGCCCGCTTCGCGCTTGTAGTCGGCCCAGGTCTCGTCCTTTGCCTGCGCATAACCGTACGCCGAGCTCACGCGGCCCCACGGGATGAAGCCCAGGAAGTAATAGCGCGGCGGCAGCGCGTCGTGCTTGAAGGAAGACTCCTGGTACATCATCGCGATCGGCACCGGCACGGGGGCGCCCCATTTCTTCTGCACCTCCAGCGCCGCGTCGTGCCATTCCGGCTTCTCGCGGAAGATGGCGCAGATGTTGTCGGGATTCGAGGGCGGCGCGGTGGCGCAGCCGGCTAGCGTCAGCAACAGCGTCGGCGGCAATAGCCGGATCATTGGCAGGCTTCCTCCAGGAAAAATGCGCCAGGGCTTTCCCGGCGATGGCGGCCGACGTCTCACCGGCATGCCTGGATTGTATTGAAACGTTTCGTTATACAGGCTGCCTGCTGATCCCAATCGCTCGGACAGAGGCAAAAAAAAACGGCCCCGGGCGATTGCACGGGGCCGTCGATCAGGCCGCGAGGCCTGGCTGGGGGATCAGGATCAGACCTCGATCACGTCCGCCACGTCCTTGTAGTCGGGGATCTTGTCGAAGTTCAGGTACTGGTAGATCTGGTCGCCGCTCTTGTTGATGACGCCCATGTCGGCCATGTACTCGTCCTTGGTCGGGATGCGGCCAAGCTTGGAGCAGATCGCGGCCAGTTCGGCCGAGCCCAGGTACACGTTGGTGTTCTTGCCCAGGCGGTTCGGGAAGTTGCGGGTGCTGGTCGACATGACCGTCGCGCCTTCGCGGACCTGCGCCTGGTTGCCCATGCACAGCGAGCAGCCCGGCATTTCGGTACGGGCGCCGGCCGTGCCGAACACGCCGTAGTGGCCTTCCTCGGTCAGTTGCGTGGCGTCCATCTTGGTCGGAGGAGCGACCCACAGCTTGACCGGGATGTCGCGCTTGCCTTCCAGCAGCTTGGACGCCGCGCGGAAGTGACCGATGTTGGTCATGCAGCTGCCGATGAACACTTCGTCGATCTTGGCGCCGGCGACTTCGGACAGCGTCTTCACGTCGTCGGGGTCGTTCGGGCAGGCGACGATGGGTTCATGCACGTCGGCCAGGTCGATCTCGATGACCGCGGCGTATTCGGCGTCGGCATCCGGCTCCAGCAGCTTGGGGTCGGCCAGCCAGGCTTCCATCGCCTTGATGCGGCGGCCCAGCGTGCGCTCGTCTTCGTAGCCGTTGGCGATCATCCACTTGAGCATCACGATGTTGCTGTTGATGTACTCGATGATCGGTTCCTTGTTCAGGCGCACCGAGCAGCCGGCGGCCGAACGTTCGGCGGAAGCGTCCGACAGTTCAAAGGCTTGTTCGACCTTCAGGTCGGGCAGGCCTTCGATTTCCAGGATGCGGCCGGAGAAGATGTTCTTCTTGCCTTGCTTGGCAACCGTCAGCAGGCCTTGCTTGATGGCGTACAGCGGAATGGCGTTGACCAGGTCGCGCAGGGTGACGCCGGGCTGCAGCTTGCCCTTGAAGCGCACCAGCACCGATTCCGGCATGTCCAGCGGCATGACGCCCGTGGCGGCGGCAAAGGCCACCAGGCCCGAGCCGGCCGGGAAGGAGATGCCGATGGGAAAGCGCGTGTGCGAATCGCCGCCGGTGCCGACGGTGTCGGGCAGCAGCATGCGGTTCAGCCACGAGTGGATGACGCCGTCGCCCGGACGCAGCGACACGCCGCCACGGGTGCTGATGAATTCCGGCAGCGTGTGGTGCGTCTTGACGTCCACGGGCTTGGGGTAGGCGGCGGTGTGGCAGAACGACTGCATCACCAGGTCGGACGAGAAGCCCAGGCAGGCCAGGTCCTTCAGTTCGTCGCGGGTCATGGGACCGGTGGTGTCCTGGCTGCCGACCGAGGTCATCTTCGGTTCGCAGTAGGTGCCCGGGCGGATGCCGCGGCCTTCCGGCAGACCGCAGGCGCGGCCGACCATCTTCTGGGCCAGCGTGAAGCCGCGGCCGGAGTCGACCGGATCCTTGGGCAGGCGGAACAGCGTCGAGGGCGGCAGACCCAGGGCTTCACGGGCCTTGGCGGTCAGGCCGCGGCCGATGATCAGCGGAATGCGGCCGCCGGCACGCACTTCATCGAACAGCACGTCGGACTTGACCTCGAATTCGGCGATGACTTCACCGTTCTTGATCGCCTTGCCTTCGTAGGGGCGCAGCTCGACCATGTCGCCCATTTCCATCTTGGACACGTCCAGCTCGATCGGCAGGGCGCCGGCGTCTTCCATCGTGTTGTAGAAGATCGGGGCAATCTTGTTGCCCAGGCACACGCCGCCAAAGCGCTTGTTCGGCACGAAGGGGATGTCTTCGCCCGTGAACCACAGCACCGAGTTGGTGGCCGACTTGCGCGACGAACCCGTGCCGACCACGTCGCCCACGTAGGCGACCAGGTGGCCCTTTTCCTTCAGGGATTCGATGAACTTGACCGGGCCGCGCTTGCCGTCTTCTTCCGGCTCGAACGCGGCGCCGTCGCGCTTGTTCTTGAGCATCGCCAGGGCGTGCATCGGGATGTCGGGACGGGTGGTGGCGTCGGGGGCGGGCGACAGGTCGTCGGTGTTGGTTTCGCCCGGAACCTTGAAGACCGTGATGGTCAGGCTTTCCGGCAGTTCCGGACGGCTGGTGAACCATTCGGCGTCGGCCCAGCTTTGCATCACGGACTTGGCGTTGGCGTTGCCCTTGTCGGCCTTTTCCTTCACGTCGTGGAAGGCGTCGAACATCAACAGGGTCTTCTTGAGCGCATCGGCGGCGATGGTGCCGATTTCCGCATCATCCAGCAGGTCGACCAGCGGGCCAATGTTGTAGCCGCCGAGCATCGTGCCCAGCAGTTCCGTCGCCTTGGCACGGCTGATCAGCGCACAAGCTTCCTTGCCCAGCGCCACGGCGGCCAGGTAGGAGGCCTTGACCTTGGCGGCGTCGTCCACGCCGGCCGGCACGCGGTGCGTCAGCAGCTCGACCAGATTCTGCTCCTCGCCAGCGGGCGGATTCTTCAGCAGTTCGATCAGTTCAGCGGTTTGTTTGGCCGTAAGGGGCAGCGGGGGAATCCCCAGAGCCGCGCGTTCGGCAACGTGTTGGCGGTAAGTATCCAGCATGTGAGGCCTGCTCAAAGTCGGGTTGGAAGAAGGGTTGTCGGCCAGAATTGTAGAAGCAAGTGGGGGCCGGTAGCAAATGTCTTATATCTTATATAAGACTTGAGCCGATAGCCTGTTGCTCGGCGGCGACGTCCGGGAGGGCGGGGCGGCGTTAATGGGCCGGATATCAGGCCGGGCGCCACGAAAAAGGGCGGCCGCATGGCCGCCCCGGGGAAACGCCTTTCAGTCGGGAGATCAGGGCGCGGTGGCGTCGTAGACCACCCCGACCCGGGCGAAATTGCCGCCGTACTGCTTGACGTCGACCTCGAAGGGCGCGCTGTCGCCAGGCGGCAGGCGCGGCACGCGCAATTCCTTGAAGGTGGCGCCGGTGAGCTGGTCCTGGGCGTCGTACAGGCTGACCCACACGCGCACCTTCTCGACCTCGCGCTCGCTGTCGTTGCGCACCCGGCCATGCACCGTCACGTACTTGTAACGGAAGCGGTAGGTGAAGTTCAGCGTGCCGGTGCCAATGGCGGCTTCGGTGTTTTCCACGGTCACGGCAAGCTGCGGCCGCGGGCCGGGCAGGGCGGCGCGCTTGGCGGGCAGCCAGTTCGTCTTGACCTCGGAAAAGCGCTCCACGCGCCCGGTCAGCGCCACCGGCACGCGCTCGCCAGGATACAGATACGTCGGCAGGCTCCAGGACTGGCGCAGATCCAGCGGGCGCGAACCGTCGAACACCGCGATCTCGGCGCGCGGCGACAGCGCCACGTATTCCTTGCTGGTGTTGACCAGTTCCGCATACAGCACGGGCCGTTCGATCTCGTCGAGCAGGCGGCGCGGGGCCGACAGCTTCAGCGCTCCGGCGTCGAACAGCGCGAAGTCCGGATCCAGCAATTCCTCGGTGGTCAGACGGACATGGTCGATCACCCGCGTGTTGGCCGGGCTGACGCGCACGATGCGGCTGGCGGGCGGTTCGGCCGCGGGCGGCGCGGCTTTGGCGGCGGTTTGCGCGGGGGGCTGGCTGCGCGGCCCGAGGGCGGTGAACTTCCAGGCGGCGTAGGCGCCCGCCGCAAACAGGATCAGCGCCAGCGCGGCCAGGGCCGGTCGCGTCAGGCGCCGGGAGGGGGAGCGATCAGCTTTCACTTTGCACCATGTAATCGTAGGCGGCGACCTCGCCGTCGCGCAGCATCTCGCAGCGCACGTCAAACGACGTCAGCGCATCCGGGGCCAGCGGGCTGGCGGTGGCGTAGCCGTTGCCGGTGCCGATCAGCCTGCCGTCGGCGCCGTACAGCATGACCGTGATCTGCGTGCTGCTGGCCGGGTGGGCGCCCTCGTTGCGGATCAGGCCAACCAGTCGGTAGGTGCCGTCGTTGCGGACGAGCTGCACCTTGCTGGCGGCCACGTCGTTGTTCTTGCCGCGCGCGGGCGACGGCGTGCTGACCTGCAGGTCATAGCGGCTGAACGCCTTGTCCGGCGCCGAGATCTTCAGGGGCGTGTATTCCCCCGGTTGCAGCGAGCGCGCGGGCGCCGAGCCGGACACGGTGGCCAGCGACAGGTCGCCCTGGAAGAACGATGCCGACACACGCGGCACGTCGATCTTGCGGCCCGTTTCGTTGCGCACGATCATGACGAGCTCGGTGCGCCCGCGGGTCTTGATTTCCTGCACGTCGGTCAGCTTGACCAGCGAGGCGTCGATGGGCGGTTCGGCAATGCGGGTGGGCGCGGATGACGGGCGCGAACCCAGCGTGGACACGACCAGGGGGACGATCACCGCGGCCAGGATCCCCACCAAGATCGCCACGATCGCCACGGGCTTGATGGGCGCGGACTGCGGCTTCTGGATGTTGCGCAGGATTTTTTCCAGACGCTGCGCCACGTTGTCCTCGACCAGCGTGACGGCGTGGCAGTGGCTGCACTGGTATTCGTTGGTGTCCAGCTTGGTGAACTGGGCGCTGCCGCAGGTGGAGCAGGTCAGCGTCACCGTATTGATGGTGGTCTGTTTGGGCGTCATTCTCGGTACGCAGGCCCGCGCGATCCAGGTCGGCGCGGCGGGCGGCAGGGGATAGCCGGGCGGCAAGGATAGCGGCCGCGCGGCATGGCCGGGGTGCATGAGCGCATCAGATTGTGACCAACTGTGTGCATTCGGCGCGACGGGGGCCGGATCACCGCATTTCCCCGGTGCTATCATTCCCGCCGAAAAGCATTACCCCGTTAACTCGTTAACCTGTTACCACGCCGTTTCCCGTCGATCCGCTCACTGCCGCCCCGGCGCGCAGCCGGGCAGAGCCGAGGTCTGGCTCCACCCGTCGCATGAGCATCGATCAACACCTGCTGTTTTTGGCCTGCGTGGCGCTTGCCACCTATGCCCAGACGATGACGGGCTTTGCGTTTGGGCTGGTGCTGCTGGGCCTGTCGGGCGTGTTTCAACTGGCCTCGGTCGCCGAGGTCGCCAACGTGGTCAGCGTGCTGTCGCTGGTCAATGCGGGTGTCACGCTGCTGCGCGCCAGACCGCAGGTGAACTGGTCGCTGCTGACGCCCGCCGCGGTCAGCAGCCTGGCCGGCGTGGGGGTGGGCGTGGCCGCGCTGACGTGGATCAGCGGATCCATGGCGGTGCTGTTGCAACTGCTGCTTGGCGTCACCATCCTGGCCTGCGCCATCTTGCTGGTGACGCGCACCCAGCCGCTGGCGCAGTTGTCTTCGCGCACGTCCAGCGTGTTTTTCGGCGGGGTGTCGGGCGTGCTGGGCGGCCTGTTTTCCAGCGCCGGTCCGCCCATGGTCTATCACCTGTACCGTCAGCCGCTGCCGCTGGCCACCATCCGCAATAGCCTCTTGATCCTCTTTTCCCTGAATGCCACGGTGCGGCTTGCGCTCGTGACCGGGCAGGGCGCCTTCATGGCGTCGTCGTTCTGGATGAGCGTGCAGGCGCTGCCGGTCGTGATTGGCGTGACGTGGTTCGCGCGCCGCTACAGCACCGAGAATTCGATGAAGACGGTCAAGCGCATGGTGTTTGTGCTGCTGCTGGCTGCGGGCCTGGGACTGATCGTCCCCGCGTCCAGGCTGTTGGCGGCCGGATAGGGCGGCCGCCAGCCTGATGCATCAACGGTGCTCGCCCGAGATGTAGCGCTCCAGTTCGTGGATGATGAACTTCTGCTCGCTCATGACGTCCTTGACCAGATCGCCAATGGACAACAGACCGACGAGCTTGTCCTTGTCGATGACCGGCAGGTGGCGGAAATGCCGTTCGGTCATCATCGCCATGCAGTGTTCCCGCGTGTCGGCTGGACCAACGTAGTAGACCGAGTCTGTCATGATGTCGCGCACCTTGGTCGTGCGCGATGAGCGGTCCTGCAGGACGATCTTGCGCGCGTAGTCGCGTTCGGTCAGCATGCCCAGCACCACGTCGCCTTCCACCACCACCACCGCGCCGATGCCGCGGTCGGCCATCGTCTTGATCGCGTCAAAGACCGACGAATCCGGAGAAACCGTCACGACGGCGTGATTGGCCTTTTCCCTGAGAAGCTCAGCAACTGTCTTCACGATGTGCTCCCGAAACGAACCATGCTCCATCCTAAGC
Source organism: Achromobacter sp. JD417 (assembly GCF_041879325.1). NCBI lineage: Bacteria > Pseudomonadati > Pseudomonadota > Betaproteobacteria > Burkholderiales > Alcaligenaceae > Achromobacter > Achromobacter sp. JD417. The sequence continues at coordinate 3,886,834 of NZ_CP087159.1, read as the reverse complement.
CTGCCTGCGGGATTGCCGCAAGCGCGACGCGTGGTTTCGCGTTGTTGTCGCGAAACGCATGGCGGGGCTAGGCGGCTGGCCGGGCGTACAACGCCGTGCGCAGGTAGGTCAGCGCATCGGCCCCGCTGGCGATCGCGTCCGCCCCGATGCGCTCGTGCCAGTGGGCTTCCGATCCCGCCGCCAGCCGCCAATCGCGCAGCCGGCGGGTGTAAAGCTGCAAGTCATATTCCTCGGTGACGCCGATGGCGCCGTGCACCGCGTGCGCGATGTCGGCCACCTGCGGCACGGCCTGGCTTGCGCGGGCCTTGCCCAACGCGGCGAGCAAGGGGCGGGGCAGGCCGTCGTCGCTTTGAAAGGCCAGCTCTGCCGCCATGCGGGCGGCCCACACCTGTTCGGCCATCACGCTGATCTGCTGTTGCACCGCCTGAAAGCGGCCGATGGGCTTGCCGAACTGCGCGCGCTGGTTGGCGTACGCCAGCGTCATCGCCAGCACCCGGTCCATCGCGCCGGCGATCAGGCCGGCATAGGCGGCGGCTGCCAGCGTGTCCAGCGGCGCGGGCCCCTCGATGCGTTCGGCGTCGCCAAGCGCCCACGACGCGCCGCCGTCCAGGCTGCCGTGCACGCCGTTCGGTTCGATGCGCGCCGCCTGCATGGGCAGCAGCCAGGTCTGGCCGCCGATGCCCGCCAGTACGTAGTCGGCGCTGCGCGCCCAGGCCACACTGACGCCGGCGATGCGTCCGCCATCGATGGCAAGGCCATGCGGCGCAAGCGCGATCGACCCGGCCGCTTGCGGGCGCTGCGCGCGGCTTAGCCAGGCGCGCGCGAGCAGGGTGTGGGCAATGGGGTAGGGGCACAGGTGCCGGCCCGCCGCCAGCACGACCGGCAGCGCGTCTGCGAGGCCCAGGCCCGCGCCGCCGTGCGCTTCCAGAACCAGCGCGTCCGCAAAGCCGGCGTCCTCGCAGGCCTGCCACGCGGCGGCGGGCGGCTGGCCCTGTTCGGTCCGGCGGATCATCTCGGGCGTGCAGGTCTGGGAAAAAAGGCGTTCGGCGGCATCGCCAAAAATGTTGTCCATGGCGGTCGTCCTTATCGAAGGCCAAGTCCGCGGGCGATGATCCCGCGCAGGATTTCACGGGTGCCGCCGCGCAGCGAAAACGTGGGCGCAACCTGTTCCAGATACGCCAGCGTACGCAGCAGCGGCAGGGGCACGGGCCGGTCAGGATGCCGGCCCAGCGTATCGCCGACTAGGCGCGGGATGGCCTGTTCAAGCTCGGTGCCCAGGTCCTTGACCAGCGACGCCTCCGTGGCGGGACTCAGGCCGGCGGCCAGCTTGCCGGCAACCGCCAGCGACATGGCGCGCAGCACCGCCATCTGCGACAGGATGGCGCCCAGCGTGGCGCGGCTTGCGGCGTCGGCGTCGCGCTCGCGGCAGTGCGCCAGCCAGCATTCCAGCAGCGCGATGCTGGAATACAGACGCTCGGGGCCGCTGCGCTCGAAGGCCAGTTCGGCGTTGACCTGCGCCCAGCCCGCGCCTTCCTCGCCGATCAGCGCATCGGCCGGCAAGGCCACGTTGTCGAAGAACACTTCCGAGAAATGCGCGTCGCCCGCCAGGTCTTCGATGGGCCGCACCGACACGCCGGGCAGGGACAGGTCCACGATGACCTGCGACAGCCCCTGGTGCCGGTCCTGGGCAGTGCCCGAGGTGCGCACCAGCGCGATCATGTAGTGCGAGCGGTGCGCGTTGGTCGTCCAGATCTTGCTGCCGTTAAGGCGCCATCCGCCGCCATCGGGCTCGGCCCGCGTGCGGATGCTGGCCAGGTCCGAACCGGAGCCCGGTTCGCTCATGCCGATGCAAAAAAAGGCCTGCGCGGCGCAGATGCGCGGCAGGTAGAAGTCCCGTTGCGCCGGCGTGCCGTACTTCAGGATGAGGGGCGCGCTCTGGCGGTCCGCGATCCAGTGCGCCGACACGGGCGCGCCCGCGCCCAGCAATTCTTCGGACAGCACGAACCGCGCGAAATGGCCGCGCGCCGCGCCGCCGTATTCGCGCGGCAACGTCAGACCCAGCCAGCCGCGTTCGGCAAGCTGGCGGCTAAATCCGGCGTCAAACCCCATCCAGGAGCGCGCGCGCTCATCGGGCTCCAGCCCGTCCAGCGCATCGGCCAGGAAGGCGCGCACCTCGGCGCGCAAGGCTTCGTCCTCGGGGGGAATGGCAGTCAGTTCCAGCGTATCGATCATCGGGCGCTCCGGGTCGGACAAAGGCGCAGCAAGGGGCGCCGGTGGCCACTATCGGGGAACGCGTCGAACGCTGTCCAATAGTATTTTTTGCCTTTCTGATACGGCTTCGGTATCGGCGGCCGAAACGCGGGCGCCGCGGCCCGGCAGTATGATGGACCGCACTTCAAGCCACGCATCGCGCGACTCAAAACGCACCACAAGGAGGAAACACCATGAATGAAGTCATCGTCGCTTCGGCCGTCCGCACCGCCATCGGGGATTTCGGCGGCGCGCTCAAGGATGTGCCGCCCTGCGATCTGGGCGCCACCGTCATCCGCGCCGCGCTGGAACGCGCGGGCGTCTCGGGCGACGAAGTAGGCCATGTCGCCGTCGGCCACGTCATCAACACCGAGCCGCGCGACATGTACCTGTCGCGCGTGGCCGCCATGAATGCCGGCATCTCCAAGGAGACGCCCGCCTTCAACGTCAACCGGCTGTGCGGCTCGGGCCTGCAGGCCATCGTGTCGGCCGCGCAGTCGATCATGCTGGGTGACGCCGACATCGCCGTGGGCGCCGGCGCCGAGAGCATGAGCCGCGCGCCGTACATCGCCCCGGCACAGCGCTGGGGCGCGCGCATGGGCGACAGCGTCATGCTGGACATGATGACCGGCGCGCTGTCCGACCCGTTCGGCAAGATGCACATGGGCGTCACGGCGGAAAACGTGGCCGCAAAGTTCGGCATCAACCGTCAGGACCAGGACGCCTTGGCCGCCGAATCGCACCGCCGCGCCGCGGCCGCGATCGATGCCGGCCACTTCCGCGACCAGATCGTGCCCGTGAAGATCAAATCGCGCAAAGGCGAGATCGTGTTCGACACCGACGAACACGTGCGCCGCGACGTCACGGCCGACAGCCTGGCCAGCCTGAAGCCGGTGTTCCAGAAGGAAAACGGCACGGTCACCGCGGGCAACGCGTCCGGCCTGAACGACGGCGCGGGCGCGCTGGTGCTGATGAACGCCTCGGTCGCGGCCAAGCGCGGCATCAAGCCGCTGGCGCGCCTGGTCGCCTACGCCCACGCCGGTGTGGACCCGGACATCATGGGCATCGGCCCGGTGCCCGCCACCCAGGCGGCGCTCAAGCGCGCGGGCCTGACGGTCGACCAGCTGGACGTCATCGAGGCCAACGAGGCATTTGCCGCCCAGGCTTGCGCGGTGTCGCGCGAGCTGAAGCTGGACGCGGCCAAGGTGAACCCGAACGGCAGCGGCATCGGCCTGGGCCACCCCATCGGCGCAACCGGCGCCATCATCGCCACCAAGGCCTTGCATGAGCTGCAGCGCGTGCAAGGCCGCTATGCGCTGGTCACCATGTGCATCGGCGGCGGCCAGGGGATCGCAGCGATCTTCGAACGGATCTGATTCTTTTCGCGCCGCAAGCCCGCAACGTCCCGGTAGCGCCGGGGCGTTGCGGGCTTTTTACTTGGCGTCCTGACCCAGGTAGTCCTTGGCCCACGCCTGGCACTCGGCGTGCAGCAGTGCGCCCATCTGCGCGCGCCGGGGCGCGTCGAGCCGGCTGCTGATGGCGCCAAAGCTGAACGCCACCCACGTCAGCTCGGACACTGGAAACGCCACGCCCACGCCCGATACGCCCGGCGTGATGGTGTCCACGATCTCGGCGTAACCCGCGGCCCGGGTATGCCTGACCGCCTTCATCAGCGCGGTGCTGGACACGCGGATGTGCGCGTAGCTGGCGGCGTGCCGGGCGTACAGCGCGGCGATCTCCTCGTCGGGCAGTGCCGCCATCAGCGCCAGGCCGCCCGCGCCCACGCCAAGAAGGCGGCGCTCGCCCTGGTCGATGGTGAAGACCTTGACCGGGAACGAGCCGGCCTCGCGCAGCAGGCATAGCGCGTAGTCGCCCTGGCGGATCACCAGGAAGACCGTGTCGCCCGACAGGCGCGCGAGCTTCTGCGCGAAGGGTCGCAGCGCGTCCAGCAGCGGCGTGCGGCGCAAGGCGGCAAACCCCAGTTGCATCGAATCCACGCCCAGCCGATAACGGCGGGTGGCGCGGTCGCGTTCGGCGAATTGTTCTTCCAGCAGGCAACTGAGCAGGCGGTGGGCGGTGGAGCGCTCCAGGCCGGTCGCGGTCATCACACCCTGCAGATCGATGCCGTCCTCCTGATGCTGCGCCAGCACGCGCAGCAGGCCGAGCGCGCGGCGCATGCTCTGGGTTCCCCCGGTTGATCCTGTTGTGTTCATATTGTGGGAATAATTGATTGAATATTTTGTATTTTAGGATTCGTGGTGCGTTAATTCAATCCAGCTGATCGCGCCGCATTCGATGGCGCGGCATTACAAGGACGAGGAGACCATGGAATACGCCACCCTGGCCGTCGAACGGTTTGACGCGGTATGCCGCATCAGCCTGGCCCGCGAATCCGCGCGCAACGCGCAAAGCCAGCAGATGCTGGACGAGCTGGACCACGCGCTGGCGCGTGCGCAAGAGGACGACGACATCCGAGTGGTGATCCTGGCCGGCCGAGGCGCACATTTCTCGGCCGGGCACGACCTGAAGGAAGCGCAGGCCAAGCGCGCGGACTTTACCGTCGAGGAACGCTGGGCGTACGAGTCACGCCGCTACTACGGCTATTGCCTGCGCATCTGGGACTTTCCCAAGCCCATCGTGGCGCAGGTGCAGGGCGCGTGCGTGGCGGGCGGCTTCATGATCGCCAACATGTGCGACCTGGTGGTGTGCGCCGACACTGCGTACTTTTCTGACCCGGTGGGGCATACCCTGGCCGCGGCCGCCACCGAGGTGCTGATCCATCCCTGGGTGATGGGGCTGCGCAAGGCCAAGGAAATGCTCTACACCGGCGAAAAGGTTGGCGCCGAGGAAGCGCTGCGCATCGGCATGGTCAACCGGGTGGTGCCCGAGGCGGATCTGGAGGCTGCGACACTTGAACTGGCGCAGCGCATCGCGCAGGCGCCGCCCTTCGGGCTGCGCCTCCTGAAGCGTTCGCTCAATCGCACGGCCGACGCGCAGGGCTTTCGCACGGCCTTGTCGGCGCATTTCGACACGCACCAGCTCTCTCACCTTACCGAGGAATTCCAGGCGGTGCGCCAGCGAGGCCTGGCCCAGGCCATCCAGCGCAACAAGGACCTGCCTGCCCGCGATGCAAACAAGGCGGCCGAACAGTCCGGCGCGGTCTCGGGAAAGACGGGTGAAACCGCATGACGTCCCGCCTTGAACCGTTGCTTAATCCCCGTTCGATCGCCATGATCGGCGCCAGCGGCAATCCCGGCAGGATCGGCGGCATGCCGCTCGAATTGCTGACCCGCTTTGGCTTTGAGGGCGGCATCTATCCCGTCAACCCGAAGTACCAGGAAGTGTTTGGCCTGCGTTGCTGGCCTGACATCGAAGCCGTGCCCGAGCCGGTGGACCTGGCGGTGCTGGCCATCGCGGCGGCGGAGGTGACGCCCATGCTGCGCCGCTGTCACGCCAAGGGCATCCCCGCCGCCATCGTCTATGCCGCGGGTTTTGCCGAGGCGGGCGGCGAGGGCGCGCGCCTGCAGGCCGAGCTGGAAGCCTTCGTGGCGCAAAGCGGCATGGCGGTTGCCGGCCCGAACTGCATGGGGTTTGCGAATCTGAATACGCAGGCGCACACCGCCTTTGCCTCGGTGTTCAAGACTGCGCCCGCGCAGGAAGGGCCGGGGTCGGTCAGCCTGCTGACGCAGAGCGGCAACGTGTGCGCCGCGGTGTACGCCATCGCGCGCCGTGTGGGGCTGCCGTTCTCGCACTTCATCAACACGGGCAACGAGGCCTGCCTGGATTTCTCGCAGTATCTGGAATATCTGGCGGCCGATCCGCAGACCGAGATCGTGCTGGGCTACATCGAACAGCTGCGCGATGGGGGCCGCTTCGTGCAGGCGTGCCGCGAACTCGAACGGCGCGGCAAGCTGCTGATTGCGCTGAAGGCGGGCGCCACCGACAAAGGCGCGCAGGCGGTGCAGTCGCACACGTCTGCGCTGGCCGGCGATCGCCGCGTGTATGCGGCGGCGTTCCGGCAACTGAATGTCATCGAGGCCACGGACTTCGCGCAGATGGCGCATCTGGCCAGCCTGGCGACGCTGCGGCACCGCGCGGCAGGCAAGCGCGTGGCCGTCTTGACGATGTCGGGTGCGCTGGGCGCCATCCTGGCTGACAAGTTCATCGGTGCGGGGCTGTCGCTGCCCGATTTGCCGCCGGACCTGCAGGAGGTGCTGCGCGGGGGAATTCCCGACTACGGCATGGTGGGCAATCCGGTGGACGTCACCGGCAATGTGGTCAACGATCCGGCGTTCGTGCGCACCGTGCTCCAGGCGCTGGGAACGTCGGACGCCATCGACGCGGTGGTCGTGTATGCGCCCGGCTACATGCTTGACCGCATGGCCGACGCGCTGGCCGAGGCATCGCGCCAGCACCGGCGTTTGTTCGTGGCCATCGACACGGGCCTGGCGCAAAGCCGCGCGGCGCTGCGCGAGGCCGAAGTGGCGGTGTTCGAGGACCTTGGTCTGGCCGTGGCCGCGCTGGCGCCCTATCTGTTGTGGTGCGACGCCCGCGCCACCCGGCGCCAGGCGGATCAACCGGTATTGGACACGGTGGCCGTGCCGGCCTTGCCGTGCAACGAGGCGCAGGCGCGCGCCTACGTGGCCGCGTTCGGTTTACCCGAGGCCGCCAGCGGGGTGGCGCGCAGCGCGGACGAGGCGGTGCGCGACGCGCGCCGAGTGGGCTATCCCGTCGCCGTGAAAGTCCTGAGTCCCGACATTGCCCACAAGACCGAGGCTGGCGGCGTTGCGCTGAACCTGGCGGACGACGAGGCGGTGCGCGCGGCCTGGGCGGACGTAACGCAGGCGGCGGCCCGCGCGCAGCCAGGCGCGCGCATCGACGGCGTGATGGTCCAGAAGATGGAACGTGGCGTCGCCGAGATCATCGTCGGCGCCACGCGCGATCCGGTCTTCGGGCCCGTGCTGACCGTGGGGCTAGGTGGCGTGCTGACCGAAATCTACCAGGACACCAGCCACCGCCTCTTGCCGGTGGACGAGGACATCGCCTTGCAGATGTTGCGCGAACTCAAGGCTTTTGCGTTGCTGGACGGCTTTCGCGGCAAGCCGCGCGGCGACGTGGCGGCAGCGTGCCAGCGCATCGTGGCGATCGGCAACGCCTTGCTGGCCGCGCCCGCGCACGTGTCTCAGATCGAAGTGAACCCACTGCTTATCAAAGAGGCAGGGCAGGGCGTCGCGGTGCTGGATGCCCTGATCCTGCCCGCAACCCCGTAGCGCGATCGCGCACCCCCCCAGGAGGAGACAAGCATGATCAAGAAAGCATTGGCCAGCGTCGCACTGGCTTGCATGGGCATCACCGGCGCCGCCCACGCCCAGGACAACTACCCCAGCCGCCCCGTGCGCATCGTGGTGCCGTTCTCGCCTGGCGGCGCGACCGACATCATGAGCCGCCTGCTGGCGGAAAAACTGAGCGGCAGGCTGGGCCAGCCGGTGATCGTGGAGAACAAGCCGGGCGGCGGCACGATGATCGCATCCGACTACGTCTCGCGCGCCGAACCGGACGGCTACACGTTGCTGATGGCCGCGTCCTCGCTGGGAATCGCGCCCAGCATCTACGCTAAGGTCAACTACGATCCGATCAAGGACTTTGCGCCGATCTCGCAGGTGGCGTCGGTGGTGCACGTGCTGGGCGTTCATCCGTCGGTGCCGGCCAAGAACGTTGGCGAGCTCATCGCCTACCTGAAGGCCAATCCGGGCAAGGTCAGCTACGGCTCGGTCGGCACGGGCAGTTCGACGCACCTGCTGGCCGAGCTTTTCAACAGCATGGCCGGGGTCCAGATGGCGCACATTCCGTACAAGGGCAGTGCGCCGGCGCTTAACGATCTGGTGGCCGGACGCCTGCAGGTGATGTTCGACGCGTGGGCGTCGTCCGGCCCCTTCGTCAAGGACGGCAAGCTGCGCGCCCTGGCGGTCACGACCGCCAAGCCGTCGGCCTCGGTGCCCGAGCTGCCGACGGTGGACGCCTCCGGCCTGCCTGGCTATTCGGCCATGCCGTGGCTCGGCCTGGTGGCGCCGGCGCGCACGCCGCAGCCGGTGATCGACAAGCTCTACCAGAACATCGCGCAGATCCTGCAGCAGCCCGAGGTCAAAAAGCAGTTCGTGAGTCTGGGGCTGGACATCATCGGCAGCGACCCCAAGGCCTTCGGCGCGTTCATCCAGCAGGATGTGGCGACGTGGGCCAAGGTCGCGCGCGACTCGAACATCCGGCTGGAGTGACCGAATGACGATGCTGGAAACCGTCGCGCAGGACGGCGCGGCGCAGGAAGACGAAGCGTTCCGGCGCGACCTGCGCCGCTGGCTCGACGCGGCCTACGCCGGCTTTGCGCGGTCGTGGCCCGGCGGCGCCGATCCGCGCAACCTGGACTACCGGCGTGCCTGGGAAGACACGTTGTGCGCAAACGGCTGGTCCGGGCTGGGCTGGCCGCAGGCTTACGGCGGCAAGGCGCTGCCCTTGTCGCGCCAGGCGGTCTTTCATGAAGAGCACGCCCGTTGCGGCGCGCCACTGGGTGTGAACCTGATCGGCCACGGCATCCTGGCGCCCACCGTGCTGCATTTTGGCACCGAGGCGCAGAAACAGCGCTTTCTGCCTGGCATCCTGACAAATCGCGAGGTGTGGTGCCAGGGCTATTCGGAGCCGGGCGCGGGGTCCGACCTGGCTGCCGTGCGCACGCGGGCGCAGGCCGAGCCGGGCGGCTTTCGCCTGAACGGCCACAAGATCTGGACGTCGTTCGCGGACCGGGCGCAGTGGTGCTTCGTGCTGGCGCGCACCGATCCCGACGCGCCCAGGCACAAGGGGTTGAGCTTCCTGCTGGTGGACATGCGCAGCGCGGGCGTGCGCGTGGAACCCATCCGGCAGATCACGGGCGAGGCCGAATTCTGCGAGGTGTTCTTCGATGACGTCTTTGTGCCGCAGGACGCGCTGCTGGGCGAATTGAACCAGGGCTGGCGAATCGCCATGGCCGCCGCCAGCTTCGAGCGCGGCACGTATTTCATTCCTCGGCTCGTGCGCTTTGCGCAAGAACTGCGGCAGGTGCGCGAGCTGGCCTTGCAGCCCGACGCTCATGGGCGCACGCCCGCCTCGTCGGCGCCGGTGCGCCACCGGTGGGCGCGGCTGGCCGCCGACAGCCATGTGCTGGCGCTCAAGTCACAGCGCGCGCTGGCGGGCGCGATGCGCGGTGATCCCCCCGGACCGGAAGGGTCGTCCACCAAGATCCACTGGAGCGAGGCGCACCAGCGTCTGCTCGAGCTGTCCCTGCAACTGCTGGGCGAAGACGCCAGCCTGGGCGTGGACGCCGCCGATGCGCGCGCCGCGCAACTGACGCACGCTTATCTGTGGTCGCGCGCCGAAACCATCCTGGCCGGCACGTCCGAGATCCAGCGCAACATCATTGCCGAGCAGATGCTCGGCCTGCCCAAGGCCTGACGCCTCATGAATCTGCATCTCAGTGAAGACCAGCGCATGCTGCGCGATGCCGCGCAACGTTTCCTGTCGCAGCGCCATCCCGTGGCCGTGGCGCGCGCCGCAATCGGGCAGGACGCGGCGGCGCGCCATGCCCTGTGGCGCGACCTGGCGGAGCAGGGCTGGCCGGCCTTGCTTGCGCCCGATACCCACGGCGGGCTGGGGTTGGGCATGCGCGAGGCCTGGATCGTGGCCGAGGAGGCGGGCCGTCATCTGCTGAGCCTGCCGCTCGTGGCCAACATGGCGTTGCTGCCCACACTGTGCCAGGCGCGCGGTGTGCCCGCCGGGTGGACCGGCGACATGATGGCGGGTGACACCTGGTATGCCGACGCGGCCCTGCGTCCCGACGGGTCGGCCTTCATCGAAGGCGCGTGCGACGACGTGCGCGCACTGGCCGTGCGTAAGACGGGCGCGGCGTCATTGCGCCTGATGCTGCTGTCGCCCGTGCGGGGCGTGGGCGGCCTGGATCCCACGATGCCCGTCGCGGTCGCGGCCAATCCGCAGGTCGTGGCCAGCGCGGATATCGAAACCGATCCGGGCACGTGGGAGGTTCTACGCACGCGCTTGCGCGTGCTGCGCGCTGCCGAAATGCTGGGCGCGGCGTCGGCGGCGCTGGATATCGCCGCGGCATATGCCCGCGAACGCCAGCAGTTCGGCCGCGCCATCGGCGCCAATCAGGCAATCAAGCATCGTCTGGCCGAGGACTGGATGGCGCTGGACGACGCGCGGCTTGCGGGGTGGGCAGCCGCGGCCGCATTGGATACCGGCGCGGATTCCGCGTCGCGCGATTGCCTGTTCGCGCCGCTGCTGGCCGGGCAGGCCAGCCGGCGCGTCGCGCAGAACGCCATCCAGGTCCACGGCGCGCTGGGGGTCACGTGGGAATGCGATGCGCATCTTTACCTAAAGCGCGTGTTGCGGCTGGATGCCAGCCTGGAGGCCGAGGTGCCAGGCCCCGATCTGCTGGAACGCATCTGGGAAGCGGCGGCGTAGCCGAAGAGGCTTGCCGCGGGCCTACAATCGCGCCCATGCACAAATCCAACTTTCCCTCCGAACTCGACCAGCCGACGCTTTCCGAAGTGGACGGCGTGCGCTATCTGCACTTCAACACCGAATGGGTGCAGGGCGCGATGCACATCAAGAATCCGTCTGCGCTGGTGCTGGAGTACACGGCGCAGATGATGGCCTGGCTGCTGTTCCTGGAGCCACCGAAGGAAGAGGCCATCGGCATGCTGGGCCTGGGCGCAGGCTCGCTGGCGCGCTTTTGCGCCAAGCACACGCGCAGCCCGCTCCTGGCCGTGGAATGGAACCCGCGCGTGACCGCCGCGTGCCACATGTTCTTCCGCCTGCCGGGCGCCAACCGGCTGCAGGTCGAACACACCGACGCCGGCGCCTGGGTGGCCGACCCGCTGAACGCCGGGCGCTGCCCCGTGCTGATGGTGGACCTGTACGACGCCGCCGCCGAAGGGCCGGTGCGCGACAGCGTGAAGTTCTACCGCGACTGCCGCCGCGTGCTGGGCGAGGTCGGCATCCTGGCCGTGAACCTGTTCGGCCGGCACGAAAGCTTCGGCAAGAACATCGACAACCTGTCCAAGGCGTTCGATGACCGGGTGGTGCTCTTGCCCGAAGTCGAGGCCGGCAATCAGATCGTTTTGGCTTTTTCCGGCCCAAGCCTGGCGATCACGCCCGCTGACTTGCTGGCCCGCGCCGAGGTGGTGGAAGGCAAGTACGGGCTACCCGCTCGCCGCTGGGCACGCTCGCTGACGCGGCATGCGGTGGACGGCGTTTTGCATTTCTGATCCTAGTCTCAGCCGCTCTCCTGTCCCCCTTTCATGCACGCCACTTCGTCTTGTTAGGGAAGGTCCCGAGTCTCCCGGGGGTTTACCTTTCTCCAACCCCGGGTCTATCATCGGCTTAATCATAATTATGAATTACGGCGTTTCCCGCGCCGCCTGCCCATGAACCATCCCATCGTCCGGCAAGCCTTGTATCTGGAAGTCGCGGACCGCCTGCGCGGCATGATCCACGCGCGGTCGCTGCGCAACGGAGAGTGGATCGACGAATTGCGGCTGGCCGGCGAAATGGGCATTTCGCGCACGCCGCTGCGCGAGGCGCTGAAAGTGCTGGCCACTGAAGGGCTGGTTCGGCTGGAGCCGCGCCGCGGCTGCTTCGTGAACGAGCTGTCGGCGCAAGATCTGGAAGATATCTTCCCGCTGATGGCGATGCTGGAAGGGCGCTGCGCCTTCGAGGCAGCGCGCAAGGCCACCGATGCCCAACTGGCCGAGCTGGAACCGCTGCACGCCGCGCTGGCCGGTCATGCCAAGGCCGGCCGCATCGACGCCTACTACAAGACCAATTACCTCATTCACGAAGCCGTTCAGGCTCTGGCCGGAAACCAATGGCTGTCCGACATGGTCGGCAACCTGCGCAAGGTCCTGAGCCTGTCGCGCCATCGCAGCCTGTCCCGGCCCGGCCGCATCGACCAGTCCTGCGCCGAACACCTGGCCATTTTCGAGGCCCTGAAGGCCCACGATTCCGACGCCGCGCAGGCGCTGGCGCACACCCATTTGATGCGTCAGCTTGAAGCGCTGCGCGTTCTCAGCAACGAAGACGCCGCCGATGCGGCGCCGTCCGATCCCATCGTCATCGAGGAGCCCGCCCATGTCCGCACCCGCCAATCTCGCGCCCGCGCGCGGCGCACGCACGCCTGAGCCCGAGGCCGATGTCGTCGACGCCGCCGCCGCGGCCGAAAGCGCCAGCCTGATCACCCGGCTGGGCCGGCTGTGGGATCGCGGCCGCCTGCCCAGCGAGTCGGAAGTCCGCCGCCTGTTCGAGGCGCGTCTGACCGACGTCGCCGCCAACAAGCTGGCGCGCCGCTGGTGCGAGCAGTACTCGGCGGCCGACGGCAAGGACCGCCGCCTGATGCTGGCCGCGCTGGCGCAGATCCGCGCCACTTACGCGGGTGAGGGCGGCGAAGGCGTGCGGCTCTTCAAACGATTCAACGCCCAGCCGCAGGGCCTGCGCTTCCTGGTTGAATTGCGCGCCGACATGCTGCGCTGGCGCAAGCAGGTGGCGGGCATCCAGTCGCTGGACAAGGAACTGGAAGGCCTCTTGTCGGCCTGGTTCGACGTGGGTCTGCTGGAACTGCGCCCGCTGACCTGGGATTCGCCGGCTTCGCTGCTGGAAAAGCTGATCCTTTACGAGGCCGTCCACGAGATCAAGTCCTGGGACGACCTGCGCCACCGCGTCGCGCCCGATCGCCGTTGTTACGCCTATTTCCACCCGCAGATGCCGGGCGTGCCGTTGATCTTCGTGGAAGTGGCCTTTGCCAGCCAGATGGCCGACAACGTGCAGGTGCTGCTGGACAGCACGCTGCCGCCGCAGGACCTGGACAAGGCGCGCTGGGCGATCTTCTATTCGATTTCGAACACGCAGCCCGGCCTGAAGGGCATCAGTTTCGGCAACTTCCTGCTCAAGCGCGTGGTCGAGCAGCTGCTGGAAGAGCTGCCCAAGCTGAAGGCCTTTGCCACGCTGTCACCCATCCCGGGCTTCACCGACTGGCTGGGCAAGCAGGACGCTCAGGCGGTCGAGGCCATCGTGCGCGAAGACAAGACCCGCGCCAAGGACCGCAACCGCGAGGGCGTGCCGGACGGTCAGCGGTGGGTCGCGCGGCTGGCCAAGGCCGCGCAGGGCAAGGCGCCCGACGTCGTCAAGCGCGCCGGATTCCGGCTGGCGGCCTGCTATCTGCAAACCATGAAGAACGGCCTGCCGGTAGACCCGGTGGCGCGGTTTCACCTGGGCAACGGCGCGCGCATCGAGCGGTTGAACTGGGCGGCGGATACGTCACCCAAGGGGCTGAAGCAATCGTGCGCCATGATGGTCAATTACCTGTATGACCTGGACGAACTGGACACCAACCTTCAGCGCCTGAACGACGGCAAGCCCCAGATCAGCCGCGGCGTGGGGCGCGTGGCCTGACCGCCGGAAACACGGCGGCGGATTCCATCAACAACAACAACGAGGGCAGGGGACATGACGGAGAACGTGGCTGGCCATGGCCAAGGCCAAGGCCAAGACCGTGTGCGGCTTGAGCGCGAAGGGCATCTGGCCTGGGTGACGCTGTCGCATCCGGGACGCCTGAACGCGATCACGGTCGGCATGTGGCGCGAACTGCGCGAGGTCTTCACGCGCATCGCGCAGGACGATATCGTGCGCTGCGTGATCGTGCGCGGCGAGGGCGGCAATTTCGCGGCCGGCGCCGACATTCGCGAGTTTCCGGCCGAACGCGCCGATCTGGCCGGCGTGCAGCGCTATCACCGCGAGATCCTGGCCCCCGCCTTGCAGGCCGTGGCGCAATGCCCGCAACCCGTGATCGCCCAGATCGAAGGCGTGTGCGTGGGCGGCGGTCTGGAAATCGCCTGCCAATGCGACCTGCGCATCGCCGGGGCATCGGCCCGCTTCGGCGTGCCGATCAACCGCTTGGGCTTTCCGATGGCCCCGGACGAAATGCGCGGCCTGCTGGCATTGGCCGGCCGGGCGGCGACGCTGGCCATCCTGCTGGAAGGCCGTGTGTTCGGCGCCGACGAGGCGCGCGGCCTGGGCCTGTTGACCCGCATCGTCGACGATGGCGAGGTCGCGGCAGCGGCCCGGCGCAGCGCCGACCGCATTGCCCAGGGCGCGCCGCTGGCCGCCCGCATCAATAAGCGCTTGTCCGCCAGGCTCGCCACGGGCGCGGCCTTGACCGAGGACGAGTACCAGGATTATTTCTCCTATGCCGAAAGCCGGGACCACAGAGAAGGCGTGCGTGCCTTCCTGGCCGGCGAAGACCCTTCCTTTTCCGGAGACTAGACAGGTGAGCAACGCCAACCTATACGCTGTCCTGCAAGGCGGCTTTCCCAAAGACCGCAGCAAAGTCGCGCTGGAAACGCCCGACCTCCAATACACCTGGGACGACATCGACCGCACGACCGCGTGCCTGGCGAACCTGCTGCAATCGCTGAACCTGCCCGACGGCGCGCGTGTGGCCGTGCAGGTCGAGAAGTCGCCCGAGGCGCTGCTGTTGTACCTGGCCACGCTGCGCGCGGGCCTGGTGTACCTGCCGCTGAACACCGCCTACCGCGAATCCGAGATCGAATACTTCCTGGGCAACGCCGAGCCGTCCGTCGTCGTGTGCGCCAGCAAGAACCTGGACTGGGTCAAGCGCGCCGCCGACAAGGCCGGCTGCCCGCACGTCTTCACGCTGGACGAGGACCGCACCGGCACGCTGCTGGAGGCCGCCGGCAGCCTGCCGCAAACCTTCAAGACGGTTCAACGCAAGCCGGACGACCTGGCCGCGATCCTGTACACCTCGGGCACCACGGGCCGCAGCAAGGGCGCGATGCTCTCGCACGGCAACCTGGCGGCCAATGCGCGCACCCTGCATGAATACTGGGGCTGGCGCGAGGACGACGTGCTGCTGCACATGCTGCCGATCTTCCATGTGCACGGCTTGTTCGTGGCCTCGCATGGCGCGCTGCTGGCGGGCGCCCGGATGATCTGGCTGCCCAAGCTGGACGCCGACCAGGCGCTGCACTACCTGCCGCAGAGCACCGTGATGATGGGCGTGCCGACGTACTACGTGCGCCTGTTGGCCGATCCGCGTTTCAACCGCGACGTGTGCGCCAACATGCGCCTCTTTATCTCGGGCTCGGCGCCGCTGCTGGCCGAGACGTTCTCGGACTTCAAGGAACGCAGCGGCCATCCCATTCTTGAGCGCTACGGCATGAGCGAGACCGTCATGCTGACGTCCAATCCCTATGACCCCGCGCTGGGCGAGCGTCTGGCCGGCACCGTCGGGCGCGCCTTGCCCGGCGTGCAGGTCCGCGTGGTCGACGATGCCGGCAAGCCGCTTGCGGCGGGCGAGATCGGCAACGTGCAGGTGCGTGGCCCCAATGTGTTCTCGGGCTACTGGCGCATGCCCGAAAAGACCCGCGAGGAATTCACGGAAGATGGCTGGTTCAAGACGGGCGACGTGGGCCGTTGGGGCGGCGAGTCCGCCGGCCGCGCCGCGCCCGACGACTACCTGTCGATCGTCGGCCGCAGCAAGGATCTCATCATCTCGGGCGGCTACAACGTGTACCCCAAGGAGATCGAGACGCTGATCGACGACATGCCGGGCGTGTCGGAATCCGCGGTGATCGGCGTGCCGCATCCCGACTTCGGCGAGGCCGTGGTGGCGGTGGTGGTGCCCAAGGACGGCGCGTCGCTGGACGCCTCGGCGATGCAGGCGGAATTGAAATCGCGCATTGCCAACTTCAAGGTGCCCAAGCGCGTGCATATCATCGACCAGCTGCCTCGCAACACCATGGGCAAGGTGCAGAAGAACGTGCTTCGCGACACCTACAAGGCGCTATAACCCCACATCGTGCCGGTCCCCCGCGGGACCGGCATTTTTTTACCGCATCCAAGGAGACGCATCCCCGTCCAATATCCCGAGAAGACCTGCCCTCAGCATTCAGAAGAAAAAGATATTCCAGCGACGAGACGCCAAAAAACAGGCGCCGTCCCCCGATGCAGCAAGAGGAGACAAAATGAACTATCGCACCACCGCCGCGGCCGTGTTCGCCGTGGCAGCCCTGGGTTTTGGCGGCGTTGCCGCCGCGCAATGGCCCGAACGCCCCATCACGCTGATCGTTCCGTTCCCCGCCGGTGGCGGTACGGACACGTTCGCCCGTCCGCTGGCCGCGCAGCTCACGACGCAGCTCGGCCAGACGGTGGTCATCGACAACAAGGGCGGCGCGGGTGGCACCGTGGGCGCCGGCGTTGCCGCCAAGGCCAAGCCCGACGGCTACACGTTCTTCATGGGCGGGGCGCACCATGCGCTGGCGCCGTCCCTGTACAAGAGCCTGAGCTACAACATCCAGAAGGACTTCGTGCCGGTCGCCCTGGTGGCGCAGCCGCCGCAGGTCGTCGTCATCAATGCCGGCAAGTTGCCGGTCAAGACCTTGCAGGAGTTCATCGACTACGCCAAGAAGCGGCCGGGCGAAATCAACTTCGGCACTGCGGGCAAGGGCAGCACGCACCACCTGGCCGGCGAGCTGTTCGCCATGCAGACCGGGGTCAAGCTGGTGGACGTGCCGTACCAGGGGGCGGGCCCGATGCTGTCGGCGCTGATCGGCGGGCAGGTGGATCTGGCCTTCGACGGACTGGGTTCGTCCGCCGGGCACATCCGCGCCGGCGCGATCAAGCCGCTGGCCGTGGCCGCCACGGAGCGTTCGCCGTCGCTGCCCGACGTGCCGACAGCCGCCGAGGCCGGCGTGCCGAACTACGTCGTGTCGACCTGGTACGCGATCTGGGCGCCCGCCGGCACGCCCAAGGAGGCCACGGAAAGGATGGCCGCCGAGATCACCAAGGCGCTGAACACGCCCAAGCTGAAGGAAACCTGGGCGGGCAACGGCACCGGCGTGCCCACGCTGACCGGCGCCGAGTTCGGCAAGTTCGTCGACAGCGAAGTCCAGCGCTGGGCCAAGGTCGTCAAGGACTCCGGCGTCACGCTGGACTAGCGCCTTACCGCCAATCGCTGGCCTGGCTGAGCCGGGCCAGCTGGTCGTGCGTCAGCGTCAGGCTGGCGGCCTTGACCAGTTCGTCCAGCTGGGCCAGCGAGGTGGCGCTGACAATGGGCGCGGTGATGCCCGGCTGCGCGATCTGCCAGGCCAGGGCGGCCTGCGCGGGCGTGCAGCCGGCGTCCTCGGACACCTCGTCCAGCGCCTTCAGGATGCGGTAGCCGCGGTCGTTCAGGTAGGTCTCGACGATCTTCTTGCCGCGCGCGCTCTTGCCCGCATCGCCGGGGCTGCGGTACTTGCCGCTAAGAAAGCCGCTGGCCAGCGCGAAATAGTTGATCGTGCCCATCTGCTGCGTCTTCACCAGGCTTTGCAGCCCGGATTCGAAGGGTTCGCGCGTGTACAGGTTGTACTCGGGCTGGATGCTTTCATAGCGCGGCAGGCTGTGCCGCTCGCTGGCGATCAGCGCTTCGGACAGCCGCACCGCCGTGTAGTTGGACGCGCCGATCGCGCGCACCTTGCCGGCCTCGATCTGCTTGGCGTATTCGCCCAGGGTGTCGGTCAGCGGCGTGTCCGGGTCGTCCTGGTGGGATTGGTACAGGTCCACGTAGTCGGTCTGCAGGCGCGCGAGCGACGCCTCCAGCGAGCGCCGGATGTAGGCGGGCGACAGCCCCTTCTGGCCAGGCCCCATTTCCATCCCAACCTTGGTGGCGATCAGGACCTGATCGCGCTTGCCCGTTCGCTTGAGCCACTTGCCGATCAGGGTTTCGGACTCGCCGCCCTGGTTGCCCGGCACCCAGCGCGAATACATATCCGCCGTGTCGATGAAGTTCAGGCCGGCGTCCAGCAACGCGTCCAGCAGCGAAAAGGTGCCGGCCTCGTCGACGGTCCAGCCGAAGACGTTGCCGCCGAATGTGAGCGGGGGAACCTGCAGGCCGGATCGGCCCAATGCGCGTTTGATCATGGCTGGCCTCGGGATGCCGTCGCCGGGCGCGCGGAACGGGATGAACGGCGTTCGCCCGGCGGTGGTCAGTATATTCACGCCGCTGCCCCGTGGCGGGGCATGCCGTTATGGATGCACCATTACAGGGATTCCCCCCAACTCCATTTGGTGGGCGGCACGTTAGACTATACGGCTTTATGGCTGGCCGAACGGGTGGCAAACCCGGGTGGCAAATCCCGCGGCGGCCATGAAGACACCGGCAACTTCAACAAGCAATACCACGGGTTCAAGGAGCAAACATATGCTGATCGGAAAACACCATTTTCTGACGGTTGGCGCGATGGCGCTGGCAATGGCTATCGCCGCGCCGGCCGTCGCGCAGCAAAAGTCCGTCGCGGTGACCGCCATCGTCGAGCATCCGGCGCTGGACGCCGTGCGTGACGGGGTGCAGGACGCCCTCAAGCAAGCCGGCTACGAGCCGGGCAAGAACCTGAAGTGGCAGTATCAAAGCGCTCAGGGCAACAACGGCACCGCCGCCCAGATCGCCCGCAAGTTCGTCGGCGACCGCCCGGACGCCATCGTCGCGATCGCCACGCCGTCGGCGCAGGCTGTCGTTGCCGCCACCAAGGACGTGCCGGTGGTGTATTCCGCCGTGACCGATCCGGTCGCCGCGCAACTCGTGTCCAGCATGGACGCCTCGGGCACCAACGTGACCGGCGTGTCGGATCTGCTGGCCCTGGACAAGCAAGTCGAACTCATCAAGAAGATCCTGCCCAACGCCAAGCGCGTGGGCATCGTCTACAACCCGGGCGAGGCCAACTCGGTCGTGGTCGTCAAGAAGCTCCAGGAAATCCTGCCCAAGTCGGGCATGAGCCTCGTCGAAGCCGCCGCCCCGCGCTCGGTGGACGTGGCTTCGGCGGCCCGCAGCCTGATCGGCAAGGTCGACGTCATCTACACCAACACCGATAACAACGTCGTGTCGGCGTATGAGTCGCTGGTCAAGGTGGGCAACGACGCCAAGATCCCGCTGATCGCCTCGGACACCGACAGCGTCAAGCGCGGCGGCATTGCCGCCCTGGGCATCAACTACCGCGATCTGGGCGTGCAGACCGGCAAGATCGTCGTGCGCATCCTGAAGGGCGAGAAGCCCGGCGCGATTCCGTCTGAAACCAGCTCCAAGCTTGAGCTCTACGTGAATCCGGGCGCGGCCGCCAAGCAGGGCGTGACCCTGTCCGACGCGCTGATCAAGTCGGCCGCGGTGGTCGTGAAATAATACGGCGCGATATCGGCCCCGCCATGCCTATCCGGCGTGCGCGGGGTTTTTCTTGCGTTTTTCGTGGTGTCTGGCTTACCCGATGTTCCATAGGGCGGCAGCGTTCACAAGACGTTCGCGGCCCGGCGTTGTTGCTTCCTTGACAGGTCTCGCACGTCCGCTGGCGCCGCCGGCGGGGAAGACACGTGGGCGGGAAACGAGAGAAAATCCATGCCGGGAAACGTTTATTGCGAAAGCTCGGGTAAAACTGACCCGTGAACGCAAGAAATCGCGCGTTTCACTTCTTTAATATGCTCGTTTCTTATCTTGATTGGATCTGACCCATGTCATTGTTCTCGTTGTTAGGCGCACTGGAGATCGGGCTGATCTTCAGCCTGGTGGCCTTGGGCGTCTTCATCTCCTTTCGCCTGCTGCGCTTCCCCGACCTGACCGTGGACGGCAGCTTTCCGCTGGGCGGCGCAGTCTGTGCGACGCTGATCGCATCGGGCACCGATCCGTTTTCCGCCACCATCATCGCCACCATCGCGGGCGCGGCGGCCGGGCTGGTCACGGGCTGGCTGAACGTCAAGCTCAAGATCATGGATCTCTTGGCCAGCATCCTGATGATGATCGCCCTGTATTCGATCAACCTGCGCATCATGGGCAAGCCCAACGTGCCGCTGATCACCGAACCCACCGTCTTCACGATCCTGCAGCCGGCGTGGATTTCCGACTACGTCGCGCGCCCGCTGATCCTGATCGTGATCGTCATCCTGTGCAAGCTGGCGCTGGACTGGTTCTTTGCCACGCAGACCGGCCTGGCGGTGCGCGCCACCGGCTCGAACGGCCGCATGGCCCGCGCGCAGGGCGTGAACACCGGCCGCATGATCCTGGGCGGCATGGCGCTGTCCAACGCGCTGGTCGCGCTGGCCGGCGCGCTGTTTGCGCAGACGCAGGGCGGATCGGACATCTCGATGGGCATCGGCACCATCGTGATCGGCCTGGCCGCCGTCATCGTCGGCGAAAGCATCCTGCCGTCGCGCAAGCTGGTGCTGGCCACGCTGGCCGTCATCATTGGCGCCATCGTCTACCGCTTCTTCATCGCCCTGGCGCTCAATAGCGATTTCATCGGCCTGAAGGCGCAGGACCTGAACCTCGTCACCGCGGTGCTCGTCACGATCGCCCTGGTCATCCCCATGCTCAAGCGCCGCCTGGTCGGCAAGAAGGGGCGCTGATATGTTGTCCGCAAAAGACCTGAAAATCACCTTCAACGCCGGGACGCCCATCGAGACCCGCGCGCTGCGCGGCCTGACGCTGGAAATCCCGTCGGGCCAGTTCGTGACCGTGATCGGTTCCAACGGCGCGGGCAAGTCCACGTTCCTGAACGCCGTGTCGGGCGACCTGCCGGTCGATTCCGGCCGCATCGACATCAATGGCGTGGACGTGACGCGCCAGCCCGTGTGGGCGCGCGCCGGCAGCGTGGCGCGCGTGTTCCAGGACCCCATGGCGGGCACCTGCGAAGACCTGACCATCGAGGAAAACATGGCGCTGGCGCAGATGCGCGGCGCATCGCGTGGCTACAGCCGCGCCGTGAAGGCCTCGATGAAAGCCGGCTTTCGCGAGCGTCTGGCCACACTGGGGCTGGGCCTGGAAAACCGCCTGACTGACCGCATCGGCCTGTTGTCCGGCGGCCAGCGTCAGGCGGTCAGCCTGTTGATGGCGGCGCTGCAACCGTCGCGCATCCTGCTGCTGGACGAGCACACCGCCGCGCTCGACCCGCGCACCGCGGACTTCGTGCTGCAATTGACGGCGCGCATCGTGGCCGAAAACAAGCTCACCACCATGATGGTCACGCACAGCATGCGCCAGGCGCTGGACGTCGGCGACCGCACGGTCATGCTGCACCAGGGCCAGGTCGTGCTGGACGTGTCCGGCGACGAGCGCCGCGGCATGGACGTGCCGGACCTGCTTGCCATGTTCGAGCGGGTGCGGGGCGAGAAGCTGTCGGACGACGCCCTGTTGCTGGGCTGATGTCGAAAAGAAGGCGCGGTCTGCACGGACCGCGTTTTTTTTTCGCTTCGAATTTTTCCCGGACTGTTGCCCAGCACAGGACCGGACCTCTGCTACCATCGCCGCCTCTTGAAAAACGATAAGCAGAGCAGCAGCGATGGAAGTCAGCCAGGCGTCGATTGACGGCATGTACAGCAAGATGGCGCAGAACGGTTGGGATACGTTCGGCCGCTTGAAATGGAGCTATTGCTTCATGGCCTCGCAGGAACACGCGCTGGAACTGATCTTCCGCAAGATCGCCGACAGCAAGTACCTGTTGGAAAGCCTCGAACAGGCCGATGACGAAGACGGCGGCTGGACGATGTGCGTGAGCAAGATCGAGATCCTGCCCGCGGACAAGCTCTTCCGGCGCTGCGACGCCTTCAATGACCTGGCCGACGAGTACGGCGCGCTGTTTGACGGCTGGGACGTGGCACAGGTGGCGTAAACGCTAGATGAAGCGGCCGGGCCGGAAGGCCGGATGGCGCGCCGCGGCGCTGCCGTCCAGCATCTGGTCGGCCAGAATCTTCGCGGTGCCCGGCGCAGTGCTGAATCCGATGTGCTGGTGTCCCAGCGCCAGCCACAGGCCCGGATGACGCGGCGCCTCGCCGATCATCGGGCGGCTGTCGGGCAGGGTGGGGCGGCGGCCTAGCCAGGCGGCCGCATCCAGCCGGTCGCCCAACGGGAAGGCCTCGCGCGCGCGCTGTTCGGCCAGCGCAAGCTGATCCGGCCGCGCGGGCGCGTCGCAGGCGTCCAGCTCCACGCCCGTGGACAGGCGCAGCCCGCGCGCCATCGGCGACAGCACGTAGCCGCCGCCCGTGTCGTACACGGGTCGCGTCACGCGCGCGCCGTCGCGGCCGCCGTAGTGCATGTGATAGCCGCGTTCAAACGCCATCGGCAGGTCGATGCCGGTGGTCTTCAAGAGCGCCTTGGACCACGGACCCAGCGCCACCACGAGCCGGCCGGCCGTCAGGGATTCGGAGGCCGTCGCCCCGTTCACGATCCACGACGCGCCATCGCGGCGGATGCCGCGGGCGTCCAGCCGCCGGAATTGGCCGCCTTCGCGCCGGTAGAGATTTGCGTAGGCGGCCACGACCTCGTGCGGGTCGTCCACCGAATACGAACCCTGGATCCACAACGCGCGGTGAAAGATCGGCGACAGTGCGGGTTCGGCTTCGGTAAGTGCCGCGGGGTCCAGTTCCTGCGTGGGCACGTCATACTGCGCGAACGTGTGGCGCGCCAGCGCGCCGGCCTGCCACGCCTGCGCCGAGCGGTACAGGAAGATCCATCCGGTGTCGCGCAACCGATGGCGCGCGCCGCTTTGGTCCAGCAGCTTCAGGTGCTCGGGCGCGGATAGCCGGATCAGGCCGTCCAGCGCCCGCGCGGTTTCCTGAAAGACGGCGGGCCGCGCGCTCATCAGAAAGCGCGCCGCCCAGCCCAGGTTCGCCGCCAGATACGGCCAGCGGTAGCGGAACTGGACGGTGTCGTTCTTCAAGAGGCGCGGCAGTTGCTTCCACAGCCCCGGATGATTGAAGGGCATCAAGGAACTGCGGGCCAGCACGCCGGCGTTGCCCAGCGACGTTTCCATGCCCGGTTCCTGGCGGTCGACGAGCAGGACCGTCATGCCGCGACGGCGCAGTTCCAGCGCGCAGCAGACGCCGACGATGCCCGCGCCCAGCACGATGACGTGATTGCCCATGTCGATTTTCATCCTTGTTCGTGGTGGCCCAGGATACGCCCTGCCGCCTTGACGCCCCACCATGAGGCCTCTTCGAAGACTGAGTACCCCGACAGGTCGGCGTGCGCGAACAGCACCGGACCGTCTACCGCACGCAGGGCAGCCAGGCCCGGATTGGACAGGTAGCCGCAGACCGGCGAGGCCATCGCGTGGCCGCGCACCGTGATCTCAAGCTGGCGGGCGTTGCGCCAGAATTCCTTGCCGTACGCCGCAACCAGATCCGCCGCGGCGATGTCGCGCAGGTCCTGCGGGCTGGCGCGCGTCAGCCAGTCGCGCGCCGCTTGCGGCGTCTGGCCGCTTAGCGCGTGATATGCCGTGAACACGCTGCGCGGCGTGCGCGCCACGCGCAGCAGCTGGTGCGTGGACACGACGTAACCCAGTGCCTGGCCTTCGTAGACGACGTTGTCCCACGACAGGGGCTCGCCGGGGGCTTCGAGCGGGTAGCCGTCCATGACGAAGTTCGACACCATCCAGGCCGCGTGCGGCGCGGTGTGCACGGCCGGGTCGTAGCCGTACGCCCGCAGGTCGGGCAGCAGGCGCTGCGCGACGAAAAGCGGCATGGCGCACACCGTGCGGCGCGTCTGCACGGCATAGGCGCTGGCGGCGCCGTCCGGCGAGTCCTTCACGCACAGGACGCGCGGGCCGGCGGGCAGTTCGTCGATGCGCATCGCCGTGCCTTGCAGCAGCCAGCTGGTGTGGCCGAGCTGCTTGGTGATGGCCTCGCGCATGCGGTCGGCCAGCACGGCCAGCCCGCCCGGCCACGTGAGCACGGCGCCTTCGCCGGCGTTGGCGGCATGGCCGTCGCGGCTGGCAAAGTAGTGCAGGCCGGCCCACGCCGACACCTCGTCGTGCCGCGCGCCGTAGTCGTCGCGGCAGCAGTAGTTCAGATACCAGTGCAGCGCGGGCGAGGTATAGCCTTCTTGGGTCAGCCACGCCTTGAACGTCAGCCCGTCCAGCGCGCGCCAGGCCGGATCGCGCGAGGACAGTTCCAGCGGGATGCAGAACACCTTGCGGCCGTCGTTGCCAACCTGCGTGCGCAGTCGATCGATCAGCGCCAGAAAGCGCCGGTGCTGCGCGGCGTCGGCGTCCGGCACGCCCGTCATGGGCAACAGGCCTTCTTCCCAGCGCCCGTTGCGCAGCAGTCTTTCCTGCGGCGAATGCACGAGAACCGCCTCGTCGTAGTAGGGGCGGGCGTCGCCCACGCCGTGTTCGAGGATGCCGAAGTCGGCCAGCATCTCGCGCACGTGAGTCGAAGCCAGCGACGGCAGGGGCAGGTAATGCGCGCCGGTTGGGTAGTCCAGGCTGTCGCGCTGGCCTGCCGCGGCATTGCCCGCGAATTCGGGGCCCTGCACCACGACGAAATCGGTGAAGCCCTCGCGCGCCAGCTTCCAGGCGCAGGACAGGCCGGCGACGCCAGCGCCCAGGATGGCGACCTGGTGCTGCCGGGTGCCCGACGGATGCGGCAGGGCCGCCTTGTCTCGCAACGCGTGGCCGGCCTGCATGCCCGGGTAGTGCACGTCCGGCGTCGTCTCGACGACGCGCGATCGCCAGTAGCCGACCGAGCCTGCGGCGGCGGCCGTGGCAGCGCCCAAAAGGAAGCTGCGCCGGCGCATCAGCGGATGACCTTGCGCCAGTCCTCGTCGAAATACCGCACGAGCGATTGTTCGTTCAGGCGGTTCGGCGGCATGGCCAGCGCCGGCATGTCGGCGGGAAAATGAAAGAGCTCGCGCACCGTGACGGGGTCCAGGTAGCGCGTGGCCACCGTGATCTTCTCGGGCGGCGCGTAGTCGCGCCGCTTGCTGGCCAGGATGAAGCCCCAGTCGCCGAACGACGGCACGTAGGTGTGATACGGCCAGGTGTTCAGGCCGGCTTCCTTGAGCGTCGCGTCCACGCTCCAGAACGAGCGCGGGGCAAAGTAGGGCGAGGTGGACTGCACGACCATGTAGCCGTTTTCGGCCAGGTGCCGCGCCATCAGGTGGTAGACCGGCACGGAATACAGCCGGCCCAGGCCGAAGTTGGACGGATCGGGAAAGTCCACCACGATGAAGTCGTACACCTGCGCGTGGGATTCCAGCCAGCGGCCGGCGTCGTCATTGATGACGGTGACGCGCGGGTCCTTGAGCGAACCTTCATTCAGATTGACCAGTGGCTCGGAACGCGAAAACAGGTTCGTCATGGCCGGGTCCAGGTCCACCAGCGTGACGTGCTCGACGTGTTTGTACTTGAGGATCTCGCGCACGGCCAGGCCGTCGCCGCCGCCCAGCACCAGCACGTTGCGCGCCCAGGGCAGCGCCTGCAGGCCCGGATGCACCAGCGATTCGTGATAGCGGTGTTCGTCGCGCGACGAGAACTGCAGGTTGCCGTTGATGTACAGGCGCAGGTCGTCGTGCCAGCGCGTCACCGCCAGGCGCTGGTACTGCGTGGTCTCCGCATGGATCACGTCGTCGCCGTACAGGCCTTTTTCGGCCCAGGCGGTCATGCTGCCGGAGTAGACGAACCCCAGCCCCAGGATGCCGATCACCACGCCCGCGCGCACGGCCTTCTCGCCGGGGCGGCTGACTTCGGCACGGAACAGCCACGTGGTCCAGAGCGCCACGCTGGCGTTCAGGATTCCAAAGAGAAAGCTGGTGCGCAGCAACCCCAGCTTGGGCGCGAGCAGCAACGGAAACACCAGCGACACCGCCAGCGC
This sequence comes from Achromobacter sp. JD417, assembly GCF_041879325.1. Classification (NCBI taxonomy): domain Bacteria; kingdom Pseudomonadati; phylum Pseudomonadota; class Betaproteobacteria; order Burkholderiales; family Alcaligenaceae; genus Achromobacter; species Achromobacter sp. JD417. Next base: position 3,860,863 of record NZ_CP087159.1, on the reverse strand, counting down.
GCCCAGGTAGTCAAAGGTCAAAACGCGGCTGACGATTTCACGGAATTCCGCCTTGCGCTGGTTGAACACGCGCATCACCAGTGGGATCTCCATGCCCACCATCAACCCGATGATGAAGACGCCCACATACAGGGCCGCGCGAAAGGGCGCGGACAGCCACGCGAACACCAGGAACAGCACCGCGGCCGAGACGCCGCCCAGCAGCGCCACCAGCAGCTCGACGTCGATGAAGCGATTCAGAACGTCTTCGTCTCTTACATATTTTGACAACCACGAACCGATGCCCATGGCGAAGAGATAGCAGCCGATCACCGACGAGAACTGGAGGATCGAATCCCCAAGCAAATAGCTGGCGAGCGCGCTGCTGATGAGCTCGTAGCCCAAGCCGCAGGACGCGACGATCAGTACTGAAAGAATGAGAACGCGGTCGCGCATAGGGTGTCCGAGCCAAAAAATGCGTTCGCAGTATATCGAACGCGACGTATATACTGCGCGCAATTGGGAGGCTGGCAATGGGAGAAGCAATGCATCCGGCGGTGACCTATCTGATCTACATCGTTTCAGCGCTCATCATGCTGGGCGTTTTCACGGCGGTCTACACCGCCGTCACGCACTACAAGGAATTCGACCTCATCCGCGAGGGCAACATTGCCGCCGCCCTTTCCTATGGCGGCGCGCTGGTCGGTTTCAGCCTCACCCTGTGTTCCAGCATCGCGGTCCACGCCAGCTTCGTCATGTTCGTGGTGTGGGGCGTGGCGGCGATGATCGTGCAGATCGTCGTGTACGCCGTCGTGTCCAAGGCCATAAAGGGCATGACCGACGCCATCGCGGAAAACAACATCGCCATGGGCGGCCTGATCGGCGCGATCTCGCTGGCGGCCGGCATCGTCAACGCCGCCTGCCTGACCTGAGCGCGGCGCGCAATCCCCGATCTGACAGGAGGACTTTCCATGAGTCTCGGTTCATTCATTCGCAAGCAGTTCATCGACATCCTGCAATGGAACGAGGATCGCGACGGCGTGCTCGCCTGGCGCCATCCGATGCAGGATTTCGAAATCCAGTACGGCGCCAGCTTGACCGTGCGGGAATCGCAGATGGCGGTGTTCGTCAACGAAGGCAAGGTGGCCGACGTGTTCGGCCCCGGCATGTACAAGCTGACGACGCAGACGCTGCCGATCCTGACCTACCTGAAGAACTGGGACAAGCTGTTCGAGTCGCCCTTCAAGTCGGACGTCATCTTCTTCAGCACGCGCCTGCAACTGGGCCGGCGCTGGGGCACGGCCCAGCCGGTCACGCTGCGCGACAGCGAGTTCGGCATGGTGCGCCTGCGCGCGTTCGGCGTGTATTCGTACCAGATCTCCGATCCCGGCAAGTTCTATCGCGAAATCAGCGGCACGCGCGACGTATACACGGTGGACGACCTGGAGGCGCAGCTGCGCAACATGGTCGTGGCCGCCATGACGACCGCCCTGGGCAGTTCCAAGGTGCCGTTCCTGGATATCGCCGGCAACCAGGGGCTGATGTCGCAGAGCATCGCCGAGCAGCTGGCGCCCGTGTTCGACCGCTATGGCGTCAAGCTGGACAACTTCACGGTCGAGAACGTGTCGCTGCCCGAAGAACTGCAAAAGGCGCTGGACACCCGGATCTCGATGGGCATGGCTGGCGACCTGGGTAAGTTCACGCAGTACCAGACCGCGACGTCGATCCCGCTGGCGGCCCAGAACGAGGGCGGCATCGCGGGCATCGGCGCGGGCCTGGCAGCGGGCGCGGCGCTTGGCCAGACGATGGCGCAGGGCCTGGGCGCGGCGCAAGGCCAGCCGCAGCAGAATCCGCAGCAACCCCCGCAGCAAACCGCCCCGCAGCAGGCGCCGCAGCCGGCCCAACCCGCGCAGGCCGATCCGGTCCAGCGCCTGCAGCAATTGAAAGACCTGCTGGACAAGGGCCTCATCACGGCGGCGGATTACGATTCGGCCAAGGCCGAAGTGCTGAAGAAACTCACCAGTTAAGGCGCCATGCAGCAGGTTCTGTGTCCGCAGTGCGGCGCCCCAGTCAAGTTCACGTCCGCAGCCTCCGTCATGGCGGTCTGCGGCGCCTGCCGCAGCACCTTGCTCAAGGATGCCGAGTCGGTCAAGCGCATCGGCGAGGCGGCGGAGGTCCTGGAGGACTATTCCCCGCTGTGCCTGGGCGCGGCGGGCGCGCACGACGGCAAGCGCTTTGACGTCATCGGCCGCATCCAGATGCGCTTTGACGAGGGCTTCTGGAACGAGTGGTACTTGTGGTTCGAGGACGGCACGGACGGCTGGCTGTCGGACGCGTCCGGCCAGTACGCCGTCACGCGGCGGCGCAAGGCCAAGACCGCGCAGGAAATGCCGGCGTTCGACAGCATTTCGCCCGGCGACGAATTCAAGCTGGACGGCCAGCGCTTCGTGGCGGCGGACGTGCGCGTGAGCCAGGCCGGCGGCGCCCAGGGCGAGCTGCCCTTCGTGCCGGGTGACGGCTGGCAGGCCAAGGTGGCCGACTACCGGAGCCTGGACGCTTTTCTCACGCTCGACTATTCCGACGGTCCGCAGCCCGAGCTCTACATCGGCAAAGCGTTCGACCTGTCCGCCATGCAGGCGGGCTCGCTGCGCACCGCGGAGCAGGTCGAGGAAACGGCGGGGCGCTTTCGCGGCCAGATCAAGGCGCTGGACTGCCCCAACTGCGGCGCGCCGATCTCGTTTGTGGCTGCCATGGCCACGAATGTGGTTTGCCCGTCATGCGCGGCGGCCGTCGATTGTTCCGGACCCACCGCCGAGGTCATCGAAAAGGCGCGGCGCGTCGAGAAAATCCGCGCCACGCTCCCGCTGGGATCGGTCGCCAAGATGGAAGGCGTGGACTACACGCTGATCGGCCTCATGAAATGCGCCGATCCCGACCCCGAAGAACCGTCCAGCTGGACCGAGTACCTGCTGTTCAACGCCGCCAAGGGGTTTGTGTGGCTGGTGGAGTCGGACGAAGGCTGGGAACGCGTGCAGGTTTGCGACACCTGGCCCAGCCATAACAACGCCTCCAGCGTGCGCTGGCGCAACCGCGAATACAAAAAACTGTACGACTACACCTCACGCGTGGAAATGGCGCTGGGCGCCTTCAACTGGCGCGTGAAGGTGGGCGACAGCACGCAGATCACCGATTACAAGGTCGGCACGCTGAAGCTGACCCGAGAACTGGGCGACAAGGAACTGGGCTGGTCGGCGTCGGCGCCGGTGTCGCCGGCGCAGCTGGCGCAGTGGTTCGACCGGCCGGAACTCAACCGCCAGAAGGCCATGCGCATGTCGTCCGGCAAGGCCGCCGGGGGCTACCGCAAGTGGGCCAAGGGCGCGCTGATCGCGATGCTGTTCCTGAACTTCGGCAACATCTTCGACGGCCGCTTCATTCCGGTGCTGATCGGGATGGCGTTTCTCTGGCTTCCGGCCCTCCTGGCCGACACGCTGATGGGCGAGGACGAATAGATGAAAGGCAAGTTGTTGTATGCCATCTATGCGGTGGTGGTCGTGCTGGCCACCACCAGCGCCAGTGCGCCGGGCACGCGCCTGGCCGGCGGCAGCAGTAGCAGCAGCTGGGGCAGCAGCTATTCGGGCGGATCGGGCTGGTCATCGGGCGGATCCCACAAGTGACCGTCCACGCAACACCCGGCCGCCACGTGCTGGCCGACTTTCGCGGCGTGGCGCCCAGCCTGCTGACCGACGCGCAGGCGCTGGAACGCCAGATGACCGCCGCAGCCCACGCGGCCGGGGCGCAGGTGCTGAGCGCGCATTTCCATCATTTCGGGGAAGGGGCGGGGGTCACCGGCGTCATCCTGCTCAGCGAATCCCACATCAGCATCCATTCCTGGCCCGAGCACCGCTTCGCGGCCCTGGACATTTTCATGTGCGGGGCCGCCCGGCCCGAAGACGCGCTCGATTTCCTGCGCGCCGCCCTGGCGCCCGAATCCGTCGACGTCACGACGGTTGCCCGCGGCTAGAAGGCAGCCCGTCAGGCTGGCCTGGATTATTCCTTGATATTTCATAAATGCGGCCTGGGCCAAAATTGACGAGCGTTATATACCTGGATATATTTCGATGCCGAATCGTTGGTTTCCACAGGAGAAGGACATGCTTCACAAACGCCCGCTCATCGCGCTGACCCTGGCGCTCGCCGCCGCGTGGGGCGCCAATGCCAGCGCGGGGGAACTGGTGGTGTCGGCCGCCGCCAGCCTGACCAACGCATTCAAGGACGTCGCGCAAGGCTTTGAAAAGGAACACCCCGGCACCAAGGTGATCCTGAATTTCGGCGCCTCCGATGTGCTGCTTCAGCAGATCGTGAAGGGCGCGCCCGCCGACGTGTTTGCGTCGGCCGACCAGAAGGCGATGGACAAGGCGGTCGAGGAAAAGGCCGTCAAGCCCGCCTCGCGGGTCGATTTCGCGGCCAATGAGATCGTGCTGATCGTCCCGACCGACAGCAAGGCCGGCATCAAGACGCTCAAGGACCTGGAGCGTCCCGAGATCAAGCGCATTGCCTACGGCAATCCGTCCTCGGTGCCGGTGGGCCGCTACACGCAGGCGGCGTTGCAGGCCCAAGGCCTGTGGGATGCCGTGCAGGCCAAGAGCGTGCTGGCGCAGAACGTGCGCCAGAGCCTGGACTACGTGGCGCGCGGCGAGGTCGATGCGGGTTTTGTGTTCGCCACCGACGCGGCCGTCATGCCGGGCAAGGTCAACGTGGCCGTGCGCGTGCCATCGCAGACGCCCGTGACCTATCCGATTGCGCTGACCACGCGCGAGGCCGCCGCCAAGGAAGCCGAAAGCTTCGTCAAGTACGTGCTGTCGCCGGCCGGGCAGGCGATACTGTCGCGCTATGGATTCCAAAAGCCCTGAGTGTCCGTTCAATCGTAGTGAATACCGATGAGTGATCCGGTCTGGGTCCCGCTGCTGCTTTCGTTGAAAGTGGCAGGCTGGGCGACGCTATTGGCGACCGTGGCCGGCACGGCCGCGGCGTATTGCCTATCCCGCTGGCGCTGGCCAGGCCGCGACCTGCTGGACGCCATCCTGACATTGCCGCTGGTGCTGCCGCCGACCGTGCTGGGCTATTACCTGCTGGTGCTGCTGGGCCGGCGCGGCATCATCGGCGAAACGCTGGCGGCCTGGGGCATCGAGCTCGTCTTCACCTGGCAGGGCGCGGTGGTCGCGGCGTCCGTGGTGGCCTTTCCGCTGGTGTTCAAGTCGGCCCGCGCCGCCTTCGAAAGCGTGGATGGCCAGCTTGAAAACGCGGCGCGGGTGCTGGGTGTGGGCGAGGCGGGCGTGTTCTTTCGCGTCACCTTGCCGCTGGCCGCGCGCGGGATCGTCGCAGGCGTGCTGCTGGCCTTTGCACGTGCGCTGGGCGAGTTCGGCGCCACGCTGATGATCGCGGGCAACCTGCCGGGCCGCACGCAGACCTTGTCTGTCGCCATCTACGAAGCCGTGCAGGCCGGCGACGACGCCACCGCCAACATGCTGGTGCTGGTCACGTCCGTGACCTGCATCGTCGTGCTGCTGGCCGCCGGCAAGCTGGTGCCCATTGGCGCCGGCCGGCGCAACGGAGGCGGGCGATGAGCATCGACCTTTCCGTGCGCAAGCACATGGTGTCGGGCGACCGCAAGTTCGAACTCGACGTGCAATTCAAGTCGGCCGCCAAGCGCATCGCGCTGTTCGGGCCGTCCGGCGCGGGGAAAAGCCTGACCCTGCGCGCGGTGGCCGGACTGCTGCGCCCGGATGCAGGGCGCATCGAGGTCAACGGACGGGTGCTGTTCGACAGCCAGACAAGCATCTGCCTGCCCGCGCGGACCCGCCGCGTGGCCTACCTGTTCCAGGACTATGCGCTGTTTCCCCACCTGACCGTGGCGCAGAACATCGCCTTCGGCCTGCGCCGCGGGTGGTTCAATCCGCCCCGGCGCGAGGTCACGCGCGAGGCCCGGCGCTGGGTCGACGCGTTCGAGCTGGGCGCCATTGTCGGCAGCTACCCCCACGAAATTTCCGGCGGGCAAAAGCAGCGCGTCGCCCTGGCGCGGGCCCTGATGCTGCAGCCCGACATCCTGCTGCTGGACGAACCGTTCTCCGCGCTGGACTCGCAACTGCGCGGCAAGATGCGGCAAGAGCTGGACGCGCTGCAACGCCAGCTGGATGTGCCGATGCTGCTGATCACGCACGATCCCGCGGACGTCGAGGCGCTGGCCGACGAGGTCTTTGAAGTGCGCGAGGGCAGGGTGGGGCGCCACGACGAGGACGTCGGGCTCTAGTGCGCCGGGGCGGCCGCCGCCTGCACGGGCGGCTGCGCGTCAGTCGAGCACGCCGAGGATCACGCTGGACGCCTTGAAAATCGCCACGGCTTCGGCGCCAACGTCCAGTTTCAGATCGGCCGCGCTTTCGTTGGTGACGATGGCGGCCAGCGTCGTGCCGCCGTCCATGGCGATCAGGATCTCGCTGTTGACGGCGCCCGGCCGCAGGTCGGCGATGCGCCCCTGCAACTGGTTGCGCGCCGACAGGCGCAGGCCCGGGCCCGGCGCGCCAACGATGACCGACGACGCCTTGACCAGTGCGATGGCTTCCTTGCCGGGAGCCAGGCCCAGTTCTTTGGTGCTTTCACGCGTGATCGTGGCCGTAACGGTATGACCGCCGGCAATACGCAGGAGCACTTCGTCGTTGACGGCGCCCGCGCGGATCTCGATAACGGTTCCCAGGAATTTATTGCGTGCGCTGGTCTTGAGCATGAATCGCCTCATCAGGTCGATGTCGCCGCTGGCATCCAGCCCCGCGCGCGTCAGGTTGTCCATGAACTTGCGGTGTTCGACTTCAAGCGCCCGGAAGGTCGCGATCAGGCCGCGCGCCCGATCGGTAAGCTGCGTGCCGCCGCCGCCCTTGCCGCCCGCCGCGCGCAGCACCAGGGGTTCACCGGCCAGGTTGTTCATGGCGTCGATGGCGTCCCAGGCGCCCTTGTAGCTCATGCCCACGGCGCGTGCCGCCGCCGTGATCGATCCGGTGGCGTCGATCTGCGCCAGGAGGTCGATGCGGTTCTTGCCGCCCCAGGTCTGGGCGCCGGAGCGAAACCAAATGGAGCCGTCGAGTTCAAGCATGCGCGTGTCGCTAGGAGTGGCCGGGAGCGACGGGAAGTGTAACGGACCGGGCGCGGGGCGCAATGCGGCCGCGACGACTCCGGGCGGATGTTTGGTGGTTGCGAATGAGATTCTGTTGAAACTTTGGTGGCTTCGCGGCACTATGTTGTCGCCTTGAACTCACGGAGAGATCGACATGAAAGCGTTGAAAATGCTGACGGCGGGTTCCATGACGGCATTGCTGGCGGCCTGCGCCTCCGGTCCCACGGTCAAGAGCGACTATGACCACCAGGCCAATTTCGCGCAGTATCAGACCTTCGGCTACATGTCTCCGCTGGGTACGGACAAGGCCGGCTACAACACGCTGCTGACTGAACGCCTGAAGAGCGCGGCGCGCGGCCAGATGGAAATGCGCGGGTATACCTACAGCGCCACCAATCCCGACCTGTTGTTGAACTTTGGCGCCAAGCTCCAGCAGCAGACCGAAGTCACGCCCGGCTTCGCGCCCATGGGTCCGTATTACGGCTACCGCACCGGCTTTTACGGCGGCTGGCCCGGCTACGGTTGGGGAGACGACGTCTATCAATACACCGAGGGCACGCTCAGTGTCGACCTGGTCGATGCGCGGCGGCGGCAACTGGTCTGGGAGGGCGTCGCTGTCGGCGAAGTCCAGAATCCCGGCAGCGCCGGTTCCCAGCAGAACGTGGACAAGGTGGTGGCGGAGATCTTCGCCAAGTATCCGTTCCGTGCCGGCGTCGGGACGCCGCAGGTGCCGGACAAGACCAAGCGCTAGAGGACGCCGCATGACTGCAAGCCGCAAGGCACTGGCCGAAGACACCGGCGACACGCCGCCCTACGACACCGTCGCGCTCGTGCTGCAAGGGGGCGGGGCGTTGGGTTCGTACCAGGCTGGGGTGTACCAGGGCCTGCACGAAGCCGGCATCCGGCCCAACTGGATTTCGGGCATTTCCATCGGTTCGATCAACGCGGCCATCATCGCCGGGTCCCCGGAAGACGAGCGCGTCGAGCGCCTGCGCGGCTTCTGGGAAAGCATCTGCCGGCCCACGGGCTTTGCCGCGCTGCCGTGGGGCGATACCTTGGACGGCATGTTCGAAGGGGTGCCCTTCGGGTTTGGCTCGCCCGCCATGAACGGACAGGTCTCCGCGCTGCAAGCCCTGTTGACCGGCCAGCCGGGCTTTTTCAAGCCGCGCTTTCCGCCGCCTTACCTGGTGCGCGGGCGCGGCGCCGCCTCCACCAGCTTCTACGACACGACGCCGCTGGCCGCCACCCTGCGCCAGTTCGTGGACTTCGACCTGCTCAACAGCGGCGCGGTGCGGGCGAGTTTCGGCGCCGTCAACGTGCGTTCGGGCAATTTTGCGTATTTCGACAGCCTGCACGACACCCTGCGGCCCGAGCACATCATGGCGTCGGGCGCCTTGCCGCCCGGGTTTCCGTCGGTGGAGATCGATGGCGAGCATTACTGGGACGGCGGCATCGTATCCAACACGCCGCTTGCGCAGGTGCTGACCACGGACAACATGCGCGACACGCTGGCGTTCCAGGTCGACCTGTGGCCCGCGCGCGGCCCGCTGCCGACGTCCCTGGAAGAGGTGGCCGAGCGGCAAAAGGACATCCAGTATTCCAGCCGCACCCGGCTGGTCACCGACCAGCTGCGGCGCGTCCTGAAACTGCGGCACGGCTTGCAGCGCCTCTTGGAACGCCTGCCGGAAAGCGAACGCAGCGCGCCCGACCTGGCGGACATCCGCAAGCTTTCGCACACGCCGGCCACCAACATCGTCAACCTCATTTACGAAGCCAAGCACCGCGAGCGCTACTCCAAGGATTACGAGTTCGGCACCGAAGCCATGCGTGAGCACTGGGAGTCGGGCCTGGCGGACATCCGCCATACGCTGGAAAAACCCGGCATCCTGGCCCGGCCCACGCAGGACAGCTGCTTTGTCACGCACGATATCCATCGCAATGGGACCCATCATTCGTAGCGCGGCGGCGGCTTACCGTCGTGGGCGGGGTGTGCAGGTCGGATTGGTCTGATAGATGCGCGGCGACGGGCTCAAATCCGCGCCGTGCAGGTAGCCTTCAAGGACATTCCGCAACCTTGTTCCGGGACGGGCCGCCCCTTGCATGCCGGCTGCCATCCTGGTGGAGATCCGCCTTGAATGCTCCTGTGCCCGCTCCCTTTCTTGCCAAGCCCGGCACGCGCAAGCCCGCGCGTACGTCCGCTAGCAACCCCGCATGCAGCCCCTCATTTAGCCCCTCATGCAGCCCCCCATGCAGCCCCACGCGAACGCAACCGCCCGCCGGCTGGACCCCGGGTCTGCCCCAAGACCCCGTGGACGGGTGGTGGAGCCTGCTCTACTGGGGCTGGACGCTGCAATTGCCCAACGGCGCGCGCTTGGACCTCACCGAAGTCGAGCGCGCCTGCTTCGCGTGCCTGGTCAGGAATCCGCAGCGTGAATTGGTCCGCGAGGAAGTGAAACACCTGCGTGGCGGCATGAACATGCGGTCGCTGAATGTCGCGATCTGCCGGCTGCGCACCAAGGTCCGCCAAGCGGGTGCGCGGCTGCCCCTGCACACCGTGCATGGCGTCGGCTATGCGTTCCTGGGCAATCTCCGAGAGCTCGCCAACAGCAAATAACTGTTGCGCAATTGCGCCTGAAAGTTCCCCCGGACCCCCTAAAAGTACGTGATTTCCCCAATATCTGAGTTACATTACTGGGCTATTCACGTGTCGTTGGTGACGCTTGGTCATGATTTGATCGCTGCTCTTCGGCACGTTCGAATTGCTGCGGTTCCTGACGCGATTTCACGATGCGATTCATTACGCTACGCGGGGGTTTCAATGCGGTTTTCGCCTAAACGAATTTCGGGTCTGGCTGTTTCCGGCGGCGTCCTCGCGCTGATATTGGCCGGTTGCGGGGAAAAGCCCCAAATGAATCCCGGCATGCCCCAGGTCAGCGTGGTCACGGTGCAGCCGCAGCGCGCGCCCATCGTCTCGGAATTGCCGGGCCGCGTGGATGCCGTGCGCGACGCGCAGATCCGCGCCCGGGTCACCGGCATCGTGCAGCGCATCACCTTCGAACAGGGCGGCGACGTCAAGGAAAACCAGCTGCTGTTCAAGATCGATCCGGCGCCCTACAAGGCCGCCTACGATCAGGCGACGGCGCAGTTGAAGCAGGCGCAGGCCAACCTGTTCAGCGCCAAGCTCCTGGCCGACCGCTACGCGCCGCTGGTCAAGGCCAACGCCGTCAGCAAGCAGGAATACGACAACGCCGTGGCGTCCTTCCGCCAGGCCGACGCCACCGTGGCCGCCGCGAAGGCCGCGCAGGACAACGCCGCCATCAACCTGAGCTACACGGACGTCACCTCGCCGATCACCGGCCGCATCGGCAAGCCGCTGGTCACCGAGGGCGCGCTGGTCGAATCCACGTCCGCCACGCAAATGGCCACGGTGCAGCAGCTCGATCCCATCTACGTCGACTTCACGCAGTCCACCGCCGATCTGGCCGCCCTGCGCCGCGCCTTTGCCAGCGGCCGTCTGCAGCAAGTGGGCAAGGACGCCGCCCGCGCCACCGTCGTGCTCGAAGACGGCTCCGAATACGAACATCCCGGCAAGCTGCTGTTCACCGGCATCACGGTGGATCCCAGCACCGGCCAGGTGAACCTGCGCGCCGAGGTCCCCAATCCCGATGGCATCCTGCTGCCCGGCATGTACGTGCGGGTCCGCCTGGAGCAGGGCTTTGACGATGTCGCCCTGCTGGTTCCCCAGCAGGCGCTGCAGCGCACGGCCGACGGCAAGCAGAGCCTGATGCTGGTGCGCGACAACAAGATCGCGCAGGCGCCGGTCACCACTGGCGGCGCATACGAAAACAACTGGCTGGTCACCAGCGGCCTGAAGGCAGGCGACGTGGTCGTGGTCGAAGGCTTCCAGAAGATCCGCCCCGGTGCGCCGGTGCAGGTCAGCCAATGGAACCGGGGCGGCACGCCCGCGCAGGGCGGCGCGCCCGCCACGCAGCCCGGCGCCAAGCCCGCCGAACCTGGCGCGCAGCCCGGCGCCAAACCGGCCGAACCCGCCCCGCAGCCCGGCGCCAAGCCGGCCGAGCCGGCCCCGCAGGACAAGGCCGCCGGCCAGAAATCGTAAGCGGCACGCGGCGCAGCAAGCGCCGCGTTCCTCTTTGGTGAGCATCGCTTTCAGAGTCAGCCCACATGCCGCAATTTTTTATCGATCGACCAATCTTCGCCTGGGTAGTTGCCCTTTTCATTCTGCTGGCAGGGGTGTTGGCCATCCCGAACATGCCGGTTGCGCAGTACCCCGATGTGGCCCCGCCGGCCATCACGATCACCGCGACCTACCCCGGCGCGTCGGCCCCCGAAGTGGCCGAGTCGGTCACCAGCATCATCGAAGACCAGCTCAACGGCGCCAAGGGCCTGATCTACTACGAGTCCGTCAGCGACTCCTACGGCACCTCGACCATCACCGCGACGTTTGCGCCCGGCACCAATCCTGACCTGGCGCAGGTGGACGTGCAGAACCGCGTGTCCAACGTGATCGCCCAGCTGCCCAGCGCGGTGCAGCAGCAGGGCCTGCAGTACGAGCAGACGAGTACCGGCTTTCTGATGATCGTGACGCTGTCGTCCACCGATGGCTCGCTGGACCAGACGGCGCTGGCCGACTACATCACCCGCAACGTGAAGAACCCGGTTTCGCGAGTACCGGGCGTCGGCCAGTTCCAGTTGTTCGCCGCGCCGCGCGCGATGCGCGTCTGGCTGGACCCGGCCAAGCTGGTCGGCTTCAACCTCAGCATGGCCGAGGTCAACAACGCCATCGCCAGCCAGAACGTGCTGATCTCCGGCGGCAGCATCGGCGCGCCGCCCAATCCGGAATCGCAGCGCATCACGGCCACGGTCACGGCCAACGGCCAATTGAGCACGGTCGACGGCTTTGGCCGTATCGTCCTGCGTGCCAACACCGACGGCTCCAAGGTGCTGCTGCGCGACGTCGCCCGCATCGAGGTCGGCGCCGACAACTACCAGTTCGGCGCGCGCCTGAACGGCAAGCCCACGGCGGCCTTCGCCATCGTGCTGTCGCCCAACGCCAACGCGCTGGCCACCGCGCAAGGCGTGCGCAACCAGATGCAGGAACTGTCCAAGTACTTCCCGGGCAACATCCAGTATTCGGTGCCGTACGACACCGCGCCCTACGTCAAGGTCTCCATCGAGCAGGTGCTCCATACCCTGGCCGAAGCCATGGTGCTGGTGTTCCTTGTCATGTACCTGTTCCTGCAGAACGTGCGCTACACGCTGATCCCGGCGCTCGTGGTCCCGGTGGCCATGCTGGGGGCGTTCGCCGTGATGCTGGCGCTGGGCTTTTCGATCAACGTGCTGACCATGTTCGCGATGGTGCTTGCCATCGGGATTCTCGTGGACGACGCCATCGTGGTCGTCGAAAACGTCGAGCGGATCATGGCGACCGAGGGCCTGCCGCCCAAGGAGGCCACCAAGAAAGCCATGCCGCAGATCAGCGGCGCCATCATCGGGATCACGCTGGTGCTGGTGACCGTGTTCCTGCCGCTGGCCTTCATGAGCGGGTCGGTGGGCGTGATCTACCGCCAGTTCTCGGTGGCCATGGCCGTGTCCATCTTCTTTTCGGCGCTCTTGGCGCTGACCTTCACGCCGGCGCTGTGCGCCACCATCCTCAAGCCGGTGGCCAAGGGCCACCACGAGGACAAGAAGGGCTTTTTCGGCTGGTTCAACCGCAAGTTCGACGCCACCACGCACGGCTACCAGAACTGGGTGTCGCGCATCCTGCACAAGGGCGGCCGGATGATGCTGGCGTTCCTGGTGCTGGTCCTGCTTTTGGGCTGGCTCTACCTGCGCCTGCCGTCGTCGTTCCTGCCCGAGGAAGACCAGGGCTACGTGGTCAGCAACATCGAGCTGCCCACCGGCGCCAGCGCCAACCGTACCGTCGAGGTCATCGAGCAGGTCGAAAAGTACTTCCAGGGCATTCCCGCCGTCGAGAACGTCATTGCCGTGCAGGGCTACAGCTTCAACGGCAACGGTCTGAACGCGGCCATCGCCTTCACGACGCTCAAGGACTTCAAGGACCGCAAGGAGCGCCAGGATTCGGCCGGCGCGATCGCCTTCACGGCGTTCGAAAAGCAGCTCATGGGTATCCATGACGCGCAGGTCTTCACGCTGGTGCCGCCGGCCATCTCGTCGCTGGGCAACGCCACCGGCTTCGACCTGCGCCTGCAGGATCGCGGCGCCGCGGGCACCGAGGCGCTGGCGGCTGCCACCGCGCAGCTGATGGGCGAGGCCATGAAGAGCCCCGTGCTGTCGCAGGTCCGTATCACCGGGCTGTCGGCGGGCACGCAGCTCACGCTGAACATCGACCGCGACAAGGCGGCCGCGCTGGGCGTGGACTTCAACGAAGCCGCATCGCTCATCTCGACCGCGGTCGGCTCGGCCTACCTGAGCAAGTTCCCCAACATGGGCCGGATGCAGAACATCTGGGTTCAGGCCGACGCGCCGTACCGCATGCAGTTGTCCGACGTGCTCAAGCTGAACGCCCGCAACGCGCAGGGTGGGATGGTGCCGCTGTCCACGTTCGTGTCGGCGGAATGGGTGCAGGGGCCCGTGCAGGTGGTGCGCTACAACAGCTACGAATCCATGCGTATCGGCGGCAGCTCGGCGCCGGGCTACTCCACCGGCGAGGCCATGGATGAAATGCAGCGCCTGGTCGCCCAGTTGCCGCAGGGCTTCGGCTACGAGTGGACGGGGCTGTCGTACCAGGAATTGCAGGCCGGCAACCAGGCCCCCATCCTGATGGGCCTGTCGCTCCTCGTCGTGTTCCTGGTGCTGGCCGCGCTGTATGAAAGCTGGGCCATTCCCATCTCCGTCATGCTGGTGGTGCCCCTGGGCATGCTGGGCGCGGTGGCGCTGGTTAGTGCGCTGGGCATGTCCAACGACGTGTACTTCCAGGTCGGCATGGTGACCGTGATCGGGCTGGCGGCCAAGAACGCCATTCTTATCGTGGAATTCGCCAAGGACCAGTACGCGCGCGGCATGGGTCTGTACGAGGCCGCGGTGGAGGCCGCGCGATTGCGCTTCCGGCCCATCCTGATGACGTCGCTGGCGTTCATTCTGGGCGTGATTCCGCTGGCGCTGGCCACCGGCGCGGGCGCGGCCAGCCAGCGCGCGGTGGGCCTGGGCGTGCTGGGCGGCATGCTGGCCGCCACGCCGTTCGCCGTGATCTTCGTTCCGACATTCTTCGTGGTGGTGCTGGGCCTGTTCAAGACCCGCCCGCGCCTGCTCGGCGCCGAACTGCGCGCCTTCGAACAGGAGCAGGCCGAAAAGAAGGCGGCGGCCGAAAAGGGCGCTGACCCGGCAACGCCGCAGACCGCACAACCCACTGGTGGCCAGGAGGGCAAGGAATGAAAGCCCTGATGTTCAGACAGACCGCCTTGTCCGCCTTTGTGGCGGTGGCGTTGGCCGGCTGCTCGCTGGCGCCCGATTACAAGCGTCCCGACGCGCCGGTCAGCCCGGCGTGGCCGGATCAGCCCAAGGTGCAATACGGCGCGTACTCGCGCGCCACCACGCTGGGCTCGCAGCCCGCCGCCGACGTCGTGCCGCAGGCCGGCACACCCGCGGCGGACCTGGGCTGGCGCGAATTCTTCCGCGATCCGCGTCTGCAGGCCCTCATCGAGCTTGCGCTGGTCAACAACCGCGACCTGCGCGTCGCGGTCCAGCGCGTCGAAGAGGCCCGGGCGCAATACGGCATCCAGCGCGGCGCGCAGTGGCCCAGCATCGGCGCCGGCATCCAGGGACAGCGCCAGCACCTGCCGGCCAACATGCGGCCCGGCGGTCCGGATTCCAGCTCGATCAGCAGCTCCTACCAGGCCGGCATCGGCCTGACCACGTTCGAAATCGACCTGTTCGGCCGCCTGCGCAACCTGTCCGAAGCCGCGTACCAGCAGTACCTGTCGACCGAGCAGGCGCAAAAGACCGTTCACATTACCTTGGTGGGTTCGGTCGCGCAGTCGTATTTCAACCTGCGCGCCGCCGAGGTCCAGCTGGACCTGACGCAGCGCACGCTGGCCTCGCGCCAGGAATCCTATGACCTGGTCAAGCGCCGCTTCGACGGCGGCGTGGCCTCCGAACTGGACCTGAACCAGTCCAAATCGCTGCTGGACACGGCCTCTGCCGACCTGGCGCAACTGGCCCGCGCCCGCGCGCAGGCCATGAACGCGCTGGTGCTGGTGGTGGGCACGCCGCTGCCCGACACGCTGCCCCCGCCGGCCACGTTCGGCCGCGACCAGGTGCTGGCCACGGTGCCGTCGGGCCTGCCGTCCGACCTGCTGGAGCGCCGGCCCGACATCGCCGCCGCCGAAAACCAGCTGCTGTCCGCCAATGCCAACATCGGCGCGGCGCGCGCGGCGTTCTTCCCGACCATCTCGCTGACTGGCCTCTTGGGCGTGGCCAGCCCGTCGCTGGGGGATCTGTTCAAGGGCGGGCAGGGGTATTGGAGCTTCTCGCCGTCGATCACGACCCCGCTGTTTGCAGGCGGCAGCATCCGCGAAGGACTGAACCTGGCCAAGGCGCGCGACAATATCGCCGTGGCGCAGTACGAGCAGACCATCCAGCAGGCGTTCCGCGAAGTCTCGGACGCGCTGGCGGGCGAGGCCACCTACGGGGCGCAGCTCGATGCCCAGCGCGCGCTGCAGGATTCGTCGGCGCGGACGCTGGAGTTGTCGAATTTGCGTTATACCAACGGTATCGACAGCTACCTGCAGGTGCAGACCGCGCAGGTGGACTTTTTCAACGCCCAGCTCGCATTGGTGCAAACCGGCCTGGCTGCGCTGATCAACCGCGTGGAGCTGTACAAGGCGCTGGGCGGTGGCTGGGAAGAAACAACGAAAGTGCAATGATAGAACTTGGTGTAAATATCGATCACGTCGCCACGCTGCGGCAGCAGCGCCACACGGCGTACCCCGACCCGATCGCCGCGGCGCTGCGCGCCGAGGACGCCGGCGCCGACCTGATCACGCTGCATCTGCGCGAAGACCGTCGCCACATCCAGGATGCCGACGTCTACGCGATCCGCCCGCAGTTGCGCACCCGCATGAACCTGGAATGCGCGGTCACTCCGGAAATGCTTGAGATCGCCTGCGCGGTCAAGCCCAGCGACGTGTGCCTGGTGCCCGAAAAGCGCACCGAGCTCACGACGGAAGGCGGGCTGGAAGTGGCCGGCGCGATGGGCCCGGTGTCCGACGCCGTGGCCCTGCTGACCGAAGCCGGCATTCGCGTTTCGCTCTTCATCGATCCGGACCCGGTTCAGATCGCCGCCGCCGCCAAGGCTGGCGCGCCCGTGATCGAACTGCACACCGGTGCCTACGCCGAGGCCGAGGGCGAAGCCGCCCACGCCGAACTGCAGCGCATCCGCCTGGCCGTGACCGAAGGGCTGCGCCACGGGCTGCGCGTGAACGCGGGACATGGCCTGCATTACGGCAACGTCAAGCCGGTGGCCGCGCTGGACGGCATTTCCGAACTCAACATCGGCCACGCCATCGTGGCGCAGGCGATCTTCGACGGCTGGGAAAAAGCCGTGCGCGACATGAAGGCGCTGATGGTGCAGGCGCGGTTGCACGCGCTGCGCGGGCTTTGAACGCGGGCCGATGACGCGTTTTGACCGCTAGCCAGGCGATGCCGATGTCCGACTCTTCTTCCGCCACGCCCGCCGGCGCCATTGCCGGCATCGGCATGGACCTCCTGCGCATCGACCGGATCGAGCGCGCGCTGGCGCGCCACGGCGACCGGTTCGCCGAAAAGATTCTGGGACCCGAAGAACTCCTCAAATTCCATGCCCGCCGCGCGCGCGACCCCGTCCGCGGGCTGCGCTTCCTTGCCACGCGCTTTGCCGCCAAGGAAGCCTTTTCCAAGGCGATCGGCCTGGGCATGCGCATGCCGATGACGTGGCGGCGCGTGCAGACGCTGAATGCGCCGGGCGGCCGCCCGGTGCTGGTGATCGCGCCCGAATTGCAGGCCTGGTATGCCGAACGGTTCGGCGCGGCCCACGTTTCCATTACCGATGAATCCGACATGGCCGCCGCGTACGTGGTGGTCGAGCGCAAGCCCTGAGCCCGGGATGTTTCCCGCCGGCTTGCCGCACATCTACAAGGACACCTCCATGGCCAAAAAGAAATCCAAGGCGGTCCTGCCCCCCGGCCCCGTGATGGTCGATGTGGCGGGATACACGCTTACGAAGGCGGAAAAGAAGCGCCTGCGCCACCCGCTGGTGGGCGGCGTCATCCTCTTTGCCCGCAACTTCGAGAACCGCGCCCAGCTCACCGCGCTGACGCGCCAGATCCACAAGGCGCGCAAGGAGCCGCTGCTGATCCTGGTGGACCACGAAGGCGGCCGTGTGCAGCGGTTCCGCGAAGACGGCTTCACGCCGTTGCCTCCGATGCGCGCGCTGGGCCAGTTGTGGGATCAGGACCCGCTGCAGGCGATGCGCCTGGCCACCGAGGCCGGGTATGTCCTGGCCGCCGAACTGCGCGCCTGCGGCGTGGACATGAGCTTCACGCCGGTGCTGGACCTGGATTACGGCGTCAGCAAGGTCATCGGCAACCGCGCCTTCCACGCCGATCCCCGCGTCGTGACCATGCTGTCGCGCGCGCTGGTGCAAGGCCTGGCATTGGCTGGCATGTCGGCCTGCGGCAAGCATTTCCCGGGCCACGGTTACGTCGAGGCCGACTCGCACCACGAGATCCCCGTCGATCCGCGCACGCTGGACGAGATCATGAAGGACGACGCCGCGCCCTACGCGTGGCTGGGCGACGCGGTCCTGCCGTCCGTCATGCCCGCGCACGTGATCTATCCCAAGGTGGACAAGCATCCGGCGGGATTTTCCAAGCGCTGGGTGCAGGACATCCTGCGCAAGCGCCTGGGCTACGATGGCGTGGTGTTCTCGGACGACCTGACCATGGAAGGCGCCGCGGTCGCGGGCGACATCCTGAACCGGGCCAACGCCGCGCTGCGCGCCGGTTGCGACATGGTGCTGGTGTGCAACCGCCCGGACCTGGCCGACGACCTGCTGTCGCGCCTTGAGTTCGACCATGCGCCCGAGTCCGTTGCGCGCATCCGGCGCCTGATGCCGCGTTTCGATGCGCCCGATTGGGATACCTTGCAGGCCGAAAGCCGTTACCAGAATGCCCGACGACTTCAATCTCAAATCGTTCCTGTCTGACCTGCCGCATCTGCCGGGTGTCTACCGGCACCTGGATGCGGCCGGCGAGGTCATGTATGTCGGCAAGGCGCGCGACCTGAAGAAGCGCGTCTCGTCGTATTTCCAGAAGACGCTGTCCAGCCCGCGCATCGCGCAGATGGTGGCCAAGGTGGCGCGGCTGGAGGTCACGGTGACGCGCTCCGAGGCCGAAGCGCTGATCCTGGAAAACAACCTCATCAAGAGCCTGAAGCCGCGCTACAACATCCTGTTTCGCGACGACAAGTCCTATCCGTACCTGCACATCACGGGGCATGACTGGCCCCGCATCGCGTATTACCGCGGCGCCACCAACAAGCGCGGCCAGTTCTTCGGCCCGTTTCCCAATGCCTGGGCCGTGCGCGAAACCATCCAGATCCTGCAAAAGGTCTTTCGCCTGCGCACGTGCGAAGACAGCGTGTTCGCCAACCGCTCGCGCCCCTGTCTGCTGCATCAGATCGGGCGCTGCTCGGCGCCTTGCGTGGGCGCCATCGAAGCGGCCGAATACGACCGCGACGTGCATCGCGCCGTCCGCTTTCTGAACGGCGAGGCCAAGGACGTCATGGGCGAGATCGAGGCCCGCATGCAGCAGGCCTCCATGGAGTTGCGCTTCGAAGAAGCCGCGGCGCTGCGCGACCAGATGGGATCTCTGGCGCGCGTGCTGCACCAGCAGACGATGGAAAACGTCAGCGGCGAAGACACCGACATCATTGCGGTGGCCATTGCCGGCGGCAAGGTCTGCGTGAACCTGGCGATGGTGCGCGGCGGCCGCCATCTCGGCGACAAGCCGTTCTTTCCCTCGCACGCCGAAGGCGAGGCGGCGCCGCAGGTGCTGGAAGCCTTCGTGGCCCAGCATTACACCGAGAACGCGATGCCGCCCATCCTGGTGTGTTCGCACACCTTGCCCGATCCCGAGCTGATCGCGCTGCTGGTCGAGCAGTCGGGCGGCCGGCCGACGCGGGTGCTGACGCGGCCGCAGGGCACGCGCCGGTCGTGGCTGGAGCAAGCGGCAAAGAACGCCGAAATGGCGCTCGCCCGCGCGCTGACCGAATCCGGCGCCCGGGCGGCCCGCACGCTGGCGCTGGCTGAAGCGCTGGACCTGGACACCGACGAAGCCGCGCTCGACGCGCTGCGCATCGAGTGTTTCGACATCAGCCACACCGCCGGCGAAGCCACCCAGGCGTCCTGTGTGGTGTTCGAGCACCACGACATGCAGCCCTCCCTGTACCGCCGCTACAACATCGCCGGCATCACGCCCGGCGACGACTACGCGGCCATGCGCCAGGTGCTGACCCGGCGTTTTGCGAAGGTGGCCGACGGCGACGCACAGATGCCCGGGCTTGTCCTCATCGACGGCGGCAAGGGCCAGGTAGAAGTCGCCCGCAAGGTGTTCGCGGAACTGGGACTGGACATCCAGACGCTGGTGGGCGTGGCCAAGGGGGAAGGGCGCAAGGTCGGCCTGGAAACCCTGGTCTTCGCCGACGGACGTCCGCCGGTCGCCCTGGGCGGCGAATCCGCCGCGCTGATGCTGATCGCCCAGGTGCGCGACGAGGCCCACCGCTTCGCCATCACCGGCATGCGCGCCCGCCGCGCCAAGACACGCAACGTCTCGCGCCTGGAAGAAATCGAAGGCGTGGGCGCCCGCCGCCGCCAGCGCCTCCTGGCCCGCTTCGGCGGCTTCTCCGGCGTTGCCCGCGCCAGCATCGAGGACCTGGCCTCGGTAGACGGCATCTCGCAAGACTTGGCAATCCGCATCTACGAGGCGCTGCGCTGACGCCCCGGACTTGCCCAATTGTCACGAATTCGTGTCACCCTCGCCGCCGACCCAACATGCCAAACCCCAAATTTCAACCACTCCACCCGACGAGCAATCCGGGCCGCGCGGATCCGGCTCCGCCGGTCCGCAGAGGCGCCCCCTTGAGGGGGAAGCGCCAAAGGCGCTTCGGGGGTGGGCTCTAGCTGTTAGGATACGGACACTATGCCAATTAACGTTCCCATTATTCTGACGTGGCTGCGTATCGCCATGATTCCGCTGGTGGTCGGGCTGTTCTATCTGCCCGAAAGCTGGATGTCTGTTCCCACGCGCGATACGCTGGCGGCATGGGCCTTCATCATCGCCGCGCTGACAGACTGGTTCGACGGCTGGCTAGCCCGGCGCTGGAACCAGACATCGGCATTTGGCGCATTTCTGGACCCGGTGGCCGACAAGCTCATGGTCTGCGCCGCGCTCATCGTGCTGCTTGACCTGAGCCGGGTCGACGCCTTCATCTCGCTCATCATCATCGGCCGTGAAATCACGATTTCCGCGCTGCGCGAATGGATGGCCAAGATCGGCGCCAGCGCCAGCGTGGCCGTGCACCGGCTGGGCAAGTTCAAGACGGCGGCGCAGATGATCGCCATTCCGTGCCTGCTGTATAACCAGACAATCTACGGCGTCAGCACCAAGCTGCTGGGTGACGTGCTGATCATCGTGGCCGCGGTGCTGACGGTGTGGTCGATGCTGTACTACCTGCAGCGCGCCTGGCCCGCGATCCGCGAAAAAGCCATGTAGTATCGATTTTCCGGGCCGGCTGAATAAGCCGGCCCGGCGCAGTTGCAGACCCTGCAGTCGCAAAAAAATTACGCCCGGGCAAGCACCCGCGCGCCGCCGGAGACAACCCGCGAACCGCCTCAAGCGGAACGCATCCTGCCGCCTTCGCGGCCTTGTGCCATGAACACCGCTACCGCCGCCACCCCCTTGCTCTCGGACGCCGACGTACGCCGGCGCGACTGGAAAATCATCCTGCTCATCGGCGTGGCGCACGCGTCGTCCCACTTCTTCCAGCTTGTGCTGCCGTCGCTGTACGGCGCGCTGGGCCTTCAGTTCGGGCTGGACTTCGCGCGGCTGGGCCTGCTGGTATCGACGTTCTACGTGGTGTCCGGCATCGGCCAGGCGTCCTCGGGTTTCGTGGTGGACCGCATCGGCGCGCGCCCCGTGCTCTGGTTCGGGCTGGGCTGCTTCGTGCTGTCGGGCGTGCTGATCGGATCGGCCACCGGCTACGTCATGCTGATGGCCGCCGCCGTCATCGGCGGCATCGGCAATTCGGTGTTTCATCCGGCCGATTACTCCCTCATCAACCACCGCGTCACCGCCCCGCGGCTCGGCCATGCGTTCTCGACGCACGGCCTGACCGGCAACCTGGGGTGGGCGCTCACGCCCGTGTTCATCACCACCATCACGCTGCTGGCCAACTGGCGCGTGGCAGCCTATAGCGCCGCCGGCCTCGTGGCGCTGGTGCTGCTGCTGACGGTGCTGGGACGCGACCTGCTGGGTGGCCCGTCGCCCGTCGAGGCCGGCGGCGACGCCAAGGATGCCGCCAACGCGCCCAAGCCCGCCGCCAAACCGCAAGAGGGCGTTCTGGCCACGCTGTCCGCGCTCTTGTCCAAGCCCGCGCTGTGGGGCGCTTTCCTCTTCTTTGCCTGCACCTCCATCGCGCTTTCGTCGGTGCAGAACTACACCATTCCCTTGCTGGGCCAGCTTTACGACCTGTCCAAGGTCACGGCCAGTTCCGCGCTATCGGGGTATATGGTCGCCTCGGCGGTGGGTATGGCGGCCGGCGGCTTCCTGGTGTCGGCCAACCCGCGCACCGAGCGCACCGTCATGGTGGCGCTGATCCTGGCCGGCCTGACGCTGGTCGTGCTGGCGCTGGGGCTGGTGCCCGCCGTGCTGGCCGCGCCCGTCGTGGGCTTGGCCGGTTTTTGCTCGGGCGTGGCCGCACCGTCGCGCGACATGCTGATCCGCCGCGTGACGCCCAAGGGCTCGACGGGCTCGGTCTACGGCCTGGTGTATTCGGGCATGGACGTGGGCTCGGCGCTGGGGCCGCTCGCCTTCGGCCTGCTCCTGGACGCTGGCCTGCGGCAAGGTCCGTGGGTGGGCGCGGGCGTGGCGTTCGCCGTGGCCGCTTTCCTGGCGCAGTGGATCGCGGTGCAGGCGCGCCGCGCCGAACCGCCCGTGGCAGCGGCAGCAGCGCGGCCGTAATGCCGTGAGACCGCGGGCGACGTAATCGTAGTTTCCCCGTGATCACTTGACCGCCCAGCGCCGCGCCGACGCTGCCTTGCGCGCCGTCAAGCTGGGCATCGCGGCATCCGCCCCGGCCGGCGCCGCTTGATGCCTCGCAAGGCCAGGGCATCGCTTCCCCGATGTAATAACCATGTGGTTGAACTGGTTATTCACAGGAGAAGCAAATGAGAAAGACAAGTACGCTGCTGGCCGTGGGACTCGTACTGGGACTGTGGGCAAATCAGGCGTGGAGCGCGTCGCAGGAACCCATCCAGCCGATCGAGCCCGCCGTTATCAAGGAACCCGCCAAGGTCGAACTGGGCAAGAAGCTCTTCTTCGATCCGCGTCTGTCCCGCTCCGGCGCGATCTCCTGTAATTCCTGCCACAACCTTGCCATGGGCGGGTCCGACAACCTGAAGGCCTCCATCGGCCACAAATGGCAGCAGGGCGGCATCAATTCGCCGACCGTGCTCAATTCCAGCCTGAACATCGCCCAGTTCTGGGATGGCCGCGCCAAGGACCTGCGCGAACAGGCGGGCGGCCCGATCGAGAACCCCATGGAAATGGCGTCCACCCACGAGCTGGCGGTGCAGGTGCTCAATTCCATTCCGGGCTACCGCGCCGAATTCAAGCAGGTCTTCGGCAAGGACGCGATCACCATCGACGAGGTGACCAGCGCGCTGGCCGCGTTTGAAGAAACCCTGGTAACGCCAAATTCGCGTTTCGACCAGTGGCTCAAGGGCGACAAGAAAGCGCTGACCGTCCGGGAGCTGGCCGGATACGACCTTTTCAAGAACAGCGGCTGCGTCGCTTGCCACAACGGCGTGGCGGTGGGCGGCAACTCGTTCCAGAAGATGGGGCTGGTCACCCCCTATATCACCGAGAACAAGGCCGAAGGCCGGGCCGCGGTCACGGGCAAGGACGCGGACCGCTTCAACTTCAAGGTGCCGACGCTGCGCAACGTCGCGCTGACCTACCCGTACTTTCACGACGGCGAAGCGGCCACGCTGACGCAGGCCGTCGACGTCATGGGCCGCCTGCAACTGGGCCGCACGTTCACGCCCGATGAAAACGGCCAGATCGTGGCGTTCCTGAAGACGCTGACGGGCGACCAGCCGGTCATCCAGTACCCGGTGCTGCCGCCGTCCGAAGACGACACGCCGCGGCCTGAGCCGTTCGTGAAGTAAGCGCAGATCGGTAATTGCTGAACAGCAAAAGCAAAACGGCCGCCCTGGGGCGGCCGTTCTTCGCGGCAGGCGCGTTACTGGCGGACGGTTCGCCTATCGGCGGGCGGCGCCGCCTCGAAGTTGCTGCGCCAGGGGTTGATGTCCAGTCCGCCGCGGCGCGTATAGCGCGCATACACCGTCAAGTGCTCCGGGCCGCAAGCCTGCATGATGTCGCTGAAGATGCGCTCGACGCAGTGCTCGTGGAATTCGGCGTGTTGGCGGAATGACACCACATAGCGCAGCAGCGACTCGCGATCGATCGGCTTGCCGCGGTAGCGGATCTGCACCGTGGCCCAATCGGGCTGGCCGGTCACGGGGCAGTTCGACTTCAAGAGGCGTGACGCCAGCGTTTCTTCGACCACGTCGCCCGGCCGGGTGCGCAGCAGCTCGGGGGCGGGCTCATAGGTGTCGATCTCGATATCCAGCTTGTCGATGTAGATGCCGTCCAGCTCGCTCATCTGCAGCTCGGAAAAGCGCTGCGGCAAGAAGAAGTCCAGGCCCACCGGCGCGCCCGCGGCGGCGCTCAGGTCGCGTTCCAGCCGGCCGCGCAGGGCCGCCGAATTGACCAGGCGGGTCTGGTTGAACGAGTTCAGGTACAGCTTGAACGACTTGGATTCGATGATGTTGGGGCTGTCGGCCGGCACCGAGAACGTCGCCATCGCCACCCGCGGCTTGCCCTTGGCGTCCAGCCACGACAGCTCGTAGGCGTTCCACAGGTCCACCCCGCTAAAGGGCAGGTTGCCGTCATTCAGATTGAGCGCCGCGCGGTTGTGCGAGCGCGCAATGGGGAACAGCAGCGAGGGGTCGTATTGCGAGGCGTAGGCCACGCTCTGCCCGAGAGGGCCGTGAGACAGGGTCATAGCAGGAATTCAAAAACGGGATGACGGCATTGTAGGCGCTGGAAGGGGCCCGATTTTCCACAACGTGAAATGTAACTCTCGGCATGTGAAAGCCCGTGTTGCGCAGCAGCGGGGCGGCATTTCATAAACGACAATCGCATTTCATTATACAAAATTGTGTTCATAACTCATTGATTTAAATGCATAACATTTTTCGTCTTGTATAAGACCTGCCTTCACATTGCTCCGCAGCACAGGCATAGACTTTCTCCAACGATTCACGCAATGCACGACGCGAATCCTTTGAAGTTCTCTCACTACTGACCAGGAGCATCACCATGAGCAATCGCGAAACCGAAATCCGCAACCTGCAGAAAGATTGGGCCGAGAACAGCCGGTGGCAGGGCATCAAGCGCGACTACAGCGCCGAAGACGTCATCCGCCTGCGTGGCTCGATCAGCGTCGAACACACGCTTGCCCGCCGCGGCGCCACGCGCCTCTGGGAACTCCTGCACAGCGAGCCGTTCGTCAATTCGCTGGGCGCTCTGACCGGCAACCAGGCCATGCAGCAGGTCAAGGCCGGCCTGAAAGCCATCTATCTGTCGGGCTGGCAGGTCGCCGGCGACGCCAACCTGGCCGGCGAAATGTATCCCGACCAGTCGCTCTATCCCGCCAACTCCGTGCCGCAGGTGGTTCGCCGCATCAACAATTCGTTGACGCGCTGCGACCAGATCCAGTGGATGGAAGGCAAGAACCCCGGCGATGAAGGCTACATCGACTTCTTCGCGCCCATCGTGGCGGACGCCGAAGCCGGTTTCGGCGGCGTGCTCAACGCCTATGAACTGATGAAGGCCATGATCGAGGCGGGCGCGTCGGGCGTCCACTTCGAAGACCAGCTCGCTTCCGTGAAGAAGTGCGGCCACATGGGCGGCAAGGTGTTGGTGCCCACCCGCGAGGCGGTGTCCAAGCTGGTGTCGGCCCGCCTGGCCGCCGACACGATGGGCACGCCGACGTTGCTGCTGGCCCGCACCGATGCCGACGCCGCCGACCTGGTCACCAGCGACGTCGATGAAAACGATCGTCCGTTCATCACCGGCGAGCGCACGGTGGAAGGCTTCTTCCGCACCCGCGCCGGCATCGACCAAGCCATTTCCCGCGGCCTGGCCTACGCGCCGTACGCCGACCTGATCTGGTGCGAAACGTCCACGCCCAACCTGGAATACGCCCGCAAGTTCGCGGACGCCATCCATCGCCAATTCCCGGGCAAGCTGCTGGCCTACAACTGCTCGCCGTCGTTCAACTGGAAGAAGAACCTGGACGACGGCACCATCGCCAAGTTCCAGCGCGAGCTGGGCGCCATGGGCTACAAGTTCCAGTTCATCACGCTGGCCGGCTTCCACGCGCTGAACTACGGCATGTTCGAGCTGGCCCACGGCTACGCCCGCCGCCAGATGAGCGCGTTCGTGGAACTGCAGCAGAAGGAATTTGCCGCCGCCGAAATGGGCTTCACCGCCGTGAAGCACCAGCGCGAAGTGGGCACCGGTTACTTCGACGCCGTGACCCAGACGATCGAGGGCGGCAAGTCGTCCACGACCGCGCTGACCGGCTCGACCGAAGAGGCGCAGTTCGAACACGGCAAGGCGCAGAAGGCTGCGTAAGCCGGCGGCGCCCGGCCTGTCCCGCGGGACGCCGGGCGCTGCATGCAGGTGTGTAGTCGCAGGTGCTGTTGTAGGGTGGATTCAAGGGTGCCTGCGGGCACCCTCTTTTTTGTTTCGCGATGGCGCGATTCCCGCAGTACGCTGGACGGTGCGAAGGCCGAGGCGCCGGAACGGTCTTCTCCTTTTCACCGTCAGGAGCCATCCATGAACGCGTCCACGCAATCCATCATTCGTGAAACCGCGGAGGCATCCGCCCAAGGCCGCATCCACTTCGGCCAAGTCATCCGTCAACTGGCGGGCGCAGGGGTCGAATCCTATGTGGTCGACTACCGGTCCCGCCGCACCGCCTACTACCTGCCTGATGACCAGACGCTGGACATTCCGCTGGATGTGCCAGATGTCGCCATTGCCAATGACTTTGATCGGGCCGCGCTGCAAGCCGCGATTCGCGGCGCGCAGCGGGGCGAGGTGATGTACCCGGAATTCAAGCGCCTGAGTTGCGCGGCGGGCTGCGTGGGCTACGCGGTGTGGATCGCGGGCCGGCACGTCACATATTTCGGCCGCCTGGGTGATGCCCACGACGAGAAGTTCCCCGACTGAACCCAGAAGGCCCTCGGGGAAGCAGGCTTAAGCGGCAGCGCGCGTTTCCTTCAGCGACGCCATGTCGATCACGAAGCGATACTTCACATCGTTCTTCACCAACCGCTCGTAGGCTTCGTTCACGGCCTGGATCGGCACGATCTCCACGTCGCTGACGATGTTGTGCTCGGCGCAGAAATCCATCATTTCCTGCGTCTCCTGCATGCCGCCGATCGCCGAGCCGGCCAGCGACTTTCGGCCCATGATGAGGTTGGCGCCGGGGATCGGATCCAGCGGCGTCAGCGCGCCCACCAGCGCCATGGTGCCGTCAAGCGCCAGCAGGGCCATGTAGGGATTGACGTCGTGGCTGACGGGAACCGTGTTCAGCAGGAAGTCGAACGTGCCGGCGTGCGCCGCCATGGCGTCGGCATCGCGCGAGACCAGCACCTCGTCCGCGCCCAGGCGCTTGGCGTCGCGGGCCTTGTCGGCCGAAGTCGTGATCATCACCACATGCGCGCCCATTGCATGCGCAAATTTCACGCCCATGTGGCCCAGGCCGCCCAAGCCGATGACGCCGACCTTTTTGCCCGGCCCCACCTTCCAGTGGCGCAGCGGGGAATAGGTGGTGATGCCGGCGCACAGCAGAGGCGCGACGGCCTTGAGGTCGAGCTTGTCGGACACCTTCACGACGAAGTGCTCGGTCACCACGATGCGATCGGAGTAGCCCCCGAACGTCAACTGGTCGCTGCCACGCTCCTTGTCGTTGTAGGTAAGCGTGGCGTTCTCTTCGCAATACTGTTCGAGGTTCAGACGGCACGCCTTGCAATGGCGGCACGAGTCCACCATGCAGCCCACGCCGGCGTAGTCGCCGACCTTGAATCGCGTCACGTTCTTGCCCACTTGCGCGACGCGGCCAATGATTTCGTGGCCGGGCACCATCGGGTACATGGAATTGCCCCAGTCGCCGCGCGCCTGGTGCAGGTCGGAGTGGCAGATGCCGCTGTACAGGATGTCGATCAGCACGTCATCGTCGCACGGTTCACGGCGGGTGAAGCTGAAGGGAACCAGGGGAGTGTCGGCGCTGTGCGCGGCGTAGCCTTGGGCTTGGATCATGACGGCCTCTTGGGATGTTTATTGAGCAGGCGTTCACAATAAGCCCGCCGACAACCCACTTCAAGCTAGAATTTCGGCATGATTTATTGAATAAATTTGCATAATCATGCCGCTCGACAACCTATCCCATCTTGCCGCGTTCTCGGCGGTCGCCCGTCTGGGCAGCTTCCGCAAGGCGGGCGAAGAGCTCGGCCTGTCGACCTCGGCGGTCAGCTACGCCATCCGCAACCTGGAAGAGCGTCTTGGCGTGAACCTGTTCAACCGCACCACGCGCAGCGTCGCCCTGACCGAAGCCGGCCACCGCCTGGCCGAGCGCCTGCAGCCGGTGCTGCATGGCCTGGGCGACGCGCTGGACGAAATGAACCAATTTCGCGGATCCGCTGCCGGCACGCTGCGCATCAACACGTCGCGCGCGGCCTCGTACCTGCTGCTGATGCCCATGGCCGCCCGTTTTTTGGCTGCTTATCCGGACATCCGCCTGGAAATAGGGGAAGACGACAGTTTTGTGGACATCGTGAAATCCGGCTTCGACGCGGGCGTGCGTTTGCTTGAAGCCGTGCCCGAGGACATGGTCGCGGTTCCCATCGGCCCGCCGCTGCGCGCGGTGGTGGTGGTATCGCCCGGCTATCTGCAGGGGCGCGAGGCGCCCCGGACGCCGGCCGACCTGCTGCGGCACGACTGCGTGCGCTACCGGTTTCCCAGCGGCCGCTATTTCAAATGGGAGTTCGAGAAGGACGGCGAAAAGGTGGAAATCGACGTGCCAGGCCGCATTGCGCTGAGCGACGTGCATGCCGAAGTGCGCGCGGCCTGCGATGGCATCGGTATCGGCTACGTTCCCGAAAGCTACGTGGCGGACCTGCTTGCATCGGGCAGGCTGGTGCGGTTGCTGGAGGATTGGTGTCCCGTGGTTCCGGGCTTCATGCTGTATTACCCCCGGCAGCGCCGCGTCTCATCGGCGCTGCGGGCGTTCATCGACATGGCCCGGCAGTGATGCCGGGCGCGCCGGACTGGCGTCTGGGCTAGTCCGCTTCGGTTTCGGCGTCATACAGCGCCGCCGGGCATTCGGCCAGCGGCGCGATGCCCTGGGCCAATGCATCGACGGCCGCGGCGTCCACGCGCGGCAGCGGCGGGATCTCCGCCAGCACGCGCACGCCGCCAAAGCGCTCGATGGCTTCCTTGTTGCCCGCGGACGGCGGGCCGCTCATGACCACGCCCAGCACGGGGATGCCGCGCCGCTGCAACGCCTTCAGGCTCAGCAAGGTGTGGTTGATGGTGCCCAGTCCGCTGCGCGCCGCCAGCACCACCGGCATGTCCAGGCGCGCGATCAGGTCGATCATCATGTGCGTGTCGTCGATCGGCACATACAGGCCGCCCGCGCCTTCCACAATCAGCGGCGCCCGCGTTGCGGGCGGCACGATGGTGGTGGCGTCGACGACCGTGTCTTCCAGCGTGGCGGCCGCCCACGGCGACAGCGGCGCCTGCAGCACGTAGGCAGGCAGGTGCAGGCGCTCGGGCGGCAACCGCGCCAGGTGGGCGACGGTGTCGGTGTCGCCGGGCTCTTCGGCCACGCCCGTCTGCACCGGCTTCCAGTAATCGGCATTCCAGGCACGGGCCAGGATGGCCGACACCAGGGTTTTGCCGATGCCGGTATCGGTGCCCGTCACAAAAACGCCATTAGGCCGCTGCATGGTCTTTCTCCACATACCGAACGCCAGGTGATACGTCACCGTGGCGCCTTGTTCGTCAAACGCGGCCAGCACCCGGCGCAGTTGCGCCGCGCCCAGCGGCGGGCGGCCGGGCGCTGGGGTGGTCGCGCCAATGCCCTTCAAGCCGCGCAGAAAATGCAGGCCGTCAGGATGATCTTGTATCAGGCGTTCGCCGCACACGCCACCGGCCATATCGGTCATGGCCGGACGGATGGCGTGGGCGGGCGGATAGGCGGGCGTCGCGGGCGCCAGTCCAGCGTTGGCGTGTGCGGCCTGCCATTCGGAGAAGGTGCCCGAGGCCAGCGTGGCCACGGCCAGATGGCCGCCGGGCGCCAGCAGGCGGGCCAGCCGGCCCAGGCCCGCGTTCAGGTCCGAGAACCACTGCACGGCCAGGCTCGAACAGATCAGGTCGAATCCGCCTGCGAGTCCGGCGGGGTGCTCGCCGTCCAGCAACTGGTAGTGCACAGTACCGGGCAGGGCGGGGCCGCGCTGCGCGGCGGCCAGCATGCCGGGTGAAATATCGGTCACCGTCCAGTCGGCTGGCCCCAGCCGTCGCGCCAGCGCTTGGGTCAGCAGTCCGGTGCCGCAGCCGATCTCCAGGATGCGGGGGCAGGGCGGCAGGGGCAAGAGGGCGATGTCGCTCGCCAGCCGTTCGGCCGCGATGCGCTGGATGGCCGCGTGGTTTTCGTAGCGGGCGGCGGCCGCGCCGAAGCGGTCGCCGACGCGGGCATTGCGGGCAGCCTGCGTCATGCGGGCGGCGCCACGCGGGCGGCAAAGGCGCGAATATGGGCCGCGCACCAGTCAGTGTCCGAGACAGGCAAGAGATGGCCGCCCCGTTCGCGCCAATGCAGGTCGCCGTCTGGCCGCCCGGCAAAGGCGGCGCGCATCATCCCGGCCGGCACGATGGCGTCCGCGCTGCCGGCCAGCGCCAGCAACGGCACAGGCAGGGTGGCCAGCGCGGCGCGCTGGTCGTCGTCGCGCAGGGCTTCAAGACCCTGGTGCAGCGCAGCCGTCCGGGGTTCGTCAAAGCGGGAATCGTCGCCACAGCGCTGGCGGAAATCCCGCAGCACGTCGTCCGCCGACTCGGCCAGACGCTTGCGCATCCGGTCCAGCATGCGGACGGGCACGCCCGCGGGGTAATCCGCGGCGCTGCTGAACCGGGCAAAGCCATTGATCGACACCAGCCCAACGCATTGGTCAGGCAGACGGCTCAAGAGCCGCAGGACGCCCAGCGAGTGGCCCACGGCGATCACCGGGCCGGTAAGGTGCGGCTCCTGGACGGGTCCGAAGTAGCCCGCGTCGCAGACGGCTTGCGGCCATTCGGGCAACGCAGCGCGCAGCGGGTCCCAGAAAGCCGAGTCGAACGCCCAGCCATGGACGAACAGCATCGTCGGGCGAATGACGGAACCCGGAAGCGTCGTCATGCCAGCACCGCCGCGAAACCCGCGATCAGGCGGGACACGTCATCGTCGCGATGCGCCGCGCTCAGTGCGATGCGCAGGCGGCTGGTGCCTGCGGGAACCGTGGGCGGACGGATCGCCACGGCCAAGAGGCCGCGGCGTTCCAGATCTGCAGCCATGACCAGCGCGCGGGCCTCGTCGCCCACGATGGCGGGCACGATCTGGGTCGAGGATGCGCCCGTGTCCAGCCCCATGCCGCGCAACGCGTCGCGCAGGCGCTCGGCACTGGCCGCCAGGCGCAAGCGTTCGGCATTCAGCGTGGGCGCCAGGTCCAGCGCCGCGTCCATGGCGCCCAGCACGGCAGGCGGCAGTGCGGTGGTGTAGATGAAGCCCGAGCACGCATTCACAAGAAAATCGCACAGCGCGCGCGAGCCCGCCACGTACGCGCCAAACCCGCCCAGCGCCTTGCTGAACGTGCCCATCGCCAGGTCGATCCGCCCGGGCGCCAGTCCGGCCAGGCCCATCCCGCCGGGACCCAGCACGCCGGTGGCATGGGCCTCGTCCAGATACACAAAGGCATTGAAACGGTCGGCCAGGTCCGCCAGCCGGACGACATCGGTGCGGTCGCCGTCCATGCTGAACACGCTTTCAGTGATGATGAAGCGCGAGACGGACGTCGTGCCGCCAGCTTCTTGGGCGTGGCGGGCCAGCAGGCTTTCCAGGTGATCGAGGTCGTTGTGGCGAAAGCGGATCTGCCGCACGCCGGCGGCCTGGCACCCATGATGCAGGCTGGCGTGGTTGAGCTTGTCGGCGTAGACCTCCACCTCGCCGTGGGCGGCGGCCGCGCGCAGCAGGGCGGGCAGCACGGCGGCGTTCGCCTGCCAGCCGGACGCCAGCACCAAGGCGGCCTCGGTGCCCTTGAGCCGGGCCAGCTTGGCCTCGACCTGTTCATGCAGGTCCAGATTTCCGCACACCAGCCGCGACGCCTGGGCGCCGGCGCCGTGGCGCGCCGTCCATTCGCGGGCGCGCTCGACCAGCAGCGGATGCCGCGCCAGCCCCAGGTAATCATTGCTGGAAAAGTTCAGGACGGGCGCGCCGCTCAGTACGATGCGCCCGGGCGGGGCGGACGACGCCGTGCGCAGCCTGCGGCGTTTACGGCGGGTATCGGCGAGCGCCAGCTCGGCGGAAAACAGCGAATCCAGCTTAGACATCAATAAATCCTGCAGTGGCCCCGAGGCCTGCGCGCCGTGGCGGCAGGCAGGCTGACGGACGGGGAACGCCCGCGCCAGGCCGTAGAATGCGGGCCATTGTAGTGGAGGCGCAACGGCTCCCGGGGCGCTTGCGCGACGTGCAGCGAACCGGTGGCGGCGCCGCCGGATTTCAAGAGGTGAACGATGCACGTGCCCGACTGGATGGCCCAGGGCCAACCCCATATCTGGCTTCCCTATGCCCAGATGAAGACGGCAACGCCACCGCTGCCCGTGGTGCGCAGCCACGGCAGCCGGCTGGAACTGGCCGACGGCCGCACGCTGGTGGACGGGGTGGCGTCCTGGTGGACGGCCTGCCACGGTTACAACCACCCGCACATCGCCCAGGCCGTGCGCGCGCAACTGGACGCGATGCCGCACGTCATGTTCGGCGGATTGACGCACGAACCCGCCCTGACCCTGGCGCGCCGGCTGGCCGGACTGCTGGGGCCGGGCCTGGATCGCGTCTTCTATACGGATTCCGGCTCGGTGGCGGTCGAGGTCGCCATGAAGATGGCGCTGCAGTTCTGGCTGAACCAGGGCGAGCGCGGCCGGACACGCTTCCTCGCATTCCGGGGCGGCTATCACGGCGATACTTTCGGCACCATGGCGGTGTGCGATCCGGACGAAGGCATGCACAGCCTCTTTAATGGCATGCTGGCCGGGCACGACATCGTCAGCCTGCCGCGCGACGAGGCGGGGGAGGCCGAACTGGACGCCTGGCTGCAGGCGCGCGCGCCGCAACTGGCCGGCATCCTGGTCGAGCCGCTGGTGCAGGGCGCGGGCGGCATGCTGCTGCACGATCCCGAGGTCCTGCGCCGCTTGCGCCGGCTGGCGGACAAGAACGGGTTGCTGTTGATCTTCGACGAGATCTTCACGGGTTTCGGGCGCACCGGCACCCTGTTCGCCTTCGAGCAGGCCGGCATCCGTCCCGACATCATCACGCTGTCCAAGGCGCTGACAGGCGGAACGCTGCCCCTGGCCGCCACGGTGGCCAGCGACAGGGTCTTCCAGGCTTTCTGGTCCGACGACCCCGCCCACGCGCTGATGCACGGCCCCACCTTCATGGGCAACGCGCTGGCCTGCGCGGCGGCCAATGCCTCGCTCGACCTGTTCGAGACCGAACCCAGGCTGGCGCAGGCGCAGGCCATCTCTGCGGCGTTGTACACCGGCTTGGAGCCTTGCCGTGAATTGCCCTGGGTGTGCGACGTGCGCGTGCTCGGGGCGATCGGCGTGGTCGAGCTGGACGGCATTGCCGACCGCGAGGCCCTCAAGCGCCGCCTGGTCGAGGCGGGCGTCTGGGTGCGTCCCTTCGGCAACGTGATTTATCTGACGCCTGCGTTGACCATCGACGCCGAGGATCTGGCCCGGCTGACAACTGCCGTGACGGCGGTGCTGCGGGCCTGCCGTCCGTAAGGCCGCCGCTCAGGCGGCCACTTCGGCCGCCACGACGGCCGCCTCGAAGTGCGCTTGGCCGCCCCTGATGCCGTTCGGGCGCCCCGGTGCGGCGGCAAATCGCCACGACCGCCTTGATTCAGATCAAGGCGGCCAGGGGCGGGCCTGATTACCATCGCCATCATGCGTGCCAAATCCATTTTCGCCGTCCCGCCCAGCCTGCCCGACGCCGACCGCCAGCAACGCCGCCACGCGCTGGTGCGGCTGTCGCTCGCGTGGCTGGCGATGATGCAGGTCATGATGTTCGCGTGGCCCGGCTATCTGCGCCACGAATCCATGCCCGCCGACGCGCTCGAAACCCTGGATTGGGCCATCGTTCTCATGAACTGGGCCAGCTTCGCGCTGACCGTGCCCGTTGTCCTGTATTCGGCATGGCCCATCTGGCGCCATGCCGGCGCCAACCTGCGGCAGGGGCGCGCCGGCATGGACGTGCCGGTGGCGCTTGGCATCGTCGCCGCCTTCATCCCCAGCGTGCACGCCACCTACACCGGCCACGGCGAAGTCTATTTCGATTCGGTCACGATGTTCGTGGCGTTCCTGCTCACCGCGCGCTACCTCGAACTGTGCGCCCGCCAATCCTTCGGGGGCGCGGGTGCCGCCGGCCGCCGCCATGCCCGCGTCGAAGACCAGCGCCTGCAATTGGGGGCGCGCGCCGACCGCGTGGCGTCCCGGTTCGTCATGGCGCAGGTGGCGCTGGCGCTGGCCGCCGCTGCCGGCTGGGCCTACATCGATCCCGCCCACAGCATTCCCGTCATGGTGGCGCTGCTGGTCATGAGCTGCCCGTGCGCCATGTCCATGGCCGTGCCCACCGCCATGGCATCCGCGCACAGCGCGCTGGCGGCGCACCCCGAAATGCCCGAGTCCGCGCTGGACGCGCTGCTTGCCGAGGCGCGGCGCAAGGCGCGGCAGAACCTTTACGGCTCACTCGTCTGGCACCTGCTGATGACGCCGCTGGCCCTGGTCGGCTGGGTCACGCCCTGGCTGGCTGCCATCACCATGCTGTTGTCGTCGCTGGCGGTGGCCTACAACTCGTGGCGCTTGTGCCGCCGCGACTGGTCGGGCGCCCCAGCAGCCGGCAGCGCGCTGGGGGCGGCATCATGACCATCCTCTACCTTCTGCTGCCGCTCTCGCTGCTGTTCGTGCTCGCCATCGGCGTGTCGTTGTGGTGGGCCGTTTTCAATGGCCAGTACGACGACACCGACAACGCCGGCACGGCCATCTTGCGCGACGACGACAGCGGCGCCGCCGGCCGCCGCTGACGGTCGCGCGCCCCTCGCCGCAGCCGCCGGCCAGGTCTTTTCACGCCCAGATACCCCTAAGAGCGTTGCGGTTATGCAGCGATGTCCAAGGCGTCGCAACCCGGTTGATCCAAATCAACGCCGACTCCTGTGACTAGTCCCATCATCGAAGCCTGGAAGTTCTTGTTACTTTAGGGGATGGGTGATGAACGATTGCCCCGCAATCGCAAGCAAGTCCGATACCTTCAACTACAAGGTCGTGAGGCAGTTCGCCATCATGACCGTGGTCTGGGGCATTGTCGGCATGGCTGTCGGTGTGTTTCTTGCCGCGCAGCTAATTTGGCCTCAGTTGAATTTCGACACCGCATGGCTCAGCTACGGCCGCCTGCGCCCGCTGCACACCAACGCCGTGATTTTCGCCTTCGGCGGCAGCGCTCTTTTCGCGACGTCCTACTACGTCGTGCAGCGCACCTGTCAGGCGCGCCTGTTCTGCGACAAACTCGCCGCCTTCACGTTCTGGGGCTGGCAGGTCGTCATCGTCGCGGCCGCGATCACCTTGCCCATGGGCTTTACCAGCAGCAAGGAATACGCCGAACTCGAATGGCCCATCGACATCCTGATCACGCTGGTCTGGGTCGCCTACGCCATCGTGTTCTTCGGCACCATCATCAAGCGCCGGTCCAAGCACATCTACGTGGCCAACTGGTTCTTCGGCTCGTACATCCTCACCATCGCCATCCTGCACATCTTCAACAACATTGAAATGCCGGTGTCGATGTGGAAGTCCTACTCCGCCTACGCGGGCGTGCAGGACGCCATGGTGCAGTGGTGGTACGGCCATAACGCCGTGGGCTTCTTCCTGACCACCAGCTTCCTGGGCATGATGTATTACTTCGTGCCCAAGCAGGCCGGCCGTCCCATCTACTCGTATCGCCTGTCCATCGTCCACTTCTGGGCGCTGGCCTTCACGTACATGTGGGCGGGCCCGCACCACTTGCTGTACACGTCGCTGCCCGACTGGACCCAGTCGCTGGGCATGACCTTCTCGCTGATCCTGCTGGCGCCTTCCTGGGGCGGCATGATCAACGGCATCATGACCCTGCAGGGCGCCTGGTACAAGCTGCGCACCGATCCGATCCTGAAGTTCATGGTCACCGCGCTGTCGTTCTACGGCATGTCCACGTTCGAAGGCTCGATGATGTCGATCCGCACCGTGAACGCGCTGTCGCACTACACGGACTGGACCATCGGCCACGTGCACTCCGGCGCGCTGGGCTGGGTCGCCATGATTTCGTTCGGCTCGCTCTACTACCTGATCCCGCGCTTGTACGGCCGCGAAAAGATGTACAGCGTCAAGGCCATCGAACTGCACTTCTGGATCGCGACCATCGGCGTGGTGCTGTACATCGCCGCCATGTGGATCGCCGGCGTGCAGCAAGGCCTGATGTGGCGCGACACGGCGCCGGACGGCACCCTGGTCTACAGCTTCGTCGAAGAACTGAAGACGCGCGTTCCGTACTACCTGATCCGTTTGCTGGGTGGAACCCTGTTCTTGTGCGGTGTGTTCGTCATGGCCTGGAACGTATGGAAGACGGTGAGCGGCGCCACGGCGGTCAATCCCGCCATTCCGCAAGACGATCCCCATGCCGCCCGTCCGACGGTCCCCGCGACCGCCGTGCCGGCCACTGTTTGACGAGGACATCATGGCCAACAAGAATCACGGCTTCTTTTCTCACCAGACCCTCGAGAAGAACATCGGCTGGATGATCATCGCCAGCATCCTGGTGGTCTCCTTCGCGGGCCTGGTCCAGATCATCCCGCTGTTCTTCCAGCACAGCACCACCCAGCCCGTGGCGGGCGTTGAACCCTACAGCCCGCTGCGGCTGATGGGCCGCGACGTCTACATCCGCGAAGGCTGCGTCGGCTGCCACTCGCAGCAGGTCCGCGTGCTCGCCGCCGAGGTCCAGCGCTACGGGTCGTACTCCGTGGCGGCTGAATCGGTCTTCGACCACCCGTTCCTGTGGGGCTCCAAGCGTACCGGCCCCGACCTGGCCCGCGTAGGCGAGCGTTACTCCGACGACTGGCACCGCATCCACCTGCGCGATCCGCGCAAGGTGGTGCCGGAATCCAACATGCCCGCCTATCCGTGGCTTGAAAAGACGGTCATCACCGGCCAGAACGTCGACCAGCGCATGCGTGCCCTGCGCGCCCTGGGCGTGCCCTACACCGACGAGGAAATCGCCGCCGCGCCGAAAGCCATCGAAGGCAAGACCGAAGAAGACGCGCTGGTGGCCTACCTGCAAGGATTGGGCGTAGGCGTTCGCAAGGCGCAGCTGGCCAAGCAGGCTGAAGAAGCCAAGAAGGCCGAAGAAGCCAAGAAGTCCCAGCAGTCCTCGGCGCAGCCGGCCGCTCAAGCGGCCTCGGGAGGCTGATCATGGTCGGCTATATCAGCGCAATCGTCACCGCCATCTCGATGGCGACCTTTTTCGGCATCGTCTGGTGGGCCTGCTCGCGCGGCCGCCAGAGCGCCAACCGCGAATCGGCCATGCTGCCGTTCGCACTGCCCGATGAATTCGGGCAGGCACAACAAGATGGAGCGAATCGGTCATGAGCGATTTCGTCAATGGCTTCTGGGGGTATTTCATCTCGATCGTCGCCGTGGGCGGGGTGGTGTGGTGCGTGTGGCTGCTGTACACGCA
Organism: Achromobacter sp. JD417; assembly: GCF_041879325.1. Classification (NCBI taxonomy): domain Bacteria; kingdom Pseudomonadati; phylum Pseudomonadota; class Betaproteobacteria; order Burkholderiales; family Alcaligenaceae; genus Achromobacter; species Achromobacter sp. JD417. The sequence goes on along the minus strand of NZ_CP087159.1, from coordinate 3,823,287 downwards.
ACGCCGCTGGCTCAGCGCCAAGCCGGCCAGTGGCCAGGTCGAGGACACCGGCCACGTCTGGGACGGCGACCTGACCGAGCTCAACAACCCGGTCCCCACCTGGTGGACGTGGATGTATCTGCTGGCCTGCGCCTTTGCGCTGGGTTATCTGTTCCTGATGCCGGGCCTGGGCGAGTACAAGGGCAAGCTGGGATACAGCAGCACCGAGGAAGTGGCGCAGCAGCAGGCCAAGATGGCCGAGGCCGTGCGTCCCATCTACGCGCGCTTCGAAACCATGACCGTGCCGCAGATCGCACAGGATCCGGGCGCCCGCGAAATCGGCCAGCGCCTCTTCCTGAACACCTGCGCGCAATGCCACGGTTCCGACGCCAAGGGCGCGCCCAGCTTCCCCAACCTGACCGACGGCGACTGGCTGCACGGCGGCTCGCCCGAAGCCATCATGCAAACGATCAAGCAAGGCCGCCACGGCATCATGCCGCCCTGGAAGGACTCGATCGATCCCAAGATGGCCGGCGACATCGCGCAGTACGTGCGTTCGCTGTCGGGCCTGACCGCCGATCCGGTCCGCGTGTTCCGCGGCAAGCGCGAGTTCGCCAACTTCTGCGTCGCCTGTCACGGTGTCGATGGCAAGGGCAACCAGCTCGTCGGCGCGCCGAACCTGACCGACGACGTCTGGCTCTACGGCAGCTCGGAAGCCAGCATCGTCAAGACCATTCTTGAAGGCCGCGACAACCGCATGCCGGCACACGAACACATCCTGAGCCCCGAGCAGATCAAGATCCTGACTGCCTGGGTCTGGGGTCTGTCGAACAAGCCCGACGCGCAGAAGCAGGCCGCTGCATCGCCTGCCGAGTCCGGCGCGGCCAAGCAGTGAACCGGCAGCACGTAAATGGACGGCCGCGCAGCGGCCTTCCATATCACTAAGCACTAACCAGCACGGAGCAGCAAATGGAAGATGGGTCAACCGCAAGCGTCAGCAGTTCGCCTGGCGGTGACCCGCCGCCTTGGCGGCCGCATACACGGCCGCCACGTCCTGGCCAGGAGACCCTGGAACAGACGCTGGCGGGGGTGCGAAGCAAGATCTACCCGCGGTCCGTCAGCGGCATATTTGCCCGTTGGCGCATCGCGTTCGTCTTCATCACGCAGATCATCTTCTACGGTTTGCCCTGGCTGCAATGGAACGGGCGACAGGCCGTGCTGTTCGACCTGGGCGCGCGCAAGTTCTATTTGTTCGGACTGGTGCTCTGGCCGCAGGACGTCGTCTATCTTGCCGTGCTGCTGGTCATCTCGGCATTGGCGCTGTTTCTTTTCACGGCGGTGGCCGGGCGCCTGTTCTGCGGCTACGCCTGTCCGCAAACCGTCTACACCGAAATCTTCATGTGGATCGAGCGCAAGGTCGAAGGCGACCGCATTGCGCGCATCCGCCTGGACGAATCGCCCTGGTCCTGGCGCAAGTTCCGCCTGAAATTCACCAAGCACTTCCTGTGGATCGCGCTGGCGTGGTGGACGGGATCCACGTTCATCGGCTACTTCGCGCCCATCCGCGAACTCGGCCACGAACTGTTCGCGCTCCAGCTCGGGCCGTGGCAATGGTTCTGGATGCTGTTTTACGGCTTTGCCACCTGGGGCAATGCCGGCTTCATGCGCGAATCGGTGTGCAAGTACATGTGCCCTTACGCTCGCTTCCAGAGCGTGATGGTCGATCCGGACACGTTCGTCGTCACGTACGACAAGCGCCGGGGCGACCCGCGCGGCGGCCGCTCGCGCAAGGTCGACCACAAGGCGCAAGGGCTGGGCGACTGTGTCGACTGCAGTCTCTGTGTGCAGGTCTGTCCGACGGGCATCGACATCCGTGACGGCCTGCAATACATGTGCATCGGCTGCGGCGCGTGCATCGACGCCTGTGAGCAGGTGATGGACAAGATGCAGTACGAACCCGGTCTCATCCGCTACACGTCCGAGCGCGCCATGCTGGACGGCCTGTCCACCAAGAGCGCGCGGTCGCATCTGCTGCGGCCTCGCGTGCTGATCTACGGCACGTTGATCCTGATTCTGGCGGTGGCCTTCGTGGCCTCGCTGGTGGTCCGCAACCCGTTGCGCGTCGACGTCATCCGAGACCGCGGCGTGCTGGGCCGCGAGGTGGCGGGCGGCATGATCGAAAACGTTTACCGCCTGCAGATCATCAACACCTCGGACGCGCCAATGCGCCTGCGCCTGACGGCCGAAGGCATGCCCGACCTGGCGGTGCTGGCGGGGCAGCAGGGATCGGACGTGGTCGAGGTCGAGCCGGCCGCCAACAAGCTGGTGCCGATGGTCATCCGCGCCCCGGCGGGCGCCACGCCCGGCGCGCATGCCATCACGCTACGCGCCAAGGGGCAGGACGGCGAGAACCGCCAGGTCGAAACCGATGAAGCCGCCAGTTTCTACGTGCCCGAGTAGGGCTGACATTGGCCCTGGGCACTACAAGGACATTTCATGAACGCCGCACACATCACCCTCGAATCCGCCGATCCGGCGCATCCCGTCAAACCCTGGTACCGCGAGCCCTGGCCGTGGATCCTGATGGCGGGTCCGTTTGCCGCCATGATCGGCTGCTTCATCACGATCTACTTTGCGATGACCCAGTTTGCCAGCCAGCCCATCCAGGAGGGCGTGGTCAAGCGGGGGCTGGTTATCGAGCAGACCGCGCCTGCTGCGGCCGGGACGCAGTCGCCGGCGGCTGCCAGCCCGGCAGCCGCCAAACCTTGATCGGGGGAGTGCACGCATGGGATTGCGATCGCTGATGTGGATCCTGTGGCCATCGTTTTTGGCCGCCGCAGCGGGAAGCGCGCTGATCTTCGCCCTGATCGACCCGCTGGACGTGACCATTTTTGGATACGTTCCCACTGGCCGCATGGGCTTTTACACCGTATCGTTTTTCGTCTTGTGGGTGATGGCCGGCTTTTCCAGCGCGCTGACGGCCTACCTGATGCCAAAGGTGGAAGAGGACGAAGACTTCTAAGGCCAGTGTTTCCAAAAATCAAACACACCGTTCCGCCACGCTGAACAAGCAGGGTCTGCGCGGCGGGTAAAATCCTCCGGCTATGGTCAAGTTGGGGGCTCGTGTGCAGCCAGTCATTTCAGTACAAGGCTTATCCAAGCAATATGCGTCCGGATTCCAGGCGCTCAAGAACGTCAACCTGGACATCCAGCGCGGCGAGATTTTTGCGTTGCTCGGGCCGAACGGCGCGGGCAAGACCACGCTGATCAGCATCATCTGCGGCATCGTGAATCCCACCCAGGGCAAGGTGCTGGCCGACGGTCACGATATCGTGACGGACTTTCGCGCCGCGCGGTCCAAGATCGGATTGGTGCCGCAGGAAATCTCCACCGACGCCTTTGAAAGCGTGTGGAACACCGTCACCTTCAGCCGCGGGCTGTTCGGCAAGCCGGCGGATCCCGCCTATATTGAAAAGGTCCTGCGCGAGCTGTCGCTGTGGGACAAGAAAGACAGCCGCATCATGGCGCTGTCCGGCGGCATGAAGCGGCGAGTCATGATCGCCAAGGCGCTGTCGCACGAACCGGCCATCTTGTTCCTGGACGAGCCCACCGCGGGCGTCGACGTCGAATTGCGGCGCGGCATGTGGGAAATGGTGCGTCGGCTGCGCGAAAGCGGCGTCACCATCATCCTCACCACGCACTACATCGAAGAAGCCCAGGAAATGGCGGACCGCATCGGCGTCATCCGCAAGGGCGAGATCATCCTGGTCGAGGAAAAGAACGCGCTCATGGCCAAGCTGGGCAAGCGCCAGCTTGCGCTGACGTTGAAGGCGCCGCTGCCGGGCATCCCCACGGCGCTGGACGCCTACCAGCTCGAGCTGTCCGCCGATGGCTACAAGCTGGTCTATACCTATGACAACGAACGGGGCGGCGACATCTCGCGTCTGCTGCAGGACCTGAGCCGCCTGCAGATCGAATTTGCGGACCTGAATACCTCGGAAAGCTCGCTCGAGGACATCTTTGTCAGCCTGGTGCACGGTCAATCATGAACTTCTACGCCATACGCGCCATCTACCTTTTCGAAATGGCCCGCGCCTGGCGCACGCTGATGCAAAGCGTGCTGTCGCCGGTGATTTCGACCTCGCTTTATTTTGTCGTGTTCGGCTCGGCCATCGGATCGCACATGGTCGAAATCGACGGCGTGAGCTACGGCGCGTTCATCGTGCCCGGCATGATCATGCTGTCGCTGCTGACGCAAAGCGTCGCCAACGCCTCGTTCGGCATCTACATGCCACGCTTTTCCGGCACGATCTACGAGATCCATTCGGCGCCGATCTCCTACGTGGAGATCCTGATGGGCTACGTGGGAGCGGCTGCCAGCAAGTCCATCATCCTGGGCCTCATCATGCTGGCCACTGCGCGGCTGTTCGTGACGTTCGACGTGGCGCACCCGTTCTGGATGCTGTCCTTCCTGGTGTTGACCGCAGTGACGTTCAGCCTGTTCGGCTTCATCATCGGCATCTGGGCCGACGGCTTTGAAAAGCTGCAGATCATTCCGCTGATGATCATCACGCCCCTGACGTTCCTGGGCGGCACGTTCTATTCCATCAACATGCTGCCGCCGTTCTGGCAGACCGTCACGCTGTTCAATCCCGTGGTCTACCTGGTCAGCGGTTTCCGCTGGGCGTTCTTCGGGGTGTCGGACGTCAGTATCGAAATCAGCGTGGGCATGACACTGGCCTTCCTGGTGGCGTGCCTGATCGGCGTGCGTTGGATCTTCAAGACGGGTTATCGCCTGAAGACCTGACGCGCTGCCCTCAGGCGGTTTCCACCGTCGCGCCCACGAGCGCGCGGCGGGCCAGACCATCGAATGCGTCCAGCAGGCGTTCTCGCCAGGCATGCACCGGATCGTCAGCGGCCAGCAGTTCGAGCGGGCTGGTGCAGCGGGCCCACATGAACATGCCGAAGACCACGTAGTCCGCGTACCCGGCTTGGCTGCCGGCCACGTATGGCTGCTTGCCCAGTGTCTGGCGCAGCGGCAGCAGCGCCGCGCGCAGGTCAGCGATGCGGTCGGCGTAAGCGGCTGGCAAGTCTTCGAGCCGGCCGAACCGCTTTTCTCGCGTTGCGCGAAAGTAATCCTTGTCTTTCTCGTGGATGAGGCCGTGGATATCGGGCAGCAGCAGGCGCGCAAGCACCGGCACCAGCGTGGTGTCGGCCCAGGCATTGACGAACAGGCTGAGCGAGCGCGCGGCATCTGCGCCAAAGAGCGAGGGACGATCGGGAAACGCGTCTTCGAGGTAGCAAGCGATCTGCCAGGAGTCACTGACGACACGCTCGCCATGCACCAGTACCGGCACGAGCTTCTGGCCCGAGAAGGCGATTTCCTCTTTTTCGGTGAAGCGCCAGGGAACGGTATTGGCGCTCAAGCCCTTGTGGGCCAACGCCATGTGCGTTTTCCAGCAATGCGGGCTGAATCGTAGTGCGGCGTCGGCGCCGGCCAAGTCGTAGAGGATGAGATCCGGATTCACGTTGCGAGGCTCCTGGCGGGGTCAGAAAGAAGATCCGACGGCCAGCATAACCGCACATGGTTTCGCGCGGGCGGATTCCGGATTCCTCGTTGCGGTTCGCGGCCGAGGCCCACCCTGCGCAAGTCGCCGCCCAATCCACGTCGGTCGGGCGGCGACTTGCCGTTGCGGCACCTCAAGGGCGGCGATTGGGCAGCCGTGGCACGGTTCGTGACTACCGCGTCAGCGTGCGCGCGCGATCAACGTTGAGCTGGCGCGCCAGGGGCCATCTTCATCAGACGCTCCTGAAGTTGGGGATCCCGCTGCACGGCTTGGCCGATGCCGTTGAATTCCTCGACCGTCAAACCATCCGCGCGGACAAGCTTGACCATCTTGGCATCGGCTTCCCGAACGACCTGCTGTTTGGCGTCGTCGGTCTTGGCGGCGTCGACCTTGGGACGGTATTCGTCAACGACGCCCGAGATCTTCTGCGAGGCCGAGGCGAACTTCTGCAATTGTTGCTCGGTCGGGTTTTGCACGGCAGGGGCCATGCCGGGCTGCGCTTGCGTTTGTGCGGGCGCTTGCGCGCTCTGTTGAGCCAGGGCAGGTGCACCGGACAGCGCGGTCGTCAGAACCGCGGCGGTTAGGAATGCAAAAGTGGAACGCTGCATGAAAACTCCTTGTTCCGGTTGAGGGTCCGACCATGATGACGAGCGGGACCGTCACGGGACAAGTTTCGCGATGTGTTTTCCTGTGTCGGCAGACCACGGGAAAAGGCTTGCGGGCCTGGAGGGCCGCCCCTCGGGGCGGCCCTGAAACGTTTTGCGCGGGTTCGTAGTCGATGCTGGCGGTGATGTGTCCTAAAGTTTGTCCGATATCGTTGCCGTGTCACGCGGCGTACCAGAACACCGCAAAGAAGTGGCAGACGGTGCCTGCCAGCACGAACAGATGCCAGATGAAATGGCTGTAGCGCCAGCGGTTGTCGAAGACGAAAAACACCACGCCGCCGGTGTACGCCAGGCCGCCCGCCACGAGCCACCACAGTCCGCCGGCCGGCACCAGTTCAAGCAGCGGTTTGACCGCGATGACGACGATCCAGCCCATTGCCAGGTACAGGCCGGTGGACAGCGCGGGCCGGTTGAGCCGCTTGCTCGCCTTCAGGCCCACGCCCAGCAGCGCCAGGCCCCAGACGAGTCCAAAGAGCGTCCAGCCCCACGGTCCGCGCAGCGCGCCCAGCGCGAACGGCGTGTAGGTGCCGGCGATCAGCAGGTAGATGGCCGAATGGTCCAGTACGTTGAAGATCTGCTTGGCGCGGCAGCGTGGCAGCGCGTGATAGATGGTGGACGCGAGATACAGCAGGCACATCGACGCCGCGAATACGGCGGCGCCGGCAATGAAGGCCGCATCGCCCTGGCGCACTGCGGCGGCGATCAGGAGCGGTGCGCCAGCCAGCGCGCCGGCGGCGCCAAGTCCATGGCTGATGCTGTTGGCGATTTCTTCGCCCAGGCTCTGGGGTCGGTCGTTGGGAAACATGGGGGACCTGTTTGTGACAAGTTGCCCACCTTAGACCTTTTGGTTCGGACGCTCAAGGGCGAGGGTTCAGTTCGGCCGGCCGATACCGGAAAGATTTGATCTGGTGCAAGGTTGAGACCCAAGGAGGCGATCCGGGCGAGCGGGGCGAACAGGACGAGCCGCGCAGGCAGGGCGGTTAGTTACTCTGTGATACATTTGACGCGCGAATTTGACGCGAACGAACTGCCCGGCAGAGGCGGCGCGCGTTCTTCACTTTGGGCTTGCACGTCGGCCGCGTGTGGCGCGGCCGTGATCGACACTCTTAGGGGAAGCACCCATGAATCCGGCACTCGGCGTCACGGTTGGAAAGTTCTCATCACGCGACAGGCATCTGTCTTGTGGAGCGGCATAGCCGCGGCGACCGCCGTCCGGCGCTGACGCCCTCGGCTTCTCCGGATGGCGCGGCAAACAGGAACTTCCGAACAGGCCCACTCAATGGCGCGCAGTTTCAGCAGTCTGTTTTTCAAAGCGGCAAAAAAGATCACCCGGCTCCAGCGCGCGGCGATGCGCCTGGCGGCCCCAAAACCCGCCCGCAAGCGCGCGGCCCCGGCCCGCAAGAAGGCAGCCGGCGTCACGACCGGACGGGCGGCCAAAACGGCGCGGCCCGCTGGCGCCGCGGGTGCGGGCAGGGCGCCAGCGGCCGAGACGGCGCCGCTGGGCGCCGGGCGCTGGGAAGCCGTGCGCCAGTTCTCTGACAAGACGGGCCGCAGGCTGGCCTTTTCGCGCTATACCCCCGCCACCGCCCCGACCGCGGGCATGCCGCTGGTCGTGATGCTGCACGGCTGCCGGCAGACCTCGGTGGCTTTCGCGCGCGGGTCGCGCATGAACCAGTGGGCCGATGCCGGCGGCTTTATGGTGTTGTATCCGCAGCAATCGCTGGCGCGTCAGGTGCAGCGCTGCTGGCGCTGGTTTCAGCCCGACGACGACCATGGCGGCGCCGAAGCCGACCTGATCGCGGCGCTGATCCGATCCGAAGTGGCGCGTCACGGCGTCGATCCCGAACGCATCTATGTGGCGGGCCTGTCGGCGGGCGCGGGCATGGCGGCGCTGGTCGCGCTGCGGCATCCGCGCCTGATCGCCGCCGTGGCCATGCATTCGGGACCGGTCGTGGGCGACGCGCACAACGCGGGCCACGGCCTGGGCACCATGCGGCGCGGCAGCATCAAGCCGCTTGCCCCGCTGCTGGAATCGGTCTCGGATCCCGCCGTCTTCGAACTGGGCATGCCGGCGCTGATCCTGCATGGCCAGCTCGATCCCGCCGTGGCGCCCCGCAACGCCAAGCAGCTCTTTGAACAATTCCGCACATTGAATGCCGCCGATCCGCACGCGCTGCCGGTCGAACGCGTGCTGGGCCTGGGCACCGAAAAGGCCTACCGCCGGGTGGACGTGCTGCGGGGCCGCAAGACCGTGTTGCGCCTGTGTGAAATCACGCGGCTGGAACATGCCTGGAGCGGGGGCGATCCGTCCATCCGTTATCACGCGCGCAGTGGCCCGGATGCCTCGGCGCTGGTGTGGCGGTTCTTTCAGGGGCAGCGGCGCACGGGGGCGATTGCCGGGGCGCAGTGAGCGCGCTGGATCGCTGGGCAATTGCGGACTGGCGGGATTGTTCAGGCGCAAGGAACGGTGATGTCGCGGCTACCGGCGGCTTGCGGGGCGGGCGCGGCGTAACATCGCGGATGAACACTCACACCCTTACGGAAATCTCCGCCATGCCCTTGTCCATGTACCAGGCGTCCGTGCCTGTCTTCATTCGCGGCCTGAACGTGCTGGCCGCGCTGCTCGAAAAGGCCGCCGCGCATGCGCAGGCCGCCGGCATCGACCCTGCCGATCTCGTGAACGCGCGGCTCGCGCCCGATATGTATCCGCTGTCGGGTCAGGTGCAGCGCGCCAGCGATGCCTCGAAGTTCGCGGCGCAGCGGTTGTCGCAAGGCGAAGCCCCGAAATTCGCCGACACCGAAAGCACACTTGAGCAATTGCAGCAGCGCGTGGCGGACACGATCGCGTATCTGCAAAGTGTGAAGCCCGAGCAGATTGACGGCGCCGAAGCGCGCCGGATCACGTTGAGCTTTGGCGACTTCAAGCCCGAGTTCCAGGGCGATGAATATCTGCTGACCTTCGCGCTGCCCAATTTCTATTTCCACGTGACCACCGCGTACGGCATCCTGCGCCAGGCAGGCGTGCCGATCGGCAAGCTGGACTTCCTGGGGCCGTATCCGCAACTGGCCCATTGATGGCGTGGGACGCGGCCCGTCGCGAGCCGCGTCTGCCTTGCAATTACTGCTTCGGTGGATCGCCGCAACCGTCCATCGGGCCCATCTTCGCCATGTTCTGCAGGATTTCGTCGGGCGTGAGGTCCTGGATGTGCGTGGCGATGGACCAGCGGTGGCCGAACGGGTCGACCACCTGGCCGTAGCGGTCGCCCCAGAACATATCGGCGGCGGGCATCGTGACCTGCGCGCCTGCTGCGACCGCCTGCTCGATCGCGGCATCCGCGTCGGTCACGTACAGGTGCAGCACGGCAGGGGTGCCCTTGAGCGCCTTCGGACCCAGGCTGCCCCATTCCGGAAAATCATCCATCAGCATGAGCACCGAATCGCCGATGCGGATGGCCGCATGCATGATCTTGCCGTTGGGGCCGGGAAGGCGCATCAGTTCCTCGGCATTGAAGGCTTTCTTGTAGAAGGCGAGGGCGTCGGACGCGCCTTCGCAGATGATGTGCGGCGTCAGCGTGTGCATGCCGTCGGGAATGGGCTTGGCTGCTTGGGTGGCCATGGTGGGTCTCCAGGGAGGTTGAACGGCGGCGCAGAAGTGCGCGGCCGCGTTGGCTAGTTGCCGACCAGCGTTGCAAAACCGCCCCAGCACATGCGCTTGACGTCGAATACGCCCTCGCAGCACATGTCCGCCAGGCGCGGGTCGGACATCACCTTGGCGTTGATGCTGTTGCGCGCTTCCTTGCTGGGATACAGGATCCAGGCGAAGACGACGACCTCGCCCTCGCGCGCGCCAGCGGCCGCGCTGAAGGACGCGAAACCTTCCCCGTCGATATCGTCGGCCACGCCTTCGCGGTAATCCAGCGCGCCGTGCTCGCGCCAGATGCCTTCGGCGTGCGTCGCCATTTTCTTGTAGGTCTCCAGGTTTGCCTTGGGTACGCACAGCAGGAAACCATCTATGTACTTGTCCATCGATCACTCCTCACGTCCGTGTTGTTCTGGTTTGGCCGGGCGTCCGCAATCCGTCCCGGCCGCCGTCCGGATTTCTGGGTCGGCAGGAGCCACTGTATCGGGATCCGCGCGGGTTTCAGATAGGCGATTGCGACAATCTTGCGGGTGGATTGCGTCAGCGTGCAGGCGTATGCTTGGCAACATGAAAAACGTCGCGTTCCTGCTGCCCAAGGGGGCCAATATTGCGTCCCTGGAAACCGCGCGCCACGGGTTCATGGTGGCCAACGAATATCTGCGCGCGCATGGCCGCGAGCCGCGTTTTCATGTGCGCACGCTGGCCCTCACGCGCGAGGTCAGCTTGGACGATGGACGCATCAAGGTACAGGCAGACATGGTGCTGGCCGACGCCACCGATATCGATATCTGCATCGCGCCGCCGCTGCTGGGATCGGTGTCGGACGCGGTGCTGTCCAACCGCGAACTGATCGAATGGCTGTCGCGCCACCACCGCGAGGGCGGCGAGGTAGCCAGCCTGTGCATGGGCGCGGCGCTGCTGGCCGCGGGCGGCGTCCTGGACGGACAGCAAGCGGTCGTGCATTGGGTGGCGCAAAACCTTTACGCCAGCCTCTTTCCCACGGTGCAGTGGACCAGCGATCGCGTCGTCATGGCGGAAAACGGGGTGTATACGAGCGGGGGCGCATTCTCGGCCGCGCACCTTGTGCTGCATCTGATCGAGAAATACACGGATCGCGACACCGCCATCTGGTGCGCCAAGTATTTTCAGCTGGACTGGAGCCGGCAAAGCCAACTGCCGTTTTCCGTCTTCATGGGACAGAAGTCGCACGCGGACGACATCGTGCGGGCGGTGCAGGAATACATCGAAGGCCGCTACCGCGAAAAGATCACCGTCGAGGAACTGGCCGGCCGCCACGCGCTTGGCCGCCGGACGCTGGAGCGGCGGTTCCGCCAGGCCACGGGCAACAGCATCGTCGAATACGTGCAGCGTGTGCGCGTCGAAGCCGCCAAGCAGCGTCTGGAAACGTCGCGCAAGAGCGTCGCCGAGGTGATGTACGAAGTCGGCTACAACGACACCAAGGCTTTTCGCGACATATTCAACAAGTACTGCGGCATGTCGCCCGTCGGGTACCGCGAGCGCTATCAATAGCGCCGGGGCGTTCAGCCCTGATACCGGTAGACGCGCGTGTCGCGCATCGCAAAGCCGGCCGACTCGTACAGATGGTGCGCGGACATGCGCCCTGGGCTGGACGTCAGGTCCAAGGTGCGGGCCTTCAGCTCGCGGCTCTTTGCGATGGCCGCACGCGTCAGCGCCATGCCGACCTTCAAGCCGCGCGCCTGTTCGTCCACCACCACGTCCTCGATCCACGCGCGGATGCCGGTGGGTACGCGAAAGTGCACAAGGGTGAGGGTGCCCACGATGCGCTGTTCGGGCGCCATCCTGGCGATGAACACGTGATTGCCCGGCGCGTGGATGATCTCGTCCAGATCCGCCTTCGACAGCGGCGCCGCGTTTGCGGACAACTGAGGCAACAGGCGTGCGAAGGCCTGCACCAGCGCGTCATTGGCCGTCGTCGCCAGCGAGACGGTCACGCTGTTTTCCAAGGGTTTCATCGGAAGCTCCCCAAAGCCTGCATGCGCCATATAAAGCGCCTGAATACTGCAGTACGTCAAGTTGATGTCAATAACGTTGCTGCTGCGCAGCATAAGTGCGTTGTCTTTGTTCAATCGCAAATTAATTAACGGATAAATATTTGCGAAATGTGACATCAAACCTAGACTGGGGTTCCCCCCCTGTTCGATGTTCCATGAAATTTCCGTGTGTTAACGCTGCACCTGATTGCATGGCAATGGCTGAAGATCGACACCCCTGCAAGAGACCCTCATGAAGACGCTTCGCATCCATTTCGGCAATCTCTCCATTGGCGCCCGGCTGAGCCTGGGCTTTGGCGCTGTGCTGGCCCTGCTGCTGGCCCTGACTGGCCTGTCGCACTACGAGTTGACGCGCATTGGCGGCATCAACCGCATGATCACTCAGGAAACCTGGGCGAAGGCCAACGCGATATCGGTGGTCGACGTGACAACGCGCGCCAACGCGCGCGCCAATCTGGAACTGATCGTCAACGCGGACCCGGCCGCGACGCAGCGGCTGTTCGAGCTGATCGAAGCCAACCGCAAGCGCATCGATGAGGCCCTGGCCACGATGCGGCCGTTGATGAAGACCGCGGACGCCGCCGCGCGGCTGCGCGCGCTGGAAGAAGCGCGCGGCCGTTACGTAAAGTCATTCCAGTCGGTTGGCGCCGTGCTCAAAGGCGGCGACCGCGAGGGCGCCCGCCAGCGGCTCTTGCAGGAGACGCTGCCCATCCTGGACAGCCTGCAGGATCACATCATTGCGCTTTCCCGGCAGCAGGCGGCCGAGATGGACGAAGCGGGAACCGCAAGCCAGGCGGTCATCGACGAGGCCGAGCGCCTGAACGCAGGCCTGTCGGCGCTGGCGCTGGCAGTGGGGGCCCTGCTGGCCTGGCGGGTCAGCCGTTCGATCACGCGTCCGCTCGCCCGGGCGGTCAAGGCTGCCGAGACGGTGGCAAGCGGCGACCTGGGCCAGCGTATCGAAGCCGGGTCCCGGGACGAGACCGGACGTCTGCTTCATGCCCTGCAAGACATGCAGGACAGGCTTGCGGGCGCGGTCCGCTCGATCCGGCAAGGATCGGAGACCATCTCCAGCGCGTCGGGCCAGATCGCCGCTGGCAATACGGACCTGTCCAGCCGCACCGAAGAGCAGGCCGCATCGCTGGAGGAAACCGCGGCCTCCATGGAAGAGCTGGCCTCCACCGTGAAGCAGACCGCCGACAACGCGCGCCAGGCCAACCAGCTTGCGGCCAGCGCATCGGAGATTGCGCTGCGCGGCGGCGCGGCGGTGTCCGCGGTGGTGGGCACCATGCAGGACATCTCGGCCAGTTCGCACAAGATTTCCGACATCGTGTCGGTGATCGACGGCATCGCTTTCCAGACCAACATCCTGGCGTTGAACGCGGCGGTCGAAGCGGCCCGCGCGGGCGAGCAGGGCAAGGGCTTTGCCGTTGTGGCCGGCGAGGTGCGCTCGCTGGCCCAGCGCAGCGCGCAGGCGGCGCGCGAGGTCAAGGCCTTGATCGAGGATTCCGCAGGCAAGGTCGGCGCGGGCGCCCGGCAGGCCGAAGGGGCGGGCGCAACCATGCAGGAGATTGTCACGGCGGTGCAGCGCGTCACCGACATCATGGGCGAGATCGCCGCCGCCTCGCACGAACAGGCCAGCGGTATCGATCAGGTGAACCGGGCCGTGGCGCAGATGGACGAAGTCACGCAACAGAACGCGGCGCTGGTCGAGGAAGCTGCTGCCGCCGCGGGGTCGATGCAGGATCAGGCGCGCGAGCTGGTGCGGGCGGTGGGCGTGTTCCGGTTGGCCGAAGACAGCGCGCGGCGCGGCCAGGATCCGGCGCCGGCACAAGCGCGCGGGGCGCTGATGCTGGCGTAGCCCGCTACTTGCCGCAGGCGGCCTGCAAAGCCTTCATTTGCGGGCTGCCTGGCGCAAAGCGCACGAATTGCACCTGGCTTTCGTCCAAGGTCTCGTCCTTGATGGCCGCCACCAGGTTGTCGCGCAGGTAGTAGGTGGTGGACGGCAGGAAACCGACCTGCGCCCGGCGGCAATCGAACAGCACGTCCGTGACCGCCCGGTCATAGCTTGCGCGTTGCTTGTCCCCGCCCGGGATCGTCTGGGCGGCGGTGTAGCGCATTTCCATCTTCCCCTTGGCGGTCCCCGAGGCCTGCCGCGTTTCCGGCAGGCCACCGATCCGAATGGACACGTTCGGGTGATCTGGCCGCGGCGGCACCTCGAACCATTGCTGCGCGTGGGCGGCCGAGCCGGCAAACAGCGCGGCCAGGACGGCCAGGGGCGTCAGGATCCGCAAACGAAGAAAGCCCGGGGTGGGGGCGGGGCGTGCGGAAACAGCAAACGGTGGGCGCATGGTCTGTCCGTGGACGCAATAAGGCGGGCGTTCAAATGTAGCAAAATGCGGTCTTGCCGCCGCACGATTTATCTCCAAGCCGCCGGCGCTTGCCAGGACACGCACTCACATGAATTCCTTCGAACACATCCGCGCGCAGTTCGCCCGGTTTGGCGAACTGCGCCCGCAGCCGCGCGAACAGTGGCAAGGCAGCCTTGAGCTGCCGCAGGCGGTGGCCGACTTCTACGAACAGGTGGGCCCGTGGGGCGCCACCCGTCACCAGAACGTGGGGCCGGTCGGCATCACGCTGTCCGAAACCAATATCAGCTTTGCACCCTTGCATAAGCTGTGGGACCGGCAGGCCGGCTATCGCTGGGATGCCGTGAGCGGAAAACGGGTCGACGATTGGCGGGACAACTGGCTGATGATCGCCGACCAGAACGCGGACCCCTTCATCCTGGATACGGGTACCGGCCAGATCCTCCATGCCCGGCACGGCGCGGGCGCCTGGGACGCCGGGATGGTGGCCCCCGACCTGCCGACGTTCGCCGCGGCCGCTGCCGCGGTGGGTCTTGTCTGCCTGGAGGCCGACGAAGATCTGCGCAACGATGACTGGGAGATCAAGCCCGAGCACCGGGCGCGTGCCCTGCAGGCGCTGACCGCCGTCCTTGGGGACGCGGACGAGGCCGAGGGCTTTCTGGATGTGCTCGAGTTTTAACGAAAGGATCAACGAATGACGGCTCTTGCCGAACTGGCCGATGACTGCGGCATTGCGCTGCCAGCAATGCTGCGTCAACTGATCGACGCCGGACACACCAGCTATGGCGACATCGCGGCATGGCGCGCGGATTGGAAGGGCAACACGCTCGCCGCCCGTCGGACATCGGCCATCTGGTCGAAGAGGGGTTCACGCCGGCCGAGGCCGTGGCCTGCGTCAGGGCGAACATCGGAATCCTGAAGGCATATCTGCCTCAGGCCATGCAGGCGGAATTGGACCGGCTGATGGCCGGGGCGCCGCCGGTGCCGACGGACGGGTCGACGGCGTGGATCGATGCAGCGTGCGCGGCGAGTCGTAGCGCCATCACCTGCGCGACTTTCTCCTTCAGGGAATTCCAGTCAATAGATGCGGCGCGGAACCCGTCGCCGCTCGCCGAAAGCGCGACGGCGAAACCCCCATGTGATCGCGAAAGAAGCGCGAAAAATTGCCGGGCGTGGAAAAGCCCAGGTCCATCGCCACCGAGGTCAGCGGCTGTTCCTGCTGGACCAGCCTGCGCACGGCTTCTTCCACACGCACCGCGCTCCAGAAGACCTGCGGCGTGGTGTTGAGCTGGTCCCGGAATAACGCGAAGAAATGGCCGCGCGATAGTCCCACCTTGCTGGCGATGTCTTCCACCGCAACCGGTTCGTGCACGTTGTCTCGCATGTACAGGATCGCGGTGCGAAGCCGCCGGTCCAGCGTCTGCGGTCGGGGCGCGGGGCCGGACGGGCGGCCCGCCTGGGAAGATGATTCGATTGCCGCATGCAGCAGCGCCTCGACTTCCGCGTCGATGTCGGCGCGCGGGTGGTCCTGCGGCGCGACGATCTTGTCGAGCAGGCTCCAACAGGTCTGGCGCACCGCCGGGTCGATGGGCACGCCTGGCGCGGTGAAATGGAATGGCCTGCCGGTGGCGGCGCGGCGCTCGTCCAGCCAGGGCTTGGCAATGTACAGGACAAGGAAGACGGCCGGACCAGAACGGTCGAGCAGGCGGGCATCATGGGACTCATAGGTGTTCGTGCCCAGCGCAAGCTGTTCGCTGTAGCGAACCAGTTTCGAGCCGACGTGCGCTTCGGCCCGGGCGCCACCCAGCCAAAGGGCCAGCTGCATTTCCGCGTGCGCATGCGCGATGAGGTCCCCGCGGAGCTCCAGCACGACCGCGCGGCCGAATGCGCCCTCGTGCAAGGCGTAAGTTTCCTGCATGCGTTGTCTCCCAATTTCTGATCGGGCGATGAGCGCGCTGACTCTCGCCGGTGCCCCTGTCCACCGAGGCCATTTGCGGGAATTTTATGGGCGCGATTTCAGGCATTGCCGGGCTCTAGGTGTATACACCTAGCACGCGATCTGACTCTGCGATAAGTTCCCGCACCGATCGATAAGCGCAGCCCCAGCCGCGCTCCTAAAGTCGTGACTGATGGCGACGCATCCACCCGCTCGCCGACTTTCAGAAGCACGAAGGAGACCGCGGTGCGCATTGCAAGTTTCTTGATGAATGGAGAGCCCGGCGTCGGGCTGGTGTCGGAGGACGGCGTGACGGTCGCGCCGCTGGCGCTGGACGACGCGGGCAGGCAGCTCGGCGCGCAGGCCGTGATTGATCACCTCGCGGCGGGCCGTCCGCTGCCCGCCACGCTGACACCGCTGCGCCTGTCGGACGTCGTCTTGCGGGCGCCGCTGCCCCGTCCGCGGCGCAACCTGTGGTGCGTCGGGCGCAACTATCACGCACACGCCAAGGAGTTGTCCGCGTCCGTCTTCAAGGACAACGACGCCAACCCGGCGGCCTGGCCCATCGTCTTCACCAAAGTGCCGGAATGCGTGGTGGGACCGCGGGCGCAAGTCCTGCTGCCGGTTGGCGTGTCCGCGCAGATCGACTACGAGGCCGAGCTGGGCGTGGTCATCGGCAAGACGGGCAAGAACATCGCGCGCGGCGAGGCCCTGGATCATGTCTTTGGCTACACCGTCATCAACGACGTCACCGCCCGGGACGTGCAGATGCGGCATCAGCAGTGGGACATGGGCAAGTCGTTCGACACCTTCTGTCCGATGGGGCCGTGGATCGTCACGGCCGATGCGTTCGATGGCGCAAGGACACGTGTGCGCTGCTGGGTGAACGGGGAGTTGCGGCAGGACGGGTCCACCGAGAACATGATCTTCGACATCCCGGCGTTGATCGAGACGATCTCGCGCGGCATCACGCTTTATCCGGGGGACGTGATCGCCACCGGGACGCCGGCAGGGGTCGGCATGGGCATGACGCCGCCCCGGTATCTGGCCGCGGGCGATGTGGTGCGGGTGGAGGTCGAGGGGTTGGGAAGCATCGAGAACGAATTCGTGGGAGCGCCGGCATGACTACACAAAACATCAAGGGCCTGTCGGTGGAAATCGACGGCGACGGCCCCGCGCTGCTGTGCATCCACGGGCTGGGCGGCTCGTCCAATACGTGGACGCCGCTGATGGCCGCCCTGACGGGCTTCCGTGTCATCCGCCCGGACCTGCCGGGCAGCGCCCGATCGCCACTGCCGGACGACACCCTGTCGATCGCGGGCTACGTCGACGCGCTGGCGCGCATGCTTGAAGAGCTGGATTGCGGCCCCGTGCATGTGTCGGCGCATTCGCTGGGGACCATCGTCGCGCAGCATCTTGCGCTTAAAGCCCCCGCACAGGTCCGCTCGCTGGCGCTTTTCGGCCCGCTTGCCGAGCCCCCCGAAGCGGGCCGGCCCGGCATCCGGGCGCGGGCGGCGCTGGCCCGCCAGGGCGCACCGGCCCTGCAGGAAATTGCCGACGCCATCGTCAAGGGCGCCACCAGCAGCCGCACCAAGGCGGAACAGCCCGCGGTGCTGGCGCTGGTCAGGGAGAGCGTGATGCGGCAGCCGCCCGAAGGGTATGCCCAAAGCTGCGAAGCGCTGGCCGACGCGCGCGCCGCGGATCTGGAACGGCTGGGCGTGCCGGTGCTGCTGGTGACGGGCGACGAGGACGGCGTCGCGCCGCCCGCGCACGTAAAAGCAATGGCCGCGCGCATCCCGGGCAGCCGCTGCACCGTCGTGCAAGGCTGCGGCCATTGGACGACGTTCGAGCAGCCCGGCGCCTGCATCGCCGCGTTCCAGGCGTTTCATGCGGATCTGCCGGGCTAACACCCGCCTGCCGGGCAGATCCGCGGCCCTCAACCCGCATCAGTACTTTTCATAAAAATTCCGGCCCCGCGCGGTCCGGGAGGAGACCACTCATGTCCAGAATTGCGATTACCAACGTTGTCATCTTTGATGGAAGCGGCGATGACGTCTTTGACGGCGAGTTGCTGATCGATGGCGGGCGCATCGCCGAGGTGGCGCGCCTGCCCGGCCGGGTCAATCGGGACGGCGCGCGCATGGTCGACGGCAAGGGTCGTTTCCTGATGCCAGGCATGACCGAAGCGCACACGCATTTCTCTTGGAACGACCAGCCCACGTTGGCCGCCATCCAGTTCATGCCGCCCGAGGAACATATCTTGTGGTGTGTGCGCGTGGCCAAGCGCTACCTGGAAATGGGCTGGACCTCCGCCATCGGCGCCGCGGCGGCCAAGCCGCGACTGGACGTGGTGCTGCGCAATGCAATCGAGGCCGGAGAGTGCCCGGGGCCCCGCTATCTTGCCGGCAGCCAGGAGATCACGACCATCGGCGCGCTGGGCGACAACACCCTGCCGCATATGCATTTCGAAGAGCTGAGCTTTGGCAGCGTCTGCAGCGGCCCGGAGGAAATCCGCCGTTCGGTCCGCACGTTCATCAAGTACGGCGTCGACCACCTGAAGATCAATCTGTCGGGCGAATACATCGCGGGCCTGCCGGCCGAGATGTCGCCCTTCGCGGAAGATGAAATCGCGATGCTGGCGTCCGAGGCCAAGCGTTACGGCAAGCGGATCGCAGCGCACGCCCGGTCCAGCGAGTCGGTCAAGCAATGCGTGCGACATGGCATCGAGATGGTCTATCACGCCAGCTTCGCGGACGACGAAGCGCTGGACATGCTGGAAGCCAACAAGGACAGGCACTTTGTCGCGCCCGGCATCGGCTGGCTGGTGCGCACGGCCTACCACGCGTCCGATTACGGGATCACGCCCGCGATCGCGGAAAGCATGGGCTACAAGCGCGAGCTGGAGATCGCCTCGGAAAGCCTGCGCAAGATGCACAAGCGCGGCATACGCATCCTGCCGGGCGGTGACTACGGCTTTGCGTGGATGCCGCATGGCACGAACGCCAACGACCTTCAATACTTCGTCGACTACATCGGCATGACGCCGGTCGAGGCCTTGGTGGCGGCCACGCGACTGGGCGGGCAGATCATGCAGCGGCCCGACGAGCTGGGCATGTTGCGTCCCGGCTACATGGCCGACGTCGTCATGGTGGACGGCAACCCGTTGGACGACCTGTCGCTGCTGGTGGATCCGGACCGGATCGTCCTGGTGATGAAGGACGGTAAGGTGTGCAAGGATACGTGCGCCGCGGCGCAGGACGGCACGGTGCACAGGGATGCGATCCAGCCGTCGCGTGCCGAGCCGGCCTTGGCCTGACGCGGGGCGCCAATGGCTGGCGTCCCGGTCGGCGGACCTGCCCGTCGGCCGCAGCAGGGGAAGGGCGCCTGATGGCAGGCGCGGCGCGGTACGATTCGGCATCGCCGCGCCGCCGGTCCCGCCGGACGGTCCGTCCCCTTCTTGAGAACGCTGCATGTTCACCCGTAGATATTTCTGCGCCAGCCTCCTTGCGGCTGGCTTTCTTGGCGCCCTGCCCAGTTCGGCTGTCGCGCGCTCCGAGCTGCCCTATATCGACAGCGTCGTGAACGAGGCGGCCCGCGCGGTCATCCGCCAGCACGACATCGCGGGCATGGTGATCGCGGTGACGCACCAAGGCCGCCAGCGTTTCTACACCTATGGCGTCGAATCATTGCAGACGCGGCGCGCCGTCAATCGGGACACGATCTTTGAAGTGGGCTCGATCAGCAAGACCTTCACCGTGACGCTTGCCGCGTATGCGCAGGCCAAGGGCTTGTTGCAGTTGACCGACAGTCCGGCGCGTTTTTTGCCCGAGCTGGCCGGCACTGAATTCGCCAAGCTGACCTTGTTGAACCTGGCGACGCACACGACGGGCGGTTTTCCGTTGCAGGTGCCTGACGAGGTCCGCGACAACGCCCAATTGATGCAATACCTGAAGGCCTGGAAGCCGGAGCATGCGCCCGGCACGTATCGCTCGTACGCCAATCCCAGCATTGGCATGCTGGGTGTCGTGGCGGCTGCAAGCCTGAAGCAGCCGTTTGCCCAGGCGATGGAAAAGGACCTCTTTCCGAAGCTGGGGCTGTCCAGCACGTTCATCGACGTGCCCGCCGCCAAGGCGTCGCGCTACGCGCAGGGCTACAACAAGCAGGGCGCGCCGGTGCGCGTGAATCCAGGCGTGCTGGCAGCCGAGGCCTATGGCGTGAAAACCAGCGCGCGCGACCTGCTGCGCTTCGTCGAGGCCAGCATGGACATGGACGTGCTGGACAAGGACATCCGCCGCGCCATCGCGGCCACCCACGTGGGGTATTACCAGGTGGGCGCAATGACGCAGGACATGGTGTGGGAGCAGTTCCCGTATCCCGTGCCGCTGGATTCGCTGCTGACGGCTAACGCCGGCACGCTGAACAGCCAGAGCCATCCGGCCCAGGCGCTGCAGCCGCCGCTGGCGCCGCAGGCCCAGACCTGGATCAACAAGACGGGGTCCACCAACGGCTTTGGGGCCTACGTGGCGTTTGTGCCCGCGCGCAAGCTCGGCATCGTCATTCTGGCCAACCGCAATTACCCGAACGACGCGCGCGTGCGTCTGGCGGCGGAAATCCTGGGGGCGGTGGACAAGCAGCCCTTGGCGCCCGCCGCCGCGCGTTGATGGCGCTGTCGTCGTTGATGCCGTAGTCGCTGTCGCTGGCGCGGCAAACCTGTTGCATGCAGGTCATGAACCGCGCATCGAATTCGATACGAATTACGACGCCTGATGTTCCCTGAGGCGGCCTCGCATATAGGGACACGGCCATTGGCCTGGAAACGGCGGAATGCGAACCTGTTTCAACATATCTCCGATCAATTCCGTCCCCAATAAATGGCCGGGTTTCTTGTCGGATAATGCACGTCGTTGCTCCACGCCGGACCTCTCATGCCACGCGCCACCCGCCGTATCGTTTTTCCCCTGTTCGCCACCCTGACCGCCGTCCTGGCCGGATGTTCTTCCCCCAAGCCCGTCTACGAGCGAGAGGACTTCGCGCAAAGCGACACCTACTCGCGCAGCGTGCCGGCGGCCAGCAGCGCCGCCTGCGACGCGGGCCGGCGCGCCTTGCTCAGCCAGGGGTACAACATCGACAAGTACGAACCGTCTCGCGTGACCGGCCACAAGAACTTCGAGGGCGAGGACGGGCAGCATACGCAGATCAGTTTCAACGTGGAGTGCGCGCCCGACGGCAGCTCGCACGAAGGCGCCACCGTGTTCGCCAATGCCGTGCAGGACCGCTATTCGATCAAGCGCACGGGCAACTCGGCCAGTGTGGGGGTCAGCGTGCTGGGCCAGGTCTCGATGCCGTTTGGCGGCAGCGACGACTCGCTGGTCAAGACGGCAAGCCAGACGGTGACGCGCCCCAAGTTCTATGACGGGTTCTTCCAGCTGTTGGAGCGATACCTGCCCGACGCCAAGGCGGCCGCCGCGCCGCGCGAGCCGTCCGCGCGGCCGAAGGGAGCCGCGTCAAAGCCGGCGGCTTCTCCCGCCACAGCCACGGCCCCGGCGCCGGCCGATCCGGTCGTGGCGCCGGATGCGCCGGCCGACACGCTGAACCCGGCCGCGGCCGGCGGCGACAAGCCGGCGCCCGCTACAGCGCCCGCCACGTCTGCGCCGGCGGCAAAGACGCCCGCCTCGGGGGACCCCGCCGCGGGATCGCCCGCCGCGGGATCGCCCGCCGCGGGATCGCCCGCCGCGGGATCGCCCGCCGCGGGATCGCCCGCCGCGGGATCGCCCGCCGCACAATCGCCTGCGGCCGCACCTGCCGCCACGGGCTCGCCCGCCGAAGGGGCGACTGCTCCCGCACCGGCTTCGCAAACCGGCAATTGACGCCGTTGCCGCCGGCGCATCCACCGCCGGCGCGTTTGCCGTAACGCAAACACTGCAGGCCCGCGGGCCGCATCGCGCTGGCCGCGAGCGGCGATAATGCCGCCCATGACATACCAACTCCTGAAAATGGCCCGTGTGGCGGCCGCCGTGGCGTGGCTGGTGGGCTCGCTCTTCGTGTCGCTTTTTCTCCTGACGTCGCAGCCCGAGCACGGCGACGACGCGCCCAAGGAACGCCGGATGCTCCACGTCCTGCGCCGCTGGACGCTGTTCGTCACCACGCCGGCCATGGTCATCACCTGGTTGATCGGACTGCACCTGGCCATGACGTTCGGCTGGTTTGCGATGAACTGGATCTGGATCAAGGTCGCCTTCGCGATCAGCCTGTCCGGTTTGCTCGGCATGCAGAGCGCCTCGCTGCGGCGCATGGCCGGCGGCAGCGGCAAGCGGCCGCCCCTGATCGACCTGCAGGCGCCGTTCATCGTGCTGGCGGCAGCGGCCATCGTGACGCTGGTCGTGGTCAAACCGTTCTGAACGGGCACATCTGACCGCCGGTCCGGCGCATGGCGGGGGCGCCATGCCTGCACTGCGATATGACAACGCGCCATATCGAATCAACCGCGTAATAACGACTCAACGAACAAGTCGTTCGCGCGCACAAGCCCCGTCCCTAGAATCGTCTCCTCTCATCACTGCACGGGTTCAGAGGCGATTCCATCATGACTATTCGTACTTTTGCGGCCGAGGCCGCGGCGGACGCGTCCGTTTCCGGCAGCGCGCAGCCCGCGCGTTTCGCATGGGCGCCGATCTTCAAGCGCTTGCTGGGTGCGGTGCTGGCGTCCGCCGCCATGTTTCACGGCCCCGCCTTCTCGGCCGACCCCAAGCCGCTCAAAGTGGGCGTGCGCGGGGGCGTGGACGAGCAGATCTGGGAAGTGGTGGCGCAGGTGGCCAAGAAAAATGGCCTGGCCGTCGAGCCCGTCGTCATCACCGGCACCGCCAGCCCGAACGAGGCGCTGAATAACGGCGATCTCGAGGCAAACGCCTTCCAGCACATTCCCTTCCTGAACGACCAGATCAAGCAGCGCGGCTACAAGCTGGTGCCGGTGGCCAACACGCTGATCTCGCCCATCGCGTTCTACAGCAAGAAGTACAAGTCGCTCAAGGATTTGCCGGACGGCGCGAAGGTGGGCATTCCCAACGATCCCAGCAATCAGACGCGCGCGCTGGTCATCCTGCGCGACCAGGGTCTCATCACGCTGAAAGACGGCTTTGATCCGGCGACTGGGACAGCCACGCTGGCCGACGTGACGTCCAATCCCAAGAAGCTCGATTTCGTGGAAAGCGCATCGGTGGTGCTGGCGCGCTCGCTGCCGGACGTGGACGCCGCCGCCATCGTCAACAGCTTTGCGTACCAGGCCGGGCTGATCGCCACGCGCGACGGCATCGCGGTCGAGAAGAAGGAAAACAACCCCTACGTGAACATCATCGTGGTGCGCGAGAAGGACAAGGACGCGCCGTGGGTGCCCGAGCTGGTCAAGGCGTATCACTCCGAAGCAGTGCGCCAGTTCATCCTGACGAAGTTCGAAGGGTCGGTGATCCCGGTCTTCTAGGCAATCATGCAACGCGAACTTTCCCTGCCCCAGGACGCCATGCGCGCCACGCAAGCGCCGGCGCGCGATGCGCACATCGTGTTCGAGGGCCTGCAGAAGCAGTATCAGGGCCCCGCGGGCCCGGTTGCGGCGCTATCTGACGTGTCGTTTTCGATCGCGCGCGGCGAGGTGTTCGGCATCATCGGCCGCAGCGGGGCGGGCAAGTCCACGCTGCTGCGGTCGATCAACATGCTGGAACGGCCCAGCGCGGGCCGCGTGTGCGTGGACGGCGTGGACGTGGGCAGCCTGGACGAGGATGCGCTGGTGGGCCTGCGCCGCCGCATCGGCATGATCTTCCAGCACTTCAATCTGCTGTCGGCCAAGACGGTGGCCGAAAACGTCGCGCTGCCGCTGCGCGTGGCGGGCGTGAAGCCGGCTGCCGCGCGGGCGCGGGTGGAGGCGCTGCTTGAGATGGTAGGCCTGCGGGACAAGGCCGATGTTTACCCGTCAAAGCTGTCCGGCGGACAGAAGCAGCGCGTGGGCATTGCGCGCGCGCTGGTCCACGAGCCCGAGATCCTGCTGTGCGACGAGGCGACGTCCGCGCTCGACCCCGAGACCACGCAATCCATCCTGGCTCTCCTTTTGGACATCAACCGCAAGCTGGGCCTGACCGTCGTGCTGATCACGCATGACATGGCCGTGATCCGCGAGGTCTGCCACAACGTGCTGGTGCTGGATGGCGGCCGCAAGGTCGAGCTGGGCGAGGTGTGGCGCGTGTTCGGCAACCCCCAGGCGGATGCCACGCGCGCGCTGCTGCGACCGTTGCAGCACGAGCTGCCGGCGGACCTGGCGGCACGGCTGGTGCCCGATCTGCACGGGCATCCTGGCGTTGCGGTGCTTCGGTTGCGCTTTACCGGCCAGGGCAGGCCCGACGGCGTGTCGCTGCAGGCGCTGGCTGCGATGGGGCCAGGCGCGACGCTGCTGCACGGCGGACTGGACCGGCTGCGCGGCCACGCGCAAGGCAGCCTGCTGGTGTCGGTGCCCGCGGGCGCATTACAGGAAGAGGCCGCGCGCGCCGCGCTGGTGGCCGATCAGATCAAGGTACTTGGCTATGTCGCTACCGATGCTTGATAAATACCTGCAGGCATTTCTGCAGACGCTGACGATGGTGAGCATTTCCGCGGCCATCGCCATAGGCGCCGGCCTGGCGCTGGCGGTGGTGCTGACCGTCACCGCGCCGGGCAGTCTGTACCCGCGTCCGCGCTTGAACAAGGCGTTGTCGGTCACGGTGAATACCTTCCGCGCCATCCCCTTCATCATCCTGCTGGTCGCGATGCTGCCCTTCACGCGCTTCCTGGTAGGCACGACGCTGGGCACGTGGGCGGCCATCGTGCCGCTGTCGGCGAACCTGATTCCGTTCTTTGCGCGCATTGCGCAGGTCAGCCTGAACGACGTGGACCACGGCCTGGTCGAGGCGGCGCGCGCCATGGGCTGCCGCCGGTGGCACATCGTGCGCCATGTGCTGCTGCCCGAAGCCTTGCCGGGCATCATCGGTGGCATGACGGTCAGCGTGATCGCCATGATCAACGCGTCTGCCATGGCGGGCGCCGTGGGCGCGGGCGGGTTGGGGGATCTGGCGATCCGCTACGGCTACGAACGTTACGAGACGCGGGTGATGTTCGAGGTGATCGTCATCCTGATCGCGCTGGTGTCGATCGTGCAGTTCACCGGCGAGTGGCTGTCGCGCCGCGCCGACCACAAACGCTAGCGCATGCGTGGCGTGATGGAAGGCTTATCCGGTTCAGCGCAGCGGCGCCTGCGGCATGGCCGCCAGGGATTGCGTCGCCAGCCGTTCCTGCTCGCGGGCCAGCCGGTTGACGGTGTCCTGGTGCTGGTGAAAGCGCGTCAGGTCGGCGTTGCGGCCGAACTTCAATTCGTTGCGGTCCGCGTACCAGAACTGACGGTTGTCATCGAGCAGCGTGATCATCAGCCCGAACTCGTGCAGGATCTGCGTTTCCAGGTCCCAGACGCGCCGCAGTTTCTCGTTGCTTGCCGCCCGCGAGTCCGTCAGCGCCTGCAGAATCTTTGCCTTTTCAGGTTCGGAGATGGTCAGCGAGCGCACCAGCGCGGGCATCTCGTTCAGCACGTCCAGGCTTTGCTGGCGGTAGGCGGGCACCAGCTTTTCGGCCTGTTCCAGAATCAGGCGGCTTTCGATCAGGCCCGAGTCGCGCGCCAGCCGGCCGGCGTCAAAGAGCCGGGGCAGGCCGATTTCCTTGAGTTCCTGCAGGTAGGCGCGATGCTGCGCAAGTCGTTCGCCGGCCACGGTTTTCATGGCCCGTTCCATTTCGCCGTACGGACCCGTGGCCTTGGGCGAGGGGTCGATGGCCGGCACGTCTTCGGGCACGCCGGAGCCGCCGCCGGCCTGCATGCGCAGCGCGTCGATGGCCTTGCGGATTTCGGTGTTGGCGATGTCGCGCTGGCGGTTGTCGTGGCTGCGTTCGGCAAGCGGCACGGCCACGGCGGCCAGCAGGAACACCCCCGCGCCCAGCATGATGCGCACGCGGTTGCGCGGCGTGCGAAAGCGTTTCCAGAGGGAAAAGACGCCCAGGACGACGAGCAGCAGGGCGCCCAGGAGCATGGCGCCGCCGAAGGCCAGTTGCGCAACCTCCAGCATCGTTTCCGGACGGCTGCTGTAGACGGTCCACGCCAGCATCGCGGAATAGACCAGACAGGTGGCGGCCTTCAGGAGCCAGCCGGGTTCGGGCGGAGCCGTGGCCAGAGCGGCCGGGCCGGCAGCCGTGGCGGGCGCTTGCGGGTCGTTCATGTGGCGCGTGAAAACGGGGATACGGCGTTTGACTGTAAAGACTCGCTTGGGCCCCGTCAATGCCGCGGGCCGGCGGCGCGAACCGATTTCAGGGCAGGCGCGATGCGCGTCTGCATCCACCGATGACAGGAGTCAATGACATGACCGACCACCCGCAACACGGTTTTGCGACCCGCGCCATCCACCTGGGCTACGACCCGCTGGACGAACAGGGCGCGCTGTCGCCGCCGCTGTATCTGACGTCCACCTACACGCAGGACAGCATCGAGGCCTTTGACCGGATCCGGCTTGGCGAAGCCCAAGGCTATGTCTACGGCCGCACGCGCAATCCCACGCAGGCGCTGCTGGAAGAACGCCTGGCGTCGCTGGAAGGCGCCGAGGCCGGCGTGGTGACGGCCTCGGGCATGGCGGCCATCTCGGCCA
This sequence comes from Achromobacter sp. JD417, assembly GCF_041879325.1. Lineage (NCBI taxonomy): Bacteria > Pseudomonadati > Pseudomonadota > Betaproteobacteria > Burkholderiales > Alcaligenaceae > Achromobacter > Achromobacter sp. JD417. The sequence goes on along the minus strand of NZ_CP087159.1, from coordinate 3,796,401 downwards.
CCCTGTTTTCGCTGTTGCAAAGCGGCGACGAGATCGTGGTCGACCAGATTGTCTACGGTACGGCCTTCACGCTGTTCACGCAGGGGCTGGCCCGCTTTGGCGTGCGGGCCGTGTTCGCGGACTTCACCAAGCCCCAGACGGTGGCCGCCGCCATCGGGCCCAAGACCCGGGCCGTGTACTTCGAGACGCCCGCCAATCCGAACCTGCGGCTGGTGGACATTGCGGCCATCTCCGCCATCGCGCGCGGCAAGGGCCTGTTGACGATCGTGGACAACACCTTCGCCACGCCGGTGCTGCAGCGGCCGCTCGAGCATGGCGCGGACATCGTGCTGCATTCGGCCACCAAGTATCTGGGCGGGCACGGCGACCTGCTGGCGGGCGCGGTGCTGGGCCGCAAGCCGCATATCGACGCCATCCGGTTGCAGGGGTTGCGCTACTTCACGGGCGCGACGCTGTCGCCGTTCACGGCCTTTCTGGTGCTGCGCGGGATCAAGACGCTTGAGCTGCGCGTGCAGCGGCACAGCGAATCCGCGTTGAAGGTGGCCAAGCTGCTGCGCGAGCACCCGGTAGTGGCCGACGTGTTCTATCCGGGCCTGTCCGGCACGGCGGGAGCGGACATCGCGGCGCGCCAGCAGGCGGCGGGTGGCGGACTGGTGGCCTTCGAGCTGAAGGGCGGGTTGTCAGCCGGCAAGGCGCTCCTGAACAGCCTGAAGCTGGCGCGCATTGCGGTCAGCCTGGGCGATCTCGAGACCCTGATCCAGCATCCGGCGTCGATGACCCACGCCAGCTATTCGGCCGAGGACCGCGAGCGCTACGGTTTGTCCGAAGGATTGCTGCGGCTGTCCGTGGGGCTGGAAACGCCCGAGGACATTCTGGCGGACCTCAAGCAGGGTCTGGATCGCGTGTAGCGGCGGGCAGGTCGGCAGAGGCGGCGTCCGTGCGCCGCCAGGCCACCCACTCGCCTTCGCCCTCGAAGTGGCGCAGGCCCCGCTCGGCGGTCGCCAGGCCCGCGCGCAACACGTCCATGTCCAGGCCGGGCAGGTTGCGGAGCAGGGCGGGGGGCAACTGATTGATGTCCAGCACGCGCGCGTCGAAGTCCATCCGCATCAGCCCGCCGCCGTCGGTGGGCACGCGGACGAACCACAGGCTTTCCATGTAGTCGCCGAACCACGGGTCCGGATAAATCGCCTGCGTGAAAACGAACCCGAATTCATGAATGTCGCGCCAGGGCCAGAATTCCTGCAGGCCCATCGCGCGCGCCAGTTCACCCGAGCGCGTCAGCCCGGCGTCATCAAAGCGCACGATTTCCTGCAAGGGGTCTTCGGCTGCCGGGGGGCCGGCGAACCATCGCTTGATGAATGACCACATGGGTGTCGCGATCGGAGGGAACAGGGAGGTGCAGTGTAAAGCGGGCGGGCCAGTCTAAAAATGTTACAACCTTTGATCCCGATCAATTTCGCGCACCCTGACGCAAGCTAGGGTTGAAGTTTTTGGCGCAGCAAGGACAGGACGAATGACCGACAAGATATCGCAGGCTCCCGATCAAGACGAAGCCGCCCCGGCGGCGCCGGTCAAGCGCCCCGCCGCGGCCAGGGGCGCGGCCAAGCGCACGGCGAATGCCCGCACGGCGGCCGCATCTGCCCCCGAGCCCGCCATCGAGCCCGCCGTCGAACTGAGCAAGCGCGTGGCGGCGCGGCAGGATGCGGCGCGGCAGGAGACCGCGGCGGTGCTGGCCGATATCGCCGGCCGCTACCAGGTGGGCGAACCGGGCGAGGCGCGCGCGGCCCTGCGCACCGTCATCGATGCGCTGTCGGCCGATGACGCGCAGGCCGTGCATCGCGCGCTGCTCGATGCCAACCGGCAGGCGCCGGGGGCGCGCCGCAACCCCGACGAAGAACTGGCAGGAGATTGGCGCGAGGGCGTCTATCCCTACCGCCACCGCATGCTGCGCCGCAATTACGAAAAGCAGAAGTACAAGCTGCAGGTCGAACTGCTGAAGCTGCAGGCGTGGGTCAAGGCAACCGGCCAGCGCGTCGTGATCCTGTTCGAAGGGCGCGATGCGGCGGGCAAGGGCGGCACCATCAAGCGCATGATGGAACACCTGAATCCGCGCGGGGCGCGCGTGGTCGCCCTGGAAAAGCCGTCCGACACCGAGAAGGGCCAGTGGTACTTCCAGCGCTACGTGCAGCACCTGCCCACCGCGGGCGAGATCGTCATGTTCGATCGGTCCTGGTATAACCGCGCCGGCGTCGAGCGCGTGATGGGATTCTGCTCGCAGGACGAATACCTGGCGTTTCTGCGCCAGACGCCCGATTTCGAGCGCCACCTCGTCAGCAGCGGCATCACGCTGATCAAGCTGTGGTTTTCGGTCAGCCAGGAAGAACAGCGCCGCCGCTTCCAGCAGCGCAAGGTGCATCCGCTCAAGCAGTGGAAGCTGAGCCCGGTGGACCTGGCGTCGCTGGACAAGTGGGACGATTACACGCGCGCCAAGGAAGCCATGTTCGCGCACACCGACACCGCCGATGCGCCGTGGATCGTGGTCAAGTCCGACTGCAAGAAGCGCGCGCGGCTGAACGCCATGCGCTATGTGCTGAGCCGCCTGCCTTACGAGGGCAAGAGCGACGACGCGCAGATGGCGATCGATTCGCTGATCGTGGGTCGCGCGTTGTAGGGCTTCAGCCGCCCAGCGCAGCCAGGTTCAACACGTGGCTGCGCCCGATCCACACGGCGCAGTCGCGGTGGTCGCGCAGCGAATTGCCGGTGTTCGGATGCATGAACACATCCAGCGCGTCGTGGTTCAGTGTCAGCCAGGTGGCGATATCGGCCAGATGCTGGGGGCCGAACGCGATCTGGTAGCTCCATTGCGGATGCGGGCCCACGGGGCGCTCATGGAAGCGCCCCATTTCCATCTTGCCGTCGAACGTCGCGACGATCCGTTCGCGCAGGGCGAGCGCGGCATCGCGGCTTGCCGCGTTGAAGTACACATGGGCATGCCAGCTCGCGACGTCGGTCACGGGAATTTCCATCGTTCTGTCCTGATCCGGTTCAGCCGCCCGCGCGCTTGGCGCGGTGGCCTTGTTTCGTGAGCGCGTCGATGATGCGGTCGCAGTGGTCGCCCTGCACCTCGATCACGCCGTCCTTGACGGTGCCGCCCGAACCGCACGCGGTCCGCAGCTGCTTGCCCAACGCGGCCAGGGCGTCGGGCGCCAGCGCCAGTCCGCGCACCAGCGTCACGCTCTTGCCGCCGCGGCCCTTGGTCTCGCGGGATACCCGCGCCACGCCATCGCCCGCCGGGGCCGCGCGGCTGGCCGCCTGGCATTGGCATTGCGCCACAGGCTGGCGGCATTGCGGGCACATGCGCCCGGACTCGGTGGAATAGACCAGGCCGCCTGAGCCGCCGCGTTTCATCAAGACTTGCCCCGCATCTGGTCGATGAGACGCCGATCGCGCTTGGTGGGGCGTCCCGCGTCGATGCCCAGCGCCGGTTCCGGCGCAAGACGCCGCATTTCGGCGGCGCGCTCGCGGGCGGCCACGCTCTCGGGCGTTTCTTCATACAGCAGGCGCGCCACCGGCGCGGGGCCTCGCACGCCGCTCACGGCCACGACGCGCACCTGCAGCGCGGGGTCTTCCTTGCGGACCGCGACGACGTCGCCGGCGCCGACCTCACGCGCGGGTTTGGCCGGCTGTCCGTTCACGAAGACGCGGCCCTTGCCGATTTCCTGCGAGGCCAGGCTGCGCGTCTTGTAGAAGCGCGCGGCCCACAGCCATTTGTCGAGTCGGATCTTGTCCATCCAGCGGGTTCCTGCGGTAAAGCTGTCCAAGGCGTCATGATAGCCCCGCCCGCGCGGCAAAAAAAAACGGCGCCCAGCATGAGCGCCGCAAACCGGCTACGCGGTGTCCGGGCCCAGCAGGCCCGGCAGTACTCAATCCAGTTTCAGGCCCGCTTCCTTGACGACGCGCTGCCACTTTTCGATCTCGGCGCGGCGGAACGTGTCCAGTTCGGCAGGCGTGGAGCCGATGGGCTCGGCGCCGATGCCGGCAAGCTGTTCGGCGATCGCGGGATCCTTCAGCACCTTGGCCAGCGCCTGCGACACCTGTTCCACGATGGCGGGCGGCGTGCCGGCGGGGGCGAACACGGCGTTCCATTCGTAGGTTTCGTAGCCGGGCACGCCCGATTCGGCGATGGTGGGCAGGTCGGGCGCGGTCTTGGAGCGCTCCAGGCCGCCGACGGCGACGGCGCGCAGCTTGCCGTTCTTCACGTGCTGCCAGGCAGAACCCATGCTGGCGAACATGACGGGCACCTGGCCCGACATCACGTCGATCATGGCCGGGCCGCCGCCTTTGTACGCGACGTGCTGCAACTGGGTCTTGGCCAGCAGGTTGAACAGCTCACCCGCCAGGTGCTGGGCCGAACCGGGACCGGCCGAGGCAAAGTACACCGGCTCCTTGGCATCGGGCTGGCCCAGTTTGATGAGGTCGGCGACCGACTTCACTTCGTACGACGGCGTCACGACCAGCACGTTGGGCACGCGCAGCAGCAGCGACACCGGCGCGAAGGCCGACAGCGTGTCGAACTGCATCTTGCTGTGCAGCGCGGGGTTCTGCGCGTGATTGGAGGCGTCCAGCATCAGCGTGTAGCCGTCGGGATTGGCCTTGGCGACGACGGCGCCGCCGATCATGCCGCCCGCGCCGCCGCGGTTTTCGATGACCACGGGCTGGCCCAGTTCGGCCGCGAGCTTCGGGCCGATCAGGCGGGCGACGACGTCCACGGTGCCGCCGGGCGGATAGGTCACCACCAGTGTGACCGCGCGCTCGGGGTAGGCGGCGTGCGCGGCGCCGGCGGCGCCAGCCAGCAGGCCGGCGGCGGCGAACAGCGCGCTACGCTGCGCCAGGCGTTTGATGAGAGGGGTCATGGAGTGTCTCCTTTGAATTGGAATAGCTGCAACGGCGTGTCGGCAAGCACGGCCCGCCGTTGCGCGGGGTCGTCGATCCAGGCGTCCAGCCACTGCGTTGCCGTGGCATAGGACGCCAGGTGGCGATGTTCGGTATGGGGCCAGTCGCTGCCCCACATCAGGCGTTCGGGGGTGTAGGCGTCCAGCAGTTGCTGCGTGGCCAGCCGGCCGGAAGCCGCGCAGGCGGCAGCGGCCCAGTTGCGGTAGGGCGCGGCCAGCTTCACCCACACGCGGCCGCTGTCCGCCTGGCGCAGCAGATATTGGAAACCGGGGTCCGAAACGCCGAGCGCGGGATCCGGGCGGCCAAAATGATCGACCACGATCCGGCAGCCCGCGGCCAGCAACGCCGGCATCACGCCGTCCAGGCGCGCGGCCTGCAGATGGATTTCCACATGCCACCCCAGCGCATTCACGCGCGCAAGCAACGACTGCCAGGCGGGCGTCTGCAATGCGGGGCTGTCCAGCCCGACAAGGTTCAGGCGGATGCCAACCACACCCGCGCCGGCCAGGTCCTGCAATTCGGAGTCGGTGATGTCCAGCGCCACCACGGCCACGCCGCGCAACCGGTCGGGCGCCGCGCGCAGCGCTTGAACCAGATGACTGTTGTCCGTGCCCAGGAAGCTGGGCTGCACCAGCACGCCGTGGCGCATGCCGTGCGCGTCCAGCAAGCCCAGATACTCGGCCAGCGTGGCATCGTAGTCCGGCGTGTGGCGGCGCGTGTCGGCAAGGGCGAGGCCTTGGTGAAACACGTGGGCGTGGGTGTCGACGGCGGCGCCTGGAATCGGCGAGGGCAAAGCAGTCTCCTGATTCGGCATGGCGGTCGCGGAACGGCACTGCCGGTATGTAATGTTCTGTAAATCGGGATTCTAGGAAGTCGATGTATAGTTTTCCATTGTGGAAAAGCGCTTTTTATATATTGGATCAATATGGAAACCCGGCACCTTCGGTACTTCCTGGCGGTGGTGGACCACGGCAGCGTCAGCCGCGCCTCGGACTGGCTGGGCATTGCTCAGCCTGCGTTGAGCCAGGCGCTGACGCGCATGGAAAAAGACCTGGGCGTGCGGCTGTTCGAACGGTCGCGTCAGGGCACGACGCCTACCCCCGCCGCGCAGGCCATCCTGGAAGACGTACGCGCCAGCGTGGCGCGCATCGACGCCGCGGCGCGCCGTGCGCGCGAGATCGGGCGCGGCAGCGCGGGGCAGTTGACGGTCGGTCTGGTGTCCTCCGCGCTTTTTGACACCTTGCCGCGCGCGCTGCGCCAGATGCGCCAGCAGGCGCCGGGCGTGCGCATCATCCTGCGGGAAATGAGCAACGCCGAACAGGCCGAGGCCTTGCAGACGGGCGAAATCGATATCGGCCTGATGCATACACCCGTGGCCGTGGGCGGCCGCATGCGCGAGCGCCAGTTGCTGCGGGACCGGCTGGTGGCCGCCGTGCCCGACGAATTCGAGGTGCCGCCCGACGGTCAGGTGTCGATGGCGCAGATTGCGCAGGCCGGTCTGGTGATGTACCCGCAGTCACAGTTGCCGGCATTTTATGCGGACATCCTGGATGCCATGCGCAAGGGCGGGCACGATGCGCACGTCAACCAGGAGGCCAGCCGCACGTTGACGGTGCTGTCGTGTGTGGCGGGCGGCTGCGGCGTGGCCTTGCTGCCCAGCTGGATACGGTCCATGGATTTTCGCGGCGTGCGCTTTTGCGAGGTGCGCGATGGCGAGCGCCTGCCCAGTTTCGACCTGAGCGCGATCTGGCCCGCGCGCAGCGTGCCGACGCTGGCGGACCTGTTCGCCAACCTGGACCTCGGTCCGACTTGATGAAATCGCGTCTCGGCTTTCAACGCGCCTTCAATGTCCTTGGAGGTGGCTTAAGCCAGGCTTAAAGCGGCAGTTTTGCCGGAACTGCGCCGGATCCGGACGTCTAACCAGGAACGTCATTGCGAGGTTCCGGGCTCATGGATCTGAATTGGCAGCAGCAACTTGCAGAGAGCGCCCTGTGGCTTGCGCGCGCGTTCGGCATTTCCGCCGTGGCGCTGGCGGTGGTCACCCTGATCCTGACGCGCACCACGGTCTGGGGCCGGAAGTTCTGGCGGCTGGCCTGGCCGTACCTGACGCCCCGGCGCAGTTGGCGCCCGATGCTCACCCTGGCCTTGCTGCTGTTCCTGGCGATGTTCGCGGTGCGCATGACCGTGCTGTTTTCGTTCTGGTACAACGGCTTCTACAGTGCCTTGCAGGCGCTGGACCAGTCGGTGTTCTGGCACTTCCTGGGGATTTTCGCGGTGCTGGCCACCGTGCATGTGGTGCGCAGCCTGGCCGACAGCTACGTGGGCCAGGCCTTCGACATTCATTGGCGCGTGTGGTTGAACGAACGGCTGACGCGCGACTGGCTGGGCGCGGGCGCCTACTACCGCGGTCACTTCCTGGCCGAACCCGTCGACAACCCCGACCAACGCATCGAACAGGACATCGCGCAATTCGTGACGGGGTCGCGCACGCTGGCGATCGGCGCGATCAGCGCGATCGTGTCGCTGGTGGCCTTCACGGCGATCCTGTGGGGGCTGTCGGGTCCGCTGACGCTGGGCGGCGTGGAGATTCCGCGCGCCATGGTGTTCGTGGTTTATCTGTACGTCATCGTCGCGACGTGGCTGGCGTTCAAGATTGGCCGCCCGCTCATCAAGCTGAACTTCCTGTCCGAGCGCCTGACGGCCAACTTCCGGTATGCGCTGGTTCGACTGCGCGAGAACGCCGAGAACGTTGCGTTCTATCAGGGCGAGGAAGTGGAGCGGGCGACGCTGTGGACGCGCTTCACGTCCTACATCGCCAATCTGTGGGCGCGCGTGTACCGGGGCCTGAAGTTCGACGGCTTCAACCTGTCGGTCAGCCAGATCGCGGTCGTGTTTCCGTTCATCCTGCAGGCGCCGCGCTTTTTCAGCGGGGCGATCAAGCTGGGCGATGTCATGCAGACCTCGCAGGCGTTCGGGCAGGTGCAGGAATCGCTGTCGTTCTTTCGCAGTTCCTACGACACGTTCGCCCAGTACCGCGCGACGCTGGATCGTCTGAATGGATTCCTGGATGCCAACGAGGCCGCGCGTGCGCTGCCGCAGGTGCAGACCCAGACGCTGCCCGATGGCCTGGAGATCGAGGGCCTGGATGTGTCGCGCCCGGATGGCGCCTGTCTGCTGGACAACCTGAATCTGCGCCTGCATCCCGGACAAGCCCTGCTGATCAAGGGGCCGTCGGGCAGCGGCAAGACCACCTTGCTGCGCGCGCTGGCCGGTCTGTGGCCGTACGCCCACGGCGTGGTGCGGCGGCCGCAGGGCGCGTCCGCGCTGTTTCTGTCGCAGCGTCCGTATCTGCCGCTGGGCGACCTGCGCGGCGCGGTGGCGTATCCGGGGCTGGCGCAACCGGCCGACGACGCGCGGCTGGCCGATGCGTTACGGCAGGTCAACCTGGGGCATCTGGCCGGCCGGCTCGATGAGGTGCACGACTGGTCACGCGTGCTGTCGTTGGGCGAGCAGCAGCGCATTGCGTTTGCCCGCGTGCTGTACAACCGGCCCGCGCTGGTGTTTCTGGACGAGGCCACCTCGGCCACGGACGAAGGGCTGGAGCACATGCTGTACAGCCTGCTGCGCGAGGCGCTGCCGGACAGCATGCTGGTCAGCGTGGGCCATCGCAGCACGTTGGATGCGTTCCATACGCACCGGCTGGACCTGGACGGAACGGGACGCTGGCAGGTCGGGCCGATGCCGGCGCCGCGCCACGGCGACGCGTTGCGGCGGGCGGCGGCCTGAAGAGGGGCGCCGCCCTCAGGTGCCGACGCGCAGCGGTCCGGTCAGCTTGCGCAGTGCGGCGATCACGCTTTGCGCCGTGATGCGCCCGGTCTTGGGATTGGCCGACGGGATGTTCTGGATTTCCATCGAGAACGACGCGGAGTCGGACACGACCTCGACGCGGTGCAGGTTGCGATCGAGCGAGGGATCGGCCCAGATTTCCAGCGTGGTGCGATCCGGGCCGATGCCCGCCAGCGACACGCTGACGGCCACGTTGAGATTGGCCGGAAAGCCCACGGCGGCCTCGCGCGGCGAGCCGCGGAAGATGAGGCGCGGCTCGGTGATGCCTTCGATGTCGATGTTGTTGTCGGTCAGGTAGGGCGCGCCCAGCAGGCCGCGCACCGGCTTGCGGGTGATCATCGTGACGGAATGGATGACGCCTTCGGCCGCGGCGGTGATGGCGTCCAGCCCCAGAATGGCGCCCGACGGCACGATGACCTGGCCGCCGTGCTGGCGCGCGATGTCGATGAGGTCTTCGTGGCGCAGCAGGGCGCCCGAACTGAGCACCACCATCTTCTTGCCGGCGCGCAATACAGGTTCGGCGATGTTGCGGAACACGGCCGCGGGCGCGCATTCCACGACAACGTCGCAGTGGTCGGCAAGGCCGTCGATGGTGGTGAAGGCGGGCGCGCCGTCTTTCCACGAGAAGGCGGGCGGGGCGCTGGGATCGCGCACGGCGACGGCGGCGAGCGTCAGGCCGGGCAGGCCGGCATCGAGGGATTGCGCCACGGCCTGGCCGATGGCGCCGAAGCCGGCGATGCCGACGCGGTAGCTGTTCATGGGTATCCGAAAAAGTTGGACCCGCGGCAGGACCGCGGGCGGTTCGGGAATGCGGCAGGCAGCGCGCCGCAAGGCTGCCGGCCACTGTAGCCACCGGCTGGCGACGCGTCAATGCGGGATGCCCGCAAGGCCGCGCAACCACGCCGGCCCCGCGCCCCAAGCAAGCCGCCGGGGCTCTGCCGGCGCTATTGCAGCTTGATCCCCAGCTCCTTGATGAGCGGTCCCATTTCGGCGCGGTCGGCCTGGATTGTCGCGGCCAGTTCCTCGGGCGTGCTGCCGATGGGGATCATGCCCAGGGTCTCCATCTGCGCCTGCATGGCGGGATCCTTCAGGATGTCGCTGACCGCCTTCTGGATCTGCGCGACACGGTCCTTCGGAATGCCGGCCGGCCCCATCAGGCCGATCCACGGCTGCGGCGCGTAGTCCAGGCCGGACTCCTTCAGTGTGGGCGTGTCCGGCAGACCGCCGAAGCGTTGCGGGCTGGTGATCGCCAATGCCCGCAACCGTCCGCTGTCGATCAGCCCCTTCGAACTGGACGGTGCGTCCAGGCCCACGTCCAGCTGTCCGCCGATCAGGTCGTTCTGGGTCTTGCCGGACGATGACGAGGGAACGTACAGCGCCTTGATGCCCGCGCGCCGCGCGGTCTGTTCCCAGACCAGGTGGAATGCGGTGCCGATCGAGAACGATCCCACGCTCAGGCTGCGCGCGCGGCTTTCGCGCACGAAGTCTTCCCAGGTTTTGAGCGGGCTGTCTTTGGGCACGATGAAGATGAACGGCGTGCGCGCCACCAGCGAAATGGGCTGCAGGTCCTTTTGCGTGTCGAACGGCAGGCTATCGACGGCAAACGGCACGATGGTCACCGACGAGGCGACCACCATGCCCAACGTGTAGCCGTCGGGAGCGGACTTGACCAGGGCGCCCGTGCTGATGATGCCCGAGGCGCCCGGCTTGTTCTCCACGACGACGGGCTGGCCCCAGGCCGCGCCCAGCTTGCTCGCCAGGACGCGCAGCATGACGTCGACCGGACCGCCCGGCGGATTGGAAACGATGATCTTGACCGGTTTTTCGGGATAGGCGGCGGTGGCGGCAAGCGGCAGCGCGAGCGCCATCGCAAGAAGGCATTGCTTGAACATGGAATTCCCCTTGTGTTGTTGGTGTGCAAGGCGCGGGGGCAAGCCCGGCGCCAGATGCGGCATGGCGGGTGGCGTGGCGGGCTCAGGCCAGGATCTGCATGTGCGGCGCTTGCGGCCAGGCCGGCGCATCGCCCCGGATGAAGGCCAGCCAGGCGGTCTGCGTCTGGCGGGCAAGCTGCTCTGCATGCGCAGCAGGCAGACCGGCCAGCATGGGCGCCCCGGTAAAGGCTTGCAGGGTGTCGAACACGAACGGCAGCTCGATGCAATGGCACGCGCCAAAGCGGTCCGTCGGTGCGACGTCAAAGCGCGCCAGCCAGGCGTCTCGGCCTTGCGCGGCGGCGTGCCCGGCCCACTGCCGCGATGGCGCGCCGAACACGGCGTCGCCCATCTGCTGGCTGGCAGCGTCGGTGCCATGGTCTGGAAAGGCGGCCATCTCGTCACGCGTGTAGCAGACCAGCACGTCTGCGCGGCCCGCGGCGGTCGACAGCGCGGGGGCAATGTCCAGCGGCAGCACCTGGCCATCGAGCACCGGCGAAAACAGGCTGCGGCTGCTGCCTTCGGCCTGCAACGCCTGCGCCACCTCGGGTGCTTGTTGGGCAGCCAGCAGCGCGGACACTGGCAATTTCCGGGCCTCGGAAAGCGACTCGGCCCCGGCCGCGCGCAGATAGACCTGTCCCAAGGCTTCGCCCTGCGCCGCGCTGCGAAAACCGCGGCCCAGCGCGGCGCTCTGCAGGATGGCGCGCGAGAAGCGCGGCTGGCGCGTCAGCATGGCGCAGATCGACGAGGCGCCCGCCGATTGCCCCATCACCGTGACGCGCTCGGGGTCGCCGCCCAGGTCTTCGATATTGGCCAGCACCCAGTCGATCGCCATCTCCTGGTCCAGCAGCCCGGCATTGGCCGTCTGCCCCGGCACGTACAGCCAGCCAAGCGCGGCCAACCGGTAGTTGACGGCCACGACGACCACGTCGCCCCGTTGCGCCAGGCGCGAGCCGTCGTACCAGTCCAGCGCGCCGCCGCCGCTTTGCCAGGCGCCGCCGTGCAGCCAGACCACGACGGGACGGCGCTTGCCGTCCGCGGCCGGGGTCCACACGGTCAGGTGCAGGCAGTCTTCGGATTGCTCGGCATCGAAGTCGCCCATGGCGCCGCGCAGGCGCGAGGGCAATTGCGGCGCCACGGCGCCCAGTCCCGTGGCGTCGAATTCACCCCGCCAGCTGGCCGGCTGCGGCGGCGCAAATCGCAGTTCGCCCACGGGCGCCTGCGCATAGGGAATGGCGCCGAAGCGGCACACGCCGCCGTCGCGCTCGCCGGCAAGCGTGCCGCTGCGCAGCGCCGCCTTCACGCGTTCACTCATATCCTGCCCCTTGTCTCGTTGTTCATCGTCCAGCGGCGGCAAGCGTTGCTGCCGCCGGACTATGGTAGGGAGGAAAGTGCCGCGCCGGGCATGCCGGTTTCGAACAGAGCCATGCGCAACCCGCATGGCTGGAAGGCGCTACCTGGCGATGCGCGCGTCCAGGCTGTTGTCCGCCAGGGCTTGCGCCTGCTCGCGCGTCATGCCCAGGTGCTCGTGGAGCGCGTGGAAGTTCTCGTTGACATAGCCGCCGAAGTAGGCCGGATCGTCGGAGTTGACGGTGACCTTCACGCCGGCATCAAGCAGCGACAGGATGTTGTGCTCGCGCATGTGGCCGAACACGCGCAGCCGGGTGTTGGACAGCGGGCAGACGGTCAACGGAATCTGCTCGTCGATCAGGCGGGCGATCAGTTCGGGATCCTCGGCCGCGCGCACGCCGTGGTCGATGCGCAGCACCTTGAGCAGATCCAGCGCTTCCCAGATGTATTCGGGCGGGCCTTCCTCGCCGGCATGCGCCACGGCGGGCAGGCCTTCGGCGCGCGCGCGGTCGAAAACGCGTTGAAAGAGGCGCGGCGGAAAGCCTTGCTCGCTGCTGTCCAGGCCCACGGCGATGAACGCATCGCGGTAGGGCAGCGCCTGCTCCAGCGTGCGCATGGCCTGTTCTTCGGGCAGGTGGCGCAGGAAGCTCAGGATCAGGCCGCTGGTTACGCCCAGTTGCTTCTCGCCGTCGGCCAGGGCCTGGCTGATGCCGTTCAACACCGTCTCGAAGGGCACGCCGCGGTCGGTGTGCGTCTGCGGATCGAAGAAGGGTTCCGTGTGCACCACGTTCTGCTCGCGGCATTTGAGCAGGTACGCCCAGGTCAGGTCGTAGAAGTCCTGCTCGGTGCGCAGCACGTCCGCGCCGCGGTAATAGAGATCCAGGAATTCCTGGAGGTTGTTGTAGTCGTAGGCGCCACGCAGGGCGTCGATGTCGGGCCAGGGCAGCGCCACGCCGTTGCGTTGCGCCAGCTTGAACAGCAGCTCGGGTTCAAGCGTGCCCTCCAGATGCAGGTGCAATTCCGCCTTGGGCAATGCGTTGAGCCATTCGTACATGGGTGCTCCGGTATGAAAAAGGGGCGTGTTCGGGGGGCGCGCGGCTCAGGCGGCCAGCGCAATGCCATCGGCCAGAATGGTGCGTTCGAGCTGGGCCGCGAAGGCGCGCGCCTGACGGGTGCTGGGACGGTCGCGGCGCCAGATGGCGGCAAGCGGAGACTTGCGCAAGGCGGGGCGGGCGGGCAGCACGGTGAGTTCGCCGCGCGCCTGCCGGACGGCCGCAACGCTGCCGGGCAGCATCCACAGATACTGACCGTCCAGCAGCAGTTCGCGGCCGAATTCCAGCGACAGGACGCCGATCATATCCGGAATCGCCAAACCGGCCTGGCGCAGGGACAATTCCAGCTCGCCGCGGATGCGGCTGCCAGGCAGCGCGGTGATCCACGGATACGCGACATAATCGGCCAGCGTGGCCCCCGGCAGACGGGTCAGCGGATGATGCGGTGCGCAGGCCAGCACCACGGCGTCCTCAAGCAAGGTGGTCGAACGGTAGATCTGCGGATTGACGGTGCTGGAGAAACGGCTGATCAGCACGTCCAGCGCGCCGGCGTCCAGGTCCTCGATCAGCCGTTCGTGCGTGCCGATCTCGATGGTGAGCGTGATGCGCGGGTGCGCCTCGCGGTAGTCGCGCGCAGCCTGCGCCACCGGCCAGCCCGCAAACATCGAAAAGCAGCCCACCGTCAGGCTGCCTTCCTCGCCGCGCGAAACGGCGGCCAGGTCGACCTCGGCCTTGCGAAAGCCCGTCAGCAACTGGCGCGCGTGGCGGCACATGGCGTCGCCCAGCGGCGTGCAGGTGGTGCCCTTTGCGGTGCGCTCGAAGAGCCGCGCGCCCACCAGTTCCTCGATCTCCGCAATGGCGCGCGACAGGCCCGATTGCGTGCTGTGCAATTGGGCCGCCGCCTTGGACAGGTTGCCCAATTCTGAGACGGTCAGCACGATTTCCAGGTGCCGGATGCGGAGTTTGCCTCGGAACGGTGTCATGGCGCGGGGAAGCGGAAGCGATTTGCCGATTATTCTCCCGCGCTGGCCGCTTGGCAACGCGCGCGAGGATTCGGGATATAGTTCGACGCCTGGCGGCGCGGGGGCGGCGAATGGCGGCCCGCTGCGCGTGCGGGGGCCTGCAACGGCTTCGGCTTGCAACGGGAGAAGCGGAATTGATGTTGAAAAGACGCGGCGGCAAGTGCGGCAGCCAGTGCAGCGGCCAGTGCGGCGGCCAGTGCGATCGCAAGTACGGCGGCCAGTCCGTAGGGTTATGTGCCGGCAACGGCGGCCGCCCCTGCGGCGGCAGGCGCACGGCGATGATCGCCGCGGTCACGCTGCTGACCGCGGCGCTGGCCGGTTGCAGCGTGTCACGCGTCGACGACGTGGCCGTCAAATGGCCGCCCTTCAAGCAAGGCACGCCGGTCGTGCTGCCGTCGGATCCGGCGCAATGCCCAGACCTGGCCGGCGTCTATCGCGCGCAGGGTGAACGGCGCGCCGGCGATGCCGATGCGTTCCTGCTCGAGGACCTGCGCGGATTTCTGACGTATCCGTTGGATCTGCCGGGCATGCGCGATGCCCCCTTGCCGGCATGGAAATCGTCGCCCCGCGCAACCGTCTCGTTCGTCCCGGATGCTCTCGGGTGGCGGATAGAGGCGCGCGATGAGCACGGTGCGCGTCAGGTGTCGCAGCTTGTCCTGCAAGAGGAAGGCGCCGATACGGCAGCCGTGGGCGAACCCCCGCCTCCCGGCAATGCCATCTGGCGGGCTGCCGGATGCACGCAAGGCCGGCTGTGGGTCAGCGTGCGCCATGACTGGCGCCAGCATGAGTCCATGGGCGTGCGGCGTCACGTGGCCATCCTGCGCAAGGACGCGGGCGGGCTGCTGCTGACGGTGGCGCGAGAGTCCGACAGCATCGGCATGCTGCTGCCCTGGTACACCAATGATGGCGATTTGTTCCAATACTGGTTTGCGCCCGCCACCGATCATCCCTGAAGTCCGCGGGCGCAAGCCTGCCCATTTTTTGAGAGAAACATGACCGCTAAACGGATCGTCACCTGGACCCTTTTCTTCGCGCTGTTCGTCGTGCTCGTGGCGCTGTTCTGGCGTCAGCTCTTCGATCAGACCCCGCCGTCGATGCGCGAACTGGGTGGCACCATCGAGGGCGGCAACGCCCACATCTATGGCGAGTCGCCCCGCCAGGACGGCATGGCCGACCGGGCGATGCTGGCTGCTGCGCAGCGTGGCGATCCCGGCGCGCAATACCTGCAGGGCCTCGTCATGGAACACTTCGACATGAAAGAGGCGCTGCGCTGGTACGAGGCCGCCGCGGCTCAAGGGTATGAAATGGCCGCGCAACGCCTGGCGCAGTTGCGTGAGGCGCCGCCCGCCCCGCAATGATCGGCCGGTGTCCGCTGGCAGGGCAGGGGCCGCGTTCGATTTCGGCCGCTGGTCGCGGTACGATCCCGGCTGACCTCGATTTTTCAGGAAAGCCATGCGCCAGAGTTTCTCCCGTCCTCGAATCGACAGCTTTTCGCGCGTGCTGCTGGCCGCGGCCCTGACCGCCGCTGCAGCCGGCGCCGCGCAGGCGCAGTCGCCCGGATCTGCCACCGGATCGCGCATCCAGACGCCCGCGCCCGAACAGCCGCAACCCGCGCTCAAACCCAAGCGCAGCTTTGACGACACGCCCGCGCCGGCTGCCCATGCCGCGCCGGCTACTGCGCCCGCTACTGCGCCGGCGGCAGCACCTGCTGCTTCCGCCGCGCCCGCCGCCGCGCCCGCTGCCTCCGCAGCCCCGGCCGCCGCGCCCGCCGCCCCGACGGTCATCGTCCCCACCGAACTCGACACCAAGGCCTGCATCGACAAGCTGCGCAAGGGCGCCACGGCCAACGGCCTGACCGTTGCCGACTGGAACAAGTACACGGCCAACGCCACGCTGCTGCCCACTACCGTTGCGTCGGCCAAGGGCCAGCCCGAGGGCCGCGAAAGCTGGTGGGACTACATCGCCAAGACGGTCGACGACGAGCGCGTGCAGGACGGCAAGGCCGTGCTCGGCAAGTACGGCGCGCAGCTGGGCGCCATCAGCCAGCAGTATCAGGTCGATCCCGCGACGCTGGTCGCCATCTTCGGCATCGAAACCAACTATGGCCGCCAGGTCGGCAAGACCGACGTGCTCAACGCCTGGCTGACGCGCGCCTGCACCGAAAACAAAACGCTCTGGGAAAAGAACGCCTACGCGTCCGTGCGCCTCTTGCGCGACGGCGTCGTGCCCGCCGACAAGTTTGTCGGGTCGTGGAGCGGCGCGTTCGGCATGACGCAATTCATCCCCACGTCGTTCTACGAACTGGCCGCCGACGGCGATGGCGATGGCCGCATCGACCTCTACAACTCGCTGCCCGACGCGCTGGCTTCCACAGCCAACCACCTGCGCAAGCGCCGCGCGCAATGGACGCATGGTCTGCCCGCCGTCGTGGAAGTGCGCGTGCCAGCCGAGCTGGCCGCCGCGATTCCCGCCGAGCCCGACGCCGAGTACGTGGGGTCGCAGGATCGCCGGACGATCGCCCAGTGGGCGCAGGCCGGCGTCAAGCAGGGCGACGGCTCGGTGCTGAAGCTGCCCTCGGGCAATGACCAGCAGGCGTACCTTTTCGCGCCGACCGGCGCACGCGGCCCGGTGTTCCTGGCCACCGTGAATTTCGACGCCATCCTGCACTACAACCAGTCGCGCCGTTACGGCCTGGCTGTATCGCTGCTGCTGAACCGCCTGCAAGGCGGTCCGGCGCTCGTCACGGCGTGGCCGACCGACGACCCTGGCCTGTCGCGTGCGCAGATCAAGGAACTGCAGAAGCAGCTGTACGGACGCGGTCATGACATCGGCGTGGCCGACGGCATTCCCGGCGGAAAGACCCGAGACGCCGTGCGCGAGGAGCAGGCGCGCCTGAACCTGCCGCAGGACGGTCGCGTGGGCAAGCGCATCCTGGATGCGCTCAAGGCCGAGCAACCGGCCGCCATGCGGGCTTATCCGGAATAATGAGCGAGCCTGCCATGCCGTCCACCGAGTTTCCCGACGATTTCCAGACCCTGCGTCTTTACGCGCGCCGCATGTCGCAGGCGCATCTGCCGTTCATGATCGAGATGCACGCCAATGCCGATCTGATGCAATCGATGGGCGGAACGCGCGACGCGGCGGCCAGCCGAAGCTACGTGGCGCAGAACATCGTCCACTGGACCGAACATGGCTACGGTATGTATGTGCTGCAGGACCGCGAGACGGGCCTGCCCGCTGGCCGTGCCGGGCTGAAGGCGACGGCGTCGCCCGGCCGGGCCAGCGTGGAGCTTGCCTATGCGCTGCATCCCGACTGTTGGGGCAAGGGCTATGCAGCGGAGATTTCCCGCGCGCTGATCGGGCTGGGGTTTCGCCTGCTGCCGGTGGACGTGCTGGGCGCCGTGGCGCTGCGCTCAAACCTGGCGTCGCAGCGCGTCATGGAAAAGACGGGGCTGCGTTACGTCGGCATGACGGGCGACGCGCCGGAGCCCAAGGTCTGCTACGAAATCCGCCGCGCGGATTGGCGCAAGCGCGAAGGCGTGTGAACGCCCGCGCCGTGCCGGCGCATGACGCGCAGCGCTAACATGGCGCCATGAGCAAGAAGAAATCTCCGGACGCCGATCCGCCGCCCGTTCCGCCTGAACGCCCCGAGCCCGGCGAATGCTGCAACAGCGGTTGCATTCCCTGCGTCTACGACCTCTATGACGAGGCCATGGACCGCTATCGCGAGGCCTTGAAAGCGTGGCGCGCCCGGCACGAAGCGGGCGGCGCCTGAACGCGTTGCCTTAGCCGGCCAGCTTCATGTGAATGATGGGAAAAGGGCGGCCAGCGTCGTCGTGGGCCGAGCGTCCCACGTCTTGAAATCCGTAGTGCTTGTAGAAGCCGTGCGCCTGCGGATTCTGCTCGTTCACGTCGACCAGCAGCGTGCCATGCAGCGAGCGTGCAAAGTTAAGGAGCCGGCGGCCGGCCCCCTTGCCGCGCTTGTTGGCATCCACGAACAGCATTTCGACCTTGTTGCCGGTCAGGCCCATGAAGCCGGCGACTTCGCCGGCATCGTCCTCACAGACCCAGACCCTTACCGACGGCAGGTACGTGTTCAGCACCTTCGGGTACATGGCCTGGATTTCCTTTTCGGTCAGGAAAGTGTGGGTGGCGCGCACCGAACGGAGCCAGATGTCCACCAGGGCCAGATCGTCGCCGTGGTTGCGTTCTCGGATGTTCATTTTTTTATTGCGGGTTCAAGCGGCGGGATGCAGGCGTCTATAGTCCCGCGCGATACAGATCGGTGGCCGCCAGGACGGTTTCCATCTGCACAGTATGCGCGAAAACGAATCGGTCTCCGTAGACCGTTTCATCCGGAAACTCCGAGATGAGCGCCATTGGCAATTCTTCACGATCGGTTTCCGTGACCTGCACGGGAATGCCGTTGAGCACGTCGAATCCCTTTTCCAGCGCGTGTGCGTGAAAGAGTTCCAGTTGCCGCGCGTTGAATTCCACCAGCCCCGGCACGTTGCGGGCAAGCCGCGCGGTGACGCCTTCGATCAGATGCCGGGCGCGCTCGCCCCAGCCCGGATGATGGCGCAGCACCAGGAAGAACCCCTTGGGGATGGTCCACAGCTCAAAGTGACGCGGCAGGTACCCCGACAGCGGGCGCGTCCATTCGTGCGCGGGATAGCCGTGCAGGTTGATGTGCAGCTGCGCGCCGCTGATCGCATGCGCCTGATGGCGGCCTTCGCGTTCGAAGAACGGCGCGCGCTCGCGGTAGGCGATATCGTCGCCCAGCGCGCTGTAGCGCGAGGCGTGCAGCATGTGGCGCGGATGCTGCTCTCGCAGCCGGTTGAACAGCGCGTAGCCATCGGGATTTTCCGAGGCGATCAGCGCAAAATGCGCATCGCCGCGCGCGGCCAGCGTCTGCGCGGCGCGCAGGGCGCCCACCACGCCGGAGGTTTCGTTGGCGTGCTGCGCGCCCGAAATGAAGACGGCTGGACCCGGGCCGCGCACATAGGTGCCCAGCACCGGACGGCCTTGCCGGGACACGGCCTGGAAGGTGTCGCCGCCAAAGGCCGCCATGCACCCGGCGATCTGCGCGGCCGACAGCGGCTCGCGTACCAGGGCCAGCGGACTGGCAGGCGCCGCCGGCGTCACGGGCGCGACGGGTGCAAAGGGCTCCACCGAGATCTGCACGCGCGGCGCACCATCGTGGCGGCGGATGTCGGGAATGATCTGGCCGGGTTGCAGGCCCCGGTCGCCGGAAGGGCGGCCGGAGTGCTGCTGGAAGTGCTCGAGCAGCGAGAAATAGATGTCTTCGTGCAGCGCCTCGAAGGTGCTGACGATTTCCTCGTCGACCGGCAGCGCGAAGTCGATGCCGGGCAGGTCGACGCGAATCTCCAGCCGGTCGAAATACGGCTCGTGCGCGCCCCAGGTGTGGGTGCGCACCGTGTCCATGATGCTGCGAAAGAGCAACTGGTATTCGGTGGCCTGCGCGGCATCGGTTTGCACCGCGCCGCTCGCGTCGCGCACCCGCAGCCAGCCGGTGGGCGACAGCTCGGGTGTGCCGTCCGGCGCGTGCCCCAGCTGATTGGGCGCGAAGATGCGGGCGTCGAGCGTGCGGCCGTCGGCATAGCCCAGGGTGACGTCGTAGTGCAGGTCGTTCGCGCCGGGCAGCATCGTCACGCGCACGTCCTTGAGCAGCGCGACGAGGGGGTAGGCTTCGAGCGTGAAGCGCTTGGCCTGCGCGTGCTCGTGCAAGGGGTAGCGGATCTCGGCCGAGACCAGCCCGTCGTGTTCGACCTCTTCAAGGAAATAGTGCAGCAGCGGCTTGTAGGCGCTGCGAAAGCGCGCCGTCACGCCGGCCTGTTGCAGCCGGTCTTGCGCGGCGCGGCGGGCTTGGGCGCTCTCGAACAGCCAGCCTTCCACGACCGCGCCGCGCCAGGCCGGCGCCATGTAGGCGTGCGTCCAGGCGTCCAGCGTGCGATCGAAACTTTTGTCCAGCAACGACATACTCAATATTCCTTCCGCGCCCAGGGTGCGGATCGATTCATCAGACCTTGCCGGTCGGATCCAGGCGGTCGCGCAGCCAGTCGCCCAGCAGGTTCAGGCCCAGCACCGTCAGCATGATGGCCAGGCCAGGAAAGACGCTGACCCACCAGGCCGTCTGCATGTACGTGCGGCCATCGGCAAGCATACCGCCCCAGCTCGGGATCATGGGATCGACGCCCAGACCCAGGAAGGTCAGGCTGCTTTCCAGCAGGATGTTGTTGGCCACGTTCAGGGTCATCAGGATCACCAGCGGGCCCAGCAGGTTGGGCACGATGTGGTGGCGGATCATGGCCAGGTCGCGCACGCCGAAGGCGCGCGCAGCCAGCACGAATTCACGCTCGCGAAGCGCCAGCACCTGCGCCCGCACCAGGCGAGCGTACTGCACCCATTGCGACACGATCATGAAAAAGATGACGTTGAACAGGCCGCCGCCCAGGATGGCGATGAAGGTGATGGCGACCAGGATGAAGGGCAGCGCCAGTTGCACGTCGGCAAAGCGCATGACGATCATGTCCCAGAAGCCGCGGTAGTAGCCGGCAATGAGACCCATGATGATGCCCAGGAGCGCGCCGCCCAGCACCGAGGCAAAGCCCACCAGCAGCGAGATCTTGCCGCCGACGATCACGCGCGCCAGCACGTCGCGGCCCAGCGGGTCCGTGCCGAACGGGTGGGCGGCCGACGCGAAAGGCGCCATCAGGCGCGCGGCCAGGTCCATGGATTCGCCGCCGTCCGGAAACAGCCAGCCGGACGCCAGCACGAGCAGGACCATGACGCCGGTCAGAAGCGCGCCCAGCACGAATTCCAGCGAGCGATAGCGGCTGCGCGGCTTCATGGCCTTCGGAGCGGCGGGGGAAGTGGTTGTCTGCATGATGCTCAACGCGTGCGGATACGGGGATCGACGATGCCGTAGGCGATGTCGACGATCAGGTTGACCAGGACGATGACGGTGGCCAGCACGGTGACCGTGCCTTGCAGCACCGGATAGTCGCGGCCGGAAATGGCGTCGAACGCCAGCGTGCCCAGCCCGGGCCAGTTGAAGACCATCTCGATCACCACGATGCCGCCGATCAGGCCGCCGAACTGCAGGCCCAGGTACGTGATCAGCGGAATGGCGCAATTGCGCAGCGCGTGCTTGTACAGCACGATGCGTTCTTTCAAGCCCTTGCTGCGCGCCACCATGATGTATTGCGCGGACAGCGTTTCCAGCATCGTCGTGCGCACCAGGCGGATATTGGTGGCGCTAAGGATGATCGCCATCGTCAGCGACGGCAGCACCAGGCTGGCCGGACCGCTCCAGCCGGATGGCGGCAGCAGCGGGAAAGTGATCGACAGCAGCAGCACCAGCATCAGCGCCAGCCAGAAGTTGGGAAACGACAACCCCACCAGCGACAGGATGCGGATGGCCTGATCCGTGGGCTTGCCGCGCTTGATGGCCGCCTGGATGCCCAGCGGCAGCGAAATCAGGATGGACACGATGAGCGACGTGAAGGCCAGCATCAGCGTGGCCGGCAGGGCATCGCCGATCAGCTTGGCGACCGAGGTGCCGCCCATGAAGCTGCGCCCGAAATCGCCGTGCAGCAGGCCTTGCATGTACGACAGGTACTGCTCGTGGAACGGCCGGTTCAATCCGAGCGCCTGCCGGATGTTGGCCAGATCCTGTTCGGTCACGCTGCCGGACCCTTGGCTGAGCATCAGCGCAGGGTCGCCGGTCAGGCGCACGGCATAAGAGACAAGCAGCGTCACGGCCACGATCACAAAGACCGCCTGCAACACGCGTTTGATGAGAAATCCGGTCATAAGGCGCCGCACCGGCTTGCGCCGTGGCGGGAAAAGGGTGTTAACGCGGCATCGATTCGCACCGATGCCTCAACGAGGCACACCCCAAGCGGGATGCCGCGGATCCGGGCTCTGCCGGTCCGCAGGCATGCCCCTGGGGGAGGCGCGAAGCGCTCGGGGGGGACTTACTCTATGGCCGTATCCAGGAAACGGAAGCGGATGTCGCCCGGGACTTCCAGGTTCTTCACGCGCTTGTTCACGCCCACGATCGTGTTCAGGCTGTACAGCGGCATTTCCAGCGCCTGGTCGGCCACGTATGCGGCGATCTCGTGCAGCATCGCTTCGCGCTTTTTCACGTCGTAGACCGTGCGCTGCGCTTCCAGCATCGCGTTCAGCTTGGGATCGTTGTCGTACGGATTCCACTTCTGACCCGAGTGGTACATCAGGTACGCCGTGTTGTCGTAGTCGTACGTCCAGCCGCCCCACTGGTTCTGCCACATCTCGCCGGTCTTGCCGCCGGGAATGATGTCGTTGAGCAGCACGCCGGTTTCATACGGCTTGATGGTGGCGCGCACGCCCACGCCTTGCAGGTAGCCGGACACGGCCTGCGCCACTTCGCGGAAGTTAGAGTCGCTGCCGCGCACGTCGATCTGCACCGTGGCGCCCGGCTTCACGCCGGCGGCCGCCAGCAGCTTCTTGGCTTCGGCGGGATTGAAGGGCAGGGGCTTTTGCTCGGGGTTGTAGCCGAACGACTGCGGACCCTGGAAGCTGGCGATGGTCTTGGCCTGGCCCAGCAGGAGCTGCTTGACGATGGCGTCGCGATCGACCGCCATGATCAGCGCACGGCGCACGTCGCGGTGCTGCGTGATGCCGTTCTTGGTGTTGTAGCGCAGCGCGAAGGCCACCGGGCCGCCCGTGGAGATGACGTCGGCGTTGCCCGACTTCTTCACCGTTTCGATCAGGCCCAGCGGGATCAGCGTGGCGATGTCGATGCGGCCGGCCTGCAATTCGGCGACCTGCGTGCCGGGTTCGCCGATGAAGCGATACACCACCTTGTCCAGCTTGGGCTTGCCGCCCCAGTATTCGTCGTTACGCGCCAGCGTCACGTTGACCTTGGGCTGGTAGCTGTCGAACTTGAACGGACCGGTGCCGACCGGATGCGTGTTGAAGTTGTCTTCGCCCTTTTCCGTGATGTACTTGGGCGGCACGATCATCGCGCCGTAGCCCGCCAGCTTCGTCAACAGCACGGGGTCCGGCTGCTTCAGGATGAAGTCGACCGTGTACGGGTCCACCACCTTGACCTCGCCGATCGAGTCGTAGTTCGACTTCTGCGGGCCCTTGGCGCCTTCCGCGCCCAGCAGGCGGTCGAACGTGAACTTGACGGCCTCGGCATTGAATGGCTCGCCGTTATGGAATTTGACGCCTTCGCGCAGCTTGAAGCGCAGGCGCTTGTTGTCGTCCAGGTATTCCCAGCTGGTGGCAAGGCCCGGCTGCAGCTTCAGGTCGGCGCCGCGCATGGTCAGGCCGTCGTACAGGTTGCTGCCAACCGAACCCCAGAAGGTCACGAACGTGTCGATCGGATCCCAGCTTCCCGGATCCTGGTTGATGGCCACATTGAGCGTGCCGGCGGCGTGCGCCGTCGACACGGGCAGCGCGGCGGCAAGGGCCAGCGTCAGCGCGGTGGCGGAGAGGGTGGTGCGAAGGAATTGCATGGTCGCCTCCAGGGACGGGAAATCGGGTCGGACTGACGGATAAAAGGGGTTTCAGGCGGCGCGGGCGACCTGATGGCCGGGCGCGAACTCAAAGAGAGGAACGATCGCGGGCTCATCGCCCACGCGGCGCACCGGGCTGGGGATCTCGCCCTCGATCAGGGAAGTGTCGATATGGCGGCCGGGCTCGGCCACCGGGACGGCTGCCAGCAGCTTGCGCGTGTAGGCGTGCTGCGGGGATTCGAAGATCTGGCGGCGCGTGCCCAGTTCGACGATCTGGCCCAGGTACAGCACCGCGACGCGGTGGCTCACCTTTTCCACCACCGCCATGTCGTGCGTGATGAACAGGTACGACAGTCCGCGATCCTTTTGCAGATCCATCAGCAGGTTCAGGATCTGCGCCTGAATCGACACGTCCAGCGCCGACACGGACTCGTCCGCGATGATCAGTTTGGGATTGCTGGCCAGCGCGCGCGCGATGCACACCCGCTGGCGCTGGCCGCCCGAGAACTCGTGCGGATAACGCGTGGCGTGCTCGGGCTTCAGGCCCACCTGTTCCAGCAGCTCGCCCACGCGCCGCGCGATGGCGTCTTCGCTGCTCAGCAGGCCATGCGTGCGGATCGGCTCGGCGATGCTGAAGGCCACGGTCTTGCGCGGGTCCAGCGACGCATACGGATCCTGGAAGATGTATTGGATCTCCTGGCGCAGGCGCTGGCGTCCCGCGCTGTCCATCGAGAAAATGTCCTGCCCGTTGTAGCGCACCGCGCCGGACGTGGGCGCCACCAGCTGCTGCAAGGTCTTGCCAATGGTGGACTTGCCGCTGCCCGATTCGCCCACCAGGGCCAGCGTCTCGCCGGGGTAGACGTCAAAACTGACCTGTTCGACCGCATGCACCCGGTGCGTGACGCGGCCGAACAGGTTGTGGCCCACGTCAAAGCGCGTGGTCAGCTTGTCCACGCGCAGCACGGGTTCGTCGTAGCGTGCGGTGTCCTGTTCGCGGGTCTCGCCCACCTCGCGCAGCGTGTCGCCTTCCAGCACGGTCTGCGGCGTGCGCAGCGGCAGGTCCCGGCCCGTCAGGCTGCCCAGGCGCGGCACGGCGGCCAGCAGTGCGCGCGTGTAGGGATGCTTGGGCGCGTTGAAGATTTCCTGCACCGTGCCTTGCTCGACCTTCTTGCCGCGCAGCATGACGACCACGTCGTCCGCCATCTCGGCCACCACGCCCATGTCGTGGGTAATGAAGATCACCGCGGTGCCCAGGTCGCGCTGCAGTTCGCGGATGGTGTTCAGGATCTGCGCCTGGATCGTGACGTCCAGCGCCGTCGTCGGCTCGTCGGCGATCAACAGGCGCGGCTGGCACGACAGCGCCATCGCGATCATCACGCGCTGGCGCATGCCGCCCGACAACTGATGCGGATAGCGGTCCAGCAGCTGTTCGGCATCGGGCAGGCGCACCTTTTCCAGCAGCTTGCGCGCCGACTGGCGCGCCGCCGAACGCGACAGCTGCTGGTGCAGCATGATCGCTTCGACGATCTGGTCGCCGATGGTGAACACGGGATTGAGCGACGTCATCGGCTCCTGGAAGATCATCGCGATGTCGTTGCCGCGGATCGCGCGCATCTGTTCGTCGCTGGCCTGGGTCAGGTCGACCTCGCGATCGTCGCTGCCGCGGAACAGGATCTGGCCGGTCGAAATGCGGCCGCCGCTGTAGTCGGTCAGGCGCATGATCGCCATCGACGTGACGGACTTGCCCGAACCGGACTCGCCCACGATCGCCAGCGTGCGGCCGGGCCGCACGTCGAAATCCAGGTTGTCGACGGCGCGAAACCCGCCGGTGTCGGTATTGAAATCGACCGATACGCCGCGCACGGACAGCAGCGGGGCGGGGGCGGAGACAGGAATGCTAGACAACGTGGATTCTCACAGCGAGGTGGCCGCGCGGGCGGCCTGGTCGTACAGGCCCGAAAGGGCACGCAAGGTATTGGCCAGTTGATGACTGGCGTTGTCGGCGGCGGGGGAGTCGATGAACGGTTTGACGAGGCACTGCTCGCGCACTTCGGCGTAGCGCTGGATGGCGGCCGCGCCGGCGTCGGTGGTGGTGTAGATCACTTCCTTGCCCGTCTTGGCGCTTTGGACAACGCCCAGGCGCTCCAGCTTCTTGAGCGAGTAATTCACCAGGTGGGTGTCTTCGACATTGAGCGTGAAGCAGATGTCGGCCAGTTTCTTGCCCCGGCCCCGATGGAATACGTGGTTGAGCACCAGGATATCCAGCGACGTCAGTTCGGGCAGCCCCGCACACGCCATGCAGCGCACCATCCAGCGGTTGAACGCATGCGACGCAATGATCAGGCCGAATTCGACCTCGGACAGCTCAGGCGCGGAAGACGCAAGGTGGGAAGACGAAACGATGGCGTCCCGAACGGATACAGACATGGGCAAGGCAGGCAAAGGGACGGATCAACGACAAAACGTTGGCGAATTATTGACGATTCGTAGATATGCGGGCATTCGGGTTAACCCGGCCCGATATTTCAGAATTCTCTGATTTCTGCGGCTTAGGCAGCGTTTTAAAAAGGCGGCTGATGTAGCTGCCTGCTCACTTGTTCGAAGTCGATTTGTTACGTGTCCGAGTTCCATCTTTAAGAAATATCAATAAAAGACGGCAATCAGCGCCATACGAACGACAAAGCGGGGCAATGGCGAAGAATTCAATAAAGAAACAATAGATATATATTGTAATAAACGGTATTGCGCGGCAAAATTCAGCCCCAATCGATCAACAGGAGACGACGCACGGCGGTTGGCCGAAGGCGTCCAGACGTATGAGCGGATCGCAGCACTTTCACGGAGCATGGTTGATTTGGGCGGCGCTTTGCGCCGGAGCGGGCATCAGTTCGGCGTGGGCGCAACCCGCCCCTGAGGCCGCACAGCGCGCCACAGAAATCCAGCGCCGGCAGGAGCAGGAAATCGACGCTCAACGCGCGCGGGCGGCAGAGCGTCCCGACGTGCTGTCGGCGCCCTCCGCGGCCCAGCCGGGCGGGTTGACCCTTCCCCCCGAAACCCCGTGCTTCGTCTTGCGGGAAGTCATCTGGGAAGGCCCCGAACCGCCAGATCTCCTGGCGCGCGCCACGGCCATCGTGCTGGGCGAATGCGTGGGCGGCGGCGGGTTGCGGGCGCTTCAAGAACACCTGATCGGCTTGCTGATCGACGACGGTCTGGTCACCGCGCGCGTCGTCGTGCCCGAGCAGTCGCTTGCGGACGGGTCGCTGACGCTGCGTTATCTGCCAGGCCGCATCTCCGCCGTCCAAAGCCAGGACGGCATCGGTTGGTGGCGCACGGCGTTGCCGACCGGCCCGGGCGGCGAACTGAATCAGCGTGATCTGGACCAGGCGCTTGAGAACATCCGCCGTCTTGGCAGCCAGGCCGACGCCGCCATCGATATCGCGCCGGGCCCCGAACTGGGCGACTCGGACATTCTCATCAAGCCAGGCACCGGCAAGCGCTGGCATGGCTACCTGGGCGGCGACAACGGCGGCATGGATACGGTGGGCAAGTATCAACTCAATGCCGGCCTGACCCTGGATTCCCCGCTGTTCCTTTACGATCAGCTGTCGGTCTCGTGGAACAGCAATGCGCACTGGCGCGACGCCGACTCCCACACGCGCGCCGCTTCCATCAACTACAACGTGCCGTTCGGCTACTGGACCGTCTTCGCGGGTGCCAGCAAATCCACATACCGCCAGACGGTCGCCGGCTTCGAAGAACCCATCGTCTACGGCGGCACCACCAAACAGATCCAGGCAGGCGTATCGGTCGTGCCGTACCGGGGCACCTCCTACAAGGGCAACCTGTCGCTCACCGTGCTGCGCAAGCGCACCGACAGCACCCTGAACGACGTGGCCATCGACGTTCAGCGCCGCGACGTCACGGGCTACGAACTCGGCTACGGGCATCGCCATTACGTCGGCCGGGCCGTGCTGGACATCGGCGGCGGCGTGCGCGGCACGCTGCCTCAGTTCTCCGACGAGCCCGGCTACATCTACGGCGACCCGGACTGGAACGGGCGCAGCACGATTCTTACCGCGAGCGCGGGCGCTTATCTGCCGTTCCAGGTTGCCGGGCAAACGCTTGCCTATCAGGCCAACTGGCAGATCCAGCACGCCAAGACGGCCATTGTGCCGGCTGACTACTTCACGATCGGCAACCGCTACGCCGTGCGCGGCTTCGACGGCCAGATGACGCTCGCCGCCGAAGACGGCTGGACACTGCGCAACGATCTGTCGTTCAACCTGGACGATCTGACCGGCCTTGCCGGCCAGCAGCTCTATACCGGCTTGGACGTCGGGCGGGTGGGCGGCCCGTCCGCCGAGTACCTGTCCGGCCGCACGCTGGTCGGCGCGGTCGCAGGCCTGCGCGGCCGTCTGTCCATTCCCCATGTCAGTGCCAGCTACGACCTTTCGGCCGGCTGGCCGCTCAAGAAACCCGAATCGCTCAAAACTGCGTCCACCGTCTTCGCGATGGCCGTGATGCTCGAGTTCTAAATCCGCTGTTCCCCGTCAGGTGCGCATGATGTCCAAGCTTCGTTCGTTGATTGTCTGGTCCATCGTCTTCACGCAGGTCTGGTCGCCCGTGCTGGCGCAGACGCTGCCGATCTCCGTCGACAGGAACGTGGCTGGGCAAAAGCCGACCGTGGGCGTCACCAACGGCGTGCCGGTCGTCAACATCGCGCCGCCTTCGGCGGGCGGCGTGTCCAACAACCGCTACACGCAGTTCAACGTGGGACCGTCCGGCGTGGTGCTGAACAACAGCGGCGGCGCCAGCCAGACGCAACTGGCCGGCCAGGTGGCCGGCAATGTCATGTTGGGCAACCAGCGCGCCACCACCATCCTGAACCAGGTCACCGCGCCCAACCCGTCGCAACTGATGGGCACGCTTGAAGTCGCGGGCAACCGCGCCAACGTCATCGTCGCCAATCCGGCAGGTATCACCTGCAACGGTTGCGGCTTTCTGAACGCCGATCGCGCCACGCTGACCACGGGCCGTCCGCAGGTCGGGCCCGACGGCAACATCGCACTGGAAGTTGCCGGCGGCAAGCTGCGCGTCGAGGGCCAGGGGCTGAACGGCAACGCCACCAGTCAGGTTGACCTCATCGCCCGAACGCTGGAAATCAACGCCGGCGTCTGGGCCGACCGGCTCAACGTCACGGCGGGTGCGGCGCGCGTGGACTACGCCACCGGCAACGCGACCGCTGGCCCAGGCGAGGGCCCGGCGCCCGTCGTGGCGCTGGACACCGCGGCGCTGGGCGGCATGTACGCCAACAGCATCCGGCTGATCGGCACCGAGGCCGGCGTCGGCGTGAACGTGGGCGGCAACCTGGTTGCACTGACCGGCGACCTGGAAGTCAGCGCATCGGGCGACGTCCGTATCGCGCCAAGCGCCGCCGTGCAGGCGGCGCGGGATCTGCGGCTGGCATCCGGGCGTGACGTGTCGGTGGACGGCGCCGCGCAAGCCGCGGGCAACGTGGCGCTGGCCGCCGGCGGCAATGCCGCGATTTCGGGGGCGGTGGGAGCGGGCGGTTCGATCGATGTGAACGCGGCAGGCAACGTAAGCGTCGCCGCGCAGGCCGCGGTGCAGACGCAGGGCGCGCTGCGTGTCGCGGCTGGGCAGGATCTGTCGTTGGGCGGCTCGTTGCTGATGGGCGGAAATGACGTGCGGGTTGAATCCGCGCGGAATGTGCGGATCGGCGGCGACATCGCGCCGGGAGGGACGCCGCCGGGCAGTGGCGCAGGCGCGGGGAACGCGGGCTCCGGTGGTTCGAGTTCCGGTTCGGGCTCGGCCTCCGGGCCGGCGGCGGGCGGTTCGAACGCGGGCAACGGCGGCACGGCGGGCACCGCCACCGGCGCGGCGCAAGTCGGCACGAACTCCAGCGGTCTGGTCACCGCCACGGGCGCGGTCGAGCTCAAAGCGGGCCGCGACATGGTGCTGCCAGGCCAAGTCACCGCAGCTGGCGCGTTGCATGCGCAGGCTGGCGGCGACCTGACGACGGGGGCGACCGCTCAGATTCAATCAGGGGGACCCGCCCAGATACGTGCGAGCGCGGACATGAACCTGGGCGGCCTTGTCGGCGCGCGCGGCGACTTGTTGCTGATGGCCGGGCGCGACGCACGGGTGGCGGGCAAGGGGTCCGCCACCGGCCGCATTGGCATCGACGCGGCGCGCGATCTGCGCATGGACGCACCCGCGCAATGGGACGCCGAAGGCGAGATCGCCGCCAAGGCAGGCGCGGGCATGACGCTGGCCGGCACGCTCCGCGCCAACGGCAACACTGCGCTGACGGCGGGCCAGACGCTGGCGGTCGACGGCACCATCACGGCCGCGTCCGGCAGCATGACCGTATTGACCGATGGCGACGTCGCCCTCGGCGCGAATGCACAGTTGGCGGCGGCCGGTCCCGTTGGCCTCACGGCTGGCGGCAGCCTGCAAAGCCTGGGCAAGGTCACGTCGCTGAAAGACCTGTCGATGCAAGCGGCGCGCGACATGACGCTTGATGGCGCAACGCTCGCGACTGGCGATCTGCAGGTGCAGGCGGGCGAAACTCTAGCGACATCTTCCGCCTCACGCCAGCAAGCGGACGGCTCGGTGACGGCCATGGCAGGCGACGCGTCGCTGGCGGGCGCCCTCATCGCGGGCCAATCCGCGCAGATCACTACGCAAGGCAGTCTGCGGGTGGACGGCACGTTACTGGCCGACGCCGGCACGCTTCAAGCCGCCAGCGGCGGCGACATGACGCTCGGGTCGGCCAGCACCCTGCAGGCCGCGCAGCAATTGACGGCCCAGGCTGGCGGCAACCTGCTCGCAAATGGCGCCGTCTCCGGTGAAGCCGACATTCATCTTTCCGCAGATTCCCGCGCCGAACTGAACGGCAAGACGGTCGCCAACGGCACCCTGCGCGCCGAAGCGGGCACGGACCTGACGGTGGGCCAGAGCGGGCTGGCGCAAGGCAACGCCAATCTCTTTCTCGGTGCAGGCCAGGACCTGCGCGTCGCCGGCACCGCAGGCACCGCGGAGCCTGCCGCGGGTCAGGCAGGCCTGCTGCAAGCCCAGGCTGCCCGGGATCTTTTTGTGACTGGCCTCGTCACGGCGGGAACGCCCGCAAGCCTGACGGCCCAGCGCAATCTGGGCGTGGACGGCACCGTGGCGGCGCTTGCCGGCAACCTGACCGCCGACGCGGGCGGGCAATTGCGCGTCGGCGCCACCGGCCGCATGCAGGCCGCGCAGAACCTCACCGCGCAATCGGGCGCGGACCTGGCGTCCGACGGCGTCATCGTCGCGGGCGGCGGCCTGAGGCTGGCGGCGACCGGCGATGCGCGTCTGGGCGGCACGGCTGCTGCGCTGGGCGAGGCGGGCGCGGGCAATTTGCTGATTACCGGGCGCGATGTGATCGCCAAGCAGGGCGCGCAGTTGCAGGCGGCGGGCACCCTCACGGCGCAAGCCCAACGCGACGTCAGCGCCGCCGGAGCGTTGGCGTCCGTGGGCGACATGATGCTGTCGGCTGCGCGCGATGCGCGCTTGGACGGCACCGCCGCCAGCGATGCGAACCTGACCCTGACCGGCCGCAACGTCGCGGTCGGTGCGGCAGGCCTGGCGCAAGCCGCCGGCACGCTCACGTCCACCGCGCAAGGCACATTGCTTGCCGCCGGCAGCATGCTGGCAGGCATCACGCAAACCCTCAGCGCGGGCAGTGGCATGACCCTCAACGGCACCGTGGCCGCGTTGGAAGGCGACCTGAAGCTGGAGACGCAACACGGCAATCTCGACACGGGTTCTGCGTCCAGCCTGCAAGCGGGCGCAGCGCTGACCGCCACCGCGGGCGGCGCGCTGAACCTCATGGGTTCGGCTGCCGCCGGACAAGCCATGACGCTGCGCGCGGGCGGCGACGCCACGCTGGGCGGCGTTGCGGCCACCCAGGCCGGCAACGTCACCATCGTTGCCCAGGGCGCGCTCTCAACCACGGCCGACGGCCGCATCCAATCCGCCGCGGACATCGACCTCCAGTCCGGCAGCCTCTTGAAGAACGCAGGCATTGTGTCCGCGGCAGGCGCAGCCTCCCTGCTGTCAGATACCGGCCTGACCAACACCGGCTCGGTGCTCGCGGGTAGCGACGTCACCGCCACGGCAAAAAGCGCGCTCAACAACAGCGGCCGCTTCATCGCTGGTGTCGGCGAGGACGGCACGCTCAGTCTGCCCGGCAGCGTCAACTTGACCGCAGCCTTCATCACGCACCCGGGCATCAGCGCGGCCGGCAAGGACATGACCCTGGCCGCAGGCGGTATGGATATGTCCGGCGGCAACGTCTCGGCCGTCGGCAAGCTCGGGCTCACAACCTCCGGCGACATCACCACGCGCAACGCCGTCCTGCACGGCGGCAGCGTCGACATCGCCGCCTCCAACTTGCGCAATCAAGACGGCAAGATCACGTCTGCCAGTGAGGCCGTCGTCAAACTGAGCGGCGAACTGGACAACACCGCAGGCCTGATCGCCGCCGCGAACGACGCACGCATCGATGCCTCCCATATCGGCAATGCCGGCGGCACGCTGGCCGGCGCGAATCTCACCTTGGTTGCGACCGGCACCGTCGACAACCAGGGCGGCCTGATTCAGGCCGACGACACCCTGACCCTGAACGCCGCCAGCCTGGACAACCGCGCCACGCTGACCGCATCCGGATCGCCGCCCAAAGGCGTGCTGGCCAAGACGGCCACCATCGTCGCCGGCGGCATCAACAACCAGTCCGGCGCCATCAGCGCGGGCCAAGACCTGACGCTGGATACCGGCGAGCTGGACAACACCGGCGGCAACATCGCCGCTGAGCGCTACGCGACCATCAAGGCCGCAATGCTGAAGAACCACCAGGGCAAGTTGCTGGCCGGCGAACGCCTCGCGGTCACGATCCAGGCGCTTCAAGGCCTGGGCCTGCTGCAATCCGCGCAGGACCTGTCCTTCACCTACACCGGATCGCTCAACCAGACCGGCGACCTCGCCGCCGGCCGCGACCTGACGATGTCGGTCGGCGGCAACATGGACAACAGCGCCACCGTCAGCGCCGGCCGTGACCTGACCATCACGGCCAACGCGCTCAACAACCAGGCCAGCGGCGAACTGCTGGCCGGACGCAACAACACCATCAACGTCACCAACGGCCTCACGAACTCGGGCCTCATCGACGGCGGCGCGACCCACATCAACGCAGGTCGCGTCGACAACTTCGGCCGCATCTACGGCAACACCATCGCTATCCGTGCGGGAGAAATCGTCAACGGAGCAGGGCCCGGCGGAGGCGCGGTCATCGCGTCCCGCGGCGATCTGGATATCGGCGTGGGTTCGCTTGTGAATCGCGAACATGGGCTGATCTACGCGGCCGGGGATATGCGCATTGGGAGCGCGCTGGACGCGAATCGCAAGGCGATCGGGCAGGCTGCGTCGCTCGTCAATGCGTCGGCGACGATTGAGGCTGCAGGGAACGCGGTGATTTCCGCGGTGTCGCTGCAGAACATCAATACAAATTACGCCAGCGAAGTTGTGCCGGTGTTGACCGTGCCGAAGGTGTACGTGACGCCGGCGGGCTCCACCGAAATGTACGACATGGAATCGAACTGGTTCTGCGTCAAAGACCGCCCAAGGTGCGAAAAGGGCATCGACCTTCTTGAAAACGACTCCCAGCACGGGTTCTTGCTTCCGTCCGACAACTATCCCGCCTCTCGATATGGTCCTCCCTTCGATTACGCGCCTTGGTACACGGGCATTACGGATGATGAGGGCCCAATCGCACGGGTGGAGGTCCCGCGCAGAATTCTTTGTTCAATCACGAATGACATCGAAGTTTGTACGCCCGAAACTCGGTTTGGGGACAACTGGGTGTACCCGCCGGTTACGCACCCGTACGGTACCGATGAGCGAGTCTGGGCCGTCTTCGGTGTGACGCCGCCGGTTGGCCCGGAGCCGCAATGGGTACCGCGAGATCCTCCATGCCGCGCGAACGACGGCGCTTGCTATGCGGCGGAAAAAGTCCGCCGGCAGGCCTACGAAGAAGCGCATTACGCTTACAAGGTGCCGTTCGATGAGCTGGATGCGCGCATAGCGGCGTTCAACCTGGATTTCCAGAATCGCATGAGGTACACCCTCACGATCTACGACGTCCAGGAAACCGTCACCGAAACCCGCACCATCTCATCGGATCCTGGAAAGATTTTGTCTGGCGGCGCCATGACGCTCGTCGGGACTGTCACCAACGATAAGAGCCAGATCGCGGCTGGCGGCACGCTGTCGGTAAGCGGGCCGGCCATCAACAATATTGGAGCGGGAGGCGAGCGCGTGGTGACGCGCGTTGGCCGCGCCATCTTGTCCCAGCCGAGCGGCAGAAAGCGCAAGGAACACATTGAGGACTACAACCGCACCCTCGCCGCCGAAGCTATCGAGCTGCCCGTCGGTACCTCCGGTGGCAACCTGTCGGTCTCACTCAGCGGCGCGGCGCCTGGCGCCAACGGCGCCACCGCAACCGGTCCCGTACTGGTTGCCAGCCTTGGTCTGCCCGGCGGCAACGTCGTGCGCACCGTCTCCAACCCGGCCACGATTCCCGACAGCCAACTCTTCGCCGTCAGCGGTACACCCGATGCCCCCTACGTCGTTGCAACCGACCCGCGTTTCATCGGCAACCACGAGTCCGTTTCCAGCGACTACCTGTTCGGCCTCCTGCAACAGCCTGGCGCACCGGTCGGCAACGCGGGCGCTTCCGGCGCCATCAAGACGGCCTTGGGCAACACCCCCGGTGGCCTGAACGCCCTGATTCCCGCCGGCGCAAAATTCCTCACGCCGTCCGGCGAACCCCGTCGCCTGGGCGACGGCTTCTACGAACAGAAACTCGTCTCCGACCAGATCCTCGCCACCACCGGCCAGCGCTTCCTGGACGGCTTTGGCGACAACGACAGCCAGTACAAGCAACTGCTCGCCAATGGCGCACAGTTCGCCCTGAACAACGGCATCAAACTCGGCGCCGCGCTCACCGACGCCCAGCAACGCCAGCTCACCACCGACCTGGTCTGGCTGGTCGAGCAGACCATCACGCTGCCCGACGGCACCACCGAGACTGTGCTGGTCCCGCAGGTCTACCTGCTAGTGCGCGAAGGCGACCTGAAGGGCGACGGCACGCTCATGGCCGGCCGCGACGTCAAGCTCGCCGCCGACGGCGACATCACCAACAGCGGCACCATCGGCGCGCGCGACGCCACTGTCATGACCGCTGCCAACATCGTCAACCAGGCCGGCGGCCTGATCCAGGGCGCCATCGTCGACCTCGCCGCGCGCGAAGACCTGATCAACCTTGTCTCGCTCATCAAGGGCGACAACGTCGCCCTGTCCGCAGGCCGCGACATCGCGCTTACGTCCACCTCCGCCTCGGAGAACAACGGCGCCACCTGGGGTTCGTACGTCTCGGGCGTGTCCCGCGTCGACGCCGGCAACCTCAGCATGCAAGCAGGCCGCGACATCAACCTGACGGCCGCGCAAGTCACCGCCACGGAAGACGCGCGCCTGCAAGCGGGTCGCGACATCAACCTGGCGACACTGCAGGAGAGCCACGGCGAATCGCTGGTCCGCAACAAGAAGAATCGTCACGACCTGAGCACCAGCTCGGAAGTCGGTTCGTCCATTGCGGCGGATGGCAACCTTACGCTGATTGCCGGGCAGGACGTCAATGCGCGTGCCGCGGACGTGACGGCGGGCGAACAGCTGGCCGTGGGTGCCGGACGAGATATCAACATCGGCGCGGGAGAAGCTTCTGCTTCCGCTCGAGACGAGATGTACTACAAGACCAAGGGCTTTCTCTCCAGCAAGAGCACGCACTCGGTCGATTCACAGGCGTGGACGCAAGCGCAGGGATCAACCTTCAGCGGCGACGCGGCGGTGTTTCAGGCGGGCAGGGACTTTTCGCTTAACGCTTCGCAAGTCGTCACCACTAATGACTTGGTCGTAGACGCCGGCCGCGATCTGTCGGTAACGGCTGGGACGAACACCTATGGTGAGAGCCATTACAAGCGAGTAAAGAAAAGCGGTCTCTCAACCGGTGGTTTGGGAATTTCGTACAAGAGCAGCGACGCCAAATCCCTGCAGACCGTGGACGGGATGACGCAAAGCGACGCGCGGAGTCTATTGGGCGCGACGGGCGGCAACGTCATCATCACCGGAGGGCGGGATGTCCTGATCGCAGGCAGCGATGTGGTCGCGGGCAGGGCGGCAGGCGACACCAAGGGCAAAACCGGCAACATCGATATCCAGGGAGGAAACGTCGCTATCGTGGCAGGGCGTGACGTCGAGACGACCCACAGCGAATACTCCCTCAAGGAAAGCGGCTTTGGCGTGGCCGTAGTTGGGACGGTGATGGACACCGTTAAGAATCTGTCCAATGCCGGGTCCGTCAAATCCAAAGGTCACGAGCTTGCTCACAGCGGGGCCACGACGCCCGGCGTGTCGTTCTCATACAGCAGCAGCAAGAGCAGTGGATCGTTCGACTCGCATAGCCAGGTCAGCAGCGGCTCGTCCTTGAGCGCAGCCGGCGACATCGTGGTGCGCGCGACCGGCAGCGGCGTACGCGACGCCTCCGGACGAGCGCAGGATGGCGACGTCGTGATCTCCGGGTCTAGCCTGCGCGCCCAGGGCGGTGTCGTGCTCGATGCCCAACGCGACATCGCCGTTGTTGGCTCAGACAACCGCCAGACCCAGACCAGCGAAGAGTCCAGTAAGAGCACCAACTTCTCGTTTGGAAGCATGAGCCTGGGAGACATCGGTCGGGCGGTTGACGGTGGTCCCAATGCCAGCGGCGTCAAGATGTTCCCCTACGGCAGTCAATCGGCGCAATCCGATGAGCTGTCTTCAGGCACGTGGCAAACGTCGTCGCTCATCACGGGCAACACAGTCCACCTGAACAGCCGTGACGGCGACATACGCATCGCCGGATCCGCCATCGACGCCATTAACAATGTGGGCCTTTTAGCCAATCGCGGATCGATCGTCATCGACACGGGCAGCGCGACGCGCGACCACAGCAGCAGCTACAGCAATAAGACGGTGGGTGATCTGGGGCGTGAGGGCAGCGGCTTTTCCGTGGGGGTACGCAGCAGTAGCGGCAGCCTGAATGAGCGCAGCAGCACGCCGAGCGCAGCCGGCAGCACCATCACCAGCCATCTGGGTGATGTCTCGATTGTCGCCATGGACGACGTACTGGTGCGTGGAAGCGATATCCGTGCAGCCCGCGACCTCCTCATGGCCGGCCAGTCAGTCGCCATCGAAGGCAGTTATGACACCAGCGTCTATCGCCAGTTCCAGGAGACCAGCCAGATCGGCGTAACGATCAGCGCTAGCAACCCTGTTGTCAGCGCCGTGCAAAGCACCAACCGCATGCGCGAGGCGGCCCAGGAGACCAACAATGGCCGCCTGCAGGCCATCGCAGCCGTGGCGGCCGGTTTGGCCGCCAAGAATGCTTATGACGCGGTGGCGAAAGATCCCGCCAAGGTCGGCGGGATCAACATCAACGTCGACTTCGGTGCCAGCAGCGCCAGCCAGACCAGCAGCGGCCAAAGCAGTACCGCAAGCGGCGCGGCCATTTCCGCTGGCCGCGACATGACGATCATCGCCGCCGGCAAGGGCGATCAGTCTGACATCATCGTGTCCGGGTCTGACCTTGCCGCGGGCCGCAATATGGTGCTGGATGCGCAAGGCGACATACTGCTTATCGCTCAACAGAACACCGCCAGCCAAAAGACCGACGGCAAAAGCAGCAGCGCCAGCATTGGTGTGGGCTTTTCGATCGGGGGAACCCAAAACGGCGTCAGCATCAACCTGGGCGTGGGTGGCAGCAAGAACAAGAGCAATGGCGAGGATGTGACGTGGAACAACACGCACGTGCAGGCCGGCAACGTACTGACCATGAACTCCGGCGGCGACACGGTTCTGCGCGGCGCGCAAGCGACCGGCGACCGGATTCTGGCCACGGTGGGCGGTGACCTCGTTATCGAAAGCCTGCAGGACATCAGCAACTACACGGCGCGCGACCGCAGCGTGGGCGTGCAGGTAAGCCTGTGCATCCCTCCCATCTGCTACGGCGCCAGCTCGGTCAGCGGCAACTATGGCAACACCAAGATCAACAGCGAATACGCCAGCGTCACGGAGCAGTCAGGTCTGTGGGCGGGCGACGGCGGCTTCCAGCTCGATGTCGCCAAGAATACCGGCCTGATTGGTGGCGTCATTGCCAGCAGCGACAAAGCGGTCGCCGATGGCAAGAACGTCCTGATCACCGGAACCCTCACCAGCCGCGATGTTGAAAACCGCGCCAGCTACGAAGGCCAGTCCATTCAGCTGGGCGGCGGCGTGAGCTTTGGCGGCGGCAAGGAAGGTGGCAAAGACAAGAGCAACATCGGCACCGATGGCAAGGGCGAGGTCGCTGGCGGAACCAAGGCCACGCCGAATTCAAACCTGCCCAGTTCGAACGGCGTGAGCATGGGTGTGCCGGTGGTGGCGGGAGCCAGCGGAGAAGCTAGTTCGACCACGCTCAGTGGCATCAGCGGCGGCACGATTGTCATCCGAGACGAAACGGGGCAGAAAGCGCTGACGGGGCAGACGGTGGCCGAAGTGATCGCGGGGTTGAACCGAGACACCAAGGACACGCTGAACAGTCTGGATCCGATATTTGATGAGAAGGAGATTCGGGCGGGGTTTGAGATCGTTGGGGAAGCTAGCCGGCAGGTTGGGCAATTCTTGGCGAATCGGGCGGCTGAAATTGACGCGCTGAAGGCGAGGGCAAAGGATCAGACGCTGTCACAGGCTGAGCGGGATCAGGCTGCTGTGGCGGCGGACAAGCTTAATGGAGAGTGGGGGCCGTCTGGTACTTATCGCCGCATTGTGAGCGCGATCTCGGCGGCGGCAAGCGGAAATGTGACAGGTAGCGGTGCTGGCTTTGTGCAAGCGGCGGCTGTGAATTATCTCCAGAGTTTGGGCGTGTCGCAGGTGAAGAAGCTCGCCGATTCCATGGGCTCTGGGGCAGATTCGGATGCTGCGCGTGCCCTTCTGCATGGAGTTGTGGCGTGCGCGGGAGCCTCGGCAAGCAGCGGAAACTGTGCCGCTGGTGCCATGGGGGCTGCGGCAAGTTCAGTGCTGGCCAAACTTATAAGCATGGCTACGGGAGATGACCTGTCGTCGGAGGAACGAGAAGCACGGGGAAACTTGATTGCCAGTGTTGTGGCTGGTATGTCCGAAGCAATTTCTGTGGACCCCTCCACGAGCACTATTGCTGCGGTGACTGAGTTGACGAATAACGCTCTAACTCTGTCCCAGCTGAAGCTATTTGAAGCAGAAGCGTCTGTCTGCGAAGCGATCGGCAATTGTGATCAGGTACAGCAAAAGTTTCGCGAGCTCAGCATGGAGACTCGGGAAGTCATGATAGCTGAATGTGCCGACGATCCGACCGCCTGCAGAGAACGTTTTGGCGAGTTTGTTGAGCAGTCAACCGAGTACCGAAAGCAGTTAGACCGGTTGCTCGGCATGGATCTTCCAACTGCTCTCAAGGGTGACTTAGGCGTTTATTTCATGCAGAACGCCGAAGCAGCTAACATAGTTATTCACACTGAAATTGCCGCTGATCTCCAAAAGCGATATGGCGTGAGTTCGGAGGTGGCCGAAAGGGCTATGCTGGTGGGTAGCGCGGTTGCTGGCATGATTAAGGGAGCAAAAGGTAATGGTGTTGCTGACGCCTTGACTAATGTTACCCAGAAGCAGCTCGATAAAAAATTCAAGCACGCATCTGATTTTGGCGTGATGACTACAAAGAAAAATCCTGAAACGCTTGCTCAGTATGAATCTGCGATCAAAGCTCACATGGCTTCTGATTTCACGACTCAACAAGGTACATACGGATTTGTAAAAGACTCTAAAGTATTCTTTAATTCGACGACTAACAACGCTGTCGTGCTGGACTCGTCCGGGAATTTTGTGACAGGATTTAAGCTCTCGCCCGGCACTCAGCAGTTTGAAAATTTTATTAAAAATGGAGTTCTTCGATGAGCCTGACTCTTTTGGAGTTTGCAAGGTCGTATGTGGCGGGAAGGTTGACAGCCGAGATTTTTTCTGTGGCATACATTGAGCTTTGGAAAATTGAGCGAGATAGGAAGCTTCTTCAGCTTGATGAATCTGCGCTGAACGAGTGTTTGTCTAGTATTTTTTGTGCCGCGGATATGTACGAACCAGATGAGTCACGGGCAGAGTATGAGCTTGACGATGAAATGCTTAAATCTGAAGTCGCGAGGTTGCTGACAAATATAGCCGCTGATTAATTGGTGCAAAAGGGACCGGTGTGTAGGCGGAGTGCCGCAAATCATTCTCAATCGTCAGAAATCGGGGATCACGATCGGCGTGGCCGGCGGCATGCTGGGCGCGGCTCAACAGATTCAAGGCACGCTTCAATAGGCTGGAGAAGCCAAGAGCGGGCGTCTCGCAGCCGTCAAGGTCGGGCAGGCCGCATACCAGGCGGTGCAGGCAAACCGAACGATGGACGCGGCGAAGAGCGCAGAGGCTACGACCGCACAGACGGAGGCCGCCAGCGCACAGATCCAGATCAGCGTGGGCTCCAGCAAGTCAGCGAGACCAAACGCACGCAAGACACCGCGTTTGGATCGTCCATCATGGCCGGCGGCAATGTCTCCATCGTTGCCTTGGGCGAAAAGAATGTCGCCGGTTCCGTCAATTTGTCGATCGTGGGAAGCGACGTCACCGGCGAGAACGTCCTGCTGGCCGCGCCAGCGACCTGCACCTTCTTGGCCAGGCGCAGACTTCGACCGAACCATCAACCAACAAGAACAGCGGCTGGAAGGTCGGCATCGGCGTGTCCGATAGCGGCAGCGGTGGCGGGAAGGACGCCCCCGTATTCGCGGGTAAGGAAATTGCAATTCCAATTGGTAATGGCACCTCACTTGGAGCATCTGTGGATCCAATCTTTGATCCTGATTTGAATCGTTGGGTGGGGGGTGTCAAATTTATTAGAAAGGGTAGGCGGACAATAAATATGACTACGGGTGTCGGAATCGTCTTGCTCGGATTGGTGTCAATGTTTGTAGCGTGGCTCGTGCTTGGAGGGCAGGAGAAGGCGGGAAAATGGGGAAAATTTGTGTTTTGGCTAACGCTATGTACTATCCGTGGAAGAGCAAGTACTCGGGGGGGCAGGTGTCCGAGTTGCAGCGGCTACGTGAGCTGGAGGCTGAGAACGCCAAGCTCAAACGCATGTTTACAGACTTGGCGCTGGAGAATGCAGCGATCAAGGCGTCCTAAACCGAAATGGGTATTGGCGGGTCCCCTGGCGGGCAGCAGAACGGCTTCACGCTTGAACTTGGCGCTTCGGTTGGTCGAGGCAACGCCAACGGCAAGGACGAAAGCTGGACCAACACCAACGCGACCGCCGGTAATGTCTTGGCGATCCAGTCCGGCGGCGACACCACGCTCAAGGGTGCGGCCGCGAAGGCGGATCAGATCATCGCGTCGGTCGGCGGCAATCTCTTGCTGGAAAGCTTGCAAGACAGCAGTAGGTACGACTCGAAAAACAAGAGCGCGGGTTTTGGCATAAGTGTGTGCATTCCGCCGTACTGCTACGGCTCAAGCAATGCTTGGGCGAACGCTGGCGCCGGCAAGATAAACAGCAACTTCAAGACCGTGACTGAACAAACGGGGTTATGGGCGGGCGACGGCGGTTTCCTGATTGACGTCAAGAACAACACCACGCTCATCGGCAGCGTCATTGCCAGCAGCGACAAGGCGGTCGCCGACGGCCTTAACAAGCTGACCACGGGAACACTGGTCACTGAAGATCTCAAGAACACGGCGCGCTACAGCGGCAGTCAGGTGTCCATCGGCGGCGGGTTTGGGTTTGGCGGGAAGTCAGGCGACTCGGACTTGGGTACCACCAAGGGCGGCCAAGTCGCAGGGGGCGCGTCCAAAGATGCGGGCACGTCCGTTTCCACGGGCAGTAGCGGCTTTGGAATGGGCACCCCGATCGTGGTCGCGGCAAGCGGCAACAGCAGTTCCACGACGCAAAGCGGCATCAGCGGCGGGACGATCGTCATTCGTGATGAAGCGGGGCAACTGGCGCTGACCGGTGAGACGGCTGCCGAAACAATCGCAGGGTTGAACCGGGATACGTCGGACACGTTGAATGCGCTCAAGCCGATCTTTGACAAGGAGAAGATCGAGGCGGGGTTTGAGATTGCTTCTGAAGCCCAGCGGCAGATGGGGCAGTTTTTGACGAATCGGGCGAAGGAGGCGGATGCGCTAGCAAAAGCATTGGAAACAGAAACGGATCCTCAGCGACGACAGGAGTTGACCCTACGGCTCGCCGACGCGGCAAAGTGGCAGCCCAGTGGTGAGTATCGCAGGTGGCTCACGGCGATTACGGGTGCTATTGCCGGTAATGTAACCGCGCCTGCTGGGCAGTTGGTGCAAGCGGCGGCAGTCAACTACCTGCAGGGCCTTGCAGCCTCCGAGGTCAAGAGTCTACTTGCGGAAATGGGGGAGGGGCCGAAGGCGGACACCGCGCGAGCAGCAATGCACGCGATCGTTGGCTGCGCCGGTGCCGTAGGCAAGGGGAGAAGTTGTTCTGCGGGGGCTTTGGGAGCCGGAGCAGGTTCGGTCCTGAACGCCCTCCTCGAAGGCGACCAGAAGAGCATGAGCGCGGGAGAAAAAGAACTCCGCAAAAACATAATCGAATCGCTGGTCGCAGGGATCGCTCTCACAGCTGGCGTCGACGTTTCGGATGTGGCATTCGCCGCGGTTAATGAAACCGAAAACAACGCGCTCTCTGTACAGCAACACCAATCCCGGATCAATGAAATTGCGCAATGTGATGGGCAAAAGGAATGTGAGAGGTCAGTAGACGAAAAGTACAGAGAAATTTCAGCAAAACAACGTGCGGATCTTAGGCAGTGTGATGGAGTCGCAGACTGCAATGCAAAAATCGTTGAAGCAAATGCGATGTTGGCTGATTATGATGCGCGGTTTAATGAACTGAGCGAAAAACTACGATCGAGTGAGCTGACGCCTGCCGAAAATAGTGAGTTGGAGCAAATATTTGCGACGCGGCTTTTGCTAGATGTCGACCGCCTCACTGCGGCCAAGAACGGCATAGAAGCGGGCTCTGATGAGGCCAAGCAGGCCGCATGGCGCGCGATAGCGGAAGCAGGCCTAGCTGGGGCTTCGGGTATTGGTGGAGCGATTGGCTCAAGCGGAGGAAAAGGAGGGGCGGGAAGAATGCAGTCGGCGGCAATGCGCACTTCAATGCTCAGGAGTTTAATGGTGAAATGCTCGGGACAAGAGGGGTGCAGACGTCTAGTACAACTCTTTGGAAGGGGGCTGGGAGTGAGCGCATTGACGTTGAGAATCCTAACCCCGGAGTAAGAGCAGGGCAGATTCATTATCAGAATAACGATGGGAAAAAATACTATTATGACCCGAATCAGAACGTCTTCTTCGATCGGGAAAACGATGTGCTTGCACCAA
The DNA here is from genome assembly GCF_041879325.1 of Achromobacter sp. JD417. Taxonomy (NCBI): domain Bacteria; kingdom Pseudomonadati; phylum Pseudomonadota; class Betaproteobacteria; order Burkholderiales; family Alcaligenaceae; genus Achromobacter; species Achromobacter sp. JD417. Next base: position 3,753,145 of record NZ_CP087159.1, on the reverse strand, counting down.
AGTCCGTTCAAAAATTGCTGGACGATGAAACTTTCTCTCGCGCAGTTGATAAGGCCCTTTATGGATACTTGGGGAGCAGAAGATGATTGTTATGAATAAAAGTATGAGGGGTCTTGCGCTTGGAGAGATGACATGCGTAACGGATTATCCCATGTTGCCAGCGGATCTGAAGAAGATAGTGGATGAAGGATTCATTAAAAAAAATGAGTGCTATTTTTTTAAAAGATTTATGTCCGATGGAGCGAATTTGTCTGCGGATCTCGTGCGCCTCAGATTTGGAGATTTTGTTGGATATGAGATTTCAAAAAACACAGTCCATATCGATGACTTTGCCAATGACCGAAGCCTGAGTGTGGGACTGGCATTTTGCTGGGAATTCTCAAAACGTTGGGGCTTATGGTCCAAGGAGCCGTGTAAAGTGGTTCTTGCGTCAAAAGAAGGCGAGTTTGGTGAGGATACTACCTTCAGGTTTTATGTGCCAAGAGTTGGCGAAGAGTATATGGACTTTGAAAGAATAGATGATTTGGATGAAGCTATTATGGTTGTCGATGTGCTCCCCGGAGGTGACACGGACTCTTTGAGATTAAAAAAAATATTGAGCCTTGCAGGTTCGCAGTAAGTGAAATCGAGGCAGGCAGCGGCCGCTGAGGTCAAACCCGTGGAGAAGTGAGCAAAACAGTGCAAGGCATGAATGTCATGTCGAACGTTCTGTGGGTCGTGTCGAACCCCAAAAATTATGTTGTCGAGAAAGCAGGCTTCGTATCTAGGTTTGGCTGATCAACACAGTCGCTAGCGATAGAGTGCATAGCACTGGAGACTTTGCCCTAATGACGTTAATTTACTAAAATATGAAAAAAGGCTCGTCAGATAAATGGCCCGAAACCTTGAAATCTGTATTGATCAGAGACGGTAATTTCAAGCCGTTCTTTCGGTTTTTGTTTGTAGTTGTTGGTGTCGCTATCATTTTTTTGGATTTGAATGTCTGGCGCACAGGCTGGTTGAACATCCTCGGGTTTGTGATGGGCGGAATAGGGGGATATTCTGCGAGGGCGCATTCGCTGGGTATTAAGCCCTTCGAGCCGTCTCCCTATCCAGACGGATGGTTAAAGAAACGGAGGGCAGCCAAAGCCGTAAGTGAGAGTGATCCCGAAAGGCCGGATCTGTAGTTGTAGGTACTCTGGAGGATGTCCCACAGATAATCCCGTTCCATGCGCTCTGGTCGCCTGAGCAATTCTTTTCGTACCTCTCGCGAAGTATGAACCTTTCTAACTCTAATTGGGGGGCGTTCTCGGGACGGCAGGCGTGAAAGGTTTGTGCAACTTCACCACAGTTATATCTGCGCCGACGTTTCTAATTGATCCCTCATCGGCCAGCCTTCATACCGCAGTCAGCCGCCAGCCTCGAACTCGCCAAACCATTTCATGCGTAGGCGCAATCCCCTCCAAAAACGCCTCATCATGCGACACCACGACCATCGCCCCGGGATACGTTCGCAGCGCCTTCTCCAATGCCTCCGCCGACTCAATGTCCAGATGATTCGTCGGCTCATCAAGCAGTAGCAGTTGCGCAGGTGTCTTTCGCCACAACGCGCACGCCAACGCAGCCTTGAGGCGCTCGCCTCCGCTCAAGGTCCCCGCGGGCGCATTGACCTGCTCAGACCCCAGGCCCAGCAACGCCAACCGACTGCGAAGTTCACCTTCCGATAACGTGGCGCCCAGCGCATGAAGCGTCTCCAGCAGGGACTTATCTCCCGGAATGACGGACGCCCGCTGATCTAGCATCGCTGTCGGCACGCGTACGTCGCAGAGGCCTTCGTGCGGAATCAACTCCCCCGCCAGCATCGATAGCAACGCGCTTTTGCCGCAGCCATTCGGCCCGCGAATTGCCAAGCGGAAAGGGCCCGACAGTGTCATCGTCAGCGCGCAAGCGTCCGCTGGATACGGCGGTCTCGCATGCTCCAGATGCAGAACGCGACGCCCCTGCGGCACCGCTGTTTCGGGCAAAGCCAGTGCGACGTTGGCCGATTGATCAATCTGTGCGGCTGCCTGCCTAACCGCGTCATCCAGCGCGGCAACCGCATCCTGCCGCCGCACGTTCTCTCTGCCCGCATGGGCTTGGGCATTCGCCTTCTTCATTCCCAGCAGGATCGGCGCCTGGTTCGCATCCTGGGCCTTGCGGTTGTCGCGGGCGTTGCGTTGTTGTTGGGCGTCGTGTTGCTGGCGCAGCGCGCGCAGGGTGGCGGCCCGTTCGTTGCGGGCGTGTGCGAGGGACGCTTCGTTGGCGGCGGTCAAGCGATCGCGGTGGTCGCGGTAGGCGGAATAGTTGCCGGAATGGAAATTGAGGTTGCCGCGATCCAGTTCGACGATGGAGGACATGGCATCGAGCAGCGTCCTGTCATGGCTGACGACAATCAAGCCGCCGCGCCAGGCGGCGATGTGGTCCATGAGCCAGCGGCGGGCGCCTGCGTCCAGGTGGTTGCTGGGTTCGTCCAGCAGCAAGGCGTCGGGGGTTTGCATCAGGGCGCCGGCTAGCGCGACGCGGGTCAGTTCGCCCCCACTGGCGGCCGATGCGGGATGTTCGGGCTGCCACGCAGGTAAGCCTGCGTCGGCAAGCATGCGGGTCCATTCATCGCGAATGCGCCAGTGGCCCTCGGCAAGGTCGTAATCCGCTTGGCGGGTGCTGCCGGATTCGATGTTGGACAAGGCGTCAAGAATCGGCGCGATGCCGGCGACTTGGGCCAAGGTGGCGAGGGCGGATCGTGGTTGTTCCTGCGGGACGTAGGCGATGCGGCCGTGACGCACGATGCGGCCGCTTTGTGTGGCGATAACGCCGTGCGCCAATTGCAGCAGCACGGACTTGCCCGCGCCGTTGCGGCCGATGAGGCCGTGGCGGATGGGGGCGAAGTCGTGGCTGACGTCGCGGAGCAGGACGCGGCCGTCTGGCAGCGCATGGCTGACGTGACGCAGGCTGAGGAAAGGCGCCGACGCGGGCGGCTGAGGATGCGCCGATGCGGGCGCGTGAGAAGACTGGGCCATGGAAAGCTCTCCGGAATCGACAAGGCGCGTTGCGCGAAGCGCAAGCGGTGATCTGGGGGAGGGCTTAGAGGGTCATGGCCGGACGAGTCTCCGCGATGAGGGAATAAGTGAGATTCGAGCAGTGTGCCGCGGGAAAGTTCCGGGCTGCACGGTGCGAAGCATTTTAACGGACTGGCGGCACCGTAGACGCATTGCCGTTTTTACACCGGCAACTGGCAAGCGAAACGCCGGGCCGTTTTGAAAGGGCGGCTGGCATTTAAACCTGTGCACGGTTGAGCATATGCAGCCGGTATTGAAACACATGACCGTTAAGGCTCAGGCAGCCAGCTGAAGAACCTTGCGGCCCTCAGTGACGCCGCCCCATCCTCCTCAATCCTCCAGCAGGCGCAAATCAGGCGGTCGGTTTTCGATAATGGCTTCCATGCTGAAGAACCCCGTCACCGTGGAGAGCTCAAAATCCGTGATCAGCTTCTGATAGAAGCGGTCGTACCCTGCCATGCCGCGGCAGACGACTTTGATCAGGTAGTCCCAATCGCCGCCGATGCGATAGAACTCGGTGACTTCGGGTAGTCGTTCGACGTGCTGGCGGAATCCGTCAGCCCAGGCCTTGGCGTGGTGGCTGGTGCGGATCATGACAAAGACGGTCAGATCCAGGCCCAGGGCGACAAGGCTGACCTCTGCGCGCGTGCCGCGGATGATGCCGCATGCGTTCAAGCGTTGAAGCCTGCGCCAGCATGCGTTCTGGGACAGGCCGACCCGATCGGCTAGTTCGCGCTGCGACAAGGAACCGTCTTTTTGCAGGCAGTTGATGATGCTTAGATCAAGCTTGTCTATTTTTTCCATGGATTCGATCATATGACCCGTTTGTGCGAAAAAACAGCAAAAAAACGGTGATGTTTCATCTGGGCATCCATCGTATGATATTTCCGAACTTTTCGGATCTATCGCCCCATGAATACGACCCTCGCCGGTGCGCCCGCAGGCGCCCCGGCTTCGCCTTTGCAGCAGTTCCAGGACAGCTTGAAGACTTCCGATATTGCGGCCGCGCTCGCCGATGGGCTTATCGGAAAGGACGCCAGCATTGATGGACCTTTTGGTTCCAAGCCGCTCGTCTACGCCGATTACGTGGCGTCGGGCCGTGCGCTGATGCAGGTCGAGCGCTTTGTGCTGGAGCAGGTGCTTCCTTATTACGCCAATTCGCACACCGAAGCCTCGTTCTGCGGCGGCTTCATTACGCGTCTGCGGCGCGAGGCGCGTGCGGCGATTGGCCGCGGTTGCGGGGCGGGCGACGAACACGCGGTGATTTTCTCGGGCTCGGGCGCTACGGCCGGCATCAACCGGCTGGTGAATCTGTTTGGCGTGAAGGCGGCGGTGGCGGCTGGCCGGAAGGTCCGGGTCATTATCGGACCCTACGAACATCATTCGAACATCCTGCCATGGCGCGAATGCGGCGCTGACATCGTCGAACTGGAAGAAAGCGCCGAAGGCGGGCCGGATCTGGCTCAACTGGCTCAAGCGCTGGACGCGCCGGCGGGCGCGCTGGTCGTGTGCGCGCTGTCGGCGGCGTCGAATGTGACGGGTATCGTCGCGGACGTCGAAGGCATCACGCGGCGGGTGAAGGCAGCCGGCGCGAAGATGCTGTGGGACTATGCAGGCGGCGCGCCGTACCTGCCGATTCGGATGTCGCCGGCGCCTGATGCGCAGATCGACGCCATCGTGTTTTCGCCGCACAAGTTCATTGGTGGCCCGGGTGCTTCGGGCGTCCTGATCGTGCGCCGCGATGCGGTGCTGGATACGACGCCGACGTGGCCGGGTGGCGGCACGGTGAAGTTCGTGTCCCCGGTGGGCCATGATTACAGCGGCAGCCTGGAGTCGCGTGAGGAAGCGGGTACGCCGAACGTGGTGGGGGACATCCGCGCCGCATTGGTGGTGCTGGTCAAGGAAGCATTGGGCGCGGATTTCATGCAGCAGCGCCACGCGCATTTCGTGCAGCGGGCGCTGGCGGCGTGGAAGGGCGCCGAGCGCCTGGAACTGCTGGGGTCGCTGACAGCGAATCGCCTGCCGATTTTTTCTTTCCGGGTGCGCGACGGCAAGGGCGGGTTCGTGCATCAGCAGTTGGTGACGCGGATGCTGAGCGACCGTTTTGGCATTCAGGCTCGTGGCGGATGTGCGTGCGCGGGTCCGTACGTGCATCGTCTGCTGGAAATCGATGACGCGCAGTCTTTGCAGATGCGTCAGGCCATTCTGGATGGCCGGGAAATCGAAAAACCCGGCTTTGTGCGCTTGAACTTCAGTGCGTTGCTGTCGGACGCGAAGGCGGATTTCATTCTGGAATCGGTGTTGGCGCTGGCGGCCGATGCCACGGAATACGCGCACCTTTATGGCTTTGATCCCAGCCGCGCCATTTTCTTTCCGCATGACGCGCAAAAGAAGGCGGCTTGACGTGCGCTAGCGAACGACTGCGGTTGCGGCGCTGGAACGGCCGCAATCGCAGGCGCGCGTTCAATTCTTCATGTGCAGGCCGCAGGTCCGGATCCACGACGCCTTCATGTCCGTGAGATCGTCGGACGCGCCCGTCAGCGTGCGCGTGACCCGATCCGAAAACTGCACGCCGTCGCGGCGGCATGCTTCAAAGTCGTCGCTGAGCGCAAAGCGCGCGTCCAGCAGGTCCAGCCGGCCTTGGCAAAGCTCCCGATTCAATTCCAGATTATTGGCGGCCTCGCGCGTGCGTTGGACGTCTTGCGCCTGTTTGATGCGGGCCAGTTCGGCGTCGACACGCGCGATGCAGCCGTCGTCGGCAAAGGCGGGTGCGCTGGCGCACGCGGTGATGAGTAGAACGGTGGCGAGGAACGGGTGATGCGGTACGGCCATGCTGGAAAACCTTGATGTAGCGCGATGATTGGCTTGCATCATAACTGTTGCTTGATCGGCATTCCTGGTCCGCTGCCCCAGCCACTTGCGGCACATGCGTCGTGGACTGTGCAAAAAGCCAGTTTACCGATGTCTCAAACTGTCCTACCGTCGTTTCCAGATCATTGGCTCACGAAGCCCGGGTGTGCGCTGATCGCTTCCATGTAAGCAGCCAGCGGTCAACCCTTCTGTTTTATCAACGCTTTGATTATGCAATGGGGCAACGCCAACGCGGTCAACGGATCTGTGATCGTGACATTTCCCATCGCGTTTCCCACTGCGAACTTTACCGGTGTTACGGACACGGATGCTGCCGCGATGTGCACTGCTTACCGATCGGTGAGCAAGTCACAGTGCGAAATTTACTTGCATAACCCTTCCGGCGTCGGACAGAACGGCACGGTTCGCTGGATTGCTTTGGGGTATTGAACATGATTTATTTCTCTGCGAGTCCCGTTGGGTTCTACCGAGAAGACATCCACGGCGCCGACATCCCGGCAAATGCGGTTGGGATCAGCGAAGAAAGGTACATCGAACTTCTGTCCGGACAAGAGTCCGGGAAGTTGATAACCGCGGACGAGAATGGGCAACCCGTCTTGATTGATCCACCTTCGGCTTCGACCGCACCGCGAATCATTTCTCGCTTCCAAGCATTGGCAGCGTTAATGCAAGCGGGTTTGCTGCACGACGTGGAAGCGTGGGCCGCTGACCCGAACACCCATCCTCTGCATCGGCTCGCATTTGAAACAGCTGCCGAGTTTTCCCGCACCAGCCCGGCGTTGAATGCGGGTGCCGAGGCGTTGGGTTGGACGAGCGAGCAGCTCGACGACTTGTTCCGGGCTGGTGCGGAGATTCTTGCCTGACTCCAGGCGGCTACACGAGGGGCTACGCGCGCGGCGTGCGCTTTAGGGCAACGATTCCCTGGGGCTGTTCGCCGCGCGCGAGGAACCGCGCTTGCAGTCGGTGGCGGAAGCGTTCAAGCGGCATTTCCAAGTAACGATAGGCAGCCGCACCAACGAAGATTGAGATGACCACGGCAGCGATCATGGCGAGCGGGCTGCCCTGGAATCTCGTCTGCAGGTGCATGAACACCAGCCAGTGGAACAGGTAGACGGAATAGCTCCAGGCGCCCATCTTGCGCATGAACGCCGAATCGACCAAGCGGCCGAAGACGCCCTTAAGGTCGATCGTCGCGACAATGAACAATCCCCAGGCGGCGCTGATATATACGAATTTGTCAGCCAGCGCCGTGTCGTAGGGAACGCCGAAAAGTGCGTGGCGTGCGCCGGGGCTTCCCATCACCAACCCTGCAGTGACCAGAGCGCAGACGACATTCGAGGTTCGGTCGGAAATGCGGCCCCGCACGTCGTTGATGATGGTGGCAAGGTAGCAGCCGATCGTGAAGCTCGACAGATACCACTGTGTCCCGATGGCGTTGATTTCTGTGCGCCAGTAGGGCCACAGCGCTTGCTGGATCGCTATCAGAGCGACGGCGGCACCCGTCACGGTTCGGATGCTGTGCTTGCGCGCCGCTATGAGCAGGGCTGCGACAAGGGGGAGCCATGCGTAGAAAGTGAACTCGACGGGGATGGTCCAGAGATGCGCGTAGCCCTTCTGAAACGTCAGAGCGAGCCACACGTCTCGCGCGGAATCTATGCCGGCCGTGCCCAACACGAAGTACACGCCAACAGCGATGGCGAACAGCGGCAGAATTCGCAGCACCCGGCCGAGAGCATACGAGGCCAGTATGGAAGCTGAAAAACCGGACGTCTGAAACTTGTGAGTCAGGAGGAACGCGCTGAGGACGAAGAACAGCCAAACGCCAATTTTTCCCGTACCAGCGAGGTAAAGGCCCGCGGTGGTCATGAAGAACATAGCGAACGCATGCGTGAGCAAAACGACGACGCAAGCCAACCCGCGTATTCCGTCAGCTCCTGGGAAGCGCTCGGTTTTAATCATTTCTCTTTCTGGGACGATGTGTCGCCGCACGCTTTGGTGCGTTTAATAATTGATCGGGAAGCCTCACTGCCGCCTGAGCGGTCGAGCGCGGCGCTTCAGGGCCGCGCCAGTGCATAACCTCGAATTTTACCCGCCCAGGCGGGTTTTTTTATGTCTATAGGGGACGGGATGTTGTCGCTTCAAAGGAAATTCCATGGCTGAGGAACATCTGTCGGACGCCTTCATAAAGTCGCTGCACGCGCGAGTCGTGCAGATGGAGCAGGACATGGCGAGCAGCGCGGAGGCCACGGCGCGGAACACGTCGTCAATCGAGACGATCCGGCAGAACACGCAGGACATCGTTGACACGTTCCAGGCGCTGTCCGGTGGGTTCAAGGTGCTGCAGGGTCTGGGCAAGGTGGCAAAGCCGCTGAGCATCGTGAAGCTCTTGTGCCACTGACCGGCGGCGTCCCGGTAGCGATCCTAAAGCCCGGCGATGCCCAGCGGCGCGCCGTCTGCCCGGGTGAACCGGGTGGCCGCTGCTTTGCCGGAACGCCAGTCTGGTTGGAAGATCGCATCGGCCGGGATGACGCAGTGCTGAGCCCGACGCCAGGCATTGCGGAAGGTGAAAGCGTTGGCGACGCGGTCGTCGCGAGCGTTGAAGGTTGACAGCTTTTCCGCGCCGGCCAGCGCGTCCGTTCGGGTGGATCCTGAGATCATGCCCCAGCGGCCCGTCACGGCTTCGATGCTGGGCACGGCCTCGTCGCCGGCGTCATGCTAGGGCGGGCGGCGGACGAAGATGCCCTGGTAGCGCGGCCACATGTCGTACCTGCCCAGGATGCCCGGCCGGGTTACTCCGAACTTTTTCAGCAGCAGCTCGGCGTCTTTCAGGGTCTGGTAGTGGCTGCACATGGAGTCGCTCCGCGTTCACTCTTGGACGGATGTTCAACAAAGCGGACCTGTGCTCCTAAGCTACGCATCGTCTCCGCTAGGATTTTGTCCCCGGTGAGAGGGATCAAGCCATTCTTGATCGCGTGCTCTCCAATTAAGGCATCTTCGACGTTATCCGCCTTTCGATTGGCCGAGTTCAATGCCTCCAGTATTCGTTCGTATGTCACACTGTCTGACCACTTCCACTGCCCAAACCCCAGTCCCTTCGCGCCAAAAACGAAGCTCTCGGCGGGATGAGTGTCGTCAACTCAAACCTCGACGAGATTGAGGAGTGCGGCGTCTTTGGCCGCTTGCAGTTCTGCCGCTTGCACGGCCGAAATGAAGAATTGTGCGGGTAGGTAAGCGGAAAGCTCAAACCCGAAATCCCGAATCCAATTGAATACCTGGGTATCAACCGCGTACTTCGGCGTCATGATTATGCGCTTCCAATAGCCTGGCGTGGGATACGGCAACTGTTCAAAAAGCCAGTTTACCGCTGTCTAAAACTGTCCTACCGTCCATTACAGATCAATGGCTTACGAACCCTAAGTTGCGGCTTCATTTTAGACAGCCAGCGGTCAACCCTTCTGTTTTATCAACGCTTTACGACGGAGATGAAAGAGAATGACCAACACGCTTATCAGTGTCGATCTGGAACAATCCCCCTACGACAACAAGCAGATCCATAACCGCTGGCATCCGGATATTCCGATGGCGGTGTGGGTCAAGCCCGGGGACGATTTCATTCTGGAAACCTACGACTGGACGGGCGGCGCGATCAAGAATGATGACAGCGCCGACGATGTGCGGGATGTGGATCTATCCACCGTGCACTTTCTGTCCGGGCCCGTGGGCGTGGAGGGCGCGGAGCCGGGGGACCTGCTGGTGGTCGACCTGCTGGATATTGGCGCCAAGCCCGACAGCCTGTGGGGGTTCAATGGGTTTTTCAGCCGCAACAATGGCGGCGGGTTTCTGACGGATCATTTTCCGCATGCGCAGAAATCCATTTGGGATTTTCACGGCATGTTCACGTCGTCGCGGCATATTCCGGGCGTGAGCTTCGCGGGTCTGATTCATCCGGGACTGATCGGGTGCCTGCCGGACCGCAAACTGCTGGACGAATGGAACCGGCGTGAGCAGGCGCTGATCGATACCAACCCCAATCGCGTGCCGCCATTGGCCAACCCGCCTGCGCCCAAGACCGCGCACATGGGCGCGTTGCAGGGTGCGGACCGCGATCGCGCGGCGGGCGAGGGGGCGCGCACGGTTCCGCCGCGCGAGCATGGCGGCAATTGCGATATCAAGGACCTGTCGCGCGGGGCGCGGGTGTTTTTTCCTGTGTATGTGAAGGGCGGCGGGTTGTCGGTGGGCGATCTGCATTTTTCGCAGGGCGACGGCGAGATCACGTTCTGCGGCGCGATCGAAATGGCCGGCTGGGTGCACATGCGCGTGTCGCTGATCAAGGGCGGCATGGACAAGTATGCGATCCGCAATCCGATCTTCAAGCCCAGTCCGATCACGCCGGCCTACAAGGACTTCCTGATTTTTGAAGGCATTTCGGTCGATGAGGCCGGCAAGCAGCATTACCTGGACGTGAACGTGGCTTACCGGCAGGCGTGCCTGAACGCCATCGAATACCTGAAGAAGTTCGGCTATTCGGGGGCGCAGGCCTATTCGCTGCTGGGTTGCGCGCCGGTGCAGGGGCACATCAGCGGCGTGGTCGACATTCCCAATTCGTGCGCGACGCTCTGGTTGCCGACGGAGATTTTCGATTTCGACATCCAGCCGTCGGCCAGCGGACCGGTCAAGCACATCACGGGCGACGTCGACATGCCGCTGTCGCGCGATTTGTAGGAGACGACGATGCCGATGTATGACTATGCCTGCGCGGATTGCGGCGAGTTTGCGGTGTTGCGGCCCTTGGCGCAGTGGCGGGATCCGGCCGCATGCCCGCAGTGCGGGGTGCTGTCAGGCCGCATCGTGGCGGGTGCACCGGCGGTGTCTGCGCTGTCCTCGGCGATGAACCGGGCGCACGCGGCCAATGAACGCAGCGCCAATGAGCCGCGCAGCACGCGGGCGGGGCACGGCATGAACTGCGGGTGCTGCAGCGGCGGGCGCTCGCGGGGCCGGACGCGCACGTCGGGCGATGGCGCAAAATCATTCGCGGGCGCAAGGCCCTGGATGATCAGCCATTAGTCCATCGCTGCCGGCCGGGCCGCTGTTTGAAGACGCCCGGCCGTGCGGCGTTCCCGCGCCTACGACTACGTTTACGACTGCGCGGCCGGTTCCAGCGGCGCCACGGCGGCGCCCTGGATCTTGTGGCGCGCCAGCGCCTCGGCGACGAAGCCCGATTTCTTCATGGCTTCGACGAAGGCCGAGAGGTAGGCGCTGGCCTTGTCGCCGCGGCGCTTGGGTACGCCCATGGCCTGGCGGATCAGCATGAAATGGCCGTCCAGAAGGCGCAAGCCGCCCAGGCGTTGCGCGTCGGCTTCCAGTTGCTGTTTGACGCCCGCGGCGACTTCCATGTTTTCCTTCAAGAAGGTGTCGACGACGGCGGGCGAGGTGGGGGCGCGAAAGATCTCGGCCTGCTTGAGTTCGCGCGTCAGGTACAGGTCATAGGCGCTGCCCTTGCCGACGACGACGCGCTGGCCCGGGCGGTCGACTTCGCCCATGGCGGCAATCGGCGAGTCCTGGCGGACGAGGTACGCGCCTTCGATGACGACATACGGCGCCGTGAAGGCGATCTGCTCGCCACGCAGCGGGTCGATCGCGAAAAAGCCGACGTCGGCCTGTTCGGCGGCCACCGCACTGACGGATTCGCCCGCCGATTTGAAGACGACGAGTTCCAGTGTCACGCCCAGCCGGCGCGCAAGTTCGGTCGCCAGGTCCACCGATACGCCGCCGGGTTGGCCAGTGGCGGGGTCGGCGTTGGCGAGAATGGGATTGCCCAGGTTGATGGACGCGCGCAGCACGCCCGTGGGGGCGAAGGCAGACAGCAGTTCGTGATCGGTCTTCATGGCTTCCTTGCGGGAGGGGACGCGCCGCCGGGCGCGATCGATGCCAGAGGATAGCCCCAAAGCCCGCAGCGGCGCGATGCCTTATTGCGCGCGGCGCAGCACGTAATGACCCGCGAGCGGGCCGGTGGGACGGGTGCCGTCGCGGTACAGCATCGTTACCTGGTTCTCGCCGACGAAGTAACGCTGGCTGTCGCCCGCGGCGTCCAGACGGATCGTGCTGCCGTCGGACTCCCAACTGAAGGTGCCCGACACGACTTCGGGTTGGGGCTGGCGGTCCAGGTACTGGGTCAGCTTTTCGTAGCGGCCGTCCTTCATCAGCGTCAGGCGCGTGCGGATACCGGGGCAATCGGCGCAGGGCAGGACGCCCTCATAGCTGCCCGGCCAATCCAGGGAATTGCGGGCGGTGTGGTTGTCCACCGGCACGGAGCGGGCGGTGATCGGCTTGGACGGGGCGCAGCCCGCAAGCAGCGCAAGACTCAGGGTGCAGGTCAGGGTGGTTTTCATCATGGCGAGCTCCTGTGTGACGGCCTGACGGACGGCCAGACGCGTTTTCACGATACGGACAGTAACTGTCCGATGCTGAAACGGGATGTAAGACCGCAACGCCGCCAGTTTGGCCAACCGGGACAAGCAGGCCTGCGCTAAGCTCGGCGTTCCTTGCGCGGGAGGCGGCATCGGGCTGTCGGCGCAGCGATAGGGCGACAGGCATGAAAGGCGAACACCATTACAAAGTTTCCGTCGAATGGACCGGCAACACCGGCGCCGGCACGGCCGGCTACGCAGCCTATTCTCGAGACCACCTGATCCAGGCCGCCGGCAAGCCCGACGTGGCGGGATCGTCGGACCCGGCCTTTCGCGGCGACCCCGCGCGCTGGAATCCCGAGGACATGCTGGTGGCCTCGTTGTCGGCCTGCCACAAGCTCTGGTATCTGCATTTTTGCGCGGTCGAAGGCGTGACCGTGCAGGCCTACCGGGACGAGGCCGAAGGCGTCATGGTGGAAGACCCGAAGCGCGGCGGCGCGTTTGCCTCGGTCACGCTCAAACCCCAGGTCACGATCGCGGCGGGCGGCGACGCCGCCTTGGCGCAAGCGCTGCACGAGCGCGCGCACCATTTCTGCTTCATTGCCAATTCCGTGAATTTTCCGGTACGGTGCGAGCCACGCATCGTGATCCAGTCTGCTTCCTGACGACAATCCATGAATACCGCTCTTATCGTGATCGACGTGCAGCGCGCGTTGTTCGAAACCTCGCCGCCGCCGTTCGAGGCCGCGCAGGTGCTGTCGCGCATCAACGCGCTGGCCGGACGCGCCCGCGCGGCCGGCGTGCCGGTCATCTATGTTCAACATGAAAGCCCTGGCTCGGACCTTGCGCATGGCGCGCCGGGATGGGATCTGGACACGCGCCTGGCGACTTCCGCGCAAGATATCCGCATCCGCAAGACGACGCCGGATTCGTTTCTGCGCACGGATCTGGCGCAGGTGCTGGCGGACCGGGGCGTGACGCAACTGGTCGTGTGCGGCTACGCCACGGAGTTCTGCGTGGACACCACCGTGCGGCGCGCGGCGGGGCTGGGATTGCCCGTGACGCTGGCGGCCGATGCGCACACCACGCACGACAAGCCGCACGCGGATGGCGCGCAGATCCGGGCGCACCACAACGCGACGCTGCCGGACATTTCGAGCTTTGGCGTGAAGATCGCCGCGGTGCCGTCCGCCGAACTCTTTGCCGGCGGCGGGCCGCGATGAACGTGATGGATCCGGCGCTGCTGTCGCTGCTGGTCACGCGCGACATGCCCTTCGGCAAATACAAGGGGCGGCTGATTGCCGATCTGCCGGGGCCTTATCTGGCGTGGTTCGCGCGCAAGGGTTTTCCGCCTGGAGAGCTGGGGCGCCTGTTGGCGCTGATGCACGAACTGGACCATAACGGGCTGTCGTCGCTGCTGGACCCGTTGCGCCAATCGCGGCGCCCATCTTGAGGGCAATCCGGCAAGCGGGGCTGACCGGAAATGCCAGGAAACAACTGGCGGCTTCCGTGTAGCGTCTTGGCACGACGCGGGCGCCACGCCGCGTAATACGATAGGGTCGCAGCCGGCCATCGGACCGGGCGCTGACTTATCGAAGAGGTTTCCATGAACAAACACCACGTCTCTGCCTTCCTGCTTGCTGCCCTGTGCGCGGCGGGCGCCGCCCAAGCCCAGAACGCCGTGCCCGGCACGACGCAGGAAATGCAGTTTCCGTCCAGCCAGGGCAGCCTGTCGCCGCCATCGACGCTGCGCATGACGGTCACGCCCGAGACGCCGCCGGTGGTGATCCGCGATACGCCGCAAAGCCAGGCCGAATTCCAGCGCTGCCGCACGGTGTCCGACCGTGCCGCCACGTCGCGCACGCAGATGCAGGCCGGCCTGGAGCAGTGCCTGCGCGAACTGGAGCAGCGCCGCCAGCAGCAATAGAAGCGGGTGGGAATCCAGGGCCGGAGCCAGAGCGGGTACACTTGTGCGCCGTTTTGCTCTAAGCGCCTGAATTCCCATGATTTCCACCGCCTGCGGCGTCGACTTCGGCACCTCCAATTCCACCGTCGGCTGGAGCCGTCCCGACCAACATGCGCTCCTGACGCTGGAAGACGGCAAGACCACCTTGCCGTCGGCCATCTTCTTTCATGACGAGGACGCCGAGGTCAGCTATGGCCGGGCGGCCATCTCCGACTACCTGGCCGGCTACGACGGGCGCCTGATGCGCTCGATGAAGAGCCTGCTGGGCAGCTCGCTCATCGATGGCTCGACCGAAGTGCAGGGCCGCTCCATTCCGTTCCGTGTGCTGTTGACGCGCTTTATCGCCGAATTGAAGGCGCGCGCCGAGACGGCCGCCGGGCGCGGCTTTACCCGCGCCGTGCTGGGCCGTCCCGTGTTCTTCGTGGACGACCATCCCGCCGCCGACCAGACGGCGCAGGACACGCTGGAAGAGATCGCGCGCAGCGTGGGCTTTACCGACATCGAATTTCAGTTCGAGCCGCTGGCGGCGGCGTTCGACTACGAGTCGCAGATCAGCCGTGAAGAGCTGGTGCTGGTGATCGACATTGGCGGCGGTACGTCGGACTTTTCGCTGATCCGGCTGGGGCCGGACCGTGCAGCCAAGCCCGACCGCCGCGACGATATCCTGGCCTATGGCGGCGTGCACATCGGCGGTGTCGATTTCGACAAGCAATTGAGCCTGGCGCATGTGATGCCGCTGCTGGGCCTGGGCAGCCAGCTGCGCAGCGGCAAGGACGTGCCGTCGACGCAGTACGGCAATCTGGCCTGCTGGCACACCATCAACCAGGCCTACACGCGCAAGGCGGCCGAGCACTTTGCCTACATCCGCGCCGAGGCCGGCGACCGCCAGAAGATCGACCTGCTGCTGAACCTGGTCAAGGAGCGTGCGGGCCACTGGGTGGCGGTGCAGGTCGAGGAAGCCAAGATCGCGCTGTCGGATGCGCCCGCCACGCGTATCGACCTGTCGCGTGTCTCGCCGGACCTGGGCGTCGAGGTGACGCGCCCGTCGTTCGACGCGTGCGTGGGGCGATTGATCGACAAGGTCGAGACCACCGTGGGCCAGCTGCTGCGCGATGCGGGCGTGTCCACGGCGGACGTGGACACCGTGTTCTTCACCGGGGGCTCCAGCCGCGTGCCGCGCCTGCGTGAAAGCGTGTCCCGGCTGGTGCCCGAGGCGCGCAGCGTGGAAGGCGATTTGTTTGGCAGCATCGGGGCGGGCCTCGCGCTGGACGCGGCGCGCAAGTTCGGCTGACCGGCGGGCGGCGGCCGGCGGGGCGATGGTAAGCTGCCAGGCGTGCCTCGCACGGCCATCCTCCCCTTCCTGTCCATGATCCAGACGTCCTCATGACCCGACCCGCCGATACCCATCTCGTCGAAACGCTGCTCGCGAGCGAGGCGCCGTACGACGGCAGCTTCCTGAAGATCCGCCGCGACACCGTCAGTCTGCCCAACGGCCACACCGGCATCCGCGAATACGTGGTGCACCCGGGCGCGGTGGTGGTGATTCCGCTGCTGGACGACGGCCGGGTGCTGCTGGAGCGCCAGTTCCGTTATCCCATCGGGCGCGTGATGACGGAGTTTCCGGCGGGCAAGCTGGATCCGGGCGAGGATCCGCTGGTGTGCGCCAAGCGCGAACTGCTCGAGGAAACCGGTTATACGGCCGCCCAATGGGCCCACGCGGGCGCCTTGCATCTGGCCATCGCCTATTCCACCGAGATCATTCACATTTTCTTTGCGCGCGGCCTGCAGGCGGGGGAACGCCAGCTCGACCAGGATGAATTCCTGGACGTGATCAGCACGCGCCCCGAAGATCTGATCGCGGCCTGCAGCCAGGGCGAGGTCACGGACGCCAAGACCTTGACCTGCGTGCTGTGGATGCAGAACGTGCTGTCCGGTGCCTGGAAGCTGGACTGGCAGGGCAACGCCGCCTGAACGGCGGCTGCCGTCCCACCGCCCATGTCCTCGTACCCCGTTCTTGTCCAGCCGGCAGGCCTGCGCTTTGAGGCGCCCGCCGGCACGTCCGTGCTGCTGGCCGCGCAGGCGGCGGGCATCAAGCTGCCCAGTTCGTGCCGCAATGGCACGTGCCGTGCCTGCATATGCCTGCTGGTCGAGGGATCCGTCGTGTATGGCATCGAATGGCCCGGTCTGTCGCGGGACGAAAAGGAAGAGGGCTGGATCCTGCCGTGCGTGGCGCAGGCGACGTCCACGCTGGAGATCCAGGCGCCTGGCGCGGCGCCAATCGAGGCGCAGCCGCCCGCGGTCCGTCCGCTTACCGGCGCCAGGCGCTGAGCGCGGCCACCGGCAGCAGCGCAGCGGCCATGCCGGCGGTCATGCCCAACACCATTCCCCAAAAAGGTGCGGTTCCCAGCGCCTGCGCCGTTTGAACGCCCAGGCGCGCGCCCAGCACCATTCCGATCGCCATCAGGATCAGGCATAGCAGGCGGCTTGCCAGCGGCGTTTTTGCCCCCGGACGCCGGGACCAGGGAAGCCAGGACCAAGGCAGCAGCGCTGCCAGCGCCATCGCGGCGGAACTGGCGGGCATCAGCGCCGCGTGCCGCCAGGCCAGTTGCGCCAGGGTGCCCGGCGCACCGCATTCGCTGGCCAGCAACGCGGCGGGCGTGCGCCATGTGTCCACGACCAGTCCGGCGCCCATGGCCGCCAGGCAGGCCAGCCAGAGACCCGCCATGCCGGCCGTGGCCGGCGGCTTAGCGCTGGCCGTGGCAGGCGTGGCGGGGGGCGTCGCCGTATTGGTCATGGTGGCGCACCCAGTCGCGTACGTCGAAATATGGGCCGTTTTCGTTGCGGCCCAGCGGCGCGATGTCCAGATAGTTGTACGCGCCCGCCAGCCGCTCCACGCCGCGTTCGAAGGCCGAGTAGGTGTGGAAGATCTCGCCGTCGGGATCACGAAAAAAGGCGCTGGCTCCAGGACGTTCCTCGACCGCGCCATCCGCCTGCGGCACGGACGCGCCGAAATCGAAGTTGAAGTCGCTTTCCGCCGAGGAATACCAGTCAAACGCCCAGCCCATGCGGGCCTTGAACGCGGCCAGCCGGGCATACGGCGCGCGCGAGACGGCCACCACCGACACGTCATGGTGCGGCAGATGCATGAGCGCGCTGTCCAGGTGGTCGGCCAGCAGTGAGCAACCCACGCAGCCTTCCTCCCAGTCCGGACCGAACATGAAGTGATAGACGATGAGCTGGCGCCTGCCGTGAAAGAGGGTTTGCAGGCGCTGCGGCCCCTGCGCGCCTTCGAAGAGGTAGGGCTTGTCCACCTGCACCCACGGCAATGCCATGCGGTCGCGGGCCACGGCGTCGGTGGCGCGGGTCAGTTCCTTTTCGCGCCGCAAGAGCGCCTCGCGCGCATTGTGCCATTGTTGGCGGGATACGACGGGATGATCGGTTTGCATCTTGCGTCTCCTCTTCGTGCCGGGCGCGTTGGCCCGGGCTCGGTTTCAGCGTCAGGCCGCGCCGGTCAGGTGATTGGCCAGCCGGTCCAGGGCGCCCGACCAGCCGTCTTCGTGGCCGTCGCGCGTCGCTTCGTCGACGAAGGGCGTCTGCAGGAAGGCAAGGTCGGTGCCGGCGCCCGCCGCCGTGAATTCCAGGGTGATCAACGAGACTTCCTGAGGGGTGTCGCGCCACGCCCAGGTGAACACCAGGCGGCGATGCGGCGCGACCTCCTGATAGCGGCCGCTGGCGTGGTGCTCCGCGCCGTCGGCGGTGACGAAGCCCACTTGATAGGCGCCGCCCGCCCGCACGTCGGTTTCGGCCAGCAGCTCGCGCTGCGTGCCTGCCGGGCCGAACCAGCGCATCAGCGCTTGCGGGTCCGTCCAGGCTCGCCAGACACGTTCGACGGGGGCGTCAAAGCGTCGCTGGAGCCGCAACTCGATGGGGGAGAGTCGGTTTTCCATGGATGGATTTCCTCTTCGTGATACAGGTATCGCGCCAGCGAATCCAGTTGGCCCGTCCAGAACTTCTCGTAGCGCGCCAGCCAGTTGGCGGCGGCGCCCAGGGGCTTGGCCGACAGCGTGCAGCTCACGACCCGGCCATCCTTGGCGCGCGCGATGAGCCCGGCGTCTTCCAGCACCCGCAGGTGTTTCATGAAAGCGGGCAGGGACATGGCATGCGGCTGGGCCAGCGTGCTGACCGAGGCCGTTCCGTTTTCCAGGTCGGCCAGCACCCGGCGCCGCGTGCCATCGGCCAGCGCGGAAAAGATGGCATCGAGCGCGTCATCATTTAACTTAACCATAAGGTTAAGTTTTAGGCCGGCCACGAACGCCTGTCAAGCCGGGAGACTGCGGATTTTCCCCTAGGGGAGCGGTTATTTGGCGCGAGGCTTGATGATGTCGCAGGCCGCAGCGGTGCGGCTTGCCTGGGCGTCGCTGCCCAGCAGCGCCCGAACGCCACAGATCGACCCGAACATGCGCTTGCCATCGTGGCCGACGCCGCCGACTTCGAAGGCGGTGTGGCGCAGGGTGACGGGCTTGCCGCCGCGCGCGGCCAGTACGTGTTCGTACTGGACGTAGCCCGTGCCGCGCGCCAGCCGGGTGGCGCCCTGGGCTTCGGCGCCGCAGGCCTTGTCCAGCAGGCGGTGTTCGGGGTTGTTGTCGGCGCCGCCCAGCAGGTAGACCACATCGCGCGCGGCGTAGCGCACGAAGAGCGTGGCGTCGTCGGTTTCGCGGGCGTAGGCGGGCAGCTTGTCGGTGCCGTACTTGTACTGGTTGTAGGTCGGGCAGATGCCGCGCTCGTACGGCGCATAGCCCTTGCCGTCGGCGCGGGGCCGTTCGTTGGTCAGGTACAGGTAGGACGACGGATTGGCAATCACGTAGCGCAGCGTGAGGCCGTCGCGGCGCAGCGCGCCATCCAGATTGTTCAGCACCGCGTACCGGTGCACCAGTTGCGCGCCGGCGGAATGGCCGGCCAGCACCAGCCCGGTCAGCGACGGCAGCCGTTTGCGGTCGTTCAGGCTGCGCAGCAAATCATCCAGGACCTGGAACGAGGCGACGGGGGCGGGGCGGCCTGCGGCCTGAATACTTTCCTGGCCGTCTTCCCAGCTGGCCTTGCGCCAGGCGGCCATGCCGGCAAACCCGGAGTCGATGGAGCCGGAAAACCGGGGGGCGAGCACCAGCGTGTCGCCGGCGCGCGCCGGGTCGGCGGCGACCAGCGCCGCGGCGGTTTCGAAGTATTGGTCGGCGTCGCGCTTGACGCCGTGGATGACGATGAGCACCTGCTTGATGCCGCGCAAATCGTCCTTGGTCAGGTCGCGGTTGGCGTAGACCGGCATCTTGTACCGGTGGCCGGGCCGGCCCAGTTCAACGGTCTGCCAGCGCAGCGGCGCCGCGCGTTTGGGCGCGGGCGTGGCTTCGTCGTAGTCGTAAGGGTCCGGCAGCGGCGTCTGGGCGTGCGCGCTGGCAAATGCCAGCACGGCGGCCACCGCTAGCGCGGCAGGCAGGAGGGCAGGCGCCCGACGCATGGCGCGGCGACTGCTCAGCAGCTCTCGTGTCCCAGCAGTTGCTTGAGCGCCGGCAGGTCCAGGATGCGGACTTCGCGCTGGTTGATCTTGATGAGACCGTCGCGCGCAAAACGCGAGAACAGCCGGCTCACCGTTTCCAGCGTCAGGCCCAGGTAGTTGCCGATTTCTTCGCGGCTCATGCGCAGCACGAACTCGGTCGAGGAATAGCCCAGCGAGGCATAACGCTGCGACAGGTTCAGGAGGAAAGCGGCCAGGCGCTGTTCCGAACGCATGGAGCCCAGCGACGCGAGCATCTGGTGCGAACGCGTGATTTCGCGGCTCATGAGGCGGCGGAACTGCTGCTGCAGCGAGGGCAGGTGCGAGGCGACGCGATCGACTTCGTTCAGGCGGATGACGCAGACCTCGGAGTCTTCGAGCGCCACGGCGGCCGACACGTGCTTGCCGTCCAGCATGCCGTCCATGCCGACGATCTCGCCGGGCAGGTGAAAGCCCGTGATCTGGATCTGGCCGGTGGCGTCTTCAAGTTGCGTCTTGAGGCTGCCGAAGCGCACGCCGTACACGGCGTCCAGCGGATGATCCAGCGAGTAGAGCGTCTTGCCTTTTTCGACGCGGACGCGTTCTTTCACCAGCTCGTCCAGCTTTTCGACTTCAGCGGCTGCCATGCCCACGGGGACGCAGACATGGCCCAGCATGCACGTGGAACAGTGGGCGGCATCAGGGGCAATGGGGACCCGTTTTTGCATACGATGACCTTTAGAGTGCCCATTGCGCGGCGGGCGCCGGAACGGGTGTGAAGCACGAGACAGGCGTCTATTGTAGTCCGTTGTTACTACGGACGTCTTACGAGGGGGCCTTCCGGTCGTCCGGCGTTGTCCGGGAAACCCGGTGGACGATCCAGTCGTCCCCGGCGATATCGACCGCCGTGGCCCGCCACGCGGGATCGATCGGGTAGTACTCGCAGTGCAGCAATAGCGGTTCGCCGGGGCCTTCCAGGCGGGCGCAGACCGTCCTGCGCACGAAGCAGCAAGGCTTGCCGGGCTCGTATTCTTCGATCTCGTCCATCAGGGCGAGCAGCGCCGGGCCCACCCGGAAGACGTCGCCGCGGACCCGCCGGCCGTCGTCCACGGGGATGAGTCCGGGCCAGTCGCCAAAATCGACCAGCATGCCGGGCACGCTGGCGGCGCCGACATGGCTGGCCGGGGGCAGGCCGCGCCGTGCGGCGGCCCGGGCGAGGTCGTTGATTTCGCCTGCCCGTAGGGTTCCGTACACAAAAACGTATATGCTCATCGCTAAGTTTGCTGCTGCACGTCGAAAACGACCATGAGGGGCGCCGGGTGTTGAAATTGTCTCATCCGGCCACATATTCAGGTTATCGAGCCAGCCGGCACGTATCGGTCAGGCTCCCCACAAGCCAATACGACCATTATGCGATTCGACAAACTTACGACCAAGTTCCAACAAGCGCTGGCCGACGCGCAAAGTCTGGCCGCCCGCAACGATCATCCCTATATCGAGCCCGTACACGTGCTGTCCGCCCTGTTGTCGGATTCCGACAGCGGCGCCGGCAGCCTGCTGGCGCGGGCGGGCGTTGCGGTAAACCGTCTGGGCCCCGCCCTGGAGACGGCGCTCAAGTCCCTGCCGCAAGTGCAGGGCGATGACAACGTCCAGGTGGGCCGCGACCTGCAAGGCGTGCTGACGCGCACCGACAAGGAAGCGGCCCGCCGCGGCGACACCTATATCGCCAGCGAACTGTTCCTGCTTGCGCTGGCCGACGACAAGGGTGAGGCCGGCCGCATCCTGCGCGAGGCGGGCCTGCAGAAAAAGGCCCTTGAAGCCGCGATCGACGCCGTGCGCGGCGGCGAAAACGTCTCCGGTGCGGAAGGCGAGGCCAACCGCGAAGCCCTGTCCAAGTACACGCTTGACCTGACCGAGCGCGCCCGCCAGGGCAAGCTCGACCCGGTCATCGGCCGCGACGACGAAATCCGCCGCACCATCCAGATCCTGCAGCGCCGCACCAAGAACAACCCCGTGCTGATCGGCGAACCCGGCGTCGGCAAGACCGCCATCGTCGAAGGTCTGGCGCAGCGCATCGTCAACGACGAGGTGCCCGAGACACTGCGCGGCAAGCGCGTGCTGTCGCTGGACCTGGCGGCGCTGCTGGCGGGCGCCAAGTTCCGTGGCGAGTTCGAAGAACGCCTGAAGGCCGTGCTGAAAGAGCTGGGCCAGGACGACGGCCGCAACATCGTCTTCATCGACGAGCTGCACACCATGGTGGGCGCGGGCAAGGCCGAAGGCGCGATGGACGCGGGCAACATGCTCAAGCCGGCGCTGGCGCGCGGCGAACTGCACTGCATTGGCGCGACCACGCTGGACGAATACCGCAAGTACATCGAAAAGGATGCGGCGCTGGAGCGGCGCTTCCAGAAGGTGCTGGTCGACGAGCCCGACGTGGAGTCCACCATCGCCATCCTGCGCGGTCTGCAGGAACGCTATGAAATCCACCACGGCGTCGAGATCACCGACCCCGCGATCGTGGCGGCCGCCGAGCTGTCGCATCGCTACATCACCGACCGCTTCCTGCCCGACAAGGCCATCGACCTCATCGACGAGGCCGGCGCGCGCATCCGCATGGAGATCGACTCCAAGCCGGAAGTGATGGACAAGCTGGACCGCCGCATCATCCAGCTCAAGATCGAGCGCGAGGCCGTCAAGAAGGAAACGGACGACGCCTCCAAGCGCCGCCTGGGCGTCATCGAGGACGAGCTGCAAAAGCTGCAGCGCGAATACAACGACTTCGAGGAGATCTGGAAGGCCGAGAAGGCCGCCGTGCAGGGCACGCAGGCCATCAAGGAAGAGATCGACAACGTCCGCGCCGAGATGGCCGAATTGCAGCGTAAGGGCCAGTTCGACAAGCTGGCCGAGCTGCAGTATGGCAAGCTGCCGGACCTTGAGGCGCGCCTGAAGGCCGCCGAAGTGGGCGCCGCCGAGGCCGCTGAAAACGCTGAAGGCGACGAAACCCGTCCGCGCCTTTTGCGCACCCGCGTCGGCGCCGAGGAAATCGCCGAAGTCGTCTCGCGCGCCACCGGCATTCCGGTGTCCAAGATGATGCAGGGCGAACGCGAAAAGCTGCTGCACATGGAAGAATTCCTGCACAAGCGCGTGGTGGGCCAGGACGAGGCCGTGCGGCTGGTGTCCGATGCCATCCGCCGCTCCCGTGCCGGGCTGGCCGATCCGGCGCGTCCGTATGGGTCGTTCCTCTTCCTGGGGCCGACCGGCGTCGGCAAGACCGAACTGACCCGTGCGCTGGCCGAGTTCCTGTTCGACTCCGAAGAGCACATGATCCGCATCGACATGAGCGAGTTCATGGAGAAGCATTCGGTGGCGCGGCTGATCGGCGCGCCGCCGGGATACGTGGGTTACGAAGAGGGCGGCTACCTGACCGAAGCCGTGCGGCGCAAGCCCTATAGCGTGGTGCTGCTGGACGAAGTCGAAAAGGCGCATCCGGATGTGTTCAACGTGCTGCTGCAAGTGCTGGACGACGGCCGCCTGACCGACGGGCAGGGTCGCACGGTGGACTTCCGCAACACCGTCATCGTGATGACGTCCAACCTGGGTTCGCAGCATATCCAGACGCTGGCCGGCCAGCCGTACGACGTGGTCAAGGAAGTGGTGTGGGACGAGCTGAAGCAGACGCTGCGGCCGGAATTCCTGAACCGCATCGACGAAGTGGTGGTGTTCCATGGCCTGGAAGCGCAGCACATCGAGTCCATTGCCCGCATCCAGCTTCGCCGCCTTGGCGAACGCCTGGAAAAGCAGGAAATGCGGCTGGAAGTGACCGAACCGGCGCTGGCGGAACTGGCCCGCTCCGGCTTCGATCCGGTGTTTGGCGCGCGCCCCTTGAAGCGCGCGATCCAGCAGCAGATCGAGAACCCGGTGGCTCGCCTGATCCTGGAGGGCAGGTTCGGCCCGCGCGACGTGGTGCCGGTCGACTGGCAGGACGGCAAGTTCGTCTTCACCCGCACCTTGCAGTAAGCCTGCTGCATCAAACAGAATGCCCGGCGCGAGCCGGGCATTTTTTTGCCTGCGCCGCGCCGCTGAATATGGCGGCGCAGGCGGGTCGATCAGATCAGTTTGCGACGGTCACGAACACCGGGTTCGAATAGAACCACAGGTCGTTGTAGTTGCGCGCGTTGATCGCGTTAAAGCGCGCCGCGTTGTCGGCCAGGTCGATCTTGGCGTCCGGCAGCGGTTCGCCCGCTGCGGTTTCGCCGGCCACGTCCACGCCAAGATTGGTGCCGCGCAGGCGCAGGTACTGGCTCTTGTCGGCGGTGATCGTGGTGGTGATGACGTTGTAGCCTTCGTCGTCCACCTTCCAGTCCGCCTTGGTGAAGCGGGCCAGCACGCGCGTCGTGGGATTGGTGTCGGCGTCGTATTCCGGCGTGCCTGCCTGGGCGCGTCCGGTCACGTCGCCCACGATGAGGTCCACGTGATGCACGGTGGGCTTCACGTAGGTCGGATTGCCGCTTTCGATCGGGTACTCGTAGTTGTTGCTGTCGGGGCTGCGAAAGCGGATGGTGACTTCCACCTTTTCGCCCTTGGCCACCTTCAGCTCGCCGCCCATGTGCGCGGCGCCGGCCAAGCCCTTGGCCTGGAACTCCAGCGCGTCGATCAGGTCGCCGAAGACGCCGAACATGCGGCCGCTCTTCAGGCCGGCCACCACCGCCGCCATGTCGTCACCGTCTTTCCAGACGTGCGTCTTGCTGTATTCGCCGGGCGCGTAGCCGCTGCTGTACAGGCCCGAGGCCGTGCGGAAGTGATAGTCCGAATCCGCCACGTTCCAGATGCGTCGGCCTTCGCCCAGCAGCGCGTCCCACGTGCCGCCCAGGTGCGCGACCAGGTAGTCCGTGCCGCCATAAGTGCGGTTGGGCAGGAAGGGCGTGGTGTACGCGGTGGCGTAGCCGCCGCGGTCCGGTTCCATCTGGTTGCCGACCATGCCTTCGATGGCGAAGAAGACGGTGGGCGCCAGGTCGTTCATCTCGCGCAGTTGGGCGATGGTGTACTTGCCCGCGTAACGCGAGGGGTGGTTCAGCAGCATGTAGCTGTCGGGGTGCTTGTCGCGCAGCCACTTCAGCGCGGCCAGCGCGTCGGCGTGCGTGGTGTAGGCGCGCGTCTGGCCGGACAGGCGCGAGACCAGCAGCGGGTCGAACTTGTTCGGATCGCGGTTGGTGAACAGGTATTCGAACTCGGCAACCGCCTCCAGCGACTTGGCGGACTGCGGATCGTTGTAGCCGATGCCGATGTTGACGTGGTCGTGCGTGGGCATGTCCCATTCGAACGACGAAAAGATGATCTTGCCGGCGTAGCGGCCCGCGGCCTGCGCCTGCTTGATGAAGGGCACCTCGTATTGCGCCATGCCTTGCGAAAACGGGATCGAGCCGCCCGCCAGGTTCACGCCCGTATGGTCGCGCGCGGACAGACGCAGGTGATTCGAGATCGCGGCCCAATCCAGCTTGTAGCGGTCGAACGCCTGGTCCAGCGCGCTTTCCAGGCTGACCTGGGCGTCGTCCGACTGGAACGTATGCACGTGCAGGTCGCCCGTGGACCACGCGCCGGTCTCGACCGGCTTGGGCTGCTCGGCGGGCGGCGTGGGATCGGTCACGACCGGAGGCGCCGGTTCGGGGGTGACTTCGTCATCGTCATCGCTGCCGCCGCAAGCGCTCAACAGGGTCACGCAAGCCAGCGACAAAGGCATGAGGGCTCGCCGCAGGCGGGATACTTCGAACTGCATCTACAACACTCCAACGTCATGGCGGCGTGCAACACGCACTGCCGCGAAGCGCGCCACTATGCGGGCGGGGAATGACGTGGGAATGACAGCGGCGAGCGCGGACGCGGATCTGGCCCGCTGTCCGGGCCGGTCTATTTCTTGCCGGCTTTGGCTTCGGCCAGGGCCTGGGTGATGATGGCGTTGGCGGTCCAGCGCACGACCTCGGTGACGCCGGGCAGGTCGAGTTTCCAGATGTCCTTGAGCACCAGGAACACCTCGGTGCCGTACACCAGCGACAGCGCCTGCGCGACGCGCTCCTGTTGTGCCGGCGTCAGGTCGGCGGCAAGCGGGGCGATGGCGCGCTTCAGGATGTCGACCCGATGGCCGCGCACCAGCCGGGGTTCGGCGTCGGCCTTGCCGGCGCTGGCTTGCGCGTGCTGTTGCAGCGACACCAGGATGGCGGCGCGCAAGGGCGCTTCGTGCGCTTCCAGCCGCGGATAGGCGAATTGCAGCAGCTCGTCGACACGGGCCGCGGCGTCGGGCGCGTCGGAATTCCAGGCGAGGATGGGGCCCAGGCTCTCGTCGACCACGGCCGCGATCAGCGCGCTCTGGCTGGGGAAATAGCGGTAGGCGGTGGCGCGCGAGACGCGGGCGTGCTCGGCCAGTTCGGCGACGGACGGCGTGACGCCTTGCGCCATCAATTGCTGGGCGGCCTCGAGCAGCGTCTTGCGCATCCGGGCGCGCGGCCCGTGGGGCGGTTCGCCGCTGGCGGCCGCTTGCGGGCTGGCCGGGGCGATCAGCTTGGCGCCGCCTGCGGACGCGTGCCCCTTGCGAACAGGGGAGTCGGATTGACGTGAGACAGGTGTCTCAGTATGATTCTTTTGTCTCATTTCTGGATTCTACAGGCCTTTGGCCTCACATATCGAGGCGCGCACGGAGTGTAGCCGCCCGCGGAGGAGTCATGACGCATACCAAGCAGCGGGTGTTTGTGGCCGCGACCTACGACACCAAGGGCCACGAGGCCGAGTACGTGGTGGACTTACTCCGGCGCGAAGGCCTGGACGTGGTGTCGGTGGACGTGTCGACCTCGGGCGCGCCCAGCGCCGCCGCGGTCTCGGCGCAGGAGGTCGCGCGCAGCCATCCGGAGGGCGCGGGTGCGGTCTTCACCGGCGATCGGGGCTCGGCCATCGCGGCCATGGCGTTGGCGTTCGAGCGTTATGCCGCCGGCAACGCCGAGATCGGCGCGCTGCTGGGCCTGGGCGGATCGGGCGGCACCGCGCTCATCACGCCCGCGATGCGCGCGCTGCCCATCGGCACGCCCAAAGTGATGGTGTCCACGATGGCCTCGGGCAATGTCGCACCCTATGTGGGACCGTCCGACATCGCGATGATGTATTCCGTGACCGACGTGGCGGGCCTGAACCGAATTTCGCGCCGCGTGCTGGCCAATGCGGCAGGGGCGATAGGCGGCGCGTTCCGCCAGGCGGCGAATGCGGCCGCCGACGACGGCCGGCCCGCCGTGGGCATCACCATGTTCGGCGTCACCACCGCCTGCGTGCAACAGGTCACGCCACTGCTGGAATCGCAGTTCGACTGCCTGGTGTTTCATGCCACGGGCACGGGCGGCCAGTCGATGGAAAAGCTGCTGGACAGCCGACTGCTGGCAGGCGTGCTGGACCTGACCACCACCGAGGTCTGCGATCTGCTGTTCGGCGGCGTGCTGGCGTGCACGCAAGACCGCTTCGGCGCGGTGGCGCGCACGGGCGCGCCGTATGTCGGCTCGTGCGGTGCGCTGGACATGGTCAATTTCGGCGCGATGGACACGGTGCCCGAGCGCTACCGCGGCCGGCTGTTCTACCCGCATAACCCGCAGGTCACGCTGATGCGCACGACCGCCGAGGAAAACGCCCGGCAGGGCGAATGGATTGCCCACCGGCTGAACCGCTGCGACGGGCCGGTGCGTTTCCTGATCCCCGAGGGCGGCGTGTCCGCGCTGGACGCGCCGGGCCAGGCGTTCTGGGACCCCGAAGCCGATGCCGCGCTGTTTGCCGCGCTTGAAGCCAACCTGCGGCAGACGGCAGACCGCCGGCTGATCCGCGTGCCTTGCCACATCAACGATCCGCTGTTCGCGAAAACGGCGGTCGACCACTTTCTTGAAATTGCCGCACATTAAGGATTGCCGCCATGCCGCGTTTTGACCGTCACGAACTGCTGGACAAGTTTCGCGCCATGGTGCGCGCCCGCACGCCCATCGTGGGCGGGGGCGCGGGCACCGGGCTGTCGGCCAAGTGCGAGGAAGCGGGCGGCATCGACCTTATCGTGATCTACAACTCGGGCCGCTACCGCATGGCCGGCCGCGGTTCGCTCGCGGGCCTCCTGGCCTACGGCAACGCCAACGAGATCGTCGTGGACATGGGCCGCGAAGTGCTGCCGGTGGTCAAGAAGACGCCGGTGCTGGCCGGCGTGAACGGCACCGACCCCTTCTGCGATTTCGATGTCTTCCTGGACGATCTGAAGCGCCAGGGCTTCGCCGGCGTGCAGAACTTTCCCACCGTCGGCCTCATCGACGGCAACTTCCGCGCCAATCTTGAAGAGACGGGCATGGGGTACGCGCTGGAAGTGGACATGATCCGCCTGGCGCACCAGAAGGGAATGCTGACGACGCCCTATGTCTTTAACGAGGACGACGCCGTGGCGATGGCCCGCGCGGGCGCGGACATCATCGTGGCGCACATGGGCCTGACCACCGGCGGGTCCATCGGCGCCGAAACTGCCTTGACCCTGGACGATTGCGTGGGCGCCATCGACCGTATCGCCGAGGCCGCGTTGGCCGTGCGCCCGGATATCATCGTGCTTTGCCATGGCGGTCCGATTGCAATGCCCGAGGATGCGGCGTACGTGCTGCGCGCCTGCAAGCATTGCCACGGCTTCTACGGCGCCAGCTCGATGGAGCGCCTGCCGACCGAACAGGCCCTGACGGCCGCCACGCGTGAATTCAAGAACCTGACCTTCTGATCCGCATTGCCGCAGTTTCCCCCTGATTCGACGCGCATCGCGTCCGCCGGAGCCCGTATGCCGCACACCGTACACATCACCGCCATCGTCAACGCGCCGCTGGACAAGGTCTGGCCGTTGTTCCGCGACTTCAATGGTCTTGGGGGCTGGCATCCCGGCGTAGCGCAAAGCCGCCTGGAAGAGGGCGGCCGCCACGACGCCGTGGGCTCGGTGCGGCACCTGACGCTCAAGCCATCCGGCTTCGTGCGCGAACAGCTGCTGATGCTGGACGATCCCAATACCGCACTGCGGTACTCGATCATCGACACCGACCTGCCCATGCGCGACTACGTCGCGGGCATATCGCTGCATCCCGTCACCGAGGGGGGCGGCACGCTGGTGCAGTGGTGGGCCGACTTCCGCGTGGAAGGCGCGCCGCTCAGCGATGTGGCTGAGGCCGTGGGACAGAACGTGTTCGCGGCGGGATTGGCTGCGCTGGATGAAAAGCTGCGCGGAAAGTGAGGGTGTCAGACACCCATTGGCTCGATTAGTGCTTCTGCCGCCCCGCAGATAGTCGGCGGCAGCCCGGAGGTAGCTGAGCCGTTCGCAGGTAGCCGTGGATGGCCGCGATCAATGCCTGTGCCGCCGGGCTCAGCGGATATTCCTTGTTGCGGATGATGCACAGCGTGCGCACCACGGTCGGGCGCGCCAGCAGTGCGTAGGCCAGGCCCGGTTCCATCACGCGTTGCGCAGCCAATGCCGGCAGCAGCGCCACGCCCATGCCCGCCTTGACCAGCGCCGCCTGCGACGTGGTGCTGGACGCTTCATAGAACGGCGCCGCGGCCTCGATCGGCAGGTCCGCGCGGGCGCGCAGCAGCGCCATGATCCCTGTTTCATCCACCACGCCCACCAGCTTGCGGCCGGCCAGATCGGACCAGCGCATCGCGCCGTCGCGGCCCGGGTGCAGACTGGCGTCGTCCTGCCGGTAGAGCACGCCAAAGCGGTCCTCCAGCAAGGCGTCGAACTGCAGGCCGGGGGCGTCGGCCCAGCGGCTGGTCAGGCCAAAATCGACCTCGCGCGCGGCCACCTTGCGCTGGATGCGGCCGGAGTTGTCGTCGCTGAGATACACGCGCACCGCCGGATACTGCGCGGCGAACACGGCGGCCGCCGGTGCGATGAGCTGCGTGATGGCGGACGGCGCCGCCGCCACGCCTACCCGCCCGCGTTCCAGCGCGCCAAAGCGCACCACGTCCTCGATCACGCCGTCAAAATCGGCCAGCAGCCGCATGACGCGCGGCAGGAATTCCTCGCCGGCCGGGGTCAGCAGCACGCGCCGGCTGGTGCGCGCGAAGAGCTGCGTGCCAAGCGCGTCCTCAAGCTGGCGCACCAGGCTGGTAACCGACGACTGCGTCTGGAACAGGCGTTTGGCGGCGTGCGTGAAACTGGATTCCTGCGCCACCGCGACGAACGCGGTCAGGTGCTTCAACGTGACGTGCTTGGGCAGACGATGCATTTCAAAATGCGATAGATGGATCAATAAAAACAATTTTTCCAGATTGATCGCCCCGACGATACTAGGGCCTTCATCAAGGCAGGAACACCATGCAGGGCACTCTGGATCTGATCATCGAAGGCGGCTGGCTCATCGACGGGCTGGGCGGTCCGCGCCAGCGCGCCGACGTGGGCGTGGCGGGTGAGCGCATCGCGGCCATCGGCGACCTGTCGGCAGTCAAGGCCGCCCGGCGCGTGGACGCTGCCGGCAAGATCGTGGCGCCCGGCTTCATTGACGTGCACGGCCATGACGACCTGATGTTCGTGGAAAAGCCGGACCTTGCCTGGAAAACCAGCCAGGGCGTCACGTCGGTGGTGGTGGGCAACTGCGGCGTCAGCGGCGCGCCCGCACCGTTGCCCGGCAATACCGCGGCCGCGCTGGCGCTGCTGGGCGAGACGCCGCTATTCGCCAGCATGCAGGCCTACTTCGACGAATTGCGCGAGCGCCAGCCGGTGATCAATGTGGCCGCGCTGGTGGGACACGCGAATCTGCGCCTTGCGGCGATGCGCGACCCGGCGGCGCAACCGACCCCCGCCGAACAGGAATCCATGCAGCGCATGCTGGCCGACGCGCTGGACGCCGGCGCGGTGGGCTTTAGCACCGGCCTGGCCTATCAGCCAGGGGGCGTGGCGCAACCGCCCGAACTGGAAGGTCTGGCGCGGGTGGCGGCGGCACGGGGCGCGATGCACACCAGCCATATCCGCAATGAAGGCGATGCGGTCGAGGCCGCCGTGGACGAGGTGCTGAGCATCGGCCGCAACACCGGTTGCGCTACCGTGCTGTCGCATCACAAGTGCATGATGCCGCGCAATTGGGGCAAAAGCGCCGCCACGCTTGCCAACATCGACCGCGCCCGTGCCGAGGGCGTGGACGTGGCGCTGGACATCTACCCGTATCCCGGCAGCTCGACCATCCTGATCCCCGAGCGCGCCGACACCATCGACGACATTCGCATCACGTGGTCGACCCCGCATCCAGAGTGCAACGGCGAATACCTGAGCGATATCGCGGCGCGTTGGGGGTGCGACAAGACGACGGCGGCCGAACGCTTGTGCCCGGCGGGCGCGATCTATTTCGCGATGGACGAGAACGAAGTGCGCCGCATCTTCCAGCACGAGTGCTGCATGGTGGGCTCCGACGGCCTGCCGAACGACGCGCATCCGCATCCCCGGCTGTGGGGCAGCTTCACGCGGGTCTTGGGCAGATATGTGCGCGAGGCCCGTCTGGTGACGCTGGAGGCGGCCGTGGCCAAGATGACCGCATTGCCCGCACGCGTTTTCGGCCTGACGGACCGCGGCCGGATCGCCGTGGGCGCATGGGCCGACATCGTGGTGTTCGATGCCGAGACGGTGATCGACCGCGCCACGTGGGAGGCGCCGACGCTGGCATCCGATGGCGTGGCGCACGTGCTGGTCAATGGCACACCGGTATATCCGGCCGCGGCAAACATGCCGCGGCCTGGCCGCATCCTTCGCCGCGATCCGGCCGCGGCGCAACCCCTTTCATAACAACAGCCGTTCCAGGAGATCCACCATCATGTTCCGCAAGACTTGCGCCGCCCTGGCGCTGGCCGCCGCGATGCCGGCCGCCCATGCTGCCTTTCCCGATCGTCCGATCACCCTGATCGTGCCGTTCCCGGCCGGCGGCCCCACGGATATCGTCGGCCGCGTGGCCGCCGCCAAGGCGGGCGAGATCCTGGGCCAGCAGATCGTGGTCGAAAACCGCACCGGCGCGTCCGGCACCATCGGCATGACCGCCACGGCGCGCGCCAAGCCGGACGGCTACACCGTGGGGCTGGCCACCGTCAGCACGCACGGCACGGCGCCCCACCTGTTTCCCAACCTGGCCTATGACCCGGTCAAGGACTTCACGCCCATCAGCAACCTGGTGACCAGCCCCAACATCCTCAGCGTGAATCCGAATTTTCCGGCCAAGACGCTGGCCGAGTTCGTGACCCACGTGCGCGCCAATCCCGGCAAGGACGGCTACGCCAATGCGGGCGCAGGCGGCGTGAACGACCTGGGCATGATCTGGTTCCTGCAGATCATCGGCGGCAAGATGAACAGCATTTCGTACCGCGGTTCGGCGCCTGCGCTGACCGACACGGTGGGCGGCGTGGTGCCGGTGATCTTCGACAATTTCCCGTCGTCGCTGCCCTACGTCAAGAGCAATCACCTAAAGGCGCTGGCGATCACCGGCACGGCGCGCAACCCGCGCCTGCCGGACGTGCCGACCTTTGCCGAGCAAGGCTACAAGGATTACGACGTGACGGCGTGGTACGGCGTGGTGGGTCCGGCCAACATGCCGGCCGACGTGCGCGACAAGCTGGCCGATGCCTTTGCCCGCGCGGTGCGCGACCCGGCGACCGCCGCAAAGATGGAAGAGACGGGCGCGTTTCCGCTGGGCAACACGCCGGCGCAGTTTGGCGAGCAGATCAGCACCGAACGCGATCGCTGGAAGACGGTGATCGACCGCGCGCAGATCAAGCTGCAGTAACCGGTCCGGGCAATTCGGCTCCCGGCGCGGCGCGCGTTCAGTACACGTCGCGCCGGTAGCCGCCTTCATGCTGCAGCGCCTGCAGGCGGTCCTCGCCCAGGATCTCGCGCAGCGCGGCATCCACGCCGCCCGCCATGCCTTGCAGGCTGCCGCAGACGTACACGGCGGCCCCTGCGTTCACCCAGTCGCGCAGGGCGCCGGCCTGTTCGCGCAGGCAATGCTGCGCGTAGCGGCGTTCGGCCTGGTCGCGCGAAAACACCCAATCCACGCGCGCCAACGTGCCGTCTTGCCGCCACGCGTCGATTTCGTCGCCGCAGAACCGGTCGTGGGCGGCATTGCGCTCGCCAAAAACCAGCCAATTGCGAAGGTGCCCGGCCGCGCGGCGCGCCTTGATGAGCGCGCGCAGGCCGGCCAGGCCCGTGCCATTGCCAATCAGGATCAGCGGACGGCCGTCCTTGGGCGGATGGAAATTGCGGTTGGCGCGCACGCGCAGCGCGATGTCGTCGCCGGGCTGCGCAATGTGCGTGAGCCAACCGCTGCCCAGCCCCAGCGCGCCGTCCGCGCCGCGCATCTGGCGCACCAGCAGTTCGATGGCGCCGTCAGCGGGCAATGAAGCGATGGAGTATTCGCGATGCGCCTGCAATTCGCCGCCGCGTTCCCGCCGGGGGCCGATCTCGGCGATGTCGCCCGCCTGCCATGCCGCGGGGCTGCCGGCAGGCGGCGTCAGGGTCAGCAGGTAGCAGGGGCCGCCCTGGCTATCGGGATTGAGCAACGTCCGGCCGGCCAGGCGCCACGTGTCGTAGACCGGCGCTTCCCAGTCGGGCAGGTCGCTGCGGCCCGCCAGCAATCCCAGGTGATGCTGCCAATGACGCAGCGCGGCCGCGTCGTCGTTGTCCACCTCGACCAGGTCGAAGAGCGGCGCCGCGCCCTGCGCGTGAAGCCAGTCGTCCAGACGGTGGCCGAAACCGCAGAACTGCGCGTATTCACTGTCGCCCAGCGCCAGCACGGCGTAGTGCGCGCCCGCCAGCGCGGCGCCTGGCGGCGTCGCTTGCATCATGCCGGCAAAGGCCGCCGCTGCGTCGGGCGGATCGCCTTCGCCGTACGTGCTGACAACGAACAGCATGCGCCGGTACGCCGCCAGCCGTGCGATGTCCAATTGGTCCAGCGAGGCGACGCGCACGGTCAGGCCGCCGGCGCGCAGCGATTCCGCGGTCTGCGTGGCCAGGGACTCGGCATAGCCGGTCTGGCTGGCATAGGCGACCAGCAGGGCGTCTTCGGGCGCGGGGGCGCCAAGGGCCTGCAGCGCCAGCGCATGTTGCGCGTCTTGGCGGCGGGCGCGCCGCCAGGCCCACAGACACAGCAGCAGCCAGGCCAGCACCACGCACGCCGCTGCAATCAACCGGGTATGAGGCATCAGCATTCAGGGCGCAAGGGCCAGCGCCTCGAACTGCGGCGTGGCCACGACGCGCCAGGCGTCTTCCCCGCGCAGAATGAAAAGCGCCGCGAGGCCATGGCGGCGCGCGTAGGCCAGTCCATCGGTGTCGCCCAGCACCGTCAGCACGGTGGCCAGCGCGTCGGCCTGCATGCAGACAGGGTGCAGCACCGTCACGGACGCCAGCGCATTGCGCACCGGCCGGCCGGTGCGCGGGTCGATGGTATGGGCGTAGCGCGCATCGCCGTCGCCCGCGTGGCGCCGGTAGTCGCCGGACGTGGCGATGCTGCAGTTCTCCAGCGGCAAGGCCAGCGCATGGTCGTCGCTGGCGTCGGGCACCTCGATGGCCACGCGCCACGGCTGTCCGTCGGGGCGTTTACCGCGCGCGCGCAATTCGCCGCCGACTTCGACCAGGTAATCGGTGATGCCCAAGGCATCGAGCGCCATCGCGGCGCGGTCCACGCCGAACCCCTTGGCGATGGACGACAGGTCCAGATACACGCCGCCGGGCTGCCACGCCGCGCGGCGGTCATCGTCCAGCCGCACACGTTGCCAGCCGCAGCGCTCGCGCGCCGCCTGGACGGCGGCGGGCGAGGGCGGTTCGAAGGCGCGCTGATGCGGACCGAAACCCCACGCATTCACCAGCGGCCCCACGGTAGGGTCGTAGGCGCCGCCGCTGTCTTCGGCCAGCATCAGCGCATGGCGCAGCACATGGAAGAATTCGGCCGGCAGCGTCTGCCAGCCAGGCGCGGCGCGGTTGTAGCGGCTGATGTCGGCGTCCGCCTCCCATGTGCTCATCTGCGCGACCACTTCGTCCAGCGCGGCCTGGATGGCTTGCCGCGCCGCCGCGTCGGCCACGCCCGCGGGCAACGCCATGCGCGCGGACCACGTGGTGCCCATGGTGGCGCCGGCCAATGCGGCCGGGCGCGCGGGCATCGCGCCATAGGCGATGCGAACGGCGGGCGCCGCCGCGCCGCGCGGCGCATAGGAAGGGGCGTTGGCCACGCGCGCCGATGCCTTACGGTTGCAGGACTTCGACGGTGCCCGCGTACGACAGGCGGCGCTTCTTGGCCTGCGGCACGGTGACCTTGGCGTCTTCCATGCCGGCTTCGATCCAGTACAGGCCGGGCTGCGGCCACTTGACCGTGAACTTGCCGTCCTTGTCGGTCTTGACCGCGATCTCGCCGACCTTGTCGCGATAGCGGCTGCCGCCGGGCACGACAGTCACGTCCAGCGCCGCGGCGGGCTGGCCGTCCAGCAGCATCTGGAACGTGGCGGCCTCGTCCGTGAAGAGGTCGTTCGGGTGCGTCACCGGCGCCAGCTCCAGGCCGCGGCCCACGGGCTTGACCGCCGACGGCTTGCCCGCGGTCACGAAGGTTTCGACGCGGCCCAGGCTTAGCGACACTTCAAGCTCATCGGCCTTGGCCGGGACGGCCTGCGCCAGTCCGTCGGCCTTGCCGAAATAGCGCTTGTTCTTGCCGTCTTCCTTCCAGCGCGCGAACACGCCGTCGTTGACCACGGCCACGCGGTAGGTGCCGGCCTGCTTGAGCTGCAGATCGAAGGTGCTGCGCAGCTTGCCGCGGTTGATGTTTTCGGCTTCGGCGGCATTGCCGTCCGGCGCGGTCACGGTCAGACCGTCCAGGCGCAGCGGTGCGTGGTTGAAGTAGAACTTGTCGTTGCCGACCGCGGCGTCCACGGTGATCCAGCTATCGGTGCCCGACAGCACGGTGGAGGACGGCACGATCCAGACGTCATGCGCGTGGGCGGCAAAGGGCAGGCACAGCGCCAGCGCGGCGGCCAGTTTGGCGGCGGTTTTCATCGTTGCGTTCCTATAGGACGGGGTCAGGGTTTGAGGTCGAGCGCGATGGCGCCCAGTTCGTGTTCGCCGCGCGCGGCCAGTTGCTCGGCCTTTTGCGGCGGCCACTGGAAGGGGATGCGCACCAGTTCGCGGCCGCCCACTTCGCGCGCGGCTTCGACCACCACGGCGTACTGCCCGGGCTTTAGCTGCGCCAGGGGCTTGCTGGCCGCGTCAAAGGACAGCGCGTGCTTGCCCACGGGCTTGGTCGCGCCGCTGACCCCGTCCACCGGGAACTGCTGGTTGCGGCCGCTGCGGCGCCACCACTGGCGCATGTCCTTGAGCCACTCGGTGCCTTCGTTGTTTTTCTTGGCCACGTCGTACCAGACCGCCAGGTCGGCGGCCACGCTCTGGTCGGGGTTCTCGATCCAGATCGCCACGTAAGGGCGGTGGTATTCGGCCACGTCCAGACGCGGCACCTCGACGGACAGGCCGATGTCTGCCGCGTGGGCCGTTCGGGCGATCAGGCCGGCGAGCAGCGCCGGCAACAGCAACTTGCGCATGGAAATCTCCAGGGCGTATCGATGGAATCAATGGATGAAAAGCAGCGCCAGCACCAGCGGAATCACGAGACCCAGGCCCACCATCGGCCAGGTCGCGCTGCGGTTGCCGGCGTGCATCTTGAGCAGCACCAGCCCGGTTAGCGAAAACACCAGACAGGCGACAGCAAAGATGTCCAGGAACCAGCTCCAGGCAAGGCCCGTGTTGCGGCCCTTGTGCAGGTCGTTCAGGTACGAGATCCAGCCGCGATCGGTGCGCTCGTATTCCACGTCGCCGCTGGCGCGGTCGATGGACAGCCAGGCATCGCCGCCCGCGCGGGGCAACGACAGATAGACCTCGCCATCCGACCATTCGGCGGGCCTGCCGGCCGTCGAGGCGTCCAGCGCGTCGTCCAGCCAGGCGGCGACGGCGGCGGGCAGGGGCGCCTTCTTTTGCGTGGGCGTGGCGGCAAGCTGCTGGAGCGCGGTGTCGGGCAGGCGGACCTCGCGGCTGGTCACCACGGCCTTCGATTCGATGTGCGACGCGTTGTTCAGGGTCAGCCCCGTCACGGCGAAGAGCAGCATCGCCACCATGCAGAGCGCAGCGCTGATCCAGTGCCACTGATGCAGGGTCTTGAGCCAGTAGGCGCGGCGTCGGGGAACGGGGTGGGTGTCCATGGAATATGAGGCGGGAAGCGGGCGGATTCTAACATTTAATGAGAATTACTCTTAAAAAAGCCTGGCCTTTGCGCGCGCGAAAATTTCAATCGATTTCGGGCCGAAATGCCTGTCGCGCCGAATCTGAACGACAGCTGAACGCGTGTCACCCGGTGCGCGCGCTGCCCGGCGGGGCTAAGATAGGCCACCCTTTGCAAACACCGGAGGTCGTCATGCTGCAACAGCAAGTCGTGGATCAAATCGGTCGTCATTGGGGGTGGGTGGCGCTTCGCGGCGTCGTCGCCATCCTGTTCGGGTTCATGGCCATGTTCATGCCGGCCATCACCTTGTCGGCGCTGGTGCTGGTGTGGGGCGCCTTCGCGCTGGTGGACGGCGTGCTGGCGCTGATCGCGGGATTGCGCATCCGGGATAACGGCAAGCCGTTGTGGGCGCTGATCGTCGTGGGCCTGCTGGGCGTGGCGGCCGGCATCGTCACCTTTCTGTGGCCGGGCCTTACCGCGCTGATCCTGCTCTATATCATCGCCATCTGGGCGATCGTGGCGGGCGTGTTCCAGATCATCGCGGCCGTGCGCTTTCGCAAGGCCATCCGCAACGAATGGCTGCTGGGCCTGTCCGGGCTGGTTTCGGTGATCTTCGGCGCCATGCTGATCATGCAGCCGGGCGCCGGCGCGCTGGCGCTGGTGTGGGTCATCGGCATCTACGCCGTGTTTTTCGGCATACTGCTGCTGGTCTTTTCCCTGCGCCTCAAACAACACGGCAACGCCTGAGCTCCATGTCCGCTTATCAAACGCTAGTTCCCCTGAATTTCCTGGCCGTGGGCCTGGGCGCCATGTTGGGCGCGTGGGCCCGCTGGCTGATGGGCCTGTGGCTCAATGCCGGCTCCTGGCCGTGGGGCACGATGGCGGTGAATCTTGCGGGCGGCTACCTGGTGGGCGTGGCGCTGGCGCTGGTGGCCGGGCACCCGGAATGGCCGGCCTGGGTGCGGCTGGGGGCCATCACGGGTTTCATGGGCGGGCTGACCACGTTCTCGACCTTTTCGGCGGAAACCGTGGCGATGCTGGAACGCGGGGCGTACGTCAGCGCGCTGAGCTACGCCGGATTCAGCCTGGCTGGGTCGCTGGCGCTGACGGCGGCGGGTCTGGCCACGGTCAGCCTGCTGCGCTAGCCGGCACCACCTGCGGCGGTCAGGCGCCGTCCGGAGGCGTGGCAACGGGCGCGGGCAGCCACGTGGGCTGGCCAGGCATGTCGTGCGCCTGCATGTCCATGCGGTATTCGTAGCGGTCCGGCCGATAGCGCGCATGCAGCCATTCCACCGGCCGGCCGGACGCATCGCGCACCACGCGATGCAGGCTGAGCAGGGCCGACCCCACCGGCACGTCCAGAAGCTCGGCGATGCCGGGTTCGGCCAGCACGGCCGAAATCGATTGCTCGGCCCGCGCCACGTGCACGCCCAGATCGCGGAAGATGGCGAGCAGGGGTTTGGCGCCCAGGTCCTTGCGGCGGATGCGCCGGCCGATGTCGTCCGGCACGAACGTGGTCAGGTACGAGAACGGCTGTCCTTCGTGGCTGCGCACGCGCACGGCGCGCTGCACAAGCGCGCCCGGCGGCAGTTCCAGGCGCGCGGCCACCAGCGGCGTGGCCGGCGCGGTGTCCAGTTCCAAAAGGCGCACCTGGGTGTGCATGCCCATGCGGGCCAGGTGTGCCATCAGCGCGTCGATGCCCGCGCCGTGCTGCGGCGCCCCGAACGTGGCGGGCGCGAGGGCAAAGGTCCCACGCCCCTGACGCCGCTCGATGAGGCCATCGGACGCCAGCGCGTCGAGCGAGCGCCGGATCGTCAGGCGCGACACGCCGTATTCGGCGGCCAGCGCGTTTTCGCCCGGCATGGCGCTGTCCGTGGCGAATCCGCCCGCTTCCAGCCGTTGCTTCAGCAGCAGATAGACCTTGTGATAAAGCGGCAACGGGCTGGCGGGCACGAGGGGACTCCTGGTTGAGGTTCAGTCGACGGTCGCGCCGGTGAACTTGACGATCTCGGCGTAGCGCGCGATGTCCTGGCGCACGAACTTGTCCAGTTCCTGCGGGCTGCTGCTCACGGCAGTGGCGGCCTCGCCCTCAAGCAGTTTGCGGAACGACGGCGTATCGACGGCCTTGCGCGCGGCCGCGTTCAGCGCCGCCAGCTTGTCGGCCGGGAGCTTCGCGGGACCGAAGAGCGCGAACCACGCGTTCGATTCGAAACCCGTGATGGTATCGCCGATGGGCGGCACGCCGGGAAACTGCGGCAACGGCTTCGGGCTGGATACCCCCAGCGCGCGCAATGCACCGCTCTTCATGTGCGGCAGCGCATTGAGCGAACTGGCGAACATCATGTCCACCTGCCCGCCCAAGAGGTCGGTGATGGCGGGCGCCGTGCCCTTGTACGGCACGTTCAGGATGTCCAGGCCCGCCATCATCTTCATGCGCTCGCCGGCCATGTGCAGAGAGGATCCGATCGCGCCCAGCGCCATCGTGTACTTGCCGGGGCTGGCCTTCACCAGCGTGACGAACTCCGGCATGGTGCGTGCCGGGAAGTCCTTGCGCACGACCAGCACGCTGGGTACGTTGGCCAGCATGCTGATGGGCGTGAAATCGGCCACGGGGTCGAAGGGCAGGTTCCGGTAGAGCGTCGCGTTGATGGAGAAGCTGGTGAACGTGACCAGCAAGGTGTTCCCGTCGGGATTGCTCTTGGCCACGTAGTCCGCGGCAATGTTGCCGCCCGCGCCCGGTTTGTTCTCGACCACCACGGGGCGTTTCAGGTCCAGCGCCATGTGCTGCGCAATGCTGCGCGCCACGGTGTCGGTGGTGCCGCCCGGCGGCGCGCCCACCACCAGCCTGATGGCGTCGTTTTGGGCAAGGGCGGGGGCCAGCGGCATGGCGCATGCGGCCAATAGCGCGCAGCCCGCGGCGATTCGATGCAGTCCCG
This sequence comes from Achromobacter sp. JD417, assembly GCF_041879325.1. Classification (NCBI taxonomy): domain Bacteria; kingdom Pseudomonadati; phylum Pseudomonadota; class Betaproteobacteria; order Burkholderiales; family Alcaligenaceae; genus Achromobacter; species Achromobacter sp. JD417. The sequence continues at coordinate 3,713,109 of NZ_CP087159.1, read as the reverse complement.
GCATGAGTTGTCTCCTGATATGTTGTATTGAGGACAATACAAGTATAGGAAGACTGCACGGGGTGCGCCAGCGCGTTTGCCCTACCTGCGGTCATTGCACGGGCGCGTTGCCCGTTCCTGGCGCCTTGGCGTATTCCATGATGGCGATGTCCCGGAAAGCCTGGATCAGCGCCAGGCGCGGCGACACGCGCGACCAGATCAGGCCAAAGCGGCGCGGCTCGCAGTGCTCGGGCAGTGGCAAGGCCAAGAGGCCCAGCCGTTCGATCGTGCCATTGGTCGATTGGGGCAGGATCGCCACGCCAAGATCCCGGCTCACCATGACCGCGATCGATTCGATCGCGTTCAATTCGAACCGGTCGCGCGGCGTGATGCCGACGCGGCGCAGGTAGTCGTCGACATGGCGTCCGCTCCAGTCGCTGCGCTGGTAGCGGATGAACGGCTCCGCGGTCAGCAGGCTGTGCGGGTGCCGGCCCGCATGGCGCGGGGCGGCCGCCAGCACATAGGGTTCTTCGCGCAGCAACTGCCAGCCCAGGCTCTTGGACAGGGGGTAGGGCGCCTCCAGCGCGATGGCGGCGTCCAGCTCGCCGCTTTCGATGGCCGGATAGAAGCGGGCGGAATGCCCGGGCTGGATCTCCACGCTGATGAGCGGATGGCGTCCGACCAGATGTTCCAGAATGGCCGGCACCATCGAGTTCAGCGCCGTGTTGCCGGCGCCCAGCCGAAGCTCGCCCATCATCTCGCCGGAGCGCGCCAGGTACCGGATCTTTTCGATGCGTTCCAGGACCTCGCGCATCGGTCCGATCAGCTCGATCGCCTTGGCCGTCAGGTGCACGGTGCGCCCGGCGCGCGCGACCAGCGGCACCCCCAGTTCCTGTTCCAGTTTGCGCACCTGTTGCGCCACGGCGCCGTGCGTCAAGCCAAGGCGGCGCGCGGCCTCGGCCATGGAGCCGTGCTGGGCGACGGCGGATAGCGTGTGCAGGAAGTCGGTATTCATGATGATAGGAATTCTATCTTTTTATCGTATGCCCGCTTTCCCCTGGCAAGCGCCCGCGCGATCACAATGCGCCCAGGAGACCACAATGAGAAGCAAGCTTTTTGTGCCGGCGTCGCGCCCGGAACTATTCGACAAAGCCCTGGCTAGCGAAGCGGATGCGCTGTCTTTCGATCTGGAAGATGCCGTCGCGCCCTCGCGCAAGCCAGCGGCGCGCCAAGCGCTGGCCGACTGGCTGGCCTCACCGGCCTTCCGGGCGGCGCAATCGGAACATCCCAAGAAAATTATCGTCCGCGTCAATGCGGCGGACACGTCGTATTTCCCCGAAGACGTGGATGCACTGGGCGGCTTGCCGATCGACATGGTGAATCTGCCCAAGGTCGAGTCCGCCGATGCGCTCCGCGAGGCCGCGGCGCGCGCCGCGCAGGCCGGCTTCGAGGGCGAATTGCTGGTCACCGTGGAAACGCCGCAGGCGCTGGCGCGCGCGGCCGAGCTGGCATCGGCGCATCCGCGCGTCGCCGGCCTGCAGTTGGGGCTGGCCGATCTGTTCGAACCGTTGGGCATCGACCGCTACCAGCCCGAAACGCTGCGCGCGGTGATGCTGGCGTTGCGCCTTGGCGCCGGCTGCGCGGGCAAGTACGCCATGGACGCCGCCTACGCCCGGGTGCGCGACGGCGAAGGCTTTCGCGCCGAGGCGCAACTGGCGCGATCCCTCGGTTTCCTGGGCAAATCCTGCGTGCATCCCAGCCAGGTCGCCATCGCCAACGAGGTGTTCGGCTTCAGCGCCGAAGAGATCGGCGCGGCCGAACGCATCGTTGCGGCAAGCGAGGCCCAGGCGGGCGTGGGTGCCTTTCTGATGGACGGAAAGATGATCGACGCGCCTTTCGTGCGCCGCGCCCGCGACGTGTTGCTGGCGGCCGGGCGGGCCGCCTGAACCGGTCTGCGCGACGCGCGGCCGAGCCATTTATCGGATGAAATGCATGATGGAATTTGAAACCCCGGGTCAACTGCCGCTGGCCGGCGTCAAGGTCCTGGATCTGAGCGCCTACATCGCGGGCCCCTACGGTTGCGCGCTGCTGGGCGACATGGGCGCGGACGTCATCAAGGTAGAGCCGCCCGAAGGCGACAACCTGCGCAAATACCCGTCGACGCTGCCGGCCGAGAGCCGCGCGTTTCTGGGCATCAACCGCAACAAGCGCGGCCTGTGCCTGAACCTGAAGGACCCGGCAGGCTACGAGGTGCTGGTCCGGCTGGTGCGCGAGGCCGATGTGCTGGTCCACAACTTCCGGCCGGGCGTTCCCGAACGCCTGCGCATCGACTTCGCGACGCTGGCCGCCATCAACCCGCGCCTGATCTACTGCGCGATGACGGGCTACGGCGCGGCCGGTCCGATGGCGCGCCACGCCGGCTACGACCAGGTGCTGCAGTCCATGACGGGGATGTGCGCGGCCCAAGCCAAGCCTGACGGCCCGCCGGAAGTGCTGTACGGATCGGTGGTCGACTACTACGGCGCCGCGCTGATCTCCAACAGTGTGTCCGCCGCGCTCTATCAGCGCGAGAAAACCGGGCGGGGGCAGGCCATCGAAGTGTCGCTGCTGGGCAGCGCGCTGGCGATGCAGTCGGCTCGTCTGGTGTGGGCCGAGGGCGAACCGCGCCACATCGAACGCGACATGCGCTCGGGCGGGATCACGGGCATCCATCCCACGCGCGAAGGCCATCTCTACATCTCGGCCAATACGCCGCATTTCTGGCGCGCGCTGTGCGGCCACCTGGACCTGCCCGATCTGGCCGACCACCCCGATTACGACACGGTGAAAAAGCGCGCCGCGCAGGCGGCGGTGCTGGTGCCGCTGGTGCGCCAGGCCTTGGCGCGGGCCTCGGCCCGCGAGTGGGCCGAGCGCTTCGGCCAGAGCGTGCCGTGCGCGGAGGTCCGGCCCGTTGAAGACATGTTCGACCACCCGCAGGTGGAGGCGATGGGATTCATGCGCCCCTATCGCAGCGAGCAGGCGGGCAACTATCTCGGGCTGGCGCAATGGGCGCACTTCGGCGGCGCCGTGCAGGATGGCGCGCAAGCAGCCGCCCATGAAGCCGGACAAGATGCCGCCGGACGCGCCGCGCCTGCGTTGGGCGAGCACAGCCGCACAATTCTGTCCGCCCTGGGATACACAGCGGACGAAATCGACCACTTGCTGCACACCTCCGTGGTGCAATAAGCCGTAACAAACAAAGACAGGCATCGTCCGGCGAAAAGGGCGAGGAGACACAAATCATGAATGCAGCGCAACGGTATCTGCGCCGTCCGGATGGATCGAACTGGGGCGATTTTGGTAGCGAAGACCAGCTGGGCACGCTGAACCATCTGGACAGCCAGGCGCGCCTGGCCGCCGTCGCCGAGATCCGCACGGGCATGTCGTTTTCGCTGAGCCTGCCGCTGACCGTGCCGCGCGCGCCGGTGCTCAATCCGCGCCGCAAGGGGCCGGTGATCCAGCCGGCCGAGAAAAACGGCGTGCCGGTCTACCGCTATCCGCTGGACCGCGACGTGCCGGGCGCCACCGACGTCATCAGCGATGACCGCGTCACGCTGTCGCCGCAATATTCCACGCAATGGGACGCGCTGGGCCACGTGGGTTCCATGTATGACGCGCACGGCACGGGCCAGCCGCAGCCCACCGGCTACAACGGCTTCGCGGTCAGCGAGCCCGCCGCCGAAGGCTTTACCGGCACGCGCGACCTGTCAATTGCGCCGATGGCGCGCCACGGCATCCAGGGGCGCGGCGTCATGGTGGACCTGCGCGCGCATTTTGGCGATGCGCAGCGCAAGGTGTCCCACCGCGAACTGATGGACGTGATGCGCGCCGATGGCGTCGAGGTCCGGCCCGGCGATGTGCTGTGCCTGCATACCGGCCTGGCCGACCTGGCGTTGACGCTGGGCGATGACGAGCAGGAGCGGCTGAAGACCAGCTGCTGCGTTCTGGACGGCGCGGATGCGGACCTGCTGGCGTGGATCAAGGACAGCCGCATCGCGGCCATTGCCGCCGACAACCACGCGGTCGAGCTGCGCAACCATCACCTGGACGCGGGCAAGGGGGCGCTGCTGCCCCTGCACGAACAATGTCTTTTCAAGCTGGGCCTGCCCTTGGGCGAGCTCTGGCACCTGACCCCGCTGGCGCAATGGTTGCGCCAGCACGGCCGGCATGCCTTTTTCCTGACCGCGGCGCCCATGTATGTGCCCGGTCTGGTGGGCGCGCCGGTCAACCCCATCGCGACCGTCTGACGACGGATCGCGCCACGACCCTTGAACGATTGAACATCCCCGCAGGGGAGATCCGAGGAGCACACATGAAGAAAACCCGCCGCACGGCCCTGGCCGCCATTCGCCCGCTGGCAGCCGCCATCGGCCTGGCCACCGCATTTGGCGCCACGTTTGGCACCGCGAACGCCGCCGGTTATCCGGAGCAGCCCATCACCGTGGTGGTGCCGTATTCCGCAGGTGGCGGCGCGGACAACGCCGCGCGCATCATCGCGCAAGGCATGGGCGAAGTCGCCGGCCAGAGCGTGGTGATCGAGAACAAGGGCGGCGCCAGCGGTTCCATCGGCGCGGCGTTCGTGGCGCGGGCCAAACCCGACGGCTACACGGTGCTGTTCGACGCGTCGTCCTTCGCGATCAATCCGGTGCTGCGCAAGCTGCCCTACGATGCCAAGAAGGACTTCATCCCGGTCTCGCAGGCCATCAGCGTGCCCAACATCCTGGTGGCCGCGCCGGGCTCCAGCTTCAACAACCTGCAGGACTTCATCGATGCCGCGCGCGCCAAGCCCGGCCGTCTGACGTTCGCGTCCTATGGACCGGGCAGCCTTGCGCAGATGGCCGCCGAGCTGCTCAAGAAGGATGCGGGCCTGGATATGGTGCACGTGCCCTACAAGGGCGGCGCACCGGCCATCGTGGACGTCATGGGCGGTCAGGTCGACGTCTACTTCGCCAACGCCGCGTCCAGCCTGAACTACGTCAGCGGCGGCAAGTTGAAGGCGCTGGCGGTCTCGTCGGACAAGCGCATGCCCGAACTGCCCAATGTGGCAACGGTCGGCGAAGCCGGCATCAAGAACTTCAACGTCGTCGAGTGGAACGGCTTCTTCCTGCCGGCCGGCACCAGCCCGGAAGTGGTGGCCAAGCTGCAGGAACTCGTGCAAAAGGCGCTGACGCGTCCCGATACCGGCGAGAAGCTCGCCAAGCTGGGCCTGACGCCGGTCGGCAGCAGCGCCGCGGACTTCGCCAAGTTTGTCGACGCGGAACAGACCCGCTGGGCCGAGGTCGTGAAAACCAATAACATCCAGGTGAATTGATCCTCCGGGGGCGGGCGCGGCATCGTTTGCACGCGCCAGCCCCCGATCCGAATGGAGATTGACCTGATGAGCCGGCAAGACGATTTCGAACGCGGCCTGGCGAACCGCCGCGCCGTGCTGGGCGATGAATGGGTGCAGCGATCGCTCGATCGCGCCACCACGTTCACTGCCGACTACCAGAACATGATCACGCGCTACGCGTGGCACGACATCTGGAGCCGCCCCGGCCTGCCGCACAAGGCGCGGCGCATGATGGTGCTGGCGGTGACGTTGTCGCTGGGCCGCTGGGAAGAATTCGAGCTGCACGTGCGTGCCGCGCTGACGGCGCAGGATGCCTCGCGCCTGACGCCCGACGAACTCAAGGAAGTGCTGCTGCAGAACGCCATCTATGCAGGCGTGCCGGCGGCCAATACCGCCTTCAATCTTGCGCAGAACATCCTGCGCGAGGTCGCCGCGCAGATCGGCTATGAACTGGCCCCGGCGGACCCGCGTCAAGCCGACCTGTTCGACTAGCAGGCCGGCTGACCGGCCCTTTCAAGGCAAGGGCGACGCGCGATTCGCCCGGCCTTTTCAGTCCGCGCGGGGGTTGAGCACGCGGGCAGCCAGCAAGCCGCTGCGCACGGCGCCTTCCAGCACCCCGGGGTAGCCCGTGTCGGTCCAGTCGCCGGCCAGCGCCAGCGTGGGCCACGGCGTGGAGTTCAGCGGGCGGATAAGTCCCGGCACCGCGGCGAACGTCGCGCGCTTTTCAATGAAGAGTTCGGCGGCCGACACGTCCGGCATTGGCGGCAGCCTGAGCGGATGCGCGGCGGCCTGTTCGGCCACCTGGTCGATCAGGGCTTCGATCACCTGCCGCCGGTTGCGTTCGCCCATGCCGACCGCGGCGCTGGCCACGAGCGCCAGTTCGCCGGCCTTGGTGTCGCCGGCAAGCTGGGCGCGGTCGAACACCCACTGGCCGGCATGACCGCGGGCCGCGTCCTCGCGCAGCATCATCATCGGCTCGGGCAAGCGCCACGGGCTTGCCAGGCGGATGTTCAGCGTCGCGATGGGCAGGTAGTCGAAGGCCTTGAGCGCATCGAGCAGCCCGGTGGCGCCGGCCTTGCGTAGCGGGCCGTCCAGCAGCCGCGCGGCGAACGTGGGCGGCACGGCCAGCACGGCGGCGTCAAAGCGTTCCTGGTTGATGTCGATGCCATCGGCTGACGGATGCAGCTGGCGCACCGTGCTGCCATACCGCATGGTGACCTGGCGGGCGGCGGCGTCCGGCCACAGCGCCGACAGGTCGGTGCAGGGCAGAAGCAGATCGCTGTCCTCGCGCGCGCCGGCCAGGCTGTCGCGCAGCACCCGGGCGAACAGCACGGCGCTGGCCGTTGCGATCGGCGTGTTCAGCGCGGCCAGGCATAGCGGTTCCCATACCTGCTGGATCAGCACGTCGGACTGCGCGTGATAGTGCAAGAGATGCAGCACCGTCCAGTCGCGCGGCGGCATCCAGGACATGGTCTTCAAGCCGCGCATCAGGCGCAGCATCGCAAACCGGTCGCCCCACGAAAGGCCGCGCGCACGCAACACGGCCACGGCCATGTTCAGCGGCGCCGGAATGCGGGGAGCGGACAGGCTAAAGCGCCCATCCAGGCTGGCAAGCCGCAAGGGACGCCGCATCAGCAGGGCGTCCGGGTTGCGGCCCACGCGGCGCATCAGCGCCAGGGTTTCCTTGTAGGCGCCGCACAAGAGGTGCTGGCCGTTGTCCAGCGGCGCTTCGAATTCTCCGTGAAAGACGCGCCGCGCGCGTCCGCCCGGCGTGTGCCCGGCCTCGAACACCGTGACTTTCGCGCCGGCTTCGCGCAGGGCGACGCTGGCCGCCAGCCCGGCCCAGCCTGCGCCAATGACTGCCGCCTTCACCGCGCCAACCGGCGGACCAGGCCGCGTCCGCCGCCCACCCAGGTTTTCCAGGCAAGCCAGAGTTTGCGCAGGGGCGTGAGCGAAATGCGCTGGTGCAGCACCTGCCAGTTGTCGCGCTCGATCTCGTCGAGCAGCGCGTGGTAGATGGCGGCCATCATGAGTCCGGGCCGCTGCGCGCGGCGGTCCGCCTCGGGCAGGTTGCTCATCGCCTCGCGGTACAGCTCGCGGGCGCGGTCGGCCTGGAATTTCATCAGCGCGCTGAAGCGGTCGGAATACTCGCCATTCAGGATGTCCGAGGCCTTGACCTCGAACTGCTGCATGTCGTTGACCGGGATATAGATGCGGCCGCGGCGCGCGTCGTCGCCCACGTCGCGGATGATGTTGGTCATCTGGAACGCCAAGCCCAGCTTTTCGGCGTACACGAGCGTCTTGGGGTCGGAATAGCCGAACACGCCGGCGGACAGCTCGCCCACCACGCCGGCGGCATGCCAGCAATACTTGCGCAGGCCGGGCCAGTCCAGGTAGCGGGTCTGATCCAGGTCCATTTCCATGCCGTCGATCACGGCCAGCAGGCGGGCGCGGGTGATTGAACAGGTCTCCAGATGCGGCTGCAGTGCGCGCGTCACGGGGTGATCGGGCTTGCCGTCAAACATCTGGTCGACCTGCGTGCGCCACCACGCGAGCTTGATGCGCGCCAGCGACGGATCGGTGCATTCGTCGACCACGTCGTCCACTTCGCGGCAGTACGCGTACAGGGCCGTGATGGCGCGCCGGCGCTCGGGAGGCAGGAACAGGAAGGAATAGTAGAAGCTGGAACCGCTTTTGGCGGCTTTTTCCTGGCAATACTCGTCAGGGGTCATTAGGCACGGCCTGTTACTTGATGGAGCGCCACAACATGATGGCCCAGTCTTTGGCGCCCAATTCGGGGCGATTCATGAAAACATCGTAGCCGCTCGCCTCGATCCGCTCCAGGACGCGCAGCCCGCCTTGCACCACCAGGCGCAGCTCCAGGCCGATGCGGCCGGGCAGGCGGCGCGCCAGCGGAGCGCCGAAGTGTAGCAGCGCCCGCGTGCGTTCGACCTGGAAGGCCATCAGCTCGCGCCAGGCGGGCGTAAGGCGGCAGGCGGCCAGGTCTTCATCCGAGACGCCGTGGCGGCGTAGGTCTTCCTGTGGCAGATAGACGCGGTGCTTGTGCCAGTCCACCCGGACGTCCTGCCAGAAGTTCACCTGCTGCAGGCCCGTGCAGATGGCGTCGGATTCGGTGATGTTCTGCGGCGTGCTGGCTTCAAAAAGGTGCAGCATCAGGCGCCCGACCGGATTGGCCGAGCGGCTGCAGTAGTCCATGAGGGCAGGGTAGTCGTCGTAGCGCTTGACGGTCAGGTCCTGCTCGAAGGCGGACAGCAGGTCGTAGAAGGGCGTGATCGGCAGTTGGTGCCGGGCGATCGTCTGCGCCAGCGGCGCGAAGATGTCGGACAGGGGCGGCAGGCCGGGCGCCGGGGGCGTGCCGGGTTCGGCGCCGATGCGGTGCAGCTCGGTGCGGAACGCGGCCAGTTGGGCCAGGCGCTCCTCGTCGGTCGCGCTGCCTTCGTCGGCAATGTCGTCCGCGGCGCGGGCGAACCGGTAGATATCGGTCACGGCGCCGCGAAGCCTGCGCGGCAGCAGCAGCGAGGCAACGGGAAAATTCTCGTAGTGATCGATGGACATGGAAAGTAGCCTGTGAACAGACCAGGTCTGCAAAGACGGCGCAAAGCGGAAAACGGTCTCATTTTAGAGTAGTCGCCCGCGCTTGATCTGACCGCCTGCCGTCGGGGGCGCCGGATCAGTTAGACTTGGACGCCACAGGATCTCACACCATGCCGCGCCCAATCTCCGCTACCGTTTCCGTTTCTGCCCTTGCGCACAACCTTGACGCCGTGCGCCGCCACCTGGACCAGACCGCCGCCGCTGCCGGCGGGGTGCCGCCATCGATCTGGGCCGTCATCAAGGCCAACGCCTACGGACATGGCATCGAACAGGCGGTGGCCGGCTTTTCCAAGGCGCAGGGCCTGGCCATGCTCGACCTCGAAGAGGCCGTGCGCTGCCGCGAGGCCGGCTGGGGCGGGCCGATCCTGCTGCTCGAAGGGTTCTTCAACCCATCCGACCTGGACATCGTCGACCGCTACCACCTCAGCACCACCGTCCATCAACGCGATCAGCTCGACATGCTGGCCCGCGCCCGCCTGTCGCGCCGCGTGGACATCATGCTCAAGCTCAACAGCGGCATGAACCGCCTCGGTTTCACCCCGGCGGCCTTTCCCGCCGCCTTCGAGCGCGCCATGCTGCTTCAACAGCAGGGCACGCTGGGCTCGGTCGGCAAGATGACCCATTTCGCCTGCGCGGACGGGCCGCAGGGCGTGAACGAACAACTCAGCGTCTTCAATTCGGTGACACATAAGCTGCCGGGCGCGATCAGCGTGTGCAACTCGGCCGCCGCCTTGCGCTTTGCCGACATCGCCGTCGGCTCCGAGAGCCAGTCGCACTGGGTGCGCCCGGGCATCTGCCTTTACGGCGCGTCGCCCTTTGCGGACGCCGAAGCCGCGTCGTTCGGGCTCAAGCCCGCCATGTCGCTCAATTCGGAAATCATCGCCGTCCAGGAAATCAAGGCCGGGGACTCGGTGGGCTATGGCGCCTTGTTCCGCGCGGAACGCGCCATGCGCATCGGCATCGTGGCCTGCGGCTACGCTGACGGCTACCCCCGCCACGCCTCCACCGGCACGCCGGTCGTGGTCGCCGGCATCCGCACCCAATTGCTGGGCCGGGTGTCGATGGACATGCTGGTCGTGGATCTGGGGCCCGTGCCGTCCGCAGGCGTCGGCTCGCCGGTCTGCCTATGGGGCGAAGACGGCCCCTCGGTGGATGAAGTCGCCAGCGCGGCCGGCACCATCGGCTACGAATTGCTCTGCGCGCTGGCCCCGCGGGTGCCCGTCACCCGGGATGCCTGACGCGTCCGGTGGGCAAGAATTGCTACGCAAATTACAAGACACACGACGCCGGATGGTGTCTACTTTGAAAACCGGGCGCTCAGGCGCCCGTTTTTGACCAAGAAAACAGACTGCGAGGTTTCATCCCATGAAGGACAAATGTGTGCTCATTACGGGCGCCACCAAAGGCATAGGCTGGGCGCTTACTCAGCGGTTGTCCGACATGGGCTGTCATGTGGTGGGCATCGCGCGCAACACGGCCGACGTCGATTTTCCGGGGTACCTGTACGCCTGTGATCTGGCCGACGCCGGCCGTACCGAAGAAGTCCTGCGCGAAATCCGCGAAAAATTCCCGGTCGACGCCGTCGTCAACAATGTGGGCATCGTGTCGCCGCAGCCCCTGGGCGAAATCGACCTGGCCACGCTGTACAACGTGCTGGACTTGAACGTGCGCGTGGCGGTGCAGGTGACGCAGGCGTTCATCGAATCCATGAAGGCCCGCCGCGCCGGGCGCATCGTCAACGTGGTCAGCCGTTCCATCCACGGCGCACTGGACCGCACCGCCTATTCCGCGGCCAAGAGCGCGCTGGTGGGCTGCACGCGCACCTGGGCGCTGGAACTGGCCGAATACGGCATCACCGCCAATGCGGTTGCGCCGGGCCCCATCGAAACCGAAATGTTCCGCGCCACCCGGCCCGCCGGCAGCGACAACGAAAAGCGGGCGCTGGCATCGGTGCCCATGAAGCGGCTGGGCACCCCGGCCGAAGTGGCGGCCGCCATTGCCTTCCTGCTGTCGGACGACGCGGGCTTCATTACGGGGCAGGTGCTGGGCGTGGACGGCGGCGGCAGCCTGGCCGGCCGTTCGTGAACCCGGCACTGTCCGCATGAACCCACGCACCTTCGGGTGCGTTTTTTTTGCCTGCCGCAAAGGGAGGATCCAGCCAACCCGCCCAGCCGTTGTTTGTATAATAATAACTATCATTTCCATTTTGGATGCTCGCCGTGTCGGACCGAGAGCACGCAGTTGCCGCATCGCTTTCTGCCCTGTACACCGCGCATTGCGGCTGGTTGCAGAAATGGCTGAATCGCCGTCTTCAGGACAATCATCAGGCCGCCGACCTGACGCAAGACACCTTCGTGACCTTGCTGGTGCGACGCCATGCGCTGGCCGACGTGCGCGAGCCGCGCGCATTCCTGACCACCATCGCGCGTGGCCTGCTGGTCGATTTCTGGCGCCGCCGCGACATCGAGCACGCATGGGCCGAGACCCTGGCGGCGCGTCCTGAAGTCACCCACCCATCCCCCGAAGTGCAGGTCCAGGCGCTCCAGGCGCTGGTCGAGATCGATCGCAAGCTTCATCGTTTGGGTGTGCGCGCGCGCGCAGCCTTCCTGATGCATCGCATCCACGGCATGACGCACGAGGCGATCGCGGCGCAATTGCGGGTGTCCGAACGGACCGTCCGCAACGACATTGCACAGGCCATGCTGTGCTTTCTGCTCGACACCGACCTGCAGCCGGACGGCTTGTGCCGCGGCACGGCGAGTAGCGGATGAGCGCCGCCGCCGTCGACTCACGCATCCTGGAAGCGGCCGCGCATTGGTATGCGCTGCTTACCTCGGGCGCGGCCAGCGCAGAAGAACGCGAGCGCTGGCAGGCTTGGCTGGACGCCGATACGGCGCATCGCCGGGCTTGGCAGCGCGTGGAGGACGTTGGCGCGCACTTCGATGCGTTGATCGCGCAGCCGATGGGCCGTGAAGCCAGCGTGGCAAGCCTGAACGCCGCGGCGCAGGGCCGGCGTGAGCGCCGCAGGTTGTTGACGGTTGCGCTGATCGGGGGCGCGGCAGGGTTGTTGGGACTGGGCGCCGCGCAGTCGCCAGTGGTGCGCCGCACGTGGGCGGCCTGGCAGGCTGACCTGGTCACGCCGGTGGGCGGCTCACATGAGGCCCAGCTTGCCGACGGCACCCGGGTCCGGCTCAATACCGATACCGCTTTGAAGGTGGACTACACCCGCGACCAGCGCCGCCTGGTGCTGCTGCGCGGCGAGATCATGATCGCCACCGCGGCCGACCCGGGGCGCACCTTCGTGGTGGACACACCTGAAGGCCGGATGCAGGCGCTGGGCACGCGGTTCAACGTGCGCAGCCTCGATGGAGAAACCACGCTGGCGGTGCTGGAGGGCGCGGTGCAGGCGCATTTCACGGGCGCGCCGCCGGCGGGCTATCGGGTCGACGCCGGCATGCGCATGCGTGGCGGCGCGCAAGGCATCGAGGCGCCCGCGGCGCTGCGAGCCGCCGACCACAACTGGACGCGCGGCATCGTGCAATTCGAAGAGGCGCCGCTGGCGCAGGTCGTGGCGGAACTGGCGCGATACCGCCGCGGGCATCTGGGCTGCGCCGACGACGTGGCCGCGCTGCGCGTGACCGGCACGTTCCCTCTGCATGACAGCGATCGCGCGCTGCGCCTGCTGAGCGAGGCCTTGCCGCTGCGGATCAGTCAGCCCATGCCGTGGTGGACGACCCTGCAGCCACGCTGAGATCCCGCCGTTACAAATTAGTTTGCCGTTTTTGCCGCGCTCATCCGGCCTATGGGCAATTCAACACCCATATCGCGGATTCGTGGCATGACCAACCCCCTGATTGTTTTTCCCCTCCGTCCGATCCGCCGTGCGCGCATCCTCCCGCTGGCGCTCGCGATCGGCGTGGCGCTGGGCGTCGCGGCGCCCGTCAGCGCCGTCCGCGCGCAGGCGGCCGAAACCCAGGTCCGCCAGTTCGACATTCCACCCGGCCCATTGAGCCAGGTGCTCAATCTGTACTCCGCCGAAGCCGGTCTGTTCGTCAGCGGCCACGGCGACCTGAGCGCCGGCCGCCATAGCCCCGGTGTGCGCGGCCGCTATACGCCCGAAGCCGGCATGGCGGCGCTGCTGACCGGCACGGGCCTCGTGGCCGAACGCCTGCCCGACGGCGGTTTTGTGCTGCGGCAGGGGCGCCAGGACGTGACTTTGCTGGAACCCATCGCGGTCACCGCCCAGATCGAACGTCCGGACGGCCCGGTGCTGGGCATCGCGGCCACGCGCAGCGCGACGGCCACCAAGACCGACACGCCGATCATCGAAACGCCGCAATCGATTTCCGTGGTGAGCGCGGCGCAGATCAGCGATCAAAAGGCGCAGAGCCTGCAAGAGGCGCTGGGCTACACCCCCGGCATCATGCCCGGCCTCGTCGCCAAGAGCTCGGTCTTCGAAGACACGATGTTCATCCGCGGCTTCGAGGCCAACCCGCAGACCGGCAGCTACTACCGCGACGGCATGCGCTACATGATCAATCAGTACAACGGCAAGCAGGAGCCCTACGGCCTGGAACGCGTGGAGGTGCTGCGGGGGCCGTCATCGGTGCTGTACGGCGCTGCGGCGCCGGGCGGCATCGTCAATACCGTGACCAAGCGCCCGCCCGGTGAATCGATGGGCGAAATCAATGTGGACGGCGGCAGTTTCGACCGCCGGCAGATTTCCGCGGACATCGGCGGCCCCATCGATGAGGCTGGCGTGTGGTCCTATCGTCTGACCGGCCTGTTCCGCGAAAGCAAGCAGTTCGTCGATTACGGCTCCGACGATCGCACCTACTTCGCGCCCGCCCTGACGTGGCGTCCGACGACGGCCACCTCGGTCACGCTGCTAGCCAACTATCAGCGCAGCAAGACGTTCAATCCGCCGGAAGTGCCGGTCACCGGCTCGCTCTGGACCAACCCGAACGGCCAGATCCCGCGGTCGCGCTTTCTGGGCGAGCCCAACCACAATCGCTTCGATATCGAATCGACCTCGCTGGCCGTGCTGATCGAGCACGCGTTCGATGACACCCTGAAGTTCCGCCAGTCGATGCGCTATTACGACGCGGACCTGAACATGCGCTACGTGCTGTTGCAGGGCGACGTGGATGCGGCGACGCAGCGCCGGGTGGCCCGCTCCGCACGCGGCTTTAACGACCGCACCACGGTGCAGACGATCGACACCAACATCGAGAAGCGCTTCGAGACCGGCTCCGTCACGCAGACGTTTCTTGCAGGCTTCGACTACACGCGCTCGACCTATAACAGCGACCGCCTGCGCGGCAATCTGCCGCCCATCGATGTCTTCGATCCGGTGTACCTGCCCGGCGACGTCGTGGCCTTGCCCTGGCAGCAGCGCCGCAACACCGAGCATCGCCTTGGCATCTACCTGCAAGACCAGATCAAGATTGCGGACAAGGTCGTGGTGCTGCTGGGCGGGCGGCATGACAACGTGCGCGCGGAGAATCGCGCCTTGCATGCGCCGTCCACCAATTCGAACGACAAGGACTCGGCCTTCACGGGCCGCGCTGGCGTCGTGTACCTGGCCGACAACGGCCTGGCGCCTTATGCCAGTTTCAGCCAGTCGTTCGAACCCACCAGCGGCCGCGATCGCAACGACGGCAGCTTCGAGCCCAGCCGCGGGACGCAGTACGAAGTCGGCATCCGATACCAGCCCGCGGGCGAAGACGTGATGCTGAGCGCCGCGCTCTTCAATCTGGAGCGCAAGAACGTGCTCACGCCGGATCCGGTCGATCCGACCTTTCTGGTGCAGACCGGCAAGGTGCGCTCGCGCGGCCTGGAACTCGAAGCGCGTGCGCGCGTCACGCCGCAGGTCGACGTGATCGCCGCCTACACCTACACCGACGCCCGTGTGGTCCAGAGCAATCTGCCGGGCGAGGAGGGCGAGCGCTTCAACACGCCGTTGCATGCCGCGTCCATATGGACCGACGTCAACCTGTCGGAATGGGTGTTGATGGGCCTGAAGGCGGGCGCCGGCCTGCGCTATGTGTCGGCGCGTCCCGACCGGCCGTCCAGCGGTTCGCTGGGGGGCGCGGGCTACACCTTGATCGATGCGCGGGTCAGTTATGAAAGCGGCCCGTGGCTGTATGCGCTCAACGTCACCAACCTGACGGACAAGACCTACATCCCGTCCATTTGCTACAACGGCGCGTGCAACTACGGCGAGCCGCGCCGCATCATCGGCACGGTGAGCTACCGCTGGTGAACGTGCGCGCGGCGCTGCTAAGCCTGCATCGCTGGACCGGCCTGGTGCTGGCCGGCTTTCTCTGCCTGGTCGCGCTGACTGGCATCCCGCTCGCGTGGTATGACGCGCTGGACGCCGCGGCAGCACCCGCGCTGCACCGCGTGTCGCCGCCAACGGGCGGCGCCGCGCGGCTTGACGCCTTGGCGCTGCGCGAGCGC
This sequence comes from Achromobacter sp. JD417, assembly GCF_041879325.1. Lineage (NCBI taxonomy): Bacteria > Pseudomonadati > Pseudomonadota > Betaproteobacteria > Burkholderiales > Alcaligenaceae > Achromobacter > Achromobacter sp. JD417. Next base: position 3,697,682 of record NZ_CP087159.1, on the reverse strand, counting down.
GTGGCCCGCTTCGTGCCGGCGGCAGTAATGCCCGCCACGCCGCTTGGCGGGCAGGCCGGACGCAGCGTGGCGTTTCCGGTGTGGCTGCACGAGGACGGCGCCGCAGGACATGTGCTGCACGAGATATTTATCGACCCATACGATGGCGCCATTCTGGGCCAGCGCCGCTGGGGCGATCTGCGCGAAGGGCTGCGCAACCTCATGCCGTTTCTGCATCGCATCCATACGGCGCTGCTGTTCGAGGGCATCGGCGAACTGTTGCTCGGCATCGTCGCATTGGCCTGGACGCTCGATGGTTTTGTCGGCGCCTGGCTCACGCTGCCGCCGCGAAACCGCTCGCGCAGGCAGGCCCCGTCCTCATCGGTGTGGCAGCGCTGGGCGCCCGCCTGGCGCATCCGTTGGCAGGGCGGTCCCCACAAACGCAATTTCGATCTGCACCGCGCCGGTGGGCTGTGGCTGTGGGCGGCCTTGACGCTGATGGCATGGAGCAGCGTCGCGCTCAATCTGCCGGCGGTCTACGATCCGGTGATGCGCGCTGGCTTGAGTTATCAACCCGATCCCCGGCGCGGCGCAGCCGCCACGGCCGGCGCCCCGATGCCCCCCGAGCGGGCGCGCGACGCGGGCCGGCAACTGATGGCGCAGCTGGCCGCCCGCGAGGGGTTTGCGGTGTTGGGCGAACACTGGTTGGCGCTGGATGCGCGCCGCAACCTGTACCGCTACAGTGTGCGCAGCAGCCGTGATCTGCGCACGCGAAGCGGGGCCACGTCGGTGGTGTTCGATGCCGTGAATGGGCGACTGGTGGGCAGCCATCTGCCGACGGGCCGTGCGGCGGGCGACACGGTCAAGCATTGGCTGACCAGCCTGCACATGGCGGCGCTGTGGGGCTGGCCCTTGCAGGTGGCGGTGGCGCTGGTTGGCGTCGTCACGCTGGTGCTTAGCCTGACCGGCGTCTGGTTGTGGTGGACGCGCCGCCGCGCCCGTCAGTACGGACCCTTGCCCGCGGCCACTGCCGCCACTTCCTTGAACTCGCCCGCCAGTGCTTCGGCCGCGCGTGCCAGCAGCACCGCGTCCACGCCCACCGCCACGAACGTGGCGCCCAAGGACAGATAATGCTTGGCCTGCGTCACGCCGCTGTGCAGAATGCCCGCGGCCTTGCCGGATCGCACGATGCGCGCGATCGCGTCATCGATGGTCTTCTCGACTTCCGGATGCTCGGGCTGGCCCAGATATCCCATGCTGGCCGACAGATCGGCAGGTCCGATGAAGACGCCATCCACACCGTCCACGGCCAGGATGGCGTCCAGCGCCTCGATGCCGGCGGGCGTCTCGATCTGCACCAGCACGCACATTTCGTCGTTGGCGCGTTCAAGGTAGTTCGGGATGCGGTTCCAGCGCGACGCGCGCGCCAGCGCGCTGCCCACGCCGCGGATGCCTTGCGGCGGATAGCGCACGGCGGCCACCGCGTCGGCGGCTTCCTCGGCGGACTGGATCATGGGCACCAGCACCGTCTGCGCGCCGGTGTCCAGGATCTGCTTGATCTGGACCGGGTCGTTCCAGGCCGGGCGCACCACGGGCGCCACCGGGTAGGCCGCCACGGATTGCAGTTGGGCCAAGGTGGAGTCCAGCGTGTTGGGCGCGTGTTCGCCGTCGATCAGCAGCCAGTCGAAGCCGGCGCCCGCAAGAATTTCCGAGGTGTACGCGCTGGCCAGGCCGGCCCACAGGCCGATCTGAGGTTTGCGGTCGCGCAGGGCTTGCTTGAACGAATTCGTCAGGAGGTCCATGGACGTTGGATTGTCTAAGAGGGAAGGGGGAACGGCGTCAGGGCGTGCCGGCATCGCGCGTGGGGCCGTCGCGCTTGATGAGATCGACCATCGCGTCCACGTCGCGGTACAGGCGATCGAGCAATTCCTTGCCGATCCTTTCTTCGATTTCCTGGTACTTGGCGTCAACCATGGGACGCATGCGGTCGATGAGCTTGTTGCTTTTGACGGTCAGGGAGATTTCCTGACGGCGCTGGTCGGCGCTGGAGCGCGTGCGCTTGATGAGTCCTTGCTCTTCCATGCCGGCCAGCATGCGCGTCAGGCTGGGGCTCAGGATCTGACAGGCGCGGGCGATCTGGTTGGGTTCCAGCGAGCCCACCTCGCTCAGCGTGCGCAACACCCGCCATTGCTGTTCGGTGACGCCCGCCGCGTGTAGCACGGGACGGAAATGCGCCATCAGCGTCTCGCGCGCATAGAGCAGCAAATGGGGAAGATTGCGGTGGTGGAAGCTCGGACTCATGGCGGCTATGTTAGCAAGAAGCCGCCCAAAAATTGCTCAATTCTTCGGGCCTGGGGGTGGCCCGCGCAGGCGCGGGGGCGGGCCGGCGCAAGGGCCGGCCCGGTGGGTCACGCCGGGTTCTGGCGGGACAGCTCCTGCAAGTCGTCCGGCAGGGCGAAGTCCGGTGCGCCGCGCTGCAATTCGCGCAATGCGTGAACGGCGTCTTCTTCGCGGTCGTCCACGATCAGGCCCCGAATCTGGGCTACCCGGGCCTCGATGTCCTGCTCGGTAAAGGCGGCGACCTGTTGCGATTCCGCGGGGGTTTCCTGGGCAGCGGCCGGCGCCGCTTCCTGGGCCGCAGTCTCGGTCGCCGCCGTTTCAGCCGCTGCCGGGGCGGGCGCGGCGGGAGCCGGGGCAGTCACGGCCTTGGCCGGTTGTGCCGCGGCCGGTTGGGAGGGAACCGCCGGTTCCTGCTGCAAGGCGACGACGCGGCGCAGGGGCGGCGCATCGCTGGCCGGCGCAGCCGACGCCGAGGCGGCCTCTTGCGTTGCCTCGTTGGCCTGCACGGCGACCAGCTGCATCTGAGGTTCGGTGTCGTCCATGGCCTCGCGCATGTCGGTCCAGGCGAAGAGGCCCGCCACCATCACGGCGCAAGCGGCAGCGCCCCAACCGGGGTGCCAGCTATGGCCAGGGTGCCATCTGCGTCGTACCGCCGCATCCAGTTCCGGATTGGCGCCGGGACCCGGCTTGCGGTACAGGGCGCGCAGATCCCGTTCATCGTCTTCGTCAAATGGGGGGCGATAGGTAATGCTCATGCGCGTACTCCTCGCATATACGCCGGGTGGCACGACGTATCCGCGTTTGACCTTTGCGTGCGCCGCGCCGGTGGTCCGGCGTCTAGTCGTGCTGGGGTCGTGTTCCGGTTTGAGCGGCCTCTGGGGAGGCTGCGGGTGATTGCGCCGCGATTGGCCACGAAGTGCGTCCAGAGGACGTCCATCGTGCCGGATGCCGTCCGGTCTGGACGGTTCGACAAGATGCGCTGCACTTGGCGATTATGCGCGATTTGAAAAGGATCGGGCAGTAAATTTCTTGTGTTTGCATCATGTAACTGCTGTGTGTCCCTTTTTGTGAAAGCTGCCTGAAGGAAATGACCTTCGGGCCACGTCTCGAGGCGTGACATTCCGGTCATTGGTCCCGCGCGGCGCGGGCGCGTTGCCGGGTACACTTTCGCGTATGGCAAAAACCCGTACCGTTTATGTGTGCGCCGACTGTGGCGGCACCACCCCAAAGTGGCAGGGCAAATGCCCGCATTGCAACGCCTGGAACACGCTTGAAGAAACGGTGGAGTCGTCCGCGCCCGCGGCCGCCGCGCACCGCTATGCGCCGCTGGCCTCGTCCAGCCCGGTGCGCAGCCTGTCCGAAATCGAGGCCCGCGAAACGCCGCGCCAGCCCACCGGCCTGGACGAATTCGATCGCGTGCTCGGCGGCGGCCTGGTGGCCGGCGCCGTGGTGCTGATCGGCGGCGATCCCGGCATCGGCAAGTCGACGCTGCTCTTGCAGGCGCTGGCCTCGCTGTCCGAAACCACCAACGTGCTGTACGTGACGGGCGAAGAGTCCGCCGAACAGGTCGCGTTGCGCGCGCGCCGGCTGGGTCTGCAAACCGGCAACGTCAACCTGCTGGCCGAAATCCGCCTCGAAGCCATCCAGGCCGCGGTGTCGGAACAAAAGCCCACCGTCGCCGTCATCGACTCCATCCAGACGCTCTACAGCGGCGAACTCACGGCGGCGCCGGGATCGGTGTCGCAGGTGCGCGAGTGCGCGGCGCAGCTCACGCGGCTGGCCAAGCAGACGGGCATCGCCATCGTCATGATCGGCCACGTCACCAAGGACGGCGCGCTGGCCGGACCGCGCGTGCTCGAGCACATCGTGGATACCGTGCTGTATTTCGAGGGCGACACGCATTCGTCGTTCCGCCTGGTGCGCGCCTTCAAGAACCGCTTTGGCGCCGTCAACGAACTTGGCGTGTTCGCCATGACCGACCGCGGCCTGCGCGGCGTGGCCAATCCGTCCGCGCTGTTCCTGTCGCAGCACGAGCAGCAGGTCGCCGGTTCGTGCGTCATGGCCACGCAGGAAGGCACGCGTCCGCTCCTCGTTGAAATCCAGGCGCTGGTCGACAGTTCCCACGCGCCCAATCCGCGCCGGCTGACGGTCGGCCTGGAAGGCAACCGTCTCGCCATGCTTCTGGCCGTGCTGCACCGGCACGCGGGCGTGTCGACCTTCGACCAGGACGTCTTCGTCAATGCGGTCGGCGGCGTGCGCATCACCGAACCCGCGGCCGACTTGCCGGTGCTGCTGGCCATCATGTCGTCGCTGCGCGACCGGCCGCTGCCGCGCGGGTTGATCGCATTCGGCGAGGTGGGCCTGGCCGGCGAGATCCGGCCCGCCCCGCGCGGCCAGGAACGCCTGCGCGAAGCCGCCAAACTCGGTTTCTCGGTGGCGCTCATTCCCAAGGCCAACGCGCCGCGCCAGCCCATCGAGGGCCTGGAGATCTGGGCGGTCGATCGCCTGGACGCGGCACTGGAAAAGCTGCGTTGATGCGTCGCGACGTCTGTTGGAGCAACAAGTGAGTCTGTTCGTCATCGCCGCCTGCCTGGCAGCCGGCGGCCTGATCGGTTTCATGGGCGGCGTGCTGGGCATCGGGGGCGGACTGATCGCCATTCCAGCCCTGGTCCTCTTGATGGGAATGTCCCAACAGCTTGCGCAGGGCACGGCGCTCATCATGGTGTTGCCGACCATCATGATGGCGGTGCGCAAGTACAACCAGCAGACCCGCATCGACAAGCGCGTCGCGCTGGCGGGCGCGGCGGGCGCCGTGGTGTTCACGTGGGTGGGCGCGCGGATGGCGCTGGGCATCGACTCGACTTTGCTGCGCCAGAGCTTCGCGGTTTTCCTGTTCTTCATCGCGCTGTTCTACGTCTGGCAGACCTGGCGCGCCTCGCGTCCGGCGGCGCGCCGCGCGCCACCGCCCAAGCGGCCGGCGCCGGTCTTCACTCCGCGCCGCGCAAGCGTCCTGGGCATCCTGTGCGGAACGCTGGGCGGATTCTTTGGCGTCGGCGGCGCGGTGCTGGCCGTGCCCATCATCACAACGGTCTTTCGCCTGCCGCAGACCACCGCACAGGCGCTCGCGCTCAGCATGGTGATCCCGGGTTCCACCATCGCACTCATCACCTATACGTGGGCGGGACAGGCGAACTGGATGGTCGGCGCGCCGCTAGCCATCGGCAGCCTGATCTTCGTGCCCATTGGCGTGCGGCTCGCCTACCGGCTTCCTGAACGCAAGCTGAGAGCCTGCTTCGCACTAATGCTGTTCGCCACCGTGGCGTTGCTGGCGTTCGAGGGATAGCAAAGTGAGTGCGGCGTAACGCCTGCAGTAGAACAGCCGCCCCGCCGCCCGGCCGCCCGAAGGCGGGGCAGCCCCCTCGGGGGGCAGCAAGCGAGCAAAGCGAGTGCGGCGTGGGGGCAACAATTCTTGAGTGACGGAAAAATTGTGGTTCGGAAGTGAACCTTCTGAAGGGGCAGGCTTCAAACCGCATACGGGACTTGCGGCATCGTGCCGCCCCGTAACGGCAAAAGGCCTTCGGCCTTCACCAACCAGGAGTACTACAAATGACGACTCACTCCCGCATTGCTGCGTTTCTTTCCACCTCGGCCCTGTGCCTGGGCCTCGCCGCCGCACCGTCGGCGTTTGCGGCCGGCGCCAGCAAGACCGGCGACACCAAGACCCAGGCGCATCACAAGCATCACAAGGCTGACAAGTCGTCCGCCAAGCATTCGGCAGGCGCAGCAAACATGCACAAGTCTGGCGCCACGACGCCGACGAAGTAACCGCGCCGGGCGGCAACGCCCACGTTCCTTTGCGCGACAAAGACTGACCGGACACGCGGGGGCCGGAAAGTCGAAAGCCTCTCGGTATGGGCGCCGAGAGGCTTTTTTGTGTCTGAGGCCTAGCCGGGCGCCGCGCAGGCGGCCCGGACGAACAATGCCGGTTATTCCACCGGCGTGATCACGCGGCCGGTCTCAAAGAACGACTGCAGGTTTTCCAGCATCATGTTTTCCATGGCCAGGCGCGTTTCCTCGGTGGCGCTGCCGATGTGCGGCAGCAGCACGGCCTTGTCGCTCTTCATCAGCGCTTCGGGCACCTTGGGTTCGTGCTCGAAGACGTCGAGCGCCGCGCAGCCCAGCTTGCCATCTTCCAGGGCCGCGACCAGCGCGGTTTCGTCGATGACTGGGCCGCGCGCGATGTTGACGATGATGCCCTTCGGGCCCAGGGCTTCCAGCACGTCGCGATTCACAAGGTGACGCGTGCTGGGACCGCCCACGGTAGCCACGATCAGGAAATCGGCCCACTTGGCCAGATCCGTCAGCGACGCCTCGTAGCCGTAGGCCACGTCGTCGCGCTTTCTGCGGTTGTGATACCGCACGTCCATGTCAAAGCCCGTGCCGCGCTTGGCGATCGCTTCGCCGATGCGGCCCAGGCCGACGATGCCCAGCTTTTTGCCGCTGACGCGCAGGCCCAGCGGGATGCTGCCATGCACCTGGCCCCATTGGCCGGCCCGCACGAAGCGTTCGCCCTGACCCATGCGGCGCGCGCCGGCAATGAGCAGGCCCCAGGCCAGGTCCGCCACGCAATCGGTCAGCACGTCGGGCGTATTGCTGACCAGCACGCCACGCTTGCGCGCGGCCTCGACGTCGATCGTCTCGTAGCCCACGCCCCAGCTGCAGATGGCCTTCAGGTCCGGCAGCGCGTTGATGAGCTCGGCGTTGGCGCCGAAATTGGCGGACGTGACGACGGCGGTGATGCCCTTGCCGTGCTCGGCCAGCGCAGCCTTGCGGTCCGGGTACTTCCACAATTCGATGACGTCATAGCCATCGGCCAGGCGCTGGTTGGCGGAAGGGGAGCCGGCCAGCGAGCCGACCTGGATGATGCGTTGCTTGGTGGTCATGTTGTCGTACGGTTGGGTGGCGAAGGTTTCATGCTACTTGATTCAAGCGGGGACCTTGTGGGCCGGGCGCGCAGCCAAGGCGGCTGCGCACCCGCTGCGGGACGCCCGCACGCAGGCATCCCGCGAAGCGTTACTCCAGCTGGATGTTGGCCTTCTGGATCACGTCCTTCCAGCGCTTGACTTCAGCCTGCTGGAAATCGGCGAACTGCTGCGGCGTGTTGGCGACGACTTCGAAGCCCATGCCTTGCAGCGTTTTCTGGGTCTGGGGCTCTCGCAGTGCGGTGCGCAGCGCCTCGGCCAGCTTGTCGACGACGGGCTGCGGCGTGCCCTTGGGCACGGCAAAGCCCTGCCAGGAATACACCACCATGTCCTTGATGCCGGCCTCCGTCAGCGTCGGCACATCGGGCAGGTCCGGCGTGCGGGCGTCGCCCGTGATGGCCAGCGCCTTGAGCTTGCCTGCCTTGATGTGGTTCTGCACCGCGCCCAGGTTCTGGAAGGACACGTTGACCTGCCCGCCGATGAGGTCCGCGATGGCCGCGCCGCCGCCCTTGTAAGGCACGTCCACGCCGGTGCTTTGCGTGCGCTGGCGGAACAGCACGGCCGACAGGTGATCCGACGAGCCCGTGCCCGACGAGGCGTACGACACGCGATTCGGATTCTTCTTCGCGTAGTCGACCAGCTCGGCGACCGTGCTGGCCGGGAACGAAGGCGCCGCGACCAGCACGTTGGGATTGCGCACTGCCTGCGTCAGGTAGGTGAAATCCTTGCTGGGGTTGTACGACAGGCTCTTGTAAAGGGCTTCGTTGATGGCGAAGGTGCCGATGGAGCCGACCATCATGGTGTAGCCGTCCGGCGTGGACCGGGCCAACGCCTGGGCGCCGATGGCGCTGTTCGCGCCCGGCTTGTTCTCGACGACGAAGGTCTGTCCCAGGGTCTTGGACAGCGCCGGCGTGACCGAACGCGCGGTGATGTCGGAGGACCCGCCGGGCACGAAGGGCACGATCATGGTGACGGGCTTTTCGGGGTAACCGGCGGCATGGGCCGCCGGCGACCCAAGCACAACGGCGCCCGCCGCGAATACGGCGCTGATCAGTTTGTTCATGGTGTCTCCTGGTTCGCGTGATGATGAAGAGCCCGCCGCTCACGCGTTGCGGGCAGGCCCCGGATCGGTGCAGGGTCAGTCGACCTTGGCGCCGGATTTCTTCACAACGTCGGCCCACTTGACGGTTTCCTGGGCCATGAACTGCTTGAACTGGGCGGGCGTGTTGCCGGACGGCGTCGCGCCTTGCGCCTGGAGCTGCGCGCGCACGGGCTCCTGCTGCAAGGCCGCGGCCACGTCGCGCTGGACCTTCTCGACGATCTCGGGCGGCGTGCCGGCCGGCGCCAGTAGGCCGAACCAGCTCGATGCCTCGTACCCCTTCACGCCGGCTTCGGCCATCGTGGGCACGTCGGGCAGGGCGGGCGAGCGGTTGGCCGTCGTAACGGCCAGGGGGCGAAGCTTGCCGGCCTTCAGAAATCCCATGGACGAGGGCAGGTTGTCGAAGATCAGGTCCGCCGATCCGGCCATCACGTCCGTCAGCGCGGGGCTGCTGCCCTTGTAGGGCACGTGCGTCATGCGCGTGCCGGTCATGCTCTGGAAGAGTTCGCCCGACAGGTGCGTGGAAGTGCCGTTGCCCGTGGACGCCATGTTGACGCTGTCGGGATTGGCCTTCAGGTACTTGATCAGGTCGGCAACGGTACGGATGCCGTGCTTGTCGGCGAACTTGGGGTTGAGCTCAAGGATATTGGGCACCGGAATCACCAGCGTGACGGGCACGAAGTCCTTGACCGGGTCATACGGCAGCTTGGCGTACACGGACTGGTTGATGGCGTGCGTGCTGACGGTGCCCATCAAAAAGGTGTAGCCGTCGGGCGTGGCGCGCGCGGCTTCGGCCGAGCCGACGTTGCCGCCGGCGCCCGCCTTGTTGTCCACCACCACGGGCTTGTTCCAGCTTTTGCCCAATTCGGCCGCCACCACGCGCGCGGCGATGTCGGCGGTGCCGCCGGCGGGGAAGGGGACGATGATCTTGACTTCCCGCTCGGGGTAGTCGGCGAAGGCCGGCGAGGCCGGCAGGGCAAAGGCGGTGGCCGTCAGGAGGGCGGCGGCAAGAAGCCGGCCTCGCGCAGGGGCTGCATACATGGAATTCGTCTCCTCGGTGTGCGCGTGGCCGCGCATCGTTTCTGGGGGTATTCCGCTCCCGGCGAGCCGGGAACTCGAAGACGCATGCGGCCCGCGCCTCATGCGCCTTGCGTGCTGCCGATCAACTTGTAAAACAAATATAGGTATTGAGCTATAGCTTGTCAACCAAGTATACTTTTTCGACCCTACTTCTCTGACAACTGCACCCGCCAGGAGCCCTTCCATGAAAACCACCCCGGTCACCGCCCAGGATCTGCAGCGCTCGGTCATCGCCGTGCCGCCGCTGGCCCGCAATGCCGACCTTTCGCTCAACGAATCGGCCAACAAGGCGTTGCTCGGCCACCTGGAAGCGGGCGGCGTGCGCAACGTCATGTATGGCGGCAATGCCAACTTCTACAACGTGGGCGTGAGCGAATATGCCCGCATCGTGGACATGCTGGCAAGCCTGGCGGGCCCTGACACCTGGATCCTGCCGTCGGTGGGCCCCGACTACGGCAAGATGATGGACCAGGCCGCGATCCTGCGTTCGCGCGCGTTCCCGACGGCGATGTTGCTGCCCATGTCCTTCCCTTACACCGACGCAGGGCTTGCCGATGGCGTGCGCCGTTTCACGGATGCGCTGGGCAAGCCGGCGGTGGTCTACATCAAGTCGGCCGACTACCTGGCGCCGGAAACCGCGGCGCGCCTGATCGAGGAAGGCCGCCTGGTCGCCTTCAAGTACGCCGTCGTGCGCGACGATCCGTCCGAAGACGCCTACTTGTCGGCGCTGCTGCAGGCCGTGGATTCGCGCTGGATCGTCAGCGGCATCGGCGAGCGCCCGGCCATCGTTCACTATCGCGAATTCGGGCTCAAGAGCTTTACGTCCGGATCGGTCTGCGTGGCGCCGCGCGGGTCGATGCGCCTGCTGCATCTGCTGCAGGAAGGCCGCTACGACGAGGCCGCAGCCGTGCGCGAACAGTACCTCGGGCTGGAAGACTGCCGCGACAGCATCAGTCCCATCCGCGTGCTGCACGACGCCGTGACGCTATCGGGCGTGGCGGACATGGGCCCCATGCTGCCGCTCTTGACCGGCATCTCCAGCGCCGAGCGCGAACGCGTGGCGCCTGTGGCCCGCGCGCTGGCCGCCTGGGACCGCGAGACCGCCACGGCGTGACGGCCGCGGCGCGCCGGACCCGCATTGCGGGTACGATGAGCGCCGTCCGCGTGTCGCAGCAGTCTGTCAGGGCATGTTCCCCGCGCGTGGACAGGCCCTACTACCAGGAGGTTACGTGGCTCGACCCAAAGCATCCCCCCAACCCGCGCCGACTGCGTCCGGCGAACCGGAGGCGTCCGCCGCGCCGGTGTTGGAACGCGGGCACCGGGTACGGCTGGCGGACCAGCTTTACGGCCAGATCTTCGAACAGATCGTCTCCGGCGGACTGAACGTCGGCGACAAGCTGCCCTCCGAAAACGAAATTTCCGAACGCTGCGGCGTGTCGCGGCCGGTCGTGCGCGAAGCCTTGCTGCGGCTGCGCGCCGATGGCCTCATTACCGCGCATCAGGGCCTGGGCACCTTCGTGAGCCACCAGCCCGCGCCGCGCCTGAAGGCGTTCAATGACGTGCAGAATGTCGGCGCCTATCTGCGCGCGCAAGAGGTGCGCGTGGCGCTTGAAGGCGACGCCGCGCGCCTGGCGGCCTTGCGGCGCACCGACGAGCAGCTGAGCAAGATCGCCGACGCGCATGCGGCATTTGCCGATACGCTTGCCATGGGCCAGGTGTCGGCGGAAGCGGACCTGGCGTTTCACGCCAGCATCGCCGAGGCCAGCGGCAACGACTTCTATCTGGGCGTGCTGGAAAGCATCCATGAATCCATCAGCGGCTTCATGCGCCTGACGCTCAATCTGACGCGCACGGGTTCGCGCCAGCGCGCGCAGCGTGTCGTGGATGAGCACGCGACCATCCTGGATGCGATCCGCGAACAGGACGGCGAACGCGCGCGCGTCGCGATGCAGTTCCATCTGGGCCAGGCCCGTCACCGGTTGGTCGACCGGGACCGGGACTGACGCCGCCAACGCCGCCCGCCACACCACAAGACAACAGGAGACAGACAGTGTCAGGGAACGGAGCAAACGCCACGGCCGTGCCGGTGGAAGAGGTGCGTGAGCAGATCTTGCAGGTGCTGATGGCGTGGGGCATGGCCGAGGATCTGGCCCACACCACGGCGGGCCTGATGGCGCGCACGGACCTCTTCGGCATCGATTCGCACGGCATCTCCATGCTGCCCGCCTACGAGGAAAAATGGCGCGCCGGCACGCTGCGGCTGGACGCTCGCGCGCGCGTCGTGCGCGACAGCGGCGCCAGCGCGCTGATCGACGGCATGGGCGGGCTGGGCTATCCGGTTGCGGCGCAGGCCATGAACCTGGCCGTGGACAAGGCGCTGGAACATGGCGTGGGCGCGGTCTCGGTCTGCAACTCGCATCACTTCGGCGCGGCGGGCGTCTACGCGCGCATCGCGGTCGAACGCGGCGTGGTCGGGCTGGTCACCAGCAGCGCCAACGGCGTCATCATGGTCCCCACGCGCGGCGCGATGCCGATGCTGGGCACCAATCCCATCGCGTTCGGCGCGCCCGCGGCCTACAACGAGCCCTTCGTGCTCGACATGGCCACGACCACCGTGGCGGCCAACAAGGTCAAGGTCTACGACTTCCTGGACAAGCCCTTGCCGCCGGGCTGGGCGGTGGACGGGCAGGGCGCGCCGGTCACGGACGCGGACGCCGCGATGCAGTTCATCTTCAAGCGCCCGGAAGGCGGCCTCACGCCGCTCGGCGGCACAACCGCCATGAGCAGCCACAAAGGCTATGGCCTGGCGATGATGGCACAGATCCTGGGCGGCACACTCAGCGGCAGCGCGTTCGCGGCCCGTCGCGCCGCCACGCGCCGTCCCGGCGAGCCCGACGACGTCGGGCACTTCTTTCTCGCGCTCAATCCCGACGCCTTCCGCGCGGCGGGGTCGTTCGAGTCGGACATGGACGACATGATCGACGCCATGCACGACACGCCGCCGGCCGACCCGTCCGAACCGGTGCTGGTGGCCGGCGAGCCCGAAGCGGCCGAGCGCGTGCGCCGGTTGCGCGAAGGCATTCCGATTCCTGCGGCGCTGGCCGAGCGCCTGCGCGGCATCTGCGAGCGCGCCGGCACGCCGTACCTGCTGGATCCCGCCTGAGTCCGTCTTGTCGATCGCGCCCCGACGGGGCGTCTTATGGTATGAACACGCATTGACCCCGCCACAGAGCAGAGGAAGCGAGACATGAGCCATTCCAACAATCGCAAGAAGCCCGAAGACCTGCGCAGCCACCGCTGGTACGGCGTGAAGGACCTGCGGTCCTTCGGCCACCGGTCGCGGACCGCGCAGATGGGCTATCACCGCTCCGATTACGCCGGCAAGCCGGTGATTGCCATCATCAACACCTGGAGCGACATCAACCCCTGTCACAGCCACTTCAAGCAGCGCGTCGAAGAGGTCAAGCGCGGCATCTGGCAGGCGGGCGGATTTCCGGTGGAGATGCCGGCGATGAGCCTGTCCGAGCCCTTCCAGAAGCCCACCACGATGCTCTACCGCAACCTGCTGGCGATGGAGACCGAGGAGCTGCTGCGCTCGTATCCCGCCGATGGCTGCGTGCTGATGGGCGGCTGCGACAAGACCACACCGGCGCTCATCATGGGCGCGGTGTCGATGGACCTGCCCACCATCTTCGTGCCGGCCGGGCCGATGCTGCGCGGCAACTGGAATGGCAACACGCTGGGATCGGGGTCCGACACCTGGAAGTATTGGGCGGAACTGCGCGCGGGCAACATCACCGAGGAAGACTGGCAGGGCGTGGAAGACGGCATCGCGCGTTCGCCCGGCCATTGCATGACGATGGGCACCGCGTCCACCATGACGGGCGCGGTCGAAGCCCTGGGCCTGTGCCTGTCGGGCGCATCGTCAATCCCCGCCCCGGATTCACGCCATGCGCAGATGGCCAGTCTGACGGGCAAGCGCATCGTCGACATGGTCTGGGAAGACCTGAAGCCCTCGGACCTGCTGACCGCGGCTTCCTATGACAACGCCGTGCGCACCGTGCTGGCGTTGTCGGGCTCGACCAATGCCGTGGTGCACCTGATCGCCATGGCGCGCCGCAGCGGCTTCGGGCTGGACCTGGACCGCTTCGATCACCTGGCGCGCACCACGCCCGTCCTCGCCAATCTGCGGCCGGCGGGCAAGTACCTGATGGAAGACTTCTACTACGCCGGGGGCCTGCGGGCGATGCTGGTGCAGCTGGGCGACCTGCTGGACACCGCGCAGCGCACGGTGGATGGCCGCACGCTGGGCGAGAACATCGCGGGGGCGCGCATCTTCAATGAAGACGTGATCCGTCCGCGGGCGCAGGCGCTCATCGAACGCGACGGCCTGGCGGTGCTGCGCGGCAATCTTGCGCCCGATGGCGCGGTGATCAAGCCGCCCGCGATGGAGGCGCGCCTGCAGGTGCACACCGGCCGCGCCGTCGTCTTCAAGGATTACAACGACATGGCCGCGCGCATCGACGATCCGGATCTGGACGTGGATGCCGATAGCGTCATCGTGCTGCAGAACGCCGGGCCGCAAGGCGCACCGGGCATGCCGGAGTGGGGCCAGCTTCCCATCCCGCAAAAGCTGCTCAAGCAAGGCGTGCGCGACATGGTGCGCATTTCCGATGCGCGCATGAGCGGCACCAGCTATGGCGCCTGTGTGTTGCACGTCGCACCCGAATCGTATGTGGGCGGACCGCTCGCGCTGGTGAAAGACGGCGACCGCATTACGCTGGACGTGCCGAACCGCCGGCTGGACCTCTTGATTCCGGACGCGGAGCTGGCCGAGCGGCGTGCGGCCTGGCAAGCGCCTCCGCCCCGCTTCGAGCGCGGCTATGGCGTGCTGTATCTCAAGCACATCGGCCAGGCCGACACCGGGTGCGACTTCGATTTTCTGCAGTCCGAGGAGCGCGCCGCGCCCGCGGGCGAACCCGAGATCCATTGATGCCGATCGTCCGGGAGACACGGCATTTTTTTCTGACATGAAGGCGGCAATGAACTCACCTCTTCCCAATCGGTTCCGGCAACGCATCCTGGCTCGCGAACGGCTTATCGGATTCTGGATGTGCATGTCCAGCCACATCACCGCCGAGCTCGTCGGCCTGGCCGATTTCGACTGGCTGCTTCTGGATGGCGAGCATTCGCCCAACGAGGTGCCGATGTTCCTGCAGCAGTTGCAGGCCCTGCAGGGAAGCGCCAGCGCGGCCGTCGGCCGTCCGACCTGGAACGATCCGGTCGAGATCAAGCGCCTGCTGGATATCGGCTTCTACAACCTGCTGATTCCCTTCATCGAATCCGAAGAGGACGCGCGCCGCGCGGTGGCCGCCACGCGTTATCCGCCGCAAGGCATCCGTGGCGTGGCAGGTGCGCAGCGCAGCAACCGATATGGCACGGTGCCCGACTACCTGCACACGATCAACGACAACATCTGCGTGCTGTTGCAGATCGAAAGCCGTCCCGGCATCGAGGCCGTGGATGAGATCGCCGCCGTCGAGGGCGTGGACGGCGTGTTCATCGGCCCGTCGGATCTGGCGGCGGCGCTTGGCCATCTGGGCAATCCCGGCCACCCCGAAGTGCAGGAGGCGATCCGCCATCTGTACCAGCGGGTGACCGCGCAGGGCAAGGCCGTGGGCATCCTGGCCCCCGTGCATGCCGACGCGCGGCGCTACCTGGACATGGGGATGCACTTCGTGGCCGTAGGCACCGACCTGGGCGTGTTCAAGCAGGCGACCTTCGCGTTGCGCGAGGCGTTCCCCACCTGAAGCCCAGGTTCGCTCAAGCCTCCAGCGCCAGCAACTCCGCGACGGTCTGGCGCCGGCGGATCAGGCGTGCCTCGCCCTTGTCCAGCAGGACTTCGGGCGCCAGCGGGCGGCTGTTGTAGTTCGAGGACATCGACGAGCCGTACGCGCCGGCGTTGTGAAAGACCATGAAGTCGCCGATGCGCGGACGCGGCAGCAACTGGTCGGACATGACGCCGCCTTCGTTCTGCGTGAACACATCGCCCGATTCGCACAGCGGACCAGCCACCGCGATGCGCGTTTCGGGCGCGTCCTGGGGCTGTGAACCATCCGGCGCATGCACCGAGATCCGGTGATAGCTGCCGTACATGGCCGGGCGCATCAGGTCGTTAAAGCCCGCGTCGACCAGCGCGAAATCGCGCTCGGGACGGCGGTTGATGGCATGCACCTCGGCGACCAGCACGCCGGATTCGGCGATCAGGAAGCGCCCGGGTTCGATCTCCAGGCGGATATCATGCCCCAGGTACGCTGCGATGCGCTGGCGCGCCGCATCCCATTGCGAGAAGTAGTGATCGCAGTCGATGCGCGGCTCGCCATCGCGGTAGGGGATCGACAGCCCGCCGCCCGCCGAGATGGCCTCGATGTCGTGATCCAGCGACTTCACCACGTCCACCATGGCATCGCACACGCTGGACAGATGGCCGTAGTCGACGCCCGAGCCGATGTGCATGTGCACGCCCACCAGCTTCAGGCCGTGGCGGCGCACGATGGAAATAGCCTCGGCCACGTCGCCGATCCAGATGCCGTGCTTGCTTTGCGGGCCGCCTGTATTGGTCTTGTTGCTATGGCCGTGGCCAAAGCCGGGGTTGATGCGCAGCCAGACGCGATGGCCCGGCGATGCCTTGCCCACGCGGTCCAGCATGTCCAGCGACCCGGCGTTGACCGTGATGCCGTGCTTGAGCGCGGTGGCCAGCGTGGCGTGGTCGATGAGG
Organism: Achromobacter sp. JD417; assembly: GCF_041879325.1. Lineage (NCBI taxonomy): Bacteria > Pseudomonadati > Pseudomonadota > Betaproteobacteria > Burkholderiales > Alcaligenaceae > Achromobacter > Achromobacter sp. JD417. The sequence continues at coordinate 3,681,424 of NZ_CP087159.1, read as the reverse complement.
TCCGCCGTGAAGACGATGCCTTCGGGTTCGCTGCGCGGGTCAAAGCCGGCCGCCAGGCTGCGCTCGATTTCGCCCAGGGACACCGCGTCCACCACCACGCCTTGTTCGCGCATCAGGCGCAGGATGTGCAGGTTGGAGCACGCCTTCTGGGCGTAGCGGATCGTATCGAAGCGGCGCAATTGCGCAATGCGTTCGCGGATGACGGCGGCGTCGTACACCCATAGCGGCGTGCCGTGTTCGGCGGCAAGTTGGGTGAGCTGGCGCGGATCGAAGGTCATGATGGAAGCGGAACCGTGAGGAAAGTGAATCGAAGGCGGCATGATGCCTGCCCTACGTCATCCAGTAAAATGCTTTGATTTTCGGGATCGATTCAGTTCTGATATGGAGTTGGGATGCTGACGCATCGCCACATCGAAGTCTTTCGTGCCGTGATGATTGCCGGCAGCGTGACCCGCGCGGCGGAATTTCTGAACACGTCGCAGCCAACCGTCAGCCGCGAGCTGGCGCGGATGGAACAGACCATCGGCTTCGCGCTGTTTGAACGCGTCGCGGGGCGTCTGCGCGCCACCAGGCCCGCGCTGGCGCTCTTCGAAGAGGTGCGGCAGTCCTACGCCGGCCTGGAGCGCGTGGCGTCCGCCGCGGCGCGTCTGCGGGCATTCCGGGAAGGGCAGCTCTCGGTGATCTCGCTGCCGGCGTTCTCGCATTCGATCCTGCCCGATGCGTTTCTGCGCTTTCACGGCCGCCACCCCGGGGTGAGCCTGTCGGTCGAAACGCAGGAGTCGCCGCTGCTGGAAGAATGGCTGACCGCGCAGCGCTACGATCTGGGCCTGACCGAGCAGGATTCGGCTCCCGCCGGCACGCGGCTGGAATTGCTGACTCAGGTTGATGAGGTCTGCGTGCTGCCTGACGGCCATCCGCTCTTGGCCCGCGCGGCCCTCGGCCTGGCCGATTTCGAAGGGCAGGCGTTCGTCAGCCTGTCCGCCAACGATCCCTACCGCGTCCAGATCGACGAAGCATTCGCCCAGGCGGGCGTGCTGCCTCGGTCCATCGTGGAAACGCCCACGGCGGTGTCGGTTTGCACGTTCGTGCGTCAGGGGCTGGGCGTGGCCATCGTCAATCCGCTGACGGCGCTGGACTTCGTGGGGCGGGGGCTGCACATCCGGCCGCTGACGCGGTCGTTTCCGTTCCGCGTCAACGTGGTGTTTCCGGAGCATCGACCCGGCAACCCGCTGGTCGGCGCCTTCATGGAATCGCTGCGCGACGCCGCGGCCGCGATCAAGGCCAAGCTGGCAGCCGCGCAGGGCACGTAGCAGGGACGGTGGCCTGTGGCGTCTTGCCGCCGCGAAAACCGGCAGCCAACAAAAAAGGATGCCCGCGGGCATCCTTCTTCATTTGCCGTATTCGTGACGCCCCGAAAACCGGGGCGGCAGAATGGCTTAGGCCAGCGCCTTGATGGCGGCAGCCAGGCGGCTCTTGTGGCGAGCGGCCTTGTTCTTGTGGATGATGTTCTTGTCAGCCACGCGATCGATCACGCTGGTGGCCTTCTGGAACACTTCGCCAGCCGCAGCCTTGTCGCCAGCGGCGATGGATTGGCGAACGCGCTTGATGGCGGTGCGCAGCATCGAGCGCAGGCTGGAATTGTGCTTGTTGCGCTCAACGGATTGGCGAGCGCGCTTGCGGGCTTGGGCGGTATTGGCCATGTTGCTTTGTAAGTTGAATTCGGCAAAGTCGAACATTGTAGCAAGCCCCGTGGGGAATGCAAGCTTTTAATGTCGCTTTAACCGATGGAGCGCCCGTCAACCGGGCGGGAGGGCGCTGCTGGGAAGAATTCCCGGGTTGGAGAACCCTTGCGAGTGATCCTCTTGAAAACGCGAGGAAAATTCGCGGCGCCTACTGGATAAAAACACGGTGCGTAGTATACAACGGAAAGCGCCGCGCCCGGCAGACCTTCGTGGCCGTCGTTGTCAGGCCGCGACGCTGATGGACACGAACCAGGGCGTGAACCGGCGCACCTGGATCGGCATCAGGTCCTGCAGGCTGTCCAGCGCGGCGTCGGTGTCGTCCAGGGGGAAGTGGCCCGACACGGGCAGGCCCCCGGCGGCCATCGACACGCGCAGGGTGCCGCTGCGATAGGGGCGCAGCGCGGCGACGACTTCCGCAAGCGGGCGGCCGCGGGCTTCGACCCACCCGGACTCCCAGGCGGCTTCGGCCATCAGTTCGGCACGCGGGGTGTCCATGCGGGCATTGTCGAAGCGGGCGCCGGTGCCGGCGCGGATGGTGCCGTGAGCGCCCGACATGGTCTCGACTTCGACTTCGTGCTCGTGCACGACCACGACCGTGCGTTGCGCCTGCTGGCGCACCATGTAGCGGGTGCCCAGTGCGCGGACCGTGCCCTGCGCCGTCTGGACGAGGAACGGACGGCGGGCGTCCGGCGCGACGGACACGGTGACGGCGCCATCTAGAAGCCGGACCTGGCGGTACGCGGCTGTGAAATCCAGGTCGACGCGGCTGCGGGCGTCGAGCAAAAGCTGGCTGCCGTCGGACAGCAGATAGCGGCGGCGTTCGCCAGTTGCCGTGGCTGCGTCGGCGGCGACGTTGTTCAGCGGGTAGAAGGCGTTGCCGACGTAAGCGGCGGCCGCGCCCGTACCGGCGAGCGCAAGCGCACCAGTCAGGAATCGGCGGCGGGGCGGCATGATGGCCGCGGGCGGGGGAGGGATCAGCGAGGGGGCCGCGCCCGAGGCGCCGCCGCCGCTGCCGGTGGCGTAAACATCGCCAAGCCGGCCGAACGACGATCCCGCTAGGGTGCCCGTCAATTGCTGCCAGGCGTTCTCATGGACAGGGTCGGCCGCTCGCCACGCCAGGAAGTCGTTGTAGTCCTGGGCCGTTGCTTTGCCGGAGCGCAGCAATAACAGCCAATTGATCACCTGGTCCGCCATGGGTTGTCCTTGGGCGTACTTCACTTCATATTCCCGCCAGCCGGGGCCAGCAGGGGGTCCTCTCAGTCGCAATTTTTAAATCATAAAGGTTTTTTACCAAAGATTACGGCCCGCTTGTCAATTCTTGACGAATTTAGTGCGAAAAGCCGGCGTTTGGCCGGCTTTTGGATGGCAATGTAGCCCAAACAGGGGGAATTACGGCTTCGGGCGTCGTCCGAAGTCCCTGGGACGAAATCCAAACAGTAACAACATGCCGAAATAGACCACGCCGCTGGCGGCCAGAACGCCGGCCAAAAGGAGCGCGCGCTGCCCGGCATGCGCCTGCAGGGCGATCCAATCGATGCGGGTGTCCGCATACCAGAGCAGCGCGGCCAGTCCCGCCAGGGCGGGCACCAGGCGCAGGGCAAACGCCGTCCAGCCGGCGCCCGGCAGGTAGACGCCGCGGCGTCGAAGGCCGATCAACAGCGCCAGGGCATTCAGGCACGCGCCCAGGCCGATCGCCAGGGCAAGTCCGGCATGCGCCAGCGTGGGCACCAGCGCCACGTTCAGCAGCTGCGTCACCACCAGCACGGCGATGGCAATCTTCACGGGCGTGCGGATGTCCTGTTTGGCGTAAAACCCGGGGGCCAGGATCTTGACCGCAAGCAGGCCGATCAATCCCGCCGAGTAGGAGATCACCGCCCAGCGCGTCTGCAACACGTCCTGCGCGTCGAAGGCGCCGTAATGGAACAGCGTCGCGACCAGCCCATCGGACAGCAGCGCCATGCCGACGGCGGCGGGCAGGCCCAAGAGCAGGACCAGGCGCAGTCCCCAGTCGAGCAGTGCGCTGTAGCCGCCGTGATCGTCGCGGGCGTGCGCGGCGGACAGGCTTGGCAGCAGAACGGTGCCCAACGCCACGCCCAGGAGCGCCGTGGGAAATTCCATCAGGCGGTCGGCGAACGACAGCCACGTCACGCTGCCGGGCGTCAGCCACGTGGCGATATTGGTGTTGATGAGCAGCGAGATCTGCGCGACGGATACGCCGAGGGTGGCGGGCGCCATCTGTTTGAGGATGCGCTGCACGGTGGGATCGGCCCAGGCCTGGCCAAAGCGCAGCGAAAACCGCGGCGTGAGGCCCAGGCGCGCCAGCGCCACCCACTGAACGGCCAGTTGCGCCACGCCGCCGATCATGACGCCGACCGCCAGCGCATACACCGGCACGTCCATGCGCGGCGCAAGCCAGATGCAGGCGCCGATCATGGACAGATTCAGCAGCACGGGCGTGAAGGCCGGAACCGCGAAGCGGCGCCACGTGTTGAGCACGCCCGACGCGAAAGCGATCAGGGACATGCAGAGGATGTAGGGGAACATCATCCGCGTCATCCAGACCGCCGCGCCGAATTCGGTGTCGCGCGCCGCGCCGCGCAGGCCGCTGGCCATGGCCGACACCACCCAGGGCGCCGCGATGATGCCGATCAGCGTGACCAGCATCAATGCGGCGGTCAGCAGCAGGGCGACGCGGTCCAGCAGCGTGCGGACTTCGTCCTCGGAGCGGTTGTTGCGCGCGGCACCCAGAATGGGCACGAAAGCCTGGGCGAAGGCGCCTTCGGCGAACAGGCGGCGCAGCAGGTTGGGAATGCGGAAGGCAACCCAGAACGCGTCGGTAATGGGGCCGGCGCCAAAGGCGCGGGCCACCAGGATGTCGCGGACCAGGCCGGAAATGCGGGACAGCAACGTGAAACTGCTGACCGTGGCGGCCGAACGGAACAGGCTCATGGATGACTACTGAAGAGAATGCGGGCCGGATCGCCGCGGAGGATGGGGACGGAATGCCGGCCGCCAGCACGGCCGGCCCATACGGGCCGGCCATTGCGCTGGATTACTTCGGCGGCATGCGGATGGCGCCGTCCAGACGGATCGTTTCGCCGTTGAGCATGTCGTTGGTGATGATGCTGTGGACCAGCTTGGCGTAGTCTTCGGGCCGGCCCAGGCGTGCGGGGAAGGGGATGCTGGCGGCCAGCGAATCCTGCACTTCCTGGGGCATGCCGAAGATCATCGGGGTGCCGAAAATGCCCGGGGCGATGGTCATGCAGCGGATGCCGGTCTTGGCCAGGTCGCGCGCGATGGGTAGCGTCATGCCGGCCACGCCCGCCTTGGAGGCGGCATAGGCCGCCTGGCCGATCTGGCCGTCAAACGCGGCAACCGACGCCGTGTTGATCATCACGCCGCGCTCGCCGGTGGGCTCGGGCGTATTGGCGCTCATGGCCTCGGCGGCCAGGCGCATCATGTTGAAGCTGCCGATCAGGTTGATCGACACGACCTTCTGGAACAGGTCCAGCGGATGCGCGCCGTTCTTGCCGACGATCTTGGCGGCGGGGGCAACGCCCGCGCAGTTCACCAGGCCGAACAGCGAGCCCAGTTCCAGCGCGGCGGCCACGACCTTCTTGCCGTCGGCTTCCTGCGTCACGTCGCAATGCACGTAGCGCTGGCCGAGTTCCTTGGCGAGGGCTTCGCCGGGCTCGTCCTGCAGGTCGGCAATGACGACCTTGGCGCCGTTTTCAACCAGCATGCGGGCGGTGCCGGCGCCCAGGCCGGATGCGCCGCCGGTAACGATGAATACCTTGTTCGCGATTTCCATGTGTGTACCACCAGATCAGTTCAAGGGAAGGAAGGCGGCGCGCCGGGCGCCGGATGCGACAAGGCCTTCGGGCCAGGGCCGGAACGCGGAGCGTCCGGCCGGCGCCGAAGGCCTTTGGGCCGTCGAGGCGCCGATCAGCTTTGAACGGCTTCGAACAGGCGCGACTTGATTTCGTCGACCGCGCCCACGCCGGAGATCTTGCGGTACTTGGGGGCGGCGGCGGGATCCTGCTGCGCCCAGGCCGAGTAGTAGTCGACCAGGGGACGGGTCTGTTCGCGATAGACCGACAAGCGGTGGCGCACGGTTTCCTCGCGGTCGTCGTCGCGCTGGACCAGGTCTTCACCGGTGACGTCGTCCTTGCCTTCGGTCTTGGGCGGGTTGAAGCGCACGTGATAGCTGCGGCCGCTGGGCTGGTGCACGCGGCGGCCGCTCATGCGTTCGATGATGTCTTCTTCGGGAACGGCGATTTCCACGACGTAGTCCAGCTTGACGCCGGCGCTCTTGAGCGCGTCGGCCTGCGGGATCGTGCGGGGGAAACCGTCGAACAGATAACCATTGGCGCAGTCGGGCTGCGTCAGGCGGTCTTGCACCAGGCCGATGATGATCTCGTCGGAAACCAGGCCGCCGGCGTCCATGACCTTCTTGGCTTCAATACCCAGCGGGGTGCCCGCTTTCACGGCGGCGCGCAGCATGTCGCCAGTGGAGATTTGGGGAATGCCGAAGTGCTGCGTTAGAAACGCAGCCTGGGTGCCTTTGCCGGCGCCGGGGGGTCCGAGCAAGATGAGACGCATGAGTGCTCCTGAAGGGGTTTATTTTTTGTGATCCGGGGGATTATGCCGCAACGCAGCAGCCAATGCGGGGCTGCGCCATGCGAAATAACCCTTATATCGGTTTGCTGTAGATCAAGCGGACGCGCTCCAGGTCGGCCGGGGTATCTACCCCGCCTGCAGGAGGCGTCGACGCCCGATGGACGACGATCGTGTGGCCATGCTCCATGGCGCGCAGTTGCTCCAGCGATTCGAAGCGTTCCAGCGTGCCTTGCGGCAGCGTGGGGAACCGGCGCAGGAACGAGGCGCGGTAGGCGTACAGGCCGATGTGATGCCAGGCGGGCAAGCCGTCGGCCAGCACGCGTGCGCCGCCCGCCAGCGCGTCGCGCGCCCACGGAATGGGGGCGCGCGAAAAGTACAGCGCGCGATCGTCCGCCGCGCAGACGAGCTTGACGACGTTGGGATTGAACAACGCCTCGGCGTCGGCCAGCGGGCACGCACAGGTGGCGATGTCCGCCTGCGGATAGGCCTGCAGCTTGGCGGCGACCGCGTCGATGAGTTCGGGTTCGATGAGGGGCTCGTCGCCTTGCACGTTCACGACGATCGCGTCGTCGGGCAGGCCCAGTTGCTCGACCGCCTCGGCCAATCGGTCCGTGCCGGTGGGGTGGTCGCCGCGGGTCATCAGGGCGCGCAGCCCGTGCGCCTGCACCGCCTGCTGCACGCGCAGGTCATCGGTCGCGATGAAGATCTGCGAGGCGCCCGACAGCGCGGCGCGATCCGCGGTGCGCACGACCATGGGTTTGCCGGCGATGTCGGCAAGCGGCTTGTCGGGCAGGCGGGTCGAGGCGGTGCGCGCCGGAATGATGGCGATGAAGCTCACGATGCGGCGGTCAGCGGGGGGCTGCGGCGTCGTCCAGCGCGCGCGCTTCGGACTCCAGCATGACCGGAATGCCGTCGCGGATCGGGAAGGCCAGGCGATCCGCACGGCAGATCAGCTCGGCCTGCTGGCGGTCGTGTTCGAGGCGGCCCTTGCACAAGGGGCAAACGAGGATGTCGAGAAGGCGGGATTCCATGACCGGGATTCTAAAACAGTTTTGCCGCCGGACAGCGCGCGGCTCGTCGGGCTTGCGGCAAGCCGCCGGTTACGCCGTTGGGTTGTGACCCCGGTTTTGGGCGCCGCCGTTCGGGCCTCGGCCCGGGCGCGCCTTTCGGGCGCGCAGCGCGTCGGCCAGCCAGTCAAAGAGCGCCGGGTCGGAGAACGCGGCTTGCACGGGCACTTCCCACAGCCGGGGATCGTTCAGGGCGCCGCATTTGATGGCGTCCTTGGCGGTCACCAGGATGACGTCGGCATCCAGCGCCTGGAACGGCGACGTGGCGTAGTCGTGGTGGTCGGGTAGCGGGAGCGTCGCGGACAGCGTGATGCCGGCTGCCCGCAGCGTGGTGAAAAAGCGTTCCGGATTGCCGATACCGGCCGCGGCCGCGATGCGGGGCTGGCCGGCAAAGGCGGACAGCGGCTGCGTATCGCGTCCCCCGATATGGCGCGCCAGACCGGGTTCGAGCCACATCTGGACCTGGCGCGGCGGGGCGCTTTCGGTGTCTGACACCCTGGGGAGACGGCCGTCAGGCTGCGAACGTGCCTCAAGGGTGTCAGACACCGTCAGAGGGGTGTCTGACACCGCAGGACCGGCGCCGGGCGTGCCGATATTGGTCACCACGGCGTCCACGTCGGCCAGCCGGCTGGCGGGCTCGCGCAGGGGGCCGGCGGGCAGCAGGCGCCGGTTGCCCACCCCGCGCTGGTCCTGCACCACGATTTCGATGTCGCGCGCCAGCGCCAGGTGTTGCAGGCCGTCGTCCGAGACGATGACGTCCACCCGGGGATGGGCGTCGAGCAAGGCTTGCGCGGCAAGGGCGCGCCTGGGGTGGATGGACACCGGCGCACCCGTGGCGCGGGCGATCAACGCCGGTTCGTCGCCGAAGCGGGCGGCTTCCAGGTCGCCCAGTCCCACGCGGGGGTGTGGGCCGACCTTGACCCCGTAGCCCCGGCTGACCACGCCCGGCGTGTAGCCGCGCGCCCGCAGGTTCTCGACCGTGGCGATCACCATCGGCGTCTTGCCCGTGCCGCCGACGTAGATGTTGCCGATCACGACCACCGGCACAGGGGCGCGGTACGCCACCTTGGCGCCGCTGGTGTAGCGTTCGCGCTTGCGCGCCACCGCCCAGGCGGTCAACGCGGACAGGGGGCGCAGGGCGGTGGACAGCCAGCCGCCGCGCTGCCATTGGCGGGCCAGCAGTGATGCGCGTCTGTTTTTCAACGGTTGGTCTGGGCAGCGAAATTGACGCGGCCGATGCCGGCGAGGCGGGCGGCTTCCATGATGTTGATCACGGACTGGTGGGTGGCCTGGGCGTCGGCGTTGATGATGATGAGCGGCTCGGTCTTGCCGGCCGCGGCCTGGCGCAGGGCCTCGGCGATTTCGGGCGGGGTCGAGACGTCGATCAGGGTGCCATTCAGGGCGTAGCGGCCATCCTGACTGACCGCGACTTCCAGCGCGGGCGGCGTGTCCTGTTCGGAGGACGCCTGCGGCAGCGTAACCTTCAACTGCGTGAATCGCGTGAACGAGGTGGTGGCCGCCAGGAAGATCAGGATGACCAGCAGGACGTCGATGAGCGGGATCAGGTTGATGTCCAGCTCATCGCGATCGCCCCGGGATCCGCGGAAATTCATGGACGGGCCTCGCGGGGGGCGCGCGCCGGCGCGAGGGCGCGGATCAGGCGCGAGGCGGCCTGTTCCATTGCATTGAGGTAGCTGTCGACGCGGCCGCGCAGGTAGCGGTGCGCGATCATGGCGGGAATGGCGATGAGAATGCCGAAACCGGTGTTGTACAGGGCGATCGAGATGCCGCGCGCCAATTGGGCCGGATCGCCGCCGCCGGGGGTGTAGGAGCCGAAGATTTCGATCATGCCGACGACGGTGCCGAACAGGCCCATCAGCGGCGCGACCACGGCGATGGTGCCGATGGCGGAGATGTAGCGGGAAAGATCATGCGCGACGGCGCGGCCCGTGTCTTCGACCACGTTGCGCAGCTCTTCGCGGGGCAGGTGACGGTGACGCATCACTTCGGCCAGCACGCGGCCCAGCGGCGAATTGCGTTCCAGCCGGTGGATCGATTCGGGTGTGTCCTGGTGATTGCGCAGCATATCGGCGACCTGATCGTTCAGGCCGCGCGGCATCACCAGGCTTCGGCGCAGGGACAGGAAGCGCTCGAAGATCAGCGCCAAGCCCAGCACGGATGTCGCCAGCAGGGGCCAGATGGGCCAGCCGGCCTCGCGCAGAATGGAAAGCAAAGCGTCAACTCCTGAGAAGCCGAAGGCGCCGGAGGGGGCGCATCGTGGCGTCTGAATAAGCCGAAACTGTAACGGCGCGGCGCGCATGTGGCAAGGCGGGGCGATCCCAAACTATCCACAGAATCTGTGGATAATTCTGTGTAGAACTCAGCCAGAAGGCTTATGGGCACAGGGCTTGCGCTTGTTTGCTTCAATTGAGCGCAGCGCCTTATCGTATAAAAGAATATATAAATCATGTACTTACACCGAATTTGCTGCGTTTCTGGGCCGTTGCTGCAAATTCCTGGGGACGCGGTATCATTGCGGCCCGCTCCGCCTGCCCTGTGGACAGGTTCGCATCGGAAAGCCCCATGACAATTGAACTCCCAGTCACAAACAACGCATTTGCGCGGGAAATCCTTACAGTTGCCCAGTTGAACCAAGCAGTGGGGCAGTTGTTGGAGCGCAGCATCCCGGCGCTGTGGGTGCGTGGAGAGATTTTCAACTTCACGCAGGCGGCATCCGGGCATTGGTACTTCACGCTCAAGGACAGCCGGGCCGCCGTGCGGGCGGTCATGTTCCGCAGCCGCGCCAGCGCCGTGGGTTTCGTGCCCCGGGCGGGCGACCAGGTCGAGATCCGCGCCCGGGTTTCCCTGTATGAGCCGCGGGGCGACTATCAGCTGCAGGCTGACGCCATGCGACGGGCAGGATTAGGCAATCTGTACGAGGCCTTTTTGCGACTGAAAGAGCAGCTTGCTTCCGAGGGGCTGTTCGATCCGGCCCGCAAGCGCGAGCCGGTCCGGCTGCCCCGCGCGATCGGCGTGATCACCTCGTTGCATGCGGCGGCGCTGCGCGACGTGCTGTCGGCGCTGGCCCGGCGGGCGCCGCAGGTTCCGGTCATCATCTATCCGGCCCCGGTTCAGGGTGCGGACGCCGCGAACAAGCTGGCCGCCCAATTGCGTCTGGCCAATGAAAGGGCCGAAGTGGATACGCTGCTGCTCGTGCGCGGCGGCGGCAGCATCGAAGACCTCTGGAGCTTCAACGACGAGGATCTGGCGCGCCAGGTGGCGGTCAGCGAGATCCCCGTCATCAGCGGCGTGGGCCACGAGACCGACTTCACCATCGTGGACTTCGTATCCGACCTGCGGGCGCCCACGCCCACTGCCGCTGCAGAACTGGCATGCGCGCCGCGCGCCGAATTGCTCGGCCGCGTCATGCAGACCCTGCAGACCATGGTGCGGGGCCAGCAACGGCGGCTTGAGCGGGCGGCGCAGCGCCTGGATCGCGCCACCGCGCAGCTCGTTTCCCCGGCGCAGCGCTTGCAGCACCAGCGCGAACGCTTGAACAGCCTGCAGTACCGCCTGGCCTCGGCCTGGTCGGCGCCGCAAGGACGGCGCACCGCGCGGGTCAATCTGCTGGCCCAGCGCCTCACTCATCGCGTGCCCGACACGGGCCGGGCGGCGGAACGCCTGGCCGGCGCCGTGCGCCGTCTGGGCCAGGCCCAGGCGCGATTGCTCGTCGAGCGTCGCAACCGGCTTGCCGCCGCATCCGCGCAGTTGCGCGCGTTGGATCCGGGGAACACGCTGGCGCGCGGATACGCGATTGCCCGAGACGAGCAGGGCCGCATTGTTCGCGACGCGGCCGCGCTATCGGCGGGCCAGCCGCTGGACCTGAGCTTCGCGCAGGGCGGCGCGCAGGTCCAGGTGCAATCCACGCGTTCCACGCGCGACCCAAGCTGATCTTTCCGCGCCGCAAATCCTTTCCCCCCAAACCATGGCGGCAGGATGTTCCAAGACAGAAATCTGAAATGGGCGGCTACCGGTCTGGCCGCGGCGATATGGGCAACGGGGGTTGGCGCCGTGGCGGCGGCGGCAGCGCCCGCAGCCACCGCGCCCTCGGTCACGCCGCCCGCAGCCGCAGCCGCCGATTGCAACTGTGCGTCGCCGTACCGCGAATACAAAAACGCCGACACCCCGCAGACCGAGGCGTTGTTCGCGGCGGTCAGCCGCAACGATGAGGCGGCGTTTCTGGCCGCGCTGGCGCAGGTGGATCGCCCTGGCGACTATGCCTTGAACGGCGTGCCGTTGCTGCACGCTTTGCTGATGCCGCCCCGCGGCCTGCGATCGCAGTACGTGTATTGGGACCTGACGCCGGAAGATTCCGCGCGGCTGCGCCAGGCCCACGAAGCCGGCCTGCCGGCCCGCGCGCGCATGCTGGCGGCATTGCTGGCTACCAAGCCCGCGCTGGATGACATCACGTACGAGTCACGCCGCCCGCCGCTGCACCTCGCGCTGCTGTATGGCTCGCCCGAGACGATGGAGGCGTTGCTGGCCGCCGGCGCCAACCCGAACCAGCGTGGCGACGCCAACGACACGCCCCTGGAATTCCTGCTGAATCGCGATTTCGAATTTGCGGTGCGCATGACCTACCTGCCGCGCCTTGTCGATCGCAAGAGCATGACGCGGATGGTGGTGGCATTGTTCGGCGCCGGCGCCAGCCGTCCCTATGCGGCGCTGGATGCTGCAGACACGGGTGCTGCGTCCAGCGCGATCACCGACAGCCAAGGCCGGGTGCGGCCGGCGGCCGACTTCCTGTGCTGGCTCCCGTTGGTGGAATTGACCGAAGGGGCAGAAGCGCTGCGCGCGTTGGCCGCCTCGGGCAGCCGTCCCGCTTATGAAGAGGAGCTGACCGCGCTGGCGTTCGCCGCCTACCGGGGTGATGCTCAGGCGGTGTCGTTCTTAATGGAGCAGGGACCGCGCACGATCCCCGCCACGGGGTGGGGCGAGAGCGGGGAACGCGATGTGTGGCTGGACGCGGCGCAGGCGGCGGTCGAAGGCGGGCACCCGGAGGCCGCCGGGTTGCTGCTGCGCGCGGACATGCCCTTTGCGCAACGCGGCCCGCAGGTGGGCTCAGGCGGTCTGCTCTTCGCCAAACCCGAGATGGGCAACCGGCCCATCATGAACCTGGCCGCACAGCGCGGCGACGCGCAGACGGTGCGGCGCCTGCTGGCCCTGGGGGCGCCGGTCGATGGCGACCCGGCGGAGCCGCATGGCAACACCCCGCTGGCCGATGCCGTGCAAGCCGGCAAGCCTGATGTCGTCAAGACGCTGCTCGCCGGGGGCGCCGATCCCGGCTTGCGGCGCGACGGCTACGACCGCCAGTCGGCGCTGGATGCCGCGGTGCGGGCCGGGGACACGACGCTGCTGCGCACTCTCTTGTCCGCGATGACGCCCGACGCCTTGCGCGCGGCGTTGCAGGATCCCGGCAACTCGCCGGTGGCGCAGCTGTTGCGGCGACCGGGCGGGCAGGGAGCGGCGGTCCTGCGCATGTTCGCGGACGCGGGGTTCGACATGAAAACCCTGGACGCGGGCGCCATCCGCCAGGCGCTGGAAAACAGCGATACGGCGCTCGCCCTGATGCTGATCAACGCTGGCGTGCCGGTGAATCCGCCGGCGCCGGCGGCCGGGCGGAATGCCGCGCCAGCGGGGCCGGAGGATGCGGGCGGCACGCCGCCCCTGTTGCTGGCGGCCACGTCCGGCCACGTCGCCGTCGTCGATGCGCTGCTCGCCAAGGGCGCGGACCCGGCCGCCATCGCACCGGACGGCGAGAGCGCCTTGTATTGGCTGATCGGCCGTCAGGACGCCGCCATGCTGGATCGGCTGCTGCGCGCCGGCGCCCGCTTCGACGACCCGCGGCTACCGGCAGCGCCCAATCCGTACGCGCTGCTCAACGCCGCCGTGGTGTCAGGCGACATCGACACGGTGCGCCGCGTGAGTGCCGCGAATGGCCAGGCGATCGCGCAGGCCTGCCTGCCGGACAACGCCGAGTTCGTGCTGGTCGACAAGCCCGGCTACTTTGCGCAACTGCATGCGGCCGGGTTCACCGGCCACGAATCGGCATGCGCGCGTGATGGACGCCGCTTGCCCGAGCGCGTCGTGTCGACGCTGTTGCAAAGCCGGCAACTGATCACCGCGCGGCACGACACCGTGGTCCAGGTGCTGCGCCAGTTCAAGGACGCGGGAACCGACCTGGATGCGCCGGTGGCCGGCGACGACACGCCGCTGACGGCTGCGATACAACTGGGCCGCCAAGACCTGGCGGATGCGCTGCTGGAGGCGGGCGCGAGCCCTGACGCCGGCGCCGCCTCGGGGCGTGGGCCTGCATGGGTTGCGCTAGAAACCGGCCAGCCCGGGATGCTGGCCTTGCTGGCGCGGCATCGCGCGCGGTTCGATGCGGCTGTCGCGCCGTCCGGGCAGTCGTTTCGCATGGCGCTCGTCTGCCAGTCCGATCCGGTCTTCGCGAAGACGCTGCAGGACGCGGGCGTCACGCTGCAGGCGGAGTGCGCGCCACCGGCCGCGCAAGGCCGGCGCCTGGGCGCGAAGGCCGCGAACAAATCCACCGAAGCCATCCGCGTTCCCGGGCACTATTTCCTCGGCGGTGTTCGGGAGGTCGGCAGCGAATTGCTGCTGCGCGAGGACGGCAGCTTTGAATACTTCCTGAGCTATGGCGCCGTCGACATCAACGCGCGCGGAGTCTGGCGCGCCGACGGCAAGCAGATTATCCTGGACACGCCGCCGCTGCGGCCATTTTCAGCCATCGCCGACGTGCGCGCCGACAGCCTGCCCGCCGAGCCCGGCATGCTGACGGTGCGGGTGTATCACCGCGGCAGGCCGGTCAGCATCGATGTGGCGGCGTCGTCGGCTGATGCCGATTACGGCGGCGGACCGCGCCGATCGGAAGGCGCGGACGGCGTCAGCGTGCCCATCGCCGAGGGCGCGTTGAAGTCCCTGGCCGTATTCGTGCCGTTGCCGGCTGGCGAACGCTGGCATGAGGTGGACGTGAGCCGCATCGATCCGGCCACGCGGTCCATTCGCATCGATATCGACGTGCCGGACGGCGCGGCCAGCGCGCCGCTGCACAAAGTCCTGGCCGTGGCCGACGACGGCGCCTTGGTCGAGACGGCCGGCGGCAGGGAACTGCGCTACACGAAGTGACCAGATGCCCGCGGCCTTGGGCCGTCGCCTGGACGGCCCGGTAATAAGCATGTGCCCGTTAACCCCGCGCCAGCGCGGGGTTAACACGGTATCCTCAGGAGTTGCCGATACAATTGACCGGCTTGATCGTGCTCTCAACAGAAGGAACCATCACATGGCACATACTCTTCCCCCCCTGCCTTACGAACTCGACGCCCTGGCGCCGCACATCTCCAAGGAAACGCTGGAGTTCCACTACGGCAAGCATCACCAGACGTACGTCACGAATCTGAACAACCTGATCCCGGGCACGGAATTCGAAACGCTGTCGCTGGAAGACATCGTGAAGAAGTCCTCGGGTGGCATCTTCAACAACGCCGCTCAGGTCTGGAACCACACCTTCTACTGGAACAGCCTGGCTCCCAAGGCCGGCGGCGCTCCCACCGGCGCGCTGGCTGACGCCATCAACGCCAAGTGGGGCAGCTTCGACGCCTTCAAGGAAGCCTTCAACAAATCGGCTGCCGGCAACTTCGGTTCGGGCTGGACCTGGCTGGTCAAGAAGGCCGACGGCTCGGTCGACATCGTCAACACCAGCAACGCCGCCACCCCGCTCACGACGGCCGACAAGCCGCTGCTCACCTGTGATGTCTGGGAACACGCGTACTACATCGACTACCGCAACGCGCGTCCCAAGTATCTGGAGAATTTCTGGGCACTGGCAAACTGGGATTTTGCGGCGAAGAACTTCGCCTGATTTCCAGTTCCGGGCGCCATGCGGCCCCCGCGCCGCACCCCGTGAAAACGACCCCTCGCCCCGGCGAGGGGTTTTCTTTCGTTCAGGAAAAATTCAGTTTCAAAAACCCGTGTCGACTGTCGATTTCATTACACGAAACTGACACGGGAACTGGCTTCTCTTCAGGGTAAGCCCTAAGCCAAACGTCGCTATCGTTTCCTCCGGCCTGCGCCTCTACCCCGGAGCGCAGGGCTGCGGCAGCGCCGCTACAAGCCGGGGCACTCACAGGGAAGGGAAGCATGTTGCGGTTATTTTCGGGAATGCGCATCGGGTCACGCCTGACGGGCGCGTTTTTGCTGGTGGCGGTGATAGGCGGTGCGATCGGGGCGTTCGGCGTATGGGGGCTGTCGCGCATCAATGAAATGAATGACAGGCTTTACGACACCGAACTGCGCGGCATTTCGGATCTGAAGGAAGCCAACCTCAACCTCATCTACGCGGGGCGTGCGCGTAACGCCTACCTGGCCGCCTCCTCCGAGGACGCGCGGCTGGCGCTGCGCAAGCAGTTCGACGATGCGGTCAAGACCATGGACGGGTTGCGGGACAAGGCAGCCGAGAATTTCTACGGCGAACCGGCCAAGCGCCTGCTGGCGCAATTCAATGAAACGGAGCAGGCATGGAAGCGCGAGGCCATGGCGTTCTTCGAGGCGGCCAAGTCGCAGCCGCTGACGCAGACCGACGCACGCGTGGCCGAGACCGACAAGCGCGTCATCGCGACGTCGCAAAAGCTCGATGACCTGATGACCGACCTGGCGGTCAACAAGGAAAAGTCCGCCGAGCTTTCCGTGCAGGACGGGACGGATCTCTACAACACGGTTCGCGCTGTCATGATCGCGCTTGCGATCGCCGGCGTGGCCATCGGCATGCTGCTGGGGTGGCTGGTGACGCGAGGCATCGTGCGTCCGCTGAGCGAGGCCGTGTCGGCGGCGCGCCAGGTGGCCGCGGGCGACCTGACTGCCGATATCCGCGTCGCCACGCGCGACGAAACCGGCGACCTGATGGCGGCGCTCAAGGCCATGAACGAAAGCCTGGCTCGCATCGTCAAGGACGTGCGCGACGGCTGCGAGAACATCGCTTCGGCGTCGTCCCAGATCGCACAGGGCAACTCCGACCTGTCGCAGCGCACGGAAGAGCAGGCGTCCTCGCTGGAAGAGACCGCGGCGTCGATGGAGCAACTGACCAGCACGGTGCAGCAAAACGCCAACAACGCCGGTGAAGCCGACCGTCTGGTCAGCCAGGCGTCCAGCGTTGCCGTGCGCGGCGGCGAAGTGGTCGAAGGCGTGGTGCAGACCATGAGCGCAATTTCCGACAGCTCGCGCCGCATCGCCGACATCACGGGCGTGATCGACGGCATTGCATTCCAGACCAACATCCTGGCGCTCAACGCCGCGGTGGAAGCCGCGCGTGCGGGCGAGCAGGGACGCGGCTTTGCTGTCGTGGCGGGCGAGGTGCGCACGCTTGCCCAGCGTTCCGCCGTGGCCGCCAAGGAGATCAAGGCCTTGATCGATGAATCCGTGACTCGCGTCGAAGGCGGCACGCGTCAGGTCGACGAAGCCGGACGCACGATGCGCGAAGTGGTCGACAGCGTGCGCCAGGTTGCAACCCTGGTGCGCGAGATCTCGGGCGCTTCGGAAGAGCAATCGGCCGGCATCGGCCAAGTGAATCAGGCCGTGTCGCAGATGGACGCCGTGACCCAGCAGAACGCCGCGCTGGTCGAGGAAGCGGCAGCGGCCGCAGCCAGCATGCAGGAGCAGGCCACCCGCCTGGCGCAGGAAGTGCGCCGCTTCAAGGTCGATGCGGGCGGCGCGACGGCGGTTCAGGCGCAAGCCCGGTTGCTGCCGTCGGAACGCACCGCCGCGCGCAAGCCCGCCGCTGCCGCGCAGGCCGCGCGCCCGGTGCAGGCCCGGCCGGCGCTGGCCAACGCCTCGCAGGACGACGACTGGTCGTCCTTCTAAGGCGGCCGACCCCGCGACAGGTGGCGGCCGTTCGGTTACGGGTCAGGCGGGGATGGTATGGTTGGCAACCCGCCACACCACCCATTTCTCGTCCATGCCCCTGCCCGACCCCGTCCGCCGCGTCATTGCCCGAACACGCCGGCTCACGCGCCGCAAGGTGCGTCAGGTCAACCGGCTGTCACGCAAAAGCGTGCAACTGGGGCTGCTGCTGGGTGGCGCCGCGCTGGTGGCGCTCATGTCGCTGGGTTTTGCCTATCTTGCCGACAAGGCGCTGGCCTGGAACCGGCAGTGGGTGGCTTACAACGGATGGCTCGCGCTGCTGGTGATGCCTTTCGGCCTCGCCGCCTTGCGCTGGCTCACGTTGCGCTTCGCGCCCAATGCCTCGGGCAGCGGCATTCCCCAGGTCATTGGCGCGTTGTCGCTGCCGCCGGGGCCCAGCCAAAGCAGCCTGGTGTCCTTGGCGCAAAGCCTCTGGAAAATCCCGTTGGCGTTCTTTGGCATGCTGGCGGGCGCGTCGATTGGCCGCGAGGGGCCTTCGGTGCAGGTCGGCGCAGCGCTGATGCTGGCATGGGGCGACTTCTGGAAGCGCCGCGGCCTGCAGTTGCGCGGTTTTCACGCCAACGAGCTGATCGCCGCGGGCGCCGCGGGCGGCTTGGCCGCGGCGTTCAACGCGCCGCTGGCCGGGGTCATCTTCGCGATCGAGGAACTGGGCCGCGGCACGGTGCTGCGCTGGCAGCGCCTGGTGCTGATCGGCGTATTGGCCGCCGGCTTTCTGGTCGTGGCCGTTGAAGGCAACAATCCCTATTTCGGCGTGTTCGGCGGCGCGCCGCTGTCCCAGAACATGCTGATGTGGATCGTCATCTGCGGCGCGCTCAACGGCGCGCTGGGCGGCATCTTCGCCCGCCTGCTGGGCAAGGGCCCCGTCCTGGCGGCGCCGCAATCGTGGCGCGGCTGGATCCGGGCGCATCCGATCTGGACGGCGTTCATCATGGGCCTGGCCCTGGCGGTCATCGGCCTGTGCACTGCGGGCAGCGTCTACGGCACCGGCTACGCCGCCGCCGCCGATCTGCTCAACGGGAAGGACTCGGTGGTGCCGGACGGGTTTGGCATCGCCAAGCTGTTCGCGACCGTGGCGTCGTACTGGGCGGGCATTCCCGGCGGCATCTTCACGCCGGCGCTGACCACGGGCGCGGGCATCGGCCACCACATCTGGGAGCTCGCGGGCAACGGCGTCGACCAGCGCGTGCTGGTATTGGTGTCGATGGCCGCCTTTCTGGCGGCCGCCACGCAGGCGCCGTTGACGGCCAGCGTGGTGGTGATGGAAATGACTGGCAGCCAGCCCATGCTGTTCTGGCTGCTGGTGGCGTCGCTGCTGGCGTCCGGCGTGTCGC
The DNA here is from genome assembly GCF_041879325.1 of Achromobacter sp. JD417. Lineage (NCBI taxonomy): Bacteria > Pseudomonadati > Pseudomonadota > Betaproteobacteria > Burkholderiales > Alcaligenaceae > Achromobacter > Achromobacter sp. JD417. The sequence continues at coordinate 3,662,671 of NZ_CP087159.1, read as the reverse complement.
GCCAATTCTGCCCGCAACCGTTCTACCATCTGGCGGCCGGCCGTTTCCGTCGGCAAGCCATCGTCGAGGCGGGCCGCGCGGCCAAGGCCGGGACGCCCTGATCGCGTGCATGGGTGCCCGTTTTCGGGCGCCGCACAGCGGCCTAATGTGAACGTCCATTGGACACTGTCCGTGCAGCGGACATCCGTGCGGCGCACCAACTTGGCGCGAAACCGCTGCGTTAAGATCGTCCGATCCCGAGTTCTTTCACTTCACTCCGAGCTTCCCATGACCGTGAATGCCTTTATCTGTGATGCGATCCGTACCCCCTTCGGCCGCTATGGCGGTGCGCTGGCTTCCGTGCGGCCCGACGATCTGGCTGCCGTAGCCATCAAGGCCCTCGTGGCGCGCAACCCCGGCGTGCGCTGGGAAGAACTCGACGACGCCATCATGGGCTGCGCCAACCAGGCGGGCGAAGACAACCGTAACGTGGCCCGCATGGCCACGCTGCTGGCCGGCCTGCCGATCGAAGTGCCCGGCGCTACCGTCAACCGCCTTTGCGGCTCCGGCCTGGACGCCATCGGCACCGCCGCGCGCGCCATCCGCGCCGGTGAAGCCGGCCTGATGCTGGCTGGTGGCGTGGAAAGCATGAGCCGCGCCCCGTTCGTCATGGGCAAGGCTGATAGCGCCTTCTCGCGCAGCGCCGCCATCTACGACACCACCATTGGCTGGCGGTTCATCAACAAGCTGATGAAGGCGCAATACGGCGTGGACTCGATGCCCGAGACCGCCGAAAACGTCGCCGACGACTTCAACATCAGCCGCGCCGACCAGGATCTGTTCGCGCTGGCCAGCCAGCAAAAGACCGCTCGCGCACAAAAGGAAGGCGTCTTCGACGCCGAGATCGTGCCCGTGTCGATCGCCCAGAAGAAGGGCGATCCCATCGTCGTGTCCAAGGACGAGCACCCGCGTGAAACGTCGCTGGAGTCGCTGGCCAAGCTCAAGGGGGTGGTCCGCGAAGGCGGCAGCGTCACCGCCGGCAATGCGTCGGGCGTGAACGACGGCGCCGCCGCGCTGCTGCTGGCCGACGAAAAGGCCGCCGCCCGTCATGGCCTGACCCCGCGCGCCCGCGTGGTCGGCATGGCGACCGCCGGCGTCGCGCCGCGCATCATGGGTATCGGCCCGGCGCCCGCCACGCAAAAGGTGCTGGCCCAGACCGGCCTGACGCTGGATCAGATGGACGTGATCGAACTGAACGAAGCGTTTGCCGCGCAGGGCCTGGCCGTGCTGCGTCAGCTCGGCATCGCCGACAACGACCCGCGTGTGAACCCGAACGGCGGCGCCATCGCCCTGGGCCATCCGCTCGGCGCCAGCGGCGCGCGTCTGGCCACCACGGCCATTAACCAGCTTCATCGCACCGGTGGCCGCTATGCCCTGTGCACGATGTGCATCGGTGTCGGCCAAGGCATCGCGCTGATCGTCGAACGCGTGTAAGGCAATGACCCCGGGCGGACAGTACCTGCCGCCCCAACGACAAGGGAGCCCTCGGGCTCCCTTTGTCGTGTATCGGTGCTGACAGATGCCGGCCGAATCAAGGCAGCCCGTCCAGCTTCTTGCCCGCGGAGATGCCGTGGGCGTCGAACCACCCCTGCGCCATCTCCAGCGCGTAGCGCACGGGCTTTTTCGCGCAATGGGGATCTTCGGTCTGCGGCGCCATGTCCTCGATGTTGACGATCGTGCCGTCGTCGGCGATAAAGGCAATCGACAGGGGCAGCAGTGTGTTGCGCATCCAGAAGCACTGCACGTCCGGGCGGTCAAAGACGAACAGCATGCCGTCGTTGCCCGGCAGTTCCCTGCGGAACATCAGGCCGTCGCGCCGCGTGGCATCCGTGTCTGCGACTTCCGCGCGGATAATATGGATGCCTGCCGACAGCTGGGTGGTCGGCAGCTTGGGTTGCGGACCGGTCTGTTGCTGGGCGCCGGCCGGCAAGGGCAGGGCGGCGGTTGCGAACGCGATGGCCGCGGCGGCAATCACCGAACCCTTGCGCCCCGCCGCAGTTCCCGCTGACGATGCCTTGGTGAACGTTGTTTTGAACAGTGAGCGCACAATGGGAAACAAAACGGCAATCTTCAGCATGGTCCGGCGGAGTAATTAGAAAATAACAAGGCGGGGCCCGAAAGCCCCGCCTGGATAATGGCGCAACCTTACCGTTGCGCTTTAAAGGGTAACTCAGGCTGCCGTAATATTGAGCGCCTGTTTGCCTTTAGGCCCCTGGATAATCTCGAAGGCCACTTTCTGGCCTTCTTTCAGGGTTTTAAAACCATTCATCTGGATGGACGAGAAATGGGCGAACAGATCTTCACCGCCATCGTCGGGCGTAATGAAGCCAAACCCCTTTGCATCGTTGAACCATTTGACGGTGCCCGTCGATTTGGGATTGTCCCCTTGGACGGCGGTTGCGGTCGTATCAGACATGCGGCCTGCCTCATTGAATCGTATGTTGACAGAAGGGCATTGTGGTCTAGACCCCTGTCCCCCCTCCGGCTTCCTGGCAGATTTTCGGTGAATTGAAAACCCCAGAATGCGTGGATAATGCGCCGCTTTTCTTGACCTAGTCAAGTATGGATACTACGTATTTCTGCGTGTAATTTTCAGTAAGTTGAGTGGTTGCCGTCCCCAGTTTAAATAGAATACCCGCCCTATGAGTTCTACCTTGGATTCCCAGCATGACTTGGTCGTCGAAAAGGCGCCGGCTCGCGCTGCGCCGCCACCGATGTACCAGGTGCTGCTGCTCAATGACGACTACACCCCTATGGAGTTCGTCGTGAAAGTGCTGCAGAAATTCTTCAATAAGAATCAGGAAGAGGCGACGCGGATCATGCTGCAGGTCCATCACGAAGGTCGAGGCGTCTGCGGTGTTTACCCGCGCGACCTCGCGGCCACGCGCATCGCGCAGGTCGGTCAATATGCGCGGGCGCGCCAGCACCCGTTGCAGTGCGTGATGGAACCGGTTTGAAAACGAAAAAAGACAGCGCCGCCAGCAATGGCGGCGTTGTGCTGCCGATTGCATCCGGATGACGGGATGAACGGTTTTGCCGCGTAACGGGAAGCGCGCGGCGCATGCGGGTCGGCAGCTCCGCCGCTAAGGAGCGTTGCATTCTAGTGGGCGGGGAGGGTTTCGCCGTGAGTGGAAAGTTCAACAAGACCTGGCTGGCAGTAGCCGGGGTCGCGGTCTTGGCCGGCGCCCTTGGCGTGGGCTGGTGGATGGGCAAGGGACAGCAGCCGGCAACGCCGGCCGCTGTTCCGGCGGCGCAGACGGCAACTGCCGCTGCCCCGCAGGCGGCGAACGGCGGTGCGCCAGCGCTGCCGGCCACTGCAACGGTGGGTGCCGCGGATCCCTTCGCCGCGTTGAACTGCCAGCCTCGCCAATACAACGATGCCTTGTCGCTGGCCGTGACCTTCACGCAGCCAGTGGATGCCAAGAGCAATCTGGATGCCTTCCTTCAGGTGACCGACACGGGTTCGACTGCGGGCAAGGCCGACGAGGACAGCGAATCGGCCGCCGCGGCGGGCCAGCAGCCGGCCTCCGTGCGTCCTGGCGATTCCGCGCCCAAGGGCAAGATCGTCAAGGGCAACTGGGTCGTCGGCGACAACCCGCGTGTCGTGTACTTCCCCTACGTGCAGCCGCAGCGCTCGTACGCCATCACGGTCCGCTCGGGCCTGCCGGGCGCGGGCGAGAAGGTCGCGCTGGCCGAGGCCTCGCATTGCGAAGTCAGCACGCAGGCCATGCCGCCTTCGTTCTACTTCGCCAGCCGCGGCGTGGTACTGCCCGCCGGCCAGAACGGCGGCCTGCCGGTGGCCACGGTCAACGTGCCCGAAGTCGACGTGCAATTCCTGCGCGTATCGCCCGAACGTGTGCCCGAACTCTTCGACACCGTGTTGGGCGTGGGCCGCACCCCGGCCGCCTCGGACGACGAGGACGACAACGGCTACGACGAGAACGACTGGCGCTATGCCGGCAACCGCAGCCTGAAGGGCTCGGTCAGCAACTGGGACCTGGACCGGCTGAATTCGCTGACGACCAGCGTCTATCAGGGCCGCTTCATCACCGACGACAAGCCGAACCGCCGCCACGTCACGTTCCTGCCGGTCGAGGGCATCAAGGAACTGCAGGAGCCGGGCATCTATGTCGCGGTCATGAGCCAGCCTGGCCGGTTCCGTTACGAATATCAGGTCACCTATTTCTACGTCAGCGACATCGGGCTGCACGCGCGCCGTTATAGCGATCGCATCGAAGCGTATTCGGTGTCGCTGAAGTCCGGCCAGGCGATTTCGGGCGCCGTGTTCGAACTGGTGGACGGCGCCGGCAAGCCGCTGGCCAAGGCGGCTGCCGATGCGCAGGGCCATGTCCGCTTTGACGGCAGCTTTGCCAACGCGCGCGTCATCCGCGCCTCGCGCGACAAGGAAATGACCGTGCTGGCGCTGGGCGAGCCGGCGCTGGACCTGTCCGAGTTCGACACGGGCGGCCACGCGTCGCGCGCCAACAATCTGTTCGTCTATGCGGGCCGCAACCTGTACCGCCCTGGCGAAACGTTCCATGTGTCGGTGCTCCCGCGCGACCTGGACGGCCGTGTGCTGACGCCGTCGCCGCTGACCGCCACGATCAAGCGCCCCGATGGCCGCACGGTGCAGACCGCACTTTGGCAGCCGCAGAAGGACCTGCCCGGCTACGTCGAGCGGGCAATCGATCTGCCGCTGGATGCGCAGACCGGCACGTGGATGCTGGAGTTGCGCGTCGATCCGGCCTCGCGCGCCCCGGATGCGTCCTGGAAATTCCAGGTTGAAGAATTTTTGCCCGAACGCATGAAGATGGCGCTGACCTCGGGCCAGGACGTGTTGTCCCCCGACGAGGAACTGACCGTCGATGTGCAGGGCGATTACCTGTACGGCGCGCCTGCGGCGGGCAACCGCCTGTTGGCCACCTTCCAGGTCAAGCGTGACCGCTTCGCGCTGGCCCAGCAATGGCCCGGCTTCATCTTTGGCGACGTGGCCGACGATACGCGGCGCAGCTTTGGCGAATTGCCGGAAACCGCGCTGGACGACAAGGGCCGCGCGCAACTGGACGTGAACCCGAACGCCTCCGGCACGCATTCGCCGATGAAGGTACGCGTGTCGGCCAGCCTGCTGGAATCCGGCGGCCGCCCGGTGGTGCGCTCCATCGAACGCACCGTCTGGCCCGCCGACAAGCTGATCGCCGTGCGCCCGCAGTTCGACAGCGACGTGGCCCGCGAGAACGCGCCGGCCGGCTTTGAAGTGATCCGCGCCAACGCGCAGGGCAAGGTCGAACCGCTTGCGCAGGCGCAAATGCGCCTGTTCCGCGAAGAGCGCCAATACTATTGGCGCTTCGACGACCAGCGCGGCTGGAACAGCGGCTATACCGAAACCGAGGAACTGGTCGATTCGCGCGAAATTGCGCTGAAGGATCGCACCCAGCTGACGGTGCCGGTCAAGTGGGGCCGTTACCGCCTGGAAATCACGGATCCGGATACCGGCGAAACGATGCGCTATCGCTTCTATGCCGGCTGGAATGCGCAGGACGCCGACGCGATGGGCAACCGTCCCGACCGCGTGCAGATGAAGCTGGAAGGCGTGCCGGCCAAGCCGGGCGACACCGTCAAGCTGACGCTCACGCCGCCGCATGACGGCCAGGCGCTCATCACCGTCGAAGGCGACCGCATGTTGTGGTCCAAGTGGGTGGCGGTGAAGGCGACCGGCACCGAGGTGGAGATTCCGGTCGACAAGGAATGGAAGCGTCACGACCTGTACGTGGCGGCCGCGGTATTCCGCCCGGGCAGTGAAGGCGACCGCGTCACGCCGGCCCGTGCGCTGGGCCTGGCATTCCTGCCGATCGCCAGCGCCGACCGCAAGCTGGACGTCAAGCTCACCGCCGCGCCCAAGGTCGTGCCGGAGACGAAGACGACCGTGCGCGTGAAGGTCGACGGCGCGCAGGGCAAGCAGGCGATGGTGACGCTGTCCGCGGTCGACGTGGGCATCCTCAACATCAACCAGTACGCCACGCCCGATCCGCTGGATTACTTCTTCGGCAAGCACCGCTACGCGCCCGAGTTGCTGGACATGTACGGCAAGCTCATCGAAAAGATGGACGGCACCAAGGGCAAGCTGAAGTGGGGCGGCGACGCGGCGATGCGCGGCGACAGCAAGAGCCTGCCCAAGAAGGTCAAGCTGGTGGACCTGTTCTCGGGGCCCGTTGCGCTGAACGCGCAGGGCGAGGCCGACATCCCGCTGGACCTGCCCGATTTCAACGGCACCCTGCGCCTGATGGCCGTTGCGTTCACGCCCGACAACTACGGCAGCACCGACGCCGAAATGGTGGTGGCCGCGCCGATCGTGGCCGAACTGAACACCCCGCGTTTCATCACGCCGGGCGACCAGGCCGCCATTGCGCTGGACGTCACCAACCTGAGCGGCGCCGAGCAGAAGATCTCGGTCAAGCTCGAGGCGCTGGATCCGCTGGCCATCGTCGATGGCGTGCGCACCGTCACGCTGAAGGACAAGCAGCGCACGACCCTGCGCTTCACGGCCACCACCACCGGTTCGTACGGCCTTGGCCTGATGCGCCTGACGGTGGACGGGCAGGGCGGCGCCAAGCCTGTGCACATCGTGCGCGAGTCCGTGCTGCAGGTGCAGCCGGCGCACGCGCCCGAACGCCAGGTTCGGCGTCTGCGCCTGAATCCGGGCGAATCGCAATCGGCGCAGGCATCGTGGGTCGCGTCCTACTACCCGGACTCCACCACCGTCAGCCTCACGGTGTCCAACCGTCCGCCGTTCAACGTCAACCGCCTGGTCGAGGACCTGCTCAACTATCCGTACGGATGCACCGAGCAGACCATCAGCGCAACCATGCCGTGGGTGATGCTCGATGAGGAGTCGGCCAAGCAGTTCGGCCTGAAGCCGCGCACCCAGGCCGAGCGCGCCGCCAAGGTGGCGGGCGCCATTGGCCGCCTGTCCGGCATGCGCAATTCGGTGGGTTCGTACAACCTCTGGAGCGGCTCGTCCTCGCGCGATGTGTGGCTGACGGCCTATGCGGTCGGCTTCATGCAGGACGCCCGGGACCGCGGTTTCGACGTGCCCGAATCGTCGCTGGACCGTTCCCGCACCTGGCTGCTGGAACAGGTGCAGCAGAGCACGGGCGCGTTCGGCACGTGGTCGGCCAACCTGCGCCGCAACGTCGAGGCCAACCGCATCGACAGCAGCGACGCCAACGTGCTGCGCGAAGACCATCGCCGCTTCGCCGGCCTGGCCACCGCCGCGCTCGTGCTGGCGCGCGACAAGAAGGCTCCGTTGTCGACGGTGCGTCAGCTCTTTGACAACTACCAGGAACGCGCGCGTTCGCCGCTGCCGCTGGTGCAACTGGCTGCCGCCTTCAAGCTGATGGGCGACGAAGGGCGCATGAAGCAGGCGCTCGACCTGGCCATGACGCGGGCCTATGGCATCAACATCAACAACCGCAGCAGCGCCTACTACGACGAATGGATGGGCGATTACGGCAGCAGCGTGCGCGACTACGCGCTGTCCTATGCGCTGGTTTCGCAGTACGAGTTGCGTCACGAGCGCAGCGAAAACCTGCTGAACCAGCTCTCCAGCCGCCTGGGCAATCGTTCGTACCTGTCCACGCAGGAACAGATGGCGCTTCTGTTGGCCGCGCGTGCCGCGGGCGGCAGCAAGAACACGCCGTGGGAAGCCGTGCTGACCGTCAATGGCGAGCGCAAGCCGCTGTCCGGCGGCAAGAGCGACCAGACGGTCTCGCTGGCCGCGGCGGACCTGGCGGGCACGCAGCTCCAGAACACCGGCAGCCAGTCTCTGTTTGTCGAGTACGACATCCAGGGCAGCCCGACCGCGACCCCCGCGCCGCGCAACGACATCATCCAGCTCAAGCGCGGCTGGTACCGTCCGGATGGCCGCCCGTGGGATGGCGGCACGCTGCAGACCGGCGACATGCTGGTGGTGTGGGTCCAGGCCAGCGCCAACCAGAACATCCCGGACGGGCTGCTGGTTGATCGCGTGCCGGCGGGCTTCGAGGTCGAAAACCTGAACCTGTCGCAGAGCCCCGAGATGCAGGATTGGAAGATCGGCGGACGCCGCGTGGCCGACGCCATGTCGGATTCCAACATCAAGCATCGCGAGTTCCGCGACGACCGCTATGTGGCGGCGGTATCGCTGGGCCGTGGCAAGGTGGACGTGTTCTATCTGGTGCGCGTCGTGACGCCGGGCCGCTATGCGGTGCCGTCGACGGTGGCCGAGGATATGTACCGCCCCGAAATCCGCGGCGTGGGTGAGCAATGGAGCACGGTCGAAATCCGCGATCGCGGCGCCAAGCGTCCTTGAACGCCGCCGCCGCACCCGGGGCGGGCGCATCGCGCGCCCGCCGCTGGCGGCGGCGCGGCATCTTCGCGGCCAGCGCGTTGTCAGCGCTGGCCGCGTTGTTATTCGCGCTGGACCGCCTGTATCCGCTGCCCCCCATCGACTCGGGCGGGGCGGCGGTCGTCGTCGCGGCCGATGGCACGCCACTGCGCAACTATCCCAGCCGCGACGGCATCTGGCGTTATCCGGTCCAGCCCGGCCAGGTCTCGCCCCGCTACCTGGAAACCTTGCTCACCTATGAGGACCGCTGGTTCTACTGGCATCCGGGGGTGAACCCCGTGGCCCTCGCGCGTGCCGGGTGGCAGTGGGCCACCAACCGCCGCATCGTGTCGGGCGGATCGACGCTGACCATGCAGGTGGCGCGGCTGATCGATCCGCAGCTTGCCGGCAAGCCGTCGCGCACGATGTCGGCCAAGCTGCGGCAGGCCTGGCGCGCCGTGCAGCTTGAAATGCACTACAGCAAGGACGAGATCCTGTCCCTGTACCTGACGCATGCGCCCATGGGCGGCATCGTCGAGGGCGTCGAAATGGGTTCGCGGCTGTGGCTGGGCAAGCCCGCCCGCGACCTGGGGCCCGCCGAAGCCGCCATGCTGACTGCCTTGCCGCAGGCGCCGTCGCGGCTGCGCCCCGACCGCCACCCCGAAGCCGCTCAAGCCGCGCGCGACAAGGTACTGGACCGCATGGCCGAACTGGGCCGCTGGACACCTGCCGAGGTGGCCGACGCCAAGATCGAGACCGTGATTGCGCCGCCGCTCAGGGCGCGCTGGTTGGCGCCCCTGGCCGCGCAGCGCCTGCTGCTGGAGGCGGGCGGCCCGCGCCGCGCTGGCGGACGGCCGCCACTCGTCACGTCCACGCTCGATGCCGACATGCAGGCGTCGGTGGAACAAATGTTGCTGGACCGGGTCGATAACCTTCCGCCCAAGGTATCGATGGCGGTGCTGGTCATGGACAACGACTCGCTGGAGGTCAAGGCTTACGCCGGATCGGCAGATTTTTCCGACGATTCCCGTTACTCGCATGTGGACATGGTGCGCGGCGTGCGTTCGCCGGGTTCCACGCTGAAACCGTTCCTGTATGCGCAGGCGTTGGACGAGGGGCTGATCCACTCGGAAAGCCTGCTGATGGACGCGCCCATGTCGTTTGGCGGGTACGCGCCCGGCAATTTCCAGGCGGCGTTCGCCGGCCCGGTGAGCGTGGCGCAGGCCTTGCAGCGGTCGCTCAATGTGCCCGCCGTGGACCTGCTGGATCGGGTCGGACCGGTCAGTTTTGCCTCGGTTATGCTGGCGGGAGGCGTGAAGTTACGTATGCCCGCAGGGGCGGAGCCGAATCTGAGCTTGATTTTGGGCGGGGGCGGCACCACATTGGAAGAACTGGTCGGCGCTTATCGCGCGCTGGCCCGGGGCGGCGTCTCGGGGCGGCCCCGCCTGACGGCGGAGCAACCCCTTGTCGAGTCCCGTATGATGAGTCCTGGCGCGGCCTGGATCGTCCGGGACATCCTCGAAGGCGGTGGACACCCGGACCGGCCGTTCTACCAGTCGGGCAGCCCCGGACGGCAACTGGCCTGGAAAACCGGGACCAGTTTCGGCTTCCGGGACGCCTGGGCGGTCGGAGTGACCGACAGATGGACGATCGGCGTATGGGTCGGCAGACCCGACGGTACGCCGAACCCGGGATTTTTCGGGGCGAATGTGGCGGCGCCGCTACTGCAAGACATTGTGGCGGCGTTGCCGGAAGGCGCCCAGCAGGTCCGAGTCAGGCCCGAAACGGTGCAGGCGGTGGTGACATGCTGGCCCCTGGGTTACAGGCTGGGCAGCGGGCCCTCGGGCGCGTGTCCCGAGCAGAGGGCCGCCTGGATGCTCAATGAAACGGCGCCGCCTTCGTTTGCGGGCTACGCCGATGCCACCCAGGGACCGCTGCGGCTCGGCGGCGTGGCCAACGGTTCGGTGCTGCGGCCCGTGCCCGGCATGCGGCAAGTTGCGCTGGACGTCGACGTCCAGGGCGCTGAAGGCGAAGTATGGTGGATGCTCGACGGTCGTGTCGCAAGTCATGGCGCCGCGGGTCATCCGTTTAATTTGGTGCTGGCGCACGACGGCCGGTATACGCTAACCGTCATGGATACACATGGCCGGCACGACAGCGTGGTTTTTGAAATCGCTGGCGTTACGCCATGATCGGCATAGAATATGAATCGTGTATTAGCCCGCTTCGATGCGTTACGGAGGAAGCGTGATTTCTCAAGAGCTTGAAGTCAGCCTGCATATGGCTTTCGTCGAGGCCCGTTCGGCCCGGCACGAATTTATTACCGTCGAGCACCTGCTGCTCGCCTTGCTCGACAACGCTTCGGCGGTCGAGGTCCTGCGCGCGTGCGCGGCCAACCTGGATGACCTGCGCCGCAACCTGCGCCAGTTCGTCTCGGAAAACACCCCGGTGATCCCCAGCGGCGCCGAAGTCGACACGCAGCCCACGCTAGGTTTCCAGCGCGTCATTCAGCGCGCGATCATGCATGTTTCGGCCGGCGGCACGGGCAAGAAGCCCGTCACGGGCGCGAACGTGCTGGTGGCCATTTTTGGCGAAAAAGACTCGCATGCCGTGTACTACCTGCAACAGCAGGGTGTCACGCGTCTGGACGTGGTCAATTTCCTGTCTCATGGCATTACCAAACAGCCGCAGGTGGAGTCCGCCGCCGTGCAGAAAGAGCAACAGCCCAATGGTGAAGAGCAAGGCGATTCTCGGCAGTCGCCGCTGGATCAGTACGCCACCGACCTGAATGCCGCCGCGCTTGCGGGCCGGATCGATCCCCTGATCGGCCGCGAGCACGAAGTCGAGCGCGTCATCCAGGTGCTGTGCCGCCGCCGCAAGAACAACCCGCTGCTGGTGGGCGAGGCCGGCGTTGGCAAGACCGCCATCGCCGAAGGCCTGGCCTGGCGCATCACGCGCGGCGAAGTGCCTGAAATCCTTCAGGCCGCTCAGGTCTATTCGCTGGACATGGGCGCGCTGCTGGCCGGCACCAAGTACCGCGGCGATTTCGAGCAGCGCCTGAAGGGCGTGCTCAAGCAGATCCGCGGCAACCCCGACGCCATTCTGTTCATCGACGAAATTCACACGCTGATCGGCGCGGGTTCCGCATCGGGCGGCACGCTGGATGCCTCCAACCTGCTCAAGCCGGCCCTGTCGTCCGGGCAGTTGAAGTGCATTGGCGCCACCACCTATACCGAATACCGCGGCGTCTTCGAAAAGGATCACGCGCTGTCGCGCCGGTTCCAGAAGATCGACGTGGCCGAGCCCAGCATCGAGCAGACCGTGCAGATTCTGCGCGGCCTGAAGAGCCGCTTCGAAGAGCACCACAGCGTGCGCTATTCGGCCGCGGCGCTGTCGGCTGCCGCTGAATTGTCGGCCCGCTTCATCAACGACCGTCACCTGCCCGACAAGGCCATCGACGTGATCGACGAGGCCGGCGCCGCCCAGCGCCTGCTGCCGCGTTCGCGCCAGAAGAAGGTGATCGGCAAGGTCGACATCGAAAACATCGTTTCCAAGATCGCGCGCATTCCGCCGCAGTCCGTCTCCAACGACGACCGCAGCAAGCTCGCCACGCTGGACCGCGACCTGAAGACGGTGGTGTTCGGCCAGGACGGCGCCATCGATGCGCTGTCCGCCGCCATCAAGATGGCGCGTTCGGGCCTGGGCAAGCCGGAAAAGCCGATCGGCGCCTTCCTGTTGTCCGGCCCCACCGGGGTGGGCAAGACCGAAGTGGCGCGACAGCTGGCCTTCACGCTGGGCGTCGAACTGCTGCGCTTTGACATGTCCGAGTACATGGAACGTCATGCGGTGTCGCGCCTGATTGGCGCGCCGCCGGGGTACGTGGGCTTCGACCAGGGCGGCTTGCTCACCGAAGCCATCACCAAGCAGCCGCATTGCGTGCTGCTGCTCGACGAAATCGAGAAGGCGCACCCGGATGTGTTCAACATCCTGCTGCAGGTCATGGACCACGGCACGCTGACCGACAACAACGGCCGCAAGGCAGACTTCCGCAACGTCATCCTCATCATGACGACCAACGCGGGCGCCGAGACCTTGAACCGTCCGTCGATCGGTTTTGCGAATTCGCGGATGGTGGGCGACGAAATGGCGGAAATCCGCCGCATGTTCACGCCTGAATTCCGCAACCGCCTGGACGCGATCATCCCGTTTGCCGCGCTGGACCACGAGGTCATCATGCGCGTGGTCGACAAGTTCCTCATGCAGCTGGAAGACCAGCTGCACGAGCGCCGCGTGGAAGCAGTCTTTACCACGCGCCTGCGTGAACACCTTGCCAAGGAGGGGTTCGATCCGCTCATGGGCGCGCGTCCCATGCAACGCCTCATTCAGGACACCATCCGGCGCGCGCTGGCCGACGAGCTGCTGTTCGGCAAGCTGGTCGACGGCGGTTCGGTCACGGTGGATCTGGACGAGTCGGGCAAGGTCACGCTGGATTTTGACGAAAGCGGCAAGCCGCCTTCGTCGGACGCGCCGGATAAGCAGGAAGTCGAACTCGTCGACTGATGACCGCGGACCGCCAGCCGCTGATCGAGTGCGAACACTGCGCAAGCATTTATCGCCGACATCAGCTTGAACCTGGCGAGACCGCCAATTGTGCCCGCTGCGGCGCCGTGCTCTGGCGCTACAGCGGGCTTACTTTGTCCAATTGGCTGGCTCTCGCCATCACTGCCCTGATCGTCTTCGGGGTTGCCAACGCCTACCCGGTCGCGTCGATGTCCGTGCAAGGCATGGTCCAGCAGGCTTCGCTGCTGGACGCCATTTCCATCACCTGGCGCCAAGGCCATTGGGTGGTCTCCATCATGACCGGCCTGGCCGGTTTCGCGCTGCCGCTGCTGCAGCTGACCGTGCTGCTGTGGGTGTTGGGGCCGCTGTCGCAACACCGCGAGCCCGCCGGGTTTCATGGCGCGATGCGCCTGTTGGGAATTTTGCGGCCGTGGTGCATGGTGCCGGTGTTTCTTCTGGGCGTGCTGGTCGCGGTGGTCAAGCTGGCCGGGATGGCCGCGGTGTCGCCGGGCATTGGGCTGGCCGCGTTCGGCATCCTGACCGTGCTGCTCACGATGCTGGGCAGGCTGTCGCCACACGTGCTGTGGCGGTATGCCGAATCCGTCGACGTGGTGCCCGTGCATGTGCCCGAGGCCGGGCCGGACGTCGTCTTGACCGGTTGCCACGTCTGCGGCCAGGTGCAGGCGCTGCCGCGGGATGCCGATCCCGAAGCGCACCATCACTGCGTGCGTTGCGACGCTGTGGTGCATTACCGCAAGCCCGATCACCTGGCGCGCACGTGGGCGCTGCTTTTGGCGGCCGTGGTGTTCTACATACCGGCGAACGTGCTGCCCGTGATGAACGTCAACTCGCTGCTTGGCGACAGCGCGCACACCATCCTGGGCGGCGTCGTCGAGCTGTGGCAGATGGGTTCCTGGGACATCGCGCTTATCGTCTTCATTGCCAGCGTGGCCGTGCCGCTGACCAAGCTGATGGCGCTGATTCTGCTGTTGCTGACCGAACAGTGGCGTAGCACAACCAATCTGGGGGCGCGTACGCGGTTGTATCAGATGGTTGAATTCATTGGCCAATGGTCAATGCTGGATGTTTTTGTCGTTATATTGCTGGCGGCTCTGGCAGACTTCAAAGGCCTGATGGAAATCAGCGCTGGCGCGGGCGCCGCCGCGTTTGGCGTGGTCGTCATCCTGACCATGCTCGCGGCCATGAGCTTCGACCTGCGCCGTAGCTGGGACCTGGAAGGTCAGGCCGAAATCGAATCAGCGCCGGTGGAGGGCCGGCATGCGCCGGTGTCTGCCACCGGCAAGCAAGCGGGCTAGGAAAGGCCTCGCGCCGTTGTTTTCCGCTCAGAACAAGGAAAAAGTAGATGTCCGAGCAAGCACCCGGATCCGGTGAAGAGAAGTTCGCGTCACCCGCGATCTCGCGCAAGAAGAAGAGCCGGATCTCCTGGATCTGGCTGGTGCCTGTAGTGGCCGCATTGATGGGCCTGTCGCTGGTCGTGCGGACCTGGATGCAGGCGGGCCCCGACATTTCGATTTCGTTCAATACCGCCGAAGGGCTGGAGGTGGGCAAGACCCAGCTTCGCTACAAGGACGTGAACATCGGCACGGTCAAATCCATCGGCTTCAATTCGGACCGCAGCAAGGTCGTCGTGAAGGCCGAACTAACCAAGGACGTTTCCGATCTGGCGCGCGAAGGCACCAACTTCTGGGTGGTGCGGCCGCGGCTGGACGTCAGCGGCGTATCGGGCCTGGGCACGCTGCTGTCCGGCGCCTATATCGGCGTGGACGCGGAAGAGGGCAAGGACGACACCGAACGGGCCACCAAGCTGTCTTTCGAAGGCCTGGAAACCCCGCCCGCCGTCACCCACGACCGCGCGGGCAAGCGCTTCATGCTCAAGGCGTCGGACCTGGGCTCACTGGATATCGGGTCGCCCGTCTATTTCCGCCGCATCAACGTGGGCCGCGTGATCGGTTATGCGTTGGACGAGAACGGCCGCGCCGTGAACGTCGAAGTATTCGTCGATGCGCCCAACGACAAATTTGTCACCAGCGGCACGCGCTTCTGGAACGCCAGCGGCGTGGACTTCAGCGTCAACGCCGACGGCCTGAAGGTGCGCACCCAGTCGCTCGTGTCGATGGCGGTGGGCGGTGTGGCCTTCGCAACCGTGCAGACCGCGCGCGACGGCGACACGCCGGCCCAGGCGGACTCCGAGTTCGACCTGTACGCCACCGAGGCCGCCGCCAAGGCCAACCCGGACGGCGAAGCCTTCCCCATCCGCATGCGCTTTGACCAGTCGATCCGCGGGCTGGCCGTGGGGGCGCCGATCGACTTCAACGGCATCACGCTGGGCGACGTCACGCAGATTACGCTGGATTTCGACCCCGAGACCAAGCGCTTCTATTCGCTGGTGGACGCCACGCTGTATCCCGAACGCCTTGGTCGCGTCTACGAAGAGGTGCGCGAGCGCGCGATCAAGGAAGGCGACGTGGCCGGCGGCCGCTTGCTGGGGGTGATGGTCAGGCATGGCCTGCGTGCGCAGCTGCGCACGGCCAACCTGCTGACCGGCCAGCTTTACGTGGTGCTGGACAACGTCCCGAACGCCAAGCCGGTCGAGTTCCAGATGTCTGAACCGGCGATCATCCCGACGGTGCCCGGCAATCTGGATCAGCTCCAGCAGCAGGTCACCAACATCGTCACCAAGATCGAGAAGATTCCATTCGACAAGATCGGCGAGGACCTGCGCGCCACGCTGGCCAGCACGTCCAAGCTGATGAACCGCCTGGACAAGCAGGTGGCGCCCGAAGCGCAGAAGGCGCTCAAGGCGGCCAAGGACTCGATGGCGAACATCAACTCGCTGCTGGCCACCGACGCTTCGCTGCCGGTCAATGCGGAACGGGCCATGCAGGAACTGAGCCGCGCCGCCCGTTCGCTGCGGGCGCTGGCCGATTTCCTGCAATCCAACCCTGAAGCCCTGCTGCGCGGCAGAGGCGACGACCCCATCCCGGGCGCCGGCCCAGTCAGGAACTAGACGCTCATGAAAAGCCGACTCTCTTGCCTCGCAACCCCGTTTGCCCGCGGACGCAGCCGCGCCGCGCTGGCCGTGCTGGCGCTGTCCGGCGCGCTGGCGGCCTGCGGCTCGTCACCGCCCGTGCACTACTACACCCTGCAGACGCCCGAGCGGGCGGGGGCGCCGGGCGCGGCGCCCGGCTCCGCCTCGTTCCTGATCGAAGTGCAGCCCGTCACGCTTGCCACGCAGGCCGACCAGCCGCAACTCATGGTCCGCACCGGCGACGGCAGCATTTCCGCCCTGTATTCCGAGCGCTGGAGTTCGCCGCTGGGCGACGAGTTGCGCAATGCGTTGTCCGACGCGCTCAAGCGCGAGCTGGGCGCGCTGGACGTGCAGATGGTCAAGCCCGGGCCGGGCGCGCCGATCTGGCGCATTCAGACCGACGTCCAGCGCTTTGAGATGGTGTCCGGGCGCATGGCACAGCTGGATGTCACCTGGCGCGTGCGCCCCGTGGATGCCAAGGGCACGGGCCTGTTGTGCCGCAGCGTCGTCACCGAAGACGTGCCGGACGACGCGATCCCCAGCCTGATCGCCGCGCAGCAGCGCGCGGTGGTGAGCCTGGCCGGCGTGATGGCGGCGGCAATCCGCGGCCAGACGCCCGCGGGATCGGGCTCGGTTCAGATGATGGGATGTTCCGCGCTCAAGGAATGATCTGCCCGGGGATCCGGATAACCTCCGCGATCTCAATCGGTTAACTAGGGTTTAACCTAGGGTTAACCTTAATACAAACGCGGTTGCAACCTGTCTAGCATACGGTCCTACCCCTACTGGGTTCCGATCGGGCCCAGTCACACCTTTGCCATGCGACAGGAAGCAATCTCTTATGGCCAGCACGACCCTCGGCGTCAAAGTCGATGACGCACTCCGCGACCGCCTGAAAGCCGCCGCCCACAAGCTCAACTGCACGCCTCACTGGCTGCACAAGCAGGCGATCCTTTCATATCTGGACAAGATCGAGCGCGGCCATCTGCCCGCCGAGATGTCGCACCTGAGCGCGGACGCCGCTGGCGAGGACGACGCGGCCGACACCCATTCCGCGCCCACGCCGCCGTTCTACGAATTCGGCCAGGACGTGCAACCGCAATCCGTGCTGCGCGCCGCCATCACGGCGGCCTACCGCCGGCCCGAGCCCGAGTGCGTGCCGCTGCTGCTGGGCCAGGCCCGCGTGCCCAACCTGGAAAAGGTGCATGCGATGGCAGCCGGCCTGGTCAAGAAGCTCCGCGGCAAGCGCACCGGCGGCGGGGTGGAAGGCCTGATCCAGGAATTCTCGCTGTCCAGCCAGGAAGGCGTGGCGCTGATGTGCCTGGCCGAAGCGCTGCTGCGCATTCCTGACCGCGCCACGCGCGATGCGCTGATTCGCGACAAGGTGGCCCGCGGCGACTGGAAGTCGCACATGGGCGGCTCGCAGTCGCTGTTCGTCAACGCCGCCACGTGGGGCCTGATGATCACCGGCAAGCTGGTGGCCGTGAGCAGCGAGCAGTCGCTGTCCAAGGCGCTGACGCGCCTGATCGGCAAGGGCGGCGAGCCGCTGGTGCGCAAGGGCGTGAACATGGCCATGCGCATGATGGGCGAACAGTTCGTGTCGGGCCAGACGATCTCCGAGGCGCTGGCCAACAACCGCAAGATGGAATCGCGCGGCTTCCGCTATTCGTACGACATGCTGGGCGAAGCGGCCACCACGGCCGAAGACGCCGAGCGTTACTACGCGTCGTATGAGCAGGCCATTCACGCCATCGGCAAGGCCGCCGCGGGACGCGGCATCTACGAAGGCCCCGGCATCTCCATCAAGCTGTCCGCGCTGCACCCGCGTTATTCGCGCGCCCAGCGCGAGCGCGTCATGGCCGAGCTGCTGCCGCGCGTGAAGGCGCTGACCATCCTGGCGCGCAGCTACGACATCGGCCTGAACATCGACGCCGAAGAAGCCGACCGCCTGGAAATTTCGCTGGATCTGCTGGAAGCGCTTTGCTTCACGCCCGAACTCGAAGGCTGGAGCGGCATCGGCTTCGTCATCCAGGCCTACCAGAAGCGTGCGCCGTTCGTCATCGATTACGTGATCGACCTGGCCCGCCGCAGCCGTCACCGCGTGATGGTGCGCCTGGTGAAGGGCGCCTATTGGGATAGCGAAATCAAGCGCGCGCAGGTCGATGGCCTGGAAGGCTACCCGGTCTACACCCGCAAGCTGTACACGGACGTCGCCTACATTGCCTGCGCCCGCAAGCTGCTGGCCGCGCCCGAAGCCGTGTACCCGCAGTTCGCCACGCACAATGCGTACACGCTGGCCGCGATCTATCAGCTTGCCGGCCAGAACTACTACCCCGGCCAGTACGAGTTCCAGTGCCTGCACGGCATGGGCGAACCGCTGTACGAAGAAGTCGTCGGCCCACTGGCGCAGGGCAAGCTCAATCGCCCCTGCCGAATCTACGCGCCGGTCGGCACGCACGAAACGCTGCTGGCGTACCTGGTGCGCCGCCTGCTGGAGAACGGCGCCAACACGTCGTTCGTGAACCTGATTGGCGATGATTCGATCGCCGTCGAGACGCTGGTCGCCGATCCGGTGGAAGCCGCTTCGCGCATCACGCCCCTGGGCGCGCCGCACGAGAAGATCCCGCTGCCGCGCGAGCTCTACGGCAATCCCCAAGACGGCGCGCGCGCCAATTCGGCGGGTCTGGACCTGAGCAACGAACACCGCCTGGGCTCGCTGTCGGCGGCGCTCTTGGCCAGCGCCGGCACGCCGTGGCGCGCCGGTCCCATGCTGGGCGAAGGCGGCGAACACTGGGATGCCGCCAAGGCCATCGAGGTGCGCAACCCCGCGAACCTGCGCGACGTGGTCGGTCATGTCATCGAGGCCGATTCCGCCGATGCGGACATCGCCCTGCGCGCGGCCGCCAACGCCGCGCCGATCTGGCAGTCCACGCCCGTGGCCGAGCGCGCTCAGTGCCTGCGCCGCGCGGCGCAATTGCTGGAAGAGCAGATGCAGACCCTGTTGGGCCTCATCGTGCGCGAAGCCGGCAAGTCGCTGCCCAACGCCATCGCCGAAGTGCGCGAGGCCGTCGATTTCCTGCGTTACTACGCCGATCAGGCCGAGCAGGAATTCAGCAACGACACGCACCGTCCGCTGGGCACCGTGCTGTGCATCAGCCCGTGGAATTTCCCGTTGGCAATCTTTACCGGCCAGGTGGCGGCCGCGCTGGCGGCGGGCAATACCGTGCTGGCCAAGCCGGCCGAGCAGACGCCGCTGATCGCCGCGCAAGCCGTCGCCATCCTGCGCGCGGCCGGCGTGCCCGCCGGCGCCGTGCAGTTGTTGCCGGGCCGCGGCGAGACCGTGGGCGCGCAACTGGTCGCGAACCCTGGCGTGCGCGGCGTGATGTTCACCGGTTCCACCGACGTGGCGCGCATCATCGCCCGTACGCTGGCCGATCGCCTGGACGATAACGGACACACCATCCCCCTCATCGCCGAAACCGGCGGCCAGAACGCCATGGTGGTGGATTCGTCGGCCCTGTCCGAGCAGGTGGTGTTCGACGTGCTCAGTTCCGCGTTCGATTCGGCGGGCCAGCGCTGCTCGGCGCTGCGCGTGCTGTGCGTGCAGGAAGACAACGCGGACCACGTGCTGACCATGCTGCGCGGCGCGATGCGCGAACTCGCCGTCGGCAACCCCGACCGCCTGTCCGTCGACGTCGGTCCCGTCATCGACACCGAGGCGCGCAACGGCATCCAGCGTCACATCGAAGCGATGCGCACGGCCGGTCATCGCATCGACCAGGTCGAGCTGAACGGCGAATGCCGCCATGGCACGTTCGTGCCGCCGACCATCATCGAAATCGACAACGTCAGCGAGCTGACCCGCGAAGTCTTCGGGCCGGTCCTGCACGTGGTCCGCTACAAGCGCGACGAACTGGACGCGCTGCTCGATGCGATCAACGGCACGGGGTACGGGCTGACGTTCGGCGTGCACACCCGCATCGATGAAACCATCGCGCACGTGACGGGCCAGGTTCACGCCGGCAACGTCTACGTCAACCGCAACATCGTGGGCGCCGTGGTGGGCGTGCAGCCGTTCGGCGGTGAAGCCCTGTCGGGCACGGGTCCGAAGGCGGGCGGTCCGCTGTACATGTACCGCCTGCTCGGCACGCGCCCCGCAGGTCTGCCGCCGGCGCTGGACGCCGCGGCGCCGCTGCCGCAGCGTATCGCCTTGCCGGGTCCGACCGGCGAGACCAATACCTACATGGTCGAGCCGCGCGGCGCCGTGTACTGCGTGGCCGCTACCGAGGCGGGCGCGCGTGCGCAGTGGTCCGTGGCGCGCCTGACCGGCAACCACGCCTGGTTTGCCGACACGCCGGCCGCGCAGGCGCTGCTGGCGACGCTGGATGCCGAACAGCAGGGCCAGGCGGGCATTCTGGCTGATACCGACGTCGACGACGCCGACTACCAGGCGGTGCTGTTCGAAGGCGATGGCGATGCGCTCAAGGCGCTGAATCAGCGCATCGCGCGTCGCCCGGGCGCCATTCTGGCGGTGCACGGCCTGACGTCCGACGCGCTGGCGGCCGGCGCCAGCTACGTGCCGGAGCGCCTCTTGACCGAGCGTTCCGTCAGTGTCAACACCGCGGCGGCGGGCGGCAACGCCAGCCTCATGACGATCGGTTAATCGTCACCAGGGGTAACCCTTGGGCATCCAAGGGTTATCTCCAATATCGGGCTAGGTTGCACTGGAACGAAAATCCGGTCGCACCTCTGGTCTGGCTGCCGCAATCCGGCATTCAGACTCTGCAGAAAATGCATGCGCGGGACCCGGAGATCACTGGGCCCGCGGTAGTAAAAAACCAAAAGCCTGGCTAAAAGCTCAGGTATAACAAGGCCTTAGTCCGATACCTCGGAGGATTCCCCATGAAGTTGCGCACCACTTTGAAGCTCCTCGCCGCCAGCATCGCCGCTGCCGGCATGACCGCCGCCGCGCAGGCCGCCGACATCAAGTTCGGCTTTGCCGCCCCGCTGACCGGTCCGCAATCGCACTACGGCGAGGACATGCAGAACGGTCTGAACCTGGCGCTCGAAGAAGCCAACAAGAAGGGCATCAAGGTTGACGGCGAGACGGCCAAGTTCGTGCTGGTTTCGCGCGATGACCAGGCTGACCCGCGCGTGGGCGTGCAGGTGGCCCAGCAGCTCGTCGACCAGGACGTCGTGGGCATCCTGGGACACTTCAACTCGGGCACCACCATCCCGGCATCGCGTGTCTACCATGAGGCCGGCCTGCCGCAGATCGCCATGGCGACCTCGCCCGAATACACCAAGCAGGGCTACGAAACCACGTTCCGCATGATGACCAGCGACACCCAGCAGGGCGCCGCGGTCGGCAAGTTCATCGTGCAAAACCTGAAGGCCAAGAAGGTCGCGATCATCGACGACCGCACCGCCTACGGCCAAGGTCTGGCCGACGAGGTCGAGAAGGCCGTCAAGGCCGCCGGCGGCCAGGTCGTGCGCCGCGAGTACACCACCGACAAGGCCAACGACTTCACGGCCATCCTGACCAACATCAAGGGCTCCGCGCCTGACGCCATCTTCTACGGCGGCCTGGACGCGCAGTCCGGCCCCATGAAGCGCCAGCTCGCCACGCTGGGCCTGAAGGCGCCGCTGGTGTCCGGCGAAATGACGCGCAGCGACACGTTCATCAAGCTGGCGGGCGACGCCGCCGACGGCACCTACGCCTCGCTGGCCGGCGTGCCGCTGGACAAGATGGCTGCGGGCAAGGACTTCGAGCAGCGTTACCAGGCCCGCTTCAAGAAGGCCCCCGGCGTGTACGCGCCGTACGCCTACGACGGCGCCTGGAACATGATCACGGCCATCGAACAGGCCGGTTCCGCCGAACCCGAAAAGTATCTGCCCAAGCTGGCCAAGCTGAACCGCAAGGGCGCGACGAGCGAGCACATTTCCTACGACGACAAGGGCGATCTGAAGGAAATCTCGGTCACCATCTACGAAGTCAAGAACGGCAAGTGGGAGATGGTCGAAACGATGGTCAGCCAGGCCAACTAAGCCGGCTCGAAACCAGGGCGGCGCAGGCCACGCGCCACGATCCGCCCGCTTTTTTCCGCTCGCGCCGTCCGGCGCTGCGGCGCGCGACGCGCGGCCAGGCCTTTGCGCCCTGGCCGCCCCGCGCGATTCTTCCAGGCTTATTCAGCGGCCCCTATGGATATCTTCATTCAACAACTGATTAACGGCGTGACGCTTGGCAGCGTGTACGCCCTGGTCGCCCTTGGCTACACCATGGTGTACGGCATCATCGGGCTGATCAACTTCGCGCATGGCGACGTCGTCATGATCGGCGCGATGGCGGCCACCACGATCGCTATTTCGCTGGTGGGCGGCGATCCCGGCGTCTCGGCCTTTGTGGTCCTGGGCGTGGGCCTGCTGGTCTCGGTGCCCCTGTGCATGGCGGTGGGCTGGACGGCCGAACGCGTGGCCTACCGGCCGCTGCGCCGCGCTCCCCGCCTGGCGGCCCTTATCACGGCCATCGGCGTGTCCATCATCCTGCAGAACGTGGCGATGATGGGCTGGGGCCGCAACTACCTGAACTTCCCGCAAGTGCTGTCGCCGCAGGTGTTCGAGTTTGCCGGCGCGCGCATGAGCACGCTGCAGATCGCCATCGTGGTGATCGCGGCGCTCATCATGGGCGGCTTGCTGGCCGTCGTGCACAAGACCCGGCTGGGCACCGCGATGCGCGCCACCGCGCAGAACCGCGAGGTCGCGGGCCTGATGGGCGTGAACATCAATACGGTGATTTCGGCAGCCTTCCTGATCGGGTCGGCGCTTGCTGCCGTGGCGGGCATGATGGTCGCCACGTATTACGGCGTGTCGCAATACACGATGGGCTTCATGCTGGGCCTGAAGGCGTTCACCGCCGCCGTGCTGGGCGGGATCGGCAACCTGGTCGGCGCCATGGCCGGCGGCTTGCTGCTGGGCATCATCGAATCGCTGGGCGCGGGCTACATCGGCGACCTGACCGGCGGCTTTTTGGGCAGCCATTATCAGGACGTGTTTGCGTTCTTCGTGCTGGTGCTGGTGCTGATCTTCCGTCCCTCGGGTCTCCTGGGTGAACGGGTGGGGGATCGCGCATGAACGCCCATCTGAAGAAAAGCGGGTTCTCCACCCGCAACCTGATCGGCATCGCCCTGATCGGCGTCGTCCTGGCCGTGCTGCCGTTCGTCATCGGCATGGCCGGCCAGAGCTGGGTCCGCATCCTGAACTTCGCGTTGCTGTACGTGATGCTGTCGCTGGGCCTGAACATCGTGGTGGGCTTTGCCGGTCTCCTGGACCTGGGCTATATCGCGTTCTACGCGGTGGGGGCCTACACGTGGGCGCTGCTTGCCTCGCCGCATTTCGGGCTGCACCTGCCGTTCTGGGCGATCCTGCCGATCGCGCTGGCGGTCGCGTGCCTGTTCGGGGTGCTGCTGGGCGCGCCGACATTGAAGTTGCGAGGCGACTACCTGGCCATCGTGACGCTCGGGTTTGGCGAGATCATCCGCATCTTCCTGAACAACCTGAATGCGCCGATCAACATCACCAACGGGCCGCAAGGCATCAACCGCATCGACACCTTCAAGGTGGGCGAGTTTGTCTTTGGCCGAACGCAGAACCTGATGGGCATCCGGTTCACCGGGCCGGAAAAGTACTACTACCTGCTGCTCGCGCTGACGTTGATCATCGTCGTGGTGTGCGTGCGTCTGCAGAACTCGCGCATCGGCCGCGCGTGGGAAGCCATCCGCGAAGACGAAATCGCCGCCAAGGCGATGGGCATCAACACCCGCAACATCAAGCTGCTGGCCTTTGCGATGGGCGCTTCGTTCGGGGGCGTGGCGGGCGCGCTCTTCGCATCGATGCAGGGCTTTGTCAGCCCCGAGAGCTTCTCGCTCATGGAGTCCATTTCGATCCTGTGCATGGTGGTGCTTGGCGGCATGGGCCACATTCCGGGCGTCATCCTGGGCGCGCTGATCCTGGCCGCGTTGCCGGAATTCCTGCGCGCCGTCGTGGAACCCGTCCAGCACATGCTGTTCGGTGCCGTGGTGCTGGATCCGGAGGGCATCCGCATGCTGCTGTTCGGCTTGGCGATGGTGTGCGTGATGCTGTTCCGTCCGGCCGGCCTGTGGCCGTCGGCGGTGCGCAAGCGCGAACTTGCCACCAAGACGCAAGGAGGCGCGGCATGAGCAAGCTGTTGCAAGCCCAGGGACTGGGCAAGCGCTTCGGCGGGCTGCAGGCCCTGTCGGGCGTTAGTTTCGACATCGAACAAGGCGAGATCTACGGGCTGATCGGCCCGAACGGCGCGGGCAAGACGACGCTGTTCAACGTGCTGACCGGCCTCTACATCCCCGAGGAAGGCACCTGCACGTTCAACGGCGAATCCATGTCGGGCAAGAAGCCGCACGAGGTCGCGTACGCGGGCCTGGCGCGCACCTTCCAGAACATCCGCCTCTTCGCGAACCTGAGCGCGATCGAGAACGTGATGATCGGCCGCCACATGCGCACCCGCGCGGGCGTGCTGGGTGCGGTGCTGCGCACCCGCGCGACGCGTGCCGAAGAAGCCGCCATCGAGGCGCGCGCCCAGGAGCTGCTGGACTACGTGGGCATCGGCCATCGCGCCAACGACGTCGCGCGGTCGCTGCCTTATGGCGACCAGCGGCGTCTGGAGATCGCCCGCGCGCTCGCGACGGATCCGAAGCTGCTGGCGCTGGACGAACCCGCCGCGGGCATGAATGCCTCGGAAACGGTCGTGCTGCGCAAGCTGGTGGAAAAGATCCGCGCCGACGGGGTCACCGTGCTGCTGATCGAACACGACATGAAGCTCGTCATGGGCCTGTGCGATCGCGTGCTGGTGCTGGAATACGGGAAGGTGCTGGCGATGGGCAAGCCTGCCCAGGTGCAGCGCGATCCCAAGGTCATTGAAGCGTATCTGGGCGCCGGGGCTGCGCAGGATCCGCTCATCCACAACGAGGGCCAGGCAACATGACGGCATCCCAACCCCTGCTCGAGCTGCGGGGCCTGCAAGTGTCCTACGGCGGCATCCGCGCGGTGCGCGGCATCGACCTGCGCGTGGACGACGGCGAACTGGTCTGCCTGATCGGCGCCAACGGCGCGGGCAAGAGCACGACGCTGCGCGCCATCTGCGGCCTGGTGCCGCTGGCCGGCGGCGAGGTCGTCTATGCCGGGCAATCCATCGGCGGACAGAAGTCGCACGAACTGGTCCGCAAGGGCTTGGTGATGGTGCCGGAGGGCCGCGGCATCTTCGGGCAGCTCACCATCGAGGAAAACCTGGCGATGGGCGGTTACATCCGCCGCGACGCCGCGCAGATCCGCCAGGACACGGACCGCGTATTCACGCTGTTCCCGCGCCTGGCCGAACGCCGCAAGCAGGCCGCCGGCACGCTGTCGGGCGGCGAGCAGCAGATGGTGGCGATGGGTCGCGCGATGATCGCGCGCCCCAAGCTGCTGCTGCTGGACGAGCCGTCGATGGGGCTTGCGCCGCTGATGGTCGAAAAGGTGTTCGACGTGGTGCGCACCATCGCCAGCGAAGGCGTGACGATTCTGCTCATCGAGCAGAACGCGCGCCTGGCCCTGGAAAACAGCCATCGCGGCTACGTGATGGAGTCGGGCGAGATCACCCTGTCGGGACCCGCGCGCGACATGCTGCACGATCCCAAGGTGCGCGCGGCGTACCTGGGCGAAGTGGAGTAAGCAAGGCCCCACGCAAGGCGGTCTCCCGCCTTGCGTTCTGTTGGCTCAAGCCTGCACCGGCTCGCGGTCCACGGCCGCGACCACGCCGGCGTCGATCAGCGCGTCGATCTCCTGCCTGTCATAGCCGAACTCCCCCAGGATCGCAATGGAATCCTCGCCCAGCCGTGGCGCGGCGCGATGATAGCGGGCGGGCGTGGCGGATAGTTTCACGGGCATGCCCACCGTGCGGACCTTGCCCGCTACCGGATGCTCCTGTTCGACCACCATTTCACGGGCCAGCGTCTGCGGGTGCGACAAGGCCTGCGCGATCGAGTGCACCGGACCGGCGGGCACGCCGGCCGCATCGAAGATGTCCAGCCATTCCTGCGCGTCGCGGGTTTTCAGGATGGCGGAAATCTCCTCCACCAGTTCGTCGCGGTTCTGCATGCGGTCGCGATTGCGCGCAAAGCGCGGATCGTCTGCCCATTCGGGCTTGCCCAGCGCCTGCGCGATGCGCTGCCAGTTCTTTTCGTTGGCGCCGCCAATGATGATCCAGTCGGAGCGCGTGGGAAACGCCTGATAGGGCGCACTCAGCACGTGCGCCGACCCCGTGGGACCGGGCGAGACGCCGCTGCCGAAGTAGATGGCGGCATGCCAGTAGAGCTGCTGCAGGCTGGCCTCCAGCAACGAGGTCTCCACGATCTGGCCTTCGCCGGTGCGTTGCTTGTGCTGGTAGGCCGCCAGCACGCCGAACGCCGCGAGCAGGCCGGCGTTGATGTCGGCCACCGAGTTGCCGGTGCGCAGCGGCGGCCCGCCAGGTTCACCGGTGATGGCCATCAAGCCCGAGAAGCCTTGCGCCACAAGATCGAATCCGCCCTTGTCGGCGTAGGGGCCCGTCGTGCCATAGCCCGAGACGGCGCAATAGATGAGACCCGGGTTCTCCTTGCGCAGCGTGTCGTAGCCCAGGCCCAGTTTCTCCATCGTGCCCTTGCGGAAGTTCTCGGTCACCACGTCGGCGTCGCGGATCATGCGCAAGAGCACCTTCTTGCCGTCGGGATGCTTCAGGTCCAGCGCAATGGCGCGCTTGTTGCGGTTGAGCATCAGGAAAGGCGCGGAGATGCCGTTGATCTGCGGATCGCGGTATTGGCGCGAATCGTCGCCGCCGTCGATCTTCTCGACCTTGATGACATCGGCGCCCAGGTCCGCGAGCATCATGCCGCAGGTGGGGCCGGCCATGATCTGCGACAGCTCGATGACGCGCATGCCGGCCAGCGCGCCGGGGGCGGGTGCATCGGAAGCGGGGAAGGGCGGGCGGCCGGAGCCGCGGTTGTCGTTTTGCATGCGTGTTCCTCGATCGTTCGTTCAGCGGCCGCTGAATTGCGGTTTGGCCTTGGCCAGGAAGGCGCGGTAGCCGGCGCGGAAATCCTCAGTGTCGAAGCAGTCGAAAGCTTCGTCGCGGTCGGCATCGGTCAGCGCCTTGCCTTGCACCAGGTTGCGCACGAACTTCTTGTGCCAGCGGGCCACCAGCGGCGCGCCGTCCGCGATCCGGCGGGCCGTTGCCTGGGCGTCGGCCGCCACCTGGTCATCGGCCACCACGCGCGAGACCACGCCCAGTCGCAAGGCCTCGGCGGCGTCGAAGATGTTGCCCTCCAGCAGCACCTGCAGCGCCACGGTGGGGCCGACCAGCCGAACCAGCGGGGCCAGTTCCGAATACGACATCACCAGCCCCAGGTTCTTGATGGGCACGCCGAACCGTGAGCTTTCCCCGCAGATGCGCACATCGGCCAGGCTGGCGATCTCCAGCCCGCCGCCCACGCAGATGCCATGGATCTGCGCCACCACGGGGTGGCGGCACCCGCCGATCGCCTCGATCGTGCGGCGCATGACGGCGCCGTACTCCACCGCCTGACGCTTGTTGCTGCGGGCCGTCTCGAACTCGCCGATGTCGTTGCCCGGCGAAAATGCCTTCTCGCCCGCGCCGCGCAGCAGCACGCAGCGCACGCCGTCGTCACGGTCCAGTTCGAGAAACGTGTCGCCCAGCAAGCGCCAGCCGTCGATGGTGAAGGCGTTGAGCTTTTCCGGCCGGTTCAGCACCACGGTTGCGATGTCGCCGTCGCGGTGCAGCAGGATGGGCGAGGAGCCCGGGGTGGAAGTAGCGGTCATGGGATTCCTTTTGCATGCGCGGGGGGAGCGTCCCCCGCCAGGTGAGTCGTGCCCGGTGTTGGGGTTTGCTGCGGGGCTTGCTGCGGGCCTTACTGCTTCGTCAGGCCCAGGCTTGCGGTGAGCTTGCCGTACTTGCTCCATTCGTCCCGCACGTACGAGGTGAAGGCGGCGGGGGATTGCGGACCGCCGCCCAGGTCCATGCCCTGGTCGGCGAGCTTGGCGGCGACCTCGGGGTCGGCCAGCGTCTGGGCAAGCGCACGGTCGAGCTTTTCCATGATCGGGTGGGGCAGCTTGGCCGGAGCCAGGACCGCGTACCACTGCACGACGTCCAGGCCCTTGATGCCGGATTCGGCCAGCGTCGGCACATCGGGCAGCCGCTTGCTGCGCTGCGGACTGGTCACGGCCAGCGGCCGCAGCTTGCCGGCCTGGATCTGGTTGATCGCGCCCGGCAGCGTGTCGAAGTTCAGGTCCACGCTGCCGCCCAGCAGGTCGGTCATGGCCTGGCCGCTGCCCTTGTACGGCACGTGCTCCATCTGCACCCCGGCAATCTGCGAGAAGCGCGCGGCGCTCAGATGCTGCGGGCTGCCCATGCCGGACGACGCGTACAAGAGTTGCTTGGGCTTGGCGCGGGCGTCGTCCACCAGGTTCTGCACCGTGGTGTACGCGTGCTTGGCGGGATTGACGACCAGCACGTTCGGCACCGACCCGATGTACCGAACCGCCGTGAAATCCTTGTTGGGATCGATGTTGGACTGCACGACGTAAGGCGCCGCCACGGTGGACTGCATATTGGCCAGCAGCAGCGTGTAGCCGTCCGGATCCGCCTTGACCACATAGTCGGCCGCAATCAGGCCGGAAGCGCCCGGTTTGTTTTCGACTACGACCTGCTGGCCCAGCAAGGTGGACAGGCGCGCCGAAAGGATGCGGGCCGACACGTCCGTGCCGCCGCCGGGCACGAAGCCGACGACCAGCCGGATGGGACGTTCCGGCCACTTGATCGGATCCTGCGCCACGGCGGGGGTGGCCGCCGCAAGGCCGGCGGCCAGCATCAATACGCCGGTCCAGGCGCGAGCATGCTTATTCATAGGGTCTCCTTTGGTGGATGAGTCCTGCCCAGGGGCTGCTTGCTCTATGATTGGGTCAGGTTGGTATGCCGTTGGTGTTTGGTATACCAGATACAAAAATAGTCGATGTTGCGAGCATGAACAACCCATGGCTAACCCTGAACCCTTGATTGCCGATGTCTCCGTCCCCGATTTGGCCATTCACCATCCCACGCTGCCGGCGGTCGTGGCGGAACGGCTGCGCCAGCTCATCATCGATGGCACGCTAAAGCCCGGCACGTGGCTGAACGAACGGGATCTGTGCGATCAACTGAAGATTTCGCGCACGCCGCTGCGCGAGGCGTACCGGATGCTGGCCTCGGATGGCCTGGTGACGCTGCAGCCCAAGCGCGGCGCAATGGTGATCGAGCTGTCCGCCGAGGACATCGAGAACATCTTCGATGTGCTGTCGGTGCTGGAAGGGCTGGCGGTGCGCAGCGCCGCCGAGCGCGCGTCCGACGCGGAGCTGGCGCAGATCGGGCGGCTGCATGCGCAGATGCTTGAAAACTACGAAAAGCGGGACATCCGCGCGTACTTCGCGGCCAGCATGGGCACGCACATCGCGATCAATCGCGCCGCGCACAACCCGGCGTTGTCACACTCCTACGACCGCCTGAACCTGCAGGTGCAGGCGCTGCGCTACAAGTCCAATTTCGACCTGGACGAATGGACGACGGCGGTGGCCGACCACGAGGCCTTTGTGCAGGCATTGATGGCGCGCGACGGCGAACGCGCCGAAGCCCTCATCCGCAAACACGTGGGCGGCAAGAAGGCCTACAACCTGCGCGGGCGCACCGGCGGCGCGGCCTGAGGGCAGGGCGGCCCGCCGCGGCCCGTCCGCATGCAGGCGCCTGCCTGCAAGCGCAAGGGCGGGTTCAGGCCGGTTGCGCCACCACGCGCTTTCTGCCGATCATGAGCGCCAGCACGGCGGCGATGATGCCGGTCGAGCCCGAGATCACAAAAGCCATCAGGTAGCTGCCCTGGGCTTCGCGCAGGGCGCCCGCCATCCAGGCGGCGCTTGCCGCGCCCATCTGGTGGCCCGCCACGATCCACCCGAAGACGATCGAGGCGTCGCGTTCGCCGAAGGCTTCCGTCGTCAGGCGCAGCGTGGGCGGCACCGTGGCGATCCAGTCCAGGCCAAAAAAGATCGCGAAGATCGACAGGCTGTAGAACGAGAAATCGGAATAGGGCAGGTACATCAGCGACAGGCCGCGCAGCGCGTAGTACACAAAGAGCAGCTTGCGCGGGTCGTAGCGGTCGGTCAGCCATCCAGAGGCCGTGGTCCCGAGCAGGTCGAAGATGCCCATCATGGCCAGCAAGCCGGCCGCCTGCACTTCGGGCATGCCGTGGTCGCCGCAAAGTGCGATCAGGTGCGTGCCCACCAGGCCATTGGTCGTGAACCCGCACACGAAAAAGGTGGCGAACAAATACCAGAACGTGCGCGTGCGGGCCGCGCGCGCCAGCGTGCCGAAGGTGGCGGCCACCATGCCGGTGCGCGGCGCGGCGGGGGCGGGCGTCGCATGCGGATCGCTGCCAAAGGGCACGAGACCCACGCTGGACGGGCGGTCGGGCACCAGCCACCAGGCCAGCGGCACCAGCGCGGCCGCGGCGCCGGCCACCGTCCAGACCACGCGCGTCCAGTCGCCCGACGAGGCCAGCGCGGCCAGCACCGGCAGGAACACAAGCGTGCCGGTGGCGGCGCTGGCGGTCAGAAGGCCCATCATCAGTCCGCGGTGCTTGACGAACCAGCGGTTGACCACGGTCGCGCCCATCACGATCGCCACGGCGCCCGAACTGATGCCCGAGAACACGCCCCAGGTCATGATCAGATGCCAGGGTTCGGTCATGTAGGCGCTGACGGCGCTGGAGGCCGACATCAGGATCAGCGCCGTGATCAGCACGCGCCGCAATCCAAAGCGCTCCATCGCCGCGGCTGCGAAGGGGCCGACCAGTCCGTACAGAAAGATGCCCAACGCGGCGGCAAACGAAATCGAACTTCGGCTCCATCCGAACGTTTCTTCCAGCGGCACCAGCAGCACACTGGGCGACGATCGCAGGCCGGCCGCCACCAGCAGCGACAGGAAAATCACGGCAACCACCACGAACGCGTACTTCTGACCGGCGCGGCGGAAGGGGAACGGAGGCTGGGCTATACTCATGTTACTGACCGGTACGTATTAAGGTTTGCGGATAGTACGTACCGGTCAGTAACATCGTCAAGCGATTTTTGGCGACCCTGTTTTCGCAGATGGCCGCTCGCGCTGTTTCGCAGAAAAGGAGCCTCGTATGGCCAGCAAGAGTTCCCCCGCGTCCGCCGCCCCCGGCGCCACGCCATCCAAACCGCTCCTGGCGGCTGACCGCATCCGTAAGACCGCGCGCGAGATGTTCTACCGCGACGGCATCCGCGCCGTGGGCGTGGACGCCATCGTCAACCAGGCTGGCGTGACGAAACCCAGCCTGTACCGCAGTTTTTCCTCGAAGGACGAATTGGCGGCTGCGTACCTGCGTGATTACGACGCTGAATTCTGGGCGCGCTTTGACGCCGCGTGCGCCGCCCATCCGGGCGATCCGCGCGCCCAATTGCTCGACTACCTGACCGGCATGGCAGGACGTGCGGTGCAGAACGGCTACCGGGGATGCGGGCTGACGAACGCCGCGGTCGAATACCCCGAACCCAATCATCCGGCCCGGGCCGTGGCCGTTGAACACAAACGCGAATTGCGCCGCCGGCTGAACGCCATGGCCGCCGGGATGGGCGCGGAAGATCCCGAAGCCCTGGCCGATGGACTGCTGCTATTGATTGAAGGCGCGTTCGTATCCAGCCAGCTTTTCGGGGCGGGTGGGCCCGCCGGACGGGTGGCTTCGATGGCCGACAAGCTGATTCAGGCGCACCTGCCCGGCCGATCGGCCTAGGGCGTCGCACAAACTCGGTGCGTAACCGTGTGCGGCATGCACCGTTGTGGTGGTGTTTGTACCCATTGCGCAACGCCGAAAAAAATGTTTGTGGTTTTTATTGCAACGCAGCATACGCGGATCTAAGATGGATTCACGTTGTTCCACATCGCGCTTTCTCAAGGAGAGAATCATGAGCGATACCGCGTTGAAAAATGCCCGTATGTCGGATGCGCTGGAGCGGTCCCTGATCCGCGAGGCCATCAAGGCGGAAACCCTGTCCGGTCCCACCGCACGCTCGCGCTGGTTGCGCCTGAAGCTGCGCATGGCTGCACTGGGCGGCGCTGTCGGCGAGGTCCTGCACAATATGGACGCCGGCCGCCGTCAACACCCGGTCGTGTCCGCGTACCACTGAAGCACCCCGCCAGAAAAAACGCCAGCTTTGATCGCTGGCGTTTTTTTTTGCCTGCCGCTGGCAGGCGGCGCTGGCCCCATCAGGACACGATATCCAGCAGCAGATAGGCGTCCAGCACGATGATGCCCACGGTGGCGCCGATGGCGGCCCAGGCCCACGCGCCTTTCAGCACGTAGCGGCCCATCAGGCTCTTGCGGCAGGCCAGCACGACCAGCGGACCCAGGGCGAAGGGCAGGGCAAGGCTCAGGATGACCTGGCTCAGCACCAGCAACCCGTCCGGATCGTTGCCGCCCGTGAACGCCAGCAGGCCGACGGCGGCAGCGCCCGCCACCAAGCGCGTCATCAATGCGCGGCGGCGGTCGGACCAGTTGCTGCCGACCTGGAATCCCTTGGACAGGATGCGTCCGGCCAACACGCCCGTGATGGTGGAGCTTTGGCCCGCGGCGTACAGCGCCACGGCAAACACGACTGCCGCCCCGATGCCGAGCGTGTGGCCGATCACCGCATGCGCATCGTCCAGACTGGACACCGTCATGCCGGATCCGGACAGCGAGGCGGCGGCCACGATCATGATGGCCGAATTGATGAGCATGGCCACGCCCAGCGACACGATCGTGTCGTTGCGCGCCACGCGCATCGCCATGCCCAGCGCCTGCGGCGGCAGGTCCCGCGCCCGCTGCGCAAGCGAGCCCGAATGCAGATAGAGGTTGTGCGGCATGAGGGTCGCGCCCAGAATCCCCAGCGCGATCAAAAAGCCTTGCGGATCGCGCAGCGCGCGGCCGGTCTCGGTGACGCCATGCGCCACTTCCTTCCAGGCCGGATTGGCCTTGAACAGCAGGAACACAAAAGACAGCGCGACCACGGACAGCAGCAGGGCGATCACGCGTTCATGCCGGTCGGCATTGCCGCGCGTCATCGCCAGCACGGCAAAGGTGCCGATCCCCGTGACCGCGACGCCCGCGATGAGCGGCAGGCCAAACAGCAACCGCAGCGCAATCGCGCCGCCGATCAGTTCTGCCAGCGCGGTCGCCAGAATGGCGGCCTCGCCGGCAAGCCAGGCTGCCTTGGCCAAACGCGGGGAAAGGTGGCGGGCAGTGAGGGTGGCCAGATCCTGGCCGGTGGCAAGCGCCAGGCGCGACACCAGCACCTGAAAGCCCAGCGCCAGAAAGGCTGACGTGATGACGACCATCAGCAGGCCG
Organism: Achromobacter sp. JD417; assembly: GCF_041879325.1. Taxonomy (NCBI): domain Bacteria; kingdom Pseudomonadati; phylum Pseudomonadota; class Betaproteobacteria; order Burkholderiales; family Alcaligenaceae; genus Achromobacter; species Achromobacter sp. JD417. Next base: position 3,629,169 of record NZ_CP087159.1, on the reverse strand, counting down.
TAGCCAAAGCCGCTGCCGCCGGCGATGTCGGTCGCCCAGTTGCCCGGATCGATGTAGCCGACGGCGACCAGGATGCCCGACCCGACCATGCGGCGCAGGTTCGCGGAAACCCGCGCGTCCTGGGCCAGGGCGGCATTGCCGCCTGATATTGCGTAGATGAATCCGGTCATGTGCTGCTCCTGAGAATGGTTCTCATTTTTCCGGAGCGCACCTGCACCGTCAAATTGATTTTGGCCACGCCCGGGATAGGGCGGGCCAATGATCCGGCCCCGTCCGGAGCCGGATTACCCTCGCGCCGGTCAGGACTTCAGCTTGGCGTCCATCGAGATCTTGGCGTTCAGCACCTTGGAAACCGGGCAGCCCTTTTCGGCTTTGCGGGCGGCTTCCTCGAACGCTTCGGCGGAAGCGCCGGGAATGACGGCCTCCACGGTCAGGTGCACGGCGGTGATGGAAAAGCCGTCATCGACCTTGTCCAGCGTGACTTCGGCCTTGGTGTCCAGGCTTTGCGCGACCATGCCCGCTTCGCCCAGGATGTTGGACAGCGCCATGGTGAAGCACCCGGCGTGCGCCGCGCCCAGCAGTTCTTCGGGGTTGGTGCCCGGCGTGTCGCCGAAGCGGGTGTTAAAGCCGTAAGGTTGGCTCTTGAGCGCGCCGCTCTGCGTGGAAATCGTGCCTTTGCCAGTCTTCAGATCGCCCGACCAGGCGGCGGTTGCGGTTTTCTTCATACGTGACTCCTGTGTGGGAACGCAGCCGCGTGCGGCGCGTCCGGGGTGGGGAGAGGCGCCGCAGCGGGGGCGGCGCGCCTTGCCTCAGGCGGCATCGTCGATGATACGGCCCGCCACCCCGCCCATCGCGTAAGACACCGGTACGCAACGGCAAACCGATGTAACGATGGCCTGGCGGGGCATTCACCTCCAACAAGGGTTGGCCACGTCAATAACCGCCGCTGGCGCATCAGGCAAAATAGCGGCATCTCCTTCACTCCCATCCAAGAGCCGTAGTCATGCCTCGCATCCTTGCCCGCTACGCCTGCGCCGTCGCGCTGGCCGTCCCCGCCCTGTCCGCCCAAGCTGAAATCGTGATCGGCGTGGACGTATCCACCACGGGCCCCGCCGCCGCCATCGGCATCCAGACCAACAACGCGATCCGCCTGTGGCCCAACACGCTGGGCGGCGAACCCGCGCGTTACGTGGTGCTGGACGACGGCACGGACGTCAGCCGGGCGGTCAAGAACATGCGCAAGCTGACCTCCGAGGACAAGGTGGACGCCATCGTCGGCCCCAACATCACAGCTTCCGCGCTGGCCGCCCTCGACGTGCTGGCCGAAACCAAGACCCCGATGATCGCGCTGGCCGCGTCCAACGTCATTGTGGAGCCGCAGTCGGATCCCAAGCGCACCTGGGCCTTCAAGATGCCGCAGAACGACTCGCTGATGGCCACGGTGCTGGTCGAAGACATGAAGAAGAAGGGCCTGAAGAACGTGGCCTTCATCGGCTTTGCCGATTCGTATGGCGACAGCTGGCTGAAGGAGTTCACGGCCGCGGCCGGGTCCGATCTGAAACTCGTCGCGCAAGAGCGCTTCCAGCGCACCGACGCGTCGGTGGTCGGCCAGGTGCTCAAGGTCATTGCCGCCAAGCCGGACGCAGTGCTGATCGCCGGTTCGGGCACGCCGGCCGCGCTGCCCCAGAAAACGCTGCTCGAACGCGGCTACACCGGCGCCGTCTACCAGACGCACGGCATCGGCACGCTTGAATTCCTGCAGGTCGGCGGCAAGGACGTGGAGGGGACGCTGTTCCCCACCGGCCCGGGTGTGGTGGCGCGCGAGTTGCCCGATTCCAACCCGGTCAAGAAGGTGGCGGTGGCCTTTGCGGACAAGTACGAGCAGCAATACGGCCCCCATACGCTGACCCAGTTCGCCGGGGACGCCTATGGCGCCTGGATGCTGCTGGATTCGGCGGTGTCTCGGGCCCTCAAGACGGGCGCCAAGCCCGGCACGCCCGAGTTCCGCCTGGCACTGCGCGACGCGCTGGAAAACACCCGTGATCTGGTCGTTCCCAATGGCGTCTTGAACATCACCAAGGAAAACCATCAGGGATTCGATGAGCGCGCCCGGGTGATGGGCACGGTCAAGAATGGACGCTTTTCCTACGCCCAATAAACGGTGCCATATCTATCTACCGTTCGTAACGTGTCCTAACGCGTCATAGGGCAACGAACGTCAAAAGCAGGCTTAGGCCTGCTTTTTCACGTCTATATCATTCGTGTCGAAATCATTTCTTAGCGTATTATTTTTAGTGAAGCCATGTACCTAGAAATAAATTCGGGAGAAAGATTCATGACCCTCATCCAATCCAGACGACTGCTGTTGGCCCTTGGCCTGGGCGTTCTCGCGGCGTGTTCGGACTCGGGCGGCGACAAGACCGCGGCAACAGGCGACGCGCCCGCCAGCAGCGTCAGTACGCTGGAAGCCGCCAAGTCGGCCGGAAAGATCCGTATCGGCTACGCCAATGAGGCGCCGTTTGCCTACATGGACAGCAAAGAGGCCAAGGTCACCGGCGAGTCGGTGGAAATCGCCCGCGTGGTGCTCAAGCGCATGGGCATCAACGAGGTGGAAGGGGTCCTGACCGAATTCGGTTCGCTCATCCCGGGGCTTGCGGCCAAGCGTTTCGACATCATTGCGGCAGGCATGTACATCACGCCCGAGCGCTGTCAGCAGGTGGCGTTCTCCAACCCCACCTATGGCGTGGGCGAAGCGTTCCTCGTCAAGGACGGCAATCCCAAGAACCTGCACAGTTACGAAGACGTGGCCAAGAACCCTGACGCCAAGCTTGGCGTGGTGGTGGGCGCCATCGAGGGCGATTACGCGCAGAAGGTCAACATCCCGGCAGGGCAGGTGGTCGTGTTTCCGGATGCGGTCAGCGCGCTGTCTGGTGTGCAGGCCGGCCGCGCCGATGCCTATGCCGCGACCGCGCTCACCATCAATGACCTGATGGGCAAGACGCAGGCGGGCAGCGGGCTGGAAAAGGCCGAGCCGTTCACGGACCCGGTCATCGACGGCAAGGGCGTGCGCGGCTACGGCGCCTATGCCTTCCGCACGGACGACAAGGCCTTCGCGGACGCCTTCAACGCCGAGCTCGCCAAGTTCATCGGCACCGACGAACACGAGAAGCTCGTCGAGCCGTTCGGCTTCACGGCCGACGAACTGCCCCAAGGGGTGACCGCGGACAAGCTCTGCAGCGGACAGTAAGGGGCGCCGATGCAGTTGATGTCTGAACATATCGCGCAGCTTGTGCCGCCCCTGCTCGAGGGGCTGGTCGTCACGCTGCAGATCATGGCGGGCGCGGTGGTCCTGGCGGTGCCGCTTGCGCTGCTGTCGGGGCTGGGCCGCCTGTCGTCCCTGCGGTCCGTGCGTTGGGCGGCGTCGATCTACGTCGAGGTCTTTCGCGGCACGTCGGCCCTGGTGCAGCTCTTCTGGTTCTACTTCGTGCTGCCGCTCTTTGGCGTGCAGCTGCCGGCCATGCTGGTCGGCATCGTGGTGCTGGCGCTGAATGCGGGCGCGTATGGGGCGGAAGTGGTGCGCGGCGCCATCCGGGCCGTGCCGCCCGGGCAGCGTGAAGCCGGCGTGGCGTTGAACCTCACGCGCCGTCAGATCATGCAGCGCATCGTGCTTCCGCAAGCCGTGCCGGCCATGCTGCCGCCCGCGGGCAACCTGCTGATCGAGCTCCTGAAGAACACGGCCCTGGTGTCGCTGATCACCATCACCGACCTGACGTTCCGCGGCCAGCTGCTACGCAGCGAAACCCTGCGCACGACCGAGATCTTCACGCTGATGCTGCTGATGTACTTTGCCGTGGCCCTGTTGATCACCGCGGGCGTGCGTCTGCTTGAGCGGAGGGTCCGAGTCCGATGACACCGATATTTGACTGGTCTTTCGCCCTGGAAATCCTGCCCACGCTAGGGTCGGCGCTCGTCATCACGATCCAGGCCACCGTGCTCGGCATGCTGGTGGCGGTGACGTTGGGGCTGGTGCTTGCCATGCTCCGGCGGTCGCGGCTGCGCATCGTGTCGATGCCCACGGCGTTTTTCATCGAGTTCGTGCGCAGCACGCCGCTGCTGGTGCAGATGTATTTCCTGTTCTATGTCTTGCCGCTGACTGGCGCGCAGATGTCGCCGCTCATGACGGGGATCGTGGCGCTCGGCCTGCACTACGCCACCTATTGCGCCGAGGTGTACCGCGCCGGCATCGAGGCCGTGCCACGCGGCCAGTGGGAAGCGGCCACGGCGCTGAACATGTCGCGCTGGCGTACGGCGGTGGGCGTGGTGCTGCCGCAGGCGATCCCGCCGGTGGTGCCCGCGCTGGGCAACTACCTGGTGGCGATGTTCAAGGACACGCCGCTGCTGTCGGCCATCACCGTGGTCGAGCTGCTGCAGCAAAGCAAGATGATCGGATCCGCGACGTTCCGGTACACCGAACCCCTGACCCTGGTGGGCCTGCTGTTCCTGGCGCTGAGCCTGGTCGCGGCCTGGGGCGTGCGCGGCCTGGAGGCCCGCCTGCAACGATATGGAGGAAACCGATGAGCGCCAGCGTGAGCATCAAGAATCTGCACAAGCGTTTTGGAGACGTGGAAGTCCTGCGAGGCATCAACCTCGAGATCCCGGCGGGGCAGACCGTGGCTGTCATCGGCCCGTCGGGTTCGGGCAAGTCCACGTTGCTGCGCGTGCTGATGACGCTGGATCCGCCCACCAGCGGCGACATCGAGATCGATGGCGAGCCGATGTGGACCGATGCGCAGGGCCGGCCTGCCGGCGTCAACTCCGCGCACCTGCGCCAGGTGCGCGGCAAGATCGGCATGGTGTTTCAGCACTTCAACCTGTTCCCGCACATGACGGCGCTGGGCAACGCCATGGAAGCGCCCCTGCACGTGCTGGGCATGCCGCGCGACCAGGCGCGCGATCGCGCCGTCGAGTATCTGGAAATGGTGGGCTTGGGCGACAAGCTCGACGTTTATCCCGCGCAGCTATCGGGCGGGCAGAAGCAGCGGGTGGGCATCGCGCGCGCGCTGGCGATGTGCCCGCAGGTGATGCTGTTCGATGAAGTCACGTCTGCGCTCGACCCCGAGCTGGTCGGCGGAATTTTGCAGATCCTGCGCGACCTGTCCGCCCGACGCAGCATGACGATGATCATCGTCACGCACCAGATGAAGTTCGCCGAACGCAGTTCGGACCGCACGCTGTTCTTCGACCAGGGCAACATCGTTGAGGATGCCGAGTCGTCCGTGCTGTTCAGCCAGCCCAAGGAGGCGCGCACGCGCCAGTTCCTGGATTCGGTGATCGAAGGGCAGTAGGCGATGCGGTAACCCTGCCGGGGGCGTTGGGATTGACGGCGTTTGCCCGGCCGGGCGCTATGCTGTGTCGTCCAACGCACCCGGAGCCTTTCCGCATGAGCCATCTGTTCAGCCCCACGTCAATCGGCAATGTCGCCTTGGCCAACCGCATCGTCATCGCACCCATGTGCGAATATTCCGCCGAAGCGGGCTGCGCCACGGATTGGCACATGATTCACCTGGGGCACCTGGCGCTGTCGGGCGCCGCGCTGCTTTTTACCGAAGCCACCGCGGTCGAGGCCGACGGCCGCATCTCTCCCGGAGACCTGGGCCTGTGGTCCGACGAGACCGAAGCCGCACTGGGCAAGGTGGTTGCCGCCGTGCGCCGTTACTCGCCCATCAAACTGGGCATCCAGCTGGGCCATGCCGGCCGCAAGGCTTCCAGCGACGCGCCTTGGAACGGCGGCCAGCTGGTGCCGGAAAGCGCTGGCGGTTGGCAGGGATGGGCGCCGTCCGCCGTGCCGCACAACGCACATGAGCCCGCGCCGCATGCGCTGGACGCGGCGGGCCTCGAGCGCATCCGCCATGCGTTCGTCGACAGCGCCCGGCGCGCGCTACGCCTGGGCTTTGACGCCATCGAAGTGCATGCCGCGCATGGCTATCTGCTGCACCAGTTCCTGTCGCCGCTGTCGAATCAGCGCGACGACGCCTACGGCGGATCGCTGGAGAACCGCATGCGCTTTCCGCTGGAAGTCTTCCAGGCCCTGCGCGAGATCGTGCCGCAATCGGTGGCGCTGGGTGTGCGCGTGTCCGCGACCGACTGGGTCGAGGGCGGCTGGGACCTGGAACAGACGTTGACCTTCGCCGAAGCGCTGAAGGCGCGCGGCTGTGAGTTCATCGACGTCTCGAGCGGCGGCGTGTCGCCGCAGCAGAAGATCCCGGTCGGGCCGAACTACCAGGTTCCCTTCGCCGAGGAAATCAAGCGCCGGATCGGCATGCCTACGATCACGGTGGGCCTCATCACCGAGGCCCAGCAGGCCGAGGACATCATTGCGCAGGGCCAGGCCGACATGGTCGCGCTGGCGCGCGGCATGCTCTACGACCCGCGCTGGCCGTGGCACGCGGCCGCCCAGCTGGGCGGCCAGGTCAGCGCGCCAAAGCAATACTGGCGGTCGCAACCGCGCGAGTTGAAGGCGTTGTTTGGCGAGACGCGCTTCGGCCAGCGCTAGCGCTGGCGGGTTGCCGGCCATAAAAAAACGCCGCGATTGCGGCGTTTTATTGCGGGCATCCGTGGGGGCTTACAGCCGCGCGTAGGCCGCTTCCAGTTCGCGATGCAGGATCTCGGCAAAGTCCGCGCTGGCCGGATCCTGCTGCGACAGCAGGCGCGCGAGCACGACGTTATCTTCCTCGCCGTTCCAGATCTTGATGTAAGTGCCTTCCTTGTAGCCGTGCTGCTGGCGGAAGATGTTCAGCACGTTCTTGGACACGTACTGCGTGTAGGCGTCGTTCCAGGTCATGTCGCAGGCCGTCATGGTCTGCTCCAGGACCTTGAAGCTGGCACGGCCGCATACCGCCAGGCCGCCGATCAGCTCAAGCAATTCCGGCACGTTCAGGGCGGCGAGGTCATGGGACTTGCCGTCGAGCGTGACGGTGGCGGGCGAGGCCAGGTCAGCGACCAGCGCGCGCGCGGCGGCCTCGACGTCGCCCGCCGATTGAACGATCGTGTGCGACAGGTAAAAGTGCAGGATGTCGACCAATTCCATCTGGACCTGGGGCAGGTCGATGGTTTGCTTCTTCCACCACTTCCAGCCGTAGTGTTCCAGGGCTTCGGCCGACTCGACGAAGGCGGCGCGCAGGAAGCGGGCGCCGCCATTGACCCAGTCCGGATTGATCATGCTGTTCAGGTGGCCTTGCAGCTTCAGCATCGTGGCCGCCTGGGCCTGGTTCAATCCGACTACGTTGTTCACTTTCACTCCGGGGATGGGGCTGATTCAATGGCCGGAAATGTTAGCACCAACGCCCGCCGGCCACGCGCCGGCGCGTCAGGCGCCGTCCTTGCGATACGAGGAAGGCGTCAGGGGCGGCAACTTGTTCAGGGGCGTCTTGCGGGGATTGCGGGCGCCGCGGGCTGCCTTGAACAGCATGAAGGCAAAGAACGCCAGGAATAGGGCGGGCATCAGCGCATCCAGTTCGAACTGGGGGCTGTGCAGCGCACGGAAGGCGATGTTGGCGGCGGCCCAGCCCGCCATGATGCCGGCCACGGTCAATACGACGCCGAGCTTGCGCCGTCCCGCCTGACGGGCAAGCGTGACGTTGGCTTCGTCGGGCTGGCCCGGCATGGTTGCCAGAGGCGCCTGTGATGCGGAGCGCGACTGCGGGGTGGATGACGCCGTGTTGCCCCACGGCGCTTCAGACAGCGAGCCCGAAGTGGGAGAGGGCGGCGCCGCAACCGGGATGGGCACTGTCACCGGGGACGTCTGCCTGCGGGCGTCGCGACGGCTTGCGATGCGGCCGGGCGAGGTGCCGCCGGCGCTGGTCAACTCTTCGATATAGCGCGCGAAATCGCCGTTCTTGGGCTCGGCATCGATGGCCATGAAGCTCTCCGGATCAATTGCCTCGCCGCACGCGCACCGGTTGGCGGCGCTTGCGCACCATGGCGAGGAGAAGCCCGCATCCTAGCAAAACCGACAGCCCCGCGCCGATCATCATGGCGATCTGTTGGGCGTTTTCCGCTGTGCCCAGGCTGCGCGCGGTGATGTAGCCGGGCGCCAGCATCAGCGGCATCCAGAGCATGGCCGACAGCACGTTGGCGATCTGGAAGCGGCTGTGCGCCATGCCCATCACGCCCGCGACGGTGGGTATCGTGGAGCGGATGGGGCCCAGGAACCGGCCGATCAGCACGGACGCAAAGCCGTAGCGGTAAAAGAACAGGCGCGCCCGGGCCACGCCGGTGCGCTGCTGCTTGAGCGGCCAGCGCCGCAGCACGCTCGGGCCCGCCCAGCGCCCCAAGTAGTACGACAGCGCGTCGCCCACGATGGCGCCCGCGATGCCCCAGGCGATCACGCCCCAGGGTGCGAGCGTGCCGGAGCCGATGAGGCCGCCCGTGAGCAGCAGCAGCGCGGTGGCGGGAATGAACAGTCCCAGGAGCACCATGGACTCGCCCATCGTGAGGAGGAATGTGATCGGTCCGGCCCAGGCCTGGTTGGCCTCGATGAACTGGCCGATCTGAGTGATGTATTCATCCATGAATGCAAAGTTGAAAATTAGCTGAACGCAATCGGGTATGTTAACGCCTGCAGGGCCAGCCGGATCGCGGGTAGGCCTTTTGGTGGAACGCTCGACGTTGGAGAAACATGGATTCAGTTACACAAGCGGTGCTGGGCGCCGGCATCCAGGGCGCCATGCTGGGGCGCGTGCAGGGCAGACGCGCCCTTGTCTATGGCGCGGCGCTGGCCACCCTGCCGGATCTGGACGTCCTGATGCGCTATCCGGATCCGGTGTCGCTCATGACGTATCACCGGGGCTTTTCGCATTCCGTGTTCGTGCTGACCGGCCTTGCGATGTTGCTGGCGTGGCTGATACGCAGGTTCTGGCCCAATGCGCCCTATGGCGGGCGGCGGCTCTTTCTGACGATATGGCTGGTGCTGATCACGCATCCCATCCTGGATGCCTTCACGGTATACGGCACCCAGTTGTTCTGGCCGCTCGCGCTGACGCCGGAGAGCTGGTCGTCCGTCTTCATCATTGATCCGGTGTACACCGTGCCGCTGCTCATAGGCGTCGTGTTTGCGGTCATCGCCGGCATGACCCGCATCGCGCGGCGCGTGCTGGTGGGGGCGCTGGTGTTCAGCACCGCTTATCTGGGCTTCGGGCTGGCAGGCAGGATGGCGGCCGAGCAGCGCGTGCACGAGGTGATGCAGGCGCAGGGCATTGCAGTTACGCAGGTGCGGGCCATCCCCATGCCGTTCAACACGCTGGTGTGGCGGGTGATCGCCAAGAGTGGCGATGGCAGCTATTACGAATCGGTCAGCAGCATCTTTGATCGCCATCCGCCGGAATGGGTGCGGCTGCCGCTCAACCTGGAGGCGGGCCGCGTCCTGGCCGGTGTGCCGCTGCATGAACGCTTGCGCTGGTTCACGGACGACTGGCTACGCTACGACGTCATCGACGATGCGCTGGTGGTGTCGGATCTGCGCATGGGCATGGCAGGGCATTACACGTTCCGCTTCAAGATGGCCGAGCGTGCGCCGGACGGCGCGTGGAACGCCATCACACCGTCGGTCTGGCCCACCAACCGCGGCGGCTGGGATGAAATGAAGCTGGTGCTCGGCCGCATCCTGGATGCGCACCCGCCCTTGCCGTTGGCGCAATGGTCCGAGCTGGCCACGAAATAAGACCCGCCGGATACTCGTCGGCATTTTGAAGGCCTCCGCGAATGCGGGGGCCTTTCACTTTCCGGGGCCGTATTGACCTGTTTCCATCGCTTGCATTATTCTTGTTCTCTAATAAGGAACTTAGGTTCCGTTTTATGGAACAAGCATGAGTATTCTTGACGGCGTCCAGCGCGTGCTCTCGCTCTACGCGGAAGGCGCGGCGGAATTGAGCTTCACGGAGGTCGCGGCGCGGCTGTCCATGCCCAAAAGCACGGCGTCGCGCCTGTTGAACCAGATGCAGAACTACGGCCTGCTCGACCAGGACGCGGCCACGCGCCGCTACCGCCCCGGCGCGCTGCTGGCGCAGGCGGTGCGCGCCGGCATGGCCGCCACGCCGCTGGACGAAGCCTGCCGCGGCGTGCTGGCCCGCTTGTCCGACGACAGCGGGTTGACCGCCTATCTCTCCACGCTCAACCAGCGTGAAACCGTCGTGCTGCAACGCTTGAATGGCTCGCACCCGGTGCAGGTGCTGTCGCCGCCCGGCTCGCGCCGTGCCGCGTCCGGCACCGCGATGGGGCGCGCGTTGCTGTCGCGCCTGACCGATGCTGAATTTGAAGCGCTTTACGGCGCCGACCCGGCCCAGCCACTGCCCGTCGAAGGGCGCGACTGCCCGGCCACCGTGGGCGACCTGGCTCGCCTGGTGGCGCAAACGCGCGCCGACCATTGCGGGGTCGCCATCGACCAGGCCATGCCCGGCATCGGCGCCGTGGCCGCCGCCGTGCGCGACCCGGCCACCGGCGAGCTGCGCGGGCTATGCCTGTCGTTCGTCTCCTTCCAGGCCGACGAGGCGCGCGTGGCCGTGCTGCGCGAATCGGTCCTGCAGCAGGTGGGCGCGCTGGGCCGCGAGTTGAACGATCCCTACTGGTTGAACTGACCGCCTGAATTCACGGCGCCGGGCGCAATGCGCCGCGCCCCAGAACCCTTACCCCTTCGGACTCTGAATTCCATGAACCTTCTGCTCCTCAGCAATTCCAGCAGCGACGCCGGCTACCTGGTGCACGCCATGCCGGACATCCGCGAACTGATTGAATCCCTGCCGCAAGGCGCGCCGGCCGTATTCGTGCCGTACGCCGGGGTCACGCGCAACTGGGACGACTACACGGCGCTGGTCTCGTCCGCGCTGGCCGACACGGGCCTCGCCATCCAGGGCCTGCACACGGCCGAAGATCCCGTTGCCGCGCTGGAGGCCGCGTCGGTCATCATCGTCGGCGGCGGCAACACGTTCAATCTGCTGGGCCAACTGCGCCGCCAGGGCCTGATCGAGGTCGTGACGCGGCGTGTGCGCGCGGGTGCGGCCTATCTGGGCTGGAGCGCGGGCTCCAACCTGACGTGTCCCACCATCTGCACGACGAACGACATGCCCATCACCGACCCGCAAGGCTTTGATGCGCTGGGCCTGTTGTCCTTCCAGATCAACCCGCACTACACCAACGCGCACCCTCCGGGCCACCGCGGCGAAACGCGCGCCCAGCGTCTGGCCGAGTTCTGCACGCTGAATCCGGCCATGCCGGTGCTCGGCCTGCCCGAAGGCGCCGGTCTGCGCGTGCGCGGCCAAAACATCGCGCTGGTCGGTCCGCACGATGCGCCGCTCTTTCTGGGGCGCGAGGAACCGCGCATGTTCCGTCCCGGCCCCGTGGAAATCCCGGCATGAAGCAGGTCATCGACGTCATTGAATTGCTGTCGTCCGCGCACGTCACGGGCGAGTCCGTGGCGCAGGCGCTGCGCGACGCCGGCCATTGCGAAGTGCAGGTCACGCACCTGGAGCGTGACGGTCTTGCCACCGACTTCCTGTCCATCGTGATTCCCGGCGCGGATGCCTCGGCCCCGCAATTGGGCATCGTGGGCCGCTTGGGCGGCATCGGCGCGCGCCCCGCGGTGACGGGCCTGGTGTCCGACAGCGACGGCGCCGTCGTCGCAATCGCCGCCGCGCTCAAGCTGATGGCGATGGCGCAGCAGGGCGACGTACTGCCCGGCACGGTCCGCATCCGCACGCACATCTGCCCGCGCGCCGGCACGCGGCCGCATCATCCAGTGCCGATGATGCGCTCGCCGTTCCCCATGCGCGAGATGATGTCGCACGAGGTGGATCCGCGCATGGACGCGATCCTGTCGGTGGACACCACGCGTGGCAACCGCCTGGTCAACAAGCGCGGCGTGGCGCTGACCCCGGTGGCCAAGCAGGGCTACCTGCTGCGCATCCCCGAAACCATGCTCGACGTCATGGGCTGGGTCAGCGGTGAGCTGCCGGTCACGCTGCCGTTGACCACCCAGGACATCACGCCCTACGAAAACGGCTTGTGGCACGTCAATTCGCTGATGCAGCCGGCTATCGTCACGGACGCGCCGGTCGTCGGCGTGGCGTTGACCGCGCAGACCACCGTGCCCGGTTGCGCCACGGGCGTGACCAACGCCGTGGACGCGGACGTCGCCATGCGCTTCTGCATCGAGATCGCCAAGTTGTACGGCCAGCGCGCCATGAGCTTCTTCGACGACGCCGAGTGGCACGCGCTGCAGGCCCGCTATGGCTCGATGGCGCACTTGCAGACCGTGGGCCGCGAAGACGGAGCCGCGCAATGAGCGCCCGCACACCGCGCCGCGTCGCGTTCTTCACGATAGGTCAATCTCCGCGCAGCGACGTCGTGCCCGAGATGGCGCCCGTGCTGGGCGCCCACGTGCGCATCGACGAGTTCGGCGCGCTGGACGGCCTGGACGCTGCGGGGCTGGCCGCGCTGGCGCCGCGGCCCCGCGAATACCGCTTTGCCACGCGCCTGCGCGACGGTTCTCAGATCGAACTGGACGCCGCGGCCGCCGAGGCCCGGCTGGCGCACGTGATGCGAGAGGCCGACGGGCAGGGGTACGACGTGCTGGTGCCGCTGTGCACCGGCACGGCCATCGCGCCCATGCGCACGCTGGTGGTGGAGCCGCAGCAGGTCGTGGACCACCTTGTTGCTGGCCTTGCGCAGCACTGCCGCAAGGTCGGGCTGGTCGTTCCGCTTGAGGCCCAGGTCGACGCCTTTCACATGGCCGTGCCGCTGGAATGCGAAACGCAGGTCGTGCACGCCACGCCCTACGAGGCCGACGCGCAGCAGGCCGCCCGCAACTTCGAGGCAGCCGGGCGCGAACTGGCGTCCTGCGACCTGATCGTCATGCATTGCATGGGCTACGCGCAGCGCATGCGCGATGCCGTGGCGCATGGGTCGAGGCGCCCCGTGCTGCTGTCCAACCGCCTGGTGGCCCAGGCCCTGGCACAAATACTGGAATAACGCCGCCGGACGTAATCCCGAAGCTCTGGCCGCACGGACTCGCTCGGCCGCTTCGGGCGAGCGGCGAGAGGAGACGAAGCCGACTTCGTCAATCAACTGTTGGGAGTTTTTTTCATGATCAGCCGTACCCTGCACCGCGCCGCTGGCGCACTGTTCGCCGTTGCCGCGCTCTCGGCTGCCCCGGCCCATGCCGCCGACGCCTGGAAGCCTGCCAAACCCGTGCGCCTGCTCGTGGGCTTTGCGCCGGGCGGTTCGGCCGACACGCTGGCCCGCCTGCTGGCCGAGCCGCTGTCGGCCCGCCTGGGTCAACCCGTCGTGGTCGAAAACCTGGCCGGCGCCGGTGGCAACATCATGGCGTACCGCCTGAGCCAAGCGCCCGCCGACGGCTACACCATCGGCATTGCCGCCGCCGGTTCCATGGCCATCACCCACGTGTTGAATCCCAAGGGCACGAACTACAAGCCCACCGACTTCACGCCCATCACGCTGGCTGCCGTGCAGCCCAATGTGGTCATCGTCAACAAGGACGTGCCCGCCAATAATCTGGCCGAACTGAAGGAATACTTCCAGAAGACGCCGACGGCCACTTACGGCACCGCGGGCGTGGGCATCTCGAACCACCTGATCGCCGAGACCATGCTGTACAAGCTGGGCGTGAAAGTGCCGCACGCCGCCTACCGCGGCGCCGCGCCGGTCATCACCGACCTGCTCGGCGGCCACATCGCCATGACGATGGACAACATCTCGACCGCCGCGCCGCTGGCTTCGCAAGGCAAGGTCAAGGCGATTGCCGTCGCCTCGATCAAGCGCGCCGCCCAGTTGCCCAACGTGCCGACGCTTGACGAGCAGGGCCTGAAGGGCTTTGACATGCCGACGTGGCAAGGTGTCTTCGCGCCCGCCGGTCTGCCCGCGGACGTGCTGGCCGCCTATTACGCCGCGCTGCAGGACGTGCTGAAGCAACCGGCACTCGTCGAGAAAATGGCTGGCCTGGGTTCGGAGCCCGTGACCGGCATGACGCCGGAGAAGTTCAGCGCATTCCTGGACAATGACCGCAAGCAATGGGCGGACATCGTCAAGGCCGCGAACATCAGCCTGGAGCAGTAACGCGCGGGTGGCGGCTCCAGTCGCCATGGTCGCCTTGGTCGCCATGGTCGCGAAAGTCGCCATAAAGCAAAACGCCAGACCCTTTCGGGACTGGCGTTTTTTTTGATGCGTCGCGCCGGATAAGCCGGCGCGCCTTAATGCAAGCCGGGGTATCCGAGATGCCTCGGTCAGGCTGGCATGCGCGCCGCGATTTCGGCGATAAGACGGCGCGCGGCGTCCAGCTTGTTGCCGGCCGGCAGCGGGTGGGTGCCTTGGGCATCGAACAGCACCAGCTCGGTGGTGTCGGCGTCCATCACCTTGTGCGCCAGATTGCCCACCAGCAGCGGAATGCCCTTGCGCGTGCGCTTGGCTTCAGCATGCTCGGCCAGTTTTTCGGTTTCGGCGGCAAAGCCGACGCACCACGGGCCGTTCTCAAGCTTGGCCACTTCAGCCAGGATGTCCGGATTGGGTTCAAATTCCATGACCGGCGCGCCGCCGCCTTCGCTGGTTTTCTTGAGCTTTTGCGTGCTGACGTTTTTCACGCGCCAGTCGGCCACGGCGGCCACGGCAATGAAGATGTCCGCGTCGCCCACGCTGGCCATGACGGCGTCGTGCATCTGGCGGGCGGTCATGACGGGCAGGGCGGTCACGCCGCGAGGAATGGGCAGGAAGGTCGCGCCAGTGATCAGCGTGACGCGGGCGCCGGCTTCGCGCGCGGCGCGCGCCAGCGCGTAGCCCGTCTTGCCGGATGACCGGTTGCTCAGCACGCGCACCGGGTCCACGGGTTCGGACGTGGGGCCGGCGGTCAGCAGCACGTGGCGGCCGGCAAGCAGCTTGGGCTGAAAGAAGGCGATCAGGTCGGTCAGGAGCTCATGCGCTTCCAGCATCCGGCCATCGCCGGTCTCGCCGCAGGCCTGTTCGCCCGCCGCGGGTCCCAGCACCGTGACGCCGTCGCCGCGAAGGGTTTCGACGTTGCGCTGCGTGGCCGGGTTGGCCCACATCTCGCGATTCATGGCTGGCGCCACCAGCAGCGGACAGGCACGCGCCAGACAGAGCGTGGACAGCAGGTCGTCGGCCAGTCCGTGCGCCACCTTTGCCATGAAGTCGGCGCTGGCGGGTGCGATCAGCACGGCGTCCGCGCCGCGCGTCAGGTCGATGTGCGCCATGTTGTTGGGCACCCGGGCGTCCCAGGCGTCCACGAACACGGGGCGGCCCGACAGCGCCTGCATGGTGACGGGCGTGATGAAGTGCGTGGCCGCCTCGGTCATCACCACGTCCACCGTGGCGCCTTGTTCGGTCAGGCGCCGCACCAGCTCGGCGATTTTGTAGCAGGCGATGCCCCCGGTCAGGCCGAGGACGATGCGTTTGCGGGCGAGATCGAGCATGAGGGCAGGGCGGCGGGTTCAGCGCCGTGTAAACGAGGAATTGAAAGGGATTTTATTCTGCATTGCCGCAACGCGCCGTTCGTCATGGATTAGAGGGGGCATCAATGCAGACGAAAACCGCTGGAAACGAAAGGGGGGCAACATGCCCCCCTTTTGTCATGCTTGCGGCTTGCGGGCGCGCAGCAGTTCGTCCAGCACCAGCAGCACCGCGCCGCAGGTGATGCCGACGTCGGCGAGGTTGAAGGCGGGGAACTGCCAGTCGTTCCAGTAGAAGAGCAGAAAGTCCACCACGTGGCCATACACCACGCGGTCGATGACGTTGCCGATGGCGCCGCCCAGGATCAGCGTCAGCGCCAGGCAAAAGCGCGGCTGGCCGTGCGTGCGGCGCAGCATCCAGACGATGACCACCGCCGCAACGCAACCCAGGCCGGTGAAGAGCCAGCGCTGCCAGCCTTCTTCGGAGGCCAGGAAGCTGAAGGCTGCCCCGCGGTTGAACACCAGCGTGAAGTCAAAGAAAGGCAGGATGTTGACGCGCTCGCCGTACTGGAAGGCCGTGTTGAAGTAGATCTTGGTCAACTGGTCCAGCACGATGATCAGCAAGGCCAGCGCCAGCCAGCCGCCCACGCGCGCCGGCGCGGCGCGGGCGGGGGCGGCGTCCGTCACCCCGTGTTCGGAGGGGCGGGCCATGTTCAAGCCTTGTCGCGGGCTTCGCCCGAGCCGAACAGGTTGGACACGCAGCGGCCGCAGATCTCGGGATGATCGGCGTCCTGGCCCACGTCAAGGCGCCAGTGCCAGCAGCGTTCGCACTTCTTGTGAGCCGACGGCGTGACCTCGATGCGGGTTTCGCCTTCGCCAGCGTGCACGGTGGCGCGCGAGACAATCAGCACGAAACGCAGGTCGTCGCCCAGGCTGGCCAGCAATTGCTGATCTTCGCCGTTGGCGTACAGGTCGACCTCGGCTTGCAGCGACGAACCGATGTCGCCCGCCGTGCGCACTTCTTCCAGCTTGCGCTGGACCTCGGCGCGGATGGCGCGCAGGCGCGCCCACTTGGCCATCAGCGTCTCGGCGTCGGCAAACGGCGGCAGCACGTGATAGACCTCGGTGAAGATCGTCGTGCGGGCCGCATCGGCCTGGTTCTTCAGGGCCGAGGCCGCCAGTTCCTTCCAGGCCTCTTCGGCCGTGAACGACAGGATGGGCGCCATCAGCTTGAGCAGCGTCTGCGTCACATCCAGCAGGGCCGTCTGCGCCGAGCGGCGCGCGCGGCTGTCCGGCGCGGACGTGTACAGGCGGTCCTTCAGGATGTCCAGATAGAACGCGCCCAGGTCTTCGGAGCAGAAGGTCTGCAGGCGCGAGACGGCCGGATGGAAATCGTAGCGCTCGTAGTTCGCCTGGACTTCCGACTGCATCTGCGCCGTCATGGCGAGCGCGTAGCGGTCGATCTCGAAGAGCTCGCCGTAGGGCACCGATTGCGACACCGCGTCGAAGTCGGCCAGGTTGGCCAGCAGGAAGCGCAGCGTGTTGCGGATGCGGCGATAGCCTTCCACGACGCGCTTGAGGATTTCGTCCGAGATGGAGAGCTCGCCGGAATAATCGGTGGACGCGACCCACAGACGCAGGATTTCGGCGCCCAGGGAGTCGGACACCTTCTGCGGGGCAATCACGTTGCCGACCGACTTGCTCATCTTGCGGCCCTGGCCGTCCACGACGAAGCCGTGCGTCAGCAGGGCTTTGTAGGGCGGCTGGCCGTAGAGCATGCAGCCGGTGAGCAGCGACGAATGGAACCAGCCGCGATGCTGGTCCGAGCCTTCCAGGTAGAGATCGGCGGGCCAGCCGAGTTCGGCGCCGTGCGAGCCGGCGAATTCGCCGTCCTTGCCGCCCAGCACCGTGGCGTGCGTGCTGCCCGAATCGAACCACACGTCGAGCGTGTCGCGGTTCTTTTCGTATTGATCGGCTTCGTCGCCCAGAAGCTCGCGGGGATCAAGCGCCTGCCAGGCCTCGATGCCGCCTTGTTCCACGCGCTGCGCCACCTGCTCAAGCAGCTCGGACGTGCGCGGATGCAGCTCGCCGGTTTCCTTGTGGACGAAGAACGCCATCGGCACGCCCCACTGGCGCTGACGCGACAGGGTCCAGTCCGGGCGGTTGGCGATCATGGCATGCAGGCGGGCGCGGCCCCAGGCAGGGTAGAACGCCGTGGCGTCGATGCCGGCCAGCGCCGTTTCGCGCAGGGTCGGGTTGCCATCCTTGGGCGCGACGTCCATGCCGGCGAACCATTGGCTGGTCGCGCGGTAGATGATGGGCGTCTTGTGGCGCCAGCAGTGCATGTAGCTGTGCTTGTGCTTTTCGACGTGCATCAGCGCGCCGGCTTCCTTGAGGGCCTCGACGATCTTGGGATTCGCGTCCCAGATCGACAGGCCGCCAAAGAGCGCCAGGCTCTCGACGTACTTGCCGTCGCCCATGACCGGGCTGATGAAGTCGGTGTCCTTCATGCCGTGCTCCTTGCACGACATGAAGTCCTCGATACCGTAGGCAGGCGCCGAATGCACCACGCCAGTGCCGGAGTCGGCCGTGACGTAGTCGCCCAGGTAGACGGGCGCCTTGCGGTCGTAGGCGGCGTTGAACTGCGCCAGCGGGTGGCGGAACTCAATGCCGGACAGCGCCTGGCCGGGCGCCGTGGCGATGACTTCGCCTTCGAGTGCCCAGGACTTCAGGCAGTCTTCGACGCGTTCCTTGGCGATGAGCAGCAGGGGGCCGAACTTGGGCGTGATTTCGGACGTGACCCGCACCAGCGCGTATTCGATTTCCGGATGCACATTCAGCGCCTGGTTGGACGGGATGGTCCAGGGCGTGGTCGTCCAGATCACGATGGCGCCGTCTTCGACCGATTCCAGGCCGAAGGCCTTGGCCAGCTTGGCGGGTTCGGCAAACGGGAAGGCCACGTCGACAGCCGGGTCCACGCGATCGGCGTATTCCACCTCGGCTTCGGCAAGCGCCGAGCCGCAGTCGAAACACCAGTTCACGGGCTTCAGGCCGCGAAATACGTAGCCCTTGTCCAGGATACGGCCCAAGGCGCGGATCTCGTCGGCCTCGTTGCTGTAGTTCATCGTCATGTACGGACGATCCCATTCGCCCAGGACGCCCAGCCGCTTGAAGTCCTTGCGCTGGCGGTCGATCTGCTCGAGCGCGTAGGCCCGTGCCTTGGACTGCACTTCTGCCACGGGCAGGTGCTTGCCGTACTTCTTTTCGATCTGGATCTCGATGGGCATGCCGTGGCAATCCCAGCCCGGCACGTAGTGCGCGTCGTAGCCGGCCATGTTGCGGCTCTTGACGATGATGTCCTTCAGGATCTTGTTGACCGCGTGGCCGATGTGAATGTCGCCGTTCGCATAGGGCGGGCCGTCATGCAGGACGAAGCGGGGCCGGCCGCGGCTGGCCGCACGGATCGCCTGGTAGACGTGGTTTTCCTCCCATTGCGCAATCCAGGCGGGCTCGCGCTTGGCGAGGTCGCCCCGCATGGGGAAGGGAGTATCGGGCAGGTTGAGGGTCTTTTTATAGTCCATGAACGGCAAAATAGGCGCGCGCGTTTCGCGCGTCTTCGGCGATGGCGGCAGTCAGGGAAGGGAGATCAGGAAATTTTTCTTCGTCCCGCAGCTTTTGCAGGAATTCGATGCGCACGAGTTTACCGTATGCGTTGACGGTCTCATCGAGCAAGTGTGACTCAAGCAGCACTCTGCCGCGGTCCTCGACCGTCGGCCGCACGCCCAGGCTTGCAACCGCAGGCAGCGCGCGGTCCGCCAACCCGTGAACCTGCACCACATAGATGCCCGAACGCGCGGCGCATCTTTCGGCCACGCGCAGGTTCATCGTGGGATAGCCCAGGGTCCGGCCAAGCTTCTGGCCGTGGATGACGTGGCCGCTGATATGGAAGGGGTGTCCCAGCAGATGACGGGCGCGCTCCAGGTCGCCCACCGCCAGCGCGGTGCGGACCTCGGAGCTGGAAATGCGGTGGCCTTGGCGGTCCGTGACATCGGCCAGCGTCTGGACCTCGAAACCATGCACCATGCCGGCCTCGCGCAGCAGATCGATGTCGCCGCTGCGCTTGTGCCCGAAACGGAAGTCCTCGCCCACCAGCAGCCATTTGGTCTGCAAGCCCTGCACCAGCAAGTGTTCGATGAAGGCATTGGCCGACATTTCGGCCAGCCGGGCATTGAAGCGCTCGACCACGACCTGCGTGATGCCGTAGCGTGCCAGCGCGGCCAGCTTGTCGCGCAGCCCGGAAATGCGGGTCGGCGCCAGCTCCGGACGCTGATTCAGGGTGGCGAAATACTCCCGCGGGTGCGGCTCGAAGGTCATCACGGCCGGGGTGAGACCGCGTTCGCGGGCCACCTGGCAGACGCGGGCAAGCATGGCCTGATGGCCGCGATGGACGCCGTCGAAATTGCCGATCGTCAGCGCGCAAGGGGCGCGCCGGTCGGGCGGGGGCAGGGATCGGTAGATACGCAGCGATGGTTTCACGAGCGAGAGTTTACAATTTTGGATTACGGGTTTGTTCGTATCCCGCCAGCGTTCTCTCGCGCCGGCGCTTCCGCGCTGCGCGCGCGGGCCCTTTTCCGAATCCGGATCACGGGGGCGGACCGCCCGAGTTCCCTTGGAATTCTTCATCTTGCCGGAAATATCTTCTATCAAGCGCCGCCTCGTCATCCTGATCTCGGGACGGGGCAGCAACATGCAGGCGCTGGCCGAGGCCTGCCGCGACGAATCCTGGCCGGCGGAAATTGCCGCTGTCATCGCCAGCCGTCCAGACGCCGCTGGCCTCGAATGGGCTGCCGGCCAGGGTATCCCCACGGCCGCCCTGTATCACAAGGACTATGCCAGCCGCGAAGCCTTCGACACCGCGCTGGCTGCCGAAATCGACCGGTACGAGCCCGACTACGTCATCCTGGCCGGATTCATGCGGGTGCTCACGCCCGGCTTCGTGAATCACTACGCCGGGCGCCTGGTCAACATCCATCCTTCCTTGCTGCCCGCGTTTCCGGGGCTGCATACGCACGCCCAGGCCCTGGCGACGGGCGTGCGCGTGCATGGCTGTACCGTGCACTTCGTCACGCCGGTCCTGGACCACGGCCCCATCATTGCCCAGGGTTGCGTGCCGGTCCTGGCCGGCGACACTCCGGAGTTGCTGGCCGAGCGCGTGCTGGCCGTCGAACACCAGGCTTTTCCGGCTGCCGTTCGCTGGCTGGCCGAAGGCCGGGTTACCCTGACAAACGATCACCGCGTGGCCGTCCAGGGCGACCCCGTGCGCCTTTTTTCCTGGACGCCGGCCGTCTGAACGGCCTGAAAAGCATTTATCGGGCGCGAGCGCCTGCGCCCCACTGGACTACACCATGACCAAACCCCAATCCCCGCGTTCCCGGCTGGCCGGCTCCTTCGGCGCCGCCACGGAAGGCCGCGACGGCCGATCCTTCTTCTCCCGCCCCAAGGGCGACGCCCGCAAGCCGGCGCCCCGCGACCGGTCCGAATCCGGCGACCGCGCCCGTGACGATCGCGGTGGCGATCGCGGCGGCTACGGCGAGGACCGCGGCGAAGCCCGCGGTGGCGACCGCAATTCATACGGCCAGGATCGCCGCGAAGGCCAGGGCCGCCCGGATTCGCGCTCGTCCTTCGGCGGGCCGCGTGGCGAAGGCCGCGGCGGCGACCGCAATTCGTACGGCCAGGATCGCCGCGAAGGCCAGGGCCGCCCGGATTCGCGCTCGTCCTTCGGCGGGCCGCGTGGCGAAGGCCGCGGCGGCGACCGCAATTCGTACGGCCAGGATCGCCGCGAAGGCCAGGGCCGCCCGGATTCGCGCTCGTCCTTCGGCGGACAGCGCGGCGAGGGTCGCGGCGGCGACCGCGGTTCGTATGGGCAGGACCGCGGCGAAGCCCGTGGCGGTGACCGCAATTCGTATGGCCAGGACCGCCGCGAAGGGCAAGGCCGTCCGGATTCCCGTTCGTTCGATTCCCGTGCCTCCAGCGGTCAACGTGGCGAACACCGCAGCGGCGATCACGCCCCGCAAAAGCCCCAATCCAACCGCCCGCGCCTCTCGCACGGCGCCATCCGCATCGACCAGGTGCAGCGCGTGCTGGGCGAGATCCTGCAATGGACCTATCCGGCCGACGCTGCGCTGTCGCATTGGCTGCGCCACCACCCGAACCTGGGCGCGCGCGACCGCTCCGAAGTCGCAGAGGCCGTCTATGACGTGCTGCGTCACCTTCGCCGTTACCGCCAATACGCGGAAAGCGGCGTCGGCCCCGCTTCGCGCCGCCTGGCCATCCTGGGTCTGAATGCCACGGTGGGCGCAGAACCTCTGCAAGAGGGCATGGACGCGGCCGAAGCCGAATGGCTGCAGCGTGTGTCGCGCATCGACGTGGCAACCTTGCCCCGCGCCGTGCGTGGCAGCATTCCCGATTGGCTCGACGAGCGCCTGAGCGCCATGGAAAGCCCGGACACGCTGGTCGAGGCCTTGAACCGTCAGGCCAGCCTGGACTTGCGCGTGAACCCGCTCAAGACCGAGCGCGATGCCATGCTGGCCGAACTGCAGCAAAGCGCGGGCCGCTATGAGCCGACGGCGATGCCTTTTTCGCCGTGGGGCATCCGCATGCAAGGGCGGCCCGCCATCAACCGGTGGCCCCAATTCGAGAACGGCAGCATCGAAGTCCAGGACGAAGGCAGCCAGTTGCTCGCGCTCCTGGTCGCTCCCCGGCGCGGTGAGATGATCATCGATTTCTGCGCGGGCGCGGGCGGCAAGACGCTGCTTCTGGGTGCGCTGATGCGTTCGACCGGTCGTCTGTACGCCTTTGATGTCTCGGCGGCCCGGCTGGCGCGCGCCAAGCCCCGTTTTGCGCGCAGCGGCCTGTCGAATGTCGTGCCGGTGGTGATCGACAATGAAAACGATGCGCGCGTGAAGCGCCTGGCAGGCAAGGCGCAGCGCGTGCTGGTCGATGCGCCCTGCAGCGGCATCGGCACCCTGCGCCGCAATCCGGACCTGAAATGGCGTCAGCACCCCGAGGCGCTGGCTGAACTGGGTCAGCTTCAAGAGCGCATCCTGAACAGCGCGGCGCGCTGCGTCGCGCCCGGCGGGCGTCTGGTCTACGCCACGTGCAGCCTGCTGGCCGAAGAGAACGAAGTCCAGGCCGACCGGTTTCTCGCCAGCCACCCGGATTTCGAACGCGTGGACGCCGCCGAAATCCTGGGCGCCCGGTGCGAGACCTTGAAGCTGGAAGGTCCTTACGTGCAGTTGCGCCCGGACGTGCACGGCACCGACGGGTTCTTTGCCGCCGTGTTCGAGCGCAAGAAGAAGGCAGCGGCTACCGGTGCTGCTGAAGCTTCGGAAAGCGCCGAAGACGCCAAGGATGCGAAGCTTGCCGAGCCGGTGGCCGCCGAGGAAGCCGGCGCCGAAACGGCCTTGCAGGAAGAAGCCGGCGTCAAGGACCCGGCGTGACCCCTACCGTCGCGCTGTAGCGGCGGGTTCCGATCGTCTTGTTCTGGTACTTCACTTCCCAGGACAGGGTGTCGGAGCCCGGCCGGTCAGCCTGGTAGACCACCTGTGCCACCGGCACCGACTTGTAGGCGCAGCGCCCGGAATCGTTGGATTGTCCGCGCGTCTGCAGGATGCTGGCCTTGCCCAGCGTCGGCATCTGGGTGATCGCGACGCGCGGCGCCCGCAACGCCAGGCAGTCCGAACCACGAATCTCATAGTAAGAGGCCAGGACGGCAACGTCTCCGGACTTCAGCGTTTGCGCCTGGGCAGAGGCCGAAAACCCCACGCCAAGCGTGGCGAGGGCGATGAAAAAACGGTGACGCGTTAGATTCAGGGACATTAGTGGGACAAAAGAGACAGTTTTGGGGCGCGACGGCGGGCAGTGTGCCCGGCTATCGTGGCGTCTTCAAGACGGCGGGCTTGCCTGACTGGAACTTTAATCGCCAAATGTAGCCAAAACCCGGTGCCGTTGCGAAAGTCGCAGCTCTCCCTCCCGGGGGGGCGTGGACACCGGAATGGCGCCGTTGAAGGCTCTGCGTGCGCCCAAAGCGCCGCGAGCGCGGCTTTTTTGGTCAAAACCGCGGCTTAGTCCTTGATTTCTCTCAATAACTATTTTGAAACTAGATTGTCATCAGACGGCTAAGGTAAGCTAAACTTTCAGCCACTTCTCATGCGAGGCTCATAACAGCTTTATGGATTACATCCTCTCCTTCATTGCCGGCGGCCTGACCCAAGCTTCTTGGTGGCAGATCGTCGTTTTCACTTTGGTCGTGACGCACATCACGATTGTTGCGGTCACGGTTTTTCTCCATCGCAGCCAAGCGCACCGCGGTCTGGATCTTCATCCGGCTGTCATGCACTTCTTCCGCTTCTGGCTCTGGATGACGACCGGCATGGTCACCAAGGAATGGGTGGCCATTCACCGCAAGCATCACGCCAAATGCGAAAAAGAAGGTGATCCGCACTCGCCCATGCTGTTCGGCATCTGGAAGGTCCTGTTCCGCGGCGCGGAGCTGTATCGCGAAGAGTCAAACAACAAGGAAACCATGGCCAAGTTCGGCCACGGCACGCCTGACGACTGGCTCGAGCGCAACGTCTACAGCAAGCACAGCCTGTGGGGCGTGCTGACCATGCTCGCCATCGACATCGCCCTGTTCGGCGCCATCGGCGTCACCGTCTGGGCTGTCCAGATGGCCTGGATTCCCTTCTGGGCCGCCGGCGTCGTCAACGGCATCGGCCACTTCTGGGGCTACCGCAACTACAACAGCCCGGACACCAGCACCAACGTGTTCCCGTGGGGCATCGTGATCGGCGGCGAAGAGCTGCACAACAACCACCATGCCCACGGCACGTCCGCCAAGTTCTCGGCCAAGTGGTATGAGTTCGACATCGGCTGGTGCTACATCAACATCCTGAAGTTCTTCGGCCTGGCCAAGATCAAGAAGGTTGCGCCCAAGCTCAAGCTGGACGACTCCCGCACGGGCATCGACCTGCGCACGCTGCAAGGCGTGATCACGCACCGCTACGAAGTCATGGCCCGCTATGCGGACGTGATCAAGAGCGCCGCCCGCGAAGAACTGGCCAAGCTGAAGTCCTCGCGCCAGGAAGGCAACGCCGAATGCGGCTACACCAAGCTGCACAGCGTGCGCCGTGCCATCCACCGCAACGAAGAAATCCTGCAGCCCGAGCAACTGGCTGCCGTGGACAAGGCCATTGCCCAGAACAAGTCGCTGTCGACGCTGGTGCAGATGCGCCGTGAACTCGGCCGCATCTGGGAAAGCTCCAGCGCCAGCAGCGAACAACTTCTTCATGACCTGCAGGCCTGGTGCCAGCGCGCCCAGCAAAGCGGCATCGCTGGGCTTGAGCAGTTCGCTCAACATCTGCGCCGCTACGCGGCATGATGCTAGAGAAGCTCAATCCTGAACAACGCGCCGCAGTAACGTTAGAACCGCAGCACGCCCTGGTCTTGGCCGGGGCGGGCAGCGGCAAGACCCGGGTGCTCACCACCCGCATGGCCTGGCTGATTCAAACCGGCCAGGCTTCGCCTTTTGGGCTTCTGGCGGTCACGTTCACCAACAAGGCAGCCCGCGAGATGCTGGCGCGTATGTCTGCCATCCTGCCGATCGATACGCGCGGCCTCTGGATCGGCACGTTCCACGGCCTTTGCAACCGCATGCTGCGCGCGCATCACCGCGACGCTGGCCTGCCGCAGAGCTTTCAGATCCTGGACGTCACGGACCAGCTTGCGGCCATCAAGCGCCTCATGAAGGCCAACGGCGTGGACGACGAAAAGTACCCGCCCCGCGATGTGCAGCGCTTCATCAACGGCGCCAAGGAAGAGGGCCTGCGCCCCGCCGACGTCGAAGCCTACGACGCGCACCGCCGCCGCCTGATCGAGATCTACCAGCTCTACGAAGCGCAGTGCCAACGCGAAGGCGTGGTGGACTTTGCCGAGCTGCTGCTGCGCGCCTATGAGCTGCTGTCGCGTAACGCGCCCGTGCGCGAGCACTACCAGCGCCGGTTCCGCCACATCCTCGTCGACGAGTTCCAGGACACCAACACGCTGCAATACAAGTGGCTTCGCCTGCTGGCGGGCGGTGGCGCGGCCATCTTCGCCGTGGGCGACGACGACCAATCCATCTACGCCTTCCGCGGCGCCAACGTCGGCAACATGGCTGACTTCGAGCGCGACTATGCGCATGGCACCGTGATCCGCCTGGAGCAGAACTACCGCTCGTACGGTCATATCCTGGATTCGGCCAATGCGCTCATCGGTCACAACTCGGGACGCCTGGGCAAGAATCTCTGGACCGACCAGGGCGAGGGCGAACCGGTGCGCGTCATCGAGCAGCCGTCCGATGGCATGGAAGCGCAGTGGATCGTGGACGAGATCCGTTCCCTTATCCATGAAGGCAGCGACCGCCGGGAAATCGCCGTGCTGTATCGCAGCAACGCGCAGTCGCGCGTCATCGAGCACGCCATTTTCTCGGCCGGCATCCCGTACAAGGTGTATGGCGGCCTGCGCTTTTTCGAACGCCAGGAAATCAAGCACGCGTTGGCCTACCTGCGCCTGATGGCCAATCCGCACGACGATACGTCGTGGATGCGGGTGGTCAATTTCCCCACGCGCGGGATCGGGGCACGCACGCTCGAACAGCTGGCCGATGCCGCGCGCGAGCACGACACCAGCCTGTATGGCGCGGTGGCGCGGGTTGCGGGCAAGGGCGGATCCAATCTGGCCCAGTTCGCGCAGCTGATTCATCGGCTCATCGAAGAAACCCGCGAGCTGCCGCTGCCCGAAATGGTCGAGCACATGCTCGAGGCCAGCGGCCTGAACGCCCACTACAAGGCCGAGCGCGAAGGCGCCGAACGGCTGGAAAACCTGAACGAACTCATCACGGCCGCGGCGGTGTTTGCGTCCGAGGAAAACTACGACGGCATGCCCGCCGGCCAAGTGCCTGACGGTGACACGTCCTCCACGCTCATGCCGGGTGTGGTGGACGCGCCTGCAGTGGCAGGCGACAACCTGACGCCCCTGGCCGCGTTCCTGTCGCATGCGGCGCTCGAGGCCGGCGACAACCAGGCCCAGCAAGGCCAGGATGCCGTCCAGCTCATGACGGTGCATGCCGCCAAGGGCCTGGAATTCGACGCCGTGTTCATCACCGGCCTGGAGGAAGGGCTGTTCCCGCACGAGAACAGCATCCTCGAGCCGGCCGGCCTGGAAGAAGAGCGCCGCCTCATGTACGTGGCGATCACGCGCGCGCGGCAGCGCCTGTACATCAGCTTGGCGCAAAGCCGGATGCTGCATGGCCAGACGCGATACGCCATGCGCTCGCGCTTTCTGGATGAAATTCCCGAGCAGCACCTGAAGTGGCTGACCCCCAAGGCCGGGCTGGCCCCGGTCAGCGCGACGGGTGCGGGGTGGGGCGGCGGCAACCGCGGCGATGCCTTTGGCCGCAAGCCGACCAACACCATTGCGCCGCGTCAACCCCGCGGTGTCGCTACCGGCGTCACGGTGGGCGACAAGCAGTATCGTGTGGGGCAGGGTGTGCGTCACGCGCGTTTCGGCGACGGCACGATCATCGGCCTGAGCGGCGCGGGACAGGACGCCCAGGCGGAAATCCACTTCCGCGATGTCGGCGCCAAGACTTTGGCGCTCGGCATCGCCAAGCTCGACATTGTTCAGGGTTGATACATATGGCCAACAACGATTCCCCCAAAGCCGAGCTGGCGTCCCTGCGCGCCGAAGTCGACGAGATCGACCAGCAGATCATGCTGCTGCTGGGTGTGCGGTTCCGTTGCACGGACATGATCGGCGAACTGAAAACCAACCACGGGATGGATCTGGTGGACCCCAGGCGCGAGGCCCAGCAGGTCGAGCGCATCCGGCGCCTGGCACTGGAAGCCGGCGTGCCGCCCGATCTGGCCGAGACCATCCTGCGCGAAGTGATCGACACCGTGATCGACAACCACACCCGCCTGCGCGAGCGTCCTTACTCGTAACGGCAGGCGCGCATCCGTGGCCCGTCAGGCAAGGGCGCGGGTATAGGCCAGCCGAAGACAGCTAGCCCAAAAAAACCGGCCCCAATTCGGGGCCGGTTTCTATTTGAAGCCCGCTTGTAGGTGGGCCCGCTTCTTTTGGGTCAGGCTTCGCTCTGGTCGATCTCTTCCAGCGAGCCCTGCAGCTCCAGCCACTGCTCTTCCAGTTCCCCCATGCGCTTGCCGTGTTCGCCGTGGTCCGCCATGACCTTCTGGCGTTCGGCGCGACGCGCGTCGGAATACAGGTCCGGATCGGCAATCACCGCGTCCAGGGCCGCAAGCTTGCCCCGCAGCTTTTCCATTTCGGATTCCACTTTGGCCAGCTTGGACTCCAGCGGCTTGCGCAGGGCGGACAGGCGTTGCCGATGTTCGGCTTCGGCGCGGCGCTGCGCCTTGCGATCGACGACTGAGTCACTGCCGGTTTCGGCGTTTTCCCGGGCCTCGGCGCGTTCGTCCGCATTGCGCGCGGCCAGCCAGTCGCGGTAGTCCTCCAGGTCGCCGTCGAACTCGCGCACCGCGCCGTCCGCCACGATCCAGAAGCTGTCCACGGTGGTGCGCAGCAGATGGCGATCGTGCGACACGAGCAGCATGCTGCCGCCGAAGTCTGCCAGGGCGGTGGCCAAGGCTTCGCGCGTCTCGACGTCCAAGTGGTTGCTGGGCTCGTCCAGCAGCAGCAGGTTGGGCTTCTGCCAGACGATGAGCGACAGCGCCAGGCGCGCCTTTTCGCCGCCCGACATCGGGCCGACCTTGCTGGTGACGGTATCGCCCGAGAAACCGAAACCGCCCAGGTAATTGCGCAGTTCCTGCTCGCGCGCCTCGGGCGCCAGGCGGGCCAGGTGCGCGATTGGCGTGCTGTCCACGTCCAGCATGTCGAGCTGGTGCTGGTGGAAGTATCCGATCGCCAGACCGCGCGAGGCGCGGCGCTCGCCGGCCTGCACGGGCAGTTCCTCGGCCAGGGTCTTGATCAGCGTGCTCTTGCCGGCGCCGTTGGCGCCCAGCACGCCCACGCGGCTGCCCGCGCGCACCATCAGCGTCACATCGCGCAGGATGGGCACGGCATTGCCTTCGGCGTCCGTGTAGCCCGCCGACAGATGCTCAAGCGTCAGCAGCGGATCCGGCACCTGGTCGGGGGAGGGGATGCGAATATCGATGCCGGCTTCCGCTTGCAGCGGCGCCAGCACCTGCATGCGCGCCAACGCCTTCACGCGGCTCTGCGCCTGCTTGGCCTTGGACGCCTTGGCCTTGAAGCGGTCGATGAAGCCTTGCAGGCGGGCCGCCTCGCGTGTCTGGCGGTCGTAGGCGATGCTGGACTGGCGCAGGCGCTCGGCGCGCTGCGTCAGGAAGTCGCCATAGCCGCCGCGATACCGCGTCAGCTTGGCATGGTCGAAATGCAGGATCGACCGCGCGACCGCGTCCAGGAACTCGGTGTCGTGGGAGATCAGCATGACGGTGCCTTCATAGGCGGCCAGCCATTTCTCCAGCCACAGCATCGCGTCCAGATCCAGGTGGTTGGTGGGTTCGTCCAGCAGCAACAGCTCGGACGGGGCCATCAGCGCGCGGGCCAGCGCAAGGCGCATGCGCCAGCCGCCCGAAAAGCTCTCGACCGGTTGCGTCCATTCGGCAGGCTTGAAGCCCAGGCCGGCCAGGAGTTGCTCGGCACGGGAGGCCGCGCTCCAGGCGCCGGCTTCCACCAGCGCGGCTTCCACTTCGGCGATCTGCGTGCCCTGGTCGTCGGACAGCGCCGCGCGCTGCGCCTGCAATGCGCGCAGATGCGTGTCGCCGTCGATCACGAACTCGCGGGCAGGGCGGTCGTCCGCGTGCAGTTCCTGCTCGACGCTGGCGATGCGCCAGCCGGCAGGCAGCAACAACGTGCCCGCGTCGGCGTCCAGCGCGCCGGTCAGCAGCGCAAACAGCGAGGACTTGCCCGCGCCGTTCTTGCCCACGATGCCTACCCGCTCCCCCGGGTTCACGACAAATTCGGCGCCGTCCAGCAGCACTTTCGTGCCGCGGCGCAGGGTCAATCCATTGGCGCGTATCACAGGCTCAGTTGCTCGCGGGTAAGCATCAGAAGCTGGTCCGAGGCTTCCTCGGTGTCCAGCCAGACGGGCGACAACTGCGGGAAGGCGGCCTCGAAGAAATCGCGCTCATGGCCGATTTCAAGCACCAGCACGCCGTTCTCCGACAGGTATTGCGGAGCGGCTTGCAGAATGCGGCGCACGAGGTCCATGCCGTCGTCGCCGCCGGCAAGCGCCAGCTGCGGTTCGTGCAGGTATTCCTGGGGCAGGGCGCGCATCGAGCCGCTGTTCACGTAGGGCGGATTGCAGACGATCACGTCGTATTCGCGCGCGGGCAGGGCGTCGAAGAGGTTGCTTTCGTGCAGGTCCAGGCGGTCGGCAAGCCCGTAGTCGTCGACGTTGCGGCGCGCGACTTCCAGGGCGTCGGCGGACACGTCCACCGCGTCCACGTGCGCGTACGGGAAGGCCAGCGCCGCCAGGATCGCCAGGCAGCCGGAGCCGGTGCACATGTCCAGCACGTTTTCCACGGCCAGCGCATCCTGCACCCACGGCGACAGCCCCTCGTCCAGCAGCTCGGCGATGGGCGAGCGCGGCACGATCACGCGCTTGTCCACATAGAACCGGTGGCCGCGAAGCCAGGCTTCGTTCGTCAGGTACGCGGCGGGCACGCGCTCGGCCACGCGACGGTCCAGCAGGTCCAGCACACGCTCGCGCTCTTCGCGCACGACGCGTGCATCCAGGAACGGATCCAGCGTGTCCAGCGGCAGGTGCAGCGCGTGCAGGGTCAGGTAGACCGCCTCGTCCCAGGCATTGTCGCTGCCATGTCCCAGCGACACCTGGGCGCCGTTCAGGCGCGAAACGCCGTAGCGGATCAGGTCGCGCACGGTCTGCAGTTCGTCGCGGGAGGTTGCGTTCGTATCAGGCATTCAAATCACCGTCCCAGGGGGAAAACGGAAAAACGCCCCCTGAAAGGGGGCTGGAAAGCGAGCGCGGCGGGACTGGCGTCCCGCCGGCGCGGGCATCATGCGGGCAGCAGCAGGTTTTCCAGCGTGCGCCGATAGATGTTCTTGAGCGGTTCCAGCGAGGCGACCTCGATGCGCTCATTGACCTTGTGGATCGTGGCGTTGCCGGGGCCGAACTCGATGACTTGCGGGCAGATCTTGGCGATGAAGCGGCCGTCCGACGTGCCGCCGGTGGTCGACAGCTCGGCGGTCACGCCGGTTTCCGCGTGAATCGCCTGCACCAGCGCGTCGGTCAAGGATCCGCGCGGGGTCAGGAAGGGCTCGCCGCCCAATTCCCAATCCAGCTCGTACTCCAGGCCGTGCTTGTCCAGCACGGCGTGAACCTGCTGCTTCAGGCCTTCAGGCGTGCTGGCCGTGGAAAAGCGGAAGTTGAACAACGCCACGGCCTCGCCGGGCACGACATTGGTCGCGCCCGTGCCCGAGTTCAGGTTGGACACCTGGAACGTCGTGGGCGGGAAATACTCGTTGCCCTGGTCCCATTCAATGCTGACGATCTCGGCCAGCGCCGGCGCAAGCTGGTGAACGGGGTTGCGCGCCAGATGCGGATAGGCCACGTGCCCCTGGATGCCCTTGACCGTGAGCTTGCCCGACAAGGAGCCGCGGCGGCCGTTCTTGCAGGTGTCGCCCAGCACATCGCCCGACGTGGGCTCGCCCACGATGCAGTAATCCAGCTGCTCGCCGCGCGCCTTGAGCGCGTCGCACACGATGGCGGTGCCATCGATGGACGGGCCTTCTTCGTCGGACGTGATCAACAGGGCAATCGAGCCGTCATGCTGCGGGTGGGCCGCCACGAATTCCTCGGCCGCCACCACGAAGGCGGCGATCGAGCTCTTCATGTCGGCCGCCCCGCGGCCGTACAGCCAGCCGTCGCGTTCCGTGGGAACGAAGGGATCGCTGTTCCACTTCTCGCGCGGGCCCGGGGGCACCACGTCGGTGTGGCCGGCGAAGACCGTCAGCGGCGCGGCGCTGCCGCGCCGGGCCCACAGATTGGTGACGCCGCCCTGCGCGATGGTCTCGCAGGTGAAGCCGATGCGTTCGAGCCGGGCGGCAATCGCGGCCTGGCAGTCTTCGTCGGCGGGCGTGACGGAGGGACGGGCGATCAGGTCCGTGACCAGATCCAGTACGGCCGAATTGCTCATCAAGCCCTCAGCAGGTCGTTGATGCTGGTCTTGGCGCGGGTCTGCGCGTCGACACGCTTGACGATCACGGCGCAGGCCAGGCTGTGCGTGCCGTCGGCCGAAGGCAGCGAGCCCGGCACCACGACCGAACCCGAGGGCACGCGGCCGTAGGTGATCTTGCCGGTGGCGCGATCGTAGATCTTGGTGCTTTGCGACAGGAACACGCCCATGGCCAGCACCGAGTTCTCTTCGACCACCACGCCTTCCACGACTTCGGAGCGCGCGCCGATGAAGCAGTTGTCTTCGATGATGGTGGGGTTGGCCTGCAGCGGCTCGAGCACGCCGCCAATGCCCACGCCACCCGATAGGTGGACGTTCTTGCCGATCTGGGCGCACGAGCCGACGGTGGCCCAGGTGTCGACCATCGTGCCTTCGTCGACGTAGGCGCCGATGTTCACGTACGAGGGCATCAGCACCACGTTGCGGGCGATGAACGAGCCGCGGCGGGCCACGGCCGGCGGCACCACGCGATAGCCGCCTTGCTTGAATGCGTTGTCGCCGAATTCCGAGAACTTGAGCGGCACCTTGTCGTAGAACTGCAGCGGCGCCTGGCCCATGATGGCGTTGTCGTTCAGGCGGAAGGACAGCAGCACTGCCTTCTTGATCCACTGGTGCACGACCCAGTCGTCATTGATCTTCTCGGCCACGCGCAGGCGGCCCAGATCCAGCCCGTCGATGGTGTGTTCAACGGCTTCGCGCACTTCGGCGCTGGCGTCGATAGGCGACAGGTTGGCCCGGTTTTCCCAGGCTTGTTCAATGGTGGTCTGCAGGTCGAGAGTCATAGCGGCTCAGCTTTTAAAGGTTGGTCAAACAGAAGTATGTACAAAATGGGCGATGCGCTCGGCCGCCTGCACGCAGTCGGCCAAGGGCGCCACCAGGGCGATGCGGATGCGTCCTTGGCCCGGATTCATGCCGTGGGCCTCGCGCGCGAGGAAGCTGCCTGGCAGCACGGTAACACCGGTACGGCCATAAAGGTCGCGCACGAATGCGGTATCGGAGCCGGGCGTTGCCGCCCACAAATAAAACGAAGCCTGCGGCCGCGAGACATCCAGTACCTTTTGCAGGATGGGCAGCATCGCGTCGAATTTCTCGCGGTACTGGCGGCGGTTTTCCTTAACGTGCGCCTCGTCCGTCCACGCGGCAATGCTGGCCGCGGACACGATGGGGCTCATCGCACTGCCATGATACGTGCGATACAGCAGAAACCGGCCGATCAGCGCCGCGTCGCCCGCCACGAAGCCCGAACGCAGGCCCGGCACATTGGACCGTTTGGACAGGCTGGAGAACACCACCAGGTTGCGGTAGTCGTCCCGCCCCAGACGCCGCGCCGCCTGCAATCCGCCCAGCGGGGGATCGCCCTCGTCCAGGTAGATCTCGGAATAGCATTCATCCGACGCAATCACGAAACCATGGCGGTCCGACAGCTTGAACAGCGTTTCCCATTCTTGCAGCGACATCACGTTGCCGGCAGGGTTGCCCGGCGAGCACACGAACACCAGGCGCGTCTTCTTCCAGATGTCTTCCGGGACCTGGTTCCAGTCGCCGCCGAAATTGCGTACCGGATCGGCATTGACGAAATAGGGCGTCGCGCCCGCCAGCAGCGTGGCGCCTTCGTAGATCTGATAGAACGGGTTGGGGCAGATCACCACGGAACCGGCCGCGGGATCGATCACGGTCTGCGTGAACGCAAACAGCGCCTCGCGCGACCCCAGGGCCGGCAGCACTTGCGTTTCGGCATCGGGCGCCGGAATGCTGTAGCGGCGCGCCAGCCACTCCGAAATTGCCCGGCGCAGGGCCGGATCGCCCTTCGTGGACGGGTAGACGGAAAGCCCGGCCATGCCGTCGCGAATGGCTTGCGCCACGCGTTCCGGCGCGGCGTGCTTGGGCTCGCCGATCGACAGATTGATGGGCGTAATGCCGTCCGGCTGCGAGCTGGCAGAAGCCAGCAACGCGCGCAATTTTTCGAACGGGTAGGGGTGCAGGGCATCGAGGCGCGGATTCATGACGCAAGATTTTAACAAGCAAGCTACAATAGCGGGCTTGGCCTATTGCGAAGGTGGCGAAATTGGTAGACGCACCAGGTTTAGGTCCTGACGCCGTAACAGGTGTAGGGGTTCGAGTCCCCTCCTTCGCACCATCAAACTTCCCACGTTTTCAGTGATTTAGGTTTCGGACCTATCATTTCAGGGATATTTGGCCAAATCTTCCGGCTCAACCCACGTTCCCCCGAGCCGTCCTCCGTCTTGCGGCCGTCCGCTAATCCGCACCCGGTACTGACGTTTATTGCGCGCCGCTGAACTTGGCCCGACTGCCAGGCTTGCTTGCCTCGCGTCCATTCCATGCTTCGCGTACCCCCGCCCGCCGCCTCAGGGCTCCGCCGCGGCGCCTCACCCACGTCCGACCCGTTCGTGAAAGAACACGACATGATTTCCACACTGATATACCGCAGCCGTGCTGTCGGCACCATGAATGCGCAGGATCTGAGCGATCTGTTGACGCCCGCCCGGGCGCGCAACGCCGCATTGGACGTGACCGGCATCATGCTCTTTGACGGTGTGCACTTCGTGCAGCTGTTGGAAGGGCCCGATGAAGCGGTATCGCGCCTTTTCGATTCGATACGGCGCGACGACGCCCACAAGAACGTCGTGCTGCTGATGCAGGACCAGGGGCCGGCCCGCCGGTTCGGTGGCGATGCGATGGCCTTGCTTGATCTGCGCGAGCTCAGCCCGCAAGAGGTGTCCTCACGCATTCTTGCCAAAATGACAGTTTCCGCCCGGCTGGCGCGTGGAGACGACCGGGTCGTGAAGATCCTGGGCTGGTATGCCGCCGCGCGGGGGACCGATCATATCGTCGAGGGCGAGGATGCTGCCAACTGGCGGTTTGCGGCGAGCGGCGCGGCTGCGATCCAGGAAGACCCCGCCGCGCCCGCCCGCGCGTATCCCTTTGCGCTGCAACCAATCGTCGATCCCATGCGGCGCGAGGTCACATCCTTCGAGTTCCTGATCCGCGGCAGATCCGGAGAATCCCCCGAGCAGATGTTCGCCAGTCTCGATCCCGCCCAGCGTTACCGCGTCGATCTGGAATCGAAAGCCGCGGCATTCGAACTGGCGCGGCGGTTGGGTCTGGACAATGTGAAGCTGTCGGTCAACCTGCTGCCGATGTCGCTGATCGAAGACCCGTCGGCGGTCAGCCGCCTGGTGGATCAGATTGCGGCCTGCGACCTCTTGCCGCAGCACGTGATCGTGGAAATCACCGAACAGGAAGCCATTGAGCGCCCGTTCGCCTTCAGGGACGCGATCGCACGCCTGCGCCGGGCAGGCATCGGTGTCGCGATCGATGATTTCGGGGCAGGGTTCGCGGGCCTGTCGTTGCTGGCCGAATTTCAGCCGGACAAGCTCAAGATCGACCGGCAACTCATCCAGAACATTCATCTGGACGGCCCCCGCCAGGCGATCGTTTGCGGCATTGCGCGCGCTTGCAGCGCCATGGGCATCACGCCCGTCGCGGAGGGCGTGGAACGGGTCGAGGAATGGTGCTGGCTCCAGGCCGCCGGTTTCGAACGCTTTCAGGGCTATCTGTTCGCAAAGCCCGCCCTGAATGCAGTGCCCGACGTGCGGTGGCCCGAGCGCGTTCAGGCGGATTGACGTTCTGCTGGCGTCGGGACGGCGTTCTCAGCCGCCGTCACCGCTTGGCCGCCATCGGCAACCAGGCGGTAAACCAGGCCGCGGCAGCCAGCGCCGCCAGGATGACGACCGTACCCGCGGTGGCGGTGAACGCCGGCACGGTCATCATCGCCAGATCCGCGACGACGATGACCATGAAGGCGGCCGCCCATGCCCAGGCGATCCGCTCGGCCGTGCGCCGGAACGCCGGCAGGGCGGCGACTTCAGGCGACACGCGTTCCTTCGCGTACTGAATCGTGAAGGGCCGGCCGGCAAAGATCGAGCCCAGCACGATTGCCAGGAGGCCCGCGTCCACCAGCAGCCGAACGCTCAGCAGGGACGGGCTGAAGCCCGCGAAGCGCGTCGCGAAGGCGAGCGCGCCAAACAGGATCAGCGAGCCCACTTCCAGCGTCTTGGGCGAAACATGAAGAATGAACCAGTCCCGTATCACCAGCAGGGCGGCTACGGCGGTCGCCGCTACCAGGGCCGCATGCGTGCCGATTCGGTGCTCCAGCAACGCGAAGGCGATGAAGGGAGCAAATGCGAGTAGCAGTTTCACGGTGTTCCTCCGGTGAAGGCTGGCCGCTGAAAACATAGCACTCGCCGTTTTTTGCCGTCAACGAAGCTGGGTGAGTTGGACATTGAATGTCGTTCCCCCGCATCCCCCATCTGTCCGATCCCAGAGCACCCGCCATCCGGCTATTTTGACCATTACCTTCGCGCCCGCCGCGACCTTAGGGCTTCCGATATCGAGGAGTGGTCATGTATTCATTACCCAAGCGTTGCGGCGCGGAGTTCTTCGGCACGTTCTGGCTGGTACTGGGCGGGTGCGGCGCGGCGGTGCTAGCCGCCGGATTTCCGCAGTTTGGCATCGGATTTTTGGGCGTGGCGCTGGCTTTTGGCCTGACCGTCCTGACGATGGTCTTCGCAGTGGGTCACATCTCCGGCGGGCACTTCAATCCTGCGGTCACGGTGGGGCTGGTGGCGGGCGGACGCTTTCCCGCCAAGGAGATCCTGCCTTACGTCATCGTGCAGGTGCTGGGCGCGATTGCGGCGGCGGCGGTCCTGGCATGCATCGCAAACGGCAAGCTGGGCTTTGACCTGCGGGCAAGCCATTTTGCCGCCAATGGCTATGGCGCGTATTCACCCGGCAAATACACATTGCTGTCTGCGCTGGTGACCGAATTGGTGCTGACGGCCGGCTTTATCTTCGTGATTCTTGGCGCGACCAGCCGGCGCGCGCCGGCGGGCTTTGCCGCCATTCCCATCGGCTTCGCGCTGACCCTCATCCACCTCATCAGCATCCCGGTCACCAACACGTCGGTGAATCCGGCGCGGTCGACCGGGCCGGCACTTTTTGTAGGCGGCTGGGCGCTGGAGCAGTTGTGGCTGTTCTGGGTGGCTCCCATCGTGGGCGCGATCATCGGCGCGGTGGCCTACCGGCTGGTCAGCGATCCGGCGCTCGAGCGCGCATGACGCGCCAATCCGCGACGCGTGCGTGATTTAGGGTTACCGCGGGCAGGAAAATGGGGCCAGCCAGATGATGTGGCGGTGAGGCAGGTTGTACATTACGCACTATCACCTGCCTTACCTTTACAGGATTCCCATCATGACCGCCCCAGAAGTCGTAATTTCCTCCTCGATCGCCTGCGCGAACGATCGGCCTTTCGTGCTGTTCGGCGGCATCAATGTCCTGGAATCCAAGGAATTGGCGCTGCGCGCTTGCGAGGAATACCAGCGCGTGACGCGCAAACTGGGCATCCCCTACGTCTTCAAGGCGTCGTTCGACAAGGCCAACCGCTCGTCCATCCATTCGTATCGCGGTCCCGGACTGGAGGAGGGCATGAAGATCTTCGAAGCCGTGAAAAAGGAGTTCGGCGTTCCGGTCATCACCGACGTGCACGAGCCTTGGCAGGCCGCGCCGGTCGCCGAAGTCGCCGACATCCTGCAACTGCCCGCATTCCTGGCCCGCCAGACCGACCTGGTCGTCGCGATGGCCAAGACGCAACGCGTGGTCAACATCAAGAAGCCGCAGTTCCTCAGTCCCACGCAAATGCTCAACATCGTCGAGAAGTTCACCGAGGCCGGCAACGACAAGCTGATTCTCTGCGATCGCGGCACGAGCTTCGGCTACGACAACCTGGTCGTCGACATGCTGGGCTTTGGCGTGATGAAAAAAGTGTCCGGCAACCGTCCGCTTATCTTTGACGTGACCCACGCGCTGCAGCAGCGATCGGCCCTGGACGCCGCATCCGGCGGGCGCCGCGAACAGGTGGCCGAACTGGCGCGCGCGGGCATGGCGGTCGGTCTGGCGGGCCTCTTCCTGGAAGCCCATCCCGATCCCAAGAACGCAAAGTGCGACGGTCCCAGCGCTTTGCCGCTGGACAAGCTGGAGCCCTTCCTGACGCAACTCAAGCAGCTTGACGACCTGGTGAAGTCTTTTGCGCCCATCGACATCGAGCCCTGAAGCTGGCGCGGTCACGCCGCGGACGTCAAGCTGTTATACGATCCAGGCCACACATTAGGGAGGCCTGGATGTCTTTGTATGTGATCGTCGCCGTGCGCAAGGAGGCCATGAGTGGCCATATCGCCTACGTGCGCTGGGGGCAGGCCGTGCGCGGCGTTCCCGGGTGGATCTCGGAGCCCACGACGGCGGCAGCCTCCGAAGTCATTGAACTTCTCAAGGAAGGCGCCGAGGTCGAGACCGCAATCAGCGTGGACGGCCTGACCGTCGCATCGCGCGCGGTGCGCGTGCTGGTGGATGCCCGGGGACGCGAGCATCTCGCGTCCGTCCCGGTGCCCAGCTCCACCTTGCACACGCTGTTCGACCTGCCGGAGTTCTGATCGGTCTGGCTGCCTGAGTGGCTGCCGAAGTGGCCACTTCAGCGGCGGCCTTCGGCGAAATTGCGCAATGCGTCGCCGGCCATCCGATAGCGCACCCATTCGTCCTGAGGCAGGGCGCCAATGGATTGATAGAAATCGATCGCGGGCTGGTTCCAGTCCAGCACGCTCCATTCAAGCCGCCCGCAATCGTTTGCGACCGCCTCGCGCGCCAGATGGCGCAGCAGATCGCGTCCCGCGCCGATGCCTCGATGTTCGGGCGTGACGTACAGATCCTCCAGGTAGATGCCGTTCTTTCCAAGCCAGGTTGAGTAGCTGTAGAAATAGACGGCGTAGCCGATGGCCTTGCCCTCGACCAGGCACATCAACGCGCGGGCCGGCGCGCCTTGCGCAAACAAGGTGCGCTCGACATCTTCAGCGCTGGCGATCACCTCATGGGCGGCGCGCTCGTAGACCGCCAGTTCGGTGATGAAGGCATGGATCTGGGCCGCGTCCGAAGGCACGGCAGGACGGATTTCGATATTCACGGAAGTTTCCTGTTTACTGGGATGGCTATCCTACTCTTTCTTTGCGCAGCGGGCATGCGCAAACGTCGGGATTACCCTTGTTGCGCGGCGGCCCCGCTGGCGCGACGCTTTACCGGGATTGCACCCAGAGTCCGGACGCGTGCTCACGAAGGATGCCTTCAATGCCCGAGACTGCTCCTGCTGCTGCTCAAAAGCGCCCGCCGGCCCGCCGTGGCCGCCGGTTTTCCTGGATCTGGCTGGTGCCGATCGTCGCGGCGCTGGGCGGCTTGCTGCTGGTGTTGAAGGTCTGGATGGACGCCGGTCCGCAGGCCACGATCAGTTTCCAGACGGCAGAAGGGCTGGAGGCGGGCAAGACGCAGGTCCGATACAAGGAGGTGAATGTCGGCGTTGTGGAGCGCGTGGCGCTCAACGCAGACAGAACGGGCGTGATCGCGACGGTGCGGCTCAACAAGGAGGCGGCAGGCCTCTTGCAAGAGGGCACCTTGTTCTGGGTGGTGCGGCCCCGGCTCACGCTTAGCGGCGTCTCCGGCCTGAGCACCTTGCTGTCCGGCGCCTACATCGGCCTGGATCCGGCTGGCCTGCGCGGCGGCGTCGATCCCGGCAAGGCAACCAAATTCGCGTTCGTCGGCCTGGAGGTCCCGCCCGAAGTGACACAGGACCGGCCGGGCAAGCGCTTCACGCTCAAGGGCCACGACCTGGGATCGCTGGATATCGGCTCGCCGGTCTATTACCGGCGCATCGCGGTGGGACAGGTTGTGAGCTACCGCCTGGACAGCACCGGCAAGGGGGTGGACATCCAGGTGTTCGTGGATGCGCCGAACGATGCATACGTGAACGAAGGCACGCGCTTCTGGAATGCGAGCGGCGTGGATTTCTCGGTGGATGCGCGGGGGCTTGAAGTGCGCTCGCAATCCCTGCTGTCCGTGATCGTGGGGGGCGTCGCCTTCGATTCGATAGAGACCCGCCATCATGCCGCGGCCAAGCCGGAGGCCACGTTCGTCATCTACCCCTCGGAAACCGCTGCGCGGGCGCAGCCGGATGGCATGCCGTTGCATATCCGCATGCGGTTTGACCAGTCGGTGCGGGGCCTTTCGGTCGGTGCCCCGATCGACGCGTTCGGCGCCTCGGTCGGCCAGGTCGACGCCATCGGGCTGGAATTGGACCGCACGACCAACCAGTTCTACGCGCTGGTGGATGCCACGCTGTACCCGGAGCGGCTGGGCGCGAAGACGTTCGAAGAGATCCGGGAGTATTCCGGATCGTCGCTGGAGCATCCCAGCGGCAAGCTGATGGCGGCCATGATCGAACAGGGCCTGCGTGCGCAATTGCGCATCGGCAACCTGCTGACGGGCCAGCTGTACATTGCGATGGCGGTGTTTCCTGATGCCAAGCCCGTCACATTCAAGATGGAAGAGGCGCCTTTCATCCCCACGGTGCCAAACAACCTCGATCAGCTGCAACTGCAACTGAACTCCATTCTGACCAAGATCGAGAAGATCCCGCTGGAGGGCCTGGGCGCGGAACTGGGCAACCTGCTGCAGGGCACGTCCAGGCTGGTAAAGCGGCTGGACACGCAGCTTGCGCCCGAAGCGTCCGCGATGCTGCGCCAAGCCAGCCGATCGCTGGGCGCGGTGGGCGGCTTGCTGAGTTCCGATGCGGGCCTGCCGGTCAACACGAGCACGCTGCTGCAGGAACTGGCCCGCACCGC
The DNA here is from genome assembly GCF_041879325.1 of Achromobacter sp. JD417. Taxonomy (NCBI): domain Bacteria; kingdom Pseudomonadati; phylum Pseudomonadota; class Betaproteobacteria; order Burkholderiales; family Alcaligenaceae; genus Achromobacter; species Achromobacter sp. JD417. The sequence goes on along the minus strand of NZ_CP087159.1, from coordinate 3,588,675 downwards.
GCGGTCGTTGCGCGAATTGGCCGACTACCTGCAAGCCCATCCGGGGTCGCTGTTGCGGGGGCGCGCGCCGGATCCGGTGACTGGGCGGGCGCCAGCGCGTTGAACCCTACGTTTCCCATCGGGAACGCCACTTGCTGCAAGCCATCCCGGGGGCGCCAGGCGAGAGCGGATCGAGCGGCGCCGCGACAGAGGGGAGACTCAGCATGGACCATAGTGAAATGATGGCGCGCATGATCACGTTGCCGGTGGCGCCTGGCAGGTTTGACGGCTGGGACGGCGTGCTTTCCACCTTGGCCGACTGCCTGTTGCAGGTGCAGGGAAAGCTGTCGGACGCCGACGTGAAGCGTTTTCTGGACGTCGGGGCGCTGGTGTATCGCACCTGCTGTCAGGACGAGGCGCGTCAGCGCTGGACGGCCGAAGAGCTTGCGGGCTATCACCGTAAGGCGCCAGTCGACGCCTGAGACGCAGGCCTAGCGCACCGCAGGGTCAGAAAAGACACTGCCTCAGCGCAAAAGTCCGCCCGAAGGCGCGGACTTCGTCGCCGTCCACCGACGCCGACACATCCCAATGCTCGCCACGCGTGACCAGGATGGACTGGCTGGAAAACGCGTGCCGCAGCGCAAACTGCCAGAAAGCGCCTTCCGATCCTTCGGGCGCCAGATCATGCGGTCCGATCTGCAGGCGCGACGGCCGGGGCGTGGCGCCCAATGACCATTTCAGGGCAATCACCAGGAACGCGAAACGCGCGGACGTCGTGGCGGGCTGGATGCATAGAACTCGGATCTTCTCGCTCATGGCCGTGACCCTGGCTGAACAGACCAGTCCAGCGTAGCAAACGCCGTGCCGCGGCTCCATACCGCGTTTGGTCGACTCGACGCGCGGTGCCGCTGGCGCTTCGTCGTCCGCAGTGCGATTGCTAGAATGATCAGCCGTCCCACGCCGGACTGCACAGGAGAAGCCCATGTCCCGAGTCGTCGTCAATCCCGATACGGTGTTCAATTCCGTGCAGTAAGGTTTCAGCCAGGCGGTGATCGTTACCGGACAACGCCGCATGCTGCTGTCCGGCCAGGTCGGCGTTGATGCCAATGAGCGCACGGTCGGGCCCGGGCTGCAAGTGCAGACCGAAGCGGCGCTGGACAACGTGGAACGTGTCCTGGCGGCCGCGGGCGGCAATCTGTCGCAGGTCATCATGCTGCGGATCTACATTTGCGATACGGTCAGCACCGAACAGGAGGTCGTGGCGCAGGCCCTTCGCGACCGTTTCAAGGTCGATCCGCCGCCGTCGTCGTGGATCATCGTCAGCGGGTTGTCGTTGCCCGAATGGCTGATCGAGATCGAAGCGGAAGCGATGCTCGATTGAGCCGTCCTTCCGCCTAGGACGCCCCGCCGCGCCAGGGCGGCGCGGCGAACGCCGCGCGCAGCGCCGCCAGAAACCCTGCCGTGCGCGCGGACAGTTCCTGCCGCGATTTCACCAGCGCCACCACATTCGCATCGGGCAGGCTCCAGCCGGCCAGCAACGGGACCAGCGCGCCCGCACGGACGTGCGTGGCCACGTCCCATTCCGAACGCGCGACGATGCCGTGTCCGCCCAACGCCCACTCGAGCGCAGTGGCCCCCGCGTTGCACGACAACACGGGCGCGATGCGAACCCCGACTGCTGCGCCCCGGGCGCGCCTGAACCGCCACAGCGTCACGTCTTCGTCGTTCTCGCGCAAGGCGATGCAGTCATGGTTGCGCAGGTCTTCAGGCATGCCCGGCGTGCCGCGCCGCTTCAGGTACGCAGGCGACGCGCACAGCATGCGCCGGTTCGGCGCCAGCGGGTGCGCGACAAGGGTGGAGTCGCGCAGTTCGCCAATGTGCACCATGACGTCCCAGTTGTCCGACGCCAGGCGGGGAGGGCCGTCCGACAGTGTCAGGCTGGCCGTTACGTTTTCGCTGCGCGATCGGAAGTCGGCCACCAGCGGGGCGATGTAGCGCTGGCCAAAGCCCAGCGGCGCCACCACCCGCAGATGCCCCGCCACAACGCCGCGCCTGCCCGCAAGTTCATCGGCCAGCACCGTCAGATCATGACTTATCTGCCCCGCGCGCATGGCCAGCAGGCGGCCCTCGTCGGTCAGTGCGATGCCGCGGGCCGATCGGTTGACCAGTCTCACGCCCAGCCGCTTTTCCAGCGCATTGAGCCGCTGCGTGACGGCTGGGGGCGTCACGTCCAGCGAGCGCGCCGCCTGCGCCAGCGAGCCGGCAGTGGAAAGACTCAGGAAAAAGCGCAGGTCGTCGGTCGTAATCATTCAGGCTGGTCTTAATGGGATATTAATTTCGAATTAAACATGGGAAGTGGCGAGCGCGCCATACTTCGTCCTGATCCCCACGGGCCAGCCGTGCCCGCCTCATCCCTCAAGAGATTCCCATGCCCCTGGACAGCCCCGCGCCCACCCTGGATTCCCTGGAAACGCCCTGCCTGCTGCTGGACGAAACGCGCATGACGCGAAACATAAACCGGCTGAACGCCCTGATGGCCGGCCACGGCGTCAGGTTGCGTCCCCATCTGAAAACGCCCAAATCCATCGAGGTCGCGCGCCGTCTCATGACGACCCCGCAAGGGCCAGCCGCCGTCTCGACGCTGCAGGAGGCCGAGCAATTCGCGGCCGCCGGCGTCACGGATCTGCTGTATGCCGTCGGCGTGTCTCCGTCCAAGCTCGACCGCGTGCTGGCCTTGCGCCAGCGCGGCATCGATCTGACGGTGGTGGTCGACAGCATCGAGGCCGCGCGCGCGGTGTCGGGGCGTTCCAAGGCTGCCGGCGATGCCATCCCGGCGCTGATCGAAATTGATTGCGACGGCCACCGCGCCGGCGTGCAGCGCAAGGACACCGCCCAGTTGCTGGCCATTGCGCGCGTGCTGCACGAAGAGGGCGCCTGCCTGCGCGGCGTCATGACGCACGCGGGCGAATCGTATGGCTGCCGTAGCGTCGAGGCGATCGCGGATATGGCCGAACAGGAGCGGTGGGCCGCCGTCAGTTGCGCTCAGGCGATTCGCGACGCGGGGTTGCCGTGCCCGGTGGTCAGCGTCGGCTCAACGCCCACCGCGCACTTTGCCCGCAACCTCGAAGGCGTCACGGAAGTCCGTGCCGGCGTGTACGTCTTCTTTGATCTCGTGATGGCCGGCCTGGGGGTGTGCAGCGTGGACGACATCGCCGCCACGGTGCTGACCACAGTTATCGGCCATCAGCCCGATAAGGGCTGGATCCTGGTGGACGCTGGGTGGATGGCCATGTCGCGGGATCGTGGCACGGCAAAACAGCCGGTGGACCAGTTGTACGGCCTGGTGTGCGACGTGGACGGCGCGGTCTACCCGGACGTGCTGCTTGCCGAAACCAACCAGGAGCAAGGCATCATCAAGGTACGCCCCGGCAGCAACGCGGTGTTGCCCGACCTGCCGATCGGCGCCAAAGTGCGTATCGTGCCGAACCACGCTTGCGCGACGTGCGCTCAGCACGACGCCTACGAGGTCGTGCGCACCGGAGAGCCGGGCGTGGTGGCGCACTGGGAACGCTTCCGTGGCTGGTAAGCCGCGCATCAACATGGACGCTCACATGGACGCTCGCATGGACCTCATCCAGACGCCCGACGCCACCCCGCCCGCGGGCCATTATTCTCAGGCGATTCGCGCCAACGGGTTCGTCTTCGTCTCGGGGCAGTTAGGCTTTTTGCCGCCAGCCGCACCGGGCATGCGCCCCGTTCTGGCGGCGGATGCGGCAGGCCAGACGCGGCAGGCGCTGCGCAGCGTGCGCGCAATCCTGGAGGCTGCCGGTTCCTCGCTGTCGTCGGTGGTCAACGTGACCGTGTACATCCCGGACGTCAGCTTGTGGGATGAGGTCAACGCGGTGTACGAGGAATGCTTTGGCAGCCACCGGCCAGCCCGCGCCATCGTGCCCACCCGAGAACTGCACTACGGCGCGCTGGTGGAAATCAGCGTGGTGGCGTTGGCCTGACCGGGGTTCGCGGCCGGGCAGGGGAGCAAACGGCGGCACGCAGGCGCCGCCTATAATGCGTGCGCCTCAATGCCCCTGGCGGAGACCGTCCCCATGCACTACGAGTATTTGTTCTGGTCCATGGCTGCCATGGTGGCCGCCGCGCTTGCCGGCGGCGCCTTGTGCGGCCGCCTGCGGACGTTCAAGCAGCTGCTGATCGGCCTTGTCGCGTGGTCGGCGGCGATATTCGTGGCCGTGCTGGTGTTGTCGCGGCAGGGGGGATTCGATGAACTGGCGGCGATGCTGTCGATCGCCGCCTTCATGTTCAGCCTCGTGATCGGCGCCGCTGCGGCGCTGTTGACGCGGCGCATCCGGCAACGCCGGCAAACGGCGCAATCATTGCGCTAAGCCGAGCGGAACGTCAGGCTGCGCCTTTCGGCGCAGCGTCTCATTCTTCGGCGTCGAAGTCTTCGTCGTCTTCGTCTTCGTCGTCCTCATCCTGCTCCAGGGCGTCGTAGCCCTTCCACGTGATGCGCCAGCGCGTGGCGCCAGCGGTCGCCGCAGTCTCGCTGATCTGCTTGACCAGGCCGGCATCTTCCAGCAGGTCCAGATGATGCGCGATGAGCTGCAGGCCTTGCTCTTCGGGGTGCGGCGCCAGGGCGGCGTTCTTGATGTCGTGCGTGCTCAGGTTGGGGCCGGGGGCGTCGCGCAGGGCGCCCAGAATCGTGACGACCAGATCGAAATCGCGTTGCATGATGTCCACCATGTTGGGATGAAAGAACACGTTGACGATAGCAGACTTCCACGACGGCAATAGGACGGCGGGCGCGCCTGCGTTACAGTCCGGGGTTCTTGCTAAACCACATTCGAAAACACCATGAAAAAACCCGCAGAACGGGATTGTCTGGCGGTCGTCCCAGGCTACACGGGCCAGTCCGCCAAGCTGTTCCTCTCCCGCGGCGAGGATGAGCGCATCGACGGCGTGACCGTCTACGACCTGCTCGGGCACGTCAAGCAGCAGGGCGATGCCGAGGCTGCCGCGGCCTGGGTGGGCGAATGGCTCGCCAAGGAAGCGGACAACCGCAAGGCGCGCCGCACGCAACTCCAGGCTCAGTTGTTCATCTGCAAGCTGGCCGCCGACGAAAAGACGGCGTTCCTCGCCGCCCAGAAGCCGCTGGCACGGGTGCTGGCCGAAGCCGGGGTGCGTTGCCGTACCGTGGCGGCCACTTCCGGGGCTGCTCGCCAGTCGCTTGGCCCCAGCGTCAAGAAACGTTAGCCTAAGGCTGTTATAGTCGCGCCTGGGCGTGCGTGTGCACCTGTGAGGTGCGTGCCCAGGCGGGCTCAGCCCGCAAATCAAGGAAGATGGAAATGGAAATACTCAGTCGGCACGTTGCCGACGTAGCGGACGGCGTCGAGCTGCACACCACCCTGGACGGCGAGAGCATCAGCGCTTATGTCGTCATGGGCGTGGATGATCTCAATGCAATCGCAGACATCGTGCCTCGCGAAAAAGTCGATGCCGGAGCGGATATACACGCCGCCAATGTCGACAATGTTGATAATGCTCAAGAACAGATCGACCAAGTGCTGGAAAATATGAACCCCGGCGACGTGGCGGTTTTCCTTTGCTCGGGCCCCGATGCTTTTGGCGCGGCGCTCGACTTGTTGGGTTTACCTATCGACGAGTAAGCCTGGCGGCAAACCATAGTGTCATCCGAACGGCGTATTGCAGGTCGTACGCGCTTTTGATGGCATTTATATAAGCCTTGTTTGTTTTTTTATGATGTATGGGTGTTAACACCTATGCAGGGACTCGTTTACCCTTTAAAAACGTGCAGAATAACCGCGCAGTTTCTCTTTGTTGCATTATTGGCACGTGTTTTTTAGGATTATGTTGACTTGTGAGGGGAATATAACGATAGTGTCGGCACACGATCACAAGCGTTGCGATTTTCGATCAGTGCGGTGCCTTTTCCGGCTCAGCGTTATTGTTCTACTGTCCCCTCCTTGATTGATTCGTGACCTCCGGGCATTTGCCCATTATCTCTAGGAAATACAGTATGGAAACCGGCGTCGTTAAGTGGTTCAATTCGGAAAAGGGTTATGGCTTCATCACCCCGGAAGCGGGTGGCAAGGATCTGTTCGCTCACTTCTCCGAAATTCAGGGCTCGGGCTTCAAGTCTCTGGAAGAGAACCAGCGCGTCAGCTTTGTGACGGCCAATGGCCCCAAGGGCCCGCAAGCCACGAAGATCCAGGTCCTGTAAGGCTCTGAATTTTCGCAAGAAGGCCCCCTAGCGGGGCCTTTTTTGTTTTCTGCGCGTTATGCTGGGCGGCTGATTTTCCGTCGCGCTATCGATTCTTTTGGGAATGGCAGCGCACTCACCCTTATGCACGCATCGCCATGACCGCAACCACCCCCACGCCGTTTGTCACGCAACCTCAGGATGTGGTCGCCTTCTGGCTGCAAGCCGGGCCACCCCAATGGTTCAGCAAGAACGCACAGTTCGACGCCAGCTTTCGCCAGCGCTTCGAAGCGGCGCATATGGCAGCAGCCGCGCGCCGGCTCGATGCCTGGCTGGATGACCCCTCGGGCGCGATCGCGCTCATGATCCTGCTGGACCAATTTCCCCGCAATGCCTACCGGGACACCGCGCACATGTTCGCCACCGACGCGCTGGCGCTGCATTTCGCGGAACGCGCGATCGCCGCGGGCCATGATCTGGAAGTCGATGCGTCGCTGCGCCAGTTCTTCTACATGCCGTTCGAGCACGCCGAGAGCCTGGCTGCGCAGAACCGCGCTGTCGCCCTGATGGAACCGCTGGGTGCGGAAGCCGTGAAGTGGGCCGTCCTGCATCGCGACATCATCAAGCGCTTCGGACGCTTTCCGCACCGCAACGCGGCGCTGGGCCGGCAGACAAGCCAGGCCGAACGCGAGTTTCTGGAATCCGGCGGATTTGCCGGGTAGGACGCGCAGCCTCGCGAAGCAGGCCGGGTGTGTCGGTTTCCACGTGTATCGGTGCGTGGCAAGTTGAAAATGTTCACCCCGCCCAGCGGCCTAGCTTGCGCTTTTTAGCGGGTGTAGAGCCCGTTTTCGGGATCAAAAACAGGCCTTTCGGACATTTGACGTTTTTCTGGGTTCGCCAATAAACTGGTTTCAGCGAGATTCTCAAGCGACGCGGTCTGCGTTCTCCTTGGTCGCCGTCAGTGGTGCCGCGGTTGCTATCCTCTCCCATCCTTGAAGATCTGGCGTCCCGCGAGCAATCGCTTTTTAGGTCAAGGACATCCCATGGCAACCGGCATCGTCAAGTGGTTCAACGCCGAAAAGGGTTATGGCTTCATCATGCCCGACGACGGCAGCAAGGATCTTTTCGCTCACTACTCCGAAATCCGCAGCGAGGGCTATAAGTCGCTGCAGGAAAACCAGCGGGTCACTTTCGACGTTGGAACCGGCCCCAAGGGCCCCAGCGCCAAGAACATCAAGGTAGCAGCCTGAGACCTCTCGGGTAGCGCGCCGGGTGCGCCCGGTGTTCTATCCATAAAAAAGCCCCCACGTTTGTCGCGTGGGGGCTTTTTTTTGCGCGGACGCTCAGTGCTTGGCGTTGCTGCCGGTCGAGAGCTTGTCCACCAGTGCGATCCCCAGTGCCGAAAGAATGAAGATGGCGTGGATGATGGTCTGCCACATCACGCCGGCTTCGGTGAAGCGCGCATTCGGCGTGCCGATCGTGCCTGCTTCGATGAAGGTGCGCAGCAGGTGGATCGAGGAGATGCCGATGATGGCCATGGCCAGCTTCACTTTCAGCACGCTGGCGTTGACGTGGCTCAGCCATTCCGGTTGATCGGGATGGTTCTGAAGGCGCAGGCGCGACACGAACGTCTCGTAGCCGCCAACGATCACCATCACCAGCAGGTTGGAGATCATGACCACGTCGATCAGGCCCAGCACGATCAGCATGATCTCCATTTCGCCGAAGCTGGTGGCGTGGGTGACGAGGTGCCACAGTTCCTTGAGGAACAGCATGACGTAGACGCCCTGCGCGACGATAAGCCCCAGGTAAAGCGGAAGCTGCAGCCAGCGCGAACTGAAGATGAGATTGGGCAGCAGCCCGAGGCGAGGAGGGGAATTCGGGATCATGATGGGTGCGAGCCGTTGTGGTTTTGCGAAAAAATGCGCGGCGGCAATTCTATCAACGCCATGAGACAGCGGACATCTCTTTCAACCGGCGGCTTGCCGCTGGGCCGGATGCTTAGCATGGCGCCCTTCGAAGCGCTCGGCTTTTTGGTAAGCGAAATTCGCATTTGCGAAACTCTGTGCCGAAATACGTCGAAAGCTGGAGGCGTATATAGAATTGCCGCCTCGTTTGCATAGAACAAGTCAATAGGAGTTTGTTCCCATGAAGATCCGCTACACCGTCGCCGCGTTGGCCATTGCGCTCGCCCCTTACTCGGCCGCACATGCGTTGGATATCGGTGGGCTCGTCGGCGCCGGCGCCAAGGTCGTCCAGGCGGCCACGCTGAGCGATGCCGAGATCAAGACCCTGTCGGACAAGGCATGCGCGCAGAGCGATTCGCAGGAAAAGATCGCCGCGCCGGGCAGCAAATACGACGCTCGTCTGCAGAAGATCGCCAAGTCGCTGGGCAGCACGGTCAATGGCCAGAAAGCCAGCTACAAGGTCTATGTCACCAAGGACGTGAACGCCTGGGCAATGGCCAACGGCTGCATCCGCGTCTATAGCGGCCTCATGGACATGATGACGGACGACGAAGTGATGGGCGTGGTCGGCCACGAAATCGGTCACGTGGCGCTGGGCCACACCAAGAAGGCGATGCAGACCGCCTACACGGTTTCGGCTGCGCGTGACGCGGCTGGCGCGGCGGGCGGCGCGACCGTGTCCCAACTGAGCTCCTCGCAACTGGGCGACCTGACCGAGAAGTTCATCAATGCGCAGTTCTCGCAATCGCAGGAAAGCGCGGCGGACGATTATTCGTTCGACCTGCTGCAGTCCAAGAAGCAGAATACGCGTGGCCTTGTGACCGCGTTCCAGAAGCTGGCCGAGCTGGATGGCGGCAAGAGCGATATGATGAGCTCCCACCCGTCCTCGACCAAGCGCGCGCAGCACATCGAAGACCGCATCGCTAAGGCCAAGTAACCTCTGAGCCAGGCGTCGATCCTCGCTTTTTGGGCGATAAACGGGGCGCGAGCATCCGGGCAAATCCGGGGCTCGCGCCCCTTTGCGTCAGGGTTCCGGAAGTTTCCGGTAAAATGCCGCGTTTATCCGCCCGTAATCTCATCTCTCGGAAAATAGGTCTTTTAATGCAGCCTGTGGTTGAAACCCTCTCCGGCCTGGAGCGCCGTGTTGATCTGGCCGTCTCGGTGGCCGACGTCGAAAAGGAAGTCCAGGCGCAATTGAAGCGCGTGGCTCGGACCGCCAAGGTCCCCGGCTTCCGTCCGGGCAAGGCGCCGCTCGCCATGCTCGAGCGCAGCCATGGTCCCAGCATCCGCTACGACGTGATCAATAGCCAAGTTGGCCGTGCCTTTGAACAAGCCATCGACGGCGCCAAGCTGCGCGTCGCCGGCGCCCCGAACCTCGAGCCCAAGACGGAAGGCGTTTCCGACGACACGCTGGCGTTCACCGCCACGTTCGAGGTCTACCCGGAAGTCGCCGTGCCGGACCTGTCCGCCCTGGCCGTCACCCGCTACGAAACCGCCGTCACCGATGCTGAAGTTCAGCAGACGCTGGACGTGCTGCGCAAGCAACGCGCCACGTTCGAAGCGCGTGAAGGCCGCGCCAGCGCCGACGGCGACCGTGTGACGCTGGACTTTGCCGGCACCATCGACGGCGTGCCGTTCGAAGGCGGCAAGGCCGAAGACTTCCCGTTCGTGCTCGGCCAAGGCCGCATGCTGCCGGAATTCGAAGAAGCCGCGCGTGGCCTGAAGGCTGGCGAAACCAAGGTTTTCCAGCTCAAGTTCCCCGATGACTACCAAGGCGTGGAAGTTGCCGGCAAGACCGCCGAATTCACCATCACCATCAAGGAAGTGGCTGAAGGCGTCCTGCCCGAACTGAACAGCGAATTCGCCAAGTCGCTCGGCCAAGCCGAAGGCGACGTCGAAAAGCTCAAGGCCGACATCCGCAGCAACATCGAGCGCGAAGTGAAGGTCCGTTCGCAAGGCCGCACCAAGTCCAGCGTCATGGACGCCCTGGTCGAAGCCGGCAAGTTCGACGTGCCGAAGGCCCTGGTCGACAACGACGTGCAAGGCCGTATTTCCGCTGCCCGCGAAGAACTGAAGCAGCGCGGCGTGCCCAATGCCGAATCCGTGCCGATCCCGGCCGAAGCATTCTCGACCGAATCCGAGCGCCGTGTCCGCCTGGGCCTGCTGGTCTCCGAACTGGTCAAGCAAGCTCAGCTGCAAGCCAAGCCGGAACAGGTCCGCGCGCGCATCGAAGAATTCGCCCAGAACTACGAACAACCCGCCCAGGTTGTCAGCTATTACCTGGCAGACCGCCAGCGTCGTGCTGAAATCGAGGCTATCGTGCTGGAAGACAACGTCGTCGCGCACGTGTTGGAAAAGGCCAAGGTCACCGACGAAAAGGTGCCTTTCGATCAGTTGATGGGGATGGCGTAACACTATGCAGAGATTCACCGATTTCTATGCGGCAATGAATGGCGGGTCTTCGGTGACCCCCACCGGCCTGGGCTACATTCCCATGGTGATCGAGCAGTCGGGGCGCGGCGAGCGCGCCTACGACATCTATTCGCGTCTGCTCCGCGAACGGCTCATTTTCCTGGTGGGGCCGGTGAACGACGCCACGGCCAACCTGGTCGTGGCTCAGTTGCTGTTCCTGGAATCGGAGAATCCTGACAAGGACATTTCCCTGTACATCAACTCGCCTGGCGGGTCGGTGTACGCGGGAATGGCCATTTTTGACACCATGCAGTTCGTCAAGCCGGACGTGTCCACCCTGTGCACCGGCCTTGCGGCCAGCATGGGCGCGTTCCTCTTGGCGGCTGGCAAGAAGGGCAAGCGTTTCACCCTGCCCAACTCGCGCATCATGATCCACCAGCCCTCGGGCGGCGCCCAAGGGCAGGCCTCCGACATCCAGATCCAGGCTCGCGAAATCCTGGACCTGCGCGAGCGCTTGAACCGCATCCTGGCCCACAACACCGGGCAGAGCATGGAGCGCATCGAGCTGGATACGGAACGTGACAACTTCATGTCGGCCGAAGATGCGGTATCGTATGGACTGGTGGACAAGGTCATGGCCTCCCGGTCCGAAGGCTGACTTCCCGGTTGATCCAGACCCGCTGCCATCATGTTTGAGTAAGCGCATGCGCTAGGCCATGTACCCGGCCTGGCGCATCTTTACCTGAGATACGAAAGAAATATGCCTGAAAAAAAGGGATCGGCAGACGCTAAGGTGCTGCATTGCTCGTTTTGCAATAAAAGCCAGCACGAAGTCCGCAAGCTGATCGCGGGTCCGTCGGTATTCATCTGCGATGAATGCATTGACTTGTGCAACGACATCATCCGCGAAGAGGCGCAGGCCACCGCGCGCGCGGCGATTCGTTCCGAGCTGCCCACTCCGGCTGAAATCAAGACTTTCCTCGACCAGTACGTCATTGGGCAAACGTCGCCCAAGCGCATGCTGGCCGTGGCCGTCTACAACCACTACAAGCGCATTCGCCACGGCGAGATCAAGGGCGACGAAGTCGAGCTCTCCAAGAGCAACATCATGCTGATCGGGCCCACCGGCTCCGGCAAGACGCTCCTGGCCCAGACGCTGGCTCGCATGCTGAACGTGCCTTTTGTCATGGCCGACGCCACCACGCTGACCGAAGCGGGCTACGTGGGCGAAGACGTCGAAAACATCATTCAGAAGTTGCTGCAGAACTGCAACTATGAAGTCGAAAAGGCTCAGCGCGCCATCATCTACATTGACGAGATCGACAAGATCTCGCGCAAGTCCGACAACCCGTCCATCACGCGCGACGTGTCGGGCGAGGGCGTGCAACAGGCCCTGCTCAAGCTGATCGAAGGCACGGTGGCATCGGTTCCCCCGCAGGGTGGCCGCAAGCATCCGAACCAGGACTTCGTCCAGGTCGACACCACCAACATCCTGTTCATCGTCGGCGGCGCCTTCGACGGGCTGGAAAAGGTCATCCGTGACCGTACTGAAAAGTCGGGTATCGGCTTTTCGGCGTCGGTACGTGCCAAGTCCGAACGCGGCGTGGGCGAACTCTTCTCCGAAGTGGAACCCGAAGACCTCATCAAGTTCGGTCTGATTCCCGAACTGGTCGGTCGTCTGCCCGTGGTCGCGACGCTGGACGAGCTGGACGAAGCCGCACTCGTCCAGATCCTGACCGAACCCAAGAACGCCTTGCTCAAGCAGTTCCAAAAGCTGTTCGCCATGGAAGGCGCCGAGCTCGACGTGCGTCCGGCTGCGCTCAAGGCCATCGCCCGCAAGGCGCTGCGCCGCAAGACGGGGGCCCGCGGTCTGCGTTCCATCATCGAACAGGCACTGCTCGACACCATGTATGACCTGCCTTCGCAGGGCAACGTCAAGCGCGTGGTCCTCGACGAAAACGCCATCGAAGGCGAGGGCAAGCCCCTGCTGATCTACGCGGATGAAAATGCCGCGCCAGAGAAGCCGGAGCGCGGGGAAGTCCGCGACGCCGCCGCCTGATATTTCAAAAAAGCCCGTTCTAGTAACGGGTTTTTTTACCTAGGGCGCGCCTACATCCCCGATCGCACTTTTCAGCCGCCCGTCATGGCCGCATACTGAAGGCGGTTCCAGGGCCTTTTTGGGGCCTTTTGGTGATCCAGGCGGCCGAGATCTTGAATTTTCGGCTATTGTTCCCATAACAGACGTAATTGACGAGTTTGCTCGGGTATTACCCGGGTGTCCCGTCCCCATACGCCGAGTCATACCGAGGAACCTCATATGTCTGCCAGCCAGACCCTGCCTTCCGACCCGATCGACCTTCCCCTGCTGCCGCTGCGCGATGTCGTAGTGTTCCCGCACATGGTCATCCCGCTGTTCGTCGGCCGACCGCGCTCCATCCGCGCGCTCGAGGTCGCGATGGAAGCGGGCAAAAGCATCATGCTGGTGGCCCAAAAGTCCGCCGGCAAAGATGACCCCACGCCTGAAGACGTATACGAGATCGGCTGCGTCGCCGGCATCCTGCAGATGCTCAAGCTGCCTGACGGCACCGTAAAGGTGCTGGTCGAGGGTACGCAGCGCGCCCGCATCAACTCCATCGAAGACGCCGATTCGCACTTCACCTGCCAGGTGTCGCCCATCGAACCGGACGCCATGCAGGGCTCCGAAACCGAAGCCTTGCGCCGCGCCATCGTTGCGCAGTTCGAGCAGTACGTAAAACTCAACAAGAAGATCCCGCCCGAGATCCTCACCTCGCTGGCTGGCATCGACGATGCTGGCCGCCTGGCTGACACGATCGCCGCGCATCTTCCCCTGAAGCTCGAGCAGAAGCAGAAGATGCTCGAGATCACCGGCACCTCCGAACGCCTCGAAGGTCTGCTCACGCAACTCGAAACCGAAATCGACATCCTCCAGGTCGAGAAGCGGATTCGCGGCCGCGTGAAGAAGCAGATGGAAAAGAGCCAGCGCGACTACTACCTGAATGAGCAGGTCAAGGCCATTCAGAAAGAGCTGGGCGAAGGCGAAGAGGGCGCGGACATCGAAGAGCTTGAAAAGAAGATCATCGCTGCCCACATGCCCAAAGAGGCGCGCAAGAAAGCCGATGCCGAGCTCAAGAAGCTCAAGCTCATGTCGCCCATGTCGGCCGAAGCCACGGTGGTGCGCAACTACATCGACACGCTCATCAATCTCCCCTGGAGAAAGAAGAGCAAGATCAACAACTCGATCAGCAACGCCGAAACGGTGCTGGACAACGACCACTACGGTCTCGAAAAGGTCAAGGAACGGATCCTCGAGTATCTTGCCGTGCAACAGCGCGTGGACAAGGTGAAGGCGCCGATCCTGTGCCTGGTCGGCCCTCCGGGCGTCGGCAAGACCTCGCTGGGTCAGTCGATCGCCAAGGCCACGAACCGCAAGTTCGTGCGCATGGCCCTGGGCGGCGTACGCGACGAGGCCGAGATCCGCGGCCACCGCCGTACGTATATCGGTTCCATGCCCGGCAAGATCGTGCAGAACATGTCGAAGGTCGGCGTGCGCAATCCCCTGTTCCTGCTTGATGAAATCGACAAGCTGGGCATGGATTTCCGCGGTGATCCCTCGTCGGCCTTGCTCGAAGTGCTGGATCCGGAACAGAACCATACGTTCCAGGACCACTACATCGAGGTCGACTTCGATCTGTCGGATGTCATGTTCGTGGCGACCAGCAACACGCTGAATATTCCGCCGGCGCTGCTGGACCGCATGGAAGTGATCCGCCTGTCGGGTTACACCGAGGAAGAAAAGATCCACATCGCCCGCGACCATCTGCTGCCCAAGCTGATGAAGAACAACGGCGTGAAGGATACCGAGCTGACCGTGGACGACAGCGCGCTGCGCGATATCGTGCGCTACTACACCCGCGAAGCCGGTGTCCGTGCGCTCGAGCGCGAAGTCGGCAAGATCTGCCGCAAGGTCATCAAGCAATTGCTGACCCAAAGCGATCGCGCCAAGGCCGAGGGCAAGACGCCGGAGGTCAAGGCGGTCAACGTCACGGCCGACAACCTCAGCGACTACCTGGGCGTGCGCCGCTACGCGTTCGGCATGGCCGAAAAGGAAAACCAGATCGGCCAGGTGACCGGCCTGGCGTGGACAGAAGTCGGCGGCGACCTGCTGACGATCGAAGTCGCGGACATGCCCGGCAAGGGCGTCATCCAGCGCACGGGTTCGCTCGGCGATGTGATGAAAGAGTCGGTCGAGGCGGCGCGCACGGTTGTGCGTTCGCGGGCTCGCCGTCTGGGCTTTGCCGATAGCGTCTTCGAAAAGCACGATATGCACGTGCACGTGCCGGAAGGCGCGACGCCCAAGGACGGTCCGTCCGCGGGTATTGCGATCACCACCGCCATGGTCTCGGCGCTGTCGCGCATCCCGGTGCGCGCCGATGTCGCCATGACGGGCGAGATCACGCTGCGTGGTGAAGTCCTGCCGATCGGCGGTCTGAAGGAAAAGCTGCTGGCGGCCCACCGCGGCGGTATCAAGACGGTTCTGATCCCGGAAGAAAACGTCAAGGACTTGGCGGAGATCCCGGATAACGTCAAGAACCACCTTGAGATCGTGCCGGTCCGCTGGATCGACAAGGTGCTGGAACTGGCCTTGGAGCGTCTGCCGGAGCCCCTGGCCGAGGAAGAAGCCGTCAAGGAGCCGCTGGTTGCCAAACCTGCGGAACCTGGCTCGACCGACCCGGTGATGAAGCACTGATGGCGTCTTGAACGCCGGGGCGCCCTCGAAAGAGGGTGCCCGAAGCCGAAAGGCGTCACCAGATCTTGTTGACGCCCGAAAGCAAAAAACCCCGCTCTCATGAGCGGGGATTTCTTTTTGGTGGGCTTGCCTGCCAGTTTGGCCGGGTGGGGTGGGAGCGCCCGCCAGAGAACTGCAGCCTAGTGCAGCGCTTGAGTGCGGATGAGACCCACCGCAATGCCTTCCAGCGCAAATTCCTGATCGGCCTTGACCACGATCGTTTCGAAGTCGGGATTTTCAGGCAGCAGTTCGATATGACCGTTCTGGCGTTGGAGCCGCTTGACCGTGACGTCGTCACCCAGGCGGGCCACCACGATCTGGCCGTTGCGCGCTTCAGAGGCCTTCTTGACGGCCAGGAGATCGCCTTCGAGGATGCCCGCGTCGCGCATGCTCATGCCGCGCACCTTGAGCAGGTAGTCGGGGGCTTGTGCGAAAAGGCTGGGATCCACGCCAACTTCGCGCTCGACGTGCTCGGCTGCAAGGATGGGGCTGCCAGCAGCCACGCGGCCGACCAGCGGCAAGAGAAGCTGGGCGAGGGCGGGGATGGGAAGCGACGATTGCACCGGCGCGGCGGCGGCATCTTTGAGCCGGATGCCGCGTGAGGCGCCAGCCGTGAGTTCGATGGCGCCCTTGCGTGCCAATGCCTTGAGGTGGTCTTCTGCGGCGTTGGGAGAGCGAAAACCCAAGGCCTGGGCAATTTCGGCGCGGGTCGGCGGAAAGCCGGTGCGCGCGACCGTTTGCCTGATGAGGTCCAGGATTTGTTGTTGGCGATCCGTGAGTTTGCTGGCCATGGCGATGATCCGGTGTGAGCGGACTGTACATATATACAGCGCCATTCTGGGGGACGTAGCGCAAAAAAGCAAGCGGGGCACGAGGCCAACAAAAACGGGACCCGAAGGTCCCGTTTCGACTGCTGACGGCGCACTGCCGACGTGATTTACAGCACGGCTGCGATGCCGGCTGCCACCTTGTCGATGTTGCCGCTGTTCAGCGCGGCCACGCAGATGCGGCCGCTGGACACGGCGTAGACGCCGTGTTCTTCGCGCAGGCGGTCCACTTGGGCGGCGGACAGGCCCGAGTACGAGAACATGCCGCGTTGCTTGAGCACGAAGCTGAAGTCCTGCTTGCCGCCGTGTTCCTTGATCTTGTCGACCAGTTGAGCACGCATCAGGCGGATGCGATCACGCATGCCGGCCAGTTCTTCTTCCCACAGGGCAAACAGCTCGGGCGTGTTCAGCACCGTCGAGACGACCGTGCCGCCGTGCGTGGGCGGGTTCGAGTAGTTGGTGCGGATGACGCGCTTGAGCTGGCTCAGCACGCGCGTGGCTTCGTCCTTGCTGCCGGCGACCACAGTCAGCGCGCCGACGCGCTCGCCGTACAGCGAAAACGACTTCGAGAACGACGAGCTGATGAACATGGTCATGTCCATGTCGGCGAACAGGCGCACGACCGCGGCGTCTTCCTTGAGGCCGTCGCCGAAGCCTTGGTAGGCGATGTCCAGGAACGGGACCAGGTTGTTTTCCTTCACGACGGCGGCGATCTGCTTCCACTGGTCGGCGGTGGGGTCAGCGCCGGTGGGGTTGTGGCAGCATGCGTGCAGCACAACGATGGTCTTGGCGGGCGCGGCCTTCAGGTCGGCCAGCATGGCTTCGAAGTTCAGGCCACGGGTGGCGGCGTCGTAGTAGGCGTACGTACCGACTTCAAAGCCGGCGCGTTCGAACAGCGCGCGGTGGTTTTCCCAGCTGGGATCGCTGATCAGCACCTTCGAGCCCGGCAACAGCTGGCGCAGGAAGTCGGCGCCGATCTTCAGGGCGCCGGTGCCGCCCAGGGCTTGCGTGGTCAGCACGCGGCCGGCGGCGGCCAGCGCGGAGTCCTTGCCCAGGAGCAGGGCCTGCGCACCGGCGTTGTAGCCGGCAATGCCTTCGATCGGCAGATAGCCGCGGGCGGCAGCGGCTTCGATGCGGGCGGTTTCAGCCTTGCGCACTGCGCCCAGGAGCGGGATCCGTCCCTGATCATCGTAATACACGCCCACGCCCAGGTTCACTTTACCGGGGCGGGTATCCGCGTTGTATTGTTCGTTCAGACCAAGAATGGGGTCGCGCGGCGCGAGCTCGACGGAATCGAAAAGGGTGCTCATGGGACTCTGATGAGGTGGGTGGACGCAGTACGAGGTGCTGTGGATAATGGGGGGTTTACCCTGGAACAGTCTAGCATGCCTAAGAGCGCAATAGACCCGAGCGCGGGGGCTCCCGCCGCAGGTCCGGGATTCGTCGATTTCCCAGACAGCCCGTTTCATCTCTACCAACCCTATCCGCCGGCGGGAGACCAGCCCACGGCCATCGCAGGGCTGACCCAGGGTGTCGAAGACGGCCTCATGTACCAGACGCTTCTGGGGGTGACCGGGTCGGGCAAGACCTACACCATGGCCAACGTCATTGCGCGCATGGGCCGCCCGGCGCTGGTGCTTGCGCCCAACAAGACGCTGGCCGCGCAGCTCTACGCCGAAATGCGCGAGTTCTTCCCGAAGAACGCTGTCGAGTACTTCGTTTCTTACTACGACTACTATCAGCCCGAGGCCTACGTGCCGACGCGCGACTTGTTCATTGAGAAGGATTCGTCCATCAACGAACACATCGAGCAGATGCGGCTGTCGGCCACCAAGAGCCTGCTCGAGCGCCGCGACACGATCATCGTGGGCACCGTGTCGTGCATTTACGGTATCGGCAACCCCGGCGACTATCACGCGATGGTGCTGATCCTGCGTGCGGGGGACCAGATCGCCCGGCGCGAGATCCTCGCGCGCCTGGTCGCCATGCAATACACCCGCAACGACGCGGAGTTCACGCGCGGGGTGTTTCGCGTGCGGGGCGAAACCATCGATATCTTCCCGGCGGAAAGCGCCGAGCTCGCGTTGCGCGTGACGCTGTTCGACGACGAAATCGAAAGCCTGGAATTGTTTGACCCGCTGACTGGCCGTATCCGCCAGAAGCTGCCGCGCTTCACCGTCTATCCCGGTTCGCACTATGTGACGCCGCGCGACACCGTGCTGCGCGCCATCGAAACCATCAAGGAAGAACTGCGCGAACGCGTCAAGCGCTTCGTTGACGACGGCCATCTGGTCGAGGCGCAGCGTCTGGAGCAGCGTACCCGCTTCGATCTGGAAATGCTGCAGGAGCTGGGATTCTGCAAGGGCATCGAGAACTACTCGCGCCATCTGTCCGGCGCCGCGCCGGGCGAGCCGCCGCCGACCCTGATCGACTACCTGCCATCCGATGCGCTGATGTTCATCGACGAAAGCCACGTGACCATCGGCCAGCTCAGCGCCATGTATCGCGGAGACCGGTCGCGCAAGGAGACGTTGGTGCAGTACGGTTTTCGTCTGCCGTCCGCGTTGGACAACCGCCCGCTCAAGCTCGAAGAGTTCGAAACGCGGATGCGCCAATGTGTGTTCGTATCGGCAACACCGGCCGCGTACGAACAAGAACATGCGGACAACGTCGTGGAGCAGGTGGTGCGCCCCACGGGGCTGGTCGATCCGCTCGTGCAGGTGTTGCCCGCCCGCACGCAGGTGGACGATCTGCTCGGGCAGATCAAGGCGCGTGTCACGCAAGGAGATCGCGTGCTGGTCACGACGCTCACCAAGCGCATGGCCGAAGACCTGACCGACTTCCTGAGCGAGCATGGCGTGAAGGTGCGCTACCTGCACTCGGACATCGATACTGTCGAGCGCGTCGAAATCCTGCGCGACTTGCGCCTGGGCACGTTCGACGTGCTGGTGGGCATCAACCTGCTGCGCGAAGGGCTGGACATTCCCGAAGTGTCGCTCGTGGCCATTCTGGACGCCGACAAGGAAGGCTTCCTGCGTTCGGAGCGCAGCCTCATCCAGACCATCGGCCGCGCGGCGCGCAACCTCAATGGTCACGCGATCCTCTATGCCGACCGGATCACGGACTCGATGAAGCGCGCCATGGATGAAACTGCCCGCCGGCGCACCAAACAGCTGCAATTCAACCTCGACAACGGCATCACCGCTCGCGGTGTGCAGAAGGCCGTGCGCGAGTTGATCGACGGTATCGTGGCGCCCGCCCAGCATGACACGCTGGAGGCCGCAGTGCCCGCCGAACTGCTGAAGGACGAAAAGGCGCTGGCCCGCGAGATCAAGCGTCTGGAAAAGCTGATGATGGATCACGCGCGCAACCTCGAATTCGAGCAGGCGGCCGCAGCTCGGGATTCTCTCAATGCGCTCAAGCAGCGGGTGCTGCTCGATGGGGCGGTGTAGTGGGATATGGATGTTTCAATTCATGTCCAGACGCTTACTGATTCCTGAATAGCCGCAAAAAGTGGTGCGTTGCAATCATGGTGTAACCATTCGGGAATTTTGCGCGGTTTGCATCTCAATGGTTACCTGAATATAAGCTTGCAAGCCCATGATTTTGTTGTGGTTATGCCGGCCTCTGATTTGCGCTGCGTCAATTGCGCGGACGCAAAAAAAGCTTGCCTTATCTCGGGTTTTCCCTCACACTTGCTTCCATGATGACCAAGGTACTTTTCGTTTGCATGGGCAATATCTGTCGCTCGCCGAGCGCAGAGGGCGTGTTTCGCCATTTGGTGAATGACGCGGGTTTGGGCGATGTCGTTCGCATCGACTCCGCGGGCACGCACGCGTTTCATATTGGCGAGGCGCCTGATGCCCGGGCGCAGGCTGCAGCTCGCAAGCGCGGCTACGAGATCACTCACTGCGAGGCGCGTCAGGTCACCGCGGAAGATTTCCGTGACTTCGATCTTATCCTCGCCATGGACTGGGACAATCTGTCCGCCATGCAGCAGCAATGCCCCAAGGCATACCAGCACAAGCTGATGCTGCTGATGCGCTTCGCCAATGAATTCGAAGAAGCCACCGTGCCCGATCCTTACTACGGCGGCGCCGACGGCTTCGGCAAGGTTCTGGATTACCTGGAAGATGCCTGTCAGGGCGTCCTCGAATTGGTCCGCAAGCGCGCTACCCAGTACCAGGCTGCCTGATTGCTTGGTCGTGGAGCCGCTGGCAGAGCGGCTCTTCAGGTATAAGGCAGTGAAAAACCGCGCAGATGCGCGGTTTTTTATAGCCCGGAGCCATACCAAATTAGTCGGGAATAGGCTATACTTGAGCCAATTACTCGGGTATTGACCGCTGGATTCGCTGGCGGCCACTGCCGGAATCACAGGGAATTCACCATGCGGCTAACTACCAAAGGGCGTTTCGCCGTGACTGCCATGATCGACCTGGCTATGCGGCAGCATAGCGGTCCGGTCACTCTTGCGGCCATCAGCCAGCGTCAGAATATTTCGCTTTCGTATCTTGAACAGCTTTTCGGCAAGCTCCGCCGTCACGAGCTCGTGGACAGTGTCCGCGGCCCGGGCGGCGGTTATTCGCTTGCGCGTCTGGCGCGCAACGTGACGGTCGCGGACATCATCTTCGCCGTCGACGAACCGCTGGATGCGACCAGCTGTGGTGGCAAGCGGGACTGTACGAGCGGCAACGACGGCAAGCCGGGCAAGTGCATGACGCACGAACTCTGGGCGACGTTGAATCGCAAGATGGTGGATTACCTGGATTCGGTGTCCCTGCAGGATCTCGTTGATCAGCAGCGTGTGCGCCAACTGCAGGAAGCCACCAATCAAGCGCAGGCCTGCGCAGTGCGTGTGAACCGGGTGGGAGGCGCGACCGCCGCCAACGCCCCAACCACGACTGTGGCTGCCAACGCCACCGTATAAGAAGCATCAGGAGTTGTAGAAATGACCACCCGTCCGATCTATCTGGATTATTCGGCCACGACGCCTGTCGACCCCCGTGTCGTCGACGCCATGGTGCCCTGGCTGTACGAAAACTTTGGCAACCCGGCCTCGCGCAGCCACGCGTTTGGCTGGGAGTCCGAAGAGGCCGTCGAACGCGCCCGCGAAGAAGTCGCCAAGCTGGTCAATGCCGACCCGCGCGAAATCGTCTGGACCTCCGGCGCCACCGAATCCGACAACCTGGCCATCAAGGGCGCAGCCAACTTTTACGCCGAACGCGGCAAGCACATCATCACGGTCAAGACCGAGCACAAGGCTGTGCTTGACACCTGTCGTGAACTGGAACGCCAAGGCTTCGAAGTCACGTACCTGAACGTCAAGGACAACGGCCTGATCGACCTGGATGTCTTCAAGGCTGCGCTGCGTCCCGACACCGTGCTGGTGTCGGTGATGATGGTGAACAACGAAATCGGCGTGATCCAGGACGTGGAAACGCTGGGCGAAATCTGCCGCGAAAAGGGCATCATCTTCCACGTGGACGCCGCTCAGGCGACCGGCAAGGTGGAAATCGATCTGCAAAAGCTGAAGGTCGACCTGATGTCGTTCTCGGCCCACAAGACGTACGGCCCGAAGGGCATCGGTGCGCTGTATGTGCGCCGCAAGCCGCGTATCCGCATCGAAGCGCAGATGCACGGCGGTGGCCATGAGCGCGGTTTCCGCTCGGGCACGCTGGCCACGCACCAGATCGTCGGCATGGGCGAGGCATTCCGCCTGGCCCGCGAAGAAATGGGCACCGAGAACGAGCGCATCCGCATGCTGCGCGACCGCCTCTGGAAGGGCCTGTCGGAAATCGAAGAGGTCTACCTCAACGGCGACATGGACCAGCGCGTGCCGCACAACCTGAACGTCAGCTTCAATTACGTCGAAGGCGAGTCCCTGATCATGGCGATCAAGGAATTGGCGGTGTCCAGCGGTTCGGCCTGCACGTCGGCCAGCCTGGAGCCCTCGTACGTGCTGCGCGCCCTGGGCCGCAACGATGAGTTGGCGCACAGCTCGATCCGCTTCACGCTGGGTCGTTTCACGACCGAGAAGGAAGTGGACTTTGCGGTCGAGCTGCTCAAGAGCCGGGTTGGCAAGCTGCGCGATATGTCGCCGCTGTGGGAAATGGCCAAGGAAGGCATCGACTTGAACACCGTGCAGTGGGCCGCGCACTAAGCGC
Organism: Achromobacter sp. JD417; assembly: GCF_041879325.1. NCBI lineage: Bacteria > Pseudomonadati > Pseudomonadota > Betaproteobacteria > Burkholderiales > Alcaligenaceae > Achromobacter > Achromobacter sp. JD417. The sequence goes on along the minus strand of NZ_CP087159.1, from coordinate 3,566,287 downwards.
CCGCGCCTCGAAATACGTGGAGAATTAACATGTCTTACAGCACCAAAGTTCTGGATCACTACGAAAATCCCCGCAACGTCGGTTCGTTCGACAAGTCGGACGAGTCGGTGGGCACCGGCATGGTCGGCGCGCCGGCCTGTGGCGACGTCATGAAGTTGCAGATCAAGGTGAACGAAGCCGGCGTGATCGAAGACGCGCGCTTCAAGACCTACGGCTGTGGCTCGGCCATCGCTTCCAGCTCGCTCGTCACCGAGTGGGTCAAGGGCAAGACGCTGGATCAAGCGATGAGCATCCGCAACACGCAGATCGCCGAAGAGCTGGCCCTGCCGCCGGTGAAGGTGCACTGTTCCATCCTGGCCGAAGACGCGATCAAGGCCGCGGTGCAGAACTACAAAGAAAAGCATTCGGCCACTGCCGAAGCTGTGGCGGGCTGATCATGTCCGTTACCCTGACCCAACAGGCTGCCACCCATATCGGCCGCTACTTGCAGAAGCGCGGAAAGGGTATCGGCTTGCGGCTCGGCGTTAGGACGACGGGCTGTTCCGGCATGGCCTACAAGTTGGAGTATGTCGACGAGGTTGAGGCGGAAGATGTCGTCTTCGAGAGTTTTGGCGTGAAGGTCTTCATTGACCCCAAGAGCCTTTCGTATCTCGATGGCACGGAGCTGGACTATGCCCGCGAGGGCCTGAACGAAGGCTTCAAGTTCCGCAACCCCAACGAGAAGGCGACCTGCGGCTGCGGCGAGTCGTTCACGGTGTAAGTCTTGGCTGGTGACGATCACTTCAGCCTGTTTGGCTTGCCGGCACGTTTCGACCTGGACGGCCAGACGCTTGAACACGCCTGGCGCAGCGTCGCCGCGAAGGTTCACCCCGACCGGTTCGCGACGGCCAGCCCTGCGGAGCGCCGCGTGGCGATGCAGTGGGCCGCCCGCGCCAACGAGGCATATCGCGAATTGAAGGACCCGCTGCTGCGGGCGCGCTACCTGTGCGAGCAGGCGGGCGTGGACCTTCAGACGGAAAGCAACACGTCGATGGACGCGGCCTTTCTGATGCAGCAGATGACCTGGCGCGAGATGCTGGACGATGCGCGTGATGACGCCGGCGTGCTGGACACGCTGCAAGCCGAGCTGGACGCGGCGCGCGCCGAAATGCGAGCCACGCTGACGCGCCTCCTGGATGAGGAACGCGATTACGCGGCTGCCGGGCGCAAGGTGCGGGAATGGATGTTCGTGGAAAAGCTGGCGCAGGAGCTGGCCAACGTGCAGCCCGCGGGATAGCCAACGGCGCGCTGGGGCGTGCCCGACACGGGCGCCTGCACGGCGTGGCCTACTGACCAGAAGAAAGAATCATGGCCTTATTGCAGATATCCGAGCCCGGCGAATCGCCCGCGCCGCACCAGCGCAAGCTGGCGGTCGGGATTGACCTGGGCACCACCAATTCGCTGGTTGCTGCCGTGCGCAGCAGCGTTGCCGAAGTGCTGCCTGACGCGCAAGGCCATGCCTTGCTGCCGTCGGCAGTGCGTTATTTCCCTGGCGGCAAGGTCACGACCGGCCGTGAGCCCCTGGCCCAGCAAGCCGAGGATCCGCTGAACACGGTCGTCTCCGTGAAGCGTTTCATGGGCCGGTCGCTGGAAGAGGCGCGCGCGACGCGTGCGCCGTATGAATTCGTGGATGCCCCCGGCATGGTGCGGATCCGCACGGCGCAGGGCGATCTGAGCCCGGTTGAAGTGTCCGCGCAGATCCTGGCGGTGCTGCGCCAGCGCGCCGAAGACGTGCTCGGCGACGAACTGGTGGGTGCGGTCATTACCGTGCCCGCGTATTTTGATGACGCACAGCGTCAGGCCACGCGCGACGCCGCGCGCTTGGCGGGCCTGAACGTTCTGCGCCTCTTGAATGAGCCGACCGCGGCCGCGATTGCCTACGGCCTGGACAATGCTGCCGAGGGTGTTTACGCGGTTTATGACCTGGGCGGCGGCACATTCGATATCTCCATCCTGCGCCTGACGCAGGGTGTGTTTGAGGTGATCTCCACGGGCGGCGATACGGCGCTTGGCGGCGACGACTTCGATGTCCTGATCGCGGACCACGCCGTGGCGAAACTGGGCTTGGGCGAGCTGTCGCCCGCCGAGCGCCGGGGCTTGCTGATGGCCGCGCGCGCCGCTCGTGAAACGCTGTCGGATTCCGACGTGACGAGCCTGAAGCTGACGCTGTCGGGCGGACGCGATGTCGCGCTGACGCTGACCCGTGACGAATTCGAATCCCTGGCTCAGCCGCTGATCGAGCGCACGCTGGACACGGCGCGCCGCGCGCTGCGCGATGCGGCGCTCAAGCCGGCCGACGTGCGCGGCGTGGTGATGGTGGGCGGCGCCACGCGCATGCCCGTCGTGCGCGCTGCCGTGGCCAAGGTGTTTGGCACGGAGCCGCTGACCGATCTGGATCCCGACCAGGTGGTGGCGCTGGGCGCCGCGCTGCAGGCCAATCTGCTGGCGGGCAACCGTGCGCCGGGCGAGGACTGGCTGCTGCTGGACGTGATCCCGCTGTCGCTGGGTCTGGAAACGATGGGCGGCCTGGTCGAACGCATCATCCCGCGCAACAGCACCATTCCGGTCGCGCGCGCGCAGGAATTCACGACCTTCAAGGATGGCCAGACGGCCATGAGCATCCACGTGGTGCAGGGCGAGCGCGATCTGGTGTCGGATTCCCGTTCGTTGGCGCGCTTTGAACTGCGCGGCATTCCGCCCATGGTGGCCGGTGCGGCGCGTATCCGTGTGACCTTCCAGGTGGACGCGGACGGCCTGCTGAGCGTCACCGCGCGCGAGCAAAGCCAGGGCGTCGAGGCGATGGTGTCGGTCAAACCGTCGTACGGCTTGTCCGATGACGAGATCGCCAAGATGCTGGCCGACAGCGTGGCGCAGGCCGACACCGATGCGAAGGCGCGTATGTTGCGCGAGCAGCAGGTGGATGCGCGTCAGCTGGTGGAATCGGTGCAGGCCGCGCTGGCCGTCGACGGCGACCTGCTGGACCCGGATGAACGCAAGCGCGTGGATGAATGCCTGCAAGGGGCCATTGCTGCGCAGCAGGCGCAGGACGTGGACACCGTGACCCAAGCCGTGCAGGCCCTGTCGGCCGCGACGGATGAGTTCGCCGCGCGCCGCATGGACCGCAGTATCCGCGCCGCGCTTGCCGGCCGCAAACTTGACGAAATCGCCTGATAAGAAGTTATGCCGAAACTGACTGTATTGCCTCATCCCGACTACTGTCCCGAAGGCGCGGTGATCGAAGACGCGCCCAAGGGGGTGTCGATCTGCCGTGTGCTGCTGGATAACCACATCGATATCGAGCACGCGTGCGAACTGTCGTGCGCCTGCACGACCTGTCATGTGGTGGTCAAGCAAGGGTATTCGTCGCTGGAAGACGCAACGGACGACGAGGAAGACCTGCTGGACAAGGCCTGGGGCCTGACCCCGACCTCGCGGCTGTCGTGCCAGGCGCTGGTAAGCGACACCGACCTGACGGTCGAGATTCCGAAGTACACGATCAATCACGCCAAAGAGGGTCATTGATGAAGTGGACCGACACCTACGAGATTGCCACCGCGCTGTACGACGCGCATCCTGACGTCGACCCCAAGGCGCTGCGCTTCACGCAGTTGCGCGACTGGGTCATGGCTTTGCCGGGCTTTTCCGACGATCCCGCGCACTGTGGCGAGAAGATCCTGGAGGCCATCCAGATGGCCTGGATCGACGAAGCCGACTGAACGTGATTTGCCTAGAGCGCTCCCTTTCCGGGAGCGTTTTTTTTGGGCGCGGCCGCGCCGCGCCGTTGGCCGGCGATGGTCTGCCGCCGTGTTTGACATGCCGGCGTCGCGCAGGCCACGGTATCATCGGGGATCCGTTTGTTGTCCTTTCCAGCCGAGTCTACCGATGCCCGCTGCCCAACTGCGTTTTGGCCTGGCCGCCAATCGTTTGCACCACGAAACCCCCGACGCTGCCTTGTTCACCTGGCTGCGTTCGTGCTCGTCCACCATCCGCGAGCTGGGCGTGCAGTTGCACACGGTGGGGCGCACCCATGATGCGATCGTGCGCGAGGGCATGTTGCAGGGTTACTCCGGCCTGATTCGCTATCCGTACGGCCGCGAGGGCGGTCTGATGAAGCTGGTGGCGCGCGTGACCGAAGGCCGCGATGGCCAGGCGCCGTTCGACGGCGCGATCTACCTGATTGATCCCGTGGATCCGTCCTCGATTTTTCCGGAAGCGCTTGCGCTCAAGCGGCAGTGCATCACGCATGGCCGGCCTTTCATTTCGACGCTGGCCGGCGCCATCGAATGGATGGAGGTCGAACGCATCCATGCGGGTCTGGCGCCGGACGCGTCTGTGTCGCGCCATTTCAATTTCTCGGGCCAGACGCTGGCGATGATCGCCCACGATGCGCTCAAGGACGAAATGGTGGCCTTTGCCAGCGAGCACTTCGATGTGCTGTCCCGGTTTGCGCGGCGCGTGGCCACGGGCACGACGGGCGGCCGCCTGAACGAGCTGGCCTGGTCGCGCGGTTGGCCCAAGGATACGCCGTGGGTTCACCGTTACCTCAGCGGCCCGCTGGGCGGCGATGCGCAGATTGCCGAATTGGTGCTGGAGCACCAATGCCAGCGCGTCATCTTCTTCGAAGACCCCCACGTCGCGCGCCAGCACGAGGCCGACATCCAGTTGCTGGAACGCGCGGTGCGCGTGGTGACCGAGTCCGCCACCTGCGCCACGTCTCCCACCGTCGCGCGCCGTTGGGCGCAAGCCGTCGAAAAACGCGGCATCTGACCGCTACGCGCGCGTCGCGGCCGGGCCAGCGCCGGTGATGATGCGAGCGACGCGGTCCGCGACGGCCGCTGCCGCCATCGATAGCGGCAAGACATCCGAGCGGCACAGAAAGACCGGACGCGTCAGCCTGGGCCTGGCGATCCGGCGCAGCACGACCAGGCCGCGGGCGGCTTCCTGGCGGACGGCCTCGTAAGACAGGATCGTACTGGCGACGCCGGCCTGCGCCAGCTCGATGAGCTGCGGAATGGCGTTGGCCTCGGCAATGATGCGGAATTGCACCTGTTCGCGCTGCTGGTATTGGTCTAGCAGCCGGCGCAGGCTATGCGGATTGCCTGGCAACACCAGCGGCAGCGCCGACAACGCGCGCAGGCTGATGGACGGTAGCCCAGCGAGATCCGATGCCGCGCGCTTGCTGGGCTTTGCCGCGGGCGGCGACACCACGACCAGCTCTTCGTCGATCAGATGCTGAAATCGAAGGTCGACCGACGCCTCGTCGCTGAACGTGAGCCCCAGGTCGGCGTGCCCCGAGCTGACAAAGCCGGGAATGTAGCCGGTGCTGGACTCGATGATCTTCAGATAGACGCCCGGCCATTGGGCGAGGGAAAAGCGCAGGAGCGGCACGGTCAGCAGCTTGGCCATCGACATCGACATTGCCAGCGATACCGTTCCGCGCGGGGCGTTGATGTCTTCGCGCACGTCCGCGCGCGCCGCGTCGATGCGGCCAAGGATCTCGCGCGCATGCGCCAGCAGCCGTGAACCGGCGGCGGTGGGCGTGACGCCACGCGCGCTGCGATGCAGCAGCACGACGCCCAGATCTTCCTCGAGGTTGCGGATCAGCAGGCTGAGCGCCGGTTGGGCTACGTGCAAGGCGGCGGCCGCACGGCTGATCGAACCCGTTGAAACCACGGCGACAAAGCACTGCATCGCACGGATGGACATGGACATGAGAGGGCTCCGGACGGTGCGGACCATCATGTTTTTGTTATGGCCTGCATATTTAAACGGTATTTCTAATATATCAATCCGCTTTCCATAATGAGCGTCATCCAAGAAAAATCACAGGAGACAACATGACGCTCAACAAACTATTCGCTGCCTGCCTTGCTTCGGCGGCGGTGTCGGCCCCCGCGTTTGCAGATGCCTGGCCCGCCAAGCCCATCACGCTGGTCGTGCCGTTTTCCGCGGGCGGGCCGACCGATTTCATCGCGCGCCTGGTGGCCGAGCCGCTGGCGCGCGAACTGGGCCAGCAGGTCATCGTGCAGAACAAGCCGGGCGCGAGCGGGAACGTGGGCTATCAGAGCGTGCTCAATGGCCCGGCCGACGGCTACACGCTCATGCACAACACGGTGGCCATGCAGGCCATCAATCCGTTGATGTACCCCAGCGCAAAGATGCATCCGGCCAAGGATTTCGTGCCCGTTGGCACGACAGGCGCCATGCCGAACCTGCTGGTCGTCAACCCCGAGCGCACGCCCGTCAAGACGCTGGCTGAACTGGTGGAGCGCGGGCGCAGCGCGCCGCAGGGCTTGAGCTACGCCACGTTTGGTCCGGGCAGCTCGCCGCACGTGTATGGCGCCTCGCTGCAGAAACTGGCCAATTTTCAGGCCGTGGGCGTGGCTTACAAAGGCAGCGCCAACGCCGTGACGGACGTGATCGGCGGTCAGGTCGACTTTCTGTTCGACAGCATGTCCACCAGCATCGGCCAGGTGCAAGGCGGCCGGCTCAAGGCGTTGGCGATCACGTCGGCGGCGCGTTCGCCGCTGTTGCCGGATGTGCCGACGCTGAAGGAGGCGGGCTATCCCGCCCTGGATCTGAAATTCTGGTTCGCGCTGCAGACGCCTGCCGGCACGCCGGATGACGTGGTGCAGAAACTGCGTGCCGCGGTCGCGAAGGTGGTGGCCAGCGACGCTTACCGCCAGGCCATGCAGGAGCGGGGCGCGGAGGCCTTTCAGGTGGCGCCGGCCAAGCTTGACGAGTTCTTCAAGCAGGAAACCGCGCAATGGACGCAGGCGGCGAAGACGATCGGGCTGAAGGCGGAGCAGTGAACATGGAAGGCAGGCATCGCATGACGCCATTGAAGAACATCACGGTCCTGGATCTGAGCAAGGTGCTGGCCGGACCGTTGTGCGGGCAGTATCTGGGCGAACTGGGGGCGCGCGTGATCAAGGTCGAGCCGGTGGGCACGGGCGACGACACGCGCGCGTGGCTGCCGCAGGAGGCCGGCGAATCCGCGACGTTCCTGGCGGTCAATCACAACAAGCGCAGCCTCGCGGTGGACCTGAAGACCGAAGCGGGGCGGGCGGTGGTCCATCGACTGGCCGGCCAGGCCGATGTCGTGCTGCAGGGCTTTGGCGGCAAGACCGCGGCGCGCCTGGGTGTCGATTACGAGACGCTGAGCCGCCTCAATCCGCGTCTCGTGTACTGCGAGATCTCGGGCTACGGCCGTGAAGGGCCGATGGGCGACGAGCCGGGCTACGACGTCATGCTGCAGGCCTTCAGCGGCATGATCAGCACGATGGGCGAGCCGGATGGCAATTTTGCGCGCGCCAGCTTTTCGCCGGTGGATCTGGGCACGGGATCGTTTGCGCTGAGCGGCATTCTGGCGGCGCTGCTCGAGCGCGGGCAGACGGGCAAGGGGCAATACCTGGATGTGTCGCTGCTGGATACGTCGCTGGGGCTGATGTCTTACATGGCGCAGAATTATTGGCGCACGGGGAAGGTGCCGCGCCGGATGGGCACGGGCCATCCCGCCATGTGTCCGTATCAGGCGTTTCGCGCGTCCGATGGCGACCTCATGCTGGGTGTGGGCAATGACGCGCAGTGGCAGCGCTTCTGCGCGGCGGCGGGGTTGCAGGAATATGTGAACGATCCGGCGTTTGCGACCAATGCCGAGCGAGTCCGCAACTTTGATGCGACCGTCGCCCTGGTGCAGTCGCGCATCGAAACGCGGTCGGTGGCGCAATGGCTGGCATTGCTAAAACCAAAGGGAATCGCGTGTTCGGCGATCCATACGCTGGACCAGGCGTTGGCGCATCCGCAGGTCGCGGCGCGCGAACTGATCGTGACGACCGAGCATCCGGCGCTAGGCGAAGTGCGCAATATAGGCCTGCCCGTGCGTTTTGGGCGGCAGCCGCGCAAGGCCGCGCGGCCCGCGCCGATGTTGGGCGAGCACAGCCGTGAAATCCTGGCGGAGCTGGGCTTTGAGGCAAGCGAGATTGCCGCGATGCTGGTCAGTGGCAGCGTGCAGCAGCACCCCTTCGATAAAGGAACGGCATGAATCCGGTGCGTTACGAAGTCCGCGATGGCATTGCGGAAATCCACCTATGCCATCCGCCCGTCAACGCGCTGGACGTGGGGGTGCTGGACGCGCTGATTGGTGCGCTGGAAAATGCGAATGCGGATGCGGGCGTGCGGGCAGTGCTGCTGGCCAGCAGCCTGCCCGGGCGATTCTGCGCCGGGCTGGACATGAAGCAGCTGCTGCAAAGCACGCCCGCGCGTGTGCGGGAGTTGCTGACCCGGCTCTACATCAAGCTGTATGACGCGCAGTTCAACCTGACCAAACCATCCATTTCGGTGGTGTCTGGGGCCGTGCGCGGCGGCGGCATGACGGTGGCGATTTCCAGCGACATGATCGTGGCCGCCGACAGCGCGACGTTTGGCTACCCGGAGATCGACGTGGGCGTGCTGCCCGCCATTCATTACGTGCATCTGCCGGCAGTGGTGGGCAAGCATCGGGCGTTCGATCTGCTCTTTACCGGCCGCACGTTCAGTGCCGGCGAGGCGCAGGCGATGGGGCTGGTGTCGCGTGTCGCCGCCGAAGCCGAACTGCTGGACGAGGCGCGCACGCTGGCTCGGTCGCTGGCGCAGAAGCCGCCGGAGGTCCTGGCGATGGGCCGGCGCGCGTTCGTGTACAGCAACGACAACGAGTATCGGCGCCGGGTGGCCACGGCGGTGGAAGTGTTCTGCAACGCCGCGGCCACGCCAGAGGCGCGCGAAGGCTTGAGCGCCTTCGTGCAGAAGCGGGCGCCCGACTGGGCAAGCGTCGGCGAGACGCGCTAACGCTATTGGCCGGTAAAGCGGGGCGGCCGCTTTTCGCGGAACGCCGCCACGCCTTCGGCGAAATCGGCGCGTGCGGCCGACTGCAGGAAGCGCGACGTTTCCTCGGCCAACTGGGCTTCCAGCGGCGCGTGCGCGGCGCTGCGCAGCAATGCCTTGGCGCCCGCAATGCCGTGCGGCGCGTGGCGGGCGATGTCTTGGGCATAAGCTTGCCCCGCGGCAGCAAGTTCGCTGGCAGGCGCGGTGCGCGTGATGATGCCCCAGGCCTGCGCCTCGTCGGCCGTGAAGGCGTCATGACGCAAGAGGAGATCCAGTGCGCGCTTGGGGCCGGCGGCGCGCATGAGGCCATGCGTCATGCCGGCATCGGGCGTCGCGCCGAGCTTCAGGTAGGCCGTCATGAAGCGCGCGCCCGCATCGGCGATTGCGAGGTCGCAGGCCAGGACGAGCGACAGGCCCGCGCCCGCCGCCACGCCGTGGACCTGCGCGAGCCAGACTTTGTCCATGCGAGGGATGCGCGCAACGAATGCATTGAGCGGCGTGAACAGTTCCGACAGCGTGGCGCGTACCTTGTCGGGCTCTCCGGTGAACATGCCGATGTCTCCCCCCGCGCAGAATGCCTTGCCCGTGCCGCGCAGCAGCACGACGCGCACCGCGTCGCACGTTTCGATCCACTGCGCGGCGCGCAACAGGTCGCACGCCATGGCCACGTCGATGGCGTTGAGCGCGTCCGCGCGATTGAGGGTGAGCGTGGCGACGGGGCCGTCGGTCTCGAGCAACAGCGTCTGGAACTTCGGTGGTTCCTGGGTCATGGCGAGTCTCCGTTGTCGGGTAAATACCAACTGTCGATCAAAAAACCGCGATGCTATGTTTTGAACCAAGCGCTTGCTTGGTTGGGTTTTGAGCACGCTTAGCGTAACGCATAGAACGATTTTCCGGCGCTGTACTGGCGAAGGTAAAGACAGGTTCGTTGCATCTCCTGCCTCGCAGGGCCGCCAGGTTCACCGTCGTAAAAAATGTCCGCCCCAGGCGGCAAAATAACTTCGCATCAAAGCGGGGAGACAAATGGTGGATCAGTCCGACAGGCCTGCCTTGTTGCAGGCCGATGGGGTGACGCTGGCGTTTGGCGGCGTCAAGGCGCTTACCGACGTGGGCTTTCGCGTGGAGCAGGGCTCCATCACCACGGTCATCGGCCCTAATGGCGCCGGCAAGACCTCGCTGTTCAACACGATCTCCGGTTTCTACAAGCCTGCGGCGGGACGGATCCACTTCGAGGGCCGCGACATCACACGCATGCACGCGCCCGATCGCGCCAAGCTGGGTCTGGCGCGCAGCTTCCAGAACATCGCGCTGTTTCGCGGCATGACGGTGCTGGACAACATCAAGCTGGGCCGCCACGCGCACCTGCGCACCAATGTGCTGGATGCGCTTTTTTACCTGGGCCGCGCGCGCCGCGAGGAGATGGCGCTGCGGGCGGACATCGAAGAACGCATCATCGATTTCCTGGAGATCGATCACATCCGCCACGCGCCGGTCGCGGCGCTGTCGTATGGGCTGCAAAAGCGGGTTGAGCTGGCGCGGGCGCTGGCGATGCAGCCCAAGGTGCTGATGCTGGACGAGCCCGTGGCGGGCATGAACCGCGAAGAGACCGACGACATGGCGCGCTTCATCCTGGATGCGCGTGCCGAGTGGGGCGTGACGGTGCTGATGGTGGAGCACGACATGGGCATGGTGATGGACCTGTCCGATCACGTCGTGGTGCTGAACTTCGGGCAGGTGATTGCCCACGGCACGCCGGCGCAGGTGCAGTCCAATCCGGAAGTCATCAAGGCGTATCTGGGCGCGGGCGACGTAGGAGATTTGCGGCGGCGGCTGCGGGAGGCGGCCTGATGGACTGGCTGTTCTTCCTGGAGGTGTCGCTGGCGGGACTGGGCAGCGGCGGCCTGTATGCGTTGGCCGCGCTGGCGTTCGTGATCGTCTACAAGGCGACCCGCGTGGTGAACATCGCCATTGGCGAATTCCTGATGCTGGGCGCATACGTGTTCTATGCGTTCGCGTCGGGGATGGAGTGGCCGATCTGGCTGGCCATCGGGGGCGCGGTCGTGGTGTCGGGCGCGCTGGGCGCCGTCGTCGAGCGGCTGACCATACGTCCGATGCTGGGCGAATCGCCGATCTCTGTCTTCATGATTACCGTGGGTCTGGCGTCGATACTGGTCGGCGCAGTCGAGCTTATCTGGACGGCGGACCAGCGGCGCCTGCCGGAATTCATGCCGCGCGCGCCAGTCATGGTGGGCGAGGCGTTCGTGGCGCCCAAGGTGTTCTACGGCTTCTGGGTGGCGGTGGTGCTGGCGCTTTTGGTGCTGGTGGTGTTTCGCTATTGGCGCGGCGGCGTGGCGCTGCGTGCGACGGCGTCGGACCAGGGCGCGGCCTATGCAATGGGCATCAATGTGCCGCGCGTGTTTTCGCTGGCGTGGGTGACGGCGGGCGCCATCGCCGCGGTGTCCGGCGTGATCGTGGGCGCGATCGGCGGGATCTCGTCGTCGATGGGCGTGTTCGGGCTGTCGGTGCTGGTGGTGGTGATCGTCGGCGGTCTGGACAGCGTCGCGGGCGCGCTGGTCGGCGGCATCTTCATCGGCCTGCTGGAGGCCTGGGCGGGCGCCTATCTGGGCGGCGAGTACAAGCTGCTGGCCACGTTCGTCGTGCTGGTCGTCGTGCTGATGGCCAGGCCCTACGGCCTGTTCGGCACCCGTGAAATCGAGAGGCTCTGATCCATGCGTATCGCGACCGCCAAACAGACCTACCTGGCCGACGAGGCGCTATTCGACACGCGCACGCAGCACGTGTGGCTGGCGCTGCTGGCGGCCTCGCTGGTGCTGTTTCCCTTCGTGGCGAATGCCTATTGGCTTTATCTTGCGTGCCTGGTCGCGATCAACATCGCCAGCGCGACGGGGCTGAACATCCTGACCGGCTACACCGGATTGGTCAGCCTGGGGCAGGCGGCGTTCATGGGCCTTGGCGCGTACACGGTCGCAGTCATGGAGCTGCACCTGGGCACGCCGGTCCTGGTGAATCTGCTGGCGGGCGGCGTGGTGGCGATGTTGGGTGGGCTGCTGGTGGGTATTCCCTCGCTGCGGGTGAAGGGACTGTACCTGGCGATCTCGACGATTGCCGCGTCGTTCATCGCGCACTTCATCTTCGCGAACTGGCAGTTCACGGGCGGTACCTCAGGGTTGCAGGTGCCGCCGGCGCGCATCCTGGGGCTGGACCTGGATACGTCCTTCAAGATCTATTGGCTGATCGTGCCCGTGACCGTGCTGATGGTGCTGGGCGCGGCGAATCTTTTTCGCACGCGCATCGGCCGCGCGTTCATCGCGATCCGCGACCGCGACATTTCCGCCGAGGTGCTGGGTATCCGCCTGCTGCGCTACAAGCTGCTCTCGTTCGGGCTGTCCTCGTTCTATGCCGGCGTGGCGGGCGGTCTGTGGGCGTATTTTTTCCGGGTGGTCACGCCCGAGAGCTTTCCGCTCATCATGTCGATCTTCTTTCTGGCGGCGATCATCGTGGGCGGCATGGGCTCGATCCTGGGATCCATCCTGGGCGCGCTTTTCATGACGATGGTGCCGGAGTTTCTGAAGCTTGTTGTCGGCTGGCTGCCCGTGGGCGGCGATGCGCTGCGGCTGATCTCACCGGTGCGCACCATCGTTTTCGGCCTGCTGATCGTGGGCTTTCTGATCTTCGAGCCGCACGGGCTCGCGGAAATCTGGCGGCGCGTGCGCCGATTCTTTCACCTCTGGCCTTTCCGTACGTAGCGCGATGCGTGCGGCGTGACGGCGGCCACCCATAAGACCCAGGAGACAAACCATGAAGCGCATCCGGATAGGCAGCGGTTTATCGAGGTTGTTGGCCCCGTTGGGCCTGGCGGCGGCATTGGCGGCGGCGCCCGCGGCGCAGGCGGCCGAGGACCTGGTGCTGGGCGGCTCGATTCCCTTGAGCGGCGTGTTTGCCTTTGCCGGGCAGGGCATCCACGCCGGGATCACGGACTACGTGAAGATCATCAACGACCAGGGCGGCATCAAGGGCCGCAAGCTGCGCTACGTGCCCGAGGACACGGCCTACAAGGTGGATGCGTCGGTGGCGGCGTTCAAGAAGATCACCAGCCAGAACAAGGTCAACTTCTACTACGGCGATTCGACCGGCTTTTCCAAGACCATCAATGCCGAGCTGAACCGCACGGGCGACATCCTGATGACGGGCGCGTCCTTCGCGACCGAGCTGAACGATCCGGCGAAGTATCCCGCCCAGTTCATGCTGGGGCCCGACTACACCGAGATGTTCGGCATCCTGCTGCGCTATATCGCCAAGGAACAGCCGGGCGCCAAGGTGGCGTTCGTGTATTCGGACACGGAGTTCGGACGCGATCCGATCGCCAGTTCGCGTGCGGTGGCTGAGAAGCTGGGCCTGAAGGTGGCTACCGAGATCATGACGCCGCCGGGCAGCGTGGACGTGTCGACCGAGGTCATCAAGCTGCGCCGCGCCGACCCTGACTTCACCATCTTCCATGGCTACGTGCTGGCGCCGATTCCCGAGTTTGTGGGGCAGGGCAAGCGCATGGGCCTGAAGACGCGCTACATGGGCACGTTCTGGACGATGGACAACTCGACCGTGATGCAGATGGGCGAGGACGCCGAGGGCTTCATGGGCGTGATGCCGTACCGCTACTACTACGATCAGGCCGCCGACGCGCCGATGCTCAAGAAGATCCGCGAAATGCGGCCGCAGTACCAGAGCACGGGCTACATGCAGGGATTCCTGGCCGCCATGCTGTTCTCGGAAGTCGCCAAGCGTACGCTGGACGCGGGCAAGGAGCTGACCGCCGCCAACATGAAAGCCTCGTTGGATGGCATCAAGGATTTCGATACGGGCGGGCTGATCGGCGTGCCGATCACCATCAAGGGCAACTCCATTCCGGTGGGCCGGATCTATCGCGCGGACGTCAAGCAAAAGCAGATGGTGCCGGCGTCCGACTGGATCGTGCTCAAGTGAGGCTGCCGTGAACCAGGGACAGGACGTGGCAGGACAGGGCGTTCGTTCAGGCATGAACGCCGCCGCGCCGCCCAAGGCGGTGCTCGACATCAACAACATCGAGGTCGTCTACAACAAGGCGGTGCAGGTGCTGCGCGGCTTGTCCCTGTCGGTGCCGGCCGGCAGCATCGTCGCGCTGCTGGGCAGCAACGGGGCTGGCAAATCCACCACGCTCAAGGCGGTATCCGGTCTGCTGGACCTGGAGGACGGGGAACTGGTGCGCGGCCAGATCGTGTTCGCTGGCGGCGACACGGCGGGCATCAAGCCGCAGAACCTGGTGCGGTCGGGCCTGGCGCACGTGATGGAAGGGCGCCGCGTGTTCGAAGACCTGACCGTCGAAGAAAACCTGGTGGCGGCAACCTATGCGCTGACCGGAAGGCCCGCCGCGCGCGCGGACTTCGATCTGGTCTACGGCTACTTTCCGCGGCTTTTCGAGCGGCGGCGCGGACTGGCCGGTTATCTGTCCGGCGGGGAACAGCAGATGCTGGCCATCGGTCGCGCGCTGATTGCGCAGCCCACGCTGATGCTGCTGGACGAGCCATCGCTGGGCCTGTCGCCCATGCTGGTCGAGAGCATTTTTTCGATCATCGCGCGCATCAATATCGAACAGGGGGTGTCGATGCTGCTGGTGGAGCAGAACGCTTCGGTTGCGCTGGCGGTGGCGCATTACGGCTACATCATGGAGACCGGCAAGGTGGTGATCGACGGTTCGGCCGACAAGCTGGCGGCGGACCCCGACGTGCGCGAGTTCTATCTGGGTGTGGGCGGAACGGGCGAGGCCAGGGGCTTTCGCGACATCAAGCACTACAAGCGCCGCAAGCGCTGGCTGTCATGATGGACGCGCACAGGGATCCGGGCGCCTGGCCTGAACTGACGCTGCCGCAGATGCTGCGCGAGCAGGCGCGCCGCCAGCCGTCGGCGGTTGCCATCCGGCAAAAGGACTTTGGCATCTGGAAGCCGCTGACCTGGGACCAGTACTGGCAGCGCGCATGCCGCGTGGGGCTGGGACTGCGCGCGCTGGGGCTCAGCGCGGGCGGCCGGGTCGCGATCGTCTCGGACAACCGGGTGGAGTGGCTGCTGACGCAGATGGGGGCGTGCGCGGCCGGCGGCGTGGCGGTGGGCGTCTATTCCACAAGCCCGGCCGAAGAAATGGGCTACGTGCTGGCGCACGCGGACGTCGAACTGGTGGTCTGCGAAGACCAGGAGCAGACCGACAAGGTGCTGCACGTGGCGGATCGGCTGCCGAATTTGCGCCGCATCGTGGTCATTGAAACGAAGGGTCTGCGCGCGTATGGCGCGGCGGATCGGGCGCGCATCGTGACCTTTGCCGAAGTCGAGGCCGATGGCGGCCGGCGCGAAGCCGTGGAGCTGGCCGCGCTGAATACGATGCTGGACGGGCAGCGCCTGGACGACACCGGGCTGATGATCTACACGTCGGGTTCCACCGGCAAGCCCAAGGGCGCGATGCTGAGCTACCGCAACATGCGCGGCGTGGCGCCGGGCATCGCCGATCGCCTGTCGATGGATGAATCCAGCGTGCACCTGTCGTACCTGCCGCTGTGTCACGTTGCCGAGCAGATGCTGTCCACGTTCGTGCCCATCTACCTGGGCACGCAGGTGAATTTTGGCGAGTCGCTGCGCACGGTGCAGGAGGACCTGCGCGAAGTCGCGCCGACGATTTTCCTGGGCGTGCCCCGCATCTGGGAAAAACTGCACGCCGCGATCTCGATCAAGATGCAGGAGGCCGGCCGGTTGCAGCAGTGGCTGTACCGAAAGGCGCTGGCACAGTGCGCGCCGTTTCTGGAGAAGTCCCCCGCGCAGTATCGCGTGGGCGAGCGGCTGACGCATTGGCTGTGGTATTGGCTGGTGCTGCGCGCGCTGCAGAATTTCGTTGGCCTGCGTCGTGTGCGGGTGGCAATGACAGGCGCCGCGCCGATTCCGCCGGACGTGGTGCGCTACTTTCGCACGCTGGGCGTGCCGCAGATCGAGGTGTATGGCCTGACGGAGTCGGCGGGCATGATCTTCGGACAGCATCCGGACCGCGTGAAGGTGGGCACGGTGGGCGAGCCGATCCTGGGTGTGGAGTGGCGCATCGGCGACTCCGGCGAACTGCTGGTGCGTGGCGACATGGTGTTCCAGGGTTACTACAAGAACCCGGAGGCGACCGCGGACACCGTGCGTGACGGCTGGCTGCACACGGGCGACGTCGTGGCGCAGGAAGACGGGCGCGTGCGCATCGTGGACCGGCTCAAGGACATCATGATCACGGCGGGGGGCAAGAACCTGACGCCGTCCGAGATCGAGAACGCGGTCAAGGGCAGTCCGTACGTGAAAGAATGCATTGTCATTGCCGACGGCAGGAAGTACGTGACGGCGTTGATCCAGCTGGAATTCGACACCGTGGGCAAATGGGCCGAATCGCGGCGCATCGCGTTCACGCATTTCCGGTCGCTGGCGGAATGCCCGCAGGTGCGCGAACTGGTCCAGCAGGAGGTCACGCGCGCCAACGCCGGGCTGGCGCCCGTCTCGCAGATCAAGCGTTTCCATCTGCTGACCAAGGAACTGGACCACGACGATGGCGAAGTGACTGCAACGATGAAGGTGCGGCGCGCCAGCATCTACCGCGCCTACGCCAACGAAATCGAATCGCTCTATGTTGAGGAGACGACGGCATGAACCAAGCCGTGATCCTGGAAGCCGTGCGCACGCCGTTCGGGCGTCGCGGCGGATGGTGGGCCGAGACCCGGCCCGACACGCTGCTGGCGGACACCGTGCACGCGCTGCTGGCGCGCGCGGGCCTGCCGGGCGACAAGGTTGAGGACCTGATCGCCGGCTGCGTCAGCCAGGCGGGCGAGCAGGGCGCCAACATCGGCAGGCTGGCCGCGATGCTGGCCGGGCTGCCCGAGAGTGTGCCGGGGGTGGCGCTGAACCGCATGTGCGGGTCCAGCCAGCAGGCCGTGCATTTTGGCGCGCAGGCCATCGCCGCAGGCGACATGCGTTATGTGGTCGCCGGCGGCGTCGAGAGCATGAGCCGCGTGCCGATGTTCCTGGACGTGACGCTGGGCCAAAGCGAATTCCGGGGATTCGAATCGCTGAACCCGGCGTTGCTGGCGCGTTATCCGCTGATTCACCAGATCGAGAGCGCCGAGCGCATCGCCAGCCAATGGGGGCTGTCGCAGGCCGACATGGACGCGTGGGCGCGCGAGAGTCACGCGCGCGCGTGGGCGGCAGCCAGCGCGGGGCTGCATGCCGAGCTGCTGCCGGGCCCGGCGCAAGCCGCGCGCCGCGACGAAGGCATCCGCGAAACGACGGACGCCGCCCGGATGGCGGCTATGGCGCCCGCAATGCGCGCGCCGGGCGAGGGCGGTGTGACGGCGGCCAACGCCAGCCAGCTCGCCGATGGCGCGGCGGCGGTGCTGCTGGGCGACAAGGACGCGGCGCTGGCCGATGGCTTGCGGCCCCGGGCGCGCTTCCTGGCGCGTGTGGTGGTGGGTTCGGACCCCGTGATGCAGCTGACGGGCGTGATCCCCGCGGCGCAGCAGGCGTTGGCGCGCGCGGGCCTGGTGCTGGAGGACATCGACTGGATCGAGATCAACGAGGCCTTTGCAAGCGTGGTGCTGGCCTGGCAGCGCGAACTGGGCGCGGACCTGACGCGCGTGAATCCGTGGGGCGGCGCGATTGCGCACGGCCATCCGCTGGGCGCCACGGGAGCGGGCCTGATGGCCAAGATGCTGGCGGGGCTGGAGGCGACCGAAGGCGAGCTGGGCATGCAGCTCATGTGCATCGGGCACGGCATGGCGACCGCGACCATCATCCAGAGGGTTTGACCTGCATGGACAAGACCGGGACCGCTGTGTCGCGGGACGAGGGCGCGGAGACGCAGCGGCGCCAGGAATTGGTCCTGGCGGCCGGCCGGCTCTTCAGCAAGCGCGGGTATGAGCGCACGACGGTGCGTGAGCTGGCCAAGGCGGTGGGGTTGCAGTCGGGCAGCCTGTTCCACCATTTCCGTAGCAAGGAAGAGATTCTGGTCGCCGTGATGAACAACGGTATCCAGGAGGTGATCGACCTGGGCGAGAAGGCGCTGGACTGCTATGCCGTGCCGGCAGACCGGCTGGCGGCGCTGTTTCGCGTGCATATGTGGAGCATGCTGCACGGCGCGGGCGGGGATGCGATGAACGCGCTGGTGTACGAATGGCGCAGCCTGTCGGCGCCCAGCCAGGCGTCGGTCAAGGTGCTGAGCGACCGCTACGAGGCGATGTGGCAGTCCGTGGTGGCGGGGGCGGTACAGGCGGGTTTGCTGCGGGGCGATGCGCGCGTCATCAAGCGATGCGTGCTGGGCGCGATGAACTTGACGGTGCAATGGTACAAGCCGGGCGGGCGACTGGCCCCCGCCGCCTTCATCGACGCCATGTTGCAGGCGGCGTTGCCGGCGCTGCCCGCGGGGGCGGGCAGGTGGCCCGTGGAGCCTAGCCGCGCCGCTTGATGAACGCGCCGACGGCGCAGGCGACCGACAGCGCCAGCAGCGAGGCCGCGACGGGCAAGAGGAAATCGGCTTCGCCGTGATAACCGCCGCCCGTGACGCCGCCAGCCACGCCGCCCATCCAGAGCAGGGCGGTCAGGATCGCGGCGATGAGCGAGATGGCGGTGGCCACGCACAAGGCAATGAATGCCGGCCGCCGCACGGGGGCGGACCGGTAGGGCGCGCCCGGCTGGACGCGGCGGGGTTGCTTGATCCAGTAGACCAGCCCCGCCACGACCAGCAGCAGCATCAGGATCTTGAAGATCATGACGCGCGCCGACGATCAGTCTTCACGGCGCAGGTGCGGGAAGAGGATGACGTCGCGGATGCTGGGGCTGTCGGTCAGCAGCATGACCAGGCGGTCGATGCCGATGCCGCAGCCGCCCGTCGGGGGCATGCCGTATTCCAGGGCGCGGATGTAGTCCGCGTCGTAGAACATGGCTTCCTCGTCGCCGGCGTCCTTGGCCTCGACCTGCGAGCGGAAGCGCTCGGCCTGATCTTCGGGGTCGTTCAGCTCGGAGAAGCCGTTGGCGATTTCGCGGCCGGTCATGAAGAGCTCGAACCGCTCGGTGATGCCTTCTCGGGTATCGGAGGCGCGCGCCAGCGGCGAGACTTCGACCGGGTAGTCGATGATGTAGGTGGGGTTCCAGAGCTTGGCTTCGGCGGTCTCTTCGAAGAGCGCCAGTTGCAGCGCGCCCAGGCCGGCGCGCGACAGCACAGGGCCGTCGGCGTCGGCGCCCAGCTTTTTCAATTCGGCGCGCACGAAGGCCGGATCGTCGAGCTGGGCCTGGGTGTAGCCGTCGGTGTACTTGAGGATGGCTTCGCAGATGGTCAGGCGGTCGAAGGGCTTGGACAGGTCCAGCTCGCGTTCCTGGTAGGTCAGGACAGCGCTGCCGGTGGCCGAGATGGCGGCCTGGCGGATCAGCTCTTCGGTGAAGTCCATGAGCCAGCGGTAGTCCGCGAAGGCTGCGTAGAACTCCATCATCGTGAATTCGGGGTTGTGCCGCGGGCTCACGCCTTCGTTGCGGAAGTTGCGGTTGACTTCGAACACGCGTTCGAAGCCGCCGACGATCAGGCGCTTGAGGTAGAGCTCGGGCGCGATGCGCAGGAACATTTCCATGTCCAGCGCGTTGTGGTGCGTGACGAAGGGCTTGGCCGCCGCGCCGCCCGGGATCGGGTGCAGCATGGGCGTTTCGACTTCAAGGAAGCCCGCGTTCAGCATGAACTGGCGGATGCTGCCCACGGCCTTGCTGCGCGCCTCGAAGGTGCGGCGCGTGGCGTCGGTCATGATGAGGTCGACATAGCGCTGGCGGTAGCGCAGTTCCTGGTCGGCGACGCCGTGGAACTTGTCGGGCAGGGGGCGCAGCGACTTGGACAAGAGGCGCGCCGAGGCGGCGTGCACCGACAGTTCGCCCTTGTTGGTCTTGAAGACCGACCCTTCGATCGCGATGATGTCGCCGATGTCCCACTGCTTGAACGCGGCGTAGACATCTTCGCCGAGCGTGCCGCGATCCAGGTAGATCTGGATGCGGCCGGTGCTGTCCTGCAGCGTGGCGAAGCTGGCCTTGCCCATGACGCGCTTGAGCATCATGCGGCCGGCGACCTTGACGTTGACCGCGGCGGCGGCCAGGGCTTCCTGCTCCTGGCCGTCGTACTTGTCATGCAGGGCCGCGGCGCGGGCGTCCGGGACGAAATCGTTGGGGTACGCGACCCCGGCTTCGCGCAGTTTGGCCAGCTTGGCGCGCCGTTCGGCGATCAAGCGGTTTTCATCCTGGGCGGGTGCCGGAGTGGTCGAGTGGTCGGTCATGGTCGGGGGATCAGTCGTAATTGCGGATGTCGTCGATTTCGGTCGTGCCGAAATCTTCGCGATCCAGGTAGGCGAGGATGCGGGAGGCTACGTTGGCGGGCGAGGACAGCTTGCCGGTGGCATGGAAGTCCTGGAACTTGGCCAGCGCGGGGAAGCTTTCGGGGTCGCTTGCGCGGATGGCGGCTTGCATGTCGGTGTCGACGATGCCGGGGGCCAGCGCGACGATGCGGGCGCCGTCAGCGCCTTGTTCCTGCTTGACGACGCGGGCGTGCATGTCGAGCGCGGCCTTCGTGGCGCAGTACACGCCCCAGCCGGCGTTGGGATTGCGGCCCGCGCCGGAGGAGATGTTCAGGATGCGGCGGTCGGCCTTGATGTCAGCGACGGCGGCGAGGAACCGAGCCGTGAGCAGCATGACGGCCGTGACGTTCAGGTTGAAGGCGGCGGTGATGGCCGCGCCGTCGGTGAGTTCGTCGGTGCGTGCCACCGGATGCACCGTGCCCGCGTTGTTGATCAGCAGATAGCGTTTGGCATCGCGCGGCAGCGCGGCGCAGATGCGTTCGGCCGCGGATTCGGCTGCTTTCAGGTCCGAGAGGTCCACGGACAGTTGTTCCAGCTGCACATCCTGCGAGCGCGCGTGGGCGGCGAGCTCGGGGTCTTCGCGGCGCGCCAGGGTAATCAGGCGGGTGCCGGGTTTGACCAGGCCGCGCGCCATGGCGGCGCCGATGCCGCGCGAAGCGCCGGTGAGAATAGCAATGGTGTCGGACATTCGTGGACCTCTGGGTGCGTGTAAGCGGGAAGAATCGCGGAACTTAGACGTTTTGCTTCAGGCTGGCCTGGATGAAGGGATCCAGGTCGCCGTCCAGCACTTTCTGCGTGTTGGAGATTTCGACGTTCGTGCGCAGGTCCTTGATGCGGCTCTGGTCCAGCACGTACGAACGGATCTGGTGGCCCCAGCCCACGTCGGTCTTGGAGTCTTCCAGCTTCTGCTGCTCGGCCATGCGGTTGCGCATTTCCAGTTCGTAGAGCTTGGACTTCAGCATCTGCATGGCTTCGGCGCGGTTGCGGTGCTGCGAACGGTCGTTCTGGCACTGCACGACGATGCCCGTCGGGATGTGCGTCAGGCGCACGGCCGAGTCGGTCTTGTTGATGTGCTGACCGCCCGCGCCCGAGGCACGGTAGGTGTCCACGCGCAAGTCGGCGGGGTTCACTTCCACCTCGAAGGAATCGTCGACTTCCGGATACACGAAGACGCTGGCAAACGACGTGTGACGGCCGCCCGATGAGTCGAAGGGGCTTTTGCGGACCAGGCGGTGCACGCCGGTTTCGGTGCGCAGGTAGCCGAAGGCGTAGTCGCCCTCGATCTTGATCGTGGCCGACTTGATGCCCGCGACTTCGCCGTCGGATTCTTCAAGGATCTCGGCCTTGAAGCCCTTGCGTTCGGCGTACTTGAGGTACTGGCGCAGCAGCATCGACGCCCAGTCCTGCGCTTCCGTGCCGCCCGCGCCCGCCTGGATGTCCAGGAAGCAGTTCAGGGGATCGGCCGGGTTGGAGAACATGCGGCGGAATTCCAGGGCTTCGAGCTTTTCCTGGAAGGCGTCGGCGTCCTGTTCGATCGCTTCGAGCGTGTCGCCGTCATCGTCGGCGGCGGCCATTTCGAAGAGTTCCTGGGAATCGGCCACGCCGGCGCCCAGGCTCGTGAGCGTTTCCACCACGTCCTCGAGCGATTTCTTTTCACGGCCCAGATCCTGGGCGTGCTTGGGGTCGTTCCAGACGGCCGGGTCTTCGAGTTCGGCGTTTACGACTTGGAGGCGTTCAGCTTTGGCATCGTAGTCAAAGATACCTCCGTAGAGCCTGTTCGCGCTCCGCGTAGTCGGCGAGGCGGGCTGCGAGCTGGTTCTGACGTTCGGCTTCCATGATGATCCTGTCCTGATGACTTTGTGCGAAACCTGGCATTTTACCGTGGATGGAGCCTGTTCGCGGGCGTGCGTCGCGGGCACGGGCGGCGGGTGCCATTTCCCGGGTCGCGCGGGGGTAAATCCAGTTGTTCAGTCTTTTGTCAACCCGACGGCTCTAGCCTTGCCTGGTGGCCGCGATGTCCCCGTTTGGGACGCGGACCGCGACAACGCCGGCCCCGCGCCGGCCTATCCCGCCAGAGGAATGGAGACAGTGATGGAAAACACGATGCCCCCCGGGGTCTCGCCGGCGCTCGGCGCCAGCGAAGAGGACCGGATCTACCGCAAGGTGGGCTGGCGGCTGGTGCCGCTGCTGGTGGTCTGCTATGTGGTGGCGTACCTGGACCGCGTGAACGTGGGGTTCGCCAAGCTGCAGATGCTGCAGGAACTGCAGTTCAGCGAGACGGTGTATGGACTGGGCGCCGGTATTTTCTTCATCGGCTACTTTCTCTTCGAGATTCCCAGCAACATCATCCTGCACAAGGTGGGGGCGCGGATCTGGATCGCCCGGATCATGATCACGTGGGGCATCATCTCGGCGTGCATGATGTTCGTGACCAGCGAGCATATGTTCTACCTGCTGCGATTCCTGCTGGGCGCGGCCGAGGCCGGCTTCTTTCCGGGCATCATCCTGTACCTGACCTATTGGTACCCGGCCGCCCGGCGCGGACGCATCACCACGTTCTTCATGACCGCCGTGCCCATGTCCGGCCTCATCGGCGGCCCGATTTCCGGGTGGATCATGGCGACGTTCCACGGCGACCACGGCCTGTCGGGCTGGCAGTGGCTGTTCCTGCTGGAAGGGATTCCGTCTGTGGTGATCGGCGTGCTGGTGCTGATCTATCTGGATGACCGCATCAACAAGGCCAAGTGGCTGACGGCCAATGAAAAGGCCGTGCTGATCCGCAACATTGCGGCCGAGGAACAGCAAAAGGAAGATCCGCCGATCCGCGCCGCGCTGACCAAGCCGCGGGTGTGGGCGATGGCGCTGATCTACTTTTCGTTCGTGATGGGGCTGTATGGGGTGGGGTTCTGGATGCCGAGTCTCATCAAGAACACCGGCGTGCAGAGCCCGCTGGCGATCGGTCTGCTGACGGCGGTGCCCAACCTGTTCGCCGTGATCGGCATGATCCTGATTTCGCGCAATTCTGACCGGCAGCGCGAGCGCCGCTGGCACGTGGCGTTGCCGGCGCTGTTTGGCGCGGTGGGGCTGTTCCTGTCGGCGGTGTGGAGCGGCAATACGGCGCTGGCGATTCTGGCGCTGACGGTGGCCAACATCGGCATTTGCACGGTGCTGCCGCTGTTCTGGAGCCTGCCGACAGCGCTGCTCGGCGGAACGGCGGCCGCTGCGGGCATTGCGCTGATCAATTCGGTGGGGAACTTGGCCGGCTTTGTCAGCCCGTATCTGGTGGGCTGGTTAAAGGACATGACCGGCACCACGAATACGGGGCTGTACATGCTGGCCGGCTGCCTGGTGGTGGGCGCGCTGGTGGCGCTGGCGCAGCCGGCGATGCTGGTGAACAAGTAGCGCTGCCGAGCGGCGGTGTCTCATAGGTGTCTGACACCCTGGGGAGAGGCGCGTCGGCTTGGGCCGGCGTCTCAGAGGGTGTCAGACGCCTGCGTGCGCCGGCGTCTCAATGGGTGTCAGACACCTGCGTGCGCCGACGGTGCCTCACGTGGTGCGAGACACCGCCGCGTACTACCCGGCGTGTTCGATCACCAGTTGCACCGACACCATCCCATTCCACACGTTCTGTTCCAGGCGGTACGCCGCCTGGATATGTTCCGGCAGCGATTGGTCGTGGCCGAACCAGATGGCGTCAAAGCGTTGGTGGCCGCGTTCCAGGGACAGTTTCAGGTGCTTTTCGCCGACCAGCCGCTGGTTGCGCACGGTGAATTCGTCCAGGAACAGGGGGGCGGCAAAGCCGGCACCCCACACCTGCTGTTGCAGCATGCCGGCCACGTCGGCGTTGGCGTAGCCGGTTTCCAGCGAGCCGTCGGTTTCGATGATGGGTTCGAAGGTGTCGCGTCCGGTGAGTTCGCGCACCGCGGCGTCGAAGGCGGGGGCGAAGGCCGGGAAATCGGCTTTGCCCAGCGTTAATCCGGCTGCCATCGCGTGGCCGCCGAACTTGCGGATCAGGTTGGGATGGCGCTTGGACACCAGGTCCAGCGCGTCGCGCAGGTGGACGTCGGGGATCGACCGGCCGGAGCCGCGGATCTCGTCGTCGCCCGCGGGCGCGAAGGCCAGGGTGGGACGCCAGAATTTTTCCTTCAGGCGCGAGGCGACCAGCCCCACGACGCCCTGGTGCCAACCCGGGTCGAACACGCAGACGCTCGCGCCTGCGGCGGCGTCGGGCGCTTCCATGGCGGCCAGCGCCTGCTCGCGCATCTCGGCTTCGATCGTGCGGCGTTCGCGGTTGATGTTGTCCAATTCCCGCGCCATTTCCAGCGCCTGCGCCTCGTCGGCGGTGGTCAGGCAGGCGATGCCCAGGCTCATGTCGGCCAGGCGGCCCGCGGCGTTGATGCGCGGACCCAGCGCGAAACCCAGGTCGAAGCCGTTGGCGCTGCGCGGTTCGCGGCCGGCAACGGCGAAGAGCGCGCGCAGCCCCGGCTGCAGGCGGCCGCTGCGCATGCGCTGCAGGCCTTGCGTGACCAGCAGGCGGTTGTTGGCATCGAGCTTGACCACGTCGGCCACGGTGCCCAGCGCAACCAGGTCGGACAGCGCATCCAGGCGCGGGCCGCCGTCGGGGGCGTACACGCCGCGGCGGCGCAGTTCGGCGCGCAGCGCCAGCATCATGTAGAAGATGACGCCCACGCCGGCCAGGTTCTTGGACGGAAAGCCGCAGCCCGGCTGGTTGGGATTCACGATCGCCAGCGCCTCGGGCAGGGTGTCGCCCGGCAGGTGGTGATCGGTGATGACGACGCCGATGCCGGCGGCATTGGCGGCGGCCACGCCGTCGACGCTGGCGATGCCATTGTCCACGGTGATGATGATGTCGGGCTTGCCGGCGCGGTGGCGGCAGGCCAGCTCGACCACGGCGGGCGACAAGCCGTAGCCGGTTTCGAACCGGTTGGGCACCAGGAAGTCGACATCCGCGCCCATGGCCGACAGCGCGCGCAGGCCGACCGCGCAGGCGGTGGCGCCGTCGCAGTCGTAGTCGGCCACGATCAGCAGCTTCTTGCCTGCCTGGATGGCATCGGCCAGGACGGCGGCGGCGTGCGCCGAGTGCGTCAGACCCGCCGGCGGCAGCAGGGACGGCCAGGCGAGGCGGGTCTGGTCGGGGTGGGTCACGCCGCGCGCGGCCCACAGGCGGGCCAGCAGCGGATGGATGCCGGAGGATTCGAGGATTTGACAGGCGGCCAGGTCGGCCGGACGGATCGTTAAGCGGGGTGAGACCACCAGGCGCTCCAGTTCTTCTTGGGCGCGGGCAGCAAGCCAAGCAGGCCCCCGCGCGGTTTCAGGTCAAGGGCGGCCTGGCGGTCATCGCCCAGCAGCAGCAGTTCGATGGGCGTGGCGGGCAGGCCTTTGGCGGCCGCCAGCGGGCGCAGGTGGCGCGCGTCCAATTCAGCCAGCGCGTCGAGCCAGGCGGCCCAGTCGCCGGCGCGTTGCGGCGCGTCCAGTTCCGTCAGCACCTGGGCCGGGCTGGCGGGCGCCGCCGTCCAGGGCGTGCCGCCGCCATACAGCCACAGGGCGTTCACGGGCGGCAGGCCGCGCGCGGCCCGGTCATCGTTGACGGGGTGTTCGTGCCACGCCATCTGGATCTCATTGAGCAGGCGCCGCCACGGACGCGCTTCTGCATCCTGGCGCCACCAGTCATTCAGGCGCTTTCCCGCCACTGCTGCCGGGCTGGCCGTCTGGGGGCGCAGGTCCGCCGGCAGGCGCAGGCGCCACCGCTGGGGCGAAAGCGGCTCGACCGAGAAGCCGGTGCCGTCAAAGAGGGGGCGGGCGGTTTCCAGCAGGGCGGCCGTTTCCGATTCCGTCAGGTCCATCAAGGCGGGATCCAGCAACGAGGCCTGGTCCGCGCCCAGGGCAAGATGAACCAGTTCGCAGAGCCAGACGGGCTCTTGCGGCGAGGCACTGGACTGTTCTGCGGCCAGCAGCGGGCCGAGGCCCGCGCTTTGCAGCAGGCCGGGCTCGGCGGCGTACCCCGCCCGTGCAAGTTGCCAGGATTCGAAGGCCGTGCAGCCGTGGGCGCGCAGGTCGTAAGCCTGCGGACGGGCGGCCGCGGCCTGCAGCCAGCCGTGCAGGGTGGGCGCGCGCTCGGGCAGGAGCTTGGCCAGTTCGGCGGCGACGGGAAGGGCGGGCAACGCGCCCGGAATGACGATCAGCATGGGCGCGATTGTAGTCCGCGGCGGCATGGGGAACTTCACGCCGTCCGGAACTGCCATACGTTGTCACGGCTGGTCTAGGATCCGCACATCCGCGCGGCGATTTGCGGACGGTTAATGCAATAATGCGCACGTGCTGAAAATACCCTACGAACTCTGGATCGGCGCCCGCTATGCGGGTCTTGCCCGTATCCGCCAGCGACGCGGCCGCCGCGATCGCTTCATCTCCTTCATCGCCGCCAGCTCCATGGCGGGCATCGCGCTGGGCGTCGCCGCCCTGATCGTGGTGCTGTCCGTGATGAACGGCTTTCAGAAAGAAGTGCGCGATCGCATGCTGTCGGTGCTGCCGCACATCGAACTCTACCTTCCCGGCGCGTCGCCCGAACGGGTGCTGGAGCAGTGGCAACAGTTTGCCACCGCCGCCGAGCGCAACCCCGAGGTCAAGGCGGGCGCGCCCTTCGTCGCGGCGCAGGGCATGCTGGTCAGGGGCCAGGCGCTACGCGGCGTTCAGGTGCGCGGCATCGATCCGGCCACCGAGGGCAATGTGTCGGACCTGCCCCGGCAAATGGTGTCGGGCAAGCTGACAGACCTGAAACCCGGCGGCTTCGGTGTGGTGCTGGGCAATGAACTGGCCGACGGCATGGGCGTCAAGGTGGGCGACACGCTGCTGATGATGGCGCCCCAGGGCTCGATCAGCCCGGCCGGCTTCGCGCCGCGCATGCGCCAATTCACCGTGGTGGGCGTGTTCTCGTCCGGCCACTATGAATACGATTCCTCGCTGGCTTTCGTCGACAACGAAGACGCCGCGCGCGTTTTCCGCGAAAGCGGCACCGCCGGCGTGCGCCTGCGCATCGCCGACATGCAGAAGGCGCCCGAGGTGGCGGCCGAGCTGCGCAACGTCCTGCCGCCTTATGTCATGGCCAGCGACTGGTCGCGCAACAACCGCACCTGGTTTGCCGCGGTCCAGACCGAAAAACGGATGATGTTCCTGATCCTGGCGCTGATCGTGGCCGTGGCCGCGTTCAACCTGCTGTCCTCGCTGGTCATGGCCGTCAAGGACAAGCAATCGGACATCGCCATCCTGCGCACGCTGGGCGCGGGGCCGGGCGAAGTGGCCCGCATCTTCCTGGTGCAAGGCGCGCTGATCGGCGTGATCGGCACCTTGCTGGGCGTGGCCGGCGGCATTGCCATCGCCTACAACGTCGATGTGATCGTGCCGTTCATCGAGCGCATGCTGGGCGTGCATTTCCTGCCGCGCGAGATCTATTTCATCAGCGCGCTGCCGTCCGATCCCCAGGTGGGCGACATCGTCACTATCGGCGTGACCTCGCTGGTGCTGTCCCTGCTGGCGACCTTGTATCCGAGCTGGCGCGCCTCGCGCCTGCAACCCGCACAGGTGCTGCGCCATGATTGATTCCCCGACGCACACGCCCCAGGCCGGCGCCACCCCGGCGCTGCAGGCCGAGAATATCGTCAAGGTCTACGACGAAGGCCCCGCCCGCATCGAAGTGCTCAGCAACGTCAGCCTGTCCGTCGCGCGCGGCGAGATGGTCGCCATCGTGGGCGCCTCGGGATCCGGCAAGAGCACCTTGCTGCATATCCTTGGACTGCTCGACGTGCCCACCAGCGGTTCGATCACCGTTGATGGCCAGTTGGGCATCGGGCTGTCCGAATCGCGGAAAAGCGCGGTGCGCAACCGCAGCCTGGGCTTTGTCTACCAATTCCACCATCTGCTGGCGGAGTTTTCCGCGCTGGACAACGTGGCGATGCCGCTGATCGTGCGCCGCGAGAACCGCGACAAGGCGCGCGAGGCCGCGCGCGAAGTCCTGGGTCTGGTGGGCCTGTCGGCCCGAGAAGGCCACTTTCCGGGGCAGTTGTCGGGCGGCGAACGCCAGCGCGTGGCGCTGGCGCGTGCCCTGGTGACGCGACCGGTGTGCGTCCTGGCCGACGAGCCCACGGGCAACCTCGACCGGCACACCGCCCACAATATGTTCGAATTGCTGACCCGGGTGAACCAGGAGTCGGGCACGGCATTTGCGATCGTGACGCACGATCCCGAGCTTGCCGCCCGCGCCGACCGTCAGTTGCTGATGGAAAACGGCCGCCTGGTGTCCGGCTAGCCCGGTCCGCAGCGAAAGCCGCCGGGCGCTGGTCCGCGCGGCGGCCGCGGGCGGATAATCCGCATTCGGAGGACACGCCCATGCTCATCGACACCCATTGCCACCTGGACGCCGCTGAATTCGATGCCGACCGCACCGAGGTCGCGGATCACGCCGCCCGCGCCGACGTCCAGGCCATCGTGATCCCGGCCATCGAACGGGCCAACTTCGCCATCGTGCGTGACTTGGCCGGCAGCATCGCCGGCGGCGCCTACGCGCTGGGCATTCATCCCTTGTACGTCCAACGCGCCGACGACGCCGATCTGGACGCGTTGCGCGAGGCGATCAAGGCATCGCTTGGCGATCCGCGCTTTGTCGCCATTGGCGAAATCGGGCTGGATTTCTTCGTGCCGGAGATTGCGTCCGGCGCGCCGCGCGAGCGCCAGGAGCGCTTCTACGCCGCGCAGCTGGACATGGCCGTCGAATTTGGCCTGCCGGTGCTGCTTCACGTGCGCAAATCCCAGGACATCCTGCTGAAATACCTGCGCCGCCATCCGCGTATCGGCGGCATTGCGCACGCGTTCAATGGCAGCGCCCAGCAGGCGCAGGCCTTCATCGATCATGGATTCGCCCTGGGAATGGGCGGCGCGATGACGTTCGAGCGGGCGCTGCAGATTCGCCGGCACGCGGTGGACGTCGGGCTGGAGCATCTGGTGCTTGAGACCGACGCGCCCGACATTCCGCCCGCCTGGCTGCACGAGCCCAACCGCCGCAATCGTCCCGGCGAACTGGCACGTATTGCCGAGGTGCTGGCGGACCTGCGCGGCATCACGCCGGGGCAGGTGGCGCACGCGACGACCGCCAATGCCATGCGGGTGCTGCCCAGGCTGCCCGCAGCCATCCTGGCCGACGCGGACTGACCGCCACGTCCTCGACCCGGGCGCCGTGCCCGCCGTCTTACGATGGCGATGTCAGCAGCGGCAGGTCCATGCGCACGCTCAGGCCCTGCGGCGCCACGTTACGGGCCGATATCGTTCCCTTGTGCGCGGCGATCGCGGCTTGCGCAATCGACAGGCCCAGCCCCGCCCCGCCGCCTGGCGTGTGGGCGGCGGCGGCCGATCCCGCGCGATAGAAGGGCTCGAACAACGACGCGAGTTCCTGCGTGGCGACGCCCGGACCGCGGTCTTCGATTTCAAGGCTGGCCTCGGTGGCGCTGGTCAGCAAGCGCACGCGGATGACGCTTTCGGCGGGCGCGAAGCGCAGGGCGTTGCGCAGCACGTTCTCGATCGCGCTGGCCAGGCTGGCGCGGTCGCCGGCGATCAGGATGGGCGCCGGCGTTTCCCAATCGATTCGCAGGCGCCGGCCCTCCGCCTCGTAGCGCGCGTCGTCCACCACGCCCGATACGACTTCCGACAGATCCAGCGGTTCGGTGGGCACGGGCAGCGCGCCCACGCGGGCAAGCCGCAACGTGTTGCCCACCAGCGCGTCCAGGCGTTCGCATTCGCGTTCGATGCGGTCCAGCTGCAGATCGCGCCGTTCGTCGTTGCGCCGCGCCAGTTCCGAGGCCAGGCGCAGGCGCGCAAGCGGCGACCGCAGTTCGTGCGCGACGTTGTGCAGGAGCTGCTCGCGTGTATCGACCAGCGCCTTCAGGCGCACGGCCATCGCGTCGAAGTCACGCGCCAAGAGGCCGAGTTCGTCCTTGCGCGTGGCGAGCTTGGCCGGGGTGTGCGTGTCCAGGCGTCCCGCGGCCAGGGCATGCGTGGCCTGGCGCAGTTGCGCGAGCGGCGCGGTGATGTGGCGGGTCAGCGCCCAGCAAAAGGGCGCGGTGACCGCCAGCGCGAACAGCAGCAGCGCGAGCGCGACGGGCGACAACGCCAGCACCTCCCAGCGCGACGAGTCAAAGGGCAGGAACAGCATCAGCATTTCCGAGCCGTCCGGCAGCATCAGCGTCTGGGGTTCCCACCAGGAGACGCGCTCGCCTGCGGGATCGGCCGGCGCGTAGTCGGACTGCGTCGCCCGGTCGGGCCCCGCGCGGTACGCGACCAGCCAGTCATGCAGCCGCGTGGGCAGGCGCCTGCCCAGGATGTCCCGGTCCTCTGCATCCATGATGTAGATCTTCAGCGCCGAGTAGTTGTCGTCCATGGCGCGGACCCAGCGCGCCAGGCCTCCTTCGCCCTGTGTGCGCGCCACCTGGGCGGCGTCACGCGTGAGGTTGCCCGGGTTCAGGCCATCCAGCGAATTGAAGCGGTACCAGGCCACGCTGGCGGTCAGCACCATGCCGCAGACCAGGATGACCGCCATGGCGCCCCAGAACGTCAGGAATGCGCGCCAGAAGAGCGAGCGGGCGGGCAGCAGCGTCATCACGCGGCGCCCGCCAGCACGTAGCCCAGCCCGCGCAGATTCCGGATGGACAGCATGTCGGCGTGTTGATCCAGGCGCAGCTTCTTGCGCAGGCTGCTGATGTGCGTGTCGATGCTGCGGTCGTACCGGTCTGGGGTGCGGCCCAGCGCATACAGGCCGATCTGGTCGCGTGCGATCACCTGGCCGGGCGCGCGCATGAGGATTTCCAGGATGCGCTGTTCGGCGCCTGTCAGCATGACCTCGTCCCCGCCCAGGCGCGCGCGGCCCGTCGCCGGGTCCAGCGAGAGCGCGCCCAGGCTGAGGGACGGGCTGGCGGGGGCGGGGGCGTGCTCGAAGCGGCGCAGCACGGCCGTGATGCGGGCCTTCAGTTCGCGTGGGCTGAACGGCTTGGCCAGGTAATCGTCGGCGCCGAATTCCAGCCCCAATACGCGGTCGGTCTCGCCGCCGTGCGCCGTGAACATGATGACGGGGCGGCGTGAGCGCTGGCGGTAGTGCTTGAGCAGGTCCAGACCATTGCCGTCGGGCAGCATGAGGTCCAGCAGCACGAGGTCAAAGTCGTCCTGCGCCAGCAGGGTCTGGCCTTGCGAGCGGGTGTGCGCCAGCGTGAGCTGGCACTGATTCGGTTCCAGGTATTCACGCAGCATCTGCGCCAGCTCGACGTCGTCGTCGATGAGCAGGATGCGGCGCGCCACCGCTGAATGATTCAAGAGCATGCGTGTTGGGCGTCGTGCATCCGGCAGTTTGGCCGAAGGGTGCACGGCGCAGTGTCAAGAAGTGCAAAGAAGATAAAAGTTGCGGAAAGCGTGTTGCCGCGTGCTGCAAGCCCCAATTCTAATATGAGAATGGTTTTCATTAATAAGTGGGAGCCGGCGTAACGCCGCGCGTGGGGTGCGGTGCAAACCGGGGACGGGAGAAGTTGGAATCATGAGCAGGAAAGAAGTGGCCACGGGCCAGCGCATCGCCGCGTCGCGCACGCAACTGGCCGCCGCCTTGTGCGCCGCGGGTTTCGGCATTGCGCCGCAAGCGGTCTGGGCCCAGGCCGCGGACGCCACCACGACGATGGACACGGTGGTCGTGACCGCCAGCGGATTCGAGCAGCGCATCCAGGATGCGCCCGCCTCGATCAGCGTCATCACGCGCGAAGACCTGGACAAGAAGTTCTACCGCGACCTGAACGACGCGCTGGTGGAAGTGCCCGGCGTCATCGTCACGGGCGGCGGCGACCGCCAGGACATCAGCCTGCGCGGCATGGGACCGAAGTACACGCTGATCCTGATTGACGGCAAGCGCCAGAACTCGCGCGAAACCCGCACCAATTCGGATTCGACGGGCGTCGAAGGCGGCTGGACGCCGCCGCTGTCGGCCATCGAGCGCATTGAAGTCGTGCGCGGGCCGATGTCGTCGCTGTACGGCTCGGACGCGATGGGCGGGGTGATCAACATCATCACGCGCAAGGTACCGGACCAATGGCATGGCGAAATCCGCATGGATACGACCATCCAGGAAAGCAGCAAATCGGGCGACATCTACCAAGGCAACTTCTACCTGGCCGGCCCGATCAAGAACGACCTGCTGGGCCTGCAGATCTACGGCCAGGCCACCCAGCGCGACGAAGACGACATCTACAACGGCTTTCGCAAGCGCAATGCCGAAAGCGTGACGGCCAAACTGGCGCTCACGCCCAACCGCGATCACGACATCGTGCTGGAAGCGACCACGATGCGCCAGAAGTTCCAGGACACCCTGGGCAAGACGGTCGAGCCGCTGCCGCCCGGCACCGCGTGCCCGCGCACGGGCTGCCCGGCATCCTCGGAAACCGATTACCGCAGCAGCAAGTGGGCGCTGTCGCACACTGGCCGCTGGGGCTGGGGCGTGTCCGACAGCTACGTGCAGCAGGAAGAGTTCGACAACCGCTCGCGCCAGATGAAGATCAAGAACCTGGACCTGCAGACCAGCTGGTCGCTGCCGCTGGGTTCGCACATGCTGACGCTGGGCGGCAGTTACCTGAACCAGCGCCTGAACGATCAGACGGGCAACCAGCTTGCCGGCGGCCCGAGCAAGGTCGAACGGTATCAATGGGCATTGTTCGCCGAAGACGAATGGCGCCTGACCGAAAGCTTCGCCGTCACGACCGGCCTGCGCATGGACCAGGACGAGAACTTCGGCAGCCATTTCAGCCCGCGTCTGTACGGTGTGTGGCACATGGCCGAACGCTGGACCCTGAAGGGCGGCGTCTCCACGGGCTTTCGCGCGCCCGACCTGCGCCAGACCGTGGCCGGCTGGGGCCAGACGAGCCGTGGCGGCAACATGTACGGCAATCCGGACCTGACGCCTGAAAAGTCCGTGACCCAGGAAATCGGCCTGCTGTATGACGACGGCCAAGGCGTGAGCGCCGGCGTCACGCTGTTCAACAACGACTTCAAGGACAAGATCACCCGGGTGGCTTGCCCCTTGACGCAGTGCACGGACGGCCCCAACCAGTTCGGCTCGAATCCCACCACCTACATGAACGTGGACAAGGCCGTGTCGCGCGGCGTCGAAGCCAGCCTCAAGTTGCCGCTGGCGGCCGACTGGTCGATGACCAGCAGCTACACCTTCACGAAGTCCGAGCAGAAGTCGGGCCAATACAAGGGCGAGCCGCTGAACCAGTTGCCCAAGCACCTGTTCACCACCACGGTGAACTGGCAGCCGTCCGACGCGCTGCAGGCCTGGGCGCGCGTGAACTTCCGCGGCCGCGAAAGCCAGCCGACCACAGGCCCGTCGTCGGACGCGCTGGTGGCCCCGTCCTACACCTTCGTGGACCTGGGCGGTTCGTACGCCGTGAACAAGACCGTGTCGGTGTACGCCGGCATCTACAACCTGTTCGACAAACAGGTCGCCTACGACGACTTCGGCTATGTCGAGGACGGCCGCCGCTACTGGCTGGGCGTGGGCGTGAAGTTCTGAGTGTTATGGGGGCGCAATTGCGCCCCGCCACAGAGAGGTTTGCATGAACAATGGAAAACAGGCGGGCGCTGCCCGCCGCTGGGCAACGCGCACCGGCATGGCCTTGGCGCTGAGCGCCGCGGCAGCAGTTTGCGCCGCGCAGTCCACCACGCAGGTCAAGCACGCGCGTGGCGAGACTGCGGTGCCGTCGAACCCAACCAAGGCCATCGTGCTGGATCTGGCCGTGCTCGATACCCTGCACACGTTGGGCGTAGACCCCGTGGGCGTGCCCAGCGCCGCCAAGCTGCCGCCGCACCTGAGCCAGTTTGCGGACAAGCGTTACCTCAAGGCGGGCACGATGTTCGAGCCCAACTACGAGGTCATCCACGCCGCCGCGCCGCAGGTCATCTTCGTGGCGGGCCGCTCGGCGCCCAAGTACGACGAGCTCTCCAGGATTGCGCCCACGGTCGACCTGACGGTTGACGCCAAGGATCTGGTCGGCAGCGTCAAGCGCAACACCGAAATGCTGGCCGCGCTGTACGGCAAACAAGACGAGGCGAAGACGAAGCTGGCGGCGCTGGACGCGGCCATTGCATCGCTGAAGGGCAAGGCGGCCAACGCCGGCACGGCGCTGATCGTGCTGACCACCGGCGGCAAGATGAGCGCCTACGGCCCGGGTTCGCGGTTTGGCGTGATCCACGACGCGTTCGGCGTCAAGCCCGCCGCGGCGGATCTGAACGTGTCGAACCATGGTCAGGCGATCTCGTTCGAGTTCATCGCTCAGACCGATCCGGACTGGCTGTTCGTCATCGACCGCGACGCCGCCATCGGCCGCGAGGGCGTGTCGGCCGAGCGCATGCTGGACAACGAACTGGTGCGTCCGACCAAGGCCTGGAAGAACCAGCGCGTGGTGTACCTGAACGGCTTTAACTGGTACCTGCTGGGCAGCGCGGGTCTGACCGCGATGCAGCAGAACGTGGACCAGATCGCGGCGGCGTTGGCACAGGGAAAGTAAGCAGCATGCAAGACGGGAAGGGCGGCTGGTGAACTGGCGGCGCGCAATCGGCGGGTGGGGCGGCCTGGCCGCCGTGGTGGTGGTATTGCTGCTGTTGTGCGTGGCCAGCGTCAGCGTGGGCGCGGGCCAGATGCCGTGGACCGCGCTGTGGGACGGCGGCGAGGCGGGCGAGCGCGCGTGGCGCCTGCTGATGGTCAGCCGCATTCCGCGCACGCTTGCGCTGCTGCTGGCGGGCATGGCGCTGGCCGTGGCCGGCCTTATCATGCAGATGCTCGTGCGCAACCGCTTCGTCGAGCCCACGACGGCCGGCACCGTCGAGTCCGCCACCCTCGGCATACTGGCCATCACGCTGCTGGCGCCCAATACCCCTGTCATCGGCAAGATGCTGACGGCCACGGGCTTCGCGCTGGCGGGCACCTTGCTGTTCTTGGCCCTCTTGCGACGCGTGCCGCTGCGCACGCCATTCATCGTGCCGCTGATCGGGCTGATCCTGGGCGGCGTGATCCAGGCGGTCACAACCTTCGTGGCGTACCGCTTCGATCTGCTGCAATCCCTGCATGCGTGGACGACCGGCGACTTCTCTGGCGTGCTGCGCGGCCGCTACGAACTGTTGTGGATCGGCTTTGCGCTGGCCTGCGCGGCCTATGCCGCCGCCGACCGCTACACGGTTGCCGGTATGGGCCGCGAGTTCGCGTCCAACCTGGGACTGAATCATGCAAGGCTGACGCTGGTGGGCCTGTTGATCGTTTCCGCCATTTCAGCGGTGGTGGTCGTGACGGCCGGCAGCATCCCATTCCTGGGCCTCATCGTGCCCAATGCCGTCAGTCTGGTGCTGGGCGACAACATGCGCCGCGCCATTCCTTGGGTGGCGCTGCTGGGCGGCGTGTTCGTGCTGGCCTGCGACATCATTGGCCGCCTGGTCATCCATCCCTACGAAATCCCGATCGGGACGGTGGTGGGCGTGCTGGGCAGCATTCTGTTCTTGTGGCTGCTGCGCACGCGGAGGAATCGCGTTGGCTGATATCTCGATACCGCCCTTTGCCGCGCGCGCGCCGCAGACGTGGCGCCTTGCGGCGCTGGGCGCTTTTGCGCTGCTGTGCATTGTGGCCTTCATGACGCTGGGCGCCAATGGCCAGTGGTCATTCGTCATTCCGTTTCGCGGCGGCAAGCTGCTGGCGATGTTGCTGGTGGCCTATGCGGTGGCCGTGTCTTCGGTGCTGTTCCAGACGATCACCCACAACCGCATCCTGACGCCCGCCATCATGGGCTTCGATGCGATGTACCTGCTGATCCAGGCGGTTGTGGTGTTCGGCTTCGGGCAGGCGGCGGCCACCGCCAGTCATCCGGTCGCGGCCTTTCTCCTGGAAGTGTGCGCGATGACGGCGTTCGCGTGCCTGCTGTTCCGCTGGCTGTTCTCCGATGCCGTGCGCAGCCTGCATCTGATGATGCTGGTTGGCATCGTCTTCGGACTGCTGTTTCGCAGCCTGTCCAGTTTCGTCATCCGGCTGATCGATCCGAATGAATTCCTGGTGCTGCAGGACCGCATGTTCGCCAGCTTCAATTCGGTGCGCATCGAATTGCTGCCGATCGCGCTGGCGGCCGTCTGCGCGGCTTCGCTCCTTATCTGGCGCATGCGCCGGCGCTACGACGTGCTGGCGCTGGGGCGCGATATTGCGTTGAACCTGGGCGTGGACTATCGCCGCACGCTCATGCTGACTTTGGCGGCCATTGCGGTGCTGGTGTCCGTGTCGACGGCGCTGGTCGGGCCCGTCACGTTCTTCGGCCTGCTGGTCAGCAACCTTGCGTATCACGCCATGGGGTCGGACCGGCACCGCCACACCGTGCCGGCCGCGATGCTGCTGAGCGTCATATTCCTGGTCGGCGGTCAGACGCTGCTGGAGCGCGTGCTGGGGCTGAACACCACCGTCAGCGTGGTGATTGAATTCGTGGGCGGCGTGATGTTCCTCGTCCTGATCCTGCGCAGGGGGCGCCGATGATAGAAATCCAGAAGGTCAGCAAGCAATACGGCGACACCGTCGTCATCGACGATGTCAGCCTGGATCTGCCGGCAGGCGGCGTCACCGCCATCATCGGGCCGAACGGCGCGGGCAAGTCCACCTTGCTGTCCATGGTAAGCCGGCTGTTGCCGATGAGCGCGGGGCGGGTGCTGGTCGAAGGCCTGGACGTGACGCGCGCCGACAGCCGCGAGCTGGCCCGGCGCCTGGCCATCCTGCGTCAGGACAACCATCTGCCGCTGCGGTTGACGGTCAGGGATCTGGTGGCGTTTGGCCGGTACCCGCACACGGGCGGGCGGCTGACGATGGATGACAAGGTCCATATCGACCAGGCCATCGCGTATCTGAATCTGGAGCCGCTGGCCGGCCGCTACCTGGACGAGATGTCCGGCGGCCAGCGCCAGCGCGCGTTCGTGGCCATGGTGCTGTGCCAGGACACGCGCTACGTGTTGCTGGACGAGCCGCTGAACAGCCTGGACATGAAGCACGCCGTCGCCATGATGGGCACGCTGCGCCGGGCAGCCGATGAACTGGGCAAGACGGTTGTGCTGGTGCTGCACGACATCAATTTCGCATCCAGCTACGCGGACCGCATCGTGGCGATGCGTCAGGGGCGGATCGCCCGGCACGGCACGCCGGCCGAGCTGATCCGGCCTGACGTGCTGAGCGATCTGTACGAGCTGCCGATTGACGTGCACGAAATCGGCGGCAAGCGCATCTGCGTGTATTACCAGTAAGGCGGCGGGCCGCTTACTGGGTCAGATCAAGCGCATAACGCGACAGCTGCGTCACCGGGTCCGGCGTCGCGTCGTACACCGAGACGTTGGTCACGCCGTGCGCCGTGGCCATCGCCAACGTGCCCGGCACCGACGAAAACACCACCGGTCCGGCAAGCCCGCTCACCTGCGTGAAGCGCCAGCTGCGATCCAGGCCGAAGGTGGCCAGGTCGAGCGTCGGGTTCTTCTTGATGTAGGCGATCAGCACGTCGCGGCTGGCATCCGGCGCTTGCAGCACGATGTCGCCCTTGCCGCCGGCCAAACCGGGGAAATCGCCGCCACCGCTGGCGCGGTAATTGTTGGTCACCACCAGGAACTGCGCGGTCAGGTCCAGCGGCGCGCCGTTGTACGTCAGCGCCGTGATGCGCGAGCCCTTCGGCTGCGTCACGTCGATTTCATACCGCAGCGCGTTGCCCGCCGCATACAGCACGTCGAAGTTGAACGTGGGAAAGCCGGTGTCGATCAGGTCCTGCGGCGCGACCTGTGCGGGGTCGATCTGCTTGAACTGCTCGGCCGTCTTCTCCAGCCACTGGCGCACGATGTCGCCGCTGACTCGCACCACTTGCAGCGTGTTCGGGTACAGGTACAGGTCGGCCGCGTTGTTGATGGCGACGTTGCCTTGCTTCACATACGTGAAGTCGCCGGGACCGTTGCGGCCGCCCTTGAACGGCGCTGCAGCCGACAGGATCGGCAGGCCCGCGTACGACGGACTGTTCTTGGCGATGTAGTCGGACAGGTAGTCGATCTGCGCCATGTTCACGATCTGCAGCGCGGACACGTCGCCTGCCAGCGCGTAGTACGTGGCCATGTCGAACTGGCTTTGGCCGATCGGCGTCTTTACGTAGCCGATGGTCGCGTCGTGCTCGGCCTGCACCAGCTGCTGCGCGGCCGAGTCCGGCGCGACGTAGGTCGCGGGCGTGGATCCGCTTTGCGCGGTCAGCCTTGTCGAGATGCGTTGCACCTGCGTGGCGTCCTTCTGCACCTTCCAGCCCTGGTCATACGCCAGCTTGAGCGTGATCTGGCCCAGGTTGTTGCCCCATTGGCCGGCCTGCACGGTGGGCACGCCGTTGATCAAGCCCTTTTCCAGTTCGACGCCCGGCTGCCCGGCAAACTGCGACTTGGCGTTCGTGTCGGGAAAGAGCAGATGCTGGTGGCCCGTGATGAGCGCATCGATGCCCGCAACCTGACTGAGATAGCCCGCGCCGTTTTCCATGTCGGGGCTGTAGGCCGTGGCCAGGTCGATGCCGCCATGCGCCAGCGCCACCACCAGGTCCGCGCCCGCGGCCTTCATCTCCGGCACGTAGCGCGCCGCGGTCTCCTTCCAGCCCGTGACTTCCACGTGGCCTTCCAGATTGGCCTTGTCCCATTGCATGATGGGCGGCGGCGCAAAGCCGATCACGCCCACCTTGAGCGGCACGTCGATAGACTTGCCGGTGGTGTCGGTCGCCTTGAATGTCTTTTCCAGCAGCACGTACGGCTTGAAGATCGGCTGCTT
The DNA here is from genome assembly GCF_041879325.1 of Achromobacter sp. JD417. NCBI lineage: Bacteria > Pseudomonadati > Pseudomonadota > Betaproteobacteria > Burkholderiales > Alcaligenaceae > Achromobacter > Achromobacter sp. JD417. The sequence continues at coordinate 3,527,053 of NZ_CP087159.1, read as the reverse complement.
GGAGGCGGCCGAGACAACGTTGGCCGACACGAACGGGAATGCCGGGGCGGCGCAATCCTTGGCGCCCGCCGGGTTCGTCTGCGCCGTGCCCTTGCCGATGCCGGCCAGCCCGAAGTCCACATTGGTGATCTGCGACAGATAGGGCAGACCATAGTTGAACTCGTGGTTGCCCATCGTGGCCGCGTCGTACGACAGCAGCTTCATCTGCTTGTAGATCGCGATCATGTCTGAACACTGCACCGGCGACACCAGCGCCTGATAGTCCGACAGCGCCGTGCCCTGCACGGTGTCGCCGTTGTCGAACAGCAGCGTGTTCGGGTGCTGCTTGCGCGCATTGGCGATCAGCGTGGCCGTGCGGTCCATGCCGTAGCTCTTGTCTTCGGCAAGCTTGTAATAGTCATACCCGAGCACGTTCGCATGCAGGTCCGTGGTGCCCAGAATCGCGACGTCCAGCGTGGCGCCTTGCGGCACGCTGGCCTGCGGCGGCGTCTCGGGGGCGGTGGTGTCGTCATCGTCGTCGCCGCCGCAGGCGGACAGACCGGCTACCAGCGCAAAGCTGGCGGTGACTGCATAGATCTTGCGTAGGTGTGGCTTCACCGTCTTTCCTCCGTGTTGAAGGAAAGAATTTTGGGGACGGTGTGTGACCTACCCGTGACATGCACGGGGCCAAATCAACGCAGGGGAGATTCGCGCGTCAGGCAATCCGCTTCCAGCGCGGCCAGCGCATCCAGGAACCGCCATGCGAACGATCCTGGTCCGTCGGCATGCAAAGCGGCGCGCTGGCCCGCAATGCCAAAGCACGACAGCGCGGCCACGGCCGCGGCAAACGCATCGTTGCGCGATACCGCGGCAAACGCCCCGACCACCGCGCTAAGCGCGCACCCGGTGGCGGTCACGCGCGGCATCAGCGGCGAGCCGCCCGTGATGTGTACGGCGCGTGCGCCGTCCGTCACGTAATCCGTTTCGCCCGTCACCGCCACCACCGTCTGGCGCTGCGTGGCGATGTCCCGGGCAGACTGCTCGGCATGCGCCACGGCGTCGCGCGCGTCCACGCCTTTGCCCGAGCTGAGGCCGCCGGCCAGCGCAATGATCTCGGATGCGTTGCCGCGGATGATGGCGGGCTTGAGGTCCAGCAGCCGCTGGATGGCGTCACGGCGAAAGGCGGTGGCGTGGTGTGCGACCGGATCAAGCACCCAGGGCGTACCCGCGTGCGCGGCGGCCTTGGCGGTCAGCAGCATGCTTTGCAGCCACGGCGAGGAAAGCGTGCCGATATTGATGACGACCGCGCCGGCGAATCCGGCGAACTCGGGGGCCTCTTCTTCGGCATGAACCATGGCGGGCGACGCCCCGATCGCCAGCACGGCGTTGGCCGCGTAATTCATGGAAACGAAGTTGGTCAGGCACTGCACCAGCGGCGCGTCGCGGCGGACGGCGGAAAGCAGGTCCTGGGCGTGTTGGGCGAGGGGAGTCAGATGGGAATGCGGCATGCCGGGCGGATGTTGCGCGGGGACGCGCTCCCCGGGTGAATGGCGTATGTTCCCGGGGGAACCCGGGAGGTGTCAAGCTCGCGTTGCGGAACAGCACGCCGGCCATACCCAATTTGAGGTATGGACGGGTTTCCCGGCAGGCTCACAATCATTGACCGGCCCCGGATCGTCGTGAGAATCGGGCACGCGACGTTATCGCCCGGGTGGCACGAACCTTTAAGCAAGCAGAGGAACCGCCATGCTGAGTTCCGAACAACTTCAACGCGTGTTTCCCAACTGCAGAGCCCCCGCCGAGTGGGCGCAAGCGTTGGCGCCCGCGTTTCAGAAGTACGAAATTGAAACCCCTGACCGCATGGCGAGTTTTCTGGCGCAGACGGGCTATGAATCCAGCCAATACAACCGGATCGAGGAAAACCTTAATTACTCAACCGCCGCGCGGTTGACCAAGGTGTGGCCCAAACGTTTTCCGGATGAAGCGTCCGCGATGCCCTACGTGAATAATCCGCAGGGACTCGCGAATCTGGTTTATGCAAACCGGATGGGCAATGGCGATGAGTTAAGCAACGATGGTTACCGATATCGCGGACGAGGCATCATCCAGCTGACGGGACGCAGCAATTACGATTCGGCAGGCGATGCGATGGGCGTGGACCTGGTCACCATGCCCGAGTTGCTGGCCGACCCGAAATGGGCGGCGCTGAGCGCGGGTTGGTATTGGCAGTCGCGTGGGTTGAATGAGTTGGCCGACGACCGTACCCATGACGACGATCTGGAAGACTTTGCCCGGATTACGCGGCGCATCAACGGAGGACTGGCAGGGCTGAAGGAGCGCTTTGCCTTGTTCAAGCGCGTCTATGCCGAACTGATGCGATAGCCCGGCAAGGACGCGCCGCCTGCCCGGCGCATGTTGCATCGGGCAGGCGGCGTTTCACGTGCTGCATGGTTCGCAGCGCGACGCTTACGTCGTGGCGCGGTAGCGGTTACGCAGGTCGCGGATCTGGTCGTGGTTGTGCAGCACGCCCTGGTATTGGCGTTCGACGATGGCACGCACATTTTCCGGCAGCGTTTCCTTCAGCGCCTTGTCGTAGTCCGCCTTGGCCACGTCCTCGCCTTTCTCGCATTCCTCGAGGAGCGTCAGGTCGGTGCGGCTGGAAACCGCTGCCTTGATGTTGGTCCAGCCACGGTGCATGGCGCCAGCCACCGTGCCGCTGTCTTCGGGCTCGCCGCCCATTTGCGCCACGAGCGCTTGCAATTCCGCGGCGCCGGCGGCGCAATCGCGGGAGCGGTTGCGAAAGAGTTCCTGCAACTCGGGAGCCTTCGCGTCCTCGGCCGCCGAAGCGAAGCCCTTCTCGCCGTTCTTCGACGTTTCGATGAGGTTGTTCAGCACCTTGATCACATGATCGGCCATATCGGTCTCCTTGGTTTGGAAGGATCAGGCAGCGGGGCGCTGCCTGTGGAACCCGATATTCAGCAAGCGGCGTGCCCGGCCCGCATCGCGGCCGGGCAATCGAGGTCGCCGAGGTTGCGCTAGACGCGCGGGCACGTGGAACCGGCTTTCAGCGCATCCAGTTCCGGATCGGTCATCTCCAGCGCCAGCGACGCCATCGCGCAGGTAACGGCCAAGGCGTTGCGCAGTTCGTCTTCCCGGATGATGTCCGGCAAATCGCCGCGAGACAGGATGTGGCGCACGCGGGATTCGGGCTTCTCGAAGCCCGCAACCAGACGCAGGGCGGGAATGCCTTGCTTGGCAAAATTGGCGTGGTCGGAGTTCGGCATGAAAGGCAGCCAGTGCGACACGGGCACCCCGGCGCGCGCGGCGGTGTCCTGGACCACGTCCGCCAGCGCCGGATAGTCGCTGATCAGCGCGCAGAGCGTGTCGTCGCCCGCAACGGTGTCCAGGTTGATGTCGAACTTCAGCCGTTGACGCTCGGCCGCAGGCATGTCGGCCAGGTAGCGGGCAGACCCGGCCAGCGCCCATTCTTCAGCGGTGAAGAAGCAAATGCGCAGGCCGGGCGTGCCGGGCCCCAGACGTTCTGCCAGCAGCCGCGCGGCAGCCAGCGCGACGGCAACGCCCGTGGCATTGTCCAGTGCGCTCTGGCCGAGGTCGTGGCCGTCCATGTGGGCGCTGATCACGATCCGGCTGTCCCGGCCGCCGGGCAGATCCAGAACGCCCGCGCAGGCCATCGAATCGCGCAACTCTTCGCCCTGGATCTGCAAGCGGACACGGGCGCCGGGCCGGGCGGTCAATGCGGATGCGGCTTCGTGGCCAATATAGGCCGCGGGAATGCCCGCGCCGTCGCGGGGGCGGCCGGAGGAGCCGGACAAGGGGCCCGCGCCGGGCAGCGTGTTGGCAATGAGGAAAGCGGCGGCGGCCTGAGCGAGCGCCATGTCGTATTTGCGGCGGCGGTGCACGTGCGTTTGCGAGAACGGATATTCATGGCGCACCAGCACGATCCGGCCGCGCACGGCATCGCCGGCACGCTCGAAGTCCTCTGGGCGGCCCGCGCCGACATCCAGGATTTCGCCTTCCAGGCCTTGCGCGGGGGTGGAGGCCGAGCGCAGCAGTGGCACGCACTCCAGATCCTCGGGCGCGTCGCCCAGCAGCGTCAGGCGGCTGGACAGGCAGCGCCAGCCATCGTAGGGCACCGGCACGCGCCGCACGTCGGGTCCGATTTCCCGGAGCCGGTCCAGTGCCCAGTCCATGGCCGCATCGTCCTGCCCGGTGCCGGACAGGCGTCCGCCAAAACTGCAAAGGGTTTGAAAATCGTGCATCAAGGCCGCGTCGTCGGCGGCCTGCTGTTGCCAGCTTGTCGTCATCAATGTCTCCGGCGCCGCGCGCATGCCGCGCGGCGCTGCGTGCGTGTTATTCGAAGGTGATATTGGCGCGCTGGACCAGATCGGCCCAGCGGGCGAAGTCCTGCGTCAGCAACGCCTTGAGGGCTGCGGCGCTGGTGTCGGGCGGCAGGTTCATGCCCACGCTGGCGAGCCGCTGCTTGACGGGCTCGGACTGCATGACCTTGGCCATCGCTTCCGACAGTTTTTTCTGGACGGGCTCAGGCGTGCCGGCCGGCGCGACCAGTCCCCACCAGCTCTGCACGGTCAGGCCCGGGTAGCCCAGTTCCTGGAAAGTCGGCACGTCCGGCGTGCCGGCCTGACGGGCGGGCGAGGACACGCCAATCGGCTTGATCTTGCCGCTCTGGAACAGGGCAACGGCCGAGGCCATCGTCGTAAAGCTGGCGTCGATCTGGCGGCCGGCCAGGTCATTGACCGATGCCGACGCGCCCTTATAGGGGATATGCGCGAGCTTGGTGCCGGTGTTCTGCATGAACAATTCGGCCATCAGATGGGTCAGCGAGCCGTTGCCGCCCGAACCGATGGAGACGGTGTCCGGCTTGGCCGAAGCGATCTTGACCAGCGACGGCACGTCCTGCGCCTCGAACCCGGGATTCACGAACAGGTACATGGGCGACAAGCCCAGCAGCGTGATCGGCGCGAAATCCTTTTTCGCGTCGTATTTCACCCGGTCCTTGTACAGCGCCGGCACGATGGTGAACGGCACGTCAGCCAGCAACAGCGTGTAGCCATCGGGCGCTTCGGTGGCGACGTAGGCGGTGCCCAGCATCGATCCGGCGCCCGCGCGGTTTTCCACCACGACGGATTGCCCAAGTTCGGCGCTCAATTGATCGCTGATCGCCCGGGCCACCACGTCCGAGCTGCCGCCCGCCGAATACGGCACGACGATCTTGACGGGTTTATCGGGATAGGCGGCCGAGGCGGATTGCACGCTTGCCAAGCACGCGGGAACGGCCATGGCGGCCAGCAGTTTTTTCCACTTGAACATGATTTTATGGTGATCCATGAATTATTCACGTCATTGTGGTGCGCGCGCTGGCCCCCCGCAAAGGAAGTATGCGCATAGGATATTCCAAACTGGAATAGGTGCTGTTGCGCGGTCAGCGGCTTGAAAGCAGCCAGGTTCTAGGTGATGCCTGCGTATTGCCGCGTCTGTATGTTCAGCGCCTGGCCTTGGGCGATGACCCACTCGCAAAACGCTTCACAGTAAGGGCCGCCCACGTTGGGACGAGGCTGCATCAGGTGATAGCCGTAGCGGCCTTCGACGGCCTCGCCAAAGGGCCGCACCAGGCGTCCCGACTCCAGATGCTCCAGCACCATGCACAGCGGCATGATGCCCGCGCCCAAACCATTGAGCACCGCCGGCAGCAGGATCGAAAAGCCTTCGTATTCCGCCGCGGTGGCGGGGGGGCCGGACCACAACGGAGCGACGTCGGCCCGCCACTCGTCCCAGCCATAGCCGCGCTGGGCGCGCTTGAGCAACGGCAATCGCGCGATGTCGTCCACGCACTTGACCGGATGGCGCTTGATCACCGAAGGTGCGGCCACCAACGCCATTTCGCGGCCGCACAGATACTGCGCGCTCATGCCCGACACATATCCCGTGTGAAGCTGGATCTCCGCGTCGAATCGTTCAGAGCGGTCGCGGCCATGCAGCAGGCGAGGGCGGATATTGACGCGGATCTCAGGGTGCAATTCAAAGAACTCGGCCAGCCTGGGCAGCAGGAAAAACTGCGCAAACGACGGCGAGACCGCCACGTTCAGTGCGACGCGCGACGCGGGGTTGGCGACCAGCGCGTCAGCCTCGTCGATGAGCCGCACCGCCGCGCTGATGCGCTCCAGGTAAAGGGCGCCCGCGTACGTCAGCCGCAGCCCCGCAGGCATACGCTTGAAGAGCGCGGTGCCCAATCGGCCCTCCAACGCCGCCACGTGTTTGCTGACCGCGCTTTGCGTCAGGCTAAGCGCCTCGGCCGCGCGGCTGAAGTTCAGCGTTTCGGCGGCGGTGAGGAAGATGCGCAGCGAAGACAGGGAGTTGCGGGAGCCTTTCATGGGGAAGCGGGGCGTGATGGTAGGGTGGCGCTACTGTACTGCGTGCGCACTTCACACCATAGTCAGGGGTAATCAATTCGCCAGACCAGCTCGAGGTGATTTTCTCCATTGCGCGGGAGTCACGCCAAGATGCTGCTTGAACACGCGTTGAAACGCCGCGTCCGACTGATAACCCACGCGCTCGGCGATGCCGCCGATGGATTCGCCACTTTCGCGCAAGAGTTGTGCAGCCTTTGACATGCGTATGTCCGTCAGATACTCCGTTGCTGAACAATCCAGCGCTTCCTGGAAATGCCTGACAAAAGTGGCGCGGGACATATTGCAAAGGGCAGCCAGGTCAGGGAGTGTCCAGGCTTGTCCCGGCGCTTGAAACATCTGATTCAAGGCCGGCGCCAAGCGCGGGTTGTTGGTTAAAGCAAGCAATCCAGATGCGGCTTGTTCGGCTTTTGCCGCATGTCTCAATGCGACTGCCATCAGCGCAGTGGACAAGGCGTTAAGGATGGCGAGACCGCCTAGCTGCTCATTCATTGACTCATTGCGGATTAGACCGATCAGGTTATTGAGCTCGGTGCTCCGGTCGGCCTGCTTATCCGGATTGGTGTTGACGATCAGAGCAGGAGGCAGATGCTTGCGCATGAGTCTGTCATAGGGTTGCTTCAGCATGAAGCGTCCACACAACATGTCCATCTTGGCACCCGGCCCATGATTTTCGCCGATCGTGATGTTGGCGAGACTGCGCTTTTTGATCGGCAGCGGCGCCTTGCCACTTCCGTCATGCAGGACATGCGGGCCACCGTCAACCGCCATGAAGATCGTCCCTGCCTCAAGAAGCTGCGGCGGCTGATCTGGAAGTTCAAGCACGGCACTGCCGCTCAGTATCACGTGATAGGGAATCTCGTCGGCAGGCGCCTGTTCAAACGTCTCGCGCCACGGGGCACCAAACAAGCAGCGCACCTCCAGGCGTCCTCTCACTGTCACGATATCCAGCAGGTTGCTGAGCCAGTCGGTATTGGTCATGTTCGCGAATTCAGCGCTTTCAGGTGTGTGAGACGAATGAGCATATTGTTGAGCATCGCTCGTCTTCAGCAACGTGGTTTAGAGAAATACAGTGACTACTCCCATCTTCGCTCTCAAAGGAGTTAGTCATGTCCCGAATCGTTACCCCTCCGGTTGAGTCTGCCTCTGGAGCCACTGCAGAACTCTTTTCCCAGATCAGCAAGGCGGCTGGTCGCGTCCCGAATGCCTACGCGGCCATCGGCGCACACAACCCTGCCGCCCTGAAAGCCATCCTGCAGGCGGACAATGTGCCCGGCACGTTGAGCAGACAGGAAAAGGAAGTCATCAAGCTGGCCGTCAGCTCGGCATCGGGTTGCGATTACTGCCAAGCCGCGCATTTTCTGGTTGGCAAGCTGGCAGGCGTTCCGCAAGCGACGTTGAAGCAGGTCATTGCAGATCAATCTACCGGAAACGTGCGTTTCGATGCGCTTACCCGCTTTGTTCGCAAGCTCGCAAGCAACCCTGGCACGCTTCCCGAAGAGGCCTTTACCGATACCAAGTCCGCCGGATTCAGCGATGCCGAAATCGTTGAAATTGGCCTGGTCGTCTCTGTGATCACATTCACCAATATCTTCAATCGCGTGAACGATACGGCAATCGATTTTCCAGAAATTCCGTAATCGCGGCGCGCGGAAAACACGCCGGGAACACTTTTCCGGCGTGTTGGAATCAGTTGATATAAACGTTGTCGCGCTTGCCGCGGGCCCGCAAGACCAAAGCCTTCGGCGTGACGCCATGCGACCGCATGAATGCGCGACGCATGCGCTCTTCATCGCCAAATCCCGTCAGCGAGGCAATACGGCTTACTGATGCATGGCCCTGATCAATGAGCGTCTCGGCAGCCTCGATTCTTAGCTTTTCAATCGCCTTCGCGGGAGCCATGCCTGTTTGCATTTGAAAAATCCGGCTGAAATGACGGGGACTCCAATGCACGTGTTCCGCCAGATCCTCGACGCTCAGGTCTTTGCTCAGGTTCTCCTTCGCAAATCTTAGGGCTTCCTTGACTCGATCAGAGCTAGGTTCCATTTCCGCCATCGCTGAGAACTGCGACTGGCCACCCGTACGGCGGTGGTAGACGACCATGAGGCGCGATATGGTCTTGGCGATTTCCACGCCCAGGTCAGCCTCGACCAGCGCCAACGACAAGTCGATGCACGCTGTCACACCGGCCGATGACCACATGTCGCCATCCTTGACGAAGATCTTGTCCTCATCAACCTGAATTTCGGGATTTTGCTCCTGCAGAAGTCTTCCGAAGTACCAGTGCGTAGTAGCCCGCTTACCGTTCAGCAGGCCAGTCTTGGCGAGGATGAAGGCACCTGTACAGATGCTTGCCACGCGCCGGGTCGCTCCGGCTGCCTGCCGAATTTTATCGGTCAGGTCAGGTGTCGCATTGGGAATGCTAGTCGCACCTGCGATGAGTAGCGTGTCATAGCTTCCCCAACCTATCGCCTCGGTGCCGACAACGACGCCGGTCGAACTTTCAATGAGTCCACCCGAGACCGATAAGGCAGCGAATTCGTACACCACGTCTTTCTGCAAGCCGTTTGCAAATTCGAAAACGGTGAGGGCAGCCAAATCCAGAGCTTGGAAGCCCGGATAGACGACCAGGCCGATGCGCTTGATCATGGAAGTCCTTAAATGCGTTTTTTTGATTGTTGGAGACATTGCCACCAAAGCTCTGCATTGTCAATTGTTGCTTATTAAACAGTCACTTAAGGTCGTGTCTTTTATGTCTCGTCGTCAGTGATGGCAGAAATTGCGTGTTTGTTGTCTGAAATGTCTTTTCCGCTGGAAGCACAATGGCTCCATCGCATCAACAACGCAACGCAGCACATCAACCAAGGAGCTTGACCATGACTGACAAAACCGCACTTATCACTGGCGCGTCTTCCGGAATCGGCGCCGTCTATGCCGATCGACTGGCTCGTCGGGGCTTCGACCTGATCCTGGTGGCCCGCAACCAGGATCGCCTGAGCGCGGTCGCAGAACGGATCTCGACCGCCACCGGGCGCAACGTGCAAACCGTCAACGCTGATCTGGGCAGCAACGAGGGAGTGGCGCGAGTCGAAACCATTCTGGCCAATGGCGGCATCGACCTGCTGCTCAACAACGCCGGCTTCGGCGCGGTGACGCCGCTTGCGCAGAGCGATATTGGCGAGATGGTCAAGATGATCGACCTCAACGTCACAGCCCTTACTCGCCTGACCTATGCCGCCGCGCCCGTCTTCATCAAGCAAGGTGGCGGCACCATCATCAACATCGCTTCCATCGCAGCCATCGGCCCGGAAATCCTGAACGGCGTGTACGGCGGCACCAAGGCGTATGTCCTGGCGCTTACACAATCCCTGCATCATGAATTGGCAGCCAAGGGCTTGCGCATTCAGGCCGTATTGCCAGGCGCCACCGCGACTGAATTCTGGGACGTGGCAGGACTGCCGCACAGCAACCTTCCGGGCGAGATCGTCATGCGCACGGAGGACATGGTCGACGCCGCTCTGGCCGGCCTTGATATCGGGGAGGTCGTGACCATTCCCCCACTGCAAGACGGCGCGGATTGGGACAACTTCGAAGCCGCTCGCAAGCAACTTTCCAACCGCTTTGGCCACTCGTCGCCGGGCGCACGTTACTTGGTCAAGTGATTCCGCCTCGCTGCAGAACCCGGTGCGCGCGCTCCCATTTCTTCGTCTGGCGCACGGACTGACCGCCAGATGGTGGCGGCTGGCCGAGGGGGATCGATTCGTTCACTAGCCGCCCATCCCGGTCTCGCCGTGACCTACTCTCTTCGGTTTCTGGGAGAAGACCATTACGGGCCGCTCGATCTGTATTGCGTTTGTCGCGGGCTCGGCACTGGTGCAGATGCTGCCGTCCCTGCCCGATACTTTCGTGCTATGGCTCGTGGCCGCGGGGGGCGCCGCTTCATGCGCCGCATGGGCGCGCGCGGGCAACCGTTCCTGCCGTGTACTTGCGGCCCTCGGGCTAGGGCTTTCGGCCGGCCTGATCAATGCGACGCTGCAAGCGCAGCAACGGTTGGACGATGGGCTTGCCGACGCGCATCAGGATCAGGTGTCGCGGCTGGTGCTGCGCGTGGCCGCATTGCCCGATGGCGACGCGAAGCGTCAGCGCTTCCTGGCTGAGGTGATGCCGCCCGCTCGTCCCGGCATTCCCTCGCACGTCCAGGTCACCTGGCAGGCTGGCGCGGGGTCCAACCAAGCCGTGCCGCAGGTGCTGCCCGGGCAAGTGTGGCGGATGGCGCTGGTGCTGCGGCGGCCGCACGGATTGCTTAATCCCGCGGGGCCGGATGTGGAGGGGCGCATGTTTGCCAACGGCATTCGCGCCACGGGAACCGTGCGCGGGCAGCCCGTCCTGCTGGACGATCGGCCGTGGGCCACGCCCGGCATTGCCATCGAACGTGCCCGGCATCTCGTGCGCGAGGGCATGCGCGCGGCGTTGGGCGAGCATCGCTACGCGCCGGTGCTGATTGCGTTGGCGATTGGGGATCAGGCTGGCGTGGCGCGCGACGACTGGCGGATCTTCAACCGCAGCGGCATCACGCATCTGGTGTCGATCAGCGGCATGCACGTGACATCGATTGCCGGTATCTCGGGCTTGCTGGCGTCGTCGCTTTGGCGGCGTGTGCGGTGGCGGGGTGTGGGCCTTGCCGAGCGGATGCCTGCGCGCGTGGCCGGCGGGACGGTCGCGGCGGTGGTTGCGTTGCTGTATTGCCTGCTGGCGGGCTGGGGCGTACCCGCACGCCGCACGTTTTTCATGCTGCTGGTGGTGTTGGGGGCGGCGTTGTCGCGGCTGCCTTTGTCGGGCGATCGGGTCCTGGCCTGCGCGGCGGCGGCGGTGGTGGCGCTGGACCCGTGGGCCCCGATGTCTGCGGGCTTCTGGTTGTCGTTCGGCGCGGTGGCGGTGCTGTTGCGCATCGTGGCCGCGCCGATCGATGTGGACGCCAGTTGGCGCGCGCGATGCGCGGCCCGGCTGCGGCAGGCCGCGCACGTGCAGCTGATGGTCACGGTAGGACTGATGCCGCTCTTGGCCTTTCTGGTGCATCAGGTGTCGCTGGGGTCGCCGTTTGCCAATGCCGTCGCCATTCCGTCGGTGACGTTCATCGTGACGCCGCTGGCGTTGCTGTGCGCGGCGCTGTCGTCCGTGCCCGGCGCCGAGGCGCTGGCGGCGTTGGCCGGGCAAGCCGGGCTGGCCGCGTTCGACCTGACCATGACGCCGGTTGCGTGGGTCGGCAATGCAAGCTGGTCGAGCGTGCCGGTTGCCGCGGCCGGCTGGCCATGGCTGCTGCTGGCGGTGGCGGGCATGATCTGGGCGCTGCAGGCGAAGGGTTGGCCTGGTCGGCACCTTGGGTGGTTCTGCATGCTGCCGTTGCTGTTCTGGCGGCCCGACAAGCCTGAGCCGGGCCATTGGCGCATGAGCGCGATGGACGTGGGGCAGGGCAGCGCCATCCTGGTGGAAACGGCGACTCAGTCGTTGCTGTTTGACGCGGGCCCGCGCAGCTACGGCGGCAGCGATGCGGGCGAACGGGTCGTCGCGCCATTTCTGCAAGCGCGGGGGATCGGGCGGCTGGATGTGCTGGTGCTGTCGCATGCCGACATGGATCATGTGGGCGGCACGCGCGCGGTGCTGGGGGCGGTGCCGGTGGGGCGAAGTTATACATCCTTCGATTTGCCCGCTTATCTACGGCGCGACGCAAGGTTGTGGCCCGACGTAGGCAATGCCGAACCGGTGTTGCCCGATACGATGGCGCGGTGCGAACGTGGACTGGGGTGGGAAGCGGACGGGGTGGTGTTCACCTTCCTGCATCCGGGGCCGTCAGAACGCAGCGCGAAGGTGGAGGACCGCAATGCCGACAGTTGCGTGCTGCGCGTGGAGGGGGAAAGCCATTCTCTGTTGCTGACAGGGGACGTAGGCGTGGCGCAGGAGCGGGACATGGTGGCGCAGGGGCTTGCCAGTGCCGATGTGGTGCTGGCGCCGCATCACGGGTCAGGATCGTCGTCGGGGCATGACCTGGTGAACGCGACGCAGGCCGTCCATGCCATTGCGCAGGCTGGGCACCTGAACCGGTTCCGCCACCCGGCACGGGCGGTGGAGCTGCGTTGGAGCCGGGCGGGCGCCAGCTTCTGGCGTAGCGACCGGGACGGCGCCGTGATGGCGGCGTCGCTGCCGGATGTGTTGGAAGTGTGGGGACAGCGCGAGCGTGCGAGACGGTATTGGCATGGTCGTTAGCCCCCCACGTCAGAACGCGTGGGCCGGGGGTCAGACCTTGCCGGCCGCCAACTCGTCAAACAGCCGATCCCCACCCATCTGCCCGCCCTTGAGCATCAGCTCAGCGCCATCCGTCACCGGATCGTCGCTGCGCGCAACGCTGACGGTCACGCCGGGCGCCAGCACGCAGCGAAACGCCAATCCCCACAGTCCCAAGGCAAGCGTTGCCTGGCTGGACGTGTCGCCACCGGCAATCCCAATGCGGTTCAGCCGGTGACCGGCCTGGGCGCTGGCGCGCACGATGTCCGCGACCAGGCGCGCCGTGGCGCGGGCGGTGGCGGCGGTCTGGTCTGCGTTGACGGCGCCAGCAGGTTTGTCGGTATGCACCAGCACGTTGCGGCCCTGGGCCAGTGTGGCGGCGGCCAATGCGACCTGTTGCGCGGCGTAGTCGTCATCCGCCAGCAGCCGTTCGACTTGCAGCGCTTGGCGCGTATAGGTTTCGCACGCGGCGATCTGCCGGGCAGTGACGGGCGACAGGCTGCCCGCGACGACCAGCACCGGGCCATTGGCAGGGCTCAGTGGCGTCGCAGGTGCGGCCCCCGAAAGTCCCGCGGGCCGAGCGCGGGCCAGCGCTTGTTGCACGCTGCTGGGGCCGACGGCCAAGAGGGGGGCGCGGGAAGCGGCGCGTTGAATCAAACGGCCGATGACGGGGAGCTGCGATTCGTCCACCAGATCCAGCAGCAGCGGACCATCGGTGCTGTCGATGACCTGATCGATCCAGGCATCGAGCGCGGCTGAGTGCGCGGCGGTGGCATCGGCTGTGGCTGCAGCCGTTTTCGCATCTGGTTCCAAGGCCGAAGGGTAGGCCGTGTGCGGCACCGAGCGGATGCCCGCCAAACCCTGCGCCTCCAGGTGCAATCGCAAATCCGCCTCGTGCATGGGTGTCACGGGATGCACGCTCATCACGGGATGGCGATCAATGCGATGAACCTCCGGCGCAGAACCTGCACGCGCAAAGAGGTTGCCAAAGCTGCAATAGCGGCCAATGCTGGGCTGCCCACCCACGATCGGCACGATGGAATTCGCAAAATGCCGACGCAATTCGCGCACCGCCACCCCAATGCTGCCGACGTGCGGCGCGCTGTCAAAGGTGGAACAGCATTTGTAGTGCAGCACGCGCGCGCCGGTGCCTGCCATGAATGCACCGACCGCCCGCAGCTCGTCCGTCATCTCCGCAGGCGCCATGCCGCGGGCCGCGCCCGCGATGCCGATGGCATCCAATGGCCCGGCACGTTCCAGTTGCGCGGAAGAAGGCACGCTCAGAAAAAGCAGGCTGCGCAGCCCGGCGCGAGCGACCTCGGCCAACGTGTCGGTGGCGCCGGTGAAGTCGTCGCCATACCAGCACACCTGCGGCGCGGCGCCGCCAATCATGCGCGGCTTCCAAAGAATTCCAGCGCGCGCTGCAGTTCAGGTGCGTTGCGGGCGTAGTCTTGCTGGGTCTGGTTGTCGCGCACGGCGTGCCAGGCCTGGCGGATGCTTTGCACGCCGGCGGCGGGGCCGTCGGGGTGGGCCAGGATGCCGCCGCCCGACATGAAGAGCAGGTCGTCGCTGCGCACGGCGGCCCAGGTGGCGGGCACGGTGCCGGCCCATTGGCCGGACGAGAACGCGGGCATGACGGCGTCGTCGATGCCCGGGGTCAGCGACGCCAGGCAGTCGCGGGCCGAGTCGACGACCTCGCTGTCTTCCTGCGAGAACTTGCCTTGCAGGCCGTGCACGTGCATGTGGTCCACGCCCGCCAGCCGCCACAGCGTCTGGTAGGCCTGAAAGCCGATACCCAGCAGCGGGTGGCGCGACAGCGCGCCGAAACCGTTGCGGTGGCCGTGCAGCGCCAGCGGCGTGCTGCGGCGCAGGGTCTGGATGGCCGAATAGCCGCACCAGTTCAGGCTGGCCATGACGCAGGTGCCGCCTTCGCGTTCGATCAGGTCGGCGTGGCGGCGCATGGCGTCGGTTTCGTCGGTGATGTTGAAAGCCACCATCACGTTGCGACCGGTGCGTTCGCGGTGCGCGCGCACCACGGCCATCACGGCCGCGACGCGTTGGGCGAGCGGGGCGTGGGCCGGGTTGGCGCACACCTCGTCGTCCTTGATGAAGTCCACGCCGGCCGCGCAAAGCTGGGCCACCAGATGCGCGGTCTGTTCGGGCGAGAGGCCGACGTTGGGCTTGATGATGGTGCCGACCAGCGGCCCCTTGTCCACGCCGGTCAGCGCGCGCGTGCCGGCAATGCCGACCTGCGGCAGGTCGAATTGTGCGCGATAGTTGGCGGGCAGTTCCATGCTTTCGAGCCGCAAGCCGGTGACCTCGCCCAGGTCGTACAGATTGCCGCCGACGGTGGCCGCCAGCGTGGGCAGGTTGGCACCCACGTTGGCGACGGGAAACGCGATGCGAATCCGCGCGCGCTGGAATTTGCCGGGCATGCCGCCCGCCTGGCGCGCCAGATAGGCGTTGGGCAGGCTGGGCGCGTCGATGGTTTCCAGCGTTTCGATCGATTCGATCCGGGCGCGCGCGCGGGCGCGCAGCTCGTCGGTTTCCCCCTGAACGCGCGTGAAGGTGCCGCAGGACTGCTCGCCGGCCATGACTTCCGCGACCTTGGCGGGGTCGACGGGGGTTTCAATCAGGTAGGTGGCGGTAAACGATTGGGAATTCATGGTGGCGGTGTGCGGCAGGGGCGTATCAGAGGCGGCTCAGGTCGGGGAAGGCGCGGACGGGGTCCTTGCCGTCCCAGTTCACCGAGCTTTCGCGGATCAGGTCGAAGAGGCGGCCCTTGGGGCCGGCGACTTCGGAGAGCTCGATGACGGTGCCGGGGTGGTATTCGGTGTCGAAATAGATGAAGCGGCCCTTTTCGCCGACTTCGCCGCTCATCTTGGGCTTGAAGCCCTGCGCCAGCAGGCGCTCCAGATCGGCGTCGTAGCTTTCGGTCCAGTAGGCGACGTGTTGCAGACCGGTGCGGCCGGCCTGCAGGAAGTCGCGGTACATGGACGGCACGTCGTTGCGGGTCTGGATCAGTTCGACCTGCACGTAGCCGGAGTTGGCCAGCGCGACGGAATTGTGGGGGTCGTGACGTTGGCCGTCGTATTCATAGTTCACGATCGGCACGCGGGGGTTGTAGTACCAGGGGCCCACGCCGAGCTTGGTGCTCCAGTAGTCCATGGCGGCTTCGATGTCGTGCACGACATAACCGAGTTGGCGGATCTCGCCCAGAAAACGACTCATGATGGATCTTTTTAAAAGGGGTGGCTGAGGGACGGGAAGGGCGCGGCCCGCGAGGGGCCGCGTCGCGTCACAGGAAACCGATGGAGAACCAGGGGAAGGCGGCCACGACGATCAGGCCGATCAGCAGCGCGCCGATGTAGCCCCAGATCGGGCGGATGCCTTCGTTGGGATCGACGCGGCTGATGGCGCAGGCGCCGTAGTAGCCGACACCGAAGGGCGGGGCGAACAGGCCAATGCCCATCGCAAAGATCACGACCATCGCGTAGTGGACCTCGTGCACGCCAGCCTGCACCGCGATCGGGAACAGCAGGGGACCGAACAGCACGATGGCGGGGATGCCTTCCAGCACGCTGCCCAGGATGATGAAGGCCACGATGGACACCGCCAGGAAGCCGTAACTGCCGCCGGGCATGCCCGCCATCAGCTTGGCCAGGTCGCCCGAGAAGCCCGATTGGGTCAGCGCCCACGCCATGGCGGTCGCGCAGCCCACGATCAGCATGATGGCGCCGGACAGGGACGCGGTCTCGATCAGCATGGGCTTGACGCGCGCCCAGTCGAAGCAGCGGTAGATCAACAGGCCCACGACGGCGGAGTACACGATGCCGATGGTGGAGACCTCGGTGGCGGTCGCCACGCCTTCGACGACGGCGGCGCGGATCACGAAGGGCAGGGCCACGGCGGGCAGCGCGATCATGAAGAAGCGGCCGATCTCCTTGAAGGTGAAGCGCTGCACAAGGCTCAGGTCTTCCTTGCGGTAGCGCCACCAGACCACGGTGCACAGGGCCAGGCCCAGCACCACGGCGGGCAGCAGGCCGCCCGTGAACAGCGCGGCAATCGACACGCCCGTCACCGAACCGATGGTGATGAGCACGATGGACGGCGGAATTGTTTCGGTCTGCGCGCCGGTGGCCGACAGCAGGGCGACTAGGTCACCGGGCTTGGCGCCGCGCTTTTTCATTTCGGGGAACAGCACGGGCGCGATGGCCGCCATGTCGGCGATCTTGGAACCCGAGATGCCGGACACCAGGTACATGGCGCCGATCAGCACGTAGGACAGCCCGCCGCGAACGTGGCCGAGCAGGCTGGCCAGGAACTGGATCATGGCGCGCGCCATGCCCGTCATTTCGATGAGCGAACCCAGGAAGATGAAGAGCGGCACCGCCAGCAGCATCAGGTGCGACATGCCTTCGTCCAGCCGGCCCACCATGACGACCATCGGCGTGTTGGTGGTCAGCGCCAGATACGAGAACGTGGCAAGCGCGAAGGAGAACGCGATCGGCACGCCCGAAAACACGGTGGCGGCGACGATGCCCACGAAGAAGATCACCAGGTTCAGCTTGCCCAGCCCCGAAAAGAGCGGCTGCGCCATCCAGAATATGCCGACGACGGCGGCCACGCCGGCCAGCGCCATCGCGACCTGCGGCAGCGGCTGCGTGCGCAATAGGCGCAGCAGCGCGATGATGCCCATCAGGCCCATGCCGACCGGGATGGCGGCGGCGCGCCAGGCGTTGCTCAGCTCCAGCGCGGGGGTGATGATGAAATGCTCTTCGTGCGCATATTCGATGGCGGGCGCCAGGATCAGCACCAGAAAGGCCAGCGATGCCGCCAGCGCCGCGGTTTCCAGCTGCGCCCGGCGTGCCGGGCTGACGTTGTTCACCAGCGCCGTCATGCGCATGTGTTCGCCGCGCCGCAGGGCCACGACGGCGCCCAGCATGGACAGCCAGAGGAACAGGATGGAGGCAAGTTCATCGGACCAGACCAGCGGGCTATGGAACACGTAGCGCGACACCACGCCGGCAAACAGGACGATGATCTCGACCAGCACGATGGCTGCGGCAACGTGTTCGACCACGGTGCCCAGCACGGTGTCGAGCGCGCCGGCCGCCCGGCGCAGGGGATTGGCCGGCAGCGCAGGCGCCGCGGCGTGGGGAGCGGACAGGGAGGCCATGACGCGCGACCTCAGGCCAGCTTGCCGACGGACTGCTCCAGGAGGCCCCAGGCCTCATTGCCGAAGCGGCCCTGCCATTCCTTGTAGAAGCCCGCGGTGCGCAGTTGCTCGCGGAAGCTATCGGCCGACGGCTGGTTGAACACCAGGCCCTTGGATTCCAGGTCGGACTGCACCGAGGCGTTGAGCTTCTTGATGTCTTCGCGCTGCGCGAGGCCGGCTTCGTTGATGCCGCGCGCGACGACCGTCTTCAGGTCGGCGGGCAGGCCTTCCCACATGCGGCCGTTGGCGATGAACCAGTAGCCGTCCCAGATGTGCTTGGTCAGCGAGCAGTACTTCTGCACTTCGTACAGCTTGGCGACCTGGATGATCGGCAGCGGGTTTTCCTGCGCGTCCACCACCTTGGTCTGCAGCGACGAATAGACCTCGCTGAACTGCAGGCTGGCAGGCGCGGCGCCCAGGCCCTTGAACATGGAGATCGGCAGCGAGCTCACGGGCACGCGGATCTTCAGGCCGTCCATGTCGGCGGCGGTATTGACCGGGCCCTTGCTGCTGGTGGTCTGGCGAAAGCCGTTGTCCCACATCTTTTCAAAGGCATAGAGCTTGCGCTGCGCGATGGCCGCGCGCACGTGGGCGCCCAGCGCGCCGTCCATGGCATTCCAGACCTGGTCGTAGTCCTTGAACGCGAAGCCGACCGCGTTGATGGCGGCCACCGGCACCAGCGTGGCAATCACCAGGGCGGACGGCGTGAAGAAGTCGATGCCGCCGGAACGCACCTGGGCCAGCATGTCGGTGTCGCCGCCAAGCTGGTTGTTCGGGAAGATCTTGATGTCGACGCGGCCGTTGCTTTCCTTGAGGATGCGTTCGGCCGCTTCCTGCGCGCGGATGTTCAGCGGATGCGTCACCGGCAGATTGTTGCCGTACTTGAGCGAGTAATCGGCGGCGCGGGCGATCAGCGGAAAGCCGGTGCCGGCGACGGCAAGGGCGGGGACCGCGCAAAGGCGGCGCAGGGCACTGCGGCGTGTAAGCAGCTTCATGGTTGTCTCCGTTGTCGTGCTTATGATGTTTTTTGATGTGCCACAAAACCGCCTAAGCCGTGCGGCAGAGTGGACAATAGTGAATAGGCGGTATCATCGTCAAATCTTATTCATGATGGTTTTTGATGTGAATAAAACCGCATCCTCCCGCGGACTTGCCCGCCTGGCCGATGTGGCCGCCCGCGCCGGCGTGTCCACTGCCACCGCCGACCGCGTGCTCAATCGCCGTCCGGGCGTTCGCCCGGCGACCGCGCAAAAGGTCTTCAAGGCGGCCATCGATCTGGACTATCTGCCGGACGAAGCCGCGTACGCGGCGGCCGCGCCCGAGCCCATGCGGCTGGTGTTCCTGCTGCCGCGCGGCAGCAACCGTTATTTGCGCATGCTGGGCGACACCGTCAACTTTGCGCACGAGCACTTTGCGCCGCTGAACGCCAAGTGCCACGTCGAGTACGTGGAAAGCTTCAATCCGGACGCACTGGCGCAGGCGCTGGCCAAGCACGGCAAGCGCGCCGACGGAATCGCATTCATGGCGCTGGAACATCCGGTGGTGCGCGAGGCGGTGAATGCGCTGGCGCAGCAGGGCGTGCCCACGGTGACGCTGATTTCCGACATCGCCAACAGCGCCCGCACGGCGTACGTGGGGTTGGACAACCGCGCGGCGGGGCGCACGGCCGGCTACCTGATCGCGCGCTTCATCGGCCTGCGCGCGGCGCACGTCGCGCTGATCGCGGGATCGCGGCACTACCGCGCCCATGAAGAGCGCGAAAGCGGTTTTCTGCAGCTGTATGCCGAGCAGTTCCAGGCGATGCAGGTGGTGGATCTGCGCGAAGGCTATGACGATGCGCAGCGCAACTACGAGCAGACGCGCCAGCTGCTGGAGCAGTATCCGCAGCTTGCCGGCATCTACAACATTGGCGGCGCATCGGACGGCGTGGCCCGGGCGTTGAAAGAGGCAGGGCTGCAGCACCGGGTGGTTTTCATCGGGCACGGGTTGACGCCCGACACGCGTGCCCTCCTGATCGACGGCACGATGGACGCCGTCATCACGCAAAGCCCCATGGAAGCGCTGATGAGCTGCGTGCGCATTTTCAGCAATTTGCGGGATAAACGCAGCGCGATGAACGGGGTTGAATTGGCGCGCAGCCAGGTGATATTTCGGGAGAACTTGCCGTAGGGGCTGCTGCGCGGGTCGGCGGGTGTCTCAGGTGCGCCGGTGTCTGACACCCTTGGGGCACATCCGTGGTGCGGCGACCGTTTCTCCAGGGTGTCAGACACCTAGTCTTTACACCTAGTCTTTACACGTCGGATTCACGCGCGCCTGCATTTGCGCCGATCGGCGAGTCGCGGGCGTATGATTTCGGCTATGGGCTCGCACCCAGTGCGGCAGCGGCGGGGCATGCCGCTGCCTACTTCAACTGAAGGTTCCTCTATAACGGTTGCCCGGCGCCCGCCGGACGACAGCCGGGAGGGCGCTGCGCCATGGACCACACAGCCGGCCGCCGGGAAGCTCCCGCCTCTTGCGAGGCGGGGTTTGCCATGCGCTTACCGGCGGGTAATCACGATTTCCATGTATTCGCTGGGCACCACCACCGCCGAATCGCCGGACCGGTTGAAGCGGTCGATCTGGGCCGTGATGTCGGCCGTCAGCGCCGTCTGCGCCGCGGGGTCCAGCGCGCCGAACGCCTTGAGCAACGGGCCGTAGTAGGTCTTGAAGACCTGCATCCAGTGCTCGGGCGAGCGGTAGCGGAACACGAAGTGACGCGCCTCGCACGTGATCGATGCGGCCTGCGGCCCGAACATTTCTTCGATGCGCGCCTTGGTTCCCCACAACGCGGGGGATTTGACGCCGGCGGGCGGGGGCAGGTGCTTGCCGATGGTCTTGAAGATCTGGCCGATGAAGCCGTCGGGCGTCCAGTTCGCGAGGCCGATCTTGCCCCGGTGCTTGCACACGCGCATCAGCTCGGCGGCGGCCTTGTCCTGGTCGGGCGTGAACATGACGCCGAAGGTCGACATCACGACATCGAACGACGCGTCCGGGAACGGCAGCGCCTCGGCGTCGGCCTCCTGGAATTCGACCTTCAGGCGCTCCGCGGCGGCGCGTTCGCGGCCGCGGCTCAGCAGCGCGGGCACATAGTCGGTCGAGGTCACGTCGCACCAGCGGCGGGCGGCGGCCAGTGTCGCATTGCCGTTGCCGGCGGCGACGTCCAGCACTTTCTGGCCGGCGCGGACATCAAGGGCTTCGCAAAGCTGTTCTCCTACGATCTGCAGCGTGGTGCCGACGACGGCGTAGTCCCCGGAGGACCAGGTGCCTTGCTGGCGGGTCTTCAAGGCAGCCAGGTCGGGCTGTGCGGTGTCGCGCACGTCACTGGTGGCAAGGGAGGAAATGGACATGGTGAGTCTCCGTTAGTGCGTGGGGTGCGCGACGGCGTCCGTGGCCAGCGCGCCGGGGTGATGCAACCAGCGCCGCGACGATGTTCGCGTGCCGTGCGCCCCGGAAACAACGATAGGAACGGGACGTGGAGGCGGGCGTGGTAGCGGGCGTGGAATCCGGCGTGGATTCGTCCGGCGTGGATTCGTCCGGCGCGGGCATCCACGTGCACATGCTGGGTCCGATGCGCATCAGCCGGGGCGGCGTCCCGCTTGCGCTGCCGCCGTCGCGCAAGCTGCGGGCGCTGATCGCGTACCTGGCGCTGGCCCCGAACGCCGTGATGCGTTCGCACCTGTGCGAACTGCTGTGGGACATTCCGAACGATCCCCGCGGCGAACTGCGCTGGTGCCTGAGCAAGGCGCGGGGCCTGCTGGACGAGCCCGGCCGCCGCCGGATCGAGACGATGCAGGACGCCGTGCGCCTGGACCTGTCCGACTGTCGTGTGGACGTCATCGACATCGGGGCGGCCATGCAGGCGGGTATACGCAAGGCCAGCCCGGAGCGTCTGCGCTCGCTTGCGGCCATGTTCGCGGGCGACTTTCTGGAAGGGCTGGAGATTGGCCGCAGCCCGTTCTTTCACAGCTGGCTGACCGCGCAGCGGCGGCGGCTGCGGGCCTGCCACACGGCCGTGCTGGCGCATCAGGCCGTTCTCCTGCCCGAGGGGTCGGAGGAACGGTTTGCCTGCCTGGACACGTGGCTCGCGCTCGTGCCGTTCGATCCGCAAGCCCATGAACTGAAGCTGGACGCCTTGGGACTGCGCGGGCAATGGCGTGAAGGCGAGGAGCATCTGGCCGCGGCCGTGCGCGCCTTCGAAGCCGAGGGGCTGGATGGGCGGCCGCTGCGCGAGGCGTGGCGCGATGTGCGCGCCCGGCGGGCGGGCGGCGGCCCGTCATCGGTTCCAGCGTTGAGTCCGGCCCCGGCAGGCGCCGCAGCGCCGATGAAACCTGCCCCATTGCCGGAAGCGTTTGCGGCCCGGATCGCGCCACAGGACGTGGCCGACACGGATTTGCCAACGCGTCCGGCCGACGCGCTGCCGTACCGGCGCGGACGGGCATCGATCGCCGTCATGCCGTTCGTGGACCGGTCGGCGCAAGCGGGCGTCCGGGGCGGGCTGGCGGACGGGCTGGCCTTTGACGTCATCGCGCGGCTGGCAAAGCTGCGCAGCCTGTTCGTCATCGCGCAGGGCACCGTGTTTGCCCTGGACCAACGCAGCGTGGGACCGGAGGAGGCCGGGCGCACGCTCAACGTGGACTACGTGGTCAGCGGTTCGCTGCGGCGCCATGAGCACCGCCTGGCGGTGGACGTGCAGCTCGTCGAATCCCGCACCGCGCGTATCGTCTGGGCGGACGTGCTTGACCATCCGTTCGACGACGCCTTGCTGGCGCTGGACGAGATCGGCAACCGGATCGTGGCGTCGGTCGACATCGAGATCGAGGCCGCCGAGCGCAACCGCGCCATCCTGACGCCGCCCAATTCGCTGGACGCCTGGCAGGCGCATCATCGCGGCCTGTGGCATATGTACCGGTTCAATCGCACTGACAACGAACAGGCGCGGCACTTTTTCGAGATGGCGGTGCGGCTGGACCCGACGTTCTCGCGCGCCTACGCGGGCTTGTCCTTCACGCATTGGCAGACGGCGTTCCAGCGCTGGGGCGAGCAGGAGGCGGCCATCGATCAGGCATTCGAGTCGGCTGGGCAAAGCCTGATCGCCGATGACCGGGATCCCGCGGCGCATTGGGCGATGGGGCGTGCGCTGTGGCTGCGCGGCAGCCAGGACCAGTCGGTGAGCGAGTTGCGGATCGCCGTGGACCTGAGTCCGAATTTCGCGCTGGCGCATTACACGTTGGGGTTTGTCGATTGCCAGATGGGCGATGCCGAAGCGGCCATCGGCGCCTCAGACCATTCGCGTCACCTCAGCCCCTTCGATCCGCTGCTCTTCGGCATGCTGGCCGTGCGTGCGCTGGCGTTGGTGCGGCTGGGCCGGATCGACGAGGCGGCGGGGTGGGCGGTCAAGGCGGCCGCCCGGCCCAACGCGCACGTGCACATCCTGGCAATTGCGGCGTGCTGCCTGGCGCTGGCTGGCAGGACGGACGAGGCGCTGGGATTTCTGCCGGCGATCCGCAAAGCGCAGCCGTCGTACCGCGTAGAAGACTTTCTGGCCTCGTTCCGGCTGGAGCCCGACACGCAGGCTCTTTTCCGACAGGGCGCGCGGCGGATCGGTATCGGATAACGTCGACGCGGCGTTCCGAATTCACCACGCCTCAAAAGATTCCCCTTGCAAAGTAACTGCCTAGGCAGCTAATATCCCGTTCATTGATTTCAACCGCGACGCGCCAGACCCATCATGAGCAACGCAACGCCTTCCGTGCTGGACGAACTGTGCACCGGCGAACTGGGTTTCCTGGTGACCTCCGTGCGCAACGGCATTCTGGATGCGCTGGACCGCGAACTGGCGCCGCTGCAGATCACGGTTCAGCAGTACGTCGTGCTCAATTGCATCGTCAAGGGGTGGGGCCGCACGCTCAGCGACTTCTGCCGCGTGCTGTCGTATGACTCGGGCGCGATGACCCGGCTGCTGGATCGGATCGTGGCCAAGGGCTTTATCCGCCGCGTCGAAAACGAAGCCGACCGCCGCAGCTCGCTGATCGAGCTGACCGAGCAGGGCAAGGCGGCGTTTCCGCAGGCGCGCCAGGCCACCGAAATCGCGTTTCGCCAGTTGCTGGATGGTTTTTCGGAAGCTGAAGCGCAGGTGCTGCACAAGCTGCTGTCTCGCATCCTGATCAACGCGCGGGCGGAGTAGGTTTTCCGCCGGCGATTTTTTTTATCCATTTATCTGCCTAGGCATATACAGCCTGGGCATATTAAAAGCTCTCTCGACCATGCAAGCGCCTATCTTGTTTCTTCATTGCCTCCCGCGCCTGTGGCGCAGTGCAGGCCTCGTCCTGGCTGCGTCTGTTCTGGCCGGATGTGCAAGCACGGGCGGTCTGCACACCCAATCGTCGATCGACAGCGCGAACGGGCTGGCAGTCAGCGCATCCTTGCAAGGATCGCCCGTCTCGCCGGCTGCGTGGCCGACGCAGGCGTGGTGGGAGACCTTCGGCGACGCGCAGTTGAACCAGCTTGTGCAGGCTGCGCTGGCCGAACAGCCCAGCCTGCGGGCGGCGGCGGCGCGGGTGCGGCAGGCCGACGCGTTGGCCAGCGTCGCGGGGGCGCCGTTGTCGCCGCAAGGAAACTTGAGTGGCCGCGCGACGCGCCAACGCTTCAGCGAGCACAGCACCACGCCGCAGCCGCTGGCCGGCGCGTGGGATTGGACGGCGGACCTGCAGGCGGGCGTGGGCTACGAGATCGATTTCTGGGGCAAGAACCGGGCGGCGCTGGACGCGGCGCTGCAACGCGCGCAGGCCGCCGAGGTGGACCTGCATGCCGCCGAGCTGATGCTCACGACCTCGCTGGTCCGCGCGTATCTGAAACTTGACGCTGCCTACCAGCTGCGCGATCTGGCCGAAGAGACGCTGCGTCAACGCGAGACCACGCTAACGTTGACGCAGCGCCGCGTCGACGCGCAGCTGGATTCACGTCTGGACATGACACAGGCCGAAGCCGCGCTGCCCGCCACGCGCGAGCGCATTGCCGCGTTGAACGAACAGATTGCGCTGACGCGCAATCAGGTCGCCGCCCTGGTGGGCCGGGGCCCCGACGCGGGCATCCAGCTGGGGCGGCCAGCGCTGCGCGGGCGTTTTGCCGAGGCGATCCCGACGACGGTGCCTGCAGAATTGATCGGCCGCCGGCCCGACGTGGTGGCGCAGCGCTGGCGCGCCGAAGCAGCCGGCGCCGAGATCAAGGCCGCTCGCGCGCAGTTCTATCCCAACGTGAGCCTGACCGCGTTTGCCGGCTTGCAGAGCCTGGGGCTATCGGACCTGTTAAACGCCGGCAGCCGCGTGTTGGGCATTGGCCCGGCGGTGTCGCTGCCGGTCTTTGACGGTGGCCGGCTGCGCGGCAACCTGGGCGCGCGCCAGGCGGAATACGACGCGGCGGTCGAACAGTACAACGGCACGCTGGTCACGGCGCTGCATGACGTGGTGGACCAGCTGGTGTCCCTGCGGTGGCAGGCTGAACGCTCGGCCCAGCAGCGCGAGGCGCTGCGGCTGACGCAGCAGGCCTACGACATGGCGTCCGCGCGCTACCGGAGCGGCGTGGGCAGCTACCTGCAGGTGCTGTCCGCCGAAGGCCAGGTGCTGCAGCAAAAGCAGCTGCTGATCGAACTGGACACGCGCAACCGCACGCTGCATCTGGAACTCATCCGCGCGCTGGGCGGCGGGTATCTGCCCGGCGCATCCGGGACGCCCGCGACGGCCGATTCCGGCGCGGTGACGCACACCCGCTCATAAGCCGCCATCCCGCCCGATCATCCTTCTCTCAACGCTTGCAAGCCATGAACACCGAAGCCGTCCCAAATTCTCCATCCCCCTCATCCCGGCCGCGCAACGCCTTCGCCCGCGAGGTGGCCGCCGGCGGCGCGGCAATCCTGGCGGTCGCGCTGCTGGCGAGCGCGTATGCCGCGCATGCAGACGGCCGCTGGGTGTCGACGGAAGACGCTTATGTCGAAGGCAACGTCGTGCAGGTGACGCCGCAGGTGGGCGGGGTAGTGACCGCGATCCGCGCGGACAACACCGACAGGGTCGAACCGGGGGCTGTGCTGATCGAGCTGAATGGGGTGGACGCGCAACTGGCGCTGGACGCGGCGCGCGCCAATCTGGCGCGCAGCGTGCGGCAGGTGCGCGGCCAGTTCGCGATGGCCGGGCAGGACCGCGCTACGGTGGCGCTGCGCAAGGTGGACCTGGCCCGCGCCGAGGAAGACGTGGCGCGCCGGTCGGCGCTGGCCAAGATCGGCGCCATTCCGGGAGAGGAACTGGTGCACGCGCAGCAGGCCGTGCGCACCGCGCGCGCCGCGCTGGCGGTCGCCAGCGAACAGCTCAAGCGCAACCATGCGCTGATCGACGGCACCACGGTCGAATCGCACCCGGACGTGCAGGCCGCGGCCGTGCAGTTGCGCAACGCCAGCGTGGCCATTGCGCGCACGAAAGTCGTCGCGCCGGTGGGCGGGGTGGTGACCAAGCGCGGCGTGCAGGTCGGGCAGCGCGTGGCCGCTGGCGCGCCGCTGATGTCGGTGGTGCCGCTGGACCAGCTGTGGGTCACGGCGAACCTGAAGGAATCGCAACTGCGCAATGTGCGTATTGGCCAGCCTGTCCGGCTGACGACCGACTTGTATGGCGATGGCGTGGTCTATCACGGCCGCGTGCTCGGCCAGGACGCCGGCACCGGCAGCGCCTTCTCGCTGCTGCCCGCGCAAAATGCCACCGGCAACTGGATCAAGGTGGTGCAGCGCGTACCGGTGCGGATTGCGCTGGACCCGGCGGAGGTGGCGGCGCAACCGCTGCAACTGGGCCTGTCGATGCGGGTCGAGGTGGACACCGAGACGCGCGACGGCAAACGGCTGGTTGCGGCGCAAGGAGAACCGCAGGTCTACACGACGGCCGTGTATGCCGACGAGCTGGCCCAGGCCGACGCGCAGGTGCGCGCCATCATCGACGCCAACCGCTGAGCCCGCGCATCATGTCCCCACCGAAACCTCCGGTCGCGCTGCTGCTGGTCATCGGCGCCCTGACGTTCATCGATTTTCTGCAGAACGGCATGGCGACGTTTGGCGCGGCGCCCATCATGGGCGAAATCGGCGCCAGTCCCGAGGAATACACGCATATCGCGCTCATCTACGCCTGCGTGGCGGTGATGATGATCGCGTTGCAGGGGTGGCTTACGCATCGGCTGGGCCTGCGCGCCTACCTGCTGGCGTCATTGGCCGCGGCAGGCGCGGGGGCCGGGGTGTGCGCGCTGGCGCAGGATCCGGCGCAATTTCTGCTGGGCCGCGTCCTGATGGCGGCGGGCTGCGCGGCGATGCTCACGTCGTCGCGGCTGACGGTCAACCTGATTCCGCCCAGTCCGGCTCGATTTCTGGGCATCAAGGCCTTGGCGACGGGGCTGTGCGTGGGCACGGCGCTGGCGCCCTGGCTGGCTGCGATGGCGGTCGAGCACGACGGCTGGCCGTTGATGTTCTGGCTGATCGCGGCGCTGTCGTTGCTGGCGATGGCGCCGGTGATGCTGGTCATGCCGGGCCGCGAGGCGGGGTCGGTGCTGTCCGGCAACGTGCGCCTCGCGCCGATCGCCGCGCTGGGCGCGGGCAGTTTCCTGGTGCTGCATGCCTTGCAGCGCGCCTACTACGACTTCTTCAGCGAGTTCGCATGGTTGGCGCTGTCCGCGGCGGCGGGCGTGGCCGCGCTGGGCTACTTTGTGTGGTCCGAAACGCGCAACGGCGCGCCGCTGCTGCGGCTGGGCGGCATGAAGGAAGTGCGTTTCCTTTGCGGGCTGGGCCTGTTCATGGCCTGCTATGTGATGCTGGGCGCCAATGGCTATCTGGTGCCGCTGATGCTGCAACGCGGGCTGGGACAGACCTGGATGACGGCGGGCGAGTTCTTTGCGATGGGACTGGGGGCGGGGGTCATGACCTGGGTCGTGATGTCGCAATTGCTGCCGCGCTGGCCGTCGCCGCGCAAGTTCTTCGTGACCGGCTTTCTGGCGCTGGCTGCGTTCGGCGTGTTGATGTCGCGTCTGACTCCCACTGCCAACCTGTGGACCGATGTGCTGCCGGCGCTGGCCTGCTATGGCGTCTTCATCATGATGCTCATGCCCACGACCGCGATGCAGACCTTTACCGGCTTGACGGGCGATCCCGCGGTGTTCGCCCATGCCCAGCAGGTCAAGAACATGCTGGCGCAGGTTGGCCAGGCGCTGGGCATCATGTTGGCCACCGTCGGCCAGCAGTGGTTCACGTCGCGGCACTACACGGTGCTTCTGACGGGCATCGCGACCGGCAACGCGCATTTCGAAGCGGTGATGGCGCAGCTATCCGCCCACTTTGCGGCGGTGGCGGGGCCGGGGCAGGCCCAGCAGCTTGCCACGGCGCGGATCGCGCAGTTGCTGAACGAGCAGGCGGCGCTGCTGGCCAGCCTGGACCATTTCCGGGTGGTGGCGGGCGTGGCGCTGGCGGCAGCAGCCGTCAGCCTGGTGCAGCGGGTGTTCCGCTAGCGTGTGTTCCGCTGGGCCGTATTCAGCTGGGGCGGCTGCCGCAAACCGCGAAGATTCAGTTGCCCCCGAGCTGGGCGATGATCTGCCGCGCCACGTCCGCCAGCGACAGGCCGCCGTCCATTGCCGCGCGTTGCAGGCGTTCGTGCGCGGCTTGCTCGGTCAGACCGTAGCGGCTGATCAGAAGCAGCTTGGCGCGGTCGATGCGCTTTCTTTCGTCCAGCGCGCCGCGCACGCTGCTAAGCGCGTCGTCGGCGCGCTGCATGCGCAGGGTCTGCTCGCGCATCATGTCCAGGATCGAGCGTTCCATTTCGTTGCCCACGCCGTCTTCGGGGGGCACGTCCAGGATGCGGCTTTGCACGCTGAACACCATGCTGGGCGCGCGGCCGCTGGCGTGATCCGTGTACCGGCTGAGCAGCAGGCGGCGGTCGTCCAGTTCCTGGCGGGTGTCGGCAATGCGGCGCGCGCACTGTTGCGCCAGTTCCTGCGCCAGTTGCGTCTCGACCGTGCGCATGGCGTCGATGCGTGCGGTGCACAGGTCGAACCACAGTTCGGCCAGACCGGTGTCCACGCGCTGCGCGTCGCTGGTGTGTTGCGCCATGTCGCGCATGCGTTGCACCGGCTGCGCCTGTTGCTGAACCTGATCCCACGCCTGTAGCGGCGCGCCTTGCGCGTACTGCGTGAAGACACCAAAGCTGCGCGCCTGGTTCGCCGCCAGACCCAGCATCCGCGCCTTGCGCGCGTCGTCGAACCAGCCGGCGGTAAAGCCCATGACGCCGCAGGCGCGCTCCTGGCCGCTCAGTTCCTTGCCCTGCATGAAATTCAACAGCGCCACCAGGAGGCGCGTCACACCTGGGTCGAGCGATGCGTCGGCGGCCTCGAAGACCACCGCCAGCAGGCTGCCGATCACCTGGGTAAAACGGGCGTCAGCGTCTTCGACCGGCACGCGACGGTCGCGGACCTCGCGGCGCAAGGCTGGCAGTTCGTCCAGCCGGAATAGGGCATACGCGATGCAATTGAGCAGGCGCGCCCGGCCGCTGGCGCCTGCCGGGTCGGCTTCCAGGCCGTCCAGAAAGGCGCGCACGTCGGTCTCAACCGCCTGCGCATCGCTGGACAGGCCCGCCAGCGCCGGCTCAAGCCGGTCCGCTGGGCTGCACAGGGTCAGGTTGGAATAGCCGCGCTCTTTTTGCAGCGCGTGCACCAGCGCGCTGATGCGCAGCACCAGATCGCAGGTGGCGGCCAGGGCTTCGAGGCCCTGGAGCTCGCTGCGGCGGGCGGCGAGCAGAAAGCGCAGCGGCGGCGGCATGTGGCGTTCGGCCATCGGAATCTCTATGCGTTATCAATGCGCGGGGCACCGCGCAAACCTCAGGCCATGCGGCGTTGCGGGATCGTCGCGCCGGCCGCGTCGTCCAGCGCGCCGAACATCCGGCAAGCCGCAACGTCGCCAATGACCAGCACGGCCGGGCTGCGCAACCGGAAGGCCTGGGCGTCGGCCGCCATGGCGGTCAGCGTCGAGGCGCATACCCGCTGGCCGGGCAGCGATGCACGCTCGATCATCGCGACGGGCGTGTCGGGGGCCATGCCGGCAGCCAGCAACTGGCTGCGCATGTCGTGCACCTTGGCCACGCCCATGTAGACGACCAGCGTCGTGCCGCTGCGCGCCAAGCCAGACCAATCGGGCGTCGCGCCGTCCTGCGAATGCGCGGTGATGAGTGTAACGCCCTGGGCCATGCCGCGCTGCGTGAGCGGGATGCCGGCGGACGTGGCCGCGGCCAGCCCGGCGGTGATGCCGTTCACGATGTCACAGGCGACGCCGTGGTCGCTGAGCCACTGCGCTTCTTCGCCGCCGCGGCCGAAGATGCAGGGGTCGCCGCCTTTCAGGCGCGCCACGCGCAGGCGTTGGCGGGCGTACCGCAGCATCAGGCGCTGGATGAATTCCTGCGGCGTCGAGCGGCAGCCCCCGCGCTTGCCCACATGCACGATGCGGGCGCGCGGGCAGTGCTGCAGGATTTCGGGATTGACCAGGTCATCGACCAGGACCACGTCCGCGCGGCCCAGGGCTTTGACGGCCTTGAGCGTCAGCAGCTCGGGATCGCCAGGGCCAGCGCCGATCAGGGATACGGTGGGGAGGTGGGCGGACATGGCGGCCTCGGTTCAACGGTTGAAGGCAAGTATCACGATCACGATGGCCAGGATCAGGCAGAGGCCCTTCCAGAAGGCGACCGGATTGCGTTCCAGGAGAGGCAGGCGCTCGGCGCCGAGCATGTCGCCCGGGTGGCGCAGGGCGTGCGTGAATTCGGACAGCTCGGGCGTGCGGTGCTGCGGATCGGGGTGCAGGGCGCGGCTGAGCACCCCGTCGACCCATGCGGGAATCTCGCGCTCGCGATCCAGCACGGACACGTACGTCAGGCGCAAATGCGAGGCGCGGCTGCGCGAGCGCGCGACCTCGGCGCCGTAGGGCAGCCGTCCCGACAGCATCTGGTACAGGATCGCGGCCAGCGAATAGATGTCGGACCGCGCGGTGCCGGCTTCGCCCAAAAAATACTCGGGCGCGGCGTACTGGGCGGTGCCCAGCACGGGCATGACGTCGTCGCCCTCGGCGCCGAGCTCCTGAATGCCGGCCGTGCGCGCCGAGCCCAGGTCGATGATCTTTGCCGTGCCGTCCGGCGTGATGATGATGTTGTCCGGCCGCAGGTCCTGATGCACGATCTCCAGCCGGTGAAAGGCCTGCAGGCCGCGCGCGACCTGCTCGATGATGGCGATTGCCGGTTCCAGTTCGGGGCGCGGGTTGGCCGCCATCCACTGTGTCAGCGTGCGGCCTTCAAGGTATTCGCTGACGGTGTAGAGCGAACGGCGCTGGCGCGTGCGCGGCCAGGCTCGCACCACATGGCGGCTGTCGATGCGGCGCGCCAGCCATTCTTCGGTCAGCAGGCGCTCCAGGTAGGCCGGGTCATGGCGCAAGTCCAGCGACGGGATCTTGATGACCACCGTGTCGCCGCTGTGTAGGTCTTCGGCCAGGTAGACGTGGCTGCGACTGCTGGCGCGCAATTCGTCCGTGATGTGAAAGCCTTCGAAGGTCTGGCCGACCTCCAGAAGCGGGGGGCAGGGCAGGCTGCCCGAGTACTGGGCGATCTCGCCCGCCTGCCGCGCGGGCAGGGCGTCCACGCGCACGATCTGCACGGTCAGGTTGTCGTCGCTGCCGCGCGCAAGCGCCTGGCCGACCAGCCCTCGGGCGGCGTCGTCCAGATTGTCCGCGTGCGCCGCCACGGCGTGACGCAGGTCGTCGTCGGTCACGTGTTCGTAGACGCCGTCGGTGGCCAGCACGAACACGTCGCCCGGCTCGACGGCTTGCGTGTGATAGTCGATCTCAAGGTGGGGCGCCAGGCCCAGCGCGCGGCCCAGATAGCTTTTGTCGTGCGCGACCCAGACGCGATGGTCTTCGGTCAGCTGCTCCACCGCGCCGTCCCGCAGGCGATAGATGCGCGCGTCGCCGATGTGCAGGATGTGCGCGGTGGCGCCCTTGAGCACCATCACGGTCAGCGTGCAGACATAGCCGCTGTCCTGGTCCTGACCGTGGCGCTGGCGGCTCTGCGCGTGCAGCCACGCATTGGCCGCGCTCAGCACCTTTTGCGCGGACTTTTTCACCGACCAGGTTTCGGAGGTGCAGTAATAGTCTTCCAGGAAGCTGGCCACGGCCGTTTCGCTGGCAATGTGGCTGACGTTGCTGCTGCTGATGCCGTCGGCCAGCGCGATGGCGATGCCCTTGGCGCCCAGCAGCGGTTCGTCCGGCACGCACAGCCCGTGAAAGTCCTGGTTGACGGACTTGACGCCGGGATCGGTGTGCTGGCCCACCGCCACCTTGAGCGAGGCGGCGGGCGCGCCGGGCGTGTAGCTGTCCATGCTTGGCGGCAATCAGCTGAATCGGCGCTTGGGCGCGGTCTTCATGTGGGTGGTGTAGAGGGTCAGGCCCGTCAGCGAGATGCCGCCGATCAGATTGCCCAGCACCACGGGGATTTCGTTCCAGATCATGTAGTCCATGATCGAGAAATTGCCGCCCATGATCATCGCCGACGGGAACAGGAACATGTTGACGATGGAGTGTTCAAAGCCCATTGCGAAGAACAGCATGACCGGCATCCACATCGCGATGACCTTGCCGCTGACGGTGGTCGAGATCATGGCGCCCACGACGCCCAGCGACACCATCCAGTTGCACAGCACGCCGCGGATGAAGATGGTCAGCATGCCGCCCGCGCCGTATTCCTTGTAGCCCAGCGTGCGGTTCTCGCCGATGTGCGAGATGACCTGGCCCACCTTGTTGGGCGGCACCGAAAAGCCGTACGTGAAGACGATGGCCATCAGCACGGCCACGGTCAGCGCACCGAGGAAGTTGCCGATGAACACCAGGCCCCAGTGCTTGAGAATGCCCCCCATCGTGACGCCCGGCCGCTTGTCAAAGAGCGCCAGCGGCGTCAGCACGAACACGCCGGTCAAGAGGTCGAAGCCCATCAGGTACAGGATGCAGAATCCCACCGGAAAGAGCGCGGCGCCCAGGATGGGCGAGTCGGTCTGCACCGTGACGGTGACGGCAAAGACCGCGGCAATCGCCAGGATGGCGCCGGCCATGAAGGCGCGGATCAGGACGTCGCGCGTCGCCATGTAGAGCTTTGATTCGCCCGCGTCCACCATCTTGGTGACGAACTCGGAAGGAGCTAGGTAGGACATGATGTTTCCTGTTGCTTTGCTGAAGGTATGAATGAATCCGGGTAGGAATGAATCCGGCGGCGCCCGTCAGGCGATTTCCACCGCGTCGCCGTTAAAGCGCGCCTGCCAGGTCTGCAGGCGTTGTTCCGGGAATTGCACGCAGCTGCCATCCGCCAGCCGGAAGTGCTGCTTGTAGAGCGGAGAGGCCACCACCAGGTCGCCAGCCAGCTGGCCGACGATGCCTCGGCCAATCACGTTGGCGCCCGATTTCGGGTCGCGGTTCGACACGGCGTACAGCGTCTGGCCGCCGGCGTCGGGCAGGTAGAACAGCGCCACTTGCGCGCCGTCCACCAGCGCCACGACGCCGGAATTGGCCACGAGGTCGCGGCGGTCGCAGGCGTGGCGCCAGACAGGGTGTTGAGCAGGTTGGGCGGCCATCAGACGATCTCCTCGGCAATGGGAATGACGCGCTGCGCGGCGGGCGCCGGCGCGGGCCGGGGCTGGCCGCGTTCCTGCACGAACTTGATGTCGGGATCGCCCTGGCTGTCGTTGACGAAGGTGCGAAAGCGCTTGAGCTTTTCGGGATCGCCGAGCGCGTTGGCCCATTCGCATTCATAACGGTCCACGACCAACTGCATCTGCGCTTCCAGCTCGGCGGCGAGGCCCAGGCTGTCCTCAATGACGACCTGCTTCAGATAGTCCAGTCCGCCTTCCAGCGATTCGCGCCACACGGACGTGCGCTGCAGCTTGTCGGCCGTGCGGATGTAGAACATGAGCAGGCGGTCGATGTAGCGGATGAGGGTGGCATCGTCCAGGTCGGTCGCGAACAGTTCCGCATGGCGCGGACGCATGCCGCCGTTGCCGCACACATACAGGTTCCAGCCGTTCTCGGTGGCGATCACGCCGATGTCCTTGCTCTGGGCCTCGGCGCATTCGCGGGTGCAGCCGGACACGGCGAACTTCAGCTTGTGCGGGGCGCGCAGGCCCTTGTAGCGGTGCTCAATGTCCAGCGCCATCTTCACGCTGTCCTGCACGCCGAAACGGCACCAGGTGCTGCCCACGCAGGACTTCACCGTGCGCGTGGACTTGCCGTAGGCGTGGCCCGTCTCGAAGCCGGCGGCGATCAGTTCCGACCAGATGCCGGGCAGCTCGTGCAGTTGCGCGCCAAACAGGTCGATGCGCTGGCCGCCCGTCACCTTGACGTACAGGTTGTATTTCTTGGCGACGGCGCCGACGGCGATCAGGCCGTCGGGCGTGACCTCGCCGGCGGGCATGCGCGGCACCACGGAGTAGGTGCCGTTCTTCTGCATGTTCGCCATGAAGGTGTCGTTGGTGTCCTGCAGCGGCACCAGGTGCGGGTCCTGGATGGGGCGGTTCCAGCAGGACGCCAGGATCGAACCCACCGCGGGCTTGCAGATCTCGCAGCCGACTTGGCCGCGGCCGTGGCTGGCCAGCAGTTCGTCGAAGGTCTCGATGCCGTTCACTCGCACGATCGCGTACAGCTCCTGGCGGGTGTAGGCAAAGTGCTCGCACAGGCTCTTGTCGACCACAACGCCGCGGCTGGCCAGTTCGTGCTCGACCACCTGCTTGAGCAGGCCCGCGCAGCCGCCGCAGCCCGAGGCCGCCTTGGTGCAGGCCTTGACGCCGGCCAGGTCCGTACAGCCGCCGTCGATGGCGTCGCAGATCGCGCCCTTGTTGACGTTGTGGCACGAGCAGATCGTGGCGGTGGCGGGCAGGGCGTCCACACCCAGCAGCGGCGCGGCCTGGCCTTGCGGCAGAATCAGGCTGGACGGATCCGCGGGCGGCGCGATGCCGTTCTGCGCGTATTGCAGCAGGGTGTCGTAGTAGCCGTTGTCGCCCACCAGGACGGCGCCCAGCACGCGCTTGCCGTCGGCGGACACGACCAGGCGCCGGTAGCTGGCGCCCGCTTCGTCGATGTACCGGTAGCTGCGCGAACCCGGCGTGGCGCCGTGGGCATCGCCGATCGAGCCCACGTCCACGCCCAGGAGCTTGAGCTTGGTGGACATGTCGGCGCCCGAAAAGGCCGCTTCGGGCGCGCCGCACAGTTCGGCGGCAACGATGCGCGCCATCTGGTAGCCGGGTGCCACCAGGCCGAAGACCGTGCCGTTCCAGGACGCGCATTCGCCGATCGCGTAGATGTGTTCGTCGCTGCTGCGGCAGTGGTCGTCGATGGCGACGCCGCCGCGCTCGGCCAGCGCCAGTCCGGCCTTGCGCGCCAGGAACACCTGCGGACGGATGCCGGCCGAAAACACGATCAGGTCGGTTTCCAGCGGCGCGCCTTCGGCAAAGCGCATGCGGTAGCGGTACTGCGTGCCGGGCTTGATGTCCTGCGTGGCGCGTGACAAGTGCACGCCCACGCCCAGCGCCTCGATGCGCGCCTTGAGCGCGGCGCCGCCGGCCTCGTCCAGCTGCACCGGCATCAGGCGCGGCGCGAACTCGACGACGTGGGCTTCCAGATTCAGCGACTTGAGCGCATTGGCCGCTTCCAGGCCCAGCAGGCCGCCGCCCACCACCACGCCGCGCCGCGCGCCGCTGGCTGCCTCGCGGATCAGGTCCAGGTCGTCGATGCTGCGGTACACCAGCCGCGAATGGCCTTCGGCGCCCGCGATGGGCGGCACGAAGGGATAGGAGCCGGTTGCCAGCACCAGTTTGTCGTAGGCGAAGCGGCCATTGGCGGTGACAACTTCCCGGGCGCGGCGGTCGATATCCACCACGGGCTCGCCCAAGCGCAGGGTCACGCCTTCCTGTTCATATAGCGAGGCCTCGCCCAGCGCCATGGACTCGGCGTCGCGGCCGTTCAGGTATTCGGACAGATGGACGCGGTCGTAGGCGCGGCGGGTTTCCTCGCCGAAGATGGTGATGCGATAACGCTCAAGGGCGCCGCGGGCGATCAATTGCTCGACGCAATGATGGCCCACCATGCCGTTGCCGATGACAACCAGCGTCTGCAAGGAATCGGATGTGGCCGCTGCATTCATGGGATTTCCCCAGGCTTGGATTTTCGGATTTCAAAAGACAAACGGCGCCCTGGACCTTTCGGTCGGGGCGCCATTGCCGGTAATGCTCACGTTGTCTTGCCGGGTTTGCACCCGCACAAGCGCTATCAAGCAAAGTCCATGCCAGGTATGTTGAATGCCATGCAGACGGCGGGAATTTCCTTGCGGTTCATAGGGAAAGCGGGCGCGCCGGCGGCCTCGCGGCGGCAGTCGCGGCTGTTGCGGTCGTGGGCGGGCATGCCTCGGATCGGTGCATATCCGTGTGCGGTCTGCACTTGTTTGGCGCAGCGCAACATGACGTACCGGCGCTTGATCGGGATTAAGGCCGCGGCGCGGCCGGTGTCAGGCGAACGCCGCCTGCACCGCGGCAAAGGCAGCCGCGACCAGGGGATCGTCGCGCCGCGCCGTCTGTGTGATGAACGACAGCTCGGCCTGGATCGACAAGCCTTTGACCAGTTGCAGGCCGCTGGACTGCGATTCGCGCAGGGCGATCGAATCGCGGGCGAGCGACAGCCCAACGCCCGAACGAACCAGATCCAGCATCGAAGCCTCCTGATCCACCTCGGCCACTGCGTGGGGCGTGATGCCCAACGCGTCGAACTTGTCGGACAGCAGCCGGTGATGGACGGAATCCGGTGGGGTCCAGATCCAGGGCAGCGCTGCAATCTCGGCCCAGCCCCGGCCGGCGACCTGCGCGCTCCAGCCTTTGGGTGCGACGACGTAATAGGAAAACGAAGCGAGCGGTTGGGCATGCAGGCCGGCTGGGTGCGGGGGGCCCAGGTAGAAGCCCACGTCCAGGTCGCCTGCGCGCACCTGCCGTCCGACCGATCCGGACATGCCGTGCCGCAGGGTGGGGCGGATCTTCGGGTAATGCTCGACCAGGTATTGCAGCGTGGCGCCCAGGCGCAGGAACTCCGGATCCAGGATCGTGCCGATCCGCAGTTCGCCCTGGACGGTGTCGCGCAACGCGCCGATGGCGCGCTGGAAGTCGTCCAGCGCATCCAGCACCCGCTGCGCCGGCGCCAGCAGCGCCCGGCCGTCCGCATTCGGCGCGAGCCCTTGCGCGGTGCGGGAGAAAAGCGTCAGGTCCAGCGATTCCTGGAAGTTCTTGAGCTGCAGGCTCAGCGCGGGCTGCGTCAGGTGCAGATGCTCGGCCGCCCGGGTCAGATTGCCCTCCCGCGCGACGGCGGCGAAAGTGCGGATGTGCTTCAGATCCATGAATGCTTCCAGAAGATGTGGGGGCGTCTGACCCCTGATTCGCCGTGAAACTGCCGAGCATTATTAGAGACACTAATAAAGCCCTTTTCAACATTTCATTGGACAGCCGCCTCGCCGTGCGCCAGAGTCTCGGCAGATTCCCGGCGCGCGCACCGCGTCGCAGCCGGGGCGGCTCACCGTGCCGGCATCCGAATCGGGTCCGGACTAGATAAGAAGAGCTTATGGAGACATACGACTACATCATCGTGGGCGCGGGCTCGGCCGGCTGCGTGCTGGCCAACCGCCTGAGCCGCGATCCTGCCGTGCAGGTCCTGCTGCTGGAGGCCGGCGGGCGCGACAACTATCACTGGATTCACATCCCGGTCGGATACCTGCACTGCATCGGCAACCCGCGCACCGACTGGATGTACCGGACGGCCGAGGAACCCGGGTTGGGCGGGCGCTCGCTCATCTATCCGCGCGGCCGCGTGCTGGGTGGCTGCTCGTCGATCAACGGCATGATCTACATGCGCGGCCAGAGACAGGACTATGAGGACTGGGCCGCCTTGTCCGGCGACGCGGCCTGGAGCTGGGATGAGGTGCTGCCGGTCTTCAAGCGTAGCGAGGACTACCACCGGGGCGCCGACGAATTTCATGGCGCGGGCGGCGAATGGCGCGTCGAGCAGCAGCGGCTGCGCTGGGACATTCTGGAAGCCTTTGCCACCGCAGCCGAACAGGAAGGCATTCCGCGCGTGCAGGACTTCAACCGCGGCGACAACTTCGGCAGCGGCTATTTCGAGGTCAACCAGCGCAGCGGCTGGCGCTGGAATACGTCCAAGGCATTCCTGCGCCCCGTGCAGAAACGCCCGAACCTGCACGTGATGACGGGTGCGCTGGCCGAGCAGCTTGAGTTCGACGCGAAGCGTTGCGTGGGCGTGCTCATCAACCGCGCCGGGCGCGCAATGTCGCTGCGGGCGCGGCGCGAGGTCGTGCTGGCCGCGGGTGCGGTCAACTCGCCGCACCTGCTGGAAGTCTCGGGCATCGGCGAGCCCGCGCGCCTGCGCGAAAGCGGCATCACGCTGCGCCACGCCTTGCCCGGCGTGGGCGAGAACCTGCAGGACCATTTGCAACTGCGGGTCATCATCAAGGTGAACGGCGTCAAGACATTGAACCGCATCGCCTCCACGTGGCTGGGCCGCGCGGGCATCGGGCTGGAATACCTGATGAGCCGCAGCGGCCCGATGAGCATGGCGCCCTCGCAGTTGGGCGCGTTTGCAAAATCCGATCCTGGCCAGGACCGCGCCAACGTCGAATTTCACGTGCAGCCGCTGTCGCTGGGCGCCTTTGGCGAACCCCTGCATGGGTTCGACGCCTTCACCGCCAGCGTCTGCAATCTTCGTCCCACGTCGCGCGGCAGTGTGCATGCGCAGGGTCCGGCGGGGCAGAAGGGCAGCGAGGTCCCTGTCATCCGCCCCAACTACCTCAGCACCGAAGAAGACCTGCAAGTCGCCGCCGATTCGATCCGCCTCGTGCGCCGCATCGCCGCCGCGCCCGCCCTGCAGCGTTACCAGCCGGAGGAATGGCTGCCGGGTCCGGCCTTCCAGACCGAGGACGAACTGCGCCAGGCAGCCGGCAAGATCGGCACCACGATCTTCCATCCGGTGGGCACCTGCGCGATGGGCCGCAACGCCGACCAAGGCGCGGTGGTCGACGCGCGGCTGCGCGTGCATGGGCTGCAAGGGCTGCGCATCGCGGATGCATCCATCATGCCGCGCATCACGTCGGGCAACACCAATTCGCCGACCATCATGATCGCGGAACGCGCGGCGGACATGATTCGGGAAGAAGCGGGCGCATAGCAGCGCGCCAATGACAGCAAGCCGCCCGGTATGGGGCGGCTTGCCGAGCGAAGCGGGGCCGCGCCGGCTTCAGCGCAGCGACCGGTAGGTGTCCTGCCGCTGCGGATGCGTCAGGATCACCTGCCAAAGCTGGCCCTCGCGCGACCGGAAAAAGCCCGCGCAACACATCAGGTAGTACTTCCACATCCGGTAGAACCGGGTGCCGTAGCGCGATTCCAGCGTCGGCCAGGCGCGCTCGAAGCGCTCCCACCAGGCCATCAGCGTACGGTCGTAGTCGGCGCCGAAGTTGTGCCAGTCTTCGATGATGAAGCGGCCCTCGACGGCGGTGGCGATCTCGCGCGCCGACGGCAGTTTGCCGTTCGGGAACACGTAGCGGTCGATCCACGGATCGGTGCTCTGGCTGGTGGCGGCGATGCCGATCGTGTGCAGCAGGAAAATGCCTTCCGGCGCCATCAGCCGCTGCACGTTGGTGAAGTAGGTGTCGTAGTTCTTGGGGCCGACGTGCTCGAACAT
Source organism: Achromobacter sp. JD417 (assembly GCF_041879325.1). NCBI lineage: Bacteria > Pseudomonadati > Pseudomonadota > Betaproteobacteria > Burkholderiales > Alcaligenaceae > Achromobacter > Achromobacter sp. JD417. Next base: position 3,487,281 of record NZ_CP087159.1, on the reverse strand, counting down.
GCCGACCGAGACGACCTTGTCGAAGCGGCCCTGCAGGTCGCGGTAGTCCTGCAGCAGCAGCTCGACCGGCAGGCCTTTTACCCGTTCCTGCGCCAGCGCGAGTTGCTCCTTGGACACTGTCACGCCAGTGACCTTGACGCCATAGCGTTCGGCCGCGAACTTGGCCAGTCCGCCCCAACCGCAGCCGATGTCCAGCAAGGTCTCGCCTTCCTTCAGTTGCAGCTTGCGGCAGATCATGTCCAGCTTGGCGACCTGCGCCTCCTCCAGCGTCTGGGCATGTTCCCAATACGCGCAGGAGTAGATCATCCGGCTGTCGAGCATGGCTTCGAACACGTCGTTGCCTGCGTCGTAGTGCTGCTCGCCGACCTCAAAAGCGCGGTGCTTGGATTGCAGGTTGAACAGCTTGTGGCGCAGGTGCTCGGCGATCAGCTTGATGCGGGCCACGCCCAGCGCCGCGGATCCCATGTCGGCGCGCAGCAGGCGGGTGAAGAGTTCGTCCAGTTGCTCGCAGTCCCATTCGCCGTCCATATACGACTCGCCCAGTCCCAACGACCAGCTCGCGAACACCCGCTCGTACATGTGCTTGTCATGCACCTGCATGTCCCAGGGGCGTGACCCATTGATCTGCACGTCGGCGCGGGCCATCAGGTCCTGCAGGATCTTGGGGGGGGCGGGGGGAGGGGAGACGACGACGCCGGTCTGAACGGCGGGCTGTTCGGTCAGCGGGGGGACGGGACTGCTTTGCTGCATACGGACTCCATATCAATTTTGGGAAGACTGATCTGGCAATACCTGAAGCTTTTTACTGTGCGCCTTGAAAGGTGTGCAACTCCAATTTAATGAATGCATCGTGCCGATAGCCATCGGCAATGTCGGACGGGCGCCAGCCACGAACGGTGGCTAGGAGATGCAGGGATCGTAGCCACGAAGTCCGCGATAGTCCAGAGCCGGCCGCACCGGCCTTTCATAACCGATAAGATAGCGGCCATAGCGGCGCCGCCGTGCCGGCCGCGCGCAACCCGTGGAGCGTACCGAAGTGCAAGCCAGCCTGGAACCCCGTTTGGAATTCGTCACCTGCGCCAGCCCAGCGGGTCTGCACCGCATGGCCTATTGGGAGTGGGGCGATCCCGTCAATGACCGGGTGCTGCTCTGCGTGCACGGCCTGACCCGCAGCGGGCGTGACTTCGATGTGCTGGCGCGCCGGCTGGCCGGCCACTACCGGGTGGTCTGCCCCGACGTCGTGGGGCGCGGCCGCTCGGATTGGCTGGTCAATCCGGCGTTCTATACGGTGCCGCAGTACGTGTCCGACATGGTGACGCTGATCGCGCGCTTGCGCCCGGCCAGCCTGTCGTGGGTCGGCACGTCAATGGGCGGGTTGATCGGCATGGCGCTGTCGGGCGCCGCCGCGTTCGCCAAGGCCATGGCCGCGATGCGCCCGCATGCCGGAATGTTGCCGCCTGCCCAGGGACTGCGTCTGGACAAAATGGTGCTCAACGATGTGGGGCCGCGTCTGGAGAACGGCGCCCTGTCGCGTATCGGCCAGTACGTGGGCGCGCCCGGCGAATTCGCCACGTTCGAAGAGGCTGTGGCGACGATGCGCGCCAATTCGGAAACCTTTGGTCCGCACACCGACGCGCAGTGGGCGGAGTTGGCCAAATACCTGTATCCGGAACAGGGCGGCAAGTGGGTCAAGCACTACGACCTGGCGATTGCCCAGGCTTTGGGGGCCCAGACGCCCGAGGAACTGGCAGCGGGCGAACAGATCCTGTGGCGATCGTATGACGCGATCGATTGCCCGGTCCTGATCGTGCGTGGCGAGTTGTCCGACCTGCTGACCCCCGCCACGGTCGAAGAAATGTGCAAGCGCAATCCGCGTGCCCGGGCGCTCGAAGTGCCCGGTGTGGGCCATGCCCCCACGCTTATCGTGGACGACCAGGTCGATCCGGTGGCGGACTTCCTCTTGGCCTGATCGGCCGGGCGGCATTGTGGGGACAGGCCGGCGCTAGGCGCGCCGCCGGGCCTTCTCTACAATAGCCCCATGAAATCGCCCACGCTGAACATCGACCTGCATTGCCATTCCACCGTCTCGGACGGCGCGCTCGCGCCCCGCGACGTGGCGCAGCGCGCGTTCGCCAATGGCGTCGACGTCTGGGCGCTGACCGACCACGACGAAGTGGGCGGCATCGCCGAAGCCTCGGCGGCGGCCCAGGAACTGGGCATGCGGTTTGCCACCGGCGTCGAGATCTCGGTCACCTGGGCCGGCCTTACGGTGCACATCGTCGGCCTGCGGTTCGATCCCAACAATGCGGATTTGATCGAAGGCCTGCGCAAGACCCGCTCGGGACGCGCCGCCCGCGCCAAGCGCATCGGCGACCGTCTGGCGGACATGGGCATGCCCGGCGCGTATGAAGGCGCGCTGCCGTTTGCCGGCAATCCCGAACTGATCAGCCGCACGCACTTTGCGCGCTATCTGGTGCAGGCCGGCTATTGTCCGGATGTGCAGACCGTGTTCAACAAGCACCTGGGCGACGACTGCCCCGGTCACGTGCCCATGCAGTGGGCCACGCTGGCCGACGCGGTGGGCTGGATCCGCGGCGCGGGCGGTCAGGCCGTCATTGCGCATCCGGGCCGCTACAAGTACACCCCGCTGCAGTTTGCCGCGCTGTTCGACGAATTCCTGCAAATGGGCGGCGTGGGCATCGAGGTCAACACGGGCAGCCATACCGTGGAAGAAGCGCGGCAGTACGCCGAGGTGGCGCGCCGCTACGGCTTCCTGGCCTCGCGCGGCTCGGACTTTCATAGTCCCAAGGAAAGCCGGATGGATCTGGGCCAACTGCCGCCGCTGCCTCCCGACCTGAAGCCGGTCTGGCACGACTGGTTCTGACGCGGGCGGCCCGCGCCGCCCATTCTCACAAGCTTCGACAGTGATCGCGCCATTGCGATGCAACCGCCATGAACAAAGCCTTTGTTAAAGAGTCCGACCACGAGGACGACGACGACCTGCCGCAGGCCCAAGCGCTGCCGGCCGGCACCAAGAACTACATGACGCCCGAGGGCTACGAACGCCTGCGCGGCGAGCTGACGCAGCTCATGAACGTGGAACGACCGGCCGTCGTGCAGGTCGTGTCGTGGGCCGCGTCCAACGGCGACCGTTCGGAAAACGGCGACTACCTCTACGGCAAGAAGCGCCTGCGCGAGATCGACCGGCGCATGCGCTTTCTGACCAAGCGGCTGGACATTGCCGAGGTCGTGGACCCCAAGGCCCAACCCAATCGCGATCAGGCTTTCTTCGGCGCAACGGTCGTCTACGTGGATAAGGCCGGCGAGGAACACACCGTCACCATCGTCGGCGTCGACGAAGCCGAACCGCTTGCCGGCAAGATCAGCTGGATCTCGCCGGTGGCCCGCGCTTTGATCAAGGCGCGGGAAGGCGACACGGTCGTGCTGCGCACACCGGCCGGCATCGATGAGCTGGATATTCTGGAAGTCAGCTACCCGGAATAGGGCGGGTGTCAGACACCGATCATCCGGGGTGTCAGACACCAAAAAATAACGGGCGCCGGTTTGTGGCCGGCGCCCGTGTGGTGGGCGGGATTCTAGCGTCCCTGCCTCGGTTGGCGGCTTGCGCCGCCGGTTCCCCTGGGGCTTGCTGCGAAACTTTCGCGGGTTACTTCTTGCGCTCAGCGATCGACTTTTCGGCCTTGTTGACCAGATCCTCGCCGATCTGCTTCTTCCACTTTTCGTAGACGGGCTGGGTGGCCTTCACGAAGGCGTCGTGGTCGGCTTGCGACAGGGTGGTCACGGTGACGCCGTGGCCGGCGATTTCCTTGAGCAGCGACGGGTCTTCAGGCGTGACGCCCTTGCGCGCGATCACGATCTGCTGCTTGCCGGCGTCCAGCGCGGCCTGGCGCACGATGTCGCGGTCTTTTTCCGACCAGGAATTCCAGACTTCTCGGTTGACCACGAAGATCAGCGGATCGGCCACGTAGTTCCAGAGCGTCAGGTACTTCTGGCCCACGGTGTAGAGCTTGGAGCCGGTGTAGATCGACAGCGGGTTCTCCTGCCCGTCGACCGCGCCGCTGGCCAGCGCGGGCTGCGCATCGGCCCAGCTCATCTGCGTGGGGTTGGCGCCCAGCGCGGTGAAGGTGTCGATGTACAGGGGCGACCCCACCACGCGCAGCTTCATGCCCTTCATGTCCTCGGGGCGCTTGATCTCGCGCTTGGAGTTGCTGACCTGCCGGTAGCCGTTCTCGCCCCAGGCAAGCGGCACCACGCCCGCCTTTTCGATGAGCTTGAACATGTCCTTGCCCACGTCGCCCTGCACCAGCGCGTCGATGGCGGCGTAGTCGGGCATCAGGAAGGGCAGCGAGAACAGGTTCAGCTGCTTGACCTGAGGCGACCAGTTGATGGTCGACCCGACGGCCATGTCGATCACGCCCTGGCGGATGGCGGTGAACTCGCGGGTCTGGTCGCCCTGGACCAGCGAGGTGCCGGGGTAGACCTTGATGTTGATGCGGCCTTCGGTGCGCTCGCGCACCAGATTCGACCAGATCTCGGCGCCCTGGCCCCACGGGAAGGTGGTGCCCACGACGATGGAGAGCTTGTACTCGGGCTTGTAGTTCTGCGCATGCGCGGGCGCCATGCCCACCACGGCCGCCGCGCACAGCGCCGCGCCGATCAGGTTGCGGAATTTCATGTTGCGTCTCCTCTCTATGCGAGTCTTTCTGTTGTTGTCATCCACGGCCGGGCACCCAGTCGGGCCGGCCCCGTCCAGCCTCTCTCAATAACCCAGCTTGCGCGGCAGCCACAGCGCCAGTTCGGGAAACACCAGCACCGCGACCAGCACCAGGAACATCGCGCCCAGCAGCCACACCACCCAGCGCACGGTCGACTCCATCGGCACGCGCGCGATGCGGCACGACACCATCAGGTTCACGGCCAGCGGCGGGGTGAACTGGCCCAGCGCCACTTTCAAGGTCAGGATCACGCCGAACCACACCGGATCCCAGCCGTAGGCATTGGCGATCGGCATGAGCAGCGGCACGAAGATCAGGAAGATCGAGATGCCGTCCAGGAACATGCCCACGGTCATCAGCAGCAGGATCAGCAGCGCCAGCACGCCCCATTCGCCCAGGCCCGAATTGACGATGGCGTGGGTGATCGGATCGATCACGCTGAGCGTGGACAGCGCCCACGCAAAGATCCCGGCCAGCGTCACCACCAGCATGATCACGGCGGACAGCTCGGCGGCTTCGCGCAGGATCGTGTACAGGTCCCGGAACTTGATGGTGCGATGGATGAAGCCGCCCACGAAAAGGCCATAGAACACGGCAACGACCGCCGCCTCGGTGGGTGTGAACCACCCCAACCGCATGCCGCCCAGGATCAGCACCGGCGCGGCCAGGCCCCATGACGCCTCGCGCAGGCTCTTCCAGAAGGGCGGGCGGGGCAAGTGCGCTTCCAGCGCGCCCATCTTGTATTTACGCGACAGCCACACGGCCGGAATGATCAGCGCGAAACCGGCCAGGATGCCCGGGATCATGCCGGCGGCAAACAGCGCGGGCACCGAGGCGCCCGGCACCAGCACGGAGTAGATGATGAAGGCCACGGAGGGCGGGATCAGGATGTCGGTGGCCGCGCCGGCGGCCACCACGGATGCCGAGAACGACCCCGGATAGCCCGCGCGCGACATCGCGGTGATCATCACCGCGCCCACGGCCGCGGCGCAGGCCGGCCCCGACCCCGAAATGCCGCCCAGGAACATCGCCACCGCGATCGACACCAGCGGCAGCATGCCGGGACCGCGACCGACGATGGCGATCGCAAAGTCCACCAGCCGTTTGGCCACGCCGGACCGGTCAAAGATCGACCCCACCAGCACGAACATCGGAATCGCCAGTAGCGGGTACTTGGCCAGGCCGGCGTAGAAGTTCTGTGGAACGGTCAGAAGGCCGTACCACGGCGTGTCCAGGTTGGTCAGCACGATCGCGACCGTGCCGCCGATGCCCAGCGCAACGCCGACCGGCACGCCGATCACCATCAGGACGATGAAGACGGTAAAGAGGATGACGGCGATCATCGCGGGGCATCCTGGACCGGGGCGCGCGCCAGACGGCGCAGGGTGCCCAGCGTACGCAGCGAAATGGCCGCGGCCATGACCGGCAGCCAGATCGAATACCACCACGTCGGCACGCCGATGGCCGGCGAGGTTTCCTCGTAGATGAATTCGTCGTACACCAGCTTCACCGACAGCACGGTCAGCAAGACGAAGAACGCCAGCACGCAGCTGTTCGCAAACAGCGCCATGATGCGCTGGCGGCGCGGCGAACCCGAGTCGGCCAGGATCTCGATCCGGATGTGATGGTTGCGCACGAAGGCCACACTGCCGCCCGCCATCGTCAGCACGATCAGCAGGAACACGGAAATTTCTTCCGTCCACGCAAACGACTGATCGGTGAAATAGCGCACCAGCACATTCAGGAAGGTGATGATGGCCAGGGTCGCCAGCAGGATCACGGCCAGCCAGTCCTCGACGGCCAGCGGCACCTTCACGGCGGGATCTGCTTCTACGGGGATGATCGGTTCTACGGGCTCGGCGGGGGCGTCGGGGCGGGACATGTGAGGCAACGGCCAGCGGGCGTGGGGCGCCGCTTTTCTTGTTGGATAGGGTCGCTGCATCCTACCGTCGCACCGCGAGCGAGGGTGTTCGTGTTTTCCCGCAATGCGGGGCGGCTGCAACATGCTGCATTGCGCAAAGCGTCTGCCGGCGGGCAGGGCCCGCAATGGGAAAACCGCCTTTCCACCAAGCGGTGGCGGGCCGATATTGCTGTGCACCATCCACGCCAGACAGCGCGCGGAATTCTTTTGTAACACTGGCCGGATGAGGGCGGCAGAACCCCCATTGAACTTCGGCTCCGGGAAAACCCCTTAAACGGGTAAAATCCCCGCTTTGCACCCCTCTTTATACGGCGCCCGCATCGTGTCCCTAGTTCAGCATCTGCCTGGTTCCTCCGTCCTGTCCTCCTTTCGACGTGATCGCCTTCTGGCGCAATTGAAGGAAGCCGGCCTGCCGGTGGCCGACATATCCGCCCGCTACGAGCACTTCGTCAGCACCGACGCCGCCCTGACGGCCGAACAGCAGCAGCAGCTTACCCAGCTGCTGGACTACGGCACGCCCAGCACCGCCGACGCGCCCGCCAAGAGCGTGTCCCTGCTGGTGATCCCGCGCCTGGGCACGATTTCCCCCTGGGCCAGCAAGGCCACCGACATCGCCCACAACTGCGGGCTGTCGTCGGTGCATCGCATCGAACGCGGCGTGCGCTACGTCATCACGCCCGAACGCGGCCTGCTCGGCGCCAAGTCGCTCGACGAAGCCATGCTGGCGCGCGCGGCCGACTGCCTGCACGATCGCATGACCGAAACCGTGGTGGACGCCAGCTTCGACGGCCAGGCGCTGTTCCAGCCGCTGGCGGGCAAGCCCATGCGCACGGTCGACGTCCAGACGCGCGGCGCCGATGCCCTGGTCGAAGCCAACACCACGCTGGGCCTGGCCCTGTCCGACGACGAGATCGAATATCTGGCCAAGTCCTTCACCGACCTGGGCCGCGATCCCACCGACGTCGAACTGATGATGTTCGCGCAGGCCAACAGCGAACACTGCCGCCACAAGATCTTCAACGCCGAATGGGTCATCGACGGCCAGTCGCAGCCCAACACGCTGTTCGGCATGATCCGCGCCACGCACAAGGCGCAGCCGCAAGGCACCGTCGTCGCTTACTCGGACAACGCCGCCATCATGGAAGGCGGCCCCGCGCAGCGCTTCCAGGCCGGCGTGCCGGGGCTGGCGGGCGAGGGCGCCGCCAGCGCCAAGTACATCCGCCGCGACACCACCGTGCACACGCTCATGAAGGTGGAAACGCACAACCACCCGACCGCAATCGCGCCGTTCCCCGGCGCCTCCACCGGCAACGGCGGTGAAATCCGCGACGAAGGCGCGACTGGCCGCGGCTCCAAGCCCAAGGCGGGCCTCACGGGCTTCACCGTGTCGCACCTGCGCTTTGACGACGCGCTGCAGCCCTGGGAAGCCGACCACCACGGCCTGCCCGATCGCATCGCCTCGCCGCTGTCCATCATGATCGACGGCCCCATCGGGGGCGCGGCGTTCAACAACGAATTCGGCCGTCCCAACCTGCTGGGCTACTTCCGTTCGTTCGAGCAAACCGCTGGCGGCACGCGCTGGGGCTACCACAAGCCCATCATGATCGCGGGCGGCCTGGGCAGCATCGACGCCGGCCTCACGCACAAGGAAGTCATTCCTCCCGGCGCGCTGCTGATTCAATTGGGCGGCCCGGGTTTCCGCATCGGCATGGGCGGCGGCGCCGCCTCCAGCATTAGCATGGGCAGCAACTCGGCCGAACTGGACTTCGACTCCGTCCAGCGCGGCAACCCCGAAATCGAACGCCGCGCGCAAGAGGTCATCGACCGCTGCTGGCAGCAGGCCGAAAACAACCCCATCATCGCGATCCACGACGTGGGCGCGGGCGGCCTGTCCAACGCATTTCCTGAGCTGGTCAACGACGCCGGCCGCGGCGCGATCTTCGATCTGAAGCGCGTGCCCCTCGAAGAATCGGGCCTGTCGCCCGCCGAAATCTGGAGCAACGAATCGCAGGAACGCTACGTCCTGTCGATCCTGCCCCAGGACCTGGAACGTTTTGACGCCATCGCCCGCCGCGAACGCTGCCCGTACGCGGTGGTGGGCGTGGCCACCGAAGAGCGGCAGCTGCGCGTGGTGGACGGCGAGGGCCTGCCCGGCCTGGACACGATCCGCCCGCAAGGCGACGCGGAAGTGCGCCCCGTGGACGTGCCCATCGACGTCATCCTGGGCAAGCCACCGCGCATGACCCGCGACGTCACCCGCCTGCCCGGCGTGTCCGAGCCGCTGGACCTGGCCGGCATCGACCTGACCGAAGCGGCCTACCGCGTGCTGCGCCACCCCACGGTGGCCAACAAGTCCTTCCTCATCACCATTGGCGACCGCACCGTCGGCGGCCTCTCCAGCCGCGACCAGATGGTCGGTCCGTGGCAGGTGCCGGTTGCCGACTGCGCCGTCACGCTGGCCGACTACGAAGGTTTCCGCGGTGAAGCCATGTCGATGGGCGAGCGCACCCCCATCGCCATGCTGGACGCCCCGGCCTCGGGCCGCATGGCCGTTGCCGAAGCCCTGACCAACCTGGCCGCCGCCGACGTGGCGCGCCTTGAAGACATCAAGCTGTCGGCCAACTGGATGGCCGCTTGCGGCGTGGCCGGGCAAGACGCCGCGCTGTACGACACCGTGTCCGCCGTCAGCGAACTGTGCCAGGCCACCGGCCTGTCCATTCCGGTCGGCAAGGACTCCCTGTCCATGAAGACCTCCTGGGAACAGGACGGCGAGCAGCGCCAGGTCGTCGCGCCGGTGTCCTTGATCATTACCGCGTTTGCGCCGGTCGCCGATGTGCGCGCCAGCCTGACGCCGCAGCTGCGCACCGACGCGGGCGACAGCGTCCTGATCCTGATCGACCTGGGCCGCGGCCGCCATCGCATGGGCGGCTCGATCCTGGCGCAGACGTATAACCAGGTCGGCCAGACCGTGCCGGACATCGATTCGCCGCAAGATCTGCGCGCGTTCTTTGTCACCATCCGCACGTTGGCCGAAGCCGGCACCATCCTGTCCTACCACGACCGCTCCGACGGCGGCCTGTTCGCCACGCTGGTCGAAATGGCCTTCGCCGGCCGCACCGGCATCTCGGTGAACCTGGACATGCTGACCTTCGATCCGCAATCGGCGGATTGGGGCGATTACAAGATCCGTCCGGAACAGGTCGCCGTGCAGCGCGACGAACTGACCCTGAAGGCCCTGTTCTCGGAAGAAGCGGGCGCCGTCATCCAGGTGCCGGCCTCGCAACGCGACGCCGTGATGCAGGTGCTGCGCGGCGCGGGCCTGTCGGCGCACTCGCATGTCATCGGCGGCCTGAATGCCGCCGACGAGGTCGAGTTCTACCGCGACGGCCGCAAGGTCTGGGGCCAGCCGCGCGCCGACCTCGGCCGCGCCTGGTCCGAAGTCTCGCACCGCATCATGGCGCGCCGCGACAACCCCGCGTGCGCCCAGGCGGAACTGGACGTCTGGAACGACACCAAGGATCCGGGCATGAGCCCGAACGTGGCCTTCGACCCGCAAGAGAACGTGGCCGCGCCGTTCATCAACACCGGCAAGCGTCCGCGCGTGGCCATCCTGCGCGAGCAAGGCTGCAACAGCCAGGTCGAAATGGCCTGGGCCTTCGACACCTCGGGCTTCGAGGCCATCGACGTCCACATGACCGACCTCCTGTCCGGCCGCCTGGACCTGGCGGAAATGCAGGGCCTGGTCGCGGTGGGCGGCTTCAGCTACGGCGACGTGCTGGGCGCCGGCGAAGGCTGGGCGCGCACCATCCGCTTCAACAGCAAGCTGTCGGACCAGTTCGCCGCGTACTTCGCGCGTCCCGACACCTTTGCGCTGGGCGTGTGCAACGGCTGCCAGATGATGGCTGCGCTGGCGCCGATGATCCCGGGCGCCGAGCACTGGCCGCGCTTCACGCGCAACCAGTCCGAAAAGTACGAAGCCCGCCTGTCGATGGTGGAGGTGGCCAAATCGCCGTCCATCTTCTTTGCCGGCATGGAAGGGGCCCGCGTCCCGGTCGCCGTGGCCCACGGCGAAGGCTTTGCCGACTTCTCCCAGCAGGGCGACGCCGGCCGCGTGCTGGCCGCCGCGCGCTTCATCGACAACTACGGCCAAGCCACGGAAGCCTATCCGTTCAACCCGAACGGCAGCCCCGGCGGCCTGACCTCGGTGACCACTGCCGACGGCCGTTTCACGGTCATGATGCCGCACCCGGAACGCGTGACCCGCAACGTCATGATGTCGTGGGCGCCCGAGAAGTGGGGCACCGCGGATTCGGGCGGCGCGTTCAGCCCGTGGATGCGCATCTTCCGCAACGCGCGCGCCTGGCTGAAGTAAGCGTCCGGGGGTGACACCCCGAACCGTAGCCACAGAAACCGCCGCGGCACGTCCGCGGCGGTTTTGCATTGTGCGCTTGGGTGAGGCCCGGGTCCGCGCGCCGCCCGCATGTAACCCAATGAGATATTTAACTTTTCATTGCATTGCGCCGTTAAGGGGAGAGCGTTACGCAACCCCCGGAGTGGCTTTCAATGTTTAAGAATTTAAGTATCCGCGCAATCCTGACGACCGCCCTGGCCGTCTTTTTTGCCCTTTTTCTGGTGACCGGCCTCGCGGTCTATCAGCAACTGACGTCCAACCGCACCTCGATCGAGGTGATGCTGGACACCAACCTGGTCCGCGCCAATTCGCTGGACGACGCGGCATCGGACCTGCTGCGCGCCCGCGTGGTGCTGCTGGCCGCGCATAGCGCGCTGCTGGAAGGCAAAAGCCTGGACACCGCCGCCAGCAACATGCAGCGCATGGACAGCTATGTCGCCAAGGCCACCAGCCAGATCGAGACCGCGCGCAAGCTGCCCGAAACTTCGCCGCAGGGCAAACCCCTGTTCGAAGCTGCGCTGGCCGCCTACGACGTCTACGTGCGCGAAGCCATTTTTCCCCTGATCGCCGCGATCCGCGCCGGCGACGCCAAGGAGGCCGGCCGCATCAACCAGGAGAAGGTGAGCCCGCTCGGCACCAAGTTCACCCAGGCCAACCAGCAGTACGTGGACTTTGCCGACGAAATCGGCCAGCGCGTGGCCCACGATTCGGCCGCGCGCATCAATACCGCCATCGTGTTTCTGATCTGTCTGCTGGTCGTCGTGGCGGCGCTGGTCGTGGGGCTGTATGTGGTCTTCGGCCGGGCGGTCTTCCGTCCGCTGCATGAAGCCGGACGCCTGTTCGACCGCATCGCCAGCGGCGACCTGACCAACCGCATCGAGCAGCGCGGCAACAACGAAATCGGCGTGCTGTACGCCGCCGTCAAGCGCATGCAGGACAGCCTGGCGCGCACCGTGTCGGCCGTGCGCCTGGGGGTTGAAGAGATCCACACCGGCTCGCGCGAGATTGCCGCGGGCAACATCGACCTGTCCTCCCGCACCGAGCAGCAGGCCGCTTCGCTGGAGGAAACGGCCGCCAGCATGGACGAGCTGTCCTCCACCGTAAAGAACAACGCCGACAGCTCGCGCAGCGCGGCACAACTGGCGATGGCCGCGTCCGAAGTGGCCACGCGCGGCGGCCAGGCCGTGTGCGACGTGGTGGGCACGATGCGCGGCATCGCCGACAGCTCGCACCGCATCTCCGATATCGTCGGCGTGATCGACGGCATTGCCTTCCAGACCAACATCCTGGCGCTGAACGCCGCGGTGGAAGCCGCCCGCGCGGGTGAGCAGGGCAAGGGCTTTGCCGTGGTCGCAAGCGAAGTGCGCGCGCTGGCGCAGCGCAGCGCGGCGGCCGCCAAGGAGATCAAGGGCCTGATCGACGATTCCGTGCAGAAGGTGTCGGTGGGCTCGGATCAGGTGGAGGCCGCCGGCGCCACCATGCAGGAGATCGTCACGTCGGTGCGCCGCGTGGCGGACATCATCAACGAGATCTCCAGCGCGTCCGAGGAACAGTCGCAGGGCATCGAGCAGGTGAACCAGGCCGTGTCGCAGATGGACAGCGTGACGCAGCAGAACGCCGCGCTGGTCGAAGAGGCGGCGGCTTCGGCGGCATCGCTGGAAACGCAGGCCCAGCGCCTGCGCGAAGCCGTGGCGGTGTTCAAGCTGCAATCCGGCCGGGTGATCGAGGCCGATGCGCCGGCGCTGGACAGCCGCGGCGGCGAGCCGGCGCTCATCGGCGCCTGATCCCGCCTTGCAAGGTTACGCGCCAACAAAAAGCCGGCCCTGAAGGCCGGCTTGCAAGCTCGCTGCAAAGACCCCGCCGCGCAACGCGCCGGGGTCTTTTGTTTGGCGCTTACTGGTCGAGCTGGATCTTGGCGTCGTTGGCGACGTTCTTCCACTTCTTCACGTCGCTGGCGATCACTTGTTGGAAGGCGTCCGACGAACCGGCCACCACGGTCCCGCCCAGGCTGGCCATCTTGGCCTTCACTTCGGGCGTGTTCAGCGCCTTGACCGAGGCGTCGTGCAGCTTCGTCTTCACGGCTTCCGGCAGGTTCTTCGGGGCCAGCAGGCCGTTCCACGCATTCGCTTCGTAGCGCGCCAGGCCGGCTTCCTTGAAGGTCGGCGTGTCGGGCAGTTCCGGCGAACGCGCGTCGGCGGCGATGGCGATCGGGCGGATCTGGCCGCTCTTGATGTAGGGCAGCGAGGCCGGCACGGGTTCCCAGATCATCGACACCTGGCCGCTGATCACGTCGGTGAAGGCGGGACCGGCGCCGCGGTAGGCGATGTGCATCAGATGCGCGCCCGTCATCGACTTCATCAGTTCCATCGCCAGGTTGCCCAGGCCGCCCGCGCCGGACGAGGCGTAGGTGTACTTGTCCGGATTGGCCTTCGATTGCGCGATCAGCGCGTTCAGGTCGGCCGCCGGGAAGTCCTTGGTGACGCTCAGCACGCCGGGCACGGTGACCAGTTGCGTGATGGCCGTGAAATCCTGCGACGCATCGTAGGTCAGGTTCTTGTAGACGGCCGGGTTGGTGCCGTGGGTGCTGGAGGAAGCCAGGAGGATCGTGTAGCCGTCGGGCGCGGCGTCGGCGACGTAGCGCGTGCCGATCGAGCCGCCCGCGCCGGCCTTGTTCTCGACCACCACCGTCACGCCCAGTTCGGTGCCCAGTTGCGCGGCGAAGACGCGGCCGATGATGTCGGCGGTGCCGCCCGGGGCGAACGGCACGATCATGCGGATGGGCTTGCTCGGGTAGTCGGACTGCTGGGCCGACGCGCCGGCTGCCAGCGTGGCGCCGGTCAGGAGCGCCAGGGCAATGGTGGTTTTCTTCAAGGTCATCGGTGTCTCCACGAGAAGGTTAGTCGAGGCTGCGGTCGAGCCAATCGACGATCAGTCCGGCAATGTGGTCGCTGTTGCGATCCAGCATGCAGAAGTGCGAGTTGCCGGCAATGCCGGCAGCGGGCAGGTCCAGCACGTCGGCGCGTTGGCCGGCCGCGCGCAGGGCGTTCCAGTAGGCGTCCGTCTGGGCGCGGTAGCGCTGCCAGGTGTCGTCCGCGTTGAAGTGATCGCCCCAGATCAACAGCTGCGGGGGCAATTGGCAGCTGGCCTGGGCCGGGGTGCCGGTAGGCTCGACCGCCACGACGGCGCGCACGGTCGCCGCGTATTCCTGGGCGAGTTGCGTGGCAAGGCCGCCGCCCTGGCTGTGGCCGATCACGATGCACGGGCCCGCCAGGTCCAGCAGCGCGCGGTACGCGTCCAGCGCCATGTCGCCGTGGGTCAGCCAACGCGGCACGAACTGCTTGGAAAAGGTGTCGAACGCGTCGACGGGAAATTGCTGTTCGGGATACGCCTGCCGCGGCTCGCCCGCGCGTGCATAGCCCGAGGCCGGGCCAATGCGAAACAGCCGCCACGCTTCTTCCTTCGAGCGGAAGATCGGGGCCGAGTCGTAGATCTCGGGAAACATCGCCCAGGAAGCGCGGCCGCGTTCCGGCGCGTCGGACACGAAGACGTCGTAGCCGGCCTGCAGCAGCCGCCACAGCCAGCCATCGCGCCCGTCCGGCGTGCTTTCCCACTGCGCGCCCGTCATGCCGCCGCCGTGCCACAGCAGCACGGGGTAGGGGCGGGTCGGCTGGGCCAGCCGGTACTCCTGCACATACAGTTGGCCGGCGCTGTAGCCGCCATTCATGTCGATCAGCCGGGGCGACGCGTTGCCGACCACTTTTTGCTGCTGCATCGGCAGTCCGCCGGCCACCACTTCGGCGCCGCCAACGTAATGGCTGCGGATGGACTTGAGCAGGACGGGGGAGTCGGGCATAGGGTTTTCCAGGAGTGGTCGAAGGGATGTTAGTTGCAAGGTGTTTCTGTCTTGTGCAAAATGCGCAAGCGTTGTGCCGGATCGGCACAGCCGCTGAGCCGCTGGAAAACACACGCCCAGCCCCGGGCAGACATGGGGCGGGCAGGGGATGGAGGAGGACACATGGACATCAAATGGCTCGAGGACTTCGTCGCGTTGTCGAAGTCACGCAACCTGTTTCAGGCCGCCGAGTCGCGCAACGTGACGCACCCGGCCTTCGGGCGCCGTATCAAGGCGCTGGAGGAATGGGCGGGCGTGCCGCTCATCGAGCGCGGCCACCAGGTGTCCACGCTGAACGCCGCCGGCCGCAGCGTGCTGGCCGCCGCCATCGACGTGCTGGACATCCTGCAAGAGACGCGCGAGGCCCTGCAAAAGCCGGAGCAGGAACGCGCCCGCAAGATCACGATTGCGTCCGGCAAGACGCTGGCGCATTCCGTCCTGCCCGGCCTGATGGCGGGCGTGCAGCGCAGCCTGCCGGCCTTTCAACTGAAGGTGATCACGACCACGCTGAATTACGGCGTGGACATGCTGGAGGACGGCGAGGTCGATTTCCTGCTGTGCCATGCCCACGAACCGCTGTACGCCAAGATCGACAATCCCAATTACCGCTGCCGCCGCGTGGGCGCGGACAAGCTGGTGGCGGTCAGCGTGCCGGTCGCGCCGGGCGGGCGCCATCCCCGCCATGCCGTGCCCAAGCTGGCCTCGGACCCGCCCGTGCCGTTTCTGGCTTACGCCGACAGCATGTCGCTGGGGCGCATCCTGCACGACAAGCTGCGCGGCCTGTGCGAGGTGCCGCTCTTGCAGACCACGTACGAGTCCGACCTGGCCGACGCGCTGCACGCGATGGCGCGCCAGGGCTTCGGCCTGGCCTGGCTGCCGCACACGCTGGTCGAACCCGACCTGCGCAATGGCAGCCTGGTGCGGGCCGACGGCGCCCGCAACGACATCCACATGGAAATCCGCCTGTACCAGTCGGTCGGCAACGCCAAACCCCTGGCCCGCGAGGTCTGGAGCCGTATCGAGGCCTACGCAGCCAAGTAGCGCCCCATGAAAATCAGCCGGCGATCGCGCGCAGGCATAAAATAGCGGTTTGCCCCTTTTCCGCACACAGGAAGCCAGCGCCATGAACGCACGCATCCCCGAAGACGCATTGCCGCCCACCCTTGATCCCAAAGCCCTTCAGGACTTTGTGGACGACAAGTGGGACAACGAGATCATCCCCGCGCTGACCGATTACATCGCCATTCCCGCCAAGAGCCCGGCCTTCGATGCCGACTGGGAAAAGAACGCGTTCATCGAGCGTGTGGTGCGCGACGCGGCGCAGTGGGTCGAAGCGCAGAAGGTTTCCGGCCTGAAACTGGAAGTGGTGCGCCTGCCGGGCCGCACGCCCGTCATCTTCTTTGACGCGCCCGCCACCCGCAGCGACAACGGCGACACCGTGCTGCTGTACGGCCATCTGGACAAGCAACCCGAATTCTCGGGCTGGCGCGCCGGCCTCGGCCCGTGGACGCCCAAATACGAAGACGGCAAGCTCTACGGCCGCGGCGGCGCCGACGACGGCTACGCGGTGTACGCGTCGCTGATCGCCATCATGGCGCTGGACAAACAAGGCATTCCGCGTCCGCGCTGCGTGGGCATCGTCGAAACCTGTGAAGAATCGGGCAGCTATGACCTCTTGCCGTACGTGGACGCGCTGCGCGACCGCCTGGGCAACGTGGCGCTGGTGGTGTGCCTGGACTCGGGCGCGGGCAACTACGATCAGCTCTGGATGACCACGTCGCTGCGCGGCATGGTGTCCGGCACGCTGGAAGTCCAGGTCCTGGACGAAGGCGTCCATTCGGGCGACTCCAGCGGCGTCGTGCCGTCCTCGTTCCGCATCCTGCGCCATCTGCTGGACCGCCTTGAAGACAGCGGCACCGGCCGCCTGCTGCCGCAAAGCCTGCACTGCGAAATCCCCGCCGAACGCATCGAACAGGTTTCCGCCACCGCCCGCATCCTGGGCGACGAGGTGTGGCGCCGTTTCCCCTGGAGCTGCGGCGCTGACGGCGGCTTCGTGCTGCCCATGACCACCGAACCCGAGCAGGCGCTGCTGAACCGCACCTGGCGACCGACGCTGTCGGTAACGGGCGCGGAAGGCTTGCCGCCGCTGTCCAGCGCCGGCAACGTGCTGCGTCCGCGCACCGCGTTCAAGCTGTCGCTGCGCCTGCCGCCGCTGGTCGACGCCGTGGCCGCCTCCCAGGAAATCAAGGAACTGCTCGAAGCCGATGCGCCCTACAACGCCAAGGTGATCTTCAAGGCCAACGAAGGCGCCGCCACCGGCTGGAACGCGCCCGCCACGGTGCCCTGGCTGACGCAGGCGCTGGACGCGGCCTCGCAGCAGTACTACGGCGCACCTTGCGGCTATATCGGGCAGGGCGGCACCATTCCGCTGATGAGCATCCTGCAAAAGGGGTTCCCGCAGGCGCAATTCATGGTCTGCGGCGTGCTGGGTCCCAAGTCCAACGCGCACGGTCCCAACGAATTCCTGCACGTGCCGTACGGCAAGAAGCTGACCGCCGCCGTGGCCCAGACCATGGCCGCCATGCCGGCCGCCTGATCCACACGCGTGCCATGCAGAGCGCGGGGCCCGGGGCCTTGCGCTCTTTCTTTTTCCAGGACTGATTCCATGATTTCCACTTCCGACGCCTACGCCAATGTGGTCGCAGAAACCCGCCATTGGCTGAACCAGGCCGTGATCGGCCTGAACCTCTGTCCCTTCGCCAAGGCGGCGCAGGTCAAGGACCAGATCCGCTTTGCCGTCAGCGACGCCACCGACGCCGAGGGCGTGCTGACCGATCTGCAGGACGAACTGGCGCTGCTGGCCGACACCGATCCCGACAAAATCGACACGACGCTGCTGATCCTTCCCGATGCGCTGGACGACTTCCTGGAGTTCAACGAATTCGAAGATCTGTCGGACCGTCTGCTCAAGCGCATGCGTCTGGTGGGAGAGCTGCAGGTTGCCACTTTCCACCCGCAGTTCCAGTTCGCCGACACGCAGCCGGACGATATCGAGAACTACACCAACCGCTCGCCGTATCCCATCCTGCACCTGCTGCGCGAAGACAGCATCGACCGCGCAGTGGAGTCGTTTCCGGACGCCGCCGAGATCTACGAAAAGAACATCGACACGATGAACAAGCTGGGTCTGGAAGGCTGGAAGAAGCTGATGACCAAGCCCTGACCGGCGGGCCTTGGCGCCAACGCTTGCGGGATATCCCTAGATAGCCCGTCGGTTGTATTGCATACAACATACGATCATTGTGACCGTCGCCGTTCGGCGGCGGCCTGTACGTCCTTCCCCTTTTCATTGTCTTGCCTCGCGGCCCTTGTCGGCCGCGCGTTGGCCTTTGCCTTTGTCTGGAGAGCCGTATGCGATTCACCCGCCGTCATGCCCTGGGCGCGCTTGCCGCCTTGCCGTTGATCTCGCGCCCGGTCTGGGCCCAGCAGAACGCCTTTCCCACGCGGCCCGTGCGCCTCTTGGTAGGCTTTGCGCCCGGCGGCTTGACCGACATCGCCGCGCGCGCGCTGGCCGATCGCATGGGCAAGACGCTCAAGCAGAACGTGGTCGTCGAGAACCGCCCGGGCGGGCAGGCCATCATTGCCACCGTCGCGGTGGCGCGCGCCGAGCCGGACGGCTACACGCTGGGCTTTGCCGGCACCAACGGCATGATCCTGAACCCCTTGCTGTACAACAACCTGCCGTACCAGCCGTCGGACTTCAAGCAGCTTGGATCCATGGGCAAATCGCCCATGCTGCTGATCGTGCATCCCGACCTTGGCGTGAATACCGTGCAGGAGTTCATTACTCTGGCCAAGAAAAAGCCCAACGACATCACGTGCGCGCACGCGGGCCGCGGTGTCATCAACCACCTCGCGCTGCTGCATTTCCAGTCCAAGACCGGCACGCAGTTCCAGGACGTGCCCTACAAGGGCAGCGGCCCGGCGCTGCTGGATCTGATGGCCGGCACCGTGCAAAGCACGTTCGACTTCCCGACCTCGGCGCTGCCCAACATCAAATCCGGCAAGCTGAAGGTCCTGGCCGTGACCGCGGACAAGCGGCTGTCCAGTCTGCCCGATGTGCCGACCATGAAGGAAGCGGGCGTCGACGACTTCGAGCTTTACACCCGCATGATGATCTCGGGCCCCGCCGCAATGCCTGCCGATGTCGTCAAGACGCTGGAACACGCCGTGCGCGAAGGCACGCGCGACCCCAGCCTGATCC
Source organism: Achromobacter sp. JD417 (assembly GCF_041879325.1). NCBI lineage: Bacteria > Pseudomonadati > Pseudomonadota > Betaproteobacteria > Burkholderiales > Alcaligenaceae > Achromobacter > Achromobacter sp. JD417. The sequence continues at coordinate 3,468,057 of NZ_CP087159.1, read as the reverse complement.
AGCAGTTTGCCGAGCAGGGCGTGGCCGTGGAGTTCACGTCATCCGCCGACCTGGATAAGGTCATCGCCGACGAATCGGCGATGTGGGCGCAGGTCATCAAGGCCAACGGCGTGCCCAAGACCGATCTGAAGGCATGAGACCGCGACTGCCAGGGAGACGACCGTGACGCACCCCCGTATCACCGTAACGCCCGAACGCGCGCTCATCGACGTCGAGCGTGACATCCACATCGAAGGCTTTCCGGCGTATGCCTTCATCACCGTCACCGCCAGCATGAGCATGTGCGGCGCGACGTGGCGCTCGGAAGCCGAGTTCATGGCCGGCCATGACGGGCGGCTGGACCTGCGGCGCGATTGCCCGGTGTCCGGCTCGTATGCCGAGCCTTCGGCCATGGGACTTGTCTGGTCCATGGTGTGCCAGGACATGGACCGCGTGGTGTTCCCGCCCGACAACACCCAGGCGCTGACCGTGCATATCCATGCCGCCAGCGGCACGCTCACCGCCGACGCCACGATGGTCCAGGACTTCCTGGCCGATGGCGTCACGCACCGGTCCGTGCGGGAAACGGTGGACGGCATGATGGTGTCCGGCGAACTCTACGTGCCCGCCGGCCCCGGTCCGCATCCGGTCGTGGTCTACATGAACGGCTCGTCGGGCGGCGTCAATTCGCCGCGGGCGGCGCTATTCGCCGCCCGCGGCTACCAATGCCTGGCGCTGGCGATCTTCAACTACGATGGCCGGCCGAAATACCTGAACGACATGCCGCTGGAATACTTCGAGGCGGCGCTGAAGTGGGTCCGTAAATCGCTGCAGCCCCGCGACGGCTTCGTGGCGGTGTCCGGCATCAGCCGGGGCGGCGAGACCTCATTGCTCGTGGCCTCGCATTTCCCCGACCTGGTAAGCGCCGTTGTCGCCTATGTGCCATCGCCCGTGACGCACGGGGTGGTCAGTGCGGGCGCGCCGGGCACGGGACGCAACGCCCAGGTCTGGACCCGGCATGGCGAGCCCTTGCCGCACTTGTGGCAGGACAACGCCACGGCCGACTGGGACGCCGCCTATGCCTCGGATCCGCCGTACCGCCAGACCCTGGCGTTCCTGAGCGCCACGCGCGATGCGGCGGCCGTCGAGCGCGCGCGCATTCCCGTCGAAAACTATCCCGGCCCGGTCATGCTGGTAAGCGCATCGGACGATGGCTTCTGGCCCAGCACCGCGTATTCCGAAATGGTGGTGCGCCAGCGCCAGGCGCATGACCTGCCGACGCGCCATTACGCCTGCGCGGGGGCAGGGCACCACGTCCACTATCCTTGTCTGCCCGCCACGCTGATCAACAAGCCGCACGCGATGTCCGGGCTGCTGCTGGATGCTGGCGGCACGCCATCCGCCAATGCGGCCGGCAACGAAGGATCGTACCGGGCGGTGCTGGACTTTCTGGCGCAGGTTCGGGCTGGGGAAGGGTAGGACATCTCGCGCGGGCCGGTGGCTCATCTGGGCCGGTGTCAGACACCCGGGCGAGAGGGCCGTCAGCATGTGACGGCGGCTCCGCGTGTGTCAGACACCTCGGTTTGCTTCAAGGTGTCTGACACCCGTCAGAATTGACCACCAAGTTGATCAGCCGCCACAAGGGTGTCTGACACCGTGCCAAGCGAAGACGGGTCATCCCCAACAAAAAGAGACCGGCATTGCCGGTCCCCTGCATTGTGCCCGCACCAGACTCACTGCCGGCGGATCGCCTCGACCTGGATCTTCAGTTTCACTTCCGGCTTGAAGCCCATGTCCAGCCCGAAGTTCATGCCGAAATCCTTGCGGCTGAATTCCGTGGAGGCGTCGGCGCCGCAGACTTCGCGCTTGACCATCGGGTGGTCGATGCACTTGAAGTCGTCGATCTCTAGCTTGACCTGGCGCGTGACGCCGCGCAGCGTCAGGTCGCCCGTCGCTTCTTCCGGCTTGTCGCCATCGAATTTGGTGAACTTGCCCTTGAACGTGGCGGTGGGGTACTTGGCCGCATCGAAGATGTCGGGCGCGACCGCATGCTGGTTCATCTCGTCGTGGCCGAAGTCCACCGATTTGATGTCCACGGTGACTTCCAGCGTGCCGGTGCGCGCCTGACGGTCCAGCACGACCACGCCGCTGGACTGGTTGAACTTGCCGCGCCAGGTCGACAGGCCGCCGAAATGATCGGCCTCGAAGCTGGGGTACGTATGCGAGGGATCAAGATCATAGGTGACCGGCGCGGCAGTGGCGCCAATGGTCAGCGATAGCGCACTTGCGCCCAGCAGCAGGGTCGGGATCAACTTCATTGCGGCTCCTTGAATATGGCGTTCACGTCACGGCTGCGGCAGGCCGCAAGCGTGCAGGGAAGGCAAGACAATAACATTCAGTTCCGTGTCAGCAGCGTGGCTTAAATCAAAAACTCGCGGTCCTGCATTGCGCACCGTCCGATGGCATCAATCCACTTTGCCCAGCCACGCCGACAGGTCCTGCAAGGTCTCTCGCAGCGCGTTGAAGCGCTGTTCGCCCAGGTGTTCCTTCCATTCCTGTTCGACGTCGGCCACGCAGGTGCGCATCAGCGCATACATCTCCTGGCCGCGCGCCGTAAGCTGCAGCTCGGTCGAATTGGAGGCCGGGCCAGGCCGTCGCAGCAGATAGCCGCGCCGCTCCAGTTCAGCCAGGACGTAGTTCATCGCCTGGCGCGACATATTGCATTGGCGCGCCAGCTCGATCGGCCGGCGGCCGTGCGGGCCGGGGTACATGAAGACGCCGAGCTCGGTCAACGACACGTCAAAGCCCTGCGCGTTGACGGTGGTCAGCATGCGCGCGACGACATGCTCGCGCGGCAGCCGCAGCAAGGAACCGATCATCGGCAGGCCAGCTTGCGGTTCGGATGCGGCGCTATTTTTTCTGCTGGACATGGCGTAAAAAATTTGTACACTTCGAAGTAAAGGAACTTTACGCGGAGTATGCCATGAACGAAGACGCCGTATTCAATGCAGACGAAGTGATCCGGATAGGCCAACTGGAGATTCGCTATCTTCAGCCAAGCGGGCAGGGCAATCACATGGGGGCGTTCGAATTGCGGGTGCCGCCGGGCTCGAACGTGCCGCCGCCCCACAGTCACGACAATGAAGAGCTGATCTATGTGCTGGAGGGGACGCTGCGCTTTACGGTCGGCGGGCAAACGCGGGACTTGGGGCCGGGCGACTCGATGACCACGCCCACCGGCGTGGCCCACGCGTTCAGCAATCCGCACAGCGTCATGGCCCGGGCCCTAGTCATGAACACGCCGGAAATCAGCGCGGACTATTTCCGCGAGATGGCGGCGCTGATCAATGGCGGCGGTCCGCCGGACAAAGCCCGGATGATGGAAACGATGAAGCGATTCGGCCTGACCCCGATCGCGCCGCCGCCGGCAGTTGCGGCCCCGCCGGCAAGTTGACCGGACTGTCTGTTTACTCGTCGTTCGCCCACTCGACCTGCACGCCCAGGCTGCGCAGGTTTTCGACAAAGCGCGGGTGCGCCCGGCGGATCGGCGTGGCGTTGCGGATCTCGGAACGGCCCTTGATGCTGCTGGCCACCATGAACAGGGCGATCGCCACGCGGATGATGTAGGGGCTTTCGACCACGCCCGGCGTCAGCGGATTGCCGCCGAAGGTCACCACGCGGTGCGGGTCCGACGAGAACACATGCGCGCCGAACTTGGACAGCTCGCCCGTCCAGCCCAGCGCGCCGTCGTAGACCTTGTTCCAGAACATCGCATTGCCCTCGGCGCATACGCCCAGCGCAATGAAGATCGGCAGCAGGTCCACCGGAAAGTACGGCCAGGGCGCCGCTTCCACCTTGGTCAGCACGTTGCTGGTGAACGGCGTCTGCACCTTCAGCGGACCCTCGCGCAGCGCACGCGACCAGCCGTCCTTGTGCTCGATCCGCACGCCGAACTTGGCGAACGTGCGGTCGATCAGCGGGAAGTTGCCCGGCGTGCGGTTGCGCACCACCACGTCGCCGCCGGTGATCGCGCCCAGCGCGAGGAACGTGGTGATTTCGTGGAAGTCCTCTTCGAACGTGAACTCGCCGCCGCCCAGGCGCTTGCCGCCGCGCACCACCAGCCGCGACGTGCCGATGCCGTCGATGTCGGCGCCCATCATGGCCATGAAGCGGCAGAACTCCTGCACGTGCGGCTCGGAGGCCGCATTCGTCAGCGACGACTCGCCTTCTGCGGCGGCGGCGCACAACACGAAATTCTCGGTCGTGGTCACCGACGCGTAGTCCAGCCAATGATGCGTGGGCTTGAGCGGACCGCCCGCGCGCACCAGCAGCGATCCGCTGGCGCGCTCCACCTCGCCGCCGAACGAGCGGAAGATGTCCACGTGCGGATCGATCTCGCGCACCCCCAGCGTGCATCCCTTGACGTTGTCTTCCAGCCGCGCCACGCCAAAGCGGGCCAGAAGCGGCGGCACCAGCATGATCGACGAACGCATTTCCTCCGGCAGCCTGTGCGCCGCCGCGTCGAACATGGTGTTCTTGTGATGCAGTTCCAGCGTGCGCGTCGCATCGTCCAACCGCACGTCGCTGCCCAACGTGCGGAAGATATCCAGGATCTTGCGCACGTCGGTGATGTCCGGCACCCCGTGCAGCCGCAACGGCTGGTCGGTCAGCAGCGTGGCGCACAGGATCGGCAGCACCGCGTTCTTGTTGGCCGAGGGGACGACGCGGCCGCGCAAAGGCGTGCCGCCGTGGACGATGAGATTGGACATGGGGATGGGACAGCCGGGAAAGAAATAGGGGAGAGCGCGGGGATTGTACCGGGGTCCTTCAAGGGGTCATTTTGACGAAAGGCGGCTAAACGTTTCAGACTGCAATGTTCCTAACGCAGACGCCGTGCTAATTCTGGTCACCGTCTATCGATGCGCGTTCCATCATCGTCAAATGAAATCGCTGCCGCAGCCGAAATCCCAGGCGCTCATACAACGCAATCGCACCGGCGTTCTGGCCAAGCACGTGCAGGAACGGCGATTGGCCCTGCCGCCAGATCCGCGCTTGCAGGTTTTGCACCAGCCGTTGGGCCAGTCCCTTGCCACGCCATTGCTCGTCGACACAGACGGCGCTGATTTCGATGTGGCCGGCCGGGCGCATCCGTTCGCCCGCCATCGCGACCAGGCGGCCTTGCCATCGAATTCCGATGTAGCGGCCCATCTCGTGAGTGCGCGGGCAGAACGGACCGGGCTTGGTTTTGGCGGCCAGCGCCTGCATCTCGGCAGCATCGGCCGCGGTGAGCGCGACCATGTCGGCGGTGTCGGCGACACAGGGCCCGCGCCGCGTCGCAACCATCTGATGGATCACGCCGACCGGATTGGCGCGAAGCCGGGCGGGGGGCTTGAGCGGGTAGAACGAAAGCAGCGCCACCTGTTCGCCCGGCGGCAGAAGCTGTGCAAGCGCCGCCCATGCCTCGGGTGAGTCATCGGACGCCATCGCGGCAAACGGCGCGACATCCGGTTGATAGCGGCGGGCGAGGTGCTCGCCGGTGCCCAGATGCGCCTGCTCCGTGACGAGGGCCGTCCAGATCGGGTTGTCCAGACTGTGTGCTTGTTGGTCCATGCGGGCTCCCATTGATCCGCGCCAAGAGCGCGTGGGGCCAATGTAGACAGGAACGGGGCGCCGTTCTATGGTCGCAAATGACATTTTTGGAGTTGTTTCCGCCATGAAGATTTCCGTGCTGGCGCTGGACGGCTGCTTCGACACAGGGCTGTCGGCCATCCTGGACGCATTCACGACGGCCAACGAGCTGGCCGACCTCCAACAGCCCGGCGAAGGGCCGCGCTTTGACATCGACATCATCGGTGTGCGGCGCGAGGTGCGCACGGGTCTAGGCATGCGCGTTCCGGTCAAGCCTGTCAGCGCAATGGGCAGTCCCGATTGGGTCGTGCTGCCAGCCATCGCCACCAAGATGCCGGAGCAACTGCTGCCGGCGCTGGAACGCCGGGACGTCAAGGACGCGCTAGGGGTGCTGCGGGATTCCCATGCCGGCGGCGCCAGGATCGCGGCCGCGTGTATTGGCACCTTCGTGCTGGCCGAATCCGGGTTGCTCGATGGACACGAGGCCACGACGTCATGGTGGCTGGCGCCGCTGTTTCGCCAGCGATATCCGGAAATTGAACTGGACAGCGCACGTATGATGGTGCCGTCCGGCAGCTTCACGACTGCGGGCGCGGCGATGGGTCATCTGGATCTGGCCCTGTGGCTGGTGGGCCAGGCCAGTCCGGCGCTGGCCGCCGTGGTCGTGCGCTATCTGCTCGTGGACGCGCGGCCGTCGCAAGCGCCGTACATGATCCCCGATCACCTCGCGCGCGCCGACCCGCTGGTCGAGCGTTTCGAACGTTGGGCCCGCCAACGATTGGCGCAGGGGTTCTCGGTGGCCGACGCCGCGGACGCGCTTGCGACCAGTACCCGCACGTTGCAACGCCGTATCGAGGCGGTGCTGGGCAAGTCGCCGCTGTCTTACTTCCAGGACTTGCGCGTCGAGCGGGCGGTCCATCTGTTGCGAACCAGCCACCTGAACATCGATGCGATTGCCACAGAGGTGGGCTATGAGGACGGCGCGACATTGCGGACGCTGCTGCGCCGCAAGCTGGGTAGAGGGGTGAAAGAGTTACGGCTTACGCGGGCTTATCCCGATTCTTGCGAATCAGCACCGCGCCGCCGATCGTCAGCAGCAAGCCGCCGCCCAGATACGGCAGGCCAAAGATGAGCAGGAAGAAGAACAGCGCGGTGTTTGCATCCCGCGCGTCCGCGCCGCCGCCGGTGTGCATGGCCGGGTCCATCTGCAGTAGCGCAATCGGCACGGTCAGCAGCAGCGTCACGCCCAGCGCAAGGCAGCCCCAGCCGATCAGCCGGCGCAAATTCCCGATCCGCGCCAGCAATACGGCGGCAATCACCGCGATCACCGCGTAAAGCACGGCGCCGGCGATCTGCATCCGCTGCAGCGCGGTGTCGTCCAGTGGCACGTAGGCGCCACCGGCGGGCTGGTTCAGGCCGAACAGGGCTTGCAGCAGCGGATTGGTAACGCCAAAACTGGCGCTGCCGATCAGCAGACCCAGGACAATGCTGGCCAGCCATTTGATCGCGGTCGGGGGCATGGGGCGGCGGGTCGCTTCTTGTGGATCAGTAGTAGATGTCGACGTAATCGGTCAGGCCGCCGCACGCTTCCATCTGCTGCAGACGCCAGTACTTGCGCTTGCCGGTCGCCTTGAATTCGTAGTCGCCGGTACGCTCGCAGCGACGGCCCTTGTCGGGCGCGTCCAGGATCAGGATCGTGCCGCGCAGCACGAAGCTGTCGCGGCCAATGGAGACGACCTCGCCTTTGACCTTCAAGGTGCCTTCATGGTTGGCCTGCGTGCCGTCAAGACGCACCACGTCGTTGTCGTCGATCGCGTTCATCTTGCCGCGCTTGGCGGACCACAGCCATTGCAGCGTCACGCCGCTGTTGTTCAGCAGCCGCTCGTAGGCGGCCTGGTCGTTGATCTGCGTTTTTTGCACCGGCGCAAGGGCGCCGCCGGCGGGCGCCTGCTGCGCGGGCGCTTGACGGGCGGGTGCCTGTTGAACCTGGGGTTGCGCAGCGGGGGCCTGCTGCGGCGCCGGCGCCTGGCTGCCCGAATTGGCGCGCGGAGGCAGGATGGCTGCGCCGGGATCCTTCTGCGCGAAGGCGGGAGCGGCGGCTGCGAAGGCCAGTCCCAGAGCAAGAAGCAGATTACCGGACTTGCGTTTGATTCCCGAGGCGCGGGCAACGTGAGTGTGCATGGTCTGTATCAAGAGAGGAAAGGGATGTGCCGTACAAACCTGACCCCGATTACGGCACGGGCGCCAACTTATCACGCCCGTGCGCGCAAATAATTGCGGTGTTTAGCGTAGCTGTATCTATTCGTTAGGCGGAAAACAGAATGCTTCACCGTCGCGCGCGTGCGGTCCCATCAGGCTCGCCGCCGCACGTTCTCTTCATGGAGCAATCGCACGGGTTCCACGAATTCCGGGACCGGCCCCTCCGCCTCGATCCCGCTGACCACCTCGGCAATGGGCAGGGACCGCACGGGCGAGGGCGGCACGCCCCATTCGCGCATCCATTCCGCGTACTGGGCGGACGACACCGCGTACACGATCCGGCCGAGTCCCACCCAGCCGTGCGCCGCCGAACACATGGCGCAATGCTCGCCGGACGTGTACACCGTGCAGGCCGCGCGGTCCGCGGGCGGCACGTTGTTCGCCGCCCAGCGCGCGATCTCGAATTCCGGATGCCGCGTGCGGTCGCCGCTGGAGACATGGTTATGGTCTTCAAACAGCACCCGTCCGTCGCCCGATACCAGCACCGATCCAAACGGCTGGTCTCCCGCATCGAGCGCCTGCCGGGCCAGCTCGACGCAGCGTGCAAGGTGCTTCTTGTCCTCTGCGGTAATCACGCGTGATCTCCTTATAAAGATTGAGCCGGCGCGCGATGTGCGCGCCGGCCGATTTGTCCTACAGCAGCAGCGGCGAAATCTTGCTGCCGTCCACCGAGACGCCCGCCATCAGCCCGCCGTTGTTCATCACGAACCCCACGATGGGCTGCTGCGCGGTATAGGAATCGATGCTGCCGTTCACGCCCACGTTGGCCACGGCGACGGTAGCGTCCGCGCCGATGGTCCAGCCGCTGCTGGCGCGGAACTTCGCCAGCGCGTCGTCCGTCATGAACAGCAGCACCATCGCCTTGGACTGCGCGCCCGCCTGAAAGCCGATGGAGCCGCCCGTGATGCTGTAGTAGCCCTTGTCCTGTCCGCCGACCTGCAGCACGCCCGAGCCATGCTGGGCGCCCACGATGAAGCTGGCGCTCAGCACAGCCGGAAACACCAGCACGCCGCGGGCACGTTCCACCAACTGCTTGGACTGCGGCGCGGACTCATACAGCTTGGACAGTGTCGCCGCCGCAGCGGTATCCAACTCCTGACGCTTTTCCGCGGCGGTTGCCGTGGCGCGCGAGTCTGTCGTGGTGCAGCCTGCAAAGAGCAGCCCGGCCATGCCGAATGTGACGGCCGCCACGGCGGTTCTGCGGAATTTTGAATTGATATCAAGCATTTGCGCTTCCTTTTTGTAGGGGACCACGGTGCACTTCGAATCACCTCCTGGCTGGAGATTACTCCGGCTTGCGCGCGCAGGCGATGGGGGGGTGATCGCAAGAAAGATAATCGGGCTTTCCCTCGGTTTAACATCGCGCCATGCTATTCATCATCTTTCTCTGGATCGCGCTGGCCATCGTGGTGGGATTCATGGCGCGTAAGCGTGGCCGCAATGGGGTGGGGTGGACGGTGTTGGCTTGTCTGATCAGTCCGCCGGTGGCGGCCGTTTTTCTGGCAAGCATCGCCAATCGTTCGCCGCTGGCCGGCCAGCCGGTCCTGTCATCGCATGTCGATTGCCTGCACTGCGGCAAGCCCATCCTGCGCGACGCGCGCGTGTGCCGGCATTGCGACGGCGACGTCACGGAAAGCGGGCTCGCGCCGGTGCGTCAGGCAATGCCTGTCGGGTACTGGTTCGATCTTCCCGATCCCGCCTTCAAGCTGATTCGATCCGCGGACCGCGTGTCGCTCGTCAAGCCCGTTCCGCCATGGATCGTGGTGGACCAGGCGCTTGACTCCATCGTCATCGGAAGCCGCTGGCCTGGCCGGCTGTGGCGCGTGCGGGTTGAAAAGCAGGGCGACATGTCCGATCTGGTCGCCCAACCCGGCTATTGGCGCGCCAGTGCAATTGCTTTGCTGGAAGAATTGCCGCTCTCTGCCCTGTTCGGGCCGAATGGCGAGGGCGTGCTGGAGATCGTTGAGCAGATCGGTACGTTGTCGCGCAGCCAGGCGCAGGCGTTGGCGGACAACCTGCCTGAAGACGCCTGGCGGGCGTACAGCCGGGCCTGGATGCGTTGGTCGCAACAGGGGGGCGAGCCAACCTCGAACGGCGAGGACGACTGGCGCGGCACGCTGGCCGCCGCGCGGCGGGACGACAAGGCGCGTTCGCCGGTCCATGCGGGCTTTCTGCTGATCCATGACCAGCTGCGCAAGCGCGCCGAACACGTGGATGGCGGCGGCGCCTTCATCCTGGTCGAGGAAGACGGCGAGACCGAACAGGTGCTGAACCCGTTGTGGCAGGCCGCTTGCGATGCGTTGCTGTTTGCCGCCATGGCGCGGGGGGCGCCGCAGTACATGACCGAAGCAGACGCGCTGACGTTGACTCAGGCCTGGACCCGCGTTCTGGACGGGGCCAGCCAGCGCGCCTGAGCGTCACCACATTGCTTCGTTCAGGATCTTTCGGGCCCGCCGGAAGGTAATCACCGCCGCCCAGCCAGCCAGCACCAACGCGATCCAACCGTTCATGTTGAATTGCACTTTGCGCGAATGGCTTTGGTCATGGACCTGCTTGGCGTCGACCAGCGTTTCGCCGTTCTTGCGCACGCCATAGACCCGCACGGGAATGGCCATGTTGTATTGGCGCGCAATCGTGCCGTCGGTAAGCTGCCGTTGGTCTTCAAGCACCATGAATTCGACGTGCTCGCCCTCGGTGTACCGGACGTTGTAGGTCGCCTTGAAGAACTTGAACACCATGTAGGGATAGTTGCCCGAATAGACGCAAGGCACGGTGTAACGCTCCAACCGTCCGCGTATCCGCGCCTGGGCATCGCAGCTGGCCACCTTGTCGACACGAAGCTGGATCGTGTTCAGCTTGGCGGGGTCATAGGGCAGGCGGATGTCTTTTGCCGCATTGAAGCAATAGATGGCAATGCCCAGGAGCGCAAGTGCGGCAATCGCGGGAATGCGGCAAGGCTGGAAGGCGCGTTTCCAGTCAGCCAGTTCACTGGACATGCAGGCTGACTCGGAAACGATGGCGACGATTGCGGGAACCAGTATCGATGTTCATGGGGCGCGCTGCGGAATTTGCCAGCGCGTATCTTAAAACAGCCGCTTGCCGCGACGCAGGCTACTTCGGGTCGCAGTGATTGCGAAACGCCTTTTCTCCCGCGTCGGATACCTCGACCCATTTCTGGTCCGGCGGCGCGTCGGGCGCGTAGCTGTCGTGCCAGTTCCACCATTTGTAGGGCGGCGTCTGCGGATAGCCGGCCGGAGAATCCTCCCAGGTTTCCTGCCGCCCCAGCGGCGTGATGTCCAGGTAGTTCCACGTGCCGCCCATCTGCTCGTCGCCTCGGTTGTTCAGGAAGTACGTGCGATAGATGCGGTCGCCGTCGCGAAAGAACACGTTGGTGCCGTGCCATTCGTCCACGCCGAAATCCGCGTCGAAACTGTCGGTCAGCGTGAACCACGGCATCGTCCAGCCCATGCGCGCCTTCAGCCGTTCGATGTCCGCCTGCGGCGCGCGCGACACGAAGACCAGCGTCGTGTCGCGGGCATTCAGGTGCGAAAGGTGGGCCACCTGATCGGCCACCATCGAGCAGCCGCGGCACGCATGATCCGGCCAGCCAAAGACGCCAGGCTCGTGAAACGCGCGATAGACGATGAGCTGCCGGCGGCCGTCGAACAGGTCGCGCAGCGTCACCTTGCCGGCCGGGCCTTCAAAAACATATTCGTTGTCTACCGCCGTCCAGGGCATGCGGCGGCGTTCCGCGGCGAGGGCGTCGCGGGCGCGGGTGTGGGCCTTTTCCTTGATGAGCAGTTGCTGGCGGGCGGCTTCCCAGTCTTTGCCGGAAACGACCGGGGGCATCTGCATGGCGGGGCGGGCGCCATTGCCGGGGGATGCGGGGGGCGTGGTCATGACTGGATCCTCCTGAGGGGTTCGGTGCCAAAGGCGCCAAGTGAGCGGCGCGGGTACGGGAATAGTGTGGCACCGGGAGGCGGCGGCCAGGAGTAACAAATCTGGCGCGTGTCTGGCGGCTCAGGCGGTAAGCAGCACGGCCTCTCGCGGCATGGCCTGTGCAGTCCACCCCCGCAGGCTTTCACGCAACAGCGTTACGGCGGCCTGACCGCTTTCGTTCAGACGGTGCGCCGCGTACAGGCCGAATTGCGCGGTCAGCGGCAGCGCGCTTTCTTCCCCGATGGAAATCACGCGCATGGTGTCGGGCCGCAGGCACTCGGTCGTCAGCAAGGCCACGCCCAGGCCGTTCTCGACGGCGGCGATCGTGGCGCCCACGTTGTGGCTGGTCAGCGACACCCGGAAATCGCGCCCCGACGCCGTCAGCGCATCGAATGCCAGCCGGCGCCATGAGCACGGCTCGGCGTACACGATCACGTCAAGCGGCTGGTCCGGGTCCAGGGTTTCGTCGATCCCGCAGGCCCAGTGCAAATCCACCGTCCACGTCTCGATGGGTTCTTCGGTGAATCCCACGCAGGCGCCCACGGCCACGTCCAGCGTGCCGTCCTGCCAGCGCGCGGCCAGCCGCTCGCCGTCGTCGATGACGACCTCCAGATGCAGGTTGGGGCACGCGCGCCGCAGCTGCCCCAGCGCCGCCGGCAACGCGGCCACCGCCACGTCCTCGGACAGCCCGATGCGCACGCTGCCCGCCACCGCCCGTTCGCGCAGCCGCGCCGCGGCCGCCTCGCCCAGCGCAAGGATCCGGTTGGCGTAGCTCAGCAGCAACTCGCCCTCGGTGGTGGGGGCCATGCCGCGGCCGGTGCGATGCAGCAGCCGCTTGCCGACCATTTCCTCCAGACGGCGGATCTGCGTGCTAAGCGCCGACTGCGCGCGGCCCGACATTTCGGCGGCGCGGCTCAGGCTGCCGTATCGGCAGACCGCCACAAAGGTGCGGAGCAGGGCGGGGTCGAAGTCGGTTGACATTATCAATCCATGAAATCTGGTTTACGAGCTATCAGTCTATCTGTAACTCTGCGGCATCCCTAGGATGACCCTTGTCGCGAAATGTCCGACTCAACTCAAGGAGCCATCCATGACACACCCCCAGAATCTGCGCGTCGTTCTCGCATCCCGGCCGGTCGGCCGCCCCAAGGCCACTGATTTCCGCGTCGAGCGCGCGCCCATTCCCGAACCGGCCGACGGCCAGGTGCTGCTGGAAGTCCAGACCCTGTCGCTGGACCCGTACATGCGCTGGCGCGTCAGCGACGAAAAATCCTATGCCGAGCCCATGCAAATCGGGGACGTCATGGTCGGCGGCACCGTTGCCCGGGTGAAAACGTCCCGCCATCCCGACTGGCGTGAGGGCGACATCGTGCTGTCGTCTGCCGGCTGGCAACGCTACGCGCTGTCCGACGGCAGCGGTCTGCGCCGCCTTGATCCGGCGATTGCGCCGCCGTCGACGGCGCTGGGCGTGTTGGGCATGCCCGGCCTCACGGCGTACGTCGGACTGCTCAACATCGGCCAGCCCAAACCGGGTGAAACCGTGGTCGTTGCGGCTGCTAGCGGCGCCGTTGGCTCGGTCGTCGGCCAGATCGCGCGGATCAAGGGCGCGCGCGTCGTGGGCATCGCGGGCGGCCCCGAAAAGTGCGCCTTCGTCAAAGAGGAACTGGGCTTTGACGTGGTCGTGGACCACCACGCGCCCGACTTTGCGCAGAAGCTGGCCGAGGCCTGCCCCGACGGCATCGACGTCTATTTCGAAAACGTCAGCGGCCATGTGTGGGACGCCGTGCTTCCGCTGCTGAACGACTTTGCCCGGGTGCCGGTGTGCGGCCTGATCGCCAACTACAACGACAGCCCCGCGGACCGCCGCGGCCCGGACCGCCTGCCCGCCACCATGCGCGAGATCCTGTCGCGCCGCATCACGATGCAAGGGTTTATCGTGTTCGACTTTCCGAAGGAACAGGAAGACGAATTCCTGCGCGTGGCAGGGCAGTGGATCCGCGAAGGCAAGCTGCGCTGGCGCGAGGATGTCGTCGACGGACTGGAACAGGCGCCCGACGCGCTGATCGGTCTGCTTGAAGGAAAGAACTTCGGGAAGCTGGTGGTGCGGGTGGGTGACTGACCCGCGGCGCGTGGTGCGGGTGCCGGGGGGGATGTTTTACTGGCCGATGGTGCGCGCCTTGCTGCGCCGCGCCCTCGGTTTGGGCGCCACCCCCATCCGCGGATCCCGCGCCAGCGCCAACGCCGCCAATGTGGCCGCGGTCGATTCGAAGGATTCGCTCGACTGCGGCAGGTACAACCACTTGCCCAGCACCGGATGCGGCAGCAGCTCGGGAACATCCGCCAGCAGCGCCGCGTGGCGGTCCTGCGACGTGCTGACCATCACGCCGTTCCAGGGATCGTCGCGGTCGGCGACGATCAGATACAGCAAGCCGTCCAGGTAGGCCGCGTCGGCGCCGAACATCTTGCGATGCATGTAGCCGGCGTCGCGCGCCAAGGGCTCCAGGATCCAGAGCAGTGAATTGGTTTTCGCGGCGCGCTGTTTGCGGGGCGGGGCGAATGGATCGGGTGGGTTGCGCATGAAGGGAAACCGGGCGGGCAGGGCACCGGCAATATGCCACAGCCGCTATGGCTCGAACAAGGGCGCCAAAGGCATCAGCGGGCCATATTTCTTCAGTTTTTCCCAGTTCTCGGCAGCCTGGCGCAGCTCCTCGTTCTTGCGCGCTTCCTCCAGGATTTCATCGATGCGCGGCGCCAGCGCCACGGACAGGTCGATGATGTCGTAGGCGGTATAACCGCGCTCCCAGCGCGCACGCAGGGTCACATCGTCGCCTTTGGCGCGCATGGCGCGCGTGCCTTCCTTCAGCATCGCCTTGCGTTGATCTGCATTGAGCCGCTCGGCAAACGAAATGCCCGCCACCAGCCCTTGCACCACCCCTTTCTCTCGATACCCGGTGGTGGCTGCCACCTCGCTCGCGACGCTGCGGCTGATGACTTTCGGCGCCAGGTTCTCGCGTATCCAGCTGCGGCTCAACCGCAGCAACCCGGCTGCCAGACCATGGCCAAAGCCCGTGCGCATCCCTTCCGCGCGCGCCGCTTCCTGCGCCTCGGCATACGTCATGGCGAACTGCACCATCAGCATGATCGCGTCCTGCGGCCCCGGCATCAGGAAGTCGGCGACCCAGCCCGCGGCGCTGCCGATCTTGCCGAGCGCCGAAGCGGTACGGCCCGACACCTTCAGAAGTGAACCGGCTTCCTCGGCCACGACCGTACTGGCGGCGGTGGCGGGCACCGCGGTGGGCGCCTTTCCATACCGCGCTTCCAATTCCGCAATGCGGGGCGGTCCCGAGCCGACCTTCGGCGCTTCGCCGGGCACGCGAGGCTTGGTGGCGGGCTGTTCGACAGGCAGTTGCGGCAAGGACGATTTGGGGCGAGGCCGCACGGCGGTTTCGGGATGCTGGATGAACTTTTCGTCGGGCAATCCGGCCTGCACAGCGGGCTCACGCATGCTGGACAACGACCGGTAGTGACCCGATCCGTCGTTCCAGGATTTGACCTTGCCCGCCTCGAATTCCACCTGTCCCGCCCAATTTACGCGCCCGCCGCGCGCCGCCTCGGTGTGGCCCAGCGGGTTCATTGTGTTCTTGGCCTTGACCGCGTAGATTTCTCCGTCTTTGACGACAAAGTCATAGTTACCGCGCGCGGTCCTGCCATATTTTCCGCCGACCTCCCGCCATGTGCCGTTCACGTTCTGCAGCTTGATGACGTCGCGCGACGACCCGAACGCGGGCGCGTCCCGCGGCAGATTGCCGTACGTCGGCCCGCTGGGCTCGCGCTGCAACAGGCGAGGGCCCTGCGCGCTGATCGATGACTGCTGGACCACATGGGCGAGTTCGTGTGCCAGCAGCGCTTGGCCCGCGGCGGTGCCGGGTGCGTATTGGCCTGAGCCCAGGACGATGTGATGGCCGATCGTGAAGGCGCGGGCTTGGACGGCGCGGGCTGATGCGCCAGCCCGCGCGTCCGAATGCAGCCGGACGTGGCTGAAATCTTTCTGGAATCGCGGCTCCATGAACGCGCGGGTATCGGCGTCAAGGGGATGGCCGTCGGCCGCCAGCACGTTGGCAAGCGGCAACGTGTCGGTCACCGATGCCGCATTGCGCGCGTCGGCCGGGTGCAGGGGGATCGGCGAAAAGCCCTGCGCGGGGTCAAGCCGTGGGCTGCGCATCACCTGTTCGGACGCCCGCTGCGCTTCCTGCTCCGATGCATCGCCTGACCGTGACATGGCCAGGCGGGCATCGGCGGGATGCACCGCTGCGGTTCGTGCGCGCCGTTCGGGCGGTGCGGGGTGAAAAGCCGCTTTGGGCTTCTGTACGAAAGCGCGCATGAGGTCGCTCCTTTCGTTCGGCCTGTTGAAAGCCGGGAATTCAACATGCGGTGTTGGGCCCGGCAGGGGATGCGATCTCAGGCGGGCAACGCCGATTATTGTGCGCCTTTTCCAGGGCACGCGCACCACCTGCATAGAGGAGAGCGCAAGAACCGGATAGCCGCTGCGCCGCGCGGTTCCGACAATGGCGGCACGCTATTCACCCAGGACAAACATCATGCCCCTCTTGCAAGGAAAAGTCGCCCTCATCACCGGCGCATCGTCCGGCATCGGACGCGCCGCCGCATTGCTATTCAGTGCCGAAGGCGCCGACGTCGTGCTCAATGCCCGAGGCGAGGCGGCCCTGGACGCCGTGGCCGCCAGCATCCGCGACCGGGGCGGGCGGGTGCGTACCGTCGTGGGCGACGCCAGCGAGCCCGACACGCACGCGCGATTGATTGCCGAGGCGAATGACGCTTTCGGCGGCCTGGACATCGCCTTCAACAACGCCGGGGCCACGGGCCCGATCGGCCCGCTGGCCGACATCAGCTTTGCCGATTGGCAAGCCACGATCGACGTGAATCTCACCGCCGCCTTTCTGAGCAGCGCCCATCAGATACCCGCCATGCTGGAGCGCGGCGGCGGCGCCATCATCTTCACGTCCAGCTTCGTGGGCACCAGCGTCGGATTGCCCGGCATGGCGGCCTACGGCGCGGCCAAGGCGGGGCTGATGGGGCTGGTCAAGGGCATCGCCGCGGACTACGGCGGCCAAGGCATCCGGGCAAATGCGCTGATGCCGGGCGGTGTGGACACGGCGATGGCCGGAGACGCTGCTCAGAAGGAGTGGGCCGCAGGATTGCACGCCATGAAGCGGATTGCGCGGCCAGAAGAAATTGCGTCGGCCGCCTTGTTCCTGGCCAGCCCGATGGCAAGCTTCGTCACCGGCTCCGCGCTGTTTGCCGACGGAGGAAACGCGGCGGTGAAATGATGACGAACACGCCGTGGCGCCGGGTAGTTTCTGTAATACTGCGGCTTCGTCGCTTTGGCGTGAATCGGTCCTCATCCGGTTTCGCGCCATCCCTCCCAGCGCCTGGATGACCGGTCATGTCTGAACACCATCAATTCATCTTTCCCCGTGATTTCCATCTGGCGCCGCCCGACTGGCCCGCCCTGCAAGCGCGGCTGCTGGAAGGCGGTTACGTCCTGCCCCCG
Source organism: Achromobacter sp. JD417 (assembly GCF_041879325.1). Classification (NCBI taxonomy): domain Bacteria; kingdom Pseudomonadati; phylum Pseudomonadota; class Betaproteobacteria; order Burkholderiales; family Alcaligenaceae; genus Achromobacter; species Achromobacter sp. JD417. The sequence continues at coordinate 3,450,680 of NZ_CP087159.1, read as the reverse complement.
CAGGGCGACAACATTCCCTACAGCGCCAGCCGCGACAGCTTCGACGAAGCCGACGCGGCTTGGCATAGCGTCCAATACTGTCTGGGTCCGGCGGCCCGGCGCTACCTCAGCGCCGCGGTCAGGGACGATTACGACGCGGATCCCCGGAACTTCCCGATCCTGCTGCTGGCGTTTGACGGCGCGAACCCGCACGTCATGGTCGGCGAGAATTTATGCGCACCCAGCCCCCCGGGATCGAACGAACCCGCCTCTCCCATGCCGGCCGACTCGCATGTGGACTTCATCGGCCAAGCCTACGAGAACCCGGCCGCGCAATGGCATTGCGAGCAGAGCGGCCGCAGCTACCGCATTCTTGAGCTGGACTGGCACTACAGCCTGGCCATGGGGTTTCGAATGGTGCGCTGTGAAGGGCTGGACCGGGAAAGCGCGCAAGGCCTGGCGCGGTTGATTGGCGAGCTGACAGGGCAAGTGATGGGCTGCAGTCACCGGCATCTTTGATGGCGAATCGGCGCGTGGTTCACCGGCCTGCGGCCAGAGACAATTCGATACGCAACGTGTTGCGGACCCTGGCGTCTTCGTCCATGCTGAATGGCATTGCTGTGCCGGACCAACCGGCACTACAGACCCCGGCGCTACAGACCCATTCTCAAGGAGCGATATGTCGATTCGAACGTTAGGCCGTTGCAGTGTCTTGTTGTTTCTCGCGGCGTTGAATGCAGGCTGCTCCTCGGTCGTCGGCGAGTGCGGCATGCTGCGCAGCAGCTGCATGTATGAAGGTCAGTACGAGTCAGGCGAGGAAGGCTACGCGGAAGACGAAGCGAAGCGCTTGAACAAGGAGTCGACGGACCGGCTGCGCCGAAGCTCGGGCGATTGATTGGAAGCGATTGATTGGCAGGCGCTTGATGGGCAGGCGCTTGATGGGTAAGCGGCTGGCGTGCGCGCGGCACGCCAGAGGCCCGCGAAATTGAAACGACCCTATTCAGGCGCGGTGGCCGCGAACCGCGCCGCCAGTTGATCGCAGTGGCGCGCCAGGATCGCCGCGTCCACGCCCACCGCCGTATACAGGCTTCCTGCAGCCATGTAGCGCCGTGCCAACGTTTCATCCGTGGTCAGCACGCCCGGCGCCTTGCCCGCCGCGCGCACCCGGCGAATGGCTTGTTCGACGGCCGCCACCACGTTGGGATGCTGCGGCTCGCCGGGATATCCCAGGCTGGCCGCCAGGTCGGCTGGCCCGATGAACACGCCGTCCACGCCGTCCACCGCAATGATGGCGTCAAGATTCTCCAGCGCTTCGCCGGTCTCGGCCTGAACCAGGAGGCAAAGCTCTTCCTCGCAGCGGCGCATGTAGTCGGGCACCCGTCCGTAGCGCGTGGCGCGCATGGTGCCGCTTACGCCGCGCACGCCGCGTGGCGCATAGCGCATGCCGGCCACGGCACTTTCGGCCTCGGCTGCGTTTTGCACATAGGGCAGCAAGAGCGTCTGCGCGCCAATGTCCAGGTATTGCTTGATCTGCACCTTGTCGTTCCACGACGGGCGCACGACCGGATGGCTGCCATAGGCGGCCGCGGCCTGCAGTTGCCCCATGACGGTGGGCAACAGCGCCGGCGTGTGCTCGGTGTCCAGCAGCAGCCAATCGAAGCCGCTGGCCGCCACCAGCTCGGTGCTGTTCGGATGGGCAAGCGTGACCCAAAGTCCCGTCTGGTGACGCTGCTCGCGCAGCGCGCGCTTGAACGTATTGATCGGAAGTTCCACGTCTTGTCCTAGGAAAAGTGCACCGAAATGCTGCCGAGCTTGCCGTAGTCGGCATGCAGCGTGTCGCCCCGCTTGACCGCGACCGTGCGGGTGAACGACCCCGCCAGCACGATTTGCCCTGCAGCCAGGCCGGTGTCGTGCAGGGCCAGCTTGTTGGCCAGCCACGCAATCCCCAGCGCCGGATGCCCCAGGACCGCGGCGGATACGCCCGATTCCTCGATCACGCCGTTCTTCAAGAGCAGGGCGCCCACCCAACGCAGATCCACGTCCATCGGACGCACGGGCCGGCCGCCCAACACGATGCCGGCGCATGCGGCGTTGTCGGCAATGTTGTCGACGATGCGGCGCGGATACTTGCTCCGTCCGTCGATCAGCTCCAGCGCCGGCACCACGTAATCCGTGGCATCCAGTACGTCAAACAGGCTTACGTCCGGCCCGCGCAGCGGCTTGCCCAGTACGAACGCCAGTTCCACCTCGACGCGCGGCACGATGAGCTTGTCGGTCGGGATCGTCTCGCCGTCCTGATAGAACATCGTGTCCAGCAGATGTCCGTAATCCGGTTCGTCAATGCCGACGGTGCTCTGCATCGCCTTGGACGTGAGGCCGATTTTGTGGCCGCGCAGTTTGGCGCCCGCAGCCAGCTTGTCGTCGATGATCCGCTTCTGAATCGCGTAGGCGTCCGCGATCTCGATGTCCGGAAAGACCTGGTCCAGTTGCGTGGTGGGCACGCCGCTGCGCTCTGCTTCCAGCAGCAGGCTCGCGGCGCGGTCGCGGTCTTTTTCATTCAGCATGTCGGCTCCTTATGCGGACACGGCCGGTTCATCGGCCACGGGATTGGACAGGACGCCGATGCCGGCGACTTCCACCTCGACCACGTCGCCGGGTTTCAGGAAGCGCGGCGGCGTGAAGCGCACGCCCGCGCCAATCGGCGTGCCGGTCGAGATCACGTCCCCTGGCTTGAGCGTGGTCCAGATGGAGATGTAGCGGATCAGTTCGGCGAACGGGAACATCAGGTTCTCGGTCGTGTCCTGCTGGCGCAGTTCGCCGTTCACGCGCGTGCTGACCGTGAGCGGGGCGGCCGCATCGAATTCATCCGCGGTTACCAGCCACGGTCCCATCGAACCGCTGGCGTCGAAGTTCTTGCCCTGGGTTACGTTGAACTTGCCGTGCTTGAGCCAGTCCCGCACCGTGCCCTCGTTCAAACACGTCAGGCCAGCCACGTGGTTCCAGGCATCGGCCGCAGCGATGCGGCGGCCGGCCTTGCCGATCACGATGGCGATCTCGCCCTCGTAGTCCAGTTGTTCGGACTCCGGCGGACGCAGCAAGGGTTCACCATGTCCCACGAAAGATCCCGGAAAGCGTGGGAAAACGCTGGGATAGGCCGGCGGCGCGCTGCCGTCCTGGTATTCCTCGTTGCGCTTGCCGTAGTTCACGCCCACGCAGATGATCTTCTCGGGGGTGGGGATGGGCGGCAGCAGCCGCACCTGATCCAGCCGGTGCGTCGCGGGCAGCGACTCGGCCAGGCGCGCCAGCGCGGGCAGATCGCCGGGTTCCAGCGAGGCCCTCAAGCTGTCGTGGCCGTGGCCGTCCAGCGCTACGATCTCGTCCTGGTCGCGCAGCGCGCCAAAGCGCGCCTGGCCGTCATGCATAAAACTGAGCAGTTTCATTCGTCGAATCCAAAAAGGTGCGCGGGGTTGTCGACCAGGATCTTCTTGAGCGTGTCCTGATCGCCGGCATAGCGCGCCAACTGATCGAGCAGTCGGCCTTCGTTGGGCGTGGCTTTCACCGACACCGGATGCGGCCAGTCGCTGCCCCACACCACGCGGTCCGGGTTTGCGGCGATCAGCGCCTGGGCCAGCGGGAGCACATCGTCCCAGGGCTCGCCCGTGCGCGAGATCTTCTCCGTCAACGACAGCATCACCCAGAAGTTGCCGCGCGAGAGCAGCGACTCCAGCAAGCGTCGCGTTGGGTCGGCGGCGCCCGCGCCCGGGTCCGCCCGGCCCATGTGGTCCAGCAGCACAGGGATGTCCAGGTTCTCGAACTGTGCTGCCTGCGCCATCATGCCGTCGGGTTCCGGCTGGAACTTGGCATACCAGCCCAGCTCGCGGATGCGGGCGATGGCGCGGTCGAAGACCGCGGGCGCCATGCTGATGCCCAGCCCCTGGCGCGTGAACCGCGCGCCGCGCACACCGGCGTCGTGCAGCTTCTGGATATAGGCGTCGTCGCATTCGGCCAGCACCACGGCATTCGCGCAGCCGCGATACGACGGGCCAGCTGCGGCCAGTCCGTCCAGCACCACCTGATGATCGGCGCCGTACGTGGTGGCTTGCACGATCACGCCGCGCTGGATACCCAGCAGCCGGTGCAGGCCCAGCGCCGTCTCGATGGTCGCACTAGGCATCTCATAGGCCGCGCCCGGACGCACCGGGTAGCGGTCGGCGGGGCCGAACACGTGGAATTGGCTATCGCACGATCCGGGCGGCAGGCGATAGGCCGGCGCGGTCGGGTTGGGATTGAAGGCTTGATATTGCGGCATCGTCCGGCTCCTTTATTCGATCACGGCCACGAAGTCGCACTCGATGAGCTTGTCGCCATCCAGGTCCGCCTGCATGGTGTGACGCGCCGGACGATTCTGCGCATCCGGAAAGGCTTGCAACCACACGGCATTGAGCGCCGCGCGCTGGCTGCGGTCGCGCATCCACACCGTCATCTTGGCGATGTGATCCAGCGAGCCGCCGCCCGCCTGCACGATGCGGCGCACGTGGTCGAACATCAGCTCGCATTGGCGTTCCAGCGAGTCGCCGTAGGCGCCCGTCGCGGGGTCCGTGCCCTGGATGCTGCCCGAATACAGCATGGGCCCGATCCGGCAGGCGGCGGGAATGGGGTTCTTGTGGCTGAAGCCTTCGGCATAGATGCTGCGTCTGCTCATGGCGTTTTCCGTCTCAGTCGAAGTGTCGGGGAAGGAGCCCGGCGTTGCCGCGCCCCGGGATTCAGTGGGCTGCCGGGCTGGCTGCTCAGTTGTCGGGTCAGTTGTCTGCTCAGGCGGCCGCTCAGTTCGCCGTGATGCCGGCGCGCTTGATGATCGGCGTCCAGCGCGCATCTTCCGCGGCCAGATAGCGCGTGAATTCCTCCGGAGAGCTGCCGCGCGCTTGTGCGCCCAGATCGTCAAAGCGCTGGATGATCGTCGGCTGCGCCAGGATCTTGGTCAGCGCCTCGCTCAGCTTGTTCAGCACCTCGGGCGGCGTGCCCTTCGGGGCCAGCAACCCAGTGAACGTCGCCGCTTCCATGCCCGGCACGCCGGCTTCCGCAAACGTTGGCACGTCCGGCATCGATGGCACGCGCTTGGCCGTGGTTACGGCCAGCGCTCGCAACCGGCCTTCCTTGACGTAAGGCAACGCCACGGAAATCTGGTCGAAATTGAAATCCACCTGGCCGCCCAGCAGATCCGTCGTCGCGGGTGCATTGCCCTTGTATTGCGCCGTCGTCCAGCGCGCCCCGGTCAGCGACTGCAGCAGTTCGCTCACCAGGTGATTCGTCGTCCCCGCGCCGGGCGATGCCATGTTCAGCTTGCCCGGCTCCTTCTTGGCCAGCGCCAGCAGCTCTTCCAGATTCTTGGCCTTGAGCTCCGGCCGCACCTGCAACACCAGTGGGGTGTAGGACACCGAACTGATCGGCGCAAAGTCCCGGTCCCATTTGTAGGCGTCGCGCTTGAAGATCAGCGGCGAAAACAGCAGGGGACCGTTGGCCGCCATGAACAGCGTGTAGCCATCCGGTTCCGACCGCGCCACCTGCTCGCCGGCAATCATGCCGCCCGCGCCCGGCTTGTTCTCCACGATGAACGGCTGTCCCAGCGCCGCCTGCAACCCCGGCGCGATCAGCCGCGCCGCCACGTCCACATTCCCGCCGGGCGGGTAGGGCACAACGATCTTCACGGGTTTGTCGGGCCAGGCGGCGTGCGCCATCGAGGTAAGGACGGTCAGCGCCACTGTGGCGCAGGCGCGCAGCGCGGTGCGGTTCATGGTGAGTCTCCTGTGCGTGTCATCGCGTTTTGTTTGTTTGTTGACACTCTAGGAATTTGCGCCGCGCTGAACAACGGCAATTTTTCAAAAAGGTCCGGATATTGGACTCTTTTGGAACGCTGGGTTAGTCGCTCCTTTCGATCGGCCCCTGCTTCACGGGAAAATGACGCTCGGCGCACGAAGTCCGCATGGACGCGCCCTTAAACTGATGTTCAATATCCGGACTACGGAGCGAGACGACCATGCACTTTCCCGCCAGTGACCTGAACCCCGAGCAGACCTACCGCCTGATGAGCGGCATCATCGTGCCCCGGCCGATCGCCTGGATCAGCAGCGTCAACGCCCACGGTGTCGTGAACCTGGCCCCCTTCAGTTGCTACACCTTCGTCTCCAACCAGCCGCCCATGATTGGCGTGAACATCGGCAGAAAGGCCGGCCAGCGCAAAGACACCGGCCGCAACATCATGGAAAACGGCCATTTCGTCGTGAACATTGCCGACGAAACCCTGCTGGACCCGTTGCACGAAAGCGCTCAGGAACATCCGCCTGAAGTCAGCGAAGCCGATTTGCTGGGCCTGCCCGTCATCCCCGGCGTGGTGGTCGCAACCCCCCGCCTGGCCGCCGCGCCCATCAGTCTGGAATGCCGGCTGCACAGCGTCACGCCGTTTGGCAACACCGGCGCCGAATTCTTTGTGGGTGAAGTCGTGATGTTCCACATCCGCGAGGGCCTGATGCAAGACGGCAAGATCGACACCGCAATGCTGCGCCCCATCTGCCGCATCGGCGGGCCAAACTATGCATCGCTGGGCGAAATCATTACCAAGCGCGGCATCGCCCAAACGGCAAAGTCCGTCATGAAACCGGAGGCCGCATGAGCGGCGCCGAGGATAAAAGCGCGGCCGGCGCCCAGACCGTCCGGCGCGCATTGGCTTTGCTGCGGTTGATCGCGTGCGGGCAGGAACGGGGAGTGCGCTTGGTGGACCTGGAGCGCATGTCCGGCCTGAACCGGCCGACCGTGCATCGGCTGCTCAAGACCTTGGTGCAGGAAGAGGCGGTAGAACAGGACCCGGAGACGCGCCGGTATTTGATTGGCCAGGAAATCACCTTGCTCGGGCTGGCGCGAACGCGGCGGTTCCCGTTGTTGACCTTGGCCGATCCCTATATGGCGGAGCTTGCGGATCAAGTCGGGGATACCGTGTTTCTAAGCATCCGGCATGGGCATGACTCGATCTGCATTGGGCGCCGCACGGGAAGGCATCCGATACAGGTGTTGTCGATTGAGGTGGGTGTTCGCAGACCGCTTGGGGTCGGGGTCTCCGGGGTGGCGTTGTTGGCCAGCCTGGACGCAGACGACAGCACGCGGCTGGTGCGCAGTAATGCGGCGCGGTTGGAGGTGTTGGGCGAGCGGGTAGAGGACGTGATCGCGCGGGTCGATGCAGCCCGCCGCGAGGGTTTGGCACATGCGCCCGTTGGCCTGATGCCGGGGACCAGTGCGGTGGCCGTGCCGATCATGTCGGCTACAGGGGAAGCGCTGGGGGCGATTACGGTGACGGCGATGGCGGAACGGTTGGGGGCCGGGAGATTCGGGGAGGTCGTGGACCGGATGAGACAGGCGGTGGCCGGGATTTCGGCAAGGTGGGGACAGGTCTCGACTCGGGCGTGACGGGCCCGCTCGCAAGGTAGACTAGGCGGCTGCCGGTCTGGCTGTGCGCGTGCGGCGCAGCTCGACTACTTGCTCGGCGCCTACGGCACGCGCGCGCAGCTGGCCACAGCCGCCGTCCACATCCTGCCCCGCGCTATTCCTGACTTTGGTCAGCACGCCACGGCTGTGCAGATAGCGGACGATTTCGCGGGTGCGCTCGGCATCGGGGCGCTGGTAGGTATCGCCTTCAAGACTATTGAACGGAATGACGTTGAGCACGCCGTACTTGCCCTTGAGCAAATCCGCGACCGCATCGAGTTCGTCGTCGCCGTCGTTGACGCCCTTGAGCAGCGTCCATTGATACTGGATCGGATAGTCGGTGTCGCGAGCATATCGCTCGCCAAGTTCGATCAGTGCTTCCGGCGAAATTTTGGGCGCGCGCGGCAGCAGGTGCTCTCGCAACTCGGCTTTGGTCGTGTGCAGCGACAGCGCCAGCGCAGGCTTGACGCGTTGCCGCGGCAGCGCGTCGAACACGCGCTGGTCTCCCACAGTGGAGAACACGAGGTTCTTGTGCCCGATATTGCCTTCGGTGCCAAGCAGGTCGATGGCTTCGAGCACGTTGTCGAGGTTGTGGGCCGGTTCACCCATGCCCATGAAAACGACTTTCTTCACCGCACGCTGACGCCGCGCCAGCACGACCTGGGCCAGGATTTCCATGCTGGTGACCTGACGAATCAAGCCGCTCTTGCCGGTCATGCAGAAGCGACAGCCGACCGCACAGCCGACCTGGGTGGACACGCACAGTCCGTCGCGCGGCAACAGTACGCTTTCCACCATTTGCCCGTCGGCCAGTTCGACAAGCAAGCGCGAACCGTCGCTGCCGGCATGTTCCGAGCGGATGCGGGCAAGGCCGTCCAATTCTGCGGTCAAGGCGGGCAGGGCGTCGCGCAGCGCGAGGGGCAGAAAATGCTCAGCGCTACGCCGCCGCGTGCCGGTGTCGAGCGCTTGTCCTTGCAGCCAGACGCGCATGACCCGCCCGCGGTGAACGGGCAGCGCGCCGAGTGCGGCGAGGCGTTGGTCGAAGTCAGAGAAGCGCATGGGGAGCGGATTTTACTTCGGTCGTGGGAATGGGCTGGGGGCGTCTGATCCCCAGCCTTAAAAATCCCCCAGAAATTCCTCAGGGTCGGCTTCGATCTCAGCGATTGATCCCGTCAGTAGCGCGGTAAAGCTCGGCGCCACCCACGTGATCTGATCCGGGTCATGGGTGAATGCGATGATCTGCCCCGGTGTGCCGGATTCGCTCGGGGAGTGGTCGACCATCAGCAGCATCGTTGCGCCGCCAAAGCTGGCGAAGGGGAGCCAGCCCGGGTGAAACCAGCCTTCCCTGATGCGCGCATCGCGCGGTTCTGGCTCCACATATCCGGCATATCGCGGCGCGCGGTCCGCCATCCGTGCTCGTCCCGCAATCGCCTTATCCACCGGCAGAAAATCATAGGCCGTCAGATAGCCCGGCCGCATGAATACCGGCACATCGCGCTCGGTCCCATTGGCCAGAAGCCAAGCCTGCCTGGCGTGCGCAGAGAGGGGGAAACCAAGTTCCGCCTCAACCGCTTCAAGCGCCGATTCCGCCGCACCTGGGTTGAGGTGTAGCGCGTGGCCATGTGCGTCGCATACCGCACGCAGCCGATCAAGATAATGGGAAAAATTCATCGCCGCAGGCGGTCCTTTTCAGTATTACGCAGCTTGCGGCAAGAAAAACCGATCCTTCAATTCCTGCAACCCGATTCGATCCAACATCTCGGTCAAGCGCTGCGCGGGCTTGCGCGTCGGCAGGTTTTTATATTGCGCGATGATCAGCTCATTCTTCATCGAATGCTCCCAGCCGACCAGTTCGGTCACGCTGACCTGATATCCGTGCGCCTCAAGCTGCAGGCACCGCAGCACATTCGTAATCTGGCTGCCAAACTCCCGCGTATGCAGCGGATGCCGCCAGATCTCCGCCAGCGGATCCGCCAGTGCTTTTGCTTTGTTCTTGCGCAGCACCGAAGCCACCTCGGCCTGGCAGCACGGCACGACCACGATGTATTTGGCTTTCTTCTCCAACGCAAAGTGAATCGCGTCGTCGGTAGCCGTATTGCAGGCGTGCAGGGCGGTCACCACGTCTATCGACGCGGGCAGTTTGTCCGACGTGATCGACTCCGCCACCGACAGGTTCAGGAACGACATGCCGCCAAAGCCCAGCCGCTTGGCCAGATCTTCCGATGACTTCACCAGTTCTTCGCGGGTTTCGATGCCGTAGATGTGGGAGCCGTTTTTCAGCGCCTCGGGCTGATTCTTGAAGAACAGGTCATACAGGATGAAGCCCAGATACGACTTGCCCGCGCCGTGGTCGGCCAGGGTGACGGCGCCGCGTTGGTCTTGGACATCCGTGAGCAGCGGCTCGATGAACTGGAACAGGTGATAGACCTGCTTCAATTTGCGGCGGCTGTCCTGGTTCATCTTGCCGTCGCGGGTCAGGATGTGCAGGGCCTTGAGCAGTTCGATCGACTGGCCGGGGCGGATGTCGTGGGTTTTTTCGGACATGGGAAAGGCAAAGCGCCCCGCTGGGGCGGGGCGCGTGTAGGTGCGGGAATGGACAGTGTAACCCTCCGAGTGTCGGACACCAGCCGATCCTTCCGCGTGTCTGACACCCGTATGAGCAGGCAAGGGAACCCAAGCGAGCGTATGCGGGTGTCAGACACCGGCTAAATGTAGCTGCCCGTCAGACCGTCACCAGTTCCGGCTCACCCAAATTCAGCATCAACCGGTTCGCCCACGCAAAGATCGCGTCCGAATGCAGCAGATCCAGGATCTCACCGTCATTCAGCCCCACATCCTTCAGCGCCTGAATGCTGGCCGCGTTCACGTCGGCCTGCGCCTCGGTGATCTGGATCGAGAACTTGCCGATCGCCTGTTCACGCTTGGTCGTGCCAGCCGTGACCGGATCCTCAAACACCTGCCCAATCACGTCATTGCGTTTGGCCAGTTGCTCGAACCGCTGCGCGTGCACCGACGCGCAGTACACGCAGCCGTTTACGCGCGACACCACCGTGGCACCCAGTTCGCGCTCGGCGCGCGACAGGCCGCCCGGTGCGTACATGATGGCGTTGAAGGCCGTGGAGCGTTGGCGCAGGATTTCCGGCTGGTGGACCAGGAACAGGTAATAGTCCGAGACCTTGGCCTTGGGGTGGCTTTCTTCCAGGACGGCGATCTGTTCGGGGGTGGCGGTGTCGACGTTGACGACGTCCAGCCATGCCTTCCATTCCAGGACTTCGTTGGTGAAGCCATGGGCCTTGATGACGGCGCCGGGTTCGGTGTTGCCGGGGTTGATGACGGACGTGGCATCCGCGGCGCCAGCACCCGCCTCAAGCCCTTCAGCCGCTTTCATCGCGACCAATCCGGCCACCAGGCGCGTCTGATACGACAGGAAGGCGATCAGCTGCGACAGCGTGACGACGGCCGGGGTGGACACCCCCGCAGCCGGCAGCGTCTTCAACGCGGCTTCGTCGCCTTCGACCGGCTTTTCGATCAGCTTGCGGGTGAATTCCAGGATGGCGGCCAGGCGCGGGTCGGCGGCATCGGCCGGCTTGCCGGATTCGGCGACGGCGATGTCCGCGGCCGGCACGCCGGCCTCGACCGCACGGGCGCGATAGTGCGCGGCCAACAGCGGCGACGGCGTGATGCGCGTGGCGTACAGCGCGACCAGAAGGCGGTCGGCCAGCGGCAGGCCGGGCAGGGCGGGGTCGAAGAGGGCGTCGTAGCTGCCTTGCGTGGCGGCGGCGACCTTGTCGCGTTTGTGGCGCACGTCAAAGGTCTGGGTGCCGGGCGCCAGGCCCACGAGCTGGTCGACGATGTCTTTGCTGATGTCGTAGACGATCGGTTGTTGTGCCATTGAGGAGGTCTCCTAAAGTTTCGTTCAGCGGACGTTGCCCGAGGCATCGTTCGCGGTCGCTGCCGGCTTGCCAGCCGCCGCGCCCTTGGCCTTTACCGCCGCGTCCAGGAACGTCTTCACGCCTTCCCAGGATTCCTGGTCGGCGCGGGCGTTGTCCTTGGGGTTGCCGCCGCTGGTGCTGATCTTGCCCGACACGGGGTGGGCATACACGAGCTGGGTGGTGGGCACGTAGGGGAACAGGATCGAGTGGCCGCCGTTCTCGTAGTCCAGCCACTGGACCGGGTACGGGTGCCGCACGTCGGTCAGCTTGTCCTGCACCATCTTCGAGTACAGGCTGGACGGCCAGGAGCCGTCGTCCGTGCCGGACAGCAGCATGACCGGGCCTTCGATGTCCTCCACGCGGATGCGCGCGCGCGCCACGGCGTCCGGGTCCTGCAAGGCCGTCAAAATGGCTTTCTCGTGGCGATGGGGCGCGGGGCCTTCATCGAACGGGGCCCAGGTGGCCGTGCGGTTGTTTTCCCAGACGTGGGGGATGGGCTTGCCGCCCAGGAGCCAGGTCGGGCCTTCGCGGCCGATCTTGGGGTCGCAGGCGTTCTGGCCGCTGTGCACGACGGCGCCGGGCACGTAGGCCACCACTGCCGACACTTCCTTCGGGAAGGTGGCGCCCAGCAGCAGCACCAGTTCGCCGCCGCGCGACTGGCCGCTGATGGCGACGAAGTCGTGCAGGGGCTGGACCTTCTTGCGCAACCAGCGCAAGCCCGTCTGGAAGTACTCCAGCGGGGTGTTGGAAATGTAGTCCGACAGGCCGGGCGCCTTGAAGTACGCCAGCGCGAAGGCGGCGTAGCCGCGCGAGGCGTACAGGGCGGCGCGCGGTTCGTTGATGCCGCCGCCGGACCCGTTCAGGATCATGACGGCGGGATGCGAGCCCGGGGCGCTGCCGGCGGGCAGGTACAGGGTGCCGACCAGGCCTTCCTCGCGGACCTCGACACGCGTGACGCCGTCAGCTGCCAGGCGTTGCGTGAAGCTGCCGCGCGCCTCGGCGCCTTCGACGCGCACCACCACTTCGGTGACGAGGGCATCGGTCACCGGCTGGTTGAAGTACTCGCGGCTCTTGCCGTCATCGGGAGACTGCGCCCAGATCAGGCCCATCGGGGCCAGGCCGGTGTAGTCGCCCGAGACGGGCGCGTCGCGGGTCAGATCGACGGCGCCGTCCTCGCCTGCCGTGTAGGCGGCCTGGGCTTGCCAGAGCACGCCGTTGCGGCGGGTGAGGGCGGTGATCTCGACGGTGGCGCCGGGCGCGACGTGTTCGACGCGGATCTGGCGCGGGACGTCGATCAGGGCGTCCGCGGGGCTGATGTGCAGGGTCGGCGCCATGGCTTACTTGTCCGAGACCTTGGTGACCATCATGGCGGCCGTGCGGTCGCTGGTCATCGGGGTAACCTTCAGACCCTTCTTGGTTGCCCAGATGTTCTTGTAGTGGAACAGCGGGATGATGCCGACGTCGTCGGAGACGAGCTTGACGGAGTCGCGCAGAATGGCTTCACGCTTGGCCACGTCGAATTCCGAGGTGGATTGCTCCAGCGCGGTGTCGACCTTGGGGTTCGTGTAGTGGCCCCAGTTGGAGGCGCCCAGGCCCTTCTTGGCGTCGACGGTGGCCAGGATGTTGACCAGCGCGTAGCTGGCTTCGCCCGTGCCGTTGCCCCATGCCAGCATGCTGACGGCGAATTCGTTCTTGTTGGCGCGGCCCGAATAGACGGCCCACGGCACGACTTCCACCTGGGTCTTCACGCCCACGCGGGTCCAGAACTGCGCCACCGCCTGGGCCGTTTCCGGGCCTTGCGGGTAGCGGTCGTTGGGCACGTGCATGGTCAGCTTGAAGCCGTCGGGAAAGCCCGCTTCGGCCAGCAGCTTCTTGGCTTGCGCGACGTCGTTGGGGATGTCCTTGATCTCGGGGTTGTAGCCGAAGGTGCCCTTGGGCATCCACTGGTTGGCTTCCGTGGCGGCGCCTTGCAGGATGCGGTCGGCGATGGCCTTGCGGTTGATGGCCAGGTTCAGCGCCTGGCGCACGCGCACGTCCAGGAGCGGGTTCTTGTCCAGCGGCTTGCCGTTGTTGTCGGTGATGTACTGGTTGGGCGCGGGGTTGAAGCTGGGTTGCAGCAGCATGACGCGCAGGCCGTCGTACGGGTAGACCGAGATGTTGGCGGCCTTCTCCAGCTTGGCCAGGTCGGACACCGACACCTTGTCGATCACGTCCACGTCGCCGGCCAAGAGCGCGGCGGTGCGGGCGGCGGCGTTGTTGATGTAGCGGTAGTTGACCTTCTCCCAGATCTGCTTGTCGCCCCAGTAGGCGTCGTTGCGTTCCATCAGGACGCGGTCGCCGGGCGTGTAGGAGACAAACTTGTACGGGCCGGTGCCGACCATGGCCTTGCCCGAGTTGTAGTCTTCGGTCGAGGACTTTTCACCGACGTGCTTGCTGACGACGTGGATGGACGCCAGGTTCAGCGGCAGGTCGGGGTTGGGGGCCTTGGTCTTGATGATGAGGGTCAGCGGATCCTTGGCGGTCATCGTGTCGATGGTGCGCAGGTAACCGGCGTAGGTGGCGACGCTGCCCGGCACGCCGCGGGCGCGGGTGTAGGAGTAGATCAGGTCGTCGGCGGTGAACGGCGTGCCGTCCTGCCACTTGACGCCTTCACGCAGCTTGAATTCCCAGGTGGTGTTGTCCAGCGGCTTCCAGCTCACGGCCAGGCCCGGCTGCAGCTTGTTCCACTTGTTCTCGATCAGGAGATCCCAGAAGTGCAGGGCCACCGAACGGTCGCCGGCGTGGTTGTTCAGCTGCGGGTCCAGCGACGACAGCGGGTCGGCAAAGCCGATTGACAGGTTGTCCGCGGAGGCGGCGGCCGAGGCGCCCAGGATGGCGGCGGTGAGGGTCGAGAGAATCAGGCGTTTCATTGTCCGGGATCCTTGGTGAAGGGGGAACGGTGTGGGTCCAGCGGCCGCGGCGGTCGTGCCGCGGCCAGTGATCGTCAGGCCATGTCGTTCAGGTGACAGGCGCTCAGGTGGTTGATGGCGATTCCCTTCAGTGTGGGAACCTCGGTCTTGCAGCGCGGCATCGCGTGCGGACATCGCGGATGGAAATGGCAGCCGGTGGGCGGGTTGAGCGGGCTGGGAATTTCGCCCTTGATCGCGGTGAAGGTCTTGTGGCGCGATTTCAGGCTGGGGATTTCGGCCAGCAGGGCTTGCGTGTAAGGGTGGTTGGGACGCCGGAAGACTTCTTCCACCGTCGCCGTTTCCACGACTCGGCCCAGGTACATGATGACCACGCGATCGGACAGGTGTTCGACCACGCCCAGGTCATGGCTGATGAACAGGTACGTCAGGTTCAGTTCTTCGCGCAGGTCCATGAACAGGTTCAGGATCTGCGCCTGGATCGAGACGTCCAGCGCGGCCACGGCTTCGTCGCAGACCAGCATGGACGGCTGCACCGCCAGCGCGCGGGCGATGCCGATGCGCTGGCGCTGGCCGCCGCTGAACTGGTGCGGGTAGCGCTGGCGCAGCGACGGGTCCAGGCCCGCACGCTCCAGTTGCGCGCTGACGTAGTCGTCGAAGTCGCCGTTGCCGACCAGGCCGTGGATGCGCGCCGCTTCGCCCACGATCTCATCCACGCGTAGGCGCGGGTTGAGACTGGCGTAGGGATCCTGGAAGATCATCTGCACTTTCAGGCGCGCGGCGTGGGCCTCGGCCGCATTCATGTCCGCCGGGCGCACGCCATGGATGCGGACCTCGCCGCCCGAGGGCGTGAGCAGGCCCGCCGCGATGCGGCCCAGCGTGGACTTGCCGCAGCCGGATTCACCGACCAGGCCGACGACCTCGCCGGGATTCACGATCAGATCGACGTGGTCCACGGCGCGCGTGATGGCGGGCGGCTTGGACAGGCCCAGCGACTGCATGGCGCGGCCGGCGGCGCCGACCTTGCGTTCGCCAAAGCGCTTGCTGACCTGACGCAGGTCGATCAGCGGCGTGGGGGCGTTGGCGGTGGAGGTGGCGCTCATGCCGCCACCTCGCGGTGGATCTGAATGGAAGGATGAAAGCAGCGCACGTTGTGTTGGGGTAAGGCTTCGGTGATGCCGGGTTGCTGGCCGCAGGCGGCGGTGGCGCGCGCGCAGCGCGCCGCGAAGGCACAGCCGGCCGGCAGGTGCAGCAGGTTCGGCGTCATGCCGGGAATCTGGCGCAGGCGCTGGCCGCGCGCATTGTTGCTGGGCAGGCTGTCGATCAGGCCCACGGTGTAGGGGTGCTGCGGACGGTCCAGCACGTCGTCGACCTTGCCGTGTTCGACGATGCGCCCGGCATACATGACGGCCACTTCGTCGGCAAGGCCCGCCACCACCGACAGGTCGTGGGTGATCCAGATAAGGCTGGTGCCGTGCTGCTGGGCCAGCTTCTGCACTTCGGACAGGATCTGCGCCTGGATGGTGACGTCCAGCGCGGTGGTCGGTTCGTCGGCAATGATGAGGTCCGGCCGGTGCAGCATGGCAATGGCAATTGCCACGCGCTGGCGCATACCGCCCGACAGTTGGTGCGGATAGGCGAGCAGGCGTTCCTCGGGGCTGGGGATGCCCATCATGCCCAGCGTGTCGCGCGCCAGGATGCGGGCCTGGGCGCTGCTCATCTTGTTATGCGCACGCACCGTCTCGATCATCTGCACGTCCACCCGCAGCACGGGGTTCAGCGTCATCATCGGATCCTGGAAGATCATGGCGATGCGGTTGCCCTGCAGGCGGCGCAGTTCGCGCGGGGGCAGCGTGGTCAGGTCGCGGCCCTGAAACAGGACCTGGCCGCCCACGATACGGCCCGGCGCGTCGACCAGACCCATGATGGAAAAGCCCGTCACGGACTTGCCCGAGCCGGATTCGCCGACCAGGCCCAGGATCTTGCCGCGAGGCAAGGTGAAAGAGACGTCGTCCACGGCGGGCAGCACGCCCGCGCGGGTGTGGAAGTGCGTGCGCAGGTTGCGCACTTCAAGCGTGGCCGGCGCGCCAGCCGAGGCAGAGCGGTCGGTCATTTGTGGGTCCTCGGGTTCAGCACGTCGCGCAGGCGGTCGCCCACCAGGTTGATCGCCACGATGGTGATGAGCAGCGCGATGCCGGGGTAGAAGCTGATCCAGTATTCGCCGGACAGCATGTATTGAAAGCCGTTGGAAATCAGCAGGCCCAGCGACGGTTCGGTCACGGGCACGCCCAGTCCCAGGAAGCTCAGCGTGGCTTCCAGCGTGATGGCGCGCGCAATCTGCAGCGTGCCGATGACGATCAGCGGCGGCAGGCAGTTGGGCAGGATGTGCTTCAACATGATCCGCCAGTTGGGAATGCCCAGGCAGCGGGCGGCTTCCACGTATTCGCGGCGGCGCTCGACCAGGGCCTGGCCGCGCGCGGTGCGGGCGTAGTAGGCCCATTCCAGGATCACCAGCGTCAGCACCACGTTGCCCACGCCCTTGCCCAGATAGGCCAGGATCATCATCGCGACCAGGATCGACGGGAACGACAGGATCAGGTCCACGAGGCGCATGATGAAGGCGTCGACCTTGCCGCCGGCGTAGGCGGCCAACAGGCCCAGCAGCGTGCCGATGATGCCGGCGATCAGCGCCGAGCCCACGCCCACCATCAGGCTGATGCGCAGGCCATACAGGATGCCCGACAGCAGGTCGCGGCCCTGGCCGTCGGTGCCCAGCCAGTAGTGGAACGTGTCCAGGCCATTCATGGAACCCGGCGGCAGGCGCGAATCCAGCACGTCGATCTGCAGCAGGTCATAGGGATTCTGCGGCGAGATCCACGGCGCCAGCACGGCGGCCAGAATCAGCAGGGTGGCGACAACCAGGCCCAGCACGGCCGTCTTGGACGACATGAATTCGGCAAGGTTGCGGCGCCACGGCGACTCGCGGCGCAGGGCGGGCGCCTGCGCGGTTTGGGATACGGAACTCATGCCGTGGCCTCCAGCCGCACCCGGGGGTCCAGCACTTTGTACAGAATGTCGACGATCAGGTTCAGCGTCACGAACAGGCACACCACCACGATCAGATAGGCCACGATCACGGGGCGGTCCAGCGCGTTCAGGCTGTCCAGGATCAGCTTGCCGGCGCCGGGCCACGCAAAGATGCTTTCGGTGATGACGGCAAATGCGATGGTCGAGCCCAGCTCCAGGCCCAGCACCGTCACCAGCGGGATCATGGTGTTGCGCAGCACGTGCACACAGACGACGCGAAACGGCGACAGGCCCTTGGCGCGCGCGAACTTCACGAAGTCCAGCGGCATCACGTCGCGCACGCCGGCGCGGGTCAGGCGGATCACCAGGGATATCTTGAAGAGCGACAGGTTGAACGCCGGCAGGATCAGGTGGCGCCAACCGTCTGCCGTGAGCCACGACCACTGAAAGCCCAGGAACTCCACCGTCTGGCCGCGGCCGCTGGCGGGCAGCCAGCCCAGCGACACGCTGAACGCCATGATGAGCATCAGCGCCACCCAGAAGGTAGGCAGCGAAAAGCCCACGATGCTGCCCGCCATGATCATCTTGGCCGCGCGGCTGTCCGGATACAGACCCGCAAACAGACCCAGCGGCAGGCCGATGATGACGGCGAAGGACAGGGCGGTGATGGCCAGTTCAAGCGTGGCCGGCAGGCGCTGGATCACCAGTTCGATCGCCGGAATGTTGTAGACGAAGCTGTTGCCCAGGTTGCCGTGCAGCGCGCCGTTCAGGAAGGCCAGGTATTGCTGCCAAAGCGGCTTGTCCAGCCCCAGTTCGGCGATGATGCGCGCGCGGTCCACCTGGTCCACGTCCTGGCCGATCAGGATGTCCACGGGGTTGCCGATGGCGTGCAGGCCCACGAAGACGATCAGCGTCATCAGGAACACGACCACCGCAGCCTGCGCCACGCGGCGTAGCAGCCATGCGGTCATTGCGTGGTCTCCGCCTGCGAAGCCGTGGCCGGCGCGGCGGCCGGCGTCCACTCGTCACCGAACACTTCGGGCTCCGAGAACGCTTCCATGTTGGCGTAGTGCGTGAGCACGTCTTCGCGGTAGAACAGGCCGGCGATGCCTTGCGCCAGGCGCTTGGCGCCTTCGCTGATCGCGGGGATGTCGCCCGAGATCGTGCCGTGCGTCAGCGCGGCGGGGTACGAAAAACAGTGCACGCGGTCCAGGCCCGGGCAGGCGCCAGGGACTTTCTCCTGCAGTTCAAACACCGGTCCCAGATCGGGCGAGTCGTGCAGTTCCTGGTCTTCCTCGCCGGGCGGCGGCGTGTAGCGGTCGCCCCAGGCGCGCACGTGGGGCGCCAGCGGTGCGAACTCCGGCCGCACGGTCCAATCGATGCGAAAGCCAGTGGAGAAGATCAGGAAGTCCAGCACGAACACGCCCTTGGGCGTGGTGACGTGAATCTCGTCATCGACCAGGGCCAGGTCCAGCACGCCACAGCCCAGGTTGAAGAACGCATTGGGATGGCGCGACACGCGCAGCGTGCTGCCGCGCGGGGGCGGCACTTGCGCGGCGTTGATGTAGTGGCGGATCTTCCACTTCCATTCGTCCGGCAGCGTCAGGTGGCCGTGGGTCAGGCCCGGGTTGCCCGCGCCCTTGCCCTTGTTGATGCGCGGGATGTCATTGCGGCGTATCAGCAGATCGACGCTGGCGGCGCCGGCTTCCAGCGCGGTCGCCGCGCTGTCCATGGCGGACGCGCCCGCGCCCACGACGCCGACGCGCTTGCCGGCCAGGGTGTTGTAGTCCATCACGTCGGACGAATGCGCCCAGCGGTCGCGCGGCAGCTTCTTTGCAAAGTCGGGCACGTACGCGCCGCCCAGGCCGTCGCGGCCGGTGGCCAGCACGACGCGGCGAGCCAGAACGGTCGTGCGTCCGGCCGGCGACTGGATGTCCAGCGCAACCAGCTGATCGGCGCGCGGCTGCACGGACAGGATGCGGTGTTCATTGCGCACGTCCAGGTTCAGCACGCGGCGGTACCAGCGCAGATACTCCATCCATTGCAGGCGGGGGATCTTGTCCAGCGCTTCCCAGGCCGCCAGGCCGAATTGCGCCTCGAACCAGGCGCGGAAGGTCAGTGCGGGCAGGCCCAGCGCGGGACCAGTCAGTTGCTTGGGCGAGCGCAGCGTTTCCATGCGGGCCGTCGTGGCCCACGGACCTTCGTAGCCTTCGGGCGCCTGATCGAAGATCGGCGCATCGATGCCCAGGTGCTTCAGAGACGCGGCTGCGGCCAGGCCGGCCATGCCGCCGCCGATGATCGCCACATCCAACACCTGCTGGCCGTCGACCAGCCGGCGCGTCACCCAGTTCTTGGCGGGAATTTCCAGCCAGGAGAGGTCTTGCCGAAGGCGCGCCTCCAGGGCGGGCAGGCCTTGCGGCGGGGTGGCGGTGGGCAGATTCATGATGCGGGTGTTTCCATGACAGGGGCGTCATCGCCGTAGATCGACTGCAGCAGCGCCGAATGCTCGGACGGGTCGTGCAGCACAAAGCCGGGCAGCAGGTCTGCGGCGGCTTCGGCCAACGCGTCGGCCATCGCCTGGCAGGCGGGCGACAGCGTTTGCGACTGCGGGGTGATGACCCCAAAGAAGAAAGGGATGTCCAGATCGATGGGACGGATCGCCACGCCCGCCATCGGCGAACCATAGGCGGTCACGGGTTCCAGCACCGATACGCCCAGGCCCGCGCGGACCGCGGCCAGGGCGTTGACGGACGAATTGGTTTCGATGGTGCCCAGCGCCTGCACGTTGTGCGCGAGTGCCGCGTCCAGCCGGCGGCGCAGGCGATAGGGGTTGGCCATGGTGATGAGGCGGCGTCCGGCCAGCGCCGATACCGGCACCACGGCGTGGCGCGCGGCGGGATCGTCTTCGGGCAATGCCGCCACGCAAGGCGCCTGTGCAATCCAGTGCACGGTCAGGCCGCGATGCTCCAGCGGCAGGCTGGTCGCGCCCAACTGCGCGGCGCCCGACAGCACGGCGTGCACCACGCGCTCGGGCGAGGCGCTGCGCAACTGCACGCGGGCGGGCCCAAGCCGGTCTTCGATGCGTTTGAGGGCGGCCGGCACCAGGCCGGCGGCAAGGGCGGAAGTGGCAGCCATCAACAGCGGCTGCGCCTGACCGCGCGCAATTTCGTCGGCCCGGCTGCGGATCTGCTGCAGGCTGGACAACGCGCGTTCAACATCGTCGTAAAGCAGGAAGCCCTGTTCGGTAGGCGTCACGCGGGGGCCGCTGCGGTTGAACAGGGGATAGCCGATTTCGGCCTCCAGTTCCTGCAGCAACCGGCTGATCGCAGGCTGCGAGCGTCCCAGCAGCCGTCCGGCCGCGGTGACGCTGCCGGTGGACATGACGGCCGCGAAGGCCTCGAGTTGACGAAGTTCCATTGGTCTTGATTTATGCCAAGGACGAATTCTGGCCGCTCGAGTATGCGCTTTGCAAATAATAAAAGCGCATAAGCAAATTCCCTAATGGGGTTTTCCTTAGGGAAGTTGATAACTTCGCGTTATTTCAATTGCTTAGCTTATTGCTGCGCGCTTGGCGGGCGCACTGGGTCCAGAAGCCCGATCCCGGCATGTCACGGCAGACCGGGAAAATGGTCGACCCATTTAATCGATAAATCGCCAAACGAATCGACCAATCTGATCGTGAAGTCCGGGAAGTTGTCGACGATTTGCCATCTGCCGCAGCGGTCGGGGAATGAGCTGACTTTCTCTACCAGCAAATCGGGGAATGCGGTGGCCACTTTGACTTCGATGTCAGGAAACGATTTGACGATCTTCACTTTGCCGTACAGGGGGATCCCCTTGTAGGTGCAGTTGGCCTTGTCAATTTCGGCTGCCCAAGCGGAGGATGCCGCGCCGAGCAGGGCGCAGGCGAAGATGGCGCGATTGAGCAAGTGCATGGAGATCCTTATGTGCCGGGGGGCCGCTGGATGGCTTGGGCGCACCGAATTGGGGACAATGAGCGGGCGGCAATTATGCCTGCCTTTGAGCGGCAGTTCCAAGCCGGCGCGATACCAGACTGCGGCCGGTGTTGACGTCAGGAATGCGCTGAATCAGAGCTGCTTGCAGTGCTGCCGGCTGCGCCCGCCAGGATGGCGCGCCCCTTTTCCGTCAGCACCACCACCGCTTCCCCGCGCACCGAGCTTTCGCCCGGCGACATGTCGATCAGGCCATTCGCCGTGGCGTCTTCCCAGGCCGACAGCCGGGGGCAATTGGTGCGCCAGGCCTCCATCGTCTCGGCATACGTGCGCGGCCGGGCGGCGATCCACATCAGGAATTGCACCAGGTTGCCCATCTGGGACGCGCCGGCCTCGATGTCTATTTCTGGTTTTTCAGTCATGGGCGCCTCCGTTCCTGGATCAGGGATGCGTCTTGACGATACTCTCGTGCCCGCCTGCGCTCCAGTCCTATCTGGGCGCCATTCCCTTGCGCAATCTATTGGCGGGTTCCATGAGCGCGTCCTTCATGTCGTCGCGCTCCAGCACGCACGGCTCGTGGTGCAGGTCCCGCATGAAATCGTCGTAGAGCTCGCCGGTGATGCCGGCCGGACGCTTGAAATCGCCGGACAACTGGTACGCGCGCAAAAGAATCGAACGCAGACGCTTGACCTCCCAGAGCAGGGCGATCACATCGGGATTCCAGGGCTGACGCTCGCGGATGAAGCGCAGGTCGGCGTGGGAGAGCGGGGCTTTGAACGGCATGGCGGAAAATACTGTTTATATATCCAGTATAGTCCGCCCGAATCGAAGGTAGGAGGGGGGATTTACCGAATTGCGCCCAAGGCACGCAAAACAGGTAACTCCGATAAACCAGATGTGAGAATTGTTGAACTTCAGCGCAAGCATCGTCCTTACCATTTCATGAAAGCAAAATGAAAGGGAGCGGAAATGACGCTGTGCGGCCTGTGCGCGGCCATCATCGTGGGCCAGGCTGGCGCGCCTGGGCACGAAAGCCTGATCAGCCTGGGGTACGTCCGTTCGTTGCCGCTGGCGCATCGCGGCGTGACGCATGAGGCGTTTACCTGCGGGGACTGCGGCGCCAACTGGGACTACCTGCACGACAGGCGCGACCCCGCTTCAGGATGGACGCGGTGCGATCGCACCACGCCCGGCCCGCAGAAGACAAGCGATCAGCCGGCGGACGATGCGTCCGAACAAGAGGCCCGGAGAACGGCCTGAAGGTTTGACGGCCTGACCGCCGCCGCCGCAGGCCGCGCGAGTTGTTCCGATCACACCACCCGCGTATGCACCTGGCCTTCGCGGAACCACGAATCCAGATTCGCGCGCATCAGATCCGCCATCGCGCGGCGCGTTTCGTGGGTGCCGCTGGCGATGTGCGGCAGCATCACCACGTTATCCATGGCGTTCAATTCCGGGGGCGTGGCGGGCTCACGTTCGAACACGTCCAGCCCCGCGCCGGCGATGCGCCTATTCTGCAGCGCCGCCACCAACGCGGCCTCGTCGACCACCGTGCCGCGCGCAATGTTGATCAGCCAGCCGTCGGCGCCCAGCGCATCCAGCACCTGCGCATTCACCATGTGCCGGGTGGCGCTGCCGCCCGGCACGGCCAGCACCAGGTAATCGCATTGCGAGGCCAGGTCCACGATGGTCGGGCAATAGCGATACGCCTCGGGCGCGTCGGGGCGCGGCTTGCGGTTGGTGTAAAGAATTTCCATGTCGAAGGCCTGCGCGCGGCGCGCGATCTGAAGGCCGATGTTGCCCAGGCCGACGATGCCGCAGCGCTTGCCGGTCATGCGCGAACCCAGCCCAAATCCTTCAGTGGGCCAGCGGCCCGCGCGCACGAAGCGGTCGGCTTCGGCGATACGGCGCGAGACGGCCAGCATCAGGGCCAACGCGGTATCGGCCACGCAGGCGTCCAGCACGCCGGGCGTGTTGGTGACGACGACGTTGCGTGCCTTGGCGGCCTCGATGTCGATGGTGTCGTAACCCACGCCAAAGCTGAAGATGCCTTCCAGCGCGGGCAGGGCGTCGATCAGTTCCTTCGTTGCACCAAACCTGCCGCTGGTGGCGATGCCGCGGATGGCGGCGCCGTGCTCACGCAGCAGCGCCGCCTTGTCCTGGGCCTCCCAGAGGCGATGGACGCGGTAGCGCGATTCCAGGTCGGCCACCAGGTCGGGCAGCAGGGGACCGACCATCAGCAGATCGGCGGCGGAAGCGGGAAGGGATGCAGTCATGGATACGGCTTATCTAATTAGATAGAGGAAAAGGCCCGCCGAAGCGGGCCGGGACCGGAATCAGTTGGTCTGGATGTTGCGGGACTTGATTATCTGCCCATAACGTTCGCGCTCGCTGGCGGCCAGATCCTGCAGTTCCTTTGGCGTCGAGCCGTGCGCCACGGCGCCTTGCGATTCCAGCTTGGCCTTGACGGCCGGATCGGCCGCGACGGCGCGGATGGCCTCGGAAAGCTTGTCGATCACGGCCTGCGGCGTGCCGGCAGGCGCCAGCACCGCCGTCCACGAGCCGCTTTGCGCGTTCTTCACGCCAGCTTCGTCGATGGTGGGCACGTCCGGCATGGCGGGCGAGCGGGTCGCACCGGTGACGGCCAGCGCGCGCAGCTTGCCGGCCGTCACGTACGGCATGGTTTCCAGGACCGACGCAAACAGCATGTCGACGCGGCCGGCCATCAGGTCGGTCATCGCCGGGCCGCCGCCCTTGTAGGGCACGTGCACCAGGTCCACGCCCGTGGCTTGTTGGAAGATTTCGCCGGACAGATGGGGCGCGCCGCCCGTGCCCGAGCTGGCAAACGTGTGCTTGCCCGGCTGGGACTTGGTCAGCGTGACCAGTTCCGCCACGTTCTTGGCGGGCAGGCTGGCGGGCACCACCAGCACAAACGGCAGGTCCGAAAACAGCGATACGGGCGCAAACGCCTTGACCGGGTCGGAATGCAGCTTGTAGATCCAGGGGTTGATCGCCAGCATGCCCGAGTTCGCGAACAGCAGCGTGTAGCCGTCGGGCTGCGAACGGGCCACCAGGTCGGCGGCGATCTGGCCGCCCGCGCCCGGCCGGTTGTCCACCACCACCGACGACGAGAATTTTTCGCCCAGGGCCGCGGCCAGCAACCGCGCCGAGATGTCGGTGCCGCCGCCGGGCGAGAAGGGAACGATGAGATTGATCGGGCGTTCCGGATAGCCGGCGGCGCTGGCTGCGTGGGGCACGGCCGCGGTGGCGGCCAGGGCCAGCGCCGCGGCGAGGAGCCGGACGCGGATCCGGGCGGGGTTCTTTGTCTCCATGGATTTTCTCTTTTATGGCGTTGATGGCGGCGAGGCCGCAAAAAAAGTGCTGCGGGTAAGGCTCCTGATGCTTGGCGGACCGGATTCGCGGCCCTGCTGGCGAGTATAGGGAGGCCTGTCCATGGATATCCGTTCGAGCTATAAATAGCATCAATCAATTCAAGGATTGAATCGATGGAATTCCGCCAGCTCGAATGCTTCATTGCGGTGGCAGAGGAACTGCATTTCGGCCGCGCCGCCGAACGGCTGTGCATGACGCAGCCCCCGCTATCGCGCCAGATCCAGTTGCTGGAGCAGGATCTGGGCGTCACGCTGTTCGAGCGCAACAGCCGTCAAGTGGTGCTAAGCGCCGCGGGCCGGCGCTTTCTGCGCGATGCTCGCCACCTGCTGGAGTTTTCAGCGCAGGCCGCCGCCACCGCGCGCCGTACATCGGGTGGCGAGGCCGGCCACATTACGCTGGGCTTCACTGCCGTGGCGTCGTACCGCCTGATGCCGTCGCTGATCGTGCAGGCGCGCAAGCTGCTGGCGGGCGTGGAGATCCAGCTTCGAGAAACCGTCACTACCGAACTGGCCCGTCTGCTGCTGGCCCATGAGCTGGACGCCATCCTGGCGCGCAGCGTGCCGCAGCAGGCCGGCATCGAATCGCGCCTGGTCGAACGCGAACCGCTGGTCCTGGCGCTGCCCGCCGATTCGCCGTTGTGCGAACACGCGACCGTGCCCCTGAAATTGCTTCAAGGCCAGCCATTCGTGCTGTATTCGCCGCGGGAAGGAAAGTACTTCTATGACCGCATCGTGGGCGCCTTCGGCCTGGCGGACGTGCAGCCGCAGTACGTCCAGCGCGCCGGGCAGACGCATACGCTGCTGGCGCTGGTACGCGCGGGACTGGGCGTGGGCATCGTGCCGGATTCGGCGCGGGAGCTGCGCTTTGAAGGCGTGGTGTTCCGGCCCATCGACCAGCGCAATCTGTATGCGGACATGTACCTGGCGTGGCACGCGCAGCACGACAATCCGGCGCTGGATGCGTTCCTGCAGCGCGTGGCCAAACTGGATACCCCGGACGCGATCCGCCGCGGCGGACAGGAATGAACCCATCGGTTTTCTAGTGGTGGCGTGCGAGGTCCGGCGCATATCGCATCGCCCCGTCCGCGTCGGCGCGGGCGCTTTCGTCCTGCAACCGCTGCGCCTGGGTCGAGCACGCGGTCAGCACCAGCCTGCATTCGGATCCCGTCTTGTCACGGCACAGGCCCAGAACGTAATCCCCCGTCCGCTGTCCGTCCCAAGCATGTTCGCCAATGGCGACGACGTGCTGCGCGCCGTTCGCAGCCACCGCCACGCATTGGTTCTTGAAGCTGGCATACACCGCGCAGGTGGCGCGTGGCTCGTCTTCGCGGCAAGCGGCGAGCGCGCTGCCGCGAGCCGCTGCGGCGGAGCCGTACAGGATCGACGCGTAGTAGCGATACGTTGACGAGACGATCAGGGCGCCATGCAGATCGGGCGGGACCGGCTGCGCGCTGGCCGCGGTGGCGCACGCAGCAGACATGAGCAAGCCCGAAACAAGCCGTCGCGGCATAGGAATCCCCTGGGGTTCAAGACCACAGTAGCGGAGCGGCGCGCGCCTTGCCAGCATCAATCGGGCTGGCGCGGATATATCAAGTTGAAACATCCATAGACCATCCAAGTGGATGGTTTATGATTCGATCCATGCCGCCTCGCACCTCACAACTCGCCTCCACCCCCAAACCTGCGGACGAGAAGATCACGATCAACCTGGGTTATGTCGACCTTGGCCAGATCGATCTGCTCGTCCAGGAAGGGTTTTATGCAAACCGTACGGACCTGATCCGGACGGCGATTCGCAATCAACTTGCCACCCATGGCGACGCGGTGCGTCAGGCCGTCAGCCGTAAAACGCTGGTGCTTGGCATCCAGCACTACACCGCCCAGGAGCTGCTGGCGGTTCAAGCCGCGGGCGAAATGCTTCAGATCCGGGTGCTGGGCCTGGCGACCATCGCCTCCGATGTCACGCCCGAGCTCGCGCTTGCCACGATCGAATCTCTAACGGTATTGGGGGCGCTGCATGCCAGCCCCGCCGTCAAAGCCGCCTTGCGTCAGCGCATCCGCTGATCGTCCACGCCGCAAAAAGGTCACTCAATGCACCCTGAATTCCAGCACCTCATGAACCGCGCCACCCAGCTCACGCAAGCCGGCGATCTGACGGCTGCCACCGCCGCGATCCAGGCTGCGCTGCGCGGCTTGCCGGCCGCTGCCGCGCCGAGCAACGACGATGCCGACGTCATCGACGTTCAGGCCTGGGAGGTTCCCGATTCCGGCCGGGCCTCTGGTGCTGCCCGGCCCGAGTTCGACGAAGCCGTCCCGCCCACGCACACCGCCGCTGCCTCGGGCGATACGTTCACGTCGGGATCATTTCGCAATGCGTCCGGACAGCGCGGCTACAAGCTGTATGTGCCGCCCAACCCGGAGGGCGCGCCGCGTCCCCTGGTCGTCATGCTGCACGGCTGCACCCAGGACGCCGACGATTTCGCGGCGGGCACCGCCATGAACGACGCCGCCCGCGAACAGGGCTTCTACGTGCTGTATCCCGTGCAAGCGCGCGATGCCAATCCCCAGAAGTGCTGGAACTGGTTCAAGCACAACCACCAGCAGCAAGGGCGGGGCGAACCCGCCATCCTGGCGGGCATGACGCGCGAGGTCATGGCCACCCACAACATCGATCCGGCGCGCGTGTATGTCGCCGGACTGTCGGCGGGCGGGGCCATGGCCGCGATCCTGGCCGGCGCCTATCCAGACCTGTATGCGGCGGCAGGCGTGCATTCGGGGCTGGCTGCTGGCGTGGCGTCGGATCTTCCGTCGGCGCTATCCGCCATGAAGGGCGTGGGCCTGAAAACGGCCGCGCCGGCCACTGCCGGCGTGCCGGTCATCGTCTTTCACGGCGACCGCGATGCCACCGTGCACCCCGGCAATGCCGACAACGTGATCGCGGCCAGCGTGGGGCCCGGCGCGCGCGTTGAAACCGTGCGCGTTCCTGGCGCCGCCAATAAGCGGCACAGCACCCGGCATCTGTACCGCGACGCCACGGGCGACATCGTCGCCGAACGTTGGGACGTTCACGGCGCCGGACATGCCTGGGCGGGCGGATCGGAGCAAGGGTCCTACACGGATCGGTCCGGTCCGGACGCCACGGCCGAGATGCTGCGATTTTTCTTCGTGCGCGCATTGACGCCCTAGTCTTCGCGCGGGCAGGGCAGAGCGGATCACGGCCGATGTAGTATCTGCCGTGATCCCTCGCTTGAAAGCGACAACCCTCACCGCGCCGCCAACGGGCGGCAGGAGCACCGTGCAGATCGTCAGAATTCTCGAAGACATGCGCCAGGGCGACCAGGTACAGACCCGCGCGCATCACACTCCCACCGAGGGCGACCTGCTCGCCGCACTGGACAGGCTGGATGGCGAGGTCTTCAGCTCGACCGCCTTCGTGATCGATGATGACACGGTCATGTCGATCGGCGGCGGCGACGGCGCCTACGTCGTGTTCATCTCTTCGGATGGGGACACGCGTATACACACGCTGATCGATCCCACCAGATCCGAAGACCATGACCAGGATCTGGTGGCGGGCGGGCAATCAGGCAGTTATCCGCAGTTCCAATGCGTGGACCGCTCGTTGGCGGCGTCGGCGCTATTGCACTTTCATGCGCATGGAACCGCGTCGCCGGACCTGAACTGGGCTAGCGAATAGCCACCGGCTTGCCGTAGAGCACCCGCGCGCACAACAGGCCGGCCACCGCAGCGGGCAGGGCGCCCATCATTAACGGGAACCCCAGGGCCGCAAGGGACCGGTCGCGCGTGCCGAACGTCAGCAGGAAGACGAAGGCATACGCCGCGCCGATCAGACCCATGCGCAGGATTGCCAGCCAGGACGGCGCGGCAGGCTTGAGCGCGCCTGCGGTCATCCCGCAAAGCAGCGCCGGGATGCCGCCGAAAAGATAGGCCCACGGCAGCCCATAGAGACCGAACAAGAGCAGCTCCGGATCCTGCGCACCGATGGATATGACGACGGCCATGACCAGCATGCCGACAGCCGGCCCCATAAATGCAAAGATTGCCGCGCCCGCCAGCATGTCGCGGGACATGGCGCGGCCCGAGTCCGCGGGCCGGCGCTGCATGCGGCGATAGACGGCCGCGGCCAGCGTGCATGCGAGAAGCAGGGCGCCAACAAAGTAGATCATCAGGTCAGTTCCGGATTGATTGGATAAAACGGCGGGGCGGGCAAGCGTCCTGCCAGCAAAGCGCCGTTGCGAGGCCCGCGGCCAGCAGGCGTGGCCTTAGGGCGCGTAGCGTGTGCGAGTTGCGCGAGTTGCCTGGGTTGCGCGGCGCACGCATCAAGGCATTTTCTTCTTGCCCAGCAAGGCCAACGTCAGGCTGCGGCCCGTGCGCATGAACGGATATAGCGCCTTGGACAGGCAGGCGTTGCTGAAGATGGTGGCGTTCAGGCGGTTGAACACATCGCTGCCGGTACTGAGTAACGCCAGCCGGTGGATCGCGTCGGCGCCCCAGTAATCGCGGCCATCCAGATGCAGGAGCATGCCCTGATTCAGGTCGTAGCCTTGCGCCCGATGGTGCGCGGCCAGCTCGGGATGGTCGCGCATGTTCAGCAGGGCGATGGGCCCGGCGGCCTTGCGTAGCCGCATCATCCGCACGTAGTTTGAGCAGAAGGGGCAATCGCCGTCGTAGAGGAGGTAGTTTTCGTCGGACTGCATCGTGGGGATCCGTCGGGTGTTCCGGGAACATACCTCATAAATCCAGCGGGATGGTTGCGGGGCACGCCTTCGGCTTGCGCTGTAGTCTGCCCCGCGCGGCGGCGCCCATTGGCGCCGGGCAGCCCGCGGCCGGATTCAAACATCTTCGGCTGGCGCTTGGGCAGCGTCCCACGCCAGCGCCATCGCATAGCGCCGCACGTCGTGCGGCCATTGCCCCACATGCCGCGCGTAGGCGTCGCGATCGTTCGCGTAGAGCGCGCGTGTGGCTTCCTCGAAACCAGGCAGGTTGCCCGCGACGCTGGCCATGAAGCGGTACGCCGCCTCCTGGCGGTGGCGTCGCGCGTCCTGCGCCTCGTTGTCGCGGCGGGCCTGCTCCACCAGTTTGCGCAGCGCCACCGAAGCGCCGCCAGGTTGGGCGGCCAGCCAATCCCAATGGCGCGGCAAGAGGGTCACCTCGCGCGGCACCACGCCCAGTTTCGGTCGGCCCCGGCCGCGCGGCGCCTCGTCGGGCGGCGTGTCTTGAACCACGGGGGCGGCAGTGTCTGTCCGGGCATAACGGTCAGCGATCTGCGCATCATCACCGCTTACGTCCAGATCGACCTGCTTGCCTGTCGAATCCTGGAACACCAGCACGGCGTCATTACGGCGCGCGGCCAGCGCCTGCTTGACCGCCAGCGCGACGTCGGCCAGCGAGCCCGCCGCCAACAGCCGATGGCCTTCGAAGGCGGTATGAGCGTCGGAAGGGTTTGGAATCATTTTTTTGTCCGGGTAAATTTATGGGTTGGATTATTACCCCGTTGAAATTCCCTGTCAATATGATCCGGGTAAAAATAAGTCACTCAGATTGTCGTGTCGTTGCGGTGTCATAAATATCCACCTCGACCTATGGTTAACACCTAGTCAAATCAGACTGGCGGCGTATAATCTCGCTTTGCGCCCGGAGTTACCCATGCGTCTCGTACAAAAAGCGCTCACCTTCGACGATGTGTTGTTGGTGCCTGCGTATTCCGAGGTGTTGCCGCGCGACACCTCCCTGGCCACGCGCCTGACTCGCAACATCAGCCTGAATATCCCCCTCGTGTCCGCCGCCATGGACACCGTCACCGAATCTCGTCTGGCCATCGCCATGGCGCAAGAGGGTGGCATCGGGATCATCCACAAGAATCTCTCTGCCGACGCCCAAGCGCGTGAAGTGGCTCGCGTCAAGCGCCACGAATTCGGCATCGTGATCGATCCGGTCACCGTCACCCCCCAGATGAAAGTGCGCGACGCCATTGCGTTGCAGCGCCAGCATGGCATCTCGGGCCTGCCGGTCGTCGAAGGCCGCAAGCTGGTCGGCATCGTCACCAACCGCGATCTGCGCTTCGAAGAAAACCTGGATCAGCCCCTGCGCAACATCATGACGCCGCAGGAACGCCTGGTCACCATGAAGGAAGGCGCCACGCTCGAAGAAGCGCAGGCCCTGATGCACAAGCACCGTCTGGAACGCGTGCTGATCGTGAACGACGGCTTTGAACTGCGTGGCCTGGCCACCGTCAAGGACATCGTCAAGAACACCGAGCACCCGATGGCCAGCAAGGACGGCCAAGGCCAGTTGCGCGTCGGCGCGGCCGTGGGCGTGGGCGGCAACACCGAAGAACGCGTGGAAAAGCTGGTCGCCGCCGGCGTCGACGTCCTTATCGTCGACACCGCGCACGGCCACTCCAAGGGCGTGCTCGAAGGCGTGCGCTGGGTCAAGCAGAACTACCCCAAGGTTGAAGTCATCGGCGGCAACATCGCCACCGCAGCCGCCGCGCGCGCGCTGGTCGAATACGGCGCCGACGGCGTCAAGGTCGGCATCGGCCCCGGCTCCATCTGCACCACGCGTATCGTGGCCGGCGTTGGGGTGCCGCAAATCCATGCCATCTCGCAAGTCGCCAAGGCGCTGGAAGGCACGGGCGTTCCGCTTATCGCCGACGGCGGCATCCGCTACTCGGGCGACGTCGCCAAGGCGCTGGCCGCCGGCGCATTCTCGTGCATGATGGGCGGCATGTTCGCCGGCACCGAAGAAGCCCCCGGCGAAGTCGTGCTGTTCCAAGGCCGGTCGTACAAGTCGTACCGCGGCATGGGCAGCCTGGGCGCCATGACGGAAGGCTCGGCCGACCGCTACTTCCAGGACCCGGCCAACAACGCCGACAAGCTGGTCCCCGAAGGCATCGAAGGCCGCGTCCCCTACAAGGGCAGCGTGCTCGCCATCATTTACCAACTGGTCGGCGGCATCCGCGCCTCCATGGGCTACTGCGGCGCCGCCACCATCGACGACATGCGCACCAAGGCCGAGTTCGTGGAGATCACCTCCGCGGGCGTTCGCGAGTCCCACGTGCACGACGTGCAGATCACCAAGGAAGCGCCCAACTACCGCGCCGACTGATCCGCACAGTCAACTACAATGTCATGCATCACGCACCGGCAGAACCGCAACGATCAGCGGGTCTGCCGGTGCGGTTTTATTTCCAACGGGTAGAGTCTCCATGCACCAGCGCATTCTTATCCTCGACTACGGTTCGCAAGTCACGCAGCTGATCGCCCGCCGCGTCCGCGAGGCCGGCGTCTATTCCGAAGTCCACCCTGGCGACGTCGACGACGCCTTCGTGCGCGAACAGATGGCGCAGGGTTTGAAGGGCATCATCCTGTCCGGCAGCCACGCTTCGGCCTACGAAGAGGGCTCCATGCGCGTCCCGCACGCCGTGTTCGAGCTGGGCGTGCCCGTGCTGGGCATCTGCTACGGCATGCAGTCCATGGCGCAGCAACTGGGTGGCGTGGTCAGCTTCTCCGACCACCGCGAATTCGGCTACGCCGAGGTCCGCGCCCACGGCCACACCAAGCTGCTGGAAGGCCTGGAAGACTTCAGCACGCCCGAAGGCCACGGCATGCTCAAGGTCTGGATGAGCCACGGCGACAAGGTCACCGAGCTGCCCCCGGGCTTCAAGCTGATGGCGTCCACGCCGTCCTGCCCGATCGCCGGCATGGCCGACGAAGACCGCCGCTTCTACGCCGTTCAATTCCACCCCGAAGTCACCCACACCGTCCAGGGCAAGGCCATGCTGGCCCGCTTCGTGAACGAGATCTGCGAGTGCTCGGGCGACTGGAACATGCCCGACTACGTGTCGGAGGCCGTCGCCCGCATCCGCGAGCAGGTCGGCACCGACGAAGTCATCCTCGGCCTGTCCGGCGGCGTGGACTCCTCCGTTGCCGCCGCGCTGATCCACAAGGCCATCGGCGACCAGCTCACCTGCGTCTTCGTCGACCACGGTCTCTTGCGCCTGGACGAAGGCAAGCAGGTCATGCAGACCTTCGCCGAAAACATGGGCGTGAAGATCATTCACGTCGACGCCACCGCGCAATTCATGGGCAAGCTGGCCGGCGTCGCCGACCCCGAAGCCAAGCGCAAGATCATCGGCCGCGAATTCGTCGAAGTTTTCCAGGAACAAGCCGGCAAGCAAAAGAGCGCCAAGTGGCTGGCCCAGGGCACGATCTACCCCGACGTCATCGAATCCGCCGGCGCCAAGACGGGCAAGGCCACCTCCATCAAGTCGCACCACAACGTGGGCGGCCTGCCGGACACGCTGAACCTGCAACTGCTGGAACCCCTGCGCGAACTCTTCAAGGACGAAGTCCGCGAACTGGGCGTGGCACTGGGCCTGCCGCCGCAGATGGTCTACCGCCATCCGTTCCCCGGTCCGGGTCTGGGCGTGCGCATCCTGGGCGAAGTCAAGCATGAATACGCCGAACTGCTGCGCCGTGCCGATGCGATCTTTATTGAAGAGCTGCGCAATACCAAGGACGAGGCCAGCGGCCTGACCTGGTACGAGCTGACCTCGCAGGCGTTTGCGGTTTTCCTGCCGGTGAAGTCGGTGGGGGTGATGGGCGACGGGCGTACGTATGAGTACGTTGTCGCGCTGCGTGCCGTGCAGACGTTTGACTTCATGACCGCTGATTGGGCGCCGCTGCCGCATCCGTTGTTGGCTCGCGTTTCGTCGCGGATCATCAATGAAGTGCGCGGGATCAATCGGGTGGTGTACGACGTGTCGAGCAAGCCGCCGGCGACGATTGAGTGGGAGTGATTCGGCGTCTGGCATCGGCTGGCACTGAGTAGCACGAGAACACACCTAAGCCCGCGTCACTGCGGGCTTTTTTATGGTTTCGTTCGGCACCATCAGGCAATCTTTGGCATCGCCAAGCACCGTTTTTTCATGGCATGATGAATGGCATTGAATGCTTCAATGCCATGAGATGCCGTCGATACCATGTAGCAACCTTTCTGGTGCTCATGGTATTGACCTGACGTAGTGCAATGATTTCATTGTGTTTTTACGCCAGGATGGGCTGATTTCAGATCATGGTATTTGAGCCGAATTAGGGCGAGAACCATGCTGACCGATACCAAGCTGCGTAACCTCAAGCCGAGGGACAAGCTCTACAAGGAAAACGACCGCGACGGCCTCTATGTGGCCGTCACGCCCGCCGGGGCGATCTCGTTCCGCTACAACTACTCGATCCACGGCCGGCAGGAGACCATCACCTTCGGCCGCTACGGTGTTGGGGGCATCACCCTGGCGGAAGCCCGCGAACGGTTGGGCGAGGCCAAGAAGATGATCGCGGCCGGGAAGTCGCCGGCCAAAGAGAAGGCGCGGGACAAGGCCCGCGTTAAGGATGCAGAGACGTTCGGGGCGTGGGCGGAAAAGTGGCTGCGTGGCTACCAGATGGCTGACTCCACCCGCGACATGCGCCGTTCAATCTACGAGCGCGAGCTGAAGCCTAAATTCAGCAACCAGAAGCTGGTGGAGATCACCCACGAGGACTTGCGGGCGCTGACCGATGCCATCGTGGAGCGCGGTGCACCGGCGACCGCAGTGCATGCTCGCGAGGTGATGTTGCAGGTCTTTCGCTGGGCCATCGAGCGCGGCCAGAAGGTCGAGAACCCGGCAGAGCTGGTGCGGCCGACGACTATCGCCAAGTTCGAGCCGCGCGACCGTGCGCTGACGCCCGACGAGATCGGTCTGATGTATCAGTACATGGAGCGCATCGGCACAACGCCATCCATTCGGGCTGCCGCCAAGTTGTTGCTACTGACGATGGTGCGCAAGAGCGAGCTGACCAACGCGACCTGGAGCGAGATCAACTTCAGCGAGGCGCTTTGGACCATCCCGAAGGAGCGGATGAAGCGACGCAATCCGCACCTGGTGTTCCTGTCCCGACAGGCGCTGGACATCTTCATTGCCCTCAAGACCTTTGCCGGCGGATCGGACTACGTGTTGCCGTCGCGGTACGACTCGGACTTGCCCATGAGCAGCGCCACGCTCAACCAGGTGCTGACGCTGACGTATCGGCTGGCGCAGAAGGAAGGGAAGTCGCTCGCCAAGTTCGGGCCACATGACTTGCGGCGCACGGCCAGCACGTTGTTGCATGAGGCCGGCTACAACACGGACTGGATTGAGAAGTGCCTGGCGCACGAGCAGCGAGGCGTCAGGGCCGTCTACAACAAGGCCGAGTACCGCGAGCAGCGGACGGCGATGTTGCAAGACTGGGCGGACATGATCGACGAATGGACACTGAAGCGGCCGAAGGTGTAAGCCAGAAGATGACAGTTCGCTCGCCTGCCCGAACATCGAGGCATGGCCCCGGGTTTCATTGACACTTGAGGGGCGCTGCGTTTTAGCCGCTAAAAAGTGGCTGCTGCGACCGACGGGGTGAAGCCGGGACGCATGGCCTGAGTGCCCGATGCCTTGCGCGCCTCGATCCATTCCTCGACCTCGGCCAAGTCCCAGGCGACGTTTCGGCTGGTGAGCGCAATGCGACGCGGAAACTCCCCGCGCTGCTCCATATTGAAAATCGTGCGCTCAGACAGCGGGATCATCGCCAGTAGCTTCTTGCGGTTGATGAGCGTCTTACTTGTCGTTGTCTGCATCCCTTGGCCTCTTTCAGTCACTTGCGAATATGTGCCTGATGGTGCCTGTGAATGCGGATTGTTTCGTCCTATTAGTTGGTCAATTTGGTTGACGCCGCGAGCGCGACTTTGAACTCAAGTGGAACATCGC
Organism: Achromobacter sp. JD417; assembly: GCF_041879325.1. Classification (NCBI taxonomy): domain Bacteria; kingdom Pseudomonadati; phylum Pseudomonadota; class Betaproteobacteria; order Burkholderiales; family Alcaligenaceae; genus Achromobacter; species Achromobacter sp. JD417. The sequence continues at coordinate 3,415,223 of NZ_CP087159.1, read as the reverse complement.
AGGGATCGACGCCAGTGCCTTCGATACGGCTTGGCGTTCTATACCTAGCTTTCGCGCAATCTCCGACTGGTTGAGCCCAGACCACTGGAGCATCAGCATCTGTTTTTTGCGGTCTGACAGCTTCGAGTCCACCATGAGCCGCGCTTGATTGCGCAACTCCGCTTTGTCTGCTGGCTGAAAGGTTTGGCCGGCGACGTAGTGGAAGAAGTAGCTGTCAACCAGTTGATCGCCCGATTTCACTTGAGGCGTAGCTGGCTTTGCGCACTGCTGGCTGAGCCTGGCAAGTTCGAGATCGAACTGCGCGAGTGAGCGTCTTGCTTGTCTGTATGAGGGATTCCATGCGCCATTCGGCAATTTGGGCCGGTGATCCAGGCAGTACAGGCTGCTGAGTCGAAGTTTCTCCTCGGGGTCGTCAGCCTTTGGGTCATCGCTCCCACCGGCGAACGAGGTCAACTCGGCGAGTGCTCCGCAAAACCGGCAGAAGCCCTGCTGACGTTCACCATTCAGGCGGGTGTCGCGCACCTGTGACTTGGTTGGTCGTTTGCAGGCACAGTCCCACACCAGTTCGATCAGTGATTCCAGCGTTGCGACAAAACGCTGATCTCTCGCAGACTGTCGATCTTCCGTGAGAACGAACGCGCGCAGCAATTGCCGCTGCAAGCGAACCATCGCATCAAGCCCCACCAGTCGAATGATCGCGCTGAAGCTCACTCCCGTGCCGGCGCCGGGGACGTGGCCCGAATAGCGCACAGGAAGGGCTGCCATGTAGGCGGCCACGGCGGGATCGATCAGTTCCTGTATCAATCGCACGATGGGATAGCGCCGCGAGGATGCGGAGTACGGCCGCCAGCGATCCTGAAACTGCCGGATGGCTTCCGAGACGGTGGGGTCGCAACCTTCCCAGATAACGATGATTGGGCCATTCTTCATGTCAACCATTTTGGACAATTAATAAGATGTAGGCAACCCCCAATAGCACCTAACCTTCGTAGCAATTCAGTTGATAACGGAGGTTTACGCAATGACGATAGAAGACACGCTGCTGCAACGCTTCGGCCCACTGCTAAGCATCGCGCAGCTCGCCACTGTCCTTGATCGCTCGCCTGATGGACTGCGGATCAGCTTGCGCGCAACGAACGAGTGGGCGCAGCGAATCAACAAGGCCCGCTTGAAGATCGGCCGGCGGGTCTACTTCCGAACCTCGCAGATCGCCGAGGTGTTGAGCGACGAGTCCCTGTACTGAGCGGGGAACAGCGTCATGGCGATTGATGTACTGGCGGCGTTTGAGCACGAACCGCCGGTGCTGGACTTCTTATGGCCTGGCTTCCTGGCGGGAACGGTCGGCGCGCTCGTCGCCCCAGGGGCTACGGGCAAGAGTTTCTGGGCGCTAGAAGCGGCCATGAGCATCGCATGCAGCGTTCCGGGTGGCGACCTCGTGGGCCTTGCCCCCGCACATTCCGGGCGCGTGGTCTATCTGGCCGGGGAAGACCCACCGCCCGCGCTTGTGCGGCGCGTTCACGCCATCGGCCAGCACCTCGGGCACGCAGCTCGCCAAGCCATCGCAGAGAACTTGGTGCTTGAGCCGATCATGGGCAAGCGCATGGACATCATGAACAAGGCTCACCTGCGCCGCGTCATTGAGGACGGTGCCGGGGCGAGGCTGATTGTGCTGGATACCCTGAGCCGTATTCACGCCCTCGATGAGAACAGCAACGGCAACATGGCCCACCTCGTGGCCGTGTTGGAGCACGTTGCGGCCACCACGGGCGCATCCGTGCTCTACCTACACCACGTCAGCAAGGGAAGCGCCCGCGAAGGGCAAACCGACCAGCAGCAGGCTGCGCGTGGCGCATCGGCGTTGATCGACAACGCCAGGTGGTGTGGTTACGTCGCTCGCATGACCGAGGATGAGGCAAAGCGCCTCAGCGACCGCCCCCACGACCGGCAGCCCATCGGTAATGAGCGCCGCAGCTACTTCGTGCGTTTCGGCGTCAGCAAGCAGAACTACGACGCCACGCCGCTTGATCGCTGGTACATGCGGCACTCCGGCGGCGTACTGGTGCCAGTGGAACTGCATGAGGCCCGCAGGAATGAGGAGAAGGGATGCGATGGCCGGAGGCGAAGCGATGGCTTTTGACCTCACCCATGCCAGGCACGATCCAATGCACTGCTTGGTCCCCGGCTTGTTCCGCAGTCTCAAACGCGGAGAACGGAAGAAACTCAAGCTCGATGTGACGTATCACTACGCCGAGAATGAACAAGCGCGGTTCGTCGGCTTTGAGCCGCTCGGTGCCGATGACATGCGGCTGCTGCAAGGTCTGGTGGCTCTTGGCGGGCCGAAAGGCATTATCCTGACGCCGGAGCCAACAGCAGACTTACCGAAGCAGCTCCGTCTATTCCTTGAGCCAAAATTTGACGCGGTAGGGCAGGATGCGCTTGTCGTGAGAGAGAGTATGACCAGCCTACTAAGCGAGATCGGCTTGACCGATGGCGGCGACAATATCAGGGCGATCAAGGCGTGCTTGCTGCGCATGGCAAACGTGACAGTGGTAGTCACCAAAGGGAGCAGGCAACGGTCTTTTCACTTGATGAGCTATGCCTTCGATGAGGAGGACGGACGGCTATTCGTCGCGCTGAATCCTCAGATTGCAGAGGCGATTCTTGGGCGGCGTCCGTATACCCGCATTGAGATGGCCGAGGTGCGGGCGCTACAAACCGATCCGGCCCGCCTGATTCACCAACGACTATGCGGCTGGATCGATCCTGGCAAAGCCGGCCGCGTGGAACTGGATACCCTTTCCGGTTACGTTTGGCCGGACGAAGCGAACGCTGAGGCCATGAAGAAGCGCCGTCAGAAGGCCCGCAAGGCTCTGACCGAGCTTGCTGCCGTGGGCTGGAAGGTGAGCGAATATGCGGAAGGGAAGTGGGAAATCGGGAGGCCGAAGCCCGTAGTAACGTTCCCCAATCTCCGTAGCAACGTTCCCCTTCACCCGTAGCAACGTTCCCCGCCAAAAACTGGAAAACACAGTAACGGCGCGGGCTTGCGGCCAGTTCGAAAATTCCATCCATGATCTTCCAAGATCATCCACTAGGCGCGGCATTTGCCGCCGCCCTGTAGGGCGACGCCAAGCCCTTGCCGATGGTCGGCCTTCGGCCGTTGAGTTGTACGCCAGAAGGGTGGTCAGCTCCGGTCGGTCCTTTTTTAGCGGCTAAAACGCTACGCCCCTCAAGTGTCAATGGACTGACGTTGTATGTTGTATGTTGTAGCGCGCTACAACATACAAAAGTTCTATTCGGTGCCACGGTCACATATGCCCCACTTTTTTTGGCGCGCCCACCAAGCTGCAGCATCGTCATTTTCGGCGAGGCTGGCCATTGTCTCCGTTCCGACGATTGCGGCCGGCTGAGCATTGACTCTTGAGGGGCAGCAAGCTGCCAGGCAATCTTTCGGCCCCTTTTTTGGCGTTCAACTTTTCCGTGGTGCTGAATCTGAGTGGTGCCTATCGCGGTTTCGATAGACGTGCTTGCGTTACTCGCTTCATGTCAACCAGTTTGGCCAATTATTGGAATGTTGCGCAGGCTGCCAATCCGTAACCTTCGGAGTAGTTCAGTTGATAACGGAGGTTTACGGACATGGCGACAAAGATTGAACAGGAACTGGCCGCGCGGCTCATGCGCGCGCAGCAAACCGGGCGGCTGAAGCGGAAGGACTACTTGCCCGCGTTCATGGCGGCGCGCTCGGACGTGATGGAAGCAATGGCCGCAGGCTTTGCGCTAAAGATCATCTGGGAGCACATGCACGAGATCGGGCGCATTCCGTTTCGCTATGAGACTTTCCTGAAGTACGTCCATCGGCACATCACCAACGCGCCGGCTGGTTCCGAAAATCCCATAACTCAACCGCAACAAGCGGCGGAATGAATCGCTGCGATACGCAAATGGATCGCTGCAAGCGCACGGAAACCATGCGGAAACCGGCCATTACTGTTCATTTTCGCGCTGTTGCGTTCCAAACGTGCGGTTTCCGCGAAAGATTTGCGGTGCCGGACGCGGACTTTCCTTGGAGTAATCAACGCCGTTATGCGGGCAGGATGTGTGAAGTAGGCCCACCCGCAAGCGGGTTGTCCTTCTTCACGTCCCCTTATTCGCGCCGGGGGCGCTCAACGGGGCATCCTGCTCTGCGAGGCTGCCGGCTACCGCCGGTTGGAGAATGAATGGACGACGAGAAGAGAGTTACGCGGAAGAGCAGCCCGCCCATCAAGGTGTACTGCCTTCCCGAAGAGCGTGAACTGATCGAGGCGAACGCCAAGAGGGCGGGGATCAGCGTTGCGCGCTACCTGCGCGACGTGGGCCAGGGCTACCAGATCAAGGGCGTCATGGATTACGAGTACGTGCGCGAGCTGGTGCGCGTGAATGGCGACCTTGGCCGGCTGGGCGGCTTGCTCAAGCTTTGGCTCACCGACGACCCGCGCACAGCCCGCTTCGGCGATGACACGATCCTCGCTCTGCTGGGTCGGATTGAGGCAACCCAGGACGAAATGAGCCGGCTCATGAAGTCGGTGGTGCAGCCGAGGGCCGAATCATGAGAGTTTTAGCCGCTAAATTGCGGTGTGCTGCACGCGACACAAACCTCTTCCGGGCCGCCGGCCTGGCCGTTATCAACACTTGGGAGGACGCATAAGGCCAGAGACACCCATAAGGGCCGAGAACAGAAACACTGAAGTCCGGGCCTCAGTGCCAAGGGCGATACCGATTAGCTAGTGGCGTAGCTCTTCGATGAAACCTTGCCGTGGGCAAGCGCGAGCTTGGTCAAGGCATTGCCTTCCTTTCATCGAATGGAGATTGCGACCATGAAGCACGTCCGTTTTTTAGCGGCTAAAACCGCGCTCGCCGCCGTTCTGGCCGGCAGCATCGTCATCACGCCTGTGCAGGCGGGTATCCCCGTCATCGACGGCACCAACCTGTCGCAGAACATCATGACGGCCATCGAATCGGTGGCCCAAACGCTCAAGCAAATTGAGCAGTACAGCACCCAGCTCCAGCAGTATCAAAACCAGCTCCAGAATACGATGGCTCCGGCCGCGTATATCTGGGATCAGGCGCAGTCCACCATCAACGGGCTGATGAACGCGGTCAACACGCTGGACTACTACAAGACGCAGCTCGGCAGCCTGGACAGCTACATCGGCAAGTTCCAGGACGTGAACTACTACAAGAACTCGCCGTGCTTTACGGCGGCAGGGTGCTCCGACGCGGAACGCGCAGCACTTCGGAATGTGGCCCAGCTCGCGAGCGAGTCGCAGAAGAAGGCCAACGATGCCTTGTTCAAGGGCCTCGATAGGCAGCAAACGAATCTCACGGCCGATGCAGCGACGTTGCAGCGTCTTCAATCGGCAGCGCAGGGCGCGCAGGGCCAAATGCAGGCCATCGGCTACGCCAACCAGCTCGCCAGCCAGCAGGCCAACCAGCTCTTGCAGATTCGTGGCCTGCTGATCGCGCAGCAGAACGCGATGGCAACCAAGATGCAGGCCGACGCCGACAAGGAAGCCCAGCAGGCGGCAGCGGCCGCACAACTGCGCCAGGGCAGCTACCGGGCCAGCCCGGCGCGCACCTGGTAAGGGGGATTCATGAAAGCAATCAAGGCTCTGTCCTTGGCCTCGGCCGCCCTCGTGGCGGCCTTGGTCGCCGGCTGCGACAACAAGCCGGCCACGGCCCCCATGCCGGAAGTGAACGACGAGAACTGCAAGCCCGAGAACATCGCCAAGATCGAGGACAAGGGCGTCCAGCAGGCTTTTTCGTCGCTGTGCTTGCGTCGTGGTGGGGATTTCAAGCCCAGCCCGAAACGCGAATGGTGAGGTGCTGACGATGAGAATGCCAGCCAATCTAAAAACCCTCGCCCTGCCGCTGTTCGTCTGGCTGGCGTTCTTCGCGGTCGATGCCCACGCGGCCATCGACAACGCCGGCGTGTTCGATAGCGTGCTGGATCGCTACCAGGCCGCCGCGAGCGGCTGGGCCGGTGTCATCACCACGGCCGCAACCTGGCTCTTCTGGACGCTGGTTGTGATCTCGATGGTCTGGACGTTCGGCATGATGGCCTTGCGCAAGGCCGACATTGGCGAGTTCTTCGCGGAGTTCGTCCGCTTCACGATCTTTACCGGCTTCTTCTGGTGGGCGCTGACCAACGGCCCTAACTTCGCCTCGTCCATCTATGCGTCGTTGCGGCAGCTCGCCGGCAACGCGACGGGCCTGGGCAATGCTCTGTCGCCCTCGGGCATCGTGGACGTGGGCTTTGCGATCTTCGACAAGGTGATGGATCAGTCCTCGGTGTGGTCGCCGGTGGACAGCATGGCCGGCATCCTCATGGCCGTGGCGATCCTGGTCATCCTGGCCCTGGTCGGTGTGAATATGCTTCTGCTGCTCGCGTCGGGCTGGGTGCTCGCCTACGGCGGCGTGTTCTTCCTCGGCTTCGGTGGTTCGCGCTGGACTTCCGACATGGCGATCAACTACTACAAGGTCGTCCTGGGCGTGGCCGCGCAGCTCTTCGCAATGGTGCTCCTGGTGGGCATCGGCAAGACCTTCCTCGATGACTACTACTCGCGCATGAGCGCCGGCATCAGCCTCAAGGAAATGGGCGTGATGCTGATCGTCGTCATCATCCTCTTGGCGTTGGTCAACAAGATTCCGCCGCTCATCGCCGGGATCATCACCGGCGCGAGCGTGGGCGGTGCCGGCATCGGCCAGTTCGGTGCAGGCGCTGCGTTGGGTGCCGCAGGCATGGCAGCAGCAGCGGCCGCGACCGGCGGCGCCGCTCTGGCCGCCGGCGCAGCCTCGGCCGCCGGTGGTGCCTCTGCCGTCATGGCCGCCTTCTCGAAGGCCAATGAGAACGTGTCGGCAGGCACGGACGTTATGTCGGCCTTCTCGGGCGGCGGCAGCTCGGGCGGCGGTGCGGGCGGCGGCGGCGACGCCGGCACCGGCAGCACGCCCTTCGCTCAGGCTGCGGGCTTTAGCGGCAGCTCCGGCGGTGGCTCTTCGTCGGGTGGCGGCAGCCCCTCGACCGGCAGCAGCTCGGGCAGCTCGAAGGGCGGCGATAAGGGCGGCGGCAAAGCCGACGCCGGCGGCCAGGGCAGCAGCTCGACGGCCAGCACCGGCAGCAGTGCCGACAAGGCCGCCAAGAACGAACCCAAGCCCGCCGGCGGGGCAGGGCAAGGGCAGCAGGCCGCACCGGGCAGCACCGGCCCCGGCTTGCTCGCATCGGCCGCATCGGCCCTCGGCACGGCCGGCCGCATCGCCGCCGACGCCGGCGCGAACTTGGCGAAGGGAACCGCCGATGTTGCCAAGGCCAAAGCCGCGAGCCTGCGCGAAGCCGCAGCCGAGCGGATCGCCGACACCACTGGCGGAAAGATCGCCGCCGCGATCAAGGCGCAAGGAAGCGGCACGGCCGAGAACATCGACGTGCCCGACCAGCAGCCCGCGCCGAGCTTCGGCGACAACAGCCTGGCAGGCGGCCCCGCCGATGCCGATCCCGAGTCCGAAGTAGCTGCGTTCGCCAACCGCGAGCAAGGCCGCGACGGCACAACTGCGTAACCAAGGAGAGTCCAACCATGAAGAAGAAACTGTTTGCCCTGGCCGCCCTCGTGGCAGCCCTCGGATCGACCGCCGGCACGGCCAGCGCGCAAGACGTGCTGACCGGCGACACGCGCCTGGCCTGCGAGGCGATCCTGTGCCTGTCGTCGGGCACGCGCCCGAGCGAATGCACGCCGTCGCTGTCGCGGTACTTCAACATCACGAAGCGCAAGCTGTCGGACACGATCCGCGCCCGCCTGAACTTCCTCCAGCTTTGCCCGGTGGCGAGCCAGACGCCGGAAATGCAGTCGCTCGTGTCGGCGATCTCGCGCGGCGCTGGCCGTTGCGACGCGCAGTCGCTGAACTCGACGTTGGTGATGTGGACGGGCGGCTACGACGATGGGCGCACGTACATCAGCAACCAGTTGCCTGACTACTGCGGGGCCTACACCGGCCACGCCTACACCGACTTCGCCAGCAGCGGCACGCTGCCGCGCTATGTCGGGACGCCAGAGCGGGGCGGGTATTGGGTCGAAGCGCGCGACTATGACCGCGCCTTGGCCGAGTACAACGAACGCATCCGGCGCGAGGACGAAGAGCGCCGCCGTCAGTCCTGGCTGAACTGAGGGAGGGGAGGGCATGCCGTTCTTCGCCGATCTGCCGCCGCAGCTCCAGGAGCGCGTCGTCTGCTCGATCTCGGCCGCCGTCAAGTACGAGGTGCCGGTCAACATCGTGTTGGCCGTCGCCGAGAAAGAGGGCGGCAAGCCGGGCCAGTGGGTGCGCAACTCGAATGGCACGCATGACGTTGGCCCGATGCAGTTCAACACCGCGTACCTGGGCGACCTGGCCCGATACGGCATCACGGCGAACGATGTGGCGGCTGCCGGCTGCTACTCGTTCGACCTGGCCGCCTGGCGGCTGCGGATGCACATCCGCAACGACAAGGGCGACCTCTGGACGAAGGCGGCGAACTACCACTCGCGCACGCCGCAGTACAACGCGGTGTACCGGGCCGACTTGATGCGCAAGGCGTCGAAGTGGGCCGATTGGCTCGAAGCTCGGTTCGTCACGCTTGACGTGACGAAGGCCGGGGCCACGCCCTCGACGCCCAGCCAGCCCGCGACGGTGGCCCAGCGGGCGACGCCGGCGGCCAGGCCGGCACCAGCACCCCAGCAGGCCGCCCCAGCGGCCGCAGCAGCTCGCAGCGTGTCGGTGGCCGGCTACGTGCCCCGCACGGTGTCTTTCAACACTTCACGCGAGGGGTCGGCCGAGTAGGCCGGCTCTTCCGATTTAGCGGCTAAACATGGACAAATTCCACGCCTTCATGATGCGGTACACGCTGGGCGTCGGCCGGTTGCTTCAAGCCTATTGCAAGTGGGCGGAAGGACAGGCCAAGAACCAGCTCGATTTGCTTCTGCTGGGCCTCGGCCCGATCTTCGCCTTGGGCCTTCTGCTGTGGGCGCTGCCGGCGTGGATCGGCAAGCCCATCGCCTTCGTGCTCTCACTGCCAGCGCTCTACATCATCTTCCTGGTGCTGCGCGCCTACGCGATTCGCGGGGGCCGGCGCTGATGAAGGCCCTGCGGATTCCTGATGGAACCGTCGAAGCGTTGAAGTGGCTCGCACTGGTTCTCATGACCGGCGATCACGTCAACAAGTACCTGTTCAACGCGACGCTGCCGGTGCTGTTCGAGGCCGGCCGCGTGGCGCTCCCCCTTTTCGTGTTCGTCCTGGCCTACAACCTGGCCCGGCCGGGCACGCTCGAACGCGGCGTGTACGGCCGCACCATGTCGCGCCTGGCGATGTTCGGCGCGCTGGCCTCCGTGCCCTTCGTGGCCCTCGGCGGCCTGTACGCCGGTTGGTGGCCGCTCAACGTGATGTTCACGCTGCTGGTCGTCACGGCCACGGCTTACCTGGTCGAACGTGGCGGCAAGCTGCACCTGGCGGCCGCCGGCGTGGTGTTCCTGGTCGGCGGCAGCTCGGTCGAATATTGGTGGCCGGCCGTGGCTTTCGGCCTGGCGGTGTGGTCGTACACGCGCCGGCCGAGCTGGGCCGCCGCGGCGGTCGCGGTGCTGGCCTGCGCGGCCCTGTGGTTCGTCAATCGCAACCTGTGGGCCTTGGCAGCCCTGCCGGTGCTCTTCCTGGCCTCGCGGGTGGATGTGCGCGTGCCGCGCCTGCGCTGGGCCTTCTACGCCTATTACCCGCTGCACCTGGCCTCGCTCTGGTTGATCCGCATCCCCATGAGCAAGGCCGGCTACCTGTTCTTCTGATTGGAGTCCTGCCCCATGCGAAAACCCGTTCTTCTGGCCCTCTCTCTGGCGTTCCTGGTCAGCGCGCAAAGCGCACTGGCCGCCGGCGACGCCGGCAACTTCGGCACGCCGATCAAGTCCGGCGTATCGGTGTCCTTCCCCGACAGCAGCGCGACATTCCAGCCGACGCCAGAGGCCCTGGAGCTGCTGGCCGACGCTAGGAATGCGGCGATCATCTACATCAGCGGGCGCACCAGCACACTACGGCCCAGCGCGGCCGATGAGGCCCTTGCACTACGCCGTGCGCTCTCGGCCAGGTCGTACTTGGTGGCGCGCGGCGTCTCGCCGCTCAAGATCATGGTGAACTTCGCATCGGCCGCCGATTTCGTGGCAGACAACTCGACGGCCGAGGGCCGGCGCGAGAACCAGCGCGTGGACATTGAGGTGGTCTACATCCCCACCTACTGAGCGATCCGGCATCGCCATTCCTGGCGGTGCTGCAGGACGCTCCAGCAGCTTCGCATCGTCGGCTCTGACGATGCAGGCCCGGCCGGCTTCCCTTGACAGCATCGCCATTTCTGACGATGCTGGCCAAGTCCCGATTTACTCCAGGAAGAAGGCCATGAGATACCCCGGCGGCAAGGGCGGTGCCGGCGTCTACCAGACGATCATCAACAACATCCCGCCTCACGACACGTACATCGAAACGCACCTGGGCGGCGGCAACATCCTGGAGCGCAAGCGGCCCGCTGCCCGCAGCGTCGGCATCGACGTTGATCCCGAGGTGATCGAGGTCTGGCAGCAGCTCGACGTGCCCGGCCTGGAGCTGCACCACGGCGACGCCGTGGCCTGGCTGGAGTCCCACCAGTTCACCGGCTCCGAGTTCGTCTACGCCGATCCGCCCTACGTGATGGACAGCCGGCGCGGCGGCAAGCTATACCGCCACGAATACGACGACAAGGGTGCGGTCAGCGTCAAAGTGCGCGGTGAAGCGCCGATCGTCTATCTGACGGGTCAAACGTTCTATCAGCCCAAGAGCGCACCCGACACGCAGGTCGTCAACGCTTCCAAGACGGACGCTGCCAAGGTGATCAGCTTCCGCCTGAGCAACAGCAAGTGATCCCGGTGCTGCCGGCGTGACGAGCGTCGGCAGCGTCCGTCCCCGCGGCCTATTCATCAGGCCAACACCAACCTAGGAGTGCATCATGTCCAAGCCCCTCAGCATCGGCGCTTTCGCCGCCGTGCAATACCTGCCGCATATCGAAACCTTCCTGGCCACCGGCGACGGTGACTTCGACGGCCCGATCTGGGCCAAGGCCACCAGTGAAATCAAGTTCGTCGACGGCCGCGCGAGCTTCACGATGGTTCATGAATTCATGAGCCGCGACGGCAGCCGCATCTCGACGGTCGACACCGCCACAGGCATCCAGGTGCCGGGCATCGACGAGGTCTCGCTCACCGTCATGCACAAGGTGGTCGATTCCACCGGCAAGTTCGAAGGCCTGCGCGGCACCTTCCCGAGCTTCGGACTGCACAACTTTGCCACCGGCAAGGGCGTGCAGCGCTTCGGCGGCGAACTGAGCTGAAGTCAGCGCTAAGCAGCAGGTGCACCCGCTGATCGTGGGTGCGCCGGACGACCTCTCAAGGCGGCGCCGCCGGCACAGACCGACGGCGCCGCTTCTTCAAGGAGCACAGACGTGACACCCGAAGTTGAGGCAGCACTGCCGCGCCGCCTTCTGCTGCGGAATCATGCGCGCGCATTCGACCGCAGTCAGACTGGTGCCGTGGGCCATGATGCCGGCATAGACCATCAGCAGCTCGTCGGTAGAGCGCGGCTCACGTCCGAGCATGATCCAGCTAAAGCGCACCTGGGCGTCAACGGCCAGAATCACTTCCGGCAATTGAACCTCACCGATGCGGTGATCCAAAGCCGCGCGCAGCTTGGTCACTTCTGGGTCTTCGTCCTCTGCGGGCAATGGCGACAAATGGAGTTCATCATCCACGCGCAGTACGCCACTGCGGGCTGCAGCGGCCACCGCATCGACACCGGCAGTTACTCTGGCCAGCAAAGGCTTCAAGAAAGTGGCAGCCTTGCTGGGTAACGATAGACGGGCATAGTGTTTCTTGGACTCTGCCTGCCAACGCTCGTCCGTGAAGAACAAGCGCGCACGACCCCGAAAGCTCAGGCTGTGCTCAATCCAGACCGAGCCATTGCGCACCGCGCGGCGCAGGGCAAACAGGGTGGCCACCTCCAACGCCTGAAACGCCCGTTCCCGGTCTGGGCTGGAGATCGAAACCTGCCAGATCATTCCCAGACTTGGTGCCACCACTTCAACTGGCAGCTTTCTGGATCCTTTGAGATATAAAGCTTGCAGCTTGGCAAGGTACTCGATGGCAGGATGCTCGCCGGTGGCCTGCCAGGGCAGCTTTGCAATGGCGACGAGCAACGACCGCACGGGGCGAATTCCATCAATCAATCCCTCGCGGACCAGGGAGGCCCTGCTCGGTGGTTTGCGTTTCTGGGTTTCGGTGATCAAGGCTTCAAGACGGGCACGCAACTCAGCATCTGGCACCGCACCTTGCGCGCTCAAGGCAACAAGTTCGCCGAGCAGCGTTTTGTACATTGCGGCCCAATTGACGGTAGCGGGGACATCGGCGGCAGCCTGACGCCACAGATCGGCGATCCGGCGCTGCACCATAAGGATCAACTGGTCTGTGGTGGTGAACAGGCAATACCGAAGAAAGCATGCGACCTCCACGGTGCGCGCTGGCTCTTTGATCTTGGCTCCGGCTGAGGGCGGCCTGGAGACAAGTCGGCGCGCGTAGCGGCGCAAGATGAGATCGGGGATGTCTGCCAGGTGCTTATGAACGTCCAGCGTGTAAAGCAGGTCGATGCGCTCCAGTACCTCGCTGATTTGGCGGGTTGAGTGTTTCGCCGGTGCAGCCCATAGCCAACTCTGCTGGGTTTGTCCATCTGGGCGCAGCTCTGAAACTGAGGCTCGCCAGCGATCAAGTGTTGCTGGATCAACGCTGGCGGCGATGGCGGTGCCTGTTTCAACTTCAAGCTGGGCAAGTGCCGCCGCAATCAGTGTCCGAATTGCCCGCTCGTGCACGATCACCAGCTTGTTCTTGTACAGCCATTGACGCGCCCGCACGAGTAGCTGATCGCGGTCGGCGCAGCGCGCCACTTCGTCGCGCAGTTCACGTACCAGTGAGCGGCGCTGGTGCTCGCTCATCCACTGGAATCCAAGGACCGTGCAGGCTACTTGTTGGTGATCGAATAGCGTGCGCCCGCGTTCATACATGGCTCTCAGCGAGGCGACTTCTGGTGCTGCAATGCCAAGCTCGTTGCCAAGGTGGCGCCACAAGGCTACTGGAATTACCCGAAAGGCACCGAGCAAACGCCCACTCATGCGCAGGAAACCAATATGGAGCGCCAGACCAAGCTTGTGGGAATCACCTCGGCGTGCATTGATTGCGTCGCGCTCGGCACCATCGAAGGTGAAAAATGCCTTCATCTCGAAGTCGCTGATATCGCGGGGGAGCCCACGCATCCCCAAAAACGTTGTGTGCCAACCCTGCATCGTGAACCTCAAAAGTGGGAGGCCACCATACCCGTTTACAAAGCGAACAGGAAAGTCAATGAAATCAACGGTCTACCCAGACCACCCCCGCGCCAGTGCTAGCTTTGCGGGGTCGTTTGCGGGAGAGGGCGAAATCCTACGCTAAGGCTTTGGCCAACGATATTCTCCGGTAAGATTGATGTGTTCCCAGGGGATAGGAGAAGTCGCTTGATATCTAGTATGACGTCTGTCGCACCTGCTTGATCGCGGCCGCGATAGCTAGATCGCGTTGCTCCTCTTCTCCATCCGCGTTCCAAGCTGCGGAAAGGCACCCATAAGCGTACGCCTGGTCGAGCAGGCGACGCGGATCGACGTCCAGCGCACGAGAGAATGCGTCCGCCATCTGTGCAATGCGTCTAGGATCGAGACAAAGGTCGTCTCTGTCAGCCGGATCGTAGAACATATTGGCGGCGCCAAAGCCCACTTCACCGACCAGACCGACGGGATCTATCACCAGCCAGCCGCGACTGGAGAACATGATGTTTTCATGATGCAGATCGCCATGTAGCCCACGCAGTTCCGAGGCATTGCTCATCATTTGATCGGCTATAATCGCCGCGTGGACGTAGTCAGTTTGACAACCTGCGTTTTGATCATCGCGCGCCCGCTGAAACAAAGCTGCAAAGCGATCCCGGATCGGGAGAAGGGCAGAAGGCAGGGGTTCCTCAGATGCGGCATACAGCTTCGCCATTAGTTCCGCTGCAATTTCGGTCGCCTGGTAGTCGCCGTGCTCGGCAACGATGTGAGAGAGCATTCGCTCCCCGGCATATTCGAGCAACATCAGATTGTTCTCACGACCGAGCAACCGGACTGCTCCCCTCCCATTGCGCCATACCAGATAGTCGGCCCCGCGCAGTTCATCAGCAATGTCTTCTATAGGTTTCAATCCCTTGACGATTGCAGGAGTCCCGTCTGGCAATGAAACTTTCCAAACGAGGCTGGAAAAGGTGTCCGCAATGAGAACAGGTTGCGAAACGTGCCAATGAGCAGGAAAAACAGGCGGCATGAACATCAACCCCAAGTCAGAGGGTCCAATCGCAGATAGAAGGCAAGGCGTTCGCGGTCGGGGGCTTCGATCCCCAATACATTGAATAGGACAGCGAAGGCGCGCTCTGCTTCATCTGGCGCTGCCCAGTTCTCTTCGGCGTTAGCAATCATGAGTGCCAAATCGGCATAGCGATCTGCTGTTCCGAGCCGCCCAAGGTCGATCAGACCCGTGCATTGAAGAGTTTTAGGGTCCACCATGAAGTTCGGCATGCAGGGATCACCATGGCAAACAACCATATCGGTGCGCTCTTGGTCGAGCCGCACCGGTAGCTCTCGTTCGACACGAGCCAAAAGATCGAGCTGCGGCGTACTCTTGTCCTCGTCCGGTAAGAAGTCGGGATTGACGGCATTGCGGGACACCACATCAACGGCGCGTCCGAACATTCGCGACAGCCTGCGCTCAAACGGACATTGATCAACCGATAGGCTGTGAACAGCGCCAAGTTGCTGCCCCATTGACGGCCACGCTTTGAGCAAATCCGCTCCAGACAGATCAGCCGCCGGTACTCCCGGAATTGCCGTTATCACCAAGCATGCACCCTCCTGTTCCTCCTGCCAGTTGATCACCTCGGGGCAAGCCACACCTCGACCTTTGAGCCAAATGAGGCGGTCACGCTCTCCAGCGAGCTCACCGCGGCGGGAAGCAGGTGCGATTTTCGCGAAGGCATGCCCGTCACCACGTCGAAAAACAAAATCACCAGATTCTCCGCCTCTGACAGGCAACCAGTCAGAATGCGATTCACCAAAAAAAATATTAGTTCGATTCAATGGAGGTTCCTTCAGTTTTCTGATGAAGCGCGGAGGTGGCTCAACCTGCGAAAAGAAACGAGTTGCTACGTAAGTCCGAGAACATGCTTTCCATGGTCTCTGAGCTCGCCTTTGGGACCGACATATCGGTAGAGAGTGACGCGCTCGATGCCGAGTTCCTTGCAGAGATCGGAAACTGAAGTATCGCGCTGGGCCATGGCGGCTTGCGCGAGACGCACCTGAGCTTTGGTGAGCGCGAATTTTCGTCCGCCCTTGCGACCGCGCGCTCTCGCGGAGGCGAGACCCGCCATGGTGCGCTCTCGGATCAGATCCCGCTCGAACTCGGCCAAGGTGGCGAAGATTCCGAACACCATGCGACCGGACGCAGTCGTGGTGTCGATCTGAGCGCCCTTTCCAGTCAGAACCCGCAGGCCGATCTTGCGGTCTGACAGCTCCTTCACCGTGTTGACCAGATGGGCAAGCGATCGTCCGAGGCGATCGAGCTTCCAGACCACCAGCACATCGCCGTCACGCAATGACTTGAGGCAGGCAGTCAAGCCAGGGCGATCATCACGACCGCCGGAAGCAAGATCATCATAGATATTGTCCCGTTCGACACCTGCGGCGCGCAAGGCGTCGTGCTGCAGGTCGAGAGACTGCGAGCCATCGGCTTTGGAGACGCGGGCATATCCGATCAGCATGTATCACAAACGTTGGTTTGAGGCGGCGCTTCGGCCACGATTGCATTGACCTCTGGAAATGTATCTCAACCAGCTTCATAAACAAAGCGTCTTGAACGCTATCAGATTTTGAAAAAGGAACATGTATGCCGCGTCGCGTCACTCTAACCGATCGGCAGAAAGACGCGCTGTTGCGCTTGCCGACTTCACAGACGGATTTGCTCAAGCACTATACGCTGAGTGATGAAGACCTTGGGGGCTCTGTTGCAAAGATTGGCGGCAGTCAGAGGTAGGCTGTCGCTCTGCGCCGATCAGGCGGCTGCTGCGAAATGGTGGTTGAGCATGCCCATGGCCTCCGTCAGCGCCGAGGGCCCAATGCCAAAAGCTCTCTCCACAAGGCGCACCTCGCCCCTGATGCCGGGCTGCAGGCACCAGGGGCGAGCCTGTCCTTTGCGCAGGGCTCGCATGACTTCGAATCCCTTGATCGTGGCATAGGCCGTGGGGATCGATTTGAAACCGCGCACCGGCTTGATCAGTATCTTGAGCTTTCCGTGATCGGCCTCGATCACGTTATTGAGATACTTCACCTGCCGGTGGGCCGTCTCCCGGTCCAGCTTTCCTTCGCGCTTCAATTCGGTGATCGCTGCACCATAGCTCGGCGCTTTGTCGGTATTGAGCGTGGCAGGCTTTTCCCAGTGCTTCAGGCCTCGCAGGGCCTTGCCCAGGAACCGCTTCGCTGCCTTGGCGCTGCGGGTCGGCGACAGGTAGAAATCGATCGTGTCGCCCCGCTTGTCGACTGCCCGGTACAGGTAGGTCCACTTGCCCCGCACCTTGACGTAGGTTTCATCCAGGCGCCAGCTCGGATCAAAGCCACGCCGCCAGAACCAGCGCAGCCGCTTCTCCATCTCCGGGGCGTAGCACTGGACCCAGCGATAGATCGTCGTATGGTCGACCGAAATGCCGCGTTCCGCCAGCATTTCCTCAAGGTCGCGATAGCTGATCGGATAGCGACAATACCAGCGCACCGCCCACAGGATCACATCACCCTGGAAATGGCGCCACTTGAAATCCGTCATCGTTCCGTCCGTCCAATCTCCGCCAAGCATGCTCAAGCTTCACGATTTTTGCAACAGAGCCCTTGACTGCACTGCACTGTGCAATGTATGTTTTGGAGACTGCACGGTGCAGTGCAAACGAGGAGATAGAGCATGTCAGTCGTAAATTCCAGCGTCGCTTTGCCTGCTGAGGTCTCAAAGGACCGTTTCGCCAGGGGATCTGCTACATTCGCCGCAGTCACCGGCATTCCCACGGAGGCATACCTTGATGGATTCAAGGATAGCTCGCCTGATTTTGGTCGCTATGTGATTGAGTGGGTCTTCGGCGATGTATACAGCCGCACCGATTTGGATTTGAAAACCCGGGAACTCGTTATCATCGCAGCCGGCGCGGCGTTGGGCGCAACGGGAATTGATGTCATCAAATTTCATGTCCCCACTGCGGTACGCGCGGGTGCAACCCGAGACCAGATTTTCGGCGTTCTTACCCAGGTAGCGATTGTTGCAGGTGTTCCCACAGCACTCGCCGCAATTTCGGCGGCGGCACAAGTCTTGGGGCCACACTCTCAGGTCGCTGATGGTGCCAAGGCATGAATATCAGGTCCGAGGATCAGCTCAGCGGATTAGCGATAAGCCTAATGGCTGTCGCGTCCGCATTGACTGTGGCAAACGTGTACTTCAACCAGTCCATGTTGCCCGCCATAGCGGCAGAATTTGGAACCAGTCCTGGCTCTGTTGCAAAGATTGGCGGCAGTCAGAGGTAGGCTGTCGCTCTGCGCCGATCAGGCGGCTGCTGCGAAATGGTGGTTGAGCATGCCCATGGCCTCCGTCAGCGCCGAGGGCCCAATGCCAAAAGCTCTCTCCACAAGGCGCACCTCGCCCCTGATGCCGGGCTGCAGGCACCAGGGGCGAGCCTGTCCTTTGCGCAGGGCTCGCATGACTTCGAATCCCTTGATCGTGGCATAGGCCGTGGGGATCGATTTGAAACCGCGCACCGGCTTGATCAGTATCTTGAGCTTTCCGTGATCGGCCTCGATCACGTTATTGAGATACTTCACCTGCCGGTGGGCCGTCTCCCGGTCCAGCTTTCCTTCGCGCTTCAATTCGGTGATCGCTGCACCATAGCTCGGCGCTTTGTCGGTATTGAGCGTGGCAGGCTTTTCCCAGTGCTTCAGGCCTCGCAGGGCCTTGCCCAGGAACCGCTTCGCTGCCTTGGCGCTGCGGGTCGGCGACAGGTAGAAATCGATCGTGTCGCCCCGCTTGTCGACTGCCCGGTACAGGTAGGTCCACTTGCCCCGCACCTTGACGTAGGTTTCATCCAGGCGCCAGCTCGGATCAAAGCCACGCCGCCAGAACCAGCGCAGCCGCTTCTCCATCTCCGGGGCGTAGCACTGGACCCAGCGATAGATCGTCGTATGGTCGACCGAAATGCCGCGTTCCGCCAGCATTTCCTCAAGGTCGCGATAGCTGATCGGATAGCGACAATACCAGCGCACCGCCCACAGGATCACATCACCCTGGAAATGGCGCCACTTGAAATCCGTCATCGTTCCGTCCGTCCAATCTCCGCCAAGCATGCTCAAGCTTCACGATTTTTGCAACAGAGCCCACCAGGGCGAGCGCATCCTTCAGCACTTTGGTCAGGTTCTCATCGGCGCGTGACGGCTCGGGCACCCCGGTGTCGTTTTCAGAAGACGGCTGCACTGAACGTCAGAAGCCGACTGCACTATAGCAGCGGAGGGGTTGGATCCATCAGGCAACGACGGGCTGCTGCCGGCCAATAGCCGACAATGACGACACTGGAAATCCCCGCCTGTGAGCGTCGGCTCAGGGCGGGACAGCGTCATCCAGCTACCTGCGCCACTGACTCAGCCTTGTCCAGCCGGCCGCGCCGCACGAACAGACTGACCAGCCGTTGACGGATCGCCACCTGGAGTTCCGCCAGTTGTTCCGGCGTGATGCGAATTTCACCCGCTCGACGAGCGCAACACCGGCGCCGCCTACGCCAAGAACCGGCGAATCGAACTCAAACTCACGAACCGCTGAGCGCCGCGTCACCGCGCTGCTGCGCCAGCCAGTCGCGCGGGGCGCAGCCCATGCGCACGCGGAAGGCGCGCGCCAGAGCGTTCGGGCTGCCGTAGCCGACGCGGTCGGCCACCACCGCCACCGGCCGCCCCTGCTTGAGCAGGGTGCAACTGACGTTCATCCGCCAGTCGGCCAGATAGTCGCCCGGCGTGACGCCCACCGCGTCCTTGAACGCGGCGGCGAAGCGCGCGCGTGACATGCCCGCCTTCGCCGCCAGCGCCTCGAGCGACCACGCGGTCTGCGGCGCATCGTGCATGGCGGTTATGGCGCGCGCGAGTTTCGGGTCGGCCAGGCCCGCCAGCAGTCCGGTGGCGCCAAGCCGCCCATCCATCAGATAACGCAGCAACTGGATCAGTAGCAACTCGCACAAGCGGTCGATGGCGGCCTGCCGACCGCACTGGTCGCGCTCGGCTTCGGCAAACAGCAACTCTAGCGTCGGCCCGAGGCCGGGCAAGTCCGCCAACGGAATCAGCAGCATCGACGGCAAGGCCATGGCCAACGGATTGCCCGTCGAAGCGCCCAGGTCGACCTCCGCACACAACTGCTCAGCGGTATCGCCGGGGGCGGCGACAAAACGATGCGACGCCACGCGCGGATAAAACAGCAGGCTCGGCTCGGTAACCAGCAGATCTTCATGCACGGGCGAACGCGCCGTAATCGGGCCGCGCCGCACCAGATGGATATAGCCATGCGGCGCCGCGTAATGATGCTGCCCACAGAAGGCGCCGCTGTGAAAAACGCGCGCCGAAAGCGAGTAGTGCCGGAGCAAGCCGGCCAGTCGATCCGCCATTCCACTCTCCATATAAGACGATAGGTTACGTATTTGATACTTTACGTGCCATATCGTACCAAACAAAGGGCGATCATGCCCACGTGCTCTTGCACCTCACCCACTACGGAGATAGACATGACCCAAATCGCCCCCCTGACCATCGACACCGCTGACGCCGCTACCGCTGCCACACTCAAGGCCGTCAAAGCCAAGCTTGGCATGGTGCCGAACCTGTTCGCCACGCTGGCCCACGCGCCGGCGGCGCTCAATGGCTACCTCGGCTTGTCCGAAACGCTGGGCACCGGCCGCCTGAATGCCTCCCAGCGCGAGATCGTTGCGCTCGCTGCCGCTCAAGCCAATCGCTGCCAGTATTGCCTGAGCGCACACACCCTGATCGGCAAAGGTGCCGGACTGTCGGCAGAGGCCATCGCCGCGGCCCGCACCGGCCAGGCGGCCAACGCACTTGACGATGCAATCGCCGGCTTTGCCCGCGCGCTGGTCGAGCAACGCGGCGTGGTGTCGGCCGACGCCATGGCCAACTACCGCCGCGCGGGGCTCGACGACGGCCTGATACTGGAAGTGATCGCCAACGTCGCGCTGAACACGCTCACCAACTACACCAACCACATCGCCGACCCCACGGTGGATTTCCCCGTGGTCGCCGTCTGATCTCCATAGGCATATAAGGAGAACACGATGAAAATCGCACTCACCGGCGCTCTGCTCGCCAGCGCCCTCGTCCTGCCACTGGCCGTCACGGCCGGCGACTAAAGGCCTCGGCCGAGCACTACCGCAAGACCGGCAAGTTCTTGGACGGCGCCACGCTGGTGAAAGAGATCCGCAAGCTCGAAACCAGCGCCATGACCACTGGCAACCCTGTGGTCTGGGGTTCCGATGCGGCCGTGTGGTTCGTGATGGTCAAGGACGCCAAAGGCCGTTTCGCCAGCAACCCCTTGTGGGGCGACGGCTGGGGCTGGGCGCTGTTCAAGGCCGACGCCCCCGCCAAGAATGTCGCCGTCAGCTACGAAGCCGACTGCATGGGCTGCCATGTGCCGGCGGCCAAGACCGACCGCGTATTCATCCAGGGCTATCCGACACTGACCCAGCACTGACTTGCTGCCGGGTTACGCTTCGCGCAGGATGGCACCTCCGTCCTGCGCGAGCCACCCTTTCCGGAAGCGCGCCATGCCGACACTCGACGCCTTTCTGACCGACGTCCGCGCCTGCACGCGCTGCGCACCGCATCTGCCACACGGCGTGCAGCCGGTCTTCCAGTTTCACCCGAGTGCGCCCATCCTCATCGCCGGCCAAGCACCGGGGGCCCGGGTCCATGCCTCAGGCGTGCCCTTCGACGACGCCAGCGGCGCGCGTCTGCGCGCCTGGCTGGGCGTGGACCGCGACACCTTCTACGACCCTACCCGCATCGCCATTCTGCCCATGGGCTTCTGTTATCCGGGCACCGGCAAAAGCGGTGACCTGCCGCTACGCCCGGAGTGCGCCCCCCGCCTGGCGCGAAGCCTTCATGCAGCGTTTCGAGCGCCTGTCGCTGGTCATCGTGCTGGGCAGCTACGCCATGGACTACCACCTCGGTACTGGCAAGACGCCGCTCACCCGGGTGGTCGAAGCCTGGCGCGAGCACTGGCCGCAAGCGTTCCCCCTGCCTCACCCTAGCCCGCGCAACAATCGCTGGCTGGTGCGCAACCCCTGGTTCCAACAAGACGTGCTGCCCGCGCTGCAAGCACGCGTCCAGGCAGTCCTCACCGCCAACCCCAAGGAAACCCCATGACCGACGACACCGCCGCCATTACCGAGCTGCTGCACAAGTACTACGACACCCTGGCCTGGGCGAACGGAGACAGGCACCGGCTTTGGAGCGATGAACGACGGCTTCAGGTGCGGTAGCTGACGCCTGGGACCTCAATCACCGTATGACCGGGTCGAAAGCGGTCCTTTCTCTGACAACATCGCCCTAGCCCGCACTCAACCCCCACAACACATCCAGCACATGTTGCGTAGGCCGCTCGACGTCCCCACCACGGTGGGCAATACCAAGTTGACGCCACAATAAGGGCTGTAATGGCCGCATGACGATCCTGGTATCGGGCAATGGCGTGGAGGCTTCATGCGGCAACAACGTCGCACCATAACCGGCCGCCACTAGGCTTTTGATCGCATCGTTGTAGTTCAGTTGAATACGCGGCGTGGGCTGCCGTCCATCACTGGCGAACCACTCCGAGGTCAAGCGCGAAAGCCGAGTAGTTTTGTCATTCAGAATTAATGGCTGGGCGGCCAGCCAACCGGGGGTCACAACATCCGGGCATTCCCAGCGAGCCGGCAAGAAGGCCATGACCGGGTCCCGCCGCCATGGCTCGATCCGCAATTCCTTCACCGGGGTCTGTGGCAGCGCGACCAGACCGATCTCCAAAGAGCCCTCGGCAAGCTTCTTCAAAGTTTCCTGCGACGTGAGCACCGCGACCTGCACATCGATAGCGGGATGGCGTTGGCCCAACGTCTCCAAAGCTTGCGGCATCAACTGTGCGATGGCCCCTGTGGAGGCACCCAGCCGCACACGCCCGGCCAAGCCCTGCACCTGACGCTCCACGTCCTCAAGCGCCTGCTCCGCATCCGCCAACAGGCGCCGCGCGCGCTCCACCAGCGTTTCTCCAATCGCCGAAGGCTGAATGCGCCCACGTGTGCGCGACAACAGCTTTCCGCCAACCCGCGACTCCAGGTCGGCAATATGCAAACTGACCGTGGGTGGCGCGAGGTGCAGCACACGGGCCGCCTCGGCAAACGAACCCAGGTCGGCAATGGCCACCAACGTGCGCAGACGGTCCAGGCTGATTTCGCGCATGAGTCACTCCTTGTTCAGAAAAGCTGAATTTCATCGTTTAGAAATTCAACTTTTCCTATCTTAGCCCCTCACTGAAGATTGGAACTCCTGATTTCCTATGTCCGAGAGCATTCCATGGCAAGTCCTCTTATATTCATCGACGGCGACCACTCCTCGATCTGATCGAACGGTTTGGCCGGCGGCAGGTTGTCTGCCTGCGGGTCAGCCATGTCCACATCCGGCGGTATGGGCTTGGCCGGTGGCTCCGACGTCTTGAGGTGCTGGCGGCGATCAGCGTCGCGCCGCGCCTTGCGCGTGGCCTTCTGGGCGGTGGTCACGATCTCGCGCATCTGCCCGATCATGCGGAACAGCGCCGACTCGTCCACCTGCTCGCGCCCGAGCTGACGCAATTTGGCCAGCGCCTGGCGTTGTTCCCAGAGGGTGACGGCCGGATGGGACAAGGTGCGGTAGTGGATCTCCAGATAGTGCTGACCTTCCGGTTCCAGTACCCAGATGCGGCTGATGTCGCGCGGATCGCGCCGGATCAGGAAGGCGGGCAAGCGCTCGCGCCGGGCAATCCACGGCTTGAGGGCGTCGGCGTAGTAGTGGATGTGGTCGATGACAAAGCCGGTGCGGGTCAGGGTGCGGCGGATCACCGGCAGGAAATCGGCTCTGTTGCAAAGATTGGCGGCAGTCAGAGGTAGGCTGTCGCTCTGCGCCGATCAGGCGGCTGCTGCGAAATGGTGGTTGAGCATGCCCATGGCCTCCGTCAGCGCCGAGGGCCCAATGCCAAAAGCTCTCTCCACAAGGCGCACCTCGCCCCTGATGCCGGGCTGCAGGCACCAGGGGCGAGCCTGTCCTTTGCGCAGGGCTCGCATGACTTCGAATCCCTTGATCGTGGCATAGGCCGTGGGGATCGATTTGAAACCGCGCACCGGCTTGATCAGTATCTTGAGCTTTCCGTGATCGGCCTCGATCACGTTATTGAGATACTTCACCTGCCGGTGGGCCGTCTCCCGGTCCAGCTTTCCTTCGCGCTTCAATTCGGTGATCGCTGCACCATAGCTCGGCGCTTTGTCGGTATTGAGCGTGGCAGGCTTTTCCCAGTGCTTCAGGCCTCGCAGGGCCTTGCCCAGGAACCGCTTCGCTGCCTTGGCGCTGCGGGTCGGCGACAGGTAGAAATCGATCGTGTCGCCCCGCTTGTCGACTGCCCGGTACAGGTAGGTCCACTTGCCCCGCACCTTGACGTAGGTTTCATCCAGGCGCCAGCTCGGATCAAAGCCACGCCGCCAGAACCAGCGCAGCCGCTTCTCCATCTCCGGGGCGTAGCACTGGACCCAGCGATAGATCGTCGTATGGTCGACCGAAATGCCGCGTTCCGCCAGCATTTCCTCAAGGTCGCGATAGCTGATCGGATAGCGACAATACCAGCGCACCGCCCACAGGATCACATCACCCTGGAAATGGCGCCACTTGAAATCCGTCATCGTTCCGTCCGTCCAATCTCCGCCAAGCATGCTCAAGCTTCACGATTTTTGCAACAGAGCCACCTTGGGCATATCAGGCTGCGTCGGCGCGCTCACAACAGGTTCGGCTTCGCCCTGCAATTGTGTGTCCTGCGCTATCCCGGCCGGGTGCTGGCTCCAGGCGAACTGATCCCTGCAGAGGTCATCGAATTTATCGGAGCGCAGCTTGGCCTGGGTGCCGACGATCTCGTAGACTATGCTGCCCGCGAGGAAACACGGCACGAGCATCTTGCCGAGTTACGGGGGCTCTACGGCTTCCGCACCTTCTCCGGACGTGGTGCGAGCGAGCTGAAGGAATGGTTGTTCCGAGAAGCCGAGATGGCGGTGTCGAACGAGGATATCGCCCGTCGCTTCGTAGCCGAGTGCCGACGCACCCGCACTGTCCTTCCCGCGACATCCACGATCGAGCGGCTTTGTGCCGCGGCTCTCGTCGATGCCGAGCGACGCATCGAGACGAGGATCGCCAGTCGGCTGCCTATGTCGATCCGAGAACAGTTGCTGGCATTGCTCGAGGAGACGGCTGATGATCGGGTGACCCGTTTTGT
The DNA here is from genome assembly GCF_041879325.1 of Achromobacter sp. JD417. Lineage (NCBI taxonomy): Bacteria > Pseudomonadati > Pseudomonadota > Betaproteobacteria > Burkholderiales > Alcaligenaceae > Achromobacter > Achromobacter sp. JD417. The sequence goes on along the minus strand of NZ_CP087159.1, from coordinate 3,390,500 downwards.
GTGGCTGCGCCAGTTCGAGCCTGGCTCGAACTCTTCGTCGGCCAACCGGCTGCTCGACCGGCTCGAATATCTGCAACGCATCGATCTCCCCGAGGATCTGCTTGCCGGCGTTCCTGCCCATCGGGTGACTCGTCTGCGCAGGCAGGGTGAACGGTATTATGCCGACGGCATGCGCGATCTCCCGGAGGACAGGCGGCTTGCGATCTTGGCTGTTTGCGTCTCGGAATGGCAGGCGATGTTGGCCGACGCAGTGGTCGAAACCCACGACCGGATCGTCGGCCGTCTCTACCGTGCTTCGGAGCGTATTTGCCATGCAAAGGTCGCAGACGAAGCGGGGGTGGTGCGTGACACCCTGAAATCCTTCGCCGAGATCGGGGGCGCCCTGGTCGATGCACAGGATGATGGCCAGCCGCTGGGCGATGTCATCGCGAGTGGGTCAGGGTGGGACGGCTTAAAAACCCTTGTTGCAATGGCAACCAGGCTGACCGCCACCATGGCCGACGATCCGCTCAATCATGTGCTCGACGGTTATCACCGCTTCCGCCGATACGCTCCACGCATGTTGCGCCTGCTCGATCTGCGAGCTGCGCCCGTTGCACTGCCGCTTCTGGAAGCGGTGACGGCCCTTCGTACCGGTTTGAACGATGCCGCGATGACCAGCTTCTTGCGGCCCAGCTCGAAATGGCATCGCCACCTTCGGGCCCAGAGGGCTGGCGACGCTCGCCTATGGGAGATCGCGGTGCTGTTCCATCTGCGCGATGCGTTCCGCTCCGGAGATGTCTGGCTTACTAGGTCCCGGCGCTATGGCGATCTGAAACACGCACTCGTTCCGGCACAATCCATCGCGGAAGGCGGTCGTCTCGCTGTGCCATTGCGGCCGGAGGAATGGCTGGCAGACCGGCAAGCTCGCCTCGACATGCGGTTGCGCGAGCTTGGCCGTGCCGCTCGCGCAGGCACGATCCCGGGCGGGTCGATTGAAAACGGCGTTCTGCATATCGAGAAACTCGAAGCCGCCGCGCCGACAGGCGCCGAAGATCTGGTGCTCGATCTCTACAAGCAGATCCCGCCCACGCGCATCACCGATCTCCTGCTGGAGGTGGATGCGGCGACCGGCTTCACCGAAGCGTTCACCCATCTGCGCACAGGAGCACCCTGCGCTGACCGGATCGGGCTAATGAACGTTATCTTGGCGGAAGGGATCAACCTCGGCTTGCGCAAAATGGCGGATGCGACAAACACCCACACCTTCTGGGAATTGATCCGCATTGGACGGTGGCATGTCGAGGGCGAAGCCTATGACCGGGCGCTGGCCATGGTGGTCGAGGCACAGGCAGCGTTACCCATGGCCCGGTTCTGGGGCATGGGCACGTCGGCTTCGAGCGACGGACAGTTCTTCGTCGCTACAGAGCAAGGTGAGGCCATGAACCTGGTCAACGCGAAATATGGCAATACCCCGGGCCTGAAAGCCTATAGCCACGTCTCCGACCAATATGCGCCGTTCGCAACCCAGGTGATTCCTGCAACGGCAAGCGAAGCGCCTTACATCCTCGATGGCCTGCTGATGAACGATGCTGGACGCCATATCCGCGAGCAGTTCACCGACACGGGCGGCTTCACCGATCACGTCTTTGCCGCATGTGCCATTCTCGGCTACCGGTTCGCTCCGCGCATCCGCGACCTGCCATCCAAACGGCTCTACGCGTTCAATCCGTCGGCCGCCCCGGCGCACCTGCGAGCGTTGATCGGCGGAAAGGTCAACCAAGCCATGATCGAGCGCAATTGGCCCGACATCCTGCGCATCGCCGCCACCATTGCTGCCGGGACCGTCGCGCCAAGCCAGATTCTGCGGAAACTCGCCTCCTATCCGCGGCAGAACGAGCTCGCGACAGCCCTGCGGGAAGTCGGTCGCGTCGAGCGCACCCTGTTCATGATCGACTGGATTCTGGATGCCGAACTCCAACGGCGTGCCCAGATCGGGCTCAACAAAGGCGAAGCTCATCATGCGCTGAAGCGGGCAATCAGCTTCCACCGCCGCGGTGAAATCCGCGACCGTTCCGCCGAAGGCCAGCATTACCGCATCGCCGGCATGAATCTGCTCGCCGCCATCATCATCTTCTGGAACACCATGAAGCTCGGCGAGGTCGTTGCAAACCAGAAACGCGATGGAAAGCTGCTATCGCCCGATCTCTTGGCCCATGTTTCGCCGCTCGGATGGGAACACATCAATCTCACCGGAGAATATCGCTGGCCAAAGCCTTAGCGTAGGATTCCGCCCCCTCCCGCAAACGACCCCTATGTGGACATCCGGGGCGAAGCCGTGCTCGCTGGCGTCCTGACCCTGGATGACAGCGACGAGAATCACTTCTTCGCCGAATTCACGTACGTGCAGTCCTACGTAAACGATCCGCGGGCGTTTTCGCTGGATCCGCTCAATCTGCCGCTGACCGACTCCGCCACCACCTACCGGACCGAAAGCCGGTACCAGACGCTGGGCGCCATTTTTGACGCCGCGCCGGATGCCTGGGGCCGCAACGTGATGCGCGTGGATAACGCGGGCGCCCGCGTGACGGAGAACGAAGTGCTGCTCAAGGGGCGGGGCATGGGCGTGGGGGCGCTTTTTTTCAGCGCCCGGCAATTGACGCCCAACATGCGCAAGACCTATCGGCTACCTGAGGTCAGCCAGCTGGATTCGTTGGCCGACCTGCTGACCGACATCGACCAGGGCATTAAGCCCAAGGGGCTGTATCGCGACATCCTGGGCAGCTCATGGGATATCGGTGGGGCGCGGCCCAAGACGATCGTGCGGGATGAGGCAGGCGAAATGTGGATTGCCAAGTTTCCGCGCAAGGGCGAATCCTACGACCGCCAGCGCGTGGAATACGCGAACCTGCAGATGGCCAAGGCCATCGGCTTGAACGTACCGCAGATCCGTCTGGCGCAAACGCATCTGGGCGCCGTGCTGCTGACGCACCGGTTCGATCGCGAGCTGCTGCCGGTCCGGCAGGGCGCAGACCCGGTCATCGCGCGGCGGCACTTCCTTAGCGGCGCGTCGCTCATCAGCCCGTCCGTGCATATCGGCAAACGCGAGCTTGACGGCCCGCGCGGCAAGGCCACGTATTCCTACGCGCGCCTGGCCGACGTGGCGCGCCGTATCTCGTCCAATCCCGTGCAGGATCTGCTCGAACTGTACGCCCGGATGATCCTGAACGTCGCGGTCCACAACACCGACGACCATCTGAAGAATGTCGGATTTCTGAAAGACGAAGATGCGCGCACCTACCGGCTGTCGCCGCTTTTTGATGTGGTGACCCAGGAAGGTTCGGCGCGGCACTACCTTCACATTGGCTCCGCCGGCCGCGACAGCACGTTTGCCAATTGCCTGACCGAGTACCGGCGTTTCGGACTCCGGTCAGAAGCGGCCGCCAGGTCGATCATCGACCGCGTGCGGGACGTGGTAGGCGAGCGCAGGCGTTTCTACGAAGAAGCTGGCATGTCGCAGGCCGAAATCGAACACGTCGAGGCCTCATTGATGGCGTGGCGCCAGCCGTGGGAATAGGGGCGCTCAAACCTCGTGCACGGCATGCGGGTCGTAAGCCTGGCCGCGCTCGACCATGCGCGCGTGAAAATCCCGGCTCAGTTCGGCCAGCGTGACCTTGCCGAGCCGGTCCAGGAGCAGTTGCTGAGCCTGTTCGAACACGTCGTCCAGCGACGCATTGACCGCCTCTTCGACCAGGCATCCGGGCGATTCGCTGCGGTTGCCCATGGCGAAGATCTCTGGCGCGCCCAGCGCTTCGTAGATATCGCGCAGCGTGACCGCTTTGAAGTCGCACGAAATCGTCCACCCGCCGCCATGTCCTTTTTCGGATCGGACCAGGCCCTGTTGCCGCAGGCCGCCCATGATGCGGCGGATGACGACAGGATTGGTCTGCATGACGCGGCCCAAGTCATCGGAGGTCATGGGACCGGGGCGCTCGGCCATATGCAGCAGAACGTGCAGTACGCCGGAAAGCTTGCTGTCTCTTCTCATGCAACAGATGCTATTGCATGACGGCAGCCATGGTCAACGCGGCGCGGCATTCGAAAAGCCGCGCCCCGCGGCAAGGGCATTGATCAGATCCGCTTGGCCTGCCATTCCCCCTTGCCGGCCGCGCTTCCACTCATGCTGCGGCCGTTCACCTCGCCCGCGTAGCGCACGCCATTTGCGGTAAAGGTGATCGACTTGCCGTCCATCCGGGCGTCGGAGATCGGCTCGGCCCCCAGCTTGCCCGAGAGCATCTGGTAGTGCTGGTCAAGCTGCAGCGTCTGCCCGCCCAGATCCCATTTGCCCTGCACCTTTGCCGGCACGATCCACAGGAGCGCCGTGCAATAGGTCTGGCAGTTATCGGTGACGGTTTCCGAGGCATCCGGTTCCCAGTCGCCCATGCGGAAGGTGTTTGACACCACGCGCGTGCCGGCCGGCAGCTCCAGCAATTTGGGCCGCAGCTTCTCGTTGATGGTCGAGAGCAGGAACATTGTGATCACGTCCGCCTGAGACAAGTCCGTGGTGAAAAGGTCTTGCGCCACGAACGTGGCGCGGTCGGCCACGCCCGCGCGCTTGGCGTTTTGGCGCGACAGCTCGACCAGGTCGGGGTTGTACTCGATGCCTTGCGCGGTCAGTCCGCGCTGTGCGGCCGTGATGACCGTGCGGCCGTCGCCCGAGCCCAGGTCCATCAGCCGGTCCTTGGGGGTGACCTTGGCCATGTCCAGCATCTTGTCGACCAGGGTCTGCGGGGTAGGCACCCAGATGACGTCCTTGCCTTCCTGGCCGACGTCGGGCACGTAGGCTTTCTGGGCGTCGGCCTTGGCGGGCGCAGCGGCAGTCTGCGCCATGGCGGCGCCCGCGCTCAGCAGCGTGAAAGCCATCGCCGAGGCCAGCATCGCAAGGCGCAGGCGCGGGGTGAATACCTGGGACGCGGTTTTCGAATGGTCGAGGGAGCGTGGCATGGTGAGGGTTCCTTGGACGGTGGAGGACAGGGGAAGAGCCAGTCAGCTTGCGGCCTGGGCGGGCTTGAGCAGGCGCATCAGTGGCGCGCCGGCCGCCAGCACAGCCAGCCCGATCAGGGCGCCCGCGCCGGCATACATGGCGCTGGACACGACCAGTCCGGCGCAGGTCAGCGCCAGCAGCAAGGGGGGCAGCGGAAAGAGCGGAACGCGAAAAGGACGAGGGCGGTCGGGGTCCAGGCGGCGCAGGCGCCAGACGGAGGCGGCGACCAGCATCATGAAGAGCCAGAACACCGGCGCCGTGTAGGCCACCATGGTCTGAACGCTGTTTTGGCTGAACGCGCCCAGCGCCACCAGCGCAAGGGTAATCACGCCCTGAACGACTAGCGCGCTGACAGGCGTTTCGTTGCGCGCGCTCCAGCCCGCCAGCGCCTGCAGCCGGGGCACGTCGCGGCCCAGGGCGTAATACACCCGCGCGCCGGTAATGATGGTGCCGTTGATGGTGCTGAGCGCCGTGGCGCAGATGGTCAGGCTGAGCAGCGCCGCCGCATAGGGTCCTGCGGCCAGCTGCATGACCTCGGCACCCAGGGCGGGCGTGTCCCGCAGTCCCTGTAGCCCGAAGATCTCAAGCAGCGCGATGTTGGTCAGGACATAGGCGCTGGTGACCACCGCCGTGCCGATGAGCAGCACCCGGCTCATGTTGCGCGCGGGATCGCGCAGTTCGCCGCTAAGATACGCGGCCTCGTTCCAGCCGCCATAGGTCAGCAGCACGAAGACCATCCCCATGCCGAGCAGCCCGGCGGTATTGCCCGACAGCGGGGCCGGTGAAGCGGCAGTGACAGACTCGCCGCCCGACGCGGTCAGGCTGGCGATCAGCACCGCGGCCAGAGCAATCAGGGTCAGCACCGTGAAAACCCATTGCAGCCGTTTGGAATAACGCGTGCCGATCATGTTCAGGCCCGTCAGAACGACGACGGAGATGGCCGCGTGCACAGCGGGGCCCAGGGGGCCCAGGGGCAGAAGCCGCTGTGCGTAATCCCCGTAGATGAATGCCACGGCTGCGATCGCGCCGGTCTGGATGACGGAGCAGCGCGCCCAGGCGAACATCAGCCCGACGCGCCGTCCCCAAGCGCGGGTCAGATAGAGGTATTCGCCGCCCGCGCCGGGATAAGCCGAGCCGAGTTCGGCGTAGCAAAGCGCCCCGACCAGCATGACGAGTCCGCCCGCGCACCAGAGGCCGATATACACCGCTTCCGTATGCGCGTGCTGCGCGACCAGAGGGGGAAAACCGAAGATGCCGATCCCGATGACCACACCGACAAGCACCACGGTCGCGTCCATGACCGACAGGCCAGTGGGCGCGCGGCCGTTTACCGTATCAGGGACGGCGCTCATGGTAGAGGGCGCCGCAGACATGGATTGGCGCGTAGCGGCAGGCGGGGAACAAGCGGGAAATCCGGGGGGCGCGTGGTGAGAGTGTTGGACAAATTCGCGGGCAAACGCGAGCGGAGCGATGACATGCAATTCTCCCGGGGTGGACGCGCGGACGGATGCTCACGGCAGATGTCGGCATATGCTGACAATTGCCTGAACATAAAGCGACCGTGACCGGCGGCGGAAAGTTCCGCAGGGTTTTCCTGGGTCCTGGCGTCATCCAAAAATAGAGATCGGCAGATTTCGATATTCATGCAATGTCTTATATTCGGTGTCCAACCTATTGATAGTTAAGGAAAATACACCCGATTAAAAATTCATAGTTGAAGTTGAATATCTAAAGTAATTTCTTAAGTACTGCCGACGTTTTTCTGTCCGCGCGCGTTCAATAAAATCCCCCGCACGTTGGAAACGCGCTGCTATCCTGCTTTTTCGTGCGCTCAACCCTACGTCGCGGCGCGGGGAATGGCATGCCACCGCAACCACAGGAGCATCGACATGAAGCTTTCCCGACACGCGTTATTTGCCGCCTTGGCGCTGTCCGCCATGACCGGCGCTGCCCCGTCGGCCTTGGCGCATCACGGCTGGTCGTGGGCCGAATCCGAACAGATGACGCTGCAGGGCACGGTCGAGCAGGTGCAGATCGCGCCACCGCATCCCTCGCTCAAGGTGCGGGCCAAGGACGGCGTCTGGACCGTCGAGCTTGGCAATCCAAGTCAGACGAAGGAAGCCGGTTTCGTCGAAGGCTCGGCCAAGCCCGGAGATGCCATCACCGCCGTCGGCAACCGAGACCAGGACGCCGCCGCCAAGCGCATGAAGGCGGTCCAGGTGACCGTTGGCGGCAAGACCTACGATATCTATCCCAGCCGCATCAAGAAGCCCTGACCGCTGGCCGTGGATGCCTGACCTGCTACGACTTGCGCTCGAACAGCTTCAATCCGTGCCGCCAGCGCTGTGGCTGCGCCGGTCCGGCATTCTCTATCTGCTCGCCAACGCCGCCCATATCGGCGCCATTGGTCTACTGATCGGTTCGATCATTCCGCTGGATCTGCGCCTGCTTGGCGTACTCAAGCCGGGTGCGCTGGCCGTCCTGGCGCCCGTCTTGGCGCGCACGGCCGCAACGGGCTTGGCATTGGCGGTGTTGACGGGGGCGCTGCTGTTTTCGGTGCGGCCGCTCGACTACCTGTACAACCCGGCATTCCTGACCAAGATGGGCTTGCTGGCGGCGGGCGCGGTCAACGCCTGGCTGGTGAATCGGGGCAGGGCTTGGGCAAGCGTGGCAAATGGAAGCCCGCCGTCACCCGCGCTGCGCATTCAGGCGGCGGCCTCTCTGGTGCTGTGGCTGGGCTGCCTGGTGGCGGGGCGCTGGATCGGCTTTCTGTAGGCCGGCGTCAGCAGTATCCGACCCCCTGCGCATTCACATACAGCGCGAAGAGACACTGCCCGGTGACCATGAACAGCCGGTTGCGGCGCGCCCCGCCAAAACACAGGTTGGCGCACCGATCGGGCAGGGCGACGCGGCCGATAGCCGTGGCGTCGGGCGCAAATACCATCACCCCGCTCAAGGCCGGGCCCGGGCCCCAGCCCGCCCAGACATTGCCGTCGGTATCGCAGCGTATGCCGTCGGGAATCGCGTCGGTGCTTGCCTCGACAAACGTGCGGCCGTCGTCCAGCGACCCGTCCTGTCCCACCGCGTAGACCAGGATGCGATTCGGCGTCGAACCGTTGTCCACGACATACAGCAGTCGCTCGTCCGGAGAAAAACACAAGCCGTTGGGGTTGTGGATGCCGCTTACCACGGCGTCCAGCCGGCCGGAGTCCGGATCCAGGCGGTAAACATGCGTCGGCAGCTCGGGTGGCGCCTGAAAGCCTTCGTAGTTGGAGAGAATCCCGAATAGCGGGTCGGAGAACCAGACCGACCCATCGCTGTGCACGACAACGTCGTTCGGCGCGTTCAAGCGCTTGCCCTCGAAACGGTCGGCCAGCACGGTCTGCGAGCCATCGTATTCGGTGCGGACCACGCGTCGACCGCCATGTTCGCAGCTGACCAGCCGGCCTTGACGGTCGCGCGTGTTGCCGTTGATGTACTCGGAGGGCTTGCGGTGCACCGATACGGCGCCCGTTTCCTCGTCCCAGCGCATCAGGCGGTTATTGGGGATGTCGCTCCAGACCAGGCACCTCGCGTCACCGAACCACACCGGGCCTTCGCCGTACCGGATGCCGGTCGCCAATCGTTCGACGCCGGCGTTGGTGAGCCGGATCGTCTGGAATCGGGGATCCAGGACCTCAATGGCCGGATCGGGATAGCGCTCGGTGGGTTCCCACATATAGCCTCCTGTATAGGCAGACGGCAGCTTGCCGGGGTAGCGCCGCCGTGCCCATCCGTCGTCAGCAGCAAGCCGCTTGCCTGGACTGCCTATCGTCCTGGCGCGGGCGGCGCCGGTCGTCAGTTCATTTTCGGGCGCCGCGCAGCACATGGCCAAGTCTGTATGAGCGCCATGTCGCGAAATGTGGCCTCTCGCGCTGGGATCGCGGCGTACGTGTTCCTGGGATTTCTGGCGCTGACGGGCGCATTCCTCGCAGGCGTGAAATCGGGCAGCGGCGGCCCGCGCGTCCGGTGCAACCGCACTAGCGCAACTGCGTTTTGCCGGAACGCCGCAACCATGCTTATATTTTTGAAGATTTTCCAAGCCCGTCGCGGGCCGGCCTCCGGGAGACCACCATGGCGCTGAGCGATGTACGGGGCAACCCGGTTTCCAGCGATGAACCGGCGTCAATGGCCGCCTACGAGCGGGCGCAAAGCCTGTTTCATGGCTACTACGGCGATCCGCTGGGCGTCATTGACGAGGCCTTGGCCGATGACCCCGTATTCGTGATGGGCCATCTGCTGCGCGCGGGAATGATGATCACCGCCAGCGACAAATGCGTCGAACCGCTGCTGCGCGAAAGCGTGCAAGCCGCCGAAGCGCTCTACGACATTGCCAACGATCGCGAGCGCCGCCACGCTGCCGCGGCCCGCGCCTGGCTCGACGGGGAATTCTCCCGGTCCTTGCGGCGCTATGCCGACATTCTTGCCGACTATCCGCACGACACGCTGGCGCTGCAGGTTGGCCACATTGGCGATTTCCTGCTCGGCCGCTCGACCATGCTGCGCGACCGAGTGGCCGGCATCCTGCCCGCCTGGGACCGCTCGATGCCCGACTACGGCTACGTCTTGGGCATGCACGCGTTCGGGTTGGAAGAGACGAATCTGTACGGCCCGGCCGAGGCGCAAGGGCGCCGCGCGCTGGAGCTCAACCCGCGCGATCCCTGGGCCGTGCACGCCGTTGCTCACGTCCTAGAAATGCAGGGCCGAATCGACGAGGGTATCGCCTGGCTGAACGGAAGGCGGGGCGACTGGTCCGAGGACAACATGCTGGCCATCCATAACTGGTGGCATCTGGCTCTGTTTCAGCTGGATCGCGACGAGATTGGCGACGTGCTGGCGTTGTACGACAGCAGGTTGCGCGAAGCTTCCACGGGCCAGGTGCTGGATCTGATCGACGCCTCCGCCATGCTGTGGCGTCTGCATTTGCGAGGCGTGGACGCCGGCCCGCGATGGCGCCAACTTGCCGATGTCTGGCAGACGCGTGGCGGCGCGGGGTTCTACGCCTTCAATGACGTGCATGCGCTGATGGCGTATCTGGGCGCGGGTGACGGCGCTGCCGCCCAGGCGCTCATCGAGTCGATGGAAACGGCCGCGGACGGCACGGGCACGAACGCGATGATGACCCGAGACGTGGGATTGCCCGTGGCGCACGCGCTGGCCGCGTTCGCCCGGCAAGACTACGCGCTTGCCGTCAACCTGCTGCGGGACGTGCGCCTTATTGCGCATCGATTCGGCGGCAGCCACGCGCAGCGCGACGTGCTGGCGCTGACGTTGGTGGAAGCCGCGTTGCGAGACGGCGCGCGCTCTCTTGCCAAGGTGCTGACTGCCGAACGCATGGCCCTCAAGCCCGGCAGCGCGGGCAACTGCGCGCTTGCCGCGCGGGCCGCAGCGCTTTAGGCGCGCAACCGTGGCCTTGAGACGCGTCATTTCTGCATGACATAGCTGCCCGGCGCGGCCATCGGCGCGCCAGGATCGTCGTCGGGCCGCCGCCCGGCAACGCCGGACGGTGCGGGCCGCAAGGGCCCTGAGCGATGCGCCAGCCACTCGGTCCACGTCGGCCACCACGATCCCCCGCATTGCATGGTCGCGGCCAGCCATTCGTCCGGACCCGCGCGCAGATCATCCTTCGGCCCCGCGGAAAGCCGGTGCCAGCGGCCCGGATGCCCCGGCTCGCTCACGACGCCGGCATTATGGCCGCCGCTGGTCAAGACGTAGCGTATGTCCGCGTCCGTCAGGTAATGGATCTTGAATACGGAACGCCAGGGCGCGATGTGATCGTTGACCGCACCCAGCGCAAAGATGGGCGTGCGGATGTTGCGCAAGGCAATCGTGCGGCCGTTCACCTCGAATCGTCCGGCCGCCAGTTCGTTGTTCAGAAACAGTTTGCGCAGATACTCCGCATGCATCCGGTACGGCATGCGCGTCGAATCCGCATTCCAGGCGACGAGGTCGTTCGGAAGGATGCGCTGACCCAGAAAATAGGTCTGCACGGCTCGGCTGGCGACATCCTCGATGGGCCGCAAGGACTGGAAGGCCGCGGCCATTTGCCCGGCGGACAGGTAGCCTTGCGCCCACATGACGCTTTCCAGCATATGCACCTCGCTCGCGTCGATGTACAACCCCAGGCCGCCGGGCTCGGTGAAGTCGGTCTGCGCCGCCAGCAGGGAGATCGTGGCAAGGCGGTCGTCCGCGTCGCCAGCCATGGTCGCGGCCGCAATGGCCAGCAGCGTGCCGCCCAGGCAGTACCCCACGGCATGCACGCGCTGGCCGGGCACGCATCGATTGACCGCCGCCATTGCCGCCATGAAGCCCAGGCGGCGGTAGTCGTCAAGGCAGAGGTCGCGGTCGCGCGCATCGACATTGCGCCATGAGATGCAGAACACCGTGAACCCTTGCGCCACCAGGTAGCGAATCAGGGAATTTTCAGGCGACAGATCCAGCACGTAGTACTTCATGATCCACGCCGGCGTGATCAAAATGGGCTCCGGACGCACCTGGGGCGTGGAAGGCGCGTACTGGATCAGTTCGATCAAGTGATTGCGGTACACCACCGTGCCCGGGGTCACCGCCACGTTGACGCCCACCTCGAAACGTTCCAGGCCGGGCTCCGGCAGGCCCAACAGCCTGTGCCGCAGGTCCTCTGCCAGATGTCCCATCCCTTGAACCAGGTTCTGGCCCTTGTCGGTCACCGTACGCGCAATCACTTCGGGGTTGGACCAGGGAAAGTTGGCTGGCGCAAAGACGTCGCACCATTGGCTTGCGCAGAAGGAAACGACGTCGGCGTGATGGGCGGAGACTCCCGGCACACGGGTCGTGGCCTCGGCCCACCACTTGCGCGCTTCGGAAAAACAATGCTGCCAATATTGGAAGGGTTCAGCCCGCCAGGCCGGTGCGGCGCACCTGCGGTCAAGGGCAGCCTCGGGACAGACGAGAGGGCGGCCCGCCAGGGCCATCGCGGCATGCGCGCCGAGCGCCTGGATGGCGTTTCCCGCCTGCAGCGCCAATCCGATCTGCTTGCCAGGCGCGGCCCCCAGGTGGATCAACCAGTCGGCCATCGCGAGCGCAAGGGCGCTTGGTGAAATGCCGCCCGTCAGCTGCGCGATGAGCGCCGCCTTGAAATAGTCCAGCGCCGCCAGCGCGTTGTCCGCGCCAGGCGGCGCCGATGCCGACGGGTCGGTAACGGATTCCGCGGCCGGATGCGCCTTCGCGGCCCTCACATGCGTCATTGGCTGGCGCGCGTCATTGCGGCCACGGCATTGCCGTCGGCCAGGAATTTGGCCGTGCTTTCCGCGATCTGCGACATTCTTTCTTGCCAGGGATTCTTGCTCTCACGCAGGGCTGCGGCGGTCATGGTGGACGTCTCGCGCGCGATCTTCTCCATTTCCTTCATATAGCTGAACTCGCGGCCCATCAGATCCGTCATCAATTTTTGGTGCAGGGCACACATGGCGGTCAGAGAGGTCGCAGCGTTGACCTGGGCATTGGCTTCCTGTGCGAATGCCAGCATTTCCTTGTCGGTCTTGAGCTGCAGCGAGCGCAGTTGCCGCGCGAATTCGAAATAACCGGTGGCCGCGGCCAGCGCAGAATGAATTCCGTATTTGTATAGCGCCACGTAGGGTTCATAGTCGGGTTGCATAAGGTCATCCTCCAGGTCACGCGTAACCGCTCGACGCGGCACTTCGGCGGCCGACCGGCTTGCTTCAGCCAGAATAGGCCTGCCCGAGACCGGGATGTTGACCAAACTCAAGTTCCGAACGACATGCTGCAAGGCGCAGGCACGCCTACCCGCTGCTCATCTGCCGCAGCGCATCGACGTCGCGGATCTGGAGCTGTCGCCGGGATACGTTGACCAGCGAAGCCTCCTGCAGGCGGCCCAGCACGCGGCAGACCGTCTCGACTTTCATGCCCAGATGATTGGCGATGTCCTCGCGCGTCATCTTCAAGGTGAAGGCGAGGGGAGAGTAGCCATTGGCCGACATCTGATCCGACATCCCCACCAGGAAGTCAGCGACCCGCTGCTCGGTCTTCATGCAGCCCAGGGTCAGCAACAGCCGCCGGTACTGATCGATATCGTGAGCGATCAAGCGATGGAACTGCTGCGCGCACGAGAAATCCTCCCGGCATCTGCCCATGATGTCCGAGAACGGCAGTACGCAGACGAGCGAATCCTCCAGCGCGATGGCATCGCAGCGATGGGTGCCGCTCTCGATGGCATCCAGGCCCAGCAACGCGCCCGCAGACGGAAAGCCCATGATCTGCTCGAGGCCGGCGCGGTTGGTCGCGCGCAGCTTCACCGACCCTGACCGCAGTACATACAAGTTCTGTAACGCGTCTCCCGCGCGGTAGACAGATTCGCCGCGGTGAATCAGCCGCCGGCAGCGGACCAGGTCGCTCGGGGGAGGCCGGGCCGCGTCCGATCCTGCGCGGCAGATCCGGGCCAGGGCGCAACGGTCGCAATCGGCGGACACGCCTGGCGCACTGTCCGTGTAGTTCCTGACAACGATGGGTGAGTCCATGGCCGGGGCTCCTCGGAGGGGAATGTGGCGGTGACGCGGCAGCAGGCCGATCGCCTTGCCCGTATCGCCTTGTCGGCATCGCTTTGTCCGTATCGCTTTGTTGGTATCGCGATGGGGGCTAGTATCGGATGCCGCGCTGCCGTGCGCTATCAGCGCAGATCGCCACGTTTTGGCCGACGACGCCTACAGATGTAGGCAAATTCCTACAGCGTGCTCAGCGCGGAGGGGCGTCGTCATCGTCGACGAGCCGGTGCCGTATCGCGTAACGGACCAGATCCGCCTGATTGCGCAAGTGCAGCTTGATCAATATCCGGCTTTTATACGTGCTGACCGTCTTGACGCTCACGAATAGCAGTTGCGCGATGTCCGAATTGTTCATGCCCGACGCCAGATGGCGGAAAACTGACAATTCCCGATCGGACAGCAGGGCGTGGGGCAGCGATTCCGCATGCCCGTACCGGTCAAATGCAATGCTTTCAGCCAGCGACTGGCTCAGATACCGCCCGCCACCGGCCACCTTGCGCACCGCCTGCACCAGCTCTTCGCTGGCGCTGTCCTTGGTCAGGTAGCCCGCCGCACCCGCCTTGATCGCCTGGACGGCGTACTGCTGCTCGCCGTGCATCGTCAGCACCAGGATGGGCACGTCCGGGTGGGAGTTTGTGATGTGCCGGATGAGGTCGACGCCGTCGCGCCCGGGCATCGACATGTCCAGCACCAGAAGATCCCATTGCCCCTTGGCCAGAAGATCAAGCGCTTCGTTGCCGTTGCCGGCTTCGCCGCCGACGCGGATGTCTGCGGCCTGCTCGAGCAGCCGCCTCAGGCCTTCGCGCAGCAATGTATGGTCGTCGGCAAGCATGACGTTGATCATGTTGCCTCCCATTGCGAGTCGGGAGGGCGGACCGGGATGCGCACCTCGAGGCGAAACCCGCCTTTCCTGCGGGTATGAACGGAGACATCACCGCCCAGCAGGCGGACCCGTTCGCGAATGCCCTGCAGGCCAAGCGAAAGGGGCAGCTTCTTGGCCAGACTCTCCGGTGTGGCGCCGACGCCGTTGTCGGACACGGTCAGCGCGCAATGCGAGTCGTCACAGACAAGACGCACCTGGACGGCGCTGGCCTGCGCATGCTTGGCGATATTGGTCAGCGCCTCCTGCACGACGCGGAACAGGGTGGTGGCGACCTGCTTTGCCGGTTCGGCGGGGCCGATCCGGATGTCCGATTCCGTATCGACGCCATAGCGCGAAACGAAATTGGCCACCAGCCATTCGACCGCCGCCGCCAGTCCAAGATCGTCGAGCATGACGGGCCGCAGGTCAGAGGCGATGCGCCGCAGCGACTTGAACGTGGCCTTGATGAGCTGCCGCATGGACCGCACGCGCTCGCGTGCCTCGACGTTGTCGGACGCCAGGATCGGTTCAAGTTGGGACAGCTCCATCGTCAGCGCCGTCAGGCTTTGGCCCAGGTCGTCATGGAGCTCGCGTGCAATGTGCTTCTTTTCCTGCTCGCGCACGTGAAGCAGGGCATTGGACAGACGGGTCAGCTCGTCCCGGGACGCTCTCAAGGCCTGGTCGATACGCTGGCGCTCGGTGATGTCGCGCAGAAAGATCGACAGGTACACGCCGGCGCTGGTGCAGGTCTGCGAGATCGAAGCCTCCATCGGAAACTCTTCGCCGTTGGACCGAAGACCCCATAACGGCGCGCCCAGGCCCATCTGGCGATCGGAAATTCCGGTGGTCATGAAGCGGCCGACATGCTTGGCATGCACGGCGCGAAAGCGCAGCGGGATCAGGATGTCCACGCTGGCGCCGATGGCCTGGTCGGCGGAAAGCATGAACACGCGTTCCGCCGCAGCGTTGAACATCACGATGTGTTGCAACGCGTCGATCGTGATGATCGGTTCTGTGGCGGACTGGATGATATCGAGCAGCGGAGGCGCGCCAGAGGAGAGCTTCATTGCTGGATATGTGGGTGCCGGGATCGCCCTTCCAGGGGGAACTTGTCCATTGCAACACACAATTCCGCAAGCGGCGAGCGCCGCGCGTGGGCTACCGCCACGTGCACTAGTGCAGGCGGCGGATCCGGTCAGCGGGGCGTGGACTTGTGCCCGAGCGCCGCTCAGTCAACGGCCGACAGCAGCGAGTCGCTCCCGTCCGATTCCCAGGCCGCAAGCGTTCTTTCCTTGAACCGGCAAAGGGACGCGTCGCACTCTTCGGCCAACACGTCGTACTGCTTGAGCAAAAGAATGCCGCGGGGCTTTGCGCCCACGACGGCGGCGATGTCATCGACAGCCCGGAATCCGCCATAGCCCGACATCACGCAAATGACGGAGTAGGTCTTGATCAGCCGCCCTTGCGTCATCAGGAACGAGCGCATGGGGGCCGCGAGCGATCGCAGCCAGACTGGCGCGATCAGGATCACGTGGTCGAACTGGTCCAGGGCAGGGCCGGCATAGCGAATCTCGGGTTGGCGCTTGAAGAGGCAATCGGTGACGCAGCGAAGGTCGCCGCCTAGCCCGATGCGTGACGATGCGTCCCGCACTTCGTGGACCTCCCATCCCGTGATCGATGCCAGCCGCTCGGCCACGGTGCGTCCTGTGCCGGTGCGTGAATAAAAGACGATGCCGATCCGCATGGCTTCCCTCCTTGCCGCAACGACGGCCTCAGACTTCCTGGGCCAGCAGCGCCTGAAGAATGTCCCGGCGGCTGACCACGCCAACCAGTTTTCCCTGCCGGACCACGGGAACCCGCTTGATCCCGCGCTTGAGCAGCACATCTGCAATTTCGGACAGGTCGGCGGACTCATCCACCGTGATGGCAGGGCTGCTCATCACGGCCGATGCCGTCTGCTCGCCCAGTTGAAGGCTGTGCAGAAACTCCAGATTCAGTGCCTCGCCTTCTGCCAGGAGCGACAGCCAGTGGTTCACCTTTCTCTGATGCGCGCTGTCCTGGCGCCGCACCAGATCGCCTTCGCTGACCACGCCGATCAACGCGCCGTCGTCGCCCGTCACCATCACGGCGCTGATGTCTCGATCCAGCATGGCACGCATAATCTGCGAGACCGGGGTACGCGGGGATACGCAGTATGGGGTCGCGGTCATGAGGTCGCGCGCTTTCATGGCATTTCTCCTGGGTGGCGGGGGCACGCCCCACGCCTGTTTGCTTGTCGGTCCTATGTTGATCTCGCGCCCGGCGGTTATCTTGATATTGGTCAAGCAAGGATGGGCCTGCCACATCAATGCTGCTTATTAGCGAAAACTTGGTCAGACAGTCAGGAGTCGATCCATGACACAGAAGCTGCGCATACATTTTTGCGGGGCCGCCGGCACCGTGACCGGCTCGCGTCATCTGCTGGATGCGTCCGGGCGGCTGATCCTGATGGATTGCGGGTTGTTCCAGGGACTCAAGCCGCTACGGCTGCTCAACTGGGCGCCGTTTCCCGTGGCGCCCTCGAAAATCGAAGCCGTGCTGCTGTCGCACGCGCACCTGGACCATTCGGGGTATCTGCCCAGGCTCGTGCGGGAGGGTTTCGCCGGCCCGATCTATTGTTCCGAAGCGACGCGCGACCTGTGCGAATTGCTATTGCTGGATAGCGCCCACTTGCAGGAAGCCGATGCCGATTACCTGAACCGCCACGGCCTGTCGCGCCATCGTCCCGCGTTGCCCCTGTACACGGTCGCCGACGCGCGCAGAGCGATCGCCGCGCTCCGCCCGGTCCCGTTCGATGCGCCGATGCCGCTCCCGGGGGGAATGCAGGTCCGGTTCTCGCGCGCCGGCCACATCCTGGGCGCCGCCATCGTCGAACTCGATTACCCGGGTGGACGACTGGTGTTTTCCGGCGACCTGGGCCGCTATGACGACCCGCTGATGCCGCCGCCCGCGTCCGTGACGCAGGCGGATCATCTGATTGTCGAATCCACCTACGGCAATCGCAGCCACGGCACGCAAAGCGTGCCGGACACGCTGGCCGGCATCATCCAGCGCACCATCCGGCGAGGGGGCTCTCTTGTGATTCCGGCGTTTGCCGTCGGCCGCGCCCAGCTCCTGTTGTTTCACCTGTGGCGGCTCAGGCTGGCCGGAAGCATCCCTCGCGACCTGCCCATCTACCTGGATAGTCCGATGGCCAGCAGCGCGGTCGACGTCTATCTACGGCATACCGCCGATCAGCGATTGCCGCGTGCGGATGCCAGGGCCGCGTTCGGCGTAGCCACCTGCGTCACTGACGTCGAACAATCCAAGGCGCTGGACCGCTCGCCGATGCCCAAGATCATTCTTTCGGCCAGCGGCATGGCCACCGGCGGACGGGTCATTCACCATCTCAAGCACTATGCCAGAGACCCTAGAAACACGATCCTCTTTGCCGGCTTCCAGGCGATGGGAACGCGCGGGGCCGCCATGCTGGATGGCGCCCGACAAGTCAAGATACATGGAGAATATGTGCCGATTCGCGCCGAGGTCGACAACCTGTCGATGTTGTCGGCGCATGCGGACGCCGACGAGATCCTGCGCTGGCTTCGTGGATTCTCAAGCGCGCCCCGGCATACCTACATCGTGCACGGAGAACCCGCGGCAGCCGACGCGCTGCGCCTGCGCATCAAGGACGAGCTTGGCTGGCGCTGCCATCCTGTCGAGCCGTCCGAAACCGCCGTGTTGAACTGATCCGGCGCGGCGCAGGGGCAGGCAAGGGCGCGCCCGCCCAGGCCGCCCGGGCAGCGGGCGGGCAAGGCGGGGCGCGCGTGGTCAATTGATCATGACGACCGGTATGTGGGCGGTGTGCAGCACTTTCAGCGCCACCGATCCGAGCAGCAGGCTGCCTGCGGCGCCTAGCCCCCGCGAACCCATGACGATGTGGTCGCAGTGCTGTTCGGCCGCATAGGCGGTGATCGTTGCGGCCACGGGCCCCACGCGCATCTGCGTTTGATAGCTGACACCGGCGGCATCCAGGACCGACCGCGCCTCGGCGAGCGCGGCGCTGGATTCATCCTCGTAGTAGTCCCGGATCATTTCCGGCGTGACGAACGCGCGGACGGCGCCCGACACAATGGGTATTTGCACGTTCAGCAGGTGGATCGCGCAGTCGCCATGCTCACGGATGTGATCGATCATGTACTTCACGGCACGCAAGGCGTTTTCGGAGCCGTCGATGGGAATGAGTACGTTCTTCACAGTGGCCTCAACGTTTGGGGGTAGGAAAGGCGCAGCCTCGGCTGCCTGCAACCATCATGACGCGAATGATGCTCCGGCCATTGACTGGAATCAAGGTTTGAGGCGCATCCTGACGGCGGCGTCCCCGCTCGCGCGTTGACGAAGGTCAATATTTGCCGGCCGCACCCGCGCAAGATGAAGCCTATGCAAGAGGACGTGGCCCCGCCAGCCAGTCAAGAGAGCGCCGCAGGGTGCGAGACGCGTGCAGGCAGTCCTCAGCCACTTACTGCCACCGGAGGTCACCATGTTCCGTCGAATCGCTGTCCATCTGGACCAGGGCGCCGATTGTTCGCGCCGGCTCGATTTCTGTCTGCGTCTGGCCAAGGCCCATGACGCCCACCTGACAGGGATATACGCCAGCTACGTCGCGCCGGGCTATTTCTATGACGAAGCCGGGTTGTGGGTGAGGGGGATGGATCGGGCGGTCCAGATCCACGAAAAGGCGCGCACTGCCGTCCAGAAGGCGTTCAGCGAGGCGGCCGAGCACGCCGGCGTTGCGGCGGCATGGCGGCAAGGCGAGTGGGGCACGCCCGCGGAGTGCGTTTCCCGGCACGCGCGTTCCTCGGATGTCGTCGTGGTGGGGCAGAACAACCTGAAGGATCTCGAAGCGGCCACGGGCAACGATTTCGTCGAGCAGGTGATCCTCACCTCGGGCCGGCCCGTCATCGTGCTGCCCATTGCCGGGACGTTCAGCACGATCGGCGGCCGGGTGCTGTACTGCTGGGACCGCGGCCGCGAGGCGGCGCGGGCCATCGCCGACGCCGCGCCGCTGCTGCGCAATGCTGCGGCTTTGCAGGTGTTGTCCCTGGACGAGGGATTCCCCTTGCAGCAGCCTTCGGACGTTCCCTTCGAGGACCTCGTCGCCTACTGCATCTGCCACGGGTTTCCCCAGCCCGTCCAGCAGATGCGCGACGTCCGCCACGGAGACATCGGCGATGCAATTCTGACGGCGGCCGCGGATTTCAGTGCGGATCTCATCGTGATGGGCGGATATGGGCACAGCCGGATGCGGCAGCTGGTGATGGGCGGGGCCACCCGGTCGCTGCTCAGCGCAATGACGGTTCCCGTCCTTCTGTCCCATTAGGCGATTGCTGCGTCGCCGATCTGGATAGCCCATGTACCGCCGTATCCTTGCCGCCATCGACGGCTCGCACGCATCCGACCGGGCATTGGAGGAGGCGGTCCGGATCAGCCGGGAAGCCGGCGCCTCGCTCCTTGTCGTGCATGCGCTGGAGGATCCGCCGGCAGTCCTGGAGGACAACCCCTACGCCGAGGATGCCCTGCGCACGCTGAAGGCCAGCCGAGAAGAAGCGGGCGCCAACCTGCTCAAGCGCGCCAAGGCTGACGCCGCGGCGGCCGGCGTCAACGCAGAGGCGACGCTTCTGGATGAGGACGCCATGCCGACGCCAGCGCGCATCCTGCGGGCCGCGCAGGCCTTCAACGCGGACCTGATCGTGTTGGGCACACATGGCCACCATGGCCTGCGCCGCGCGATGCTGGGCAGCAGCGCGGAAGGCGTCGTGCGGATGGCGCCTGTCCCCGTCTTGCTGGTCCGCACCCCATGAAGGCGATGGTCCTGCAAGCGCCGGGGCTGCCCCTGACGCTGGAAACACGCGAGACGCCGCAGCCCGGCCCCGGCCAGGTCAGATTACGCGTGTTGGCATGCGCGGTCTGCCGCACGGATCTGCATGTCCTGGACGGCGAGCTGCCCAACCTCAGGTATCCCATCATTCCGGGCCATGAAGTCGTCGGCGTCGTGGAATCGGTCGGGGCTGGCGTCGACACGGCGATGCTGGGGCGCCGCATGGGTGCGGCCTGGCTGGCGCGCACGTGCGGACAATGCACGTTCTGCCGCGCCGGTCAGGAAAATCTCTGCAGCGAGGCCCTGTTTACCGGCTACACACTGGACGGCGGCTTTGCGACGCACATGCTCGCGCATGCAGACTATCTGTTTCCCTTGCCAGCAGCCAGAGCCCCTGCGCGGATGGCGCCGTGGCTCTGCGCCGGCCTGATTGGCTGGCGGGCATTGCGGGCAACCGGCGATGCCCAGCGGCTGGGGCTTTATGGTTTCGGTTCTGCGGCGCGCCTCCTCACACAGGCCTGCCGCCACCTGAACCGCGAGGTGTACGCCTTTACCCGCACCGGCGATGTGGCAGCGCAAGCGCATGCGCTTGCGATGGGCGCGACCTGGGCTGGCAACAGCAGCGAACCCGCGCCGGTGCCCCTGGATGGGGCGATCCTGTTTGCGCCGGTCGGCGCGCTGGTGCCGTCAGCGCTTGGCGCGGTGCGGCCGGGCGGATGCGTGGTGTGCGCGGGCATCCACATGTCGGACATCCCGGCATTTCCCTACCGGCTGCTATGGGGCGAACGTTCGCTCTCGTCCGTCGCCAACCTGACGCGTGAGGACGGAAGGGAATTTCTCGGCAAGGCGCACGCGTGGGATCTGGGTGCCGATGTCCGCACGTATCGGCTTGAGGACGCGAATCGCGCGTTGGACGACCTGCGGGCGGGGCGCATTCAGGCGACGGCCGTGCTGCTGCCCTGAGGCGCGGCGGATCCCCGGGGCCGGGCGGTCTCTCATGCGCACCCTTCGCAGGCGCTTGGCGTTGCCGGGGCGTCAGCCCCCGCGGTTGCCGTGCCCAGCACCGCCGCAAGCCCGGGGTCTGGCCGAAAGAGGGTTATCCCCTTGAGCCCGAGCTTGAATGCTGACATGAACAACGCCTGCGCGCGTTCGATGCTGCAGTCAGCCGGCACGGGCACCGTCTTGGAAATGGAGGCGTCCACGAAACGTTGCAAGACGCCCACCATCTCCACGTGGTCTTCAGGCGCTACCTGCTGCGCGGTGCGGAAATAGTCGGGCAAAGGCTCGTGGGGAAAATGCAGGTTCCATTGGCGCCACGCATGGTTCTCAACCGGCACGTCAACCGCAGCGGCGCCCAGCATCACGCGGCGGCGGTAAGTCCAGCCGAAAGCCGGTTCGACCCCGCTGGAGCAATTGTCCGCAAAGGCGAGGCTGACGCTGCCGGTGGGCGCATACGACACCAGATGGCTGTTTCGCAACCCATGCCGGCGCACGGCAACGCGTACCTCGGCGGCAAGCGCATCGCCGATAGCGCCGTCCGACAGGTAGTCCGCTGCGCGGTAAAGGGGAAACGGCCCGCGCTCCCGGGCCAGTGCCGCCGACGCCGCGTAGGCGCTGTCCCGGATGCACCGGGCCACTTCGCTTGCGGCCTGGCGCCCGGCGTCGCTGTCGTATCGCAATTGCAGCATCGCAAGCATGTCCGCCAGCCCGGTCACACCCACGCCTATCCTGCGCGTGGACAATGCCTGCGCCTGTTGGGCGGGCAGGGGCCAATGCGTCAACGCGATCACGTTATCGAGCATGCGCACCTGTATGCGGACCATGCCGGCCAGCTTTGCCAGGTTCACGTTGGCGGGGCCGCCCAGTCCAAATGGGTGCTCGACCAAGCGTGTCAGGTTGATGGGGCCGAGCACGCAGCATCCATAGTCGGGCAGCGGCTGCTCGCCACACGGATTGGTGGCACGGATCGTCTCGAGGGCGCGCAGGTTGTCGGCGCGCGCGATGGTGTCGATGAACAGCAACCCCGGTTCGGCGCTGTGGACGGCCTCGCGCGCGATGGCATCCCATAAGCGCCGTGCCGAATCCTGGCGATACTGCCAAAGGCCGTCGGTTCGCTGGAATGCGCCCGCGTCGATCGCCGCTTGGCCGGGCGGGGTGTGATGAACCAGCGGCCAGGGCTCGTCGCGCTGCACTGCGGCAAGAAACGCGTCGCTGACCGCGACCGAAATATTGAAGGTACGCCAGCGCCGGCGACCGTGCTTGGCCTGGGCAAAGTCGAAGATGTCGGGATGCGCACAGGATAGAACCGCCATTTGGGCGCCGCGGCGGCTGCCCTCGAATGCCAGGCGGGCGCACGCCGCGTCGTACTGGTCGATTGCTTCGTGGACCGTCGGGGCGTCTGCCCGCCCAGGGGATCCCGCCGCCAGCGGGGGCAGCGACGAAAAATCGTACCCGACCCCACCGCCCATGGCCAATGTCTCAAGCGCCTGCTGCAGACCGGCGTGGAAGGAGAGTGAGGCATCGGAGCCACCCACCGGCTGCACGAAACAATTGACCATGGTCGCGTGTGCCTGCGTGCCGGCGTTTGCCATGATCCGCCCCGCACCGATCGCGCCGTCCCGCATGTTCTGAAGAAACGCCGCGGCGACGGACGCCCGCCGTGCTGGCGTCTCCGCCTGGGCGAGCGCCAGGGCGACGCGCGCGTACACCTGCGCGGCATCGTGCTCTGCGCAGGCCGCGTACCGGTCAAGCAGCACATTCGCGCACGCCGGCTGCGGCAGGAGCATGAAACGCCCCGGATCAGGAAACGCCTTCGGGAGCCCGCAGCAGCAAGACCGGCACCGATGCCCCGCGCAGGATGCCTTCGGCGCTGCTGCCCAGAAGCAGACGCCGCGCGCCGCGGCGTCCGTGCGTGCCGATCACGATCAGATCGGCTTTCCAGGCTGCCGCCTCATCCAGCACCCGCTGCTGGACGGTCCGGTCCAGATTCTCGTAGAGCGCGGTATCCGCTTCGATGCCTGCATCGCGGACGGTGCCTTGCGCCGTCTCCAGCATCTTCGCGCCATTGCGGCGCATCAGATCCAGGAGTTCGCCCGCGCGATAACTGTAGGCATCGGTGGTCAGGGCAAAGGACAGCTCGTCGATGACGTGTATCAGACGGATGCGCGCCCCAGTCAGCTTGGCCAGCCGGATGGCCTCGTTCAAGCCGATTTGCGAGGTGGAGCTGCCGTCGATGGGAACAAGGATTCGCTCATACATGCTGGTCTCCGGGAAAATTGGGCACGAAACCAGTATCAGCGGACGCGCGGCGAGAATATTGATTCCGGTCAAGTTGTGAGCGCCAGGAGCCTCCGCTACCACTTGTATGTCACACGTCCCAGCACCGTGCGGCGTTCGCCATAGAAGCAGGCGTAGGTGCAGGAGGCGACGTAAACCTTGTCGAAAAGGTTTCGCACCGTCAGGTCCACGCTCAACCCCTTGAATGTTGGGTTGCGCGCCCCAAGGTCGTAACGCAGCGCCGCATCCACGACCGTGTAATCGGGCACCTTCGCGGTATTGCCTGTGTTGAACGTTGATCCGATGTAGCGAACACCCGCGCCCATGTTCAGGCCGCCCAGCGCGCCGTCCTGCACCGTGTAGTCCGACCACAGCGATGCCATGTTGCGCGGCACGGCTTCCGGCGTGGTGCCCAGCGTGGCGGTGTTGCTGCGGGTGACCTCGGCGTCGGTGTAGGTGTAGGCGGCGATGACGTTCCAGCCTTTGGCCATTTCCGCCGTTGCCGACAGCTCGATGCCGCGGGAGCGCACTTCGCCGGTTTGCACGTTATAGATCGGATTGACCGGATCTGTGGTGGGCACGTTCGTGCGCGTCAGCTCGAACAACGATGCCGTCACGAACGAATTGGCGCCCGGCGGCTGGTACTTCAGCCCGACTTCCCATTGCTTGCCCTCGGTGGGGTCGAACGGCGTGGTGCCGCGCGCCGGCGAGGTGGTGCCGGTTTGCGGTTGGAATGAGGTGGAATAGCTGACGTAGGGCGCCAAGCCGTTGTCAGCCAGGTAGAGCAGGCCCGCGCGCCAGGTGAACGCATTGTCGGTCGTGCGTGTGACGGCGTCGGTCAGCTTGTTGCGCGTCTTGCCGGTGGCGTCGTCGTATCGCCCGCTGAGCACCATGACGAACTTCTCGTCGAACTTGATCTGGTCCTGAAGGTAAAGCCCCGTTTGCTCACGCGTTTCGACGGTGTAGGTGTTCGGGTCGGCGGGAATCGCGACGGGCGACCCGTAGCGGGGGTTGAAGAAATTGATGGGCGCCAGGTTGTTGTAGCCCGCGTACTGTTCGCGGGTCAGCGACGCGCTGGTGTAGTCCAGGCCGAACAGCACATCGTGCTTGAAACGGCCGGATGTCCAGGTGGCATTGAACTGGTTGTCCACGCTGGTGCCGTGCGCGTCGTCGTCGCGCCGGTATGCGCCGCGTTCGGCGGTGCTGAAATTGCTGCCCGGCACCCACGACCACCAGTAGGCGTGGTTGACGCGATTGGTCGATTGCGCGTACGTGAGGTTCTGCCGGAACTGCCACGTCTCGTTGAAGCGGTGCGCGAACTGGTACCCCAGCGTTTCGACCTCCTGATCCCACTTGCTCCAGTCGGGCTCGCCGGTAAAACGGTCCGTTGGAATGCGGCCATTGGGGTTGTGCCTGACCGTGCCCTCCAGCGGATAGCCTGCGTTGTTGATCGTCTTGTTCTTCATGTAGCTGGCCAACACGGTCAGCGTGGTGTCCGGCTTGATCCGCCATGTCAGCGCGGGCGCAAAGAAATAACGATCGTCAGGAATGTGGTCGATCATGGTGTCACTGTTGCGCACCAGGCCGGTCAGGCGATACGTCAGCCGCCCGTCCTCGTCGAGCGGACCGCCGAAGTCGCCAGCCAGTTGCGCGTTGTTGTGCGAGCCGCCGCTGACCTGGATCTCGCGCAGCGGTGTGTCGGTCGGCCGCTTGGACACGAGATTGACGATTCCGCCCGGCGCGGCCTGCCCATACAAGACCGAGGCGGGCCCTTTTACGATTTCGATCCGCTCCAGGCCGAAGGGCTCGGCCGCAACACTGTAGTGGGGCAGGGGAAGCTTCAGCCCGTCGCGAAACATCACGCCGGGATTGGTGCGCACGTCGAATCCGCGAATGATGAAGGGATCGTCTGTCCGGTTGAATCCTTCCTGCACCACGATGCCAGGCGTGTAGCGCACCGCATCGCCGAGCGTCTGGGGGTTCTGTTCGCGTATCTGCGCCGCAGTCACCACCGAGATCGACTGCGGAACTTCGATCAGCGGCGTATCCGTCTTGGTGCCCGCCGAACTGTAAGTGGCCACAATCGTCTCGGAATCCGGCCGTTGCGCCAGCACGGTGATGGGGGCAAGCGTCGAGGCCGCGTCCCCACGCGTCAACGTGATCGTATTGTTGCTGAGCGCGAAGCGGATGTTCTGCCCGCGCAGCATCACCTGCAATGCTTCCGAAGCCTCCATGAGACCCGACACCGGGGCGCTGCGTTGGCCTTGCACCAGATCCTGGCTGTACAACACCTGCAGATTGGCCTGCTGGCCGAGCGCCTGAAGGGCTTGAGCGAGCGGTTGCGCGGGAATGTTGAATTGCAACGGAGCGGCCTGGGCCGCCGTGCTTGCAGCGGCAACCAACGCTGCCGCTATGAATGGATGCCGGGAAAACGGGACTGAGGCGGCGCGAAGGCGTGCAGCAAGAATGCGGACATACATGTGGGCACCAAGTATTGGATTAAATGAAACTGCGAATGAATACCAATACCTGAGACGAAGTAGCGCTCCCGATTAGGAACGAAAAAAAGTAACGCTATGTAAATCAGGGGGTGCGTGCAGCCGGGACAAGCATCAGCGCGCCGTCGCGGCCGCGTTGCGTTTTGACGGGCAGGATGCCGGGCAGGGCGCGCGCAAGGTCCACAGCATTGCGCGTGTCGTACGTACCGCCGATCCGCAGGCCGCCAATGGAAGGATCGACCGAGGAGTACTGCTCGTCGGACGGCAAATAGCGATTCAGTTGCATGACCGCATCGCGCAGCGTCGTGTCGTTCAGCACCAGTTTGCCGTGGCGCCAGGCAGCCACCTCGTTTTCCTGGACCGGCCGTGGCCAGGGATCGCCCCGCTCGCCGTAGCGGGCTTGGGACATGGGTTGCAGCCGCACGATCTTGCCGGGGCCGGCGGTCCCGCCTGCCTGCACTTCGACGCTGCCTTCCAGCAAGGTCACGATGACGGTTTCCCCTGATTTGAATACATTGAACGCCGTGCCGGTGACCGTGATGGTGCCGCGTCCCGCTTCGACGATGAAGGGGTGCGTGGCGTCATGCGCCACCCTGAAGAAGGCTTCGCCATCGTTCAGACGCACGCGCCGCGCGTCGCGATAATTGCCGAAAACCAAGGACGTATTCACGTTCAGGTCGACCTGCGAACCGTCGCTGAGTGCCACGGTTTGCCCGGCCTGCGCGCTGTTCAACCGCTGATAAGCGGTGGGCAATAGCGAAAACGACCAGCCTGCCGCCCAGACCGCGGCAGCCGTGGCACAGGCGGCGCCGGCCAGACGCCACATGCGGCGTGGAGGACGGCTTTTGAAAGGTTGGCTCTGCGCCGCGCCGGCCGCAACGGGCAGGGCGTGCGACATGCGCCAAAGTTCTTGCACCGCGGCGTACTCGCGGGCGTGGCGCGGATCAGCGTCCATCCAACGCCGAAACGCAGCCCGGTCCTCGTCGCTGCAAGCGTCGTCGTTGATGCGTACGCACCAATCCGCCGCCTGTTCGGTCAGGATTTCGTCTTGCTCGGACGCGTTGGGGGAGGGGCTGGCCGGCATTGCAGTTAAAGAGAATGAGTTTTGTTACACTCGCGGGGTGGCGATCGCCAGAACCATACCTGGCGGCATGGCCGCATTATGCAAGATTCCACGGATTGGCATCACGGCATGGCGGCGCGAGGGGGAAAAGGTCGATGGAGCAGTACTACAAGGAATTGCTGCGCTTTCTGGCACGTCGGCTGGGCAATTCGCACGATGCCGCCGACGTTGCGCAGGAAACCTACGCCCGCATCCTGGACCGCAGCGGCGGTGCCGTCATCACGCAACCGCGCGCGTTCCTGTTCCGCGCCGCCATCAATCTGTCGCTGGACCTTCACCGCCAGCAACGCGCTCAGGCGACCTTGCCCCTGGACGCGCAGGCCGAATCCCAGCCATGCCCCGCCGCGGGGCAGGAAGACCGCGCCTACCAAAAGCAGCAACTGTCCCGACTTGACCGGGCCCTGAGAGAGCTGCCCGACAATTGCCGCAAGGCGTTCGTCATGCGGCAGGTGGAAGGCCTGACGCACGACGAAATCGCGGCGCGCCTGGGAATTTCGCGCGATATGGTCGCCAAGCATCTGGTGCGCGCGCTGCGGCATTGCCGGCTTCGGCTCAAAGCGTGGGAGAGCGCGGACCAAGGGTAAGCTTGCCTCGAAAGCATGCGTTCGAGTGCCGGCGCGTGGACGGCGGCCTGATCCCGGCGCTTTGCGCGCCAGTTTCGATTTCACCTGGAGAGACACACATGACGGTTTCCGACGAGGTTCACTTCAAGGCGCTTTCCGGCGTCACGACGGCCACGCTGACCACCATCCTATTGAAGAAAGGGCTGCGCAACGTCTGGATCCGCGGCGCGTTCCCGCTGGCCCAGGGCCTGGACCGCATCGTCGGCCGCGCGTTCACCGTGCGCTTCGTGCCCGCCCGCGAAGACCTGGCCACGCCGGAATCCTGGTCCTCGCCCAAATCCAGCCGCGGCGCCATCGAGCAGATGCCCTCCGGCTGCATCGCGGTGGTCGACGCCATGGGCGTGAAAGACGCCGGCATCTGGGGCGACATCCTGTGCGCCCGCATGGCAAAGCGCGGCGTGGCTGGCCTGGTAACCGACGGCGTCGTGCGCGACCTGGCCGGTGTACTGGGAACCAAGCTGCCCGTGTGGGCGAGCGGAGCGGCAGCGCCGCCCTCGGTGGCCGGCCTGACCTTCGTGGACTGGCAGCAGCCCGTCGCCTGCGGTGGCGTGGCCGTCTTTCCCGATGACGTGATCGTCGCCGACCAGGACGGCGCCGTCGTCATTCCAGCCGCGCTGCTGGCCGACGTGGTCGACGCAGCCGTTGAGCAGGAGCGCTTTGAAGGCTGGATCATGGACGAAGTCAACAACGGCGCCGTGCTGCCGGGCTTGTATCCGCCGAACGAAGCCAACAAGGCGAAGTACGCCGCGTCAAAGAAGGGGTAACGCCTGAAATTCCGGTCTAAGCGACTGAAGGAAGCCGGCTCTTCATGCCGGCTTCCTTGCGTTCGCTGTAGCGATCCACCAGATAAGGGCTTGTATCCCGCGTGAGCAACGTGAACTTCATCAGCTCTTCGACCACATCGACGATCCGATCGTAGTAAGGGGAGGGCTTCATGCGCCCGCGATCGTCGAATTCCTGGTAGGCCTTGGCCACGGACGATTGATTGGGAATGGTCAACATGCGCATCCAACGGCCCAGGATACGCATCTGGTTCACCGCGTTGAACGACTGCGATCCGCCCGAAACCTGCATGACCGCCAGCGTCTTGCCCTGGGTGGGCCGCACGGCACCCACCGACAACGGGATCCAGTCGATCTGCGTCTTCATCAATCCCGTCATCGCGCCGTGACGCTCGGGCGAGCTCCAGATCATGCCTTCGGCCCACTGGACAAGCTCGTGAAGCTCTCGGACCTTGGGATGACTCTCCGTGGCGTCATCGACCAGCGGCAGCCCGGTTGGGTTGAATAGCCGGGTTTCGCCGCCCAGGGCTTCGAGCAAACGCGCCGCTTCTTCGGCGACCAACCGGCTGTAGGAGCGCTCGCGCAGCGATCCATACAACAGCAGGAACCGCGGCGCATGCGTGGCCCGCGCCGGCGGGAACAGCGCGGCTGGCGCCGGCGCCTTGAAGTACGCGGGATCGATATTCGGCAGATCCGCAAACACGTCAGACACGGTTGCCCTCCGCATCGATCAGCGGTTCTCCATCTTCTTTGTTGAAGGCGCCGCGCTGAGCCTGAGGCAGGATGTCCAGCACGACCTCCGACGGCCGGCACAGCCGGGTACCCAGCGGGGTCACGACGATCGGCCGATTTATCAGGATCGGGTGCTCAAGCATGAAGCCAATCAGTTGGTCGTCTGTCCACTTCGGATCGGACAGCCCCAATTCGTCGTAAGGCGTGCCTTTCTGGCGCAGCAGTTCGCGAACGGGGATGCCCATATCGGCAATCAACGACCGCAGCGTGGCGGCGTCCGGCGGCGTCTTCAGGTACTCAATGATCGTGGGCGTTTCGCCGCTATTGCGAATCAACCCGAGGACGTTGCGAGACGTGCCGCAGGCCGGGTTGTGATAAATCGTGATGGAACTCATGAAAACCTCTTTCTAAGGAATGTCGGGCAGGCCGGTGGCCACCACTCAGCGCCGGAGGGCGCCGGCCTCGTACCAACCCTTGGTCCGATTGACGATCCGCACGACAAGCAGCATTACGGGCACTTCGATAAGCACGCCCACCACCGTGGCCAATGCCGCGCCAGAGTGGAATCCGAACAGGCTGATCGCGGCCGCCACGGCCAGTTCGAAGAAGTTGGATGCGCCGATCAGCGCGGAAGGGCAGGCAATGCTGTGCTTTTCTCCCGCGCGGCGGTTAAGCCAGTACGCCAGACCCGAATTGAAAAACACCTGGATGAGAATCGGCACCGCCAGCATCGCAATGATCAAAGGTTGGCCAATGATGGCTTCGCCCTGAAATGCGAACAGCAGAACCAGCGTCAGCAGCAGCGCCGCCATTGAGAACGGCCCGATGCGCGCCAGGGCGGCGTCAAATACCGCCTGACCGCGGCGGAGCAGGGTGCGGCGCCAGAGCTGGGCAAGCACCACCGGAATCACGATGTACAGCCCGACGGACACCAGCAGCGTGTCCCAAGGCACGGTGATGGCCGACAGCCCGAGCAGCAAGCCCACCATGGGCGCGAAGGCAAACACCATGATGGTGTCGTTCAATGCGACCTGGGACAACGTGAACACCGGATCGCCTCCAGTCAGGCGGCTCCAGACGAACACCATCGCGGTGCACGGCGCCGCCGCCAGCAGGATCAGGCCGGCAATGTAGCTATCCAGCTGGTCGGCGGGTAACCAGGCCGAAAAAATCTGGCGGATGAAAAGCCAGCCCAGAAAAGCCATGGAAAACGGCTTGACGGCCCAGTTGATGAACAGTGTCACGCCAATGCCGCGCCAGTGCTGCTTGACCTGGCCGAGCGCCCCGAAGTCCACCTTGAGCAGCATGGGAATGATCATTACCCAGATCAGAATCCCCACCGGCAAGTTGACCTGAGCGACTTCAAGGCGGCCAATCGTCTGGAACAACGCGGGCATCATTTGCCCAAGCGTCACACCGAGCACGATGCAGAGAAACACCCATAGGGTGAGATAGCGCTCGAAAACATTCATCCCGGGCCGCGGGCGCTGAGCGGGCGCGGCCTGTGTGGTGGACGACATCGGGTTTACTCCGGGGGTGAATCAGCAGGTCGTGCAAGCCGCACGCAGGGAAGGTTCGCAGGCCGTGCCCGCGCAGCAGTGCTCAGTCAGATAGCCAAGCAATCCGCTCATCTTCGAGAAGTCGGCCCGGTAGATCAGGTTGCGCCCCTGTTGCTCGACAGTGACCAAGCCCGACGTGGACAGTTCTTTCAGGTGAAAAGACAGGGTATTGCGCGCAACGCCCAGTTGGTCTGCGAGGACACTGGGCATCAGTCCCGGCGGACCCGCCACGACCAGTGCGCGGAAGGTCCGCAGCCGTTGAGGATGGGCGAGGGCGCCTAGCGCGGAGATGGCTTGCTCTTCGTTCATTGTTCGATCATACAACGATTATTGAACTATTAGCGAGAGCCCTGAGGACTTCCTTTCTTGCGTGCGCGTCCGTGAAGATGTCTGTGATGAATATCCGGGTAGTGCGGATGCGTGTGCGTCAACGGTTCGTGACGATGAGGATGGGTGTGTGGTTCCACGCCGTCCCAGGCGAATGGGTGCGTGTGCTGGTGGTGATCGTCGTGCACATGCCGGTGGCTGTGCTCAAGCGGTTCGTGGGTGTGCTCGTGCGCATGCCGTTCGCGCACGTGCAGCCAAACGCCAAGCGCCATCAAGGCCGCGGCCGGCCAAAAGAGTAGACCGGGGCTTTCTGGCCACAGAACAAAAGAAATCGCCACCCCAAAAAGCGGCGCCACGGAGAAGTACGCGCCGGTCCTGGCGGTTCCCAGCGTCCGGAGCGCCACCACGAACAACGTGAGGCTCAATCCATAACCGAAAAATCCCACGGCAAGACTGGCGCCCGCCACCGCGCCGGACGGAAACCCGGCACCGCCGAGCAGTGCCAGGGTTGTGCTGACAACGCTCGCTGCCAAGCCTTTGATGCCCGCAATCAGCATGGCGTCATTGCAGGCGACTCGCCGGGTCAGGTTGTTGTCCACCGCCCAGCACAGACAGGCGCCCACGATCAGCAGCGCCCCGGTCGACAGCGTTGCGCCGCCGGGCTCCCAGGACAGCAAGACGCCGCCCATAACGATGGCAATCATGCCCATCACGATCTGGCGGTCGGCGTTTTCCTTGAAGAAGCACCAGGCGATGACCGCCGTAAGCACGCCTTCGACATTGAGCAACAGGGACGCCGACGCGCCGCTGGTCTGGGTCAACCCCAGCATCAACAGGACAGGGCCAAGCACGCCGCCCGCGACAATTGCACCCACCAACCACGGCAGATCAGCCCGAGGAATGCGCCAGGCGGAGGGAAGCTTCGACTCCCGGGCGTGCAAGAGGTGGCGCAATGCCAGGAGGATGCCGAGACCCAAGCCACTGCCCAGGTAGAGCAGCCCGGCCAGCAACAGCGGCGGCACACCTTCGACCAAGGCTTTTGCGAAAGGCGTGCTGGCGCCGAACAGGAGCGCGGCGGCTAACGCAGGGGTGGCAGACCGGATAGACATGGGAACAGTCGATTGATTGGAGCTGCGTGGCTATTTAGGGGAGCCAAGCATGCTATCCACCTGGATCGTTTACTTTACATAATACACATTATGCGAACTTAGCCTGGGGCGAGCACCACATGGGTTACGCACCTCCGAAGTTCCGAGCCCTTATCGTCGCCAACCCATCCAGACCCGCCACCCGCTACTCCTTTTTTTGCCCCTTGGCGCTTGCCGCAAACTCATCGGCCAACCCCTTGAGCTCTTGCTTGTAGTCGTCCAACGACCCCTCATATCCCTCCAAATACAAATCCCGCCGCGCCTTTTCCATCGCCGCTGACGTGGCAGCCTGCCGTACAAACTCCGCCAGCTTCGTCCTGACGGGCTCTGGCGTTTCGCTGCGCACGGCGACGCTGTAGCTGCTGTGGAACACCATGTTCGGCACGCCAAGCTCTGCAAACGTCTTCACCCCGGGCAAATGACTGACGCTTCCTTCGCGGCCGGTATAGGCCAGCACCTTGACGTGCGGATTGTCCTTGACGCTTTGGGTGGTGCCGATCGTGGTGAAGTAGCCGTCGATCTGCCCGCCAAGAATCGCCGTCAGCCCTTCCGCGCCTCCCTTGAACGGAATTGGACGGTATTGCGTCCTCAGCCCTGAAGCCAGCCTCGCCGCAAGCGTGGAGTATGTGCCCACGCCGAGGTCGGCGACGCCAATGTCCAATTCCCGGTTAATGCCCTTCAAGTCTTCCAGGCGGTTCCAGCCTCGCTCGGACGGCACGATGAAGGCGTAGCTGCTCTGGCCCAGGGGCGCCAGGATTTCAAAGTCGGAGAACTCATAATCCGCGGCGGGTGTCGTGATTTTTGCGCTGTAGAAGCCTTCGGCGTGGACCAGCAAGGTGTATCCGTCCGCGGGCCTGTTCCTGACGGCCATGATGCCGATGGCAGAGCCAGCGCCTGGCCGGTTTTCGACGACGACCGGTTGGCCCATGATCGTGCCTAATTGTTGGGCGAACGCGCGCGAGATGGCGTCGGTGGCGGCGCCCGGTGGATACGGGACGACGAGGCGGACTGGTTTCGACGGATAAGCGGTTTGCGCGGCAGCCCCGAACGAAAACAATGCGCTGAGGACTGCGCTGCCCAGCAGCAAGCGGCGGCGTGTGACGATAGGCATGTGTTGCTCTTTTTCAGTTGTCTCCGCCTGAAAGTGTATCGATCGCCCAGCCGCCGATCTCCGCGATATTCCGCAGAACTCTTCTGCAAGAAATGAAGGAAAAAGGCATTGCGATTTGCTCCCTTCCCTGCCCTGCGATCCGGACAAGGATCTGCAGCCCAACGCACGACTAAGCGCGGCGGGCGGCACCGGCGTGGCCATATGCCGGCAATTGCGCTCGATGGGCGGTTGGTTCCGGGTTTCGCCAGGAACGCCCTGAAGCAGTGCGGCCGAACTACCGCCTTTAGCTCTTCTTGGGGTCGTCTCAGAAAACGGAAAATAAAGCACGCTAAGGCATAGCCGAACCTGCCAAGCTTGCTCCACCCTGTAGTGACGCGATCAGCGGGCAGGAAACGTTCCCCCTTCGCGCATGGCAGGCGCACACCAACTCAGACAGCACGGCCTCCATGCGCGCCAGGTCAGCCATTTTCTCGCGCACGTCCTTGAGCTTGTGCTCGGCCAGACTGCTGGCTTCCTCGCAATGGGTGCCATCCTCCAGCCGCAGCAGCTCGGCGATCTCATCCAGGCTGAAGCCCAGCCGCTGGGCTGATTTCACGAAGCGCACCCGCGTTACATCCGCCTCGCCATAGCGGCGGATGCTGCCATAGGGCTTGTCAGGCTCCAGCAACAAGCCCTTGCGCTGATAGAAACGGATGGTCTCCACATTGACCCCGGCCGCCTTGGCGAAAACGCCAATGGTCAGGTTCTCCAAATTGTTTTCCATATCGCTTGACTCCGTACATGAGTACGGAAGTAAGGTTACGCTATCCAATTTCAATTCGAAAGGACAAGCGCATGTCTGAACCAAAAACCGGGCGCGGCGCGCTCTTCACTGGAGGGCTTGCCGCCATCCTCGCCTCGGCTTGCTGCCTCGGGCCGTTGGTTCTGATCGCCTTGGGGTTCAGCGGCGCTTGGATCGGCAACTTGGCGGTGTTGGAACCCTATCGCCCCATCTTTATCGGCGTGGCGCTGGTGGCGTTGTTCTTCGCCTGGCGGCGCATCTACCGGCAGGCAGCGGCCTGCAAACCGGGTGAGGTCTGCGCGATTCCCCAAGTGCGAGCTACTTACAAGCTCATTTTCTGGATCGTGGCCGCGCTGGTTCTGGTCGCGCTCGGATTTCCCTACGTCATGCCATTTTTCTACTGATCGGAGTTCACCATGAAGAAACTGTTTGCCTCCCTCGCCCTCGCCGCCGTTGTTGCCCCCGTCTGGGCCGCCACCCAGACCGTCACGCTGTCCGTACCGGGCATGACCTGCTCCGCCTGCCCGATCACTGTCAAGAAGGCGATTTCCAAGGTCGAAGGCGTCAGCAAAGTTGACGTGACTTTCGAGACACGCCAAGCGGTCGTCACCTTCGACGATGCCAAGACCAGCGTGCAGAAGCTGACCAAGGCAACCGCAGACGCGGGCTATCCGTCCAGCGTCAAGCAGTGAGTCACTGAAAACGGCACCGCAGCACAACGGACGTCATTGTCTGGCGCCACAAACGATAAAGGATCTGTTGCATGACCCATCTAAAAATCACCGGCATGACTTGCGACTCGTGCGCGGCGCACGTCAAGGAAGCGCTGGAAAAAGTGCCAGGCGTGCAGTCGGCGCTGGTGTCCTATCCGAAGGGCACAGCGCAACTCGCCATCGTGCCGGGCACATCGCCGGACGCGCTGACTGCCGCCGTGGCCGGACTGGGCTACAAGGCAACGCTAGCCGATGCGCCACTGGCGGACAACCGCGTCGGACTGCTCGACAAGGTGCGGGGATGGATGGCCGCCGCCGAAAAGCACAGTGGCAACGAGCCCCCGGTGCAGGTAGCGGTCATTGGCAGCGGTGGAGCCGCGATGGCGGCGGCGCTGAAAGCCGTCGAGCAAGGCGCGCAGGTCACGCTGATCGAGCGCGGCACCATCGGCGGCACCTGCGTCAATGTCGGCTGTGTGCCGTCCAAGATCATGATCCGCGCCGCCCACATCGCCCATCTGCGCCGGGAAAGCCCGTTCGATGGCGGTATTGCGGCAACTGTGCCTACGATTGACCGCAGTAAGCTGCTGGCCCAGCAGCAGGCCCGCGTCGACGAACTGCGGCACGCCAAGTACGAAGGCATCCTGGGCGGTAATCCGGCCATCACCGTTGTGCACGGTGAGGCGCGCTTCAAGGACGACCAGAGCCTTACCGTCCGTTTGAACGAGGGTGGCGAGCGCGTCGTGATGTTCGACCGCTGCCTGGTCGCCACGGGTGCCAGCCCGGCGGTCCCGCCGATTCCGGGCTTGAAAGAGTCACCCTACTGGACTTCCACCGAGGCCCTGGCGAGCGACACCATTCCCGAACGCCTTGCCGTAATCGGCTCGTCGGTGGTGGCGCTGGAGCTGGCGCAAGCCTTTGCCCGGCTGGGCAGCAAGGTCACGGTCCTGGCGCGCAATACCTTGTTCTTCCGTGAAGACCCGGCCATCGGCGAGGCGGTGACAGCCGCTTTCCGTGCCGAGGGCATCGAGGTGCTGGAGCACACGCAAGCCAGCCAGGTCGCCCATATGGACGGTGAATTCGTGCTGACCACCACGCACGGTGAATTGCGCGCCGACAAACTGCTGGTTGCCACCGGTCGGACACCGAACACGCGCAGCCTCGCGCTGGACGCAGCGGGGGTCACTGTCAATGCGCAAGGTGCCATCGCCATCGACCAAGGCATGCGCACGAGCAACCCGAACATCTACGCGGCCGGCGACTGCACCGACCAGCCGCAGTTCGTCTATGTGGCGGCAGCGGCCGGCACCCGTGCCGCGATCAACATGACCGGCGGCGATGCGGCGCTCGACCTGACCGCAATGCCGGCCGTGGTGTTCACCGATCCGCAAGTGGCGACCGTGGGCTACAGCGAGGCGGAAGCCCACCACGACGGGATCGAGACCGACAGCCGCACCTTGACCTTGGACAACGTGCCGCGTGCGCTCGCCAACTTCGACACACGCGGCTTCATCAAGTTGGTTATCGAGGAAGGCAGCCATCGGCTGATCGGCGTACAGGCGGTCGCGCCGGAAGCGGGTGAACTGATCCAGACGGCGGCTCTGGCCATTCGCAACCGCATGACGGTGCAGGAACTGGCCGACCAGTTGTTCCCCTACCTGACGATGGTCGAGGGGTTGAAGCTCGCGGCGCAGACCTTCAACAAGGATGTGAAGCAGCTTTCCTGCTGCGCCGGGTGAGAAAAAGGAGGTGTTCAATGAACGCCTACACGGTGTCCCGGCTGGCTCTTGATGCCGGGGTGAGCGTGCATATCGTGCGCGACTACCTGCTGCGCGGATTGCTGCGCCCGGTGGCGTGCACACCAGGCGGCTACGGCTTGTTCGATGACGCCGCCTTGCAACGGCTGTGCTTCGTGCGGGCGGCCTTCGAGGCGGGCATCGGCCTCGACGCGCTGGCGCGGCTGTGCCGGGCGCTGGATGCGGCGGACGGCGACGAAGCGGCCGCGCAGCTTGCCCTGCTGCGTCAGTTCGTCGAGCGTCGGCGCGAAGCGTTGGCCGATCTGGAAGTGCAGTTGGCCACCCTGCCGACCGAGCCGGCACAGCACGCGGAGAGTCTGCCATGAACAACCCCGAGCGCTTGCCGTCCGAGACGCACAAACCGATCACCGGCTACCTGTGGGGCGGACTGGCTGTGCTGACTTGCCCCTGCCACCTGCCCATCCTCGCTGTCGTGCTGGCCGGCACAACCGCCGGTGCTTTCCTCGGCGAGCATTGGGTCATCGCGGCGCTCGGTTTGACCGGCCTGTTCCTTCTGTCCCTGTCGCGGGCGTTGCGGGCATTCAGGGAAAGAGAATGAGCGCTTTCCGGCCGGATGGATGGACGACGCCGGAACTGGCCCAAGCGGTCGAGCGCGGGCAGCTTGAACTGCACTACCAGCCCGTCGTCGATCTGCGCAGTGGTGGGATTGTCGGCGCGGAAGCCCTGTTGCGCTGGCGTCATCCGACGCTTGGACTATTGCCACCGGGCCAGTTCCTGCCCGTGGTCGAATCGTCCGGCCTGATGCCTGAAATCGGCGCTTGGGTGCTGGGCGAAGCCTGCCGCCAGATGCGTGACTGGCGAATGCTGGCATGGCGACCGTTCCGGCTGGCCGTCAATGTTTCGGCGAGCCAAGTGGGACCGGACTTCGACGGGTGGGTAAAGGGCGTGCTGGCTGATGCCGAGTTGCCCGCCGAGTATCTCGAAATCGAGCTGACCGAATCGGTCGCGTTTGGTGATCCGGCGATCTTCCCCGCCCTGGACGCCTTGCGGCAGATCGGTGTGCGCTTCGCCGCCGATGACTTCGGGACGGGGTATTCCTGTCTGCAACATCTGAAGTGCTGCCCAATCAGCACGCTCAAGATCGACCAATCGTTTGTCGCCGGGCTCGCCAACGACCGCCGCGACCAAACCATCGTGCACACCGTGATTCAGCTTGCGCACGGGCTGGGCATGGATGTGGTGGCTGAAGGCGTGGAAACATCGGCGAGTCTTGATCTATTGCGACAAGCGGACTGCGACACAGGACAAGGCTTCCTGTTCGCGAAGCCAATGCCGGCGGCGGCATT
Organism: Achromobacter sp. JD417; assembly: GCF_041879325.1. NCBI lineage: Bacteria > Pseudomonadati > Pseudomonadota > Betaproteobacteria > Burkholderiales > Alcaligenaceae > Achromobacter > Achromobacter sp. JD417. The sequence goes on along the minus strand of NZ_CP087159.1, from coordinate 3,352,367 downwards.
CGCCGTCTTCGTCAGTCAATGGAGGGGTGCCACCATGAATGCAAGTGACTCGACCACCACCAGTTGCTGCGTGTGCTGCAAGGAAATCCCGCTCGATGCCGCCTTCACCCCGGAAGGCGCGGAATACGTCGAGCACTTCTGCGGGTTGGAGTGTTATCAACGCTTCGAAGCGCGTGCCAAGACAGGGAACGAAACCGATGCCGATCCGAACGCCTGCGACTCGCTACCGTCAGATTGAGGCATACCCTAACCGGATGTCAGGGTAGACTGCCTCACAACGTCAGAATAGAGTCGGTTGTGTTATTTATTGACACTAGCTGAAAAAGGTCATAGATTTCTTCCTGACATTTTCGTCCAGGGAGGCATCTTGCAGGGTCAACGCATCGGCTACGTCCGGGTCAGCAGCTTCGACCAGAACCCGGAACGGCAACTTGAACACGTCGAAGTCGGCAAGGTGTTCACCGACAAGGCGTCGGGCAAGGACACCCAGCGGCCCGAGCTTGATTCGCTGCTGGCCTTCGTGCGCGAAGGCGACACCGTGGTGGTTCACAGCATGGATCGCTTGGCGCGCAACCTCGATGACTTGCGCCGCCTCGTGCAAAAGCTCACCAAGCGCGGCGTGCGCATCGAGTTCGTCAAGGAGAGCCTGACCTTCACCGGCGAGGATTCGCCGATGGCGAACCTGATGCTGTCGGTCATGGGGGCGTTCGCTGAATTCGAGCGGGCCTTGATCCGCGAGCGGCAGAGGGAAGGCATCGCGCTCGCCAAGCAACGCGGAGCCTACCGGGGCCGCAAGAAAGCGCTGTCGCCCGAACAGGTAGCCGATCTGCGGCAGCGGGCCGCCGCCGGCGAACAAAAAGCGAAGCTGGCCCGCGAGTTTGGTGTCAGCCGGGAGACCCTGTATCAATACTTGAGAGCGGATCAGTAAATATGCCACGTCGTTCCATTCTGTCCGCCGCCGAGCGGGAAAGCCTGTTGGCGTTGCCGGATACCAAGGACGACTTGATCCGATACTACACGTTCAGCGATACCGACCTCTCCATCATCCGGCAACGGCGCGGGCCTGCGAACCGCTTGGGCTTTGCAGTTCAGCTCTGCTACCTGCGCTTTCCCGGCATCCTCCTTGGCGTCGATGAGCCGCCGTTTCCGCCCTTGCTGAAACTGGTCGCCGACCAGCTCAAGGTCAGTGTCGAAAGCTGGGGCGAGTACGGGCAGCGGGAGCAGACCCGGCGCGAGCATCTGGTCGAGTTGCAAACGGTGTTCGGCTTCCAGCCCTTCACCATGAGCCACTACCGGCAGGCCGTCCACACGCTGACCGAGCTGGCCATGCAAACCGACAAGGGCATTGTGCTGGCCAGCGCCTTGATCGAGCATCTGCGGCGGCAGTCGGTCATTCTGCCTGCCCTCAACGCCGTCGAGCGGGCGAGCGCCGAAGCGATCACCCGCGCCAACCGGCGCATCTACTACGCCTTGGCCGAACCACTGTCGGACGCGCATCGCCGCCGCCTCGACGATCTGCTCAAGCGCCGGGACAACGGCAAGACGACTTGGCTGGCCTGGCTGCGCCAGTCACCCGTCAAGCCCAATTCGCGGCATATGCTGGAGCACATCGAACGACTCAAGGCATGGCAGGCGCTCGATCTGCCTACCGGCATCGAGCGGCTGATCCACCAAAACCGGCTGCTCAAGATCGCCCGCGAGGGCGGCCAGATGACACCCGCCGACCTGGCCAAGTTCGAGGCGCAGCGGCGCTACGCGACCCTGGTGGCGCTCGCCATTGAAGGCATGGCCACCGTCACCGACGAAATCATCGACCTGCACGACCGCATCCTGGGCAAGCTGTTCAACGCCGCCAAGAACAAGCATCAGCAGCAGTTCCAGGCGTCCGGCAAGGCGATCAACGCCAAGGTGCGGCTGTTCGGGCGTATCGGTCAGGCACTGATCGAGGCCAAGCAATCGGGCCGCGATCCGTTTGCCGCCATCGAGGCCGTCATGTCCTGGGACGCCTTCGCCGAGAGCGTCACCGAAGCGCAGAAGCTCGCGCAGCCCGAGGACTTCGATTTCCTGCACCGCATCGGCGAGAGCTACGCCACGCTGCGTCGCTACGCGCCGGAATTCCTCGCCGTGCTCAAGCTGCGGGCCGCGCCCGCTGCCAAGGATGTGCTGGAGGCCATCGAAGTGCTGCGCAACATGAACAGCGACAACGCCCGCAAGGTGCCCGCCGACGCGCCAACCGATTTCATCAAGCCGCGCTGGCAGAAGCTGGTGATGACCGACACCGGCATCGATCGGCGCTACTACGAACTGTGCGCGCTGTCGGAGATGAAAAACGCCCTGCGCTCCGGCGACATCTGGGTGCAGGGATCGCGCCAGTTCAAGGACTTCGAGGACTACCTGGTGCCACCCGCGAAATTCGCCAGCCTCAAGCAGGCCAGCGAATTGCCGCTGGCCGTGGCCACCGATTGCGACCAGTACCTGCATGACCGGCTGACGCTGCTGGAAACGCAGCTCGCCACCGTCAACCGCATGGCGCTGGCCAACGAGCTGCCGGACGCCATCATCACGGAGTCGGGCCTGAAGATCACGCCGCTCGATGCGGCGGTGCCCGACACCGCGCAGGCGCTGATCGACCAGACAGCAATGATCCTGCCGCACGTCAAGATCACCGAACTGCTGCTGGAGGTAGACGAATGGACAGGCTTCACCCGGCACTTCGCGCACCTGAAATCGGGCGACCTGGCCAAGGACAAGAACCTGCTGCTGACCACGATCCTGGCCGACGCCATCAACCTGGGTCTGACCAAGATGGCGGAGTCCTGCCCCGGAACGACCTACGCCAAGCTCGCCTGGCTCCAAGCCTGGCATACCCGCGACGAAACCTATTCGTCGGCGCTGGCCGAACTGGTCAATGCGCAGTTCCGGCATCCCTTCGCCGAGCACTGGGGCGACGGCACCACGTCATCGTCGGACGGCCAGAATTTCCGAACCGGCAGCAAGGCCGAGAGCACTGGCCACATCAACCCGAAATATGGCAGCAGTCCTGGGCGGACTTTCTACACCCACATCTCCGACCAGTACGCGCCATTCCACACCAAGGTGGTCAATGTCGGCGTGCGCGACTCGACCTATGTGCTCGACGGCTTGCTGTACCACGAGTCCGACCTGCGCATCGAGGAGCACTACACCGATACGGCAGGATTCACCGATCATGTATTTGGCCTGATGCACCTGCTGGGCTTCCGCTTTGCGCCGCGCATCCGCGACCTGGGCGACACCAAGCTGTTCATCCCCAAGGGCGACACCGTCTACGACGCGCTCAAGCCGATGATTAGCAGCGACAGACTGAACATCAAGGCTATTCGCGCCCATTGGGATGAAATTCTACGGCTGGCCACGTCGATCAAGCAGGGCACGGTGACGGCTTCGCTGATGCTGCGCAAGCTCGGCAGCTATCCGCGCCAGAACGGCCTGGCCGTGGCCCTGCGCGAGCTGGGGCGTATCGAGCGCACGCTGTTCATCCTGGATTGGTTGCAAAGCGTGGAGCTGCGCCGTCGCGTGCACGCTGGGCTGAACAAGGGCGAAGCCCGCAATGCGCTGGCCCGCGCCGTGTTCTTCAACCGTCTGGGTGAAATCCGCGACCGCAGCTTTGAGCAGCAGCGCTACCGTGCCAGCGGCCTCAACCTGGTGACGGCGGCCGTCGTGCTATGGAACACGGTCTATCTGGAACGGGCTGCGCACGCGCTGCGGGGCAACGGCCACGCCGTCGATGACGCGCTGTTGCAGTACCTGTCGCCGCTCGGCTGGGAGCACATCAACCTGACCGGCGATTACCTCTGGCGCAGCAGCGCCAAGATCGGCGCGGGCAAGTTCAGGCCGCTGCGGCCGTTGCAACCTGCTTAGCGTGCTTTATTTTCCGTTTTCTGAGACGACCCCTTCTTGGCGATTCGCTTCCCGGCTAAGATTTTTCCTCGCCGGTCGCCGATCCAGTCTGTCCAGGATCGGTTGACCCCATAGCCGCCCACCGCGCACGCCATCGCCGGCTGGAATATTCGGCCAATGCGCACATCACCAAGGTTCGGGAAATGACCACAACCTATTTTGGCTTGCCTGTCGTGAAAGACCGATTGGTGCGTCTCGAAGACATCCGTCGCCTCCCGTTCTACGCATTCTGGGAAGAAAGCAGCCGAGGGTCGGCGATGTGCGAAGGCGATGAGGGAGAGCTTTTCGTCTATCTGAACGACTGGGAGGCATTCTCCGACTTGTTCATCAAGACCGGCAAGCATCGCCACAGCGGTTAGACTGCAAAAAAATGGGCGCTCCGCGGAGCGCCCAGATCCTTGCGTTGCCGCGCGGCCTACACCTTGCCGGGCAATGCGTAGGCGATCACGTAGTCGCCACGGTCGGGCGAGTTGCGCGCCCCGCCGGCCGAGATGACGAGGTATTGCTTACCGTCGACGGTCGACTTGTAGCTGATGGGCGTACCCTGGCTGCCGACCGGCAGACGGACCTTCCACACTTCCTTGCCGGTGCCGGCGTCGTAGGCGCGCAGGTAGTAGTCCTGCGTGGCGGCGATGAACACGAGGCCGCCTTGCGTGGCGAGCGTGCCGCCGATGGTGGGCATGCCGATGGGGATCGGCAGGCCCAGCTTCATGCCGAAGGGGCCGGTGTCCTGCACGGTGCCGACCGGCACCTGCCAGACCATCTTCTGCGTCTTCAGATCCACGGCGGTCAGCGTGCCGAACGGCGGCGCCTGGCACGGGATTTCCAGCGGAGACATGAATCGCACCTTGGCGTTGATCGCGTAAGGCGTGCCGGCCAGGGCCACGGGGCCCTGGATTGCGGCGGCTTCATTGCCGTCGCCCTTCTTGGCGTTGGCGCCGGCTTCGACCAGCTGCACTTCCAGGCCGACGCGCATGTCGTTGATGAACAGGTAGCCGTTGACCGGGTCGATCGAAATGCCGCCCCAGTTCATGCCGCCCAGCGATCCGGGCAGGTTGAGGGATGCGTCGGTGCCCGGCGGGGTGAACAGGCCCGTGTAGCGCTTGGACTTGAAGTGGATGCGGCACAGCAGCTGATCGAACGGCGTGGCGCCCCACATGTCCGATTCCTTCAGGTCGTTGGCGCCGATCGAAGGCATGCCGACCGAAAAGGGTTGGGTCGGCGAGTAGGTTTCGCCGGGAATGTTGCCGGCCGGCACCTTGCGTTCCTCGACGCGGGTGAGCGGCTTGCCGGTCTGGCGGTCCAGCACGAAGATCTGGCCGGCCTTGGTGCCGAAGACGAGCGCGGGCACGTTCTTGCCGTCCACGGGGAACTCCGCGAACGTCGGCTGCATGGGCACGTCGAAGTCCCAGAGGTCGGCGTGCACGGTCTGGTAGACCCACTTTTCCTGGCCGGTGCTGGCGTCGACCGCCAGGACGGACGCGCCGTACTTGCGGTCCAGCGCGGTGTGCTTGACGCCCCACAGGTCCACGGCGGCGCTGCCCACGGGCATGAAGACCGTGTTGGACTGTGCGTCATACGACATCGGCGCCCACACGTTCGGGGTCGAGCGTGCGTACGTCTGGCCGTCGGCCGGCGCGGCCTTGTCTTGCGGATTGCCGGGGTCGAACGCCCAGCGCAGCTCGCCGGTGATGACATCAAAGCCACGCACCACGCCGCCAGGCATGTCGGTGCTGACGTTGTCCGCGACGCGGCCGCCGATCACGATGGTCGTGCCGGCCAGCGTCGGGGCCGAGGTCGGGTAGTACTCGCCCTTGTCGGCGCCCTTGCCCATGCCGGCGCGCAGGTCCACGCGGCCCGCTTTGCCGAAATCGGCGCAGAACGCGCCCGTGTCGGCGTCCAGCGCGATCAGTTCGGGCGTCACGCTGTTCATCAGGATGCGGCGGCGGCAGGTGGCGCCCGCGTCCAGGCTGACGGTCTTGACGGGCGTCGCGCCTTCGACGGTGGGCTGCTCCAGCGGCGCGTCGATGTCGAAATAAGCCAGGCCGCGGCAACGCATCCACTTCTTCTGCTTGGCGTTGATCTCGACCTTCCAGAGTTCCTTGCCCGTGGTCGCGTCCAGCGCGATCACGTTGTTGTGCGGGGTGCACAGGAACACGCGGTTGCCGATCTGCAGCGGAGTCTGCTGGTCTTCGGCGCCGCCGCCGCCGGGGCTGACGGGCGTATCGCCGGTGCGGTAGGTCCAGGCGACCTGCAGGTCCTTGACGTTGTCACGGGTGATCTGGTCCAGCGCCGCGAAGCGCGTGCCGCCGGCGGTGTTGCCGTAATGCGCCCAGTCCTTCTGTTCCTGGCCGGGTGCGACAGGCTTGAGCGCGAGGGTCTCGCCCTGCGAGAGTGGCGCGTGCGGCACGAACATGCCGGCAACTGTCGCAATGAACGCCAGCGCGAGCACGGCGGCGGCGATGCGGGACGGTGCGGGGTTGGCGGGCTGGTGCTGTGCGCGGCGCAGCAGCGGCTGCGACAGCGCCACCAGGATGCCAAAGCCTGCAAACACCAGGACACGCGACACGAGCGGCCAGAACTGCAGGCCGACCTCTGCGACCGCCCAGATGGCGGTGCCAATCAGCGCCAGCGCGTACAGCAGACCGCCGCTGGCGCGGCGGCGCGCGATCTGGATGCCGGAGATGGCCAGCACTACGCCGCAGATCACGAAATACCAGCTACCGTCCAGCGCCACGAGGCGCGCACCCTGGTAGCCGAAAAAGAGTCCGGCCGCCAGAATGCAGGCGCCCAGCACGAACAGCCACGCTTTTGCGAGCGCGGACAGGTCTTTATGTTGTTGATTCATAGGGGATTCCAAAACGATACGGCCATGCAGCCGGCAATGCGGCCCAACGACCGGCCCAGAGTATAAGGGTTTCTCCTTACGCCGGGAGGGGCTGCCGGGCGTATCGCTTCGTCACTCCTCGGTCTGACCGAGTTCGATGCGGTGCTGCGTGCGCAGCGCCTTGGCCAGCAGATAGCCTTTGTTGTGCTCGTTCGGAAATACGCCCGTCAGGCGGCAACCGCTGACCTGGATGCCCATGCGTTCGAGCTGGGTGCGCTTGTCGGGATTGTTTGTCAGCAGTTCAAGATTATCGACGCCCAATGCCCGCAGCATCTGGGCGGCCGGCGTGTAGTCGCGGTCGTCCAGGCCGTGGCCCAGTTCCAGGTTGGCGGTGTAGGTGTCGTACCCCAGTTCCTGCAGCCGGTAGGCGTCAAGCTTGGAATACAGGCCGATGCCGCGCCCTTCCTGGCGCAGGTACAGCAGATAGCCGCCCTCCTGGCTCATGAGGCGCAACGCTTCCTGAAGCTGGGGACCGCAGTCGCAGCGCAGCGATCCGAAGACATCGCCCGTCATGCACTCGGAGTGCAGCCGCACGAGCGGTCGCGGGCCGGGTTGCCCGAATTTGAGGGCTAGATGATCGCGCGCGTCGGCCAGACCATGAAAGCTGTAAGCCAGCGCCAGCGCCTCGGTGCCATCGGCAAGGCGGATGGGCAACCGGACGGTGGCGCGGATGGAGGCTTCGGGCAGTTGGACCGCGGCGGGGGACGTTACGGGATTCACGACAAACAGGCACGGGTATCGAATCGGAGGTCGACAGGATAACGTATGCGCCCGCCGCGCGCGCTTTACATCACGCGGACGCTGTCGACGTCGAACTCGACGTTGTTGCGGTCACGGTCCAGTTCGCCACGCAGCTCGACCTGGGTCTTGTCGTCGATCTTCTGGCCCGCCGGGAAGTCCTCGTGATCGATTTCGACGCGAATCGGGCCCGTGCCGTCGTCAAAGGTGTAGTGATCGTCACCGTCGTGCGACACGATGCGGCCGCGCAGGATGGCGTTCTGGTCGTCCCGGCCATTGGCCAGGAGTTCCTTGACTGTCGTGACGGCAACCGTACTGGGGCCGCTGTAGCCTTGGGCAGCGGGTTTGCCGGTGCTGGGGCCCGTGTAGCCCTGGGCGTGCGCCACGCCCGCCACGGTGGCGCCCGCGAGGACGGCGCTGGCCAGGAACGTGCGGAGGAATGAGGAACGACGAGAGATCTGGGTCATGGTGCGGCTCCTTGCGCGGATTGCGCTTCGCTGTTGAACATGTCGCCATTTGACGCCCCGAAGATGAAGCAGACCTTATCCCTGCGCGGGGACGCGGATTGTTGCGTCACCCGTTCATGTCTAGCGGCAGCAACAGCGTGACGCCCAACCCCCGGCCGTCCAGCCCCGGACCGAAGCGTAGTTCCGCGCGATGCATGGTGGCCACGCGCGCCACAATGGACAGACCCAGGCCGTTGCCCGGCACGTTTGTGCCCAGGACGCGGTAAAAGCGCTGCGTCAGCCGCTCCAGATCGGCTGGGGCCACGCCCTCCCCGTCGTCCTTCACGCTGAGCGCGACGTGCTGCCCGGCGCGTTCGGCCGCGACCCGGACCTGTCCGCCCTCGCGGCCGTACGACACCGCGTTATGGATGAGGTTGCGCAACGCGGTAAAAAGCGCGTCCCGGTTGCCGACCAGTTGCTTTTCGCGCGCCGCAATCGTGATCGTGGCGCCGCGCGCCGCCGCCGCGGGCGCGCAGGCGTCCACCGCATCCTGCAGCAGGCTGGGGACGTCGATGCGCTCGCGCGGCATGGCGTCGGCCGATTGCGGGTCCAGCCGGGCAAGTTGCAGCAGGTTTTCGACCAGGCTCGTCGTGCGCATCATGTCGGCGCGCAGGCGCTGCAATTGCGCGGCCAGCGCCGGCGCCTCGCCGGCCGGATGGCTGCGTTGCAGGACCTGGATCCGCGACGCCAGGGCCGCGAGCGGCGTGCGCAGCTCATGCGCCGCATCCGCCGTGAAGCGCCTTTCGGCTTCAAGCGCGTGGTCCAACCGGCCAAGCAGACGGTTCAGGGCTGCCGTGATGGACTGCACTTCATGCGCCCTGCTCTCTTCGGCCACCGGCGACAGGTCGGACGGCGATTTGGTCTCGATGCCGCGCGCCATGCGCGCAAGCGGCCTGAGCAGACGCCAGATCAGGAACCAGTTGATCAGTCCAAGCAGGACCCACAGGCCGACCAGCGGCCACGCCAAGGACTCGAGCATGTCCCAGATGAGATCGGTGCGTTCGTCCATCTCCTGACCGACCTGCGCCGAAAAACCCAGGGAGTCATGATGGCGCACGTAGACGCGCCAATCCTCGCCGTCGGCACGTACGTCGTAATAGCGGTCGCCGCGCCGGTCCGGCGGCACGAACGGCCGCTTGGGCGCGTCTTCACCCCGCAGCAGCACGTCGCCCGTGCGCGAGACCAACTGATAGTCCAGCCGAAGCGCCGGCTGCGTGTCGCCAGCGGCGGGTTGGCCCGCCGTCCGGCCGATGCTGCCCTCGCCCAGTGCCAGGACCAGCCGCGCGCCCTCTTCCAGCCAGTCGTCATAGGCGTCGTTGACCTCCTTGCGCGCGATGGCCAGCACGATCACGGTGCTGACCAGCCCCACCAGGATGCTGGAACCGAGCGTCGTGCCGATCAGGCGCCGCCGCAGGGAATAGCCGCGCTCGGCCCGGGGAGTCTTGTTGCGCCAGCGCATCTCAGTCCGCCAGCCTATAGCCCTGGCGGCGCACCGTCTTGATCAGGTCCGAAGACAGCTTGCGCCGCAGGTTGTAGATGTGGACTTCGATCGTGTTGCTTTCGACTTCGTCGCCCCAGCCATACAGCGCCTCTTCCAGCTGCGCGCGTGACAAGATATGGCCCGGGCGCCGGATGAGCGCGTGCAGGATGGCGAATTCGCGCGCCGTCAGCTCGACCGGCGTCCCATTGAAGCGCACCTGCTTGGCCGCCACGTCCAGCAAGACGCCACCATGCTCGAGCGCAGGGGTGGCGTGGCCGTCGCGGCGGCGCAGCGCAGCGCGGATGCGCGCCGACAGTTCGTCCAGGTCGAAAGGCTTGACGAGGTAGTCGTCCGCGCCCAAATCCAGGCCTTCGATACGGTCGGGCACCGCGTCGCGGGCGGTGATCATGATGGCCGGCACGTTGTCGCGGCGCGCTCGCAGCCGCCGCAGCAGGTCGTCCCCCGAGACGCCGGGCAGGCCGCGGTCGATCAACACGCAGTGGTAGTCGTGGGCGGCCAGCGCCGTTTCGGCAAGATCGCCGCGCGTCACGCGGTCGACCACATAGCCGTCGAGCTCCAGCCAGGATTCGATCGACTCGCCCAGGGATACATCGTCTTCGGCCAGTAGGATACGCATGCGCCGACTATACGCGACAGGATGAAGAGAATCTTAAGACGGTCATGGCGCGGTCAATCCGCCAAGAGCTGGTGCTGCGCCCGCCCATGGCGCGCTGTCTCGGCACGGGCAATTAATCTCCGCATGCCGCCATGCGGAGATTAGATGCCATATTCTCCGCAGCCGGCCCGAATCGCAGTCCGGATGCGGATCCCGGGCGGCTTCAGATGCCGCCGACGCGGCTCACGCCGCCCTGGGTGACCACCTGAACGCGCTGGCCGGTCGAGATTGGCACATCCGCTTCCTGTGTGATGACGCGCACGTCGCCTGAATCCAGGCGCACGGTGATTTCCAGGCCCGCGCGGCGCATGCTGGCGTTTTCGACTGCGTTGCCCGCCATGGCGCCGCCGACTGCGCCGCCGACGGTGGTGATGCGTCGTCCGGAGCCGCCGCCCACGGCGTTGCCGGCGACGGCGCCCAGCGCGCCACCCGCGATCATGCCCATGCCCGAGGTCTGGCTGGCCTGGATGGTGACGGGCCGCACGCCAATGACGTAGCCGAGGGTGACGGTCTGGGCGCGCTGCGCCTGGTCGAAGGTGTAGACGCGTGAGGACGCAGAGGGATTGGCGCAGCCAGCAAGGATGGCGGCAAGGCCAAGGATGCCGCCTGCGGCGAGAAGGGTCAGGCGGCTACGCGGGGCGGCCTGCTGAGGCTTTTGCATGATGGGGTCTCCGGAACGGCGGAAATGGGAAATCCAGGCCTAGCGCGGACGCGCCGGCGAGGCCGCAGGCGCGGGCGCCGGTGCGGGCGCAGGCGCAGCCGCGGATGGCTGGGCGCTGGCGCGCATGAACTTCCCATTCGCATCGAAGCCGCCTATGGCGCGGCCATTGAAGAACACGACGCGCCGCGCGGTCCACTGCGGCTGGTCGGGGCCAAGCTGGTCGTAGGCAGCCACGTCAAAGTCGTACTCCCAACCCGACATCGGCTTGCCGTCCTCGCCCGCAAACGTGGTCTTCTTCACGGATTCCGCATATCCCTTGTCGCGATAGCTGACATACCGGGTGGGCGGCATGGAATCGCGCAGCGTCGACATGTACTGGTACAGGTCTTCATCGCTGGGCGGCGTGCCGTACTTGGCCAGATCGTTCTTCGTCGCGACCGTGCCGGCGCAACCGGCCAGCACGCACGTGGACAAGACAAGGAATAGCCTTTTCATCGGGATTGCTCCTAAGTACGCGTTCGCGCCCTGATTGCGGACGCACAGCGGCTAGCCGGGTAGCGCTTGGGGAATCTTCAGGGGGTGGGACCGGCGGGACGGCTGGCCGCGCCCCGGAAGGCGGTGCGCAACAGGCTGAGCAGAAAGCCGCCCGTCAGCATGCCCAGGATGTAGACGCCGACGACGAGAACCGACGTCGGCAAGGTGATGGTGGTTGTCCAGAGCGTCAGGGTGACGGAATCGAAATTCTGGACCTTGAACGACAGGACCATCGCCGTGAGCAACACAATCAATACGATGTACAGGTATCTCATGGGGCACCTTTCGTATTCGCTGTCTTAACCGCCCCGAACCCGCCCGGGGGCCTGTCGTGCGAAAAACTATGCCACTCATCGGTCCGGAAAACAAGAAACATTGTTCACCGCCGCAAACAGGAACAGAATGGCTCTCGCCGTGAAAACGGCAAGTGTGGCCGGCCCATCATCGAATAGCCGCGTCCCGCGGTCTATCGTTTTGGGCTGCTTTTTGGGGACACCTCATGGAAGCGATCAAGGATTGTTGCATGGCTGGGCACCCTCTGAACCTGGACCGGCGCGGCTGGTTGAAGGCGGGCGTTGCCGCCGGAACGGCTGCGGTGATGGCAGGCGTGGCAGTCGCCCCGAACGACGCGCAGGCGGCGTCGTTATCGCAGGCACAGCGCGACGCAATGACGCCGGACCAGGTGATTGACATGATGAAGCGGGGCAATGCGCGCTTTCGCGCGGGCAAGCCCCAGAAGCACGATTACCTTGCGCAGAAGCGGTCCAGCGCCCTGGGCCAATACCCGGCGGCGGTCATCCTGAGCTGCATCGACTCGCGCGCGCCCGCCGAGATCATTCTGGACACGGGCATCGGCGAAACCTTCAACGGGCGGATCGCAGGCAACATTTCCAACAACGACCTGCTCGGCAGCATGGAGTTTGCCTGCGCGGCGGCGGGCGCCAAGGTGATCCTCGTCATGGGGCATACGGCTTGCGGCGCGGTGGCCGGCGCGATCGACAATGTTCAGCTCGGCCATCTGACCGGATTGCTCGACGTCATCAAGCCAGCGGTCGAGGCCACCAAGTACACGGGCGACCGCAGCGGCAAGAATGCGCAATTCGTGGACGCGGTGGCGCGGACCAACGTTCAGCTCACCGTCGAGTCCATCCGCAAGAACAGCCCCATTCTTGCGGGGCTGGAAAAGGAAGGAAAGATCAAGATCGTCGGGTCGATGTACGACCTCACCAACGGCATGCTGACCTTCATGGCATAGCCCGCCCCCGACGTCGCCGTACCGCGGGCGGGCGTGCCTCTCAATGAGCCGCGCCCGTCCCGCCCGTGCCCTCAGGGCGTGCGGCTCAGGCTGTACACAGAGGCAGGCGGCAGGTTCATCGGCACGAATCGCACGCGCCGGGCGTGAAGTCCGCAGTCATCGAGCACGCGCGCCGAGATCGGGCATTTCACGCCATACGTGAAGAAGTGCATGGATGCGCCCGGCGGCATTGCCTCGAAGACGGCGGTAAGCAGCTTGTGGTGATGCGCGCCGCTCATGTTGCGTAGCGGCAGGCCGCAAATCGCCGCGCCGATCCCGTGCAGTTCAGGATGGCTGTCGCGCGACAGGTCCTGGGCAGGCACCTGCAGCACGGCCGCCTCTGGAAACTGGCTGCGCAGGCTGGAGCTCATGTCCGAGTCCTGCTCCACCAGTACCAGATTGGATGGCGCAACGCCCCGGCGCAGCATTTCTCGGGTGAACACGCCAGTCCCGCAGCCTAGTTCGAGGACCTTGCCGGCGCGCGGCGGGATCGATTCGGTGATGGCCGCGGCCAGCGCGGCACTGGAAGGCGCAACCGCGCCGACCGCCGAGGGGTTGGAAAGCAGTGCCTTGACAAACTGCTTGCGCTCCAAAAACCAATTCATGGCCGAGCCGGCCGGCTTGTGGCGGGCTAGGGTCTTGATGGGCGGCAAGGAAAACATCGATGCGTCTACCTCCGGGGGACGTCATTGTCAGACAGACCTTACCTTCGGTCGGCGGGCCCGACCGGCAACGGTGCGTAAGCACGCCTTTCATTTGGAGAGCATCGAATCCGGAAACGAACAAGCCGTATCCGATTTCTCGGATACGGCCTGTTGCCAAACCAGCCGGTCAGACGGCGGGGCTTAGACGCCTGACTTAGACGGCGGGCTTAAACGGCGGGCTTAGACCCCCACGACCGAGACGGCCTTGGTGACCAGATACGCCTCAAGCGCTTCGGGACCGCCTTCGGAACCGTAGCCGGAATCCTTAACGCCGCCAAAGGGCAGCTCGGCCGAGGGCGTTGCGGGCTGGTTGACCCAGAGCATGCCCACTTCGAGGCGGCGCGACAGCTCGTGCACCGTCTTGATCGACCGGGTGAAACCATAAGCCGCCAGGCCGAACGGCAGGCGGTTGGCTTCGCGGATGGCTTCGTCCAGGGTTTCGAAGCTGCGGATCGCCGCGATGGGACCAAACGGCTCTTCGTTGAAAATATCGGCCTCGAGCGGCACGTCGGTCAGGATCGTCGGGGCGAAGAAATTACCGGCGCCACCCACGCGCTGCCCACCGGTGGCCACGCGTGCGCCCTTCTCTGCCGCGTTCTTGACGATCTTGTCCATGGCCGCCAGGCGGCGGTCGTTGGCCAGCGGGCCCAGCGTGGTGCCTTCGGTCAGGCCATCGCCCAGCTTGAGCTTTTCGGCGTGCGCGATGAAAGCCTGCTCGAATGCCGCCTTGACGTTCTTGTGCACCAGGAAACGGGTCGGCGAAATGCAGACCTGGCCGGCGTTGCGGAATTTCGCGCCGCCCGAGGCCTTGACGGCCAGTTCGACGTCGGCGTCCTCGGCCACGATGACCGGGGCGTGACCGCCCAGTTCCATCGTGACGCGCTTCATGTGGCGGCCAGCCAGCGCGGCCAGTTCCTTGCCGACCGGGGTGGAGCCGGTGAAGGTGACCTTGCGGATGATCGGGTGCGGAATCAGGTAGCTGGAGATCTCGGCCGGCGAGCCGAACACCAGGCCCAGCACGCCCTTCGGGATGCCGGCGTCGACAAAGCAGTTGAGCAGCGCGGCAGGCGACGCCGGGGTTTCCTCGGGCGCCTTCACGAGGAAGGAGCAGCCCGTGGCCAGCGCGGCGCCCAGCTTGCGCACGATCTGGTTGACCGGGAAGTTCCAAGGCGTGAACGCGGCGACGGGGCCGACGGGTTCCTTGATGACCAATTGCTGGGCCGCCGGGTTGCGCGACGGCACGATGCGGCCGTAGACGCGCAGGGCTTCATTGGCAAACCAGTCGATGATGTCGGCGCCCGCCAGCACTTCGCCGCGCGCCTCGGCCAACGGCTTGCCCTGCTCTTGCGTCAAGAGGCGCGCCACGTTGTCCGCGCGCTCGCGCAGCAGGACGGCCGCCTTGCGCATGACCGCGCAACGCTCATGCGCGGACGTGTCGCGCCACGTCTCGAAACCGCGTTGCGCTGCCGCCAGCGCCGCGTCCAGGTCCTCGCGGGAGGCGCTGGCCACCTGGCCGATCTTCTGGCCGGTGGCGGGGTTCACGACGTCGATGCGCGCGCCACCTCGGGCCTCGCGCCATTCGTTGTCGATCAGGAGAAGAGTATCTGGGTAACCGTTCATGAATGCTCCGTGGTTGAAATGCGGCCGTCACGTGTCAGTCGATTCGGGCAAGCGGGGCCGAAACGCCCGGCGCCTGCCGTATCGTAAGTGTTTGGGAGGGAGACGGGAAGTGGGCCGCCTTCGGACCGTCCGGCTGGCGGTCCGGCGCGCAAGGCCGGATCTGGGCACGCCGCTTGCTGTAGGCGTTTCGCCTTTCATCACTTAACCCTGATTGCGGAGGCTCCCATGAGCTCACCGGAACCCGTTCTCTCGCCGACGCCGGTCGGCAACACCTTGATTTCCTTGGGGATTGCGCGCGCCGCCCCACCCGCCCACATCGCGGAAGGCCGAGTCCCCTGCCCCGCGGCCGCCAATGATGAAATTCCGCCCGAGGCGCAATCGGCGGGACAGGCCGAAGCGCCGGCACGTGTGCCGCTGAGCGCCTGGCTGTCGCTGGCGTTTTATGCCATTGGCACGGCGCTTCTGTTTAGTCTGGGCGTGGCCTACCGCCTGTTCGCGTGACCGTTCAAGCCGCCTGGGCGAGCGCTTCGCGCGCGGCCTGTACCAGTTTGCGGTCGGAGAGCCGGTAGGCAGTCAGCGGCCCGCCCGTCACGCAGCCCGTGTCCAGGCACACGGCGTCCGTGCGCACGAGCAGCCCCAGCGTCGCCCAGTGGCCGAAAACGATGGTGTTGCCGGCGTCCGCGCGCCGCGGCAGGTCATACCACGGCAACGTTCCGCGAGGCCAGCGCCCTGGGCTGGACTTGGCGCCAGGCGCCAGGGCCGCATTGCGGGTGCAAAGCCGCATACGCGTGAATGCGCTGGCGATGAAGCGCAGGCGTTGCTGTGTATCCAGGTTGGCGCTCCACGCCAGCGGCGCGGTGCCGATCAGCGTGCGCATGTGGCGGCGCCAGTCATCGTCGCGAAGCATGTCCTGGACCTCGCCGGCCAGCGCCACCGCTTGGGCCACGTCCCATCCGGGAAAGAGCCCGGCATGCACGAGGACATGCCTGTCCTGCACGTGAATCAGCGGTTGCGCGCGCAGCCAATCCAGCAATTCGTACGCATCCGGCGCGTCGAACAGATCATTCAACGTGTCGCGGGGGTCTGGGCGCAGGCAACCTGCGGCCACGCCCAGGGCGCGCAGGTCGTGGTTACCCAGCACCACGGTCGCGCGGTCGCCCAGGGCCATGACCCGGCGCAAGACCTCGGCATTGGCAGGACCGCGGTTGATCAGGTCGCCCACGAACCAGAACCGGCAGGTTGGGTCTGCCGCGATTTCGGGGCTGGCCAGCAGCGCGTCCAGCGACGGGCAGCAGCCATGCACGTCGCCGATCGCCCAGATGGCGGGCACTTGTCCGTGCGGTGCGTCATCCACCAATGTGGAGTTCGCGTCAACGGTCGTGGGTGTCGTGATGGTGGGTCGGCTTGATGGTTGTCTTACCGGTCTGCGTCGCATGTGTTGTCCTTGCCGCTGGCCATTTCCTGGCACGAATGGATGAATTTCGTGCCAGAACGGCCAGCAAGCCCCATACCCATGCAAACGTTTGCATCCAAGGCGGCCGGATGCCGCAGCCGAAGCGCCCCCGGGTTGGCGCGCCCGGGCGTGGTTATCCTTCCTTTTTGCGCCGCCCCCACACGGATTCCTGGCGGTAGGAGTCCGCTTGGCATAGCGTGCGGTAGAACATGGCGCCCGCGCCAATGAAATTGCCCAGCTCCTTCTCCGACAGCTTCGGCGCGACGCCTTCCAGGTACCCCGCGTAAATGGACAGCACCCGGTCCCATTCGTCCAGCCGGGGCGCCGGCGCGGACACCGAGATCATCAGTGCCAAGAGCTCATCGCGCTGCATGATTGCCTCCTGTACAGGCCGGCACGCCGGCCGTCATTGCCCCCGGGTCATGCGCGTCAATACACGCCGCCCGTCCCTGCCGCGGTGCAGGAAGGCCATCATGACGTGGCCCGCCGCCGCCGCGAGAAGCGTCCAGCCCAGCAGTCCGTGCCAGGCATTGGCCAACTCGACCAGCGCTTCGATTTCCTGGTCGCGCGGGCTGAAGACCGGGATGCCGAAGGCCGAATAGCCCCTGCCCCGGCCATATGCCCGCAACAGTCCCAATGTGGGAATGGCGATCATCATGAGGTACAGGAGCAAGTGACCGAAGCCCGCCATCAGGCCGCTGTTCGGACGGCGTCCCAGGTTGGCGAGGGCCCACGCGCCGCGTACGACGACCAGGATCAGCAGCAACAGACCCAGCGACGTGTGCGACGCCCAGAAGAAGTCCTCGATGGGAGTGTCCGGAAAGAATTGCCGCGCCGCCGCGCTGGTGAACTGCCACGCCAGCAGCACCGCCATGAGCCAATGCAGGACACGGCTGACGATTCCATACCCGTCCGGGCGGTCCATCATGCTGGATTGCGCAACAGGCGGTGGCATAGGGCGACTCCTTGGGAGATCGGCACAGCACAAGGGAGATCCTGCTCATGGCTCGAACTCCATGGCGGACATGGCGGGCGCCAGGGACTGCGGCGCGTAATCGTCCCATGGGGTGTTGCCCGCGTCCAGCCGGGCGTGGATATCCTGGATCGTCCAGTGCGCCCCGCCCGTCAGCTTGTCCAGCTCTTCCCACTTGACGGGCACCGACACGCCCAGACCGGGACGCGCCCGCGCCGACCAGGCGCAAACGGTGGTCGCGCCAAATCCATTGCGCAGGTAGTCCGCAAAGATCTTGCCGACCCGGTTCTTCGGCCCGCTCTTGGCCACAAACAGTTGCGGCAGCGTCCGCGCCAGATGCTGCACGACCACCTGGGAAAAGCGCTTCACCGTATCCCAGTCGTACTGTTTGCGCAGCGGCACGACCACGTGCAGGCCCTTGCCGCCGCTGGTCTTGAGCCACGCTTTCAGACCGATTTCTTCCAGCAGCACGCGCACGAGGTTCGCGGCCTGCTGCATCGCGGGCCACTGCACGCCCTCGCCCGGGTCCAGATCGAACAGCATCCGATCCGGCTTGCCGATGGACGTCTTGACCGCGTTCCAGGTGTGGAATTCGACCACGTTCATCTGCACCGCGGACATGATGGCCTCGGCAGTGGGCACTTCGAGCAGCGGCGGGTGGTCCGGGTCTAGCTTGGCCGGCAGGGATTTGACGCCCGGCATTGCGGCTTCCAGGTGCTTCTGGAAGAAGAATTCGCCCTGGACGCCGGCCGGCGCGCGCAGAAACGACACCGGGCGCCCCTTCAGGTGTTCCAGCATCAGCGGCGCCACCAGCGCGTAATAGCGTGCCAGGTCCAGCTTCGTGAGCTTGGTGGACGGATCGATGACGCGATCCGGATTGGTGAGCTTGCCGCCCTTGGCGCGGCTGGCTTTGGTGGCGGGCACGGCTTTGCTGGCCGGTCTGGTCGCGCCCGCATCGCCCTCGACGTCTTTGACTGGCACTGCCTTCTCCCTGGAAATGGCCCGCACCGGCTTGTCCTGCCGCAGTCCTCGAAAGACAGAATGGCGGATGTGTCCGCCGCCCGTCCACTCGCCAAACGACACCTCCGCAATCAGTTCGGGCTTGACCCAGCGTACGCCACCGGCGGCGGGCGCGTTCGCGACAGGCTTCTTGTCGGTCTCGATGGACGCCAGGCGCTTTTGCAGCGACACCAGGCTGGCGTCATCGAACCCCGTGCCCACCTTGCCGGCATAGCGCAGGCTGCCATCCTGCTCGGTTACGGCAAGTAGCAGCGCCCCCAGCCCCACGCGGCTGCCCTTCGGCGCGGTGTAGCCGACGATGGCAAATTCCTGGCGCCGGGCGCATTTGACCTTGACCCAGGTATTTGTGCGGCGCGACACATAGGGCGAGGACAGGCGCTTGGCCATGATGCCTTCCAGCCCCATCTTGCAGGCTGTCGCCACCAGATCCGACGGCGCGGCCTCCAGGGCCTCGCTGAATCGCAGGTGGTCGTCTTCGGTGGTGTCCATCAGTTGCTGCAGCAGCGCCCGGCGCACCGTCAGGGGTTCCTGGCGCAGATCCCGCTGCCCGATGAAAGGAAGATCAAAGGCATAGAAGACGATATCTTGCGTGCGCTCGCCATCGAAGGCGTTTTGCAGCGCCTGGAAATTCGGAATGCCCTCGCGGTCGAGCATCACAATCTCGCCGTCCACCCAAGCCCATTTGGCCGGCAACGCGCGAAACGCGTCGACTAGATGAGGCAGCTTGGCGCTCCAGTCGTGGCCGTTGCGGGTATAAAGGCGCACGTCGTCGCCTTCGATCCGCACCACCAGCCGGTAGCCGTCGAATTTCATTTCGTATAGCCAGTCCGGGGCGTGGTGGGGCACGCCGTCCACTAGCGTGGCGAGCTGAGGTTTCAGATGCACCGGCAAATCGGCGGCCACGCCGGGCAAGGCGCGTTGGCCGTCGGCGGAAGGTTCAGGTTGGTCTTCGGACCGATCTGGGGATGGCGCTTTGGCCGTGCGCAGCGGGACCACGCTGTCGGGCATTTCGTCCACCACACTGAACTCCCGCTCTGGCCGGGCGAACGCATCGCGATCCTTGATGAGCAACCAGGGCGGCTGCTTGTCGCTTTCCTTGCCCTTTAGACGGATCAGCGCCCACCTGCCCTGCATCTTGACGCCCTGCAGGTCGAACTTCAGATGACCGTCCCGATAGCCCTTGCGCGGGTCGCCCACCGGCATCCATTTGCCTTCGTCCCAGATGATGACCTTGCCCGCGCCGTACTGGCCTTCGGGAATCTGCCCCTCGAACTGGTTGTAGGCAATGGGATGGTCCTCGACCTGGACCGCCATGCGTTTGACGGCCGGGTCGTAGCAAGGACCCTTGGGCACCGCCCAGCTCTTCATGGCGCCGTCCAGTTCCAGACGGAAGTCGTAGTGCAGCCGGCTCGCCCAGTGCTTCTGGATGACGAAGGCGCGCGCGCCCTCGTTCGCCTCGCCGCCGCCAGCCGGTTCCGAGGTGACTTGAAAGTTGCGCTTTTCGCGGTACTTCTTGAGCGAATCGGCCATGATCAAGCCGCCTTGCGCGCTTTGCTCGCCGTCTTGGAAGCGGTCTTACCGGACGCCTTGCTGGCGCTGCCCGTGGTTTTGGCCGTTGTCTTTTTTGCAGCCGTCTTCTTGGAAGCAGATTGGGCCGCTTTTTTTGCGGCGCCATTGCCGGCCTTGCCCGCCGACGACGCGGCCTTGGACGCGCCCTTGCCGCCCTTCAGGCTGCGTTGCAGCAACTCCGTCAGGTCGATGACGTTGTCGGCGTAAGCGGGCGACTTTTCCTGCGGCTCGATGACCGTCTCCGTCTTGCCGGCGCTCGCCTTCTTTTCCACCAGCGCCATCACCGCGGCCTTGAATTCGTCCTGGTACTGTTCGGGATCCCATTGGCCGGACATGTCCTCCACCAGCATCTTGGCCATCTTCAGCTCGCTGGCGCTGGGCGTCATGTTCTTGGCGCCCGCCTTGGGAAGATCCAGCCCTTCGACCGACTTGACCTCATCGCCCCAACGCATCAGGTTCAGCACCAGCGCGTCGCCCGACGGGATCAGCGCGGCCAGGTGCTGTTTGGTCTGGATCACGACCTTGGCGATACCGATCTTGCCGGTCTTGGCCAGGGTGTCGCGCAGCAAGGCATACACCTTGTGCCCCTTGTTGATGGGCGCAACGTAATACGGCCGCTCCAGATAGACGAAGGACACGTCCGTGGCGTCCACGAACTGCTGGATCTCGATGGTCTGCGTGGTCCGGGGATACGCATCGGCGATTTCGTCGGGCGACACGATGACGTACTTGCCGTCTTCGTACTCGACGCCCTTCACGATGTTGTCCTTGTCGATTTCCTTGCCGGTCCGCTTGTTGATGCGCTTGTAGCCCACCGGGTCCATCGAGCGCTTGTCCAGCCAGTCGAAATCCACGCCCGACTCGGTGGTGGCCGTGTGCAGGCCCACGGGGATGTGAACCAGACCGAAGGAAATGGCCCCTTTCCATATGGTTCTTGCTGCCATGACGGTTCTCCTGCGCCGCGATCAGCCCAAGCGCTTGACGATCCGGGCGACGCGGGCGACGCCCCCGGTTCCGCTTGCCGCGCGACCGATCAGGGCGGTCCCGGCTGCCGTGATCAGCGTGCGCCGCAGGATGGTGCGGCTGCGCATGCCCGACAGCATGAGCAGAACGCCCACGCCCAGCACGATCAGATGCTCGCCCGGAAAATCCGGCCGGCGGGCATCGATATCCTTAAGCTGCGCGACCAGTGACCGCGAGCGCGGCGCGGGACGGCTGTCGGGGACGGGTTCAATCTGCATGGAGCCTCCTCGTGGCATGGATGGTCATGCGGTGCGGGGCGGCAAGCCCCGCGCCGTCTACTTCGCGTACTTGAATTCGGGCAGCGCCTTGAGCGTATCCTTGGTGGCCGCCGGCAACTGGAACTGATCGCCCGCGACCTGCATCTGTGACAGCGGAACCGTCACCAGGTGGTTGCCCACGCCCAGCAGGCCACCCACCGACAACACCGCATAAGGCGCCCAGTCGGGCGGTCCGAGGATCAGATCATCCACGGTGCCGAGCTTTTCCTTCTTGCCGTTGTAGACCGTCGCCCCGATCATCTTCGAGGCGCGGTAGCCGGCGTCAACCTTGGCGACATCGACCCGGACTTCGGTCACGGACTGCGGCGCGCCCTGCGCCTGCGCCACGCAAGCACCGCCCGCGGCGCTCAGGAGTACGGCCAAACCCAACACAGTGGTCTTTACGGTCATGATCGGTTCTCCTCGGGGTCAGGACGAGCGCTGCGAGCCGGCGGGGTCGGGATTGGATTCGGACGCATCCGACGGCTCCATGTCTTCATTGCGGATTTCATTGCCCTGCGCGTTCTCGCTAGCGTCGGAAGGCTTGACCGGCGGGCCGCCGGGCTTGCCGTCAGAAGGCTTGACGGGCAGATCGTCCGGCGTCGACGTCGCTTCCACGGCGTTGTCCTGGGAAGATGCCTGCCCAACGGAATGTCTTGGTTCCATTTTTGTCACCTTGGGATGTGCTGGGGCCAGCGAAGCGTGGCCGAGGATGCAGGCAGCAAATGCCGTGCCCGGGCTGTGCCTGAATTCGCATGCCCCCCATAAGGGAGTGCGTTGCGGCACCATAAAACCATTGGTAACGCGTTCCCAAATGGCATCGAATCGGCAATATATTCACTTCACGGGCGGCGCCGCGATGCGCCTTGATTCGTGGCGGAACTTTTCGGAGTGCGACGATGGCCGGCAAAAAAAAACAAAAGGACACCTCCGAGGCCGCCGAAGAGGCCGGATTGTCCAGGAAGCAGTACGAGAAGGAATTGGCGCAATTGCACGCCGAACTGGTCAAGCTGCAGCAATGGGTGCAGGAGACCGGCGCGAAGGTGTGCATCGTGTTCGAAGGGCGTGACGGCGCAGGAAAAGGCGGCACGATCAAGGCCCTGACCGAGCGCGTCAGCCCCCGCGTTTTTCGCATCGTGGCGTTGCCCGCGCCCACCGACCGCGAGAAGTCCCAGATGTACATGCAGCGTTATCTTCCCCACCTGCCCGCCGCCGGCGAAGTCGTGATCTTCGACCGCAGTTGGTACAACCGGGCGGGCGTGGAACGCGTCATGGGGTTCTGCTCCCAGGCGCAGGTCGACACCTTCCTGAAGGCCGTGCCGCTGGTGGAGCGGGTGATGATCGACTCCGGCATCCTGCTCTTCAAGTATTGGCTGGAAGTGAGCGAGGCGGAACAGACGCGCCGGCTGCAGTCGCGCATCAACGACCCGCGCAAGACCTGGAAGCTGACCAAGATGGACCTGGATTCGTACAGCCGCTGGTACGACTATTCACGGGCGCGGGATGACATGTTCAAGGCCTCGGATACGGCCATCTCGCCTTGGTATGTGTGCGGATCCGATGACAAGAAGCGGGCGCGGCTCAATATCATCAGCCATCTGCTGGAACACATTCCCTACAAGGTCGGCCCGAGGGAAAAGATTGCGCTACCCAAGCGGCAAAAGGCCAAGGGATACGAGCAGCCGGAGCATCCAATCCGGTTCGTGCCCGAAAAGTTCTGACGCGACACGTCCTGACGCGCGAAGCGCCCCTTCCCCGGAGGTCCAGCCATGGCAGCGCTGCTCATCAATCAGGTTGAGGAAACCACCACCGACGACGAGATTCGCACCTTCCTGACGAAGTACGGGTTTCCATCGCCGGATCACGTCAAACGCGTCCCCAGCGAAGGCGACCGGCCCGCAGTGCTGGTGACCTTTACGGGCGCGACGGAACCGGAGCTGCAAGCCTTGCTGCCCCGGATCCATCAGGTATTCTGGAAAAACCATACCGTTTCGGCGCTGGTCATGCGAGCGCCGATCGAGTGAGGGGCGCCCGAGGGCAGCGGCGCCCTACCCCCGCGGCTCACCACGCCGTGCGCGGACGGTAAGTCTCTTTTACATATTTCGCCAGCTCGGCCTCGACCGTCGACATCATGACGGCGGGCGGACGTTCCGGGTGCAAAAGTTGCTGCGCGGCAGCCAGGGTGCGCAACGCGCAGCGTTCGCCGTTGGTCATCGGCTGGGGGGTGGACAGGGTGGGCGTGTACTTGAAAGCTTCCATGATGCTTCTCCATAAGACAAGGAATGACCCTCAGCCCCCCTTTCAGCAAGTAGCGTGCCCAACCCATTTCCGTTGTCAGTATCGGATACTGACCCGGGCCCAGACGCTGCGTCCGGGTTCGTTCACGGCTGTCCCCGCTGGATATCCGAAACCCGCATTTCCGGCCAGGTTCAGGTGTTCGCTGTAGGTCTTGTCCAACACGTTGTCCACGCCCAGGGACAGTCGGACCTGCGGATTCACCACATAGCCCGCATTGACGGAGAAGACGCCAAAACCGGCGCTGGGGCCGAAATCCTTGCCGACGACATTGCCCTCATTGAGCGCGTAGCGCTTTTGCGGCGCGACGATGCGCCACAGGGCGCCGGCCGTCCAGGTGCCGTCGTCATAGGCGGCGCTGAGCTTGGCTTCCAGCGGGGGGATCTGGGGCAGCGCCCTGCCGTCGCTGCGGTTCTGGCCCCAGGCGTAGGCCAGCGTCGCACCCAGTTTCCAGCGGGGCGACACGGCGTACGTGGCGCCGAACTCCCCGCCGAAGATTCGGGCATCTACGTTGGTCGCTTGTGAGGTGGCGCCCATCATCCCGCCGGACGTGTAGTTGAAAAGAATGAAGTCGTCTACGTATCCCGCGTACCCGGAGAACCAGGCGTCGAGCGATTCGGTCTTGTACTGCGCGCCGAAGTCCAGCTGGGTGGTCTTTTCCGGCTTGACGCCCTGGAAGGCGTTGACCGAACCGGCGGGCCCGCGCTTGGGCGAGAATAATTCCCAGTAGTCGGGAAACCGCTCGACGTGGCCCAGGCCGATGTACACCGTGGCGGGCAGCGACGCCAGATCCCTTTCATAGCGCAGAAAGCCGCTGGGCAGCGTGTCGTCGCGGCGCTCGCCTGCCGTCGGGTTGGGCATGGGCATCATCTGGCCGCCCGTGGTCTGGCGGAAATCCTTGGCCGATGCCCAATCCACGCGGGCTCCGCCAATCACGCGGCTGTCCGGCGCGGCGCGCCAGGTCAGTTCGCCAAAAACACCCGTGTTGGAAAAATCTGCATCCTTGACCCACCGTTGGCTGCGGTACGACACCGTGTCCGTGCCGCTGCGGGCGCGGTGGCGGCTCCGCTGGAAGTCCACCCCGGCCTCCAGATTCACGTCCGGCGACAGGGTCCAGGTGCTGGCGAAGCGCCCGCCCCAGGTGGCCCGGTCCACGTCCGACGCCATGGGCATCGCCATGGAGCTTGAGGGGTCGGGCGCGCGCAGGGTGTAGTTGTCCATGACGTGGTCGGCGTAGTTGTAATAGAGCTGCGCCTGCACCTGGTTCAGCACTTCGCCGAGGTTACGTTTTTCAAACCGAAGTCCAAAGCTTTCCCGTTTGAACTGCGAACCGTCCATGCCGCGGCCGGCATAGCGGGCCTCGCCGTCGCCGGTGCCGGCGGTCAATTCATAGAGGGTGTCCGCGTCCGGCGTGAATCCCAGCGCCACATCCGCGTTCCATTTGTCCCAGCGCGACGGCACGGTGTTGCCGTCGCCGTCCTTGTAGTCCTGCGAATGCGAGTGGTTGGCGGTGAATCGGGTGTAGACCTTCTCGTTGCCGGCGGTCAGGTCCGCCGTCTGGTCGTTGCGTCCAAACGAGCCGCCCGTCAGGCTGCCGTCAAAGCGCACGCCCGGCTCGGTGAACGCAGGCGTATGCCGATCGAAGCGGACGGTGCCTGCCGACGCGCCCGGCCCCCACAGCACGGTCTGCGGTCCCTTGATGACGGTGAGCTGGTCGAAGTTCTCGGGGGAAATGTAGGAACTGGGCGCGTCCATGCGCGAGGGGCAGGCGCCGGGCATGGCGGTGCCGTTGGTCAGGATGTTCAGGCGCGAACCGAACATGCCGCGCAGCACCGGATCGCCGTTGGTGCCGCCGTTACGGATGGCCGAAAACCCCGGAATGGTCTTGAGATAGTCGGTGCCGTCGCTGGCCGGCAGCGGTTGGCGCGGCAGCTTGGGATCGGTCGTGAATGTCAGGGGCGCGCTGGGCGCAACGCCCGTGATGACCACGGGGTCGAGCGTGGTCACGCCGTCGGGAGCGGATTGTGCCCCGGCGGAGAACGTCGCGGCCATGGCGGCGGCCAGGCAGGTCATGCGTAGAAATTGCTGTTGCTTGCACATATCGGAATCGGGTCCAACGTGGAATGGGGAGGTCGTGGCTTGCCGTCTTGTGCGCCAAGGCCGCGCGCAGGCACGCCCCGGCGCCTGACCCCACGGATCGGGGGCCAGGCCGCGAGCGGACAGGCGGACAGGCGTCAGCGGTCGGCGCCGCGCCCGCTAGCGGTGGGCGGCGCGATGCAAGCCGAAAATGCAGGGAGGAAAGCCGTCAGGCGGCGGATGGCGGCGCACGCGGCTGCTGCGGCAGACGCGCGAGCGCACTGGAGAAGTGAGGATCGTGGGTGGCGGGCGGCGCGTCAGGCTGGGCCAAGGTGGGCAGCAGCCACGCAAGCAGCCACAAGGCCGGCAGCGAGGCGCCGCCCAGCATGGCGCACCCCGCGACGCAGCAGTGCGGCATGGCGCCGCTATGTTGCGCGGCTTCCGGGGTGGCGTCTTGGTGCGCGCCTGGGATGGAGCCCGGGGTGTCGCCTGGTACGGCGCCTTCCTGCCCAATGGTGACCACGCGTGGCCCGCTGGCCGTGCAGATGATGGTGGTGGCCCCGAAGACTGGGGATCCCCCTGCCCCGCCGGCGCCGCCGGATCCGGCGAGCGCCGCCGAGGCGATCAGGGCCTGAAAGACGAACAGGGCCGCTGCGAACAGCGAAACCCATCGTCTTGCAGCAGTGGCGCATCGGTACATCGGATCCCCTTGACGGCGCAGATGGTAGCGCGGATCTGGCGCCGAATCCGGCCCGCCGCCCGCGATCTGCACCGCCCGTTGACACATGTCAACCGCGTTTGGCCACCAACCACCGCAACACGTCGATCACGAGGAACACGGCGAGGCTCACGCCCATGACCGGCAGGCACCAGCCCAGCGCGAGCGCGACAGCCGCCGTCGCGATGCGGCCCGGCCAGGACAGCTCGCGCCACGCCTGCGTCAGCGTCTGCCCTGCCTCGGCTGCCGGCCGGCGCAGCCACCACATCCGGTAACCCAGGACGATCATCGCCGTCAGCGCGATGCCCATGGCGGCCATCAAGAGCTGATTGGGCCAGCCGAACAGGATCCCCATGTGCATGTCCACGCCCCACCGGATCAGCTTGGCGATGAGCGGAAAGGTGTCGAAGTCCGCGCGGCTCGTGATGGCGTAGGTCGACGGATCCACCGCAATGGTGTCGACTTGCGTGGGCCAGGAGCGGTCCACCTCGCGCACCATCCAGGCCTGGCCTTCACCGCGCGGCGGGCGGATTTCGAGCTGGCTGCTGTCGATGCCGCCCTGCCGGGCCGACTGCAGCACGCGGTCAAAGCCGGAGGCCACGTTGTCCGGCGCCATCATCATGGCGGCGTGGTCATGCTGGCCGCCATGATGATGGGCGTGCTCGCCGCCCTCGGGCACGGCTGGAGAACCGGCGGCCGGCGATCCGGCGGCCGGCGACCCGGCGGCCGGCAGTTTCAGCGACACCGCCGGTGTAATCCATCCCAATTGGGCCCGCAGTTGGTCCACGCGCGCGCCCGCCCAGTTCGACCAGGTCAGCCCCGTGGCCGAGAAGAACACCAGGCCGATCCCGATCCACAGCCCCAACAGCCCGTGCCAGCGCCGCGCGCGCAGGCGCGGACTGCGCGCTGCCGCCGCCTTGTCGCGGCTCCGGCGTGCAAACCACAGCACAAGGCCCCCAAGCGTGGCCACCCACAACCACGACGCCGCCAGCTCGCTGTAGTTGCGGCCCAGGTCGCCCAGCATCAGATTGCGGTGCAGGTAGTCCAGTTTGGTCCGGAAAGGCAGCGTGCCGCTGGTCCCGTAGACGACCATGTCGCCCTTGATGGCCAGGGTGACGGGATCGACAAACAGCGCACGGGATTCGGAGTCGCCCATGCCGGGCTGCATGAACATGACGCGCGTGGTCTCGCCCGGTCCGGGTGCGGGCCGGACGGCAAAAAGGCGCGGACCCGGGCCGATGCGCGCCCGTGCCGCCTCGACCTGCGCGGCCAAGGGCTGCGCGGTGCCGGCGGAGTCCGTACGCAACTGGTCGGCGTAGATGACGCTTTCCAGTTGCGGAGTCAGGACGAACAGGGTGCCGGTCACTGCCGCCACCAGGATGAAGGGGCCGACGAACAGGCCTATATAGAAATGCAGCCGGGTGAGCAGCGCGAGAAAAGCGCTGCCGCTCGCGGTCCGCGGCCGCGCGGACGCGGCGGGGCTAACCAGAGTATCAGTGGTCATAAGGGTCTCGACAACAACGGACGCCGCCCGCAAGGGGCGGCCAGCGTGCGCGCAAGGCGCACGGCGACGAATGTCATCCGATGATTCGAGGCGGCGCGCGTTGGCCCAGCGGCGGGCCGGCGGCCGGCATGGGGGGCCGCGGACTGTCGGCTGGCGGCGCTGGCTCCACCCGCCAGCCGAGCAGCATGGGGATCAGCGTCAAGGCTGGCGGCGACAGCAGTGCCGGGTGCGCGCTCAGCCCAAACGGACATTCCTGACCGGCGCCGACGTGTCCGGAGGAAACGGGGTGCCCGTGATGGCCATGCGAGTCGCCGGCATGCGCGTGCGGGTCGGCCAGACCCGGCATGCCGGGAAAAACGCCACCCCCGGCCGCGCAGAAGCCCAGCGCGAAACGGCCCTGCTTGAGCGCCTGCACATCCGGCATGTAGCCGGTGGGCACCAGCGCCCGCGCGGCCAGCAACACCAGCAGAAGCAGCCGCGCAAGGGCGACGGCAGCGGCTGGGCGCAAGGACGGCGAGGACGGAAAGGCATGCATGCGGAGGTTCCGGGCGGCGGCCGATTGGGGCGCCGAGGGGGCATTTTAATCATCAGTCGCGTCATCACGCCGCGAGCGCGGCCACGGGAGCAGTACAGATCCAAAGCCAGTCGCTAAGACAATTGAGAACGATTCTTGGTAGAATTCCACCTTACGCCGCCCTTAAATGGGACCAGATTCACTTCTCACGTTCTTCGGACAGTTCTCGAATGGCCAAGCCATCGCGCTCCAAATTATGGTTTCTCGTCCACAGTTGGCTGGCCTTGCCGATCTGGATTTTCCTATTCTTCATCTGTGCGACCGGAACCATCGCCGTCATCAGCCAGGAAATCGTCTGGCTCATCAATCCCGCCGTTCGCGCCCAGGCGCCCGATGCCGAAACCCCGCGCATGGGCTACCAGGATTTGATGGACGCCATCGCCAAGCAAGAGCCCGACGCTTCCGTGCAGCGGCTGTCCTGGCCCGAGGAATCCCAATTCGCCCTGACGGCCTCGGTCGGATATCCCGGCGCGCGATTCACATCCATTTACGTCAATCCCTATACCGGCGATGTTCAAGGCCCTGCCCTGAACTTTGACCTGCGCCAGTTCATGCGCGCGTTGCACGGCTGGCTGTTGATTCCGTTCACGAATGGCTATAGCTGGGGTTGGTATCTGGTGTCGCTGCTGTCCGTGCCGATGCTGCTGTCACTCATCACGGGTCTCGTCGTCTACAAACGGTTCTGGCGCGCGTATTTCCAGAAGCCGCGCCTGCGCGTCGGCCAGGGCGCCCGGATTTTCTGGGGCGACTTCCACCGCCTGTCGGGGTTGTGGTCCGTCTGGTTCATCCTGCTGATCTCGGTCAGCGCGATCTGGTTCCTGGTGCAGGCCGTGCTGTTCGATACGGCCACCACGATCTCCACGCAGGGCGTCCCCGCCGTCGTGGCGCGCGACCAGGTGCCGACCGTCGCGCCCGGCGACACCGTCAAACGCCTGCCGCTCGACCAGATCGTCGGCATTGCCGAGCGCGAGCTGCCCGGCCTGGAGACGCAGCAGGTGTTTTTCCCCGGCAATGCCTATGACCCGATCACCATCTCGGGCCGCGGCGCCTATCCGCTGATGTACCAATACGCCAAGATCAATCCGTACAACGGCGCCGTCGAGGAAGTGCGCCGCCTGTCCGATCGCAGCGGCCTGGAATTTTTCACCGAATCCATGCGGCCGCTGCACACCGGCGACTTCGGCGGATTCTGGCTGAAGCTGGTGTGGTTCCTGTTTGGCCTGCTGCTGACGATGATGTCGCTGAGCGGCCTGCTGATCTGGACCAAGCGCACCGCGCAAGCCACCGCCAAGGCGCTGCGCCCTGCCCGCGCAGCCCGCACCGACGCCCGTGAGGTGACCGAATGAGCAAGACCGCCACCCTCGCCGCCGCGCCCAAGCCCAGCCTCTGGCGCCGCTGGCGCTTTCACCTGAGCGCGCTGCTGCTCATCCTGCCGATCCTCTACGTCCCGAAGTATTTCGACGACCTGGCGTTGTCGCGCGGGTCGATGGGCCTGGGCCAGCGACCCGCCGGCGACCTGCAGGTCGGCCCGTGGAAGCTGCAGCTTGCCGAATGGCAGGTCGAACCGCCCAAGTCCGATCCGGCCGGCATGGTCAAGACTTTCACCATGGCGCAATGCGAAGGCTGCAAGGACCAGATTCGTGCGGTCTACGTGC
The DNA here is from genome assembly GCF_041879325.1 of Achromobacter sp. JD417. Taxonomy (NCBI): domain Bacteria; kingdom Pseudomonadati; phylum Pseudomonadota; class Betaproteobacteria; order Burkholderiales; family Alcaligenaceae; genus Achromobacter; species Achromobacter sp. JD417. The sequence continues at coordinate 3,322,211 of NZ_CP087159.1, read as the reverse complement.
GCGTGGGCAAGCCGCGAAGCCTGCGCGCCGCGGGCTCGATCTTCTTTGGCAGCCCGCACCGGGCCTTTGCCACCGTGCCGATTCCTCCGCGCACCACCCCGGACGCCGATCTGTGGATCACGGCGGAGGGCTGGGACGGTTCGGTGCACCAGGCGGCGTGGCCCATCGCCACCGCCTCACCCGCCACCGTCGAGTGGCTGAAGAAACAAGGAGCATCCCGATGAACGCAGTTTTTGCGAACCGCTTTCGCGCCGCCCTGCTTGGCGCGCTGTTGACCGCCAGCGCTTCGGCCCTGGCGCACAATCCGATGGCCGAATGCAAGGCCGAGGGCAAGGAACAGATCCAGTGCACCGGCGGATTTTCCGACGGCAGCGGCGCGGCCGGCGTCACCATGGACGTCATCTCCTACGACGAACAGATCCTCGTGCCGGGCAAGCTGGACGCGGATTCCAAGATGTCGTTCAAGCGGCCGAACGGCGAGTTCTACGTCCTGTTTGACGCGGGTCCCGGCCACGTGGTCGAGATCGACCACGTCGACATCCAGTAAGCCCCGGCCAACCGCAGCATGCACACACAAGTCATCCGCCCCGCGGGCGCCGGCCACGAAACCCTTGCGGTGCTGGGCGCCTGCGTGGTCATCGTCGCGGCCGCCGCAGGGTATATCGGCCTGCGCGAAGCGCCGCCCGAAAGCGCGCCGCTCGCCGCCACCCAGATCGACGCACGGCGCGACCTGACGCCCGCCGAACAGGGCATCTACGCCGACCTGCGCGTCGCCTACGAGGAAATCGGATTTGCCCTGCAAGCCAGCGAGCCGCTGCCCTCGGTCGCCGATCTGGCCGCGCAGGGACTGCCGCCTTTCGTCACCGACAACAGCACCGCCGTGCGCGGCGGCCACGTGTGGCGCTTGGAGCGTCAGGCGGGCAAAGCCCTGTATGTAGGGCAGACGGCGGATGCCAAGCTCGCCGGATCGTTCCTGATGCGCGCCGAAGACGGCCACGCCGAGGACGGCCATGGCCATGACGGCAGTGCGCCCGCCCAGGCCGATGTCTGGCTGGCCCGGAATGCGGCAACCCGCGTCCCGGAAAGCGCCGACGATACCGCGTTGGCGGCGGCGGGCTGGCTGCAGGTCGCCGCCCAGTTCGATGCCGGCGTTACCCGCCAGAACAAGCCCTGACCGGGCCCTCCCCCTTCGCCTTCCGACACGAGCCTACGGATTTATGTCTGCCTTTTCGTCTTTCTCCCAGATCCTGCGCCGCTGCGCCGCGCCGCTCGCCGCGCTGGCGCTGCTGGCCGGCGCGTTCACCGCGCCCGCCCACGCCGAAGACGCCAAGCGTCTGAAGATCGGCGTGACGCTGCATCCTTATTACAGCTACGTCGCCAACATCGTGGGAGACAAGGCCGAGGTCGTGCCGCTGATTCCGGTGGGCTTCAATCCGCATGCCTACGAGCCTCGCGCCGAGGACATCAAGCGCATCGGCACGTTGGACGTCGTCGTGCTCAACGGGATCGGCCACGATGACTTCGCGGACCGCATGATCGCCGCCAGCGAAAAGCCCAAGATCCCGGTGATCGAGGCAAACGCGCAGGTGCCGCTGCTGGCCGCAGTCGGCATGGCCGCGCGCGGGGGCGGCGATTCGGGCAAGGTCGTCAATCCGCACACCTTCCTGTCGATTACCGCCTCGATCGCGCAGATCAACACCATCGCCCGCGAACTGGGCCGTATCGATCCCGCAAACGCGCAGTCGTACACCGCCAACGCGCGCGCCTATGGCCAGCGCCTGCGCAAGCTGCGCGCCGATGCGCTGGGCAAGTTGGCCTCCGCGCCCAACGCCGACCTGCGCGTGGCCACCATCCACGGCGCGTACGACTACCTGCTGCGCGAATTCGGCCTGGAAGTCACGGCCGTCGTGGAGCCGGCGCACGGCATCGAGCCCAGCCCGGCCCAGCTCAAGGGCACCATCGAGCAATTGCGCGCGGCCGACGTCAAGGTGATCTTTTCGGAACTGAACTTCCCGTCCTCGTACGTCGAAACGATCCAGCGTGAAACCGGCGTGAAGCTGTACGCGCTGTCGCACATCTCGTACGGCGAATACAGCGCCGAGCAGTTCGAGAAGGAAATGACGCAAAACCTGGCTACCGTCGTGCGCGCCATTGAAGAGGCCGGCGCGTGACCGGCCCGGTGACCCCGCACCCGGCGGGCGCGCCCGGCCCCACGCTGACCTTCGAGCAGATCTCGCTGACGCTGGGCCGCACCGAGATCCTCAGCGATGTCGCCTTTAGCGTGACGGCGGGCAGCGTGCACGCGCTGGTGGGCCCCAACGGCGGCGGCAAGAGTTCCCTGGTCAAGACGCTGCTGGGCCAGATGCCGCATCGAGGCAAGCTCAGCGTGACGTGGCCCGGCGATCGGCCGGGCGTCATCGGCTACATCCCGCAGGCGCTGGAGTTCGATCGCGGCCTGCCCATGACCGTCAACGATTTCATGGCTGCGATGTGCCAGCGCAAGCCGGCATTCCTGGGCTTGTCGCGCGCAAAGTCGGCAGAGATTTCCGCCGCGCTGGAACGCGTGGGCATGCAGGACAAGCGCAACCGCCGCATGGGCGCGCTGTCGGGTGGAGAGCGCCAGCGCGTGCTGCTGGCCCAGGGCCTGGTGCCCAGCCCATCGATGGTGGTGCTGGACGAGCCCATGTCGGCGCTGGACGAAGCCGGTGTGCGCGTGTTCGAACAATTGCTGGACAGCTGGCGCGCGCAGCGCGTGACCGTGCTCTGGATCGAGCATGACCTGGAGGCCGTCGGCCGCCTGGCCGACCGCGTCACCGGGCTGAACCGCCAGGTGCTTTGCGACGGTCCTCCTAAGCAAGTGCTGACGCCCGACCGGCTGCTGACGCTCTTTTCCACCCGTCCGCGCGTGGGCGGCCAACCGCAGGAGCGCGCCGCATGAACGCCTTTTTCGATAACCTGCGCCAACTCATCCAGCGCGCGGCGGAATCCGGCGCGCTGCCCGATTCGCTGGCCTATGGCTTCGTCATCAACGCCCTGCTCGCCGGCCTGATCATCGGGCCGGTGTTGGGCGGCCTGGGCACGCTGGTCGTGGTCAAGCGCTTTGCGTTCTTCTCGGAAGCGGTCGGCCATGCCGCGCTGACTGGCGTGGCGATCGGCATTCTGCTGGGCGAGCCCTACACCGGCCCCTATGGCAGCCTGTTCAGCTATTGCCTCATCTTCGGCATCCTGCTCAATTTCCTGAGCAACCGCACGCGTCTTACGCCGGACACCTTGATCGGCGTGTTCCTGTCAGTGTCGCTGGCGTTGGGTGCAAGCCTGCTGCTGGTGCTGGCCGGGCGCATCAACATCCACATCCTGGAGAACGTGCTGTTCGGCTCGGTGCTCACCGTCAACAGCAACGACCTGTCGGTGCTGACGTGCGTGGCGGTGCTGGCGTTGGCGCTGGCGCTGCCCAACTACAACCGGCTGATGCTGGCCAGCTTCAATCCGCAGCTTGCCGCCGTGCGCGGTGTACCCGTCAAGGCGATGGACTACCTGTTTGTGATCCTGGTGACGCTGGTCACCGTGGCTTCGGTCAAGGTGATCGGCGCCATCCTGGTCGGCGCCCTGCTGGTGATTCCGGCCGCCGCGGCGCGGATGCTGGCGCAATCGCTCAAGGGGTTTTTTACGATGTCGGTGCTGTTTGCGATGTTCGCCACGCTCGCCGGCATCATGTTGCCCATCGAACTGGAACTGCCGGTGCCTTCCGGCGCGGCCATCATTCTGGTCGCGGGAATCTTGTTTGCGATCGCGGCCCTGGCGCGCAGCCTGGTCCCCGGTCTGAAAGGAAATGCAGCATGAGTCTGAAATCAGGTTATGTCACCTTGCGCCGCGCCGCCCTGGCGGTGGCGATGGCATCCGCCCTGGGCGCCGCCGTCACGGCCCATGCCCAGGAAGCCGCCAAGTCCGGCCGTGCAGCCCGCGCCGCGCAACCCGAAACCGCCAGCACCGCGCCTGCAGCAGTCACCGTGCTGGCCGCCCACCCGGTCGTGTTCGCCCTGACCGACAGTCTGGCCAAGGACAGCAGCATCCGCGTCGAACGTGCGGCGCCCGCCAACCTGCCGGCCACGCGGCTGACGTCCTACTTCAGCGGCCGCGGCGGCGCGGCGCTTCAAAAGGCCGCCGCCTCCGCCGACGCGGCCGTGGGCCTGCGTTCCCTCTGGCCAGACGATCCGCTCTTTGCCAACGCGCGCCGCACCAATATCCGCATCGTCGAGATCGACGCGGCGCGTCCGCTCGACGGCGCGCTGAACGGCATCGCGCTGCAAAGCGACACGCGCCCCGGCGGCCAGTTTGCCGCCTATCCGTGGCTCAGCATCGTCAACCTGGGCCGCATGGCCGACATCGTGGCCGCCGACCTGGGCCGCCTGTCCCCGTCCGACGAAAAGCGCATCGGCGAGAACCTGGCGCACATCAAGCGCACGCTGGTCGAACTGAATGCAAAAAGCCAGGCGGGGCTGGCGCAGGCCGAGAACGTCGCGGTCGTCAGCCTGTCCGAACGCCTGCCCTACCTGATTGCGGAATTCAATCTGGATCTGGTCGACACGATGGCGCGCGACGACAAGGACTGGACGCCCGAGGCGCTGGCTGCGCTGACCGCCACGCTGAAGGACAACGGCGTGGCCGCCGCGCTTTTACACCGCGAGCCGACCCCAGCACTTTCGCAGGCCATTGAAGCCGGCGGCGCCAAGGCCGTCGTGCTGGCCACGGATGGCGCCGACCCGGTCGCGGACCTGCAGGGCAACGCGCAGCGCCTGCTGCAAGCGCTGGCGCCCGCCGCTGCCACGGCGGCCAAGTAAATCGCCACCAGCAGTGCCATCATGGACGCGCGCCGGCTTATCCGGCGCCGTCTGCGGCTTCAGCCGACAGCGCCGTCGCAGCCGCTTTCAAGCAATCGATCAGTTGCGCGCTGGTGGCCGGCAGGCCGGCTTCGCGCAACGTAATGATGCCGACGGGCGGCAGCGGCAACGCGAGCGGCACCGCAAGAATCCGGCACAGCCCCTGGGCTTGAAAGCTTCTGGCCGCCGAGCGGGCTAGAAACCCGACGCCGTGGCGTTCGCGGATGAAAGTCAACGTCGCCAGGTAGGACGACGTTTCCATCAGATCGGACGACGGTTCCAGCCCGTGCTGGTGGAATTGCTGCTCCAGCTTGACGCGCAATGACGCCCACGGCGGCGGCATGACGCACGGCAATGCCGCCAGATCTTCCCAGCCGGGATGTGCCAGTCCCGCGACCTTGCTGCCCGGGGCGGCCACCACCACCATCGGCTCCTCGAACAACGCTTCGGTCTGCAAATCCGGCGCGGCATAGCCCGGCTCCAACCTGCCGACGAAAAGGTCCAGTTCGCCCAGCCGAAGCTTGGGCAGCAGGTGCGTCAGGTCGCCCTCTTCGATCAGCACGGTCGCACGCGCCGCCCGCGCCTTCAAGGCGTGCACCGCCCGCGCCAGCAGCACCGGCAGCGCGACGGCCATCGCGCCGACGCGCGTCTTGCCCGCCGCGCCGCTTGCGGCGGCGTCGATCTCGTCGCGGGTGCGCGCGTATTGCGCGAGCACGCCGCGCGCAAAGCGCACGACCGAGGCGCCGGCCTCCGTGGGTTCCGTGCCGCGTACGGACCGCGCAAACAGCGCCAGACCCAGCATCGATTCGACCTCCGACAGCATGCGCGACACCGCCGGCTGGCTGACGGCCATGAATTCGGCCGTGCGTCCCAAATGCCGGAATTCATCCAGCGCCACGACCAGTTGGAGGTGACGCAGCTTCAGGTTTGAGCGGAAAACGCGATCCAAATGCGCCATCGAGGACTCCGATACCAGGGCGCCGATACATATCACCGGCGTTATCTAACGATGCGCCAATTCTATTGGATAGTTATGGTTAAGCTCACGAGAATAAGTCCGGGCCCCCGCGTAGCCTTGCCGGGGCCCGAATATAAAAGCGAGACCCATAAGAACGACATCCGGAGACAAAACATGAGGCACACCCCTACCCCCGATCTGGACAGGCGCAGGTTCCTGGCGGGCGCCGCCTGTCTGGGCGCGGCCGCCGGCGCTGGCGCGGTCGGCCTGCTGGCGCCCGCCACGGCCCGCGCCGCCGACTATCCCCAGCGTCCCATCACCTTCATCTGCCCCTGGCCCGTGGGCGGCACGGCGGACCAATCCATGCGCGCGCTTTGCCAGGTGGCCTCGGGCGTGCTGGGCCAGTCCATCGTGGTGGAAAATCGCGCCGGCGCGTCAGGAATGATCGGCACGAAGTCGCTGTCGCAGGCGCAACCGGACGGCTACACCATCGGCCAGATTCCGATCTCGGTCGCGCGCTTTTCGCAACTTGGCCTGTTGCAGCTGGACCCGCGCAGCGAACTGACCTACCTGGCGCGCACGTCGGGCCAGACGTTCGGCATTGCCGTGCTGGCCTCCTCGCCATTCAAGACGCTCAAGGAAGTCGTGGCGTACGCCAAGGCCAACCCGGGCAAATTGACATACGGGCACGCCGGTATCGGCGGCGCGACGCACGTGGGCATGGAAGAGTTCGCCATGGCGGCCGGCGTGCGGTTTAACGCCATCGCGTACAAGGGCGGCGCGGCCGCGCTGCAGGATGTGCTGGGTGGCCAGGTCGATCTCTTGGCCGATTCCAGTTCGTGGGCGCCGCACGTCGAGGCAGGAAAACTGCGCCTGCTGGCGACCTGGGGCGAATCGCGCGCCTCGCGCTTCAAGGACGCGCCGACCCTGAAGGAATTGGGCTACGACGTCGTGGTCGAGGCGCCCAACGGCATCGGCGCGCCCAAGGGCCTGGACCCCGCCGTCGAGCGCAAGCTGCGCGATGCGTTCCGCACCGCCGTCAAGAGCGACGCCTTCAAGCAGGTTGCCGACCGCATCGACGCGCCGGTGATGTACCTGGACGGTCCGGATTACCAGGCGTATGTCGCTTCGGTCTATCAGCAGGAGACCGCATTGATCGCGCGCCTGAAATTGAAAGAAATGCTGCAGAAGGGCTGATGCACCGTGAACGCCAACCCCCTGATCCGGCTGCACCCCAACGACAATGTCCTTGTCGCGCGGGAAGCCCTGGCCCTGGGCATGGTCGTGCCCGACCTGGGCCTGCGCGTGCGCGCGCAGGTGCCGGGCGGGCACAAGATTGCCGCCTGCCGCATTGCCGCGGGCACACCGGTGCGCAAGTACGACGCCGTCATCGGCGTGGCTGCCCGCGACATCGAGGCGGGCGACCACGTGCACGCCCACAACCTTGCGTTGGCCGACTTCGAGCGGGACCCGGCGTTCTGCCGCGACGTTCGCCCCGTCGCGATGGTGCCCGAGGCGCAACGCGCCACGTTTCAGGGCTATGTGCGCGCTGACGGCCGGGTGGGCACGCGCAATTTCGTGGGCATCATCGCGTCGGTGAACTGCTCCGCCACGGTCATTCACCACATTGCGCAGCATTTCACGCCCGAGCGTCTTGTCGCCTATCCCAACGTGGATGGCGTGGCCGCGTTTGCACAGACCAGCGGTTGCGGAATGTCCTCGCCCAGCGAGCATTTCGACGTCCTGCGGCGCACGCTGGCCGGCTATGCGCGGCATCCGAACCTGGCCGGCGTGCTGATCGTGGGCCTCGGATGCGAGCGCAATCAGGTGTCCGCCTTGATCGACTCGCAGAATCTGGCCGGCGATCCGCGGGTACGCACCCTGGTGATGCAGGACTCGGGCGGCACGCGCGCCACCATCGACGCGGGCATCCGCGCCGTGGAGGAAATGCTGCCGCACGCGAACGCCGCGCGCCGCAGCAGCGTGCCGGCCAGCCACCTGAAGATCGGCCTGGAATGCGGCGGGTCCGACGGTTATTCGGCGATCACGGCCAATCCGGCGCTGGGCGCGGCCATGGACATTCTGGTGCGCCATGGCGGCACGGCGATCCTGTCGGAAACCCCCGAAATCCACGGCGTGGAATACCTGCTGACGCGCCGCGCCGTCACGCCGGAAGTAGGACAGAAGCTGCTGGACCGGCTGGCCTGGTGGGAAACCTACACGGCCGGGCACAACGCGCAGTTCAATGGCGTCGTCGGCCACGGCAACCAGCAAGGCGGTCTGGCCAACATCTTCGAAAAATCGCTGGGTTCCGCCATGAAGGGCGGCACGACGCCGCTGCAAGCCGTGTACGAATACGCCGAACCCATCGACCGTGCGGGCCTGGTGTTCATGGATTCGCCCGGCTACGACCCGGTCGCGGTTACCGGCCAGATCGCCAGCGGGGCCAACCTGATCTGCTTCACGACGGGGCGCGGGTCGATGTTCGGTTCCAAGCCGGCGCCCACCCTCAAGCTTGCCAGCAACAGCAGCATGTACGCTCGGCTTGAGCAGGACATGGACATCAACTGCGGCGCGGTGCTGGACGGCGAGGTGGACATCGCGCAGATGGGCCAGCGCATCTTCGACCACATCCTGCGCGCGGCCTCGGGCGCACCCACCAAGAGCGAAGCCCTGGGCCTGGGCAACCACGAATTCGTGCCCTGGCACCTGGGCATCGTCAGCTGATCCGCCCCTTTTCTGGAGTCTTTACGCATGCCCGCACACAACCCCTTCAAGGCCGCCCTCGCGGCGCGCCAGGCCCAGGTCGGGCTATGGCTCTCCATGGCCGATCCCTATCTGGCCGAGGTCTCCGCCACCGCAGGCTTTGACTGGCTGCTGATCGACGGTGAGCACGCCCCGAACGACTTGCGCGGAACACTTGCGGCGTTGCAGACCGTGGCGCCCTACCGTTCGCATCCCGTGGTGCGCGTGGTGGCGGCTGACACGGCAGTCATCAAGCAGATGCTGGACATCGGCGCAAAAACCCTGCTGGTGCCGATGGTGGACACGGCCGACCAGGCGCGCGCGCTGGTCGCCGCCACGCGCTATCCGCCGCACGGCATCCGCGGGGTCGGCAGTGCCGTGGGACGCGCGTCGCGCTGGAGCGCCCGCGAGGACTACCTGGAAGTCGCCGACGATGAAGTCTGCCTGCTCGTGCAGGCAGAAACCGTGCAAGCGCTGTCGAACCTGGAGGCAATCTGCGAGGTGCCGGGCGTAGACGGGGTCTTCATCGGGCCGGCGGATCTGGCTGCGTCGATGGGTTATCGCGGCCGGCCCGGCCACCCGGATGTGCAGGCCGCGATCGAACGCGCCATGCAGGTCATCGTCGCGCGCGGCAAAGCTGCCGGCACCTTGACCTCGGACCCCGCCCTGGCGCGCCGCTACCTGGAGCTGGGCTGCACGTTCGTGGCGGTTGGCGTGGATGTCCTGCTCTATGCCAACAGCGCCCGCCGGCTGGCGGCCAGCTTTGACCGCGGCGCGGCGAGTGCTGCCGCCGCAGCGCCATCGGCCGCTTATTGATGACGCGAATCGGTCCGGTCCACCCGCCAATCTGATCTTGCGTGCCCACGCATTCAGGCATAAATTGATCGGTACGCTTTTCGATCGGCCATCACGGTTCGTCCGCCCGAATCGCGCGCGAAGGTTGTTTTCTATCTTTTGTTCCCCAAAGGAGCGATGCGATGCGAGTAAAACACCTGCTTGGCCCAGCGACCGTAGCCCTCTCGATGCTGTTCGGGTCGGCTGTCACGGCCGCACCCGCGGAGCCTGCCCCGATCGTCACGGGCAAGCACTGGACCGAATCCGACGCCAATCTCAAGAAGGCCTATCTGCTGGGCATGGCCAACGTCCTTGAGGTCGAAAGGGCCTACCAGCAACGCCGTGCCGTGCCGGATACCCAAACCCTGGTGCCCAAGTTCTCCATGGGTCTTCAGAACCAGACGCTGGACTCCGTGCGCGATACCGTCGACCGCTGGTATGCCGCCAATCCGAGCCGATTGGATCGCCCTGTCGTGGAGACGATCTGGTTTGAGATCGTCATGCCCGCCACGAAGACGAAACGCACCCCCTAGGAGCCGCCATGAAGACGATCCGCACGATAGGTCTGGCCATTGCGATGGCATCGCTGGCCGCATGCACCAATATGACCAAGGAACAGCAAGGCACCGTCACGGGCGGCTTGATGGGCGCCGCGGCGGGCGCCGGCATTGCCGCGATCGCGGGCGGCAGCGCCTGGACCGGCGCCGCCATCGGCGGCGCGGCTGGCGGCATCGCGGGCAATATCCGCGGCGCGAACCAGTAATCCGAGCGTCACCGGCCTGATCTTCCAGGTCCCGAACGCCGGCTCGCGTGCAAGCGCCAGCCGGCGTTCCTGCGTTTGGGCGCCGCGCCCTCTTCCATCCTCATCCCCTTCCGCCGCGCGCATGGCTACCCGCGGCGGCCAGAGGCTGCTACGCTTTGCGCCGCAACTTCACCCGGGCGATGCGGATGTTCCCTCAATGATGTACCTGCTGTGGTCCCTGCCGGCGCTGACCGTGATCGCCGCGATCGCGAGCGGGCGCGTCAATACCACCGTTGCGGCGGCGCTGGGCCTGTTGGGGGCCCTGCCCATCGCGCTGTTTGCGGCGCCTGCCCCTTTTGCGCCTTCGCAACTGGCCGTTGCGCTGGAACGCGGGCTCTGGATCGGATGGATCATCACCCCCTACATCCTGGGCGGCCTGCTGTTCTGGCAGATGGCGGCGCAGGGGCACGCCTCGGCTAACGACGCCACGTCGCGCGGCGCACCGGACGCGGGGCGCCCCGATGCGCTGGCGAAGCGCCGGCTACTGTTCTTTGCCTGTTTTCTGATCGGCCCTTTCGCCGAATCGGCAACGGGTTTCGGCGTGGGCATGCTGGGCACCGTGATGCTGATCCGTCCGCTCGGCCTCAGAGCCCGGGAGGTCATGGTGTTTGCGCTGCTCAGCCAGACGCTGATTCCGTGGGGCGCGATGGGCAGCGGCACGCTGCTGGCCTCGGCCTATGCGCGCGTGCCGCCCACGCAACTTGCGCTTTACAGCATGGTGCCCGTCGCGCTACTGATGGGAGTGTGGCTGGCGCTGTACTGGCGCACCGCCACGCGCGCGGGGTTGTCTGCGCCGTCCGCCGAGCGGGTCCGCGAGGCCGGCTGGATGGCCGCGAGCCTGGCCTTGCTGGCCGCTGCGACGGCGCTATTGGGGCCGGAAACGGCACTGCTCGCCGCGTACGGACCGCTGATCGTGCTGCGCTTCCTGGCGGACCGCCGGCCCGGCCGCAGCGAGGCGCTGCGGGCAGCGCGCCGCGCGTTGCCCTACATCGCCCTTATCGCCTGGCTGGTCGCCACGCGGCTCGTGCCTGGCCTGAATCGCGGTCTTTCAGACCTTGCGGCTATGCGCCCGTATGCGGACCTGCCGCCGTGGATGCCGTTTCTGCACGCCGGAAGCTGGCTGATCGCCGGTGCGCTGGTGCTGGCCGCCTGGCAGCGGCATCCGGGCGCCGTGCGGACACAGGCGCGCGCCGCCTGGATGACCGGACGGCACGCCGTCATGTCCGTATTCCTGTTTGCCATGATGGCCGAGGTGCTGGCTGGCGCGGGCATATCGCGGGCCTACGCCGACGGCCTCTTTGCGAGCCTGCGCGACTGGACTATCCTGATCACGCCGCTGCTGGCAGGCGCGTTCGGCATCCTGGCCAACAGCGGCAACGCGCCAAACAGCCTGTTCATGCCATCCCAGCTATCATTAGCGCTTCAGGCTGGCCTAAGCGTGCCCGCAGCTGCCGCGCTGCTGCACGTTTCGGGCACGTCGATGGGGATTTTTTCGCCTGTTCGGATGTCGATTGCGGCCGGTTTGGCGCATGGCCGGGGGCAGGAACGCGGCGTGTATGTTCTACTACTGCCGTTTGCCCTGGCCGCGTTTGGCATCCTGCTGTCGCTGGCGCTGCTCGTGGTCGTCTCCGGGTAGCGGATTTCACGGCGCAGGGACACGCTCGCCGCCTCAACCTTTTTTTTGTGTAGCACATGGGACTAGAACAATTAGCCGCGATCCGGGAATTGCTTATCAAGCAGTCGCCTGACAAGGCAGGCTCGAAAAACGAATCGCGTCCGCAAGGCACCGACAAGCCGCGCCGCCCGCAGGGCGCCGCCAAGGGTCCGCGTCCGCAGACCGGCGACAAGGCCAAGCGCGCGCAAGGCGGTGACAAGGGCCAGCGTGCGCCGCGTCCCGAAAAGCGCGAGTCGCCGGTCGATCCCGTGGTCGTCGCCATTTCGCGCCTGCAACGGCACTTTCCCAAGGCGTTTCCCAAGAACCCGGCGCCCAAGGTTCCGCTCAAGCTGGGCGTGCTGGCGGACCTGGTGCAGCACGCCGAGCAATTGCAGCTCGACGAGGCGCAGATCAAGGAAGCCGTCAAGACGTGGTGCGATGGCCGCCGCTACTGGGCCAGCATGGTCGAGGACGCGCCGCGCGTGGACCTGAACGGCGAACCCGCCGGCGCCGTGACGGCCAACGAAGCGCGCCACGCCAAGCGCATGGCATCGCGCAACGCGTCCCGCAACGCCGCGCGCGCCCGCGCCGAGAAAAAGGCCCAGGCGTCCGCCGAACAAACGCCGGCGCCCGCCGATGACGCCGGTGACGCCGCGCCTGCCGACGTGAAGCCTGACAACGTGCAATCCGCCGACGCGACTTCTATGGACACGAAGGCCGCAGATACGAAGGCCGCCGGCGCGACGCCCGCGGACGTCGCGTCCTCCGACGTCACGCCCCAAGCTTCCGAATAAGCCCGCCAAGCGCGATACAGGCCTGCGGCAGGCCGGGAGATCCATTCCCGGCCTGCCGCAGGCCTGTTTGCATCTGGCTAAAGGCTGCTAGGCCGCCGCTTCCAGCGCGGCGAGCGCCTGCTTGATGTATCCCATGCCCTGGTCCGAATAGGTCAGCGTCATGGCCTGTTGATGCCCCGCGCCATCCATCTTCAGCAGCGACTTGCGCAGGATCTCGACGATCTTGTCTTCGTGAGCGGGATAAAACGACTCGTACTGGTATTGCAAAAACACCAGGCACAGCGCGTTCTCCATCACCTGCACGTCCGGGTCCTGCTTGATTCCCTGCTTCATCAGGATCGCCGCCACGCGGTCGCAGTCCTCTTGCGGATAGCCGGCTTCCTGCATGATCTGTTGCGCGATTGCCGCGTGATGCCTGGCCAACGCCTTGCGCCACGTCAGGTAACCGATGCGGCCTTCAGGATAGCTGGCGCGCGCGATTTCCCAACGGCCGATGTGCTGGCACCGGGACGCCAGGACCAGCGGCTCGGACGCGTCAGGCGCCAGCTTCATCACCCATTCGTGCAGCTTCTGCGCAAGAAACAGCTCCTGTGGACAGGATTGGCCTTCCCACGTGAACACATTGGGATCGGCGGCGTTGTACTCGTCGAAGCGGCGCAGGGTCTGCTGCAGGCGGTCGTTCATGGGATGTCGTTGTCAGGAAGCCCGGCGTGCGTTGGCCAAGGCGAAGTGGATCAGGTGAAGCCATCATACCTGCGGCGTGTGGCCTTTTCGGATCTATCGAGGCAATGCCGGCGCGGGCGTCAGCGGGCCCACGGGGGCTTGGCCAGGCCGCGGCGGCATGGGCGGCAGCCATGACCGCGTGGGAGGTTTAAGCCCCGGTTGATTCTGAGGCCGCACCGGCGTTTCCGTCGCGGGAGGATAGCGAGAGCCCGGGCATGACGTGCCCAGGCAGTCCCGGTTGAGTTTGCCCGGGTCCACGATGCGCGGGCAGTCGGTGCCCAGACACGTGTCTGGTATGGTGCGCGCCGATGCGGGCGGCTTTGGCGCCGTGGGCAGCGGATCGCGCGCGATCGCAGGCGGGCTTGCCAAGGCGGACAGCGCCGTCAGCGACCCCAAGGCCGCCGCGGCGAACAGGGATTTCATCGTTAGGCTCCACGGGAATCGGTCCAGGCCGAAGCCCGGACACGATCCCAGTGTGCCCCCGATCGCCCGCCCCTAGCAAGACGCGGACCGGGCCGATCAGTCCAGGCGGATGTCGGTGCTGGCGACGACCTTGGCCCAGCGGGCGCGTTCGCTGCCGAAGAACTGCGCAAGTTCCGCGGGGCTCTTGGTGACGATCTCGGCACCCTGCTCGTTCAACTGCGCCGTGACGTCCGGCTGGGTGACGATCTGCGCCATCAGCGTCTGCAGTTGTGCTGCCACCGGGTCGGTCATGTTGGACGGGGCCATCACGCCCTGCCACGTGCCCGACTCGAAGCCCTTCACGCCCTGCTCGGAAATGGTCGGAATGTCCGGCACCAGCTTCATGCGCTCGCTCTTGGAAATCGCGATCGCGCGCAGCTTGCCGGACTTGATGTGCGGCAGCGTGGCCAGAAGCCCGTTCATGATGATCTGCGTCTGGCCGCCGATGGTGTCGGTGACCGCCTGCGAACCGCCCTTGTACGGCACGTATTCCCACTGCGCGCCGGTCGCCTGCTGAACCGCGACAGCCGCCAGGTGCGGCGCGCTGCCGATTGCGGTGACGGCAAAGTTGATGCGCTCTTTCTTGGACAGCTCGACCAGATCCTGCACGGTGTTGGCCTTTACGTCGGGATGCACGGCCAGCACGTGCGGCGAATACGCCAGCATGCCCACCGCGCGCAGGTCCTTGGACGGATCAAAGGTCAGCTTGGTGTAGACGGACGGGCTGATCGCCAGCGCACCGACGTCGCACAGGAGCACCGTATGGCCTTCCTGCGCCGACTGCACCACCAGACCGGCGCCCAGGTTGCCGTTGGCGCCGGGCTTGTTCTCGACAACCACGGTCTGCTTGAGCACTTCGGCCAGCCGGGGCGCCAGGATGCGCGCGATGATGTCCGATGAGCCGCCGGGCGGGTAAGGCACCACGATGCGCACGGGGCGCGTCGGCCATTGCGCCGATTGGGCCCACGCCGGCACCAGCGGCGTCAGGCAAAGCGCCGCGGCGCTGCCCAGGAACTGTCTTTTGCTCGGGTTCATGCTGTCTCCACACTGATTGGTATGTGTGTTGAAGTGTCCCGCGGCCAGGTGAGGCCGCGGTGGGGATATGCCTATGCCGCGCCGCGGGTCTCCACGTACAGGGCATAGAGCGAATGGCTGCTCGCCATGAAAAGGCGGTTGCGCTTGGCGCCGCCAAAACACAGGTTGGCGCACCGCTCGGGCAGCCGGATGTGCCCAATGGGTTTGCCGGCGGGGTTAAAGACCATCACGCCGTCCAGCTCCTCCGGCTTGGCGTCGGCCGAGCCGTTGCTGCCCCAGCCGCACCACAGGTTGCCGGCCTCGTCGCACTTGATGCCGTCGATGGCGCCGGGGCCCTGCGCATCGACGTGCAGGCGCTTGTTCGTCAGCGCGCCGTCCGCGCCCACATCGAAGGCCCAGATCACGCGGTTGGGCTGGTGGCGGGACTCGACGATGTAGAGCACCTTTTCGTCGGGCGAGAAGCACAGGCCATTGGGTCCGGCCAGATCCGCCAGCGCCAGCGTCACGCGGCCATTGGCCGGATCGATGCGATAGACCGAATGCGGGAGCTCAGGCGTGGCCTTGTCGCCCTCCCAGTGGCCGCCGATCCCAAACGGCGGATCCGTGAACCAGATGGCGCCATTGCGCTGGCACACGATGTCGTTCGGCGAATTGAACGGCTTGCCATCGAAGCGGTCGGCCAGCACCGTGATGCTGCCGTCGTACTCCGTGCGCGTGACGCGGCGCGTCAGATGCTCGCAGGTCAGCAGGCGGCCCTGGCGGTCGCGGGCAAGCCCGTTGCTGAAATTGGACGGGTGGCGGAACACGCTGATCTGGCCCGTGGTCTCGTCCCAGCGCAGGATGCGGTTATTGGGAATGTCCGAAACCAGCAGATAACGCCCATCCCCAAACCACACCGGCCCTTCCAGCCAGCGGAACCCGGTTGCAAGCTGCTCCACGCTGCTGCTGTAGATGCGGTACTTGGAGAATTCCGGGTCCAGGATCCGGACCGAGGGATCCGGATAGCGCTGCTGCGGGGTGAAACTGAATGACTGTGCGTGCACGAGGCTGGCGGGCCCCAGTGCGAGCGCGGCGCCCAGCAGCCGGCGCCGGCCGGCCTGGACTTGCGGGTCAATTTCCATCGGCTGTCTCCTCTCGGTGGTTTTTTTTTGCGATGGCGCTACGGACGGGACTGAACCGCGATCAGGTCACGGGGCCCGGATTGAACAGCGCCAGGGCGTTGTGCAGCTTGAGTTTTTCCGCACAGGTCTGCTTCTTGCCGCTGGCGACGTCCAGCATCATCTGAAAGAGCTGCCAGCCCACTTCCTCGATCGAGGCCTGGCCGGTGGCGATCACGCCGGCATCCACGTCCATCAGGTCGTGCCAGCGCCGCGCCAACGCGGAGCGCGTGGCGACCTTGATGACCGGCACCTGCGCCAGCCCATAAGGCGTGCCGCGGCCGGTGGTGAAGATGTGAAGGTTCATGCCCGCGGCCAGTTGCAGCGTGCCGCAGATGAAGTCGCTGGCCGGCGTGGCCGCAAAGATCAGGCCCTTGCGTGTCAGGCGGTCGCCGGGCGACAGCACGCCGTGGATGGGCGAGGAACCGGACTTGACGATCGACCCCATCGCCTTTTCGACGATGTTGGACAGACCGCCCTTCTTGTTGCCCGGACTGGTGTTGGCGCTGCGGTCGGCCATGCCGCGCTGCAGGTACGCGTCATACCAGGCCATCTCCCGGATCAGCGCGTCGGCGACTTCGGGCGTTTCGGCGCGGGCGGTGAGCTGGTCGATGCCATCGCGCACTTCGGTGTTCTCGGAGAACATCACGGTGCCGCCGGCGCGCACCAGCAGGTCGGTCGCAAAGCCCACGGCCGGGTTGGCGGTCACGCCGGAGAACGCGTCGCTGCCGCCGCACTGCACACCCACTGTCAGGTCGGATACCGGGCAGGTTTCGCGCTGGCGGGCGTTGAGCTTTTGCAGGTGGCGCTCGGCCGTGCGCATGATGAGCTGGATCATCGAATCGAAGCCGATGTTCTCTTCGTCCTGCAGCACGATCGTCTCCACGCCGTTGCCGCCCATCCCGTCGCCGGCGCGGATCGGAATGGCGGTAGGCGCCAAGAGGCGTTCAGGCTGCAGCTTTTCACAGCCCAGGCTGACCACCATGGACGTGCCCCCGAAATTCGGGTTGCGGGCGATGTTGTGCAGCGTGCGGATGGGAATTGCGGCGCCAGGCGCGTCGATGGCCACGCCGCAGCCGTAGGTGTGCTCGATGCCCACCACGTCGTCCACGTTCGGGTACAGCGGCAGCAGTTCCCGGCGGATACGCGCGACCGCATGTTCGACCACGCCCTGCACGCACTGCACCGTGGTGCTGATGGCCAGGATGTTGCGCGTGCCCACGGTGCCGTCCGCGTTGCGGTAGCCCTGGAACGTATAGCCCTCCAGCGGCGGCAGCGGCGTCACGCGCGTGGACACCGGCAGGTCTTCCAGCGTGCGCGCGGTCGGCATCGTCGTGACGCGCTCGTTGATCCAGCTGCCGCGCGGCAAGGACTTGGCGGCGTAGCCCACCACCACGTTGTAGCGTCTGACCTCATCGCCTTCCGCCAGATCGGTCAGGGCCACCTTGTGGCCTTGCGGCACGGCGTCCACCAACTGAAGCCCGTCGGGCAGAACGGTTCCGGCCGGCAAGCCGCCGTCGTTGGCCACGATGGCGACGTTGTCGTCGGGATGAATCTTGATGAGAACGGGCGTCTGCTCGACTGCAACCTGCATGCTGAATCCTTTTGCCTAATGGGTGCCCCGCTGCGGGCACCGTACGTTATCGTACAACCAAGAGAATATCGCTGAAAGGCATCGGAAAGGAATTTCGGGTTTCCCCTTGTAAATGCAGCATCAGCTGGGTGGACACCTTGAATCCGGCAAAATCATGTTGTACGATGACTCACCTTTTACCACCGCATCCCGTTCGCAAGCACCCTCTCCGCCTGCGACGGCCATTTTGGGATGAGCGCAACATGACGACTCCGCAGGAACTCAAGGCCATTGTTTCGGAAGGATTGCTTTCCTTCCCCGTGACCGACTTCGACCAGAACGGCGATTTCAACGCCAAGAGCTACGCGGCTCGTCTGGAATGGCTGGCCCCCTACGGCGCCACCGCCCTGTTCGCGGCCGGCGGCACCGGTGAGTTCTTCTCGCTGGCCCCCGAGGAATACTCGGACGTCATCCGCACCGCCGTGCAAACCTGCAAGGGCAAGGTGCCCATCCTGGCCGGCGCCGGCGGCCCCACCCGCACTGCCATCGCCTACGCCCAGGAAGCCGAGCGCCAAGGCGCCAAGGGCGTGCTGCTGCTGCCCCACTACCTGACCGAAGCCTCGCAGGACGGCATCGCCGCCCACGTCGAACAGGTCTGCAAGTCGGTCAACATCGGCGTCATCGTCTACAACCGCGCCCAATCGCGCCTGTCGGCCGACAGCCTGGCCCGCCTGGCGGACCGCTGCCCCAACCTGGTCGGCTTCAAGGACGGCATCGGCGACATCGAGTCCATGGTCCGCATCCGCCGCAAGATGGGCGACCGCTTCTCGTACCTGGGCGGCCTGCCCACCGCCGAAGTCTACGCCGCCGCCTACCGCGCGCTGGGCGTGCCGGTCTACTCGTCGGCCGTCTTCAACTTCGTGCCCAAGATGGCCATGGAGTTCTACAACGCCATCGCCGCCGGCGACAGCGACACCACCAGCCGTCTGCTGGACGATTTCTTCCTGCCGTACCTGGAAATCCGCAACCGCAAGGCCGGCTACGCCGTCAGCATCGTCAAGGCCGGCGCCAAGCTCGTGGGCCACGACGCGGGCCCCGTGCGCGCGCCGCTGACCGACCTGACCGGCGAAGAGATGGAAATGCTCGCCGCCCTGATCAAGAAGTCCGGCGCCGAATAATCGGTCTGCACCGACGCCTTCTGTCTGCCCCCGGTCCGGGGGCATTTTTTTCCCCGGACCCGTCGGGCGCGAAACCGCCCATCCCCTGGATCGGCGCCTATGAATTTTTGGAGATAACCATGAACCTGACCGGCCAGATGTTGATCGGCTCGACCGCCGTCCTGGGCGCGGGCGCTGCCCAGCACGCCATCAACCCCGCCACCGGCGAACGCCTGGACCCCGCCTACCCCGCCGGCTCCGCCGACGACGTGTCCCGCGCGGCCGAATTGGCCCGCGCCGCGTTCGATCCGTATCGCGCGCTGCCGCTGGAGACGCGCGCCCAATTCCTCGAAAGCATTGCCGAAGGCATCCTGGCGCTGGGCGACGCGCTGATCGAGCGCGCGCACCTGGAAACCGGCCTGCCCGTCGCCCGCCTGCAGGGCGAGCGCGGCCGCACCGTCGGCCAGCTTCGCCTGTTCGCCCGCGTGGTGCGCGACGGCTACTTCCTGGACGCGACCATCGATCCGGCCCAGCCCGAACGCCAGCCTCTGCCGCGCGCCGACCTGCGCCTGGCCAACGTTCCGCTCGGCCCGGTGGCCGTGTTCGGCGCCAGCAACTTCCCGCTGGCCTTCTCGGTGGCGGGCGGCGACACCGCCTCGGCACTGGCTGCCGGTTGCCCGGTGATCGTCAAGGCGCATAACGCGCACCCCGGCACGTCCGAACTGGTCGGCCGCGCCATCCAGCAGGCAGTGGCCAAGCACGGCTTGCCCGAAGGCACCTTCTCGCTGCTGTTCGGCGCCGGCAATGAAATCGGCACCGCGCTGGCGACGCATCCGGCCATCACGGCCATCGGCTTCACCGGCTCGCGCCGTGGCGGCCTGGCGCTCGTGGCCGCCGCCAACGCCCGCCCCGTGCCGATTCCCGTCTACGCCGAAATGTCCAGCATCAACCCGGTGTTCCTGCTGCCGGCCGCGCTGGAAGCCCGTGCGGAGACCATCGCCAAGGGCTTCGTGGATTCGCTGTCGATGGGCGTGGGCCAGTTCTGCACCAACCCGGGTCTGGTGATCGGCATCGAAGGCCCGGCACTGGATCGTTTCCGCCAGGCCGCCGCCGAAGCCGTGAAAGCCAAGGGCGCCGCCACCATGCTGACGCCGGGCATCTTCTCGGCCTACGAGCAAGGCGCGGACGCGCTGGCGCGCCACGCCAGCGTGTCGACCGTCGGCCGCGGCGAGCCGTCCAACCCGGCGTGCAACGCCGCGGGCGCCGTGGTGTTTGGCGCCAGCGCGGACCAGTTCCTGGCCTCGCACGAACTGGAAGCCGAAGTGTTCGGCCCCGCCTCGCTGGTGGTCGCGTGCAAGGACGCAGCGCAGGTCCGCGCCGTGGCCGAGCATCTTGAAGGCCAACTTACCGCGACGCTGTTCGTGGACGACGCCGACGTGGACGCCGCCCGCGCGCTGCTGCCCGTGCTGGAGCGCAAGGCCGGCCGCATCCTGGCCAACGGCTACCCGACCGGCGTGGAAGTCAGCCACGCCATGGTTCACGGCGGCCCGTTCCCGGCCACCTCGAACCCGGCCTCGACCTCGGTGGGCGCCACTGCCATCCGCCGCTTTCTGCGTCCGGTCTGCTATCAGGATCTGCCCGACGCCCTGCTGCCCGACGGCATCAAGCGCGCCAACCCGCTGGGCCTGACGCGCATGGTCGACGGCAAGCTGGCCAACGCCTGATCGCGTGACGCCGTAACGCTGGGCCGGACCGCAAGGTCCGGCTGACAGCACCGGCCCGAGGGGGACGTCCGGCTTTCGGACGCCCCCTCGGGCCTTTCGCCATTCCCTTCCGCTTCGGCACTACGCCGCCTTGCGCAGCCAGTCCAGCAGCGCCGCTTGCGGACTGCCCGGCGGCAGCGGCTGCGGGGCAAACAGGCAATAGCGCGATCCATCCTCGACGAACCCCATGGGCGCGGCCAGCACGCCGCTTTCCAGATCGTCGCGCACCAGCCGCCACGGGCCGATGGCCACGCCCAGGCCCGCGACCGCCGCCTGCAGGCTGAAATAGAAATGATCGAATGTCTGGCCGGGTGCATCTGACGCCGGTTTACCGGCCGCGGCCGCCCATTCGCGCCATGCGTCTGGCCGCGTGCGCGTGTGCAGCAGCGGCGCGCCAGACTTCAACGAGCCGCCGGCTGTGCTGTCGTCGAACCAGTCCGCCAGCTTGCCGGGATGGCACACCGGGCCGACCTTTTCCGCAAACAGGGGCTCGACGTGATGGCTGTCCGGCCAGGTAAAGTCGTCGCGGCGGATAGCCAGGTCGATGCCGCTTGCAAATGAAAACGGCCCGCCGCCCGCGACCAGGTGCACTTCCATGTCCGGATGCCGGGCCTGGAAATCGGGCCAGCGCGGGATCAGCCAGCGCATCAGCAAGGTCGGCTCGCATGACAGCACCCAACGACGCCCGCTGCGGGCGCGGGCGCGCAAGTCGCCCACCGCCTGCCGCATCAAGTCCAGGCCGCTGCCCACTGCGCCGGACAGGGTGCGCCCGGCGTCCGTCAGGAACACGCGGCGGCTACGCCGCTCGAACAGCGCCACGCCCATGTCGTCCTCCAGCAACCGCACCGCCCGGCTGACCGCGCCATGCGTCAGATGCAGCTCCTCGGCCGCGCGGCTGAAGTTTTCGTGGCGCGCCGCGGCCTCAAAGCATCGCAGCGCCAGCAGCGACGGCAGGCGCGCGTCTAAGGATGGTGATTCCAGCTCACCATTGCTGTCAGAAACCATCGTTATACGTCCTTGATTCCCGTTGCTAGGATGCTCGCCATTGATATTTCGCGACAGGATACGCCATGACCGAACTGATAGCTGTCATCACAATCACGGTGCTTGCCGTCATCAGTCCGGGACCGGACTTTGCGATGGTCACCCGCAACAGCCTGATGCTGTCCCGGCGCGCCGGCGTGCTGACGGCGCTGGGCATCGGCATGGGCGTGCTGGTGCACGTCGGCTACACGCTGGTCGGCGTGGGGCTGCTGATCCAGCAATCGCTGGGGTTGTTCAACGCCATCAAACTGGCGGGTGCGGCCTATCTGGTGTATCTGGGCATGAAAATGCTGCGCACGCGGCCGGGCAGCGGCAACAGTAGCCGTCCAGCGGCGGCAATGTCGGACCTGGCGGCGCTGCGCACGGGCTTTCTGACCAACGCGCTGAATCCCAAGACCACGGTTTTCATCGTGAGTCTCTTCATGCAAGTCGTGCGGCCCGATACGCCGCTGGCGGTGCAGGTTGGCTATGGCGCCTTTATTTCGCTGGCGCACGTGACGTGGTTTTGCCTGGTGGCGATGTGCTTTTCGTCGGACGGCGTGCGCCAACGGCTGCTGGCCGTGCGCCTTTGGATAGACCGGATCTTTGGCGGGCTGCTGGTCGCGTTTGGCGTGCTGCTGGCGGCGGCCAGCGGGTCTCGGTAAGTGCTGAGCGCAAAGGTGTCTGACACCCGGTGGAGATCGCCTGCGGCTTGCGGCAGACGTTCAACGGGTGTCAGACACCGAGCAAAGAGATGATGCCGCGCGATCACTGCGGCTTGAGTTTTCCGTCGGCGATGATCTTTGCCCACTTTGCCTGCTCGGCCGTCTGGAACGCGGTGAACTCGGCGGGCGTGTTCGGCGTGTAGGCCAGGCCCAGTCCTTGCATCTTGGCAGCCACTTCCGGCTTGGCCACGATCTCGGCGATGGTCTTGTTCAGCTTGTCGACCACGGCGGGCGGCGTGTTGGCCGGGGCGTAGATGGCCTGCCAGCTGCTCACGTCGAAGCCCGGCACCCCGGCTTCCTGCATGGTGGGCACATCGGGCAGCACGGCGGTGCGCTTGGCCGACGTCACGGCCAGCGCGCGCACCTTGCCGCTTTGCACGTAAGGCAGCGCGACCAGGGCGGTTTCAAACGAGCTGGGGATCTGGCCGCCGATCAGGTCCGAAATGGCCGGCGCGCTGCCGCGGTACGGCACGTGCGTCAGGTGCGCGCCCGTCAACTGCTTGAACACTTCGCCCGACAGATGCTGCGACGTGCCCTGCCCGGCCGAGCCGAACGCGATCGTGTCGGGATTGGCCTTGGCGGCGGCAACCACGTCCTGCACGGACTTATACGGCTGGTTGGCGCCCACCAGCAGCACATTGGAAATGCTACCAAGCAGAATGACCGGCGAGAAATCCTTGGCGGCGTTGTAGTTGATGCTGGGCAGCAGCGACGGGTTGATTGCATGCGTGGCGATCGTGCCCAACAGCAGCGTGTAGCCGTCCGGCTTTGCCCGCGCCACGGCGTCGGCGCCCAGCACGCCGCCGGCGCCACCCTTGTTTTCAACGACGACGGTCTGCTTGAGCGTCGTGCCCAGTTCCTGCGCGATCAGGCGGCCCAGGATGTCGGACGTGCCCCCGGCTGCAAACGGAACGACCAGCGTGATGGCCTTGGCGGACGGCCAGTCATCGGCGGCGTGGACGGGTGCGGCAAACGCGGTGGCGACGGCCAGGACGGCCGACAGGCGGCTCAACAGGGGAAATGCCTTCAAACTTGTCTCCTAGAGATATGGAATTGTCGTCGTTCTTGTACGTTGTCGTACGACAATGAATCGCGAGGATAGCGTGGCGGCTTTTTGCGATCAATCTAGGGGAATTCCTATATCCAGTGTGAACGGCAGACTTGTTGTACGACAACATCTTCTCCACGAAGCCGTTGTAGTACGACCTTGTATGTTGTACGATGACATACATCGCGGGTTCGATAACGCCGCGGCCACGGCATCACCGCCTTTTCATACCCCTTTCTCTTATTTGGAAGACAGCCATGACGACTCCCCAGGAACTCAAAGCCATTGTTTCGGAAGGATTGCTTTCCTTCCCCGTGACCGACTTCGACCAGAACGGCGATTTCAACGCCAAGAGCTATGCGGCTCGTCTGGAATGGCTGGCCCCCTACGGCGCCACCGCCCTGTTCGCGGCCGGCGGCACCGGTGAGTTCTTCTCGCTGGCCCCCGAGGAATACTCGGACGTCATCCGCACCGCCGTGCAAACCTGCAAGGGCAAGGTCCCCATCCTGGCCGGTGCCGGCGGCCCCACCCGCACTGCCATCGCCTACGCCCAGGAGGCCGAGCGCCAAGGCGCCAAGGGCGTGCTGCTGCTGCCGCACTACCTGACCGAAGCCTCGCAGGACGGCATCGCCGCCCACGTCGAACAGGTCTGCAAGTCGGTCAACATCGGCGTCATCGTCTACAACCGCGCCCAATCGCGCCTGTCGGCCGACAGCCTGGCCCGCCTGGCGGACCGCTGCCCCAACCTGGTCGGCTTCAAGGACGGCATCGGCGACATCGAGTCCATGGTCCGCATCCGCCGCAAGATGGGCGACCGCTTCTCGTACCTGGGCGGCCTGCCCACCGCCGAAGTCTACGCCGCCGCCTACCGCGCGCTGGGCGTGCCGGTCTACTCGTCGGCCGTCTTCAACTTCGTGCCCAAGATGGCCATGGAGTTCTACAACGCCATTGCCGCCGGCGACAGCGACACCACCAACCGCCTGCTCGACGATTTCTTCCTGCCTTACCTGGAAATCCGTAACCGCAAGGCCGGCTACGCCGTCAGCATCGTCAAGGCCGGCGCAAAGCTGGTGGGCCACGACGCGGGCCCCGTGCGCGCGCCGCTGACCGACCTGACCGGCGAAGAAATGGAAATGCTCGCAGCCCTGATCAAGAAGTCCGGCGCCGAGTAAGCCCATGCTTGCCTGATTGCCCGAACGCCCTCCCATGGAGGGCGTTTTGCTTATTGATGCAAAGAAAAGTTGGCGGAATCCGCCCCGTATGTTGTCATATGGCCCTCTCGCTTCCTGCGGCCGCGACCTTTGCGCGTGGCCAATCCCGACGGGCCGGACACCCGCGAGGCATTCCAGGAACGCGTAAACTTGCGGCTGCGCAAAGGCTGCCACGCCTTGCCCGCAGCGATTTCCCATAAGAGAGACAATGCAAACTCCCGCCCGGCCTCCCCGCTCGCGCCTGACCGATTTCGTCATCGAGGAACTGACCAAGCGCCTTGATGCGCGCCAGTACCGCGCCGGCGACAAGCTGCCTTCAGAACACGCGCTGTGCGACGAGTTCGAAGTCAGCCGCACCGTCATTCGTGAAGCCGTGGCCTCCATGCGCCTGAGCGGGCGCCTGGTCAGCAAACCCGGCATCGGCGTCTTCGTCACCGAAGACCGTGAAAAACCCATCGATTTCGTCGTCGAACCCGCGACGGATCCGCGCTGGGCGCTGCACATCATGGAATTGCGCGCGGGCCTCGAAGTGGAAGCCTGTGGCCTGGCGGCCGAGCGCCGCAGCGCCTCGGACCTGAGCAGCATCGTCGAAGCCTTCGATGCCTTCAACCGCGCCACGCGCGACATGGAAGCGGCCGTGAAGGCCGACTACGAATTCCATCTGTCGATCGCCCGCGCGTCGAACAACCCGCACTTTCCGGCGCTGCTGAAGGCTGCGGTGCGCGACGTGATGCTGGATCTGAACATCAAGCACGGCGGCAAGACGCCCGAAGAACTTGAAACGTACGAAACGCGCAACGTGCGCGAGCACGAAGCCATCCTGACCGCCATCATGCGCCGCGATCCCGGCGCCGCGCGGGCCGCCATGGCCCGCCATCTGGGCGACAGCATTGCGCGCTATCGCAAGCTGCTGTCGCATCCGCCGGCGGCGTAAGCCTCACTTTTACCCCTGCCCGTAATGACAATTACGGGAATCCCCTTACTTGTTTACTTGTATGACGGCTGCCATCATACGTCTTATTGCATAAGGTAATACGACGTTGGCCTCGTTACCGCCGGCGTCTTCCGCGACTGTAAGACCTGCCGTACCAGTGCCGCCGATGAGCCCGATTCCTACCCTCCGCAGTACGTATCTCCCTTACGCCACGCGCATCCACCGGCGCACCGCCTGACCGGCCCCGTCGGCCACTCCTCCTCCTTATTGCCTTACCCCGTCCGAATGCGCGACGCGTCCTCCCCGGCCTGCCGGGGCGGCCCCCGCACGCTTGGCCGTTTCCGTCCCTTCCGCTTTTCCTAACTTTTTTCGATCTCCAGGAGAAATCTCCATGCGCAAGTTTCTGAGCTCCGCCATTGCGGCGACCCTGCTGTGCGTTGCTTCCGGCGCGCAAGCCGGCGTGACCTTTGACGCCGTCAAGAAAAAGGGCTTCCTGCAGTGCGGCTTTGCCGGCATC
The DNA here is from genome assembly GCF_041879325.1 of Achromobacter sp. JD417. Classification (NCBI taxonomy): domain Bacteria; kingdom Pseudomonadati; phylum Pseudomonadota; class Betaproteobacteria; order Burkholderiales; family Alcaligenaceae; genus Achromobacter; species Achromobacter sp. JD417. Next base: position 3,296,219 of record NZ_CP087159.1, on the reverse strand, counting down.
CCCGGATTCTCGGTGCTCGACAGCAAGGGCGAATGGACTGGACTGGACGTAGATATGTGCCGTGCGGTCGCCGCCGCCATGTTCGGCGACGCCTCCAAGGTGAAGGGCAATGTGCTGACCGCCCAGGCGAAGTTCACGGCGCTGCAGTCCGGCGAGATCGACATGCTGTCGCGCAACACCACGCAGACGCTGACCCGCGACACCACGCTGGGCCTGATCGGCGTGGGCGTGAATTTCTATGACGCCCAGGGCCTGATCGTGAAGAAGGCAATGAACGTCAAGAGCGTGAAGGAACTGGACGGCGCCACCATCTGCGTGCAGCCCGGCACCACCACCGAACTGAACCTGGCCGACTACTTCCGCAGCCGCGGCCTGACCTTCAAGCCGGTGCTGGTCGAGAACTACGACGAAAACTTCCGTCTGCTGGAATCGGGCCGCTGCGATGCCTACACCAACGACAAGTCCAACACCGCCGCCAACATGCGCACGCGCCTGGCCAACCCCGACGACTGGGAAATCCTGACCGAGAACCTGTCCAAGGAACCGCTGGGCCCCATGGTCCGCCAGGGCGACGAGCAGTGGTTCAACGTCGTGCGCTGGTCGCTGAACGCGATGCTGGAAGCCGAGGAATACGGCATCACGTCCAAGAACGTCGATGAAATGTTGAAAAGCACCAATCCCAACGTCCAACGCATCCTGGGCGTGACGCCCGGCATGGGCAAGAACCTGGGCCTGGACGACAAGTGGGCCTACAACATCATCAAACAGGTCGGCAACTACGGCGAAAGCTATGACCGTGCGATGGGCAAGGAAAGCCCGCTCAAGCTGGACCGCGGCCTGAACAAGCTGTGGACGCAAGGCGGCCTGATGTACGGCTGGCCGGTGCGCTAACCCTCGGCCCACACGGCTCCGCCCTACGCGGGGCCGTCTTTCATTTCCCCGGCGCGCGGGCCCGCCCCGCGCCAGATCACTCTTTACACAGCATCACCATGAACAGCATCGTCAACGCCCGACTCAAACAGATCAAACCCTCGCCCAGCATGGCCGCCAAGATCGTCGTGGACGAACTCCGCCGCCAGGGCCGCGAGATCGCCGACTTCACGCTGGGCGAGCCCGACATGCCCACGCCCGCGCACATCGCGCGCGCCGGCCAGGACGCCATCGCGGGCGGCGACATCCGCTACACCAGCCCGAACGGCACCGTGGGCCTGCGCACCGCCATCGCGAACAGCCTCGAACAGACCCTGGGCGTGCGCTATGGCATGGACCAGATCACCGTGGGCGCGGGCGCCAAGCAGATCATCGCGGCCGCGCTGACGGCCAGCCTGGAACCGGGCGACGAAGTCATCGTCTGCGCGCCGTACTGGGTGTCCTACCCGGACATGGTGTTGCTGGGCGAAGGCAAGCCGGTCGTGGTGACCGGCCCCGAATCGCAAGGCTTCAAGCTGGACGCGGCCACGCTGGAAGCGGCCATCACGCCGCGCACGCGCTGGCTGATCCTGAATTCGCCCAGCAACCCCAGCGGCGCCGTCTACAGCGCGGACGAACTGCGCGCGCTGACCGACGTGCTGGTGCGCCATCCCCACGTCTGGATCCTGAGCGACGAGATCTACGCGCCCTTCACCTACAGCGGCCAGGCGCACGCCTCGCCCGTGCAGGTCGAACCGCAACTCATCGGCCGCACGCTCATCGTGAACGGCATGTCCAAGTCCTACGCCATGACCGGCTGGCGCGTCGGCTACGGCGCCGGCCCGGCCGATCTGATCAAGGCCATGAGCACGGTCATGTCGCAAAGCACCTCGTGCCCCAGCGCGATTTCGCAGACAGCCGCGCAGGCAGCCCTGGAAGGCGACCAGTCCAGCGTCACGGAAATGGTCGAGATCTTCAAGAAGCGCCGGGACCTCATCGTGAGCCGCCTGAATGCCATCCCCGGCATCTCGTGCGCCATGCCGGACGGCGCGTTCTACGTGTACGCCAACGTGCAGGGCCTGATCGGCCGTCAAGGCCGCGATGGCGAGCTCAAGACCGACCTGGACGTCAGCCTGTTCTTCCTGCGCGAGGCCGGCGTGGCCGTGATCGACGGCGGTTCGTATGGGCTGTCGCCGTACGTGCGCTTCTCGTTCGCGACCTCCACCGAGGTCATCGAACAGGGCATGGACCGCCTTGCCGCCGCCGTCGGCGCATTGATGGCGGGCTGAACCGTGGCGCAGCACTCCGCTCAACACCCGGTGCGGCGCCCGCCCCGCCGGGTTTCCTGGAACGATCCGGCCACGCGGGCGGTCGTCTACCAGGCGCTGGCCCTCGCGCTGGTCGGGGCCGCCGTCTGGTTCCTGGTGCACAACACGCTGCACAACCTGTCGCTGCGCAACATTGCGACGGGTTTCGGCTTTCTGAATCGCGAGGCCGGTTTTGCCATCGGCGAAACCGTCATCGCCTACTCGCCCGCCGATACTTATGGGCGCGCCATCTTCGCCGGCATCCTGAACACGCTGCGCGTGGGGCTGCTGGCGCTGGTGGCCGCGACCATCCTGGGGGTGTTCATCGGCATCGGCCGGCTGTCCAAGAACTGGCTGGTCAACAAGATCACCTCGGTCTACGTCGAGGTGATGCGCAACGTGCCGCTCTTGCTGCAGCTCTTCTTCTGGTATGCGCTCATCACCGAGAACATGCCTGGGCCGCGCCAGGCGCACAACCCGCTGCCGGGCGTCTTCATCTCCAATCGCGGCCTGAAGGTGCCGGGCCTGGAAGGCGCCTCGCTGGACTGGGTGCTGGGCGGACTGGCCCTGGCCATCGTGGCGATCATCGCCGTTGGGCATTGGGCCACGAAGCGCCAGGAAGCGACCGGGCAGCCTTTCCGGCTGGGCCGCGTGGCCGTCGGTCTCTTGATCGCGTTTCCCGTCATCGGCTGGCTGGCCAGCGGCGCATCGCTGACGCTGGACATGCCGGCGCTCAAGGGCTTCAACTTTGTCGGCGGCCTGACGCTGACGCCGGAGTTCGTCGCCCTCTTCCTGGGCCTGACCGTCTATACGTCCGCCTTCATCGCCGAAGTCGTTCGTTCCGGCATCCAGGCCGTCAACAACGGCCAGTGGGAAGCCGCCGGATCGTTGGGCCTGCCGCGCCGGCTGGTGCTGCGCCTGGTGATCCTGCCGCAGGCGCTGCGCGTCATCATCCCCCCGATGACGAGCCAGTACCTGAACCTGTTGAAGAACAGTTCGCTGGCAGTGGCCATCGGCTATCCGGACATCGTGTCTGTCGTGAACACCACGCTGAACCAGACCGGTCAGGCCATCGAAGGCATCCTCATCATCATGGCCGCCTACCTCACGGTCAGCCTGTCGATCTCGATATTCATGAATTGGTACAACAAGCGCATCGCGCTGGTGGAGCGTTGAGATGAGCAGCACTACGCAAACCCTGGGCGCCGACCTCGCCCCGCCCGGCGCGCAAAGCGGCGCCTGGGCCTGGATGCGGTCGCGCCTGTTCTCCTCGCCGCTCAACATCCTGATCACTGTGCTGCTGGCATGGTGCCTCTTGATGGCGCTGCCGGCGCTGGTGGAATGGGCCTTCATCAAGGCCAGTTTTGACGCCACCAATGCGCAGGAATGCCGCGCGGCCGGCGGCGCGTGCTGGGCGTTCATCATCGAGAAGCACCGCCTCATCCTGTTCGGCACCTATCCGTTCGACGAGCAATGGCGGCCGCTGATCGCCACCGGCATCCTGATCGCGGTGATCGTGGCAAGCGGCATGCGCCGTTTCTGGAACGGCAAGCTGGCGCTCATCTGGACGCTGGGCCTGGCGGCGGTGGCCGTGCTGATGTGGGGTGGCGTGTTTGGCCTGACCTACGTTGAAAACGCCCGCTGGGGCGGCCTGCCGCTGACCCTGATCCTGGCCACCTTCGGCATCGCCTTCGCGTTTCCGATCGGGGTGCTGCTGGCCCTGGGCCGCCGGTCCAAAATGCCGGCGATCAAGGCGCTGTGCGTCGTGTACATCGAGCTGATCCGCGGCGTGCCGCTCATCAGCCTGCTGTTCATGTCGTCGGTCATGCTGCCGCTTTTTCTGCCGGAAGGCTTCACCATCGACAAGTTGTTGCGCGCGCAGATCGCGATCATCATGTTCGCCGCGGCCTACATCGCGGAAACGGTGCGCGGCGGCCTGCAGGCCATCCCGAAGGGCCAGTACGAAGGCGCGGATTCGCTGGGTCTGAACTACTGGCAGCAGATGCGCAAGATCATCCTGCCGCAGGCGCTCAAGATCGTGATCCCGCCGCTGGTGGGCATCTTCATCAGCCTGTTCAAGGACACGTCGCTGGTCGTCATCATTGGCATTTTCGACCTGACGCTGGCGGCCAAGGCGGCCCTGTCCGACGCGGCATGGCGAGGTTTCGGGGTGGAGGCCTATCTCTTCATCTCGCTCATCTACTTCGTCTTCTGCTATTCCATGTCCAAATACAGCCGCGCGCTCGAGCAGCGCCTGGCCACCGGGCACGCCCGGTAAACCCGAAGGAGAACAGGCATGTCCGATGCCATCATTCGTCTGCAGGACGTGAACAAGTGGTACGGCCAGTTCCACGTGCTGCGCAACATCAACCTGAACGTCGCCCAGGGCGAGCGCATCGTGGTGTGCGGCCCGTCGGGCTCGGGCAAGTCCACGATGATCCGCTGCATCAACCGGCTTGAAGAGCACCAGAAGGGCCAGATCATCGTCGACGGCACCGAGCTGACCAGCGATCTGAAGCACATCGAGACCATCCGCCGCGAGGTCGGCATGGTGTTCCAGCACTTCAACCTGTTCCCGCACCTGACCGTGCTGGAAAACCTGACGCTGGGGCCCATGTGGGTGCTCAAGCAGTCGCGCGCCCAGGCCGAGGCCACCGCCATGAAGTATCTGGAGCGCGTGCGCATCCCGGATCAGGCCGCCAAGTTCCCCGGCCAGCTCTCGGGCGGCCAGCAGCAGCGCGTGGCGATCGCGCGGTCGCTGTGCATGAACCCGAAAGTCATGCTGTTTGACGAGCCCACCTCGGCGCTGGACCCGGAAATGGTCAAGGAAGTGCTGGACGTGATGGTGACGCTGGCGCAGGAGAGCGGCATGACGATGATCTGCGTGACGCACGAAATGGGCTTTGCGCGCAAGGTTGCCAACCGCGTGATCTTCATGGACCGCGGCGAGATCATCGAAGAGAACAACCCCGACGACTTCTTTGATCATCCGCAGAGCGAGCGGACCAAGCTGTTCCTGAGTCAGATCCTGCACTGAGGCGACGGATAGTCGCCCCGCCAGATCCTCAAGCCGCCTTCATCAGGCGGCTTTTTCGTGGACGTGCGCCGGGCGCGGTCAGAAGCGGTGGCGCATGCCCACCGCATACTGGGACTGATGCCAGGACGGATCGTCCCAGGCGCCGCGCATGTAGCCGTAGATGGCGTACACGTTGGTGCGCTTGGACAGGTCGTAGACGTAGCCGGCCGAATAGACCTGTTGGGTATGCGTGGCGCCATCGCGCTCGAGCGCCCCGCCGCCCGGCAGGCTGCCCTGCCACGAGGCCATCACGGTGCTCGCGCCGTTGCGCCAGGCAGCGCCCGCCATCACGCCGTGCACCGTGCTGCCCGGGAAGTAGACCCGCTGACCGGGTGACTGTACCGCCGGGATGGTTGAGCCGTTGCGCATCACCGACCAGCCGGCATAAAGCGTGAACGCATCCACCGTGGCGCGGCCGGCCAGCGTGTAGGCGTAGGGCCGCCGGTCGTCGCCTGCCCGGGTCATGGCGGCCGATTGCGTCGTGCCGTCCGCCCAGCTTGCGCCTTCGTAGGTGGCGGCGATCGAATAGCCCGGCTGGTCGAACACCACGGCGGCGCTGTATAGCTTGTTGGTGGACGCGGTCTGGAACCCGCCCCCGCCGTCGTAGTCCAGGCTGGCATCGACGCCCGCGCGCAGCCCGCCGACAGAGGGGCTCCAGTAGGCCACCATGTTGTCTGCGCGATTGGCGTTGTACGGCAGCAGCGCGGTCTGCGCGCCGGTAATCAGGTAGGACGCCAGGAACGCATCGTAGTCGGCCAGCGTGGCTGACGACACCGACGTCTGCCGGCCAAGCCGAAGATCGCCAAAACCGCCCGACACGCCCATCCACGCCGCACGTCCGAACAGGCGCCTGCCCTGCGCCGAGTTGCCGTTGGTGGCGAGAAAGCCGCTTTCAAGCTGGAAGTTGGCCCGCAGGCCATTGCCCAGGTCTTCGCTGCCGCGCAGGCCCCAGCGCGATCCGGACTGCACGCCGGACTGCATGTTGATGGCCGTGCCGCGTTCCTGCGTGGAAAAGCCCGCGATGCTCAGATCCACCACACCATACAGCGTCACGGCGTTCTGCTGGGCGTGCGCAGCCCACGGCGCCATCAATACCGCGATGCCCGCAGCCCACTTGCGTACCGCCATCGCCGGCCTCACAGGTACTTGAGCCAGGCGATATCGCGGCGCGCCGCCTTCAGGCGTCCGAACCAGCGCACGGGCCAGAACAGCGCCACCGCCAGCAGGATCGAGATCAGCCACACCGCGCCCATGCCGTCCACGCCGAAATACTTGCCCTGGTTCAGGCCCCAGATGGCTTCGCCGCCCAGATACAGCGCTTTCAAGACATACAGGTGCAGCAGATAGAAAAACATGGGCGCCGCGCCAAAGACGCACAGCGCGCGGACCCACGCCGCCGACTGCGCGCGCTCGATCAGCACCAGCAGGCACAGTCCCAGCCCCAGCGTCAGCAGCAGGAACATCAGCGACGGCGGGTACTTGGTGATGTTCAGAAAGCTCATGGCGGTATGCAGCGCGTCGTCCTGCATCGACCATTTCTGCGACTGCCCATACCCGTTGATCGCCCGCAGCACCACGAAACCTGCCACAGCCGCCAGCCCCGCCGCCCACAAACGGCGCTGACGCACGGCCGCATCGGCGCCCGGCTGGAACCACGGTCCCGCGGCATAGCCCAGCGCAATCACGCCGATCCACGGCAGCAACGGGTACGACGTGCGCAGGCGCAGCGTGTCGCTTGCCTCGATCCAGCCGCGGTCATGCAGCACCGCCCATGGCACGTGCATGAAATGACCGGCCGTGAAGTGCACGGCATCCAGCGCGTTGTGGCCGGCAACCAGCGCCACGCCGGTCAACACCAGCGCCCAGCGCGGCAGCCATAGCAAGGCCGCCAGCGACAGCATGGACAGGCCGATCACCCAGATCACCTGCAGGTACACAACGGAGGGCGGAAACTGAAAGGTCCACGCGAAGTTCACGACGATGACTTCAAGCGCAATGAGGAACGCGCCCCGCTTGGCCAGAAACGCCGCGGTGGCGCCCCGGTTGCCGGCCTTGGCGCCATACAGCCAGGCCGACAGGCCCGTCAGAAAGACGAACACCGGCGCGCAAAGATGCGCAATCAGGCGCGAGAAGAACAGGTCGGGCGGCGTGGCGGATACGTCCATCGGGTCGCCGACCTGGTGGTGCAGGAAGAACGTCTCGCGCACGTGGTCGAGCAGCATGATGACGATGACCAGACCGCGCAGCGCGTCGATGGAACGCAGCCGGGCAGCCGCGGGTTGGGAAATGAGAGAAGTCATGGGGAATGCGGGGCAGGTGGCAAGACGTGCCGGGCGAAAAAGGCAGAATAGTAATGTAATAACATTACTATTCCAAGACTTATTGTCCCTTTTTTCATCGCCTGCCCGTCTGACCCGGTCGCGCCATTGCAGCACCGCCCGCCGCGCTCCCAGGCGTCTTAACAGGATCTTGAGACACGCCTCCCTAGAATCCGGAACGATTCTCATTGATGCAATCAAGATCGCGATGGCGCAACCACAAAAAACACACACGCAGGGCGTATTGGCCCTGAAAACCTTGGGCATGGCGCTTGGCGCCGCTGCCTCCACCCAGGCCCATGGCCAGACGCCGCCCGCAGACGGCGCTGTCCTCTTGGCGCCTGTCACCGTGCAGGCCGACGCCCCGCCCTTCAAGGCCGACCGCGTCCAGTCCGGAAAATTCACCGAGCCGCTGCTCGATACGCCACAAAGCATCACGGTTGTCCCGCGCGCGGTGCTGGAGGAACAGCAGGCCAAGAGCCTGCAGGACGTGCTGCGCAACGTGCCGGGCATCACGTTCAGTTCGGGCGAAGGCAATCTGGGCTGGGGCGACATGTTCACGATCCGCGGGTTTTCGGCGGAGCAGAGCATCACGGTGGACGGCATCCGCGACGCGGGCCTGTCCAGCCGCACCGACATCTTCAACCTGGAGCAGGCCGAGGTCTTCAAGGGAACGGGGTCGATCGAATCGGGCATCTCGGCCGTGGGCGGCAGCGTCAATCTGGCCAGCAAGGAGGCGCGGTTGGGCTCGTTCTACGCGGTATCCGGCGGATTGGGCACGGATCGTTACCGCCGCATCACCGCGGACCTGAATCAGGAACTGACCGACAGCGCGGCGCTGCGCGTCAATCTCATGCGCCATCACAACGGCGTGGCAGAACGCGACGTGACGGAATTCGACCGGTCCGGCGTGGCGGCGTCGCTGGCGATGGGCCTGGGCGCGCCTACCCGCGTCACGCTGAACTACCTGCATCAGGAAGACGACAACATCCCCGACGGCGGCGTGCCGATCCAGCGCGGAACGGGCGGCAAGCGCATGCCGAATGTGGCGCGCAACGCCTGGTACGGCGATCCTGGCCTGTACACCGAGCAGACGCGCACGGACCAGGCGACGATGAAGGTGGAGCACGACTTCACCCGGGCGGCGCGCCTGACCAACATCAGCCGCTGGCAGCAGACCGACCGGATCGGCGTGCTGGCCCCGGCGCGCTTCAATTCCACGTCGCGCACGTCCTACGGTTACGTGGGCGGGGGGGCCCTGGTCCAAAGCGCCGACGGAATCGCCTCTTACAGCGGCGTGCAGGCGCTGCGCAACCCCTCGCCTTATGCGCAACTGCGGGGCAATGACTTCGGCACCTCCAAGCGCTACACCATCCTGGCCAACCAGACCAACCTGAATCTGGACTTCCATACCGGCGGCATCAAGCATGCCGTGGTGACGGGCGTGGAGTTCTACAAGGAGACGTACGGCGACCACGCGCGCACGATCCGCGCGCCGTCGATCAATCCGGTGATCGACCTGCGCGACACCGGCGGCGCCTATATGGGCGGCGTGGATACGCGAAAGGGCGATTCGGGCGGCCGGGCCGAAGTCTTCAACGCCGGCCTGTACGCCGCGGACACCGTGACGCTCGATCCGCAATGGATGTTGCAAGGCGCGCTGCGCTATGACCGCTACCGCGTCACACAGACGGCGGGAGCGGCCACGCAGCGCGTGACGGACGGCGCCTTCAGCGGGCGCATCGGGCTGACCTACAAGCCCGTCGAAAACGGCAGCGTCTATGTCTCGTACAGCCAGGCGGCGCAGCCTTCTGCAATGGGGGCATCCACCAACAACAACATCTATGGCGCAACCGGCGCCGACACCTACAAGCCTGCCGTGGCCCGCACCTGGGAACTGGGCACGAAGTGGGACGTGGCGGGCGGCGACCTGTCCTTGACGGGCGCCCTATTCCGGACGGAACTGACTGACTCGTGGGAGTATGGCGACGATGCCACCGACGTGGTGCGCGCCCTGCCCGCCAAGCGCGTGGACGGCATCGAGCTGGGCCTGTCGGGCAACATCACGCCGCGCTGGTCGGCCTTTGCCGGGGTCAGCGCCATGAAAAGCCGCATCACCAAGGGCGCGAACCAGGGCGAAGAAGCCAAGAACGTGCCGGACCTGACGTTCAACCTGTGGACCACGTATGCGGCCACGGAAAAGCTGTCGCTGAGCTATGGCGCGCAATACGTGGGCAAGCGGCGCTACACGGACAACAAGTACGTGGGCGGCAAGAACAACAACAGTTCCACGGTGTCCGGCCCTTACGGCACGCATCCCGTATGGATTCGCGACGACGAGAAGGCGCCGTCCTACTGGCTGCATTCCGTGGCGGCGCGCTACCGGCTGAACAAGAACGTGACCCTGGGCGTGAACGTGGACAACCTGTTCAACACGTTCTACTACAGCCGCATTGGCGCGTCGCTGGACGGCTTCCAGCTCTATGGCGTGCCGGGCGCGGGACGCACGGCGCTTTTCACGGCAGACGTCGTGTTCTAGGACGCGGGCGCCAGCGTTGGCGCGGGGGTGGGCGCAGACCCAGCCAGATCCACGCGGAACTGGCTGCCCTGCCCGGGCCGCGACTGCAGCGACACGCGCCAGCCCTGGTGCTCGCAAATGCGCTGGACGAGCGACAAGCCCAGCCCCAGGTTGCCATCGTCAGGCTGTTCGCCGCGCACGAAGGCGTTGAAGATGGACGCCTGGCGCTCCACGGCAATGCCGGGGCCGTCGTCCTTGACCTGCACGAAATCCGGCCCTGCCGTGATGACGATGCCAGCCTTTGGGCCGGCATACTGCAGCGAATTACGGATCAGGTTCGACAGCACGGCGCGCAAGAGCGGCGCCGGAAACAGCAAGGCGGGCTCGCTCCCGCCAGCGGTCTCCAGCGTCAACTGCATGCCGCGCCGCTGCGCCACGGGCGACCAGGCGGCCAACTGGCCACGCGCGGTGTCCACGGCGCTTTCGCGCGGAAACAGGCCGGCGGCATCGCCCCCGCGCGCCAGCATCAGATACGTGTCCAGCCGTTCACCCATGTCGGCGGCGGCCGCTTCGATGCGGGCCAGCCGCGCCAGACCCGCCGCGTCCAGACGCTGTTCTTCGCGCAGCAGTTCGCAGGAACTGGAGATCACCATCAGCGGTGTGCGCAATTCGTGCCCGACATCGGCCGTAAAAAGCTGCTCGCGCCGCAGCGCCTGCTCAAGCTGGTTGTAGGTCGAGTCGAACGCAGCCGCGAGCTGGCCGATTTCGTCCGGCGGATAGTCTTCAGCCAGCCGCGTCTGCGGCGGCTGCGCGCCGCGCGTGTTGACCTGCGCGGCCAGCCGTGCAAGCGGGCGCAGCAGACGGCGGGTGGCCAGGATGCCCAGCGCGAAGACCAGCGCCAGACTGGCCGCCAGTCCCGTCACCGCAGTCAGGTGCGAAGCCGACTGGTTCTGTTCGTACTCCGTGTAATCGCGCAGCAGCATGTAGCGCTGGCCTTTCAGGTCGTCGACCATCACGTGCCATACGCGGCCGTTGCGCTCGATCTTGTGAAAGCCTGGCGCCAGCGGCCGCAGCCAGCCGGGAAACGCCGCGCCGCCCGGATCGCCATGAAAGAACCGGTTCGGCCGTCCCGGGTCGATGCCTGCCAGAAAATCGCCCCGCACCCGTTCCACGGCCATGCCCATGTCGATGCGTTGCAGGTGGGCTTCCAGCTTGCCCACGCTCCAGACCGACAGCCAGGTCAGAAGCCCCGCCACCAGCAGCGCAAGCGCGAGGTAAGTCAGCACGAGGTGGCGTGCCAGTCCGCGGCGCGCCGGGCGTCTGCCGCGATTAGCCATCGTTGGCGGCCCGCAGCTGGTAACCGATGCCATGCACCGTGTGCAGCAGCGGCGTGTCATAGGGTTTGTCGACCACGTGGCGAATCTGATGAATGTGGGTGCGCAGGCTGTCGCTGTCGGGCGGGGAGTCGCGCCACAGCGCCTCTTCGAGCCGCGAGCGATGGACCACCGCTGGACTGGCGCGCATCAGCAAGGTCAGCAATTGCAGCGGCGACGGCGGCAGGCGCAGCGGCTGACCCGCGCGCGCCAGCGCCAGGGTGCCCGTGTCCAGCGTCAGGTCGCCCACGCGCAGGACTCGCGCCGCGCCCGCCCCGCTGGCGCGATGCAGCAGCGCCTTGATCCGGGCGGCCAGTTCGGCCAACGCAAAGGGCTTGACCAGGTAATCGTCGGCGCCCGCGTCGAATCCCGTCAGCCGGTTATCAAGCGTGTCGCGCGCGGTGACCATGATGACGGGCGTGTTGCACGCCGTCTCGGTGCGCAGCCGGCGGCAAAGCTCGTAACCGTCCAGCCGCGGCAGCATCAGGTCCAGCACGATCAGGTCGAATTCGCCGGTGGCCGCCATCGCATAGCCGCGCTGGCCGTCCTCGGCGCAATCCACGATGTAGCCGCGGCGCGTCAGGTGATGGGTGATGTTGGCAAGGATGTCGGGGTCGTCTTCGATGACGAGAACGCGCATGACGGGACCGCTCGGAGAATAACAATCAATCTCACATTGTAGAGGCGCGAGGCCCGGGATGCCGGCTGTGCGGCGCCTGCACCACACGCCCGACGCGTCTTAACAAATTCTTGAGACCGGTTGTCGGACACTGCCCGGCGATAAGAATGGTTCGCGTTACCTGCACCCTGCGGTCGACGCCCCAGAAGGATTCGCCATGCGCCCGATTGCCCTCTTCCGTGCGGCCGTGACCGCCGCCTCCCTGTTATGCGCCCTGCCCGCCTCCCATGCGCGCGAGGTCACCGACCTGGCCGGCCGCGTCGTGACGGTGCCCGACCACCCGCGGCGCATTCTGCTGGGTGAAGGCCGCTTTGTCTTCGCGATGGCGCTGCTGGACCGGCACGATCCCGTCGCGCGCGTGGTCGGCTGGCAAGGCGAGCTCAAGCAGCAGGACCCCTATTCCTGGAACCAGCTCGTCAAGCGCTTCCCGCAAGCAGCCCAGGTTCCCTTGATCGGCAAGACGTCGGAAGCCAGCGTCAGCCCGGAGAAAATCGTTTCGCTGCGGCCCGACGTGGCGATCTTCAGCGTCAGCGGCCACGGTCCGGGCCGCAACAATCCCATGATTCCCGCGTTGCAGGAAGCCGGCATCCCGATCGTGTTCATCGATTTCCGCCAGCACCCGGTACGCAACACGGTGCCCAGCCTGCGCATCCTGGGCCAAGCCCTCGACCGGCAAGCGCAGGCCGAGGCCTACATCGCATTCTACGAAGATCGCCTGGCCCGCGTGCGCAAGGTGGTGGACGCGGTGCCGCAGGCGCAGCGGCCGCGCGTCTTCGTGGAAATGCTGGCGGGCGTGTGGCCCGCGTGCTGCCACACCACCGGCAACGGCAGCTTTGGCGACCTGCTGGAAGCAGCCGGTGGCGTCAATGTGGCCGCGCCCGTGCTGCCCGGCGCCATCGGCGACGTCAGCCTGGAATTTGTCATCGACGCCAAGCCCGACGTCTACATCGCCACGGGCAGCCGGTCGGAGCCGGGCCGTCCAGGCCTCTTGGCCGGGCCCGGCGCAGATCCCAAGGTCTCTGCCGGCAGCCTGTCCACGCTGCTGGCCCGCGACGGCATCCGCGACCTGGATGCTGTCACGCAACATCGCGCCTTCGGCATCTGGCACGCCTTCTACAACTCGCCCTACAACATCGCCGCCATCGAGGCGATGGCCAAGTGGCTATACCCAGAGCGCGCGGCGGCGCTGGATCCGCAAGGCACGCTGGACGCGCTGTATAGACAGTTCCTGGACCTGGACAGCACCGGTGCCTTCTGGACTACCCCGGCCGCGCCTGCGAAGTAGACCGACATGACCGATATCGTCACCGCGACGCCGCGACGCGCTGCGTCCGTCCCCGGCGACCCCATCGCCGCATACCGGCGCGCGGTGCGCAAGCGCCTCTTGCTGACTGCCGCGCTGGGGGTGGCCATCGTGGCCAGCCTGCTGGCCGACATCGCGAGCGGACCGGCATCGCTATCCCTGCCTGAGTTGCTGCGCACGCTGCTGCACCCCGATGTGTCGGACACCGGCACGCGCGTCATCGTCTGGCAGTTCCGGTTGCCCTATGCGCTGATGGCGCTGCTGGTCGGCGTTGCGCTGGGCCTGGGCGGCGCCGAGATGCAGACCATGCTGGACAATCCGCTCGCCAGCCCCTACACGCTAGGCGTCTCGGCCGCGGCAGCGTTCGGCGCGTCGCTCGCCATCACGCTGGACTGGCATCTGCCGGCCCTGCCGGCCCTGCCGGCCGGCATGACCGTGTCCGTGTCGGCTTTCGCCTGCACGCTGCTGTCGGTGCTCGTGCTGGAGCGCGTGGCGCGCTGGCGTGGGGGATCGACGCTGGGCGTGGTGCTCTTTGGCATCGCGCTGGTGTATTCGTTTCAGGCGCTGGTGATGCTGCTGCAGTTCGTGGCCAGCGAAGAGGCCTTGCAGGGCATCGTGTTCTGGACCATGGGCAGCCTTGCGCGCGCCAACTGGACGACGGTCGGCGTCATGGCGGCGGCCCTGGCGGTGGCCATCCCGTTGTCGATGCGCGACGCCTGGAAGCTCACCGCGGTGCGGCTGGGCGAGGAGCGCGCGGCCAGCTTCGGCATCGACGTCAAGCGCCTGCGCCTGGTCAGCCTGCTGCGCGTAAGCGCGCTGGCGGCGCTGGCCGTGTCGTTCGTGGGCACGATCGGCTTCGTCGGCCTGGTTGCGCCGCACATCGCGCGGCTGCTGCTGGGCGAAGACCATCGCTATTACCTGCCGGGCAGCGCCCTGGCCGGCGCGCTGATCCTGTCGCTTGCGTCCGTGGCTTCCAAGACCGTGCTGCCCGGCGCACTCATTCCGGTCGGCATCGTCACGTCGCTGGTCGGCATTCCATTCTTTCTCACCATCGTCGTGCGCGCGCTCAAGCGCGCCTGACGGCATCCCATCGCACAAGGAGACACCCCGATGAAATTCCGCCTGACGCTGACCCTCGCGGCCCTGATGATCGCCGGCACGGCCCATGCCGCGCCCGCCGAGTGCAGCATCGACGTCGAAGGCCGGCCCGGCAAGCAATTCGGCCCTGACCACATCGTCGTGCCGGCAAGCTGCCAGGAATTTACCGTGCGGCTCATTCACACGGGCAAGAACAGCAAGGAAAAGGCCGGCCACAACTGGGTGCTGACCAAGACCGAGGACATCGACGCCGTGATGACGGACGGCATCCAGGCGGGCGCGAACAACGACTTCCTGAAGCCGGGAAACGGCCGCATCCTGGCCAAGACGCCGATGCTGGGCGGCGGGGAGACGGCCACCGTCACCTTCCCCGTCAGCCGCCTGCGCGCCGACCAGTCGTACACCTACTATTGCTCGTTCCCGGCGCACGCGCAGCACATGCGCGGCACGCTGGTGCTGCAACCCTGACGATGGCGCAGCTACGCATCCAGGCGCTGTCCGCGGGCTACGGCGGACGGCCGGTGCTACGCCACGCCAGCGCCGGCCCCATGACCGAAGGCGCCGTCACCGCGCTGCTGGGCCCCAACGGCAGCGGCAAGTCCACGCTGCTCAAGACGCTGGCGGGCCTGCATCCGGTGATGGACGGCGCCCTCTGGCTGGACGGCGAAGACCTGGCGCAGGCCAGCGCCGCCCGCCGCGCCGAATGCGCGATGTACATGCCGCAGGCCCTGCCCAAGGGCGTGCACATGACCGTCTTCGAATCGGTGCTGGTGGCGGCGCGTTCCGGAAGACACGGGCAACCCGGGCACGCGCTGATGGAGGACGCCATGGCGGTCATCACCGAGCTGGGCATTGCGCACCTGGCCAGCCGCCATCTGGACGAACTGTCAGGCGGACAGAAGCAGCTTGCCTCGCTGGCCCAGGCGCTGGTGCGGCGCCCGCGCCTCTTGCTGCTCGACGAACCGCTGTCCGCGCTTGATCTGAATTATCAGTTCCACGTGATGGACGTGCTGCGCCGCCAGACGCGCCTGCACCGTCTCATTACGCTGGTGGTGCTGCACGACCTGAACATCGCGCTGCGCCACGCGGACCATGCGTTGCTGCTGCACGCAGGCGCGATCGAGGCCGAAGGGCTGCCAGGCGATGTGGTAACGCCCGACACGCTGCGCCGCGTATACCGGGTGCGGGCACGCGTGGAGCATTGCCCGCAGGGACAGGCGCAGATCCACGTCGACGGGCTGGCCGAACGCTGAACCGGACCGGCGCGGCTTCAGCGGTATATATTCACCCCTCCCGCCATCCTCTGAGTCCGCCCATGACGAGCCGCCGCGCCCTCGTGTTTCTGCTCAGCCTGCTGGCCGCGCCCTCGGGCGCCGCGGTGGTCTATGACAATCACGGCCTTGTCGTCGACGTGGCAACCGGCAGCCGCAGCGACTGGAATACCGGTCAGCGCCAGACGACGCGCGCCACCACCATCACGTTCCAGGGCAAAAGCCTGTGCGGCGCGGACGTCGGCGCTCTGCTCTTTCCTGGTAGCAATGCGCCGCAAGCCCGCGCGTTCTTCTGCCCCGGTCCCGTCGCCATTCTGGAAACCGACGCGGTGCTGGCATTCTTCAACAGTTCCAGCGCCAGCACCGTGCTCGCGCATCTGCAAGTGGTCAACGGCGCGCTGCGCGTGCAGCGTCTACCCATCTCCGACAAGCCAGACCGCGACCGGATCCACGGCACGCGGTTCGAGGACGCCCGCCTGCCCGGATGGACGCGCGTGAATTCCGCCTGGAACGAAACCGTGATGATCCGGCACGCGCCGCTCAAGGCCATGAACCTCGGCCCGGGCAAGCTGCTGGATGTGGCGGGCGATGTGGCCTACCTGGCTGTCCCTCCTGGCCGCGACGTCGTCGTGCTGCAGCCGGCCACGCACGTCAAGGACGCCCACGGTTACCTGCAGTACGTGCCGGAAGTCAGCAAATTCGTGGATACGCCCCTGGCGTTTCGCGCGGTGCGCCTGAGCGACGCGCGTGAGCTGGCCCGCCTGGATTTCAAGGACACGTGCGTGGGCCTGCCTGCGCTGCAATTCGAACGGGCCGGCGCGAAGGCCGCTTCCGGCTCGTCGCCGGTCATCGCCTTTGACGAGGTGCCCGCGTGGCGCGCAAAAGCGCTGGAACTGACCCAGGCGCAGGGGCGCGCGACGCTGCGTTTGAAGCCGGGCGTGGCATTGCCGCGCAAGGCCGGCTGCAGCGCTAGCTAAACGCCCTGCTGCACGCTCAGATCAGGAACTGGCGGTAGGCCTCGTTCCCCGTTTCCTCGGCATGCGCATAACCCAGTTGCCGCAGGAACGCATCCAGCGCCGCATCGTCCGCCACCGGCGCCTGGATGCCCACCAGCGCCGAGCTGAAGTCCGTGCCCTGATTGCGGTAATGGAACAGGCTGATGTTCCAGTTGGGCGCCATCGCCGACAGGAACTTCATCAGCGCGCCCGGGCGCTCGGGAAATTCAAAGCGGAACAGCCGTTCGCCGCCTGCCAGCGGCGAGCGTCCGCCGACCATGTAGCGGATGTGCTGCTTGGAGACTTCGTTGTTCGTCAGGTCGGTGGCCGAGAAGCCCTCGGCCTGCAACGCCGCCAGAATGTCGGCCGATTCACCGCGGCGCGCGATCTGCACGCTGACGAAGATGTGCGCGGTGCGCGCGTCGGCGATGCGGTAGTTGAATTCGGTCACGCTACGTTGCCCGATCACCTTGCAAAAGCGCCGGAAGCTGCCGCGTTCCTCGGGGATGGTCACCGCGAAGACCGCCTCGCGCGCCTCGCCCACCTCGGCGCGGTCCGCCACGAACCGCATGCGGTCAAAGTTCATGTTGGCGCCTGAAGTAATCGCCACCAGCGATTGCCCGCGAGCGCCTTCGCGCTCGACGTATTTCTTCAGCCCCGCCACCGCCAACGCGCCCGCTGGTTCGAGCACGCTGCGCGTGTCCAGGAACACGTCCTTGATGGCCGCGCATACCGAATCGGTGTCGACCAGGATCACTTCGTCCAGATGCTCGCGGCACAGGCGGAACGTCTCTTCGCCCACCAGCTTGACGGCCGTGCCGTCCGAAAACAGGCCCACGTCGGCCAGGATGACGCGTTCGCCCACGCGCAGCGACTGCGCCATCGCGCAAGAGTCCTCTGTCTGGACGCCGATGACCTTCACGCCGGGATGCACCGCCTTCACGTAGGTCGATACGCCCGCTGCCAGGCTGCCGCCGCCGATCGGCACGAAGATGGCGTGCAGCGGTTCGGGGTGCTGGCGCAGGATCTCCATGCCCACCGTGCCCTGACCGGCGATCACATACGGATCGTCGAACGCGGGGACGAACGTCAGTCCCTGTTCCTGCGCCAGCATCTGGGCATGGGCGTAGGCGTCGCTATACGAATCGCCGGCCTGCACCACGGTGACGGTCGGACCGCCGTGGGCGCGCACGGCGTCCACCTTCACTTGCGGTGCGGTCTGCGGCACCACGATGATGGCCCGCACGCCCAGCTTGGCCGCCGAAATGGCGACGCCCTGCGCATGGTTGCCGGCCGACGCGGTGATCACGCCGCGCTCCAGCGCCGCCCGCGGCGTGTTGCGCATCTTGTTATAGGCGCCGCGCACCTTGAACGAAAAAACCGGCTGGTTGTCTTCGCGCTTGTAGTGGACAGTGTTGCCGAGCCGGGCGGACAGGCCGCGCGCCAGGTCCAGTTCGGTTTCCCGGGCAATGTCATAGACCCGGGCGGTCAGGATCTGCCGCAGGTACTCCATGGGCGTGGCGGCGCCAGCCTGGAATTCCGAGGGTGCGTTGGGGGGGGTAGCGGACATGGTTTCTCTGCTTGGGTAGGCTTGCCCGGCAGAGGCGGCCACAAAAAACCCGCCTCGTGGGGCGGGTGGCTGTGACTGTTGCGGTCGCGCGCTAACCCACCATTCCAGGAATGATGGTAATAATCAGCGAAATGCGGACGGCGCGGAAATTCATGGGCGCTACTTTCCTCTCATCGCGGCGCTTTGTCAAACGCGCAAGTTGGGCTCGATCCGCAGCAAGTTGGCCCGCCGCAAGCGATCCGTCCCTGAAACCTTGGGCCTATGCATATTGCGTCGCCATCATGAAATGGAACCATTTCCCGGCGCAATGCGTAGCACGGTATTACAATGGAAAGTTCGTGGCGGTCGCACCTTCCAAGGCGGACCCGGATACGGCCCTTTCAATCGGGCCGGCCGGTCCAGTCAAACAATAGGACGGGCGGCGGTCATGTTGGGTGGACGGCTTGCCTGCGCGTCCCTCCATACGAACCCACTCTCGACAACATCTACCGGCGTACGCCGCATAGCATGTTCGGGTTTGCGCGTTAATCGCCTGAGCCGAACAGATTCAAGGATCATGTCTCTTACTCCGAAGATTATCTATACCCTCACCGACGAAGCTCCGGCACTTGCAACCCGTTCGTTGCTGCCCATCGTCCAGGCATTCGCCAAACCCGCAGGCATCACGGTCGAAACCCGCGACATTTCGCTGGCAGGCCGCATCATCGCCCTGTTCCCGGATTACCTCGAAGACGGCCAGAAGCTGTCCGACGCCCTGGCTGAGCTGGGCGCCCTCGCGGTCAAGCCCGAAGCCAACATCATCAAGCTGCCCAACATCAGCGCCTCGATGCCCCAACTGAAGGCGGCCATCAAGGAACTGCAGGAACAGGGCTACAAGCTGCCGGATTACCCGGATACCCCAGCCAACGACACCGAGCGTGACGTCAAGGCCCGCTACGACAAGGTCAAGGGCAGCGCCGTCAACCCGGTCCTGCGCGAAGGCAACTCCGACCGCCGCGCCCCGCTGTCGGTCAAGAACTACGCCCGCAAGCACCCGCACAAGATGGGCGCCTGGTCGTCCGACTCCAAGTCGCACGTCGCGCACATGAGCGAAGGCGACTTCTACGGCACCGAGAAGTCGGCCCTCATCGCCGAAGCCGGCGACGTCAAGATTGAACTGACGGCTGCCGACGGCACCAAGACCGTCCTGAAGGAAAAGACCCCGGTCAAGGCCGGCGAGATCATCGACGCCGCCGTGTTGTCGACCGCCAAGCTGAAGTCCTTCCTGCAGGCGCAGATCGACGACGCGCGCGCCAACGGCGTGCTGTTCTCGGTCCACCTGAAGGCCACCATGATGAAGGTCTCGGACCCCGTCATCTTCGGCCACGTGGTCTCCGTGTTCTACAAGGACGTCCTGGCCAAGCACGCCGACGTCCTCAAGCAGGCCGGCTTTGACCCCAACAACGGCATTGGCGACCTGTACGCCAAGATCCAGTCGCTGCCCGCCGACCAGCAGGCCGCCATCACCGCCGACATCGACGCCGCCTACAAGACGCTGCCGCAGCTGGCCATGGTGAACTCCGACAAGGGCATCACCAACCTGCACGTGCCCAGCGACGTCATCGTCGACGCGTCCATGCCCGCCATGATCCGCGACTCGGGCAAGATGTGGAACGCCGAAGGCAAGCTGCAGGACACCAAGGCCGTCATCCCCGACCGCAGCTACGCCGGCGTCTACCAGGCCGTCATCGACGACTGCAAGCGCAATGGCGCTTTCAATCCGGTCACGATGGGCAGCGTGCCCAACGTCGGCCTGATGGCCCAGGCTGCCGAAGAATACGGTTCGCACAACAAGACCTTCGTCATCCCGGCCGCCGGCACCGTGCGTGTCACCGACGCCTCGGGCGCCGTGCTGCTGGAGCAGGCCGTCGAGGCCGGCGACCTCTGGCGCATGTGCCAGACCAAGGACGCCGCGATCCAGGACTGGGTCAAGCTGGCCGTCACGCGCGCTCGCGCCACCAAGACGCCCGCCGTCTTCTGGCTGGACGAAAAGCGCGCCCACGACGCCCAGGTTATCGCCAAGGTCAAGCAGTACCTGAAGGACCACGACACCAGCGGCCTGGACCTGCGCATCCTCGACCCCGTCGAAGCCACCAAGTTCTCGGTCAAGCGCATCCGCGAAGGCCTGGACACCATCTCGGTCACGGGCAACGTGCTGCGCGACTACCTGACCGACCTGTTCCCCATCATGGAACTGGGCACCAGCGCCAAGATGCTGTCGATCGTGCCGCTGGTCGCTGGCGGCGGCCTGTTTGAAACCGGCGCGGGCGGTTCGGCGCCCAAGCACGTCCAGCAGTTCCTGGAAGAAGGCTTCCTGCGCTGGGATTCGCTGGGCGAATTCATGGCGCTGGCCGAGTCGCTGGACCACCTGGGCCGCACGTACAAGAACCCGACCGCCCAGATCCTGGCCAAGACGCTGGATCAGGCCACGGCCAAGTTCCTGGACGAAAACAAGTCGCCCGAGCGCAAGGTCGGCGGCCTGGACAACCGCGGCAGCCACTTCTACCTGGCGATGTACTGGGCCCAAGCCCTGGCCGCCCAGACCGAAGACCGCGCCCTGGCCGCCCAGTTCGCGCCCGCCGCGACCGCGTTCTCGGAAGGCGAGAACAAGATCCTGGACGAGCTCAAGGCAGCCCAAGGCAAGCCCGTGGACATCGGCGGCTACTACCAGCCGAACGAAGCCAAGGCCAGCCAGGCCATGCGCCCCAGCGCCACGCTGAACAAGGTGCTGGCCTCCATCGGCTAAGCGTCCCCTGCTCTGCCAGCCGGCGCAAGCTGGCTGGCAGACAAGAAACCGGCAGTCCCGTTGGGGCTGCCGGTTTTTCTTTGGGCGCGCCGGATGCCTGCATTCGTGGGCAAGGCGACACGCGCCCTACCTCCCCGGCATCAACCTGTCCAGCCGCAGCCTTCCGCGCTCATCGGTCAACCGGCGCATGGCGCCATAGGCTGCTCCCATCGCTGCCATGCCGCTTGCGCCGCACAGCAGGAACATCAGCAGAATCTGGTATTTAGCCGCGTCCACCGGGTCCATGCCCGCGATGATCTGGCCGGTCATGATGCCGGGCAAGGTGATGATGCCCGCGGCCGACATCTGGTTGATGCTCGGCACGATGCCGCGCCGCACGGATTCTCGCAGCAGCGATGCGAACGCCTGGTGGACCGTGGCGCCCAGCGCCAGGCGCGCCTCGATGCCAAGCCGTTCGCGGCGCACGCCTGACAGCATGCCGTCCAGCGCCAGACTGGCGGCATTGAGCACGCTGCCCAACACGATGCCCACCAGCGCGATGGTGTAGCGCGGGTCGTACCAGGGGTCTGGGCGCAACGCGGTGCTCAGGATGAACAGCGCTGTAATGAGCGTGGTGCTGGCCACCGCCAGCGTGCCGACCCAGCCGTTGCCGTGTCCGGTCAGGCGCGCCTTGGGCCGGGCGGCCACCTCGCGCGCGGCCAGCGCCATCATCACGGCCACCACCAGCGCCGTCAGCCATGGCGCGGCGTGGGCGAACACGATGCGAAGGATCTGGCCGACCAGGAGCAGTTGCACCACCGTGCGCACCGCCGCCCACAGCACCTGCCTGTGCAGGTTCAGGCGCAGCGCAAAGGAAATGCCGGCGCTCAGCAGCACCAGCAGCGACGCGATCACCAGATCCAGCGCCTGCAGTTGGATCACGTCCATAGGGGCTCCATGCGGCCCTGCGTCATCCGCCAGATACGGCGCGCCAGACGGCCGGCCTGCTCGGCGCTATGCGTGACGATCAGGATGCCGCCACCGCGAGTCAGAAACCGCGCCAGTTCGGCCTCGACCAGCGCCGTCGCGACCTCGTCCAATGCCGCGGTCGGCTCGTCCAGCAGCAGCACGCGCGGCTCTTGCAGCAACGCGCGCGCGAGACCCATGCGTTGGCGCTCGCCCGTGGACAGTTCGTGGACCAGCGCATCGAACTCGTCCTCGGCCAGCCCCAGCCGGCTCATGACGCCGACCGCCTCTGCGCGGTCCGCGTAATGCGCGGACACATGGTCATCCCACCAGCCGGCCTCGGCCTGGCAATACACCACTTGGCGCCGCCACTCGAAACCGCGCATGGCGGACCGGCGGCGGCCATCCAGCTCGGCCTCGCCGTGGCCGGGATCCAGGTCGGCGATCTGGCGCAGCAGCAGCGACTTGCCCGACCCCGACGCGCCGACCACGGCCGCGCACTCGCCCGCGGCCAGATCCAGGCTCACGGGCGCCAGGCGCTCGCTGTACAAGCCGCGCAGCCTGAGCAGCGGCGGAGCGTCAGAATCGGGTTGATTGGGAACCGGCACGGGTTGCATGGGTAGAAATCATATAGAAAAGCCCGCGGCGAGGCGGGCTTGAGGGGGCGTACGGCAGCGCGACTCAGAGCATATGCGCCAGAAACTCCCGGCTGCGCGCATGCTGGGGCGCGGCAAAGAACGCGGCGGAAGGCGCTTCCTCGACGATGCGGCCGTCGTCCATGAAGATGACGCGATGCGCCACTTCGCGCGCGAAGCCCATTTCGTGGGTCACGACCAGCATGGTCATGCGTTCGTCGGCCAACTGCTTCATGGTGCGCAGCACTTCGCCGGTCAGTTCCGGGTCCAGCGCCGAGGTGGGCTCGTCGAACAGCATGATGTCGGGCTCCATGGCCAGCGCGCGGGCAATGGCAACGCGCTGCTTCTGGCCGCCGGACAGGCGCGTGGGATAGTTGTCGCGCTTGTTCAGAAGGCCGACCTTGCGCAGCAGTTCTTCGGCCTTGGGCACGATCTGGGCGCGGGTCATGCCCTTGACGGTGATGGGGGCCTCGATGATGTTCTGCAGCACCGTCATGTGCGGAAACAGGTTGAACGACTGGAACACCATGCCCATCTTGCGGCAGATGCGGCGCACGTCGGCGTCGCTGGCGTATTGGCTGCGCGCGCCGGTGACGGCGGCCGCCATGGTTTCGCCTTCCACCACGATACTGCCTTCGTCGATGGTCTCAAGGTGATTCAGGCAGCGCAGGAACGTGCTCTTGCCCGAGCCCGACGGGCCGATCACCGCGACCACCTCGCCCTGCTCCAGGGTCAACGAAACGTCGTCCAGCACCCGGTTCGCGCCGAAGGATTTGACGATGTGGCGGGCTTCGATCATGACCGGGCGCGTGATCAGCCCGGCCGGGGAATTACTGGTCATATTTGGCATAGCGCTTTTCCATGTGCTGGAAGAACCAGGTCAGGAGCAGCGTCATCAACAGGTAGAAAGCCGCGGCGACCAGGAACGGCGTGGTCGTGAAGTCGCGCTGCACGATGCCGCGCGCGGTGCGCAGGATGTCATTGAGGGCCAGCACGTAGATGAGCGAGGTGTCCTTGACCAGCGTGATGGTCTCGTTGCTCATGGGGGGCAACACGCGCTGCACCATCTGCGGCAGGACGATGCGGCGCAGCGTCTGCAGATAGGTCATGCCCAGCACCTTGCTGCCTTCGTACTGGCCACGGTCCACCGACTGGATGCCGGCGCGGAAGATCTCGGCGAAGTATGCGGCGTAGTTCAGGGCAAACGCCACGACGGCCGCCGGAAAGTCGGGCAGCCGGATGCCGATCACCGGCACGAACGGCAGCGCGAAGTAGATGAACAGCATCTGGAGCATCAGCGGCGTGCCGCGCATCAGCCAGATATAGCCATTGACGGCGCGGCTCAGCAGCGGCCACTTCGAGATGCGCGCCAAGGCCAGCACCAGGCCCAGCGGCACGGCGAGCGCCAGCGTGATGAAAAACAGCGTCAAGGTCACTTTCGCGCCTTGCGCCATGGGCCCCAGAAGGGAAAGTACGTAGTCCATGCAGTGGGTTCGCGCCGCGCGGGCAAGAGAGAATCATGGGCGAGCCCGCCTGGCCTTGCGGCGCCGCGGCGGGCTGCGAACTGCAACGGCAAAGGCGCCGCGGCCGATTGGGCCGCGGGCGCTTTTCTCGTTTACTTGATGATGTTGGCGCCGAACCACTGCGTGGCGATGCGGCCGGCGGTGCCGTCCTGCTTCATCGAATCCAGCGTCTTGTCCAGCTTGGCCAGGAGTTCGGTGTCGTCCTTGCGCACGCCGACGCCGTAGTCTTCCGTGCCGAAGTTCTCTTCCAGCACGCGGTATTCGCCCGCGCGCTTGCTGATGAGGTAGCGGCCCACGACTTCGTCGACGACGATGGCGTCCAGACGGCCCGCGGCCAGGTCCATCAGCGCGGTGACGTTGTCGCCGAACTTCTTCACTTCCTTGATCTGGGCGGCAACCGGATCCTTGGCGATGGCGTCGGTGGCGCTGCTGCCGTCCTGCGCGCCGACGACCTTGCCGGCCAGGTCATTCTTGACCTTCACGGGCGAGGTGTTGCCCACGATGATGATCTGGTGGTTGGCCATGTAGGGCGCGGTAAAGCTGATGTTCTTCTTGCGCTCTTCCGTGATGGTCAGGCCGTTCCACAGCACGTCGACGCGCTTGCCGTTCAGCTCGGCTTCCTTGGCGCTCCAGTCGATGGGCTTGAACTCCACTTCGATGCCCAGGCGCTTGCTGGCTTCCTTGGCCATGTCGATGTCAAAACCGACGATCTGGTTGCTGGCGTCGCGAAATCCCATGGGCGGGAAATTGTCGTCCAGACCCACGACAACCTTCTTGGGCGTGGCCGGCGCCTGGGCGCTCGCGGCGGGCGCGTTGTCGCCAGGACCGCAGGCCGTGAGCAGCGAGGTTGCGGACACAAGAAGTACAGCAGTCAGTTTTTTCATCGTTGTGGGGTGCGCCAGGCGCAGGTAGGGGGATACCGGAAAGGCTGGCCAAAAAGCCGCGAGGCGGTATTTTAGCGTTCCTGGCGGGAAGCGCCGGCGGGCGGTCGCCGACGTTTCTGCGGTGGTTGCGTTTCGAACGCCCAACGGATGCCGGCGCGCGTCTGTGGGGGTTAAGTTACGGACGAGAAAAATAATGTTAATACTCGTCACTATTGACACATAAAGTTGTAAGATCGCGCAACAACGCCCCGAATATTGCGGACTTCGACACCCTGGGTCTCCAGGCTCGTTTACGGCGACAGCCGCTGGCGGCATGGAGAAGCAGGTCATGAAGAAGGTCAAACAATGGTTGGCGGGCAGCCTGAACGGCGCCAACCGCCCCCGCCCCGCCGTGGCGGCGTCTCCCCTGCTGATGGCGCTGGAGCCTCGCATTGTCTATGACGCCTCGGTGGCGGCGCTCTCCGCGCAACCTCACCAGGCCGATCCCGCGCCGGAGATCCATCGCGCCGGCGAACCTCAGGCCGACGCCCCTTCCCAAGCTAACGCCACGCCGCCAGCCGTTTCGGCCGGTCAGCCTCGAGCCTCGGATACGCCCCCGCCCGCCGCCGCCCAGGCCCAGTCGGCGGGCCGCCAGACTGCGCAGGACGGAACCCAGACCGCCGACAGGCAGCAACAAGACCAGCAGGCGGCCGCCGACGGCATCGCGGTGTCGAACCTGCAATCGCAGGTGGTGTTCATCGATCCCAGTGTCGAAAAGTATCAAACGCTGATCGACGGGCTTGCCCCCGGCACGCAGTATGTCGTGCTGGATGCCCGATCCGACGGCTTTGCCCAGATTGCGCAATATCTCCAATCGCATCCCGGCGTGGACACGATCAGTCTGATTTCGCACGGCTCCAACGGCGCGATCCAGGCCGGCTCGACCTGGCTGACCGCCTCCTCGCTGGCGGCGCACAGCGCCGACCTGGCGCGGATCGGCGCGGCGATGAACCCGGGCGGCGATTTCCTGATCTACGGATGCGACATCGCACAGCAGGCCGATGGGCAGGCGTTGGTGCGCCAGATCGCCGACCTCTCGCACCTGGACGTCGCAGCCTCCACCGACGCCACGGGCGCCGCGACACGGGGCGGGGACTGGACACTCGAGTATCAGGCTGGCGACGTTCAAGCCTCGTTGAACGCTTCGCCGATCGCGCTGGCGCAGTACGGCGGGCTCCTTGCGGTCACGACCGAAACCTACGATACCGCCGCCTCCAACAATTTTTCCGCCATTGGCCAGTCGCAATTTACGCTGAATGGCATTACGTACACGTTTGACCGGGCGGCCAATTCCTACGCCTACAACGACAGCAATAGCCCGTTCGGGCCGACCGATATTACCGACGGCCCGACCGACGGCGTGCTGCTGCTCAATGCCGACGGCACCTCAGTCATGAGAAGCGTGACGATCTCGCTAGCCAACGGCCACACATTTTCGCTGCAAGGCTTCGATCTCAGTTCTTTCAATGGAGACCTGTACATCCAGGCTAACTACAAGGATGGATCGCACAGCGCACTGATCCAGTTGGCGACGGCTACGGTAGGCGGATTCGTGGGTACGGTATCGAACCAGAACCAGCTGGGTTCGGCGTTCGACAACATCGTTTCGTTTTCACTGATCGACCAGAACGATACCGGCGCCTTCGAACCCTCCCTGGACAACCTGGCTTATATCGAAGTGGGCGCGTTCGTCACCACCAGCCCCGGCAATGCGGCGTGGTCATCGGCCAATAACGGCATAGGCGGCACAGCGGTCGCCATCGATCCGGGCCTGACGCTGAGCGGAACGTCCACTGCTATCTCGGCGACGGTACGGATCACCAATTTTGTCGTCGGCGATCAACTGGGATTCACGGCGCAAAACGGCATCTCAGGCAGCTACAACGCAAGCGTCGGCGAGCTCCAGCTGACCGGTACCGCGAGCCTCGCGCAATGGCAAGCCGCGCTGCGGTCAGTCACGTTTTCCAGCACGATGGCCTCGCCCAGCCTCTCGGACACCACGCGGTCGATCGCTTTTTCGTTCAGTGACGGACAGAACGACAGCGATGTTGCCACCCGCAATATCACGATCACGGAAACGCCCCAGACGCCTCTCGTCAGCGACGGCTCGCCCGCCAACACCAACTACGTGGCGGGCTCTGCAGGCATCGTCGTCAATAGCACCATCAGCGTCAGCGACGCGGACAGCCTGAAGCTGCCGGCCGGGACCGTGACGATTTCTGCCGGCTACATCGCGGGCGATACCCTGTCGTTCAATAACTCCAGTGTGTCCCTGTACGGCGACATCATCGGGAGCTACGACTCGGCGACGAGAACCTTGTCCTTGACTTCCGTGTCCGACAACGCCACCGTAGCCCAGTGGCAGAACGCACTCCGGGCCGTGACGTTCTCGGCTGGCGCCTCGACATCCGCCGGCCTGCGCGACATCACATTCTCGGTCCGGGACAGCGCCAGCACCAGCGCGCTGCTGCATCACAGCGTCCAGGTTGAAACGCCTCTGGCTGTCACCCCTGGTGCCGGCTCCGCGGCGTTCACCAGCGGCGACAACACCATCTCCACGCCCGTCGCCGTCGACGCGGGCCTCACGCTCAGCGGCGGCAACAGCGCCACACTGGCCAGCGCGACCGTCGCGATCACCGGCAATTTCCAGGTGAATCACGACGAACTCGTCTTTATCGGCAATCCGGCAACGTCGGGCGATATTTCCGGCGTCTACGACAGTGGCACGGGCGTCCTGACGCTGACCTCCGCGGGCGGCGCCTCGCTGGCGCAATGGCAGACCGCCTTGCGATCCATCCGCTTCACCAATGATCTGGTCGTGCCCAGCAGCGCCACGCGCACGGTCAGCTTCCAGATCAGCGATGGCACGCAGACCAGCGCCGTGGCTGCGCGCTCGGTGACCGTGACCGCCACCGACCAGACCCCATTGCTGGGCAACAGCGGCAACACCGCCCATTTTGTATCCGGCGACAACTCAGCCTCCACGCCCGTTGTCGTCAACAGCGCCATCACCGTCAGCGATGCGGACGGCGGCCCGCTGCAGCAGGCTGTCGTCACCATTTCCGGCAACTACCAGCCAACCGACCTCCTGCGTTTCGTCAACAACAATTCGGCCCTCTACGGCAACATCTTTGCTACTTACGTCAATGGCGTATTGACGTTGAACTCCAGCGGCAGCACGGCAACGCTGGCCCAGTGGCAAAACGCGCTCCAGGCAATCACGTTCACCTCGACCGCGGTCGTGCCGAGCACCGCCACGCGCACCGTCAGTTTCAGTGTCAGCGACGGCACAAAGATCAGCGCGGCCGCCCAGACAGCGATAACGGTTACGGCCTCCACGCAAACCCCTATCCTGTCCGGCTCGGCGGGCAGCGTTACCTTCACACAAGGCGACAACGCGCCCGGTAGCGCCATCGTGATCGATGCTGGCATCATGGTCAGTGACCTCGACAGCGCCACCCTGACGCAGGCCAACGTCGTGATCGCCAGCGGTTATGACAGCAACGGCGACACGCTGCTGTTTACCAACGACGGCGCGACGATGGGCAACATTACCGGGTCCTATTCGTCCGGCGTGCTTGTGCTGACTTCCAGCAACGGCTCGGCCACGCTGGCGCAATGGCAATCCGCGCTGCGTTCCATCCGGTTCACGGACATTGCGGCGGTGCCGAGCACGACGCAGCGCACCATCAACTTCGTCATCACCGACGGCTTCAAGGTCAGCGCCAGTATCCAGCGCACGATCGATGTCGAGCGGGTTGATCAGTCGCCAGTGCTGACGAACAGCGGCGGCAGCTCAACCTTCACATCGGCCGACAACGCGCCGTCCACGCCCATCGTGATCGATGCGTCGCTGACGCTAAGCGATCCGGACACGCCGACCATGGTCTCGGCCACGGTAAGGATCACGGGCAATTACCAGACGGGCGAGGACGTGCTGGCGATGGGCAGCGGCTCGTTTGGCGACATCCAGGCGATTTTCGATGCCGCAACGGGCACGTTGACGCTGACCTCGGCCGGCGGCTCCACCACCGCGCAATGGCAGGCCGCGCTGCGCTCGGTCACCTATACCGCCACGTCGGCCGTGCCGCAGACGTTCAACCGCACCATTTCCTTCTCGGTCAACGACGGCGCCAAGTCCAGCGGCATCTCCGACAAGGCCATCATCGTCATCGCCACCCATCAGACGCCCGTGCTGGGCAGTTCTGGCGACACCTTGACCTACCTGCCGGGCCAAAGCGGCAAGATCATCGACAGCGGCCTGACGCTGACGGACCGCAATGTCGCGGGCGCTTCGCTCGTCGCAATGACACTGGAAGCGCGGATTACGTCGGGCCTGCAGCAGGGCGACATCCTGAGCTTCGACCTGCCTGCATCGACGCTGACGAATGGGATGACCGTTACCTATGATGCCGCCGTGGGCAAGCTGACCATCGCATCCACCGGCGGCACGCTCGCGCAGTGGCAATCGCTGCTGGCCAACATCCACTTCTCGGCCGCGGCCAGCGCGCCGCTGGGTGCGCGCACAGTCGAGTTCACCATCAGCGACGGAGTCAAGACCAGCGCGCCGCTGTCCTACACCGTTGACGTCATCAGTTCGGCGCCCGCTTTGTCCAGCCCCAGCACGGGCCCCGTCTCGTTCGTGGCGGGTGACAATACGTCGTCCAGCCCGGTCGTCATCGATGGCGGCCTGCTCCTTGCCTCCCCGCTGGGCAATGTCGTCGACTCGGCCGTCGTCGCCATCACGGGAAATCTGCATTCCGCCGAAGACGTTCTGTCGTTCGTCAACAACGGCCTGACCATGGGCGACATCACCGGCAGTTACAACGTGC
This sequence comes from Achromobacter sp. JD417, assembly GCF_041879325.1. Classification (NCBI taxonomy): domain Bacteria; kingdom Pseudomonadati; phylum Pseudomonadota; class Betaproteobacteria; order Burkholderiales; family Alcaligenaceae; genus Achromobacter; species Achromobacter sp. JD417. Next base: position 3,266,159 of record NZ_CP087159.1, on the reverse strand, counting down.
TGACCGGCGTCCTTACCCTGAACTCGGCGAGCGGCACCGCCACGCTGGCGCAATGGCAGGCCGCGTTGCGCTCGATCACCTACGCCGACACCCGGGTCTCGCCCAACACGGCGACGCGCACGATCAGTTTTGCCGTCAATGCCGGCCCGCAGTTCAGCAACGTCGTGACGCGCGACATCACGGTGACGGCCACTGACCAGACGCCGTTGATCTCGTCCGGCAGCACCGGTGCGGCATCTTTCGTGGCAGGTGACAACACGGCTTCGACGCCCGTGACCGTGGACAGCGGCATCGCGCTGTCCGACCTCGATAACGCGACGCTGGCCTCGGCCACCGTGCAGATCGGCGCCGGCTTCCGTGCCGGCCAGGACGTGCTTGCGTTCGCCAACGACGGCGTGACGATGGGCAATATCGTCGCGGCCTACGACGTGGTCAACGGCACGCTGACGCTGACCTCGGCCGGCGGCACCGCCACGCTGGCGCAATGGCAGGCTGCGCTGCGCGCCGTCACCTATCGCAACACGGCCGTTACGCCAGATACCGTCACCCGCAGCATCGGCTTTGCGGTCAACGACGGCATCAAGAGCAGCACCACGCTCACGCGCGACGTCACCGTCACCGCCACCGATCAGACGCCGGTGATTTCCTCCGGCAGCACAGGTTCCGCGTCCTTCGTCTCGGGCGACAACACGGTCTCGACGCCCGTGACCGTGGACGGCGGCATCGCGCTGTCCGACCTGGACAACACGACGCTGGCCTCGGCCACCGTGCAGATCGGCGCCGGCTTCCATGCCGGCCAGGACGTGCTTGCCTTTGCCAACGACGGCCTGACGATGGGCAACATCGCCGCCACGTACGATGCGGCTCATGGCAGGCTGACGCTGAACTCGGCGGGCGGCACCGCCACGCTTGCACAGTGGCAGGCCGCGCTGCGCGCCGTCACCTACCTCAACACGGCCATCACGCCCGACACCGCCAACCGCAGCATCGGCTTTGCGGTCAGCGACGGCGCCAAGGCCAGCGCGATCCACACGCGCGACGTCACCGTCACCGCCACCGATCAGACGCCGGTGATTTCCTCCGGCAGCACCGGTGCCGCGTCCTTCGTCTCGGGCGACAACACGGTCTCGACGCCCGTGACCGTGGACAGCGGCATCGTGCTGTCCGACCTCGATAACGCGACGCTGGCCTCGGCCACCGTGCGGATTGGCGCCGGCTTCCATGCCGGCCAGGATGTGCTTGCATTCGCCAACGACGGCCTGACGATGGGCAATATTGTCGCGGCCTACGACGCGGTCAATGGCACCTTGACGCTGACCTCGGCCGGCGGCACCGCCACGCTGGCGCAGTGGCAGGCCGCGCTGCGCGCCATCACCTACACCAACACCGCCATCACGCCCGATGCCGCCACCCGCAGCATCGGCATTGCGGTCAACGACGGCGCCCAGACTAGCGCGGTCTTCTCGCGCGATGTCGCCATCACCGCAGTGCGGCAAACGCCGCAATTGAGCGACGACGGCGCTTCGCCCGTCTACACCGCCAGCCAGGATGCGAGCCCCGTCGCGGTGGGCAGCGGCATTACGCTGACCGACCTCAATGCCACGCCGCCCACCACGGCCACCGTATCCTTCAGCGGTACGTTCGATCCGCAACGCGATGTGCTGGGCTTCGCGGCAACCGCGCAAACCGGCGACATCGTGGCCAGCTACGATCCCGCATCGGGCGTGCTGACGCTGCGCTCGGTCAATGGCGCGGCGACGGTGGCGCAGTGGCAGGCCGCACTGGCCGCGGTCACCTACCGCGACTCGCAGGCCGAATCCACCGACGGCACGCGCACGTTGTTGTTTACCGTGGCCAATGGCGACAAAACGAGCGCAGCCCTGCAGCGCACGCTCCACATCGAAGGCGTGTCCGCGTCCAGCCAGGTTGGCGTTCCCATCCTGCCGCAGCCGCAGCAGAATGTGGACACGGCGCTTCGGGATGACAACGGCGAGACGTCCGAGCGCTATCTGGATCCCGCCCAGGCGCCGGCCATCGAGACGGGCGTGTTTGAATTGCCCACCGGGCGCGTGGGAGACGCAAGCACGCCCTTCTACACGCTCGTTGCGCAAGAAGGCCGTAATCCAGGCATGGCGCCGAGCCCGGTTGGTGTCCCCAAGATCGAGCAAGTCGCCGGCGATTTCCGTTACATCCCGCCGGAGCTCGACTTCACCTCGCGCGTCCAGGCGTTGCCTTCCGTGGACATCCCCCAGCGATATGTCGCAGGCGTCGCGTTCTCGGTGGTCGTGAAGATGCCGTTCGTGATGGATGCGCAAGCGATGCGCGCCGACCTTCACTCCATCACCACCGCAAGATTGCCGGGCGGCGCCCCGCTGCCGGCCTGGCTGCACTACGACGCCGATTCCGGCGAGCTGACAGGCACCCCCCCGGCTGGCGTGGACCAGCTGCGCATCGTGCTTCAGGCCGGCGGCTTCAGCCGAGAGTTCGTCCTGCACTTCGAGGCCCGGGACAACCAGCCGGCCGCCCCGGCCCGCCCCGGCGCCAGCGAGCCCCGCGCCGCGTTGCCCGCCGCCAAGGACTCGCTGGCCGCGCAATTCGCCAACGCGATGGCTGCCCTGCACATTTCGCATAACGACGCGGCGCCGTCTGCGGCCCCCCACACTGCAACCGAGCACCGGTCATGACCCAAGGTTTCGCCCTTACCCCCGCATTTACTCCGATGAGAAACGCCGACGTGAACAAGAAGACGCCCCAGGGACGCGTGCCGCGCCCCGCCCTGATCGCCGCCGCCCTCGCCCTGGTCTGGCTGACCGGCTGCGCGATCAAGCCCCAGCCGTTCACGGAGATCGATCGCGCCGCCACGGCCAGTGCCGAGCGCGCCAAACTGTTCGACCAGCAAGAGCCCGTCAGCGGTCCCATCACGCTGGACCAGGCCATGGCGCGCGCGGTCCGCTACAACCTGGACCATCGCCTGAAGATGATGGAAGAGGCCCTGTCGCAGCGGCAACTTGACCTGTCCAACTTCAACCTGCTTCCCAAGCTGACCGCGCAGGCGGGCTACAACCACCGCAACCACCCGCTGGCCTCCGGTTCGGAAGGCCTGTATACCGGCGAAGAGTCGCTGATCCCGTCCTTTTCGACCGATCAGAACAGCCGCACCGCCGACCTGAACCTGTCCTGGAACCTCCTGGACTTCGGCGTCAGCTACTTCGAGGCCAAGCAGCAGGCGGACCATGTGCTGGTGCTGGAACAGCGCCGCCGCAAGGTCGTGCAGCTTCTCATGCAGCAGGTGCGTGAAAGCTACTGGCAGACCTTGGGCGCACAACGCCTGCGCGACCGCGTCGGCCCATTGCTGGAGCAGGCACGCGTGGCGTTGGAAGACTCGCGCCGCGAGCAGGCGCAGGGTCTGCGCTCGCCGATCACCACGCTGACCTACCAGCGCATCCTGCTGGACCTGATGCGCCAGCTGGAAGTGGTACGCACCCAGCTGGAAGAAGCCAAGCCGCGCCTGGCCGCACTGATGAACCTGGACCCCAGTTCAGACTTCACGCTGGCCGGCAGCGACACCTTCCAGGTGCCGGCATTCGATATGCCGATGGACAAGATGGAAGACATGGCGCTGCAGCGCCGTCCCGAGCTGGTCGAGGCCAGCTACAACGAACGCATCAGCGTCAATGAAACGCACAAGGCCATTGCCAAGCTATTGCCTGGCATCGAGCTGAGCCTGGGAACGCATTACGACAGCAACAGCTTCCTGGTTTACAACACCTGGCAGTCTGCCGGCGTCAGCATCAGCTGGAACCTGCTGAACGCACTGAACGCGGGCAATATCCGTGGCGCGGCGCAGGCCCAACTGGATGTGGCCCAGGCGCAGCGCATGGCGCTGAGCATGGCCGTGCTGTCGCAGGTGCACCTGTCGCGCAGCCAGCTTGCCGCCAAGACCCGCCAGTTCGATCTGTACAAGCAGGCCAACGACGTCGACCAGCAGCTTCTCACGCACACCCACAATGCCACCGTCGCCACGGCGCAGGGCAAACTGGACGAGATTCGCGCGGCCACGGCGGCAATGATGTCCGAGCTGCGCGTGTACCAAAGCTATGGCGAGCTGGAAAGCGCTTACGGCCAGATGCTGGCCACGCTTGGCCTGGACCCGTTGGGCGAGAAGCTGGCGAGCAACGATCTGGCATCGGTGGAAGCATCGATCGCCCAGGAACAGAAGCGATGGGGCGCGCTGGCGCGCGGCGCGGATGCCCCCGGCGCTGAGACGGTGGCCGCTGCGCAAAAGTCCGCGCTGACCGCCGCGGCGCCTGCCACCTCGATGCCCGGGACCCTTCAGAAATGACGCACTTTTTTCACGGCCGGGCGGTTTGCGCGGCCGCGTTGCTGCTCGCCACGCGACTGGCGCTGGCAGCGCCGGATGCCGTGGCGCCCGCCGCGCCACCGGCGGCCGACGAACCGGGCTCGAAGATCCGAGTCCAGCTGGTGGCCCGCGACCAGGTCGAGGTCTCGAGCGAAATCTCGGCCAAGATCGCATCGCTGCCTTACCGCGACGGCGACATGTTCCGTGCCGGCGACATGCTGGTCACACTGGATTGCTCGCTGTTCAACGCCCAACTGCGCAAGGCCCAGGCCGACGCCGCGGGCGCAGGCGAACTGCTCGCCGTGAACCGCAAGCTGCGCGCCACGAACTCGATCGGCGACCTGGAGGTGCAGCAGGCTCAGGCCAAGCACAATTCCAGTTCCGCGGACGTCGCCTACATGCAGGCGACCGTGCGCAAGTGCGCCATCGCCGCGCCCTTCGATGGCCGGGTCTCCAAGCGCAGCGCGTCGCCGCAGCAATTTGCCGAGCCGGGCAAGCCCCTGCTGACGATCGTCGACACCAGCCATCTGGAACTGAAGATGATCGTGCCGTCCAAGTGGCTGGTCTGGCTCAAGCCCGGCCACGCGCTGAGCGTGCAGGTCGACGAGTCCGGCAAAGCCTATCCCGCCAAGGTGGCGCGCATCGGCGCCCGGGTCGATCCGGTCACGCAGACCGTTGATGTGACGGCTGCCTTGACGACGGGCGCGGCCGAGCTCTTGCCCGGCATGAGCGGCTGGACGACCTTCGCGCGCTGACGGCAACACGGTAACGGCATGACCGCATCACAGACGGCGAACGACGCCACGCAACAGGTCCGGCTGGACGGCAGGCAGTTCGCGCTGCTATGGCAGCTATCGTCCCGCGCACGCGCGGCCGCCAGTGAGAAGACGCTGGGTTTCACGCTGGTCAATGAAACCCTGGGGCTGGTGCCGTATCGGCAGGCCGCCTGGTGGCGCGGCGACGCGCCGGGTCATATTGCGGCGGTCTCGGGCCTGCCGCAAAGCGATCCCAACGCTCCCTACGTGCAGTGGCTGAGCGCGGTGTGCAAGGTGTTGGCCCGTGAACCCCGGTCCACGCCGCCGGACACCGCGAAGGTGCAAGGCCAGCCGGCCCCCGTCCTGCCCCGCCGCCCGCAGGTGCGCACGTTCACCGCAGAAGACCTGCGCGCCGATGCGCCGCACCTGGCCGACGAATGGAGTGCCTGGTGGCCGGCGCACGCCGCATGGCTGCCGCTAGCCGACCGCACGGGCCGGCCACTGGGTGGCGTGGTGTTCGCGCGCGAGCAGGCCTGGTCCCCGGTGGATACGGTGCTGCTGGCCGAACTGGGACAGGTCTGGGCGCATGGCTTCGAAGCCTTCGCGCCGCGCGCCACCTGGCGCGCCCGCGCGCGCAGCGCGCTGCGTCCCGGACGCACGCAACGGCGGGTGCTGCTTGCCCTTGCAGGCTTGTGCCTGATCCCCGTGCGGCTGACGGTGCTGGCCCCGGCGGACGTCACCCCGCAAGACGCCTACGTGGTTCGTTCGCCGCTGGACGGCGTCATCGACCAGCTGCACATCAAGCCGAATCAGGCCGTCGATAGCGGAACCCCGCTGCTGAGCCTGGACGCCACCACGCTGCGCTCGCGCCATGCGCTGGCCGACAAGAATTTCGCCACTGCGCAAGAGGAGTACCGGCAGACGGCCCAGCTAGCCGTCACCGACGACCGTACCCGTCTGGACATGGTGGAACGCCAGGGCAAGCTCGACCAGAGCCGTGTCGAGCTGGACTACACCGCGCGCCAGTTGGCGCGTGTGAATGTCAATGCGCCACGCGCCGGCGTAGCCATCTTCAGCGACCCCAACGAATGGACCGGCAAGGCCGTGGCGGTGGGCGAGAAGATTCTGCTGCTGGCTGATCCCGCACGCGTGCAGGTGACGGCCTGGCTGCCGGTGGCCGACAACATCGACGTGCAACCCGGCACGCCGCTGACGTTCTACCCCAAGAGTTCACCGCTGTCGAGCTACGACGCGCGAATCGAATCGGTGGCCTGGCGCGCCGAACCCACGCCCGATGGGGTGTTGGCGTATCGGGTGCGCGCCAGCCTGCATGCCGACGGCACGCAGCCGCCGCTGGGCTCCATGGGGACGGCCCGCATCCAGGGCTCGTGGGTGCCGGCCATTTATTACGTGCTGCGCCGCCCGCTGACCCAGGCCCGCCAGTGGCTGGGCTGGTAGCGCCGCTGTCACCATGGCCCGCCTTCCCCAACTCCGCCAGGAACTGACCCTGACGCCGGGCGCCGCCACGCCCGACGGCGCACCGACCTGGATGCTGCATGACCCCGCCGCTAACCGCTTTTTCCAGATCGGCTGGCCCGCGTTCGAAATCCTGTCGCGCTGGCCCCTGGACGATGCGCAGGCCATTGTGAACGCCGTCAATCGCGACACCACGCTGACCGTCACGCTGGACGACCTGGAGGCGCTGGCACGCATGCTGCACCAGCAGAACCTGCTGGTGTCCGAAACCAGCGCCGATACCGAGCGGCTGCAACAGCACGAGGCCGCGCAGCAGACTTCGCGAGCGATGTGGCTGCTCAAGCACTACCTGATGATCCGGATTCCGCTATGGCATCCGATGGGTTTCCTGCGCGCCACCGCGCGCCATGTGTCGTTCGCCTTCCGCCCGGCGTTCTGGTGGCTGGTCGCGGCAGTGGCGATCGTCGGCCTGGTCCTGGCCTCGCGGCGCTGGGACGAATTCCTGCACACCTTCCAGGGCTACGCCGACTGGCGCGGCCTGATCGGCGTAGGCGTCGCCCTCGGATTTGCCAAGATCCTGCACGAACTGGCGCATGCCTATACGGCGCAACGCCATGGATGCCGGGTTCCGACGATGGGCGTGGCGCTGCTGGTGATGTTTCCGATGCTGTACACCGACACGACCGAGGCGTGGAAGGTACAGGGCCGACGCGAACGCCTTCAGATCGGTGCGGCCGGCATGCTGAGCGAACTGGCGCTCGCCGCCTTCGCCACGCTGGCGTGGAGCCTGCTGCCGGACGGCCCGCTACGGTCCGGCGCTTTCCTGCTTGCCACCACGACGTGGGTGGCCACGTTGGCGATCAACGCCAGCCCGTTCATGCGCTTTGACGGCTACTTCCTGCTGTCGGATTGGCTGGAGATGCCAAACCTGCATGACCGCGCTTTTGCCATGGGCCGCTGGTGGCTGCGCGAGCGGCTGTTCGGACTGGGCGATCCGCAGCCCGAACCGTGCAGCACGCAGCGCCGGCGCTTCCTGGTCGCCTTTTCGTTCGCCACCTGGCTATATCGCCTGATGGTGTTCATGGCGATTGCGCTGATCGTTTATCACGCCTTTTTCAAAGTGCTCGGCATGCTGTTGTTTTGCGTCGAGTTGTGGTGGTTCATCCTGCGCCCCGTGTGGAACGAGGTCAAGGCGATCGGTTCGCGTCGTGAGGACCTGCACTGGAATTTCCAGACGGTGCGCAGTGCGCTGCTGGGCGCGGCGGTCGTGGCATTCTTTGTCGTGCCCTGGCATGCCGGCGTCAGCGCGCCGGCCGTGCTGGGACCGCAGCGGGCGCAAGGGCTGTACACGGTGGCTGCAGGCTATCTGGCCGACACCCCGCCGCCCGCTCGCGACGGCCAGCGTGTCCAGGCCGGGGATGTCCTGGCCGTGCTCGTGTCTCCCGACCTGCAGGCGACGCTCGCGGCCGCCACGGCCGAAGAAAAGCAGTTGCGGTGGCAAGTCGAACAGCAACCCTTCGACGACCGCCTGCGTCAGCAAGGCACGGCGCTGACAAGCCGATGGTCCGCCGCGCGCGAAACCGTGGCGGGCCTGCAAGCGCAGATCGCGCAGCTGAGCGTGCGCGCGCCTTTCGACGGCATCGTGCAGGCCGACGGTGAAGGTCAGGCGCCAGGCACTTGGCTGCCACGCGGAGAACGGCTGTACGACCTGGTCGCGCCGGATGGCGTGAAGGGCAATGCTTACGTGGGAGAAGATGCGGTTGCGCGGCTGGCGCCGGGGCAATCCGCCGTGTTCGTCGCGAGCCTGCCCGAAATGGCCGCCCGCACCTGCCGCGTCCAGGCCATCGACCCCGTCAACGTATCCACGCTGGATGAGCTCAGCGTTGCCAGCACCTACGGCGGTCCGATTCCGGCGGAGCGGGACGCAAAGACGCATGGGCTGGTGCCTTTGCGCGCAACCTGGCAGGTCCGCTTTGCGGACTGCGACGGGGCACCTGGCATGGACCGCGAGCTGAACGGCACCGCCCAACTGGGCGCGGGGCGCCAGAGCTTCATCGGCGCCGGCATCCGCCTTGCGGTCGCAACGCTGCAACGGGAAATTGGCTTCTGACGGAATCCATGCTGGTCCTGGCCGGATCGCCTCAGCCTGCCGGCTGGCCGCGCCGTGCTAGGCTGGCGGCCTTCTCCCATCAGGAACCTGCATGCCGCCCGCCATCCGTCTTGGCCCGCTTGTTTTCCCCGCCGAACTCGCCGTGCTGGCCGCCGCCGCCCTTGTTGGACTGCTCGCGGCGCACCTGCTGAACCGCACCGGCCGGGATGGCCGCCGCGCCGACGTCTCCGGCGTGCTGTGGGGCGCCCTGATCGTGGGTCTGCTGGCCGCGCGGCTGGGCTTTGTCTGGCAGTACCGCGATCCGTTCGTGCAGAACCCCTTTGCCGTGCTCGACGTGCGCGACGGCGGTTGGGCCGGCACGTGGGGTCTGGCGGCCGCCTGGATCTATGCCGTGGCGGCCATGCTGCGCCGCGGCGTGCCAAGGCCGGCCGTCATCGGCGCCCTGGCGTTGGCCACGGCCACCTGGCTTGCTGGGGGCCGCCTGCTGGCGCCGCCAGATCAACCGCTGCCGGCGCTCGCGCAGCTTCGCCTGCAGGACCTGAACGCCGTCCCCGCGGCGCTATCCGCCTATCAAGGCAAACCCACTGTCGTCAATCTGTGGGCAAGCTGGTGCCCGCCGTGCCGGCGCGAGATGCCCGCCTTTGAAGCGGCGCAAGCTGCTCACCCGGACGTGCACTTCGTGTTCTTGAACCAGGGCGAAGCCCCGCCCGAGATCACGCAATACCTGCGCCAGCATGCGCCGGCGCTGCAAAACGTGCTGATGGACCCGGCCAGCGACGCGTCCCGCCAGCTCAGCAACCGCGGCCTGCCGGCAACGCTATTCCTGGATGCCAGTGGACGGATGGTGGACCTGCGCGTGGGCGAATTGTCGGCCGCCACGCTGGCCCAGCGCCTGGACGCCTTACGCGCCGCGTCCAGCAAGCCGTGAAGCGCGTTGCAGGAATTCGGCGTTCAATTCACCGACATCCACGACGCCCAGCAGGCCCATATCGCGCTTGACTTCCTCGGCGATCAGCGCAATCGCGTGCGCCACGCCGCGCTGCCCCGCCACCGTCGCCGCATAGTTGAACGGGCGCCCCACGAACACGCAGCGCGCGCCCAGCGCCAACGCCTTGATCACGTCCGTTCCGCGGCGCACGCCGCTGTCCAGCATCACTTCCATGCTGCCGCCCACCGCGTCCACGATGGCGGGCAAGGCGTGCAGCGGCGGCACGCTGCCGTCCAGCTGCCGGCCACCGTGGTTGGACACGATGATGCCGTCCATGCCCAGCGCGAGCGCCGTCCGCGCGTCGTCGGGATGCAAAACGCCCTTGAGCACCATCTGCCCCCGCCAGCGCCGTCGGATGGCGGCCACGTGTTCCCAGTTCAGGTGGCCGCGGTCGGAAAAGTCGCGCAGCACGCTGGCCGACAGGATGGGCGCGCCCCGGGTCGCATAGTTGTTCTCGAAGTGCGGCATGCCGTGACGCAACAACGTGCGCAGGAACGTGCCAAACAGCCACCGGGGATGCGTCAGCCCCTGCCACGCCAGGCCCAGGCTTGGCCGCAGCGGCGTCGAAAACCCGGCGCGCACGTTGTTCTCGCGATTCGCGGCCACCGGCGTGTCGACCGTCAGAACGAGCGTGCCGACGCCGGCCGCCGCCACGCGATCGATGAGCGCGGCGATCTGGGCGTCGTCGCCGGGCAGATAGGCCTGAAACCAGGTGCCCGGCGCCTGCTCCATCACGGTTTCCAGCCGGATCAGGGACGAACCGCTCATGATGCAGGGCACGCCGGCATCCGCGGCCGCCTTGGCCATCACGATATCGCCGCGGTAACCCGATATCGCCGAAATGCCCATGGGCGCCACACCCACGGGCGCGGCGAACTCCCGGCCCAGCACGGTGCACCGGGTGCTTCGCGCGGACACGTTCACCAGCACCTTGGGCAGAAAGCTATATTCGGCGAACGCGTCGCGGTTGCCGCGTTCCGAATGGCCGTCCTCGACAGCGCCTGACACGTACGCATAGATGGGCTTGGGCAGCCGCTTTCTGGCGGCGGCTTCGAAGTCGTGCAGACTGAGCATGCGGCGCAGCGGATCGGGCATGTGGGCTCCTCGGGGCGCTCGCGCGGCGAGCGGCCGTCCTGTCGTTGTCGGTATTGGCGGGGACTATAGGCGCGACGGCAGTTTGAATAAAGTGACTTTATCGATCTTGTTCCCTACACTTTTATTCGCCCTCATCAGCCTGCTCCGCCGGATTGCATCCTCTCATGACGCTCAAGCAACTCGAAGCCTTCTACTGGGCTGCCACCTGCAAGAACTTCGCCATTGCCGCGAACCGGCTGAATATTTCGGTTTCGTCGTTGTCCAAGCGGATTGGCGAACTGGAATCGTCCATCGGGGCCGAACTCTTCAGCCGCAGCGCCCGCAGCGCCACGTTGACCGCGCTGGGCGAACAGCTGGTGCCGCACGCCAAGGATCTGCTGCGCAACGCCGACCAGTTCATGCAGCAGGCCAGCAACAACCTCAGTTATTCGGGCCGCTGCCGGTTTGGCGCGGGCGAGCTGACGTCACTGACCTGGATGGCCCGCCTGATTGAAGTGATTCAACTCGACCACCCCGATCTGCTGGTCGAGCCCTTCGTGGGCGTTGGCGAACTGGTCGAGCGCGGCCTGGAAGAAGGCGAACTCGACTTTGCCGTCATTGCGGGCCCCTCTTCCCGGCCGTCGATCGCGTCGCGCGTCATCGGCAGCGCCCACTTCGAATGGGTGGCCGCGGCCGGCGCCGTCCCCAATCCCCAGACGCTCACCCCCGCCGACCTGCCCGGCCTGACGCTCATCACCCTGCCGCAAAGCTCGGGCGCCATCCGCGTCCTGGACGACTGGCTGACCGAGCAACGCGTGTCGCCGGGCCGCAACGCGTGCTGCAACGGTTGGGGCGGCATCGCGGCCATGCTCCGCCAAGGCCTGGGGCTGGGCTTCCTGCCATCGGCCTGGGCACGCATCCTGATCGACCGGGGCGACTTGCACCCCCTGCCCGGATTCGCGCCCCTGCGCCCGCTTACCTACACGTTCCAATGGCGCCGCGACGACACGCGGCCCATGTTGGAAACGCTGCGCGCGCACGCCGAGGCCTGCCTGGATTTTCATGCGCCCTCGGGGATGGTGTGAGTGCAAATGCCCCTGAGCGAAGATCTCGACAGTTTCACAAAAGCGTTCTATTGAGCAGAAAATTATTCGCTTTATCTCCCCTTTTGGCGAGCGTAGAGTCCAGTCGGACTGACTTGGAGATAAGGCCCCATGCCGGATTCCGGATTCACCCCGCACGACCGCCCCGCCCGGCTTGTCCGCCTGGACCTGTGGCTGAACCCCGTATTTGACGAAATCATCGGCGCCGCGCCCGGCATTGCGCTGTCGGTGCTTCCCGCGAAGGGCGACGACGCCCGCACGCTTGCCGGATTGAAATCCGCTCATGCCTACCATGTGTCCGCGGCCAAGGACGAGTTGCCGCGCCAGTGGTTTGTCGGCGAATCATTGATCGCGCAGTGCCCGGACCTCGTGTGCGTGTCGTCGGGCGGCGCGGGCTACGACACCATCGATGTGCCAGCCTGCACGGCCGCCGGCATCGCCGTCGTGAACCAGGCCGGCGGTAACGCCGAGTCCGTGGCCGAACACACCTACGCGCTGCTGCTGGCCGTGCAACGCCGGATCGTCGAATCCCATAACCGCCTGCGCCATGACACGGGCTTTTCGCGCGAAGACCTGATGGGCCACGAGATCCACGGCGCGGTCATCGGCCTGGTGGGCATTGGCAAGATCGGCACCTGCGTGGCCCGCATTGCCCAAGGCTTTGGCCTGCGCGTCATCGCCCACGATCCGCTGCTGGACGCCGCGACCATCCGCGCGCGCGGCGCTGAACCGGTCGGGCTGGACGAACTGCTGTCGCAGTCCGATATCGTCTCGCTGCATTGCCCGCTGGACGCCTCCACGCGCGGCCTGTTCGGCGCACGCGCCTTTGCGGCGATGAAACCCGGCGCGGTGTTCATTTCGACGGCCCGCGGCGGCATCCATGACGAAAGCGCGCTGCATGACGCGTTGCGGGGCGGACACCTGCGAGGCGCCGGGCTGGACGTGTGGGAGCAGGAACCGCCCGACCGATCGGCCCCGCTGCTGGCATTGAACAACGTCGTCGCCACCTTCCACACCGCAGGCGTCACGCACGAAGCGCGCCGCAGCGTCGCCCGCTCGTCGGCAACGCAGCTTGCCGCCATGCTGCGCGGCGAGCGGCCGCCGCAACTCGTCAACCCGGAGGTCTGGCCCCGGGCCGCCGAGCGCATTGCCCACCTGACATAACAACGCGGCATTCGTGCCTGGCCGCGCCGCAAGGCGCGACAGGCCGTGACCGCCAAAACATCCAAAGGAGACAACCATGCAACAACAGACCAAGCGCCGCACGCTGCGCACCCTGGCTACCCTGCTTGCAGGCGCCGCCCTGTTTTCCGGCGCCGCGCAGGCGGCCGGCTATCCCGAACGGCCGATCAACCTGATCGTGTCTTACGGACCGGGCGGCGGCACCGACCTGGTCGCCCGGATGATGGCGCCCTTCCTGCAAAAGTACCTGGGCGGCGACGCGCGCATCGTGGTGCTGAACCGGCCGGGCGCGGGCGGCGCCATCGGCTTTGCGGAACTGGCGCGCGCTCAGCCGGACGGCTACACCATCGGCTTCATCAACACGCCGAATCTGCTGACGATTCCCATCGAGCGCAAGACGGACTTCACGTGGCAAAGCTACGATCTGCTCGGCAACCTGATCGATGATCCGGGCGCGTTCTCGGTGCTGAACGACAACCCGATCAAGAACCTGGCGGAATTGGCTGCCTATGCAAAGCAGAATCCCGGCAAGGTCACCGTCGGCACCACGGGCACCGGCTCGGACGACCACCTGGCCATGCTCCGTTTCGAACGCACGTCAGGCACCACACTGAGCCACATCCCGTACAAGGGCGCCGGCGAGGTGCGCGGCGCGTTGGCAAGCGGCGAGATCACGATCGGCGCCATCAACGTGGGCGAGGCGCTTCAGTACCGGAAAGGCGGCACGCCGCTGCGCTTTTTGGGACAGATGGGCAATACCCGCTCTGCCGCGCTGCCCGACGTGCCCACCTTCAAGGAACAGGGGTTCGACTTCGAACTGGCTTCGCTGCGCGGTCTGGCCGCGCCCAAGGGCTTGCCGGACGAGGTCCGCACGAAGCTGGTCTCGGCCGTCCAGCACACGGTGCAAGACCCGCAATTCCAGGCCAAGGCCCGCGAGATGTTTGCGCCGCTGCGCTACCTGCCGCCCGCGGAATACGCCAAGGAACTGTCGGCCGGCGAAGCGCAATTCCGCCTGCTCTGGAAGGAAGCGCCCTGGCTCGACAAGTAAACCGGCCGGGCAAAGGCGGCGTGGCCTTGCCCGGCTTGCCCGCGCCCCATCAACGCATCGCGGCCAGCATCAGATCCAGATTCTGCACTGCCGCGCCCGATGCGCCCTTGCCCAGATTGTCGAACACGGCAGCCAGCAGCACCTGACCGTACGCGGCATTGCCATACACGCCCAACCGCAGGTCGTTCGTGCCGTTCAGCGCCTGGGGATCCAGGTTCGCGTGCGTGGCCGCCTCGTCGCGCGGCACGACTTGAACATGGGCCGCGCCCGCGTAGTGCTGTTGCAGACAATCGTGCAGCGCCGCGGCGTCCACGCCGGCGGGCAGCAGGCGCAGGTGCAGCGGCACGGTCAGGACGATGCCCTGGCGGAAAGCGCCGTAAGACGGCACGAACACCGGACGCTGCGTAAGGCCCGCATGCCGCTCGATCTCGGGCGTGTGCTTGTGAGCCAGACCCAGGCCGTAGACCTGGAACGCGGGTCCGCGCGCACCTTCCGCGCCTTCGTAAGCATCGACGCTGGCGCGCCCGCCTCCCGAATAGCCGGACACGGCGTTGATGACCGCCGGATAGTCGGCGGGCACCAGCCCGGCCTGCACCAGCGGCCCCAGCAGCGCGATGGCGCCGGTGGGATAGCAGCCCGGGTTGCTGACCCGCAGCGCGTGCGCAATCCGCTCGGCCTGGCCCGCGCGCATTTCCGGAAAACCATAGACCCAACCCGCGTCCGTGCGATGCGCGGAACTGGCATCAATGATGCGGACCGTGGGATTGACGACCGAGGCGGCGGCCTGCCGCGCCGGTTCGTCGGGCAGGCAGAGAATCGCGATGTCGCTGGCGTTGATCGCCTCGGCGCGGCGCTGCGGGTTCTTGCGGTCGGTCTCAGGCAGCGTCAGCAGCCGCAGGTCGGTGCGGCCGTGCAGCCGCTCGTGGATCTGCAGGCCTGTCGTGCCCTGGTCACCGTCGATGAAAACTAGAGGTTGGGTCATGATGCGGTCCGGATGGTTCGGCGTTGCCTGATCTCTTCAGGAATGAACGTCATCTTCGATCCCGCCGCCAGATAAGAAAAGTCGAATATCATGATCGTTTGATTCAGGTTTCCTGAATGATGCAGGCACGGCCCCACCAACATCGAAACCCATCGCGGAATCCCTCATGCGCGAAATCAGCCTGGACCGTCTGCGCACCCTTGTCGCCATCGCCGACCTCGGGTCGTTTGCCGACGCCGCGCGTGCGCTGCATCTGGCGCCGCCCACCGTGAGCCTGCACGTGTCCGATCTGGAAGCCCGTGTCGGCGCGCCGCTGCTGACGCGCAAACGCGGTCAGGTCAGGCCCACGCCCATCGGCGAAACGTTGCTGGAACGGGCGCGCCGCCTGCTCGCCGAGGCGGACCAGGCGCTGGACGACGTGCAGCGGCAGGTGCAAGGGCTGGCCGGCCGCGTGAGGCTGGGGGCCTCGACCGGGGCCATCGCGCATCTGCTGCCGCAAGCGCTGGAAACGCTGGGCCGCGATCATCCCGGCATCGACGTGCAGGTGGCGGTGCTGACCTCGCAAGAGACGCTGCTGAGGCTGGCCGAAGGGACACTGGACGTGGGACTCGTCGCGCTGCCACAACCGCCCATGACGGGACTCGTGCTGCGACCGTGGCGCCGGGATCCGGTGATGGCCTTTCTGCCCGCGTCCTGGAAAGCGCCCGCGCGCCTCACGCCCGCGTGGCTGGCCGAGCGGCCGCTGATCCTGAACGACGCCAGCACGCGCCTGTCGCGGCTGACGGGCGAATGGTTCATGGCCGCCGGCCTGAACCCGCGCGCGCGCATCCAGTTGAACTACAACGACGCCATCAAGAGCCTGGTGGCTGCCGGTTATGGCGCGACCTTGTTGCCGCATGAGGCGACCGCGCCGCAACCCGATCCGCGCGTCATCATGCGGCCGGTGCGGCCCGCCTTGTGGCGGCCGCTGGGCATCGCGCATCGCGCCGGGCAAGTGGAAGCGGCCACGCAGCACGTGCTGGACGTGTTGTGGGAATTGCGCGCATCGGGCGGCAAGGCCGCGGCGGCGTAATCGAACCGCCTCAGCCCGTCTTGCGCAGCCTGACCGGCGCAGACGCGCCACGGCGGAAAAACGCCGCCCGCTGGCTTTCCTCGCGCAACCGGCGCGCGCGCGAGCGGAACAGGTCCTTACGGCCCACGATGCCCAGCAACCGGCCGGAATCGCGGTCGATGATCGGCACGCGCCCCGCCCCGGACAACGCCATGCGGTCCGCGATCTGGCTGGCCAGTTCATCGGGATGGCCGAACACCAGTTCGCGCCCGTCCAGCGCCTGCGCCAGCGTCCGGTCGTCCGGCTCACCTTGCAATGCCCACGCCAGCGTGTCGGCGCGCGTCACCTCGCCCACCACAACACCTTGCGCGTCCAGCACCGGATAGCTCGTGTGGACGGGCTGCGCGGTGGTGAAATGCGTCACGGCCTGCGCCACCGTCATCGTGTCGGGCAGCGTCTGCACCGGGCTTGTCATCACGTCGGCCACGCGCAAGAGGTCAAAGGGATCCACGCGATATTCGCGGCTGATATGGTGGCCGCGGCGTGCGATCTTTTCGGTCAGGATCGACCGCTTGAGCAGCAGCACGGTCACGCCATAGGCAAACACGCACGCCGACAGCACCGGCAAGAGCGCCTGCAGGTTGCCGGTCAGCTCCACGGCAAAAAGCGTTGCCGTCAGCGGGGCGCGCATGGTGCCGCCCATCATCGCCGCCATGCCCACCAGGGCCCAGAACCCCGGGTCTGCCTGCGGCAGCACGGGCGACGCCAGCGCGCCCAGCGCGCCGCCAAAGATCAGCAGCGGGGCCAGCACGCCGCCGGACGTGCCCGACCCCAGCGCAATCGACCAGATCGCAACCTTGACCACCAGCAGCACCAGCACCGCCTGGAACGCCAGATCGCCCGCCAGCATATGGCGGATGTTGTCGTAGCCCACGCCCAGCGCGGCGGGCTCGATCAGGCCGCCGATGCCGATGGCCAGTCCGCCGATGGCCGGCCACCACATCCAGTGGATGGGCAGCTTCTCGAAAAGGTCTTCGGCCGCATACACCAGCGACGTGAGCACGCCGGACCCAAGGCCCGCCAGCACGCCGACCGCGGCGCACGCCACCAGATGCCACGGCGTGAAGGCAAACGTGCCGGCATACGCAAAGATCGGGCCGGGCTCCATGACGAAGGCGCGCGTTGCCGCCGCCACCAGCGCGGCCACGGCCACGGGCAGGAAACTGCGCGGCTTCCATTCGAAGAGCAGCAGTTCAACCGCCAGCAACACCGCGGCCAGGGGCGTTCCAAAGATGGCCGTCATGCCGGCCGCCGCGCCGGCAACCAGGAGCGTCTTGCGTTCGCCGTCGTCCAGGTGGATGGTCTGCGCCAGCAGCGACCCGATCGCGCCGCCCGTCATGATGATGGGTCCCTCGGCGCCGAACGGGCCGCCGGTGCCGATGGACACCGCCGACGACACGGGCTTTAGCACTGCCACCTTCGGCTGGATGCGGCTCTTGCCGATCAGGATGGCTTCCATGGCTTCGGGGATGCCGTGGCCGCGGATCTTTTCTGAGCCGTAGCGCGCCATAACGCCGATGATGAGGCAGCCGATCACCGGGATGGCCACCGATCCCCACCCGAGACGGCCAGTGGTGATGGGCAGGTCGGCAAAGGAAAACAGGCCGTGATAGGCCAGGTTCGTGCAAAGTGCGATCAGGCGCAGCAGGATCCAGGCGGCCGCGACGCTGGCCAGGCCGACGGGAATGGCAAGACCCATCAGCAGGACGACGCGCCGGTCCGTGGTGAAGTCGCCGAGCCGCAGTCCGGGCCGGGCGGAAGAGGAAATGGGAGGCATGGTCAAAGCAACTTGGGAAGTATTCGCACGGAATTTGAGAAAAGTCATATATATCGTAGCACGACATATATTAGAATCGCGCGGTGAACGCCTCCAAGACACCCTCTCGCCTGTCTCCCGCAGACTACGAACTGCTCGCGGACTTTCGCTATGCGTTGCGAAAATTCGCGGCCTTCAGTGAAAGCGCGGCCGCGGGCCTGGACCTGATGCCGCAGCAGCATCAGGCGTTGCTGGCCATCAAGGGCACGCGCAAGGGCGCTCCCGGACGCCGGGGCCTCTACGTTGGCGAAATCGCCGACCGCCTGCTGATCCGCCCGCACACCGCGGCCGAACTGGTGGGCCGTCTAGCGCGGCTGGACCTGGTCAGCCGTGAAGCCGACCCCGAAGACGGACGACGCGTCGAGGTCGTGCTGACCGCCAAGGGCGAGCGCATGCTGGAAAACCTCTCCGCCTCGCACCTCGAAGAACTGCACGCCATGCGTCCGCTTCTGACGCGATTGCTGGCGCGCATGGGCGCCGACAACGGCAAGGACTGATCCCCCCTCTCCTTTACGCCTGTCCGGCATAAGCTCATGCCGTCAGGTAATGCGCCTCGTGATAAATTGTCGCCCCGCGACATATCAATGCGTCGCGAGGAGAGATTGTCTTGGGTGTTGCAATCAAGCGCTGGCTGGGCTCGTTCGCGCCAGCGCCCGTGGGCGTCAACGGACGCGAAAAACTGTACGGCGCGGTCGGCGCCCTGCTTGGCCTGTTTTGCACCGAGTGGGTGGGACGTCACGCGCTCGGCGCGGACAATCCGTGGTTCATCGCGCCGATGGGCGCATCGGCGGTGCTGCTGTTCGCCGCGCCTGCCAGTCCGCTCGCCCAGCCCTGGTCGTTGATGGCCGGCAACCTCGTGTCGGCTCTGATCGGGGTGTTCTGCGCGCAGTTCATTCCCCTACCCGGCGTTGCCGCCGCCGTCGCCGTGGCCCTGGCGATCGGCGCCATGTTTTCCCTGCGCTGCCTGCATCCGCCCAGCGGCGCCGTCGCGCTGACCGCCGTGCTGGGGGGACCGGCCGTCGCGAAGCTCGGGTACGGTTTCGCGCTGTGGCCCGTGGCGCTGAATTCGGTCATTCTTCTTGCCATCGCCGTGGTCTTCAACGGCGCGCTCAAACGCAACTACCCCCGCCGCCACGCCGAACCGGCCGCCGGTCACCACACGCGCGACCCCATCCCCAGCGCGCGGCTGGGCTTTTCGCGCGCCGACCTTGACGAGGCGCTGAGCCAGCGCGGCGAGCTGCTGGACATCAGCAAGGAAGATCTGGAAGACATCGTGCTCGCCGCCGAACTGCGCGCCAGCGTGCGCCGCTTTGGCGACGTGCGATGCGCCGACATCATGTCGCGCGACGTGGTGACCGTCTTGGAAAAGGACCCGCTGGACTACGCGGTGCGGCTCTTTGACAAGCACCGTTTGCAGGCGCTGCCGGTGCTGGATTCGGCGGACCGCTACGCGGGCATGATTGCCCAGGGCGATGTGCTGGCGCGCAAGAGCCGCCCGGCGCCCGTCGCCACGGATGCCGCCTTCACGCCCGATCTGCTGGTGGCCGACTGCATGCGCAGCGAAGTGCCTTTCGCCACGCCCGGCCTGCCCGTGATCGAGCTGGCGCGCCCGATGTCGGACAGCCTGCATTGCGTGCCCGTCTTGGACGAGGGCCGCCATCTGCAGGGGCTGGTGACGCAGTCCGACCTGGTGGCCGCGCTGTATCAGATGGCCGTTTCGGCCAACTCCCAGCCCGCCGGCACGCACAAGCTGGCCGCCTGAGCCTCCGTAGCCCTACGGATTCCGGCGCGGGTTTGCCGCAAGGCATAATGGCCAGCGTGAATCCCCTATCCCGCGCGCGCGCCTTTCTCTGCTGGCTGGTCCTCTTCTGTCTGGGCGCAATCTGGATCGCGCGCCAGGAGTACGCGGATCAGTACGAGCGCTTCTTCCAGAGCACCAGCATCGCCCAGCGCATGCTGAGCCAGAAGACGGTGCAGCACGAAGCCGTCCTCGCCACGCTGGCCGCGCTGTCGCATCCGCCCGCCCCCGAGCGCCTTTTTCCCAGCCTGCAGCCCGCCATGCCCCAGCTTCTGGGCCTGGGCTATCTACCGGGCGGCGTATGGTCGGGCAGCCTGCCCGAACCCGCCGGCCTGACCGCCGCGGTACAACGCGCGCGCCAGCTGGACCGGCCCGTCACCATTGCCGTGGACGACGCGCGCTACTGGCTGGTGTCCCCGTCGGGGTGGAGCCTGCTGATCGACGCGCGCCACCTCGTGCCTGCCGCTGACTTTCCCCCGGGCCTGGGCAATCTGACCCTCACGGTGGACCGCAAGCCGCTACCCCTTCTGGACAAGCAACCCAACGCGTCGCTAGCCGGCTGGACGCTGGCGCTGCAAAAGCCGCTGGGCGCGGCCAGCCAGCCGTTCCGGATGCGCAGCACGCGCACGCTGACCCCCGCATCCTGGCCCTGGGCCGTCTGGCTCGG
Organism: Achromobacter sp. JD417; assembly: GCF_041879325.1. NCBI lineage: Bacteria > Pseudomonadati > Pseudomonadota > Betaproteobacteria > Burkholderiales > Alcaligenaceae > Achromobacter > Achromobacter sp. JD417. The sequence continues at coordinate 3,245,689 of NZ_CP087159.1, read as the reverse complement.
GTGGGCCGCGGCCAGCGGCCTGCTGGTGGCCGGCGCAGCCGCGTGGCAACGCTCGCGCGCCGAAGCGCGCCGGCAGCAGGAGCAGGTGCGGCTTTCGGCCATGGCGCGCCTGAGCACGCTGGGCGAAATGGCCGCCGGCATCGCTCATGAACTCAATCAGCCGCTGACCGCCATCCTGGCGCAAACCCGAGCCGCCCAGCGTCTGCTCGATGACGAAGACGAGCGCCCCGCCGTGCGCCATGCGCTGCTGGCCAGCGCCGAACAAGCCAAGCGCGCCGCCGACATCATCAGCCGCATGCGCGCGCTGGTGCAGCCCAGTGCCCCGGCGCGGCGCGAAGCCATCGATCCGGATGCGATGATCGCGTCGCTGCGCTTCCTGCGCGAACCGGAGCTGGCTAGACAAGGCATCCGGCTGACGTGGACCAACGCCAGCCCCGGCGCGCGCCCGCTGGGTGACCGTGTGGCCCTCGAACAGATCCTGCACAACCTGGTGCAGAACGCGGCGGACGCGCTGGATGGCGCCACCGGCGCGCGCAAGATCGCCCTTGAAGGCCGCGTGGTGGACGGCCAGTACCAGTTCAGCGTCAGCGACACCGGCCCCGGCATCGCCGCGGATGCAATGCCGCGCCTGTTCACGCCGTTCTACACCACCCGCGACCAGGGCATGGGCCTGGGTCTTGCCCTGTGCGATACCTTGGCCGGGTCGATGGACGGCCGCATCGCCGCGCGCAACCTCAGTCCCGCGGGCGCCTGCTTCACCGTCAGCCTGCCGCAAGCCGGAGCCGCCGCATGAATCCCAACGACCATTCCCCGCTCGTTTATCTGGTGGATGACGACGATGCGGTGCGCGATGGCCTTGGACTGCTGTTGCGCAGCGTCGGCTTGCGCAGCGCGGGCTACGCCGACCCGATGGCGTTTCTGGATGCCCTGGCGCAGCCCGTGATCGGCTGCGTGGTGCTGGACATCCGCATGCCCGGCATCAGCGGCCTGGACGTGCTTGCCCAGCTTGCCGACCGGTCCGACCTGCCCGTCGTCATGCTGACCGGGCACGCCAATGTGGACCTGTGCCGCCGTGCATTCAAGGGCGGCGCCATGGAATTCCTGCAAAAGCCGGTCGACGACGATGTCTTTCTGGATGCGGTGCAGGCGGCCGTGCGCACGCACATCGCCAGCCGTGAACGCCTGGCCGTCACGCAGGCGGCGGCGGACCGCCTGGCGCGGTTGTCCGCGCGCGAACACGAGGTGCTGGCGCGCATCGTGCGCGGCATGAGCAACAAGGAAATCGCGCGCGAGTTCGACCTGTCGCCGCGCACGGTCGAAACCTACCGCGCCAACGTCTTTGCGAAGCTGGAAGCCGAATCGCTCGCGCAGCTGATCCGCCAGTACGCGACCCTGCTCGACTGATGCGCCTCCGTAGCGCTACGGAGGCGTGCGCGTAGTCGGGCGTATACCGGGTTTTCGGCCTTTTGGCCACACTGTCTGCTCCTACCGCAACACCTCACAAAGGATTCAGACCATGAAGAAGCTTTCGCTTGCCGCCCTGATTTCCACGCTGGCTTTTGCCGGCGCCGCCCATGCCGCCGTGCTGAGCGAGAGCAACCTGTCGATGGCCGACGCACAGAAGCTGGCGACTGCCACTGTCGCCGCCTGCCAGGCCAAGGGCTACAACGTCAGCGCCGCCGTCGTGGACCGCGCCGGCCTGCTCAAGGCGTTTGCGCGCGCCGACAACGCTGGCCCGCACACCATCGAAGCCAGCCGCGCCAAGGCCTTCACGGCCGTGTCGGCCAAGACGCCCACGCTCACCATGATGGAAAACGCGCAGAAGAATCCCGGCGCCGCCAACCTGACCGACATTCCGGGCTTTCTGCTCTTGGGTGGCGGCGTGCCGATCAAGGCCGGCAACAGCGTGATCGGCGCCATTGGCGTGGCCGGGGCGCCGGGCGGCAATTTGGACGCGCAATGCGCCGATGCCGTGCTGGAAGAAAACGCCGCGCTGTTCAAGTAAGCGGGCGGCTGCGCCCTGGATTAAGGCTGCCGGTCCCTGGCCACGGCACGCGCCAGCGCCAGGTGCTTGCTCAGCAGCAACGCGTCCGCGGCGGCCGGATCGCGGCGTTGCAGCCGCTCGCTTTCGGACGGCTCCAGCTCCGCGGCGCGCACCAGCGACATCAGGTCGCGCGTGGTGGTCTCAAGCACCGGCGTCAAGGTGTCTTCGATCAGCTCGCCTTTCACGTAGGCCTGCATGCGGGTCGACAGATTGCGCGAGTGCGTCAGGTTCGCCTCGGCCAGCATGCCCGCTTCGTAGCGGATGCTGGTCTGGCTCCTGACCTCGTCCCGGATCTGGAAGAACCGGTAATTCTGCGAATCCTTGTCGCGCGTCAGGTCCAGCGTCTGCTGCGGCGCCAGCGCGGTGTGATAACTGGCGGCCAGATTGGCGCGCTGCTCCTGGCTGACGCCCAGATCGAACAGCGGCCGGCCGCTCACGCTGCTGCTTTGCGAGACCTGATACGTGAACTGGTCGACTTCGCTGGTCTTGTACGGATTGCTCGCGTCGCCATTCTGCGAGATCGAGGCCGAGAAGTCCGCCACGCCCGACAGCAGGCTGCGGTACGTGTAGCCGGCCGCGGCGATGCGCGGCGCCTGGCTGGACGGCGCCGCGCCCGCTTCGTAGCTCTGGTGCAGTTCGGCGAAGGCGTCCTTGAACAGCGACATCATTGCCTCGTTGCCCCGGCCACGCGTGCGCGCGGCGTCGAACTGCTGCAGGTAGTCGCTGACGGCCGCGTCGCGCTGCTGGGCGTTGCCAAAGAGCGCGGACTTGCTCACGTCGACGTCGACCTTCACCACGCCGTCGACGCTCTTGATGGCCAGCGAGCGCTGCTTGCTGTCGGCGGAAAACTCGACGGATTGCGAGATGACGCCATTGGCCGTGGTCGTGGCTTGCAGCGACACCGACGACAGCACGGCAGTGTCGAACTTGGCCAGGCTGGACCACGCCATGCGCGGCGGCACCGAGGCCAGGCCATCCACCGCGTCCTGGAACGCCTTGGACAGACCCGCAATCGCCTTGCGCTCGGTTTCCGAAAGCTCGCCCTCGGCCACGTCGATCTGCACTTCCAGACCGTCCGCACTGTTGCGCAGTCCCACCTCCACCTTCACGCCGCTGGCGGTGGTGATGCGCAGCGTGTACGCGTCTTCGGGTTGGCCGGCCGAACCGGTCTGCACGGCGCCCAGGGCGCCTACCTGTCCGGCGCCCGGCAGCATCCGCGCCGATTGCAGGTAGTTGCCGCCATCGGTCGTGAACCGCTCCAGCAGCGCCGAGGCCACACCCTCAAGCCGGCCAGCCAGCGTGCGGGCAGAGAGTGTTTCGGCCATGACGGCGGAAACCTTGTCCGACGCCTCGTGCTCCCAGACGACGCCCGTCGCAGCCGGCTGCGGCGTGTAGGTCAGCGCGGGGGCCGTGCCCTGCCCCAGCGTCACCGTCGTGGACGCGGGCGCCGCGGCGACCTCGGGCGGATCGCCCGCGCGGGTCACGCCCGTGGCGGGCGGGGTCAGGCCGATCGTGGTCACGGCACCTACGGAGGCAACGGATGTCATGGCGTGTCTTCCTCTTGGCGGCCGCGCGGCATGTTCGCCCGCCCGGCCGGGATTTCCTTGAGAAATGTAACGGCACGGAAACGCCAGACTTAAGCCCCGGGCGGGCAGCCCCGGGCGGGCAGCCCCGGGCAAGCAACGAGACCGCCGGATGCGGGGCCTTGCTTCACTCACGCGTGGACCGCAGCCTCTCGCGCCGCCGCGGTGAGCGCGGCGACCAGCGTGTCGGCATCCCTTGCCCCGTCGTACCGCACGCCGTTGATGAACAGGGTCGGCGTGCCGTTCACGCCGCTGCGCACGCCGCCGCTGAGGTCCACCTCGATCTTGGAATCGAACGCGCCGCCGAAGGCGCGGTAAAGCACCTGGGCCGACAGGCCTATTTCCGCACCGTAGGCGAACAGGTCGTTTTGCGTCAGGGCATTCTGGCGCTCGTACAGCAGGTCGTGCGCCTGCCAGAACTTGCCCGCCTGCGCGGCCGCCTCGGCAAACTCAGCCGCCGCGACGGCGTCCGGATGCAATTCCGAAATCGGGAAATTGCGGAACACGAAGCGCATCTGGTCCCCCAGCGCGCGCTGCACGGCCTTTAAAACCGGATAGGCTTCGCCGCAATACGGGCATTCGTAATCGCCATACTCCACCAGCGTCACGGGCGCGCTGTCCGGCCCCTGGATGTGGTCCTGCGCATTCACGGGAATGAACAAGCGGCTCATGATTGCACTCCTTGCAAGGCGGGGGCCAGTTTGTCGAGCGCGTCCAGGATGCCGTCGGCGCCCGGGTTGATGCCCAGCGGCGACACGTAGCTCCAACGGATGACACCCTCGGCATCGATCACGAAGAGCGCGCGCTCGGCGATGCCCTCCGGTTCGCGGTAGACCCCGTAGCGCCGGGCAACCTCGCCCTTCGGTTCGAAATCGGCCAGCAGCGGGAAATGCAGCTTGCGATCGACCGCGAACGCAGCGTGGCACCAGACGCCGTCCACCGAGATGCCGACGAGCTGCGCGCCCGCCTTGTGGAATTCGGGAAGGATCTGGTTGTAAAGCGCCATCTGGTCGCCGCAGACCGGGCTCCAGTCCGCGGGGTAGAACGCCAGGATCAGCGGCCGGCCGCGCAGTTCTTCCAGCGCAACCGTCTGGTCCGGCGTGGCCGGCAAGGCGAAGGACGGGGCGGCCGTGCCGGCTGGCAAGGCGGCCGCGGGGTAGTCGTGTGACATGGAAACGTCTCCTGGACGCGCCGCGCGCGGCGCAAGGGTCTGGACGGCAGCCGACCGGCTGGGGATCAGCGTTGGGCGCGCGTCGACTCGTACAGGAACCACGTGCGGCGCTCGGCCTCGTCGATCCAGTTCTCGATCAGGCTGGTCGAGGCGACGTCGTTGTGGGCCTCGCACACGGCGTGCGTCGCGCGCAGAAAGCCCGTCAGGCGGCGGTTGTCGTCGGCCAGCTCAGCCAGCATGTCCTCGGGGGTCACGTAGTCGGCGTCGTTGTCGGCAAGACGCTGCAGGCGCTGGATGTGGCCGATCGAACGCAGCGTGGTGCCGCCCACCTTGCGGGCGCGTTCGGCAATGACGTCCGTCGTGGCGTAGATCTCGTCGCCCTGCTCGTCGAGCATCAGGTGATAGTCGCGAAAGTGCGGGCCCGACATATGCCAGTGAAAGTTCTTGGTCTTCAGATACAACGCGAACATGTCTGCCAGCAGGCCCGTCAGGGCGGCGGCGATGTCGACCCTGGCCTCGGCGCCCAGATCGGTAGGCGTGCGCAGGGGAGCGGTGATGCGGGTTTGAAGCGAAAGATCGTTCATGGAATTCTCCGGGTTGGCTTCACGAATCGGGCATCGATTCCCGATGGAAACCAGAATAGCCACGGCGCCGCGCCGGCAAAATCGGCTCATCGTTTTCTCCAGTCATACGAAGGTTTACCCAGGAGATACGGGTGTTTTCTTTCAAACATGGCTGATAATGTGCGGGTCTCATTGCGCGCCCCTGGATTTCCGCCCGACCCGCGCGCCCCTACCCAGAGGTGGATCTTGCTCACGTCGACACTCGGCAGCGCGTCAGGCCAGCCGCCGCAACCGGTGCGTCCCGGCGCGCCGCAGACCACGGGCATGCGCCGCATGCAGTTCCTGTTCCGTGCCGCCGCCCTGCTGCTGGCGCTGGCCATTGCGCTGGTGGACACCTTCACCGACTTTGACGGCGCCGTGGCCGTGCTTTATGTGGTGGTCGTGCTGCTTGCCGCGCGCACCTCGCGGCGTCTGGACATCATCGTGGCGGGCGCGGGCGGCATCCTGCTCACCATCGCGGCCTATCTGAATTCCCACGGCCTGAACCACGTGGGCTCGCCCACTGCCCGTGCGCTGGTCAGCCTGGCCGCCATCGGCATCACCGCGCTGCTTGCGCTGCAGAACCAAAGCGCCACCCGCAGGCTTGCCTCGCAGGCGCGGCTGCTCAACCTGTCGCACGACATGATCTTCGTGCGCGATCACCAGGGTGTGATCACCTTCTGGAACCGCACCGCCGAAGACACCTACGGCTGGCCCGCCAGCATGGCGCTGGGCCGCGTCGCCGATGCGCTGCTGCAGACGCGTTATCCGGACCGGCGCGAAGCCATCGAGGCCGAACTGCTTGCCACCGGCAGCTGGGACGGCACGCTTGAACAGAAGACGAAGGCAGGCGCCACGCTGGTGCTGGAAAGCCGCTGGGTGCTTCAGCGCGATCATCATGGGCGCGTCACGGGCGTCATGGAAACGCACCGCGACGTCACCGACCGCAAGGCCGCCTACACGGCGCTGGTCAGCAGCGAACGGCGCTACCGCCGCATGTTCGACGCCAGCCGCATTGGCGTCATCCAGGAAGACTGGCGCGCCGTGCGCGCCGAACTGACCGCCTTGGGCCTCATGGACGGCCCCGCCCTCACCGCGCATCTGGCGCGCAATCCCGAATTCATCGGCCAGGTCCGCAAGCTGACCAAGGTGGACGACATGAATCCCGCCTTCCTGGCGATGGTGGGCCGCCCGGCCGGCGAGCCGGGACCGTACTCGGTCGACGACATTCTCTGCGAGGACGACCGCATGTTCGCGCGGTCGCTGACGGCGTTTGCCCAGGGCGACGCCTTTCACGAAGGCGAAACCCAAGTCGTGCATGCGGACGGCGCGCGCGTGCCGGTGCTGTTCACCATCACGTTTCCGCCCGCCGACGACGTCAACGGCGCCGTGCTGGTTTTCGTGGTGGACATCACGGAACGCCGGCAGGCGCAGGACGCGCTGCTGTTGGCGCAAACCGAACTCGCGCACGCCGCACGCGTTGCCACCCTGGGCGAGCTCACCGCGTCCATCGCGCACGAGGTCAACCAGCCGCTGATGGCGGTCGTCACCAGCGGCGACGCGGGCATGCGCTGGCTACGCCGTCCGCAGCCCGACTTGCATGAGGTCGAGCTGGCGATGGAGCGCATCATCTCCGAAGGCCGGCGCGCCAGCGAAATCGTCAAGCGCATCCGCGCGTTCCTCAGCAAGGCGCCGGTGCAGCAGGCCGCGCTGGACATCGGCGCCGTCATCGAGGAAGCCACGCGCTTGGTGGCACACGAGCTCAGCCGCGAGCGCGTGGCGCTGAACGTCGACATCGAACCGGGCCTGCCGCCCGTCCTGGGCGACCGGATCCAGCTGCAGCAGGTGCTGGTCAATCTGATGGTCAACGCCAGCCAGGCCATGGCCGGCCAGTTTCAGGCCCGCCAGCTATCCGTCGGCGCGCGCCGCCACGAGGACGGGCGCGTCGCGGTCACGGTGCGCGACACCGGCCCCGGCATCGCGCCCGCCGACCTGGAACGCCTGTTCGATCCATTTTTCACCACCAAACCGCAAGGCATGGGCATGGGCCTGCCGATCTGCCGCACCACGGCGCAGGCCCATGGCGGCAGCCTTACCGTCGACAACACGCCCGGCGCGGGTGCCGCATTCACGCTGACACTCGCCGCCACCAAGGGGGAACCTTCCGCATGAACACCCGCACCGCCAGTGGCGCCGCAAGCGCCGCCCCGCAGTCGCAAGTCATCGTCGTCGACGACGAGGCCAGCGTCCGCGCCTCGCTCGACAGCCTGTTCCGCTCGATCGGCCTGCGCACCACCCTGTGCGCCTCGCCCGCCGAACTGCTGCAGACCCAGATTCCCGACGCGCCCGGCTGCATCGTCCTGGACGTGCGCCTGCCGGGCATCAGCGGCCTGGATTTCCAGGATCAGCTGGTGCGCCAAGGTATCGATCTGCCCATCGTGTTCATCACCGGGCACGGCGACATCCCCATGACCGTGCGCGCCATGAAGGCGGGCGCGGTGGACTTTCTGTCCAAGCCCTTTCGCGAACAGGACATGCTGGACGCCGTCTCCGCCGCCATCGAACGCGACACGCAGCGCCGTTCGCGCGATGCGGCCATGGACGGCCTGCGCGCCCGCTACGAGACGCTGACCCCGCGCGAGCGCGAGGTGATGGCGCATGTGGTGTCCGGGCTGATGAACAAACAGGTGGCGGGCCTGATCGGCCTGAGCGAGATCACGGTCAAGATTCACCGTGGCCACGTCATGCGCAAAATGGGGGTCCGGTCGCTGGCCGATCTGGTCCGCCACGCCGAGGCGCTGGGCATTTCCGCGCCCTGACCCGCGCTTGGGACAAACCTCTGTATGATTTCCGCGGCAGGCGCAAAGGTTCATAACGGAACATGCCGGACATCGGATGCGTATCGTGACCCGACCGGCCCGAAGGATTTTCTGATATGAACCACATTCCCACTATCGCGGTTGTCGACGACGACGATGGGGTCAGGATCGCGCTCTCCAGCCTGCTGCGCTCGCTCGGTTACGAGGTTCGGGCCTACGGGTCGGGCCCCGAATTCCTGAACGACGCGCACGCCCAAGAGCCGGATTGCATGATCACCGATGTCCAGATGTCGCCCATGACGGGCGATCAGCTCCAGGCCGAGCTCATCGCGGCCGGGCGCCGGTTCCCGTTGATCTTCATGACCGCCTTTCCCACCGAGGCGGCCAAGCGGCGGCTGCTGGCGCTGGGCGCGTGTGCCTACCTGGACAAGCCGGTTGACGGCGAAGCGATGGCGCGGTGCGTGGCGCACGCATTGCAGGGCTGCCAGCCCGCCCGATAGCCGGTGGTGGCGCTTTGGACACATCCGGCGCCAAACCCCGCCTATACCTTCGTATGACGCGCCAAGCCCAGCGTAGGATTTCCCGGCAGCGCATAAGGCCCTAGTCTATCCCTGCGGTCCAACTAACCCCGGAGAACCCGACATGAGCACGATCACTACCCCCGACGGCGTTGAAATCTTCTTCAAGGATTGGGGCCCCAAGACGGCCCAGCCCATCATGTTCCACCATGGCTGGCCGCTGTCCGGCGATGATTGGGACGCCCAGATGCTGTTCTTCCTCGCCCAGGGCTTTCGTGTCATTGCGCACGACCGCCGCGGCCACGGCCGCTCGGCCCAGGTCAGCGATGGCCACGACATGGATCACTACGCGGCCGACGCTGCCGCCGTCGCCCAGCATCTTGATCTGCGCAACGCCGTGCACATCGGGCACTCCACCGGCGGCGGCGAAGTCGCCCGCTACGTCGCCCGCCACGGCGAGCCGCAGGGCCGCGTCGCCAAGGCCGTGCTGGTCAGCGCCGTCCCCCCGCTCATGGTCAAGACCGAGTCCAATCCCGGCGGCACGCCCATCGAAGTATTCGACGGCTTCCGCAAGGCCCTGGCCGACAACCGCGCGCAGTTCTTCCTGGACGTGGCCGCCGGCCCGTTCTATGGCTTCAACCGGGAAGGCGCCAAGGTCTCGCAGGGCGTGATCAACAACTGGTGGCGCCAAGGCATGAACGGCGGCGCGAAGGCGCACTACGAAGGCATCAAGGCCTTCTCCGAGACCGACCAGACCGAAGACCTGAAGGCCATCACGGTGCCCACGCTGGTACTGCATGGCGACGACGACCAGATCGTGCCCATCGACGACTCGTCGCGCCTGGCGGTCAAGCTGCTCAAGAATGGCACGCTGAAGGTCTATCCCGGCTTTCCGCACGGCATGCTGACGACCCACGCGGATGTGATCAACGCCGACCTCCTGGCGTTCATCAAGGGCTGATCGTCCGGTGAACACAAAAAAAGGAAGGCGCCGCCTTCCTTTTTTTTCGCCTGCCGCTTCGGGCTGCCTGGCCGCGAGCAGCCTTGGCCACGGCGACTAGTTCGGCTTTTCGTCCAGGCCGGCATAGCCGTCGATATACGCGCGGCCCGAACAACGCACCATGGCGACGCAGGCCGGGCTGCCGGTCTTGGCCGTGCACGTCGCGCGCGACTCGTCGCGGGCGGCCTTCGGATCGGGGTTGAGCGCCGTGAAGCTGGTGCCGCGGCCCTTGGCCCCCTTGGCCCAGGCCATCCCCACGCAGCTGTCCGTGTACGTCAGCACCTTGCGGCAGTCCTTGCAGTCTTCCCAGTCCAGTAGTTTGGACAGGGCGTCCTTTTCGTTGGGATAGCCATCCGAGTACACCAGTCCGCCGGTGTCGTTTTCGGCGATGGCGCCCCAGTATTCTCGTTGGTTCATCTTCGCGGACAGACTTTCCAGCTCGGCCTTCGAGGCCCGCAGGGGCGCCCGCATGTCTGCGGCGCTGTAACCCGGGCCCACGCACAGCGGCATGGTGGTCAACCGGCACTTCCCATCGGGGCTGCCGGCCGTGCAGCGGCGCATCGCTTTCTTGGCCGCCATCTCCGGCGAAACGCTGTTGCCCGGAAACAGATCCTGGACGGAATTGCGGGCGTACACCATGCAGCTGTCGGAAAACCAGCTCAGCACCTTGCACTCCTTGCCACCCGCCTTGCGGCATTCGGCAACCGCGGCCGCTTCTGCCGACTTGCCCCCGGTTTCGGGCAACACCCAGTAAATCCGCGAATGCTTGCCGTCGGTGGCAATGCCACCGTAGAGCTTTTCGGCATGCGCCGTCGGTGAGGCCAGCCCCGCCACCAGGGCCAGGGCGGCAAATGCGGCGCGGATCAGGAATTGAAAGCGAGCAAGCATGATCGTCACGAAGTCCAGTGGATTGGGCGGGGACGATCTTAGCGCAGCCTGCACCGGTTCTGTCCCTGTATGCAGCGACGTTGCGGCATATTAGGTAACAAAATTCACACATGGCCTGACGAAATCTGGCCCCTTTTTTCGGTAAAAATGTCGCTCTTCACGACGCAGGGGATCGTTGCCTCGACCTGCGTCACCCTGCGCAGCGGGCGCCCCTTCATCGGCGCTCCGTCATGAACAGAAACAAGCGGCCCGCCCCTCGTCCGATCGAGGCCGGTCGGCTCGGGAACCTGGACAACACACATGAAGTCGCCTCAGCATTCCAACCGAAACCGCAGACCTATTCTCCTGTTCACGGGCATGCTTGCCGCGATGGGTCTGGCCGGCTGCGCGCCGATGCCGACAGGCGGAAGCTCCACCCTGCCCTCGCTCAGCCAGGTGTTCAAGTCCGGGCTGTCGTTCTCGCCCAGCGTGAACGTGGCCAAGAACATGGAAGGCCGCTCCATCGACGACGCGATCGCGGCGCTGGGCGAGCCCTCCAAGGTCCGTGCGGTCGGTAACACCATGGAGCTGGAATGGTCCGACTTCCAGTCGGCTCCGTACACGGAATGGGTCGTGGACAGCAGCAGCCAGCAGGTCGTGGGCATGATCCCCGGCAACAGAAATGCGGCGCCCACGCCGGTGTTCCAGACCAACACCACGGGCCACTATGCCAACCGCACGCGCATCTACGAATGCAAGGTGCTGATGCGCATGAAAGACAGCGTCATCGTCGACACCAGCGTGGACGGCAATGTGTGCCCGGAATTCATTTCGGCCCTGCGCAAATGGGCCGGCGAGGCCGAAGCCAAGAATTACGTGGTGAACTAAGTTCCGGGCGTGTTGATCCTGAATCGCTAGAAAATGATCTTGATCCCGGCGTTGAGGTTGTAGCTGCTGGACTTGCGGCTGCCGATACCTTGCTCGGTGCCGGCTTGAACATTCAGGAACGTGTTTCCGCCCAGCAGGTTGTCGTATCCCAGCGTCAGACCCGCTCGCGGCCCGCCAAGTTTGTTTTTGAAGGTGATGTCCCCCTGCGTGGCGGTCGCATAGCGGCTTGACGAGTGGCCGGCGGAGGTCAGCAGGTTGACCGTCGCCCAAGCCGTACTGGCCTTGGCGGAATCGCCATCCCATGTCTTGGACAGGCGCATGCCCAGCCGGCCCGTCAGGCTGTTCACGCCCGGAAACTCCACCGCGCTTGCGTTGTCCTGGCTGGCCGAGAACTTGATCCGTTGATAGATGACCTGCGCCTGGGGCTCAAGCCGGATGTTGCTGGCTTCGTCGCCGACGACGAATGATTTTCCAGCCTCCGCCGAGATCAAGCCGCCCCAACCCGTGGTGTTCAACTGGCCTTCGCCCGCCGCCGAGTTCGCCTTGACGTCGTAGCGGCTGACCTGCGTGACCAGATCCAGATAACCGCCCTTTCCGTCCAGCAACGTGTAGTAGCCCCCCAGGCTGTATGCCGACTGATCGCTACGCCCCGCATCGACGGTTTCATTGCCGACGTTCAGATAATGGTCCACGTCGGTCTTCATGGTGCTGGCAGACGCGAAGACCCCTGCACTGCGCCGCGACAAGCCTTGAAAGTCCACATAGACGTCGGTTCCCAGCTGGACGCCCGCCAGCCTGGAGCGCGTCGCGATATCCTGCGCGGCCAGCCCGGTGCCATTGCCGCGATTGCGCCCAGTGTCGGCCAGGGCGCGGCCCCAAACAAAGGGGTAAACCTTGCGGGCCAGGCTCTCCGTGGATCCCATCCGGTCAGTCAAGGTACCGATGGTCAGTTCGCCATGACGTGCGGCCTGATTACCCAGTTGGGAATACAGCGAAACCTCGGGCCGCGCTTCGGTGCGCACATACCAATTATGCGGAGCAGCCTGTACGCCATTGACGACACTTGATCCGTGTTGCAACCGATAGAGAAAAGCCCCTCTGCGGTTTCCCCCTGGCGTTTCCTCCCGTTGCACGAACGCGTTGTCGGTCGGGCCATTTGCCTTGACCACCATCACGCCGTCGCCCGTAAGCGCGTCCCCGACGGAGGATTCACCCATTTGCAAAACCAGATGCGTCGTTCCGACGGCGCCGCCGTTCAGCTGAATGAGATCGGTGAACCCGGTTTCCGTCGACTGCACATGCAGCTGGACGATACCGCCCTGGCCGTTCAGATTGTTGGCGACCAGCACGGTGCCGCCAGATGGGCCATTGGCCGTGCCGGGCGGCATGAAGTTGATGCGGCCAGCAAGGTTGATCTCGCCAGCGAAGCTGAGAACGGTCCCGTGACTGATGGTCGCGTATGCGGGGTTGTATGCGGGATTGTCCGGGCCGATGAGCACGTTCCAGCGGCTGGAGGCATCCACGTTCAATGTGCCTGGCACATGCATCCAGCCGTTCAACTCGGCATTGCGCAAGGTCAGCGTGTGTTGCGGCGGGAGCTTTGCCATGACGCCCGCCACGCTTGACATCGAGCCCAGCGTCGTACCGTCAATGGCCAGTTCGCCCTGGTACAGGTGTGTCATGCCGGTGTAAGTCAGCGGACCCGTCAGCGTCGTCGAGCCCGAGCCCGCTTGCACCACGTCCCCCGTGCCCGCGATCGCGTTGCCGATCACAACGTCATCCGTGCGGTTGAAGACCAGCCTGCCGTGGTTGATGACGGCGCCGCTTCCGATGGCGCCGCTTGTGCCGCCCGCGCCGAGTTGCAGCGTGCCGGCGTCAATCTGCGTGACGCCGTGGAAGTTGCCGTCTCCTGCGATGGCCAGGGATCCGTCGCCCGTCTTGGCAAAGTGGCTGCCGTCTCCGGTCAGCACGCCATGCAGCACCGACTGCTGTCCGTCGTCGACGCTAATCGCGCCCGTACTGTTGACGACCACATCATGGTGGAGGGCCGCATTGTCCTGGAGTTGCAGCGTTCCGCCGTCCAGCGTCACGGCATCGAGCGTGCTGCCTAGACTGTCGCCGCTGGCGATGGCCAATGTGCCGCTCGTGATGCGCCACGGCGTGCGTGCCTGCGTGGGCGCATTGATCAATTGCCAGGTGCCTTCGAAGGTTTTCTCGAAAGCCGAGAAGCCCTGGTAAACGTCCGAGTTGGCGCCAACGCCCCCCGCGGCGCCCAACTTCGACACGTCGAAAGCCATTGAAGCACCGGTCATCGGGTCGACGCCCGCCGCCCCGTCGAGCACGAGCGTGTTGTTGGTGGATCGGGTGGCATCCACGATGCCCTGGATTTGGCTGCCGGCCTGCAAGCGCAGCACCGAATTGTGGGCCGTGTCGGCGTACAGGATCGCCACCGATTGCGTCGACCCCGTGCCTGGGACAATGCGGCCGGCGTTCGTGATCACGGTGTTGGCGCCCACGACGTGTATGCCATAGCCGCCCAACGACGTGCCGCCAGCGCTTGACCCCGTAGGACCGCCTTCGGCGCCGCCGCCTCTGCCGCCCACTCCACCGGGCGCGCCCCCCCCGCCGCCTCCGGCGCCGGTCCGGGAAGAAACTACGCGCGCGGCGTTTGCGCCATTCAGGTTGGTGGAGGCGCCAGGCTGCCCGCCACCCGCGCCCCAGGCCGACCCGCCGCCGGCCCCAGCCGCACCACCGCAACCACTATCGGCGCCAGCGCCGCTTCCGCAGCCAAACGGATTGATGCTGCCGCCCGCACCGCCGCCGCCGGCCCCATAAAAAGCGCTGCCCACGGTGCCATCCAGCCCTGGTTGACCGCCGTTGCCGCCGTCGCCTGGCAGCATAGGCACGCCATTCAAGGGAATGTCGCCCCCACCGCCGCCGCCGCCGCCCGCGCCGCCGACACCATCGCCGCCTCGCCCCCCGGCGGCCGACCCTGAGTTGAACGCGCTGCCGCCGCCGCCTCCGCCGCCGCCACCGGCCCCCCCTTGCAGCAGGTCGCGGTTCGTCAGCACCGCGCCGTCCGCGGCCAGCTCGACACCGTGTCCGCCCTGGCCGCCATTGCCTCCGGCTCCACCGCTGCCGCTTACCTGGCCCCCGCCCCCGCCCCCGCCGCCGCCACCGCCGCCCGCGCCGCCGATCAGGCGTTCCGCGTTCTCGAACGGCGTGGTGTCCGTGATCACGACCGCGGTATGCCCCGCGCCGCCATCGCCGCCCCGCATGCCGGTCGTGCCGCCCAGGCCGGCCACCCCGCTTTCACCGATGATGTCCGCCAGCGCCGAGACCGGAGCCAGCAACGCGACGCCGGCGATAAAACACGTTGCGCGGCGGCGTTTGAAAACGCCTGGTCCAGAGTTTCCGCGATCGGTGAATATGGAATTTTTTACTTTGGCGTGACCGGTTGCCTTTGAAACCGCATGCACGCCGCTTTCCACAGATTCGCACCCTGAACGCATTTGCCCCCCTTGCATAGATTGGCTGATAAACCTGCAACGTCATGACGCGCTGCGAGTGGACGGGAAGCGGCGCAGCCAATTCCAGTCGGTCGCAATCGACGCAGGACGTTCGCATTAGGGGGTTCATGCTAGAAAACTCTTCCCAATAAATATTGAGCACAAATACTCTGATTTACTCAGATCAATCTGATATTCACGTCTTTCTATCGAGGATTTGATGCCGGGCGCATCGCGCCGACCGGACAACGCCGGTCACCGCCCACCGGACGCGCCGGGGCGCCGCCGCAATCGGCGCTACAATCCGCGCCGGATTCCCGCCGTGCGCGCCTTGCGCCGCCCGGCCCGCGCCCAAGCGCATGGCATTGCCCTCCCCAAGCCAGGCGAACCATGACGCATCCCCCCAACCCCATTGATCGTTTGTCCGGTCGCACCGGATGCTTTGTGCTGTTCTGGAAATCGAGGATTTCATGTCTCGGCAGTTGTTGGGCCTGGTGCTCGGGCCCCTTCTTGGCTTGTTCGTTGTCTGCATCGGCAACGCCTTCATCTCTTCCCTGACGACCTTGCAGTTGGACGCGGCCGGCGAATCGGCCACCGTCATCGGCATCATTTCGTCGTCGTACTTCATCGGTCTGACGCTGGGCGCGATCTTCAATGACCGCCTGATCCTGCGCATCGGCCATATCCGCGCCTACAGCAGCTTTGCCTCGCTCATCGCCGTGACAGTGCTGCTGCAGGGCCTGATCTTCAACCGCGAAGCCTGGTTCGTGCTGCGTCTGATCAACGGCTGGGCGAGCGTGGGCGTATTCCTGGTCGTGGAAAGCTGGCTGCTGCTGGCGGGCGACGCGAAGGTGCGCGGGCGGCTGCTGGCGCTGTACATGATCGCGCTGTATGGCTCGGGCATGTTGGGCCAGCTGGAATTGGGCGCCATCACCCAGTTGGGCCCCATGGCGCCGTTCATGGTGGCCGGCCTGCTGGCATCGCTGTCCGTGATGCCCATGGTCATCATTCCGCGCGTATCGCCGCTGGTGGAACGCGTCGAGCCGCTGCTGCCGCAGCACCTGGCCCGCATGACGCCCACGGGCGTGATGGGCTGCTTCGGGTCGGGCGTCGCGATTGCCGCCGTCTACACGCTGCTGCCGCTGTATCTGCAGCGTATCGGGCTGGACGTTGCCGAGGTCGGCAAGATGATGGGCGCCGTGATCCTGGGCGCCATGGTCCTGCAGTATCCGGTGGGGCGCTGGTCGGACCGGCGCGACCGCCAGGTGGTGCTGATCGCGCTGGCCGTGTTCTGCGCCGTTCTCAGCGTGCTGATCCTGTTGCTGCCGCCCGCCTCGCCGCTGCTGATGCCGCTGTTGTTCCTGCTGGGCGGTGGCGTCTTCGCCATTTATCCGGTGGCCGTCAGCCATGCGGCGGATCGCGCGCCAGCCGACGCGCTGGTGCGCATGATCCAGGGTTTGCTGCTCATCAATTCGCTGGGCTCGGCGCTCAGCCCGCTGGCCATCTCGCCCGTGATGACGAAGTTCGGCGAAGCGGGCCTGTTCTGGTGCTTTGCGCTGCTCAACCTTGGGCTGGTCACCTTTTTCGTCTGGCGCCGCAACGAGCGCCCGGCGCCGGCGCCGGTGGCGCCCTTTGCAGCAGCCGCGCAGATGTCGCCGGTGGGGGTGGAACTGCGCGTGACCGAAGACCTGTTCCAGGGCGCGCTGGACCACGAGATGACCGAGGACCTGACCCACGCAGTGCCCGGCGCCGAGGCGGCCGAGCCCGTGCTTTCCACGGTGCAGGAGGTCCCGCCGGCGGCCTGACCGGCGGCTGCATCAGCCGCGCTGGTTCAACGCGCGCGCAATGCGGTTCCGCGCCACCGTCGTGCGCGGCACCTTGAACGGGAACCAGCTGCGCACGTCCTCTTCCAGCCCGATGCCGTGCATGAAGTTGTAGATGGCCTTCTTCAGGCCCTTGCCCAGCGCGTCGTGATCCACGCCCGTGGGGTCATGAAAGCCCACGTCGTTCTTGGCAAACGTGACCTCGGGCAAGGGTTTGAGCTTGATGCCGTATTCGTCCGGATTCTGACCCACCGGCGAATGCACCGTACAGGCGAAGCGGTGAAAGAACCCGCTCTGGATGCAGTCGTTTTCGAACAGCTGGCGCACGTACTCCAGCGCATCGACAGTGTCCTGCACGGTCTGCGTCGGAAAACCGTACATCAGGTAGGCGTGCACCAGCACCCCGGCATCGCTGAACGCACGCGTCACGCGCGCCACCTGGTCGATCGACACGCCCTTTTTCATCAGGTTCAGCAACCGGTCCGAGGCGACCTCAAGGCCGCCTGAAACCGCAATGCAGCCGCTGTCGGCCAGCAGTTCGCACAGTTCCGGGCTGAAGGTCTTTTCGAAGCGGATGTTGCCCCACCAGGAAATCCCGGTGTTGCGTTCGATCAGCTCGGCCGCCAAGGCCTTGAGCGCCTTGGGCGGCGCGGCTTCGTCGACGAAATGAAAACCCGTCTGCCCGGTCTCGGCCACGATGGTTTCGATGCGATCGGCCAGCACGGAGGCCGACGCGCCCTCATAGCGGCCGATGTAGTCCAGCCCCACGTCGCAGAAGCTGCACTTCTTCCAGTAGCAGCCGTGCGCCACGGTCAGCTTGTTCCAGCGGCCGTCGCTCCAGAGCCGGTGCATCGGGTTCAGCATGTCCAGCAGCGACAGGTAGCGATCCAGCGGCAGGCCGTCCCACGTGGGCGTGCCCACTTCGGCAAATGCGACGTCGGGCTCGACCAGGTTGATGTAGCGCACCGCGCCGCTGTCGGCATCGCGCACGAAGGTGCGCACCAGGCGCTGACGCGACCGCTTGCCCTGCACGTGTTCCAGCAGCGCCAGCAGCGGCCGCTCGCCCGCGTCCAGCGTGACGAAATCGAAGTAATCGAACACGCGCGGGTCTTTCAGTTCGCGCAATTCGGTGTTGACAAAGCCCCCGCCCAGCACGGTGACGATGCCGGGGTCCTGCGCCTTGATGGCCTGCGCGATACGGAAAGCGGCGTACACCGCGCCCGGAAACGGCACCGACAACAGGACCATCGTCGGCTTATGGCGCGCCAGGGCGGCCTCGGTAAGTTCACGCAGCGTCTCGTCCACCAGGTTCAGCGGGGCGTCCAGCGCCTCGGCCAGCGGGTCGAACGTGGGCTGGCTGCCCGCAAGCGATTCGGCATAGCGCACGAACTCGAAGCGCGGATCGATCGCGTCGCGCAGCACGTCGGCCAGGTCATTCAGGTACAGCGTGGCCAGGTGCTTGGCCCGGTCCTGCAACCCCAGCGCGCCAAACGCCCAGCCCAGCGGATCGCCACCGTCCTCGTCCATGTAGACATCCAGCGTCGCAAAGCGCGGCCCCTCGGGCAGGTAGTTACGCCCCGCAATGCGATGCGCCAGCGTGGGGTCGCGGCCTTGCAGAAAGGCGATCACCGGGCCGATGGTGGCCAGATAACGCGACTGCATGGCGACGAATGCCTGGATGGGCTGCGTGTGCTTTTCAAGGGGCAGCGCGTCGATGCGGCTTGCCACGGCCCGCAGGCCGTCGGCCGAGAGCAGGCGCAGCACCAGGGCCAGCGCCAGATCTTCCTGGAACGCAGTGACGTCGCGCGACCGCAGGAAGCCGGTCAGATAGGCGGTGGACGGATAGGGAGTGTTCAGCTGCGTCATCGGTGGAATCACCGACAGCACGCGCAAGGGCAAGGTCGACATGAGGCACGGCAGAGCTGCCGTCAGAAAGCGGGGATCGGATGCAATTATAGGCAGCCCGCCTTCGCGCCTTATAAGACGCCGTCCAGCCAGTCGAGCACGCGGCGGTTCAAGAGCGACCGATTCGCCGATTCGCAATGATCGCCGGCGCCCTCCTGCGCCGTGAAGCGCAGCAGGGTCTTGGGGCAGCGCAACTGATCGAAGAACTGCTGGGTGCCGGCAGCAAGCGGGTCGTTTTCGGCCAGTGTTACAAGGGTGGGACACATGATGCCCTGGATACGGCCGTCCAGGGTGAATAGCTCCACCGCGCGCAGGTAGTCGCGCAGATTGTCCACGCCGTGCACCCAAAAGCCGCGCTGTACCACCTTCCACGTGAGCGCCGGACTGGACAAGACGAACTGCCACAGGCGGTCCATCACGGGCGCTTCCAGTTCACCCATGTTCGCCGCGCTTTCCGGACTGGCGCCGAGCTTGACCGCCAGCGGCCGGAACAGGCCCGCGACGCTCCATTGCCCGGGGTCCGCAATGCAGGCCGCAAGCCGCGGTTCGCCCGACGCCGCGCGTGGCGCCAGATGCCCGCCCAGGCTCCAGCCGCTGAGGGCAATTCGGCTTGCGTCGACGATGGGCATCGCGACGGCGCAGTCCACCACCGCGCTCACTACTGTCTCCCAATCGGGACGCATGGGCACGCCCTGTTCGTAAAGCATGCCGCCCTGCCCGGGGCCGTCGAACACCAGCGCGTGGTAGCCCCGGCGCGCGGCGGCCACGGCGCTCGCGAAGTACATGTCGGTCACCGTGGCGTCATAACCGTTGGTGAAGATGACGAGCGGCCTGATGTCGGCCTCCTGACCCGCAGCCGGCACCAGATAGGCAGGCATGTATGCGCCGTCCAGCGCAATGCGCATCGGTCTGACCGGATGCGCGGACAGCGCCAGTCCCCGGTCGAAAGCCCCCATCTGCTTGCGAAAAGCCGCAAGCAGCCGCGCGTCCGTGGGCGCGCCGTACAAGGGCCGGTAAGCCGTCGAATAGAAGGCGCTGGCGCGCAGATGCAGTTCACGCGCGCTGGCAAGCAGGTTGCGGCGTTCAGCGTCTTGCGCCTCGGCGGCCAGACGGTCGCCCGCCGCCATCCAGGCCTCGAAGAACGCAGTGTCGTCGCCGCTACCCACCGCGCGGCCCACCGCCAGGATCTCTCCCAGATCCGCCCCGCCGTAGGACATGTAAGCCACCGGCCGCGTGCCGAAATCGTCATGGAGTTCGTTCTGGAAAGCCAGGCCCATGGGTTTCTCCTGAGTCAGGACGGCAAGGCCGCCGCAATCACAATCTACAAACTGGCGGACTATCCTTCAATACGGCAGGCGGGCCGGCTGGCACATTGCGCGAGTCATCCATTATGGCAACCGAAGGAGTCATCCATGCCCATCAATGCGACCCCCACGCCCGGCGCCAGGCTGCTGTCCCCGCACGACCACACGCTCATCATGATCGACTTCCAGTCGCAGATGGCGTTTGCCACCCATTCGATCGATGCCGTCACGCTGCGCAGCAACGCCGCGCTGGTGGCCCAAGCCGCCGCCGGCTTTGGCGTGTCCACCATCCTGACGACCGTTGCCGAGAAGCGCTTTTCCGGCCCCATGTTCGAGGAAGTCACCGTCCCGTTCCGCGGCCGGCCGCTGATGGACCGCACCTCCATGAACACCTGGGAAGACGCCGCCGTCATCAAGCAGGTTAACGAAATCGGCAAGAAGCGCATTGTGCTGGCGGGCCTGTGGACCAGCGTGTGCATCGTCGGCCCGGCCCTGTCCGCGCTGGACCAGGGCTTCGAGGTCTATGTCATCGCCGACGCCTGCGGCGACGTGTCCGCCGAAGCCCACAACCGCGCCATTGAGCGTATCGTGCAGGCAGGCGGCCAGCCCATCACGGCTTTGCAATACCTGCTGGAGATGCAGCGCGACTGGGCGCGCATCGATACCTACGGCATGACGACCGGCATCGCCAGCAAGTTCGGCGGCGCCTACGGCCTGGGCATCCTCTACGCCAAGTCCATGTTCAACGCCCACGAAGGCTGACAGGAGCGCACCCATGAAGGTCTACCTCGTTTCCTTGGGACTCGGCCTGCTGGTCGGTACCATCTATGCCCTGTTCAATGTGCGATCGCCGGCGCCGCCCGTCATCGCGCTGGTTGGCCTGCTGGGCATTCTGGCGGGGGAGCAGATTCCCCCGCTGGTCAAGCGCCTGCTGGCGGACGAGCCCGCCCGCACGTCCTTCATCCATGAACAGGTAAAACCGCACATGTTCGGCGAACTGCCTAGCTGCCCCAAGGCATCCGCCGACACCGCCCAACAACCCGCCGATGCATGTGGAGACAAGCGCAATGGCTGATACCCTGGACCCCGCGCCCCAAGGCGCCCCCGACCTCATCTTGCATCAGGGCCGGTTCACCACCCTTGACCCCGCCAATCCCATCGCCGACGCCGTCGCCATCAAGGACGGCCGGTTCACGCGCGTGGGCGCCGCTGGCGACATTCTGCCGCTGGCCGGCCCGGCCACCCGCATCATCGCGCTGGGCGGACGCGGCGTGCTGCCCGGACTGATCGACAACCACCTGCACATCATCCGCGGCGGCCTGAACTACAACATGGAACTGCGCTGGGACGGCGTGACCAGCCTGGCCGACGCCATGGCCATGCTGCGCCGCCAGGTAGCCATCACGCCCGCGCCGCAATGGGTGCGCGTGGTCGGCGGCTTCACCGAACACCAGTTCGCGGAAAAGCGCCTGCCCACCATCGAAGAACTGAACGCCGTGGCGCCCGATACGCCCGTGTTCATCCTGCACTTGTATGACCGCGCCCTGCTCAACGCCGCCGCCCTGCGCGCGGTCGGCTACGACAAGAACACCCCCGCGCCTCCCGGCGGCGAGATCGTGCGTGACTCGGCCGGCAATCCGACCGGCCTGCTGCTTGCCAAGCCCAACGCGTCGATCCTGTACGCCACCCTGGCCAAGGGTCCCAAGCTGCCCTTCGAATACCAGCTCAATTCCACGCGCCACTTCATGCGCGACCTGAACCGCCTGGGCGTCACCGGCGCCATCGATGCGGGCGGTGGAAACCAGAACTACCCCGAGGACTACCAGGTCATCCAGCAACTGGCCAACGCCGGCCAACTGACGATCCGCCTGGCCTACAACCTGTTCACGCAAAAGCCCAAGCAGGAGAAAGAAGACTTCCTGAACTGGACGGCCACTTCGCAGTACAAGCAAGGCACCGATTATTTCCGCCACAACGGCGCGGGCGAAATGCTGGTCTTTTCCGCCGCCGACTTCGAAGACTTCCGCCAACCGCGTCCCGAAATGGGACCCGAGATGGAAGGCGAACTCGAGGAAGTGGTGCGCATCCTGGCGCAGAACCGCTGGCCCTGGCGCATGCACGCCACCTACGACGAGACCATCTCGCGCTCGCTGGATGTGTTCGAGCGCGTGAACAAGGACGTGCCGCTGGCGGGGCTGAACTGGTTCTTCGACCACGCAGAGACCATCTCCGAACGCTCCATCGACCGCATTGCCGCCCTGGGCGGCGGCGTGGCCGTGCAGCATCGCATGGCCTATCAGGGCGAATACTTCGTCGAACGCTACGGCCCGGGCGCGGCCGAAGCGACGCCCCCCGTCAAGCGCATGCTCGAAAAAGGCGTCAACGTGTCGGCCGGCACCGACGCCACCCGCGTGGCTTCCTACAACCCGTGGGTGTCGCTGTCGTGGCTCATCACCGGCAAGACGGTGGGCGGCCTGCGCCTGACGCCGCAGCGCAACTGCCTGGACCGCGATGCTGCCCTGCGCATGTGGACCGAGAACGTCACCTGGTTTTCCAACGAGCAAGGCAAAAAGGGCCGCATCGCCGTCGGCCAACTGGCCGATCTGGTTGTGCCGGATCGCGACTTCTTCTCGTGCCCCGAGTCCGAGATTGCGGACACCAGCAGCCTGCTCACTGTCGTGGGCGGCAAAGTGGTCTGGGGCGCGGGTGAATTCGCGGCGCACGACGAGGCCGCACCGCCGCCCGCCATGCCCGACTGGTCGCCCACACGCCTGTTCGGCGGCTACGGCGGCTGGGGCGACAGCGAAGGCAAGCCGCTGCAGGCCACCCTGCGCGAGGCCGCGGCCGCCTGCGCCTGCGCCAACGACTGCAATGTCCACGGCCACCAGCACGCTGGGGCCTGGGCCAGCAAACTACCCGTCTCCGACCTGAAAGGATTCTGGGGCGCTTTGGGCTGCGCCTGCTGGGCGGTCTAGGGGCGCATCACGCAGCCGAGGCGTCACCCCCTCGGCCGCGCGGGTTACGCCTGAACCGTCACTTGGCGGTGATTCCCCCTTCGCGGATGACCTTTGCCCATTGCTCGATTTCGGCGCTCAGGCGCGCCTTGGAAGCGTCCACATCCAGCGGGTCCGCGTAGACACCTTGCTGCAGCATCTGGGCCTTGGCGTCGTCCTTTGCCAGCGCGGTGGTCAGCGCCTTGTTGATCTTGGCCACGATGGGCGCCGGCGTGCCGGCAGGCGCCATCACCCCGAAGAGCGAGCTGACGTTAAAGCCGCTGAAGCCCTGCTCTTCGGCGGTGGGTATGTCCGGCAACATCGAGATGCGCTGCGGCGTAAGCACCGCCAACGGACGCAGCTGGCCCGACTTGATGAAGGAGATCGCGGCGGGCACCGTCTCGGTCATCGTCTCGACCTGCCCACCGACCAGATCGGTCATGGCCGGCCCGCTGCCGCGATAGGCCACATGCACAATGTTGACGCCCGCGATCTGCTTGAACAGCTCCATGGCCATGCGCTGCGGCGCGCCGGCGCCCGAAGAGGCAAAGTTGAGCTTGCCCGGATTGGCCTTGGCGTAGGTCACCAGTTCGGCCAGCGACTTGATGGGCAGCTTGGGATTGACCACGGCCACCAGCGGCACGAAGCCGACCACCCCCGCGGGCACCAGATCCTTGCGCAGGTCGTACGCAATGCTGTCTTTCTCCAGGGTCGCCATGACCGAGTGCGAGGTCAAGGCGCCCATCAGGAGCGTATAGCCGTCCGGCTGCGCGCGCGCTACCTCGGCGGCGCCGATGTTGCCGCCTGCCCCGCCCCGGTTTTCGATGACGACCTGGCCGCCGATCGCTTCGCTCAGGCGCTGGCCCACGATGCGTCCGATAACGTCGGTCGCGCCGCCCGGCGGGTAAGGAATGATCAGGCGGATGGGTTTGCTAGGGTAGCTGTCGGCGGCCTGCGCGCAAGCCTGACCGGGCAAGGCGAACGCGGCAACCGCGATAAAGCCGGCCGCGACGATATGGACGCGCTTGCGCGCGGCGTGCTTACAGATCATGGTTGTCTCCCGATGCGCTCTTCTGGCTTGAAAGCTTTAAGCGCATGTTCGCAAACTACCGGCTGCGAAAAGGGAAAAATAATTATGGTCTGACTAAAAAATCCTTGCGGGTATTAGGGCGTCTGGATGAGGGACCGGCGGTCAATGCGCCGACGCATCCAGAAACCGATGCACAATCCGCACTGCGGCGGCGCCCTCTGCGATGCACGCCAACACGTGTTTCACCGACCCCGCGCGCGCCGCGCCCACCGCAAATACGCCCGGCTGCGAACTTTCGTAATCGCGCGCCTGCATCGACCCCGCTGCCGCCAGCCCCGTATGGATGTAGCCCCGGTCGTCCGTATCGAGCCACCCGTCCAGCCACGCGGTATTCGCTTGAACGCTCGTCCCTGCGCCATCGCCCGCCTGCGTTCCCGTTGCCACGATCAGGCTGCGCGCCTCGATCATCCGGCCGTCGTCCAGCCACACGCGGTAGGGATAACACCCGCCGTCAAAGCGGCTGACGGTACGTAGCGGCAGCAGGTGCGCGCCAAAGCGCCTGCTCTGGTCCTCGGCGCGGCGCAGCAGCGGCCCGTCGCACAATCCGGTGATCGTGCCGGGAAACCCGTTCAGTATGTCCAGCCCGGGCGCGTCGCCGCAGGACAGCGAGCCGCCCACCAACAGGGTTTGCAAGCCCTCGGATGCGGCGTAGGCCGCGGCGGCCAGGCCTGCGGGGCCGCCTCCGATCACCGCCAGATCCATCACGGGGTCTTCCTGCCCTGCCCGCGCTGTCGAGCGCAGGATCGCGCCGCCATAGGGCCGCTGGCGCAGGTAGCCGATGCGGCGCAGCACGAATGCGCGCAGGATGATTTCCGCCATCGGCCGGTCTTCCAATATCAGCGACTCGAGCGCCGCGCGGCTTACGCGCAGCAGCCGGCTTGGGGTGCTGGCGCGCACGGTGACCGAGTTCGGCCTGTCCGTAAAGAGGTCCAGGCTGCCCGTGAACTCGCCGTCACGATGCACAAGCAGACTGCGCAGGACGCCGCCCGCCTGCGCTTCCAGCACCTCGATGTACCCGTGCAGCAGGATGTAGAAGGCGGCTTCGCGGTCGCCGCTGTTGAGCAGCACGCGGCCCGGTTCGGCTGAAACCTCGTCGCCGTACGCCGCGGCGCGCTCGATCATGGCACTGGGCAGCATGGGAAAGGCCTGGGCGTGCAAGGCGGCCAGATCGGCGGGCGGCGTGGCCGGTGCGGCGCCGGCGGCAAGTCGACTCATGGAGACGCTATCGGATCATCCGGGAGAATGGGCGGGATATTGCGATCACGTTACCGCCGGGCAGCGCCCGCGTCTTGCGCACTTGCGTCCTGATTTGTATGAAAGCGCCATGCGCGTTGCATGGCCTGTCGCGTGCCGGCTAACGGGTCAACCGCCGTGTTCCCTGCGCCAGGCGCCGGGCGCCACGCCCACCACGCTCGTAAACACCCGGGTCATGTGCGCCTGGTCGGCAAAGCCGCACGACAGCGCGATGTCGGTGATCGACCGGCCCGGCGTGCGCAGCAACGCCTGCGCTTTTTGCACCCGCTGCTCCAGGAGCCACCGATGCGGCGTGGTGCCGACCGTTTGCCGGAACGCCTTGATGAAATAGCTGCGCGACAGATTGCAGGCCTCTGCGATATCCGCAATTGACGCGTCTTCCCGCAGCGACGCCAGCAGCATGTCCTTGGCGCGCGCCTCCAGCTTGCGCGACAGCACGCGGGCGCCGCCCGACGCTGACCATCCGCTGGTGGCCCCCGCCCCGTATTGCGCCAGCAGGTGCGTGCCAAGGGCCAGGTTCAGATGCTCCACGAACAGGCTGCTGGTCTGCGCGGGATTTGCCACGACGTTCGCCAGCACCTGCGAAAGATGGCCCAGTACCGGATCCGGCTGCCCGGCGCGCGGCGTCAGGCTGCTGACGCGCGTCCCGCCCTTCTCGTCGTTGATCCGCTCGATGAAGGCGCGCGACAGCTCGACCAGCAGGAAGTCGAAACCGCCTAGCATGTCGGCGCGGTAATCGTCGGTGAAGTCGCGGATGTAGATCGAACCCGCATCGAAATCATGCGTGGAGGCGTGGTGACCATGCAGGATGCGACGGCGATGACCGCCCTGCAGCGCCACGCCCACGAGAAAGCCGCGATCGGACGCGGGCGTCTGCACGCTGCCGAAGTAATCGTGGTGGGTGCGCTTGCGATAGAGCGTCAGCCCGCCGCCATGGAATTCCTGGTCCAACGCCAATTGGCTGGCCGAGCAACCCAGCGTGTCGGTGGACCGCGCCGGTTGCGAGCCGGAAATCAGGGGTTGGGTGGCGGGCATCGGATATGTCCAGATCAGGGCGAACGCGCTAACGGGCTCGAAGATAGCAGGCGATGCTGCTTCGCAACAAGCAACATTTGGCAAGCATCCCCGGCCCGCCCGGGCCCGTCAGCGGGCGACGACGCTGTCCACAAACGCCGCCAGGTCCCGATTAAACCTGTCCGCTTCCTCCATGAACGGCGCGTGCCCCGATGCCGCGTATACCGTGCTCGTGACGTGCGGGTTCAGTTGCCGCGCCCGCTCGATCGACGGATGAGGCTGGACCAGGGCGTCGTTTGCTCCGTAGATCAGCAGCAGAGGCTTGCGCGCCGAGCCAAGGCCGCGCGCCGCCGCGACCGTCATGCCTTGCACGGCGGCCTGCATGTCGAAGGACGCCATGGCGGCATTGGCCAGCAGCCGTTGGAATGTGACGGCACCGGGCGGCTGCGCAAAGCACAAACCGATGAATTCGCGCTCCGCGTCCAGGTGGGTTTTCAGGTCGGGGGACACCATGTCGCGGTACAGCGCAGGATGCTGCACGATCTGCTTCGGATCCAGCTCGATCACACCGCCCACATAGACGGCGCCCGCGATTCCCGCATCGCCGTACGCGGCGAGGTAGTTGGTCGTCACGGCAGCGCCAAGCGACCAGCCGACGACCACGGGGTCCGCGGCCCCCGTCGCCTTCATGACCGCGGCCAGATCGTCGGCCCAGCGCCGGCCGTCTGTATACGCCGCCGCGTCCGCCGGCTTGCCCGATAAACCATGGCCGCGCAGGTCGTAGGTGATCAGCCGGTATCGTTGCAGCGCTGGGCTGGCAAGCTGGGCCTCCCAGTTGAGGTGGCTGCCCAGCAACCCGTGCACGAAGATGACGGGCGGGCCATCGGCATTGCCGGCCTCCTGGACGGCGAGCGTTACGCCATCGGGCGCCTTGACGGTGTACTGCCGGGGCTGCGCGTGCGCGGCCGCCGAGGCCACGATGACTAATACCGCCGCCGCCACCCGGCGGAAAAAAGTTCTGCGTTGCATGCTGATGCATCCGAAAGATTGAAGGACGGCCAGTCTCAACCCTCACACCTATGTCAAGGTCAAGCCCCCATCTGCTAACCTTTCCCGCATGAAAACGCCCGCGCCTTCCCCCCCCATGTCGATCGGCGAGCTTTCCCGCAGAACGGGCGCAAGCCTGCGGTCGCTGCGCCACTACGACGACCAGGGTCTGCTTGTCTCGGCCCGGGCGGACAATGGATACCGCACCTTTCCCGCAGCCGCCGTCACGCAAGTCAGGCAAATCCAGCGCCTCATCGCTGCCGGCTTCTCGTTGGCGGAAATCCGCGGGTTTCCCGATTGCATGCGGCTGATCGAGGGCGCTGCGGCATGCCCGGAGACGTCCGAGGTGCAGCGCCGGCGGCTGGCATCCGTCGAACGCCAGATCGCCGACCTGGAGCGCCGCCGCGCCCGGCTGCGCCAGATGCTGGAAGATTCCGCCCCCCCTTGCCCGCAATGAAACGCGGATAAGGCCCCAACCTGTAGCGCACGCTTTCCTACCGGAATTCCATGGCTACCGAAACGCCCCGCCGCCCCGTCCAGCATGCGCCGCGCTGGTTGCGCTGGCTGCCCGGTCTGGCGTTGTTGCAGTCCTATCAGGCGGCGTGGCTGCCCAAGGACATTGCCGCCGGCCTCGTCCTGACGACCATGCTGGTACCGGTGGGCATCGCCTACGCCGAAGCCTCGGGCGTGCCCGGCGTGTACGGCCTGTACGCCACCATCATCCCGCTCCTGGCGTATGCGCTGTTCGGTCCAAGCCGGATCCTGGTGTTGGGACCGGATTCCGCGTTGGCAGCGCCCATACTGGCTGTCGTGCTCAGCGTCTCCAACGGCGACCCCATGCGCGCCATCGCCGCGGCAAGCATGATGGCCGTTGTCTCTGGGCTGTTCTGCATCGTGATGGGCTTGATGCGCCTGGGGTTCATCACCGAGCTGTTGTCCAAACCCATCCGCTACGGCTACATGAACGGCATCGCGCTGACCGTGCTGGTCAGCCAGTTGCCCAAGCTGTTCGACATCTCCATCGACGACGCCGGCCCGCTGCGCGAGATGCAAAAGTTGGCGCTGGCCGTGGCCGATGGTCAGGCCCATTGGCCAAGCTTGGCAATCGGCGCGGCAAGCCTGGCCGTGATTCTCTTGCTCAAGCGCTTCGATCGCGTTCCGGGCATCCTGATTGCCGTGATCCTTGCCACGCTGGCGGTCAAGCTTTTCGGACTGGACGCCCAGGGCGTCAAGGTGCTGGGCGAGATTCCGCAAGGATTGCCCAGCTTTGCGTGGCCGTGGCTCAGCAACGCCGACCTCGTCAAGATCGTGCTGGGCGGCTGCGCGGTGGCGCTGATTGCCTTTGCCGACACCAGCGTGCTGTCGCGCACCTACGCCGCGCGCACGAACACGCGCGTGGATCCGAATCAGGAGATGGTGGGACTGGGGGTGGCGAACCTGGCAGCCGGTTTCTTCCAGGGCTTTCCGGTCAGCAGCAGCGCATCGCGCACCCCGGTGGCCGAGGCGGCGGGGTCGCGCACCCAACTGACCGGCGTGGTCGGCGCGGTGGCCGTCGCCGCGCTGCTGATCGCCGCGCCGAATCTGCTGCGCCACCTGCCCAACAGCGCGCTGGCCGCGGTTGTGATCGCCGCCGCCATCGGTCTCTTCGAATTCAGGGATCTGCGGCGCATCTACCGCATCCAGCAATGGGAGTTCTGGCTGTCCATGCTGTGTTTTGCGGGTGTCGCCATCTTCGGCGCGATCCCCGGCATCTGCCTGGCGGTCGTCATCGCCGTCATCGAGTTCCTGTGGGACGGCTGGCGTCCGCACTTCGCGGTGCTGGGCCGCGTGCCGAACCTGCGCGGCTATCACGACCTGAAGCGTTATCCGCATGCCACGCTGATCGACGGACTGGTCCTGTTCCGCTGGGACGCCCCGCTCTTTTTCGCCAACGCAGAACTTTTCCAGCAGCGCCTGCTTGAAGCCGTGGAGGCCTCGCCCACGCCCGTGCGGCGCGTGGTGGTGGCCGCCGAACCCGTCACCAGCGTGGACGTCACCTCAGCCGACATGCTGCGCGAACTGTGCGAAACCCTGTCGCGCGAAGGGATTGCGCTGCACTTCGCGGAAATGAAGGATCCCGTGCGGGACAAGCTCAAGCGTTTCGAGCTGTCGCGGCTGTTCAGCGACGACCGCTTTCATCCGACCGTCGGCAGCGCGGTGGACGATTACCTGGGCCGAGAAGACCGGCTCGCGAGCGACCTGGAGCGCAGCCCCTGATGTCGAGTCATCCTGAAGAGAGGCAGCTTGGGAACGAGGCCTTGCCTCACGGCAACCTCATCGGCCAGGCGCGGCCGCCCGCCACTCGGACCGCAGCAATCCCATCATCCCGGTGTCCCAGCGCTCATCGCCAGCCCGCGTGGACGACCGTCTCACGCCCTCCAGCTTGAAGCCCAGCCTTTCGTAGGTGCGAATGGCCACCGCGTTGAACATGTAGACGTTCAGTTCCAGCCGCTCGACACCCGGCGTGCCGAACGCCTCATCCATCATCAGGCGCACCATGGGACCGGCCAAGCCCTGACCACGCTTGGCAGGTGCGATTGCAACGCGTCCAAGACGGGCGTTGCCATCCTGCCAGTCGTAGGCCAGTTGCGCGTGGCCGATGGCGTCGCCGTCCTGGCACGCCATCCAGCGCGGGCCAGCCCTACACGACTGGCCCGCACAGCGCTCAGTTCGGCCTCAGGTCGATGTCGCGCACCACTTGCCCCAGCCGCGTGTAGTCGGCTCGCGCGCGTTCCAGCGCCTGCGCGGACGTATTGCCGACGATCACCCAGCCCAGTTCCTTGAGCTTGCGCTGCACGTCAGGCTCCTGGAGCGTGGTCGCCAAGGCTTTCTGCACGGTGTCGATGGCGGCTTGCGGTGTGCCTTTAGGCGCGGCCAGGCCAAACCATCCCGCGGGGACCAGGCCCGTGATACCCAGCTCCTTGGCCGTGGGCACCTTCGGATACCCCTCGAACCGGTAGTCGCTGGTGACGAATAGCGCCGTCGTCTTGCCCGACGTGACGTATGGGATCTGCGAAGCTGCGTTGTCCATCATCGAGTCCACGTGCCCGCCCAAGACATCATTAACCGCCGGCGCGGCGCCCTTGTAGCCGACAATGCTGAGGTTGACCGCAGCCAGCCGCGCGAACGCAGCCTGCGTCAAATGGGCCTGCGTACCGAGGCCGGCGTTGGCCGAGGTCAAGCCGCCCGGACGTTGCTCGCTCAGCGTCTTGAACGATGCGTAATCCTGCGCGGGAAACGCCTTGCCCACGACAAATACGAATGGCACTTCCACCGCGATGGAAATGTGGGCCAGATCCTCGACCGGGTTGTAGCGCAGCTTGTAGATGTGCGGATTGACCGCGATGGTTCCGCTTGCGCTGAGCAGCAGCGTATAACCGTCCGGCGCCGCACGCACGACATGCTCGGTGGCGATGGAACCGCCGGCCCCTGGTTTGCTGTCGACGATGACCGGCTGGCCCAGTTTCTTGGACATGGCATCGGCCAACAGGCGGGTCATGGTGTCCGATGCCGAACCGGGCGCATAGGGATAGATGATCGTAATGGGCTTTGCCGGATACGTGTCCGCCGCGTGGGCAGGCACCACTCCCAACGACAACAGCAATGCGGCAATCGTGACGCTCGAACGTTTCATGGTTTTTCCCCCTGGTTATCGGGTCGTGTGGATGATCTTTTGAATGACGGGAATGGCAAACGCCGAATACCAGCCAAGCTCGGAAAACATGGCTTCCCGGTACCAGCCCGCTCGGTGCAGCAGGTTCAAGGAGGCGATGGTCTGGCCGTCCCACCGCACTGGCACGTTGACCGCACCTTCGCAGCCCAAAGCAAAGATGCGGTCATGGTCCGGGAACGCCGCTTTGCACGCCTCGCGGTCTGCGCAGATACGGGGCCGACCTTCCTGGACCACGCGTGCGTAGAAGTCACTGTCGGTGCGGATGGGCTTGGCGCCGTCTGTCGGGTAGGCATCAGGCTGGCTCGAATAGAAGCGGCGGCTCACGCCGGCTTCACGATCAAGGACCAGTACCGTGAAAAGCCGGTAACCAATGCGTGCCGCCAACGCCTGCGCCAGCGCGTGAAGACCGCTTTCAGGCTGCCCGCCCTGCATCAATGCCACCGCCACGGCATCCAGCGCCTGGCCCCCGGAAGTTGAGTCTCTTGAGTGCATCGCTGCCTGCATCCCGACTAAAAGAAGAATGGCATTTTGGAGCGTGACGGCCATATCCCGCCAATGAATAAACTTGAGATATCCATTACCATTTCCGCATGGATACCGCCCCGATCGACCTTTCATGGACCCGCCGACTCAAGCTGCGCCATCTGCAGGTCCTTGCAGCACTGGAAAGCGCGGGGACGGTGACCGGGGCCGCCAAGGCCATGCACATGACGCAACCGGCGCTGTCCCACTGGTTGAGCGACATGGAGGAACTGGTCGGCACACCGCTCTTCCTGCGCGGACGCACACTGGAACTGACCGAGGCCGGAAGCGCGCTATGGCGTTACGCTTGCCGCGTGCTGGGCGATACGGCACGCACCGGCGAGGAAATCGAAGCGGTCAAGAGCGGCGTGGCGGGCCACCTGCACATCGGAACGATTCTGTCGGCCGCGCCCGTCTTGTTGCCGCGCGCCATCGCCGCGCTTCACCAACGTGCGCCCAAGGTGCGGATCGAGCTGGCGGAAGGCCTGCTGGAACCCTTGATGGAGCGACTCGAACGCCGGGAAATCGATCTCATCATCGGGCCGCTCGACGTGCGCGCGAGCCGCTCCGGCTTGTGCACCGAATGGCTGATGACCGACACCTTCAGCGTCGTCGCAAGGCGCGGCCACGCGCTCGCTGAACTGGCAGCGCCCCAGTGGGAACACACCGACGTCTACCCCTGGATCCTGCCGCCGCCGGGCACGCTGTCGCGCGTCCGGCTGGATCAGGCGGTCGCCGATGCCGGCATGCCGCCGCCCCGGCCGGCGGTGGAAACGAGTTCGCTGGTCGCGCTGCTTTCCATGCTGCAAGAACGGGATTACATCGCCACGCTGGCCAGTTCGGTGGCGCAAATGTATGCCCAGCTCAATCTCATCAGTATTGTGCGCATGCCTTCGCGTTTGGAATTCGGCCCCATCGGGATGTTGTGGGCCGCCGATTCCCCCAGCATTGTCCTGCCCGTCCTTCGGGAAACGTTGCGCGAAGAGGCCAAAAGCCTCCTCGACATGGGCGACGCGGCACCCTCGGCTACATGACCGTCGCGTATTCAAGCGTCTTGGGTGTCTGCGTCAGCACGCGCGGCGTGTCGCCCACCACCACGGTGTCATCCAGCCGGAAGCCGCCGATGCCGTAGGCGTAGATGCCGGGCTCGGCCGAATACACCTCATTCGGCAACAACGGCCGCTGGCAGAACGCCATGTCTTCGGGATATTCGTGGTGGATGATGCCCACCGCATGACCGGTGCGGTGCCGGATGAAATCGGCAAACCCCGCTTTCTCGATTTCCGCCTGCGCTGCCGCGTCGATCATGCAGACGGGATTGCCCGTGCGCGCTGCCGCAATCGCGGCTTCGTTGGCCGCTTTCGCCGCCGACCACAACCGGACCTGATCGGCCGACGGTGTGCCGCAAAACCACGTGCGTTCGTTCTCGATGGTCAGGCCATTGAGACGGGGAATGACAATGTTGACCAGCACATCCCCTTTCTGGATGCGCGCGCCGCAGGACGCGCCATCTCCGTGGGGCGAAGCGGACGCCGGCCCGCTCAGCGTCCAGCACCGGATCACCTCGAAATGCTCTCCGGGAAAGCGGTTGGCAGCCTCTTGGACGAACAGCGAGGCCATCGCGAAGTCCAGTTCCTGCACCAGCCGGCCCGGCTGGATATTCTCGCGGTACCGATCCTGGATCCAGTCAGAGATGGAGGCCGCCGCCGCCATCACCGCCAGCTCCTCTTCATGCTTTTGCCAGCGCAGCGACCTGCATCCGGGCGTCGCGGGGCGCAAGATAATGTCGGGCAGAAGACGCGCAACCTGCGCCAGCACCGCGCTGCCGCCTTCCACGGCGATGCGCGAGCGCGCTAGCCCGGCGGTCTTCAGCCGAGCGGCCACCAGTTCAGGCAATTGACCGATCAACGGCAACCTGTTCGTTACGCGCGGGTGCTCCGCGTAGTAGCTGATGTCAGTGATCCAGACTTTGCCCTGTTCCTGGGAAAAGCGCATGTGGTGCGTGGACAGCTCATTCATCACAAGGAATGGATCGCCGTTGCGCGGCACGACAGCAAAGATGGGGCGTTCCCAGGGCAGCACGTCCGTGTGAAAGTTGGTCGCAAACTGGAAGAAGTCTGCCGACGTGAAGATGATGGCGTCGACGGCCATGTCGTCCATCAACGCATTCATCTTGTCCAACCGATAGCGCCAGACAGCGTGAGTGAGTGTAGGCATGGTGATTCCTTTTAGATCAAAGTCAGTCGTTGCTCAGGCCCAGCTCGCGGATGAGCGGTCCCCAGGTGGCGCTGTCGCGCTGCGTCCATTGCGCGACAGCGTCCGGCGCGGAAGGCAAGGGTTCCAGCTGCAATTCCTGCAGTCGCGCCCTGACGGCTGAGTCGTCGAAGAAGCGCCGCGTTTCCGCATTTAGCCGATCGATGGCCTGGGCGGGCGTGCCCTTGGGCGCCACCAGGGCATACCAGCCGGGCAACGGAAAATCGGGCAGACCGAGTTCCCCGAGGGTCGGCACATCCGGCACGCTTGCCGCGCGCGTGGCACCCACGACGGCCAGCGGAACGACCTTGCCGGCCTTGGCCTGCACCGCACCCGTGTTCAGCACATCGGCCATCAACTGTGTCTGGTTGGCCATGACGCTCGTCAGGCCAGCAGCCGCGCCGTTGTAGGGAACGTGCGTGAGCGACATGCCCAGGCGCTTGGCGAGCATCTCAACGACCAGATGCGTGGAATTGCCCTTGCCCGCCGATGCAAAGTTCAATGCGTCGGGATTCGCCTTGGCCTGCTGGACCAACTCGTCGAGCGACCGTATGCCCGTCTGCGTTCCAGTAACCAGCAGGAATGGCGTGTTGACCAGCAGGCTGACCCCCTCGAAATCCCGAGCGGGCTGATATGGCAGGTCTTTGTACATATGGGGATTGAAGGCCAGATAGGAGATCCCGCTCACCAGCACCGTGTAGCCGTCCGCCGGCTGCTTGGCGACGTAACTCGAGGCTAGGATGCCATTGGCGCCCGGACGGTTCTCCACGACGACCGGCACCTTCAATTGCCGGGACAGGTAATCGGCCCATAGCCGACCGATCACATCCGTACCGCCACCCGCTGCCTGCGGCACCACAAGCTTTATCGGCCTGTCGGGATAATCCGCGGCGACCGCTCCCGCGCTTGCCAACATCGCGCACGCTACGCCCGCCACCCGGCAGGCCCGCGACAGAAAACTTCCCTGCATGTTTCTATTTCCCCTTTATCCATCGATACCGCCGTCCAATGACGGCCAGGCAAAAAGCCTGTCGGATTATGGGGAGAACGGGCATTAGCGCCCAATGAATAAACCTGAGGGATCCATAAGCGTTACTGCATGGAGGGCGCGTAACGTTGAGCACTCGAAACTTGATGGCGCTTTCGCACGAGCGGCTCGCGCGACCTGTCTCACGCGCCCATCGACCAAATATCCAAAACTCTTATATCTGAAATGTCCACAAACCTATAGTTCTTTAGAACCCGTTGACATAAAGAGGGGCATTGCCGATGATGCGGAAGGCCGCAAGCGCTGGGCCGTCCATAAGCACAACACCGCGCCTGTTCCGCGGGACGCGGCAACCTGAGAGGCAAGCCATGGAGACAACCCCACGCAACCCCGCACGGCGCCGCATGCTGGCCGGCAGCGCCACTGCCCTGGCCGCGGCCGGGCTGGGCGCCGCCGGCATCGCGCGCGCCAGCGATGCGCCCGCCAAGCCCGCCGCTGCGCCCGCCGCTACCCCCGCCGCAACCGCCGGCAAGCCGCTGCCGCCTTACGCGGCGTGGAAAGACGCCGACAGCGTCATCGTGCACAGCGCCAACACCATCGAGACCCGCCGCAGCGCGTTCGGCGATGGCGTCATCACGCCGTCGCGCCAGCTATACGTGCGCAATAATCTGCCGCCGCCCGACGCCGCGATCCTGAACGACCGCGATGCATGGAAGGTCGAGATCGAAGGCGTCAAGCAGCCCCGCACGTTCACCGTGGGCGAACTGAAGACGCTGGGCATGGAAACGCTGGCGACCGTGTTGCAGTGCTCGGGCAATGGCCGAGGATTCTTTCCCCACAAGCCCAGCGGCACGCCTTGGGAAGTGGGCGCGGCCGGCTGCGTGATGTGGACGGGCGTGCCGGTGCGCACCCTTGTCGAACACCTGGGCGGCCTGGCGGGCACGCCGGCCTTCATGACAGGCACCGGCGGCGAAGTGCTGCCCGAGGGTCTTGATCCCAAATCGCTGCTGGTGGAACGCTCGGTGCCGCGCGAGGCGATGCAGGACGCCCTGTTGGCCTGGGAGATGAACGGCGAGCCGCTGTCGCTGGCGCACGGCGGGCCGTTGCGCCTGATCGTGCCGGGCTACACCGGCGTGAACAACGTCAAGTACATCAAGCGGCTGGCGTTCACCGCCGAACAGAGCCCCGCGAAGATCCAGCAGACCGGCTATCGCCTGACGCCCATGAACGCCAAGCCCAGCCCCGATCAACCGTCGGTCTGGGCCATGGAACCCAAATCCTGGATCAACGCGCCGGGCGCAAACGGCCAGCCGGTGAAGGCCGGGCGGGTAGTGGTGCGCGGCGTGGCCTTTGGCGGCATGCATGCGGTAAAGCGCGTGGACGTGTCGATCGACGGCGGCAAGACCTGGAAACAGGCCGCGTTGATCGGACCGGATCTTGGCAAGTACGCCTGGCGCCAGTTCGCGCTGCCGGTGGAACTGTCCGCCGGCCAGCACATGCTGGTCAGCCGCGTCGAGGACACGGAAGGCAATGTGCAGGTGGAAAACCGGTTCGAAAACGCGCCGGGCTATATCAACAGCAGTTGGCGCGACCACGGTCTGGCCATCAACGTGTCCTGATCGAGGCAGCATCGATGCACAACAGTCAAGTCATGCAGCATGCAGCAACCCGCCGCCCGATCGGG
The DNA here is from genome assembly GCF_041879325.1 of Achromobacter sp. JD417. NCBI lineage: Bacteria > Pseudomonadati > Pseudomonadota > Betaproteobacteria > Burkholderiales > Alcaligenaceae > Achromobacter > Achromobacter sp. JD417. Next base: position 3,209,099 of record NZ_CP087159.1, on the reverse strand, counting down.
TGGCGGGCTTCCTTTGCGCTCGCGGCAGGTGTCTGGTTGCTGACGGGCGCGCAGGCGTGGGCGGCCGAACCGCCCAATGCCGAAGCGGGCCGGGCCTTGTTCCTGAAAGCGACCACCCCGGCCTGTGCCGTCTGTCACACGCTGGCCGACGCCGGCGCGGCAGGCACCATTGGTCCCAACCTGGACGAGCTCAAGCCCGATGCCAACCGCGTCACGCAGGCCGTGCGCAACGGGATCGGCGTCATGCCGGCCTTTGATGCCCTGAGCGATGAACAGGTGCAGGCGTTGGCGAAGTACGTGTCGGGCGTGACCGGGGCGCAGTAGCCGGCCCGTGCATCGCGGACAGCGGGATCATGGTAGGCTTTCCGCCAGCCGGATTGCCCACCCATCCTCATGTTCACGACGACACGCATCATGACGCTCAGATCGCTCGCCCTGCTGCTTGCCGCGGCGGCCCTGACCCCGGCGCTTCATGCGCAACCGGCTGGCCACGGCGCCGCCTGGACGCCGACAGGCCCCACGGCATGCCGCTTTTCGGGCTGGACCACCAACGACAAGCCCGCGATCCCGGTGCGCGCGGCAGCCTCCTATGGCGCCAGGCAGTTGGGCGCGCTGCCGACCACGCGCGGCGACAGTCCCGACCCCGAGGTCGATCTATACAGCGTCACCTTCGACGTGACCGAGGCGCGCGACGGCTGGCTCAGGATTCGCAACGCCAGCGACGCCATGAGCGGCAGCGATCGTCACCCGCCTCGCCCCGTCTATCAAGGCGAAGGCTGGATCGCCGCCGCGGACGCGCAGGTCGGCATCCAGTCGGCGCGCGGATACGCCCGCCCCGACGCCGCCAGCGAACGGCTGCTTGACCTGGGCGGCGACTGGCTGACTGAACGCGCCACCTTGCGCGGCATCGTGGCCTGCGATGGCGAATGGCTGCTGCTGGACTACGAGATGCGCAACAGCGCCACGTTCGAACGGCTGGCCGACAAGGACCGCACGCGCGGCCGCGCGTGGTTTCGCGGCGTGTGCGCATCGTCCGAGACCACCTGCGACATGCGCTCGGTCGACGGGTAATCCGCGCTACCGGCGCTCAAGCGGCCAGACTTCCACCACGCCGTGCGCCACGGCGCAGGGCGTGCGGGACACCTTTTCGATGGCCTCGGCCATATCGGCCGCTTCGATGACGGCAAAACCGGCAATCGGCAGCGGCGCATTCATGAACGGCCCCTTCGCCGTCACCACGCCGGACGCGTCCGGATTGCGCACCTGAACCGGCGTGCCCGCGATCCCCATCAGCACGCCCGCATCCTGCAATGCCGCGTCGTGCGCATGCGCAGCCTCGCGCACGGACACCGGAGTGCTGTCGTAGCCCGCCTGATCGCCGTAGCCGATTGTGATGAACATGGGCATGGTCTTCTCCTTAAGGTTGGCGCCGCGCCTTGTGGCGAGACGCGTGGCGCGCTCATGCGCTAACCGCGCACCCGCGCCGGATTGCCCACGACCTTGGCGCCCCCGGGCACGTCCCGCGTCACCACGCTGCCCGCGCCGATGATGGCGCCGTCCCCCACCGTCACACCGGGCAGGATGATCGCCCCGCCGCCGATCCACACCTGCCTGCCGATATGCACGGGCCGCCCGAACTCCAGCATCGCGCGACGCTGCTCGGGGTCGTGCGGGTGGTCTGCCGTGTAGATCTGCACGGCCGGGCCGATCTGCGTGCCTTCGCCGATGGTGACCTGCACGACGTCCAGGATCACGCAATTGAAGTTCATGAAGACGTTGGCGCCCAACGAGATGTTGTAGCCGTAGTCGCAATGAAACGGCGGGCGGATCAGCGCGCCCTCGCCGACACTGGCCAGGCGCTCGCAAAGCAGCGCATGCCAGTGTTCGGGCGGCTCGCCCAGCAGCGCGTTGTACCGCTTCATCCAGGCGCTGGCGGCAAGCTGGTCCGCCTGGATCTCGGCGTCGGCGGCCGTGTACAGCTCTCCGGCCAACATCCTCTCTTTCTGCGTGCGTGTCATGGCAGTCTCCTGTCCGGTACGTTGCAGCATACCGAACATTGCCGTGCCGCTACGCCGCTTGCGGCAAGACCCCGACGTAACGGCCGCGCGGCCGGATGACCTGCGCCACGCTGAGTTGTTCCAGGCCGTGCGCCAAAAGGCCAATGCTGCGCGCCGTGGCGAATAGCCCGAATGCCGCATCGTCCGGCAGGCCGCAATGCGCTGCCAGCGCGGCCAGGGCGACGTCGATGTTGGGATGCAGACCCGTCAGTTGCGTGGCCTTGCCAATGAAGCGCGTGATGACCTCGGCCGGTTCGAAGCGCGCCAGCAATGCGGCTGCGCGCGGATCTCCGTCGGGATACAGGTGATGACCAAAGCCCGCCAGCGGCAGACCCGTGGACAGGTAATGGGCGATCACGTGGTCTTCGCCCTGGCGCGCCACGTCGTCGAACAGTGCCTTGACGCGGCCGGACGCGTCGCCGTGCAGGGGCCCGGACAAGGTGGTGAGGCCGGACAGCAGGCACGCCGGCAGCGATGCGCCCGTGGACGCCGCGATGCGCGTGGCAAATGCCGAGCTGGTCAGCTCGTGGTCCACCAGCAGGACCATGGCGGTGCGCAAAAGCTCAGCGGATTGCGGCGATAGCTTCCACGCCTGCGCAAAACGCAGGTGCAGCGGGCGTTTGCCGTGCTGCGCGCCAAACGCATTGGCCAATTGGCCGACAAGGCTCTGGCATTCGGTGTGCAGCACGCGCGTCATGCGGCCGCGGGTGGAATGCCCGGTGGCGGCCAGCGCGGCCAGCGACGTGAAGGCCGCGACCCGGCCGGGCGTAGACACGCGCGCCGCGCACGAAAAGTCTGCCAGCTGATCGGAATTCCACAGCAATTGGGCCACCTCCTCCAGGCTGGCCGACGCGGCCAGCGCGACGGCATCCTGCCCGCGGTAGTACAGGCGTTGCCGGTGAAAGGTGGAGATGGCCGTGGGAATGCTGGGCTCGGCGCCGAAAAGCGTATTGGTCGCCAGGGTTTCGTGCTTGCGGCCCGCCTGCTTGCGCTTGGCCAGCCCGGCAACGTCTTCGGCGCGATACAAGCTGCGGCGCGTATCTGCCGGATCGGGCATGACTTCCAGCTTGCCGCGGCTGACGTAGGCGTAGATGGTTTGCGGCCGCACGCCAAGCTGGCTGCACGCTTCGGCCATCGATATCCAGGTGCCCATGATCTTCTGTGGCAAAGTTTATATGTTGATTTTATAGATCAATATTGCTTTACAAATCAATCATTAAATACCATGGGATCCATGTTCAACGCGGACCCGCTGCCGGTCCCCCAACAGAGCCGAACCGACATGAAGCCCCAGGTCCTGCAACTCAATCCCATCCTGATCCCGGCGGTCAACGACGAGCTGGCCTCGCGGTATCAGGTGCACAAGTTCTTCGAGATTCCGGATCAGGCGGCCTGGCTGCGCGAGCACGGCGCCAGCATCGAGGCCGTCATCACCGGCGGCCACACCGGCATATCGCGGGCCATGCTGGAACAGCTGCCGGGCGTGAAGGTGGTGGCGGTCAATGGCGTGGGCACCGACGCGGTGGACCTGGCCTATTGCCGCGGCCGCGGCCTGCCGGTCACCGCCACGCTGGGCGCGCTGACCGAGGACGTGGCCGACCTGGCGATCGGCCTATTGATCGCCGCCTGCCGCAACCTGTGCGCGGGTGACCGTTTTGTGCGCGAAGGCCTGTGGGAACAATTCCCCTCGCCGAGCGCCATCCCGCTCGCACGCCGCTTCAGCGGCATGCGCGTCGGCATCGTCGGCATGGGCCGTGTGGGCCGCGCCGTCGCCACGCGCGCCGCGGCCTTCGGATGCCAGATCCGCTACACCGACTTGAGCGCCATGGACGACCTGCCGCATGAATTCGTGCCCGACCTGATCGAACTGGCGCGCGGCTCGGACGCGCTGGTGCTGAGCGCCGCGGCCGACAAGGCCGAGGGCATCGTCAACGCCCAGGTGCTGGATGCGCTGGGCCCGCGCGGGTTCCTGGTCAACGTAGCGCGCGGGCGTCTGGTCAACGAGGCGGACCTGACCGAGGCGCTGGTGGCCGGACGCATTGCGGGTGCGGGGCTGGACGTCTTTGTCGATGAGCCCCGCGTGCCGGCGGCCCTGCGCCAGTCGGATCGCACCACCTTGCAGGCGCACCGTGCCAGCGCCACCTGGGAGACGCGTGCCGCGATGGGCCAGATGGTGCTGGACAGCATCGCGCAGGCCTTGGCCGGCGAACGTCCGTCGATGAGCCTGACGACCTGAGCCGCAAGGCACGCATTGAGAACCGTCATGACGGACCTGGTCTTTCCCGCGCTTGCACCCACCCTGCTTCCGATCGCCGGCAGCGCGGCACGCTTTCCGGTCGCGCGCGTCTTCTGCATCGGACGCAACTACCGCTGGCTGCCCGACGAGCCGCGTCCCACCGACATGCCGGCGTGGTTCATGAAGCCCGCCAGCGCGGTGTTTCCGGCCAGCGGCGCGTTGCCTTATCCCGCGGACACGGCGGACTTCTGCCACGAGATCGAACTGGTCGTGGCGATTGGCCGCGGCGGAAAAGACATCGACCCCAAGGACGTCGAAGCGCGGCACATCTGGGGCTATGCGGCAGGGCTGGACATGACCCGGCGAGACGCGCAGCAGCAGGCCAAGCGCGCGGGCGGCCCGTGGGAACCGGCCAAGGCCTTCGATCATTCCGCGCCCTGCACGCCGATCGTGCCGGCCACCGTGTGCGGCCATCCTCGCCAAGGCGCGGTGTGGCTGACGGTCAATGGGCAAGACCGCCAGCGCGCCGACTTGTCCGGCCTGCTGTGGTCCGTGCCCGAGCTGGTGGCGATGCTGTCGCGGTCGGTAACGCTGGCGCCCGGCGATCTCGTCTACACCGGCACGCCTGCGGGCGTTGGCCCGTTAACGCCTGGCGACGTCGTCAGCGCGGGTGTGGCCGATATCGGGGCTTTGACCATGACCGTTGCCCGCCCTCGCGCCGCCTGACGGCTCACGCCGATTCCTTCCATCACCCATCGCTATTCCATCCGCCCCAGGAGTCACGCTTTGAACGAAAGCACCACCCAAAAGATTGCGCTGGTCACCGGCGCCGGCAGCGGCGTCGGTCGCGTCACCGCCGTCGCGCTGCTGGACGACGGCTGGACCGTCGTGCTGGCCGGCCGGCGCGCAGACCCTTTGCAGAGCCTGCAGGCCGAGGCCACCGCACGCGGCCAGACCGCGCTGGCCGTGCCCACCGACGTCACCCGTCCGGAAAGCGTCGAAGCCCTGTTCAACACGATTGAAAGCCGCTTCGGCCGGCTGGACCTGCTGTTCAACAACGCCGGCGTCAACGCCCCCGCCGTGCCCATGGACGAACTGCCGCTGGAAAAGTGGTTCAACGCCATCAACACCAATGTGACGGGCGTCTACCTTTGCGCGCGCGCGGCTTTCGGGCTGATGCGCCGCCAGTCGCCGCAGGGCGGCCGCATCATCAACAACGGGTCGATCTCCGCGCATACCCCGCGCCCCTTCACCGCGCCCTACACCGCCAGCAAGCATGCGGTGACGGGCCTGACCAAGTCGCTGGCGCTGGATGGCCGCGCCTTCAACATCGTGGCCGGGCAGATCGACATCGGCAACGCGATGACGGAACTGTCCGAACGCATGACGCGCGGCGTGCTGCAAGCCAATGGCACGGTCGCGCCCGAACCCATGATGGACGCCGTCCACGTTGCGAAGGCGGTGCGCCACATGGCGTCGCTGCCGCTGGACGCCAACGTCCTGACCATGACCGTCATGGCCAGCGCCATGCCCTTTACCGGGCGCGGCTAAGGCCCTGACTGCGCCCCCAACCCGCGCCCCGGGTGCAGCACGCCGGGGCGCCTCACAGAGTTGACAGAAGTTGACCACCCCGAGGAGACAAGCATGACCTTCACCACGCTGGCCAAGACCCTGGCCTTTTCGGCAGTCCTTGCCGCCGTGCCCGGCCTGGCCGCGGCGCAGAACTATCCCGCCCGTCCCATCAGCATCATCGTGCCCGCGCCGCCGGGCGGCGGCATCGACATGATTGCGCGCGTCGTCGGCGAAAAGCTGTCGCAGTCGCTAGGCCAGCCCGTCATCGTCGACAACCGGCCGGGCGCCTCCAACAACCTGGGCACCGCGCTGCTCGCCAACGCCAAGCCCGATGGCTACACCATCGGCATCGTGGGCGGCAGCCACAACATCAACAAGTACCTCTTCAAGAACCTGGGCTGGGATCCGCAAAAGAGCTTCGAGCCGATCGTCTACACCCACGAAATTCCGCTGGTGTTCGCGGTCTATCCGAAGATCCCGCCCAAAACCCTGCCCGAACTCGTCGATTGGATGAAGGCGCATCCCGACGACGCCAAGGTCGCCACGTCTGGCCGCGGCAGCGCGCAGGAAATGGCGGCCGAAATGTTCCGCATAGTCAGCGGCGCGCCCATGCTGCTGATCCCGTACAAGGGATCGTCCGCCGCGCACCCCGATCTGCTGGCGGGCCGCACTGTCCTGTACATCGACACGCTGAGCGCGATGCAGGAGCAGGTCAAGGCCGGCAACGTGCGCGCCGTTGCCGTGTCCACCGCGAATCGCACCAAGGCGCTGCCGGACGTGCCGACCGCGCAGGAACAGGGGTTGAAGGGCTACGACGCCAACACGAACGGCGGCTTCCTTGCGCCAGCGGGCACGCCCAAGGAGATCGTCGCCAAGCTCAACGCCGAGATCAACGCGGTGCTCAAGCAGCCGGCCGTGCGCGCCAAGCTGGAAGCCGCGGGCATCGAAGTCCAGGGCGGCACGCCGCAGGAATACGCGGCGGTGATCCAGTCGGACCTGGACAAGTGGGGCAAGGTGGTGAAGGAAGCAGGAATACAGGCGGAGTAAGAGGCACCGGCAACGATGCACGCATTCGCCTGCGCCGTTGCCACGCCTGCCGGGCACCGCCCCTGCTGCCGCCTGTTCAGGCTTGGCCTGGTTCCAGACGCACCAGCATGTAGTTCGCCCTGACCGGCTCGCCGTTGACCTTTAGCTGCCCACCGTCCTTGGACCAGGCGTAGCGACTCCACGAGAACCCCGCGCTCCCAGTGGCCCAATCCTGAAGTATGACGAATGTCCCGGCCACCAATGGAATGCCTGTCTCCCCTGCGTTTGACCGCAAGGAAAGGCGATATTTGACGATGGGCTTGTTCTTCTTGGCCTTCAGCAACGCCTCTGTCGCCGTCAGCAAGTACGACAGTGCAATGGGAAAGACGGGGTTGTAGACGGCTGTCAGTTGAATCCCTTCTTTCAATGGTGCGGATTGCAGCACCTTGAGCATCGACTCCGTATCCTTGTCCACCAGGAAATTCACGCAAATATCGAGCCCCAGATCCTCCTTGACCTGCAGTCCGCGGAAGCATGACTCGCCCGTCATGCCCACATGTGAGCCATTTCTTCCGTCCACGATCAGGCAATGTCCCACATCGCTCTGCCCGGCATGGGCGAACGCATGGCGAGCGCCCATGAGAACCTGCAACTTGAAGGCCGACGCGGGCATCCTGTACGTAAAGTATTTATCCAGGTAGACGTTGGCAGGTTTGCCTTTGAGCGGCGTGAAATCGCCGGCCTGACGCGCTTGTTCCGTCAGGCCAACCGCGGAAACGATCTTGCCGTCCGGGCAGACCAGGCCCACGCGAAACTCCTGGGATTCCCACACATCATGATCAGCCCCATACAGGAATTCGTGATCGGGGACATCGTCGTCAATGTCGTCGTAGAACTCGCCGCGCACCGCCGCCGTCTGCGCGCCAAGGGGAAGCCACGGCCAAATGCTGTCGAAGTTCTGATGCATCGCTTGTCACTCCAGGAAGTGCTGCGGATCGTATTGCTGGAACAATGTGCCGCGCAGCCGGGAAAGGTGTTTGACATGCTCGAACATGTCCGCACCGCCAAGATTCGTTCTGGAGAAGTTCTCGGCATACTGACGCAGCGCCATGCACCGGAAAATGAAGGGTGGGTGCCGACACCATTGCGGTTCGTGAAGGAAATCCACCGTCTTGCCCCGCATTTGCAGCGCCTCGATGTCGCCCAGGGCTTCCAGGGTCCCCATTGCGCCGCTGAATGCCATCCTAGCGGCGTTCACCCGCTCGATCGCTGACGCAGAAGGACTGCATGTCGCGACCAAGAGCGCCTCGTGCATCAACCGGGCGCCATCGATATCGGCGGTCAGCTCAACCGTCCACTTGCGGGCACGCTTTTCAGGCACCGGCGGCCTACCGGGGGAGTTCCAGTCACTGAATCCGGTGCCGGCAAACCCGACGAAATGGTGTGCGATTTCGTGGGTGAGATAGAACAGGGAGCCATGGCCCGCAATGGCAGTCAGATAACTCAGATGCCCCTCAGGCACACACGGAAAATCCACTAGCTCGGCGAGCATGCTCAGGCCGTCGTCGTTCAGCCGATTCCCACCGAGATAGCACCTCAGCGCGAGGTGCAGATGCTCCAGATCTTTGCGCGTTGGCGCGCGAACCATCAACTTACTGCCGTCTTCAGTCACCAAGAGCCTAGGCAGAAGATTCAGGTGCAGTGTCGCCGTGAGTAACGCTGCGCTGAATACGATGACCCGGTAGTCGCGCCCACAGCTGTCGCACGTCTCCGGGAGCGTTCTAGCGTGCCTCTGTCCGGGCAGGTCGGCGACGCGAATGAAAACATCCTGAAACCACCTCACCTGCCGCAACAAAGGCAGATATTTCTCGACATGCGCGAGGTAGAGCTCCTGAATCGCCTCATTTGGGATCGCTTGATGGCGGTCGCACCACCCCAGGAATTTTTGCTCTGCGTCTTGCACGCAGCATGGGCCCGACGGCGGCGTCTTGTACGCCATGTTGAATGTCAAGGGGAACAGCGGGGGGCCAGAGAATTTCCCATGCTCATCGTGCATCGCAATCCCCAGGAATTACCCCTCGCCCCGCCACGAGGCGAGCGGGTGCCCCATCTGTAATTGGGCAGATTATTGGCGCGCGCTCCCCGTACCACAATAGTGCGGAACCAATGATCGGTTCTTCCTAGTCCTTCTCTGGCCAGACCTACGCCGGCCGGCGCAAACCCATCAGCGACCGCGACAGCCGGCTGGCGGCCGCCAGCACAGGCTCCTTCAGGTCGAGTAACACGCTCTCGGTCAACCGAGAGATCGGGCCCGAAATGCAGATGGCGCCCTGCAACGTCCAGTTGATGCCGTAGACCGGCGCCGAGATGCTGGAGACCTCGGCGTCGCGCTCCCCCAGTGAAATCATGTAGCCCGCACGGCGCACGGATTCATAGGGCTCGCCGGGCTCGCCCGCGAAAGCGAGCAGCACCCGCCCCGGACTGCCCAGCTCAAGCGGCAGCGCCGCGCCCACCCGCACGTGATGGCGAATCGACTTCGGGCCTTCGACCCGCGCCATGCAGATGCGCTGCTTGCCCTCGCGCACGTAGAACGTGGCGCTTTCTCCCGTGGCGGCAGATAGCTCGCGCAGCACCGGCTGCACCACCTCCGCGATATTGAACGTGGCCTGGTAACAGGCGCCCAGCCAGCCGGCCGCCCGTGCCAGCCGCCACGTGCCGTCCTCGCGCTGCGCCAGGTAGTCGTCCATGGCCAGGGTGCGCGCCAGGCGCAACACGGTAGAGCGATGGCAACCGGTGCGCCGGCTCAGTTCCGCCAACGACAGATGCGTGTCGTCCACGCCAAAGGCCGCCAGGATGCTCATGGCGCGGCGCACTGCCACCACGCCTTCTTCGGCAGGCGCGTCTTCCGGCATGTCATCCGGGATTGGGTGCTTAGGATCGTTCATTCTACGCAACGTGTTTCGCTATACGAACCTGCATTGTATTGGGTGGAACACGGATCCACAATGTCTCCACCAAAACAACGATTCGGAGACAAACGATGAAGCCGTTCGCGCGCGTCCTCTCGGGCCTGGCCCTCGTGTGCATGACCAGCCTGAGCGCGGCTCAGGACTACCCCAACAAGCCCATCCGCCTGATCGTCCCGTTCCCGCCCGGCGGCGGCACCGACGCGCTGGCACGCGAGGCGGCGATCAAGGTCGGCGCCAACACCGGCTGGAACATCGTCACCGAGAACCGGCCAGGTTCGGGCGGCAACATTGGCGTGGACACGGTGGCCAAGTCCGCGCCGGATGGCTACACCCTGGTGCTGGGCCAGACCAGCAACCTGGCCATCAACCCGACGCTGTACGCCAAGCTGCCCTACGACCCCGAAAAAGACCTTTCCGCCATTGGCCTGGTTGCGGACGCGCCGCTGGTGATCGTCGTGCCGGCCTCCTCGCCGCTCAAGTCGTTCGAGGACATGATCGCTGCCGCCAAGGCAAAGCCGGGCGCGCTTAACTTCGCGAGCTCGGGCAATGGCACCGTGGCCCACCTGGCGGCTGTGCAACTGCAGAACGCGGCCGGCATCCAGCTCACCCACATTCCGTACAAAGGGGCCGCGCAGGCGTCGAACGACCTGATCGGCGGGCAGATCGACATGTACCTGTCGTCGGTGCCCACGCTGATCGGCCACGTGCGCAACGGCAAGATGCGGGCGCTGGCGGTGACGTCGACGCAGCCCGTGCCGGACATGCCCGATGTGCCCACCATCGCCGAGCGCGGCTTTCCGGGCTTCGAGGCCGTGACCTGGTTCGGCCTGGCCGCACCCGCCGGCACGCCCGCCGACATCGTGCAGCGGCTGAACGCCGAGTTCAACAAGGCGTTGCAGGCTCAGGACCTGAGCCTGAAGTATCAGGACCAAGGGGCACGCGTCTTGACCAGCACGCCGGATGCGTTCGCGAAGCTGATTCATGACGACCGCATCCGCTGGGGCAAGATCGTCAAGGACTCGGGCGCCAAGGTCGAGTGATCCGCCATGCAGGCCCGCTATCCCTATTCCAGCGGCGACGCCCGCCCCGCCATTGCGGCGCCGGCCGGCGCGTGCGACTGCCACCTCCACGCCTATGACGCGCGTTACCCGGCGGTCGCCGGCGCAAAGCTGACGCCGCCGGACGCCTCGATGGCGCAGTACCGCAAGATCCAGTCGCGCTTGGGCATGCAGCGGGCCGTGCTGGTGACGCCTTCCACCTATGGCACGGATAACCGTCCGATGCTGGACGCGTTGGCGCAGTTGCGGGAACAGGCGCGCGGCGTTGCCGTGATCGATGGCAGCGAAACCGATGCGCAGCTCCAAGCCATGCACGACGCGGGCGTGCGCGGCATCCGTCTGAATCTGTCCCTGGGCGTGACCAGCTCCGCCCGTCAGATCTTGCCGCTGTCGCAGCGCATCGCGCCGTGGGGCTGGCACCTGCAACTGCTGATGGCGCCCGACCGGCAGGCCGAATTGGCTCCGTTGCTGGCGGACCTGCCCGTGCCCGTCGTGTTCGACCACATGGCGCGGCTTGCGCCGCACGACGCTGGTGCGCATCCGGCCCACGCTCTGGTGCTGCAGTTGCTTGCGCGCGGCCGCGCCTGGGTGAAGCTGTCCGGCGGCTATCTCGTCAGCGCGCGGCACAGCGTTGAAGACCCGGCGCTGGACGCCCTGGCCCGCAGTTTTCTGGACGCCAATCCTGAGCGCGTCGTGTGGGGCAGCGACTGGCCGCATGCCTCCGCGTCGGCGGGCATGCAGCCCATGCCCGACGACGCCCGCCAGCTCGACCGTCTGGCCGAGTGGACCGGCCCCGACCGGCTGAGCCAGGTCCTCGTGCATAACCCGGCAGCCTTGTACGGCTTTGCCGCATGAAAAACAAATCCCTCGGAGACAAACCATGCAAGACCCTCACACCCTTTCCCGCCGCAGTTTCCTGGCCGCCGCTGCCGCGCTGACCGCAAGCGCCGCCTTCGGCGTGCGCGCCGCGCAAGAATGGCCGGGCGGCAAGACCATCACCTGGGTGGTGCCGTACCCCGCCGGCGGCAGCACCGACGTGCTGGGCCGCGCCATTGCGCAGCAGCTCGATGCGCTGCTGGCCACGCGCGTCATCGTGGACAACCGTCCGGGCGCAACCGGCACCATCGGCGCCGCCCGCGTGGCCCGCGCCGAGCCGGACGGCCTGACCTTGCTGGGCACATCGATCGGGCCGCAGGCCATCGCGCCGCACGTGTTGGGCAAGCTGACCTATGACCCGGTGGCCGACTTCGCGCCCGTCATCCTGATCGGCACCATTCCCCACCTGCTCGTCGTGGGCAAGGCGCAGCCCTTCAAGACCGTGGCCGAACTGATCGCCGCGGCCAAGCGGGCGCCCGAGAGCCTGGCGTATGCGTCGGGCGGCACCGGCACCATCCTGCACATGCAGGGCGAACTGCTGCAACAGAAGACGGGCGCCCGCTTCCTGCACGTGCCCTACAAGGGCGACACCCCCGCCCTGCAGGACACGCTGGCTGGCCAGGTGCAGTTCGCATTCATTCCCGCCGCAGCAGCGCTGCCGCACGTGCAAACGGGCGCGCTGCGCGCCCTGGCCACCACGTCCGCGCAGCGCCTGCCCGCGTTGGCGGACGTGCCGACCATGGCCGAGGCCGGCTTTACCGATTTTGTCGTGGAGCAATGGCAGGCCGTGTTCGCCCCGGCCGCCACGCCCGCCCCCGTGATCGAACGGCTCAACGCGGACATCGGCCGCGCGCTGAAAAGCCCCGCCCTGCTTGCCCTGTCCGAACAGCTTGGCATCACGCTGGCCGGCGGCACGCCGCAGGCACTGGACCAGACCCGCAGAGCGGACTTCGACAAGTGGGGCAAGGTCATCCGCGAGGCCGGCATCAAGCCCGCCTGACCCGCCCTTCGCATTCCCTTCACTACCTTCAGACAGGAACACTCATGGCCACTCAGGACATCATCAAGGACTTTCCGCGCGTCGGCGCCGACATCGTGCGCCGCGCCGCCGAACTGCAGCCTGCCATTCTGGCCGACGTCGCCGGACGCCGCGGCGCGCTGAACGGCCGCATCCGTCCGCTGCACCCCGGCATGAAGGTCGCCGGCACGGCCCTCACGGTCGAGGTGCGGCCCGGCGACAACCTCATGATCCACGCCGCCATTTCCCTGGCCAAGCCGGGCGACGTGCTGGTGATCGACGGCAAGGGCGACCTCAGCTCGGCGTTGATGGGCACCATCATGATGAACGCCTGCCGCAAGCTGGGCATAGCCGGCGTGGTGATGGACGGCGCCGCGCGCGACACGGTCGAGATCATCGAAATGGATTACCCAGTGTTTGCCGCCGGCACCAATCCGAACGGCCCGACCAAGAACGTGCCCGGCCGCATCGGGCACCCCGTCTCCGTGGGCGGCGTGACCGTTCATCCGGGCGACTTCATCATCGGCGACGCCGACGGCGTGGTGGTGGTCGAGCGCGAGAAGATCGAAGGCCTGCTGCCCGCCGCAGAAAAGAAGGTGCGCGACGAAGCCGCGCGCATCGCCGCCATCCAGGCGGGCGACACCGAAGCGAAGTGGCTGAGCGCCGCCTTGCGCGCCGCGGGCGTCCTGAAGGAAGGGGAATCGCTGTGAGTGCCGCTGCCCAGGACAAGCCCAAACTGCTCGTGACCGCGGCGGACCTGGCGCCCGAGGCGCTTGCGCTGCTGCAGGATTTCGCGGTGGTCTTTGCCGGCAAGACGCCGAGCGAGGACGACATCGTGGCGCTGTGCCGCGACCACAACCCCGTGGCGATCATCGTGCGCTACAGCAAGGTGGGCGCCGCGGCGATGGATGCGGCCCCCGCGCTGCGCGTGATCTCCAAGCACGGCAGCGGCACCGACACCATCGACAAGACGGCGGCCGCCCAACGCGGCATCCAGGTCGTGGCCGCCGTGGGCGTGAACGCGGCCGCTGTCGCCGAACAGGCGCTGGCGCTGATGCTGGCGTGCGCAAAGTCGGTGGTGGGCCTGGACGAGCGCATGCGCGCCGGCCACTGGGACAAATCCACGCACAAGAGCCTGGAATTGGGCGGCAAGACCATTGGCCTCGTCGGCCTGGGCGCGATCGGACGCCGCATGGCAGCCATGGCGAACGGGCTCGACATGCGGGTGATCGGGTTCGACCCGTACGCGAAGGACTTGCCCAGCTACATTCGCAGCGTGCCGCTGGATGCGATCTGGCGCGAAGCCGACGTGGTGTCACTGCACTGCCCGCTCACCGACGAGAACCGCGGCATGGTCAACGCGCAGACGCTGGCGCAGTGCAAGCCCGGCGTGATCCTGGTGAACACGGCGCGCGGCGGCCTCGTGGACGAGGATGCGTTGCTGTCGGCTGTGCGCTCGGGGCACGTGCGGGCCGCGGGCCTGGACAGCTTTGCGGTCGAGCCCATGACGGCCGGCCATCCGTTCCAGCAGGAACCCCGCATCATCCTCAGCCCGCATATCGGCGGCGTGACCAGCGCCGCCTACGTCAACATGGGCGTGGCCGCCGCGCAAAACGTGCTGAGCGTGCTGGACGTCCTGGCACGCGCCGGCTCGCCTGCCTAAGGAGCCGCGCCGTGCCGCAACGATGGAAACACGCGCCCAGCGGCAGCAACTGGGGCGAATTCGGTCCGGACGACCAGCGCGGCCGGATGAACCTGGTCGATCGCGCCAAGGTGCTGCAAGGCATCGCCGAGGTTCGCGAAGGCCTGACGTTCTGCCTGTCGCTGCCGCTGGATATGCCGGGCGGCATGGCGCTCAACCCGCGCCGCATGCCGCCGCAACGCTTCTCGACGCTACGCGACGGCAAGAGCGCCGGCACGCAGGGATTTTGCTGGTCATACGCGTCCGAAGATCCGCAACTGACGGACGTGGTCTGCGACGACGTGCTGCTGATGAACACGCAGTACTCGACGCAGTGGGACAGCCTTGCGCACATGGGCAGCCGGTTCGACGCCGACGGTGACGGCCAGGCCGAGGCGGTGTTCTACAACGGCTTTCGCGCCGGCGTGGAGATCGTGGCCGCTTCGGAGGACGCTGCCGCGCCGGCGGATTGGGCGCGCTTTCCGGGTCCGTCGGCCGGCGCGCTCGGCATCGACAATCTGGCAGAGCACGGCGTGCAGGGCCGCGCGGTGCTCATCGATCTGGAAGCGCATGTCGGGCGCACGCGCACCGCGGTGGGCTATGACGCGCTGATGCGGATCCTCGATGCCGATGGCGTGACCGTCGAGCCAGGCGACATGGTGTGCCTGCATACCGGCTTTGGCGACACGCTGATGGCGATGAACCGGCAACCCGACGTAGCGCGGCTTCACGCCACGGGCAGCGGCCTCGATGGCCACGACGCGCGGCTGCTGCAATGGATCGTCGACGCGCGGCTGGCCTGCCTGATCGCCGACAACCCTGCGGTCGAGCTGGTGCAGCCGGTCAGCCTGAGCGGCGCCGCGACGCCGCTGCGCCGTCCGCGCCTGCCCTTACACGAGCACTGCCTGTTCAAGAACGGCATTCACCTCGGAGAGCTCTGGTGGCTGACCCCGCTGGCGCGCTGGCTGCGCGCGAACGGGCGCCACCGGTTCCTATTGACCGCGCCGCCGTTGCGGCTACCGGGCGCCGCGGGATCCCCCGCCACGCCCATCGCCACGGTCTGAATCCAACCCTTCATCAATCCAACGGGCATAGCGGCCGACACAGGCCGCGCCCTTTTCCAACCAGGAGACACTTCGTGAAACCGATTCAAATCCTACCCTTGATGCTGGCGCTGGCCGCCGGCGCGGCACACGCCGCATATCCCGATCATCCCGTGCGCGTGGTCGTGGGATTTTCGCCGGGAGGCCCGACCGACGTCGTCGCGCGCGCCTTCGCGTCGTATGCATCCCAGGCATTGGGGCAGACCTTCGTCGTGGAAAACCGCCCCGGCGCCAACACCATCCTGGCCGCCGAGGCCGTCGCCAAGGCCGCGCCCGACGGCTACACGCTGTTGATCGGCGCGACCAACCACACCATGATCCCGGCGCTGTATGCGGACCGGGTCAAGTTCGACGCCCTGAAGTCCTTCACGCCGATCTGCGCCGTGGCGGTCAGCCCCACGGTGCTGGTCACCGGCCCCGCCCTCAAGGTGAATTCGCTGGACGCCTTTCTGGCGCGCGCCCGGGCCGAACCGGGGCGCCTGACCTTTGCCACGCCCGGCACCGGCAGCTCCGGCCATTTTGCGACCGAACAGTTTCTGCGGCAGACCGGCATCAAAATGAACCACATCCCATACAAGGGAGCGGCGCAGGCGGTCTCGGACCTGATGGGCGGCCAGGTCGATAGTTCGCTGGCGACGCTGGGTTCGGTGCTGCCGCAGGTGCAGGCCGGCAAGCTGACCGCCCTGGCCGTCGCCGCACCCAAGCGCCTGGCCCAACTGCCGCAGGTGCCGACCTTCGACGAGGCCGGCGTCCCCGGCTACACGGCCGACGCCTGGTATGGCGTGCTGGCGCCCGCGGGCCTGCCGCAGGACGTTCGGGACCGGCTGCAAGAGGTGGCCCGCGGATTTTCCCAGGCCGACGCGACCGCCAAAAGCCTGGACGCCCTGGGCATGCAGCCGCGCCAGGTGTGCGGCGATGCGTTCGGCGCCCAGCTTTCACAAGAAATCGACACGTACCGCAAACTGGCCCAGGACCTGGGCCTGAAAGCGGAATAATCCTTGCACCCCCAAAGAGGAAGACAAATGACGCAACCCCTTCATACGCCTTTCCGCCTGCGCCGCGCGGCCCTGGCGATTGCCGCCGCCCTGCCGCTGCTTGCCAGCGGTCTGGCCCAGGCCGCGGACGCCGCGGACGCCTGGCCCAGCCGACCGGTCCGCGTGGTGGTGCCGTACGGCCCCGGCGGCGCGGTCGACGTGGCAACGCGCAAGATGGCGCAGATGCTCTCGACGCAGACGGGCCAGAGCTTCATCGTGGAGAACAAGCCCGGCGCCACCGGCACCATCGGCGTGAGCCAGGTGGCACGCGCCGCCCCCGATGGCTACACCCTCGTCGCCAACGACACCACGTATTCGCTGCTGCCGCACATCTTCAAACAACTGCCCTTCGATCCGGCCAAGGACCTGCAGCCGGTCTCGGCGTTTGTGTTTGCGCCGATGGCGCTGGCGGTGTCCAGCGACAGCCCCTACCGCAAGCTCGATGACCTGATCGCGCAGGCCCGCGCCAAACCCGACCTCATCACCTACGGCTCCGGCGGCCCGGGAACGACGCCGCACTTCGCGGCCGAAGGGCTGGCGCTGGCGACCCAGGTCAAGTTCATGCACGTGCCGTTCAAGGGTGCGGCAGAGGCCACGCAGGCGGTGCTGGGCAAGGTGATCGACTTCCAGTTCGCCTCCACGACCGGCGTGATGGGCGCCGTGCAAGGCGGCCAGTTGCGCCTGCTGGCTGTCAGCGGCGACAAGCGGCTGGCCGTGCTGCCCGACGTGCCCACCTTTACCGAAGCTGGCGTGAAGGATTTTGGCGTGGTCAACTGGACCGGTTTGTGGGCGCCCAAGGGCACGCCGGCGGCGGTCACGCAGCGGCTGCAAAGCGAGATCGCCAAGGCCATGGCGTCCGAGGAAATGCAGACCTTCGCCACCAAGATGGGCGCCGAGCCGCGCGCGGCCGGCACCGCCGAGTTCAGCCGCATCCTGGCCGACAGCGGCGTGATGTGGGGCAACGTGGCGCGCAACATCGGCTACGACGCCAAGTAAGGGTCAAGGAGACGCCATGTTTTTTCTGCAAACGCCCCAGGTGGAATCGTTCGAGGTCTGGTCGCCCATGCCCGAGCGCTTTCGCCGCGCCAAACGCAGCGACTGGGCCGACGCCAACCGCGGCGGCGCCGTGGCCGACTCGTTCCTGGAAGGCCCGGTGTTCGACCGCGATGGCAACCTCTACGTGACCGACATCCCGTGGGGCCGCGTCTTTTGCATCGGCCCAAACCGGGAATGGTCACTGGTGGCGGAGTACGACGGCGAGCCCAACGGCATGAAGTTCCTGGACGATGGACGGCTTCTCATCACCGACTACAAGAACGGTCTGATGGCGCTGGACGTCGCCAGCGGCACGGTCACGCCCTATCTGGCGCGCCGCAACAGCGAGCGCTTCAAGGGTGTGAACGATCTGATCTTCGACGCCCAAGGCAACCTTTACTTCACGGATCAGGGCCAAAGCGGCCTGCATGATCCATCCGGACGCCTGTACCGCCTGCGCCCGGATGGCCAGCTCGATTGCCTCTTGGACAACGTGCCCAGTCCCAACGGCGTAGCTCTTTCGCCCGACGGCAAGGTGCTCTATCTGGCCGTCACGCGCGGCAACTGCGTGTGGCGCGTGCCGCTGATGGCCGACGGCAGCGTCAGCAAGGTGAGCCAGTTCTTCACCTCGTACGGCCCCAGCGGGCCGGACGGGTTGGCCGTGGACCGCGAAGGCAATCTGATCGTCTGCAATCCCGGCTTGGGCTATGTCTGGCTGCTCAATCACCGGGCCGAGCCGGTGACGGTGTGGCGCAGTCCCAAAGGCATGTCCACCACCAACCTCGCCTTTGGCGGCGAAGACGGGCGCAGCCTGTTCTGCACCGAGTCGGTGACCGGGACTATCCTCTCTGCCCGCGCGCCCCATCCGGGCACGGCGCTGTTCCGGCCGGTCCGCCGCTGATGTAAGCTCCCCCGCCGCGGTCCCGCCTGCCGCGAGCGCGCGCGCCACCTCCGCCGCCTTTCCGGTAACCCTGAGTATTGCCAAGGTAACAGGCCGTTAAGGGCCTTTTGCCCTTGCCCGCCGCGTTCCATCCGTCGCGAATACCCGCAATTCCAGGGCATACGCACGCCGGCGCCCGCCCTGGCCGCGGGCGCCGGCGGCATGCGCCGCGCTCCATGCCGCGCAAGAGTTGCCTTGACACCCTTCTCGCCCCCCTTCTATGGTCGAGCCCGCCGGTCGATTTGGCACTATTAATTCCCCATGCAGCCCGTCTTGCGGCGCCCACCCGCGCCGCGACCCGATGGCGCGGCGGCGGCGACCGGCGATGGCTGCATATCGCGATAGAGAGAGAGAAGAAGGACATGGCGTCTACACGCAAGTCGGAAGGAAAGGGTTTGCGGACGGGCAACGCGGCAGCGGCCGCCCTCCTGGTGGCGGCGATCACTGCCGCATTCGCGGCGATGAGCCCGACGCCGGGTAATGCGGCGCAAGAGAAGCCGGCAGCTCCGGCTGCCGGAGCGCCGGCCTCCGCACTATCAGTTGCCGCAGCACCGGCAGCCGCGGAACCGGCTAACCCAGCCTCGGCCACGGCCGCGCCGACGCCTTCCCCCGCCGCCAGCGCGCAGGCCGCCCTGCCCGACGCCGCATCGGTCCTCTACGCGATCCACCAGGTCGACAGCAAGGGCGCCGACTCCGCCGACGTGGCCAACGGCAGCGTGGCCACCTATTGGTTCGGCTACGCCTTCGAAATGGATGGCACGCCGTACTACACGGGCTTCGTGTGGGAAACCGCCGAACGCTATGGCAAGCCGGGAGAGGACGATGTGGGTCCGATGACGACGGTGAACCTTGCCGAGGCGACCTTCATCCGCGATCCCGCATCGCCTTCAAGCCCCTGGAAGTTCCGTGGCATGGAACCGACTATCGGCGAGTTCGGCGCGTACGAACGGCCGCCGGAAGTCGACACGCGGCGCAAGCCGCGGGAATACCGCACGGCAGCCGGCAAGCTGCTGTTGGCGGTGCCCACCGAGACGTTCGACAACGGCATCACGATCAGCGGCTACACGCTGCTCGTCTTCACGCCGCCGGAAAAGCGCCAGGACGAAGCCAAGGACAAGGTGTGGGCGTATGCGGGCGAGGTGATTGCAGGCGAGGACAACGGTCCGGCCTGTGCGGACGGCGACGTCATGCCGTGTACGCGCAGCGAGGGTGAACTGGTCTTTAGCGCCACCGGCACCGCCGACCTGCCGCGCGTGACCGTGCAGTTCTCCGGCAACACCATCTCCGGCCCGGGCAAGACCCGCAAGCTGGGTCCGGCCGACGCCGTCATCTACACCTACGACGCAACGCGCAAGGCCTACGTGGCGCAACAATGATCCCAGGGGCCCTGCCGGTCAAGCCGTGACCGGCGCGGGCTCGCCGGCCAGTTCCAGCCGGTTGCCGCCCATTTTCTTGGCCCGGTAGAGCGCCTGGTCCGCGATGGCCAGCGCGTCCATGATGGTGGGCGTGTCGCCCTCGAAGCGGGCCAACCCGATGCTCACCGTGGCGGCAATGCCGATGCCGTCCATCCGGTTCGAGACCGTGACCGCGAAACGCTCGGCCATGGCCTTGCCCAACGTGTGGGCGCCCTTCGCGTCATCCCCCCAGAGCAGAGCGGCAAATTCCTCGCCGCCGATGCGCGCAAGAATGGTGTCGTCACCCAGGACCTCGCGCGCGGTTTCGGCAAATGATTTCAGCACCTGATCGCCCGCCTGATGTCCATAGCGGTCATTGACGGACTTGAAGTGATCCAGGTCGAACGCCAGCACCGCCACCGTGCCCCGCCCTTCCTTGCCGTTCAGGATGCGCGCGCCTTGCTCGACAAACCAGCGCCGGTTTCCCAGCCGCGTCAGGTAATCGGTCTGCGACTCCATCAGCAGCTGGCTGTGGGTTTCGTCGCGGATGAGCTTGAGCAGCATCATCGGCAGCACCACGGAATACAGCACGCCTTCATAGATGGTGAGTTTGCCGGCCAGCGCCAGAACCTGGCCGCCGGACTCGGTCGCGAACCACGGCAGGACAAGCGCACGTGCCGCATACACGGCGGTATGCACCCCGGCAACCGCAACCACGATGTACCGCGAGCGCCGTGGCTTGAGCGCCTGGCAGCGCAACAGCTCCCAGGCCGTCAGTCCGCTGACGAGCGCAATCGGCACCGAGCTTACGTGTGTCCACATGACGTCCAGCCAGCGCACGCCGCCGATCACCCAGGTCAGCCCCATCCCGACCAGCACAAAGACCGAGATGCGCACATATCGCCGTCCGCTCAGCGCGGCAACGCCATTGAGCACCAGCAGGTACCCACCCAGGATGACCAGATTGCTGATCGCCGCGCCGCTGACACCGGGCAGGTCGCGGCGATACAGCGCTGCCGCGCAGCCGACAGCCAGCGTGGCGAATCCGGATGCCAGGATGCGCAGTTCCTTGCTGCGTTTGGGATTGGCCCGCTGCTCCCAGAACATCAGGCCGGCGCTGACAAGCAGTGTTCCGACTGCCAACAGGTAAAGAGTGAGAAGATCGACGTACATCTCGGAAAGTCAGGAGATTTCGCCGAAATATCGCGGCGGCTGCGGGATTTTACGGGGCTTTCCCACGCGTGCAACATCCTTACCGGGGCCTGTCATCCGACCCCGGATTTTTGTTCTATCGACAGGTCATTCTTGCTGATGCGGCCCCCAAAACCGGAGATTCCAATCCACGGAACTGGCCTGACGTTTCACCGCGCGCGCTGCCCGCTCTGCAAACCGCGGCATCATCCCCGGCGCGCGGCTTCGATGGTCGCAATGTCGATCTTCTTCATCGTCATCATCGCCTCGAATGCACGCTTGGCAGCCGCCTGGTCAAGATCCGTGACTGCCGCGAGCAGCGCCCGTGGCGTGATCTGCCAGGACACGCCCCATTTGTCCTTGCACCAGCCGCAATCGCTCTCCTGACCGCCATTCGAGACGATCGCGTCCCACAGGCGGTCGGTTTCGGCCTGATCATCGGTCGCGACCTGAAAGGAAAACGATTCGTTGTGCTGAAATGCGTCGCCGCCGTTGAGTCCCACGCAGGGAATGCCCATGACGGTGAAGTCGACCATCAGGATGTCGCCCTGCTGACCCGACGGGTAGTCGCCGGGCGCGCGATGGACAGCGCCCACCTCGCTGTCCGGAAACGTCCGGGCGTAGAAATTCGCCGCGTCCAGCGCGTCGCCGTCGTACCACAGGCAAATCGTGTTTTTGCTGGCCATCTTGCTCCTCCTTGGCAGGAAAGTGATGCACTCAACCCTTGCTGCAATGCGCGCCGTTCAAGCATAGTGCACGCGGCGCCGGCCGAAAACCGGGCACGGATCGAGCCTGAGCCGGCCGCGACTGAGCAGGCCGCGACTGAGCAGGCCGCGTCAATGCCCGCCGCACCGATTCCGGCCGCCCCGCATGCCGGCGCACGTTCACACCGCAATGCGGCCGTCGATGCACGTCACGGATTGCCCGCCCACGCGAATGGCGCCGTCCGCACCGAACGCGATGTTCAGCCTGCCCGACCGCCCCACCGCCGCGCCCTGCGTGCTGAGGTATTCCGTCCCAAACTGCTGCACTTGCCCCGCATCGCGGATGAACGCCGCCACCGATCCGTTGCCGCTGCCGCACACCGGGTCTTCGTTTGCGCCCAGGCTGGGGGCAAAGGCGCGGACCTCGATGGCGCTTTCCGCGCCTTCGCCATTCGCCCCATACACCACGATGCCGGCAGCCTGGTTGCGGCGGTCGAACTCGGCCATGCGGGCAAAGTCCGGGCGCAGCGTCAGCACGGCCTGCGCGCTGGGTAACTGCGCGATCGTCCACACCGGGCCCACATTGACGAGCTTGGGCGCGGGATCATGCAGGACCGCCGAACCCAGTATCCCTTCCATTTCATCGACCAGGTCTGCGCTCAGTTCGGTCAACCGGGCCTCCGGAAGCGTGAAGGCAATACGCGGACTGCCGCCGGTGATCTCGGTGACCGACAGGTCGATCAGGCCCGCGGCGCATTCCTGCACCAGTCTGCCGCCGCGCGCCTGGACGATGCCGGCTTCCAGCAACGCGTGCGCCGTTCCCAGCGTGGGATGCCCCGCAAAGGGCAGCTCGGCCTGCGGCGTGAAGATCCGGACCAGGTAATCGGCTTCGGGCTGCGTTGGCGGCAGCACAAAGGTGGTTTCCGACAGATTCGTCCAGTTGGCGATGCGCCGCATCTGCTCGTCCGTCATGCCTTGCGCCTGCAGCACCACCGCGACCGGATTACCGCGATAAGGTTCGCTGGTAAACACATCCACCTGCTTGAATGGCACGCTCATGACTTGCTCCTTAACACGAAGCGCCGACCGGACAAGTCCGGGCGGCAGCTCTCATTCAATACCCGGATGCCTGTCCGCCAGCCGTTGGCGGCGCACACGCAGCGCATCCAGCTTTTCTTCCAGCGCCGCGATCTCGGCATCCACGTCCTGCACACTTTGTTCGATGTGCTCGTACGCCTGCTGCAACAGCACCTTGGCCTCCTTGCGGCTGGAAGCGGTCGGTGTCTCGCCACGCAGCGGCCGGTTGGCGGTCTCGGGCAGGAAGAACGAGGTGATCAGCCCGATTAGCGACGCCGCCATCAGGTAGTAGGCCGGCATCATCAGGTTGTCGGTCTCTTCGACCAGCCACGCGGCCACGGTGGGCGTAAGCCCGGCGAAGATGATGGCCACATTGAACGAACTGGCCAATGCGCTATAGCGGATGCGCGTGGGGAACAGCGCCGGCAGCGTGGAGGCCATGATGCCGATCAGGCAGTTCAGGAAAATGGCGATCAGCAGCAGTCCCAGGAAGATCAGCGCGGTGTTGTCGCTGCCGATCAGGAAGAACGACGGGATCGCGGTAACCAGGAGCCCCAGGCTGCCGACCAGCAGAAACGGCTTGCGCCCGACCTTGTCGCTGACGAAACCCACCACCGGCTGCACGAACAGCATGCCCACCATCACCACGACGATGATGAGCACCCCGTGGCCTTCGGTGTAGCCCAGGCTGCCCGACAGGTACGTCGGCATATAGGTCAGCAGCATGTAATAGGTGATGTTGGTCACCAGCACCATGCCGATGCTGACCAGCAAGGCGCGGCGGTATTTGGCGAAGATCTCGCGGAACGACACCGACGGCTTTTCCTGCACGGCGTCGCGATCTTCCTTTTCCATCCGTTCGAGCTGCTGCGTGAAGGCCGGGGTTTCTTCGGCCGCATGCCGCAGATACAAGCCCAACAGGCCCAGCGGCCCCGCCACGAAGAACGGAATGCGCCAGCCCCAGTCCAGAAACGTCTGCTCGCCCAGCATGGTCTGCAGCAGCACGACCATGCCGGCGCCCACGACAAAGCCGGCTATCGAGCCGAAGTCCAGCCAGCTGCCCAGGAAACCCCGCTGCCTGTCCGGCGCGTACTCCGCCACGAAAACCGCCGCACCGGTGTATTCGCCGCCGACGGAGAAGCCCTGCGCCAGCTTGCACAGCAGCAGCAGGATCGGCGCCCACAGTCCGATCGTGGCGTACGCGGGAATGAGGCCAATGCAGAACGTGCTGATGGCCATGATGACGATGGTGAGCGACAGCACCTTCTGGCGCCCGAAGCGATCGCCCATGACGCCGAAGAACACGCCTCCTAACGGTCTCACCAGAAACGGCACCGAAAACGTGCCGAGCGCGGCGATGGTTTGCACGGCGGGCGAAGCATCCGGGAAGAACACCTTGCCCAGTGCGAACGCCACGAAACCGTAGACGCCAAAGTCGAACCATTCCATTGCATTGCCCAGCGCCGCCGCCGTGACGGCCTTCTTGAGCTTGGTGTTGTCGATGACCGTGATGTCGCCGATCTCCAGCGGACGGATCTCTTGCGACGACGTGGGGGTTTCTGCCATGGTGCGACATCCATAAAACGAGACATGCCGATTATGGACCCGATTTCGGCGCCGGTCATCGCCCGCTGCATTGCACAAGACGGGAACGCGCGCCCATAATGCCCCACCCACCAGATACTTGCCGGAGCCATCGATGCCACAGACCCCCAAGCCGCCGCTGATCTACCTGGAAGACCTGACCGTCGGTGACGTCTTCGTCAGCAAGACCCATGCCTTGGACGCCGAGCAGATCGTCGAGTTTGCCTCGCAGTTCGACCCGCAACCCTTTCATCTGGATCTGGAGGCGGCGCAAGATACGCTGTTCCAGGGCCTGGCGGCCAGTGGCTGGCATACGGCGGCGCTGACCATGAAGCTGCTGGTCGAGAGTTTTCCGGTGGCGCGCGGGGTGATTGGCGCAGGCGCCGAATTGGCGTGGCCGCAGCCCACCCGGCCGGACGATGTGGTCAAGGTGACGAGCACCGTGCTCAGCATCACGCCATCGCGCTCCAAGCCCGATCGCGCCATCGTGGTCGTGGAATCGATCACATCGAATCAGCGCGACGAGGCGCTGCAGAAGCTGACGAGCAAGGTCGTCGTCTTCCGCAAGCCTTGATAAGACGCAGCCCCGCCCGATCAAGCAGCCGCGGCGTCGGGCACCTTGGCGATGACCTTGATCTCGAACTGGAATCCGTACAGCCAGGTGACCCCGACCGCCGTAATGTTCGGATACGGCGCCTCGCCCCAGAATTCGGGCACCACCTCCCACATGGTTTCGAACTGCGACTGCGGATCGACCATGAAGACCGTCACGTCGACGACGTCGTCAAATGACGCACCCGCCGCATGCAGGATGGCGTTCAGATTCCGGAAGGCCATCCGCACCTGCTCGCGCAGGTCGGGCTCGGGTGAGCCGTCGTCATGGCTGCCGACCTGGCCGGACACGAACAGAAAGCCGTTGGAGCGAACCGCCGGCGAATAACGGTTGCGCTCGTAGAGCGCATGGCGATTGGGAGGAAAAACAACGTCGCGTTTGGTCATGGCGTTCTCCTGGTGATGGGCTGTCCGACAGCCCGCGTTGACATGGGCAAACTGTAAAAGCGCCCGCCCCGCGGATAAACGGTCAACTGCATCCATCACTATTTGTAGAATCCAAACAATCCCACTTCTATTCGAGCAGCCATGGACAGATTCGACGCAATGACCGCGTTTGCGCGCGTGGTGGAAACCGGCAGCTTCACCAAGGCCGCCGACACCCTGCACATGAGCAAGACGAGCGTGACGCAGCTGGTCCAGCAGCTCGAAGCGCGCCTGCGGGTGCGCCTGTTGAACCGCACCACGCGCAAGGTCAATGTCACGGCTGATGGCGCGGCGTACTACGAGCGCGTGATCAAGCTGCTGGCCGACATGGACGATGCCGAGACCAGTCTTTCCAGCGCCGCGGAAGCGCCGCGCGGCCGGCTGCGCGTGGACGTGCCCAGCCCGCTGGCGCGCATGGTGCTCGTGCCCGCCTTGCCGGACTTTCACGCGCGCTATCCCGACATCCAGCTCGACATGGGCGTCAGCGATCGCATCGTCGACCTGATCGGCGAAAACATCGATTGTGTCGTGCGGGGCGGCGAGCTGACCGACCAGTCCCTGATGGCCCGCCGCATCGGCGACCTGCAACTGGGCGTCTACGCCGCGCCCTCGTACCTGAAACTGGCCGGCAAGCCCGCGCACCCGCGCGAGCTTGAAGACACGCACCACCGCATCGTGGGTTTTCTGTGGCAACGCACCGGGCGCGCGCTGCCTTATGCCATGCGTCGCGGCAAGGAGGTCGTCAATGTGCACGGCCGCTACGTGCTGGCGGTTGACGACGGCAATGCCTACCTGGCGGCGGGGCTTGCCGGCATGGGCGTGATGTGGCTGCCGGACTACATGTCCGCGCCGCACCTGGCCAAGGGTGAGCTGGTGCCGGTCTTCGAGGACTGGAGGCTGGACCCGATGCCGATGTACGTGGCGTTCCCGCCCAACCGCCACGTCAGCGCCAAGCTGCGCGCCTTCATCGACTGGATCGTCGAGGTGGTGGGCGCGTATTCGCCCGCGGGCGGAAGGTAGTTCGCACCGCGCTGCTGCCTCGATCCTTCCCGCAACGCGTCAGCGCGGCGGGCGCTGCGGGAAGCTGCGCTCGAAGATTCCCTCGGCGATCCGGTTCTTCAGGATTTCGATGGATCCGCCCGCAATCATCCAGCCCCGGCATCGGCGCACGCAGTATTCGACCAGGGATTCACGGCTGTAGCCCAGCCCTCCCAGCACCTGCAGGGCGTCGTTGGCCACATCGAATCCCACCTGGTTGCAGTACGCCTTGGCGATGGCGGTCTCGGTCGCAGACGGAAAGCCGGTGTCCGCGCCGGTGGCGGCCCGATACAGCAGGAGCTGGGCCGCGTCCAGCTTGATGCGCATGTCGGCGAACTTCCACTGCAGTCCCTGGAATTCACACAACAGCCGGCCGAACTGCTTGCGTTGCATTGCCCAGCTGCGCGCTTCTTCGTATGCGTAGCGGCCCAATGCAAGAGAGCGCGCCGTATTGCCGATGCGCTCGACGTTGAAGCCCGCGATCTGCTTCTTGAATCCGCCTTCGCCCAACACAACCATGTCATCCGGCACGAAAACATTGTCAAAGAAGATCTCGACCCACTCCTCGCCCGACATGAAGGCCGACCGCTTGCCGAGTTTCACGCCCTCGTCGCGCGTCCCAATCAGCACGGACCCGATGCCACCCGTGCCCGGCCCGAACCGCACATAGGCCAGGATGACACTGGCGTGCGGGCCGTGCGTCGTAAAGATCTTCGTGCCATTGATGCGCCAACCGCCCTCCGCGCGCGTCGCGCTGGTCTTCAGTTCCGTGACGGCCGATCCCGCATCGGGCTCGGTCATGCCCACGGAGATCAGCCCTTCGCCGGCCAGAAGTCCTGTCAGGTACTTCTGCTTTTGCAAGGGACTGCCATATTCGGCCAGCACGCGGATGGCACCGAAGTTGCCCGCCTGCACCACGTCCGCGCTGCGCGGGCACACGGACGCCACGGTCTCGATGGCGATGACGGCATCCATCAGCGACCCGCCGATGCCGCCATCATCCTGTGCCACGGTGATTCCCAGCAGCCCCTGCCCCGCCATCAAGCGGGCGATATCCCACGGATAGTCATCGGAATGGGCCCTTTCCACTGCGCCGGACCGCAACTCGCGGTCGGCGAAACGGCGCACGGCGGATTGGAATTCTTGTTGTTCGGGAGTGAGTTTGAAATCCATCTTGGAGTTCCTGAGGCAAGAGTTGAAATGCGGGCGGCCGATCAGCCAAGGCGGACCAGACCGTCGACGGCGATCACGCCGTCGGCGCGGACGAACAAGGGGTTGATTTCGGCTTCGTCGATGCGCACGCCTGCGCACAGCGCCAGGCGCGAGAACGCGGCGATGGCGCGGGCCAACGCCTCGCAATCGCCTTCGGGCAGGCCGCGAAAGCCGGAGATCAGGCGCGTCTGGCGGACCTCGAGAATCATGCGCCGGGCCTCGTCCACGTCGACGGGCGCCAGGCGCAACGAGTAGTCAGGCGTGAGTTCCGCGGTGATGCCCCCCGCGCCCAGCAGCACCGTCGGGCCCACCAGGGGATCGTGGCGGTAGCCCAGGATCAACTCGATCAGGCGGTCTTCCATGGGCTGCACGAGAATGCCGTCGACATCGGCGTGCGGCGCGTGCCGCTCGACCGCTTCCAGCATCTGGCGTACGGCGGATTCCAGCGATTCGCCGTCGCGGATTCCGACGCGAACTGCACCCAATTCCGTCTTGTGCGCCAGGTCGCGCGAGCAGACCTTGGCAACGACCGGATACGGCACGCCGTGTTCGATTTTCTCCGGCGTGAGCAGGCTTGCTTGCACCACCGGGACGCCCACGGCACGAAAGAGCGTTCCGGCTTCGTACTCGTTGAGCATGCCGCTGCGGGGCAGCCCCTCGGGCCACGGCAGCGCCTCGCCCGACGCAGGCGGGCAGCCTGGCGGCGCAAAGAACACAGCCAGCGCGTCTGCGCAGGCCTCGGGACTGCGGAAGGCCGCGATGCCGCCTTCCTGCAGCAACGCCAGCGACGCAGGAGCCTCGGGCGCCAGAAACACGGCCAGCGGCTTGCCCGGCGGCTTGTCGGCCTGTAGCAGCGGTTGCACCGCCAGGCCGGGATGAAACTGCGCGGATGACCCGACGACGCTCAGCACGGCGTCGCACCAGTCGGCGCGCAGCAACGCCTCGAGCAGCATCTTGTACTGGTCGCTGGTCGCCGCCAAGGTCAGGTCGATGACGGGCGTTTCACGGATCGTCAAACCGCCTTCCGCGATCTCGCGCACGAACTGGGCCGGCGGCGCAACGGCCGCCAGGCCGCGCAGCCCCAGGTTGTCGACCACGGTCGCCGCGCCGCCACCCGTGGTGGTAATGACCGCCACCCGCGCCACCGCCTCGCCCGGCGACGTGACAACAGCAGGACGGGCATGGCGCGCCACCAACGGCGCGATCTCGAACAAGGTTTCCAATTGGTGCACGCGGAGCACGCCGTGCGCCTTCAAGAAGGCGTCCACCGCCACGTCGTTGCCCGCCATGGCGCCGGTATGGGATTGCGCCAGCGCATCGCCCTGTTCGGACCGGCCCAGCTTGTAGGCCACGACGGGCTTGCCCGCAGCCTTTGCGCGCGCCAAGGCGCTGGCCATCGTCGGGGCGGCGCGCAGCGTTTCCAGGAACAGCAGGATGACCTGGGTCTGCCGGTCGTCCACCAGCGCGTCCACCACTTCTCCAACCGTGATATCGCTCTCATTACCCACGGATACCGATTTGGCGAAACCGAAGCCGCGCGCGGCGGCGCGCGATAGCAGCGAACCCATCATCGACCCGCTTTGCGACACCAGGCTGATGCCGCCGGACAGCAGCGTATCGGCCTCGAAGGCGGCGTTCACGGAAAGGATGCCGCCACTGTGCAGGTCCGCCAGGCCGATGCTGTTGGGCCCGAGCAGACGCAGCCCCAGCGCGCGCGCCTGGCGCACCAACTCGGCCTGGCGCGCCTGCCCGTCGGCCCCCGCTTCGCCGAAGCCGTCGGAATAGATCGTCACCACGCGTGCGCCGGCCCGCGCGCAATCGGGCAGCAAGGCCGCGACGCCATCACCCGGAATCATGATGAAGACGTGGTCCACGGGGCCCGGCAATGCGCCCAGCGAAGGATAGGCGCGCTCGCCCAGGATCTCCGCCCGGGCTGCATTGATCGGATAGATTGCGCCGGCATAGCCATGCTTGCGCATGAAGCGCAGCGGGCGCGCCGTGTTCTTGCGCGAGTCGCCCGAGGCGCCCACCAGGGCGACAGCGCGCGGGGACAGGAGCGCCTCGGCGAACGTGGAAGCAGAGCAGGAATGGGTTGGGATCATGGAAGCAGAAGAAGGGAAAGGTTCATTGCAGGGGCATGTCGGCCGCCAGGCGCAACGCGCGCACCGGCATGGCGTCCAGGCGCCAAATGGCGTCGCGTAGCGCATGCATGCGGGCGCTGCCCAGGACGGGCCCGGCCAGTTCGCCGAACTTGTCATTCAGGTCCGCGTCTGACAGCGGCGCTTCGGGGTCGCCCTTGCGGTACGGGCAATGGTGTTCCAGCAAATGGCCACCGCGCGAGGTGACGCGTAGCCGAGCCGCGCGCATCTTGGGAAAACCTGCCGTCAGGTCCGGGGCTGCACGCAGGTCCATGCATTGCATCAGCGCGCGCACGCGCGGATCGCGCAGCCGGCCTTCGCCGAAGGCATCCAGCCTGACGGATCCATGCACCAGCGCATGCGCCACCACGTAGGGCAGGCTGAACTTGGCTTCGAACGCCGTGGCAGGCTGGAAATTGCCCGTCACGTCGAGCGCGGTCTGATAAGTCTCGACACGCAAGGCGGCGATGTCGTCCGGCCGCAGGCCCTGCTCGCGCAACGTGAGCGCCGCGTCGATCGCTGCGAAGGTGTGGCCGCAGCAACCGTGGTTCTTCTGCGTGATCGAGAGAATGTTGTAGCGCTCGCCCAGCCCCGCCAATGCCACATCCCAGTCCGGGTCGCGCGCCAGCGCGGCGCCAAATCCGACCTCGCCCTCAAGGATGTCCGGCACGCCAGTGATGCCGTGCGCAGCGCCCTGCCCGGCCCGCACGCCCACCGCGGCGGCATGGCCCGCGTGCAGCGCCTTGCTCATGGCGTCGGAGCGGAACGCCTGTTGCAGACCGCTCGCCAGCGTGCCGGCGGTGGCCAACGCGTGCAACATGACTGCCGCGTCTCCTGGCGCACACAACGCCGCGGCGGCAGCCGCGCCGCCGAAACAACCCACGGTGCCCGTGGTGTGGAAGTAGCGGTAGTGCGCGGGTTGCACCGCCGCGCCGATGCGGGTCGAGATCTCGTAGCCCACCACGATCGCCTGCAGCAGCGCGAGGCCGCTCACGTCATGCTCTTCGGCCAACGCCAAGGCGGCGGCGATAGTGGGGCAGCCAGGGTGATAGATCGCATCGCGGAAGATGTCGTCGAACTCCACCGCATGCGACACGCTGCCGTTGATCCAGGCCGCGGTGGCGGCAAACGCGGTGGTCGCGCAGCCAGGCAGGCTGGACGCGCCCGAGCCCAATTCCGCGCCATGCGCGCCCAGCAGTTGCTGGCACGGCGCGGCGCGGGTGCCGGGATACAGCGCCGACAGCCAGTCCAGGAACGCGCGCTTGGCGTAATGGATGACCTCCTCGGGCAGTCGACCTACGGCGTCTCGCGCGCCATAGCCCGCAATGGTGTCCAGCAGCATTCGTCCCTCCGCAGATTATTGCGGCGCAGCAGCCGCGCCGTTCGCTTCTGCCGATCACTCTAGGCGGCCCGGCTGCCCAAGGGTTGATAAAAAGGAAAACGAGCGTTCTTGAACGGGAGGGGCCGGAATTGGTGAAAGTTGCTTTGCCAATTTTTCATACCGCCGCGCCGGCGCCGTCCGTAAGCTGCATGGCAAGACGAGAAAAACAACGCATGACCAAGGAGGAAACAATGAGCGAGACCAAGACCCCGCTGGGCTTCATCGGCCTGGGCGTGATGGGGGAACCCATGTGCGCCAACCTGGTCCGGAAGTCCGGGCATCCGGTATACGTGACCGATCTCAGCGCGGACCCCATGGCCCGCATCGGCGCATTGGGCGCCCATGCCTGCGCGTCGGTGATTGAAGTGGCGCAGAGCGCCGAGATCGTCTTCCTGTCCTTGCCCAGCATCGTGCAGGTGGAACAGGTTTGCACCGGGCCGGGCGGCCTGGTCGAGGCGGCCGGCCGCGTGCGCATCGTGGTGGACATGAGCACCAGCGACGTCACGCGCACCCGGCAGTTGGCCGAGGTGCTGCGCGGACACGGCATTCTGCTGATCGACGCGCCGGTGGCGCGCATGCGCGAGGCGGCCCGCCTCGGTACGCTGATGATCACCGTGGGCGCCACCCCGCAAGACTACGACACCGTGCTGCCCTACCTGTCCTGCATGGGCACCGACGTGCTCTTGTGCGGCGGCATCGGCAACGGCCAGGTGGTCAAGATCATGAACAACATGGTGGTCTTCATGACCGTGCACGCGCTGGCCGAAGCCGTGACCATCGGCCGCCGCGCGGGCGTGGACGGGGCCCTGTTGCTGGACGCGTTGAGCAAGGGCTCGGCAGACAGCTTCGTGCTGCGCAATCCAGGCCAGAAGGCGCTGGCGCCGCAGACCTTCCCGGAAAAGACCTTTCCGACCGAATACGCGATCAAGGACATCCTTCTGGCACTGGAGCTTGCGAACCAGGGCGAGGTCGACGCCCGCGCGGCCAAGCTGACGCACGACCTGCTGGAGCGCACGCGCGCCGCCGGCTACGTCAAGGAGTACTACCCGGTCATGGTCAAACTGATCGAGCGCGGCTACGCGTAATACGCCCCCGGCGCCTGGCGCCGCCCCTTTCCTACCCGAGACTCCCATGACACCCATGCTACGCAGGTGGGTCCTGCCCCTGCTCGCCGCCACGATCGGTTTCAATGCCGCCGCCGCGGACTATCCGGCCAAGCCGATCACCCTGATCATCGGCTTTACCGCCGGCGGACCCACGGATGCGGTCGGCCGCTACCTGGCGCGCCAATTGGAGGCCGAACTGGGCCAACCCGTCGTTGTCGAAAACCGTGCCGGGGCCAATGGCGTCGTGGCCGTGCAGGCGGTCAAGCGCGCGCCCGCCGACGGCTACACCCTGATGCTGGGCAGCAGCGGCACCCTTTCGATCGAACCCGTCTACAAGCAGAAGGTCGACTATCAGGTCCTCAAGGACTTCCAGCCGGTCGCCCTGGTCGCCAGCTATCCATACCTGCTGGTCGTGCCGGCGGGCTCGCCATTCGACAGCGTGCAGGCGTTGATTGCCGGCGCGCGCAGCAAGCCGGGCGCGCTGACCTTTGCGTCGGCCGGCAGCGGCGCGGTAAACCACCTGGCCGGTGAATGGTTCAAAAGCGCCACCAAGGCCGACATCACCCATGTCCCCTACAAAGGCGATTCGGCCGCGATTGCCGACCTGGTGGCAGGACGCGTGGACATGGCCTTCCTGAGCGCCATTGCCGCCATGCCGCAGGTGCAGGCCGGCAAACTGCGCGCGTTGGGGATCGCTGCCGCCCAACCGTCCTCGGTGGCGCCGGGCGTGCCCACCGTGGCACAGGCCGCGGATATCCCCGGCTTCACGGCGGAGCCCTGGAACGGGGTGCTCGCGCCAGCCGGCGTCCCGCCCGCGGTCACGCAGCGCCTGAACGCGGCGATCAACAAAGTGATGAGCGCCAGCGAAGCGCGCGACGCACTGCTCAAGCTGGGTCAGTACCCGATGACGGGCAGTCCCGAGGACTTCTCCCGACACATCAGCACGCAAACCGAACGTTGGGCGCAGGTCATGCAGGCCAGCCACATTGCCAAGGCGGACTAGATGAAATATCCCGAACTGACACTTCTCATCGGCGGACGCGCCGTCGCAGCCGGCCAGCGGCCAAGCCTGGACGTGATCGACCCCGCCACGCAAACGGTGCTCGGCCGGCTGCCGGTAGCCTCGCCCGACGATATCGACGAAGCGCTGGAGTCCGCGCAACGCAGCTTTCCCGGATGGCGCGACACCCCTGCGCTGGACCGAGCCGCGATCCTGCGCCGCACCGCCACGCTGATGCGCGAACGCACGCCGCGGCTGGCGTGGCTGATCACCCGCGAACTCGGCAAGCCCCTCGCGGAATCCGAAAAGGAAGTGGCAACAGCCGCGGAGATGTTCGAATGGGGCGCCGAAGAAGCGCGGCGCACTTATGGCCGCCTGATTCCCGGCCGCGTGGGCGGCATCCGGCAGATGGCGATCCCCGAACCCATCGGGCCGGTCGCCGCCTTCGCGGGCTGGAATGCGCCGGCCATCACCCCCTCCCGCAAGATCGCCGGCGCGCTGGCGGCGGGCTGCTCCATCGTCATCAAGCCATCCGAGGAAACACCCGCCATCGCCTTGGAGATCGGCCGTGCGCTCGCCGACGCCGGACTGCCGGCAGGCGTGCTCAGCATGGTGTTCGGCGATCCGGGGGAGATTTCCCGGCGGCTGATCGAATCGCCCGTCATCCGGATGGTGACCTTTACCGGCTCGACCGCCATCGGCCGGGAACTGGCGACGATGGCTGCGGCAGGGCTCAAGCGCGCCACGCTGGAACTGGGCGGCCACGCGCCCGTGCTGGTTTTCGGCGACGCCGATCCCATCCAGGCGGCTGACACCGTTCTGGCTGCCAAGCTGCGCAATTCTGGCCAGATCTGCACATCGCCGACGCGCATGGTCGTGCATGAAAGCGTGTATGACCGCTTTGTCGAGCGGCTGGCTGAGCGCGCGCGCGGCTGGCGCGTGGGCAACGGCCTGGAGGCCGGGGTGCAGATGGGACCGCTCGCCAACCCCCGCCGGCTCGCGGCGATGGAGACGATGGTGGCCGATGCCCTTGACCGCGGTGCGCGGCTGGCCGCCGGGGGCCAGCGCCTGGACCTGCCCGGCTGGTTCTGGGCGCCCACTGTGCTGAGCGGCGTGAGTGCGGACTGCCGCGCCGCGAACACCGAGCCGTTCGGCCCGCTGGCACTGGTGCAACCGTTCACGAGCATGGACGAGGCGCTACACGAAGCCAACCGTTTGCCCTTCGGACTGGCGTCCTACGTATTCACCCGCGACGCCGCTACGGCGCGCATCGCGTCCGAGCGCATCGAAAGCGGCGTTGTGTGCATCAATCACTGCCAGGCCTCGCTGCCCGAGACGCCGTTTGGCGGCTTCAAGGATAGCGGGCTTGGCAAGGAAGGCGGCGTGGAAGGTATTCAGGAATTCATGCAGGTCAAGTACGTGAGCCAGATGTAGCCCACTGCCATCACCCGAGCGGTGCGGCAACTGACCGCGCCGCCACCCCATCCAAAGGAGAACACCATGCACAAGAAGATCACAGCCGCGCTCGCGATGGCTGCCCTTGCCGGCGCGGCGCAGGCGCAGCCGGCCGACGGCATTTCCGACGGCGTCGTGCGGATCGGCGTGCTGACAGACATGTCGGGCGCCTATTCCGGCAACGTTGGACCGGGCTCGGTGCTCGCGACGCGCCTTGCCATCGAGGAATTCGGCGGCAAGGTCCGGGGCAAGCCCGTCGAAATGTTGTCCGCCGACCACCTGAACAAGACCGATGTGGCCGCCAGTCGCGCACGTGAATGGATGGACCGGGAGAAAGTCGACGTGGTCACGGAGCTGGGCAACAGCGCCGTCGCGCTGGCGGTGATGAACATCGCCCGCGAGAAAGGCCGGATGACCATGGTGACCGGCGCGGGCGCCACCCGGATCACGGGCGAGGACTGCTCGCCCAACAACGTCCAGTGGGTCTACGACACCTATGCGCTTGCAAAGGTAGGCACGCTCCCCCTCGTCGAGGCCGGCGCCAAGAAGTGGTTCTTCGTGACCGCCGACTATGCCTTCGGCCATTCGCTGGAAACCGACGGCATGCGCTTCGTGAAGGAAGGCGGCGGCACGGTGGCCGGATCGGCGCGCTACCCATTTCCGGGCAACGATTTCGCCTCGTTCCTGCTGTCGGCGCAATCCAGCAAGGCCGACGCCGTCGCCTTTGCCAGCGCCGGCGCAGACCTGCAGAACGAAATCAAGCAGGCGCGCGAGTTCGGTCTGGCGGCCAAGCAGAAGCTCGTGGCGATGCTGATGAGCATTACCGACGTGCACGGCGTGGGCCTGGACGCCGGCCAGGGCATGACCTTCGCCGAAACCTTCTATTGGGACATGGACGACGAGACACGCGCCTTTGCCCAGCGATTCTTCAAGGCGTCCGGCAAGATGCCCACGGCGCTGCAGGCCGGCCAGTATTCGGCAGTACTCAACTATTTGCGGGCGGTCGAGAAATCGGGCTCGGACAACGTTGACGTGGTCATGAAGACGCTGCGCGACATGCCGATCCGGGACGCCTTCGCGCGCAACGCCCGCCTGCGCGAAGACGGCAAGCTCATCCACGACACCTACGTGGTGGAGGTCAAGTCGCCGGCGGAGTCCAAGGCCCCGTGGGACTACTACAAGATCATGCGCACCGTGCCGGGCGACCAGGCCTTCATGCCCTTGTCGGAAAGCCAATGCAAGCTGGTCAAGCAATGATCCCGGCGCCGCAGGCCGAAGGCAGCATGCCGGCCTACGAGGTCTACGCGATCCGCTATGCCAGCGTGACACGCCGCGCCGCCGACAACTTCCTCTCGCGCGCAGACGTGCACGACGGACCGATGCCGCTGGACTTCTATTGCTGGCTGCTGCGTGGGCCGGCGGGCAACGTGCTGGTCGACACCGGCTTCAGCGCCTGCTCCGCGCGGGCCCGCAACCGCGCATTCACGCTGCAACCGGAGGCGGCGCTGGCACGGCTCGGCGTGGCGCCGGCCGATATCGGCGACCTTATCCTCACCCACCTGCACTATGACCACGCAGGCAACGTGGAGGCGTATGCGAACGCGCGGGTGCATCTGCAGGACGCCGAGATGCAATACGCCACCGGCCGCTACATGTGCTTTGAATCGATGCGGCATTTCTTCTCGGTCGATGACGTGCAGGCGGTCGTGCGTCAGGTGTATGCCGGCCGGGTGCAGTTTCACGATGGCGATGCGCAGCTGGCGCCCGGGCTTGAGGTCTATCGCGTCGGGGGGCACACGCAGGGCCTGCAGGTCGTGCGCGTGCACACGGCGCGCGGCTGGGTCGTGCTGGCATCGGACGCCCTGCACTACTACCGCAATTACCACGACAACAACCCGTTTCCCGCGATCTTCCATCTAGGCGATATGCTCGAGGGCTATGCGCGCATCCGGACCCTGGCGGATTCCGAGGCGCACATCGTGCCGGGCCACGATCCCGCCGTTGCCGAGCGCTATCCCCGTGCCGATGGCGACGACGGCATTTACCGCCTGGACGTCCCGCCCCTGTGACAAGGACCACGCAATGCAAGAAGACGATTTCATCCTTCACCGCCTGGCGGACGCCGTGAACCGCCAGGAGCGGCTGGTGTGGCGCGGCCGCCATCTGGACACGGTATTTCTGCTGGAATGCGGCGATGCCGCCTATCTGATCACCGTGCAGGCGGGCCGCATCGCCGCCGTGAAACGGGGCCCGTTCGTCATGCCGCGCTGGCAATTCGCGTTGCGCGCGGCGGCGGCCGACTGGGCGCAGTTCTGGCGCGCCACCCCGCCCCCGGGCTTTCACGACCTGATGGCGCTGGTGAAATTCCGCCGCCTGCGCGTCGAGGGAGACCTGTATCCCCTGATGTCCCATCTACTGTATTTCAAGGACGTGCTGGCCTGCCCGCGCGCCCAAGGAGCGCCCCTGTGAACGCCAGCCCAGCCGTCTTCGAGCCGATCGTCGGCCGCTATCTGCAGTTGCCCCTGGGCGGACGCCAGCACCGCATCTACGTCGAGGAAGCGGGCCACGGCACGCCGCTGCTGTGCCTGCACACCGCGGGCGCTGACGCACGCCAATACCGCGCGGTGATGAACGACCCGGCCATCCTGGAGTCGTTCCGGGTCATCGCCTTTGACCTGCCCTGGCACGGCAAATCCTCGCCGCCCGAGGGCTGGCACGAAGAAACCTACCGCCTGACCTCGCAGGATTACACGCGCGCGATCATCGCGGTCGCCGACGCGTTGGACCTTGACCGGCCGCTGGTGATGGGTTGCTCCATCGGCGGGCGCATCGTGCTGCATCTGGCGCTGGAACACGCGGACCGCTTTGGCGGCGCCATCGGGCTGCAATCGGGCGCGCATGTCGATCCCTACTACGACCTGGAATGGCTGAACCGGCCGGACGTGCATGGCGGCGAAGTCTGCGCAGGCATCGTGTCGGGACTGATCGGACCAGGCAGCCCGGACAAGCACCGCTGGGAGACTTTGTGGCATTACATGCAGGGCGGGCCGGGTGTGTTCAAGGGCGACCTGCATTTCTACACCGCCGATGGCGACGTCCGGGACCGCGTGGCCGGCATCGACACGCAGCGCTGTCCGCTGTGGCTGCTGACCGGTGAGTACGACTATTCGTGCACGCCGCAGGACACGGAATTCCTGGCGAGCCGCATCGCCGGATCGCAGTGGCAGGTCATGGAAGGCATGGGTCACTTCCCCATGAGCGAGGATCCCGAGCGGTTCCTCGCGTATCTGCGACCGGTGCTGGCGCAGGCGGCCGAGAAACGGCAGACAAGGTAGCCATTGACGCGAAGCGCCCCGCGCGCCGGAATGCGCCGGGGGCTGGCGGACCGATCATTCCGCCTGCGTCAGCGCCCTGAGCAATTCCTCCACAGGCCGCGCCAATTGGTTCGTATCACGGACGCACACGTAGAACTGGCGCTCGGCCCAGTCATCGCGCAGCCGCAGCAGCGCAAGTCCCATCGACGCCAGGTAGTGGCGCGCAATGCCTTCCGGCACCACGCCGATGCCCAGCCCCTCGCGAATCATGCGGCAGCGCGTTTCGAAGTTCGACACCTGCAGCTTCACCGTGGGCGGGCGCGAGAGCGTCTGTCCCGCATACGCCAGGAACTGGTCGAGCGAATGACGCGGAAAATATCCAAGCAGGTCGTAGTCCAGCGCCTCTTCCAGGTACAACTCGGTGCGGTCCGCCAGCGCGTGCCCCACCGGCACCACCAGCCCCACGCGATCGCGCCGGAACGGAAACGAGGCCACCCCTGGCACCGGATGGTCGGCGTGATAGATGCCGATGTCCACGGAGGACTCGGCGACCAGTCGCGGAATGTCGTAGCTGTGCCCTTCGAGCAGATCGACGCTGACGTCGCTGCGCCCGGCAAGAAACCGGCCCATCACCCCCGGCAAAAATTGCAGGATGGTCGACGGATTGGACGCCAGCCGTATCTTGGCCTGGCCGTTCAGCGAATAGCCATTGATGGCCTGCTCGGTCAGTTGCACGCTGCGCAGGATGGCCTTGGCACGCTGATACAGCAAGGCGCCCGCCGACGTGGGCTCGACGCCGCGTCCATGGCGGTGCAACAGCGTGCGCCCCAGATGCCGCTCCAGTTCGGCCACGCGTTTGCTCGCGGCCGAGGTCACCAGATTCTCTCGCTCGGCCGCTCGGGACAGGCTCTTTTCCTCGACGGCCGCGACGAAGATTTCCAACGCTGGGATATCTAGCTTTTTCATGGGGGCAATATACCGTGGAGCACAAGGTTGGTCGCGAGCTGTCTGGCGCTGCCGCCACTACCCTTTGGCAAGCTCCCCCGCCAGTTCCAGCGCGCGCGCCAGAAACGCCGACGCATCGTCCTTGCGATAGCTGACGATCACGGGCGACACGAAGGCATCGGCCTCGATGCGCACGTGGGCCACATCCTGGCGCTGCAGGCGCTGCACGGAGGCGGGCACCACGGTCACCCCCAAGCCCGCGGCGACCAGCCCGATCGCGGTCTGCAGTTCGTTGGCCTCTTGCACCACCTGCAGCGAGTAGCCGGCCGCGCGAAACAGGCCCAGCACATGATCCGCGTAGTTTGGGCGCGGACGCGCCGGATACAGCACGAAAGGCTCGCGCGCCAGGCGGCTGACGGCGACGCTGCCCTGGCCGGCCAGCGGATGATGCAAGGGCACCGCGGCCATCAGGGGCTCGGTCATCAGCACGCGCCGCTCGATCGCGGGGTCGTCCAGCAGGATGCGGCCAATGCCCAGATCGATGCGCCCTGCCTTCAGCGCCTCGAGCTGCGGCAACGTGTTCATTTCCATCAGGCCCACTTCGACCCGCTCATCCGCGCCGCGCAGCAGCCGGATCAATTCCGGCACGAAACCGTAAAGCGTCGACGGCACGAAGCCGATGCCGAACCAGCGCCGCTCGGTCTGGCCCAACCGGCGCGTGCCTTCCAGCACTTCGTCCAGACGGGCGGTCAGCAGGCGCGATTGCTCCAGCAGGAAACGGCCCGCCTCGGTCAGGCGTAGCGCCCGCGTGGTCCGTTCGAACAGCTGCACGCCCAGCTCTTCCTCCAGCTGCTTGATCTGGCGGCTGAGCGGCGGCTGCGCAATGTGCAGCCGCGAGGCTGCCAGCGTGAAACTGCCTGCGTCGGCCACCGCCTGGAAGTACCGCAAATGCCTGAGTTCCATGGCGATTAAGACCTTGGAGGTATGAATTGAAACCCATATAGTCTTGGACACTTGAAAAAAAGGCAAGCGATACTGCGCCCATCGGGCAGGCACCGTCGATCAGAGTATTAATCGCGCGCGGACCTCGCCACCAATAAATCAAGCGTCACGGAGACAACCATGCGCCATGTATTCAGACCCTTTGCCCGCGCATTGCTGGCCGCCTCGCTGCTCGCCGGCGCAACCGCCGCGCAGGCCGATGCCTATCCGGATCACCCCGTGAAGTGGATCGTGCCCTTCCCGCCCGGCGGCGCGATGGACAGCATCGCGCGCACGCTGGGCGAATCGATGGGCAAGCAGCTGAACACATCCTTCATCGTCGAGAACCGCGCCGGCGCGGGCGGCAACATTGGCGCGGCGGCCGTGGCGCGCGCCAAGCCCGACGGCTACACCATCCTGATCGTCGCCAACGGCATGGCCGTCAATCCGGCGCTGTACCAGGACCTGAACTACGACCCCATCAAGGACTTCGCGCCCATCTCGCTGCTGGCGGTCGTACCCAATGTGCTGGTGACCAATCCAGCGCGTACCGGCGCAACCAGCGTCGCGGACGTGATTGCTAAGGCCAAGGCGCAGCCCAAGCACTACACGTACGCCTCCGCGGGCGTTGGCACCTCCATTCACCTGGCTGGTGAGATGTTCGTGTCGATGACCGGGGTGGACATGCTGCACGTCCCTTACAAGGGCAGTGGCCCCGCCGTCGCCGACCTGCTGGGCGGCCAGGTGGATTACATGTTCGACAGCATCACGTCCGCCAAGCCCCACATCGCGAGCGGCAAGCTGCGCGCGCTGGGCGTCACCACCACCAAGCGGTCGGCTGCCCTGCCCGACGTGCCGACGATGCAGGAGGCCGGCGTGCCCGGTTATGAGCTGATGCCCTGGTTCGCTGCCTTTGCGCCCGCTGGCACGCCGCCGGAAGCGGTAGCCAAGCTGAATGAAGCCATGCGCGCCGCGCTGGCCGATCCCAAGGTGAAGGCGACGCTGGATTCGATTGGCGCCGAGCCGATCGGCAGCACGCCGGACGCGCTGCGCGACCACCTGGCCAAGGAAACGGCGCAGTGGAAGGATCTGGTCAAGGAACGCGGCATCAAGATCAATTGACCGCAGGCCGCGGCGCCGCCGTGGGGATGGGGTATCGTTGACAGCTCCCCTCCCTGCGAAGGATGCATCATGGCCCTCAAACATGCGGATCCCGGGCAAGTCATCGATCTCAAGCCCTATGGCGCCGCGCTAGCGCAAAAGCAGTCGATCGCGCTTTTCAAGTCCGAAGACCTTGAGGTCATGCGCCTGGTGCTGCTCGCCGGCAAGACCATGCCCTCGCATGACGTCGCCGGCGAGATCACCCTGCAGTGCCTGGAGGGCAGCATCGAGGTCACCGCCGAAGGCGCCACGCACGTCCTCTACCCCGGCCACCTGATGTACCTGCCGGGCCGCGCGCCGCACGCGCTGTTCGCGCTGGAAAATGCGTCGGTGCTGGTGACCGTGGCGCTCAAGCGCGCGTAGCGCATGCGGCCGGGGTGCCGCGCTCCCCGGCTTTGCTCGGTGCGCCCGGCCCTACTTCGCCGCGCGCCCCTTGACCGCCTTGCCCAGCACCTGAACGAAGGCGTCATTGAACGCTGGGATATCGTCCGGCTTGCGGCTGGACACCAGCACGCCGTCCACGACCACTTCCTCATCCACCCACTGCACGCCCGCATTGCGCAGGTCATCCTGCAGCGACGGCCAGCTGGTCATCTTGCGCCCCTTGACCACGCCGGCCGAGATCAGCAGCCAGGCGCCGTGGC
This sequence comes from Achromobacter sp. JD417, assembly GCF_041879325.1. Taxonomy (NCBI): domain Bacteria; kingdom Pseudomonadati; phylum Pseudomonadota; class Betaproteobacteria; order Burkholderiales; family Alcaligenaceae; genus Achromobacter; species Achromobacter sp. JD417. The sequence continues at coordinate 3,167,131 of NZ_CP087159.1, read as the reverse complement.
AGATGACGGCCACCGGCTTGCCCGCGTCCATGCAGGCGCGCACCAGTTCCTGGGCCTTGGGCTGCATCCGGATCTCGTCGGCATTGACGACACCGCCGGGCAGCAGCAACGCGTCAAAGACGTCCGGCTCGGACGCAGCCTGCAGGAACGTGAGGTCCACGGGGAACTTGTCGCCGGGCTTGTCGTGGTGCATGCCCTGGATCGGGTCAGTGCGTGCCGACACCACCACGGTCCGGGCGCCTTCTTTGTGCAGACGGTCGCGCGGCCCCGTAAGTTCGACCTGCTCGAATCCGTCGACGGCCAGAATCGCGATGTTGATGTCTTGAAGTGTTGCCATGTTTGCTCCTGTGCGGGGCCTGCGAATACTGCGGCGCAGCGCAACGCGCACGCGCGGCAGGCCCAATAAATAAGATTTAAGGCCGCGCAGCTGCGACCGGCTTGGGCGCTTGCGCGGGCGTGATGCGCCAGATCGTGTTCGACAAGTCGTCGGCCACGATGAGCGCGCCCTTCGGATCGACCGTCACGCCCACCGGACGGCCGCGTGTCGTGCCGTCGTCGTCGCGAAAGCCCGCGACGAAATCAACGGGCGGCCCGGACGGGCGACCATCCGTGAACGGTACGAAGACCACCTTGTAGCCCACCGGATCGGCGCGGTTCCAGCTGCCGTGCTCGCCGACGAACACGCCGTTGGCAAACCGGTCGCCCATCGTCGCGGTCGAGAAGTCCACGCCCAGCGCCGCCACGTGCGAACCCAGGCTGTAGTCCGGCGCAATGGCCGATGCAACCTTGGCGGGATCCTGCGGCCGCACGCGTTCGTCCACGTTCTTGCCCCAATAGCTGTAAGGCCAGCCGTAGAACGCGCCTTCCTTGACGGTCGTGAGGTAGTCGGGCACCAGGTCCGGGCCCAACTCATCGCGTTCGTTGACGACGGCCCACAACTGGCCCGTGTCCGGCTGAATCGTGAGCGCGGTCGGATTGCGCAGGCCCGTGGCATAGGTCTTGTATTCGCCCGTGCTGGCGTTGATGCGCCAGATACGCGCCCGATCCACTTCGGCCGTCATGCCGCGTTCGGTGATATTGCTGTTCGAACCGATGCCCACGTACAGATACTGCCCGTCGGCGCTTGCCGTCAGCGCCTTGGTCCAGTGGTGGTTGATCTCGGCGGGCAGCGGCGTGACCGTTTCCGGCGGTCCGCTTGCCTTGGTCTGCCCCGGTTCGTATGCGAACCGCACCAGCGCGTCCTGATTGGCCACATACAGCTGGTTGCCGATGAGGGCCAGGCCGTAAGGCGCGTTAAGGTTTTCCGCAAAGACGGAGGCCTCGTAGGTGCCATCGCCCTTGGTGTCGCGCAGCAGCGTCAGCCGGTTGCCGCCCTTGACGGGACTGGTGCCCCGGGCCTTGATGATGCCCGCGATCACGTCCTTGGGTTTGAGGTCGGGGGCACTACCGCCACGCCCCTCGGCGACCAGAATGTCGCCGTTGGGCAGCACGAGCGTCTGACGCGGAATCTTCAGGTCCGTGGCGATGGCCGATATCTTGTAGCCCTCGGGCACCGTCGGCACTTTGTCGCCCCATTTGGCGGGCTTGGCGATCACCATGTCCGGCAACAGCCCTCGCTCGGGCTTGGGCAGATCGGGCGACGGTCCATACTGGCCTGCGGTCTGCGCACCGCACACGCCCGCCACCACCAGCATCGAAACGCCGGCAAGCAATTTCGTCTTCTTCATAGCGGCCCCCGGATGTGCGGCGTGCGAAAGCCCAGCCAGAGGGCAACGAGGGCCAACACCGCGCCCACGACAGACAGGATCAAGCCGTTGGGCATGCTGGCCCACGCGTCGCGCGCATGGATAAACGCATTGAACAGCCCCACCAGCCAGGCTGCCAGCAGCACCACGGCATAGGGAACTACACCGCGCGCCCGCTGCGAGACCCTGAACAGGTCGACGATGGCAAACAGCAGCGCCACCGCCCCAAATATCAGCCCGCCAACGAGCAGCCAGGATGCGAAATTATTCCATTGGATGTGAAAAGTCTGCGCATACGCCGCGTCCGCGAGCGCCGCGCCAAGAAACAACGGGAACATCCCGGCAAGGAACACCGCAGGGAAGCGGCGCACGGTAAGGGCATACCGGTTTTCGATGAGTGTGGTCACGGGAATCGCCTCGTGGGTTGCGGGCCCAACCTGCTGCCCGTGGTGGGCGGCGCAGCAAGTGGCATGCCTATAACGCCTTCCGGAGGGTGCTACACGCCGAACTGGACGGATAGATCCCCCAGCCACGCGCTGGCCATCGGTTGGCGCCCTGCCAGAAAGCGCAGCGGCCCATCAGGCGCGATGCGCCAACTTGCGGACCCGAAGCGCGCCATGCCCCGCAGAGCGCAACGTGTACGGATCAGTCCCGCTTTGCCACCTTGAACCGTCCACACGGCAAGGCGCAACGGCACCGCGAGGCGCAGGCCCGGCCGAAATTCAACGCTTGCGACGGCCGTCCCGCCGGTCGCCATGGACGCCTGCTCTTCGGCGACTAAAGACGCGAACGTTCCATCTGCCGGCAAAGGCACGAAGTGGCCCATCTGTTTCGGAATGCCCCACAACTGCCTACCGCCCGCAGCAGCCGCCTCGTCGTCGACCCAGATCGGACCCACGATGCACGCCGGCGCCAGCAGCCCCGCGTGCCGCACTGCCGTAGCGAAGAGCAACTCGTTGTAGGCCAGCGTGCCGCCCGATTCGTAGGCCGTCCAGACCGTGGCGCAAATTGCGTGGCGTCCCAGAGTGACCAGGCGCGCATCGCCGGGAGGAAGCATGGGCAGGTCGGCAAGCGGCACCCGCCACATGCTGAGGAGTGCATGGCCGCTCAGTTTCCACGGCGCCTGCGGATACGAAGATGGCGAATCCGTGGGCATTGCGTCGTCCGCCAAGCCCTGCGTCATGCCGCTCGAAGGAGGCATCATGCTGGCAATCTCCTGTTCGGAAGCGATGGTGCAAAGACAACACCGCGCACGTTGCACTCGATCTTAAACGTCCCTGCGACAGAACGCCGCACGCGATTCAATTCGGTCAGAATGCGTGAAGTTCTGTAATAGAATCCCGCCCATGCCTACTCACCGGGACTCTGCGCAAAAGCCCCGCGGCCTGCCTTGGCGGTTTCTCGTCTGCCTGGCAATGGCCGCTTTCGTGCTGCGCGCCCTGATCCCAAGCGGCTTCATGGCGGCGCCGTCCACGACGTCGCTGATGCTCTCGTTGTGCGAAGCCGGTGGCGCGATCAGCGTGACCTTCGACCTGCCGGCCGAGCCGAAGTCCAAGCATGCGGCAAGCGATGCCTGCGCCTTCGGCGCCCTGGCCGCGCATGCGATTCTGCCGGAGACGGGTCTTGCGCCCGTGCTGACGGCGCAAGCCGCCTACGCAGCTCCAGAAACTCCCGTCCACCGCGCGGCGCCGCCCCTGCCCGCGCTGGGGCCGCCCCTCGGTTCACGCGCCCCGCCTTCCCTGTCTTCCTGATCCGCCGCGCCCGCGCCTAGCGCCGGGCCCGGCCGCGCCTTGCCGACCGACTTTTCCGCAGTCGGCAGATCTTGTCGAAGACATCGAAGAAGAGGGATCCTCTTGACCATCGCTCGTTCGCACGCGTGCCTCGGCACGTCTTTGCTCCTGGCCGCCTTCAACGCCGCCGCCCAAACCTCCCCCGCCACCCTCGCCCCCATCACCGTGATGGGCGGCGCCGAAACCGCCCTGACGACCGAAGCGTCCACGGGCTCCAATCTGGGCCTGACGCCCATGCAGACGCCGGCCAGCGTCGACATCATTTCGCGCGAACAGATCGAGTCCCGCGGCGATGCCAGCGTGATCGAGGCCATCACCCGCGCGCCGGGCTTTTCGGCCGCGCCCCATCCGGGCAACGGCAACAGCGCCTTGTCGGTGCGCGGCTTCACCGACAGCACGTCGGTCATGCGCCTGTACGACGGGCTGCGCCAGTACGGCGGCGTCGGTCTGACGTTTCCGTTCGATACGTGGTCGGTCGAGCGCATCGAGGTGCTGCGCGGGCCCGCGTCCGTAATCTATGGCGACGGCGCGATCGGCGGCGTCGTCAACGTGATCCCCAAGCGTCCGACGCGCGGGCCCATCCAGAACGAGGTGCAGGCCACCATCGGCACGCAGGACACGGCGCGGCTGGGCCTGGGCAGCGGCGGCGCGCTCAGCGATACGTTGTCGTATCGCCTGGACGTCAGCGGCAACTACACGGACGGCTACGTGGACCGGGGCCAGGCGGGCGATGCCACGTTCTCCGGCGCGCTGCGCTGGGACGCGACGCCGGACCTGAACATGACGCTCAGCTACGCCTACGGCTACCAGCGCCCGATGCGGTATTTTGGAACGCCGCTCATCAACGGCGAGCAGGACGACGCGGTGCGCAAGCAGAACTACAACGTGTCCGACAGCTTCATGCGCTTTCGCGATCAGTGGACGCAACTGGACACGGTCTGGACGCCCAGCGACGCGACCACCGTGCGCGCGCGCCTGTACCACGTGCAAAGCGACCGCGACTGGCGCAATGCCGAGCGGTACGTGTACAACCCGGCAACCGGCCTCATAGACCGCTCGGACAACACGCAGATCACGCACGACCAGACCCAGACCGGCCTGACGACCAGCGCCGTGTTCAAGGGCCAACTGGCCGGCCTGGAAAACACGGTGTCCGTGGGCTTTGACGTCAACCACGCCACGTTCAAGCACATCAACAACACGTACACCGGCAGTTCGGGCCCCGTGGATCCCTATGATCCGGCGCATGGCCACTACCAGAGCAACGTGCCGTTCATCCCGCGTTACCGCAACGAGGCCGACCAGTTTGCGCTCTTCGTGGAAGACCGCCTCGCGCTGACGAGCAAGTGGTCTCTCATCGGCGGCCTGCGCTACGACCATGCGAAAGTGACGCGCGACGATCTGGTCACCGGTCAACGCGCCCTGTCCAGTACGTATGCCGACGTGGGTTGGCGCGTGGGCACCGTGTACGACCTGACGCCGGATCTGGCTGTCTACGCACAGTACGCGGAAGCGGCCGATCCGGTCAGCGGCCTCTTGATGCTCAGCCCGGCCAACGCGGGGTTCGACATGTCGCGCGGCAAGCAGATCGAAATCGGCTTGAAGCAGAATTTCCTGGATGGCCGAGGTGAGTGGACGCTGGCGGCCTATGAGATCCGCAAGACGAACCTGTTGTCCCGCGACGCCGACGATCCCAGCCTCAGGGTGCAGGTCGGCGAGCAATCGTCCCGGGGCGTCGAAGCGTCCCTGTCGATGGCGCTGGCAGCCGGCTGGTCGATCGACGCCAACGCCACCATGTTGCGGGCCAAGTACGACGACTTCTCCGAGTCGGTCGGCGGCGCGGCCGTGTCGCGCGCGGGCAATGTGCCGCCCAATGTGCCGCAACGCCTGGCTAACCTGTGGCTGAGCTGGAACTTCCAACCGGGCTGGACGGCAATGGGCGGGCTGCGGTATGTGGGCAAGCGCTATGCGGACAGCGCCAACACCATCGAGTTGCCCTCGTATACGACCACCGACCTCGCGCTGCGCTGGGACGTCAACAAGGACACCGCCATCACGGCCCGGGGTTTCAACGTCTTTGACCGCGCGTACTTCACCACCGCGTACTACACCAATACGCAGTGGTTTTACGGGCCCAGCCGCCGCTTTGAGCTGACGTTGAATCACCGGTTCTAAGGGGCGCCGACCATGGACGCCAAGGCGCGCCTGCGCAGGCTGACCTACCTGGCTCACCGCTGGCTGGGCGTGGCCGGCTGCTTGCTGATGTTTGGGTGGTTTCTCAGCGGGATTGTCATGCTGTATGTCGGCTACCCGAAGCTCACGCCTGAAGAACGTTTCGCCAGCCTGCCCGTGCTGGCAGTCGACGCATACCGTATGCCCGACGCGGCGCAGGCCGCGCCCGGGAGCGCCGTGCTGACGTCGGTGCGTGGCGAGGCGACGTTCATCCTGCCGACCCCGGATGGTCCGCGCGCATGGTCCGCGTCGACAGGCAAACCTGACGGGACGGTGACGGCGGACATGGCGGTGGCCGCCGCCCGCGCGTTCTGGCCGGCGGGCGCCGCGCGCCATGCGGGCCTCATCGACGAGGACCGCTGGACGCATTCGCGCGGGCTGGACCGCCATCGACCGCTGCATAAGGTAAGCATGTCGGGGGACGCGGCCGGCACGCTGTATGTCTCTTCGGCGACGGGCGAAGTCGTCCTGGACGCGCCCCTTGCGCAGCAACGCTGGAACTACGTGGGCGCGTGGCTGCATTGGCTGTACATGGCGCGCGACCGGTCCGTGGATCCGGTCTGGAGCTGGACAGTGATCGTGCTGTCCGCCCTGTGCACCGTGCTGGCGATCAGCGGCGCGGTGGTCGGCGTGTGGCGCTGGCGTTTTCGCGGGCGCTACAAGTCCGGCGCACGCACGCCGTACCGCGAGGCCTGGATGCGCTGGCACCACATCGCGGGCCTCGCCTTCAGCGCGTTCGTGTGCACATGGATCTTCAGCGGCCTCATGTCGATGAATCCCGGCGGAATTTTCTCCGCGCCCCACGCAGGGCCCGACAGGCAAGCCATGACGGGCGTGCAGGCAGGCACAGCGGTAGGCACGGCGGTAGGCACCGCGGGAGGCACGGCCGGCCTAGCGCCGTTGCCGGTGCTGCAAGCGCTGCATGACGCGGGATTTCAAGCTGTCCAGCTCGAATGGCGGTGGATGGCCGGACACCCCTACGTGCTGGCGCGCGACGCATCGGCTGACAGCCGGATCATCCGCCGGCAGGACAACGCGCTCATCGTGCAGACGGACTGGCAGCCGCAAGCCGTCATCGATGCCGCCCGCGCGCTGTTTCCCGACGCGGCAATGCAGGCGCAGGTGCTTGACCACTACGATGCGTACTACTACGCCCGCCACGCCGAAGCCATGAACGGCGGTGCGCCGCGTGGCCTGCCCGTGCTGCAATTGGACTTCGATAACGCAGCGGGGGATCGCGTCTACGTGGACCTGCGCACCGGCGAACCCGTGCTCAGCCTGTCGCGCGCGCAGCGCGCCGGACGCTGGCTCTTTTACTTCCTGCACAGCTGGGACACGCCCGCCTTGTTGCATGCCGGCGTGGGCCGCGACCTGGCAATCATTCTATTGAGCGTGGGCGGCCTGGCCATCTGCGCCACCGGCACCGTGCTGGGCGTGCGGCGGCTGAGAAACACGGTCCGTGGGAGCGGCGCGCGCTGACCTTACGGCCCGACCCGGCAGGCCATGTGCAAGCGATGCGGGCAGACGGGCCATGTTGACGCGCCGTGCGTCAATCCGAATGCGGCTGCGGCGGGGTGTCCATCGACGCGTCGACCTCGGAAATCGTCTCGCCCGGATATGCGGCACGCGCCGCGGCTGCGGCGGCATCGCGCGTCGGATAAGCGCCCGCATTCTCCTGGACGCCCAGCAACGCAATGCCCCGGAAGCCCCACTGGCCATCCGCGCGTTGAAAGACTTCGACGATCATTGCGATTCCTCTTCGCCGCTGGGCGCGGGTCGATTGCCGCTCCCGCCGGTCGGCGCCCCGCTGCGCGCCTCGGCTTCCTCCTGGGCAACGGCCTGATCGAAGCCCGGCTGGTCGTGGCTGCGCGCGCTCGGCGGATGGTCGATATCGGGCACGCGTTCCGGGGGGGTGGCGGGACCGGACGGGCGCAGCGCGCCCGCGTTGACATCGGGCTGGCCCGGAATGGATTCACGCGCGCTGCCGGATTTGGATTGCGTCATGGACGGCTCCTGTGCATCAAGGGTAGTGAACGGGCGAGCAAGTGCTGTTCCTGACCGGCATGCGGCGATGGTCTGCGCGAGCAGCCCGCCCCCGGCCAGCCGCTCAAGGCCGGCCGGGCAACGTGCGTAGAAACGCGGCAATGTCTAGGGCATCCTGTTCGCTGACCCCGAGGTCGGGCATCGCCGTGCCGGGCTTGACGGCGGCGGGGTCGCGCAACCAGCGCTCCATGTTTTCAGGTGTGTTGGGCAGGACACCCGCGATATACGCCCGCTCGCCCATCTGGTCCAGCGCCGGTCCCACGTAGTTCCATGCCCCCGGCACGCCCGGAATCGCGTGGCACGTGACGCAAAGGTACTGCTGAATCGCGATGCGGCCCGCCATGGCGTCTGCCTCCCGGACCGGGGGCTGCGCCGATGCACGCGGCGCGGCGGCCGCTTGTGCGACGCCGTCCCGCTGGTAGTCCTGGGCGGACATCGCGGGCAAGACGCGCAGGAATGCCACCACGTCCCAGATCTCGTCGTCGGTCAGCCGGTACTGCCACGCCGGCATGCCGGTCATCTTGATGCCTTGGCGCGTCAGCCAGAAGATCTCTGCCGCGGTACGGGTGCGTGCAGAGGCCACGAGCGCGGCGGGCGCGGGATTCAAGCCCAGCGCGTACGGTTGCGGCGCCACGCCGGGCCCGCCGTGGCACTGGGCGCAATTGGCGCGATAAAGGCGCGAACCATTCTGGATGCGCGCGGGCACGTCCAGATCGGGCGCCGTGATGTCCGCTGATCGCATCTTGACGGCACGCGTCAGCGCGACGTCCAGTAGATGGTGCACCGGCGTGGTGTGCGGCGACGTGGCGGTCACGTCGTACGCGCCGAAATACACCACCGCGCCACCCAGCACGCCCGCAACGGCGGCAGCGCCCGCAAGCGTCAGTGAGACGGTTTGCTTCCAACGCTTCATGGCGCCCTCGTATTGCCGCGGCCGGCATCTCGCAGCAGATACGCCGCGATCGCTTCAGCGTCGACCTCGCGCAGGCCGGTGTCGGGCATGGCCGTCCGGGGATTGATGGCAGGCGGGTCCATCAGCCAGCGCACCATGTTCTGGGGCGTATTGGGCAACAGCCCGGCAATGTAAGCCTGCCGCGCCATGTCGCCCAGCGGCGGGCCAACCCGAGTCGCCGGGCCGCTGACGCCCGGTACCGTATGACAGGCCGTGCAGCCGCGTTCGGCGATCAGCTGCCGCCCCCGGTCGGCGTCGGCCCCGCCCAGCAGCCCGTCCGCAGCACCCGGGGAAAAGAGCGGTGCCTGCCCATCCTGACAGGCGACCAGCGCAAGACTCGCCAGCAACGCGGGCAAGAGGCGGTTGGGTCGGGCAATCCGGCGCAAGGCGGTCTCCTGATTCGCGCGGAACCACGCTAAACGCGCACCCGCCAGCAAACCGCGTGCCCAGTGCCCGCGTGCGCACCCGGGAATGGAAAGTGCTGACCCCGCCCATCGCGGGGCCGGCGGTATCCACCCACCGGGCCACTGCCGCGCCGGTCTGCCGGCTCGCGGCGGGGGATCATCCACCACAAGAACATGGCGAAACTCCTTCTCATCCTGATCGCCGGATTGCCGACCGCCGCAAGGGCGCAGCCCAGCGGCGAAGACGCCGCTCGGATCGCCGACATCGGCTGGGTGCTCTACGTGGGCGCGACGGCGATCTTCGTGGGGGTGGCCGCACTGATCGCGGTGTCGATGTTTGGCCCGGCGCCGCTGCGCCACAGGCTTTCGCGGCCCGCCCTTATCGTGGGCGCGGGCATCGTGTTTCCGGTCGTGGCGCTGACCGCGTTGCTGGTCTACGTGTTGACGCCATCACCGACCGCGGCACGCGAAGCGACGTATGCCGCGCGCATCGAGGTGACGGGTGAGCTGTGGTGGTGGCGCGTGCGCTACCTGGACGCGCAAGGCGGGCTGCTCTTCGAGACGGCTAACGAGATCCGCATTCCGACCGGCAAGCCGGTGCAATTCCTGCTCAAGTCGGGCAACGTGATCCACAGCTTCTGGATCCCTGAGCTGGGCGGGAAGCTCGACATGATCCCGGGCCGCGTGAACACGATGCGCGCGCTGGCGCGCACGCCCGGCACGTTTCGCGGCCATTGCGCCGAGTATTGCGGCGCACAGCACGCCCAGATGCGGTTCGACGTGCAGGCGGTGGACGCCGCGGCGTTCGACGCGTGGGTGCAGGCGCAACGCCAGCCTGCCCGGGCCGCCGAACCGGCGCTGCGGCAAGGCGAGCGGCTATTCATCCAGGCCTGCGCGCAATGCCACACCGTGCGCGGCACGACGGCTGGCGCAATGCTGGGACCGGACCTCACCCACGTAGGCAGCCGGCCTACCCTGGCGGCCGGCATCCTGCCCAACAACGTGGGCGCGATGGGCGGCTGGATCGCCGGCAGCCAGCAGATCAAGCCCGGCAATGCGATGCCGTCCTTTGACCGATGGCCGGGCGAGGACCTGCGCGCCGTGGCCCGCTACCTGGAAAGCCTGAAGTGACGCCCCCGACCACCCCGCCCCCGCTTCCCAACCCACTGCCGCGGCCAGCGGACGAATTCGCGCAGCTAGAGCGCGCCTGGAAGCGGCCAACGGTATGGCGGTCGCTGACGGTCGTCAACAACACGTCCATTGGCCTGCTGTACATCGGCACCGCGTTGCTCTTCTTCATCCTGGCGGGCGTGTTGGCGCTGATGATGCGCACGCAGCTGGCCGCGCCCGACAGCAACCTGATCGGTCACGCGCTATACAACCAGCTTTTCACCATGCACGGCACGGTGATGATGTTTCTCTTCGCGGTGCCTGCGGTGGAAGCAGTGGCTGTGCTGCTGCTGCCCAACATGCTGGGCGCGCGCGACCTGCCGTTTCCCAGGTTGTCGGCCTACGCTTACTGGGCCTATGCCATTGGCGGACTGGTTTTCTTCTGCAGCATCTTCGTGGGGCTGGCGCCCGATGGCGGCTGGTTCATGTACCCGCCGCTGACCAGCGCGCAATACTCGCCCGCCATGAACGCCGACCTGTGGCTGCTGGGCATTGGCTTCATCGAGATCTCCGCCATCGCCGGCGCGATCGAGCTTGCCGTGGGCATCCTGCGCACGCGCGCCCCGGGCATGACGCTGGACAAGATTCCTGTGTTCGCCTGGGTCATGCTGGTGTTCTGCGGCATGGTGATCGTCGCCTTTCCGGCCGTGATCGTCGCCACCACGCTGCTCGAACTGGAACGCGCCTTCGACATGCCGTTCTTCATCACCGGACGCGGCGGCGACCCGCTGCTCTGGCAGCATCTGTTCTGGTTTTTTGGCCACCCCGAGGTCTACATCATCTTCCTGCCCGCCGCCGGCATGGTGTCGATGATGATTCCCGCAATGACGGGCGCGCCGCTGGTGGGCTACAGGCTGGTGGTGCTGGCGGTCATCTCGACGGGGTTCCTGAGCTTTGGCCTGTGGGTGCACCATATGTTCGCCACCGGGATCCCGCAGTTGTCGCTCAGCTTCGCGTCGGCCGCGAGCATGGCGGTGTCGGTGCCGACCGCGATACAGATATTCGCCTGGATCGCGACCCTTGCCGCGGCGGTTCGGTTAAGGCCGCTCAAGACGCCGATGCTGTACATCCTGGGGTTCTTCTTCGTGTTCGTCATCGGCGGCCTGACCGGCGTCATGGTCGCCGTGATCCCGTTCGACCTGCAGGCGCACGACACCTACTTCGTCGTGGCGCATCTGCATTACGTGCTGTTCGGCGGCATGGTGTTTCCGCTGTTCGCGGCCTTCTATTACTGGACACCGTTCATCAGCAAGCGGCCCCTGTCCGAGCGGCTGGGCCGCTGGGGTTTCTGGCTGATGTTCGTGGGCTTTAACGTGGCCTTCTTCCCGATGCACTTCACCGGCCTGGCCGGCATGCCGCGCCGGGTGTACACCTATGCGGAAAGCCAGGGGCTTGGCCCGCTCAACCTGCTCTCGACCGTGGGCGCATACCTGATCGCCGCGGGTGTGCTGGTGTTCCTGATCGACCTGGCGCGCAATTTCCGGCCTACCATCGACAACAACGCGGGCAACGTCTGGCGCGCGGGCACCTTGGAATGGCTGCCCAGCGGCAGTTACGGGCTGCGCAGCGTGCCTGCGGTAACCAGCCGCGAGCCGCTCTGGGACCAACCGGGCCTGGCGCAGCAGGTGGACGACGGCCAGCATTATCTGCCCAACGCACCCGCCGGCCTGCGAACCACGCTCGTGACCGGCGCCCTGGAGGCCCGGCCCGACTATGTGCTGCCGCTGCCCGGCCCCGCGTGGTCGCCCCTGCTGGCAGCCGTGGGCACGGCCGGCTTCTTCCTGCTGCTGACCTTCAAGCTGCTGCCGCTGGCGGCGGCGTTTGGCGTGCTGGCCATTGTCTCGCTATGGCGCTGGCTGTGGGACGCGGACACCGGCCCCGACCACCCGCCGGTGGACATTGGCGGCGGCCTGCGGCTGCCCATGATGTGCTCGGGCAGCGCGTCGCACGCGTCGTGGGCGATGGTGCTGCTGCTGATTGTCTGCACCAGCATCTTCGGCTCGTTGATGTTCAGCTACCTGTTCCTGTGGACCACGAACCCGCAGGCCTGGCCCGATTCCGGCGACTTGCCCTCACCGGTCCGGCCAATGCTGTCGGCCATGATGCTGCTTGCGGCCGCCGCCCTTGCCCTGGCCGCCGGGCGGATGATGACGCAGAACCGCCAAACGGCGCTGCGCGGCTGCGTGGCCGGGGCCGCGCTGTTGCTGGCCGCCGCGCCGGCGCTGGATCTGGTCACGCATTGGCAGGCCGGACTTCGGCCGCAGGCCAGCGCCTACACCGCAGCCACCTACGCGGTCGCGGGCCTGCAGGCGTTTTTTGGCGGCCTGGCTGTGGTGATGGCCGCCTTTACCGTGGCGCGGTCGATCGCGGGGCGGCTGCGCCCCACGCGCCGCGCCGCGCTCGACGCCACACAGGCGATGTTGCTGTACGCCGTGGCGCAAGGGCTCATCGCATTGGCGCTGCTGCACGCCTTTACGCGGCTGACGGGATGACCATGAAAACGCGCTTTTCGGTCGAACTGCTGTACCTCATCGCCGGCCCGCTGATATGGCTGGCGCACTTCCTCTCCATCTACATCGTGAACGCGCTGGCCTGTGCTCGGTCAGTGTTGACCGGGTTGTGGTTGGGCCTGCCCATCTCGTCATGGATCATCGTTGCGGGCAGCGCCGCGGCGTTGGCGGCGATGGCGGTGGCTGCCTGGCGCCAGCGGGCGCGGGTGCGGGCCCGGAACGCACCGCCGTTTCACGCCTGGCTTGCCGCCACGCTATGCGGCCTGTCCGCGGTGGCGGTCGTGTGGGAAACGCTGCCGGTTTTCCTGCTGCCGGCATGCCAGTAGAAAGGCGCGCCGGTCGCCCCTGCGGCAACGCTATTCCGCCCATTCCGGGTCGCCGGTAAACACCACCGTCAACCAGCGATCCGGGCTGTCGGCGCCCAGCGCGTTGCCGATCTCGTCGCGCAGGCTGTCCCATGCCGCGACCGTGCGCGCGGGCATATCGGGCGGTACGATGAAATACAGTTCAATTTCCTGCGAACGCCCCACCTTGGCGACATACGCGCGATAGGACGCGAAGCGATAGCGTTCCACGAACGCCTGGGCCACCGTGTCCACGTGCTGTTTCAGGTCGGCAGGCGTGACCAGCAGCATCTCGGACAACGCCTGGCGGATGACCGACAGCGGCAAAGGGATGATCACCGCGCACACGACCGCCAGCACGGCCGGGTCGATGTAGGGCGAAATCCACTCCCACCGGGTGCCCTGCACGCCGTATCCGATGCAAAAGGCCACCAGCAGCGCGGCCGTGATGCTGGCCGACATGATCCAGCCCTTCAAGTCCATGTGCAGGAATGCCGAGCGGATCCGGCGATTGGCGCGCGCCTCGGCCAGCGCAATCGCCACACAGGCGGTCAGGGTCAGCACGGCATAGATCAGCGCCAGGCCGAACTCCAGCTCGCGGCCTCCCTTGAGCAGACTGCTCACCGCGTTGATGAGGGCGTAGACGGCCACCCCGCTAAGCAGTATCCCGTTCAGCGCCAGCACCATGGGCTCCAGATGCCAGAAGCCCATCGTGAAGCGTTCGCGAAGCTTGCGCGGCAGCCCGCGGGCCGTGGCGTACGACGTGATCAGCCGCACCACCACCAACGACAGCGCGCTCATGCTGGCGTCCACCAGCGAATAAACGCCGTCGAACACGATGGAGAACGAACCGGAAGCCACCCCGAAACCGATGCCGATGACGGCGATGCAAAGCGTGACCGCAATCGAGATCCGCAACACGCCCTGCTCCGTGCGCAGGTCGAACAATGCCGTGCCTGAGGTCATGGTTCCTCCGAGGGGACTGCCGTGGCGCTCACGATAACCGTATTGCCCCCGATTAGGGAGACAACGACGCCATGATGGGATACCCCCTAGGCCGCGAAGGTCTTCTGCCACAACCTACTTAACGTAGGTTACGATTGGTAGGTTACTTCCTTGCGACCAGGACTTTCCCCATGCACGCCCTCATCGTCGTTGCCCATCCGGACCCCGCGTCCCTCACGCACGCCATTGCCGATCATGTCGCCCAAGGCGTTGCGGACGCCGGGCCCGAACATTCGTTCGAGCTTGCGGATCTGGCAGCCGAAGGCTTCGATCCCCGGTTCTCCCAAGCCGACGCCGCCCTGCACCTGACCCCATCCAACCCGCCCGCCGACGTTGCCGCCGAACACGCGCGCATCGATCGGGCCGACGCGCTGATGCTGGTGTATCCCGTGCATTGGTGGTCGTTTCCCGCGCTGCTCAAGGGATGGATCGACCGCGTGTTCACCAACGGCTGGGCCTACGATGCCAATCCCGACGGCAAGGTCATCAAACGGCTGCAACGCCTGCAGGTGCACCTGATCGCCAGCGGCGGCGCGGATATGCGCACCTATGCCCGTCACGGCTACTTCGGCGCGATGAAGACCCAGATCGATCACGGAATCTTCGGCTATTGCGGCGCGCGCGTGGCAACATCCGACTTGCTGGTGGCGTCCGACGCCGGCTATCCCAAAGCGCACCTGGCCACCGCCCGGGCCATCGGCCAACGCATCTTTGCCCCGCAACCCTGAAACCGACCTCGACAGCCGCCCTGATGACGTCCCACCCTGCCCCTCCCCCCCGCCGCCGGCTGTCCAAGGACGCGCGGCAACGCCAGCTCATCGAGGTGTCCTGGGCGCTGATCCGCGACGAAGGCACGGACGCCCTGACCCTGGGCCGGCTTGCCGAGAAAGCGGGCATCTCAAAGCCGGTCGTCTACGACCACTTCGGCACCCGCAACGGGTTGCTGGCGGCGCTGTACCAGGATTTCGACCTGCGCCAGACCGCGATCATCGACAGCGCCATCGCCGCCAGCACGCCGACTCTCGCCGGCAAGGCAGACGCCATCGCCACGCAGTATGTGGAATGCGTGTCGGTGCAAGGACGCGAGATTCCCGGGGTGCTCGCGGCGCTGAACGGCTCGCCGGAACTGGCCGCCGTCAAACGGCAGTGTCAGCACGCCTTCATCACGAAATGCCAGGCCATCCTCGCCCCGTTCGCCGGCCGGCAAGGCGTGTCCCTGGCCGGCATGTGGGGCATGCTCGGCGCGGCCGACGCGCTCTCGCAAGCTGCCGTTGCGGGCGAAATCACCCAGGAAGCCGCGCGAGCCGAGTTGTTCCGGATCATCGTGGACCTGGTCAAACGCGCTCCCGCCAGCTAGCGTCCCGATCCGGCCTTACTTTGTCGCGACGATCACGTGCGCCTGGATCCGGCCCGTGATCGGGCCCGCGCCGTAGCGGTCGGCCAACGCCTCGGCCGCCCGTTCCGTGGCCAGCTGCATGAGGCCCGCGTCGCGCGCTTCGATCTCATTGCGCAGCGGCGTGCCCTGGCAGTAGGCGGTGGCCGCCTCCAATGGCCCCGCCGCGCGGCTGACGTCCGCACGGGTGTCCATCCGAATATCGTCAAAGCCTGCGCGGCGAAGGTCGTCGCGGATCTTTTCCACGTCGTGGTAGCCGTGCGGCGTGCGCGCCAGAAAGCGTGGCGGGTCCTGCGGAAACACGGCCGCCATCGCGCGCGTCACGTCATCGGCGAAGTCATTTTCCTCGATGCGGTCCCACACGCTGAAGACGAAGCGCCCCCCGGACTTCAGCACCCGGCGCGCTTCGGCAAAGCCCGCGGCCCGGTCCGAGAAGAACATGACGCCGAACTGGCAGCACACCACGTCAAACGACGCGCAGTCGAACGGCAGATCCAGCGCATCCGCCCAGCGCCATTGCACCGCGCAACCAGCACCCTGCCGGGCGGCCGCGTAATCGAGCATCGGTTGATTCAGGTCGGTCGCCACATAACGCGCCCCGGGGTCCAGCAGAGGCGCAAGCGCCCGCGTCACTGCCCCGCTGCCTGCCGCGGTCTCCAGCACGTCCTGAGGCGCAAACCCCGCGACCAGCGCCGCCATGTGGTCGGCGTAACCCTGGAAGATCAGCGGCACCATGAGCGTGTCGTAAAGCGCCGGAATCGATCCCGCGAACACCTTGTCGAAGTCGGCCACGATGCGGCTCCTTTAACGGCGTTGCCGATGCCCGACATCAACACGAGGCGAGTCGGGCAAGGACGCACAGACGTCCACAGCCCCCAGCTTAGCGCCGACCCGCCTCGCCCACACTAGCCGCGCCGCCTCACTCCACCGACGCGCCCGACTTCTTCACGACTTCCGCCCAGCGTGGAATCTCGGTCGCCATCAGGTCGCGCAGCTGATCGGGCGTGCTGCCCACCAGCTCCATGCCCATGGTCTTGCCCAGCTTTTCCTGCACGTCGGGCTCTTTCAGGATCAGGGCGATCTCGGCGGCCAGCTTGTCCAGGATGGGTTTGGGCGTGCCCTTGGGCGCGTAGACCGCCTGCCAGGACGCCATCTGGAAGCCGGGCACGCCCGCTTCCTGCATGGTCGGCACCTCGGGCGCGAGCGCAATGCGGTCCTTGGTGGTAACGGCCAGCAGCTTGAGCTTGCCGGTCTGCAGGAGCGGCAGCGCCGCCGTCATCTGGTCGAACATGAAGGTCACCGCGCCGGACGATACGTCCACCATCGCGGGCGGCGTGCCCTTGTAAGGCACGTGCGTGAGGGGCACGCCGATCATGCCGGAAAAGAGCTCGCCGGCCAGGTGCGTCGAGGTGCCCGCCCCCGAGGACGCGAACGTGCGTTTGGTGGGGTCGCGTTTGAGCAGCGCGATCAGGTCGGCCACCGAATTGACGCCCAGGTTCGGATCCACCAGCAACACGTTGGGCAGGAACGCGATCAGCGACACCGGCTCGAAGTCCTTGACCGGGTCGTACTTCAGGTTCTTGTAGAGGCTGGCATTGATGGCGTGCGTGCTGATCGTGCCGCCGAACAGGGTGTAGCCGTCGGGCGGCGCCTTGGCCACGTAGGTGGCGCCGATGCCGCCCGCGGCGCCCGGCTTGTTCTCGACGATGACGTTCTGATGCAGGCGGTCGCCCAGCTTCTGCGCCAGCACCCGGCCGACCACGTCGGTCGAGCCGCCCACGGTAAACGGGACGACGTAGGAAATCGGCTTTTGCGTGGGCCAGTCGGCGGCGCTGGCGGGCAAGGCCAGCGTGCCAAGGACGGCGCCGGCCAGTAGCGCGGCAAGCGCGCCGCGTCGTTGCGTGTTCATCATGTGTCTCCTGCCTTGTTTTATAGGTATGCGTATGGGGGTGCCGGCAGTGCCGGCGGCAAGGCTCAGCGGCCTTGTTCTTTGCGCCAGGCGGCGAACTTGTCCTTGGTGCCCGGGTCGGTCGGGGGATACAGGCCAAGAATGGAGGCGCCGCCTTGCACCTGACTGGTCACGAAGTCCTCGAAGGCCGTCATTTCCACGGCCTCGATGGCGATCTCGTCGGCCAGGTGCGCAGGGATGACCACCACGCCCTCGCGGTCGCCCACGACGATATCGCCCGGCCACACCGCCACGTCGCCGCAGCCGATGGGCGCGTTGATGTCCAGCGCCTGGTGCAAGGTCAGATTGGTGGGCGCCGACGGGCGCTGGTGATAGGCGGGAAAACCCATCTCGGCGATTTCGGGCGAGTCGCGAAAGCCCCCGTCCGTCACCACGCCCGCCACGCCGCGCTTCATCAGCCGGGTGACCAGGATGGAGCCCGCGGACGCGGCGCGCGCGTCCTTGCGGCTGTCGATGACGAAGACCGCGCCTTCCGGGCAGGTCTCGACCGCGGCGCGCTGCGGATGCGCGCGATCCTCGAAGACCTTGATGGTGTTCAGGTCCTCGCGGGCCGGGATGTAGCGCAGCGTGAAGGCCGGGCCCACCATGTTGGGCAGATTGGCGTTCAGCGGCCGCACGTCCTGGATGAACTGATTGCGCAGGCCGCGCTTGAAGAGCGCCGTGCACAGCGTGGCGGTGCTGACGCCGGCCAACCTGGCGCGGGTTTCGGGATTCATTTGGGACACGATGGCTCCGGGAGTATGGGGCGGATGTTGGGGGGAAGGGAATCAGAAGATCGCGGGCTCGGGCACGGGCGCGCCGAATTCCGCTTCCAGAAAATCGAAGTCGCAGCCGTCGTTGGCCTGCAGGATGTGCCGGGAGTACATCCAGCCGTAGCCGCGCTCGTAGCGCTTGGGCGGCGGCGTCCAGGCGGCGCGGCGCGCGGCCAGTTCCTCGTCGCTGATGTTCAGGTTGATGCTGCGGGCGGGCACATCCACGGTGATCG
This sequence comes from Achromobacter sp. JD417, assembly GCF_041879325.1. NCBI lineage: Bacteria > Pseudomonadati > Pseudomonadota > Betaproteobacteria > Burkholderiales > Alcaligenaceae > Achromobacter > Achromobacter sp. JD417. The sequence continues at coordinate 3,148,589 of NZ_CP087159.1, read as the reverse complement.
TGTCGCCCGTCTTCACCAACGCCAACGGGCCGCCGATGTAGCTTTCGGGCGCGACATGCAGGATGCAGGCGCCGTAGCTGGTGCCGCTCATGCGCGCATCGGACAGGCGCAGCATGTCGCGCACGCCCTGCTTGACCAGCTTCGTCGGGATGGGCAGCATGCCCCATTCCGGCATGCCGGGACCGCCCTGCGGGCCGGCATTGCGCAGGATCATGATGTGGTCCGCGGTCACGTCCAGGTTTTCGTCCTCGACGGCGGCCTTCATGCTGGGGTAGTCGTCAAACACCAGCGCCGGGCCCGTGTGGCGCAGGTATTGCGGCGCGCACGCGCTGGGCTTGATGACGCAGCCGTCCGGCGCGATGTTGCCCCGCAGCACGGCCAGCGCGCCCTCGTCGTAGATCGCCTCGTCCAGCTTGCGGATCACGTCGTCGTTGTAGACCTCGGCGCCCGCGATGTTTTCGCCCAGCGTCTTGCCCGTGACCGTCATGGCCGACAGGTCCAGGTGATCATCCTGCAGCCGGGTCATCAGCGCGGGCAGCCCGCCCGCGTAGTAGAAATCTTCCATCAGGTAGGTGTCGCCACTGGGCCGGATGTTGGCGATGACCGGCACCTTGCGGCTGGCCGCATCGAAGTCGTCCAGCCCCACCGCGCAGCCCGCGCGGCGCGACATGGCGACCAGGTGAACGATCGCATTGGTGGAACAGCCCATCGCCATGGCGACGTTGATGGCGTTCTTGAACGAGGCCACGCTCAGGATGCGCTGCGGCGTCAGGTCGTCCCAGACCATCTCGACCACGCGCCGGCCGCATTCGGCCGACATGCGCATGTGGTTCACGTCCGCCGCCGGGATCGACGAGGCGCCAGGCAGCGTCATGCCGATGGCTTCGGCGATGGCGGTCATGGTGCTGGCCGTGCCCATCGTCATGCAGGTGCCGTAGCTGCGGGCAATGCCGCCTTCCACTTCCGTCCATTGCTCCTGCGTGATCTTGCCGGCGCGGCGTTCGTCCCAGAGCTTCCAGGCATCCGATCCGGACCCCAGGATCTTGCCCTTCCAATTGCCGCGCAGCATGGGGCCCGCGGGCACGTAGACGCATGGCAGTCCGGCGCTGATGGCGCCCATGATGAGGCCCGGCGTCGTCTTGTCGCAGCCGCCCATCAGCACCGCGCCGTCCACAGGGTGGCTGCGCAGCAGCTCCTCGGTCTCCATCGCCAGGAAGTTGCGGTACAGCATGGTAGTGGGCTTGACGAAGGATTCGGACACCGAAATGGCGGGCAGTTCCACCGGAAAGCCGCCCGCCTGGAACACGCCGCGCTTGACGTCTTCGACGCGCTGCTTGAAATGGCTGTGACAGGGATTCAAGTCGGACCAGGTGTTGATGATGGCAATGACCGGGCGTCCGGCCCAATCGTCCGGGCCGTAGCCCATCTGCATCATGCGGGAGCGGTGGCCGAATGAACGCAGGTCGTCCTTGGCCATCCAGGCGGCGCTGCGCAAGCTTTCGTAGGTGCGTTTCATGGGAGATGCGAGGGATGCGGAAGTCGGGGTGAAAGCATTTAAACACTAATACATTAGTGCGTCAGCTAGGTGAATACCCGCTACACTGCGACATTCGTTATCAGCCTTTCCCCACGCGGGACCCGGACACGCTTACCTGATGCAAAGCCAAAAGCTCAGACTGGATCGCTCCCGCCACGCGGCGCCCCAGGTTTTCGACCACCTGCGGCGCCAGATCATCTCGCTGGAGCTCGCGCCCGGCGCGCCGCTGTCGCGCGTCACGCTGGCGGACTGCTACGGACTGAGCCAGACGCCCATCCGCGACGCGCTCATGCGCTTGGCCGAGGAAGCGCTGGTCGAAATCTATCCGCAGCACACCACGGTGGTCAGCCGGATCGACATCGCCGCCGCGCGCCAGGCGCATTTCCTGCGCCGCTCGCTGGAGCTGGAAATCGTCCACCTGCTTGCCCAGCGGGCCGACCCGCTGCTGCTCCAGCGCCTGCAGTCCTCCATCGATCTGCAGCGCGCCGCCCATGCCAGCGGGCAATACCAGCAGTTCATCAACGCGGACCAGGCATTTCACCGCGATATGCACGAAGCCGCGGGTGTGGCCAGCCTGTGGGAGATGGCGCAGCGCTACAGCGGCCATCTGGACCGGTTGCGCCGGCTGCATCTGCCCGAAACCGGCAAGGCCGAACGCATCCTGGACGATCATCAGCGCCTGCTGGATGCCATCGCCGCGCAGGACCCGGCGCGGGCGCAGCAGGTGCTGCGCGAGCACCTGTCCGGCACGCTCAGCCAGGTCGCGGAAATCTGCAAGCGCTATCCCGAGTACGTGGTGGCCGACTAGCCGCCGGCGCGGGACCCGCGTTTCGCCTCAGTCCAGCGGATAGCGCTGGATGACGGTCTTGCCGCCGCGCTCGGCAAGCGTCAACAGTGCGTCGCCCGTCTGGTCCAGGCCCAGCAGCCCGCGCTCCTGCGCATGCGACAACTGGAACGGCCGCCAGGAGCGGCCCTTGTCGCGGCTGTAGAAGTAGGTCTTGGTGTAGTCGGCGCCCGAGAACAGATGCTCGGCATAGGTCTTGATGACCCACGCATTGCGGCCGAACCACGCCTGCCCGATCCAGGACGAGGCGCCGCGCACATTGGGCGACCGCGACCGCTTCACCCAAACCATCCCCGGCTTGTCCAGCTGGTAGATGCTGTCGCCCTCGGTCTCGAACACGGGCTGGTCACGCGTCAAAAGCGCATGGGCATCCTGCGACGGAACTCGGGGCACCTCCGGGGTAATGCGGAACGCAGGCGAGGCGCCTTCCTGGAATTGCACCTCGAAGCGCCGCGTTTCAATCAGTTGGGGCGCCTCCTGGCCTTCGGGACGCACCCGCGTGCGCCAGCTCCAGCCCACCGCGCGCGTCTCGTCCAGCGGGTACAACGACCAGCCATAGCCAAGCTGCTCGACGCCGTAGGCCTTGCGGTCCCGCTCCGCCGTCTCGGCAAACCTGCGTTCGAAGGCGGCCGAATCCGGCCAGACCTGTTCCTTGAGCCGGGTCGCCGCCCAACGCTTGGCGCCGTCGCAGCTATAGAGCAGGCGCACGCCGGTCTCGTGGTGCTCCAGCGCAATCGCCAGCCGGTCGGTCAGAAAGGCGGTGTGCTGCTGCGGCACGCCCAGCGTCACGTCGGGATCATAGGTCCAGGTCGCGCCCAGGTCGTCCGAACGCAGCGTGTCCCAGGCGGGCGGCTGATCGCCTTCGCCCGAACTGCGCAGCGTGCTGGTGATGAGGTACAGCGGCTGGCCGCCCGGCGCGCCAATCAGGGTCACGCCGGTATCGCCGCTGATGGAGCCCAGCAGCTCGAACACCCCCGTGCCGTGGCCCCCATAAATGAGGTTGCGGGCATCGGTGGTGGTGCGGCCGGTCTGCAGCATGGTCAGGGCCAGATCGCCCTGGCCGTGCGCCAGGGTGGTGATCGCGCCGGCCTGCGCCAGCCGGATCCGCTGCTTCTGCAGGCGTTCCTTCAGGGCCGGAACCTGCGTATCCAACACGGGCGCCTGCGCCAGGCCCTCGATGTCCTTGGCGGTGACCAGAAGTTGGCCGGTCAGCAATTGGCGCTCGCCGAAACGCTGGATGGCAACCCGCGAGTATGAAGCCAGCGCGGGCCCGTTCAGCTCTCCCACGAACTCGCTGCGCGGCAGCGGATCGCCCATTGGGATGATCTGATAGATGCCCCGGGCCAGCACGGCGGCGGTGATGACCGCAAGGCCGGCGGCCACGAGTCTGATGGTCTTGGGTCCAGGCATGCTGGGCATAATGCCAGCCCCCCGCGCCGCCAGCCATTTATCGAACGGACGAAACTATAGCGCGTTGCGCCCGGTTCTCTATACTGGCGTAACGCATGCTCACGTCTTGCCGGACGCGCGCCCCTGCCCCGACACCACGGAACCGCCCATGACCGCAAGGCCTCCCTCTGCCCTATTCGCCCTGGCCCTGTTTGTCGCGGCAAGCGGCTGCCCGATCGCGCACGGCGCCGCCGCCAACGATCCGGCCTGGGTGCCGGTCGACCCGCAGGCGATGCCGGGCGTGTTCTACGACAGCCATTCGATCCGAGCCGTGTCGGAGAATCCGGCTGTCCGGGCAGTGACCGTGGCCTGGTTCTACGCCCAGCCCCGGATTTCCGAGGCCAACGGGCAGCCCTACGGCTCGGTCACCCAGCCGGTGACCATGAACTGCAGCGCCAACACGTATACGGTCACCCAGGTCTTGCACCACGCAGGCAACGACGCCACCGGGGCGATCGTCGAATCGATTCCGGTGGCGGGCATCCGCAATGCTCCCGTCACGCGCGACCCGGTGCAGCGCCGGCTGCGCGACCTGGTCTGCGCGGCCAACGGAAAAAGCGCGCGGAAATAGCGCGCTTTTCCCGTCGACGCCGCCCGGGGTCAGACCTGCGCCAGCGCCTGATCCAGGTCGGCGATCAGGTCGTCGATGTGCTCGATCCCGATGGACAGGCGCACGGTTTCCTCGCGCACGCCGGCCTTTTTCAGTTCCTCGGCATTGAGCTGACGGTGCGTGGTGGACGCCGGATGCGTCGCCAGCGACTTGGAATCGCCAATGTTGACCAGGCGCGTGAACAGCTGCAACGCATCCTGGAAACGCGCGCCGGCCTCGCGGCCACCCTTCACGCCAAACGTGAACAGCCCCGGCACCTTGCCGCCCAGGTACTTCTTGGCGAGCGCATGGTCGGGATGGTCCGGCAGGCCCGCGTAGTTCACCCATTCCACCTTCGAATGCTCACGCAGGTAGCTGGCGACCTTGACCGCGTTCTCCACGATGCGGTCCACCCGCAGGGCCAGGGTCTCGATCCCCTGCAGGATCTGGAACGAGTTGAACGGCGAGATCGCGGCGCCCGTGTTGCGCAGCGGCACCACCCGGGCGCGTCCGATGTACGCAGCCGGTCCGAAGGCCTCGGTGTACACGACCCCGTGGTAGCTCACATCCGGCTCGTTCAGACGCTTGAAGCGCGCCTTGTGCTCGGACCACGGAAACTTGCCCGAGTCGATGATGGCGCCACCCAGGCTGGTGCCGTGTCCGCCCAGATACTTGGTCAGCGACTGCACCACGATGTCGGCGCCATGCTCGATGGGACGCAGCAGGTACGGCGACGGCACGGTGTTGTCGACAATCAGCGGCAGGCCGTGGCGATGCGCCAACTCGGCCAGCGCGGCGATGTCGGTGATGTTGCCCAGCGGGTTGCCGACCGATTCCGCGAAGATGGCCTTGGTGCGGTCGTCGATCTGCGCCTCGAAGGCGGCCAGGTCGGACGGATCGGCAAAGCGCGTGCTGATGCCGTACTGCGGCAGCGTGTGCGCAAACAGGTTGTAGGTGCCGCCATACAGCGTGCTGGACGACACGATGTTGTCGCCGGCTTCGGCAATGGTCAGGATCGCGTAGGTGACGGCGGCCTGGCCCGAGGCCAGCGCCAGCGCGGCGATGCCGCCTTCCAGGGCCGCCACGCGCTGCTCCAGCACGTCGGTGGTCGGATTCATGATGCGGGTGTAGATGTTGCCCGCGACCTTCAGGTCGAAGAGGTCCGCGCCGTGCTGCGTGTCGTCGAACGCGTAGGCCACCGTCTGGTAGATGGGCACGGCCACCGCGCGCGTGGTCGGATCAGGCCGGTAGCCGCCGTGGACAGCCACGGTTTCCAGGCGCCAGTTGGGCTTCTTCGCTTCAGTCATCAGTCTCTCCGGTAAATGCGTGTTTGAAAATTCAGATCAGGCGGCAAACGCGCGCGCGGCGCGCAGAATGCGTTCGATGTCTTCATGGTTGTTGTAAGCGCCGACAGACAGGCGCACATAACCATACTCCACGATGCTCGCCACGACACCTGCCTGCGCCAGGTGCGCAAGCGCCGCGGCGGGGTTGGCGACGCGCAGCGCCGTGGTGGTGCTGCGCACCTCGTCGCCCGGCGGCGACACCACCTGCGCGCCCAGACTCCGCAGTCCATCGCTCAAAGCCTGCGACAGCGCCAGCACCCAGGGTTCGATGCGCTCGGGCCGCGCCTGTTCGATAAGGTCCAGCGCGCCCGCCCAGCCAGCAAGGCCGGGATAGTTCAGGTTGCCCGTTTCCAGCCGGCGGGCATCCGCCGCGTCAGACACCGCCACCTGCCATTGCAGGCCGGACTTATCCAGCGTGGTCACGCCGGACGGGCCGACGTAATGCGGATTCAACGCAGCCAGCAGCCCCGGCGACACGTGCAGCAGCCCCACCCCCAGCGGTCCCAACATGCCCTTGTGCGCGCCGCACGCAAACGCATCGACGTGCCAGTCGTCCACCTGGGCGCGCAGCAGGCCCGCACCCTGGATGCCGTCGACCACCAGCCAGATGCCGCGCTCGGCGCAGCGGCGTCCCAGCTCCAGGATGTCGGTCCGCAGTCCGGTGCCGTACTGCACCCAGGACACCGCGATCAAACGCGTGCGGGCGTCAACGTGCTGCCACAGGTCATCCACCGTAAAACGATGCGCGCGCGCCTGCGCCACACGCACCTGCACGCCGCGCCGGCGCAGATTCAGCCATGGCAAGGCGTTCGACGGATGCTCCTGGTCGTCGACGATGAGGTTGTCGCCTTCCTGCCAGGCCAGTCCTTGCGCGACCGTGTTCAAGCCCTCGGTGGTGTTCTTGGTGAACGCCAGACGACGCGCGTCGCCGCCGATCAGCCGCGCCAGCCGCACCCGCAACGCGTCGGCATCGCGCAGCCATTGCGGCTTGTCGCTGCGCGCATGCGTGATGCTGTCAAAGAAGCCAGCCACCGCGTCCGACACCCGCGGCGACAACGGGCTGGTGTAGGCAATGTTGGCGTATGCCTTGTCGCGCGTGATGGGAAACCACTGTCTGAATTCGTCCTGCCAAGCCATGCGCAACCTTCGTCGCCGGACCACCCGGCATGCGGGCATTCTAGGTATCTGGCGCGCATTCGGATAAGGCTTAGTTTTCATATTGATATGCGTATTAAGTCGCTCGGCAAGCCGCGCCCCGCCCATAGAATTCGTGCCTCTCTTGCACACAACAACCTTGGGAACAGCATGCGTTTGATTCATCTATTCAAGGCCGCGGGCGTGGCCGCCGCGATGACGCTTGCGGGCACATCGCAAGCCGGCACGGTGGACACCATCAAGAAGCGCGGTGAATTGGTCTGCGGCGTCAGCCAGGGCTCGGCAGGCTTGTCGATCGCGGACAAGCAAGGCCGCTGGACCGGTCTTGACGCGGACCTGTGCCGCGCGCTGGCGGCCGCCGTGCTGGGCGATCCGGAAAAGACTCGCTTCGTGCCGCTGAGTTCGCAGCAGCGCTTTCCGGCCCTGCAGTCCGGCGAGATCGACGTGCTGAACCGCAACACCACGATCACCTCGGGCCGCGACGCCGGGCTGGGCATCGTGTCCGCCGGCATCGTGTTCTACGACGGACAGGGCTTTTTGGTGCCGCGTAAATTGGGCGTCAAGAGCGCCACCGAACTGGAAGGCGCGCAAGTTTGCGTGCAGCCCGGCACGGTGAACGAACAGAACCTGGTCGACTACTTCAAGAAGAACAAGCTCACCTATCGCCCCGTGGTGATCGAAAACCTGGTCGAGCTTGAACAGGCCTTCTATGCAGGACGCTGCGACGTCTACCTGTCGGATGCGTCCACGCTGGCCGCCAGCCGTGCGGCGCGCGCCAGCCAGCCGGACGACTTCGTCATCCTGCCCGAGCGCATCAACAAGTCGCCGCTCGGCCCCTTCGTACGCCAGGACGACCCGAACTGGGCCGCCATCGTGCGCTGGACGGTCAACGCGCTGGTCGCCGCCGAGGAGCTGGGCATCACCGCCCAGAACGCCGACAGCCAGGCGCAAAGCAGCAACGCGCAGGTGAGGCGGCTGCTGGGCGCGGACCCCGGCATTGGCAAGAGCTTCGGCCTGGACGAAACCTGGGCACGAAACGCCATCAAGGCCGTGGGCAATTATGGCCAGGTGTGGGACCGCAACCTGGGCGCTGCCACGCCGCTCAAGCTGGAGCGTGGCCTGAATGCGCAGTGGAACAAGGGCGGCCTGCTGTATTCGCCGCCGTTCCAGTGACGAGTGTCGCTTGATGCGTGTCGCGCGATGCACATTGCGTGATGCATATCGCATGATGCACATCGCTTGATGCGCACTTCATGATGATTCGCGGGCGGGCCGCCGGGTCCGCCCTTCATGCTCATTCCTTTGCCGCATGACCTGCCATGACCGCCACCACGCTCCCCTATCCGTTGACTGCGCCCTGGCGCCGCTGGCTGCCTGCATTGGCGTGGGGTTTGGGACTGGGCGCAATGGCCGCCATTCTGGTGCTGCACATCGAATCGGTGCAGGCCGCACGCGGTATCCAGGGCGGGTTCGGCTTCCTGCTTCAACCAGCGGGATTCCGTATCTCGGAAAGCCTGCTCAATGTCACGCCCGAAGATCCTTACTGGATGTCCCTGGCTGCGGGACTGGCCAATACGCTGACCGTCGCCTTCGTGGCAACACCCCTGGCGACCGTCCTGGGCGCGGGCCTGGGATTCATGGGGTTGTCGTCCAACCCGCTGGCTGCGCGCGTCGCCGCCCTCGTCATTGCCCCCTTGCGAAATACGCCCGTGCTGTTGCAGCTCTTCGTCTGGTACGGGTTGCTGCTGCGTCTGCCTGACTTGCGGCAAGCATGGTCGCCGCTGCCTTCCGTGCTGCTGTCCAATCGCGGCTTGGCCTTGCCCGCGCTGCATGGCTGGCTGCCATATGCGGGCGTGGTATTGGCCGCGCTGGCGCTTGGGTGGCAAGCCCGCCCCCGGTGGACCCATGCTGCGTTCACCGCCGCGTTGACCGCAATACTGACCGCCGCCGCAATCGCGTGGGCACTATTGCCGCCCATGCAGATCGACCTGCCCGTCAAGCGCGGGCTCGGCTTGCAGGGCGGATGGCAACCCAGCATCGAGTTTGCCGCCTTGACCATCGGCCTCGTGATCTTTCACGCCGCCTACATCGCCGACATCGTGCGCGGGGCGGTGCGCGCGGTTCCCGTTGGCCTGGTCGAAGCCGGCCAGGCCATGGGCCTCACGCCCTACAAGGTGCTGCGGCTGGTGATCGCGCCGTACGCCACGCGCGTCGCGCTGCCGCCCTATGCCAACCAATGCCTGGCGCTTGTCAAGAACAGCACGCTCGCCATCGCAATCGGGTACCAGGAACTGATGGCCGTCATCAACACGGCCATCACGCAAACCGGGCTGGCGCTGGAAGGCATAACGCTTGCCATGGCCATTTACCTGACGTTGGCGGTCTGCCTGGGCGGCGGGCTCTCCGCCTGGAATGCGCGCAATACCCGACACGGCCCGGGCGACACGCACGGCGCGCGCCTGGGTGACAGGGCATTTTGGGATGGCGCTGGGGGCAAGGCCAGGACGCTTCGACGCAACGCGATGTCGGCCGTTCTGACATTGCTGCTGGCCACCGTGGCCTGGTTACTGATCGACTGGGCAGTGCTGCGCGCTGTGTGGTCGGGCAATCCGGCGACCTGCGCAAAGGCGGCAGGCGCCTGCTGGGCCGCCGTGGGCGAAAACCTGCCGCTGTTGTTCTACGGCACCATGTCCGAAGCGCACCGGGGGCCGGCGCTGATCGCGTGCCTGGCACTTTTGGCTGCCATTGCCGTCTTCCTGGGCGCACGTCGCGTGCCGGCGCGCCTACGCATTGCCCTGTTGACTGCGCTGTCAGGCATTACCGTGGCAGCACTGACGGGCTGGCCGTGGGGCGGCGACCTCATCGGCCCGCAACGCTGGGGCGGGCTGCTCGTCACGTTGATCCTGGCGATAGCAGCGCTGTTTACGGCCGTGCCGCTCGCCTTCGCGCTCGCCCTGCTTCGCCGGTCGGGCAGCCCGGCCGGTTCACTGGCCGCCGCCGGTCTGATCGAAGCGGTACGCGGTGTGCCGCTGGTGACCCAGCTGCTGTTCGCGTCCTTTGTGTTGCCCATGCTGCTGGGTGGTGGCGTGTCGAAGTTCAGCATGGCGCTGGCGGCGCTGACCCTGCATACCGCTTGTGTGCTGGCCGAAGTGCTGCGCGGCGCGCTGCAGGCGATTCCGCCCGGCCAGATGATGGCTGCGCGCGCCTTGGGTATGCGGCCCGCGCTGGCCTATGCGTGCGTGATCTGGCCACAGGCCCGCCGCATCGCCTCGCCCGCCGCGCTGGGCGTGTTTGTGGGCGCGGTCAAGGACACGTCGCTGGTCAGCATTATTGGTGTGTTTGACGTGTTGGGCGCGGCCAAGGCGGTGGTGGCGGGCACCGACTGGCGCCCGTATCACGTCGAGGTTTATCTGGCCGTGGCGCTGCTGTATCTGGCCGCCAGCCTGGCGCTATCGCGCGTGGCACGCCGCATGGAAGGCCGGCGTGCTTGAACAGCGGGGAGATCAGCCGCCTGTCCCACCCGCCATGCCGCTGTTTGCGGCAGTCATGCGTTGCAGCCACGCTGGCCGGGGCGCCGCGTCCAGCCAGTTCTTGACGATCAACCCCAGTTCAGTGTCGCCGGCGATACGCAGGCGGCGCTGGAAGAACAAGGTGTCGGCATCGGTTTCCTCGCGCATGAGCGCCAGGAAGTCCGCCAGCTTCGCGCCCAGTTCAAGCTCCGCAGCGCCGGTGGACCCGCGGTTCCAGAGGGGCCGGAATGCACCATCGCGCACGACAAAGCTGCTGCGCAGACCCAGGTCTTCGACGGTGATGGCAAAGCTGCGGCCGTTCAGTTCCGCGGGTGGCTCAAGCCACTTGAGCCGGCGCGCCAGCTCAAGCCCCGCCACGAAATGCAGCGACACAAACGGGCCTGGCACGCGGCGGCCCAGCTTGGCGAACACAGGCGGCAAATTCAGGGCGGCGCTCATGCGACGGCCTCCTCGAGGCCGATGCCGGCCTTGCCATAGTAGTAACCGTTGCAGCGGCCGATGCCCGCGGGCGGCGACACCGGCTCGGGCTTGACGCCTTGACGCATCGCATCCAGTGCGGCAATGGCCTCAAGCGTGCCCGCCGATTGCGGGCTGACGCGCAGCACATCGACGCCCATACCCGCCAGTTCCGGCGCCTCGGCCAGCAGGTCCAGGCACGCGGCCGACTGAACCTGGATGCCGTTGATGCCCAGGAACTCGCGCGATTCGCGCGTGCGCATGTCCAGGCCATCGGGATGCTCGATGCAGCGAAAGCCGCAATCGTCCTTTTTCAGGCGGAAATGGCGGGCCGTGAAGCAGCGCGCGGAGAACGCCAGCGCCATCCTGCCCCACACCATCACTTCGGCCTGCATGCCAGCGGGACGCTCTTGCAGCAGGCGTTCGAGCGTGGTGCCGTCCATTTCAAGCGGCGCGACGAAGCGCACAGCGCCGCGATTGGCCAGCCAGGTCAGCGTGCCCCCGTGGTAGGCGTTGATGTGCGGACCGGCGACAAAGCCACGGCCGCTCAGGTGGCGCACCGCGCCCAACTCGCCTGCCTCGACCATGAAATACTGCTGGTCGCAAAGCTTCTTCAAGGCGTTGGCCTCGGCGCCCGTCTCGATCAAGGTGCGGCCAGACAGCACCACCGTCTTGCCCACTGCGCGCAAGTCGCGCGCCAGTTCAAGCCAATCGTCGGCGCGCAGTTCGTGACGCCGGCTACAGACGGTCTCGCCCACGTAGATGATGTCGGCAGGACTTTCGGCCAGCGCCGCGTAGAAATCCATGGTGCGTTGGCGCGGCCAGTAGTACAGCAAGGGGCCGACAGAAATCTGGAATGGGATGGGGGTCATTTCCATGGACGTTCGAAAGCGCCTTGTGTGACTTGTGAACCCTCGGCATGGCGCGCCAGCATGGCGTTCCATTCGGGGCGCGGAGAAAAGCGCGATGCGTCCGCATGCACGCTGTCCAGCGCGGCTCGCAGCGTGGACACCACCTGCGTGACATAGGCCGGGCTGCGCTGGCGCCCTTCGATCTTGATGGCCGATACGCCCATCTCCGCCAGCTTGGGCAACAGGCCGATGGCGTTCAGGCTGGTGGGTTCTTCGAGGGCGTGATCGGCTTGCCCGTCCACTTCGAAGCGCCCTTTGCACAACGTGGGATACGCAGCCGGTTCGCCGGGCTCGTACCGGTCGATGAGGATGCCCGACAGGCGCGCGTCCATGCGGCCGTCTTCTTCGACCCAGCGCACCGCGTGCGCGGGCGAACAGACGCCCTTGTTGTTGGGGGAATCGCCGGTGGCGTACGAAGACAAGAGGCAGCGGCCCTCGGCCATGACGCACAGGCTGCCGAAGCCGAAGACCTCGACTTCGACGCTGACGTTGGCGCAGATGCGGGCAATCTCCGTCAGCGTCAGGACGCGCGGCAGGACCACACGGCGGATGCCGAACTGCTCTTTCATGAGTTCAATGGCGTCCGCGTGGGTGGCCGAACCCTGCACCGACAAATGCAGCCGCAGGTCCGGATAGCGGTCGCTCGCGTAGGCCAGCAGTCCCGGGTCGGCCATGATGACGGCGTCGGCGCCCAGGTCGTGGGCGGCATCGACGGCGGCCTGCCATTCGGCCATGCGGCCTGCCTGCACAAAGGTGTTGATGGCAAAGAGCACATGCCGGTTGTGGCGATGCGCCAGTTCGACGCCGGCGCGGATGTCGGCTTCGGTGAAATTGAGCCCGGCGAAGTTGCGGGCGTTCGTGGCGTTCTTGAGCCCGAGATAGACGGTGTCGGCGCCCGCTTCGATCGCCGCTTTCAAGGCGGCCAGACTGCCTGCCGGGGCCACGAGCTCTATGGGAGAGGTTCGAGTTTGCATGACGGCCAGTCTATGGGCCGCCCGTCCCCCGGGCCTTGTCGAAAATCAAACGGCGTGGCGCGCGCGGCGCCTTTTTGTGCGGCCTATTCCTCGGTGTACAAGCCGCGCTCCACGGCATAGACAGCGACCTGCACGCGGCTCGTCAGATTGAGCTTCTTCAGCACATTCTGCACATGGATCTTCACGGTGCTTTCGCTCACGTCCAGTTCGCGCGCGATGACCTTGTTGCTGGCCCCGCGCGCAAGCCATTGCACGATCTGGGTTTCACGCGCGGTAAGACGATGGCGCTCGGCCGAGCCGGGCGGCGGCGGCGTCTGGCTGGCCTGGCCGCGGAACTGTTCGACGAGCTTGGCCGTCATGCTGTCGGCAATGACGGCTTCACCGTTGGCGGCGCGGCGGATGGCGGACACCAGCGCGTCCGCGTCGATGTTCTTGACGAGATAGCCGCGAGCGCCGTCGCGCAGCGCCTGGCCCAGCTCATCGGCCTCTTCCGAAACTGTCAGGATGATGACCGCGCAATTGGGCAGGTCCTGCGTCAGCAGCTGCAGTGTTTCCAGCCCCGACAGGCCGGGCAGGTTCAGGTCAAGCAGCACGACGTCGGGCTTGAGCTCCTTGGCGCGCTTTATGCCTTCGACGCCGTCGCCCGCCTCGGCCACGACCTCGAAGTCGGGCTGGCGCTGCAACAGCAGGCGGACACCGGAGCGGAACAGGGTGTGGTCGTCGATGAGCAGGATGCGGATGGTCATGATGGGCAAGGATGTCAGGCTGCCTGGCGTTCGGCGCCAGGCAAGGTGAGCGCCACGCGCGTGCCGGCGCCGGGCTGCGATTCGAGTTTTATCACGGCGCGCATGCGGGCGGCGCGCTCGCGCATGATGTGCAGGCCGACATGGGATTCGCCCCGTTCGGCGACGTCGGCCGGGTCGTAGCCCTGGCCATCGTCCGAAATCAGCAAGGTGAAATCCCGGCCGTTCTCAACGGCGATCCGCACGCGGCTGGCTTCCGAGTGCTTGCGCACATTGGACAGCGCTTCCTGCAGGATGAACAGCACCTGCAACTGCTGCTCCGGCTGCAACGGCGCGCCCTCGCCCTGGGTAAACGTCAGATCGGTCTCGATGGCGGTCTGGCGGCGAAAACGCGAAACCGTGTCCTCGATGGCGGCTTGCAGGTCGCCCTGCGACAACTTGCTGCGGAAGTTGGTCAACAGTTCGCGCACGTCCTGGTAGCTTTCGTCCACGCCGGTGCGCAAGAGCGGCAGGATCTCGCTGACTTCTTCCTCGTCGCCGCGCTTGATGGCGGCATCGAGCATCTGTAATTGCAGGTTCAGGAAATTCAGGCCTTGGGCAAGGCTGTCGTGCAGGCCCTGCGCCACCAGCCCGCGCTCCTGCACGACGGCCAACTGGCGCGCCTGCGCGCTCAGGCGTCGGTTGTCCAGCGCAACGCCCAGGTGCTGGCCCAGCGTTTCCAGCAGCTGCGACTCGGACGCGGCCAGCCGGCGGTGGGTGCGGAAATGCAGCGAATACGAACCCAGCACTTCGTCGCGCGTCACGATGCGAAACACCGCCACGCTGGCAAAGCCCTCGCGCTGGCAGTTCAGATCCAGTTCGGGTGGCGACTGGCGGAAGTCCTGGATGACGATCACGCCCGCCTTGCGCGTGGCGACACCGCAATAGCAGTCGTCGACCTTCATGCAGTGTTCGGACTCGACCAATGCTTCGGACAGACCCACGGACACCACGAGGTTCAGTTTTTCGTTGTTGGGATCCAGCGCCCGGATGCTGCCTGCTTCGGCATCGAACTGCAGCATCACGCGGCGCAGGAAACCATCGCACATGGCTTCGATTTCATTGGGCTGGTTCAGGAACGCCGCCATGTCATACAGCGCTCCGATGTCGCGATTCTGCGCGGCCAGCTGCGCCGTCTTCTGCTCGACCCGCTGCTCCAGGCTGGTGTACAGGTCCTGCAGCTCGTCCGCCATGCGGTTGTAGCCGCGGGCCAGCACGCCGAACTCGTCCTGGCTTTCGACCGGCAGTCGCGTGCTGAATTCGCGGTCGGCCATGCGCTGCAGGCCGTCGCGCAGACGCAGCACCGGTGAAATGATCCACAGATACAGCAGGTAGATCATGGCAAGCGTGCCCGCGCTGGCGATTGCCGCCAACACGCCCTGCGACAGCCGCAGCGACGTGGTCTTGCCGGCGTTGTCCTGTTCGATCATCCGGACCAGCGTATCGGCGCGCGCCACGAACTCGGGCAGCGTTTCCAGATAGCTTGATGCGTCCGGCTGGCCAATGGCGCGCAGCGCCGCCGGCTTCATGATGTCGCGCCAGTACGCGGCCACGTCGTGCCATTGCGCGCGGATGGCGTTGTCGTTGGGAATGAAGAGCGGCCGCGCGGGATTGCCCCGCGCCAGGCGCGCAATGGTGTCGTCCAGAATCGCAACTTGTTCGGTAGTGCGCACTTCGCGCCCGGCCTGCGGCCGCATCAGTTCGACGGCGACGCGATTGGCTCGCATCCGCAGGCTGCCGGTATCGTTGATGGCAGCGCCCGCGCCTTCCAGTTGCCAAGATAGCCACAGCGTCCAGCTCACCATGGACAGCACCACGACCAGCGCCAGCAGCGAGCTTGCCACGATGCGCGTGGACAGCCGGTGCCGGGGCGACGGCAGCGCGTCGGAGGGAGTGGCGGTATTCGAGGACTTCATGGGTGTCGAGGCGAAAAGCGCGGGTCGGGTATCAGTGTAGTCGCTTCCCGCCCGCCTTCCGGCGCGATTGCGCGCGTTTGAGCCTCATGCGATCAGGCCAAACCGAGGGTGCGGCACAGAAAATCGGCAACCTGGGCAGGGTCGTTCAGCGGCAGGCACGGCAAGGCGATCTCAAGCGGCGCATCCGTCACGACGGCCAGGAATGAAGGATCTTCGGTGTGCAGCGGCGGCTTGCCCAGCGCCGGGCGGTAGACCTCGATGCGCGGAATCGCGGCCTGCTTGAAGCCCTCGACCAGCACCAGATCGGCGGGCGACAAGCGCGCCAGTTGCGCCTCAAGCGTGGGTTCCGGCGTGTCGCGCAGTTCATGCACGATGGCATACCGGTATGGCGAGGCAATCATGACTTCCTGCGCGCCCGCGGTCCGAAAGCGCGCGCTGTCCTTGCCGGGGGGCTCCATCTGAAAATCATGATGGCTGTGCTTGATGACGTTCACCCGCAGGCCGCGCGCGCCAAGCAGCGGCAGCATGGCCTCGATCAGGGTGGTCTTGCCGCTGCCGGAGCGGCCGGCGATACCGAATACGGGAGTCATACGAGTGCGGGTTCCGTCAGCAAGGGACATACGATGGGCAAAAACGTGTCCGCCCGCGGGGAGTATGCCAGCAAAGCGCCCGCCACCAGGTCGAAATACCACCCATGCAGGGACAGGCTGCCCGCGTCGACCGCCCGCCGCACGAACGGCAGGTCCTCCAGGTTGCGCAGCGAGATCAGGATGGAGGCCTGCTCGCAGGCGCGCCGGCGCTCTTCCTTGGTGGCATCCGGCATCTGCCGCAGCACCTGTTCGCGCGCGGGTTCGGCGATGTCCATCCAGCGCCCAAGATAGTCGGTCTCGCCGTCGCGGCGGATGCCGCGCTCCATCAGTGCGCGGATTCCGCCGCACTGGGCGTGTCCCAGCACGATGATGCGGCTGACCTGCAATTGTTCGACGGCAAACTGGATCGCTGCCAGGACGCCTTGAAGGCCGCGGTCCTTGCTGCACGGCGGCACCAGATTGGCCACATTGCGCACGGTAAAGATGTCGCCGGGATCACAACCGAGCAGCATGGCCGGGTCCACGCGGGAATCGCAACAGCCGATCAGCAATGTGCTGGGATGCTGGCCGTCGCGCAGGTTGCGATACAGCGACGGCGCGTCTTCGTAGTACTGCTGCTGAAAGCGCTGGAAGCCGCCAACCAGTCGTTCAAGATCCTGCATGTCAGCCTCCCGTTTGCGACATGAAGCGCACGATGCGTTCGGGCCGGGCGTTGAATTCGTGGCGCTCCGGCTTGGCGGCAATGCCGGCCCGGATGGCCTGGATTAGATCGGCGTCGCTGGCGCCCGCGCGCAGCAAGCGTCCGAGCGGCACCTGGTCTTCCTGGCCCAGGCACAGATACAAGGTGCCGTCCACGCCCAGCCGCACGCGGTTGCAGGTGGCGCAGAAATGACGCGACATGGGGGTGATGACGCCCAGCACGGACGCGCCCTGCCCGCTGGTCCAGTAGCGCGCCGGGCCGTTGCGTGATTCGGCCAGCGACGGCACCAGCCCGGCGTCGGCGGCCAGGCGCGCGCCCATCGCGTTCAGGTCGGTGTGCGTAAAGCCGCGGCCGCACTCGCCCATCGGCATCGGCTCGATCAGCCGCAGCACGAAGCCCTGCTCCACCGCATACGACAGCAGGCGGCGAACTTCGGATTCCGGCGTGGCCGCATGCACCACGCTGTTGAGCTTGATGGGGGAAAAGCCAGCCTGCCGCGCGGCCGACAATCCGGCCAGCACGGCGTCCAGGCAATCGCGTCCCGTGATCTGCGAGAACGCTGCCGCGTCCAGCGTGTCCAGGCTGATGTTCAGACGGTCCACCCCCGCTGCCCGCAGCGACTGCGCATGGCGCGATAGCTGCGTGGCGTTGGTGGACACGGACAGGTCGCGCAGCCCAGGCATGGCGGCGATGGTGGCAGCCAGCCCGGCAACGCCCTTGCGCAGCAGCGGCTCGCCGCCCGTAAGCCGGACCTTGGCCACGCCCAGGCTCACGAACAGCCCGATCAGCCGGGCCATTTCGTCGTGGGTCATCCAGTTGGCCGGCGTTTCGAAACCCTTGAAATCCTTGGGCAGGCAGTAGCTGCACCGCAGGTCGCAACGATCTGTGACCGAAACGCGCAGATAGTCGATGCGGCGGCCGAAGCCGTCCGCCAGGGCGGCGGGGGCTGGCTCGTCCATCATGCGGCGCTCCCGGCGAAGACCCGTTCGGGTTCGCCGTCGTCCAGATCGATGCCCGAAATCTTGGCGCGCCCGACCAGCAGCTTGGTGTATTGCCGCCAGGCGGTATCGCGGCTCATGGACGTGAGCGCCGTGGCAATCTGTTTGGCCACGTGTTCGTAGGGCAAGAGCCGCCCTTCCACACGCCGAACCACGCGGACGATGTGCAGGCCGTGCCGCGTCTGCAACAACTGCGGCAGCAACCCGCCCGAAGGCAGCGCGAACACCGCGCGTTCGAATTCCGGCACGGTGTCGCCGCGACCCAGTTGGCCCAGATTGCCGCCGACGGCCGCGGATGGGCAATTGGATTGTTCGCGGGCCACCTCGGCGAACCGCGACGGGTCGGCCAGCAGCTCGGCCAGCACCACGTTGGCATGCGCCTTCAGCATGTCCAGGTTCACGTCGGGCGTGACCTGGAACAGGATGTGGTCGGCCTCGACCAGTTCGCCCACCATGAAGCGCTCGGGGTGCATCTGGTAGAAGCGCCGGCAAGCGGCGTCGTCGGCTTCGGGCGCCGGTGCCTGACTGGCGAGCAAGGCGCCGATGGCGCTTTCCTCGTCGGACACGTCCAGGCCCTGCCGGCCGGCCTCGTCCAAGAGGACGCGCCGCAGCACCAGGGCCGTGACGGCCTCGCGCATGGGATTGCCGGCTTCTGCGTGCAAGGGCAGTTCACGTTCCAGATCCGCGTCGTTCAGTTCGACGCCGTTGACGATGACAGGCATGTTCGGCTCCTAAGACGGGGAATCAGCGCGGACGGACCAGTTGCCAGGCGCGGCCCAGGTAGCCCACCGACGCGAAACCGCTCCAGACGTGCACCAGACGGGTGAACGGGAAGATCACGAAAAGCGTGAGGCCCATGAAGAGGTGCGCCTTGAACAGCAGCGGCACGCCGGCGATGTAGGTGGCGGCGTCGCCCTGGAACGTGACGATGTGCTGCGCCCAGGTCATCAGGTGCACCATAATTTCGCCGTCCATGTGGCCAGCCGACAGCACGATCGTGGACAGCCCGAGCAGCAGCGTCACCAGGATCCACAGCAGCAGGATCTTGTCGCCGGGCCGCGTGGCGTGGGCGATGCGGGGGTCGGTCAGGCGGCGGTGGATCAGGATCAAGAGGCCGATCAGGCACAGCCCGCCCATCACGCCGCCCGCCACCATCGCAACCATCTGCTTGAGCGAGTGCGAGACGCCCAGCGTGTCCCACACGATGACGGGGGTGAGCAGGCCGACCAGATGCCCGAAGAACAGGCCCAGGATGCCGATGTGGAACAGGATGTTCCCCAGCCGCAACTGCCCGCGATGCAGCAGTTGCGAGCTGTCGGATTTCCAGGTGTATTGCTCGCGCTCAAAACGTGCCAGGCTGCCGAGCAGAAAGATCGTCAGTGCGATGTACGGATAGATGCCGAAAAGAAACTGGTTCAGGGAGTTCATGATGCGTCGTCCTGGGCATTAATGAGTCGCGGCGGAACGGGGATGGAAGTGCACGGTCTGCACCCCGCCTCCCGCAAACGGCCGCAGCAGCGGTTCCACGCCGTCGGGGCCGGCCCCGAAGGCCTCCATCGCCTCGTCCATGTCGCGCACCGGGGCCTCGGTCTGCACGCGCGGAATCACGCGGGACTGGGCGCGCAGCACGGCAAAGACGCAGGCGTAGCAGCTTTCGCTTTTGGCCAGGCGCGCGCCGATGGCCGCCAGCACGTGGATGGCTTCGTCCAGCAGCTCCTGGGCTGTGTCGGGATCGATAACCCCCAGGAATTCCAGGAACAGCGGCACGTGGTCCGGCAGTTCCGACACCATCGGCTCGAAGCCGTGCGCGCGGTAAGTCTCCAGCAGGTCCACCATCGCCTGGCCTCGGTCGCGGCTTTCGCCGTGGACGTGCTCGAACAGGTGCAGCGAATGCGAGCGATTGCGGTCAAAGGTGGCGACGTAGTTCTCTTGCAGGGGAATCAGGTCGTTCGAGGCCAGGTAGCTGACCAGCGGCTGCAGGGTTTCCTCGGCGTCCGGATAGGACGCCAGGGCCTCTTCCAGTTCGCCCAGGTAGTCCAGCAGCTCCGGCTCGGGATAGCACAGCATGGCGGAAAGCAGTCGGTACAGGCTCATGGTGTTCTCCTTTCCTCAGGCCGAAACGGCCTTCTTGCGCGACTTGGGCATTTCGATGAAGATCTCGCTGCCCTGCGGCTTGCGGCCGAACAGGGTGCCTTCCGACACGCCGCCAGAGCAGCCATTGCCAAAGGTAAAGCCGCAGCTTCCCTTCTCGTTGAAGCTGTCTTCGACCACTTCCTTGTGGCTGCTGGGCACGACGAAGCGGTCTTCGTAGTTGGCGATGGCCATGATGCGGTACATGTCCTGCACCGTTTCCTCGGTCAGGCCAACCTGATCCAGCAGGGCCGTGTCGCGTTCGCCGTGGACGGTCTCGGACCGCTTGAAGGCGCGCATGGCCAGCATGCGTTCCAGGGCTTGCAGCACCGGCGCTTCCTTGCCTGCGGTCAGCAGGTTGGCCAGGTAGCGCACGGGGATGCGCAGCGTCGACACGTCGGGGATCATGCCGCTCTTGCCCACGGTGCGCTGGGGCATCTTGCCGGACTCGGCGGCCGTCTGGATGGGCGACAGCGGCGGGATGTACCAGACCATCGGCAGCGTGCGGTATTCGGGGTGCAGCGGGAAGGCCACCTTCCATTCGACAGCCATCTTGTAGACGGGCGAATTGCGCGCGGCTTCCAGCCAAGATTCCGGGATGCCCTGCTCGCGCGCCGCGGCGATCACCTCGGGCGAATGCGGGTCCAGGAACAGGTCGAGCTGCGACTGATACAGATCCTGCTCGTTCGCGGTGGCGGCGGCATTTTCAATCTGGTCGGCGTCATACAGCAGCACGCCCAGGTAGCGGATGCGGCCCACGCAGGTTTCCGAGCACACGGTCGGCTGGCCGGCCTCGATGCGCGGATAGCAGAACGTGCACTTCTCGGCCTTGCCGCTGTTCCAGTTGTAGTAGATCTTCTTGTACGGGCAGCCCGAGATGCACATGCGCCATCCGCGGCACTTGTCCTGATCGACCAGGACGATGCCGTCGTCTTCGCGCTTGTAGATGGAACCGGACGGGCAGCTGGCGACACAGGCCGGGTTCAGGCAGTGTTCGCACAGGCGCGGCAGGTACATCATGAAGGTGTTCTCGAACGTCGAGTACATCTCTTTCTGCACGCCTTCGAAGAGCGCATCGCGGCTGCGCGAGCTGAATTCGCCGCCCAGGTCGTCTTCCCAGTTCGGGCCCCAATGGATCTTGTCCATCTTCTTGCCCGTCAGCACCGACACCGGACGCGCGGTGGGCGGCGTCTGCGACAGCGGCGCGTTCTTCAGGTGCTCGTAGTCGTAGGTGAACGGTTCGTAGTAGTCGTCGATGGCGGGCAGGTTCGGGTTGGCGAACAGGTTGGCCAGGATGCGCAGCTTGCTGCCTTGGCGCGGTTCCAGCTTGCCGGCGGCCGTGCGG
The DNA here is from genome assembly GCF_041879325.1 of Achromobacter sp. JD417. Taxonomy (NCBI): domain Bacteria; kingdom Pseudomonadati; phylum Pseudomonadota; class Betaproteobacteria; order Burkholderiales; family Alcaligenaceae; genus Achromobacter; species Achromobacter sp. JD417. The sequence continues at coordinate 3,127,337 of NZ_CP087159.1, read as the reverse complement.
CTCCAGCCGCCCTTCCACTTTTCCTGGTTTTCCCATTCCTTCGGATAGCCGATGCCGGGCTTGGTTTCAACGTTGTTGAACCATGCGTACTCGACACCGTCGCGGCTGGTCCAGACGTTCTTGCAGGTGACCGAGCAAGTGTGGCAGCCAATGCACTTGTCCAGGTTCAGCACCATGCCGATTTGGGCGCGTATCCTCATGATTGCTTCTCTTCTTGTTGCAGTTCTTCGACGAGCGGGCCTTCCAGCCAGTCCACCTTCTTCATCTTGCGCACGACCACGAACTCGTCGCGGTTGGCGCCCACGGTGCCGTAGTAGTTGAAACCGTAGGCCTGCTGCGCGTATCCGCCGATCATGTGCGTGGGCTTGAGCACCGTGCGCGTGACCGAGTTATGGATGCCGCCGCGCTTGCCGCTGGTTTCAGCGCCCGGCACGTTCACGATCTTTTCCTGTGCGTGGTACATCAGGCACATGCCAACCGGCACGCGCTGGCTCACGACCACCCGGGCGGTCAGCGTGCCGTTCACGTTGAACACTTCCACCCAGTCGTTGTCGACCAGTCCGGCCTGCTTGGCCTCGGCTTCGGACACCCACACGTGGGGGCCGCCGCGGCTGAGGGTCAGCATGCGCAGGTTGTCCGAGTACGTGCTGTGGATGCCCCACTTCTGGTGCGGCGTGATCCAGTTCAGGACCAGTTCCTTTTCGCCATTCGGGTATTTGCCCAGCATGGGTGCAACCGTCTTGGTGTCGATGGCGGGCTTGTACACGCAGGAGCCTTCGCCAAAGTCCAGCATCCAGCGGTGATCCTGGTAGAACTGCTGGCGGCCCGTCAGGGTGCGCCATGGGATCAGTTCATGGACGTTTGTATAGCCGGCGTTGTAGCTGACCTCTTCGCTTTCCAGACCGGACCAGGTGGGCGCCGAAATGATCTTGCGCGGCTGCGCCTGGATGTCGCGGAAGCGGATCTTGTCGTGCTCGCGTCCGACCGCCAGGTGCGTGTGGTCGCGTCCGGTGATCTTGCCCAGCGCTTCCCAGGCCTTGACCGATACATGGCCGTTGGTCTCGGGTGCGAAGGTCAGGATCATCTCGGCCGCGTCGATCGCCGTATCCAGGCGCGGACGCCCCTGGCTGACGCCGGTTTCGGTGACGCTGTCGTTGATGCCGGCCAGCTCGTGAACCTCGTGCTGGGTGTTCCAGTTGATGCCCTTGCCGCCGTTGCCCAGCTTGTCCAGCAGCGGACCCACCGACGTGAACTTGCGGTAGATGTCGTTGTAGTCGCGCTCGACCACCGTCATGGACGGGGCCGTCTTGCCCGGAATCAGGTCGCATTCGCCGAGCTTCCAGTCCTTGGGTTCGAAGGCCTGGCCCAGTTCTCCCGGGGTGTCGTGCATCAGCGGGGTCAGCACCAGGTCGCGGCGCTTGCCCAGGTACGGACCGCCGATTTCGCTGAACTTCTTGGCCAGCAGCTTGTAGATTTCCCAGTCGGTCTTGCTTTCCCAGAGCGGCTGCACGGCTTCGCTGAGCGGGTGGATGAAGGGGTGCATGTCGGACGTGTTGAGGTCGTCCTTTTCGTACCAGGTGGCGGTGGGCAGCACGATGTCGCCGTACAGGCACGTGGTGCTCATGCGGAAGTCCAGCACGGTCAGCAGGTCGAGCTTGCCTTCGGCGGCGTCGTCCTCAAAGGTGACTTCGGACGGCTTGATGGCGTCGGCTTCGTCGCCGAACACGGCGTTCTGGGTGCCCAGGAGGTACTTCAGGAAGTACTCGTGGCCCTTGCCGCTGGAGCCCAGGATGTTGGAGCGCCACACGAACATGTTGCGCGGGAAGTTGGCGGGATCGTCCGGGTTTTCGCAGGACATGCGCAGCTCGCCCGACTTCATCTGTTCGACGGCGTGCGCGACGGGATCCTTGCCCAGGCTGTCGGCCTGTGCCACGACGTCCAGCGGATTGGTGCGCAGCTGTGGCGCCGACGGCAACCAGCCCATGCGCTCGGCGCGGGCGTTCAGGTCGATCATGCTGAGTTCGCTGTACTTGGCGCGGTCGGCGGTGGGGCCGAGCACTTCCTGCACATTCAGCTTTTCGTGACGCCATTGGCTGGTATGGGCGTAGAAGAACGAGGTGCCGTTCATCTGGCGCGGCGGGCGCACCCAGTCGGCGGCAAACGCCAGCGGGGCCCAGCCGAACTGCGGGCGCAGCTTTTCCTGGCCCACATAGTGCGCCCAGCCGCCGCCGCTCTTGCCCACGCAACCGCACATCATCAGCATGTTGATGATGCCGCGGTAGATCATGTCCATGTGGTACCAGTGGTTCAGGCCGGCGCCGACAATGACCATGGACTTGCCTTCGGTGTCGTGCGCATTCTGGGCGAACTCGCGCGCCACCTGGATGACTTGCGCGCGCGGCACGCTGGTGTGCTTTTCCTGCCAGGCAGGCGTATAGGGAACGTCGTCATCGTAAGAGGACGCGACATTGCCGCCGCCCAGGCCGCGATCCAGGCCGTAGTTGGCCATCTGCAGGTCATACACGGTAGCGACCAGCGCGTCGGTGCCGTCAGCCAGGCGGATGCGGCGGGTGGGCACGTTGCGCACCAGCAGCTCGTCGTGTTCGCTGCCGAAGTACGGGAAGCCCACGCCGACCACTTCGTCGGACTTGTCCAGAAGGCTAAGCGTGGGGACGATTTCGCGGCCCGAGCCGCCATCCTTGGATTCGAGGTTCCAGCGGCCGACCTTTTCGCCGCCGTTGACGGCGCCCTCGCCCCAGCGAAAGCCGATGCTGCCGTTGGGCGCCACCAGATCGCCGGTGGACTCGTCCAGCACCAGCGTCTTCCAGTCGGGGTTGTTCTGTTCGCCAAGCGCGTTGTCCAGCTGCGAGGCGCGCAGGAAGTGGTCAGGGGCGTAGAAGCCGTCGCGTTCCTTAAGCTGCACCAGCATCGGCATGTCGGTGTAGCGGCGCACGTAGTCCGTGAAGTAGGCCGACTTGCCCGACAGGTGGAATTCCTTGAGGATGACGTGGCCCATGGCCATGGCGAGCGCGGCGTCGGTACCCTGCTTGGGCGCCAGCCAGATGTCGCCGAACTTGACCATTTCGCCGAAGTCGCTGGACACGGCAACGGTCTTGGTGCCCTTGTAGCGGACTTCGGTGTAGAAGTGCGCGTCCGGGGTGCGGGTCTGCGGGACGTTCGAGCCCCAGACCATCAGGTAGGTGGAGTTGTACCAGTCGGCCGACTCGGGCACGTCGGTCTGTTCGCCCCAGATCTGGGGGCTGGCGGGGGGAAGATCGCAGTACCAGTCGTAGAAGCTGAGGCAGGCGCCGCCCAAAAGGCTAAGGTAGCGGGCGCCGGCGGCGTAGCTGACCATCGACATGGCAGGAATCGGCGAGAACCCGATCACGCGGTCCGGACCGTACTTCTTGATGGTGAGCGCGTTGGCCGCGGCAATGATCTCCGTGGCGGTGTCCCAATCGGCGCGGACGAAGCCGCCCAGGCCGCGCACCGACTTGTATCGCTTGGCGCGCTTGGGATCCTGGCTGATCCATTCCCAGGCCGCGATCGGGTCCATCGTCTTGCGGGCTTCGCGCCACATTTCGATCAGGCGGCCGCGGATCATGGGGTACTTCACGCGCTGCGCCGAATACACATACCAGCTGTACGAAGCGCCACGAGGACAGCCGCGGGGCTCGTGGTTGGGCAGGTCGGGACGGGTGCGGGGGTAGTCGGTCTGCTGGGTTTCCCAGGTGATCAGGCCGTTCTTGACATACACCTTCCAGGAGCAGGAGCCGGTGCAGTTCACGCCGTGGGTGGAACGCACCACCTTGTCGTGCTGCCAGCGGGCGCGGTAGGCGTTCTCCCACTTGCGGTCCTCGTTGACGGTTTCGCCGTGACCGTTCGCGAAGGTGGACTTCACCCGCGACATGAACTTCAACCGGTCCAGAAAATGACTCATTGTGTTTCTCCAAGAACGCCGGCCTGGCCGGCGCGTACTGCGATCAATGCTGATGAAACAACTTTAGGGCTGGGCTGTCTGGCCGACCATTCGCCGGTGGCACAACCCGGGTTCGGCAGAGTGACTAGTTACCCGGGTAGGCCGAACTAGTCGGGCCGCGCAAGGCCGCCGGGGCCCGGCCACGCAACGTGTGCGCGACCGGGCCCCGGCGAACGCTCCTTAGCAGGGAATGGGCGCGTTGCGGCGTGCGTAGTACCACCACGTGATCAGCATGCAGGTGGCATAGAAGCCGATGAAGCAGAACAGCGCGGTCTGGACGCTGCCCGTCATTTCGAGCGACGTGCCGAAGCTGCGCGGGATGAAAAAGCCGCCGTAGGCCCCGATGGCGCCGGAAAAGCCCAGCACCGCGGCCGATTCCTTGGCCGCCTCCGACATGGCCTGCTTTTGCGCGGCGGGGCCCTTGCCCTGCGCCGCCTGCGTGCGCTCGCGCAGGAAGATCACCGGAATCATGCGGAACGTGGAACCGTTGCCCAGGCCGGTCAGCGCGAAGAGCACGATGAACATGGCCAAGAAGCCGTTGAAGTCGCCCAGGCGGCCCTCACCCGGCAGGAACGTCACGACGCCAGCCACCGCGGCGATCATGGCCGCGAAGGTGAAGAGCGTGACCCGGGCGCCGCCCAACTTGTCGGAGATCCAGCCGCCCACGGGACGCGTCAGCGATCCGACCAGCGGTCCGAGGAAGGCGTATGCCATGGGGTTGACGGTGGGAAACAGCGTCTTGGTCAACATTGCGAAGCCCGCCGAGAAGCCGATGAACGACCCGAACGTGCCCACGTACAGCCAGCACATCAGCCAGTTGTGCTTGCGCTTGAAGATGACCGCCTGGTCGGCGAACGAGGCGCGCGCATCGGCGATGTCGTTCATCCCGAACCATGCGGCGATGGACGCCAGCGCGATGGGGATCACCCAGATGAAGCCCGCGTTCTGCAGCCACAGATTTTGCTGCGCGCCATTGGCGTTGATGACTTGAGGTTCGCCGCCGGCAACGCCGAAGACGCCCATGGTGATGACGACCGGCACGACGAACTGCACCAGCGACACACCCAGGTTGCCGATGCCGGCGTTCAGGCCCGTTGCCAGCCCCTTCTTATCCTTGGGAAAGAAAAAGCTGATGTTGGCCATGCTGGAGCTGAAGTTGCCGCCGCCCAGGCCGCACAGCAGCGCCAGCACCAGAAGGGTCGGAAACGAGGTGGTCGGGTCGCGCAGCGCGAAACCCATGCCCAGCGCCGGAATCAGCAGCGAGGCGGTGGAGATGGCCGTCCATTTGCGCCCGCCGAAGACGGGCACGAGGAACGAGTAGAAGATGCGCAGCGTCGCCCCCGACAGCGCGGGCAGCGCCGTCAGCCAGAAGAGCTGGTTCTTGGACAGCATGAAGCCGGCACGGTCAAGGTTGACGACGACCACGCTCCAGAGCATCCAGATGCTGAACGCCAGCATCAGCGCCGGGATCGAGATCCACAGATTGCGGTTGGCGACGCGCGCGCCCGTCTGTTTCCAGAAACCGGGATTATCCGGCTCCCAGCGCGCAAGGACTTGAGTGGACATGAGGTTCTCTCAGGATGGTGGTTGGGTCAGGCGGCTTGCTGCCGGGCGATGGCCGCGCTTTCGGGCCGGAAACTGAAGTGCATGAAGATCAGCGAGACGCAGACCGTGCCGTACAGCAGCATGAAGGCGCTGGAGCGGATGCCGGTCAGGTCGAGCAGGACGCCGAACATGATGGGAAGCACGAAGCCGCCCAGGCCGCCAGCCAGTCCGACGATGCCGGACACGGCGCCGATGTTGTCGCTGAATTCATCGGAGATGAACTTGAAGACCGAGGCCTTGCCGATCGCCATGGCGATGCCGACGACGAACAGCAGGATGGTGAAGGTGACCGGGCCGAGCGCGATGCCGAAGGAACGCGGGCCGCCGGCGGTCATGACGGTGAATTCGGTTTGCGGATAGCTCAGGAGGAAGAACGCCACCCAGCACACCCACATCACCCACCACGTGGTCTTGTAGGCGCCGTAGCGGTCGGAGATCCAGCCGCCGACGGCGCGCAGCACGCCGCCGGGCAACGAGAAGCACGCGGCCAGCAGCGCGGCCAGCTTCATGTCGAAGCCGTATTCGCCGATGTAGTACTTGGTCATCCACAGGGCCAGCGCCACATAGCCGCCGAACACGACCGAGTAATACTGGCAGTAGCGCCACACCCGCGGATCCTTCAGCATGGCGAACTGGGCCGACAACGAGGCGCCGCCCGCGACGCGGTGAGACGGATCGGACGACGAGAACATCCAGAACAGGATGGCGGTGACCAGCAGTGCCACGGCGTAGACCTGCGGCACGATGACCCAGGCGCCACCGGCAGCCGCGATGAGCGCGGGGGCCACGAACTTGGTGATGGCCGAGCCCGAGTTGCCGGCGCCGAAGACGCCCATGGCCAGACCTTGCTTGTTGCGCGGGAACCAGCGGGCGACATAGGGCGTGCCCACGGAGAACGAGCCGCCGGTCAGGCCGACGAACAGCGCCAGCACCAGGAACTGCCAGTATTCCGTGGCGTAGGACAGCAGCCAGATCGGCACCACCGCCAGCAGCATCAGCACGAAGAACACGGGACGGCCGCCGTAGCGATCAGTCCAGATGCCGAGCGGCACGCGCACGAGGGAGCCGGTCAGGACCGGCATGGCGGCCAGCAGGCCGAATTGCGTTTCGGACAGGCCGAGCTGCGCCTTTATGGGGATCCCCAGCACGGCAAAGATCATCCACACCGCAAAACAGATGGTGAAGGCAAACGTGCTGGATATCAGGACCCGCATCGGCGCACCGGCCGAGGATTGATGTGCTGCCATGGTTAGTCTCGCTTTTTGCTGACAAATACGTATGTCGGTAGCCTAAGCAGCCCTCCCATTTGCAACCATTCCCCAGCCGACCAAAGGGCTATTTCCGAAGTGCCTAGTCATGCGGGTGTTCCAGACAGCCTTGCGCTGGATCAAATCCCCGGATCGCGTCGCGATGCGGCCAGATGTAATATGTATTTCAAATACACGTTCAAAACCGCAACGGCGCGCGCCCCGCGCGCACGGGCCACACCATGACCACCCTGCTTTCCATCGACGAACCCGCAAAGAAGCCGCGCCCCGCCCCGCCCGAGTGGGGCGCGTTCACTGAAATGGGTTTCCGCCCGCTGTATCTGGCTGGCTGCTTCTGGGCGCTTTTTTCGGTGTTGCTATGGGTGCACGCCCCCGCGCGGCTGACTGGCGTGCTGAACGGCATGTTCTGGCATGCGCATGAAATGCTGTGGGGCTTCGTGGCCACGATCGCCGTGGGCTTCCTGCTGACGGCGGGCGCCAACTGGACGGGCAAGAATCCCCTGAAAGGCAATCCGCTTGCCGCGCTGTGCGGGCTCTGGATCGTGGCGCGCGTGGGGTATCTGGTCCCCGGGCGCACTGCATTCGTCGTCGCGGCGGCGGCGGACCTGCTGTTTTTCCTGTGGGCGGCCGGGGCATTGGGACGCGCCGTCGTGGTCACGCGGAACCAGCGCAACTATGGCGTGCCGTTCCTTCTGCTGGCGCTTGGCGCGACCAACGGGCTGTACCTGTGGGCGACGGTCCAGGGCGACTACGTGACGCTGATGCGCTATTTCAATGCCGGGCTGCTGTCGATGGCCGTGCTGACCTTGCTGATCGCCCGGCGGGTCATGCCCTTCTTCGCCAAGCGCGCCGTTGCGGGCCTGGACATTCCTCCCCATACCAAGAGCGGTCACTGGCAGCTTGGCTTTGGCGTCGTCGCCATCGCCTGCCTGCTGGCCGGCGTGCAGCAGGCCGCCGCGCTGGCGCTTGCGGCAAGCGGCGCGATTGCGCTGGTGCAGTGGGTGTCCTGGAAGCCGTGGGCCGTGCGGCGCGTGCCGCTCCTGTGGATTCTCTATGCGGGGTATCTGGGTCTGGGGATCGGCCTGCTGGTGGGCGCGGCGCAACTGGCGGGCATTGTGGTCCGGCAGGCTTGGCCCGCGCACGTCATCGGCGTGGCCGGGTTCTCGGTGTTGATCCTGGGCATGGTGACCCGCACCGCACTCGGCCATCTGGGTCGTCCGCTGCACACGGACCGCAGCATGGTCCTGAGCTACGCGCTGATGATCCTGGCGGCGTTGCTGCGGTTGGCGGCCCTGCTGCCGACCGCGGCAACGCTGGGCCTGCTGCATGCGTCGGCCACCGCGTGGGCGCTGGCGCTGGGACTGTACCTGTGGCGGTTCTTCCCCATGATGATCCGCCCGCGCGCGGACGCGGCGGCCAAGCAGGCGACGCCCGTCATGCGGGTGATGCCGGTGTCGCGGCCCAAGAGCTGAGGGCGCCGCGTCAAAGACACCGCCTGCCCCCGCCCTAACGCTTCACGACCGGCCTTCGCGCCGCTCCATCGCGGCAACTTCACGCCGCATGGCCTTGAGCCAAGCCTTGAGCAGGGATTCGTCCGAGAACTGCATGACCTCGTGTTCAAGTTCCTGGATGTACTCCTGGATGTCCTTGATGTCGTCATCCAGCTCTTGCATCACCGTTTCCGGATCGAAGGTGGCGAACGGGTCCAGCTCATAGCGCAGCGTGAAGCCTTCCTCGGCAAACTGAACCTGGGTAAGGATCTCGTCGAGCTGCGCGGCCAGCACCGCATTGGCCGCTTCCAGCTGATCGTCGGGGATGTCGGCGGCGGCCTGCACGGTGGCGCGCAGGTTGGGATCCTGGGCGGCCTGGGCCAGCCGCTCCCGCTCGGCCGCTTGCAGTGCGTCCCAGGCGACGGCGTTCGTCACGGTCGGCATGCGGACCACGCGAGCGTATTCCAGCAACTCTTCCGCGTCTTCGTCATCGTACTGATCCTGGATGACCTGCAGCAACTGCATGGGCGACATCGAGTCCAGGTCGGCAACGTCCAGGTCCAGCGCATCGGCCAGTTCTTGCCGCGCGCTTTCGGTCAATTCGGCAAGATTGGCGTCGTAGTCGGCCCCGCCGTGCTTCTTGTAGAGCGTCTTGAGCCGCGCGGTGTCGCAACCGGCCGGTAGCGCCGACTTGGCCGACAGCACCAGCAGTTCTTCCGAGAACTCCGTGACCAGTTCGGACACGAACTCGCGTTCGGCCTTGGACAGACCCATTTCCTTGTAGGCGTGGTCAAAGCACAGCACCAGCTTGTAGCGCAGCTGGTTGAGCTTGTCTTCGAGCGGCCGCAGCGTCTCGGTGTATTTGTGGTGATAATCCGCCTCGATCGACTGCCATTGCGCCAGCCGGGCCCGTTCGGCCGTCAGTCGTTCCTGCAGGCGTTCGCATAATTCACGCGGACTTTCGAGGGATTTTTCGCTCATGGACCCACTCCTGTTGCAAACCGGGGTATTGAAAACAGCCGCCACTCTAAACGATACGCGCAAACCCTTCTTGAATATTGGTTTCAATAACGCTAATCATTATTATTAATATAGAATCTCGGCTGTCCGCTATCCCCTTGCCTGGCAGCCCTGATGTCCCTGCGCTTCCTTGCGGGCCCCACCCCCTCACGCAAACGCCTGATCTTGATCGCAGCCGCCCTGGCGCTGGCCCTGCTGATTGGTGTGGCGCTCTGGCTGGCGGGCAACAAAGGCCCGGCCGCTCCGCCTCCCCCGAACTACGGGAAGCTCCCCGTCGCGGTGAGCGTCGCCGCTGCGCGCGTCGCTCCGCTGCAGCGAGACCTGCACGCGCTGGGCACCATCACGCCGTTGGCGCGGGTGACCGTGCGCAGCCAGGTCGATGGCGAACTGGTCAAGCTGCACTACCGGGAAGGCCAGGCCGTCACGCAAGGCCAGTTGCTGGCCGAGATCGATCCGCGCCCCTTCCTGGCCGCGCTGGCGCTGGCCGAGGGCGAACTGGCGCAGACACAGGCGCTGTTGGACAACGCCGAAGCGGACCTGCGGCGGTATCGCAAGCTGGCGCGGCAGGACGCGGTGGCGGGCCAGCAGCTCGATACCGCCGAGGCCCAGGTGCGAGCCTACGCCGCGCGGCGTCAACGAAACCAGGCGCAAGTCGCGGATGCCCAGCGCCTGCTCGGTCACACGCGCATCGTGGCGCCGCATGCCGGCCGGGTGGGATTGCGGCGCGTCGACGCCGGCAACCACGTCCGCGCGACGGACGCGGACGGCTTGACCACCGTGGTTCAGATGGCCCCCACCTCGGCCCTTTTCAGCATCCCGGAAACGCGCCTGGCTCTTTTGCGGCAGGCGCAGGCGAAGACCGCCGTGTTGCGCGTGCAGGCCTGGGATGCCGACGACCGCCGCTTGCTTGCCGAAGGCACGCTCGAGGCGCTGGACAACCGCATCCAGGCCGCCAGCGGCACGGTGCGGCTGCGCGCCCGTTTCGACAATGCCGACGAATCGCTGTTTCCCAATCAATTCGTGAACATCCGGCTGGCCGTGGTGCAGGAAGATGACGTGGTGACCATTCCGGCCGCGGCCGTGCAATACGGTTCGCAAGGCGCGTTCGTGTTCGTCATCGGCGACGACAACCGCGCCACCCGCCGGGTGCTGACGCTGGGCCCGGCCAACGCCGGCCGCATCGTGGTGCTGACGGGCCTGGCCGCGAACGAGCGCGTGGTCGTTGAAGGCGTGGACCGCCTGCACGACGGACGCGACGTGCAGATCGTCGACCCGCCCGGCCACGACGAGGAGTCCGCATGAGCCTGTCACGCCCATTCATCCTGCGTCCGGTCGCGACGTCGTTCCTGATGATTGCCCTGCTGCTGTCGGGCAGCCTGGCCTGGCGCATGCTGCCCGTGGCCGCGTTGCCGCAGGTGGACTACCCGATCATCCAGGTAACCACGCAGTATCCGGGCGCCAGCCCCAATGTGACCGCGCGCGCGGTCACCGCGCCGCTGGAGCGGCGCTTTGGGCAGATACCGGGACTGAAGCAGATGTCGTCCACCAGCGGCAGCGGCATCTCGGTCATCACGTTGCAGTTCGCCCTTGACGTGCCGCTGGGCGTGGCCGAACAGGAAGTGCAGGCCGCCATCAGCGCCAGCGATTCGCTGCTGCCGGGCGATCTGCCCACCCCGCCCGTGTACCGCAAGGTCAACCCCGCCGACGTGCCGATCCTGACGCTGGCCGTCACGTCGAATTCACTGCCTCTGCCCAAGGTCTACGATCTGGTGGACACGCGCATGACGCAGCGGCTGTCGCAGTTGTCGGGCGTGGGCATGGTCAGCCTGGCCGGCGGACAGCGCCCCGCCGTGCGCGTACAGGTCAATCCGATGGCGCTGGCCGCGCGCGGCCTGAAGCTGTCGGACGTGCAGGAAGCGATCGCCAAGGCCAATTCCAATCAGCCCAAGGGCAGCTTCGACGGCCCCGTGCGGTCCGTCATCATGGACGCCAATGACCAGTTGCAGAGCGCGCAGGAGTACCGCGACCTGATCGTCGCCTGGAAGAACGGCGCGCCGGTGCGGCTGGGCCAGATCGCGACGGTGGAGGACGGCGCCGAGGACCGCTACCTGGCGGCGTGGGTCGACAGGCAGCCCGCCGTGCTGGTGAACATCCAGCGCCAGCCCGGCGCCAACGTCATAGCGGTGGCCGACCAGGTCAAGGCATTGCTGCCCCAATTGACCGCCAGCCTGCCCGCCGCCGTGGAGGTGCGCATCCTGACCGACCGCACCGAAAGCATCCGCGCGTCCGTGCGCGGCGTGCAGTGGGAACTGGGGTTCGCGGTGGGGCTGGTGGTGCTGGTGACGTTCCTCTTTCTGCGCAACCTGCCCGCCACGCTGATCCCCAGCCTGGCCGTGCCGCTGTCGCTGATCGGGACCTTCGGGTTCATGTATCTGGCCGGCTTTTCCACCAACAACCTCACGCTGATGGCGCTGACGATCGGCGCGGGCTTCGTGGTGGACGACGCCATCGTCATGCTGGAGAACATCGCACGCTACCGGGAACAGGGGCACAGCCCGATGGCGGCCGCTTTGAAGGGCGCCGGACAGATCGGCTTCACGCTCGTTTCGCTGACGCTATCGCTGATCGCGGTGCTGATCCCGCTGCTGTTCATGGAAGACGTGGTGGGCCGGCTGTTTCGCGAATTCGCCATCACGCTGGCCGTTGCCATCCTGATATCGCTGGCCGTATCGCTGACCCTCACGCCCATGATGTGCGCCCGGCTGCTGCCGCCGCACGCGCCGTCCAAGCCTGGAGTGCTGGATCGCCTGCAGGCGCGCTATGCAGGCTGGCTGGACATGACGCTGCGTCATCAGCGGCTGACGCTGCTGGCGATGCTGGCGACCGTGGTCCTCACCGGACTCTTGTATTTGGCGGTGCCGAAGGGTTTCTTCCCGGCGCAGGACGGCGGGGTGCTGCAAGGCGTGACGCAGTCGTCGCAAAGCACCTCGTTCGACGCCATGTCGCGCCGCCAGCAGGCGGTGGCGCAAAGTCTGCTCGCGGATCCCGACGTCGCCACGCTGTCTTCCTTCATCGGCATCGACGGCATGAACGCCACGCTGAACACGGGGCGGCTTCTGATCAACCTGAAACCCTGGAACGAGCGCACCGCCCCGCTGGCCGACATCATGGCGCGGCTGGACGCGAGGGCTCGCGATGTGCACGGCATCTCTCTCTATCTGCAGCCCGTCCAGGAACTGAACATCGAGGATCGCGTCAGCCGCGGCCAGTATCAGTTCAGCCTGACCTCGCCGGATAGCGCGCTGCTGTCGCGCTGGACCCGCGCGCTCATGGAGCGCCTGGCGCAAGCGCCGGAACTGGCCGACGTTTCGTCCGACCTGCAGGGCGACGGCCGCCAGGCCTATCTGGAGGTCTCGCGCGACGCCGCCGCGCGTCTGGGCCTCACGATGGACGATGTGGCGAAAGCCTTGTACAACGCATTCGGCCAGCGTCAGGTCGCCACGCTCTTTACGCAGTCGAACCAATATCGCGTCGTGCTGGAAGTTGACCGCAAGATGGCGGCCAGCCCCGAAGCGCTGGAACGCATCCATCTGCAAACGGACACCGGCCAGCCCATCCCCTTGTCAGCGCTCGCCACCGTCAGCGAGCGCGCCGTCCCGCTGGCGGTCAATCACCTGTCGCAGTTCCCCGCGGTGAACCTGTCTTTCAACCTGCCGCCCGGCGGGTCCCTGGGCCAGGCCATCGCCGCCATCGAGTCGGCGCGCCAGGAGATCGGCATGCCCGAGAGCGTCGAGCTGCGGCTGCAGGGCGCGGCGTCCGCCTTTGAGGCGTCGCTGTCGAACACGTTGTGGTTGATGCTGGCCGCGGTGGTGACCATGTACCTGGTGCTGGGCATGCTGTACGAAAGCGCCATCCACCCGGTCACCATCCTGTCCACCCTGCCCTCGGCCACGGTGGGTGCACTGCTGGCGCTGCTGCTGACCGGGCGGCCGCTGGACCTGATCGCGGTCATCGGCATCATCCTCTTGATCGGGTTGGTCAAGAAGAACGGCATCATGATGGTCGACTTTGCGCTGGAGGCCGAGCGCACGCGCGGCCTGGCGCCGCAGGCCTCCATCCGCGAGGCCGCGCTGCTGCGCCTGCGTCCCATCCTGATGACTACGCTGGCCGCGCTGTTTGGCGCGCTGCCGCTGATGCTGGCGACGGGTTCGGGCGCTGAATTGCGCCAGCCGCTGGGCTGGGTCATGGTAGGCGGGCTGCTGGTCAGCCAGGTCCTGACGCTGTTCACCACGCCCGCCGTCTACCTGTTCTTTCACCGTCTGGGCCACCGGCGCGCTCAAGCCGCACCGGCGCCCAACGCCGAAGGCCCGGTGAAATGATCCGCGCGTTGCTGCACCGTCCGGTCGCCTGCATTTTCCTGGCGCTGGCGCTGACGCTGCTGGGTGCCGTGGCATGGCGGCTCTTGCCGGTGGCACCGCTGCCGCAGGTCGATTTTCCGACCATCGAAGTGCGAGCCGACCTGCCCGGCGCCAGTCCCGAAAGCATGGCCAGCACGGTCGCGGCGCCGCTGGAGCGGGCGCTCGGCAGCATCGCCGGCGTCAGTTCCATGAGCTCTTCCAGCAATCAGGGCGCAACGCGCGTTCAGCTGCAGTTCGACCTGGACCGCGACATCGACGAGGCCGCGCGCGACGTGCAGGCCGCAATCAACGCCGCGCGGGCCGAACTGCCCTCGGGCATGCCGGGCAATCCCAGCTACCGCAAGGTCAATCCGTCGCAGGCGCCCATCATGGCGCTGGCCCTCAGTTCCGCCACCCGGCCCGCGGGCCAGCTCTACGACCTGGGTTCCACCGTGCTGGCGCAAAAGCTATCGCAGATCAGCGGCGTGGGCGAAGTCACGATGGGCGGCAGCTCGCTGCCCGCCGTGCGGGTCCAGGTGAACCCCAACGCGCTGGCGCACTACGGCGTGGCCCTGGACGACGTGCGCGAGGCCATCTCCAACGCGGCGCCGATGGGTCCGCAAGGCCAGCTGGATTCGGCCGCGCGGCGCTGGGAGGTCGGCACCCCCGAGCAGCCGCGCCGCGCCCAGGACTACGACAGCCTGATCGTGCGTTACCAGGACGGCGCGGTAATCCGGCTGTCGCAGGTGGCCCGCGTCAGCGATTCGGTCGAGAACCGCTACAGCAGCGGCTTTCACAATCGCAATCCGGCCGTGGTGCTGACCATCAGCCGCCAGCCCGGCTCGAACATCATCGAAACCATCGACGCCATCAACCAGGCGCTGCCGGGCCTGCGCCAGCTGATGCCCGCCGACGTGGACCTGACGGTGGCGCTGGACCGCTCGCCCGGCATCAAGGCGACGCTGCGCGAAGCCCACATCACCCTGGCGCTGGCCGCCGGGCTGGTCATCCTGGTGGTGTGGCTGTTCCTGGGCAACGCGCGCGCCGCCGCGATTCCCAGCGTGGCCATTCCCGTCTGCCTGATCGCCACCTTTGCCGTCATGTACGCGTGGGGCTTTTCGCTGAACAACCTGTCGCTGATGGCGCTGATCGTGGCGGCCGGCCTGGTCGTGGACGACGCCATCGTCGTGCTGGAGAACATCTCGCGCCACCTGGAGCGCGGGCTGACGCCGGTCAAGGCCGCCCTGCGTGGCGTGCGGGAAGTGGGATTCACCTTGGTGGCGATGACGGTCGCGCTGAGCGTGGTCTTCGTGTCGATCCTCTTCATGGGCGGGCTGGTGGAACGGCTGTTCCGCGAGTTCTCGATCACGCTGGTGGCCGCTACGGTGATTTCGCTGGTTGTCTCAGTGGCCATCATTCCCGCGCTATGCGCGCGGTGGCTGCGGCCCGTCAGCGCCGCCGCGGCCAAGCCATCGCGCATGCAGGCCGTGTTTGCCCGCCTGCACGACTGGTATGGCGTGTCGCTGGCGCGCGTGCTTGGCCATGCACGCCTGACATTGCTGCTGCTGGCCGGCGTCGTGGGGCTGAACGTCTACCTGTACGTGCAGGCGCCGAAGGGCTTTTTGCCCGTGCAGGACACCGGCCAGCTCATGGGCTTCGTGCGGGGCGACGACGGGTTTTCGTTCCAGGTGATGCAACCCAAGATCGACCAGTACCGGCAACTGGTCCTGAAGCACCCCGCCGTCGAGGACGTCATCGGCTACAACGGCGGCGGCCTGGGCATCAGCAATTCGCTGTTCCTCATCCGCTTGAAGCCTGCCGCCGAACGCAACGAGTCTTCCACCCAAGTCATCAACTGGATGCGCACCCACGCGCCGGCGGTGCCGGGCGGCATGTTCTTTCTGAACGTGGACCAGGACCTGCGCATGCCCGGCGGCTTCGGCAATTCCGGCGACCACGAGCTGGCCATCATGGCCAGCGACGTGCCCGCGCTGCGCGAATGGTCGCGCAAGATTTCCAAGGCCATGCAAGAGATCCCCGAGCTGCGCGACGTCGACGCCCAAGGCGACGGCGCCACGCAGCAGGTGGTGATCGACATCGACCGCAGCGCGGCGCAGCGGCTGGGCGTGGACATGGAGACCATCAGCAGCGTGCTGAGCAATTCGTTCAGCCAGCGCCAGGTCGCCACGCTGTACGACGCCATGAACCAGTACCGCGTCGTGCTGGAACTGGACCCCCGCTACACCGAGGATCCCGAGGTCCTGGAACGGGTGCACGTGGTGGCCGCTGACGGCAACCGCGTGCCGCTGACCGCGTTCGCCACCTACGACAATGGCCTGGTCAACGACCGCGTCTTTCACGACGGGCTGTTCGCCGCCGTGTGGGTCGGGTTTTCGCTGGCGCCCGGGGTATCGCTGGAACAAGGCCTGGCCGCCATCGACGCGGCCACGGCAAAGCTGATGGTGCCTTCGCACATCCAGACCCGGCTGGGCGGCGATGCGCACAACTTCCAGCAGAGCCTGCAGGACCAGCCCTGGCTGATCCTGGGCGTCTTGGTCGCCATCTATCTGGTGCTGGGCATCCTGTATGAAAGCCCGCTGCATCCGCTGACGATCCTGTCCACGCTGCCTTCGGCCGGCGTCGGCGCCCTGCTGGCGCTGCGGCTGGCGGGCATCGAGTTCACCCTCATTGCGCTGCTGGGGCTGTTCCTTCTGGTGGGCATTGTCATGAAGAACGCCATCCTGATGATCGACTTTGCCCTCAGCCTGGAGCGGCGCGAAAACCTGACGCCCGAACAGGCCATCCACCGCGCCGCCATGTTGCGCTTGCGGCCAATCGTCATGACCAACCTGGCAGGCCTGCTGGGCGCCCTACCCCTGGTGTTGGGCATGGGCGAAGGGTCGGAACTGCGCCGCCCGCTCGGCGTGGCGATCGTCGGCGGACTGATGATCAGCCAGTTCCTGACGCTGTACACCACCCCGATCGTCTATCTGGCGCTGGAACGCCTGCGCCGGCTGGCCTGGGACAAGCGCCGCACGGCCTGACCGCGCATCTGCAGGCCCGCCATCTTCCCGCTAGCCGGAAAATAAAAAGCTCAATAGAATCGTTTGGCACGCTGACGAAAGCCGCCTGATCCGGCCCCGGTGCACATTTGCGCCCCCGGAATGCGGCTTTCCGCCCGCGATGCCGGCGCGCACGCCTGACTAAGCGTCGCTGCCGGGCTTTCCGGCGTTCGCGGAGCGGGGCCCCAAAAGCGCCGACACCGGAACTCGCAGTTTGGCCTCTGACAGACATGGTGCCCAATGTGGCCGATGACTTGTTCGAATGGACTGCTGCTGATGGGCATGCTCAGCCTCGGCGGATGCGTGCAGGCGGGGCCCGACTTTGCGCCGCAGCGCGTCGACTGGTCCAGTCAGTGGGATACGCCGGCGCTGCGGCAGGCCACCGAATCCGGCGCCCAGCCCGATGCGCGGCAATGGTGGCGCATCTTCAACGACCCCGTTCTTGAATCTCTGATCGCCCAAGCGGACGCGAACAATCCGGGCGTGCAGGTGGCCGGCCTGCAGATCATGGAAGCGCGCGCCCAGCTGGGCATCGCGCGCAGCGGCCTGTTTCCGCAGTCCCAGGTTGTGGGCGCGGACGCGCTGTATCAGCATCGCGCGTCGCGCTCGGCCGAGGGCAATCCCCGCCCCAGCAGTTTCTGGCAATACAGCGCGGGCTTCAACATCGGCTGGGAGCTGGATTTCTGGGGCCGCTTTTCCCGCGCCATCGAGTCCGCCGACGCGGCGTACTTCGCCGCCGAAGCCAATCGCGAAGACGTGCTGGTGCTGCTGCACGCGCAGGTCGCCGAAAGCTATTACGCGCTGCGCACGGCCGAGGCGCGGCTGCGCATTGCCCGCGACAATGCGGCGATCCAGAAGCGCAGCTACGAGATCACCGAACGCCTGTTCAAAAGCGGCGAGACCGACGAACTGGATCTGCAGCAGGCCCGCACGCAATACCTGGGCACGCTCAGCACCATCCCGGAATTCGAAAGCCAGATCGCGCGCACGCGCAATGCGCTGGCGGTGCTGGTCGGCAAGCCTCCTGGCCCGATGCCCGAATTGCCCGACCTGGCGTCCAAGGAGGCCGTGATTCCGCTGATTGACAAAGCTGTCCTGCAGGACGTGCCTGCAAACCTGCTGCTGCGGCGCCCGGACATCCGCGCCGCCGAACTGCGTATCGCGGCGCAGTCCGCGCAGGTGGGGGTGGCCAAGGCGGAGCTCTACCCCTCGCTGACGCTGTTGGGCAGCATTGTCTGGACCGCCACGTCGCTGGCCGGCACGTCAGGCGGCGCGGCGCTGCTTGCCGGTCCCAGCCTGAGCTGGAACGTATTCGACCACGGCCGGATCACCAACACGGTGCGACTGCAGGACGCGCGGCTCCAGCAGCTCATCGTCATCTACCAGGACGCCGTGCGTCAGGCGGCGCGCGAAGCCGACGACGCGGCCACGGGGCTCATCAAGGCGCTGGAGCGGGACGGCATTCTTTATGACTCGGCGCTTGCCGCCAAGCGTTCGCTGACGCTGGCCAATGCGCTGTACCGCGAGGGCTATTCCGATTTCCAGCGGGTACTGGACGCCCAGCGCGCGCTCGCGACCCAGCAGGACACCTATCTGGTGAACCGGGGCAACGCCGTGAGCGATCTGATCGCGCTGTACAAGGCGGTGGGCGGCGGCTGGTATAGCGGCCAGCCGGTGATCGATCCCGCCACACGAGACCAGATGCAGCAACGCACCAATTGGGGCGACCTGCTGACCGAAGCCGGGCGTCCCGCCCCGGCCTCCGCGATTTCCAAGACCACGAGGCGATCCGATGACTAGTCCCCGGTCCGCGCCGCCATCGGGCAGCCCAGCCAGCCCCGCGCCCGCAGCCAGCCCCCCGCCGCCCGCCGCGCCGCCGCCCGCGCCGGATCCCGCCCGCAAAGGTATCCGGTGGGTCGTCGTGGTGATCGTCCTTAGCCTGGTCTGGTATCTGCTGGCGGACCGCTATACGCCCTACACGCAGCAGGCGAGGGTAGAGGCTTTCGTGGTCCCGGTGGCGTCCGAAGTGGCGGGCCGGGTGACCCAGGTTCGCGTGCGCAACAACCAGGACGTCCAGGCGGGCGCCGTGCTGTTCGACGTCGACGCCGAGCAGTACCGCATCGCCTTGGACCGTGCGCGGGCCGACCTGGACGCCACGCGCCGCCAGATCGGCGCCAGCACCGCCGGTATCGATTCGGCGCAAGCGTCATTGCGCGCGGCGCAAGCCAACGAGGTCCGCGCGCGCCAGGACAGCACCCGCCTTGAGCGCCTGTACAGCGACGATCGGGGCACGGTCTCGCTGCGCCGCCTGGAGATCGCGCGGGCCAACCTGGCGCAGGCGGTCAGCCAGGTTGCGGCCGCGCGCGCCGAGGTGCAGCGGGCGCGCGAGCAGGAAGGCGGCAGCGAAGAAGACAACGCCAAGCTGCGCAGCGCAGCCGCCGCCGTCGCAAAGGCCGAGCTGGACCTGGCCAACACGCAGGTGCGCGCGCCCGCGGCCGGCCTGGTCACCGACCTGCGCACCGATGTGGGCCAGTTCGCGGCGGCGGGCAAGCCCGTCATGACGCTCATCGCCATCCATGACGTGTGGATTAACGCGGAAATGACCGAGAACAATCTGGGACACGTCGACCCCGGCACGCCGGTGGCGATCATCCTGGACGCGCTGCCCGGCCGGATCTTCGAGGGCCGGGTGCGCAGCGTGGGCTATGGCGTAAGCGTTGGCACGCCCACGCAGCCCGGCAGCCTGCCCACGGTGCAGAACAGCCGCGACTGGCTGCGTCCGGCGCAGCGCTTCCCAGTGGCCATCGACCTCGATCCCGGGCAGCTCCCCTCCCTGCGCGGCATTCGCGTGGGCGGACAGGCGGAAGTGATGGCATTTCCCCAGCCGGGCAATCCGCTCAATCCGCTGGGCCGCATCTATTTGCGGCTGATGAGCTGGCTTTCCTATGCGTACTGACGACCGCCCCGCTCCCCGCGACCCGCGCGGCCAGCGCGCCCTGCGACTGGGCGTGGGGACGGCGCTATGCCTGGCGATCAGTTTCGGGCTGGACACGCCGATCCCGATGGTCGCGCCGGTGCTGGGCGTCTTCCTGCTGGCGCAGATGAACCGGCCGCTGTCCCTGAAGGCCGGCGTGGGCCTGGCGCTGGTGGCGGCGTTCACCACGGGCACGGGCCTCGTCCTCATCCCGTTGCTGCGCTATTACCCGGCCGCCGGCGTCCTGATCGTCGGCCTGTGCCTGTTCCTCGCGTTCCGCCACGGGCTGCGCGGCGGCAATAACCTGGTGTCGACGTTTCTCATCATCGGCCTGACCATGATTTCGGCGGCGGGCACCTTCGACTTCGGTCTGGCCGTGACGGTGATCGAGGCGCTGGTCAAAGGCCTGCTGCTCGCAGCGCTGATGCTGGGCGTCTGCCACGCGCTGTTCCCGGATCCGCCTGGCCTTCCGGCCCCGCCGCCCCCGCCCGTGCTATCTGCGGGCGAGGCCAACCGCATGGCCCTGCGCGCGGCGCTGGTGGTGCTGCCGGCTTTCCTGTTGGCGATGACCGATCCGCTGGGCTACATGCCCATCATCCTGAAGGCGGTCAGCCTGGGAAGGCAGAGCTGCGTCACGGCTGCGCATGGCGCGGCGCGCGAAATACTCGGTTCCACCCTGCTGGCCGGCGTGCTTGCCGTGGCGTTCTGGATCGGACTCAGGCCGTTTCCCAGCCTGTGGATGTACTTCCTTTGGATGCTGCTGTTCGCGCTGGTGATCGCCCGCAAGCTGTATCGGCTGAGCCCCACACCGCACGCCCCGAGCTTCTGGTTGAACACCCTGATCACGCTCATCATCCTGCTTGGCCAGTCGGTCCAGGACAGCTTTGCGGGCAATGATGTCTACACGGCCTTCGCCATTCGCATGGGTCTGTTCATCGCGGTCACGCTGTATGCGTGCCTGATGCTTCAGTTGCTTGAACCCCGGCCGCGCGGACCGGGATTTTCCGCACGCCATCCGTTCTCACGCCTTAAAAGGAGTCCGCCATGAGTGCCCAAGACATGCCTACCCCCCCTGCGCCAGCGATGGGCTGGCGCTTCAAGTGCGGAATCGCCCTCTTCGTCCTGGCTTTCGCGCTCTGGTTCCTTATCCCCATTGGCGCCGTGATGGACATCCCGGGGTCACGCATCGCGGCGTTGACGGGCGCCATCTTCATCGCCAACAAGGTGCTGCTCATCACCTGCATCGCCGTCATGGGCAAAGAGGGATTCCAGCAGCTTAAAGCCATCATCGGCGGTCACGCGAAGAAGCTGGCGCCCGTGCAGAAGGTCGGACCGGTGCGCCATGCGATCGGCTTGGTGATGTTCATCCTGCCGCTGCTGACCTCGATGCTCGAACCTTATGTCGACCAGATCTGGCCCGGCTTTCGCCCCCGGATATGGCAGGCGCAGCTGCTGGGCGACGTCATGCTGGTGGCCAGCTTCTTCGTTCTGGGCGGCGATTTCTGGAACAAGCTGCGGGCGTTGTTCGTGCGGTCGGTCTAGCTCACGCGTCGCCCTTGTCCGCATCCGGCGCGCGGGGCGTGGCGGTGAGCCGCTGAGCCATGAACTCCAGGAACTCCTTGGCCAGCGGCGGCAAGGTGCGCCCCTGCAGTGTCACCGCCTGAATGCTGCGCTGGCGCATCTCGGGGTTGCTGAAGGGCACCGCGGCCAGCGCAGCCCCCTGCGGGTCGCCCATCAGCGTCAGGTAGCCGGTCAGCGCCACGATGCGGCTGCCCGGCAGCATGGGCAGGAAGGCCGCCGAATTGTTCGATACGTAGGCCGGCTCGATGTGCAGCCCGGCGTTGGCGCAGGCGTTGTCGAATAACTGCCGGACGGTCGTGCCGGTATCGCCCACCGACACCGGCTCCTCCGCCAGGTCGCGAAGGCTGACCGTGCGGCGGCTGGCAAGCGGATGCCGCCGGCACATCACCGCGTACACCGGGGCCCGGGTCAGCAGCTCGGTCTTGAGCCGATCGTCCTGCGCCACCGTGTAATGCAGCGCGATCTGGGACAGTCCCTCCAGAATCCGGCGAATCACCTCTTCCGGCCGATCCACCTGCAGATGAAAGCGCGCCTCGGGCCGCATCTGCTTGAAGTCGGCCATGCACATCGGCATGAAACGGTGCGCGAAGCCCTCGCTGCAGGCTAGCCGGATGGTGACGTCGCCCAGCGCACTGCGCCGCCGGATCTCGGTGGTGACGCGTTCGGCCTCCAGGGCGGCGGCCCGGGCGTACGCGGCCAGTTGCAGGCCTGCCTCGCTGAGCTCCATGCCGCGCGCCTGGCGCTCGAACAGCACGATGCCCAAGCTGTCCTCCAGCTTGGCGATCTGCCGGCTCACGGCGGACGCCGCCACGTGCAGGGCCGCCGCCGCGCCCGCGATCGATCCGCAGCGCGCGACTTCCAGGAAATATCTGAGGCCTAGGGAAATCATGGCGGGCTCCCGAAGACATGCCATTTAAGCAACGCAAAAGTGCGAAATATCTAATTGTGGCACGTTAAGAAGCGCAATAAATTTGTGCTTCCAACTCCCGCACCGAGAACCGCCATGACCCGCGAGCAAGCCATTCTCCACGCCGTACAAGCGTATGACAGCGGCGCCCTTCTGGACACCCTGGCGCGCCGGGTCGCATTTGCGACCGAAAGCGAAGTGCCCACGCAGGCCGCGGCGCAGCATGCCTACCTGAAGGACGAACTGGTTCCGCGCCTGTCGGCGCTGGGCTTTTCCTGTGAGGTGCACGCGAATCCGGCCGGGGTGGACCTGCCGATCCTGGTCGCGCGCCGCATCGAAGCGGCCGAATTGCCCACGGTCCTCATGTATGGCCACGGCGACGTGGTGCGGGGCAACGCCGCCAAATGGGAGTCCGGCCGCGACCCCTGGCAGCTCAAGGTCGAAGGCGACCGCTGGTACGGGCGCGGCACGGCCGACAACAAGGGTCAGCATTCGATCAACCTTGAAGCGCTGTCCCGCGTCATTGATGCGCGCGGCGGCGCGCTCGGTTTCAATACAATCTGGCTCATCGAAACCGGCGAGGAAGCCGGCTCGCCGGGCCTGTCCGATTTCTGCAAGACGCACCGCAATCTCCTGGCCGCCGACGTCTTCATCGCCAGCGACGGACCGCGCCTGAACGCCGCCCGGCCCACGCTGTTCATGGGCTCGCGCGGTGCGATCAATTTCGAACTCAGGGTGCGGTCACGGGACCGCGGCTACCACTCCGGCAACTGGGGCGGACTGCTTGCCAATCCGGCCATCCGCCTGTCGCACGCCATCAGCTCACTCGTGGACGCCAACGGGCGCATCGCCGTCCCCGGGCTGCGCCCCCCGCCCATCCCCGACGTGGTCGCCCAGGCGCTGGCCGACCTGGAGGTCGGTGGCGGCGAAGACGATCCGGCCATCAACACGTGGTGGGGCGAACCCGGCCTGACCTCCCCTGAAAAGGTGTTCGGCTGGAACAGCCTGGACGTGTTGACCTTCGGCGCGGGCGACCCGGCCAAGCCCGTGAACGCCATTCCTCCCGAAGCCGTGGCCTGGTGCCAGTTGCGCTTCGTGGTGGGCACCGACTGGCGCGGCCTGCAGGATCATGTGGTCGATCATCTGCGCCAGCTTGGCCTTGCCGACGTGGAAGTGCGCATAGGCATGCAGGCGGGCGCAACGCGCCTGTCGCCCGACACCCCGTGGGTGCGCTGGGCCGCCGCCTCGCTGGAACACACCACCGGCAAGCGCCCGGCGCTCCTGCCCAACCTGGGCGGCTCCCTGCCCAACGACATCTTTGCCGACCAGCTCGGCCTGCCCACCCTGTGGGTCCCGCATTCCTACCCCGCCTGCGCGCAGCACGCGCCCAACGAGCATCTGCTGGGCAGCGTCGCCCGGGAAGGCCTGGCCATCATGGCCGGCCTGTTCTGGGACCTGGGAACCCAGGGCGCCGACGTCCTCGAACAAGCCTGCGCCCAATCGTCCACTTACGCCTGACAAGACCGAGCCCCGCCATGATCGCCAGATTTCGCACCGCCCTGTTGGCGTTGACGCTTGCCGCCACCGCCGCCCACGCCCAAGACGCCCACGCGGCCTATCCGGACCAGGCCATCAAGATCGTTGTCCCCTTCACACCCGGCGGCGCCACCGATGCGGTGGCGCGCCTGCTTGCCACCAAGCTGTCGGGTAAGTTCGGCCAGCCCGTCATCGTTGAAAACCGCCCCGGCGCGTCGACGCTCATCGGCGCCGAAGCGGTCGCCCGCGCCAAGCCGGACGGCTACACGCTGATGCTGTCGGGCAGCACAACCTACAGCGTCCTGCCGGCACTCAAGCCCGCATTGCCCTACGATCCCGTGCGCAGCTTCGAGCACGTGGGCATCGTCGCGATGGCCCCTGTCGTGCTGCTGGCGCAGAATTCTCTGCCCGCGGCCACGCCTCACGAGGCCGCCGAACTCGCGCGCCAGCAGACCGCCAAGGGCGGCCTGATGTACGGCACGTTCGGACCGGGATCCGCCCCCCACCTGACCGGCGAAATGTTCGCCCAGGCCGCCGGCGCCAAAATGGTGCCGGTGCCCTACAAGGGAAGCGCGCAGCTCATCACCGCGCTGATCGGCGGCGAGATCGCCCTGGCCGTGGACACGGTGTCGGCGTCGGCGGCCCAGGCGCGCGCCGGCAAGGTCCGCGCGCTGGCCGTTACCGGCGATCAGCGCATGCCGCAATTGCCGGACGTGCCGACCTTCGCGGAAGCCGGCATGGCGGATGTGTCGTTCGTGGGCTGGTACGGCCTGGTCGCGCCGGCCCAGACGCCATCCACCGTCATGCACACGCTGAACCGGGCCATGACGGAAATCATGCACGACGAGCAAGTGCGCAAGAGCGTATCGGACCTGTCGCTCAATCCCGTCTTCCTGCCCGGCCAGGCCTTCAGGGACCAGATCACGATCGAGATCGCCAGATTCAGCGCCGTCGCCCAGCGCGCAGGCATTACGCTTGAGTGACCGCAACACGGGACGCTACCGGCGTCCCGCCTGCTTTGCGTGCCGCGCCATCAATCCGGCACCATGCTGCTGATCTTGGATCCTTCCAGCCCCATCCCCGCCATCAGGCCCTGCTCGCCAAACGGCACCGCGTACACGTCCTGCGTCAGGGTCGTGGTCGAGATGCTGGCAGCGTAGCCCTGGTCGACCACGACCAGGCTCGGGCCGGCGCCCAGCGCCCAGCCGTCGCTCTGGTTCAGATACGCCAGCGCGGGCTCGTTCATGAAGAACAGCGCGTACGAGAACTGTTGCGCCCCCGCCTGCAGTCCGAACGACAGCGCCGAGATCGAATAAAAGCCCTCGACCTGACCGCGCCGGATCAAGGCGCCCGAGCCGCGCTCGCCACCCACCAGGAAACCGCCCTTGATGATGTTGGGAAACACCAGCACCGCAACAGCCTTGTCGCCCAGTTGGCGGATGCGGGGGTCCTGCGTATAAAGCTGCTCCAGCGCCGCCGTTGCGTCGGCGCTTATCTCCGCCGCCGACGCCGCCCGCGCGGACGGCGCAACGCCGATCAGGGAGGAAAAAGACAAAAGGCTGGCACAAAGCCAGCCAACGAATTTCACAGGCAACACGGACGCTCGGTTCATACGGCCTCCCCGGTTAGACAGGGCGAGCGCCCGATGCGCTCGCCCGACCTGCCGGCTCAGTATTCGAGAGGCGTCCCGCGGGTGTCAATGGTCCTTGCTTACCCGTACTGCCGCGCCCCTCATACCTTGGGCGGCGTCGTCTCCCGCTCCGGATGGCGATGTTTGCCCAAGGCGGCAATGAACGCTTGCGGATCCTCGCCGCCCAGCAGCAGTCCGCCATCGTTCGGATCGGGGTCGATGCCCGCCGCAGCGTACACCTGGACGCCGTCGCCGACACCCATCAGCGTCTTGCCGTGGCGATAGGCGTCGCGCAGGAACTCCAGCGCCCGTCCGTCGGCCGCCAGGCGTTGCACGGCGTCGGCGCCACCGACAACCACCGCGCCGTCAAACACCACGGAAGGATGGTTGTCCAGCGACGCATCCGCATCGAACGCGCCGCCCTCGCCCGTCTGCATCGGACCAATGCGCTGGCCCACCAGCCGCACGACGGCGCCTGCCTGCATGAGCGCGTCGGCCACGGCGGACAGTGCCTTGCCATCCACGCCTTCCGCCGCCAGGATGGCGACCTTGCGCGTCGCCACGCCGCCGTCGCCAGGGCGGGCGGTCAGCGACAGCGAGGGCGACACCTGCACTTCGGACTTGGGCGGATTCTTCGTCGCGCGCGGCAAGGGATCCGGCAAGGGCATGCCGATTTCATCGGCTACGCCCTGCGCCAGTTCGTCCGACACATTGCGCAGGGAAGCGACCATGCGCTCGCGGATCTGCGGCACCGTCACCTTGCTGAGCTCGAACGCGAAGGCGTCGATGATGTGCTTGCGTTCCCAGGCGGTCTGGCTGTCGTAGAACAGCGTGGCCTGGTTGTAGTGCTCGGCAAATTTTTCCGGATGTCCGCGCAGTTCGTCGCTCGTCACCGGCTCCGGAAACGACACGAAGCCGTCCATTCCCGCCTGGAACGGACAGCCGCCGGCAAGGGAATTGGGCTCGTAGGACACGCGGCCGCGATGAATGGTCTGGCGATGCATGCCGTCGCGCTGGTTGTTGTGCACCGGCGCCAGCGGCGCGTTGATGGGGATCTCGTGGAAGTTCGGGCCGCCCAGGCGCGAGATCTGCGTGTCGACGTAGGAATGGATGCGGCCAGCCAGCAGCGGGTCATTCGTGAAGTCCACGCCGGGGACCACGTGCGCGGCGCAGAAGGCCACCTGCTCGGTCTCGGCAAAGAAGTTGTCGGGGTTGCGATCCAGCACCATGCGGCCGATGGGCACGATCGGCACCAGTTCCTCGGGCACGATCTTGGTGGCGTCCAGCACGTCGAAGCTGAAGCCTTCGGCCTGGTCTTCCGTGAAGACCTGCACGCCCAGTTCCCATTGCGGACCATGACCCGCGTCGATGGCTTCCCAGAGGTCGCGGCGATGATAGTCAGGGTCTGCGCCCGACACCTTGACCGCCTCGTTCCACACTTGCGAGTGCGTCCCCAGGATGGGATTCCAGTGGAATTTCACCAGGCGCGATTCACCCTGCGCGTTGACGAACCGGAACGTGTGCACGCCAAAGCCCTGCATCATGCGGTAGCTGCGCGGGATCGCGCGGTCCGACATCACCCACATCAGCATGTGGGTGGACTCGGGCATGAGCGACACGAAGTCCCAGAAGGTATCGTGCGCGGACGCGGCCTGCGGCATGCCATGGTGCGGCTCGGGCTTGACCGCGTGGACCAGGTCCGGGAATTTCATCGCATCCTGGATGAAGAACACCGGCATGTTGTTGCCCACCAGGTCCCAGTTGCCCTCGTCGGTATAGAACTTGACGGCAAAGCCGCGCACGTCGCGCGCCGTGTCCTTGGACCCGCGCTCGCCCGCCACCGTCGAAAAGCGCACGAACACCGGCGTGCGCTTGCCGGCCTCGGCAAACAGCGACGCTGCGGTCAGGTCGGTCAGCGGCTTGTAGCACTCGAAGTAGCCGTGGGCCGCCGAGCCGCGGGCGTGCACGATGCGCTCGGGAATCCGCTCATGATCGAAGTGCGTGATCTTCTCGCGAAGGATGAAATCCTTCAGCAGCGCCGGCCCGCGCAGGCCCGCCTTCAGCGAGTGCTGGTTGTCGCTGACGCGCACGCCCTGATTGGTGGTCAGTTCCTGGCCGCCGCCGTCCGCGCGCACGCGCGGCAGTTGGCCGTCGACACGGTTCACGCCCGGGGTCGCGGCGTCGCCGGTCTTGTCCGACACTTCCTTTTCGGACAGCGAGCTTGCGCCGACGGCGGGGTCCACGGCCCCCACGTGCGCGCCGGCGTACGGGCAGCGCGCGGCCTGCTCGCCGTACTCGGCTTCCTTGTTGGTGTTATGGGGCATGGCGCCCACGGTGGCGCCTACCGCTGCCGCGCGCTTGAGCGCGGGGTGGCTCGGCTTGCCGGCCGGACCGCTTGCGGGACCGCTGTCGGTGTTCATGTAGGCGGTGTCCAGTGCACCGCCCTGGCCGGCCTTGGCTGGCTTTTTGCTTGCCATGAGTCTTTCTCCTTAATGGGTCAGCATCGAGTCGCGCGCCTGTTCGGCGCGGGATGCGCCAATGGCGGTCTCGACCTTCTTCACTTCTTCGGGCGGCGGCAGCACGGCGGGGAAGCCGAGCGACTCGATCCACAGTTCGCGCGACCAGCCCTGCGTGTGATAAAGGTGGTGGTCCTCGTCGGTCGCCACCGCGTCGTAGGCTTGCTTGAGGATCTTGGCCTGCTCGCCTGACTGCTGCTCGGCAATCAACCCGATCAACGACCAGTTGGCGTGATCCTTGGTTTCGGCCAGCACCACGCATTCGGTGGCCACGAGCTGCGCGGCTTCGGGATCGCCGGCCGAAATGGCCATCTTCATGGCCTTCACCAACGATTCGCCCAAGTGCCGCACCACGTCGCGCCCCGGCGACTTGGCCTGCGGGTCGAGCTTCAGTTGCTCGAAGACGGTCAGCAGCACGCGGCGATGCGTGCGCGTTTCTTCCAGATAGCCCAGCCATTCCTTCTTCAGGTCTTCGTTGATGGCACACGACACCGCGGTCTCGTAGATGGCGAGGCCGCCAATTTCGGTTTCCAGGGCCTGATACAGCAGTTCCTTGATCTGATCGGCGTTTCCGGCTTTGCGCTTCATGGTTGGGCTCCTTGTGGTAGGTCATCAACGATCCGCACGCGGCGATCGTTCCGGATGGAGGCGCGAATCCAGCAATTGCCGTTCCTGCGATGGCAAAGCGCGCGCAGACGCCGCGCAGACGGGCCTCGCGGGGCATCGCGGGGGCCTGCCGATCCGCACGCGGTCCACGTCGCCCGGAAGAAAATACAAAGCCCCGCGCGCCGGACGCGCCGCCGATTCCCGTAGAATCAGGGTCGTTACCCATCAAAGCGCCAGCGCGCCGCGCCCTCACACAGGATCGGCAACTTGCGCAAGACGTGCAGCCGCATGACCCTGAATGACCTCTGCGCCATCGCGATGGCCTTGCTGCTGACTTACGCCGGCATGGCTTGCCTGGCCCTGGCCACCCCCCGCCACTACCACCAGGTCTGGACGCGCAATCCCCGCGCGGCCCACACGCGCGTGCTGCGCGGCGCTGGCGCGCTGCTGATGGGCCTGGCGATCCTGCCTTGCGTCGGCCTGTGGGGCGATGCACTGGGCATGTCCGTCTGGTTGGGCTGGCTCTGCGCGGGCGCGCTGCTGTGGTTTGGCAAACTGTCCTGGACGCCACGGCCTGCCGCAGGCGCCGCCGCCCTGGCGGTGGCGATATCCCTGGTGGGCGTCGGCCTCGGGTTTTGACGGCGTTTTACTGAGCACCAGGCCGCGGCCCATCGCCGCATTGCGCAATTTCGCAAACCATTTTGTCTGTTTGACGCCGGTCAACCTGCGTCCAGATGCCGGCCATTTAGCACCATATGTGGTGGTAGAGTTTTCGAACTCCACTACATATGGTGCCAACAATGGAAATCCAACACATCCTCAAGCGCGACGGCCGCGTCGTTGCATTCGATAGCGAGAAGATCGCGCAAGCCATGGCGGCGGCGGGCCAAAGCACCGGGGAGTTGGACCTGCAAGGCGCACGCGCCCTGACCGGCACCGTCATCGCAAAGCTGGACGGCAATGTCTGCCCCGGCGTCGAAACCATCCAGAACCGCGTCGAGGATGCCCTGGTCCAGGCGGGCCACTGGCGCACCGCGCGCGCCTACATCGTCCACCGCGAGCAGCACGCCCGCCTGCGTTCCCTGCGCCACACGCTGGTCGACGTGGAAAGCGCCATGGAAGAGTATCTGGAACAGCGCGACTGGCGCGTGAATGCCAACGCCAACCAGGGATACAGCCTGGGCGGCCTGATCCTGAACGTGGCCGGCAAGGTCACCGCCAACTACTGGCTGTCCAACGTCTTCACGCCCGAAGCCGGCCACGCCCACCGCGAGGGCGACATCCACATCCACGACCTGGACATGCTCAGCGGTTACTGCGCCGGCTGGTCGCTGCGCCAGTTGCTGACCGAAGGCTTCAACGGCATCCCGGGCAAGGTCGAATCCACGCCCCCGAAGCATATGTCGGCCGCCATCGGCCAGATCGTCAACTTCCTGGGCACGCTGCAGAACGAATGGGCCGGCGCGCAGGCATTCAGTTCGTTCGACACCTACATGGCGCCCTTCATCCGCCGCGACGCGATGACCTACGCGGACGTCAAGCAATCCATCCAGGAACTGATCTTCAACCTGAACGTGCCCAGCCGCTGGGGCACACAGACGCCGTTCACCAACCTGACCTTCGACTGGACCTGCCCGGCCGACCTGAAGGACCAGATCCCGTACGTGGGCGGCGAGGAAATGCCGTTCTCCTACGGCGACCTGCAAGCCGAAATGGACATGATCAACCGCGCCTACATCGAGGTCATGATGGCCGGCGACGCGAAGGGCCGCGTGTTCACCTTCCCCATCCCAACCTACAACATCACGCCGGATTTCGACTGGGACCACCCGAACACCGAGCGCCTCTTTGAAATGACGGCGCGCTATGGGCTGCCCTACTTCCAGAACTTCCTGAATTCCGACCTTGAACCGCACATGGTGCGCTCCATGTGCTGCCGCCTGCAGCTCGACCTGCGCGAACTCTTGAAGCGCGGCAACGGGCTCTTCGGCTCGGCCGAGCAGACCGGGTCGGTCGGCGTGGTGACCGTGAACTGCGCCCGCCTGGGCCATACGTGCCGCGGCGACGAGGCTCGGCTCATGGAACGCCTGGACTATCTGCTGGCGTTGGGCCGCGATGTCCTGGAAACCAAGCGCAAGGTGGTGCAGCGCTACATCGACCAGGGGCTCTACCCCTACACCCGCCGCTACCTGGGCACGTTGCGCAACCACTTCAGCACGCTGGGCGTGAACGGCATCAACGAGATGATCCGCAACTTCACCGACGACGCCGAAGACGTGACCACGCCCGCCGGCCACGCCTTTGCCGTGCGCCTGCTGGATCGCGTGCGCCAGCGCATGACCGAATTCCAGGAAGAGACCGGCCATCTCTACAACCTGGAGGCCACGCCCGCCGAAGGCACCACATACCGGTTTGCCCGCGAAGACCGCAAGCGCTATCCCGGCATCCTGCAAGCGGGCACGGACGCGCAGCCTTACTACACCAACTCCAGCCAGTTGCCGGTGGGCTACACAGACGATCCCTTCCACGCGCTGGAACTGCAGGAAACGCTGCAAAGCAAGTACACGGGCGGCACGGTGCTGCACCTGTACATGAACGAAGCCGTGTCCACCGCCGAGGCCTGCAAACAGCTCGTGCGCCGCGCGCTCACCAACTTCCGCCTGCCCTACATCACCGTCACGCCCACGTTCTCGATCTGCCCGAATCACGGTTATCTGGCCGGGCACCACGAGTTCTGCCCCAAGTGCGACGTGGAGCTGCTGGCCAAGCAATCGGCCTGCTGCACCCCGGCGTAGCGTTTCCGGCCCCGGACCGGCGCGTGGCCTCCCGGCGCGCGCGGTCCTTCACCCGCCGGGCATGCGTCCGGCATTCACTCCCCAAGGAAATCTCATGCAAACCTTGACCGCCCCCGCCGCCACGTCCGCTCCCGCCGTCCAACTGGACGACAGCCAGCGCGTGCGCTGCGAAGTCTGGACCCGGGTGATGGGCTACCACCGCCCGGTTTCTTCCTTCAACACCGGCAAACAGGGCGAATTCAATGAGCGCCGCTTCTTCGTCGAACGCAGTGCCTGAAGGCGGCTCGCCCGTGGGCGCTTCGCTGGCCGGCGGCGCCGGCCGGCCCGCCAGCCAGGCCGTGCGCCTGCTGACAGACCGGCCAGCCTATGCCTCGCCGCCCCAACCCGTCATCCAGCCCCTGCCCCGGCATTCGCCCGCGGTTGGGGGGCTGGTGCCCTTTTCCACCGTGGACTGGCCGGGCCAGCTGGCGGCGGTCGTCTTCATCTCGGGTTGTCCGTGGCGGTGTCACTATTGCCACAACACCGAGCTGCAGACGCGCGCCGCCCGCTATGACTGGCGCGAAGTCCGTGCCTTCCTTGAAACCCGCAAGGGCCTCCTGGATGCGGTCGTGTTCTCCGGCGGCGAGCCCTTGAGCGAACCGCGCCTGCCCGCCATGATCCGCGACATCAAACGCATGGGCTACCGCGTGGGCCTGCACACCGCAGGCATCTACCCGTTGCGGCTGGCCGACGTGCTGCGCCATCTGGACTGGGTGGGCATGGATATCAAGGCGGACGCCAAGGGCTATGACGACATCACGAGCCGTCGCGACTCGCAGCGCCCGGCGCTCGCGTGCCTGACGCAGTTGCTATCGGCAGGCACGGACTTCGAATGCCGCATCACCTGGCATCCGGACTGGCTGGACGAACCGCGCCTGATGACGCTGGCGCGCGAACTCTCGCGCCGCGGCGTGCGCCAGTTTGCGGTGCAGGCGGCACGCGCCGCGCCCGGCGCCCCGGTCGCGCGCGCGCTCAGCAACCAGGCGCAGGCCGAGCTGCGGCAAACCTTCGAGGAATTTGCCTATCGCTGAGCCAGGTGCGCGGCCAGGGTGGCATGAAACCGCGGCGACGCCACGGCGCCTACATTGCAGCGTGACCACGGCGATACCGCCTTGGGGTCCACGCTGAACACGCGGCCCGGCGCCATGATGACCTTTTCGGGCATCAGCGCCTCGGCCAGCGTCAGCGAGTCCGGCACGCCCGGAAACGCCGCCCACAGGTACAGCGAGCTGGTTGGCCGCGTAAACACGTGGGCGCCCAGCGCGTCCAGCACCTGCAAGGCCTGTCCGGTCGCGGCTTCCAGCCGTTGACGCAGCCGCACCAGATGCCGCTCGTAATGGCCCTCGCGCAGCATCACGTCCACCATGCGTTCGCAGTATTCGGAACTGCTGACATGCACCAGCGCCTTCAGGTCGGCCAGATCGCTGGCCAATGCCGCATTGCAGGCGATGAAACCCACGCGCAGCGCCGCCGAGAACGACTTGGAGAAGCTGCCGATGTACAGCGTGCGCTCAAGCTGATCCAGCGCCGACAGCCGGACCGAGGACGTGGGCTTGAAGTCCGCCAGCGGATCGTTCTCGACCACCATCAGGTTGTAGCGCTCTGCCAACTGCAGGATCTTGTAGGCCTCGGCCGGCGTCATGTCCGAGCCGGTCGGGTTGTGCGCGATCGACTGCGTGAAGAAAAGCCGCGGCTTTTCGCGCTGCAGCAACGCTTCCAACGCCACCACGTCCGGCCCGTCGGGCAGGCGCGGCACGCCCACCATCCGCACCCCGGCCAGCTTCAGCTTGCCAAAGAGCGGGTAGTAGCCAGGGTCGTCCACCAGCGCCGTCGACCCCGGCGGCAGGAAATACCGGATCACCAGGTCCATGGCCTCGTTGGCGCCATGCGTAAGCACCAGTTGCGACGGCGCGGCGTTGATGCCCACATCGCCCAGCTTGCGCACCAGGCTTTCGCGCAGCGGCGCGTAGCCGAAACGGCTGCCATAGCGGAACAGCGCGCCGAGCCCCGTGCGCACCACCTTCTGGTGGTAGCGGTCCATGCGCATGTCCGCCAGCCACTCCACCGGCGGAAATCCATCGCCCACGGCAACCGCGTCCGGCTGGGTCTTGAGCTGCTCGCGCATGAGCCACACGATATCCATCGCCCGGCTCAGTTGTCCCGGTTCCTCGTCCGCCGCGGGGCGCGCGTGGTCCACGTCCAACACGTAAAAGCCAGAGCCGCGCCGCGGCTCGACCAGCCCGCGCGCCACCAGCATTTCAAATGCCACGACCACCGTGTTCTTGGCATAGCGATGCAATTGCGCCAGCTCGCGCAAGGACGGCAACTTGTCGCCGGCGCGATAGACGCCGTCTGCGATCTGCTGGCCGATCAGGTTCGCCAGGCTTTCGGCGATGGGCGCCGGGCGCTGCGGCCTGCCAGGCGGATTGGCGTCTGCCACGTTGTAATCCCCGTGAATGCGTTGCCGAAAATTGGTGCAGTGCAATGGTACTGTTTGCCCAAACTGTACCTCTGAATAGCGGTACAGTTTACCTAGAATCAGGCCACTCGATTCTTATACGGAGACTCGCCATCGTGGCCGATTCACGCCTGCCCAACTTCCGGGCCCTCACGCCCACCCAACGCCTCGCTGCCATTGCCGACGCCGCCTCGCTTACGGCAGACGAGCGCCGCCTGCTCGCCGAGCCCGGCGCCCTGGGCCTTGCCCGCGCCGACGGCATGATCGAAAACGTGCTGGGCACTTTCGAGCTGCCGCTGGGGGTGGCGGGCAACTTCCAGGTCAACGGCCGCGACGTGCTGGTGCCGATGGCGGTGGAAGAGCCGTCCGTCGTGGCTGCCGCTTCGTTCATGGCCAAGCTGGCGCGCGAGTGCGGCGGCTTCGAGACATCCAGCACCCGGCCCCTCATGCGTGCGCAGGTGCAGGTGCTGGGCCTGACCGACCCGCATGGCGCGCGGCTGGCCCTGCTGCGCGAGCGGGAGCGCATCCTGACGCTGGCCAACAGCCGCGACAAGGTGCTGATCGAACTGGGCGGCGGCTGCCAGGACATCGAAGTGCACGTCTTTCCCGACACGCCGCGCGGTCCGATGATCGTGATGCATCTGATCGTCGACGTGCGCGATGCCATGGGCGCCAACACCGTCAACACCATGGCCGAGGCCGTGGCGCCGCTGGTCGAGGAGATCGTCGGCGGGTCGGTGCGGCTGCGCATCCTGTCCAACCTGGCCGACCTGCGGCTGGCCCGCGCCCGCGTGCGTCTGACCCCGCAGACGCTGGACACCAAGGAGCGGAGCGGCGCCGAGATCATCGAAGGCGTGCTGGATGCCTACACGTTCGCCGCCATCGACCCGTACCGCGCCGCCACGCACAACAAGGGCATCATGAACGGCATCGACCCGGTGATCGTGGCCACGGGCAATGACTGGCGCGCGATCGAGGCCGGCGCCCACGCCTACGCCAGCCGCTCGGGCCGCTACACGTCGCTGACGCACTGGGAAAAGGACACCGACGGCGCCCTGGTCGGCACCATCGAAATGCCCATGCCCGTGGGCCTGGTGGGCGGCGCCACCAAGACCCATCCGCTGGCGCGCCTTGCGCTGAAGATCATGGACGTGCGCTCGGCGCAGGAGCTGGGCGAAGTCGCCGTCGCGGTCGGCCTGGCGCAGAATCTGGGCGCGCTGCGCGCGCTTGCCACCGAAGGCATCCAGCGCGGCCACATGGCGCTGCATGCCCGCAACATTGCCCTGGTGGCCGGCGCCACCGGCACGGAGATCGACGAAGTTGCCAAGCGCATGGCGGCGGAAAAGGACGTCCGCACCGATCGCGCGCTGGCCTTGCTGGAGGAACTGCGCGCAGCCCGATAACCCGCAACGCAGGTATCCGAGACGGCGCCGGCCCCCAACGCGCGCCGTCCGATAAACACAGGAGAGAGACATGAAACAAAGCCTCCCGGCGCCCTCCACGCGCCTGGCTGAAGTCTGGAGCGACACCGTGGATCTCAGGCATCTGGCCTGGGCCATCGGCATCGGAATCACGATCAGCGTGGCGGGCTTCTTTGCCGCCAGCCGCTGGTTGCGCGGCATGGTCGCCTCGCCCGAGCTGGCGCACGCCTACGCCATGCTGGCCGGGCTGGCGGGCTGCGTGCTGGCCGGCGTGATCTGCGCACGGCTGTTTCCGCCCAAGCGCGAGGTCATCGAGCGCAGCGCCACGCACGATCCCGCCTGGCGCGCCGAGGTGCTGGCCGAACTGGCCGAGCAGCCGGGCGGCCTGGGCACACTGGCGGACCTGCCCGAGCCGGTCGTGCGCGAACTGAAGGAACTGGATCTGTACGACCTGTTCGCACAGCCGGCGGCCGCGGCCGCCTCTGGCGCCCCTGATGGCGTCAACGATGGCATCACAGATGGCGTCACAGACAGCGCCGCCAATGCCGCCGCCGCGCGGCGCGGCGCCGCCAAGGAGGCACTGGCATGAGCGACCCCGCACTGCTTGAACAAATCATGGTGGCCGCCGGCATGGGCCTGTTGGGCGCGGTGGTGTTCGCCGCCATCGGCCTGGTGTCCGGCACCGACGAAACCACCACGCTGGCCCCCCTGACCCTCCTGGTGGTGCTGCTGGGCGTGCCGCCCGCCGGCGTCTTCACGTTTTTCCTGGCGGGCGCGGTGGCCAAGCACATGACGCACGCCGTGCCCACCGCGCTCTTGGGCATCCCAGGCGACACGCTGGCCACGCCATTGCTGCAGGATGCAAACATGCTGCGCAAACTGGGCGTGCCGCACATTGCGCTGCGCAAGATGGTATCCGGCGCCATCGTGGCGGCCTTTGTCGCGGTGCCGCTGGCGGTGCTGTTTGCCGTGCTGCTTGCGCCGTTCGGCGCCGCCATCACCAAGTCGGCCCCCTGGATCTTCCTGGCGGCCGCATTGCTGATCGCGTATTTTTCCGCGGGACGCTGGGCAGCCGTGGCGCTGCTGGTGCCGTTCGTCATGGTCATCATTGCGCTGCAAAGCCTGACGGCCAAATACGGCGTCAAGCTGAGCATCAGCTATTTCCTGGGCATTGCGATCGGCCCGCTGATCGCCGACCTGTTCACGGTCCTCTCGCCGCAAGGCCGCGGCAAGATGATGCGCGACAAGGTGCGCACGTTCTCGCTGGCGCCCGATGTGAAGGGCTGGTCGGGCTACTTTCCGAACCCGCTGAAGGTCATGGACCGCGTGCAGACCCGCTGGACGCTTGCCACCGCGGCCGTCTCCAGCGCCACGTTCGTGTTCAGTCCGGTCGCCATGACCGTCGTGCTGGGCGAACTGGTGGGCTCGCGCATCAAGCACGCCTACCACCGCCTGACCACGGTGCTCAGCGCGCGCAACGGCGTGACCGAGGCCACCTACATTGCCGAGGCCCTGATTCCGCTGATCGCGTTCGGCCTGCCTCTGAGCCCCGTCGCGGCGGGACCGGCGGCGCCGCTCTTTAACGCGCCGCCGCGCTTTACGGTGGATTCGGCAACGGGCCAGACGCACAACCTGCACAACCTGCTGAATCACTGGGAATTCCTGGGCTACGGCATGCTGGCGGTGCTGCTGGCGGCGGTGGTGTCCTATCCCTTCGCCATGAACTTCGCGCGCCGCGCCGCGCTGTTCGTCTCGCGCCGTGTCAGCCACGAAGCCATCATCGCCACGTTCGTGGGACTGATCATCGTGATCAGCGTCTGGGAAGGCCAATTCCTGGGCCTGCTCGTCATCCTGACCATGGGCCTCATCGGCGGCCTGCTGTCGCGCCTGTTCGGTTTCAACACCGGCGTGCAGTTCAT
This sequence comes from Achromobacter sp. JD417, assembly GCF_041879325.1. Taxonomy (NCBI): domain Bacteria; kingdom Pseudomonadati; phylum Pseudomonadota; class Betaproteobacteria; order Burkholderiales; family Alcaligenaceae; genus Achromobacter; species Achromobacter sp. JD417. The sequence continues at coordinate 3,090,134 of NZ_CP087159.1, read as the reverse complement.
GGGCTACTACACCGCCGTGCTCTCGGTGCCGGCGATCGTCAAGCTGCTGGGATAAAGCGTGACGGATGGGCGGGCATTTAGCCCCGCCCATTGCCGCGCCACTTGATCCTTCGCAAGGCGGCGCTCCCCACCTTGCTCTAGCCTCTGGTCTCTTGACCAGAGGAAAGACTCATATCATGACGTGGTTCAAATCACTCACCCTCGCCGGACGCGAGTTGCTGCCCATCGTGCAGGGCGGCATGGGCGTTGGCGTATCCGCCCATCGCCTGGCCGGCGCGGTTGCCAGCCAGAACGCCGTGGGCACTATTGCCAGCGTCGATTTGCGCCATCACCACGCCGATCTCGTGGAAAAAACCGAAAAATGCAATGACCGCGACACGATCGACACGGCCAACCGCGAAGCCCTGCATCGTGAAGTGCGCGCCGCGCTGGATACGGCGCAAGGCCGCGGCCTGGTGGCGGTGAACGTCATGAAGGCCGTGCGCGACCACCCCGCGCTGGTGCGCCAGGCCTGCGAAAGCGGCGCCGAGGCCATCGTCATGGGCGCCGGCCTGCCGCTGGACCTGCCCGAAATGACCGCCGACTTCCCCAAAGTGGCGCTGGTGCCCATTCTGTCCGAGGCCCGGGGCGTCGCCGCCGTCCTGAAGAAATGGATGAAAAAGGGGCGCCTGGCCGACGCAGTCGTCATCGAACACCCCGGCTATGCGGGCGGCCACCTGGGCGCGGCCCGCCTCGACGACCTGCACAGCGAACGTTTCGATTTCAAGAAGGTGCTGGCCGAATGTCACGCCCTCTTCAGTGAATTGCAGTTGGGCCGCGATGCGCCCCGCCTGATCGTCGCGGGCGGCGTCGGCAGCCACGAACAGGTCCGGCACTGGCTCAGCAACGGCGCCGACGGCGTGCAGGTCGGCACCGCGTTCGCCGTCACCCACGAAGGCGACGCCCACGAGAACTTCAAGCGCGTGCTGATCGACGCCGATCCCACCCAACTGGCGGAATTCACCAGCGTGGCCGGCCTGCCGGCCCGCGCGGTCGCCACGCCTTGGCTCACGCGCTACCTGCGCCAGGAAGGCACGCTTCAAGCCAACACCCGCGCCGATCCGCGCCGCTGCAGCCAGCGCATGGACTGCCTGACGCAATGCGGCCTGCGCGACGGCATCGCCAAGTTCGGCCAGTTCTGCATCGACCTGAAACTTGCGGCCGCCATGCGCGGCGAGGTCAGCCGCGGCCTGTTCTTCCGCGGCGCATCCAAGCTGCCGTTCGGCAACGCGATGCGCTCGGTGCGCGAGCTGATGGATTACCTGCTGCACGGCGAAATGCCCGCCGCGGCCTAAGGCCTCAGCAACCCTCAGATGATCTCCGGCAGCCGCCGCAGATCATCGATCACTTCAAAGGCGCCCTCGTCCAGCAACCGCTGCCGCTGTTGCGGCCCGTTGTGCGAGGCGCCGACGAATCCCACCGCCCGCATGCGCGCCGCCCGGGCGGCGCGTACACCCGGCACGCTGTCCTCGACCACGACGCAGTCCAGCACCGCGGCCCGCATCTGCCGCGCTGCATACAGGAATATGTCGGGCGCCGGCTTGCCCTTGGCGACCTGCGCTGTGCTGAACACGTGCGGCGCAAACATCTCCCACAGACCCACCATCTTCAATGCCGCCTCAAGCTTGGGCGGCATGCTGCTGGACGCCACGCACAGGTCCAGGCCGCGTTCGCGCAAGACCTTCAAGGTTTCATGCACGTGCGGCAGCGCGCGCAGCTCGGTGCGGAACGTGCGTTCCAGCCGGTCGGCATACTGCCGGGCAAATTCGTCAGGCAGCGAGCAGGCGTTTTCGGCCTGCAACGTGCGCCACATGTCCGCATCGGGAATGCCGGCGAAGCGCTGCGCGGCCTCTTCAGGCGTGATCGCGATGCCGTGTTCGGCCAGCGCGCGGGACTGGGCGCGCGCGGCAATGATTTCGCTGTCGATCAGGACGCCATCGCAATCGAAGATCACCAGGCGAGGAGCGGACGTGTACATGCAACCTCCATCGTGTCGTGCGCTCCATGATAGGCCAGCCGGGTTACCGCGCCGACCTGGCCGGATGACCTGCGCCTGGCGGCGCAAGCAGGCGAGGTCCCGCGCGCGCGAGCCGGCCAGCGCGCGTCAAAGACGGACGCCTTTCACACGCCGCAGACGCCAGGCAACCGCCACGCCCGCCAGACCCGCGGCCGCGACGATGAACGAGGCGGACGTCCAGCCAAAGCGGTCGATCGCCCCGCCCACGGCCACTGGTCCAATCACCTGTCCCAGATTGCTGCCCTGCATGACCAGTCCCACGGATGCGGCGGTCAGCGCCGGACGCGGGGCGACCAGCGGCGCGGTGCCCAGCAGCGTGGCCGGGATCAGTCCGCCCACGGCCGAGAACAGCACGCACAGCAGAAAGGTGGTCATGGCGGGCAGCGCCGATCCGAAGATCAGGAGCGCCACTGCCGCCATCACCGAACTGGCGAGCGCAATCAATGTGGACCGGCGCCATCCGCGCGCCAGCAGCACGCCTGCGCCCAGGTTGCCCACCACATTGGCCGCGCTGGCGATGGCGCTGTACAGGCCGGCCTTGGCAAGCGTCAGCCCCAATTGCTCCATCAGCAGCACCGGCAGGAATGTGAACAGCGCGAAGAACATCAGGCTGTAGAGCGTGAAGGACAGTGCCAGCAGCACCGGACCGGCCGCGCCCATGGTGTCGGCGGTGTCCTGGCGCAGCCCCTGCCACGACAGGCTGGCTCCCCGGGGCGTGGGCGGCGCGAGCACGGCGATGCTGACCAGCGCCACGCCGGCGGCAATGCCCGCGCACCACCAATAGGCATGCCAATCGTCAAACGCCTGCGAGGCAAGCATGGCAATCGCCATCCCGGCCGGCATGTAGCAGCTCCAGAGCGCGAAGGCGAAATGGCGCCTGCCGCCCGCGACGATGCGCTGCAACGCCGCGGGGCCGGCTACCGTGACGAGCAGGAAACCCAGCCCCTCGACGATCCGCGACCCGAGCAGCAGGCCGTAGGTCGGCGCCAGGGCACCGGCCGCGGTGCCCGCCGCCGTGGCCGCCAAGCCTAGCAACAGCATGCGCCGCGCGCCAAAACGTGCAATCACGCCGCCCGCGGCGATGCCGCCCACCATGCCCAGCACCGAGAACACCGCCGTCAATGTGCCGATGGAGGCCAGATCCAGTCCCATGTCCTTGCGCAGGAGCGGCGCGGCAATGATGACCTTGCCCACCTGCAACGCCGCCACGACGCCCGCGCCGACGATGGCCAGCACCGCGCCCCAATGTTGTCCCGCTGCGCGGCTTTCCGCCGCCACCCCATCAACCTTGTCCATCCTGCCCTCGTTTTTGCCGGAATTCCGGCATCATGCCGCGCAAAACCAATCCAGCGAAGTGATAACCTTTTGACGTTTTTGATCGAAGAAATAGATCAACATGATTGATGCCCTGACCCTGGACCAACTGCGCGTATTCGCCGCCGTGGCGGACACGGGCAGCTTTCGTGCGGCCGCGCGCCGCCTGGCGCGGGTGCAATCCGCCGTCAGCCACGCCATCGCCAACATGGAGGCGCAATTGGGCGTGCCGCTGTTCGACCGCACCGGCCATCGTCCCGTCATGACGCCGCAAGGGCAGGCCCTGCTTGCCAACGCCCGCGACATCCTCTTGCGGGTCGATGCGATGCGCGCCCGCGCCCAGGGGCTGGGCGAAGGGGTGGAACTGGAACTGTCGCTGGTCATCGATACGCTCTTTCCCATCGAACAGGCGGGCGCGGCGCTCAACCGGATGCGCGCCGCGTATCCCTCGGTGTCGCTGCGCGTGTCGGTGCTGCCGCTGGGCGGGCCGGTAGAGGCGCTGCTGGCCGGCACGCATACGCTGGGGATTCTGGCCGGCGAGCATTTCAGGCATCCGCGCATCGCCGTGCAGGCATTGGGCGCCGTACAGATGGTGGCCGTCGTCGGCGCCTCGCACCCCTTGGCGCAGAACGCGCGCGCCGGTCAGGCGCTTGCGGCGGCGGACCTGGCCGATCACCTGCAGATCGTGCAAGCCGATCCGTCGCCCCTGTCCGAAGGCCGCGACTTCGCCGTCCTGTCGCCGCAGACATGCCGCGTCAGCGGACAGGACACCAAGCATGCGCTGATCCTGTCCGGACTCGGTTGGGGTCGCCTGCCACTTTGGCAGGTGGCGCGCGATCTGGCCGAAGGCCGCCTGCTGCGCGTGCCCGCCGCCAGCCTGGGCCGCGACAGCCAGATCGCCATGGAAACCTATCTTGCGCACCGCATCGACCGGCCGCTGGGGCCGGCCGCGCGCGCGCTGGCAGCGGCGCTGCAAGCCGGCGTTCAACCCTGACCCTTGGGCGGTTGGGCGTAGCTCACGCCCATGCCTGCACGCACGTCGTTCTGAATGCCATACGGCGCAATGGGATAGCGCAGGCCGTTGGCCGACAACGCCTTCATGCCTTCTATGGCAATGGGCAGATAGCGCGGCGGCAGGGCCATGAGCATTTCTTCATCGGGCACCCCGCCATATCTGCGCTCGGCAAAACAGGGCAGCGACAGGCTGGGCTCGCCCGTGGCAAGCGCCCTGCCCCAGGAATCCGCACATGCGGTCTCGCCCACGACGCTCCAGTCAAAACGCCGGTAGTTCTTCCATTGCAGGCCGTTGATCAGGATGATCATCTGGCCGGGCGTGGCATACACCAGACAGATGTCGGGCGGGTCCAGGCGTCCGGATGCCAGGGGCGACACCACCATCGCCCGGTACTTGCCGGCCGGCACGCAGGACAGGGCCTCCTGGCGCGCCCGAGCGTCCGCTTCGGTCGCGTGCCAGACGCCCACGTATTCCTTGCCCTGCTTCCATGCCTCGTCCTGCGGGCCCAGCCCGATGACGGCGCGGCATTGCGCGCCGACCAGATCGTCACCCGTGATGCCCACCGTCCAGCCCAGCCGCGCGGCCATGCCCACGATCTGGTCCGTGGTGTGGGTGGCCTGGGGCCGGCGCAGGCCTTTCACGCCCGCCATGTCCGCCTCGTGCTCGTACAGCTTCATGCCGATGACCGTGGTCTTCAGCCGCAGCAGCCGGTTCAGGTCGTCGACCAGCGCCGCCCAATCGAGCGGGGGTTCCTGTCTTGTCTCTTCCATGTTCGTCCTTGGGACTGTTGTACGCGGTCTGGCCGGCCGGGCGCCGGGGCTGCCGCACGCGGCTAAGACTACAACGCGTCAGGCGAACCCGTCGATGCCCCGCATCAGCGCCGCCGCCATCCGGGGCTGGCGCAGTTGGTCCAGCCACCAGCGCAGCGCGCGTCCATCGTGATCGCTGCGCCACGCCAGGTACAGCAGGTTCGGTTCGCGCGGGGTTTCCGTGGCCATTTCCACGAGTTCGCCTCGCGCCACGAGCGAGGCCGCGCGGTGCCGCGGCAACCAGCCCACCCCCAGTCCGGCGCGCTGCGCCAGGATCTTGGCCCGCATGCTGGGCACCGCCAGCGTGGCCTGCCCGCCCACCCCGCCGTAGCCGCGAGCCGCCGCGCCGCGCGCCGTGTCGGCGACGACGACGGCACGATGCTGCTGGATCTGGTCCTGGCGCAGCGGCGCCTTGGCGCGCGCAAGCGGATGGCGCGGCGACACGGCGAACAGCCACTCCATTTCGCCCAGCGCCGCCCACTGCAGGTTCGGCATGGTTTGCGGTTCGTTGGTGGCGCCCACGATCAGGTCCGCGCGGCCCTCGCGCAGCGCCTCCCACGTGCCGCCCAGCACCTCGTGCGTGAACCGCAGCCGCACGCCCGAGTCCAGCTTGTCGAATGCCTGGATGAGCGGCGCCATGAGCTCGAATTCCAGGATTTCGTCGCTGACGATGCGCAGCCGGTCCTCCCAACCGCTGGCGACCTGCCGCACCCGCTGCGTCAGCCGGCTGATGTCCTGGGCCAGCCGCCCGGCTTCGTCGGCCAGCAACTGCCCCGCGGGCGTGAGTTGCATCCGGTAGCCCCGGCGGTCGAACAACAGGGCGTCAAAGCGCTCCTCAAGCTGGCGGGCGGCGTGCGACACCGACGATGGGGCCTTGCCCAGCTTCGCGGCTGCCCGGGACAGGCTGCCGCTGTCGCGGATGGCTTCCAGCAGCGCCAGTTCATTTGGGCTCAACATGTGCGATTCCTTCGAACGTGTTTATGCGCCAGATCGTACGACAAAGCGCCGGGCGAGGCGCAACATGGCTACACCTCTTCCCCACTTTCCAAGGAATCCATCATGAACCGTTTTGAACAGAAGACCGTCCTGGTCACTGGCGGCACCAGCGGCATCGGCCTTGCGGCCGCCCAAGCCTTTGCCGCCGAAGGCGCCCGCGTCATCGTCACCGGCCGCGACGCCGCCGCCCTGGAAAAGACCCGCGCCGCTTTGGGCGCAAACGCGCTGGCCATCCAGAACACGGCCGGCGCGCCCGGCGCGGCTGCCGCGCTGGCGGGCGCCCTGGCATCGGCAGGCGTGCGCCTGGATGCGGTCTTCGTCAACGCCGGCATCGCCAAGTTCGCGACGCTGACCGACGCCACGGAAGACCTCTGGGATCAGACGTTCAATACCAACGTCAAGGGCGTCTACTTCCAGCTCCAGGCGCTGGACCCCTTGCTCAACTCGGGCGCGTCCATCGTGCTCAACGGGTCCATCAACGCCCACATCGGCATGCCGGCATCGTCGATCTACGCCGCCAGCAAGGCCGCGTTGATCTCCCTGGCCAAGACGCTGTCGGCCGAATGGCTGCCGCGCGGCATCCGGGTCAACGTCGTCAGCCCCGGGCCCGTCGCCACCCCCATCTACAACAAGCTGGGGCTGGATCCCGCCACGCTGGAGAAGACCGCCGCCAGCATCCAGGCGCAGGTGCCGCTGGGCCGCTTCGGCACACCCCAGGAGATCGCTGCGACCGTGCTGCACCTGGCCGCGCGCGAGTCAGCCTTCATCGTGGGCACGGAGATCATCGCGGACGGCGGCATGAGCCAGCTGTAAGCCAGGCGGCCAGGGCGATGCCACGTGGTGCCAGGATGCGCGCATGCCGCACGAGGCCGCCACCACGGCGCATTGCGCGATCTGGCATCTGGATGCGGCCGAGCAGTGGTCGGTGGACATGGACAGTGGGCTGATCGTGTTCCAGCTGCCGGGTGGCGTCGTTGCCACCGCGCCGGTGCAGATCGTGGGCGCAAGGTCGACTGCGACGACTCCCAGGCCTGGGAGTTTGCCGCCGTCGCAATGCGTCTGGGCGAAGCCAGCGGCACCTATCGCGCGCAGGCATCGGATACCGCGCAGGTGTGGATGACGTTCGCCCAGGTGTCGCTGTCGGCGGCGTCCGGGCAGTAAAAATTCAAGGTGTCTGACACCCGGGCAAGCGCGTCGTCAATGTGCGACGACATCTCGCGGGTGTCAGACACCGTATCGCGCCCTACCGGTACAGCACCGTCGGCAGCCACATGCCGATCCCCGGGAACATGTACAACAGGAAGATGGCGACGACCTGGATGCCCATGAACGGCATCATTCCCAGGAAGATCTGGTTCAGCGTCACGTGCGGCGGCGACACGCCCTTCAGGTAGAAGGCCGACATGGCCACCGGTGGCGACAGGAACGCGGTCTGCAGGTTCAACGCCACGAGCAGGCCGAAGAACAGCGGGTCGATGCCGAACGTATTGAGCAGCGGCACGAAGATCGGCATGAAGATCACGATGATCTCGGTCCATTCCAGCGGCCAGCCGAGCAGGAAGATGATGATCTGCGCCAGCAGCAGGAACTGGATCGGCGTCAGGCCCAGGGACAACACCCATTCCTCGATGATGCGCTGTCCGCCCAACAGGGCGAACGCCGCCGAGAAGATGGACGATCCCACGAACAGCCAGCAGACCATGGCGCTGGTCTTGGCCGTCAGGAACACCGCCTCGCGCAGCACCGGCAGGTTCAATCTGCGATAGGCCAGCGCCAGCAACGCCCCGCCCATCGCGCCCATGGCGGCAGCCTCGCTGGGGGTGGCCAGGCCGAAGCCGATCGACCCCAGCACGGCCGCGATCATGACCGCCAGCGGGAAGAACGAGCCCATCAGCATCTTGAAGATTTCCAGCCGCGCCCACGTCAGCGCGGCGTAGAACACCGCCAGAATCACCGCGCATATGCCGGCAAAGATCCAGAAGCCCGTGGGCGCCGCGATCCGGGGTTCGGCCTCGGCGGCCGCGCCGGGTTGCGCGGGTGCCGTGGCGCCGGCTGGCGGTTGGGCGGCGGGCGTGCCGGGCGGTTCGCTCAGTCCGGACGCGGCGGGCGCGCTGCCTGGGGGTTCAGCCAGCTCGTTGGAAGGCGGTTCGGGCAGGTCGTTCGAGGGCGGCTCGGCCAACCCATCGAGGGGCGGCTCACTCAACCCCGAGCCGGAATCGAAGTCGCTGGAGCCCAGGCGCAATTCAGCGGGAATCTCGTAGACCTCGGGCGGCTTGGTCAGCGCGTGGTGCACCACCGCCAGCATCAGCACGGTGACGACCAGCGGCGTCAACGCCACGGCCATGTTGCGCGTCAGGTACGCGAACGACACCGCGCTGTTGCGCCGGCCCTTGAACATCGCGGCCAGCATGCCGGACACGGCGCGCGTGTATTGACCTGCCGCCAGCGCCGCCGTTCCGGGCGGCAGCGGCACGCCGCGTTCGTTCTCGGGCAGCGGCGGCGCCATGTCGGGCCGCAGCTTGGCCACGATGATGACGTAGAGCATATACAGAATGGCCAGCATGATCCCGGGAAACAGCGCGCCCGCGTACAGCTGCACCACCGACACGCCGGTGGTCGCGCCATATACGATCAGCATCACCGACGGCGGCAGCAGGATGCCCAGGCACCCGCCTGCCGTGATGGAACCGGCCGTCAGGCGCACGCTGTAGCCGGCCTTGAGCATCGCCGGCATCGCCAGCAGCCCCATCAGCGTGACCACCGCCCCGACAATCCCCGTGGCCGTCGCGAAGATGGCGCAGGTGGCCAGCGTGGCAACCGCCAGCGCGCCCGGCAGCCGCGCCAGCGCCAGGTGCATCGACCGGAAGAGCTTTTCAATGAGGTTGGCGCGCTCGACCAGATAGCCCATGAACACGAAGAGCGGGATCGAGATCAGCGAGTCGTTGGTCATGGTGGCGTACGTGCGCTGCACCATCAGATCCAGCGTCTGCCCCAGGGACCGCCCCGGGTCCGAACTCTGCATGTAATACGCCAGGAACGTGAACAGCACGCCCATGCCCATCAACGTGAACGCGGTCGGAAATCCCAGCATGATCGCCACCACGATCAGGGCCAGCATCAGCAGCCCGATATGACCGGTGGTGAGGTTGTCCCACGGCGTGAGGAACGCGATCATCAAAAGCACCAGCGCGATGCACGACAGGCCGAACCACAAAGCCTTGTGGACTTTCATCGCTTCGACTCCCCGGGTGTGACGTAACGATCGAGCTGGGCGATGTCTTCGTCCTTCACGTGCACCATCTCCTTGAGCTTGTCGACGTCCACTTCCTCGACGTCTTCTTCACGCGACGGCCAGTCGCCCTGCTTCAGGCACAGGATGCAGCGCATGACCTCGGCCACGCCCTGCAGCAGCAGGACCGCGCCGGCGGCGGGGATGAAGGCCTTGAAGGGATAGATGGGCGGCCCGTTGGCCATCAGCGACGAATGTTCGCGGATGGCGATGGAATAGCCGGCGTAATACCAGCCGGCCCACACCAGGGCGATCACGCCGGGAAAGAAAAAGACGATGAACAGCAGCAGGTCCAGGCCGGCCTGCACGCGCGGCGGCAGAAAGCCATACAGGATGTCGCCGCGCACATGCCCGTTCTTGGCCAGCGTGTAGGCGCCCGCCATCATGAACAGGATGCCGTAATACATCATCTGCAGGTCGAAGGCCCAGGCGCTGGGCTGGTTCAGAATGTAGCGTGCGGCAACTTCCCAGCACACATGCAGCGTCAGCACCACGATCAGCCAGGCAAACGTCTTGCCCACCAGGGTGGAGATGCTGTCTATGAAACGTACGATTCGGATCATCGAAGGTCCTGGAGTCGGGCCCGCTCACGCAGCGGCTATCCTGCCGCCGACGCGCACGGACCCTGGACACGCATGGCGAGGCGCCGCGCGCCGGCACGGCGGCGCGCGTGGCCTGCGTGAAACCGCGTCAGGCTGGCTTGTTGCTACGCGAGAAGTAGTGGTTGTAAGCCATGCGGTAATTGACCGTGGTGTCGCCGTGCCAGCGCCCCACCCGCTCGGCGAACGCGCGCTGCGAATCCAGGACCTTCTTGAAGAGCGGGTTCTCGGCCGACCGCTTGGCGATCATCTCGTCCCAGATCTTGAGCTGCTGCTGCAGGATTGCGTCCGGCGTCTTGTAGAACTTGACGTTGTGATCCTTCTGCAGCTTGATGTAGTCCTGCGAATAGCGGTTCGCCGCCTTCCAGGACATGTCCGCGCTGGAGGCCTGCGCGGCATAGCTCAGGATGTGCTTCAGGTGTTCCGGCAAGGCGTCGTACTTTGCCTTGTTGAACAGCACCTCGAACTGTTCGGCGCTCTGGTGAAAGCTCTGCAGCATGCAGATCTTGGACACGTCCTGAAAGCCCAGCGCCAGGTCCGACGAGGCATTGTTGAATTCCGCCCCATCCAGCAGCCCCCGGTCCAGGGCCGGCACGATTTCACCGCCGGGCAGCGCGTTCACGGCCGCGCCCATCGCCGTGTACATGTCGATGGCCAGGCCCACGGTGCGGAACTTCACGCCCTTGACGTCCTCGACCTTCGTGACAGGCCGCTTGAACCATCCGAACGGCTGGGTCGGCATCGGTCCGTACATCAGCGACTGCACGTTCACGCCCATGGCCTTCTGGATCTCGACCAGCAGCTCCTTGCCGCCGCCGTATTCGTGCCAGGCCAGCAGCATGTTGGCATCCATCCCGAACGACGGACCCGACCCCCACAGCGCCACGGCCGTGTTCTTGCCGTACCAGTACGCCACCACGCCGTGGCCGCCGTCCAGCGTGCCCGCCGAAACCGCGTCCAGCAGATCGAACGCCTTGACCACGGCGCCCGCGGGCAGCACTTCGATCTTCAACTGGCCGCCGGCCATCTCGTTGACCTTGTTGGCGTAGTCGCGGGCGAATTCGTGAAAGATGTCGTTCGCGGGCCAGGTGCTCTGGAACCGGAAGGAAATGGGCGCATTCTGCGCCTTGGTGACGGCGGGAAATCCTAGCGCCACGGCGCCGGCGGCGGCGGCGCCGGAGATGAACTTGCGGCGGCGGGGCTTTGTAACGTGTTGCATGGCTTGTTGTCTCCTGGGGTGGACTACATGGACCAGCGTGTAGTTACTACGGCTGCAAGGGGGCGGCGCGAATGGCCTGCGGTGGGCTTTCGTCTGCCGTCTGATGCGTCTGATGCGCAACTTTGGAGTGATTAAACCTGCCTGACAAACGGCTGACAATCAGCTTTTAGTCAGGAATAACCCTAGAAGACGGACTAGGCCGTAATAGCGAAAGGCCAGCAAACCGCGTGATGCGGCGTGCTGGCCTTGTTTCTGCCCAAGTGCGCGGCCCCGTGCGAGGCCCGCGGCATGACGACGGTGCGCTATACCGCCGACACCGACCCCGCCTCACCGCCGCCATCGAGCAGCGGCGGGGCCGTCACGATCGACGTCAGCGCCGGTTCGGCCGGGCGCAGCGCGGCCAGGTCGGGGCGCGGACGACGCAACGCGTCCGTGCCCGCGAAGGCCTGCTCCATCGCCTGCGCCGCGGCCAGCACCTGAAGGTCGCCACGGAAGCGGCCCACGATCTGCAGGCCGAACGGCATGCCGTTCGCATCGCGCCCGCAAGGCAACGTGAGCGCCGGGTGCGTGGTCAGCGTGACGACATAGGTCAGTGCCAGCCAGCGGTAATAGTTCTCCTGGGCGACGCCGTTGATCTTGTCCGCGTACAACTGCGTCCACGGGAAGGGCGATACGGGCGTCGTGGGCGAAAGGATGAGGTCGTAATCGTCGTAAGCGCGTTGAAAACGCTTGATCAGGCGTGTCTGCTCGGCCTGCGCCCATGCGCAGTCCTTCAGGCTCATCGCCGCGCCCATCTCGAAGTTGGCGCGGGTGTTGGGGCCGAGGCTGGACGGATCCTTCTCGTACGCGTCGCGCATTCCGGCCACGAAGGCCTCGGCGCGCAGCACGTCAAAGCATCGATGGGCCTCACCGACATCCAGGTCGATCGGATCGCAGGCCGCGAACAGATGACGCATGGCCGCGATCTTTTCGCGGAAGGTGGCGCGGATGCCGTCGTCCACGTCGCACGCGCCGAAGTCTTCGGTGTAGGCCACGCGCAGCGAGCCGAGGTCGGCGATGCCGGGGTTCAAAAATTGCAGCGGATCCAGCGGATAGCTGAGCGGATCGCCAGCGTGCGGTCCGGCGGAGGCCGCCATCTGCAGGCAGGCGTCAGCCACGGTGCGGCCCATCGGTCCCACCACCGAGATCGGCGTCCAGCCCAGCGGTTTGCGCACGCTGGGCACGATGCCCGGGGACGGCCGGAATCCGACCACGCCGCACTTGGACGCGGGGATGCGCAGCGAGCCGCCCGTGTCCGAGCCCGTGCAGACCGGCAGCATGTCGCTGGCCAGGGCGGCGGCCGAACCGCCCGACGAGCCGCCCGCATTCAGGTTGGGATTGAAGGGGTTGCCGGTGGCGCCCCACACCGTGTTGCGCGAGTTGGCGCCCGCGCCCATCTCGGGCACGTTGGTCTTGGCGGCGACGATGGCCCCGGCGCGGCGCAGGCGCGCGACCAGTTCGATGTCCTCGTCCGGCACGTGGCCGCGATACAGAGGCGAACCGTAGGTGGTCAGCACGCCGGCCGTGGGCTCCAGATCCTTCACCCCCATCGGCAAACCGTGCAGCAGGCCCAACGGCTCGCCCGCCATCACCGCACGCTCGGCCGCGCGGGCCTCCGCCCTCGCCCGCTCGAAGGCGGTGGCGGTGACGGCGTTGATGTACGGGTTCACGGCCTGGATGCGCGCGATGCATGCTTCCAGCAGTTCCACCGGCGAAAGCTGGCGGGCGCCGATCATGCGCCGCAATTCAACGGCGGTCAGCGATACCAGGGAGTCGTCCAAAGCCATCGTCGTCTTCCTTCAGTCGATCTTGATGTTGGCCCGTTGCGCGACTTCGCGCATGATGGGCAGTTCCTTCTGGATCAGCGCCTCGCCTTCCGCGGCGCTGGCGAAGGCGGCCTCAAAGCCTTGCGCCTCCAGGCTCTTGACCACTTCGGGCGATTCCACCGTGGCCTTGAGCGCCTGCTCCAGACGCGTCTTCACGTCGGCGGGCAATCCGCGCGGCGCGGCGACCATCAGCCACGTGTCCATCGCGACCGAGGGATAGCCCTGTTCGGCGAACGTAGGCACGTCGGGCAGGAAGGCCGAACGCTTGGGACTGGACACCGCCAGCACGCGGACCTTGCCCTGTTTGCTTTGCGGCAACGCTGCGGCCACGGTGTCGACCGAGAAAGGAATCTGGCCGCCGATCAGGTCGGTCATCGCGGGCGCGCTGCCCTTGTACGGCACGTGCGTCATTTTCAGATTGGCGGCGGAGATAAAGGCCTCGCCCACGAAATGCGCGGTCGTGCCCGTGCCGAACGAGCCGTACGGCGGCTGGTCATGCGCCGGATTCTTCGCGTACGCGACGAACTCCTTCAGGTCCTTGACCGGCACCTTGGGGTTGGCCAGCAGGGCCAGGCCGGTGCGGCCGACGATGCCGATGGGCTCGAAACTCTTGACCGGGTCATACGGCAGGTGGGCCTGGATGGCCGGATTGACCGTGAAGGTCGTGCCCGAGCTCACCAGCAGCGTATAGCCGTCGGGCGCGGCCTTGGCCACGTAGCTGGCGCCGATCACCGTGCCCGCGCCGGCGCGGTTTTCCACCACGACCGTGCGTCCCAGTTCCTGTCCCAGCTTCTGGGCCACCACGCGGCCCAGCACGTCCGTGGCGCCCCCCGGCGGAAACGGGACGATCATCGTGAGCGGACGCGAGGGATAGGCGTCCTGGGCCACGGCGGGCGCGGCCGCGCCGAGGGTGCTGGCAAAAGCGAGACTGACTGCAAGAAACGAGGTTTTCATGGCGGTGCTCGATGGTAGGTGGTGGAGATGCGGCGCGTCTGTCGGCGCCTAGTTGCCGGCCGTGAGCGAACGCCCACGGCTCAGGAATCGGTCATATTCTTCGTCGGGCACGAACAGCCCGCCCGTCGTCCAGGCCAGATGCGTGGCCTGCGGCAGGTGCGCCTGCAGGCCCTGCGCCCGCAGCCACGCCCGGCCGGCATCGGTGCCGCACAGATGGCGGGGGCCGCTGAAGCCCGCGGCGGCGGACGGTTCGATGCGCAGGCCTTCGCTGTCCTTTACGCGCGCCAGGTCCGCGTACAAGGTGTCGTCTTCCACGGTGTAGACCCCGCGCAGTTGCGCGCCCACGGCCGCGTAGGCCAGTTCGGAGGCCGTCGGCACCGCCAGGCCGTCGGCCTCGGTCACGTTGGTCAGACCCACGTCGTACACCGATGCGGACGCCGGCGCGCCCGGCAGTTCGCCGCGGCCCGCCATCATCCGCACCAGGAAGCACGGCGACTGCACCGGCTCGGCAAAGAAGCAATGCACGTGGGGGCCGAAAAGCTGCGTCAGGCCGAACGCGATGCCGCCCGGCGCCCCGCCCACGCCGCAAGGCAGGTAGACAAAAAGCGGATGTTCGGCATCCACCCGCACGCCGGCTTCGCCCAATTGCACGCGCAGGTGCAGCGCGGCGGCGGCGTAGCCCATGAACAGGGACGCCGACCGCTCGTCGTCCACGAAATAACCGAACGGATCCGCTTCGACCTGCGCCCGGCCCGCGGCCACGGCCTTTTCGTAGTCGCCCGCGTGCTCGACCACCTCGACCCCGCGCGCGCGCAGCCGCGCCTTTTTCCATTCCTTCGCGTCGGCCGACATATGCACCGCCGAACGGAAACCCAGCGCCGACGCGATCACGCCGATCGACAGGCCCAGGTTGCCCGTGGACCCCACGGCGACCTGATAACGGCCGAACACGGCGCGGGCCTCGGGGCCGGCCAGCTTGCGGTAGTCGTCGCCCTGGCGCAGCACACCCTCACGCATGGCCAAGGATTCGGCAAATTCCAGCACCTCGTGGATCCCGCCCCGCGCCTTGATCGACCCGGCCACCGGCAGCGCGTGGTCTGCCTTGATCCACAACCGGCCCGCGTCCTGCGGCAGGCCCATGGCCGCCTGCATGGCGGCGGCGGGCAAAAGCGGCGACTCGATCACGCCGCCCGTTGCGGCCAGCTCGGGAAACAATTCCGCCAAGAGCGGCGCAAACCGCGCAAAGCGCTCTTGCGCGGACAGCACGTGGTCCATCAGGAAGTGCGCGCCCGGCCCAGCAGCCGCACGCGTTTCAGGGCCGGTCCACAGCACCGGCTTTGCTTGACGGAGCGAATCCAGAACGGGGGATTTGGAGGGAGCGTCGGATTGAAACATGGCTGTGCTAGCGAATGAGAGCGCAAGGAATGCCCACATCCTAGAGGCGGCCGACGCTTTGCAGCAATATCAATGGTTAGAATTCTTCTTTGCGCTTTCCGCAAACCTTGGATCCGACCATGAACCCTCGCGTCCTGCAGGAGATTTCCCTGCGCTATTTCCTGGAAGTCGTGCGCACCGGCTCGGTCAGCGAAGCCGCCGCCCGCCTGGATGTCGCCCCGTCGGCCGTCAGCCGGCAGATTGCCCGCGTCGAACGCGAACTGGGCACGCTGCTGTTCGAGCGCCGCGCGCGCGGCATGGTTCCGAACGCCGCCGGCGAACTGCTGGCCGCGCATGCCAAACGCATGCAGCAGGACGTGGAGCGCGTGGCGGGCGATATCCTGGCGCTGCGCGGGTTGCGCCAGGGCCATGTGCGCATCGTCAGCACCGAGGGCTATGCGTCGGAATTCGTCCCGGCCGCCATCGCGGCGTTCCGGCAGCACTACGCCGGTATCCGGTTTTCGCTGGATGTCTGCTCGCAGCAGGAGATTCCCCAGCGCATCCGGGACGGCTCGGCGGACATCGGCGTCACGCTCAGCCTGACGTCTCAGCGCGATATCCGGGTGGAAGCGCGCGTGCCCGCGCCGGTGCGCGCGATCCTTTCGGCCGGCCATCCGCTGGCCGACCGCCGCGAGTTGGCGCTGGCGCAATTGATGGCGCATCCGCTTGCGCTGCCCACGCCCGATTCCACGCTGCGCCAGCTGATCGACATCAGCTGTAGCCGCCAGCAGCTGCACTGCGAGCCGGCGTTCACCAGCCGCAGCATCGACGCGCTGGTGGGTTTTGCCAGCGCGGGCGGCGGGGTCGCCTTCTGCGGCGAACTGGCGATCCGCAACCGCGTGGCGTGGGGAAAAATCGTCGCCGTGCCTCTGCGCGACCGCGAGATGAACGAGCGCCACTTCGAGGTGCAGACACTGGCCGGGCGCATCATGCCGGAAGCCGCCAAGGCCTTCATTGCCAGCATCGCCGAGGCCGCGCGGGCGGCGTCGGGGCCGATCGGCCCCGCCTAGGCGCCCCTGCGATCAGTACTGGTAGCGCATCGTCAGCATCGCGCTGCGGCCCGCGGCCCACGCGCCCTGGCTGTAGAAGCCGATCTGGCTGTAGTACTTGCGGTCGAACACGTTGTTCACGTTCAGTTGCGCCGACAGATTGCGGTTGAAACGGTAGCGCGCCATCAGGTTGGTCACGGCATAGCTGCCCTGCCCCACGCGCTCGTCGCCGTTGGGGCCGCTGGCGATGGTGTAGACGTGGCTTTGCCAGTTCACGCCCCCGCCCACCGTCAGACGGTTCCAGTCTCCCGGCAGTTGGTAGGTCGTGAAGACGCGCACCAGGCTGCGCGGCTGGTCGGTCTGGATCGCGTTGCCGTCGCCATCGCGCGCGGTCCAGTGCGACCACCCGGCCGCCACGTTCCAGCCCGGCGTCACTTCGCCCGACAGTTCCAGGTCGAACCCGCGGCTGCGCGTGCCTTGCGCCGCCGTGTACGCCTGATTGGTCGTACCCGGCACCATCTGACCGGGATCCGCCTGCGCCACGTTGTCCTGGTCGATCTGGAATACGGCGGCGCTGGCATTCAAGCGGCCGTCCAGCCATTCGCCCTTGATACCAGCTTCATAGGACTTGCCTTCCAGCGGATCCAGCCAGTTGCCGTTGCGGTCCTGATAGGTCTGCGGATTGAAAATGCCTGTGTAGCTGACGTACGCCGTGTAGGTGTCATTGATGTCGTACAGCAGGCCGGCGTATGGCGTGAAGTCGTTCTTGTCGAACTCGGTGCGCCCTTCGCCGCCAAACCCGACCGAATTGGTCTTCCAGGTGCTGTAGCGCCCGCCCACGATCAGCTTGAGCGGGTCGGCCAGGTTCAGGCGCAGCGCGCCGTACCAGCCGGTCTGCGTGGTGGTGTAGCGGTTGGCAATGATCGAATCGTTCCAGTCGGGTTCAGGATACGAGCCGTCCCAGTCCAGGAAATTGCCCACGGCGGCGGCGCCGATGGCAGACCGGTAGTTGAAGTCGCCCTTCTGCCGGTTGAAGCTCGCACCCACCACGGCCTCGTGGCGGCGGCCAAACAGCGTGAACGGGCCGTTTGCCTTCAGGTCCAGCGCGTTCTGCTTGCGATCGCCCAGATACCAGGCGGGCGAGGCGCCCATGCCCAGTCCGGTTTCCCGGTCCGGCCAGCCGTACAGGTACAAGAGCTTGCCGTCCATTTCATTCTTGGAATAAGAGCCCACGGCCTGCACGCGCCAATCGTTGTCGAAGCGATGCTCCAGGCTGGCAAACGCGCCCTGCGTGGTGCTGCCCCACGAGGACCAGCGCGCGCCGGTGTTCAACGACCTGCGCCAATCGGTGCGCCCGCCGTCCGCGTACCAGAGCGGAAAGCCGCCCCACGTGCTGCCCTTTGGCTCGTTGTCCTGGTAGTTGTAGCCCACGCTGAGCGTCGTGCGCGAGGTCAGGTCGGCGTCCACCACGCCGTAGAAAACCTTCTTCTTGTTCTGGTAGTAGTCCAGGAACGAATGGTTGTCCTGGTACGCCGCCACGATGCGGCCGCGCACGCTGCCCTCGGCATTGAGCGGCGTGGACAGGTCTGCCGTGGCGCGATAGGTGTCCCACGTGCCCACGCCCGCGCTCAGGTCCGCCTTGAACTCGCGGCTGTCGGCGTGCTTGCGCACCAGGTTGATCGAGGCCGACGGATTGCCCGCGCCCGTCATCAGGCCCGTGGCGCCGCGCACGACTTCCACGCGGTCGTAGATGATGGGGTCAACGGACGACTCACCCGCCGAATAGCCCACGTCGAACGCCGTGGGCACGCCGTCGTACATGTAGTTGGTGATGCTGAAGCCGCGCGAATTGAAGGTGTAGCGCTCGCTATCGAAGTTCTGCACCGAAATGCCGGGCGTGCTGGCCATCACGTCCGCCAGCGATCGCATGTCCTCGTCGTCCATGCGCTGGCGCGTCATGACGGTGACCGACTGCGGCGTCTCGCGCAGCGACAGCGACAGCCCGGTGCTGGCCGCCGTGGCGCGCGGCGTGTAGGAACCGGTTCCCTCGGTCGTGTTCGCGTTGGCGGTGTCGCCCACCACCTGCACCGACGGCAGCGTGGCGACAGCGGCCTCCTGCGCGACCGCGCCTGCCGAGGCCAACGCCAGAAAAACCATCGCCGACGTGCGGCGCAGCACAAAACGAGGGTGAACGAGGGGGCCGCGCGCGACGCGTCTCTGATCTTGCATTGTGGCTTCCTACCGAATTGGAATAAGAGTGACAAATCGGCACGAAGTTTAAATGCAAATACTTCTCATATCCACTAATGTTGTATTTTTCCCATTGTCCAGGGTCAACTGGACGCTTTTGCGGGGCGCTGCACCGCCCGCACCTTGCCGCTCTCGCCGCCTCCGCAATAAAACGTGCCGCCGCCGTCGGATTCCAGTCCTGACACGCCCACCCCAGCCGGCATCTCCACGGCCTCCAGCACCTGCCCGGTGCGCGGTTCCAGGCGCCGCAGCTCGCTTTCTTCCGCTTCCCAGGTGCCATGCCACAGCTCGCCGTCCACCCACGTCACGCCTGTCACGTAGCGGTTGGAATCAATCGTGCGCAGCACCTTGCCGGTGCCGGGATCGACCTGGTGAATCTTGCGGTCGCGGTACGCGCCCACCCACAGACTGCCTTCGGCCCACGCCATGCCGGACACGCAGTCGCCGCCCGGCGCGGGGATCGTCGACAGGATTTCCCCGCTCGAGGGGTCCACCTTCTGGATGTGGCCATCGGCAATCTGATAGAGATAGGTGCCGTCGAAGGCCGTGCCCGCGTTGGCCGTGATGTCGAGCGCGCGGGAGGTCTGTCCGGTCACGGGGTCCATGGCGACGAGGCGGTCGCCCGTGGCAAACCACACCTGTTCGCCGTCGTACGTCAGCCCGTGGACCGCATCGACACCGGGGAACGGACCATATTCACGCAGGATTTCGGCTTGGGATCGTTTCATGTCGGCTTCCTTTTGTAGGGGGTCCGTTCATGCTAATGGCCCGGCAGAATCACCGGAAGTAACAAGCTTGTCGTGAATCCCGGCACGGGCGGCAACATCCAGCGCCGCGCGCGCCCCTGGCCGAAGGCCTGCACCTTGCCGGCCGCGGCCAGCGTCTCAAGCGCGCGCTGCACGGTGCGCTGGCTGGACCCGATGACCTGCGCCAAAGCCGAACTCGACCAGCCCTCGCCGTCGGCCAGAAAGGCAAGCAACGCGCCCGCCTCCGGATCCGATTCGTCGCCCGCGGGCGCCAGCAGCGCCACGTCGCTCGCCACACGGGGCTTGAGCGCGTAGCCGTGCCGGGTGGCCTGCACGCCGGCCAGTGGACTGATCACGGCACGCAGACGGCCCATTTCGACACGCAGGCGCGCGCGGTGCGTGTCGTCGAAATAGCGCGTGCGAAAGGCCTGGGCGATGAGCGCCTCGCGCGTCGCCTCGCCGGGCCAGCTTTGTGCCAGCGCCCGCAACAGCGCAAACAGCACGGGGCGGCCGGCCAGCGCGATGGTCCCATGCGCTGCGCGCACGGCGTGCCGGCAGGCATCCACGACCAGCGCCCCGGACGCGAGCAACGCCTCGACCTCGTCCAGCGACAGGCTTCTTTCGCCGTCGGGTGCGATGCGCCGCGCCGCCGGCGCGTCCAACGCCCGTTCGGCGTGTTCCACTTCCGCCATCAGCGCCGGGATGCTTGCCTGGCCGGCGCACTGCGCCGCGCGCGTGAGTGCGGCCCGGCCTGCCGCAGCCTGCTGACGTCGGATGGCGATGCCCGCGACGATGAGTTCATGAATGGCCCGCGACGCCCACGGCAACGCGGCCACGTCCAATCCGGCGAGCGTGCGCTCGGCTTCGTCAAGACGCCCCAGCAGCAACTGGCGGCGAGCCGCCAGGTGACCGGCATGCGCGGCATTGACCATATCGCCGTGCGCCTGCAGCGTGGCGCGCGCGGCATCCAGCGCTTTCTCGCCATTGCCCAGGTCACGCGAAGCCAGCGCGATTTCGGCCCCGGCGACGACGCAGCGGGCCCGCGCCACGGCCTGCCGCGGCCCAAAAGCGCGGGCGGCGCCTTGCAGCAGGCTACGCGCGCGCGCCAGATCGCCCAGCTGCGCCATGGCGATGCCGCGCAAGGCCAGCGCGGGCGCGTCGGTGCGCAGCGCCACGTGGTTCAACGCGCCCAGCGGGTCGCCCGCCGCCAGCGCGCGCGCCGCGGCCGAGATCAGAAAGTCCATGGAAAGTGCGCCACGCCTTGCCCCATTGTTCTTGCCAGGACACAAATCTACACCGGCGCGCCGCGCGGTTATTGCGGGGACGACACCGGCATGGGGGAACCGCCGGGCGAGATCAGGAGCGGATAGGGGTTGAGCGCCCCGCCCCCGGCATAGATGCCGTAGTGCAAATGCGGCGGCGTGCCTTTGGCGTTGCCCGTATTGCCGACAAAGCCCAGTACGTCGCCCGGCGCAACGAGCTGGCCGCGGCGGATGTCCGCATAGCCGTCCAGGTGCGCGTAGTAGTGCATCTGCCGGCCCGGCCCCATCACCCAGACCACCTGGCCGCCCAGCGTGTTCTCGCCGATGCGCGTGACCACGCCTTCGGTTGCCGACAGCACCGGCGTGCCGCGCTTGGCGAAGATGTCGATGCCCTGATGCGTGCGCCCGCCCGACCGCGCGGCGCCCCAGGTGTCGGCCAGCCGACGGGGCGCGACGCCCTCAACGGGTACGGGCAACGACAGCGGCGCGTCCTGCCAGGAAAGCCGCGCCATGTGCCAGGGTGCGCGCGCCGCTTCGGGCAGGCGCGGCCAGGCCCAAACCGCCAAGGCGGCCAGCGCGGCAAGCGTGAGGAGTCGTCGGGTAAATCGCCAGGGGGTGCGGACATCCATGCAGGGTTCGACGCACGGGCGGGCCGAGGGTTCCTGTCCGCCGCGTCGCGACACAATGTTGCGACAGCGGCAATGCGCCGGCCATGATGCGACCCCATTTTGTGCCTTGTCCCCGGTCCGGGCGTCCCGACGGGCCCTCCGGGGCCGTCGCAGCGTGTAAACTCCCCCCTTTTTGACTCTGGTGGTATGTTGCAAGCCCCCCAGCGCACAGGTTTAAGCGGCCCGACGCTCATTCGCTTGCTGACTCGCCTGACGGACGCGGAAGTCCAGCAGTCCAGGCAGTCGCTATCCGACCATCTGAGCCAATGGCTTGGCTGGACGGACGCGATCGCCCTGTCGGCGGCGCTCAATACCGCTCCGCCCGTGATTGCGCCCGGCGCCCGCATGTTCAGCAGCGCCGAAGAACGCGAATGCGTGCGGGTGCGCACCACGCTTGCCGACGCCATCGCCAGCGACACGGCGGCCACGGCCGCCAAGCGGGTTGCCCCGGCTCGGGCGCCCGCCAAGAAGCTGGCGGCCGTCCTGGCCGAGGATGAGTTCGATTATTCGAGTTTTCGCCAGCGGTATCTGTCGTTGCAGCACACGATGGAAACCAGCATCGGCAACCTGCGCAGCCGACTGCGCGGAATGGTGGCCGCCCGCAACGGGGAATGGACGCGTCTGGCCGTCGTGGACGCGATCATGGACCGCGCGCTGCTGCCCAAGGAGCGGGCCCTGCTGGGCGCAATCCCGAAACTGCTGCAGGCGCACTTCGACCGCCTGCGCAAGGCCGAGGAAGCCGCGCTGGCGCAGGTAGCGGAGCAGGCCCAGGCTGAACCGGGTTCGCCGGCCGATGCGGCGGCCGACGCGCCAGGCGATACCGAGGCGCCCGCCGTTGACGCCGCGCAGGCCGGGACGTCGCCGCCCTCCCCGGCCATTACCGCCGGCGCGTGGCTGGACACGTTCCGTGCCGACATGCGCGCCGTTCTGCTGGCCGAATTGGATGTTCGTTTACAACCGGTCGAAGGGCTGCTCGCCGCCCTTCGCACCAGCTAATTAGGACACTATGTCCAAGAATCTGATCAATATCGTGGTTTTCCTGGCCGGACTGGCCGTTGTTGGCTGGATCGGCTCGGGTTACGCGGGCACGAACCCGCTGGCGCTGGCCGTGACGCTGCTGATCGGCGTCTGTTACCTGGCGGGCGCGCTGGAACTGCTGCGCTACCAGCAGGCAACGTCGTCGCTCACGCGCGCCGTATCGGACCTGAACGAAGCGCCGGGCAGCCTTGGCGCCTGGCTGGACAAGGTGCCGGCCGGACTGCGCAACGCCGTGCGCCTGCGTATCGAAGGCGAGCGCGTGGGCCTGCCCGGCCCGTCGCTCACGCCGTATCTGGTGGGCCTGCTGGTCCTTCTGGGCATGCTGGGCACTTTTCTTGGCATGGTCGTCACGCTGCGCGGCACCGGCCTTGCGCTTGAAAGCTCGACCGATCTGGCCGCGATCCGCGCGTCGCTGGCCGCCCCCGTCAAGGGTCTGGGCTTTGCTTTCGGCACCTCGATCGCCGGCGTTGCCGCATCCGCCATGCTGGGCCTGTTGGCCGCGCTGTCGCGTCGCGACCGCGTCCACGCGGCGCAGCTTCTCGATACCAAGACCGCAACCACGCTGCGCGTGTACTCGCAAGGCTACCAGCGCGAAGAATCCTTCAAGCTGCTCCAGCGCCAGGCCGAGATCATGCAGCGGCAGGCCGAAGCCATGCCCGCCATCGTCGGCCAGTTGGAATCCATGATGAAGAGCATGGAACACCAGAACCAGGCGCTGAACGAACGCCAGATCGCCAGCCAGACCGCCTTTCAGGGCAAGGCCGAAGCCGCCTACGCCCGGCTGGCGTCCGTAATGGAACAGTCCATGAAGGACAGCGTGGCGCAAAGCGCGCGCTCTGCCGGCGAGGCCCTGCAGCCCGTCGTGCAGGCCACGATGGACAGCCTGTCCCGCGAAACCGCCACCCTGCAGGACACCGTCGCCCAAGCCGTGCGCCAGCAGCTCGAAGGCCTGACGGCAGGCCTGCAAGCCGCGACGACGGACGTCGCGGGCATCTGGAGCCAGGCGGTCGCTGGCCAGCAACGCGCCAGCGAGGCCATGGCCCAAGACCTGCGCGCATCGCTCGACCGCTTTGCCCAGACCTTCGAACAACGCTCGGCCAGCCTGCTGGACAGCGTGTCCGCGCGTCTGGAGGCGTCGTCGGGCGACATGTCGCAAGCCTGGACCGACGCGCTGGCACGCCAACAGCAGGCCGGCGAAAAACTGGCCGGCGACAACCTGCAGGCGCTCACCGCCGCGGCCGCCAGCTTCGAGCAGCATTCGGCGTCGCTCTTGCGCACCCTGAACGCGTCGCACGCCACGCTGCAAACCGACCTTGCCTCGCGCGACCAGCAGCGTCTGGCCGCCTGGACCGAAACGCTGGGCGCGATGGGCGCCACGCTGCGCCAGGAATGGGAGCAGTCCGGCGCGCAGGCCGCCGTCCGCCAGCAGGAAATCAACGACACCCTGGCGCAGACCGTGCGCGACGTTGCCGAACAAGCCGCCGCGCAGGCTGCCCTGCTCGAAGGCGTGTCGGCCCGCATGGAGGCCGCCGCCAACGGCGTGTCGGACCAATGGACCCGCGCGCTTGCCCGCCAGGAAGAAGCCAGCAGCAAGCTGGCTGCCGGCAACCAGGCCGCGTTGGAAGCCGCCACGGCGGCATTCGAGCAACACGCCGCATCGCTCCTGCGCACGCTGGACCAGTCGCACACCGAATTGCAGGCCGCCCTGGCCGCGCGCGACGAAGAACGCCTTGCTGCGTGGAGCAACACGCTGGGCGCCATGACCGCCAAGCTGGGCCAGGACTGGGAACAGGCCGGCGCGAACACCGTCGCCCGCCAGCAGGAAATCAACGACGCGCTCGCCCAGACCGCGCGCGGCATCGCCGGCCAGACCGAAGCGCAGGCCCGGCTGCTGCAAGACGTGTCGACCCGGCTGGAAACGGCGGCCGGCAGCGTCACGCAAGCCTGGACGGACGCCCAGACCCGCCAGGAAGACCTGGGCAAGCAACTGGCCGCCGACAACCAGCGCGCCCTCGAAACCGCGGCGGCCGCCTTCGGCCAGCATGCCGACGCGCTGCTGCGCACGCTGGACCAGTCGCACGCCGACCTGCAGGCCGCGCTGGCTTCCCGCGACGAGGAACGCCTGGCCGCCTGGACCGGCTCGCTGACGGCGATGGCCGCCAAGCTGGGCGAAGAATGGGAACAGGCCGGCACGCAGGCCGCCCTGCGCCAGCTGGAAATCAGCGACGCGCTCAGCCAGACCGCCCGCGACATCACCGCCCAGACGCAGCAACAGGCCGCGCTTCTGGAAACCGTGTCGTCTCGTCTGGAGACGGCCGCCGGCGGCGTCACGCAAGCCTGGCTAGACGCGCAGACCCGCCAGGAAACCGTCGGCAAGCAACTGGCTGACGACAACCGCGACGCGCTGCAAACCGCGTCCGCTGCCTTCGGCGCGCATTCGGCCGAGCTGCTGCAGACCCTGGAACAATCGCACACCGCCCTGCAAGCAGCATTGGCCGCCAACGACGAGGAACGCCTGACCGCCTGGACGGCGAAGCTGGCCGCGATGGCCGATGCGCTGCGCACCGAATGGCAGCAGGCAGGCGCGCAGGCGGCCGGCCTGCAACAAGAAATCTGCGACACCCTCAGCCTGACTGCGCAGGACATCACCGCGCAAACGCAGGCCCACGCCAGCGAAACCATCGCCGAGATCGGCCGTCTGGTCCAGGCCGCGTCCGAGGCGCCGCGCGCCGCCGCCGAAGTCATCGGCGAGCTGCGCCAGAAGCTGTCGGACAGCATGGTGCGCGACAACGACATGCTCGAAGAGCGCAACCGCCTGCTCGAGACGCTCGGCACGCTGCTGGACGCCGTCAACCACACCGCGGCCGAGCAGCGCACGGCCGTCGATGCCCTGGTGGCGTCGTCGGCGGACATGCTGGAACGCGTGGGCGCGCAGTTCACCGACAAGGTCGAGTCCGAAACCGGCAAGCTGACCGAAGTGGCCTCGCTGGTCACCAGCAGCGCGGTCGAGGTCGCCAGCCTGGGCGAATCCTTCGGCGCCGCCGTGCAGGCCTTCGGCGAATCGAACGACAAGCTCACGGCGCATCTGCAACGCATCGAAGCGGCGCTGGACAAATCCATCGCGCGCGGCGACGAGCAACTGTCGTACTACGTGGCGCAGGCCCGTGAGGTCGTCGACCTGAGCCTCATGTCGCAAAAGCAGATCATCGAGAACCTGCAGCAGCTTGCCGCCCAGCGCGCCACGGCCGGAGCGGAAACGGCATGAGCGAGGATATCGACGGCGGCGTGGAGCCGACGGCGCCGGCCTGGGCTGTCTTTGGCGACCTGATGTCGGTGTTGCTGGGCGCCTTCGTCCTCATCCTGGTCAGCGTCGTCGCGGTGCAGTTGCAGTTGTCGACGCAGCTTGAGGAAGAGGTCAAGCAGCGCCAGGAAGAAACGCAGCGCCGCGAGACGCTGGAACAGGCGCTGGCCGGCCCGCTTGCCGCTGGCCGCGTGACGCTCGTGAACGGCCGCATCGGCATCAGCGGCAGCGTGCTCTTCGCCCTGAACTCCGATCAGCTTCAACCCGAAGGCCGCGAGATCCTGAAAAGCCTGATCGAACCGCTGTCCGCCTACCTGAAGACCCACAACGAAATCCTGATGGTCAGCGGCTTCACCGACGACCAGCAGGTACGCGAGGGCAACCGCCGCTTTGCCGACAACTGGGATCTTTCCGCGCAGCGCGCCCTCACCGTGACGCGGGCCCTCATCGACGAAGGCGTACCGTCGTCAATGGTCTTTGCCGCGGCCTTCGGCGCCGAGCAGCCGGTTGCGTCCAACGCGGACGAGGAAGGCCGCGCCAAGAACCGGCGCGTCGAAATCACGCCCATCCCCAAACCCTCGAACGAAGCGGGTAAGCCCGGTGAGCAGTGACGGCAGCCGCGAGGCGGTCCTGGACCCGCGCGCCGTGCTGGACGGCTGGCGCGCCAGCGGCGCCGACCGCGCCGACCCGCTGCGTTTTCATCTGATCGACGCGCTGGCACGCCGCGCAGCCGCGTATGACGGCCCCGCCCGCGAGCGGCTGGATGGGCGGCTGGCCGACCTGATCCAGGCGTACGAATCGGCTCTGACGAACGCGGGCGCCGCCGAGGACCTCCCTGGTTCACCGCCTGCCCCCGAATGCGGCCCCCTCGCCGGCCTGGTCGCCTACCTGGACAACCCCGGTGCAGCCGGCCAACCGCAGGCTGCGGACGCGCAAGCCGACCGCGCGTGCGCCGGGCGGTTCGACCCGCTGGGCCTGCGCGCCGCCTATCCCGAGCTGCCGCTCCTCGACGAATTCCAGACGCTCTGGTCGCGCTTCAGCGCCGACCGCCAGGTCCGCCAGTCGCAGGAACAGGTCCACAAGAACGCCGGCCCGCTCAACTCCAATCAGCTCGTGCACCGCGCGCTCTCCCTGATGCGCGAAATGTCGCCCGGTTACCTGCAACAGTTCCTGTCGTACACGGACGCGCTGATGTGGATGGAGCAGATGACCGCGGCAGCCGCCCCGGCGCCCAAGGAAGCGCCCCGAGCCGGCGCCGCCAAGAAGTCCGCGCGCAGTAAGCCCCGCAAGCCAGCCAAGGAAAGCAAGGAATCCGCCTGAGGCCGATTTGCACGCGGCGGCTCGGCGCAGTACGATACGTTCCATATACGAAACATTTATGGAACACATCCACCATGGGTATCGTCAAAATTTCCGAGCAGATGCACGAGAACCTGCGCGTCGCCAGCGGCGCCCTCAGCCGCTCCATCAATTCGCAGGCCGAACACTGGATGCGCATCGGCATGCTCTCCGAGCTCTATCCCGAACTGCGCCATGCCGACATCTGCCAATTGCTGATCCGCATCGACCAGGCCGAAGGCTTCACCATCGCCTCCCTCTCGCAAGGGTTGCCGCAGCCCGCGCAGCAGGAGGCCGCATAAATGGCCAAGAAGGTTTCCATCAAATCGGCCGCCGACATCGAAATGGCCCGCAAGGCGGGCGCCATGGCGGCCGAAGTGCTGCACATGATCGGCGAACACGTTCGCCCCGGCGTCACCACCGACGAGCTTGACCGCGTCTGTCACGACTACATCGTCAACGTGCTGAAAGCCACGCCCGCCAACGTGGGCTACCACGGCTTTCCCAAGACCATCTGCGCGTCGGTCAATCACGTGATCTGCCACGGCATTCCGTCGGCCAAGGTGCTCAAGAACGGCGACATCCTGAACATCGACGTCGCGGTCATCAAGGACGGCTGGTTCGGCGACACCAGCCGTATGTACTACGTTGGCCAGCCCAGCCCGCTGGCCCGCCGCCTGGTCAACACCACCTATGAAGCCATGCGCGCCGGCATCATGGCCGTCAAGCCCGGCGCCACGCTGGGCGACATCGGCCACGCCATCCAGACCGTCGCGCACCGCGAGCACTTCAGCATCGTGCGCGAATACTGTGGCCACGGCATTGGCCAGATCTACCACGACGATCCGCAGGTGCTGCACTATGGCCGGCCTGGAGAAGGCCTGGTGCTGCAGCCCGGCATGATGTTCACGATCGAACCCATGATCAATGCCGGCAAGCCGCAGACCAAGCAACTGCCCGACGGCTGGACCGTCGTCACCAAGGACCGCTCGCTGTCAGCCCAATGGGAACACATGGTCGTCGTCACCGAGACCGGCTACGACGTGCTGACCACCTGGCCCGACGGCTTCGGCGACTACCCGCCCATTCCCTGACCGAAGCGCGTCCTTGCCGCAGCGCAAGGACCGGAGTGCGGGGCCGCAAGGGTACGATCAACATCGTGCCCTTGCCGTTTGCGCGGCGCCCGCCGCTCCCTTCCCATGCCCGCCCTGCCCTCCGCCTTCCGCCGCCTTGCGGCGTCGAACCTTGCCGCGCAATTCTCCGAGCAGATCGCGCTGGCGGCTGCGCCCTTGTATGCCGTGCTGACCCTGGGCGCCACCGCGGCGCAGACCGGCTATCTGCAGACCGCGCAAACGCTGCCGTTCCTGTTGCTTTCCCTGCCCGCCGGTGTGCTGGCCGACCGGATGTCGCGCCGGTCCCTCATGACTGGCGCCGAATGCGTGCGCGCGGCAAGTCTGATCGCACTGCTGGCGCTTTTGTGGACGGGCGGCCTCAGCCTGCAATGGCTGGCGGCGCTGGGCTTTGCCGGGGCGGTGGGCACCGTCGCCTACAACGTCGCCGCCCCCGCGTTGGTGCCCAAGCTGGTTCCACCTGCCGAACTGTCCAACGCCAACCGCTGGCTGGAGTTGGCGCGCAGCGCCGCCTTTTCTGCCGGTCCGGCCGCGGGCGGCGCGCTGGTCGGGTGGATGGGCGCATCCACCGCTTACGTGCTTGCCACCACGCTGTCGCTGCTGGCCGCCGTGTTTCTTGCCGGCCTGCCGCAAGATGCGCCCAAGCCCGCCACGCGGCGCCACCCGCTGACCGAGCTGCGCGAAGGCGCGGCATTCGTCGCCACGCATCCCTTGTTGCGCCCGGTTCTCTTGACCGCCCTCTTCTTCAATACCGCGTGGTTTGTCCTGCTGGCCATCTATGTTGCGTACGCCGTGGATCGGCTGGGCTTGTCGGCCGCGGGCGTCGGCATCACGCTGGGCATCTACGGCGCGGGGATGCTGGCCGGCGCGCTGGCGGCACCGTGGCTCGCGCGCCGGCTGTCGTTCGGCGCGATGATCGGCGCGGGACCGCTATCCGCGTTGCTGGCCAGCATCATCCTGCTGACGACGCTGGCCTTTCCATCGGGCGCATGGGCGGCCGCGGGCTTCTTCCTGTTCGGCGCAGGGCCCATCCTGTGGACCATCACCACGACCACCCTGCGCCAATCGGTCACGCCCAACGCCTTGCTGGGCCGCGTGTCATCCGTCATCGTGACGGCCAACTTCGGCGCGCGGCCCATTGGCGCATTGATCGGCGCCACCTTGGCTGCGAAGTTCGGCGTAGAAGCCTGCCTCTGGGTGTCGACGGCCGGCTTCTTCATCCAGTTCGCCGTGCTGTTCACGTCGCCGGTGCTGCGGTTGGAAAGGCAGCCGGAGCCGGTTCCTGCGCAACCCGCGATCAAGGCCAAGCAATCCGGCTGACGAACGCCGTGGCCCGCGAGACGACATCGCCGCATCCGCGGCCCATCGTGATCACATGCTCACGGTCTGCCAGCAGCTGCAAGTGCACATTCGTGTTGCGCGCCGTTTTCGCGATCTCGAACGCGCCGGATACGGTCGCGACGTCGTCGTGCCGTGCATGGATGACGAGGCACGGCGCTCGCACCATGTCCATCCGGCGCCGTACCGCGGCCGCCAGCTTACCCATCTGGCCCAGCGCCCTCCACGGCGTGCCCGGCAACCCCGCGCGGCGCGGCCGTCCCGGCAGCGCGCGATGCCGGGCGATGCCCAGCACACGCAACACCGGCAGCAGGAAGGCCGTGCTTGCCCGGCGCGGACCCGCACGGCCGTCATGACGAAGCACGGGCGATAACGCCAGGACGCCAGCGACGTGAAACGGCCGTTCCTGCGCCAGGGCAAGGGCCAGCACGGCGCCCGTGGCGATTCCGCCGACGACGACGCGATCGGTCCGGCTGGCCAGCATATCTGCCCCCCGGCGCACGCTGGCCAGCCAATCCATCCACCCTGCGCCGGCCAATTCTTGCAGCGACCCGCCATGACCCGCCAGCTGGACAGCCATCACGCTGTAGCCCTGTTCATTCAGACCGCGCGCCAGTTCGTGCATTTCCCAGGGTGCGCCGCCCAGACGGTGGATCAGCAGGATTCCCGTGCGCGCGCGCTCGCCCTTGCCCACGAGCAACTGCTCGCCGGCCTGGGGCGCCAACGGCGGCAGTGGGCCATCGCATGCCGTCGCCGTCCGGATGACGGACGTCGCGCACGGGTCCGGACACGCCGCCACCTTGCAGACCCTGTCGATCGTGGTCATGCGGACGCCCCGCCGCGCTGATAGCGTTCGGGCGGCAAGCGTGCGCCCACGGCGACGCGATACGCCTCAAGCGTGCGGAACATCTTTTCTCCCAGGCGCAGATGCGCATCTGCGAACGCCCGCGCGTTGGCCACGATGGCCTGGGCATGCCAAGGCCGGTTGCGGATCTGCAGGATGCAGTCGGCATACGCCGCGACGTCACCGGGCGCGGCCAGCCAGCCGGTACGGCCCGGCACGACGATCTCCGGCAGCCCACCCACATTGCTGGCAACGACGGGCCGCTCGCCGGCGAAGGACTCAGGCACGATGCGCGACCAGGCTTCGGTCGCGGACGGAACCAGCACCACGTCCGCGGCGCGGATCATGTCGGGCACGTCGGTCCGATGACCAGCAAACACGACATGCTCTGCGATGCCCAGATCCACGGCAAGGCGGTACAGCGAATACGCATACGGTTGTGTGCGCGCGGTTGCCATGCCCACGACCAGGGCCACCGCGGGCACCCCTTGAATGCGCAGGCGTTGCACCACGTGAAGCAGATCGGCCTGGCCTTTCTCCGGGCGCAGCATCCCCACGGTGGCGATGACGTAAGACGCCTTGGGCGCCGGTATCCCCAAGCTGCGGCGGATCCGCAGGATGGCATCCGGCTCCTCACCGGATTGAAAGAACGCGTCGCCGGCCCACTCCCCAACCACGCTGATCCGGTCCTCCGGCACCAGCCGGGCCGCCAGCAGTTCTTGTTTGCCGACGTCGCTGGTAGCGATGACGTGGTCGCAGCCGAGTTTCCATTCCAGCCGGCGGCGCAAGGATGAACGCATGGGCTTGGCAAAATGACGTGTGCGCACGACGGCGCACAGATCCCGGCACAGCGCGGCCGTCTTGGCGTCGGCGCGGCTATGGCTATCGATGACCTGGATGCGCATCGCCTGGACGGCCCGGCGCAGCGCCAGGACGGTTCTGGGTGAATAGGCAGGATTGAAGTCAATATCCACGGTCGTCAGCTTGCGCTCGCGCGCGGCGTGGCTCACGGCGCTGCCCGAGGGCGACGCAATGGCCACTTCGTAGCCGTGAAGGAGCAGCCAGCTCGCCTGCTCCAGCGTGCGGAATTCCAATCCGCCCAGACTGCGCTCAGCCAGCGTGTGCAGTATGCGCATGATGATCCAATACATTCAGACAGGCCGCCAGCACTTCACCGGGCGTGATCGAATTGATGCCGCTTGGCGGATGCCGCGGCACCACGAACGCCGAACCGCGCCGGCGCCAGAACCACTCGGGATTCGCTTCGTTGAAAACGCCCACATACGGCACGCAAGCGCCTTGCGCGATGTGCGAAGGGCCGCAATCGTTGGCTACCACCAGCCGCGCGCGCAGCATGATTGCGCTCAGCTCGGCGATGGGCCGGCAATAGGCAATCGAGAAATCGGGCCGCTGCATCGCGCGCAGGGCATCCCGCTCCGCGGCTTCCTGCTGGCCCAGCACGAAGAGAAAACGGGTGCCGGCGCCCAGCAGCGGTTTCAGCCTGTCGGCCAGCCGCAGGTAGTTCGATAGGCTCCAACGCTTGAAGTCGCCGGCGCCGCCCCCGGGAATCATCACCACGTCGCCGCCCAACGGCACGCGCAGGTGCGGACGCGCCAGCGTATAGAAACATGCGCGCGTCGCCCCCTCCAGGTCGAATGGCCGGTACGACGCCAGCAAGCGCAGATTGGCCTGGCCGATGTATTCGGTGATGTCCTTGCGATGGCAATGCGTCCAGGCCAAATCGCTGAAGCGGGCATTGCGAAAGCCCAACCGGATCGCCGGGCGGCGCAGCAGATTGACCACGCCGAATCGCTCGCTGCTGTGATGCAGGCTGACGGACATGCGGGTTTCGGATTTCAGGCTGCGCAGGTAGTCGATGAATGTCGAGGCACGCACGAACTCGTCGACCCACGGCAGCGCCCGGTAGAAATTTCCCACGTCGTCACGGGCGACCACCTTCAGCCGGCGCGATGGCCACCATGTCTTGAGCTGATACAGCGTTGGCATGGCGACGATCTGGTCGCCCAGCTGCGGCTGGCTTCTGACATACACAACGATCTCCGACACCTGCGGCCTCCGTATTGACGGCCAGTTGGCCGATGGCCGGCAATGTATCGGGAGGCGTCAGGCAAATTTCCGGGATCTCTTTAACAATTGTGAAGAAGCATTAAGCGGCCCGGCATACCACTGCACAACGCCGGCGGCCGCGCGCGGCGGGCGGGTCAGATCAGGCCGCGTGCCAGCGGATCACGAAGCGGGCGCCGCCCAGCGGGCTCTCGGACACCAGCGCCTCGCCGTTGTGCCATCGCGCCACGCGGCGCACAATCGCCAGGCCCAGCCCGGTTCCGCCAGTGCCGCGCGCACGGCTTTCGTCTAGCCGGATGAAGGGATCGAACACACGCTCGCGATCGGCGGGCGGCACGCCCGGCCCGTCGTCGTCAACCGTCAGCACGTACTGCCGTGGCGCGGGGCTGGCAAGTCCGACCTGCACCTGCCCGCCGGCGTGGCGGATGGCGTTCTGCAGCAGGTTGAGCAAGGCGCGCGTCATGTAGCGCGGGTGCAGCCGCACTTCGCCCGCATCGCAGTGCGTCACCACGCACTGCACCCCCGACAATTCGGCCTCGAACGACGCATGCTGCACGACGGAATCGAGCCACCCGCGGGCGTCCTGGGCTTGAAGCGGAATGTCGTCGCTCTTGTGTTCCAGGCGGGCGTACATCAGCAATTCCGACGCCATGCTGTCCAGCTCGGCGACATCGTTTTTCATGTCTTCGACCAGTCGCCGGCGCGCGGCGGGATCGGCCTCTCGCTCGATCATGTCCAGCTCGAACGACAAGCGGGCGATGGGCGTGCGCAGTTCGTGCGATACCGCGTTGGTCAGTTCGCGCTGATTGCTGATCAGCGCGCTGATGCGTTCGGACATCTGGTTGAAGGTGTCGCCCAACCCACGGATGCTGGAAAACCGCGACAGCTGGGCGCGCACCCGCAGGTCGCCCTGCCCCATCCGCTGCGCGGCGGTCTTCAGCGCCTCCAGGTCGCGCCAGACCGGCAGCGCCCACACCAGCATGAACGCGCACAACAGCACACCCAAGGCCGCGTAGATCGCGACGATCACCCACGTGCCGACGAGCGGCTCGGGCGGCAGCTTGACCATCAGCCACTGCGCGCCCGGGCCCGGTATGGCGGCCACGAAGCTCATCAGGTTGTCGCGCAGGAAGAACCCGCCCGCGTCGATGGTGCGCCGTTCGTCGCCGGTCAGCGCGAAATCCGGCGCGTTGTAGTCGGCCGGCTCCAGTACCTGCAACGCCAGTCCGTAATGCGGCGCCAGCGTGTTGCGCACGTAGTCGGGACGCGCGTCCGGCGGCACGTGGGCCAGCTCCTGCTTCAGGCTATGCAACTGGCCTCGGACAGCTTCGCGCGTGTAATTGGCCGTCTCCGACTCAAAAAGATAGTTTGCCGCCCGGTCGACGACTTCGTTGGACAGCACGAAGCCAATGGCCAGCACCACGAAGATGCGCAGGACGAACTTAAGCATCGTCCAGCTCGTGCCCCTTGGGCGAGAACAGGTAACCCTTGCCCCAGATGGTTTTGATGCGGGCCGGATCCCGCGGATCGTCATCGAGCTTGCGGCGCAATTTGCTGATGCACACATCCACGGTGCGATCCAGCCCATTGAATTCAATGCCGCGCACCGCGTTCAGCAGATCGTCGCGCGTCAACACCTGCCCAGCCTGGCTGGCAAGCGCCCAGAGCATTTCAAATTCCAGTGTCGTCAGGTCGACCTCGACCCCACACTGCATCACCGCGCGCGTCTGGCGGTCGATGGACA
The DNA here is from genome assembly GCF_041879325.1 of Achromobacter sp. JD417. Classification (NCBI taxonomy): domain Bacteria; kingdom Pseudomonadati; phylum Pseudomonadota; class Betaproteobacteria; order Burkholderiales; family Alcaligenaceae; genus Achromobacter; species Achromobacter sp. JD417. Next base: position 3,055,851 of record NZ_CP087159.1, on the reverse strand, counting down.
ACGCGCCGAAATCCAGCCGTTCGGGCTGCAGCTCGGTCTGGTTGTGGCGCCGCATCAAGGCGCGGATCCGCGCCAGCAGGACGCGCGGTTCCACGGGCTTGATGACGTAATCGTCCGCGCCGGACTCCAGGCCCAGGATGTGATCCAGGTCGTCTTCGCGCGCCGTCAGCATCAGGATCGGCGCCGACGAGAACGCACGCAGGTCGCGGCAGACCTGCAAGCCGTCGCGGCCCGGCAGCATCAGGTCCAGGATGGTGATGGCCGGCTCGTGGCGGCGGAACGCATCCACCGCGTGATCGCCGCGATAAGCCTGGGCAACATGGAAACCGTGTTGTTCCAGAAACTGCGCGATCAGGCGCGCCAGCTTCGTATCGTCTTCGACTAACAGGGCCTTGGTCATGGTGGGCAGACAGAGGTTCATGCACCGTCACGGTGCAATGGCGCGGCAAGCATACACCGAAAGAAAAATACTCAATCCGGGCCATGACTTTGTCGAGCGGCATTGCACTCACGTCTGCGGGCGCGGCTCATTCGTTGAGCGACATCGGCCGATCCCCGCCCGGCGGCAGACGAAACAGACGCCTCACCCCATTCAAGAACGCCCCATAAGGCCGCCCGAGCACCAGCATCATCACCGCCGCGCCCAATACGCCGCGCACCAGACCGTCGCCAGAGGCGCCGCTGAAAGCGATGATGGCCGCGTAGATCGGCACCTGGAAACTCATCAGTGCCACGCTATCCCACAGCAGCCGGGACGCGCGCGTGTCCGTCGCGCGCCGCATCACCCAGTCGCGCCACATCCCATACGGGCGCCCCACCGGAATCATCAGCGCGCCGCCAAGCAGCCGCGCGTGGAACACCTGTTCCCAGGTCATTCCCGCTATCCAGCGCTCGTTGATGACGCCGGTGGTGGTAAAGAACAGGATCAGCGCCAAGGTATCGGCGAGATAGGATCGGGTAGAAAGTGGCATTGTCGTCTTGGCTGTCACCTGCGGTTTTCCTGAAACTGTTCCGGCTGCGCCAGCTCGCATCTGTATCTGGCGGTGGTCCTTGCCGCCCGCTAGACTGCGGCGATCCTGTACTTCCGAACGCCCCGCCAGGCTGGCTGCCATGCTGAAAATTCTGGGTAAATCCTCGTCCATCAACGTGCGCAAAGTGCTGTGGACGTGCGCCGAGCTGAACCTGCCCTTCGATCGCGAAGACTGGGGTAGCGGTTTCCGGCCGACGTCCGATCCGCAATTTTTGGCGCGCAATCCCAATGCGATGGTGCCGGTGATCCAGGATGGCGACTTCGTCCTGTGGGAGTCCAACACCATCATCCGCTATCTGGCGGGCCAGTATGACGGGCGGCATCTTTATCCGGCTGAGCCCAAGGCGCGGGCCCGGGTGGATCAGTGGATGGATTGGCAGGCAACGGACCTGAACCGGTCCTGGAGCTACGCGTTCATGGCGTTGGCCCGGCAGTCGCCCGCGCACCTGGACGCGGCCGCCATCGAGGCGTCGTGCAAGGAATGGGCGCGGTTCATGGGGATCCTTGATCAACGCCTGGCCGGCACCCGGGCGTACGTGGCGGGCGACACCTTTACGCTGGCCGACATTCCCGTTGGACTGTCCGTGAACCGGTGGTTCCAGACGCCTTTCAATAAGCCCGCGCTGCCGTCAGTGGCGGCCTATTACGACCGCCTGGCCGAGCGCGACGGCTACCGGCAGTACGGCCGCAACGGGACGGCCTGAGCACGGGACGCGACCGGCGCCGGCCGAGCCGGCGCCGTCATCCTTCCTACTTCACGACGCCGCAAACCAGGCGTCCGCCTCCGCCGCCAAGCGGCTCGGGCTTGTCGCTGTAGTTGTCGCCGCCCGCGTGGATCATCAGCGCGTGCCCCTTCACGTCCGCCAGCTTCAGATGCGGCGCCAGAACGCTTTTCGTCGCGCTGCCGTCGGCCGCAACGGTGAGGAACGGCAGGTCGCCCTGGTGTCCGTCGGTAGCCATCGGTCCTTTGTGGGCCTTGGTGCCCTTCGGGTCCAGATGGCCGCCCGCGCCGCCGCCCGGGGCGGTCTTGCCGTTCACCATGCCCGGCTCGCAGGAGCCTTTTTCGTGGACATGGAAACCCCGCTCGCCCGGCGGCAGGCCTTTGAGGTGCGGCGTGAATTGCAGCCCCTCCTTGGTGTCTTTCAAGGTGATGGTGCCGGCGCTCTTACCCACGCCTTCTGGCGTCAGGAACGACATCGAGACGTCTTCGGCCAGCGCCGCGCTGGACGCGCCCGCCAACGCCAGCGCCGTGACAAGCATCGAGAATTTCTTCATGAATTGCCTCCTGGAAAGATGCCCGCGAACTGCAGGCGGCCAACGGAGCGAGACGCGCGCCTCGCGCGATGGGTGGCGCCAATGAAGATAGCACCGGCGCCGGGCGGTCCGCCAGCAAACTTCATTCCTGATACAAGGTTTGACACGGCGTAGGACACCGCGCCGCTTACCCGTTCACCAGCAGGATCACCGCGTGCAGCAGCACCCCGATCAGCCCCCCGACCAGCGTTCCGTTAAAGCGGATGTACTGCAGGTCGCGCCCCACGCTGAGCTCAAGTTCATCGACCAGATGGCGCTCGTCCCAATTCTTGACGGTGCGTGAAATGTGCTCGGTGACGCCCACGCGCAGCCGGCCGGTCAGCCGCCGCGCGCCGCCCAGGATGTGGTTGTTGATGGCCTCGCGCAGCCTGGGGTCTTCGCCCAGCTTGCGGGCCAGCGCCAGCAGCGCGCTTTCCAGGTGCGCGGCCAGCGCGGAGTGTTCGTCCGCCAGGTCACGCCGCAGCGCCGCATGGATGTCGTCCCACAGACCCTGGACATACTCCTGGACCTTGGGATGGTCGATGGCCCGCTGCTTCAGCGCTTCGGCCTGGCCGGCCAGGGCGGGATCCGTCTTCAGGCGTTCGATGTAGTTCATCACCCAGGCCTCGTAGTCACGGCGCACCGGATGATCGGGCTGGGATAGCACATCGCGCAGCTCTTCGACGAGCGCGCGCGCCAGGCGGTCGGCCAGGTTGTCGGCGATGTTGTCGACGGACTTGACCACGTCGACGGCGGCGATGATGCGCGGCCATTCCTTGCGGGCGAACTTCACGAGCAGCGTCGAGGCTCGTTCCTTGACGTCTTCCTCGGCCAGATAGCCGCCCAGGCGCTCCAGCGCGGCGTCCAGCAATTCCTGGTGCCGCCCGTCGCGGGTCAAGAGGCCCAGAACCTCGCCCGCCGTGGCGGCCGCGTCCCAGCGGCGCAGATTGCTGACCACGAACTCCTGGATGACGCCCCGCACGGCGCGGTCATCCAGCAGGTCCAGCGTTTGCAACGCCACCCGGCGCGCGCCGTCGCTCAGGGCGCGGGCCTGGGCGGGCCGCGCCAGCCAGCGGCTGAGCCGCGCGGCGGGGTCAAAGACGCGCAGCTTCTCGATCAGGGTATCGGGGTCCAGGAAGTGATCGCGCACGAACACCGCCAGGCTGTCGCCGATACGGTCCTTGTTGCTGGGGATGATGGCGGTGTGCGGAATGGGCAGGCCCATGGGCCGCCGGAACAGCGCCACCACGGCGAACCAGTCGGCCAGCGCGCCCACGGTGGCGGCCTCGCAAAAGGCGCGCACCCATGCCCACGCGCCCTGCCCGCCCATGACATGGCTGGTGATGAAGCCGCTGACCATGGCCGCCAGCAGCGCCAGCGCCGCGATCTTCATGCGGCGCAATTGCGTGCGCCGCGCATCCAGGGATGGCGCGGCGCGCACGCCGGAGAGCCGGTCGGAACGGAAAGTGTCGGTCATGGAGAATCCGGTGATTCGAGGTGCAAGCATACCAATCGCATGCCGCCCGGCCATTGCAGCCGGGCCTGCCCGCAAGGCCTACTCGCTCAGGAACTCGGACAATGCCTCCAGCCCTTCGATGTGGTCGGAAACCACCTTTGCGATGAACGCAATGGGCAGCGACAGCAGCGTGCCCCAGATGCCCCATAGCCACGTGAAGAGAAGTAGCACGATGAACACGGCGACGGCGTTCATGCGGGCGATCCGCCCCGACATCCAGGTGGTGACGAGCACGCCGATCAAGAGCGCGATCGCAACCGAACTCATCGAGATCGCCAGCGCCGGGCCAAGTTCTCCGAACTGGATCAGGCCGGCAATGCCCGTGCCGACCGCCGTCATCAGCGGACCGAAGTACGGGATGATGTGCAGCGCACCGGCCACCACCGCCCACGTCGCGGCGTTTTCCAGCCCAAGCCAGCGAAACGCCACCCACGACAGCAGACCCAGCGCCACGTTGGTCACCAGCATCATCGCCATGTACATGTGGATGGAGTTGTTGATCTGGTCCAGCATGTGCACGCTGATCTTCTTCTGCGACAGCGTGTTGCCCGCCATCTTCACGAACTTGCGCTTGAACGCGTTGCCCGACAGCAGCAGGAAAAAGACCAGGAACACGCACATGGTCGCCTGCCCCACGAAGGTCGCCAGGCCTTTCGAGCCCCACAACAAGATGTCGCTCAGGCCCGCATCCGGTTTCGCGACGACCACCCGCCCGCCTGCCTTGGGCGCACCGGATTCCTGCAGAATGCTTGCTGCGTTGCGCAATTTTTCCAGGAACGACCCGTCCCCGCTCAACAGGCCGCCCAGCGTGCGGGACAGCTTGCTCGATATCTCGGGCAACGCATTGATGATGTCGGTGACCTGGTCCTGCGTGAAATAGATCACACAGCCAATTCCGATCGCGATGGCGCCCATGACGACCACCGTGCCCAGCGACCGGGGCACGCGGTACCTTTCAAGCATTGCCACCACGGGGTCCAGGGTGTAGGCGACCACGATCGCCATCACCACCGGCACGATGAATTCTTGCGCAGCCTTCAGGCCGAACAACACCGCCAGCACCGTCAGCGTCACGAGGCAAAAGCCGCTGACGCGCACGAGCGGCGTCGGCGCGGGCGGCTTGATAAGGCCGGCGTCCTGGGCCGTGACCTTTTCTTCTGGCGGTTCGGGTTTTTCCTCGGCCGGCGGGGCCGTCACCGGCTCCGGGCCCTGCCTCGGCGTCGAGGTGTCCACTGGCGTCGCGCTGTCCATCATTCCCCTCACATCCAATTTGCGAAGGCCTTCAGCAAGTCTCGTGCCCGCGCGGTTCAGCCGGGGCTTACCGCCAGCAGACCGGGTTCGCCGTCATGCCGCCGCTGCGCGCGTTCGAGGATGAATTCGATCATCATTGCCAGCGCGCGCGGATGATGGCGGTTGGGCATGTACAGCATATACATGCCGCGCCCGAAAATGCTCAACCGCCAATCCGTCAGCGCCGGTAACAGTTCGCCGCGCGCGATGTCTTCATGCACCACGTAGTCCGGCACCACGCCCACGCCCAACCCCGCGCGGATGGCGTCGCGCAGGAAGGCGTAGTTGCGGGAAATGACGGTGGGTTCCAGCACCACATGCTGGCGTGGCTGGCCGCCGTAATAGGCCGACAGGCGCAGCGGCCGTCCGATCACGGCGGCGCTGATAACGGGCGTGCCGGCCAGGTCTTCCGGCCGCTGCGGCAGGCCGCGGCTTGCCGCATAGCCGGGGGACGCGCAGGCCACGTATCGCACCTGCCCCAGTTCCCGCGCGACCAAGTGCTGCGGCGGGTCGGACATGATGCGCACCGCTATGTCGACCTCGTCGCGCAGCAGGTCTTCGACGCTGTTCTCGAACAGCACGTCCAGCACGATGTCGGGGTATGTCTTCTTGAATTCCAGCAGCCAGGGCGTCATCACGAACTGCCCGTAGCCGCTGGGCACGCTCAGGCGCACCTTTCCCTGCGGCGTCTTGCCCAGCGTTTCGATCGACTCGCGCGCGGCCGCCAGTTCGTCCTGAATGCTGCGGCCGTGCTTGTACAGCTTCAGGCCGATCTCAGTGGGCTCCACGCGCCGGGTCGTGCGCCGCACGAGCTGCATGCCCACCGATCGCTCGAGCTGGCTCAGGTGATAGCTGACGTTGGCCCGGGTCATTTTCAGGCGGCGCGCGGCTTCACTGAGATTGCCCGCGTCCAGGATTTCGACCAGCAGAGTGAGGGATTTGGTGTCCATGACGGCGCTCCTTGCCGTGCATTGTCAAATTTTCTTATCCGGAGTGTCAATTATCGATGCCATTGTCAAGACATCTTTGCTGGGAAAGAATAAAGCCATAACAGACGGGCCACGCCTGGCCCGCCCCAGGCTCCGCTCGCGCAACCGTCGGCGCTCCGGCATGCCGGCGCGGCGCGCGAGCAGGAAGCCATTAAGGAGACACTGTCCATGACAGACAGCGCAAGCACCGGCGCGGCCCAGACGCGCCGCCATGAAGACATTATGGTCATCGTCATCGACCATCCTCCCGTCAACGCCCTGAGCGCCACCGTGCGCCGCACGTTGTCCGAGGCCATCGCGCAGGCGCAGACCGACACGCGGGTGCGCGCGATCCTGCTGATCGGCGCCGGCAAGAATTTCATCGCGGGCGCCGACATCCGCGAATTCGGCAAGCCGCCGCAACCGCCCCTGCTGCCGGACCTGTGCAACCAGATCGAAGCCAGCGCCAAGCCGGTCATTGCCGCATTGCATGGCGCGGCGTTGGGTGGCGGGCTGGAGATTGCGCTGGCGGCGCACTACCGGGTGGCGCTGGCCAGCGCCAAGCTGGGCCTGCCCGAAGTGAATCTGGGCCTTTTGCCCGGGGCGGGTGGCACGCAACGCGCGCCCCGTTTGATGGGCGCCGCCGCGGCGCTGGACCTGATGCTGAGCGGCAAGCCCCTGTCCGCCGATGCAGCGCTGGCAGCGGGGCTGGTCGACGCCCTGGCCGCCGAGGACGATCCATTGGACGCCGGCCTGGCCTACACGCGCCAGCTGCTGGCGCTGAACGCAGGCCCGCGCCGCACGCGCGACGCGGCCAACGCGCTGGCGGACCAGACTGCGCAACGCGCAGCAGTGGACGCCGCGGCCGAACGCGTGGCCGCCACCACCCGTGGCCTGTATTCCCCCGCCAAGATCGTGCAAGCCGTGCGCGCCGCGATCGATCTGCCCTTCGACGAGGGACTGCGCACCGAACGCGCCCTGTTCCTGCAATGCCTGGACAGCCCGCAACGCGCCGCGCTCATCCACGCGTTCTTCGCCGAGCGCGACAGCGCCAAGATTCCCGAGCTCAAGGAAGCCCGTTCCCGCCGTCTGGAACGCGTGGGCATCGTGGGCGGCGGCACGATGGGCGCGGGCATCGCCGTGGCGGTGCTGGATGCCGGTCTGCCGGTGGTGATGGTCGAACAGGACGATGCGGCCCTGGTGCGCGGCCGCGACCGCGTCGAACAGGTGTACGACCTGCTGGTCAAGAAAGGCCGCATCACCGCTGACGAACGCGCGGCCCGCCTGGCGCGCTTTACCGGCGCCACGGATTACGACGCGCTCGGCGAGGCCGATCTCATCATCGAAGCCGTGTTCGAGGACATGGCCGTCAAGCAGGCCGTCTTCGCGCAGCTGGACCGCGTGGCCAAGCCCGGCGCGGTGCTGGCCACCAATACCTCCTATCTGGACGTGGACCGGATCGCCGAAGCGACGCGCGGTCCCGCCGACGTGCTGGGGCTGCACTTCTTTTCGCCCGCCAACATCATGAAGCTGCTGGAAGTGGTGGTCGGCCGTCATACCGCGCCGGATACCGTGGCCACCGGCTTCGAGCTGGCGCGCCGGCTGCGCAAGATTCCCGTGCGCGCGGGCGTCTGCGACGGCTTCATCGGCAACCGCATCCTGGCCGTGCACCGGCAGGCGGCCGACACGATGATGGAGGACGGCGCATCACCGTACGACATCGACGCCGCCGTGCGCGCGTTCGGCTATCCGATGGGTCCCTACCAGATGGCCGACCTGGCAGGCGGCGACATCGGCTGGGCCACGCGCAAGCGCCGCGCCGCCACGCGCGATCCCGCGCTGCGCTATGTGCAGATTCCCGACCGCCTCTGCGAGCGCGGCTGGTTCGGGCAGAAGACCGGCCGCGGGTTCTATCTGTATCCCGACGGCGCCCGCCAGGGCACGCCCGACCCCGAGGTGCTGGCCATCATCGACGAAGAACGCCGCCGCGCCGGCGTCACGCCCCGCCCATTCACGCAGGAAGACATTTTGCGGCGCTATCTGGCCGCCATGGTCAATGAAGCCGCCAACGTGCTGCATCAGGGCATCGCGCTGCGGCCGTCCGACATCGACGTGGTGTTCCTGTCCGGCTACGGCTTTCCGCGCCATCGCGGCGGCCCGATGCACTACGCCGACACCGTGGGCCTGGCGCAAATCCTGGCCGACATCCGCGGCTACGCGGCCGAAGACCCCGCGTTCTGGAAGCCATCGCCACTGCTCGTGCAGCTGGCCGAATCCGGCCGCACCTTTGGCAGCCTGAACGCCGCCTGATCCAAACACCTTTTAGGAACCCCAATGCGCGAAGCCGTCATCGTCTCCACTGCCCGCACCCCCATCACCAAGGCGGGGCGCGGCGAATTCAACCTGATCGCCGGGCCCACGCTGGCCGCGCACGCCGTGCGCGCCGCCGTAGACCGCGCCGGCATCGACCCCGCGCTGATCGAAGACGCGTTCATCGGCTGCGGCTATCCGGAAGGCGCCACCGGGCGCAACATCGGCAGGCAGGCCGTCATCCGTGCCGAGCTCCCCGTCAGCGTCGGCGGCGCCACGATCAACCGCTATTGCGCGTCCGGCCTGCAGGCGATCGCCTCGGCCGCGAGCCGCATCGTGATGGATGGTGCGCCCGCCGTGATCGCCGGCGGCGTGGAACTCGTATCGCAGATCCGCACGCGCGACGACGGCGTGAGCGGCATGGACCCGTGGATCGTGGCCAACAAGCCCGAGTTGTATCTGCCCATGATCGAGACCGCCGACATCGTGGCCGCGCGTTACGGCATCAGCCGCGAGGCGCAGGACCGCTTTGCCGCGCAAAGCCAGGCGCGCACCGAGGCCGCGCAGGCCGCCGGCCGCTATCGCGAGGAGATCGTTCCGGTCACGACCACCATGTCCGTCACGGACCGCGCGACAGGCGCCGTCACCGAGCGCGAAGTGACGGTGGACAAGGACACCTGCAACCGCCCCGGCACCACCTACGAGGCGCTGGCCGGCCTGGCCCCCGTGCGGGGCGAGGGCCAGTTCGTCACGGCGGGCAATGCCTCGCAGCTGTCGGATGGCGCGGCGGCCTGCGTGCTGATGGAAACCGCCGAAGCCCAGCGCGCCGGCATCCGCCCGCTGGGCGCGTTCCGCGGCCTGGCCATCGCCGGCTGCGAGCCCGACGAAATGGGCATCGGCCCGGTGTACGCGGTGCCCAAGCTGCTGGCCCGCCACGGCCTGAAGGTACAGGACATCGACCTGTGGGAACTGAATGAGGCATTCGCGTCGCAGGCGCTGTATTGCCAGGAAAAGCTCGGCATCCCCATGGATCGCCTGAATGTGGACGGCGGCTCCATCGCTCTGGGCCATCCCTTTGGCGTCACGGGCGCGCGGCTGGCAGGCCACGTCCTGATCGAGGGCCGCCGCCGCGGCGCCCGCTACGCCGTCGTCACGATGTGCATCGGCGGCGGCATGGGCGCGGCCGGCCTGTTTGAAATCTACTGAGAGACCCGCATGGATCTGGAATTCACCCCCGAAGAAATCGCCTTCCGCGACGAGGTGCGCGCCTTCCTGGACGCGAAGCTGCCGCGGCGGCTGTCGGACAAGGTCAGCGAAGGCAAGCTGCTGACACGCGATGACATGACCGAGTGGCATGCCATCCTGAACGCGCAAGGCTGGCTGGCCACGCATTGGCCCGTTGAATACGGCGGCACGGGCTGGAGCGCATCGCAGAAGTACATCTTCGACAACGAATGCGCGCTGGCCAACGCGCCGCGCATCGTGCCCTTCGGCCTGAGCATGCTGGGACCCGTGCTGATCAAGTACGGCACCGAGGCGCAGCGCCGTTACTGGCTGCCCCGCATTTTGGACGGGTCGGACTGGTGGTGCCAGGGCTACTCGGAACCTGGCGCGGGCTCGGACCTGGCGTCGCTCAAGACCACGGCTGTGCGCGACGGCGACAGCTATGTCGTCAACGGCCAGAAGACGTGGACCACGCTGGGCCAGTACGCCAACATGATCTTCTGCCTGGTGCGCACCTCGCAGGAAGGCCGGCGCCAGGAAGGCATCAGTTTTCTCTTGATCGACATGAACAGCCCGGGCATCGAAGTGCGCCCGATCATTACGCTGGACGGCGAGCACGAGGTCAACGAGGTGTTCTTCTCGGACGTGCGGGTTCCTGCCGAGAACCTGGTGGGCGAGGAAAACCGCGGCTGGACCTGCGCCAAGTACCTGCTGACCTATGAACGCACCAACATTGCGGGCGTCGGCCAGTCCACGGCCGCGCTGGAACGCCTGAAGACCGTGGCCGCGCGCCAGAAACGGCACGGCCGCCCGCTGGCCGAAGACCCGGATTTTGCCGCGCGCCTGGCGCGCGTGGAGATCGAGCTGGCCAACATGCGCACGACCAACCTGCGCGTGGTCGCGGCGGTGGCTGGCGGCGGCGCGCCCGGCGCGGAGAGCTCGATGCTGAAGATCCGCGGCACGCAGATCCGCCAGGAGATCAGCGCCTTGAACCGCCGCGCCATGGGCCCGTACGCGCGCCCCTTCGTGCCCGAGGCGTTGCACGACGGTTACGACGCGCCCGCCATCGGCCCGGACGGCGCAAACAGCGCCGCGGCGCAGTACTTCAACAACCGCAAGCTGTCGATCTTCGGCGGCTCCAATGAAATCCAGAAGAACATCATCTCCAAGATGATCCTGGGACTGTAAGGGCTGGCCATGAATTTCGAACACACCGAAGACCGGCGCATGCTCTCGGACATGCTGCGCCGCTTTGTCGCCGAGCAATACGACTTCACCACGCGCATGCGCCACGCCGAATCGCGCGAGGGCTACAGCCCCGAGTTCTGGCGCCGCTACGCCGAGCTGGGCGCCATCGGCGCACTGTTCACCGAGGCCGATGGCGGCCTGGGCGGCGCGGGCTTCGATATCTCCGTCGTCTTCGAAGCCCTGGGACGGGGCCTGGTGGTCGAGCCCTTCCTGGACGCCGTGATGGTCGGCAGCGCCATCGCCGCGGCGGGCTCGCCGGCGCAGCGCGAGGCGCTTGACGGCCTGATCGCCGGCAGCCTGACCGCCGCATTGGCCCACGCCGAACCGGCGTCGGGCTACGACCTGAATCAGGTGGCCACGCGCGCCGAACCCAGCCCCGACGGCTGGGTGTTGAACGGCGCCAAGGCTGTCGTCTACGCGGGCGAACATGCCGACCTGTTCCTGGTGTCGGCGCGCACGGCGGGCAATGTTGACGACGAATCGGGCATCGGCCTGTTCCTGGTGACCCGGGGCACGCCGGGCCTGGCGCTGCGGGGCTACGGACTGATCGATGGCGGCCGCGCAGCGGAACTGGTGCTGGACAACGTCAAGCTCGCCCCCGACGCCCTGCTGGGCGACGCGCAGGCCGGTCACGCGCTGCTGGAACGCGCCGTGGGCCGCGGCATCCTGGCGCTGTGCGCGGAAGCCGTGGGCGCCATGGACTGCGCGCGCGACGCCACGCTGGAATACCTGCGCACGCGCCGCCAGTTCGGCGCGCCGCTCGGCAGCTTCCAGGCCTTGCAACACCGCATGGCCGACGTGCTGCTGGAAATCGAGCAGGCTCGCTCGGCCGTCATCAACGCGGCGGCCGCCGTGGACCATCCGGATCGCGCCACGCGCGAACGCGCGCTGTCCGCGGCCAAGGTCACGATCGGCCGCATCGGCACCCTGGTGGCCGAGGAGTGCATCCAGTTGCATGGCGGCATCGGCATGACGTGGGAACTGCCGCTGGCGCACTACGCCAAGCGCCTGGTCATGATCGACCACCAACTGGGCGACGAAGACCACCACCTGCGGCGCTACATCGCGCTGGGGCAGGCATGAGCGCGCAGGCACGGCCATGATCGACTCCCCTACCTCGACCCGCGCCCGCCCCATTGCCGCGCCCTTTGCCGCGCCGTTTCCGGTACGCACGGCGCAGGACGTGCAGCGGCTGCAGGCGCGGCCGCTGGCGGACACGCTGACAGTACAAAGCACCTACGAGATCTTCTGCAATTCCGCCGCCGCGTTCGGCGACAGGCGGGCGCTGACCTTCCTGCGCAGCGCCGACCCGGCAGACGATGCCATCAGCTGGACTTACCGTGAACTGCTGGCCGGCATCCACCAGACCGCCAACCTCTTGCACAGCCTGGGCATCCGCGAAGGCGACGCCGTGGGCGTGCTGCTGCCCGGCTGCCTGGAATACCACCTGGCGCTGTGGGGCGGCGAGGCGGCGGGCATCGTGCAGCCGCTCAATCCCCTTCTGACCGACGACAAGCTGGCGTCCTTGATGACGACGGCGGGCGCCAAGGCGCTGATCGCCTATGGGTCCGACGTGGAATGCGGCTCGTGGTCCAAGGCGCTGCGCCTGATGGAACGCGTGCCGACCCTGAAAACGCTGCTCCGCGTGGCGCCGTGGCACGAGGCCGAAGCCGACCGCCCCGCGCTGCCGGACTTCGCGCGCGATTTCAACGCGGCCCGCGCGGCCCAGCCCGCCGACCGCCTGGTCAGCGAACGTGTCATCCGCGCCAGCGATGTGGCTGCCTACTTTCACACCGGCGGCACCACGGGCGCGCCCAAGCTGGCTATCCACACACACGCCAACCAGGTGTTTTCCGCGTGGGCGGCCGTGCAGCTGCAAAACGCGGGGCCGGGCGACGTGGTCATCAACGGCTATCCGCTCTTTCACGTGGCGGGGGTGCTGCCGGCGTCGCTGGCGGCGTTGTCGGCTGGCGTCGAAACCGTCATCCCCACCACCCTGCTGCTGCGCAACCGCGATGTGCTGCGCAACTACTGGCGTCTGGTCGAAAAGCACCGCGCCACCTCGTTGCAAGGCGTGCCGACCATCCTGGCCGCGCTGGCCGAGGTGCCGCTGGACGGCGCCGACATCTCGTCGCTGCGCTACTGCCGCACGGGCGCGGCGCCCCTGCCCGCCGAGCTGGCCGCGCGCTTCAAGCGCCTGTTTGGCCTGCATGTCAGCGAAAGCCTGGGCATGACCGAGATGGCCGGCATCACGTCGATCTCGCCGCCGGGCTGTGAATTTCCGGTCAATTGCGTGGGGTTTCCGCTGCCCTATGTACAGGTGCGCATCGTGGGGCTGGACATGCCCGCGGGCCAGCCCGCGCGCGACCTGCCCACCGCCACGCCGGGCATGGTGCTCATCAAGGCGCCCAACGTCATCCCGGGCTTTCTGGATCCCGCAGACACCGCGCACGCCTTCACCGAGGACGGCTGGCTGATCAGCGGCGACGTCGGCTTCATGGATGCCGAGGGCCGCCTGCATCTGCAAGGGCGCGCCAAGGACCTGATCATCCGCGGCGGCCACAACATCGATCCCAAGACCATCGAAGACGCCCTGGCCACGCATCCGGCCGTGCAACTGTGCGCGGCGGTCGGCGCCCCCGACGCCTACGCGGGGGAATTGCCGATCGCGTTCGTCACGCTGGCGGAAGGCCGCGAGGCGACCGAGGCCGAACTGGTGGCCTACGCCGCCGCGCATGTGGACGAAGGGCCGGCACGGCCCAAGCGCGTGGTGATTCTGGACAGCATGCCCATGACCAACGTGGGCAAGATCTACAAACCCGATTTGCGCCGCCTGGCGACCGCCGTGTCGGTCGAGGCCGTGGTGGCGCGCACCCTGCAAGCGGCTGGCCGCGCCCAAGACGATCCCGTCTTTCGCGTGCTGGCCGATGCGCAACCGGATGTCGCCGTAGAAGCCGGCGCCGGTGTGCCCGCGCCGCTGATCGCCAGCCTGCGCGAGGCGCTGTCCCGGCTGCCTGTCAAAGTCGACGTACGCGATTGACTGGCATCCCATAACAACACCCACCAGGAGACAACACCCATGGCCCGACTGCCCTTGCGACGCGCTTGCCTCGCCGCCCTTACGCTCACCCTGGCAAGCGCCGCCTTGCCTTTTTCCGTCAGTGCGCAGACCGACTTTCCCACCAAACCCATCACGCTGATCGTGCCCTTCCCGGCCGGCGGCTCGACCGACCGGCATCTGCGCATCGTGGCGCAGGATGCCTCGAAGTATCTGGGCCAGCCCGTCATCGTGGAGAACCGTCCCGGCGCGGGCGGCACGCTGGGCACCGCCACCATGGCCAAGACGGCCAAACCGGACGGCTACACCATCGCCCTGTACACGCTGGCAATGCTGCGCATGCCTTACATGCAGAAAAGCAGCTGGGATCCGATCAACGACTTCACCTTCATCCTGGGCCTGTCGGGCTATACGTTCGGCTTTACCGTCCGCTCGGATTCGCCCTACAAGACGTTCAATGAGTACATCGAGGCCGCGCGCAAGGCGCCCGGCAAGATCGACTATGGCTCGACCGGCATCGGCTCGTCGCCGCATCTGATCATCGAAGAGATCGCCATCAACGCGAACGTCAAGCTGAACCATGTGCCGTTCAAGGGCAACGCCGACATGCAGCAGGCGCTGCTGGGCGGCCACGTCATGGCGCAGAGCGACGCCACGGGCTGGGACCAGTTCGTCGATTCCGGCAAGATGCGCCTGCTGGTCACCTTTGGCGACAAGCGCACGACCCGCTGGCCCGACGTGCCCACCGCGCAGGAGCTGGGCTACAAGGTCGTGTCCACTTCCCCCTACGGTCTGGCCGGTCCCAAGGGCATGGACCCGGCGGTCGTGAAGATCCTGCATGACGCGTTCAAGAAGGCCCTCTTCGATCAGGCCAGCATGGACGTCATGAAGCAGCTCAATCAGGAGCCGGCCTATCGCAGCAGCGAGGACTACAAGGCGTGGGCGCAGGCGACCTTCGTCAAGGAAAAGGACCTGATCGAGCATTTGGGGCTGATGGCCAAATAGCAGCGGCCTGACCGGGCGCCGGGGTTCGCGCCCATTTGGGCCCGGCAACCGGCGCGGCGTGCGGACAGATTTTGCATGCAAGAAATGTCCACCGCCGCGCCTGCCTTTTGTTAGACTGGCTGCCCGATGATTTTCCACACCGGCAGCCCCTGCCGCGCCTCATGATCCAGGACGTCCAGCCAGACCCCAGCGCCGACGACATCGCAAGGGAAGTGTCCGCCGCCATCGTGGCGCACAAGCTTCCGCCCGGCACCCGGTTGCGCGAAGAGGCCCTGGCCCGGGTCTACAAGGTCAGCCGCACCAAGATCCGCGCGGCGCTTCTGATGCTGTCCAAGGACAAGCTCATCAACATCGTGCCGGACAAGGGCGCCTTCGTCAGCAAGCCGGATGCGAACGAGGCGCGCGAGGTCTATGCGGTGCGCCGGATTCTGGAGGCCGCGCTGGCCCGCGAATTCGTGGCGCGCGCGACGCCCGACGATTACCGCCGTATCGACGACCACCTGGCCGAAGAGCGCCGCGCGCTCGACAGCGGCGACGTGCAGACGCGCAACCGCCTGCTCAGCCATTTCCACATCCTGCTCGCCGAAGCCGTCGGCAATTCCGTCCTGACCGGCATGCTGCGCGAACTGTCGGCGCGCAGCGCGGTGATCACCGTGCTGTATCAAACCTCGCACGACGCAAATTGCTCGTCGCGCGAGCATCACGCCTTCATCGAGGCGGCGCGCGCGGGCGACGCCGAGCGGGCCTGCGCCCTGATGGACGAACACCTCGAGCATGTGTTGACCGCGCTGGACTTCAACGGGGACAAGCAGGCCGGCAGCGACCTCGTCGCCGCGCTGCTGAGCTAACGCCCTTTCGTGCCGCTATCCGGCGCGCAGCAATTGCTCCATGCGCTGCTGCAGCCAGCGCTCGGTCTCGTTGAGCACCGCCCCCTGCATCCATAGCGTGCGCACGGCTAGCATGGGCAGCGCCAGTTCCGCGCAGGGCAGCGGCCTGAGCGTGGTGCGAAAACTCTCGTACTCCGCAATGTTCAGGGGCAGGATCGCAAAGCCCAGCCCGTCGGCCACCATGCCCGCAATGCTGTAGAAGCTGTCGGTGCGCCAGACCGTCGGGCTCAGCACCATGTCCTCCACGCCTTCCATCTGCATGACCAGTTGGCGGTGACGCGCCAGGTCCTCGCGCGACACCTGCGGCAAGCCCGCCAGCGGATGGCCGGACGCCACGAAAATCCCTTGCGCCACGTTGCCCAGGGATTGGTGCGCGAAGTCACTGCCGGGATCGCCCCGGTCGAAGTGGAACGCGATGCTTGCCCGGCCCTGGCGCACGTAATCGGCGACCTCGGTCGCGGTGCCGTTCAGTTGCGTCAGCTCCAGCGCCGGAAACCGCTCGGCCAGTTCCACCACCAGCGCGCCCAGCACGAGATAAGGCAAGGCTTCATCCAGCGCAATGGACAGGCGCGCCTCCTGGCCGCCGGCGAACGCCAGCGCCCGCTGCGACAACCCGCCGGCCTGGCGCAGCAGTTCCTTGGCCTCCAGCAGCATCACCTCGCCGGCCGGCGTCAGCACCGCGTTGCGGCGCGACCGGTCGAACAGTTCCACCCCAAGATCCGCCTCCAGCAGCCCCACCGCCGTGCTGACCGCCGACTGCGCGCGCCCGATGCGCCGCCCCGCTGCCGAAAACGAACCCGCTTCCGCGGCGGCCACGAATTGCCGTAATTGATCCAACGTCCACTGCATGGGGTGCTCCTGATTAACCATCTATTTTATAGATGGAATCCAACTTTTTATGGCCAATATCTAGATGGATAATGCGTTCCGTGATCCCGAGCGCGCCCGACGCGCCGGGATCATGGTTTTCAATAAGGAGTAGAACCATGCAGCGGACTCATTCGAACGCTGTCGCCGCGGCCGCCCCCGGCCGCTGGCTCGTGCTGGCCATCGTGTCCAGCGCCTTGCTGCTGATCGTCGTGGACATGACGGTCCTGTACACCGCCCTGCCGCGGCTCACCCACGAACTGGGCGTCACGGCCTCCGCCAAGCTGTGGATCGTGAACGTCTACGCGCTTGTCGTGTCCGGCCTGCTGCTGGGCATGGGCACGCTGGGCGACCGGCTGGGACACAAGCGCCTGTTCATGATGGGGCTGGCCGTGTTCGGCGCGGCCTCGCTGGCTGCCGCCTACTCGCCCGGCGCAATCGTCCTGATTGCCGCGCGCGCGTTGCTGGGCGTGGGCGCGGCGATGATGATGCCCGCCACCCTGTCCATCCTTCGTCTTGCGTTTGCCGACGAGCGCGAGCGTGCCGTGGCGATCGGCGTCTGGGCGTCGGTCGCCTCGGGCGGCGCGGCGCTGGGGCCCGTGGTGGGCGGCCTGCTGCTGGAGCATTTCTGGTGGGGTTCCGTGTTTCTCATCAACGTGCCCATCGTGCTGCTGGCGCTGCCGCTGGCATGGCGCTTCATTCCGGCCAGCCGGCCTGACGCGTCGCGCCCCTGGGATCTGGCCGGCTCGCTGCAAGTGATGGCAGGCATGGTGCTGTGCGCCTACGCGCTCAAGGAGCTGGGCCGCGCTTCGCCTTCCTGGCTGCACGCCGCGCTGGCCTGCGCGGCAGGCGCCACCATGCTCGCCATCTTCGTGCGGCGACAGCGGCGGCGTCCCTACCCGCTGATCGACTTCGCGATCTTCCGCAATCCATCCTTCAGCTCTGCCGTGGCGGCGGCGCTGTTTGCCGCAGCGGCGCTATTGGGTATGGAACTCGTGTTCAGCCAGCGGCTGCAACTGGTGCTGGGCATGTCTCCGATCCAGTCCGCGCTTTTCATCCTGCCGCTGCCGCTGGCCGCGTTCGTCGCCGGACCGCTGGCCGGTCTGCTGCTGGGGCGCATCGGCAGCCGGCGCCTGCTGTTCCTGGCGCTGCTGGTGTCGGGCCTGGGCATGGGCGGCTATCTGCTGACCTACGACGGGGCCGTGATGCCGCAACTGATTAGCCTGTGCGTGCTGGGCCTGGGCATCGGCGCCACCATGACGGCCGCCTCCAGCACCATCATGCAAAGCGCCACCCCCGAACGCGCCGGCATGGCCGCGTCCATCGAGGAAGTCTCGTACGAGCTGGGCGGCGCGCTGGGCGTGACCTTGATGGGGTCCATCCTGTCCGGCGTCTACGCGCAGTCGCTTGCCGTGCCGGCAGGCGTAACGGCCACCGGCGCGGCGCGCGACAGCCTGGACGAAGCGCTCATCGTGGCCGGCAGCCTGCCCGCTGACTTGGCGGCGACGCTGACGTCGCTGGCCCGAAGCGCCTTCGAGACCGGCTACGCCGCGGTGATCGCCACCGCCACGATCATGCTGCTGGGCACGGCCGCGTTCGTGCTGCTGAACCGCGCCCGGCGGACAGCGCAACCGGGCTGAAGGCGCGCCCGCCCAACCACAACGTCAGCACACCGCCCGGCCCGCGCCGCTCAGCCGTTGCGGAACGCGTGATCCAGGTCCGCGATCAGGTCTTCCTCGTGTTCCAGGCCGATCGACACCCGGATCAGCCCTTCGGACACCCCCGCCGCATCGCGCTCCTCGGCGGGCACGCCGGAGTGCGTCGTCGAGGCCGGGTGGCACACCAGCGTTTCCGTGCCGCCCAGGCTGACGGCCGAGCGGAACAGATGCAGGGCGTTGATGAACCGGAACGCGCGCTCTCGGCCGCCTTCCAGCACGAAGGCGAAGGTCGAACCCGGTCCGGTGCACTGGCGCTTGTAGACCTCTTGATAGGCGCGGTCCGCAATCAGATCAGGGTGGAACACCTGCACCCTTTCGTACGGGTTTTCCGCCAGCCACTGCGCAACGCGCGTCGCCGTGCGCGCCGCCTGCTTCATGCGAAGCACCACCGTCTCCATCGACCGCGTGATCATCCAGCATGAATGCGGGTCCAGTTGCGAGCCGAAGGCGCTGCGGATGGCGCGCACCTTCTTGATGAGCGCCTTGCTGCCGGTGACCGCCCCCGCCACCAGATCGCTGTGGCCGCCGACGTACTTGGTCAGCGAGTACACCGACAGGTCCACCCCGTGTTCCGCCGGCTTCTGAAAGATGGGTCCCAACAGCGTGTTGTCGCATACCGAGATCGGCCGGTAACCATGCCGTGTCTCGAACGCATCCAGCTCGTTCTTCATTGCCTCGAAATCGAACAGCGCGTTGGTCGGATTGGCTGGCGTCTCGACATAAAAAAGCTTGACCGGGCCTTTCTCGGCAGCCGCGTCCAGCGCCGTGCGCATGCTGCGGGGCGACAACCCGTCCGCGACGGGATGCGAACCAATGCCCCACTCCGGAAAGATCTTGCCGATCAGCGTTTCGGTGCCGCCATAGAGCGGCACCGACTGCACCAGCTGATCGCCCGGCCGCAAAAAGGCCATCAACACCGCGCTGATCGCGGACATGCCGCTGGAGGTGACCGCCGCGTCCTGCGAGCCGTCCAGCAGCGACAGCCGGTCCTCCACGATCTCCAGGTTCGGGTGATTGAACCGGCTATACACCAGCCCCGCCGTCTCGCCCTGCGGCAAGGGCTTGCGGCCCGACACCAGGTCAAAGAACGCCGCGCCATCCTCGGCCGTGCGGAACGCAAACGTGGACGTCAGAAACACCGGCGGCTTGACCGCCCCCTCGGACAGATAGGGATCGTAGCCATAGGACATCATCTGGGTTTCGGCATGCAGGGGACGGCCGAAGATGTCCTTCTTGTGGTAGCTCGAGTACGTCATGGTGTGCCTCTTTCTGGTGTTCCAGCCAAGCGGGCAGGCGCGTCACGCATCTTTCAGACAATAACGCCGGGCCGCGAGCGAGGGGTTGCAGGTTGTGACCCGCCGGGACGAATGTTTTTTTAATGTACCCAAAAAGACAAAAACCTAGGGTAAACACCTTCTATTCCCCAGGAAATTGGCGATCTATAAACACACATTGTTTTTTTTATGTGTTTTTAAGATGAAAATCGCACTGATTGGATGCGGCGAAGTCGGGCACTGCTATACCCGCGCCTGGACCGCCGCAGGTCACCGCATCGTCGGCATCTGCGAACTGCGCGCGGACGAAGAAATGGCAGCGCGCGCCCGGGAAGCCGGCGCCGCCCTGCGCACCGAACCTGGCCCCTGGCTGGCCGAGGCGGACGTCGTGGTTTCCGCCGTGTACGGCTACAACGCCGCCGAGGTCGCGGCTCAGGCGCTACCGCATATGCGCGCCGATGCGGTTTACGCCGACTTCACCACCGCCAGCGCCCCCGACATGCAGAAGGCCGCCGCCGCCGCTGCCGCGCACGGCATTCCCTTCATGGACGTCGCCATCATGGGCGCCATCGCTCTGCTGGGCGAAAAGACGCCGCTGCTGTGCGCCGGCGATGGCGCGGCGGTTGTGACGGCGCTGGGCGAAAGCGCGGGCGCGACGGTCCGGATCATCGAAGGAAAGCCCGGCGATGCGGTGCGCCTGAAGCTTCTGCGCAGCATCATGACCAAGGGCATGGAAAGCCTGGCGGTCGAATGCCTGGTCGCGGCCGAACGCATGGGCCTGCGCGATTCGCTTTACGAAGTGCTGGCCGACATCGACCGCACGCCGCTGACGGCGTTCATGGATTCGTTTGTGCGCTCGCACGTGCTGCATGCGCCGCGCCGACTGGCCGAAGTGCGCGAAGCGCGCGACCAGTTGCATGAAGCGGGCCTGGAGCCGCTGGCGCTCAATGGCGTGGAAGCGCTCTTTGCCCGCTCCGCCCGCGGCATCGAGGCCGCGCGCGCGAACGGCGAGGCCCCGGCCGCCGACACGGTCCAGGCGCGCCTTGCCTGGCTGACCACGCTGGCCCGCCAGTCCTGACACCCCACCGCGCCCCAGAGCGCGGACCGAATCCGCAATAACACTTAGTGAGGAAGACAATGAAACTGTTCAAGAAACTGCTGGCCGCATCCCTGGTGCTGGGCTGCGCCGCGGCGCAGGCCGCCGACCTGGGCTCGGCGCCGATCACCCTGATCTCGCCCTTCCCGCCCGGCGGCGGCACCGACACGCTGACGCGCATGATCGGCAGCGCGATCAGCCAGGACGCCGGCTGGAACATCGTGGTCGAGAACAAGCCCGGCGCCGGCGGCAACCTGGCGCTGGACGCCACGGCCCGCGCCCGCCCGGACGGCCACACGCTCGTCATGGCGCAGACCGACAACATCGTGCTGAACCCGTGGCTCTACAGCAAGCTCAGCTACGACACCTTCAAGGACTTCAAGCCGGTAGGCCCCGTGGCCTCCTCGCCCAGCGTCTTCGTCGTGCTGCCCGACTCGCCCTTCAAGTCGCTCGGCGACGTCGTGAAGGCCGCCCAGGCCAAGCCCAACCTGGTTTCGCTGGGGATCCCCGGCATCGGCGGCACCGGTGACCTGACCGGTTATCTGTGGCGCAAGGCGGCCAAGATGGAGCTGATGCACGTGCCCTACCGTGGCTGGAGCCAGGCCTTCCCCGATCTGGCCAGCGGCCGGATCGACATGTACGTCGGCTCGGTGGCGTCGCTGCTGCCGCAGATCCGCGGCGGCAAGGTGCGCGCGCTGGGCGTGGTCGCCAATGAGCGCTCGCCCGCCCTGCCGGACGTGCCCACGTTCCCGGAAAGCGGCTTTCCGACCATCAACCAATCGATCTGGTGGGGCCTGATGGCGCCTGGCAAGACGCCCGACGATGTCGTCGCCGCGCTGAACACCGAATTGCAGAAGGTGCAATCCAACCCCGAATTGATCAAGAAGCTTGAAGAGGCCGGCTACAGCGTCCTGAAGGGCTCGCCCGAGGACCTGGCGCGCCGCCATCGCGCCGATCACGACGCCTTCGGCAAGGTCGTGCAAGAAGCCGGCATTCCCAAGCAGTAAGCCCCACACATATCCATCCAGCGATCAGGAGCAGAGATGACAGGTTTTGAAATCCACGCCCGCCAACGCGCGGTCAGCAAGGAACTCGTCGAGAAATTCCGTCAGGTGCCGGTGGCCAACGTAAGCGACTGCATGTCGCGTATGACGGCCGGCGGCGCGCGCCTGCGGCCCATGCACGACGGCACGCCCCTGGCCGGGCCGGCCCTCACGGTGCGCACACGTCCCGGCGACAACCTGCTGGTGCACAAGGCGCTCAGCCTCGCGCAGCCGGGCGACGTCATCGTGGTCGATGCCGGCGGCGACCTGACCAATGCGATCATCGGCGAGATCATGACCACCTATGCCGAGTCGCGCGGCATCGCGGGCATCATCATCAACGGCGCCATCCGCGACTGCGGCACCATCCGCCGCAGCGCCTTCCCCGTCTATGCGGCGGGCGTCACCCACCGCGGGCCATACAAGGACGGACCGGGCGAGATCAACTGCGTCGTCGCGCTGGACGGCATGACCATCGCGCCGGGCGACCTGATCCTGGGTGACGACGACGGGCTGCTCGCGGTGCCGTACGAACAGGCCGAAGCCATCTTTCAGGCGGCAGCCGCAAAGCACGACGTGGAAACCAAGATGCTGGCCGATATCGCCGCCGGCACGCTGGACACGTCGTGGATCGACGCCCGCCTGCGCTCGCTGGGTTGCACGGGAGTCTAGCCATGCGCGATGCGGCAGTCAGCAGGCCCGATCTGCGGGTCGTGCGCCTGGATCTGTGGATCGATCCCGCGTTTGACGAGGCGATCGCGCGGGACGCCACGCTGGACCTGCGCGTGCTGCCGGCGCAAGGCGACGCGGTGACCGCGGCCGGCTTGGCTGGCGCCCACGCCTATCACGTCAGCGCGGCCAAGGACGAAGTCCCCGCGCGGTGGCAGGTGTCCGCCGACCTTCTGGCCCAGTGCCCCCAACTGCTGTGCGTATCGTCCGGCGGCGCCGGCTACGACACGGTCGACGTGGCCGCCTGCACCCGCGCGGGCGTGGCCGTGGTGAACCAGGCCGGCGCCAACGCCGCCTCGGTGGCCGAGATGACCTTCGCCCTGCTGTTGTCGCTGGTCAAGCGGCTGGGCGAGTCGGAAGCCGCGCTCAGGGCGGGCACCGCCGTCAGCCGCGAGGCGCTGATGGGCCGCGAGATCGAAGGCCGCGTGATCGGCATTGTCGGCATCGGCGAGATCGGGCGCCGCGTCGCCCGTATCGCGGCGGGATTCGGGTTGAAGGTCATTGCCTACGATCCGCTGCTGGCCAACGCGCAAATCGCCGAACGCGGCGCCGCGCCCGTCAGCTTCGACGCATTGCTGGAACAGGCCGACATCGTCAGCCTGCACTGCCCGCTGAACGCCGAGACGCGCGGAATGTTCGGCGCGGCCGCGCTACGCCGGATGAAACGCGGCGCGCTGTTCGTCTCGACCGCGCGCGGCGGCATTCATGACGAGGACGCGCTGCTTGCCGCGCTTGAGTCCGGCCATCTTGCCGGCGCGGGCCTGGACGTCTGGCAGGTGGAGCCGCCCCCGCCGGGCAGCGGCCTTTTGCAACGCCATGACGTGGCCGCCGCGTTTCACACGGGCGGCGTCACGCACGAAGGCCGCCGCAAGGTGGCGCAGGGCTCGGCCACGCAGATCATCGACATGCTGGCCGGACGCAAGCCCGCGCGCCTCGTCAACCCCGAGGTCTGGCCGCGCTTTCTGGCGCGTCTGGCCGAGCACGGGGTGAAGGTGTAGCGTCCGCCGTTGGTATAGTCGCAGCTTTGAAAACCGGGAAGAGCCAGCCTCCTCATGTCGAGCGCCAGTGATTACGTCTACGGCGAATTGCGCCGCCGCCTGATGGCCGGATCGTTCCTGCCCGGCGAACCGCTGCGCGAGGAACACATCGCCACCCAGCTCTCGGTCAGCCGCACGCCCGTGCGCAACGCGATCGAACGCCTGATCGCGGACGGCCTGGTCACCCGCGAAGGCCGGCGCGGCGCGGTCGTGCTGGGCTGGCAGGACCGCGACATCGACGAAGCCTTCGAGCTGCGCATGCTGCTCGAACCCTACGCCGCCAAGACCGCCGCCGAGCGCGCCACGCCCGAACAGATCGACGAGCTGGAACGCATCAACCAGTGCATGCTCGACGCGGTCAACTCCGGCGCGCCGGACCACGTCGCCCAGGTCCAGCACTACAACAACCTGTTCCACCACGCCCTGCTCGAAGCCGCGCAGTCCGCGCGCGTGCGCTCCCTGGTCGAGAACCTGCTGGACATGCCGATCATCATCGGCTCGTTCTATTTCTACAACCGCGAAGACATGCTGCGCAGCGTGGAACACCACCGCCAGATCATCGCCGCGATCCGCGCGCGCGACCCCGAATGCGCGCAGATCGCGGTGCGCTTTCACCTGGCGTCAACGCATCTTCTGTTCCGCTCGCACAGGAAGGACAGGAAGACGGGCGGGTAGGCTCTCGCCGGCCGGCGGCCAGACGCCTTAGATCTGTCCCGGCACCACCCGGTTGCGGCCCTGCCGCTTTGCTTCATACAGGCCCCGGTCGGCCGCCTGGATCAGCTCCGTGCACGGTTGCCCGTCCATCGGCACGGCGGTCGCCAGGCCGATGCTCACCGTCAGCCACGGCCCGAAGCCCGCGTCGCGCTGGGGAATCTGCATGGCCTCCACTGCGCGGCGTAGCTTTTCGGCGGCCAGGCGCGCGCTGCCGCCGGGCGTTCCCGGCAGCACCAGCGCAAATTCCTCGCCGCCAAAACGCGCCGCCAGGTCGGTGGACCGGTCGCAACTGGCGAAGATGGTGTTGGCGACGCGCTTGAGGGCTTCGTCGCCCGCAATGTGGCCGTAGGTGTCGTTGTAGGACTTGAAGTGATCCACGTCGATCATCAGCATGCTGATCTCTCGGCTGTCCCGGCCCGCGCGCTGCCACTCGGCATTCAGGTACTCATCGAAATAGCGCCGGTTGCCCAGCCCGGTCAGGCCGTCCGAATTGGTGAGCCGGCGCAGTTCCATGTTGCTTTCCAAGAGTTGCTGCTGGCTCTGGCGCAACGCCTGATAGGCTTCGTCGCGCTGCACCAGCGCCATGTAGGAACGCGAGTGGTAGCGGATGCGCGCAATGAGTTCGATCGAATCCGGCAGTTTCACCAGGTAGTCGTTGGCCCCCGCCGCGAAGGCCGCGCTCTTGATGGCGGGATCTTCCTTGGTGGACAGGACGATGATCGGGATGTCGCGCGTCACGGGATGGCCGCGGTATTCGCGCACCAGGGACAGGCCGTCCACGCCGGGCAGCACCAGATCCTGCAGGATGACCGTGGGCCGCGTCTGGATCGCCACGCTCAGCGCCTTGTAGGGATCCGAGCAATAGTGGAAATCAATGTTGGCTTCGGGCACCAGCGCGCGCCGGATGGCTTCTCCCACCATGACCTGGTCATCGACGAGCAACACCATCGCCCCGTGCGAATTGAGATCCGCGGAAACCGTGTCTTCAGGGGATGGCAGCATAGTGGGTCCTTGATGTCCTACGTTGTGCCGCGCCTCAGGCAAACGCCCGGATGACGCGAGACGCAATTTGATCGAGCGGCCGAATCTCGACCGCGGCCTTCATGGCGGCAGCCGCTTTCGGCATGCCATAGACCGCGCTGGTGGCCTGGTCCTGCGCGATGGTGAGGCATCCGCGTTCGCGCAGCGCCTTCAGGCCGCGCGCCCCGTCCTGGCCCATGCCGGTCAGCAGCACGCCGACCGCAATGCCGCGCCAGTGCTGCGCCACGCTATGGAAGAAAACATCGATGGAAGGCCGATACAGGCTTTCGCGGGGGCAGTCGGTGTACCGCAGGGTACCATCCTCGCAGAGCGCCAGATGATCATCCGTGCCCGCGAGCAGCACCTGGCCGGGCAGCGGCGACTCGCCTTCGCGCGCCAGCCTGACCGGCAGCGGCACCTGGTCATTGAGCCAGTCGGCCATGCCGGCCGCGAACGAGGCGTCCACATGCTGCACCAGCACGATACCGGCCGGAAAATCCAGGGGAAGATCGCGCAGCAGCTGCGCCAGCGTCGCCGGGCCGCCGGCCGAAGCGCCGATGGCAAGGAGGCGCCGGGCGCCGGCGGACGCGGCGGGCTTGCTGACCGGGCCGAGCGCCGGCCGGTTGCCGTAGCGGCCGATCAGCCACCCGATGTTGCGGATCTTGCGCAACAGCGGCGCCGCGGCCGTGCGCATGTCCGTCGCACCCACCATCGGCGTGTCCACGGCATCCAGTGCGCCGTGCCCCATGGCATCGAAGACGCGCGAGGTATGGCCCGCCACGTCGGAGGTCACCACCACGATGGCGCAGGGCGTTTCCGCCATGATGCGGCGCGTGGCCTCGACGCCGTCCATGACGGGCATGATGAGGTCCATCAGCACGACATCGGGACGGTCGCGCGCGCATTGCTGCACGGCCTCCAGGCCGTCTGACGCCGTCCAGGCAATCTCCAGCCCGGGTTCCAGCGCGATGACGCGCCGCAGGACTTCGACGGCAAGCGGCATATCGTTGACGATCCCGATTCTCACGTCCGAGCCTTCCCGATGAGGTCTTCCACGGCGTCGAGCAGCGCATCATCGTGAAAGCTGCCCTTGGCCAGATAATAGTCGGCGCCGGCGTCCAGCCCGCGCTGCCGGTCCTCTTCCCGGTCCTTGTACGACACCACCATGACGGGCAGCGCCTGCAGCCTGGGGTCGGCCTTGATGCGCGTCACCAGTTCGATGCCGTCCATCCGCGGCATGTCGACATCGGTCACGATCAGGTCGAAGTCCTCGTTGCGCAACATGTTCCAGCCGTCCATGCCGTCCACGGCGACCGCCACATCGAACCCGCGGTTCAGCAGCAGCTTGCGCTCAAGCTCGCGAACCGTCAATGAATCGTCCACCACCAGCACGCGCTTGCGGCGGCGCGCGGCCGCCGCGCCCGCCCCGCTGTCCACCCGCGACAGGCGCCCGCCCTCGATAAGCTTCTGAACGGACACCAGCATGTCTTCGACGTCCAGAATCAGGAGCGGCGTGCCATCGTCCATCAGCGAGCCGGCCATGACGTCCTGCACCTTGCCCAGCCGGGGGTCCAGCGGCTGCACGACAAGCGTGCGCTCGCCCACGTACCGGTCGACAGCGATGCCGTAGAGGCGGTCGTGATCGCCCACCACCACCACGGACAAGGTATCGGCGGCCGGGGCGGACTCGCCGGCGCGCAGGATCTGCCGCGCCGACACCAGGCCGATCTGCCGCCCCTGGAATCGGAAGTGCTGCTGGCCTTCCAACTGCTCGATGTCGGTGGCGTCCACCTGCAACGCGTGGCTGACGTAGGCCAGCGGAAATGCGTAGATCTCGTCCTGCACCTCGACCAGCAGGCTGCGCACCACCGACAGCGACAGCGGCATCTCCAGCACGAAACGCGTGCCCCGGCCCTGCTGCTGGTGGACCCGCACGGCGCCGCGCAACTGGCGCACCATCGTCTGCACCACGTCCAGCCCCACGCCGCGCCCGGAGATTTCAGTCACCTCGTCGCGCGTGCTGAAGCCCGAGAGGAACAGGAATTCCAGCAGCTCGGCTTCGCTCAGGCGTGCGGCGGTCTCGGCGTTGGTCAGCTTGCGTTCGACCACTTCCTCGCGCAGGTGATCCAACGATATGCCGGAGCCGTCGTCGGCCAGTTCGACCAGCAGCATGCCCGCCGAATGGCGCGCCGACAGCGTGATCAAGCCCTCGGCCGGTTTGCCCGCCTGTTCGCGCTGCGCGGGCGACTCGATGCCGTGGTCCACGGCGTTGCGCAACAGGTGCATGAGCGGCGCATCCAGCTTTTCCAGGATGTCCCGGTCCACCTGCGTGTCTTCGCCCTCGATCTCCAGGCGGACCTGCTTTCCCAGCGAGCGGCCCAGGTCGCGCACCATCCGCGCCATGCCGCCCACGCCGTCGCCAAAGGGCCGCATGCGGCACGCCAGCGCAGTGTCGTACAGCCGCCGCGTCAGGTGGTTCATGCGCCAGCCGAATTCGTCGACTTCGCTGGCGCGCAGCGTCAATTCCCGCTGGCATTGTTCGAGGATGCGGTGGGCATCGTCCAGCGCCGCCTGGCCGCGCGCATCGAGCTGCTGTTCGGCCAGCACGGCGCGTACCCCGTCCAGCGCGTGCGCCGCGCGCGCCTGCAGCCGCCGCAGCCGCAGCATGGCGGCGCTGAAAGGCCCTACCCATTGCGACTCGACCAGCGTTTCGCTGGATAAGCCCAGCAGCTTGTTCAGCGTATCGGCCGTGACTCGCAGCACCCGCTCGCCCTCGCCCGCGCCGCGGTCCGAACTGCGGCGCGCGGGCGGCACCGCGGCGGCCGCGTCCACCACTTGGGGCTTGTCTGCGGGCGCCGGGGCTGCCGGGACGGGCGCACCTTCCGTCAGGCGTATCGTCGGCAGATGGCCGGTTGGCCGGGAAGCACGCGCTACCGCGGCCGGGTCCGTAGCGGGCAGATTGGGCGCGCTGCTCAGCCGCGCCACCAGGTCGCCGATCTCGGCATCCAGCTCCACGCCAGGCGTGGCCACGCGCTGCAGCAGGTCCGTGCCCAGCAGCAAGGCGTCGATGTCGCCGGCCTGCAGACGCAGGCGGCCCTCCTGGGCGGCCACAAGGCAGTCTTCCATGGCGTGCGCGATACGCACGGCCGGATGCAGGTCCACGATGCGCGCGGCGCCCTTGAGCGAGTGGGCGGCGCGCATGCAGGCCTCGAGCTGCGGCGCGGATGTGGGATTTTTCTCCAGGGCGAGCAGCCCGTCGTTGAGAACCTGCACCTGGGTGCGGGTCTCGATCTGGAACAGTTCGAGCAGCGAGGCATCGCGCATCTGATCGGGATTCACGCGAGGCTCCGTTCCAATGCCTGCATCAGCAGGGTTTCATCCAGCACGCCCACCGCGCGGCCGCCGCAGCGCGCCACGCCGCGCGAATACTTCAGGCTGGCGCCTTGCACCGTCGAGGGCAGCGGCTCAAGCGCGTCCAGGTCCACCTCGTGCATGCCCTCCACTTCATCCACCGGCAGCACGACGGCACGGCCCGCGCCGCCGAATATCAGCATGCGCGCCGTGGCAGGCCGCTCGCGCGCCTGCGGCGCCGCGGCGTCCAGTCCCAACAGGCGCGTCAGCGATACGCAGACAGTCAGCGTGCCGCGCACGTTGGTCATGCCAAGCACGGCGGGATCACGCCGGTGCGGCAGGCTGATGATGCCGCGCGTGCCGGCAACCTCGTCCAGCGATCGCGTCGGCAGGCCTATCCATTCGCGATGCAGCCTGAACACCAGGAGCGACGACAGGTTGGCCGCGTGCTGCGGCGGCGCGGCTTCCTCGTCTTCCTGCATGGCGGGCGGCAGACGGTCAAGGATGCGCTTGGCCGCCGCGGCATACACCGGACAGTTGCGGCAATGCACGTGTTCGGCCAGCTGCCCGCAGCTTTTGTCGCCGCGGATGCCGATGCGGTTCCAGCAGTCGTCCACGCCAGAAAGCGATGCCATCGCGTCAGTCACGTCGCGCCTCCCCGCGCGCTGCGCGCGCCTGCAGGCGGCGGGCGCCCTCTTGATCCCCGTCCGAGGCCACCAGCGCGGCCAGATGCAGCAACGCCTCGCGGTGGTTCGGATCCAAGTAGAGCGCCTTGCGGTAGGCGGCCTGCGCCTGCCGCGACTGACCTTGCGCATCCAGCAGCAAGCCCTGCAGATGCAAGGCCTCGGCGCTGGCGCCATGAATGTCCAGATGCGCCTGGCACTGCGCCATCGCGTCGCGCACCCTGCCCAGGTCGGCCAGCGCGGCGATCTCGCGCAGCGACGCCTGGGCCGCCTGTCCCGCGCCTTGCGCGGACGGCGCGTCGGCTATCGCGGCATGCGGCACGGGCAGCCGGGGCGCGGGCGTCTGCGCCACCGGACGGCGCGGCGGCGTCCAGGCATGCACGAGCGGCCGCTGGCCGGTCAGCGGCGCGCGCGCGGGGGTCGGCAACCCGGCCGGCGCCGGCGCGGGCGTGGCGCGAAATGCAAAAGACCGCGCCAGCGGCACCGCCGGCAGGCGGCGGCCCGTCAGAAGACTGGTTTCGGCGGGTCCCACGAACAGCAAGCCGTCCTCGCGCGCGAAGCGGCGGAGCACTTGCACGGCGCGTTCCTGCGTGGCCATGTCGAAGTAGATCAGCAGGTTGCGGCAGAACACGAAGTCATACGGCGCGGCCCCTGCCAGCAGGTTTGGATCGAACAGGTTGCCGGGCTGGAACCGGACCTGCCCACGCACCCGCGCCGCCAACTGATGGCCTTCCGGCACTTCGGAAAAATGGCGGTCGCGGAACGCCAGATCGCCCCCGCGAAACGAATTGCGGCCATACACGGCGCGCTGCGCAAATTCGACCATGCGCACGCTGATGTCCACCGCATCCACCTGGAACCGATGCGCCGGCACGCCCGCATCCAGCAGCGCCATCGCAATGGAATACGGCTCTTCGCCGCTGGAACACGGCACGCTCAACACGCGAAGCACGCGGCCTTCGCAGCCCGGCGCAAACAGGCGCTCGCGCGCCAGCGTCGCCATGGCGACTTGGGATTCCGGATAGCGGAAGAACCAGGTCTCCGGCACGATCACGGCTTCGATCAGCTGCTGCATCTCGTCGGGCCAGGCCTGCACGCGCATCAGGTAGTCCTGCTCGTCGTCCACGCCGGCCGCGTGCATGCGGTGCCGCACGGCGCGCTCGACTGCCGCCTGGCCGATGGACCCGCTGTCCAGCCCCATGCGGCGCTTGAGCAGACCGCTGAATTCCTCGATCAGGCTCATGGCTGCGCCTCAGTCATCGAAGCCTCGCCGCCAGCCGGAAACAATATTGCCCGCACGAAATCGGGCAACAGGTCATCCACGCTGACGGCTTGCACCATGCCGTGCGCGTCGGACAAAACGGGACCCAGATAGCGCGCCTCGGCATTGTCCAGCGCATGCGGCTGAAACGCCGCCGGGTCGTAGTGGACGGTTTCGGTGGCCTGCTCCAGGATCAGGCCAAGCAGGCGCTCGGCGCTGGCGGGACCAGCGCGGTAGCGCACCAGCGCAAGCCGCGTGCTGGTCACTGCGGCGCACGTCCCTGCCCCGGCCAGCGCGCTCATGTCGATGACCGGCACCGCCGTGCCGCGGCGCGCCATCATGCCCGCGACCCAATGCGGCGCGCCCGGTACCTGCTTGAAGACGCGCAGCCCCAGCACTTCGGCGATGTCCGCGGCGTCCAGCGCATAGCGGTCCGCGCCGATCCGGAAAAGCAGATACAGCCGGCGCGCCGGGCCGGCATGGCCCGCGGCGGCACGTGGGCGGACGGCGGAAGCAGTCATGGACGCAATCACACCTTGAAGCGCGACACGCCACTGCGCAGGTCATTGGCGACCAGCGTCAGTTCTTCGATGGCAAGGCTGGACTGCCGCAGCGACTCCACCGTCTGCTGGGCCGCGTCGCTGAGCTGCTGCAAGGCCTGGTTGATCTGTTCGGCGCCGGTGGCCTGCGCCTGCATGCCTTCGTTGACCATCTGCACGCGCGGCGCCAGCGTCTGCACCTGCTGGATGATCTGCGACAGCTGGTCGCCCACCTGCTGCATGTCGGCCATGCCGCGGCGCACTTCCTCGGAGAACTTGTCCATGCCCATCACGCCGGCCGACACCGACGACTGGATCTCGCGCACCATCTGCTCGATGTCGTAGGTGGCAACGGCCGTCTGGTCCGCAAGCCGGCGGATCTCGGTGGCCACCACGACAAACCCGCGGCCGTACTCGCCGGCTTTCTCGGCCTCGATCGCCGCGTTCAGCGACAACAGATTGGTCTGGTCCGCAACCTTGGTGATCGTGGTCACCACCTGCGTGATATTGCCGGCCTTTTCATTCAGCACCGCCAACTTGGCGTTGACCGAGCCCGCTGCCCCGACAACGTTGCGCATCGTGTCTTCCATGCGCGCCAGCCCCACCTGGCCGCTGCCCGCCAGCGTGGCGGTCTGCTCGGCCGCGCTGGACACTTCGGTCATGGTGCGCACCAGTTCGCGCGACGTTGCCGAGATCTCCCGCGAGGTGGCGCCGATTTCCGTCGTGGTGGCTGCCACTTCCGACGCGGTGGCCTGCTGCTGCTTGGACGTCGCGGCAATTTCCGTCACCGACGTGGCAACCTGCACGGCCGACCGCTGCGTCCTGCCCACCAGGCCGGTCAGTTCGTCGACCATGCCGTTGAAACCCGTTTCGATGGCGTTGAACTCGTCCTTGCGCGCCAGCTTCAGGCGCCGGGTCAGGTCGCCGCTGCCGGTGGCTTCCAGCGTCTTGACGATGTCGCGCATGGGGTTGGCGATGGCGCGCATGAGCAGGTAGCCGCACACGATCGACGCGGCAATGGCCATCACCAGCGACACCAGCATCCCGGTTTCGGCCGCTTCCACGGATTGCTGAATGCTGACCGCGGCATCGTCCGCCTGCTTCTTGTTTTCGCTCACCATCCTTGCCAGGATGTCGCGCCCCCGGTAGAACGAGGGGCGCAGTTCGCTCACGATGCGCGCCTGGGCGCGCGCCGCGTCCGCCGCCACCGCGGGCGACAGGATCTCGGTGCGGATGCGCTTGTACTCCTGCAACTCTTTCTGGAACGCGTCGAACATCTGTTGGTCGTCCTGCCGGGAAATCGTGCGCCGGTAGAACTCGATGTTCTCTTCAAGCTGCTGGTCGTTACGCGGCAGGGCTTCGAGCGCGACACGGCGGTCGGCCTCGGTCGGCGCATTGAACGCGTCCTGCACCACGACGAAGCCGGCGAACCACGACGCCCGGATCGACGTGCTGTAGTAGATGCCCGGCACCGCGTCGTTGTTGATCATCTGGGCCTCTGCTTCGACATGCAGGAGCCGCCGGTAGTCCACCACCACCATCAGCGTCATGATGGCCAGAATGGCCAGGAAACTGACCAGGATTCTTTGGCGGAGCGTCACATTCTTCATACCGGGAGACCTTTGTCCTAAATCGACTCGTCGACGCCCTGCCGGGACGCCCCTGGGTTATTCCCGCGCCGGCCAAGCCGCACCCGGCGTTTTTTACGGGAATATGGGAAATTTCGACAATTATTACAAAGGTGCCGCGCGGCAGCCATGAAAAACGCGGGAAAACGCCAAACATGGCGGCCTTGTCGGAAAAAAGCAAAGGTCTCTTACATAAAATCAATCGCGCGCGTGTCCGAACGGTTACATCTGCGATCAGCCGGCGGCTCGCCACAGCGCGACCGGCGGCCGGTCCTGGACCCAGTCGCGGGCCTTTTCATAGGCGTGCGCCAGTTGCAGCACAGCCAAATCGCCCCGGGGCGGACCGATCAGCTGCATGCCCATCGGCAGCCCATCGGCATTGAAACCCACCGGCACGCTGATGACGGGACAACCGGCCAGCGTCCAGGGCGTGACGGTTTCCATCCAGCGGTGATACGTGTCCATGGGCCGCCCCGCGATCTCCTTGGGCCAATCCAGGTTGACGTCGAACGGGAAGACTTGCGCGGACGGCACCGCCAAAAAGTCCACGTCTTCAAACATGCGCAGCACGGCCTGATACCACGCACTGCGTTCTTCCGTGGCCTGATAGACCTGCCGGGCCGTCATGCCTTCCAACCCCTCGACCTCCCAGATCAGCGCGGGCTTGACCAGCTTTCGCGTGTCGGGATTGTGGACCAGGTCGTGGAACTGCCCGCCCACCATCAGGTGACGGTGCGCCAGCCAGATGCGCCACAGGCGGTCGCCCGCGAACGGCACCCGATAGGCGTCGACCTGGCAGCCGGCCGTCTCCAGATCCTTCAGCGCCTGCTCGCACAGGTCCAGGATGCCCGGCTCCATCGCCAGGTAGCCGTCCCAATCGCCCAGCCAGCCGACCCGCTTGCCTGCAAGGTCCGCGTCCAGCGGCTGCGCGTACAGAGCCGGATCGTCCGTCAGCGACAGCGGCGCGCGCTTGTCGTGGCCGGCGATCACCGACAGCAGCAAGGCCACGTCGCGCGGCGTGCGGCCCATCGGGCCTTCGTAGGAAAGTTGCTTGAGAAAGACTTCGGGCGATGGGCCGGACGGCACACGGCCGGCGGACGGGCGCATGCCGTACACGTTGCAAAAAGCCGCCGGGTTGCGCAGCGAACCGCCAAAGTCGCTGCCGTCCGCCACGGGCAGCATGCGCGCGGCCAGTGCCGCCGCCGCTCCGCCGCTGCTGCCGCCCGCCGTCTTGGTGGCGTCGTAGGGATTGCCGGTGGCGCCATACACGCGGTTGTAGGTGTGCGAGCCCAGGCCGAACTCCGGCACATTGCTGCGGCCGATGAAGATCGCGCCGGCGGCGCGCATGCGCTCGACCAGGATCGAGTCATGCTGCGTCACCGTGTCCTTGTAGACCAGCGAACCCATCGACGTGACCATGCCGCGCACGGCGGTCAGGTCCTTGGGCGCCTGCGGCATGCCATGCAGCCACCCCTGCCACTGCCCCGCCGCCAGCTGCGCATCGCGCGCATCGGCTTCGCGCAGCAGCTCGTCGCTGTCGCGGCGCGCGACGATGGCGTTCAGCTTGGGATTGACCTGGTCGATATGCGCCAGATACGCCTGCATCACTTCGCGGCAGGACACCCGGCGGCCACGGATGGCGTCCGACAGCGCATGCGCGGGCATGGCCACGATGTCATTGAGCGGGGCGGAAGTCGGCATGGCTGTTCGTCTCCTGGGCGCGCGCCGCGGATCCGCCGGGCGCGCATATTGTCATGGGGCGCAGCGCGGCGGCGCGCCGCGCGCATCGCGACAATACTACGCAAATCGGCGGCGCCGCGCCTGGGAAAAGCGCCGGATGTCAGGCGCGGCGGACGCCGCCAGCGTGACAGCCCGCACAGCCCCATCCCGGCAAGTTCCGCCAGGCGGGTCTTAACGATTGGCTCAAGCAACCCTGCCGACAATTGCGCCAGGTCAAACCGCGCGATTCGCCCCCCGTCCTAACATCGCCTCCTGCCATCCCGCCCGGAGACCCTCTTGACCACCACCGCCCCCGACGACATCTGCACCGAAGCCGAAATTCAGGACATGGTCCACACCTTTTACGGCAAGGCGCGCGCCGACGAAGCCCTGGGCCCCATCTTCAATGGCATGGTCCACGACTGGGACGAGCACCTGTCCACGCTCTCGGATTTCTGGTCCGCCGTGATTCTGGGCACCCGGCGCTTCACGGGCATGCCCATGCCCAAGCACGCGGCCATGCCCAACCTGAAGGCTGAACTCTTCGAACGCTGGCTGGTGCTTTTTGGCGAAACCACCGACGCCCTGCCCAATCGCGCCCTGGCCGACGCCGCGCAGGAAATGGCCAAGCGCATGGCCCGCAGCCTGTGGTACGGCTACCAGTTGTCGCGCGACCCCAACCAGCCGCTGACCGAACTGCGTCCCGCCTGACGCCTTGCAAGGTCAGTCCACCCGCCACCACCCCGGCAACAGCCCGCGCACCTTGGCGCGCCGATAGCGGTCATCGATGAGGTGCACGGTGCCCTCATCGTGTTCGGTCCGGATAACCCGGCCGGCCGCCTGCACCACCTTCTGCATGCCCGGGTACAGGTACGTGTAGTCGTACCCGTTCTCCTCGCCATAGCGCATGTCCATGGCGCGCTTCATGTTCTCGTTCACCGGATTGACCTGCGGCAGGCCCAGCGTCGCAATGAAGGCGCCGATCAGCCGCTTGCCCGGCAGGTCCACGCCTTCCGAGAACGCGCCGCCCAGCACCGCAAACCCCACGCCCTGCCCCGTTTCCGTAAACCGCGCCAGGAAGGCCGCCCGCCCCGGCTCGTCCATGCCCGGCGTCTGCAACCAGATCGGTACCTGCGGATGGCGCTCCCGCATCAGGTCGGCCACGCGCTTCAGGTAATCGAAGCTGCTCAGGAAACCCAGGTAATTGCCGGGCCGCTCGGCGTACTGCCGGGCGATCAGGTCCGCGATGGGCGCCAGCGAACGTTCGCGATCGCGAAAGCGCGTGGACACGTTGCCCACGACGCGCACCGCCAGCTGGTTGGCCTTGAACGGCGCAGCCACATCGATCCACGGGGTGTCCTTGGGCAGGCCCAACGTGTCCCGGTAGAACCGCTGCGGACTCAGCGTGCCGGAAAACAGCACCGTCGCGTGCGCCGCGGCATGCCGGGCGGCCAGGTACGGCGCGGGAATCACATTGCGCACGCACAGCATCGAAGGCGCGGTCTTGGCGCTGCTGACGCCGGCGTTGCCAAGCGTCACATCGAATAGCGCGTGCGAGCCGAACTGCTCGGCCAACCGCATGAAATGCAACGCCTCGAAATAGAACCCCAGCAAGGGATCGTCCTGCGGCAGCGGCGTCTGGCCGATGAATTCGGTGATGGCGGCCACCGCCTTCTGCACCGCCGTCAGCACGCCGGCTGGCGCGGCATCGTAGGCCTGATAGCGTTCGGCCTGCTTCTTGTTCAGCGCGTTCCAGGAACGGTGCAGCCCGTCCAGCGACTTCTTGAGCGCCTTGGGCGCCGCGAACCGCGCGGCGGTCAGCCGGTTCTGGTCGAGTTCGCCGGTGTACATGCGCCGCGCACGATCCACCAGGTTATGGGCCTCGTCGACCAGCACGGCCACCTTCCATTGATGCGCCTGCGTCAGCGCATGCAGCATGGCCGTGGCGTCGTAGTAGTAGTTGTAGTCGCCCACCACCACGTCGCTCCAGCGTATCAGCTCCTGCGACAGGTAGTAGGGACACACATCGTGTTCCAGCGCGGTGGCGCGCACGGCGGGCGCGTCCAGCCGCGTGTATTCGAGCGCGGCGGCGCGAGCCTGCGGGAGGCGGTCGTAGAAGCCGCGCGCCAGCGGGCAGGAATCGCCATGGCAAGCCAGATCCGGATGCACGCAGCTTTTATCGCGCGCTTGCAGATCCAGAATGCGCAGGCCGGGCGCGGCCGGCTGGGCATTAACGGTTTCCAGCGCCTCTACCGCCAGCCCCCGGCCCGACCCCTTTGCCGCCAGGAAGAACACCTTGTCCAGGCCCGTGCCCGGACTGGCCTTGAGCAGCGGAAAGATCGTGCCCAGCGTCTTGCCGATGCCCGTGGGCGCCTGCGCCATCAGGCAGCGCCCATCGCGCGCCGTGCGGTACACGGCCACCGCCAGATCGCGCTGCCCGGCCCGGAACTCGCCATGCGGAAACGACAACGTCTCCAGCGCTGCGTCACGCGCCTGCCGGTGCGCGAGTTCGGTCTTGGCCCACGCCAGGAAACGCTCGCATTGCAGCTGGAAGAACGCGGCCAGGTCCGCCGCCTGGTGGGTCTCCACCAGCACGGTCTCTTCCTCGGTCGCCACGTTGTAGTACACCAGCGCCACCCGCACGTCGGCCAGGCCACGCGCCTGGCACAGCAGATGGCCGTACACCTTTGCCTGCGCCCAATGCACCACGCGGTGGTTCTCGCGCACGCTGTCGAACTGCCCGCGGTACGTCTTGATCTCTTCGAGCTGGTTGGCGGCAGAGTCGTAGCCATCAGCACGCCCGCGCACCAGCAGGTCACCGAACACGCCCGACAGCGACACTTCGGTTTCGTAGTCCGGCCCGCGCCGCCCTGTCACGGCCGCATGGCCAGCCATGCCTTCCAGGCCGCTGGGCGCGGGCGTGAAACGCAAGTCCAGATCCCCCGCCCGCGCCGTGAACTCGCACAACGCCCGCACCGCCACCGCATAGCTCATGCGGCCTCCTGCAACCAGCTCACGTGGCACACGCGCACTGGCATGCCGTGCGCGACGCAATATTGCAGCCAGCGGATCTGGTTGTCCTGCAGCTTGTCGCCCGGCCCCTTCACCTCGATCAGTTCATAGCGGCGCTCGGCGGGCCAGAAGCGCACCAGATCGGGCAGACCGGTGCGGTTGCCCTTGACGTCGCGCAGCAGCCGCGTGAAGAAAAGCTTCAGGTGCGCGGCCGGCAGGCAATCCAGCGCCTGCCCCAGCAACGCTTCGGACAAGGCGCCCCAAAACACAAAGGGCGACTGCAGGCCCGCCTTGTCCGCATAACGCTGCAGAATCACGTCCCGGTAAGCCGGCGAGTCAAGGAGGGCCAGGCAGGCCTCGAACTGCGCCTGACGACGGGCATGAAAATCCGGCGCTTCCAGATCCGCCGGACCGCGTTGGAACGGGTGAAAGAAAGCGCCCGGCAGCGGTGCGAACACGGCCGGCCAGCACAGCAATCCGAATAGCGAATTGATCAGCGCGTTCTCGACATAGTGCACCGGCGCGTCGTCGTGATGCAGGTGATCGCGCGTCACGTATTCAACCGCGGACGGTTGCGCCGGGCGGGCCAGCGCCAGGTCCGTGCGCGGCAGGATCGGTGCCGCGGCGCGTGCCGCCGCGCCTTGCCCCAGCCCGCGCCGCAGCCGCGGCATCATGCGTGCCACGCGCTGGCTCTCTTCCTCGCTTTCGGGCGCGCTGGCGGCTTGCTGGGCCAGCGCCATGGCGTCTTCGAAGCGCTGCATCCTTTCGTACACGCGGATGCGCCGATGCCGCGCGCCGGGATAGCCGCAGGCCGCGTACACGCGCTGGGCGGCTTCCCAGTCCTGCGCCCGCTCGCAGGCTTGACCGATGCGCAGCAACACCTTGGCGCGGCGCTTTTCCAGCCATGCGTTGCCGCTGATGCACGCCTGCGCCGCCTGCAACAGATCGTCCACCGCCCCGCCCTCGTCCAGCGCCTGGCGGCAGGCGTGCAGCGCCAGATAGCAATCCACGTCCGCCCGCGTCTGAAAGGCCCGCGACGCCGCATCGAACGGCACCGTTTCGTACTGGAACACGCCCAGGTCCGCCAGCACGAACTCCGACCAATCCTGATGCAGATTGCCGAAGAACATGAGGCGCAGGCGTTCGCAACGGTCCGCCACCATCACACGCCAGACGGCTTCAGCGGATTGCGGCGCCCAATCGCGGAATGGCCGGGCTTGCGTCAGATCGGCGCGCAGCGATTCAAGCATGTCGGCCTTGCGCACGCCCGGCCTGGCTGCCGCGTGCGAGGCGAACACCCGGCAGAGCTCGGGCTTGGTCAACAGCACGAACAGCTCATCCAGCGCCATCGGCGCGCGCCGGTCCAGCCACCCCAGCGCTTCGAGAGGCCGGGCGGCTGCCTCGACGGCCGGGATCTCTTCGTACACCAGCCGGCTGGCGCGAAACCATGGTCCGCGCCGCATCAGCATGCGCACCATCAACGCCTGAGACGCCTGCGGCAACGCCGCGAAGTCCGCCAGAAAGCGGCAATCGTCCTCGTCCAGCAGATCGGTGTAACGGTCCGAGACCCACGCCAGCGCGCGCTGGAAATTGTGCAGATAGTAGTAACGGTGCGGGGGCAACATCGGCGGCGGCCGGCTGGACTGTTTATTTATCCAGTAATCATAGCAGGCCGGCAGTCTTCGCTGAACCGCAGGCCCGGGGCCGTCCGGCAACCCGCCGCCCGTCCCAAACTGCCCCCACCGCCTCCCGCGCAGGGAAAACTCGGCAGGCCGGCGGCTCATCTACTCACCCATGAAAAACGGCGCCGGAAAGCCTGTGCTCTCCGGCGCCGTTTGCCGTCCCGCCGGCCAAGCGGCGGGACAGTCAATCACGACATCGTCACATCACTGCGCGCGCACCGGTTGCGGCGCCGCGCCGACCTCCTTGCGGACCTTGGCAACGTCGGACGCGCTGACCGCCGCGCCCTTATTGCCCCAGCTCGACCGGACAAAGCTCACGACATCGGCAACTTCCTTGTCGGTCATGCGCCAGTCGAAGCCCGGCATCGCGTACGCGGTAGGCGCCGAGGCCGTGCCCGGCATCTGCGCGCCCTTGAGCACGATGTGGATCAGCGAGGCCGGATCGGCCGAGTTGACCGTCGAGCTCAATGCCAGTTGCG
The DNA here is from genome assembly GCF_041879325.1 of Achromobacter sp. JD417. Lineage (NCBI taxonomy): Bacteria > Pseudomonadati > Pseudomonadota > Betaproteobacteria > Burkholderiales > Alcaligenaceae > Achromobacter > Achromobacter sp. JD417. Next base: position 3,016,170 of record NZ_CP087159.1, on the reverse strand, counting down.
GGAACGTTTCGGTATAGCCCTTGCCCGTGCTGCGATGGCAGGCCGCGCAGTTGTTCAGGAAGGCCATCGCGCCGTCGCTCTTGTCCTTGCCGGACCGCAGCGCTTGCGCCACCGTTTCGTCATAGGCCAGCGGCTTGGTCGCGTCCTTGTTCACGGGCGGCAGGCTCTTCAGGTACACCGCGATGGCGTTCAGGTCGGCATCGGTCAGGTGCTGGGTGCTGTCCTCAACCACCTGGGCCATGCCGCCAAACGCCGCCGAATGGCCGTTGCGGCCGGACTTCAGGAAGGTCGCAATATCCTCCTTGCTCCAGCTGCCCAGGCCGTCGGTCGCGTCGCCGCGCAGGTTCTTGGCCAGCCAGCCTTCCACCACGCCGCCCGACAGGAAGGCCGAGCCGTCCGCGTCGGTCAGCGCCTTTTCCTGCAAGGCCACGCCGCGCGGCGTGTGGCAGGTGCTGCAATGGCCCAGGCCCTCGACGAGGTACTGGCCGCGCAGCAGCGCCTGCTTGTCCGCGCCGCTCGTGTTCACCGTGACAGGCGCCGTCGCAACGTCAGGCGCGAACATCCAGCGCCACACCGTCAGCGGCCAGCGCATGGACATCGGCCAGACGATGTCGGTGTCCTTGTTCTCCTGCTTCACGGGCTCGACGCCGTGCATGAAGTAGGCGTACAGGGCCTTCACATCCTCGGGCGTGACGTTGGCGTACGCGGTGTAAGGCATGGCCGGGTACAGCGAATGTCCGTCCTTGGCCACGCCGTGGCGCACGGCCCGGTCGAAGTCCTCGTACGAATAATTGCCGATGCCCGTTTCCTTGTCCGGCGTGATGTTCGTCGAATAGATCATGCCCAGCGGCGAATCGATGCCCAGGCCGCCGGCAAAGGGCTTGCCGCCCTTGGCCGTGTGGCAGGCGATACAGTCGCCGGCGCGCGACAGGTATTCGCCCTGCTTGATCATCTGCGCGTCGCTGGACGCCGGCGTGCCGTCGGCCGCGAACGCGGCGCTGGCAACGAGGGCCGAGAAGGCCGCAACAATGGTGTGCTTGATCATTGTTCCGTCTCCTTAAGCCTGGACCAGCGGGCCGGGGTTCTTCAGGTACTGGTCGCGAATCGCCTGCGCCGCCCAGTAGGCCAGCGCGCCGACCAGACCGGTCGGGTTGTAGCCCATGTTCTGCGGGAACACGCAGGCGCCCATCACGAACACGTTCGGCACGTCCCAGCTCTGCAGGTACTTGTTGACGACGCTTTCCTTCGGGTTGCTGCCCATGATGGCGCCGCCCGTGTTGTGCGTGCTCTGGTAGACCCGCGTGTCGTAGTGCGAACCCTTCTTGCGCACGCCCACGAAATACTTCTCGGGGTTCATCGCCTTCGCCACGGTCTCCATGCGCTTGCCCATGTAGCCCAGCATGTCGAACTCGTTGTCGTGCCAATCGAACGTCATGCGCAAGAGCGGCTGGCCGTAGGCATCCTTGTAGGTCGGATCCAGCGACAGATAGGCGTCGCGGTACGACATCACCGAACCCGAAATGCCGATCGTCATGTAACGCTGGTACGCATCCTGCACGCCGGCCTTCCAGGCCGTGCCCCAGGTCGCGGTGCCCGGCGGCGTGGGCGTCTGCTTGATGGGACGGCCGCCCGTGCGCACATGGCGAATGCTGGCGCCGCCCAGGAAACCCAGCGGCCCGTGGTCGAACTGGTCGCCGTTCAGGTCGTCCATGCCCACGCCGCCCGCGCCCGTGCCGACGAAAGGATTGAGCTGCGTGCCCTTGGGCAACAGCACATTGACCCCACCGTTCATCTGGTAGGCGTAGTTCTTGCCCACCACGCCTTCGTTGGTCTTCGGGTCATAGGGCTTGCCGATGCCCGACAGCAGCAACAGGCGCACATTGTGCATCTGGTAGGCCGACAGGATCACCAGATCCGCGGGCTGATCGATTTCGTTGCCGTCCGCGTCGATGTACGTTACGCCCACGGCCTTCTTGCCGGTCGAATCCAGATTGACCTTGATGACCTGCGAACGCGTGCGCAGCTCGAAATTCGGCTTCTTCAGCAGCACCGGCAAAATGGTGGTCTGAGGCGAGGCCTTCGAATACATGTAGCAGCCGTAGTTCTCGCAGAAGCCACAGAAATTGCAGGGGCCAAGACGCACGCCGTACGGGTTGGTGTACGGGCCCGACGCGTTGGCGGCCGGCGTGGGATACGGGTTGAAGCCGACTTCGCGCGCGGCTTTCTCGAACAGCGATGCGCCGTGGGTCGTGGCCAGCGGCGGCAGCGGATATTCCTTGCTGCGCTTGCCTTCCAGCGGGTTGCCGCCTTCGACGATCTTGCCGTTCAGGTTGCCGGCCTTGCCCGAGGTGCCACAGACATACTCGAACTTGGAGAAGTACGGCTCCAGTTCGTCGTAGGTCACGCCGAAGTCCTGGATGGTCATGCCTTCCGGAATGAACTTCTTGCCGTAGCGCGTTTCGTAGCGCGTGCGCAGTTCCAGTTCTTCGGGCAGCACACGGTAGTGCATGCCGTTCCAGTGAAAGCCCGCGCCGCCCACGCCCGTTCCCAACAGGAACGAACCGTTCTGGCGGTACGGCACGGCCACGTCGTCCACGTTGTGGCGGATCGTGACGGTTTCCTTGGACAGGTCCTGGAACAGATAGCCGCGAACCGAATACTTCAGCTCGTCGATCACCTTGGGATACTCGGCGTCCTTGGGCGTGTCCTGCATGCCGCCGCGCTCCAGCGCCAGCACCTGCAGGCCCGCTTCGGTCAGCTCCTGGCCCAGAATGGCGCCCGTCCAGCCGAACCCGACCAATACTGCATCAACTTTGTCTTTCTTGATCGCCATGATTTAACCCTTCTCCCCAGAGATCGACACGGGGCCATAGGGGTACTTGACGTTTGGCTGGTCCGCCCAGTCCATGAAGTCGGCGCGCGCGCCGGGAAAGCCCACCATCTTCCAGCCCACCATGCCCTTGTTGCCGCCATAGATCGGGTCGGCGAAAAAGCCTTCCTTCGTGTTGGCAAGCAGGAAGCTGAAGAACGTCTTGGACGGCACGGACTCGAACGCGATCTTGCCGGACTGCAGGTCCTTCAGGATCTGCTCTTGCAAGGCCTTGTCCAGCTCGGCATACGCCTTGCCGTGCGTCTTCACGCAGAAGGCGTCACAGGCCTTGATGCCGTTGCGATAGACCTGACGGGGATTCTGGTCGAGCTGGTAGCCCAGTTCCGGCGCTTGATCGGTGTGGAACGGCCCCTCCATGTACCACAGCTTGCCGTGGCCAAAGGGCGTTTCCATCTGACGATCGATGAACTCCGGCACGCCGGCCGCGATGGCGCCTGGACCGTACTCGTCGGCGGGAATCAGATGATCCACCGCAGCAACGATGAAGGCCCATTCGGCCTTGGTGAAATAGGTGGGCTCGTACGGCTTGGCCGCCTTTGCGGCATTGCCGTCGGCGGCGTTGGTACAGCCGACGGTCAGGCCGCCGACCGCCAGCGTCGACGCTGGCACAATGGCCATCGCCTGCAGAAACCGCCGGCGCGGTTGTGCGTCATCAGTCATGGACATCTCCGTGAATATTCCAAGTTGTCCTAGCGCGCTACCGAACATGCAACCTGGAAACACGAACTGCCCGAGCTAGTGACAACACGCTCTTTTCTTGCTCAAGATCAAGACTGCTCTTTGAAAAGGGACGTAAGAGCAGGTGTGGGCATTATGCGCTTCTGATCCGCTCGTTCGACCGTATCAGATGGAATTTCTTGACGTGGAAAAGTCTTTTGCATTAAGGACAACGTAAGACCACTACAAATGCATTGCTTTCTGACAGCAAGGTGAACAAAAGGCCATCTCCGACCGTCCAGTACAATCCGCGTTTGGCGACGTTGTGATCGCCCATCTGTCTGGACCCCAAGCATGTTGCGCCTGTCTGAAATCAAGCTGCCGTTGAACCACACGCCCGAGGAACTGCCCGCGGCAATCCTCAACAAACTGGGCATCCCGGCCAGCGACCTGAACGGCTTCACCATCTTCCTGCGCAGCTACGACGCGCGCAAGAAGCACAACATCCTGCTCATCTATGCGCTGGATGTCGACGTGGCCAACGAAGCCGCAATCCTCGAGCGCTTTCACGACGACCGCAACGTCAAGCCGTCTCCGGACACCGAATACAAATTCGTCGCCCAGGCCCCCGCCACGCTGGCCAAGCGCCCCGTCGTCATCGGCACCGGCCCCTGTGGCCTCTTTGCCGGCCTGGTCCTGGCGCAAATGGGCTTCAAGCCCATCATCCTGGAACGCGGCAAGGCCGTGCGCGAACGCACCAAGGACACCTGGGGCCTGTGGCGCAAGCGCATCCTGAATCCCGATTCCAACGTTCAATTCGGCGAAGGCGGCGCGGGCACGTTCTCGGACGGCAAGTTGTACAGCCAGATCAAGGACCCCAAGCACTACGGCGAAAAGGTCCTGAAGGAATTCGTCCTGGCCGGCGCGCCCGAGGAAATCCTTTACGTCAGCAAACCCCACATCGGCACATTCCGCCTGGTCGGCATGGTCGAAGTCATGCGCGACACCATCACCAAGCTGGGCGGCGAAGTCCGCTTCTCCAGCCGGGTTGAAACCCTGCACCGCGAGAACGGCAAGGTCACCGGCGTCACGTTGGCCAACGGCGAACACATCGAAGCCGACCACGTCGTCCTGGCCATCGGCCACAGTGCCCGCGACACCTTCCAGATGCTGCTGGACCAGGGCGTCTTCATGGAAGCCAAGCCCTTCTCCATCGGCTTTCGGATTGAACACCCGCAATCGCTCATCGACCGCGCACGCTTCGGCCCCAACGCCGACCATCCGATCCTGGGCGCCGCCGACTACAAGCTGGTGCATCACGCCAGCAACGGCCGCTCCGTCTACAGCTTCTGCATGTGCCCGGGCGGCACGGTTGTCGCGGCCACGTCCGAGCCCAACCGCGTCGTCACCAACGGCATGAGCCAGTATTCGCGCAACGAGCGCAATGCCAACGCCGGGATCGTCGTGGGGATTTCGCCGGAAGTCGACTATCCGGAGCACGTGCTGGCTGGCGTCGATTTTCAGCGCAAGTGGGAATCGCAGGCATTTGAGCTGGGCGGCCGCGACTACAGCGCGCCGGGGCAGTTGGTGGGCGACTTTCTGGAAGGCCGGGCCTCGACGGAATTCGGTAAGGTGCTGCCCTCGTACACGCCTGGCGTTCATCTGACCGATCTGGCCACCGCCCTGCCCGACTTCGCCATCACCGCGATCCGCGAGGCCCTGCCTGCGTTCGACAAGACCATCAAGGGCTTCAACATGCCCGACGCCGTACTGACCGGCGTCGAAACCCGCACGTCTTCGCCTATCCGCATCAAGCGCGATAACGACACGCTGCAGAGCATCAACACGCAGGGGTTGTTCCCGGCCGGTGAAGGCGCGGGTTACGCGGGCGGGATTCTGTCAGCGGGGGTCGACGGGATCAAAATCGCCGAGGCTGTGGCGTTGAGCATCATGGGCCGTCAGGGGTAAGCAGGCTCGCCGCCGCGCGCCATCGCGTTCATTCAGATGGCCGCGTCTGCGTCAGCCCCGTGGGCGGCCCATCAATTGCCGTCCACCCTGCATCCACCGCCAGGCTGCTGCCCGAGATATAGCTCGCGGCATCCGACGCCAGAAACGCCACGGCCGCACCCACCTCGGACGGCTGGCCCCAGCGATTCAGCACCGTATGGCCGGCATACGTGTTGTAGATGTCGGGACGTTCCTTCAGCGGCTCGGTCAGACGGGTCTCGATGATGCTGGGCATCACTGCGTTGACGCGCACGCCGTTGGGGCCGACCTCCGCCGCGAACGCCTTGACCATCTGCTCGATGCCCGCCTTCGTGGCGGCGTAAATGCCCAGGCCGGGCTCGATCGTCACGGCACGCATCGACGAACACAGGATCATGCTGCCCGCGCCCTGCTTCATCATCGGCCGTCCGAAGTGGCGCATGAAGTGAAACGCGCCGCGAAGATTCAGGTTCACCACCTGATCGAACTCGTCTTCCGTGTAATCGACGATGAGCTTGCGGATGTTCAGCGCGGGCGTCGCCACCGCGATGTCGATCCTTTTTTTCTCGTCCACAACCCTGGCGGCCAACTGCGCGATGGACTCGCCGCTGGCGGCATCGGTCTGCATCCAGTTCGCCGCGCCGCCGCCGTCGATGATCTGCTGCGCCGTGGCCTGCGCGCCAAGCTCGTCGCGGTCCGCGCACATCACGTAGGCGCCCATCGCACCCAATGCGTGCGCCGACGCTTGCCCGATGCCGGAAGCGGCGCCGAGTACGACTGCGGTTTTGCCTTGGAGACTGAATAGTTGGGGGTAGTTGGTCATGAAGCTTCGATGAAGACTGTTATGGATACGGATTGGCTTGCTGCGGCCGTCGGACTGCTCAAAATGGACTCGGACCGCTCGCGGAGGCCATCCGACTGCACAGGGCCCAAACGCTTGGCTATTATCCTTGCATGATCCAAGCTCCGCCCATCGCCATCGCAGCGCAGATTGATGACGCCAGACGCGTCATCGAACGCCATCTCGGAACCCGCCTTGCCGCCATCCATCTGTTCGGCTCTGCGGTCGCCGGCGGGTTGCAGCCTCACAGCGATATCGACCTGCTCGTCACCGTGACTGAGCCGCCCGACACGGCAACGCTCCATGCTTTGGCGCTGGAACTACTGACGGTCTCCGCACCGCCGGGCCAGTCGCCCAGTTTGCGCGCGCTTGAAGTCACCGTGATGACGCTTCAGCACGCCGTGCCTTGGCGTCACCCGGCCCGGCGAGAGCTTCAGTTTGGCGAATGGCTGCGCGAGGATTTGCTGGCGGGCATCGTGGAGCCGCCCATGCAAGACCACGACCTTGCCATCGTTCTGACGAAGGTGTTGGGCCACAGCATTCCGGTCTTCGGCCCGCCCGCCGACCAGCTTTTTGAAGCCGTTCCGCGCCAAGATCTGACGCGGGCGCTGCTCGACACCGTTGCCCAATGGAACCAGCCGGAAGACTGGGCGGACGACGAGCGGAACATCATCCTGGCACTGGCGCGTATCTGGTACACGGCTGTGACGGGGGAAATCGCATCAAAGTCAGACGCGGCGACGTGGTTGCTGGAAAGGATCGACCCACCCCATCGGCCGATCCTCAGCAAGGCGCACGCGATCTACCTTGGACGAGCCACGGACGATCTGGCGGAACGGCGCGCGAGGGAAACGGCCGCGTTCATCGCTTACGCGCGCCGCGCTGTTGAAAGGACTTGCGCCGCTGGTTGAGCGGCGGATGTAAAAAAGCCGGCATCAGCCGGCTTGGTTGACTTAGCGCGCCATACCGATCTGCAGCACTGACGGGTCGCGCTGCATGTACCGATTAATGATCTGGCTCAGAATCGGGTTGCCAGCGTTCTCCGCCTTCGGCGCCGTCAGGCTGATCACGGCCGCGCACAGCTTGCCCGCCTGAACGGTGTGCCCCTTCACATCGGCCTGCACCGTCGCCGCCAAGGCCTTTTTCCAGGCCGCGCCAACCCCATCGACCGCCTGCTGCGCAACGCCGCAATCCGAGTAGGACAGCGAAAGCACCACCGCAGGCACGTCCTTGACCTGCACGTCCGCAATGATGCCGCCAAAGTAAGGCGGAATGCCTTCGTTGCTGGATGCCGCAGCTGCTTGAAGCTTCTGCTTCGCCCCCTCAAAGTCGGCCGGGGAAGCCATCATCACCGCTGCCGGATCCACCCCTTGCAACCCAAACACGGGCGAGATGACAGCCGCCTGCACGATCCGCCCGCCATCCGAAGGCACCGCCTCCTTCAGCCCGGCAATGGAAGCCGCCACGATCTCGCTGTCCGCAACGGAAGGCTTGGGCTGAGACAACGCCTTCATGCCCGAGGGCGCCGCTGCCTGCACCAACGCCGTATCGAGCGGCAGCACAAAGGTCGGCATACCCATCGTGCCTCGCCAGGGCTGCTGCCCGGTGGCCTTGGTCAGATCGGGTTTATTGGGCTCGCCGTTTGCCATCAATCCGGCCACATCGCCGTCCACGGGCTTGAAGTCTGCCTGCTTCAGACGATCGGCAAACTTGTCCGCCGCCTGCTTGTCCTTCACGCCCCAGTAGGTGACATTGCTGGGAGACTGGCCGAAGCCGCCGAAATAGGACAGCTCATCCAAGGAGATATGTGCGCTCTCGGACCATTTATCCAACCCGTAGCCCATCGACTGAAGCGGCGTGATCGCCTGCGCGATCGACAATCTGCGCATGCCGTCGGCGGAAGGCCCGGCCTTCTCCAGGCTACGCCAGGCTTGAACGTCCAGGAACACGAACTGCATGGCCTCGGGCGCCGTCAACACCAACTGTGGCACCTGCTTCAAGGCCTGCTGCAAGGTCTGCGTGCTGTCTTGTGCAGCCACCGATGTCCCGCAAATTGTCATCAAGCCAAGTGCAAGGGCCTTTAAGCGCATCCGATCTCTCCCCGTCTGTCGTAGCTGAATTGCGATCGGGGAGTATATCAATGGTCAGTCACCAATTAAAAAGCTGGCAGTTACGCGCGGTTGCGGGGCATTTCAATACTGTTCGTGCGGCATCGGCGACTCGACCTCCGCAACTGCAGACCCTCTCGCCATGCCCCTGCACCGCGTTCGCTTTACGTGGAATCCACCAAAACGAAAACGGGCGCGGCCATGGCCGCGCCCGTTACTGGCTCGTCAACGCGTCATTGATATGACGGGCGACGACCTTGGGAGTAAGAAATCACTCCCACTCGATCATAAATAGTCAAAAAACAACCATATAAATCAACGTCTTACCAAAGGCATCTCTATAAGTGCCATGAACAATACCACGCTCAGCTCCACAGCACTTGGATGACGCCAAGGCTTCAGGGCAACCTCGCAGCGCCCTGACGCTGCCGAAGGCTGTCCGCCCAGGCCGCCAAGGTATCAATCTCCGCTGTCAGTGTCTCTGGCCTCGGCAGCGGGCGGTTCAACGCAGCGGCGGCGCTGTGCAGCAGCTCGGAACAGCGGCCAAAGCCGTCACGCATGGCCTCGCAGTCGGGAACCGTGATCGCGGTCAGCTTGACCAAGCCAGGCGTCTTCACTTCGTTGGACAGCCGCCGGATGACGTGCCCGACAGCTTCTTCAACCGCGATCTCCCACGTATCGCGCAACGTCGCGGCGATGAATTTGACGGACTTTCGCCACTCGTCTTGATTGCCTTGCTCGAAATGGTAGCGTTCACCGGCAAGCTGATTGCTCAGACTTGTGGTGATGTCACTGACCCGACGCGCTTTGAATGGCGGCTCGCTGCGGCAGAAGCCTGCCTTGTCAGCACCTCGGCTGATGGAGCTAATCGCAACCGGCGGCTTTGGCTGCGCATCGTCAGCCGCGCGGTTCAGCTCGAACAGAAACGCAAGATCATGGGTGAAGACGATGACCTGGCGATGAGCGGCCTCAGCAACCAGGCGTTTAGCTACGGCCTCCCGGTGCATGTGGTCGAGCGAGGAAACGGGATCGTCAAAGACGATGCCAGACTTGTTTTCGGTGGTGGCGAGTTCGGCCATGAACGCGGCCAAGGCAACGCAGCGATGCTCGCCCTCGCTCAAAACCTGTCCCACCGCAGCCGTGGGCTTCCGTGTAAGTGCGACCTTGAAGCGAGGGATGCCCTGAACGCTGTTTTGCTGTCGAAGCTCCACAGCGAGGCCAGCAATCTCGAAGCTCGCCACCTCGCGAGCAAATTGCGCGCGTAGCGCGTCCGTCACCAAAGCCTGAGCGATCTCGGTGCTCTTGGTGGTGACGCGGTTGGTAGCAGTGTCCCGCTGGGCCGTCTCAAGCAGTGCGATTTTCTTCTGTCGTTCGATTTCGGCGAGAACATCGGCTTTGATGCCACCAAGCCATTGCCGATCCACAAGCTCGGCCTTTTCGGTAAGCAAGGCGGCGCGAGCTGGAGAGCCAGCCTCCGCGGCAAGGGCGTTCGCCCGAGTCTCGATGCCCGCTGCTTGATCGACCAGTGCCTGACGCGAATATTCCGTAACGGGCACGTCAATAGCGGCGCTTGGATTTGCGTGGCGTCGCCTGATCTGGCGATGACGCCACAGGGCGCGAAGGGTCGCGCCCCTGATCTCCATCGCCAAGGCATCCTGGCGCAGTTCGTCGCGGACGGTTGCCACAATGTTCGCCAGCTCGGCCAACGAAACAGCCTCACCCTTGAACGTTGCCAGCGCCCTGTCGTATGCGACGCGCGCAGCGTCGGCACGTTGCTGGCTGTCGTCGCGCACAAAAGCCTCGAAGCGATTGAGCCGATCAGCGGCGACGGGCGTCAATTCCTGCTGGCAAAGCACGCATACGCTGCCGGGGTCTGTGACGGGGAATCGCCGTTCGGGATAGGCTTCCGCATCAGAAAACGCTCGGGCACTGGCCCATAGCGCTTGCCAAACCTCCGACCCAATCTGCGGCAACGGTTCGTCGCGGAAAAGCGCACTGGAAGCAGCTTCTGCCGCCCGGCGTGCGGCATCGCTATCAACGGCAAGGCGGCGCAGGTTATTGGCGGAATCGTCGCTGATTGAAGCAAATAGCCGATCCAGGCGCGCAATGTGCCCGTCAACCTTGGCCTTCATCGCCGCAAGCTGGCGCGCCGCGCGAGCCGGATCACCTGCCAGGTCCGCCGTGAGCTGCGCCAATCGGTCTTGCTCTGCTTGCGTGAGCGCTGCCAACGCTTCGACCGTCGCCGGCGCAGTGTTGGCGGTGATTCGGGCCATGAGCTTGCCGACCGCTGTGTCCCGGCTGCATGCCGGGGTCCTGATCGCTTCGGGCGTTTGCGCCTTTATCTGCGCGATCTCGGCTGCCAGCTTATCCTTGACCGACTTGCAGAGCTGCGCCAGCGCACCTAGCAGCTTGAGCGGAAACGGCGTGTAAGCCACGTCATTCGTATCGTCCACGTGGACGTTCGCGGTACGGGAATCGAACACGCTGATGCCTGAAAGCGCGTTGTCGGCAGCCTGACCAAGCTGCCAAGCGCAAGTGCGGTTCTGGCCGCTGATCGCGTATTCAATAGTGGCGCTCGGCGTGCCTGGCGCAGCGTCATAGATGTCGGGGGCGATTTCCTCGGCTCGGCCAGACATACGGGCGCGACATACCTTCTTGAGAATCCGCGCGTAGCCGGATTTTCCCGATCCGTTGTCGCCATAGATGATCGTCAAACCGACGCGGTGGAGTGTCAGCCGTTGGTCGGGAGCCAGGGCGTTGACATGCCGAACTCCATGCACCTGCCGCAGATAGACCTCCCCCTGATCGCGGTTCGGGCCGCGAAGGTGCCCAGCTTCCAGCGGGACCGCCGGATTGTCGCCCTTGCAGATGGAAGCCAGCTCGTCGATCTCGGCCGACTCCAGAGCCGCTTGCGTTGCAAGTCGGCGCAGTGCGTCGCGCTGCCAGCCGGGACTATCAGCAGACCACGCAAGGATGTTGGCGAGCGCCTCTGCTTCCGTCGTCATAGACCTTTGCCTCGCGGTTCGCACTCGCTAGCTTTGCCAGTGCTCGCCAAGCGCCTGCTCACGGCTTCCGACAGCGTCTCACCAGGCCGCCAGCCGAACAGCTCGGAGATGCTTGCGCTCCTCGCGTGGCCAGGCGGTTCGAATTCGTAGCCGGCCGCGATCAATTCGGCCTCGACTTCCTCGGTGATGAAAAACGGCTCAGCCTGTTCTTCCTGATGAGTCTTCGTCATGCTGCTTCCTCCTGGCGTTCATCCTGGCCTACGGCCAGGGCTATTCATGCATTTGCACTGCCCTATGCCTTCACTAGCTTCGCAGCCTTGGGATCGTAGATGTAGCCGGTGATGCTGCCATCCTTGATGCGCGCGACGGCCTCGTCGATAACGAACAGCGGAACAAGAAACCACTCCTCGGGCTGCACGGGGTGACCGAAGCGGTCATTGATAGTGATGTTCAACCGTGCGGTCGCGAACAGCCTGTGGAACAGGTTCTCCATCCGAATGCGATTGATCCCCGCGAGCTTGTAGGTCGCAACGACCTCGACCTTTGCCAGCAGATATGTCGCTTCGTTCTCGGCGTTGGCGATGCGCGTTTCAACCCTGCCGCCCGTCACGCCCATCTTGTGGATGATGTCGCGGTGCTGGGCGACGTAGGGATGATCGGACAGGGAGCGCAGGACGTAGATCGTGCCGCTTTCCACATCATCCGCCTCAAGCTCGCCGCCAAAGGAGAGTTGCCCGCTCTCGGGCGAGGCCAGCCGCCGCGCGGCAGGGTCGTTGTAGAACGCACGCTGGAGCGAGCGCAGCAGCAAATTGCTTTCGGTGCCGTTGGAGAAGATGAGGCGCAGGCGGCGGTCCACCTCCCCGGCGGTGGTTTTCAACGGCTCGCCGACCTCGGCAACGTAGAGAGTAAGGCCATCGAGAACGAAAAAGTCCCCGGCTTCAATCGCACGGCGACCCGCTTCGATGGGCTGGGACTGGCGCATACCGGTCTTGACTTCCGCTTGCACGCGCTCGAACAAGGGCCGGAAGGTTTCGAAGTCCTCGCAGGGCTTGCGATCCGCGACCTCCTCGGCGGCGCGCTTTTCGGCGCTGGTACGGACATGGCGCAAGACCGTGATGTCGTCCGCGCCGGCAACATCCGCTAGTTCGGCAGCCAGGTCGTCGATGTCGATAGTTTCGTCCGCCGAAGCGGCAACGGTCGGTGCCCCAGCAAGCAAGCCCTGATGGTCCAGCGGCTCAATCAAGGTGCGGCAATCCGGTAGCGCGCGTAGACGGTCGAGCCGCACGGCATATAGGCGCTCGAATATGTCGCGGTCTTCGCCATGCTGAGGCGCACGCCCGTGCTGCTCTGTGAAGCGTTGGATTTCCTCGAAGCCGGCAATGACACGCTCCTCGCTGGCTGGGCGGCCATTTTTCTTCTCAGGCGGAGCGAACTCGGCCAGCTCTGCCGCCAGGTCGTCAAGATCGGAGTTACTCATAGCGTCCCTCCGCCCTGAACCGCATGAAGGCGGCCGCACCTTCGGCAAGGTGCTTTTCCCAGGCGTCCTGCGAGGTAACCGATGGAGCCCTCCCACGTTCGCGTTTGAACTCAACCGCGCGCTTGGCGATCACTTTGGCATCTTCAGGCGTGATAGAGGTGCGTTTGGCCGAGATGGCCGCCGCGACCTGCTTCAAGCTGTCCTCGCTCATTGTCTTGGCGAGGATGGCATAGGCTTCGCCAAAGGGGTTGATGCGGTCGATGAGGTCAATGTCCAGCTCGCGCACGTCCATCGCAAAGCGGCGCACGCCATCGATCAGGGCGGTGTTGGGCGATCCGTCGCTCTCGCCTTCGGTGACAAGCCGCTTGGCCTGCTGCGTAAGGTTGAGGGCGGCGATGGCGTGCTGGCGTACCGCCTCCTGATCTTCAGCGTCAAGCTCGGGATATTTGTCCTTGATGATCTTGCCCATGCGAACCTGCGTGAGCTCCTCGGGAACCAGCTCTTCGTCGAACAAGCCACGCTCGATGGTGTGCTTGTCCTGCACGAAAGCCGCGATCACTTCGTTCAAGTCTTCCTGGCAGATGCGCGCTGCCTCTTTGCTCTTGGGTTCGGCGAGGCCCTTGATCTCGATCTGGTAGGCCCCTGTCTGCTCATTGACACCGATGTTGCAGCGGTCCGGGTCATAGCCACCCTCGCCATAATTAAAGCCTGGCGTCGGGCCGCTGTCGGGATTCTTGGGCTTGAACTCGAAGCGCGGAGCGAGAACCTGCTCCATCAGCAGACTCGCCGCGATGGCCTTCAACGTATCGTTGATGGCCTCGGTGACCGCTTCCTCGGTCGCGTCCGGCTCGGCGATCAGGTTGGTGAACCTCGCGCGAGTCTTTCCAGGCGCATCTCGGGTGGCACGACCAATGATCTGAACGATCTCGGTCAAGCTGGCACGGTAGCCCACGGTCAGCGCGTGCTCGCACCAAATCCAGTCGAAGCCTTCCTTCGCCATACCCAGCGCGATGATGATGTCCACATGGTCGCGATTGTTCTTCTGAGCCGGGTCTTTCAACGCGGCGGACACTCGGTCGCGCTTCGAGGCATCGTCATCGACCAGATCAGCGATGCGCAACACGCGGTCATCGGGGAGCTTAACGAGCTGGAACCCTGTGGTGGCGTCGATGCCATGCCACTCCCCCAGCGCCTCGATTATGTGCTCCACCTCGCGCATTTTGTCCTTCGTGCTTTCGCGCGAATTGACGTTGGGGATGTGGATGATGGTCTTCTCAACAGGGTCGAGGACATTGAGAATGTCATCGACATAAGGCCCGCTGTAGAAGAAATAGCCGATGTCGAGTTGCTTGAGGTACTCGTAGCCGTTGAGCTGTTCGTAGTAGGTGTAGGTAACGGTATCGAATTTCGACTCGTCGTGCGGAGCGAGGACGGCCTCCGCGTCGCCCCGGAAGTAGGAGCCGGTCATGGCGACGATGTGCGTCTTGTCTCGCGCGATGAACTGGCCCAGGTGCGTGCCCAGCTTGTTGTCGGGGTTGGCCGAAACGTGATGAAACTCATCGACGGCGATCAGACGGTCGTCGAACGCCTCGATGCCATAGGCATCGACCGCGAATCGGAAAGTGGCGTGCGTGCAGACCAGCACCTTGTCGTCGCCTTCGAGGAACGCGCCGAGGGACTTGACCTTACCGCCGTTGTCGTTGCCTGGCGCATTGCACAAGTTCCACTTTGGCTCGACGTGCCAATCAGCCCAGAAGCCGTACTTTGACAGCGGCTCATCGTTGAAGCTGGCCCCGATGGACTTCTCGGGCACGACGATGATGGCTTGCCTCAAGCCCTGGTTCTGCAATTTGTCGAGCGCCACGAACATCAGGGCGCGACTCTTACCCGAAGCGGGCGGCGACTTGATGAGCAGGTACTGCTCGCCCCGCTTGTCATAGGCCCGCTCCTGCATCGGACGCATACCGAGCGCGTTAGCCTTGGTTGATGCACCGTTACGCGCATACGTAACAGATACGGAGGGGACGCTCCGAGGTTTGATGTTGTTCATGAGGAAGGTCTCGCTTCGGTGCTGCGTTGTGCCGGCTTTGCTGTCATGTGATATGGCCATAACGCCTGCCGCTGTTCATGACACGAACCTCCGCCAGACGGTCACCGAAAGATGTTTCGAAATCGTCCGCCTCCAATGCCCTCATGACGAATCGGCCTTCGGCTCGTTGGAACAAAAGGACCTTGCCATCGTAGATGTCGAAACCATGCGTTTCCGGGATAGGCAGCGAGATCTTCTCCATCATGTTGTTCCCTAGACGGAGGTTATTCGCTACGGGTTCGCCAGTCGGAGTTTCGAAGACAACCTGCCCGATGACGGAGTTGGCTGGCAGGTCGGCCGGAGGGTTAAACCCAAAATATCTGGACATTCCCCGAGGAAAGTCGATCTGGTTACCTGGGCGGTGAGGCCCGCGATTCTTGGTGACATACCCTGCTTCGATCCAGAAGACAGGTGTCGCAGCATGGTCGACTTCGACGCTGGGCTGGTTCTCAACGACTCGCCGAAAAAAGGAGGTACTCCATCGCTCCTCGTAAACATCCAAGATATCGGCAACAGGTGTGGCCTGTTCCCATAGAAGTTCGGCTGCTACGAGGGTGGGACGGAGCACTACGTCGAACTCGTTGATGCCATGCGTGATAACGGAGGCACCGGCTTCGACGCTCTTGCGAAGGCCATTCGACGAAAAGTTTCCGGAACCAACAACTGCACCAGACCGCTCGGCCTCTTGGTTCAGCAGCATGGCCATCTTGGCGTGAAAATCGCGCCGGGGGACAAAACCGCTTTGGTCTAAAACATACATCCCATCGTGAATCCTGACGTCCACGTTCGGTCGCGAACACAACAATCGAAGGGCTTGCGGCTGAGTGCGACCATAGTCAATGCCAAAGAGCCATCGCGAAGGTGTATCTGCCCAGAAATTTCCGGCAAACGTCAAATCGAACAAGGCGGCGCCAGACTGGGTCGCATAGGCGTACAGCCCAAGGAAGTCGGTGGCCGCGATCTCTTCATGGATGCGTCGGATCTCCGATATCGTGGTCGGTGCATTCGCGTCGCGGTGTAGGAAAGTCGAAAGATTCAAGATGCCCCCCAATTACGCTCGTTTGACTCGGCGCTGCCCGGCACCCGCTTGACCGGACATGCGTGAATAGAGCTCAAAGAGCTTTTCAAGGCGCTCCGTGTCATTCTTGAATAAGCGACCTATATAGATTCTCTCCACAACTTCATCGTTACGCTCATGTGCGCGAAGTAGATCGGTCGGCATTGCGTCAGGCGCATAGAGTTCGGCAAGAGTCTGCGGGTAGTGGCGCTCACGCGCTAGCAGGATCTCTTGTGCGCATCTGGTGAGGTCATCGATATTCTTCTCTGTCAACTTAGGCAGTGGGAAGGTATTCCAGCCGATGGTGTTCGAATACCGGAAGTCGGTTTTCATTTTTCCGCACACGGTTGCAATCCACACGAGATGAAGTCGTGACGCCAACACCGCCAAGTTCCATAGCGGCGCGTCATACAGCGCGAACAAGAGATCGCTAACGATCACGCTGCCGTCTAAAAGGTCCACAGGCAGGTATGGTCGGCGCTCGGACGAGACTTTCGCCACGACAAGCGAATGCTGCTTAGCGGTACCGGCAATTTGGACGAAGCGATGAGGCCGTGCCGCGAAGTCGCGGGTAGAACTGGCAGCACTTGATAGGCGAAAATCCCGTACTTGGTCCAACACCGTCTTCAGGTAGGGGTGTTGCTGCGCATAAGGCGCATCGTCGTCCTCAATCCACAGGCACCACCGAGGTTTTCCCTGGATCATCTGTTCAGAGCCCATGTACGGGCGAACGAAGCGTTCGAGTTCGGGGTGCTGCATCAGCACACGTGCTCGTTCCTCGCCGTCCAAAACAAATGCACCACCATCACGCGGCATGTTGCCAAACAGCATGGGCGATACAGATGAAATCGGTCGACGCTCCTGCTCCACCGAGTTGACGCGCCCCGGCACAAGGTAGGCATTGATGTAGTCAACTTGCCGCTCCTGCACGGAGCCATCCTCACTCACGGAGAACAACCTTTTAATAGGTTGTGGCGTGGATGAAATACCCACGATGGCCACAGTCACACCAGCGTTATTGCTTGCGAGATTGGTCCACTTGAAGGATGTGTGCGCGAATACGATCTGGTGTCCGGTGTTAAAAATTGCAGGCCACAAAATAGGAACCTGCAAGCCTTGGCAGATTGAGTTGGTGGAAACGAAGGCAGTGGCCGCATTAGTGCGCTCGCCATATGCTGCAGCCTTCATGAACCACCCGGCAACGTAGTCCAGAGATTTCCACGCGACACCAATGCGTTCGAAGATCGCCTTAAGCTCGCCCTTCTGTTCGTCTGACTGCCACTTGCTTCCCAGATACGGCGGGTTGCCACAAATATATGTTTCGCCCCCTTCGTTCTCGAAGTCGATCTGGGCTTGGTCCAACGGCGAGCTGAACAGGTCGTCCGCCTGCAACTTCACCCCCGTTCCAGTCGGCGGGCAAACGCTCAACCAATCAAGACGCAGCGCGTTGCCGCAGGTAATCCAGTTCTCATTGCGCAGGGGCAAGAACTCGGCCAGGGCCAGCTTCTGCCCTCGGTACAGCACGTCGCACTGGTACTCGGCGATGACCAGCGCAAGGCGGGCGATCTCCGCCGGGAAGTCGCGCAGCTCAATCCCGCGAAAGTTGGTGAGCGGGATGTCAGACGCGCGATCTGGTTCGCCGCGCCGCTTGTTGATCTCTGCCTCGATGGCACGCATCTCTTTGTAGGCGATAACAAGGAAGTTACCCGAGCCGCAGGCCGGGTCGAAAACTCGGATCTTGGCGATGCGCTTGCGCAGGTTGAGCAAGGTGCGCGGGTTGTCACCCGCCTCTTCTAGCTTTGCACGCAGGTCGTCGAGAAACAGCGGGTTCAGCACCTTCAGGATGTTGGGAACACTGGTGTAGTGCATCCCCAGCTCGCCGCGCTCCTCGTCCTCGGCGACGGCCTGGATCATCGATCCGAAGATGTCCGGGTTGATCTTGGTCCAGTCCAGCCCGCCGACGTGCAGCAGGTAGGACCGGGCGATCTTGCTGAATCGCGGCACTTCGTCGCCGCCAGAGAACAACTGCCCGTTGACGTAGGGGAAATCGTCGATATTGGCCCACCGGGGCAGCCCGGCGGCCGCCCGGTCTTCACGCTTGGTATTCATGGTGCGGAACAGCGTGGCGATGACCTCGTGCGTATTGGTCGAATCCCCCGCACTCATCCGCGCGACGGTCTCGGTGAACTTGCCCCTGCCGCCAAAGATATCGGTGTCCTCGGCGAAGAAGCAGAAGATCAGCCGCGCCATGAGCTTGTTCATGTCGTGGCGGCGCTCCGCTGTGCCCCAGGCCGGGTTGTCTTTCAACAATTCAACGTACAGCCGGTTCAGCCGACTGGTGGCCCGGATGTCGAAAGCGTTTTCACTGATCTGGCGGACGGTGCTGATGCCCGCCAGCGGCAGGAAGAAGCCGAAGTGATCGGGAAAGTCCTTGAAGGCGCAGGCGACGGTCTCGCCGCTGGTCAGGTCTTCGGCCTCGAAGTCCACGCCGTCCGTAGCAAGGATGAACTTCGCCTTGGCCTTGGCTGTCGCAGGGCTGGCCTTGAGAGCGGCCAGCGTCTGCGTCACCCGCCCAGCGTCGCTGGTCAGAATGTGGATGTTGCTGGTCTGGAGAACACCGCCGAGGTCGGATTTGTTCGACGCCCCCGCACGCAGGCGCTTGATTGTCGTCGCCTTGTTGCCAAAGGCTTCAAGGAAGGCGTAGGGGAACTCTGCACGGTCGAAGGGCTGCTCCGCGAGGTCGGTGATGGCTTGTTCGATTTCTACGGCATTCATCGGCGTGCAGCCCCCCCTAGGGGCGAGGCCGCCAAATTGCTATCGTTTTGCGGGGCGCTCATGTCTTGTCCTGCGTTTTCTCGGCTATCTGCGCGGCAATCCAGCAATCCAACTCGCTGCGACGAAACCGCCAGGTGCCGCCCAGCTTGAATCCCGGTATCTCCCCCTGCTGGGCCAGCCGGTATACGGTCTTCTTCCCTGCCTTGAGGTAGACCGCCACTTCATCCAGCGTGAGAATTTCGCTATCGGGTTGGTTCATTTCAGGCGGCTCGCTTGGTGTCGCGCGGCGAAGTCTTCCAAAGTTTGGCCAAGTTTACCATTTGAGCTGCCCGAATGAACCCCGAATCTCATGTGGCGAAGCCACAGATTCGGCCGGCGCTCCGCCCTGCGGCAAGTTCGCCACACCAACTTGACGGCAACGCCATGTGCTTTGGCCGCCAGGTCGTAAATGGATTACGCCAAGAAGGTGGACGGCGTGTCTTTTTCCAAGGAAAGCAGGCAACGTAGTAGCCTGTGGCCTCATCTGGATGAGACGGGCTGAGCAATATCAGCGTAAGGCGTGCGATGGGCAAAGAGGAAACAGAGAAAGTGGATATGGAACATTGGCTGCATGAACGGATCGGCCCAGCCTACGATGCGTTGAAGGCCGACCCAGGCCGCGCCGTTACCGCTGACCAGGTGCGCACCCGTCTGGCCGACATCGCCCAAGCTATCGAACTGGCCCGCCGCGTCGATGCGGACCTAGAATCCCTAACGCCCTTTGACCCGGCCGAAGACCTGACCACCGCCGAAGCCGTGGCCGCATTCTTGGCGGACGCCGAGGCCACGGCCGACCCGGCCTATATCGAGCACGCGCACCAGGTCGCGGCACGTGCGCGAACCATGCACGGCATCGCGTCGTGAGCGAGCTGGCCAGAATCGCCATTCCTGGCGGTGCTGCAGTTGGATCTCATCGCCGGAAATGACGATGCGAGATCCACTCCAAGGGGAAGAGTAAGGCGGGGCGTCATCGCCCCATCTGGCGATGCTCGAGCGCCGGCGCGCATCGCCACTTCCGACGATGCAGGCCCGGAGACAACAAGGGCAGCCATTGGCTGCCCTTGTTGTTCCTAGTATGTGGCTTACGCTGGGTGAAGCGACTGGCGCACGGCATTCAGTGCCTCACGGAAGTCCGCCGGCGTCGCTCGGCCCGTCTCGGCCTTGTGAGGACGACCATGAAGGCATTGGCGACTGCTTCGGCCAGCGGCCCGAGCTGTCGGGCTGCATCCTGGTCAATCCAGTCTAGGGCCGCGAGCTGCACGGCCGCATGATGCACTGCCTGAGTTGCGTTGGTAGGATTCAAAGTTGCCATGATTCACCTCTCCATCAGGTGGGTTAGTGGAAGTGTCGGCCGGTCCCACGCCGGCCGACGCGCCTTTCACGCCGGCGTCGTGCGATTCACGAAAGCAGCGATTTCATCATCGGGATCGGCCGCCTGATTACCGGCCTGCTCGCCGGCCAAACTGTCGCCATCGAAGGCAGGAGCCTCTGCCGCAGTGCTGGCTCGGATCGCCGTTGCCACTTGGCCGCCGATCGTTTGGTCCATGCGTTCGTGGAAGCCCTCCGCAAGTTGCACCGCCTTGCCCCTGAGCACGGCACCCGCACCCTTCGCCAGCTCGCCGGCGGTACCCGCTGCCAATGCTGCGGCATGAGTCAGACCGCCGGGGCCGGTGCTGCCTGGTGCGGCCTGCTGGCCGCCCTGCTGCCCCTGCCCCTGCCCCTGCCCAGTCTCGCCGGCTATGGGTTTTGGTTCGCTCTTGGCGGCCTCGTCGGCACTGCTGCCGGTGCTGGGCGCGGCCTCGATGGTCGGCGGCCTCCAGGCCGCGACGCAGTTCTTCGCCCACACGTTCGCCTATCACGCGACCCTCGGCCCCAACGTGGGCCACGTGTACGCGCCCTGGTCGATCCTGCACTGGACGTACAAGTGGTACAGCCAGTACCCGGACGAGATCATGAAGGCCGGCAGCATGGGGATGCTGGTTTCGACCGTGGGCCTGCTGGGCGTGGCCGTGGCGAAGGTCGTCACGTCCAACAGCTCGAAGGCGAGCGAGTACCTGCACGGCTCGGCCCGCTGGGCCGAGAAGAAGGACATTCAGGCGGCCGGCCTGCTGCCACGCGAGCGCAACGTCCTGGAGATCGTCACCGGCAAGGCCGCACCCACGGCTACCGGCGTGTACGTGGGCGGCTGGCAGGACAAGGACGGCAATTTCTTCTACCTGCGGCACAGCGGCCCCGAGCACGTGCTGACCTACGCGCCCACGCGCTCGGGCAAGGGCGTCGGCCTGGTGGTGCCCACGCTGCTGTCGTGGGGCGCGAGCAGCGTCATCACCGACTTGAAGGGCGAGTTGTGGGCCTTGACCGCCGGCTGGCGGCAGAAGCACGCCAAGAACAAGGTGCTGCGCTTCGAGCCGGCCAGCACCTCGGGCGGCGTCTGCTGGAATCCGCTGGACGAAATCCGCCTCGGCACCGAATACGAGGTGGGTGACGTGCAGAACCTTGCCACGCTGATCGTTGACCCGGACGGCAAGGGCCTGGACTCGCACTGGCAGAAGACCGCCTTCGCGCTCCTGGTCGGCGTGATCCTGCACGCGCTGTACAAGGCCAAGGACGATGGCGGCACCGCCACGCTGCCGTCCGTCGATGCGATGCTGGCCGACCCGAACCGGGACATTGGCGAGCTTTGGATGGAAATGGCGACCTACGGGCACGTAGACGGCCAGAACCATCACGCCATCGGCTCGGCGGCCCGCGACATGATGGATCGGCCCGAGGAAGAAGCCGGATCGGTGCTGTCCACGGCCAAGTCGTACCTGGCCCTGTACCGCGACCCCGTGGTGGCCCGCAACGTCAGCCGGTCGGACTTCCGCATCAAGCAGTTGATGCACGAGGACGACCCGGTAAGCCTCTACATCGTCACCCAGCCCAACGATAAGGCCCGCCTGCGGCCGCTGGTGCGCGTCATGGTGAACATGATCGTGCGCCTGCTGGCCGACAAGATGGACTTCGAGGGCGGCCGGCCGGTGGCGCACTACAAGCACCGGCTCTTGATGATGCTGGACGAGTTCCCGAGCCTCGGGAAGCTGGAGATCATGCAAGAGTCGCTGGCCTTCGTGGCCGGCTACGGCATCAAGTGCTACCTCATCTGCCAGGACATTAACCAGCTCAAGAGCCGCGAGACGGGCTACGGCCACGACGAAAGCATCACGTCGAACTGCCACGTGCAGAACGCCTACCCGCCCAACCGCGTCGAGACGGCCGAACACCTGTCCCGCCTCACCGGGCAGACCACCGTGGTGAAGGAGCAGATCACGACCAGCGGCCGCCGCACGGCGGCGATGCTGGGCCAGGTGTCGCGCACTTACCAGGAAGTGCAGCGGCCCTTGCTGACGCCCGACGAATGCCTGCGCATGCCGGGGCCAAAGAAGAACGCCCAGGGCGAGATCGAAGAAGCCGGCGACATGGTGATCTACGTCGCGGGCTACCCGGCGATCTACGGCAAGCAACCCCTGTACTTCAAAGACCCAGTGTTCTCGGCACGCGCCGCGATCCCTGCGCCCAAGGTCAGCGACCGCCTGCGCGCCGTCGCACAGGCCGAGACGGAAGGGGAGGGCATCACGATATGAGCCGCATCCTGAAACGCATCGCGGCAGGCGTCGTCATCGCGGGCGTGGCCGCCCTGCTGCTGGCCGCCGGCGGCTATGCCGCCGGTGCCCGCGTGAACACCACCAAGAGCATTCCGGTCGGCCTGTACTGGACGAGCAGCGCGCCGGTGGAGAAGGGGGCCTACGTCCTCTTCTGCCCGCCGCAGCTCGGCGTGTTCGATGACGCCAAGGAGAGGGGCTACATCGGGGCCGGCTTCTGCCAGGGCGGCTACGGCTACATGATGAAGCGCGTTTTAGCCGCTAAAGACGATGCCGTCGCCGTCGCCGATGACGGCGTGCGCGTCAACGGCGAGCTGCTGCCCCTCAGCGCGCCGATCAAGGCCGACAAGGCCGGTCGGCCGCTGCCGCGCTATCAGTCCAACAGCTACACGCTCGGCAATTCCGAGGTGCTGCTTATGTCGGACGTGAGCGCCACATCCTTCGACGGCCGCTACTTCGGCCCGATCAATCGTTCGCAAATCAAGACCGTGATCCGTCCGGTCATCACCTGGTAGGGAGACACACCATGCGCCTTTTCATCGCAGAAAAGCCGTCCGTCGCCAAGGCCATCGCCGGCGAGCTGGGCGCGACCGGCAAGGGCGACGGCTTCATCGAGTGCGGCACCGACAAAGTGACCTGGTGCTTCGGGCACATGCTCGAACAGGCCGACCCCGACGAGTACACGCCCGATGACGTGCCGCGCGGCCAGTCCGGCAAGAAGGTCTGGCGCGTCGATGAGCTGCCCATCATCCCCGAGAGCTGGATTCTCAAGCCCAAGGACGACGCGAAGAAGCAGCTCGCCGTGATCGGCAAGCTGCTCAAGGAGGCCAAGGAGATCGTCAACGCCGGCGACCCCGACCGCGAAGGCCAGTTGCTGGTTGACGAAGTGCTGGAGCACTTCCGCAACAGCAAGCCGGTGCGCCGCTTTTGGGTGAGCGCGCAGGACTCCGTTTCCGTCAAGCGCGGCCTGGCCGCGTTGAAGGAGAACACCACCTATGCAGGCTGGGCCGACGCTGCACGCGGGCGGCAGCGCGCCGACTGGCTGATCGGCATGAACCTCAGCCGCGCGTACACGCTGCGCGCGCAGCGCGGCGGCTCGCGCGCCCTGCTGACCGTGGGCCGCGTGCAGACGCCGACGCTGGCCCTCGTGGTCGCCCGCGACCGCGAGATCGAGGCATTCAAGGCCGTGCCGTACCACACCATCCGGGCGGTGGTGCAGCACGCCGGCGGCAGCTTCGCCGCCGCATGGAAGGCGAAGGAGGATCAAGCCGGCCTGGACAGCGAAGGCCGCCTTGTCGATACCGCCGTCGCCGACGCCCTGGTGGCCGCCGTCAAGGGCCAGCCGGGCACCATCGCCGCGTACAAACAGGAGGCCAAGAAGCAGAACCAGCCGCTGGCCTTCGCCCTGTCCGACATTACGGCACTGGCCTCGGCCAAGTTCGGCTACAGCGCCGAGGACGTGCTGAACACCTGCCAGGCGCTCTACGAGACGCACAAGCTGACCTCGTACCCGCGCACCGACTGCGCCTACCTGCCGGAGTCGCAGCACGCCGACGCGCCGCGCGTGCTGGAGGCGATCAAGCACGTCAACCCCGAACTGGCCGGCCTGGTCGATGGTGCCGATCCGCGTATCAAGTCCAAGACGTGGGACGACTCGAAGATCACCGCGCACCACGGCATCGTGCCGACCATGCAGAAGGGCAGCAAGGCCGCCCTCAGCGAGCGCGAGCGCAACATCTACGACCTGATCGTGCGCGCCTACCTGGCGCAGTTCTACCCGCTGCACGAGTACATGCAGACCACCGTGGGCGTCGAGATCGCGGGCGAGAACTTCGCCGCGAGCGGCAAGGTAGTCACGCGCAACGGCTGGCGTGACGTGTACAGCCAGGCCGACGAGGAAGGCGAGAAGGACGAGGACGACGACAGCGGCACGCAGGCCCTGCCGTCGATGGCCCAGGGCGACGCCGTGACCTGCACGGACGCCACCCGCAAGGACGCCAAGACGAAGCCGCCAGCGCGCTTTACCGAGGGCACGCTGATCCGCGCGATGGAGAACATCCACAAGTTCGTCAGCGATGCCGAGCACAAGAAGATGCTGCGCGAGGGCGACGGCATCGGCACGTCGGCCACCCGCGCGTCGATCATTTCCGAGTTGAAGCGGCGCGAGTTCCTGGCCGTCAAAGGCAAGCAGATCATCAGCACGACCCTCGGCCGCAGCGTCATCGACGCGCTGCCCGAGGTTGTGAAAAGCCCGGTGCTGACCGCGCTCTACGAGCGGATGCTGAAAGGCGTCGAGCAGGGCACGGCCGCCCTGGACGCCTTCATCACGAAGCAAGAGACGTTCATCCGCGACCAGGTGGCGAAGGCCAACAGCGGAGCCGTGACCATCGCCGGCGGCAAGGAAGCCGCGCCGGTGTCATCCCTTCACAAGTGCATGGCCTGCGGCAGCGGCTTGTCGCGCCGGCCGAGCAAGAAGAAGGGGCAATTCTGGTGGGGTTGCAGCAACTTCCCCACATGCAAGCAGACCTACCCCGACCTCAAGGGTCGGCCCGACTACAGCAAGGGCCGCAACGGCCCGGCATCCGAATGACCACAGCGAAGGAGATCGACCATGAACGAGCAAACCACCACCAACACCGCCGCCCACGACGAGCCGCTGGCCGTCCTGCCGCCGGTTGACGACGACGCCGCCGGCCGCGAGGCCGTGCGCGAGAAGATGGCCGACGCGCTGACGCCCGGCTTCCAGGTCGAGTTCGACCCCGACGAAGCCGAGCGCGTGGGCGCGTTCGTGGAGGACGCGCTGTCCGAGCAGGACGCCGCCGCGAGCGGCGACGACCTGGTGGAAGTCGATGGCGCGCTGGAGCCGGCATTCCTGGACGACGAAGGCCCGAGCGCCGACATCCCGCCGTTCATCACCACCACGAACGCCCGCGAGCTGTACGACCTGCGGCCCGGCGAGACGGTTGCCCAGGCCGCCGCGCGCAAGGCGTCGGAGGGCTGACCCATGCCGATCACGAAAGCCGAGGCGCAAGGGGTGACGCGGGCTTTCGTCCGCGACTACCCCGGCGCGCTGGAGCTGGCCTACAAGTTCCGCGAGGACGCGGCCGAGCTGTACGGGCCGCGAGCGGCCGAGGTGCCGGCCGACATGAAGGGCGGCTACGTGCCCAAGGAGACGCTGCACGCCGGCCGCGCCTACCGTGGCCGCGTGGACGTGCCCTTGCAGAACGTCGAGAGCGCCAGCGACCTACTGATGACGCTGCGGCACGAGGTGCTAGGCCACTACGGGGCCAACACCTTCGCGCCGGGCGAGAAGCGCGCCTTGCTGGACGGCCTGGCGGCCGCCCGCAACGAACCCACCCTCAAGCCGCTATGGGATGACGTGAACCGGCGCTATGCCGGCCAGTCCCTGGACGTGCGCGCCGAGGAAGTGTTTGCCCTGCACTGCGAGGGCATCGAGCCGAGCCAGCACCAGGTCGCCGACCAGGTGCAGCAGCGCGGCCAACAGTCATTCACGGAAACCTGCATCGCCCGCGTGCGGCCCATGCAGGCCGACGACCTGCACAACATCGTGTGCATGGTCGCCCAGGGCCTGCGCGACCGTTCCCGGACACAGCAGAACTTCCCTCAGTTCAACGAGCTATTCCGAAGGGACGAGAACATGGAGCCGAAGAAGCCGTTTCACGAAGTCGTGGCCGAAAAGCTGATCGAGCAGCTCAAGGCCGGCACCGCACCGTGGCAAAAGCCGTGGGAGCCGGGCGAACCCAACGCCTACCTGCCGATGAACCCGACCACCGGCAAGCGGTACAAAGGGATCAACGCCATCCACCTGATGGCCCAGGGCCGCAGCGATGCGCGCTGGATGACCTACAAGCAGGCCGCCGCCGTGGGCGCGCAGGTTCGCAAGGGCGAGAAAGGCACGCCGGTTCAATACTGGAAGTTCAGCGAAGAGCAAGACAAGCTGGACGACAGCGGCCGGCCCGTCCTCGATGCGAAGGGCCAGCCGGTCAAGGAAACCGTCATGCTGGAGCGGCCGCGCGTGTTCTTTGCGACCGTGTTCAACGGCGAGCAGATCGACGGCCTGCCGCAGCTCCAGCCGAAGAAGGAACAGACTTGGAACGCCGTCGAGCGCGCCGAGCACATCCTGAAAGCCTCGGGCGCGACGATCACCCACGCCGCCGGTGATCGGGCGTTCTACCGCCCTTCGACCGACAGCATCACCCTGCCGGAGCGCGGCCAGTTCCCCAGCTCCGACCGCTACTACGCGACCGCGCTGCACGAGCTGGGCCACTGGACGGGCCACGCTTCGCGCCTTGACCGCGACCTGGCGCACCCGTTCGGGAGCGAGGGGTACGCCAAGGAAGAGCTGCGCGCCGAGATCGCTTCCATGATCGTCGGCGACGAGCTGGGCATCGGCCACGATCCGGGCCAGCACGCCGCCTATGTGGGTTCGTGGATCAAGGCGCTGCAAGACGAGCCGCTGGAGGTGTTCCGCGCGGCCGCCGATGCCGAGAAGATTCACGACTACGTGCTGGCCTTCGAGCAGAAGCAGGTTCAGGAGCAAGACCAGCAGCAGAGCCAGGCCCAGGACGAAGCCGTGGCCCAGGCCCTGGCCGTGGACATTGCCGAAGTCCTGGACAACCCGGACGTGTCTTTCAGCCACTACCAGGCATTCCAGGGCGACACCCTGGAAGACGCCTTGCGCAGCCGTGGCCTCGAAACCGTGGGCAGCATCACCGGCACCGATCCCGAGCAGTTCTACGCGGTCGCGCATGACCGGCTGTCGCCGGTGTTCGGCATCGACCCGAGCCACACCGACACCGACAACGCCTACCTGGAGCGCAAGGGCTTGGCGCAAGAGTTCGCCAACATGGCCGAACAGCTCCACCTCGCGCAGCAGCTCCAGCAGCACGGCGAACAGATCGTGTCGAGCATCGACGCCGAAGCCAGGTGGAGCGACGGCCAGCGCATCTTTGCGTTCCACGACCAGGACGGTGAACCCCACCAGGTTCGCAGCCTGGACGAGCTGAACAACTACGCGCCCGACCAGTTGATGGCCCTGCCGGCGCTGACCCAGCAGCAAGCGGCCGTCGCAGACCAGGAGGCGAACATGACCCCACCGACCAACGACCAGGCGGCCGCCCTGCTGGCCGCCCATCCTGCCGACGCGGTGCAGGGCATCGAGCAGGCCGCCGCCGCGCGCCGGCAGCTCGCCGCCGGCGAGATCGACGGCCAGGCGTTCGCCGACGCGACCCGTCAACACCTTGGCGTTGAGCTGCCGCCCGACTGGAGCGGAGAGCTGCGCATCGTCGGCGTGGCCGAGCAGGACGGCCAGACCGTCGATGCCGCCCAGGCCGGCATCGAGCCGCAGGCGTTCCAGGTCTACGCGCGCAAGGCCGATGCGCAGTTCGGCGAGGACGCCTTTGCCTTCGTCGCCGGCACCCGCACCGAGGGCCAGGCCGAGGCTCTGGCCGAGCGCCTGCACCTGGTCGATGCGCTGGGCACCGACAACCAGCACGAGCGCGCCGCCAAGCTGGCCCGCGTGCAGGAAGAGCGTGTACGGCGCGACCCCAACGCGACCGAAGAGGACATTTCAGCCGCTAAAGAGGCACGCAAGACCGCCGAGGCGTCGGCCATGCTCAACGACAGCGACGCGCAGCGCCGCGCGGCCGAGCTGGAGCGCCAGGAACGCGAGCGGCAGCAGGCGCAGCCGCAGGCCGAGAAGCCCGAACGGCAGTACATCAACGTGCCGTACAAGGAGAAGGACGAGGCCAAGAGCCTCGGGGCGCGTTGGGATCGGCAGCAACAGTCCTGGTACGTGCCGCCGGGCACCGATGCCGCTCCCTTCGCCAAATGGGCGCAGGGAGCCGCTACAGCGGCCGTAGAGCCGCGTTCGGCCCAGCCGGCACCCGAAGCCCAGGGCGAGGCGCAGAAGCCCGCGCAGCAGGCCCAGCAGGCCCGCCAGTACCTGGCCGTGCCCTACGAGCAGCGCAACGCGGCCAAGGCCGCCGGCGCGCTTTGGGACAAGGCCGCGAAGTCCTGGTATGTCGGCCCGCGCGCCGACGCGGCGAAGCTCGAACGCTGGAAGCCCGAGAACGTGCAGGCCCAGCAAGGGCCAGCGATGACGCCAAGGGAAGAGTTCGCCGAGGCCATGCGCAGCGCCGGCCTGTTCACCGGCAGCAACGCCCAGGGCGATCACCCGATCATGGATGGCAAGCGGCACCGCGTGCCGGTCGAGGGCGGCAAGAAGGGCGCGCTCGATGGCTTCTACGTGGGCCACCTGGACGGGCACCCGGCCGGGCGGATCATCAACAACAAGACCGGCACGGACATTACCTGGAAGAGCAAGGGCTACGCCTTGAGCGACCAGGAGAAGGCCAAGCTCCAGGCCGAGGCGGCCGAGAAGCTGGCACAGCGAGCCGTCGAGCAGGACAAGGCCCAGGAGGCCACCGCGCAGCGCGTCGGTCGGCAGATGGCCGACCTCGTGCCCATCGAGCAGCCGACGCCCTACCTGCAAGCCAAAGGCATCCAGGCGCAGGCCGGCGTGATGACCGACCGCGAAGGCCAGAAGACCTACATCCCGGCCTTCGACGCAGAGGGCAAGCAATGGACGATGCAATACATCCAGGAGGACGGCACTAAGCGGTTCGCCAAGGACTCGAAGAAGGAAGGATGCTTCCACCCGGTCGGCGGCATGGACGCCCTGGCGGCCGCGCCGGCGCTGGTGATCTCGGAGGGCTACGCCACGGCGGCCCAGGTGGCCGAGGCCGTGGGCCACGCCACGGTCGCCGCCTTCGACAGCGGCAACCTTGAGGCCGTGGCGAAGGCGCTGCACGCCAAGTTCCCGGACAAGCCGGTCATCATCGCCGGCGACGACGACCGGCACCTGGTCATGACCCACGGCAACAACCCCGGCCGGGAGAAGGCCGAGGCGGCCGCCCAGGCCGTGGGCGGCAAGGCGATCTTCCCGATCTTCGCGCCGGCCGAGAACACCTACCCGCGCGACTTGCCCGCCATCACGCCCGACAGCTTCAAGACCCACCTGCGCGCCGAGCAGCGCCTTGCCGACGCCGCCGCCGGCAAGGTCGAGCTGGCCGGCGACGAGGCGGCCAAGCTCAAGGCGTCGATGTTGAGCGGCGCGCAGATCGCGGCGCTGTCCACGATGAAGCAGCACACCGACTTCAACGACTTGGCGCACAAGAGCGAGCTGGGCATCGAGGGCGTGAAGCGGCAGATCGGCGCGGCCATCAGCCAGGTGCAGCGCGACGAGCAGCAGCACCAGGAGCAGAAGCACGTCGAGAAAAAGCAACAGCAGATCGAGCAGCGCCCACGGCGGGCCGCTCGCATCGGATAAGTCGAAAAATCCGGCTAAAGTGGCCGAGCTGCACATCAGGCCGCGCGGTTTTCCTCCCTGATCGCCGGCGCGGTTTCTTCCTCCCTGAACCGCATGCAGACTTGCCGCCTCGGACACCCCGAGGCGGTTTTTTTTCGCCTCGCTCGGGGTCTCCTCGTTTTCAGTGCAATAAGTGACGGTACGCAAAGGGGTCGTTTGCGGGAGGGGGCGGAATCCTACGCTAAGGCTTTGGCCAGCGATATTCTCCGGTGAGATTGATGTGTTCCCATCCGAGCGGCGAAACATGGGCCAAGAGATCGGGCGATAGCAGCTTTCCATCGCGTTTCTGGTTTGCAACGACCTCGCCGAGCTTCATGGTGTTCCAGAAGATGATGATGGCGGCGAGCAGATTCATGCCGGCGATGCGGTAATGCTGGCCTTCGGCGGAACGGTCGCGGATTTCACCGCGGCGGTGGAAGCTGATTGCCCGCTTCAGCGCATGATGAGCTTCGCCTTTGTTGAGCCCGATCTGGGCACGCCGTTGGAGTTCGGCATCCAGAATCCAGTCGATCATGAACAGGGTGCGCTCGACGCGACCGACTTCCCGCAGGGCTGTCGCGAGCTCGTTCTGCCGCGGATAGGAGGCGAGTTTCCGCAGAATCTGGCTTGGCGCGACGGTCCCGGCAGCAATGGTGGCGGCGATGCGCAGGATGTCGGGCCAATTGCGCTCGATCATGGCTTGGTTGACCTTTCCGCCGATCAACGCTCGCAGGTGCGCCGGGGCGGCCGACGGATTGAACGCGTAGAGCCGTTTGGATGGCAGGTCGCGGATGCGCGGAGCGAACCGGTAGCCGAGAATGGCACATGCGGCAAAGACGTGATCGGTGAAGCCGCCCGTGTCGGTGAACTGCTCGCGGATATGGCGTCCAGCATCGTTCATCAGCAGGCCATCGAGGATGTAAGGCGCTTCGCTTGCCGTTGCAGGAATCACCTGGGTTGCGAACGGCGCATATTGGTCGGAGACGTGGCTATAGGCTTTCAGGCCCGGGGTATTGCCATATTTCGCGTTGACCAGGTTCATGGCCTCACCTTGCTCTGTAGCGACGAAGAACTGTCCGTCGCTCGAAGCCGACGTGCCCATGCCCCAGAACCGGGCCATGGGTAACGCTGCCTGTGCCTCGACCACCATGGCCAGCGCCCGGTCATAGGCTTCGCCCTCGACATGCCACCGTCCAATGCGGATCAATTCCCAGAAGGTGTGGGTGTTTGTCGCATCCGCCATTTTGCGCAAGCCGAGGTTGATCCCTTCCGCCAAGATAACGTTCATTAGCCCGATCCGGTCAGCGCAGGGTGCTCCTGTGCGCAGATGGGTGAACGCTTCGGTGAAGCCGGTCGCCGCATCCACCTCCAGCAGGAGATCGGTGATGCGCGTGGGCGGGATCTGCTTGTAGAGATCGAGCACCAGATCTTCGGCGCCTGTCGGCGCGGCGGCTTCGAGTTTCTCGATATGCAGAACGCCGTTTTCAATCGACCCGCCCGGGATCGTGCCTGCGCGAGCGGCACGGCCAAGCTCGCGCAACCGCATGTCGAGGCGAGCTTGCCGGTCTGCCAGCCATTCCTCCGGCCGCAATGGCACAGCGAGACGACCGCCTTCCGCGATGGATTGTGCCGGAACGAGTGCGTGTTTCAGATCGCCATAGCGCCGGGACCTAGTAAGCCAGACATCTCCGGAGCGGAACGCATCGCGCAGATGGAACAGCACCGCGATCTCCCATAGGCGAGCGTCGCCAGCCCTCTGGGCCCGAAGGTGGCGATGCCATTTCGAGCTGGGCCGCAAGAAGCTGGTCATCGCGGCATCGTTCAAACCGGTACGAAGGGCCGTCACCGCTTCCAGAAGCGGCAGTGCAACGGGCGCAGCTCGCAGATCGAGCAGGCGCAACATGCGTGGAGCGTATCGGCGGAAGCGGTGATAACCGTCGAGCACATGATTGAGCGGATCGTCGGCCATGGTGGCGGTCAGCCTGGTTGCCATTGCAACAAGGGTTTTTAAGCCGTCCCACCCTGACCCACTCGCGATGACATCGCCCAGCGGCTGGCCATCATCCTGTGCATCGACCAGGGCGCCCCCGATCTCGGCGAAGGATTTCAGGGTGTCACGCACCACCCCCGCTTCGTCTGCGACCTTTGCATGGCAAATACGCTCCGAAGCACGGTAGAGACGGCCGACGATCCGGTCGTGGGTTTCGACCACTGCGTCGGCCAACATCGCCTGCCATTCCGAGACGCAAACAGCCAAGATCGCAAGCCGCCTGTCCTCCGGGAGATCGCGCATGCCGTCGGCATAATACCGTTCACCCTGCCTGCGCAGACGAGTCACCCGATGGGCAGGAACGCCGGCAAGCAGATCCTCGGGGAGATCGATGCGTTGCAGATATTCGAGCCGGTCGAGCAGCCGGTTGGCCGACGAAGAGTTCGAGCCAGGCTCGAACTGGCGCAGCCACACAAAACGGGTCACCCGATCATCAGCCGTCTCCTCGAGCAATGCCAGCAACTGTTCTCGGATCGACATAGGCAGCCGACTGGCGATCCTCGTCTCGATGCGTCGCTCGGCATCGACGAGAGCCGCGGCACAAAGCCGCTCGATCGTGGATGTCGCGGGAAGGACAGTGCGGGTGCGTCGGCACTCGGCTACGAAGCGACGGGCGATATCCTCGTTCGACACCGCCATCTCGGCTTCTCGGAACAACCATTCCTTCAGCTCGCTCGCACCACGTCCGGAGAAGGTGCGGAAGCCGTAGAGCCCCCGTAACTCGGCAAGATGCTCGTGCCGTGTTTCCTCGCGGGCAGCATAGTCTACGAGATCGTCGGCACCCAGGCCAAGCTGCGCTCCGATAAATTCGATGACCTCTGCAGGGATCAGTTCGCCTGGAGCCAGCACCCGGCCGGGATAGCGCAGGACACACAATTGCAGGGCGAAGCCGAACCTGTTGTGAGCGCGCCGACGCAGCCTGATATGCCCAAGGTGGCTCTGTTGCAAAAATCGTGAAGCTTGAGCATGCTTGGCGGAGATTGGACGGACGGAACGATGACGGATTTCAAGTGGCGCCATTTCCAGGGTGATGTGATCCTGTGGGCGGTGCGCTGGTATTGTCGCTATCCGATCAGCTATCGCGACCTTGAGGAAATGCTGGCGGAACGCGGCATTTCGGTCGACCATACGACGATCTATCGCTGGGTCCAGTGCTACGCCCCGGAGATGGAGAAGCGGCTGCGCTGGTTCTGGCGGCGTGGCTTTGATCCGAGCTGGCGCCTGGATGAAACCTACGTCAAGGTGCGGGGCAAGTGGACCTACCTGTACCGGGCAGTCGACAAGCGGGGCGACACGATCGATTTCTACCTGTCGCCGACCCGCAGCGCCAAGGCAGCGAAGCGGTTCCTGGGCAAGGCCCTGCGAGGCCTGAAGCACTGGGAAAAGCCTGCCACGCTCAATACCGACAAAGCGCCGAGCTATGGTGCAGCGATCACCGAATTGAAGCGCGAAGGAAAGCTGGACCGGGAGACGGCCCACCGGCAGGTGAAGTATCTCAATAACGTGATCGAGGCCGATCACGGAAAGCTCAAGATACTGATCAAGCCGGTGCGCGGTTTCAAATCGATCCCCACGGCCTATGCCACGATCAAGGGATTCGAAGTCATGCGAGCCCTGCGCAAAGGACAGGCTCGCCCCTGGTGCCTGCAGCCCGGCATCAGGGGCGAGGTGCGCCTTGTGGAGAGAGCTTTTGGCATTGGGCCCTCGGCGCTGACGGAGGCCATGGGCATGCTCAACCACCATTTCGCAGCAGCCGCCTGATCGGCGCAGAGCGACAGCCTACCTCTGACTGCCGCCAATCTTTGCAACAGAGCCGATTTCCTGCCGGTGATCCGCCGCACCCTGACCCGCACCGGCTTTGTCATCGACCACATCCACTACTACGCCGACGCCCTCAAGCCGTGGATTGCCCGGCGCGAGCGCTTGCCCGCCTTCCTGATCCGGCGCGATCCGCGCGACATCAGCCGCATCTGGGTACTGGAACCGGAAGGTCAGCACTATCTGGAGATCCACTACCGCACCTTGTCCCATCCGGCCGTCACCCTCTGGGAACAACGCCAGGCGCTGGCCAAATTGCGTCAGCTCGGGCGCGAGCAGGTGGACGAGTCGGCGCTGTTCCGCATGATCGGGCAGATGCGCGAGATCGTGACCACCGCCCAGAAGGCCACGCGCAAGGCGCGGCGCGACGCTGATCGCCGCCAGCACCTCAAGACGTCGGAGCCACCGGCCAAGCCCATACCGCCGGATGTGGACATGGCTGACCCGCAGGCAGACAACCTGCCGCCGGCCAAACCGTTCGATCAGATCGAGGAGTGGTCGCCGTCGATGAATATAAGAGGACTTGCCATGGAATGCTCTCGGACATAGGAAATCAGGAGTTCCAATCTTCAGTGAGGGGCTAAGATAGGAAAAGTTGAATTTCTAAACGATGAAATTCAGCTTTTCTGAACAAGGAGTGACTCATGCGCGAAATCAGCCTGGACCGTCTGCGCACGTTGGTGGCCATTGCCGACCTGGGTTCGTTTGCCGAGGCGGCCCGTGTGCTGCACCTCGCGCCACCCACGGTCAGTTTGCATATTGCCGACCTGGAGTCGCGGGTTGGCGGAAAGCTGTTGTCGCGCACACGTGGGCGCATTCAGCCTTCGGCGATTGGAGAAACGCTGGTGGAGCGCGCGCGGCGCCTGTTGGCGGATGCGGAGCAGGCGCTTGAGGACGTGGAGCGTCAGGTGCAGGGCTTGGCCGGGCGTGTGCGGCTGGGTGCCTCCACAGGGGCCATCGCACAGTTGATGCCGCAAGCTTTGGAGACGTTGGGCCAACGCCATCCCGCTATCGATGTGCAGGTCGCGGTGCTCACGTCGCAGGAAACTTTGAAGAAGCTTGCCGAGGGCTCTTTGGAGATCGGTCTGGTCGCGCTGCCACAGACCCCGGTGAAGGAATTGCGGATCGAGCCATGGCGGCGGGACCCGGTCATGGCCTTCTTGCCGGCTCGCTGGGAATGCCCGGATGTTGTGACCCCCGGTTGGCTGGCCGCCCAGCCATTAATTCTGAATGACAAAACTACTCGGCTTTCGCGCTTGACCTCGGAGTGGTTCGCCAGTGATGGACGGCAGCCCACGCCGCGTATTCAACTGAACTACAACGATGCGATCAAAAGCCTAGTGGCGGCCGGTTATGGTGCGACGTTGTTGCCGCATGAAGCCTCCACGCCATTGCCCGATACCAGGATCGTCATGCGGCCATTACAGCCCTTATTGTGGCGTCAACTTGGTATTGCCCACCGTGGTGGGGACGTCGAGCGGCCTACGCAACATGTGCTGGATGTGTTGTGGGGGTTGAGTGCGGGCTAGGGCGATGTTGTCAGAGAAAGGACCGCTTTCGACCCGGTCATACGGTGATTGAGGTCCCAGGCGTCAGCTACCGCACCTGAAGCCGTCGTTCATCGCTCCAAAGCCGGTGCCTGTCTCCGTTCGCCCAGGCCAGGGTGTCGTAGTACTTGTGCAGCAGCTCGGTAATGGCGGCGGTGTCGTCGGTCATGGGGTTTCCTTGGGGTTGGCGGTGAGGACTGCCTGGACGCGTGCTTGCAGCGCGGGCAGCACGTCTTGTTGGAACCAGGGGTTGCGCACCAGCCAGCGATTGTTGCGCGGGCTAGGGTGAGGCAGGGGGAACGCTTGCGGCCAGTGCTCGCGCCAGGCTTCGACCACCCGGGTGAGCGGCGTCTTGCCAGTACCGAGGTGGTAGTCCATGGCGTAGCTGCCCAGCACGATGACCAGCGACAGGCGCTCGAAACGCTGCATGAAGGCTTCGCGCCAGGCGGGGGGCGCACTCCGGGCGTAGCGGCAGGTCACCGCTTTTGCCGGTGCCCGGATAACAGAAGCCCATGGGCAGAATGGCGATGCGGGTAGGGTCGTAGAAGGTGTCGCGGTCCACGCCCAGCCAGGCGCGCAGACGCGCGCCGCTGGCGTCGTCGAAGGGCACGCCTGAGGCATGGACCCGGGCCCCCGGTGCTTGGCCGGCGATGAGGATGGGCGCACTCGGGTGAAACTGGAAGACCGGCTGCACGCCGTGTGGCAGATGCGGTGCGCAGCGCGTGCAGGCGCGGACGTCGGTCAGAAAGGCGTCGAGTGTCGGCATGGCGCGCTTCCGGAAAGGGTGGCTCGCGCAGGACGGAGGTGCCATCCTGCGCGAAGCGTAACCCGGCAGCAAGTCAGTGCTGGGTCAGTGTCGGATAGCCCTGGATGAATACGCGGTCGGTCTTGGCCGCCGGCACATGGCAGCCCATGCAGTCGGCTTCGTAGCTGACGGCGACATTCTTGGCGGGGGCGTCGGCCTTGAACAGCGCCCAGCCCCAGCCGTCGCCCCACAAGGGGTTGCTGGCGAAACGGCCTTTGGCGTCCTTGACCATCACGAACCACACGGCCGCATCGGAACCCCAGACCACAGGGTTGCCAGTGGTCATGGCGCTGGTTTCGAGCTTGCGGATCTCTTTCACCAGCGTGGCGCCGTCCAAGAACTTGCCGGTCTTGCGGTAGTGCTCGGCCGAGGCCTTTAGTCGCCGGCCGTGACGGCCAGTGGCAGGACGAGGGCGCTGGCGAGCAGAGCGCCGGTGAGTGCGATTTTCATCGTGTTCTCCTTATATGCCTATGGAGATCAGACGGCGACCACGGGGAAATCCACCGTGGGGTCGGCGATGTGGTTGGTGTAGTTGGTGAGCGTGTTCAGCGCGACGTTGGCGATCACTTCCAGTATCAGGCCGTCGTCGAGCCCCGCGCGGCGGTAGTTGGCCATGGCGTCGGCCGACACCACGCCGCGTTGCTCGACCAGCGCGCGGGCAAAGCCGGCGATTGCATCGTCAAGTGCGTTGGCCGCCTGGCCGGTGCGGGCCGCGGCGATGGCCTCTGCCGACAGTCCGGCACCTTTGCCGATCAGGGTGTGTGCGCTCAGGCAATACTGGCAGCGATTGGCTTGAGCGGCAGCGAGCGCAACGATCTCGCGCTGGGAGGCATTCAGGCGGCCGGTGCCCAGCGTTTCGGACAAGCCGAGGTAGCCATTGAGCGCCGCCGGCGCGTGGGCCAGCGTGGCGAACAGGTTCGGCACCATGCCAAGCTTGGCTTTGACGGCCTTGAGTGTGGCAGCGGTAGCGGCGTCAGCGGTGTCGATGGTCAGGGGGGCGATTTGGGTCATGTCTATCTCCGTAGTGGGTGAGGTGCAAGAGCACGTGGGCATGATCGCCCTTTGTTTGGTACGATATGGCACGTAAAGTATCAAATACGTAACCTATCGTCTTATATGGAGAGTGGAATGGCGGATCGACTGGCCGGCTTGCTCCGGCACTACTCGCTTTCGGCGCGCGTTTTTCACAGCGGCGCCTTCTGTGGGCAGCATCATTACGCGGCGCCGCATGGCTATATCCATCTGGTGCGGCGCGGCCCGATTACGGCGCGTTCGCCCGTGCATGAAGATCTGCTGGTTACCGAGCCGAGCCTGCTGTTTTATCCGCGCGTGGCGTCGCATCGTTTTGTCGCCGCCCCCGGCGATACCGCTGAGCAGTTGTGTGCGGAGGTCGACCTGGGCGCTTCGACGGGCAATCCGTTGGCCATGGCCTTGCCGTCGATGCTGCTGATTCCGTTGGCGGACTTGCCCGGCCTCGGGCCGACGCTAGAGTTGCTGTTTGCCGAAGCCGAGCGCGACCAGTGCGGTCGGCAGGCCGCCATCGACCGCTTGTGCGAGTTGCTACTGATCCAGTTGCTGCGTTATCTGATGGATGGGCGGCTTGGCGCCACCGGACTGCTGGCGGGCCTGGCCGACCCGAAACTCGCGCGCGCCATAACCGCCATGCACGATGCGCCGCAGACCGCGTGGTCGCTCGAGGCGCTGGCGGCGAAGGCGGGCATGTCACGCGCGCGCTTCGCCGCCGCGTTCAAGGACGCGGTGGGCGTCACGCCGGGCGACTATCTGGCCGACTGGCGGATGAACGTCAGTTGCACCCTGCTCAAGCAGGGGCGGCCGGTGGCGGTGGTGGCCGACCGCGTCGGCTACGGCAGCCCGAACGCTCTGGCGCGCGCCTTCCGCGTGCGCATGGGCTGCGCCCCGCGCGACTGGCTGGCGCAGCAGCGCGGTGACGCGGCGCTCAGCGGTTCGTGAGTTTGAGTTCGATTCGCCGGTTCTTGGCGTAGGCGGCGCCGGTGTTGCGCTCGTCGAGCGGGTGAAATTCGCATCACGCCGGAACAACTGGCGGAACTCCAGGTGGCGATCCGTCAACGGCTGGTCAGTCTGTTCGTGCGGCGCGGCCGGCTGGACAAGGCTGAGTCAGTGGCGCAGGTAGCTGGATGACGCTGTCCCGCCCTGAGCCGACGCTCACAGGCGGGGATTTCCAGTGTCGTCATTGTCGGCTATTGGCCGGCAGCAGCCCGTCGTTGCCTGATGGATCCAACCCCTCCGCTGCTATAGTGCAGTCGGCTTCTGACGTTCAGTGCAGCCGTCTTCTGAAAACGACACCGGGGTGCCCGAGCCGTCACGCGCCGATGAGAACCTGACCAAAGTGCTGAAGGATGCGCTCGCCCTGGTGGGCTCTGTTGCAAAAATCGTGAAGCTTGAGCATGCTTGGCGGAGATTGGACGGACGGAACGATGACGGATTTCAAGTGGCGCCATTTCCAGGGTGATGTGATCCTGTGGGCGGTGCGCTGGTATTGTCGCTATCCGATCAGCTATCGCGACCTTGAGGAAATGCTGGCGGAACGCGGCATTTCGGTCGACCATACGACGATCTATCGCTGGGTCCAGTGCTACGCCCCGGAGATGGAGAAGCGGCTGCGCTGGTTCTGGCGGCGTGGCTTTGATCCGAGCTGGCGCCTGGATGAAACCTACGTCAAGGTGCGGGGCAAGTGGACCTACCTGTACCGGGCAGTCGACAAGCGGGGCGACACGATCGATTTCTACCTGTCGCCGACCCGCAGCGCCAAGGCAGCGAAGCGGTTCCTGGGCAAGGCCCTGCGAGGCCTGAAGCACTGGGAAAAGCCTGCCACGCTCAATACCGACAAAGCGCCGAGCTATGGTGCAGCGATCACCGAATTGAAGCGCGAAGGAAAGCTGGACCGGGAGACGGCCCACCGGCAGGTGAAGTATCTCAATAACGTGATCGAGGCCGATCACGGAAAGCTCAAGATACTGATCAAGCCGGTGCGCGGTTTCAAATCGATCCCCACGGCCTATGCCACGATCAAGGGATTCGAAGTCATGCGAGCCCTGCGCAAAGGACAGGCTCGCCCCTGGTGCCTGCAGCCCGGCATCAGGGGCGAGGTGCGCCTTGTGGAGAGAGCTTTTGGCATTGGGCCCTCGGCGCTGACGGAGGCCATGGGCATGCTCAACCACCATTTCGCAGCAGCCGCCTGATCGGCGCAGAGCGACAGCCTACCTCTGACTGCCGCCAATCTTTGCAACAGAGCCAGGACTGGTTCCAAATTCTGCCGCTATGGCGGGCAACATGGACTGGTTGAAGTACACGTTTGCCACAGTCAATGCGGACGCGACAGCCATTAGGCTTATCGCTAATCCGCTGAGCTGATCCTCGGACCTGATATTCATGCCTTGGCACCATCAGCGACCTGAGAGTGTGGCCCCAAGACTTGTGCCGCCGCCGAAATTGCGGCGAGTGCTGTGGGAACACCTGCAACAATCGCTACCTGGGTAAGAACGCCGAAAATCTGGTCTCGGGTTGCACCCGCGCGTACCGCAGTGGGGACATGAAATTTGATGACATCAATTCCCGTTGCGCCCAACGCCGCGCCGGCTGCGATGATAACGAGTTCCCGGGTTTTCAAATCCAAATCGGTGCGGCTGTATACATCGCCGAAGACCCACTCAATCACATAGCGACCAAAATCAGGCGAGCTATCCTTGAATCCATCAAGGTATGCCTCCGTGGGAATGCCGGTGACTGCGGCGAATGTAGCAGATCCCCTGGCGAAACGGTCCTTTGAGACCTCAGCAGGCAAAGCGACGCTGGAATTTACGACTGACATGCTCTATCTCCTCGTTTGCACTGCACCGTGCAGTCTCCAAAACATACATTGCACAGTGCAGTGCAGTCAAGGGCTCTGTTGCAAAAATCGTGAAGCTTGAGCATGCTTGGCGGAGATTGGACGGACGGAACGATGACGGATTTCAAGTGGCGCCATTTCCAGGGTGATGTGATCCTGTGGGCGGTGCGCTGGTATTGTCGCTATCCGATCAGCTATCGCGACCTTGAGGAAATGCTGGCGGAACGCGGCATTTCGGTCGACCATACGACGATCTATCGCTGGGTCCAGTGCTACGCCCCGGAGATGGAGAAGCGGCTGCGCTGGTTCTGGCGGCGTGGCTTTGATCCGAGCTGGCGCCTGGATGAAACCTACGTCAAGGTGCGGGGCAAGTGGACCTACCTGTACCGGGCAGTCGACAAGCGGGGCGACACGATCGATTTCTACCTGTCGCCGACCCGCAGCGCCAAGGCAGCGAAGCGGTTCCTGGGCAAGGCCCTGCGAGGCCTGAAGCACTGGGAAAAGCCTGCCACGCTCAATACCGACAAAGCGCCGAGCTATGGTGCAGCGATCACCGAATTGAAGCGCGAAGGAAAGCTGGACCGGGAGACGGCCCACCGGCAGGTGAAGTATCTCAATAACGTGATCGAGGCCGATCACGGAAAGCTCAAGATACTGATCAAGCCGGTGCGCGGTTTCAAATCGATCCCCACGGCCTATGCCACGATCAAGGGATTCGAAGTCATGCGAGCCCTGCGCAAAGGACAGGCTCGCCCCTGGTGCCTGCAGCCCGGCATCAGGGGCGAGGTGCGCCTTGTGGAGAGAGCTTTTGGCATTGGGCCCTCGGCGCTGACGGAGGCCATGGGCATGCTCAACCACCATTTCGCAGCAGCCGCCTGATCGGCGCAGAGCGACAGCCTACCTCTGACTGCCGCCAATCTTTGCAACAGAGCCCCCAAGGTCTTCATCACTCAGCGTATAGTGCTTGAGCAAATCCGTCTGTGAAGTCGGCAAGCGCAACAGCGCGTCTTTCTGCCGATCGGTTAGAGTGACGCGACGCGGCATACATGTTCCTTTTTCAAAATCTGATAGCGTTCAAGACGCTTTGTTTATGAAGCTGGTTGAGATACATTTCCAGAGGTCAATGCAATCGTGGCCGAAGCGCCGCCTCAAACCAACGTTTGTGATACATGCTGATCGGATATGCCCGCGTCTCCAAAGCCGATGGCTCGCAGTCTCTCGACCTGCAGCACGACGCCTTGCGCGCCGCAGGTGTCGAACGGGACAATATCTATGATGATCTTGCTTCCGGCGGTCGTGATGATCGCCCTGGCTTGACTGCCTGCCTCAAGTCATTGCGTGACGGCGATGTGCTGGTGGTCTGGAAGCTCGATCGCCTCGGACGATCGCTTGCCCATCTGGTCAACACGGTGAAGGAGCTGTCAGACCGCAAGATCGGCCTGCGGGTTCTGACTGGAAAGGGCGCTCAGATCGACACCACGACTGCGTCCGGTCGCATGGTGTTCGGAATCTTCGCCACCTTGGCCGAGTTCGAGCGGGATCTGATCCGAGAGCGCACCATGGCGGGTCTCGCCTCCGCGAGAGCGCGCGGTCGCAAGGGCGGACGAAAATTCGCGCTCACCAAAGCTCAGGTGCGTCTCGCGCAAGCCGCCATGGCCCAGCGCGATACTTCAGTTTCCGATCTCTGCAAGGAACTCGGCATCGAGCGCGTCACTCTCTACCGATATGTCGGTCCCAAAGGCGAGCTCAGAGACCATGGAAAGCATGTTCTCGGACTTACGTAGCAACTCGTTTCTTTTCGCAGGTTGAGCCACCTCCGCGCTTCATCAGAAAACTGAAGGAACCTCCATTGAATCGAACTAATATTTTTTTTGGTGAATCGCATTCTGACTGGTTGCCTGTCAGAGGCGGAGAATCTGGTGATTTTGTTTTTCGACGTGGTGACGGGCATGCCTTCGCGAAAATCGCACCTGCTTCCCGCCGCGGTGAGCTCGCTGGAGAGCGTGACCGCCTCATTTGGCTCAAAGGTCGAGGTGTGGCTTGCCCCGAGGTGATCAACTGGCAGGAGGAACAGGAGGGTGCATGCTTGGTGATAACGGCAATTCCGGGAGTACCGGCGGCTGATCTGTCTGGAGCGGATTTGCTCAAAGCGTGGCCGTCAATGGGGCAGCAACTTGGCGCTGTTCACAGCCTATCGGTTGATCAATGTCCGTTTGAGCGCAGGCTGTCGCGAATGTTCGGACGCGCCGTTGATGTGGTGTCCCGCAATGCCGTCAATCCCGACTTCTTACCGGACGAGGACAAGAGTACGCCGCAGCTCGATCTTTTGGCTCGTGTCGAACGAGAGCTACCGGTGCGGCTCGACCAAGAGCGCACCGATATGGTTGTTTGCCATGGTGATCCCTGCATGCCGAACTTCATGGTGGACCCTAAAACTCTTCAATGCACGGGTCTGATCGACCTTGGGCGGCTCGGAACAGCAGATCGCTATGCCGATTTGGCACTCATGATTGCTAACGCCGAAGAGAACTGGGCAGCGCCAGATGAAGCAGAGCGCGCCTTCGCTGTCCTATTCAATGTATTGGGGATCGAAGCCCCCGACCGCGAACGCCTTGCCTTCTATCTGCGATTGGACCCTCTGACTTGGGGTTGATGTTCATGCCGCCTGTTTTTCCTGCTCATTGGCACGTTTCGCAACCTGTTCTCATTGCGGACACCTTTTCCAGCCTCGTTTGGAAAGTTTCATTGCCAGACGGGACTCCTGCAATCGTCAAGGGATTGAAACCTATAGAAGACATTGCTGATGAACTGCGCGGGGCCGACTATCTGGTATGGCGCAATGGGAGGGGAGCAGTCCGGTTGCTCGGTCGTGAGAACAATCTGATGTTGCTCGAATATGCCGGGGAGCGAATGCTCTCTCACATCGTTGCCGAGCACGGCGACTACCAGGCGACCGAAATTGCAGCGGAACTAATGGCGAAGCTGTATGCCGCATCTGAGGAACCCCTGCCTTCTGCCCTTCTCCCGATCCGGGATCGCTTTGCAGCTTTGTTTCAGCGGGCGCGCGATGATCAAAACGCAGGTTGTCAAACTGACTACGTCCACGCGGCGATTATAGCCGATCAAATGATGAGCAATGCCTCGGAACTGCGTGGGCTACATGGCGATCTGCATCATGAAAACATCATGTTCTCC
Source organism: Achromobacter sp. JD417 (assembly GCF_041879325.1). Classification (NCBI taxonomy): domain Bacteria; kingdom Pseudomonadati; phylum Pseudomonadota; class Betaproteobacteria; order Burkholderiales; family Alcaligenaceae; genus Achromobacter; species Achromobacter sp. JD417. The sequence continues at coordinate 2,972,953 of NZ_CP087159.1, read as the reverse complement.
AGTCGCGGCTGGCTGGTGATAGATCCCGTCGGTCTGGTCGGTGAAGTGGGCTTTGGCGCCGCCAATATGTTCTACGATCCGGCTGACAGAGACGACCTTTGTCTCGATCCTAGACGCATTGCACAGATGGCGGACGCATTCTCTCGTGCGCTGGACGTCGATCCGCGTCGCCTGCTCGACCAGGCGTACGCTTATGGGTGCCTTTCCGCAGCTTGGAACGCGGATGGAGAAGAGGAGCAACGCGATCTAGCTATCGCGGCCGCGATCAAGCAGGTGCGACAGACGTCATACTAGATATCAAGCGACTTCTCCTATCCCCTGGGAACACATCAATCTTACCGGAGAATATCGTTGGCCAAAGCCTTAGCGTAGGATTTCGCCCTCTCCCGCAAACGACCCCACATAGACGAAAAGCTCGCTTTCGACGGTTTTTGTTTTCTTGGCAGGCACGATGTCGACCGCCGCGTTACAGGCTGGACGGATCGGCGCGATGCGAATGCTGCGCCTTGCCGCTGCCCCGAGCGGGACGGCGCATGGCGTCAAGCCGTTTGCCCACCCCATCGAGGTCCGGGTCACCCAATGCGAACACTTGGTCGCCAAAGCCGTACAGCAACAACGCTTCAACGGCGAGCGCCAGGGAAACGCCGCCATCGCCGCGTTCCAGCCGGTTGATGGTGGCGCGAGACACGCCCATGCGGCTGGCCAGCATGGCTTCGGTTTCATTGCGGCGAAGGCGCGCGGTGCGGATGTGCGTGCCCAGGCGAGCCAAGGCCTCGGCGGCCTCGAAACTGGGTTCGATTTTCTTTTTCATGCCGCAATAATAGCGCCATGATTGGCTTTATGCACTATTAATGAGGCAAATCAATGCAGTTTTGTGAGCCATTAATAGCGCATAATTGCCACTTATGCGCTATTAATGAGACATTTCATCACATCAGCCGGTGGCTGCACGGATCACCGCCTGATCCAGCCGCAACCCTGCCCGTGCGGTGTCCAACGTGACGCGCGCCCCGAGCGGCAGGGTCAGGTTCGGATCGCCGTGTCCACTGGGCCAGCCAGCCAACACCGGAATGCCTCGAGCGCCGAACTGTTCGAGTATCAGCGGATACAGCAGGCTCTGCGCCTGCGCGTCGTCCAGATTCGTGCCGATGATGCGGGTGAAATTGCCCACGATCACACCTTGGACGCCGTCGAACTTGCCTGCGGCTGCAAGTTGGCTCAAGAGCCGGTCCACGCGCGGCAGCGCCTCGTTGACGTCTTCAAAAAACAGAATGGAATCGCGCGTGTCGATCTCGTGCCGCGAACCGATCAGCGCGGCAATAAGCGCCAGGTTGCCGCCCACCAGCCGCCCGCTTGCGGTGCCAGCCACCAGTTCCATGGCCCGGCTGTCCGGCGGGGGCTGAATCCACGCGCCCTCCCCGATCTGGCCGCTCAGCATCGCCAGCAGATGCGACTCGGTGGGTTCTCCCTTGCCTGCCACCAGATCCTGCGCCAGCATCGGGCCATGGAACGTGACAAAACCGGCGTGGCGCTGCATGGCCAGATGCAAGGCCGTGATGTCGCTGTAACCGATGAAGGGCTTGGGGTGTTGACGCAGCAGCCCGTAATCGAGCCTGTCCAGCAAGCGCCAAGAGCCAAAACCGCCTTGCAGGCACCACACCGCGCCGATGTCCGGCGCGGCGAACGCCGCGTGCAGGTCATCCAGGCGCTGCACGTCGGTGCCCGCCAGGTATTCATACGGAGCGTCGAGCCGGGTGCGCGACGCCGGCATGATCACCGGAAAATAACCCCGGTCTTCGAGCCATTGCGCGGCAAGGTCGCTGGCGTTGGGCGCGGCGGATGCGGGCGCCACAATGGCGACCTTCGCGCCCGGCCGCAACGCCGGCACGGGTGCGGCCGAGGGTTTCGCGTGCGACGGCGGCGGCGCGGGGGGGCGGTTCAGGGCACCGGGTGACGACGTTTTCCGGCCGCCGGCGCAGCCCGCCAGGCCAAGCCCCGACAGGCACAGGGCGCCAGCATTGAACAGCATCCGCCGGCGTCTGGCGTCCGGCAGACCGGCATCCTGGTGCGCGCCGAATTCCGGACTGGGCCGGTTAAGGAGATTGGAGAACGGGGGGCTGGTCGGTCCGCGCATCAGAATCGCTCGTACTCCAGGCGGTAGCGCCATTGCCCGGCCGCCAGGCCTGCCATCGGCAAGCGCCCTATCCGCAGCCGCCGCAGGGCCAGCAGGCGCAGGCCTGCCGCTTCGCACACCGCTTCAATAAACCCGGGCATCGGCGACTTCAGCGCAAAGCGCAGATGGGTTTCGTTTTGCCAGCTCACCTTCATCGGGGTGGCCGGGCGGCCCTCATAGGCCATGCCGCGCTGCATGCGGGCCAGATCGGCCTCGCTGAGCTGGCCCTCGACCTGGGCGACGTACTCCTGCTCGACGTGTCGGCCTTCGTCCACCAGCTTGCGCGCCACCGCGAACTCCTGCGTGTACACGACCAGACCGCTTGCCGCGCGCTCAAGCGGCGTCACCAGCTTGAGTCCGTTGAACATGCGCTTCAAGAAGCGCTGGCCGGAACGGTCGCCGGGCATCAGGTTCTCGGGCAGGATCAGGTCGCGTGCCGAACCGGGCTGGTCGTCAGCGTACATGCCCGCTGGCTTGTGGATCAGGATGGTGACCGGACGGCCCTCTTCCAGCTTGGCGCCGGGCAGCAGGCTGACCGTCTGCGAGGCCGTGACCCGCAAACCGGGCTCTTCCTGCACCTTGCCGTTGACCGTGACCCAGCCGCCTTCGATGTAGCGCTCGGCATCTGCGCGTGAACACGGCAGCTCCGTAGCCAGCCGCTTGGCCAGCCGATCGGTGTTCGCGGCAGCGGGGGCTTGGGCGGGACGCTGGCCACGCGATGGCCTCGCGCTGCCTTGAGGCGCACGATCTTTAGGCGCGCGATCTTGAGGCGAACGACCTTGAGGTGCACGACCTTGAGGTGCACGATCCGGTCGGCTGCCTTGCCGGCTATCCGCGCCGCCGGTGCCGGGCCTTGCGGCGCGGCGCTTCATCCCTGGCTCGACCGGCGGTTGCGCTCTGCCGGTCCCGCCGCTTGGGGCAGAACGAGCCGGCTTGGCCGGCGGGCTGGCGCGGCCGGTTGTGCCGCTTGTGTCAGGACGGGCCGGTGCGTTGCTTGCGGAACGCGCTGGCCGCGTCGGCGCCGTCGGACGGGCGGGCCGATCGGTGGCGCGTTTCACGCCGGATTTGGCCTCGCTGGGGCTTGGGACGGACGGCTCGCGGCGGGGTGTTCCCGCCGCGGGGGCGGACGGCCCGGACCTGGGCGGACGAACACTGCGGGTTCCCGTGGCGCGCTTGGCGGGACGGGACGACAGGCTGAGCGTGCCGGGCTTGGTGGGACGCAAGGTGCTGCTCATCGTCCCTCCTCCTGGCACAGCGGATTGAAGCGGTAAAGGAATGGGTCAGAAGCGCCTTTGGGCGCCGCGATCAGAAGCTTGGTCATCGGTATTGCCGGGTATTGCGAAAAGCGGGCCACATGGCCCGCACCTTGAGACGGATGTTACGCCCTTTTCTGCCCAAGTCCCTCGGGCGGCTCCGGCTCCAAGTCTGCCGCCTGCTCGGCGGCCTGCACGGGCGGCGGCACCTCGTCGATCCAGGCCTTCAACAGCGTCGACGTCACCGCCAGGATGACCGGGCCAATGAACAACCCGACGATGCCGAAGGCGAACATGCCCCCCAGCACGCCGGACAGGATAAGCAGCATCGACAGATTCACGCCGCGCTTGATGAGCAGCGGCCGCAGCAGGTTGTCCAAGGTGCCCACCACGATGGCCCAGACCAGCAGCACGGCGGCAGCCAGCTTCATATCGTTCTGGAACAGCCAGGCGACGCCGCCCAGCATGGGCAGGAAAGGTCCCAGTTGGGCCAGGCACAGCATCACCATGAGGGCAGTCAGAATCCCAGCCGCCGGCACCCCGGCAATCCACAGGCCAATGCCGCCCAGCGCCGATTGCACCACCGCCGTGACCACGATGCCCAGCGCCACGGCGCGGATCGCGGACGCGGCCAGCTTGATTGCCGCCACGCCACGCGGGCCGGCCAGCCGGTTCGAAAACCGTAGCGCAAAGTCCGCTGCGGCGTCTCCCTTGCTGTACAGAATGCCGGCGATGATCACCGTGATCAGCATGTGCATCACGAACACGCCGACGATCGCCGCGTGGCCCAGCAACCAGTGCGCCGCGGTGGTCAGGTAGGGTTCGATACGCGCCAGCAAGCCGCCGGCGCCGGCGTCGGAAAGCGCCTGCCACTCCTGAGCGATCCGGGGGCCCGCCAGCGGAATGCCGCGTACCCACGACGGAGGCGCCAGCAACGCATAATCGGGCAGGCGCTTGACCGCCGCCATGATGGTGCCGCCGTGCAGCGCCAGCGTCGAGATCGCCTGGTACAACGGCAGCACGATCACGAACAGCAGGATGAGAAGCATCGCCACCGTTGCCAGCCAGCGCCGGCCGCCGCAATGCCGCTGGATCGAGAGCAGCACCGGCCAGGTGGCGACCACGATGGTGGTGGCCCAGATGAGGCCCGGCAGGAAGGGCCTAAGGACGTACAGGCTGCCGATCATCAAGGCCAACAGCATGACGATGACGAGCAGGATGCGGGCTATGTCGACAGACTGGCGTGGTATCACCCGAACCTCCTGGCGAGGCTGTCGCCCCGGTTGCGGTGGATGAGGACCGGCGGCGCCCGTCCGTGCCAGCCAACGCGCTGAATCGAATGTATTCGAAAACGCGCAGAATCTGAATGGAAACGTGGGTAGACGCTATGAGGCGCCTAGCATCGCGCGAAACCGGCTGCGGATTGCGCCGGAGTATGCCCAGCACCAGACCGCGAGGGCCAGCATCGCCACCGTGAAGTAGGCGCGAGCGCCCTCGGGCACGGGATTCAGTTGCGACAGCGTGGGAAATGGCTCGAAGCCGATGAAGTCGGTGGCGGCCAGGGTGCTGAAGATAAGCGCCAGCACGGGTCCGGTAAACCGGGGGCGCTCTCCCCGTGTATCGGGAGCGGCAAGAAAGCACCAATGAATCCAGCGCGCGAACTGGATGGCCACGGCAACCAGGGGAATGAGTAGCGCAAGCTGCAGCACCAGCAGCGCCAGAATGACTTGAGTGGGAAGCATGCGCGGATTTTATCGGATCCGCCGGGGGCTTGAGACCGGATCCGTCTGGGGCTTGAGAACGGATCCGAGGGGGTTTGAATCCCCCTGCTCTAGGGCAGAACCATGGGGCGCGGCTATGTCCCCAATTGGAATTCGCGCCAGTTGGAACCGGCGCTGGTCAGCCAATCCTGCACGTACTGCAGGCTGAGCGCGATGGATAGCGCCTCTCCCTGGAACAGCACGTCGGGCTGCGCGCGCAGCCAGTTGAAGTCTTCGATCCTGCGGATGTCCTGCGCCAGGACCTTCAGGCCTTGGCGGGACGCTTGCCCAAGCAGGCTGAAGAAGCGCTCTTGCAGGGGACGGCGGGTGCAGATGCCTTCGGGAATGCCGACGCGCAGCCCCGTGGCGCGAAGCGTGCCGAACGATGCTTGCGCCGACGGCAGCAAACGCACCCGCAGCGCGGGGCGCAGTTCCTGGTAACCGTGAAAAAGCGTGGCGCCGTGCGCCAGGCGGTCGCTAAGGGGAACGTTGTACGTGACTTTGCCGCAGGGGTAGATCGGCAGGCTGGGATGCGATTCTTGTGGGGTTTCGCGCAGTTGATCGCCCGCGACGGCGCCAATGCGCAGGTCTTCGCATAGCTGGCGGGGCAGCAGGATGTCCGAGTTGACGTTCAGCGGATGGTCGATGGACAGTGGCGCCATGCAGCCTGCAGCCCGGAAAACCCGGCCTGCGCGGCGCAGTGCGTCGGCCGAGGCGGCGTTGGCAAGCAGCGCGGGGCCGTGCCAGCTTTGGCCGCCGACCAGCGCCATTTCGCGAACGACGCCTTTGGCGTCCAGGACAGGTTGGATACGTAACGGCTCGCTGACGAGGGTGGCGGATTCGGCCAGGTTGATAGCGTTCATAAGTCGATGAGTCTATGGACGGCAAATGCATAAACCAATCGAAAAAGTACGATTCAGGCGGCGCTTTCGCCCTAGGGCTGGCGCATTTTCAAAATATTCTTATTTCCGCCGTCTAGCGCGATGCCTACGATGGCCGCATGCCAATCAAGGATCCAAAGACCCTCGCGCCAGACGTCCAGCCAGTCCCCCGAGCTCCCACGCTGCTCTTGCATCTCTTCGCCGCCGCGCTGCTGGCCTGCATCGCGGCGGCGGCCGTGTTTCTGCTGTACTGGTCCTTTACCAGCACCGCTTCCACGTACCGCCGGCAAATGAACGCCGCCGCGTACAACGCGCAGATCTTCTTCGACCAGCGCGAGGCGCTGCTCCGGTCGCTGGCTTCCAGCCTGGTGCGCAACACCGATGCCGCGCCCGCCTCCGACACCCCATCGCACTTCGGCAACACGGGTCAGATCAAGGTGTTTCCGCTACACGAAGCCCCGAACGTCTACGACTGGGCGCTGATCCTCACGCCCCGCGTCCTTGACGACATCGCCTTCGCGCATACCCGTCTGCTGTTCACCTCCGGCCGCAGCGGCCAGACCACGTACGTCGCGCCGCGCCCTGCCCGGTCCCCGGCGCGCGGGCCTGTCCGCATCCCCCAGCTGGGCGCCGACGAACAAACCTGGATCGCTCGGGCGCTGGCGGCGGCCGATCCCGGCGCGGCGCACGACCGGCGCACCGCCATCACCTGGTTGAAGCCATCCACGCACAACGCCAACCCGCTCTACCTGTACACCCCGATCGACCCCAACACGCCACGCGCCGGATGGATCGGCCTGGAACTCGGCGACCTCGACGAGGCCATCGACCTGTCCTCGCTTCGCGGGGGCAACTACATCCTGCACGACCAGCACGACACGCCTGTCCTGCACAGCCCCGCCGACCCGCAGGTGCTGGCCGGCCTTAGCCGTTACGGCGGCCGGGAAGACGCATTCGGCTGGTGGGGGCCGGGTCTGTTGCCCCGCTTCGTCGTCCTCAGCAAATCCGTGGGTGAAGCGGACTGGCGGCTTGTGTACTACACGCCCATCAGCCGCATCCTGGGCGACATGGCGTTCGCCATCCAGGCAATACTCGGCGGCACCTGCCTGCTCTTTGCGGCCGTCATTTTCGGCATCCGGCACATCCGCAAGAAACTCGTCGTCCCGGCCTTGCGGCAGTACGAAGCCCTTGCCGATAGCGTGTCCCTGAACCGCAAGCTGGTCGAAGTCGCGCCCGTGGGACTGTGCCTGTTGCGCCGCGCCGATGGCAGGCCGCTGCTGGCGAACGAACTTGCCAAGGACTGGCTGCTGGGCGATGCCGAGCTGCTGTCCCGGCTGCTCTCAGAAAACGACTTCAGCGCCGACCGCGAATACGTCCTGAATGACGGACGATGCCTCTACCTGACGTTCGCGCCAATCACTTATCACGCCGAGGACGTCATCCTCTGCGGCATCAACGATGTCACCGCATTCAAGCGGGTCGAACAGTCCATCACCCAGGCCAAGCTGCACGCGGACGCCGCCAATCACGCCAAGACGGTGTTCCTGACGACCATGAGCCACGAGATCCGAACACCCCTGTTCGGCATTCTCGGCACCCTCGAACTGCTGGGCCTGACCACCATGGACAGACAGCAGCAGCAATACCTGGAAACCATGCAGCAGTCCTCGGCAAGCCTACTGAGCTCCATCAACGACACGCTCGACCTGTCGCGCATCGAGGCCGGCTACCTGACGCTCGAAACCGCGGAATTCTCGCCCGTTCAGATGCTGGACAGCGTCATCGGCACCTACGGGGCGCGCGCCGAAGCCAAGGGTCTGCACCTGTATGCCCTGGCCGACGTGACATCCCCGCCGCGGGTCCTGGGCGACGCGATGCGCGTACGCCAGATTCTGAACAACCTGGTCAACAACGCCATCAAGTACACCAGTTCGGGGCAGGTGGTGTTGCGCCTTCAGACGCTCAGCCAGGACGCGCATTGTGCGACCCTGAAGTTCCAGGTGGCCGATACCGGCATGGGCATCTCTGCAAAGCACCACGCGCGGCTCTTTGAACCCTACTTCCGCGCCGAAGGCGGGCCCAACCAGAACGTGCCCGGCACCGGCCTTGGGCTTGCCATATGCCGGCGGCTGTCCGAGATGATGAACGGCACGCTCAGCGCCGTCAGCGAGCCAGGCCTGGGCACCAGCATGTCGCTCGTCCTGACCCTGCCACGCGTCAGCGGCGCGCAACCGGAAATGGGCGTCCGGCTGGATCCCCGGCCCGTATACGTGCGGGGCGCCAACAACGAGGTGGTCACCAATCTGTGCCAGTGGCTGCGGCATTGCGGCGCCCTGGCCATGCCGTTCAAGGACGCGCTGCATGGCCGGCGCGAAGGCAGCGTGCTGGTCGAAACATGGTCCCGGGACTTCATTCCAGCAGCCTGGCGCGGAGCCCGGGTCATTGCGCATCCGCCGGGCATCAAGCCGCAGCCGACGACCAACAGCTGGACCGCCGACAGTCATAGTCTGGCCAGCATCGTCGGCGCGGTCCGCCTTGCACAGGACAGCGCCGCCACGAAGGCGCCTCCTGCCCCCCCGGCATCCTGCGATTCGCTCGACATGCACCTGCTGGTCGTCGAGGACAACCCGGTCAGCCGGCAGATCCTTCGAGAACAGCTGGAGCATCTGGGCTGCACCGTCGTCCTGGCGGCAGACGGCAACGACGCATTGGCGCTGCCCGAACTTCCTGATTTCGACGCCATCCTGACGGACCTGCAGATGCCCGAACTGGACGGCTACGCGCTCACCCGCACACTGCGCAGCCAGGGCTACACCCGGCCGATCGTGGGCATCACCGCCAGCGCATTCACCGAAGACCTGCGGCGCAGCGCTGAAGCCGGCATGACGACCGTGCTGCTCAAGCCGCTGCCCATTTCGGCGCTGTGCAAGGCGTTGATGACCCTGAAGGAAGCCGCATGACCAAAACGCTGTCCGAGTACAGGGTCCTGATCGTGGACGACCATCCGCTGCAATGCGTCCACTTGGCAGATCAGCTGGCAGCGGCCGGATTCGGGCAGGCGGACGTGGCATCGTCTGCCGAGACCGCCCTGGCCAAGACCGAGCTGCAGGCATATCACCTGGTCCTGATCGATCTGAACATGGCCGGCATGGATGGCGTGCAATTCATAGACCGGCTCGCCAGGCAGCGCCGCTCGCCCGCGCTGGCAATCGTATCGGCCTGCCTGCGGCGCATCATCGAAAGCGTCGCCTTGATGGCACGTGAAAAGGGCCTGGACGTGCTGGGCACCTTTTGCAAGCCATTCACCGTGCAAGACGCCAGCCAATTGGCCAGCCAACTGTGCCGGGACCGTCCGCAGTCAATGCCGGGCCGCCCCGGGACCGGGCCCGCCTCGGACCGCACTGCCCTGGAACACGCGCTGCACCACGGACAGTTGCAGGCGTGGTTTCAGCCCAAGCAGTCACTGGCCAACGGGCGCTTCGTGGGGGCCGAGGCGCTGGCGCGATGGCTGCACCCCCAACTGGGATGCCTGTCGCCCGGCGCCTTTCTTCCCGCCATCCGCCGCCTGGGGCTGGACAAGGCGCTGCTGCGGCAAATCCTGCAAGACGCGCTGCGCGGGCACTTGCAGTGGGGGCAGCAAGGCTTTCGCGTCCCGGTCTCGGTCAACCTGCCCACGCAGTTCCTGGACGACCCAGACCTGCCCGACGAACTAGAAGACATGGTGTTGACCCACGGGGTGGCGCCGTCGGAAGTCACATTCGAATTGCTCGAGGACGAGACAACGAAGGCACAAGGCCAATACTATATGGGCGCCAGCCGGTTACGCCTGAAAGGTTTCGGGTTGGCACAAGACGACTTTGGCCGAGGTTACAGCTCCATGTACAGCCTGATTTCGACCCCGTTCACTGAACTGAAGATCGATCGCGCCTTTGTCAGCGGCGCCGCCAGCGACGAAAGCCAGGCGGCGGCCCTCAGGTCGTCCGTGCAGTTGGGCCGGCAATTGGGGCTTCAGGTCACGGCCGAGGGCGTCGAAACGTCCTGCGACCTCGAGTTCCTGCGCCAGATCGGTTGCCACTGCGCCCAAGGATTCCTCATTTCGGCCGCGGTGGACACTGACGGCTTCAGCCAGCTTCTCGCCCGAGAGCGGCGCGCCATGACTCCGCCCGCGCGGTAAGGCCGACCATGCGTAAGCCGGACACTCCGTTTGCCCGAATCACTCGCACCTCGCGCTGGTTGAACTTCGCGCTCTTCGGCATCCTTCCCTTTGCGCTGATCCTGATCGGCGCACTCTATTGGGGTTTGAATCGCATCGTCGACCAGGAGCGTGACCGCCTGAAGCTCGATTTCTCCATACTGGTCGGGTACATCCAGGCGCAAGAGCAATTCCTGGGCAGGCTGCGCGCGCATAACGCATCCCTTCCCGAAGAAAGCCTGTCGACGACCATCAATCTGCACGCGACCGAGGTACCGGAACGCTTCGGCATGCAGATCTTCGAAGGCCAGCACACCTATGCGGAAATGGCGTTTTCGCTGGCGTGCGAGCAGGCTACGGACTGTCCCACGGCGGGCCGCCGGCTCGCCAACCTGGGCGAATTCCTGGCCGACTTCTACTCCAGCTTCTGGGCTGCTTCCTACTACCCGGCTTCCACGGTATTTCTGGTCAACCAGGCGGACAGCATCAGCATGAGCGTGCCTGCCGTGGACGCCGTGTCGGGCTATGACCGCCTGAGCGCCACCGCATTCCTGGCGGTGACGGACGCCGTCAGGACCGAACTGCGCCGCCTGCAGACAGTGCGCCAACGCCTTATCGACCAGGACCTTCCCAGCCACCGCGAACTGCCAGGAACCGGCCGCGTGCATTGGTTCCGCTCGGAAGCGCTGTCCGGCAGCATGCTGGGCATCATTTATGCCGACATGCCGCAGTCGGTCTGGTCCACGGCACAAGGCAGGACGTCGGCTGTGTACGCCACCACGCAATTCAACCACCAGCGGATCAACATCTTTGAAAAGACGCTGCGCAAGCCGCTGCATGGCGGATTCTGGCTGACCCACCGCGATGAAGGCCTGTTGCTGGGCGAGGCGCCGGGCCCGGCAGCGTCCCGGGATGGCCTCGAATACACAGCAGACGGCATCGTGCTGCGCGTCACGGATCCTTCCGGCGTGTGGACGGGCACGTACCGCATCAGCTATGGCGCGTTTTTCCAGGACAACCTGTGGCTGCCGGCCATCGCGGGCCTGCTGCTCCTGCTCAGTCTTGGCGCCGGCATCGTGTCCTCGCGCTGGTACAGCCGTCATGTCATTGCGCCGGCGTCCAATGCGCAGCGCGACATCGTCGAAAAGGAAGAATTCAGCCGTACATTGATTGAAACCGCACCCGTGGCGCTGTGCGTGCTGGCGCGGCCGATGGGACAGGTGGTGTTCGGCAATAGTCTCGCGCTTCAATGGCTGGGCGCCGAGCCCGGCCGCGAACTGGACAATTCACCCAAGACCAACCTCTTTCTGCGGCAAGTCCTGGGAGCAACGGGACCGGGCACCATCGCCAGTTTCGAGGCCACGGACGGACGTCCGTTGTACGTCGCCTACGCACCCACGCGCTACAACAACCAGGACGTCGTGCTGTGCGCCTTTTCCGACATCAGCGCCCGGGCCGTCATCGAGCAGGCCCTGACGGACGCCAAGCGCGAGGCGGACAAGGCCAACGAAGCCAAATCAACTTTCCTGGCCACCATGAGCCACGAGATCCGGACGCCGCTGTATGGCGTGCTGGGTACGCTGCAGCTCATGAGCCTTACCGCGCTGGACGAGGAACAGCGGCAGCACCTGGAACGCATGCAAAGCTCGTCCGCGATCCTCTTGCAGCTTATCAGCGATGTCCTGGACATCACCAAGATCGAAGCCGGGCAGCTAGCGCTGGAGTATTCGGACTTCAATCCGCGCGAACTGGTCGAGGAATGCACCAACGCCTACGCGGCGATGGCCGAACAGAAGGGGCTGCTGCTGTTTTGCAGCGTGGACGTTGACGTGCCTGACTGGATGACCGGCGACCCCGTGCGCATCCGCCAGATCCTCAGCAACCTGCTCAGCAACGCCATCAAGTTCAGCGACTCCGGGCACGTGATCGTCCGCCTGACGGTGGGTCAAGTGCTGGACGGCAAGACGCATCTGCGGCTGCAAGTGGTCGACACGGGCATCGGAATCCCCAAGGAGGGCCAGGCGCAGCTGTTCGTTCCCTTCTATCAGATCGACAGCGGTTCGCACACGGTGCGCGGCGCCGGCATTGGCCTGTCGATATGCGCGCGGCTGGCCGGTCTGATGGGCACCAGCATCCGCGTCACCAGCGAACTTGGCCTGGGCAGCAGCTTTTCGCTGGATTTGCCTTTGTCAGTGGCCGCCGGCCAGGCTGCCAGCCCGCCCGACCTGAGTGGCATGAACGCATACGTTCGCAGCCCGCACCACGAACTGTCCGACAACGTCTGCCAATGGCTCAAGCGCTGGGGCGCCGCCGCGGCCCCCGTGAGCGCTCCCTTGCCCGCCGGCACGCCGGACGACATCCTGGTCGACGTGCTTTACACCGGAGGCGCCAACCTGGCGGACTGGCCCGGCCACCATGTGCTGGCCAGCGCAAGCGGCAAGCCGCCCACCGCGCGGACCGTCAAGGTGATCGCCAGCGTCGAGCACATCGCCGCCGGCATGTTGGCGGCGGTTCGCGGTGAAGTCGCCTTGCCCGGGGACGCCGACAGCGGCGCGTATACCCCGCTGGGATTGTCCATTCTCGTCGCCGAAGACAACCCGATCAACCAGGCCACCCTGCAACATCAGCTGGAGCAACTGGGCTGCGAGGTCACGCTGGCGTCCGACGGCGCCGAGGCGCTGATGCTGTGGGGGCTTGCCCGCTACGACGTCGTGCTGACCGACGTGAACATGCCGCGCATGAATGGCTATGAGCTCGTCCAGGCGTTGCGGGCCCAGGGCGCCACCGTTCCCGTCATCGGCGTGACCGCCAATGCCATGCGCGAAGAAGAGGAACGGTGCCTCGCGGCCGGCATGACGTCGTGGCTCGTCAAGCCCATCAGCCTTTCCACGCTGCGGCGGCATCTGCAGGGAAGCGGCGCGCAGCCGGCCGACGCGGCCGAAGCCGCAGCGCAGCCGCGCGCCACGCGCCAACCGGAACCCGAACCCGAGCCTGCCGTGCCGGAAAAGTACCGCGCGTTGTTCATCAGCACGATGGAGGCGGACGTCACGCAGATGGTGCGGGCCCTGGAAATCAACGACCAGCGTCTGCTTGGCCGCACCTTGCACCGCATGCGAGGCGCGCTGAGCGTCATGCAGATGACGGCGATCACGCAACGGCTGGAGGCGCTGGAAGACTTGCTGCGCGGCACGGGTCTGGATGCCGTGGCACAGGCCGAGGGTCACGCGGTGGTGCAACTGCTGCGCAACACCTTGGCGGAAATCTAGCCTTCATTCCGTCCGCTTATTGGCCTTGGGCCGGCTTGCTTTCGAAGCTTATCGATGTATCGGTTGACGATCCGAAGGTAGATTCAGCGGCTTTATCTCTTTCCCCGCCCGACTGCCTCACGCCCATTCAGCCTGCAGCCCAACCGCTTCTGCTCGCCTTTTCAGTGGAGTTTGAACATAAAATGGTCACCGACGGAAGTATCGAAAGTCCTGGCGCCCTTAGCCTGGTGGGGCCAGCCAAGGAACGGCTTCCCCCTGCGGCATCGCAAGCCGGACACGAGGAATCACCAGGTGCATTCGAACATCAACGCGATGGCGGGTCCATGATGAAGCTTTCGTCTGACCAGGATGTGCGAATCATCGTCGCCGACGATCATCCCATCATTTCTCTTGCGCTTGCGGATTCCCTGAACGAGGTGCCCGGTTTCACGGTCGTCGCCACCGCGCGCTCGGGACTCGAACTGGTCACTGCGGTGCAGGACCATCCCTGCCATCTCATCGTCACCGACTTTTCAATGGCCGCCCGGTCTGGTGATGAAGACGGCTTGCGGCTCATCGAACGTCTGCAACGCCTGTTTCCGGAAATTCCCATCGTCGTCTTCACGATGCTGTCCAACAGCGGCATCCTGAACCAGCTTCGCCAGGTGGGCGTAACGGGCATCGTCAGCAAGGAAGAGCCCATCGACGAGCTGGTGTCGATATGCATCCGCGCGCTGACTGAAAGCGGCCCCATCCTGTCCAACAGCATCGGCCAGCGGCTCAGCCAGAATGACGTGACGATGGGACGCGCCGGCAGAACAAAAGGGCTGTCGCCCAAAGAACTTGAAGTGGTCCGAATGTTTGCGCAAGGCCTGTCCGTGACAGAGATCGCAAAGCGCCTTCACCGGTCGGTAGCCACCATCGGCACGCAAAAGCAATCGGCCATGCGCAAGCTGAACATCGAGACCAACGCCGAACTGCTCAGGTACGCGGACGAACAAGGGTTCTCTTGATGTGGTCGCCCCAAGCGGTGCGCCATGAATTACTTGGGCTGAGCCGACTCCGGTGTGTGCGCCGGCTGCGTGGGGTGTGACGACGCTTGCATCGCCAGCAAACGCGTTGTCAGTTCGTCGAACTGGACATCCCGCGATTTCAACTGCGCCATCAGACTATCCACCTGCGCGGATGCGCCCGCCAGGCGTTGCGCCAGATCCGATTCCCGCGCCTGGCTGGCTTGAAGCGCTTGAGCCGCCGCCACGGTCTCGGCATGCCGTTCGCGCTGGTCGGCCAGCGCCTGCGCCTGAAGGGAGGCAGCTCGCTGCTCGGCCGCACGTTGTTGCTCGTGGACGGCGGCAAGCGAGTCGCGTAGCTGGTCTGCCTGCTGTTGGGCGGCAACCAGGGATGCGTCCAGACGAGTCTGCAAGCGCTTAACCGCGCCCCGCTCCGAATCCAGCTCGTTCAGCCAGCGGCGCTCGTGGGCAGCGTGGCGCGCATCCAGCGCGGCAATCGCCTGCGCGTGCCGGTCGCGGTCTTGCTCGGCGTCGACCAGCAAGGCCTTGTTGGCGGCGCGGGCGTCCTCCAGACGGGTTTGCGTTGCGGCCAGCGCCGCGTCCCGTTGGCGCAATTGCGCTTCGGCGGCTTGCAGACGGTTTTCGGTGGTGGCCAATTGCGTCCTGGCGACCTCCAGCGCTTCCTGCAGGTGCTTTTCGCGCTCGATCAGCTGCGCCTCGCGTAGTTCAAGCTGTTCGGCCTGCGCGGCAAACCGCTCCCCTTCCCTGGCCAATTCCTCCCATCGTTCCTCATACGCCCGAGCCTGTTCAGCCCTGGCTGCCGCCAGCGCGGCTTCCCAGAAATGCGTGGCGGCCTGGGCGATGGGGTCCGGTACTGCGGTGGGTGCAGCAAACGCACGCGGATCCTGGATGCGTGCGCCCAGCGCGCGGAACCAGGATTCCAGGTGCGGACTGACGGTATTGGGCGAGCCCCGGCCGATTTTCTGGCGAACTCGCTCGATGGTGGGCCGGGCGCCCTCCAGCAACAGCGCATCCGCAGCGCTCCAGACGTCCGATTCGGTAATGCCAGTGGCCATGATGATTTGCGTCGCCGAGGTGGGGTGGATTAGTCACGATAATGGAACCTTATCGTGATTTAACTTGCATACACGTTATATATCTTACAGCATACGTATTATTTAATACATAACGCGCGTTTTTCCGCCCCGCCCTTCCCTCAACGTCCCAGATTCGTCCGGGCAAGTTCAACGACTTCATCACCGCGGCCGTTCATGATCGCTTTGAGCATGTACAGGCCAAATCCCTTGGCTTGCTCGAGCTTGATCTTGGGTGGCACGATCAGCTCTTGCGCCGAAACCACGACGTCGACCAGCGCGGGACCGGGGTGCGCCAGCGCTTCCGTCAGCGCGGCGTCCAGCATTTCTGACGATTCGACCCGGATACCCCGGACGCCGACGGCTTCTGCCATCGCCGCGAAATTGGGGTTCTTGAGGTCTGTGCCGGTATCCAGGAAGCCCTCCGCTTTCATTTCCATGGAAACAAAGCCGAGCGCGCCGTTGTTGAAGACGACGATCTTCACAGGCAGCTGCAACTGGGACAGGGACAGGAAATCTCCCATCATCATGGTGAATCCGCCGTCGCCCGATAGCGAGATGACCTGCCTGCCTGGCGCGGCCGCCTGGGCGCCGATGGCCTGCAGCATGGCGTTGGCCATCGAGCCGTGGTTGAACGAGCCCAGCAACCGGCGCTTGCCGTTCATGGAGAGATATCGCGCAGCCCACACGGTGGGCGTGCCGACATCCACCGCGAAGATTGCGTCCTCGTTTGCGAGCGCGTTGACGCGGTGCGCCAGGTATTGCGGATGGAGCGGCCTGCCAGCCGGCGCGGGCACGGCGAGGCTATCGAGGTCTTTGCGTGCATGCCGGTAATGATCGAGGGCAGCGTCAAGGAATGTCTGGTCCTGACGCTCGTCAAGCTGATCGAGCAGCGCGGCAATGGTTTCGCCGACGTCGGCGGCAATGCCCAACGACAGCGGTGCGCGCCGGCCGAGGGCAGCGGGGTCGCGATCGATCTGGATGATCTTTGCGTGCTTGGGATAGAAAGGCCGGTACGGAAAGTCCGTGCCCAGCATCAGCAGAAGCTCGGCGTTTTCCATGGCTTGGTAACCGGACGAAAAGCCGATGAATCCGGTCATGCCGACATCGAACGGGTTGTCCCACTCGACGTGCTCCTTGCCGCGCAATGCGTGAATGATGGGCGCTTTGAGGCGCTGTGCCAGCGCGATCACGGCGTCGCGGCTGCCGGCGCAGCCGCTGCCCGCCAGAATCGACACCTTTCGCGCCCCGTTGAGCAGACCGGCCAGTTGCTGCACGGCCGCCGCGTCTGGACGCAAGTGCGCACGCGCGGGCGGCGCGGGCCAGAACGCGGGCGCATCCGCGGGCGCCGCAGCAAGCGCTACATCGCCCGGTATTACAAGGACCGCCACGCCCTGCCTGCCGACCGCCGTGTTGATGGCGCGTGCCAGCACCCCTGGCAATTGCGCAGGGTTCGATACCAGCTCGACGAAGTCGGCGCATTCCTTGAAGAGTTCCTGGGGATGCGTCTCCTGGAAATACCCCAACCCGATTTCAGAGGACGGAATGTGGGCTGCAATGGCCAGGACAGGAAGGCGGCTGCGTTGGCAGTCAAACAATCCGTTGATCAGATGCAGATTGCCCGGACCGCAACTGCCTGCGCATACGGCCAGCGATCCGGTGACGGCTGCTTCCGCGCCAGCGGCGAATGCGGCGGTCTCTTCGTGCCGGGTGTGCATCCATTCGATTCCGCCAAGCCGCCGAAGGCTATCGTTCAGTCCATTGAGACTGTCGCCAGTCACGCCCCAAATGCGACGTACCCCGACGTCGGCAAGCACTTTGACAAGAAAATCTGCGACGGTTGCGGCCATGGAAGGCTCCTTGAAGAACCGCCGCCGGGAACGCTACCGCTACTGACTGCCCTCAGCGCCGGAAGTTGACTTGCGTGCGGGAAATCGTAGCACCGCGCGCCACGCTTGGCCGATGGCGGCCGCAGGCGCCTCCACCGGCTAACATGACGGGATTGTTCAACTGATCCCTCACCCAGGAGACGGCATCTGCCGTGCGCGCGGAAACATGAATGACTTGCCAGGCGCGGCGCCGGCGCTGACACGCGCCCTGGCGCGGTTGGATCCGGATAACCTTGACCGCCACGCGGACGCCGCGGTGCGCGACCTGTTGCGCGAAGGCAGTTCCCCCAACACGGCTGCCAGCTATCGCACGGCGATCCGTTACTGGTCGGCCTGGTTCGGGCTGCGTTATGGCCGGTCGTTCGCCTTGCCTGTGTCAGAGGCCGCAGTCATTCAATTTGTGGTGGACCACGCGCAGCGGTCTTCCGGGGACGGTCTTGAATGGGAACTGCCGCTGGAGCTGGACCAGGAACTGGTGCGCCTGAAGGCAAAGGGACGGTTGGGCGCGCCCAGCCTGAACACGCTGCTGCAACGCCTGTCGGTGTTGTCCAAGGCGCATGAATTGCTGGGCCACCCGAACCCCTGCCGCGCCGCCGCCGTGCGCGAGCTGGTGTCCAAGACGCGCCGCGCGTATGCTCGCCGCGGCGTCGCGCCCGCGCGCAAGGAAGCCCTGACGCGCGAGCCGCTTCAAGCCATGCTGGACACCTGCGACGATTCGTTGCGCGGCAAACGCGACCGCGCCCTGCTCCTTTTTGCCTGGGCAAGCGGCGGCCGGCGCCGGTCTGAAGTGGTGCAGGCCACCGTGGAGAACACGCGCCGCGCGGGCGATGGCTATCTGTATACGATGGCGCATTCCAAGACGAACCAGACGGGCGCCCTTCGGGCGCAGGACCAGAAGCCGATATTGGGCAAGGCCGCGCAGGCGCTGGCGGACTGGCTGGCCGCAAGCGGCATCCGCCAAGGGCCGATCTTCCGGCGCGTGCGGCGCGGCGATGTGGTTGGCGAGCCGCTGGCCGCCGCGGCGGTGCGCGACATCGTTCTGGAACGCAGCCGGCTGGCCGGACTGGACGGCGCCTATTCGGCACACAGCCTGCGGTCCGGGTTTGTAACGGAGGCCGGGCGGCGCAACGTGCCGCTGGGCGACACGATGGCGATGACCGGCCACGCCAGCGTAGCGACGGTGATGGGATATTTCCGGGCCGGCGCCGCGGCGCAATCTCCGGCCGCTCGCCTGCTGGACGACCCGCAGGGGCCAGGCCTACAGGATCCCCCCGGCCTGCCGTAATGGTGGGAGTGACCGTACAATCACCGCGCCCCGGCCTTTACGCCGATCGATGCCCATCGGATCGGATGCAACCGCCCAAGGCGCCGGCTTGTCCCCTGCCCGTCCCCGACCCCCATGCAAATCAATCTTCGCGGGCTTGTGCTTGCGCTTACCGTCTTCAGCGCCATCGCGGCCACGGCCAATGCCCTGTATGCAAGCTATCTGGTGCAGCGTGAGCAGTTGATCGAGAACACCCTCGAATCGAACCGCGTCTACGCCACGAAGCTGGCGGAAAGCGCGGCAAGCTTCCTGCGGTCCGCACAGCAGCAATTGGGATACAGCGCCCGGCACATGCCCGAGCTGATGGGATCGCCGGATCGCCTTGCCGCCGAAGTGATGCGCGTGCAACAACAGACCGATAGCTTCAACTCGGTAGGTGTCGTGGGGGTGGACGGCACAGTCCTCGCGACCACGCAGACATTCCGGAGCTTTCTGGGCGTGCAGATCGACAGTCCGGGCAGCCGCGCCGCCCTGCGGGCCCGCCAGCCCATGATCAGCAAACCCTATGTGTCGGTTGCGGGCAATCTGCTCGTCAATGTGTCGCATCCCATCTTCTCGAACGACGGCCAGTACCTGGGGTACGTGGGGGGCACGATTTACCTGCGCAATGAAAGCGCCTTGCATGAACTGCTGGGCAATCACCACTACCACGATGGATCGTATCTGTACGTGGTCGATGGCGATGGCCAGCTCATCTATCACACCGATGCCTCTCGCGTGGGCGAGACGGTGCTGTCCAATCCGGTGGTGGCATCGGTGGTCAAAGGCAACGCCGGCGCAATGCGCGTCATCAATACCAAGGGCGTGGACATGCTGGCCGGGTATGCGCCGGTACCCATCAGCGGCTGGGGCGTGGTGGCGCAGCGTCCCGCGCAGGTCACATTGGAGCCGATCCACGACCTTATCTGGGCGCTGTTGGGCTATGCCGCGCCGCTGGCGGTGGCGTTCCTGCTGGCCATCTGGTGGTGCGCCCGCATGATTTCGCTACCGCTGTCGCAACTGGCGACGAACGTGGAGCATCAGGACGTCAGCGAGGCGATGCAGCGAGTGCATTCCGTCAAGGCGTGGTACTTCGAGGCAGAGCGCCTCAAGCGCGCCGTGATCGCCAGTTTCACCAGTCTGCAGGACAAGATTGGCAAGCTGAACCTGGCCAGCATCACCGATCCGTTGACCGGCCTGCGCAACCGCCGCGGCACCCAGGATGCGGTGGACCAGATGCAGGCCGGGGGCACGCCTTTCTCGGTGGTGGCGCTGGATATCGACCATTTCAAGCGGATCAACGATACCTATGGCCACAACGTGGGCGACGAGGTGATTCGCGACATGGCGCAGATCATGCGCGAGTGCTCGCGCCCGTCCGACGTGCTGTGCCGTAACGGCGGCGAGGAGTTCCTGATCCTGTTGCCGGGCGTGGCCGCGCGGGAAGCTGTCCATATCGCCGAACGGCTGCGCACGCATATCGCCGAGCGCCCCTTGCACGGCGACAATCGCGTCACCGTGTCGGCCGGCGTGGCGCAATGGCCATCGAGCGGGCCGGATGTGGACGAAGCGTTCCGTGCCGCCGATGCCGCGTTGTATGTGGCCAAACAGCAGGGCCGCAACCGGGTGGTGATGCACGAGGCTTGATGCCTGGGTATGCGAGGCCGCAGGTCGCCGGCACGCGTGCCCTGTCTGCACGCGGCACGGCGCCCCGAAAGTCGATGGCGCAAGTTTTCGCAGATAAACGCAATTAACTGCGTTCGAACGAAATAATCTTGCCTGCATAAACTGAAATAAGCCATCTTCTGCCAAAACCCGGGTCCGCATAGGGGCAATTACAGTATCCTGCGCAGCTTCCACTTTGCCTGGACCTGCACGCCGAGATGTTGCGCCCCGCCGTCGCGCCAAAATCCCTGGAATGTCATTTCATCGCGCTGGCCGTCGGCGTGCTGTTGCTGGTGTCGGTGCTTGCCGGCATCCTGCTCTATCAGAATTGGCGATCGTATGGGGCGGCTGCGGACGCGCGGCAGGCATTCTCGTCGGTGCGCGCGACGATCCGCGTCATGGAGCATGCCTCGGCGGAGCGCGGCCCCATGAACGCAGCGCTGGGGTCCGCCCTGCCCGTGCCGCAGCACGTCATGGATTCCCTGTCAGCGGCCCGCGCGCGCACGGACGCCCTGATTGACGCGCTGCTGGCGCTGCATGCCGGCGCCGACGGCGCCGCAAAGCGCGGCGAGATTCACGAGATTCGCCAGGCGCTGGCCAGCGCGCGGCAGGACATCGACCAGCTCATCGCCACGCCGCGCGATCAGTTGTCGGGACAAATGTTGTGGGATGCGGTCAGCGGCATGGTTCGCGTCATTCCGCAGTGGCAGGCCAGCCTGGCCGCCAACGCGGGATGGGTCATGCGCAGTGAAGCCAATGCGCCCAGTTTGCTGACGCTGGCACTGCTGGCCAGCGAGCTGCGCGAACAGGCAGGACTGCTGGGATCCACCTATACGCCCGCGCTGAGCCGCCACCGGAAGCTGACGGCCGAGGAACAGTTCCGCATTGAACGCGTCCTGGGCCGGATCGACGAGTTGCGCGCGCTCATTGAAGCCCGCATGGCGACGCAGCCCGATGTGCGGGCCTCCGAGGTCTATGCCCGGATGCAGCAGCGCTACTTCGGCGACGGCCTGGCCTATCTGGCGCGCGTGCGCGGGCAGGCATCGCACCAGTCCGACGAGCCCGCCGTGTCGACCGCCGCGCTGGCGGCAGCCTATGTGCCGCTGATGGGCGCCATCACGGAATTTCGCGACGTGCTGCTGGACGAGATGGGACGTCATATCGAGGCGCATCGCATGGCCGCTGCGCGGCTGCTTGCCGTGACCCTGGCGGCCACCGCGCTGCTGGTGGCCGCCCTTGCCGTGGCGCTGGTGCAATTTCGCAAGCGCGTGATCCAGCCCTTTGCGCAGGCCACGCGCATCATCGGATCCATTGCCAGCGGCTCGGCGCCAGCCAACATTGCGCACGGCAATCATCATGGCGAAGTGCAAGACATGTTCAATGCGCTGCGCGTGCTCAAGGAGAAGTCCGCCGCGCAGAAGCAGCTTGAAGCTGAGCGCGACCGGTTGATTGCGGATCTGGCGCACTCCGCCGAAACGGACTATCTGACCGGGCTGCTGAATCGGCGAGCCTTTGAGAAGCGCTTTGAGGGGGCGCGCGCGCATTGGGACGAGAGCCAGCCGATGCTGGCTTTCATCCTGTTCGATATCGACCACTTCAAGACCATCAATGACACGCACGGGCATGCCAGCGGCGACCTGGCGCTCAAGGCCGTGGCGCAGCTGTGCCACACGACGTGGCGTCAGTCGGATGTCGTTGCGCGGGTGGGCGGAGAGGAATTCGCGGTGCTCTGCCGCACGCGCAGCGCACAGCAGGCGATGGAGATGGCGCAGCGGATGCGAGACCGCATCCGGACCTGCTCAGTCACGTCGGCAACCGGCGTCCCGTTCGGGCTGACGGCCAGTTTCGGCGTGGCGTGTATTTCGTGGAGTCATGCAGAAAGCGTCAGCGGCCTTTTTCGGGCCGCTGACGAACTGCTTTATCTGGCGAAATTGAATGGGCGCGATCAAGTCCAGCAACGCACCCTGGGGTGAAGGCGGGGGTCCGGCCCTCCGGGGGCCGGCCTTCCGGCGTCCGGGCTTACAGGCTTAGTTCTTCACGCGCGAGACGTCGGCCTTTTTGGGCGTGTCGGCGTGGGACGGCGTGTCGTGCCGGTCGGACTGCTTGTTGGCCTCGGGGGCCTTCCAATTCAACGGGGGGATCTCGAAGCTTCCCTTCTTGGCAGTCAATTGATGAGACATAAGCATGCTCCTGGACAGGCGCATGGCTTCCCCCGCCGAGCATTGCGCACAGATTCAGGCGGGCCATGAATGCCGCGGGTGCGGGGGAGCATTCAGGAGCAGGCGTCGCCGGGATTCGAAACAACTGGCTTGTTCTTATAATTTTGCCGATAGATAAAAGATTTTAGCAGAATTTTGGCAGAAATAGCAAGCTAAATTGCGGGGCGCGACTGAATCTCGTACCGAATCCCATACCGAGCCCCGCGCCGACGTGCAGGAAAAATTGTTGCGCGCCACCGAGTCCCTGATCTATGCCGGGGGCATCAACGCCACCGGCATGGATCTCATCGTCAAGACCTCCGGTGTGGCACGCAAGCGCATCTACAAGCACTACGACACCAAGGAAGTCCTGGTGGCCGCGGCGCTGTCGGCCCGCGACGAGCGCTGGATGCACAGGTTCATCGAAGCAACGACGCGCGCGCCTTCGCCCCGCGATCGCGTGCTGTCGATCTTCGATGCGTTGCGCGAGTGGTTCGCCTCGGAAGGATTTCGCGGCTGCGCCTTCAGCATCAACGACCTTCCCATCAAGGAAGCCGACCGCAACTTTCACTGGCCGCTGGGACGCCGCCCGGATGATCATCCGAGCCTGTCCGACCTGGGCATGTAAACGTCCTGCACGGCTCTCGTGCGGGCCTGCAACGCCTGGGCGGCCTACGAGCCGCGCAGGCGCTTGACGCGCGCATTCCCCTTCAAAATAGCCTAGGGATTTCCCCCGATTTCGCGGCTATCGCGACACTCGCGCGCAACTTTCGCACGCCTTGAAAGGTGAACGGAAGTTTGGATTTTTAGACTCCCGCATTCATTGCAGTGTCAGCTTTTGTTCAGACCTCAGTCAGGCAAAAGCACAACAACGGGAGGAAAAGACCATGCAAACAAAACGCAGCGCCGTGCGGCGCGAGGCGTGGGCTGCGGGCACGATGATCGTGCTGGGCCTGGGCGCCATCGCGCAGGCGTCAACCTACACATTGGGAACCCTGGACCGCATGGGCCCGGGCATGTTCCCGGCCATTCTGGGCGTGCTGCTGGTGCTTCTTGGCTTGGCCATCGCCAAGATGGCGGCTTCGCCCGTGGCCGCCGAGGAAGATGCCGAAGAAGTGGCGCCGCCCGAGTGGCGCGGCTGGGGCTGCATCATCGGAGGCCTGCTTTCCTTCATCCTCATAGGCAAGTTCGGCGGCCTGGTGCCGGCGACATTCGTGCTGGTCTTCATCTCTGCCATGGGCGACCGTCAGCATACCTGGCGCTCCGCAGCCATCCTGGCTGCCGGCGTCACGGTGCTTGGCGTGGCCGTGTTCTCCTGGGCGCTGCAACTGCAGTTTCCGTTGTTCCGCTGGGGTTGATCCATGGAAATCTTCAATAACCTGATGCACGGGTTCTCTGTCGCTTTCGCGCTGGACAACCTGATGTGGGCCATCTTTGGCGTGTTCATGGGCAACCTGATCGGCGTGCTGCCGGGCATGGGCGTGCTGGCCGCCATTTCGATCCTGCTGCCCCTGACCTACACGATGACGCCCACGGCGGCGCTGGTGATGCTGTCCGGCATCTACTACGGCTCGCAGTACGGCGGCGGCATCACGTCGATCATGTTGAACCTGCCCGGCACGGCGTCGCACGCGGTGGCGTGTCTGGACGGCAATCCGCTCGCGCGCAATGGCAAGGCGGGCTCGGCCCTTTTCATGCTGATGTTCTCGTCGTTCTGCGGCGCGTCCGTCGGCATCCTGGCAATGATCCTGTTCTCGCCGCTGCTGGTCGACGTCGCGTTCAAGTTCGGTCCCGCCGAGTACTTCTCGATGATGATGCTGGGCCTGCTGGCCGGCGCAACGCTGGCCAAGGGTTCGGCGATCAAGGGCGTGGCGATGGTGGTCGTCGGCCTGCTGCTGGGCGTGGTGGGCACCGACGTGAACACCGGCACGATGCGCTTTCACTTCGGCATCCTGGAACTGTCCGACGGGCTGCAGATCGTGGCGCTGGCCATGGGGCTGTTCGGCGTGGCGGATTTCCTGAAGAACATCAATCGCATCGGCGGCGACAGCAAGGTCACCTCGACGAAGGTGAGCATGAAGTCCATGCGTCCGGAAGCCGGCGACATCAAGCAGTCGCGCGGCGCACTGGTGCGCGGCACGGCGATCGGTGCGGCGTTCGGCATCCTGCCGGGCACGGGGCCGACCATCGCGTCGTTCATCTCGTACGCCACGGAAAAGAAGGTTGCCCGTGAACCGCGCCGCTTTGGCCGCGGGGCCATCGAAGGCATCGCCGGTCCGGAAGCCGCAACCAGCGCATCGACGCAGACCAGCTTCATCCCGACGATGAGCCTGGGCATCCCTGGCGATCCCGTCATGGCGCTGATGCTGGGCGCGCTGATCATTCACGGCATCCAGCCGGGTCCGCAGATGATGGTCGAGCATGCCGACATGTTCTGGGGGCTGATCGCCAGCTTCTGGGTTGGCAACGTGCTGCTGCTGCTCCTGAACCTGCCGCTCATCGGCATGTGGGTGCGTCTGTTGACGGTTCCCTTCCGCTATCTGTTCCCTGCCGCACTGTTCTTCGTCTGCGTGGGGGTGTACAGCACGAACAACAACCTCTTCGACGTGGGGATGGTGACCTTGTTCGGCGCCGCGGGCTACGCGTTGATCCGGCTGCGGTTCGAACCGGCGCCGCTGCTGCTGGGGTTCGTCCTCGGGCCCATGGTGGAAGAGAACTTCCGCCGCGCCCTGCTGCTGTCGCGCGGTGAGTTGTCGATCTTCGTGACGCGGCCCATCAGCCTGGGCTTCATCCTGGCCTGCGTGGGGCTGATCGCCCTGCTGGCGGTGTCGGCGCTGCGCCAGCGCAAGGCGCGCGAAGCGCTCAGGCACGCGGAGTCTGCCGCGTAAACGCAAATCAAGAATCGGGGTAGTGCTGCTTTGGCCGGTCTTAAGGACCGGCCTTTTTTTGCCTGGCTGCCGCGTCAGCGATGCGGATCAGCGATGCGGGTCAGCGATGCGGGTCAACTTTCCGGCGTGGCGGCGTGGCCGTCGATGTGGCCAAGCGGGCGGCCCGGATCCAGGCGGTCGCGCACGCGCTGCTTGAGCACCTTGGCGTCGGGGAAGCCGCCGTCGCGCTTGCGGTCCCAGATCAGATCGCCGTCGTAGGTGATCTGGAAAATTCCGCCGGTGCCGGGCTGCAGCGCCACTTCGCCAAGATCCGTCGAAAACGTGGAAAGCAATTCTTGCGCCATCCAGCCCGCGCGCAGCAGCCATTGGCACTGCGTGCAATACAGGATGACGATGCGAGGGCGCAAGGCAGACGGGTTCATGGGAACGGCATTCTACGCCTGCGCGGGCGGAGGCGATCATGGATAATGTCGGGTTTTCCCGGGTCTGCAATGGGCCCAGAGCCTCGTATGAAGTCTGCCTTGACGCCCCGAGGCCAGCGCTGGCTGATCGGTCTTTTGATGGGACTGGTCACGCTCACGCCGATGGCCATCGACATCTACCTGCCTTCCCTGCCCGCCATGGCATTGGCGTTTGGCGAGCCCATCGGCGCCTTGCAATCGAGCATCACCCTGTTCATTTTTGCGGTGGGCGTGGGCCAGGTGCTGATCGGCCCGCTGGCCGACCGCTATGGCCGCCGGCCCGTTGCCCTGTGCGGCGCTGCGGCATATCTGGCGGGCTCGGCGCTGGGCGCGTCGGCAACGTCCCTCGAGGTGTTTTACGCGGCGCGCGTCATCCAGGGACTGGGCGCGTGTTCCGCATCGCTGGTCGCGTTTGCCGCCGTGCGGGATTGCTTTACCCCGGCCGTCGGCGCGCGCGTCTACAGCTACCTGAACGGCGCGCTATGTTCCGTGCCCGCGCTGGCCCCGATGGTGGGCGGCGTGCTGGCCCTGCATGCAGGCTGGCGCAGCACGTTCGTCTTCATGACGGTGTTCGCGCTGGCATTGGCGGCGCTGCTGGCCGTGCGCTTCGAGGAAACCCGCGCCAAGCTGACGCACCGGCCAGGCGCGCTGTACAGCCTGCCCCGTTATGCATCCATCGTCACCAGCGGACGGTTCCTCTACTTTGCGTGTTTCGGCATGGCGGGCATGGCCATGATCCTGGTGTTCGTGTCGGCCGCGCCCGTCGTGCTGGTCGAGCAGCTTGGGTACAGCGAGCTGGGCTTTTCGGCATGGTTTGGGGCGAATGCAACCATCAACATCGCGGC
This sequence comes from Achromobacter sp. JD417, assembly GCF_041879325.1. Lineage (NCBI taxonomy): Bacteria > Pseudomonadati > Pseudomonadota > Betaproteobacteria > Burkholderiales > Alcaligenaceae > Achromobacter > Achromobacter sp. JD417. Next base: position 2,946,096 of record NZ_CP087159.1, on the reverse strand, counting down.
GTTTTTCCTGGCGCCCGCGTTCATCGCGCGCCATGGCCGCTACACCATGGTGCGCGTCGGTATGGCCGCCCTCCTGCTGGCGTCGGTCCTGCAGGTCGGCGCGTGGCTGTGGATGCCCCTGTCGGCCTGGGTCTTCATGCTGCCGGTCACGGTGTTTACCGTCGGATTCTCGCTGGCGCTGGGATCGGGGCTGAGCCTGGCGCTCGAACCTTTTGCCGACCGGGCGGGCACTGCCGCCGCCGTGTACGGCCTCTTCCAGATGAGCGGGTCGGCAGTGATCGCCACCCTGCTGCTGGACAGCGGCATGGCGCCTCAAGCGGCCATGGCGCTGGTCGGCGCGGTCATCGTGGCGCCGCTGCTGCTGCTCTCGCCGGCGTTGGGCCGGCGCCTTGCCGCCGGTTCCTGAGCCGGTGGGCGCGGGACGTGCGCTAGTATCCGGGAACAACCACCTGGAGGCGACATGTCCATCGAAAAACCCGCGGACGAACCGGTGCTGCTGCGCAGCGCCGAAGGCGGCGTCGTCACGCTGCGCCTGAACCGTCCTTCCCAGTTCAACGCCTTGTCCGAGGCGATGCTGGCCGCGTTGCAACAGGAAATCGCCACACTGGCATGCGATGCCGACGTCCGCTGCGTGGTGCTGGAGTCGGCCGGCCGCGCGTTCTGCGCGGGCCATGACTTGCGCGAGATGCGCAGCCAGCCGGACCTTGATTACTACCGGGCGCTCTTTCGCCGATGCGGCAGCGTCATGCAAGGCTTGCAGGCGCTGCCGGTGCCCGTGATCGCCAAGGTGCACGGCATTGCCACCGCGGCGGGATGCCAACTGGTCGCCAGCTGCGATCTGGCAGTCGCCGCGGACACCGCGAAGTTCGCCGTGTCCGGCATCAACGTCGGCCTGTTCTGCGCCACGCCCGCCGTGGCCCTGACCCGCAACGTGTCTGCCAAGCGCGCCTTCGAGATGCTGATGACCGCGCGCTTCATCGATGCTGCCCAGGCCGTGGATTGGGGGCTGATCAACGCGGCGGCGCCCGAGAGCGAGCTGGATGCGCGGGTGCGCACGCTGGTGGACGACATCCTGGTCAAGAGCCCGGCGGCCGTGCGTTATGGCAAGCGGATGTTCTACAAGCAGCGGCAGATGGCCCTGGCCGATGCCTATGATTACGCGGGCGACGTGATGGCCCGCAACATGATGGAGGCGGACGCGTGCGAAGGCATCGACGCCTTCCTGCAGAAACGCCCGCCGCGCTGGACGTCGTGACGACGCACCGGCGGCTGGGGCCGGGCGTTAGACCAGCCAGCCCAGCGACCAGCCGCTGACGGCCGCCAGCAGCACCACCCATAACGGCGACCAGCGGGCATAGACCAGCAACGCGAACAGCAACAGCGCGAGGCCAAAGTCGGCCTTGCCCAGGATTGCGCTGGTCCAGACAGGGTCATACAGCGCGCCGAGCAGGATGCCGACGACGCTGGCATTGACGCCGGCCACCATGTTGCGCACGCCTGGCCGGCGCCGCAGCGTGTCCCAGAACGGCAGCGCCGCGGTAAGCAGTAAAGCGCCCGGCACGAAGATGACACAAAGAAGCAGCAAGCCGCCCGCCCATCCGGACAAGGGGCCGGACGACATCGCGCCCAGGAAGGCCGCGAAGGTGAACAAGGGCCCTGGCATGGCCTGGGCCGCACCGTAACCGGCCAGGAAGTCCGCGCTGGACACCATGCCGGTGGAGACCGACGCCGTCTCCAGCAGCGGCAGCACCACGTGCCCGCCGCCAAAGACCAGCGCGCCGGCGCGATAGAAGCCGTCGATCTGGCCCGCCAGCGCGCCGCTGGAGATCAGCGCCCAGAGCGGCAGCCCCGCCATCAGCACGGCAAATAGCACCAGCGAGGCCACGCCCGCCGCGCGCGACACGCCGGAAGGCGCGTGGGACAGGACGGGCCGGGCCGGCAATTGCAGGAAGGCCGCACCGATCACCGCGCCCAGCACCACGGCGCCGATCTGCCCCAGCGCGGCCGGCAGCACCACCGTGAGTAATGCGGCGGCGACCGCCAGCGCGGCGCGGGATCGGTCCGGGCACAGCGAACGGCCCATTCCCCATACCGCCTGCGCAACGATGGCCACGGCGGCCACCTTCAGCCCATGAATGGCCGCCGACCCGGAAAGCCAGCCGTAGTGGGCAAGCCCCATCGCAAATCCGATCAGGGCGAGCGCCGAAGGCAGCGTAAAGGCGACCCACGCGGCCAGCATGCCGGCCCACCCGGCGCGGCGCAGGCCGATCGCCATGCCGACCTGACTGCTGGCCGGGCCCGGCAGAAACTGGCACAGCGCGACCAGGTCCGAAAAGGTGTAATCATCGAGCCATCGGCGCCGGTCGACAAATTCGGTGCGGAAGTAACCCAGATGCGCGACCGGTCCGCCAAAGGACGTCAAGCCCAGGCGCAGGAACACCAGAAACACTTCAAGACAGGACCCTCGGTCCGTCTGGGCGCGCGCGCCGGTGGCCGGCTTGCTGTCGACATGTTCGTCATGGGGGGATGGGTGCGGCATTGGCTCGGGCTTCGTGGGGAATCGGGGCGGCGATTTTATAAAAGGCCCCAGCACCAAGCTTATAGCCGGGCCACGGCCGGGATTCAATCGGATAAATGTCAGGAATTGGCGCTTGGCGGGCGCACCGCCCGGCGCATCATGGCCCATATCAAAAATGGGTTCTTGGCACTTCAGCGGTAGGCCAATCGGCGCCATCATTTGCCGGTCATTCCCCCATCCCATTGCAATAGAAAGGTCTGAACATGAGCCAACGGTTGAATTATTTCCAGGTGTCCGAAGTCCTGTCGAAGAAGTATCTGGACTTCAGCATGGCGCTGAAGAAGACGCCTGTGGTCCAGGAGCTTGGCTCGCTGGTCGATATCCGTGCCTCGCAGATCAACGGCTGCGGATTCTGCCTGGACATGCACGTCAAGGAAGCCACGATCAAGGGCGAGCGCGCGCTGCGCCTGCATCACGTCGCCATCTGGCGCGAATCGCCCCTTTTTTCGCCGCGCGAACGCGCCGCGCTGGAATGGACCGAGGCGCTTACGACGCTGCCGCCGCACGGCGTGCCGGACGAGATCTACAACGCCGTGCGGGCGCAGTTCACGGAATCCGAGCTGTCGGATCTGACCTTCCTGGTGGTCGGGATCAATGGCTGGAACCGGCTGAACGTCGCGTTCCGTACCGAGCCCGGGTCCGCGGACAAGGCCTATGGCCTGGACAAGGCCGGTTTGAGCTGACCGGCGTTCTCCTGGCGCGACTCACATGAGCTGCAGGATGCGGCGCGCCAGTTGCTCCGCCTGCTCGGCCGAGACGATATTGGTGAAGCTCATGAGCAGGCCGGCGCGCGCGTCCGGCGCCGCCGACCAGTGCGACAAGGCATGGGCGTACAGGCCCTGCCGCAGCATGCGCGCCGCAAGTTCGCGGTCGGTCCGATGGCCGTCCAGCCGCGCCACCAGGTGCATGCCGCCCGGCTGCGGATCGATGCGCAACCGGTTGCCCAGCACGCTGGACAGCGCCGCGGCCGTGGCCTCGCGCCGTTCGCTGTACAGCCGGCGCATGCGCTGGATATGGCGCGCGAAGTGTCCTTCGTTGATGAACGAGGCCAGCACGGCCTGCGTCAACGCCGGCGCACCGCCCGCCAGCAGCATGCACAGACGCTCGAAGCGCGGCGCCTGCTCCTCGGGCACCACCAGGTAGGCGAGCCGCATGCCGGGAAACAGCACCTTGCTGAAGGTGCCCGAATACAGCACGCGGCCCTGGCGGTCCAGGCTTTTCAGGGCCGGCAGCGGACGGCCGACGTAGCGATATTCGCCGTCGTAATCGTCCTCCACGATCCACGCGCTGCTGCGTTCGGCCCAGTCCAGCAGCGCCTGGCGCCGGGGCAGCGATAGCGACAGGCATAGCGGACTTTGGTGCGCGGGCGTCACGACCGCCGCCCTGGCCCGCGGCTCCTGCGCAATGCCCGCCTCCACGACCAGCCCTTGCGCGTCCACCCGCACCGGCACGGCCTGCATCCCTGCCTGCGCCAGCAGCGCCCGCGTGGGCGGATAGCCGGGGTCTTCCACCCAGACCGAATCGCCGGGCTTGAACAACGCCTGCATGATGAGCTGCAGGGTGTTGTTGTAGCCCGACGTGATGAACACCTGACCGGGCGTGCACTGGATGCCGCGCGCCACCTGCAGGTAGGCGGCCGTCGCGGTCCTGAGCGCGAGCAAGCCCGAGGGATCGGGGTACGCAAGGTCCGGCGGCTGCATGCCGCGCAGATGGCGCGCGCCCAAACGCGCCCAGATCTTGCGCGGAAAGGCGTCGAGCGCGGGCAGCCCCATCTGGAAGGGCAACGGGGCGGCGGGACGTTGCCAGCCGTCTTCCGGCGCCTCGGCGGGCCGGGCCTTTGCGGCGGGCGCGGAGCGCGCAATCGGTTGCAGGTTGGGAGCGACCACGGTGCCGGCCTGGCCACGCGCCTGGATGTAGCCCTCGGACGCCAGCAGCGAATAAGCGACCTCGATGGTGCCGCGCGCCACGCCGATTTCCTTGGCAAGCGCGCGTGCCGACGGGATGCGGTCGCCGGGTTTGAGGGTACCCTCGGCGATGGCGCCCCGGAACCGCTCATAGATCTGGCGGTAGAGTGGATGACCGGCGGCGTCAGAGACGGTTTGCAGACCGTCGGGGGTTGCGGGAATCATGGCATAGTCCGTAAGCGCATTTATGGCCCTTCAAATTATGGCATGTGGTTTTTAAGATTCGTACTCACGGTGGGCGTACGCTTCGCGCCCTGAACTTCGAGCTACTGATCCAATGCACACATCCACGGAACCGTCCTTGCGCCATCTGGAGACCCCGGAAGAATGGCAGGCCTGCCTGCCGCTGATGCGCGAGCTGCGCCCCCATCTTGCCCACGACGACGCGTTTGTCGAACGCCTGGCCCGCATGCACCAGCAGAACTATCGCCTGCTCGCCGTCATGCGCGACGGCGAGGCGCTGGCGCTGGCGGGATACCGGTATCAGGAAAACCTGATCTACGGGCGGTTCCTGTACGTGGACGACCTGGTGGTGTCGCCGTCGGCCCGCGGCAGCCGCTGGGGCGCCCGGCTAATCGCCGAGCTGGATCACCTGGCGCGCGGCGCGGACTGCGACAAGCTGGTGCTGGACACCGGGCTGGGCAACGCACTGGCGCAACGCTTCTACTTCCGGCAGGGCCTGTTGACCAGCGCCATCCGGTTCAGCAAATCCTTGAAAGGAAACACCCAATGAGCATTCTTCGTATCCGCTGCAGCCCGCGTGGGCTCGATTCCGAGAGCTATCGCCTGTCCCAGCGCATCGTCGACCGCCTCGTGCGGTCGGCGCCGGCCGGCGGCCTGGAGGTCGTCGAGTTTGACGCAACCACCCTCACCCATGCGGACAGCGACTATGCCGCGGCGCTGGCCGCGCCGGCGGATCCTGCCGCCGACGTGCTCGGGCGCGGTTCGCTGCACGCGTCGGGCGCGCTGATCCGGATGCTGGAAAACGCCAGCCACATCGTGCTGGCCACGCCCATGCACAACTTCACCGTCCCCTCCGCGTTGAAGGCATGGCTGGATCTTGTCGTCCGGGTGCGCAATACGTTTCACATCACGCCGCAGGGCAAGGTCGGATTGCTGGCGGACCGCCCCGTGTTTGTCGCGATTTCGTCGGGCGGAGCCTTCAGCGGCGAAGAGGCCCGTCAGCCGGACTTCCTGACGCCATACCTGCGGCACGTGCTGGCGACCATCGGGCTGAAACAGGTGACGTTTGTATCGGTGGAGGGAACGGCCCGTGGGCCGGCTTATCTTGCGGGTGCTCGCAAGCAGGCCGAACGCGCGGTCGATGCCATTTCTTTTTCAGCCTCCACATGCGGCTCCAGCCGGATACCAGCCGGATGGCGCCCGTCCGACCCGCTGGCGGCCGGTGACGCAATCCCTTCGGGCCATCCGATCGGGCCGCATTGACACGCTTGATTTAGCCGCTCTACGCTAGCCCGCACTTGTGGTCCAACTTGGGCGTGGTCCTGCCCCGGCGCACCAAGGTGCGGGAGGCGCAACATGACGCTATGCAGGCCTGGAGCAATCGCATGCGTGCTGCTGTGGCTGAGTGTCCTCGCGCCAGCCGGTGCGCAGGCGGCATGCAGCGACAAGACCTTGCGCGGGATGTCGGACGCGGGACGCAGCGTGGCGACGATTGCCAAACGCTGCGGAATGAGCGCGACAGCGGTGAAGGAACGCCTGGGCGCGGGCGAAACCAAATCGAACCGCGCGCCGCCCGAGGCCGCTGCGCCCGCCGCCGCGGGGGCAGCCGACGCCGGATCCGCGGCATCCCCGGCCGCGCCAGCCGCGACCTCCGCCGCCAACACCACAAAGACCGCCAAGCCGGTAAAGGCGCCCGCCGAGCCGCCAAAACACCCGCCAGGCACCATCCTGGAACTGTGCGGATGCTACGGCAGCATGGAATACGGCTTCACCGAGCCGAACGCGCAATGCGTGAGCGGCAAGGCCGTGGCGACACGGTGTCCGGGCTATTGCCCGGTGAACCGGTCGCCATGGCGCCGCATCTGCAGTTGAGGCGGCGGCGAGCCGCCCTGCCCGTCAGTCGGCCGCGCTGACTTCGGGCTGGTGCGGACGCGCATGCACCTGGTCGATTCGCAGGCCGTCCCGCCGCGTCACTTCGAACCCCCAGTCACGCAGCATTACGGTGTCGCCCGTTTCGGGGATCCGGCCGCCCGCGCGCAGCAGGCATCCGGCCAGCGTTGCATCGGGATAGTCGTCGGCAAGCGCCGGCGCATCCAGAAGGCGTGCGGCTTCGTCGACGGACAAGCGGCCGCCCAGCAGCCACGAGCCGTCGGAAAGCTGCAGGGCGTCCGGGTGGTCTTCCTGGTGTTCAGGCAAGTCGCCCGCCACCGCTTCCAGCACGTCCAGCGGCGTGACCAGGCCTTCGCACACGCCGTGTTCATCGACGACGATCAGCATGTGATCGCGCGAGGCGCGCAGTTCATCCAGCACCTTCAGCACCGGCGTGGTTTCCATCACGTAGCGCGGTTCGCGCGCCAGTTCCACCAGGTCGATCGGGCCGGGGTTCTGCAGCAGCGGCAGGACCTCCTTGAAGTGCAGCACGCCCAACACGTTGGCCGGATCCCCCGCGCACAGCGGCAAGCGCGAGTGACCGGTGGCGAACTTGCGAATGATCACGTCGGGCGTGTCGGACACATCCAGCCACGTCATGTCGCCGCGCGGGACCATGATCGAGCGGATGTCGCGCGTGCCGATGGACAGCACGCGCTCGATCATCGAGCTTTCCTCGGGCGCGAAGGCCGGCTCGTCCCCGGCGCCGTCCACCAGCGCGACCACTTCATCGGCTTGAGACACCGGCTGGCCGGCGCGGCCGCCGCGCAAGAGGCGCAGCACGGCCTGCGCCGTGCGCTGCCGGCGGCCAAGCGCATGCGTGCCTCGGGCGCGGTTGCGGCGGGCCAGCTGGTTGCACAGCTCGATCAGGATCGAGAAGCCGATGGCCGCATACAGGTAACCCTTGGGAACGTGGAAGCCCAGGCCTTCGGCCACCAGGCTGAAACCGATCATCAGCAACAGGCCCAGACACAGGATCACCACCGTCGGGTGACGGCCCACGAATGCCATCAGCGGGCGGCTGGCGATCATCATGACGGCCATTGCGAGCACCACGGCGATCATCATGATGCTCAGTTCCTGCACCATGCCCACGGCGGTGATGACGGAGTCCAGCGAGAACACGGCGTCCAGCACCACGATCTGCAGAATGACCTGCCAGAAGACGGCGTGCTGCGGCTTGTGCCCCTGGTCGTGGCTGGCGCTGCCTTCCACGCGTTCGTGCAGTTCCATCGTGCCTTTGAACAGCAGGAACAGGCCGCCCAGGATCAATATCAGATCGCGTCCGGAGATTTCGGCGCCCAGCACGGTGAAAAGCGGCGCGGTCAGCGTGACCACCCAGGCAATACTGGCCAGCAGGCCCAAACGCATCACCAGCGCGAGCGTCAGGCCAATGAGCCGCGCGCGGTTGCGCTGCTCGGGCGGCAACTTGTCCGCCAGGATGGCAATGAACACCAGGTTGTCGATGCCCAGCACAATTTCAAGAATGACCAGCGTCGCCAGGCCAAGCCAGGCGGTGGGGTCGGACATCCAGTCGAAAATCATCAGGTTTCCACGGAAAGCGTAAGCGAGCGCGCGTTCGGGGCGCGCCGGCGGGAAGGGAGTGCATCAGGTGCGCGCAGCCATCGTTGCAGAGGTGCGCGAATGGACGTGACCCGGCGAGGCGGCGCGCGGCCGCCCAGGCGCGGCGTGGCCGCAGTGGCGATCAGGGAGGCGGCGCGCAGGCAGACAAGCCTTGCCGCGGCAGTGTGAGGAGGAGGTATCGGGCGCCGGCAGGAGTGCGGCGCCCTGCTAGGAGGAGGGTCTTCGTTCATAGAAGGCGGATGGCTCCAGGCTGCCGGGGCAGCAATGCATCGGAATATCCGCCGGGCTCTCTTTCTTACAGGATCCTGAATCTTACCTGAAACACGGCATTGCGCGAATTGGGGCCGCTACTCCCCTCATTGGCCGCGCAGGTCAGCCGTGCCGCCAGAGCCCGACGACGCGCCGGAGCCGGGCATGCCGCCGTGGCCTGTCGAGCCGGTGTTGCTGCCCGGAGTGCCCTTGGCGCCTCGCGTGTCCGCGCCGGCGTCGTCTTGCTGCGGACTCGATCCGGCCCGCGCGGGCTCGTCCCGGCCGGGATCGCGCTGCTTCTCTTTTGCGCCCTTATGGTTTGCGCCCTTGTCCTGCGCACCCTGCGTTTGCGCGGGCGGCTGTTGCGCGCCGGACGGCTGGTCCCGCTTGGACTGGCCGGTGGCGCTCATGCCGGGCGTCGTCATCTGCGCCTGCGCAACCAACGTTTTTTCAACGCGCTGCGCCGACGCGCCGGTGGCAAGCAAGCCGCTCATGGCAGTAGCGCACAGATACAGAATCGGATGTTTCATGGTTGCTCCTTGGTCGACAGCGGTGACACACTGAGCCCCAGGCCAATAAGCTGACGCGGGATCTCTGTTCATCCAGGGGCAAGTGGCGTGCCTGCCCCGCCAAGGGAGCGATACATGCGTGATCAACCTGTACCCGGCCGGCGGGGGCTGCTCAAGGCCCTTGCCGTCGGCGTCCCCGGCGCCGCCTGGGCGCCCCGCGCAATCAGCGCACCGGACCATCCCCCTTCTGCCCCCCAACCGGACGCTGCCGCGACTGGCGCGGCGCCCAACCGGACGCTCAAATTTTTCAATGCGCAGGAAGCCTTGACGATGGACGCCATCGCTGCCCGGCTGATTCCGGCCGACGACCTGGGTCCGGGCGCCAAGGAAGCCGGGGTGACATTGTTTCTTGACGGCCAGCTTGCCGGGGCCTGGGGCGCGGGCAGCCAGCTCTACCGGCAGGGCCCCTTCGAACCGGGCACGCCGGAACAGGGCTACCAGCTTTCGTTCACACCGGCCGAGATGTTCCGGCGCGGCCTGGCCGCACTGGACGCGGCGGCCCGCAAGCAGGATGGCAAACCTTTCGCCGAGCTGGATGAGGCGCGCCAGGACGCCTGGCTGCGCGACATGCAGGAAGGCAGGCCCGACTTCTCGCCCCTGCCTTCTGGCGTGTTCTTCCAGGCGCTGCTCGAAGGCACGATCGAAGGGTTCTTTTCGGACCCGCTCTATGGCGGCAATGCGGACATGGTGGGGTGGAAGCTCGTGGGGTTTCCCGGCGCGTTTGCCTCGTTTTCCAACGACATCGAGCGCCACGGCGTGATCTGGGCCGGCCAGCCGGTGTCCATTGCCAACGCCACGAGCCACAAGACGACGCCCGGAGGCAAGCATGGCTAAAACGTTACCGGCGGTGGACGTGGCGATCATTGGAGGCGGATGGACCGGTTCCATCATCGGCAAGGAGCTTGCCGCCGCCAAGCAACGGGTCGTGGTGCTGGAACGCGGCGAGGCGCGGTGGCCGTCGCCTGACTTTCAGGGGCCCAATGTCCACGACGAACTCAAGTACACGCGCCGCCACGAATTGCACCAGGACGCCGCGACCGAAACCTACACGTTCCGCAACAACACGGACCAGAAGGCGCTGCCGATGCGCCGGTGGCAATTTGCCTACCCCGGCACGCATCTGGGCGGCGCGGGCAATCATTGGTCGGGCGCCTACTACCGCTTCGATCCCACCGACTTCGTCATGCGCAGCCATTACAACGAGCGCTATGGCAAGGACATCTTCGACAAGGAACTGACCTGTCAGGACTGGGGCATCACCTATGACGAGCTGGAGCCGTACTTCGACCGCTTCGATTACCTGATCGGCGCTTCCGGCCAGGCGGGCAACATCAAGGGCGAGAAACAGGAAGGCGGCAACCCGTTCGAGCCGTGGCGCTCGCGCCCCTACCCCAACCCGCCCATGAAGGTGCCCTACGCGCCGGCGCTCTTCGGCGAAGCCGCACGCAAGCTGGGCTATCACCCTTACGTGCAGCCGTCCGCGCTCTGTACGCGGCCTTATGTGAACACCGAAGGCCTGCACATGAGCGCGTGCGTGTACTGCGGATTCTGTTCCAACTTTGGTTGCGAGCACTTCGCCAAGGCCTCGCCGCAGGTGTGCATCCTGCCGGTGGCCATGAAGATGGAGAATTTCGAGATCCGCACCGGCGCGCATGTGCTGCGCGTGGAGCTGACGCCGGACAAGAAGCGCGCCCGGGGCGTGACGTACGTGGATGCGGGCGGCGAAGAAGTCTTCCAGCCGGCCGAAATCGTCGTGCTGTGCGCGTTCGGCATCAACAACGTGCGGCTGCTGTTGCTCTCGGGGATCGGCAAGCCCTTCGATCCGGCAACCAACACCGGCGTCGTGGGCCGCAACTACACGCACCAGACCACCTCGGGCGTGAACCTCTTTTTCGATGAGTCGGTCAACATCAACCCGTTCATGGGCGCCGGCGCGGTGGCGGTAACGATGGACGACTTCAGCGCCGACAACTTCGACCATGGGCCCGTGGGCTTCGTCGGCGGCGGCTATCTGCAGATTCAGGTGGTCAGCGGCGCGCCGATCGGCTTTCATCCCACGCCCAAGGGCACGCCGTCGTGGGGCTCTGAATGGAAGAAGGCGGTCGCGCGCTACTACAACCATGCGGCCAACATCACCATTACCGGCTCGGCGCAGCCCTGGCGCGGCGGCTACCTGAGCCTGGATCCCACCTACAAGGACGCGTGGGGCCTGCCGCTGTTGCGGGTGACCTACGACTTTCCCGACAACGACATCCGCATGTCGGCTTTTCTGACGGAAAAAGGCGATGAAATCGCACGCGCCATGAAGGGCATCGTCCGCACCGAACCGGGCCCGCGCAAGCGGCCGTTTTCGGCGACCGCGTATCAGTCGACCCACCTGACGGGCGGCGCGGCAATGGGCGACGATCCCAACACCAGCGTCGTCAATCGCTACGGTCAGTCGTGGGACGTACCCAACGTGTTCGTCACGGGCGCCGCGCTCTTTCCGCAGAACTCGGGCTACAACCCGACAGGCACCGTGGGCGCCACCGCCTATTGGATCGTAGAGAAAATCAAGGCGGACTATCTGCGTTCGCCGGGCCCGCTGGTGTCATCATGATCGAACATCGCAAAGGCATCATCTTCACTGTCGGGTTGATGGTCGCGGTGCCTGCCATCACGCTGGTCGCAACCGTGCACCAAATGATGGGCGCGGGCGGCGACGAGGCGATCCGGGCCTCGGCCGTGCCGCAACCGCCAGTGCCCGCCGCGAGTCCGGCCCCGCAGGCGGCCGCGCCTGCGGGGCAAGGGGCGGCCCCGGCTGCACCGGCTGCCGCGCCGGCCGCGACGGGTCCCGCCGCAGGATCGGGCGCGGCGGCCCCTGCCGCCACCTCAGGCACCCAGGCGCCTGCCCCCCTGAAACCCGTGCCAGGACGCAGCGCCACCGATTTCACCGCGTCGCGCCCCGATTGGGAAAAATGGCTGCGCGAGGCCGATCCGGAATCAGGCAAGCAACTGGCCGCAAACGGCAAGCCCGGCGCGGGGGTGCAGGCCTGTGTGGCCTGCCACGGCCCCGCCGGCATCACACCCACGGGCGGCATATTCCCCAACCTGGCGGGCCTGCGCAGCGAGTATCTGGCCAAGCAGCTGGCCGACTTCCGGTCCGGCACGCGGGTGCAACCCCTGATGAACACCATCGCGCGCGCGCTGACAGAGGAAGAAATCGGACAGGTGGCGGCCTACTACGGCACGTTGGCCGGTCCGCCGCTGCACGTGGGCGAGTTCGGCGGCGAGGCGGCGCGCAAGCTGGATGTCGAAGGCGACGGCGCGCGCGCCCTGCCCGCCTGCGCCAATTGCCATGGTCTGCGCGGCATGGGCGAAGGCCCGTTGCTGCCGCGGCTGGCCGGGCAGTCTCGGGAATATTTCACCGACCAGATGAACGCGTTTCGCAATGGATCGCGCCAGAACGACGATGTCGGCGTGATGCGGGCGTTTTCGCAGCGCCTGACCGACGCGGAGATCCAGGCGCTGGCGCAATACTACGCCGGCCCGGCGCCGGCGCCGCGGTAGGCGCCGGTTAGGCAGTACAATTCCGTCCGCCGCACCCGCAACGGGTGCGCGGCCGCGACGCTGTCGCGATCCCAGATGGACCCGGCTTGCCGGGTGGCTCGGCCGGGCGCCTATCCCTCGGACAACCTGCAAGCCCAACGGGCGTTCGCCCTTGACCTGCCGCACACGCTGCGGCGGGACCCACGCCCGGCGCTTGCTCAAATCTGCTTAGCCAATCAATGTCAGTTCTTTCCAAGCTTCGCCGCGACTGGATGGCCAATCCGCGCGCGGACGTTCTGTCGGGGGTGCTCGTCGCCCTTGCCCTGATTCCCGAAGCCATCGGCTTTTCCATCATCGCCGGGGTCGATCCCAGCGTTGGCCTGTATGCCTCATTTTCCATCGCGTTCATCATCTCGTTCATGGGCGGGCGGCCGGGCATGATCTCGGCCGCGACCGCCGCGGTCGCGGTCCTGGTCGCGCCGCTGGTGCGCGAGCATGGCGTCAGCTACCTGTTCGCCGCGACCGTGCTGATGGGCCTGCTGCAGATCGCGGCCGGATTCCTGCGGCTGGACCTGCTGATGCAGTATGTGTCGCGATCGGTCGTGACTGGCTTCGTCAATGCGCTGGCCATCCTGATCTTCATGGCGCAGCTGCCGCAATTGATCGGGGTGACATGGGTCACGTATGCCATGGTGGCCGCCGCGCTTGCCATCATCTATCTGCTGCCCCGGCTCACCACGGTCATCCCATCGCCGCTGATCGCCATCATCGTCATGACGGCCGTCTCCATCCAGGCGGGGCTGGACGTCAACACGGTGGGCGACATGGGCGCGCTGCCCTCTGCCCTGCCGTCGTTCATGGTTCCCGATGTGCCCTTCACGCTGGAGACCCTGCGCATCATCCTGCCGTACTCGCTGACGATGGCCGCGGTGGGACTGCTGGAATCGATGATGACGGCGCAGATCGTGGACGACATGACCGACACCGCCAGCGACAAGCGCCGCGAATGCAAGGGCCAGGGCATTGCCAACCTGGTCACGGGCTTTCTGGGCGGCATGGGCGGCTGCGCCATGATCGGCCAGTCCGTCATCAACGTGCGCGCCGGCGGCCGCACGCGTCTGTCCACCTGCGTGGCGGGCGTCTTCCTCCTGTTCCTGATCGTGGCGCTGGGCCCCCTGGTGGCGCAGATCCCGATGCCGGCCCTGGTGGCCGTGATGATCATGGTGTCGATTGGCACCTTCAGCTGGCGCTCCTTGCGCAACCTTGGCTCGCATCCCTGGCAGTCGTCGGTCGTCATGCTGGCGACGGTCGCCGTGGTGGTCTGGACGCACGACCTGGCACGCGGCGTGCTGGTGGGCGTGGTGCTGAGCGGTCTGTTCTTTGCCGGCAAGGTCAAGGGGCTGCTGCACGTGGCCACGTCGCTGTCCGAGGATGGGCGCACGCGTACCTACCGCTATTCGGGGCAAATCTTTTTCGCCTCGGCGTCGCGGTTTTCGGCGGCGGTCGACTTTCATGAAGCCGTGGAGCGCGTGGTGATCGATCTGACGGGCGCGCACTTCTGGGACATTTCGGCCGTTGGCGAACTGGACAAGGTGACGCTCAAGCTGCGCCGCGCGGGCCGTCAGGTCGAGGTCATGGGACTGAACGAGGCCAGCGCCACGCTGGTCGGGCGTTATGCCCAACCCGGGGCGCAGTCGGGCCACTAGCGCGCCGTCGCGGCCGATTCCTTCAGGGACTCGGCTGCGGATCAACACGTTTGGTTACTTCCCGGGCACGCCGCTTGCTCACTCCGCCAGATCGCATCTGCCGGAGTTTTCATGCCCGCTTCGCATTCCCTCGACGCCACGACGCTGACGGTGTTGACGGTCAACACCCATAAGGGCTTTACCAGTTTCAACCGCCGCTTCATGCTGCACGACCTGCGTGAGGCGCTGCGCACCGCCTCCCCGGACGTGGTCTTTCTGCAGGAAGTCCTGGGCGAACACCAGACGCACGCCGGGCGCCACGATTCCTGGCCGGCGCAGTCGCAGTATGAATTTCTTGCCGACACTTTGTGGACGGACTTCGCGTATGGCCGCAACGCGGTCTACCCCGAAGGACATCACGGCAACGCGATCCTGTCGCGCTACCCGATCGAAAGCCACGAGAACCACGACGTGAGCGTCGATGGCCATGAGGGACGGGGCCTGTTGCACTGCGTCTTGAGGCCCCCTTCCCTGGCGTCGCCCGTGCACGCCATCTGCGTGCATCTGGGGCTGCTCGAGCGCCACCGGGGCGAGCAATTGCGCCGGCTGTGCGAGCTGGTGTCGCACGGCGTGCCCGCCGACGAGCCGCTGCTGATTGCGGGCGACTTCAACGACTGGCGGCTGCGCGCGGACACCCTGATGCGCGATTGCGGCACGCAAGAGGTGTTCACGTCGCGTCTGGGCCGCCCCGCGCGGACCTTCCCGGCGCGCTGGCCGTTGCTGCGGCTGGACCGCATCTATGTACGCAGTGTGCGCGACTGGAAGCCGGTGCCACTGGCATCGCGCGTCTGGTCACGCCTTTCCGATCATGTGCCGATTTGTGCGGAGATTGCGCTATGAACCTGGGCTGGCGCGAAAACAACCGATATACCCTGCTGGAAAACGGCACGGAGTACTTTCCCGCCGTCGTCGAGGCCATCGACGCGGCCAAGAGCGAAGTGCTGGTGGAAACCTTCATCCTGTTCGACGATGCTGTCGGCCGGGATATCCAGCAGGTCCTGATCCGCGCCGCAAAGCGCGGCGTCAGCGTGGACCTTCTGGTCGACGGCTACGGGTCCGACGAGCTGACCGAGGAATTCATCGGCGCGATGACCGAGGCCGGCGTGCGCTTTCACGTGTTCGATCCGCGCCCGCGCTTTCTGGGCGTGCGCACGAACGTGTTTCGGCGCATGCACCGCAAGATCGTGGGCATCGACCGCGAGCGCGCATTCATCGGCGGCATCAATTTTTCCGCGGACCATTTGCCCGACTATGGGCCGGAAGCGAAGCAGGACTACGCCGTGCTGGTCGAAGGGCCGCTGGCGGCCGACATCGCCGACTACGCGCGCGCGCAACTGGGCAACGGCAAGCGGCGGCTGCGGCGCCGTCCCGCCCGGATGGATCCCCTGCCCGCCGGCGACGGCGGCGGGCGGCTGGTGGTGCGCGACAACATCAGCCATCGCAGCGACATCGAACGCTACTACCGGGCAGGCGTGCGCTCGGCGCGCTCGGACGTGCTGATCGCCAATGCCTACTTCTTTCCGGGCTACCACCTGCTGCGCGACCTGGTGAAGGCAGCCCGCCGCGGCGTGCGCGTTCGGCTGCTGCTGCAGGGCGAGCCGGACGTCCTGGTCGCCCGCCTGGCCGCGTCGATGCTCTATGACTACCTGATCGATTCGGGCGTGGAGATCCATGAGTACTGCAAGCAGCCGCTGCACGGCAAGGTCGCGTGCGTGGACGATGACTGGTCGACGATTGGTTCGAGCAACCTGGATCCGCTGAGTCTGGCGCTGAACCTGGAGGCCAACGTCGTGGTGCGGGACGCGTCGCTGAACGCAGCCCTGCGCAAGAGCCTGGACCGGCTGATTGCCGAGGACTGCCGGCCGGTCGAGATGGCCAAGAACTCGCGGCGCCGGTTGCGCCGCCTGTGGCTGGGCGTGGTGGTGTTCCACTTTCTGCGGCGGTTCCCCGCCTGGGCGGGCAGCTTGCCGGCCCACAAGCCGCGCCTGCAATCCATGACGGCGGATACCGGAAGGGAGACCGCATGAAGATCCTGCATTCGTCACCCATGCGGGCGTTGAGGCGCCGCTGGCCCCGTATCAAGCGCGTGCTGCCCGTGCTGGTGCTGATCGTGGTCGCCGGGCTGCTGTACTACTTCGGCCGCTCCGTGGACTGGCCGCAGGTGTGGGTCGCCATGCGCAAGATTCCCGGCCAGACCATCGCCATCGCGGCCGGACTGGTGGTGGCGGGCTACCTTGCGTACGGCAGCCTGGACCTCCTGGGCAAGAAGTACACGCGCCACCACCTGCCCGCGCCCAAGGCGCTGGGCGTGGCGATGCTGAGCTACGCGCTGAACCTGAACCTGGGCGTGCTGGTGGGCGGCCTGGGGGCACGGCTGCGGCTGTACACGCGGCTGGGCTGCCGCAAGTCTGTCGCGACCCGCGTCGCCTTGTTTGCGGCGGCATCGAACTGGATCGGCTATGCGTGGCTGGCGGGCATCGTGTTCGCATTGGGCGTGGTGCCGGTGCCGGCGGGCTGGGAGATCGGCTCCGGCATGCTGCGCATCCTGGGACTTGCGCTGCTGTCGTTGGGCATTGCGTACGTCGTGACGTGCGCGCGGGCCCGGCGCCGCAGCGTCACCTGGATGGGCCACCACATCGCGCTGCCGCGCGCCCGCATGGCCGTGGCGCAATGCGCCCTGGCGGCGCTGTCCTGGTCCCTGATGGGCGCCATCTGCTATGTGCTGCTGCAGGGCAAGGCAAGCTACCCGGCGGTGCTGGGCATCCTGCTTTGCACGAGCTTCGCGTCGGTCATCACCCGCGTGCCCGGCGGACTGGGCACCACCGAGGCCATCTTCGTGGCCGCGCTGGGATCCCAGATTCCGCCCACCGAAGTGCTGGGCGCGGCCCTGGCCTACCGCGCCGTCTACGCGTTGGCGCCGCTGTGCCTGGCGCTGATCGCGTATCCCCTGATCGAGCTGAAATTGGGCATGCGTCGGCGCAAGGCGGACGCCGCTCCCCCAGGCCAAGCAAGCCGCGTGCAATGAGGACCGTCATGAGTAGACCCCGACCCGACTCCGCAGGAACCGTCGCCGCCTATCCGCGGCGCGCCGCTGCTTCCGAACACGATATCGCCTCGCAGGAGGCGCTGGCGTTGCGCGTCGCCGCCTTGCTGGGACGGCGGTTCGCCCCGGACTTCCGGCCAACCCGCAATCGCGGCGAACCGCCGCCCTACTACGTGCCGGATCGCAGCATCACCAGCCTGGCCCGCGCGGCAAAGCTGGGCATCACGCGCGCGGCCGACCTGTTCGGCGGCGTGACGCCGCATGCCTTCGTCGCAACCAAATCCATCACCCATGGCGTCGTCGACGCCCAGGCGCGGGTGCCGCAGGGTTGGGCGCGATCCTTGGCCGGCGCGCTCGAGGAGGTCGTGCTTCGCGGCTTCACCGCCTTCACGCTGGAGGACGCCTACCGGGCCGGGGAACGGCTGCTGCAGGAAGGCGCATTCCGCGTCAAGCCAGCCGACGCCACTGCGGGCCGCGGACAGATCGTCGTGCGCAACGCGCAGGATTTGCGGGCCGCGCTGAGCGAACAGGACGCCGCATCCGTGCGCCGCCTGGGCCTCGTGCTGGAGGAAGACCTGGCGCAGATCGAGACCTACAGCGTGGGCTGGGTGCGCGTGGGCAAGCTGGAAGCGTCGTACGTGGGCACGCAGTGCCTGACGCCCGACAACAACGGCGTCTCGGTGTACGGCGGCTCCAATCTCACCGTTGCCCGCGGGGGCTTCGACGAGTTGCGGGCGCTGAACCTGACCGACGAAGAACGGCAGGCGGTGGACTTGAGCTGCCGCTATGACACGGCGGTCTCCACGGCCTATCCTGATTTCTTCGCGTCCCGGCGCAACTACGACGTGGGCGTGGGCCGCAACGCCCAAGGCGAACCCCGCGCCGGCGTGCTGGAGCAATCGTGGCGGGCGGGCGGCGCCAGCATTGCGGAACTGTCCGCGCTGCAGGCGTTCATGCTGTCGCCATCGCTTAAATCCGTGTCCGCCTTCACGCGCGAACGCTATGGCGCGGACGAACCGCCGCCCACGTCGGAGCAATACGTGTACCGGGGCGAGGACTCCGCCGTGGGTATGATCACCAAATCCGGGGGCATTCTGGAGGACGACGATGGCCGCCTTTAGCGACCCAATCGAAATCGACGTGGCGGACCAGCAACTGGCCGGCACGTTTCTGACGCCCGAAAACAAGGTGCCGGGCGTGCTGTTCATTCACGGCTGGGGCGGCGACCAGAAGTTCGACCTGGCCCGCGCCAAGGGCATCGCCGCGCTGGGATGCGTGTGCCTGACGTTCGACCTGCGCGGCCATGCCGCCACGCAGGCCCAGCAGATGCAGGTATCGCGCGACGACAACCTGCACGACGTCATGGCGGCCTACGACCGGCTTGCGGCCCATCCGTCGCTGGACAGCGGCTCGGTGGCGGTGGTGGGCAGCAGCTACGGCGGCTACCTGGCCGCCATCCTGAGCGGGTTGCGCCGCGTGCGCTGGCTGGCCCTGCATGTGCCCGCGCTATACCGCGACGACGAATGGATGCTGCCCAAGAACCAGCTCAACCGCGAAACCCTGCGGGCTTATCGCAACACCCATATCGAGCCCGAAAGCAACCGCGCGCTGGCGGCTTGCGCCAACTTCACCGGCGACGTGCTGATCGTGGAAGCCGAGCACGACGTGTACATTCCGCACTCGACGATCATGAACTACCGCTCGGCCTTCCGGCGGTCCCATTCGATGACGCACCGCATCCTGGATGGCGCGGACCACGCCCTGAGCGACAAGGCCTCGCAGCAGGCCTATACGTCGATCCTGGTGAACTGGGTGACCGAAATGGTCATGGGCGCGCGGGTCGGCCGGCCGCGCCCGCTGCCTTAGGCAGTTCTCCGGCGCCGGCTCAGGGCTTGGTGGGACTGAGCAGGTCCGACAACGCGTTGCCCAATTCCTTGACGGCGCCCGCGACCCCTTCCGCGGCGCCTTCGGCGCCCACCCCGATGGCGTGTCCGAAGCCTTGCGCGACCTGCGCCGCAAAGCCGCGCGTGACCGAGAACTTCGGATTATCCAGGCTGCCCGCCAACGCGAAGTCGAAACGGACCGTGCCGCTCTTGTCCTTCATCGCCGCCAGCACCGCCTTGCGCGGCAACGAGAACAGGCTGCCGTCGCCGCTGAACTTCAGGTTGTGCAAGGCCACGGCACCCGAAGCCTTCAGCTCATGGCGGGCAATCGACGTCTTCATGTCCAGGTCCATCGAACCGCCCGCCAGCGAGCCGGCGCCGTTCTCGGCCAGATAAGGCGCGGCATGGCGCACGTCCATGTTGCGCGCCGCGACCGTGATGTCGGCGTCCGTGCCGCCGATTACCACCTTGCCCCGCGCGCGCACCGTCGACTCGCCATTGCGGTTGTCCTCGACCTTGCCGGTAAATTCCATGTCGCTGGACGTGCCATCGCCAGGAATGACCACCGGCTGCAGCCGCGCCTGCACGTCCTTGAAGGGAATGCGATGCGGCGGCTTGGAGACAGCGCCGTCCAGGTATTCCAGCCGGCCATCGCGCAGGATCAGCTCGGCGACGCGGATCGGCCCGTTGCGCCGCGTCTTGCCATCCCCCACGCCCGCCCGCAGCGCCGCCTGCAGCGCGGGGGATATCTGCATGTCGCCGTCCGGACTGCGCACCACGGCGAAATCGAACCCGTCGATGATGATGCGCTTGAACACGGCCTCGCGGCGCAGAAAGGCGGTCCACTCCGGTTCAAGTTCCACGCGCTGAGCGCGCGCGCCGGGCTGGCCGGATGCGCCGGGCACGGTGACGTCGGTCAGCACCACCTGCCGCAGGCCGACCTGCACGTTGCCGACCTGGCTGCGGGGGCCCAGAATGCTGGCGATGCGCTGTTCGACCACGCGGGTGGCGGCCAGCGCCAGCACCGCAAGGACGGCCCCGATCAGAAGCAGTATCGCCAGGGCGGTGCCCCAGCCTGACCGGCCACGCGCGTCGGCTGCGTTCGAACTCATCTTGGTTTCCGAAGTTGTACAAATCACCGGCGCCGCCGGCGCCACACCCCTTGCACCATAGCGAGGCGCGGCGGCCTGCGCAACCTAGAGCATCGTCCGGGATGCGCAATCATTCATCAATGCTCGAAAAGGATGAGACGGCGCCTGGCCTCGCCGTCTCGATGCTGGTCAAGCGACCTCACGCCGCCAGGACAGGCGCCAGTAGCGTTCGGGACGGCATGGCAAAGCGCCAACCTGCCCCGCTTGCACCTCTGCCGCCAGGCTGTTGCGCGCGGCCAGGGCGCGCTGACGGCCTCGCGTGACATCGCCCTCGGCGCCGGCGTCGAACGGCGAAGCCAGGATCCGGTGGCGCAGCAGACTGGCCAGCCGCTCCTGGACCGCGCCCGGCTCGGCGTCGGCGACCTCTTCATAGGCGATCCACTCCACACGCAGAAACAGCGCCCGCGCGGTCAGGCATGCGTCCGACACCAGCAGCTGCGCCGCCCCGCACAGCCCCAGCGGCATCAGGATCACCCGTGGCCGCAGCGCGGACAGCGCCGATGCCAGGGCGCCCGTCAACCGTCCGGCTCTGCCGCTGTCCGGGTGCAGATCTTCCACCAGATCCATCTGCACGCCGCGCACGCCCAGCAGCGACAGCGCCCGCACGCTGCTGGCCTGGCGGGCAAGGACGGCATCGCGCACGCTTGCAAGACGGTCGGCGCTGTCCTTGCCGCTGGCGCAACCGGACGGTAGCGGCAAGCCCGAATACACCGTGAGCACGGTGCTGTCCGGACGCGCCGCCAACAGGCCTGCACAGCCGCCGACGGCGTCGTTGAAGCAGGGAGAAACCGCAATCAGTCTGCCTTCCCGGAGCATGGCGTCCTCGTCGGTGGCGGCTTACCAATACGGGGGCTGGTTGTAGTACTGATGAATGCCTCTGGCCCAGGTTTCGTCCGCCATGCTGGGCCAATTGTCCTTGTCGAACCCGTCGGCGTTCTTGAGCACTTCCTTGTCCACGTTCAGCACGAAGCACTTGCGGTCGGTATCCAGCGTCAGCGCGCTCCACGGAATGGCGTACAGCTTGTCGCCAATGCCCAGGATGCCGCCGCGCGACAGGACGGCATACGCGATGCGCCCGTGCGGCACGTCCAGCATGATTTCCTGGATGCTGCCCAGCGATTCGCCGGCCGGGTTGTAGACGTCGTTCCCTTCAAGTGTGCTGGCCGCCATGATCTGCGGACCGGGACCGCTGGGATCGTTTTTCGGACCGCCCACGATCTTGGTTTCGCTTTGCGCCTGGCCGGCGCCTGTCAACGGATGGTTCATGGTGAGTCTCCTTCAGTAAAGCGTCTTGCATGGCGAACGGTTCGGCATGCAGGTCACCCTCCAAGCAAGCCCTGTGCCACACCGCTGTGCGGCTTGGCGCCCCGGCCCTGCGCAGGTCCGGCCCGGACAAGATGGCAGTTCTTACATGCGGCCCCACAAAAATGCCGGGGCCGGCCCTGCGTGTGCAGGATCGGCCCCGGCCGGCGCGCGGGGTCGGGCAGCGCGGGTTGGCGTCAGCGCCGGTTGCCGCGGTCCGACATCATGCAGATCCCGGCCAGCACGCCCAGCAACACGGCGCCTGCGATGCTCTTCCAGGCGTTTTCATGCACGTATTCGTCCGTGGCGTGCGACACCACGCGCGCCCGGTCCCAGGCCGCGCGCTCCCATCCGCGGGCCTGATCGCGTGCGGCGTCCAGCTGGTGCTTGAGCTTGTCACGGGCGGATTCGATCTCCGACCCGCTGTAGCTGGCGGTGCTTCGCAGCAAATCCTCGGTGCCTGATATCAGGTCGCGCATCGTCCGCGAAGACGAGTCCGAGGTGTGGAACATGTCGCGCAGCCTATCTCGTTTGTTCATGTGTACTCCTTTGAAAAGTGCGGATCGCTCCCCCCGCGGCACGGCGCACGCGAGGCGCGGCCCGCAAGCCGCAAGCCGTGCAGGACCGGTCACAGCCGGTCGATGCCCGGCGTCTGCTGGGGGTCGACCCCCGGCATGGGATTGGGAATGCTGTCCGGAGGCCAACGCCCCTTCTCATCCTTGCCCGCGCCGGGCGCGTCGGGCTGAGGTTGTTCGGCTGGCGCCTGGTCCGGGGTCTTCTGTCCGCCCTGCCCGGGCGGTGGGGAACGCGTCCCCTCGGTGTTTGCCATGATGTGCTCCTGAAATGAAAAGACTGATGCAATCGGCTGTCAACTTGCCCACCATTGCTTGATCGTCGCGCGCAGCGCCGCGCCGCCCGTGGCGGCATCTTCCTGGCGCAGCGCCTTGAAATACGCGCCGATCTGCTTGGCCGGGATGTGGGGCGGCAACGGCGGCATCTCGGGATCGGTCACCATCTCCAGCACGACAGGACGTCCCGCCGCCAAGGCGCGGTCCCACGCCGGACCGACGTCGTCGGGACTGTCCACCCGGATGCCCTCCAGGCCCAGCATCCGGCCGTATTCCGCGTAAGAAAACTTCGGCAACCACTGCGAGTCCGGAAAGCGCGGGTCCCCGCCCATCACGCGCTGTTCCCATGTCACCAGGTTCAAATCGCCGTTGTTCAGCACCATGACGATCAGGGTGGGATTGCTCCAGTCCTGCCACCGGTGGGCAATGGTGATGAGCTCGTTGATGCCCAGCATCTGCATCGCGCCGTCGCCCACCAGGGCGATGACAGGCCGATCCGGATAGGCAAGCTTTGCCGCCACCGCATAGGGCACGCCGCAACCCATCGTGGCCAGCCCGCCCGACACCGAACCCATCATGCCGGCCTGAATGTCGACGTTGCGCGCATACCAGTTGGCGGCCGAGCCCGAGTCGCAGGCCAGAATGGCCTGCGCGGGCAACCGCTTGGACAACTCCAGGAACGGGCGCTGAGGATTGATCGGCTTGGCATCGACCATCGCACGGGCATGCACCGTTTCGCGCCAGGCGGAAACCTGCTTCTCGATACGCTCGCGCCAGCGCCGCGTTTTCTTGGGTTCCAGCAGCGGTATCAACGCTTCCAGCGTCAACCGGCTGTCGCCCACCAGCCCGATCTCCACGGGATAGCGCAGGCTGAGCTTGCGTCCGTCGCGATCGATCTGCACGGCGCGCGCCTGGCCTTCCTGCGGCAGGAACTCCGCATACGGGAACGAGGTGCCCACCATCAGCAGCGTGTCGCATTCGTTCATCATGTCCCAGCTTGGCTGCGTGCCGAGCAGCCCGATGGCGCCCGTCACGTAAGGCAGGCTGTCCGGCAACACGGCCTTGCCCAGCAACGCCTTGGCCACGCCCGCGCCCAGCAGCTCGGCGACCTGGCTGACCTGTTCGCCCGCCTGCAGCGCGCCCGCGCCCACCAGGATCGCCACCTTCTCGCCGCGGTTCAGGATGTCGGCGGCGTTGCGCAGCGCATCCGGGCCGGGCACGGCGGCGTGGGAGGTCACGCCGATGCCTGTGTGCACCGTGCCGTGCTCGCGGGGCGGCGCCGGCACGGCCGGCAAGTCCTGCACGTCGTTGGGAAAGATGACGCAGGTCACGCTACGCCGCTCCAGGGCAATGCGCATGGCGCGGTCCACCATATGGCGCGCCTGCTCCGCCGTCGTCGCCATCTGCACGTAATCGTGCGCGACATCCTTGAACAGGCTGATCAAGTCCACTTCCTGCTGGTAGTCGCCGCCCAGCGCGCTGCGAGCCTGCTGGCCCACCAACGCCACGACCGGCTGATGATCCAGCTTGGCGTCATACAGACCATTGAGCAGATGGATGGCGCCGGGCCCCGAGGTCGCCAGGCATACCCCGACCTGCCCCGTGAACTTGGCATGGGCGCACGCCATGAATGCGGCGCTTTCTTCGTGCCGGGCTTGTATGAATTCCAGCGGCTCCTGCGTGCGGCCAAAGGCACCGATGAGCCCGTTGATGCCGTCGCCGGGATACCCGTACACCTTGCGCACGCCCCACTGCGACAGCCGCTTCAACACGAAGTCCGACACTGTTTCCATACGTTTCTCCATGCGGTCGTCGTTGAAAGCGTCTCCTTGCAGCAACCGCCGTTCCTGCCCCTGATTGGAATTTGGGCGCAGGGGCGCAGATAAAAATTACAAACCGGCCGTAGCGGGCGCCCGGCCTGCGCCGTCGTTCCATCGTTTGGATGACCCGCATTTGTGCTGCATTGCGCAATTTTTCTGCTGCCGGCGCGTTTGGGCACACGGCTTGCGTAAGGGAAGGCCTCGGCGTACCAACTGGAGCAAGCATGGCGAAGACAAGAACCCTGATTGTGGCGGGAGAAGCTTTTCCGCTGGCCAAAACGGGCGGACTGGGAGATGCCATCACCGGCATGGCCCGCGCGTTGATGGAGGCGCGAATGCCTCTGAGCGTGCTGCTGCCTGCCTATCGGGGCGTGCGCGCCAAGCTGAACCGCGTGCGCGAAGTGGCCACGCTGGAGGATCTGCCCGGCGGCCCGGCCGTCCTGCTGGAAGGCAAATGTCCCCAATCCGGCATCGACTATCTGGTGCTTGAGAACGATGCCCTGTACGACCGCGGCGGCCTCTACGCCGACGAGAACGGGCGCGAGCACCCCGACAACGGCTTGCGCTACGCAGCGCTTGCGCACGCCGCCGTGCGCGTGGCGGCGGGATTGCCGGGCGTTGCGCGCCCCACGCTGGTGCACGCGCACGACTGGCATGCCGGCCTGGTGCCGCTGCTGCTGCGCGCGGCCGACCTGCGCGACGTGAAAAGCGTGATGACCATTCACAACCTGGCGTTCCAGGGGCTGTTCCCGATGGCATGCGCCGACGAATTTGGCGTGCCCGAATGGGCCCGTACCGACGACGGCGCCCAGGCTTGGGGGCAGCTCAACTTCCTGAAGGCCGGCATCCGCTACGCGGACCGCGTCACCACGGTCAGTCACACCTACGCGCGCGAAATCATGACGCCGGAATTCGGTTGCGGCCTGGACGCGCTGCTGCGCAGCCGTGCGGACGACCTGCTGCCGATCCCGAACGGTATCGACGACGTGCTGTGGAACCCTGCCCACGATCCGTACCTGCGTAGCCATCGCTATTCGGTCCGCGACCTGACCAACAAGATTCATTGCAAGGCGGCGTTGCAACGCGAGTTCGGCTTGCGCCCGGATCTGGGCGCGACGGTGATGGGGATGGGCAACCGCCTGACGGAACAGAAGATGGCGGACGTCGCGGTGCACGCGCTTCCCGAAGCGCTGGACCGCCACCCCAATCTGCAGATCGCCATTCTGGGTCAAGGCGATCACCGGCTGGAAGAAGCCTTGCAGGACATCGCGCGCCGCTATCCGGGACGCTGCGCCACCCATATCGGCTACGACGAGGGCATCGCCCACCGGCTGCACGCGGGCTCCGACATCCTGCTGCATGCCAGCCGCTTCGAGCCCTTCGGCCTGACCCCGCTGTATGCGATGCGCTACGGCACCCTGCCGATCGGCTCGCGGGTGGGCGGCATGGCCGATACGATCCAGGATCCCGGTCCGCGCGCCCCGCTGTCGGCCATGGCATCGGCCACTGGCCTGCTTTTTGAAGGCGACTCGCCGCAGGCCATGAGCGCCGCGATCGACCGCGCCATCGACCTGCGCGGCCACGGCATTCTCTGGCGGCTGATGCAGCGCAACGCGATGAACAGCGATTTCGGTTGGCGCGCCGCGGTCAGCCTATATGCCAGCCTGTACCGGTCGCTGGTTGAACCCGAGTATCGCGATGCGGCGCCCGCCTCGGCCGTGCAGCCCGCGGACGTTGCCGCCGTCAACCGCCGCCAGCCGCGCGCGGGCGGCGCACTGCCTGCCGCCATCTAAGGAGCCAGCCCGGTGCCCCCTTCCACCGCCCTCGCGCCGTCCCGCGCCCCGCTACGTCTTTATCACGCCCGCTCTGGCCTGCCGGAGGGCCAATCCGACCTCCAGGCCCTGTGCCAACGCCTCGCGCAACGCGGGTTCAATGCCGTGCTGGCGCCGGCGCCATGGCTGACCGGGCCAGAACCGGGCTCGCATGCCCCGCAGGACGCGGACACCGCGCGCGTGGACGGTAAGGACACGCCGATCACTCAGTGGTACACCGAGATTGCGGCGCAGTTGTCGACCCACGGGTTATCGCTGTTCGTCGACGTGATCCTGGACCGCAGTGCGCGCCATGCCGTGGCGACCACCGCCGAACCCGGGTGGTACCGGTCGCTGCATGAAGAACCCGCGCGCGATCCGCGCCTGACGCCGCAGGAGCGCGGGGTGCTGCACCTGCCTGTAGGCCCCCTTCCGCCCGGCTTTCTGCCGGCGTGGACGGCGCGTCTGCTCGGCTGGACGCGCAGCGGGGTCAAGGGCCTGGTGTTCCAGGCGCCTCACCGGCTGCCGGCAGAGGCGTGGCGGGAACTGGGGGCCGCGTTGCGCGCGCAGAATCCGGATGTGCGCCTGTTGGCCTGGACACCCGGCCTGTCGCCCGCCGACCTGGCGGGCCTGCGGGACGCGGCGTTCGACGCCGCGTTTTCTTCCCTGCCCTGGTGGGACTTCAAGTCGTCGTGGCTGGCAGAAGAGGACGCGCGCCTGCGCGCCATAGGCGAAGTCATTGCCGCGCCGCCGCAATCCGGCGCGCAGTCGCCGTCTGAGTACGGCCGAAGCGCGCTCTGGAGCGCGGCGGTGTCGGGCGATGGACTCATGCTGACGGACGAGGACGAACACCGCCTGCCGGACGTGCAAGCCGTGAACGCCTGGTTCGACGGCTCCCGGCTGAAGGGCCCGTTGTGCCTGCTGGGCGGCCGGGACGGCAGTTGCACCGTGATGCTGCGCGATGCGGGCGATGGCGCGACACTGGCGCTTGCCGTCAATCCGTCGGCCACGCAGCATGCGGGCGTGGATTGGGATGCCCTGGCGCCGATGTTGCCGCCGGCCGATCTCGTCCCGTTCACGCCGCCCGCGGGTTTGCAGAGGCAGGCCGACTCCCTGGCCGCGGGCGACTGCGCGCTGCTGATGTTCCAACCCACCCAGCCGGTCCGCGACGCCGTGCGTCACCACCGGACGCGCGCCGATGACCTGGCCAACCAGCGCGTCGCGCTGGAGAACATCAGCCCTGCCGTCGATGGCGGCCTCTATCCGGTCAAGACCATCCCGCACGCGCGCATCGCCGTGCAGGCCGACATCTTCATGGACGGGCACGACCAACTCGCCGCCGAGGTGCGCTGGCGGGCCAAGGACGAGGCGCGCTGGCACTCCGTGCCGATGACGCGCGGCCTGAACGACCGCTGGGAAGGCGCATTCCGCCCTCGGCGCGTCGGGGCCCATGAATTCGTCGTGGCCGCCTGGTTCGACGCCTGGCATACGTTTACCCATGACATCGAGGTCAAGCATCAGGCGGGCCGCGATATCAGCCTGGAGATCCACGAAGGCCTCGCACTGCTGCGCGAAGCCCTGGCGCGCGCCGAAGCCGGCTCGCCCGCCGGCGCGGACGCCGAGCCCGTACGCCGCGCGCTGGCGGCCTTCGCGGACGCCGACCTGACCCGTCCGGTCCCCCCGACGCAAGCGCAGGTCGACGTGCTGCTGGACCCGGCGTTGGCGCACGCCATGCACGCGCTTGACGACCACCCGTTCGAAGCGGTCACCGCCACGGCCTACCCGGTCTGGGTGGACCGCAGCCAGGCCGTCCATTCCAGCTGGTACGAGCTTTTCCCGCGGTCGCAGGCGGCCGAGCCCGGGCGCCACGGCACGTTCGACGACGTGGTCGCGCGGCTGCCGGACATCCGCGAGATGGGCTTTGACGTGCTGTACATGCCGCCCATCCACCCGATCGGCCAGCGCAACCGCAAAGGCCGCAACAACAGCCTGCGCGCCGAGCCGGGCGACGTGGGCAGTCCCTACGCCATCGGGGCGCAGAGCGGCGGCCACGACGCCATCGAGCCCGCGCTGGGCACCCTCTCCGACTTCCTGAACCTGGTGGATGCGGCCGCCCAGCACGGCATGGAGATTGCGCTGGACTTCGCCATCCAGTGTTCGCCGGATCATCCGTGGCTGACGCAGCATCCGGACTGGTTCTCGTGGCGGCCGGACGGGTCGATGCGCTACGCCGAGAATCCGCCGAAAAAGTACGAGGACATCGTCAACGTGTCCTTCTACGGCGGCCAGACCCGCCGCGGCCGCAAGCTGGGCTTGTGGCGCGCGCTGCGCGACGTGGTGCTGTTCTGGGTGAACCACGGCGTGCGCATCTTTCGCGTGGACAATCCCCACACCAAGCCCCTGCCGTTCTGGCAGTGGCTGATCTGCGAAGTCCACGCGCAGCATCCGGACGTGATCTTCCTGTCCGAGGCCTTCACGCGCCCCAAGATGATGTACCGGCTGGCCAAGATCGGCTTCACGCAGTCATACACGTACTTCACGTGGCGCAACGAGCGGGCCGAGCTGGAAGCCTACCTGCAGGAGATTTCGTCGCCGCCGGCGGCCGACTTCTTCCGCCCGCACTTCTTTGTGAACACCCCGGACATCAACCCATTTTTCCTGCAGACCTCGGGACGACCGGGCTTTCTGATCCGCTCCGCGCTGGCCGCGCTGGGCTCGGGACTGTGGGGCGTGTACAGCGGGTTTGAACTCTGCGAAGGCGCGCCGCTGCCGGGCAAGGAAGAGTACCTGGACTCCGAGAAGTACGAACTGCGGCAGCGCGACTGGCACGCCCCGGGCAACATCCGGGCCGAGATCACGCGTCTGAACCAGATCCGGCGCGCCAACCCCGCATTGCAGACGCATCGCGGCCTGACGCTGGCCGCCAGCAGCAACAACCGGGTGCTGGCCTTCTACAAATCCACGCCAGGCCACGGCAACGTGGTGCTGGCCGTCATCAGCCTGGATCCGTTCCAGGCGCAGGAGACGCGCGTCGAGGCGCCGTTCTGGCTGTTCGGCGAATCGGACGCCGGTCAGCTGTCCGCCGAAGACCTGCTGACCGAAACCCGCGAGACCTGGCATCAGAAGCACCGCAGCCTGACGCTGACCCCCGACCAACCCTATCGCGTGTGGCGGCTTTCGCTGCATGGATGAAGCCCGCGCCCAACGCCATGATGAGTAAAGCCCAACCCATTCAGGATGATCCCCTCTGGTACAAGGACGCCGTCATTTACCAGCTTCACGTCAAGTCGTTCTTCGACTCGAACGGCGACGGCGTTGGCGACCTGCCCGGCCTGATTTCCAAGCTGGACTACATCGCCAGCCTGGGCGTGAACACCATCTGGCTGCTGCCCTTCTACCCGTCGCCCCGCCGCGACGACGGCTACGACATCGCGGACTACCGCGGCGTGCACTCGGACTACGGCACCATCGCCGACGTGCGCAAACTGATCCGGGCGGCGCATGCCCGGGGCCTGCGCATCATCACCGAACTGGTGGTCAACCACACGTCGGACCAGCATCCGTGGTTTCAGCGCGCCCGTGCGGCCAAGCCCGGGTCGGCGGCGCGCAACTTCTATGTCTGGTCCGACAACGACAAGGCGTACGCCGGCACGCGCATCATCTTCTGCGACACCGAGAAGTCGAACTGGACCTGGGATCCGGTAGCCAACGCCTACTTCTGGCACCGCTTCTATTCGCACCAGCCCGATCTGAACTACGACAACCCGCAGGTGCTCAAGGAAGTGCTGTCCGTCATGCGCTATTGGCTGGACATGGGCGTGGACGGGCTGCGACTGGACGCGGTGCCCTACCTGGTCGAGCGCGAAGGCACCAACAACGAGAATCTGCCGGAGACGCATGACGTGCTCAAGCAGATCCGGGCAGTGATCGAGGCCGAGTACCCCGGCCGCCTGCTGCTGGCCGAAGCCAACCAGTGGCCCGAGGACGCGCAGGAGTATTTTGGGGCGGGCGACGAATGCCACATGTCCTTTCACTTCCCGCTGATGCCGCGGATGTACATGGCCATCGCGCAGGAAGACCGCTTTCCGATCACCGACATCATCCGCCAGACGCCCGATATTCCGCCGACCTGCCAGTGGGCCATCTTCCTGCGCAATCACGACGAGCTGACGCTGGAGATGGTGACGAGCCGCGAGCGTGACTACCTGTGGAACGTTTACGCGGCCGAGCCGCGCGCCCGCATCAACCTGGGCATCCGCCGCCGGCTGGCGCCCCTGCTTGAACGCGACCGGCGCCGTGTCGAGCTGATGAACAGCCTGCTGCTGTCGATGCCTGGCACGCCGGTGCTGTACTACGGCGACGAACTTGGCATGGGCGACAACGTGCACCTGGGCGACCGCGACGGGGTGCGCACGCCGATGCAATGGTCGCCCGACCGCAATGGCGGCTTTTCGCGCGCCGATCCCGAGCGCCTGCCGTTGCCCGTGCTGATGGGCCCGCTGTACGGCTACGAGGCCGTCAACGTCGAGGCGCAGCAGCGCGACCCGCATTCGCTGCTGAACTGGACGCGGCGGCTCCTGGCCCAGCGCGGACAGAGCCGAGCCTTTGGGCGCGGCACGCTGCGCTTCATCTACGCCGGCAACCGCAAGATACTGGCCTATCTGCGGCAGTTCGAAAGCACCACGATCCTGTGCGTGGCGAACCTGTCGAACGCGGCCCAACCGGTCGAGCTGCACATGCAGGAGTTCTCGGGCCGGGTGCCCGTGGAAATGCTGGGCGGCACGCCCTTCCCCGCGATCGGCGAACTGCCCTATCTGCTGACGCTGCCGCCGTACGGCTTTTACTGGATGGACCTGAGCCAGGACGCCGCGCCGCCCGGATGGCACGCGACGGCGCCCGCCCAGATGCCCGAACTGATTACCTTGGTGCTCAAGAACCGGGGCGGCGCGGCGCTGACCGACGGGTCCCGCGCCACGCTGGAGCGCGAGATCCTGCCGCAGTATCTGGCGCGCCAGCGCTGGTATCCGGGGTCGGAGGCGCCGGCCCGCGCACGTCTGGCCTACGCCACGCCGTTCGCCTCGGCCGACGGGGAATTCTATTGGGCCGAGATCGAGCCGGAGGACGGCACGACGGGCATGCGCGCGCAAGCGCCCTTTGTCCTGGTCTGGGACGAGACCGCCGTCATCCAGTACGCCATTGCCCGCGTGCGCCGCGGCGCCGAAGTGGGCGTCCTGGCCGACGCCTTCCTGCAGCCGGGCTTCGTGCGCAGCACGCTCCGCGCGATGCAGGCGAGCGCGGAACTTGACGGACGCAGCGGCGGCAAGCCGGGCGACAAGCCGGGCGTGATCCGCTTTCTGCCCGAGGCGGGGCTGGCCGGCATGGATTTCGACGGCGACCTCGACATGCACTGGCTGTCGGGCGAACAGTCCAACAGCTCGGTCATCGTCGGCAATGCCGTCATCCTGAAGCTGATCCGCAGCGTGCAGCCGGGCCTGTCGCCCGAAGCCGAGATGACCCGCTACCTGACGCGGGCCGGCTACGGAAACATTCCGCCGCTGCTGGGCGAGGTGCAGCGCGTCGACGCCGAGGGCGTCGTGCACACGCTGGCGGTCGCGCACGGCTACGTCTCCAATGAGGGCGATGCCTGGAGCTGGACGCTGGACTACCTGAAGCGCACGCTGGCCAACGCCCTGTTGGTTGGCAGTTCGCCCGAGGAGTTCGAGGAAACCCTGGAAGGCTACGCCGTCATGGCCGGCACCATCGGAGAACGGCTGGGCAAGATGCACACGCTGCTGGCCGCGCCAACCGACGATGCGGACTTCCAGTCGCGAGCCGCCAGCCAGACGGATGCGGACAAGCGGGCCGAGCAGGTGCTCGCGCTGCTGGACCGCGCCGAAAAGAACCTGCGCGCGACGCTGGACAAGCTTGAAGATCCGTCGCATGCCTGCGCGGAGTGGTTCTTCGAGCATCACGAGCGCCTGGCCAAGCGCGTCGCCGAGATGGCACAGGCCGAGGTGGGCGCGCCGTGGCTGCGCATACACGGCGACTTCCACCTGGGCCAGGTGCTGGTCGCGCAGACCGACGCCTACCTGATCGATTTCGAAGGTGAGCCGATCAGCAGCCTGGAAGTGCGGCGTTCGCTCGCTTCTCCGTACAAGGACGTGGCCGGCATGTTGCGCTCGTTTGACTATGCGGCGGCGTCGATTGCGCGGACGGACCTGATCGGTGGCGCGCATCTGGACGCCAATGCGGGTGCGGACGACGTGCCCGCGCCGCCCGTCGCACCGGCCGAACAGCGCGACGCCCTGCTGGCGCGTTTCCGCCAGCGGGCCTCGGACGCGTTCCTGCAGGGGTACACCAGTGTGCGCGGCGGCGACCTTGCCGCCACGGGGGATCGCGAGGATACGCTGCTGATCCTGGCGCAACTGGAGAAAGCCGCCTACGAGGTCAGCTACGAAGCGGCACACCGGCCCGACTGGATTTCGATTCCCCTGTGCGCCCTGACCGAACTGGCGCGCGGCGTCCTGCTGTCGGCCGCCATCAATGCCGAAGGAAAAACGTCATGACCGCAGGCTTTGCCTCTCCCGCCGCTGCCACCGACGGCCACATCGACGCGCAGGCGCTGACCGCGCTGGCCCACGGGCTGCACGACAACCCTTTCGGGGTGCTGGGGCCGCACGACGGCTGGGTGCGCGTCTTCGTTCCCGGGGCCTCGGCCGTGGCAGTCCTGGATCAGGATGGCGATCGCACGCCCCTGGAGGAACAGGCGCAGGGCCTCTACGTCGGCCGCGTGACGTACGCGCAGGCCGGCGACGGGGCTTCCTACCGGCTGGCGATCCGCTGGCCCGCGGCCGAACAGGTCACCGCCGATCCGTATGCCTTCGGCGCCCTGCTGGATGACGCCACGCTGCAACGCCTGGCCCAAGGCGCGTGGCGCGAGGCCGGCGAGGCGCTGGGCGCGCACCTGGTCGAGGTGGACGGCGTCAGCGGCCTGCGCTGCGCAGTCTGGGCACCCAACGCCCGGCGGGTTGCAGTGGCGGGCGATTTCAATGGCTGGGATCCGCGCCGCCACGGCATGCGTCTGCGCCACGCCGCGGGGGTTTGGGAAATCTTCATTCCCGGCGTACGTCCTGGCGACCGCTACAAGTTCGCCATCACCGACCGCAACGGCAATCAATTCTTGAAGGCCGATCCAATGGCGCGCCGCAGCGAGATGGCGCCCGCCACGGCCTCGATCGTGGACGATCCCGCGCCCTACGCCTGGTCCGACGACGACTGGATGCAGGCGCGCGGGGCGCGCCAGTCTCCCGACGCGCCCGTGTCGATCTACGAAGTCCACGCCGGGTCGTGGAGCAGTGTCGAAGCGGGCCCCTGCGCCTGGGACCAGATGGCCGACAAGCTGCCGGGCTATGCGCGCGCCATGGGCTTCACGCATCTGGAACTGATGCCCATCATGGAGCATCCGTTCGGCGGCTCGTGGGGCTACCAGCCGCTGGGCATGTTCGCGCCCACGGCGCGCTACGGGCCGCCCGAGGCCTTCGCCCGGTTCGTCGACCGCTGCCACGCCGCCGGCATCGGCGTCATCCTGGATTGGGTGCCCGCGCACTTTCCCGACGACGCGCATGGCCTGGCCACCTTCGACGGAACCTCGCTGTACGAATACGAGGATCCGCGCGAGGGCTATCACCCCGACTGGCACACCATGGTCTACAACCTGGGGCGCAACGAGGTGAAGGCGTTCATGATCGCCAGCGCCATGCACTGGCTGCGGCGCTTTCACATCGACGGGTTGCGTGTGGATGCGGTGGCGTCGATGCTTTACCGCGACTACAGCCGCCGGCCCGGCGAATGGATACCCAACCGCTATGGCGGCCGCGAGAATCTGGAGGCGGTCCAGTTTCTGCAGGAACTGAACGACACCGTGCGCCACGAGGTGCCGGACGCCATCATGGTTGCCGAAGAGTCCACCGCGTGGCCGGGCGTGACCGCGCCCGTGTCCGAAGGCGGTCTAGGATTCCACTACAAATGGAACATGGGATGGATGCACGACACCCTGCGCTATCTGGCGCAGGATCCGATCCATCGCCGTTACCACCACCACGACATCACGTTCGGCATGGTGTACGCGTACAGCGAGCGCTTCATCCTGCCGCTGTCGCACGACGAGGTGGTACACGGCAAGGGGTCGCTGCTGGACAAGATGCCCGGCGACAAGCAGGCGCGGCTGGCCAACCTGCGCGCGTACTTCGGCTTCATGTGGGCGCATCCCGGCAAAAAGCTGCTGTTCATGGGCGGCGAGCTGGCCCAGCCCACCGAATGGAACCACGACGCCGCGCTGGACTGGAACCTGCTGGACGACGCGGGACATCTGGGCATGCAGCGCCTGGTGGCCGACCTGAATCGCCTGTATCGCGACCTCCCGGCCCTCCATGCGCGAGACGCGGACCCCTCGGGGTTCGCGTGGACGATCATGGACGACCAGGACAACAGCGTCGTCGCCTTCATCCGCACCGACGGCCAGCAGCACGTGCTGGCCGTGTCGAATTTCACGCCGGTCACCCGGCACGATTACCGCATCGGGGTTCCTCGGGCCGGCCGCTGGGCTGAACTGCTGAACACCGACGCGTCCCAGTACGGCGGGTCCGGCCAGGGCAACCAGGGCGGGGCCAACACCGGCGACATGGCTGCCCACGGGCAGCCGCAGGCCCTGTCGCTCACCCTGCCGCCCCTCTCGACTCTCTTCCTGATGCACGAAGGCTGAATCCATGGATCCGTCCCAACTGACCCGAATCACCGGCGGCCAGCCCCAACCGCTGGGCGCTACCAGCGATGGCCTGGGCGTGAACTTCGCGGTGTTCTCCGCGCACGCCACCCGTATCGAGCTGTGCATCTTCGATCCCAAGGGGCGCAAGGAATTGCGCCGCTTCGACCTGCCGGAGTGCACGGACGAAATCTGGCACGGCTACCTGCCGGATGCGCAGCCCGGCCTGCTCTACGGCTACCGCGCCCACGGCCCGTACGATCCGCAAAATGGGCACCGCTTCAACCCCAACAAGCTTCTGCTGGACCCCTATGCGCGCCAGCTGAGCGGTCCGCTGCACTGGAGCAATGCGCTCTTTGGCTACCGCATGAATCATTCGCGGCAGGATCTGAGCTTTGACCGCCGCGACAGCGCCCCCGCCATGCCCAAGGCCATCGTGGCCGACGAGGTGCCGTTCAACTGGGGCAACAGCAAGGCCCCGGACACGCCCTGGAACGACACGACAATCTACGAAGTTCACTTGCGCGGCGTGTCGATGCAGCGCGAAGACCTGCGCCAGCCGCTGCGCGGCACCTGCGCGGCCCTGGCCGATCCGCGTTTCATCGAGCATCTGCAACGTCTGGGCGTGACGGCGGTGGAACTCTTGCCGGTGTATGCCTTCCTGCAAGACCACTTCCTTACCGAGCGCGGGCTGCGCAACTACTGGGGCTACAGCACCCTGTCCTACTTCGCGCCGGAACCGGCGTACCTGATGCAGCACCCCAACGAACTGCGGCTGGCGATCCGCCGTCTGCACGCGGCGGGCATCGAGGTGATCCTGGACGTGGTCTACAACCACACCTGCGAAGGCAACGAAATGGGCCCGACGCTTTCTTGGCGCGGCCTGGACAACGCCAGCTACTACCGCCTCATGCCGGGGCAAGAACGCTACTACATCAACGACACGGGCTGCGGCAACACGGTCAACATGTCGCATCCGCGGGTGCTGCAGATGGTGACCGACTCGCTGCGTTACTGGGCGACCTCTTACGGGGTGGACGGTTTTCGCTTCGACCTGGGCGTGACGCTGGGCCGCGAGGGCAACGGCTACGACCCCGGCTCGGGATTCTTCGACGTGATCCTGCAGGATCCGGTGCTGTCCAGGCTCAAGCTCATCTCCGAACCGTGGGACATCGGCCCGGACGGCTACCAGCTCGGCAACCATCCGCCCGGGTTCGCGGAATGGAACGACAAGTTCCGCGACACCACGCGCCGCTTCTGGCGCGGGGATGAAGGCATGCGCGGCGAGATGGCGGCGCGGCTGTGCGGGTCGCGCGACATCTTCGACCGCCGCCATCGCCGCCCCTGGTCCAGCGTCAACTACGTGGCCTCGCACGACGGCTTCACGCTGGCCGACATCGTCAGCTACGACGGCCGCCACAACGAGGCCAATGGCGAGGACGGCAATGACGGCCACTCCGAGAACTTCAGCCACAACTGGGGCGCCGAAGGGCCGACCGACGATCCGCAGATCCTGGAGACGCGCGGCCGCGTCCAACGTGCGCTGCTGGGATCGGCCATGCTGTCCGACGGCACGCCGATGCTGCTGGCGGGCGATGAATTCGGCAACAGCCAGGAAGGCAACAACAACGCCTACTGCCAGGACAACGCCATTTCCTGGCTGGACTGGACGCAGGCGCAAAGCGATGCCGGCCGGGCGCTCAGCCGCTATGTGGGACGCCTGACGGCCCTGCGCCGCGCGCATCCCAGCGTGCGCAGCGCCCGCTATGGCGATGCGGGCCAGGAGATCCTGCCGGGCGTCCCGGCCATTTCCTGGTTCGACGCATCGGGCGCGCCGCTGGAGGGCCCGGCGTGGGACGCCGAACAGGAGCGCGTCATGGGCTTGCGCCGGGCCGCGCTGCGCCCCGAGGGCGGCGCCGACGTGACGCTGTTGCTGATGAACCCCACGCACGAAGCCGTGACCTTCACGCTGCCCGAAGCCGGATTCGCCTGGTCGTTGGAACTGGACTCGGACAAGCCAGCCGAGCCCGCGCCATGGGACGAGCCAACGGTGACGGTTGCGCCCCATAGCCTTGTCTTGATGGGACAGCGGGCGGAATCTGGAGAGGCGACATGACGCATCCGTATTCATTCGGCGCCTTGCCGCTGGAAAGCGGCGTCACCCGCTTTCGGCTGTGGGCGCCGAGCGCCCCGCCCGGTCTCGTGCTGGAGGTCGAGGGTCATCCTCCCATTCCGATGCACCCCGGCCCGGACGGCTTTGCGCAAGCCGATGTGGACTGCCCGGCGGGCGCCCGCTACCACTATCGGCTGGGCGGCGGCACCGTCATGCCCGATCCCGCATCACGTCTGCAGGACGGCGACGTCCATGGCGACAGCGTTGTCGTGGCGCCCGGCGCGTACCGCTGGCGCCACCCGGAATGGGCCGGCCGCCCGTGGGAAGACACCGTCATCTACGAAGTCCACGCGGGACTGGCCGGCGGCTACGCGGGCCTGATCGCGCGGTTGCCCGAATTGGCCGACATGGGCATCACCATGCTGGAGCTCATGCCCATCGCCGATTTTCCGGGAGAGCGGAACTGGGGCTATGACGGCGTGCTGGCCTATGCGCCCGACACCGCGTACGGTTCGCCCGACGATCTGAAGAACCTGATCGACACCGCGCATGGATTGGGCATGGGCGTGATGCTGGACGTGGTCTACAACCACTTCGGCCCGGACGGCAATTACCTGTCGGCCTATGCCGCGCCCTTCTTTCGCACCGATATCGACACGCCGTGGGGGGCTGCCATCGACTTCCGGCAGGAGGCCGTCAGCGCCTTCTTCAAGGAAAACGCGCTGTACTGGCTGACCGAGTACCGCTTTGACGGCCTGCGCCTGGACGCTGTCCATGCCATCGCCGGACACGAGTGGCTGCACGAGCTGGCCGGCTTCGTGCGCGACAACGTCTCGGCCGAGCGCCACGTGCATCTCGTCGTCGAAAACGACGACAACCGCGCCAGCCTGCTGCGCGGCGATTTCGAGGCGCAATGGAACGACGATGCGCACCATGTGCTGCACCATCTGCTGACCGGCGAATCGCGCGGCTACTATTCCGACTACGCCGAAGCGCCCGCGCAGGCGCTGGCGCGCTG
The DNA here is from genome assembly GCF_041879325.1 of Achromobacter sp. JD417. Lineage (NCBI taxonomy): Bacteria > Pseudomonadati > Pseudomonadota > Betaproteobacteria > Burkholderiales > Alcaligenaceae > Achromobacter > Achromobacter sp. JD417. Next base: position 2,908,017 of record NZ_CP087159.1, on the reverse strand, counting down.
CCTGGCCGAAGGCTGGGTGTATCAGGGCCAGCCCTCCGCCTATCGGGGCAACCAGCCGCGTGGCGAGCGCAGCGCCGACCTGCCGCCCACCGCCTTCGTGCTGTTCCTGCAGAACCATGACCAGACCGGCAACCGCGCGCGCGGCGAACGCCTGACCGAGCTGGTGGACAACCCCCAGCGTCTGCGTGCGGCCGTCGCGCTGCAATTGCTGGCGCCGCAGATCCCGTTGATCTTCATGGGCGAGGAACGCGGATCGCGCGCGCCGTTCCTGTATTTCACGAGCCACACCGATCCCGAGCTGGCGCAGGCGGTGCGCGACGGCCGGCAACGCGAATTTTCGGCCTTTCCCGAATTCGCCGGCGATTCCCCGGCCGCGCAGTTGCCCGATCCGAACGACGCGTCCACCTACCACGCCAGCTATCCCTGGCAGGACGAGCCAGATGCGGCCCAGTGGATGCGCGACTATACGGCGCTCCTGCAATTGCGCGCGCGCATGATCGCGCCGCGGCTGGCGGGCGCGGTCAGCCTGGGCGCCGCGGCGGTGGGCGACCGCAGCGTGTTTGCACGCTGGGAACTGGCCGATGGCGCCCGCCTGACGGTCTACGCGAACCTGGGGCCCAATCCTCAGACCGTGCCCGATTCGCTCATGCCCGGTCCGGACGTGTTCGCGACTCTGCTGTTCGAATCGCCCGCGGGCGGTCGGGACCGGCTCGCGCAAGGCGAACTGTGCCCGGACAGCACCGTCTGGCTGCTGGAGGACGCGGCATGAAGCGCACCAGTGCCGAGCCGGATGGCCTGTCCGCGCTGGCCGCCGAGGCCGGCATCGCGGAGCATTGGACCGATGCGCGCCAGCGCTCGCAACGCGTCGCGCCGGAAACCTTGCGCGCGCTGCTGGCTGCGATGGACCTGCCGGCAGAGACGTCCCGGGACATCGCCGACAGCCGCCAGCGCTTGGCGGAACAGGCGGCGGACGCGCTGCCGCCCATGCTGGTGACGCGGTGCAACGCCCGCACGCCGCTGCCCAAGACTGCCCGCGGCCCCTATCGCATCCTGTGCGAATCCGGCCACATCCTGAACGGCCATATTCAGGCGGGCGCGGACGGCATCCCGTTCCTGGTCGCACCCGACGAGCCCGGCTACCACCGGCTGCTGTTGACGTCGGCGCAGGCCACGCTGGCGGTGGCGCCGCGCGAGGCCCCGAGCCTGGCCGATCTGACCGGCGCGGCCAGCCCGCGCTGTTGGGGTCTGGCCGCACAGGTCTACAGCCTGCGCCAGGACGCGCGCGCCGACATGCCGCGCACGCACGGTTTCGGCGATTTTGGCGCGCTGCGCGAACTGGCGGTGGCCGCTGCCGAGCAAGGCGCGGACATGCTTGCCATCAGCCCGGTTCACGCGATGTACGCCGCGCAACCCGAGCGGTCCAGCCCCTATTCGCCGTCCAACCGCCTGTTCCTGAACGTGCTGTACGCCGATCCCGCCCCGGTGCTGGGGCAGGATGCGCTGCAGCGCGCGCTAGCCGGCGTCGCCCCCGCGGCGTTGACCGCGCTGGACGGATTGGCGCGTATCGACTGGCCGGCCGCTGCGGCGATCCGCTTGCAAGGGCTGCGTGCCCTGCATGCCGAATTCGCCACCCATGGCGGTGTCAGTGAGCGGGCGCGCTATGCGCAGTTTTGCGCCGAGCGCGGCCAGGCTCTGCGCGACCACGCGATCTTTGAAGCGCTGCATGCGGCGCAACGCGCGCCCGGCGGGTCGATCCCCGCGTGGCAGCGCTGGCCTGCCGCCCTGCGCGATCCCGCCTCGTCGCAGGTCAAGCGATTTGCCGAGGACCATGCGCTGGACGTGGACTTTCACCAATTCGCGCAGTGGCTTGCGGCAGAGAGCCTGGCTGCGGCGCACGCCGCAGGCCGCGAGGTCGGCATGCGGCTCGGCCTGCTCGCCGATCTGGCCGTGGGCGCCAGTCCGGACGGCAGCCACGCCTGGAGCCGCCAGGCCGACCTCATGCGCGGCATGTCCGTGGGCGCGCCGCCCGACATCTACAACCCCCTCGGGCAGTACTGGGGCCTGACCGCCTTGTCGCCGCGCGCGCTGCACACCCAGGGCTACGCCGCCTTCATCGACATGCTGCGCGCCGTGCTGGCGCATACCGGCGGCGTGCGCATCGACCACATCCTGGGGATGGCCCGTCTGTGGCTTGTGCCCGAGGGCGCGTCGCCCGCCGATGGCGCCTACCTGCGCTATCCGCTGGACGACATGCTTGCGTTGATCTCGTTGGAGGCCTGGCGCCACCGCGCCTGCGCCATCGGCGAAAACCTGGGCACCGTGCCCGAGGGCTTTGATGACCGGCTCAAGGACAACGGCGTGCTCGGCATGAACGTGCTCTGGTTCATGCGTCAGGCGCCGGACGCCCAGCCGGGTCCCGACACCCCGGCCGGCTTCACGACGCCCGCCGAGTGGCCGCGCAACGCGGTCGCCATGACGACGACGCATGACTTGCCCACCCTGCGCGGCTGGTGGGACGAGCGCGACATCGACTGGCGCGTCAAACTGGGTCTGCTGGGCGCCGACGACAGCGAGGAAAGTCTTCGCGCCGGACGGGCGCTGGACCGCGAGCTGCTTTCGCGGGCGCTGGATCCAAGCCTGGCAACGCCGCCCGCCGAAGCGCCGGTGCCCGCGCTTCTGCAGTTCGTGTCCTCCAGCCCGTGCCCGCTGATGTTGATTCCGATGGAAGACGTTGCCGGCGTACTGGACCAGCCAAATCTGCCCGGCACCATCGACACCCACCCCAATTGGTGCCAACGGTTGCCGCTAAGCATCCGCGCGACCTTTGCCGATCCCGCCACGCAGGCCCGCCTGGATGCCGCGCGCGCCGGAAGGAGACAATCTTGAGCACACCGCAAGCCACCGCCCGGCTGCAACTGCACGCAGGCTTCACACTCGACGACGCGTGCGCCCAGGTGGATTACTACGCGGACCTGGGGGTCAGCCATCTGTATCTGTCGCCCATCACCCGCGCGCGAGCGGGTTCCACGCACGGCTACGATGTCATCGACCACGCCGTGGTCAGCCCGGAACTGGGCGGCGAACCCGCCCTGCTCCGGCTGGCCAGCGCCGCGCGGGCACGCGGCCTGGGCCTCATCGCGGATATCGTGCCCAACCACATGGCGGCCCATCCCACCAACGCGTGGTGGCGCGACGTGCTCGCCAACGGCGCGGCAAGCGCGTGGTCGGCCTACTTCGATATCGACTGGAATCGTCCCGCGCCGGCGCTGCGCAACAAGGTCCTGCTGCCCGTGCTGGGCGACCCGTACGGCGCGTCCCTGGAACGCGGCGCCATCACGCCGCAATGGGACCCGGATGCCGCCGCCCCCGAGCTGGACGTGCATGGCCAGCGCTATCCGCTGACTCCGTCGTCCGTGCCGCGCGGCGCCGTACGCGAAGCGTGGCTGCGCGAACACGACCCCGCCGAGGCGCCCGGCCGCCAGCGTCTGCATGAACTCCTGGAACGCCAGCACTACCGCCTTGCGTGGTGGCGTACCGCGCCCGACCAGATCAACTGGCGGCGCTTCTTCGAAATCAGCGAACTGGTCGGCGTGCGTGTCGAGGACGAGGCGGTCTTTGACGCCGTCCATGCGCTTGTCCTGCGCCTGTACGCCCAAGGCGTGCTGGACGGCCTGCGCATCGACCACATCGACGGGCTGGCGTCGCCCGGGGGCTACTTGCGGCGGCTGTCGGCGCGTCTGGCTCAAGCCAACGCCAGCCGGCCCGCTGCGCTGCGCCAGGACCAGCCGTATCTGGTCGTGGAGAAGATCCTGGCGCATGACGAGGCGCTGGATCCTCGCTGGCAGACCGACGGCACCACGGGCTACGACTTCATGGACCAGGTGAGCGCCGTGCTGCATGACCCGCAGGGCGAGGCGCCACTGCGCACATTCTGGCAAGAATTGACCGGCGACCACCGCGACGCTGCCGAGCAGTTGCGCGCGGCGCGCGTGCGCATGCTGGTGCGGCACTTCCCCGCCGAACGGCAGGCGTTGGTCGGCTGCCTTGAACAGCTCGCCAGCCAGGACGTGCGCACGCGCGACTGGACGGCGACAGCGATCGACCGCGCGCTGAGCGCCCTGCTGGCGGCCTTCCCCGTCTACCGCACTTACGCCGAGGACGAGGGCAGCAACCCGGCGGACGCGCATCGGCGCAACACCGCCGTTCAGGGCGCCGCGTTGGCGCTGGCGGCTCGTGAAGGTTCGGCGGACGCCACGCTGCTGGCGCAGATCGCCGAATGGTTCAATGGCCAGCCGGAACACGCCACTGCACTGCGGCGCTTTCAGCAATTGACCCCGCCCCTGGCCGCGAAGGCGCTGGAGGACACGCTTTTCTACCGTTACGGGCCGCTGCTGTCTCGCAACGAGGTCGGCGCGTCGCCCGCGCGCTTCGGCCTGTCCGGCGACGAGTTCTTTCAGGCCTGTGCCGCCCGAGCCCGCACGCATCCCCGCGCCATGCTGGCCACCGCCACGCACGATCACAAGCGCGGCGAAGACACGCGGGCCCGCCTTGCCGTCCTGACGGAAATGCCGCAGCGCTGGCTGGAAGCGGCGCGCGGCTGGATCGACGCCATGCCTGCCGGCATGACGCGTGCCGACCGCTACATGCTCATTCAGACCCTGGTCGGCGCCTGGCCCTGCGACTGGCGCGCCGATCCGTCCGATTGGCCGGCCGACCGCCTGCAACCCTGGCTGGACCGTGTCGCCCAGTGGCAGGAAAAGGCGCTGCGCGAAGCCAAGCTGCACACCAGCTGGACCGACCAGGACCCGGCATACGAAGCGGCCGCAAAGGCGTGCCTGACCTGGCTGGGCCACGACGCCGACGGCCGCGCCGTGCTGGCCAGCATTGCGGCCTTTGCGCTGGAAATCGCACCCGCCGGCATGGTGAACAGCTTTACCCAGACGCTGCTGCGCTGCACGTTGCCGGGCGTGCCGGACCTCTATCAGGGTACGGAACTCTGGGATTTCAGCCTCGTCGACCCGGACAACCGCAGGCCGGTCGACTACGGCCTGCGCGCCCGGCTGCTGGCCGAAGGGTCGCGCGACGTGGCAATGGACCTGTCGGAATCGGCTTGGCGCACGGGCGCGGTCAAGCAGGCCCTGATCCACCGCCTGCTCCTTGCCCGCCAGCGTACCCCCGCGCCGTTTGCGGCAGGCACCTTGCAAGCCGTGCATGCCGAAGGCAGCCAGGCGGACCATGTGCTGGCCTACGTGCGCCAACATGAGGGTCAGACGGCCCTTATCGTCGGGGCGCGCACCTGCGCATTGCGGCTGACCGGCTATGTAAACGGGGATCCGGGCGCCGCGCGGGTGTTCTGGGGCGATACGGCGCTGCGGTTGCCGGCGGCGAGCCCGGTTTTGTCCTGGCACGACGCGCTAACTGGACGCCGGGTGCGCGCGGGCGCCGATGGCCTGCTGCCGCTGTCTGAAGTGTTGCGCGACGGCCCGGCAGCGTTGTGCCTGTCTGCGTGAGCGCGAGACGGCCTTTCAAACGCAATTCGGCCCCGGATACGCCACGGAGGAGGCGCGGCCGGGGCCGTCAGGCACTACGCAGACAACCACGCGCTGGTCACGCGGCTGGCGTAGCCAGCACGTTTAGCGCTGGGTCCTGTTCTGCTGGCCTGAAGTCTGACCTTGTTGATTCCGGTCTTTCTCCATTTGCTGACCCGATTGCCCGGGCTGTTGACCCGGCGACTGATTGCGGTCCCGCGGATTTTCCTGGGACTGTTGCTTTTGCGGTTGCTTCTGCTGGTCGGGTTGGTTCTGGTTGGCCATTACAAGTCTCCTAGTAAGCGGAGATATTCCGCCCAGATACCAGAGCAACCGGCGTGCCCAACGCAGGCGCGGCGGGCGGGTCCAGGGCGGCATTTTCAGGGGACGGGGCCGGGGCTGGGCAATTCCCGCGCCGGTCGGTAAAAACTACGCTCGCGCAGGACGAGGTGAGGCGGCGACTACGCCACCGTGCGTAGCACGACAGGGCGCGCGGACTCGGTTTCCTGGCTGGGACCATCGAACGCATCCAGCCACGACGACGCATAAGCGGCGGGCGCGGCCAGCGGCTCGCCGCCGTCGCGTTGCGTGCGCAGACGCAAGATCAATTCGTCCAGCGGCATGGGCCGGCCCAGCGAAAAGCCCTGCCCGTACCGGCATCCCGCCGCACGCAGCGCGGGAATGTCAGCGACGTTTTCCACCCCTTCGGCCACCACGCGCCAGCCCAGGCGGGTAGCCAGCTCCGCGGCGGTGCGCAGCACCTCAAAAGCCACGGCGCTGCGGCGCATCCGCGTCACGAAATACTGGTCGATCTTCACCTCCGACAGCGGAAGCGCCGACAGCAGCTTGAGCGACGCATGGCCGGTACCGAAATCGTCCAGGCTGACTTCGCAACCCGCCTCTTCCAGCCGGAGCAGCGACGCGCGCAGCACGTCCAGATCATGGATGGGTTGGTCTTCGGTCAATTCCACGCGCACCAGCGAGGGTGGCAACTCAGCGGACCGCACGCGATCCAGCAGGAAATCGATGCAGCGCGTCTCGGAAAGCGTGGTGGCCGGCGCATTGATCGCCAGCGGCACCGCCAACCCCAAACGGCGCAGTGTCTGGAGCGCATCGATGACCCGCACGCAGACGCGCTCGAACAGCATGCAGTCCAGCCCAAGCCGGTTCACGGCCGGGATGAAGTCCGACGGCATCACGATGCCCAGTTGCGGATGCTGCCATCGGACCAATGCTTCGGCCGATACGATCCGGCCCGTCAGCAGGTCCACTTGCGGCTGCAGGAGCACGCGCAGCCCGTCCCGGCTGGTGATCATGGCGGTAATTTCCGCATCGCTGACCACGGAATTTTGGCAAGGCTCAGTGTTGATCATGGCTTGCTCCAGATGCGCTCCGACGTGACGCCTGCGCTGTCCGGGCGCAGATCGGGACACGATATTCGGGCATTCTGCGCTCACTCCGCCATAAAGTCACACACATGTAACCAGAGGTGTTAAGGTGCGGAAATTCATTTTTCACGCGGCATTGCGGGCGCGCTGCAACACGGGCCTGACGGTGTCTTGTCGACATGGTAGGGTTGCCGTCTTCGGGCCCGGCCCGCGTTCCATTTCCGCTGTATTTCCCCTCTCCGCGTGACTAGTCTGCTTACCCGTTGGCGCGCTTCCCTGCGCAATGTGCTGTGGCTCGATGCCCTGCAAGCTGCCGCCATCAGCGCGGCCCCCGTCATCCTTGCCGTGCTGGTGCACGAACCCCGGTTGGGCTGGACCGCCATCGCGGCGTTCTGGGCCTGCTTCGGCGACCCAGGCGGCCCCTTGCGCAAGCGCGCCGGATCGATGCTGGCGCTGGGCTTGATCGGCGCCCTGTTCTGCCTGCTGGCCAGCGCCAGCGCGGCGCACCTCTGGCTGCTGTTGCCTCTTACGTTTGTCTGCTGCACGTTCGGCGGGCTGCTCCGCGTGCTGGGACCGGCCGCCGCCATCGTGGGCACCCTGCTGTCGGCCGGCTTCGTCGTTGCCGCCGAGCTGCCCGCGCCGACGCTGATGGAAAGCCTCTGGTACACGCTGTTTTTCCTGGCGGGCGCGGTCTGGGCCATCCTGATGACGGCGCTCGTCTGGCGCCGCCGCCCCTGGAAGGACGCGACCCATGCGGTCGCGCACTGCTACCGGGGGCTGGCCGATTTTTCCGACGCGCTGGCTCGCATGTATTCGGGCCTGGCGCCCGCCGCGGGGCAACAAGCCTGGACCGCCGTCGTCAAGCCCCAGCGCAGCGCCCAGCGCGCCGCACTGGAAGCTGCCCGCGTCCGCATCCGCGAAGTGCTCGATGCCCGGCCGTCGCGCCGGGCCCGCGCGCATCAATTGATGTACCTGCTGGACAGCGCCGAGGACAGTTTCATCGCACTGGTCGCGGCCGCCGACCTGCTGGAATCGAACGCGCCGCGCTGGCTGGGCCGCAGCGCCGGCGCCCACCTGTCGCACGCCCTGCACCGCTACGCCAGCGTCTGCAACGCCATCGCCAGCACCTCCGATGTCAGCGATGCCAAGCAGGCCGATTGCCTGCGCGAGCGCCTGGCCCACTACAACGCCGGGCTGCGCGATCTGCGCGGCGGCGCCATGGCCTACGCGCCCGACCTGGCCACCGTGGTGCCGGTGCTGGACCGCCTGCTGCACACCGCTCAGGCGGTCTCCCACAGCCTTTTCGACCAGGGCGCCACGCCCGCCGCGCCCGCCCAACGCGCCCGCGATGCAAGCGGCGCGCGCCAGGCCTGGCAAACGTTGCGCCAGAACCTGCGGTTCGAATCCGATGCCTTCCGCCATGCATTTCGCGTCGGCGTGGGCGCCACCATTGCCGTCGCCCTGTCCAAGACCTTTGCCGTCAACCACGGCTACTGGATGTCGCTGACGCTGGTCTTCATCCTGCAGCCGTATTTCGCGACGACGTGGCAACGCACCGTCGAGCGCGTGATCGGCAGCGTGGCGGGCGCCATCGGCGCCTCGTTGCTGGGACTGCTGCTCAGCACGCCGCTGTCGGTGGCGCTGGCGGTGCTGCCGATCGCGCTGGGCACGTTTGCCGCGCGCACCATCCATTACGCGCTGTTCACCTTTTTCCTCACCTCGCAGTTCGTGCTGGTCAGCCACATCCAGCAGCCCGAGATCTACGAGCCCATGCTGGCCGCGCTGCGCGCTTTCAACAGCGTGCTGGGCGGCATCCTGGCGCTGCTGGTGGGCTTTCTGGTCTGGCCCGAGAAGGAACCGCGGCAGCTTGCCGGCGCCCTGACGCGCGCGCTGCAGCGGCACGCGGACTACGCGCTGGCCCTGACGCAGGAAAAGAGCGGCGACGCGTCTTCGCAGGACATCGTCGGCCTGCGCAGGCTTGCCTGCCTGTCGGCCGACAATGCCGAGGCTTCTCTCCAGCGGCTTCAGCAGAATCCGGTGCATCGCGAGCGCAACGTGGACACCGCCGTGAATCTGCTCAACGCCATGCGCCGCATCACGGCGGCGGGTACGGTGCTGGAAATCCAGCCAGCGCTGCCCCCGGCGTCAGCGGCGGCCGCCGCGCTGCGCGACTACGGCGCCAGGCTTGCGCACGTGCTGCACCCCGAAGGCCCCACCCCACCCGGAGACGCACGCCGCATCGGCGTCCCGCCGGTCATCGCCGACGCCGAACCGGCGCTCGCCGCCCCGCTGGACCGCATCGCCCAGCAGGCGCGCCAGATCCGGCAACTGCGCGAACGCGTGCAGCGCGACGAACCGCCGCAATAACGGCCTCTCATTGCGCCGGCGAGGCCAAACTCAGACAGGTTTGACGCACATCAATGGAGCCCGCGGGCGAAACGGCAACCATACGGTGGCACGCTTTTAACCAAGGAGGCCCACCATGTACCGCCGCATTACCGTCCACCTGGACCACGGGTTTGACTGCACCCGCCGCACCGCGCTGGCGCTGGGACTGGCCAAGCGCCACAAGGCCGAACTGGTGGGGGTCTACGCCAGCTCCGCGCCGCCGCAGTACTACTACGGCGAATCCGTCATGATGTCGCGCACGCTGAACATCATGAAGAACTTGCAGGCACAGAATCGGGGTGAGGTACAAAACGCCTTTCTGGAAGCGGCAGCGGCCGCCGACGTGCCGGCCGTCGTCCGGGCCGGCGAATCCTCGCCCAGCGCCACCGTTGCCCTGCACGGCCGGGCCAGCGACCTCATCATCGTCAGCCAGCAAAACCGCGACGACGTCGAAGCCGCGCACGAAAACGAATTCGTTGAACAAACCTTGCTGACCGCCGGCCGCCCCGTCATGGTGCTGCCGTCCAGCGGTGATTTTCCGGTGGTCGGCGATCGGGTCCTCTTGTGCTGGGACGGCAGCCGCGAAGCCGCCCGCGCGCTGGCCGATGCGGCGCCGCTGCTACAGGGCGCCTCGCATGTGGTCGTGCTGACCATGGACGAAGGGGCCGCCACGCGCAACGTCGAATCCATCCCCTTCGAAGACCTGGCCACCTATTGCGTCGCGCATGGCATCCCCGCGCCCGATCACGTGCGCCGCGACATCAAGGGCGTCGGCGTGGGCAGCACCATCCTGAATGCCGCTGCGGACTACAGCGCGGACCTGATCGTCATGGGCGCGTACGGCCACAGCAAGTTCCGGGAATGGGCCATGGGCGGCGCCACCGCTTCCATCCTTAAAAGCATGACCGTGCCCATCATGTTCTCGCACTAACGCGCATCCCCTGCCCGCCCACACGAAGCCGTGCCCCTCACCGGGCGCGGCTTCGGTGCATTTCGGAGCGGAGCAGTATCAGGCCGCCTCGGGCTGCACGTCGCGAACCGGCGTCAGCACCGGCTTGCCCGCAAAATGCGCCGTGGCGTTTTCCAAGAACAGCGCAACCGTGGCGGCCACGGCTTCAGGCGAGCGGCCCGCGCTGTGCGGCGTCAGCACCACGTTGTCCAGTTGCTTGAGCGCATCGGGTATGAACGGCTCGCCGTCCACCACGTCCAGGCCCGCGCCCGCGATGCGCCGTTCGGCCAGCGCCGCGATCAGCGCGTTGGTATCGACCACGCTGCCCCGCGCGATATTGATCAGATACCCATCCGGACCCAGCGCCTCCAGCACACTGGCGTCAACCAGGTGATGCGTGCCGGCGCCGCCCGGGGTGGCCACCACCAGAAAGTCCGATTCCGCGGCCAGCGCGCGGGGGTTGTCGAAATAGGTGTAGCCCGACTCCGGCCGGGCGCGGCGGTTGTAATACCCGACACTCATGCCGAACCCATTCGCGCCCCGGCGGGCGATTTCCAGGCCGATGGTGCCCAGGCCCAAAATGCCCAGACGCTTGCCGCTGACCTGCGGCCCCATGAAGCCGCTCCAGTGGCCCTGCCGGACCCAGGCGTCCGCCTGCGGCAGCCGGCGCGCCGCGCCCAGCAGCAGCGCCATTGCGTGATCGGCGACAGAAACCGCATTGGCGCCCGGGCCGTTCGTCACGACAATGCCGCGCGCATGCGCCGCCAAGAGATCGATATTTTCATAGCCGACACCAAGCGAACAGACGATGCTCAGGTTCGGCAGCGCGGCCATTTCGTCGGCCCGCAGGCCAGTGGCGCCACGCGTCAGGACGGCGCGGATCTGCCCGCCATGCGCCTGGATGGCCTGCGCGCGGGTCTGGTCGGTGGTGGCGAGAATCGGGCGAAAGCCCTGGGATTCGATGACGGGAAGATAGTCCTGAACGCTGTCGATCAGGATGAGTAAGGGGATGCTCATGGGGCTGCGGGATCTAGGTGGGTTGCTGCTGAAACCCGCAGATCTTACGCCCGACGCGGCGCGCGCGCCAGAACGGCAGGGCCGCCCCGGGCCCTGCTCGCGGCCCGCCAGACGCGCTGGCGTCCGGCGGCCATCAGCGTGTCATGGCGCTATATGCGTCCCATCAACAGCAGCACGATGAGCACGATCACAACGATGCCCAGGAGGCCGCTCGGGTAGTAACCCCAGCTACGGCTGTGAGGCCAGGCGGGGACAGCGCCGATGAGCAACAGGATCAGGATGATCAGCAGGATGGTCGACATAATGACTCCTTGGATTTATTGATTTGAGTTGTGGAAGGGGCGAAGGATCAGGCGTCTTTCGGCGGCACGATTTCCTTGACGGGCGGGGACAGCGGCGGCAGGTCCACGTCCGGCTCATCGGTATCCGGGTCTACCGGCAAGTCCCCCGGCGGCGAGCCGGGCGGGATCGGATCCGGCTTCGGCGGCACATGTAGTTGCAGGACGGTTTGCATTGCACTCTCCTCTGAAAATTCTCTCGCGGGCAGCGCGGCCGGTCCGCGGGCGATTCCGGCGGCGCGATTGCCGACAAGGCATTCAGCAAGCGGCGTGCCCAAAGCCTTCCGCGCCCGCGATCGCCGCCGCCGGGAACGCGGCATGCTGTAGCCCAGCGCTACCGCGCGCACCCGGAGATTGAATGAGCACCCGCACGCAAAAGGACCCGGATCCGTTGCCCGTCGAAGAGGCATCGCTGACCTATGTGGACGACACGCAGCCCGGCTACACCCGCGTGCGGGTCAACGCCCATACGTTTCACTATCTGGACGAGAAAGGCGCGCGCATTACCGACGAGGCGCAGATCCAGCGCATCAACGCCCTGGCCATCCCGCCCGCATACGAAAACGTATGGATCTGCCCGCTGGCGGACGGGCATCTTCAGGCCACGGCGCGCGATGCGCGCGGCCGCAAGCAATATCGCTATCATCCCGGCTGGACGGCGGTGCGCGACGCCACCAAATACAAGAATCTGCTGTCCTTCGGTCACGCACTGCCCCGCATCCGGCGTCAGGTCGAGCGCGACATGAAGATACCGGGCCTCACGCAGGACAAGGTGGTCGCGACCCTGGTCCGCCTGCTGGAGATCACCCTGATCCGCGTTGGCGGGCGCGAATACGCGCGAGCCAACAAGTCCTACGGCCTGACAACGCTCAAGCGCCGGCACACGACCGTGGCCGGCAGCCGTTTCCGGTTCAGATTCCAGGGCAAGAGCGGCGTGGCCCACGACGTCACGGTCACGGACCGGCGCGTGGCGCGCATCATCAAGCAATGCCTGGACATTCCGGGCCAGCAGCTGTTTCAGTATCTGGATGCCGATGGCGACAAGCGCCCTGTCGATTCGGGCGCGGTCAATACCTACCTGCGTCACGCCGGCGGCGGCGAATACACCGCCAAGCACTATCGCACCTGGGCGGGCTCCGTGATGGCCTTTGCCGCGCTGCAGGCGCGCCCATTCGAAGACGAGCGCCGCGCCAAGCAGGAGGCGGTGGATGTGATCAAAGCCGTGTCAAAACGGCTGGCGAATACGCCCGCCGTGTGCCGCGCGTGCTACGTGCACCCAGCCATCATGGAGGCCTACCTGACCGGCACGCTGCCCGCGCGCACGGCCGCCCCAGCAGGCCCCCGCGGGCTCAGCGCCGACGAGCGGCGCCTGCTCGCCTTTCTTCATGAGCAGGACGCCGGCGATGCGTGATCAGAGAATCGAGGAGCGCGCGTTCTTGGCGCGGGGCTGCGGCGCGGAGCCGTCTGCCCAATTCGATTCGGTCTTGTTGTCGACCACCTCGCGCTTGTCGCGCGCCGCCTCGTCGGGCGTATCGGCATCGGGTTTATCCGGTAGATTTGGCACGTCGACGGGACCGCTCGGCGGCAGTATCTTAGCGTTGTCCTGCGCGGATTTGCCGGCGCGCGCCGGCGAGGTGGTTTTGGATGTGGACGAAGGTTTCACGGTGTTCTCCCGCCAGTTGCGAACCTTCATCCTACGGCCCCTCGCCCGCAGGAAAAACTGTCAAGACCTTCAAATTGCAAGCGGATGTGCCGCCGCGCCAGCCGCGCCTGTGTGGCCGGGCGGCCGCGGCCGCTCACAAGGAGATGCAATGCGAGACCCAAACTTCGAACAATGTGTGCAAGCCTGCTATGAATGCGCGGTAGCGTGCGATCAATGCGCAGCCGCATGCCTGCGGCAGAATCCGGCGCAGATGCGCGCAAGCATCGCCTTGTGCACCGATTGCGCCGAGGTCTGCCGTTTGTGCGCGGCCATGCTGGCCCGCGGCGGCGAATTCGCCCAGGCGCTCTGCACGTTGTGCGCGCTGGTCTGCGATGCCTGTGCGCGGCAATGTTCCACGCACGACGCCGAGCACTGCCAGATCTGCGCGGGCGCCTGCATCGCCTGCACGCTGGCATGCCGAGACATGGTCGAGGCGTAAGCCTCGCCCCGCCGCGCGGCCGCCCGGGCCGGCCGCAACGGCGCATTTTTCCGCCCGACAGTCAGGAGCTTTCGATGGCCACCACGAATACCCCCATGCCTTCCGACTTCCCCGAGAACGGCCCCGACAATCGTGGCGCCTACAGGCGCTCGCGGCATCCGGAAAGCTGGATCGACGAGCTGGAAGCCACGCTCAGCGACACTTCGGCAACGGACCTTGAAGCCCTGAAGGCGCGCCTGAATGACCAGCTGCAAGCCACGCGCCAGAGCCTGCGCGAGGCGTCCGACAACGCCCATGACCTCATGCGCGAGACCCTGGACTGCACCGAAGACTACATCCACGCGCGTCCCTGGCAGGCAGTCGGGCTGGTGGCGGGCGCGGCCTTTCTGCTGGGCGTCATCGTCGGCCGCCAGTAGGCCGTTCCCGCGCGGTCGCCGGGCACGGCGTTTGCTCGACTTCCATTGCAAGGCGCATCCCGCGCCGCCCAATGGGAGAACACATGAGCACCCCCAAAAGCGCCCAGACCGGCGACCGCCCTCACCCCACCCCGCCCATGCCGGCGCAGCACCTGGACGAACAGCCAGGCGTTGAAGCCGACATGGTGCTCAAGCCCCAGTATCAGGCGCCCGGCTACAAAGGCAGCGGCAAGCTGCAAGACAAAGTTGCGATCATCACTGGCGCCGACTCCGGAATCGGCCGGGCCGTTGCCGTCCTGTTTGCCCGCGAAGGCGCGGACGTCGCGGTGATGTACCTCGATGAACACGAGGATGCCAGGGAGACCTGCCGCGCCGTGCAGGCCGAAGGCCGCCAGTGCCTGCTGATCCCGGGCGACGTCCAGAATTCCGCCTTCTGCAACGAGGCCGTCGCGCAGGTGGTCAAGCACTTCGGCAAGCTCGACATCCTGGTCAACAACGCCGCCTACCAGCAACACACCGAGACGCTGCCGGAAATCAGCGATGAAAAATGGGACAAGACGCTGCGCACCAACATCAGCGCCTATTTCTACATGGCGCGCGCCGCGCTGGAACATTTGAAGCCCGGCAGCACCATCATCAATACGGGATCAGTCACGGGTCTGAATGGCAGCGGCCAGTTGCTGGACTACTCATCGACCAAAGGCGCCATCCACGCGTTCACCCGTTCGTTGGCCTCGAACCTGGCCGAAAAGGGTATTCGTGTGAACGCGGTCGCGCCCGGTCCCGTCTGGACGCCGCTCAATCCGGCCGACCGAAGCGCCGAAGACATCAAGTCATTTGGTGAAAAGACCGATCTGGGACGCCCCGCTCAGCCCGAGGAAATCTCACCCGCCTACGTCTTTCTGGCGTCGCCCGAATGCTCGAGCTATATTACGGGCATCGTGCTGCCCATTACGGGCAGCGCGGGCGACTGAGCGATCCTCACTTCTCCGGCACCACCGACGCCGGCGCGGCGCGCGACGCCGGGGAAACCGGCGGCGCTTCGCCCTTGGGCGCCGGATGGATCTTATCGCCATTGACGGCGGGCTCGCGACCCAACGCGCGACTCATCGCGTAGTGATCGCTCAACATCGGCAAGGTGCGCGTCGCAAAGTCGCGCACCTGCGCGTCCTCCGACTCCTTGGCGGCTGTTTCGAAAAGGCGATTGGCTGTCGCGTGCGCGTCCACGGCAGCCTTCTTGATATACACCTGGTCAAACTCGGCGCCAGTCTTTTCCCGCAATTCATGCAGCGTCGCGCGATCGGGCTCGGCCGGCTGATCGGGCAGCGAGATGTTCTTGGCGGCCGCCAACACTTGGATCTCCTTGTTCACCGCCGTGTGCTGTTCAAGCATCTTGGCCGCAAACGCGCGCACCTGTGCGTCCTTGGCGCGTTTGCCTGCCAGCTCGGCGGCCTGCACTTCGAAAATGCCCGAACCCGAGGCAGCCTGCAGGAAGCGGGCGTCCGAGGCGTCCAGTTCCGCGGCGTGCGATAGCGAGCCCGCGCCGGCGAGCACAACCGCAGCGGCAAGCGCGGCAAATGACGTTTTAGTGAAGGGCTTCATGTTCCTGTCTCCGTGCGTGGCTGGGCGGGGCTCAATTGGCGGTGGTCGGTGCTTCCACCCGGCGCGGCGGATCCAGCGGATCAAAATCCTCCCACTTGCCGTCCTGCCATCGGCCATTGGCCCGTTCGATGTCGGTGCCGCCTGCGGCCCGCAAGATCTGGCGGGCTTGCTGCTCGCGCCCAAAGTCCACGTGCAGCGCCAGCATGACGCCGGCCTGGCGCACGGGCGGATGCGATTTCTCGGGCTCGCCGGGCGAGGTGCGAACCCGCTTCTTGCGGCCGATCACCCACATGGCGCCCGCCAACGCACCGATGTAGGCGCCCACCCCGGCGGCGGCAATCGTGATGAAGATCGAGGCGGCCAGTTGCGCGGCAATCAGCCCCGCCACCAACGCAAAAACCAGCCCCAGCAACGACGCGCCGGCCACCGCGCCAAAATGCCCGCCTTTGGCATCGGGGTCCGCGATCCGATCGCCCCCCAGCGGGAAGCGCCCATGCTCGCCGGCGATGCTGACGTAAAAAGTGTGGATGTCATCCTCGGTATAGCCCTCGGCGAACAACTTCTGGGCGGCCAGCGTGGCTTCGTCGAAGGTCTGGAACCGTGCAGCGACAATCAAGGACATGACAATCTCCCGGGGAAAAAATTTTCAACCAAGGAGCAACTTCCATACCTGCGCTTCCTGAAACGCCCTGCCCCTAGCGACGTCGGCATGGCGCTTGCTGCCTGCCACGCACCCATTGCTGCGCGCACCGCCTGTTCCGATCCCGCGCGCGCCCTTATCCGGAGAATTCTCATGCCCCGTATTCCCGACACCGATATCAACCTTGACGAAAGCGGCCGTCCCGATCTGGGTCCCAGCGACTCTTCGGATTCGGCTAGCGACCTGCCGCGCGACCTCAGGCATACCGATAGCGACTCCCAGGCCACGGGCGAACGCGAGAGCGTCGAGCCGGACTTTCAGGACGACGACGGCGCGGATGTGGCGACCGACCGCGTCACCGACGCGGACGAAGCCGGCCTCTCGCACGATGCGCCCGATCCGGTCCGCAACGGTGGCTGAGGCCATCCCGAACCGGCCCCGGCGCGGCACTCCCTGAGGAACGACGATGGAAATATCCCGTACTGAGGAATTGCTTGCCGGGTCCGAACCCGACGAGGGCCTGACGGCGCCCGAGCCTGCCCGCGGCGAAGCGCGGCGGTGCCTGTCCGTGCTGGATTGGATGGCGCTGATCGCCGTCGTGGCCGGTGGTTTGAACAGCGGCTTGATCGCCGCCGTCAATCTGGATGTGATCGAGAAAATTTTTCCGCATACGGCGGCGGCGCGCACCGTCTACGGCGTGATCGGCCTCGCGGCGTTGTATTGCGTCGTGATGCTCTTTCGTCTGGCTGACGAATTGGGCGAATCGGCCCGCTAACAACAAGCCGTTTCGCCCGCCTTTCGCATTAATTGCCGTCAGGCCGCTTGCCCGGATACTGCCCGCCCTCTTCAAACTCCGGCCCCTTGCGGTTCGGCGTTTTATCCGAATGCCGCTTGTAAGGCTGATCGTTCTCGGTCGGCTTATCCGCGCCAAACTGACCGCTCTGGTTCGCCGCCTCCGTATCGTCCTTGGGGGTGTTGGCCTTGGACTTGGCGGGCTGCTGATCGTCTGGGTTCGTCATGAATCATCTCCTTGATACGCGCCATCCGCGAATGGCCTCGCCCCTCCTGCGCAAGTGGCATGCCTGGAAAAGCTGGGCACGTTACTTGCTCTAGGGGTAGTCGGGTCCGCCAACTACCGGATCACTTACCCAAGGAGTCAGTCATGAATCTGTCCAAAACGATTTGCCCCGCTTTTGCCCTGTGCTTTTCCGTCCTGGCTTTCCAGGCCTCCGCGCAAACGGGCACGACCGGCGTTCGCACGAACGATCAGATCGACAACCAATACAAAATGGACAAAAAGCAATGCGACGGCATGAAGGGCAATGCCAAGGACGTCTGCCAGAAGCAGGCCGAAGCCACGCGCGACAAGGCCAAGGCCGACGCCAAGGCCGCGAAGGAGAAGGCCGAAGCCTCCCACGACGCGGCCAAGACGCGCAACGATGCCGACTACAAGGTCGGCAAGGAAAAGTGCGATGCCATGTCCGGCAACGCCAAGGACGCCTGCATGGCTGACCTGAAGACCCGCTTCAACAAGTAAGCGGCGTCAGGCGGATTCCCGGGACGGCCCGCCCGTCCGGGAATTCTCGCCGGGCAGCACGTAGCCTGCTGCCGCGTATTCCTCAAGACGGTTGTAGAGCGTCTTGGGACTGATCCCCAACACTGCGGCCGCCTGTTTCTTGACCCCATTGCATCGCTCAAGGGTGGCCAGAATCAGACGACGATCGGCTTCGGCCAAGGTCTCGCCAACCGGCACGCTGACCTGCCCGCCGGCCGACTCGCCCGCTGGCGATACCTGCGGCACAAGCATATCCAGATCCAGCACATCCCCATCGGCCATGATGAACGCGCGCCGCACGAAGTTCTTCAACTCGCGGACGTTGCCTGGCCATTCGTACTGCGCGAGCGCGGCCGCCGCCTCGGGCGAAAAATCCTTGTTCTTGCCGGATTCTTCGTTGAGCGCCTGCAGAAAGCGCTGCGCCAGAAATAGGATGTCGCTGCCGCGGTCGCGTAGCGCCGGCAGCTCGATGGGAAAAACGCTCAACCGGTAATACAGGTCTTCACGCAGTTTGCCCTCTTGCACGGCCTGCTCCGGATTCCGGTTGGTCGCTGCAACCACGCGAATGTCGCAGGCAATTTCACGGTTGGTGCCCACGCGCATGAATTGGCCGGTTTCCAGCACGCGGAGCAGCTTGACCTGCAGGTCAAGCGGCATTTCGGTGACTTCGTCCAGGAACAACGTGCCGCCGTCGGCGCGCTCGAAGTACCCCTTGTGCTGGCGGTCCGCGCCGGTGAAACTGCCACGCTCGTGCCCGAACATTTCACTTTCGATCAGGTTGGGCGAGATCGCGCCGCAATTGACCGCGATGAACGGCCGCTGCCGGCGTAGGCTGAGTTCGTGGATGGCGTGAGCGGCCAGCTCCTTGCCGGTGCCGCTTTCGCCGATCAGCAAGGTGGTGACCGTGGTGGGCGCCACGCGCCCGATTTGGCGATACAGCGTCTGCATGCGTTCGGACTTGCCATACAGCTTGCCGAAGCGGCCCGGTTCTTCAAACGGGGTGCCGGGCATTTCGCCGCCCGAATTGGTCATGATCCGCTTCAGGATCTCTTCGAGGCGCTCCATGCAGATGGGCTTGACCAGGTAGTCGGTCGCACCCAGGCGCAGGGCCTGCACGGCGTTGTCGACAGTGCCGTGGCCGGTCATCACCACCACTTCTGCGCTGTGCACGGCAACGTTCTTGAAGATGTCCATGCCGCTGCCGCCCGGCAGCCGGACGTCCGTCAACACCAGGTCGGGCGCTTGACGTTCGAGCTGGATGAGGGCGTCCTTGACGCTGGCCGCCAGGGCCACCGAAAACCCGCTTTCTCGGCCGATTTCGGCCAGTGTTTCCCGTATTGCATCGTCGTCGTCGACGATAAGCAGGTGAGGCATGCTATCTCCGTATCCCTTCCATAACCGTCAGAATAGTCACTATGAGGTCGGCCGGCGCAAATATCTGCCAGTTTCCAACAACGTTTTCCAATACTTGCAACTCGTCGCAATCAGACAGCAGACCGCCCTCTACGATGCGATTATTGCAGGCCCGCTTTCGGGACTAGGAATCAGCATGGCCAGTCGAAATACCGCTCCGCGCACCACCGCGCCTTCCCCCACTTCCGTTTTTGCGGACACCAGCGGCATGTCGCCGCAAATGCGAAAGCTGGGAAACCAGATCGCACTTGCCGCAGCTACCGATGCAAGCGTGTTCATTATCGGCGAAAGTGGGGCTGGCAAGGAAATCGTTGCGCGCGCCATCCACGAGGCGAGCGATCGCCGCGATCAGCCCTTCGTCGCCGTCAATTGCGGCGCGATCAGCGGATCGCTGGCGCACGCCGAGTTGTTCGGCCATGAGAAAGGCAGCTTCACGGGCGCTGTGTCGCAAAATGCCGGGTACTTCGAGTACGCAAGCGGCGGCACGCTGTTCCTGGATGAAGTGACGGAAATGCCGCCGGACATGCAGGTGCATTTCCTGCGCGTGCTGGAAGTGGGCACGTATCAGCGCGTGGGCGGCACGGACCTGCTGCGCGCCAATGTGCGCGTCATCTGCGCCAGCAACCGGGACCCGGCCGCCTCCGTGGCGGATGGCCGCCTGCGCCAGGACTTCCTGCACCGTCTGCTGGTGATTCCGCTGCGCGTGCCGCCGCTGCGCGAGCGCGGTGACGACGCCCTGCTGCTGGCGCATCAATTCCTGGACACGCTCAATGCGCAGCACGGCACGCAAAAGACGTTTTCGCCGGCCATGCTAGAGGCGATCAAGGCGCACGACTGGCCGGGTAACGTGCGCGAACTGCGCAACGTGGTCCAGCGCGCGTACATCATGGCCGATACCCAGCTGGACGCCGACTTGGCGACGCGCAACCGCGGGCCCAACCAGGCACAGGTTCGCGACGGATCGCTGAACTTTCCGGTGGGCATGCCGCTGGGCCGCGCCCAACGCGAATTCATCCTCGCCACGCTGGCCCACCATGCGGGCGACAAACGCCTGGCCGCCGAGACGCTTGGGGTCAGTCTGAAGACCCTCTACAACCGGCTGGATGTCTATGAAAAGGACGAGCCCGAAAAGGCTGCCTGAGCAGTTCTTACCACCGGGTTTGTAATACTGGCTCAGCATGCCGCGTTCACGGGGCGCCTTCGCCCCGTGAACGGGGTTGGCACGATCTTTGCATATAGAAGGAGAATGAGCCGCCTTCCGGCGGCTGCCCCTTCAGGAGACTCGATTGGGCCACCCCATGCAAGAACTTCGCCTGCGCCAGCAAATGACGCTCGCGCCGCGTCTGCAACAGTCCGTCAAGCTGCTTCAGATGTCGGCGCTTGAATTCACGACCGCCGTGCAGCATGCACTGGCTTCAAACCCTTTTCTCGAAGATCCCGACGATTCGGAGCCCGAGTCGGCGGCCCCAGCCGCGCCTGGCGTGCGCGTCGAGACGGCGGACATGGAAGGACAGCCCGCCCCGGAACCCGTTGCGGCCTCAGACAGCCCTGACGGTGACGAGCCCCCGCCCGACGCGCCCGCCTATTCCGGCGACTACCCCACCCACACGTCCTCGGGCGGCGACAGCGATCTGGGCCAATGGGCCTGCGCCAACGTGTCGATGCGCGATCGCCTGTCCTTCGAACTGGGCAACTATCACCTGCAGCCGCGTGATCGCCTGCTGGCGGAGTTCATCATCGACGCGCTGGACGACGATGGCTACCTGCGCACCCCGCTGTCCGCGCTTTGCACCGCCGCGGACGAGGACATCAGCCCGCTTCCGGAGGAATCCGAATGGATGGCGGCGCTGCGCCTGGTGCAGCAGCTGGACGCCCCCGGCATTGCCGCGCGCGACTTGCGCGAGTGCCTGATCCTGCAACTTGCCGCGCTGCCGGACGAAGACGATGACACGCGCGCACTGGCCCAGAAAATCGTCCAGGAACATCTGGAGCGGCTGGGCAAGAACGATTACGTCGGCCTGCGCCGCGCGCTGGGATGTGGCGATGACGCCCTGCGAGACGCCTGCGCGCTGATCCGCCGGCTGGACCCCAAGCCCGGCGGCCGCTACAGCGGAGACACGCCGGTGTACGTGGTGCCGGATGTCTTTGTGGACAAATGGCAGGGACGCTGGCGCGTGCTGCCCAATCGCAGCGCCATGCCGCGCGCGCGCTTGCACAGCGCCTATGCAGATCTCTTTCGCCGCGCCCGCCTGGACGACCGCAGCCCCATGGCGCAGGAACTCCAGGAAGCGCGTTGGCTGGTGCGCAATGTCGAACAGCGCTACACCACGATCCAGCGCGTGGCCGAGGCCATCGTGAAGCGCCAGCAGATGTTCTTCGAATATGGCGAAGTGGCGCTGCGCCCGCTCATGCTGCGCGAAGTGGCGGACGACCTGAACATGCACGAGTCCACCGTCTCGCGCGCGACCGTGAGCAAGTACATGACCACGCCCCGCGGGGTTTTCGAGTTCCGCCACTTCTTCTCGCGTGAACTGGCCACGGAGTCGGGCGGATCGTGTTCCGCAGCCGCAGTGCGTGCGCTCATCAAGGAAATGGTGGACGCCGAAGATCCGGCAATGCCCCTGTCCGACGTGGCGCTGACGCAGCAGCTGGCTTCCAACGGCATCCTGCTGGCCCGCCGCACCGTGTCGAAGTACCGCGGCCAACTGCGCGTGCCGCCCGCCGAGCTGCGCCGCCAGCACTGATCAGCCCTGCGGCCATAAAAAAAGGCTTCCTTGCGGAAGCCTTTTTGTTGGGCTGCTTACTTGCTGCCGCCCGTGTTCGGATATCCCGGGGGAGGCGTAGCGCCAGCGGCCGGGGTCTTCGGCACGTTGTCATTGGCCTCGCGCTTGCGATTGGGCATTTCCGACCCATGCTTGTCCGACTTCATGTGACCGCTCTTGTCCAGGTTCGGCGGCGTCGTGCCCGTATTGGGCGCGGCGTTCGGGGCGGGGGGAATCTGGCCCGGGGGCACCTTGGTATTGGGCGGCACGGCAGCCCCGTCGTTCGGCGTCGTGGACGGCGAAGTCGGGGGGGTGCTGCGGCCCGTCGTCTGGGCATAGGCACCGCCAGCGGTGGCAACGCCGGCAATCAAAGCAAACGCGCAGGTCATGGCACGGTATTTCATAGCGTAGCTCCTTCCTTGGTTGAAATGCACCGACCTAGTCGCAAGCCCCGTGCCTGACCCCCTGCCCGCCTTCTCGCCTACTGGTAGTCCTCCATGCGGGGCATTTTTTACCTGTGTTTGAACACTTGACCCTCAGCGTGCCCGTTGCGGCCCCGCGCTCTCTTCCAGCATCCGCTGCACGCGCTCGCCCAGCGCATCCAGCGAGAACGGCTTGACGATGAGTTCCATGCCTTCTTCCAGGAACCCGCCCGCGCTGGCCGCGCTTTCGGCGTATCCCGTCATGAGCAGAACCCGCAGGCCGGGATGCGCGACGCGCGCGGCGTCGGCCAATTGGCGGCCGTTCAAATTGGGCAGGCCCACGTCGGTCACCAGCAGGCTCAGGTTGCGCGTGGCGGTCACCAGTTCAAGGCCGGCCTCGCCATCGCCGGCCGTCAGCACATGCAGCCCCATGTCCACGAGCGACTCCCGCACCATTTCCCGCACGTTCATATCGTCTTCCACGACGATAACGAAGGCCTGGCCCGCCGACGCCGCCTTCGCGCCCGTCGCCCGCGGCGTTTCGGCCGCCATCTCCGGCACGCCCTGATGACGCGGCAGATAGAGGCGAACCGACGTGCCGACGCCTTCGGCGCTTTCCAGCACGGCACTGCCGCCCGCCTGCTTGGCAAAACCGTAAGTCATCGACAGACCCAGACCCGTGCCCTCGCCGAGCGGCTTGGTCGTGAAGAACGGATCGAAGGCGTGCGCCAGCACGTCGGGCGACATGCCGCATCCCACGTCCGACACCGTGACCTCGACGAACGCGCCGGGATTTACACCCGGGTTCTGGCGCAGCGACGCGGCGTCCAGGTGTGTGTTCGCCGCGGCAATGGTCAAGACGCCGCCGTTCGGCATCGAGTCGCAAGCGTTGATCACCAGGTTGAGCATTGCGTTCTCGAACTGGTTCCGGTCGCAGTTGACTGGCCACAGACCCGGCTCCAGATCGAAGACCAGGTTCACTCGCTCGCCGGTGTAGCGATGAAACAGGTCCGTCATGGAATGCAGCGTGGCTTCCACGCTGAACGGCTTGGGGTCGATCGGCTGGCGCCGCGAGAAAGTCAGCAGCCGCTGCGTCAGATGCGCGGCCCGGTTCGCCGAATCCATGGCCACGGTGATGAAGCGCTGCGCCTGTTCCGGCACGCCGGCCGTCAGCTTGCGCTGCACCAGATACAGCGCGCCCGTGATCCCTTGGAGCATGTTGTTGAAATCGTGCGCGATACCGCCCGTCAAGCGCCCCACCGCTTCCATCTTCTGCGCCTGGCGCAGCGCATTCTCGGTGTCGGCCAGGGCTTCGGCCTGCGCCTTCAGGTCCGAATCGTCGCGCCCGGCCACATACAGGCTGTCCTCGGACCACGACATGCTCCATGTGATCCAGCTGTAGCCCCCTTCGCGCCGCAAGACCCGGTTTTCCACGTGCCGGGCGGGTTGCGCGCCGTTCGCCTTGGCCTGAGGCGACCAGGCGGCGCGGGTCGCCTCCAGGTCATCGGGGTGGATCAGCTCTGACAGTCCCATCGACAGGAACTGGTCGGGGTTCCAGCCCAGGATGGTTTGCACCGCCGGATTCACGCTGGCAAACCTGCCGCGGCCATCGATGACCGCAAGCAGTTCGGGCGACATCCGCCAGATGCGGTCCCGCTCGGCGATGGCGTGCTCGACTCGCTGCTCCAGCATGCGCGCATACTGCGACCGCTCGACGGCATCGCACATCCGTTCGGCCACTTCCTCGATGAAGGCCAGATCCGCGGGCTTGAGCCGGCTGCTGGACAAGGGGCGGACCACCATCGCGCCGCCCTGCCGCGCCCAGCGGCGCATCGGCACCACGATGGCCGAAGGGCGGACGTCGCCGCCCTCTTGCGCCACGAGCGGCTGCAGGTAGGTTGTACGCCCGTTGCGCACCGCCTCGAAAAAGTCGTCGCCCAATTGTTCTGTCGCCAGCGGCTCCTGGCGCGCCACGTACACGTCGGACTGCCAGGACGTGGACACGACGGGCGCCGCGCCGTCGCCGGCCCAATCCAGAACTGCCACCAGGCCCAGCGACAGGTGCTGCCCCAGCCCCGCGCAGGCGGTCTCCTCGATCGCGGCCTGCAGGTGCAGTTCTCGCATGCGGTCGCCCAGCGCCAACAGGAAATTCTTGCGATGCTGGCCTTCCCACAGCTCGGTCTCGGCGGCCTTGCGCGCGGAGACGTCCAGGAAAAGCGCCATGATCCGGTCGGGCCCTTCCTTGCGCGCCCGCGCTTCGTACCACGCATCGTTGGGCGCGGGAACGGCAAATTCAAACTGGGTCGGCTCGCCTGTTTCCACGACCTGGGCGAACGTATCCAGGATCTGGCTGGGTACGCCCGGAATCATCTCACGCAGCGTGTGACCCAGCGTGTCGCCCTCCCGCATGCCGCTCTGGCGTTCGAAGGCCGGGTTCACTTCAAGAAAACGGAAGTCGGCAATGCGGCCATCCTCGCCGCGCAAGGCCTCGGCCAGGAAGAATGCCTCCTGCATGCCCTCGAACATGGCGCGCCAGCGGTCGCCGCTGCGGCGCAAGGCCACGTCGAGCAGATGCCGTTCGATGGCCAGGGCGGCGCTACGCGTGACAAGCGCAATGGCGTCGATGTCGTGTGCCGACGGCAGGCGGCTTTCATCGTAATAGTTGGAGAACACGCCCAGCAGCCGCCCGTCCGGCGCCTTGATCGGGGTCGACCAACAGGCACGCAGGCCGTGCGCCGCCGCGACGTCGCGCCATGCGGCCCAGCGAGGATCCCGGGAAATGTCTTCCACGTAGACCGGGCAGCCCGAATGCGCCGCAGCGCCCCAGGGGCCGGCCTCGGGCTCGATCATGATCCCGCTTACCGCAGCGTTGAATTCATCCGGCAGGCTGGGCGCGGCGCCATGCTCGAGCCTGCCCCCCTTGTCGTCCACCAGCGCGATGGACGCGCGAAGTTTCACGCTCGATTGGGCCTCGATGGCGTGAAGCACATGTTCTAGCACCTGCTGGAGCGGCACGCCGGCAGCGATTCGCTCCAGCATGATGCGTTCGTCTTCAAGACGAGCTAGCGTGTCGGTCCATGGCAGGGACACGCGGTCTTGCTTGGTCAGCATGTTTCCCCCTATCGCAATACGGAATGTACGCGATAGGGACACGCCTGGGGCAACCCTGCGTAACGCGAGGCTACCCTTCCTGGAAAAAAGGGGCGGTCAGGCGGGCCCCGCCACCCCTGCCGCCGGGTCACGGCGACCCGTGCGCCAGGCAAGGCCCGCGCTGATCGTCAGTGCGGCCGCCAGCAGACCGCCGGCCATCGCCGCCACGCCGTGCCAGCCGCCAACCGTCCAGAATTGGCCGCCCAGCGCGCCCAGGACGCTGGACCCCACGTAATAGACCAGCAGGTACAACGAGGCGGCCAGCGCCTTGAAGCCTCGTGCCATCTGACCCACCCAGCCGCTTGCGACGGCATGGGCGGCAAAAAAGCCGAACGTGAAGACCACGATGCCCGCGACCAGCACAGGCAGCGAATCCGAGAGCGTCAGCACCAGGCCAGCCAGCGCAAGCCCCGACGCGGCGGACAGCATCGCGCCGCGCCCATGACGGTCGGCCAGGCGGCCGAACCACGTGGATGCGAAGATGCCCACCAGGTAGACGACGAAGATGAAGCCGATGAAGGTCTGGCTAAGCGAGAACGGCGGGAGCAATAGCCGGAAGCCAACATAGTTGTAGACGGCCACGAAAGCGCCCATCAGCAGCCCGCCCATGGCGAACAGTGCGCACAGCGGCCCATTCTTCAAGTGCGCGCCGGCGCCGGCCCGCACGTCCGACCAGACGCCTGCCCACCCTTGGCCGCGCCGCGGCGTGAAGCGGCGCGAGGCCGGCAGGAGCCACAGGAACAGCACGGCCGCCACGATGCCCAGCAGTCCCAGCGTTCCCATCGCTGCGCGCCACCCGAAGTGATCGGACACCAGGCCGGTGATCACCCGTCCTGACAGCCCGCCAAACGCGCTGCCGCTGATGTACAGCCCCATCGCAAAGCCCAGCGTGCCCGGTTCGACCTCCTCGGCCAGATAGGCCATGGCCACGGCGGGCACCCCGCCCATCGCCACCCCTTGCAAGGCGCGCAGGGCCAGCAGGCTTTGCCAGTCCGGCGCGACCGCCGCAATGGTGCCAAGAATGGCGGACGCGAACAGCGACCACGCCATGACGCGCTTGCGCGGCAGCGCGGCCGAAAACAGGCCGACAAAGAAAATGGCGATGGCCAGCAAGCCCGTGCACAGCGACAGCACCAGGCTGCTCTGCGCGGGCGAAACATGGAAAGCCTGGGTGAACAGCGGCATCAGCGGCTGCACGCAATACAACAGCGAAAACGTGGAAAAGCCGGCGGCGAAGAGCGCCCATTGGGCGCGGCGCAGACCCGGCGTGCCGCGCGCCAGATACGCCGGCGCCGAAACGCCGGAGTCTGTTGCGTGACTTGCAGAAGGGGTAGACATCAGGATTCTCGAAAAACACCCGGGCAGGAGCCCATGGAGAACAAGGTAGACATTTCCCCTGCATATGTCCAATATATGAAACCGCTCCTGTCTATATCTAAAACCGATGGAACTGCGTCACTTGCGGTATTTCACCGCCGTCGCCGAGGAACTGCACTTCACGCGCGCGGCCGCCCGCCTGGGCATCGGCCAGCCCCCGCTCAGCCAGCAGATCCAGCAATTGGAGCGCGAGATCGGCACGCCGCTCTTTCTGCGCCTGCCCCGCGGCATCGCGCTGACCGAAGCCGGCGTGCAATTTTTGGACGACGCCCGCGCCATCCTGGCCAGCGCCGACCGCGCCGTCGATATGGCCAGGCGGCTGGGGCGCGGCGAACGCGGCGCCATCACGGTCGGCTTTACCGCGTCGGCCGTCTTTCATCCCTACCTGCCCCGGGCCATCCGCGCGTTTCGCGACCGCTATCCGGATGTGCGCATCACGCTCACCGAAAGCAATACCGTCACGCTGCTGCGGGGCCTGCGCGCGGGCGACGTGGACGTGGCCTTCGTCCGCCCGCCCTACGTGCTGGACGCCGAATTCGAATCGGAGCGGGTGCTCGATGAGCCCATGCTGATCGCCCTGCCGCCGGACCATGCGCTCAGCAGGAAGCGCGCGGTCCCGATCGCCGCGCTGGCCGAGGAGGACTTCGTGCTTTATCCGCGGCCCATCGGCGCGGGCCTGTACGACGCCATCCAGTCCGCCTGCCAGCGCGCCGGCTTTGCCCCGCGCGTCATCCAGGAAGCGCCGCAGATGGCGTCGATCGTGAGCCTGGTGGCGGCTGGCGTGGGTATCTCCATCGTCCCCGCCGCGATGCGGCACATGGGCGCCCAGGGCATCGAGTACCGTCCCATCAAGGGCGATGCACCTCATGCGCTGCTGGATATGGCCTACCGGCGCCATGACCGCTCGGTGGCCGCCGAAAACGCCGTCGGCATGCTGCGCCGGCTGGCGCATCCCGAGCGGGAATGAAACCCGGCCCCGGGGGATTGCCGTATCGGCCTGTCGCGTTTGTCATTTTCTGTAAACCCGCGGCGCGGGGCTGGGACTAGACTCTCGCGCTTGCGGGCGATGCGTCCCCTGGAATCCGCGATGCCGGCCGCGCCCAACTTTTCAAAGGTGACCCCGTGAGACGTACCCTTCTGGCCCTGGTCTTTGCAACGATTCCCGGCTTCGCCGCTGCCGCCGCGCTGCCCTCCGCCATCGGCTCGGTGACCGTCTATCAGGACCGTGCGGTCGTCACCCGCGCCGCCAGCAGCGACCTGGCCGCCGGCGAACACGAACTGATCCTGGACAACCTGCCGGCCTCGCTGCAGGAAAACTCGCTGCAGGTATCCGCCAAGAGCACCGGCCAGGCGACCCTGCTGGACGTCAAGGTCAGCGACGTCTACCAGACCGACACCGCCAACGAACGCGTGCGGTCCATCGAAGCGCAGCTCGACAAATTAACTGCCCGGCAAGCCGCGCTCGACGACGAAGCCGCGGTGCTCGACAACCAGCGCGAACTCATTCTGATGATGCAGCGCGGCGCCACGGAACCGGCCAAGGACGGGGCCCGAATCACCGTGGATGAGCTCAAGGCGATCCAGACGCTCAGCGCCGAGTCGCTGGCCACGACGCTGGCGGGCCTGCGCCGCGTCGCCGAACAGAAGACCGCGCTGGAGCGCGAGATGACGGCGCTGCAAACCCAGCTTGGCCAGGTCCGCGGCGAGGCGGGCCGGCGCACCAAAAAGGTCGCCTTGCGCGTTGGCATGGCGCGCGCCGGCAAGCTGGACCTCGCGCTGTCGTATGCCGTGGCGGGCGCGCGCTGGACGCCCGCCTATGATGCGCGGCTGCGTCCGGCCGATCGTCAGGTGGACCTTGGCTACTTCGGTGTCATCCGACAGAACACCGGCGAAGACTGGAACAACGTGAAGCTGACGCTGTCCACGGCCCGGCCGTCGCTGGGCGGCGGCGCGCCCACGCTGCGCCCGTGGATCATCGACGTGGCCGCCCCTCCCCCGCCCCCGCCCCCGCCGCCCCGTCCCGCCGCCGCGCCGGCCCCTGCTGCCGTCCAGGCCGAGATGCACGCCAAGCGCGCGCCGCGCGCCCGCGAGATGGA
The DNA here is from genome assembly GCF_041879325.1 of Achromobacter sp. JD417. NCBI lineage: Bacteria > Pseudomonadati > Pseudomonadota > Betaproteobacteria > Burkholderiales > Alcaligenaceae > Achromobacter > Achromobacter sp. JD417. Next base: position 2,878,835 of record NZ_CP087159.1, on the reverse strand, counting down.
AGACAGCGCCATGTTGCCCGAGCCGCAACCCGAGGCCATCGAGCTGTCCACGGCTCAGGTCCAGAATGCGGCAACCAGCGCGTCGTTCCAGATCCAGAACCCGGCAACGCTGCTGTCGGACAACACCACCCAGCGCGTTGCCATCGCCACCGCCAAGCTGCCGGCCACCTTGCAATACCAATCGACGCCCGCGATGCGCGAAACCGTCTACCTGACCGCGCAGGCCAGCAACAACACCGACTTTCCGTTCCTGGCGGGTCCGCTCAATACCTTCCTGGACGATGCCTTTGTCGCCACGGGCGCCATGAAAGCGGTCATGCCCGGCGAAAAGCTGGAACTGGCGCTGGGCGCGGACGAGGGCATCTCCATCAAGCGCCAGCTGGTCAACCGCTACACCGAGAGCACCGGCTTTTCGGGCAGCGGCAAGCGTGTCACCTACGAGTACAAGATCACCGTCAAGAACAACAAGTCGACCAAGGAACAGGTGACCTTCAAGGATCACCTGCCCATCTCGCGCAACGAGAAAATCGTGGTCAAGCTGCTGTCGCCCGCCGACCGCGACATCAAGCGCGAAGAGGACGGCAAGCTGGTGTGGGACTGGGAGCTCGAGCCGGGCAAGTCGCGCGAGACGACGTTGAAGTTCTCGGTGGACTACCCGGGTGATATCGACGTGTCCGGCCTTTGACGCGCTAGCGCATCTGGAAGGCTTCCTGGTGGAACAGTTGCCGCACCGGCATGCCCCGCCGGTGCAAGCCGTCTTTCAGCGCGTCGGCAAAGCCCGTGGGACCGCAGAACCAGACACTTGGCCAGGGCGTCCCTTCCTGTCTGGCCTGCGCCAGCTCGGCAGCCGTCAAGGGCCGGTGCTCGTCGCTGTAGCGCACGTCCAATTTCACGCTTGGAACGCGCGCGCACAACTGGCGCAACCGGTCGGCGAAAGGCGCATCGGCCGCATTGCGGGCGCAGTAGTACAACGTGGCATCGGGCGCGTCCGCGGGCCGCATCTGCAAGGCCTCAAGCCATGAAATAAAGGGCGTCACGCCGATGCCCGCGCCCACCCAGATCTGCCGGCGGCCCTCGTCCCGGCGAAAGTCGAAACAGCCGTATGGCCCTTCAATGGTCACCGCCTGCCCAGCCGCCAGGCTCTTCTGCAGGCGCCGCGTGTAATCGCCAAGCGCCTTGATCGAAAACTGCACCCTGCCCGAGCCATCGTCGGCGCCCGACACCGTGAAGGGGTGCGCGCCTTCCTTGCGATCCGCGGTCAGGAAGGCGAACTGGCCGGCGCGGTGATGCCAATCGCCCTGGACACGACAGGTCACGCGCAGGATGTCATCCGACAGATGCTGCACCTCCAGCACGGTGCCCTTGTAGCGCCGCGCCCGCCCGATGCGGCCCGTCAGCGCCATGACCGCGCAGACCGATCCCACCGCGGTCGCAAGGCCAACCAGCCACCCCGCCGGCTGCGACCACCACGCGGCGGGCGTGAGCACGACGCCATGAAACGCCGCCACCAGGAAGATCACGGCGGCAATGCGATGGACCTGGCGCCACACGTGGTACGGGAACCGGCGCCACAGCGTCAACAGCACCATCGCCACCAGGATCCAGACGGCGTATTCGCCCAGATCCTTGGCCGATCCCCGGAACATGTCCAGCATGGCCGCGGCGCGGGGCGTCTTGGGAACCGGATCGAAGATGGCCAGCAGCAGCGGCTTGGCGAGTTTGATGAGGTAGTGCGCCGCAGCCAGCGCGGTGGCCAGGATGCCGCACCACTTGTGCAGCCGGTACATCTTGTCCAGGCCATCCAGCCGCTTTTCCAGCCAGACCGGCCTGACCGACAGCAGCATGATGAGCGCCATCAGCACATAAGCCGCCAGACCTGTCAGCAAAATCAGTTGGTCGCGCCACGTCCATACGTTGAAGGCGGCGGGCGGCTGCAGCCGCAAGGCAAGCGCCCAGGCCAGGACGCTGACGGCGAGGATCGTGAAAAGGATTCGGCGCATTGGCATCGCTCCCAGTAAATCGGCGGCCGTGACGAACCGAGACAGGCCGCAGACATAATGGTAGTTTCGCCCAACGCCGCTATTTCGCGTACCTGAGCCGTCCTTTGACGGGAATCAAGCCCATCCCGGCAAAAAATGCCGCGCCGCCCGCGCTTAATGCGCGCGGCAATACTCGATGAATTCGTCCGCGGACAACGGCATCGAAATCCCATAGCCCTGCGCCAGGTCGCATCCCAGTTCGCGAAGCAACTGCACGTCGCGCTCCTGCTCCACCCCTTCGGCAACCACGCGCCGCCCCAGCACCCGCCCCATTTCGATCGCCGCCGCCACGACGGCACGCGAGGCAGGCTCGCGGTGCATGTGGACGATGAAGTCCCGGTCGATCTTCAGTTCGTTGAACGGCATGGCCGAGAACAGGCGCATGGAGGCGATGCCCGCGCCAAAGTCGTCCATGGCCAGCTCGAAGCCGCGCACGCGCAACAGGTTCAGCGTGGACGACAGCGCCAGCCAGTCGGTCACGGGCTCGTCTTCGGTAAGTTCGACCTTGATCAGACGGGCCGGCAGCCCCGCCTGCCCCACCTTCTGCTCCAGCAAGCCGGGCAGGTCGCGCGAGCACAGCGTGGAGGCCGACGCGTTGATCGCGATCGGCACCGCGACATCCGCGTCCTGCAGCCGGCGCAACACCTCCAGCACGCGGTCGGTGACGCGGCTGAACAACATGCGGTCCATGCCCAGCCGATGCGCCGCAGGCACGAAGTCCGCCGCCGAGATCGCGCCCAGCTTCGGATCCACCCAGCGCGACAACGCTTCGGCCGCCACCACATGCCCGGTCGACAGGCTGATCTGGGGTTGCAGCACCACGCTCATGTTGGTGCCCGACAGCAGCGCCTGGCTCAGCGCCGCCTCCATCACCTCGCGCCGTACGGACTTGGGTTTGTCCGGCGAGGCCGACTCGTCGTCGATGCTGCGCAGCGCGTTCTTGATGGCCTGCTGCATCGCCACGCGCGACACGGGCTTTGAGAGCGCCTGCGCGGAGGGGCAGCCGGCCTGCAGCGCCAGCCGCACATGCGACTGGAGCAATTCGTCGCTCAGGCTGCTGATCCAGATGATCGGCGGCATGCTCTTCAAGCGGCCGGCGTCCACCAGCCGCCGCAGGTCGTTGGGAAGGCGCGTGCCGTCGCCCTCGCCCATCACGATGTCGCTGATGAGCACGTCATGGTATTGACGCGTGATCGCGCCCACCGCCTCGATGCTGCTTCCCAAGCCCGCCACGCGGCGGTACCCCAATGCCAGCAACATGTTCTGCAGATAGGCACGTTCGACGGGATGGTCTTCTACAAGAAGAATCCGTCGGGACGATCCGGCATCGGGTTTTGGCATTGCTGACCGTCCTGAACTGTGCCTACGGAAAGAAGCCATGCGCGGCCCCCGCCTGCGCCTGCCGCTGGCCGACAGCGCCGGCCTGCTGAGAGCGTGCATCAATGCTAAAACATCCGCGCGAAAAGTGTCCTTATCGATAACGGGTTAATTCAGTTCGCCGCCGATAGACGTAGCCGCCGGATTATCCGCCGTCCGGCTCCATACATTGGGGCCTGTCCCCGCAAGCGGGCGTGGCGATGCCACCCATCCGCCTCCACCGTCCGCGGGTGCGATAATGGCGGACTTTCCCGCATCTACGGCACGGAGCTTTCCCTTGACCCGCATTGACGACCCCCTGCACGACCGCGAGGTCGGCGCCGCCGACGCCACCCAGGACAACACCCGCACCGACGACACCCGCATCAGCGCGGTGCGCCCGCTGATCTCGCCTGCGCTACTGCAGGACGAACTGCCGGTGTCGCCCAGCATCCAGAACCTCGTCGAGCAAAGCCGCGCCGAGATCGCGGATGTGCTGCACGGCCGGGACGACCGGCTGGTGCTGGTCGTGGGCCCATGTTCCATCCACGATCACGCGCAGGCCATGGAGTACGCGCGCAAGCTGCGCGCCGCCGCCGACGAGCACAAGAAGGATCTGCTGATCGTCATGCGGGTGTATTTCGAAAAGCCCCGCACCACCGTCGGCTGGAAGGGCTACATCAACGACCCGCGCCTGGACGGCAGCTTCCGCATCAATGAAGGCCTGCGCCGCGCCCGCGAGCTGCTGCTGGACATCGGCGGCCTGGGTCTGCCGATTGCCACCGAATTCCTGGACCTGCTCAGCCCGCAGTACATCGCCGACCTGATCGCGTGGGGCGCCATCGGCGCGCGCACGACCGAAAGCCCCAGCCATCGCCAGCTCAGCTCCGGCCTGAGCTGCCCGCTGGGCTTCAAGAACGGCACCGATGGCGGCGTGCAGATCGCAGCCGACGCCATGGTCGCGGCCAGCGCCAAGCATGCGTTCATGGGCATGACCAAGATGGGCATGGCCGCCATCTTCGAAACCCGCGGCAATCAGGACACCCACGTGATCCTGCGCGGCGGCAAGCAAGGCCCCAACTACGATGCCGCCAGCGTGGACGCGTGTTGCGCTGCCCTGCGCAAGGCCGGCCAGCGCGAACAGGTCATGATCGACTGTTCGCACGCCAACTCCAACAAGTCGCACGTGCGCCAGATCGACGTGGCCAACGACATCGTCGCCCAGGTCGCCCAGGGCGACAGCCGCATCACCGGCGTCATGATCGAAAGCCACCTCGAGGAAGGCCGCCAGGACCTCAAGCCCGGCGAGTCGCTGCGTCACGGGGTCTCCATTACCGACGCATGCCTGGGCTGGACGCAGACCGAGCCCGTGCTGGCAGCGCTGGCGCTGGCCGTGCGCCAACGCCGCGAAAAGCTGGCCGCCCGCGGCTGATCCTGTTGCCGGGCAGCGGCCGGCAGCCGCTGTTACAGCACACTCCTGAAACAATTGGTATCATGCGGGGCTTCGGGGTCTCTCGACCCCTCCCCGCTTCCCTTCGCTCAGGTATGGATCGTTCTCGCCTTGTCGCGGCCGCGCCGGCCGCATCGCCCCCCGTGCGCCACAGCATTTTCATCTACACCGAAGAACAACGCGGCAACCAGATGGTTGAGTCGCGCATCCTCGGCATGATGTCCGACGTTTCCGGATCGGAAAAACTCATCGTCGTGCAGGATCCGTTTCACGGCTTCAAGTACGTCTACCGGATCGACCACGAAAGCAACAATCTCGATGCGGCCGCCATCACCGAAATCGACGAATCGCTGTTCAACGGCAAATCCTCGATCGAGATCAACGCCATGTCCTACCGCCTGGGGACGGCCGAGAACGCGGTGAAGCTGTTGCGGGGCAAGACGCGATGGATCCAGGACAAGGGTTCGGTGCTGTCGGTGCTGCTGCAAAATGCTGCTGCGCGCAAGACGCGCTTTGCACCGGGCCGGATCGAACGCGATCGGATGCGCAAAGTGCCCGATGGCGTGCCGGTCGAATTACTCCCTTAGTCGGCCAGGACGGTATCCGCGCTGTTTTTCTTATCCACAGAATTTGTGGATAAGAAAAACGCAAACGCACGGCTGATGGCCTTTCGGGCGATGCGCACCGGGCTGCGCAATTTTTGACCAGTCCCTTTTTGCCCACGGTCTGGATCGCATCCTTGATCCATGACGCGCCGCCGCAACGGCGGGGATGATATTCTGCGCGCAAGCACGCGGGATACGCACACCGTCATCCCCTGATTTCCGCGCGCACGCGGCCCCCTATCGATTTCATAGCATGACGAGAACATCCCTGTTCGCCCAAGGAGCGCGCAAGCGCGCCGCGCCGTGACGATCATCGTCGTCGACGACCACGGAGATTGGCGCGATTCCATCGCCGAGTACATCCAAGACCTGGGCCTGGACAAAGCCATCCTCACCGCGGGCTCGCTGGCCGAGCTGGACAGCCTGCTGCTTACCGTCACCCCCGCCATCCTCGTGCTGGACGCCATGCTGCCGGACGGCGACGGGCTGGCGCGCGTATCGCACCTGCGCACCACGTATCCGTCGATGGGCATCATCATGCTCACCGGGCGGCTCTTGAGCGAAGACAAGGTATCGGGCCTGAGCCTGGGCGCCGACCACTACCTGACCAAGCCCGTGAACCTGGCCGAGCTGGGGGCCACCCTGGTGGCGCTGTCGCGGCGCCTGCGCGTCGTGCCGGCCGCCGATACCGAGGACGCGCAGTCGGACGCCTGGCGTTTTGACCCGGCGCGCCGCACGTTGACCACGCCCAGCCAGATCAGCGTCGACATCACCGACACCGAAAGCCGGCTGATCGGCGCGCTGATCCAGGCCGCGCCGCTACCGCTGACGCGCGCGCGCCTCGTCGAAGCGCTGGGCGCAAGCGTCGAGGCCTACGACACGCATCGGCTGGATGCCCACATGCACCGGCTGCGGCGCAAGCTGCGCGCGCTGGCCGGCGGCGACTTGGGCATACGCACCGTCTATGGCGTGGGCTATGTCTGCACCACGCCCGTCACCATCGTGGGCAGCCTGCCCAAATCCTGAGACCGCCATGACCGCCCCGCTCCGCCCCCGCCGTTCCGTTCTCTACATGCCTGGCGCCAACGCGCGCGCGCTCGACAAGGCGCGCACGCTCGACGCGGACGCGCTGATCCTGGACCTGGAAGACGCGGTGGCGCCCGATGCCAAGGCGCAGGCCCGGACACAGGTTGCCGCCGCGCTCCGGGAAGGCGGCTACGGCCGGCGCGAATGCATCGTGCGCGTCAACGCACTGGATACGCCCTGGGGCCTGGACGACGTGCGCGCCATTGCGCAGGCCGGCGCCGATGCCGTGCTGCTGCCCAAGGTCGAGAGTCCGGCCCAGTTGGCGGCGCTGGCGCTGGCGCTGGACGCGGCAGGCGCGCCCGCCGACCTGCCGCTGTGGGCCATGGCCGAAACGCCGCTTGGCTTTCTGCGTATGGATGCCATTGCGGGCGGTCACGCGCGGCTGGCCGCCATCGTCGTCGGCACATCGGATCTGGTCAAGGACCTGCACGCGCGTCACACGCCTTCGCGCGACGAGACGCTGCTGGCGCGCTCGCTTGCCGTCATGGCCGCCCGCGCGCACGGCCTGGCCGTGCTGGACGGCGTGCACCTGGACCTGAACGACGACGCCGGGCTGCAAGACGCATGCCGGCAAGGCCGCGATCAAGGCTTTGACGGCAAGACGCTGATCCATCCGCGGCAAATCGCCGCCGCGAACGCGGCCTTCGCGCCGACGCCCGAGGAACTGGACACCGCACGCCGGCGCCTCGAGGCATGGACCGCGGCGCAGGCCGAGGGCAAGGGCGTCGCGGTCGTGGACGGCGCATTGGTCGAGAACCTGCACGCGCAAGAGGCCGAGCGCGTGCTGGCGCTGGCGCAGGCGATCGGCGCGGCTTAAGGGCAAGACGCGGCGGGAGGCGCCCGTCTGAGGCTGCCCGCCCGGAGCTGCCCGCCCGGAGCTTCCCGCCCGGAGCTGTCCGCCCGAGTACAATCCCCCCTCGCGTTCGGAGTTGGGTTGCTTCCGTTCCGTTCATGCTTCGCGCCGGCGCGCATGTTGCGCGCGCCCTCCCGCCCCGCTTTCCGCCCTTTGCACCGCGCCGCTGGCCGGCGCCTTGCCGCGCGCCCGTCGCGCCATCCCGTTTCGTAGTCATGATCCGCTTCCAACAAGTTTCACTCATGCGCGGCGTCAAGCCGTTGCTCGACAAGGTCGACCTGCTTCTGAACCCCGGCGACAAGATCGGCCTCATCGGCGCCAATGGCGCGGGCAAGTCGAGCCTGTTCGGCCTGTTGCGCGGCACGCTGCACGCCGACCAGGGCGACCTGGACTATCCCGCGTCGTGGCGCGTGGCGCACGTCGCGCAGGAGACGCCCGCGCTGGATCGCCCCGCCATCGAATACGCCATTGACGGCGACACCACGCTGCGCAAGCTGGAAGCGGAACTGGCCGCGCTGGAAGCCGAACCGGAAAGCGCGGAGAACGGCCTGCGCATGGGCGAGATCTACGCCGCGCTGGCCGATGCCGATGCCTACACGGTGCATTCGCGCGCCGAACAGCTGCTGACCGGCCTGGGCTTCACGCAGGCGCAGATGCACCTGCCGCTCACGAGCTTTTCCGGCGGCTGGCGCATGCGCCTGAACCTCGCGCAAGCGCTGATGTGTCCATCCGACCTGCTGCTGCTGGACGAGCCCACCAACCACCTGGACCTGGACGCGATCATCTGGCTGGAAGACTGGCTCAAGCGCTATCCGGGCACGCTCATAGTCATCTCGCACGACCGGGATTTCCTGGACGGCGTGGTGAACGTGATCGTCCACATCGACGAGCGCAAGCTCAAGCGCTACTCCGGCCATTACTCGTCCTTCGAGCGCCAACGCGCCGCGCAGCTTGAGCTGGCGCAGGGCATGATGGAAAAGCAGATGCGCCAGCGCGCGCACCTGCAATCGTTCATCGACCGCTTCAAGGCGCAGGCCAGCAAGGCGCGCCAGGCGCAGAGCCGCATCAAGGCCCTGGCGCGCATGGAAGAAGTGGCGCCGCTGCGCGCCGCCGCCGAGTTCTCGTTCGAGTTCCGCGAGCCGCTGCGCGCGCCCAATCCGCTGTTGACGATGGACAAGGTCAGCGCGGGCTACCGCATCGAGGACGAAGCCACCGAAGCCGTGTCCGACAAGATCATCGTGTCGGGCATCAACTTTTCGCTGCAGGCGGGCCAGCGCATCGGTCTCTTGGGCATCAACGGCGCGGGCAAGTCGACCTTCATCAAGACCATTGCCGGCGAAATCGAATCGCTTGCCGGCGAAACGCAGTTCAACAAAGGCCTGTCCATCGGCTACTTCGCCCAGCACCAGGTCGAAATGCTGCGCCACGATGAATCGCCGCTGTGGCACATGACCAAGATCGCGCCCACCGTGCGCGAACAGGAACTGCGCAACTTCCTGGGCAGCTTCAACTTCAACGGCACGATGGCCACCAGTTCCATCGCCCCCTTCTCCGGCGGCGAAAAAGCGCGCCTGGCGCTCGCGCTCATCGTGTGGCAACGCCCCAACCTGCTGTTGCTGGATGAACCCACCAACCACCTGGACCTGGAAACCCGCGAGGCTCTGACCGACGCGCTGGCGCAGTTCGAAGGCACGCTCGTGCTCGTCTCGCACGACCGCCACCTGCTGCGCGCCACCACCGACCAGTTCATCATCGTGGCCGACGGCAAGGTCAACCCGTTCGATGGCGACCTGGACGACTACAAGGACTGGCTATACAAGACCAAGCTGGCCGCCAAGGCCGCCTGATCGCTTTTTGCGCGCCGCGCCCGGCCAACCGCGTTACAATCGCGCCGAATTGCCGGACTCCAGCTTCAACCTGGCCCGCGCGGCACCTTCAACCACGTCCCGCTGCATGCGGGACGCGTTTTTTAGCGCCCTAGATGCCTATCAAAGACCAACTTTTTCTTGCCAGCCAGTATCTCGCGCCGCACCACCTGGTGTCGCGCTTCTTCGGATACGCATCGGACTGCCGCGAACCCGCGGTGAAGAACTGGATGATCTCGCGTTTCGTCCGCAAGTACGGCGTGAACATGAGCGAGGCGCTGCAAGAAGACCCGTTGGCCTACGACTGCTTCAATGACTTCTTCACGCGTGCGCTGAAAGACGGCGCGCGGCCGCTGGACGAAGAGCCGGGCGCGGTGGTGTGCCCGGCCGACGGCGCCATCAGCCAGATGGGCGCCATCGAACAGGGCCGCATTTTCCAGGCCAAGGGCCACAGCTACGGGCTTGCCGACCTGCTGGGCGGCGACACCGAGCGCGCCGCGCCCTTCCAGGGCGGACAGTTCGCCACCATCTACCTGTCGCCCAAGGACTATCACCGCGTCCACATGCCCGTCGCCGGCACGCTGCGCGAAATGATCCATGTGCCGGGCCGTCTGTTTTCCGTCAATCCCCTGACCGCCCGCAACGTGCCGCGCCTGTTCGCGCGAAACGAGCGCGTGGTGTGCATCTTCGACACCGAACACGGTCCCATGGCGGTCGTGCTGGTGGGCGCGATGATCGTGGCGTCCATCGAAACCGTGTGGGCGGGTCTAGTGACGCCGTACAAGCGTCGCATCAAGTCCGTGCGCTACGACGCGGCCGCCCGCGCGCCCATCCATCTTGAGAAAGGCGCCGAAATGGGCCGCTTCAAGCTGGGCTCCACGGCCATCGTGCTGTTCGGGCCGGACAAGATCCGCTGGGCCGACACGCCGTCCGTGCTGGGTCCGGTACGCATGGGCGAACTGCTGGCGCTGCCCGTCCAGGTGTAAATCACCCCGATGCCGCTTTTTCGCCTAGAGCGAACAAGCGGATTTTGTTTTATTCGCTTTCAGTCGCAAACGGGCGTTGTTAGATTACGGGCTTTTACCGGCCCGCCATGACCACAACCGCCCTGCCCGCTGCCGCGCCTCGCGCCACTGCCCGTCGGCTGTCCCGCGCACTGGGGCGCATGCTCTCCCTGGACGATTTCGAGACTGCCGCGCGCCGCCGGCTGCCGCGCCCCATCTTCGGCTACATCGCCGGCGCGGCCGAAGACAACCAATCGCTCAAGGGCAACCGCGACGCGTTCGCCCAGTACGCGTTCACCCCACGCGTCCTGGTCGATGTCTCGCGCCGCACGCAACAGACCGAACTGTTCGGCCGCACCTACGCGTCGCCGTTTGGCATCGCGCCCATGGGCATCAGCGCGCTGTCGGCCTACCGGGGCGACATCGTGCTGGCCCGCGCGGCGCGCGAGCAGAACGTGCCTGCGATCCTGAGCGGCACGTCGCTGATCCCGCTTGAAGCCGTCATTGAAGAAGCGCCCGGCACCTGGTTCCAGGCCTATCTGCCCGGCGATCCCGCCAAGATCGATGCGCTGATCGAACGCGCGCGGCGCGCGGGCTTCGAGACGCTGGTGCTGACCGTCGACATCCCCGTGTCCGCCAACCGCGAGAACAACGTGCGCACGGGGTTTTCCACGCCGCTCAAGCCCAGCCTGCGCCTGGCGCTGGACGGCCTGGCGCGCCCGCGCTGGCTGGCCGGCACGTTCCTGCGCACGCTGCTGGCGCACGGCATGCCGCACTTTGAAAATTCCTTTGCCACGCGCGGCGCGCCCATCGTCTCCGCGTCGGTGCTGCGCGACTTCACGGCGCGCGACCACCTTAGCTGGGAGCACGTCGCGCGCATCCGCAGGCAATGGCCGGGCACGCTCATCATCAAGGGCATCCTGCATCCGCGCGACGCGGCGCTGGCCCGCCAGCATGGCGCGGACGGCATCATCGTGTCCAACCACGGCGCGCGCCAGCTTGATGGCGCGATCCCGCCGCTGCGCGCGCTGCCGGGCGTGGTGGCGCAAGCAGGCGCGATGACGGTGATGATGGACAGCGGCGTGCGGCGCGGCACGGATGTGCTCAAGGCGCTTGCGCTGGGCGCGCGCTGCGTGTTCGTCGGCCGCCCGTTCAACTACGCCGCGGCGGTGGGCGGACAGGCGGGCGTCGCGCACGCCATCGGATTGCTGCGCGCCGAGGTCGACCGCAACATGGCGATGCTGGGCATCAACCGGCTTGATGAGATGGACGCCAGCCTCATCTGCCGGGAAGGCGAGCTGCCGGCCTGACCAGACCGGCGCGCGGTGCAACGCGTCACGCGCCGGCGGGGCATAGAATGGCGGTTCCCTCGTTTCCTGCGCGTCGTTCCGCGGCGCGCCCGCCCGCTGCCGTGTCCCTGCGCCAATCCTCATTCTTCCTGCGGTTCCTGACCCTGGGCGCCCTCGCCCATGTGTACGTCGGCGCCCGCCTGATTCCCGATCTGCTGCTTGGCCGCGAAGGCGACGCCGCCGCCATTCTTTTCCTGGTGCTGTCGTGCGTGCTGATCCCGATGGGCATGCTGGCGCGATCGTCCGTCAACCCGCCTTGGGGCGACCGCATCGCCTGGGTCGGCCTTTTGGCAATGGGGCTGTTCTCGTCGCTGTTCGTGCTGACGGTACTGCGCGACGCGCTTCTACTGATCCTGTGGCTGGGCAACCTGGCGGCGGGCGTCAATCTGCCCTGGACCGAACTGCGGCGCGCCAGCGCATGGACAGTCATCGTGCTTGCGCTGGCCGGCACGCTGGCGGGCTTTTACAACGCGCGGCGGCGCGCACGCGTGGTCGACGTGGACGTGCCCATTGCCGGCCTGCCGCAGGATCTTGACGGCTTCACCATCGTGCAGATCAGCGACATCCACGTCGGTCCGACCATCAAGCGCCGCTATGTCCAGGCCATCGTCGACGCGGTCAACGAGCAGTTGCCCGACATGATCGCCATCACGGGCGACGTGGTCGACGGCAGCGTCGAACAGCTTGCCGACCAGTCCCGGCCCCTGGGCGAACTGCGCGCGCCTTTCGGCGTGTACCTGGTCACCGGCAACCATGAATACTATTCGGGCGCGGCTCCGTGGATTGCGGAATTCCGCCGCCTCGGCCTGCGCGTCCTGCTGAACGAACACGCCGTGATCCATCCGTCGGGCCTGCCCGTGGTGGTGGCGGGCGTCACGGATTACAGCGCCGGGGCCTACGATCCGCATCAGCGCAGCAATCCAAGCGCGGCGCTGGCCGGCGCGCCCGCCGACGCCGCGGTCCGGATTCTGCTTGCGCACCAGCCGCGCAGCGCGCCCGCGGCCGAGCCGGCGGGCTACACGCTGCAGCTCTCCGGCCATACCCATGGCGGGCAGTTCTTTCCGTGGGGATTCTTCGTGCGGTTCCAGCAGCCCTTCACCGCCGGGCTGCACCGGCTGGGAAAGATGTGGGTCTACACGAGCCGCGGCACCGGTTACTGGGGCCCGCCAAAGCGTCTGTGGGCGCCGTCTGAAATAACGCGGCTGCGGCTGCGCACCGCTTCGTCGCGCTGACCGCAGGGCGGCCGCTCAGGCCGCCTCGGGCAGCGGCCCGCGTTCCAGATAGCTGGTCAGCGCGATGTCGCTGGTGGTGTTGCTGATGCCTTCGATCTGATGGATGCGGGCCAGCAGCAGTTCCAGCGCCTGGGTGTCGCGCACCCTTACCTTCAGCAGCATGGCGCTCTTGCCCGTGATGGTGTGGATCTCTTCGACTTCGTTCAGTTCGGCCAGACCCAGCACCTGTTGGGTGATGGTCCAGTTGATCGTGTCCACATGCACGAAGGCCAGCAGCGGCCGGCCCATCTTCGCGCCATCGAGCTTGGCGGCAATGCCCTTGATGAGGCCGTCGCGCTTGAGCCGCTTGACCCGTTCGTGCACGGCGGGCGCCGACAGGTTGAGCAGTTTGCCCAGCTCCGCATAGCTGGGCGTGGCGTCGTCGGCCAACAGCGTCAAGAGTTTCCGGTCGCGGTCATCGAGGTCAGACATGGAATGCCCCCTTACCAGGGGAAGGAAATGAGGTCGCCGTAAAGACGCTTGAGCGTGGCCTTCACTTCAGGCGAGTTCTGATAAATGGCAATGAACTTCAAAAGGCGCGGATCCTGCGCTTTTTCGGGCTTGGCCACCCAGCGGATGGCGTAGCGCCGGATACTGTCCGGGTCGGTATTGTCAAAGGCCAGACCGTCCTTTTCGTTCAGGCCCGCCTGCTTGGCGAAGGTCGTGTAGGTGACCGACGCGGTTACATCGTCGAACGTGCGGGCCGACTGCGAACCTTCGATCTGCACGAACTTGAGCTTCTTCGGATTGGCCACCACGTCCTCCAGGCTGGCCTGATGCGCCACACCCGGCTTGAGCGTGATGAGCCCCATCGACTGCAGCAGAAGCAAGGCGCGGCCGGTGTTGACCGGGTCGTTGGGCACTGCGATCGTGGCGCCCTCGGGCACCGGATCGCCCTTTTTCAGCTTCTTGGAAAAGAGCCCGATGGTCGTGGAATAGCCGTACGCAATGGGTTGCAGGTTGGCGCCGCGCCGCTGGTTGAAGAGTTCAAGAAACGGCGCGTGCTGAAAGAAGTTGGCGTCCACCGAACCATCGGCCACCGCGATGTTGGGCAGCACCCAGTCGTTGAATTCCACCAGTTTGACGTCCAGACCCTGCTGCTTTGCCTGGGCAATGGCCAATTCGGTGGCTTCGTTGGCCACGCTGGCGATGACGCCGATGCGCAGGGACTGTTCCTGCGCGGCTGCGGGCGCAATCACAGCCAATCCCAGCGCCGCCACCGCGGCCCCCCGCGTCAGTTTCTTAAGCAATTGGTGCACAAGCATGTCAGCCATCCACAGAATCGGAACGCCGGACGACGGTCCGGCACAGGCGCTATTGTGCAGCACCTGGCGCCCCACACCCAGGAAAGGCCTTTGTCACGCAATGGCAATGCCAAGCCGCCCCGGCGGCGCTAAGATGGCCTGAGTACGCCCTTGGGAGACGTTCATGAGTGCCGTGATGACCCCCCAGCCCAGCGCGCAGTCAGCGGCCAGCCGCCGCGACCGCATCGAAGACCAGTTGGGCGCGCACAACTACCATCCGCTGGATGTCGTGCTGGCGCGCGGCAGCGGCGTCTGGGTCCATGACGTCGACGGCCGCCGTTATATGGACTGCCTGGCCGCGTACTCCGCCGTCAACCAGGGCCACTGCCACCCGCGCATCCTGGCCGCCATGACCGAGCAGGCGCAAAAGCTCACACTGACCTCGCGCGCGTTCCGCCATGACCAGATGGCGGGCTTTTACGAGGACCTGGCGCGCCTGACGGGCGCCCACAAGATCCTGCCGATGAACAGCGGCGCCGAGGCCGTCGAAACCGCCATCAAGGCGGTGCGCAAGTGGGGCTACGAGGTACGAGGCGTGCCCGAGGGCCAGGCCGAGATCATCGTGTGCGCCAACAATTTCCATGGGCGCACGCTGGGCATCGTGGGGTTTTCGACCGATCCCGACGCCTATGGTCATTACGGGCCGTTCGCGCCCGGCTTCAAGGTCGTGCCGTTCGGCGATTTTGAGGCCTTTGACGCCGCGATCAGCGACCGCACCGTCGCTTTCCTGGTCGAGCCGATCCAGGGCGAAGCCGGCGTCGTGCTGCCGCCGCCGGGCTATTTCAGCCGCGTGCGCCAGCGCTGCACGGAGCGCGGCATCACGTTGATCCTGGACGAGATCCAGACCGGTCTGGGGCGTACGGGCAAATTGCTGGCCGAGGAACACGAGGGCATCGAGGCCGACGTCACCCTCATCGGCAAGGCGCTGTCGGGCGGCTTCTATCCCGTATCCGCCGTGCTGTCCAACGCGGACGTGCTTGGCGTGTTCCAGCCCGGCCAGCACGGCAGCACCTTCGGCGGCAATCCGCTGGCGTGCGCCATCGCGCGCGCCGCATTGCGGGTGCTGACCGAGGAAGGCATGCTCGAGAACGCGGCCGTGGTCGGCGCCCACTTTCTGGAGCGCCTGCGCGCCCTGCCCGGTCCGGTGCGTGAGGTCCGCGGACGCGGCCTGATGCTGGCCGTCGAACTGGAGCCGGACGCGGGCGGCGCACGCCTGTGGTGTGAGCGCTTGCAGGCGCGGGGCTTGCTGGTCAAGGACACCCACGGCCATACCCTGCGCCTGTCGCCGCCGCTCATCGTCACGCGCGACGAGGTGGACTGGGCGTGCGATCAACTGGCGGCGGTGCTGTCGGCCGCCTGACGTTCACGCCCGCGCACGGCAAGTCTTGAACCGCAACACGGAGCACGCGAATTGACGAATACCCCCACCCTGCCCACCGACGTCACCCTGATCGGCGCGCCGACCGACATCGGCGCCGGCGCCCGCGGCGCCTCGATGGGCCCGGAAGCGCTGCGCGTCGCGGACCTGGGCCCGGTCATCGAAGCGCTGGGTTTTCAGGTCCGCGACCGCGGCAACCTGTACGGACCCGCCAACCCCTGGCTGCCGCCCGTGGACGGCTACCGGCATCTGGAGGAAGTGACGGCGTGGAACCGCGCCGTGCACGATGCGGTCCACGAGGAACTGGCGGCGGGCCGCCTGCCGGTGCTGCTGGGTGGCGACCACAGCCTGGGAATCGGTTCGGTCAGCGCCGTCGCGCGCCATTGCCGCGCCGCGGGCAAAAAACTGCGCGTGCTGTGGCTGGACGCCCACGCCGACTTCAACACCCATGCGCTGACGCCCACCGGCAACCTGCATGGCATGCCCGTGGCCTGCCTGTGCGGCAACGGGCCGGCGCCGCTGATCGGCATGTCCGGCGAATGCCCGGACATCGAGCCGTCCTGCGTGCGCCAGATCGGCATCCGCAGCGTCGACCCGGGCGAAAAACGCCTGCTGCACGAGGCTGGCCTCGAGGTCTTCGACATGCGCTACCTGGACGAGATGGGCATGCGCGCCACCATGCAGGCCGCATTGGCCGGCCTGGACGCCGATACGCACCTGCACGTGAGCTTCGACGTCGACTTTCTGGACCCCGAGATCGCGCCGGGCGTCGGCACCACGGTAATGGGCGGTCCCACCTATCGCGAGGCGCAGCTGTGCATGGAGATGATTGCCGACACCGGTCTCATGCGTTCGCTGGACGTGGTGGAACTGAATCCCGCGCTCGACGTGCGCAACCGGACGGCCGAGCTGGCGGTGGACCTTATCGAAAGCCTGTTCGGCAAATCCACGCTGGTGCGCCGGGGGCCCTGAAGGGCCCAGTGCGCACTGGACCGGCGCGCTACCCCTCGCGGTCGCTCCGGATGGCCTCTGCCGCCTCGCGCAGATGCAGCAGGTTTTCCTCGCGCTGCGCCCACACGCGCGGCGTGGGACCCGCCACGCATAGCGCATACCATTCGCCCCCAAGATCCAGCGCCACCGCCAGACCGGTCAGGTCGACGACGCTCTCGCCCACGTTCGACGCCCAGCCTTGCGCGGCCGCGCGCTCCACATCGGCCAGCAGGGTTTCGCGCGTGGTCAGCGTGTGGTCCGTGTAGCGGGTGTATTGCGCCGCGGCCAGCACCTGCTCGCGCTCGGCGGCGGGCAAGCGCGCCAGAATGGCCTTGGCGACCGAGCTGGTGTGCAGCGGCCGCCGCTCGCCCGCACGCGCGGCATAGTGCACCGGCTGGGTCGATTCCACGACGTCCAGGAACACGACGGCGCCGTCCTGGATCTTGCCCAGCATCACGGTCTCGTTCGCGGCGTCGCGCAGCGCGGCAAGACGCGGACGCACCAGGTCCAGCCACGGATCGCCCGTGAGGATCTGCGCGGCCAGGCCGTGCAGCTTGGCCGTCGGGTAATACCCGGCGCGGCGCCGGACCTCGTACAGATAGCCTCGCGCCACCAGCGTGCGCACAAGGGCCAGACAGCTGGACATCGGCGCGCCCAGGCCCTGCGCCAGTTCGGTGAGCGGCATGGGACGCCGGGTCTGCGCAAACAGCTCCAGCAGCTCCAGCGTGCGGGCAACCAGCTTGACTTCCACGGCGTTTCCCTCCTTCGCGGCATCGGATTCTGTCCACGCGGACTAGGGTGTTCCACCGTGTTGACTTTTCATGGACAGGTACCTAAATTCTTGCACAGGAATTTACATTCACCAATATGAAATAAATTTCAGCCGGCTGGAGCACCGGCGCCGCCTTCCCGAGTTACCGCGTCATCCGACAGATCAATAAAACGGCCCATTCCAGGGTTGGGAGACAGACAGATGCGTATCAAACCCGTGTTGGCGGCCTTGGCCGCCACTTTGGCCGCCTGCGCGGCGCAGGCCCAGTCCGACGTCGTGCGGCTGGGCGTATCCAACGATCGTTCCGGCATCTATTCCGACCTGGGCGGGCTCGGGTCCGAGACGGCCGTGCGCATGGCCGTGGAAGACTTCGGCGGCAAGGTCGCCGGCAAGACCGTCGAGGTGGTCGGCGCGGACAACCAGAACAAGGCCGACGTGGCCTCCGCCCTGGTGCGCCGCTGGTTCGACACCCAGAACCTTGTCGCGGTGGTTGACGGCGGCGCCAGCTCGGCCGGGCTCGCGGCCCAGGGCGTCGCCCGGGAAAAAGGCGGCACCGCGCTCATCAGCGGCGGCTTTGCCGGCGATTTCAGCGGCAAGCAATGCAGCAACCTCAGCACGCAATGGGCGCCGGACACCTACGCGCTGGCCAACGCCGTGGTCAAGAGCGTGGTCGAGGGCGGCGGCAAGAGCTGGTATTTCATCACCACCGACTACGTGTTTGGCAAATCGCTGGAAAGCAATGCCTCGCGCTTTGTCGAGCGCGCCGGCGGCAAGGTCGTGGGCAGCACGCGCCATCCGCTGGGCGCCATGGACTTTGCCTCGTTCCTGGTCCAGGCCCAGTCCTCCAAGGCCGACGTCGTGGGCCTGGCCAGCGCCGGCGGCGACCTGGTCAACCTCATCAAGCAAGCGCAGGAGTTCGGGCTGGCGGGCGGCAAGCAGCGCATGCTGACGTTCCTGACGTTCATCAACGACGTCCACGCGATGGGCCTGCCCGTCGCGCAGGGCCTCACCTTTCCCACCGGCTTCTACTGGGACGCGGACGAGGACACCCGCGCGTGGACGCAGCGCTGGCAGAAGAAGATGGGCGTCACGCGCGCGCCATCCATCGTCCAGGCCTTGAGCTACGTGGCCACCACTCACTACCTGCAGGCCGCGCAGGCAGCGGGCAGCTTCGACGGCGCGGCGGTCAACCAGAAGATGCGGGAATTGCCCATCACGACCAAATTGATAAAGAATGCCCGGGTGCGCCCCGAAGACGGCCGCGTCATCATGGACCTGTATCTGGTCGAGGTGAAAAAGCCCGCCGAGTCCAAATACCCGAACGACTACTACCGCATCCTGTCCACGGTGCCCGGCGAAAAGGTCTTCGTGTCGCTCGCCGACAGCGAATGCCCCCTGGTCAAGAAATAGAAAGGAGACAACCATGAAGTGCTACTGCGTCGTCAATTTCCGCGCGCCCCTGCAGGAAATGGATCAGCCCACGCCTACCCCGCAGGGGACGCAGGTGCTGTTGAAGGTGCGCGCGGCCGGCGTATGCCACAGCGATATCCACCTGTGGGAAGGCGGCTACGACCTCGGCCAGGGACGCACCCTGTCGCTCAAGGACCGCGGCGTGTCGCTGCCGCTGACGATGGGCCACGAAACGGTCGGCGCCGTCGTGGCGGCCGGGCCCGACGCGCAAAGGCTTGCCACCGACCGCAACTACCTCGTCTATCCGTGGATCGGTTGCGGCAAGTGCGCCTCGTGCGCGGCCGGCATGGAAAACCACTGCACCGCGCCGGCCTGCCTGGGTGTGCATCGCGCCGGCGGATACGCCGACCACATCCTGGTGCCGCATCCCCGCTACCTCATCGACATCGGCGGCCTCGATCCCGCGCAGATCGCGCCCTACGCGTGCTCGGGCCTGACGACGTATTCCGCATTGAAGAAGATCGGCGCGGACGTCTACCGCGAACATCCCGTGGTGATTTTCGGCGCGGGCGGACTGGGCCTGATGAGCCTGACCCTCATCAAGGCACTGGGCGGCGCGGGCGCCATCGTCGTCGATATCGACCCGGCCAAGCGGCAGGCGGCGCTGGACGCGGGCGCGCTGGCGGCCATCGACGGCGCCGCGCCCGACGCCGCGCAGCAGATCATGAAGGCCGCGGGCGGCAAGCCGGTGCAGGCCGCGATCGACCTGGTCGGCGCACCCGCCACCACCTCGCTCGCGTTCGACATCCTGACCAAGGGCGGCAAGCTCATCATCGTGGGCCTGTTCGGCGGCGGCTCGACCTGGCCGATCGCGCTGATTCCGATGAAGGCGCTGTCGATCATCGGCAGCTACGTGGGCAACCTGACCGAACTGAAGGAACTGATGGAACTGGTGCGGGCGGGCAAGGTGCCGCCCATGCCGGTCCACCGCCATGCGCTGGCCGAGGCGGACAGCGTGCTGGCCTCGCTGCGCGAAGGCAAGGTCGTGGGACGCGCCGTGCTGACGGTCGATTGAAGCACCCGCAGTGATTCCCGCGCGGCGCGCCCGGCATCGGGCGCGTCGTGTATTGAAAGCTATGCGGGCCGCAGGCGCGGATCGTAGATGAAGCGTTCGCGCCGCACCACCACGATGTGCTCGGCATCCGGATGCGCCGGGTTGACGAGAAAATTGCAGTCCGGCACGCCGCGATACGGGACGATGGCGCTGGGCAGTTCCAGCAGCGCCGATACGCCCGACGCCACCCAGTTATCGCCCACGGCCTGCGAGGCCTCCGCGAAGGGCACCGCATCCCAGAACGGATAGTCGTCCTGAAGCTGCGCCATCGACAGCGACTGGCGCGCTTCGAAGACGGCAGTGGGCACGGCCAGTTCGATCAGATAGCGGTTCGCCTGCTGGGACGCGCGCGCGGCAAAGTGCACCACCGTTTCCAGCACCGACAGCGCGACGCTGGCCGAGGCATACACGACCGGCGTGCCCGGGCTGTTGTAACGGCCGCCCACGGCGGCTGCGCCAGCGCCGCTCAGGTCGTCCGCCCGGTATTTGCCCGCCGTGGTGCCGATGCGCCAGAGCGAAACGTAGTCCGTCATGCGTAGACGCCCGCTGCGGCACGGGCAAGCGTGTCTTCGACGATGCGGCTGCTGGCGTCCGAGGTCAGAAGCGAGAGCGGCTTGACGTTGCCCAGGGCGGGCACGGGCGTGTTCAGCCACAGCACCGCTTCCTCGTCGCTGCCCAGCACCTGGCGCGCAACGCGCACCACGCGGGCGACGCGGGCTAGCCGGTCGGATTCGCCAAGCGGCAGCGCCTGGCCTTCACGCGTCCACCGCGACAGCGACGCCGCCTTGACCTCCGTGATGGCCATGATCTCGGACTTGGGGACCTGCAGATAATCGGCCGCATCGTCGACCATCTGCGCAGGCAGGCCGCGATGCACGTCGCGCGCGATGTCGGTCAGGGGGCTGTCGACCAGGCCGCGAAACAGCTGCCGGGCGCGCGGCGGACGCTTGGCGGTGGCGCCGCGCTTGGTCGGCGATTTATCGGCAAGGGCGATGGTCATGGTCTGCTCCGGGCGCCGCGCACGGGCGGCAACCGGGGGACCGGCCACGCCATGAGCGGCTGAATTACCAAATTGAATTTATAATATCCCATTTGGAAATACACGCGCAAGGCGCTGCCGGCCGCCTCCATGGCACATACCCGGCATCGCAGTGCCAAGCGGCGGCGCTTCCGTTGGACGTGGCGCGCCGCCCGTCACGCCCCCTGTTTCGGCCTATCATAGGCGGCGGCAAATTTACCCCCTCGCATTTCTCTCAAGGACAGGCAATGACGGACCGGCAGCTCACGATACTCGCGGCGCTCAATCTCATGGTGGCGGTGGGCGCCGGTGCCTTCGGCGCGCATGGCCTCAAGCGCATCCTGACGCCAGAAATGCTGGCCGTCTGGCAGACCGGGGTGATGTACCACTTGGTCCACGCCCTGGGCCTTTTCGTCATCGCGCTGCTCGGCGCGCGTTTCGGCTCGCCCCTGCTGTCGGCGGCAGGCGTCGTGATGTTTGTCGGCATCGTGCTGTTTTCGGGCAGCCTGTATGTGCTGACGCTGACCGGCAAAGGCTGGCTGGGCGCCGTCACGCCGTTTGGCGGAACGGCATTCCTGGCCGCGTGGGCCATGGTCGCCTGGGCTGCCTACCGCGCGCAGCCCTGAACCCGTACTTCCCGTGATTCATTCCCGGCGGCAGGAACCGCCGCCCTTGCAGGTCTCTGATGTCCCCAACCACCGCATTACCCGCCGTCCGTGAACACTCCGCCGCCGCAGGCATCGCCTGCGTGGCGGGCGGCATCTTCTTTCTGACCCTCAGCGACGCCAGCGCGAAGTGGCTGGGCGCAACGTACAACCCGCTGCAGATCCTCTTCATGCGCGCGCTGATCGCGCTGCCTTTCGTGACCGCGCTGGCGTTGTGGCTGGGCGGCCGCCGAGTGCTGCGCACGATGCATCCCGGACTGCACCTGACGCGCGGCGCCATCAACGTTATCTCGGCCAGTTGCTTCTACCTGGGATTGCAGGCGTTGCCGCTGGCCGAGGCCACCGCCATCGCGTTTGCCGCGCCGCTGTTCGTCACGGCGCTTTCCGTTCTGATCCTGAAGGAACGCGTGGACGGCAAGCGCTGGCTGGCCGTGCTGGCGGGTTTTGCGGGCGTGCTGATCGTGGTGCGCCCCGGCACGCAGGCCTTTCAGGCGGCCACATTGCTGCCGCTGACCACCGCCCTGCTCTACGCGGTCATGATGATCACGGCGCGCGGCATCAATCGTGCCGAAGGCATGCTGACCATCACCTTCTACATCGTGCTGGGCCAACTGGTGTGGAGCTCGCTGGGGCTGGCGTGGGTCTGGCGCGCGCCGGCCGCCGAAGACCTGCCGTACTTCGGCGCGGTGGCCTTGTTCAGCACATTGGGACTGACACTGATCACGCAGGGATTCCGTATCGGACCGGCGTCCGTCGTCGCCCCCTTTGACTACACGGGTCTCGTCTGGGCCACGATCCTCGGATGGATCTTCTGGCGTGAGGCGCCCGACGCCTACGCGTACCTGGGCGCCGTCTTCATTGCAGGCAGCGGCGTGTACATCGCCGTTCGCGAGGCGCGGGGCAAGTCGCGCCGCCGCGCCGCGCGCTGACGGCCGCCCTGCCCGCCAGCACTATTCGGTGGGCGGCGGAAAGTGCCGCTGCAACACCTTTGCGACGTTCGGCTCTTGTTCGGCCTCGCGCGCCACCGCCGTCAGCGCCGGGCACATGGCGCCGAACCACGACGGTCCCGGACGCCAGTGCGTCATGACCGTCACATACAGGTCCAATGCCGAAAAGCGCCGCCCCAGCATGTGCGGCGCGCCGGCCTGGCGTTCAAGTTCCTGCCACAGCTCGGCGCGGCGCGTGTGCACGCGCTCACGCAGCAGGTCGGCCCCCGCGCCCGGCGTCGTCCATTGCGCGGGCTCATCGCCGTAGGTGAAGGTGGGATACACCGCCGCCACCAGCCGCATCAGCAGGTTAAGAAATCGCGCCCGCTCCGGCTTGTCCGGCGCGGGCGCCAGCCCGGCCTGCGGCGCCACATCGTTCAGGTGCAGGATCATCGCCGCGCTTTCGGTCATCACCTCGCCGTCGGGCAGGATGAGCGTGGGCACCTGCCCCAGCGGATTCAGATGCAAAAGCCGGTCCCGCTCGGGACCCGGCTTCAGATATGGCACATCCGTCAGCGTATGCGGCACATTGGCCAGCACCAGCGCCATCTCGACAATGGCCGAGCCGCAACCCGCAGACTCGATGAGCTCGTAGGATTTCATGTCCATCACCCTCCCGTTTCGGCCGGCGCTACCCGCAGCAATTCGCCAGGCGAGGCGTCCGTCAACACATACACATAACCGTCCGGCCCCTGCCGCACGTCCCGGATCCGCCGCTTGCGGTCGACCAGCAGCCGTTCCTTCTCGACCACGCGATTGCCGTCGACGGTCAGGCGGATGAGGTTCTGATTGCCCAGCGCGCCGATGAAAAGCGAATTGCGCCAGGCCGGAAACCGGTCCGCGTCGTAGAACGCCATGCCGCTGATGGCGGGCGATTTCGGCCACCAGAAGATCGGCGATTCCATGCCCGGCAGGGTTTCGCCCTTGGCTTCCGGAATGGCGAAGCCCGAATAGTTGATGCCGTAGGTAGCCAGCGGCCAGCCGTAATTCTTGCCCGGCTTCACGACATTGATCTCGTCGCCGCCACGCGGCCCGTGTTCGTTTTCCCAGAGCTCGCCAGTCCAGGGATTGAGCGCCATGCCCTGCGGATTGCGATGGCCGTATGACCAGATCTCGGGGCGCGCGCCCGGCTTACCCACGAAGGGATTGTCCGCCGGCACGGAGCCATCCGTCTTGAGCCGCACGACCTTGCCTTGCAGCTTGTCCAGGTCTTGTGCCGTCGGGCGCTGATTGTTCTCGCCCAGCGCGATATACAGGTAGCCCTTGCCGTCGAACACCAGGCGCGATCCGAAATGCTGGCCGGACGACAGCTTGGGTTCCTGGCGGAACAGCACCTTGAATCCCTCAAGGCCGCTGGCGTCATCGGCCAGCCGCCCGCGCCCCACGGCCGTGCCGCTCTTGTCGCCATCCGACTCCGCATACGCCAGATACACGTAGCGGTCGGTCGCAAAGTCAGGCGACAGCGCCACGTCGAGCAGTCCCCCTTGACCGCGCGCGGCAACCTGCGGCACGCCAGAGAGCGGCTTGGACAGCCCGCCGGGCGTGCGCAGCAGCCGCAGGTTCCCGGGCCGTTCGGTGATCAGGATGCCGCCATCGGGCAGGAACGCCATGGACCAGGGGTGATCCAGACCGCCGACCACCGGCGTCACGCGGGCGGGCGCCGACGGCGGTTCCTGCGAGGCTTGTGCAACGGCGGGCGCGGCCGCAAAGGCCACGGCCAAGGACAGGATCAGGGGAATTGCGCGCGTGCTCGCGGCGGTGCGTGACTGCATGGACATCTCCGGCGGCGACAGATTGAAAAGCAGGCGCGCAAGGCATGACAGTGAGACGCGGGGGCCGCTCGCAATTGGCACACCCGGTTGGCGTACCATAGCGCCCACGGACGGGAGCTCTCCCGTTCTTGCTCTCAGGAGACTCGACCAGATGAAACTGTACTACATGCCCGGCGCGTGCTCGCTCGCTTCCCACATCGTCCTCGAGTGGATCGGCAAGCCGTACGAGACGCATAAACTCAGCCGTGAAGCGCTGAAGGAGCCGGAGTTTCTGCGGATCAATCCGCTGGGCGCCGTGCCCGCGCTGACCGATGGTGACTGGACCCTCACGCAGAATGTCGCCATCCTGGAATACCTCGCCGAACAGGCCCCGGAAATCTCCCTGCTGGGCGACGGCACCGCGCGTTCGCGCGCCGAAGTGCGCCGCTGGGTCGGCTTCATCAATTCCGACGTCCACAAGACCTTCTCGCTGCTGTTCGGCGCGCAGCGCTACCTGAAGGACGAAGGCGCGCAAAAGGAATTGGCGGGCTCCGCGTCGGCGCTTCTGACCAAGCTGTTCGGACAGCTGGATGCGCAACTGGCGGGCAAGTCCTATCTGGCCGGCGCCGCGCCGTCTGTGGCGGACGCGTATCTGTTTGTCGTGCTGCGCTGGGCCCACGCAAAGGAAATCGACCTGTCCGGCCTGAACCATCTGCAAGCGTTCTTCAAACGCATGCAGGCCGACGCGGGCGTGCAGGCTGCGCTCAAGGCCGAAGGCCTGTAACGGCTGCCGCTGCCCGGCTCGCCTACGCAGGCGCCGCGCCGGGCAGCGTCTCGCTTTCCAGGATCTTTTTCACGGCGGCCAGGAAGCGCCGCGCCAGCAAGGGCGGCGCACTCAGGTTGGAATGCGTCGCCCAGATTTCCACGCTGGCCTCGGGCTCGATCGGGCGAAGCGCCATGTGGGCAGCCTGGTCCGGCGTGACGCACCACGCGTCGACCAGCGCCGGTCCCAGCCCCTGCTGCACGAACGAACAGGCCGTCACGGGCGAATGCACCTCGACCGCAGCCGCGCAGCGCGGGCCGTCTCCAAAGAATGGCTGCAGCGCGCGTCCTAGCGGCGTGTCGCGCGGATAGCCGATCCACGCCGCCGACGAAAAGTCTTCCGGCAGCACCACCTCATGACTGGCCAGCGGATGCCCGGGCGGCAGCACGCAGACCACCGGCACGCGCGCCAGCCGCACGGACGTCAGGTTGGGATGATCCGGCGGCTGCATGGAAATGCCGATATCGGCCTGACCCGACAGGAAATACGCCGCCAATTCATCGAAAGTCACGCTGCGGTAATCGACGCGCGCGCCTGCATTGCGGCCGCGAAACCGCTCAAGCGCCATCGGGATCAGGCGCTGCCCGAAACTGGCGCTGGCCACGATCTTCAGCATCCCCGCGCCCGACTGGCCGAGGCTGGCGGCCAGGTCGTTCACCCGCTGAATGCCGCCATACACCTGCTCGACCTCGGCATACAGGCGCCGGGCTTCGGCGGTGGGCGACAGCCGGCTCTTGACGCGCTCGAACAGCCTGTAGCCCAGGCGGCTTTCCGTCAGCGCCAGCACCCGGCTCACCGCCGGCTGCGACACATGCAGCATGCGCCCCGCCCCGCTGATCGACCCGGCCATCATGATCGCCCGGAACACCTCGATCTGACGCAGGTTCAGTGGCCTTCCGGCGCTGGGGCCGACCTCGTCGGCATACGCATCCGCATCCATTTTTTTCCCCTATTCCGATAACGGGGGATTATAGGTTTGAGACATTTTTCGATGACGCAGTGCCGCATGCCCAGGTGTAATCTGCCCGCTCCACAAAACAAAACCAGGGGAAATCCATCATGCGCAGCACGCTCCTTCGCAGTCTTTCCATGGCGGCGCTCAGCGTCGCCTTCATCGGCGCCGCCTCGGCCGCCGGCTATCCCGACAAGCCCATCACCTTCGTGGTCCCGTCCGCCGCCGGCGGATCGCCCGACGTGCTGTCGCGCCTGATCACGACCCAGATGGCCCGCGACACCGGCGCCACGATGGTCGTCGAGAACCGCCCCGGCGCGGCCGGCAACATCGGCATCGCGCTCATCAAGCGCGCGGCCCCGGACGGCTATACCGTCGGCTACGGCAACATCAACACCCTGGCGGTCAACCGTTCGCTCTTCAAGCGCCTGCCGTACGACGTGGACAAGGACCTGACGCCTGTCGCGCACATGTTCGACCTCTATAACGCGCTGATCGTGCCGGCCGAATCGCCCATCAAGAGCGTGCAAGACCTGATCGACCGCGCCCGCAATGAGCCGGGCCGCCTGTCGTACGGCGCCTCGGGCGTGGGCACCACCGGCCACATGGGCGGCGAGCTCTTCAAGAGCATGGCCAAGCTGGACGTGATGTTCATCCCCTATAACGGCGGCCCCGCCGCCATCCAGGATCTGCTTGGCGGCCGCCTGGACTACCTGTTCGTCAACACCTCGGAAGCCGCACCGCTCGTCAAGAGCGGCAAGGTCCGCGCCATCGGCGTCAGCAGCCTGAAGCGCCTGTCGCTGATGCCCGACGTGCCGACGCTGGACGAATCCGGCCTGAAGGGTTACGAGACGGTCGCCTGGGGTGGCGTCGTGGCGCCCAAGGGCACGCCCGATGACGTGGTCGCCACGCTGAACGCCGCCATCCAGAAGGCGCTGCAGGCGCCGGAAGTGCGCCAGGGCCTGGCGACGCTGGGCGCCGAACCGGCGTCCGGCTCGCCCGCCGAGTTCAAGCAGCTGATCGATCGCGAAACCGCCAAGTGGCAGCAGATCATCGACAACGCCGCCATCGAAAAACTCGACTGAGCATTCTTCATGACGGCAGACACCTTGCAGGCTGACTTCATCGTCGCGGGCGCCACGCTCATCGACGGATCGGGCGGGCCCGCCACCGCCGGCGACCTGGCCGTGCGCGGCGGGCGCATCGAGGCGGTGGGCAGCTTTGCCCATCCCGCCGGCGCGCCGGTCATCGATGGCAGGGGCCTGGTCCTGGCGCCGGGCTTCATCGACTCGCACACCCACGACGACGGGTATCTGCTGGCCCATCCCGACATGCTGCCCAAGGTGTCGCAAGGCATCACCACGGTCGTCACCGGCAACTGCGGGATCAGCCTGGCGCCCCTGGCGCGCACGCAGATCCCGCAGCCGCTGGACCTGCTGGGCCCGCCGTCGCTCTTTCGCTTTGCCACCTTCCGGTCCTGGATGGACGCGCTGCGCGACACGCCCGCCGCAGTCAACGTGATTCCGCTGGTGGGGCACACCACCTTGCGCGTCGCCGTCATGGACGACACATCGCGCGCTGCCAACGACGCGGAACGCGCCGCCATGCGCGAACTCATGCAGGAAGCGCTGGACGCCGGCGCCTTCGGTGTGTCCACCGGCACCTTCTATCCGCCGGCCAGCGCCGCGCCCACGGACGAGATCGTCGACGTGTGCCAGCCGCTGCGCGGCCGCGCCTGCATCTATGCCACCCACCTGCGCGACGAGGCCGATCACATCGTGCCGGCCATCGAAGAGGCGCTGCACATCGGTCGCGAAATCGATTGCCGCGTCGTCTTCTCGCACCACAAGCTGGCGGGCGAACGCAACCACGGGCGCACCCGCGAAACGCTGGACCTCATCAGCCGCGCCGCGGCCTCGCAGCCCGTCTGCCTGGACTGCCACCCCTACCCCGCCACCTCCACCATGCTGCGGCTCGATCGCGCGCGGCTTGCCAGCCGGACGATGATCACCTGGTCCAAGGGCTACCCCGAAGCGACGGGCCGCGACTTCAGCGAAGTGATGGCCGAACTGGGCCTGGACGACGAGGCCGCCGTGGCCCGCCTGGCCCCGGCCGGCGCCATCTACTTCCTGATGGATCCCGCCGACGTCAACCGCATCTTTGCCCATCCGCTGACCATGGTCGGCTCGGACGGGCTGCCCTTCGATCCCCATCCGCACCCCCGCCAGTGGGGCACCTTCACCAACGTCCTGCGCACGATGGTGCGCGAGCAGAACCTGTTGTCCCTGGAATCGGCCATCCACAAGATGACGGGTTTGGCCGCCGGCCAGTACGGCGTGGCCGAACGCGGCCTGCTCCGGGAGGGGTATCATGCTGACCTGGTGCTGTTCGATCCCGCCACCGTCACCGACGTGGCCACTTTTTCAGCGCCCATTCAGGCAAGCCGGGGCATCCACGCCGTGTGGGTCAACGGCAGGCAGGTCTGGGACGGGGAACGGACCGGCGCCGAACGCCCGGGTCAGGTCCTGTCGCCCGGTCAAGCATGAGCACGGAGTACTTAAAGTGAAGACGTTTTCCCAGGGCTGCTACCTGGGTGTATTGGGCGGAATGGGGCCCATGGCCGGCGCGGCCTTTGCCCTCCGCCTGGCGGCGCTGACGCCTGCCACGGTTGACCAGCAACACATCCCCACCCTGCTGCGCAACGATCCGCGCATTCCCGACCGGTCCAGCGCCTACATGGCTGGCGGCGAAAATCCGCTGCCCCACATGGTCGACGGCGTGCGCTTCCTGGAACAGGCCGGCGCCCGGCTCATCGCCATCCCGTGCAACACCGCCCACCTGTGGTTCGACGAGATCGCCGCGTCCACCGGCGTGCCGGTGCTCCACATCATCGAGGCGGTCATCGAAGACCTGCGCCGTCTGGGCCTGCCCCGCGGCCGCATCGGCCTGATGGGCACCGCCGCCACGCTAAAGCTTGGCCTGTACCAGCGGCACCTCGAAGCCCAGGGCTACGAGTGCATCGTGCCTGACGAGGACGAAGTCGAACGCTTCTGCATGGGCTCGATCCGCGCGGTCAAGGGCAACCAGCTCGAAGACGCCTTCGCCCCCGCCGCCGAGTGCATCGCCCGTTTGAAGGCGCGCGGCGCCGACGCCGTCGTCCTGGGCTGCACGGAACTGCCCCTGGCCGTTCCGCACGCCCTGCGCCCCAGCCTGGGCGTGACCCTCACCGACTCCATCGACGCCCTGGCCCGCGCCGCCATCGCGCACTACCAGGCCGACCAGCCCGCGGAACGGATCGCCGCGTAAGTTGCATAAGGTGTCTGACACCCTGCGGAGATGACCTCGAGTTAGCCGCAATGTCTCAAGGGTGTCAGACACCGGCCGCAATGCCCCCCCCCGCCAGACGCAAAAAAAAAGAAGGCGCATCTTTCATAAGGTGTCTGACACCCTGCGGAGATGACCTCGAGTTAGCCGCAATGTCTCAAGGGTGTCAGACACCGGCCACAATGCCCCCCCGCCAGACGCAAAAAAAGGCGCACCTTTCGATGCGCCCACTTCCTTCGCGGGGAAGAGGTCAACCGCCCAGGTAAGCCTTGCGGACCTGATCGTTGACCAGCAGATTGGCGCCGGTGTCCTGCAGGACCACGCGGCCGTTTTCCAGCACGTAGCCGCGGTCCGCCACGCCCAGCGCCTTGTTCGCATTCTGCTCGACCAGGAACACGGTCACGCCCTGCTCCCGGATCTCGCGAATGATGTCGAAGATCTGGGCGATCACCAGCGGGGCCAGGCCCAGCGTCGGTTCGTCCAGCAACAGCAGGCGCGGCCGGGTCATCAGCGCGCGGCCGATGGCCAGCATCTGCTGCTCGCCGCCCGACATCAGGCCGGCACGCTGGCTGGCGCGCTCTTTCAAGCGCGGGAACAAGCCGTAGACGTGGTCGATGCCCGCCTCGATCTCGTCGCGCTTGGAAAAGAAGCCGCCCATCATCAGGTTCTCGGCGACGGTCAGGTCCTTGAACACGCGACGGCCTTCAGGCGAAATGGCGATGCCACTGCGCATGATGTGGTGCGTGTCCTTGTTCGTGATGTCTTCGCCTTCGAACGTGATCTTGCCTTCGCGCGCACGCGGATTGCCGCAGACCGTCATCAGCAGCGTCGTCTTGCCCGCGCCGTTGGCGCCGATCAGCGTGACGATCTCGCCCTGGTTCACTTCGACCGACACGCCGTTCAATGCCTGAATGGCGCCGTAGAAGGTGTGTATATTTTCCAGCTTGAGCATCATTCCTCCCCCAGATACGCCTTGATGACGCGCTCGTCGTTGCGCACCTGATCCGGGGTGCCGGTCGTGATGGGCTTGCCGTGTTCCATGACCAGAATCCGGTCCGAAATGCCCATGATGAGGCTCATGTCGTGCTCGATCAGCAGCACCGCGACGCCGAATTCGCGCCGCAGCTGGTCGATGAGCGATTGCAGGTCGCGCTTTTCTTGCGGATTCAGACCTGCCGCGGGTTCGTCCAGCATCAAGAGGCGCGGCTTGGTGATCATGCAGCGCGCGATCTCCAGGCGCCGCTGGTGGCCGTAGGCCAGATTGCCGGCTTCGCGGTTGGCGAATTCCCGCAAGCCCATGAAGTCCAGCCACTGCGCCGCGCGGGACAACGCCTCGGATTCGGACTGGCGATAGCCCTTGGTCTTGAGCAGCCCAGGCAACAGGCGCGATTCCACCTGCGTGTGCTGCGCAACCAGCAGGTTTTCCAACACCGTGAGCTGTTTGAACAGGCGCACGTTCTGGAACGTGCGCACCAGGCCGTGGCGCGCCACCTTGTGGCTGGCAAGACCCGTGATGGGCTTGCCGTCCATGATGATCTCGCCGGCGGTGGGCGCGTAGAACCCGCCCACGCAGTTGAAGACGGTGGTCTTGCCGGCGCCGTTCGGGCCGATGATGGCAAAGACCTCGTCGGTCATGACCTCGAAACCCACGCTATCGACGGCCAGGAGGCCGCCGAACCGCATGGTCAGGCCGGAAACTTTCAGCAATGCCTCGCTCATTTAGCCAGCTCCACGTGGGGACGCTTCATGGGCAACAACCCCTGCGGACGCCACATCATCATCAACACCATCACCAGACCGAACATCAGCATCCGGTATTCGGCGAACTCGCGCGCCAGCTCGGGCAGCACGGTCAGCAGGATGGCAGCGAGGATCACGCCTACCTGAGAACCCATGCCCCCCAGCACCACGATCGCCAGGATCAGCGCGGATTCGATGAACGTGAAGGACTCCGGATTCACCATGCCCTGGCGCGCCGCGAAGAACGCGCCGCCAAAGCCGGCAAACATGGCGCCCAGCGTGAACGCGGACAGCTTGATGCGCGTGGGGTTCAGGCCCAGCGAACGGCAGGCGATCTCGTCCTCGCGCAGCGCCTCCCAGGCGCGGCCGACCGGCATGCGGATCAGGCGCGTGGACACGAACAGCGTTACCAGCGCCAGCAGCAGCGCCATCATGTACAGATAGATAACCATGTCCTGGTTCTGGAACGTCAGCCCGAAGAAGTCGTGGAACGTCGTGTCGCCCTCGGTGCTGGCGCGGCGCGTCATTTCCAGGCCGAAGAACGTGGGCTTCGGGATACCGGAAATCCCGTCGGGACCGCCAGTGACCGTATTCAGGTTGATCAGCAACAGACGGATGATTTCACCGAAACCCAGCGTCACGATGGCCAGGTAGTCGCCGCGCAGCCGCAACACGGGAAAGCCCAGCACAAAGCCGAACAGCGCGGACATGGCGCCGGCAAACGGCAGCGCTTCCCAGAAGCTCCAGCCGCCCCAGTGGTAGAGCAGTGCGTAGGTATAGGCGCCCACCGCGTAAAAGCCCACGAAGCCCAGGTCCAGCAGCCCCGCAAAGCCCACCACGATGTTCAGGCCCAGGCCCAGCATCACGTAGATCAGCACCAGCGTGGCGATATCCACGGAACTGCGCCCCGCGAAGAACGGCCAGATCACCGCGATGGCCAGCAGCAGGATCATCAGCGGCTTGTGGTTCCTGGCCGGCGCGGAGGACAGCGTCGGCAGGCCGGTCTTGAGCTTTTTGAACGGAATGGCCAGCCAGGGCCGCAGCAGCTGGAAGACGAACACCACGGCGGCGGCCAGCGCCACCAGCGACCAGTTCGACTCCATCGACGTGCGCGCACCCTGGCGGATGAGCTGCAGGCCAAAGACCGGGGTGACGATGACCGCCGTCAGCACGGCCGCCATCGTGGCGTTTTTGAGATTGTTGGTCGACATCAGACTTTTTCCACCTCAGGTTTGCCCAGCAGCCCGGTGGGACGGAACAGCAGAATCAGGACCAGCAGCGAGAACGCCACGATGTCCTTGTACTGCGACGAGATGTACGCGGCCGCGAAGGTCTCGGCCAGGCCCAGCAGCACACCGCCCAGCATCGCGCCAGGAATGCTGCCGATACCGCCCAGCACCGCCGCCGTAAAGGCCTTGATGCCCGCCAGAAAGCCGATGAAGGGATTGAGCTTGCCGATGGTGATGGCGATCAGCACGCCGCCCACCGCCGCCAGGATCGCGCCCATCACGAACGTGAACGAGATCACGCGGTTGGTGTCGATGCCCAGCAGATTGGCCATGTGCATGTCCTGCGAGCAGGCGCGAGAGGCACGGCCCATGCGGGAGTATTTGATGAACAGCGTCAGCCCGATCATCAGCACCACAGTGACCACGATGATCATGATGCGCGAATACGGCACCGTCACGTCGAAGTCCGATCCCATGTGGAACTGCACGGCGCCGGACACCAGCGAAGGCACGGCCATGTCGCGCGCGCCCTGACCGAGGGCCACCCAGTTCTGCAGGAAGATCGACATCCCGATGGCGGAGATCAGCGCCACCAGCCGGGGGCTGCCGCGCACCGGACGATACGCCACGCGCTCGACCGAAAAGCCGTAGATGCCGGTGACCGTGATGGCCACAAGCAGCATGGCCGCAATGATGAAGGGGGTCGGCAATCCGCTATTGGTGCCGATGGCCGTCAAGGTGACCAGGCCCACATAGGCGCCGATCATATAGATTTCGCCGTGGGCGAAGTTGATCATACCGATGATGCCGTAGACCATTGTGTAGCCGATGGCGATCAACGCATAGATCGCTCCCAGGGACAATCCGTTGAAGAATTGCTGGGTCAGTTGGGGTATGAGATCAGACATGATTCTATTGCTCCAAATGGTTCCGGCCCCGGTAGAGAGACCCGGAGCCGGAAACCTGGGCGTATTTTATAAGGGCCTGTCGTCGCCGCCTTGCCGGCCGCACAGCGCTTTTGGCGCATCGCTACGCGGATTTCGGCAAGACGGAGACGGCAGGCCCTACACGCCGGCAACACGCCGGCGGGATCGCGAGTTTACAGCTGGGTCTTCTTTCCGTCCTTGTCCCATTTATAGACAGCGAACTCGAAGTCCTTCAGATCGCCCTTGGCATCGTATTCGACCTTGCCGATGCCGGTATTGAAGGTGGTCTTGTGCATGTAGTCGGCAACCTTGGCGGGATCTTCGCCCACGGCGTTGATGCTGTCGGCCAGGATCTGGACCGCGGCGTAGGCCGGCATCTGGAAGGCGCCGTCCGGATCGCGCTTGGCGTCCTTGAAGGCCTTGACGATGCTTTCGTTGCCCGGCAGCTTGGTGAAGTCGGCGGGCAGCGTCACGAGCAGGCCTTCGATGGCCGGGCCGGCGATTGCCACCAGGTCCTGGTTGGCCGTGCCTTCCGGACCCATGAACTGGACCTTCAGGCCCTGTTCACGCGACTGGCGCAGCAGCAGGCCGAGCTCGGGGTGGTAGCCGCCGAAATACACCAGATCGACGCCAGCCGACTTGAGCTTGGTGATGATGGCCGAGTAGTCGCTGTCGCCGACGTTGATGCCTTCGAACATCGCGACGTTGACGTTCTGCTTGGCCAGCGCGTCCTTGACCTGGGTGGCCACGCCCGAACCGTAGGTCTGCTTGTCGTGCAGCACGGCGACCTTCTGGGGCTTGAGCGTCTTGGCGATGTAGTTGGCGGCGTACGGACCTTGCTGGTCGTCGCGGCCGATCGTGCGGAAGAAGAAATGCGGCTTGATGGTGTCGGTGACCAGGGGCGACGTGGCGCCCGGGGTGATGCCGACGATGCCCTCTTCCTCGTAGACCTTCACGGCGGCAACCGTGACGCCCGAGCACGCATGGGCCACGGCGAACTTGGCGCCGGAGTTGACCACGCGGTTGGCGGCAGGCACGGCCTGCTTGGGTTCGCAGCCGTCGTCGATCAGGATGGGTTCGAGCTTCTTGCCCTTGACGCCGCCCTTGGCATTGATGGTTTCGATGGCGGTCAGCGCGCCGGCCTGGATCTGGTCGCCGTATTGCGTGTTGGGACCGGTCATGGGCTGGGGAATGCCGATCTTGATCGTGTCGGCGGCGTGCGCGGCGCCAGCCAAGGCAAGTGCCCCAAGCGCCATGGCTACCGGGGTAAGGCGATTCAGAAACTTCATGCGGAGTTCTCCAGCGAGGTTTTGAGCGGCTCTGTCCAACACGGTTTATCGGGAGAGTACCCCTTTGTCCGCATTGCCCGTCGCCGGCTTCTTGGGCAAAAACACGGTGTGGGCGGTATTCTGAAAGCAAGCCGTCATACTGTCACTGCGTGTAATCCCCAATATTTCACGCGCGGCATTTAATCGTGACGCATAGCCCGCGTAAAGGCGTGAAATCAATGGAGAAATCGCAATTCCGACCGCAAAGTTGGCTGGCGTTTCGCTGGGATTTATGCTTGCCGGTTTTTATGAAAAATCATTAATACGGCGTTTAATCGCATATTTAAATACAGTCCTTACGCAGGACTTACTACAACCGCATCAATTAATACTCGCGGCCATTAATAAAAAGCCGCGCGTCCTGCGCTGCAGGCAGCCAGGAACGCGCGGCTTCAAGAACAAAAACGGGGGCAATCAGGCGTTCGCGGGCCTTGCCAGATTCCACATCAATGCCCGGAACGGCGCCAGCATGCTGATATTGACGACCAGCTTGATGGCCAGGTCGCCCAGCATCCACGTCACCCAGGGCGCGCCGGTGGCCGCGAACGCCACGCTGAAGAACACGGCCGTATCCAGGATGGCGCCCAGCACGCCCGACGCCAGCGGCGCGCGCCACCAACGCTGGTCGCGCAGGCGGTCGAACACCTGAATGTCGACGAGCTGCGCACATATATAGGCCAATCCCGAGGCCAGCGCGATGCGGGGAGACGCCACCCACACCGACACCGCGAGCGCGGCGGCAAAGCCGAACCACACCACACGCCGGGCCGCGGCCGGACCAAAGCGGCGGTTCAGGACGTCGGTGACCAGGAACGCCACCGGGTAAGACAGCCCGCCCCACGTGAGCCAATCGTTAAGCGGCACCTGCACCAGGATGTTGGAGCCGACCACCACGGCCAGCATGCACAGCACCGAGATGCCGAACTGCAGGCGGGTCATGGCGGGAAAGCGCGCGGCGGCCGTGGTCATCGCGCCCACTCCGGCGCCCACCGCGGCTGACGGCGACCGCCCGCCGAACGGCCGTTCGCGGCCCCTTCTTGCCCACATTGACGTGTCCTGGCCACAACACCTGGCATGTTCCGAGTCGCGGCCGCGAACACGCCACGCGCGATGCGTGCGGACCCGCTGGCAAAGGCGCGCGCGATGCGCGTCCCGCATGGCCGCGGCGCCCGCGCATCCTGGTTAATGTCAATGACATGAACGCCCCTGGCGGCGCATACTCTGCGGGCCTGCCGCGAGGCCCGCGCGGCCGTCCCGCAGCTATCGCCAATGAACGCAATCGAAAGTTCGTTTTCCATAGGCGGCGATTGTAAACGGTCGGCTCCCTGCACAAGGAATCGCAAAATGTTCGTTCGCGCCTAAAACGCGCAATTTGACAGGCGTTTGTAGGGATGTGAAAGTCACGGTTTTGTCACAAACAATTCATAAGGTGTCGTGTTTCATGCGGCCGGACAACCCGTTCGCAACACGCCCAACTGGAGAACCCTTTATGCGATCCCATCGTATTGCACTGACCTTTGCCGCCATCATGACGGCTTTCGCCGGCGCTTCCGCGCAAGCAGCCACCGAGATCCAGTTCTGGCATTCGATGGAAGGCGCTCTGGGCGACCGCGTCAATGGCCTGGTCGACGAATTCAACAAGAAGAACCCCGACTACCAGGTCAAGGCCATCTACAAGGGCAACTACGGTGAATCCATGAACGCCGGCATCGCCGCGTTCCGCGCCGGCAACGCCCCGGACATCCTGCAGGTCTTTGAAGTCGGCACCGCCACCATGATGTACGCCAAGGGTGCCATCAAGCCGGTGCAGCAGATGTCCGAAGAAGCCGGCAACCCGATCGATCCCAAGGAATTCATTGGCGCCGTGGCCGGCTATTACTCGTCGGCCGACGGCAAGCTGGTGTCGATGCCGTTCAACAGCTCGACCGTCGTCTTCTACTACAACAAGGACGCCTTCAAGAAGGCTGGCCTGGACGCCGACAATCCCCCCAAGACCTGGGAAGAACTGGCCGCAGCCGGCCAGAAGCTGAAGGCCGCTGGCCAGGAATGCGGCTACACCACGTCGTGGCCGTCCTGGACCCAGCTCGAGACCTTCTCGGCCTGGCATAACGTGCCGTACGCCACCAAGGACAACGGCTTCGGCGGCCTGGATGCGCGCATCGCCATCAACACCCCGCTGCACGTGCGCCACCTTGAGAACCTCGCCAAGCTCGGCAAGGAAGGCATCTTCATGTACGGCGGCCGCGGCGACGAGCCCAACTCGCTGTTCATCAGCGGCAAGTGCGCCATGATCACCGGTTCGTCCGGCCTGCGCGCCAACATCGCCAAGAACGCCAAGTTCGAGTTCGGCACCTCCACGCTGCCCTACTACGCCGACGTGAAAGGCGCGCCGCAGAACACCATCATCGGCGGCGCCTCGCTGTGGGTCTTCGCCAACAAGAAGCCCGAAACCTACAAGGGCGTGACCGCGTTCTTCAAGTTCCTGGCCAGCCCCGAAATCGCCGCCCGCTGGCACCAGCAGACCGGCTACGTGCCCGTCACCAAGGCCGCGTACGAGCTGACCAAGAAGGAAGGCTTCTACGACAAGAACCCGGGCACCGAAGTGGGCGTCAAGCAATTGAACGTCGAAACCACTGCCCAATCGCGCGGTCTGCGTCTGGGCTTCCTGCCCCAGATCCGCGAGATCGAGGACGCTGAAATCGAACGCATCGTCTCGGGCAAGGTTGCCCCCAAGGACGGCGCCGATAACATCGTCAAGCGCGGCAACGAGCTGCTGGAAAAGTTCGAGAAGAGTGTAAAGTAACGCCCTTTCGCGCGGCTTGACCGCCGCCTTGTCAATCGGCATTTTCCATGCCGTGACAAGGACCCTGTTGCGACAAGGACAAACGAGGCTTAAAGCCCTGGTTTTTAAGGGGCTTTAAGCCTATCGTGTTTTTATGAGTGCCGGTGCTTTCGGGCTCCGGGCGCCACGCGCGGCACGCGCGCTGGCGGTTTCAGGCGGCGGTTATTTCAACCGCCGCTTTTCTGTACCTTGGGTTCCCCCTATGGAAAAACGCGTTGTATTCGGGCACAAGACCTTGCCCTATCTGCTGCTCCTGCCGCAGCTGATCATTACCGTGGTGTTCTTCTTCCTGCCCGCCGGACAAGCCATGTGGCAGTCCACGCGCCTTGAAGATCCCTTCGGTCTGTCCTCGCAATTCGTCGGCCTGGACAACTTCATGGACCTGTTCTCGCAGCAGGCCTACCTGGATTCGTTCCGCGTCACCGCCGTGTTCTCGGTGCTGGTGGCCGGCGTGGGCCTTGGCGTGTCGCTGGTGCTGGCCGTGATGGCCGATCGCGTGATCCGCGGCGCCGGGCTCTACAAGACCCTGCTCATCTGGCCGTATGCCGTGGCGCCCGCCGTCGTCGGCGTGCTGTGGCTGTTCCTGTTTTCGCCTTCCGTCGGCATCCTGGCCGTAGCCCTGCGCAAGTCGGGCGTGGACTGGAACCCGCGCCTTGACGGCAACCAGGCCATGGTCCTGGTGATCGTCGCCGCGGTCTGGAAGCAGGTGTCGTACAACTTCCTGTTCTTCCTGGCCGGCCTGCAATCGATCCCGCGCTCGCTGATCGAAGCCGCCGCCATCGACGGCGCCAGCCCCGCGCGCCGCTTCTGGACCATCGTCTTCCCGCTGCTGTCGCCCACCACGTTCTTCCTGCTGGTGGTCAACATCATCTATGCATTCTTCGACACCTTCGCCGTGATCGACACGACGACGCAGGGCGGGCCCGGCACGTCGACCTCGATCCTGGTCTACAAGGTGTACAGCGACGGCTTCCGCGGCCTGGACCTCGGTTCGTCCGCCGCCCAGTCCGTCGTCCTGATGTTCATTGTGGTTGCCTTGACGGTCGTGCAGTTCCGCTACGTCGACCGCAAAGTGCAGTATTGATTTTGTTCGAGGCTGATAACAATGGTTGAACGCCGTCCCTGGCTGGATATTCTGGCCCACGTCATTCTGCTCTGCGGCGTGGCGATGGTGGCATTTCCGCTCTACGTCACTTTCGTCGCGTCCACCCAGACCGCGCAGGAAGTCGCTCAAGCGCCGATGTCCCTGATTCCCGGTCCGCACTTCGTGGACAACTACATGAAGGCCCTCTTCGGCGGCTCGTCGGGCGGTTCGTCCGGCGCGCCCGTCGGCCGCATGATGTACGTGAGCCTGATCATGGCGCTGGCAATCTCGATCGGCAAGATCGCGATCTCGCTGCTGTCTGCATTCGCGGTCGTGTACTTCCGCTTCCCCGGCCGCATGTTCTTTTTCTGGATGATCTTCGTCACGCTCATGCTGCCGGTCGAAGTCCGCATCGCGCCCACCTACAAGGTCGTGGCCGATCTGGGCCTGCTCAACAGCTATGCGGGCCTGACCTTGCCGCTGATCGCGTCGGCCACGGCCACGTTCCTGTTCCGCCAGTTCTTCCTGACGGTGCCGGACGAGCTCATCGAGGCCGCCCGCATCGACGGCGCGGGGCCCGTGCGGTTCTTCCGCGACGTGCTGCTGCCCCTGTCCAAGACCAGCATCGCCGCACTGTTCGTGATCCAGTTCATCTACGGCTGGAACCAATATCTGTGGCCGCTGCTGGTCACCACGCAGGAAGACATGTATCCCGTCGTCATCGGCATCAAGCGGATGATCAGCGGCGGCGACAGCGTGACCGAATGGAACATCACCATGGCCACCGCCATGCTCGCGATGATCCCGCCGGCGCTGGTCGTCATCCTGATGCAGAAATGGTTCGTCAAGGGTCTGGTCGACACTGAGAAGTAACGCCGCCCCACCCGCGCCCACCCGAACACGACTCTGAACACGAATAACTCATGGCTACTCTCAGCTTCCGCAACGTCAAGAAAACCTACGCCGGCAACGTGCCGGTCATCCATGGCATCGACATGGATGTCAAGGATGGCGAATTCATCGTCATCGTCGGCCCCTCGGGCTGCGGCAAGTCCACGCTGATGCGCATGGTCGCCGGCCTGGAAACCGTGACCAGCGGCGACATCGTCATTGACGACAAGGTCGTCAACACGCTGGAACCCGCCGAGCGCGACATCGCGATGGTGTTCCAGAACTACGCGCTCTACCCGCACATGACCGTGTTCGAGAACATGGCCTACGGCTTGAAGATCCGCAAGTTCTCCAAGGACGAAATCAAGAAGCGCGTCGACGCCGCCGCGCAGATCCTGGAACTGGGACACCTCTTGGACCGCCGTCCGCGCGCCCTCTCGGGCGGCCAGCGCCAGCGCGTGGCCATGGGCCGCGCCATCGTGCGCGAACCCAAGGTATTCCTGTTCGACGAGCCGCTGTCCAACCTGGACGCCAAGCTGCGCGTGGCGATGCGCCTTGAGATCATGAAGCTGCACCGCCGCCTGGGCACCACCAGCCTGTACGTGACGCACGATCAGGTCGAGGCCATGACGCTGGCGCACCGCATGATCGTCATGTACCAGGGCGTGCCCGAGCAGATCGGCACCCCGATGGAAGTCTTCGAAAAGCCCGCGTCGACGTTCGTGGCCGGCTTCATCGGCTCGCCGCCCATGAACCTCATGGAAGTCCAGGTGTCCGGCGACGGCACTGTGCAGACCGCCGACGGCAACCAGCTCGAGATCTCGCCGCTGCAGGTGCCTTCGCAGGTTCGCGGCCGCAAGGTCATCATGGGCATGCGCCCCGAGCACATGCTGCTGAACACGCAGGGCATCCCAGCCGAAGTCGAAATGGTCGAGACACTGGGTTCGGAACAGCTCGTTCACTGCCGCTGCGGCAAGAGCACGCTGGTCGTGCGCTGCACGACGCGCCAGCTGTCCGAGTCGTCCGCCAAGGTCGGCATGCAGGTCAACGTGGGCCCGGACGGCCGCCATCCGCTGCACTGGTTCGAGGCCGACACAGGCCGCCGCGTCCAGGGCCTGTAAGCGGCGGCGCGTCCGCCCCTGCCCCTGAGGCGCAATAACAAACCGGGCCGCAAGCAGATCGCTTGCGGCCCGGTTTTTTTTGCGGCGGGCCGGTAGCGGCCCGCCGCACTGCGCTTTACTTGTAGACGGTCTTGGAGCCGTCCTTGTGCCAGGTGAACACGTCGAACTCGAAGTTCGTCAGGTCACCCTGCTTGTTCCACGACACCTTGCCGATCGGCGTATCGAAGGAATTGGCATGCAGGTACTTGGCGACCTTGGTCGGATCGTCGGAACCCGCGCCCTTGATGCCGTCCGCGATGACCTGCGTGGCGGCGTAGGCCGTCATCTGGAAAGCGCCGCTGGGATTGCGCTTTTTCGCCTGGAACGCCTTGACGATGTCGGCGTTGGCGGCGTTCTGCGTGAAGTCGGCCGGCAGCGTCAGCAGCATGCCCTCGACGGCGTCGCCCGCGATGGCGTTGATGTCCGGGTTGCCCGTGCCTTCCGGGCCCATCCACTTGGCCTTCACGCCCTGCTCGGCCGCCTGGCGCAGCAGCAGGCCCATTTCGGGGTGGTAGCCGCCGTAATAGACGAAGTCCACGCCCTGGCTCTTGAGCTTGGTGATGACTGCCGAGTAGTCGCTGTCGCCGGCGTTGATGCCTTCAAACACGGCGATGGTCACGCCGCCCTTTTCCAGGTCGTTCTTGACCGCGGTGGCGATGCCCTGGCCATACGACTGCTTGTCGTGCAGCACGGCGACCTTCTTGGGCTTGATCTTGTCCAGGATGAACTTGGCGGCGGCGGGGCCCTGCTGGTCGTCGCGGCCGATGGTGCGGAAGATGAACTCGTAGTTCTTGCCGTCGGTCAGGGCCGGCGACGTGGCCGACGGGGTGACCATGACCACGCCTTCGTTGTTGTAGATGTCGGCGGCGGCGATGGTGGCGCCCGAGCACACGTGGCCCACGACGAAACCGATCTTGCTGTTGACGACGCGGTTGGCGGCGTTGGGACCCTGCTTGGGTTCGCAACCGTCGTCGATCACCACGGTTTCCAGCTTCTTGCCGTTGACGCCGCCGGCGGCGTTGATGCGCTCGACCGCGGTATCGACCCCTTCACGGACCATATCGCCATACTGCGTGACCGCACCGGTGGTGGGGCCGACGACGCCGATCTTGATGGTCTGGGCGTGCGCGGCCGCGCCAAACGTCAAACCAGCGGCGACGCCCAGCGCTGCGATGACCGGGGTCAGACGGAATACTGGCTTCATGAGTGGACTCCTCGAATGACTTGTAATCGTTGATCCATCAACGGGCTGACGGCCGGATAACGTAGATGTCATGCCCGTTGGCGGGTGCATTTGCACGGCAAGCATACACTGAAATATCGCGGCTTTTGGCCGGGTTTGCGCAGGGTTTTCCGCGGTTTTGTGATGCACTGCGGCATGCTGCGGGGCACCTCGGCTTATTCCAAACGCCGTATATGCAAAAGACCATTAATTCGTTTGAGTTACTAACGCGCGGCGGCATCATGTGCCGCATGAGACTCCAACCGATAATCGTCCCGGGCTGGAAAAACTCCGGTCCCGATCACTGGCAATCCCGGTGGCAGGCCCTGTTGCCAAACGCCCGGCGGATCGAGCAGCACGACTGGGAAAACCCCTGCGCGGCCGATTGGATATCCCGTCTGACGGCCGACGTGGACGAAGCCCGCAGCCCGGTCCTGCTCGTGGCCCACAGCCTTGGCTGCCTGATCAGCGCTTCGCTGCCGGTGCCGCTGCGCGCCAAGGTTGCCGGCGCGCTGCTGGTCGCGCCCGCCGACGTCGAACGCCCGGACACCCCGGCGTGCCTGCGCGGCTTCGCGCCCATCGCGCGCCAGCCGCTCTCTTTTCAAAGCGTGGTCGTGGCCAGCGACAACGACCCCTATTGCACGCTGGAACGCGCGCATGCGTTCGCCGCGGACTGGGGCAGCCGCGTCGTCGTGCTGGCTGGCGCGGGCCATATCAATGCCGAAAGCGGACTCGCCGACTGGCCGCAGGGATTGAAGCTGCTCGGGGCGCTTCGACGCCGGGCATCCTGGCGGATTCCCCCGCCGCCCAAGCGCATTCCGCCCGTGCCGCTGTACGACTTCTGACGCAAACCGCGCAAGCAAAAAAATGGCCGCCCGATCAGGGCGGCCAATATATTGGCGCGTATCGCGCCGGCCGCCTCCCCGTGACGGGAAGACGGCCATCGGATTACTGCAGCAGGCTGCGCAGCATCCACGCATTCTTTTCGTGCACGTCCAGACGCTGCGTCAGCAAATCGGCCGTGGGCTGGTCGTTGGCGGCGTCGGCCTTTTCAAAGGCGGCGCGCGCAGTCTTGGCGACCGATTCGTTGCCGTCGACCAGCAGGCGCACCATTTCCAGCGCGTCCGGCACCGAGTCCGGCTCGGCGATCGAGGACAGCTTGGCGTATTCGCGGTACGTGCCCGGCGCGTAGTGGCCCAGCGCGCGGATGCGCTCGGCGATGCTGTCCAGCGCATTCCATTCTTCGGTGTACTGCGTCATGAACATCAGGTGCAGCGTGTTGAACATGGGCCCCGTGACGTTCCAGTGGAAGTTGTGCGTCATCAGGTACAGCGTGTACGAATCGGCCAGCAACTTGGACAGTTCACCGGCAACCGCGGCGCGGTCCTTGTCCGAAATACCGATGTTGATGCGCGGAACGCTCGAGGTCTTCTTGGTGGACTTGGCCATTGCTAGCTCCTATGGAAAAAGGCGGAAATAAGAATACCACTGCAAACACGACAGAACGGGTGTTGTGGCAGAGCCGTTCTCAATATGGCCTGCGACCGATTGACGCGGCGCGAACGCGCGCCGCGCACTGGCAGCCGCAGCCGCTCAATCCTGCACCGCAGCCGCTTCGCCAGCCAGCATCTTCACGCCCGGCAGATCGCATTCATAGACGGCTTGCGCCAGCGCCTCGATCGCCGCCAGACGCGGGAAGCTGCGCCGCCAGGCAAGCACCACGCGGCGCTCGGGCACATGACCTTCGAACGGCAGGTAGCGCAACAGGCTGTTGGAGGGCGGGTTCTCGGGCACGGCGGTCACGGGCAGCACGGTGACGCCGATCCCGGCCGCGACCATGTGGCGGATGGTTTCGAGCGAAGAGCCCTCGAAGGTGCGCTGGATGCCGTCGCTGGCCGCCGAGAAGCGCGACAGTTCGGGACAGACTTCAAGCACCTGATCCCGGAAGCAATGGCCGCTGCCCAAAAGCAGCATGGTCTGCTGCTTCAGATCCTGGGCGTCGATGGCCTTGCGCTTGGCCAGTTCATGGTCGTTGGGCACCGCCACGACGAAGGGCTCGTCGTAGAGCGGTTGCATGACCAGGCCGGCTTCGGGCAACGGCAAGGCCATGATGGCGCAATCGATTTCGCCCTGGCGCAGCAGTTCCACCAGCCGCACCGTGAAGTTCTCCTGCAGCAGCAGCGGCATCTGCGGCGTGCGGCCGATCTGCACGGGCACCAGCTTGGGCAGCAGGTACGGACCGATGGTGTGGATGACGCCAACCCGCAGCGGGCCGGCCAGCGGGTCGTGGCCTTGCCGGGCGATCTCCTTGATGCTGGCGCTTTCTTCCAGCACCTTCTGCGCCTGCGCGACGATGCGCTGGCCGATGGGCGTCACCCCGACCTCGGAGCCGCCGCGCTCGAACAGGGTCACGCCCAATTCGTCTTCCAGCTTGCGGATGGCCACGGACAGCGTCGGCTGGCTGACGAAACAGGCCTCGGCCGCGCGGCCAAAGTGCCGCTCGCGGGCGACGGCGACGATGTACTTCAGTTCGGTGAGAGTCATGGTGGACTACGCCCCCGGGGTTATGCGCCGGCTCCGAGGCCGGCGGTAGAGGATTCAAGGTGAATGTCGGGCCGCATGTCAGGTCCGCAGGAAGTCTTCGCGGCCGCGCATCCAGCGGGCCAGATGAGCCTGGACGGCGTCTGGATGTTCGGCGCGCAGCCACACGGCGGCATCGCGCGCGTCTTCGGCAATCGCAGCGTCGGTTTCCAGATCCGCAAAGCGCAGGAGCGCCATGCCGGATTGGCGCGTTCCCAGAAATTCGCCGGGACCGCGCTGTTCAAGGTCGCGCCGCGCGATCTCAAAGCCGTCGGATGTCTCGAACATGGCGCGCAGGCGTTCGCGGGCGACCTGGGACAGCGGCGTCTGATAGAGCAATACGCAAACGGACTCGGCCGTGCCGCGCCCCACCCGCCCGCGCAGCTGATGCAGCTGGGCAAGGCCGAATC
Organism: Achromobacter sp. JD417; assembly: GCF_041879325.1. Lineage (NCBI taxonomy): Bacteria > Pseudomonadati > Pseudomonadota > Betaproteobacteria > Burkholderiales > Alcaligenaceae > Achromobacter > Achromobacter sp. JD417. The sequence continues at coordinate 2,834,058 of NZ_CP087159.1, read as the reverse complement.
GCTCGGCGTGTTCGATCACCATCAACGACGCATTGGGCACGTCGACCCCGACTTCGATGACGGTCGTGGCGACCAGCAGATCGATCTCGCCGTCGCGGAAAGCCTGCATCACCGAGGCCTTCTCGGCTTGCGGCAGGCGGCCGTGCACCAGTCCGATCCGCAGATCCGGCAGGTCGGCGCGCATGCCCTCGTAGGTGTCGACGGCGGTCTGCAGTTCAAGGGCCTCGCTTTCCTCGACCAGCGGACAGACCCAATAGGCCTGCTGGCCGCCGCGCGCCGCCTGCGCGATATGGGCGATGACCTCTTCCCGGCGCGCGTCGGAGACCAGCTTGGTCACCACGGGACTGCGTCCGGGCGGCAGTTCGTCGATCACGGACACGTCCAGATCCGCGAAGAACGTCATGGCAAGCGTGCGCGGAATGGGCGTGGCGCTCATGTTGAGCTGATGCGGCACGATGCGGCCGCGCACGGTCTCGCCCTTGCGCGTGAGCGCAAGACGCTGGCCGACGCCGAAGCGATGCTGTTCGTCCACGATGGACAGGCCCAACCGGTGGAATTCGACATGGTCCTGGATCAGCGCCTGCGTGCCGACGACCAGATGCACGCTGCCGTCGGCCGCCGCAGCGGCGGCTTCCCGGCGGGCCTTGGCCGAAAGGCTGCCGCTCAGCCACGCGACATTCACGCCCAGCGGCTGCAGCCAGGACACCAGTTTGCGAAAGTGCTGCTCGGCCAGGATTTCCGTGGGCGCCATCAGCGCCACCTGCGCACCGCCCGCAATGGCCTGCGCGGCCGCGATGGCGGCCACGACGGTCTTGCCGCTGCCCACGTCGCCCTGCAACAGACGGTGCATGGGATACGGCTTGGCAAGGTCCGCCGAGATCTCCTGCACGACGCGCAGCTGCGCGCCGGTCAGCTTGAACGGCAGCGTTTCGTACAACCGGGCGACCAGACCCCCTGCCCCGTTCTGCGCCGGCAGCGACTCGGCTTCCTTGATGCGGCGCGCCGCGCGGGCGGCGGCAAGCGACAGCTGCTGCGCCAGCAGTTCGTCGAACTTGATCCGCCGCCACGCCGGGTGCACGCGATCCAGCAAGGCCTGTTCGGATTCGCCCTGCGCAGGCGTGTGCAAGGCGCGGATGGCGGGCTCGAATGGAGGCAGGTCGTAGCGGGCGCGCGCCTCATCCGGAAGGGTGTCGGACAGGTCCGCGGTATTGAGCGCCTGCGCGATGGCGCGCCGCAAGGCCGGCTGCGGCAATCCTTCAGTGGTGGGGTAGACAGGCGTCAGGGCGGTCGGAAGGGGCGAATCGGCGTTGGTCAGCCGCGGATGCACCATCTCGCGTCCGAACAACCCGCCGCGCACTTCGCCACGGGCGCGCAGCCGCTTGCCGACGGTGACTTGTTTCTGTTGGCTGGGGTAGAAGTTCAGCCAGCGCAATTGCAGTTCGCCGCTATCGTCCGCCAAGGTGGCGGTCAGCTGGCGCCGCGGCCGGTACAGGACCTCGGATTTGGTGATCTCGCCTTCAACCTGGCCGGCAAAGCCCGGGCGAAGCGAACTGATCGGGATGACGCGCGTTTCGTCTTCGTAGCGCAGCGGCAGGTGCAGCACGAAATCCTCGGGCAGCACCAAGCCCAGGTTACGAAGCTTGCGCTCCGTATCCGTCATCGCTTTGCCGGCGCCGTTCTTGTCGGCGCCGGTACGTTTGGAGGCCACGGCTGCGGCCGGCATGTAGGAACGAACCCCTGGTATGAAACGTCCGGGCGCGCCTTACAGGACCATGATCGCTTCGACTTCGAACTGGGCGCCCTTGGGCAGGCTGGCCACGCCGATCGTCGAACGCGCCGGGAACGGCTGCGGGATGATCTCGGCCATGATGGCGTTGGCCGCCGTGAACTTGCCCAGGTCGGTCAGGAACAGCGTGAGCTTGACCACGTTGTCCAGCGTGCCGCCTGCAGCCTTGATGACTTCCTGCATGTTGGCAAACGCCTGACGCACCTGCGCGTCGAAGTTTTCAGAGACCAGGTCGCCGGTGCCGGGCTCCAGGCCGATCTGGCCCGAGAGGTAGACAGTCTTGGTGCCGCTGACGGCAACCGCTTGCGAGTAAGGGCCAACGGCGGCAGGCGCGCTGTCGGTATGGATGATTTGCTTGCTCATGGGCGGAATCCTTCTGGTGACGGATAGAAGCTACAACTATCGAAGTTTAATCAGCAATAGACGTTTGCGAAAGTGGCGGATCGCCGTAAAGATGGCCTAGGTCTGATCCAGCGCACCCGCCGGATGACCGGCGCCGCCGATATCGCCCCGATGCGCGATCAGCAGATCGGCCAACGCTTGCGCGGCCACCGACAGGCTGCGGCCCTTGCGGCGCACCAGGTAAAGCGGCCGCGTCAATGCGCGGCCCGCCAGCGGCACGATACGCAGATCGGCGCTGCGGAAATGAAAAAGCGTCATGGCGGGTACGACCGATACGCCAAGTCCTGCGCGCACCAGGCCCGTGACGGTCGCCAGGTGTTCGACCTCGAAAACCGGCAACGGCGCCTCGGCGCCCAACGCTTCGTCCAGATGTTTGCGCACACTGCTGCCGCGCGCAAGCTGGATGATGGGATGACGCAGCACGTCGCGCAAACGCACGCGCGACTGGCCAGCCAAGGGATGGTCTGCGCGGCACACCAGAAAGTAGCGGTCCGCGTGCAGGAATTCGCTGTCCAGATCCGTCATGTCCGGCCGCCGCGAGGCCACGGCAAAATCGGCCACGCCGCTTTGCACCATGTCCAGGCACGGATCGAGCAAGGCATCGCGCAGATCCAGCACGATGCCCGGGTGATCCTGCTGGAACCGCGCGAGCAGATCGGGCAGCCAACCCGCCGCCAGCGACGGCAGCGCGGCCAGCGTCACCCTGCCACGGCGCCGGTCCGCCAGGTCGCGCAGGTCTCCCATTGCCAGATCCATGTCCGCCAGCAGGCGGCGCGCGGTCGCATCCAGCACACGGCCTTCGGCAGTCAGCTCCACGTGCCGCGTGTTGCGGTCAAAGAGCCGCACGCCGGCGGCGTCTTCCAGCGACCGGATCAGCGCGCTGAACGCGGGCTGCGTCAGGTGGCAGCGCTGCGCGGCGCGCGTGAAGTGCCGTTCATCGGCCAGGGCCACGAAGGCGCGCAATTGGCGGGACGATAGATTCATGGGCTTCTTGTATTAATCGATCCGATTTTTCTATTTTACGGATGATCGCGCCTTGCCTATAGTCGTTCCAACCCTGAACGCGCCTGGACTGCTCATGTCTCAAACTCCCTTGCTCATCGGCTGCGCCTCCGGATTTTCCGGCGACCGCAGCGATGGCGCCGCGGCCGTGGTCCGCACCCTGGCCGCCCAAGGCGGCGGCACGCTGATCTTCGAGACGCTGGCCGAACGCACGCTGGCGCTGGCGCAGTTGGCTCGCAACGACGACCCGAACCGCGGCTATGAACCGCTGCTGGACGAGCTGGTGGGGCCGATCCTGGCCGATTGCCTGCGCCACGGCATCAACATCGTCAGCAATTTCGGCGCGGCCAATCCGCCCGCCGCCGCGCGGCGTATCGCCGAACTGGCGCGCGAACAGGGCATGCCCGTGCCGCGTATCGCCGTCGTGCACGGCGACGCGCTCAATGGCGCCGAACACCGCGATTTGTTGGCGCAGCGCCTGGGTGCGGCGCTGGACGGCCTGGACATCGTCAGCGCCACCGCTTACCTGGGCGCCACCGAGATCGCCGAGGCGCTGGCCGCCGGCGCGCAGATCGTGGTGGCCGGCCGCGTGGCGGACCCTTCGCTGACGCTCGGCCCGGCGCTGGCGCATTTCGGCTGGGATCCGGCCGACTGGCCGCGGCTGGGCCGTGCCACCATGGCGGGCCACATGCTCGAATGCGGGCTGCAGGTGACGGGCGGGTACTTTTGCGTGCCAGGGCTGAAAGAGGTTCCCGACGTGCACGCGGCCGGTTTCCCGATCGCCGAGATCCAGGCCGACGGCGAGTTCGTGATCGGCAAGGCCGACGATACGGGCGGCGCGGTCGATGCGCGCACGGTCAAGGAACAACTGCTTTATGAAGTGCACGATCCGGCGCGCTACCTGACGCCCGACGTGGTGGCTGACCTGAGCCAGGCGCGCGTGGTCGAGCTGGGCGGCAATCGGGTCGCCGTCCATGGCATCACCGGCCATGCGCGGCCGGCGGAACTGAAGGTGAACGTCTGCTATCGCGGCGGCTGGCTGGCCGAAGCGGAAATCTCTTATGCAGGCGTGCAGGCCGAGGCGCGCGCCCGCTTGGCGGCCGACATCGTCCAGAAGCGCCTGGGCGCGGATTTCAAGCTGCGGGCGGACCTGATTGGCGCCATCAGCATCCTGGGCGACGACGCCGGGGAAATGCGCCGCGCGCTTGCCGATAGCCATTCCCGCGACGTGCGGCTGCGGCTGGCCACTGAAAACGCCGACCGCGCGCAAGCCGAACGCGTGCTGCGCGAAGTGACCGCGCTCTACACCTGCGGGCCGGCGGGCGGCGGCGGCGTGCGCACCGCCCTGCGCCCGCGCCTGAACATGATGTCTTGCACCATTCCCCGCGAGGCCGTAAAGAGCGGCTGGACCTTCCTGGAGGAGATCGCGCCATGAACCAGACCCTGCTCGCCGTGCCGCTGTACCGGCTGGCTCACAGCCGCTCCGGGGACAAGGGCGATATCTCGAACCTGAGCCTCATCGCCTGGGACGCCGAATGCTTTGACGTGCTGACCGCGCAAGTGACTGAATCGCGCGTGGCGCAATGGTTCGCCTACCGCCACCCGAAACGCGTGACGCGGTATGCGCTGCCGATGCTCAATGCCATGAACTTTGTGCTGGAGGGTGTGCTGGATGGCGGCGTCAACGACGCGCTGAACCTGGACACCCATGGCAAGAGCCTGTCTTTCAGATTGCTGGACATGACGGTGGAGGTCAGCCCCGAGCTGGCGAGCCGGCTGCCAGACATACCCGGCGACCGTCCCGCGGCCGCCTGATTTCAGTTCCGATAAAAAAACACCACAGGAGACATACATGCGCATCGCTACCAAGGGCCGGCTGGCCCTGCTGCTGGCCGCCGCCCTGCCCTTTTCGGCCATGGCGCAATTTCCCGCCAAGCCCATCACTTTCATCGTGCCGTTCGCGGCCGGCAGCGCGACCGACCAGATCGGCCGGGCCATCGGCCAGGGCGTCACCGAGCAGACCGGACAGGCGGTCGTGATCGAGAACAAGCCCGGCGCCAGCGCCATGATCGGCGCGGCCGCCGGCGCCCGCGCCACGCCCGATGGCTATACCGTGCTCATCACCACCAACACCACGCACGCGGCCAACGAGCACCTGTACAAGTCGCTGACCTACGATCCCGTCAAGGATTTCGCGCCCCTCACACTGCTGGGCAAGGGTGGGCAGATCATGGTGGTCAACCCCAGTTCGTCCGCCAAGACCGTGGGCGACTTCCTGGCGCAGGCCAAGCAGTCGCCGGGCAAGCTGAGCTTTGGCAGCGGCAGCTCCAGCAGCCGCATCGCCGGCGAGCTGTTGCAGCAGATGGCCAATGTGCAACTGCTGCACGTGCCGTATAAGAGCAATCCGCTCGCGGTTACCGACCTGCTGGGCGGCCAGATCGACATGATGATCACCGACACGGCCACGGGTCTGCCGCAGGTCAAGTCCGGCAAGCTTCGTGCGCTGGGCGTCACGGGCAAGGCCCGCTCGCCGCTCGCGCCGGACGTGCCCACCATCGCGGAAGCCGGCGTGCCCGGTTACGAAATGGGCTACTGGTTTGCTGCCTACGCGCCGGCCGGCACGCCGCCCGACGTGGTCAAGCGCCTGAACGAACTGCTGGTCAATGCCACCAAGGCCAAGGCCGCCCAACAGTTCTATGCGCAGACCGGCACGGACGCCGCCAGCTCGTCGCCCGAGGAACTGGCCACGTTCCAGCAAGCCGAGTCCAAGAAGTGGGGCGAGATCATCAAGAAGGCCGGCATTCAGCCCGAATGATTCCCGCCAGGCGCGGCGTTGCCGCTTCACGCCAAAACAAAAACCCATCGCGATGTGCGATGGGTTGTTCGTTGAAGCCGTGAACGGAAGCGGTCTGGCTTATTTGTCCACGAAGGCGCGTTCGACGACGTAGTCGCCCGGCTGGCCCACGCCCGGCGACACGGTGAAGCCGCGGCTGTCGAGCATGGCGCTGATGTCGGCCAGCATGTGCGGGCTGCCGCAGATCATGGCGCGATCGGTTTCGGGGTTGATCTGCGGAATGCCGATGTCAGCGCAGAGCTTGCCGTTTTCAAGGAGTTCGGTGATGCGGCCTTGGTTGCGGAAAGGCTCGCGCGTGACGGTGGGGTAGTACACCAGCTTGTCGCGCACGATATCGCCGAAGAATTCGTTGTTCGGCAGTTCGTTCTCGATGTAGTCGGCGTAGGCCAGCTCGCTGACCCAGCGCACGCCGTGCACCAGAATGACCTTGTCGAAGCGTTCGTAGACGTCCGGGTCTTTGATGATGCTCATGAAGGGAGCCAGGCCGGTGCCGGTGCCGAACAGGAACAGATGCTTGCCGGGCTTGAGGTCGTCGACGACCAGCGTGCCGACGGGCTTGCGGCTGACGAGGATGGTGTCGCCCTCTTTCAGGTGCTGCAGGCGCGAAGTGAGCGGGCCGTTCTGCACCTTGATGCTGAGGAACTCGAGGTTTTCTTCGTAGTTGGCGCTGGCGATGCTGTAGGCCCGCAGCAGCGGCTTGCCTTCGACTTCAAGGCCGATCATCACGAAGTGGCCATTGTGGAACCGCAAGGCCGCGTCACGCGTCGTGGTGAAGGAAAACAGGGTGTCGTTCCAGTGGTGCACGCTAAGTACGCGCTCTGTGTTGAAAGCAGCCATGTCGTATTCAGTAAGGGCGGACGGTGGTCGGACGGGGCCCGGCTGCGCCGCAAAGGTCATTCCGAGCCGCAAAAAAAGGCCGCGGTCGGCATTAGGGTTGTCCCTATTCTACAAGGTCTCGTTGATAACTGCTCTCATTATTCCGTAATACCCTTATTCCAAGTTGACGGGGATCAACGTCTTGCCGGGACGGCTTACGAGCAGTTGAACGGCGCAATGCTTCCTGTTATTGTCGCTCTCTCTTTTGATAATCATTTTCGTTAGCAGACTGCTTTGCGTGGCGGCGCCCCTGAGCGCAGCAGGCGCGCGGCAAAAAATTCGTTTCGGCCCTAGCTGGAGTTCCCCTCATGATCAATCGTCCCCAATTGAATTCGCTGCTGCGCGCGCTCGCGCTGGCTGGCGCCGCCGCCTTCACCGTGTCGGCCAACGCCGCCGAGGAAGTCAGCCTGTACACCACCCGGGAACCCAAGCTGATCCAGCCGCTGCTGGATGCCTTCACCAAGGAAAGCGGCATCAAGGTGAACACCGTCTTCGTCAAGGACGGCCTGCTCGAGCGCGTGAAGGCCGAAGGCGCCAAGTCGCCCGCCGACGTGCTGATGACGGTGGACATCGGCAACCTGCTCGACCTGGTGGACGGCGGCGTGACGCAAGCCGTCAAGTCGGACACCCTCAATTCGGTCATTCCCGCCAACCTGCGCGGCGCCGATGGCAAATGGTATGCCCTGTCGTTGCGCGACCGCGTGCTGTACGTCGAAAAGGACCTGAAGCTCGAAGCCTTCCGCTACGAAGACCTGGCCGACCCCAAGTGGAAGGGCAAGGTCTGCATCCGCTCGGGCCAGCACCCCTACAACACCGCGCTGGTCGCCTCCATGATCGCGCATGACGGCGCCGAAGCCACCGAAAAGTGGCTGCGCGGCGTCAAGGCCAACCTGGCCCGCAAGGCCGCCGGCGGCGACCGCGACGTGGCGCGCGACATCCTGGGCGGCATTTGCGACATCGGCCTGGCCAACGCCTACTACGTCGGCCACATGAAGAACGCCGAGCCCGGCACCGACGCCCGCAAGTGGGGCGACGCCATCAAGGTCATCCGCCCGACGTTCGCCAACGCCAAAAGCGGCGGCACGCACGTGAACGTCAGCGGCGCGGCGGTCGCGGCGCACGCCCCCAACAAGGCCAACGCCGTCAAGCTGCTGGACTTCCTGGTGTCCGAACCCGCCCAGGCCATGTACGCCCAGGCCAATTACGAGTATCCCGTCCGCAAGGGCGTGAAGCTGGACCCGGTGATCGCAAGCTTCGGTGAACTGAAGGTCGATCCCCTGCCCCTGACCGAGATCGCCAAGCATCGCAAGCAAGCCAGCGAACTGGTGGACAAGGTCGGCTTCGATAACTGATAAGCTGCCGCACCGCGCTGCCGGCGTGCGGCGCGTGACCACGGCAACGACACGCGCGTGCTCCTGAACCGGGGCCGCGCGTTGGGCCTGTTCCCGCTTTCCGGGGGGAACAGGCCTTGCCTTTGATGCAACCGACTTTGAAGCATGTATACAGAATCCTTGCCCAGGCCGCTGCGGCTGCGCTGGTCTGAACGCGGAACCGGCTGGCTGGTTGGCGCCGGCCTGATCGCGTTGGCGGTGCTTGCGCCGGTCTTGACGCTGGGCTGGTGGGCGCTGGGCGGCAGCCTTGGGCACTGGCAGCACCTGGCCAGCTATGTGCTGCCGCAGGCGATGGCGAACACGGTGATGCTGCTGGCCGGCGTGGGTATCGTCGTGACGTTGCTGGGCACCGGCGCCGCCTGGCTGGTGACCGCTTATGAATTTCCGACGCGCCGGATGCTGACCTGGGCGCTGTTGCTGCCCCTGGCCGTGCCGACCTACATCATCGCGTTCGCCTACCTTGACCTGCTGCATCCCATCGGACCCATCCAGTCGGCGATCCGCGCCCTGCTGGGCTACGACAGCCCGCGCGAGTTCCGCCTGCCCGATTTGCGCTCCATCTACGGCGCCATCTTCGTGCTGGGCTTCGTGCTGTATCCCTACGTCTACCTGAGCACCCGCGTGATGTTCATGACGCAGGCGGCCGGCCTGCTTGAAGCGGCCCGGACGTTGGGCGCGGGCCGCGTGGCGGTGTTCTGCCGCGTCGCCTTGCCCCTTGCCCGTCCGGCGATCGTGGTGGGCGTGAGCCTGGCGCTGCTCGAAACGCTGAACGATATCGGGGCCTCCGAATTTCTCGGCGTGCAAACGCTGACCGTCTCTGTCTACACCACCTGGGTGACCCGTTCGGACCTGGCCGGCGCGGCGCAGATTGCGCTGACCATGCTGGCGATCGTCATCGGCCTGATCCTGCTGGAACGCCACGGCCGCAAGCGGCAGCGCTATGCCAACACGCAGCGCATGCGTCCGATGCAGCCGCGCCGGCTGCGCGGCGCCGCTGCCGCGGTGGCGGCCGTGCTGGGCTGGATTCCGGTGCTGGTGGGCTTCGCCGCGCCGGCGCTGTATCTGGTCGTGGAAACCTACAAGCGCCTGCATCTGGTGGGCGGCGTCTCGGACCAGTTGATCGGCGGCCTGACCAACACCCTCATCGTCGCGTCCAGCGCCACGGTCGTCACCCTGCTGTGCGGCCTGATCGTTGCGTGGGCGGGCCGCAGCCTGCGCGAAAGCGCCGGGTTCAATCCGGGCCGCGCGTGCGCCCGCGTCGCCAGCCTGGGCTACGCGGTGCCCGGCACCGTGCTGGCCATTGGTCTTCTCACCCCGTTCGTGTGGATCGACACCGCCGTCGCGCGCGTCTTCGGCGGCACAGGCCTGTTCCTGATGGGCTCGATGGGCGCGCTGGTCTGCGCCTATGCCATCCGCTTCCTGGCGATTTCGACCGGGGCGGTGGAAGCCGGGCTGGCGCGCATCCCGCCGTCGCTCGAGCAGGCCTCGCGCCTCCTGGGCGAAACGTCGGCCGGCACCCTGCGCCGCGTCCATTTGCCCCTGCTGCGTCCGGCGCTGGCGGCCAGCGCGCTGCTGGTGTTCGTGGACGCCATGAAGGAACTGCCCGCCACCCTGCTGCTGCGCCCCATGAATTTCGACACCCTTGCCACGTGGCTGTACGCGGAAGCCGCGCGCGGCACGTACGAAGAAGGCGCCGTGGCCGCGCTGGCCATCGTCCTGGCCGGCCTGCTGCCGGTCATCCTGCTGGCGCGCACCAATCTGAAAATGGGACATTGATCATCGTGCCCGATCTGTTAGAAATCGACCATATCTCCCTCGCCTACGAGACGCCCGCGGGCGTCAAGCCGATCGTGCAGGACTTGTCGCTGGGCCTGCCCGCCGGCCACATCGGCTGTCTGCTGGGCGAATCCGGCTGCGGCAAGACCACCGTGCTGCGCGCCATTGCCGGCTTCGAGCCGGTGCGAGCCGGCCGCATCCTGCTCGACGGCACGGTCATCTCATCGCCCACCGAACAGGTTGCGCCCGAGCTGCGCCGCGTGGGCATGATGTTCCAGGACTACGCGCTGTTTCCCCATCTGACCGTCGGCCTGAACGTGGCGTTCGGACTGCGCAAGCTGTCTCGGCAGGATCGCGCCCGCCGCGTCGAGGAAATGCTGGAACTCGTCGGCCTGGCGCATGCCGCCAGCAGCTATCCCCACGAGATCTCCGGCGGCCAGCAGCAACGCGTGGCATTGGCGCGCGCGCTGGCGCCGTCGCCCGACCTGCTGCTGCTGGACGAACCGTTCTCCAACCTGGACGTGGACACGCGCGAGCGCCTGGCCTTCGAGGTGCGCGAGATCCTGAAGACCACGGGTCACACCGCGATCCTGGTCACGCACAACCAGGCCGAAGCCTTCGCCATCGCCGACCGCATCGGGGTGATGGCGAAGGGCCGTATCGCGCAGTGGGACACGCCCTACAACCTGCACCATCACCCGGCCGACGCCTTCGTGCGCGACTTCATCCGCCGCGAGGCGCTTGAAGAGCAGCGCGAACAGGCGCTGGCGCGCGGCCGCTAGCCGCGCCCCCGGCGCCAGCCGTGCCGGGACCGCGCCTGGCGGATCAGTCCGCCGACAGCTTCACCTTCTGCGACAAGGCCTTGAAGGCCTCATGCTGGCTTTGCGTCAGACGCTCGACTTCCTGCGGGGTCGAGCCATAGGGCATGAAGCCGGCCTTCTCAAGCTTGTCCTTGACGTCCGGCATGGCGAGCGCCGCCTGGAAGGCTTCGCTCAACGCGCGCGTCACCTCGGGCGACATGCCGGCCGGCCCATACACCGCAAACCACGGATCCACCACCGCCCCCGAATAGCCCAGTTCGGCCAGCGTCGGCACGTTTGGCAACGCCGGCGCGCGCTTGCTGCCCGTCACCGCCAGCGCGCGGATCTTGCCCGCATTGATGTGCGGGAGCGACGCGGGCAGATTGTCGAACATCACCGGCAGGTGCCCGCCCAGCAGATCGTTCAAGGCCTGGGCGCTGCCCTTGTACGGCACGTGCTGCATGCCTGCCCCGGTCACCTGGTCGAACATCACCCCCGCAAGGTGCATGGACGTGCCCGTGCCGGGCGTGCCGTACGACGTGTTGGGATTTGTCTTGGCGTAGGCCACCAGATCCTTGACGCTGTCCACCTTCACGGACGGCCCCACCTCCAGCACCACGGACGAGGCGCCCAGCATGCTGATTCCCGTGAAATCCTTGGTCGGATCGAACGGCATCTTCGGGTACACGAAGGGATTGAGCGCATTCGTGGAGATCGCGCCAAAGCCGATGACGTAGCCGTCCGGCGCCGCCTTGGCCACGGCATCCATCCCGATGTTGCCACCCGCCCCGGGACGGTTCTCGACGATGACAGGCTGCCCGAGTTTCTCGGCCACCTTCTGTCCCGCCGTGCGCGCGACCAGATCGGTGGTCCCGCCGGCGGTATACGGCACGATGAAGGTGATGGGCTTGGCCGGATAGCCGGCGGCGTGCGCCGGCATGGCGCATTGGATCAACGCCAGCGCGGCCAATCCGCGCAGCGCATGATTGGTATTGCAACGCATGATGTCTCCCTCCCGTTTGTTGTTGATGCACGGGTAGCGCATCTTATCGCCGGACGGCGCCGCCCTTGCCGGTCAGCGCCCCAACACATCGATGATGCGCTGGGCGATGTACTGGCCGTGAGTTTCCAGCGCGAAGTGGCCGGTGTCCAGCAGTTCAACCACGGCATCCGGATTGTCGCGACGATAGGCCTCGGCGCCCGGCGGAATGAAGAACGGATCGTTGCGCCCCCAGATTGCCAGCGTCGGCACCTGGGCCTGACGGAAGAACGCCTGGAAAGCGGGGTATTGCGTCAGGTTGTTCGCGTAGTCCAGAAACAGATCGAGCTGGATGTCCTTGTTGCCCGGCCGTTCAAGCAGGGCCGCATCCAGCGTATAGCCTTCGGGCGCGACGCTGTCCGGATCCGCCACGCCGTGCACGTACTGCCACTTGGTGCCTTCGAAGTTCAGGATGGCGTCGTGAACGGTCTGGCGGTTTGCGGGCGACGGGTCGTTCCAGTAGGCGCGGATGGGCGCCCACGCGTCGCCCAGGCCGTCGAGATACGCGTTCCCGTTCTGCGAAACGAGGCCGGTCACGCGCTCGGGGTGCGCCACCGCAAGCCGCAAGCCGGTCGGCGCGCCGTAGTCGAAGAAATACATCGCGTATCGGGTCAGCCCCAGTTCGTCCACAAACGTTTCCAGCGATTTGGCCAGGTTGTCGAAGGTGTAGCGGTAGCCGCGCTCGGCCGGAACTTCGGTGAAGCCAAAGCCGGGCAGATCGGGCGCGATGACGCGAAAGTGCGCGGCCAGTTGCGGAATGACATTGCGGAACTGATGCGAGGACGTGGGAAAGCCATGCAGTAGCAGGAGCACGGGCGCTTGCGGGTCGCCGGCTTCGCGGTAGAAAAAGCGCAGGCCATCGGCTTGCGCATGGCGGTAGTGGACGGTGTGGTCGGGCTGGGCGTTCATGAGGATCTCCGGTATTCGGGCAAGGAATGACGATGGGGTTTCGAAGCTTCACGGCACAGTCTACGCATTTTGAGTAACCTGGCAATATCAGTTTTACTGGTTACGAAGGGAGGATTTGGCGCGGCCATGAAAAAGCCCGGCATGAGCCGGGCTGGAAACCATCGATCGTCGTCATTTCGCCTTGGCGCTGGCGTCCGCCGCCTCGCGCTGCCGGAACGCCGCAACCTTGTGCCGGTTGCCGCACAACGCCATGCTGCACCAGCGCCGCTTGTGCGAGCGCGTTCGGTCGTAGAACCAGAGCGAGCACGCATCGCTTTCGCATTTGCGTACCAGGCCGAAGTCGCCATGCGCCAGCAGATCGGCGGCCGCTTCGGCCACCGGCAGCAGCCATTGCGCCGCCGTCTGCGAGGGATAACGGCGCGACACCACCAGGCTGCCATCGTCTGCCGGCGCAAGCTCGAGGTGACTGCCGCCCGCCGCCAGCGCGCGATTCAGCGCGGAAAGCGCCAGCGGTGCGTGCGCCTTGCGCTGGGCGACCAGCTCTCGGACGGTTTCGCGCAGGCCGCGCGCGCTTTCCAGCAAACCGGACGGCACGGCGCCCTGCGCGGCGTCGACACCCGCTAGCGACAGCCAGCCCGCCACGTCCGCATCCGACTGCCATCGGTCGACTGGGCCGGCGCTGCTCTGCTCGACGGTGTTGATCATGTCCAGGGCGACGTGGTCGCCCAGTTGTCGGAATTCGGGTGCGTGGCTGGTGTTCATGATGATCTCCGGCGACAGTGTAACCCTTAAAAATAAACGATAAAAGTTACAAAATCATAGGGCGGCATTACGCCGCCCAGCACGCATTGTCATTCCGCCCCGCTCAGTTGCGCGGTTCCGGCAGCGGAATATATTCAGTCTCGTCGCCGGGCACGATCTGATCGAAGCGCGTGCGTTGCCAATCCTGCTTGGCCTGTTCGATCCGGTCCTTGCTGCTGGACACGAAGTTCCACCACACGAAGCGCGGACCGTCGAGCGGTTCGCCGCCCAGCAGCGCGAAGCGCGCGGCAGTTTTGGCGCGGATCTGCACCGGCTTGCCCGGGGCAAACACCACCAGGCGACCGCTCTCGTATTCCTGGCCGTCGATTTCCACCGTGCCACTGGCCAGATAGGCAGCGCGTTCTTCGTGCTCGGCCGGCAGCACTGTCGTGGCGCCCGGTTGCAGTTGCAGGTCGCCGTAGAACAGAGGCGACAGCGTCTTGACCGACGAGGTCTTGCCGAACATCGAACCGGCGACGACCTGGGCACGCACGCCCTCGCCTTCGACCACCGGCTGCGCATCCAGGCCGTAATGCACGAAACCCGGAGCGGTTTCTTCGTGCGCCTTGGGCAGGCCAACCCAAATCTGCAGACCCGAAAGCCGCTGCGGCGCGAGGCGGCTTTCCGGCGAGGAGCGTTCGGAGTGCACGATCCCCCGGCCGGCGGTCATCCAGTTCACTTCACCGGGCAGGATGGTTTGCGTGTTGCCTGCCCCGTCGCGGTGGACCATGGAGCCTTCGTACAGGTAGGTGACGGTGGACAGCCCGATATGCGGATGCGGCCGCACGTCGATGCCGGTGCCGATGTCGAAGTCCGCCGGACCCATCTGGTCCAGGAAGACGAACGGACCGACGCTGCGGCGCTGCATGGAAGGGATGGCGCGGCGGACGGAGAATCCGCCCAGGTCGCTGGTGCGCGGCACCACGACGGTTTCGATCTGGCTTTCGCCGGCTTGGGACAGGGTCGACATGGTGCAATGCTCCGCAATGGATTGGCCTGAGGCCATCTTAATGGCCTCAGGGCCGGTAATGGGGGGTAATTGGGTGAGCCGGGCGGATTCCAGGATCCGCCCGGCGGTTGGCGTCAGGCCAGGTCGAACACCAGCACTTCGGCGTCCTTGCCGCCCGACAGCTCGACGCTGCCGGCGTCGGTGATCGCCACGGCGTCACCGGCATTGAGCGCGGCGCCGTTGACGGTCACGCTGCCGCGGGCCACATGGACCCAGGCGCGGCGGCCGGCGGCCAGCGGCAGCGAGGCCGACTCGTCGCCATCGAACAGGCCTGCGTACAGACGCGCGTCCTGATGGATCTTCATCGATCCGTCGATGCCGTCGCCCGACACCACGGCCTGCAGACGGCCACGCTTTTGCGCATCGCTGAAGGCGCGCTCTTCGTATTCCGGCGCAATGCCAGTCACGTTGGGCTCGATCCAGATCTGCAGCATGTGCGTTTCGGCATCGGGGCGGGGATTGAACTCCGAGTGCATCACGCCGCGGCCGGCGCTCATGCGCTGGACGTTGCCGGGCTGGATTTCCGAGCCGCTGCCCATGCTGTCCTTGTGAGCGATCGCGCCATCCAGCACATACGTGATGATCTCCATGTCCCGGTGACCGTGCGTGCCGAAGCCGCGGCCCGCGGCGATGCGGTCGTCGTTGATGACGCGCAACGCGCCAAAGCCCATGTGAGCCGGATCGTAGTAGTTGGCAAAGGAGAAGGTATGGAACGAATCGAGCCATCCGTGATTGGCGTGACCCCGTTCAGCAGCGCGGCGGATCGTAAGCATGGTGAACTCCTGTTTCAATAATATGAATGGTTAGGGCTGCGTCTTGGCTGGGTTTTCTGCCTTGCCGTTTGTCTGCAACCCCGGCATGAGTGATATTCTGCGCGCCCTGACCGCCCGTTTTGGCGCTATATTTTGATGACTTCGTTCAAATTTTTTGAATACCCACTGTTGCCGCCCTTCCATGCAGCCCATCACGCCCGAACTCCTCGTCCTCGTTGACGCCATCGCACGCCACGGCAGCTTCGCCAAGGCCGCGCGCGAACTGGGTAAGGTGCCCTCCGCCGTCACGTACTCCATCCGCAAGCTCGAAGATGGCCTGGACGTGCTGCTGTTCGACCGGTCGGGGCATCGGGCGCTCTTGACGCCAGCGGGCGAGGCGCTGCTCAAGGACGGCCGGCATCTGCTGCAGTCGCTGGACGAACTGGCCAGCCGGGTCAAGCGCATCGCAACGGGGTGGGAGGTGCAGCTGCGCATTGCGGTCAGCGCGGTGCTGCCGTGGCGGCCCATCTATGACCTGATCGATGAGTTCCATGCGGTGGGCAGCGCCACGACGCTGCGTTTCTCCACCGAAGTCCTGAGCGGCAACTGGGATGCGCTGACCTCGGGGCGCGCGGACCTGGTGATCGGTGCGGGCGCGGCGGGCGAGCCGACGGGCCCTTATCGCTCGCAGGCGATCGGCGTGATGCAATTCGGGTTCTGCGTGGCGGCGAACCATCCGCTGGCCGCCCTGCCCCAGCCGCTTAGCCGCGCCGACATCACGCGCTACTGCGCAGTGGTGATTGCCGACACGTCACGCAACCTGCCCGTGCAGTCGCGCGGCATTCTGTCGGATCAGCCGACGCTGGTGATGCCGTCGATGCAGGCCAAGATCGAGGCGCAGGTGCGCGGCCTGGGCTGCGGCTATCTGCCGCTGACGCTGGCCGCGCCCTACCTGGCGCAGGGTCTGCTGGTGGTATGTGAGACGGATGAGGGCATGTCCCTGACGGAACATGTTGCCTACGCCTGGCGGGCGGAGCCGCCGGGCGAGGCCATGAAGTGGTGGCTGCAGAAGTTGAAGTCCCCGCGTCTCTGCGAGAGCCTGCTCGGGCTATAGACCGGTCCATCGGACCGGCCCATTGCACGGCTATTCGTCTTCGATGCCCAACTCGCGCAGTTTGCGCGTGATGGTGTTGCGGCCGATCCCCAGACGGGAGGCGGCTTCCACCCGGCGCCCGCGGCTGGCATCCAGCGCGCTTTGCAAGAGGATCTTCTCGAACTGGCGGGTCAGCGTCGCCATGACGGCCGGTTCGCCGCGCTCCAGCCGGTACTGCGCGTCGCGCAGCAGCGAATCCTGCCAATTGCGCGGCGCGGCGTCGCCTGCGGCTTGCTCGGCGTACGCGCCGGCTTGCACCACGGTGCCCACTCCCGCGACGGGCGGGGCGGCCCGCAAGGGCGCCGCCGCGCCCGGCTGCGGCTGGTGTTCCATGGCCCGGATCTCGGGCGGCAGGTCCACGCGGTCCACCGTCTGGCCGGGCGCCATCACCGTCAGCCAATGGCAGAAGTTTTCAAGCTGGCGCACGTTGCCGGGAAAGTCGAACTTGGTCAGCACGGCCAGCGCCTCGGGCGTCAGCCGCTTGACGGGCACGCCCAGCGTGCGCGCGCTGGCGGTCAGGAAGTGCTGGGCCAGCGCGGGAATGTCCTCGACACGCTCGCGCAGCGGCGGCAGCCGCAGCCGGATCACGTTCAAGCGGTGAAACAGGTCTTCGCGGAACAGCCCCTGCTCGACCCGTTGCTCCAGCGGCTGGTGCGTGGCGGCCACGATGCGCACGTCCACGCGCACGGGTTGCGCACCGCCCACGCGGTAGAAGCTGCCCTCGGCCAGCACGCGCAACAGGCGCGTCTGCAGTTCGATCGGCATGTCGCCGATTTCGTCCAGGAACAAGGTGCCGCCGTGCGCCTCTTCGAAGCGGCCGCGGCGCAGATTGTTGGCGCCGGTGAAGGCGCCGCGCTCGTGGCCGAAGAGTTCGGCTTCCAGCAGGTCGCGCGGGATGGCCGCGGCGTTCAGCGCCACAAACGGTCCGCTGGCACGCACGCCGTGGCCGTGCAGCGCGCGGGCCACCAGCTCTTTGCCGGTGCCGGACTCGCCGGTGATCAGGACGGTGACCTTGGACTGGGCCAGCCGGCCGATCGCGCGAAAGACTTCCTGCATGGCGGTGGACGACGATTGCGTCATCATCCAGCGCTCGTTGTTCTGGGACGCCTCGCCCTGCCCCTCCGGGCTTTCGGGCTGCGCCGATTCCTGCATGGCGCGCTGGATCAGCGCGACCGCCTCGTTCACGTCGAACGGCTTGGCCAGGTAATCGAACGCGCCGCCCTGAAACGCGGACACGGTGCTGTCCAGGTCGGCGAACGCCGTCATCACGATGACCGGCAGGCCAGGATGGCGCTCTTTCAGTTGGCGCAACAGCTCCAGGCCGTTGCCGCCGGGCATCCGGATGTCGGACACCAGCGCCACGGGCGTTTCACGCGAAAGCGCCTCCAGCACGTCGGCCGATTGGGAAAAACTGCGGGTGGGGACGCCAGCGCGGGCCAGGGCCTTTTCGAGGACCCAGCGGATGGCCTGGTCGTCGTCGACGATCCATACGGGTTTCATCAGTTTGCGGGCTCCATCGGGAGGACCAGGCGAAACTCGGTGCGCCCCGGTCGGGATTCAAATTCGATGATGCCGCCGTGCTGTTGCACGAAGTCCTGCGCCAGGCTCAGGCCCAGGCCGGTGCCGCCCGCCCTGGCCGTGACCAGCGGGTGGAAGATGCGGTCGCGGATGTGTTCCGGCACGCCAGGACCGTTGTCGATGATTGACAGCACCAGCGCCAGGCGGTGCTGACGGTGCGCCAGCATGACCTGCCGCGCGACACGCGTGCGCAGCGTCACCACGCCGGGTTCGGTCTGCGGACCTTGCGGACGCGCCACAAGTTCCTGCGCGGCATTGCGCGCAACGTTGAGCACGGCCTGCATCAGGCGGGCGGCGTCGCCCTTCAGCTCCGGCACCGAGGCGTCGTAGTCGCGCTGGATCGTGACGTCGTTGCGGAACTCGGCCTGGATCAGCGCGCAGACGCGCTCGCAGATTTCATGGATGTTCACCGGCCGCGCATTGAGCGGCACACGTTGCGGACCGCTCAGGCGGTCCACCAGCGCCTGCAGGCGGTCGGCTTCGGAAATGATGACCTGGGTGTACTCGGCCAGGGCCGCGCTGGGCAGCTCGGCCTCCAGCAACTGCGCGGCGCCGCGCAGTCCGCCCAGGGGATTCTTGACCTCATGCGCCAGGTTGCGCAGCAGTTCACGGTGGGCTTCGATCTCATCAACCAGCCGGTGGTTGCGATCGGCCAGCACACGTTGCTCGATTTCGCGCGTTTCGATCAGTACCGGCCAACGCTGGCCGGTCAGTCCCACGGTGGTCACCGAGACTTCCACGGATTCGGTGGCGCGGCGCAACGAGGCCAGTTGCCTCACGTCGGCGTACCTGCCGCCCGCGGCGCGGTCGATCGATGACTGGATGTTCTCAGGGTTGTCGTACAGGGTGGCGGCTGAGTGCCCGCCAAGTTGCTTGCGCGAACGGCCGAAAAGGTCCTCGGCGGCTGCGTTGGCGTATTCGATGTGGCCGCGCTCGTTGACCAGGAAAACTGACGTGGCTAGCAGATCGAGAGCTTCAACATTCATTTTCAACGTACCCGAATGGACAGGGGAAAGCGGAACGCGTCCGCGACGGGCGAGCCGGCCCGACGCCCTGCCCGCCGGCGCGGCGCCGGGCGGGCAATTCATCGGGCGGCTACCTGGTGGTGCGCGTGGTGTGGGCCCTGGTTTCTGCCTACATCATCGCGCTCCCCCCAGCCACGGCCTCAAGACATCAGAGGCTGTAGTACATGTCGAATTCGACCGGGTGCGTCGTCATGCGCAGACGCGTCACATCGGCCATCTTCAGGTCGATGTAGGCGTTGAGCATGTCGTTGCTGAACACGCCGCCACGGGTCAGGAACTCGCGATCCTTGTCCAGGGCTTCCAGCGCTTCTTCCAGCGAGGCGCAGACGGTCGGGATCTTCGCGTCTTCTTCCGGCGGCAGGTCGTACAGGTTCTTGTCGGCCGGATCGCCCGGGTGGATCTTGTTCTGGACGCCGTCCAGGCCGGCCATCATCAGGGCCGAGAAAGCCAGGTACGGGTTGGCCAGGGGATCCGGGAAGCGCGTTTCGATGCGGCGGCCCTTCGGGTTGCCAACGTACGGAATGCGGATCGAAGCCGAGCGGTTGCGGGCCGAGTAAGCCAGCTTCACGGGCGCTTCGAAGTGCGGGACCAGACGCTTGTACGAGTTCGTGCCGGGGTTGGTGATCGCGTTCAGGGCACGGGCGTGCTTGATGATGCCGCCGATGTAGTACAGGGCGAATTCGGACAGGCCGGCGTAGCCGTTGCCCGCGAACAGGTTCTGGCCGTCCTTCCAGATGGACTGGTGGACGTGCATGCCGGAGCCGTTGTCGCCAACGATGGGCTTGGGCATGAACGTGGCGGTCTTGCCGTAGGCGTGGGCCACGTTGTGCACGATGTACTTGACGATCTGCGTCCAGTCGGCGCGCTGGACCAGCGTGCTGAACTTGGTGCCGATTTCGAGCTGGCCGGGCGCTGCCACTTCATGGTGGTGCACTTCGACCGGCACGCCCATCTGTTCCATCAGCAGGCACATTTCCGAACGCATGTCCTGGAACGAATCGACCGGAGGAACGGGGAAGTAGCCGCCCTTCACGCCAGGACGATGGCCGGTGTTGCCGCCTTCGAACTCCAGGCCGGTGGACCAAGGCGCTTCTTCGGACTTGATCTTGACGAACGTGCCCGACATGTCGGTGTTCCAGGTCACGCCGTCGAACACGAAGAATTCGGGTTCCGGACCGAAGTAGGCGGTGTCGCCCAGGCCGGAGGACTTCAGGTAGGCTTCGGCGCGCTTGGCCAGCGAGCGCGGGTCACGGTCATAGCCCTTCAGGTCCGACGGTTCGACCACGTCGCACGACAGGATCAGGGTCGGCTCTTCGCGGAACGGATCCAGGTTGGCGGTGGAGCAATCGGGGATGAGGAGCATGTCGGAGGCTTCGATGCCCTTCCAGCCCGGAATCGACGAACCGTCGAAAGCCTGCCCGCTTTCCAGCTTGTCTTCATCGATAGCAGTGGTGGGCACGGAAACGTGGTGCTCACGGCCAACCGTATCGGTAAAGCGGAAATCCACGAATTTCACTTCGTTATCGGCGATCTGTTTCAGGACGTCTTTCGGGCTTGCCATGTCATCTCCATTAGATAAAAGGGTCGAGGGCTTTGCCCGTCGACTGGCATAAAAGAGGGAAGCAATAAGCGTGCCAGGTTTAACCCCGGTATTCCCGGGGGGAGGCAGGTCGGTCTTGGGGAAATGTAGCACCACTATGGTGCAAAAGGTGGGGCATGATCGCCCCATCTTGGTGCTTGCACCTTACAGGAACATTTCCTGTAGGTCATTGAGGAAGCGCCAGCCCAGCGGGGTTGCCCGCAGGCGGGTGGGATCGGCGTCCAGCAAGCCCCGTTTCGAGGCTGCCTCCAATTGGTGCGCAATGGCGGCCAGCGACAAACCGGTGCGTTCGTTGAACGCCGTCGCCGCCACGCCGTCTTTCAGGCGCAAGGCATTCAGCATGAACTCAAACGGCAGTTCGTCCGGACCGACGTGGCGGCTTTCGGCCAGGTGGCTGCCATCGCGGGCCATCGCCGCCTGCATCCAGGAATCGGGGTTCTTCAGGCGGGCCTCGCGCACGATGCGGTCATGGAACGACAGCTTGCCGTGCGCGCCCGGGCCGATGCCCAGGTAGTCGCCGAATTCCCAGTAATTCATGTTGTGTCGGCTCCGGGCGCCGGGCTTGGCGTAGGCCGAGACCTCGTAGCGCGCCAGCCCCGCCGCGGCCAGCTCGGCTTCCACCGCGTCCTGCATGGCGGCGCTGGTGTCATCGTCGGGCAGGTCCTCGGGCGGAAACTTTGCGAAGACCGTGTTCGGTTCCATCGTCAGGTGGTACAGCGACAGGTGCTCGGTGCCGAACGATATGGCCTCGCGCAGATCGGCCGTACAGGCCTCGAGCGACTGGCCGGGCAAGGCAAACATCACGTCCAGGTTGACGCGGGGCGCCGCCCGCTGCGCCATGTCGATCGCCGCGCGCGCCTGCGCGGCATCGTGGATGCGGCCCAGCTTTTTCAACTGGGCGTCGTCAAAGCTCTGAATGCCCAACGAAAAGCGCGTGACCCCGCTGGCCGCGTAGTCCCTGAAACGGCCGGCCTCGGCCGTGCCCGGATTGGCCTCCATCGTGATCTCGGCGTCGGGCCACAGATTCAGGTACGCCCGCAACATCGCCAGCAGCTCGTCCAGGCCGGCGGCCGACAGCAGACTGGGCGTGCCGCCGCCGATGAAGACGGAAATCACCTGCCGGCCCCAGATGGACGGCAGCGATTGTTCCAGGTCGCTGCGCAGCGCGTCCAGATAGGCACGCTCGGGAATTTCGCCCGGCGCGGCATGCGAGTTGAAATCGCAGTAAGGGCATTTGCGCACGCACCAGGGCACGTGGACGTAGACGGAAAGGGGCGGCAGGCTGGTCAGCGTGGCGCCAGCAGGCACGACGAGGCGCGACTTAGGCGCACCCATGTCGTTGCGGATGGGAATGATGATGGACATGCGGAAAATTCCTGGCGCCTTGCCGGCGCCGTGTTCAAGCGTTGCCCATCTTGCTGAGCAGCTCGCGCAGCGCCCGTGCGCGGTGACTGACCCGGTTCTTTTCGTCGGGATCCAGCGACGCGGCGGTCAGCGCCATGTCGGGCAGGTAGAAGTGCGGATCGTAGCCGAAACCGTTGGCGCCTTCGGGCACATCGATGATCTCGCCATGCCACAGGCCCTCGCCGATGAGCGGGCGGGGATCGTTCTCGGAACGCACCAGCGCCAGAACCGCCACGTACCAGGCGCTGCGGTCCTCGACCGATGCCAGGTTGCGCACCAGCAACGCATTGTTGGCCGCATCGGACTTCTCGCCGCCGTGCATCTTGGCATAGCGGGCCGAATAGACACCGGGTGCGCCATCCAGCGAGGCCACGCACAGGCCCGAGTCGTCCGCCAGCGCGGGCAGCCCAGTCAAGCGGCTGGCGTGGCGCGCCTTGGCCAGCGCGTTTTCGACGAAGGTGACGTGCGGCTCTTCGGCTTCCGGCACGCCCAGTTCGCCCTGGGGCACCAGCTCAATGCCCAGCGGCGCGAACAACGCGGAGAACTCGCGCAGCTTGCCGGCATTGTTGGACGCCAGGACGACGCGGCGCAGGGAGTCGGGAATCTTGGGGGATGTCATAGGGCGGATTGTATAGGGGTGCGCCTGCGGCGGGCGCGCATTCCACGATGATGGCGCGGGTACCACGCCCGGGTGAATTGCTTGTTGACACTTTTGTAACAGCGCCCGAAGATTGCACGTCAACGATTCGGCGCAACAACGCAGACATATTTTGTTGTCAATATGACCCATCTTGTCACTGATCGTTTCTCAATGCCCCGGCGATGAACTCCATTCACGCTTTGCCACGGCCTGCGGCGGCCCGTGCTCCCCATCACCATCCCGGCGGAGCGCCCGCCCACGCCAGCCTGGCTGGCATCCTGCGCGAAAGATTGTTGCGTCCGCGCTTCCAGCCGGTGATCGACCTGTCCCACAGCCGGATCTATGGGCACGAAAGCCTGATCCGCGGTCCCGCCGACACGCCACTGCACTATCCCGATGCCCTGTTCGCCGAGGCGCGCCGTCAAGGCTTGCACCCGCAGCTTGAACTGGCCAGTTTTCGCGCGGGCGCGCGGGGGTTCGAACAGAACGACGCCGCCGGCAAGCTGTTCCTGAACCTGTCCGGCTCTGCCCTGCTCCATTACTGGACCCTCTGGGGCTACGACATGCCCGCCCGGCTGCTCAAGGATTGCGCCCTGGAGCCCGCCAGCATCGTTGTCGAGCTTACCGAACAGGATCCCCTGTCTGACCGCATGGCCGACCTGCACAACGCGTTCGCGTGCCTGCGCGAAGCCGGCATGCGCATCGCGCTGGACGATTACGGGGTCGGCAATTCCAACCTGCAGCTCTGGGCGGAAACCCAGCCCGAGCTGGTCAAGATCGACCGTTACTTCTTTGACGGCATCGGCCACGACGAGCGCAAGCAGAACATGGTGCGGGCCATCCTGAAGGTGGCCCAGCATCTGGGCACGTCGGTCATCGCCGAAGGCATCGAAACCGCCGAAGACCTGGCCGTCGTGCGTGAGCTGGATATCCGCTACGCGCAGGGCTGGTTCCTGGGCATGCCCGAGGAAATCCTGCTGACCGAACTGACGCCGCCGCTGCGGGATTCGCTGCGTTCCCGCACGTCGGCGCCCGTGTCGCAACGCGCCGCCGGCGGCACCGCCGTCAGCCTGCGCGTCGAAGCGCCGGCCGCGCTGCTGACCAAGCACACCAACGATGACGTGCATCGTCTTTTCATCGAGCACAAGAATCTGCACGCCGTGGCAGTGATCGACGCCGACAACCGGCCGGTCGGCATCATCAACCGGCGCGACTTCTCGGAACACTACGCCCAGCGCTACACGCGCGAGCTCTTCGGCCGCGACGCCTGCTCGACCTTCATGAACGCCGAGCCGGTGCTGGTGGATGTCAACGTGTCCATCGACCAGCTGAGCCACGTGCTGATTTCCGAAGACCAGCGCTACCTGATGGACGGGCTGATCATCACGCGCGACGGCCGCTACGACGGCCTGGCCACCGGCGAAACGCTGGTGCGCTCGGTGACCGAGATGCGGATCGAGGCGGCGCGCTACGCCAATCCGCTGACGTCCCTGCCCGGCAACATCCCCATCAGCAGGCACATCGCCACGCTCCTCGAAGACGCCGCCGACTTCACCATCTGCTACGGCGACCTGAACAACTTCAAGCCCTTCAACGACGTGTACGGCTATTGGCGCGGCGACGACATGATCATGCTGACCGCCGACGTCATCAAGCGGCACTGCGATCCGCAGCGCGATTTCGTGGGACACGTGGGCGGCGACGACTTCGTGGTGCTGCTGCGCAGCCCCGACTGGAGGGCGCGCATCGAGCGCATCATTGCGGAATTCAACGAGGAAGCCGTGGCCCTGTATGACGAACAGGGCCGCCGCAACGGCGGCATCGAGGCCGAAGACCGGTACGGCGTGCCGCGCTTCTTTCCGTTCGTGACGCTGGGCGTGGGCGCCCTGACCGTCACGCCCTCGTTATGCGAGCGCATCCGCCCTGAGGACATCGCCTCGGCGGCCGCCCATGTCAAGCACAAGGTCAAACACGGGAATCTGTCGCTCGTGGCCGAGCGCTACACCGGCGCCGCCCTGCCGCAACTCACCGGCTGAGGCCTCGCGCGCCGCGGCCTGCGCCCCCTGCGCGATCTGGAATTTGGCCACGGCCCGGCGCGGTCCTTGCGCCTGGGATTCCAGCGCCGCCGCGGCAGCCGCCGTCTGTTCGACCATTGCGGCCGTTTCCTGCGTGGCTCGTTCGATATCGGCCACCGCATGGTTGACCGACGCAATGCCGGCGGCCTGCTCGGCGGTGGCATTGGAAATCTCGGTCACGATCTGCGTCACGCGATCGACCGAAGCCACCATGTCGCGCATGGTGTCGCCCGCCAGATTCACATGACGCACGCCCGCATCCACGCGCGCGGCCGAATCCTCGATCAGGCCCTTGATCTCGCGCGCGGCCTGGGCGCTGCGTTGCGCCAGCGACCGCACTTCGCCCGCCACCACGGCAAACCCCTTGCCCTGCTCGCCCGCGCGCGCCGCTTCCACGGCTGCGTTGAGCGCAAGGATGTTCGTCTGGAACGCAATGCTGTCCACCACGCCCACGATCTCCCCGATGCGCCGCGCGCTATCGGCGATGCCCTGCATGCTGTGCACCACTTCATCGACGGCCTGGCCGCCGCGCTGCGCCAGCTGCGTGGCGCTCGCCGCCTGGCGGCTCGCCAGGTCCGCGTTGCCGGCGGTCATCTGAACGGTATGGGCCAGCTGGGTCATGTTGGCCGCCGCTTCCTGCAGCGAGCCAGCCTGGCGCGCCGCGCGGTCCGACATATCGGCGCCGCCCGCCGCAATCTCGCCCGAGCCGGTGTGGATCTCTTCCACCCCCAGACGGACCGAGGCCACGGCGGCCGACAGCCCCGTCTGCATGCGGCGCATGGCCGAATACAGGACGCCGATTTCGTTGTCGCCGCGTTGCGTGATCACGCCGGTCAGGTCGCCGTCTGCAATGCGGTCAAAGTGCGCCCCCGCCTCGTTCAGCGGCCGCACGATGCTGCGGCGGAATCCCAGCCGGATCAGCACTGCCAGCACCAGGACGAAACCCAGCACGGCCGCCGCCACCACGATAACCCGTTCAAGCGTGCGGCTTGCGCCGGCCACCGCCTCCTGCCCCTGTTCGCGGGCGTAGGCCTGGTAGGCCTCGGCCTGCTTCACATACGCAGCCCCGCTGGCCGGCAGCGCCTTGTCCGTCAGCCGGTTGACCTCGATGCCGTTCCACCCCTGGATCGCGGTGCGCATCGGCACGAGCGTCTGGTCGGCAAAGGCGGCATACGCCGTCAGGACCTGGGCAAACAGCGGCGCGCCCTGGGCGCTGTCGTCCGGGTTGGCGCGCAGGCGCGCCAGACTGGCAGCGGCCTGCTTGAGCAGTCCATCGGCCTGGGCCAGCGATGCGTTGCGCGCGTCTTCCAGCCCGCCTTCCATCGCCGTCTTGGCGTCCGTGAGCGCCGCGCGCGCCTGGAACAGACGGCTGGTCATGTCGGCCAGATCGCTCGCCCTTTCGATGCTGCCCCGCCCCAGGGCCTCGATATCCGCGCGGTTGTCGCGCAGGACCGTGATGCCCGCTGCCGCGGCAAGCGCGAACAGCACAACGAACAAGGCAAGAATGGCCGACAGCGCCGTCGTTACCCTCAGATTTTTTCGCATATCCATCCGTGTGTTGCGTGGCCGCCCGTGCGGCAGTGCAACGGATTATGGACACCCAGTTTGGCAATTTCTTGACACAACCTCGGATGGGACGTGTCGCACTGCCGTCATGAAGCGGCGCTTTTGCGATCAGGAACCCTGTATTAATGATTTGTGAATTGGCACATGCGCGGCCTTGCGGCACATTCGATCCTGTCCCGAACCATTCCTTCAATCAGAAAAGCCAGTCACATGCTCCAAGCCTCCCACGCCTACCAGGACATCCGCGAAGCCGTCCGCGACCTCTGCGCGCAGTTTCCCTCCGAGTATTTCCGCAAGGTCGACGAAGAACGCGGCTACCCCGAGGACTTCGTGCGCGCCCTCACCGAAGCCGGCTGGCTGGCCGCCCTGATCCCCCAGGAATACGGCGGTTCGGGCCTGGGCCTGACCGAAGCCTCGGTCATCATGGAAGAGATCAACCGAAGCGGCGGCAACTCCGGCGCATGCCACGGCCAGATGTACAACATGGGCACGCTTCTGCGCCACGGATCCGAGGCCCAGAAGCGCGAATACCTGCCCCGCATCGCCGCCGGGGAACTGCGGCTGCAGTCGATGGGCGTCACCGAGCCCACCACCGGCACCGACACCACCAAGATCAAGACCACCGCCGTCAAGCGCGGCGACCGCTACGTCATCAATGGCCAGAAGGTCTGGATCTCTCGCGTGCAGCACTCGGACCTGATGATCCTCCTGGCGCGCACCACGCCGCTCGATCAGGTCACGCGCAAGTCCGAAGGCATGTCGATCTTCCTCGTTGACCTGCACCATGCGGTCAAGCACGGCATGTCGATCCGCCCGATCCCCAACATGGTCAAC
Organism: Achromobacter sp. JD417; assembly: GCF_041879325.1. Lineage (NCBI taxonomy): Bacteria > Pseudomonadati > Pseudomonadota > Betaproteobacteria > Burkholderiales > Alcaligenaceae > Achromobacter > Achromobacter sp. JD417. Next base: position 2,806,786 of record NZ_CP087159.1, on the reverse strand, counting down.
CACGAGACCAACGAGCTCTTCTTCGACAACCTGGAAATCCCGGAAGAAAACCTGATCGGCGAAGAAGGCAAGGGCTTCAAGTACATCCTGGACGGCCTGAACGCCGAACGCACCCTGATCGCCGCCGAATGCATCGGCGACGGCTACTGGTTCGTCGACAAGGTCACCGCGTACGCCAAGGAACGCATGGTCTTCGGCCGCCCGATCGGCCAGAACCAGGGCGTGCAGTTCCCCATCGCGCGCGCGCACATCAACGTCGAGGCAGCCAGCCTGATGCGCTACGAAGCCTGCCGCCTATTCGACGCCCACGAACCCTGCGGCGCCCAGGCCAACATGGCCAAGCTGCTGGCCGCCGACGCGTCCTGGGAAGCGGCCAACGCCTGCCTGCAGTTCCACGGCGGCTTCGGCTTTGCCACCGAATACGACGTCGAGCGCAAGTTCCGCGAGACGCGCCTCTATCAGGTGGCCCCCATTTCCACCAACCTGATCCTGTCGTACGTCGCCGAACACATCCTGGGCCTGCCCCGCTCCTTCTGACATGCCAACTTCCGACATGACCGCAGACAAAGACACCCCGCACCTGAGCGCCGAACTCGCCGCCTTTGCCGCCAACCTGCGCTACGAAGACATCCCCGCCCCGGTGCTGCGCCGCGCCGAAGACCTGCTCCTCGATTGCCTGGCATCCATCCTTGCCGGCGCGTCCGCCCGCGCGGTCCAGGCGATCGACCGCTATGCCGCCGCAATGGGTCCGGCCGATGGCCCCAGCGAAGTCCTGATCACCCGCCGCCGCACCACGCCGCTTTTTGCCGCCATGGTCAACGCGGCGGCCGCGCATGTGGTCGAACAGGACGACGTGCACAATGGCTCGGTCTTTCACCCCGCCGCCGTGGTGTTCCCTCCCGCGCTGGCCGTCGCGCAGGCGCTGGGGTCGTCGGGACGCGATCTGCTTACCGCCGCCGTCGCCGGCTATGAGGTCGGCATTCGCGTGGGCGAGTTCCTCGGGCGCTCGCACTACAAGATCTTCCACACCACCGGCACGGCGGGCACCCTGGCTGCCGCCGTCACCACGGGGCGGCTGCTGGGCCTGTCCCCCGAACAGATGCTGCACGCACTGGGCTCGGCGGGCACGCAAGCCGCAGGCCTGTGGGAATTTCTGCGCGACGCCGCCGACTCCAAGCAGTTGCACACCGCCAAGGCCGCCGCCGACGGCATCACCGCGGCCTACCTGGCGCGCGAAGGCTTCACGGGCGCCCGCCACATCCTGGAAGGCCCGCAAGGCATGGCGGCCGGCATGTCCACGGACGCCGACCCCAGCCGCCTGTGCGACCGGCTGGGACAGCGCTGGGCGCTTGCCGAGACCTCATTCAAGTTCCATGCCTCTTGCCGGCACACGCATCCGGCGGCGGACGCGCTGCAACAGGCGCTGCGCGACAACGACCTCACCGAGGCCGACGTCGAGCGCGTCGTGGCGCATGTCCACCAGGGCGCCATCGACGTCCTTGGCCCCGTCGTCAATCCGCAGACGGTGCACCAATCCAAGTTCTCGATGGGCACGGTGCTGGCGCTGATCGCGCGCCAGGGCCGCGCCGGGCTTGCCGAGTTCGACGCGGGCCTCGACGACCCCGGCGTGGCCGCCTTCCGCGGCAAAGTCGAAATGGCCCTCGACCCGGAAGTCGACGGCGCCTATCCGCAACGTTGGATCGGCAAGGTCACGGTCTACACCCGCGACGGCCGCGTGCTGCATGGCCGCGTGGACGAACCCAAGGGCGATCCCGGCAACACGCTCAGCCGCCCCGAAATCGAGGACAAGACGCTCAGTCTGGGCCGCTACGCCGACGCGGCGACAGAGCAGGAACTGCGCGGCCTGATCGCGACGATCTGGGGGCTGGAGAAGCTGGGCAAGGTTGAGACGCTGCTGCCGCGGTAATTCGGGCGTCTCTGCAAAGTGTCTGACACCCTGCGGGCACAACCGTCAGTTGCCGGCTATCTCACAAGGGTGTCAGACACCGTGTCGTGATTGTGGGCGACGCTGCAAGGTGTCTGACACCCTGCGGGCACAACCGTCAGTTGCCGGTTATCTCACCAGGGTGTCAGACACCGTGCTCGCACGGCGCACAATTCGCGTGGCTTACGCCAGCGCGGCGCGTTGCGCCTTCACCAGATTGGCGATGCCGTTTTCCGCCAGCACCAGCATCGTGTCCAGCTCCCCGCGTGTGAACGTGGCGCCTTCGCCGGTGCCCTGCACTTCCACGAAGGCGCCGCTGCCCGTCATGATGACGTTCACGTCAGCGTCGCAAGCCGAGTCTTCCAGGTAGTCCAGGTCCAGCACCACCTGCCCGCGCACCAGGCCCACGGACACCGCGGCCACCGCGTCGCGGATCGGGCTGGCGGCCAGGTCGCCGCGCTTCATCAGCAGCGCCACCGCGTCAGCGGCCGCCACCCAGGCCCCGGTGATGCTGGCGCAGCGCGTGCCGCCGTCGGCCTGCAGCACATCGCAGTCCAGGTGCAGGGTGCGTTCGCCCAGCGCCTTCATGTCGAACACGGCGCGCAAGCTGCGTCCGATAAGGCGCTGGATTTCCTGCGTGCGGCCGCTTTGCTTGCCGCGCGCGGCCTCGCGGTCGCCGCGCGTGTGCGTGGCCCGCGGCAACATGCCGTATTCAGCCGTTACCCAGCCTTCGCCCTTGCCCTTCAGAAAAGGCGGTACCTTGTCCAGGACGCTTGCCGTACACAGCACGTGGGTGTCGCCCGCCTTCACCAGCACGGAGCCTTCGGCGTAACGCGTGAACCCGCGCTCCAGGCTGAACGGACGCAGTTGGTCGGCGGCGCGGCCCGACGGCCGGGCAATGGTGGGGATGGTGGTCACAACGGGCTCCAGACTTGGCTTCGATTCGCGGCATTGTACGGGCAGGCGCGCCGGGACAATCGCGCTTGGAGTATCCTGCCGCGATGTATCCGGTTGAAAACACAGACCCGCAGCCCAGACCCTGGGCGCCGCGGGCCCCGGCGCAACCGGCTCCCACCTCAGGAATTACCAGGACTCGCACACCATGATCCGCAGCATGACCGCCTTCGGCAACGCCCGAGCAGACTTAGAACAAGGCACTCTCGCCATAGAACTGCGCAGCGTCAACAGCCGTTTTCTCGACCTGTATTTCCGCCTGCCCGACGAACTGCGCCACGTGGAAACGCCGCTGCGCGAACTGCTGACGGCCAATCTGGCACGCGGCAAGGTCGAAATCCGCGTGTCCTTTACCCGTGCGGCCAATACCGATCTGTCCAAGCTGGATCCCGCCTGGCTCGACAGCCTGGCCGAACAGCTGCAGGCCGCGCGCCGCATCATCCCGGACATCGCCTCCCCGCGCCTTGCCGAACTTTTCAACTGGCCCGGCCAGCGCGGCAACGATGCGCTGGATCCGCAGATCTGGGGCGCCGCCTGCCTGCAGGCCGCCCAGCAAGCGCTGACCCAGCTTCAGGAAGGCCGCGAGCGTGAAGGCGAGCGCCTGGCCGGCATGATGCGCGAATGCGCCGACGGCGTCGCGCGCGTGGTGGACATCGTGCAGGCGCATCTGCCGCAACTACTGGCCGACCACCGCGACCGGCAGGCCGCCAAACTGCGTGAAAGCGTGGAATCCGCGTTCCCCGGCGGATTCACGCATATTTCCGGCGCCGAACTGTCCGAGCGCCTGTCCCAGGAGGCCAACCTCTTTGCCCTGCGCATCGACGTGGCCGAGGAACTGTCACGCCTGCGTTCGCACCTGGAAGAACTGCGTCATCTGCTCTCGGACGGCGGCGGCAAGGCGGCGGCCGGCAAGAAGAGCGCCGGCAGCGCGGGTAAGCGCCTGGACTTCCTGTTCCAGGAAATGAACCGCGAAGCCAACACGCTGGGCTCCAAGGCAGGCAGCATGGAAGTCACCCGCGCCGCCATGGACCTGAAGCTGCTGATCGAGCAGATGCGCGAGCAGGCGCAGAATATCGAGTAAGGCGCGCCACGCCCCCCGCTTTACCGGCTCTCGCCGATCGCCGGTTCGCCCCGCAGCGCCGAATCCAGGTATTGGCTGCGGGCGCGAGCGTCCGGAAAGCGCATGTCGCGGTAATTGACGAACCGCGAACCGCGCGTCAGCCGGTAGCCGGCCCAGATCAGCAGGAAGAGCGGAATGCCGATGTAGGTGGCGACCACGCCGCCCCAATCGATCTTGTCCTGCAGGAACGCCTGGTAGTTCTGCCCCAGCGTGATGATCAGGCACAGCACGAACGCGAAAATCGGTCCGAAGGGAAAGAACGGGGACACATAAGGCAGATCCGCGAGGCTGTTGCCCTGCTTCACGTACCCGCGGCGGAAACGGTAGTGGCTGATGGCGATACCCAGCCACGCGATGAATCCCGTCATCCCCGAGGTGTTCAGCAGCCAGATATAGACGGCGTTGGGGCTGAAGATGAACGTGAAAAAGCACAGCGCCGCCACGACGGTGGTGGCCAGCAGCGCCCACAGCGGCACGCCGCCGCGCGAGATGCGGCCAAAGATGCGCGGCGCCTTGCCTTCCCGGGCCAGGCTGTAGAGCATGCGCGTGGCCGCGTACATGCCGGAATTGCCCGCAGACAGTACCGACGTCAGCACCACGGCGTTCATGACGGACGCGGCGCCCAACAGGCCGGCGCGCTCGAAAATCAGCGCGAACGGGCTGACGCTGATGTCCTCGACGTCGTTGCGCAGCAGGTGCGGATCGGTATAGGGAATCAAGAGGCCGATGACCAGGATGGCCGCCACGTAGAACAGCAGAATGCGCCAGAACACCTGGCGCACCGCGCGCGGCAGATTGCGCGCCGGATCCTTCGATTCGCCCGCGGCGATGCCGATCAGTTCGGTGCCCTGGAAGGAAAATCCCACCACCATGGCCACGCCGATCAGCGCGGCGAAGCCGCCGGCGAACGGCGCGTCGCCCACCGTCCAATTGGCCAGGCCGCCCGTCTCGCCGCCACGGATGATGCCCAGCAGCATCATCACGCCCATCGTGACAAAGGCCAGCACGGCGATCACCTTGATGAGCGCGAACCAGAATTCCGCTTCGCCAAAGCCGCGGGCGGACATGGCGTTCAGTCCGAATGTGATCGCCAGGAACAACGCGCTCCAGTAAAAGCCGGGCACGTCGGGAAACCAGTACGCCATGACGAGCTGCGCCGCCACCAGGTCGACCGCGACGGTCACCGCCCAGTTGTACCAATAGTTCCACCCCAGCGCGAAGCCGAAACCATCCTCGACATAGCGCGCGCCATAGGTTGAAAACGAGCCCGACACGGGCATGGCGGCCGCCAGTTCGCCCAGGCTGGTCATCAGGAAATACACCATGATGCCGATCAGCACGTAGCCCAGCAGCGCGCCGCCGGGCCCGGCCTTGGCGATGGTCGCGCCGGACGCCACGAACAGGCCGGTGCCGATCGACCCGCCCACCGCGATCATGGTCAGGTGGCGTGCGGACAGCGTGCGCCGCAATTCGGACGGCCTGCCCGCCTGCGCGTTGCGCGTGCCGCCGGAGCGGCGGTCATCGTGTTCCGATGGAGCCAAAATGCGTTCCTTCACGTCTGGATGGCGCTCGCGCAACGCCGCGCGAACGCCCTGGGATTACCGAGCAACGCGCGAGAATAGCGCAATCGGCCCCGACATGAAAAATCGCGGGCTGCGGGGGACGGATCAGCCGTTCAGCCTTCCGGCAGCGGCCCGTTTATTGAAACGCTGTTTCCATGAACGTGCGCAGCTTGCGTGAATGCAGCCGTTCGGGCGGCATGTCGCGCAGGCGCTCCAGCGCTCGAATGCCAATCTCCAGATGCTGGTTGACCTGACGCCGGTAGAAGGCGCTGGCCATGCCCGGCAATTTCAGTTCGCCGTGCAAAGGCTTGTCGGACACGCACAGCAAGGTGCCGTAAGGCACCCGGAAACGAAAGCCGTTGGCCGCGATGGTGGCCGATTCCATGTCCAGCGCAATCGCGCGCGACTGCGCAAAGCGTTCCACCAGATCGACGTGGTCGCGCAACTCCCAGTTGCGGTTGTCGATCGTGGCGACGGTGCCCGTGCGCATGATGCGCTTCAGGTCCCACCCGGACAGCCCGGCCACTTCTTCGACCGCCTGCTCCAGCGCCACCTGCACCTCCGCCAGGGCCGGGACCGGCACCCAGGTGGGCAGATCGTCGTCCAGGACATGGTCTTCCCGGACGTAGCCGTGCGCCAGGACATAGTCGCCCAGCCGCTGGGAGTCCCGCAGGCCCGCGCAATGGCCCAGCATCAGCCAGGCGTGCGGGCGCAGCACGGCGATGTGGTCGGTGATTGTCTTGGCGTTGGACGGCCCCACGCCGATATTGACCAGCGTGATGCCGGAATGATCGCCGCGCACCAGGTGATAGGCGGGCATCTGCGGCAGGCGCACCGGCTGGACTTCGTCGCCAGGTCCGCTTTCGCCGCGCCGCGTGATGCGGTTGCCGGGCTCGACTAGCATTTCATAGTCTTCGTTGCCGCTGGCCATCAGGGCGCGGGCCCGGGCGCAGAACTCATCCACGTAGAACTGGTAATTGGTGAACAGCACGAAATTCTGGAAGTGCGTCGGCGCGGTCGAGGTGTAGTGCTGCAACCGGTGCAGCGAATAGTCCACGCGCTGCGCGGTGAACGGCGCGAGCGGCTTGGGCTCGCCGTCCTTGCCGCGCCACGAGCCATTGACGATGGCATCGTCCGTGACTGCCAGGTCCGGCACGTCGAACAGGTCGCGCAGCGGGCGCTTGAGCGCCTCGAGGTGCTCGCCCTCCACGTAGGCGCCCTCGGGAAAGGCGAAATGCAGCGGAATCGGCGAATCGGACTCGCCCACTTCGACCGCGACCCGATGGTTCTGCAACAACTGGCCGACCTGCTCGATCAGGTAGTCGCGGAACAGCGCCGGCTGGGTGACAGTGGTTTGGTAGTAGCCCGGTTCGGCCACGTGGCCATACGAAAGCCGGGTGTCGATGGGGTCGTAGGTTTCCACCACGATGCGGATGGCCGGATAGCAGGCGCGGAATCGCGCGCTGCCGTTGCCGGTGCCCTTCAGGACCTCGCGGAACGCGGTACGCAGGAATGCGGTGTTGCGCGCATAGATTTCAACCAGCCGGTCGACGGCGGACACGGCGTCCTGGAAGGGTTCGAAGGGCAAGGCCTCGGGCCGGTTCATGGAGGACAAAGGGTGCACTGCGTTCATCATTGAGCTTTACTCCGCCTTCTTATTTGTCTTGCCTGCATCCTCGGCCGCGCGCGAAGCCGCTGGGCCGATGCGGTCGATTATGCCCGAGGCGATGGGCATTGAAATGTCATGCGGCGTTATTGGCGGCCGTATGGTTGCCGCCCAGCCGCGCACGCGCCAGATCTGACGATGCTGTTACGTCGCGCGGTGGGCGTGCGGTAACAGCGGGCGCCGGATTATGCTGCATTGCACTACAAATGTAATGAAACATTATTACACTATAATCATGAGGCGTTTCTTGCGTTCCGCCTGTAAACCGCTCCCCTTTCCGCCGGCTTGCCTATCAAGGCAAAGCCATGCCGCCCACTCCGATTTTTTGAAGTGACGTAATGACGCCGCCCACGCGAAAGTTTCGCTTTACCCAATTCCGCACGCCCGCATTTCTGTCAGCGCCCCTCTTGGCCCTGACGCTGTCCTGGATTCCCGGCGCCGCCCACGCCTCGCTGGCCGCCGAACAAGCCCGCCCCACCCTCAGCGGCCTGCGCCTGGCGCAAGAGCCCACGGTCCTGACGCTGCGCGAACGCGTCGTGCAGGCCGGCCTGGAGGCGATCGGCACGCCCTACAGCTGGGGCGGCGACGATGCCGACGGCTTCGATTGCAGCGGCCTCGTCCTGTATGTCTTCCGTGAAATCGCCGGCCTGGAGCTGCCCCGCACCGCGCGCGCCCAGCGCAGTGAAGGCAAGACCGTCTCGGCCAAGAAGGAATTGCGCCCCGGCGACCTGGTGTTCTTTGCCACCCGCGGACGCGGCGTGACGTCCCACGTCGGCATCTATATTGGTCAGAACAAGTTCGTCCACGCGCCGCGCCGCGGCACGAAAGTCCGGGTGGACGACATGAAGACCGCCTACTGGTCCAAGCGCTACCTGGGCGCCCGCGCCTACCTGGATACCCCGCCCAAGCAGTTGCTGGCCCAAGCCTCGCGCTAACCGCGGGACGCTTGGACGGCGTCTGACCGGCGCCGGGGGAGTCAAAAAAAACGCCGGCATGCGCATGCCGGCGTTCTCGTGCCTGGCCGTCCTGGCCAAGTGTGCCGCCCAGCCGGTTCAGCCCCGGCCCACGAAGGGCATGTTGGTCGCCATGAGCGTCATGAACTGCACGTTGGCATCCAGCGGCAGACGGGCCATCGCGGCGACGGCCTGCGCCACGTGAGCGACGTCCATGCGCGGTTCCACCTTGGTGCTGCCGTCCGCCTGCAGGATGCCGGCGGCCATGCGCTCGGTCATTTCAGTGGCGGCGTTGCCGATGTCGATCTGGCCGCACGCGATGTTGTACGGGCGGCAATCCAGGGAAATCGACTTGGTCAGCCCCGTCACCGCATGCTTGGTGGCGGTATAGGCGATGGAGAACGGCCGGGGCGCATGCGACGAAATCGAGCCGTTATTGATGATGCGGCCGCCGCGCGGATGCTGCGCCTTCATGATGCGGATGGCCGCCTGCGCGCACAGGAACATGCCGGTCAGGTTGGTGTCCACGACCTCGCGCCATACGGCAACCGGCAATTCCTCGATCGGCACGGCCGGCGCGCCCCGCCCCGCGTTATTGAACAGCACATCCAGGCGGCCGTATTCGCGCTGGGCGGTGTCGAAGAGATCGCGGACCGCCTGCTCGTCGGACACGTCCGTGGGCACGACCAGCGCCCGCAGCCCGTCCTCGCCCGCCGCCGTGCGGGTGGCTTCCAGCGGCTCGCGCCGGCGGCCAGCCAGCACGACCCGGTAACCCTGCGCCAGGAATTCCAGCGCGACTGCGCGGCCTATGCCGGTACCGGCGCCCGTGACCAGGGCGACGCGGGGCGGATCGATCTCGTTCGTGTTCATCGGATTCTCCGTCTTATGAATGCGCGAAATCCTACCCGAATCGCTTTACGGATGCTGCAAGCGAAGGTTCCAAGCGCAACACACTTTCAACATTCCGGCGCGCGCGGCCACCCGCGCGATTTGCTATTCTTCGAGTCTCAGCATCACACGCCGGTCACATTCATTCATGCACGCCACTCCCGGAAACGTCTTCATGGTCGTCGCGCCCAGCGGCGCCGGCAAGTCCAGCCTCGTGAAGGCCCTGCTTGCCCAAGACCCCTCCATCCTGCTTTCCATCTCCTGCACCACGCGCGCTCCCCGCCCCGGCGAAGAAGACGGCCGCGAATACCGGTTTGTGTCGCTGGACGATTTCAAACGCATGCGTGAAGGCCAGAACCTGCTGGAATGGGCCGAGGTCCACGGCAATTTCTACGGCACCCCGCGCGACCGCATCGACGAGGCCACCGCCCAGGGACGCGACGTGCTCCTGGAAATCGACTGGCAAGGCGCGCGCCAGGTAAAGCAGCGTTTTCCCCGCGCGATCGGCATTTTCGTGCTGCCGCCGTCCATCGACGAGCTCGAAAGCCGCCTGAAGGCGCGCGGCCAGGATGAGCCGCACGTGATCGCCCGCCGGCTCATGGCGGCAGGCGGCGAAATCGCCCACGCGCCTGAATGCGAATATGTTATTATTAATCAAGAATTTAGCGTAGCCCTGTCGGAGCTGACCCAAATCGTCAGCGCCGCACGGCTACGCTTTTCGTCTCAGGCCGCCCGCCACGCCGAGTTGTTTGCGCAACTTGGCATCCCGGCCGAGCACTGAGCCGAACGCATTCTCTCCATCATCCATCAGCACCAGGTGTCCTAATGGCTCGCATCACTGTCGAAGACTGTCTGAATCAAATCCCCAATCGTTTCAAGCTCACGCTGGCCGCGACGTACCGCGCCCGTGAATTGGCGCAAGGCCACGCCCCGCGCCTGGACAGCAAAGACAAGCCCACGGTCACTGCCTTGCGCGAAATCGCTGGCGGCCTCACCGGCGTTGAAATGCTGCGTAAAGTTCCCACCTGATACGCTCCGGGGGGCTGCAAGCATGGCTTTTCCCGGGCTGAAGTACGCTTCATCTGGTCTGCTTGCCGCACTGCGTGCCGGCTCCCGTCTCGGGCGCCGCACGGGCAAGAAAGACAAGAATTCCCCTACGCCACCGTCCGTCGCCGCGCAAGAAGCGGCGGACGTGACCGGATCTCCGGTCGCCTCGCTGGCGCCGCTGACCGAAATCATCGGCAGCTATCTCGACAAGAACGATGTTGAGCGCGTGCGCGAAGCCTATCGCTTCGCGGACCAGGCGCATCTTGGGCAATTCCGCGCCAGCGGTTCGCCCTACATCTCTCATCCCATCGCCGTCACCGAAATCTGCGCGGGCTGGAAGCTAGACGTCAACGCGCTGTCTGCCGCCCTGCTGCACGACGTGATGGAAGACCAGGGCATCGCCAAGCACGAACTGGCCGAGAAATTCGGGCCGGAAGTCGCCGAGCTGGTCGATGGCCTGTCCAAGCTTGATCGCCTGGATTTCGCCACCAAGGCCGAGCAACAGGCCGAGAGCTTCCGGAAAATGCTGTTGGCGATGGCGCGCGACGTGCGCGTCATCCTCATCAAGCTGGCCGACCGCCTGCACAACATGCGCACGCTGGACGCGGTCAATCCCGAAAAGCGCCGCCGCATCGCGCGCGAAACGCTGGACATCTATGCGCCCATCGCGCATCGGCTTGGCCTGAACCTGCTGTTCCGCGAGCTGCAGGACCTGTGCTTTGCCGCAATGTACCCGAATCGCTACCAGGTGCTGTACAAGGCGGTCCTGGCGGCGCGCGGCAACCGCCGCGAGGTCATCACCAAGATCGCCGATTCCGTGCGCGCCGCCCTGCCGGCCGCCGGGATCGAAGCCGAGGTCAGCGGCCGCGAAAAAACCCTGTTCGGCATCTACCGCAAGATGGTCGACCAGAAAAAGTCTTTCTCGGACGTGCTGGACATCTACGGGTTCCGCATCGTGGTCCATACGCTGCCCGAGTGCTATCTGGCGCTGGGCACGCTGCATCAGCTGTTCCGCCCGGTGCCCGGCAAGTTCAAGGATTACATCGCCATCCCCAAGGTGAACGGCTACCAGTCCCTGCACACGACGCTGGTCGGCCCCTACGGCACCCCGGTGGAATTCCAGTTCCGCACGCGCGACATGCACCATGTCGCCGAGGAAGGCGTGGCGTCCCACTGGCTGTACAAGGGCGCGGACCTGACGCTCAATGACCTGCAAAAGCGCACGCACCAGTGGCTGCAGTCGCTGCTGGACATCCAGAGCCAGACCGGCGATTCCGGCGAATTCCTCGAGCACGTCAAGGTCGACCTGTTCCCGGACGCGGTGTACGTGTTCACGCCCCGCGGCAAGATCATTTCCCTGCCCCGCGGCGCCACGCCCGTCGACTTTGCCTACGCCATCCACACCGACATCGGCAACCAGGCGGTCGCGGCCAAGGTTAACGGCGAATTCGTGCCGCTGCGCACCGAACTGAGCAGCGGCGACACCGTCGAGATCGTCACGTCGCCGGCCTCGCGCCCCAATGCGCAATGGCTGAACTATGTGCGCACGGGCCGCGCGCGCTCGGAAATCCGTCACTACCTGCGCACGGTCAAGTACGAAGAGTCCGTGGCCTTCGGCGAGCGGTTGCTGGCCCAGGCCATGCAGGAACTGCACATGCCGCTGCCCGCCACCGACGACCCCGGCTGGCAAAAGCTGGCGCGCAGTACCGGCGCCAGCTCGCGCGAGGAAATCCTGGCCGACATCGGCCTGGGCAAGCGGCTGGCCGCGGTGGTTGCCCGCCGCTTCGCGCCGGAACACCAGCTTGTCGCCACCACGGCTGCCGCGGTGGACGAACTGACCTCGGCACGCAGCGCCCCCATCCTGATCCAGGGCAACGAAGGCCAGGCGGTGCAACTTGCGCCTTGCTGCGGCCCGCTGCCGGGCGACCCGATCGTCGCCGGCATGCGCATGGGTCATGGGCTGGTGGTGCACACGGCCGATTGCCCCGTCGCGTTGCGCCAGCGCCTGCGCGAACCCGAGCGCTGGATCAACGTGGGTTGGGATGCGCAAACGGCCAAGCACCTGGCCACGCGCCTGGACATCGTCACCCGCAACGAACGCGGCGTGCTTGGCCGGCTGGCGGCGGAAGTCACCGCGGCCGATGCCAACATCGTGCATGTCACGATGCACGACGACGCCGTCGCCACCGTGTCGCTGCACTTGACCATCCAGGTCGACAGCCGCAAGCACCTGGCTCAGGTCATCCGCGCCATCCGGCACGTGCCGCAAGTGCAGAAGATCGTCCGCGTGAAGGGTTGAGGCGCGGCCCCAAGAAAAAAGGCGTCCGGCCACAAACCGGACGCCTTTTGCATTTCAGGTCACGTGCTGCAGGAAGTCCTTCAGACGCTGGCTGGGCGGATTGCTCAGCAATTCTTCCGGCGGTCCGTCGTGCGCGATCTTGCCGCCGTCGATGAAGATCAGCCGGCTGCCGACCTTGCGCGCGAATTCCATCTCGTGCGTCACGACCACCATCGTCATGCCCTCCTCGGCCAGATCGCGCATCACCTTGAGCACCTCGTGGCGCAGCTCGGGGTCCAGCGCGGACGTGGGCTCATCGAACAGCATCAGCTTGGGCATGATGGCCAGCGCGCGCGCGATGGCCACGCGCTGCTGCTGCCCGCCGGAGAGTTCGGCCGGATAGTGCTTCATGCGTTCGGCCAGGCCCACCTTGGCCAACAGGCTCTCGGCCAGCTCGCGCGCCTCGGCGCGGCTCTGGCCGCGGGTATGGATGGGTCCGAACATGACATTTTCCAGCGCCGTCATCTGCGGGAACAGATTGAACTGCTGGAACACCATGCCGGCTTCGCGCCGGATCTCGCGCACCGTCGCCGCATCGCCCTTCACACTGAGACCATCCACCAGCAGATCGCCGTCGTTGATCGTCTCCAGCACGTTGATGCAGCGCAGGAAAGTGGACTTGCCCGACCCGGACGGCCCGACCACCACCACGACCTCCCCGGCGTCGATGTTGAGCGAGATGTCGTTCAGCACCGTCGAGTCGCCAAAGCGCTTGGTGACGTTATGAAATTCAACCATGCTCATATGATGCGCATCCTCTTTTCGACCAGATGCAGGGTCAACGCCATCAAGCCCGTGAGGATCAGGTAGATGATCGCCACCGCGGACCAGATTTCGACCGCCCGGAAATTGCTGGCCATGATTTCCTGCCCTTGCCGGGTCAGCTCCGCCACGCCGATCACGATGAACAGCGAAGAATCCTTCAGGCTGATGATGCACTGGTTGCCCAGCGGCGGAATCATGCGCCGGAAGGCGACCGGCCCGATGATGTGCAGCAGGATCTTGTAAAAGGGCAGGCCCATTGCCTGCCCTGCTTCCTTCAGCCCCTTGTGGACCGACAGCAGCGATCCGCGCACGATTTCCGAGATATACGCCCCCGAATTGATGATGAGGGTGGCGATCGCCGCGAATTCGGCGTCCACCCGGATGTCCGCCAACAGCGGCAGCGCAAAGTAGATGAACATGACCTGCACCACGATGGGCGTGCCGCGGATGACCGCGACGTACACCTGCGTGATGCCCGAGAGCACCGCGTTTCCGTAGGCCCGCGTCACGCCCGATAGCGCGCCGAGCAGGAAACCGCCCGCCAGGCCCCAGAAAGTGATCTTGATGGTCATGAGCGTACCCGTCAGCAGATTGGGTAACGCGTCCTCGATGACAGCCCAGTCAAACTCCACGATCTTCCCCCAATGGCGCGCGCGGGCGCGCCCACATCATGGCGGACGCGCCCGCGGCAAGGGTGGCGGCTGTTGCCGCGCCCTTGACCGCGGTTCAGGCGGCGCGTCCGTAGAAAATGCCGCTTGCCCAGCCGGTCAGGGCTTCTTGCCGAACCACTTGGTGTAGATCTTGTCGTACTCGCCGTTGGCCTTCAGCGTGGCGAGCGCCTTGTTGACCTCGGGCACCAATTCGCTGCCCTTGGGGAACGCAATGCCGTAGAAGTCGCCGCTCTTGACCGAGCCGATCACCTTCACGCGGCCCTTGCCCGCGGTATTGGCGTAATACTGGACGTTGGGCGTATCGTGCACGGCCGCGTCGACGCGGCCGGTTGCCAGTTCGAGATAGGCGTTGTCGATATTCGGGAACAGCTTGAGCTTGGCGTCGGGCACCTGCGCCTTCAGGAAGTCCACCGTCGCCGTGCCGGTCTTGACCGCAACGGTCTTGCCGGACAGAGACTTGGCGTCCTTGATGTCGGTGTTCTTTTCGCCGACCAGGATGGCCAGGCCGCTTTCGTAGTAGGGATCCGAGAAATCGATGACCTTCTTGCGGTCATCGCGTATCGTGATACCGGCCAGCGCGGCGTCGATGTTCTTCGTTTGCAGGCCGGGAATAATGCCGGCGAAGTCCATCGGCTGCAGCTTGTACTTGAGATTGAGTTCCTTCGCGATGGCCGCCCACAGGTCCACGTCGAACCCGACGTAAGTGTTGCCCTGCTTGAATTCGAACGGCACGAAAGCGGTATCGGTGGCCACCACCAATTCCTTGCCCTGGGCCTGGACGGCGGAAGTGGCGCCGAACAGAGTCAGGGACAGGCCCACCATTGCGGCGGCGACTTTACGTTTGATCATGAAACTCTCCTCTTGGGGAGCGCAGGGCACCCCGGGCTTGTTGTAAGGGCATGATTCCTGGGTCGCGCCGGGATCGCCAGCGCAACTTACCGACGATCTTAACGCAACAATCCACGCCCCGGCCGGTGGCGGACCCCTTACAATCCGCGAGACATCCGGAGGTTTTCGATGGCCTACAAATATGTGCGCATCGCTGGAAACCGCCGCCAGGTCGGCCTGGCGCTGGGCAAGCTGGCCCGCCCCATCATGGGGACCTATCTGGACCAGAGCGGCACCTGGAGCGCCCTGCGCCCGTGGCGCGGCCACCCGTTCGTCGATGACTTGGCCCAACAGGCGCAGGCCGCCCTGCCGCAGATCTGGGAAGAACTTGAAGGCCTGGCTGAAGGCTTGCGCATGCCGGTCAGCGACGTGCTGCTATGGCATTGCCGCGGAGATCTGCTGCACAGCACCACGGATGGCTGCACGTCGGTCGCCATGCGGGCGGCAGACGGATCGCGCTGGATCGGCCACAACGAGGACGGCGATCCCTTTCTGTATGGCCGCTGCCATCTGGTGGATGTCGCGCTGGACGATGCGCCCGGCTATCTGAGCTTCTATTACCCGGGCTCCCTGCCCGGCCACACGTTTGCCGCCAACCGCGCGGGCCTCGTGCAAACCATCAACAACCTGCGTACCCGGCAGCGGCATGCGGGCGTGCCCCGCATGTTACTGGCGCGGGCCGTGCTGGACTGCACGACGCTGGACGAGGCCGTGACACTATTGCGCGAGCAGCCCCACGCGGGCGGATTTCATCATCTGTTGGGCGCGGCCGGAGATGCGCGCGTGCTCAGCGCCGAGGTGACGCCGGGATCGGTGTCCATCCAGGAAGTCGGCCGGCGCTACGGCCATGCCAATCACATGGTGCACGCCGCCACGCGTGGCCAGGCGCAGCTCGTGACCGACTCGTCGCGGGCGCGGCAGAACCGGATCGAAGGCCTGGTGGATGGGTGGTTGCCGGAATCGACCCACGCCGACATGCTTGCCGCCCTGCTCGATACCCAGGGCACGCTGCCGATCCTGCGCACGGCAAAGGACGACCCCGACGACGAGAACACGCTGGCCACGGCGATGTTCGAAATCACCGATGAGGCCGTCGTCCTGCGTGTTTACGACCGCAAGGCGCGCGCGGATATCGCGCTGGACGTGATGTCCGATCCCGAATGAACGGGACCGGACATCGCGGCGGGCATTACTGCGCGCCGTAGCCGCCGCCTCCCGGCGTTTCCACGACGAACACATCGCCCGGCCGCAGCTGCGCGCTGTCCTGGGGACCGAGTTCTTCGATGGTGCCATCCGCACGTTCAACCGTATTGCGTCCCATGGCGCCCGGCTGGCCGCCGGCCAGGCCGAACGGCGCATAACGCCGGTTGTTCGACAGGATGGCCGCGGTCATGTCTTCCAGGAAGCGGATGCGGCGCACGCCGCCGTCGCCGCCCGGATACCGGCCCGCGCCGCCCGAGCCCTTGCGGATCTCGTAGGACTCCAGACGCACCGGGAATCGGAACTCCAGCACTTCCGGATCGGTCAGGCGCGAGTTGGTCATGTGCGCCTGCACCACCGACGTGCCGGCAAAGCCCTCGTCGTGCGGACCGGCCGCGTCGATACGGACCGGACCGGCGCCAGTTCCGCCCGAAATGGTCTCGTAGTACTGATGACGCGCATTGCCGAACGTGAAGTTGTTCATCGTGCCCTGGCTGGCGGCCAGCACCCCCAACGCCCCGTACAGCGCGTTGACGATGCACATGGAGGTCTCCACGTTGCCCGCGACCACCGAAGCGGGCGGGTTCGGGCGCAGCATCGACCCTTCGGGCAGGATGATGGTCAGCGGCACGAGGCAGCCGTCGTTCAGCGGGATGTCGTCATTGACCATCGTGCGGAACACATACAGCACCGCGGCCACGGCAATCGCACCGGGCGCGTTGAAGTTGTTGTCCAGCTGCGGCGACGTGCCCGTGAAATCCACCACGGCGCTGCGCGCCTCGGTATCCACACGCACCGCCACGCGGATGACCGCGCCGTTGTCCAGCGGGTACTCGTAGCTGCCGTCCTTGAGCACCGAGATCACGCGGCGCACCGCCTCTTCGGCGTTGTCCTGCACGTGGCCCATGTAGGCGCGCACAACCTCCAGGCCGAAGTGATCGCACATGCGCAACAGCTCTTGCACGCCCTTTTCGTTGGCGGCGATCTGCGCGTGCATGTCGGCGATGTTCTGGTCCGGATTGCGCGCCGGCCAGCGGCCCGACCCCAGGATCTGGCGCGCGGCTTCTTCGCGGAACTCGCCGTTCTTGACGAGCTGGAAGTTCGTGAACAGCACGCCTTCGTCTTCGACCGTCTTGGAGTCCGGCGGCATGGAGCCCGGCGTGGTCCCGCCGATATCGGCATGGTGGCCGCGCGATCCCACGTAGAACAGGATCTCGCGCCCTGCCTTGTCGAACACCGGCGTGATCACCGTGACATCAGGCAGGTGCGTGCCGCCGTGGTACGGGTCGTTCACCACGTACGCGTCGCCCGGCTGCATCTTGCCGGCGTTGGCGTTCATGACCGTGCGCACCGATTCGCCCATGGAACCCAGATGCACGGGCATGTGCGGCGCGTTGGCGATCAGGCGCGCCTGCGCGTCGAAGATGGCGCACGAGAAGTCCAGACGCTCCTTGATGTTGACCGAGTACGCCGTGTTCTGCAGGCGGTAGCCCATCTGTTCGGCGATCGACATGAACAGGTTGTTGAACACTTCGAGCATGACGGGGTCGGCCTGCGTGCCGACCTTGCGTTGCTCGGGACGCGCCTCGACGCGGCGGATCACGAAGTGATCCTGCGACGTCAGCTCGGCCTGCCAGCCCGGTTCCACGATCGTGGTCTGGTTGGGCTCGGAAATGATGGCCGGTCCCGCGACCACGTCGCCGCCAGCCATGTCCTCACGCACGTACAGCGGCGTATCGCGCCAGGCGCCCGCGCTGTACATGCTGACGACGCGGCGGGCCGCCAGCGCGCCCACGCGGGTGCGCGACGTGGCCGCTTCGCCCACGCGCTCGCCGCCGCCCGTGGCCTCGACCGAAATGGTCTCGACCACCAGCTCGCGGTTGGGCATCAGGAACGAATAGCGCTGGCGATAGGCCGCCTCGAAATCGCTGCGCGCCTGCGCCAGATCCGAGAACGCCACTTCCAGCGCGGTGTCGGTGCCGCGATACTTCAGGTGCAGGCGGCGCTGCACGGAGATGTCGGCCTCGGCCACATGCTGGCGGCGCAGTTCGCCGACCGCCTGGCCCGCCAGGACATCCAGTTCCGCCTTCAGTTCGCCCATCAGGGACGCGTCCAGCACTTTTTCGACGGTCTTCTGGCGCATGTCCGTCTGATCCGCCAGACCCATGCCATAGGCCGACAGCACGCCGCCCAGCGGGTGCGCAAACACGGTCGTCATGCCCAGCGCGTCCGCCACCAGGCAGGCGTGCTGGCCGCCCGCACCGCCAAACACGGTCAGCGCGTATTCGGTC
Source organism: Achromobacter sp. JD417 (assembly GCF_041879325.1). Classification (NCBI taxonomy): domain Bacteria; kingdom Pseudomonadati; phylum Pseudomonadota; class Betaproteobacteria; order Burkholderiales; family Alcaligenaceae; genus Achromobacter; species Achromobacter sp. JD417. Next base: position 2,788,498 of record NZ_CP087159.1, on the reverse strand, counting down.
ACGTCGTGGCCGCGTTGCACCGAGATGCGCTTGATGGCTTCGGCCATGTTGCCCACCGCGATCTGCAGAAAGCCCTCGGCCAGTTGTTCCGGCGACATCTCGCGCCCGGTGGCCGCAAGCACTTCGGCGGCCATGGCGGAAAAGCGTTCGACCACGGCGTCGCGGTCCAGGGGCTCGTTTGCCTCGGGGCCAAACACGTTCGGGAAGAATTCGGGTTGAATCTTGCCCAGCAGCACGTTGCAGTCCGTGACGGCCAGCGGGCCGCCGCGGCGATAGCACGCCGGGCCCGGATTGGCGCCCGCGGAATCGGGCCCGACGCGCAGTCGCGCGCCGTCAAAATGCAGGATGGAGCCGCCACCGGCCGCGACCGTGTGAATGCTCATCATGGGCGCGCGCATGCGCACGCCGGCCACCTGGGTTTCGAATTCGCGTTCGAAATCGCCCGCGTAGTGCGACACATCGGTGGACGTGCCGCCCATGTCAAAGCCGATCACCTTCGGAAAGCCTGCGATTTCGCTGGTCCGAACCATGCCGACGATGCCGCCGGCCGGCCCGGACAGGATCGCGTCCTTGCCGCGGAAACGGTGGGCATCGGTCAGGCCGCCGCTGGACTGCATGAACATGAGACGGATGCCGGGCAGTTCGCCGGCCACCTGGTCCACGTAGCGCTTCAGGATGGGCGACAGATACGCGTCCACCACGGTCGTGTCGCCGCGCGAGACGAACTTGATCAGGGGGCTGACCTCGTGCGACACGGACACCTGCGTGAAACCGATCTCGGCGGCGATGCGCGCGGCCTGCTGCTCGTGGCCGGTGGCGTGCCACGCGTGCATGAACACAACGGCCACCGCGCGGATGCCGCTGTCGAAAGCCGCCTGCATGTCACGGCGAAGGCCGGCTTCGTCCAGCGGACGAATCACTTCGCCGTCGGCCGCCACGCGCTCGTCCGCCTCGACGACGGATTCGTACAGCATCTCGGGCAGCAGCACGTTGCGGTCAAAGAGCCGCGGACGATTCTGGTAGGCGATGCGCAAGGCATCACGGAATCCGCGCGTGGTGACGAGCAAGGTGCGCTCGCCCTTGCGCTCGAGCAGCGCATTGGTGGCCACCGTGGTGCCCATCTTCACGCACTCGACCTGGTCGGCGGGCACCGGCTGTCCGGGCGCGATGCCCAGCAACTTGCGGATGCCGGCCACGGCCGCATCGCGGTATTGCTCGGGGTTTTCCGACAGCATCTTCGCCGTGGTGGTCGAGCCATCGGGGCGTCGCGCCACGATGTCGGTGAAGGTGCCCCCACGGTCAATCCAGAATTGCCACTTCATAGGTGTCCTCGAAAACAAGAGACCGCCGCAGCGCGTTCGGCCGCGGTCGGGTTGCGGATGGATCGGGGCCCTGCCCCGGATGTTGGATTCAGAGAGAGGTCGCGGCCCTGGCCGCCTGGTCATACAGGCCGGAAAGCGCGCGCAGCGTGTGCGCCAGTTGCCGGCTGAATTCCAGACCGCCCCCGCCCGGGCCGTCCAGGCCGGCGGTCAGGCATTGCTCGCGGATTTCGCCATAGCGCTTCAAGATCGCCGCGCCTTCGGGGGTGACGCTGTAGAAGACTTCCTTGCTGCTGCGCTCGCCGCGCACCACGCCAAGACGTTCCAGCTTCTTGAGCGCATAGCTGACGATATGGGTGTCTTCGACATTGAGCGTGAAGCAGATATCGGCCAGCTTCTTCGGACGCTCACGATGGTAGACATGGTGGAACACCATCACGTCGGTGGGCGTCAGGTCGGGCAGACCCGCCGCAGCCATGCATCGCACCGTCCAGCGGTCGAAGGCGTGGCTGGCGATCATGAGCCCGAATTCCACTTCGGACAGGTCGGGCGCGCTGCCGCCGGCAAGATGTGCCGACGACGCTATCAAGGTGGGGCTCATAAGGGCGCAAGCGAAGATTAATTGGATTAAATACTAATAATTTATCTATATTTCATCAATAAAAAATGGCAGCGGACGGCAAAAAATCCCTCGTTTCGAGGGAATACCCCTAGCGATTAAGGTCGCGGTGAAGCCGTCAGGGCGCGTTCCACCCCATGGGCAGATTGGCCCGGATCATCCAGCCGGCAATCGAAATGCGCGCCGCGATCTCGGGCATGGCGTCGCCAGGCCCGAACCAGCGGGCGTCTGCAATTTCGTCTTCCTGGACCCGGATGTCGCCGGAGACGTAGTCCGCAGTGAACGCGACCATCAGCGAATGCGGAAACGGCCAGGGCTGGCTGCCGAAGTACTGCAGGTTGCCGACTTTCAGCCCGACCTCTTCGAAGACCTCGCGATGGACAGTCTGCTCGATGCTTTCGCCGGGCTCGACGAAGCCGGCCAGCGCGGTGTACCGGGCAGTCGGCGCGTTGGCGTGACGCGCCAGCAGGATGCTGTCGCCTTTGCGGATCAGCACCATCATCGCCGGCGAGATGCGCGGGTATGCGGACAGGCCGCACGCGGGGCATCGCAAACAGAATTCGTGCGCGACACGCTCGGCAGGCGTGCCGCAAGCGCCGCAGAACCGGTGGGTTCGCGCCCATTCGGCGATTTGATAGGCGCGGCCGGCCAGCGCCATGCCTTCGTCGTCGAACACGCCGAACAGCGAGCGCAGCTTCTTGAAGGCGTAACCTTCGGGCGCTTCGAGGCCAGGGTCGACACAGACCGTGCGATACGGCGACCCCGCCTGCATCCAGACCGGCTGCAAGGCCGAGGCGCCAAGCCCGATGCGTTCACACAATGCCGAATCCGGCAACACGCTGGACGACACCTCGACCAGCAATTCATCACGGCGAAAAACGAAATTCACACGACCCTCTTCGGCGCGTCATCGATCCCGCAATCTTAGAAGAAAAACACGCTGACAGCCGGTCTGAGCACCGCATCAGCCGCGGACTTGGCGGCGTCATTGAACCTTCAACCAATGAACAACATTCCCTTCCTAGGGATTACCCGTAAAACGCCGATTTACCGCCCTTTGTTACTGCACAGCAACATAGAATGGCACGGCGCTCGGGCGGCGCGACGCCGCGCCGCGCATGCTTTTTTTCGCAATGCCTATCGGGTCAGACCCGACCTCACCATTCGCAAAGAAGGACCACCATGTACAAGAAAATCTCGCTGCTGACTGGCAGCATCGTCCTGGCATTCAGCGCGGGCGCACAGGCCCAGACCAAGTGGGACCTCCCCAGCGCCTACCCGGCGAGCAACTTCCACGTCGAGAACCTGACGACCTTCATCAAGGACGTCGACTCGCTGTCGCAAGGCAAGCTCAAGATCACGCTGCACAACAATGCCTCGCTGTACAAGGCGCCCGAAATCAAGCGCGCGGTGCAAGGCAACCAGGCTCAGATCGGCGAAATCCTGCTGACCAACTTCGCCAACGAAGACCCGATCTACGAACTGGACGGCCTGCCCTTCCTGGCCACCGGCTACGACGCATCGTTCAAGCTGTACCAGGCCCAGAAGCCGTTCCTGGAAAAGAAGCTGGCTTCGCAAGGCATGACCTTGCTGTACGCCGTGGCATGGCCGCCCCAAGGCATCTTCGCCAACAAGGACATCAAGCAGATCAGCGACATGAAGGGCCTGAAGTGGCGCGCCTACAGCCCGGTCACGGCCAAGATCGCCGAACTCGTCGGCGCCCAGCCCGTCACCGTGCAGCAGGCCGAACTGGCGCAGGCCTTGGCCACCGGCGTGATCGATTCGTACATGTCGTCGGCGTCCACCGGCTACGACACCAAGACGTACGAGTACATCAAGAAGTTCTACGACACGCAGGCCTGGTTGCCCAAGAACGCCATCATCGTCAACAAGAAGGCGTTTGACGCGCTGGAGCCCGCCACGCAGGAAGCGCTCAAGAAGGCTGCCGCGCAAGCCGAAGAGCGCGGCTGGAAGCTGTCGCAGGAAAAGAACAAGTGGTATCAGGCCGAACTGGCCAAGAACGGCATGGAAACCATCCAGCCCACGGTTGAGCTCAAGGAAGGCCTGAGCGTGATCGGCAAGCGCATGCTGGACGACTGGCTCAAGAAGGCTGGCGCCGACGGCCAGGCCATGATCGACGCCTACAAGAAGCAGTGATATCGCCATGCGCCGTTTTCTGGATAACCTGTACGGCGCGGCCGGCCTTCTGGCCGGCCTGTGCACGATAGGTGTACTCGTCTCGGTGCTGGCGGCGATCATCGCCCGCCAGCTCAGCTTCAACATTCCCGGCACTGACGCTTACGCCGGCTACTTCATGGCCGCCGCGGGCTTTCTTGCGCTGTCCAGCACGTTCAAGCACGGTGAGCACATCCGTGTGACGCTGCTGCTCAATTCGCTGAATCCCGCTGGCAGCCGCCGGCTGGACATCTTCGCCCTGGCCGTGGGTTGCCTGCTGGCCGCCGCCTTTGCCTTCTTCAGCGTCAAGCTCACCTACGACTCCTGGCTGTTCAACGATATTTCCACGTCGAACGACGCCACGCCGCTCTGGATCCCGCAAACGACCATGGCCGTGGGCACGATCCTGTTCTTCATCGCACTCGTCGACGAACTGGTCCGCCGTTCGCGCGGCGTCGCCGCCGCAACCTCGCAGCAAACCCATGAATGAACTTCTCGTCATCACCTTATTGGTCGTTTCGATCTTCGTCCTGCTCGGCTGCGGGGTCTGGGTCGGCCTGACCCTGGCGGGCACCGCCTGGATCGGCATGGAGATCTTCTCCAGCCGCCCGGCGGGCGACGCCATGGCCGTCACGATCTGGGGCGCCTCGTCCAGCTGGACGCTGACCGCCCTGCCGCTCTTTCTGTGGATGGGCGAAATCCTGTTCCGCACCCGCCTTTCCGAAGACCTGTTCAAAGGCCTTGCCCCCTGGCTGAACCGGCTGCCCGGACGCCTCTTGCACACGAACGTGATCGGCTGCGCCATCTTCGCGGCCGTGTCGGGTTCGTCGGCCGCGACGTGCGCGACGGTCGGCAAGATGACCATTCCCGAGCTGACGCGCCGCGGCTACCCCGAGGAAAAGATTCTCGGCACGCTGTCAGGCGCCGGCACGCTCGGTCTGCTGATCCCGCCCTCGATCATCATGATCGTGTACGGCGTGGCGGCGGACGTGTCCATCGCCAAGCTGTTCATCGCCGGCATCCTTCCGGGCATCCTGCTCGCGCTGCTGTTCAGCGGCTACATCGCCTGGTGGGCCATCCGCAATCCCGGCCAGGTGCCGGCGGCGGATCCCGGCCTGAGCTTCATGGAGAAGCTATCGCGCTCGCGCCATCTGATTCCCGTGCTGCTCCTGATCGGCGCGGTCCTGGGATCGATCTACACCGGTATCGCCACCGCCACGGAAGCGGCGGCCGTGGGTGTGGTGGGCGCGCTGATCCTGTCGGCGTTGCAGGGGTCATTGAACGGATCCACCTTCAAACAGTCGCTGCTTGGTGCCACGCGCCTGTACTGCATGATCGCCCTGATCCTGGCGGGCGCGCAGTTCCTCACGCTGGCGATGGGCTACATCGGCCTGCCGCGCGCGCTGGCGGAATGGATCGGCGGACTTGGCCTGTCGCAGTTCGGCCTCATCATGGCGCTGATGGTGTTCTTCGTCGTGCTCGGCTGCTTCCTGGATGGCATCTCGATCGTGGTGCTGACCATGGGCGTGCTGCTGCCGACGGTGCAAGCCGCCGGTATCGACCTGATCTGGTTCGGCATTTTCATCGTATTCGTGGTGGAAATGGCGCAGATCACGCCGCCGGTGGGGTTCAACCTGTTCGTGCTGTCCGGCATGAGCGGGCGTGAACTGCCCTACATCGCGCGGGCGTCATTGCCGATGTTCATCCTGATGATCGTCGCCGTGCTGCTGCTTTATGTGGCCCCAGGCATCGCCACCTGGTTGCCGCTACACATGACGCTGTAACGTCGCGCCAACGCCACAAAAACCCCGTTCCGCGAACGGGGTTTTTCTTTTCCGTCCGTCCGTTATTCAGGCGGTGCACGCTTGCCGGCCTGTAAACCCGGGAAAACGCCGAATCTTTTCGATATTCCGCGCACGTCAACTTACTTAGAATCCCCAGGCGTTCCTGTGCGGCACCGGCAGGACGCAACACTGCAACGCTGGCTGCTGCTCCGGACCCGCGCCCATTCATGGCGTCGGTGCAGCGGCCAGGCGCCCGGCAATTCGCCGGGCGCGGCAAGCCAAGCCACAAGCGCGGCGCAACCATAAATCAGCTACACCTGGAGGAGTCCAACATGAAACGCTTCACCCTATCGCTGGCGGCAGCCGGCCTGGGCCTGGCCGCCGGCGCGGCCCACGCGGAAACCAGCATCACCCTGTACGGCATCGCCGACGTCAGCATCCGCTACCTGAGCACCAGCTCCGGGGCCGTTGGCCAAGACGGCAGCCGCATCAGCATGGAGAACGGCGCCATCTCCAACAGCCGTTGGGGCCTGCGCGGCTCGGAAGACCTGGGCAATGGCAACCGCGCCTTCTTCCGCCTGGAAAACGGCATCAATCTGCAGAACGGCAATGGTTCCGATCCGTCCAAGGCGTTCAGCCGCCTGGCGTACGTTGGCCTAGACGGCGGCAGCATCGGCACGCTGACGCTGGGCCTGCAGAACACGCCCATGTTCGACCTGCTGGCCGACTACTTCGACCCGCTGACCGTCGGCAACTACGAGCAGAACGCCTGGCTGCCCGCCGCCATGTCGCGTGTGCGCACCAACAACATGACCAAGTACGCCAACACGTTCGGCAACCTGTCCGTCGTGGCGTCGTGGGCCAACGGCGAAGACTGGGACGACCGCAAGGCCGGCCAGCAGTACGGCGCCAGCCTGCGCTACACGATCGGCCAGCTCGGCCTGGGCGCGGCCTGGCAGCAAACCTACGCCGCCACCGATTCCGACGAGCGCCAGCGCGCCTGGAACCTGAACGCGTCCTATCAATTCGAATCGGCCAAAGTCTTCGCGGGCTACTTCAACGGTCGCGACGAAACCGGCTGGGTCAATGGCGTCATGGGCGGCACCACTACCGCCAGCCTGGACCGCAAGGACAACGGCTACTTCGCCGGCGTGACCTGGCAAGCCACTCCGCGTTGGGCCATCACGGGCGCGGCCTACTACGACCGCAGCGAGAACGTGGTCGTGGAAGGCGACAAGGGCAAACGCTACGCGCTGGTCGCCGTGGCCGAATACTCGCTGTCCAAGCGGTCCCAACTGTACGGCACCGTCGACTGGAACAAGGTCAGCGACGCCGCCAGCGGCGAAATCGCAGGCAAGAGCAATCAGCTTGGCGCAGCGGTGGGGTTCAGGCACATTTTCTAAACCCCGGGTGTCTGACACCCCTGAAACGCCGTCTTCCATCCAAGATGGCGCCCAAAGGTGTCAGACACCCGCCCTCCCCCTTGATCGCCGCCTGGACCACGGCGACAATCCCACGCGTGCCTTGCCGTTTTCCGTGGAATGTCCCCGGCCCCGCGCGTTCATCCCCCCGCGGCGCCGCTTCCTCACCATGAACCGGGCCCGCCGTATGAGTCTTCTCGATGCCTGCGCGCTTGTCACGCTTGTCCCGCTTGACCGCCTGCGGCGGGCGGCATGGACGGCCATGGCGGCGGCGGTCAGCGTGCTGCTGGCCGCCTGTTCATCGCCGGTGCAGCTGATGCCCACGCCGGTCAAGTTCACGACCGGTCAGGTCGATCCGTTCGCGCACAAGGCCGCGGCCGACATCACCGCCATTCCCCTGCTGTACGCCACCAACCGCGCCGTCTTTCTCGAATCGCGCCAACCCTTTTATTCGATCTTTCCCAGCGACACGCTGCGCCTGGGCGTGGCCAAGGTGCAGATCGGCGACGGCACATTGGACTGGGACCAGTTGCGCCAATTGTCCACCTCGGACAGCCAGCGCGGCCGGCCCGTGCTCAGCCTGGAACGCATGGAAGAGCTGGTTGCGCTAGGCCCGCAAAGCGACGCGGAAAGCTCGCCCGAGGCGCAGGCTTATTTCGCGCTCATCAACGACGCCCTGGCGGTCAGCCGGCACCGTGATCTGATCATCTACGTGCATGGCTTCAATAACGCCGTATGGCGCGGCACCGCGCAGGCCGCGCAGTTCCATCACTTCACGGGACGGCAGGCCGTGGTGCTGGTGTTTCTGTGGCCTTCGGCGGCCAGCCTGCTTGCCTATGCCACGGACGTGCGCGCGGCGCGGCAGTCCGTGCCCGCGTTTGCCCGTCTGATCGAGCTGCTTGCACGCAACACGAACGCCGAGCACATCAACGTGCTTGCCTTCAGCGCCGGTGCGCGCATCGCCAGTGAAGGACTCGCGACGCTGGCCCAGCCGAAGAACGGCGAGACCCGCGAGGCGCTGCGGGCACGCTTGCGGCTGGGGCAGATCTATTTCGCGGCCCCGGATGAAGACACGTACCGCTTCGTCACCGACCTGCGCCAATACATCGACCTGACCGAACGCGTCAGCCTGGGCGCCAACCTGGACGACCGCGCCTTGCGCTTTGCGGCGCGCCACCAGCGCGCGTCACGCGCGGGCCGGCCCAGCGCCGACGACCTGACCGAGGAGCAGGTTCAGTTCATCAACGCCGCCTCGCAGCAGTTGAACTTCGACATGATCTGGGTGGATCCCCGGGCCATTCCGGACCTGAACCGCCGTGCGCACAGCTTCTGGTTCGGCAACGCCTGGGTCAGCAGCGACGTGCTGATGCAGTTCCTGTGGCACAAGGCCCCGGCCGAACGCGGCCTGCAAGAGGGCTATACCCAGCAGGGAATGCGATTCTGGACGTTTCCGCCCGATTACGACCAGCGCGTCAAAGCCTTGATGCTCACGCGCTGAGGCGGGAGGACCGGAGGCGGAGGGCCGGTAGCGGAGGGCCGGTCGCAGACCCCCGCGACCGGCTCGGATCAGAACACCGCCATGCGGCTGTTGATCAGGTCGGTAACCAGCATGTGCCCGGGCGCATGCGTGATGCAGAACTCGGGGCGCACCGCCGCCACCACGGACTGCGGCGTCACGCCGCAGGCCCAGAAGACCGGCATCTCGCCCGGCCGGATCTCGACGGGATCGCCGTAATCGGGGCTGCCGATATCCGCGATGCCGATCAGCGCCGGGTCGCCGATGTGCACGGGCGCGCCATGCACCGACGGGAACCGCGACGTGACCTGAATGGCACGGATGGCGTCGGCGGCTTTCAAGGGCCGCATCGACACCACCAGCGGACCGCCGAATACGCCTGCGGGCTGCGTCGAGATGTTGGTGCGGTACATGGGCACATTGCTGCCCTGTTCGATGTGGCGCACGGGCAAGCCGTTGTCCAGCATCGCCTCTTCGAACGAGAACGAGCAGCCGATGAGGAACGACACGAGATCGTCGCGCCACAGGTCGCGCACGTCCGTCGGCTCGGCCACCAGCTCGCCGTCTTTCCAGACCCGGTATCGCGGAATATCGGTGCGGATGTCGATGTCCGCACCCAACTCCGGCAACGCCGGGTCGCCGGGCTCGGACATGGCCAGCAAGGGGCACGGCTTGGGGTTGCGCTGGCAAAAATGCAGGAAGTCCGCCGCCAGGGCGCGCGGCAGGATCGCCAGGTTGGCCTGCACGTGTCCCGGCGCCAGATTCGCCGTGGGGCCCGTCAGGCGTCCGCTGCGGGCGTCCAGCCGCGCCTGGCGGGCAAGCGCCAGGCTGGTTCTAACGTTATCTACGTCAGGCATGCATTCTCTCGTCACGAAAAGATTGCCGGTCAGCGGCCGGCGAACAGGTCTTCCACGGACAAGCCGATGCCCAGCACACGGCGGTCCGCGCCATTGCTGGCCGCGATCATCAGGCCCACGGGCGCGGAGCCCGGTGCGTGGCACGGCAGGGACAGCGCGCAGCCATCCAGGAAGTTGATGAGGGTGGGATTGCGCAGGATGAGGCCATTGGCGGCGTAGTAGGCCTCGTCGGAGGCCTGCAGATCGGCCACCGGCGGCGCCACGATGGGTGTCGTGGGCATGATGAGCGCATCATAGCCGGCGATGCGGTGATCCACCGCCGCGACCCACGCCTCGCGCGCATCGAGCAGCGCGATGTAATCGGCCGCGGACATGTCCTGCCCGCGCATGATCCGCGACACCACGCGCGGATCGTAACGCTTGCCCGCACGCGCGATCAGATCCTGGTGCCAGGCCCAGGCCTCGGCGGCCGTGAAGCCGCCCTTGCTGTTGATGGAAGCCAGCGCGGCGAACTCCGGAATCTCGATCCGGTCGACCAAGGCCCCGGCCGCTTCCAGGCGTTGCACGGCCGCCGCAAAGGTGTCCGACACGTGCTTGTCCATGGCATCCAGCGCCAAGGTCGTCGGGATGGCCAGGCGCAGGCCGCGCACCGGCAACGCCTGCGGCAACGGCCCCGCCTCGCCCGACAAAATGGCGTCCAGCTCAGCGCAGCAACGGACGCTGGCGGCGATGGGACCGATGGAGTCCAGGTTTGCCGACAACGGCAGCACGCCTTGCATGGACACGCGCCACGCGCTGGGCTTGAAGCCGGTCAGGCCGCACAGCGCGGCGGGGATGCGCACGGAACCGCCCGTGTCCGATCCGATCCCCGCAACGGCCATGCCGTCGGCAACCGAAACGGCAGCCCCGGACGACGAGCCGCCCGGAATGCGGCCGGTGGCGCGGTCATACGGATTGAGCGGCGTGCCGTAGTGCGGATTGATGCCCAGGCCCGAGTACGCGAACTCCGTCATGTTGGTGCGGCCGATGATGACGGCGCCGGCTGCGATCAGGCGCTGCACGACCTCGGCGCTCTCTTCGGCGGCGGGCTCGCCTTCGCGCGCCACGGAACCGGCCATCGTGGTTTCGCCCTGGACGTCGAACAGGTCCTTGATGCTGATGGGCAGCCCCTCGATTGCGGACCGGACGATGCCGGCCGCGCGCAGCGTGTCGGACGCGCGCGCCTGCGCCAGCGCGGACTCGGCATAAAGCTTGGTGAACGCGCGGGCGCCCTCGCCCGCCGGATCCTGCGCGCGCGCCAGTGCGGCTTCGGTCAACGCGACGGAGGTGCTGCGGCCCTCGCGCAGGGCCGTGGTCAGATCATTCAAGGTCGAAACCATCATTGTCCTAATGCCGCCTGGCGGCGTAAATGTTCGGACGGGCGCCTTCGCAGGGAATGCGCCCGGGTTCAATGCCCGGCAAGCTGGCGATCAGGCCACCACGGGCAGCGACTCGACATGATAGCGGTGGCGCAGCGTGCGGTTCAGGCGCGGATCGTGCAGCTCCATCGTGAAGTCCGCGGCCGGGCGGATGCCGCCAATGGCAGCGACGGTGCCGCAGGTCATGCCCGCGCCTTCCGGCAGGACGGCGCCGCCGCCCGTGTAGCCGGCAATCAGATCCTGAGGCGTGCGCAGGGTGGACAGCGGGCCTTCCTGGTACAGCACCTGCTCGCCGTTTTCCACGATGTAGGCACGGATGATGAGTTCGTCCCAGTGCCCTGCCACGTCCGCCAGCCGCCACGCTTGCGCGCCCACAGGCTTGACGCAGACCTGCTTGGACATCGCGACGCTGACGGTCTCCAGCTTGCGGTCGGTGTGATCGGACGCGATGCTGACGTACATCTCGCCACCGACCGCGAACACAAAGGTCTCGACTTCGCCCGACGATTCCTCGCCCAGCGCCTGCACGTTGGATGCTTGCGTGAGCTGGTTTTCCGCGATGCGGTAGTACAGCGGGACGCTGCTGGGCCGCGGCACGCCGATGGCGGCCAGCTCTTCGATGTGATGCTCGATGGCGGCCATGTCGCGACCGGCCCACCCGGCCACGATCACGCTGTTGAAGGTCACTTCCACCTGGCGGGGATTGGCGTCGTCGATCTGGAATACGGCTTTCATATCAGTCCTGCGAATAAGGGGGATGGAGAATGGCGCGGCCGCGGGGCCGCGCCGGTATCAAGGGCGCATCAACCGAAGGCGCGCGGCAGCCACAGGGCGAGGTCAGGCCAGAAGGCCAGCAGCGCCAGCATCACGAACATGGCGGCCACGAACGGCAAGCTGCCGACAATGACCGCGCTCATGGCGCCGCTTTTGCGCAGGCTTTGCACCACGAACAGGTTCAACCCGACGGGCGGCGTGATGAGCGCGGCCTCAACCAGGATGATGATCACGATGCCGAGCCAGATCGGGTCGTAACCCAGCGCGATCATGATGGGCGCCACGATGGGGATGGTCGTGATCATCATGGACAGCGTTTCCATGAAGCAGCCCAGCACCAGGTAGAAGATCACCACGATCAGCAGCATCCAGCCGGGCGACAGGCCCAGTCCGGTGATGGACTTGGTCAGCGCGTCGGTCAAACCGGTGGCGGACATGATGAAGTTCAGGAAGCTGGCGGCGATGACGATCAGCATGATCATCGCGGTGGACCGCATCGTGCCCTCCAGCACCTCGCGCAGCATCGACCACGTCAGGCGGCGGAACCACGCTGCCAGGATGAAGGCGCCCAGCACGCCCAGCGCGGCCGCCTCGGTTGGCGTCGCCAGGCCGGCGTAGATCGATCCGACCACCAGGAAGAAGATGCCGAGCGGCGGGGCCAGATGCACCAGGCTGGCGATGCGCTCGCCCCAGGTCGCGCGGATTTTCTTGCCGCCCCACGAGGGCTTGGCCACGCAGGCGATCACGACCGTCAGCATGAAGAGCGCCGCCATGGCGAAGCCCGGAATGATGCCGGCCAGGTACAGCTTGGGCACCGACGAATTGGTCAGCACGCCATAGATGACCAGGTTGATCGACGGCGGGATCAGAATGCCCAGCGTGCCGCCCGCGGCAAGGCTGCCCAGGAACAGCGGCTCGTTGTAGCCGTACTTGCGGATCTGCGGAATGGCGACAGTACCCACGGTGGCGGCCGTTGCCACGCTGGAGCCGGAGGTTGCCGAGAACAGGGTCGAGGCGCCAATGTTGGCGTGCATCAATCCGCCCGGCAGCCACGACAGCCACAGGCTCATCGCGCTGTACATGCGTTCGGCAAAGCCCGCGCGCAGCAGCACCTCGCCCAGCATGATGAAAAGCGGAATCGCGACCAGCAGGAACTCGTTGTTCGAACTCCAGGAAATTTCGCCGATGGCCCGCGTCAGCGGCAGCATCGAAAACATCGGGTCCAGGATCAAGCCCAGCACCCCCAGGGCTGCGCCCACGGGGATCGACAGGCCGATCAGGACCAGCAGCAGTGTCAAGGCGGTGGCAATCATGCGGCTTCTCCCTTCACCATGCGCTCGCCAGCGGCGGCTTCTTCTTCAGCCTCTTCCTGCGCCGAACGCACGCCGCAGATCTGCTTGACCAGTTCGATGTCGCCCGTGACCAGCGCGGCCGACGCGCGCGCCAGCATCAGCGCGACCGTGATGCACATCCAACCCAGGCCCAGCAACCACAGGCCTTGCGGTATCCAAAGCGGCGTGGCGAGCGGCGTGTTGGCTGCCGACTTCTGGGTCCACGAGGTCACCACCACGTCGTAGGCGTAATAGGTGAGGAACACCATGAAGACGGCCAGCGCCACCATGGAGATCCAGTCCAGCACCGCCGACAGGCGCACCGGCAGGAATTGATAAAGCACGTCGACGCGCACGTTCGCGCGTTGCAGCGTGGCAAAGGCCAGCGCCCAGGATGTGCTGATGGCAAAGGCGTAGCTGGACAACTCGTCCGCGCCCCCGGTCGTGAAGCCCAGGAATTTGCGGGCCAGCACGTCGAACGAGATCAGCAGCACGCTAGCCACCGTCAGGGCGCCGCCGGCCCACACGGCCGCGCGGGAGAAGCTCTCGGCGCGCCGCAACAGGCCGCCGAGCAGGCGGAAGTGTTCGGTTTGTGTCATGAAGGGAACCTCTGGTGGCTCGACCCGGCGTCGCGGGCGGCCACCGCCGACCCGAATGCAGGGTCACGGTTGCCGCGCGCCGCACAGGCCGGAATTGGCGCCGGCCCCAAAGGCCGGCGCCTTCTGGCGCTTACTTGCTGGCGGTCAGGTTCAGCGTCTTGCCGACGGTGGCGTTCCAGTCCTTGACGCACTGCGCCGAGCAGCGGGCGGCCCACTTGGGCAGGACGGCCTCTTGCGCCACCTTCTTGAGCAGCGCCTGATCGGCCTCGGACGGCTGCACCAGGACCATCTTGCCCTTGACCGGGAACGGGCATGCAGCCGCGCCCGTGTTGCAGTCATAGCCTTCCTGCGTCTGGCGGGCGGCGGCATCCCAGATGTTGTCGACCAGCGTCGTGATCTGGGCTTGCAGGAACGTGCGCACCTTCGGATCCAGCTTGTCCCAGGCCTTCTGGTTGACGGCGTGGATCTGCTGGTTCCAGTTGATCGGCAGCGCGACCAGGTGGGTGGACACTTCGTACCACTTGGCCGAGTAACCCGACAGCGAACCCGTGATGGCGCAATCGACAACCTTGTTCTGCAGCGCGGGGACGACTTCGCCGAAGGCCATCGTCACGCTCGAGCCGCCCAGCGCCTCGACGAACTCGGCCGTGGTGCGGCTGCTGGTGCGAACCTTCTTGCCCTTGATGTCCGCCAGGCCCTTGATCTCGGCATTGCAGAACAGCACTTGCGCGGGATACGTGGAGATGCCCAGCAGCTTGACGTTGTTGCCTTCGCCGTAAAGCTTGGCGTAAACGGGTTCGAAAGCTTGGGTGACGGCGCGAGCGGTCTTGACGTCGGGCGCCAGGCCAGCCAGGTCGATGGCCTCGTTGATCGGATTGTCGCTGGCAAAGTAAGACAGCGTGGCGGTGCCGAATTCGATCACGCCCTGCGACATCAGGCGCAGCAGCTCGGGCCCCTTCAAGCCCATTTCATTGAAGCCCTTGATCTCCGCCGTGACCTGCCCCTTGGACTGCTCGGGAATGGTCTTGGTCCAGAACGGCTTTTCGTAGTCGTTGTAGGCGGTGAGGTTCGACAGGCCACCCACGATCTTCAGATGGGTCTTGGGCAGGTCCTGGGCCTGGACGGCGCCGGCCAGCAAGCTGGCGGCGACGGCGGCAAAAACAAGAGACTTCTTCATGGAAAAACTCCTGGCTGGCGGGATCGTCTGTCGCGCGCGGGATCCCGTTGTCCTGGTCGCGCGCCGGTAGGAATCGGTGGTCAAGGATGGGTATATCCAGGCCCTACGTCGTTATGAGCGCCATTGCATCGCCAGGGGCGGCAAGCGTCCAATCGTATGTTCCGATGTGGGGGTATAAATTTTTCTTGGGTCTCGCGGCGCCAAGCAACGCCATTTGCCGCAAACGACGTATTGGCGCGGCCTTGCGGCCGTCGACGGGGTGCGGAACCGCGCCTGGCGGACACGCCCCAGGTCAGCCCGCAACGCCGCTGGCTCGGGAAAACACCTACGGCGGTTTTGCCTGCTCAGGCCTGCGCGGCGACCTTTTGCGCCATCTGCGCGATGATGCGCACGGCATGACTGTCGGGGCCCTGCACCCATGTGGCGGTAAAGCTCAGTTCAGGCAGCGGGTCGGCCTGCACCTGCAGAATCCGCAACTCGCCGCGGGCCAGTTCCTTGCCCAGGAACACAGGCGCGATGACGCTGGTGCCGATCGCGTCCTGCGTCATGCGGACCACCATGGACATTGAAGCGCTGCCGTACATGCGCGGCGAGGTCACGCCCGCCCGGGTCAGCATGTCGCGCACCACGCGGTAAGGCGAACTGTTGGAGGGATACGTGATGATCGGCAGCTTGCCGATCGTGGCCAGCGTCAAGGGCTCCGGGCCCAGATCCAGCAGCGGGCTGGCCACCCACGCCAGCGGATACGTGCAGAGCGGCAGGTTCTCCACGCGCGCCTCCAGTACCGGCCCCATCAAAAAGGCCAGATCGATCTGGCGCGACATCAGGTGCGAACGCAGCACGTGCGTGGTGTCCACTTCGATCTCCAGCACCAGCGCCGGATACGTCGTGTGGATCAGTTCGATGAGCGCGGGCAACCAGGTCTGCACAATGGTCTCGGCCACGCCAATGCGCACGGTGCCCGACATGACGTTCTGCTCGCGCGCGGCCTCGAACATGTCGCGCCGCACCTGCAGCATGCGTTCGGCATGCGACAGGAGTTCGTGCCCCTTGGCGGTCAGCTTGACGCCGCGCGCGTCGCGCTCGAACAGTTTGACGCCCAGATCCGCCTCGAGCGAAGCAATGCGCTGCGAGACAGCGGGCTGCGTGGTGTTGAGCTTGTCCGATGCGGCCCGGAAGCTGCCCAGTGTGGCGACCCAAAAAAAAGTTTCGACGTTGCGTAGTTCTATCATTGGCCTTTTCCCCCGGCGGGATGAGCGTATCATGTCAGCCGCTCATCGCCCCAAAGGCGCCATGCCCTGTGTACGCTGAAAGGAGTACCCGCCATGTCCCCGGCCGATAACGGTCGCCCGCGCTCCGGCGCGTCCACCGCGCGCGGCCCGATGATCGGCGTGCTGCTGCTCGTGCTGTCGATGTGGACCCTGTCGTGCCTGGACGCGAGCGGAAAATGGGTCATGAACGCAGGCGTGCCCCTGCTGGTGCTGTCGTGGGTCCGTTACGCCATCCATCTGGTGCTCGTCCTGGCGCTGGTGCTGCCGGCGCGCGGCGTGCGGGTGCTGCGCAGCACCAAGCCGCGCGAACAGCTCATCCGCGGCGGCTCGATGTTCCTGGCCACGCTGATGTTCTTCACGACCCTCAGCTACATCCCCCAGGCCGAAGCCACCTCGATCAATTTCCTGGCGCCGCTGCTCGTGCTGTCGCTGGCGCCCTGGATCCTTAAGGAACCGGCGCGCATGTCGCGCTTCGTCGCCGCCGGCATCGCCTTCGTCGGCGTCCTGATCGTCATCCGCCCCGGCGGCGGCCTGCACCCGGTCGGCACGATCTTCGGCCTGCTGACCGCCTGTTGCTTTACCGCGCAATTCATCGCCACGCGCCGCGTGGCCGGCGACGATCCGTTCACCTCGCTGATCTGGAGCGGCGCCGTGGGCACGATCTGCCTGACGCTCGCTTTGCCCTTCATCCTTCCGCCCGCCCTGCCCGTGCTCCAGGCCTTGTCGGCGTTCGACTGGATGGTGCTGATCTCGACCGGCATCACCGGCTGCTTGGGCCACCTGTTCCAGATTGCCGCTTACCGCCGCGCCCCGGCCTCCACGCTGGCGCCATTCATCTACCTGCAGATCATCAGCGCCACGTCGGTGGGCTGGCTGGTGTGGGGCCATTTTCCCGACCCGCTCACCTGGCTGGGCATTGCGATCATCTGCGCCAGCGGCATGGGCATCGGCATGATCGAATGGCGGCGCAGCCGCGCGCTGGGCGCCGCGCTGGCCCAGGCGGCCGCCGGCACGACGGCCCGGCGCTGAGCGGCGGCGCCGTCCCGATCACCGGCCGGCCGCCTCCCGTACAATGCGCTTCGCCTGATGCCGGATCCGGCATCTGCCCCTGGCGTAAATCCCCAACAAGAGGCTCCCATGATCATCAAGCCCCGCGTGCGCGGTTTCATCTGCGTCACCACGCATCCTGCCGGCTGCGAAGCCAACGTGAAGCAACAAATCGACTACGTGAAGGCGCAAGGACCGGTGCCCGGGGGACCCAAGCGCGTGCTGGTGCTGGGCGCGTCGACGGGATACGGCCTGGCCGCGCGCATCAGCGCGGCCTTCGCCTGTGGCGCGCAGACGCTGGGCGTATTTTTTGAGCGGCCGGGCGACGCCGGCAAGGCGGGCACGCCGGGCTGGTACAACAGCGCCGCGTTCCACAAGTTCGCCCAAGCCGAGGGGCTGTACGCCAAGAGCATCAACGGCGACGCGTTTTCCGATGAGATCAAGCAGCGCACCATCGACGCCATCAAGGCGGACATGGGCCAGGTCGACCAGGTCATCTACAGTCTGGCCGCGCCGCGCCGCACGCACCCGAAGACGGGGCAGGTCCACACCTCCACGCTCAAGCCCATCGGCAAGTCCGTGACCTTGCGCGGCCTGGACACCGACAAGGAACTCATCAAGGACGGTGTGCTGGAGCCGGCCACGCAAGACGAGATCGACGCCACCGTCGCCGTGATGGGCGGGGAAGACTGGCAGATGTGGATCGATGCGCTGCTGCAAGCCGGGGTGCTGGCCGAAGGCGCCACCACCACCGCCTTCACCTATCTGGGCGAAAAGATCACGCACGACGTCTATTGGAACGGATCCATCGGCGCGGCCAAGAAAGACCTGGACCAGCGCGTGCTGGACATCCGCGCCAAGCTGGCCGCGCGCGGCGGCGATGCCCGCGTGTCGGTGCTCAAGGCCGTGGTGACGCAGGCCAGTTCGGCGATCCCCATGATGCCGCTGTACCTGTCGCTGCTCTTTAAGGTCATGAAGGAAGACGGCACGCACGAAGGCTGCATCGAACAGGTGTATGGACTGTATCGCGACAGCCTGTGCGGCCCTTCCCCCATCCTGGACGACGAGGGCCGGTTGCGCGCCGACTACAAGGAACTGGATCCGCAGGTGCAAGCGCGGGTGCAGGCGCTATGGGATCAGGTCGACACGGCCAGCCTGTATACGCTGACCGATTTTGCCGGCTACAAGCGCGACTTCCTGCGGCTGTTCGGCTTTGAGATCGACGGCGTCGATTACGACGCAGACGTCGATCCGGTGGTGCCGATCCGCGAACTGGCCTAGCGCCTTAATCAGCCGGCACCATGCGGCCGGCCGCCAGCACCAGTTGCCGCCCGCAGCGCGCCGCCAGTTGCGGGTCATGCGTGACCAGCACCAGCGTCGTGCCTTGTTCGCGGTGCAGGTCGAACATCAGGTCGATGACCGTCACGCCAGTGGCGGCATCCAGGCTGCCGGTGGGTTCGTCGGCAAACAGCAGGTCCGGCTGCACCACGAAGGCCCGGGCCAGCGACACCCGTTGCTGCTCGCCGCCCGACAGCGTGCGCGGGTAGTGGTGCAGGCGCGCGCCCAGCCCGACACGCTCCAGCATGGCCTGCGCGGCCTCGCGCGCCGATTGGCCAGCCAGTTCAAGCGGCAGCATCACGTTTTCCAGTGCGGTCAGATTGGGCAGCAGCTGGAACGACTGGAACACGAAGCCCACATGATTGGCCCGCAGGCGCGCGCGGCCGTCCTCGTCCAAGGCAAACAGGTCCTGCCCCGCAAGGTGTACGCTGCCCGAAGTGGGAACATCCAGGCCGGCCAGCAGTCCCAGCAGAGTCGACTTGCCCGAACCGGAGCTGCCGGTGATGGCCACGGCACTGCCCGCGGCGACCGTAAAATCGATTCCTTCCAGGATAGAAAGCGACCCGCCGGCATCGGCCACCCGCTTGCCCAGCCCTTTCACCACGATTGAGTTATTGCTATCCATGCGCCTATTTTCCCGTCTGCTTCTCGTGACTGCCTTTGCGACCGCCGCGGCGGCGCCCGCCCACGCTCAGACCGCCGCCGCGGCCCAGGGTTCCTCGCCGCGCACCGTACTGGTGGTGGGCGACAGCCTGTCGGCCGAGTATGGCATCAAGCGCGGCACCGGCTGGGTGCCCCTGCTGTCCGAAAGGGTTTCCGAACAATACCCGAAGTTCAAGGTCGTCAATGCCAGCATCAGCGGCGACACGACCAGCGGCGGCGTGGCCCGCCTGCCCGCGCTGCTGCGCCAGCACGCCCCCGCCGTCGTCGTGCTGGAGCTGGGCGCCAATGACGCGCTGCGCGGCCTGCCCCTGAACATGACCGAGCAGAACCTGCGAACGATGGCGCAGGCGGCCCGCAAGGCCGATGCGGACGTGCTGATCGTCGGGATGCAGATCCCGCCGAACTATGGCCGGGATTACGCGCAACGCTTTGCCGCGGTGTTCAGCAAGGTCGCCAAAGACGAAAACGCCCGGCTCGTGCCCTTCCTGATGGAAGGTATCGCAACGAACCGGGCGATGTTCCAGGCTGACGGCATCCATCCGAACGAGGATGCCCAGCCTCAATTGCTCGACAACGTGTGGCCGACGCTGCGGCCCCTGTTGAACTGAGCGTTGCCTGCGGCGATCAGCCCGCGGCCTGGGCCTGATCGCCGCGAATGACGTCGGCGGCGGCCGGCAGCACATTCACCTTGTACTGCTCGCGCAGCATGCGGATCATGGCTTCGTTTTCGGCCTGGCCCCAGGCGCCCGACAACTGCTGCGCCAGGCGCTCCTTGTCGGCGGCTTCGGTCTGGCCCGCTTCCACCTTTTCCAGACGAACCAGCGTGTAGTCCACGCCGGACTGCACGCCCGTGAAGGCCGGCAGCGCGGCCGACGGCAGGCGCATCACGGCATCCAGCACCGGGCGCGACAGATCCTGCGGATTCTGGCGCGACACCGTGACGGCGGGACCAAAGCCTTCCGGCGCCGCGGCAGGATTGGCCTTGTTGGCGGCCAGGGCAGCCTCGCCTGCCTTCTTGGCGGCTTCGGCCGAGCGCTCGTCCAGCAGCTTGGCGCGGATGACGTCGCTGACCTTGTCCAGCGGCGGCACGTGTGCAGGCTCGACAGCGGCGACGCGCACGGCCAGCATCGTGTCGGGCGCAAGTTCGATCACGCCGGAGTTCTGCTTTTCACGCAGCACGTCGGGCGAGAACAGCACCTGGCGCACGCGCGGGTTGTCCAGCAGCGCGGCGTCGGGGCTGTCGGCGGCCGAACCGGGGCCGGCTTTCTCGGCGGGCAGCAGGCCTTCGCGGGTCACGCCGGAGGCGGTGCGCAGCTTAAGGCCCACTGCGTCGGCAGCCGGTTGCAGGCTGTCGCGCTGGTCGTAGACCTGCTTGTTCAGCTGGCTGGCCATTTCCGAGAAGCGTTGCGCGGCGATCTGCTTGCGGACTTCGGCGGTGATCTGGTCCTTGACCTCGGCCAGCGGCTTGATGGCAGCCGGGCTGATTTCCGTGACCTTCAGGATGTGCAGGCCAAACGGGCTTTCGACCACGCCGGACACCTGATTGGCGGCAAGGCCGAAGATGGCCTTGTCCAACGGGCCCGCCTGCGAACCCGGCGCGATCCAGCCCAGGTCGCCGCCCTTGGCAGCCGAACCCGAATCCTGCGAGTACTTGGCGGCCAGTTCAGCGAACTTGCTGGGGTCGGCGGCGGCTTGCTTGGCAATGTCCTCGGCCTTGGCACGTGCGGCCTTGCGGGCATCTTCGGAGCCGCCGGACGGCAGCTCGATGAAGATGTGGCTGGCGCGGCGGCGCTCGGGCTGGCCAAAGCGGCTCTTGTTCTGTTCGTAGTAAGCAGCCAGGTCTTCGTCCTTGACCTGCACGCCTTGCGTGGCGGCCGCTTCGTCCAGCACCAGGTATTGGACCTGCACCTGTTCCGGCACCTGCAGCTGCTGCTTGTTGGCGTCGTACCAGGCCTGGATGTCGGCCGGGGTGACGGTGACCTGCGAACGGAAGTCCGCGGCCGAGAAATTGCGCAACTGCACCGTGCGCGTCTGCGTCAGCGCCGATTCCAGCGCGGCCACCACTTCGGCCGGCGCGCGGGCCGATTGGCCAACGGGCTCGAGCACCCGGGCGATGGCCAGGTCACGGCGCAGGCCGGCTTCGAACGAGGTCGGCGACATGCCCTGCGCGGCCAGCACCTGACGATAGCGCTCGGGCGAGAAACGGCCGTTGTCCTGGACTTCCGGGATGGCGGCGATCGTGTTGCGCAGGGTCTCGTCGGACACCGAGAAACGGTTGTCGGCGGCCACATTGGCAAGCAGGCGCTGGTTGATGAGCTGGTTCAGCAGACCTTCACGCAACGCCGGCGTGTCGATCACGGCCGGGTCGAACTGCGTGCCCAGACGCTGGCGGAACTGGTCGAGCTGGTTGCGGTGCGCCTGATCGAACTCGGCGCGGGAAATCGGCTGGCCAGCCACCGTCGCGAGCTCGGGCTCCCGGTTCATGAAGCTGTCATAGCCTTGAATCCCGACCAGGAAGAAGGAAGGCACGATCAAGATCAGCAGGATGAACTGCATCCAGCGCCGATGGCTGCGAATAAATTCGAACATGGAATCCCTGTTGCCGCGCTCCGGGATGGATGCCCGGGGCCGCACGAAAACGCATAAAAAAAGGCGAAGTGGATTCGCCCCTATTCCCATACCGGTTATTACCGGGATCAGCGGGCGGATTTTACCATTTCTCATTCATTACGGAGGCCCGCGGTTCTCCCGCCCCGCGACGGCCGTGGCGGCGGCTGTTCCGTCCCCGCCCGTCTCGCCCCCGTCAACCCGGGAAACCCCCATTACCCGCCCCGCCCGGCGCTCGTATCGTGAGCTGGGGCTGTCCCGCCAATCGGGCCCCCACTGCCAGGCCGGCGCAAGGTCGGTCTCCCTCCCGCGCGCTAAAAGGTCACTCACGATGCCGTTCATGCCTTCCCGCCTGACTTTTCTGAAATCCTGCGTCGCCCTGGCGTTCCTGGGCTGCGCCCAGGCCGCGCAGGCCGCTCCGGTCGCCGAGGTGCTGGACGCGGCCAAGGGCCAGCAGCAGGCGGTGCTCGACACGATGCGCGATCTGGTGAACATCGAGTCGGGCAGCAAGGACGTCGAGGGCGTCGAACGCATCGCCGAACTGATCCGTGACCGGCTTCAAGCGCTGGGCGGCACCGTGGAGATCATCGCGCCGACGGATGTCTTCCGGCTGGACGACACGCCTGACAAGGTCGGTCCGATGGTCCACGCCCAGTTCAAGGGCAGCGGCAGCAAGAAGATCATGCTGATCGCCCATATGGATACCGTGTACCGCAACGGCATGCTGAAGGATCAGCCCTTCCGGATCGATGGCGACAAGGCTTACGGCCTGGGCATCGCCGACGACAAGCACGGCGTGGCGGCCATCCTGCACACCATCGCCCTGCTCAAGACACTTAAGTTTTCCGACTACGGCACCCTGACCGTGCTGATCAACGGGGACGAGGAGATCAGCTCGCCGGGGGCTCGCAGCACCATCACCCGTCTGGGCGCAGATCAGGATGCCGTCTTTTCGTTCGAGGGCGGCGGCATGGAGCCGCGCCTGACGCTGGCCACCAGCGGCATCGGGGCGGCGTACCTGACGGTGCAAGGCAAGACCTCGCATGCGGGCGCGCGGCCAGAGGGCGGCGTCAATGCGCTCTATGAGCTGTCCCATCAGCTGCTGCAGCTGGACGACCTGTCCAAGCCCGACGAGGGACTGAAACTGAACTGGACGGTCGCCCAGGCTGGCACCAACCGCAACGTCATTCCCGGCCTGGCTACCGCGCAGGGCGACGCCCGCGCCCTGCGCGTGTCGGATTTCGACGCGCTGGCGCGCACGCTGGAGGAACGGGTTCAGAAAAAGCTGCTGCCCGAGTCCAAGGTCAGCGTCAAATTCGAGGTCCGCCGGCCGCCGCTGGAAGCGACGGCCGCATCGCGCGCGCTTGCCCAGCACGGCGTGAAGATCTACCAGGAACTGGACCTGCCGCTCAAGGTGGTGGACCGGGCCAGCGGCGGCGGCACGGACGCCGCCTTTGCGGCGCTCAAGGCGCGCGGCCCCGTCATCGAGGGGATGGGGCTGAGCGGCTTCGGCGCGCATTCGAATGATGCCGAGTATGTCCTGATCGGCAGCATCGTGCCGCGCCTGTATCTGGCCACGCGCATGATCATGGACGTCTCCGAGGACAAGGCGCCCCTGAAGTAGGTGCGGGCCAAGACAAGGTATCCTTGCAACCTGTCCCAAAAGAACTCCGAAGCAGCACCGAAATGACCGCAACCCTTCCCTCCTGGCCCTACTCCCGTTACATCGCGCACCGTGGCGGCGGCCGCCTGGCCCCGGAGAACACGCTGGCCGCCATGCGCGTGGGCGCCGAAAACGGCTTCACCATGTTCGAATACGACGTGAAGCTCAGCCGCGACAACGTGCCGGTGCTGATGCACGACGACGACGTCGACCGCACCTCCAACGGCACCGGCCCCGCGGCCGCCAAGACGTTCGCCGAGCTGGCCCAGCTGGACTTCGGCAGTTGGCATTCGCCCGCCTACGCGGGCGAACCGCTGCCCACCTTTGCCGCTGTCGCGCGCTACACGCTGGCCAATGGCATTGCCAGCAACGTCGAGATCAAGCCCTGCCCGGGCCGCGAGGCCGAGACCGGCCGCGCCGTCGCCCTGGCGGCCCGCCAATGGTGGCAAGGCGCCGATACGGCGCCGCTGCTGTCCTCGTTCGCCGAGGAAGCCTTGCAAGCCGCCCTTGAGGCCGCGCCCGAACTGCCGCGCGCGCTGCTGGTGGAAAAGGTGCCGGCCGACTGGCGTGAGCGGCTTGCCAAGTACCAGTGCGTCGCCCTGAACATCAACCAGAAGGACGCCACCCGCGAACTGATCGACGCCGTGCACGCCGCCGGCTACCGCATCGCGGCCTGGACCGTCAATGACCCCGAGCGCGCGCGCCTGCTGCTCGACTGGGGCATCGACGGCATTTTCACCGACGAGCTGGCCGCCATCCGGCCCGCCGCCTGAGGCAGACAGCCCCGTGTTCAGCTACCGCCACGCCTTTCACGCCGGCAACCACGCCGACGTGCTCAAGCACGCCATCCTGGTCCACACCCTGGACTACTTCAACAAGAAAGACGCTCCGTATTGGGTCGTCGACACCCACGCCGGCGCCGGCCTTTACAGTCTGGACAGCGACTGGGCCGCCAAGACGTCCGAGTTTGCGGACGGCATCGGCCGCCTGTGGGAAGCCAAGGACCTGCCGCCGCTGCTGGCCGATTACGTTGCGCGCATCCGCGACTACAACACCAACGGCCGGCTGCGCCGTTACCCGGGCTCGCCCTGGCTGGCGCTGGACGCGCTGCGTCCGTCCGACCGCCTGCGCCTGTTCGAGATGCACCCCACCGAAATCGACACGCTGGTCGGCAACCTGGAACACCAGGGCCGCGCAGCGCAGCGCCAGACCACCATCTATGGCGACGATGGCTTCGAAGGCGTCAAGGCGCTGCTGCCCCCGCCCACCCGGCGCGGCCTGGTGCTGATCGATCCCTCGTATGAAGACAAGCACGACTACCGCCGCACGCTCATCACGGTCAAAGAGTGCATCAAGCGCTTTGCCACCGGCACGTATGCCATCTGGTATCCGCTGGTGCAGCGGCGCGAAGCCAGCGAAATGGCGCGCCACTTCGAGAACCTGAAGGTCAAGAGCTGGCTGCACGCCACGCTGACGGTCAAGAAGGCAACCATCGACGGCTATGGCCTGCACGGCAGCGGCATGTTCCTCATCAATCCGCCCTGGACGCTGCACGATGCGCTGAAACAGGCCATGCCGTACCTGGCGCGCAAACTGGCGCAGGACGAGCGGGCTGGCTTCACGTTGCAATACCGCGAGAACCCGTTCCCCGTTCCCAAGAAGCAATCGGACGACTGACGGGCCGCCCGCTTGCGGCGGTGCGATCGCGCATACGGCAAAAGGGCCGCGCCTTCATGGCGCGGCCCTTTTTACTTGCGGGCTTGCGGCGGCTCAGACCGTTTCGACGTCGGCATCGCGCAAGGCTTCCTGCGCCAGCGCCAGCTTCGAGGCCGCATCGCGCAGCGCGGTGCGAAGGCCTTCCTCGATCACGGGATGGTAGAACGGCATTTCCAGCATGCGCGCCACCGTGAGCTCTTGCTGCACGGCCCACGCCAGCAGGTGACCGATGTGTTCCGCGCTGGGGCCGATCATTTCGGCGCCCAGGAAGCGGCCCGTTTCAATGTCGGCATACACGTGCAGCATGCCGCGGTTCTTGAGCATCACGCGCGAACGGCCCTGGTCGCTGAAATCGACCGCGCCGATGACGAACGTGCCCGGCACCAGCTTCGCATGGCCCGCGCCAACCAGCGCGATCTGCGGATCCGAGAACACCACGCCCAGCGGCGCACGCCGCAGGCCCTGGCGCACATCGGGAAAGCGCGCCGCGTTTTCGCCGGCGATGCGGCCCTCGTCGGCGGCCTCGTGCAGCAACGGCGCGTCGGCGTTGGCGTCGCCCGCGATGAAGATCGGCGAGCTGCCGGCCTGCATCGTCAACCGGTCGAACTGCGGCACACCCTGCGCATTCAGCGCCAGCGACGTGTTCTCAAGTCCCAGGCCATCGACGTTGGGGCGGCGGCCCGTGGCGACCAGCGCGTAGTCGAAGCGCTCGGTGCGCTCGCTGTTGTCCAGCGCCACGTAACGCACTTCGACTTCGTCTCCGACGCGGGTCGTTTCCAGGACGCGAGCGTCCGTGTCCAGGTAGAACTCGCGTTGGAAGATCTTGCGCGCGGTCTGGCGCACCTGCGGATCGCTGATGCCGCCCAGGCTGCCGCTCATGCCGAAGACCCGAACTTCCACCCCAAGACGGGCGAGCGCCTGCCCCAGTTCCAGCCCGATCACGCCGGGGCCGAAAACCGCGACGCGGTTCGGCAGATCGTCCCACGCAAACACGTCATCGTTGACGACGAGCCGGTCGCCCAGTGCGCGAAACGGCGGCGGCACCGACGGACGCGAGCCGGTGGCGATCACCACGCGCGAGGCCTGGATTTCGGTATGGTCGTCCACATGCAGCACCGTGTCGGACACGAACTTCGCGTAGCCGCGTACCTTGTCCTCGGCGGGAATGTTCTCGACGCCATCGACCACGAAGCCTACGAAACGGTCACGTTCGCGCTTGACGCGGTCCATGACCTCGGCGCCGTGAACCGTGATCTCTCCGCCGACATGCACACCGAAAGCTTCCGTGTGCGCCGCCGCATGCGCGGCCTCGGCGGCGGCGATCAAGAGCTTTGACGGCATGCAGCCCACGCGGGCGCACGTCGTGCCGTAAGGGCCGCCTTCGATGAGCAGCGCGCGCTTGCCCGCTGCCTTGGCGGCGCGATAGGCAGCCAAGCCTGCGGTGCCGGCGCCGATGACGGCAATGTCGGTGTGCAGCGTCTTCATGATTGGGAACCCCCTGTGATGCAAGTTTTTCAGTGTCGAGCAAAGCGCGGCGACGTGCGCCGCGCTTTGCGCTGGGAGGGGGGTACGCCCCCTGCCCGGCCCCATCGCCAGGTGATCAGGCGAAGTGCGCCTTCAGGTCTTCCAGGCCGCCGATGAGGGCGCCGTTGATGAACACCTGGGGCGCCGTGCCCTTGCCCGACACCGCGCCGATCACACGGCCGCGGACCTTGTTTTCGAGGGGGATCTCGATCGGGGCGTAGCCCTTGCTGTCCAGCAGCGCCTTGGCTTCGACGCAGAACGGGCAGCCCGGCTTGGAGAACACGACCACCTGGTCCGGCTTCTTGGCCGACGGCGCGACGTGAGCCAGCATGGTGTCGGCGTCCGAGACTTCAAACGGGTCGCCTTCCTTTTCCGGCTCGATGAACATCTTTTCGACGACACCGTCCTTGACCAGCATGGAATAGCGCCAGCTGCGCTTGCCAAAGCCCAGGTCGCTCTTGTCGACGAGCATGCCCATGCCTTCGGTGAAGGCGCCGTTGCCGTCGGGCAGCAGCGTGATGTTGGCCGATTCCTGATCCTTGGCCCATTCGTTCATGACGAAGGTGTCGTTGACCGAAACGCAGACGATGCTGTCCACGCCCGAGGCAAAGAACGCGGGGGCCAGTTCGTTGTACCGCGGCAGGTGGGTGGACGAGCAGGTCGGCGTGAACGCGCCGGGAAGCGAGAAGACCACGACCGTCTTGTTCTTGAACAGGTCGTCGGTCGTGACCTTCTTCCACGTGTTGTCCTCACGAACGGGGAACGTCACATTGGGAACACGTTGGCCTTCGCGGTTTTGCAGCATTCGAATTTCTCCTTGGTAGCTAAATAAATTGGCGGTTTCGATCCGCCATGAGAAGAATCATAAATCTGAGCTATCAAACAATCCAATTTAATTAATTCAATTGATTGATAGTTATAGACAATGATTGCTTCTCTAAAGAAATACGAAAGCTATCACAAAGACGCGACGGATCGCGTCAGACTCGCGCCGGCTCGTACCCGGCGTCGCGGATGGCCGTCTCGACCTTGTCGGCCTGGTCGGTTCCCGTGATCGTTACGCGATGCGCGGGCAGGTCGACGGCGACAACGGCGCCCGGGACGGCTTGGTTGACAGCGCTGGTGATCGTCTTGACGCAATGGCCGCAGGTCATGTCAGGCACTTGGAAAGCGATGGTCATGGTGTTTCTCCGGAAGGTTCAAAGGTGGCGCACGGCCACCATGACGGGCAGGTTAAACGTTCCCATTATGGCAAGGTCAAGCGTAGAATGGCGCTTGACCTTCCCATGATGGGAAGGATGAAACTGAGTGCTCCCATTCAGACAGAGACAGCCATGCGCGCAGCAAACCCACCCCCCATTTCCGAATTGGAACTTGCCATTGAAGGCATGACCTGCGCATCTTGCGTCAAGCGCGTGGAAAGAGCCCTGACGAATGTCCCCGGGGTTGCGCAGGCGCAAGTCAACCTTGCAACCGAGCGCGCGCGGGTCTCATTCGACCCTGCTGCTGCCCAGCCGCAGGCGCTGGTCGCCGCCGTGGAGAAGATGGGTTACGAGGCCCATCCCATCGCCGCCCAGGACGACCACGCCGAGCGGCAGTCGCAGGCCCGCGACGCCGAGGCGCACCGCCTGCAGCAGGCGTTCTTCGTGGCGCTCGCGCTGACGCTGCCGGTGTTCGCGCTGGAGATGGGATCGCACCTGATTCCCGCCATGCATCATTGGGTGCTCGGCACGATCGGCCAGCAAAACAGCTGGCTGCTTCAATTCGTGCTGACCACCGCCGTGCTGGTGTGGCCAGGCAGGCAGTTTTTCACCAAGGGGCTGGTCGCGCTGTGGCGCCGCGCGCCCGAAATGAATTCGCTGGTGGCGCTGGGCGCCGGCGCGGCGTGGGGCTATTCGGTCGTGGCCACGTTTGCGCCCGGCCTGCTGCCGCAGGCCGCCCGCAACGTGTACTTCGAGGCGGCCGCCGTCATCGTCACGCTCATTCTTCTGGGCCGCATGCTCGAAGCGCGCGCCAAGGGCAAGACCGGCGCGGCCATCAAGCGGCTGATCGGCCTGCAGCCGCGCACCGCACGCGTGCTGCGCGACGGCCAGGCGCAGGATATTGCGATCGAACGCGTGCGCACCGGCGACATCGTGATGGTGCGGCCCGGCGAGAAGATCCCGCTGGACGGCGACATCGTCGAAGGCAATTCCTACGTCGACGAGTCCATGTTGACGGGCGAGCCCGTGCCGGTCGAAAAGCACCCCGGGATGCAGGCAACGGGCGGCACGCTGAACACCTCGGGCAGTTTCACCTTGCGCGTCACGCACACGGGTGCGGACACCATGCTGGCCCGGATCATCCGCATGGTCGAAGCAGCCCAGGGCGCGCGCCTGCCGATCCAGGCGATGGTGGACCAGGTGACCGCCTGGTTCGTCCCGGCGGTCATGGCGGCCGCCCTGCTCACCTTCCTGGTCTGGTTCTTCCTGGGACCGGAGCCCGCCCTCTCGCACGCGCTGGTCAATGCGGTCGCCGTGCTGATCATCGCCTGCCCGTGCGCCATGGGTCTGGCGACGCCCACTTCCATCATGGTGGGCACGGGACGCGCGGCCGAGATGGGCGTCCTGTTCCGCCAGGGCGACGCCTTGCAGACGCTGCGCGACGTCGACGTGGTGGCCTTCGACAAGACCGGCACCCTCACGCTGGGCAAGCCCACGCTGACCGAACTGGAACCCGCGCCGGGCCATGACGCCCAGCAGGTCTTGCAATGGGTGGCATCGGTGCAGGCGCGCTCCGAGCATCCGATCGCGCTGGCCATCGTGGCGGCCGCCGCCGAACGCAAGCTGGAACTGCTTCCCGCCGAAGGCTTTGCGGCGATCACTGGCGCGGGCGTGGAGGCTACCGTGGCGGACCGCAAGGTGCTGGCGGGCGCGGCGCGCCTGATGGCCGAACGCGGCATCGATGTCAGCGCGTTCGGCGCACGCGCCACGGATTGGGGCAACGAAGGCAAGACGCCGATTTACGTGGCCATCGACGGTCAGGCCGCCGCCATGATGGCCGTGACGGATCCGGTCAAGCCATCGGCGGTGTCCGCGATTGCCGCGCTGCACGCGCAAGGCCTGAAGACCGCCATGATTACCGGCGACAACCGCCACACCGCACAGGCGGTCGCGCGCCAGCTTGGCATCGACGAAGTTCGCGCCGAGGTCCTGCCCGACGGCAAGGTGCAGGCGATTGCGGCGCTGCGCGAGGGTGGGCGCAAGGTGGCGTTCGTGGGCGATGGCATCAACGATGCGCCGGCGCTGGCCGCGGCCGATACCGGCATTGCGATCGGCACGGGCACCGATGTGGCGATCGAGGCGGCGTCCGTGGTGCTGATGGCCGATGACCTGCACGGCGTGCCGAACGCCATCGCGCTCAGCCGCGCCACGCTGGCCAATATCCGGCAGAACCTGTTCTGGGCATTTGCCTACAACGCGGCGCTGATCCCGCTCGCCGCGGGCGCCCTGTACCCGGCTTTCGGGCTGTCGCTCTCGCCCATCTTTGCGGCGGGCGCGATGGCGCTGTCCAGCGTATTCGTCCTGGGCAATGCGCTGCGTCTGAAGGCCTTCCGCCCCCGCTGGAGGCAAGCATGAACATCGGACAAGCCGCCAAGCAGTCCGGCATTTCGGCCAAGATGATCCGGTACTACGAGAGCATCGGCCTTATCGGACCCGCGGTGCGCACGGACTCGGGCTATCGCGTCTACAGCGACCAGGACCTGCACACGCTGCGCTTCGTGCGCCGCGCGCGCGACCTGGGGTTTTCGGTGGAGCAGATGAACGAATTGCTGGCGCTCTGGAAGGATCGCAGCCGGGCAAGCGCGGATGTGAAGCGCATTGCGCTTGAGCACGTGGATGAACTGGAACGCAAGGCCGAGTCCCTGCGCGAGATGGCGGCCACGCTCAAGCATCTGGCGCAGCACTGCCACGGGGACGAGCGGCCCGACTGCCCCATCCTGGAGAACCTGGGCTGCTCGCACTGATGCCAGGCGGCGGAGCATTGCCCGCCGCCGCGCCTTACTGACCCGGCTGCGCCTCGGCGGCGACGCGCGCCTCGTAGGCCTCGGTGGCGGCCTGCTTGGCCGCCGCCTTTTCGGCCGCCGCGGCCAGCCTGGCTTGCTCGGCCGCCGCCGCTTCGGCGGCCGCGTTGGCCGCACGCTCACGGGCGCGCGCTTTCGCTTCCAGCACGCCCTGCGCGTCAAGCGTCTCGAACACGGCGATGGATTCCACATGGCCGGTGTGCGGGAACATGTTGATCACGCCCGCGCTCTTGAGCACGTAGCCGCCTTCGTGTACCAGGATGGCCGCGTCCCGCGCCAGCGTGGCCGGGTTACAGGACACGTAGACAATCCGGCGCGGACGTTCTTCGTACGACAGGTCGGACAGCGCCTGCGACACCGCGTGCGCGCCTTCGCGCGGCGGATCGATCAGCATGCGGTCGAAGTAGCCCAGGCTGCGCAGCCACGTGGCGTCGACTTCGAAGAGATTCAGGGTGGCGAAGCTGGTGCGATCGCCCAGGCCGTGGCGCGACGCCGCATCGAACGCGCGATCGGTCAGCGCCTTGCTGCCTTCTACGCCGACGGCCTCGCGGCCTTGCGTGGCCAGCGGCAACGTGAAGTTGCCCAGGCCACAGAACAGATCAGCCACGCGGTCGGTGGGCTGCACTTCCAGCAGCTTCAGCGCCCGCGAGACCATCGCCCGATTGATGGCGTGGTTCACCTGCGTGAAGTCGGTCGGACGGTACGGCATGCGCAGGCCGAATTCCGGCATGGTGTAGGACAGCGTGTCGTTGTGCTCGCGCTCCAGCGGGTGCACCGTGTCAGGGCCCTTGGCCTGCAACCACCATTGCACGTCGTGCTTGGCCGCAAAGGCCCGCAGGATCGCGATGTCGCCGTCGGTCAGCGGCAGCAGATGCCGCAGCACCAGCGCCGTCACGCCCTCGCCGAGCGCCACTTCGATCTGCGGCATGCGGTCCGGCGCGGACATCGAGGCAATCATTTCGCGCAGCGGGATCAGCAGATCGCTGACGTGGCGGGGCAGCACATGGCATTCGCGCATGTCGGCCACGTAGCTGCTCTTGCGTTCGTGAAAGCCCACGAGCACCCCGCCCTTCTTGGGCACCACGCGCACGGACAGACGCGCGCGGTAGCGGTAACCCCAGGTCGGGCCCTGCAGCGGCGCCAGGATGAGCGCCGGACGCAGCTTGCCGACATGCCAGAAGGTGTCTTCGAGCGCGCGCTGCTTGATGGCCACCTGCGTGGTGGGTTCCAGATGCTGCATGGCACAGCCGCCACAGACGCCGAAATGCGGGCAGCGGGGCACCACGCGTTGCGACGAGGGGTGCAACACCTCGTCCACCCGGGCCGTCTCGTAGGAGGGCTTGCGGCGCAGCGTGACCGCGGTGACCCGTTCGCCCGGCAAGGCGCCTTCCACGAAAATGACCTTCCCGTCGCGGCGGGCGATCCCCCTGGCTTCCAGGTCCAGGGATTCGATATTCAAAACGTCAGACATCTCACGCAGTCCAGAATTGCACGCAACCCGTGATTGTAGAAGGACTTCGCGTATTCCCGGAAATTGGGTGTGACGGGGCCGGAACGGCCGGGGCCAACCCGCCCTGCCCGGCGTCGCGCCGCGCATCGCACGCGCAAAAAAAGGGGCTGTTCCGGAATGCCGCCAGGCCAGGCGGCGTTCCGGAACAACCCCAAAAGGCCGGCGCTTTTGACGGCGCCGCCACGGATATCAGAATGCGCGCGCCACCGAGAAGACGGCGCCGATGCGGCCGGACGGATGGCCGTATTTGGTGGGCAACCAGTTGTCCTTGGTCGCGCCCACCGCGGCCAGGCCGAGGATCCAGCCCTTCAGGTCCTTGGTCACGCCCAGCTTGTAGTCGACGTAATGGCCGATCGAGTCGCCGTCCATGTTGGTCTGGTTCTTGAGCTTCTGGTAGCCCAGGTGGCCCAGCAATCCCCAGCCGTCGCCCAGGTCGAACGTGGCCGTGCCGTCCAGGTACCAGGTGCCCTTGCTGTCCGGCGTGCTGAAAAAGTCGCTGGGCGTGTACGAATACTTGAGGCTGTAGTTGCCGTAGGACGCGCCCAGGTACAGGTCGGTGTTGTTGTAGTTGCCGCCCTTGGGCGAGCTGGAGCCGGGATAGTAGTAATGCAGCACGCCCGCATCCAGGGTGAACCCGCCGCCGACGTCTCCCTTCCAGCCACCGTAGAAATCCATTTCCAGGTTGCCGTCGGTGAAGACGAAGTTGGAGACGTTGGAGTTCCAGTTGCCCAGATAGAAGCCCGAGCTGTGGTTCAGGTCAAAGCCCAACTGAACGGCGGGACGGAAGTCGGTCTGCGAATAGCCGCGGAAGCGGTAATCGCTGACTATGGTGGCGTTACCGCTGAGCGAAAAGCCGCCACCCAGGTCGGTGGGTTCGGCTTGCGCCACACCTGCAAAACAAGCGGCAAGCGCGAGGGGCAAGGCTAGCAACGTCTTATTCATGGTGCGAAGGTCCTGATCGGATAGTCGGGAGAGCGGACGGCGCGCGGCGCGTCCGGCTGGCCGGCCTGTGCAGGTAAAACCGGCTCAAATCCCTTCAAGCAATGTCCGTGCCAGGTTTCGGCGCCATCGTGCAACCCGCCACAGGGTCCTTCGGGCGCTGGCAATGCACCATGCTGGTGCCCTGTTATGGGGCGCGGTTAGGGCCGATGCGTCAAAACGGGGAAATCCGGCCCGGCCCGGCCTGGCCTGGCCTGACCTGGCCGGGCCCGCCTGGAAAACAAACACCCCGGCACGCGGGAAGCGTGCCGGGGTGCATTCAAGCAGAGCGTTGCCCCGCTTGCGGCCACTGTGATGGCCTGGGACTTGCCGGCTCAGTTGGCCTGGGGCGCGGCAGGCGGCGGGGGCGGCGGGACGTCGCCGGCAGCCGGCGGGGGCGGCGGCGTGCCGGGACGGCCGTCGGCGCCGCGCATGCCGGGATGGCCCTTGCCGCCCGCGCGGCCTTCCATCTTGGCGTGGCGTTCGGCCATGCGCGCTTCGCGCTCCTTGACGATCTTGGTCACCTGGGCGCGCTGCGTGTCGTTCAGGCTATCCCAGACGGCCAGCCATTGGTCGCGAACCTGCTTGGCCTGGGGCTCGAACGCGTCGCGGCGCTTTTCCGACTGGTCGATGAGGGCGCGAGGATCGAGCTTGCCGCTGTCCAGCTGCGCCTTGAGCAAGTCGTGGCGCTTGCCGCCGGCGGCACGCATGGCTTCGTGCAGGCTGCGCTGGCTGTCCTGGGCGGTCTTGAAAAGGGCCTCCTGCTTGGCGTCGAGTTTCAGCTCGGCAACCTGTGCCTTGGACACGGGGCCGAGTCCGGGGATGAGCAGGCCGTCGCGCATGCCCTTGTGGAAACCACCGCCGCGATGGCCTTCGTGCATGGCGGCCGGACCGCCATCAGCGGGCGGAGGCGGCGCGGCCATGGCGGAGCCAGCCGCGAAACCGCTGGACGCGGCGACGATTGCAAGGACGGCCAGATTGGAGCGGATAGCGAATCGGGACATGTAGGTCTCCTGAAAGTGAAGAAAGCGAGGCCATTGTGCGATCCCGCTGGTTTCATCCAGGTTTCGTTTGCGGCCGTCTTGTTTCAGTCGATTGCTTGCCCCGCAGACGCGAGAACGGGGCCCTCGAAGGCCCCGTCCGCATGCTGTCCCATCCACGCAATGGGTCGGCATCAGTGAGCAGCTGGCGCGGGTCAGCCCGCGTCCCAGGCCGCCATGTATTCCTTCCAGTGCGGGGCATCGCTGGCGCCAAGCGTGTCGCGCACCAGCGCGATTTCGGCCTCGTAGGCCGTGCGGTCCAGTTCGCCGCGCAGGAAGCGGAAGCGGCAGTACACCAGCCACGTATTGACGACGTCGGTTTCGCAATACGCCCGCACTTCGTCGGCGCGGCCTGTGCTCCAGGCCTCCCACACCTTGCTGCCATCCATGCCCAACTTGCCGGGAAAGCCGCACAGCTTGGCCAGTTCGTCGAGCGGCGCGTTGGCGCGGCCGTTGTACTTGGCCAGCACGTCCATCAGGTCGACGTGCCGCGTGTGGTAGCGGGAGATGTAGTTGTTGAACTTGAAGTCGCGGTCTTCTTCGCCCATGTCCCAGTAGCGTGGCGCGGGCACGCCCTGGATCAGGCTGCGGTAATGCAGCACAGGCAGGTCGAAGCCCGACCCGTTCCAGCTGACCAGGCGAGGCGTATAGCGTTCGATGGTCTTGAAAAAACCCGCAAGCAGCGCCGCCTCGGGATCGTCCGGCTGGCCCAGCGTCTTGACGCGAAACCCCTGGTCGTCGCGGAACACGCAGCCCACCACCGCCACCTTGTGCAGGTGCAAGGGCAGGAAGTCATGACCCACGGCCTCACGCCGGGCCGTCAGCGCACGCTCGACCACTTCCTGGTCGGGCACGTCGGCGCCCCAGCCGTTGAGCTTGCGCAGCCCGTCGGCATCGGGGATGGTTTCGAGGTCGAATACCAGGGTGGGCGTCATTTGGGCGGCAGGTATTGCATCGGGTCGACCGGCGTACCCTGGCGGCGGATCTCGAAGTGCAGGCGCGGCGAGGTGGTGTCGCTTTGGCCCAGCTCGGCGATCTTGGCGCCGCGCTTGACCGTCTGGCCGGTCTTCACGAGCAGCGCGCGGTTGTGCGCGTACGCCGTGATGAAGCCATTCTGGTGTTCGACGATGATGAGGTTGCCCAGGCCGCGCACGCCGTTGCCGCTGTACTTGACCAGCCCATCAGCCGCGGCGGTGATCGGGTCGCCCAGCGCGCCGGCGATATCGATGCCCTTGCTGCTGCTGTTAAAGCCCTGCACGATCTGGCCGTTGGCCGGCCAGGCCCAGTTGATGACGCCCGCATCGGCCGCGCGAGGCGCCGGCTTGGTGTCCACGGGCGCCGGAGGCGCGGTGGGGGTGGCGTCGGGCGCGGGCGTGGTGGCCGCGGGTGTTTCGGGCTGGTCCAGCGGACGCGGCTGCGGGCGGGCGCCGGAGATCGGCGCGGTTTGCGCGCCACCGGTGGCGCCGCCGGACATGCGCAGCACCTGCCCCACCGAGATCTGGTTGGGATCGCTGATGTTGTTCCAGCGCTTGATGTTTTCGATGTCGACGTTGTTGGCGCGGGCGATCTTGTAGAGCGTGTCGCCCGGCTTGACCACATAGCTGCCGGACGTCGCCGTCGGCGCGGGTTGCCCGCCGGTCATGTCGACCACGGGGGCACGAGTACCTTTGGATGCGCAGCCGGCCAGGATGGCGAGGCTGAGGACCCCCACTGCGAAGAGCGGGCGGCGCAGGCGCGTCATGGACGCGCCCAAATTCATATCGGTCAGTTGCAACTGCCCGTTGAGCATACGTTTCTCCTGTTGCTCAAGATTGTATTCCGGACCGTAGCGGCACAAAGCGCACGGCCTCTAGTTCGGTTCGTTTCCAGCTTGCCGCGCCCGTGCGTTCGATCAGAACCAGGCGCTGGTTCGAGCCCCCTTCGGGAGCGATGAGACGGCCTCCCGGAGCAAGCTGCGTCAGCAGCGCTTGCGGGATGGCCAGACCTGCGGCAGCCACAACGATAGCATCGAACGGCGCCACGCCGGGCAGCCCCAAGGTGCCGTCGCCATAGATGAGGCGGATCCTTGTGGTGAGCCGCAAGGCGCGTAAATGCTCGCGCGCCAGCTCGTACAAACCGCGGATGCGTTCGATGGTGTGGACGTCGCGCACGAACTGCGCGAGCACTGCGGCCTGATACCCGCAACCGGCTCCGACCTCGAGCACACGGGTGGGCGCGCGGTCTTCGCAAGCAGCCGCGATCATACGCGCGACGACCCACGGCTGGGAAATGGTTTGCGAGTGGCCGATGGGCAAGGCCGCGTCTTCGTAGGCGCGGCTGGCAAGCGCCTCGTCAACGAACAGGTGGCGCGGCACGGCGGCCATGGCGTTCAGGACGCGCTCGTCCGTGATGCCTTGCGTGCGCAGACGCTGGACCATGGCCTGGCGCAACCGTTCCGAGTTCAGACCCAGATTGCTGCCCGCCTGCGGCAGCGGGGCCTGCGCTTGCCGGGGCAGCGTGGCGGCGGAAATTCGCGTGTTGCTGTTGGCCGGCGTGTAGCCCGGACCAAGCCGGCCGGCGTCGTGGCGGGCAGCGCTGGCGCGGCTGGCCGCGCCGGGGGTGAGGTCCGGCTGGCTTATCCGTTTGCGCATAGCGGCTCCGCCCAGGTGCGGATCTCGTCAAGCTGGCTGTGCTGCGTCAGGTCCAGGCGCAAGGGCGTGACCGACACGATGCCCTGCTCGACGGCATGAAAGTCCGTGCCGGGCGTGGCGTCCGCGGCCAGGCCGACCGGCCCGATCCAATAGACCGTGTCGCCGTAGGGCGTGGTCGTGCGCACGACAGGCTGCGACGGATGCCGCTTGCCCAGCCGCGTGACCGCAAAGCCGTGCATGTCTTCGAAGCGGCGGTTGGGGATGTTGACGTTGAGCAGCACCGGCGCCGCGAGGGGCTGGGCCAGATGGCGCTCGACCACCAGGCGGGCTGCGCGCGCGGCCGATTCGATGTGCTCCCAGCCTTTTTCCGCCAGCGAGAACGCGATGGCGGGAATGCCGAACAGATAGCCTTCGCTGGCCGCGGCGACGGTGCCCGAATAGAGGGTATCGTCGCCCATGTTGGCGCCGTTGTTGATGCCCGACACGACGAGGTCGGGACGCGCGTCCATGAGACCCGTCAGGGCGACGTGGACGCAGTCGGACGGCGTGCCGTTGACCGCGATGAAGCCGTTGGAGGCGGTGCGCACCGACAGCGGCCGGTTCAGCGTGAGCGAGTTGGAGGCGCCGCTGTGGTTGGTCTCGGGGGCGACAACGGTCAAATCGCCCAGCCCTTCCAGCGCCGCCACCAGCGCCTCTAGGCCGGGGGCCGAATAGCCATCATCGTTCGAAACCAGAATTCGCATTGTGCATCCGAAAGAAAATAAAACGCGGGTGACGCTGCGGATTGTACCCGCGGTAGAATCCGCAGCCATTACTACAACAACGGACTCCCTTTCCATGGCGATAACCGAACCTTCCCTGGCGTTTACCATTGCGCTCGTCGTGCTGGCCTACCTGATCGGCTCGGTGCCGTTCGCCGTGGTCGTCAGCAAGCTGATGGGCCTTCAGGACCCGCGCAGCTACGGGTCCAAGAACCCCGGCGCCACCAATGTGCTGCGCACCGGCAACAAGACCGCCGCCGCGCTGACGCTGCTGGGGGACGCCGCCAAGGGATGGTTTGCGATCTGGCTGGCTGAAAAGCTCGCGCCGGGCATCGGTCCCGTCGCCCTGGCCTGCGTGGCGCTGGCGGCCTTCATCGGTCACCTGTACCCCGTGTTCCTGGGGTTCAAGGGCGGCAAGGGCGTGGCCACCGCGCTGGGCGTGCTGGTGGCGATCCAGCCCTGGCTGGCCGTGGCTACCGCCGCGACCTGGCTGATCGTCGCCATTTTCTTCCGGTATTCGTCGCTGGCGTCGCTGGTCGCCGCGTTTTTTGCCCCGGTGTACTACGTGTTCGGATCGGGCCTGGCCTGGCAGGCGCAGCCCGCGCTAGGCGTGGCCCTGGCGGTTATCGGCATCCTGCTCTTCTACCGCCATCGCGCCAACATCGCCCGCCTGCTCCAGGGGACCGAAAGCCGCATTGGCAGCAAGAAGAAATAATTTCCCGAACGGAAATTGACGGAACGGGCGGCCTTGGCCGCCCGTTTCATTTCAGGCGATATCGGCCAGATCCCAGCGGGGCTTGACCGTGAAGCTGTGCGCGCTGGCGTCCAGCGTCGCCAATCCCGCCTTGACCCGCTCGGCCGCCGCGAAGGCGATCATCGCGCCGTTGTCGGTGCACAGCTCCAAGGGCGGAAAGTACGCGCGCGCCTTGAGCGGCTTGAGCGCGGCATCCAGCTTGGCGCGCAGGAGCTGGTTGGCCCCCACGCCGCCGGCCACCACCAGCCGCCGCAGGCCGGTCTGCTTCAAGGCGCGGATGGACTTGGCCGCCAGCACTTCCACGATGGCCGCCTGCGTGGCCGCGGCCAGGTCCGCGCGGGTCTGATCGTCCAGGCCACCGTTCTGCTCGGCCGCCTTGACCCGGGTCAGGACGGCCGTTTTCAGACCGCTGAAACTGAAATCCAGGTCGCCGCTGTGCAGCATGGGCCGCGGCAGGTCAAAGCGCGACGCATCGCCGCTGGCGGCCAGCCGGGACAGCGCGGGTCCGCCCGGATAGCCCAGGCCCATCAGCTTGGCGGATTTGTCGAAGGCCTCGCCTGCGGCGTCGTCCAGCGTTTCGCCCAGGAGTTCGTAGCGCCCCACCCCGTCCACCCGCATGAGCTGGGTATGCCCGCCGGACACCAGCAAGGCGATGAAGGGAAATTCGGGCCGGGGATCGGCCAGCATCGGCGACAGCAAATGGCCTTCAAGGTGATGGATGCCGATGGCCGGCAGGTTGCGGGACCAGGCGAACGCCTGCGCCACGCTCGCGCCGACCAGCAAGGCGCCGGCCAGGCCGGGGCCGGCCGTATAGGCCACCGCCCCGACATCGGACATCTGGATGCCCGCCTCTTCCAGCACCTGGCGGGTCAGCGGAATGACGCGCCGGATGTGGTCGCGCGAGGCAAGTTCCGGCACCACGCCCCCGTATTCCTGGTGCATGGCGATCTGGGTGTGCAGCGCGTGCGCGAGCAGGCCGCGTTCCGTACAGACGGCTGCGACGCCGGTTTCGTCGCAGGAGCTTTCAAAGCCGAGAATGATCATGGCGGCAGAGTTTACAACTGATGCGAAAATACGCCTGTTCTTGAATGGGACGGGGCATGCACCCCCGCCCGACACAACCTGAAAATCCTGCAAAAACCCTGGGGACTCGAATGCTGGAGAAGCTATTCAAGCTGCGTGAGCACGGCACGACCGCAAGAACGGAAGTCGTTGCCGGCCTGACGACATTCCTGACGATGTCGTACATCATCTTCGTCAATCCGGACATCCTGTCCTCGACCGGCATGGACCGCGACGCCGTGTTCGTCGCCACGTGCCTGGCCGCCGCGCTGGGATCGCTGGTGATGGCATTCATTGCCAACTGGCCGATCGGCATGGCGCCCGGCATGGGCCTGAACGCGTTTTTCGCCTTCACCGTGGTCAAGACCATGGGCTACACCTGGGAGCAGGCGCTGGGCGCCGTGTTCATCTCGGGTGTCATCTTCCTTTTCCTGACGATATCCGGCATCCGGGTCTGGCTGGTCAAGGGCATCCCGCATTCACTACGCAGCGCGATTGCCGCCGGCATCGGGTTGTTCCTGGCCATTATCGCGCTATCGAGCGCCGGGATCGTGGTCGCGCATCCGGCCACCAAGGTCACGCTGGGCAACCTCACGACGCACGGTCCGCTCTTTGCCATCCTGGGCTTTTTCGTGATCGCATCCCTGGACGCGCTACGCGTGCGCGGCGCCATCCTGATCGGCATCATCGTCGTCACCGTGCTGTCGATGGTGCTGGGCTACAACGAGTTCAAGGGCATCTTCTCGGCGCCGCCCAGCCTGTCGCCCACGCTTTTCAAGCTGGACATCATGGGCGCCCTGCACTCCGGGTTCGTGCACGTGATCCTGGTGTTCGTGCTGGTCGAGGTGTTCGATGCGACCGGCACGCTGGTGGGCGTGGCCAAGCGCGCGGGACTGGTGCCCGAAGACCGGCCCAACCGCCTGGGCCGCGCGCTGTTCGCGGACAGCACGGCCATCGTTGCCGGCTCGATGCTGGGCACCAGCAGCACCACGGCCTATGTCGAGAGCGCGTCCGGCGTGCAGGCCGGCGGCCGCACCGGCATGACCGCGCTGATCGTGGGCCTGCTGTTCCTGGCCGCGCTGTTCATTTCGCCGCTGGCGGGCGCCGTGCCGGCTTACGCCACCGCCCCCGCCCTGCTCTACGTCGCCGGGCTGATGATGCGCGAGCTCATCGACATCGACTGGAACGACGTCTGCGAGGCGACGCCGGCCGCGCTGACCGCGCTGGTCATGCCGTTCACGTATTCCATCGCCAACGGCATCGCCTTCGGTTTCATCAGCTACGTGGTGCTCAAGACCGCCACGGGCAAGATGCGCGACGTGCACCCGGCCACGTGGCTCGTCGCCGTGCTGTTCGTGATCCGCTACGCGTTCTTCCCGGAATAAGCGAAGTGGTTTGGCAAGGTGTCAGACACCCTGGCGGCGCCTTGCCAACCTGGCGGTCACGTCTGGCAGGGTGTCAGACACCTTGGCAGGTGTCTGACACCTCATTGTGCAGTCCACACCGCCAATTCGTAGCCGTCCAGGTCTGTGAAATGAAAGCGGCTGCCGCCCGGAAACGTGAATTCGTCGCGGCTGATGCGCCCGCCCGCGGTCAAAATGCGCTGCCGGATTGCGGCCAGGTCGTCGCCGTACAGGATGACAAGCGGACCGCCGGGGCGCACCGCTTCGCCGGTCGTGAAGCCGCCCGTCAGACGGCCATCGGAAAACTCGGTGTAGGTGGGACCGTAATCCGTGAAGGTCCAGCCGAAGACGTCGCCATAAAAGCGCTTGCTGCGGGCGATGTCCGCGACGTTGAACTCGATGTTGTCGATCTGGTTGTGCTTCCCGCTTGCGCCCATCCGGGCCTCCTGTGTCTGTATGGCATGTGACCCAAAACGCGGCCGAAAAGCCGCGTTTTTTCTTTGGCTATTGTAGGGATCGGAAAATTCAATCAACCCGGCCAAGGGCATGGTTGCTGGCAGGCGCCGTTGAATTCGCCGATACACTCCCCATGTAGATCAGCATATGGAGTTCATTTTGCGCCCTTCCCCCTTCCCCGCGCTGCACGCCTGTATTGACCCGGTAAAGGCGCCCGCATGAGCGTCCTGGCGAACGTCCCCTTTTCCGTGCTGGACCTGGCCCCGATTGTGCAGGGCCGCGATGCCGCGGACGCCTTCCGCAATACGGTTGCGCTGGCGCAGCATGTCGAGCAGTTGGGCTACAACCGCTTCTGGCTTGCCGAGCACCACAACATCAACGGCGTGGCCAGCAGCGCCACGGCCGTCCTGATCGGACACGTGGCCGGCCACACCCGCACGCTGCGCGTCGGTTCGGGCGGCGTCATGCTGCCCAACCACGCGCCGCTGATCATCGCCGAGCAATTCGGCACGCTTGAAACCCTGTACCCCGGCCGCATCGATCTGGGCCTGGGCCGCGCGCCGGGCAGCGATGGCGCCACGCAGCAGGCGCTGCGCCGCAGCCCGCGCAGCGGCCTGGAGTTTCCCGCGCTGGTCGAGGAACTGCGCGCATACCTTGCGCCGTCGCGGCCCGGCCAGCCCGTGCGTGCGATTCCCGGCGAAGGCCTGGACATCCCGATCTGGTTGCTTGGCTCTAGCGACTTCAGCGCGCGCATGGCGGCCGAGTTGGGTCTGCCCTTCTCGTTCGCGGGCCATTTCTCGCCGGAAGGCATGGCCGCGATGCGCTTGTACCGTCACTTGTTCAAGCCTTCCGAGACGCTGTCGCGCCCTTACGCCATGATCGGCGTGCCGGTCATTGCCGCGGAATCCGACGAAGCTGCCCGCTTCCAGTCCACCACGCAGCAATTGAAGTTCCTGTCGCTGGTGCGCGGCCATCGTCTGCAGTTGCAGCCGCCCGTCGAAACCATGGACGGCTTGTGGAACGAATGGGAGCGTGAAGCGGTCAATCAAAGATTGGGCGCTGCGATCGTGGGCGGCCCGGACACCGTCAAGCGCAAACTCGAAGCGCTGGTCGCGGAAACGCAAGCCGACGAGGTCATGATCGTGTCCGACTTCTACGACATCGCAGACCGCCTGCGCTCTTTCGAGATCGTCGCGTCCTTGAAAAACGGCGCGGGCGTCTCGACTCAATCCGCGGCCTGAGGGCCGCAAAACCGCGCTTTGCACAGCGCCAACCATTGCGACGCAGCCTTCACCGGTTCTACTATTGCCTAACAAGCACCTGGCAACTACGCGTCGCCGCAATACGCCGGGACGGAAACCGGCGTTTTCAGCCACTGCTTTTCGCCGCCCCGCGGCAAGGATTCCACATGAGTATTGTTGAACTCACCAAAGACAGCTTCCAGGAAGCCATCACGCCCGACGGCACCCTGATCGTCGATTTCTGGGCGCCCTGGTGCGGCCCGTGCCGCGGCTTTGCCCCGGTCTTCGAACAGGCTGCCACCGAGCATCCGGACGTCACGTTCGCCAAGGTGAACACCGATGTGGAGCAGGAACTGGCCGGCGCGCTGGGCATCCGCTCGATTCCCACGCTGATGGTCTTCCGCGAAAAGGTTCTGCTGTTCTCGCAACCGGGCGCCTTGTCCGGCGGCCAGCTCAATGAGCTGCTCGCCAAGATCAAGGAAGTGGACATGGAAAAGGTCCATCAAGAAATCGCCGCGGCGCAAGACAGCCAGGACGCGTAAACACCAAGGGGCCCTCACCGGGCCCCTTCCTTTTGCACCAGGTCAGTGCAGTCGCACCGTTGCGCTAGCCGTGGCGCATCCCGGCCTGCGCCCACGCGCGCGGCCGGGCTAGGACACCACTTCCCACCCGGACCGGCCGCGCGTGATGTTGGCCGCGGTAACTTCCAGGTCCGGCACGGCCGCGCGCGGCACCGTGAACGTGAGCACGACGCCATCGGCGTTGTAGTCTTCCTGCCCGATGGCGGCGCCTGCCTGCGCCAGCCGCGATTTCAGCAGCGCCATTTCCGCAAAGCCGCAGGCGCAGCGCACGGTCGCAAGGTCGACGATTTCGGTGCGCTCTCCCAACCGCAGGCAATTGGCCGCGCATCCGCCGTAAGCCCGCACCAGTCCGCCCGCACCGAGCTTGATTCCGCCATACCAGCGGACCACCAGCACCGCGACGCGGTCCATGTCCTGGCCTTCGATGGCTTGCAGGATCGGCCGGCCGGCCGTGCCGCCGGGCTCGCCATCGTCATTGAAGCGGTATTCCTGTCCGATGCGGTACGCCCAGCAGTTGTGCGTGGCCTCGGGATCGCTATGCTCGGCAAAGAAGCGCATGGCGTCGTCGATCGTGGCGACCGGTGCGGCATACGCGGCAAAGCGGCTTTTCTTGATGTCTTCCTGGTAGGTGCAGGGCGCGGTCAACGTTTGCGTCATGCCCGGCATTGTAAGTGCGCGGATTGCGTATCCGCATGCCCGGGCGGCGTGGCCGCGCGCAGTGGCCACGCCGCGGCATCAGCCGTGGCAGTCGGGGACTTCCTGGTCCAGATAGACGTCGAAGGC
Source organism: Achromobacter sp. JD417 (assembly GCF_041879325.1). Classification (NCBI taxonomy): domain Bacteria; kingdom Pseudomonadati; phylum Pseudomonadota; class Betaproteobacteria; order Burkholderiales; family Alcaligenaceae; genus Achromobacter; species Achromobacter sp. JD417. Next base: position 2,744,417 of record NZ_CP087159.1, on the reverse strand, counting down.
GACGTCGCGCGCCCATTTCGTGGTCATGGCCTTCCACGCGCCGGCGCGGTCCCAGGCGCGCATCTCCTGGCCGAGCCAGGCGCGAGAAGCGTTGTCCTGAGCGGGCAGAAGCCACACGCGCTCCTGGCGGGCGCCATCCGCGGCAAGCGTCGAGGAGAATTTCTTCCACTCCGGAAAGCGCATGAGGGGCTCCCACACGGCATCGTCGACCAGTCCAATGTCGCACTCGCCTTCGCGCACGGCAACCAGCGCGTCCGACGGCACGCGATAGGTCTTGACCGCCGCGCCCCAGCTTTGCGCCAGGGCTTTGGCCTGCGTGGCCGCCTCGGCCATGCACACGCTGCGGCCCTGCACGTCGGCGGGCTTGCGCAGCCGCGTGTCGCTGCGGATCACCGCCTTGGGCCGCGCGGCATAGCCGGTGGCTTGTACCGCGACGGTCTGCGGCTGTCCGTCGGCAGTGTCGGCCAGCACCAGATCCACGTCGCCGGCGGCGAGCGCGCGGGCGGCGTCCCCTGCCGGCACCTGCACCAGACGCACGGGCAGTTTCAGGCTTGCGCCCAGCCTTTCGGTGATGGCCGCATCCAGGCCTTCCGGCGTGCGGATCTTGGCGCCCGCGGCGGGTGGCGGAGCCAGGTACGGCACGCCCACGACCAGTTCGCCGCGCGTGCTGGCCGCCGCGAAGACATTGGACTGCACCGCGGGCTGAGCTTGCGCCAAGCCCGCGGCCAGCAGGCCGGCGGCAAGGACGAATGGGCGGATGCAGGACAACATGACGGGCTTTGCGACCTTAGACGTACTGGTAACGCAGCAGGCGATGCTTGAGGTTTTCAAGCACAAACTGGTCGATCAGGGCGGCCAGCACGGCGATGACGAGGATGTTGGTCATGACCCCGGTCATGTCGGCGATTTCGCCCGAATACGCCAGCGACCGGCCCAGCCCCTTGCCGAAGCCGATCAGCATTTCAGCCGAGATCAGCGCCCGCCAGGCATTGCCGAACGCCAGTTGCGCGCCGGTGATGAGCTCGGGCATGACCGCGGGCAGATACACCCGCTTGATCAGCCCCCAGCGGGTCGCGCCCATGACGCGCGCCGCCGAGACGTGCACGCGCTGCACGGATTCGGTCGCGTTCATCACGCTGAGCGCGGCCGGGAAAAACGCCGCCAGCGCCACGACCACGATGATGGGCGTATTGCCAAAGCCCATCACGATGAGAAACAGCGGCACCCACGCGATAGACGGAATCGACTGCAGGATGACGATGGCGCTGCGCAGGACTTCGCGAAAGAAGAACAGCACGGCTGCCACGAGGCCGAAGCCGACACCAGCGGCCAGGGCCAGCCCGTAACCCGCGCCCAGGCGTCCCAGCGTGCCCAGGAGGCTTTGGTGGAACGACTGCTTGCCCAGGTCTTCGAACAGACGTTCGACCACGGCGAGCACGCCGGGCATCAGGAAGTCGGGCAGCGCGAAGGCCGCCAATTGCCAGATGGCCAGAATGAACAGGACGCCCAAAACGCCCGCAAGATGCTTGCGGGCGCCGGTCACTCGGGTAGACGCGCTCAAAGCTTGCGAGCCTCTTGCCAGGACAGGTCGACGATGCTGGAGACGTCGTACGGCTTGCCGTCGCGCGTCTTGAGCGATCCCTGGGCTTGCAGGATGTCAGCGATTTCCTGCATGCGCGCCGTGTCTTTCTCGGTCAGCTTGGGCGTGAACACCTGCGTGCTGATGGCTTCGGAAATGACCGTTTCGCGCGGCAGCTCGCCACGGTTCAGCGTCTTGAGCGTGGGTTCGGCGATGAAGTAGGACGCGATCAGCTTGGAAGCCTGCGCGGGTTCCTTCTGCAGCAGCGTGATGGCCTGATTCTGCGCGTCCAGCGCCTTCCAGACGTCGTCCTTGCGCTTGGCCAGCGTTTCGCCCGACGTGATCACGACCATGCACGGGAACGGCCACGCCTCGCCCACTTCATAGATCTGCTTGACCGGCGCGATCAGCTGCGCGATGCGGTCGTAGGGTTCGAACAGGAAGGCGGCGTCCACGCGCTTGCCCACCAGCGACTGCACGGCCACGGCCGGGCTCACACCCATGACGTTGACGTCGTCGGCCGTCAGGTTGCCCGACTTGAGCACGACGCCCTTGAGCACCACGTCAGCGGTGCTGCCTTCGGCCTGCGAGGCCAGCGTCTTGCCCTTCAGGCCGGCGATGTCCTTGATGCCCGAATCGTCGCGCACGATCAGCGAGTGATAGCCCTGCTGCGCGCCGCCCACCACCTTCAAGTCCGCGCCCTTGGACGCCCAGGCGACCGCGTTGGTAAAGCCCAGCACGCCGATGTCGAGCTGGCCGCCGACGATGGCCTTGATGAGGTCGGTGCCCGATTTGAATTCAATGAGTTCGGAATCCAGGCCGGCCTTTTTGTAATAGCCGCCCTCTTGCGCGACGATGGCCTGCGCGTCATCCATCACGCGCAGGTAACCCACGCGGAATTTTTCGGCGGCCATCGCGGGCGCAGCCGCCAGCAGCGCCGCGGCCAGCGGCAGGGACAACCATTGCTTCAGTTTCATCAGGAGCTCCAGGAAATTCAGGAAGCGGCCGCGCCCGGGCGTGGCCGCAGGGTATTGGTATGAAGGATCAAGCCGCCAGCGCGATGTCCGAGTGCGCGTCCGCGCCACCGACCCCGATGCCCAAGAGGCGCAGGATCTCGCGCTTTTCAGCGGCCAGGTCGGACAGGTCGTGCGTCTTGGCGCGATGCGCCAGGTTGAACTCGCGCAGCACCCGCGCCGGGCGCGGGCTGAAGACGACGATGCGGTCGGCCAGGAACAGGGCCTCGTCGACATCGTGGGTCACCAGCAGCACGGTGGGCTTTTCCTGCGCGATAAGCTGGCGCAGCACGTCCTGCAGGGCCAGGCGGGTCAGCGCGTCCAGCGCGCCGAAGGGTTCGTCCATCAGCATGGTCTGCGGCTGCGCGATGAACGCGCGGGCCAGCGCGGCGCGCTGGCGCATGCCGCCGGATACCTGATGGGGATAGTAGTGTTCGAAGCCCGCCAGGCTGACGCGCGCCAGCCATTCGCGCGCCGCCTCGCGGGCGCGCTTCTTGGGCGTGTTCTGGAATTCCAGCGCCAGCGCCACGTTGTCTTCCAGGGTCAGCCAGGGATACAGGGCGTGTTCCTGGAACACCAGCGTGCGGCTGGGATGGGGACCGGCGACCTTAGTGCCGTCGGCCAGCACGCTGCCCTGCGTGGGCATTTCAAGCCCTGCCGCCAGATGCAGCAAGGTGGACTTGCCGCAGCCAGACGGGCCGACCAGCGCGACCAGCTCGCCGGTCTTGAATTCACTGGTAAAGCCGTCGACGACAGGCAAGTCGCCGAACTGCTTGTGGACGTTGTCGAAAATAAGGTTCATGGACGAATCGTCAGGGCGCGAGAAAACGAGCCTCAAATCTAACAATTCGTTATATGAATCCAAACGATCAATATCGAATGTCTTTACTTCTTCCGGTAATAAAGATCAGACCGCCGCCTCTCCACGCGTGGCGGCACGCTGCAATCCGAACGCAATCAGCAAGCCCATCGTGACCGACAGGGAGGCCGCCAGGAAGATCGCCGGATAGCCGAATCCGCTGGAGATGTAGCCGGCGATCGGACCGGTCACGCCCAAGGCGAGATCCAGGAAGGCCGAGTAGGCGCCCAGCGCGGCGCCGCGGCTGCCGGCCGGGACGCGCGCCACGGCTTCGACGCCGATGGCCGGAAACACCAGCGCAAAGCCGCTGCCGGTAAGCGCGGCGCCCAGCAGCGCCATGCCTGGGTTGGGCGCCAGCCACAGCAGCAACAACCCGGCGGCCTCCACCACGAATGACACCTGCGCGACCCGGAAGCCGCCAAAACGGGTGATCGTGCCGGCAAACAGCAGCCGCACGCCGATGAATGCGCCGCCGAATGCGCTGAGCGCGTTCGCGGCGCCCTCCCAGGAGGCGCTGGCGTAATACAGCGCGACAAATGCCGCCAACGTGCCAAAGCCCACCGACCCCAGGCCCAGCGCCATGCCGTGCGGCAACACCCGCAGCACCACGCTCTTGAAGGCCATCCGGTGGCCGCCCACGATGGCCACGGCAGGACGCACCACGGCCAGACCCAGACCCGCCAGCCCCAGCAGCAGCACGGCACCGCCCAGCGCGCCCATGCTCCAGTGCTTTTCAAGCTGCACGCCCAGCGGCGCGCCGAGCGCCAGCGCACCATAGGTGGCGATGCCATTCCACGAAATGACGCGTGCCGTGTGCAGCGGCCCTACCCGCGCAATGGCCCAGGTGGCCGAACCGGTGCCCACCCAGCTCTCGCCGAAGCCCAGCGCCAGACGGCTCAGGATGATGGCCGCCAGACTCAGCCAGGCCGTGCGCTCGAAAGCATAAGCCAGCAGCAGGAAGACGCCACTGATCGCGCAGGCGGCCATGCCGATGACGACGGTCTGCTTGGGGCCGACCATGTCGGCCATCCGGCCCGCGTGCGAGCGGCTGAGCAAGGTCGCCACATACTGCACGCTGATCGCCAGGCCCGCCAGCACGGAGCCATAGCCCAGGTTGCCGTGCACGTAGCCCGGCAGCACGGCCAGCGGCAGGCCGATGGCCAGATAGCAGATGAAGGTGAAGAAGGCGATGGCTACGATGCGGGCCGTCAGGGTGAACGTGCCGATCTGCGCGCCATCGGGCGCGGCATGCTGAGAGGGAGACATTTGGGGACAAAGGCAGGCCTGGCCGGACAGGCGCCAGGATCGGGGCGGATGATAGCGCAGCGCGGTTTGCTGACGGCTGAATGCGCGCGCCGCGCAACGGCTGGCGCGGCGGGCCGCAGGCCGGAAGGCGGGCGGGTTCAAATGCAGAAGCGGCGCACGAGTCCGTGCGCCGCTTCAGGCGAACCGTTCGGAAATCAGGCCTCGATGCCGCGCGAGGACAGGTAGTCTTCGTAGCCGCCGCGGTAGTCGACGATCTCGCCCGAAGGCAGGATCTCGATCACGCGCGTGGCCAGGCCCGAGACGAATTCGCGGTCATGCGACACGAACACCAGCGTGCCTTCGTACTTTTCCAGCGCGAACTGCAGCGATTCGATCGATTCCATGTCCAGGTGGTTGGTGGGCTCGTCTAGCAGCATGACGTTGTGCCGGCCAAGCATCAGGCGGCCGAAGGTCATGCGGTTCTTTTCGCCGCCGGACAGCACCTTGGGCGCCTTGGGCAGGTCGTCCGCCGAGAACAGCAGGCGGCCCAGCACCGAACGGATCGACTGGTCGTCGTCGCCCGGCTGACGGTGGTCGCCCATCCAGTCCAGCAGGTTGATGTCGGTCTGCAGGAACTGGTCGGAAACGTCCTGGGCCATGTAGCCGAGGTCGGCATTGTCCGACCATTTGACCGTGCCCGAATCGGGCTGCAGGTCCAGCGCCAGCAGGCGCAGCAGCGTGGTCTTGCCCACGCCGTTGGCGCCGATGATCGCGATCTTCTCGCCGGCGTCGACCATGGCCGAGAACTTGGTGATGACCGGCGCGTCGTACGCCTTGGTCAGGTTTTCGACGGTGACGGCCAGGCGGTGCATGACCTTGTTCTGCTCGAAGCGGATGTACGGATTCTGGCGCGACGAGGGCTTGACCACGACCTGGTCGGCCTTGATGCGGTCGATCTGCTTCAGGCGCGACGTGGCCTGGCGCGACTTGGACTTGTTGGCCGCAAAGCGGCGCACGAAGTCCTGCAATTCAGCGACGCGTTCCTTGGCCTTGGCGTTGTTGGCGACCAGGCGTTCGCGGGCCTGGGTGGAAGCCAGCATGTAGTCGTCGTAGTTGCCGGCGTAGATGCGGATTTCACCGTAGTCCACGTCGGCCATGTGCGTGCACACCTGGTTCAGGAAGTGACGATCGTGGCTGATGATGATCATCGTGCTCTGGTAGCCGTTGAGCACGTTTTCCAGCCAGCGGATCGTGTTGATGTCCAGGTTGTTGGTGGGTTCGTCCAGCAGCAGGACGTCGGGGTTCGAGAACAGCGCCTGCGCCAGCAGCACGCGCAGCTTCCAGCCCGGCGCCACTTCGCGCATCGGCAGGTTGTGCTGGTCGACGGCGATTTCCAGGCCCAGCAGCAGTTCGCCAGCACGGGCTTCGGCGGTGTAGCCGTCGTACTCGGCGAACTTGGCTTCCAGATCGGCGGCGCGCATGTAGTCGTCTTCGGTCGCCTCCGGGTTCGCGTAGATCGCGTCGCGCTCGGACATGGCCTGCCACATTTCGGTGTGGCCCATCATCACCACATCAAGCACGCGCACATCTTCAAAGGCGAACTGATCCTGGCGCAGCTTGCCCAGGCGCACGCCCGGCTCAAGCGCGACGTTGCCGCCGGAGGGTTCGAGATCGCCGCCGATGATCTTCATGAACGTAGACTTGCCGGACCCATTGGCCCCGATCAGCCCGTACCGGTTGCCTTCCCCGAACTTGACGCTGACGTTCTCGAAAAGGGGCTTGGGACCGAACTGGATGGTGAGATTGGCGGTGGATATCACGGTGTATGTACGTTTGAAGGCGCCCGAAGGCGCATGCGGGAAAACCTGCTAGTGTAGCAAACGTGGTGCGGCCCCTATTTGGGACCTCGATTGCGACCGACGCCGGCCGCCGGAGCGCCGGCCGCCGGATCGCGCTTTAGTGATGGTGTTCGTCCAGCACCAGGTGCGCCAGGCCCTTCTCGGTGGCGATCCCGACCTTCTGGCCGATCGGCAGGGTGGCTTTGGTATCGACATGGCCGTACGGCAGGCCGGTAATCACCGGCACCTTGACCGTCCTGCGCAGCCAGGCCACGACCTCGTGCAGATCGTACCCCTTGTCGTGCGGGGCCAGCTTGTATTCCGTAAAACGTCCCAGCACGATCGCCTTCTGGCGCGCCAGGATGCCGGCCTGCCACAGCTGGATCAGCATGCGCTCGACGCGGTACGGATGCTCGGCCACGTCTTCAAGGAACAGGATGCCGCCGCGGATCTTCGGCATGTAGGGCGTGCCCAGCAGCGATGTCAGCATGGCCAGGTTGCCGCCCCACAGGATGCCGCGCGCGTCCACCGGGTCGGCGTCCGGTGTTTCGAAGCTGAGGATCTCAAGTTCGCCGCGCATCACCTCGCCGAACAGCGCCTCGGTCAGGTCGTCAACCTTCTTGCCGCCAAAGTCCCGGACCGCGGTGGCGCCGGTATAGCTGACCGCGCCGGTCTGCGCCAGCAGGCCCAGGTTGAACGCCGTGAAATCGCTCATGCCGACAAATCGCTTGCCGCTGTCGGCCATTGCCTTCCAGTCGATGGCATGCAGCAGCCGGCCCAGGCCGTAGCCGCCGCGGGTCACCATGACGATCGGCAGCTTCTGCTTGGCCGCGCGGGTCAGGCTGGCCAGACGCTGCGCATCCGTGCCCGCGAACCGCTGGTGTTCGGCCAGCGCCGTGCGGTCCAGCGCCGTCTTGAAGCCCTGCTGCTCCAGCCGTTCGCGCGCCAGCGTCACGGTGGCGGGATCGCGCACGGCGGAAGACGGGGAAATCAGGTAGATGCCGCGGGCGTCCGGCTGCGGGCCGTGATGGTGGTCGTGGTCGTGATCATGGCCGCATGCGTCGCCGCAATCCGGGCCGTGATCGTGCGGATGATCGTGGGCCGCGGGGACATCGGCCTTTGCGCGGCGCGCCTTGGTGGCGGGCTTGGCGGCTGGCTTGGCGGCTTTGGGGGTACTCATGCGATGGATTCCTTGGCGCGGCGCTCGCGGAAGAACCGGCGCAGCAAATCGCCGCAAGGTTCGGCCAGCACGCCGCCGGTGACTGAAGTGTGATGATTGAGCTTGGGCACGGACCCGACGTCCAGCACGCTGCCGCACGCGCCGGTCTTGGGATCGTAGGCGCCGAACACGACGCGGGCCAGGCGCGCGTGCAGCATGGCGCCGATGCACATGACGCAGGGCTCGAGCGTGACGTAGACGGTGATGCCGGGCAGCCGGTAGTTTTCAAGCTGGCGCGCGGCCCCGCGCAAGGCGACGATCTCGGCGTGCGCGGTCGGGTCGTGGTCGATGATGGTGCGGTTGTAGCCGCGCCCCAGGATGTCGCCCTGGGCGGAAACAACCAGCGCGCCCACTGGCACCTCGCCGATGTCGTACGCCGCCTGGGCCTGTTCCAGCGCCAGGGTCATGAATCGGGCGTCCTGCTCGGTCCAGGGCGGGACCACCGCAGGCGCGGCCAGCACGGCCGGGTCAGCCACGGTACACCCGCGACTTCAGCGCAATGCGGCCGGCCAGGCTGGTGACGGCCTCTTCGAGCCACTGATAGAGCTCGGCCTGCTCGTCGTAGCGGGCCTGATTCAGGTTGGACACGCGCCCCTCCTCGATGAAGCCCCAGGCGCGGCTGCGCTTGTCGCGGTGCTTGGGGTCCCAGACCCCGAAAGCGAAGCCACCCGCGCGGCGGATCAGCGAAAAGCACGGGATGTCCGTGTAGCCATCGCCCACGAAGACCATCTGGTCGAACGGGATGCGCAGCCTGTCCTCAGGAATCTTGCGGTTGACCTCGAACGGCTTGTTGCGGAAATCGCGGCCGATGATGCCCTTCTGGATGTGGAAAAGGTAGCGGGTCTTGTCGGTGAAACTGACGACGCGCCGCGGGAACGCAATGCCGCCATCGTCGCCATAGACGAACTCCGAGGCCCAGATCTCGGTGAACTCATGCGCGATGGGCGTGGCGCGCACCACGTCGCCGATGCCGCTGGAAATCAGGTAGAACTCAAGCTGCACCTGCGGATGCTCGGCGCGCACCGCCGCGCGCAGCCGCTGGAACAACGTGGATACGCCGTCGTGCAGATCGAGGCGCGCGCCCCAGTCCTTCAGGCGCTGCTGCGTGATGAGCCCGTGCCGTCCCTGGCGGGACAGTTCGATCATCTTGTAGAGATAGGCGGGGACGGGATCCCAATCTTGCTGGAACAGCAAGGGATCGACCTCTTCCTTCCAGAACGAGGCCGTGTCCACGCCGATACTGTCCAGAAAGCCGGACGTGCTGTCCGAAGCCAGCGTGTCGTCGAAGTCGAAAATCAGGGCGATGACGTCGGACATGAATATGCGTGAGAAAAGGCGACAGCCGCCATTTTGCCTGATTGCGGCAGCGGCTGCGCCCTCACGCCATGCCCGATATGACGCCGGCGACGACTTACTGGCGGATCGGCGCGCTCATGGTTCCCGTGCCCGGCGCGGGGGCCATGCCGGGAGCCGGCGCCATGCCCGGGGCGGGAGCCATTCCGGGTGCGGGCGCCATGCCCGGGGCGGGAGCCATTCCGGGTGCGGGCGCCATGCCAGGGGCCGGGGCCATGCCCGGGGCGGTGCCGGCGGGCACTTGAATCACGGTTTCGCGCAGCACGCCGCCGCCCTGAACGCTACCGCGCACATTGCTGGGCGAGGTCATCTGGGTGACGCAATTCTGGCGCTGGGCTTCCGGCAAGCGGCTGCAGCGGGCCAGCATGTTCTGCTGAAGTTGTTCAGGGCTGTCGTCCCGCAGATTCTGGCGGTTGCGCTCCTGGCGCGCCGCGCCGGCTTCGCGCAGGCAGGTATCCAGCGGTTGGCCGGTCGTGCCGCTCTTGCAAGCCGCGACGTCCTGCTGGTAGCGCGACTGCGACGAGTCGGCATTGCCGGATTGCGCGTGCGCGGCACCGGCGGCAAGCATCAGTCCGGTCGTGCACAACATGGCGGCGAGGCGCTTCGTAGGCAGGGAAACAGAAGTCATGGTCAGCTCCTTTAGAAGAGATTGAACCCGGGCGGCTCGGTCTTGCGCCGCGCCGCCCACTGACATCACTATCCCATGACCTGGCGATGGGGGACATAACCAGCGACGTGAATTCGTAAGGTTACGTTTCAACGCCAATCGGGGTCGCGCCCCAAATTCAGCGCGCGTCTTTGTCCGCCTCGGCCTTGGTGAGGCGGTTGCGATAGGTCGCGGCGCGCATCAGCAGCATGGCCGTGACGGGCGAGGACACAATCAACAGCAACGTGATGATGACCTCGTGAAACACGGGCCGCGCCGACAGCGCCGAGAAGACGAGAATGGAAGACGCCAGCACGCAGGCGCAACCCATCGTGTTGCCCAGCGTGGGCGCATGGATGCGCGACTGGAACGTGCGAAAGCGCAGCAGGCCGGCCGAACCGGTCACCGCCAGCAGCCCCCCCAGCACCAGCAGGATGCAGGCCGGAATGCCGGCCCACAGCGGGATATCGACGTCCATCATGGCTCGATGACCTCGCCGCGCAGGAGAAAGCGCGCCATTGCCGTGGAGCCCACGAAACCGAACAGCGCGATCAGCAGCGCAATGTCGAAGTACACGGACGAGCCGGACCGGATGCCAAACACCAGCATCGTCAGCATGCCGTTGATGTACAGCGTGTCCAGGGCCAGGACGCGGTCCTGGGCGGTGGGGCCTCGCAACAGGCGGATGGTGGCAAACACCATGCCCAGCGCAAAGCAAAGCAAGGCAAAGGATGCCGCCCAATACAGTACGGAATTCATTCGAACATCTCCATCAACGGGCGCTCGTAGCGCTGCTGCACCAGCTCGATCCACTCATGTTCGTGCTGCAGGTCGAGCACGTGCAGTTTCAGGCTGTGGTCTTCGGTCAGGTCCACCCAGACGGTGCCGGGCGTATAGGTGACGATGCAAGCCAGCATCGCCAGACCATGCGGGTCGCGCATGGTGAGCGGGATCAGGATGAACCCGGGTGAGAATTCGTTGCGGCGCGGGTTCAGGATCAGCCGCGCCACCGCGATGTTGGACTTGATGATGTCCTTCGTCACGCGCAGGAAAAGCGGTATCACCTTCCAGAGGCGGCGCGGGCGCGCCCGCAGCGGTCGCAGGCGCGAGGCGGCCCACGTGAACCACAGCGCCAGCGCGATGCCCAGCGCGATCTGCCCCGCGGACAGGCTTTCGTTGAGCACCAGCCACAGGACAAACAGCAGGGTGGGCAGGATCAGGAAGTAAAGACGGCGCATCAGCTTCCTCCCTTGACGCCGCGCACGGTCTGCGCGGACATGACGGCGTCGATGTAAGACGCGGGCTGGTCAAGCGAACGGGCCGCGTCGTCCAGGTAGGCGGACACGGGACCGGCGCCCGCGGCCAGGGCCACGCAAAGCAACACCAGCGCCGCGACGGGGCCGGCCTCGATGACGCGAAGGCGCGGCGTGCTGCGGTCGTCGCTGGCCCAGAAAATACGGATGCCGGTGCGGCCCAGGCCGATCAGGCCAGCCAGGCCCGACACCAGCACGGCCGCCACAAGAATCCAGGCGTCCATGGGCGGCGCCGATTCGGTGGCCGCCGAGACGGCCGCCGACAACAGCGAGAACTTCGCCACGAAGCCGGACAGCGGCGGCAAGCCGGTCACCAGCAAGGCGCACGAAATGAAGGCCAAGCCCAGGAACGCCATCGCGGCGGGGATCGCCACACCGACCACGTCGTCCGATCGGTTCACAGAGGTCGGATCATCCAGATCGAAGGCGTCGAGCGTAACCGCGAGCACGTTCGCGCCGAAGCTGCGGGTGCGTTCGATCAGCTCGGCCAAGAGGAAAAACGCGCCCGTCGTCAGCACCGAACTGATCAGGTAGAACAGCGCGGGACCGGTGAGAGTGACGCCCGGCATGCCCAGCGCGGTCAGCAGCGTGCCGGCCGACACGATGACGCAGTAGCCGACCATTTTTTCCAGTTGCTGGGTGGCCAACAGCCCCAGGGCGCCGAACAGCAGCGTGGCCAGTCCGGCAGCAAACATCCAGTCCAGGCTGAAGGCGGCGGGCGCGCCCGTGGGCAACAGCAGCGAGCCGATGCGCAGCAAGGCGTAGATGCCGACCTTGGTCATGATGGAGAACATGGCCGCGATGGGTGCGCCAGCCGACCCATAGCCCTTGACCAGCCAGAAGTTGAGCGGCCAGGCGCCCGCCTTCACGAGGAACGCCACGCCCAGGATGGCGGCGCCCGCTTCGAACAGCATGCGCTCGGCGCCCGTCAGATTGCCCGCGCGCAAGGCCAGGTCGGCCATGTTGAGCGTGCCGGTCACGCCGTAGATCAGCGCAATGCTGATGAGCAGCAGGAACGAAGCCACCAAATTCACGGCGATGTACTGCAGGCCGGCGCTGACGCGCGCCACGCCGGACCCATGCAGCAGCAAGCCGTAGGACGCGGCCAGCAGCACCTCGAAGAACACGAACAGGTTGAACAGGTCGCCGGTCAGGAAGGCGCCATTCAGGCCCATCAGCAGGAATTGGAAGAGCGAGTGGAAATGCACGCCCGCGCGGTCCCACCGCGCCAGCGCGTAGACCAGCGTGGCCAGTCCCAGCACCGCCGTCAGCGTCAGCATGACTGCGGCCAGACGGTCGACCACCAGCACAATGCCGAACGGCGCCGGCCAATCGCCCACGAGGTAGGCCCCTACCCCGTTTTCCCAGACGCCAGGTACGCCGCCGCCAGCCACGAACAACAGGGAAATCGCGGCCGCCAATTGGGCAAGCGTCGACAGAAGCGCGATGCCGCCGCGCGCATAGCGGTTGGTGTCGGCGAGCAGCAGCATCGCCGCGCCCGCGACCAGCGGAATGATGATGGGCAGAACCGGAAGATGTTGAAGCCAGAAACTCAAGATTGGGACTCCCGTCCATCAACGTGGTCGGTACCCGTAAGGCCCCGTGAGGCGAGCAGCACAACCAGGAACAGCGCGGTGGTGGCAAAGCCGATGACGATGGCGGTCAGCACCAGCGCCTGCGGCAGCGGATCCGCATACCAGGAAGGATCATGCGCCATGGCGGGATCCACCACCGGCGGCTTGCCGGACGTGAGCCGGCCCATGCCGAAGATGAAAAGGTTGACCGCGTAGGAGACCAGCGACAGGCCCATGATGAACTGGAACGTCCGGGGCCGCAGCAGCAGCCATACGCCCGAGCCCGCCAGCACGCCGATCGCGGCTGCGTATATCAATTCCATCAGGCTTCTCCTGTTTGAGCGGCGGCCGCCTGGAGTTCGGCGGCGGCCTTGCGTTGCGCGCGCAGCGATTGGTGGGCAAGCGCCACCAGCACCAGCACGGTGGATCCCACGACCAGCATGTAGACGCCCAGGTCGAACAGCAGCACGCTGGACACGTGGACATGACCGATCAACGGCAGCGCGACATCCCAGGCCAGCGCGGCGAGGAAAGGCTTGTAGGCCAGCCACGCGCTCACGGCGGCGATACCTGCGGACAGCAGCCCGATGCCGATCCAGTTCTGGGGATTCAGGCGGCTGCGGGATTCGACCCAGTACACCCCGCCCACCATGTATTGCAGGATGACGGAGGTGGCGAAGATGAGGCCGCCGACAAAGCCGCCGCCCGGCTGATTGTGGCCGCGCAAGAGGAAGTACACGGAAATCAGCGCGGCAACCGGCAGCAGCAGGCGCACCAGCACGGCCGGCACCATCATCGAGCCGGCGGGCACCACCGACTTGATGTCGGGCGCGTCTGGAATGCCGCCGTCCTGGTCCATCTGCTGGCGCGGAATGTCCGCGCTCTCGGCGGCCGGGCGGAACCGGCGCAGCAGCGCGTAGACGGTCAGCGCCACGATGCCCAGCACGGTGATTTCGCCAAACGTATCGAACCCGCGGAAGTCCACGAGGATCACGTTGACCACATTGGTGCCGCCACCGTCGGGCAGCGCCCGGTCCACGAAGTAGGACGAAATGGGATTGGTCTGGGGCCGCGCCAGCACCGAATAGGCCAGCGCCGACATGCCCGTGCCGGCCGCCACCGCCAGCAGCAGGTCGCGCAGGCGGCGCCCGCGCGCCATCAGCGTGGCCTTCAGGCTTTCTTCGTCGTCCTGCACGATGCGCCGCGGCAGCCAGCGCAGGCCCAGGAGCAGCAGCACCAGCGTCACGACTTCGACGGACAACTGGGTCAGAGCCAGATCGGGCGCCGAGAACCAGACAAAGGTCAGGCAGGTGATGAGCCCTGCCCCGCCGGCCAGCGCCAGCGAGGCCAGGCGGTGGTACTTGGCCTGGAACGCGGCGGCCAGCGCGCACGTGCCGCCCACGATCCACAGCAATGCGAACACCGGGTCGACGGGCGTCAGGCGCACGGCGCCGTCCAGCCAGCCGCCCGCGCGCAGCGGCAGCCACGCAACGAACAGCGTGCCGACCACGATCAGCACCATCTGCACCTGCAGGCGCGTGGACGACACCCAGCGCAACAGCCACGCGGCGGCAACGCTGGAACCGTCCAGCAGCGCCTCGAACGTGCGGCGGCCGTCCAGGCGGTAGATGAACGGCACGCGGCCCGGATTGGCGCGCTGATGAGCACGCAGGGCCAGGTACAGCAGCACGCCCGCCGTGGTGGCGACCAGGCTCATGGCGAGCGGCAGATTGAAGCCATGCCAGACGGCCAGGCTGTAATCGGGCATGTTTTCGCCCAGGATGCTTTGCGCAGCGGTGGCCAGGAACGGGCCCACGGTCAAGCTGGGAACGATGCCGACCAGCAGGCACATGAGGACCAGCAGCGCGCTGGGCAGCAGCATCCAGCGCGGCGGTTCGTGCGGTTCGCGCGGCAGGTCGGTGGCCGGCGGGCCGAAGAACACCTGCAGGATGAAGCGCAGCGAGTACGCCACGCTGAACGCGCCGGCAATCGTGGCCAAGAGCGGCAGGCCAAGCTGCACGTAGCGGTCGGCGCTGACGAAGGTGGTCTCGGCAAAAAACATTTCCTTGGACAGGAAGCCGTTCAGCAGCGGCACGCCCGCCATCGAGGCGGCGGCCACCATCGCCAGCGTGGCGGTGATGGGCATCGCCTTGTACAGACCGGACAGCCTGCCCAGGTCGCGGGTGCCGGTTTCGTGGTCGACCACGCCCGCCGCCATGAAGAGCGACGCCTTGAACGTGGCGTGGTTGATCATGTGGAAGATGGCCGCCACCAGCGCCAGGGTGCTGTTCAGGCCCAGCAGCAGCGTGATGAGGCCCAGGTGGCTGATCGTGGAATAGGCCAGCACCCCTTTCATGTCCTGCTGGAAAATGGCTGCGTAAGCGCCCAGCACCAGGGTGATGAGCCCAAGGCCGCCGATGATCCAGAACCATTCGTCCGTGCCCGACAGCACGGGCCAGAAGCGCGCCAGCAGGAAGACGCCCGCCTTGACCATCGTTGCCGAGTGCAGATAGGCCGACACCGGCGTGGGCGCGGCCATGGCGTTGGGCAGCCAGAAATGGAACGGGAACTGCGCGCTTTTGGTCAGCGCGCCCAGCGCCACCAGCACCAGCACGGCCGGATACCAGGGGTCGGCCCGGACCAGGTCGCCCGACGCCAGGACGCGGTCCATGTCGTAGCTGCCGACGATGTGGCCCAGGATCAGCACCCCGGCCAGCAAACAGAGCCCGCCCGCCCCGGTGACCGTCAGCGCCATGCGGGCGCCCCGGCGCGCGTCCAGGCGGTGGTGCCAGTAGGCGATCAGCATGAAGGACGCCAGGCTGGTCATTTCCCAGAACAGCACAAGCTGGATCAGGTTGCCCGAGAGCACCACGCCCAGCATGGCGGCCATGAAGGCTTGAAAGAAGGAAAAGAAACGCGGCACCGGGTCTTCGGGCGACATGTAGTAGCGCGCATACAGCACCACCAGCGCGCCCATGCCCGAGACGATCAGCGCGAACAGCCAGGCGTAGCCGTCCATGCGCAGGGTGAATTGCAGTCCGAGGGCGGGCGCCCAAGGTATGTCGGCCCGTATGACGCCGCCGTTGGCGACGTCGGGATACAGGGTCGCGATCAGAACCACGCAGACGAGGGCGATGAGGCCAGCCAGCCACGCCTCGGCGTTGCGGGCGTTGGAAGGCAGCAGCGCGGCGCACAGGCTGCCGGCGAACGGCAGAGCGAGGATCAGGATCAGCGACATGGCGTTCCGAAAATGTCCGGGCCCCCTCCCGCCAGCGCAAGGCAGCGAGAGACGAAACAGACCGGGGATTGAAAAACGGACGGAACCCTGGCCCGGTGCGCCGCTGCACTACACGTTGCCCCGTGGGGACATCAACCAACGCCAATTGAACGGCGCAGACAGAAACAAACGCAATAGCTTTCTTGCAAGACCGGGCAAGAATCTCAGCCGAAAAATATCAGATTCTTGTAAGTTATGCAGAGATTTATGTGAGTAATCAGCTAATGACAGCATGATGACTGCGCAGCGTTTGCGCACTGAAAGCGTATCGAAAGGCGTTCAACTGGCTGTCAGACACACTTTTTCCTCTAACTCCCGCCATCTTCGCGGAAATGGAAAGCGTCTGAAAATTTTTGCCTTTCATCATGACAGGGACAATCCCAAGTTGACCGTGGGGACATACCTGTGTGGAATTGCGGCCACGAGGCGTTGGCTTGCCGGCACCCCCGGCAATGCGCGCTTCACCGAAGCCGGTCCAAGAAGCCGGCCGGCTCGGAACAACAATATGGAGAAGACTCTTGAACGTGTTGTCACATGCCAAAGCCGCCCTGGCCCTTGCCATCGCTGGCGTCTGCTTGACCTCCGCCGCTCAGGCCGCCGACCCCTACCCCAATAAACCCATCCGGCTGATCGTTCCGTTCGCAGCGGGCGGCACGACCGATATCGTGGCCCGCGTGGTGGCTGAAGGCCTGGGCCGTGAGCTCGGCCAGCCCGTGGTCGTTGAAAACCGGGGCGGCGGTGGCGGCTCCATCGGCGCCGACGCCGTGGTGCGCTCCGCGCCCGACGGCTACACGCTGGGCGTGGCCACGGTGAGCACCATGGCCACCAATCCGGCCACCAATCCCAAGAACCCGTACAACCCGCTCAAGGACTTTGCGCCGATCACCAATATGGTGAACGTGCCCAACGTCATGACGGTCAACCCCAGCGTGCCCGCCAAGACGCTGGCTGAATTCATCACCCTCCTGAAGAACAACCCCGGCAAGTACAGCTATGCCTCGTCGGGCGCGGGCGGCATCAGCCACCTGGACGGCGAACTGTTCAAGTCGCTGACCAAGACCGACATGGTCCACGTGCCTTACCGCGGATCGGGCCCGGCGCTGAACGACGTCATCGCCGGCCAGGTCAATGTGCAGTTCGACAACCTGCCCTCCTCGATGCCGCACATCCAGGCGGGCAAGCTGCGCGCGCTGGCCGTGGCGGCGCCCAAGCGCCTGCCCGCCCTGCCCGACGTGCCGACGTTCGCCGAAGGCGGCCTGCCCGACATGGACAACATGGCGTGGTACGGCCTGGTGGCGCCCGCCGGCACGCCGCAAGCGGTGATCGACCGCGTCCACGCCGCGGCGGTCAAGGCGCTGAAGGATCCGAAGATCGCCCAGCGCCTGGCCGACGGCGGCTCGCTGGTGGACGGCAACACGCCGGCCGAATACGCCGCGCAGATCAAGCGCGAACTTGAACTGCGCCAGCGCATCGCCAAGGACCGCAACATCGTCCTGACGAACTGATACCCCAGTTCGACATGAAGGGCGCCAACGCCGGTTGGCGCCTTTTTTCGCCTCCTGCGCCGCTTGACGGCAATTGCCCGGGTGGTAGCATCTGCCCCGTGCAATCCGACATATCCTCCCTTCCCTGCGTCACCTGCGCCCTCTGCGCCCTGCGCTCAACGCTGTTGAGTTCGCAGGAGGTCGCCGCGCGTTCCGCTTACGCGCGGTCCAAGCCCGGCTAATCGCCCGCTTTTCCCCTTTCTGATTTCCTTGCTCCGGCCCGTTGCCGGCTGCCTGCGCTCATCCACGCGCGCCGCAGCCTGAAACCGGCCGGCGGGCGCACTGCCGCGTGGCGGGCGCCCGTCCCCATTTCGCCTGCGCACGCCTTCACGAGAGCTGGCGCGGCGGCCACGCACCGTCTTCGATTCAGCGCCATGCAACTCACCAAGAAATTCGTCAAAGCCAAGAACCCCTGCGCGGGCGGCTACAAATGGTTCCTACGCGACCACAACGGCCAGGGGGACTACCAGGCCGTGCTCGACGCGCTCGTCGCCGACGGCCGCGTCGGCGACGCCTGCTGGCTGCTGGATCAGTTCGGCCCGACCGACGCCGTGCTGCGCCTGGACACGCTGGACGCGAACGCCATCGTGTTCGCGGGGACGCTGGAAGTGCGAATGGGCATCAACGTGGACACCGTGGTGCGCGCCGGACGCAGCATTGTCACGGGCGGCGGCATCCGGGCGGGCGAATCGATCGTCGCGGGCGAGAACATCACGGCCGGCGGCAACATCGCCAGCGCCGGCAACCTGCGGGCGGGCGGCGACGTGGCGGCCGACTGGGGCATCGAGACGACCGCCCGCCTGGACTGCGCCGGCAACGTGCGCGCCAAGTGGGACATCTGCGCGGGCCAGGATCTGGCCGTGACCGGCCACCTGCATGCCGGGCAGGACATCAGCGCGCAAGGCGCCATCAAATGCGGGCAAGGCATCAAGGCGGGCGGCGGCGTCCGCGCGGAACAGGAAATCCATGCCGCCTGCGGAATACAGGCAGGCGGATCCATCCAGTGCGGCGATCATCTTGCCTGCGGGTGGGGCTTGATCGCCGGCGAGGACATCCGCGCGGAAGGTGCCATCCGGGCGGGCGAAGGCGTGCACGCGGCGGGCATCATCGCGGCCGGCCCGGGACACGGCGTCTATGCCGGCCTGAGCGTGCGGCTGGACGCGTGGGACCTGTGCGCGCGGGTCGTGGCGCAGACGCGGCCTGCTCAGCTCGTGAGCGGTCATTGGGCGGGGCCGGACGGCGCGCTTGACGCGCCCCCGACGGACGCCACACCGCCATGGAGCGGCTGGATGGACGTCGGCGCGGCAAACGGCACGGTCCCGGGCGGCGGCCCGCGCGCCTGAAAGCCGTGCCAGCGTCTGCCGAGGGCGCTATCGCTGCTGCTGCCCCTGATCGTTTCCCGACGCCGGATGGCGCAGGACGAGCATCAGCCCCGTCAGGATCGCGGCCATGCCCGCCAGGCTGAGCGCCGGCAGGCGATTGCCCAGGATCACGTAGTCCAGCGCGGCCGTGCCCACCGGCACCAGGTAGAACAAGCTGGTCACGTTGACGAGGTTGCCCGCCTGGATCATGCGGTAAAAAAGCAGCGTGGCGCCCACCGAGATCACAAGGCCCATCCAGATCAGCGGCACGATAAAGCCGACGCTCCAGTCGGCATGCAGCGGCTGGAAAGGCGCAAACAGCAGGCACAGCACAAGGCTGACCGCGTACTGCAATGGCATCACCGCCATTGGCGCCTGCCGAACGCGCTTTTGCAGCAAGGCGCCGCCCGTCATGCTGGCCAGCGCGGCGCAGGCGTAGGCGATGCCAGCCACGGACAAGCGGGTCAGCGCGATGCTTTGATACACCACCAGCACCAGGCCGGCCAGCGCCAGGCAAAGCCCTGCCAGACGCGCCGGGGCATAGCGGCGCTCGGTCAGCGCCAGCGTCAGGATGGGTTGCGCGCCAAGCAACGTGGCCAGCACGCCCGGCGTCACGCCATGATCCAGCGCGAGCAGATAGCAGATGGAGTAACTGCCGATCAGCAGCGCACCCGTCGCGGCCACCTGAATGCGCGTGCCGGGCTGGGGCAGCCATCGCCGGCGGGGTGCGCAGATCAGGAGCAGCGCCGCCAACGCGAGCAGGAAGCGGCACAACAGAAATCCAAAGGCGGAGGCGTGCGACAGCCCCCATTTTGCGAAGATCGCGCCGCCGCTCCACAGCAGCACGAACAAGGTGGTGGACGCGCGGGCAGTCCACGCGCTTCGGTTGATGGACATGAGAAATCACCTGTCTGAATGGCAACAGACTCCAGCCCGGCGCGCGATGACGCGCGCTCTCGGGCGCGCGCTGCTCAGACGGCAGACGTCACGCGGCTTGCGGCGCGGCGCGAGGGGTCAGGCGGGAGAAGAGAAAGCGGCAGGTCAGCCGACGACGGCCGACACGGGACGGCGCAAAGCCACCCCTGGCGGGCACACGCCCGGCACCACACCGCAGGGCGGCGAGGCGGGCGGCGGCGGCGCCGCGTTCTTGACAGGAGAGACTGCCGGCGGAGAACCGGCAGAGAAGAAAGCCGGCACGCGCGCGCAGGCAAGACCGGCGCGGACGGCGCGGGCAAGCATGGCGAGAGGCGTGTGATCAGGCATCGGGGCAGCCTACCGGCCGCGGGCCGAAGCGTCAAGCGTTGGCGTGGGCGCTATCCGATCCGGCGCTGCTCCACGCCCATGTCCCGCCATGCCTCGCCGTGGCAGGTGAACATGAGGATCTGGTGCCGGGTGGCGGCGTCAAAGAGCGCCCGCTTCATGAAGTCGCGACGCGCGTCGTCGGTGTGCACCAGCGCATCGTCCAGCAGCAGCAGCGTGGGCCGGCCGGCCTCGCGCAGCAGATCCGCGTAGGCAAAGCGCGCCAGGATGCCAAGTTGCTCGCGCGTGCCGAAGCTGAGCGCCTCCAGCAGATCCTCGCCGTCGCCGCGGCGCAGCGCCGTGGGCAGCAGCGCATCGTCCAGTCGCAGCGCGGCGTCGGGAAAGAGCAGCGCCAGAT
Organism: Achromobacter sp. JD417; assembly: GCF_041879325.1. Taxonomy (NCBI): domain Bacteria; kingdom Pseudomonadati; phylum Pseudomonadota; class Betaproteobacteria; order Burkholderiales; family Alcaligenaceae; genus Achromobacter; species Achromobacter sp. JD417. The sequence goes on along the minus strand of NZ_CP087159.1, from coordinate 2,723,939 downwards.
AGTGGTTGAGCCGCCGGGCGAGCGGCGCCTGCAGGCGCTGCGTGGCCGCGGCGCGTTTGTCGGCCAGCAGCTTTTGCAGCAGGTCCAGCGCGGCGGCGCGCCGCGCGAACTCGTCGCGGCGCCGTTGCAGGCGTTCGCAGGCCGCCTGCATTTCGGACAGGCGTTCGCCCAGCCCCTGCGCCCCGGCCTGATCCAGCTTGCCCTGCAACTGCAGGATGTCGCCGTGGCGCTTGTGCTGCGCATCGCGTTCGATGGCGGCGGATTTCTCGAACCGCAGCACGTCCTGCTCGGCCAGCTCGGGCCGGTGTTCGGCCAGCGCGGCGCGGGCCTCGCGCACGCGGGCGTCGAGCTGGTCGTGGGCGCTGCGCACTTCAGCGAGCCGGCCGGCGCGCGCCTGCCGTTGGGCCACGCGTTCAGCGGACTGCAATTCGGCGCCCCGCGCAGCCGCCTGACCTTCCAGCAACTGGGCGCGGGCCGTGTCGGCGTCCAGCGCGCGCTGCGCATCGGCAACCGCCTTTTCCGCCTGGGCGGCCACCGCTTCGGCTTCGCGCAGGGCCTGGATGGCGTCCGGCAGGCCGTCGTCGTCTGCGTCCGCGACATCACCGGGCACACCGTCGCTCAGGTCCTGCGCGGGGGGCAGTTTGGACAGCCGTTCCTGCAACTGGGCAAGACGCGCCAGCGCTTCGTCGCGCTGCGTGCGCAGCGCATCCACGCCGCGCGGCGCATGAATGCCCAGGGTTTTGCGCATGCCGTCCAGCTCGCGCTGCAACGCGGTGTAGCGGGCGTGGCGTTGCTCGGCGTCAGTCAGGGTGTCGACGCCCGCCCGCTTGAGCAACGCGGCACATGCCGACTCCGCGCGCGCCAGGTCGCGCTGCAGGGCCGGCAGATCCTGCCCGCCGGGTTCGATCTGCAGGCGGCCCACGCCGGGCAGGTCGAGTTCGGCCGCGGCCGTCAGCAGGACCTCGCCCGAGCCGCTGACCGCCTTGCCATCGAGCAAAGCTTGCGCGCCGGCATCGAGCTGGTAGCGCAGGCGCGTGGCCACGGCCTGTTGCTGCAATTGCAGATTGCCCAGTTCGCGGCTGGCCTTGCGCAGGGCTTCGATTTCGGCGTCGGAGATCTCCAGGCGCACGGCCTCGGTCTTGAGCGCCGATCCTTGTTCGATGAGGTGGGTGACCGCGATCAGGGCGGTGTCCAGGCGTTCGATCTCGGGCGTGAGTTGCGCCAGCTGGCGGTCCAGATCCCGGCGGTCGGCTTGCGCCTGAAGCTGCGCCACGCGACGGCGCGCGGCCTCCAGGGCGGCCGCATGCGATTGCCGCTGCTGCTGGGCGCGCACGAGCGGCTCCTGCATTGCCTGCACATGCGCGTGCGCGGCGCGCGCATCGCGCAGCAGCGACTGGTAGTCGGCTTCGTCCTGCTGATCGCGCCGGACCTGATCCTGCAGCAGCGCAAGTGTCTGCGCTGCCTGCGCCTGCTCACGTTGCAACCCGTCGAAGGCTTCGCGTTCCTTGGCCAGCGCGGCCAGCCGTGCGCGGGCCTGCACAGCCTTGGTCTCGAAATCCTTCCAGGGCTGCTCGGCCTGCGCGCGTTCGTGATCCCGCCGCAACTCGGCCAGCCTGTCGACGTCGGCGTTCAGTTGCGCCATGGCCTGCGCGCACGCGTCGCGCTCGGACGTGGCGCGGGCAAGCGCGTCTTCGGCGTCCTTGTAGCTGCCCTTGGGCCGGCCGTTGCGCGCATCCAGCAACGCGGCGCGCTCCGCCGAGACGCGGTCGAACAGGCGATCGCCGTCGCTGGACGCCAGCTCGCCGGAGAGCTGCGTCAAGGCATCGCGCAGATGCGAGCCCGCGTAGCCCGCGGCTTCGTGCAGGTTCTGGCCATCGCCCTGGCGTATCCAGAGCAGGCCCGGCACGCCGGCCAGGTCGGGTTTGCTCTGGCCGCGTCCGGGCAGTTCAAAGCCCAGCAAGACCGCCAGCGCGTTTTCGGCCTCTTCGCCGTCCAGCCGCTGCGCGCCGTCGTCGACGACGAGTTCGCAGCGGGCCTTGGACAGGAACTGCTTTTTCAGGACATACGAGTGATCCGCGTGCGTGAAGGCCAGCTCCACGCTGGGGCGCGCGCCCGACTCGCCGTGCGGCGCCAGGTCGGCGACCTTGCTGGTGCTGTAGCGTTCAAGGAATGCGGCACGGATGGCGGCGGCAATCGTGCTCTTGCCGGCCTCGTTGGGACCGACAAAGAGGTTCAGGCCGTCTTGCAGTTTGTCCAGCGACAACGGCTGGCGGAACTTGCGGAATTCTTCGAGGGCGATGCGCGAGATCTTCATTTGGCGGCTCCCGGCGCAGCGGTTTCACGCTGGAAGCGCAGCAGCAGGCGCAAGGCCTCGCTGGCCACGGCGGACGGGTCGTCTTCGGCATGTGTTGCCTGGGTTGCCTGCAGCGCCTGCAGTTGCGCGGCGACCTCGCCCACATAGCCACTGGCACGCAATTGCGCCAGGTCGGCTTCGTCGGGTTCGAGCCGCACGCCCGACAGATCCGGCAGCAAGGCCCGCACCTGCGCGGCGGCTTCTCCCACCGCCTTTTGCAGCGCGTCCCAGGTTTCAAGGTTGACGTGGCCCTGCACATCCAGGCGCAACACGTCATCGGCGCGCAGCGCTGCCATGCGCTCGGCCAGCGCCTGCGCGTCTGACGATAGGCTGAGCGTCTCTGTCCAGGCCGACCAGCGATACCGGCCCGTGGCGATGCGTTCAACGACGGGCGCCATGCCGGGCGCGCCGATCTGCACGTCAAGCACGTAGCCGGGCTCGTTGCCCCGGAAGCGGTCCTGTTCGGGCGTGCCGGCATACCAGGTGCGAGCGTCGATGGACAGGCAGCCGTGCCAATCGCCCAGCGCCAGGTAATCCAGACTGGCCCGGTCCGCGCGATCGGGCGCGATGGGGTTGGTGGCGTCGATCGTGTCGGGCAGGCGGCCGGCAACGCTGCCGTGCGCCAGGCCCACGCGGATGCGCCCTGCTGGCGTTTCCAGCGCATCGAAGGCCTGCGTGACGTCGTCGTAGGTATGGCGCTGCGTGAGCGGGGCCGCAAGCACGGCAAGGTTGGCCTGCGGCAGATCCACCACGCCGGTGACAAGCGGGACATGCACGTTGGCGGGAATGCAGCCCAGCTGCATGGCGCGGCTCCAGACGCTGTCGGCCAGCGCGGCATCGTGGTTGCCGGCGATCATGACCCACGGCCCGGTGTAGGCGGACATGGCGGCAAAAAGCCGGCGGATGGTGCGATCCGAAACGGCTTGCGTGTCGAAGACGTCTCCGGCGACCAGCACGGCGTCCACGCGGCGCTCGTCGGCCAGGGCGGCGATGCGGGCCACGACCTCGAAGCGGGCCTCGGCCAGCATGGCGGCATCGTCGGTTTCAAACTGGCCGTACTGACGGCCGATCTGCCAGTCGGCAGTGTGCAGGAAATGGGTCATGCGGCGATTTTGGCATAAAGCGGCGGGCCTTCCGGGCCCTCGCCGTGCTCAATTCAGCACACACAAAAAGACGCGGGCCGCATCGAAGCGGCCCGTCGGGGGGTGCGCCGCCAGCGGCGCGGTGGGCGGATCAGGCGCCCTTGCCGTTCAGCACCAGTTGCTGACGGGAAGCGGCGCGCCGGTCGTAGCGCGACAGGCCAAGCCCGTCGGTGCTGATCGCGGGACGCTGGCCCATGACGAGGTCGGCGACCAGCTTGCCGGAACCGCAAGCCATGGTCCAACCCAGGGTGCCGTGGCCCGTGTTCAGATAGAGGTTGCCGTAGCGCGTGGCGCCGACAACCGGCGTGCTGTCCGGCGTCATGGGACGCAGGCCCGTCCAGAACTCGGCCTGGGCCACGTGACCGCTGCCCGGGAACAGGTCGTTGACGACCAGTTCCAGCGTCTTGCGGCGGGCGTCCTTCAGGCGCAGGTCAAAGCCGGACAGTTCCGCCATGCCGCCGACGCGGATCCGCTGGTCAAAGCGCGTGACGGCGACCTTGTAGGTTTCGTCGAGAACGGTCGACACCGGCGCGGCGGCCTCGTCCTTCATGGGGATGGTCAGCGAATAGCCCTTGACCGGATACACCGGCAGGTCCAGTCCCAGGGGTTCCAGGAAACCGCGGGTGTAGCTGCCGAAGGCAGCCACGTAGCGGTCGGCCGTCAGGACCTCGTTGCCCACGCGCACGCCGGTGATCTGGCCGCCGGCCGTGTTCAGCCCCGTGACGCTTTGGTCAAAGCGGAAATCCACGCCCAGTTCGGCCGCCATGTCGGCCAGCCGGCGCGTGAAGAGCTGGCAGTCGCCGGTTTCGTCATTGGGCAGGCGCAGACCGCCGGAAAGCTTGTGGGCGGAATTGGCCAGCGCGGGTTCGGCCGTCACGAGGCGGTGGCGGTCCAGGAGTTCGTAGGGGACACCCACCTCTTCGAGCACGGCGATGTCGCGGCGCGCGGCCTCCATCTGGGCATCGGTGCGAAACAGCTGCAGCGTGCCCCGGGTGCGCTCTTCATAGTGGATGCCGGTGGAAGCGCGCAGTTCGCGCAGGCAGTCGCGGCTGTACTCGGCCAGGCGCAGCATGCGCTCCTTGTTGACGGCATAGCGGTCGGCCGAGCAATTGGCCAGCATGGCGGCCATCCATTTCAGCTGGTACAGGCTGCCATCCAGGCGGATCGCCAAGGGCGCGTGCTTTTGAAACAGCCATTTGATCGCCTTGAGCGGAATGCCGGGCGCCGCCCACGGGGTGGAATAGCCAGGCGAGACCTGTCCGGCGTTGGCGTAGCTGGTTTCCTGCGCAGCTGCGGGCTGGCGGTCCAGCACGGTCACTTTGGCGCCCTGCCGGGCCAGGTAGTAGGCAGTGGTGGTGCCGATGACGCCGCTGCCAAGGACGATCACATGCATGATTCTTTCCGATAGTTGGTTTTGTCTGGGAATTTCGGTAGTCTATGACCCCTTCGGCAGTGAAAAACACTGAAGATTTTGCTTTACCAGTGCTTTTTCTCGGGCCACCCCCGTTTTTTGACCCGCAAAAGTGAAATGCGCGACCTCGACCGAATCGACCTCAAAATCCTCGATATCCTGCAGCGCGAAGGCCGGATTTCGGTCACCGAATTGGCAGAGCGCGTCAGCCTGTCGGCCACCCCCTGCTCCGACCGCGTCAAGCGCATGGAGCGCGAGGGCGTCATCACGGGTTACCATGCGCGCGTCAATCCGGCGGCGCTGGGCAAGAACCTGCTCGTCTTCCTGGAAATCAAGCTGTCGGCCAAGTCCGGCGACGTCTTCGACAAGGTCAAGAAAGAGCTGCTGTATGTCCCGGAAGTCATGGAGTGCCACCTGGTGTCGGGCGACTTCGACTATCTGGTCAAGGCCCGCCTGACCGAAATGAACGAGTACCGCCGTCTTTTGGGCGAAATCCTCAAGCGCCTGCCCGCCTCCGCCGAATCGCACAGCTACATCGTGATGGAGGAAATCAAGGAGACGCTCTTTCTGCCGGTGGACCGGTAGGGCCTGTTCACACTAAAAGAAGGGATGCGCCCTGCCCCGGCCACGTGCGGCCGCCGGGTTGTTACCGAAAAAACCGTTGGCGGCTGCTATGCTGCGGCCCTCCCGGCGAACCAATGCGTTCGTCCGACCCTATTTTTGCTCTTGCCTATGACCCGTCTTTATAAATACTTCTTTCGCGGCCTGATCACCGTCCTGCCGCTGGCGCTGACGATCTACCTGCTGTATCTCTTTCTGGCCTGGACGGAAGGCGTGGCGCTGACCTTCCTGCGCCCCTTCATCGGCGGCTTCTACGTGCCGGGCATGGGCCTGGCGCTGGGGATCCTGGGCATCCTGGCCATCGGCTATCTCGTGTCCAAGCAGCGCGTGCAGCGCGTTTTGACGCTGGTCGAGATGCCGTTTACCAACCTGCCGGTGGTCAAGAGCATCTATTCGTCGCTCAAGAGCTTTGCCGACTACTTTTCGCCCAGTTCCAAGAACACCGCCCAGCAGGTCGTCGTCCTGCGCATCCCGGGCCAGCAACTGGAGTTGGTGGGCCTGGTGACCCGCCGCGGCACGGACGGCCTGCCCGAAGGGTTCACCCAGGGCGAACGCGTCGCGGTCTACCTGCCGATGGGCTACATGATCGGCGGCTACACCGTCTTCGTGCCGCAGGAATGGGTGCAGCCCATCCAGATGTCGGTCGAGGAAGCCATGCGCTCGTCGCTGATCGCCTGGATGGCGCGCGCCGAAACCGGCAACAACCGCCCCGTGCCTCCCGCCGGCCCGCAGGCGCCCGTTGAAGCGCCCGCGGAAGCCCCCGCCGCTGCCCCGGCTGCCACTTCGCCCGCCAACCCCGCCGCCCCGGCCAATCCCGGCAACCCCGGCAACGGCCCGGCCTGACCCCGCCGTTTCAAAGCCCCATCATGTCCATCATCGAATTCACGCTCGCCGAAGGCAGCCCCTATATCGAGATCAACCAGTTGCTGAAGGCGACCGGCCTGTGCGACAGCGGCGGCGCCGGCAAGATGCTGGTGGCGGACGGCCAGGTCAGCGTCGGCGGCGTGGTCGAAACACGCAAGACGGCCAAGATCCGCGATGGCCAGATCGTGACCTGCGGCGGCGTGCGCATCGTGGTTCGTGCCTTTGCCGGCCAGCATGACGACGCGGGCGAAAGCGCCTGATTTCCTGTTGATCCCCATTCGCCGCGAGCCCTCATGAAACTGAAGATGTCCCAGAACTCCATTTTTGCCGTGCTGCTGCGCTCGCCGTGGTGGATGAGCGCCGGCGTGGCGGTGCTGCTTTGCGCTGGCGGCTTTGCCGCGCTGCCACTGGAGTATGCCGCGATGGGCGTCTTTGCCGCGGTGCCGTTCGCCGTGATCTCCCTGATGGCGGCCTATAAGCAACTGCGCGCCCCGTCCGGCGCGCGCGTGCAGGCGGTCACCGAAGCGGTTGCCGCGATGTCGTGGGCCGACTTTTCGCGAACCGTTGAAGCCGGGTTCCGGCGCGACGGCTGCGAGGTCGAGCGCCTGCAGGCGCCCGGCGCCGATTTCGCGCTGACCAAGGACGGCCACGTGGCGATCGTCAGCGCCAAACGCTGGAAGGCCGCCAGGAATGGCGTGGAACCGCTGCGCGAGCTGCAGGCCGTGCGCGAAAAGCGCGGCGCCCGCGAAGCCATCTACATCGCGCTGGGCGATGTGTCAGACAACGCGCTGCAATACGCGAAGGCGCAGGGCGTCTCGCTGATGACGGCGCCGGAACTGTCCAAGCTGCTGCGCGACCTGAAAACCTGAAAGCCTGAAAACCCGAATGCCGCCCGGCGCGGCCTACACCACCATGACCGACGTGGCCGCCACGACGCGCCACGCGCCCGATGCCGAATCGGGCGCCCAGGTCCGCATGAAGCGGAACGTGCCGTTGGCCGGGATCCCGTTGTAGCTGCCCGAGATGCGAGCCAGCACCGACACCACTGCGCAATCGGTCCGCGGCAGGATGCACTGCTCGGACAGGTCCAACGCGTGAATCTTGAGCAATCCGCCGCGGTGGGCGTCCAGGTCGTCTTCGCGCGTGACCCTCCAGCCCATGTGATTGACGAACAGTAGCTCCGGATCCAGCAGCGCCTCGAGCGCGGCAATGTCCGAGGACAGCATGGCCTGGCGCAGCCGTTCCTCGGCGGCCTGGATTGCGGCGGTGATCGAAGCGTGCATGGCGTGGGTTCCGGGAGTATCTTGGGATGAAAACACGATTTTCGGCCCGCACTATACCTACGATTTTTCAAGATGACCTATCGCCTCCTTGCCGACCTCGTGCTGCTTATCCACGGACTGTTCGTCGCGTTCGTGGTCTTTGGCGGCCTTCTGACGTTGTGGAAACCGCGCATCGCGTTCTGGCATCTGCCGGCGCTGGTCTGGGGCGCGCTGGTGATCGGCATGGGCTGGATCTGCCCGCTGACGCCGCTGGAGGTGTCGCTGCGCGAACGGGCCGGCCAAGAGGGCTACGCGGGCGGCTTCATCGAACACTACATCCTGGGCATCATCTACCCCGAAGGCATCACCCGGACCACGCAGATGCTGCTGGCGGCGCTGCTCATCGTGGGCAACCTTGTCATCTACACCGTGTGGGCGCGGCGCCGGGCGGGCGCGCGCCGCGAGGCCGCGGCGGCTTGCAGATAAGAGGCGCCGCGGCGCTTCCCGTTGGGCTACAGGCTACGCGCGATCACCAGGCGCTGGATGTCGCTGGTGCCTTCGTAGATCTGGCAGACGCGCACGTCGCGATAGATGCGCTCGACGGGAAAATCCTTCAGGTAGCCATAGCCGCCCAGCGTCTGGATCGCCGCCGAGCAGACCTTCTCGGCCATCTCGGACGCAAACAGCTTGGCCATGGAGGCCTCGGTCAGCGCCGGCCGGCCCGCTTCGCGCAAGGCCGCGGCGTGCAGCACCATCTGGCGCGCGGCGTGTATCTGGGTCGCCATGTCCGCCAGCCGGAACGACACGGCCTGGTGCTCGATGATCGGTTTGCCGAAGGCCTGGCGGTCGCGGGCGTAGTCGCGCGCGTATTCGAAGGCGGCGCGCGCCATGCCGACCGATTGCGCCGCGATGCCGATGCGGCCGCCCTCCAGGTTGGATAGGGCGATCTTGTAGCCCTCGCCTTCCTCGCCCAGCCGCCAGGCGGCCGGGATGCGCATGTCCTCAAAGGCAATCTGGCAGGTGTCGGACGCGTGCTGCCCGAGCTTGTCTTCCACCCGCAGCACCTTGTAGCCGGGCGTGCTGGTGGGCACGATGAACGCGGAGATGCCGCGCTTGCCCGCGTCCGGGTCGGTGACCGCGAACACGATGACGGTCTGCCCGTTGCGGCCCGACGTGATGAATTGCTTGGCGCCATTCAGGATGTAGTCGCCGCCGTCGCGGCGCGCGCGGGTACGCAGGCTGCTGGCGTCGGACCCGGCCTGCGGCTCGGTCAGCGCGAACGCGCCGATGTGTTCGCCGCGCGCCAGCGGACGCAGGAACTGCGCCTTCTGTTCGTCGTTGCCGAATTTCAGGATGGGCATGCAACCGACCGAGTTGTGCACGCTCATGATGGTGGAGCAGGCGCCGCTGCCTGCGGCGATTTCCTCCAGCGCCACCGCATACGCGAGGTACCCGCTGTCGTTGCCATCCCACGCTTCCGGCACCAGCATGCCGAAAAAGCCCAGTTGCGCCATCTCGGCGATGGCATCGGCGGGATAGTGATGCTCGCGGTCCCATCGCTCGGCGTTGGGCGCCAGGCGCTCCTGGGCAAACCGGCGCGCCATCTCCTGGACGCTTTGCTGTTCGTCGGTCAAAAGCATGCTTGTCTCTCCTGCGGCAGCCGGCGGGCAAGCCGCGGCGCGCGATTCTTGTGGTGTGCACGCGCGGCATATGACGGAACGCGCCGCGTGATTGCGAGAATACACCGGCGCAGGCTAGGCCCGGGGCGCATCCTGTTCCGCGCGCTGCTGCGCCGGTCCCATCGCGCGGCTCAGGTTGTAGGCCGTGTTCACCAGCCCGATGTGCGAGAAGCCCTGCGGAAAATTGCCCACCAGCCGGCGCCGCACCACGTCATATTCCTCGGACAGCAGCCCCAGGTCGTTGCGCAGCGACAGCAGGCGGTCGAACAGCCGCTGCGCATCGCCCAGCCGCCCTTGCATCACGTAGGCATCCGCCAGCCAGAAGCTGCAGGCCAGGAACACGCCCTCCTCGCCTTCCAGGCCATCGTCGGTATCCTGGACGGCGTATCGGCGCACCAGCCCGCCGTGCATGAGCTCGCGCTCGATCGCGTGCACGGTGCCGGTCACGCGCGGGTCGTTGGGCGGCAGAAAGCCCACCTGCGGGATCAGCAGCAGGCTGGCGTCCAGCGCTCGCGAGCCGTAGCTCTGCACGAAGCAGCCTCGCGTGCGGTCAAAACCGTTTTCGCAGATGTCCTTGTGGATGCGTTCACGAATCCGGCGCCAGACTTCCACCGGCCCTTTCAATCCCCAGCGCTCGCAGGCCTTGACCGCCCGGTCGAACGCCACCCAGCACATCACCCGAGAATGCGTGAAGGCGCGGCGTTCGCCCCGCACCTCCCAGATGCCGTGGTCCAGTTCGCGCCAGCGCTGCTCCAGCGGCTTGAGCAGCACGTTCTGCAGGCGCCAGGCCTCGGCCAGCGGCGCCAGATCGGCAACGCGGGCCGCATACAAGGTGTCGATGAGCTCGCCGTAGATGTCGAGCTGGCTCTGCCCCGCCGCACCATTGCCCCGGCGCACGGGCCGGCTGCCCTCGTAGCCGGGCAGCCAGGGGATTTCCAGCTCCGGCAGCCAGCGGTCCCCGGCAATGCCGTACATGATCTGCAACTGGTCCGGGTGGCCGGCCACTGCGCGCAGCAGCCATTGCCGCCATGCCTCGGCTTCCTCGCGATACCCGGCGTTGAGCAAGGCGTACAGCGTCAGCGCCGAGTCGCGCAGCCAGCAGTGCCGGTAATCCCAATTGCGGCCGCCGCCCAGCTGTTCGGGCAGCGAGGTCGTCGGCGCGGCGATGATCCCGCCGGTGGGCTGGAATGTCAGCAGCTTCAGCGTGATCAGCGAGCGCACCACCGCGTCGCGGGCGCCGTCGCCCGGTCCGTCCCAATGACAGCGCTTGGACCACTCCTGCCACCACGAGACGGTGCGGTCCATGCTTTCGACCCGGTCGGGCACGAACCGGGGCGTGCGGTGCGAACGGTGATACGACAAAGTGAACGGCACGACGCGCCCGGGATGCACCGCAAAGCGCGCCGTCGTCTTCATGTCGTGGCCTTCCAGCTCGATGGGCGTGTGCAGCTCGACCGCGTCCGGCCCGGCGATGGCGTTGAGCCCGTAGTCGCGCCGCCGCACCCACGGCACGCTCTGGCCGTAGTTAAAGCGCAGGATCAGCTCCATGTCCATCTGCACGTGGCCGGACTCGCCGCGCACGATGCGAACGACATCCACCCGCTCGTCGTCGTCGCTGAGCGGCATGAAGTCCTGCACCAGCACCGACCCCGTGCGGGTCTCGAAACGGGTTTCCAGCACCGCCGTGTCGGGCACGTAGCGGCGCGACGTCGCGCGGACCTTGCCGTGCGGCGCAATGAGCCAGCGCCCATGACTCTGGTCGCCCAGCAACGCAGCAAAGCACGCGGGCGAATCGAAGTGCGGCAGGCACAACCAGTCGATCGAGCCGTCCCGCGCGACCAGCGCCGCGGACAGCATGTTGCCGATGAGGCCGTAATCCTCGAGCGGTTTGGACATGCCGGTCCTCAACCCGCGCCGCGGAATTCGGGATACAGCGTCATGCCGCCATCCACGAAGAGCGTGGTGCCGGTGACGTAATCCGACGCATCGCCCGCCAGCCAGACGGCGGCCTGCGCAATGTCCTCGGGCTCGCCGATCCGGCCGTAAGGGATGAGTTCCAGCAGCTTAGCCAGCGCCTGCGGCGTGTCCCACGCCGGCTGGTTGATCGCGGTGCGAATGGCGCCGGGCGCAATGGAGTTGACCCGGATCCGGTCCGGCGCCAGCTCCTGGGCCAGCGATTTCATCAGCAGCGAAATGCCGCCCTTGGAGGCCGCGTAGTTCACCTGAAACGCCCAGGGGATCACTTCGTGGACCGAGCTGATGAACAGGATGTTGCCCACGGACAGCTTCTGGCGGGCGGGATCCGGGGGCTGCGACTTGAAGGCCCGGGCCGCCGCCCGGGCGCAGAGGAAATGCCCGGTCAGATTGACGTCGATCACCCGCTGCCAGTCCGCGAGCGTCATGTCGGCGATCGGCGACGGGTGCTCGACGCCCGCGTTGTTGACCAGGATGTCCACCCGGCCGAAATGCTGCATTGCCTGCTCGAACAGATGGTCGACGTCGGCTTCGCGGCTGATGTCCGCGGCCGCCGCCACCGCCGTGCCGCCGCTGCGCTGAATCGATTCCACCACCGCCGCGCCGCGGGCCTGCGAATCGCCGCCAGCCCGGTGGTTCACCACCACCCGCGCACCCGCTTGCGCGAGGCCGATTGCCACGGCGCGTCCAATACCGGACGACGCGCCCGTCACCACGGCCACGCGGCCGTTCAGGTCAGTCGTGTGCTGCATGCCAGTCTCCTTGGCGGTCGGCATGGGCCGGCCGCCGGTGTAGAGGAATCCAGGGTAGTCCCACGCAAGGGGCCGACGCAACCCGGCCGCTTCGGAGCGACGGGACAGCAAGCGGCATTCCTCAAGCCGGAAACGCACTAATGCAACCCCATAAGTTGCGTAATAAGCCGCTGACTTCTATCATGCAACTTTCAAAGTATCGAAACCTCGAGTCTCAGCCCCTTGAGGTCAGTCCGTTCCGGAGGATCCTTCATGCACTACGACGTCATCATCATCGGCGGCAGCTTTGCCGGCCTGTCCGCCGCCATGCAATTGGCGCGAGCCCGCCGGCAGGTGCTGCTGGTCGATGCCGCCCGGCCCCGCAACCGCTACGCCGCGCACGCACACGGATTTCTGGGCCAAGACGGCGTGCCGCCGCAGGAGATCGTGGCCAACGCCCGCGCGCAGCTTGCGCGCTATCCGACGGTGTCGTTCCTGGACGGCGAAGCGATCCAGGCGCTGGCGCAGGACGGCGGCTTTGCCGTCGTCATGGCGGGCGGCGAGCAGGTACGCGGCGCGCGCCTGATCCTGGCAACCGGCATGCGCGACGAACTGCCGCCACTGCCCGGATTGCAGGCGCGCTGGGGCCAGACCGTGCTGCACTGCCCGTACTGCCACGGCTTCGAGGTGGCGGGCGAACCGCTGGGCGTGCTGGCCGCGCATCCGATGTCGGTTCATCAGGCGATGTTGCTACCCGATTGGGGGCCGACCACCTACTTCACGCAAGGCCAGTTCGAACCGTCGCCCGAGGACGCCCGCCATCTTGCCGCGCGCGGCGTCCACGTGGAACGCACGCCCGTCGTGGCGCTGCTGGGCGAGGAGCCAGCCCTGACCGGCGTGGTGCTGGACGACGGCCGCGAGGTGCCGCTACGCGCGCTGTTTGTCGCCAGCCGCGTACACATGGCCAGCCCGCTGGCCGGACAGCTGGGCTGCGAATTCGACGAGGGGCCGCTGGGGCCCGTCATTCGCGTGGACGACATGAAGCAGACGACCGTGCCCGGCGTGTTCGCCGCGGGCGACGCGTCGACCCCGATGTCCAACGCCACGCTGGCCAGCGCCTCCGGCGTCATGGCGGGCGTGTGCGCGCACCGCTCGCTGGTGATGTCATGACGTCATGCAGGCGAGGCCCCTGGCCCGTGCATAATGGCGGGATTGCCGGCCCGCTCTCCGCCTGGAGCACGGGCCGCATGTTCATCCGACCATGCATCCAGGAGCAGCCGTGCTGGATCCCATCCTCGCCGAACTTTCCACTACCCTGCCCGCCGCCAAGTCGGTCGAGCAGTTGACCCGCCCGCTGCTGGACATGCTGGGCGCCGTAACCGGGCTTGAATCGACGTACCTCACCTCGATCGACCTGAAGGCCGAGCTGCAACGCGTACGCTACGCGCGCAACGTGGGACACCTGCAGATCCCGGAAGGCCTGTCGGTGCCCTGGGACGACACGCTGTGCAAGCGCGCGCTGGACGAAGGCCGCATGAGCACCAGCAACGTCGCGCAGTGTTGGCCCGACTCGGACGCGGCCCGGCAACTGGGCATACAGACCTACGTCAGCACGCCGGTGCGCGCCGACGATGGCGCCTTGTACGGAACGCTGTGCGCCGCCAGCGCCCGCCGCCACGAAATCAGTCCCGAGGCCGAAGCGGTGCTGAAGCTGTTTTCCAGCGTGATCGCCAGTTTCATAGAGCGCGAAATGCTGGTTGAGCAACTGCATGCGGCCAACGTGCAGCTCCTGTCGTATGCGCTGACCGACATGCTGACGGGCCTGCCCAACCGGCGCGCGCTTTACGAAGCGCTGGACCGTCTGCTGGCGCGGGCCGTGCGCGAACACGGCAGCGTGCTGGTCGGCGTCATCGACCTGGACGGGTTCAAAAGCATCAACGACACGTACGGCCACCAGGCGGGCGACACCTTTCTGCAGGAAGTATCGCGGCGCATGGCCGCGGCGCTGCGCGGATCGGACATGCTGGGACGCGTGGGCGGTGACGAGTTCATTCTGATCGGCCCCGGGCCTGCGCTCATTCGCAAGCGGTCCGACTCGGGCGGCGTGGCGCAGCAAGCCGAAGCCGAAGAAGCGGCGCGCGCCATGGAAGAGCGCATCCTGGCCGCCACGATGGGGCGCTATCCGCTTGGCGAAACCACGGTGGCGTATGAGGGCGCCAGCGCCGGCGTGGTGCCGCTGGACCCGGCCGGACTGGACGCCGAAGCGGCCGTCCGGCTGGCCGATTCGCGGATGTATGAAATCAAGCAGGCGCGCCGCGCGGCGCGCACCATCCACTGATTGGCCGCCGCGCGTCGGCCTTCGATACCGCGGCGCGCAAACCCGCGTTGACGCGCGGGCCCGCGTCTATTGCAGTTGCGCTTTGAAGAACGCCGCCACGCGCGCGTTCAGGTCCTGGTGGAATGCGGTGCGGTCAAAGCCTGCCTCATCGCGGCAGGTGCCGGGCGATACCTCGGCCTGTTCGGCGCCGCACGGCGCCAGAAACGCGAAATGTCCGGCGCCGGCGGCCACGTGGTAGTCGGGTGCGGCGCCCAGGCCCTCGCGCACCACTTGCACGCTGGCGGGGCTGACGCCATCGCCGCCCTGTTCTGAGGCCCAAAGCTGGATCGGCAGCGACACGCGCTTGAGCGCCTCTTCCGGAAAGACATCGAGCGGATCGGCAATGACCGCCGCCTTGATGCGCGCGTCCTGCGGATACGGCTGCTGCGGCACCCGGCCCGCCGCGATCTCGCGGCACATGGGCAGCGATGCCTGGCTGGCGCAGATTGCCAGCCCCGCCGCCAGGTCCGGCGCCGCACCCGCCAGCACCAGGCCCGTATAACCGCCCCGTGAAAAACCAAAGAAGCCGATCTTCTCGGGATCCAGCCTCGCCTTGTCGGGCCACGAGCCGGTCATGTAGTCGATCAGACGACGCACTTCGCGCGGCCGGGTGGAAAAAATGGACAGATAGCCCTGGCGCGACTTGTCCTGCGCGTTGTCGCCCACGTGATTGATCGCCGCCACCACGAAGCCCGCATCGGCCAGCGCGGCGGCAGTGTCATGGTGGCTGAGATACGAGCCCGCCGAGCCGTGCGACATGACGATGAGCGGGTAGCGGCCTTCGGGGAGCTTGCAGCCCTGCACGCCCTGGATGGTGACGCGGCCCACCTTGATTTCACCGGCCGGTTCGGCGCAGGGCGTCCAGACCGCGCCTTGCAGGCCGGGACCGTTCTGGTCCATGGGCAGGTTCAGGCGTTGAAAACCGGCGGCGTGCGCCATGCCGGCGGACAGGGCCAGCGCAGCAGAAACCAGGGAGACGGCGAGCTTGGAGACGGGCATGCGAAACAGGATTTTTAGAGACGCGCGGCGCGCGGATGGCGAGATTGTGACATGCGCGATTCCTCGGCGGCGCGAGGCCTGGGCGTGCAAAAAAAGAACGCCACAGGCAGCCTGTGGCGTTCATGCGTTGACGGCAAATGCGTTGACGGCGAGTCAGGCGCTTACCGCACCTTGCCGGCCTTCCACGCCGACAGCAGCTGGTCGTATGGGATCGTTTCGCCCTTGGGCTTTTCATTGGCCAGCTTCTTCCACGGCGCGTGCTGGTCGGACAGCCAATTGCTGGGATCGCTCTTGGGATTGAGCTTGGGCGCGCATTGGGCCATCCCGGCCCGTTCAAGCCGCGCCATCACCTGATCCATTTCGTTCGCCAGATTGTCCATGGCCGCCTGCGGGGTCTTTTCGCCCGTGACCGCGGTGGCGACGTTCTTCCACCACAGCTGCGCCAGCTTCGGATAATCCGGAACGTTGGTGCCGGTCGGCGTCCAGGCCACGCGCGCCGGGCTGCGGTAGAACTCGATCAGGCCGCCGTAGTTGGCCGCGTTCTTGGTGAAGAATTCGCTGTTGATGTCGCTGTCGCGGATGAAGGTCAGGCCCGTGATCGACTTTTTCAGTGACACCGACTTGGACGTGACGAACTGCGCATACAGCCACGCCGCCGCCATCTTGTCGGGGTTGGTGGACTTGAAGAACGTCCACGACCCCACGTCCTGGTAGCCGTTCTGCATGCCGTCCTTCCAGTACGGACCATAGGGCGACGGGGCCATGCGCCACTTCGGCGTGCCGTCGTCGTTCACGACCGGCAAGCCCTTCTTGGTCATGTCGGCGGTAAAGGCCGTATACCAGAAGATCTGCTGCGCGATCTGGCCCTGCGCCGGCACGGGCCCCGCCTCCGAGAAGGTCATGCCCATGGCCTGCTGCGGCGCGAACTTCTTCATCCAGTCGATGTACTTGGTCAGCGCGTACACGGCGGCCGGACTGTTGGTGGCCCCGCCACGCGAGACCGACGCGCCGACCGGCGTGCATTTGTCGTCGGCGACGCGGATGCCCCATTCGTCCACCGGCATGCCGTTGGGCAGCCCCTTGTCGGCCGCGCCCGCCATGGACAGCCACGCATCGGTGAAGCGCCAGCCCAGCGACGGGTCTTTCTTGCCGTAGTCCATGTGGCCGTAAACGCGCTTGCCGTCGATCTCCTTGACGTCGTTGGAGAAGAACGTGGCGATGTCTTCGTACGCGGACCAGTTGGTGGGCACGCCCAGTTCATAGCCGTACTTGGCCTTGAATTTTTCCTTCAGGTCCGGGCGGGCAAACCAGTCGGCGCGGAACCAGTACACGTTGGCGAATTGCTGGTCCGGCAGCTGATACAGCTTGCCGTCGGGCGCCGTCGTGAACTTGGTGCCGATGAAATCCTTCAGGTCCAATCCGGGATTGGTCCATTCCTTGCCCGCCCCGGCCATGTAGTCGGACAGCGGCAGGATGGCGCCATAGCGGTAGTGGGTGCCGATCAGGTCGGAATCGGAGATCCAGCCGTCGTAGATGGACTTGCCCGATTGCATGGACGTCTGCAGCTTTTCGACGACGTCGCCTTCCTGGATGAGGTCGTGGTTGACCTTGATGCCGGTGATCTCGGCAAATGCCTTGGCCAGCACCTTGGATTCGTACTCGTGCGTGGTGATGGTTTCGGACACCACGCTGACCTCATTGATGCCCTTGGCCTTGAGCTTGGCCGCGGCATCGATGAACCATTTCATTTCGGCCATCTGCTGTTCCTTGGACAGCGACGACGGCTGGAACTCCGAATCGACCCACTTCTTCGCCTCCGGCTCGCCGGCCCAAGCCCCTGACGTTCCGATCAGGGCGATAGCGGCCGCCATGGCGTGCATGCGCAATTTCATGACCTGTCTCCTCGATAAGTCTTCCCCTATCGTGCTGCGGACCGCTGGCCGGGGAAGACGCTGGCCGATAGTCCTTTACCTGACTGCCCGAAACCAACGAAGGGTCTGGCGCCCTTCTCTCACCCTTTTTTCATGATGAAGGCCAGCAGCAGCATGGACAGCACGAAGCTGATCCACACCGACGGCGGCTGATCCAGCGAAAACCACTCGACCGCTTTCTGGCCGAATCCCAGGAACGCCAGGTTCAGCCACGCCGCGGCCATCAGGCCAATGAACAGCCGGTCGCCGCGCGTGGTGCGCAGGGGCAGAAAGCCCTTGCGCTCCTGCGTGGGCGACTTCAATTCCCAGATCGTCATGCCGATCAGCATCAGGACGATGCAGCTGAAGAACACGGCGACCGGGGTGGTCCACACCATCCAGCTGAACATGGCTGCGCCCTCCTGTTGTCCAGATGCCTACACGCGGCCCATCGCGAAACCCTTCGCGATGTAGTGCCGCACGAACCAGATGACGATGCCGCCGGGCACGATGGTCAGCACACCCGCCGCGGCCAGCACGCCCCAATCCATGCCGGAGGCCGACACGGTGCGCGTCATGGTCGCGACAATGGGCTTGGCGTTGACTGAGGTCAGCGTGCGCGCCAGCAACAGCTCCACCCAGCTGAACATGAAGCAGAAAAACGCCGCCACGCCGACGCCCGACTTGATGAGCGGCAGGAAGATCGTCAGGAAAAAGCGCGGGAACGAATAGCCGTCCACGTAGGCGGTCTCGTCGATCTCGCGCGGCACGCCCGACATGAAGCCTTCCAGGATCCACACCGCCAGCGGCACATTGAAGACCAGGTGCGCCAACGCCACGGCCAGGTGCGTGTCCATCAAACCGAACGAGCTGTAGAGCTGGAAGAACGGCAAGAGGAACACGGCGGGCGGCGTCATGCGGTTGGTGAGCAGCCAGAAGAACACGTGCTTGTCGCCGATGAAGCGGTAGCGCGAGAACGCGTAGGCAGCCGGCAGCGCCACGCCCAGCGAGACGACCGTGTTGATGACGACGTAGATCAGCGA
Organism: Achromobacter sp. JD417; assembly: GCF_041879325.1. NCBI lineage: Bacteria > Pseudomonadati > Pseudomonadota > Betaproteobacteria > Burkholderiales > Alcaligenaceae > Achromobacter > Achromobacter sp. JD417. The sequence continues at coordinate 2,705,573 of NZ_CP087159.1, read as the reverse complement.
ATTGATGTAGCCCGAATACCAGGCCGGGTCCGTGAAGATGGTGCGGTAGTGCTCGAAGGTGAAGTCGCGCGGCCAGAGCGTCAGCGTGCTGACGATCTCGGTGTTCGACTTGAACGACATGTTCAGCATCCAGTACAGCGGCAGGATGGCGAACACCAGGTACAGCGTCAGGAAGGCGCCGCGCCACCAGGAGGATTTCTCACGCATTTGCCCGCTCCTCGTCGAAGCCGCCCGTGGTGCCCGCGCGTTGCATCCAGTTGTAGAGGATGAAGCACAGCAGCAGGATGATCAGGAAATAGATGATCGAGAACGCCGCCGCCGGGCCCAGGTCGAACTGGCCCACGGCCTTCTGCGTCAGGTATTGCGACAGGAAGGTGGTGGCGTTGCCCGGGCCGCCGCCGGTCAGCACGAAGGGCTCGGTGTAGATCATGAAGCTGTCCATGAAGCGCAGCAGCACCGCGATCATCAGCACGCCGCGCATCTTGGGCAGCTGGATATAGCGGAAGACGGCAAAGCGCGAGGCGCCGTCGATCCGCGCGGCCTGGTAGTACGCATCGGGGATGGCGCGCAGCCCCGCGTAGCACAGCAGCGCCACCAGCGGCGTCCAGTGCCACACGTCCATGACCAGCACGGTGACCCAGGCGTCGACATCGTTGCCCGTGTAGTTGTAGTCCACGCCCAGCCACGACAGCGTGGCGCCCAGCAGGCCGATGTCGGTGCGGCCGAACACCTGCCAGATCGTGCCGACGACATTCCACGGAATCAGCAGCGACAGCGCGATGATGACCAGCACGGCCGACGCGCGCCAGCCGCTGGCGGGCATCGACAGCGCCAGCAGGATGCCCAGCGGGATCTGGATCAGCAGCACGGCGAACGAGAACCCGATCTGCCGAAAGAGCGCACCGTGCAGCTCCTCGTCCTGCAGCACCGCGGCGAACCACTCGGTGCCGACGAACACGCGGCGCTCCGGCGAAATGATGTCCTGCACCGAATAGTTGACGATGGTCATCAGCGGCAGAATGGCCGAGAACGCCACGCACAGCACGACCGGCATGACCAGGAACCAGGCCCGGTGATCGGTGGGTTTCATGGGATCAGCACCTCGTCGCGGTAGAAGCAGGTATGCGGGTTGAGCACGGACAGCCACACCGTGCCGCCCTTGCCTTCGGTGACGATGTTGCTGCCCAGCCGCGCGCGCACGGCCGTGCCCTCGAAGTCGGCGACCAGCAGCGTGTAGGTGCCCACGTCCTGCACGCGCTCCACGCGCATGGACACGGCGCCGGGCGCCCCGGCCTCGGCCAGCCGCAGGTATTCGGGCCGCACGCCCAGCTTGACCGGACCCGCGTCCCGCAGCTTGGCGGCCACGGCCTCGGGCACGCCGTCCATGCGGCGCTCACCCACCCTCAGCGCGCCATCGCGCCACTGCGCGGGCAGGAAGTTCATGCCGGGCGAGCCGATGAAATGGCCGACGAAGGTGTGCGCGGGCCGCTCAAAGAGGTCGTCCGCGCTGCCCACCTGCACCGCGCGGCCCCGCGCCATCACCATCACCTGGTCGGCAAAGGTCAGCGCCTCGGTCTGGTCGTGGGTCACGTAGATCAGCGTCAGCTTGAACTCGTGGTGAATTTCCTTGAGCTTGCGCCGCAGCTCCCACTTGAGCTGCGGGTCGATGACGGTGAGCGGTTCGTCGAACAGGATGGCCGACACGTCGCTGCGCACCAGCCCGCGGCCCAGCGAAATCTTCTGCTTGGCGTCCGCCGTCAGGCCGCTGGCCCGGCGATCCAGGACGTTGGACATTTCCAGCATTTCGGCGATGCGGCCCACGCGCTCGCGGATGCGCTCGGGCGGCACGCCGCGGTTGCGCAGCGGAAACGCCAGGTTCTCGGCGACCGTCATGGTGTCGTACACCACCGGAAACTGGAAAACCTGGGCGATGTTGCGCGCCTGCGGGGTCTTGTCGGTGACGTCCTGGCCGTCGAACAGGATGCGCCCGTGCGACGGCCGCAGCAGGCCCGACACGCAATTGAGCAGCGTGGTCTTGCCGCAGCCGGAGGGCCCCAGCAACGCGTAGGCGCCGCCGTCGCGGAAAGTGAATTGCAGCGGCAGCAGCGCGTAGTCGTCATCGGACTGGGGATGGGCGACGTAGGAATGGGACAGGTCCAGCTCGATCTGCGCCATCAGGCAACCTCCCCCGCGCCGACCGGCTGGCGCGGTGCGGCCAGCAGCGCGCCGTCCGCGCCAAAGGCATAGGTCTGGGCCGGATCGAAGTACAGCTGCACCCGCTCGTCCAGCTTGTAGCGGTGCACGCCGGGCAGCTGGGCCACGACGTCGCCTGCGGCCGTCTCGGCGTGCACGAAGGTGTCGGAACCTGAAATTTCAGCCAGCGTCACCCGGCCGGGCAGCGCCACGTGGCCGGGCCGGGCCTCCACGTCCAGCGCCCCGGCCCGCAGGCCGGCCGTGATGCCGGCCTCGGCGCCGGGCGGCAGCGCGCGCGCCACCGCCACGTCGCCCTGGAGGACGAAGCCGCCGTTGTCGCGGCGGGCGGCGAACAGGTTCATTGGCGGATCGCTGAACGCGCGGGCCACGCGGATCGAATTGGGCCGGTGAAATACGTCGGCCGTGGGGCCGTATTGCAGCAGTTCGCCCGCGTCGAGCACGGCGGTGTGGCCGCCCAGCAACAGCGCCTCGCCGGGTTCGGTCGTGGCGTAAACCACGGTCGACCGCCCCTGCGCAAACAATTCCGACAGTTCGTCGCGCAATTCTTCGCGCAGCTTGTAGTCCAGGTTGACCAGCGGCTCGTCCAGCAGGATCAGCGGGGCGTCCTTGGCCAGCGCCCGGGCCAGCGCCACGCGCTGCTGCTGGCCCCCCGACAGCTCGGACGGGTAGCGGTCCAGCAGATGATCGATGTGCAGGCGCGCCGCCATCGCGTGGACTTTGTCGCGCGTATTGGCCTCGCCGCGCAGCTTGAGCGGCGAGGCGATGTTGTCGTAGACCGACATGGACGGATAGTTGATGAACTGCTGGTAGACCATCGCCACGTTGCGCTGGCGGACCGGCACGCCGGTGACATCGGCGCCGTCAACCCGCACGCGGCCTTCGGTGGGCCGGTCCAGCCCGGCCATGATGCGCATCAGTGAGGTCTTGCCGGCCAGGGTGGCCCCCAGCAGGACGGTCATGGCGCCGGGAACCGGGGCCAGGCTCATGGGATACAGGTGCGTCTGCGAGCCAGCCCGCAAAGCTATCCCGTCCAAGGTCAGCTGCATCTAGTCTCCTCAACCTACTTATACGTCCCTGTTTTCTACGGACTTCGGTATTCGGCACAGCGTCCCGCCCTTTGCGGCGGCGCGATCACGCGCCGACGCAACAGGATGAGCATACTCTTTCAGATGGCTTTCGTTTTTTGTGCGTTTTACTGAAGAAGCGAACAAAAAACAATCTTGCGGTGCGTCATTATTTTTCGCTTTTGTTGTTTTATCATTCGAACATGACACTGAATCCTCGACAGAGCGCGCTGATCGAAATGGTGCGGGCCCAGGGCTCGGCCTCGATCGAAGAGCTCGCCAAACGCTTCGACGTGACGCTGCAGACCGTGCGGCGGGACGTCAACATCCTTTCCGAAGCCGGCCTCTTGTCGCGCTTTCATGGCGGCGTGCGCATCGAAGCGTCCACCATCGAGAACATCGCGTACCGCAAGCGCCAAGGCCTGCATGCCGCAGGCAAGCAGCGCATCGCCGAGGCCGTGGCCCGCGCGGTGCCGGATGGCTGTTCGCTGATCCTGAACATCGGCACCACCACCGAAGCCATTGCGCGCGCGCTGCTGCGCCATCGCGGGCTGCGCGTCATCACGAACAACCTGCACGTGGCCGACATCCTGTCCGACAACCCGGATTGCGAAGTCATCGTGGCCGGCGGCGTGGTGCGTTCGCGCGACCGCGGCATCGTGGGCGAAGCCACCATGGATTTCATCCGCCAGTTCAAGGTCGACATCGGACTGATCGGCATTTCCGGCATCGAGGCCGACGGCACACTTCGCGATTACGACTTTCGCGAAGTGCGCGTGGCCCGCACGATCATCGAGCAGTCGCGCGAAGTCTGGCTGGCCGCCGACAGCAGCAAGTTCAAGCGCCAGGCCATGGTGGAACTGGCGCATATCTCGCAGATCGACCGGTTCTTCACGGACGCGCATCCCCAGGAGCCGCTGGCACAAGTGTTGCTGGATTCGGGCGTGCGCTGTGACGTCGCCGCGGCGCCGAACCTGCCCAAACCGACACCCTGACCCGTGCACCGCAGCGGCTCCACCCTCCGCTTGCGCGCTGCCGGCACGAATATCGAAGCATTTACCTCGCGGCCACGCCGCCCCCAAAGAACATGAACCAACCCCACGCCTCCGTCACCCCGCCCGAACGCAGCCGCCTGCTCAACACGCTGGACAACACGCATTCCTGGGACGTCATCGTCATCGGCGGTGGCGCGACCGGCCTGGGCACGGCGGTGGATGCCGCCGCGCGCGGCTACCGGACGCTGCTGATCGAAGGCGCCGACTTTGCCAAGGGCACCTCCAGCAAGGCCACCAAGCTCGTCCACGGCGGCGTGCGCTATCTGGCGCAAGGCAATGTCAGCCTGGTGCGCGAAGCCCTGCACGAGCGCGGCCTGCTCAACCGCAACGCCCCGCATCTGGTCTGGCCCCTGGGTTTCGTGGTGCCGGCCTACACGATGATGGACCAGCCCTTCTACGGCATCGGCCTGAAGATGTACGACATGCTGGCGGGTAAGCTGAACCTGGCGCCCAGCCGCTGGCTGTCGCGCCGCGAGACGCTGGCCAACGCCCCCACCCTGGCCGAGACCGTCAACGGTCGCAGCCTGAAGGGCGGCGTCCTGTACTACGACGGCCAGTTCGACGACGCGCGCCTGGCGATCAGCCTGATGCGCACGCTCTTTGACCTGGGCGGCACGGCGGTGAACTACGTGCGCGCCACCGGACTGACCATGACGAATGGCAAGGTGGACGGCGTCACGGCCACGGATGTGGTCGGCGGATCTACCTTCACGTTGCGCGCGCGCTGCGTCGTCAACGCCACCGGCGTGTGGGTCGATGCAGTGCGCCGCATGGAGGACAAGAACGCGCAGACGATGGTGGCGCCCAGCCAGGGCGTGCACCTGACGCTGCCGCACGACTTCCTGCCCGGCAAGCGCGCCGTCCTCATCCCGAAGACCGACGACGGCCGCGTGCTGTTCGTGGTGCCCTGGAACGGCCACACCATCGTCGGCACCACCGACACGCCGCGCCAGGACCTGCCGCTGGATCCCGACGCGGGCGCGCAAGACGTGGATTTCATCCTGAACACCGCGGCGCGGTATCTGAGCCGCAAGCCGACGCGCGACGATGTGACCAGCGTCTGGGCCGGCCTGCGCCCGCTGGTCAAGGCGACCGGCGAAGCCTCCACCAAGAAGCTGTCGCGCGAGCACACGATCCTGGTGTCCAAGGCCGGCCTGGTGACGGTGACGGGCGGCAAGTGGACGACATACCGGCGCATGGCGCAGGACGTGGTGGACACCGCGATCCAGCACCAGTTGCTGACGCAGGCCTCGTGCCGCACCGAGTCGCTGCCGTTGCACGGCGCCGGCGGCCTGGCGCCGTCGCAGGAACACGCCGGCACGCCTGACAGCTACTACGGCAACGATCTGGCGACGCTGCAGGCCCTGCCCGGCGCCGGGCGCATGCTGGTCAAGGCCAGCGGCCTGTCCGAAGCGCACGTGCGCTTTGCCGCCCGCTACGAACTGGCGCGCAGCGCGGAAGACGTGCTGGCGCGCCGCAACCGCGCGCTGTTCCTGGACGCCGAGGCCGCCATGCTGGCCGCGCCCGAAGTCGCGCGCATCCTGGCCGAGGAACTGGGCCACGACGCGGCCTGGCAGCAGCGCACGCTGCAGGATCTGGCCACTGTCGCGGCGAACTACCGCTTGAAGTAAACGCTACGGCACGCGCAGCGGGCTGCCCCCGATCATCGATTCGAAGACGCGCAGCAGGTCGGGATCGCATTTCGATCCCGCCTCCTGGTTCAGGATCCGCATGATCTGCGTGTGGGTGCGCGCCGGATGGTAAGGCCGCGCATCGCCCAGCGCGTCGTAGGAATCGGCCACCGAAATAATGCGCGCATGCAGCGGAATGGCATGGCCCGACAGGCCATCCGGATAACCGGAGCCGTCGAAGTGTTCGTGGTGGTGCCGCACCGCCAGCGCAATGGCTTCGCGCTGCGGCATCGCGGTCTGCAGGATGATGAAGGCGCCCGCCGCGGCGTGCGCCTTCATGATTTCCCAGTCTTCCTTTTCCAGCCGATGCGGGCTAAGCAGCACGCGGTCTGGCGTGCCGATCTTGCCCACGTCGTGCAGCCGCGCCGCCACGGAGACGATGTCCAGTTCATCTTGCGGCAGCCCGCAGGCCCTGGCCAGCGCAACGCTTAGCGCAACCACCCTTTTGCAATGCCGGCCGGTGGCCGGGTCGCGCGCCTGCATGGCGGCGAAAAGCGCCGCTTCATAAGTTCCTGCTGGAAGATCGGGGACGTCGGGGGGCATTGGAAAGCACGCGCGCCGCAACGGCATGACGGCGCGCTCAGTTCAGAAAGGCGGGATTCTGACACAATCCGCCACAATGCCGGGCCGCATCGCGCTTGGCGTGCGGCCCGGCCCGTGTCCTGCCCTGCCCTGCGAGTCCGGCGGCGGTCAGTCCTTCAGGCGCTCCAGCAGCGCGCGCGCCACGCCCACCGACGAGCCGGGATTCTGCCCCGTGATGAGCAAGCCGTCGCTGACCACGTGCGGCTGCCAGTCCGGCCCGCTGCTGTACAGCCCGCCCAGCTTTTTCAGTTCGTCCTCGACCAGAAACGGCACGACGTCGGTCAACTGCACGGCCGCTTCTTCCGCGTTGGAAAAGCCCGTGACCTGCCTGCCCTGCACCAGCGGCTTGCCGTCGGCGGTCTTGGCGTGACGCAACACGCCGGGCGCATGGCACACGGCCGATACCGGTTTGCCGGCGGCCAGCATGGTTTCGATCAGCGCCACCGAATTGTTGTCTTCGGCCAGGTCCCACAGCGGGCCGTGGCCGCCGGGATAGAAGACCGCGTCGTAGTCCGAGGCCTGCACCTCGGACAGCCGGCGCGTGGATGCCAGCACGCGCTGCGCGTCGCTGTCCTGCTTGAAGCGGCGCGTGTCGTCTGTCTGCGCGTCGGGATCGTCGCTCTTGGGATCGAGCGGCGGCTGGCCGCCCAGCGGCGAGGCCAGCGTGAGCTTGGCGCCGGCGTCCAGGAACGCGTAATACGGCGCCGCAAACTCTTCAAGCCAGAAGCCCGTCTTGCGTCCCGTGTTGCCCAGCGTGTCGTGGGAAGTCAGCACGATCAGGATGTTCATGTAGCGCTCCATTCGTCAGGGCCGACCCGCACAATGCGTTTGCCGGCATTTTCGCCCTTGAGCAGCCCGATCAGCCCGCGCGGGGCGTTCTCCAGGCCGTCGACCACGTCTTCACGATACTTGATGCGGCCTTGCTTGATGAGGTCCAGCATGGCGTCGCGGAATTCACCGTAGCGGTGCGCGTACTCATTGAAAATGATGAACCCCTGCATTTTCAGCCGCTTGGTCAGGATGGTGCGCATGAGCAGCGCAAGCCGGTCCGGGCCCTCGGGCTGGCTGGTCGCGTTATAGGCCGAGATCAGCCCGCAGACCGGCACGCGGGCGCGCGGGTTCAATAGCGGCAGCACGGCATCGAAGACGGCGCCGCCAACGTTTTCGAAATACACGTCGATGCCTTGCGGCACGGCCGCGGCAAGGCGGCCCGCCAGGTCCGGCTGCCGATGGTCCAGGCATTCGTCAAAGCCCAGCTCCTGGACCACGTAGCGGCACTTGTCCGGTCCGCCCGCAATGCCCACGACCTTGCAGCCGTGGATCTTGGCGATCTGGCCCACCACCGCGCCCACCGCGCCGCTGGCCGCGGCCACGACGACGGTTTCGCCCGCCTTGGGCTGGCCGATGTCCAGAAGTCCCATGTAGCCGGTAAAGCCGGGCATGCCCAGCACGCCCAGCGACCAGGACGGGTTTTCGGGATTCGCGCCCAGGCGCAGCAGGCCTGTGCCGTCGGACACGGCGTAGTCCTGCCACCCGGTCTGCGCCAGCACCCATTCGCCGACCGGAAACTGCGGATTATTCGAGGCCTGGACGCGCGTGACGGTGCCGCCGACCATCGGTTCGCCAATCTGCACGGGCTCGGCGTAGGACGGGGCATCGCTCATGCGGCCGCGCATGTAGGGGTCGAGCGACAGGTAGACCGTGCGCAGCAGCACCTGGCCCGGGCCCGGTTGGGGGACTTCGCGCGTTTCCAGGCGGAAGTCGGTATCGGCGGGCTCGCCGTGCGGCCGGGCGGCAAGCACGATACGGCGGTTGGTTGAAGCGGATTGGGGCATGGTATGCGGCCTCCTTCATGGAGCCGGCCGGGCCTCGCTACACGCCCGGGCGGCGTGGTGGGGAACCGGACCATTACACCATCGCACGCCGCCGGCAGCCGCTGAAACCCTGATGATCGAACCCCCTTTTAATTAATTAATTCTTTAATTAGAATCCGCCGCATGGTTGCTGCTTCCCGCCCCTTCCCCCCTCGCCGTCCAGGGCGTCCGCCCCGTCCGGACACCGCCACCGCGCGCGCCAATCTGCTGGATCTGGCCACGCAGCTGTTCGCCGCGCAGGGCGTGGCCGCCACCACGATCGCCAACATCGCGCAGCGCGCGGGCGTCACGCCGGCGATGCTGCATTACTACTTCAAGAGCCGCGACCAATTGATCGACGCCGTGGTGCTGGAGCGGATCGTGCCCGTCATCGGCTATGTCTGGGCGCCCGTGCCGCTTGGGCCGGGTGGAGCCGCCGGCGCCCTGACCGCGGATGGCATCCCCGTGAGCGCCCCGCCCGACCCAGCATCGGCGGCGCGTGGCTTCGTCACGGAAATCGTTGGCCGCGTGGTCCAGAGCGCGACCGAAAAGCCCTGGCTGCCGTCGCTGTGGATGCACGAAGTCGTCAACGAAGGCGGCCAGCTGCGCGATCGCGTGCTGCGCCATCTGCCGTCGGACCGGCTTCAGGCGTTCGCTGGCCTCATTGCCGAATGCCAACGGCGCGGCGCCATCACGCCGGGGGTGGAACCGCGCCTGGTGTTCCTGTCCATTCTGGGCATGACGCTGCTGCCGCTGGCCACGTCGAATTTATGGCGCCGCATCTGGCAGAACGACCCGGTGGCACAGACCATCGACAACGACGCGATCGCGCGCCACGCGATCGCCATGCTGACCGGCGGCCTCTTTGCGCCAACCACGCCGCCAACCTCCTCGTCTTCAGGACGCTGACCATGCGCACCCTTCGCCTTCTGCCCGCTTCCCTGGCCTTGCTGACGCTTTTCGGCTGCGGCAACAACGACCAGGCCTTCTATCAGGGCTACGTGGAGGGCGACTACGTCTATGTGGCCTCGTCCGAGCCGGGGCGCCTGGACACGCTGGCGGTGCGGCGCGGCCAGCAGGTCGACGCCAACCAGCCGCTGTACACGCTGGACGCCACGCGCGAAGCGGCCGCGCGCGATCAGGCCCAGGCCGAGCTGTCGGCGGCGCGCGCCCAGCTGGAGGACATCGCCACCGGAAAGCGGCCCCCCGAAGTCGACGTCAGCCTGGCGCAATTGGCGCAGGCGCAGGCGGCCAGCCGGCGGTCCGCCGCGCAGCTTGCCCGCGACAATGCGCAGTTCCGCATCGGCGGCATCCCGCGTTCGCAGCTGGACGATAGCCGCGAGCAGGCGCAGTCGGACGCGGCGCGCGTGCGCGAACTGCAGGCGCAAGTCGAGGTGAACCGGCTGCCGGGGCGCGACGACGCGCGGCGCGCGCAGGCCTCGCAAGTGGAGGCGGCCGACGCCGCGCTGGCGCAAGCCGAATGGACGCTGGCCCAGAAGCAGCTGGCCGCGCCGTCCGCGGGCCGGGTGTTCGACACGATGTACCGGGTGGGCGAATGGGTGCCCGCTGGCAGCCCGGTCGTCAGCCTGCTGCCGCCCGGCAACATCAAGGTGCGCTTTTTTGTGCCGGAGACGGTCGTCGGGTCGCTGAAGATCGGGCAGCAGGCCACGCTGCGCTGCGATGGCTGCGGCGATCCGATACCCGTGCGCATCGATTACGTATCGGATCAGGCCGAATACACCCCGCCCGTGATCTACAGCCGCGAAAGCCGCAGCAAGCTCGTGTACATGGTGGAAGCGCGCCCCGCCGCCGACGTGGCGGCGCGGCTGCATCCGGGCCAGCCGGTGGAGGCCACCCTGCCATGAGCACCCCCGGCTCCGCCACCAACGTCATCGACGTTCACGGCCTGAACAAGCACTTCGGCAACAAGCACGTCGTGAACGACGTGACGCTGCAGGTGCGCGAAGGCGAGATCTTCGGCTTCCTGGGCCCCAACGGCAGCGGCAAGACGACCTGCATCCGCCTCATGTGCGGCCTGCTCACGCCGGATTCGGGCAGCGGCACGTGCCTGGGCTACGACATCCTGCGCGACAGCGCCCAGATCAAGCGCAACGTGGGCTACATGACGCAGAAGTTCTCGTACTGGGAAGACCTGACCATCCGCGAGAACCTGGATTTCGTGGCGCGCATGTACGGCATGGACCAGCGCAAGGAGGCCGTGGACCGCGCGTTGCAGGATCTGGGGCTGCAAAGCCGCGCGGGGCAGTTGACGGGATCCTTGTCCGGCGGCTGGAAGCAGCGGCTGGCGTTGGCCGCCTGCCTGCTGCACCAACCAAGGCTGCTGCTGCTGGACGAGCCCACCGCCGGCGTGGACCCGACGGCGCGGCGCGATTTCTGGGAGCAACTGCATGAACTGGCGGCGCGCGGCATCTCGGTGCTGGTCAGCACCCACTACATGGACGAGGCCGAACGCTGCCACAAGCTGGCCTACATTTCGTACGGCAAGCTGCTCACGCAGGGCACCGCCGACGAGGTCATCGCCGAACAGGACCTGACCACCTGGGCAATCCACGGCGCCAACCTGGTTCCGCTGGGCCAGCAGTTGCGCGGCGCGCCCGGCGTCGACCAGACGGTCGCGTTCGGGTCGGCGCTGCATGTCAGCGGCAAGGACGCGGCGCAGCTGGAAAGCACGCTGCGCGCGGCCATCGCGGGCCAGAACCTGCGGCTGGAACGCGTGGACACGAGCCTGGAAGACGTCTTCATCTACCTGATGAACCGGTCCACCGACAACTTTGCGAGCCAGCCATGACCGCGCGCCTGAACGGCTTTTCGTGGTCGCGCTGGTGGAGCATGGTGCTCAAGGAATTCCTGCAGCTGCGCCGCGACCGCATCACCTTCGGCATGATCGTCGGCCTGCCCATCATGCAGCTGGCGCTCTTCGGATACGCCATCAATACCGACCCGCGCCAGATGCCCACCGCCATCATCGCCTCGGACCACAGCCCGTTCACGCGCAGCTTCATCGCGGCGATGCGTTCGTCGGACTACTTCCACATCGTCGAGGAGCTGGACACCGAGGAAGCGGGCCGCGCCGCCCTGGCGCAGGGCCGCGTGCTGTTCGTCGTGACCATTCCGCCCGACTTCACCCGCAGCCTGTTGCGCGGCGAACGCCCCGCCCTGCTGATCGAGGCGGACGCCACCGACCCCATGGCCACCGGCATGGCGCTGGGCGCGGCCACCCAGCTCACCCAGGCGGTCGCGCAGAAGGACCTGACCGGGCCGCTGGCAAGCCTGGCGGGCGGCCAGCCGCCCTTCGACGTGCGCATTCACCAGCTCTACAACGAAGAACAGATCTCGCAATACAACACGGTGCCGGGGCTGATGGGCGTGATCCTGACCATGACGCTGGTGATGATGACCGGGCTGGCGATGACCCGCGAGCGAGAACGCGGCACCATGGAAAACCTGCTGGCGATGCCGGTGCGGCCGATCGAGGTGATGACCGGCAAGATCGTGCCCTACATCGCCATCGGTCTCATCCAGGCCACCATCATTCTCGCGGCGGCGCATTTCGTGTTCCACGTGCCCGTCATGGGCAGCCTGCTGTCCGTCTACCTGGCCGCGCTGCTCTTCGTCGCGGCGAACCTGACGGTCGGGATCACGCTGTCGTCGCTGGCGCAGAACCAGCTTCAGGCCATGCAGCTGACCATGTTCTATTTCCTGCCGAACATGCTGCTGTCCGGCTTCATGTTTCCGTTCCAGGGCATGCCGATGTGGGCCCAGCACCTGGGCAACCTGCTGCCGCTGACGTATTTCAACCGGCTGATCCGCGGCATCCTGCTCAAGGGCAACGGCTGGTGGGACCTGTGGCCCAACATCTGGCCGCTGATGCTGTTCACCGTCATCGTGATGACCGCCGCCGTGAAGTTCTACCGCCGCACCCTGGATTGATCCCATGCTCCGCGCCCGCCGCCTGCCCGCTTCCCGCCCCCTGGCCGTCTCGGCGCTCTGCGCCCTGCTGACCGCCTGCGCGGTCGGCCCCGACTTCGACAAGCCAGCCGCGCCCGAAGTGACGTCCTACACGCCCGGACAGGACGCGCTGCCGCCGGGCCTGCAGCGCCTGCAGGCGGGCGCCGACATCCCCGGGCAGTGGTGGCGGTTGTTTCAGTCGGAACCGCTGGACAGGCTGGTGCGCCAGGCGCTCGACGCCAGCCCCACGCTGGATGAGGCGCGCGCGCGGTTGCGGCAGGCGCAGGAAGACCTGGCCGCCGACACCGGCGGGCGCATGCTGCCCGCAGTGGACGGCAACCTGTCGGCAGCCCGCAAGAAGGTGGATCCGGCGGCCTATGGCGTGCCGGTCGCCGAGCCGCCCCCGCCCTTCACGCTCTACAACGCCTCCATCGACGTGTCCTACACCCTGGACGTGTTCGGCGCCAACCGCCGCGCGCTGGAAAGCCTGGCCGCGCAGATCGATTACCAAGCCCACGAACTGCAGGCGGCACGCATGTCGCTGGCGGCCAACGTCGTCACCGCCGCCATCCGCCAGGCGGACCTGGCCGAGCGGCTGGCGGCCACGCGCGATCTGCTGGCCGCGCAGGTGAACCAGCAGGACATCATGCAGAAACGGCTGGAGGCGGGCGGCATCGCCCTGGCCGACCTGCGCAACCAGGAGCTGCTGGTCGCGCAGACGCGCGCCACCCTGCCGCCGCTGGAATACCAGCTGGCGCAGGTGACGCACCAGCTTGCGACCTACCTGGGCCTGCCGCCCGCCAGCCTGCAGTCGCCCCCGCTGCGCCTGGCGGACCTGACGCTGCCGCCGGATGTGCCCACGGGCGTGCCCTCGGCGCTGACGCGCCAGCGGCCCGACATCCTGGCCGCCGAAGCCCTGTGGCACAAGGCATCGGCCGACGTGGGCGTGGCCACGGCCAACCTGTATCCGCAGTTCACGCTGACCGCCAGCTTCGGTTCCCAGCGCACGGGCGCGAACGAACTGGCCAATGGCGTGAATGTCTGGAATCTTGGCCTGGGCCTTGTCCAGCCGCTCTTTCACGGCGGCGAGCTGCGCGCGCGCAAACGCTCGGCCGAAGCCGCGTATGATGCGGCCGCCGCGGCCTACCGCCAGACCGTGCTGGACGGTTTGCGCCAGGTGGCCGATGCGCTGCGCGCGCTGCAGACGGACGGCGAGGCCTTCGCGGCCTATGACGACGCCTGGCGCCGCGCGGACGACGCCGGACGCATCGCCGCGGGCCGCTACCAGGCCGGCGGCATCAGCCACCTGAGCCTGCTGGACAGCCAGCGGCAGGTGTTACAGACGCGGATTTCGCGCATCGAGGCCGACGCGGCGCGCTACACCGACACGGCCGCCTTGTTACAAGCGCTGGGCGGCGGATGGTGGAATGAGGCGGTTGCCGCCGTGCCGTGAGCCGCCAAAAGGCGATTCCCGCGCCCATGGCCGAGAATTCGGGTAGGAAAGTGTCGTTGAGCGCTTTTTGGAAAGCGGTGTAACCGTTGCATCATGCCTGTGCTCAAGCTGCATGATGTTTACACCGATTCATGAATGACCTATTAGACCTGATCGTCTTCGCTCCCGACGCCGGCCAGCGCGTGCGCCGCAGCGACGAACTGGCCGAAATGGGGTTCTCGCCGCGTCCTTGCGAAGACTCCAACGGACTGTTCCGCCTGTTCCAGGCCCGCCGCACCCCGCTCCTCGTGATGCAAGCCGAATTTACCGATCTCTGCATGGCCGTCGCAGGTCTGCGCGCCATGGACACCACCGCCGGCATTGTCGCCATTTCCGCCTTCGACACCCCCGAGAACCGCATCCTCGGCCTGCACTGCGGCGCCGACGCCTGTTTTTCGCCCGACGTCGCCACGGGCGAGATCGCGGCCGCCCTGCAGGCGCTGGTGCGCCGCGTGCCCACCGCCGCCGGCCGCCGCGCCCCCGAGGCCGAGCCGCGCCCGGCCGTGGCCGCGGCGCCCGCCGAACCAACCGGCAAGTGGCAATTCCTGGACGCGGCCTGGACGCTCGTCAGCCCCCACGGCACGCGCCTGGCGCTGACCCAGGCCGAACGCGACTTCCTGCTCAAGCTGACCGGCTCGCCCGACAAGCGCATGCCGCGCGGCGACCCGCCGGGCATCGATCCGCATTCCGGCCGCGAATCCGTCCGCCGCACGGACGTCGTCGTCAGCCGCCTGCGGCGCAAGGCTCAGGATGTGGACGTGGAATTGCCCATCCGTACCGTGTGGGGCTGGGGCTACGCATTCACCGGGGAAATCTAGCGCGCCGCGGGCGTATGATTTCGCGTACAAGGCCGCCCCCCGGCCGCTTCTGCCCCGAGTCCCATGGAAGTCTTCGAACGCCTGCAAGCCCTGCTCATCCAGAACCAGGCCCGTTACCGCCTGCTTGAACATGCCGCGGCCGGGCGTTCCGTCGAGGTCGCCGCCATTCGCGGCACCGAGGTCAGCCAGGGCGCGAAGGCGCTGGTCTGCCGCGTAAAGATCTCTTCCAACCTGCGCAAGAACGTGCTGGCCGTCTTTCCCGCGGACAAGCAGGCCGATCTGGACGCCATTGCGCGGGCGGCCGGCGGCAAGAAGGCCTCGCTCGCGTCGCAGGACCTGGCGCGCGAATTGACCGGCTGCGAGATCGGCGCGATTCCGCCCTTCAGTTTCAATCCGGACCTGACGCTGCTGGTGGACCCCAGCCTGCGCGAACGCCACGCCGAAATCGTGTTCAACGCGGGACGCCTGGACGCGTCCATCCTGCTGAACACCGACGACTACTTCCGCCTGGCCGCGCCTGAAGAGGCGCCGCTCATCAAGGCCTGACAGCCGCCCAAGAGGCCACCGTGTCCCGCCCATCCATAAGCCGCGTCGCGCACGCCTCGAACATGCGCTGGCTGATGAGCCTGGCGCACATGGAGCCGTCGCCGGTGAATCCGTGGGTGATGCTGCGCGCCGCGCTGGCCATCGGCCTGCCGACGGCGGTGGGCATGGCGCTTGACCAGGGCGCGGCGGCCGCGCTGGTGGCGCTGGGCGCGCTGCCCGCCATCACGGGCGACAACGGCGGCCCCTACCGCAACCGGGCGCTTTCGATCGGGTCCACGGTGTTCGGCGGCGCCTTGGGCTACCTGCTGGGCAACCTGATCGCCGGGCACGAGCTGTGGACCTCCGCGGCCATGATGGTGCTGGTCCTGGCGGCCAGCCTGGTCGGCACCTTCAACAACATCGCCGCCGTCGCCACGCTGCAATTTGCCACCTACGTCATCGTCGGCTCCAGCTTGACGTCCACGCTGCCCGCGTGGATGCCGCCGGTGCTGGTCGGCGCGGGCGGGCTGTTCGGCCTGGCGCTGACGCTGTCCGGGTGGGTGGTGAACCCCATCGCGCCGGAGCGGGCCGCGGTGGCGCAGGCCTACCGCAAGCTGGCGGCGATGTTCGCGGCGATCGGCACTTCCCGGGTCATGGCCGCACGCCGCGACATGGAAGCGGCCATGACCGCCGCCTATGACACCGTGCTGGCCGCGCGTGGCCGGTCGGCCGGTCCGACGCCGCGGCTGGCCCGCCTGGCCGCGCAGTTGCAGGCCTGCACGCCGCTCACCAATGCCGCGTTGACGCTGGCGCGCGCCGGCCGGGTACTGCCGCCCGAGTGCGCGCGCGTCATGAACCACGTGGCCGACCGGGTCGAAAACGATGCCGAACCGGACGCGCGCGACGACATTGCCGCCCTGCGCCGGGCCGGCATGCCGCAGCTGGCCGAGGCGCTGGAGCAGGTGCAACTGTTGCTGAACGGCGCCCGCGCCGCGCAGCCCGACGCCTTCGCGACGCTTCAGCCCGCGCGCGCGCGTACCCCGTGGCGCGTGCTGGTCCGCACGTACCGGCCCGGACCGACGACGGTGCGGTATCTCGTGCGACTGGGGCTGTGCCTGCTTGCCGCCGAGGCTGTCGCCCTGGCAGCCGCGCTGCCGCGGTCCTACTGGGTGCCGCTCGTCGTCGTGGTGGTGTTCAAGCCCAACTTCGGCTCGGTGTTCGCGCGCGCCCTGCAAAGCTGCGCGGGCAGCGTGGTGGGCGTGGGCATCAGCGCCACCGTCCTCGCGCTGGATCGGGGCGGCCTTGCCAGCCTGCTGACGGTTGCCGCGCTGGCCGCGCTGCTGCCGTGGTCGATACGGCGCAACTATGGGTTGTTTTCGGCCATCATGCTGCCCATCCTCATGCTGCTGATCGGCGCGCTGCAGCCGGGAAGCTGGGCCATTGCGCTGGCCCGCCTGGTGGACGTAGGCGTCGCGGCGGCCATCGTATTGCTGGTGGGCTATCTGCCCTGGATCCGGATCGAACGCAGCAATCTGGACCATGCCGTGTCCTCGGCCACGTCCACGCTGGCGGCGTACCTGAACACGGTCTTTCAGGCCGATCCCGACAAACGGCACGACCTGCGCGCCCGCGCCTACTCGCGCCTGTCGGACCTGCGCATCGCCCTGCAGCGCGGGCTGTCCGAGCCCCGACTGGTCAGCCGCCGCGCGCTGGCCTGGTGGCCGGTCGAAGTGGCGCTGGAACGCGTGGCCAACGCCATCTCGGACACGGCCTGGTCGCTGCCCGACGGCCAGGCCGCGCCCCCCGCCGCCGAGGTCGCCCAACTGGCCGCCGCCCTGGATCGCATTGCCGCCTCCGTCGAACAGGGCCTGCCCGTGCCTGGCGATGCGATCTCGACGCCTTCGCCCGCGCTGCGCGACGTCGCCGCGCAGATCGAAGCCTTGCGCGCCACGCTGGCCGGACCCGACTTCACCGCCGCGCCCGGCCGCCCTGCCAATCCCTCCCCCCTTCATCAGGTCTGAATCATGTGTCTTGCCGTACTGGCCCTGCACTCCTTGCCCGGCATCCCCGTCCTGATCGCCGCGAACCGCGACGAGTTCCACGCGCGTCCCACCCTGCCCGCCGCGCAATGGCCGGACGCCCCGACCATCTACGCTGGGCGCGACGGCCAGGCGGGCGGCACGTGGATGGGCGCGACGACCGAGGGGCGCTACGCGCTGGTCACCAACTTTCGCGAACCCGGCCGGCATCTGGACGACGCGCCGTCGCGCGGCGCGCTGGTCGAGGACTTTCTGCGCGGCGCCATGACGCCGCAGGCGTATCTGGAAACGGTGCATGACGTGGACCAGGCCTACAACGGCTTCAACCTGATCGTGGGCGACGCCCGCCAGGCGTGGTACCTGAGCAACCGCGACGGCGGGCCGCGCGCGCTGGCCCCCGGCGTCTATGCCCTGTCCAATCACCTGCTGGACACGCCTTGGCCCAAGTTGGCGCGAACCAAGGCCGCGTTCACCGCCGTGCTGCACCACCAGCCGCAGCCGGATCTGCCCGCGCTGTTCGCCGCGCTTGCCGACCGCAGCCCGGCGGACGATGCAGACCTGCCCGCCACCGGCCTGCCGCCGGACCGCGAGCGGCTGCTGAGCAGCCCGTTCATCGTCAGCCCCGAGTACGGCACGCGCAGCTCCAGCGTAATGGCGCTGCATGGCGGCGGCGCGGGGCATCTGGTGGAACGGCGCTTCGCGCCGGATGGTTCGGTCAGCGGCGTGAGCCAGCTGACGTTTAGCTGGCGGCAGGCCAGCGGCGGCACCGCGCGCGGCGCCTGATACAAACGGTTGATTTCCGAGGCGGACGGACGCGAACTCGCCTTGCGCGGCGAAGTCGAATCGTTGCAAGCTACCGCCGGGGGCAGCCACAACGCGCTGCCCCGCCGGTTTTCCTGCAGGAGAATTCCATGAACAAACGTTTTGAACGCTGCACGATGGCCGCCGCCATGGCCCTGGGCACCATGGCCATTGCAGGCGTCCTGTCCACCGCCCAGGCAGGCATGCCGCCCGTGCAGCATCAGGGCACGGTGGAGTACGTCAGCGGCGGCATCGGCATCGACGAATCGGAAGCCATGAAGGCCGCGTCCAGCAGCTATCCGCTGGCGCTGACCTTTGCCGCCCAACGCGGCGGCAAGGCCGATTACGTGGCCGACGTCACCGTCGCCATTCGGGACGCCCAAGGCAAGGCCGTGCTGCAGACCACGTCGCAAGGCCCCTACATGCTGGTGAAGCTGCCTGCAGGCAGCTACAAGATATCGGCCACGTACGACGGCCAGGCGCAGGACCGTGAGGTCACGGTGCAAGGCACGGGCACCGCGCGCGCCATGTTCGAGTGGAAGTGATGCCGGGCGGCCGCGGCGCGTAACGCCGCGGCCAGTCTCATTGGGTCATGCGCCGCAGGCTCAGACGCCCGCGAACAGGATCGCGATCACGAACCCCACGCCCGCCGTCCAGACCAGCGAGCGCAGCGCGCCCCAGTTCGCCAGGTACATCGCCAGGTATCCCAGCCGCGTGCCCAGCCAGCACGCCATCAGCGTGGCAACGTGCGCGGGCGAGGCCTGGTTGTACAGCGCGAACAACACCGCGGCGTAGAAAAACGGCAACGCTTCGAATGTGTTGACCTGCGCGGCATTTGCCCGCGCGCGCCACCCATCCTGCCGCGCCAGCCACGCGCGCGGATCGTTGTTGTCGAACGTCTTGCCGCCTGCCTTGGCGATGATCGTGCACACGAACGGCAGCAGCGCCGCGGCCAGCATCAACCACGCGATTGTCTTCATTCCTGACTCCATTGCTGGCGGCGCCATGTCCGCCTGACATGCGGGGCATGTGCCGCCGCTGCCGCATGGTCGCCTGAAATCACCGGCAAGGCAAAGCCGGCGCGGGTCCGCGCGTACACTCAGGCCTTCGCGATAGCCTCCCACCCGCCGATGCCGCACGTCATGCCGTGGTTTGCCCTGTTCCTGGCCGCCGCCCTCTTGTGGCCGCCTGGCACGCGCCGCTGGGCGCTAGCCCCCTTGGCGGTGGCATGGGCCTGGGCACTGGCCGACGGCGTCGTGGATCCCGTGGCGCTGGCGTGGCCGGCACTGCTGATCGCCGCGGCCGCGCTGGTGCGCGCCGGCGCGGGGCCGGCATCGCGCGCGGCCGGTCATGCGCTCTTCGTGGTCGTGGCCGTGCTGCTCTTTGCCCATCTGTTGCCCGGTTTTCACAACCTGCAGGTCATTGCGCCCGCGCCGCTCACGCCAGACGCGGTGCCGTTCGGCATGTACCTGAATATGGACAAGCCGCTCGTGGGGTTCTGGGTGGTGCTGGTGTTGGCCCCGCCGATGGCCGCGGCGCATGCGCGGCTGACCTTGCAGGCGGCGTTGCTGGCGTGCGCGGGCGCGGTGTCCGCCTGCTTGGGCTTGGCGCTGGCGTTGGGGGTGGTGGGATGGGCGCCCAAGTGGCCCGCGTCCGGCTGGATCTGGCTGCTGAACAACGCCCTGCTCGTCACGCTGGCCGAAGAGGCGTTGTTTCGAGGATATGTGCAGGAACGTCTGACGCAATGGTGGCGTCATCATCCGTGGGGCGCCTGGGCGGCGCTGGCCGTGGCGGCCGCGCTGTTCGGGCTGGCGCACGACGCCGGCGGGTGGCAGTGGATGCTGCTGGCGGCGTTGGCGGGGGTGGGATACGGCGTGGCCTACCGCTACGGGGGGCTGGCCGCCGCCGTGCTGGCGCATCTGGGGCTGAACGCGGCGCACTTCGGATGGTTTACCTATCCGATGCGCGCCGCGCTTTGAACATCAAGCCGCCATTGCCGGGTAGTCGGTATAGCCTTCCGGGCCCGATGCGTAGAACGTGGCCGGGTTCGGCGTGTTGAGCGGCGCATTTTGCTGCAGACGCTCGGCCAGATCAGGCGTGGCGATGTACGGCACGCCAAACGCCACGGCGTCGGCACGGCCGGCGGCCACGGCGGCCTCGGCGGTTTCGCGCGTGTAGCCTTCGTTGGCGATGAACACGCCGCCGAATTCGGCCTTCATCATCGGCGCCAGGCTGTCCGGACCTTCGTGTTCGCGGGCACACAGGAAGGCGATGCCGCGCTTGCCCAGTTCACGCGCCACATAGCCGAACAGGCCGGGCAGATCCGAATCGCCCATGTCGTGGGCGTCCGCGCGCGGCGACAGATGCACGCCGACGCGGCCCGCGCCCCAGACCGCCACGCAGGCGTCCACGACTTCGAGCAGCAGGCGCGCGCGGTTTTCAATGGAGCCGCCGTACTGGTCCGTGCGATGGTTGGTGCTGTCCTGCAGGAACTGGTCCAGCAGGTAGCCGTTGGCGGCATGCACTTCGACGCCGTCGAAGCCCGCTTCCATCGCCATCTGCGCGCCGTGGCGGTAAGCCTCGACCACGCCGGGGATCTCCGCGGTTTCCAGGGCGCGCGGCGTCACGTAGGCGCGCTTGGGACGGACATGGCTGACATGGCCCTTGGCCGCGATGGCGCTGGGTGCGACCGGCAGTTCGCCGTCCAGGAACATCGGGTCGGAAATGCGCCCCACGTGCCAGAGCTGCGCGACGATCACGCTGCCCTTGTCGTGCACCGCGGACGTCACCTTGCGCCAGCCCTTGACCTGTTCGGGCGACCACAGCCCCGGCGTATCCGCGTAGCCGACGCCCTGCGGCGTGACCGCGGTGGCTTCCGTGAGGATCATGCCGGCCCCGGCGCGCTGGGTGTAGTACTCGACCATCAGGTCATTGGGCACGCGGCCGGCGCTGGCGCGCTGTCGGGTCAGCGGCGCCATCACGACGCGGTTGCGCAGCGTCAGGTCGCCGACTTTCAGCGGTTCAAACAACGGGTTCATGAAACATCCTTTCGTCCCGGCAATGGGGCGCTTGCGGGTATGGCAGACGGGCTACATATCCTGGTTCAACTGCCGCAGAAACGCGGCAATCACGGGTTCATTGCGACGAAAAAAGACCCACTGCCCCACCTTGGTCGCCGAAATCAGGCCGGCGCGCTGCAGCACCGCCAGATGCGACGACACCGTCGACTGGGACAGGCCGCAGCGATCATCGATATGGCCCGCGCACACCCCGTGTTCAAAGGTGTGGCCCGGGCGCTCCTCGAAATGGGCATGCGGCGTCTTCAGCCAGGTCAGGATGTCGCGGCGGACCGGATTGGCGAGCGCCTTGAGAATGGCGTCTGCGTCGATCGCGGGTTGCGTGGCGTCCTGCTCGGTGCGTGAGGAAGTTGCGGTCATATTGGTATATCGCAATTTATCGAATCATATATCGGGTTTAATCGATATGTCGTCATGCCCCTATGGACATCAAGGATTTTCGGCAGGCCGCCGGCGTTCGGGCTTCAGGCTGTCTGCCCAGTCACGCGCGACGTCGCGCCGCGCTTTCCGGTTGACCAGGGCGGTGATGGCCATGGCGATGACCGCGCCCAGCGCCGCCAGCGCCATGTCCTTCTGCGCATCCCAGATATCGCCCTGCGTCCCCAGATAAGCCGCGCCCAGGTCGCCGCCAAAGAACTCGGCAGCGCCCCACTCGATCAGTTCGTACAGGGCCGAGGTCGACAGCGTGACGTCCATCGGCAGGAAGTACGCCCAGAACCCGCGCACTTCGGCCACGCGCAGAAAGATCTCGCGGATCGGGTAAGCGAGCAGCAGGCCATACGAAAAATGCACGACGCGGTCGAAGTTGTTGCGTTCCCAGCCCAAGAGGCTGTTGAGCGTGCGCCCGGTCAAGGCACGCCACCACTCGTCATACGGGACCAGGGAATACGTATAGTGCGCCCCGATCGTATGCAGGCACAGAAACAGGAAGATCAACGTGTACGACACGCGCGAGAACACGAACGCGTGCCGCGTGGCAAAAAGCACGATGCCCAGGCCCAGCACCAGCGCATTTTCCAGCGCCCAGGCCGAGCGGTCGTGCGGATCGATGGCCAGCGCCGCCCAGATGACGGCAAACACCCCAGCCAGGGAAAGCAGGTAACGGCGGCGTGCGTCGATCATGGCGGCCGCTAATCGCCCTGCACCCGGCCGCGCAGCCGCTTGACCTCGCCGTGCAGCACCTTGCGCTGCACGCGGCGGCGCTGCGAGGCGCGCGTCGGCTTGGTGGCGCGGCGCGGCTTGTCCACCCGGATGGCCGACCGCACCATGCCCACCAGGCGCTCGATGGCCTCGGCGCGGTTCTTTTCCTGGCTGCGGAACGACTGCGATTTGATGACGATCACGCCTTCCTTGGAGATGCGGTGGTCGTTCAGCGCGCACACGGCATCCTGCACCTCGGGTGGCAGGCGGGAAGCGCGCACATCGAAGCGCAGGTGGACGGCGCTGGAGACCTTGTTGACGTTCTGCCCGCCGGCGCCCTGCGCGCGGATCATGGTGAAGGTCAGGTCGCGCTCGTCGATGAATAGCGAGTCTTGGACGTGAAACATAGGCGGCAAGTCTACAGGGCCGGCAGGCTTCGCGCAGCAGGCACGGAGAACGGCGCGCATGCGGATCCCGCGATTTTCCGGGCGGCGGCGCACCCGCCCGCCAACGGCGGCGAACCCGCGTGGCGCAGGGTCTTTCGGCGGATATCGGCCGCGCCAAGTAAAATGATGCGCTTTTGCTCGAATCCAGGGCGGCCAGCCGCCCGCATCCCCCATGACTTACTCCGCCAAAGAAATCTTCAAGACCTTGCAAGGCGAAGGCGCCCATGCAGGCCGCGCGGCGGTATTTTGCCGGTTCGCGGGCTGTAATCTGTGGTCCGGCCGCGAAAGCGACCGCGCCAGCGCCGCCTGCACCTTCTGCGACACCGACTTCATCGGCACCGACGGCGACGGCGGCGGCAAATTCGCCACGGCGGATCTGCTGGCCGACGCCATCGCCGCGGCCTGGGGCCCCGGCGCCGACAATCGCTACGTGGTCTTCACGGGCGGCGAACCGCTGCTTCAACTGGACACGCCGCTGCTGGACGCCATCCACGCCCGCGGGTTCACCGTCGCCATCGAAACCAACGGCACGATCAAGCCGCCCACCGGCGTGGACTGGATCTGCGTCAGCCCCAAGGGCACGGCCCCGGTCGTGGTCGAACGCGGCAACGAGCTCAAGCTGGTCTACCCGCAACTGAACGCCCTGCCCGACGCCTTCGCGCACCTGGATTTCGAGCACTTTTTCCTGCAACCCATGGACGGTCCGGCGCGCGCAGCCAACACCGGGCAGGCCGTCCAGTACTGTATGCAGCATCCGCAATGGCGGCTCAGCCTGCAAACCCACAAATACATAGGCATTCCATGATTTACCCCCACGCCTCGCGGAGCGCACGATGATTTCCGTGACCCGCAGGCTCGAGTTCGACGCCGGCCACCGCATTCCCGACCACCGCAGCCAGTGCCGCAACCTGCATGGCCACCGCTATGTGCTGGAAATCACCCTGACGGGCGACGTGGTGCAGGCGCCCGGCGAGTCCGACAACGGCATGGTCATGGACTTCTCCGAGATCAAGCGCATCGCCAAGACCCACATCGTGGACGTCTGGGACCACGCGTTCCTGGTCTTCGAAGGCGACACCGCCGTGCGCGGCTTCCTGGACACGCTGCCCGGTCACAAGACCGTCGTGCTGGACCGCATTCCCACGGCCGAAAACCTGGCCACCATCGTGTTTGAAACGCTGGCGCCCCACTACCACGGCCACTACGGCGCTGAACTGCGCCTGACGCGCGTGCGTCTGTACGAAACGCCGAACTGCTGGGCCGACTGCAACGGTTGATCCCTGACGGGGAGTACGGGTGTCGGAAGCTTCATGCGGTGTCTGACACCCGCTGAGAAAATCCTCGCATCGGACCGGCGTTTCCCGAGTGTCAGACGCCGGACCGTCACCGAATGACGCGACAAGACAGCGCCGTGCGCCCCCAGTTTTCCACTCACGGAAAACCGCCCCGTTATTTTCCCAATTGAGAAAATCTATCGAGATAGTCGCCATTTTCAATCATTAGTAAGCTAATAGATAGGATACAATCGATTCCATGCTTACTCCTTCCGACTCCCAGCTCATGGCCACCACCGCCAACCTGATGGTGCTGTCGCGCGCCTATCGCGGCGCTGCCGACAAGGCGCTTGCCGACTACGGACTCTCCCAGGCAACCGCGTGGCCCGTCATCCTGGCCGGCCGACTTGGCGACGGGGTTCGTCAAGGCGCGCTGGCCGAAGCTTTGGGCGTTGAAGGCCCCTCTCTCGTGCGCGTGCTGGACCAACTGGTGGCCGCCGGCCTGATGGAACGCCGCGAAGATCCCCACGACCGCCGCGCACGCACCCTGCATCTGACCGACGCCGGCCATGCGCTGCGCGCGCAGGTCGAAGAGGTGCTGGTCGAACTGCGCCGCCGCGTCTTCCAGGGTGTCAGCGAATCGGATCTGGAGGCCTGCCTGCGCGTCTTCGACGCCTTGAAGGTGTCGCTGGGCCGCAGCGGCGCCGGCGCGCAAGAGGACGCGCGGCCATGAAACTGCCGAACGTCCGCGAAACCCTCTTCTCGCTCAAGAGCTACCTGAGCGCCATCATGGCGCTCTATCTGGCTTACAGCATTGGTTTGCCGCGTCCGTTCTGGGCGATGACCACCGCCTATGTCGTGGCCCAGCCGTGGTCCGGCGCGGTGCGTTCCAAGGCCCTGTACCGCCTGATCGGCACCTTCGCCGGGTCGGCGGCCACCGTCTACATGGTGCCTCGCCTGTCGAACTCGCCCGTCGTCATGACCGGCGCAATGGTGCTGTGGGTGGGCGCCTGCCTGTACATGTCGGTGCTGGACCGCACGCCGCGGTCCTATCTGTTCATGCTGGCCGGCTACACCGCCGCCATGATCGGCTTTCCCAGCGTCACCGACCCGTCCCTGGTCTTTGACACGGCGCTCGCCCGCGTCGAGGAAATCAGTCTGGGCATCGTGTGCGCCACGCTGATCCACAGCATCGTCCTGCCCCGCGGCCTGGCGCCCGCGCTGACGCTGCAACTGGATAAGGCCGTGCGCGATGCACGCAACTGGATGCACGACACGCTGAGCGGCAAGACTGCCGAACAGCGCGACAAGGACCGCCGCGTGCTGGCCAACGACATCACGCAATTGCGCCTCTTGTCCACCCACGTTCCCTTTGACACCAGCAACCTGCGCTGGACCGCGGGCGCCGTGCGCGCCATGCAGGACCAGATCGCGGCGTTGACGCCGGCCGTGTCCGCCGTCGAAGACCGCATGCGCGCCTTGCAGGCAGACGGCCAGACGCTGCCCCAACCGGTGCAGGCGCTGCTGGCCGATATTTCGGAATGGATCAATGCCGGCGCCCAGGCCTCGCACGAGACCGCCGTCCAACTGCGCGCCGCGGTCACCCGGCTGACGCCCGGGATCGACAGCCGCTCGACCTGGCGCGACGCGCTGCTGGCCAGCCTGATGACCCGCCTGCGCGAGTTGATTGACACCTATGACGAATGCCTGGCCCTGCGCCGCGACATCCGTGCGGGCTTGCAAGGCGCGCCGGTGCGCACCCCGCGTTCGGCCCGCGATCCCAATGCCGCGCTGCATCGCGACCACGGGATGGCGCTGCTGTCGGCGCTGGCCGCCGGCCTGGCCATTTCGGTGTGCTGCCTTTTCTGGATCGGCACGGCATGGAGCAACGGCGCCACCGCCGCGCTGATGGCCGCGATCTTCAGCTGCTTTTTCGCCTCGCAGGACAATCCCGTGCCCGGCATCATGCAGTTCCTGACCTACACGGTGTATTCGATTCCGCTGTCGGCGCTGTATCTGCTGGGCATCATGCCGGCCATTCATTCCTTCGAGATGCTGGCGCTGTCCATGCTGCCGACCGCGTTCGTGCTGGGCGTCTTCATTGCCCGCCCGGCCAGCACCGGCAAGGCCATGGCCATGCTGTTCGGATTCCTGGGCACGATGGCGCTGCAAGACACCCACACCGCCGACGTCGTGTCCTTCATCGACACGCAGGTCGCGCAGTGCATCGGCGTGGCCACCGCCGCGATCATCGCCGCCATCTTCCGCACGGTCAGCGCCGACTGGAGCGCGCGCCGCATCCAGGCCGCCAACTGGAAAGAGCTGGCGACGCTGGCCAGCGCGCCCCGCGCGCCGTCGCGCCACACCTATGCCGCCCGCATGCTGGACCGCATCGG
Organism: Achromobacter sp. JD417; assembly: GCF_041879325.1. Taxonomy (NCBI): domain Bacteria; kingdom Pseudomonadati; phylum Pseudomonadota; class Betaproteobacteria; order Burkholderiales; family Alcaligenaceae; genus Achromobacter; species Achromobacter sp. JD417. The sequence goes on along the minus strand of NZ_CP087159.1, from coordinate 2,679,137 downwards.
CCTTTTGCAGCCGCGCCTGGCGCTGGCCAAGCGGCCCGACGACCTGGTGGCCGCCGATGCGCTGAAAGACCTGCGCGTGGGCCGCGACATCACCGAATTGCAACGGGCACGCCGCCATCTGCCGATGGCCGAATCCACGATCCAGCCGGTGCTCGACAGCCTGGCGCAGTTCTTCCGGCTGCGTTCGTCGGGACGCACGCAGGACAAGACGACCGAGTTCCTGGCGCAGATCGACCGCGCGCTATGCAGCGTGGCCGCCACGCCGCAAGGCCCCCACGCGCGCGACCGTGCCGTGGTGGCGCTGGTCGGCATCCGCCGCGCCTTCTTTCCCGACGCGCCCGACTTTAAACCCGCCCATCCCGCGCTGGAGGGCCAAGCATCATGATCGGCGAATTCAATCTCTACGGCATTTACTTCCCCTGGCTGCTCGTGCTGGGCGTCGTCACCCTGGGCGTGGCCTGGGCGGTGCGGCGCGTGCTGGCGCGCGCCGGGTTGTATCGCCTGGTGTGGCACCCCGCGCTCTTTGACCTGGCGCTCTTCGTGGTGCTGCTGTACGGCGTCTCCCTCATTTCCCCTTATTTTCTTCAGAGATAGGTATGAAACTCCCCAATGCCCTTCGCCCTGCTGCTATCGGCAAGTTCGCAGTGACGGCTGTTGTCGTCGCCGCCGCCGCTTACGCCGGCTGGCAGCTTTGGGATCACTATGAAGTCGAGCCCTGGACGCGCGATGGCCGCGTCAAGGCCTACGTGGTGCAGGTGGCGCCCGACGTGTCCGGCCTGGTGACAAGCGTGCCCGTGCACGACAACCAGGACGTGAAGGCCGGCGACCTGCTGTTCGAGATCGACCGCGCCCGCTTCCAGCTGGCGTACGACCAGGCCCAGGCCTCGGTGCGTTCGCAGCAGGTTGCGCACGACCAGGCGCTGCGCGACGCCAAGCGCAACCGCTCGCTGGGCCAGCTGGTTGCGGCCGAAGCCGTCGAACAAAGCCAGACCAAGGTGCAGCAGACCGAAGCCGCGCTCGCCCAGGCGCAGGTGCAACTGAACACTGCCCGCCTGAACCTGGCGCGTAGCCGCGTCGTGGCTGCCAGCGATGGCCGCATCACCAACCTGGACCTGCGAGCCGGTTCGTACGCCACCGCAGGCCACGGCGTGATGGCGCTGGTGGACGCCGGGTCGTTCTACGTCGAAGGCTATTTCGAGGAAACCAAGCTGCCCGGCATCCACGAAGGCGATCCTGTCACCGTGACGCTGATGGGCGAATCGCGCCACATTCGCGGCCATGTGGAAAGCATCGCCATGGGGATCGCGGACCGCGACCGCAGCACCGGCGCGAACCTGCTTCCCAACGTGAACCCGACCTTCAACTGGGTCCGCCTCGCGCAGCGCATTCCGGTGCGCGTGAAGATCGACGACGTGCCCGAGGGCGTGCGGCTGGTCGCCGGCCAGACCGCCACCGTGTCGGTCGACGACCGCCCGCCCCAGGCCGCGGCCGCCGCGCCTCAAGCTTCCTGACGAGCGGCCCGCACCGCCCTGCTTTCCGAAAAACCTTGAATCCCTTATCGACGCCAAGCCGTACCTGCCATGAAAACCAGATTTCTCCTTCCGCTGACGCTGGCCCTCGCGCTGGCCGGATGCGCCGCCGTGGGCCCCGACTACCAGGTGCCGCGCGAGGCCGTGTCCCAGCGGCCGAGCGCGCAATCCTCCTTCGTGCAAGCGCAGGAAGACGTGTACCGGCAAGAGGCGGTCCCTGGTCACTGGTGGCGTCTGTACAACGACCCGGTGCTGGACGGCCTGGTCGAAAAAGCCCTGGCCGCAAACACCGACTTGCGCGTGGCCAGCGCCAACCTTGAACGCGCCCAGGCCGCGGTGCAGGAAACGAAGGCCCAGCAGCAGCCAACGATCGGCGTGAATGCCTCGCCCACGTTCGGCCACGTCTCCGGTTTGCAGGAGCTTCAACCCGGCATCGATCCGCCCAACCGCTGGTCCTACTCCACCGGCGCCAGCGTGTCGTATCAACTGGACCTGTTCGGCCAGATCCGCCGCGCCGTGGAAGCCTCTACTGACGACGCGCAGGCCGCGCAAGCCGCGTACGACGCCACGCGCGTCACGGTTGCGGCCGAGACCGCGCGCGCCTACGCCAACCTGTGCGCGGCGGGCATGCAGCTGGCCTCGGCGCAGCATTCCGTGCAGGTGCAGCGGGAATCGGTCGACGCCGTCAGCCGCCTGCAGCGTGCCGGCCGGGGCACCACGCTGGACGTCACGCGGGCGCGCAGCCAGCTTGAACAGTTGCAGGCCAACCTGCCGCCGTTCCAGGCCCAGCAGCGCACGGCCCTGTATCGCCTGGCGGCGCTGACCGGCCAGACGCCCGGCGAGATCTCGCCCACGCTGCTGCAATGCGCCAGCGCGCCCAAGCTGACCGAAACCATCCCGGTGGGCGATGGCGCGCAGCTGCTGCGCCGCCGTCCCGACATCCGCCAGGCGGAACGCACCCTGGCCGCCTCCACGGCCCGCATCGGGGTCGCCACGGCCGACCTTTATCCCAAGATCACGCTGGGCCTGTCCGCCGCATCGGGCGGTCCGGCCGCCATGTTTGGCGACCGCGGCACCTTCAGCTGGAGCGTGGGTCCGCTGATCTCCTGGACGGTGCCCAACACGGGCGCCGCGCAAGCGCGCATCGCCGAGGCCCAAGCCAACACCAAGGCCGCCGCCGCCCGCTTTGACGCGACCGTGCTCAATGCCTTGCGCGAAACCGAAAGCGCGCTGGTCGTCTACGCCCGCCAACTGGACCGCGACACCGCCCTGCGCGCGGCCCGCGACCAGAGCGCGGAAGCGGCTTCGCAGGCGCGGCGCCTGTTCCAGTACGGCAAGACGGACTACCTGACCGTGCTGGACGCCGAGCGCACGCTGGCCAGCAATGAAAGCGCGCTGGCGGCCTCGCAGGCGGAGCTCTCCAGCGACCAGATCGCGGTGTTTCTGGCGCTGGGCGGGGGCTGGGAGCAGTAAGCCGGCCGCGAAATCAATTCCATATTATGGGGATCGCATTGATTCCATAAAACCCGCGCCCCTAGAATCGTCCCGAACGCGATAACAACATCAAACGATTCGACAGCGCAGCCCGCCCCGACGGAGCCAGCGCTGTAGGACGGGGACAATTCATAATATGGAATATCCGGAAAGTATCCGGGATGCGCGGGTGCTGGACAGCATCACCAAGCTGACGCGGGAGGACGCCGGGCGCGTCGTGATCGCCGGGTCGCATGGCGGCAGCTATGCCGCCTATTGCGCGGCACGGGGCGAGGTGCGGGCCGTCGTGCTGAACGATGCTGGCGTGGGCTGGCAGCGCGCCGGCATTGCGGGCCTGGACGACCTGCAACGTTGGGGCGTGCCCGCCGCCACCGCCAGCTACCGCAGCTGCCGCATCGGCGATGGCGCAGACATGGCGCGCCACGGCGTCATCAGCTTTGTGAATGCGCTTGCCCAGGACCTGGGCTGCGAGCCGGGCATGACCGTCTCCGAAGCCGCTGCGCGGCTCGCGCACGCCCAGCCAAACGCCGGCCGCCCCACCGCCATCAAGGAATCCCGCATCGTCATCAAGGCCGGCCCGGACGGCGCCCCGCTCGTCGTGGGCGCTGACTCCGTGTCGCTTGTGGATGCGCAGGACGACGGCCTCATCGCCGTCACCGCCTCACATGGAGAACGGCTGGCCGGCCTGCAGTCCGATGGCGTCCGGGCCTCCCCGCGTCTGGTCACCTTCAACGACGCGGGCATGGGCAAGGACAGCGCCGGCATCGGACGCCTGCCCCTGCTGCAGCAGCGCGGCATCGCCGCATTGACCGTCTCGGCGCACACCGCCCGCATCGGCGACGCCCGTTCCTGCTACGAGGAAGGGACCATCTCTTCGGCCAACGCCCGCGCCCGCGAGCTGGGCTGCCGCGTCGGCACACCGCTCAAAACCTTTATCGACGCCCTGCTTGCCGGGCGCGACACCCACTAGGAGCCTTACCCGCATGTCGGAAAAACTGGAAATCACCGGAGGCGAAGCCCTCGCCCGCATGTTTGCCGCGCACGAGGTCGGCCTGATGTTCGGCATGGGCGGCTTTCAGCTCCTGCCCTTCTATGACGCCGCGCGCCGCCTGAACCTGAATCACAACCTGATCAACGACGAGCGCTGCGCGGTGTTCGCGGCCGACGCCTACACCAAGGTCAGCGGCCGCCCGGGCGTGTGCGATGCGACCCTGGGCCCCGGCGCGACCAACCTGGTGACCGGCCTGGCCGAAGCCTACAACGCCGGCACGGCGCTGGTCGCGCTGGTCGGCGACTCGCACCGGATGCACTCGTGGAAGAACATGACGCAGGAGGCCCGGCAGCTGGAGGTGCTGCGCCCGGTCGTGAAAGACGTGCTGCGCGTGGAGATGATCGAGCGCATTCCCGAGCTGGTGCGGCGCGCGTTTGCCGTGGCCACCAGCGGCCGCCCGGGGCCCGTGGTGCTGGACGTGCCCGAAGACATCGCGCATGCGGTCCATGCGTTCGATGCCGACGACTTTTATTCCAGCCCCAACTACCGGCGCTCGCCCGCCCTGCGCTGCCGTCCGTCGGCCGACGACGTGGCGCAAGCGGCAAGCATGCTCGCGGGGGCCTCCCGCCCGCTGATGCTGTGCGGCGGCGGCGTGCACATCAGCGATGCCGCCGATACCGTCCAGGCCTTCGCGCGCAAATTCGGCATTCCCGTCGCCCACACCATGAGCGGCAAGGGCGCCATCGCCTGCAGCGATCCGCTGAACGCGGGGCTTTTCGGCCGCTACAGCCGCATTGCCAATGACCTGATCGCCAAGTCCGACTGCCTCTTTGTCGTCGGCTGCAAGCTGGGCGAAGTGGCGACCCGCCGCTACGACCTGCTGGCCGCGGGCGCGCCGATCATCCATCTGGATATCGTGGCCGAGGAATTCGACCGCACCACCACGCCCGCCCTGCGCCTGTGGGGCGACGTGCGTGCCACGCTGGAAGACCTGGACGCGCGCCTGGCCGCCCACGGCGCGCATGCCCGCCAGGACTACGTGGACGAGGTGGGCCAGGCCATGCACGCGTGGCGCGAATCGGTCAACGCAAAGCTGACTTCCGGCGACCGCCCCGTCGGCATGGCGCGGCTGATGCACGAGATCAATGCCTCGCTGCCCGAGGACGGCATCCTGGTGGCCGACGGCGGCTTCGCCGCGCATTGGGGCGGGTTGCTGTTCGACACCAAGCGCGCCGGCCGCGGCTTTGTGCCCGACCGCGGCTTTGCGTCCATCGGCTACGGCATCCCCGGCGCGATCGGCGCGGCCGCAGCGGCCCCCGGCCGCCAGGTGGTCAGCCTGACCGGCGACGGCGGCTGCAATATGTCGCTGGGCGAACTGGAAACCGCGGTGCGCATGAAGCTCGCCTTCACGCTCGTGGTGGTCAATAACGCCGCGTCGGGTTACATCAAGGCGTTGCAGCATCTGATGTACGGCGCGGGCAGCTACCAGTCGTCGGATCTGGTGGACACGAACTACGCCAACGTGGCGCGTGCGCTGGGCTGCAACGGCATCCGCGTCGAGGATCCCGCGGAATTGCCCGCCGCGCTGGCTCAGGCCTACGCCTGCAAGGACCGTCCCACCATTCTTGACGTGGTGGTCACGCGCGATCCCGCGCACATGCTGCCGGGCGTGGACAGCCGGGCGGCCAAGATCAAGCCGGGCGACCGCATCGCCTGAGGGCGTCGCGCATCGCCCGGTTCGACACACAAAACAATATCAAGCAAGGAGACAAACCTCATGAAGCGCAGAACCTGGATCAAGCTGGCGGCCGCCGCTGCAACCCTGTCGGTGGCGGGCGCCGCCGCGGCGCAGGCCACCTACCCCGACCGTCCCATCCGCCTGATCGTGCCCTTCCCGCCGGGCGGCACCTCGGACGTGGTCGGACGCATCTTTGCCGAAGCGCTGGCCAAGCAGATCGGCCAGCCGGTCGTGGTGGAGAACCGCGGCGGCGCCGGCGGCACCGTGGGCAGCCGCGCCGTGGCCTCGGCCGCCCCGGATGGCTACACGCTGCTGCTGGGCACGTCCAGCACCAACGGCACCAACCCTGCCGTGTACAAGAACCTGCCCTACGACGCGGTGAAGGACTTCACGCCGGTCACGCAGATCATCCGCGTGCCTGGCGTGATCGTCGTGAACAAGAACTTCCCGGCCAAGGACTATGCGTCGTTCACCGCCCTGATCAAGGGCGCGCCGGGCAAGTATTCGTACGCCTCGTCCGGCAACGGCGGCGCCACCCACATGGCGATGGAGTATTACAAGTCGCTGTCGGGCCTGGACATGATGCACGTGCCGTATCGCGGCACGGGTCCCGCGCTCAATGACGTCATCGCCGGCCAGGTGCCCATCCTGTGGGATACGGCCGCGTCATCGATGGCGCACATCCAGTCGGGCAACCTGCGCCCGATCGTGGTGGCCGCCAAGTCCCGCCTGCCGCAATTGCCGGACGTGCCGACCTTCGCGGAGGTGGGTCTGCCTGACTACGACGCGGAAATGTGGAATGGCCTGCTGGCGCCCGCGGGTTTGCCCAAGGACGTGCTGGCCAAGCTGAACGACGCATCCCGCAAGGCGCTGGCGGACAAGGACGTGCAGGCCAAGTACGCGGGCGTGGGCGCGTATGTGGTCGCCGACAAGCCCGAGGCATTTGCCGCGATGATCCAGGGCGACGTGGCCAAGTGGAAGAAGGTCGCCGACTTTGCGCACATCTCGGCGGAATGACATGGGTCAGCGGCTGAAAGACAAGGTGGCGCTGGTGTTTGGCGCGGGCTCTTCCGGGCCGGGATGGGGCAATGGCAAGGCCGCGGCGGCCCTATACGCACGCGAAGGCGCGTGGGTATTTGCCGTGGACCTGCGGCCGGAGGCCGCCCGCGAAACCTGCGGCATCATCGAAGCCGAAGGCGGGCGCTGCCAGGCATTGACCGCCGACGTGACCGATTCCGGGCAGATCCAGGCGGCGGTCGCCGCCGTGCTGGCGGCCGCCGGGCGCATCGACGTGCTGCACAACAACGTGGGCATCACGGAAATGGGCGACCCCATCGAGGCCACCGAAGAGAGCTGGCATCGCGTGCTGGACACCAACCTGACCGGCGTGTTCCTGACCTGCAAGCACGTGCTGCCCGCCATGCTGGCGCAGGGCGCGGGCAGCATCGTCAACATCTCGTCGCTGGCCTCGATTCAGGTGAATTCCTATCCGTACACCTCTTACTACGCCGCCAAGGCCGGGTTGAACCACCTGACGCGGTCATTGGCCGTGCGTTACGCGCCGGACAATATCCGCGTGAATGCGGTGCTGCCCGGCGTCATCGACACCCCCTTGATCTGCAAGCAGATCGCGGGCCAGTTCGATGACGTCGAGGAAATGCGGCGGCGGCGCAATGCCGCCAGCCCCATGGGGCGGATGGGCGACGCCTGGGACGTGGCCCATGCCGCGCTGTTTCTGGCAAGCGACGAGGCCAAGTACATCACCGGTGTGTGCCTGCCGGTCGATGGCGGCAAGGCCTGCGCGGGACGCTAGCGCAAAGCCGGCGGGACCGGACTGGCCGGGACGCGATCAGACGCGCGGGGCCAGGTCCGCCGACAATTCCGCCGCCGCGCGCTGCAGCGCGGCCACCACGTCGGCCAGGCGTGCGCCGGACAGGCGAGAACGGATGGCCGCCACACTCAGCGCCGCCACCACGTGCTGCTCGCGGTCAAGCACCGGCACCCCCACGCCCAGCATGTCCGGAATGATGCGGCCCGGGTTCAGCGCGTAGCCGTTCCTGCGCGCGGCGGCGATGTCCTCGCGCAGCGTGTCGGTCGATGGCAGGTCGGGCGCCGCGCTGGCGTCGTAGCGCGCCAGCACGCGTTCGATATCGTCATTGGGCAGGAACGCCAGCAAGGCCAGGCTGCCCGCGCCAACGCCCAACGGGCGGCGGTGGCCGACTTCCAGCGTCAGGATCTTGATGGGAAAGTCGCCCGTCTTGCGGTCCACGCAGACCGCTTCGTGCCCGGAGCGCACCGACAGGAAGCTGGTGTCGCCCGTGGACTGCGCCAGCCTTAGCACGGCCGATTCGGCGATGGCCTTGATGCCGTGCCGGCTTTCGGCCGCCAGCCCCAGGATGTAGGACTCGCGGCCAAGGCTGTAGGTCTTCAGGCGCGGATTGAGCGACAGGAAGCCTTCCTGCAGCAGTGCCGTGAGCATGCGGTGCGCGGTGGGCGGCGTCAGGCCGACATCGCGCACCACGTCCGTCAGGCCCACGCCACGCGCCGGGGCCGCCCCGACGTACTTGAGGATGCGCAGCACGCGGAAAATGCTTTGCGCGCCGCCGACGGCGTCGCTCGCGCGGGGCGCCATCAATGCACCGTCGTCCCGTCCGGCGGCGTCTGGTTCAGCCCCAGCGCCGCTTCCCAACTGCGCAGCGGCACGCAGGTCTGCAGGCGCACGATGGCGCGCTGGATCAGGGCGGGATGCAGTTCGTGGCCGACGTGGGTGGCGATGTCGATGGTGGAATCGCCGTGCAGTTCGGCCAGGCGGGCCTGGGCTGCCTGGGCCTGCGACACGCTCATGACCGGATCGTCGGCGCCGTGCAGCAGATGGATGGTGGTGTACTGCGGGGCGCTTTTGGGCAGTTGCGCGTAGCGGCCCGAAAACGCGATCACGCGGCCAGCCATGCCGTCGTGGGCCTGCACCAGCTCCAGCGCCATGATGGCGCCCTGCGAAAAGCCGGCCAGCGCGGTGTCGGACTGCAGCAGGCCGAAACGGGCCTGCGCATCGTGCACGTAGGCTTCCAGGCGCGGCAGGGCCTGGGCCACGCGGTCGACGCGGTTGTCGTCGGTAACGCCACGCACCGAGAACCACTGCCGGCCGGCGCCGCCGCCATCGAAGGGCTCGAAGCCTTCGGGGATCAGCACCGCCGCGCTCGGAAACGCCGCGCGCACCGCCTGGGCCAGGGGCTCCAGGTTGGCGGGCGATCCGCCCACGCCATGCAGCAGGATGAAGAGCTGGCGCACGTCGACGCCCGGATCGGGAAGGAATTCGATAGAACTGGAAGACGCCATGAAACTGCTCCGTGCTGGGCTGGGACCGTGGAATGCGCCCCGATTGCGGGATTGTAAAATGCGCCGCGCCTGGCCGTCCCGGGCCACTTTTCGATACGTCCTGCCGGCGCAAAGCCCGGTACAATACTGTATATTTATCCAGGTATTGAACACCGGGCGCTTTTGCCATGCAGTCCCCCGAACGTATCCATCCCGCGTTGTGGCGCGCCACGCAGTTGGCCAAAGGCGCCGCACGCACCCTGCCAACCGGGCATGCGGCGCTATCGGCCGAACTGCCGGATAACGGCTGGCCGCTGGGATCGCTCGTCGAACTGCTGACTCCCCATCCCGGCATCGGAGAAATCCGCTTGCTGCGTCCCGCGCTGGCCCAACTGGAAACCCGCCGGCCCATTGCCCTGGTGCAGCCCCCCCATGTTCCGCACATCGCCAGCTGGATGAGCTGGCGGCTGGATCCCCGGCAACTGCTGTGGGTGGCGCCGGAAAAACCGGTGGATGCGCTGTGGGCCAGCGAACAGATCCTGAAGAACGCCAGTTGCGGCGCGCTGATCTGCTGGCTGCCCCACGTGCGCCCGGAATCCCTGCGCCGCCTGCACCTGGCGGCCCAGGCCAGCGACCTGCTGTTCATCGCCGTGCGCCCGTCCCGCGCCGCCCAAAGCGCCACGCCCGCCGCCTTGCGGCTGGCGCTGGCGCCCGCGCCGGGCGGCCTATCCGTACACATACTGAAGCGCCGGGGGCCTGTCTGCGACACCCCGCTGTACGTGGGCCTGGAGCCCGGCGCCCTTACCCCCTCTTCTCCCCGCCATGCGCCTCTGGATCGCCGCATACCTGCGCTGCCTGCCGCTGGACGCCATACGCCCGCACTGGCCGCATGAACAGCAGGCGTTCGCCGTTCTGGACCAGGAACGTGTGGCCGCCCTGACGCCCGCCGCCCGCCAGGCCGGCGTGACGCCCGGCATGCGCCGCGCGGGCGCGGCGGCCATCGCGCCCGGCGTGGAACTGCTGCCCCGCCAGCCGCAGGCCGAAGCCGACGCCTTGCAGGGCGCGGCGCTGGCCCTCTTGCAGTACACCCCCGAAATCGCGCTGGCCGACGGCGACACCGTGCTGCTGAATGTGGGCGCCAGCCTGATGTTCTTTCGCGGACCGCGGGCGCTGAGCCGGCGGGTGGCCGCCACGCTGCGCGCGCTGGATCTGCGGGTGTCGCTGGGCATGGCGCCCACGGCCACGGGCGCCTGGCTGCTGGCGCGGCGCGCCGGCCGGGGCGTGCCCCGCCGCACGCTCAAGCTGCCCACCCTGGCGCGGCGGCTCGATGCCCTGCCCCTGTCGCTGCTGCCCCAGGCGCAAGGCCGCCGCAACTGGCTGGACGACATCGGCTGCCACACGCTGGCGCACCTGCGCGCCCTGCCCCGCGCGGGCCTGCAGCGGCGCAGCGCGCCCGATCTGCTGCAAGCGCTGGACGCCGCCTACGGCCAGACGCCCGAACTCTACCGCTGGCTCGAACCGCCCAACCAGTTTTCGCGGCGGATCGAGCTCATGGACTATGTGGAACACACCGACGCCGTGCTGGCGGTGGCGGGACGCCTGGCCGAGCAGCTGGGTGGCTGGCTGACCGCCCGGCAACTGGCCGTGCGACGCGTGGTGCTCAGCATGGATCACGAACGCGGCCGCCACGCCCGCCCGCCGACCGAACTGGAGGTCGCGCTGGCCCAGCCCATCTGGCAGGCCTCGCAGCTTCTGCATCTGCTGCGCGAAAAACTGAACCACTTCACGCTGGAGGCCCCCGTCATCGCGGTGGCGCTGCACGCGCCCGACACCGTCGAGCAACCCGCCGCCAGCACCACCCTGTTCCCCGAGCCGGGCGGCACCGCCGCCGACCACGCGCGGCTCCTGGACCTGCTGGTGGCGCGGCTGGGCCGCGACCGGGTGCGCCATGCCCGGCCCACCCCCGATCACCGTCCCGAAGCCGCCAACGCATGGACCGACGCGCTGGCCGCGCCAGAACGTCCCGCCCCCCTGCCGCCGCTGCTCGACCGGCCGTTCTGGCTGCTGGAAACCCCGCAGCCCCTGAAGCTGTCCGGCCATCGCCCCCACTACGGCGGCCAGGCGCTGCGGCTGATGCGCGGTCCCGAACGCATCGAAAGCGGGTGGTGGGACCCAGCCCTGACCGTGCGCGATTACTTCGTCGCCGAAGACGCGGCCGGCGCGCGCTACTGGATCTACCGCGAGCGCGACGCCGAGGACGCGCGCTGGTTCCTGCACGGCCTGTACGCCTGACATGCGCATGGACGACGACGCCCCCGATCCGCTGGACCCGGCTGAGACCCTGGCCCAGTTGCCCGACTATGCCGAGCTGCAATGCCAGTCCAATTTTTCCTTCCTGCAAGGCGCCTCGCACCCCGAGGAACTGACCGCCCGCGCGGCCGAACTGGGCTATGCCGCGCTCGCCCTGACCGACGAATGCTCGCTGGCCGGCGTGGTGCGCGCCCATACCGAGGCCAAGACCCTCAAGCTGCCGCTCATCATCGGCGCCACGTTCCAGCTGCGCGCCGCGCCCGACGCCGCGCCGCTGGGCCTGACCCTGCTGGCGCAGACCCGCGAGGGCTACGGCAACCTGTCCGAATTCATCACGCTGGGCCGCACCCGGGCACCCAAGGGCGAATACCGGCTGGCGCCGCAAGACATTGCCGATCCGCCCGCCGGGTACGCGCACCTGCGCAACCTGCCGGAATGCCTGGCCATCCTGACGCCCGCCTACGGCACCGACGCCGACCGCATGGCCGACCAGGCGCGCTGGCTGGCGCGCGTCTTTCCGGGGCGGGCGTGGGTGGGGCTGACCTTGCTGCACCAGTCGCGCGACGACCTGCACCGCGCCGCCGTCGAGCACGCGGCCCAGGCCTCGCAACTGCCGATCGTGGCGGTCGGCCAGGTGCAGATGCATGTCCGTTCGCGCAAGCCGCTGCACGACACGCTGACCGGCATCCGCACCCGCCAGCAGGTGTCGCAATGCGGCTACGCGCTGTCCGGCAATGCCGAACAACACCTGCGCAGCCGCATGCGCCTGGCCAGTCTGTACCCGCCCGACGCGCTGGCGCAGACCCTGGCCGTGGCGCGCCGCTGCACGTTTTCACTGGACGAACTGCATTACGAATACCCCGACGAGATCGTGCCGCCCGGCCACACGCCGGCCAGCTACCTGCGCCAGGAAGCGCTGGCCGGCGCCGCCCGGCGTTTTCCGCGGGGCGTTCCCGACGGCATCATGGCGCAGATCGACAAGGAACTGGAACTCATCTCGGACCTGAACTACGAGGCCTATTTCCTGACCGTCTACGACATCGTGCAGTTCGCCCGCAACGCCGGCATCCTGTGCCAGGGCCGGGGCTCGGCCGCCAACTCCGCCGTGTGCTATTGCCTGGGCATCACCGCCGTGGACCCGCAGCGCGGCAACAACCTGTTCGAACGCTTCATCAGCAAGGAACGCAACGAACCGCCCGACATCGACGTCGACTTCGAACACCAGCGCCGCGAAGAAGTCATCCAGTACATCTACGACAAATACGGCCGTGAACGGGCCGCCCTGACCGCGGTGGTCATCTCGTACCGGCCGCGCAGCGTGCTGCGCGACACGGGGCGTGCGCTGGGCGTGGACCCGGGCGTCATCGACGCCGTGGCCCGCGCCCACCAGTGGTGGGACGGCAAGAAGGAAATGCTGCGCACGCTGGGCGCGTGCGGCCTGGACCCCGAATCCCAGGTGGCCCGCCAGTGGGCGTCGCTGGCGCAGACCATGATGGGCTTTCCGCGCCATCTGTCGCAGCATCCGGGCGGTTTCGTCATTTCACGCGGCAAGCTCTCGCGCCTGGTGCCCATTGAAAACGCCGCCATGCAAGACCGCAGCGTCGTGCAATGGGACAAGGACGACCTGGATGCCCTGAAGCTGCTGAAGGTGGACGTGCTGGCGCTGGGCATGCTGTCGGCATTGCGCCGCACACTCGAACTGGCCAGCCAGCGCCGCGGCCAGCCGCTGGCCTTGCAGGACATCCCGGAAGGCGACGTGCCCACCTACGACATGATCTGCGATGCCGACACCATCGGCGTCTTCCAGATCGAATCGCGGGCGCAGATGACCATGCTGCCGCGCCTGCGGCCGCGCGAATACTACGACCTGGTGGTGCAGGTGGCCATCGTGCGCCCGGGCCCGATCCAGGGCGGCATGGTCCATCCCTACCTGCGGCGCCGCCAGGGCAAGGAAGACGAAACCTACCCCAGCGAAAAAGTGCGCGGCGTGCTCAGCCGCACCATGGGCGTGCCCATCTTCCAGGAACAGGTCATGCAGATCGCCGTGGTGGCCGCCGGCTTCTCGCCGGGCGAAGCCGACCAGCTGCGCCGGTCGATGGCGGCCTGGCGGCGCAAGGGCGGCGTGGACAAGTTCCGCGTCAAGCTGGTGGGCGGGCTGCTGGCGCACGGCTACACGCTGGACTTTGCCGAAGCGTTGTTCCGTCAGGTGGAAGGGTTTGGCGAATACGGTTTCCCGGAAAGCCATGCGGCCAGTTTCGCGCTGCTGGCATATGCCAGTTCCTGGCTCAAGCGCCACGAACCCGAGGCCTTCCTGGCGGCCCTGCTCAATTCCCAGCCCATGGGGTTCTATGCGCCCGCGCAGCTGGTGCAGGACGCGCGCCGCCACGGCGTCTGCGTGCTGCCCGCAGACGTCACCGTGAGCGGCTGGGATTCCGTGCTGGAAATACTGCCCGGCGGCCATCCCGGCGCCCGGCGGCGCGCGCATCACCACGCGCCGCCCGCCGCCGAGCCCCGTCCCGCCGTGCGGCTGGGCCTCAGCCTGCTGCAGGGCATGCGCGAGGACACTGCCCGCCGCATCGAAGCCGCGCGGGCCGAGGCCCCCTTTGCCAACACCGCCGACCTGGCTCGCCGCGCCGGGCTCAACCGCCACGACCTGAATGCGCTGGCCGCGGGCGACGCGCTGCGCACCCTGGCCGGCCACCGGCGCCAGGCCAGCTGGGAGGCCGCCGCCAGCGTGCAAAGCCGCGACCTGCTGCGCGACGCCGAGATCGTGGACGCCCAGGCCCCGCAACTGTCCGCCCCATCAGAAAGCCAGACCGTCGCCGCCGACTACCGCAGCGTGGGCCTGACGCTGCACAGCCATCCCGTGTCGCTGCTGCGCCCGCAACTGGCCGCCCGCAATTTCCAGCCCGCCTCGGTGCTGAACGGCTATCCCAACAAACGCGTCGCCCGCGCCTGCGGCATCGTCACCGTGCGCCAGCGCCCCCAGACCTCCAAGGGCGTCATCTTCGTGACCCTCGAAGACGAGACCGGCCCGGTCAACGTGGTGGTCCGCCCCGACCTCATCGAACGCCAGCGCCGCGAACTGCTGGGCGCCACCCTGCTGGGGGTCTTTGGCGCCTGGCAAAGCGTGGACGGCGTGCGCCACCTGATCGCGCAGCGGCTGGTGGATATGTCCGACCTGCTTGGCGGACTGGCGGCGCAAAGCCGCGATTTCCACTAAGCTGCGCAGCCAGCCGCCTCCAACGGTGTCTGACACCCTTGAAACACCCTTCAAGCCTGAAGACCGTCCATACGGGTGTCAGACACCGCATGCAAAGCTGCGCGGCCAGCCGCCCGCCGCTGTTGCCCGGTTGCACAGGGGCCGCCGCGCCTTGACCACAGCACATCGCCGCTGGTCTATCATGGGTTTTTGTCCGCTCGTTGTAAGGAGTCCTACATGATCCGCAAGCTGATCCCCTTCCTGCTGGTTGCCAGCCTGGCTGCGTGCGCCAATACTGGCGGTTCGCGCACATCCAGCGCGCCGGCATCCAGCTCCTCGAGCGCGTCCTCTTCCTCGAGCACCGGCGCTGGCGCTTCCTACGGTTCATCCTCGTCCATGCCCGGCAGCACCAGCGGCAAGACCTGCGACGCCGGTGCGCTGCAATCGCAGATCGGCCAGAAAGCCACGCCCTCCGTCATGGAAGACATGCGCACGCGCAGCGGCAGCACCACCGCGCGCATGCTGCGCCCGGGCCAGGTGGTCACCATGGAATACAACAACACCCGCCTGAACCTCATCGTGGACGACAAGGACGTGATGACGGCAATCCGCTGCGGTTGACGGCGCCAGCCGGCCCGCGTCCGGCCGCCTCAGCGGCAGGACCGGGCGCCGCGACAAGACAAGCGCAAGGCCAGCGGCCGCACCGGTCGCTGGCCTTGCCAATCAATCCCCGGCCAGATCCCGATCGGCCAACCCGCCCTTTCCACTCGCGCTTTTTACTCGCCTTTTTCACCCGCCCCGAGCGGCCGCGCCGCCGGCGGCACATGCGGCAGGAACGCCCCCGCCACCTCGAAGGCGCATTCCTCGCGCGCAATGTCGATCACCCGGGACACGACCGGGTTGACGATGTTCTTTTTGTGCACCGCGTAGTAGTTGATGGTCGGCAGGTCCGGCTGCACATTCAGCTGGCACAGCGCCCCGCGCGCCACCAGCGGCGCAAAGTAGGCGCCCGGCAGATAGCTGATCCCCAATCCCAGCATCGTCAGCTGGGCCATCATGCCCAGACTGTTGCACGTCAGCACCCGCTTGACGGGCATTCCCTGCTCGGCGAACCACGCGTCATACAAGTGCGATAGCGCGGAATTGGTGGGCTGCGAAATGACGGGGTACGGCGCCAGGTCCTGCGGCGTCAGCGCGGCGGCGACATCGATGTCCAGCGCCGGGCTGGCCATCCATACATTGGTGACCGCGCCCAGATGCGTGCAGTCGTACTGGTAGCCCCAGAACGGACCCGGCATGATCGCCAGGTCCAGTTCGTCCTGCTCCAGCCGCTCATACAGGGTGATGCCGCCGTCGATCTCGGGCATCAGCTGCACGCGCGGGTAGCGCTGGCTGATCTGCTTGATCAGCCCGGCCAGCCAGGTCATGCCGACCAGTTCCGTCACGCCCAGCCGCACCACGCCTTCGAAGCTGGCCGGATCGGCCATGTTCTGGACGATCCGGCTGTTCAGCTCCAGCATCTGGCTTGCCAGCTCAAAGAGCTTGCGGCCCTGCGGGGTCATCAGGAGTTTCTTGGCCCGCCGCTCGAACAGGGGCGCGCCCGCAAAGGCCTCGAGTTCGCCCACCCGCTTGGCCACCGCCGATTGGGTGGTGTGCAGCTTGCGCGACGACGCGCTGAAGCTGCCCAGTTCGGAACTCCAATAAAAGGCCTCCAGCTGTTTGAGGGTGTACATCGCCGCGGTTGAAGAAAAGCGCATGGAAACCCCCAACATTACCACCGAGGCCGCTCGGCCCGGATCATCCCCGCGGATGCAGGATGTCCGCAAGGAAGCGCTGCGCGCGCGGATGCGCCGGCGCGCTGAAAAAGCGCTCGGGCGTGTCCATCTCCAGGATCTCGCCCGCGTCCATGAACACCACGCGGTCGCAGACGTCGCGCGCAAAGCCCATTTCATGCGTCACGCACACCATCGTCATGCCGTCCTTGGCCAGCCCCTTCATCACCTGCAGCACCTCGCCCACCATCTCCGGGTCGAGCGCGCTGGTCGGCTCATCGAACAGCATGACCGGCGGCTGAAGCGCCAGCGCGCGCGCAATCGCCACCCGCTGCTGCTGGCCGCCCGACAGCGATCCGGGATAGGCGTCGATCTTGTGCGCCAGCCCCACGCGATCGAGCAGGCTGCGCGCCAGCTCCACGGCCTGCTTGCGAGGCTGCTTGCGGATGTTCACCGGCGCGAAAATCACGTTCTCCAGCACGCTCATGTGCGGAAACAGGTTGAACTGCTGAAACACGAAGCCGATCTTCTGGCGCAGGGCGTTCAGGTTGGCGCCCTTCTGGTAGATGTCCTGGCCGTCGATCAGGATGCGGCCCTTCTCGATGGGCTCCAGCCGGTTGATCGTGCGGATCATGGTCGACTTGCCCGACCCCGACGGGCCGCAGACCACCAGCACTTCGCCGCGCGCCACCGACAGGTCCACGTCCTTGAGCACATGATGCTCGCCGTACCACTTGTTCACTTTTTCGAGATTGATCATGTTTTGTTCCTTTAAGCCATGGCCCGCGAGCGGCGGATGCGCAGGTCCAGCCAGCTCAAGCCGCGGCTCAGGCTGAAGCACACCAAGAAGTAGATGATGGCCAGAATGCCGAACACCTGCAGCGGCTGCGTCAGCACGAGGTTGTTGACCTGGTTGGCGGCAAAAGTCAGTTCATTGACGCTGATGACATAGCCCAGCGACGTTTCCTTGATGGTGGACACGAACTGGCTGGTCATGCTGGGCAGCACGTTGAACAGCGCCTGCGGCAGCACCACCTTGCGCATCGTCGTCCAGTAGCCCACGCCCAGCGAGCGCGAGGCTTCGATCTGCCCGCGCGGCACCGCCTCGATGCCCGACCGGATCACCTCGGACAGGTAGGCGCTTTCATAGACCACCAGCGCAAAGATCAGCGTCCAGAAGCCGCTGACCACCTGCCCGGTGATCTTGGGCACGACGAAGTAAGCCCAGAAGATCAGCATGAGCAGCGGCATGCCGCGCACCACATTGACCAGGGCCTTGCTGGCCGTGCGCAGCCAGCCATAGGGACTGACACGCGCCAGCGCGATCAACAGCGCCAGCGGCAGGGACATCGCCAAGCCGAGCGCGGCCAGGATCAGGGTGAGCGCCAGTCCGCCCAGCGGACCGTTGGGGTATTGGCCCACGAGCAGCGTGGGCCAGTATTGCATCAGCAGATCAAGCACCGTGGCCTCCGCGGTTCAGACGATAACGGGCGTAGATGCGCGATCCGAAAGCCATGATCAGGAACGATCCCAGCAGGTACATGATCGTCGCCGCGCCGAAGGTGGCGAAGGTGCGGTAGGTCTCGTTTTCGATTTCCCGCGCCTGGTAGGTCAGCTCCATCACGCCGATCGCCATGGCCACGCTGGTGTTCTTGAACAGCAGCAGCGCGCGTCCGACCAGCGGCGGAATGGAGATGCGCAGCGCCTGCGGCACGATCACGAAGCGCATGCATTGCAGATAGCTGGCGCCCAGCGCGCGGGCGGCCTCGAACTGCGTGCCCGGAATGGCGCGCAGGCCGCTGCGGATGTCTTCGGCGATATAGGCGGCCGACCCCAGCGCCAACGCAATCGCCGCCAGCGACATTTCGGCGTTGTGCGCGTACAGCCACATGCGGAACCCTTCGGGCAGCAATTCGGGCATGCCGAAATACCAGAACAGCACCTGCACCAGCAGGGGCACGTTGCGGTGGTATTCCACATAGGCGTCGACCAGCCAGCGGCACGGCGCCAGATTGGTGGCGCGCACCACCACCAGCGTCACCGCGATGGTGAACGCCATGACCCATGCAACCAGGAACAGCTGCACGGTGACCGCCATGCCGCTGAGCAGCAGCTGGTATTGGGAAGCGTCTAGAAAGCTCATAAACCTGTCAATCTCCTGCGATCGGGCGCGCGGCGCCAAGCATCACGGCTTCGCGCGCGCCGCCTTGCGGGACGCGCCGAAGCCGTGACGGGAGTGGCGAGGGAAACGCCCGGGTCCGTGCCTCAGCCGGCGATCGGGCCGATCTTGAAGCTGCGTTCCAGCTTGTACGGCGTCTCGGGGCCAAACCACTTGTTGAACAGCTTGGCCGCCGCGCCGGAGGCTTCGGCCTCGTCCAGCGCCCGGTTCACCGTTTCCAGGAAACGCGGTTCGGACTTGCGCACGCCCAGGCCCCAGGGCTCATCGAACACCGCCTTCGGGATGACGCTGACCGGCGCGGTCGGCGGGCTTTGCAGCACCAGGCGCACCAGCACCAGCTCGGAGGCAAACTGCGCGTCCACCTTCTTCTGCTGCAGGGCGAGGTACGTCGCCGAGCTGTCGCCGTAGCCAATCACCTGCGACTTGTCCAGAATGCGCTTGATCTCGCGCTCGGAGCTGGACCCCTTGGTCGCGCCGATGCGGCGGCCGTTCAGGGCCTCGATCGAATCCAGGCCCGAATCCTTGCGCACCATCAGCTTTTGCGGGCTGACGTAGTACGAGTGGCTGAAGGCGATCTGCTGGGCGCGATCGGGCGAATAGCCCAGGTTGGCGGCCAGGATGTCCACGCGCCCTTCGTTCAGCTCGGGCACGCGCGCCGCCACCGACAGCAGCTTGTAGTTGACCTTCACGCCCAGCTTGTCGGCGACCAGCTTGCAGACGTCCACGTCATAGCCCACCAGCTGGCGCGTCGCGGCGTCCTGGAAACTGAACGGTTGCGACGTGCCCAACGTGCCGCAAACCAGCTCGCCGCGCGCCTTGATGTCGTCAAGCTGGTCGGCGTGGGCCAATCCGCCCGCGGCCAGCGAAGCCAGGCCCAGGCAGGCGGCAAAGAAAGTGTGACGCTTCATGGTTCATTCCCCTTGATTGGTTGTTTGGTGAACAGACTGAATAGGACGTTGAATCGATGGCGTGGAGTCGATGGCGTTGAATCGATCACGCCGGACCGCCGAGGTCCGGCGCGTATCGGGTATCAGGCCAGCTTGGCGCACGCCTCGCGGATAGCCGAGCAACCCTGCCGGATATCGTCCAGCGAGGCCGCGAACGACAGCCGGAACGTGCCCGGCGCGCCGTAGGCGTGACCGTCGATGACCGCCACGCCCGCTTCGCGCAGCAGGTAGTGCGTCAGGTCGGTATCGCTGGCGATCACGTCGCCGGCCGGCGTCTTCTTGCCCAAGAGGCCCGAGCAGTCCGGAAAGACATAGAACGCGCCCTGCGGCACCACGATGTCCAGGCCCGGCGTGCCCGACAATTCGGCGATTGCCAGGTCGCGGCGCTGGCGAAACACCTTGGCAAACTCCACGACGCAGTCCTGCGGGCCCGTCAACGCTTGCAGCGCGGCCGCCTGGCTGACCGACGAGGCGCCCGACGTGCTTTGCGATTGCAGGACCGCCATTGCCTTGATGAGCTCATCGGGACCGGCGCCGTAGCCGATGCGCCAGCCCGTCATGGCGTAGGCCTTGGACACGCCGTTGACCACGAGGGTGCGTTCGGCCAGTTCCGGCGCCACCTGCAACGGATGCACCGTGGGCTCGCCGGTGAAGTTCAGGCGCGCGTAGATGTCGTCGGTCATCAGCCAGACGTGCGGATGGCGCGCAAGGACCTCGGTCAGGCCGCGCAGTTCTTCCGCGGTATAGACCGATCCGGTCGGGTTGCTGGGCGCGTTCATCATCAGCCACTTGGTGCGCGGCGTGATGGCGCGTTCCAGGGCGTCGGGCGTGACCTTGTAGTCGCTGGCGGGCGACGTTTCCACCGTCACCGGCACGCCGCCGTTGACCAGGACCATGTCCGGATAGGACACCCAGAACGGCGCGGGAATCAGCACTTCGTCGCCATCGTTCAGCGTGGCAGCCAGGCCGTTGAAGATCACCTGTTTGGCGCCGGTGCTGACGATGACGCGCGAAGCCGGGTACGTCACGCCGGTCGCTTCCAGCAGGTGCGCGGCCGCGGCCTTGCGCAGGGCGAGCGTGCCCTGGGCCGGCGGATATTTGGTTTCGCCGCGGTTCATGGCGGCCGTCGCGGCCTGCCGGATGTGCTCGGGCGTCGAGAAATCGGGTTCGCCGATGGTCAGGTCGATGATGCGGCGGCCCTGTTCGCGCAGTTCGGCGATGATGGCGCGCGCGGCGACGCTGGGCGAAAGCTTGATGCGCTTGATGCGGTCGGCGACGATGCTCATTTGGCCGCTCCCATCTTTTCGGCCAGGGTCTTTTCCAGCCACGGCTTGGTGTACGTGCCGGCGCGCAGCTTTTCCTTGGCCACGGCTTCGTCGGCTTCCTTCTTGAGCGCCAGCGCCAGCACGGCGCTGGCATGCTCCGCCGGAATCACCACCACGCCATCGGCATCGCCCACGACCACGTCGCCGGGGTTGACCACCTGGCCGCCCACCGACACGGGCACGTTGATCTCGCCCGGACCGTCCTTATAAGGCCCCTTGTGCGAAACATCACGCGCAAAGCAGCCGAATTCGCCCTGCGCGAACACGTCCGCGTCGCGCACGGCGCCGTCGATCACGAATCCTTCGATCCCGCGCGACTGCGCGTCCATCATCATCAGTTCGCCCACCAGCGCGTTGCTGGTGTCGCCCGCACCGTCCACGACGATCACGTCGCCCGCCCCGCCCAGCGAAATCGCCTTGTGGATCATCAGGTTGTCGCCCGGACGGGTCTTGACGGTCAGCGCCACGCCGACCGTGCGGCGTGCGCCGTTATGCAGCGGACGCAGGCCCGACACGCCGTACAGACGGTTCATGCAGTCGCTGATCTGGGCCGAGCCGATGGTGGCAAAGCCGGCCAGCACGTCGGCGGCGACGACCGGCGCGGTACGGGAAAGAATGCGATATCCGATGGGATTCATAAGGAAAGTCAGTGTGAATGCAAGGAGCGTTGAAGCGAACCTGCATTACAAAGCCGCGCAAGCCTTTCCTCAAAACGATATAAATTCCCAGCGATCCACGAATATTTTTCGTGAATTAAGCGGTTTAAGGGTTATCCCTTATTCCTGCATCCGCGCTCAGTCGTCGCCGGCGCCCGACGCGCTGCGCGCCTCGGACAACGCCACCGTCAGGTGCATGACCTTTTTCTTGAGCTGGTCACGCTCGTCCGTCAGCTTGGCCAGCAACTGGCGCAGGCGAGCGATCTCGGCCGGCATGTCGGCGATGTTCTCGATGGGCTCCTCGGGCGGCGCCTCGCGGGGTGGCGGGGCCTTGGCCTGGCGCACTTCCCGGGCGGCCTGCTGCAATTCCTTGCGGCCGCCGGCAACCGCTGCAGCCTGCCGTTCCGCCGGCAGCGACGCCACGGCCGCCGCGGCGTTGATGGAGATGGCGCCTTCCTTGACCGCGCGCACCAATTCCGGCGCCGCGGACTTCTGGATCTTTTCGATCTGGCCCAGGGTGTTGCTGCTGATGCGCGCGGCGCGCGCCAGCGCCTGCCGGCTGGGCACGGCCGGCTTCCAGTCGGGATTGGCGTGGCCACGCATCGGCGCGGCAGCAGTCCCGGGCGCGTCTTCATCCCACGGCGGGGAGTCGTCGGGCGGCGATCCGTCGGAGCCAGCGCCTTCTGTCGCCGCCTCGCCAGTCGCCGCCCCGGCCTCAGGCCCCGTACGCGCCAGCAGGATCTCCTTCTTGCGCAGCGCCAGCACCCCCCGCTGGAAGTCCGACACGCTGCGCCGGCCCAGGTGGTTCTCGATCATCCACAGGTGCACGTCCTCGATGGACTTGAAGTGCGGATGCTGGATGGTCTTGAAGGGAATGTCGTGCTTGACGCAGATGGCATAGCGGTTGTGGCCGTCGACCAGCAGATCGCCCCACAGCACGAGGGCGTCGCGGCACCCTTCGGCCAGCAGGCTGCGCTCCAGCGCGGCATGTTCGTCCTCGGTCAGCGGGTCTATATAGGCGCGCAGGCCTTCGTCTACTCTGATTTCCATGGTGTCCAAATAAAGTCGGGCCGCGCGCTACGCCAGTCCCTGTCCGCGCAGCACGTCCTGGATCGCCGCCAGCCGCGAGACCGGATCGGTCAGCGCCAGCAGGGTCGCCTTGTCGTCCGGCGGCAAAGGCAAGAGTTCGCACCAGCGGTTCGCTACCCAGCCGCAGTCATCCAGCCGGAACGGCGGCGCAAGCGGCATTCGTTCGGCGGGCACGCCGTCCCGCTGCCACTGCGCCACCAGCCGGCCCAGCGCATCGGCGCTGGCCTGCATGGTTGCCGGCACGGGCGTGGGCGGATCGTCGGGGATGGGCTCGGCCTCGCCCATCCAAAGGCCGTATTTTGCCACCTCGCTGGACCGCAGCCGAAAGCGTCCGGCGCCGCGGCACCGGATTTCCAGCAGGGCCGGCATGGGCGCCTCCCAGCGTTCGACCCGGGCCATCGTGCCGACTGGCGACAGCGTCTCCTCGCCTTCCGGGGAACGGACCTCGCTACCGGCCAGCAGGCCCACGATGCCGAATTCGGTGTTCTCGGCGATGCTGCGGCGGATCATGTCCAGGTAGCGCACCTCGAAGATGCGCAGTTGCACCACGCCGTCGGGAAACAGCGCGTTGGACAATGGAAACAAGGGAATCAGCGACATGGCCGCCTCCTGTTCATGTCACGTGGAACGCTTCGTCCACCGGCACCTGCAGCGCCGTCGCCAGCGCGTTGGTCTGCGACGCCATCGCGATCACCGCCAGCAGCTCCGCGTGCTGGCCGTCGGTCATGCCCTTGGCGCGGGCCGAGGCCGTGTGGGAATGAACGCAATACGAACACCCATTGGCCGTGGACACCGCGATGTAGATCAGCTCGCGCACCAGCGGCGAGAGCTCGCCCTCGGCCATCATTACCGTCTTGAGCTGCTCCCAGACGCTGCGCATCCGCGGCGGATCGTTGGCCAGCGCCCGCCAGAAATTGTTGACGAAGTCCGATTTTCGCGTGGCGCGGATGTCTTCCAACACCGCCCAGGCCTCGGGACTTCTACGGATCTCGTCATCGCTCAGCAGCCTTACCGTGCTCATTGCACCGCTCCATCGTGAAAAAATCGTGACGCCGCCGCCCTTTCGCGGCGGCCCGGTTCTGATCCGCCGGGGGCCGAGGCCGGCCGATCAGGTATTGCGGCCACCGTAGGGAATGCGGGTCAGCGCATTCAAGTCCACATTTTCCAGGCAGCGCACGTTGACCGCCGCGGTCTCCTTGCCTTCGGCGCCCACGCCGAAACCGAACGGCGCGCAGCCGCAATTGGCGCAGAAATGGTGCGAAATCACGTGCTTGTTGAAGGTGTACGTGGACAGCGTCTGCGTCGAGGACGTGATGCGCAGCGCGGCGCGCGGCACGAACCACAGCAGATAGCCCTTGCGGCTGCAGTGCGAGCAATTGCATTCCAGCACCTGGGACACATCGCCATCGACTTCATAGGCGATCTGTCCGCAGTGGCAGCTTCCTTGTTGCATGGATTGTCTCCCGGCCGTTATCGGATCAGACTCCCATCATAGGCCTGTGCCGCCCGCCTTGCCCATGCGGACCCGCCGCACTTCACCCCGCCCGGAGCCATCATGCCCCAGTTATCCGCCTACCTCAGTTTCGACGGCAATTGCGCCGAAGCCATGCGCTTTTACGAACGCGTGCTGGGAGGCCGCCTTGACGCGCTGGTCCGTTATGCCGATGCACCCGCCGATGCCGTCATGCCCATCCTGTCCGACGAGGACGCCGGGCGCGTCATGTACGCCCGCCTGACGCTGGATGAGCAAACCTTGCTGGGCAGCGACGCCACCGCCGGACACCCCTACCCCGGCAACCGGGGGGTGGCGCTAGCGCTGGTGTATCCCACCGTGTCGGACGCGCACCGGGTGTTCGACCTTCTGGCCGAAGGCGGCAGCGTCACGATGCCGCTGCAAAAGACGTTCTGGGCAGAAGCCTACGGCGCGCTGGTCGACCGGTATGGCACGCGCTGGATGGTGAGCGGGGGCCGCATGACCCACTGAGGTCTATGAAGCCGGCAAGCGCCACGGGAAGCACTGCCTGCGCATCGGACGTTCTGGGTGACGGCTCCGACGGTACGCGAGCGGTTACGGCGGCTTTATGGGTTCAGCACAGGTAGATGTCGAGCTTTCGCGATTTAGAGTGCCGTTCGAGACTCTCGGTCCATGTCGACAGGCCACTGAACTTTGGGCGCCAGTCGCAGCCCCGGATCAGATGCGGGCACGTCATTGTTCCAGTCACGCGGCGGGTGCGGGTATTTTGGCAACGCCTCGGGTCCCTGATTCATGAAGGCGCGTGCCATGGCCCACAAGTGCTCTCCGTTAGCGTTGCTGCCCGCCAATTGAAAGCGATCGATAACGTGATTAGTGCCAGGCGCCACGACGGCGACATCGACGCCCCATGCAAAAACCGGCACCCCACTCGGGGATGGCCCCATTCGGCTCCACCCTTCGGCGCGCAGGTCGTCCCAATTAAATACGACGGGTCGTACGCCCCAACCGTTTCGGCTTAGCGGCCCACCCGTGCAAAAACGATACACGTACACTTTGCCGCGGAATCGATTGAACCGTATAGGCTCATCCCGCGGCGGCGCAACGCCGGCACGATACATGGTGACACCCGCTAAAACCCCTAGGGCCATCAGCCCAAACAACAACAAAAACACGAAGGGATACCCTGAAATATCGGTGAACTCAAAGATCAGAATTTTGCTCAAGAAGAGCGCACCCAGAAACATGATTAATGCGCAAAGAATTACGACTGTGCGATTTACTACTCTAGAGACATGAAACTCAAGGTGAATGTCGCCAACATAATTAGGGGGCAATCCGATCGCTTGTAGCTTCTCTTCAGGAGTCGTCTGGGGTAGCGGCAGATCGGCCTTCCATCCTTTTGTTGGACGGTCTAAAGCCGGCTTATCTTGAGTCATCATTTAGTTTCCACGACTTCAACATACGTCGACATCTCGGGATCCAGAACATTTGGCAGATACTCGACGACAACCTTGACTTCGTCAATTTGATGGCCAAGCACCAGCTGGATCTTTCCTTCTATTACTAAGAAATGCTGCTCATCTCCATCCGCCGACGTAATGGTGCGTTCTTGAGCGAGAGGCGCGGTAGTCTTGGGATCGTAATCCATTCGTTTAAATGCTATGAATTCGGACTTGGGCAGAGACTGCCTGAATTCGTGACTACCCGAAGCCAGCAACTCCTGCCCCGGATAGCGTTTTGCCATCACGTACCAAGAGTAGCTCGCGCGCGACGTGTCGAACCTCGGCAAGAGGATCTGATATTTCAAGAACGGCGTTGGCACAACAGCGATTTTTACGCCGCCCATAAGTCCTGCCGCAACAAAAATCTTTCCTTCACCCTCCAGCTCAAACTTGGCATATGCATCAACACCTAACACTGCGGCATTGTAAGCGCCTGCCGAACACACCCTTGACGGTTCTGCTTATGCAGCAGGTAGCCACCGATGCGGCAGCAGCTCAGCGATCTGGCTGTTTTTCTGCGTGGGCAGGCGCGTGAGCACGTCCTTCATATAGGCATACGGGTCGTGCCCATTGAGCCGTGCCGACTGGATCAGGCTCATGATGGCGGCTGCGCGCTGGCCCCCGCGCAGCGAGCCCGCGAACAGCCAGTTCGAACGCCCGATCGCCCAGGGGCGGATCTGGTTCTCCACCCAATTGTTGTCGATCGGCGCATCGCCGTCGTCAAGGTAGCGTGTCAGCGCCTCCCAGCGCTTGAGGCTGTAGTCGATGGCGCGCGCGGTGCCGGAGCCTTCCGGCACGCGCTGGCGTTGCGCGATCAGCCACCGACGCAACGTTTCTGTGATCGGCTTGGCCCGCTCCAGCCGTATCAGGAGGCGCTCTTCGGCAGGCAACTCGGCTACGTCCCGCTCTACGCCGTATAGCGCGCCGAACAACTCCAACGCCTCTGCGGCGATCTGGCTCTGGTTGTTGACGTGCAAGTCATGGAACTTGCGCCGGGCGTGCGCCATGCAGCCCAGTTCCGTGATGCCAGCCGCGAACCCGGCCTTGTAGCCCGCATAATCGTCGGTCACCAGCTTGCCGCGCCAGTCTTCCAGGAACGTGCGGCAGTGCTCGCCAGCCCGGCTGGGCGCGAAGTCGTAGAGCACTGCACGCAGGCTGTCGTAAGCGGTCGGTGTGTATGCCCACAAGTAGGCCCGATGTGTCTTGCCCGCGCCCGGCTTGAGCATCTGCACCGGCGTTTCGTCGGCATGCAGCACAGATTTGCCCAGCACTTCGGCCTTGAGCGCATCGACCAGCGGCTGCAACCGCAGCCCGCACACGCCGACCCACTCGCCCAGCGTCGAGCGCGGCAGCGCCAGGCCGGCGCGTGCAAAGATGCCTTCCTGGCGGTATAGCGGCAGGTGGTCGGCGAACTTGGCCACCAGCACCTGCGCCAGAAGGCCCGCTGTCGGGATGCCCTTGTCGATGACCTGCGCGGGGACCGGCGCCTGCGTGAGCGTCTCGCAGTGCTCGCACACCCACTTGCCGCGGATGTGACGTTCGACCGTAAAGACGCCCGGCAGATAGTCCAGCTTCTCACTGACGTCCTCGCCGATGCGCTTCAAGCCGCAGCCGCAGCGGCACGTCGTGGACGCCGGTTCGTGGTGGATGTCGGTGCGCGGCAACTCGGCCGGCAGCCGCATGCGACGCGGCGCTTGCGACGGCGCAGGCTTAGTGGCGATCGCTTCGCGCAGCGCGTTCACTTCCTCTTCGATGGCCGCCATGTCGGCATCCATCGTCTCTTCCAGAAGGCTTGCCTGCGCCGGGTTCAATTGCTCGCTGCGCTTGCCGTAGCGCCAGCGCTTGTACAGCGCCAGCTCCTGCATGAGCTGGTCGATGTGCGTCTGTTTGAAGTGCAGTACGCGATCCCGCTCGGCAACCACCGCATCGTGCGTCGCTATCTGGGCGTCACGCGCGGCCACCTCGCCCATCAGGCGTTCGGCCAACGCGCGCAGTTGCTGCGCGTCGAGGTGGTCCAGGGATGCGGTACTCATGGCCGCCAGTATGCCGCAGGGCTCCCCGCGGCGGTATTGGCGTCTTGCCGGATTGTCCGGCGCTACAACACCGAGATCGCACCTGCCGCGCCCACATGCTGCCAGGGCAGGCCCAGCACCAGGGCCTGCCACTGCTCACTGTCGACCGCGATGTGGGGGCCACGCAGCGCATCGGCCCACACGAACTTGCCGCGGTTCAGCCGGCGCGCGGCCAGCCACACGCCGATCCCGTCATGCACCAGCACCTTCATGCGGTTGGCGCGCCGGTTTGCGAAGCAATAGGCGTGGTGCGGGCGGGCTGAACCGAACACGGCTACCACCCGGGACAACGCCGTCTCGGTACCGGCGCGCATGTCCAGCGGCTCGGTGGCCAGCCAGATCGCATCGACACGGATCACCGCAGCCACTCGCGTAACCAGGCCACGCACGCGCCGGCCTCACTCACTGGCCATTGCACCGTCGCTTGCGCGGGACCGCGCGACAACCGGATCTCGATGTGACGGCCTGCCGAGGGCAGCGCTGGCAATGCGACCGGCACGAACGCCGGCGCTACAGGTGGCTGCCGTTCAGCCTGACGAATCCACTTATGTACCAGGTTCGCGTTCACGCCGTGCGACAGCGCCACGCCGGCAATGGAGGTACCTGGCTGACTGCACTGGGCCACGATCTGCGCCTTCAGCGCCTTCGGATAAGACCGGCGCTTAGGCACCGGTGCTAATTCTGTCTTCGACATGGTGTCCACCTAAAAGTGGTGGACACTATCGGGGACAACTTCGGCGTTCAATATGGGTTTGCCGGGCGCTTACGCGGCATTTAGCGCAGCAATCGTTGTATCCGCATTGGGCCATTTATTTGTCTCTGCCTTCCCAAAATAGCTGTAATAACTCCACCGTTCGAGCGGAGAGGATTCTTTACCTTCGGCCAGCTTCCACGCCACGCTTGCAACGATGCCGAAAAGAATCGCCCAGCCCAGAGGAGCCAGCAGCAAAGAAGTGCTTAATATCGCCGTCGATCCAGAGAAAACTGCGAAAACCGCAAAACCCGTGCTAAAGGCATAGGCCACGCCGGCCCCGTAATACAGGTAGCGAGACACCTTGGCTCCTCCGCCCTTTGCGCGGTTGGCGGCCTTAAATGACGCTAAAGCTTCAATCGCGCCTGCCATAGCACCCAGCAAGGCCCCAAATCGCGCCAGTGCCTTACCAGCATTTGCAATTCGGGCTACCGAACCTGTTGAAGTCGAGCGGAGGACTTTCTGCGCTTGCTCAGCGCCGCCCCTCATCGTGAGTCCCACCGCTTCAACACTTCCCCCCAATACTCCGATTGACGCCGAATACACAGCGAGCACGGCTTCCTCGTGTTTTGCCACCAAGGTGGTATCCGCGGCTTCAACGGATTTACGCAACCCCTGGGACAGCAGATATGTTGCCCCAACGGCGACCAGCAGTTCAGCGCTTCCAACCGTTCCGCGGGCAATCGCAGCGGCGCTGCGCGCGCCCCTCAACCCAGAGCGCGCAAGGTCGGCAGCCTGCAACGCGTTGAGCTGAAGACCGGCCAAGGCCTTGCGCGCCTCCGGCTCCAGCGTGCCGGCGAGCACCTTGAGTTCGCTCAGCGCTTCGCCAGCCCGGCGCGTAGCATCTCCGATGACCTCTCCCGTTTGCTGGATGGCGTCCTGGGCAACGCCGCCAAAGCGCTTGCGCAGGTCATTTGCATTGCCTTCGACCCACAGCACCACGTCGACCATTTGCTCCGCCAACTTGGGATCGCTCAGGGCCAGGCTGAGGACACCCGCAGTCAGCACCGAACGCACTTGCTTGTGCGCCTTACCGGTCGCTTTCTCAATGGCCGCTGCAAGCCTGTTTCGGTCTTCCCCGATCTGCTTGCACATCAATGTGTAGAACTCACCCAGCTTCATCTGAACGGCGACCTGGGTCATGTACGTGCGCGAATACAGCAAGAGCGACGCGCTATTCACGCGCGTGGCGACGTTGCGCACGCCGGCATCAACCTTCAGTTCCAGCCGGCTCACCGCACCGTTGTAAGCCGCCAGCACACTGGCGATTGCATCCTGGACGTTAGGCCAGATGAGTTTGTTGCCAAGGTCGCTACTGTTGATGATCTTGGTGACCGGGGCGTAGAGCTTGCCGAAGTCGTTCCAATCCAGTTCGCCCTGATTGCTGAACGTGGGGACCAGGCTTTGCATCAGGTTTTGGTCAAGCGCGAGCAAGGTCTTGAACACAATGCTCTGACCATCCTTGATCCAGGCTTCCCAAGCGCGCGCCGACGGCCCGGTGACGGGTCGAATATTGCCTTCGCGATCGGGTTTAGGCGTTGCTTCAGTGATGCCCCCGCTCAGGCACAGTTCCATCGTGCGGATATAACCCAATACTGAGTACGCATTTTGCGCATCGTAGTCGTAGCGCTCGGCCAGACGGAACAGCGGGTTATTAAGGATCTGATCTGTGTAGCGTTCGGCAAGCTTATCCACTTGCGTCTGCAACCGCGCCTTGTGCGCTTCGAACGCCCTCTCCCAACTGGCGCGCGCCGCTTCGTCGTATCGCTCATCAAGGCGCGCAAGCAGCTTCCCAGCCTTGTGCTCGACCTGTTCGGCTCGCTCGCGAGCGGGATCGCCGAATACCGGCGGGCCGCCAGACTCACTTTGCATCATCTCCCAGGCCGCATTTGGGCTAGCGGCGATGGCATCGTCCGCAGCCACCTTGCAAAGTTCACGCAGACGTTTGAGGCTTTCGGACGTGAAGAATTTGTAGTTGTTGAGCGGGTCTGCTTCATAAGCCTGCCGCTCTCTTAGCCAACCCAGGCGCTGATGATTGATTTCCTGGACCATCCCGACCGGGTCGGGTAGGACCAACGCCAGCACGCCGTTCGGCAACTGCTCGCGCTGTGTCTGAGTCCGCACGAAACCCTCTAGCGCGTTCAAGCGATGATTGCGCGAGCAAAAGCCGTGCACGCTGACAAAGTCGCCGATCGTGGGCGTGGCGTATTCCAGCACCTGCTGATCGACCTGAAGGCTATGCTCCATCATTGCGATGCCTACGCTCGCGGGGTCGTTTCGGGCAGTCTGTAAGTCAAGCTCGTAAAACCTGGCAGCCACCGGCGACTGTTCGCCCGCGAAACTGTGGAGATAGCGATTCAATACGCGGTCGGACCACGGATCGCTGGAAAACGCTATCCACGCGGTCTTGAACAGTTTGGTATCGATGTTGATGAACGAAGCGGGAACGTCGTGATCCCGATGAATGCATCTGTCGCTCAACGCGTCAGGCGCTGCCCGCGGCATGGCAAATGGGTTGAACTGGCGAAACGCCCCGTCGGGCGTCACCTGATAGGCCTGCCACTCTTGTTTGTCGAGCAGCACATACAGATATCCTTCACGCAGGGTACGCGGCTGGCCGAGCCGCATCGGCACGGCAGCCAGATCGCCGCCGCCGGCAAGCGGCCGCTTTGATGTGGCGGTGGGCGCGGGCGCGTAGGCGGCACGCAATGGAAGAATCGGCAGCCCAGTGCGTTCGCACGCGTTGCATGTGCCCGTCGGGTTGGGGAGAGCTTGGCGGATCGCCCGGCCCAGGGTCTTGCTGATGCTCATAAGTTCCTTTGCTTGGCGCAGTGTGGCAATGATTGGGATGTCCTATCGCCTCAATGCAAACGCTGTGCCAACTCGGAAGCGTCCTTGCCGTTGTTCTTTCTTATCAACTGCTTACGCGTACTTCAGCGACAAACTTTGGCAACCTCATCGTCGCAGAAGCAGCGAAAGTGACTTTTTTCGACGGATGTTCGGGCCATTGGTGGCCTGAAATTCTTTAATGGTTTGAAAACTCACAAAAAAAATCGGGCCAACTTTGGCCCGGGTGAGCCAAAGTTGGCCCGATCGATCATCCTTCTTTAAGCGGACGACGAAAAGATGGCGCCCTAACCGCCCGGCCGGTGCGCCGCCAGCACCTCATGCAGCGACTGCGCCGCGCGCTGCAGCACCGGCACGGCGCGCAGCAGATCGTCCAGCATCACGCGCGCCGTGGGCGCATGGCAGGCCACCGCCGCAACCACGCGGTCTTCGCCGTCGCGCACCGGGACCGCCACCGCGCTCATGCCGCGCACGAATTCCTCGTTGTCGATGCCGATGCCGCGCACGGCCAGCCGCTCCAGCTCGGCCTCAAGCCGCGCCGGGTCGGTCAGCGTGCGCGGCGTGTTGCGCGTGAGCGGCAGGCGGGCCAGCACGCGGCTGCGCTCCAGGCGGTTCATCGAGGCCAGGAACAGCTTGCCGCTTGCCGTGCAGTGCATGGGCACGTGGCTGCCCACCGCAAAAAAGAGCCGCAACGGCTCATTGGTCTCGACGCGCTCCATGTAGACGACGCGGTCGCCGTCGGGCGCGGTCAGGTTGCAGGTTTCGCCCAGCGTGCCCACCAGTTGGGTCAGCACGGCGCGGCACGCGCGGGTGAAGGCGCAGGCGCGCAGCGTGGCGAGCGCCAGCGAGGTGGCCTGCGGCCCCGGGACGAATCCGTTTTCGGTGGGCGTAGCGGCCACGAAGCCGGCGCGCTGCATGGCCGCCAAGAGGCGCATCAACGTGGTCTTGGGCATGTCGAGCCGCTGCGCAAGCTGCGCCAGCGTGGGCGGATGCTGCGCCCGCGCCAGATGATCCAGCACCAGCAACGCCCGCAACGAACGGGCGGCCTCCTGCTGTCCGCCCGCGTCCTCGGACCGCCCATCTGCCGGCTCCTGCGATGCTGCACTGCGATTTTGAAACCGAAGCCGCATGTTCTGTTCCATTTCTCCGCCCCAGCGCGTGTTGTGCTTTGTTCTGTGCGCGCGCTTCCTAGAATCGCCTCAGATGCCGGCCTGGTCCGCATTGCGGAGTCTGCACCGGCCGGTCATGCCGAACAAATATAAGGGAGACCGCGCGGAAATGTCCGATACCGTCGATTACATCGTGGTGGGCGCCGGCTCGGCCGGATGCGTGATGGCCAACCGGTTGAGCGCGGACGGCGCGCACTCGGTCTGCCTGCTGGAGGCCGGTCCGAAGGACACCTATCCCTGGATCCATATTCCCATCGGCTACGGCAAGACGATGTTTCACAAGGTGGTGAACTGGGGCTACTACACCGACCCGGATCCCAACATGCTGGACCGGCGCATCTACTGGCCGCGCGGCCGCACGCTGGGCGGCTCCAGTTCCATCAATGGCCTGATCTACATCCGCGGCCAGCGCGACGACTACGATGCCTGGGCCGAAGCCGGCAACCCGGGCTGGGGCTGGGACGACTGCCTGCCCTGGTTCCGCAAGCTGGAAAACAACGATCTGGGCCCGGGCCCCACCCGCGGCACCGAGGGCCCGCTGAACGCCACGTCCATCAAGACGCCGCATCCGCTGGTGGAAGCGCTGATCGACGCCGCCGGCACGCTGGGCGTGCCGCGCGTCCGTGACTTCAATTCGGGCGACCAGGAAGGCGTGGGTTACTACCAGCTCACCACGCGCAACGGGCGGCGCTGCTCCACGGCGGTGGCCTACCTGCGGCCCGCGCAAGACCGCCCCAACCTGCGCATCGAAACCGATGCGCACGCGATGGCCGTGCTGTTGGAAGGCAGCCGCGCCTGCGGCGTGCGCTACCGCCGCGATGGCCAGGTCCGAACGCTACGCGCCCGGCGCGAGGTGGTGCTTTGCGCAGGCGCGCTGCAATCGCCGCAACTGCTTCAGCTGTCTGGCATCGGCCCGGCCGGCCTGCTGCGCGAGTTCGGCATCGGCATCGTGCGCGACCTGCCCGGCGTGGGCGAAAACCTGCAGGACCATCTGCAGATCCGCCTGATCTACGAGACCACGCGCCCGATCACCACCAACGACCAGTTGCGCACGCTGCACGGCCGCCTGCGCATGGGATTGCAGTGGCTGCTGCTGCGCAGCGGTCCGCTGGCCGTGGGCATCAACCAGGGGGGCCTGTTCTGCCGGGTCGATCCGGCCAGCCGCACGCCCGACACCCAATTCCATTTCGCCACGCTGTCGGCCGACATGGCGGGCGGCAAGGTGCATCCCTTCTCGGGTTGCACCTATTCGGTGTGCCAGCTGCGGCCCAGCTCGCGCGGCCGCGTACAGCTGCGCAGCACGGACCCGTTCGAGGCGCCGTCCATGCTGCCGAATTACCTGTCGACGGAGCTGGACCGCCGCATGGCCGTGGCCGCCGTCCGGTACGCGCGCCGGGTCGCCGCGACCGAGCCGCTGGCCGGCCTGATGAAACGCGAATTCCGCCCCGGCCCGGACGTGCAGACGGACGACGAGATCCTGCACTTCTGCCGCGAGTACGGCGCCACCATCTTCCACCCTTCGGGCACCGCGAAGATGGGCCCGCGCAGCGACCCCATGGCCGTGGTCGACGAGCGCCTGCGCGTGCACGGCGTGTCGGCGCTGCGCGTGGTGGATTGCTCGATCATGCCCACGCTGGTCTCGGGCAACACCAATGCGCCGGTCGTGATGTTGGCCGAGCGCGCGGCGGATTTAATGCTGCAGGACGTGCGGCAGGCGCGCGCGCAGACCGTGCGCACGCCCGCGCGGATGGAGATGACGGACCCCGGTTAGGAAACGCATATCGCAGACAGACCCGGCCGCGGCAGCGCAGATTGTCCGGCCGACCCACCAAAGGAGACTGGACATGGCCAAGCAAAACGAAGCGGCGGTGCGCAAAGTCGTCACCGCCTCGCTGATCGGCGCCACCATCGAGTGGTACGACTTTTTCCTGTATGGCGTCGTCGCCGGCATCGTATTCAACAAGCTGTACTTTCCTACCGGCGATCCGCTGGTCTCGACCATGCTCGCCTACACGACGTTCGCCGTCGGCTTCGTGACCCGGCCGCTGGGCGGACTGATCTTCGGCCACTTCGGCGATCGCATCGGCCGAAAGAGCATGCTGGTGATGACGCTGATGATCATGGGCATCGCCACCTTCCTGATCGGCCTGGTGCCCACGTACGAGATGATCGGCATCTGGGCGCCCATCCTGCTGCTGCTCTTGCGTGTGTTCCAGGGCATCGGGCTGGGCGGCGAATGGGGCGGCGCGGTGCTCATGGCCTATGAATATGCCCCGCCCGACAAGAAGGGCTTCTACGCGTCGCTGCCGCAGATCGGGCTGGCGATCGGGCTGTGCCTGGCCTCGGGCACGGTGGCGCTGCTGTCCGTACTGCTGACCGACGAGCAGTTCATGGCGTGGGGCTGGCGCGTCGCCTTCCTGGCGTCCGCCGCGATGGTGGCCGTGGGCATGTACATCCGGCTCAACATCAAGGAGACGCCGGAGTTCACGGCGGTCAAGGCGCAGAACGCCGAAAGCCGCATCCCGTTCATGGACATGATGCGCCGCTATCCGGGCAACGTCGTCAAGGGGATGGGCGCGCGCTATATCGACGGCGTGTTCTTCAACGTCTTTGGGGTGTTCTCGATCTCGTTCCTGACGCAATCGGTGCAGATCACCCGGACCGAGGCGCTGATCGGGGTGATGGCGGCGGCGCTGGTGATGTGCTTCTTCATCCCCTTCTTCGGCCGGCTGTCCGACCGCATCGGCCGCACGCGCGTGTACTTCTGGGGTTCGCTCATCACCGCCGCGGCGTCCTTCCCCGGCTTCTGGATGATGATCAACAGCGGCGGCAACGTTATGCTGATCTGGCTGGCCATCATCATTCCGTTCGGGATCCTGTACGCCGCCGTGTACGGTCCGGAGGCCGCGCTGTTCTGCGAACTCTTCGACGCCAAGGTGCGCTACACCGGCATTTCGTTCGTCTACCAGTTCTCGGGCATCTTCGCGTCCGGCATCACGCCGATCATCGCCACCGCATTGCTCAAGACGGGCGGCGGGCAGCCGTGGCTGATCTGCCTGTACGTGATGTTTGCGGGGGTCGTGTCGGCCTTCTGCGCGTGGCTGATCGGGCGCGGCAGGCAGCCGGTGGAAGTGGACGACGCAAGCCAGCCGTCCATGCAGCGGGCTGGGCTGCGCAAGGCGTAGGCGGCGGGCGGCCCGTGCGCAGCGGATCCGCACGGGTCGCAATCGGGGGCCGTCCCTTGCCCCCCTTTCGCCGCTCAGTCCCGTGCCGCCTGCGGCGGCTGCTGGGCCGGCCATCCGCCGCCCAGCGCCTTGAACAAGGTCGCCAGCGCCGCCTGGCGCTGCGCGCTGACGTCGATGTAGGCGATCTGGTCCGAGTAAGCGCTGCGCTGCGCATCCAGATAGCGCAGATGGCTGTCCACACCGCCGCGGTAGCGCGCCTCGGACAGCTGCAGGGCCACCTGGCTGGACTGCGCCAGCGCAAGCCGGGACGCCTCTTCACGCCGCAGCGTCTCGGTGGCCACCAGCGCGTCCGACACCTCGCGGAACGCCGTCTGGATCGTGCGTTCGTACTGGGCCACGGCGATGTCCTTGCGCACGGTGGCCAGATCCAGGTTGGCCACGTTGCGCCCGCCGGCAAAGATCGGCAGCGTGATCTGCGGGGTGAACGACCAGGCGCGCTGGCCGGATTCGAACAGGCCCGACAGGTCCGCGCTGGAACTGCCGAACAGGCCGGTCAGCGAAATGCTGGGAAAGAACGCGGCCCGCGCCGCGCCGATGCTGGCGTTGCGCGCCTGCAGCGCATGTTCGGCGGCCAGGATGTCCGGCCGGTTTTCCAACAGCGCGGAGGGCGCGCCCGCCGCGATCTCCTGCACCAGCATCGGCGCATCGGCCGTGCGCGCCGGCAGATACGGCGACAGGTCGCTGATGCCCACCAGCAGGCCGAGCGCGTTGCCGGCCTGGCGGACCTCGCGATCCGTGCGCTCGAGCTCGGCGCGTGACTGCTCGGTCAGGCCCAGCGCTTCCTGATAGTCGAGCGCGGTGGCCGCGCCCGCCTGCCGGCGCTTGGCCGTCAGCGCCAGCGACGCCTCGCGGCTGGCCAACGTCTGGCGCGTCACATCCAGACGCCGCTGCGCGCTATCGCGCGCCACATACGCCTGGATCACCTCGGCCACCAGGCTGATCTGCGCGCTGCGCGCGGTCGCCTCGGTCGCCAGATATTCCTGCAAGGCGGCATCCGACAGGCTGCGCACGCGGCCGAACAGGTCCAGTTCGAAGGCGGTCAGGCCCAGGCCAGCCTGATAGCTGCTTTGGACTGACGAGGCGCCCGTGCTGCTCAGGTCTGCCGGCACACGCTGGCGCGTGCCCGTGCCCTGCGCGTCGATGCCGGGCAGCCGGTCCGCGCGGGTGATCTGGTACTGCGCCCGGGCCGCCTCGATGTCGAGCAGCGTCTGGCGCAGGTCGCGGTTGTTGGCCAGCGCCAATTCCACCAGCTTGCGCAAGGCGTCGTCGGTGATGAAGGACTGCCAGTCCAGCGTCGCCGCCGCCGACTCGCCGGGGCCGGACGCCGCCAGGCTCCAGTGGTCGCCCACGGGAGACGCCGGACGTTCATAGACGGGCGCGAGCGAGCAACCCGCCAGCGCCGCCGTCAGCAGCAAGGCGGACAGCCGCAAGGGAAACAAGGTCTGCATCATGGCGTTACTCCTGCACGGTGCGCGGCGCGGCGTTGGCGGCGGGCGAGGACTTGCCCCGCTTGCGCTGCACCAGCGACAGCACCCACACAAAGAAGATGGGAACGAAGATCACGCCCAGCAGCGTGGCGGTCAGCATGCCGCCGATCACACCCACGCCCAGCGCGCGCTGGCTGGCTGCCCCCGCACCGGAGGCCAACGCCAGCGGCACCACGCCCAGGATGAACGCCAGCGATGTCATCACGATGGGACGGAAGCGCAGCTTGGCGGCCTGGATGGCGGCGTCGGCTAGGCTGTGGCCCTGTTCGCGCAGGCTCTTGGCAAACTCCACGATCAGGATGGCGTTCTTGGCCGCCAGGCCGATGATGGTGATGAGACCGACCTTGAAGTACACGTCGTTCGGCATGCCCAGCACCGTCACCGCCAGCACCGACCCCAGCGCGCCAATCGGCACGATCAGCATCACGGATGCCGGAATCGACCAGCTTTCATACAGGGCGACCATCAGCAGGAACACCACCAGGAAGGCCAGCGCGAACAGCATCGGCGCCTGCGACCCCGCAAACTTCTCCTGATACGACAGGCCGGTCCATTCGTAACCAATGCCCTCCGGCAAGCCGGCCACGATGCGCTCGATCTCGGCCATGGCCTGGCCTGTGCTGCTGCCGGGCATGGCGTCGCCCGCAATCTTGAATGCCGGATAGCCGTTGTAGCGGGAGATCTGCACGGGGCCGTTCTCCCAGTCCGTCTTCACGAACGCGCTGAGCGGCACCATGCCGCCGGTCTTGTTCGGCACGTTCAGCTTCAGGATGCTCTCGGGCGTCATGCGGTCGCGCACGTCGGCCTGCACCACCACGCGCTGCAGGCGGCCGGCGTTGGCAAAGTCGTTGACGGTGGCCGACCCATACGCCGACGAAATCGCCGTGCTGATTACGTCAAAACCCACGCCCAGCGCCTCGGCCTTTTCGCGGTCGATGTCCAGCCGCAGCTGCGGCGCGTCGGCCAGGCCTTCCATCATGGCGTAGGCGATCACGGGCGAACTGTTGGCCTGCGCCAGCAGCTGGTCGCGCGCTTCGGTCAGCGCCGCGCGGCCCACGCCGCCGCGGTCCTGCAGCCGCAGCGCGAAACCGCCCGAGTTGCCCAATCCGTCGATGGGCGGCGGGTTGACGGCCATGACCGCGCCGTCGTCGATCACCGCGAAACGCGCGTTCACGCTGTCGGCCACGTCGGCGGCCGATTGGCCCTTGCCCCGCTCGGACCAGTCCTTGAGCGTCGGGAACGCGATGCCCGCGTTCTGACCCGTGCCCGAGAAGCTGAAACCCATGACGGTGAAGGCATCGCCCATGGCGTCCAGCGACAGCAGGTGCTGCTCGACGTCGGCCACCACCTTGTCGGTGCGCACATGCGTCGCACCGGGCGGCAGTTGCACGTCGACGATGACGTAGCCCTGGTCTTCCGGCGGCACGAAGGATTCCGGCACGCGCATGTACAGCACGGCCAGCACGGCCACGATGGCCGCGTAGATCACCATGTAGCGCCCCGTGCGCCGCACCAGCCGCGAGTTCAGCGCTTCGAAGCGGCCCGTCAGGCGGTTGAACGCGCGGTTGAACCCGCCGAAAAAGCCCTTCTTTTCGTCGTGGTGGCCCTTCGGAATGGGCTTGAGGAACGTGGCGCAAAGGGCCGGCGTGAAGGTCAGCGCCAAAAAGCCCGAGAACAGGATCGACACCGCCAGCGACAGCGAGAACTGCTGGTAGATGACGCCCACCGAACCGCTCATGAACGCCAGCGGCAAGAACACTGCCGACAGCACCAGCGTGATTCCGACGATGGCGCCGGACACCTGCTCCATCGCCTTGACCGTGGCTTCGCGCGGCGACAGGCCTTCCTCGGCCATGATGCGCTCGACGTTTTCAACCACCACGATGGCGTCGTCGACCAGGATGCCGATGGCCAGCACCATGCCGAACATGGTCATCATGTTCACCGAGAAGCCCAGCACCGACATCACCGCGAACGTGCCCAGCAGGCACACCGGCACGACGATGGTCGGAATCAGCGTGTAGCGGAAGTTCTGCAGGAACAGGTACATCACCAGGAAGACCAGCACCATCGCTTCCAGCAGCGTGTGCACCACCTTCGTGATGGCCACGCTGACGAACTTGGAGGTGTCGAACGGCACCGAGTACGCAATGTCTTCGGGGAACGAGGCCGACAGTTCCTTCAGGCGGGCATTCACGGCCTTGACGGTGTCGATGGCATTGGCGCCCGGCGCAAGCTGCACCGCCGCGCCGACCGCCTTCTTGCCGTTCAGGCGCGTTTCGAAGTCATAGCTCTGGCGGCCGACTTCCAGGCGCGCCACGTCGGCCAGGCGCACGGACGAACCATCCGGATTGGCGCGCAGGACGATGCGCCCGAATTCCTCGGGGTTGTCCAGCGTGCCCTTGACGGCCAGCGTCGCGGTCAGCTCCTGCTCGGGCGCGCCGGGACGGCTGCCGAAGCTGCCGGCCGGCACCTGCACGTTCTGCGCGGCGATGGCCGCGTTGACGTCCGCCACGGACAGGCCAAGACCCAGCAGCTTCTGCGGGTCGATCCAGACGCGCATCGCGGCTTCGGCGCCGAAGAACTGCACCTTGCCCACGCCATTGACGCGGCGGATCTCGTTGTTGATGTGGCGCGCGGCGTAGTCGGACAGCCCGACCACATCCTTGTGCGCATCGTCGCCCTTGTAGGTCAGGGCGTAGATCATCAGGAAGTTCGAACTGGCCTGCTCAACCTGCAGACCTTGCTGCGTCACAGCGGTGGGCAGGCGGGCTTCGGCCTTCTTGATCCGGTTCTGCACGTCGACCTGCGCCAGGTCGGGATCGGTGCCCGGCTGGAACGTGACGGTGATTTCCGCGCTGCCGCTGGAACTGCTGGACGACTCGTAGTACAGCATGTTCTTCGCGCCGTTCAGCTCTTCCTCGATGACGCTGGTCACCGAATCGACCAGCACGGTCGCGGAGGCGCCCGGATAGGTGGCGGCAATGGTCACCTGCGGCGGCGCGACCACCGGAAACTGCGACACCGGCAGCGACGGAATCGCCAGCAGCCCCGCGAGCGAGATGAAGATGGCCACCACCCAGGCGAAATTGGGGCGGCCAATGAAAAACTTGGACATGGTCTAACCTCGGATTTGCACGCGATGCATGGGGCCGCTTATTGCTTGGCGGCAGCGGCGACATCGCCTGCGGCGGCCACCTTGGGCTCGTTCACGGGCGTCACGCTGACTTTCTGGCCGGGCACGGCGGCGCTGACGCCGCCCACGATCACCCGGTCGCCGGGCGCAAGGCCCTCGGTGATGTGCCAATCGCCGCCGCGCATGGTGCCGGTCTGCACGGCGCGGGTTTCGACAACGTCATCCGCCCCCACCACCAGCACCTGCGGCTTGCCATCGGTGCTGCGGGTGACGGCGCGCTGCGGGACCAGGATCGCATCCGGATCCACGCCCTGATGCGTGCGCACCCGCACGTACATGCCGGGCAACAGCAGCACGTCCGGATTGGAGAATTCACCACGCAGGGCCACCTGGCCGGTGCTGCGGTCCACGGCGATGTCCGAGAACAGGAGGCGCCCTTCGCGCTGCTTGTCGGTGCCATCGATCGTGATGGAGATGCTGGCGCCCTCGCCTTCGCCCAGGCTGCCATCCTGCATGGCCGCGCGCATGCGCAGCATGTCGGCGACCGGCTGATTGAAGTCCACATAGACCGGATCGAGCTGCTGGATCGTCGCCATCACGGTGGCTTCGTTCTGGCCCACGAGCGCGCCTTCGGTCACCTGCGCACGCCCGATGCGGCCCGAGATGGGCGCCTTGACCGTGGCGTAGTCCAGGTTCAGCTGCGCGGTCTCGACGTCGGCTTGGGCCGACCGGCGGGCGGCCAGCGCGCTCTTGAGCGTGGTGTTGGCCGTGTCGAAATCCTGCTGGCTGACGGCTTCGATCTTGACCAGCGGCGTGTAGCGCTTGACGACTGCCTGGGCATCGGCCACGGCGGCCTGGGCCTTGGCCAGCTCGCCCTGTGCGCGCGACAAGGCGGCCTTGAACGGCGCGGGGTCGATGCGGAACAGCACGTCGCCCGCCTTGACGTCGGCGCCTTCGACGAAATCGCGGCTCAGCACGATGCCGGCCACGCGGGCGCGGACTTCGGCCACGCGCATGGGCTCGACGCGCCCGGGCAGTTCGCTCGTCAACGTGTAGCGCTGCGGCTGCACGGCCAGCGCCTGCACGGGACGCGGCCCTGCCGCCTGGGGCTCCCCGCCGTCAGAGCCGCCGCAACCGGCCACGAGGATTGCCGTCGACAACACCGCCAGGGGCAACTGCCATGCTTTATTCCACTTCATTCACTACCCCCGCGCCGCGCGTCTTGAATTCAAAGAGACGCCGATGCTACCTTAAAGACCGATTTGAATCAATCTTGATTCATTTGTTTCTTTAAAGCTTGATTTTTCGGACCAACAAGTCCTTACTTGAAAAATTCGCCAAAGTTTGTACAAAGTGAATCGACCGTGATCCAATACCGGCCCAGGGATATCCAAAATGGGGAGGAGGCAATGTCTGAAGAGGCAGGCCACGAGCGGCTGCTTGTCGCATTGGCGCTTGCGATGGTGGACCAGCCGCGCGCCACGCTGCAGGAACTGGCCAAGGCGGTGGGCGTCAGCAAGGCGACCTTGTACCGGTTCTGTAAGACGCGAGACCAGCTGGTGCTGCGCCTGATGACGCATTGCGCGCAGGTCATGAAGCAGGCGCTGGCGGACTCGCACCTGGACACCGCCCCGCCCCGCGCGGCGCTGCGCAACCTGATCGAACAGCACCTGGCGCACAAGGAACTGACGGCGTTCCTGATCTACAACTGGAAGCCCGACACCGAGCTTGAGCCCGACATCATGAACAGCTGGTCGGGCTACCAGGAAACGCTGGACGCCTTCTTTCTGCGCGGACAACGCGAAGGCGCCTTCCGCGTGGACATGACCGCCGCCGCGCTGAGCGAACTATTGATCGCGATCATCACCAGCATGGTGGATGCCGAGCGCCGCGGCCGGATTGCCCGCATGGGCATCGCGCAGGTGGCCGAGCAGATGATGCTGCACGGCATCTCGGCCGAGCCGGCCCCTGGCCGCTGAACGGGGCGTCCGGATCGTTGCACCCGTGCGCGCACGGGTGCAATGGGCACGATCCCCCTTGCGCGCCCGCTCAGGCCGCCGCCACCGGACGGCCGTAGAACGGATAGTTCGGATCGTTGTAGCCATGCGCGGAGGCGTGACCGGGCACCACCCACTCGTTCACGACCGTTTCGTCTTCAGGCGTGATCGTCACGTCCAGCGCCGCGTAGTAATCGTCCATTTGCGCCAGCGTGCGCGGACCGGCGATGACGGCGGTGATGACGGGATTGGCCAGCACCCACGCGGTCGCGAAGTGGCCCGGCTGAACCCCGCGCGCGGCGCTATGCTGCACAAGCTTCTGCGCGATCTGCAGGGATTCTTCGCGGAATTCCGTGGCCAGGATGCGGCGGTCGCCACGTCCGGCGCGCGTATCCGGCGCCGGCGCCTGGCCCGGCAGGTACTTGCCCGTCAGCACGCCGCGCGCGATCGGGCTGTACGGCACGACGCCCAGGCCGTAATGCTTGCACGCCGGCAGGATCTCGACCTCTGGGCCGCGGTTCAGCATGTTGTAGTACGGCTGGCACACCACCGGTTGCGGCACACCCAGCTTTTCGCACAGGCGCATCACCTCGGCAATGCGCCATCCGCGGAAATTCGACAGGCCGAAGCTGCGCAGCTTGCCCGCGCGGATCAGGTCGCCCAGCGCCCACAACGCCTCTTCCAGGTTTTCTTCGTGGTAGTCGCGGTGCAGGTACAGGATGTCCATGAAATCCGTATCCATGCGCGACAGGCTCTGCTCCACCCCGCGGATCAGCCACTGGCGCGAGTAATGCGCCAGGTTCGGTCCCTTGCCGACCGGATTGCCGATCTTGCTGGCCAGCACCCAGTCGTGGCGTTGCCCCTTGAGCAGCTTGCCCACCACTTCTTCCGACCGGCCCTCGTTGTAGACGTCCGCGGTGTCGATGAAATTGACGCCATGATCGCGCGCCGACGCCACGATGCGCGCGGCTTCGTCATCGGGCGTCTGCTCTCCGAACATCATGGTGCCCAGGCAGAGCGGCGATACCCGGAGATTGCTGGTTCCCAGTCGGCGGTAGTTCATGGCGTGGTTCCTTGATCGGATGAAAAGAT
This sequence comes from Achromobacter sp. JD417, assembly GCF_041879325.1. Taxonomy (NCBI): domain Bacteria; kingdom Pseudomonadati; phylum Pseudomonadota; class Betaproteobacteria; order Burkholderiales; family Alcaligenaceae; genus Achromobacter; species Achromobacter sp. JD417. Next base: position 2,635,818 of record NZ_CP087159.1, on the reverse strand, counting down.
GCGGCGTGGCCACGCGGCAACGCGCGGCCGAACGCGATATCTTGCCCGAAAAAACCTGACATGCCGCAAAACCCAGGATGGGATGAGGGTGTCAGGCACCCGGGCGGCACATTGCCAGCAACACGGTCCGCTCGCAGAAGCCGGTGTCAGACACCCAAGCTGCGCCGTGCCAGCATGACGGCCAACGCGTAAGGGTGTCAGACACCTGCGTCGACGTACATTGCTAGGTGTCTGACACCCGGGCCGCACCGGACCGAACATACGCCGGCCTGCACGGGTGTCAGACACCGGCCTCGTGGCGCAGGTGTCAGTCGCCCGCGTCCACCGCCGCCAGGATCTTGCCGAACAGCGCGTCGGCATGGGCCGAATTCAGCCAGCGCACGATCACGACCATCTTGCGCTCTGGCTCCACCCACGTGAACGAACTGCCCGCGCCCACGCCGAAGAAGCTGGACGACGGCACGCTGGGAAAGACCTTGCCTTCGTGGTTCAGCCAGATCAAATAGCCGTAGTACGGCGCGATGTCGCAGGGGGTGCGCATGGCCTGCAGCCATTCGCGCGACAGGATCTGGCGGCCGTTCGCCTGGCCGTCGTTCAACAGCATCTGGCCAATCAGCGCCTGGTCGTTGGCGCTGATGGACATGCCGCCGCCCCAGTGCGAACCGCCGGGCACCGACGGCATGCGCTGGCCGTCGATCTCGACCCAGGCGTTGTCGTAGCCGACCCACTGCCAGTTCTCGCTGCAGCCGATGGGCCGCGTGACGGCCTCGCGAAACACCTCCGGCAGCGGTTTGCGGAACAGATGCAGCAGCGCATAAGACAGCTGATTGATGCGCACGTCGTTGTATTCCCAATACGTGCCGGGTTCCTGCAACGGACGCGCATCGCCCTTCTTGCCATCCGGCGGCACGCCAAAGGTGACGGCGCGATAGCGGTCCGCCTGATCCGACACGCCAAAGCGTTCGCCTTCCCATTCGCTGGTCTGCTGCAGCAGGTGGCGCCACGTGATGGACGCGTTGCGGCCTTCGTCAAAGCCGATGCCCGGCACGCGCTTGCCCACGGGCTCGTCCACATCCGGCAGCAGGCCGCGGTCATGCGCAACGCCCGCCAAAATGGCCAGGTAAAGCTTGGCGACGCTGAACGTCAGGTCGGCCCGGTCCGGCTCGCCCCACGAGGCTACGGTCTTGCCGTCCACCACCACCACGCCGGACACCGGCCCGCGATCGTGGATGGGACCCAGCAGACGGTTCCACGGCGGCGGGTCGTTCAGGTGCACGCCAAAATTGCCTTTGACGCTGCGATCCCAGGTCGATTCGTGATCGTTGGCGAACTGGATCGCCTGCTGCATGAGCGTATTCATCGGTTCCCTCGTTGTTGTGTGTTCATCCCGCCACGCGTTCGGGCGCGCGGGTCAGATATTCCATGGCGGCTTGCAATCCGCCCGAGCGGTGCGGGACGCCGGCCGCGGCCAGCCCCATCTCCACGCCAGCCAGCGTGCCGCATAGCGCCAAATCATTGAAATGGCCCAGATGGCCGATGCGGAAGATGCGGTCTGAAAGCTTGCCCAGCCCCTGCCCCAGCGACATATCGAAGCGGTCCAGAATGACCTTGCGCAGCGCGTCGGCGCTGTGGCCGTCCGGCATCAGCACCGCGGTCAACGCCGGGCTGTGCGCGGCCGGGTCCAGGCTCAGCAGCTCCAACCCCCAACCCGCCACCGCCAGCCGCGTGGCGCGGGCATGGCGCTCGTGGCGCGCGAACACCTGCGGCAGGCCTTCGGCGGCCAGCATGGCCAGCGCTTCATGAAGGCCATACAGCAGGTTGGTCGACGGGGTGTAAGGGAAATAGCCCTTCGCGTTGGGCCCCAGCATTTCGCGCCAGTCCCAATAGGAGCGCGGCAGCCGCGCGGTCTCGGCCGCGGCCAGCGCGCGCGGCCCCACCGCGTTGAAAGACAGGCCCGGCGGCAGCATCAGGCCCTTCTGCGATCCGGACACCGTGACGTCCACGCCCCATTCGTCGTGGCGGTAGTCGATGGAGCCCAGCGAGGAAATCGTGTCGACCATCAGCAGCGCCGGGTGCCCGGCCTGATCGATGGCGGCGCGCACCGCGGCGATATCGCTGGTGACCCCGGTTGAGGTCTCGTTGTGCACCACGCACACCGCCTTGATGCGGTGCTGAGCATCGTCGGCCAGCCGCGCGCCGATGACGCCGGCATCGACGGGGCGACGCCAGTCGCCTTCGATGCAATCAACATCCAGCCCCAGCCGCCCGGCAAGCTTGCGCCACAAGCTGGCGAAGTGGCCGGTCTCGACCATCAGCACGCGGTCGCCCGGCGATAGCGTGTTGACCAGCGCCGCTTCCCACGCCCCGGTGCCCGAAGCCGGAAAGATCACGACAGGCGACTCGGTCTGGAAGACCTGCTTGATGCCCGTGAGCACCGCTTTGCCAAGCTCGCCGAATTCCGGTCCCCGATGATCGATGGTGGCCTGGTCGATGGCGCGCAGGACGCGGTCGGGGACGTTGGTCGGTCCGGGAATCTGCAGGAAATGCCGGCCGGACGGGTGGGAGTTCAGCGTGAGCATGCGGGGCCCCAAAATGGACGGTTTGTATACCAGTACGGCCTGCGCGCATCGTGATGCGACGCGCGCCAGCCTGGCGGACTTGCGGCTTGCGCCACTCTATCCCATTGTTTTTACGTCGATAACCTAGGGTATACACCCATCAAAACCGCAGCAAAGACAGGTTTATAGTCTGCGAAAACAAGGGGAATTTTTGTATACCAATGAGCAGCGATCCTAGCTTCTTGCCGGATCACGCCGAGGCCGTGGCCTCGCCCGATCTGGCGCCCGTCCCAGTGCCCGCGGCCGTTCGCGCCGCCGGCGACGGGCGCACGCTGGCGGGATCGGCGGCCGGATCGCTGCGCGAACGCATCATCCAGGGCGAATTCCCGCCCGGCACCCGCTTGAACGAACGCGCGCTGTGCGACCTGCTGGGCGTGTCGCGCACCCCGCTGCGCGAGGCGTTCCGGCTGCTCGCCGCCGAAGGCCTGGTGCAGATCGAACCGAACCGCGGCGCCCAGGTGGTGGCGCTGTCCGAAGCGAACATCCGCGAAGCCTTCGAAGTGATCGGCGGGCTGGAAGCGATGTCGTGCCGGTTTGCCTGCGAGCGCGCGACCGACGTCGAGATCGCGGAAATCCGCGCGCTCACTTACGAAATGATGGCCAGCCATGCGCGGCATGACCTGCCGACGTACTTTCGCGTCAACCGCGAGATCCACGAACGCATCAGCCTGGCCGCGCACAACAGCCTGCTCAAGCAGCTTTACGACGCGCAGAACGCGCGGATCCAGAACCTGCGTTTCGTCTCGAACGAGAACCGGCAGAAATGGGATCTGGCGATGCGCGAACACATAGAAATGGCGGAGGCCCTTGCCGCGCGCGACGCGGACCGGCTGGCAGCCATCATGCGGCAGCACCTGCAGCGCAAATGCGAGGCGGCGCTCAAGAGCCGGAGCGAGACGATAGATACGCAACACATGTAGTGTCATCAAGAGGAGCCTTCACCATGGCTGATAGTCGCTTCACACCTGGCTGCATCCCGCTTTCTCGCCTCACCCCCGCCGCGTCCGCGCTGTCCTTGCGCCGCGTCACGCCATTGAAGGCACTGGCCGCCGCGCTGGTGGCCTGCGCCGCACTGGCATCCCAGCCCGCGCTTGCCGGCAAGAAGGACGACACCTTGCGCATGGCCTACGACCAGGCCCCGGAAAGTGTCGACCCGTACTTCAACAACGTGCGCATCGGCGTCATCATCGCGGCCAACGTGTGGGACACCCTGCTCTACCGCGACCCGGTCACCAACGAGTACAAGGGTCAGCTCGCCAAGAGCTGGAAGCAGATCGATGACAAGACCATGGAATTCGAGCTGCGCGAGGGCGTCAAATTCCACAACGGCGAAGAGTTCGACGCCGACTCGGTGGTCTACACGCTGAACTTCGTGGCCGACCCGAAGAACAAGGCGGTCACGCAGCAGAACGTGTCCTGGATCGACAAGGTCGAGAAGATCGACAAGTACAAGGTCCGCCTGACCACCAAGGAGCCCTTCCCCGGCGCCAAGGAATACCTGTCCACCACGGCCGCCATCCACCCCGCCAAGTACTACCAGGAAGTCGGCCCCAAGGGCATGAACGCCAAGCCCGTGGGCTCCGGTCCGTACAAGGTCGTGGACTATCAGCCCGGCAAGTCCATCACGCTGGAACGCAACGCCGACTACTTCAAGGATTCGCCCAAGGCGCAGCCCAAGATCGGCAAGGTGGTCATCCGCTTCATCCCCGACCGCCAGACGCAGATGGCCGAGGTGATCTCCGGTGGCGAAGACCTGATCATGAGCGTGCCCAAGGACCAGGCCGAGCAACTGGGCGGCATGCCGAACCTGCAGATGGTGACCGGCAACACCATGCGCATCGTGTTCATGCAGATGAACATCCTGGAAGGCACGCCCGCGCCGCAACTGAAGGACGAGCGCGTGCGCCGCGCCATCATCCACGCAATCGACCGCGAGTCGATGCTCAAGAACATCGTGGGCGAGGGCGGCGGGCTCATCAACACCATCTGCACCCCGTCGCAGGTGGGCTGCACGCAGGAAGGCGCCCCGACCTACAAGTACGACCCCGCGCAGGCCAAGAAGCTGCTGGCCGAGGCGGGCTATCCCAACGGCTTTGACATCGACATCGTTGCGTACCGCGAACGCAACCAGACCGAAGCCATCATCAACTACCTGCAGGCCGTCGGCATCCGCGCCAAGCTGAATTTCCTGCAATACGCCGCGATGCGCGACATGATCCGCGCCAACAAGGCCTCGCTCACGCATCAGACCTGGGGCTCGAACCTGGTGAACGACGTGTCGGCCTCCACGCCGGTTTACTTCGCCTTCGGCAGCGACGACATCACGCGCGACCCGAAGGTGCGCGACCTCTTGAAAAAGGGCGATACCACCATCGACAGCGAGCAGCGCAAGGCGGCCTACAAGGAGGCGCTGGACATCATCGCGGAAAAGGCCTACGCGGTGCCGCTCTGGACACTGCCCGCCTACTACGTCGCCACCAAGGACGTGAACTTCAAGCCCTACTCGGATGAGCTGGTGCGCTTCTGGGACATGAGCTGGAAGTAAGGCGCGCCCCGCGCCGGGCCGGCCCCGCGGCCCGCCCGGCGCTGCTGAACAGAGAGGAAGTCCTATGCTTTATTTCACGCTGAGGCGCCTGGGCCTGGCGGCGCTGGTGGCGCTGACCGTGTCCATTCTGGCGTTCCTGCTGCTGCACCTGTCGGGCGACCCGGCGCTGGCGCTGGCCGGCGAAGGCGCGCGCCAGGCCGACATCGACATGATCCGCAAGACCTACGGGCTGGACCGCCCGATCATCGTCCAGTACGCCGACTGGCTCTGGCACATCCTGCAGGGCGACTTCGGCACCTCGGTGTACTTCAAGACCGAAGCCGGACCGCTCATCCTGTCCAAGCTGGCGACCACGCTGAAGCTGGGCATGGCCGCGCTGGCCTTCGCGCTGTTCATCTCGATTCCGCTGGGCGTGCTGGCCGCCCTGTACAAGGGCAGCCTGATCGACCGCGTCTGTCTGGCGATTGCCGTGCTGGGACAGGCGCTGCCGAACTTCTTCTTCGCGCTGATCCTGATCATGCTGTTCTCGATATCCCTGCGCATCCTGCCGGTGTCGGGCAGCGGCACGTGGCAGCACTTCGTCATGCCCGCGATCGCGCTGGGGTATTACGTGGCGCCCGCCTTCATGCGGCTGATCCGCGCCGGCATGATCGAGGTGCTGGGCGCCGATTACATCCGCACCGCGCGCGCCAAGGGGCTGCCGGCCGGCAAGGTGATCTTCAAGCACGCGCTGCGCAACGCGATCGTGCCGGTGGTGGCCCTGGCCGCCGTGCAACTGGGCTACCTGCTGGGCGGCTCGGTGGTCATCGAGACCATCTTCGCGCTGGACGGGCTGGGTTACCTGGCCTACCAGAGCATCACGTACAAGGACTATCCGGTCATGCAGCTGATCGTGCTGCTGCTGTCGGTGCTGTATGTGCTGCTGACGCTTGCCGCCGACGTGGCTAACGCGTGGCTCGATCCGCGCATCCGGGTGTCCTGACATGAATACGCCTACGATCACCCCCGCCACGTCCGCGGCGCCGCCGCTGGAACTGTCCGCGGCCACGCTGCGCTGGCGCCGCCTGCGGCGCAACAAGGCGCTTTTGGCCGGCGGCGGCATTCTGCTCGTCATTGTGCTGATCGCGCTGCTGGCCCCGTGGATCTCGCCGCACGATCCCTATTTCCAGGATCTGGCCTACCGCACCGCGCCGCCCGTCTGGTACGAGAAAGGCACCTGGCTGCACCCGCTGGGCACCGACCAGCTGGGACGCGACTACATGACGCGCCTGTTCTACGGCGCGCGCATTTCGCTCCTGATCGGCATCAGCGTCGCGCTCATCTCCGGCCTCATCGGCACGGCGATGGGCATGGCGGCCGGCTACTTCGGCGGCAAGGTCGACATGGCCGTGTCGTTTCTCATCACCACGCGGCTGTCCATGCCGGTCATCCTGGTGGCGCTGGCCACCGTGGCCATCGTCGGCGGTTCGCTGTGGGTGGTGATCCTGGTGCTGGGTTTGCTCAAGTGGGACCGCTACGCGGTGGTGATGCGCAGCGCCACGCAGCAGGTTCGCTCGCTGGAATACGTGGCCGCGGCGCAGGCGGCCGGCGCCAGCACCTGGCGCATCGTCTGGGGCGAGGTCCTGCCCAACGTCGTGCCGCAACTGATCGTGATCGCCACGCTGGAAGCGGCCAGCGCCATCCTGCTGGAAGCTTCGCTGTCATTCCTGGGCCTGGGCGTTCAACCGCCGCTGCCGTCCTGGGGATTGATGATCTCCGAGGCCAAGGCCTACATGTTCTTCTCGTTCTGGCTGATCGCCATACCCGGATCGGCGCTGGCGCTGCTGATCTTCGCGATCAACCTGGCCGGCGACGGACTGCATCAACTCCTGACGCCTGAAGAGAGGGCCTGAGCATGAATGGCACCGATATCGTCCTGGACGTGCAGGGCCTGACCGTCGACATCGCCACGCCACGCGGCCCGCTGCACGCGGTGCGCGACGTGTCCTTCCAGGTCCGGCGCGGTGAAACGCTGTGCCTGGTCGGGGAATCGGGCTGCGGCAAGTCGATGACCTCGCTGGCCATCATGGGCCTGTTGCCCAAGGCCGCCCGGCGCAGCACGCGCCGGCTGGCCGTGCTGGGCGAGGACCTGTCCAAGGCGCGCGGCCGGCGCGTCAATGCGCTGCGCGGCAGCAAGATGGCGATGATCTTTCAAGAGCCCATGACGGCGCTCAACCCCGCCTACGCCATCGGCGAACAGCTCACCGAACACTACATCCACCATTGCAAGGCGAGCAGCCAGCAGGCGCGCGACCGCGCCGTGGAACTGCTGGAGAAGGTCGGCATCGCGTCGGCCGGCCAGCGTCTGGGTCAGTATCCGCACCAGTTGTCCGGCGGGCTGCGCCAGCGGGTGATGATCGCGATGGCGCTCATGTGCGGTCCCGAGCTGCTGATTGCCGACGAACCCAGCACCGCGCTGGACGTCACGATTCAGGCGCAGATCCTGCGGCTGCTGGCCGACCTGCAGGCCGAACTGGGCATTGCCATGGTGCTGATCACGCACGACCTGGGCGTGGTGGCGCGCATCGCCCGCCAAGTGGCGGTGATGTACGCCGGCCAGATCGTGGAAGAAGGCCCCGTGGCCGACATTTTCGCCACCCCGCACCATCCCTACACGCAAGGGCTGCTTGGCTGTATCCCCGTGCCCGGCCGCACGGCCCCGGGCGAGGCGCTCGGCACCATCCCGGGCGTCGTGCCGTCGCTGGTGGGCGAGCTGCGCGGCTGCGCCTTCGCCGATCGCTGCCGTTATGCGCAACCGCAATGCCGGCAGGCCGTTCCCATCCATGGCCAGGCCGCTGGCCAGCAATGGCGCTGCATTCTCAGCGCCGAAGGAGTCCCCGCATGAGCGCGCTGCTGCAAGCCGACGCCGTCAGCCGCCAATTCACGGTGCGCGCCGGCATGTTCCGCCCGCGGGCCACACTGCACGCGGTCAATGGCGTGGACCTGGCCGTCGACCGGGGCGCGGTGCTGGGCATCGTCGGCGAGTCGGGCTGCGGCAAGTCCACGCTGGCACGCATGCTGCTGGGTCTGACGCCGCCAACCGAGGGCAGCATCCGCCTTGACGGCCAGGACATCCGCAAGATGGACCGGCGCGCCCTCGCCCGCCGCGTACAACCCATCTTCCAGGACCCGTATTCGTCCTTGAACCCGCGCCGCTCCATCGCCTCCATCGTGTCGTTGCCGCTGGAGGTGCACGGCATCCCCAACCCGAAGATGCACAAGGCCATCGACATGCTGGAACGCGTAGGCCTGCCGCCGCGGCTGGCCCACAACACGCCCGGGCAGCTGTCGGGCGGCCAGCGCCAGCGCGTGGCCATCGCGCGCGCGCTGGTGATGCAGCCCGAGCTCGTGATCTGCGACGAGCCGACCTCCGCGCTGGACGTATCCGTGCAGGCGCAGATCATGAACCTGCTGATGGACCTGCGGCGCGACTTCAACCTGACCTACGTCTTCATCAGCCACAACCTGGCGGTGGTCGAACACATCGCCACCCACGTGGCCGTGATGTACCTGGGCCGCGTGGTCGAATCCGCGCCCACCGCCCGGCTCTTTCACGACCCGCGCCATCCCTACACGCAGGCGCTGCTGGCGTCGGTGCTCACCCCCGAGCCGGGGCTGGGCATCCCCGACATGGGCCTGGGCCTGTCGTTTCCCGACCCGCTGCATCCGCCGTCCGGCTGCCCCTTCCATCCGCGCTGCCAGCACGCCATGCCGCAATGCAAGACCGAACGGCCCGCGCTGACGCTGCGCGATGGAGCGCTCGTCGCCTGCCACCTCTACCCAACCCATTCCTCGACTTCCACCGGAGCTTCCCAGCCATGACCCGCGCACAAGCCATCGCCCAGGCCGAGCAGTGCTTTGATTCCGGCGCTTTCCGCACGCTTCTGGCGCGCCGGCTGGCGCTGCCCACGGAAAGCCAGAACCCCGAGCGCGCCGCCGTGCTGGCGGACTACCTGGAGGCCGAGATCCGGCCGGCGTTCGAAGCGCTGGGCTTTACCTGCCGCACCCTCACGCATCCGAAGGCGCTGGCCCCTTTCCTGTACGCCGAGCGCATCGAGGACCCGGCCCTGCCCACCGTGCTGGGCTACGGCCACGGCGACGTGATCCGCGGATTGGAACGGGAATGGAAGGAAGGCCTGTCGCCCTGGGCGCTGACCGAGGCCGAAGGCCGCTGGTATGGCCGCGGCATCGCCGACAACAAGGGTCAGCACAGCATCAACATGGAGGCGCTGCGGCTGGTCCTGGAAACGCGCGGCAAGCTGGGCTTCAACGCCAAATACCTGATCGAGATGGGCGAGGAAACGGGTTCGATGGGCTTGCGCGAACTGTGCACCGAACATCGCGACCTCATGGCGGCCGACCTGCTGATCGCCTCCGACGGCCCCCGCCTGAGCGCCAACCGCCCCACCATCTTCCTCGGTGCGCGCGGCAGCCTGAACTTCGACCTGACCATCGAGGCGCGCGCCGGCGGCCATCATTCCGGCAACTGGGGCGGACTGATCTCCAACCCCGGCCTGCAACTGGCGCATGCGATCGCCAGCATCGCCACGCCCAACGGTCAGATCCGCATTCCGGAATGGGTGCCCAAGGAACTGCCGCCGGCCGTGCGCCGCGCGCTGGCCGACTGCGAGGTCGATGGCGGCGCGGACGGGCCTGAGATCGAACCCGACTGGGGCGAGCCGGGCCTGTCGCCCGCCGAACGCGTCTTCGGCTGGTGTTCGTTCGAGGTGCTGGCCTACAAGACCGGCAACCCGGACACGCCCGTCAACGCCATCCCGCCGCGCGCGTGGGCGCGCTGTCAGCTGCGCTTCGTGGTGGGTGTGGACCCGGACGACCTCATTCCGGCCCTGCGCCGTCATCTGGACAGCCACGGCTTTCCGATGGTTCAGATATCCCTGACCCGCGAAACCATGTTCCGCGCGACCCGCATCGACCCGGATGACGCCTGGGTGCGCTGGGCGGTTGCGTCGCTGGAACGCACTTCCGGCCAGAAGACCGCACTGCTGCCCAACCTGGGCGGCTCGCTGCCCAACGACATCTTCACCGACGTGCTGGGCCTCAAGACGATCTGGGTGCCCCACTCATACCCGGGCTGCTCGCAGCACGCGCCAAATGAGCACCTGCCGCCCGAACTGCTGCGGCAGGGGCTCAGCCTGATGACGGGGTTGTACTGGGACCTGGGCGCGGGCGACACGCCCGAGATCAGAAATCCCAGATAACCGGCACCCAGCGGAACGCAGCGCCTTCCTTCGCCACCCGGCCCACCGAGGGGAACGGCAGATGCGCCGCCACGAGCAGGCCCTTGTTCTGGGCCAGTTCGTTGAACAGGGCAAGGCGAACCCGGGCCGACTCCACCGGATCGTGCTCGAAGCCGTTGTGCCATTCGGGATGATCGAACGCCACTGGGAATACGGCGTCGCCCGCAAACGTCAGGCGGTCGCCGTCCGAGATCAGATCGACGACACAGTGGCCGGGCGTGTGGCCGCCGGTCAGGCGCACGATCACGCCCGGGGCCACTTCCTTGCGATCCTCGAAAACCTGGATCTGTTCGCGGTACGTTTCATAGAAGCTGGTCGCCGTCGAGCGCAATACGGCGGGCACCGGCTTGGGCATGACCGTCTGCGTAAAGTCCGGTGACGTCCAGAACGCCACTTCGGTGGCGTTGACATGGATGCGCACGTCCTTGCGCAGGCGCTCCTTCACGCCGGGGACCAGCAGGCCGCCCACGTGATCCATGTGCATGTGCGTGATGATCACGTCCGTCACGGATTCGAGCGCAATGCCCGCCGATTGCAGGCGTTGCGGAAACTGCCCCGCGCGCGGAAAGCCCGGGAACTGGCCGCCCAGTCCGGCGTCGATCAGAATGGTCTGCTCGCCGCTGCGCGCCACCATCACGTTCAGCGGCCAGTCGAATGCGTCCGGCGGCATGTACATGTGGTCGAGCCAGTCGGCCAGATCGGCCGGATCGGCATTCGTGGCCATCGTCGAGGTGGGCAGCGGCAGCACCCCGTCGCTGACCACCAGCGCATCGATGTCGCCGATCTGCACGGCATAGCGGGAAGGAACCAGATCGATGGCGGTCTGGGTGACGGGGTCCAAAGTGTCTGCGGAAAACATGGCGTTATCTCCAGGATGGCAGTCAGGCAGCGGCGCAGCGGGCAAGCGGCGCGCGCCAGGCGGGGTGGTACGAGTCGATCGACAGTGAAGGCATCGTAGGACCACCACCGCAGCCGCGGTAGACACGGCGCGGGAAGCACGATGTTGTGCGATGCGCACCAATGCCGATGGCGCATTGGCCCGGCGCGCAAACCTGCTCAATTCAACTCGGCGCCAATCTCCGAGTCCCGATACGCCACGGCGGTCATCGCCGTCAGCACAAAGATCACGCCAACGCACCCCACCGCGGCCAGCACACCCTGCAGGGCCTGAACGCCCACGTAGTCGTACAGCATCGGACGCAAATCGTTGCTGGCGTGCGCGCCGAGGATCAGCAACGTGAGGAATGCCAGCATCAGGGGCCACCGCGGATAGCGCATCGCGCCACGCACCGCGCCAAACCCATACGTGCCCGTGACCGCAGCGCGCGGCAGGCTCAGGCCGTACACGGCCAATCCGTACAGCACGGGGAGCCACACCAATGCCAGCAACGCCATCAGCATGCCGTAGAACAATTCATCGTTGCCGCCGCCGATCAGCATGTAGAGGACATACGGAAGATCGCCCGTGGCGCGCGCGATCGCCATGCCGCCAACAGCCAGTGCACCCAGCAACACGAAGTGCCGGGCCTCCGGGTTGCCGCCCCGCGCGTCGGCCGTGCGCGCGGTCTCGCCCAGCAATATCACCCGATGCCACGCGTACGTCGTGCGCGCGAAGGCGATCAGGCAGACGAGCGCCAGCGCAAGGATCAGCCAATCCTGAACCCGATACAAGGGAGACACGACTAGCGCGAACGGCAGCGTCAGCACGAACACCGCCAACGACCAGGGGGCCGCGGCCAACATCGCGCGGCCGTGTTGCCGGATGACGCTGGCGGTCGCCGCGACGAGGCGGCCTGCTCCGAGTTTGCTGGACACGAGACTCCCTTGCTCTGACATGGTGGGTCTCGTTTATACCGCACGCAGCGTGGTCAAACCGGGACAGGCGGCCACTATCTCGGTTACCCTCGCGGACCATTCCTTTACGCGCTATCTTCATGAAGACGATTCCCCTTGCATTCGCCGCCGCTGCGGCCGCCCTGCTGCCTACGCTGGCCAGCGCCGCCTACACGCCCACCGAGATTGAGCGCGCCGTTCTGGAGTATGGCATCCGCGAAGAGCATGATGCGCTGCTTGCCGCCGATTGGCGCCTGCTGGGCCGGGTGATGGATTACTCGCGTGTGGACGCCCAGAATATCTCGGACATCTACGCCAAGGGTCCGAACGACAAAGTGCCGGCCGTGATCGACGATTCCTTCGTGATCAAGACAACCATCGACGCTGCCGCCGCGAAGGCCGGCGTCGTCACCTTCGCCGGCACGCGCGGGGCCACCGTCCGCGCCATGCTGCCGGCCGGCGCCAAGCCCGCCGACGCCCTGCTGCTCAATTGCACCAAGCTGGCGTGGGCCGATGGCGTTGCCACGTTCTCGCAATGCCAGGACTGGGCGCCGATAGCCGAGAAGACCGTCGCCACGTTTCGCGCCGACATCGCCGCATTCCTGCAAGGCAAGCCGGTCAAGCAATACGTGGCAAAGTTCGTCGTCGACTACTTCGTCGTCGCGGGCGACATGCCGGACAAGTCCGGCTGCCCTGACGACCGCAAGGCCTGCGACCAGGCGATCCGCAAGACCGACATGACGAGCGCCGGCTACCAGGCCGTCAACGAGCGCTTGCAGGCCGCAGGCGTGCAGGTCGGGCGCTAGGCCCGACCGAACGACTGCGGCGCAGGCGCCATTCCTGTCGCCGCTAACTGCGCGCCGGCTCCGTGCGCGCGGGATCGGCTTCGGCCTCTTCCCGGGCCTCCAGCTCGTTGCCCAGCACCTCTGCCGAATCGGCGTTGGCCGCTTCCGGCTTCAAGCGGCGGCGCGTATGGCCCGCGGCGCGCGCGTCCCCGCCCTCGTCGGGCCGTTCGGCCTGCAGGTGCACGTTGGCGGGTGGCGCAAAGCCGCGCTTGTCCTGCCCGAAGTACACCACCGTGTGCGGGTACGGCAGCTCGATGCCGGCGGCGTCGAAGTGCTTCTTGAGCAGCCGGTTGTAGCCGCGCTGCACCGCCCACTGCATGCCGGGGGTGGTCTTGATGAGGATGCGGATGGTCACGCCCTTGTCGTTGACCGCCGTGACCCCCGCCACGGTCATTTCTTCCAGGATCTCCGGTCCCAGCACGGAATCGGTCATCAGTTCGGCGAAGGCCGCGCGCAGATGCTCGATCGCGTCGTCCACGCTTTCGCGGTGCGCAATGGTGTATTCGCCCAGGTGATACGAGAAGTCACGCATGTGGTTGGCCACCACATCCACCGACGAGAACGGCACCAGATGGTAGCCGCCGTCCAGCGTGCGAATGCCGACCGAGCGGATGGTCATCTTCTCGACCGTGCCGAAAACGCCCGCCACCTGCACCACGTCGTTCTCGTTCATCCCGTTCTCAAGCTGGATGAAGACCCCGGTGATGATGTCCTGCACCAGCTTCTGCGCGCCAAAACCGATGGCCAGGCCCACCACGCCAGCGCCCGCGATCAGCGGACCGACGTCGATGCCGATCTGCGAGAGCAGCACCATCAGCGTCATCGTCACGATGACGATCAGCGCGGCGTTGCGGAACAGCGCCAGCAGCGTGCGCTCGCGCGCGCTGGGCATGCCCCGCTCTTCGCTCTGGCTCAGGCGGTGCTCGATGATGCTGGCGATCACCGTCCACGCCAGCATCGCGATCAGGAGGACGATGACGATGTTCAGCACCACCTTGATCGCGGCGGCCCCGGCGTCCGACGCCAGCCAGCGCGACAGGTCAAAGGCCCGCCACGCGTCCAGGATCAGCAGCACGATGATGATGCGGATGATCCAGCCCACCACCTTCAGCGCGGCCGGCACGTAGGCGTTGACGCGCGCTTCCAGCAGCGGCAGCCGCCGGCGCAGGTCGTCCGACAGGCGGATCGGCTTGGACAGCACGGCATTGAGCAGCAGGATCAGCAGGCTGCCCACGCCGATGACCAGCAGCGTCTGCGCCGTGGCGCGGGCCATGAAGGGCAACGCGTCCGTCGGGTCGACCTGGCTGACCACCAGCAGGATGGTGAAGTAGACGATGCCCAGCACGTGCCAGATGCGCGACAGCAGGCGCAGGCGCGATCCCATGAACGTGGCCGCGCCGGCCGCGCGGCGGTCCAGGCGTTCGCGAACGGCTTGCCGGTTCTGCCAGATGACGCGCACCGCGTAGATGTACACCGCCAGCATGATCAGCATCGTCGTCAGCCGACCCAGCGCGGGCGACAGCGCGGCCGCCATCACGGGTCCGACCACCAGCGTGCCGTAACCGGCCGCCGCCACGATGCGCACGAGCCACGCGTTCCAGTACTTGGCCAGTTCGTCAGACATCGGCAACAGGCGCAGATGCGGATGGCGCACGGCGAACACCGTGCGGATCAGCACCTTCACGATCTCCACCGCAACGAAGGCCTGCAGGAACAGCGAGGCCAGCCCGTCCAGCGTGCCGCGCCCCGGCGTGGTCCAAAGCGCCGCCGCGCCGCCCGCCATGGCGGCCAGCAGGACGACGGCCACGTCAATGGCCAGCGCGCCGATGATCGCGCCCGCGCGGCGCGCCAGCACTTTCACGGACGCCGGCTTGCCGCGCACGGGCGGCGTGCCGGTTTCGCAACCGTGCTCGGCAACCCAATGGTCGATCCGCGTATAGATGCGCATGGCGATCATGCGCAGCAGGATGAAGGCGATGATGGTGGCGATGACGGCCATCGCCAGCGGCAGCAAGGCACTACGCGCCTGGCCGCTGTCCATGCGCAGGTTCTGGCCCGACGCCAGCGCGCGCAAGTCGTCGGCACCCTGCCCCATGTCGGCCGCAATGCCGGTCAGGAAACGCTGGACGCCGTCGGCCATGCGCTCTTGCAGGCCGGGTTCGGCCGGCGTGGCGGGAACTGGCTTGGCGGGCGCCGCGCGCGATGGCGCGTTGCCGGCCGGCGCCTGTTTGTCTCCTGCCGCCTGCGACCGAAGCTGGTCGATCAGGGCCTGGCGGGCTTCGGGGTTGTCCAGCAGGTCCGCCAGCGCGGCGGGGGTCAACGTCGAGGGCGTGGCTGCCGGCTCCTGCGCCGGCGCAGCCGGAAGCAGCGGGAACGCGGCCACCGCCGGGGCCTGCCACAGGAACGACAAGCAACTGAGCATCGCCGCCAGCAGCCAGGCCGCCAGCCATGGCCTTTCCCGTCTGCGCCGCCAGGAGACGGCGGCATGATGGCGGGTCGGAAGGGAGTGCGATGCTGTCGTTGCGGATCGAACCACTAATAAATCTCCTCTGCGATCGGGGCATGGATGCCAGGGCAAAAAAAAAGCGCCGGCGACCGGAGTCGCGGCTTTTGTCACTGGCACATGATAAAGCCCATGGTCTGCCCCCCTTTTACGGCAGCCTTATCGCCGCAAGCAATAAACAAGCGGCGATTAATTCGTTGGTGCGCGCGGAGCCATTGATTAGAGTCCAACGCCGTCCTACCCGCGCCGCAATCCGAGCGGTGCGCTCAACCAAGAGTCCGCTTCATGACCTCACGATTCCAAGCCGCACGCCGCAACACCCTGCTCGCCCTTGCCCTGGCCGCCGCCTGCATGGCCACCGCGCACGCCGACCAACGCGTCATCCGCATCGTCGTGCCCTACGGCACCGGCGCGGTCCAGGACACCATCGCCCGCGCGATCGGCGACGAACTGGGCAAAGCGCTGGACGCCTCGATCGTGATTGAAAACCGCGCAGGCGCCGGCGGCACCGTGGGCACCGCGCAGGTCGCCCGCGCCAAGCCCGACGGCAACACCCTGGTCCTGGCCGCCGCCAGCCACAACATCGCCGGGTATCTGTACAAGAACCTCAGCTACGACCCCGGCAAGGACTTCACGGGCGTCGCCTACATCGGCAACACCGGCTACATCATCCTGGCGTCCGCGTCGCTGAACGCCAGGAACACGGCCGAATTCATCCAGGCCGTCAAGGCCAAGCCCGGCGCCTACGACTACGCGTCCGCTGGCAACGGCAGCGCCTCGCACCTGGGCATGGCGTCGTTCCTGACGGCCGCCGGCGCGCAGATGCAGCACATCCCCATGAAGTCCACGGGCGACGCCGTGACCGAACTGCTGGCCGGCCGCGTCCAGGCGGTCACCGCCGCCACCATCGGCGTCACCGCCTACCGCAACGACCCGCGCGTCACGTTCCTGGCCTACACCGGCAAAACCCGCTCACGCTTTGTCCCCGATCTGCCCACCGTGGCCGAAAGCGGCCTGCCCGGCTACGCCTTCGACTCCTGGCTCGGCCTGCTGGCCCCGGCCGGCATCTCCGCCGCCGACCGCGACCAGATCAACGCCGCAGTGAACAAGGTACTGTCCGACCCCAAGGTGCAGGCCCGCCTGGCCTCGCTGGGCGTCGAAGTCGAAGCGAAGTCGGCGGCGCAGTTTCAGGAATTGCTGAAGGCGGATTTTGAAGCGGCCGGGAAGGTGGTGGCGGCGTCGGGGGCTCGGGTGGAGTAAAACCCTGCGCGCCTCACCGCCTGCGCATCCCGTCCAGCAGCAGATCCGACATGAACTCGGCCAGCGCTTTCTGCGTGGCGGCGTCGGGAAGCTGGCGGGTGAAGCGTTCGATGATGCCCATCAGGGACTGGCCGAACCACTCGGGCGAGATTTCCGGGCGGAACAGGCCTGCCTGCTGCTCTGAGCGGACGTTGTCGGCGATCAGGGCCACCAGTTCGTCCTTGAGCGCTTCGGCGGCGTCGGCCTGGAAAAAGCCGATTCGCGTGAGGTTGGGGTCTTCCTGCAAGATGGCAAGCAGCGTGCCGATGCCTTGCCGGATGCGCGCGGCGAGTGCCGCGCCTTGGAGGTCGCCGGGCAGGCGAGCCTGGCTGATGGCCTGGCGGAGCCGTTGGGCAAACAGGCCCACCAGCTCGTCATAGGCGGCCTGCTTGCTGGTGAAGTATTGATAGAACACGGGCTGGGTCACCCCGGCGCGGGCGACGATATCGCTGACGCGGGTGTGCTGGAATCCCCGCTCGGCGAATTCCGCCGCGGCGACGGTCAACAGTTGCCGCCGCGTGCGTTCACCCTTGGTGAGACGCTTGTCCTGCGGTGCCGAATCGGGTAGTGCCGTGATCATCGCGGAAAAGTACTACCGATCCCTGCTTTCCGCTACCGAAAGCGACGCAGACTGGCCGCGCGCTGGCCATTTCGGCTTGCAGCCGTGCCGCCGTCAGACGACTGAAATCAGTTGAAATTCCCGTAGCGATTCGGGACATACCGCCGAGGCGCCGGCGCAGTACAGTACGCCTATCGTCTGGCCTGATGGCAATCTGCCCATGCTGGACGGCCTTGGAGCAAGATCATGAAGCGGTTTGTGGGCCGGGCGGTTGTTGTGGCATTGGCGCTGGCGGTTGCCAGCGCCCCAGCGATGGCCGGCGGGCGTGGCGGGAATTGGGGCGGTTATGGTGGTGGCTACGGCGGCGGTCATGGTGGCGGCTACCACCATCACCACGGCGGCGGTGGCAGCAGTTCCAGCGGCTGGTGGATTGGCGGCGCGGTTGCGCTGGCGTCGATCGGGCTGCTGCTGGCGGCCAATTCAGGGCCTTCCTACGTGCAGACCGGGGTTTATTCCTCTGGGGTTGGCTATACGAGCCCGCCGCTGTATGCCGCGCCCGTATATGGCACGACGGTCTATGAAGCCGCGCCGGTCTACACCGCCCCGGTTTACGAAGCGCCGCCGGTTGCCTATTCCACGCCGGTCCCGCAGTACGCGCCGGTGCAATACGAACCCGCGCCCCCGGTCAATGCCGCCCAGGCGAACGCCACCACGGAATGCCAGCGTTGGGCCATGAACCAGAGCGGTTACGATCCCGCCACCATCACCCAATGGACCACCCAGATCATGGTGGACACCTACAACCGCGCACTGGACTCTTGCATGACCAGCCGCGGATATCGCGCAAATTGACAGGCGCGGTGTCGGGGGTATCGGCCGGCGCGGTCGAACGGCACGCTTCAGCGGCGCCAACCGCGCCAGGCAAATATCAAGCCGACGGCCAGGAGCACACCCGCCGGCAGCACCCAGACGAATCCCGAGTCCGTATAGACGACCTGTTCGATCGGATCGTAGTAGCGGCCCAACTCGTTGAACTCCCACCGCAAATACTGCGCGTACCAGGCGTAAAAGAAGACGGCGGACAAGATCAGGCTTGCCATCGCGGCCACGCGGGCGAACGCGACGCCGCGATGGGTGCGAACGATGCCCTTCCAGGCCAGGTAGCCGCATCCGGCTACCCCGGCCAGCACCAGCCAGTCGCCTACCTCAGCCAGCATCGCCTGCCTCCAGTTCGGCCAGGAACGCCGCCGCTTGAGCCCACTGGTGTTCGCTGAAGACGTACAAGCCTGCACCGCGCAGCAATTGCGCCGTCACGCCCACGCCGGGCTGCCGGCGGCCTGCAAAGTGGCCGTCGTAGACGTAGCCGCTTCCACAGGACGGACTGCCCTCTTTGAGCACGGCGATGCGGATGCCGTGGGCCTGCGCGGCTGCCAACGCTTCGCGCGCCCCGTGCACGAAAGGCGCCGTCACGTCGTCGCCCGTCACGGCGACAACGCGCGCGTGGCCCGCCAGCACCGAGGCCGCATCCCGGCCCGGCTCAATTTCGGCCGGAGGCCGGGGGATCGGCATGCCGCCGGCGACTTCGGGACAGACCGCAACGACACGCCCTTCTGCCAGCCAGCGGGTCAGGACCGCACCGCCTTGCGGCACCCCGCGACCGTCGTGGCGCACGGGGTTTCCCAGAAGGCAGGAGCTGACCAGAACGGGTTGCATTTGGGATAGGAGCCAAGCGTGGCGGGCGGCGGTCCGGGATGTCCTTGCGGTCAGGCCGAATCGGCCTTCTTTGCGGCCTTGCGCGGCGCGGTCTTGCGAGCCGTTTTGCGCGCCGGCTTGGCCGGGGCAGCAGTGTCGGCGCCGATGTCGGCGGCAGGCGTCGACGTCGGCGCCGGCTGGGCGGACTGCGCCGGGGCCGAGGCGTTCGGGCGCTCGGGCGTTCCCTGCGTCTCGGCCGCCGCCTCCGTCTTGGACGCCGTCTTGCGGGCGCCCCGGGCGGGTTTGGCAGCGGACTTGGCCGCGGATTTCGTGGCGGGCTTGGCGGGTGCGGCGTCCGAAGCGGCATCGGAAGCTGATTCGGAATCGGACCCGGCGGTTCCTCGGCGCGCCCCGGCGAAGGGATCCGAGGCCTCGCCCCGGCGTTCGCGTTCCGTTTTGGCGGGCGGCGCCACGAACATCCATTCGGAAACGTTCACGACGGGCGGCGGGCCAGCGACAAGCGCCGATTGCGGCAGCGGGGGCATCGGCCGCATCAAGGGGGGCGCCGTGTCGGCGGCTGGCCTCCCTTTGGGAGCCTGACCTTCCACCGCAGCCGGCCCTTCCGAGGCCGCTTGGTTTTCAGGCGCAGCCTGCCCGCCGGACGATTCCGTCACCGCGGATGCCCCACGCGCTTCAGCCGAACCCTGCAGCCCCGAGCCCGCTTCGGCGTGCCCGGGCTGAGCCGATTGCCGCGCGTCGTCGCTGCCTCTCGCGCCGCGCCCCCGGCGGCCCGAACGTCCTTGCCGCGCGCTGTCCTTCTGTCCGGCATGGCGCGCCTGCGGGGATTCTTCCCCAGGCGCTGCGCCCGCCCCCTGACCCGGCGCCTGCGACACGTCCACCTCCGTGCCGCCTTCGGTCTGCTCCGGCGCGTCGGGCTGCTTCCAGGCATCCGCGCCTTCGGCAAGCGCCTCGGGCGCTGCCCCGGTCTCGTCCCGATCGGCGCCCTCGCCCTGCGAACCCGCCGCGCGGCCGCCCTCGGCCTTGCGGCCACCGCGCGACTTGCGGGCATTGCGTCCGCCAGCGGCCGGCGCTTCCCCGTTATCGGTCACAACGTCGGCCGGCCCTGCGCCGTGCGCCTTCCCGCCCCGGATCGTAGGCGCGTCGCCCGTGCTGTCGCGGTACACGTACGTGCCGGACTTCTCTTCGCGGCCGACTTCCAGAAAGCCGCGCGACTGCGCTTCTTCCAGCAGGTTGCCGAACGCGCGAAAGCCATAGTAGGACTCGTTGAAATCCGGCTTGCGGCGTTTCAAGGCGTCTTTCAGGGCCGACGCCCAGATCTTGCCGCTGTCGCCGCGTTCGGCCATCAGCGCCTCGAAGGTCTCGACCACCATCTCGACGGCGCGCGTCTTGCGCGCGTCCTGCTCTTCCTTGCGGCGGCGCTCCTCGTCGGGCGAGCGGCGCTGGGCGCTGGCGCCCCGGGTGTCGCGCCGTGCCTCGGCGGTGCGCTGGCCTTCACGGGCCAGATCGTCGTAGAAGATGAATTCGTCGCAGTTGGCGATGAGCAGGTCCGAAGTGGACTGCTTGACGCCCACGCCGATGACCTTCTTGTTGTTCTCGCGCAGCTTGGACACCAGCGGCGAGAAATCGGAGTCGCCGCTGATGATGACGAAGGTGTTGACGTGGGACTTGGTGTAGCAGAAGTCCAGCGCGTCCACGACCAGGCGGATGTCGGCCGAATTCTTGCCCGACTGACGCACGTGCGGGATTTCGATCAGTTCGAAATTGGCCTCGTGCATGGGCGCCTTGAATTCCTTGTAGCGCTCCCAGTCGCAATAGGCCTTCTTGACGACGATGCTGCCCTTGAGCAGCAGGCGCTCGAGCACCGGCCGGATGTCGAACTTCTGGAATTTGGTGTCGCGCACACCCAGCGCCACGTTCTCGAAGTCGCAGAAAAGCGCCATGCTGACGTTTTCGTTGGGGTTGTTCATGTTCTCTCCAATGCCACGGTCGCCAGGGCCAAGCCAGGCCTCGGCGACCGCCAGAATCCGCCCATGATATACATATCCGCTTGATCTTCTCGTCCGCCATCCTCTGCCCACCATGCCAGACGCCCTGCCGCCCGTCGAACTCCTGACCGACCGCCTGGTACTGCGCCCCCTGTCCCTGGACGATGCGGACGCCATCCAGCGCACGTTTGCCCATTGGGAGGTCGTGCGCTTTCTGGCCGACAAGGTGCCCTGGCCTTACCCGGCCGACGGGGCACGCCAGTTTCTGTTGAACGCCGCGCTGCCGGCCATGCGCCGCGGATCGCAGTGGCATTGGTCGATCCGCACGCGCGCGCTGCCGGACGAGCTGATCGGCGTCGTCAGCCTGATGGAGGATGACCCTGACAACAACCGCGGCTTCTGGCTGGACCCTGCCCACCAGGGGCGCGGTTACATGACCGAAGCCAGCGCCGCCGTCACCGCCTACTGGTTCGGCGTGCTGGGCAAACCCGTTCTGCGCGCGCCCAAGGCCATCGCCAACACGGCCTCGCGGCGGATCTCGGCGCGCAGCGGCATGCGGCTGGTGGGCACGGAAGAGCGCGGCTTCGTCAGCGGCCGCCATCTGGCCGAGATCTGGGAGATCACCCGCGAGGAATGGCTGGCACAGCAGGACGCCGTGGCCAAGCCGTAGACCGTCCCCGTTTTGCGCCCGGCGGCTGCGTTCGGCTAGTCGGACGGCCGCCAGAGCGCCGCAAGCAAATCGCCCGCCTGACTGGCGGATTAAGCCGGCGCTTACCGCCTATTTCGCCCCGCTTTCCGGCCAATTGATCGGGGCGTTCGCTGGCTAGAATTCCCGACAATCCGGCTTTCCGCGCGTGGAATGCCATGTTCTCGGGCAAGATCCATGAATCCGTCTACCGTCATCGGCGCCGTTGTCGGCCTGCTCACGCTCATCATCGTCGTGGCGCTGTCCGCCAACGACGCCAGCATGTATTTCAACCTGCCCGGCCTGGCGATCGTACTGGGAGGCACCTGCGCCGCGCTGTTCATCGCCTACCCGCTGCAGGAAGTCGTGCGCGTCTTCAAGCTGGTGCGCACGGTGTTCCGCAACGACCAGCACGACCAGCAGCGCGACATCGAGGAGCTGGTGTCCATGGCGCAGCTCTGGATGAACGCCGACGTGCATAAGGTCGAGCACGAGCTCAAGAAGGTGTCGAACCCCTTCCTGCGCACGGGCGTGCAGCTCATCATCGACAACACGCCCGAAGACCAGATCATCGAACTCCTGAAGTGGCGCGTGGCCCGCCTGCGCGCCCGCGAACAGGCCGAAGCCCAGATGTTCCGCGTGATGGCCACCTTTGCGCCGGCCTTCGGGATGCTGGGCACGCTGGTCGGCCTGATCAACCTGATGGGCGTCCTGGGCGACGGCAGCATGCAGACCATCGGCCAGCAACTGGCCATCGGCCTGATGACCACGTTCTACGGCATCCTGCTGGCCAACCTGGTCTGCAAGCCGATCGCGCTGAAGCTGGAACGCCGCACGGCGCGCCGCGTCGAGTCCATGAACATGGTGCTGCAAGGCATCTCGATGATGTGCGAGAAGCGCGGCCCGGCCATGGTGCGCGAGACCCTGAATTCCTTCGTCATGCACGTCGAGGACGAAATCTATGACGGCGGCGCCGACGCCAAGCCCAAGGCCAAGACCAAGACCGAAGGCCAGGTCAAGCCGGCTGCAACCGCCCCCGGCGCCACGGCCGCCGCCCCCGTGTCCATCGCCCGTCCCGCTGCCGCGCGTCAATGAGCCTGATTTCCCCTTCCCTTGCGCAGCGGATCGAGCAGGCCCGCCAGGCGCAGCTGCGCGCGCAAAAGGCGGCCGCCGCCAGCGGCTGGCGGCCCAGCGACAGCGACCGCCAGGACCGCTATGCGCGCTGGCACGTCGAGGATGCCGTCGAGCAGGATTCCGAAAACTGGCTGCTGAGCTACCTTGACCTCATCACGCTGCTGCTGGCGATGCTGGTTGTGATGCTGGCGGTTGCACTGAACGGCGGCGGCTACGCCAAGTCCGAAGCGCCGGTGGAGCTGGTGGGCACGCTGGCCGCGAGCGGCTTGCCCAAGTACGACGGCGAGTATGCCGAGTTCGAGACCGTGCAGATCCCGGCCAGCTGGACCGAAGCGCCCGCAGCCGCCACGGCCACCGCGGCAGCCGCGCCCGCCCCGGCCGATGACGAGGTCGTGGTCGCCGAGGCCGCCAAGCCGCTGACCGCCCCGTCCAAGGAATCGCTGGGCCTGGCGGACCTGGGCAATTCGGTGGATGTGATCGTCAATGAACAGTCGGTCAGCTTTCGCATCAGCAACGAGCTGCTATTCGCCTCGGGCCAGGCCACCCTCAGCAACGAGGGCCTGAACGTGATCAAGCGCCTGGCCGGCATCCTCAACAAGAACGACTACCAGGTGTCGGTCGAAGGCCACAGCGACCCGGTGCCCATCCTGACCAAGCAGTTCGCCTCGAACTGGGAACTGTCCAGCAGCCGCGCGACCAGCGTGTTGCGCGAACTGGTGCGCGACGGCGTGGCGCCGCAACGGCTGCGCGCGGTGGGCTACGCGGAGACGCGCCCGATCGAGTCCAACGACACGGCCGCCGGCCGCGCCGCGAACCGCCGCGTCGAGCTGATCATGGACATCGCGCCGCCCCAGGCCAAGACCGCCGCCGCCCCTCAGGCGCCCGCCGCAGGCAAGGCGGCCGAAACGTCCCAGGCCGCCGCGCCCGCGGAGAAGGCGGCAACGCCGGTCGCCAAGACGGCGGGCGGCAAGACGTCGGCCACGAACGCAAAGCCCGCCGGGAATGCCGCGAAGGCCCCGGCGTCCGCCGCGGCGGCCCAGTCTTGATCGCGTCTGCGATCCCTTTTCAGAAACCGGCGCAAGCCGGTTTTTTATTGGCCCGCCGCCGTTCGCGAACGAGGTGAAGGACGAGCTATGTAAAGGACACTTGACACCCCACCCGCGCCCCACCAGAATGTCAAGCACGCTTTACATCAACAAGGGCTTTTCATGAATCAACACCAGGCCAAGCGCCGCTATATCAAGGAACTGGGCATCGCGCTGGCGCTCTATGTCGTGCTGCTGGCGGGCGCACTGCGGCTCAGTCTGGACATGCCGTCCGGCATGCTGCGCACCGTCGTGCTGCTGACCCCCATGTTGGCGTTCCTGCTGGCGCTGCGCGCCGTGGTGCGCGCCGTTCGCCGGTCCGACGAATTCATCCGCAAGACCACGCTGGAACACCTGGCAATCGCCGCTGCCGTCACGGCGGGGGTCACGTTCACGTATGGCTTTCTGGAGATCGCGGGCTTTCCCAAACTGAGCATGTTTGTGGTCTGGCCGCTGATGGGCGGGGTCTGGGCATTCACTACCATCGTCGACACGCTGCGCCATCGATGAAAAACCGCATCCGCGAATTGCGCGCCGAACGCGGCTGGAGCCAGGCGGCGCTGGCCGAACGCCTGGACGTGTCGCGCCAGACCGTCAACGCCATCGAGACGGGGCGATACGATCCGAGCCTGCCGCTCGCCTTCGCCATTGCCCGGGTTTTTCAGGCCTCGATCGAATCGATCTTCCAGGAAGACTGAGCCCCGCCGCCTTGGCGCGCGCGCGGGGTCGGCGGTAACCTAGCAGGCCCGCCGTTCGCGGCGTCTGCAGTTTGCTCCGGGAGTCCCCATGTCTTACCTGCTGCTGATCGTAGAACCGGTGGGCCAACGCGCCCAGCGCACGCCCGACGAAGGCCGCGAGGCTTACGCGCAAATGGTGCGATACGCCGAATCCCTGCAGTCGCGCGGCCTGCTGACACGCGCCGAATCCCTGAAGTCCGATGCCGAAGGCGTGCGCCTGAGCATCCGCGACGGCGAACGCCAGCTGATGGACGGTCCCTACGCCGAAGCCAAGGAAATGATCGGCGGATTCTTCCTGCTGACCTGCGAGACCCGCGAAGAAGCGCTGGCGCTGGCGGCCGAGTGTCCGGCCGCCCAGTGGGCCACGGTCGAGGTCAGGGAACTGGGGCCGTGCTTCATGTGACGCAGCACCGGCCCGGCAGTCTGGCGCGGGCCGGCATCGGCATCAGCAATTGCCCTTCTTGGCCTGTCCGGGCGGACAGAAGCCGCCTCGGCCGCCGCCATCGTGCGGGTCGACGACCACCGAACCTTGTGGCGTGTACACGGCACAGCCGGTCAACAGGGTGGCGACAAGGGCAAGACTGAACAGGACTTTCATCGTTGTGCTTCAAAGGGTTGGGGACGGAAGCGAGTGTATGAGAGGCGCGTGCAACCAGGGCTGGACCTTCGTAACCAGGTGCTAGGACGGCAGCGACGACCCGCCGACTAGGGGTTATCCCTGAATTTGCAAAGTTGATGTCGATCCGGGGCATCCGCGTTCGTCGTACCTGTACAAGCGCCCCTCCGGGCCTTGCCTACCCAGGAGATTCAGATGCGATTCATGATCATCGTCCGGGCTACGCCCGATAGCGAAGCCGGCATGATGCCGGACGACAGCCTGCTCGCCTCGATGGCGACCTATCACGAAGCCTTGGTCAAGGCGGGCGTGTTGCTGGATGCCAACGGATTGCAGCCAACCTCGAAGGGCTGGCGCGTGCGCTATGACGGCAGCGGCGAACGCAAGCTGATCGACGGGCCGTTCGCCGAAACCAAGGAACTGATCGCCGGCTACACGATGATCCAGGTGCGCTCGCGCGAAGAGGCGATGCAGTGGGCGATGCGCTTTCCGTCGCCCTTCCCCGGCCAGTCCTGCGAGATCGAGGTGCGCCAGGTGTTCGAACTGGATGACTTCGAACCCAGCCAGGAAGTCGAGCGCTTCCGCCAGATGCCCGCTCCCAGCCTCTGAATCCGACGAGCCAACCCCTGACAATTCCAACGAGACACGCCATGCACAAGCAGATCTTCGTCAACCTTCCCATCAACGACATGCAGAAGTCCCAGGCATTCTTCAAGAAACTGGGCTACAGCTTCAATCCCGATTTCACCAACGACCAGGGCGCGTGCATGGTCGTTGGCGACAACCTGTACGTCATGCTGCTGGTGAAGGACTTCTTCAAGGGCTTTACCGGCAAGCCGGTGGCCGATGCCACCCAGACGACGGAAGTGCTGGTCTGCCTGTCGTGCGAGAGCCGGGCCGAGGTCGACGACCTGGTGGCGCGCGCCGTGGCGGCGGGCGGCTCGGCGCCGCGGGCGCCGCAGGATCACGGCTTCATGTACGCGCACGGGTTCGAGGACCTGGACGGGCACATCTGGGAACTCGTCCACATGGCTCCCGGCGACGCGGCCGGCGCATGACGAACGCGGCCACGCATCGCGCCATCGAAGCGGTCTGGCGGATCGAATCCGCCAGCGTCATCGCGGGCGTGGCGCGCCTGGTGCGCGACGTGGGACTGGCCGAAGAACTGGCGCAGGATGCGCTGGTCGCCGCGCTGGAACGCTGGCCCCAGACGGGCGTGCCGGACAATCCCGGAGCATGGCTGATGACCACCGCGAAGAACCGTGCGCGCGACCGGCTACGGCTCGATGCACTGCATACCCGCAAGCACGCGCAGATCGGCCATGAACTCGAGGCGTTGCAGGCGGACGTGGAGCCAGACTTCGTCGACGCGCTGGACGCGGCGCGCCAGGACGACATCGGCGACGACCTGCTGCGCCTGGTCTTCACGGCCTGCCATCCGCTCTTGTCCACCGAGGCGCGCGTGGCGCTGACGCTGCGCCTGCTGGGCGGGCTGACCACGGCGGAAATTGCGCGCGCCTTCCTGGCATCGGAATCGGCGATTGCGCAGCGCATCGTGCGCGCCAAACGCACCCTGTCGGCCGCCAACGTGCCGTTCGAGGTGCCGTCGGCGGCCGACCGCGCGCCGCGTTTGGCGTCCGTGCTGGAGGTCATCTACCTGATCTTCAACGAGGGGTATTCCGCGACCTCGGGCGACGACTGGATGCGGCCGGGTCTGTGCGACGAAGCGCTGCGCCTGGCGCGTATCCTGGCCGAACTGACGCCGGCCGAAGGCGAAGTGCACGGCCTGGCCGCGCTGATGGAATTGCAGGCATCTCGCCTGCACGCGCGCACCGATGGCCAGGGCCGGCCCGTGCTGTTGATGGACCAGGACCGGCGGCGCTGGGATCCGCTACTGATCCGCCGCGGACTGGCGGCGCTGGCGCGCGCCGATGCGCTGGGCGGCGCGCGCGGTCCCTATGCGCTGCAGGCCGCGCTGGCCGCCTGCCACGCCCAGGCCCGCACGCCCGCGGAAACCGACTGGCCGCGCATCGTGGCCCTGTACGACGCGCTCGCCCAGGCTGCGCCGTCGCCGGTTGTGGAACTGAACCGCGCGGTCGCCATCGGCATGGCGTTCGGCCCGCAGGCCGCGCTGGACCTGGTCGATCAACTGGCTTCGGAGCCGTCGCTGGCGAACTACCACTGGCTGCCCAGCGTGCGCGCCGATCTGCTGGCCAAACTGGGGCGCGGCCCCGAGGCGCGCGCCGAATTCGAACGCGCGGCGGCAATGACGCGCAACGCCCGCGAACGCGCGTTGCTGCTGGCGCGCGCGCAGGAGATGCCGCAGGAGTCGGACGGCGGCCCTGTGAATTGAGGCCTGGGGTCTGAGGCGCGGGGTCTAAGGCGTGGGGCTCTAAGACTCAGGGTGGAGGCCCGCCGTGACGGCGTGCTTAAATCCCACGCATGCAACCCCTCGACGCCGCTCCTCCCGATATGGCCGCGCCCCCAATCACGGGCGTGCCGGCGGCGTTCGACCATCCCAATGACCGCGCGCAATTTCGCCGGCCGGCCCACCAGCCCGGCGTCGAGCTCTACCGCGCGCACATCATCCGTCACGCGTTCGAACCGCATACGCACGAGGCCTTCGGACTGGGCGCCATCGAATCCGGCGTCGAACGATTCCGTTATCGCGGCGCCGACCATCTGGCGCCGTCCGGCTCGCTGGTGCTGATGAACCCGGACGAGCTGCACACCGGGCGCGCCGAAACGGAAGGCGGCTGGCGCTACCGCATGGTCTACATCGACCCGGACGTTGCCGCGCGGGTCACGGGGGAATCGGGCTGGTGGTTCGGCGCGGCGGTGGGACATGATGCCCCCGCAGCGCAACGCGTGACAGCCTTGCTGGATACGCTGTGGCACGCGTCCGAGCCGCTGGCGTTCGACAGCGCGCTGCACGCGCTGCTGGTCCAGTTCCGGCCGCATGCCCGCGTGCCTCGCCCGGCCGCCGCCCAGGGCGCGCCGCGATTCGCCCACGTCATCGAGTACCTGCGCGCGAACCTGTCGCGGCGTCTGACGCTGGACGAACTGGCGTCGCAAGCCGGATTGAGCCCCTTCCATTTCCTGCGCAGCTTTCAGGCGCACCATCACGCCACCCCGCAGCAGATGCTGATGGCGCTGCGGCTGTACGAAGCCAAGCGCCTGCTGGCCGCCGGCATGCCACCAGCCCAGGTCGCGCTCGCGGCCGGGCTGACCGACCAGGCCCATCTGACCCGCGCGTTCTCGCGCCGCTACGGCGTCACCCCCGCGCGCTATCAAAGGCAGGCGCACGGCTAGTGACGCACGGTTAGTGGCGCACGGCTAGTGCCGCACGGCTACTTCCCCCACCGCAATCTCGTACAAGATCTGCCCCGCGCCGCTGGCTAGACTGCCCGCATTCACGACCTGGAGCAACATATGTGGGCTGGAACCCTTTACGCCCTGGCCGCGGGCCTGATGTGGGGGCTGGTCTTCATCGGGCCGCTGCTGCTGCCGGAATATCCCGCCGCCCTGCAATCCGTGGCCCGCTATCTCGCCTTCGGCCTGATCGCCCTTCCGCTCGCCTGGCTGGACCGGCGCAACCTGCGCCGCCTGACCCGCAGTGACTGGATCGAGGCGGTCAAGCTCGCCGCCATCGGCAACCTGCTGTATTACCTATGCCTGGCCAGCGCCATCCAGCGGGCCGGCGGCCCGGTCCCGACCATGATCATCGGCACGCTGCCCGTGGTCATCGCCATCAGCGCCAACCTGCGCAACGCCCGGCGCGATGGGCGGCTGCCGTGGAAGCGGCTGGCGCCGTCGCTGGCCCTGATCGCGATCGGCATCGGCTGCGTCAATCAGGTGGAGCTGCAGGCGCTGCGCCAGGCGCCGGACGCCGACCTGTCGCGCTACGCGATCGGCGCCGTGCTGGCGCTTGGCGCGGTCGCCTGCTGGACGTGGTATCCGCTGCGCAACGCCGACTGGCTGCGCGACCATCCCGGCCGAAGTCCTCGCACGTGGGCCACCGCGCAGGGCGTGGCCACGCTGCCGCTGGCGCTGGCGGGCTACGCGCTGCTGTGGATCGGCATGTCGGCCGCCGGCAGCCGTTTCGACATGCCGCTGGGTCCGCGGCCCGACGTGTTTCTGGGGCTCATGATCGCCATCGGGCTGTTCGCGTCCTGGCTGGGCACGCTGTGCTGGAACGAAGCCAGCCAACGCCTGCCCACGGCGCTGGCCGGTCAGCTCATCGTGTTTGAAACACTGGCCGCGCTGGCGTACGCCTTTATCCTGCGCGGCGCCATGCCGGCGCCGCTAACGCTTGTCGGCATCAGCTGCCTGATGGTCGGCGTTCTGCGGGCGGTACGCGTGAAACCCGAGCCCGCCGCGGCGGCGGCCTGACGCCTCTTGCCGACCGCCAGCACAAACAATTAGACGTCGTATAATTTTCAACGTCGTCTAATTATTGAATCCGCCATGCCCTTCTCTTCTTTTCTTTCGCCCGCCGCCGACGCTGCCGACGCCGGCCGCCGCGAACGCAAGCGCCAGCAGACGCTGGACCATCTGACGCAGACCGCATGGCGGCTCTTCGAGGCCCTAGGGTACGACGCGATCACGATGGAGCAGATCGCCGCGCAGGCGGACGTGTCCAAAGGCACGCTCTACAACCACTTTCCCGTCAAGGAAGCGCTGCTGGCGCACCGCTTTCACGCCGAGCTGGCGGCGTCCCTGGCCGAATTGTGGCCGGCGCTGAAGGCGCTGCCCACGCTTGCCGCGCGGCTGACGCGCCTGCTGCATGCCTCGGCACACTGGTCCGAATCGCACCGCGCCTATCTTGGCCCTTACCTGCGCTACCGCTTCGCCAGCATGCAGACCACCGGACGCGACGACGAACGCCATCCGCGCAGCGGCCTGCAGCGTGTGTTCGCGACGTTGATCCAGGACGCGCAAGCGGCAAACCAGGCCCGGTCAGACCTGGACGCGGACCTCCTGGCGCACCACCTTCAGTTTCTTTACCTGGGCGCGCTGCTGCGATGGATGGACCAGCCTGGCGCATCGATCAAGCAGGAATTTGACGCCGCCATCACCCTTTTCGTGGACGGCGTCGGCGGGAGCGCGGCATGAGCGCCCTGGTGCTGGACTGGGCGGCGGCGGCCGAATCCGGACCGCAAGCCGCGGGCGGCAAGGGTTGGCAACTGGGCCGCCTGGCGCAGTTCGGCGTGCCGGTGCCGGACGGCTTCGTGCTGGCCGCGCACGCCAGCCACGCCCATCAGCCGGGCCGGGACGTGCCCGACGCCGTGCTGAACGTGCTGCATGAGGCCTTGTGCGAACGCGGCTGGCTGGATCGTCCTCTGGCGCTGCGCTCGTCCGCGCCGCAGGAGGACTCCGCGCGCGCCTCGTTTGCCGGCATCCACTTGTCCTGCCTGAACGTGCGGGGGCCCCAGGCGGTTCGCCAGGCGCTGCGGCGCATCTGGGATTCGCTGTTTACGCCCCAGGCTCAGGCTTACCGTCAGCGTCTTGACCTGCCGGCGGACGGCGCGGGCGGCATGGCAGTGGTGGTGATGCCGATGATCGACGCGGTGGCCTCGGGCATCGCCTTCACCATCGATCCCGCGACGGGCCGCCACGACGAGATGGTCATCCACGCGAACTGGGGCTTGGGAGAGTCGCTGGTGAACGGCGAGGCGGACGGCGACGCCTACCACCTGCGCGAGGATTACCTGCGCCAGGCATGGCCCGTCGCGCGGCGGCGCATCGGCGCCAAGCGCCTCGCCACGACGCCGGCCGCAAACGGAGGAACGCAGCGCAGCGACACGTCCGCCGCGCGCGCCGCGCAGGCCGTGCTGACGGATGCCCAGGCCGAAACGCTGGGCGACATGGCTCGCGACGCCGCCCGCGCGCTGGACTACAGCGGCGCCGGCTACGACATCGAGTGGGCGTGGGACGGCGAGAGATTCTGGATCGTGCAGGCCCGGCCCGTCACCGCGTCCGCGCGCCACACGTATCCCGCACTGCAAGGCCAGCCCGACTATTGGTCGCGCGGCAACACGCGCGAAGTGTTGCCGCAGGTGATGTCGGCAATGGAATGGGATGCGGGGCGCGTCATGGCCCAGCGCATGCTGACCTGCGGATTCGAACTGAGCGGCTACGAAACCCTGCCCGGCGTGCGGCTGGCCGCGTTGCTGCATGGCCGTGCCTATCTCAATGCCTCGGTCATCCAGTGGGTCGGCTACGACGCGCTGGGCGTCAAGCCCCGCGACATGAACGCGCTGCTGGGCGGCGCACAGCCCGAGATCCACGTGAAGGCGCTGACCCTGGGCCAGCGCGTGCGGCACGGCCTGCGCATCGTGCGCTATCTGCGGCGCGCCGCGCCCCTGCGCCGTCACGCCGCCGACAACCTGCCCCAGCTGCTGGCCCGCGCGCAGCAATGGCTCAGGGCGCCCTTGCCGGCGACCAACCCTGCGCTGGGCGCCAGCTTGCGCCAACAGTTCGAAACCGTGCTGGCCGCGGATGAACTGTTCTTTTTGCAGGGCTCGGGGGGCGGCGCGCTTTCCAAGCTGCTGGAACTGGTCGAGAAAGCGGTGCCCGGCGAAGGCCATGCGCTGACCGCCGCCCTGATGGCAGGCGGCGACCCCAGCGTCACCGCGCAGCAGGGCTACGCCCTGATGACGCTGGCCCAACTGGCGGCCGAGGATGCGCAAGCGCTTGCCTGGCTGCGCGCGCCGGACCGCGACGACGCCGCGTGGGCCGAGGCGTTGCCAGGCGTCAGCCCCTTCAAGACGGCCTTTGCCGAATTCCTGGACCGCTACGGCCACCGCGCCGTGTACGAAACCTACCTGCGCAACCCACGTTGGCGCGAGGCGCCGGGCTATTTGCTGAATAGCGTGCTGAACCTGATCGGCGCCGATCCGGCCGCCCTGCGCGCGCGGCAGCGCGAGGCCGCGCAAGCGGCATGGCGCCGCGTGCGCCGTGCCTTGCCCTTCTGGCAGCGGCCGCTGGCGGCCAAGCTGCTGGCCGCCTCCCGCCTGGAAGGCAACCAGCGCGAGGCGGCGCGCAGCGTGCTCGTGGCATATCTGGCCGTGGCCCGCCGAAGCGCGCTGGAACTGGGTCGCCGCACCGCCGGTCCGCACGGGCTGGCCGCGCCCGAAGACGTCTTCCACCTGAATGCGGCCGAGATCTTCGCGCTGGCGGACAGCCGGATCGGCGCGGCGGCGCTGGGCCGGCGCACCACGGCCCGGCGGGCGCAATTGCAGGCCTGGTCGGCCCTGCCGGACCTGGATGTCATCATCGAACACGCCGGCGCCACCCCGCAAGCCCGCGAACAGGAAGCGCGCGCGCCTGCGGCCGGCGCAATGAACGCCTGGCGCGGCACGCCGGTGGCCGGGGGCCGCGTGCGTGGGCGCGCGTTCGTGGCGCGCACGCCCGACGAGGGCCTGGCGATGCCGGCCGGCGGCATCCTGGTCGCGGCGTCTTCCGACCCGGCGTGGACGCCCCTCTTTTTGCGCGCGGGCGCGGTGGTGATGGAAGTCGGCGGTTATCTGTCGCACGCCGCCATCGTGGCGCGCGAATTTGGCATCCCCGCCGTGGTCAGCGTGCACGGCATCCTGCAAGACGTCGCCACCGGCGATGTGCTGGAGGTGGACGCGGTGCGCGGCATCATCCACCGCGTGACGGGCGAAGCGCCCGGCTGATATGTCCTTCAGGCGGGCGTTGCCGCCGCCAGTTCGAACTGAAACACCGCCCCGCCCTCGGCGTCGTCGACCAGCCGGATCTCGCTCTGGTGCAGTTGCAGGATGCGCTGCACGATCACCAGCCCCAACCCGCCGCCCTCGCTAGGCCCCCGGTTCAGCGCCGAGGCGCGCGTGAACAGTCCGGCGCGCAATTCGTCCGGAATGCCCGCGCCGGAATCGCTGACCTGCACGCGCACGCGGTTGCGCGCCAGCCCCAGCTGCAATTCGATCCTGCCGCCCGGCGGGCTATGGCGGATCGCGTTGTCCAACAGGTTCGTCAGCACACGCTCGATCAGGCCCAGGTCCGCACGCACCGGCGGCAGCGCTTGCGCGATGTCCGTGGACAGCCGCTGCTGGCGCGCCTCGGCGGCCAGTTCAAACTTCTGCATCACGTCCTGCACCAGTTCAGGCAGCGAAAACGTCTCGGGCTCAAGGCGCACCAGTCCGGACTCCAGCCGCGCCAGTTCAAACAGTTCCTGCGCCAGCCGCCCCACCTTGCGGCTTTGCGCCAGCGCGATGTCCAGATAGCGGCGGCGCTCGGCCGGCGCAAGCGTCTCGTCCTTGAATCGCAGCGTTTCCAGATACCCGTGCAGCGATGTCAGCGGCGTGCGCAGATCGTGCGAAATATTGGCGACCAGGTCCCGGCGCTGCTGGTCCTGGCGCGTCAGCTCCCGCCATTGCTCCGAGATGCGCCGCCCCATCTGCGCAAACGTGCGCCGCAGCACCGCGATCTCGTCGCCATTGCGGGCGGCCGCGTCGCCCGGCTGCTCCAGCGCGGCCAGCGCCTGGCCGTCGTCGCCCTCGAACGCGCGCACCGCGCGTGTCAGCCCCCGCAGCGGCCGCGTGATGAGCGCAAACGCGGCCAGCCCCGCCACCAATCCCAGCAAGGCCACCAGCGCGATCGACCAGAGCGTGGTGCGCAGCACCGAACTGCGCGACACATCCATCACCAGCGCATCATGCGCCTGCCCCTGCAGCACCACGTACACATAGCCCTGTTCGCGCCCATCCACGCGCACGGGCGCGGCGCTGAACACCTTTTGCGCATCGGCGCTGCGCGGATCGTCACCCGTGATGGGCAGCATCCCCCCGGCCAGCAGACGCTTGACCGGACCGAGGTCAACGCGTTCGCGCTTGATTTGCCCGGGCGGCGCGGCGTCGCCCACGATGCGGCCATCGCTCGACAGCAGATAGACCTCAACCGCGGGATTCACGGTCATCAGCATGTCGAACATCGACCGGACCGCGCCCGGCTTCCAGCCGCTGGCGTCCATCAGTTCGGTGGAACCGGCGATGTGCTGCGCCAGTCCGCTGGACAGCCGCTGCACGACCTCCTGTTCATAGCGCGAGTTGGCCGCGATCTGCAGCCAGGCGGACGCGCCGCAGCAGGCAAGCAAGAGCAGCGCAAACACGCCCGACAGGCGCTGGGTCAAGGTGAAGCGTTTCATGGCTGTCCCCCTGGCGCGGCCGCGAACTTGTAACCCCGGCCCCAGACCGTCAGGATGCGCTGCGGGTCGGACGGGTCGGCCTCGATCTTGGTGCGCAGCCGGTTGATATGGGTGTTGACCGTGTGCTCGTATCCCTCGTGCTGGTAGCCCCACACCTGGTTCAGCAGGTCCATGCGCGAGAACACTTTGTCCGGATGCCGCGCAAAAAAGTGCAGCAGGTCGAACTCGCGCGGCGTGAGATCCAGCCGGCGCGCATCCACGTCCACCGTCCTGGCGATGGGATCGATCGACACGCCGTGAACGGACAGGCTGCCGGCCTCCTGGCGCGCATTGCGTTCGATGGCATCGCTGCGGCGCAACAGCGCACGCACGCGCGCCACCAGTTCCAGCATCGAGAACGGCTTGGCCAGGTAGTCGTCCGCGCCCAGTTCCAGCCCCAGGATGCGGTGCACTTCGCTGGAGCGCGCGCTGGTGATGATGATGGGTGTATAGCGCGCCATCGCGCGTGCCCGCTTGCAGATTTCCAGACCGTCGATGCCCGGCAGCATCAGATCCAGCACCAGCGCATCCCAGCCGCCTTCTTCAAGCAGGCGCATGCCCTCGTTGCCGTCGGCCGCATGCTCGACCGCGTAGCCCTCGTCGCGCAGATGCAGGCGCAGCAGTTCGGCAATGTGGGCGTCGTCTTCAACTATCAGTACGCGGCGGGGCGTATCCATGGGGCAACCTGGGGCGTGAGCGATGCGTCTATTGTCGCCAATCGGCGGGGGCCAAAGTTCACATTTAATTTAACTTTGCGTGAGGACTTCGGTATTGGCGCCGGGGAAGAATGCGTCCAACGACATTCACCGGAGACCGCCATGATGGCTCCACCTGCAATCGAACAAGCGCCGGGCGCCCCTCAGCCGGCCATACACCCCCGCTGGTTGCGGGTCACGCATTGGCTGAACGCCCTTGCCGTGGTCATCATGGCCATGAGCGGCTGGCGCATCTACAACGCCGCGCCCTTTTTCGATTTCACCTTTCCCAACGGCATCACGTTGGGCGGCTGGCTGGGCGGGGCCTTGCAGTGGCACTTTGCGGGCATGTGGCTGCTGGTTGCCAATGGCCTCATCTATCTGGCGTTGAACGCCGCCAGCGGCCGTCTGTGGCGCAAATTCCTGCCCGTCAGCCCGGGTGGCGTGGTCCGCGACCTGCTGGCCGCGCTGCGGGGCCGGCTGTCGCACGCCGACCCGCGCCGCTACAACCAGGTGCAGCGCCTGGCGTACCTCTTTGTGATGGTGGACATCGCCGTGCTGGTGTTGTCCGGGCTGGTGCTGTGGAAGTCCGTGCAGTTCGGCCTGTTGCGCGACCTGATGGGCGGCTACGAGGCAGCGCGGCGCGTGCACTTTTTTGCAATGGCGCTTTTGGCCGGGTTTGTCGCCGTGCACCTGGCAATGGTGGCGCTGGTGCCCCGCAGCCTGCTCACCATGATCCGCGGCAAATAGGGAGAGCCTGCCATGACCGATAAACGACGCCTTCTGCCGGGCCTGGACGCCCCGGCCATCCTGCGCGAAGCCGGAAAACTGCTGGACAAGCGCGTCGAGCAGCCGTCCCGCCGCGCCTTCCTGCGCCGTGGCCTGACACTGGGCGGCCTGGCCATGCTGTCGGGGTGCTCGCTGTCCGACGACGAGAGCGTCGAACAGGCGCTGTCGGCCGTCTCCCGCTTCAACGACCGCGTGCAGGGCTGGATCTTCGATCCCGCCAAACTTGCGCCGACCTATCCCGAATCCATGATCACCCGGCCGTTTCCCTTCAATGCCTTTTACGGCATCGACGAGGTGCCGCAGGTGGACGAGGCGTCGTTCCGGCTGGAAGTCACCGGCCTGGTGGCCGACAAGCGCCGCTGGCGGCTGGACGAGCTGCGCGCGATGGCGCAGGTGGATCAGGTCACGCGGCACATCTGCGTCGAAGGCTGGAGCGCCATCGGCAAATGGGGCGGCGTGCCGTTCGCGGATTTCTTGAAGCGCGTCGGCGCCGACCTGTCGGCCAAGTATGTCGGCTTCAAGTGCGCCGACGACTACTACACCAGCATCGACATGCCCACCGCGCTGCATCCGCAGACGATCCTGGCCCTGACCTACGACGGCCGGACGCTGCCCCCCGAGTACGGCTTCCCCATGAAGCTGCGCATGCCTACCAAGCTTGGCTACAAGAACCCCAAGCACATCCAGGCAATTTTCGTCACCAACACCTACCCGGGCGGTTACTGGGAGGACCAGGGCTACAACTGGTTCGGCGGAAGCTAGGTGAATTCCCTTCTTTTTTCCCCTGAACAAAGGAACGCATCATGAGCAAACTGACCACCGCCGCCCTGTCCCTGTGCCTGGCCTTCGGCGCCACGGCCGCCCACGCCGCCGACACCATGGGCAAGGAAGGCATGAGCAAGAGCGGCATGTCCAAGGAGGCGCCGTCCCAGGACGGCATGAAGAAGGATTCGATGTCTCGCGACGGCATGTCGAAGGGCTCGATGTCGAAAGATTCGATGTCCAAGGACTCCATGTCGAAGGATTCAATGTCCAAGAATTCGATGTCCAAGGATTCCATGTCCAAGAATTCAATGTCCAAGGACGCGATGGGCAAGGATGGCATGTCCAAGGACGGCATGCAGAAGTAAACCCGCGCGGGGACCGCGTGAACCGGTCCCCGCCTGAACGAACCCGCACGGAATTCGCCATGAACCTCAAACGCAGACACTTCCTGGGGCTGGGCGGCGCGGCAGCTGCCGCCGCGGGCCTTGCCCCCTTGCTGGCCGCGCGCGGCGGCAGCGCGCAGGCGGCCCCGGCCACGGCATCGTTTCCCTACACGCTGACGGACGCGCAATGGCGCGAACGCCTGACGCGCGAGCAGTATCAGGTGCTGCGCCGCGACGGCACCGAGCGCCCCTACTCCAGCCCGCTCAACGACGAACACCGCAAGGGCACCTTCGCCTGCGCCGGCTGCGAACACCCCTTGTTCTCCTCCTCGACCAAGTTCGACAGCGGCACGGGCTGGCCCAGCTTCTCGCAGCCCCTGCCCAGCGCCGTCGGCGAAACGCGCGACCGCAGCTTCGGCATGGTCCGCACCGCCGTGCATTGCGCCAACTGCGGCGGCCATCTGGGCCACGTGTTCGACGACGGCCCGCGCCCCACCGGCCTGCGCTACTGCATGAACGGCGTGGCGATGACCTTCTCCCCGCAAGCCTGATACGCGATCTGCATCCCTGAAAGGACCCGACATCATGTCCAAGCATCCCTCCCTGCGCCAGCTCTGCGCCGCGCTCGCCACCGCCGGCGGCCTCCTCATTTCAAGCGCCACGCCAGCCGCCGAACGGGCTTTCATCATCCCGCCGCCTGCCGCGGACCAGGCAGCCAGTGCGGCGGCAACCGCCACGCAGGAAAAAGCCGTCATCGCAGGCGGCTGCTTCTGGGGCGTGCAGGCCGTGTTCCAGCACGTGAAGGGCGTAAGCAACGCCGTATCGGGATATGCCGGCGGGCAGGCCGGCACGGCCAACTACAACGCCGTCGGCAGCGGCCGCACCGGCCACGCGGAAGCCGTGGAAATCACGTACGACCCCCGGCAGATCAGCTACGGCCAGCTGTTGCAGATCTACTTTTCAGTCGCTCACGATCCCACCCAGCTCAACCGCCAGGGCCCCGACCACGGCACGCAGTACCGATCCGCTGTCTTTCCCGCCAATGACAGCCAGCGCAAGGTGGCCGAGGCGTACATCGCGCAGCTCAACAAGACAGGGGTGTATCCCAAAGCGCTGGCCACCACCATCGAACCGCTGCAGGCGTTCTATCCCGCCGAGGACTATCACCAGGATTATCTGGTGCGCAATCCGAACAGCCTGTACATCGTGATCAATGACGTGCCCAAGGTCGAGAACCTGGCAAAGACGTTTCCGGATTGGTGGCGCGACAAGCCGGTGCTGGTGGGTGCAAAGCATTAAATTGGGGACGCCGGAGCGCCTGACAGCGAGCAACGTAAAATGTCAGGCTTCCAGCCTCAATATGCTTCTCATATGAACCTTGATCGCCTGCGTCGCGAGTTCCCCGACTTCGACATCACCACCTTGCCGCCCCTTCCCGAAGGGTATTCAGATTCGTCGAGCTATATCGATGCAGCGCCTTCATTCACGAACGAGGCGCGTGGACTGAAGGTGTACGTCGACTACGCCAACTATGCCGACCGGGAATCCGGCCGGAGCCAGCGCTTCTGTGTGTCGCGCTACGACGAAGAAGCTGACGACTACGAGGACCTCGCCCTGTCGACCAACGACTGGGACGAGGTCACGCGCTTCCTGGCCACCTGAGCGTCCTGGCCGCGCCGCCACGTCACCCGAGGACCCGATGGCAGGTTCGCAAGTCCGAGTAACGCTGTCGCTGATCGCGCCCGCGCTGCTATTGATCTTCGGCGTTACCTTCCTCGCCATCTGGTTCTTCTTCCATCGCAAACGTTTCCTGCTGCACCTCGCCGCAGGCTGCGCGACGTTTGCGTGCGGAGCGATTTCACAAGTTCTGTACGTGCCCCGCGACACGGGACTCAACGCGCTGGTTTCGGGTTTTCTGTACACGGCGGCGGCTTGCCTGGTCGTGCAGGGCGTGCTTGAACGCGCACGCGTTCGCGTGCCCTGGACCGCGTATGGCCTCTATGGCGCGGCGATCATGGCCGCGCTTTGGTACTTCTTCTACGTCGATCGCAACCTGCTCGTGCGCGTTTACGTGCTTAATGCAGGCTTCGGATTGCTGTTCTGCTATGCCGCGTGGCGCCTGCGGGGCGCTTCGCGTCAGCGCCCGATCGACAAGGCGCTTTTCCTTGTGGTGCTGCTTTTCGGCCTGCACTTTGTTCCGCGCACATTGCTGAGCATGGGCAGGCTGGCGCCACAGGGCGCGCTTGCGTTTGCCGACTCGGCATTCTGGCAAACCTTGCAGCTTTCTCTAGCGGTGTTCAGCGTTGCGCTGGCGCTCACGCTGCTGATTGCGATTGCAGCCGACGCCATTGACGAGGTCCGCAAGGAAGGCGACAAGGATTGGCTGACGGGCGTCTACAACCGGCGCGGCTTCGAAACACGCGTGCGCGCGCTCCAATCGAACGGACACGCCCCGGTGGCGCTCATCGTCTGCGATGTGGACAATTTCAAGCGCATCAATGATCTGCATGGGCACCAGAGCGGGGACAAGGTGCTCACGCAAGTGGCCAAGGTTCTTGAGCAAGCGGTGCGTAAGCACGACGTGCTTGGGCGCATCGGCGGCGAGGAATTCGGCATCTTCCTGCCGGACACCGATCTGCCCGAGGCCCTGCGCTGCGCGGAACGCCTGCGCGCCGCGGTGGAGCAAGCCGTGCGGGATCCGGGCGGCCAAGCGCCGGTCACGATCAGCGCGGGCGTGGCGCATACGGATCGCTTCGAATCCTGGGAAGCGATGTATCAAGAGGCTGACGCCAAGCTCTATCAAGCCAAGCGGGCCGGCCGGAACCGGATCATGGGCTGACAGGGTTTGCCTGCCCCTTCAGCCACCCCGCCACCGCCTGAACCGCCCCCGACGCCTCCCGCCCGGCGAACATCGCCAGGTGATACGTGTGCCCGTCGATCTCGGGCCCGAACGGTTGCACCAGGTGCCCCGCCCGCAACTCATCATCCACCAGCGCCAAGCTGACCAACGCGATCCCGTGCCCGGCCACCGCAGCCTGTATCGCATGGCCTTCATCCGAGAACCGCAACTGCCCGGCTTCCGGCGGCAGCGGACGCCCGGCGATCGCGAACCAGCGCTCCCATGTCGGGTTGTCGGGTTGCGCGCGCTTCCAGTCAAAGCGGATCAGCGGCACCCGCGCCAGATCGTCGGGCGAGACGACGCCCAGGCGGGGATTGGCCACCGGTGCGAACCGGTCGGTGAACAAGGGCTGCACCGCCAGCCCGGGGTACGGCCCCCGGCCATAGCGGATGGCGATGTCGACGGCGGACGAGCGCAGGTCGACGAGGTCGTCGCTGGCCTGCAGCTGCAGATCGATATCCGGATGCCGGCGCCGGAAATCGGCCATGCGCGGCACCAGCCATTTCACGGTGAAGGCGTTGGTTGCGGAAATGCTGACCTGCGCGCGCGTGCGCTGCTGCGTCAGGCGCGCCAGTGTCGCCTCGAATTTGTCGAAGCCATCACGCAGCACCGGGTAAAGCTGCGCCCCGGTGTCGGTCAGCGTCACCCTGCGCACCTGGCGATCGAACAGCGCCAGGCCCGTTCCCGCTTCCAGCGCGCGGATCTGATGGCTGACGGCCGT
Organism: Achromobacter sp. JD417; assembly: GCF_041879325.1. Taxonomy (NCBI): domain Bacteria; kingdom Pseudomonadati; phylum Pseudomonadota; class Betaproteobacteria; order Burkholderiales; family Alcaligenaceae; genus Achromobacter; species Achromobacter sp. JD417. The sequence goes on along the minus strand of NZ_CP087159.1, from coordinate 2,594,904 downwards.
GGGGGTGACGGCAAGTTCCTCGGCGGCGGCCTTGAAGCTGCCCAGGCGCGCGGCGGCCTCGAAGGCGCGCAGCGCGGAAAGCGGGAGGGACCGGCGTTGCATGGGCGGGGCTCACATAGATGAATTTTTCTCGTCTTATAGCTGACAAACGAACCTTTGTCACGGCCAGGCCGGAATTCTAAAGTTCAGTCACTGGGCGGCACATCAACCGACAACCCCCGTCCGGATATAGATGAAGGAATTCGCATCATGCTCAAACAGGTCATCACCCAGCCCGACAACTACGCGCCCTTCCTGCTGTCCCAGGGCATCCAGTTCGGCAATCTGCTTTTCATCTCGGGCCAGGCCGGCGCCGCCGACGATGGGAAGATCGTGGACGGCGGATTTCTTGCGCAGGGCGAACAGGCGTTCAGTAATCTGCGCCGCGCGCTGGAAGCCGGGGGCTCGCGCCTGGAGGACGTCATCAAGGTCACCATCTTTGTGACCGACATGGGACATTTCGACGACGTGGTTGCCTTGCGCCGCAAGTTCTTTTCGGCGCCCTACCCAGCCGACACGATTGCCGAGATCAAGGCGCTGTACGATCCGGCCGCGATGATCGAGATCGAGGCCATCGCCGCGGTCCGCCCCACGGAGGGCCGCTGACATGACCGCCGCTACCGATCCACGGCAAGACGCGCAGCCCGCGCCCGCCGGCCTGTTCACGCCGCTGCGGGTGGGCCGCGTGGACCTGCCCAACCGGCTGGCCGTCGCGCCCATGACTCGGGTCAGCGCCACCGCCGATGGCCTTGCCACGGCGCAGATGGCGGGCTACTACGAAGCGTTTGCGCGCGGCGGATTCGGGCTGGTCATCACCGAGGGCATCTACACGGACAAGGCGCATGCGCAGGGGTACCTGTTTCAGCCCGGCCTGGCCGACGACGCGCAGCGCGATGCGTGGCGGCCCGTGGTGGACCGCGTGCATGCGCAAGGCGGGCGGATCTTTGCCCAGCTCATGCACGCCGGTGCGCTGTCGCAAGGCAATCCCCATCGGCCCGGGACAAAAGGCCCATCGGCCGTGTTGCCGTCCGGGCAGCAGATGACCTTCTATCGCGGCGAGGGTCCGTACCGGATGCCGCACGCGATGAACCTGGACGACATCTCCGAGGTGGTCGAAGGCTTTGCGCAGGCGGCCCGCCGCGCGCAGGAAGCGGGATTTGACGGCGTCGAGATACACGGCGCCAACGGATACCTGCTGGACCAGTTCCTTACGCGCCATACGAATCAGCGCGAGGACGGCTACGGCGGCAGTCTGGAGAACCGGCTGCGGCTGACGGTGGACGTGATCCAGGCGGCGCGCCAATCGACATCGGGACACTTCGTGGTCGGCGTGCGCACCTCGCAGGGCAAGGTGAATGACTTCACCCACAAGTGGGAAGGCGGCCAGGACGACGCGGCGCGGATCTTCGGCGCGCTGGGCGCGGCGCCCATCGATTACGTGCACACCACTGAGTTCGAGGCCTGGCGACCCGCATTTGGCGACAGTGGCGCGAGCCTTGCGGCATTGGCGCGCCGCCATGTCCGGGTACCCGTGCTGGCAAACGGATCCCTGCACGATCCGCGCCAGGCCGAAGCCCTGCTGGCGCGCCAGGACGCGGATTTCGTGTCGCTGGGGCGCGGGGCGCTCACGCACGCCGACTGGCCAGCCCGGCTGCGCGCGGGCGCGCCGCACGAGGCCTTTGACCGGGGACTGCTGGCGCCGATTGCAGACCTGGACAATGCGACGCGTCACCGGGCGGCGGCTGCGCCTGACGCGGGCCGCGTTGAAAGCGCGGCCGCCGGGCACGCCTGAACGCCCCAGCGCGCCGGGTCAGCCGGGATGCCGCAACGCCTGGAAAATCCAGGTGCCGATGCCGGTGATCGCGGCGTCGCCATGCGGCAATCCCATCACCTGCAGTCCCAGCGGCAGGCCATCGACGGCCATCAACGGCACATTGATCGCGGGCGCGCCCAACAGTGACGACGCGCAGGCAAACGAGACGTCGCCCGTCGGATACCGGGTGTCGCGGATGTCCGCCGCAATGGGCGCCGCGCCGCATGCATTCAGGCTGACCAGCGCGTCGCATTGCGTGGCCAGGGCCGCCAGGCATTGGCGCGCATGTTCGCGCAGCAGCAGGCATTCGCGGTAGTCCGCCAGCGTCATGGCGCGCCCGCTTTCCAGTTGCCGCACCAGGCTGGGGCCGAGCGTGTCGGGATGATTGGCCACCAGGTTGGCCAGCGACCAGCGCTGTTCCCAGGAAATGAGCCGCAACGACAGGGGCGCGGCTTGCGAGATGGCGCGCTCCAGCGCATCGACCAGCGCCGAATCGCCGCGCCGGATGATCGACACGCCTTGCCGCGAGAGCGCATCCAGGGTGGCCTCGAAGGCCTCGCGGGCCTGCGGTTCGGCGCGTGCCCACCCCTCGGTTTCCAGCGCAACGAGCCGCGCCGGCTTGCGTGCGGCCGGCGCCTGCAGCGGACCATAGAGGCCGGGGTGGCCGGGATCGCCGCCCGCCCGCAGGGCAATTTCCGCCGCCGCCGTCCACATGTCTTCGACGGAATTGGCATGGATGCCGATATGCGCCTGGCTCAGCCCCAACCGCTCGCCGCGATTGAGCGCGCCGAACGTCGGCTTCAAGGCCCAGTTGGCGTTGTAGCTGGCCGGCCGCAATACCGACCCCACCAGTTGCGAACCAATGGCCATGGGCACCATGTTGGCGCCCACCACGGCGGCCGACCCGCTGGACGATCCGCCCGGCGTGCGCCGCGGATCGAACGGATTGGTCGTCGGGCCGGGGTCCAGAAACCCCAGCGCCGTGGTGACTGTCTTGCCCAGGATGATCGCGCCGGCATCGCGCAGCGCACGGACCACGGCGCTGTCGTTCTTGGGAAAGTTGCCGTCAAAAGCGGCGCAGCCCATCTGCGTGGGCATGTCTCTCGTTTCGATCAAGTCCTTGATGCCGACGGGCATGCCGTCGATGGCGGACAGCGGACGGCCGTCACGATAGCGCTGGGCGCTGGCGTCGGCGGCGGCCCGGGCGCCCGCCTCGTTCAGGACGACCCAGCCCTTGAGCTGGCCCTCCCGCGCGGCAATCACTTCCAGGCAGCGTTCCAGATAGTCGCGGGGCGTGTCGCGGCGGTCGGCAAACGCGGCGCGGGCGTCATGAAAAGTCAGGGCAGCGTGGGTGCTGGGATCGTAGGTCAAGGCGTGGCTCCGGTGGTCTTATTCACTGCTTTTGATGCCGAGGGTGCGAATCAGCGCGCTCCAGCGGGCGTATTCGGCGCGAAAGAACGTATCGAAATCCGCGGGCGACCCCGGCTGCACCTGCAGATTGATGCCCTTCAGGCGCTCCAGGATCGCGGGCTCGGCCAGGACCTCATTCAGGTCACGGTTGATCTTCTGCTTGATGTCGTCCGGCAGGCCGGCGGGCGCGAACAGGCCATACCAGGCTTCCAGGCGCAGTCCGGGCAGGCCGGCCTCGGCGGCGGTCGGCACGTCGGGCAGGGCCTCCAGGCGCTGCGGCGACGCCAGGGCATAGGCCTTGAGCTTTCCGCCCTTCACATGATTGATGACGTTGCCCGACGCAAACTGCACCAGCAGGTCGACCTCGCCGCCGATGGCCGCCATCGAGGCCTCCAGCGCGCCCCGATACGGCACGTGCATCACGTCCACCTGGGCTTCGCGCTTGAAGATCTCGGTAAACAGCTGAAGAGACGATCCCGAGCCGTTCGAGGCGTAGGTGTACTTGCCCGGCTCGGCGCGAAAGCGCTTGATCAGCGTGGACAGGTCGGCATCGTCGATGCCCGGCCGGGTCAGGACCAGCACGGGCAAGCTGCCGATCTTGCCGATGCGCGCAAGGCCGTTCTCGACATCGATCTTGGCATTGGGGTTCAGGGCCGGCAGCGTGGCCAGCTCATTGAAGGTCAGCATCAACGTGTAGCCATCGGGCTTGGCCCGGGCCACGTAGTCGGCGCCGATAAGCGTGCCCGCGCCCGGCTTGTTCTCCACCACGACGGCCTGCCCCCAGCGCTGCGCGAGCCGGGGGCCGATCAAGCGGGCAAGAATATCGGCGGTGCCGCCCGGCGTGGTCGGCACCACGATGCTGACGGGACGCTGCGGATAGTCGGCCGCCGAAGCGGTCCCGGCCAGCACCGCGGCGCCGCAGAAGGCGGCAATTCCGATCCGTCGAACCAACGCTCTGAACATGGATTTCCCCTTATGGCTGTTCTTGGCCGCAAAGTGCGGCGGCCGTGCCATCTTGGGCGTTCGCGCGGCGGGGTTCAAACGACTTTATCTATGGCACACTTAACTTTTTGTTAACTGAAACGCCGCGATGACCGCCTTGCCTCCGCTCAACGCGCTGCGCTGTTTCGAGGTCGCCGGCCGCCTGGGCAGCATCACCAGCGCGGCCGAGGAACTCAGCGTGACGCCCGCCGCCATCAGCCGCCAGATCCGTCTGCTGGAGGAACACCTGGGGCTCAAGCTGTTCCTGCGCCAGCACCGCCGCATCGTGCTCACGTCCATGGGTGCGGCGTACCACGCCGACATCGCGCGCTGCTTTGGCGGGCTGCAGCGCGCCACGTCCGAACTGGGCGAGCGCTCTCGCCGCCGCCAATTCGTCATCAAGGCGCCGCACAGCGTCGCCATGCGCTGGCTGCTGCCCCGGCTGTCGGGGTTTCACCGGCAGTATCCTGATATCGACGTCAAGCTGCACACGGCCGTGGACGCGCCGGACTTCGAGCGCGAGGAAGTCGACGCCGGCATCTGCATGGGCGATGGCCGCTGGCGCGGCCTGGTGAGCTACAAGCTGATGGTCAATGAACTGCTGCCGGTCTGCGTGCCCGGCAAATGCGCGCGGCTGCGCACGCCCGCCGATCTGAAGGGAGAGATCCTGCTGCATACACTGGCGCGCCCCGACTATTGGGAAATATGGCTGCAGGCCGCCGGCCTGACCGGGATCGACGTCACGCGCGGCCTGCGCTACGAATCGTCCGCGCTGGCCTACGAGGCCGCGCTGGAGGGCTACGGCGTGGCCATCGCACAAAAGCCCCTGGTGCAGAAGGAACTGGACGAAGGCCGGCTGGTGGCGCCCTTCGACCTGACCGTGGATCTGGGCGCGCAAAGCTATTATTTTGTCCTGCCCCCCGAAGACTACCGGCGGCCGTCGCCCGAACTGACGCAGTTCCGCGCGTGGGCTGCCTCCTGCGCGATCTAGCGCTGGCGGACTTTCGGCGAAAGCGGATCCCGATGTCCCGGTTCGCCTGCCGCGTTAGGCTACATTGCAGGGTCGCCAACCAGGCCCGCAGCCTCCTACACGCTGCGCATCACCCCTTGCAGGAGCCGTACCGCAGTGAATGACACCTCCACGCCGGACACCGACCTTTCCGACGCGCCCAAAGAACAGCAAGCCACGCTTTGGCGCGACGACGGCTGGACCGCGCGCATCATCAAGAACGAAGACGACGACGGCTGGGCCGTCGAAATGACGCTGGACGGTCAGGCCGAGCCCGCGTTGGTCGGGCCCTGGACCATGGGCCGCGACAAGAAGAACCCCAAGCCGCTCGACGCGCCGGCCTTCCACACGTTGGTCAAGACGGCCAACGAAGTCCTGCGCCGCCACGAACAGCAATTGCACGCCACGCTGCACAAGAGCGTGAAGATCGACGCCGCCGAAGGCCGCCTGACCGTCAAGCTGGACATCGTTCCCGACGAGGACGAACCCTACGCCACGCTCAGCGCCTACGACGAATTGGGCGAGCAGCTCGCCCAGATCCGCGTGCCGCCGACGTACAAGCTGAACGTGCAGCGGGCGTCGGATTGGGCAGCGGGCGGGTTCGGCCGCGAGGGCTGAACCCCGGTCCTTGCGTGCGCGGCGGCGCTAGCCCTGCTCCGCTTCCGCGTCCCAGTCGTCATCGCCGGCGTGCACGGCGCGCAGCAGCCGTCCCAGATGCCCGCTGCTGGAAAATCCCAGGTCGGCGCTGACGCTTGCGACGGATTCGCCAAGCGCAAGCCGCCGGCGCGCCGTCTGCGCCAGCACGAAGCGGCGCAGCGTGATGGGAGAGCGCCCATAGGTCTCGATGCAGGCGCGCTGCAAGCTGCGCGTGGTCGCGCCGAGCATGCTGGCCGACTCCGCAATCGCAGGCAGCGGCAGCCCCGCGTCCAGGCGATCGCGCAGCAGCGCCAGCCATTGCCGGGCGAGCGGCAGCGGCGGCTGCGGTGCGCGCGTGCGGGCCTGCAGACGGGAGCCGGCGTCAAGCTGCGCAATAAGCGCCTGAACCAGCATCGGCAGCGCTGACGCCGACATCGCCGGCATCCATAGCGCATCAAGCATGGCTTGCGCCGCGCCATCCAGTTGCAGCACACCGTCCGCCCCGCAGCTTCGCAGTAATTCGGGCGCCAGATAGAGCTCGCCATGCTGCTGCGTCACGCTTTCTGCGCGCGTGCTGTGCTGGACGTGGGATGGCAACAGCAAGGCCTGTCCGCGCACGAGCCGGCAACGCCGGCGCGCGCCCTCCTCGTCGCGCCAGGCGCTATCCAGGGCACCGGCGCGCGGCCACAGCAACATGGCGCAATCGTGTTCATGCCAATGAAACGCGTAGCGCGGCTGCCGGCTGGCCGCGAGCGCGAAGCCGGTTTGGGCAATCAAGCCTTGTTTGGAAGATAGCGGGACGGAACGCATCATGACGGCGGGCAAGACAAGTGCCGAGTCAGGCCACGCTGGCAACGGCGGAATGGGGCGTTCGGCCAGTATCGGCGCGTGGCGGCTTTCCCGCAAGCGCGGCGGGGCGCCAACACCCGCCCCTGTCGCGTACGGGATCATTCCATGTCGCACCGCGGTTCGCTGCCGTCCGGACGTCTTGCTTACGATCTGGGTCATTCAAACCAGCACAAGGGGAAGTAGATGATCCGCGCACTGCCCGCCGCATTGCTATCGGCCGCCGTCTTGGCCTTGCCGGCCACCGGCGCCCTGGCCGAGTCCGCATGGCCCGACAAACCCATTACCCTGATCGTTCCTTTCCCGCCGGGCGGGGGCACGGACCTGGTCGTGCGCACCTTGCAGCCCGCGTTGTCGCGCGAGCTGGGCCAGACCGTGATCATCCAGAACACCGGCGGCGCCGGCGGCACGGTGGGATCCGGGCAGGCTGCCCGCGCGCGGCCGGACGGCTACACGGCCCTGGCGGTGACGACCAGCACCACCGCGCTCAGCGCCAGCCTGTACAAGAAGCTGCCCTACAACCCGGAAAAGGATTTCGACTACATCGGCTTCATCGGCACCTCGCCCTATGTGCTGGCGGTGCAACCGGCCTTGAAGGCGGCCACGGTCGACACGCTGACCGATGCCTTGAAGGCGCGCCGCACCGGCACGTTCGCCTCGGTGGGCGCGGGCACCGTGTCGCATCTGCTTGGCGAAATGTTCACGAAGGACAAGAAGCTGGACCTCACGCACGTGCCGTATCGCGGCGCGGCCCCCGCGTATACCGACCTGATCGGCGGGCAGGTGGACATCATGTTCGACAACCCGGTGGGGCTGGCGCCGTTCGTGCAGAGCGGCAAGCTGGTGGCCGTGGCCACCACAAGTCCCACGCCGATCCTGCCTGGCGTGCCGACCTTTGCCTCCCAAGGCATGCCGGCCTATACGCAGGTGCTGTGGTATGGCCTGGCCTTTCCCAAGCGGACGCCCGATGCGATCGTGCAAAAGATGAATGCCGCGCTCAACGCTGCACTGCGCGATCCGGCCGTGGCCTCGGACCTGGCCGCCAAGGGCGTGGACGGGCGTCCGGGCACGTCCGAAGCCCTGACGCAAGCCGTTTCACACGACCTTGCCTTCTGGGGCGACCTCATCACCAAGACCGGAGTCCAGTTTGACTAAGCCCGCCTTCCCTACCGCGCCCGCCGAGCCGCCCCCCGGCCAGGCGATCCTGCTGCGCGTATTCGTCGATACGTCCCAGCCCCGCGAAGGCGGCAACCCGGTGCCGCTGGTGCTTGACGCGCAGGGCATGACGGCCAGCGACATGCAGGCCCTGGCCGCACACCACGGCCACGAGTCGTCCTTCGTTGTGCCGGCCGATGGCGATGACCATCTGTGCCAATTACGATTCTTCGTGCCCGGCCACGAAATGGAGATGTGTGGACACGCAACCGTGGGCACGCTCTGGGCCCTGCGGCAGTGGGGACGCTGGACGACGCCGCGCGCACGTGTTCAGACCCTGAGCGGCAGCGTGGATATCGAATGGGACGACGCTGGCAATCGCGCCTGGGTGTCGCAGCCTGCCGCCGCCACCTCGGCGCTCACACCGGCGCAATGCAGCGCGATTGCTGAGGTGCTGCGCATCGATCCGGACTTGCCCGGCCTGCACATGATCAATGCCAGCACCAGCCGCGTGAAGACGCTGGTACGGCTGCCGGGCGTAGCCGAGCTGAACGCCTTGACGCCCGACTTCGAAGCGATGCGGGACGTCTGCGAGGCCATCGGCTCGACCGGTCTCTACCCTTATGCGCTGACGACGGATGGCGCCAGCGCGCGGCAATTTCCCAAGGCGTCTGGCTACCCCGAGGATGCGGCCACCGGCATTGCGGCCGCCGCCTTGTGGGGCTACCTGCACGAGACGGGCAGCGTGCTGGCGGACGGGGTATACACGGTCCGCCAGGGCGTGGCGATGGGATCGCCCTCGGCAATCCAGTTGCGCCGGCGCGGCGACGCCGCCGGGTGTTGGCTGAGCGGCGAAACGCAATGGATGCGCTGACCCGCCTTTGTACGGCCGAGTCGCGGCTGGTGGCAGCCGGCTGGCGCCTGCCCGCCGCGCCGGTTCCGCGTGGCGCTTATGCGCCCTACCACCTGGCGGCACTGTCAGGCGCAACACTGATCTGCGTCAGCGGCCAGGCCAGCCGGCGGGACGGCACACCCATCGTCGGAACATGCCGGCCGGGCGACGACCTGGACGCGGCCCGGGCGGCCTGCGCGCACGCGGCGCTGAGCGCGCTGAGCGCCCTGCGCGAGGCCAGCGGCGGCAACCTGGACCGCGTACGCGCCATCGTGCAGCTGCGCGGCTATCTGCGCAGCGAGGCGGAATTCGAACACCACAGCGCGGTGCTGGATGGCGCATCGCAGGTGCTTGAGGCCGCATTCCCGCATATGCCGCGCCCGGCGCGCAGCGCAGTGGGCGTGACCAGCCTGCCCGGCCGCAGCTGGGCCGAAATCGAAATCAGCGCGCTGCTGGACGACCGCGGCTGATCCTGCGACGCCAACCCGCCCGCTTTCTGGCGGGCGGCAGTGACGCGACGATACCGGTACGACTGACCCACCGCCCCGCCGGGCGACAGGGTCAGTGCCCCGTCGAATCGCCCTGACGGCTGGCTTCGAACAGGAACCACGTGCGCCGCTCGGTCTCGTCGATCCAGTTTTCGATCAGGCTGGAACTGGCGATGTCGCGATGCTCGTCGGTGACGTTGTGCGCCTCGCGCAGCGTGGCCGCCAGCACCTTGTTGTCTTCCCGCAGCTCGGCCAGCATGTCCAGCGGCTGCACGAAGTCGGCGTCATTGTCCGAAATACGCTGCGAGCGGGAGATGTGGCCGATGGACCGCAGCGTCGTGCCTCCAATCTTGCGGATGCGCTCGGCGATGGGGTCCGTCATGGCGAACAGCTGGTCGCCCTGCTCGTCCAGCAACAGGTGGTAGTCCCGGAAGTGGGGCCCACTGACGTGCCAATGAAAGTTCTTGGTCTTCAGGTACAGGGCGAACACGTCGGCCAGCACCTGATTCAGCACAGCGGAGATGTCGCGGGTGGCGTCGGCCGCCAGGTCGGTGGGCGTTGCCAGCGGCGCCTTGCGGCGGACCTTCAGCGCCTTGGTGGTCTTCTCATTCAGTTTCTTGGCCATGGATCGCACCTTTGTGAAATGAATCGGACAACACGATTGCGGCGCGGCATGAACCGCCCGCGAGGCACAGCGTAAATCTCTGGATGCGCTTTGCCAATGCCCGGCGCCGCGAAGGAGTATGCTACGCCGCTTCGCATCCCCCTGATTTCTTCCCACCATGCGCGGCAATCCCGACGCCAGGCAAGGCGCCATCGCGTTGCACGGGTTCTATTTCCTGTATTACGGCCTGCAGGGCGTAAGCATTCCCTTCCTGCCCTTGTGGTTCGCCAGCCGGGGCTTGGACCCGGCCCTGATCGGGCTGATCGTCGCCACGTCGTTCCTGCCCAAGATCGTGTCGACGCCGATCGTGGCGCACATCGCGGACCAGACGGGCCGCGCCCACGCGCTGATCGCGTCGGCGCTCGCGGCGTCCTTGGTTCTTTTCGTGTGCTATCCGTTCAGCCAGACTTCAGCCTGGCTGCTGGCCATCACGCTTTTGCTGAACGCGGTGTTCCCGGCCGTGCTGCCGCTGATGGACCGCATGGCCATCGCGAGCGGGCGCGGACAGGGCAATTCCTACACGGTGATGCGCGCGTGCGGCTCGCTGGGCTTTGCCACGGTGACGGTGGCGGGCGGGTATCTGATCAAGACGTTCGACGCGGATTGGGTGATGTGGCTGTCGATCCTGCTGATCGTCGCGTGCCTGGCCTGCGTGCGGCTGCTGCCGCAGGCGGCGCGGCCGGCGCCTCAAGAATCCCAGGCGGACCGCGTCCGGTTGCCGATGCGCGAAGTGCTGCGCGACCGCCCGTTGCTGCTGTGCATCGCCGCAGCCTCGCTGGTGCAGGCAAGCAACGGCTTCCTGTATTCCTATTCGACGCTGTACTGGACCGCGAGCGGCCTGTCGACGGCGATGATTTCGCTGTTGTGGGTGGTGGGCGTCGCTAGCGAGGTCCTGTTCTTCTTTCTGGCGCCGCGCATCCTGGCGCGCACGGGTGCGCAGTGGCTGATCCTGGCCTCGGCCGTCATGACGGCGATCCGTTGGGCGGGCCTGTCCGCCACCACCGACCCCACGCTGATCGCGGGCTTGCAGTTGCTGCAGTGCTTCACCTTGGCCGGCAACAATGCCGCCATCATGTGGTACATCACCCGCCGCGCGCCCGCCGCCTGCAAGACCTCGGCAATCGCCCTGTACGCCATGCTGTCGGGCGGCGTGTTCATGTTCGCCAGCATTCAGCTCGGCGGCGCGCTGTACCGCAGCTTCGCCCCGGGCGGCTTTCTGGTGATGGCGCTGTGCGCGGCCGCGGCCGCACCATTGGTGATGGTCTCGGAGAAACTGCGGCGGCGCGGGGCGAGCTGAACGTGGCGTTGGTGTTCAGCGCGTGCGCGGGGCGGCGATGGTATCGCGCGAATCGCCGCTGACGCCTGAACCGCGCTTGAACGCTGCCGCGTTATGGCCAAACTGTTCGCGGTAGGCGGCCGGACTGGTCAGCACGATACGCCGGAAGTGCCGGCGCATGGACTCCTCGGAGCCAAATCCGGCCAGCTCGGCAATGCGGCCCACGGACAAACGCGCCTGCGATTCAAGCATTTCACGGGCCGCGGCCACGCGTTCGCGGATCAGCCATTCATAAGGGGCCATGCCGGTGGCCTCCTGGAATTGCCGTTGCAGCGTGCGCGGACTCATCGCGGCGCGGTCCGCCAGCGACCGCAACGTATGCGGCGACGTGCAATGCTGCCGCATCCAGTCCATCAACTTGGCCAGGCGCCCGCTTTCGTCAGAAGGCATGGGCCGCGGCACGAACTGCGCCTGCCCTCCTTCGCGGTGCGGCGCCACCACGAGCCGCTGCGCGACCCGATTGGCCACTGCCCCACCGTAGTCGCGGCGCACCAGGTGAAGCAGCATGTCCAGCCCGGCCGCGGACCCGGCCGACGTGATGATCTGACCGTCATCCACATACAACGCATCGGGTTGAACCCGCACCTGCGGGTAACGCTGCTGCAGCTTTGCGGCATATCGCCAGTGGGTGGTCACGGTCTTCCCGTCGAGCACGCCGGCGGCAGCCAGAACAAAAACGCCGGAACAGATCGAACAGAGCCTTGCCCCGCGCTGATACGCCGCGCGAAGCTTCTTGAGCAACGGCGCGGGCGGCAATTCGTCGGCATCACGCCAACCGGGCACGACGATGGTGTCGGCACGATCCAGCAACTTGAGGGTGTAAGGCGCGGCCACGGTAATGCCGCCGGCGGCGCGCAGCGGGCCAGGCTCGCTGGCGCACACGGCGAAGCGATACCAATCGACGTCAAGCTCCGGACGCTCGAGCGCGAACAGCTCGGTCACGCAGCCGAATTCGAAAGTGCAGAGCCGGTCGTAAGCCAGCGCGACAACGAGGTGCTTACTCATGGCGTAATGTTACCGGCAAATGTCATTTACGCCACTTATCGGCAAGGCGGCGCGACGCCAGAATGGGGCTTCTGGATCTTGCTTCCAGATGCCTCTAATCCTCCATTTAAGAGTTCCAACATGCCCACGACCAACGCCGTCACCGCCATCCCCGCCGCCGACAGCGCCACCGCCCTCGCCCACTTCCACGCATCGCTGCAATTCGAGACCGATTGCTCCGACGTGGCTGGCGCGCTCGCCTCGGGCACCCCGGGCTTCGTGCTGCTGGACGTGCGCAGCCCGGCGCTATTCGCCCAGAGCCATGTCCCGGGCGCGCTGAACCTGCCGCACGGCAAGATCGTCGAATCGAAGCTGGTCAACTATCCGGCCGACACGCTGTTTGTCACGTACTGCGCGGGTCCACACTGCAACGGGGCCACACGAGGCGCACTGCGGTTGGCGCAGTTGGGCCGGCCCGTGAAGGTGATGACTGGCGGCATCACCGGCTGGGTCGACGAAGGGTTGCCGCTTGAGGGCAGCGATGCGGGCCGGATTGAGGGTGAGCGAAAAAGTGCCTGAAATGGGCGTTGGATTGTGGGTTGGCTGATGCTGGTGGCTGACGGTTGCTGGTAGCTGGTGGCGGGTGCGGGCGCGGCTGCTGGTGCGGGTGCTGGTGCTGGTGCTGGTGCTGGTGGTCGGGCGGGGTTCTTGAGACGCCCGGCGCGGCGTGGGCCTGGGGCGGGCGGGGCTCCGATTGCGGTCCGGAGCCTTCGCTCCGGACTCCCCCATCCTCATCCTCGTTGCCGCCTCCGGCGGCTGCCTTCGGATTCCGTCGGGCGCATCTAAACGCCCCGCCCACCCCAGGCCCACGCCACACCGGGCTTTGCAGTTGAATCTTCTCGGGCGGCGGGGGGATTCGGGTTCTTGAGGTTCTTGCACACAGTTGTGTGGGAGAGAAAAATCTTGCGGGGCCCGCCCCCGGGCGGCCGCGCGGGCGGCCTTCGTGGGCTTACGCGGCGTCTTGCGTCGAGGTGATGACGCTTCGCGTGTGGCGACCTCCTCTTCAAGGTGTCTGACACCCTGGTGAGATGCGCTTCATGCCAAGTTCACCTCCCGAGGGTGTCAGACACCGGCGGCAGCAACTACTGGCACATTCGTAAGCCTGATTCAGGTGGCCGACACCCAGGCAAGATCCCGTCATACCAAGTGCATCTTTCAGACGTGCAAGACACCATCGGCAATCACGCTTAGCGCATGCCTAATGATGGTTCAGATACCAAGCGCCCACACGCCCCGCTCGCTACTAATCGTCAAGTCAACTCCAGTGCCCGATGGGCGGCGCGCGTACAGGTCGGCAGGCTGCCATTGTCCGTGGACGCGCGCCGCCCATCACCGCCCCCCCCCGCGTTGGAGCGCCCATCAGCAAACCACCCTCCGCCAGCGCGTAAGCGCACACTGCCACGACGCCCCACCGCCCCGATGCCGATTGCCGCCGCCCGGGCGGCAGCAATTCGGCGGCCCCGCAGATCCCCTTCCCTGACCACAGGTCTTACAGCGCCACATACCAAAGACCCTCGCAGCACGGCGTCGCGGGCACCGTGGGCGCGAGCGCCGTCGATGCGCCCGAGGGAATCTGAAGGGAGCCGAAGGCGGACGAAGATGACGAAGGGGGAGTCCGGAGCGAAGGCTCCGGACCGCAATCGTGGGCGATCGTGCCCACGGTGACCGCGGCGTCGGGCGACCTACGAAGATCGTGAAGACCTATAAAAATCTATGGTCCGAAACAAAAAAAGGCCCTGCATCAGCAAGGCCTTCCATCCACCAAATCAGCAGCACCCAATCCGCTTCTTCCCTCCGTATCGCGCCTCCTGGCGCTCCCGGAAGAAATCCTCGTAGCTCATTGGCTCCTGCTCAGGATGCGTGCGCCGCATATGCTCGACATACGTCTCGTAATCCGGCACGCCGACCATCAGCCGGAGCGTTTGCCCCAGGTAGCGGCCGGCGGCGCCGGCCGCGGAAGTCATGTTGCTGAACAGCATGCGGCTTCTCCTGGGTTGCCTTTAGTCGGCGCCGGCGGCTGCGGGCAGCGCTTCGTACGGCGTTTCGCGGGACGTCGGCTTGTTTTCATTGCGGGCGCGCTGCACCGACTTCAAGCCGAACACCACGATGCTCACCACCACGAAGATGAAGATCGCGCACAGGCCTGCGTTGATGTAGTCGTTCATCACCACGCGCGACATCTCGCCCAGCGATTTCGCCGGCGCCAGCACCTTGCCTTCGGCAATCGCGGCGTTGTACTTGTCGGCGTGGGCCAGGAAACTTACGCGCGGGTCCGAGTGGAACAGTTTTTGCAGACCGGCGGTCAGCGTGCATGCCAGCAGCCAGAGCGTGGGCAGCACTGTGACCCAGGCGTAGCGGTCGCGCTTCATCTTGAACAGGACGACCGTGCCCAGCGTCAGCGCAATCGCGGCCAGCATCTGGTTGGCGATGCCGAAGAGCGGCCACAGGGTGTTGATGCCGCCCAGCGGATCGACCACGCCCTGATACAGGAAGTAGCCCCACGCCGCCACGCACAGGCCGGTGGCGATCAGGTTGGCGGGCAGCGAATCCGTGCGCTTGAGCGACGGGGCGAACGTGCCCAGCAGATCCTGCAGCATGAAGCGGCCCGCACGGGTGCCGGCGTCCACGGCGGTCAGGATGAAGAGCGCCTCGAACAGGATGGCGAAGTGGTACCAGAATGCCATCATTCCCGGGCCGCCCAGCGCCTGATGCAGGATGTGGGCCATGCCCACGGCCAGCGTCGGCGCGCCGCCGGCGCGCGAGATGATCGTGCTTTCGCCCACGTCCTTGGCCGTCTGCACCAGCTCGGCCGGCGTGATCACGAAGCCCCAGCTCGACACCACCTGGGCGACCTGGTCCGGCGTCGTGCCGATGACGGCTGCCGGGCTGTTCATGGCGTAGTAGATGCCGGGCTCGATCACGCAAGCCGCCACCAGCGCCATGATGGCCACGAAGGATTCCATCAGCATGCCGCCGTAACCGATGTAGCGGGCCTGGGTTTCGTTTTCGATCAGCTTGGGCGTGGTGCCCGAGGAGATCAAGGCGTGAAAACCGGACACCGCGCCGCAGGCGATGGTGATGAAAAGGAACGGGAACAGGTTGCCCGACCACACCGGACCGGTGCCATCGATGAACTGGGTCAGCGCGGGCATCTTCAGTTCGGGGGCAACGACCACGATGCCGATCGCCAGACCCACGATGGTGCCGATCTTCAGGAAGGTCGACAGGTAGTCACGAGGCGCCAGCAGCAGCCACACGGGCAGCACCGAGGCGATGAAGCCGTAGACGATCAGGATCCAGGTCAGGCCCTTGCCGTCGAAGTCGAACATCGGGCCGATGACCGGATGCGCGGCCACGTCCTGACCGAACGTGATGGCCGCCATCAGGCCCAGGAAGCCGATGATGGACACCTCGCCGATCTTGCCCGGGCGGATGTAGCGCAGGTAGACACCCATGAAGAGCGCGATGGGGATCGTCGCGGCCACCGTGAAGGTGCCCCACGGCGAATGCGTCAGCGCCTTCACGACGATCAGCGCCAGCACGGCCAGGATGATGACCATGATCATGAACGCGCCGAACAGCGCGATCACGCCGGGGATCTTGCCCAGTTCCGACTTGACCAGGTCGCCCAGCGAGCGGCCGTCGCGGCGGGTGGAGATGAAGAGGATCGTGAAGTCCTGCACGGCGCCGGCGAACACGACGCCGGCCAGGATCCACAGCATGCCGGGCAGATAGCCCATTTGCGCGGCCAGCACCGGTCCGACCAGGGGACCCGCGCCAGCGATGGCGGCAAAGTGGTGGCCGAACAGCACATGCTTGTTGGTGGGCACGTAGTCCAGGCCGTCGTTGTACTTCCAGGCCGGCGTCATGCGCGTGGGGTCAAGCTGGAAGACCTTGCGTGCGATGAAGCGGCTGTAGTAACGGTAGGCGATGAGATAGACGCAGACGGCGGCGATCACCACCCATAGCGCGTTGATGGTCTCCCCTCTGGCCAGCGCCACGGTGCCCAGCGCAAACGCGCCCAGTACCGCAACCGCCAGCCAGACCAGGTGCTGACCCAGTCCCTTACTGCTGGTGTGCATAAGTGCTCCTCTTGCCTCCCGCCATGCTCTTGGCGTGAAACGCTTTTTTCGTCCCGCGGAAGGCAGACTCATTGTTGTGGGGTGGCGGACGCACGCGTCCACGCTTGCGTCGGGTCGACGCGGGCGCCAGTATTGCCGCCCGCCCGCGGCGCCAACAAGCGCGGAACTACGCAAGCGGGCTACGTGTTACTACGCCATGCGCCGCAGCAAAATTCCGTGGAAATCGTAAAATCCCCCGAACTTTCCGCGTTCCTGCCTCGGCGCCCCGTCGGTTGATGCGTCGCAGCAAAGCCGTCCCGGGCTGATACAAATCCTTATGAAGCTGCGTCTCAAAATTTTGCTGCTTGCGGCGGTCCCGCTGCTGGTTGCCGTCGCCGCCATCACGGTCGCCGTGTACGTGCAGGGACTGCAACTGGCGCAGCGCGAAAAGCAGGTGGTTGAAACCGCCTGGCTTGCCAGCAAGGAAGGCGAACTGCGCCACTACGTGAACCTGGCCTACAGCGCCATCGCGCCCCTGCAGGCCGCGGGCGACGACGCCGCCACGCGCCAGCGCGCGCTTGAACTCCTGTCGCAGATGGAGTTCGGGCACGACGGCTACTTCTTCGTCTACGACCTGAACGGCAGGAACCTGATGCACCCGCGGCAGCCGGAACTGGTCGGGCAAGACCTCTGGAACCTGCGCGACACGCAGGGTCAGCCCGTCATCCAGAATCTGCTGACGGCGGCGCGGCGCGGCGGGCAGCAGGGCGAGGTGGTGCATTACCTCTGGGTAAAGCCGTCCACCAACCAGACCGTCGAAAAGTTGGGCTACGTCGTGGTGCTGGAGCGCTGGGGCTGGATGCTGGGCACCGGCATCTATCTGGACGACGTGCAGCAGGCGCTGGTGCGGATCGACGCCGCGGCGCAGGCCAATATCCGGGACATGTTTGCATGGGTGGCGGGCATCGCGGCGGTGTCGATCCTTGGCGTGGCGGCCTGTGGGCTGGCGCTCAATATCAGCGACCATCGCCAGTCGGACGCCAAGCTGCGCCTGATGGCCCGCCAGATCGTGCGTTCGCAGGAAGACGAGCGCGCGCGCCTGTCGCGCGAGCTGCACGACGGCATCAGCCAGGTGCTGGTGTCGGTCAAGCTGTCGCTCGAGGCCGCTCGCGAACGGCTGCGGCAGTCGCACCCGGACGATCCCCGCGTGCTTGCGCACATCGACACGCCGCTGGGCGGCGCGCTGGACCGGCTGAACACGGCCGTCGGCGAAGTCCGCCGCATCTCGCACAACCTGCGCCCCACCCTGCTGGACGACATGGGCCTGCCTGCGGCGCTTGAGCACCTGGGCCGGGAATTTGCCATCCGCGCCGAGGATGGCGCGCCGCCGCTGACCGTGGACCTGCATACCGTCGGGCAGCCGGTGAAGCTGCCCGACGCCTACGCGACCGCGCTGTTTCGCGTGACGCAAGAAGCGCTGACCAACGTGATGCGCCATGCGGGCGCGACGCGCGCGGACCTGACGCTGGCGTACTCGGCGCGCGACCTGCGCCTGACCATCAGCGACGACGGCTGCGGCTTTGACGATGCCGCCGTCCAGCAAGACCCCCATCGCGGCATCGGCCTGCGCAACATGCGCGAACGCATGAGCGCGCTGTCCGGCACCCTGACCTTTCATTCCACCTCGCAAGGCACGACCTTGCAGGCCTGGCTTCCCCTGCCGCCCGCCGGCGCCCCGCTTTCGACCCCTCGCCAAGCATGATCGACAAATCCGACGCTATCCGCCTGCTGCTGATCGACGACCATCCCCTGGTGCGAGACGGCCTGCGCCTGCGCCTGGAAACCGTGCCGCAGTTGCGGGTGGTGGGCGAAGCCGGCAACGCCGCCGCCGCCCAGGCTTTCCTGGCCGCCTGCATGGCCGAAGACCCGCAGGGCGGCACCCTGCCCCATCTGGCGCTGATGGACCTGAACATGCCCGGGGTCGGCGGCCTGGAGCTGACGGCGTTCCTGCACGAGCGCTATCCGCAGATTGCGGTGCTGGTGCTGTCCATGCACGACAACCCCGAATACATGGTCCAGGCCGTGAAGGCCGGCGCCCGCGGCTACCTGCTCAAGGACGAACCGGCGCAAGAGATCATCGCCGCCATCGACGCCGTCATGGCCGGCCGGAGCTACTTCAGCGCCGCGGCGGCGGTGCGGCTGTCGCAGGCCAGCGCGCTGGCGACGCTGCTCACGCAGCGCGAGCGCGACGTGCTGCGGCACATCGCGGACGGCCATGCCAACAAGCAGATCGCGCTCATGCTGGGATTGTCCGTGCGCACGGTCGAAACGCACCGCCTGAACATCAAGCGCAAGCTGGGCATCGACGGTCAGGCCGAACTCATCAAGTACGCGGTGGAAAACCGGGGCGTCTGAATGCCGCAAATACCCCCACGCGCCGCGGGCAAGCGCGCATTGCGACTTGGCCGCTGAGGTAGACTTGCGACACGAACGCATCCCCGATGCCGCCCCGCATCAACCCACGCATCACCGCGCGCCAGAGGGCGCGCCGCCAGGAGTCCCCATGTCATTGGAAAAGCACTACACCGCCATTCTCGAAGCACTAGGGGAAGATCCGTCCCGCGAGGGGCTGGCCGACACGCCCGCCCGCGCGGCCAAGGCCATGCGTCACCTGTGCCGGGGCTACGACCAGAACCTGGAAGAGATCGTCAACGGCGCCTTGTTCACCTCGGACACGCGCGAGATCGTCCTGGTCAAGAACATCGAGCTGTACTCGCTGTGCGAACACCACATGCTGCCCTTCATCGGCAAGGCGCACGTCGCCTACCTGCCGGCCGGCAAGGTCCTGGGCCTATCCAAGGTCGCGCGCATCGTCGAAATGTATGCGCGCCGCCTGCAGATTCAGGAAAACCTCAGCCGCCAGGTCGCTGAAGCCGTGCAACGCGTCACCGGCGCGGCCGGCGTGGCCGTCGTCATCGAGGCCCAGCACATGTGCATGATGATGCGCGGCGTCGAAAAGCAGAATTCGTCCATGGTCACCTCGGTGATGCTGGGCGAATTCCATGAAAACCCGTCCACGCGTGCGGAGTTTCTCAGCCTGATTCGCTGACCCGGCTTTCCGGGAGGGTGTCTGACACCCTTGGGGCACGGCCGTAATCTGACGGCGCGCTCTGCAGGGTGTCAGACACCCGGCGTGCAGTCACTGCCACGTCCCTCATCCTTTTGGCGCATATCGCGGGCCCGCCCGCTGCGACGACGATGCCCGTTCGGGCATTGCCGGCGCAGCCGGCGGGCCCGGCCGCTTTTGGCTCCTACTGATCCGGACATCTGGCCCTAGCGTTCTGGTCCCATCCGGGCAAACTGGCACCAGCAAGCCGGTCGCGCCGGGGCGCGGCCGTTCTCTCCCGGAGATCTCCATGAACGCGATATACCGCCTGATTCGCCGCTGCACCCTGGCCGGCCTGGCCGCCGCGCTACTGGCTGCGCCCGCCTACGCGCAGACCAAACTCGTGGTGGGCTATCAGCTCATCGTCGGGCCTTTCCTGTCCTCGATCGCGGACGGCAGTTTCGACAAGGCCCTCAAAGAGGCCGGCTACCAGGTGGACTGGCGCCAGTTCACCTCGGGCGGCGACATCTCGACCGCGCTGGCCTCCGGCAACGTGCCGGTGGGCGTGCTGGGTTCCACGGGCATCACCTCGGCCGCCACGCGCGGCGTGGACATGCAGCTCTTCTGGATCCTGGACAACATCGGCAAATCCGAAGCGCTGGTGGCGCGCAACGGTTCCGGCATCAACAGCACGGCCGACCTGAAAGGCAAGCGCGTCGCGACGCCGTTCGTGTCGACGTCGCACTTTCACCTGCTGGTCGGGCTTGAGCAGGTCTGGAAGGTGCCGCCCCGCGACGTGCGCATCCTGAACATGCAGCCGCCGCAGATCGTGGCCGCCTGGCAGCGTGGCGACATCGACGCCGCCTACGTGTGGCCGCCCGCCCTGACCGAGATCGCCAAGACCGGCAAGATCATCGCCGACTCCGAACAGATCGGCGCGGCCAGCGTGCCCACGTTCGACGGCATCGTCGTGGATAAGGCCTGGGCGCAGAAGAATCCGAAGTTCATGGCTGCCTTTACCGGCGTGCTGGCCAAGTCGTATGCCGACTACCGCGCCAACAGCGCCAAGTGGACGGCCGACTCGCCGCAGGTCAAGGGCATCGTCAAGCTCATTGGCGGCAAGCCGGAAGACATCGTCGAGGCGCTTGGCCTGCTAGTGTTCCCGACCGTGGAAGAGCAGGCGTCCAAGACCTGGCTCGGCGGCGGCAAGGACTCGGGCGCGGCGCGCGCCTTCGCGGCCAGCGCCAAGTTCCTGAAGGACCAGAAGCAGATCGACAAGGCGCTGGACGACTACAGCCCGTTCGTCACCGACCAGTACGCGAAGGCGGCGGCCAAGTAATCACCCCGCCCGGCACGGCGCCACCCCGGCGCCGGCCGCCGCGACAGGGCGGACCCGGCAGCCGCCGGCCCCGCCACAACGACCAGGGGGAGCAGCATGACCATGCAGCAGTCCACATCCGCCGCGCAGCGCCTGTGCGCCGAAGGCGTCAGCGTCACCTACCCCGGCCTGCACGACAGCGGCCCGGTGATCGCGCTGCACGACGTCAACCTGACGATCCAGCCGGGCGAATTCGTCGTCGCACTCGGCGCGTCGGGCTGCGGCAAGACCACCTTGCTCAGCCTGCTGGCGGGATTCCTGTCGCCAACCGAGGGCGAGATCACGCTGGGCGGCAAGCCCATCGTCGGCCCGGGCGCGGACCGCGGCGTGGTATTCCAGAAGCACGCGCTGCTGCCGTGGCTGAACGTGCTGGAAAACACCGAGTTCGGCCTGAAGCTGCAAGGCGTGGACAAGGAGACCCGCCGCGCCCGCGCCCGCCGAAATCTGGAACTGGTGGGCCTGCAGGATTTTCACCGCCACATGATCTACCAGCTGTCGGGCGGCATGCAGCAGCGCGTGGGCATTGCGCGCGCGCTGACCTGCGACCCCGCCATGCTGCTGATGGACGAGCCCATGGCAGCGCTGGACGCGCTGACCCGGGAAACCATCCAGGAACTGCTGCTGGACATCTGGCGGCAGACCAACAAGATGTTTTTCTTCATCACCCACAGCGTGGAAGAAGCGCTCTTTTTGGGATCGCGGCTGATCGTCATGTCGCCGCGCCCGGGCCGGATCACGCACACGTTCGAGCCGGCGTTCAACCGGCGCTACCTGGAGACCCGCGATGGCCGTGGCATCAAATCCAGTCCCGACTTCATCGCCATGCGCGAACAAGTCCTCGGCATCATCTACGGGGACGAGCGCGCCGCCGCCCCGCACGCCCTCCATGCCTAAGCGGCGCACCGGCCACACGCCCGCCGCGCCGGGCAAGGTCTACGGCGCGCCGGGCGCGGGCTACAGCGGCCACATCAGCCTCCTGACCAGCCTGGCGCTGATCGCGCTGTGGTTCCTGGTCACCAGCGCCGGCTGGGTGCGGCCGCTGTTCCTGCCCTCGCCCATTGCCGTGTACGACAAGTTCGTCTTCGCCATGACCGAGGGCGTGGCCAACTCCACGCTGACCGAGCATGCGCTTGCCAGCCTGGGCCGCGTGTTCGGCGCGTTCTTCCTGGCGTGCGTAACCGCGATCCCGGTCGGCATCCTGATGGGCGTGAACCGGTACGCGCGCGGCGTCTTCGACCCGCCCATCGAGTTCTACCGGCCGCTGCCGCCACTGGCCTACCTGCCGCTCATCATCATCTGGTTCGGCATCGGCGAGTTTCCGAAGATCCTCTTGATCTATCTGGCGATCTTCGCGCCCATGGCGATCGCCGCGCGCGCGGGGGTGCGCTCGGTGTCCATCGAACAGATCCACGCGGCCTACGCCATGGGCGGGACCAGCCGCCAGATCGTCTGGCACGTGATCCTGAAGGCGGCGATGCCCGAGATCTTCACGGGCATGCGCATCGGCATCGGCGTGGGCTGGACGACGCTGGTGGCCGCCGAAATGGTGGCGGCCGACCGGGGCCTGGGCTTCATGGTGCTGAACGCCGCGCAGTTCCTGGCAAGCGACACGGTCATCATGGGCATCATCGTGATCGGCCTTTTTGCCTTCGCGTTCGACCTGCTGGTGCGCTACCTTGAACGTTTCGCCATCCCGTGGAAGGGACGCATCTAACAGGGCAATCCCGCATTCCTTCCCCCATCCGGCTCCTTTATTCTGAGACTCGGACCCACCGGGCGCCGCAGCGCCGCGCCCGGCCGTGCCGAGAGTCAAAAGGAGCCAGCCATGTCCAGCCAGGCCTCGATGCTCAAGCCTGTGTTGTGGGAACGCCTGTTCGAAAAAGCCAGCGCGCCGAACCTCAGCCTGCAGGGGCGCGTGCGCCAGATGCTGGTGTCGGCGATCCTGAGCGGCCACCTGCCGCCCGGCATGCCCGTGCCTTCCAGCCGCTACCTGGCAGACCAGTTGCGCATCG
Source organism: Achromobacter sp. JD417 (assembly GCF_041879325.1). Lineage (NCBI taxonomy): Bacteria > Pseudomonadati > Pseudomonadota > Betaproteobacteria > Burkholderiales > Alcaligenaceae > Achromobacter > Achromobacter sp. JD417. The sequence continues at coordinate 2,572,034 of NZ_CP087159.1, read as the reverse complement.
CACGCAACACCGTCGTGTTTGCGTACCAGCAGCTGGTGTGCGAAGGCTATCTTGTCTCGCGCGAACGCAGCGGCCATTTCGTCAGCGATACCGTCATGGAGGGCCACTCGGGCCCCGCCGCCGACGCCACGCCCGCGCAACCCGCCCACGCCGGCGGCGTGCGCTGGGACGAACGCCTGCGCTTTCGCCCCACGCGGCAACGCAACATCACCAAGCCGCGCGACTGGCAAAAGCAGCCCTACCCTTTTGTCTACGGCCAGTTCGACCAGGACCTGTTCCCCACCGCCGAATGGCGCGAGTGCTGCATCAAGGCGCTGTCGGTGCTGGATATCCGCAGTTGGGCGCCAGACCTCATCACGCACGACGACCCGGCGCTCATCGAACAGATCCGCACGCAGGTGCTGCCGCGCCGCGGCGTGTGGGCGGACGCCGAAGAGATCGTCATCACGGTTGGCGCGCAGCACGCGCTTTATCTGCTTGCCGATCTGCTGGTAAACGAAGACACGGTGGTCGGCATGGAAGACCCGGGCTATCCGGACGCGCGCAATATCTTTGCCAGCCACACCCGCCACCTGCTGCCGCTACCCGTGGACGAACAGGGTCTGCGCACCGGCACGCAGCTGCTGGGATGCGACTACCTGTTCGTCACGCCCGGCCATCAGTGCCCCACCACCGTCACGCTGTCGATGGAGCGTCGCGCGGCCCTTCTGGCGCTGGCGCGGCAGGCCGACAGCCTCATCATCGAAGACGACTTCGAAAGCGAAAGCCGCTGGGGCGAAGGCGCGATCCCCGCGTTAAAGAGCCTGGACCGCGACGGGCGCGTGATCTATGTGGGAAGCCTTGCCAAGTCGTTCGCGCCGGGGCTGCGCATCGGCTACATCGTCGCGCCGCGCGAGCTGGCGGCCGAACTGCGCGCGCTGCGCCGCCTGATGCTGCGCCACCCGTCGGCGTATATCCAGCGCGCGTTCTCGCTGTTCATCTCGCTGGGGCACCACCATTCGCTGCTGCGGCGCCAGTCGCAGGCTTACCAGAAACGCGGCGCCGAACTGGCCCAGGCGCTGGCGCGGCACCTGCCGGACTTCACGGCCATCCCCATCACGGGATCATCGTCCTGCTGGCTGCAAGGCCCGCCGTGGCTCAATGCCGTGGCGCTGTCCGAAGCCGCGCTGGCCGAAGGCGTGGTGGTCGAGCCGGGCGACGTGTTCTTCATGGATGGCGCAAACGCGCCCCGCAACTTCCTGCGCGTGGGCTTCACTTCGATCCGCCCCGAGCACATCGAGCCGGGCATCGCCCGGTTGGCCAAAGTGGTCGACGCACAGCGCCGCGCGGCGCAGGATCTCGTGCTTGACGGTGTCTGACACCCTGGTGAGAGCGCCTTCATCCTGCGATGCCGTCTCAGAGGGTGTCAGACACCTGCCTCAGCTACGGGCTTCTCGTGCTTGACGGTGTCTGACACCCTGGTGAGGGCGCCTCCATCCTGCGATGCCGTCTCAGAGGGTGTCAGACACCTGCCTCAGCTACGGGCTTCTCGTGCTTGACGGTGTCTGACACCCTGGTGAGGGCGCCTTCATCCTGCGATGCCGTCTCAGAGGGTGTCAGACACCTGCCTCATCTGCTGGCCTCTGACGCCTTCGCACAATCAGAGCAGTTCGTCACGCAGGTAGTACCAGCGATAAAGCAACCCCTGTCCGATGCGGCGGAAGGGCGCGAACAGGTGCCCTGGCAACGGCGTGTCGTAGATCGGCAGGTTCCACGCAATGCCGTCCTTGCCCATCATGCGTTGCGCCAGCCGCCTGCCGGCGTGGGCCGAGAAGGCCACGCCGTTGCCGCCGTAGCCGAAGGCGTAATACACCTGCTGCGCGGGATCGGGCTGCGTCACGCGCGGCATCATGTCGTGGCTGACGTCCACCCAGCCCCACCACGAGTAGGCCACGTCCACGCCGCGCAGCGCGGGGAACTTGCGCGCCAGGCCTTCGCGCAGGAGCGCCAGGTGCCGGGGGTTCTCGGCGTCCGCGCCGCGCAGCGCGCTGCGGCTGCCGATCTGCATGCGGCCGTCGGGCAGCAGCCGGTAGTAAAAGCGCAGCGTGCGCGTGTCGGTGATGAACACCGTGCTCTTCAGTCCCGCCGCCTCGCGTTCGGCCGGCGAGAGCTCGCGCGTGACCATGGAGTTGGACAGCACCGGCATGATGCGATTGTCCAGCAGCCGGTTCACGCCCTGCGCGGTGTAGCCGCCGGTGGCAAACGCCACACGGCGGGCGCGCACCGTGCCGCCGGGGGTCTGCAGCCGGTACACGCCGTTTTCCACGTGCCAGCCCAGCACAGGGCTGGACGGATGAATGCGCACGCCCAGCGCCCGCGCCTGCCGCAGATAGCCGTACGCCAGCTTGAGCGGATGCACGCCGACGCCATCCGGCTCGTGCATGGCGCCCACGGCCTCGCGGTCGTCGACGTAACGTTCGCGCAGTTCCGCGCTGCTTAGCATCCTGGTGTCGTAGCCGAAAACATCGCGCATCACGCGCGCTTCGTTTTGCAGGAAGGCCATTTTCTTCTGGCGATGCGCCGTGTACAGGTGGCCGCCGGGTTGCGCATCGCAATCGACCTGCGCCACCAGGCTCTTCCAGTACTCGAATCCTTCGCGGATCTCGGCGTCCAGGCGCTTGGCCGTGTCCAGACCCCAGCGTTCGATCCACTGCGAGCGGTACAGGCGTCCGGACGCGTTCTGGCCCTGTCCGCCATTGCGGCTGGTGCAGCCCCAGACCGCGCGGTTGGCTTCCAGCACGACCGCCTTCACGCCGAAGTCGCGCGCCAGCGCCAGCGCGGCCGACAACCCGGTGAAGCCCGAACCGACGATCACCACGTCGGCGTCCACATCGCCGTTGATCGGCCCATCGTCCTCGGGCGGCGCGCCGGCTGTCGCCACCCAGTAAGTCGGCGCGTAGTCCTGGCCCTGGCCGGGCGGGGACACCAGCGGATCGTAGGCCGGGTTGTAGGCGTTGAGGGCGGCGCCGGACGCGGGCGCCGGGCGGGGAACGCCGACCGACATTTGCGTATCCATGACGGAATCTAGGCCTTTGCCGGCAAGGCCGGACGCTGCTTGCGAAAGGCGTTCTTCACCTGGATCTTGCCGTCCTTGAAGGTGAACACGTCGACCATGTCGGCCTGCACCCGCGAGCCGTCCGCCGCCGTGCCGCAAAACGTGGACTCGGAAACGCCGCGGTCGCCGGCCACCCAGTGCCGTCCGTTTTCCCATTGCGCGTCCGGAAAGTTCTTCCAGGCCGCGGCAAAGGCCGCGCGCACCGCCTCCGGACCCGCGTGACGGCTGCCGTATTGCTCCGGGCCGCCCACGGTCTCGAACACGCAGTCTTCGCTCATGAACGACATCAAGGCGTCGATATCGTGCCGGTTCCAGGCGGCCGCAAACTCGGCCAGCATTTCCACGGTGACGGACTTTTGCATTGCCTACCCTCCTTCTCTGGCGCGGCGCGAGATGCGTCCACGCTGAACCCTCAAGGTACGTGCGGGCCATGCACGGGGGTAGGACCAGACCCGGGGAATCGCTTGCACCAGAACTAGCGCAGCGGCTCGGCCCACGACGGTTCCGGCGCGCTGTCGGCGCCAGGCAGCGCCGCCCCGTCCAGCCGCGCCGCGATGGCCGGCATGTCCGTGACGCCGCGCATGCCGATCACCACCAGCGACGGCTCGCGCTGCCCTGCCGGCAGGGGCGCCTGCGTGTCAAAGCGCACGCGCCGTCCCGCAAACTGCACCAGCACCCAGCCATGCCGGCCGGTGCACACCCACCCCTTGGCCCGCAGCACGTGGCGCGGCAGCTGCTTCAGGCGCTCGCCCAGCATGTCGGCATCGACAAGCGCGGGTGCGCGCCACAGCCAGCTGTGGAACGGATGGTCGGGATCGGGCGGCGCATCGCGCCGGCGGTTGTGTCCGGTGTCGACGGCGCCGCCGTGGCCGCAGTCGGCGGCAGCGGTCTGCCCCTCGCCGTGTCCGCAGGCGTGCGCCTCGTCATCCGCGTGCCTGGCCGCCGTTACGCCATCCCCGCCCCCAAGCAGCCGCAGGTCCAACTTTCCCTCGCGCGTCTGCACCACAGGCGCCCCGCCGCTCGCCTCGCGCAGCCAGTCAAGCACCGCCGCCAGCTCAGCCGGCGCCGCCAGATCCGTTTTGTTCAGCACCAGCAGATCGGCCGCGCGCAGCTGCCGCAGCACCGTGTCGGCCAGCAGCGGATCGGCCGCCACGTCGCGGATCGCGCCTGCATCGGCCAGCACCACCACGGCTTCCAGCTGCAACAGGGGGTCGGCCATGCCGACCTGCGCAATGCGCCCCGGATCGGACACGCCGCTCGCCTCGATGACGATCCACTCGGGCAACGGATCAAGCGCCAGCACGCGGGCCAGCGCATCGTCCAGTCCGCCTGCCATCGAGCAGCAGACGCAGCCATTGGACAGCCGGATGACGTTGTCGGCGCGCCCTGCGACAAGGCTGGCGTCGATGTCGACCGGACCGAAGTCGTTGACCAGCACCGCCGCGCGGCGTGGGCTGGCGGTCAGCACATGATTGAGCAAGGTGGTCTTGCCCGCGCCCAGGAAGCCGCCGACGACTGTCAACGGAATACGCGCCATGTCACGCCTCCAGCGGCAGCGGACGCCCGCCGATGACCGTGCCCAGCACCTTCAGGTCCTTCAGCGACTGCGGCGCCGCAGCGGACGGATCGTCGGCCAGCACGCAGAAGTCCGCGTATTTGCCGACCTCGATCGAACCGACCAGATGGTCCATGTGCAAGGTATATGCGGCGCCCAGCGTGATGGCATGCAGCGCCGCATCGACGCCGATGCGCTCGGACTCGCCCAGCACGCGACCCGAGGCCGTCTGCCGGTTCACGGCGCACCAGGCCGTAAAGAGCGGCCCGAGCGGCGTGATGGGCGCGTCGGAATGGATGGCGTAGGGCACGCCCGCCCGCGCCGCCGACGCGCAAGCGTCCATGCGGTTGGCGCGGTCCGGGCCCATTGTCAGCGCATAGTGGGCGTCGCCCCAGTAGTAGATGTGGTTGGCAAAGAGGTTCACGCACATGCCCAGGCTGGCCATCTGCCGGAACTGGGCCGCGTCGGCCATCTGGCAGTGCTGCAGCGTGTGGCGGTGGTCGCGCCGCGGCGTGCGCCGAAGCGCGCGGTCCACGGCCTCGATGGCCAGCTGCGTGGCTTCGTCGCCGTTGGTGTGGATGTGCAGTTGCGCGCCGGCGTCGTGGTAGGTCTGCACCATCGCATCCAGCTCCGACGGCGCGATGACCCAGATGCCGTTGGGCGCGCCGTTGTAATAGCCGGGCCAGCGCACCCGCGCCGTGAAGCCCTGAATGGATCCGTCCACCACCAGCTTGACCATGCCCAGATGCAGCTTGGCGTGGTTCAGGCGGCGGGCCGCCGCCAGCTTTTCCAGGCAGCCAGCCGCGTTGCCCGCGTAGGTCAGCGCCGACGCCGCGGGCACGATGCGCACGGGATAGCCGGATTCCGCCGTCACCCGCGCCAGCGTCGCCAATCCTTCGTCGTTCAGCTCGTTGACCAGGTCCGTCGCGGTGGTCACCCCCGCCCACTGCGCCACCTTGCCGAACATCCGCAGCCCTTCTTCGGTCAGCCCCACCGTGCGGAACGGGCTGCCGATCAGCCGCATGACGGGAAACATCGCCGCAAACTCGCAGAGTTCACCGCTGGGCCGCCCGTCCGCCAGCCGGGTCACGCCTTCGATGTCGGTATCGCGGTCAATACCGGCGCGCGCCAACATGGGCGAATTGACGTTCATGAGGTGCATGCTGGCGTGCATCACGACCACGGGGCGCTCGGCCGATACCGCATCCAGGTCATGGATGCTCATGCGGTCGCCGCCAAAGAAGATGGGATCGAAACCCCAGCCGATCAGCGTCTCGCCCTGTGCGAGCGACCGCTCGGCATCGCGCAGCCGCGCCGCCACGTCCGCAAAGCTTTTCAGGCCTTGCCACAGCTTGCCGTCGGGGCCGCGCCGGTCATAAAAGCCCACGTAGACGAACTTCCACATGCCGCCCTCGGGCAGATGGCAATGGCCTTCGACCAGGCCCGGCATCAGCACGCTGTCCGCGTACCGGTCGTCGACCTGCGCCGGCCCCCAGCCGGCCAGATCCTCCCGCGTTCCCACGCCCAGAATGCGGCCATCGCGCACGGCCACGTGGGTCGCGCGCGGCTGCGCGGGGTTCATGGTGAGGATGGTTCGCGCGACGTAGAGGGTCGTGGCGCCGGAAGGCTGTTTCATCGGGATTCCTTGTCAGTCGGGAAATATCGGCACGCGCGCATCAGCCCTGCAACGGCGACACCGTCACGCCGCCGCGCGTCTCGACGAAATGGCAGGCCACGTGATGCGCCGGGGCAACCTCGCGCAAGGCGGGTTCCCGGGTCGAGCACAGCGCCTGAGCGGCCGGACAGCGGCCCGCGAAGCGGCAGCCAGGCGGCGGGTTGACCGGGCTGGGCGGATCGCCGGCCAGCTTGACCCGCCGCGCCGCCGTCTCGCGCCCGCCCTTCACGGTGGGCACGGCGGACATCAACGCCACGCTGTACGGATGCAGCGGCCGCGAGAAAAACGCGCGTCGCGAGGCCCGTTCGATGATCTTGCCCAGATACATGACGGCGATGTCGTCGCACACGTGCTCCACCACCGCCATGTCGTGCGAGATGAAGAGAAACGATTGCCCCTGCTCGCGCTGGATCCGGCGCAGCAGGTTCAGGATCTGCGCGCGGATGGCGATATCCAGCGCGGACACGGGCTCGTCGCAGACGATCAGGTCCGGCGCGCTGGCCAGCGCCCGCGCGATGTTCAGCCGCTGGCGCTGCCCGCCCGAGAACTGGTGCGGAAACAGCTGGCGCTGTTCGGGCCGCAAGCCCACCAGTTCAAACATCAACGCCACACGCGCCTCGCGCCCGCCCGGCGGTTCGATCCCCATCAGGTCCAGCGGCGTGCGCACGATGTCCTCGGCGCGCTGGCGCGGGTTGAGCGATGAATAAGGATCCTGGAACACCAGCTGCAACCGGCGCCGCATGCGCCGCAGCGCAGCGCCGCGCATCGCGGTCAGGTCGTTGCCGTCGAAATGGATGCTGCCGCCCGTGGGGTCCGCCAGGCGCAGCACCGACAGCGCCGTGGTGGTCTTGCCCGAACCGGACTCGCCCACGATGGCCAGGGTGCGGCCGCGCTCAAGCTCGAACGACACGCCGTCCACCGCCCGAACGACCACCGGCTTGCCATCGCGCCCGCGCCCGCCCACCGGGAAATGCACCGACAGGTCTCGCACGGACAGCAGGGACGACGCGTGCGACTGACTCATTGCGATGCCTCCGGATACAGCCAACAGGACACGCCCTGGCCGCCGTCCAGCAGCGTCATGGGCGGAAACTCGCGGCTGCACCGCGCCATCGCGTGCTTGCAGCGGTCAACGAAGGGGCAGCCGGCGCCGCGCTCCCAGACGGAAGGCACCACGCCGGGAATTTCAGGCAGATCAGGCCGGTCGTCGCCGGGCTCGCGATCCAGTTCCGGCAGGCAGGCGATCAGGCCCTGCGTGTACGGATGGCGGGGCTGGGCCAGGATCTGGCCGACGCTGCCCTGCTCCACCACGCGCCCGCCATACATCACCACCACGCGGTCCGCCATCTCCGACACCGCGCCCATGTCATGCGTGATCAGCAGCACGGCGGTGCCGCGGCGCGCCTGCTGCTCGCGCAACAGGTCGAAGATCTGCGCCTGCACCGTCACGTCCAGCGCGGTCGTGGGCTCGTCGGCGATGAGCACGTCCGGGTCGCAGGCCAGCGCAATGGCGATCATGACCCGCTGCCGCATGCCGCCGGACAGCTGGTGCGGATAGTCGTCCACACGCCGCTCGGGCAGCGGGATGCCCACCGACTTGAGCATCTCGATGGCGCGCTCGCGCGCCTGGCGCTTGGAAAGCCCCTGGTGCTGGCGCAACGGCTCGCCGATCTGGTCGCCCACGGTGTAGACCGGATTGAGCGCGGTCATGGGCTCCTGGAAGATCATCGAAATGTTGTTGCCGCGCACCCGGCGCATGGCCTCGTCGTCGTGCATGGCAAGGTCCGCGCCGCGCAGGCGCACGTGCCCCGCGCCGATGCGGGCCAGCGGCGGGATGAGGCGCATGATCGCCAGCGCCGTCATGCTCTTGCCGCAGCCGGACTCGCCGACCAGGCACAGCGTTTCGCCGGGACGCAGGTCAAAGCTCACGTCGCTCAGCACTTCGGCCGCGCGGCCGCGCGTGCGGAATTCCAGGCTCAGGCCGTCCACTTGCAGCACGGGAGTCAGGTCGGCCGCGTTCATGCCCGGCCCCGCGACGTCGGATTGAGCGCATCGTTCAAGCCATCGCCGATCAGGCTGACGGCCAGCACGGTCAGGAAGATGGCCGCGCCCGGCAAGGTCACCGCCCACCACGCGGTCAGGATGTAGGGCCGGTTGCTGCCGATCATCAGGCCCCAGCTCATCACGTTGGGGTCGCCCAGGCCCAGGAACGACAACCCTGCCTCGAACAGGATCGCCGTGCCGATGGCCAGCGTGGCCGACACGATCAGCGGCGCCAGCGCGTTGGGCAGGATGACGCGCCAGATGATGCGGGCGTCCCCTGCGCCGATCACGCGCTCGGCCAGCACGTATTCGCGGCGCTTTAACCGCAGGAACTCGCCGCGGGCCAGCCGCGCGGTTCCCGTCCAGCTGACCACGCCGATGGCGACTGCGATGGTGGCCAGCGACGGGCTAAAGAGGGTCACCAGCACCATCGCAAAGAGCAAGGTGGGCAGCACCTGGAAGAATTCCGTGATGCGCATGAGGGTTTCGTCGACCCAGCCGCCGTAATAGCCCGCCAGCGCGCCGACGGTGATGCCGATCGCCATGGACAGCACCGCCGCCACCACGCCCACCAGCAGCGTTGCGCGGCCGCCGTAGATCATGCCGGTCAGCACGTCGCGGCCCAGGTAGTCGGACCCCAGCAGCAGTTCGCCACCAGGCGGTTCCATCGGCGCGGCGGCGATCTCGAAGGGATCGGCCTGCATCACCATCGGGCCGAAGATCGTGACCGCCAGGATCGCCGCCAGCAGCAGCACGCCGGCCAGCGCGCTGGGGTTGCGCGCGAACACGCGCAGCGCCTCGTACGACGGCCGGGGCGGCGGTTTGGGACGGGCGTCGGCGCGGGCCTGCCCGGGCAGCGCGATGGGTGCGGGTCTCATGATGTCTTGATCCGGGGATCGATCAGGCGGTACGCCAGATCGGTAAGCTGGTTCATCACCACGACCAGCAACGAGGCAAAGAGCAGGATGCCCAGCAGCGTCGGATAATCACGGCGCAGCACGGAATCGAAGGCCAGGCGTCCCAGCCCCGGCCAATTGAAGACGGTCTCCACAAGAATCGCCCCGGCCAGCACGTTGCCGAACTGCAGCCCCAGCATGGTCACCACCGGCAGCACGCCGTTGCGCAGCGCGTGCTTGTACAGCACCGTGTTCTCCGGCAGGCCTTTGGCGCGCGCGGTGCGGATGTAGTCGGCCGACAGCGCGTCCATGACGCTGGCGCGCGCCAGCCGGCTGTATTGCGCCAGGTACACGAAGGCCAGCGTGAACGCGGGCAGCACCAGGTGATGCAGCACGTCCAGCACACCCGCCCAGCCGTCCTCCGGGCCGCCCGCCGACCGCATGTCCGACACCGGAAAGATCGGCAGCACCGAGGCGAACAGGATGATGAGGATGATGCCGGTCCAGAACACGGGCGCCGAATAGCCCACGACCGACAGCAGCGTGATGCCCTGCGACAGCAGGCCGTTGGGCTTTCGGGCGGCCAGCGTGCCCAGCAGCGTGCCCGTCAGGAACGCCACGGTCACCGACGTCACCACCAGCAGCAGCGTGGCCGGCACGCGGTCCCAGATCAATTGGGCGACCGGCACGTTGAAGAAGTAGGAATACCCCAGGTCCCCGCGCACGACCTGGCCCAGATAGATGCCAAGCTGCGCGAGGAACGGTTTGTCCAGCCCGTACTGCGCGCGCAGCTGGGCGCGCAGGTCTTCGCTGATGCCCCCCATGGACCCCGCGATGGTCTCCACGGGGTCGCCCGGCGAAATGTGGATGAGCAGGAAGTTCAGCGTCACCACGGCCAGCAGCAGGATCGCGGCGTAGGCCAGGCGGCGCGAGAGATATCGCAGCATGACGGCTCCCGCTACTGCACGGACGTTTCATCCAGCGGCGACAGAAGTCCCCATATGCCGGACGGCAGGCCCTGCACCTTCTTGGACGAGAGCGTGTGGTACGGAATGACGGTCAGGAAGTCGATGGGCACGTCCTCGGTGACCAGGCGCTGGAACTCCGCGTACAGCGCGCGGCGCTTGTCCGCGTCGGTCTCGGTGCCCGCCTGCTCCAGCAGCGCATCGACCTTCGGATTCTTGTAGGACTGCGTGTTGGTCCAGATGATGTCGCGGATGTTGGACGACATATACGTGCGGTGCACGCCGATGACCGGATCGCCCCAGTTGAAGACGATGTCGGTGGTCATGTCGAAATCCTTGCCGGCGATGCGCTTGGCCCACGTCGGAAAGTCCGGCGACGCGCGCACCTGCACGTTGATGCCCACTTTCTTCAACTGGCTGCGCAGGTACTCGGCGACGTTCTTGCCCTGCACGTCGCTGCCCGGCATGTAGTCCACCGTGAGCGTCATGCGCTCGCCCTTGCCGTCCTTCTTGAACCCGGCCTCGTCCAGCAGCTGTTCGGCGCGCTTCAAGTCCAGCGGATACTTCTTCACGTCGTCGCTGGCAAAGGGGCTGGTGCCCACGATCGGGCCATGCGCCGGCGCGGCAAAGCCCGCATTCAGCGCCTTCGTGATGAAGCCCTTGTCCGTCGCGTAGGCGATGGCCTGGCGCACCCGCACGTCGTCCAGCGGCTTGCGCGCCGTGTTGAACGCCAGCCAGCTGAGCGCGCCGATGCCTTCATAGCCCTTGCTCGTCATGACGATGGACGGATTGTCCTTGGCGCGCCGCAGGATGGTCGGCTCGGTCATGAACGGCAGCGCGCCGATGTCGCCGCGCTCCAGCCCGATCAGCAGATTGGTGGCGTCGGGGTTGATCTTGACCACCACGCGGTCCAGCAGCGGCTTGCCCTTCAAGAAGAACTTGTCGAACCGTTCCAGCACGATCTCCTGTCCCGGCTTGAATTCCTTGAAGACGAACGGGCCCGAGCCTACCACGTTCGCCGAGTTGCGGGGATGGTTCTTCAGGTCCTGGCCATCGCCGTAGATGTGCTTGGGCAGCACCGGCATCAGCGCTGGCGACAGCGCCAGCAGGATTGCCGGATGCGGCTTGCTCATGCGCAGCACGGCGGTGCGCGCGTCCGGCGTGTCCACGCTTTCGACGGGCGCGAACATCGTCTGGAAGGGATGGTTCTGCTTGACCGCCATGATCGAGAACGCCACGTCCTCGGACGTCACCGGTTTGCCGTCATGAAAGATCGCGTCGCCGCGCAGGTGCAGCGTCAGCGACTTGCCGTCCGGCGCCAGTTCCCACGACTCAGCCAGGTAGGGTTGCGGGTTCCAGTCGGCGTCGTAGCGCAGCGGGCTGGCAAAGAGCTGCGCGCTGGGCAGCGCGGTGGCCGTTCCCGATTGAACCGCGCCGTTCAGGTGCCGCGGCACCTGCGTGGATCCGATGACCAGCGTGCCGCCGGCCTTGGGCGCGTCAGCCGCTCTAGCGCCCCCCGCCAATGCAAACACCGACAGAATCGTGGCCAGGCCTAGTCTTGCGCTGCGCATGTGCTACCCCTTTGATGTTGTGGCATGAACCATTCATGGATGGCTTGCGGTCTAGCGTAGTCATCCCCCGGATGCACGCTTAGTACCAAACCGCCAGACTTGGTGGTGCCAGGCTTGCCCGCGGTCACCGGCCGATGGCGTGCGCGTGCAGCGCCGCGACGGCGCAACTGTTCACCCGCGCTTCCATCGAATCGGACCGGCTCGTCAACAGCACCGGCACCCGCGTGCCCAGCACCAGGCCCGCCGCGCCGGCGCCCGCCAGCCACGTGAGCTCCTTGTAGAGCATGTTGCCTGCCTCGATGTCGGGCACCAGCAAGATGTCGGCGTCGCCTGCCACGCGCGACACGATGCCTTTCTGGTCGGCGGCCTCGCGCGAGATGGCGTTGTCGAAGGCCAGCGGCCCATCGATATCGCCGTCCCGGATCTGCTGGCGGTCCGCCATCTTGGACAGCGCGGCCGCATCCAGCGTGGCCGGCATCGCCGGGTTGACCGATTCGGTGGCGCACAGCACCGCAACCTTGGGCCGTTCCACGCCGAGGGCGCGCGCCAGATCAATGGCGTTCTGCGCGATGTCCGCCTTTTCCTGCAAGGTGGGCGCGATGTTGACGGCCGCGTCGGTCAGGATCAGCAGCTTCGGGTAGGCCGCCACCGCCATCACGAACGCGTGGCTGATGCGCCGGCCCGTGCGCAGGCCCGATTCGCGCGTCACCACCGCCGACATGAAGTGATCGGTGTGCAGGCTGCCCTTCATCAGCATGCGGACCGCGCCGTCACGCGCCAGCGCCGCGGCCGCGCGTGCGGCCGCAAGCTCATCGTCTGGCGTGTCGACGATTGCCATGGAACCCGCGCGTATGCCTTCCTGCGCCATCAGCGTGGCCATGCGGTCCGCGGGCCCGACCAGCACGGGCTCGATGTAGCCTGCCTCGCTCGCCTCTACGGCGGCGCGCAGGCTGACGGGGCACAGCGGATACGCCACCGCGGTGCGCAGCCGCCCCGCCGCCAGCGCGGCAACGCGCAGCGGCTCGAACAAACGGTCGAATGCCATGTCTTCGCTCCTGCCGCGGCCGCGCGTGCGGCGGCCGGGTGATTGACCGGCGCGGAGCCAGGGCGTGACGGCCTGCCCCTGCCCGCGCCGGGCGCGCCGGTCAGCGTCCCACCGGCTCGATCGACAGCGGCACCTCGCCGGCCTGGAACGGCTGGTTCACGTACTTGCGGTACTTGTCCAGGAACCGCACCGGCTGCTTGAGCGCATCCCGGCGGAACGGATCGCCCAGCTCCTGGCTGACCATCATTTCCAGCACGGTGGTCTTGCCTTCAAGCTGCGCCTGGCACGCGGCCTGCAGCGCGGCGCCGACCTGGTCGGCGTGTTCCACGCGGATGCCTTCGGCCCCCATGGCGCGCGCCAATTCCGAGAAGTTGGGATTGCGCAGGTTGCTGCCCACGAAGCGGCGCCCATAGAAGTCGACCTGGTTCTTTTTCTCGGCGCCCCACTGGCCGTTGTGGAACACCACCGCGGTCACCGGGATCTGCTCGCGCACGCAGGTCAGCAATTCCTGGAAGCTCATGCACCAGGCGCCATCGCCCACATACGCCACCGCCGGGCGGTCGGGCCGGCCAAGCTTGGCGCCGATCAACGCCGGCAGCGCGTAACCGCAGTTGCCGAAGCTCATCGCCGCCAGCATGGAGTTGGGCTCGTCGAAACGCAGGTAGCTGTTGGACACCGAGCAGATGTTGCCGATATCGGTGGAGACCATCACGTGCTTGGGCATCGCGCGCTCAAGCTCGCGCAGCATGCGGCGCGGGTGCATGCGCCCGCCGCCCTGCTCGATGATGTCCAGGCTCCAGTCGTCGCGCTCGTGCGACCAGCTGTCCAGTTCCTGTTCCCACTCGGCCTTCTGGGCAGAGATCTCGCTGGCGCGCTGATCCTTGGTCCGCACGCAGGCCACGTCGCGCCCCTGCAGCTTGGCCGTCAGCGCGGCGGCCGCCGGCTTGGCGTCGCCGCAGATGCCCACGGACACCGGACGCACCAGGCCCAGCATGCGATGGTCGGCGTCGACCTGGATGATGCGGGCATTCTGCGGCCAGTATTCCAGCCCGTGTTGCGGCAGCGTGCCGAAGGGTCCCAGCCGGGTGCCCAGCGCCAGCACCACGTCCGCCTGCGACAAGAGCTTCATGCCGGCCTTGGCGCCCTGGTAGCCCAGCGGGCCGCACCACAGCGGATGGCTGGCCGGGAACGCGTCGTTGTGCAGATAGCTGGTCACCACCGGCGCCCCCAAGAGCTCGGCCAGCGCCACGCATTCCGCCTGCCCGTCCGAGAACAACACGCCGCCGCCCGCCACGATGACCGGGAACCTGGCCTCGGCCAGCAGGCGCGCCGCGGCTTCCAGGTCCTCTTCGGAGCCCGGCCCGCGCCGGATGCGGCGCGGCTCGGGGATGGCCACGTCGATTTCGCCGTAGAAATAGTCGCGCGGAATGTTCAGCTGCGCGGGGCCGCGTTCGGCCATCGCATTGTCGAACGCCTTGGCCGTGAACTCGGCCATGCGATCCGGGCGGTTCACGTGCGCCTGGTACTTCGTGATGCGCGAGAAGATCGGCAGCTGCTCGGTCTCCTGGAAGCCGCCCAGCCCCATGCCCGACGTGCCGGTCTCGGGCGTGATCGCCACCACCGGGCTGTGCGCCCAATAGGCCGCCGCCACGCCCGTCACGAAGTTGGTGATGCCGGGGCCGTTTTGTGCAATGCACACGCCGTGCCGGCCGGTCACGCGCGAATAGCCGTCGGCCATGTGCGCCGCGCCCTGTTCGTGCACCGTCGGCACGAAGCGGATGCCGGCCGCGGGAAACAGGTCCAGCGCATCCATGAAGGCCGAACCGACGATGCCGAAAACATCCTTGACGCCCTGCGCGACCAGCGTTTCGACAAACGCTTCGCTGGGGGTCATGTGTTGCTTGCTGCTCATGGTCTCTCTCCTGGCATGCCGGCGCTCGTCCGATTGCTAGTTGGCCGGTGTGATTCGATACTGCGCCAGAAATCCCTCCCTTCCCACCCCCGGGCGTTCCATTTTCTGCATTTTCTGTGCGACGATGGGCAGCCGATCGCCAATTCTTCAATTATTGAAAGATGAAAGACGAATCCTCCGCCGCCCTGCGCGCGCTGACGCTGCTGGAACAGGTTGCCCGTTCGTCCCAGCCCGTCTCGCTGGCCGAACTGACCGAGGCCACCGGCCTGCCCAAACCGTCCGTCCTGCGCATCCTGTCGCGCCTGGTCGACGCCGGCATGCTGCTGCGCGAACCGGCCGGCAAAAGCTACGTCAGCGGCCCGCGTCTTGGGGCGCTGGCGCGCGACACCTTGCTCAATTCACCGCTACGCGGCGAGCGCCACCGCATCCTGGACAGCCTGGTCGACGAAATCGGCGAGACCTGCAACTGCACCATGCTCGACGGCGACGAGGTCATCTACCTGGATCGGGTGGAAACCGCCTGGCCGCTGCGCGTCAATCTGCAATCGGGCTCGCGCGTGCCGCTGCATTGTTCGGCAAGCGGCAAGCTGTTCCTGGCGTACATGCGCCGCGAAACCCGCCAGCGCATGCTGGCGGCGGCCCAGTTGCCGCGCTATACGCCGAACACGCTCTGCGACGCGGCGGCGCTGGAAGAAGAACTGCGGACCATCAAGAAAGAAGGCGCCAGCTTCGACCGCGAGGAATTCCTGCTGGGCATCGTCTGCATGGCGGTGCCCATCCTGCATGGATCGCGCGCCATTGCGGCGGTGGCGCTGCATGCGCCGGTGGCAAGGCTGTCGATCGACGGCGCGCGGGCGTGGCTGCCGCGCATGCAGGAAGCCGCCCGGGCGTTGGCGGGAACTTACGAGGCGCCCGTCTAGTCCGGACGATTCACGCGTCCGGGTCCTTCCTGGCCGCGCCGGCCTGCGCCCGCTCCTGGCGGCGGTTTCTCGCGCCTTCGATCTTGGCCAGCAGCGGCTGCTTTTTCTGAATGACGATTTCCAGATACCGGTCGCGCGGCAGGACGAGCCGCACCACGGTCGGCAGCGCCTCGTAGGCGCGCTCCAGCACGTCCTTGACCATCGCGTCGTCCTTGAGCTTTTCGGCCGAGACGCTGAGCAAGCCGTCTACCGTCACGCGTTCGATGGTCTGCCAATGCTGGTCCACCAGCGCGCTGCCCTTTTCGGCGGTCGCGCCCGCCAGTTCGCGGCCCTTTTCCGCGGTGGCCCCGGCCAGCTCGCGGCCTTTCACCGCCGTGGCGCCTGCCAGCGCCAGGCCCTTGGCCCGCGCATTCGCGGCGGCATCGCCCAACTGGGCTTTTGAATTTTCCAGCGCTCCCGCCGTGCGGCTGGTCAGCGCGCGCGCCTTGACGGCCGCGCCTTCGGACAGCGCCTTGAACTTGTCGAACATGATCCACCCTGACGTCAGTTGGCGTTGATGATCGGGACAGACCCGCCCCGCAGCCGGCCAACCCGTCGGTAGATCATACCCACTCAGGCTTTACACTACGCCCAACTCAGCTTTTCTCCGATCCCTGACCGGATCCGCCCCCCGTGACCGACACCGCCTTCTCCACCCTTCCCCTCCTTCCCCCGCTGCTCGAAAACCTGAAAACCCTGGGTTTCGAACAGATGACGCCGATCCAGGCGCAGGCGCTGCCGCTCATCCTGGACCGGCGCGACGTGATCGCCCAGGCCAAGACCGGCAGCGGCAAGACGGCGGCGTTCGGGCTGGGCGTGCTTCAGAACCTGGACGTGAATCGCCTGGTTCCGCAAGGACTGGTGGTCTGCCCCACCCGCGAACTGGCCGACCAGGTCGCGCAAGAGCTGCGGCGGCTGGCGCGCCTGATTCCCAATGTGAAGATCCTGACGCTGTGCGGCGGCGCCGCGGCGCGGCCGCAGGCCGAGTCGCTGGCCCGCGGCACGCACCTTGTGGTCGGCACGCCCGGCCGCATCCAGGACCACCTGGAGCGCGGCAGCCTGGATCTGTCGGGCCTGAACACGCTGGTCCTGGACGAAGCGGACCGGATGGTGGACATGGGCTTTTATGACGACATCGTCGCCATTGCCTCGCACTGCCCCGCCAAGCGCCAGACGCTGCTGTTTTCGGCCACCTATCCCGACAACATCCGCAAGCTCAGCGCGCGTTTCCTGCGCAATCCCGCCGAGGTCAAGGTCGAGGCGCAACACGACGCCAGCCGCATCGAGCAGATCTTCTACGAGATCGACGAAGGCGAACGCCTGGACGCGGTGGCCAAGCTGCTGGCGCATTTCCGTCCCGCCTCCACGCTGGCTTTCTGCAACACCAAGATCCGCAGCCATGACCTGGTGGAACGCCTGCAAGCCGAGGGCATCAGCGCCCAGGCGCTCAATGGCGACCTGGAGCAGCGCGAGCGCGACGAAATCCTGATCCAGTTTGCCAACCAGAGCTGCGCCGTGCTGGTGGCCACCGATGTGGCCGCGCGCGGGCTGGACATCCAGAACCTGGGCGCCGTCATCAACGTGGACGTCACCAAGGACACCGAGGTCCACGTTCACCGCATCGGCCGCAGCGGCCGGGGCGACCAGAAGGGGCTGGCGCTCAGCCTGTGTTCGCCCGAGGAAATGCGCTGGGCCACCCTGATCGAGCAATACCAGGGCTCGCCGCTGAAATGGGGCGACCTCAAATCGCTGCGCCCCAAGGCGGACCGCCCGTTGCGCGCGCCCATGATCACGCTGAGCATCCAGGGCGGCAAGAAGGACAAGCTGCGCCCTGGCGACCTGCTGGGCGCGCTGACCGGCGACGGCGGCCTGACGTTCGAGCAGGTCGGCAAGATCAACATCACCGAATTCACGTCGTATGTGGCGCTGGACCGCCAGATCGCCAAGCAGGCGTTCTCCCGGATCTCCAACAGCAACATCAAGGGCCGCCGGTTCCGGATGCGCTTCCTGGAAGAATTCTGATCCGGCACGGCGGAAGGCATTCACGCGCGGCAAAAGCTTGTGGGTTTCACACGGGCTTTGCCATAATGGCGCCGCCCGCACGCCGGTATGCTGGTTTTTTCGAAAGGCGCGGCGGGCGCGGAACCAAAGGCAAGCAGTGAGCTCCAACCTGCCCACTGTCCCCCTTAACCATCACAAGAGAAACTCACCATGATCAAGTCCGATGACACCGGCAAGCTGATCCTGCGCCTGACCCTCGGTATCCTGATTCTGCTCCACGGCCTGTTCAAGCTGACCGGCGGCGGCGTCGGCGGCATCAGCGGCATGCTGTCCTCGCATGGCCTGCCCGGCTTCCTGGCCTACGGCGTGTACATTGGCGAAATCGTCGCTCCCGTCCTGCTGATCATCGGCGTCTACACCCGTCTGGCCGGTCTGATCATCGCCATCAACATGGTCGTCGCCATCCTGCTCGCCCACAGCGGCAGTATTGCCAGCATGACCAACAACGGCGGCTGGGCACTGGAACTGCAAGGCATGTACCTGTTCACCGGCCTGGCGATCGCGTTCATGGGCGCTGGCCGTTTCAGCCTGGCTGGCACCGGCGGCCGCTGGAACTGACCGGCTGCCCAGTCCGCCGCGCCACGCGGCGGACATGCAAGGCAACATCACAAGGGACCGCGCATTCGCGGTCCCTTTCTTTTTGCGACGACTATGACGCGATTACGCAGACATTGATACGAACGTCATCGACCGTCACGCAGGCGCAAACATCCGTCACGCGAAAGCTGTTTCGGAACCATTACAGTCCCCGAACTTGGTCCCGCCGGCATGGCCTAATTTGCATGCGCGCAGTGAGGGCGTATTTCGCGCCTTGCGCCAGGCGGGAGCCGGATGATGAGAAAGACTTTGTTGTTGATGGTGGCGATGACAAGCGCCTTGAGCGGCTGTGTGGTCGTCCCAGCGCGGCCGGCTTACTACCGGCCCGCGCCGGTCTACGCCACGCCGCATTATTACTACTACCCGGCGTACCCCGCCCCGCATTATTACTATCGCGGCTATTGAAAATCGGATCTGCTGCGCCAAGGACATTCTCATGAGCCCTTCCTTCCAGTTTGCCCGCTTGCGGCCGCTGGCCACCGCGGCCCTGCTGGCAGTTACCGCCACCGCCCCCGCGCTGGCCGCCGCGCAGAACGTCTACTCCACGCAGCAGGTGCCGGTTCCGTCTGCGTATCAACAACCCGCATACGACGAGGGCGATCCGGCCAACGCGAATCTGGCGCTCGTTGACCGCAGTCCCGAGCCGCCACCGCCCCTGCCGGTCTACGTGCAGCCGCCCGCCCCCGCGGACGGCTATCTGTGGGTACCCGGCTACTGGAGCCTCAACCGTTACGGCTTTTTCTGGGTGCCCGGCGCCTGGGTGCTGGCGCCATATCAGGGCGCTCTCTGGACCCCGGGGTACTGGGGCTTTTCCAATGGCGTTTACCTCTGGAACCCGGGCTACTGGGGGCCGCACGTGGGTTTCTACGGCGGCATCAACTACGGCTTCGGCTATACGGGCCTGGGTTATGTGGGCGGTTACTGGAAACGCGACCGCTTCTACTACAACCGGTCCGTCACGAACGTGAACATCACCCGCGTGACGAACGTCTACAACCGGAACATCGTCGTCAACAACGTGGACAACCGCCGGGTCAGCTACCACGGCGGGCCGCAAGGCGTGCGCCGCAATGCCGACCCGCGCGAGCTGGCCGCGCGCAATGACCGCCACGCCGGCCCCACCGACGCGCAGCGCGCCTACGTGCGCGATGCGGGCGGCAACCGCGCCCAGTTCTATGACCACAACAAAGGCAAGCCGCCCCAGGCGTATGTGGATCACCCGAACAACGGCAGGCCCGGCCGGGACGCCCGCCCGCAGGGCAACAACCCGTCCGCGCCGCAGGAACGCCTGCCGCAGGATCGCCTGCCGCAGGATCGCCTGCCGCAGGACCGCCTGCCGCAGGATCGCCAGCAGCAGGTCCGCGACCAGCAGGCGCGCGATCAGTTGAGAAACGATCAGCAGCGCCAGCAGCAGGCTCGCGAACAGCAAAGCCGTGACCAGCAGGTGCGCGACCGGCAGCAGAACGACGCGCAGGCCCAGCAGCAATTGCGCCAGCAGCAGATGCGTGACCAGCAGGCGCGCCAGCAGCAGCAACGCGATCAGCAGAACCAGCAGGACCTGCGCGAACGCCGGCAACAGGATCAACAAGCGCGCCAGCAGCGGGAACGCGACGACCAGGCACGCCAAATGGCGCGTGACCGTCAGGAGCACGAACAACAGGCGCGCCAGAACCGCCAACAACAGCAACGCGATCAGCAGGCGCAGCAGGTCCGTCAGCAGCAACAACAACAGCAACGGCAACAGCGCGATCAGCAGCAGGCCCGCCAACAACAGCAGCAGCAACAGCAACAACAGCAGCAGCGGGAACAGCAGCAGTCACGCCAGCAGCAGCAACGCGACCAGCCGCGCGGCAACAATGGCCGCGGCGGGCCTGACGGCGGTTGAACTGGACCCGGGCGCGCCCCGCCGCTACAGTAGACAGCTTGCCGCGGCGTTTCCGCGGCTCCAACGGGAGACACCCATGAAGCGCCTTGCCCCCTGGTTCCTCGTATGCGGCCTGATGGCCGGCACGCCGGCCCTCGCCGCGCTGCCGGTGGGCGCCGCCGCGCCGGACTTCAGCGTGCCAGCCTCGCTGGGCGGCAACGAATACACCTTCAAGCTGAAGGAAGCGCTCAAGCAAGGTCCGGTGGTGCTGTATTTCTTCCCGGCGGCATTCACGCAGGGATGCACCATCGAAGCCCACAATTTCGCCGAGGCCACGGACGAATACAAATCGCTGGGCGCCACGGTCATCGGCGTCTCGACCGACAACATCGACACGCTCAAGAAGTTTTCCGTCAGCGAGTGCCGCAACAAATTCGCCGTCGCGGCCGACGGTGACGGCAAAGTCATGAAGGCGTACGACGCCGTGCACGACAAGCGGCCGGAATATGCGCAGCGCGTGTCCTACGTGATCTCGCCCGAAGGCAAGATCCTGTACGAATACACGAACATGAGCCCCGAGTCGCACGTGACAAACACGATGCGCGCGCTGCGGGAATGGAAGGCCAGGCAGTAACGCCCTGGTGAGATACCAGCGTCCACAATAAGGCGCGGTCGTAAACGTACTGCGTAAACGTACTGCTTTACGTACCGCGCCTGCCGAAGATCAGTTGAACGGCCAGACCGTCGGGTGCGTGCCGGGCGGACTGGACGGCCGGATCCAGCGCGCCGGGGTCTCCGAGAAGCGCGCCGCATGGCGCACCGCGACCAGCTCGCCAAAACCTGATGGCGACGTCTCCATCAGCCCGTCAAAGCCCGGCATGGGACAGTCCAGCCCGCCGTCCACCCGCCCCAACCCGCGCAGCCAGTGCGCGGTCTGAGCGAGCGACACGCGCACGTGCCAGCTGCCGCCTTCGGTTGCCTGGCGCGCCAACGCCACCTGCGCGCCAAACGCCATCAGGTAACCCGACGCGTGATCCAGGATCTGCATCGGCAGCGCCTTGGGCGCCTCCTGACCGGCAGCCAGCGCTTCCGCGTGGTTAAAGCCCGTGGCCGTCTGCACCAGGGAGTCGAACCCGCGCCGGTTCGCCCACGGCCCCGTCGTGCCGTACGCGGACAAAGACACATACACAATGCCCGGACGGATGCGTGCCGCGTCCTGCGGGCCGAATCCCAGTGCGGACATGCCGCCGGGGCGATAGCCCTGCACGAAGATATGCGCGCTGCGCAGCAGGTTGCCAAGCGCGATGCGGCCATCTGCCGTGTCCAGGTCCGCCAGCACGGACAGCTTGCCGCGGCTGGTGTCGATGATGTTGTCGATATTGGGCAGTTGCGGGCTGTTGACCAGCATCACGTCGGCGCCATAGGCGGCCAGCGCGCGCCCGCACACCGGCCCGGCGATGATGCGCGTCAGGTCCAGCACGCGGATGTCCTGCAGCGGCCGCGCATTCTGCGCGTACTTCGGGAGCGGGCGAGGATCAGCTTCACCGATGCGTTCGATGGTCAGCAGCGGTTGCGCGGCGACAGCCTGCCCCTGCGGATGGCGGTCCCATTCCTCGAACGAGCGCATTGCCGACACGACCATGCCGGCATCGGCCGCCACCTGCTCGAAATCCAGCGCTTTCCAGCGGCTCAGCGCGCGTTCCACGGCTTCCCGCGTGGCGCCGTCGCCGGTCGGGCAGCCCAGCAAGGCCAGCGCCCCGTCACGGTGATGCGCGAAGTTGGCGTGAATGCGCACCCAGCCGCCATCGCCGCAGCGATAGACGCCGGTGATGGGATCCCACGGATTGGGCGTGACGCCATTGATGGTGTAGTGGCTGCGGCACTCCTGTGCCGCATGCAGCATGTCCACGCTGACCTGCTGCCGGGCGCCGCCACGCAGGTGCCAGACCTCCGCAGCAGCCAGAGCTGCGGCAGCCATGCTGGTCTGCGCCGCCGTGCCGACGGCAAATGAGGAAGGGACGACAGGGTCTGCGCCGGTCAGCACGACGTGCTCAAGCGACGCGTCCGGTAAATCGACCGAACGCCAGAGCTTCTGCAAGACATCGCGGGACGTCTTGCCGGCGGGTGTACGTCCCTTCAGAAAGGACGGGCGGAAGTCCATCAGATTTCCCATAGCGTTTGCCTGCTTTAGTCGTTGACTTGCATTACATGGCGGCGTCCACACGTGCGTCAATACACGCCACGCGCCAGCGTGTTTCATGGTTTGACGGGCAATGCGGGGCGTTTTGGCGTTCGGGCGCCATCTGGCCCCTGCCCCTGCCAACCAGCCGCCGCAACGGGTTGCAGTGCAACACCGGTCACATCTCCTCGTAGTTTTTACATCGTCTTCCAGGCGCTTTCGCTCCGGGCCGCGCGCGTGCTCGGGATAGAATCGCAGCCTCGCCGGCGCGCCGCCCGGCCCCCCTGTCCCTGGAGCCTCCCCATGAACACGCTGCTCTGGCTGCGCACCGACCTGCGCATGCACGACAACGCCGCGCTGGCCGCGGCGGCCGAGGCCGGCACGGTCACCGCGCTTTTCCTGGCCGCGCCCGGACAATGGCGCCAGCATGGCGACGCCCCGGCCAAGGTGGATTTCTGGCTGCGCAACCTGCGCGAGCTGTCCCAGGACCTGGGACAGGCCGGCATTCCGCTCAAGCTGCTAACCGTTGACGACTGGCGCGACGCCCCGCGGGCCGTGGCCGCGTTCTGCCAGGAACACGCCATCGAAGCGGTCCACGTCAACGCCGAGTGGGGCGTCAACGAACGCCGCCGGGACGACGCCGTCGCGGCCGCGCTGGCCGACATCGGCATCGAGTGGACGGTGCACCACGGCGCGACGCTGCTGCGCCCCGGCACCGTGCTGACCGGCAAAGGCGATTGCTATCGCGTCTACACGCCCTATGCCCGCACCTGCCGCGAGCGCCTGCGCAGCGCGCCGGTGCGGCCCATTCCCGCGCCCCGCGCCCAGACGCCGCCGCGCTGGAAGTCCGATCCGCTGCCGGACTCGTTCGACGGGTTCGACGCGCCCAGCGACGCCGTCCGGGCGCTCTGGCCCGCCGGTGAAGCTGCCGCCAGCGACCGGCTGGCCGCCTTTGCCGACGAGGCGATCTTCGCCTACAAGGACGAGCGCGATTTCCCCTCGCTGCCCGCCACCAGTTGCCTGTCGCCTTACTTTGCCGCGGGCGTCCTGTCTCCCGGCCAGGCGCTGCGCGCCGCGCTGGCGGCCAACCAGGGCGAGATCGACAGCGGCAAGGCCGGCGCCGCCACGTGGATCAACGAACTGCTGTGGCGCGAGTTCTACCTGCACCTGCTGGCGGCCTACCCCGCCCTGTCCATGCACCAGCCCATGAAGCCGGAGACCGCCGCCGTGCCCTGGCGCGACGCGCCCGACGACCTGGCGGCCTGGCAGCAGGGCAAGACCGGCATCCCCATCGTGGACGCCGCCATGCGCCAGTTGCTGGCGCTGGGCTGGATGCACAACCGGCTGCGCATGGTGACGGCGATGTTCCTGTCCAAGAACCTGCTCATCGACTGGCGTCTGGGCGAGGCCTGGTTCATGTCGCAGCTTGTGGACGGCGACCTGGCCGCCAACAACGGCGGCTGGCAATGGAGCGCCTCCACGGGCGCCGACGCGGTGCCCTACTTCCGCGTCTTCAATCCGCTGTCGCAGTCCCGCAAATTCGACCCGCGGGGCGTGTTTTTGCGCGAATGGCTGCCTGAACTGGCGCATCTTGACGACAAGGCCATCCACGATCCCAATCCCATGGAGCGGGCCGCCGCGGACTATCCGGAACCGATCGTGGATCTGGCGCAAAGCCGGCTGCGGGCGCTTGAAGCCTTTGGCAACCTGCCCGCCGCGTAAGCGCGTCGACCTGTGGCGGCGTTGACGTACATCAACGCCGCCACCGCGCCCGTCCCCGATGATGCCCTCGCCCATCACAGGACGAGCGACGCATGCGCAACAACCAGCCGGTCAACGACACGGAATACGTACTCCGCGACGAGCAATACCTGATCTCCCGCACGGACTCGCGCGGCCGGATCATCTACGCCAATCCGGCGTTTGTTCACGCAAGCGGCTTTTCACGCGAGGAACTGGTCGGCGCGCCGCACAACATCGTGCGCCATCCCGACATGCCGCCAGCCGCCTTCGAAGACCTCTGGCACACCATCCAGCGTGGTGAGTCGTGGACAGGCATGGTCAAGAACCGCCGCAAGGACGGCGGCTTCTACTGGGTGCTGGCCAACGTCACGCCCATCGTGGAACGCGGCACCACCGTCTGTTATGCCTCGGTGCGGGTCAAGCCCACCCGCCAGCAGATCGAAACAGCCGAAGCCGTTTATGCCAGCCTGCGTCTGGGCACGGCGCGCGGCATCCGGCTGTGCGGCGGCCGGGTCAAACCGGCCGGGGTGCGCGGCGTCCTGGCGCGGCTCAAACTCTGGCGCCTGACCGGCGTGCGTTCGCGCCTCCTGGCGTGGGCGGTGCTGTCCGCCTCGCTGTTCATCGGCGCCGCCGGCGCAGCCATCTACGGCATGCACGACCGCCTGAGCAGCAGCGCGCTGGCCGCGGCCATGGCGCTGACTACGGGCGGCGTCGCGCTGATCTTCGCGTCGGGCTGGGGCTTTGCGCGCGCCATCGCCGGGCTGCTGGGCGCGGCCACCGACTTCACGCGCCAGATCGCCGCGGGCAACTTGAGCACACCGCTGCCCGGCGCCCTGACTGGGGACGAGATCGGCGAGCTGAAGTTTTCCCTGGAAGTCATGCGCAAAAGCCTGGTCAGCATCACGCGAGACGTGCACGGCGGCATCGAGAACGCCCTGCAGTCCGCCGCCGACATCGCGCAAGGCAACGCGGACCTCTCGGCCCACACCGGGCGCCAGGCGGCGTCGCTGGAACAGGCGGCCGCCAGCATGGCGCAATTGGCCGTCACCGTGAAGCAAAATGCCGCCAACGCGCAGGATGCCGACGCCATGGCAAACCAGGCCAGCGACCTCGCCCGGCGCGGTGGCAATGTGGTTGACGAGGCCGCGCACGCCATGCAAGGCATTGTCCAAAGCTCATCGCGCATTGCCGAGGTCGTGGGCATCATCGACGGCATTGCCTTTCAGACCAACATCCTTGCGCTCAATGCAGCCGTCGAAGCCGCGCGCGCCGGCGAGGCCGGCAAGGGATTCGCGGTGGTGGCCAGCGAAGTACGCAGCCTTGCCCAGAAAAGCGCCACCGCCGCCCGCGAGATCAAGGCGCTGATCGAAAGCTCGGACGCGCGCGTCGGCGATGGCGTGCGGCACGTCGAGCGGGCCGGCGCCAGCATGCGCGATATCGTGGAATCCGTTCAAAAGGTCACGCGCATCATCAACGAGATCGCCGCCACGTCGACGGACCAGCATGCGGGCATCGACACGGTCAGCCGCAGCATCTCGGAAACCGACAGCGCCGCGCAGGGCAACGCCGCGCGCGTCGAACAGGCCGCCAAGGCGGTCGCCGACCTGCGCACGGATGGCGCCCGCCTGCGTCACGCCATCGAGGTCTTCCGCGTGGCCAGCGCACCGGCTCCGGCCGCGGCACTGCCAGGGAACCCCGAAAGTCTCAGGCGCCCGCGGCCGCTTCCTTGTCCAGGCGCTTGATGAACACCTGCAATTCCTTGACGACCTGCTGATCTCCCCGCGCCTGGGCCGCCGCCAGCCCGGACTCCCAGGCGGCGCGGGCCCCGGGCTTGTCATTCAGCCCGAGGCAGGCCTTGCCCAGCCATTTCCAGGCAACCGAATACGTGGGATCGAAAGCCAGCGCCGCGCGCAGATGGGTGCAGGCCTCGGCAAAGCGTTCCTGTTCCGCGTAGGCCTTGCCAAGCGAAAACCGCAGCAGCAGATTGTCGGTGCCCTTGGCCAGCATCGCCTCCAGTCGCTCGATCATTCCTTCCATGCCGCGGCTCCTTTCCAGCGTCTTCGGTAAACCCGCATCATAGGCCGGGCCCTGCCGCGATGCCGCAAAGCCCCCACGCGCGTCTGCGGCGCTACACTCCCAAGTCTGCCCCAACGCCCGCGCCGATGCGCGGACGACGCCCGATTCCAGGAGCCCGCATGAGCACAATCCATGATTTCTCCGTCCGCGCCATCGACGGCACGCAGCAGTCCCTAGAGATGTACCGCGGCCGCGTGCTGCTGGTGGTGAACGTTGCCTCCAAATGCGGGTTCACGCCGCAGTATGCCGGTCTGGAAGAGCTCTACCGCGCGTTCCACGACGACGGCCTGACCGTGCTCGGTTTTCCGTGCGACCAGTTCGGCCACCAGGAGCCCGGCGACGAGGCCGAGATCCGCAATTTCTGCAGCACCCAATACGACATCACCTTTCCGCTCTTTGCCAAGATCGATGTCAACGGCCCGAACGCCCACCCGCTGTACCAATGGCTCAAGGGCGAAAAGCCGGGCGTCTTCGGCACCGAAGGCATCAAGTGGAACTTCACCAAGTTCCTGGTCGGGCGCGACGGCCGCGTGATCAAGCGCTACGCGCCCACCGACACGCCGGCCAGCCTGCGCGACGACATCACCGGGGCCCTGTCCGCCCCCGTCTAACGCAGCGGCGGCAGCCGCCTGCGCACCGTGTGCGACTTGACGATGGCGGTGTTGGTTTCGGCAAATTCGGTCACTCGCTCCAGAATGCCGTCCAGGTGCGTGATGGACCGGAGCACCATGCGGGCGATGAAGCAATCATCGCCCGTTACCTTGTCGCACTCCACGAATTCCGGAATCTCTTGGATCAGGCCCTCGACATGGCGCAACTGCCCGGGCAACGGCCGGATGCGAACAACGGCCTCCAGCGAATACCCCAGCGCCACCGGATCCACGTCCAGCGTGTATGCGCGAATTACGCCGGATTCCTCGAGCCGCCGCATGCGATCGGCGACGCTGGGCGCCGACATGCCCACCTGCCGCGCCAGGTCGGCCGTGGTGGTGCGCGCATTGGCAGACAGCATCTCCACGAGACGGCGGTCGATCCCATCCAAAACCGGACTTTCATTTTTTAGGTCGTTCTGCATAAATTCCACCCAAAGCAAGGTTGAATCGCGAAAGTGCCACGGCAACATCATATAAGCGGATGAAACCGCCTGGGATAATTTCTCCATCGAATTCCTGGCCAGATGGCCTTTGGAGAACCACCATGATCCCCTCGACCGAACGCACGGGCCTCGCGCAGATGGCGGCCGCCATGACCCTGTCGGGCACGCTCGGCGTCTTCGTTCTGGAGTCCGGGCAAAGCGCCTGGAACGTCGTATTCTTTCGCTGCGTGTTCGGCGCCCTGTCGCTCTTTCTGTACTGCTGGGCGCGCGGCCTGCTCAAGCCGGGACTTTTTACCGCGAAAACGCTGGCCCTGGCGCTGGCCGCCGGCGCCGCGCTGGTGCTGAACTGGGTGCTGCTGTTCTCGGCCTATCGGCTGGCGTCCATTTCGCTGGCCACTGCGGTCTACAACGTGCAGCCGTTCTTCCTGATCGGGCTGGGCGTGCTGTTCCTGGGCGAGCGCCCCTCGCGCGGCAAGGTGGCATGGTCCCTCGTCGCGTTCGCCGGGCTGCTGCTGGTGCTGCGTCTGGGCGATGGCGGCGCGGCGGGCGGCGGCGCCTATCTGACGGGTCTGATGCTAGGCCTGGGCGCAGCCGCGTTGTACGGCATCACCGCCATCATCGTAAAGCGCCTGAAGGGCATCCCCCCGCAGGTGCTGGCGCTGGTGCAGGTGACGCTGGGCGCGGTGATGCTGCTGCCGATGGCCGGCTTCAATGCCCTGCCCGCCCAGCCTGTGCAATGGGGATACCTGGTGGCGCTGGGTCTCATCCACACGTGCCTCATGTACATCCTGATGTACTCGGCCATCCAGAAGCTGCCCACCACCTCCACCGCCGCGCTCAGCTTCATCTATCCCGCCGTCGCCATCCTGCTCGACTTCGTGGTCTACGGCCACCGCATGGACGCCTCGCAGATCGCGGGCGTGGCGCTGATCTTCCTGGCCGCCGCCGCGGTCAGCCTGAACTGGACGTGGCGGCTGCCGCGCAGCCCGCGTCCGGGCGCGGTCTGACCCCAGGGCGCCGGGGGGCCCTGCGCGGAAACCCGCATCCTCCCCCCGGTTATTCAGGCATCCGTCCGGTGTGCGCCGCTATCATGGCCCTTCCATCCGCGGGCGCTTGCCCGCGGCGCCATGACACACAGGACACACCCTCATGATCGATCTCTATTACTGGACGACCCCCAACGGCCACAAGATCACGCTGTTCCTCGAAGAAACTGGCCTGCCCTACAAGATCCACCCGGTCAACATCGGCCGCGGCGACCAATTCAAGCCCGAATTCCTGGCTATCGCGCCCAACAACCGCATCCCCGCCATCGTGGACCACGCGCCCGCGGACGGCGGCGCGCCGATCTCGTTGTTTGAATCCGGCGCCATCCTGCAATACCTGGCCGAGAAGACCGGCAAGTTCCTGCCCGCCGACGTGCGCGGGCGCGCCGAAGTGTCGCAATGGCTCTTCTGGCAGATGGGCGGCCTGGGCCCCATGGCCGGCCAGAACCACCACTTTTCCGGCTACGCGCAGGAACGCATCACCTACGCGATCGAGCGCTACGTCAAGGAAACCAATCGCCTGTACGGCGTGCTGAACAAGCGTCTGGCCGACCGCGAGTTTGTCGCGGGCGACTATTCCATCGCCGACATGGCGGCCTACCCGTGGATCGTGCCGCACGCCAAGCAAAGCCAGGACCTGAACGAATTTCCGCACCTCAAGCGCTGGTTCGAAGCCATCGGCGCGCGTCCGGCGACGCAACGCGCCTACGCGCTGGCCGACACCATCAACACCACCCCGTCGGTCAACGACGAAGCCTCACGCCGCATCCTGTTCGGCCAGACCGCCCAGAACGTCGCACGCTGACCAGGAAGGAGCACGCCATGACTGCCCCGCAACGCGTTTTTCGCCGCGCACGCGCGGCCGATCTGCCCGCCATCGTGGCCATGCTGGCCGATGACGACCTGGGTGCAGGCCGCGAGGACGCCTCGGTCCCGCTGAACCCGCGCTACCTTGCCGCCTTCGAGGCCATCGAGCAGGATTCCAACCAATTCCTCGCCGTGGTTGAGCAGGATTCACAACTGGCGGGCTGTTTGCAGTTATCGTTCATACCCGGCCTGTCGCGGCGGGGGATGTGGCGGGGCCAGATCGAAAGCGTGCGCATCGCCTCGGCGTTTCGCGGCGCGGGACTGGGCCACGCCATGTTCGAATGGGCCATCGAACAATGCCGGATCCAGGGCTGCGAACTGGTCCAGCTCACCACCGACCGCGCGCGCCCCGATGCGCGCCGGTTCTATGAAAGCCTGGGTTTCAAGGCCAGCCATGACGGCATGAAGCTCAGCCTGTAACGTCTGATTCTGATTTGAAAGGAGCGCCCAATGCCTTTGCATGGCGAATACAAAGTCCCCGGCGGCAAGCTGGTCGTCGCGGATCTGGAAGTGCGCGATGGCCGCCTGGCCGACGTGCGCATCAGCGGCGACTTTTTCCTTGAACCGCCCGAGGCGCTGGAAGCCATCAACCGCGGCCTGAACGGCATGCCCGCGGACGCCGGCGAACTGGAGCTGGCGGTTGCCGTGCAATCGGCCCTGCCGGCCGACGCCGAAATGTTCGGATTCTCCGCCGAAGCCATTGCCGTGGTGCTGCGGAGGGCGCTGGCATGAGCCGCACCGACTGGAACGATTACGACTGGCAGCTGATCCACGAAGGCCCGCAGCCGCCCGCGCTGCACATGGCGCTGGACGCCGTCATCACCGACGAAGTCGGCGCCGGCCAGCGCCCGCCCACCCTGCGCATCTGGGAATGGTCCGCGCCGGCCGTCGTGATCGGCCGCTTTCAATCCCTGAAGAACGAAGTCGATCCGGACGGCGCCAAGCGCCACGGCATCGAAGTGGTGCGCCGCGTGAGCGGCGGCGGCGCGATGTTCATCGAGCCGGGCAACTCCATTACGTATTCGCTGAGCGCGCCGCAGGCGCTGGTCCACGGCATGAGCTTCCAGGAGTCGTATGCCTTCCTGGACGCCTGGGTGCTGACCGCGCTGCAGGGCCTGGGCATCAAGGCCTGGTATCAGCCGCTCAACGACATCGCCTCCGACATCGGCAAGATCGGCGGCGCGGCGCAGGCTCGCCGCGCCGGCGCCGTGCTGCATCACGTCACCATGTCCTACGATATCGACGCCGACAAGATGGTCGAAGTCCTGCGCATCGGGCGCGAGAAGCTTTCCGACAAGGGCACCACCAGCGCCAAGAAGCGCGTCGATCCGCTGCGCACGCAGACCGGGCTGGCACGCGAGGTCATCATCGACCGCATGGTGGAAACTTTTGCCGGGCTGCATCGTCTGACCCCGGGTAGCGTGGGCACGGAAACGTTGGCGCGCGCGCAGGCGCAGGCGGACGAAAAATTCTCCCGCGCCGACTGGACAGGCGTCGTGCCCTGACGGCGCCTTGCGTTTTCTGGAGGTAATTGCATGAATCGCAGCTTCACGCCGGCTGGCGCGATACGCGGTCTGATCCTGGGCGCCGCCCTGCTGGCCCTGGCCGGCTGCGGCAGCACGCCCCCCTCGAACATCACCCTTGCAACGCCCGATGCCTCGTCATCGGCCACGCCGGAAAAGTTGGGCGACCTGTCCACCGAACGCATCAAATGGGCGGCCAGCAAGCCGGGCTGCGAAGGCGACTGCCCGCGCATCGAAATCGACAGCGTGGCGTTTCCGGGTATCCCGAAACTGACCGCGCTGGTGGACCACGTGCTTGCCTACATGACCGGCACCGACGCCAATCGCCGCGGCCCCTACGAGACGCTGTCGGAATACACGCAGTATTTCTGGTCCACGGCGCGCCCGCGCGACGCGACCTACTTCAAGGCCAGCGTGAAGGACACGGTGGGCGACATCGTCGCCGTCGAACTGCACACGGAACAGTACCTGACCGGCGCCGCGCACGGCATCCCAGCCACCCAGTACCTGAACTGGGAACGCAGCCGCGGCCGCGTCATGAGCCTGGACGAAGCACTGATCCCGGGACGCCGCGCCGAATACGTCGCCGCGTTGCAGCGCGCGCACGCGAAATGGCTGACGGGCAACCCCGATGCCAAGCGCGACCCGGCGGCCTACAACAAGATGTGGCCCTTCCAGGAAAGCGACAACTTCGCGATCACGCGCGATGGCATTGTGGTCAAGTACGACGCCTACTCGATCGCGCCGTATTCGCACGGCGAGCCGGAGCTGACGATTTCGTACCAGGATCTGCGCGGCATCCTGAAGCCGGAACTGCTGCCGGCATCGTGAAGCCTCGGCCATCCCGGGTCTTGACGTAAAAATGCCGGGCATCTGCCCGGCATTTTTCATCACCACAAATAGGAATCGCCCCTTGCGGAGCGATTCCGGCATCGCGCCCGCGAAGGCGCCATGCCGATTCAGTCTTTACGGGTACAGGCCGCGCACCTGGCGGGCCTGCAGGATGCGCGTGCACGCCACGATGAACGCGGCGGTACGCAGCGTCACCTTGTGCTCGCGCGACACCTGCGCCACCGACGCATAGGCTTCGCGCATCAGGCGCTCGAGGCGCTGGTTGATCTCTTCCTCGCTCCAGAAGAAGCTGGAGAAGTCCTGCACCCACTCGAAGTAGCTGACCGTCACGCCACCGGCGTTGGCCAGCACGTCGGGCACCACGTACACGCCGTTCTCGGCAAGGATGTCGTCCGCTTCCGGCGTGGTCGGGCCGTTGGCGCCTTCCACGACGATCTTGGCGCGCACCTTGGCGGCGTTGTCGACCGTGATCTGGCTTTCCAGGGCTGCCGGGATCAGGAACTCGGTTTCCAGCGTCCAGAACTCGTTCTTGTCCAGCGCCTGGCCACCCGAGAAGCCGCCCACGCCGCCGGTTTGCGACACATGCGACAGCAGCTTGTGCACGTCCAGGCCGGCCGGGTTGTGCACGGTGCCGGTGTGGTCCTGCGCGGCCATGACCTTGGCGCCGGCCTCGTGGAACAGGCGGGCGGCGGTGCCGCCCACGTTGCCAAAGCCTTGCACGACAACGCGTGCGCCGTCCACATCGATGTTCCTGTCGCGCGCGGCTTCGCACGCCACGACGAAAACGCCGCGGCCCGTGGCTTCGACGCGGCCCAGGCTGCCGCCCAGCGCGATCGGCTTGCCCGTGACTACGCCCGTGGCGGTGGCGCCTTCGTTCATGGAATACGTGTCCATCATCCAGGCCATCGTCTGGGCGTTGGTATTCACGTCAGGCGCGGGAATGTCCTTGGACGGTCCGATGATGACGCCGATCTCGCTGGTGTAGCGGCGGGTCATGCGTTCGAGTTCCGACGCGGAGAGCTTGCGCGGATCGACACGGATGCCGCCCTTGGCGCCGCCGTACGGCAGGTTGACCGCGGCGTTCTTGACCGACATCCAGGCCGCCAGCGCCATCACTTCGGACAGCGTGACATCCTGGTGGAAACGCACCCCACCCTTGCCCGGACCGCGAGACACGTTGTGCTGCACGCGGTAGCCCTCGAAGTGGGCGATGGTGCCGTTATCCAGTTCGATCGGCACATCGACGATCAGCGAGCGCTTCGGACGCTTCAGCGTCTCGACCCACCGGCTCAGGGAACCGAGGTACGGCGTGACCCGGTCGACTTGTTGCAGGTAATTACCCCAAGGGCCGAGGTCCTCGGCATTCAGATAAGACGGCAAGGCATGGGTGGGAGTTTGAGACATGAGCATGCTCTCCTGACAAAGTTGCGCCATTTTATCCATGAATCTAATACCGTCCCTATTTAAAGTCTAAATTTTTTAAATAGGGACATATAGATGTTGCGGATACCGAACGGGTCGCAGGCGGGGCCGGAAGCTGCACTTATCCTAAGCCGCGAAACCGGGCGCGTCCAGCCTGCGCGGGACGCCACGGCCGATAAAAAAAGGGCGGCCCTCGCAAAGAGGATCCGCCCTGCATCTGCCCCGGTGTCTGACACCCTGGCGAGACGGTCTACAGCCTGCACCATCGCAACAAGGGTGTCAGACACCGCATCAGCGTCGAATCACGCCGACAACAACTGCCAAGCCAAACGCGCCGCCGCGCGCGCGCCGCGGCCGTCGACGTCGAACTTGGGGTTGAATTCCGCCAGGTCGGCCAGCCGCAGCTTGCCGCTGGCTTTGACACGCAAAACGATCTCCTCGACCACCGCCATCGGCACCCCGTAAGGCGCCGGCGCGGACACCCCCGGCATCACGCCCGCGGGCAGCACGTCCAGGTCGATCGTCAGATACACGTGCTGGGCCTTGGCCAGCAACCCATCCACGTCGGCCAGCCGCGCCTCAAGATGACGCTCCTGCATGTCCCGGTCCTCGACCC
Source organism: Achromobacter sp. JD417 (assembly GCF_041879325.1). NCBI lineage: Bacteria > Pseudomonadati > Pseudomonadota > Betaproteobacteria > Burkholderiales > Alcaligenaceae > Achromobacter > Achromobacter sp. JD417. Next base: position 2,538,377 of record NZ_CP087159.1, on the reverse strand, counting down.
ACACGGCGCCGATTTCCGCGGCGCGGGCGTACAGTGCGGGCGTATTAGCCAACCGCGAGACGCCCAGGCAGGCGTATTGCAGTTCGCGCCCGCGCGCCTCGCTGTCTGCCGCAATCTGGTCGAACGGCGTACCCGAGCTGCCGGGACGGCCCGTACGCAGATCGAAGTGCGCGTCCAGATTCAGCACCAGCACGGCGCCGGCGTCGCCGCGCGCATCCAGCCAGCGGGCCAACCCCTGGAAACTGCCCCAGGCAATTTCATGTCCGCCGCCCAGCACGACAGGCCGGGCGCCCCGGCCCATCAGTTCGGCCAGACGCAAGCCCAGGCGCTCCTGTGCGTCCTCCAGCTTGTCGCCGTGGCATTCGACGTCGCCGGCATCCAGCAGGCGCGTCAGACCGTGCGCCGGCAGGCCCGCCAGGTACTTGCGGATACCGGCCGGCCCCGCGGCGGCGCCCACGCGCCCCTGGTTGCGCGCCACGCCCGCATCGCAAGCAAAGCCCAGCAGCACGGCTTCGCCTATTTCGCCCTGCCCCGCTTCGGGCTCGACGATATGCGCCAGCCGGCGGGTGTCGCCCTGCTCGGCGCTGTCGTCGCGCGCCTTCCACACGCTCTTGTCCAGTTGCGATGCGTTCATGCTGCCGCCCCCGGACTCGCGCTCAGCACCGCCTGCAGGAACTCGCGGGTGCGGGCCTCGCGCGGTTGGGTGAAGATTACGTCCGGCGGACCGGACTCCAGGATCACGCCGCCCTCCATCACCGCCACCACATCGGCCACGTCGCGGGCAAAGCCCATTTCGTGGGTCACGACCATCATGGTCATGCCTTCGCGGGCCAAGAGCTTCATGACCTGCAGCACTTCGCCCACCAATTCCGGGTCCAGCGCCGAGGTCGGCTCGTCAAACAGCATGACCTGCGGCTGCATGGCGAGCGCGCGTGCGATGGCCACGCGCTGCTTCTGGCCGCCCGACAGGCTGGCGGGCATGGCCGCCATTTTCTGCGACAGGCCCACCTTGTTGAGAAGGTCCGCGGCCAGCCCATTGGCCTCTTCGCGGCCCATGCCGAGCAGCGTGCGCGGGCCGACCGTCACGTTGTCCAGCACCGACAGGTGCGGGAACAGATTGAAGCCCTGGAACACCATGCCCACCTGCGTGCGCAACGCGTTCAGCTCGGCCTCCGGCAACAGCGCGCCGTTGTCCTGCAGTGTCTGGCCGCAGATGTCCACGGTGCCGCGCTGCGCCACTTCAAGACCATTGCAGCAACGCAGCAAGGTGCTCTTGCCCGACCCGCTGGGCCCGATGACCACGACCACTTGCGACTTCAGCACATCGAAATCGATGCCGCGCAGGACGGCGTGATCGCCGTAGGATTTATGCAGGCCGCGGATGCGGATCATTTCCTGCCCTTCGATGACGAGGCTCATTGCACCATTCCTCCAGCGCGCAGGTGATGTTCGATCTTGCGCAAAATCACCATGGCGATCGTGGTCAGGGCCAGATAGATCAATGCCACCACCAGGTAGGTTTCCAGCGAGCGGTAAGACACGCTGATGATCTTCTGCCCTTCGTGCATCAGATCGTGAATGGTCAACAGCGACACCAGCGCGGAGTTCTTGATCAGTGCGATGAACTCGTTGCCCAGCGGCGGGATCATGCGCACCACCGCCTGCGGCAGGATGATGATGCGCATGGCCTGGCCGGACGACATGCCCAGCGAACGCGCCGCCTCCGTCTGGCCGCGATCCACCGACTGGATCGCGCCCCGCACGATTTCCGACACGTAGGCCCCGGAATACATGCCCAGGCCCAGCACGCCGCAGGCGAACGCCGGCAGCGTCACGCCGAACTGAGGCAGGCCGAAGAACCAGATGAAAAGCTGCACCAGCAGCGGCGTGCCCCGAAAGAACAGCAGATAAGTGCTGCACAGGTGATAAATGACGCGGCGCTGCGGGTTGAGCCTGCCGATACCGACCAGCAGTCCCATCACGCAGCCCAGCAGCAAGGCGCCGGCGGTCACCTCGATGGTGACCACCGCGCCCCGCAAGAGCGCGTCAAAGTCGGCGAAGACGGGAGAAAAATCCAGGTTCATTTCGCGGGCGCCTCGAACCACTTGTTGACGATGGCCTGGTAGCTGCCATCAGCCTTCAACTTCTGCAGCGCGGCGTTCAGATCGCGCGTGAGCTCAGGCTTGTTCTTGGGCACGGCGATGCCGTAGTCCTCGGTCGTGATCTGCTCGTTCAGCACGGTCAGGCCATTGGTGCTTTGCGCGAACAGCTTGGCGGCGGGCTTGCCCGTCACCGCGGCATCGGCGCGGCCGATCTGCACCAGGTTGAACATCTCCTGGTTCTTTTCGACTTCCACGCGCTGGACCTTGGGGAAATGCTCCTTCAGGTAGTTCACCGACTTCGTGCCGACCTGCACCGACACCTTGCGGCCTTCCAGGTCCTTGAGCGTCTTGATGGGACCGTCGGCCTTGGTCAGAACCACCAGACCGCCCGCGTAGTACGGGTCGGTGAAGTCGACGACCTTGCTGCGCTCGGGCGTGATGTAGATGGCGGACACCGCGATGTCGGCGCGGCCGGCTTGCAGCGCGGGAATCAGGCCCTTGAAGTCGATGTCGATCCACTCGACCTTCTTGCCCATCGCGCCGGCCAGCGCCTCGACCAGTTCGATGTCAAAGCCGGTGCGCTTGCCGTCCTTGACGAACTCCATCGGCGGGAAGGTGGCGTCGGTGACGGCGCGGATCGTTTCCTGGGCGTGCGCGGCGCCAGCGGCGCAGGCGAGGCTCAGGGACAGAGCGGCGGACAGCAGAGTGCGGCGATTCATCATGGTGAGTCCTATGGAAGTGGGTACGACGGGAGGTAAGAGGGTGTGCAATGCGGCGTCAGGCGGCCTTCAGGCGTTCGGAGATGCGGCGGGCGGCTGCCAAGGTCATGTCGATCAGCGCGTCGGGATGCTGCGCGGCGCGGGTGGACGGCGCCATCAGCGTGATCGAGGCCACGGCCTGATTCGGCCGCTGGAAGATCGGCACGCTGACGCCCCAGACGCCGGCATCGACTTCGCTGTCGGTCACGGCATAGCCCTGGTCGCGAATGGCCTCCAGCTCGCTCGCCAGCCGGTCGGCATCCACGGCGGCCTCGTTGGCCAGGTAGGCAAGCGCCGCCTGCAGCCGGGCCTGCGGCATGAACGCCAGCAGCGACTTGGCCGACGCGCCCCGCGCCAGCGGCAGTCCGCGGCCCTTGGTGAACGAGCAGCGCAGCGGATGCTGGCTTTCCACCATGTCCAGGCACACAGCCTGGTCCTTCACGGCGACGAGCAGTCCGATGGTTTCGCCGGACGATGCGGCAAGCGCAGCCATGTCGGGCTGCGCCTCATGAATCAGGAAAGACGATTGGTCAAAGCCCCACGCAAGCTGCACGCACAGCGGCCCGGGTCCGTACTCGCCGTCGTGTTCGGCGACAAAACCCCAGCGCTTGAGGAGCGCAATCTGCCGGTACAGCGTGCTTTGCGCCAGGCCCGTCTTGTCGGCCAGCGCGGCAATGCTGAGCGGGCCGTCGTGCCGGGCCAAGGTGGCCAGCACATACAGGACGCGATCCGCGCCCGCCCCGACAGATGTTTCCGACATAACGACTCAACTCCCAGAAATATGGACGCGAGATTATCAATTTGTGGCGGTTTCGCTTCTATTTTTTCCCACCCAATGAGAATCACAAGGGAAAACCCCGAAATCCGGACGCAAAAAAACCCGCCGGGAGGCGGGTTTGGTGCATTGGCGGCGTCTGCGGCGGTTGGGTCAGACCGCGGGGCAGATCACGGACGAGACCGAGGATCAGGGCGCAGGCGGCTTCTCGTAATCCGACAGCCCGACGCCGGAGACACCTTTCACACCGCCGCCAGTTGCCGGCGCGGCGGCGGCCGGCGCGGGTGCCGGGACCGGCGCTGGCGCCTCGGCGGGTTGCCCCGCGCCCGTGCCAGCGGCGCCCGCCTCCTGCGGCGCCCCTTGCGCCGACGCGCGGCGTTTGCGCTTGGCGTCCGCTTCCTTCTGGGCCATGGCCGTCAGCTCGGCGGCCAGCGACTCCGACTTGCCCGTGGCCGCCCACGCGGCCGCATCCTGCCCCTTCGCGTCCTGCGTGGTGACGTCGGCCCCGGCCCGGATCAGCAATTCGACCATGGGTTTGCGGCCAGACAGCGCCGCCATCATGAGCGGCGTCTCGCCATTGGGCGCCGGCGCGTTGACCATCGCCTTGTTCGCGAGCAGCAGTCGCGCCATTTCCATCTGCCCCTTGGAGGCCGCGTAATGCAGCGGCGTCCACCCCAGGCGGTTGACCTGCGCGCCACGCGCGATCAGCTTCTTGGCGCGCTCGGTCTGGCCGGCGATGGCCAGGTACATCAGCGGCGTTTCGCCCGCCGGGTTCTCGGCGTTGACGTCGGTGCGCTTGTCCGCGGCGAGCACGTCAAACACCTTCCAGGCGTTGTCCACGACCGCGCGCATGATGGCCGGCTGGCCGTTCTTGTAGCGCACATTGGGATCCGACCCCTGCGCCAGCAGGTCGCGGATGTCGTCGGGGTAATCGTTGGCGACGTAGACCCACCAGTCGCCCGGATTGGCCGCCTGCGCGGTCGGCGCGGCCAGACCGATGGCCAGCGCAAGCAGGCCGGCGCGGCTGCACGTCAAAAGGGCTTTATGGGCGGAGGCGATGCGGATGGCCATGGCTATCCTAGGATGCAGATTCAAAAAAACGGTCCGACCTATTTCTTCACCTTGCTGAAAAGCTTGAAGAAATTGTCGGTGGAAGCGCGGGCGACCTCGGCTGCCGTGATGCCGCGCAGGTCCGCGATCTTTTCGGCCACGTGGATCACCTTGGACGGATCGTTGAGCTTGCCGCGAAACGGCACCGGGGCCAGGTAGGGCGAATCGGTTTCGATCAGCAGCCGGTCCAGCGGGACCTTGGCGGCCACTTCATGCACGATCTGCGCATTCTTGAACGTCACGATGCCCGACAGCGAAATGTAGAAGTTCTGGTCCAGCGCGGCCTGCGCCACTTCCCAGGTTTCGGTGAAGCAGTGCATCACGCCGCCCGCCTCAGCCGCCTTTTCCTCGCGCAGCATGCGCACGGTGTCCTCGGCGGACGATCGCGTGTGCACGATGAGCGGCAGGCCGGCGTCGCGCGCGGCGCGGATGTGGCGGCGAAAACGTTCGCGCTGCCAGTCCAGTGGTTCGGACAGACGGTAGTAGTCCAGCCCGGTTTCGCCGATGGCCACGACCTTGGGATGCTCGGCCAGCCGCACCAATTCCTCGGGCGTCGGGTCCGGCGTGTCCTCGTAGTCGGGGTGCACGCCCACCGAGGCCCACAGGCGGGGCTGCGGCTCGACCAGCGACATCAGGCCGGGCCATTCCGGCATGTTGACGCTGACGACGAGCGCGTGCGTGACCTGATTGGCCGTCATGCGGTCAAGAATGGCCGGCAGATCGTTGGCAAGCTCGGGGAAATTCAGATGACAGTGGGAATCGACGTACATGGTGAGTCTGGTGTTGCGAACCGGGGCGCGTCGCCAAGCGAAGCAAAGCGCCGCCGGATCAAGGACTTACGCCTGGCAGGATAGCACCACGCGCTGCAGGGTGGCGTGGGCGAACAGCTTGGCGTTCAAGGGGTGGGTGGCCAGCGCGCGCTGGCGCGTCAGCCAGCGGGCGGCCTCGGCCACGCGGGCAGGATGCATGCGGGCGGCCACCTGCGCCACGCCAGCAGCCAGCGACGGAAAATAGCGCACCGGCGCGCCAGCGCTGGCAAGCATCAGATCCGTGTACAGCCGTTGCAGGGCATCGATCCATTCTGGCGCGGCTACTTTCTCCAGCGCTTCGGCCAGCGTGCCCACGTCGGGCGTCTGACCCTTGGCCAGCGGGTTGACCAGTTGGCCCAGCCACGCCGGACAGGCAGATTCGCCGGATTGCGCCAGGCGCAGCGCCGCCAGCGGCGCGCCCCCCGCCGCGGCCAGCCATTCGCGCGCCGGCTCGACGTTCTGGTCCCGCAGCCACTGCAACGCCGTGTCCGCATCGGGCGCGGGCAGCGGCAAGCGGCGGCAGCGCGACACGAGCGTGGGCAGCAAGCGGTCCGGCGCGTCCGCGACCAGCAGGAATACCGTATGGGGAGGCGGTTCTTCCAGCACCTTGAGCAAGGCGTTGGACGACACGACATTGAGCGCATGGGCCGGGTACAGCAACGCCACGCGCCAGCCGCCGCGGTGCGTGGCGGTGTTGAACCAGGACTCCAGCGAACGGATCTGGTCGATGCGGATTTCCTTGGACGGCGCGCGCTTGGCAGCGCCTGCCGCCGGCTCGGCGTCTTCGGCCTGTTCGGCGGCATCCGCGCCCTCTTCCACGGCCACTGCCTCGGGGCGGATGCGGCGCAGGTCGGGATGGTTGCCGCTGGCGAACCACGCGCAGGCGGCGCAGTGGCCGCAGGCCAGCCCGTTTTCAGGCGTTTCGCACAACAGGCTGGCCGCCGCCGCGATGGCGAAATCGAGCTTGCCGATGCCAGCCAGCCCATGCACCAGCCAGGCATGCGCAAAGCGGTCGCGATTGCCCAGCCAGGCGCGGGCCGTGTCCATCTGCCAGGGGTGAAACTGGGGCGCGCTCATGCGGGAACGGCCAACAGCTCGCGCAGGCCGGCTTCCAGGTCGGCGCGGATCTCGGGGATGGCGCGCGTCGAATCGACGACGCGGATACGGTCCGGATCGGCCTTTGCGCGGGCATGGTAGGCCTCGCGGGTGCGCTCGAAGAATGCCGCACCCTCGCGCTCGAAGCGATCGGGTTCGCGCGCATCGGCCAGCCGCGCCCGCGCGACTTCCAGCGGCACGTCAAAGAGCCAGGTGCGGTCCGGCCTGCCGGCATGCATCCAGGCTTCCAGAACCGCCACGCGTTCGGCGCCCAGGCCGCGGCCGCCGCCTTGGTAGGCGTAGCTGGCGTCGGTATAGCGGTCGCAGACGACCCACGCGCCGCGCGCCAGCGCAGGCTCGATCACCTGGCGCGAATGCTCGCATCGCGCAGCGAACATCAGCAGGGTTTCCGTATCCAGCCCCATGGGATCGTTCAGGACCAACGCGCGCAGCTTCTCGCCCAGCGGCGTGCCGCCGGGCTCGCGGGTGGACACGACCTCAAGACCCTGCGCGCGCAGGAAATCCGCGATCCAGACGGTGTGCGTGCTCTTGCCCGCGCCGTCCACGCCCTCCAGCGTAATGAAACGTCCGCGTGAGGTCATTGATCTTGTCCTTGTGCTGATTCGGGTTCGGGCGCTGCCGAGGCCGCCGGCGCGGGCGTGGGCGCAGGCGCGGGCGTGGGATTGGACCGCTGACCAAGAATGTAGCGGGCCACGTTGCGGTTGTGTTCGGACAGGTTGGCCGAGAACTCGCTGGTGCCATTGCCCCGGGACACGAAATAAAGAAACTTGTGCTGCTCGGGCTGCACGGCGGCCAGCAAGGCCGCCCGGCCGGGTGCGGCAATCGGCGTGAGCGGCAGGCCCGGACGCGTGTAGGTGTTCCAGGGCGTGTCGGTCTGCAGGTCGCGCTTGCGGATGCGGCCCTGGTAGGCCTCGCCCATGCCGTAGATCACGGTCGGATCGGTCTGCAGCAGCATGCCGATCTTCAGCCGGTTGGTGAACACGCCCGATACGCGCCGGCGCTCCGGGCCATGCCCGGTTTCCTTTTCGATGATGGAGGCGAGCACCAGTGCTTCATAGGGCGTGGACACCGCCACGTCCGATTGACGCTTGTCCCAGGTGTCGTTCAGGATGCGCTGCCCTTCCTGGTAGGCGCGGCGCAGCAGGTCGAAATCCGTGCTGCCGGGCGTGAAGACGTAGGTATCCGGAAAGAACAGGCCTTCCGGGTGTTTGATGGTCGATCCCAGCCGCTCCATCAGTTCTTCGTCGCTGACATCGCCCAGCGTCTGCTTGACGTCGGGGTTCTCGCGCAGCGCCTGGCGGATCTGGCGATAGGTCCAGCCTTCAAGAAAGGTGATCTGGCGCTGCGTCATGTCGCCGCGGGCCAGGCGTTCGAGCAGCAGCCAGGGCGTGTCGCCATTGAGCGCCTGGTAGCCGCCCGCCTTCATCAGCTTGTCGCGCTCGGACAGGCGCGCCATCCACACGAAACCCGGCTCCCACATCGGCACGCCGGCGGCATTGAGCGCGCGCGCGACGGTGCGCGGGCTGCTGCCCGGATCCACCACAAAGTCGATCTTGTCGGACGACAGCGCCATCGGGCGATGCATCCAGGTATAGGCGGCGCCCACCGCGCCGCCCACGGCCAGGACGATGAGCAACAGGAACCACAGGACGAAATTTCGGAGTCGCATCTTCATAAGTGTCGGAAGTTTAATGGATCGCGGGCCGCAGCCGTGACACAACGGGGCCGGATCGCGCGGCGCGCCCCTTTGCGCATCGGGGACATGCCCGGGCCGGCCCGGGAACACGGCTATCATCAGCACTTTGATGACGCGATAACTCCCGCCGCCATGCACGCCTATTACGCTTCGATTCCTGTCCGCGCCGAAGGTTGCGCGCAATGCGCTCCGCTGGAAGATCTGGCGGTCTTCACCGCTTCGGGCGCCGACGCCCTGTCCTTCCTGCACGGCCAGCTCACGCAGGACGTCACGGGCCTGCCCCAAGACGCCGCGCGATTGGCCGGCTATTGCACCGCCAAGGGCCGTCTGCTGGCCACGATGGTCATGTGGCGCGGCACCGGCGATGCCGATGACTCCCCCCAGTTCTACGGCCTGGTCCGCCAGGACCTGTCCCAAGCACTGATCAAGCGCCTGTCCATGTTCGTCCTGCGGGCCAAAGCCAAGCTGGCCGCCGCGCCGCTGCACGTGGCCGGCGTGCAGGCCACCCCGGAACAGGCTGCCGCGCTGGAAGCCGTGACGGGCGCCCTGCCGCGCGCCACGTGGCAGCGCGCCGCCCTGCCGTCCGGCACCTGGATCGTCGCGCCGTCGGCCGACGACCGCCTGCGCTGGTGGTGGATTGCCTCTGACGACCAGCTGGAACAGTCCGCCGCGCTGACCCAGGCCCTGGGACTGGCCTCGGCGCAGCAATGGCAGGCGGCTGACCTGGCGGCGGGCATCCCCTGGATTGCCGCGGCCACGCAGGACGTCTTCATTCCGCAGACGGTTAACCTGGACCTGATCCAGGGCGTCAGCTTCACCAAGGGCTGTTACCCCGGGCAGGAAGTGGTGGCACGCAGCCACTACCGGGGCACCGTCAAGCGGCGCATGGCCTTCGGCACCGTTGCCGACGCTAGCCTGCAGGGCGCGTCGCTGACGGGGGTGGACGTGTTCGATGCCACGCAACCGGGCGAGGCCATTGGCCGCGTGGTGCAGGCCGCCAGCGATGCCGGCGTGGTGTCGGTGCTGTTCGAAACCACCCTGGCCGCACTGCCCGAGGGTGATCTGCGTCTGGCCAGCGCCGACGGTCCGCGCATCGCGCCCGCCCCGCTGCCCTACGCCATCAATCCCTGACCCTGCCGCGCCCGTGCGCGCCAATTCCGGCGCGCACGAATCTGGCGTTCGTCTTCAGACCGCCACGCCGAACAGCGCACCCACGCCCGCCGTCACCGCCATGGCCGCCGCGCCCAGCACCGTGACGCGCAGCGCGGCGGGCAGCTTGGGCGCGCCCCCCGCCTTTGCGGCCATGGTGCCCAGCGCCGCCAGACAACAGACCGATGCGCCGATCACCCACCCGATCAGGGGCGGTCCGGGCGATACCGCCGCCACGGCGAGCGGCACGGCGGCCCCGCCGGCAAACGACGCCGCCGACGCCAACGCCGCCTGGACCGGCCGCGCGCGGTTGTGCAGCGAAATGCCCAGCTCGTCGCGGGCGTGCGCATCCAGCGCATCATGGCTGGTGAGCTGGCGCGCCACCTGCTCGGCCAAGTCGCGGGTCAGCCCGCGCTCGACGTAAATGTCGACCAATTCCGCCAGTTCTTCGCCGGAGTTGCGCTTGAGCGAGCGCTGTTCAAGCCGCAGGTCCGCGGCCTCGGTGTCGGCCTGGGTGCGCACGGACACGTACTCGCCCGCTGCCATCGACAGCGCGCCGGCCACCAGGCCGGCCAGTCCGGAAGTGAGAATGGCGCCGTGCGAGGCTTGGGCAGCCGCGACGCCGGTGATGAGGCTGGCCGTGGAGACGATACCGTCGTTGGCGCCCAGCACTGCGGCGCGCAGCCAGTTGCTGCGGAAAATTCTGTGGTGTTCTTTTGCTGGCATTGCCGGAAAACCCATGCAACGCGTGACGGGCGCCGGGCATGCGAGGCGATGGCCCCGGCATGCCCCGGCAGCGTTCATCGCGGCGTCACGCGCACCGCGGTGAGCAAGCCTATCACGCACAGAGTGGCTTGTTCTCCGTCGTGCGCAAACATCTCCACCTGGCAGACCGAAAGACGCTTGCCCGGCTTGACCACGCGGCCGGTCGCGACGAACCGGTCGCCTTTGGCGGGCGCCAGGAAGTTCATCTTGAATTCGGACGTCAGTACATCCTCGCCCGGTCCGAACAGCGTGTAGGCCGCATAGCCGCCCGCACTGTCCGCAATGGTGGTGGAAATGCCCGCGTGCAGAAAGCCGTTCTGCTGGCAGAGGTCCTGCCGGTACGGCAGGACGATGTCCACCCTGCCCGGCTCGACGCTATGCAGCCGCGCGCCCAGCAGCGCCATGATGCTCTGCTGATCGAAGCTGGCCTGGACCCGCGCGGCCGGGTCTTCCGAGGCGTTGACGTGCGGCACGTCAGTCCTGCTCGCGCTTGACCAGATTGACGATGCTGGAAAAGTCCAGCTTGCCCGAACCGCCCGCGCTGTGCAGCGAATACAGGTTGCGCGCCAGTTCGCCCAACGGAATGGACGCGCGCGCCGACAGGGCGGCCTCGGCGGCCAGTCCCAGGTCCTTGAGCATCAGGTCCACGCCGAACCCGCCGGCATAGCCCTTCGAGGCCGGCGCATGCTCCATCACGCCCGGCCACGGGTTGTAGAGTTCGGTCGCCCAGTTGCGCCCCGAGCTCTTGGCGATGATGTCCGACAGCACCTTCGGATCCAGGCCATTCGCCACGCCCAGCGCCAGCGCCTCGGACGTGCCGGCCATCAGGATGCCCAGCAGCATGTTGTTGCAGATCTTGGCGACCTGTCCCGCCCCGGCCGGGCCCGCGTGAAAGATGTTCTTGCCCATCTTTTCCAGCACGGGCCGCGCGCGCTCCAGCGAGGCGGCCGCGCCGCCCACGATGAAGGTCAGCGTGCCCGCGGCCGCGCCACCCGTGCCGCCCGACACCGGCGCATCGATCATGGCGATGCCGCGCGCCTCGGCCGCCTGCGCCACCTTGCGCGCCGAATCCGGCGCAATGGTGCTGCATTCGATGACCAGCGCGCTCGAGGAAATCTTGCCCAGCAGGTCCTGGTCAAGGTACAGGCCCTCGACGTGCTTGCTGGCCGGCAGCATCGAGATCACGACCTCCGCGCCCTGGACCGCCTCCGACGCGGACGCGGCCGCCGTCGCCCCGGCATCGGTCAGCAGCTTGATGGCCGCCGGCACCAGATCGAACACCTTCAGGCTGTGGCCAGCCTTGACCAGATTCAATGCCATGGGCGCGCCCATGTTGCCCAAACCGATAAACGCGATGCTGCTCATGATGTCTTGTCTCCTGTTGCTATTGCTGTAGGTATGGATTCATCGTGACCTGCGTGGCGGATCGGCCGGCTGGCGGGCCGGCCGGCGGATCAGCGCCCTTCCTGGCCCAGGTCGGCAAGCGGGTGCGGCTCGCCCTCGGGCCAGGGTTCTTCAAAGAATTTCTGCACCCAGGCGTCGGTCGCCATGTCGATAACGGCGGGATTCCAGCGCGGGTTCTTGTCCTTGTCGACCAGCAGCGCGCGGATGCCTTCGGCAAAGTCGCCATGCGCCGTGCACGCCAGCGCGGCGATGTACTCGACGCGAAACACATCGTCCAGCGACCGCAGGCGCGTGCGCTGCTGCAAGGCAAACGCCAGGCGCACCGATCCCGGCGAGCCCGCCAGCATCGTCTTGGCCGCGCGCGAGAGCCAGGGGTCTTCGTGGTCCTTCAGGAAGGACAGCTCTTCGTAGATGTCGTCCAGCCGGTTGCCGTTGCACAGGTTGTTGACGACGAACGAGTGCTGGCGCAGGGGCCCGGGTTCGAGCGGCGTGGGCGGTTCCAGCGCGGTCAGCGCGCGGCGCAGCAGGCCGTCGTTGATCGAGCGCGGGGGAATCGCGTCCTCGGCCGCATCCGCGGCCTGGCCGGCCCACGGCTGCTGCTCCAGCGACGCCAGCAGCGCCGGCCAATCCGCGCTATTCAGGCGGAAATCCGCCAGCCCAGCAAAGAAGGCGTCGGACGTGTTCAGTTGCGCGCCCGTCAGCGCCAAAAAGACGCCGCTGCGGCCCGGCATGCGGTTCAGCAGCCAGCTGCCGCCCACGTCCGGGAACAGGCCGATCGACACTTCCGGCATGGCCAGGCGCGAGGTCTCGCTGACGACGCGGTGGCTTGCGCCCATCATCAGGCCGATGCCACCGCCCATGACAATGCCATGGCCCCAGCACAGAACGGGCTTCGGATACGTGTGGATGCGATAGTCCAGCCGGTACTCGCGTTCGAAGAAGGTGCGCGCGTAGGTGTTGCTCCAGCTGGGCTTGCCCGCGTTCTCGGTCATGCTGCGATACAGGCCATGCAGGTCGCCGCCGGCGCAGAACGCCTTGTCGCCCGCGCCCTGCAGCACCACCAGCGCAACACCGGGATCACGCGCCCAGGCGTCCAGGCGGTCGGCCAGCAGGTCAACCATCTCGAGCGACAGGCCGTTCAGCGTTTGCGGCGCATTCAGCGTCGCAATGCCGAAACGCATTCCATTGGCGGCGGATCTTTCTTCGAACAACACCGGTGCATTCATCTTATGTCGGCTCCTTTTTCCAACAATTGGCGGGCAATGATCACGCGCATGATCTCGTTGGTGCCCTCCAGAATCTGATGAACGCGAGTATCGCGCACCAAACGCTCCAAGGGATAGTCTTTCAGGTAACCATAACCACCATGAATCTGTTGCGCGTCCAGGCATATCTGGAAGCCCATGTCGGTGGCGAAACGCTTGGCCATCGCGCAGTAGGTGGACGCATCGGGCGCGCCGGCGTCCAGCTTGCAGGCGGCCAGCCGAACCATCTGGCGCGCCGCCACGAGGTGCGTGGCCATGTCGGCCAGCTTGAACTGCAGGGCCTGGAATTCCGCCAGCCTGCGGTTGAACTGGCGGCGCTCGTCCATGTAGCGGCGGGCGGCGTCCAGCGCGCCCTGCGCCGCGCCCACCGAGCACGTGCCGATGTTGATCCGGCCGCCATCCAGGCCCTTCATGGCGATCTTGAAGCCCTCGCCCTCCACGCCCAGCATGTTGGCGGCCGGCACACGGACGTTCTCAAAGGTGATGGGACGCGTGGACTGGCTGTTCCAGCCCATCTTCTCTTCCTTGCGGCCATAGCCGATGCCTTCGCTGTCTGCGGGGATCGCAAAGGCGCTGATGCCCGCGGCGCCCTCGCCGCCGGTACGGGCCATCACGACCAGCAGGTCGGTGTCGCCGCCCCCGGAGATGAAGGCTTTGGCGCCGTTGACGATGTAGCTGTCGCCATCGCGCTGCGCGCGCGTGGACAGCGACGCCGCGTCGGAGCCCGCGCCGGGCTCGGTCAGGCAATAAGAGGCCAGCTTTTCACCGCTGGCAAGCAAGGGTCCCCAGGCTTCGCGCAACGCCGGCTGGCCCCACTTGCCGACCATCCAGGTCGCCATGTTGTGGATGGTCAGGAACGCCGTGGTGGACGGATCCACCGCCGCCATTTCCTCGAACACCAGCGTGGCGTCCAGGCGCGGCAGGCCCAGGCCGCCGATGTCCTCGCTGGCGTAGATCGCGCAGAAACCCATCTCTCCCGCCCGGGCAAAGGCTTCACGCGGGAAAATGCCCTCGGCGTCCCAGCGCGCGGCGTGGGGAGCCAGTTCGCCCTCAGCGTAGTCGCGCGCGGCCTGCGCGAACGCGCGCTGCTCGTCGGTCAGTTCCAAGTCCACAGCCTGTCTCCTGTTGTAGTCGGTATTGTCTCGTGGCGTTGCTGCCGTCTCGTGAACGCCAGCCCGTCGATTTTGACATGACGTTGACGTAAACGTAAGCGGGAATCCGGCTCAATGTTACGCCCGAAGCGGCCGGGCGCTTTGTCTTATTGATGACAATGTGCGGGGACGGGCCGAAAGCAAAAAGCCACCGGCGGATGTCGACGGTGGCGTGCGGGACGCTGGGCCTGGGGGCCGTCAGTTCGCCGTTACAGCAGCCCTGCCGGCCGGATGCGCCCGTTGCGGGCCGTCTTGGCCCGGCGATGCTCGGCGCGGCGGCGGCGCGACTCCTTCGGGTCGAAGGTCAGGCCGCGATAGATTTCCACGCGGTCTCCGTCGGCCAGGCGCGCCTTGGGTTCGGTGGCGCGGCCGAAGATGCCCACGCCCGCTTCCCACGGCTTGACGACAGGAAATGCCTGCGCAAAACCGCTGGCCGCCAACGCGTCCTCGACGGTCGCGCCGTCCGGCAAGCGCACGTCGCGCTGCCAGGCGTGGCCGGGCAAGGCGTAGCAGACGATGACGCCGATCTGCCCGCCCGCGGACCCTTCACTCGCCATACTTGGCCTGCGCGCGCTTGGTGAAGGAATCGATGAAGCTGGTCGCAATGCGGTTGAAGACCGGGCCCACGACCATTTCGAGCGGCCGGTTCGAGAACGCGTACTCCATGGTGAACAGGACCTTGCACGCGTCTTCGGCCAGCGGCTGGAAAACCCAGTGACCCACCAGGCTGGAGAACGGACCATCCACCAGCTCCAGGTCGATCCGCTCGGGGTAGACGTGGGTATTGCGGGTGGTGAAGCGCTGCTTCATCCCCGCGAAGGAAATCAGGATGGAGGCCTGCATGCCGTGTTCGTCGCGGGTCTGCACCTCGGCGCCGCCACACCACGGCATGAACTCGGGGTACTTCTCCACGTCGGCAACCAGGTCGAACATCTGGGCGGCGCTGTAAGGCACCAGGACGGATCGTTGTACTTTGTGCATCGACTATCGCAAATGGCTAGAATGGCAAGATTTTACCGGCACAGCGCTTTGTGGGCTTGGATGGGCCGAAACTGCGGCCAAAGCAGTGAACAAAGCAGCGGCAAAAGACAGCCGTCAGGATACCGAGCAATCGCCGCCCGCAACAACCCGCAATCCGCCGGATTCGCAGAATCCCCCAGCAAGAAGGCTTTATGAGCATCATCGACAATCGCAAGGCCACGCACGACTATTTCATCGAAGACCGCTTTGAAGCCGGCCTTGTCCTGCAAGGCTGGGAAGTCAAGGCGATCCGCGACGGCCGCGTGCAGCTCAAGGAAAGCTACGTCATCGTGCGCGATGGCGAACTGTTCCTGCTTGGCATGCACGTCAGCCCCCTGCCCACGGCCTCCACGCACATCCACCCAGACGCCATGCGCACGCGCAAGCTGCTGCTCAAGGCCGAGGAAATCAGCAAGCTCATCGGCAAGGTCGAGCAGCGCGGCTATACGCTCGTGCCGCTGAACCTGCACTACAAGAACGGCCGCATCAAGCTGGATTTCGCGCTGGGCCGCGGCAAGAAGCTGTTCGACAAGCGCGACACCGCGCGCGAGAAGGACTGGGCGCGCGAAAAAGAACGCATCATGAAGCACGACACCCGCGCCCCGCGCCGCAGCAAGGACGATTGATTCAGGCGGCCACCGGCAGCGCCGGGCGCTCGGCCTCGTGGCCGGGGCCCACCACGCGGTTGCGCCCCGCCGATTTGGCCGCATAGAGTTTTCGGTCGGCCCGTTCGAACAGCACCTGCAGGTTTTCGCCCGGGATCCAGTCCTCGACGCCCGCGCTGAACGTATACGAAATCGTGCTGCCCCCGTGCGCGCAAGGCGTGCGCCGCACCGAATCCAGCAGGCGCTCGGCCACCTCCAGCACCGCGTCGCTGCGCATGTCCGCAAACAGCACGCAGAATTCCTCGCCCCCCACCCGTCCCACGTGATCGCCGGTTCGTAGTGTCGCGGTCGCCAGCAAGCCGAAATGGCGCAGCACTGCATCGCCGGCCGCATGGCCATGCGTGTCGTTGATGCGCTTGAAATGGTCGATGTCCAACAGCAGCAAGGTCAGCGGACGGCGCATGCGCAGGGCCTGAGCGCAATACCGTTCGGCCTGCAGCCACCACGCCTTGCGAGACATCAGACCCGTCAGGAAGTCGGTGTTGGCCTCTTGTTCGCGGTCGGCCAGCATGCGGTCGTGAATGATCATGATGGTCCCCAGCGTCAGGCACGGCATGATCAACACGCCCAAAGTCAGGAACGCAACGCCCCACACCGTGGGCTCAAGAAAGGCGGCCACCGTGTCCAGCCCCACCAGGTAGATCCCGGCGCGAAGCGCGCAGACCACGGCGGAAATCAGCGTCACCGCCCACACGAAACGGTAGGCGTAGCGCGAGCGATGCTTGGGCATGTTGCGCTGGACGACGATGGCCACGGCCAGCATGAAGCCCATTTGCAGCAGCGACATCGCGACGATGCGCGGACTCACTTGCCAGTCCACGTAGGTGTAGGTGGCCACGACCGACAGCGCCGCCAGGCAGCCCAGGGTCATGAGATGCCGGGGCACCGCAAGACCGAGCAACCGGCGCACGCCCGCGTAATACGCGCAAAGGGCCAGCGCGATCGCCGCGTTCGGCACCAGGATGGACGCCCAGAGCGGCGCCTCGGTGTTCTGCAGCGCAAATGTAGAAAACGCCAACAGCGTGAGCAGGTTGGCGCGTATGGTCTCGCGGATGCCGGCCATGCCGCTGCGCGCCAGGGATCCCAGCACGCACAGCGAAAGCACTCCCGCCAGCGCTGCTATCAGAAGCAAATTAACGGGAGCGATCATGGGCGGCGCGCCGCGAGGCGCAGTATCAGGTGTTGCGCGTGGACTTCACGATGGTCATGGCGGAGGCGATCATCCCGCCCACGTCGGACAGATTGGCTGGCAGGATCAGCGTGTTGCCTTCCTTGGCCACGTTGCCGAACGCCTCGACGTAGCGCTCGGCAACCTTCAAGTTGACCGCTTCCATGCCGCCCGGCTGGCGAACCGCATCGGCAACCTGCGTGATGGCCTTGGCGGTGGCTTCGGCAATCGCCAGCACCGCGGCCGCCTCGCCTTGCGCCTGGTTGATCTGCGCCTGCTTCTCGCCTTCGGATCGCGCGATCGCGGCTTCGCGTTCGCCGGTGGCGATATTGATCTGCTCCTGGCGGCGGCCCTCGGAGGCGGCGATCAGCGCGCGCTTCTCGCGTTCCGCCGTGATCTGGGCCTGCATCGAACGCAGGATCTCGTTGGGCGGCGTCAGATCCTTGATTTCATAGCGCAGCACCTTTACGCCCCAGTTCAGCGCCGCCTCGTCCAGCGACGACACGATGTTGCTGTTGATGGAATCGCGCTCTTCAAAGGTGCGGTCCAGTTCCATCTTGCCGATGACCGAACGCAAGGTGGTCTGGGCAAGCTGCGTGATCGCCGAAATGTAGTTGGACGAACCGTACGAGGCGCGCATCGGGTCCGTGACCTGGAAATACAGCACGCCGTCGACCTGCAGCTGGGTGTTGTCGCGCGTGATGCAGACCTGGCTGGGCACATCCAGGGGGATTTCCTTCAGGGAATGCTTGTAGGCCACCCGTTCGATGAACGGAATCACGAACCCGGCGCCCGGCGACAGGACGCGGTCGAACTTGCCCAGCCGCTCGACCACCCAGGCGTGCTGCTGCGGCACGATGGCGATCGCCTTGACGACGATAAGGATCGCCAGCGCAACGATGACAAGCAGCACGACGGTTGAAGTATCGATCATGGTGTGAAGCCTCTTTTCTGATGGATGCGCCGGCCTGCCCCGCCATGCTGGCCGGGGTTCCGGCGATTGCCCGCGGCGCTGCGCGGGTGCGTTCTGCTATGCCGATCGGCCGCGCTTGGGAGTCAGCACGAGGATCGAGCCGCGCAATTCGGTAATGATGTGTTCGCCGGGATGGGCGGCGTGTCCCTTGGCCAGCTCGGCCTGCCAATGCGCGCCCCGGTACCAGACGCGCGCCGCCCCGCTGTCGGACCACGCCTCTACGACGACGGTCTGGCCGATGTCCAGGTTGACGTCGGCGTTGCGGGCGGAATTGACCTCACGCTTTTTCAGCACCCGGGTCTTGCGCAGCACCAATAGCCCCAGCAGCAACACGACGCCGCAAGCCACCAGCTCCCATTGCAGGCCGGCGTTCAGCCAGGCCGCAATGCCGCCAGCGGCCAGACCCAAAGCGACCAGCAGCAAATAGAAGGTTCCTGTCGCCAGCTCTCCGATGAGCGCCAGCGCGGCCAATCCCAGCCAAATCCACATAGTATTGAGAATCGTCTGTAAGGATGAGTATCTGAGCGGATTGTACGTATTTCCGGTACGGAGCGGGAGCCGCAGTGCGCCAGCGTGAACATTTTCGCTGGATTATTATGTGCGCTGGCGCGCCGGGTCGCGGGACCAACGCGCCTTCCTCGTTCACCTACACGCTTTTATGACCGCCGCAACTCCTTCTGCTCTTCCCGTCCTGATCCTGCACACCGGCGATCCGGACGATACGCTCAAAAGCCAGTTCGGCGGCTATGCCGAACAAATCATGACGGCGGCCGGCCTGGCCGCCAGCAACGTCGAGATCGTCGCGGTATACGAGGGCCAGCGCCCGCAGGCGCCCTCCTGCTACCGCGCCGCCCTGATCACCGGTTCGCCCGCCATGGTGTCCGACAAGGAACCCTGGAGCGAAGACACCGCCGCCTGGCTGCGCGAGGCCGTCGACGCGGGCCTGCCGATGTTCGGCGTCTGCTACGGGCACCAGCTGCTGGCACACGCGCTGGGCGGCAAGGTCGGCTACAACCCGTCGGGCCGGGAAGTGGGCACCCAGACCGTGGAATTGCTGCCGACCGCCTCCGGCGACCAGCTAATGGCCGGCGTGCCGTCCACCTTCCCTGCGCAGATGCTGCATGCACAGACCGTGCTGCAACCGCCCCCGGGCGCGGCGGTGCTGGCGCGTTCGGATCTGGACGACCACCAGATGATCCGCATCGGCCGCAACGTCTTTTCCACCCAGTTTCACCCCGAGTTCGGGCCGGATTTCATCCTGGCTCATCTCGAGCGTTATGGCCGCCGCTACGCCGCCGAAAACCTCGACATGCCCGATCTGTCGGCCAACGTGCGCGCGACGCCCGTGGCGGCAGGCCTGTTGCGGCGCTTCCTGGAGACCTACGCGCCCGGCGCCTGACCTCTGCAGGCGTCCGGCCGGCCTTGCCGGGACGCCACGGGGGACGCCAAAGGCCAAGGCTGCGCCGCAACAAGCGGAGTGCCGGCGCCGGCCAGTCTTGAGACGATAGCGTCAAGCATCACGCCAACACGCGCCAGTCAGGAGTCCCCTATGAGCCCCGCCGCCGTCCCCCTGAGCAAACAGCACGCCGCCGCCGTCGAGCGCGCCTGCCGCGCCCTGGAAGCCGAGCAGCCGCCCGATCTGTCAACACTGGCCGAACAGGCCGGCATGAGCCGCTTCCATTTCCACCGCGTTTTCAAGGCCGCCACGGGCATCACGCCCAAGGCCTACGCCAACGCGCTGCGGGCCAGCCGCGCGCGCCAGCGCCTGGAAGAAAGCGCCAGCGTCACCGACGCCATGTACGACGCCGGCTTCAATTCCAGCGGACGCTTCTACGAGGCCGCCCCCGCCATCCTGGGCATGACGCCTACCGCGTTCCGCAAGAACGGCGAAGGCGTGGATATCCGGTTCGCGGTCGCGCAGTGCGCGTTGGGCGCGCTGCTGGTGGCGGCAAGCAGCACCGGCATCTGCGAAATCGCGCTGGACAAGGACCCGGACCGCTTGGTCAAGAACCTGCAGGACCGCTTCCGCGCCGCCAGGCTGATCGGCGCCGATCCCCAGTTCGAAAGCTGGGTTGCGGACGTGGTCGGCTTTGTCGAAGATCCGGCGCGCGGCCTGGACCTGCCGCTGGACGTGCGCGGCACGGCGTTCCAGCGCAAGGTCTGGGAGGCGCTTTGCGAGATCCCGTTGGGCGAAACCGCCACCTACGCGCAAGTGGCCGAGCGCATCGGCGCGCCCACCGCCGTGCGCGCCGTCGCCCGCGCCTGCGCCACCAACAACATCGCGCTGGCCATTCCCTGCCATCGCGTGGTGCGCACCGACGGCTCGCTGGCCGGCTACCGTTGGGGCATCGACCGCAAGCGCGAACTCATCGCCCGGGAAGCCAAGGCTGCCTGAGCGGCAGGGGTCAAAAGAAACGAGCAAATTAAAAAACCCCGCGTCCCAAAAGACGCGGGGTTTTTCGTTTCCACCGGCCAATCAGTTCTTGGCCAGGCGCTGCCACGTATCGACAACGGTGTCCGGATTCAGCGACATCGACAGGATGCCTTCGTCCTTCAGCCACTGCGCGAAGTCCGGGTGATCGCTGGGGCCTTGGCCGCAGATGCCGACGTACTTGTTGGCAGCCAGGCAAGCCTTGATCGCACGGCGCAGCATGAACTTGACGGCTTCGTCGCGCTCGTCGAAGTCGGCGGCCAAAAGCTCCATGCCCGAATCGCGGTCCAGGCCCAGCGTGAGCTGGGTCATGTCGTTCGAGCCGATGGAGAAGCCGTCGAAGTACTGCAGGAACTCGTCGGCCAGGATGGCGTTGGACGGCACTTCGCACATCATGATCAGCTTCAGGCCGTTTTCGCCGCGGGCCAGGCCGTGCTTGGCGAGCAGGTTCACGACCTTCTCGGCCTGACCCAGCGTGCGCACGAACGGCACCATGATCTCGACGTTCGTCAGGCCCATTTCATCGCGCACCTTCTTGAGGGCTTCGCATTCCATGCGGAAGCACTCGGCGAAGTCTTCGGCGATGTAGCGCGACGCGCCGCGGAAGCCCAGCATGGGGTTCTCTTCCTCGGGCTCGTAGCGCGAGCCGCCCACCAGCTTGCGGTACTCGTTGGACTTGAAGTCCGACATGCGCACGATGACCGGCTTGGGGTAGAAGGCGGCGGCAATCGTCGCCACGCCTTCGGCCATCTTCTCGACGAAGAAGGCGCGCGGGCTGGCATGGCCGCGAGCGGCCGATTCCACAGCCTTCTTCAGTTCGCCGTCCACGTTCGGGTAGTCCAGGACTGCCTTCGGGTGGATGCCGATGTTGTTGTTGATGATGAATTCCAGGCGAGCCAGGCCGACGCCGCCGTTCGGGATCTGGGCAAAGTCGAACGCCAGTTGCGGGTTGCCCACGTTCATCATGATCTTCAGATCGATGGCGGGCATGTCGCCACGGCGCACTTCCTCGACTTCGGTCTCGATCAGGCCGTCATAGATGCGGCCTTCGTCGCCTTCGGCGCAGGACACGGTCACGGCCTGGCCTTCCTTGAGCACGTCGGTCGCGTTGCCGCAGCCCACCACTGCCGGAATGCCCAGTTCACGCGCGATGATCGCGGCGTGGCACGTACGGCCGCCGCGGTTCGTCACGATGGCCGAGGCGCGCTTCATCACGGGTTCCCAGTTGGGATCCGTCATGTCGGTGACCAGCACGTCGCCCGGCTGGACCTTGTCCATGTCGGAGATGTCGCCCACAACGCGCACCGGACCCGAACCGATCTTCTGGCCAATGGCACGGCCGGTAATCAGCACCTGGCCGGTCGCCTTCAGGCGGTAGCGCTGCTGCACGTCGTTGGCGCCCTGCTGCGACTTCACCGTTTCGGGGCGCGCCTGCAGGATGTAGATCTTGCCGTCCACGCCGTCGCGGCCCCACTCGATGTCCATCGGACGCTGGTAGTGCTTTTCGATGATGACGGCGTAGCGGGCCAGTTCGTTGACCTCGTCGTCGGTCAGCGAGTAGCGGTTGCGCTCGGACACGGGCACGTCCACCGTACGCACGGCACGGCCTTCGGGGCGCTCGGGATCGAACTCCATCTTGATGAGCTTGGAGCCGATGCGGCGGCCGACGATGGGATAGTGGCCTTGCTCCAGCGTGGGCTTGAAGACGTAGAACTCGTCAGGGTTGACGGCGCCCTGCACGACGGTTTCGCCCAGGCCGTAGGACGAGGTGATGAACACCACATCCTGGAAGCCCGATTCGGTGTCGATGGTGAACATGACGCCGGCGCTGCCCTTGTCGGAACGCACCATGCGCTGGATGCCGGCCGACAAGGCGACGTCGGCATGGGCGTAGCCCTTGTGCACGCGATAGGAAATGGCGCGGTCGTTGTACAGCGACGCGAACACGTGGCGGATCTTGTCCAGCACGTCGTCGATGCCCACCACGTTCAGGAAGGTTTCCTGCTGGCCGGCGAACGAGGCGTCGGGAAGGTCTTCGGCCGTGGCGGACGAGCGCACGGCGAACGAGCCCTTGCCATCGGCGTCGAGCTTGGCGAAGGCTTCGCGGATCTGCGATTCGAATTCCGGCGAGAACGGCGCCTCGACGATCCATTGGCGGATCTGCGCACCGGCGGTGGCCAGTTCGCGCACGTCTTCGGGGTTCAGCGTGGTCAGGCGTTCAGCGATCCGCTTGTCCAGGCCCGAAGCCTTCAGGAAATCGCGGAAGGCATCCGCGGTCGTGGCAAAGCCGCCCGGCACGCGGACACCCGCGCCAGACAGCTGGCTGATCATTTCGCCAAGAGATGCGTTCTTGCCTCCTACCGAGTCCACGTCCGTCATGCGGAGCTGCTCGAACAAAACAACATACGACATTGAAGTCACCTTTTACAATGGAATGAAAGCGAGTTTGGTCAATGGATGAAATGCGCTGTTCTGGGTGCCGGAGAAACGCTTTTTCCGGCTTGTGCAGACACGCTTTCAGACGCTGACCAAACTGGCCTTGGACCGCCCTTGGGGTGACTTATAGGGGCCTGATTGTACTCGGTGGAGTACGTCCGGCCATCTGCCTGGTTGGAATTTTTTACACATGACATCTACCCCTATCGTACGCACGGTATACATCGTTTCCGACAGTACCGGCATCACTGCGGAAACCTTCAGCCAGTCAGTACTTTCGCAGTTCGAGGAGGTCAATTTCAAGCCCATCCGCCTGCCCTTCGTGGACACGCTTGAAAAGGCCGCGGAAGTCGCCATGCGGATCGATCGCAGCGCCCAGGACGCGGGCGTGCCGCCCATCGTTTTCAGTACCCTGGTCAACCCCGAAATCCTGGCCCGCGTTCGCCAGGCGAACGGCATCTTCCTGGATCTGTTCGGCACGTTCGTCAGCCACATCGAACAGGCGCTGGGCCTGAAATCCAGCCACTCCATCGGCCGCTCGCACATGCAGGCCAACTCGGAAAAGTACCGCAACCGGATCGACGCCATCAACTTCAGCCTGGCGCATGACGACGGCCAGTTCGTGAACCAGCTCGATCAGGCCGACGTGATCCTCGTCGGGGTCTCGCGCTGCGGCAAGACGCCCACCAGCCTGTACCTGGCCATGCAATACGCCATCAAGGCCGCGAATTTCCCGCTCACGCCCGACGATTTCGAACGCGGCACCCTGCCCTCGACCATCGCGCCGCACCGGGGCAAGCTGTTCGGCCTGTCGATCCAGCCCGAGCGCCTGGCCGAAGTGCGCAACGAGCGCCGCCCCAACAGCCGCTACGCGCAACTTGAGCAATGCCGCTACGAAGTCGCGGAAGCCGAACGCATGATGCGCCGCGAAGGCATTTCTTGGCTGTCCAGCACGACGAAATCGATCGAAGAGATCGCGACCACCGTCTTGCAGGAAGTCGGCCTGGATCGCGGATAAAGAAAAAGGGCGCGTTCAGGCGCGCCCTTGATTGGCCGGCGATGTCAGCCGGCGAATGTTCACTGCTTATATTCAGGGACGCAGCTTGACGCGCTCTCGCGATCCCGCGCCCCAGTACTTCAGCGGCGACATCTCCTGTTGGGCAATCTTTTCGGATTCCTCCAGGCGCATGTCCTGCCGCCCCACGCTGGCGGCATTTCCGGTTGCGCCCTCGATGCTCAGGCGCACGTACCGCGTCTGGCCGGGCGCCAGGTCGAACGTCAGGGTCTCGCCATCGCGCAGCGTATCGATCTCGTACTTGCCCGCCGGACGGTTAACGTAGAAGAAGCTGCCCGGCTTGGACCGGCCGACCTTCACGCCATTGACGCGCAGATACGGTTGATTCGACACCACGCCAATCGGCGCCGGCGGCTGGTAGAAATAGATGCGGCCCGTATCCGGGACCATGACGGGAATGGTGCCCGCCACGTCCTTGTAGCGGGGACCGCCACAACCGGCCAACAAGGCGGCGCCCAGCGCGGCGGCGGCCATCAACTTCAAACTGCTCTGCATGGATTTCTCTTCAGGTTCGGGTCTAACGCAAGCCAGGAACCTGCTCGGGCGAAGCCGCGCCCCAATAGCGCATCTTCAGGAGCTCGGTTTCAGCGAGTTCGGGCGGATCGACCATTTCCATGGACAGCTTGCCCACCGTGCCCGTGCTGCCCAGCGATTCGGCCTTGATGCGCACATAGCGCGTCTGACCGGGATCAAGCTTGAAACTCACGCCGTCACCCGTCCAATACAGGTTGGTCACGACATAACTGCCTGCCGGGCGGTCCACGAAAAAGAAGCTGCCCGGCTTGTTGCGCCCTACGACATCGCCGTTCACGCGCAGCTTTTGCTGCGCCACTGCGGCGGCCGACGCCTGCGCCTGCGGCTGGTAGAAGTAGATGCGCCCATCGCCTTGCGCGATTGGCGGGATGCGCCCCTGCAAGGATTGGTACTGCGGACCAGCGCACCCGGCCAGCGCAACCACGGTCGCGGCCGTCGCCGCCAATTTCAGCCAGATCTTCATTGACGCATTTCCACAGGCAGGGTGACAGGACGGTTCAATGGCAGATAGGCCATTTCACCAGGCAGGTAAAAGCCAACGAGCTTTCCCGAGGACGCCACGAGATAGGCCTCTCCCTGGCGCCGCGTCTGAACCGTGAACAGGCCGCCAAGCGACCGGTAGACGTCGCCTTGCGGCAAGGCGCCCACGCGCTGCCATTGCGACGCCGCCGGCAGATTCGCGATGCTGTCATTGGGAAGCTGGGCGGTGACCAAGCGCGACAGCTGGATCACGTTGACCGGGTCCGCCGGCGCCACGGGCACCAGGTTCGCCCGCTGTGTCGACACGGACATGCACGCGCTCAAGGAAAGCATGCCTGCGACGGCCAACACGGCAAACTTGCTCAGGCGGGCCGCGCCCGCGATTTTTGAAACTTCCGACGACACCATGGATACCCCGGCAACGAATGAAGTGCGTAAGTATAGGGGTGCGTCAGAAATCTACAAAACGTATCCGCGCTCAATAGCGCAGCACTTCGCGCTCGCGTCGGCCCGCGCCCCAATATCGCAAGTCGGCCAGCGCTTGCTGCGCGGCGTCGGGCGACTGCTCCAGGCGCAGCACTTGCTTGCCCCCCGCGACGTCCACCCGGACGTATTGGGTCTGCCCTGCTGCTAGCGGCACGACCAGCGGGTCCTTGCGTTCCTTGCGGTCCGTTGCCGTGATCACTTCGAGCGTCCCGGCCGACCGGTCCACGAAAAAGAAGTGGCCTGCCTTGGATTTGCCGACGCGGGCGTTGTCGACCAGGATGGCCGGATGCGGCACCTTGTCGCCATTTGACGTCTTGGGCTGGTAGAAATAGATCCGCCCTTCGCCCGGCTCCAGTGCGGAGATCTTGGCCGCCACGTCGCCATACCGGGGGCCTGCGCAGCCCGCCAGCACGGTTGCGGCACCCAGCGCGGCCAGGCTCAGTTTGATCCAGTGTTTCACGTGTCCCCTCCCCGGGCTCGAAATGCGGGCCGCGTCAGTGCGCCGCCCACGTTGCACAAGCGCGGCAGTATAGGGGGCAGATTCGCCGATCAATCGGTGGAAAAACGGGGGGATCCCGCGCCGGCTCAGGCGGGATGGCGCTGGGTCGCCTGGCGGCGTTGCTCGAACAGGCAGATCGCTGCGGCGGCGCCGACATTCAGCGACTCGACGGCGGCGGCGTCGTGATCTATGCGCACTTTCAGGCTGGCAGCGGCCAGCAGCGCGGGCGCCACACCCTGGCCCTCATGCCCGAACACCCACGCGCACCGCTCAGGCAGGCGGTCCGCGTAAAGGTCGCGCGAGCCGTCCAGCGCCGTCGCCACCAGTGGCACACGCAAGCGCGGCAGCAAGGCCTGGAGATCGACATGCTCGTGGATATGCAGGGCAAAATGCGCGCCCTGGCCGCTGCGAAGCACTTTGGGAGACCAGGCTGCCGCCGAGCCCGTGGCAAGAAACACCCGCTTGATGCCGGCCGCGGCGCACGTGCGCAGCAAAGTGCCCACATTGCCAGGGTCCTGGATGCGGTCGAACAGCACGCAGGTTTCATCCACCTGTTCAGGCAGCGCGGGCACCGGCGGCGTGACCAGGAAGGCGACGCCCTGCCCGCTTTCGACGGCGGCCACGGCGTGCATCAGGCGCGCGTCCAGCGCGAGGCTGACGTTGTCCGGCACGGCCGCGGCAAGCGCCGCGATGTCCGGCTGGGAAAGGCGGTCCACGTCGAAAATCGCCCGATCCGGCGCGCCGTGGTGCTGCAACCATGCCTGGCAAAGGTGCACGCCATCCAGCAGCACCGGGGCGCCACGCTTGCCCGCGGTGCCGGCCAACTTGACCAGCGCCTTGACCGCCGGGTTGTCCCGGGAACTGATGTGCTTCATGAAACCAGGCCGAAGGCCTTGATGGGCGCGAAGCTGCGCCGGTGTTCGGCGCACGGACCGTGCTCGCGCAGCCGTTGCAGATGCAGCGCCGTGCCGTAACCCTTGTGCTGGTCGAACGCGTATTGCGGATACAGGGCGTGCAGGCGAAGCAGGTCGGCGTCGCGCGCAGTCTTGGCAAGGATGGAGGCGGCCGAGATTGCCGGCACCAGCGCATCGCCCTTGATGACGGTCTGCACGGTGCAGCGCAGTTTGGGCGCCTGATTGCCGTCGACCAGCGCCAGTTGCGGCACGGTGGCCAGGCCCTGCACCGCGCGCTGCATCGCCAGCATGGTGGCGCGCAGGATGTTCAGGCTGTCGATTTCCGCTACCGTGGCGCTGGCGATGCACCAGGCAAGCGCCTGTTCCTTGATCTGCAGCGCCAGTTCCTCGCGGCGCACGGCGGTGAGGACCTTGGAGTCGGCCAGGCCGTCAATGAAGCGTGACGGATCCAGAATGACCGCCGCCGCGTAGACCTCGCCGGCAAGCGGGCCACGGCCCGCCTCGTCGACGCCGGCGGTCAGCAGCGCGGGCTGCTCCGGCGCCACGAAAAGCTCAGGCTGCTCCATCGGCCACCTCCAGGATCGCCTGCGCGGCCAGCGCCGGCGTATCGCGCAACAGGTCTTGGTGCATGGCGGTAAAACGGGCCTCCACGCGGGCGATCAGGGCGTCGTCGGTCAACGCCTGCCAGGTCGCTTCGGCCAGTTTATCGGGCGTCGCGTCGTCCTGCAAAAGCTCGGGAACGACGAAGTCGCGAAGCAACACGTTGGGCAGGCCCACCCAGGGCAGGTACGGGCGCTGCTGACCAGACTTCCACGCCATGATCCGCCGCATCCAGGGCGACAGGACGTAGGAGATGACCATGGGCCGTTTGAACAGCGCCGTCTCCAGCGTGGCGGTGCCACTTGCGACCAGGACGGCCGTGGCGGCTTCCATGACGGACCAGGCCACCGGCGCCTTGCGGTCCCCGCCCTCGCCGTGCAGATCGTGTGCGGTGACGCAGCGCAGACCGGGCACCGGATACTGGGCCAGGATTTCCAGGAACTCGGCCCGCCGCTGGTCATTGACCATGGGCACGATGCACTGCAGGGCCGGATCCTTCTTCAGCAGTTGCTGGGCCGCCTGCAGAAAGCGCGGCGCGAGCAGACGGATCTCGGAGGACCGGCTGCCGGGCAGGATGGCCAGCACACGGGCGTCTTGATCGATGCCCAGGCGCGCGCGGGCCGCCGAGCGGTCCGGCTGCATCGGCACCGCACCTGCCAGCGGATGGCCCACGTACGTCACCGGTATGCGTTCCTTGCGGTAGATCTCTTCCTCGAACGGAAACAGCACCAGCATGTGCGAGACCGATTCGCGGATCTTGTGAATGCGCTCGTAGCGCCAGGCCCAGATCGAGGGGCCGACGAAATGCACCGTCGGCGTGCCCGCCTGGCGAAGCTGGTGCTCCAGCCGCAGATTGAAGTCGGGTGCGTCGATGCCCACGAAGACGGACGGCGGCTCGGCAAGCCAGCGGCGCTTGACGTCGCGGTAGGTGGCCAGCAGGCTGGGCAGGCGCTTGAGCGCGTCCACGTAGCCAAACACGGTCAGCGCGTGCATCGGATGCCAGGCGTCGAAGTCTCGCGCCTGCATCTGCGGTCCGCCGATGCCCTCGCAGCGCACGCCGCTGTCGCGCGCTTGCAGACCGGCAATGATGCGTCCGGCCAGCAGGTCGCCCGAAGGCTCGCCGGCCACCATGCCGATCCGAGTGCTCATGGGCGGATGATGCCGCGGGAGGCGACGTCCAGGAAGTCCAGCAGCGTCTGCAGATGCTCCGCGGCTTCAGGGATAGACTGCTGGCGTTCACGCAGTTCGGCGCGCGCCGCGTCCAGGGGCAGGCCCCGGCGGTAGATGATCTTGTAGGCTTCGCGCAGGGCCGAAATCGAGGCCGCGGAAAAACCGCGGCGTTTCAGGCCTTCGACGTTGATGCCCACCGGACGGCACGGGTTGCCGGCCGCCAGCACAAAAGGCGGGGTGTCCTGCATGAGGGAGCTGTTGCCGCCCGTCATGGTGTGCGCACCCACGCGCGAGAACTGGTGCACCCCGGTCAGGCCGCCGATGATCGCCCAGTCGCCCACGTGCACGTGGCCGCCAAGCTGCACCGAATTGGCCAGGATCGTGTTGCTGCCGATATGGCAGTCATGGGCCACGTGAACGTAGGCCATGATCCAGTTGTCGTTGCCCAACGTTGTTTCACCGCCATCCTGCGTCGTGCCGGTATTGAGCGTGACGAATTCGCGCACCGTGTTGCGGTCGCCGATCGTCAGGCGCGTCGGCTCGCCCGCGTACTTCTTGTCCTGCGGCATGCCGCCGATGGAGCAATAGCGATAGAAGCGGTTGTCGCGACCGATGGTGGTCACACCGTCGATCATGCAGTACGGGCCGATTTCGGTCCCCGCACCGATGGTCACATCAGGCCCCACCACTGCGAACGGGCCGATGACGACGGTCGGGTCGATTTTTGCCGCCGGATCGACAACAGCGGTGGGATGGATGTTTCCTGCCATTTACTCTTCCAGGCTGCGAATCGCGCACATCAGCTTGGCGGAAGCCACTTCCTGGCCGTCGACCGTCGCGCGTGCTTGATACTTACAGATGCTGCGGCTCAGGCGTTCCGCTTCGACCTCGATGCGCAGTTGGTCACCCGGGACGACGGGGCGGCGAAAGCGCGCGCCGTCGATGCCGACCAGGTAATAGGCGGTCTTGGCGCCTTCGCACTTGAGGCCGCCGTTCTCGTCCGTGAACGAGAACAGCGCCGAGGCCTGGGCCATGGCTTCGACGATGAGCACGCCCGGCATCACCGGATGGTGAGGAAAGTGACCGTTGAAAAACGGCTCGTTGATCGAGACGTTCTTGATGGCGACGATGGACTTGCCAGGCACCATTTCCACGACACGGTCAATCAGCAGCATCGGGTAGCGATGCGGCAGCCTCTCCATGATCCCCTTGATGTCGAGTTCCATTTTTCTATGCGTTCCTGCGAAATTAAATAATGTGGCGGCGCGGGCGCGCCAGGGCGGCGAACGCGCCCTAGTCCTTTTCCAGCGTGCGCACGCGGCGGCGCAATTGCGCCAACTGTTGTATCACGGCGGCGTTGCGCTGCCATTCGCCATGCTCCGCGTACGGGAAGACCCCGGTGTAGCGGCCAGGCTTGGAAATATTGGACGTCACTGCCGTGCCGCCCGAGATATGCACGTCGTCGCCCAGCACCAGATGCCCCGAGAGCATCGCGGCGCCGCCGATGGTGCAGCGCTCGCCGATGGTGGTCGAGCCCGCCACACCCACGCAGGCCGCCATCGCGGTATGTGCGCCGATGCGGCAGTTGTGGCCGATCATGATCTGGTTGTCGAGCTTCACGCCGTCCGCCAGGACGGTGTCTTCAAGGGCGCCGCGGTCGACGGTGGTGTTGGCGCCGATTTCGACGTCATCGCCCAGCGAAACGCCGCCGAACTGCGGGATCTTGCCCCAGGCGCCCTTGCCCAGCGAAGGATCCGGCGCGAAGCCGAAACCATCGGCCCCCAGCACTGAACCGCTGTGCAGGATGACCCGGGCGCCGATCTTGACGCCTTCATACAGCGTGACGTTGGCATGCAGCCGGCCGTCGGGCCCGATGGACGATCCGGCGCCGATGACGCAACCCGGACCCAGCACCGTGCCCCGTCCGATGCGCGCGCCGGGTTCGACGACGCAGTTCGGGCCGATACGCACGCCGTCTTCGATGATCGCGTCGGGCGCAACCACGGCGGAGGGATGGGTTTCAGCGGGCAAGGCGGGTCTGCGGGCAGTGTCGAACCACTGCGCGACGCGCGCGTAGAGCAGATAGGGATGCTTGCAGACGACCAGCGCGAATGGCGGGCGGTCGCTGCCCTGGGCTTCGAGCGCCTCGGCGACGTCGGTGGAGACGATGACCGCCCCCGCTCCGGTTGCGCCAAGCTGGCTTTGGTAACGGGGATTGGACAGGAAAGTGATTTCCTGGGGGCCGGCCGAAGACAGGGTCCCGATGCCGCAGACCCGCATGGGGTCTGCGCCGGGAACCGCACTGATACGCCAGTCCATACCCTGGGTATTGGCGGCGCTCAACAGTGCTTCGAGTGTCGGCGCGCGGGCAAGATCCAGTAAAACCGGCATGACTAGACGGGTATCGCTTTACTTGCCCAGGCTCTGGATCACCTTGTCGGTGATGTCGATGCGCGGGTTGACCGTCACCGCGTCCTGGATGATCAGGTCGTAGTTTTCCTGTTCGGCAATGCGCTTGATGGCGTCATTGGCCTTGGACACGATGCCCGAGAATTCTTCGTTGCGGCGGCGGTTGAAGTCTTCCTGGAACTCGCGGCGCTTGCGCTGCAGGTCGGTGTCCAGGTTGGCCAGTTCGCGCTGGCGCTTGACGCGGTCGGATTCCGACAGGACAGGGGCGTCCTTGTCGAACTTCTCGGCTTGCGAGCGCAGGCTGTTGTTCAGGCGCTGGAGTTCGTCGTCGCGCTTCTTGAATTCGGCTTCGATCTTGCTTTGGGCAGTCTTGGCCGGACCCGATTCGCGCAGGATGCGTTCGGTATTGACGAAACCGATCTTGGTGCCTTGCGCTTGCGCGGGGATCGCGGCAGCCGAACCGAGAATGAGCGCACCCACCAGGGCAATGGAGCCGCCCAGCTTGCCACGGCGCTTGGCGCCCAGCGTCTTCGATGATTTAAGTGCGAAATCAGACATCATGAAAATCTCACCTTCCAGTAAGGCAAAGCCAAAGTGTGTATTGTGCCACTAAACAGCAAGGACGCTGGACCAGGGGGCCGCGCCCTTGTTTTCAAGAGTAACGCCTCGCTTAGAATCCCGTCCCGATCTGGAACTGGAAGCTTTGCTTGTCGTCGCCCGGCTTGGAATTGAGCGGCCGCGCATACGACAGCTGCAGCGGGCCCATCGGCGATTGCCAAGACAGGCCGATACCGGCCGAGAAACGCCAGCCGCACGGATCCTCGACCTCGGTGTTGTCGCGGCCGCGGGTGCAGGACAGGCCGCTGCCCGCCGACACCTGACCGGCGTCGCTGAAGATGAACCAGCGCAGGGTGCGATCCTTCGAGGCGCCCGGGAACGGCAGGTACAGCTGGGCGTTGGCCACGATGCGGCGCGTGCCGCCCAGGTAATCGCCCGTCTTGACGTCGCGCGGACCCAGCGACGAGCCTTCGTAGCCGCGGACGGTGCCGATACCGCCGGCATAGACGTTCTTGATGACCGGGTAATCCTTGCTGCCGTAGCTCTGGCCCCAATCGACCATGCCGTTCAGCGCCAGGGTGTACGAGCCGCCCAGCGGCACGTAATACTGCTGTTGCGCCGTCAGCATCGTGTATTGCAGATCGATGGTCGACACGTCGGCCTTCAGGCGCGTGTACGAACCCTTGGTCGGCGCCAGCGCGCTGTCGCGCGTATCCTTGGACCAGCCGGCGCTCAGGATCACCGAGTTCGTCGAATCGCCATATTGATCGACGAAATTCTCGTAGGCCGCCGGCGAGTTGTTGTACAGGTCGATCTGGTTGCGTTCGAAGTTGCCGCCCAGGAAGATGCGGTCGTACTCCGAAATCGGGATACCGAAGTTCATGCCCAGGCCCAGGGCCTTGACGCGGTAGTCACCGTCGTTGTTGTTCCAGGGCTCGGTCACGCGGTAGTACGCCGACGTGGTGCGGCTGATGCCGTCCTTGGTCCAGTACGGATCGGTATGCGACAGCACCACCGCGCGGTTCGTCTTGCTGGTGTTCAGTTGCAGCGTCAGGTTGGTGCCGCTGCCGAAGACGTTGTCTTCGCTGATACCGGCCGACAGAATCGCCTTTTCGGACGAGCCGTAGCCCACGCCCAGGTTGATCATGCCGGTGGGCTTTTCCTTCACGTCGACGTTGACGTCGACCTGGTCAGGGGAGCCCGGGACCGGATCGGTCTTGACATTGACGTCGCTGAAATAGCCCAGACGGTCCACGCGATCGCGGGAGGTCTTGATGTCGGCGGCGTCGTACCAGGCGGCTTCCTGCTGGCGCATTTCGCGGCGCACGACTTCGTCGCGGGTACGGGTGTTGCCGCCGATCTGGATGCGGCGCACGTAAACGCGGCGGCTCGGATCAACGTAGAACGTCAGATCGGCTTCGTGTTTGGCGCGGTCCAGTTGCGGGTTCGGGTTGACGTTGGCGAACGCGTAGCCCAGCTCACCCAGGTAGTCGGTGATCGCCTTGGCGGAATCGTTGGTCTTGGCGGCCGAGAAGGTTTCGCCTGCCTTGATCTGCACCAGGTCGTTGATTTCCTTGTCCAGGCCCAGCAGGTTGCCGGCCAGCTTGACGCTGCGCACCTTGTAGGGCTCGCCTTCGTGGACGGTGATCGTGATGCGGATGTCCTGGCGATCCGGCGAAATGGTGACCTGCGGCGGCTCGACCGAGAACTCAAGGTAACCCTTGTCCAGGTAGAACGAGCGCAGGCGTTCGAGGTCGCCCTCGAGCTTTTCGCGCGAGTATTTATCGGTATCGGTGTACCAGGTCAGCCAGCCGGGGGTGGTCAGCTTGAATTCGTCCAGCAGGTCGCTTTCGGAAAAGGCCTTGTTGCCGACGAAACGGATTTCCTGGATGCGGGCAACCGAGCCTTCGAACACGTCGAAGCTGACGCCGACGCGGTTACGCGGCAGCGGCGTGACGGTGGACGTGACTTCGACGCCGTATTTGCCCTTGGACAGATACTGCTGCTTCAATTCGTATTCGGCGCGCTCGAGCATGGAGCGGTCGAAAATGCGGCCTTCCGCAAAACCGACTTGCGCCAGCGAGGTGGTGATGGCCTTGGAATCGAATTCGCGCATGCCGTTGAAATTAACGGACGCGATGGTGGGACGCTCTTGAACGACCACGACGACGACATTATTGTCCGTCTGGATCTGAACGTCGGTGAAAAAGCCCGTGCCATACAAACGGCGGATGGCTTCGGTGGCTTCTTCTTCGGTGAATTTCTCGCCGACCTTGACAGGAAGATAACCAAAGACGGTGCCGGCGTCGGTTCGTTGAATACCCTCTACGCGGATATCCCGCACGACAAAGGGTTCGAAGGCGTGGGCCAAGGCCGGCAACATCAGCGCGGCTACGAGACCCGGCAGTACACCCTTTTTGTGTTGAAACATCCGGCGAAAAGACATCCTTGAGTATCCTCGGTCGTGCAAATGGCGGGGGATTTTATGCTAAATGGCGTTCAAGTGAACAAACGCGTGAAATCGTTGAACAGCGCAAGCCCCATCAGGCTTGCCAATATGCCTATGCCGGCGCGTTGTCCGATGTCGATCCATCTTGCGGGCGGGGGGCTGCCCCGCACAATTTCGACGAGATAGTACAGCAGATGGCCACCATCCAGCATAGGAATAGGCAGCAAATTTAAAACGCCCAGGCTGATACTGATCAATGCGATATAGGCGATATACGCAACAATCCCGATTCGGGCGGTCTGGCCGGCGTAGTCCGCAATGGTGACCGGACCGCTCACATTGCGCCACGACACGTCGCCCGTCACCATGCGGCCCATCATGCGCAGCGAAAACCAGGCGGTATCCCAGGTGCGGACGGCGCCGCGCCAGAGGCTGTCGAAGACGCCATAGCGCACGGTCACCATCGGCACGTTGCCGCCCAGTTGCACGCCCAATCGGCCGATTTCCTGGCCGTTGACGACTTCAGGGCGCGGCGTGACGTTCAGGGTGACGTTGGCGCCATCGCGGACCACGGTCAGGGCGAGCGGCTTGCCGGCGCTTTCCTGGATCTGCTTGACGAGCGCGCCGGTGTCGGGCGCCGGCTGGCCATTGACGGCCACGACCAGGTCGCCCGCGCGCAGGCCGGCGGCCTGACCTTCTCCGCCGTCGATCACCGCGCGTACCGCGGGCTTGGGCTGGGCCAGACGCACGCCGGCCGCGGCAAGCGGGTCGCCTTCGGCCGGGTCCATCGTGTTGGGGGGAAGATCGAGTTCGCGCCGCTGGACGGCGCCGGACGGCGTGCTGACCTCGATGCTGGCCCGCCCGCCGGTGGACATGACGTCCATCAGGCGCCAACGGGCGTCGGACCACGAGGCAACTTCCTGGCCATCGATGGCCAGGATCCGGTCGCCGGCCAACAGGCCAGCCCGCGCTGCGGGGGTCTCGGCCGCGGGAGGCGCGATGATGGCGACGGGTTCCTCGGTGCCGGCCATGTTCAGGCACGCATACAGGAACACCGCGAGGATCAGATTGAAGATGGGGCCAGCGGCCACGATGGCGATGCGCTGGCCCACGGGCTTGGTGTTGAATGCGGAAGCCGCCACGGCCGGCGAGGCCCCTGGCGGCGCATCGTCCAGCATCTTGACGTAGCCGCCCAGCGGCAGCGCGGATACCGCCCATTCGGTGCCGTGCCGGTCGGTGCGGCGCAGGATGACCTTGCCAAAGCCCACCGAGAAACGCAGGACCTTCACACCGCAAAGGCGGGCGACCCAATAGTGCCCGAGCTCATGGAAAATGATCAGTGAGCCGAGCGCTACCGCAAAGGCCAGCAAGGTGAAAAGCATGGGGTCGGAATCTAGGAAATCAGAGGCAAACGCAGAGGCAATCGCGGCCCGCCATCAGGCCAGTCCGAGGTTGCCCGCAAAGGCGCGCGCCTCGGCGTCAAGCGCAAGTACGTCGTCAAGACTGCTGAGCGTAACAGATGCTTGCCGCGCCTGCCACTCGAGCGCAGCCTCGATGACCCGCGGAATCCAGGTGTAGGCCAGCCGCCCGTCCAGAAATGCGTCAACCGCCACCTCGTTGGCCGCATTGAGCACCACGCAGGCGCCCTGCCCCGCCCGCATCGCGGCAAAGGAATGCGCCAGGCACGGAAAGCGGGTCAGATCCGGCTTTTCGAAGTCCAAGCGGCCATGCCGGGTCAAATCCAGCGGGCTTACGCCGCTCTCGATGCGGTCGGGAAAGCCAAGGCCGTACGCGATGGGCGTGCGCATGTCGGGCTGACCCAGCTGCGCGAGCACAGAACCGTCGTCGTACTCGACCATCGAATGCACGACGCTCTGCGGGTGCACGACCACGTCGATCCGATCGGCCGGCATCGCGAACAACCAGTGCGCTTCGATGACCTCAAGCCCCTTGTTCAGCATCGTGGCCGAATCGACGGAGATCTTGCGGCCCATGGTCCAGTTGGGGTGGGCGCAGGCCTGCTCGGGGGTGATGTCGTGCAGGTCTTCCAGGTCGCGGCCGCGGAAAGGCCCACCCGACGCAGTCAGCAGCAAACGGCGCACGCCCTTGGCCGGCTGCTGCGGCGCATCGGCACGGCCTTGGTGCGGCAGACATTGGAAGATGGCGTTGTGTTCGCTGTCGATGGGCAGCAATTCGGCGCCGTTGTCGCGGATGGCCTGCATGAAAAGCGTGCCGGCGGCGACCAGCGCCTCTTTGTTGGCGAGCAGCACGCGCTTGCCGGCGCGCGCGGCGGCAAGCGCCGAAGGCAGGCCCGCGGCACCCACGATGGCAGCCATCACGGTGTCGCACTGCGAGTCTGCGGCGGTGTCGGCCAGCGCCTGTGCGCCCACGCGGATTTCGGGCATGGTTTGCCCGCCCGTCCAGGCATCGATGAATTTCTGGCGGGCAGCGGCGTCGGGCACCACGACGACCGCGGCGCGGCTGGCCAGCGCCTGCTCGGCCAGCCGTTGCATCCGGCTGTGGGCCGAAAGCGCGTAAACTGCCATCCGCTGCGGGTGGCGGGCAATCACGTCCAGCGTGCTTTCACCAATCGAACCGGTCGATCCCAGCACGACGACACGTTGAAAAGCCGTCAAAACAAGACTCCAGACAAAAGTAGCGCGAACGGCGCGACGGGAAGAATCGCATCGATCCGGTCATAGACGCCGCCATGGCCAGGCAAGAGTGTGCTGGAATCCTTGCGGCCCGCGCGGCGCTTGAGCAGCGACTCGAACAGGTCTCCCACAATGGACAGCACGCCCAGCACCGCGGCGATCGGCAGGGCGATCCAGAAAGTCCAGCGTTCCACCAGGGCGTGACCGAAGGTGCCGTCCCACAAGCTGGACAGCCCGATCCACACCACCGCGCCCAGGACGCCGGCAATGGCGCCTTCGATGGTCTTGCCCGGACTCACTCGCGGAGCCAGTTTACGCTTGCCGAAGGCCCGGCCGGCAAAGTAAGCGGCAATATCGGCCACCCAGACGAGGGCCAGCAGCGACACGACGAACACGGCGCCGCGCGCCACGTACATCTGCGCCAGCACCGCCCAGGCGGCAAACGCGGCCGGGACGGAGAAGACCGACCACGCCAGACTGGCCGGCGGCGCGTCGGCGCGCCCGCGCACCACGGCGGCCACGCCGGCAAACAGCCAGACGGCCGACACGGCCGGCACCAGGTAGCGCAGCACCCAGCCGGGATCGCCCGCGCCGGTCCGGTCACCCGCCAGCCAGGCGGACGTCAGCACCAGCATGCCAGCGAACAGCAGGACGGCGACACCGATGGAGATCAGGGGGGAAGGAGGTTGCGGCAGCGTCAGGCGCAGCCACTCCCAGTTGGCGCACGCGGCCGCAAGGGCCAGCAGCGCGACGAACCACCAGGGATTGGCGCTCGCCATGGCGGCGGCCAGAATGGCCAACAAAACGACGGCGGTAACGATACGCTGGCCCAGCATGTGACGGTCTCCTCTTGTGCAGCCTGGAAAGACGCGCGCGTCGCGTTCAGCTTACTTTGCAGCCGCTTCGCTGACTTGTGCGCTGGTGCGGCCGAAACGGCGCTCGCGCGTGCGGTACCAATCAAAGGCGGCCATGAGTTCATTGGCGCCGAAATCCGGCCAGTAGCGGTCCGTGAAGTAGAACTCCGCGTACGCCATCTGCCAGATCAGGAAATTGGAAATGCGCTGCTCACCGCCGGTGCGGATGAACAGGTCGGGCTCGGGGGCCCATGCCATGGAAAGGTGCCTGGAAAGACGCTCCTCGTCCACCCGTTCTGGGTGCGCGGCCAGGTCGGGCTCGGCCGCCAGCATGGCGCGGGTGGCTTGCAGGATGTCCCAACGGCCGCCGTAGTTGGCGGCGACGGTCAGGTGCAGCCTGTCGTTATGTGCGGTGCGCTCTTGCGCAGCGGCGATCAGCTCGCGCAGGCGCGGCTCGAAGGCGCTCAGGTCGCCGATGACGTGCAGGCGCACGCCCTGCTCTTGCAGCTTGCCGACCTCGCGCTCGAGCGCCTGCACGAACAGGCGCATCAGGAGCGAGACTTCTTCGGCCGGACGGCGCCAGTTTTCCGAACTGAACGCAAACAGCGTCAGGTAGCGCACACCCGCGCGACCGCAGGCCTCGACCACGCGGCGGACGGCCTGCACGCCTTTGGCATGCCCGGCCGTGCGAGGCAGCAGACGCCGCGTCGCCCAGCGGCCGTTGCCATCCATGATGATAGCGACGTGCTCGGGGATGTCGCGGATATCGGGAACCACCTGAGTCGAACTTGTTGCCATTAGTTTGGGGGCTGCGCGCGGCGGACCGGCGAAAGACACGAATACGGGAAAAAACCTGCGCCGTCGTTTCCATCGCTACGAGGAAGTACCGCGAGGCAATGGACAGGACGGCGCATGTGCAACGAAATCCTGACGCCACGCGGGCCGCGACAAAGCGGCGCCGCGCGGCGTGTTGGGATTATACGGTCATGATTTCGGCTTCTTTCTGGACGACCATCTTGTCGATGTCGGCGACGGCGCGATCCGTCAGCTTCTGGACGTCGTCCTGCGAACGGCGTTCGTCGTCCTCGGAGATTTCCTTGTCCTTGACCAGCTTCTTGAGCGCTTCGTTGGCCTCACGGCGCAGGTTGCGCACCGCGATCTTGGCGTCTTCGCCTTCGCTGCGCACGACCTTGGTCAGGTCGCGGCGGCGTTCTTCGGTCAGCGCGGGCATCGGAACGCGGATCGTGTCGCCCATCGAGATGGGGTTCAGGCCCAGGTCCGACTCACGGATGGCCTTTTCGATCGGGCCGGCCATGTGCTTTTCGTACGGCTGCAGGCTGATGGTGCGGGCATCGACCAGGTTCACGTTGGCAACCTGGCCGACCGGCACGGGCGAGCCGTAGTATTCGACCTGCACGTGGTCCAGGATGCCGGTGTGGGCGCGGCCCGTGCGGATCTTGGCCAGGTTGGTCTTGAGCGTATCAAGCGACTTGGCCATCCTGGCTTCGGCGGATTTGCGGATTTCTGCTGCGCTCATGGAATTTCCTTTTCTTTAAACGTGTACCAACGTGCCTTCGTCCTCGCCGCTCACGACTCGCTTGAGCGCGCCGGACTTATTGATCGAAAACACCTTGATCGGCAATTTCTGGTCGCGGCACAACGCGAAGGCGGTGGCGTCCATGACTTCAAGGCGGCGAACGATCGCCTCGTCGAAGCTGATGCGCGCGTAACGCGTCGCGGTGGGATCCTTGTTGGGATCCGCACTGTAGATGCCATCCACCTTGGTGGCCTTCAGCACGATCTCCGCGCCGATCTCGGCGCCGCGCAGTGCCGCAGCCGTGTCGGTGGTGAAGAAGGGATTGCCGGTACCCGCGGCGAAGATCACGACCTTGCCCTCTTCGAGGTAACGCAAGGCCTTGGGCCGGATGTAGGGCTCGACGACCTGATCGATATTCAGCGCGGATTGTACCCGGGTGTCGATACCCTTGTGCTTGAGCGCGTCTTGCAGCGCAAGCGCGTTCATGATGGTGGCCATCATGCCCATGTAGTCGGCGGTGGCGCGGTCCATGCCCTGCGCACCCGGGGCGACGCCACGGAAGATGTTGCCTCCGCCGATGACGATGGCCAATTCGACGCCTGCGGCGGCGACTTCAGCGATCTCATCGGTCATACGGACGATGGTGGAGCGATTGATGCCGAATGCATCGTCGCCCATCAGCGCCTCGCCGGAAAGTTTGAGAAGAACCCGTTTGTATGCCCTGCTGCTCATAGGTGATATCCCGAAGAACAATCCGACGAAAGTGTAAGACAAGAATGGGGTTGACCCCCAGCACCGCGCCCGCCTGGCGGGTTGGCTGCCCCATCGGCGTCTGCCTTTGGGGGCCCATGCGGCGAAAAAGGCCGGACTAGAATTTAATCTAGCGCCGGCCTTTAAGCACTACCTAGAGGTCAGGCGGCGCCAGCGGCGGCGGCGGCAACCTCAGCGGCAAAGTCGCTGGTCTTCTTCTCGATACCTTCGCCGACGACGAACAGCACGAACTTGCTGATCGACGCGCCCTTTTCCTTCAGGTGCTGTTCGACCGTGTGCTTGTCGCTCTTGACGAACGGCTGCGACAGCAGCGTCACTTCCTTCAGGAACTTCACGACCGAGCCTTCGACCATCTTGGCGACGATGTCGGCCGGCTTGCCGGATTCGGCGGCCTTCTGCTCGGCAACCGAGCGCTCGGCGGCGATGTCGGCGGGGTTCACGCCGTCGGCGTTCAGGGCCTTGGGCTTGGTGGCGGCGATGTGCATCGCCAGGTCCTTGCCCACTTCCTCGGCGCCGGTGTATTCGACCAGCACGCCGATCTTGCCGCCGTGCACGTAGCTGGCCAGCGAGTTGGCGGTCTCGATGCGCTCGAAGCGGCGGATCGAGATGTTTTCGCCGATCTTGCCGATTAGGGCGGTACGGGTGGTTTCGACGGTGCCTTCACCGAAGGGCAGCGCCGACAGCGCGGCCACGTCGGCCGGGTTCTGCGTGGCGACCAGCTCCGCCAGCTTGTTCACGAAGCCGACGAAGTCGTCGTTCTTGGCGACGAAGTCGGTTTCGCAGTTGATTTCGATGACGGCGCCCTTCTTGGCGTCGGCGGAGATGAACAGACCGATCAGGCCTTCGGCGGTGACGCGGGCGGCGGCCTTGCTGGCCTTGTTGCCCAGCTTGACGCGCAGGATTTCCTCGGCGCGGGCCAGGTCGCCTTCGGCTTCCGTCAGGGCCTTCTTGCATTCCATCATGGGCGCGTCAGTCTTTTCGCGCAGTTCCTTGACCAGGGCAGCGGTAATTTCAGCCATGTTTGCTCCAAATTTTGCTAAGACACGCCCCGGCGGGCCGGGGCTGTGATTTGATTCGATGAGACGCCCGCACGTGGCGGGCCTGGAAGATGGGAGCCCAGCTTCGCAGCGCCGGCGGGGCGAAAGCGGACCAGATTCGGCGCCGCTTCCAGACCTTACCCGCCGGACATGACAACAGGCTTAGGCCTGGTTGTCTTGCACTTCGACGAACTCTTCCTGACCTTCGCCCAGCTCTTCGACCAGACCGTTCAGGTTTTGCTCGCGGCCTTCCAGGACGGCGTCGGCGATGCCCTTGGCGTACAGCGCGATGGCCTTGGCCGAGTCGTCGTTGCCGGGGATCACGTAGTCGATGCCTTCGGGCGAGTGGTTGGTGTCAACCACGGCGACCACGGGGATGCCCAGGGTCTTGGCTTCGGCGATGGCGATCTTGTGGTAGCCGACGTCGATCACGAACATGGCATCGGGCAGACCGTTCATGTCCTTGATGC
Source organism: Achromobacter sp. JD417 (assembly GCF_041879325.1). Classification (NCBI taxonomy): domain Bacteria; kingdom Pseudomonadati; phylum Pseudomonadota; class Betaproteobacteria; order Burkholderiales; family Alcaligenaceae; genus Achromobacter; species Achromobacter sp. JD417. The sequence goes on along the minus strand of NZ_CP087159.1, from coordinate 2,497,087 downwards.
CGCCGATCGACTTGTTCAGCTTATCCAGTTCGCGTTGGAACAGCAGGCCTTCCTTCTTGATCATGCGCTCGGCGCCGCCTTCGGCGACCACGACTTCCATGTCCTTCAGGCGCTTGACCGAGGTCTTGACCGTCTTGAAGTTGGTCAGCATGCCGCCGAGCCAGCGGGCGTCGACGTAGGGCATGCCGCAACGGGCGGCTTCAGCAGCGACCAGCTCGCGAGCGGCGCGCTTCGTGCCGACGAACAGGATGTTGCCGCCGCGAGCAGCCAGCTGCTTCACGAACTTGGTGGCTTCCTGGTACTTATCAACCGTCTTTTCGAGGTTGATGATGTGAATCTTGTTGCGGTGACCGAAGATGTACTGAGCCATCTTGGGGTTCCAGTAACGGGTCTGGTGACCAAAGTGGACACCCGCTTCCAGCATTTCGCGCATCAAAGACATTTAATTCTCCAAGGGTTGGTTTCTTGCGCCGCACCTGCATCAGCATCTTGCTGACACCCTGGGTGGTGTTGCGCGCGATTTCCCGCAAAACGCGGGATGACAAAGATTTTAACCGGGCCGGCCGATCACTGCCGCAATAACTACGACGCTCCAGGCGCGTTGCCTGTAGCGGCTCGCCTTTAACGACTTCTACTACGCTGCCGCGATAAACCCAGACGGCCGCCACCACAAGATTCTTGCATTGCGTCTTTCCGACACTCCAGGAGACTCCTGGAAGTTTCTTCGAGACGCACCCGGAATTGTTTTGTTGGCGGCGAAATCCAGTTCTTCGCAAACCTGGCCGCTAGGCCAGCCCGCGCATCAGGCCGCTGTGGCAGTTCTTAAGGATCCTTTTCAGGAATGCCCTTTTCAGGGTGCGCTTTTCAGCGCATTTCCAAGAACTTAATCCAGCGCCCATACCGAACCTGCATCGCCGCTCGAAAACACTTCCGGGCTTGCAAGCACACCGCGCCCAGCTGGCGGTAGCATTCATGTCCCGAACGCATCCGGCTGGATCCCGATCGACGCCCGACTGCTTCCCAACACCCTGCGGCTTGCCCGAATTCGCTCCACAACCTTCGCTTGCGGTGAAACTTCAGGGCCTGCCGCGTGATCTTAAGAAGAACCGCGCATGACCGAAAAATCCTGCCGGGTGTGCCCTGGACCCAAAGGCCAGCACCCGCCGGGTTTGGCTGGGGGTCAGACTGCCTGAGCGTTGGCTTTTGCCGAAGCTCTTGCCATGGCGCTGGCGGTGCAGACCCTTCTTGCCGGTAACCCGATTGCTCCCCAAATTTTTAGGGAAGCCTATAATTCTACTATTCTTTCAAGCAGACATTCAAGCGACACATCGCAAGCTTTCCATGGGCACAATCACTGATCCGGCCGACCTGGCCAAGATGCGCGCCGCCTGCCAGGACGCCGCCAAAGTTCTCGACTTCATCACGCCGCACGTCAAACCGGGCGTGACCACAGGCGAACTCGACCGCCTCTGCCTGGAGTACCTGACCGACGAACTGAAGGTAAAGTCCGCCACGGTCGGCTACGCCCCCCCCGGCTACCCGCCCTTCCCCGGCGCCATCTGTACCTCCGTGAATCACCAGGTGTGCCACGGCATTCCGGGCGACAAGGTGCTGAAAAATGGGGACTCATTGAACATCGACGTCACCATCATCAAGGATGGCTGGTTCGGCGACACGAGCCGGATGTACGCGGTGGGCGAACAGTCCATTTTGTCCCGGCGCCTGTCCGACATCACGTTCGAGTGCATGTGGAAGGGCATCCAGCAGGTCAAGAACGGCGCCACCCTGGGCGACATCGGCAATGCGATCCAGAAGCACGCCGAGTCCAACGGCTTTTCGGTGGTGCGCGAATTCTGCGGCCACGGCATCGGACAGCGCTTTCACGAAGATCCCCAGGTCCTGCACTACGGCAAGCCCGGCACGGGCGTAAAGCTGGTGACCGGCATGCTGTTTACGATCGAGCCGATGATCAACGCCGGGCGCCGCGAGATCCGCCAACTGGCCGACGGCTGGACCGTGGTCACGCGCGACCACAGCCTGTCCGCGCAATGGGAACACGCCGTCTGCGTGACGGAGACCGGCTACGAGGTCCTGACCCTGTCGCCCGGCATGCCCCAGCCGCCCGCGTTCATCACCGAACCCATCGTCATCCCCGCCGTCTGAAGCACCGTAGCCACCCATGACCGCCGAAATCCTTACCCAGCTGCGCGAACGCATTCAGGAATCCCGGCGGGCCGCGGTGGCCCAGTTCCGGGAACACGAACGCCCCGATATCCTGCTGACCGAGCTGCGGCGCATCGTGGATGCCGCCCTGCGGGATCTGGTCAAGCATTGCCCGCTGCCGGTCGGCGCCACGCTGGCGGCCGTGGGCGGGTACGGCCGGGGCGAGCTCTATCCCCACTCCGACGTCGACCTGCTGATACTGCTGCCGCACGCGCCGACGCCCGACGAGGAAAGCGCGATCGAGAAGCTGGTGGCGTCGCTGTGGGATCTGGGACTGGAACCAGGCCACAGCGTGCGCACCATCGAGGACTGCGAACGCGAAGCGGATGCCGACATCACGGTGGAAACCGCCCTGCTGGAATCCCGCTGGCTGGCCGGCAGCCGCGTGCTGATGCGCAAGTTCGACGCGGCCACCAAGTCGCGGCTCGATCCGCAAGCTTTCTTTCTGGCCAAGCGCGTCGAAATGCAGCAGCGCCACGGGCGCTACCACGACACGCCCTACGCGCTGGAACCCAATTGCAAGGAATCGCCGGGCGGGCTGCGCGATCTGCAGGTCATCCTGTGGATGGCCCGGGCCGCCGGGTTTGGCAACAACTGGCGCTCGGTGGCGCAGGCGGGTCTGCTGACCTCATCCGAGGCGCGCGACCTGCGCAAGGCCGAGCAAGCCTTCAAGCGCCTGCGCATCGAACTGCACCTGCTTGCCAACCGGCGCGAAGACCGGGTGCTGTTCGACCTGCAGCCCGCGCTGGCCGAGGTCTACGGCATCCATGCCACCGCCACGCGGCGCGGCAGCGAACTGCTGATGCAGCGCTACTACTGGGCGGCACGGCTGGTGACGCAGCTGAACGGCATCCTGGTGCAGAACATCGAGGAGCGGCTGTTCCCCCGCCCCGACAGCGACGCACGCGACATCGACGACGATTTCCGCAACCTGCGCGACCGCCTGGACATCATTCGGGACGACGGCTTCGAGCGCAATCCCACCCTGCTCCTGCGCGCCTTTTTGGTGATGCAGCAGCACCCCGAGCTGACGGGCATGTCTGCCCGCACGCTGCGCGCCATCTGGCATTCGCGACACCGCATCGACGCGCAGTTCCGCCGCAATCCGGTCAACCGCAAGCTGTTCCTGCAGATCCTGCAGCAGCCGCGCGGCATCGTCCACGAATTGCGGCGCATGACCATGCTGAACATCCTGCCGCGCTACCTGCCGGTGTTCCGCCGCATCGTGGGCCAGATGCAGCATGATCTTTTCCACGCCTATACGGTGGACCAGCACACGCTCGCGGTGGTGCGCAACCTGCGCCGTTTCACCATGCCCGAGCACGCGCAGGAATATCCGCTGGCCAGCCAGCTGATCGCGGGCCTGGACCGTCACTGGCTGCTGTACGTGGCCGCGCTGTTTCACGACATCGCCAAGGGCCGCGGCGGCGACCATTCTGAATTGGGCGCGCGCGAGGTGCGCAAGTTTGCCGCCGACCACGGCATGGATCCCGAAGACGCCAAGCTGGTGGAGTTCCTGGTGCGTCAGCATCTGCTGATGTCGGCGGTGGCGCAAAAGCGTGATCTGTCCGATCCCGACGTGGTGAAGGAGTTTGCCGCGACGGTCAAGGACGAACGCCATCTGACCGCGCTGTATCTGCTGACGGTGGCCGACATCCGCGGCACCAGCCCCAAGGTCTGGAACGCCTGGAAGGGCAAGCTGCTGGAAGACCTGTACAAGCTGACGCTGGCCGCGCTGGGCGGCGCCCATGCCGACGCCCATACCGTGCTGGCCGAACGCAAGGAAGAAGCGGCGCGGCTGACCCGCCTGGCCGGTCTGCGCGACGACGCGCGCGAAGCCTTCTGGAATCAGTTGGACGTGGCGTACTTCCTGCGGCACGACGCCTCGGATATCGCCTGGCACACGCGCCACCTGTACCACCAGGTCGAGCCCGCGCGGGCCGTGGTCAAGGCGCGCCCCACCGAGCAGGGCGAAGGCCTGCAGATCATGGTCTACACGCGCGATGCCCCCGACCTGTTCGTGGCGATCTGCGGCTATTTTGACGCCAAATCCCTGTCCATTCAGGACGCCCGCATCCACACGACCCGCCATGGCTGGGCGCTGGACAGCTTCATCGTGCTGCTGCCGGAAGGCGCCAGCGACCTGCGGGCGCAGGCCACGCTGGTCGAACACGAACTGGCCGAGCGGCTGAAGGACCCGCAGGCAGCCGCGCAGGCCCAGCCCGGGCGCGGCGGATGGTACGGACGCGGCCGGCAGTCGCGGGTGTCTCGCGTGTTTCCGGTCATGCCACAGGCCGAACTGCAGCCGGACGAGCGCAGCACATCGTGGCGCCTGTCCGTCACGGCGACCGACCGGCCGGGGCTGCTGCATGCCCTGGCGCGCGTCTTCGCCCGCCACGAGGTCAACCTGCTCATGGCCAAGATCATGACGCTGGGCGACCGCGTCGAGGACGTGTTCATCGTGGACGGATCCGCCCTGGCGCGCCCCCGCAGCCAGATGCAGTTCGAACGCGACATCCTGGACGCGCTTTCGGGCGACGAGGCCCAGCAGCGCGCCGCCTGAGCCCGCATCGCCAGACCCCGCCCGGACCGCATACAATCCGGGTTTTCGGCCAGGCGATGCTTGCTCCCATGCAGCTCAATGACTATCTGCGCGTTTTCGGTGGCAGCTTTTTCTTCGCGCTGGCCACCCTGCTGCCGTTTCTGAACCCGCCCGCGATCGCCCCCATCTTCCTATCGCTGACCGAGGGCGCTTCGTCCGCCACGCGGGTGGTGCTGGCCAAGCGGGTCGCCACCAACGTGTGCCTGATGCTGATCGTGGCCATGGTGGCGGGCAACGTGCTGCTCAGCTTCTTCGGCATCTCGCTGTCGATCGTGCGCGTGGGCGGGGGCATGCTGGTGATCGCCAGCGCCTGGCGGCTGGTGAACTCGCCAGATGCCGACACCGAACGCGTCGCCCGCATGGCCGAATCGTTCACCCCCGAAATGGCCAAGGCCCGCGCGTTCTATCCGCTGACGTTTCCCATCAGCTGCGGTCCCGGCTCCATCGCGGCCGCCATCACGGTCGGGGTCTCGCTGCGAGACCAGAATCACGCATTGAGCCTGGTGCGCCTGGCCGGCTCCATTCCTGGCATCATCGTCGTTTCGCTCACGCTTTATGTCTGCCTGCGCTTTGCGGCCCAGATGCTGCACCGCCTGGGCGACAATGGCACCGCTGTCTTCATGCGGCTGTCGGCCTTCATCATGCTGTGCCTGGGGGTGCAGATCTTCTGGGAGGGCGCCCGGGAACTCCTTTTGGGCGTGCTGACCCAGGTGATGCAACCAATTCCCGTCCCGAAGGCCTAAGCATGGCCGGCCGCCGCGCCGGCCTCGTTTAACCCATTCCAACGCAACAATGACCTCTCGCTCAGAACGCCTGCTCCGCCTGATCGCCCTCTTCTCCTTTGGCGCCGTCGGCATCGCCCTCGTTTCCCAGCACGTCTTCGACATGCCGCCCTGCGCCTGGTGTGTGCTGCAGCGCCTGATCTACCTGGTGATCGGCGTCGTCGCCCTGGTGGGCGGCTTTGGCGGCGGACGCGCCCTGACGCGGATCTGCGGCTTTCTGGCCGCCCTGCTGTCGCTGTCGGGCATCGTGGCCGCCTGGTACCAGTACAGCGTAGCCGCCAACATGCTCTCGTGCGACCAGACCTTTGCCGATCGTTTCATGACCGGCATCGGCCTGGAAAGCGCCATCCCGTCGCTGTTCGGCATCTACGCCACCTGCATGGATGCGAAGGTGCCGGTGCTGGGCGTTGAATACGCTCTGTGGAGCCTGGCGCTTTTTGTGATCCTGTTCTTCATGGCGCTGCCGGTGGCGTTCAGGCGCGGCCGCGCCTGAACCCGGCGTGCACATGCAGACAATGAAATACCTTGCCGGTTATCCGGAACCGCTGCTGGCGCAGGCCCAGAAACTGCTCGACCAGGACAAGCTGGGCGCGGCCCTCCTGGCGCGCTATCCGGAAGGCGCGCATGACGTGCGCACCGACAAGGCGCTGTACCAGTACGTGACCGAGCTGAAGAATGCCCACATGCGCAATGGCGACCAGATCAACAAGGTTGCGTTCGACAGCAAGATCCATGTGATTCAGCACGCGCTGGGCCAGCACACCTACATTTCGCGGGTGCAAGGCGGCAAGCTGAAGGCCAAGCACGAGATCCGCGTGGCGACGTTGTTCAAGAACGTGCCCGCGCCATTCCTGAAGATGATCACTGTGCACGAGCTGGCGCACCTGAAGGAGAAGGACCATAACAAAGCCTTCTACAACATGTGCCTGCGCATGGAGCCGCACTACCACCAGTACGAATTCGACCTGCGCCTGTACCTGACGCACCTGGAGGCCACGCGCACGCCGCTGTGGGAAGCGAAAGGCTAGATCGCATCTGCAACGGGTAAAAAAATGCCGTCCCAAGGGACGGCATTTTGTTCTGCGCGAAACGCCGGAGGCGATCAGGCGTCGTCGGAGGTGTGCCCCATGTTGAAGCGCAGGCCGCCCGCGTCTTCGTCTATGCCGGGCTCGGAGCGCGATTGCCCCAGGCGGGCCAGGTACTCGGGCGTGATGTCGCCGGTGATGTACTGGCCATCGAAGCACGAGGCCTCGAAGCGCGTCAGCTTGGGATTGATGTCGCGCACGGCCTGCTGCATGTCGTGCAGGTCCTGGTAGACCAGGCTGTCCGCGCCAATGGCGCGGGCGATTTCCTCGTCCGTGCGGCCGGTGGCGATGAGCTCGCTCTGCGTGGGCATGTCGATGCCATACACGTTGGGGAAGCGCACCGGAGGCGCGGCCGAGGCGAAGTACACCTTGTTGGCGCCGGCGGCGCGGGCCATGTCGACGATCTCGCGGCTGGTCGTGCCGCGCACGATGGAGTCGTCGACCAGCAGCACGTTCTTGCCCTTGAATTCCATGCCGATGGCATTGAGCTTCTGGCGCACCGACTTCCGGCGCACGGCCTGGCCCGGCATGATGAACGTACGGCCCACGTAGCGGTTCTTGATGAGCCCTTCGCGATAGTCCAGGTTCAGGCGCGCGGCAAGCTGCATGGCGGCCGGGCGCGAGGAATCGGGAATCGGCATGACGACGTCGATGTCGCCCAGGCGCATGTTGCGCGCGACCTTGTCGGCCAGGTACTCACCCATGCGCAGGCGCGCGTCGTACACCGACACGCCGTCGATCATCGAATCGGGACGGGCGAAGTAGACGTATTCGAAAATGCAGGGGACCAGCTGCGGGTTGTCGGCGCACTGGCGGGCCACCATGCGGCCGTCCAGGTCGATGAAGACGGCTTCGCCGGGCTCCACGTCGCGCACGAACGTGAATCCGCTGCCTTCAAGCGCCACGGATTCCGAGGCAACCATCCATTCCACGCCCTCTTCTGTTTCCTGGCGGCCGATGCACAGCGGGCGGATGCCGTTGGGATCGCGGAAGGCCAGCAGGCCGTAGCCGGAAATCTGGGCCACGACGGCATAGGCGCCGCGCACGCGCTTGTGCAGGGCCGACACGGCGCGGAACATGGCGTCCTCGTCGAGCGACACGCCGTTGGCGGCCGATTGCAGCTCGTGCGCCAGCACGTTCAAGAGGACTTCGGAATCGGAGTTCGTGTTGATGTGGCGGCGGTCGACGCGATACAGCGACTCGCGCAGCTCACGCCAGTTGGTCAGGTTGCCGTTGTGGGACAACATGATGCCGAACGGGGCATTGACGTAGAACGGCTGGGCCTCTTCCTCGCTGGCGCTGGAGCCGGCGGTGGGATAGCGGACCTGGCCGACGCCCGACGTGCCGGGCAGCGCGCGCATGTTGCGCGTGCGGAAGACGTCGCGCACCAGGCCGTGCGCCTTGTACATATTGAACTGGTTGCCTTGCGACGTCGCAATGCCCGCGGCGTCCTGCCCGCGATGCTGCAACAGCAGCAAGCTGTCATAGAGCAGCTGGTTGACCGGCCCGCGCCCGATGACCCCTACGATTCCACACATGGTGAGATTTCCTGGTTGATTTGAAGCTAATCAGTACGGCAGCCACGTCGCCAGGGTTGGCGGCAGCCACGTCTTGATATGTTTGATGGCCTCGATGGCCGAATGCGAAAACATGGCGTCCTGCCACCACGGCTCTTGCGGCAGCGGCGTATACCCTGCGGCGGCGACCAGCGCCAGCACGATCAATAGACCACGGGCCAGCCCGAACATTCCGCCCAGGCCGTGATCGGCGGGGCTGAGTCCGGTGCTGCGGATCAGGGCGGCAAGCGTCATATTGACCAACCCCACGCCGAGCAACACGATGATGAACACCGCCGCGTAGGAGACTCCCATGCGCAGCAGCGTCGTTTCAATATAGGGCTCCAGCCAGGTGTACACCGTGGGCCCCCACCATATCGCGGCCACGAAGGCCAGCAGATAGGCGACCAGCGACAGCACCTCTTTGAGCAGGCCGCGCACCAGGCCCAGCACACCCGATACCACCAGGATGGCCAGCACGACGAAGTCGAAGCCGGTCACTATTGGGCGGCAATGAAACCATTGTCATAGCCCAGCGTGCGCAACCGCGCCTGGGCCGCCTGGGCCGCCTCGCGCGACGGGAACGGCCCCACGCGCAGACGGTACTGCTGCTTGCCATTGATCGTGGCCTGCTCGACAAAGGCGTTGGTGACGCCGGCCTGATGCAATTTGCCGCGGCGCGACTGGGCGTCTTCGGAAGTCGTGTAGGCAGCGATCTGCAGCACAAAATTGCCCTTCGCGGCGGCGGGTTTGGACGCTTCCGGCTTGGGCGCCGATGCCGGCGCACTACGGCCCTCGAGCAGCGCCAGGGCGCGCGCGCCGTCGTCAGAACGCGTTTCAGGCTTGGCCGGCGTGGTCGGCTTGGCGGGCTCGGGCTTGGGCTTGGTTTCCGGCTTGGGCGGCGTGGCCGGCGGGACGGCAGGCGTCGCGGGCGGGGTAGCCGGCTGCGTGGTGTGGGGCGTGGTGGGCGTGCCGGACGCGGCGGCCACGGGCGGCACGGAATTCACGGCGGGAGGCGTAGGCACCGCGGCCGGGTCGGTGGCCCCGGACGCCGAGGGGTCGGCGGGCGCGGCAACCTGGGGTTCGGAGACCTGAGGCTGGAACGGCGTCGTGCGTTCCGGCACCTTGATGGGGATGTTGTCGTCGACCGGGGCGGGCTGAGAGTCCAGCACCATGGGCAGGATGATGACTGCGGCCAGCACCAGCGCCACTGCGCCTGCAAGCCTGCGCCGCGCGCGGCCGCGCAACTCGGCCGCCTGGACCTCGCTGGGCACGGCAGCCCGTTTGGAGGCCTGCGCCTGCTCGGCAGGATCTTTGCGTTTGAAAAAACCCATGGAAGAGAATTCCTTGCGGCGCCTTGCGGCATTGCGGCGGCACGGCCGCCATGACGCGAATGGCCCGATTTGCCTATGCCTTGCGACCCAGAGCCTGCAAAACGGAGGCTACGGTGAGAAACGATCCAAATACGACGATTCTATCATTCTCCCCTGCCCGTTCGCGCGCTGCCGCAAAGGCCTGGGCAGGATCGGCGTAGGCCTGGATGCCGGGGCTTTCGCTACCGGCGGGCAGCGGCGGGAGCGCCGCGCCGACCTGGTCCGCGAGCGCCTGGCCCGGGGTGCCGCGCGGTCCGGGCAGGCCCGCGCAATACCAGTAGTCGACGCGGGATCCGAGCTTGGCCACCACGCCGGCGAGGTCCTTGTCGTTCAGCATGCCGAACACCGCGTGGGTGTACGGATGAAAGCCCATGTTGTCCAGGTTCTGCGCCAGCACGGCGGCGGCGTGCGGGTTGTGCGCGACGTCCAGGATAACGGTGGGCTGGCCCGGCAGGATCTGGAAGCGGCCCGGCAGCGAAGCTTGCAGCAGCCCCAGGCGCACGGCCTGCTGCTGGACGGGCAACCGGTCGCGCACGGATTCCAGCGCGGCCAGCGCCGCCGAGGCGTTGAGCAATTGGTTGGCGCCGCGCAGCGCCGGATAAGCCATCGCGCTGCGGCGCTGTTCGCGCCCGCCGTAGGCCCACTGCTGGCGGTCGCCCGAATAGTTGTAGTCGCGTCCGAAAAGCCACAGGTCCGCGCCGATCTCCTGGACGTAATCCAGCAGCGACTGCGGGGGCACCGGGTCGCTGCAGATGGCCGGCCGGCCGCTGCGGTAGATATGGGCTTTTTCGAAACCGATCTTTTCGCGCGTGTCGCCCAGCCAGTCGGTGTGATCGAGGTCGACGCTGGTGACGACGGCGCAGTCGGCGTCGACGATGTTCACGGCATCCAGGCGTCCGCCCAGGCCGACTTCGAGGACGACGGCGTCGAGCCGCGACTGCGAGAACAGGCGCAGAATGGCCAGCGTGGTGAATTCAAAGTAAGTCAGCGAGACGTCGCCGCGCGCGGCTTCGACGGCCTGGAACTGGGCGATGAGGTCCTGGTCGGACGCGATCTGCCCGTTGACGCGGGCGCGCTCGTTGAAGTCGATGAGGTGCGGCGAGGTGTACAGGCCCACCTTGTAGCCCGCCGCAAGCAGGATGGCCTCGAGCATGGCACAGGTGGAACCCTTGCCGTTGGTGCCGCCGACGACGAACTTCACGCCGGGCAGCGACAGCGCCATGCGGTCCGCGACCTGGCGCACCCGGTCCAGACCCATGTCGATCGCCGCGGCGTGGATGGACTCCAGGTACTGCAGCCAATCAGACAGGTTGGCGGCGGCGTCAGGCGTGCGGACAGAAGACATGAGGCGGGTTCGCGAAAGGAAATCAGCCTGCGATTTTAGCAGTCCGCGCCCGGTGTTTTCCCTAATCCCCTAGGGCGCGGCCCGGTATCCCGGAACAAAAAGTGCTTGCCCATGTTTTTCTCATACGTAAAAATAAATTCATGTATGAAAAATATAAGGAAGAGACATGACGCAGCGTGATACCCCGAGCTGGCTGGTGCGTGAAGCCGACGTCCCCGGTTACCACCCGGCCAACCACACCGGCACCCTCAACCGCCGGCTGATCAGCCCGGAGACCGTGGGCGCCCGCGGGGTGGAAGTCCTGCTGGGCGTGATCGACAAGGGCAAGGGCGCGCTGCCGCATGCGCATCCCGGCATTGAACAGGTCTGCTACCTGATATCGGGCACCGCTCGCGCCCAGGTGCAGGACGAATGGGCGGACATGGGCCCGGGCGACTGCTGTTACTTCCCGCCCGACATCCCCCACGTCTTCACGGTGACGAGCGACGAGCCGGCCCGGCTGCTGGTCATCTACACGCCCCCGTACGAAGAATCCCCCGACCGCGTGATACGCGATTTTCCGGCGTCACCCTCGGCCGCTTGACGCGGCTTGACCCAGGCAGCGGCCGCAGAGCCGCGCCGCATTCCATAAAAACAGGAGACACACCCATGCAATCCCTACGCCTGCTGGGCGCCGCGCTTGTGAGCGGCGCCGCCTTGATGGCCGCTGGCCCCGCGCACGCCGCCGATTACCCCACCAAGCCCATCACCCTCGTGGTGCCCTTTCCCGCCGGATCCGGCACGGACGCCGTGGGCCGCATCTTCGGGGCCGAACTGTCGACCATTCTTGGCCAGCAGGTCGTGGTCGAGAACAAGCCCGGCGCCAACGCGACGATCGCGGCCAACTACGTGGCGCGCGCCAAGCCGGACGGCTACACGCTCTTCGTCACCACCAACACGTCCCATTCGGCCGCGCCGTGGCTGATGAAGAACGTGCCATACGACCCGGTGAAGGATTTCACCCCCATCGCGCGGGGCGGCAACCTGCCCTTCATCCTGGTCGTGAACCCGAAGCGCCCCTGGAAGACGGTGGCTGACCTGGTGGCCGACGCCAAGAAGAATCCCGGCCGCATCACCTATGCCAGCGGCAACAGCACGGGCATCGTCGCCGGCGCAACACTGGCCAACCGCGCCAAGATCGATATCCTGCACGTGCCCTACAAAGGCACGCCGCAGAGCCTGACGGACGTGGTGGGCGGCCAGGTGGACTTCATGTTTACCGATCTGGCCTCGGGCCTGCCGTTCGTGCAGTCGGGGCAATTGCGCGCCCTGGCCGTGTCCACGGCCGAGCGTAGCGCCATCGTGCCCGACCTGCCTTCCATGGCCGAAGCGGGTGTGCCCGACTTCGACCTGAATTCCTGGAATGGCTACTTCGGCCCGGGCGGGATGCCGCCCGAGATCGTGGCCAAGCTGAATGCGGCCATCAACAAGATCGCCGCGGATCCCGACACGAAAAAACGCTTGGCGGGACTGGGATTTGATGCGTTCTCCAGCACCCCCGAGGCCTTCGCCCAGTTCGTCGGTGAACAGCGCGACCTGTGGGGCAAGCTGATCCGCGACGCGGGGATCGAGCAGCAATGATCGACCAGCCCCTGCCCGACACGCCGGCCGCCGGGCCGCTCACCGGCGTGCGCATTCTGGACCTGAGCTCGGTGGTGATGGGGCCGTACGCGACCCAGGTCCTGGCGGACCTGGGCGCGGACGTCATCAAGGTGGAGTCTCCGGCGGGGGACAACATGCGGGCCGTCGGCCCCATGCGCAACCCGGGCATGGGGCACCTCTACCTGCACCTGAACCGCAACAAGCGGTCGATCGTCCTGGACCTGAAAACCCCCGAGGGCCGGGAGGCCTGCCTGAAACTGGCGGAGGGCTGCGACGCCCTGCTCTACAACATCCGCCCGCAGGCAATGGCGCGGCTGGGGCTGTCGTACGAAGCGGTGGCCGCGCGCAACCCGCGAATTGTCTATGTCGGCGCTTATGGATTCGGCGAGGCCGGCCCCTATGCCGGCCGCCCCGCCTACGACGACCTGATCCAGGGGCAGACCGGCATTGCCGCGCTGTCCGCGCAGCAGAGCGGCGATTTGCCGCGCTATGCGCCGCTGACGCTGGCTGACCGGGCGGTCGGCCTGCACGTCGGCATCGCGCTGGTGTCCGCGGTGCTGGGCGCCCGCACGCTCGGCCGCGGCCAGCAGGTGGAGATCCCGATGTTCGAGGGCATGGCGCACCTGGTGCTGGGAGACCATCTGGGCGGCGCGACGTTTGACCCGCCGATGGGCCCCACGGGCTACGCGCGCCTCTTGGCGCCGCATCGCCGGCCGTACGCCACCGCGGACGGATACATCTGCCTGCTGATCTACAACGACAAGCACTGGCGCAACTTCTTCGCGTTGATCGGGCGTCCCGAGCTGTCGCAGGATCCGCGCTTTTGCACGCACGGCGCCCGCGCGGCGCACATCAGCGAGGTCTACGCCTTCGTGGCCGAGGTGATCGCCACCCGCCCGAGCCAGGACTGGCTGACGGAACTGGCGCGCGCCGACATTCCCGCCTCGCAGCTCTACACCATCGACGGCCTGCTGCAGGACGAGCACCTGACCGCCACCGGCTTCATCCAGGAAATGGACCACCCGTCGGAAGGCCGCATTCGCACCACGGGAACGCTGGGCCGCTACGAAGGCACGCCGACTTCGATACGGCGCCCCGCCCCGCGCCTCGGGCAGCACAGCCGCGAGGTGCTGGCCGAGGCGGGCTACGGCCAGGAACAGATCGACGCCATGCTTGCCCGTGGCATTACCCAGGACGGAAACAACGATGGACTTTGAATTCACCCCCGACCAGCTCGCCCTGCGCGACGCGGTTTCGCGCATCTGTGACCGCTACCCCGACGAATACTGGCTGGAACGAGACCGCGAGGGCGGGTTTCCGGAACCCCTGCACGCGGACCTGGCGCGCGACGGCTGGCTGGGCATCGCGATGCCGCAGGAGTACGGCGGCGCGGGCCTGGGCATGACGGAAGCGGCGCTGATGATGCAGACCATCGCCGCGTCGGGTGCGGGCTTTACCGGCGCCTCGGCCGTCCACATGAACATCTTCGGGCTGAATCCGGTCGTGGTGTTCGGCAGCGATGAACAGCGCGGGCGGTGGCTCGAACCGCTGATCGCCGGCCGGGAAAAGGCCTGTTTTGCGGTCACCGAGCCCGACGCGGGGCTGGACACGACCAAACTGAGCACCCGCGCCGTGCGCCAGGGCGACGAATACATCGTCCATGGCCGCAAGATCTGGATTTCGACGGCCCAGGTGGCCAGCAAGATGCTGCTGTTGGCGCGCACAACGCCACTATCCGAGGTGGACAAGCCCACGCAGGGGCTGTCGCTCTTCTACACCGATCTGGACCGCGAAAAGATCGAAGTGCGGGAGATCGAGAAGATGGGCCGCAAGGCGGTCGATTCGAACATGCTGTTCATCGATGGCCTGCGGATTCCGGTGGCCGATCGTATCGGCGAGGAAGGCCGCGGCTTTGAATACATCCTGCACGGCTTGAATCCGGAGCGCATCCTGATCGCCGCCGAAGCGGTGGGAATTGGCCGCGCGGCGCTGGACCGGGCGGTCAAGTACGCCGGCGAACGCACCGTGTTCGGCCGCCCCATCGGCAAGAACCAGGGCATCCAGCACCCGCTTGCCCAGGCGTGGATGCAGCTGGAAGCCGCGGACCTGATGGTGTTCAAGGCGGCCAGCCTGTACGACGCAGGCAAGCCCTGCGGCCCGGCCGCCAACTCGGCCAAGTACCTGGCGGCCGAAGCGGGCTACAACGCCTGCCAGACGGCGGTGATGACGCTGGGCGGCATGGGCTACGCCAAGGAGTACCACGTGGAGCGGCTGCTGCGCGAAAGCTTCATCCCCCGCATTGCGCCGGTCAGCCCGCAGCTCATCATGTGCTTCATTGCGGAAAAGGTGCTCGGCCTGCCCAAGTCGTACTAGGCGGACCACGGCGGCAGGCGGCGCGATTCAGGCCTGCTGCTCCAGCCCCGTGCAGGCCGCCCGCAGGATCCGGGCATACGATTCCTGCTCCGGCTCGATCCGGTAGATCGGGCCGCCCACCGAAATGGCGTAGTGTTCGCCGGACAGCGTGACCGGCCAGGCGATCGCGCCCACGTCGGCGATCGACTCGCCGCTATTCATGAACCAACCCCGCTGCCGCGAGGCGTCCAAATCCGCGAGCAACGCCTCGCGGGTTACCAGGGTGCGCTCGTTGTAGCGCGTCATGGGGATGCCCGCCAGCAGCGCATCGCGCGCCGTGTCGTCCAGCAGCGAAAGCAGCGCCTTACCCAGCGAATTGGCGTGAACGTCCTTGAACTCGCCGGCAACCGGCGCGTATCGGATCGTATGGGGGGAGTCAAGCACATCCAGGTACACGACACGGCCGTCGGCCGACAGCTTGGCGAAGACCACCGTTTCGCGCGTGGCGTCGCGCAGTTCGACAAGGCTGGGATACACCCGGTCCAGGACGGGATCGGCCCGCGCGATGCGCTGGGCCATGGCGAGCAACCGGCCAGTGGGGTAATAGCCCTGGCGCCGTCCGGTTTCATACAGGTAACCCAGGCTGGTGAGCGTGCGGATCAGCGCCAGGCAGCTGGAGACCGGCACATCCAGCAGGCGAGCCAGTTCCGACAGGGGCAGCGCGCGTTTCTCGCGGGCGTAGGTTTCGATGATTTCGATAACTCGCAACGCCGTCTTGACACTCATTGCCCGATCCAGACTCTTAGCACGTGAACCATCCAGTTGCGCGGGGCTAAAGTTCGCCCCGAGGGTGCCGTTATGGTAACTGAGAATTTCCTGAAAACAGCGCGTTCTCCGAGACGCCCCCCTCGCCGTTGGAGTGATCATGGCCGTAACCCCGTTAGCCCCCGCAGCGTTCGCGTCGTTACCGGTTTCGACCGTTATCGCCACGCCCGACCCTTCCGCCACCGCCACGCCTGCACCCGCCAGCAGCAACAGCAGCGGCTCCGGCAACGCCACGTCGGATCAGGCCAATGCGCAGAAGATGCCGCTCGATAAGGCGCTGGACGAGATCAACGAACAGATGAAGGCCTGGTCGACCCAGCTTCAGTTCGAGATCGACCCGAATGTGCACCAGGTGGTTGTGTCCGTGATCGACGCCGAGTCGGGTGACGTCCTGCGCACCATCCCCAGCGAAGCGGTGCTCAAGATCGCCAAAATGATCGTGAACATGCAGGGAAACGGTATCAAGACCTCGGCCTGATCCGGCACTTAAAACGCCGTTCGCCAAAGATTGAAGCGGGGCCCGGCACGAGAACCGTCGAAATAGGCCCGCCTTATGCCTTTACCCGGCCGATAGCCGGGACCACATTTTTGTCAGAATTGCATCGCTAGGAAGGAACTTCACATGGCCACCATCACCAACCTCGGTTCGAATTCAGGCTTGCCCCTGGAGGACATCCTCTCGAAGCTGGAAGCTGCCGAGGAAAAGAAGCTGCAGCAGTACACCGTACGGCAGACCAGCTTCGAAACCCGCGTTACGGCATACGGCCAGCTCAAGAGCGCCGTGGAAGCCGTGCAGAAGGCTGCCGCCGCGCTGGGCAAGCCCGAGACGCTGGGCGCCGTGAAAGGCAGCGTGACCGGCGGCGACGCCCTGACCGCGACCGTGGCCGCCGAAGGCGCCGTGGCCGGCCAGTACACGATCAACGTGAAGAACGTTGCCACCTCCCAGACCCTGCAATCGGGCGCGGTCGCCGACCGCAAGGCGTCCAATGGCGCCACCGGTTCCTTTGAAATCGAACTGGCCGACGGCACCAAGAAGACCGTCGACCTGAAGGACGACACCTCGCTGAACGGCATCGTCAAGGCGGTCAACGCCGACGACTCGCTGGGCGTGCGCGCCACCGTCATCACCGACGGCGACGGCAAGAGCTACCTGATGATGACCGCCAAGAGCACGGGCGTGCAGGCGTCGGTCAAGTCCATCACGGTGACGGGCGACCAGTCGCTCAAGGACGTCCTGAACTACAACACCGACGCTGCCGACACCAGCGCGAAGATGACGGCCACCGCCGCTGTCGACGCTGAAATCGACATCAACGGCATCACCGTCAAGAGCGGCACGAACAACATTTCGACCGCCATCGACGGCGTCACGCTCAACCTGTCGTCCAAGACCGAAGCCGGCAAGCCCATCACGCTGAAGCTGGAAAGCGATCCCTCGGTGGCCAGCAAGGCGATCCAGAGCTTCGTGACCGCCTACAACACGCTGCAGACGACGATCAAGAACCTGACGGCTTTCGACGCCGCCGCCGCCACCAACCAGCCGCTGACCGGCGACGGCACGACGCGCGCCATCCAGTCGTCGCTCGCCAGCGCCCTGCAGTTCGTGACGGGCGAAGGCACGCTGCGTTCGCTGGCCGATCTGGGCATCACGACCAACCCGCAGACGCGCCAGCTGACGCTGGACCAGACCAAGCTGGACAAGGCGCTGTCCACGAACGGCGCGGACGTCTCGCGCATGCTGACGGGCGAAAACGGCCTGGCCGCCAATTTTGAAAAGGCGACCAAGGACATCCTGAGCGACACCGGCTCGATCAAGACCAAGACCGACGGTCTGGCCAAGTCGATCGCCAACGTGAAGGATCAGTACACGCGTGCCAAGGCCGCTGGCGAAGCTTCGCTGGAGCTGATGCGCGCGCAGTTCGTCCAGTTGGACAAATTCGTTGCGCAGCAGTCGGTCACGGCCAACTACCTGACGCAGCAGTTCGCGGCCATGAACAAGTCGACGAAGTGATAACCGAGAAGATGCATTAAATGACGTACGCCGCGCGCCGCCCCACAGGCTCATACTCTGTCCGCTCCTACGCCGATATCGGCCTGGAGACCCAAGTGATGAGCGCCACACCGGAAAGGCTGATCACCCTGCTTTACCAGGGTGCGCGCGCGGCAATCGGACAGGCTCGCCTGCATCTGCAGGAAGGGCGGGTTGCCGAGCGCGGCGCTGCTATCACCAAGGCCATCAAGATCGTCGACGAAGGCCTGAAGATGGGCCTGAACATGGAAGCCGGCGGCGACATCGCCGCCAACCTGAGCCGGCTTTACGACTACATCGTCCGCACCCTGCTCATGGCAAACCTGAAAGCCGACGTCGAGCAGTTGGACATTGCGGACCGCCTGCTGGCGGACCTGGCCGACGCCTGGCAGACTTCCATCGATCGGCCTGCCCCGGGCGCAACGCCTTGATGGCCCCCATAACCGCTATTGCCAGCCATCGATCGCCCGAGATTTCTATGACGTCGCTCACCCAGTCTTCCACCATCCTGGAACAGTACCAGGAGATCGCGCTCTCAACGAGCGAGATGTTGACGGCCGCCCAGGCCGGCGACTGGGACACCGCACTCCTGCACGGCCAGCTCTATTGCGAGCAGGTCGAGCGCCTGCGCCATGCCGAACCCGTCAATCCGCTGGACGAAGCCGGGCGCAGCATGAAGTACGACTTGCTCGTGCGCATTCTTGAAAACGATGCCATGACGCGTGACCTGGCGCTGCCCCAGTTGGCGCGGCTGGGCGAACTGCTGGGACGCATGAAGCGCCAGCAGACCCTGCTGTCCGCCTACGGCAACCAGGCGCCTGACGAATGAGCATCGGTCCCGCCGCGCTCGGCAACGTCCTGGTGCAGCGGTTGGACGCCGTGCTTGGCACGACGATGTCCGCCGCGAACGCCAACCAGATTTCGGGCGCGCGGCCCGACGCGGTCAGCCAGCCCGGCAGCCCGGAGAAAGCCGGGCCTTCGGACGGCTCGGCGCGCGATACCCGGCAAGGCATACAGACTGGCGGCGCCCGAGGCGACCGCCAGAATACTGTTGTCGACCCCAAAACCGCCGCCGCGCTGGCACTGGCCGCGCGCGGCCTGGTCACCAGCAGCGACACGACCGCCTCGGCCCCGACCACGCTGGGCACGACGGCCCGCACCATCCTGGCCCTGCTTGCCCAATACCCCGAAGCCGCGCCGGCCGTGCAAGGCCGAGCGCCTTTGTGGAGCGCCGACGCGCAGGGCGGACAGCAACCCGGCGGCGCCGCCCCAGGCAGCCAGGCCGGCCCGGCCCAACCCGGCCAACCCGCGCAGGCTGGCCAGCCCGGCCAGCCCGCCGCCGCACCGGCAACTCCGCTGCCCGCTGCCGCCACGTCTGCAGCCACGTCTGCCGCCACTCCGGGCGCTACCCCGGGCGCCCCGCTTTCTGCGGCCGCCGACGCCGCCAGCGCCAAGCCGGCCACGCATCCGGCAGGACAAGCCGGTGGCGCGAAAGGCGCCGACGCCGTCTCGCACGCCTCGCTTGCCGCCGGCGGCCCGTCTGCCCGCGCCCTCGGCCAGGCCTTGCGCAATGCGTTGCAGACCAGCGGCCTGTTCTACGAATCGCATCTGACCGACATGGTCTTCGGCCGCAAGAATCCGTCCACGCTGGAGAACGAGCCGCAAGCGCGCCTGTCTCGCGACACGGCCTCGCACGCCAACGTCCAGGCGCGCGGCCGCACCGAAGCGGCCAGCGCCAGCCGGTCTGCCGGCGGCGCAGAAGCGCCGGCGTCCTCGGGCGGCTCGGCGGCATCGTCCACGCCCGGCGCGCCGATCAGCGGCATCCATCAGGATCTGACGGTGCTGGTGCGCCAGCAGCTGGACGTGCTGGCCAATCAGACGGTGAACTGGCAAGGCGAAGCCTGGCCCGGCACGCAGATGGAATGGGAAGTCGAACGCGACCCCTACGGCGCCGACCGCGAATCGGCGGTTCCCACCTGGGCCACGCGCGTGAAGCTGGACCTGCCGCGCCTGGGCCTGGTGGACGCGCGCCTGAACCTTGCGGGCGACCAGATCGTGCTGCAGCTCATCGCGCCGCACAGCGCCTCCGAGATCAACGACTCCTCGGACATGCTACGCTCGCGCCTTCTGGCTGCCGGCCTGACCCTGAGCAATCTGACGGTAAGCGTGGTTGAACCCCGCCCCGTCATCCCGACCGATTTCTGATGAACACCCCTTCCTCCCCCGCGGACGCCGGCCCGAACGCCAACCGCAACGCGGCGGTCGCCATCTCGTACGACGAAAGCGACGGCGCGCCCCGCGTGGTGGCCAAGGGCTACGGCCAGCTGGCGGACACGATTGTCCGCGCGGCCGAGGAAAACGGACTGTACGTGCACGAATCGCGCGAACTGGTGGGCTTGCTCATGCAGGTCGACCTGGACGCGCATATTCCTCCCCAACTCTATGTCGCGGTGGCAGAATTGCTCGCCTGGCTTTACCGCCTGGAATCGCGCGACATACCCCAGGCCGCGCGGCCCGAAATCTCTACCTAAGGACGATCACCGTGTTGGATGCCGCCGATCCGGAATTCCTGCTGACCCGGCCGGAAGACATGCGCTCAGCCCTTTTCGAGCTGACGCACCCCGACAGCCACATCCTGGTGCGCGATGCCGCGGACCGTGAGATTGCCGTGCTGATCCTGGGCGCCGACAAGCAGACGCGCCAGTTCTTCTGGCGCCCGCGCGACTACGATGGCGCGGACTTCGAGCAGTCGGACAGCATGGGCCTCCTGAGCGGCACGAACTTCCACTTCCACGCCACCGCCTATGGCGGCGTGCAGATCCGCTTTCGCGTCCAGCGTCCTGACGTCATCCACTTCGATGACGGCAGCGCGGCGCTGATGTCGCCCTTCCCCGATCGCCTGGCCCGAATCCAGCGGCGCAAGATGTTTCGCGCCTCGATGATCGCCAGCGCCAACCGGTGCTTCGCCACATGGCAAGCGGCGCCGGCGGACAAGCCGCTGACTTTCACCGTGCGCGACATTTCGGTGGACGGCGTGGGCCTGCGCGTGGGACTGGCCGTGGGCGAACTGCCCGAGCGCGGCACGGTGATGCAAGACGTGGAGCTGGATTTCGGCGAACTGGGCAAGCTGAGCGCCGACCTGGAAGTGCGCAACATCTATCCGGTGTCGGGCCAGCCGATGGCCGCCGCCGACGGCAGCGACGGTGAAGCGCCCAAGCACGTGTCACTGACGGGCGAACCCCCGGTCAGCCATGTGGGCGCCCTCTTCATGAACCTGAACGCCCGCCAGGAAAACTGGCTGCAGCAGGTGGTGTGGCGCCTGGAGAAAGGCGCGCAGCGCAACTGAAACGGCGTCTTGCGGGCTCGTGGCGTGCCCCTGATGGCGCGCCCCTGATGGCACCGCTGCAACGCAAAAGGCCTTCCCCGCGGGGAAGGCCTTTGAACTGCTTGCCGGCCTTACACGGCCATCGACGAGATTTCCTTGTAGGCGGCAACCAGCTTGTTGCGCACCTGAACCGCCGTCTGAAAGCCCAAGCTGGCCTTCTGCAGGTCGATCATGACGTCGTTGAGCGAGATGTCGGGCGCGCCCAGCTCGAAGGCCTTGGCCTGGTTGCTGGCGGCGTTCTGGGCGGAGGTCACGCGACGGATGGAGCGCTGCAGTTCCGCGGCAAAACCGTCGGGTTGCGCGACGCCCTCGCCGGCGGACAGATTACCCGTCTCCGCCTTGCTCACGACCGCGCGCATCTGCTGGAGCATGCCTTCGATGCCGGACAAGCCTGATACAGCCATTACCTATTCCTTGCTGGTGGGGATTACGCCAAATTGAAGACGCAGCGTAACGCCGATTCGGGCGGTCCATAGCCGACAAGAACCGCCAAAAAACCCGATATTTCAACGAATGCGAACGTCCCCCGCAGGGGATGCGGCCCCGCTTTGCGCCTGGCCATCGACATAGGGCTTAAGTAACGCCAAAAAACGGCTGTTTTCATCGATTGGGATTGGTGTCTCAGGGGCAATAATCCACGCTCTCCCCAGACCAGAAGCACGTTGCATGTGTAATCGGCCCTACCCAGACATGAAGTCATTTTCCCTGCTCCGCGAAGCTAGCGGGAGCCGTCAATGAATCAGCAGGCTACCCTGAGCTCGTCGCTTCTGGCCAAGTTCCCCGTGCTGGAACGGGTCCGCGCGCTTCCCAAGCCCGTCCTGCTCGGCGCCGCCGCGGCCCTTGTCGCGGTGATCGTCGCCGTGGCCATGTGGAGCAGCGAACCGAAGTACAAGGTCCTGTTCTCGAACCTGGACGACCGTGACGGCGGCGCCATCGTGACGGCCCTGGGCACGATGAACGTGCCCTACCGCTACAACGAAAACGGCACCGCGCTGCTGGTGCCCGCCGACCGCGTCTATGACGCCCGGCTGCAGCTGGCCTCGCAAGGCCTGCCGCGCGGCGGCTCCGTCGGCTTCGAGCTGATGGACAACGCCCGTTTCGGCGCCAGCCAGTTTGCGGAGCAGATCAACTACCAGCGCGGTCTGGAGGGCGAGCTGGCCCGTTCGATCGAAGCCATGAACACCGTGCAGCGCGCCCGCGTCCACCTGGCCATGCCGCGCCAGTCGCTGTTCGTGCGCGAGCGCCAGGCGCCCACCGCCTCCGTGCTGCTGAACCTGTACCCGGGCCGCAGCCTGAGCGATGCGCAGGTGTCCGCGATCTCCTGGCTGGTGGCTTCCAGCGTGCCGGAACTGACCGCCGAAAGCGTGTCCATCGTCGACCAGAACGGCCGCCTGCTGTCCGCCCCGCTGGGCGAAGGCCGCGGCATGGACGCCGACCAGCTTCGCTTCGTGCGCGAGATCGAGCAGCGCACCGTCGAGCGCATCCTCACCATCCTGAATCCCCTGGTCGGCCCCGGCAACGTGCACGCCCAGGCCACCGCCGACGTCGACTTCTCGCGCCGCGAGGAAACGTCCGAGGTCTACCGTCCGAACCAGGAACCTGGCCAGGCCGCCGTGCGCAGCCAGCAGACCAGCGATTCCACCCAGCGTGGCGTCGGCCCGGCCCAAGGCGTGCCCGGCGCGCTGTCGAACCAGGCGCCCGCCAACGCGCAGGCGCCCATCACCAATCCCCCGCAGCAACAGCCGCCCCGCCCCGGCCAGCCTCCGCAGGCGGCCAACGCGCAGCAGCAGCAACAACAGCAGCAGACCGGCACGCAGGCCCCCGCCGGCAACCTGAACGAACGCCGCGACGCGACGACGAACTACGAAGTCGACCGCACCATCAGCCACATCAAGCAGCCCGTGGGCAACCTCAAGCGCATGTCGGTGGCCGTGGTCGTGAACTACGTGCGCGACAAGGACGGCGAACTGCAAGCCTTGCCGCCCGAGGAACTGAACAAGCTCACCAACCTGGTGCGCGAGGCAATGGGCTATTCCGAAGGCCGTGGCGACTCGCTGAACCTGGTCAACAGCCAGTTCAACGATGGCCCGCCGCCGCTGCCGATGTGGCGTGATCCGGAAATGATCGCGCTGTTCAAGACGATCCTGCTCTGGCTGGTCGGTGGCGTCCTGGCCCTGTGGCTGTACCGCAAGATTCGCCGCTCGGTCACCGAGTACCTGTACCCGCCGGTGGATCCGGAGCAGGCCGAAGCCGAGCGCGCCGAAGCCGCCCGCGAGGCCCAGGACCTGGCCCGCGCCAAGGAAACCGATCGCTATCAGGACAACCTCGAACGCGCTCGCACCATGGCCAACAAGGATCCGCGCGCCGTCGCGATGGTCCTGCGCACCTGGATGACCAAAGATGAAAAATGATTCCCTGCCGATGGACGGCATGACGCGCAGCGCCGTCCTGATGATGTCGCTGGGCGAAGACGCCGCGGCCGAAGTGTTCAAGTACCTGAGCGCCCGTGAAGTGCAGCAGGTCGGCGCCGCGATGGCGAGCCTCAAGCAGGTCACGCGCAACGACGTCGCCGTCGTGCTGGAAGAGTTCCGCCAGGAAGCCGACCAGTTCATGGCCGTGACGCTGGGCTCGGACGACTACATCCGCAGCGTCCTGACCAAGGCGCTGGGCAGCGACCGCGCAGCTGGCCTGATCGAGGACATCCTGGAAGCCGGCGACGGCGGCAGCGGCATCGACGCGCTGAACTGGCTGGATCCGAACACCGTGGCCGAGCTGATCGGCGACGAGCACCCGCAGATCATCGCGACCATCCTGGTGCACCTGGAGCGCGACCGCGCCGCGGGCGTGCTGGCGCTGTTGACCGACCGCCTGCGCAACGACGTCATGCTGCGCATCGCCACCTTCGGCGGCGTGCAGCCGGCCGCGCTGTCCGAGCTGACCGAAGTGCTGAACTCCGTGCTGGCCGGCCAGGGCGCCAAGCGCAGCAAGATGGGCGGCGTGCGCACCGCGGCCGAGATCCTGAACATGATGAACTCGACGCAGGAAGAGACCGTGGTCGCCAGCCTGCGCGAACGCGACAACGACCTGGCGCAGAAGATCATCGACGAGATGTTCGTCTTCGACAACCTGCTCGACGTCGAGGACCGCGCGATCCAGCTCATCCTCAAGGAAATCGACAACGACACGCTCATGGTGGCGCTCAAGGGCGCCCAGGAAGAGCTGCGCGCCAAGTTCCTGCGCAACATGTCCAGCCGTGCGGCCGAAATGCTGCGCGAGGACCTGGAAGCCCAGGGCCCGATCCGCATGTCGAAGGTCGAGACCGAACAGAAGAAGATCCTGCAGATCGCCCGCCGCCTGGCGGAAAGCGGCCAGATCGTGTTGGGCAACTCCGGAGACGACGCGTATGTCTGAAGCGGACAACGGCGCGGCGACGCTCATCTCGCGCAGCGCCGCCTGGCGGCGCTGGCAGATGCTGTCGTTCGACGAGCCGGCGCCCGTCGAAGTCGAACCCGAGCCGGAACCCGACCCGGGCCCCGATCCCGCCGTGGTGATGGCGCAGTTGCGCGCCCAAGCGATTGCGGAAGGCCACGAGGAAGGCGTCACGCGCGGTCATGCCGCCGGGTTCGAAGCTGGCCAGCAGGCGGGCTATGAGGCCGGTCTTGCCGCCGGCCGCGAAGCCGGCCAAGCCGAAGGCCTGGCCCAGGGCCGCGAACAGGGCGCCGCCGAAGCGCAGCGCCTGCATGCGCTGGTGGAAGCCTGCGCCGTCTCGATCGGCGCGCTGGAAGAAAAGATGGGCCAGAGCCTGTTGACGCTGGCCCTGGACATTGCCCAGCAAGTCGTGCGCACCACCCTCGCCGAACAGCCCGAAACGGTGGTGAACGCCGTGCGCGACGTGCTGCACATCAATCCGACGGCCGGCGGCCAGATGCGCCTGTGGGCCAATCCGGACGATATCGAACTGATCCGCCTGCACCTGGCCGACGAATTGAAGGAAGGCCACTGGCGCGTGCTGGCCGATGAATCCATTCTGCGTGGCGGCTGCCGCGCCGAGACGCCTTTCGGCGACATCGACGCCACCTTGCAGACCCGCTGGCGCCGCGTGGCCGCCTCGCTCGGCCGCAACGCCTCCTGGGAGGAGCCGGTGTGAACGGCAATCCGGCCTCCGAGCAACCCGGCCAGGCTGGCGCGCCCCTCGCGGGCGCCCCGGCCGTTTCCGCGTCGGCCAAGCCGACCGCGCCCGTGCTCGACCGCTGGCAAACGCAGCTTGAGATCGGCTCGATTCGTGCGGCGTCCACCGATCCGTGGCTGGTCAGCGGCAAGATCACGCGCGCGACCGGCCTCGTGCTGCATGCCACCGGCCTGCGCCTGCCCGTCGGCGCCGCCGCCCGCATCGAGATCGCGCGCGGTCACGACCATTGGGCCGACGCCGAAGTCGTGGGCTTTGACGGTCACACGCTGTACCTGATGCCGCAAGCCGATATTTCCGGCCTGCCGCCCGGCGCGCGCGTCGTGCCTGGCGAACCGCCCGTGCAGCGCCAGATTCCGCTGCCGCGCAAGGCCGAACTGAACGGCAACGCCAAGCCCCAGCTTGGCCGCCACCTGCCTGTCGGCAACGCCCTGCTTGGCCGCGTGCTGGACGGCGCGGGCCGTCCGCTCGACGGCCTGGGTCCGCTGACCGGCGCCGAACTGGCGCCCCTGTCTGCCCAACCGATCAACCCGCTGTCGCGCGCGCCCATCGATACGGTGCTGGACACCGGCGTGCGCGCCATCAATGGCCTGCTCACGGTCGGCCGCGGCCAGCGCATGGGCCTGTTCGCCGGTTCCGGCGTCGGTAAATCCGTGCTGCTGGGCATGATGGCCCGCTATACCAAGGCCGACGTGATCGTGGTCGGCCTGATCGGCGAACGGGGCCGTGAAGTCAAGGAATTCATCGAGCACAACCTGGGCCCGGAAGGCCTGGCGCGCTCGGTCGTGGTGGCCGCGCCGGCCGACGTGTCGGCGCTGCTGCGACTGCAAGGCGCCGCTTACGCCACGCGCCTGGCCGAGCATTTCCGCGACCAGGGCCTGGACGTGCTGCTGATCATGGACTCGCTGACCCGCTACGCGATGGCGCAACGGGAAATCGCGCTGGCCATCGGCGAACCGCCCGCCACCAAGGGCTATCCGCCGTCGGTCTTTGCCAAGCTGCCCACGCTGGTGGAACGCGCGGGCATGGGCGCGCCCGGCCCGTCCGGCAAGGCCGGCTCCATCACGGCGTTCTACACCGTGCTGGCCGAGGGCGACGATCAACAGGATCCGATCGCCGACTCGGCGCGCGCAATCTTGGACGGCCACGTCGTGCTGTCGCGCCACCTGGCCGA
The DNA here is from genome assembly GCF_041879325.1 of Achromobacter sp. JD417. Lineage (NCBI taxonomy): Bacteria > Pseudomonadati > Pseudomonadota > Betaproteobacteria > Burkholderiales > Alcaligenaceae > Achromobacter > Achromobacter sp. JD417. Next base: position 2,470,529 of record NZ_CP087159.1, on the reverse strand, counting down.
ATCGGGCCACTACCCCGCCATCGACATCGAAGCGTCGATTTCGCGGGCGATGACCTCGCTCATCACGCCGCAGCAGTTCTCCATCGTGCGCCGCTTCAAGCAAAGCCTGTCGCGTTACCAGCGCAACCGCGACCTCATCGCCGTGGGCGCATACGCCGCCGGCAACGACCCGCAGCTGGACGACGCCATCGCGCGCTACCCGCGCCTGGAAGCCTTCCTGCAGCAGGACATCGGCGAGAACGTCGGGTACGAAGACGCCGTCAATCAATTGCGAGCCAGTTTCGAATCACGGGACACTTATGCCTAGCCAACTGCCTCTGGACATGCTGATCAACCTGGCCAAGGAAAGCACGGACGAAGCCGCGCGCCTGCTCGGCCGGCTGACCGCCGAACGCAGCAATGCGCAACGCCAGCTTTCCATGCTGCACGACTACCGCCAGGACTACCTCGAGCGCCTTCAGACGGCGATGACGACGGGCATGGCCGCCAGCGACTGCCACAACTATCAGCGCTTCATCGGCACGCTGGACGACGCGATCGGCCAGCAGCAGGGCGTGCTGCGCCAAGCCGAGGAAAACCTGTCCAAGGGACAGCTCTATTGGCAGCAGGAAAAACGCAAGCTCAACTCCTACGATGCCCTGGCGCAGCGCGAACAGCGCGCCCAGGCGCTGGTGGAGTCGCGCCGTGAACAGCGCGCCAACGACGAATACTCCGCCCGCCTGGTCCAGCGCCAGGCCAGCGGCATGCAGCATTAAGCAATACCTCACAGGAAGCTTTAGATGACCGCTCCCCTGCCCTTGCCTTCGATCGCGCCGGCCTCTCCGGCGCCGGTCAACGACGCGCTCGGCGCCAAACCGGCTGCCGGGAACAAGAAAGATAAAGGCCCCGCCTTCTCCGACGTCCTGGCGCAACAGCGTCCGGCGCAGCAGCGGCCCAACCAGGCCGCCGACGCCCGCCCCGCGACCGGCAACAGCAAGACGCCGTCCAAGGACGGCAAGCCCAGCGATCCGGCCGCCACGGCCGAAGGCGCCGCCGCCGGCGCCATCAATGACGCGGTGCAGACCGCCGCCCAGGCCGAAGCCGGCGCGCTGGCCGTCGCGGCGCAGCTGCCCGTGGCCCCGTCCGACCTGCCGCAACAGGCCCTGGAGATCGCGGCCCAGGCCGCCGAACAGGTGCAGCTTGCCCGCGGCAATGCCGCTGCGGCCGTCACCGCCATGAACCAGGGCGCCGCCGTGCTGACGGCCGCGCTCAATGCCGCCGACACGTTGGCGCCGCAGGCCGCGCAGCAGACGCCGGTGGCCGCGACCGCCGGCCAGGCGCAAGACGCCGCCGCCCAGATCGCCCGCGACGCCGAGGCCGCGCTGCCGGTCCTCACCGCCGCGGTCAAGCCGGGTTCCGCGCCCGTTGCCCAGGCGCCTGCCGATCCCAAGGCGACGGTCAAGGCCGAAGCGCCCAAGGCGGCTGCCGACCTGCCGCTGCCGCGCGTCGCGCGCGAGACGCCCGCGGACCCCGCCGCGCCCGCGCCGCAGCCCCACGTCGCCGACGAAGATCTGCCCGATCTGCTGGCCGGCACAACCCCGCAATTCCAGGCGCCGCAGCATGGCGCCACGGCGCACGAGGCGCTTGGCGCCGCCCTTGCCGCCGCCACCCAGCGGCAGGCCCTGCCGGTCGTCAACCAGGCCGCTCTCGCGCAGCCGGTCGTACCCGTCGTGCTGCAAGTGGCCACGCCCGTCGGCGCCACCCACTGGGGCACCGAGCTGGGCCAGCAGATGGTCATGATGAGCAACAACGTGCGCCAGGGCATGCAGACGGCGGAACTGCGCCTGGATCCCCCGGACCTGGGCCCGCTGCGCGTCAGCCTGAACCTGGCCGATGGCGTGGCCAGCGCCTCGTTCGTGTCGGCGCACGCCTCCGTGCGCCAGGCGATCGAAGTGGCGATTCCGCAGTTGCAGCAGGCGCTCGCCCAGGCCGGCATCTCGCTGGGCCAGACCAGCGTCGGCGAACAGGCCGCGCAGCAGGAATTCGCGCAGCAGAACGGCAGCGGCTCGCAGCGTCAGCAAGGCGGCAATGCCGTCGTCGCGGACGGCGTGGCAGAGTCCGCGCAGCCCGCGGTGACGGTGTCGCGCAACGCCAACGCGTTGGTCGACACGTTCGCGTAATGATCCGGCAGCCCGCGCCCGGCAACGGATGCGGGCGGTGCAGCAATAGCTTGAGATACGCGGCTTTCGCCCTGTTTTTCGCCTCCAAGCGGCGGCGTGAATTCGGGCAGAATGCTTTCATCCACTAAGAATCCGTTTTCACCAGCGGCAAACACGCATCGAACTCCAGATGGCGACTATCAAACCCATTCCCGCGCCGGCGCGCGACGCGAAGTCCTCCGGCGGCATTGGCCGCATCCTTCGGCCGCTGCTGGCGATCCTGGTGCTGCTGCTGGTTGCCGCGGCCAGTGCCGGCGCGACCTGGTTCATCACGCAGCGCCTGCAGCAGCCGCAAGGCGGCGCCCCGGTGCAGCTTGGCGTGGGCCAGGTGCCTGGCGGCCAACCCGGCCAGCCGGGTCAGCCCGGTCAGGCCGGCGGCGTGCAAGGCCAGCCCGGCCAAGGCCCGCAGGCCACGCCGACGACCTTCGTCGCGCCGTCCGCCACCCCGATCGCCGTGCCCGCGCCCATCTTCGTGCCGATCGAAGCCTTCACGGTCACGCTGCAGAACGCGGACACGGAACGCATCATGCACGTCGGCCTGACCCTGCGCGTGAGCGACGAACAGACCCGCACGCGCCTGGAAAAGTACATGCCCGAAGTGCGTAGCCGCATCCTGATGGTGCTGTCGTCGCAGTCGCCCACCGCCGTGCAGACGCAGCAAGGCAAGAACGACATGGTCGCGGCCATCAAGCAGGCAGTGAACCGTCCCTTCTCGCCCCTGCCTGACGGCCAGTACGTGACCGACGTGCTGTTCACGGCGTTCGTGGTGCAATAAGCATGGCCTACGAGGCGTTTCTTTCGCAGGACGAAGTCGATGCGCTGCTGGCCGGCGTCACCGGCGAGAGCGATAGTAAAAAGGAATCCGACGGCCAGAACGCCGGCGCGCGCGCCTACGACTTGAGCTCGCCCGAGCGCGTCGTACGCCGCCGCATGCAGACGCTGGAGCTCATCAACGAACGCTTTGCGCGCAACATGCGCAACGTTCTGCTGAACTTCATGCGCCGCAGCGCCGACATCACCGTCGGCTCGATCAAGATCCAGAAGTACGCGGACTTCGAGCGCAACCTGCCCGTTCCCAGCAATCTGAACATGATTCAGATGAAGCCGCTGCGCGGCACGGCGCTCTTCACCTACGACCCGAATCTGGTGTTCCTGGTCATCGACAGCCTGTTCGGCGGCGATGGCCGCTACCACACGCGGGTCGAGGGCCGGGACTTCACCACCACCGAACAGCGCATCATCCGGCGCCTGCTCAACCTGACCCTGGAAAGCTACGGCAAGTCCTGGGATCCGGTCTATCCGATCGAGTTCGAGTACGTCCGTTCGGAGATGCACACCAAGTTCGCCAGCATCACCGGCAACAACGAAGTGGTGGTCGTCTCCTCGTTCCACATTGAATTCGGCGCGACCGGCGGCGACCTGAACATCTGCCTGCCCTACTCGATGATCGAGCCGGTGCGCGATCTGCTGACGCGCCCGTTGCAGGAAACGACGCTCGAGGAAGTGGATCAGCGCTGGTCGCAGCAGCTGTCGCGCCAGGTGCGCAGCGCCGACATCGACGTGGTCGCGGAATTTGCCCGCATCCCGTCGTCGATCCGCGAGCTGATGAGCCTGAAGGTCGGCGACGTCCTTCCGGTGGACGTGCCCGAAACCGTCATCGCCCACGTCGACGGCGTGCCGCTGATGGAATGCGGCTACGGCGTCTTCAACGGCCAATACGCCCTGCGCGTACAAAACCTGTTTACCCACGATACAGAACCCAACGAGGCCTCTGACCATGACTGACAAGAACGAGCCCGGCACTGGCTCGTCCCCGGCCGACGACTGGGCCGACGCGCTCGCCGAACAATCCCGCGCCAACCCGCCCACGCAAGCCGACGGTCTGAAGCCGCAGGACGACTGGGCCGCCGCGATGGCGGAACAGGCCGCCACGCCGGCGGCGGCTGCCCCCGCGCCCGCCGCCCCGGTCCCGGCCGCCGCACCCGCTGCGCCCGCGCAATCCGCGGCGCAATCGGTGTTCAAGCCGCTGGCTGGCGCCACGTCCGGCCAAGGCACCGACATCGACCTCATCATGGACGTTCCCGTTCAGTTGACGGTCGAGCTGGGCCGCACCCGCCTGACCATCAAGAACCTGCTCCAGCTGGGCCAGGGCTCCGTGGTCGAACTCGACGGCCTGGCCGGCGAGCCGATGGACATCTTCGTCAACGGCTACCTGATCGCCCAGGGCGAAGTCGTGGTCGTCGAAGAAAAGTACGGCATCCGCCTGACCGATATCATCACCCCGTCCGAGCGGATCAACCGCTTGAACAACCGTCGTTGAACCCTGGCGCCATGACCGAACCTGCTCTGCTGCGCGTCATCGTCGGCCTCGTGCTGGTGGTGGCCGCCATCCTGGTCTCGGCGTGGCTAGCCAAGCGCGCCGGACTGGTGCAACGCGGCGGCGGCAATCTGCTGCGCCAGGTTGCCAGCCTGCCGGTCGGTCCGCGCCAAAGCGTCGTCGTCGTCGAGATCGAAGACACCTGGCTGGTGGTGGGCGTTGGCCCGAACCAGCTCACCACCCTGCATACCCTGCCCGCCGGCCAGTTGCCGGAGGGTTCGCCTTTGCCCACGGCCGCCTTTGCGGCCAAGCTGGGCCAGGCACTCAAGCGCCGCTAAGGCACAACGCCCCGGCGCGAATCAAGCGATACCCATGAGTTTGCCTACCCGCACGACATTCGCACGCGCCGGCCAGCGCGCGCTGCCCATGCTGGCCGCCGCCGCGGTGCTGGGCCTGGCCTTCTTCCCGGCCGGCGTCGTGGCCCAGGCCACGCTGCCCGCGCTGACGGCCACGCCGGGCGCGGACGGCTCGCAGACGTACTCGCTCAGCATGCAGACCATGCTGCTGATGACGTCGCTGTCCTTCCTGCCGGCGGCGCTGCTGATGATGACGGGCTTCACGCGCATCATCATCGTGCTGGGCCTGCTGCGCAGCGCAATGGGCACCGCCATGTCGCCGCCCAACCACGTGCTGATCGGCCTGGCGCTGTTCCTGACCTTCTATACGATGTCGCCGGTGTTCGACAAGATCTACACCGACGCCTACAAGCCCCTGTCCGAAGGGTCGATCCAGTTCGAGGCCGCGGTCGAACGCGCCGCGGGTCCCCTGCGCACGTTCATGCTGCACCAGACGCGCGAGAACGACCTGTCGCTGTTCGCCAACCTGGCCAAACAGCCGGCGCTGGAAGACCCCTCGCAGGTGCCGATGCGCATCCTGGTCCCGGCCTTCATCACCAGCGAACTGAAAACCGCCTTCCAGATCGGGTTCACGATCTTCATTCCCTTCCTCATCATCGACCTGGTGGTTGCCAGCGTCCTGATGGCGCTGGGCATGATGATGGTGCCCCCCGTCACCGTGGCGCTGCCGTTCAAGCTGATGCTGTTCGTGCTGGCCGACGGCTGGAACCTGCTCATGGGCTCGCTTGCCCAGAGCTTCTACCAGTAACGCCGCAAGGAGATCGCCATGACTGCCGAAACCGTCATGACCATGACCTACCAGGCGATGAAGGTCGTCCTGGCAATGGCCGGTCCCCTGCTCCTCGTCACGCTGGTGGTGGGTCTGGTCATCAGCATTTTCCAGGCCGCCACGCAGATCAACGAAATGACGCTGTCGTTCATTCCGAAGCTGCTGGCCATGTGCGGCGTGCTGGTGCTGCTGGGCCCGTGGCTGATCGGCGTCATGGTCGACTACATCCGGCAGCTCATCGGCCAGATCCCCATGCTGGTGTCCTGAGCGGCGCCCGCCGCCGGACACGGGTTGCCACGCCATGTTCTCTTTCACGCTCGAGCAGCTCAACGGCTGGGTCGGCCAGTTTCTCTGGCCGTTCGTGCGTATCCTGGCGCTCGTGGCCACCGCGCCCCTGTTCTCCGAATCGCTCATTCCCGTCAAGGTCAAGATTGGCCTGGCTTTCGTGCTGGCCGTGGCGATCGGGCCCGCGCTCGATGCCATGCCGCCGGTGGCGCCCGGATCGTACGCGGGCCTGTGGATGGTGATGCAGCAGGTGCTGATCGGCATCGCCATGGGCTTTACGATGCGCATCGTGTTCGCGGCGGTGCAGACCGCGGGGGAATTCGTCGGACTGCAGATGGGTCTGTCGTTCGCGTCGTTCTTCGATCCCAGCTCGGGCGCCAACACCGCCGTGCTGTCGCGCCTGTTCAACATCGTCGCGATGCTGACCTTCCTGGCGCTGGACGGCCACCTTCTCGTCCTGGCGGCCCTGGTGCGGTCCTTCGACACCTTGCCGATTGCCACGATCCAGCTGCACCAGAATGGCTGGGGCACGGTCGTCGAATGGGGCAAGACCGTGTTCGTGTCGGGCCTGCTGCTGGCGCTGCCGCTGATCTGCGCGCTGCTCACCATCAACCTGGCGATGGGCATCCTGAACCGCGCCGCCCAGCAGCTTTCCGTGTTCTCGGTGGGCTTTCCCGTCACGCTCATCATCGGCGTGACGGTGTTGACCATCGTGCTGCCTCACGCCGGCCCGTTCCTGGAATCGCTCTTCGAATCGGGCCTGACCGCGATGAGCCGCGTCGTGGACGCCCTGGCGGGACGCTAGCGGGGCCGGCGAGCGGCCCTGCCGCCAGCCGCTCAGTGCTGGCCCACCACGCGGAAGACGCGGATGGTCTCGCGCAGCGCGCCCGACTGATTGCCCAACTGCGTCACCGCGCCGCCCAGCTCCTGCACGAGCGCCGTGTTCTGCTCGGTCATCACGTCCATCTGCGAGACCGCGGTGTCCACCTGCTCGATGCCGGTCGACTGTTCCTGCGAGGCGCGCGAGATCTCGCTGATGATGGCCGTGACGCGGTGCACGGCGTCCACGATCTCCTGCATCGTCGCGCCAGCCTGTTCGGCCTGTGCCGAGCCTTCCGTCACGCGATCGACCGAATCTTCGATCAGCGACTTCACTTCCTTGGCCGCCTGCGCGCTCTTTTGCGCCAGGCTGCGCACCTCGCCCGCCACCACCGCAAAGCCCTTGCCGGATTCGCCGGCCCGGGCCGCTTCCACCGCCGCATTCAGCGCCAGGATGTTGGTCTGGAAGGCGATGCCTTCGATGATGCTGACGATGTCGGCGATCTTGCGCGAGCTGTCTGAAATGCCGTGCATGGTGTTGACCACCTGCCCCACGGCCACGCCGCCGCGCCGCGCGACGTCCATGCTGCTGGCGGCCAGGTCGTTCGCCTGCCGCGCGTTGTCGGCGTTCTGACGCACGGTCGAGGTCAGTTGCTGCATGCTGGCGGCCGTCTGCTGCAACGACGCCGCCTGCCCCTGAGTACGGCCGGCCAGTTCCTGGTTGCCGCGGGCAATGTGCACGGCGGCGTGCGTCGTGCCTTCGATGCCGCGGTACACATCGTGCGCGATGCCGATCAGGCTCTTGCGCATCACTTCCAGCGAAAACTTCAGGCTGCCCACCTCGTCATCCGACTCGGGCACGATCTGCGTCGTGAGATTGCCAGCCGCGACCTGGCGCGCCATGTTGGCAGCGTCCAGCATCGGATCCAGGAGCGAACGCGACAGGCTCCAGCCCATGCCGTAGATGGCGGCAACGGCCAGCGCTATCGCGCCGCAGCCCAGCCCCGCGCCCCACGGCGACAGGCTGTCCCAATTGGCGTGCAGCCCATAAGCGCCCGCCGCGGCGACAAAGCCGGCCGACAGCGTGGCGTGGCGCAGCATGCGGTTGCGCACGCCGGACCGGAACGGAAAGGCCAGCACGTCCAGCCCGCGGCGCCAGCCGGCGCGCACGGGACGGCCACGCAGGATGCGCACGCCCTTGGCCGTGCCCTCGCGCATGCGCGCATAGAGTTCCTCGGCCATCTCGACCTGCTCTTCCGACGGACGCACGCGCACCGACGAATAAGCCACGACCTCGCCGTTCTCGACAATGGGCGTGGCGTTGGCCAGCACCCAGTAAAAGCCGCCATCCTTGCGGCGGTTCTTGACGACCCCCAGCCAGGACTCGCCGGCCTCCAGGGTCTCCCAAAGATCCGCGTAGGCCTCCGGGGGCATGTCGGGATGGCGCACGATGTTGTGCGGCTTGCCGATGAGTTCGTCGCGCGTGAAGCCGCTGACATCGACGAACGCAGGGTTGGCATAGACGATGCGGCCCTTGGTATCCGTGCGCGAGATCAGGTATTGATCCTCGCGCAGCTTGGTTTCCACATTGGTGACGGGTAGGTTGACGCGCACGGCTTGTCTCCGGGTTTACAACATATACGACAGCAGATTGAGCGGCATGCAACGGACGCGATGCGAGGCAACGGTGCACTCCCGCCGGCTTCGTCTGGCGCCCGATCCCCCGGTCACCATCGATCCCTGTGTTTTCGGCCTGACGCATCAGGCGTTGCCAATGTTTACGGTCATAAAGCAGAAAACTTAACGTGCTTATGACCGCGATCAACGCCCTTATAACCGCTGGAAATATGACAGGCGATTCCTGCCGGATCCGAGCAGTACGGACGTAAAAAAGCCGCGCCCGATCCCACATTTGCGGGATCGGGCGCGGCCCGGAACAACAACGATCAGTTCAGCGACGGCGCGGCATAACCGCCGAGCTGATGCGCAGGCACTTCAATGACTTCGCCCGCGTTGATCTTGAACACGGCCACCGCTTCGGCCAGGCGCTGGGCCTGCTCCTGCAGCGATCCGGCGGCGGCCGCGGCCTCTTCCACCAGCGCCGCGTTCTGCTGCGTCACTTCGTCCATCTGCGACACCGCGCGGTTGACCTGGTCGATGCCGCTGGACTGTTCCTCGGACGCCGCCGAGATCTCGCCCATGATGTCCGTCACGCGCTTCACCGACGCCACGATTTCCTGCATGGTCGCGCCGGCGCGTTGCACCTGCTGCGAACCGGCGCCCACCTTGGAGACCGAGTCCTCGATCAGACCCTTGATTTCCTTGGCGGCCTGGGCGCTGCGCTGCGCCAGCGAGCGCACTTCGCCCGCCACCACCGCAAAGCCCTTGCCTTGTTCACCGGCACGCGCGGCTTCGACCGCGGCGTTCAGCGCCAGGATGTTGGTCTGGAACGCGATGCCGTCGATGACCGACACAATCTCGGAAATCTTGCGCGAGCTGGCCGAAATGCCTTCCATGGTGTTGACCACTTCCGACACGGCGGAACCGCCGCGTTCGGCCACGTCCGACGCGCTGGCCGCCAGCTGGTTGGCTTGGCGCGCGTTGTCGGCGTTCTGCTTCACGGTCGAGGCCAGCTCTTCCATCGAGGCAGCGGTCTCTTCCAGCGAAGCGGCCTGCTCTTCCGTGCGGCTGGACAGATCCGTGTTGCCCGCGGAAATCTCGCGCGAGCCCACCGTGATCTCGTCCACGCCGCGGCGCACCGTCGACACCGTGCGCGTCAGGCTTTCCTGCATGCGCTTGAGGGCGGCGAACAGCTGGCCGATTTCGTTGTGCGAACGCACTTCCACACGGCCCGTCAGGTCGCCGGCGGCGATCTTGTCAAAGTGCTGGCCGGCCTCGACCAAGGGGCGCACGACCAGGCGGCCGAACAGGATGCGGGCAAGCACCATCAAGAGCAGCGCCAGCACCACGGCGACACCCACGGCGATCATGGCCAGCTTGAAGTTCGCTTCAGCCTGCTCAATGGTCTCGCGCTGCTGATCGGCGATGTACTTGTCGAATTGGGCGATCGCCTCGATGAAGGCGGCGCTGCGCGGCGTGCCGTATTCGTTGTTCACCATGTAGAACGTCGAATAGTCTTCGCTGCGCAGGGCTTCGACCATCGTGTCCACGCCGTCGTCGATGTACGAGCGATAGCGGCGCACCAGGTTCATCGACAGCTGGCGGCCGGTGTCGTCCTCGAGCATGTTCTTCTGGAAATCGGCAAAGCGGCTGCGCACGCCGGTCAGGAGGTCGGTCGCGCCCTTGAGCGCGGCGGCCGCGTCACGCGCCGAATTCTCGCCGCTGCCCCAGCCGGACTCCTGCAAGTGGCGGGCGGCCACCATCAGGCTCACGCGTGCACGCAGCATGTCGCTGTTGATGATCTCGACCTGCTTGGCGCGCTCGGTCAGCGCATTGACCTCTCGGATCGATTCATAGTTGCTTTGCAGGAAGTAGGCGGCCAAGCCCCCCACCGCTGCGATCAGCAGCGCGAAAAACGCCATCACCCACAGCAGCATCGTGCCGACGCGCGCATCGCGCAGCCTCAGTTTGCGCTTGACCTTGGGTGCGCGCGCGGCTTTTTTCTTGCCCGCCTTGCCGGCCTTTGCGCCGGATTCGAGACTCGCTTCCATTTATTTCCCCATCCCTCAGGAACTGCTCTGACCAAATGAAAAACCACCCGTGGGACACGCCCTGTTACACAGGGCTTGCACTCAGGGCGACGAACATCGGGCTTGGGGCCCGATGTCTTCTGCTGGACTGCGGGGCTATTTGCCCTGCGGCGCCAGACCGGCCGGTTCTCCCGGACCCGGAATGTAGATGGTTTGCACCTCGGGAGCCACGGCCGGTTGGGCCCAGTCCTGAGTGATCTCAGGCGCAGGGGCCGGTCCCAACAATTTCTGGCGTTCCCAGGGTTCCAGCAGAATATTGGTGCTGTCGACGAGCCGCATCAGCCGGCCATCGGGGCCGAACTGCAGCAGCGCTTCCTTGCGGCTGTACAGGCCGTCGGCGACAAAGGTGATTTTGTGGGACCAGAGCATCAGCACCGTGCCGTCGCTCTGTTTGAACTGTTGGGCAGGCGGAGCGGTCAGCGCGCGCGCGGCCTCTTCCACCGTCGTCTGACCGGGCGTCAGGGTCGACAGCTTGCTCGGATCGAAGTTATGACCCGTTGCCGCGCAACCCGCGACAAAGGCCGCAATCGCGGCCGCTGCCAGAAGATGTAGATAACCTCGCATACCCTGCCTATTTGCCGGTCTACCCGGCGTCAGAAAGATTCCCAATCGTCGTCCGAAGGCGCCTGCCGCCGGCTTGCGGCCGGTGCGGATGCGGGCTTCGGGTCGGTCTTCGCGGCGGGCGCGGAGCGCGTCGCCGCCGGTCTGCGCGGCGGCCGCGCGGCCGAGGCGCCTGCGGCCGGCTCGGACTTGGTGGCCGTGCTGTGCGCCAGCCGCACCGCGGCGGGCCTGGCTGCCGGCGCGGCGGGCGCCGGCGCAGGCTCGGCCGCCCGCGCGGGTGCCCCGGCAGCCTCCGGCGCCGCCACGCGGGCGGCCGGCCGATGCTGTTGGGCCAACTGGCGCGCCGGCACTTCGATGACTTCGCCCGCATTGATCTTGAACACCGCCACCGCTTCGGCCAGACGCTGGGCCTGATCCTGCAACGAACCGGCGGCGGCCGCGGCCTCTTCCACCAGCGCCGCGTTCTGCTGCGTCACTTCGTCCATCTGCGAAACCGCACGGTTCACCTGGTCGATGCCGCTGGACTGCTCTTCGGACGCCGCCGAGATCTCGCCCATGATGTCCGTCACGCGCTTCACCGAGGCCACAATCTCCTGCATCGTCGCGCCGGCGCGTTCGACCTGCTGCGACCCGGCGCCGACCTTTGAAACCGAGTCCTCGATCAGGCCCTTGATTTCCTTGGCCGCCTGGGCGCTGCGCTGCGCCAGCGAACGCACCTCGCCCGCCACCACCGCGAAACCCTTGCCCTGCTCACCCGCGCGGGCCGCTTCCACGGCGGCGTTCAGCGCCAGGATGTTGGTCTGGAACGCGATGCCGTCGATGACGGACACAATTTCCGAGATCTTGCGCGAACTGGCCGAAATGCCTTCCATCGTGCTGACCACTTCCGCCACCGCCGAACCGCCGCGCTCGGCCACGTCCGATGCGCTGGCCGCCAGCTGGTTGGCCTGACGGGCGTTGTCGGCATTCTGCTTGACGGTCGAAGCCAGCTGCTCCATCGACGCAGCGGTCTCTTCCAGGGAGGCCGCCTGCTCTTCCGTGCGGCTGGACAGATCCGTGTTGCCCGCGGAAATCTCGCGCGAGCCGACGTTGATCTCGTCCACGCCGCGGCGCACCGCGGACACCGTCCGCGCCAGGCTTTCCTGCATGCGCTTGACTGCCGCCATCAACGCGCCGACCTCGTTCGTGGAATTGACGTCCACCCGCACGGTCAGGTCGCCGGCGGCGATCTTGTCAAAGCTCTCGCCCACGGCGCGCAGCGGACGCAGCACGACGCGGTTCATGAAGAGGAACGCGCCCAGCGACACGGCCAGAATCAGCAGCGCCAGGCCGATATACACGTAGGTCATCGTCGACGCATGCGCGCGCGACGTCTGCAACATCTCTTGGCTGTATTTGTTGATGTTGGCGGAGAAGTCGGTGAGCTGCTTGAAGAACGCGCCGCTGGCGGCGCCCGCCTTGGTGTTCTTGAGCGACAGATAGGTCGCGGCATCGCCCTTGTCCAGGGCGGCCATCATGCTTTCCAGCGACTCGGCAAAGCCGTTGAACGCGGAAAGCAGCTGGCCTTCCGACGCGCGGCCGACGTCGGTGGTCTTCGGAATCGCCTTGAAGGTCTCCATCTTCTTCTTGGAGTCCGCGATCAACTGCTGGACGATGCGCGAGTTCTCGGCAGCGCCGCTCGTATCGCCCGCGGCGCGTTGCGCGGCGGCAATGTCGGCGCGCACGGTCGCGCGCAGCATCTGGGTGTACGAATCCTTGATCAGATTGCTCTGCTGCACGCTCAGAGAATCCAAGGCGTCTATCGCCCGGGTATTGGACTGCATGCTGTTCCAACCCAGGACAATGGCAACGAGCGCGGCCAGGGCAACTGCCAACTGGGCCAGCATCAATCCGGTGCGCACCTTCAGATTGCTAAACATTTCCGTAGTTCCGGTAGCCGTCCCGGCGGCGCTTTCGTGGCCGCCGGGCCGTAAAAGGGGTTTTCCTCTACTGCCTGTTCAATGCACTGACGCCCACAACAACCGTCAGAAAGATTCCCAATCGTCGTCCGAGGGTGGCGGACGGCGCGTGGCGGGCTTGGGCGCGGCTGCCGGCGCGTCTGCGGCGTCCGCGGCGCGCGCTGCCGGCCGGCGCATCGGGCGCGCGGCGGTCGCGCCCGCCGGCTTGGGCCGGGCCACTTGCGTCAAACGCGGTGCCGGCGCGGCCTTAGGCGTAGGCGCGGGCTCGGGCTGCGCGGCCGGCTTGGCGGGTTCTTCCTGTGCGGGCTTAGGCGCGGCCATCAGCGGCGCGCTGCGTTGCTGCGCCAACTGGCGCGCGGGCACTTCGATCACTTCGCCGGCGTTGATCTTGAACACGGACACGGCTTCGGCCAGGCGCTGGGCCTGTTCCTGCAGCGAGCCGGCGGCGGCCGCGGCCTCTTCCACCAGCGCCGCGTTCTGCTGCGTCACTTCATCCATCTGCGACACCGCGCGGTTCACCTGGTCGATGCCGCTGGACTGTTCTTCGGACGCTGCCGAGATCTCGCCCATGATGTCCGTCACGCGCTTCACCGACGCCACGATTTCCTGCATCGTGGAACCGGCGCGTTCGACCTGCTGCGAACCGGCGCCCACCTTGGTCACGGAGTCTTCGATCAGGCCCTTGATTTCCTTGGCGGCCTGCGCACTGCGCTGGGCCAGCGAGCGCACTTCGCCCGCCACCACCGCAAAGCCCTTGCCCTGCTCACCCGCGCGGGCAGCTTCCACCGCCGCGTTCAGCGCCAGGATGTTGGTCTGGAACGCAATGCCGTCGATGACCGACACGATCTCCGAGATCTTGCGCGAACTGGCGGAGATCTCCTGCATCGTGTTGACCACTTCCGACACCGCCGAACCGCCGCGCTCGGCCACGTCAGAGGCACTGGCGGCCAGCTGGTTGGCCTGGCGGGCATTGTCCGCGTTCTGCTTGACGGTCGAGGCCAGCTCTTCCATCGAGGCGGCGGTCTCTTCCAGCGAAGCGGCCTGCTGCTCCGTGCGGCTGGACAGGTCGGTGTTGCCCGCGGAGATTTCGCGCGCGCCCAGGTTGATCTCTTCGACACCGCGGCGCACCGAGGCCACGGTGCGCGTCAGGCTTTCCTGCATGCGCTTGATGGCGCCGAACAGGTGACCGATTTCGTTGGTGCTGCGCACTTCGATGCGGCCTGTGAAATCACCAGCCGAGATCTTCTCGAAGTGGTCGCCGGCTTCATGCAGCGGACGCAGGACGGTGCGATTGATGAAAATCCAGCAGCCCAGCGCCAGAACCAGGGCGATGGCCAGCATCACGAGGGTCACGGTGCGGGAAATGTTGTGATCCGTCTCTGCCTGCGCGATGAGCTCGTCGGTGCGCGTGTCCGTGAACTGCAGCACGTTGTTCACGGCCTCGCGGAACGCGGTGTTCGCGGCGGCGCCGGCGTCGTTCAGGTCCAGGTAGTCTTGAATGGCCAGATTCTTCAGCGCGGCGGCCTGGCGGCGGTAGACGTCATCGAACTGCTTGTAGGCGGCGTCCAGCTTGGCCACGATCTCTTCGGACCCCGCCATGCGCGGCGCCTTGCGGAAGGCGTCGAACAACTTCAAACCATCGGCCATGAGGCCGTCGGCGCGTTGGGCCTGCGAGGTCGACTGTTCGGTCTTGCCCTGCTGCATGTCCATCAGCGAATTGGCAAGCAGCAGGCGTCCGCGCAGGAACGTGCTGTAGGCGCGCTGCAGTTGCGTCGCCTGGTTGGCATAGGCTTCGTTGACCTGTGCCAGCTTGTCGCTGCCGGAGTTCAACCCCATCCACGCCACCCCGTTCGAAATGAACATGGCGCCCGTGAAGAGCAACAGCACCAGAATGATACAAGTGCGAACTTTCAAATTTCCAAGCATGAAATATCCGAGCGTTAAGCAACGAAGAACGACACAACCCACCCTATACGCACTACGGACGCCCCGGCCCTTGGCCGGCAGCGTCCGAAAAGTGCGCCTGTCGCGGTGCGGACACGCCGCGCCGCGCTGAAACCTACCGCATCACTTGCGGCTGAACAGGCTGGAACCCTGAATGGTCATGAAAGCAGCCGAAGCCGCCTGCAAGGCCACCTGGCGCAGCGCGAGCTGGCTGGCGCCCGCGTAGTAGTCCAGGTCTTCCAGATCCGACAGCGACTTCGAGTACGACAAGCCCTTCTGCGTGCCGGTGGCGTCCAGCGCCTCCAGCTCGTTCAGGCGGGCGCCCACCGACGCGCCCACGGTCAGGACGTTGTCGTAGTTGGTCGCGAGTTTCTTGTTCGCCGTTGCCAGTTCGTTGTTCAGGCGCGCCAGCGCCTTTTCATCGCCCGCGATCGGCGAGTCCAGGACCTTGATGAGGTTGTCCAGGGTGTTGAACAGATCCACATCGGCCGATTGGATGCTCTCGACATCGATCACGTCGCCATTTTGCGGCGTACCTTTGACCACCACGGCGACGCCGCCGAAGTCGATGCTGGCGCCTTCCTTGTATTCCGTGGGACCGGCCGGCGGCGCGGGCGTGATCACCGGCGGCACGGGCGGCGTGGCGGACGGGTCGGTCGTGATGACGCGATAGCCCATGTTGCCCGTGGCGGGGTCCGATTCGAACTGCAGGCTGAAATTCTTGCCGATGTTGGGGCTGCCCGGCGTGACCGAGACCGTGCTGAACTGCGCGGTGCCGCCGTTGGCCGCAGACGCCGTGCTCACGTACGCCGTCGAACCCGGATTGGCGCGATTGAAGATGTCGCTGCCCAGGTCGCTGGTGGACAACTGGCGCGACTGGTCGACCTGCACGGTGCGCTCGCCGGTGGCGCCGCTGTAGACGATCTTGCCCGTCGCGTCCTGGGCGTAAGGCACCACGCTGCCTTCATAACCCGAGAACATATATTGGCCATTGCCGTCGGTGCTGTTGGCAAGGCCCAGCAGCGCGTCGCGCGCGCTCTTGAGCGCCGTGGACAGCGCCTGGCGGTCGCTGTCGGCAAACGTGCCGTTACCGGCCTGCACGACGCGCGTGCGCACGTCCTGCAGCGCGGTGGTGATCGAGTCCAGGACGTTGGCTTCCTGGCCGAGATTGGTCTTGGCCGTGTTGCGGTTCAGGCCGTACGTCGTGTTCATGCTCTGCGTCTGCGCGACGCCGATCGACAGGGAAGCCGCCAGCGGATCGTCCGCGGGGGTGAGGAACTTGCGGCCGCTGCCAACCTGTTCCACCAGGCGATTCATGTCGGATTCCTGGGCGAGAACGCCGCTCAGGCCGTTCGTGTACATCATCGTGGTGCTCAGACGCATGGTGCAGCTCCGAAATGCTTTCTAGTATTCACAGTCAACGTTCTGATCAGCCGCGCAGGCCCAACAGCGTGTCAAAAATGGTGCTCGCCACATCGATGATGCGGGCGCTGGCCTGGTATTGCTCCTGGTACAGCGACAGGCTTACGTATTCTTCGTTCAGGTTCACGCCCGACACCGCCTGCTGCGCGGCCGTCGTCTGCTTGATCAGGTTGACCTGCGCCGTGGCAGCGGTCTTGATCTGCTGCGTCTGCACGCCGACCGTGTTCACGACCTGCGCAAACATGTCGTTGATGCTCATCGTGCCGTGGCTCAGCACCTTGCTGGTCTGCAGCTGCGCCAGCTTCAAGGCGTTCTTGCCGTTGGCATCGCCGCCGTCCAGGTCCGCCGCGGCAACCTTGTCGGGATCGGTGATCAGCACGTTGATGTCGCGGGCCGCGTTACGCGTGGGCGACAGCGACCACTTGTCGCCGGCCTGGGGCGGCGCATTGATGGTCAGCGTCACGCCCATCTCGCTTTCGAGATTCAGCGTGGCGGTGGGCGGGGTGCCGGTGGCCGGGCCGTTGTAGACCTGCGAGCCTTCCGGCATGCGCACGACCTGGTAATTGGTGCCGTCGAACGAGATCTCGTAGTCCTTGGCATTGACGTTTGCCAGGTCGGTGAATTCGCCCGAGATCTGCGCGTTGCTCTTGTTTGCCGTATTGGGCACGCTCTGCGGCGAACCGATACTGAAGAAGTCCGTGCCCGGATTGCCGCCCTGGTCCAGACCCTGCTTGTGCTGCTCGTTGAACGACAGCGCCAGGCCGACGGCCATCTGGCCAAGCTGGTTCTGCATGACGTCCAGCGACGAGGCGCGGAACTGCAACAGGCCGCCCAGCTTGCCGCCGGAGATTTCCGTGTCGTTCATCTCGACCGCGATGGTCTTGCCGGTGCCCGCGGGCAGCGTGTAGGCAATGACCGTGCGGCCCGCGTCCGAGGCGGACGGCACGGCCTGCAGCGGGTAGAGGGTGTTGCCCGACAGCAGCGACTGCCCGCCCTTCGTGAGCGAGATGCTGATCTTGTCGCCCTGCTCGTAGGTCGTGATGCCGATGAGCTGGTTCAGTTCCATGACGGCCTGGTCGCGCTGGTCGAGCAGGTCGTTGGGGGGGCTGCCGCCCGCCTTGCCGGCCGCCAGCGAGATCTGCTGGTTCAGGTCGTCGATGCGGGTCAGGTAGCTGTTGACCTGGTCGACCGTGGTGCTGATCTGCGAGTTCAGGCCTTCACGCTGCTTCTGCATTTCCGAGTAGGCCGAGCGGATCTGCGTCGTCAGGCTGTTGGCCTGGCCGAGCAGGTCGGCGCGCGCGGCGGGATCCGCCGGCTTGCTGGCCACCGTGTTCATGCTGGTGAAGAAATTGGTCAGACCCGGGGCGATGCCCACGGTGCGGTCGGAGAACAGGTTGTTGATCTGCGAAACCTGGTCAAGCTGCGCCTGGAGCTGGGCGCCGCTGCCGTTCGCGCCGACGAGCTGCTTGTACAGGAAGCTGTCGTAGCTGCGAACGACGGTGTCGACCTGGACGCCGCGGCCGATGTAGCCATTGGCGGTCGCCTGGGCGCCCGCGGTCGAGGTCATGACGCGCTGGCGGTTGTAGCCGACCGTGGTGGCATTGTTGATGTTGTGGCCGGTGGTTGCCAGGCCCGCTTGCGCCGCGTTCAACCCGCCCAGTGCCGTTTTGTACAAATTCATGCTGACAATGCCCCGTATGTAACCGCAGCTGTTATCTCTGGATACTCCGTTTACGGCAGGAGCTCACCCAAATTTAGAGTCCTTCCAGCATCCGCCGCGAATTTTCCACATTGGATGCCGCGCCCCGAAGCTGGCCCATGATGCCGATGAGCTTCTGGGCGTAACGCGGGTCCGTCGCGTAACCGGCGTCCTGGATCCGGCGCGCCGCCTCGATCTCGTTGCGGGCCGTCGTCACGCTTTCGTAGCGCGGGCTGTTGCCGATCAGGCGGGCGTAGTCGGCGAAGGATTCCTCGTACGACGCGTAGGCCCGGAACGGCTGCGTCACCTTGCGGGCAACGCCGTCTTCGTATTCGGTGGTCAGCACATTGACGACCTTGCCCTTCCAGCTTGGACCGGCTTTGATGCCGAACAGGTTGAAGCTGGTGCTGCCGTCGGCGTGCTTGATCTCGCGCTTGCCCCAGCCGGATTCCAGGGCCGCCTGGCCCATGATGAGGCGGGCCGGCACGCCGCTTTGCTGCGACGCCAGATTGGCAGCGCGCGACATCTTGGACACAAAGTCGACCACGTGCCCGGGCGCGCCTTCCGCCGCGGCCAGCGCGCGGTCCGCGGGCCGGTTGTTGCGCATCACGTTCAGCAACGCGGACACCTCACGCGATCCGCCCGTCTGGAAGTCCAGATCACCGCCCTGCCCGATGCGCTTGATCGCTTCGTCGGACATCTCGCCGGGCGTGCCCTGCTGCATCTGCGCCAGGATGGCCTGCGACAGGCCGATGCCGGGCGAGGCCAGGTGCAGCGCCAGCTGCTCATCCGCCATGGATTGCAGCATCTGCGTCTGCTGGGAATCGAACAGCCCCTCTTTCGGCGTGGCCTCGCGCATGCGCTTGACCATCATCTGCAGGAACAGCGCCTCGAACTGCTTGGCGACCTGTTTTTGCTGCTCGGTGCCGGCGGGGTCTTTCTTGACGTCGCGCTTCAGGTCCGACAGGCGGCCCATGTCGAAGACCGAGTCCTGCCGGGTGCTGGCGCCTGCCGCGTCGTTGGTGTAAGCCATGTCCGTCAGATGATTTCAAGTTCGGCGCGCAGCGCGCCCGCGCTCTTCATCGCCTGCAGGATGGCCAGCAGGTCCTGCGGCGTGGCGCCCAGGGCGTTCAGGCCCTTGACCACGTCGGCCAGGTTGGCGCTGGTGCTCACGCGCTGCAGCGAACCGTTGTCCTGACGCACTTCGATCTGGGTATTGGGCACCACCACCGTCTGGCCTTGCGTGAACGGCGTGTCCGGCTGGACCACTTCGTTCTGGCGGTTGATGATGACCGACAGGTTGCCGTGCGCGACGGCGGCCTCTTCGATCATGACCGTGCGGTTCATGACGACCGATCCCGTACGGGCGTTGATGATGACCTTGGCGACCGTGGGCGCGCGGGTGACCTGCAGGTCTTCCATCTGCGACAGGAAGCGGGCTTGCGAGCCCTGCTCCATGGGCGTGCGCACCTGGATCACGCGGCCGTCCAGCGCGGTGGCCGTGCCCTGCCCGAACCTGCGGTTCAGGGCGGTGGCCACGTTCTGCGCCGTGCCGAAGTCGGTGTTGTTCAGTTCGACATGCACGTAGCCGTCGCGCGTGAACGTGGTCGGCACGCCGCGCTCGACGATGGCGCCCGCGCTGATGCGGCCGCCGTTCAGCTGGTTGATCTGCACGCTGGAGCCGCCCGCGGAGGCGCCCGCGCCGCCGACCAGGATGTTGCCCTGGGCTATGGCGTAGACCTGGCTGTCCGCGCCCTTGAGCGGTGTCATCAGAAGCGTGCCGCCGCGCAGGCTCTTGGCGTTGCCCATCGAGGACACCACCACGTCCAGCGTCTGGCCGGGCCGCGCAAACGCCGGCAAGGTGGTCGTGACCATGACGGCCGCCACGTTCTTCAACTGCATGTTGCTGCCGGCGGGCACCGTGATGCCCAGCTGCGACAGCATGTTCGTCAGGCTCTGCTGCGTGAAAGGCGTCTGGCGCACCTGGTCGCCGCTGCCGTCCAGGCCCACGACCAGGCCGTAGCCGATCAGCTGGTTGCCGCGCACGCCCTGGATGCTTGCCAGATCCTTGAGCCGTTCGGCGTGCGCCGCGCCGGCGCCCGCGGCCAGGCCGACGGCCACGCACACCCGCGCCAACAGGGACAGCAAGGTGGATATCGGAGTCGGTTGTTTCATGATTTAGAACGGCGAGGCGATCAGGAAGAAGCGTTGCAGCCAGCCCATGGTCTGGACTTCGTCCATGACGCCCTTGCTGCGGTATTCGATGCGCGCATCGGCCACTTGCGTGGACGACACGGTGTTCGTGCCCGTGATGGAGCGCGGATCGACCACGCCGGCAAAGCGCACGTATTCGCTGCCGCGGTTGATGGCGATCTGCTTTTCGCCGGCAACCTGCAGGTTGCCGTTGGACATCACGCCCACCACCGTGGTGGTGATGGTGCCGGTGAAGGCGTTGTTGGCGCTGCTGTCGCCCTTGCCCTGCGACACGTTGCCGCCGTTGGCTTCCGTGTTCAGGTTGGCGTTCGCCCAGCTGTCCATGAAGGACGGCGCGGCGGCGATGCCCAGGGTGGCCGAGCCGGTGCGGTTGGTGTTCGTCGCCACGTTCTTGGACGCATTGGTGCGCTCGTTCAAGACGATGGTGACGATGTCGCCCACATTGCGCGGCCGGCGGTCTTCGAACAACGGGTAATTGCCGTATGTCGTGGGCTGGTAGATCGAGCCCGTGGGCTGCGCCATCGGCATCGGCGGCGGCGGCGGCGCCGCCGTCGTCGGCCCGGTCACGATGGGCTCGGGCGGGATGATGGCGCAGCCAGCCGCCAGCAGAGCCAGCGCAGACGCAAATACCAGGCGCAGGACAGACATGGGCATCACAGTTGGGTCAGGCGGGCCAGCATTTCGTCCGACGTCTTGACGGCCTTGCTGTTCATTTCGTAGGCGCGCTGCGTCGTGATCATGTTGACCAGTTCCTCGGCGACGTTGACGTTGGAGGTCTCGACATACTTTTGCATGATCGAGCCCGCGCCGTCCACACCGGGCTGAAGCAGGTTCGCCGGGCCCGAGGAGTCGGTTTCCAGGTACAGGTTTTCGCCGATGCTTTGCAGGCCGGTCGGGTTGATGAAGGTGGCGATCTGCAGCTGGCCGATCTGCACGTTCACGCCGGCCGCGCCGGGTTGCGTCACCGACACCATGCCGTCGTTGCCGATGGTGATGGACAGCGCGTTGTCCGGCACGTTGATCGGCGGCTGGATGACGTAGCCGCTGACGGTCACGAGCTGGCCGTTCTGGTCGCGCTGCAGGGCGCCGTCACGGGTGTAGGCCTGCGTGCCGTCGGGCAGTTCCACCGGCAGGAAGCCGCGACCGTTGATGGCCACGTCCATTTCGCTGCCCGTGTTGTTCAGGTTGCCGGTCGAGTGGATGCGCTCGGTCGCGGCCACGCGAGCACCGGTGCCCAGCTGCAGGCCGGACGGCAGTTGCGTGGCGTCGCCCACCTGGGCGCCGGGCTGGCGCAGCGTCTGGTACATCAGGTCCTGGAACACGGCACGGCCGCGCTTGAACCCATTGGTGGAGACGTTGGCCAAGTTGTTGGAAATCACGTCCATGGAGGTCTGCTGACCTTCCAGGCCCGTCTTGGCGATCCACAGCGAACGCATCATGATGAGAAACTCCGGTGCCGCGGCTTGGCCGCGAGCGAAATGTTTATTTAAATCAGGCGCTTACGGACAAAATGCCGTTGGCGCGTTCCGCATTGCGGTCCGACTGCTGAATCACCTGCATCTGCTGCTCGAAGCGGCGGGCGTTTTCGATCATGCCCACCATCGACGCCATCGGATTGGTGTTGCTGCCTTCCAGCACGCCCGACAAGAGACGCAGGCCGGGATCGGCAGGCAGCGGCGGCGCGGGCTGGCCATTGACCGGCGCCATGCGGAAGACACCGTCGTCGCCGTGCACCAGCTGCTTGTTGTCCGGATTGACGAGCTTGAGCCGGCCCAGGTTCAGGATGTTGTTCGGCGCGTCGCCGGCGCCCAGCGCCGTGATCGTGCCGTCGGACGTGATGGTCAGCGCGGCCTGGTCGGGCACGTCGATGGGACCGCCCTGGTCCGACAAGACCGGCTGGCCCAGCGACGTCTGCAACAGGCCGTTGATGCCCACCTGCAGGCTGCCGGCGCGCGTATAGGCTTCGCCCTGCGGGGTCTGCACCGCGATCCAGCCGGCTTCGCTGGACAGCGCCACGTCCAGGTCGCGGCCCGTGGTCTGCATGGTGCCCATCTGAAAGCTGTTGCCGGGCGTGGACGCCACCGTCGAAACACGCGTAGGCAGGCTCACCCCGTCCGTCACCGGAACCGAGCGGTACAGCGCGATCTGCTCGCGAAAGCCCGTCGTGTTCACGTTGGCCATGTTGTTGGAGAGCGCGGCCTGGTGCTCCGTGATCCGCGCTGCGCCATTCATGGCGGTGTAGATGATTCGATCCATTGCCTATTCCGTGGGTGTCGTCGGTGTCGTCACTTGCCCAGCGGGCATTACTTCAGGTTCATCAGGACTTGCATGATTTCGTCCTGGGTCTTGATGGTCTGCGAATTGGCCTGGTAGGTGCGCTGGGCAATGATCATGTTGACCAGTTCGCGGCTCATGTCCACGTTGGACGCTTCCGTTGCCTGGCCCACCACCGTCGACATGCTGTTGGTGCCGGGCTGGCCCAGGATCGGCTGGCCGGAGGCCGCCGTTTCCTTCCAGGCGTTGTTGCCCACGGGCTGCAGGCCCTGCAGATTCGAGAAGTCGGCCAGGACCAGCGTGCCGACAACCTGGGTTTCGCCGTTGGTGTAGCTGGCGACCAGGCTGCCGTCGCTGCTGATGTTGATGCCGCTGAATTCGCCGGACGTGTAGCCGTCGGGCTTGGCGACCAGCTTGTAGTTGCTGCCGTATTGCGTCGTGCCGGTGTAGTTGACCGCGATGTTCAGCGGATCGGCCGGGGTGGCGGTGCCGCCAGGCTGGGCGAACGTCAGGTTAACGATCGGCGCGCTGGTCAGCGTGCCGGCGTTGTTGAACGTGAACTGCTGGGGGTTGCCCCACACGCCGCCGGCTTCCGTCGTGGGCGCCATGGCCTGGCCGTCCATCGTGTAGTACACGTCGTACACGCTGGTGCCGGCCGTGGCTTCACGCTTGACGAAGTACTGCATGACCTGGTGCGAGTTGCCCAGGGAGTCGAACACCGTCATGGGCGAGGCGTTCGTGTAGGTGCTGGAGATCTTCGGATCGAACGGCTTGCCGATTTCCGTGACGGCGGCGGTGTAGTCCACGAAGCCGGGGATGTCTTCCAGCGCGCCAGCGGTAACCTGACCCGTGCCGTCGATCGTGACGGTGTTGGGCGCCGTGCCGTACGTGTTGGCGGGCGGGTTTGCCGGGGTCCACGTCAGCGCGCCGCCGGCGGCCTTGGTGAACGTGTAGGCGGTGCCGCCCAGCGTGACCGAGCCGGGAACGGCCGGCGACGTCACGGTGTCGACCTGGTAGATGACCTTGGCGTTGGCGTCCAGGTTGGCCACGGTGGTGGCGGTGCTGGTGGCCTGCGGCGCCACGTTGGCGGTCGGCAGTTGCAGTTCGACCGGGTTCGCGCCGATCGCGCCCGCGGGGTAGCCGGTCAGGCGATAGCCTTGGGCGTTCACGATGAAGTTGTTCTTGTCGACGAGGAATTCGCCGTTGCGCGTGTACATGACCGAGCCGCTCTGGTCGGTCACGCGGAACATGCCCTTGGCGCCATCGATGGCGATGTCGTATTCGCCGCCGCCGCCCGTCACCGCGCCAACGGTAAAGCGCTGGTTGATGGCCGCAACCTTGACGCCCAGGCCCACGCGCGAGCTGGCGTAGACGTCAGCGAACGATGCGGTCGCCGACTTGAAGCCGACGGTGCCCGAGTTGGCGATGTTGTTGCCGATGACGTCCAGGTTCTGCGCAGCGGCGTTCAAGCCGCTCAATCCTTGTCCGAAGCCCATGTTTACTCTCGCTAATCTTTAGTGGAAAAGCCGTCGCCCGTGCGCCGGCACCGATTCATATCCGCCCGTTCAGGCGCCGATCACCTTGCGCACGTCCAGCATGCTGGTCTGGCCGTCCAGGCCAAGATCCAGTCGCAGGCCGTTGGTCGAGTACGCCACGCTCTTGACGTTGCCGTAGCTCAGCACTTCCGTATTCACCTTCGCGCCTTCCGCGTCGGTGGCCAGCACGGACACGTTGTAGGCGCCCGCTTCCAGCGCCACCCCGGCGTCGTTCTTGCCGTCCCATTCCAGCGTGTACACGCCGGTCTTCTGTTCGCCCAGCTCGATGGTGCGAACCACCGCGCCGTTCGAATCGGAAATGCGAACCTGCACCTTGGCGGCGTCGCCCTGCAGGTCCAGGCCGTAGGGCGTGACCACGCGGTCCGCCGGATTGGCGCTGTCCACGCCGACCTTGACCTTCGTGCCCGGGATCAGGACGCCCTTGCCGATCATCGACACGGCGTTCATCGACTGGGACACGTCGATCTGGCCGCTGATGGCCAGCATGGTGTTCTTCAGGTTGGTGATGCCTTCCACCGTGGAGATCTGCGCCAGTTGCGACGTCAGCTCCGCGTTCTGCATCGGGTTCAGCGGATCCTGGTTCTTGAGCTGCGTGACCAGCAGCTTCAGGAACTGGTCCTGCAGGCCCTGCGCGGTGCTCGCGCTGTTGGCGCCGGTTTGCGCCAGGCCCATGGCCGTGGTGCTCGTGGTTTGATCGACGGTGGTCATGGATAGACTCTGGCTGGAAATTAGGACTGGCCGATGGTGAGCGTCTTCTGCATCAACGCCTTGGCGGTGTTGAGCACTTCGACGTTGGCCTGGTAGGACCGCGATGCCGCGATCATGTTGACCGTTTCGGCCACCGGATCGACATTGGGCATGCTGACGTAGCCCTGGGCGTCGGCCAGGGGATGCTTCGGGTCGTAGACCTGCTTGAGGGGCGACTGGTCCTGGACCACGCCGGCCACGCGCACGCCGCCGATCTCCTGGCCCAGCGCCTGACCCGCGGCGGGGTTGACCTGGAACACGACCTGGCGCGCACGGTACGGCTGGCCGTCCGGGCCCACCACGCTGTCGGCGTTGGCCATGTTGCTGGCCGCCACGTTCATGCGCTGCGACTGTGCGCTCAGCGCCGAGCCGGCGATATCGAAAATGCTCAACAAGGACATTGCCTGTTGCTCCCTTTAAAGATCAATCCTGAATGGCGGTCTGCAGCCCGCGGATGCGGTTGGAGATGAGCTGCATCGTGCTCTGGTAATGCAGCGTGTTGTCGGCGAACTGCACGCGCTCGATGTCCATGTCCACCGTGTTGCCGTCCATGCTGGGCTGGTACGGCAGGCGGTACAGCAGATCCGTCGGGCCCTGCGACACGGCCTTGGCCGGAATGTGGCGGGCGGAGGTCAGCTTGAGCGACGTGTCGGGCAGGCGCATCGTGCCTTCGATGGCGGCTTGCATCGCCGCCTTGAAGTCGATGTCGCGCGCCTTGTAGTTGGGCGTGTCGGCGTTGGCGATGTTCGAGGAAAGCACTTCCTGGCGCTGCGCGCGCAGTGCCAGAGCCTGCTGGTAGAACCGGAAATCTTCGTTGAGCCTGTCGAGCATCGTGGCGCCTTGAATACGTTGCAAATCAGATAAAGCGAGGGACACCGGACACACCGTTATCCCATTGGATGACGGCATGATAGGGGCCGGACTGGTAACACAATCAGCCAAATAACCCGTCATTTCTCATCCAATTCACGTATTGCCGAAAGCCGCCCACTTCTACAATTCATCCATCATGAAAATCTCCGCACGACTCCTTCACGCGCGCGCAGGCCTGGCTGTCCTGCTTCTGGCCTCGGCGGGCGCCGCCCAGGCCCAGGCGGCGGCCACCCAGGCGCCGGAAGCGATCGTCATGGCGGCCCAGACCTATCTGCAGGAGCAGCTGGCCTCCCTGCCCGGCCAGGCGTCCATTGCCATTGATCCGCCGCGCACCGACCGGCTGGCGCCCTGCGACACCTTGTCCCCGTTTCTGCCTTCCGGCATGAAGCTGCGCTCGCGCATGACCGTCGGCGTGCGCTGCAATGCGGCCAAAGGCTGGACCGCCTATGTGCAGGCGACCGTCAGCGTGGCCGGCCACTATTACGTGGCCTCGCGCCTGATTGCCGCCGGCCAGGCCCTGACCCCGGCAGACCTGGACGCCCGCGACGGCGATCTGGTCGCCCTGCCCCCCGGCGCCATCACCGACCCGCAGGCGGTGGCCGGCATGACCGCCGCGTTCCGCATCAACGCCGGCCAGCCCATCCGCAGCTCCTCGCTGCGCAACGCCCAGTCGGTGCAGCGCGGCACCAACGTGCGCATCAACGCGCGAGGCAAGGGATTCACGGTCAGCAGCGAGGGCGAAGCCCTGGAAAACGCCCCGCCCGGCGCGGTGGTCCAGGTCAAGACGGCGGGCGGTCAAGTGGTCAGCGGTATCGTCCGAAACGCCACCCTGGTGGAAATACAGCTCTAGATAATGTTACAAATCGCGTTGCGGCGGGTGTGTATATACCCTAAAGTTCCTTCGCCCCTTGTCGTTACAGAGACATAAGTAGGCGGATCCGTCGCAAACCGACCCAGGACGCCCTGCGGAGAAAACCTTGAAAATCAATTCGACCACCAACCGGCCCCTGGCGGCCGACGCCGTCGGTGCACGCGCCGAGTCCGCGGTCAGCCAGGCCTATGGCGCCGGCAGCGCCACCGGCTCGAGCAGCTCGCAAGTCGCGCTGAGTTCGGCGTCGCGCAAGATGCTGGCCCTGCAAGACGGCTCGAACGACATCAACGTCGAGCGCGTTGCCGCCATCCGCGCCGCGATCGCATCCGGGCAGCTCAAGATCGACACCGGCCGCATCGCCGACAGCCTGATCGCCAGCGCCCGCGACCTTCTGAAATAGCCTGCCCTTTCTTTATATAGAGCCGTCTGTCATGAGCCTCGTCGATTCCCTGCAATCCTGCATGAAGCAGGAAGACACCCTGATCTCCGAGTTCTCCTCGATTCTCGAGGAAGAAACCGAGGTCCTGGTCAGCCAGGGCAGCGTCGAGGCGCTGAACCAGATCACCGAACGCAAGCGCGGCATCGCGCAGCAATTGGTCGACCTGAGCCAGACCCGCGACACCCTGCTCACCGAAATCGGCCTGCCCACGGGCCATGTCGGCACCGAACAGGCCGCGGCGCAATATCCGCAGCTCTCCGGCGTCTGGCAGGCGCTCCTGTCCAAGTCGGCCTCCGCCAGCGAAATCAACATGCGCAATGGCGCCCTGATCGACGTGCACCTGCGCTATACCCAGCAGTCGCTGGACGCCCTGCGCAACGTCGGCGTCGGCAGCGCCTCGACCTACGACGCGCAAGGCCGCGGCGCCCGCAGCGCGCCGGGCCGCCGGCCGATCGTGGCGGGCTGAACGCTCCAGCCTCCCAATAGAAAACGGCGTGCCTGGCACGCCGTTTTTTTGTTTGCGGCCGCCCGGTCGCCGGGCGCGGCTTCACGCCCCGCCCGTCATCTCCAGCAGCGCAAACATCTTCAGCAGCGCCACCGGCAGCATCTTGCCGGACAGCTTGCGTTCCGTGCCCACGATGCCCGACAGCGGGCCGCGCACGACGTCGGCCGCTGGCGAATGGGCCAGTTGCCAGCAGGCGGCGCCCAGCTGACCGGCCATCAGCGACTGGCGCGCCAGCGTGTGGGCGCCGTCGACCGCGGGCAGCGCTTGCCACGCATTGGCCATGTAGCGGAACGCGGCCTTGGCCTCGTCTTGCAGGACCAGCCAGCGCGCGATCGTCGCGGCGTCGGCCTGCGAGGCCGGCAGGTTGGTGGCGCCGAACAACTGGCCCGCGACCTCGCCGGTCACGGTGTCGATCAGCCGCGCGCAGATCAGGCGCACGCTGGCGCCCTGCCCCTTGCCCGGCAGCACGACTTCGGTGCCCGATGCCCACAGCGCGAGCGGCACGGTTTTGCCGCCCGCCGCGAGGCGCAGACCCGGCATGTCGCCGGGCTGGCCCACGGGCAGATAGCCCACGCTCTTGCCGACAGCATTCAGGTTGGTCGGGCACTCGTCCTGGATCACCCGCAGGCCACCCGGGCAACGAGCCACCCACGACACGCCCTGCTCGGAGAAGGGTTGCCACAGCGCAACCGTGCCTGCCTCCAGCATGTGGACCAGCGGCACGGACTGCAGGCGCTCGCCCAGCCACGCCACGCGCGATTGCAGGGCCAGCGCCGGATCCGGCTGGGCCGGCGCGGCCGGTGCAAACGAACTCAGCATGCCGTGCGGCAGCACCAGTTGCTGCGCGGGCGCCGCAAGCGCGGCGCCACGATCGCTCATCAGCAGTGCGCCGAGCAGCGCGCCGCCTGGCAAGGCATCGCCCTTCATGGCGGTCTTGCCGTGCATCACAAGCAGGTTGCGGGTGCAGGCGGCGGAGAATTCACGGCGCGCCATCGACAACGGCTCGTCGCCCAGCGCGGCCAGGCTGGAACCGGCGCCGTCGCTGACGTATTCACGCCAGGCGGTGCGCGCCTGCAGGCACGCCGGGTCGTTGTCCAGCCACGAAATCGTGTCGTCCAGGCTTTGCGCCGCGGCGATCGACCCCGCGCCCGCCTGTTGCGGCAGGATCGCCGAGGCCAGCAGCTGGCGGCGGCGCGCCGGATCCACGGCGTCCGGTTCGCGCGACGACGACACCAGCGACGCGAGATCGGCCTCGCTCGGGGTGTACAGCGCACGGGCGCGCTCCACCATCGAGAACGCGCGGTCGATCAGCACGTCTGCGCGCGCCAACTCCATGTGCTCGGGCACTTTCTGGCCGACGGACATGTAATGGATCGGCAAGCGGTGGCGGATGGCCGTGTCCAGCGCCGCGCCCAAGCGCGTGGCTTCGTCCAGCTTGGTGATGATGCAGCCGGCGACATCCTCGCCGACCCCATTGCGGTAGGCGTGCGCGACCTCATCCAGCGTGTCGCCCTGGCTGGCGGCATTGAGCACCAGCAGCCGGCGCACCGGCTTGCCCGCGTTGCACAGCATCGACGCCTGCTCGGCCACCAGGCGGTCGCGCTGGCTGATGCCGGTCGTGTCGATCAGGACGATCTTGCGGTTGCCCAGCTCGGCCAGGATGCGGCGCAGCTCGCCGGCATCGCGCACCGAATGCGCGGGCACGCCCATCAGGCGGCCGTAGATCTGCAATTGCTCCAGCGCGCCGATCCGGAACAGGTCGGTCGTCAGCATGGCGACCTGCTCGCGTCCCTCTCGGGCCACGCAGCGCGCGGCCAGCTTGGCCAGCGTCGTGGTCTTGCCCACGCCGGTGGGGCCGACCAGTGCGTACACGCCGCCGGCCAGGAATTCGTCTTCCGAACGCACCACCGGCAGGTGCGTCACCAGCTCATTACGCGCCCAGCTCTGCGCCGCCTCGGCGGAGAGGCCCTGCGGCAGGCGTTCGACCAGCGTGCGAACCAGTTTGGTGCTGAACCCAGCATCCAGCAGGCTGCGGAATAGCGCGGCGGCGGCCGGCTCCCGGCCCGGACCCTGGCGTCCGCCCCACAGCAGGCCGTCCATGCGGGTTTCGAGCGCTCCGCGCAACGCGCTGATGGCATCCTGCAGACCGGCGGCGGTATCGGCAGCCAGCGGCGCGGGCGGCAAACCCTGCGGCGGGCGGACCGGCGCGTCCGGCATGCGGCCCATGGAAGGCGCGGCGGACAAGGAGGCCGGTGGCGCGGCGGACAGGGGCGACGCGGCCGGCGGCATGGCGGGCGGCTGCGCAGGTGTGACGGGCGCCGCGGCGTAACCGCGCGGCGCCTGGTAAGCGGTCGCGGGCGCGGCGGCCATTGCGGCAGCCGCCGGCGCGACGGACGCGGCCATGCGCTCGGGCATGGCGTGTTCCGGCGTCATGCGAGCGGCCGGCGCGGGGACGGGGGCTGCGGCGGCCAAAGGACGGATCGGCGCAAGCGGCGGCAACTCGACGCGGATGGGCGCGGCCGGCTCAGGCGCGGCCGGCTGAGGTGCGGCCGGCTGAGGCGCTACCGGCTGCGGCGCGACCTGCTGAGGCGCGGCGTGCTGAGACCCGACCGGCTGAGACCCGACCGGCACGGCGGCGGCGGGCGCAGCCGTTGCCGAACCCGGTATCGCAGAAGCCGGCGCGAAGTCCATCGGCGATGCCAACGTTTCCGACGCAGGCTGCGCGGACGCCGCATAAGCGGACTGGTAGGCGGCAATGGACCGCGCCGGCGCCGCGTAGCTGGCCGGCGACATGGCCGGCGACATGGCTGGCGGCATCCCCGGCGGCATGGCCGGCATGTTGGCCGGCGCCTCGCGCGGCGGCGTCTGCGGTGGCGGCGCATCGTCGAACGCGCCATCAACGGTGGCCAGCACCTCGATGCCTCCGTCGACGCTGCGGTTCGACACGATCAACGCGTCCGGCCCGAGGGCCTCGCGCACCTGGCGCATCACGTCACGGGTGTTTGCCCCGTAAAAGCGGCTGATCTTCATTGCCCATTGCTCCCGCCGATCAGCGCCGTCACGCGGACGATGCGCTCATCGGGAATTTCCGTATTCGACAAGACGCCCAACTGCGGCAGATGATGGCGCAGGAAGCGCGACAGCGGCGCGCGCAACACCGGCGACACCAGCAGCACCGGCGCATTGCCCTGCGATTCCTGCCGTTCGACCGCCGCCTGCGCCTCGCGCAGCAGCGTGTCGGCCAGACCCGGCTCCAGGCCGCCGCTGGTCGTCATGGCCTGCGACAGCACGCGTTCCAGCTTCACATCCAGCCCGATCACGCGCAGCTCGCCCTCGCCCGGGAACCACTGCTGCGTGATGGCGCGGCCCAGCGCGCGGCGCGTCAGCGCGATCAATTCGTTGATGTCGGGCTGGCCACCCGAACCGGCGGCCAGCGCCGCCAGACGCGGGCCGTGCTCGGACAGCGTGTCGATGATGGTGCGCATGTCGCGAATCGGCACTTCTTCGGACAGCAGGCCCTGCAGCACCTTCTGCAGCGCGGTCAGCGACAGCGTCTTGGGCACCAGGTCCTCGACCAGCTTGGGCGCGTCGCGGCCGATGCGGTCCAGCAGCTGCTGCACTTCCTGGCGGCCCAGCAGGTTCGACCCGTGGCGGTGCATCAGGTGATTCAGGTGCGTGGCCACGACCGTGCCCGCATCCACCACCGTATAGCCGGCCACCTGGGCCTGGTCGCGCAGCGAGCTGTCGATCCACAGCGCCGGCAGGCCGAACGCCGGATCGGTCGTCGGGGTGCCCTTGATCTGCATGGTCACGCCGCCCGGGTCGATGGCCAGCCACTGGCCGGGCATCGCCACGCCGTTGCCCACTTCCACGCCCGACAGCAGGATGCGGTAATCGTTCGGCTTGAGTTCCAGGTTGTCGCGGATGTGCACGACCGGCGGCAGAAAGCCCACGTCCTGCGCAAACTTCTTGCGCAGGCTGCGGATGCGGTGCAGCAGCTCGCCGTTCTGGGCGTGGTCCACCAGCGGGATCAGGCGGTAGCCGACCTCCAGCCCCAGCTGGTCCACCATCGACACGTCTTCCCAGCTTGCCTCGGCGGCCGCGGCCTGCGCCTGGGTGATCGCCTGAGGCGGTATCTCTTCGGCCGCCACCGCGGCGGCCTGCTTGCGTTTGAGCAATGCCCAGCCGCCCCAGCCCAGCGCGCCGGCCAGGGTCAGGAAGGCGATGTGGGGCATGTTGGGGATGAGGCCCATGATGCCGATGATGCCGGCGGTCAGGAACAGCACGCTCGGGTTCGAGAACAGCTGGCTGATGATCTGCTGGCCGATATCCTGGTCCGTCGACACGCGCGACACGACCACGCCGGCAGCGGTGGAGATCACCAGCGCCGGGATCTGGGCCACCAGGCCGTCACCGATGGTCAGCAGCGTGTAGACGCGGCCGGCTTCGCCCATGGACATGTCGTGTTGCGCCACGCCCACGACCAGGCCGCCGATGACGTTGATCGCCATGATGAGCAGGCCGGCGATGGCGTCGCCGCGCACGAACTTGCTGGCGCCGTCCATCGAGCCGAAGAAGTCCGACTCCTGCGACACTTCCGCGCGGCGCTTGCGCGCCTCGTCCTCGCCGATCAGGCCGGCGTTCAGATCCGCGTCGATCGCCATCTGCTTGCCGGGCATGGCGTCCAGGGTGAAGCGCGCGCCGACTTCGGCGATACGGCCCGCACCCTTGGTGATGACGATGAAGTTGATGATGGTCAGGATGATGAAAACGATGATCCCGACCGCGAAGTTGCCGCCCACCAGGAAGTGCCCGAAGGCCTCGATCACCTTGCCCGCGGCGTCCGGACCCGTGTGACCATGCAGCAGCACAACGCGGGTGGACGCGACGTTCAGCGACAGGCGCAGCAGCGTCGCAAACAGCAGCACGGCCGGGAATGCGGCAAAATCCAGCGGCTTGCGCGTGAACATGGCCACCAGCAGGATCATCACGGACAACGCGATGTTGAAGGTGAACAGCAGGTCCAGGAGGAACGTGGGCAGGGGCAGCACCATCATGCCCAGCACCATCACGATCAGGATGGGACCCGCCAGCAGCCGCGCGTGCGTGCCGCCGTTACTCTTCAACATGGTGAGCAGTGCGCTCATTCCTTAAACTCCTTGTGCTGCGGTTTTTGCCTGCGGGTCCAGTTCGGCTGGCACGTTCAGTTTCGTGGGGGCCATCGGTTCATGCCCCCAGCCCGAGCGCCAGGATCGTAGCTGGAATACCCATGCCAGCACTTCCGCCACCGCGGTATACAGCTCGGCCGGGATTTCTTGTCCCAGCTCGACGTGTTGATGCAATGCGCGCGCCAGCGGCGGCGCTTCCAATGTGGGAATCTTGTTCTCGGCGGCCAGTTCGCGGATCTTCGCGGCGATCAGGCCCGTGCCCTTGGCCAGCACGCGCGGCGCGCCGCCCTTGGACTCGTCGTACTTCAGCGCCACTGCGTAGTGCGTCGGGTTCGTCACGACGACATCGGCCTTGGGCACCTCGGACATCATGCGGCGGCGGGCGGCCTGGCGCTGCTGCTGCCGGATACGCGCCTTCACGTGCGGATCGCCTTCACTTTCCTTGTGTTCCTGCCGCACGTCCTCCTTGGACATCCGAAGCTTCTTCAAATGGCTCCAGATCTGCCAGGGCACGTCCAGCAAAACGATGATGAGGAGCGAGGCCACGATGAAGGCGCAGCACATCGCCACCAGGCTGAGCGCCTTGGTCAGCGCGGCCGACGGCGCCACGTGCATCAGCCCGAGCATGTCGTCGTGATACCGCCAGATGACCCAGACGGCCACGCCGCCGACCAGCATGGCCTTGGCCAGCGCCTTGATCAGCTCCACCACCGTCTGCGACGAGAACATGCGCTTCAAGCCCGCCAGCGGGCTGAGCTTGGAGAAATTGGGCTGCAAGGGCTTGGTCGAAATGACCAGGCCGCCCAGCACGACGCTGGACAGCACCGCCACCACCGCCAGCAGCCCAAAGATCGGCAACAGCACCATCAGCGCGTGACCGAAGCCGCTCACCGCCTGCTCGACCATCACTCCCGGATCCAGCGCGACGCGTTGATCGAACGCCAGCCCGCTGCGCAGCACGCCGGTCAGGCCCTGGTACAGCGATCCTCCGCCCGCCCAGATCGCCGCAACGCCCACCGCCAGCATCATGAACGTGCCCAGTTCCCGGGAACGCGCAATCTGCCCCTCCTCGCGCGCCTTTTCCAGGCGCCTGGGAGAGGCGGCTTCGGTTTTCTCGAGGTCGCTTTCTTCGGACATGCTCTACGGGATTGTTGCGGCTCGCTGACGTGGGAATGCAAGCCGCCCGCCGAGATTCTAGGAGGCGCCGGGGGTTGGCGATATGCCAAGAAAAGGGGGGAAAGCGGCGCTATTCCCAGATGCGCCGCCGGCTGCCGGCCAGCCCCCCGGGAGCAGCCGCCTCAGCCCGCCGCCTGAGCCACCCGGCCGCTGGCGGCGTGGCCGTCCAGGGTGGCCTGAAAGCGCGCGTAATCCAGCCCGATGCGCACGGCGCCCCAGTGTTCCGGCCCCAGATAAATGGGCAGGGAAATGTCGTTGACGATCTCGCCGGTGTCGCGGGAATACGTCTGGAACAACTGCGCGCCGGTGTTGGCGGCCAGCCGGGCGCCCACGGGGTCGTCGAAGATGCGCTTGTTGCGCACCCGCGCGATGTCGACCTTCGGATCGCCGGTCGGCGCCAGCGAGAACCGGCTATTGTGAGCGGGCGCGTAGCCCCGGTTATCGACCAGAATCGTATAGATGGCGCCCGGCACGGCCTCCAGCACGCTGTCGAGCAGCCGCGTGAGCGGCTCGTCGATCGCGCGGTCGTAGGCCGTGTGATAACGCGGCGGCTCGCTGCCGGCAATGCGTTGGTAATGACGGTCGAACACGTCCACGCCGCGCCGCCGGGCGTCCTGCAACAGACCGGCCGCCGCACCGGCAAACGCCTCCAGCGATTCCGACAGGCTGTCGAACGCGGTGCCGCCCGTGCGCATGTCGGCCAGCACTTCCTGCACGCTTTCGGTCTGCCGCCGGATGCGGTCGATCTCGCCCGACATGCTGCCCACGCGTTCCAACACGTCCGCGCTCAAGGCCGCGATGCGCCCGACCTCCTCGCTCATGCCGTGGTTGGTGGCATCGACCTCGCCAATGGCCTGGACCACGTCGCTCACCTGCCGGTTCATGCTGTCGAAGTCACGCACGAAGCGCTCGAAGCCGCGGGAGGTCCGGTCCAGCACCGCGCCCGAGGCGTCCACGTCCTCGCGCAGCGTGCCCGTCTGGCGCTGCGTGGCGCCAACCAGGTCGAGCATCTGCGTCGTGTGGCGGCCGATGTCGCTGGTGGCGGTGTTGACGCGCTCGGCCAGCCGCCCGACCTCGCTGGCCACCACCGCGAAACCGCGGCCTGCGTCCCCGGCGCGGGCGGCCTCCACGCCGGCGTTCAAGGCAAGCAGCTGCGTCTGCAGCGCAATGCCCTTGATTGTCTTGCTGATGTCGCCCACCGACTGCGCGCGCGCCGCCAGTTGCCCCACCACCTCGGTAAAGGCGGCCATCTCGCTTGTCATGCGGTCCACGCGCGTCTTGACCTCGGTCAGCTCGGCCAGCGCCTGCCGCGCCGCCTGCAGGTTCTGGCCCGACACCGCGGCAATGTCGCGGGCGTGGGTGGAGGTCGACGCAGACAGATCGGCGATCTGCGCCCCGCTGGCGGCCAGGGCCTCGGCCGCCCTCGCCTGCTCGCGCGCCAGCAATGAGCAGCGCCCCGCCTGGAATTGCGTGCGCGCCGCGTTCAGCGCAATCTCGATGCTGGATTGGCGCACGGTCATGATCCGAAGCCGGATCTGCGCCAGGAACCGGTAGAGCGGCCAGACGGCCGGACTGAAGGACAAGGGGCGCTCGGATAGCACCCCGTCGCCGCGGTTGAGCCGACGCAACAATCCCCACATGCCGCCCAAGCGGAATACGG
The DNA here is from genome assembly GCF_041879325.1 of Achromobacter sp. JD417. Classification (NCBI taxonomy): domain Bacteria; kingdom Pseudomonadati; phylum Pseudomonadota; class Betaproteobacteria; order Burkholderiales; family Alcaligenaceae; genus Achromobacter; species Achromobacter sp. JD417. Next base: position 2,434,948 of record NZ_CP087159.1, on the reverse strand, counting down.
ATCTGGCCATCATGAACCTCCTCTCCCTGACCCGGACCGCCTGCTTTGGGCATCCGTGGTCTGGCGCGCTGGGCGCGCCTTGTCTCGCGCTGCAAGGCCCCGATTATTGTTGGCAGGAGTCTATCGGCCAGCAGACGTTTACGCCCTTAGGGAATACGTCATGAGAAGGAGGGACACGCGCACGGCGCTGGCGCATGCGGGCGGAAAGACGCCGTCTTTCCGCCGCCGGCGGACATCGCGGGCCGCGGGCTCAGAAGCCCAGGCTGGCCAGCAGGTCGTCGACCTGATCCTGGCTGGTGACCACGTCGGTCTTGCCCTGCGGGTTGATCTGCGGGCCGTTGAGCAGGCTGTTGGCTTCGTCGCGGCGCTCTTGCGGCACGTTGTCCAGCAGCACCTGCAGCAGTTCGCGTTCGATGGCGCCCACCACGTCCATCATGCGCATGATGACCTGGCCCGTAAGGTCCTGGAAATCCTGCGCCATGATGATTTCCATGAGCTTGGACTGCGTCTGCTGCGTCTGCTTGGGCACGCCGGCCAGGAAGGCACGGGTGTCCTTCACCAGTTCGCGCGCTTGCGGCATTTCCAGCGGCTGGTCATACCACTCCTGCCAGCGGCTATCCAGCGCTTGCGCCGAACGGGCCATGTTGTCCTGGATCGGACCGGCCTGTTCAGTGGCGTTGAGCACGCGGTTGGCGGCCTGCTCGGTCATCTGCGCCACGTACCGCAAGCGGTCGCGGGCGTCGGGAATCGCGTTGGCGGCATCCTTGATCGCCTGGTCCAGGCCCAGCTCGCGCATGCTGTCGCGCAACATGCGCGTCAGCGAGGCGATCCGATGGATCAGGTCGGGCGACTCTGTCGGATCAACTGTTTCCGTTGAGCTCATCGCACACCTCAGCCGCCAATCTTTTCGAAGATCTTGTTCAGCTTTTCCTCCAGCGTCGCCGCGGTGAAAGGCTTGACCACGTAACCGTTGGCGCCCGCCTGTGCGGCGGCAACGATGTTTTCCTTCTTGGCTTCCGCCGTCACCATCAGCACCGGCAGCGATGCCAGCGACGCGTCGGCGCGGATCTGCTTGAGCATCTCCAGGCCGTCCAGGTTCGGCATGTTCCAGTCGGACACCACGAACTGGAAGCCGCCGTTGCGCAGCTTCTCCAGGCCAATGGCGCCGTCCTCTGCCTCATCCACGTTTTCGAAACCCAGCTCCTTGAGCAGGTTGCGGATGATCCGCCGCATGGTGGGGAAATCATCCACCACCAGAATCTTCAGGCCCTTGTCTACCATCTTTCACTCCAGAAAAAATTTGCTTGGGATCGATCGTGGCGTCAGTCCGCGTTAAACGCGGTGCCCACGGTCGCCCAGGCGAGTCAGAATGCGTTCGCTCATCGCCGACAACGGCACCACTTCACTTGCAGCCCCGATAGCGATGGCCTCGCGGGGCATGCCGAAGACCACGCAGCTTGCTTCGTCCTGCGCGATCGTGTGCGCGCCCGCCCGGTGCATGGCCAGCATGCCGGTGGCGCCATCCTTGCCCATGCCCGTCAGGATCACGCCGATGGCGTTCTTGCCCGCCGCGACGGCCGCGGAGTTGAACAGCACGTCCACGGACGGACGGTGGCGGTTGACCGGTTCGCTGGCTTCCAGCTCGATGACATAGTTGGCGCCGCTGCGGCCCAGGCGCATGTGCATCTCGCCGCCCGGGGCCAGGTACACGTGACCGGGCAGCACGCGCTCGCCATGCACGGCCTCGCGCACGGTCACGGCGCACAGCGCGTCCAGGCGCTGCGCGAACGACCGCGTGAAGCCGGCCGGCATGTGCTGCGTGATCAGGATCGCGGGGCTGTCCGGCGGCAGCGGTTGCAAGACTTCGCGGATGGCCTCGGTGCCGCCAGTGGAAGCGCCGACGATCACCAGCTTTTCCGAGCTGGACAGCGGACGGCGCAGCATGGGCGCCGGCGCGGCCTGCGCCGTATGGGGCGTCGGGGCGCGCAGCTTGGCGCGCGACGCGGCGCGGATCTTGTCGGCGATGAGTTCCGTGTATTCAAGCAGCCCGTCGCGGATGCCCAGCTTGGGTTTGGTCACGAAGTCGATCGCGCCCAATTCCAGCGCGCGCAGCGTGATTTCGCCGCCACGTTCGGTCAGCGACGACACCATCACCACCGGCATGGGGCGAAGGCGCATCAGCTTTTCCAGGAAATCCAGCCCGTCCATGCGGGGCATTTCCACGTCCAGCGTCAGCACGTCAGGGTTGTGGCGCTTGATGAGCTCGCGGGCGACCAGCGGATCGGGCGCGGTCGCGACCACTTCCATATCCGGCTGGCTGTTGATGATCTCGGTCATCAGGCCGCGCACCAGCGCGGAGTCATCCACACACAAAACGCTAATTTTCTTCATCTTGTTTGCTGCCCTGGCCCGGTCAGGCCTTATTTGCGCATTCATAGACCGTCTGCCCGCGCAGACGGAAATCGCGGCTGATGTACGTGAAGTTCTCGGAATGGCCGGCAAACAGCAGGCCGCCCGGCTTCATGAGCGGCACAAACCGCTCCAGGATCTTGGCCTGCGTCGGCTTGTCGAAATAGATCATGATGTTGCGGCAGAAGATCACGTCGAACTTCTCGGTGATCCCCCACGAGGGCGACAACAGGTTCAGCGTCTCGTAGCGCACCATCTCGGCGATCTCGGGGCGCACCCGCACGTGCCCTTCGTTCGCGCCGCGGCCCTTCAGGAAAAACCGGCGCAGGCGCTCGGTCTCCATCTTCGCGACGCGCTCGTTCGGATAGACGCCCGTGCGTGCGCGCTGCAGCACGTTGGTGTCGATGTCGGTCGCCAGCACGGTGGAACCCGCGCCCCGCGGCCCCAGGGCCTCGGTCAGCGTGATGGCGATCGAGTAAGGTTCTTCGCCCGTCGAGGCCGCGCAGCACCAGACCGAAACCGGCCCGCCGCGCTTCTTCGCGAAGTCGGCCAGGATGGGAAAGTGATGCGATTCGCGGAAAAACGCGGTCAGGTTCGTCGTGAGCGCGTTGATGAAATCTTCCCACTCCGCCGAGTCAGGCGCGTTCTCCAGGCTATCCAGATAGCTGGCGAAATCCTGCCCGCCCAGCGCACGCAGGCGGCGCGCAAGGCGGCTGTAGACCATCTCGCGCTTGTGCGTGCCCAGCGAAATGCCGGCCCGCGCGTGGATCATCTTGCGGACGCGGGAAAAGTCCGCGTCCCGGAAATCAAACTGGCGGTCCACCGGAATGGACGGCGCCGTATTCGCCGAAGTTGCCACGCGTATCCTCAGCGTCCCAGTGCAGGCGCATCGGGCGCATGCAGACGGGCGTCGTCATAGGTGGCGTGCACCGAAGACAGCCGATGCGCCGGCACTTCGATGACCTCGCCCGTGTTGATCTTGAATACGGCCACTGCTTCGGCCAGGCGCTGGGCCTGCTCCTGCAGCGAGCCGGCGGCGGCCGCGGCCTCTTCCACCAGCGCCGCGTTCTGCTGCGTCACTTCATCCATCTGCGACACCGCGCGGTTCACCTGGTCGATGCCGCTGGACTGCTCTTCGGACGCCGCCGAGATCTCGCCCATGATGTCCGTCACGCGTTTTACCGACGCCACGATTTCCTGCATCGTGGAACCGGCGCGCTCGACCTGCTGAGAACCGGCGCCCACCTTGGTCACGGAGTCCTCGATCAGGCCCTTGATTTCCTTGGCCGCCTGCGCGCTGCGCTGGGCCAGCGAGCGCACTTCGCCCGCCACCACGGCAAAGCCCTTGCCCTGCTCACCCGCGCGGGCCGCTTCCACCGCGGCGTTCAAAGCCAGGATGTTGGTCTGGAACGCGATGCCGTCGATGACCGAGACAATCTCTGAAATCTTGCGCGAGCTGGCAGAGATGCCTTCCATGGTGTGCACCACTTCCGACACCGCCGCGCCGCCGCGCTCGGCCACGTCCGACGCGCTGGCTGCAAGCTGGTTGGCCTGGCGGGCGTTGTCAGCGTTCTGCTTGACGGTCGAGGCCAGCTCTTCCATCGAGGCGGCGGTCTCTTCCAGCGAGGCCGCCTGCTGCTCCGTGCGGCTGGACAGATCCGTGTTGCCCGCGGCGATCTCGTGCGAGCCCACGTTGATTTCGTCCACGCCACGGCGCACCGAGGCCACCGTGCGCGTCAGGCTTTCCTGCATACGCTTGAGGGCCGCAAACAGCTGGCCGATTTCATTCGTGTTGCCGACCTCGACGCGGGCGGTCAGGTCGCCGCTGGCAATGCGGTCGAAATGATGGCCGGCTTCCTTGAGCGGCTGCAGCACGCGGCGGCGCAGGAAGACATAGGTGGCAAAGACCAGCAGCGCGGCGATCACGCCGCCGGCGCTCACCGCCATCAGCACGAACTGGTAGCGCACCTGTGCAACTTCAAAGGCGTCCATCATCTTGCTGGCGCGCCAGAAGTCGAAGCTCTCGATGGCGCGCGAGAAGCGGCCTTCCAGCGCGTCCTGCACCTTCTGGACCTGCGTCTGATAGGCCGGCATGTCGGCCTTTTCCAGCGCGGCGACCAGCGGCGTGATGCCCTGCTGCACGAGGGCCACATACGAATCGTCGATCTCCTTGAGCGCCTCGGCCGCCTCGGCGGGACGCGGCAGCGTCTTGAAGAAATCGAACTCGGCCTGGCCCTTGTTCTGGGATGCCTTGGCGCGCTCCAAGAGGCCTGCGGCCTCGCTGGACAGCCCCTGCGCCAACAAGGTCGGCTGGCCGATGCTGCGCACGATGTCCGAATAGTTGGAGGACGCGGCACGGCCCAGGCCGTTCAGGGTGTCCTTGTAGCTGGACACGACGCGGCTGACGGCGTCATCCAGTTCCTGCGATTGCTTGATCTCGGCCAGCGTCCCGTTGCTGACGCGCAACGACAGCACGCCCAGCGCGGCACCGATCACCAACATGAATGAGAAGAACGCCAGCACCCACAACAGGCTGCTGCGTATCGTCATGTTCGCGAAAAACTTGCGCATCACAAGAACCATCCCTTGACTGCAATCGTTAAAGGAAAGCGCCACATCGCGATCAATATGGCGCCTTAACCCCGCATTCCGGCCGAACTCCGATCAGGAGGCGACCTTCTCCACCAGCGCCATTTCATCGCTGGTCATCAGCTTTTCAATGTCCACCAGGATCAGCATCCGCTCGTCCACGGTGCCCAGACCCGTCAGGTACTCGGTCGACAGCGTGGCGCCGAACTCGGGCGCCGGACGAACCTGACCGGCGTTCAGCATCAGCACATCCGACACGCCATCCACCACAATGCCCACGACACGGCGGTCGAGGTTCAGGATGATGACGACGGTCTGCTCGTTGTATTCGACGCGGCCCAGGTTGAACTTGATGCGCAGGTCGACGATCGGCACGATGATGCCGCGCAGGTTCGTCACGCCCTTGATGAAGGGCGGGACATTTGCGATGCGGGTGACCGTGTCGGCGTCGTAGCCGCGGATCTCCTGCACCTTCAGGATGTCGATGCCGTATTCTTCGTCGCCCAGCGTGAAGACCAGGAATTCGCTGCCGACATCTTCATTGCGCGCGGCTTGCGCTTGCGGTTTGGCTGCCATGATTTTTAGAGCTCCATCAATTCAGAACGGCTTCGGGCTGCGACCAGCGTTCCCGGTTGGCGCGCGCGAGCGCAAATACGTCGACAATCAGGGCCACGCTGCCATCGCCAAGAATGGTGGCGGCGGAAATGCCCGGGACCTTGCGGTAATTCGATTCCAGATTCTTCACCACAACCTGGTGCTGCCCGATCAGGTGATCGACCAGCAGCGCAAAGCGGCGGTCCTCGGCCTGCATGATGACGGCGATCGCCTGGGTGGGATCGGTCTGGGCTTCGCCCACCGAGAACACCCGGTGCATCTCGACCAGCGGCAGGTATTCGCCACGCACATGCATGACGCGTTCGTTGCCGGCGACCGAGTAGATCTGGTCATTGGTGGGCTGCAGCGATTCGGTAACGTGGTTCAGCGGCAGGATGAAGGTCTCTTCACCCACGCGCACCGACATGCCGTCCAGAATGGCCAGCGTCAGCGGCAGCACGATGCGCGTCGTGGTGCCGTGGCCCGGCTCGCACGACAGCTGCACGTGGCCGCCCATGTCCTGGATGTTCCGGCGCACCACATCCATGCCCACGCCGCGGCCGGAGATGTCCGTGACCTTCTCGGCGGTGGAGAAGCCGGGCGCGAAAATCAGCTGCCAGATTTCGTCGTCGGGTGAATTCTCGTTGACGGCCAGGCCTTGCGACATGGCCTTCTTCAGGATCTTTTCGCGGCTCAGGCCGCCACCGTCGTCGCTGACTTCGATGACGATGTTGCCGCCGTTGTGTTGCGCGGACAGCACCAGCTGGCCGACCGGATCCTTGCCCGCGGCGATCCGCTTTTCAGGCGTTTCGATGCCGTGGTCCAGGCTGTTGCGCACCAGGTGGGTCAGCGGGTCGATGATGCGTTCGATCAGGCTCTTGTCCAGTTCGGTCGCGCGGCCGTAGGTCTGCAGTTCGATCTGCTTGCCCATCTTGCCGGCGATGTCGCGCACCAGGCGCGGGAAGCGGCTGAACACATAATCCATCGGCATCATGCGGATCGACATGACGGCTTCCTGCAGATCGCGCGCATTGCGCTCGAGCTGCTCCATGCCGTTCAGCAGGCGATCGTGCAGCACCGGATCCAGCGTGGAGGCGGTCTGCGCCAGCATGGCCTGCGTGATGACCAGTTCGCCCACCAGGTTGATCACCTGGTCGACCTTCTCAACGCCGACGCGGATCGAAGTCGATTCCTTGTCGGCGTGCGCGGCAGCGGACGCAGCGGGACGCGCGGCGCGGGCAGCCGGGGCGCCGGCTTCAGCGGCGGCCGGTTCCGCGGCATGCACTTCGGGCGCTTCGGCCACGGCCGGCGCTGCGGCGGGGGCCGGCTGCGCAGCGGAAGCGGCGGCCGCCGGTGCGGCGTCGCCGCCTGCCGGCGCGGCTTCACGAGCGATGCTCAGCTGATCGCCGTCGACGATGAAGCAGCAAACGGCCTCGATGTCTTCCGGCGTGCAGGTGCTGTCCACCCACACCGTCAGCACGCCGTTGGCGCGTTCGCTTGCCTTGACGGTGCCCAGGTTGCCCATCTCTTCGAGCAGGGACGCGGCGTCCTTGTCCGACACCTTGGTGATGCGCACGCGCAGCGGCAGGCCGTCCTGCGAACCGGACGCCGTGGCCGGAGCCACGGGCTCGGCGGGCGCGGCCGGCGCAGGCTGGGGCGCCTGCTGCACCGGGGCGGGCGCCGGCGCCGGCGCGGCGGCCGGCGCAGCGGGCGCGGGTGCAGCAGCGGCGGCCGCGGCGGGATCCTTATGCTCCAGCGCAAGCTGCCTCAATACGGCGCAAATACGCTCAAACACGGCGTCATCGGGCTCTTCGGAGGCCCGATAGGCGTCCAGTTGGCTTTTGAGCACGTCTTTCGTTTCCAAGAAAATATCAATCATGTCCGTGCGCAGCGCCATTTCGCCACGCCGGATCGCGTCCAGAAGGTTCTCAAGCAGATGGGTCGTGCCCGCCAGCTGGTTGAAACAGCCGAACGTCGCCGCACCACCCTTGATCGAATGCGCCGCGCGAAAAATGGCGTTGAGCTGCTCGATGTCGGGCGAGCCCACATCGAGCTCGAGCAACAGCTGCTCCATTTGCGCAAGCAGTTCGTCCGCCTCGTCGAAAAAGGTCTCGTAAAACTGACTGAGGTCCAAACCAGAACTCATGACCCGTACGCCTTTCTAAATGAACCTGCTACGCGCCGGCCTGCTCGTCGAGCAGCTCGGTCGCCAATTCCACCAGCACATCGGGATCCACCGGCTTGGAAAGCCAGCCGCAAACGCCCAGATCCCGGGCTGCCATCTTGCTGTCCACGTCGTCCTCGGTGGTCAGCACCAGCACCGGCACATCCATGTACCGGTCCTCTTCGCGCAGCCCCTGGATCAACTCCAGACCGCCCTTCACAGGCATGTTCCAGTCGCTGACGACCAGGTCCACCGGGTTGGCCATCGCCACCTCGAGCGCTTCCTGGCCATTGCAGGCCGTCAACACCTTCCAGCCTGCGCCGGTCAGCGTCGCCTGAACGATCATCCGCATGGTCGTGGAATCGTCCGCCACGAGTATCGTTGCCGTCATTGCTGTCGAACCCCTTCAGCGGGCGGGGTGTTCACCGCCTCGCCCTGCTTGGTTGCCGTTGCGGCCTTGCTGGCGGCTTGCACCGCCTGCACGGCCGTCCCCACCTCGCGCGCATCCTTGGCGCTCAAATCCGCGGCTGCGGCGTTCTCGCTCTCGATGCGCTTCTGGGTGCTTTGGTTGAGCACCACCAGGCTGATGCGTCTATTAACGGCTGCATACGGATCATCTTTAACCAGACTCATGCTGGAAGACAGACCCTGGATGCGCATGACCTTGCTTTCGTTCATGCCGCCCGCCACCAGTTCCTGGCGCGAGGCGTTCGCCCGGTCGGCCGAAAGCTCCCAGTTGCTGTAGGCTCGCTCGCCGCGCGCATACTGCGACGCGTCGGTATGACCCGAGATGCTGACCTTGTTGGGCAGTTCATTGAGCACCGGCCCCAGCTCGCGCAGGATGTCGCGCATGTACGGCTGCACTTCGGCGCGGCCGGTCGCGAACATCGGGCGGTTCTGGTTGTCGATGATCTGGATGCGCAGGCCTTCGGTCGTCAGGTCGATGAGCAGCTGCGGCCGGAAGGATTTCAGGACGGGGCTGGTCTCGATGACGTTCTCGAGGCGCTTCTTGAGATTTTCCAGGCGATGCTGCTCGCGGCGCTCGGCGTCGCCCATGGGCTGGGATTCGACCCGGTTGCCCTGGCCGCGGCGGACGTCGCCTTCGCTGCGCAACGGATCCTGTCCGCCGCCCGGCACGGCACTGGTTTCAGCCGAACTGCTGGGCCCGCCCGTAATGGCGACGCGCAGCGGCATGCGGAAGTATTCCGCGATCCCCTTGAGTTCTTCCTTCGGCACGATGCTGACCAGCCACATCACCAGGAAGAACGCCATCATCGCCGTAATGAAGTCGGCGTACGCGATCTTCCAGCTGCCCCCGTGGTGCCCGCCGCCCTTGACCTTCTTGCGGCGGATCACCACACGGTGATTATTTACCGTGCTCATGGCCCGCTCCGTCAGGCCTTGCCGGTCGACTTGGTCTGGCGCACGTGCTCTTCCAGCTCACCGAAGGTGGGCCGGACCGCCGAGAACAGCACCTTGCGGCCAAATTCCACCGCAAGCTGAGGCGGATAGCCGTTCATGCTGGCCAGCAGCGTCGTCTTGATGCACTCAAGCACCTTCATGGCCTCGTCCGTGCGGCGCTCCACGCGGGAGGCCAGCGGACCGACGAAACCATAAGCCAGCAAAATACCCAGGAATGTGCCGACCATGGCCTTGGAGATGAGGTCGCCCAGGATGGCGGGCGGCTGGTCCACGGCCGCCAGCGCCTTGATCACGCCCAGCACCGCGGCCACGATACCGAACGCGGGCAAGCCGTCGGCCATCTGCTGCAGCGCATGAGCCGGCACTTCGCGCTCGTGGCGGTAGGTTTCGATTTCCTCATCCATGAGCGTCTCGATTTCGAACGAGCTCATGTTGCCGCTGATCATGATGCGCAGGTAGTCCGTGATGAACTCCATGAGCTTCTCGTCTTTAGCGATGCGGGGATATTCGCTGAAGATCGGGCTGGAGCCCGGATCCTCGATGTGCGATTCGATGGCCATCAGGCCTTCGCGGCGCGCCTTGTTCAGCAGCACGTACAGGAGCGCCATCAGCTCCATGTAGACGTCCTTGCCGTAGCGCGAACTCTTGAGCGCGTCGGGGAGCGCCTTCTTGACCAGCATCAGCGACTTCTTGCTGTTGCCCGCCAGGAAAGCCCCGAACGCCGCGCCGAAGATCAGCGTCAGCTCGAAGGGCTGGTAGAGCGCGCCCAAGTGTCCGCCCAGCGCCATGAAGCTGCCGACGACCGACACGATCACCACAAGAAAACCGATAACAATCAACACAACGGGCCCCTGCCAACGAAGTCTATAACTTGCGTCAATGATCCCCTGTCCCCCCTGCCCCAAAAAGGCGGGTTAGGGGGTGTTTTCCAGGGCTTTTGCTGTATTTGGACGCCCGATCAGGTCGGAGCGGCGGTCGCAATGGGGGCTGCACGGGTGCCGGCACGTGCCTTGGCGGCCGCGCGCGTCTTGCCCGCGCGGGGTGGCGGACGGCAGATGGCGCACACAAAATCCGACTGGGGATCATGGGCATGGGCAATGAAATGGCCGCCACACTGCCGGCACGCAGAAAGCTGCAGCATGCCGCTGTCGAAGAATCGCACCAGCATCCACGCCCGGGTAAAGCTCAGGACGGGCTCGGCATCCGCGGCTTCCTGCCCCGCGTTTTCGAGATACAGGCGATACGCGTCGATGGTGGCGCGTATGCCTTTGCTGGTGGTGCGCGTATTCAGAAACGAATACACGTTATAGAAGAGAGAGGAATGGATATTCGGCAGCCAGGTCATGAACCAGTCGACCGAAAAAGGCAGCATGCCCTTGGGTGGCGAGCAGCCGCGGATCTCGCGATACAGGCGGGCGAGGCGATCGTGGCTGAGGCTGGTTTCAGCCTCAAGCACCTGAAGGCGCGCGCCCAGCGTAATCATGGAGCTGGCAAGCAGGATGTCGTCCGCTTCCTGGGAAACGCTCTTGGAGGCCATTGCAGGTGTGTCCGAGTGGGATTCGCGGGCCGTCAGGCCAGTTCTTCGACAGGCTGCTTGGCGAGCAGAATGGTGGCGTGGGCTTGTTGCAGCGCACCACCCAGCACATCATGGGTCAGCGCCGACAGCAGGCTGTAATCATCGAAACGGAAGCGGCACAGCAGCGAGCTGGAGCTGGCCAGTTTTACCAGTTGCGCCGGTGAAAGGCGCATGAGAATGTCAGCGACTTCATTGCTGAACCCCAGGCGGAACATCGATGCGGCATAGTCATCACGCAACATCCGCTGAGCCAGTAACAAATATGACAGATTCACTTCGCGAATATCTGCCAGCAAAGAATTTTCTACTTGTTGCACGCCGTACTCCCTATCCCTATCCCACCCGAGGGGCTTGATTACTCATAGCGCAGGCAACGTGTGTTACCTGTCCGCTCGCTGCATCCTGTTTTAATGCGAAATGTATCATTTGTTCGCAATTTAAGTAAAATTTACCACAGGTCATGTCATTTTCTATGACTTATATGACAAATCTTTGTTGATGTTGCGCAACGTGCCTTTCTAGACACACCTTGACATACAAGTTCGTGACAAATTTTGGTCAATTTGCCAAATAAGCATTCAAAACGTTGCGTACTTCCTGAAATGAACGGCCGCCCATTGCCGACAATGCCATCTTGACGATTCCCTAGATTCGCCCGCATCACCGTAGCCGCGCTTGTCGACAATGTCGCAAATTGACAACATCGACCGCGCTTCACGATCGACTCCGCCAGAATTCCCGCAATGCCCCACGCAGATGACAGCCTGGTCGAATATGCGCCGCTAGTTCGGAAGCTGGCCCTGCAATTGCTCGCCCGTTTACCCGCCAGCGTCGAACTCGATGACCTGATACAGGCCGGCATGATCGGCCTGCTCGACGCCGTCCGCCGTTACCAGGAAACCGCGGACGCTCAGTTCGAGACCTACGCCACGACGCGCATTCGCGGCGCGATGCTCGATGAGCTTCGCGGCCAGGATTGGCTGCCGCGCAGCGTGCGCACGAAAGCCCGCAAGATCGAACAGGCGATCCAGTTTCTGGAACAGCGTTTGATGCGCGCGCCGACCGAAGCCGAAATCGCCAAGCAGCTAGAACTGCCGCTGGACGAATACCAGACGCTGCTGCACGACGCGCAAGGCGTGCAAATCGTTCACTACGAAGACTTCACCACCGAGCCCGATTCGGCATCGGATCAGGCGGACTGGTCCGCCACGCTGAATCACGGCGCGCCCAGCGGCAATCCGCTGGACTCGCTATTGGCCGGCGACTTCCGGCAGGCCTTGGTTCACGCCATCGACGCCCTGCCCGACCGCGAAAAGCTGTTGCTGTCGCTGTGTTACGAGCAGGGGCTGAACCTGAAGGAAATCGGCGCGATCATGAATGTGACCGAGGCGCGGGTTTGCCAATTGAGGTCGCAGGCGACGGCGCGAATCCGGGCAAGGTTGAAGGATCAGGCCTGGCAGGAATTGCCGCAGGAAGGGCAGATCGCGCAGATCATCTGATTTTCTCCGGCGGCGGAATCCGGGCGGTTTTCGGCCAGCGCGGATTCAGGGGGAAAATCGGACCTTGTTCACGCCTTCCGGGCCGTGATGGGGCTGCTAGCCTTGCGGACTAGCCCACAAACTTGTGCGCCGCGAACCGCAAAAGCCTCGCAGCGCACCACGACCCTCCCGGAATTTCGCCATGAGCGCACCCGACCGCTTGACGCAGGCCATTTCTGACGCCTACGACGAAACCCCCTATCTTTCCCTGCCGTTTTCCTACACGGCGCCCGGCAGCCTGCGCGCCGTGGCGCACCTGTATGGCATTTCCGCACCTGAATTGAATCGCGCGCGCGTGCTGGAACTGGGCTGCGCGGCGGGGGGCAATCTGTTGCCGTTCGCGATAGCCTATCCCGACGCCCGCGCGGTCGGCGTGGACCTGTCGCCCCAGCAGATCGAAGCGGGCCAGCGCGCGGCCGAAGCCGCCGGCGCACGCAATCTCGATCTGCACGCCATGAGCCTGACGGACATCACGCCCGAATTCGGCACGTTCGACTACATCATCTGCCACGGCGTCTTCAGTTGGGTGCCGCCGGAAGTGCGTGACGCGATCCTGCGCATCTGCAAGGAGAACCTCGCGCCCGAGGGCATCGCCTATATCAGTTACAACACCTACCCGGGCTGGAAGGCGTCGGATGTCCTTCGCGACGCCATGATGCTCAACAGTTTCGGGGCGCAGACGCCGCAAGAAAAGGTGGCGCGCGCCAAGGACATGCTGAACCTGATTGAAAATGGGCTTTGGGAAAACAATCCCTTGCAGTCGGCGTTGCAGCACACCGCGCAAAAGCTGCGGGGCCAGAGCGATCACTACCTGCTTCACGAATACCTGGAAGCCGTCAACACGCCCTGCTACTTCCTGGAGTTTGCCGCCGCAGCTCAGCAGGCCGGGCTGGCCTACCTGACGGACGCCGAACCGCAACTGACCTTTCCCTCGACCTACGGCTCGAGGGTTGCACTGGGTCTGAACGGGCTGGCGGTCAATGCTGGCCGCGAGATGCGGGAACAGTATCTGGACTTTGCCGTTGGCCGATCGTTTCGAAAGAGCCTCCTGGTACACGCTGAACGCGCCGGCGCAATTCTGGAGCAACCCGAGGGCGGCGCGTTCACCAAGATGTTTTTTGCCGCCGACCTGCGCCCGCAACCCACACCCGCAGGCGCTCCGCCCCAGCAGCGGGATTACATGACCGCGCGCGGGGCGACCTTGAGCTCTCGCGATCCGGTCGCTCACTCGCTGATGGACCTGCTAGGTGAATCCTGGCCGCAGTCGGTCACATTCGACGCAATTCGCGAAGCCGCGGCCGCAAATGCAACGGGCAAGTCTGTGCAAGAGCTCACCGACGCGTTGCTCGCCCACGTCATTGCCCTCGTACAGTCCAACGCCTTGAGCTATCGGCTGGAACCCTCGTCATATGGACGTTCGCAGCCCAAGCCACAGCTCATCGCCGGGGCGCTGGATCTGCTGCCCGAAGTGACCAAGCCTGACAGCCAAATCAGCATGCACAATCTGTGGCATCAAGGCGTAACGCCGCCGTCCGATCCGCTCAGCCTGCAGATTATCGGCATGATGGATGGTTCCCGCACGACGGCCGAATTGCGCAGCGCAGTGCGGGACGCGCTGACAGCCGGTCGGCACCCTCATCCGAATGGCCAGACATATAAGGGCGCTCGAAATCTTGAGCCGGTAGCCCAGGAGTTTCTTAATTCACTTATGGTCAAACTGCGCCGCAACGGCCTTTTGCTCAATTGACAGCCTGGTGCTCCTGCCAATTTCTCCCCAGGGATTGGCAGGAATCTGTAATTCGCCACCAGAAATACGATTGCTCCCAAAAAAAACCCTAAAGATTGTTTTTAGGCTGCCGTAATCCTGGCAACGGAGAAATTCGAAGACACAAGTCACCGAGTTCTTCCCGTTACAAAGATGGGCGGCCCCGCTGCCCGGTTTGAAGAAGCCTTTCTCTCTTGGGAGCCTAAACATGGCTGCAGTCATCAATACCAACTACTTGTCGCTCGTTGCTCAGAACAACCTGAACAAGTCGCAATCTTCCCTGGGTACCGCCATCGAACGCCTGTCGTCGGGCCTGCGCATCAACAGCGCCAAGGACGACGCCGCCGGTATGGCGATTGCCAACCGCTTCACCGCGAACGTCAAGGGCCTGACCCAAGCCGCTCGTAACGCCAACGACGGCATCTCGCTGGCTCAAACGACGGAAGGCGCTGCCTCCGAAGTCAACACCCACCTGCAACGCGTTCGCGAACTGTCCGTGCAAGCCGCCAACGGCAGCTACTCGCAAGAACAGCTGAACTCGATGCAAGACGAAATCAACCAGCGTCTGTCGGACATCGATCGCATCTCGCAACAAACCGACTTCAACGGCGTGAAGGTTCTGTCGGATTCGGCCAAGCCCCTGACGCTGCAAGTCGGCGCCAACGACGGCGAAACGATCACCCTGAACCTGACCGAAATCAGCGTCAAGACCCTGGGTCTGGACGGCTTCAACGTCAACGGCTCGGGCGTGACCCAGAACCGTTCGGCCACCGTGTCCGACCTGCAAGCCGCTTCCGGCACCACCGTTGGCGCCAACGAGTGGAAGGTCACCACGACGCACGAAGCCGTGACCGCTGAACAAGCTTTCGGCAAGCTGGAAAACGGCAACAAGGTTACCGTTTCCAACGGCACCAACGCTGACACGGTCTACACGTACGACGCGACCAACAAGAACTTCACGTTCACGAACTCGGCTGTCGGCACGACCGCGGTTGGCGATCTGGCCACCTCGCTGCGCCCCGCCACCGGCACCGTCTCGGGCACGTACAACAACGTCGGTTCGAACTCGACGTCGTTCGAAGTCGACGCCACGGGCAAGGTCACCATCGGCGGCCAAGACGCCTTCCTGGATTCGGCTGGCAACCTGACGACCAACAACGCTGGCACGGGCACGACCGCCGCCACGCTGGACGGCGTGATGAAGGCCGCTGCAGCCGTTTCGACCGCCGGCGACGCCAGCGTGACGATCGGTGGCAAGACCTACAGCAGCACCGGTACCGCCAACAACCTGGAATTCACCGACACGATCAGCAGCGACGCTCTGCTGGCAACCGTGAAGGCGAACGCCACCGCCGACGACGTGACCGTCACCCTGGGCCAAGGCATCACCAGCGCCACCCTGACGTTCACGTCGGGCAAGTCGACCGACACGTACGTCGACGAAAAGGGCACGTTCACCACGACCAAGACCTACGACACCAACTACCTGGTTGACCCCAACACGGGTAAGGTCACCGTCAAGAGCGGCACGGGCACGGGCGACTACGCTGCCCAAGTTGGCAAGGAAGCCAAGGTCAACAGCGCCGGCAACCTGACGACCGAAGACACCAGCAAGGGCACGAAGACGACCGATCCGATGAAGACGCTGGACGCCGCCTTCACGAAGCTGGACAAGCTGACCGGCGAACTGGGTGCTGTGCAGAACCGTCTGGAATCGACGATCGCCAACCTGAACAACGTGGTCAACAACCTCTCCAACGCTCGTTCGCGTATTCAAGACGCCGACTACGCCACGGAAGTGTCGAACATGTCCAAGGCTCAGATCCTGCAACAGGCTGGCACCTCGGTTCTGGCGCAAGCCAACCAAGTGCCGCAAACCGTGCTGTCGCTGCTGCGTTAATTCCAGCGGAAAGCACCGAGCGCTCAGGAGAACGCATGTTTCTCCTCAGCGTGGGCCGGAGCTGGTCCTTCGCGCCAGCACCGGCCGCCCCGAAACCCGCCATATGGCGGGTTTTTTTATTTCCTCGAGCATTTGGAGATGTTGTCCAAACTGAAGGGCAATTCCAACGCTGATTCGCCGAATGAAGGGTGCAGGCGCTTTTTAGAATTGCACGATCACTGTTTAGCGGTTTGCGCCTACCCGTCCCCCTATTTATGTCGATTCCGGCCTTTCTTCAACGCCAAGCCCACACGGATCCGGGGCGTCTCGCCCCAAGCCATTCGCCCGGGCACATTCGCGCCAGTGCGCACCTTTACGGCGTCGAGTCGGTCCCATTGGACAAGGCAAGAGTCCTGGCAATTGGCTGCGGCCGCGGGGAAGGGTTGCTGCCTTTCGCGGTGGCGTATCCCGAGGCTCAAGTCGTCGGCATTGACGCGGAACTCGCGGCCATCGAACTGGCCCGGGAAGCCGCCAAGGCATTGGATGCGAACAACGTGGTGTTTCACCATTGCGGCTACGGTGAACTGGACGAAGGCTTCGCGCCATTCGACTACGTGATTGTGTCGGGGCTGTATAGCTATCTCCCGGCGGACGAAGCTCAGGCCCTCTTGAGTTTCTGCGGTCGAATCCTTTCGCCCCTCGGCGTCCTTTACGTGGACTACCACGTCTACCCGGGAGCGAAGGCATTTGAGGTCGTACGTGATGCCGTCCTGTTGCATGGGCACGCGGCGCAGACGGACGCCGAGGTCAAGGCAGCGGCCCAGGCCGCCCTGACATTGTTCACGGACGGCATCGCGCCGGCGAATCCGTTCGCGTCAGCGCTGAACGCCACCGCGAAAAGGCTGGAGGGGCATCTCAATGAAGCGACAGTTACAGCGCCGAATCCGCTGACCATCAACCCATGCTACTTCGTTGAATTTGCGGGTCAGGCCGTCCAGGCTGGCTTGGCCTATGCCGGCGACACGCAGCCGCTCTCTGAAGTTGCCCTGGGCTTCGGCCCTGGTGTTTCCTTGTCAAACAGCCTGTTGACGATGGGGCAGACTCCCGTCCTCAAGCAACAATATCTTGATTTCGCGACGGGCCGAGGCTTTCGCCAAAGTCTTTGGATATCCGCCAGCCGCTCAACGGCGGGACCATTCAACCTCGACACTGCCCGATTCAAGGACCTGCGCTGGGCTAGCGGTCTACAACGTCTGGCGGGCGGCGACGCTTCCGGCACCGTTACCTATGTCAACCAATGCGGCCAGGTGCTGTCAACTGCCGAGCAGTCCGTCCAGATCGTCGTTGACACGCTCGCGCATGTATGGCCCGCCTCCCTGCCCTATACGACGCTGCTTGCATGCGTCATGGTTCGCCAGGGTCTGGACGATGCCGCCGCCCGAAAGCTGCTGGACAAGGCCGTGCAGACACTGCTCGAGAACGGCGTTGCACATTACTGCCTTGGCCCGAGTCCCTACGACGTGGCGAAAGACGGCGTCCTGCGGATTCTGCCGTCGCTCAAGACCCTGAGCCAGCCAGGCGAAAATTTGAAAGTTGGCTTCAATTTCTGGCACGAACCCGTCAAGCTTCAAATCACCGAAGTCCAACAAGCGCTTGGATCCGCCCTGGCTGCGCAAATGCCGTTGGCTGCGCTCGCCGCGCTGGCGACGTCCCAGGGAAATAATGCCTCCGCATTCGGGCTAAGCGCGGGTACGCCCGACGTCGCAGAGTTTCTGCACCTCCTGAAACGCTTTGGCCTGCTCCAATCGCCCGCCAACGCATGGCTAGTGTGGTTGCGCGACGGATTGGCAGCCGCCAACGGCCAGGCGCCCTATTTCGGGCTTTATGTAAGCGCGTTGGCCAGGACGTGTCTCGAGGCCGGCGTGCTGTGCGGCAACGACAACAGCCCGCCACCACCGAATGCGCTGCTGAATCAAGCCAACCGCATGCAGGAACTCATGCGGGAGAACGCGTATCAGCAGGCCGAGACGATCGCCCGCAAGCTCACCCAAGCGATGCCGGGGTTCATTGACGCCTGGGAGGTGCTGACAGCATGCCTGTTCAACACAAACCAGTTGGAAGCAGCAATGCTGGCGGCCATGCAAATGCTGCAACGTGCGCCCGCGGACATGCGTGGCTATGTACTGATAGGCATATGCCTGGCTCGCATGGAGCGCACCTCGGAAGCCATCAATGCAAGCCGCCGGGCGGTGGAACTTGCGCCGGCCAGTGCGCATGCCCATTCCGCCTTAGGCGATTCGCTGAGCGCTGAACGCCGCTACAAGGAAGCCCGCATCGCTTATGAAAATGCGTTGACGAGGGATCCGGCCCACCGAAAATCGCGACTGAACCTGACAAAGGTGTTGATCGATTCTGGAGATATCGTCGCTGCCGAGAAAGCAGCCCGCGAATCGGTCGCGGCCTATCCGGATTCCACGACCGGTTACAGCAACTTGTTGTTCGCGACCAACTATGCGCCCGACAAATCGGCCAGCGAGGTGTTTCAGGCGTACCAGGAGTGCGACCGCCGGTTGTTCAGCCATCTCAAGGAAAAATGGCGCAAGCATTCCAACCCTAAAGATTGGAATCGACGCTTGAAGATCGGGTACGTATCCCCGGATCTCAAGAAGCATTCCGGCAACCATTTCATCGAACCATTGTTCGCGAATCATGATCGGAGCCGCTTCGAAATCACTGCCTATGCCGAGCTTGCATCCGAAGACCTGGTGACGGCGCGCATGAAGTCGTACTTCGATCACTGGGTTCCGACTTCCCGCCTGACCGATGCCGATCTGGCTGAACGCATCCGTGCTGATGGCATCGATGTCCTGATCGACGTCGCTGGGCACACCCAGGGAAATCGCCTGGGCGTGTTTGCGCGCAAGCCCGCTCCGGTATCGCTCACCTGGCTCGGCTTTGGCTACACCACGGGCTTGTCCGCCATCGACTACATCATGACGGACGAGGATATGGCGCCTATTGGCAGCGAGGCCTTGTTTGCCGAAAAGCCCTGGCGGCTCGAACAGAGCAATTTCGTTTACCGCGCGGGTCAAGACATGGGGCCGCCCGGCGACCTGCCCGCACTTCGCAACGGCGTTGTCACGTTGGGCACGCTCAGCCGGGCCATCCGCATGAACCACCGGACGATAGGGGTATGGAGCGAAATATTGCGCCGCCTGCCGAACGCCCGCCTTGTGGTTGACAGCAACAGTTATCGCGATCGTCACATGTGCGAGTCGCTGGCTGCACGCTTCGCGGCACATGGCATCGGCGCTCAACAGTTGTCCATCGGATACCACACCCCTCCCTGGGATGTCCTGCGCGGCATCGATATCGGTCTGGACTGCTTTCCTCACAATTCCGGCGTGACGCTGGTCGAGACGCTGTACATGGGCGTCCCCTACGTGACCCTGGCCGACAGGCCTAGCGTGGGCCGCATCGGAAGCTCCGTGCTTTCCGCGGTGGGACGCCCCGAATGGATTGCGCAAACCGAGGCGGACTATGTGGAGAAGGTCGTCGCCCTGGCCAGCGACCTGCCCGCCCTCGCAAAGATACGCGCCGGCCTGCGCGACGAAATGCATGCCAGCCCCCTGATGGACGAACCCGCCTTCGCGCGCAAGTTCGAAGGCGCGCTGCGCGAAATGTTCAAGAACTGGTGCGAAACCCAAGCATGAAAGCAATCATCCTGGCCGGCGGCCTTGGCACCCGGATTTCCGAAGAGACTCACACGCGTCCCAAGCCGATGATCGAAATCGGCGGGCGGCCCATCCTGTGGCACATCATGAAGACCTATTCCGCCCACGGCGTGAACGACTTCGTGATCTGCTGCGGCTACAAGGGCTACATGATCAAGGAGTACTTCGCCAACTACTTCCTGCACATGTCCGACGTCACGTTCGACATGGCCGACAACCGCATGGAAGTGCATCAGCGCAAGGCCGAACCGTGGCGCGTGACCCTGGTGGACACCGGCGAGAGCACGATGACGGGCGGCCGCTTAAAGCGCGTGGCCGACTATGTGAAGGAAGACGAGGCGTTCTGCTTCACGTACGGCGACGGCGTGGCCGATATCGACATCACCGCCCTGCTCGCGTTTCACCGCAAGCATGGCAAGGCCGCGACGGTCACGGCCGTGCAGCCGCCGGGGCGCTATGGCGCGTTGCGCCGCGAAGGCGACAGAGTGGCAGGTTTTACCGAAAAGCCGCGCGGCGACGGCGGCCTGATCAACGGCGGTTTCTTCGTGCTGTCGCCCCGCGTGCTATCGCTTATCGACGACGACGACACGACCTGGGAAGCTGGCCCCTTGGAAACGCTTAGCCGGGAAGGCGAATTGCACGCGTTTGAACACCTGGGCTTCTGGCAGCCCATGGACACGCTGCGCGAAAAGAACCTGCTGGAATCCCTCTGGAGCACGGGCAAGGCGCCATGGAAAGTCTGGTAACGCCCAGCGCAGGATTCTGGCGCGGCAAGCGCGTCCTTGTGACCGGTCACACCGGCTTCAAGGGCGGCTGGCTGGCGATCTGGCTGCAGCGGCTGGGCGCGCAGGTGACCGGCATTGCCCTGCCGCCGTGCACGCAACCCAGCTTGTACGAAGCCGCCCGCATCGGCGACCTGATCGACAGCCGCCGTTGCGACATCCGCGACGCTGCCGCACTGCGCGAGCAGGTGCTCGCCGCCCGTCCGGAGATCGTGCTGCATCTGGCCGCGCAGGCGCTGGTGCGCCCGAGCTATGCGCAGCCCGTGGAGACGTTTGCCGCCAACATCATGGGCACCGCCCATCTGCTGGATGCCCTGCGCGCCACGCCCTCGGCCCGGGTCGCGGTCATGGTCACGACCGACAAGGTCTACCGCAACAACGAATGGCCCTACCCGTACCGCGAGAACGACGCGTTGGGCGGACACGACCCTTACAGCGCCAGCAAGGCCGCCAGCGAGCTGGTCATTGCGTCCTATCGCGACGCCTTCCTGCGTGAGCAGGGCCTGGCCGTGGCCAGCGCGCGCGCGGGCAACGTGATCGGCGGCGGCGACTGGTCGGCTGACCGCCTGCTGCCTGATGCCGTGCGCGCCTGGCAAGGCGGCGGCGATCTTCAAGTGCGGCGGCCCCAATCGGTGCGCCCGTGGCAGCACGTGCTGGAACCGCTTGCCGGCTACCTGACCCTGGCGGAATCGTTGTGGAACGCGCCTGACCTCGCGGACGCCTATAACTTCGGGCCCGATGCGGCCGAGGCAGCGTCCGTGCGCACCGTCGTGGATCTGGCCCAGGCCGCGTATGGCAAGGGCCGCGTGGTCTATGCCGAGCAGATCGAAGGCCCCCATGAAGCAGGGCTGCTGACGCTGGACACGTCCAGGGCGCGCGCCGTGCTGAAAGTGGCGCCCCGATGGCCGCTGGCGCAGGCGGTCTCGCGCAGCATGGACTGGTACCGTCGCTTTGACGCGGGCGAGGACGCGCTGCCGCTCTGCCATGCCGATATCGACCAGTACGAGGCGCATCCATGAGCCTGGGCGTTCTCGACACCCCGATTTCGGGCCTGAAGGTCGTGCAGCGCCATCCGCGCGGCGATACCCGCGGATTTCTGGCGCGGCTCTTCGATGCATCCGATCTGGCCGCTTGCGGCTGGACGGGGCCGGTCGCCCAGGTCAACCACACCTACACCGCGCATGCCGGCACCCTCCGTGGCATGCACTACCAGTTGCCGCCCTTTGCAGAGATGAAGCTCGTGAGCTGCATCCGGGGCGTGGTCTGGGACGTCGCCATCGATCTGCGGCAGGGTTCGCCCACGTTCCTGCAGTGGCATGCGGAACGCCTGTCAGCGGACAACGGCCGCGCGCTGCTGATTCCCGAAGGCTTCGCCCACGGCTTTCAGACGTTGAGCGACGACGTGGAAATGCTGTACTGCCACTCTGCACCCTATGCCCCGCAGGCCGAGGCCGGCCTGCATTTCCAGGAGGCCCGCGTCGGCATCTCCTGGCCCGCCCCCCCTACCCTCGTGTCCGAGCGCGATCAGCAACACCCGCGCCTGGACGCTGCTTATTCTGGAGTCGCACTGTGAAGTGCCGCCATTGCCAGGCCGAACTGCGCCTGCCCTTTCTCGATCTGGGCCACGCCCCGCCGTCCAATGCCTACCTGAGCGAAGCGGCGCTGCGTGGTCCGGAGACCTGGTTTCCCCTGCGCATTCTCGTGTGCGAATCCTGCTGGCTGGTCCAGACGGAAGACCACGCGGGCCGCGAAGCCCTGTTCACCGACGACTACGCCTACTTCAGTTCGTTCTCGTCGTCGTGGCTGGCGCATTCGCGCCGCTACGTGGACGCGATGATCGGCCGCTTCGGCCTGGGCAAGGACAGCATGGTCGCCGAGATCGCGGCCAACGACGGCTATCTGCTGCAGTACGTCAAGGACGCCGGCATTGCTTGCTACGGCGTGGAACCCACGGCCAGCACCGCGCAAGCGGCACGCGACCGCGGCATCGACATCGTGCAGCGTTTCTTTGGCGTGGAGCTGGGCGACGAGCTCACCGAATCGGGACGCGCCGCGGACCTGATCGCCGCCAATAACGTATTGGCGCATGTCCCGGACATCAACGACTTCGTGTCGGGCTTTGCCGCGCTGCTCAAGCCGCAAGGCGTGGCGACGTTCGAATTTCCGCACCTGCTGCGCATGGTGCAGGAAGGCCAGTTCGATACGGTCTATCACGAACACTATTCCTACCTGTCGCTCACGGCGGTATCGCGCATCTTCACGGCCAACGGCCTGTCTGTGTTCGACGTCGAGCACCTGAGCACGCACGGCGGCAGCCTGCGTGTCTTTGCGCAGCGGCTGGACACGGGCAAACACGAGACTAGCGCCGAAGTCGCGCGCACCCTGGACGAAGAGCAGCGGGCTGGCGTCGCCACACCGGTTTTCTACGCGTGCTTCCAGCAGCAGGCCGAGCGGGTCAAGAACGACCTTCTGGCGTTTCTGGTCGAGCTGCGCCGCGGCGGCAAGCGCATCGCCGCCTACGGCGCGGCGGCCAAGGGCAACACGCTGCTGAACTTTGCCGGCGTGCGCCCCGACCTCTTGCCGTACGTTGTGGACCTGAACCCCGCCAAGCAGGGCAAGTACCTGCCCGGCAGCCATATTCCCATCGTCGCCGAAGCCCGGCTGCGCGAGGACCGGCCCGAGTACATCCTGATCCTGCCCTGGAACCTGAAGACCGAGGTGTCGGAGCAGCTTGCCTACGCCCGCCATGATTGGAACGCCAAGCTGGTCACGGCGATCCCGTCGCTCTCCATCGACAGCGGTCCGCACGCATGAACCACCGGCCGGTCACCGTTCTGGGCGCCTCGGGCTTCATCGGCCGCCACCTGGTCGCGCGCCTGCGCGCCGATGGCGTCGCCTGCGACGCGCCGCCGCGCCAGGATGCGGACCTTTTCAGCCGGCCGCTGGGACACGTGATCTACGCCGTCGGCCTCACGTCGGACTTTCGCAGCCGTCCGCTGGATACCGTGGAGGCCCACGTCTGCCTGTTGCGCAGCCTGCTCGCGCACGGGGATTTCGACAGCCTGACCTACCTGTCCAGCACGCGCGTGTATTCGGGCGCCGCCAGCACGCGCGAAGACGCAGTGCTGCGCGTCAATCCGAACGACCCGAGCGACCTGTACAACCTGTCCAAGCTGATGGGCGAATCGCTTTGCCTGCATGGCGGACGGCCGGCCAAGGTGGCGCGCCTGTCCAACATCGTCGGCCTGCGCGACACGCCGGACAGCTTCATCGACCAACTGCTGGAGGAAGGGGCGCGCGACGGCCGCATCACGCTGCGCACCGCGCTGGAATCCCGCAAGGACTATCTGCACATCGACGACGCCGTGTCGCAGATCATGGCCATCGCCCTGTCGGACGCGACCGGCATCTTCAACGTCGCGCACGGCGCCGGCGTGGAGAACCGCGAGGTCGCCGCCTGCGTGCGGGACGTGCTGGGCTACCCGTTCTCGGTGGCGCCCGGTGCGCCGGCGTGGGCGTTCGACGACATCGACGTGCAACGCACGCAAGCGCTTGTCCGCCGCCCCCCCCTTCCGTTTTCCGAATTTTTCCCGAATTTTCTAGCGCAGTACCGCCTGCACAAAGGAATCTGAATGTCCTACCTTGAAACCACGCCCGACGCGCACCCGGAATACCGCCAGGAGAAGGAAGCCCGCATTGCCGGCTTCGCCAAAGACCAGGAGTTCCGCGAGCTGTCCATCGCCTGGCGCCAGATGGCGCTGGAGCGCAAGTACATGAACAACTTCTCGTGGGCTGGCCGACCGCTCATCCAGCTGCCGATGGACGCCATGGCGATGCAGGAATTGATCTGGGCCGTGAAGCCGGACCTCATCATCGAGACGGGCATTGCCCACGGCGGTTCGCTGATGCTGTCGGCATCCATGCTGCAACTGCTTGGCGCCGGCGACGTGGTCGGCGTGGATATCGAAATCCGCGAGCACAACCGCAAGGCTATCGAGGCCCATCCGCTGGCCAAGCGCATTCATCTCATCGAGGGCTCCAGCATCGACCCGGCAACGATTGCGCAAGTGCGCGCGCATGCCGAAGGCAAGAAGAACATCATGGTGTGCCTGGACTCGAACCACACCCACGATCACGTGCTTGCTGAATTGAACGCGTACGCGGATCTCGTCAGCGTGGGAAGCTACTGCGTCGTGTTCGACACCTTCGTGGAAGACATGCCGGCAGACTACGAGTGGCCGGGCCGCCACTGGGGCAAGGGCAACAACCCCAAGACGGCCGTGTGGGAATGGATCAAGCAGCATCCCGAGTTCAAGATCGACCGCTCGGTCGAAGACCGCCTGCTCGTCACGTCGGCGCCGGACGGCTTCCTGCGCCGCGTGGCCTGACACACCGATAGCGCCATGATTCACATCGATCCCACCGCCCGTGTATCTCGGCTTGCCGACATCGAAGATTCCACACGCGGCACGCGCATCCTGATCGGGCCGAATGCAGTGATCGACGCTTTCGTGAAGATCAAGCCTGCAGGCGGATCCGGCGACGTCGAGATCGGGCCAGATTGCGTCATCAACGCTGGCTGCGTCCTTTACACGGGCCACGGCATCCGCATGGGCGCGCGCGTGGCTGTCGCTGCGAACTGCACATTCGCGCCCGCAAACCACGAATTCCGTCGCCGCGACCAGCCCATTCGTGAACAGGGATTTCGTCCCAGCAAGGGCGGGATCGTCATTGAGGACGATGTCTGGATTGGGGCCAATTGCGTGCTGCTGGACGGCGCCATTCTTCGCGAAGGATGCGTGGTCGCCGCCGGCACCGTCGTACGCGGTGAGGTGGAGGCATTTTCCATCCAGGGCGGCAATCCGATGAAGGTGCTGGGCTGGCGGGAAGAAACCGGCGCTTGAAGACGCCAGAAGAATTCAGACAACGGTAACAACATCATGAGCACCACCCTGCGCGATCGCTTTGAATCCGAAGGCTATCTGGTCTTGAAGGACTTTTGGAAACATGGCGAATTGATCGAACTGGAGAACCAGCTGACGGAGCTGGGCCAACGCATTGTCGGCCCCCGGTTCGATGCACGGGACTACGAGCGATACGACTTGGAACCCGCCACGCAATCGCTCCTGTACGACAGGCTGAAGTATTTGCCCGCGTTGTCGCGCATGTCCGGCAGCCCTGCAGTGCATGAACTATGTCGGGAGCTTGGCTTGGCACACCCGTCGTTGATGGGCTGCTGCAACATGCGTCTGGACAAACCAGCCGACTCGCGCCACCTCTTTGCCTGGCACCAAGATTCGCTTTACCTGCTGGGATCCGCGAACGCCGTGACACTCTGGGTACCCTTTCAGGACGTCAATTTGCAATCCGGTACGATCCAGGTGATCCCGGGCAGCCACAAGCGCGGCATCTATCCCTTCAAACGGATTAGCGACAAGGTAATCGCGCCCTACGTGCCCTTCCTGCAACGGGATCTGAGCCTGGATTGGGACGTGACCGAGGCGCCTGAAACCATCACGGCAAGCCGAGGCGACGTGGTGATTTTCAAACAGATGCTGTTGCATCGCAGTACTCCCAATCTGGGCAAGCAAATTCGCTGGACGACCCAACTTCGCGTCACCGACCTGGCCGATCCAGAGTATCGCCGCCAGCGGTTTCCCACCGGCGACCGGACCAACATCTTCTACGTCGACTACCCGAGCCATGATGCCGAAAAGCGACGCCAAGCCGAAACGGAAAATACAGCAGCATGAACGACACCATCGACCCTTCGCGCTTTCGCCAGGATGGCCGCAGCACTGGCCGCGAAGTCAACTACCGCGCCGACCTGGGTGACTTCTTCAATGGCGCCCGCGGCAATGCCGTGGAGAAGCTAGAGAACTTTGCTTGCTTCGTCCCACGCCAAACCATCGCGCGATTCCTGTGTCTATCAGAACTGTTCAAGATGGCGTTGCACGTGCAGGGCGACATCATGGAGTGCGGCGTCAATTGGGGCGGTGGATTGATGACGTTTGCCCAACTCAGCGCCACGCTCGAACCTGTGAATCTGCAGCGGCGCATCGTCGGGTTTGATACGTTCTCGGGCTTTTCCGGCATCTCCGAGCAGGACCAGCACGCCGTGATTCAAACGACCGAGCGGCGCGTACACGGATATGAAGCGGACAGCTACTCCGACCTTCACCGCGCCATCGAACTGTTTGATGCAAACCGCTTTATTGGGCATATACAAAAAGTTGAATTGGTGAAGGGCGACGTGGCCGAAAGCGTGCCCCGCTATCTCGAACGCGAACCGCAGACGGTGGTCTCGCTGCTACACCTGGACCTGGACCTGTACGAGCCAACGAAGATTTGCCTGGAGCACTTTGTACCCCGCATGCCCAAAGGGGCCGTGATCGTGTTCGACGAATTGAACAACCGCACCTGGCCAGGCGAAACCCTCGCCGTCATGGAAAAGCTCGGATTGAACAAGCTGCGAATTCAACGTTTCACCTACGAGCCGCACATCAGCTACGCCATTCTGGAATAGGCGTCCCTTCTCCCTGTGCACGGCCTGCTCACGGCCACGGCTTCACGAACAAGCGCCAGCTATTGCGCAGCGGCGGCCTCCGGTCTTGGCCGCCATCTTGTTCGGATGCGCAATCTTGCCTTAAGGGAACGGGACACACGGTCCTAACGTGACTTTTATCCCCCAATTCTCCCTTTGCCCCGCTTCTTCCTTACTTCATAATTGCGCTCGCACGCCTTTGTATCCATATTTTTCACCCGATGACCGCCACGCCTCCAGATCCACTCGCTACGCAGCACGACGGCACTCCGGATCCAGACGGCCAGGGGCCGGCGGACACGCGGACCCAGCGCCTGCAGGAAGAAAACCGCGCCCTGCGCGAATTGCTAGCCGCGCAGGTGCACGCGTCGCTGCCGCGGCAGGACCCGGGCTGGGTTCGGCGCCTGGGCTGGTGGCTGATCTCGGCGCCCGGCGCGGCGCTGGTCGGGTGGCGCGGCCTCTTCGGGCGCGACGATGGCGAACCCATCACGCGCCGCAGCGTGGGATGTGCGGCGGTGACCGTGATCTATACGCTGGCCATTTATGGCGCGCTGGTGCTGCTCGTCGTGTCGTGGAATTCGCCCAACACGGCAACGTCGGGCTCGACAGCCGCCAGTCCGGTGCGCGTGCCCCTGACTCCCCTGCCGACCCAGCCGCCTGAATCGGATGCGGCCAACAAGCGCGCCGCGCCGTCACCGCAGGAACGCCAAGACAACAAGGCGACTGATTCCTCGTCGGATCGGCCAGCGCCGGACGCCTCCTCTTCCGCGGCAGACCGGCCTGAGACGGACGCTGCTGCTTCCGCGTCGAATCAGGCCGCGCCGGCTTCTTCAGCGCCAGATCGTGCAGACGCGGCTCCTGCAGCGGCGGATCACGCCGACGGGACTTCTTCAGCGCCGGATCATGCCGACGGGGCTTCTTCAGCGCCGGAACGCGCCGACGGGGCTTCTTCGGCGTCGGATCATGCCGCCCCGGCGGCCGCATCCGCCGAACCGGCTCGCGCTGCGGCCTCCCCATCGACTTCCGAACACGCGCCCACCGGTCCGCAGCCTTCGCTGCGCATCACCGTCATTCCCGCGCCGGACCCGATGGCGTGGGTCGCCGCGCTGGATGGCGAACTGGAACGGTGCGCGGAACTGGGTTTCTTCGAGCGTCCCGAATGCGCATGGGCAGCGCGCAAGCAATTCTGCGAACCCAATCAAGGCTGGGGCAAAGTGAAGGAATGTCCGGCGCAACCGTAATGAGCCAAAACCGCTCATGACACGGCGCGCCCATAACCCGCAGGGATCGGACATGTCACATACCCGCCACGTACTCGCGCCACAATGCAACACGGCTCGCGATCATTGCGAAATGTTTTGCATCATTCCAACGGCGTGCCGCATAATGCGACTTGCTTCGGCCGTTGACCCGGCCTCACATCACCAGGACACCTAGACCATGGATGCTTCCGTCAACAACACCGTCAATTCCGCGCTGGCCCTGCGCGACGCGAATCTCATGATGGAAGTCCAGGCCTCGGTCACGAAAAAAGCGATCAACGCGCAAGCCGACTCGGTCGCCACGCTACTGCAGTCGCTGCCGGTGCTGGCGATTGACGGCACGCTGGGTTCGCGCATCAACACCCACGCCTGAATCAGCACCCCGCGGCAATACGCCGCGACGACTCGCACACCAGACAGCCGCCCACGGGCGGCTTTTCTATTGGGCGCGGCAGTGGATGGGTGTCTGACACCCTGGAGAGATCCGCTTCAAGTTGCACCAATGCTTCAAGGGTGTCAGACACCCGAGCGGCAGCATTCGCAGGGCCAAAATTGCTCATCATCTGATGAGGTGTCTGACACCCTGGAGAGATCCGCTTCGAATTTCACCGCCGTCTCCAGGGTGTCAGACACCGGCGCACCGCCATCAGCAGCACCAAAATTATCTCTCGCACGCGCCCCGCAGACCTGGCTATCGCTATCCTGCCTGCTATTCCATTCATTCACGTGTAGCCATGGCCAGAAGACCTCGAATTCTTATTGCGCATCAGCCTCACCATGTGGTCCAGCGCGGCCATCGGCAGCGCGCTGTGTTTGATGAGCCGGAAGACTATTGCGCTTACCTTGAGGATCTCCACGACTACCGCCAGTCCCTGGGCGTCGCGTTGTACGCGTGGTGCCTGATGCCGAACCATGTGCATCTATTGCTCGCGCCGCAGGACGACCCGCGTACGGTGTCGATGCTAATGCAACGAATCGCGCAACGTGCGACGCGACGTTGGAATGCGCGCAGGGACGTCGCCGGCTCGCTATGGGAAGCCCGATTCAAATCGCGGGTGATCGATACTGAGCAGTATCTGCTTGCATGCTGCATGTATATCGAACTGAATCCGGTACGAGCCGGCCTGACCGCATCCGCCTCGGAATACCGATGGTCGAGTTATCAGGCCCGGATGGGAATCGTCAGCGACAAACAACTGGATTTGCATGACCTGTATGTAGCGATGGGACCGGACCCACAAGCAAGGCGCAAAGAATATGAAAAATGGTGCTTGAGCCAGACCGGTGTCTGACACCCATGGGACGTCGGCTCAAATTGCGACGGCGCTTCCAGGGTGTCAGACACCTGCGAAATATGTGGAGCACGAAACTCCGTTGCATGAAGACCGGTGCCAGACACTTGCGCCATTGGTGCGGCAGTCGCCGCTGGCAACGCAATACCGGGTTCGCCGCTTCAATCCCCCGGCTTGCGCCCTAACCCCACAAGCAGCTTCGCCAGTAACCCATCCAGCTGCGCCTGCTCCTTCTGCGTCAACGACGCCAGTGCCTGCTGCTCATTCGCCACGTGCAGCGGCAGCAGTTTGTCGATGAGCGCCAGACCGGCCGGGGTAAGCCGCACGAGCGTGCTGCGCCGGTCGTTGGGTGATGGCACGCGTTCGATGAGGCCCTTGCGCTCCAGGCGGTCCAGGCGGCTGGTCATGGCGCCTGACGACAGCATCAGGCCTTCATGCAGGTCGGTGGGCGTCATGGCGTAGGGGCTGCCCGACCGCCGCAGCGTGGCGATGACGTCGAATTCGCCTTGATGCAGTTCGAATTGCGCGGCCAGGGGCAGGAACCAGTTGCGCTCCAGCAGATGCGTGGCTTGCAGCAGACGCCCCACCAGCGCCATCACGTTGGCGTCAATGTCGGGCCGCTCGCGCTGCCATTCTTCCTGCGCGCGCCTTGCACGGTCATTCATGGTTGTCTCGGCGTAAAGCTATTTGCGTTGGCAGCAATGATATCCCGTTGCTGAACGTACCATGTCGTCTATATACTTCGACATCAAATAACTTTATGTCGAGATATCCATGACGCGCGTAAGGTTACGCCCCTTGTTTGCCATCGTCGCCATCGTGGCCGTGGCGCTGAACCTGCGGCCCGCCCTGGCCGCCATCGGGCCGTTGCTGGACATGATCCAGACGGCCACCGGCGCAACCAATACGCAGGCCAGCCTGTTGACCACCTTGCCCGTGTTCGTCATGGGCGTCTGCGCGCTGGCGGGTGCACGCATTTCGGGGTGGTTGAATGAGCGGATCGGGATCGCGCTGGGCGTAGCGCTGGTGGCCGTTGCTTGCGCGGCGCGCTTCGTCGGGACGCAGACCTACGGGCTGCTGCTGACGGCGGTGCTGGCGGGGGTCGGCATTGCGCTGGTGCAGACCTTGCTGCCTGCCTTCATCAAGCGCAATTTCGCGCATGACATGGGACGCGTGTTTGGCTTGTACACCACCGGCATCATGGCGGGCGCGGCCGTGGCGGCGGCCAGCGCTGCGGGACTTGCAGGCAGCTTCGGGTGGCCCGCCGCATTGGCCTTCTGGAGCGTACCCGCCCTGCTCGCACTGCCGCTGTGGCTCAAGGCCGCGCAAGGTCGAGCCGACGCGACATCGCCCCTTCATCGCCCGGCTCGCGTGGCGCCGCGAAGCTTCTGGCGCAATCTGCGGGCGTGGGAGCTGATGCTGTTCTTTGGCATCGGCACCGGGGCCTACACGCTGGTGCTGGCGTGGCTGCCGCCGTTCTATACCAGTCTCGGCTGGGAACCTTCCGCCGCGGGCTTTCTGTTGGGCGGCCTGACGCTGGCCGAAGTGATGGCGGGTCTGGCCGTGTCGGCATGGATCGGCAGGTTTGCGGATCGCCGCAAGCCGCTGGCCGCCGTGTTGACCCTTCTGATCTGCGGATTGATATGCCTGATCCTGGCCCCCCTCAAGCTGGCGCTGCTGGCGTGCCTGCTCCTGGGCATCGGCATCGGCGCGCTCTTTCCGTTGTCGCTGATCGTGGCGATGGACCACCTGGACGATCCCGCGCAAGCGGGAATGCTGGCCGCTTTCGTGCAAGGCGGAGGCTACTTGATTGCAAGCTTCATGCCGTTGCTGGCGGGCGTCCTGCGCGATCGGTTTGCAAGTTTGACCGAGGCATGGATCGTGATGCTGGCCGGCGCGGTCGTGCTGCTGGCGCTGGCCCTGCGGTTTTCGCCCGCCTCGTATCGGCGAATCGACGCCGGATAAACAACGCACGCATCCACAACGCACACATCCACCACGCACACACGAAAAAAAGCGCCGCCCCCTCAAAAAGGGGCGGCGCTTTTTGTTGCGACCGCGGCAAGCCGCGGCGCGTTACTTCTTTTTCATCGGCGGCAGATCGGTGCAGACGCCTTCGGCGACTTCCGCGGCCATGCCCACCGATTCGCCCAGGGTCGGGTGCGGGTGGATGGTCTTGGCGATGTCGACGACGT
Source organism: Achromobacter sp. JD417 (assembly GCF_041879325.1). NCBI lineage: Bacteria > Pseudomonadati > Pseudomonadota > Betaproteobacteria > Burkholderiales > Alcaligenaceae > Achromobacter > Achromobacter sp. JD417. Next base: position 2,403,203 of record NZ_CP087159.1, on the reverse strand, counting down.
CGGCGCCCATTTCCACGGCCAGGGCCAGTTCGCTGATCAGGTCACCCGCGTGGGTGCCGACGATGCTGCCGCCCAGGATGCGATGCGTCTCGGCGTCGAAGATGAGCTTGGTGAAGCCCTCGTCGCGGCCGTTGGCGATGGCGCGGCCGGAGGCGGCCCACGGGAACACGCCCTTCTCGATCTTGATGCCCTGCTTCTTGGCTTCGTCTTCGGTCAGGCCGACCCACGCCACTTCCGGATCGGTGTAGGCCACCGACGGGATGACGCGCGCGTCGAAGAAGGACTTCTGGCCGGCGGCGGCTTCGGCGGCGACGTGGCCTTCATGCACGGCCTTGTGGGCGAGCATGGGTTGGCCGACGATGTCGCCGATGGCGAAGATGTGCGGCACGTTGGTGCGCATCTGGCGATCGACCTCGATGAACCCGCGGTCGGTCACGGCGATGCCCGCCTTGTCGGCGCCGATCTTCTTGCCGTTGGGGCTGCGGCCCACGGCCTGGAGCACCAGGTCGTAGCGCTGCGGCTCCTTGGGCGCGCCCTCGCCTTCGAAGGTGACGTAGATGCCGTCCTTCTTGGCCTCGGCGCCCACCGTCTTGGTCTTCAACATGATGTTGTCGAAGCGGTAGGCGTTCTTCTTCTGCCACACCTTGACCAGGTCGCGGTCGGCGCCCTGCATCAGGCCGTCCAGCATTTCCACGACATCCAGGCGCGCGCCCAGCGTGGAGTACACCGTGCCCATTTCCAGGCCGATGATGCCGCCGCCGATGATGAGCATCTTCTTGGGCACTTCACGCAGCAGCAAGGCGCCGGTGGAATCGACGATGCGCTCGTCCTGGGGCAGGAACGGCAGCTTCACCGACTGGCTGCCGGCGGCGATGATGGCCTGCTTGAAGCGCAAGGTCTGCGACTTGCCGTCGGCGCCCTTGACCGTCAGGTGGTTGGCGTCGGCGAACTCGCCCACGCCCGTCACCACGGTGACCTTGCGCGCCTTGGCCATGCCGGCCAGGCCGCCGGTCAGCTTGGCGACCACGCTGTCCTTGTAGCCGCGCAGCTTGTCCAGGTCGATCTTGGGCTCGCCGAAGCTGATGCCGTGGGCAGCCAGTTCGCGCGCTTCGTCGATGATGGCGGCGTTGTGCAGCAGCGCCTTGGACGGGATGCAGCCCACGTTCAGGCAGACGCCGCCCAGCGTGCTGTAGCGTTCGACCAGGACCACGGACAGACCCAGGTCGGCAGCGCGGAAGGCGGCGGAATAGCCGCCGGGGCCCGCGCCCAGCACCAGCATGTCGTATTCGCCGTCGGCCGAACCGCTGTAGGTGGCGGCGGCGGGCGCTGCAGCCTTGGCGGCAGGCGCGTCGGCCTTGGGGGCTTCCGGCTTGGAAGCGTCCTTGGCGGCCGGCTTGGATTCGGCCTTGGGAGCCTCTTCCTTGGCGGCGCCAGCGTCAGCACCCGAGGCCGCTTCCACTTCCAGCACGACCGCGCCTTCGGCGACCTTGTCGCCGACCTTGACGGCGATGGACTTGACCACGCCGCCTTGCGACGCCGGGATTTCCATCGAGGCCTTGTCGGACTCGACCGTGATCAGGCTCTGTTCCGCCTTGATCGTGTCGCCCACGGCCACCAGCACCTCGATGACTTCCACTTCCTTGAAGTCGCCGATGTCCGGCACTTTGATTTGAACGGTATTGCTCATAGGGCTCCCCGTTTACAGCGCGATGCGGCGGAAGTCGGCCAGCAACGCACCCAGATAGGCGTTGAAGCGCGCGGCCGAGGCGCCGTCGATGACGCGGTGGTCGTAGGACAGCGACAGCGGCACCATCAGGCGCGGCACGAACTGCTTGCCGTCCCAGACGGGCTTGTGCGAAGAACGCGACACGCCCAGGATCGCCACTTCCGGCGCGTTGATGATGGGCGTGAACGAGGTGCCGCCGATGCCGCCGAGCGACGAGATCGAGAAGCAGCCGCCCTGCATTTCGGCGGGCGAAATCTTGCCGTCGCGCGCCTTCTTGGACAGGTCGGTCATTTCCTGGGCGATCTGCAGGATGCCCTTCTTGTCGGCATCGCGGATCACCGGCACCACCAGCCCGTTGGGCGTGTCGGCCGCAAAACCGATGTGGTAGTACTGCTTGAGCACCAGGTTGTCGCCGTCCAGCGAGGCGTTGAACTCGGGGAATTTCTTCAGGGCCGCAACCACGGCCTTGATCAGGAAGGCCAGCATCGTGACCTTGATGCCCGACTTCTCGTTTTCCTTGTTCAGCGTGACGCGCAGCGCTTCCAGGTCGGTGATGTCCGCTTCGTCGTTGTTGGTGACGTGCGGGATCATGACCCAGTTGCGGTGCAGGTTTGCGCCCGAGATCTTCTTGATGCGCGACAGCGGCTTGGCTTCGATCGGGCCGAACTTGGTGAAGTCGACCTTCGGCCACGGCAAGAGGCCCAGCGCGGCGCCATCGGCGGAACCGCCGGCAGCGGCGGCCGCCGGGGCAGCCGACAGGGCCTGCTTGACGAAACCGCGCACGTCGTCGGCGGTGATGCGTTCCTTGGGACCGGTGCCCTTGACCTTTGAGAGGTTCACGCCCAGTTCGCGCGCGAACTTGCGCACGGACGGCGAGGCGTGCGGCAGCTGGCCGGGCTTGAGGTTGGCGTCTTCCAGGGCGGCAGCCGGGGCCGGGCGCGCGGCCGGGGCGGACGAGGCGGCGGCCTCGGGCTTGGCCTCGGCCTTCGCTTCCGACTTGGCGGCCGGGGCCGCGGCTTCGGACTTGGCGGCCGGCGCGGCAGCGGCTTGCGCACCGCCTTCCACCACCACCACGACCGAACCCTTGGCGACCTTGTCGCCCACCTTGACCTTCACTTCCTTGACCACGCCGCCTTGCGACGCCGGGATCTCCATCGAGGCCTTGTCGGACTCGACGGTGATCAGGCTTTGCTCGGCCTTGATGGTGTCGCCGACCGCGACCATGACTTCGATGACTTCGACTTCCTTGAAGTCGCCAATGTCCGGCACTTCGATCTCGACCGGGCCGCTGGCGGCAGCGGGGGCCGAGGCCTCGGCCTTGGGCGCGGCGGCGGCCGCCTGCTTGGGTTCTTCCTTGGCAGCCGGCTTGGACTCGGCCTTGGCGGCCTCTTCCTTGGCGGCGCCAGCGTCCGACTCGGCGGCTTCCACTTCCAGCACGACCGCGCCTTCGGCGACCTTGTCGCCGACCTTCACGGAAATGGACTTCACCACGCCGCCCTGCGACGCGGGGATCTCCATCGAGGCCTTGTCGGATTCGACCGTGATCAGGCTTTGTTCCGCCTTGATCGTGTCGCCCACGGCAACCAGCACTTCAATGACTTCCACTTCCTTGAAGTCGCCGATGTCGGGAACCTTGATTTGCACGATGTTGCTCATGTCTCTTTACCCTCAGGCGTATTGCGGGTTGGCTTTGTTCGGATTGATGCCGTACTTCTTGATGGCTTCGGCCACCTTGGCGACCGGCACCTTGCCTTCGTCGGCCAGCGCGCGCAGGGCGGCCACGACGACGAAGTGGCGATCCACCTCGAAGTGCTCGCGCAGCTTGGCGCGGAAATCCGAGCGGCCGAAACCATCGGTGCCCAGCACCTTGTATTCGCGGCCCTTGGGCACGAACGGACGGATCTGGTCCGCAAAGAGCTTCATGTAGTCGGTCGACGCGATGATCGGGCCTTCCGTCTTGGCCAGCTGTTCCGTGACGTAAGCGACCTGCGGCTTCTTCTCGTCGGGGTGCAGCATGTTGTGGCGTTCGGCGTCCAGACCGTTGCGGCGCAGCTCGGTGAAACTGGTGACGCTCCAGAGGTCCGAGGCGACGTCCCAATCGGCGGCCAGGAGTTCCTGCGCGGCCATGACTTCGCGCAGGATCGTGCCCGAACCCATGAGCTGCACGCGATTCTTGCCCTTGCCGTGCGACTTGAGCTTGTACATGCCCTTGATGATGCCTTCCTCGTCGCCCTTGGTCAGACCGGGCTGCGGGTAGTTTTCGTTCATCACCGTCAGGTAGTAGTAGACGTTTTCCTGGTCTTCCACCATGCGCTTCAAGCCATGCTGAATGATCACGGCCAGCTCGTGGCCGAACGTCGGGTCGTACGAGACGCAGTTCGGGATGGTCGAGGCCAGGATGTGGCTGTGGCCGTCTTCGTGCTGCAGGCCTTCGCCGTTCAGCGTCGTGCGGCCGGCGGTGCCGCCCAGGAGGAAGCCGCGCGCCTGCATGTCGCCAGCGGCCCAGGCCAGATCGCCGATGCGCTGGAACCCGAACATCGAGTAGTAGATGAAGAACGGGATCATGATGCGGTTGTTCGAGGAGTACGACGTGGCCGCCGCAATCCACGAGCTCATCGCGCCCGCTTCGTTGATGCCTTCCTGCAGGAGCTGGCCGTCGGCCGATTCCTTGTAGTACATGACCTGGTCCTTGTCGACCGGGGTGTACTTCTGGCCTTCCGGCGCGTAGATGCCGATCTGGCGGAACAGGCCTTCCATGCCGAAGGTGCGCGATTCGTCGGCCAGGATCGGCACGACGCGCGGGCCCAGTTCCTTGTCGCGCAGGACCTGGTTCAGGATGCGCACGAAGGCCTGGGTGGTCGAGATTTCACGGCCTTCCGCGGTGGGCTCCAGCACGGCCTTGAACGCGTCCAGCGCGGGGGCCTTGAGCTGTTCGTCGGCCTTGGCGCGGCGGCGCGGCAGGTAGCCGCCCAGCGCGGCGCGGCGCTCGTGCAGGTACTTCATTTCGGGCGAGTCTTCGGCCGGCTTGAAGTACGGCAGATCGGCCAGCTTGTCGTCCGGGATGGGGATGCCGAAGCGGTCGCGGAATTCGCGGATGGAATCCAGCTCCAGCTTCTTTTGCTGGTGGGTCGGGTTCTTGGCCTGGCCGACGTGGCCCATGCCGTAGCCCTTGATGGTCTTGGCCAGGATGACGGTGGGCTGGCCGGTGTGGTCGCTGGCCGACTTGAAGGCCGCGTACACCTTGTGGGGATCATGGCCGCCACGGTTCAGGCGCCAGATGTCCTCGTCGCTCATGCGCGACACGGCTTCCAGCAGCTTGGGGTGCTTGCCAAAGAAGTGTTCGCGCACGAACTTGCCGTCGTTGGCCTTGTACGCCTGGTACTCGCCGTCAACGGTTTCTTCCATGATCTGGCGCAGGATGCCTTCCTTGTCGTGCGCAAGCAGCGGATCCCAGTAGCCGCCCCAGATCAGCTTGATGACGTTCCAGCCCGAACCGCGGAAGTCGCCTTCCAGTTCCTGGATGATCTTGCCGTTGCCGCGCACCGGGCCGTCCAGGCGCTGCAGGTTGCAGTTGATGACGAAGATCAGGTTGTCGAGCTTTTCGCGGGCCGCCAGGGCGATGGCGCCCAGCGATTCGGGTTCGTCCATTTCGCCATCGCCGCAGAACACCCAGACCTTACGGTTGCTGGTGTCGGCAATGCCGCGGGCGTGCAGGTACTTCAGGAAACGGGCCTGGTAGATGGCCATCAGCGGGCCAAGGCCCATCGACACCGTCGGGAACTGCCAGAAGTCCGGCATCAGCTTCGGATGCGGGTACGAGGACAGGCCCTTGCCGTCCACTTCCTGGCGGAAATGGTTCAGTTGGTCTTCGGTCAGGCGGCCTTCGAGGTAGGCGCGGCCATACATGCCGGGCGAGGTGTGGCCCTGGAAGTAGACCAGGTCGCCGCCGTGGCCTTCGTCTTCAGCATGCCAGAAGTGGTTCTGGCCGCAGCCGATCATGGTGGCCAGCGAGGCGAACGACGCGATGTGGCCGCCCAGGTCGCCGCCATCGGGCGGGTTGTGCTTGTTGGCCTTGACCACCATGGCCATGGCGTTCCAGCGCACGTACGAACGGATGCGCGATTCCAGCTCCAGGTTGCCCGGGTGCGCCGGCTCCAGGCCGGGGGGAATCGTGTTGACGTAAGCGGTATTGGGGGAGAACGGAATGTGAGCGCCGGAGCGACGGGCTTCGTCGATCAGGCGTTCCAGCAGGTAATGGGCGCGCTGCGGTCCTTCGCGATCAAGGACGGCTGCCAGGGCTTCGAGCCACTCCTGGGTTTCAAGGGTGTCTTCGTCGTTGGCGGCCTGCACGGCGCCAGCCTGGGCGTTAGAGGACATCGTGTGTCTCCTGTTGGGGTTCGTTCGTGACCACAAACCGCTTATTGATCTGCTCGCGGACATTGCATGGTAGCCGGGATCATCCGGGCTACCATGTGATGAATGGGGTCGGGGCGTTCTAAGGACCTGCCAGGGGCGGTTTCCCTGTCAGGCGGCATTCTAAGAAAGAAGATTAACCGGTCGCAAGGAAAATTTCATGTTGCGGTACGGCATTTCATAATGCGGAAAATTGAATAGAACCTGAATTGCTGAACACCCTCGTTTTTATGGGCTAGGACGAATGGTGGACTTGATTCCCGGCAATTCCGTTCCAACACGCACTAAAATGCGCGGTCTACCGGCCCCGAATTCCATGTCCAGCGCGCCCAAGTCCAACATACCTACGCCTTTCCACGATCACGCCCGCACCCGGCGGCGCGGGGTGTACTGGGTCACGCCCGCCATGGTGCTGATCCTCTATATCTGTGTGATGGGCGTGTTCTTCTGGTTGCAGCGCATCCATGACGACAGCGTCATGTTTGTCACCATTGACCAGGAACTACGCCAGCAACGCCTGATCTGGGTCGTGCTGGCGCTGTCGTGCGTCATCGTCATCAGCCTTTTGATGCTGTGGCGATATACCCGCTTCCGGTCCACCGCCGAAGCCGCCCTCATTGCCGAGACCGGGTTCCGGCGCGCCATGGAAAACTCCATGTCCACGGGCATGCGCGTGCTCGACATGGAGGGTCGCATCGCCTATGTGAACCCGGCCTTCTGCCGGATGATCGGCTGGAACGAGGCCGACCTGATCGGCCGCAGCCCGCCCTTCCCCTATTGGGTGCCGGGCCGCCACGAACAGCACCAGCACACGCTGGACGTGCTGATGTCGGGCAAGACGCCCAGCAGCGGCCTGGAGGTCGAGGCCCAGCGGCGCGACGGATCGCGCTTTACGGCGCGCATGTACGTATCGCCGCTCCTGGACCCCAACGGCAACCAGATCGGCTGGATGACGTCCATGACGGACATCACCGAGCCCAAGCGCATCCGCGAGGCCCTGACCGCCGCCCACGAACGTTTCATGACCGTGCTGGAAGGCCTGGACGACGCCATCTCGGTCACCGCCGACACGCATGACGGGCTGGAGCTGCTGTTCGCCAACCGCACCTATCGCCGCGTGTTCGGCGCGCAGACGGGCGGTCACGACGAGCTGCTGGCCGGCCGCCGCGGCCGCTTTACCGACGAATCGGTCGAAGTCTTCGCGCCGTCCGTGCAGCGCTGGTTCGAGGTCCACCACCGAATGCTGGCCTGGACCGACGGACGCCGCGTGCGCATGCAGGTGGCGCGCGACATCACCGAGCGCCGCGGCCACGAGGAAGCGTCGCGCGTGCAGCAGGAAAAGATCCAGCTCACCAGCCGCCTGACCACCATGGGCGAAATGGCCTCGTCGCTGGCGCACGAACTGAACCAGCCGCTGACGGCCATTGCCAACTACAGCATGGGCGCGGTGGCCCTGGTCAAGGCCGGCCACACCAGTCCCAACATGCTGCTGCCCGCGCTGGAAAAAGCCGCCTCGCAGGCCGAGCGCGCCGGCAAGATCATCAGCCGCATCCGCGAATTCGTGAAGCGCAGCGAGCCGCGCCGCCAGCGCGTGGCGATCGGCCGCATTGTCGACAACGCCATCGGTTTTGCCGAGATCGACGCCCGCAAGCGCCGGATCCGCATCGACAGCTTCGTGCCGTCCAACGCGCCCGACGTCCTGGCCGACCCCATCCTTATTGAACAGGTACTGCTGAACCTGCTCAAGAACGGGCTGGAAGCCATGGAAAAGAGCGAGTCCGACGAGCTTAAGGTTGCCGTAATTCTCCACGACCAGCATATCGAGGTGGCCGTGGTGGACCGCGGCCACGGCTTGGCCGAACCCGAGCGCCTGTTCGAACCGTTCTTCAGCACCAAGTCCCAGGGCCTGGGCATGGGGCTGAATATCTGCCGTACCATTATCGAATCGCATCACGGCCGCCTATGGGCTGACCCCAACCCGGCCGGCGGTACTATCTTCCGCTTCACCCTGCCCTGCGCTGCGACCCAGACGCAGGCCCAGAACGATCAGTCCGAGGAGTTGCACGCATGAACACGCCCCACCTGTCGAGCACGGTATTCATTGTCGACGACGACGAAGCGGTCCGCGATTCGCTGCGTTGGCTGCTTGAAGCCAATGGATACCGCGTTCGCGCCTACGCCAGCGGCGAATCGTTCCTGGAAGACTACGACGCCAGCCAGATCGGCGTGCTGATCGCCGACGTGCGGATGCCCGGCATGAGCGGCCTGGAACTTCAGGAACAGCTGATCGCGCGCAATGCCCCGCTGCCCATCGTGTTCATCACCGGCCACGGCGACGTGCCCATGGCGGTGTCCACCATGAAGAAGGGCGCCGTCGACTTCCTGGAAAAACCGTTCAACGAATCCGACCTGCGCGAGATCGTGGCGCGCATGCTGGAGCAGGCCACGCAGCGCGTGAGCAAGCACCAGGCTCAGAAGGACCACGAAGCCATGCTGGCGCGCCTGACCGCGCGCGAGCAACAGGTGCTGGAGCGCATCGTTGCGGGCCGCTTGAACAAGCAGATCGCCGACGACCTGGGCATCAGCATCAAGACCGTCGAGGCGCACCGCGCCAACATCATGGAAAAACTTGAAGTGACCACCGTTGCAGATTTGATGAAAGTGGCTCTGGCCAAACCCGAGGCACACGCATGACCGCAAGGATTATTGACGGCGCCGCGCTCTCGCAGCGCATTCGCGAAGAAGTCGCCGAGCGTGTCTCGGCCCTGGCCGCCAAGGGCACCCGCCCCGGCCTGGCCGTTGTGCTTGTCGGCGCGGATCCCGCGTCGCAGGTGTATGTGCGCAACAAGGTCGCGGCCTGCGAAAAGGCCGGACTGCATTCCGTGAAAGAGCAATACCCGGCCGAGATGACCGAGGCCGAACTGCTCGCCCGCATCCAGGTCCTAAACCAGGATCCCAGCATCCACGGCATCCTGGTGCAGCTGCCCCTGCCCAAGCACATGGACGCCCACAAGGTCATCGAGGCCATCGCGGCCGAAAAGGACGTGGACGGCTTCCATATCAGCAACGCGGGCCTGCTCATGACCGGCCAGCCGCTGTTCCGTCCCTGCACGCCATATGGCGTGATGAAGATGCTGGAATCGGAAGGCGTGAACCTGCGCGGTGCCGAGGCCGTCATCGTGGGCGCCAGCAACATCGTGGGCAAGCCGATGGCCATGCTGCTGCTGCAGGCCGGCGCCACCATCACGATCTGTAACTCCAAGACGCGCGACCTGGCGGCCCAGACCCGCCGCGCCGACGTGCTGGTCGTGGCCACCGGCAAGCCGGGCATGATCGACGGCTCGATGATCAAGCCGGGCGCCGTCGTCATCGACGTAGGCATCAACCGCGGCGCCGACGGCAAGCTGTGCGGCGACGTGGACTTCGCGTCCGCCAAGGAAGTGGCCGGCGCCATCACGCCGGTCCCCGGCGGCGTCGGCCCCATGACCATCGCCATGCTGCTGGTCAACACGGTCGAAGCGGCGGAACGCGCTGCGGGCTGACTGCATAGACCTCGGTGTCTGACACCCGTGTGAGAGGCGCTTCAGCTTGAACGGGCGCCTCAAGGGTGTCAGACACCTGCCGCAAATGGGTGCCTGGCGCCCCGCATGAAACCCGGTGTCTGACACCCGTGTGAGACGCGCTTCAGCTTGAGCGGGCCTCTCAAGGGTGTCAGACACCTGCCGCAACTTTGGGGGCAGACACCCTCCCCGTCCGCCGGCGGGCCTTGCGTTCGGGACGATCGCCCTCACCTGATCCTTATCGCCGGCGCGCCGCGCGCGTCGTCCGCCACTCAATAAGCCGGTAACACCATGACTCAGAACCCCCTGCTCGCTCCCGTGTCCGAACTGGTCGATTACGCGGCCGTCAAACCCGCGCATATCGTGCCTGCCGTCGAGGAGCTGCTGGGCATCGCCCGCAAGGCCGTCGACCAGGCTGCCGATCCCGCGCTCGCGCCCACCTGGGAGGCCGTGGTCGAGCCCTTGGACACCGCGTCCGAGCGCCTGTGGCGCGCCTGGTCGGTGGCCGGCCATCTGAATGCGGTCGTCAATACGCCGGAGCTGCGCGAGGCCTATAACGCCGCGCTGCCGCTGGTCACCGAGTTTTCGACCTGGGTGGGCCTGCACGAAGGCCTGTACAAGCAATATCAGCGGCTGGCCGCCGCGCCCGACTTCGCGTCCTGGACGCCGGTGCGCCGCCGCATCGTGGAAATGGCCCTGCGTGATTTCCGCCTGAGCGGGGTCGAACTGCAAGGCGCGGACCGTGAACGCTATGCCCAGATCTCCGATCGCGAGGCGCAGGCCTCGCAGAAGTTCTCGGAAAACGTGCTCGATTCCATCGACGCGTGGTCGCTGATCGTGGAAGACGAAAGCCGCCTGGCCGGCATTCCGGCGGACGTGATCGCCGCCGCGCGCGCCGCCGCCCACGAAGACGGCAAGGCCGGCTGGAAGCTCACGCTGAAAATGCCCAGCTACCTGCCCGTCATGCAGTACGCCAAGGATCGCTCGCTGCGTGAGGCGCTGTACCGCGGCTACGGCACGGTGGCGTCCGAGCAGGGCGACGCCAAGTTCGACAACTCGCCGCTGATCGAAGAACTGCTGGCGCTGCGCGCCGAAGAATCGGGCCTGCTGGGCCTGGGCACGTTTGCCGCGCTGCGCTTGCAGACGCGCATGGCCCGCGACGCCAAGGAAGTGACCGCGTTCCTGCGCGACCTGGCCGCGCGCGCCAAGCCTTTTGCGCAGCGTGACCTGGCCGAACTCACGGCTTACGCCACCGGCGAACTGGGCCTGGACAGCCTGCAGCCGTGGGACGTGGCTTACGCCTCGGAACGCCTGCGCGAATCGCGCTATGCGTACTCCGAAGACGAGGTCAAACAGTACTTCACCGAGCCGCGCGTACTGGCCGGCCTGTTCGACGTGATCCAGACCCTGTTCGGCGTGCGCCTGACCGAAACGCCCGTGTCGTCGTGGCACGGGGACGTGCGCGGCGTGCGCGTCGAAAGCCCCGAAGGCGCGCTGATCGGCCATCTGTATCTGGACCTGTACGCCCGCGCCGGCAAGCAGAATGGCGCCTGGGTCGACAGCGAGCGTACGCGCCGCGTCGTGGCCGGCACGGTGCAGACGCCCATTGCCTACCTGACGTGCAATTTCTCGCGCCCCAACGGCGATCGTCCCGCCGTGCTGACGCACGACGACGTCATCACCCTCTTCCATGAAACCGGCCACGCGCTGCACGCGCTGTTGTCCGAAGTCGACGAGCCCGGCGCCGCGGCGTTCGCCAGCGTCGAATGGGACGCCATCGAGCTGCCTTCGCAGTTCATGGAGAACTTCTGCTGGGAATGGGCCGTGGTGCAGAAGCTGTCGGCGCATGTGGACACCGGCGAACCCCTGCCGAGCGCGCTCTACGACCGCCTGGTCGCCGCCCGCAACTACCAGAGCGGCATGCAGACGGTGCGCCAGATCGAATTTGCGCTCTTCGACATGCTGATGCACGACCGCAGCAAGGGCGCGTCGATTTCCGAGGTGCTGGCGTTGCTGCAGGAAGTGCGCCAGGAAGTGGCGGTGCTGTTCCCGCCGCAATGGCATCGCCTGCCGCACGCCTTCTCGCACCTGTTCGCGGGCGGTTACGGCGCGGGCTATTACAGCTACAAGTGGGCCGAAGTGCTGTCGGCGGACGCGTACGAGGCCTTCGAGGAAGCGGCTGCCAAACAGGCGGGCAATGCGCTGGGCACGCTGGATCCAGAAACCGGCGCGCGCTTTCGCCGCGAAGTGCTGGCCGTGGGCGGCTCGCGCCCGGCGGCCGATTCGTTTGCCGCGTTCCGCGGCCGCGCGCCGCGTATCGATGCGTTGCTGCGCCATAGCGGAATGACGGTCAGTTGATGACGGTGTCTGACACCCCTGATGCACCGCCGCACCTCGCGGCGGCCTTCATCGGGTGTCTGACACCTTGAGCGCCTGCAGCACATTTCGCCTCTCCGGAAGATGGCCGCCATCGAGCGGGCCATTTTTTTGATTTCAGCCTGCGCCGGCACAAGGCATTGCGGCCGCGCAAACTCTCCACGGATCCAGCAGGTAGAATCCGAAAGGTTTACCCCCTTCCGGCTACTGGACCCATGCGACACTCGATTACCGGCCGCTTCTTTGGCGGACTGCTGATGGCTTTGTGTGTGTTTCTTGCCGCCTGCGGCGACAGGAACGTGGACTGGACGCTTTACAACGTCAAGGGGCACCTGCCGGACCTGAAGTTCTCGCTACCGGGCGCGGGCGGCAAGACGGTCAGCAGCGACGACCTGAAGGGCAAGACGGTGCTGCTCTTTTTTGGGTATGCCAGCTGCCCGGACATCTGCCCCACCACCATGGCGCAGTTGACCGCGGTGTTGCAAAACCTGGGCGACAAGGCCAAGGACGTGCGGATTCTCTTTGTCAGCGTGGACCCGCACCGCGACACGCCAGACATCCTGCAGGCCTACGTCAATGCCTTCAACAACAACGCCATCGGCGTGACGGGCAACGAAAGGCAGATCGCGGACCTGGCGCGCCGCTATCGCGTGGCCTACCAGATCGAAAAGCCCCGTCCGGGCGACGACGCCGACATGTACGAAGTGACGCACAGCCGCGGCGTGTACATTTTCGACAAGGACGGAAAGGCGCGCCTGCTGGCATCTGACACCGACAGCATCGAGGCGCTGACCAAGGACGTGCGCCAGCTCATCGACTTGACCTCCTGACCCGACGGGCGGGGTCCGCACACCAGTTGTTACAACGGTGGCGCGCGGGGCGCGGGTATCCGTGGGTATCATCAGTCCACATTGCCCCCTTTTCCCCTAGTAAGGAGTACGCGCATGAGCATCATCATCATGATCATCGTCGGGTTCATCGTGGGCCTGATCGCCCGCGCCATCATGCCCGGGGACCAGAACATGGGGATCATCATGACCACCATTCTGGGCATCATCGGCGCGGTCGTGGCCGGCTTCCTGGGCCAATCGCTGGGCTGGTACGCCCCCGGCGAACCCGCGGGATGGATCGGATCCGTCGTCGGCGCGATCATCGTGCTGTTCGTGGTGGGCCTGATCGCCAGAAAGCGCACCTGACGTCCGCGCGTCCGACAGGCAAAAAAAACGGGCCGATCGCAAGATCGGCCCGTTTTGCATGGCAAACCGCCAAACGCGCGCCAGGCAATCAGCCCGCGGCCGCGGCCGGCGCGGCAGGCGCGGCCACCGTGCGTTCCGTCCAGCCGCCGCCCAGCACCTTGTACAGCGTGACCAGATTGGTCAGCCGCGCCAGACGCGTGTCGACCAGCGCCTGCTGCGAGGTGTACAGCGAGCGCTGCGAATCCAAGACGCTCAGGTAATCGTCGATCCCCTGCCGGAAACGTTGCTCGGACGCGTCATACGCGCGCTGATTGGCGTCCACCAGCAACCGCTGCGCCTGGATCTGCTCGTCCAGCGTGCCGCGGCCGGCCAACGCATCGGCCACTTCGCGAAATCCCGTCTGGATGGATTTCTCGTACTGCGCCACCTGGATGTTCTTCTGCACCTTCGCCAGATCCAGCCCCGCCAGCAGCGAGCCGCCCGCGAAGATCGGCACGGTGATCTGGGGCGCGAAGCTCCAGGCCCCGGAACCGCCGTCGAACAGGCCGCCCAGGCTGGCGCTGGCGGTGCCGGCCGAGCCCGTCAGGCTGATGGTGGGGAAGAACGCGGCGCGCGCCGCGCCGATATTGGCGTTGGCGCCCTTCAACTGATGCTCGGCGGCACGGATGTCCGGGCGGCGGGCCAGCAGATCGGACGGCAGGCCGGCGGGCAGCGTGGTCGGCAGCATGCTGTCGTCCAGCTTGACCGCGTTGTCCAGCGCCGCCGCCATCTCGGGCGACAACGGCTGGCCCACCAGCAGCACCAGCGCATTGCGGTCCTGCGCGGCCTGGCGCGTGTATTGCGACAGGTTGCGCTCGGCCGTGCGCAGCGACACTTCGGCCTGGCTCAGGTCCAGCGCGGTGGACAGGCCCTGGTCGTAGCTCTGCTTGGTCAGGTTGAAGGAGTCTTGCTGGCTCTTGAGCGTGTCGCGCGTCAGGCTGAGCAGCTCCTGATCCGCGCGCAGCGTAAGGTAAGCGTTCGCAACTTCGGCGATCAGCGTGAGCTGCGTGGCGGTGCGAGTTTCGTCCAGCGCCAGATACGACTCCAGCGCCTTGTCGCTCAGGCTGCGGATGCGGCCAAAGAGGTCCAGCTCCCAGGCGGACATGGCGGCGCCGACCTGGTAGCTATGGCTGGTGGTGGCCCGGCCGCTGGGCGACAGGTCGGCCGGCGTGCGCTGGGCCGAGCCCTGACCCGCCACGCCGATGCTGGGCGCCAGGTCGGCGCGCTGGATGCGGTACTGCGCGCGCGCCGCCTCGACGTTCAGCGCGGCCACGCGCAGGTCGCGGTTGTTGGTCAGCGACTGCTCGATCAGCTGTTGCAACAGCGGATCGCCGAAGAAGTCGCGCCAGCCGATGTCGGCCACGGCCATGCCGGCCGGTGCGGCCGTCTGGGCGGCGTTGTAGGCCGGCCCCGTGGGGTAAGCCGCGTCGACGGGCGCATCGGGACGCTCGTAGGTGGGGGCCAGCGAGCAGCCCGCCAGGGCCGCCGCCAGGGATACAGACAGCAAGGTTCTCATCGGGAATGTCATTACGGTTGACCCTCCGCCGGCACGTCCTGCGGCCCCTTGGCGCTGGTGTCGTGCTTGTCGACGTTTTCGCTCATGCGCTTGACCTTGAACACGCGCAGCATGATGACGAAGAAAGCCGGTACGAAGAAGATGGCCAGGAACGTGCCGGTCAGCATGCCGCCGATCACGCCCGTGCCGATGGCGTTCTGGCTGCCCGAGCCCGCGCCGCTGGAAATCGCCAGCGGGGTCACGCCCAGGATGAACGCCAGGGACGTCATCAGGATGGGACGCAGACGCTGGCGGGCGGCGTGGATGGCCGATTCCGTCAGGCTGGCGCCCGATTCATAGTGCTCCTTGGCGAACTCCACGATCAGGATGGCGTTTTTGGCCGCCAGCCCGATTGTCGTCAGCAGACCCACCTGGAAGTACACGTCGTTGGACAGGCCGCGCATCAGCGTGGCCAGCAGCGCGCCGATGATCCCCAGCGGCACCACCAGCATGACCGCGGACGGAATGGTCCAGCTTTCATAGAGCGCCGCCAAACACAGGAACACCACGATGAGCGAGATCGCGTACAACGCGGGCGCCTGGGCGCCGGACAGGCGTTCTTCGAACGACAGGCCGGTCCATTCAAAGCCGACACCCACCGGCAGCTTGGCCGCCAGGCGCTCCATTTCTTCCATGGCTGCGCCCGAGCTGTAGCCCGGCGCCGCCTGGCCCTGGATGTTGTACGACGGCACGCCGTTGTAGCGGTTCAGCTTCTGCGGGCCGAAGCTCCAGGTGGCGCTGGAGAACGCCGAGAACGGCACCATGTCGCCATCCTTGTTGCGCACGTACCACTTGTTCAGGTCTTCCGGCAGCATGCGCGAGGACGCTTCGCCCTGCGCGAACACCTTCTTCACGCGGCCGCGGTCGATGAAGTCGTTGACGTACGACGAGCCCCACGCGGTGGCCAGCGTGCTGTTGATGTCCGACACGGCCACGCCCAGGGCGCGGGCCTTTTCGCGGTCGATATCCAGCTGGTACTGCGGCGCGTCCTCGATGCCGTTGGGACGCACGCCCACCAGCACCGGGCTCTGGGCAGCCTCGCCCAGCAGCTGGTTGCGCGCGGCAAGCAGCTTCTCGTGGCCCACGCCGGCGCGGTCCATGAGCTGGAAGTCAAAGCCGGTGACGTTGCCCAGTTCCATCACGGACGGCGGCGGCACGACGAACAATTTCGCACGGCGTTCCGTCTGGGCGAAATGCGCGTTGGCGCGCCCCGCCACGGCGGCGGCCTTCAGGCTGGCATCGCCGCGCTCTTCCCAGTCGCGCAGCTTGATGAACAGGATGGACGCGTTCTGGCCGCGGCCGCCGAAGTTAAAGCCGTTGACCGCGAACACCGAGGTGACGGCGTCCTTTTCTTCGGTCAGCAGGTACTTGGTGGCGTCGTCGATGACGGCCTTGGTGGCTTCGGCGGTGGCGCCGGCGGGCGTCTGGATCTGGGCGAACAGAATGCCCTGGTCCTCGGCCGGCAGGAACGCGGTCGGGATGCGGGTGAACAGCCAGCCCATCGCGATGACCAGCGCCAGATACACGACCATCAGGCGCTTGGTGCGGTTCAGGCCGCGCGCGACGGTGTTGGCGTAGCCGTTGCTGCTGCGTTCGAACGTGCGGTTGAACCACCCGAAAAAGCCCCTCTTGGCGCCATGATGGCCCTTGGGAATGGGCTTGAGCAGCGTCGCGCAAAGGGCCGGGGTGAACACGATGGCCACGATCACGGACAGCACCATCGAGGACACGATCGTGATCGAGAACTGACGGTAGATGACGCCCGTGGAGCCGCCGAAGAACGCCATCGGGATGAACACGGCGGCCAGCACCATCGCAATGCCGATCAGCGCGCCGGTGATCTGGCTCATGGACTTGCGCGTGGCCTGCTTGGGCGTGAGGCCCTCTTCGGCCATCACCCGCTCGACGTTTTCCACGACCACGATGGCATCGTCGACCAGCAGGCCAATGGCCAGCACCATGCCGAACATGGTCAAGGTGTTGATGGAATAACCGAAGGCCGCCAGCACGCCGAACGTGCCCAGCAGCACCACCGGCACAGCCAGCGTGGGAATGATGGTGGCGCGGAAGTTCTGCAGGAAGAGATACATCACCAGGAACACCAGGATGATGGCCTCGACCAGCGTCTTGAACACTTCATGGATCGACAGGCTGACGAACGGCGTCGTGTCGTACGGATAGACGACGTCCATGCCCGGCGGGAAATACGGCTTGAGGTTGTTGATGGTGTCGCGCACCGCCTGCGCCGTGTCCAGCGCGTTGGCGCCCGGCGCCAGCTTGATGGCCAGGCCCGAAGCCGGATTGCCGTTGTAGAAGCTGTCGATGGCGTAGGTCTGGCCGCCCAGTTCGATGCGCGAGACATCGCGCAGGCGCACCTGCGAACCGTCGGCATTGACCTTGAGCAGGATCTGGCCGAAATCCTCGGGCGTCTGCAGGCGCGACGGGCCGATGATGGTGGCGTTCAGCTGCTGGCCGCGCACGGACGGCAGGCCGCCCAGCTGGCCGGACGACACCTGGACGTTCTGTTCCTTGATTGCGGTGGTGATGTCGACCGTGGTCAGCCCGTAGTTGACGAGCTTGGCCGGGTCCAGCCATATCCGCATCGCATACTGCGAGCCGAAGAGCTGGAAGTCGCCCACGCCCTGCGTGCGGCTGATGGGATCCTGCACGTACGAGGCGACGTAGTCGGCCAGGTCGTCCTTGGTCATCGAGCCGTCGGTGGACACGAAGCCCGCGACGATCAGGAAGTTCTTGGTGGCCTTGGTGACGCGGATGCCCTGCTGCTGCACTTCCTGCGGCAAAAGCGGCTGCGCCAGCGCGAGCTTGTTCTGGACCTGCACCTGCGCGGTGTCGGGGTTGGTGCCCTGCTTGAAGGTCAGCGTGATGGACATGCTGCCGTCGGAGTTGCTTTCCGAGGAGATGTACTGCAGGCCGTCAAGACCGTTCATCTGCTGCTCGATCACCTGCACGACGGTGTCCTGCACGGTCTGCGCGGACGCGCCCGGGTAGGTCACCGCGATGCCGATGGCGGGCGGCGCGATGTTGGGATACTGGGCAACCGGCAATTGCAGGATGGACAGCGCGCCGGCCATCATCAGCACAATCGCGATCACCCAGGCAAATACCGGCCTGTCGATAAAAAACTTTGCCATGCGTGGCTCCCTGATTACTGCTTGGCCGGCGCGGCGCCGGCAGCTTGCGGCTGCTGCGGCTGCGGCGCTTTGGCGCTGGCCTCGGTGGCGACGACTTCAACGCCGGGGCGCACCATCTGCAGGCCTTCCACGATCACGCGGTCGCCGGCGGACAGGCCGTCCGTCACGAGCCACTTGTCGCCGATGGCGCGGTCGGTCTTCAGGTCACGCAGTTCGACCTGGTTCTTGGCGTTGACGACCAGCGCGGTCGGCTGGCCGCGCTGGTTGCGCGTCACGCCGCGCTGCGGCACCAGCAGGCCGTCGGCCGCAACGCCGTCAGCCAGGCGCGCGCGCACGAACATGCCGGGCAACAGACGCCGGTTTGGATTGGGGAACACCGCGCGCAGCGTGATCGAGCCCGTGCCCGGATCCACGGTCACTTCCGAAAACTGGAGCTTGCCGGTCTCTTTGTATTGCGAGCCGTCTTCCAGCGTCAGCGTGACCAGCGCGGCCTGCTCGCCGTCCGCCTTTTGCAGCTGGCCGCTGGCCAGGGCATCCTGCAGGCGCAGCAATTGCACGCTGGACTGCGTGAGGTCGACGTAGATGGGGTCGATTTGCTGCACCGCGGCGAGCGCGCTGGTCTGGTTGGCCGTCACGAGCGCGCCTTCGGTGACCGCGGAGCGGCCGATGATGCCGTCGATGGGCGACAGCACCTTGGTGTAGACGAGGTTGATGCGGGCCGTGTCCAGCGCCGCCTTAGCCGACAGCACGTCGGCGGCGGCCTGATCGCGCGAGGCGACGGCGTTGTCGTAGGTCTGCTGGCTGACCGCGCGGGTGGCGACCAGCGGCTTGTAGCGTTCGGCCAGCAGCGCGGCCGTCTTCTGCTGCGCCTGGGCGCGGGCCAGCGCAGCCTTCTGGCTGTCGACGTTGGCTTGGTAGAGGGCGGGATCGATCTGGTAGAGCTGTTCGCCCGCCTTGACCTCGCCGCCCTCGGTGAAGAGGCGCTTCTGGACGATGCCATTGACCTGCGGGCGGACTTCGGCCACGCGGAACGGGGACGTGCGGCCAGGCAGTTCGGTGGTAAGGGAAA
Source organism: Achromobacter sp. JD417 (assembly GCF_041879325.1). NCBI lineage: Bacteria > Pseudomonadati > Pseudomonadota > Betaproteobacteria > Burkholderiales > Alcaligenaceae > Achromobacter > Achromobacter sp. JD417. The sequence goes on along the minus strand of NZ_CP087159.1, from coordinate 2,384,117 downwards.
CGGGCTGCGTCGCCAGGGTGACGACCGTGACCTGCGGCTTGCCCGCCTGGGGCGCCTCTTGCTTCTTGCCGCAAGCGGCCAGGGTGAGAGCCGATGCCGTCAGCGCGAAAACCGCCGCGCCGCGCCACATAGCGCTTTTCTTATTCATAGATTGCATTCCCGATTTCAATAAAGGTAGCCCCACGCCGCGCAAGCGCCGCGTGCCTGTTGGCCCTGAAGGGGCCGGTTTGCCTGGGGCGATTCTGCGAAGAACATCAGCCCGTCAGACCGTCTTGGCGCGGTCCGCGGCGTTCGACCTGGGTGGATTCGCGTGGAACACGCAAGGCTGGACGTTTATCGCATTGCTGCATTGCAGAACTCGCATTCTGAGTTATCCCGCTTTAGAAACAAAGGGGCATGAAGAGAAAACATCATTCCATTTATGGGACAATTGTCCGATCCGCACTGTGACAAAATTCGGTCATGAAACGCCTACAGGGAATGGAACTCTTCGTCGAGGTCGCCAAGACAAACAGTTTTAGCCGCGCTGCGGCAACGCTGGGCGTGCCAAAGTCGACCTTGTCTCGCCAGGTGGCCGAATTGGAGCGGTCCGTGGGGTTGCGGCTGCTGAGCCGCACCACGCGCAAGGTGGAACTGACCGACGCCGGGCGGCTGTATTTCGAACGCTGCCAGCGCATCGTGGCCGAGGCGCAGATCGCCCATGAAGAACTGCAGAAGCTGGTGGACACGCCGGCCGGGCCGCTGCGGGTGAACATGCCCGCGGACTTCGGCACGGACTTCCTGGCTGAATCGTTCATGGAGTTTTCCCGGCGCTATCCCGATGTGACGTTTTTCCTGGACCTCGCGAACCCGGACCACGCATCGCGCGTGTTCCAGACCTGCGACGTGTCGATCGAAATCGGCGACCTGCCCGACTCGACCCAGATTGCAAGATTGCTGGGCATGCTGCCTGCCTACCTGTATGCCTCGCGCGAATACCTGGAGAAGCACGGCGAACCGAAGCATCCCAGCGACTTGACCCGGCACGAGTGCATTGAGTTCCGCGCGGAAGGCGCCGGCCGCGTGACGCGCTGGCCGCTCACCAACGGCGAACAGCACATCGAGTTCACGCCGGGCAACCGGTTTTCCGTCAACGGCGTCGCCATGGCCCGCCGCCTGGCCATGCTGGGCGCGGGCATTGCGGTGCTGGTGGGAGGTCAGTTGGCGGAACAGCAGTCCGGCCAGTTGCAGCGCGTGCTGCCCGACTGGCAGCTGGGCCCGTTTCCGGTCCACGCCGTCACCGAGACGCGCCTGCTGCCCGCCAAGACCCGGATCTTCATCGAGTTCCTGATGGAGCGGCTGGGCAGCCACTGGCAAGCGAAGGATACGCCTGCTTTCATGAAACGCGGCTAAGCCCGAAACAGACTGAAAAATCCTTCGGCGTCCGACAGGTGTTGTCGGGTGATGTGACCAATGCTGTGAGAGGTGCCTCGCTGACGGTGTCGGACACCCTTTGGACGGCGTCTCAAGGTGGAGAGGTTCTCACCAGGGTGTCAGACACTTGCATTGATCAGCGGTGGTAGGTGTCTGACACCCTTGGGGCAAGATCTTGGAAGGAAGACTGTCTCACCAGGGTGTCAGACACCAGCTCAGACGAAACTCGGTCGAGCGGTGGTAGGTGTCTGACACCCTTGGGGCAGGATCTTGGAAGGAAGACTGCCTCACCAGGGTGTCAGACACCGGCTTAGAAGATAACTCGGTCGCACCCGGCTGGCGGGCACCGGCTCAGAACGATTCGTCGTCGCGCAAGTAGCGCCATTGGCCCAGCGGCAGGTCGCCCAGCGCAACACGGCCGAGGCGCACGCGTTTGAGGCCGATCACTTTCAGTCCCACCATTTCGCACATGCGGCGGATCTGGCGTTTCTTGCCTTCGCGCAGCACGAACCGCAACTGGTCGTGGTTCTGCCAGCGCACCTGGGCGCGCTTGAGCGGCTTGCCGTCCAGCGACAGGCCGTGGTTCAGCAAGGCCAACCCGTTGTCGGAGAGCTCGCCCTGCACGCGCACCAGATATTCCTTGTCGATGGTGGAGTCTTCGCCAATCAGCTGCTTGGCGACGCGGCCGTCCTGCGTCAGGACGAGCAGCCCTTGCGAATCGATGTCCAGGCGGCCAGCGACGGCCAGCCCGTCCAGGTGGGCGCGGTCGAAGCGCTGCGGGGCGCGGTCGCCGGCAAAGCGCGAGCGTGAATCGATCAGCGCCACGGCGGGCGTGTAGCCTTTTTCGGCCTGGCCGGACACATAGCCCACGGGCTTGTTGATCAGGATGGTGACGCGGGAGGTCTGGCGCGCGTGCGCGGCGCGTTCCAGCGTGATGACCTGGTCAGGATAGGCGCGCGCGCCCAATTCGGACACGACGACGCCGTCGACGCGGACCCAGCCGCGCTCGATATAGCTGTCCGCCTCGCGGCGGGAACAGAGTCCGCGCTCGGACATGAGCTTGGAGATACGTACTTTTTCCATGGGCGGTATTGTATGCGGGCCGGCTGCTCTGCCCTTGCCCCTGCCCTGCGGCATTGCGATGCAGACGGCGTTGCCGCGGGGCTTGGCATCGCGGGGCTTGGCATAATACGCAGCCATGACGAAACCCGCAGCCCATCGCCCCCCTCTCGCCGCCGGCTGGCTGGCGCAAGCCCCGGCCCTTCTGTCCCCCGCCCAACGCCACTGGCTGTTCCGCCCCGGCGCGCTGACCGCTGGCCTGCGCCAGGTCGGGCAAGTGCGTCTGCGGGTCCTGGCCGAGTACGCCGACGGCGCGCCGGCCGACGAGGCGCGCGCGATGCAGATCGCGCCAGGCGCGCCCGTGTGGATCCGCGAAGTACTGATGTCGGTAAATGGCGTGGACAGCGTGCCGGCGCGCAGCCTGACGCCGCTGACGGCCTCGCACGGGGCCTGGCAAGGGATGCGGCGCCTGTTGACCCGGCCGCTGGCCGACATGCTGTATCACGACAGCACGGTCATCCGGTCGCCGTTCGCGTGCCGCCGTCTGGCTTCGCCCGTGCCGTTCCATGCCACCGCCTCGAACGTTCTGCCGCCCGAAGCCCGCGCGCTGCAGGCCGGCCGGATCTGGGCGCGCCGCTCGGTGTTCTGGCGCCAGGGCCAGCCGCTGCTGGTGGCCGAGTGCTTTCTGCCGGACTTCTGGGAATTGATCGCCGGCCAGCCCGTGCCGCCGCTCGTGCCGCACCAGCGCACGCCGCGCTGAGGCGGCTGAGTGCGGGCCGCACCGAGAACGTTTAGCCCACGCGGCGCCCCCGCTGCTGTCACAACCGCGCACACCGCCCCGATTCAGGAACCCTGCCCCCCGCTGTAATCGGTTTCAGCCTTCGTACCGCCGCCCCTGCGCCAGCAGTTCCGGCGTGCCGATCACGTCATTGAGCCCGTCGAAATCCAGCATCCGGTCCTTCCACGGCCCCGTCGTGCCGTGCTGGCGCAGGCTGCCGTAATAGCCCTGCAGCGTATGCGCGACTGCGCGCGCGGTGCCACCCGGGAAGATCACGATGCGAAACCCCACGGCGGCGAGCGCGCCGGCGTCCTGCACCGGCGTCTTGCCGCCCTCCACCATGTTGGCCAGGAGCGGCACGCGCGCCGCAAAGCGGTCGCAGGCCGCGCGCATCTGCTCCGGCGTGCGCAGCGCTTCGATGAAGAGCGCGTCCGCACCGGCTTCCAGATAGGATTCGGCGCGGTCCAGCGCCGCCTCCAGGCCCTCGGACGCCAGCGCGTCGGTGCGCGCCAGGATCAGCGTCGACGCATTGACGCGTGCGTCCACGGCGGCGCGCAGCTTGCCGCACATCTCGGCAGCGGGAATCACGCTCTTGCCGTCCAGGTGGCCGCAGCGCTTGGGAAAGGTCTGGTCTTCGAGCTGGATCATGGCCGCGCCCGCGCGCTCGAAGCCGCGCACGGTGCGCTGAGTGTTCAGCGCGTTGCCGAATCCCGTGTCGGCATCCACGATCACGGCCGCCGACACGCGCTCGGCGATGCGGGCCAGCGTGTCCTCGACCTCGGTGTACGTGGTCAGGCCGATGTCCGAGCGGCCCAGCCGCGAGTAAGCGATCGACGCCCCCGACAGGTACAGCGCGGAAAAGCCCGCCTGCTCGGCGATCAGCGCCGACAAGGCGTCGTAGACGCCGGGAGCCAGCACGGTGCCGGCCGCCAATTGCGCTTTCAGATTCTGTGTTTGCATCTTGGGTTCCTAATCCAGGCGGCGCCCGAGCAGCGCCGCCGCCGTGGCCGCGGCGATATGCCCGCCCGCAACCGCGCTGAGCAAGCCGTTGCCGGACAGATAGCCCGACACGTCGTTGCCCGAAACGCCCCGGGCGGCGCCGCCCGCGGCCAAGAGATTGGGCAGCGCCTGGCCGGCGGAGTCCAGAACGCGGCATTGCGCGTCGATGTCCAATCCGCCTTGTGTGTGAAAGAGTGCGCCGGTCACCTTGACCGCGTGGTACGGCGCCTGCAGGGTCCGTTCAAAGCGGCGTCCCAGCGGATCCGGCGCGCCGGGGCGGACCGCATCCAGCGTCTGGCCCAGCACGAGCGGATCGCAGCCGATCAGCGCGGCCAGCTCTGGCACGCCGGCGCACGTCTTGAGCGCCTGCCCTTGCTCGGCCTGCACGAAGTCGGGAAACCCGCGCGCCAACGCAAGCGTGCGGTCGTCGAAGACGTTCCAGGCGACCGAGTGCGGCTGCGCCAGCACGTGGACCGCGGCCTCGGAATAGCCGTGCGTTTCGTCGTGAAAGCGCCGGCCCTCGCGGTTGATCTGCACGCCGCCGTCCATCATCACCGCCCAGGAAATCAGCGCGCCTTGTGGCGTGGCCCAGGAGCCATGGCCCTGGTAGCCGCCCAGGTCCGCCAGGCGCGCGCCCAGCTGCGTGCCCCACTGGATGGCGCTGCCGTCGTTGCCCGCATGGCCGCCGTAGACGGCCTCGCGCATGGCGGGCAGGTACTCGCCCACCATCGCGGCGTTGCCGCCAAAGCCGTTGCAAGCCAGGATCAGGACATCGCAGCCGATCACGTCGACCGAGCCGTCCGGGCGTTCGCAGCCCACCGCCGACACGCGGCCTTCGTCGTCCGTCCAGATTTCGCGGGCCAGCGCGCGCGTCAGCAGGTAGGCGCCAGCCCCGGTGGCGGCGCGTTCCAGGGCGGCGACCAGCGCGGCGCCGGTGCGCTCGGGCAGCGTGTGCATGCGCCGCGCCGTGTGTCCCGGATACAGGAAGCCGTCCAGCACCTCGAAGCGCAACCCGTGCGCGGCCAATGCGTCCATGGCGGCGGCGGCCGCGCCGGTGTAGGCAGCCACCAGGGCTGGCGAGGCCGTGCCGTTGGCCTTGGCCTGGATGTCGGCGGCAAAGCGCTGCGCGTCGTCCTCGATGCCTGCGGCGCGCTGCACGGCAGAGCCTGCCGCGGGAATGAAACCGGAAGACAGCGCCGTGGATCCGGTGGGCACGGCATCGCGTTCGATAAGCACCGTCTCGATGCCGGCGCTGGCCAGACGCAGCGCAGCAGTCAGGCCGCAGGCGCCCGCGCCGATGATGGCCACCGCCACGTGCATCGCGTCCGCGCCGGACGCCACGCCCCTTCTGACGACGGGTGCGCTCACGATGCCAGCCTGTCCAGCAGGTCCTGGCACGACACCACCTCGGCCACCGTGCGCAGGTCCGCCAGCGCGGCCTCGTGCATGGCAGGCGTGGGCGCGGCGCAGCCATCGGCCAGCACCGTCACGTGATAGTCGCGCATGTGGGCATCGCGCACCGTGCTGGCGACCCCGCCATTGGTGACGATGCCGGCCACGACCACGCTGGAGATGCCCGCGCGCCGCAGCACCCAATCGAGCTGCGTGTTGAAGAAGGCGGAGTACGCGACCTTCCAGACCGATACGTCGACCAGCCCGTCCAGCTCGGCCACGTTGGCCTGCCCGGGTGAGCCGGCCACGAAATCGCCACGGCGCAGGAACGGGCGCAGTTGCTTGAGATGCGGCGAGATCATGGGTTCGCCATGCGCATCGGGCCACAGCGTGAACTGGCTGGCGGCCACGAAACCGCCCTGCCCCTTGAGCGCGCGGGCCACGGGCGCCACCCGCGCGGGCAAAGCCCTGGCCTGCGGGCTGACCGCGCCGCCGCGGTCGTAGGCGCCGCCCGGCGCCAGGAAGTCGTTCTGCAGGTCGATGATGACCAGCGCGGTCGTGCGGGGATCGAAGGCGTGCATGGCGGGCTCCTACGATGCAGTCCGGGCGATCAGCAGATTGCCCAGGGAATCGACCCGGCCCGCAAAGCCGGGCTCGATCCAGATGGTGGTGTCGGGCTGCTCCAGGATGGCCGGGCCGGCCACCTCGGCGCCGACCGGCAGGTCCAGGCGCGCGTAGCGCACCGCATCGTGCCATTGCCCGGCATGAAAGACGGCCTGCGTGCCCAGCGCGGCGGGCATGGCTGTGCTGGTGGGCGCCAGGAGGGCCAGATCGAACTTGGGACGCTGGCCGATCCGCGCGTAGCGCAGGTTCAGAATGCGCACCGCAATGCCGGTGAGGCTGCGGCCAAAGGCGGCCTGGTAGGCGCGATCGAATGCGGCGGCGATGCCTTCGCGGCTGATGTCCGCGCGGCCCACTTCGACGCGCACGGTGTGGCTCTGGCCCACGTACAGCATGTCCAGTTCGATGCTTTCGCGGATGCCCTCGAACGACACGCCCGCCGAATCCAGGCGCTGCTGGCAGGCGTCTGCCAGCCCGTCGATGCGGCCCAGCAGGTCGGCCGCGTCCAGCGCATCCAGCGCCACGTTCAAGGTCTGCACGCCGTCGTGGCGCATGTCGGCCATGACGCAGCCCAGCGCCGACGTCACGCCCGGATAGCGCGGCACGATGCCGTGGGCGGCGTCCACCTCGTTCATCATGGCGCACACGTGCAGCGCGCCGCCGCCGCCGAACGGCATGTAGGCAAACTTGCGCGGATCGTGGCCGCGCTCGATGGACACGACGCGGATCGCGCCGGCCATCTTGGCGTTGGCGACCGTCAGGATGGCTTCCGCCGCGGCGTGCACGTCCAGGCCCAGCGGACGCGCCACGTGTTCCTCGATGGCGGCGCGCGACAGGTCGACGTCCATCTTGGCCAGAAGACCCCCGCCCAACGGGCGGTCCGCAGCAATGCGGCCCAGCAGCACGTTGGCGTCCGTGACGGTGGGCCGGGTGTTGCCGCGACCATAGCAGGCCGGGCCGGGGATGCTGCCCGCGGATTCAGGGCCGACTTGCAACAGCCCGCCGGCATCGACGCTGGCGATCGAGCCGCCGCCCGCGCCGATGGTTTCGATCTGGATCATCGGCGCGCGCACGACCATGCCGAAGTCGATGGCGGTCTGCGCCGACAGCGAGGCCTCGCCTTCGGCCACCAGCGACACGTCGAACGAGGTGCCGCCCATGTCGCCCGTGACCACATTGGGAAATCCCGCGGCGCGGGCAATGGCCGCGCAGGCGATTACGCCCGCCGCCGGCCCCGACAAGGCGGTGCGCACGGGCACGTCGCACGCCGTCTGGCGCGACATCACGCCGCCATTGCTCTGCACCACCAGCAGTTCGCCCTGGAAGCCGTGCTGCTGCAGATCGGATTCCAGGCGCGTCAGGTAGCTGCCCACCACGGGCTGCAGCGCGGCGTTCAACACCGCCGTCGAGCACCGCTCGAACTCGCGGATCTCGGGCAGCACCTCGGTGGCGGCGGTGACGTTGCCGTTGGGCCAGATGGCGCGCACGCGGGCGGCGGCCTGGGCTTCGTTGACGGGATTGGCGTAGGCGTTCACAAAGAACACGCACACCGCGTCGCAGCCCTGCGCCAGCAGCGTGCGCGCCGCGGCCTCGACCTGGTCCAGGTCCACGGGCGTGTGCAGCGCGCCATCGGCCAGCACGCGCTCGCGCACTTCCAGGCGCAGATCGCGCGGCACGACGGGTTCATAGTTGCCGCGCAGGCCCCAGGTCTGCGGCCGGTCGCGGCGGCGCATTTCCAGCACGTCGCGAAAGCCCTCGGTCGTGATGATGCCGGTGCGCGCGACCTTGCGCTCCAGCAGTGCGTTGGTGCCCACGGTGGTGCCGTGCACGATCGTCGCAATGTCGCCGGCGCCGTCAGCCACGCGGGCGATGCCGTTCATGAAGCCGCGCGCTTCCTCGCCGCGGGTCGACGGCACCTTGACCACGCGGGCGCTGCCGCCCGCCTCGTCCAGCACGAACAGATCCGTGAACGTGCCGCCCACGTCCACGCCCACCACCAAACCTTGCGCCGCGCTCATGCCGACTGCTCCTTCTGAATGTCGCTCACATAGCCCATCTTGCGGTCGTGCTCGCGCGCCGCGGGGTCACGCCGCGCGGGATCGCCATAGCCGCCTCCGCCCGGGGTTTCCAGGCGCACGCGGTCGCCGCGTTGCAGCCGGATGCCCAGCATCTTCGAACTCATGGGCGGGGACAGCCACTGGCCGTCCTGCTGATAGCGAAAGACGTTGAGCGCGGCCTGGCCGCCGCCCGCAATGCCCTTGGGCGCGCTGCGGCCGCGCTCGCCGAAGATGAACGCCTCGGCGCTGTCTTCCAGCAATTCGATTTCATAGATCGCGCCCAGGCCGCCGCGATGCGCGCCATCGCCCGCCGAATCCGGACGCAGCGCCCATTGCGTGAAGCGCACCGGATACGCCGCTTCCAGGATTTCCAGCGGCGGAATGGTGGCGGTGGAGATCGGCGCATTGCCGTGGCTCAGGCCGTCGCCGTCCGAATGCCCGCCGTGGCCGCCGCCAAAGAAGCTGAACATCACCCAGCGCTGGCCCTTGCGGGCGGCGTCGCTGCGGTAGCCGGCGATCGACAGCGCGTTGATGGTGCCGTAGGCCTGCGCCATCGCGCGGTCCGGCGCGGCCTGGGCCATCGCGCAGAAAATCACGTCGATCATGCGCAGGATGGTTTCGGTGTAGCCCCCGACCGGTCGCGGACGGTCGGCCGAGATCACCAGGCCGTCCGGCAGCGTCACGTCCACCGCGTCCAGCACGCCCGCGTTGGCGGGAACATCCGGGAACAGGTGCTTGAGCGCCACATAGCAGGCCGCGATGGCGGTGGCGCGCGAAATGTTGACCGGACCCGCGCAGGCCGGCGACGTGCCGGTGAAGTCCAGCCCCAGGCGGTCACCGGCGATGGTGAGCTTGAGCGCGATGCGCAGCGGCGCATCGCGCACACCGTCGTTGTCCAGCATGTCTTCAAAGGCGTACTCGCCATCCGGCAGGCGGGCGATGTGATCGCGCATCAGGCGGCGCGCGCGTTCGCGCAGGGTGTCCAGGGACTCCAGCACCGTCGCATCGCCGTATTCGTCCAGCAGGCCGTCCAGCCGGCGCGCGCCCAGTTCCAGCGCCGCGAGCTGGCCGTTCAGATCGCCCCACAGGCTGTCGGGCAGGCGCGTGTTGGCCTTCAGGATGGCGAGCACGTCCTGGTCCAGCACGCCAGCGCGCACGATGCGCACGGGCGGGATCTGCACCGCTTCCTGCCAGCATTCGGTGGCGGCCGGGTTGTAGTTGCCGGGCACCGCGCCGCCCACGTCATGCCAGTGGGCCGCCGACGCCAGGAAGCAGAACAGCTTGCCGCCGCGGAACACCGGCTTGACCAGTTTGAAGTCGTTGGCGTGCGTGCCGCCTTCGTAAGGATCGTTGAACAGCCACACGTCGCCATCCACCATGCCGCCACGGCCGGCCGCGGCCTTGGCCGCCGCCTTCACCGCGAACGCCATCGCGCCCACGAAGACGGGCAGGCCCGACTTGCCCTGGATCAGCGTGGCGCCGGTGGCGGCGTCGTACATGCCGTGGCAGGCGTCATGGGCCTCGGCGATGATGGGATTGAACGCGCTGCGGTACAGCGTCGCGTCCATTTCGTCGGCGATCTGTTCCAGGCGGCCCTTCAGGACCGCCAGGGTAACGGGGTCAAGCATGATGTTGTTCCTAAGAGGTTTGACGCTGTTTCAGCAGATTCAGCAGTCCGCCGGCCTGCACCATGTCAAGCAGGAAGCCGGGCACGGGCTCGCAATGCAACTCGGCGGGGTTGCCGCCGGGACGGCCGATGCGGCCGGCGGCCGGGTCGAACGTGATGCCTTCGCCTTCGGCAAGGGTGTCGGCCTGGCTGCACGTCAGGAGCAGCAGCCCCACGTTGAACGCGTTGCGGAAATACAGGCCGTTGAAGGACGGCGCGATCACGGCGGCCACGCCCAGGCGCACGAGCGCCGCAGCCGCCTGCTCGCGCGACGAGCCGATGCCGAAGTTGGGGCCGGCCACCAGCACGTCGCCGGGCTGGACCTGGCCGGCAAAGTCGGGCCGGACCCGCTGCAGGCAGTGGCGCGCGATCTCGTCGATGCCGAATTTCATGTAGGCGCCCGGCGCCAGCGCATCGGTGTCGATGTCCGCGCCCACGCGCCAGACGCGGTGCGTCGTGGTGTCAGCGTTCATGCCAGGAACTCCCGGGGATCGGCCACGCGGCCCGCCACGGCCGACGCCGCGACGGTATAGGGCGAAGCCAGGTAGACCTGCGCGGTCTCCGAGCCCATGCGCCCCTTGAAATTGCGCGCGGTGGTGGAAATGACGCTGGCGCCGTCCGGAATGGACCCGCCATAGCCCGCACAGGCGCCGCAGGACGTGGCCAGCACCTGGGCCCCGGCGTCGCGCAGCACCTGCATGACGCCTTCGCGGTCGGCCTGTTCCTGATCCACCCGGCTGGCCGGGGCCACCATCAGTTGCATGCCGTCCGCCAGCCGGCGGCCGCGCAGCACGCTGGCGGCGGCGCGCAGGTCGTCCAGCTTGGCGCCGGTGCAGGCGCCGATGTAGGCCACCTGCACCTGCACGTCGTTGTATTCGTCCACGCCGCGCGCGTTGGCCGGGCTGTGCGGCGCGGCGACCTGCGGGGCCAGCGCCGCGGCATCGAACTCGTGCCATTCGGCGTCGGCCTGCGGGTCGCTCTGCCAACGCGCCAGGTCCAGGTCCGCCGTCACGCCCGCCTCGCGCAGATAGGCCGCGGTGGTCTCGTCCGGGGCGATCAGGCCCACCTGCGAGCCCAGCTCGGCGCTCATGTTCGACAGCGTCATGCGCTCTTGCATCGACAGCGCGCGCACGGCCTCGCCGCAGAATTCCACCGCCTGGTAGCGCCCGCCGTTCATGCCGTAGCGGCCGATCATGTGCAGCATCATGTCCTTGGCGGTGACGCCGGCCGCCAGCTGGCCGCGCCAGTGCATCATCAGCGTCTTGGGCACCTTGACCCAGATCTGGCCGGTGACCGCCACGCCCAGCATTTCGGTGCTGCCGATGCCGAACATATACGCGCCAAACGCGCCGCCGGTCGGCGAATGCGAATCGCCGCCCACACAGAACATGCCGGGGCGGATGTGGCCGTGCTGCGGCACCACCACGTGACAGATGCCGACCGAGTCATACACGTTGGGCAGTTGCTGCTCCGCGGCCCAGTCGCGCGCGATGCGCACGATGCGGCGCGATTCGTCGTCCGATTCCGGCACGTAGTGGTCGATGACCAGCACGATGCGGGACGGATCCCACAACGTGGCGCCCAGCTCCTGCAGCATGGGCTGCAGGCGCCGGGGACCGCTGGAATCGTGGAACATCGCCAGGTCGACCGCACAGGTCACGATTTCGCCCTCGGCCACCGTCTCACGCCCGCAGGCGGCGGCGATCAGCTTCTGGGCCAGGGTTTGAGGCTGGGCCATGATTACATCCCCAGATAGGCGCGGCGCACGTCGTCGCTAGCCAAAAGGTCGGGACAGCTGCCGCTGTAGCGCACGGCGCCGTTTTCCAGCACATAGGCCCGCTGCCCGGTTTCGAGGGACTGGCCGACGTTCTGCTCGACCAGCAGAATCGCCAGTCCGTCGCCATGCAACCGCTTGATGAGGCCGAACAGTTCCTCGACCATCAACGGCGACAGGCCAAGCGAGGGTTCGTCCAGGATCAACAGGCGCGGCTCGGCCATGAGGCCACGGCCGATGGCCAGCATCTGCTGCTCCCCGCCCGACATCGTGCCGGCCAGCTGGTCCAGGCGTTCCCGCAGCCGCGGAAAGATGTCCAGCACCTTATCCAGGTTTTGCGCGCGGCGCTCGCGCGCCCGGGTGAACGAGCCCAGTTCCAGGTTCTCGCGCACGCTCAGGTTCGGGAACACGCGGCGGCCCTCGGGCACCTGGATCAGGCCCGCCTGCACCACCTGACGGTAGTGGCGGCCGGTCAGGTCCTGGCCTTCGAAACGCACCGAGCCGCCCCAGGGCCGGCACAGGCCGCACACCGTGTTGTTCAAGGTGGATTTGCCCGCGCCGTTGCTGCCCAGCAGCACCACGATCTCGCCAGCCCCCACGTCCAGGTCCACGCCGCGCAGCACTTCCATGCGCCCGTAGCCCGCCCGCAAGCCTTTGACCTCCAGCAGCGCGCTCATGCCGGCGCTCCCTGCGCGGCAAGCCGCGCCGCCGCGCCGTGGCCCAGATAGGCCTCCACGACCTTCGGGTCGCGCGTCACCTCGCCGGGCGTGCCCGAGGCGATCAGGCGGCCCTGCGCCAGCACCCACACATGCTCGGCCAGGCTCATCACCGCCCGCATCACGTGTTCGATCATCAGCACGGTGACGCCATCGTCCACCAGCTTTTTCACCACCGGAATCATCTCGTCGATCTCACTGGGATTCAGGCCCGCCAGCACCTCGTCCAGCAGCAGGAGGCGCGGCCGCGTGGCCAGCGCGCGCGCCAGCTCCAGGCGCTTGCGTCCGGCCACCGTCAGGTCCGCCGCCGGCTTATCCAGCGAGGCCTGCAGGTTGACGCGCGCGGCCACGGCCTCGGCCGCGGCAAGCGCCTCGTCGCGATCCGCCAGGCGCAGATGTGCGCCCACGGCGATGTTCTGGCGCACGGTCTGCGCGCCGAATGGCTGCACGATCTGGAAAGTGCGGGTCAGGCCGAGCCGCGCGGATTCGTGCGGCGCCTGCCCGGTGATGTCCTGGCCGGCAAAGTGCACCGAACCCGAACCGGGCTTCAGAAAGCCCGACAGCAGGCCGAACAGCGTCGTCTTGCCCGCGCCGTTGGGGCCGACCAGCGCGGTCAGCGAGCCTTCCCGCACATCCAGGCTCACGTCCTGCACGGCCTTCAGGCCGCCGAACGTGATGGACAGATTGCGCGCTTGAAGCAGGATATCAGACACGGGCGCGCTCCTTCATTCCAAACAGGCGGCCAAGCGACTGCCCGCCGCCGGTGATGCCGCGCGGCATGAACATCACGATCAGGATCAGCACCACGCCGTAGATCACCATGCTGATGCCCGGCAGCTCGCCGAAGAGGTTGCGGGTCAGGTCGGCCAGCGCATGCAGCGTTACCGCGCCCAGCAGCGGCCCCCACAAGGTGCCCATGCCGCCCACAATGGCGCCCACCAGGGCCTCCACCGACACGGCCGAGCCAAAAGCGATGCCCGGGTCGATGTACTGGAAGACCTGTACGTAAAAGGCGCCGGCCACGCTCATGAAGGCGGCCGACAGCGCAATGCCGCCCAGCTTGACGCGCAGCGGATTCACGCCGATGGCGCGCGCCGCGTCCTCGTTGTCGCGCACGGCCTGCAGGTAGGCGCCGAAACGCGAATGGCGCAGCCACGCGGTCACCAGCAGGGCCAGCAGCACGAACGCAAGCAGCAGGTAGATGTAGCCGCGGCGCGAGCCGAACTGCATGTTGGCCACGCCTTCCTGCAGCGGCACCATCAGCCCGACGCCGCCGCCAGTAAACGAGGCCGACAGCGCAAGAATGCGAAAGACTTCAGCAAATGCCAGCGTCACGAGCGCAAAGTACGAGCCCTTGAGCCCGTAGCGGAACGTCAGCCCGCCCACCGCCACGCCGACCAGCGCGCCCAGCGCGATCGCCATGGGCAGCACCAGCCACGGGTTCAGGCCCAGGTTCAACTGGCCCAGCGCCTGCGCGTACGCGCCCACGCCGAAAAAAAGCGCATGCCCGAACGACAGCTGGCCGCCGTACCCGCCCAGGATGTTCCAGGCCTGCGACAGCAGCGCCGCGTAGAGCGACATCATCACGAACGTCAGCAGCACGCCCGATTGGGCCAGCGCGGCCACGGCCGCGAGCACCACCCCGAATAGCGCAATAGCGAAAAGATCCCGTTTCATGCTCAGCCCCTCGCCCCGAACAGCCCCTGCGGGCGAAACAGCAGCACCGCGATGAAGATCGCGAAGATGCCCATCTGTCCCAGCGAGTCGCCCAGGAACAGGCCGCCGATGGACTCCACCACGCCAATGAGCAGTCCGCCCACCAGCGCCCCCACGAAACTGCCCATGCCGCCCAGCACCACGATGGTGAAGGCGACCAGCACGAAGCCGCTGCCCACCTGCGGATTGACGTAGTAGGCCGGCAGCAGAAAGCACGCCGCCGCGCCCAGGCAGGCCATGCCGATGCCGAACGACACCGCGTAGACCTTTTCCACGTCGATGCCCATCAGCTTGGCGCCCTGCTTTTCGCGGGCGACGGCGCGGATGGCGCGGCCCAGGTCGGTGCTGCGGATGATCCAGAACAGCACCGCCGCCACCGCCAGCGCGCCGCAGAAGGCGATGACCTTGGGCAGCGCGATCATCGCCGGGCCGATCTCGACCGTGGACAGCGTGTACGCGGTGTCGATGCTGCGCGTGTCGGACTTGAACCAGACCAGCGCCAGGTTCTCCAGCACGATCGCCAGGCCCAGCGTCACGAGCAGGATGTTCTCGTCCTTGCCGTGGCTGGCGCGGTTGATGACGACGCGCTGCAAGGCGTAGCCCAGCACGAACATGCCGGGCACCACCAGCGGCAAGGCGGCATAGGGATCGATGCCCAGCCGGTCCTTGAGCAGATACACGGCGTACAGCGCCACCATGAGCGCCGCGCCGTGGGCAAAGTTGATGATGTGCAGCACCCCGTAGATCAGGGTCAGGCCCAGGGCGATGAGCGCGTACACGGCGCCCGTCGTCAGGCCGTTCAGCACCGAGGAAAAGAGGATGGCGGGATCGAGCATGGGTCTTGTCAGGCCTTCAGCGGGAACACGGCATCGGCCTGGCGGTATTCGGCCGGGAAGATCACCTTGATGTCGCCGCCGATCACCTGCGTGAGCAGCGGCTGCGCCCCGGTGTTCTGGCCATTGACGAACTTGGTCGGGCCATAGGGCATCAGGTTGTCCTGGAAGGTGCTGGACGCCAGCGCCTCGATGATCGCGGCGCGGTCGGCGGACTTGGCGCGCTCCAGCGCATCGGCCAGCAGCAGCATGGCGGTGTAGGTCATGAAGACTTCGTAGCTGAAGTACGCGCCCTTCTCTTCCACGCGGGCCTTCAGCGGCGCGACGCGCGCATCCTTCGGGTTGAACCAGTGGTTGCAGTCGATGATGCCGTTGGCGATGTCCGGAAATTCCTTCAGGAACTTGTAGCTGGAGGCCGCGCCGCCCAGCACCGAGTAGATGGCCTTGGGCTGCACCTTCTGCTGCTTCATGGCGCGCAGCAGCAAGGCGTATTCGTTGTAGTAGTTGGCCGGGATCACGATGTCGGGATTCACGGACCGCATACGCAGCACGATGTTGTTGAAGTCGCGCGTCGGGTTCGGGTGCTTGACGACTTCCTTGACCTCGAAGCCGTGCTCCGGCAGCGACTTGGACAGGAGCGCGGCGGTGCCCGTGCCGAACAGCGAGTCCTCGTGCACGATCATCACGGTCTTGGCCGGCTTGCCGGCGGCGTCGTTCAGCGCGGCCAGGTCAAGGATGGCGCGTTCGCTACAGGCGCGGTAGCCCGGACCGAAACGGAAGGTGTTCTTCAGGCCGCGCTCGACGATCTGGTCGGCCACGCCCACGTCCACGACATGCGGCAGGTTGTACTTGGCGGCCGTCTGCGTCGTGGCCAGGCAGATCGCCGAGGCATACGCGCCCACGATCGCCGACACCCCCGCCTCGTTCATCTTCTCGACTTCGGCCGAGCCCGCCTCGGGACGCGACTGCGCATCGCCCAGCACCGCCTGCAGCGGCGCGCCGCCCATCGATTTGATGCCGCCCGCCTTGTTGATGTCCTCGATGGCCAGCAGCGCACCCAGGCGGCATTGCTGACCCGAATACGCCAGCGCGCCCGTCACCGGGTGCAGCACCCCGACCTTGATGGGCGCGGCGCCCTGCGACCGGGCCACCCACGGGGCGGACACGAGGGCCGCCGCGGCGGCGGATTGATAGAGGAAAGTGCGGCGCGAATTCATGGGCGGATCTCCGAGGGGTTCAATGAAATTGGGCCGACAGCTCTTCGCTGACCCAGACCTTGGCGTCGATGCTGCCGACGCGCGATAGCTGCAACTGATATTGGTAGCGGTCGGGCCGGTACAGGCCCTGCAGCAATTGCACCGGCCGGTCGCCCACGTCGCGCACCAGACGCGTGACGGCCAGCAACGCCGAACCGACCGCGACGTCCAGCAGCCGCGCGACCTGCGCATCGGCCAGGCGCGCTGAAATCGTCTGCGTGGCGCCGCCGAACTCCACCCCCGCGGCTTCCAGCAGCATCAGGAGGGGTTCGCGTTCCAGGTCTTCGCGCGTGAAATCGGCCACGGACTGCGGCACGTAGGTGGTGATATGCGAGAGCGGCCCGGCATCGGTGCTGCGCACGCGCAGGCTTTTGTGCACGGGGGTGCCGGGCGGGATATGCAAGGCGTCGGCCACGGACGGCGGCGCATAGACGAGCGTGCTGTCCAGCACCTGCACCGACGTGCGCAGGCCCATGTTGACGATGTTTTCCAGCAGGCCGGTCAGGTGCGCCTTCTGCTGCGAATCGGGCGCCGGCGCACTGTGCGCGGCGGCTGCGCCGCGCAGGGGCCAGGTGCCCAGGCCGGGGCGCCGCGACACCAGGCCGTCGGCGACCAGCATTTCCATCGCCTTGCGAATGGTGATGCGCGCGACGTCGAACTGGTCCGCCAGCGCATGCTCGCCCGGCACGCCGTCCTGGTCGAACCGCCCCTCCTGCAGTTGTTCGCGCAGGACGAGATAGATCTGGTGGTATTTCGGAAGTGGCAATGAGGTTCCCATGACGGGAACTCTAGGGGTGTCCTAATGTACGGTCAATGGAACAAAGGGTCCGGGCGGTTGTTCTATCGGGAAAACACCGACTCGATCCGATTGCGTCCCCGCTGCTTGGCGAAATAGAGCGCGCGGTCGCTGCGGCTAAGCGCCAGCCCCGCATCGTCGTCGTTGTTGTGCAGCGCGGAAATCCCGATGCTGACCGTCAGCGGGATGGGGCACCCGCCCGTGGAATACGGCGTGTCGGCGATCCGCCGCTGCACGTTGCGGGCAAAGACGTGCGCGCGTTCGAAGTCGGTGTCTGGAAGGACGACCGCGAACTCTTCGCCCCCGATGCGGCCCACCAGGTCGATTTCGCGCAATTGGGCGCGCAGCATGTTCGCGAAATGCTGCAACACACCATCGCCGATGGCGTGGCCCCAGGTGTCGTTGATGTGCTTGAAGTGGTCCAGGTCGCACATCAGCACGGCCGCCCCCTGACCGCCCTGCCCCTTTATGCGCGTCAGCTCCGCGGCGATGCGCGACATGAAGTGGCGGCGGTTGGGCAAGGTGGTCAGGGCGTCGGTCGCGGCCAGTTCGCGCAATTCAAGTTCCGCCCGCTTGCGGTCGGTGATGTCGGTGACAAAGCCGTGCCAGACCACGCCATTGTCGGCGTCGCGGCGCGGGCTGGCATCGCCCTGCCGCCAGCGCACGCCCTGAAGCGGCAGGCAGACGCGAAATTCCAGATGCCAAGGCATCTGCGCCGCGGCCGCTGCCTGCAGCGACGCGCGGTAGGCAGGCAGGTCGTCGGGATGGATGCGCCGCTCGATGGCGGTGGTGCTTGCGCGCACGTCGTCGGCGGTCAGTTCGAACATGTCCCAGATGCCCGCGCTGACGTACGAGAACCACGACCCCCCCTCCGGCACCGGCCGGCATTGAAACACCAGCCCGGGCACGGCGTCGGTCAGGTTCACGACCAGATCCGCGGTGCGCTTGAGCCTTTCGGACATGGCGCGCAGGGTGCTGATGTCCGTGGTCGTGCCCATCATGCGCAGCGCGCGGCCCGTTTCGTCTCGGCTGACGACCTTGCCGCGGCTGCAGATCCACTTGTAGCTGCCGTCCTTGCAGCGGATGCGGTGCTCGACTTCGTAGCTATCGGTCTTGCCATCGAAGTGATCCTGCATGGCCGCCCGAACATAGTCCCGATCGTCCGGATGCAGGCGGGTGTACGCGTCTTCGATGCGCGTCGTGAGCTCGGCTTCGCTGTAACCGAGCAAGGCCTTCCAGCCCGGCGAATAGGTGATCTCGCCGGTCACCACGTTGCGGTCCCACACGCCGGTGCCGCTGCCGGCAATGGCCAGCGACAGCTTGCGGGCTTCGTCGCGCCAGGTGTCTTCGTCGGCACGCTCGCAGGCCAGCGCGTGGCGCTTTTCAATGGCCGTGGCCGCCAGGCCCGCCAGATCCTGCAAGGCTTGCTGATCGTCGGGGGATAGATGGCGCGTCTGGCTGTGCAGCAGGCGCAGCGTGCCGAGCAGGCGGCCATCGGCGGCGCGCACCGGATGGTCGAGGGACCAGGGACATGGCGCGGACCCCGGCGCGGCGCCAGCCACCGCCCGCCACGCGCCATCGGCGTCGGTGCACGCGATGATGACCGTGTCCACGCCTATCGTGCGCCGGGCCAGTCGCGCCAACCTGTCCAGCGGACCGTCCGGTTCGCGCGGCGCGCCGGCCGCGTCAGGGCCAGGCGGTGGGATGGGGGACGCATCTCCGGAAACGGGCATTTCGAAACCTGATCAATACGGAATTCACCGGTACAGCCGGCCAGCGCGTGGTGGCTGACATTCTGTCACGTTCCGCACCAAAAATGCATCATTTCGGCGGGTTGATCAGGCAGATTGCGTCCCCGTTTTCCGTACTGCGGCGGGGGTTCCCCCGCCCTTGCGCCCTCCCGCTCAGGCCGCTTTCGGCCGGGTGTCCACCGGCAGGCAGAGCAAGGCGGTCAGCAGGGCCAGACCCACATGCGTCAGATAGATGGGCGAGAAATCCGCGTGGCTGGCGGCGCCATGCCCCAGCAGCACCACGGTGACCGCCACACCCAGCACGCCGCCGATCTGGCGCGTCGCCTGGTTGACCGCGCTGCCCACCGCGTAGTGCTGGGCCGGCAGCCGGTTCACCGCCGCGCCCGACAGCGACGGCAGGACCATGCCCACCCCGATGCCGCTCAGCAGCAGCCCGGGCAACCATTCGCGCAAATAGGCCGGTTCCGCGCCCGGCACCAACAGGAACCACAAGCCGCTGGCGGCATACACCAGCGCGCCGCCCACGAGGAAGGGCCGATGCCCCATCCGCGCCGCCAGCCGGCCGGTGATGATCGCCGTCGGCATCACCAGCAGCGGACCGGGCGTGACCGCCAGCCCCGCGCGCGGCAGGCTGTAGTGCCACACGCCCGTCATGTAGAAGAAGAACGCAAAGAACATCATGGCAAAGGCAATGCCAAAGCTGAGCGTCGCCAGATTCACGTAGCGATACGTCCGGTGCTTGAAGAGCGCCAGATCGACAAGCGGGTGCGGCGTCACGCGCGCCCAGACCACGAACGCGATCAGCGCCATCACGCCCACGGCGGCCGCAACCGCCAGTTCGCCGCGCTGCCACGTTGGCGACTCCGACTGCACGATGGCCAGCGCCACCGCCCCCACCCCCACCATCAGCAACGCCATGCCCAGCCCATCCACGCGCCGGCGTGCGTCGGGCTTGACCGACTCCTTGAGCAGGCCCGCGCCGAACCACAACGACACCGCGCCCAACGGCAGGTTGATGTAGAACGCCCAGGGCCAGCCGGCCACATCCACCACAAAAGCGCCCAGGCTCGGCCCGACGGCCGCCGCCAGTCCGCCCACCGCGCCCCACAGGCTCACCGCCACGGACCGCTGCGACGCCGGAAAGGCCGCCAGCACGATCGACAGCGACGCCGGCGTCAAAAGCGCCGCACCGACCGCCTGCAGCACGCGCGCGGCGATGAGCCACTGTTCCGTGGCGGCCAGCCCACAGGCCGCGGACGCCGCCAGAAACAGCAGCACCCCGCCCATGAACATGCGCTTGCGGCCATGCGTGTCGGCCAGTCCGCCCGAGGGGATCAGCATGGCCGCAAAGACCACCGTATAGGCGTTCAGCACCCAGGACATGTCCGCGGCCGAAGCCGTCGGAAATCCTTCGCGCAGCGCGCCGAACGCCGCATACAGCATCGTGCTGTCCAGCGACACCAGGAAGACCGCAATGCTGGCGATCCAGAAGACGGGCCAGGGCGAGGCTTGTGGCGCGGCGGGCTGCGACGAGGCGACGCCGGTTGCGGTCAGGCTGACCACCGCAGCCTTGTCGCCGGCGGTATCCGCCGTGCCGTAGGCCGGGTCATTGGCGCCCAGGCCGGCCGCGGACTCGGCGGAAGTTGTGGAGATACGCATGGCTGTCCGGTCCCCGCTTACAGATAGACGGCCGGGCTGGCGGTCAGACCCTGCTTGACCTGGCGCGTCAGCTCGTCGGCCAGCACTTCGCGCTCGCCCGCCTCCAGCGCGTCCAGCGCCTGGGCCACGATGGCCTGCGGCGAGGACTTGGGCGCATCGATGTCTTTGGTCAGATCGGTGTCCACGAAGCCCATGTGCAGGCCCAGCACCTGCGTGTTCTGCGCCTGCAGCTCCTGGCGCAGCCCGTTCGTCAGCGCCCAAGCGGCGGATTTGCTCATCGCGTACACGCCCAGCATCGGCCTGTTGAGCCAGCTGGCGATCGACAGGACATTCAGGATCGCCCCGCCGCCGTTGGCGGCCAGCACCGGCGCGAAGGCCTGCGACACGCGCAGCGGCCCGAGCAGGTTGACGTCCAGATGGCGCTGCGCCGACTCCACACTGCCCGGCGCCAGAAACCCGCCGAAGTCCGCAATGCCTGCATTGTTGATGACCAGCGTCACGTCGCCCGCCAGTTCGGCGGCGGCGGCCACATCTTCGGCGCGCGTCACGTCCAGCTTGACGGGCACGACGCCCTCCAGCGTGATGGCAGACGGATCGCGCGCGGCGGCGTAGACCTTGCGGGCGCCGCGGGCCAGCGCCTCGCGGGCAAAAGTCAGACCGAGGCCGCGATTGGCGCCCGTGATGAAAACAACGGCGTTTTTCAGTTCCATGATGCGCATTCCTGAGGATGAATCGATGTGAAGGTAGGGACTTCGGTGAATCAGAATATGATGATCATCATATTTAAAGGCAGCAAAACGGCCGCGCAGCGCGGCCGGAGAAAATCGAATCAGTGAGACGTTGCGGCAGCCTCGTGGTCGTACTGGTCCAGCACCGCCTGTCGGGCCGAGGCCAGCACCGCGCGTCCGCGCGGGTTGTCGCCCAACGCCCGCGCCAGCTGCAACGCGCCGACCAGGGTGCTGAGCACGGCCGCGGCCGCGTGTTCGCCCGCCTGGGCGGGCAGCACCTGCTGCACGGCTTCCATCAGCCGCTGCACCCGGCTGGCCGCCACCTCGCGCACATCGTCCGACTGGCGGGGAATTTCCGAGGCCAACGCCGCCACGGGGCAACCCCGCTCGCAGCCGGCCAGATGCGCGTCGCTAAGGTAGGCTTCGACCCAGGCGCGCAACGGGCTGGCGCCTTCGGCGCGGCGGCGCGCCATGTTCTGGGACAGGCGCGCCGCGCCGTCCTGGCCGGCACGCTCCATCGCCGCCGCCAGCAACGCGTCGCGCGAAGGGAAATGCGCGTAGAAGCCGCCGTGCGTCAGGCCAGCTTCCTTCATGACGTCCGCGACGCCTACCCCGGAATACCCGGCGCGGCGGATCGCGCGCGCCGCCGCATCGACGATGCGTTCGTGGGATTGTTCCTTGCGGGAGGCAGACATGACCGGGACGCCAGAAATATGATTATCGTCATATTAAGCCCGCCCTGTTCCGAAGCGCAAGCCCCGTCCCCTATTTCAGCGCCACGCCTCGGGTTCGAGGGTGACTTCGCCCTTGGCCGCCGAAAAATACACCACGCCGTCCGAGATATTGGCGTTCAGCTGCATCGTGCGTTCGGCCAATTGGCCCAGCGCCCGGCTCTGCTCGGCCGGCAGGTTGATCACCTTCAGGTTGCGCGTGCGTTCCAGCTTGTTGCGCACGCCGTCCCACCAGATCTTGCTGGCCGAACCGCCATAGCAGTACACGATCACCTCGTCGGCCCGGCCACAGGCGCGCAGGATGCGGCGCTCTTCGGGCTGGCCCACTTCGATCCACAGCTTGATCTCGCCCGTCAGGTCCTTCACCCACAGGTCCGGCTCATCGGTATCGCTCAGCCCCTTCGTGAACGACAGCTCCTCCTGCGCATGCAACGCAAACGCCGCCAGCCGCACCATCATCCGCTCGTCCGTTTCCGAGGGATGACGCGCCACGGTAAGCCCGTGACTGCCGTAATAATGGCGATCGGTATCGGCGACGTTCAGGTCGGCCTTGTAGATGGTGGCGCGCAGGGCCATGGCGTAGGTCCGTTCAAAAGCGAATTGCGGGAAGGCCGCCATGATAACCGCCCGCTGCGGGGCGCCACGCGCCTCGGCATTCGTGAATCGCCCATGCCGGCAGGCATTGCAGCCACCCTAAGCTGCGTGCCAAGCGCCACAGGCCACGGCTCAGGGGTCAAGGCTCAGGGGTCAAGGCTCAGGGGTCAAGACTCAAGGATCAAGCCCAACGGCTAGACCCGACGTTACACTTGCCGGGCCTGCGCCGCGCCAACCCTGCCGGCAGCGCCACTCAACATTCCCGCGCCATGACAGCCACAGCCGCCCTCCTCGCCTTCACCCTGGCCGCCGCCATCCTGACCATCACCCCCGGCCTGGATAACGCCCTGGTGCTGCGCACCGCCGCCGTCGAAGGCAGCCGCCGCGCCCTCATGGCCGGCCTGGGCATCAGCGCAGGCTGCCTGCTATGGGGCGCGATTGCGGCCTTCGGACTTGGATCGCTGCTGGCCGTGTCCACGCTCGCCTACGACACTCTGCGCATCTGCGCCGCCATCTACCTGTTCTATCTAGGCATCAAGCTGCTGTGGAGCACCCGCGCCGTGCGCAAGAACTCAGGCCAGGCCGCCAGGCAGATCAGTGGTACGGGCGCGGAGGCTGGCATTGGCATTGGCACAGGCGCAGGCGCAGGCGCAGGCGCAGGCACTGGCACAGGCACAGGCACCGCCACCGCCACCGCCACCGCCACCGCCACCGGCAACGGTACGGCGCCCCCCGCCTCCAGAATCGCCGCCGCCACGCGCCCCGGCAGCACCGCCACCGCCTGGTTCGTCCGCGGCTGCCTCACCAACGCCCTGAACCCCAAGGTCGGCGTCTTCTACATCACCTTCCTGCCCCAGTTCATCCCCGCCGGCGCCGACGTCCTTCGCTTCAGCCTGCTGCTAGCCACGGTCCACGCGATCGTCGGCATGCTCTGGTTCGTCCTGCTGGTAGCCGCCACCCGCCCCCTGGCCCGCTGGCTTTCCCGGCCCGCAGTCACCCGCGGCCTGGACCGTGTGACCGGGGCGGTGTTTATTGCATTTGGATTGAGGTTGGCGCTGGAAAAGCGCTGATGAATGGCGGGTTGTTTGAACACCCGCGCTTGGATGGGTGTCAGACACCCGGGAAGGCCGGCCACACTATCACGCGCATCTCGTAAGGGTGTCAGACACCTGACGGAGGAGAACACCCGCGCTCCGATGGGTGTCAGACACCCGGGAAGGTCGACTGCACTACCACGCGCATTTCGTAAGGGTGTCAGACACCTGACGGCGCGCATCTCGTAAGGATGTCAGACACCCGACGGCGACCAAATACCGCGTCACCAGCGCGCAGCGTCATCACCACGACGCAAGACACCCAAACGCCAAAGAAGGCCGCCCGCGCGGCCGATTTTGGCGGCCCCGCAAGATCTTCCGCCCCACCCCACCCGCGGCAAAAACGCAAGAACCCAAATCGCCCCGCCACCCCGCGCCAGCAACTGACAGAGCGGCTGGTGACGGGCCGGGTGCGAGCGCGGGGCGTCGATGCGCCCAAGGGAATCCGAAGGCAGGCGCCGAAGGGCGCCAACGAGGATGACGCAGGGGGGGGCCGCCTAGGCAAGTCCGGAGCGAAGGCTCCGGACCGCAATCGTGGCCCCGCGCTTGCACCCGGGCCGGCGCCGGCCGCGGCTCAAGAACCCCGCCCGACGCCAGCACCGCCAGCATCGACAGCACCGCCAGCCAATACAGCCAATACAGCCAATACAGCAAATACAGCAAATACAGCAAATACAGCAAACAAAAAGCAAAGCCAGAGGCAACCAAGCAAACCAGCCCACACCGCCTCAATAAACCCCAATGGCATGCCGCGCCACAAAATGCCCCTCACCCACGGCAACCAGCGGCTCCACCAGCGGCTCATCCCCCACCCGACGCATCGGGCTGGGAATCTCATCCACCAGCAGGGACCGCTCCCGATGCCGCCGCTGCGGATCCGCGATCGGCACCGCCGCCATCAGCTTCTTCGTATAAGGATGCTGCGGATTTTCGAAGATCGCCCGCCGAGGCCCGATCTCCACGATCTGCCCCAGATACATCACGGCCACCCGGTGGCTCACCCGCTCCACCACCGCCATATCGTGCGAGATAAACAAAAACGACACGCCCAGTTCTCGCTGCAGATCCAGCAGCAGATTCACGATCTGCGCCTGAATCGACACGTCAAGCGCCGACACCGACTCATCCGCGATCACCACCTTGGGATTGAGCGCCAGCGCCCGCGCGATGCAGATCCGCTGACGCTGCCCGCCTGAAAACTCATGCGGATAGCGGTCGATCATTTCAGGCAGCAACCCGCACTTGTCCATCAGCCACCGCACCCGATCCTGCGCCGCTTTGCCACGCGCCACCTTGTGGATCAAGAGCGGTTCCATGATCGAATAGCCCACCGTCATCCGCGGATCCAGCGACGCGAACGGGTCCTGGAAAATGAACTGGATGTGCTGGCGCAGCGTCTGCATTGCGCTGCCGCGCAACGCCCCGATATTCTTGCCGTCGAATTCAATCGACCCGCTCTTGCTCTTCACCAATTGCAGCAATGAACGGCCCGTCGTCGTCTTGCCGCACCCCGACTCGCCCACCAGCGACAGCGTCTCGCCCGGGTACAGGTCAAAGCTGACCTTCTCGACCGCATGCACGCGCTTTTGCACCCGGCCCAGGATGCCACCGGTAATGTCAAAGCTGGTCGTCAGATCCCGCACCTTCAGCACCGGCCCGTTCTCGCGCCGCACCGTCGAGGGCGCGGCCACCGGCGTATCCACCAGCTTGGCCGGATCCGGCACGCGCGCGGCCTCGTCCACCTTCAACAGCGGAAACGGCGCCGGCTCGTCCGTGCCCTGCATCGCGCCCAGGCGCGGCACCGCCGACAGCAGCGCCCGCGTGTAGGCATGCTGCGGACGCGCAAAGATCTCGTCCGAACCGCCCTCTTCGACCTTGTCGCCCCGGTACATCACCAGCACGCGGTCGGCCACTTCCGCCACTACCCCCATGTCGTGCGTGATGAAGATCACGCCCATGTCCATCTCTTCCTGGAGCTGGCGAATGAGTTGCAGGATCTGCGCCTGGATCGTGACATCCAGCGCGGTCGTCGGCTCGTCGGCGATCAAGAGTTGCGGCTTGCACGACAGCGCCATTGCGATCATCACGCGCTGGCGCATGCCGCCCGACAGCTGGTGCGGATAGCGGTCCAGGATGGCGCGCGCCTCGGGAATGCGCACGCGCTCCAGCATGCGCAGCGTCTCGGCGCGGGCGGCCGCGGCGTCAAGCCCCTGATGCAGCTGCAGGGCCTCGGCGATCTGGTTGCCGGCCGTGAAGCTGGGGTTCAGCGAGGTCATCGGCTCCTGGAAGATCATGGCGACATCCGCGCCGCGCACGCGTTGCAGCGTGGAATCGGGCGCATTGACCAGATCCAGCACGTCGCCGCTGCGCCGGCGCAGCAGCATCCCGCCGTTGGCGATATGTCCTCCGCCGTACTCGACCAGACGCATCAGCGCCAGCGAGGTCACGGACTTGCCGGACCCCGACTCGCCCACGATGGCCAGCGTCTCGCCGCGGTTCACGTGAAAGGAAACATTGCGCACCGCTTCCACGGTGCGTTCGGGCGTTTTGAACCGCACCGTCAGGTCATTGACCTGGACGACGCGGTTGGAATCCATGGTTGCCATATCGATTACTTTTCCTGACGCGGATCGAGCGCGTCGCGCAGCCCGTCACCCAGCAGATTGAAGCCCAGCACCACCAGGAAAATGGCCGATCCGGGGAAGATCGACATCCAGGGCGCCTGGGTCATGAAGTTCTTGGCCGTGTTCAGCATCGAGCCCCACGACGGCGTCGGCGGCTGCAGGCCCAGGCCCAGGAAGGACAGGCTGGCCTCGGCGATGATGGCCGTGGCGATGGTGATCGTGGCCTGCACGATCAGCGGCGGCATGACGTTGGGAAACACGTGCCGGCCGATGATGCGCAGGTCGGAAGCACCCAGCGCGCGGGCGCTCTGCACGTAGTCCTCGTTCTTGACCGCCAGCACCTGCCCTCGGGTCAACCGGATGAACTTGGGCGCCGCCGATACACCGATGGCGATCATTGCGTTCGTCAGGCTGGGCCCCAGGAAGGCGGCCAGCGCAATCGCCAGGATCAGGAAGGGAATGGCCAAGAGCGCCTCGGTGGCGCGCGAGATGACGCTGTCCGTCCAGCCGCCGAAGTAGCCCGCGGCCAGGCCAAAGGGCACGCCCACGACCAGCGCGATCAACACCGACACCAGGCCCGCCATCAGCGAGGCGCGCGCGCCGTAGACCATGCGGCTGTAAATATCCCGGCCCAGCTCGTCCGTGCCCAGCCAATGCGCCGCCGACGGCGCCTTGCGGATTGTGGTGAAGCTGGTTTGCAAGGGATCCTGGCTGACGATGAACGGGGCCAGGATGGCTACCAGCACGAAGAACAGCACGATGCCCAGGCCGAGCATCGCGATGCGGTTGCGTTTGAACTTGGCCCACGCGCGATTGCGGCTGCGGGGCGGCGTGACGGCTGCGGCCGTTGCAGGAATTGCGCTCATGAGTGCCTCAGGCGGGGATTGACCAGGATGTACAGGATGTCGGCCAGCAGGTTCATCAGGATGAAGCCCACCGCCACGCAGAGCACCACGCCCTGCACCACCGCGTAGTCGCGGGTGAACACCGCGTCGACCACCAGCTTGCCGAAGCCCGGGATTGTGAAGACCTGTTCGGTCAGCACGGCACCGGCCAGCAGTTCACCAAACAGCAGCGTGACCAGCGTGACGATCGGCATGAGCGCATTGCGCAGCGCGTGGCGCAGCACCACGCTGCGCGGCGACACGCCCTTGGCGCGCGCGGTGCGCACGTAATCCGCGGACAGCGCCTCCAGCATGGACGACCGGGTGTGGCGCATCAGGTATGCGGCAATCGCGGTGGACAGCACCAGCGACGGCATCAGCATGGTCTTGATGGACAGCCAGAAGTCCTCGGACGGCGACACGTAGCCCGAGGCCGGCAACAGCTTCCACTGCACCGACACCACCATGATGAGGATGATGCCCAGCCAGAAATTGGGAATGGACATGCCGGATAGCGCCGCGATGTTGGCGCCCATCTCGACGGGCTTGCCCTTGCGCACCGCGGCGATGATGCCCATGGGAATGCCCACCAAAAGCGCAAAGAACATCGCCATGGCGGCCAGTTGCAGGGTGACGGGCAGCTTTTGCGCGATCAGCGTCGTGACGGGCACGTCGGTGCGCAGGGACTTGCCCAGGTCGCCTTGCAGCACCTGCCCGGCCCAGGCCGCGTACTGCATCGGCAACGGGTCGTTCAGGCGGTATTTGTCGCGCAGGTAGTCCAGCACGGCCGGGTCGCGCTCTTCGCCGGCCAGGGTCAGCACCGGATCGCCGGGCAGGATTTTCTGCAGCATGAACACGATCATCGACACCAATATCAGTGTCGGGATCGCGACGATCACGCGGCGCAAGATGAGTTTAAGCATGAGGAAAACCGTAAGACAGGAACGACGGACGGCGCCGGCCGGACAAGGGACGATGCGCGTCCGCCGCAAACGACAACCGGACGCGCAAGGCGCGTCCGGCGGGTGCGGCGGTCGATTGCCGCCCCAACATTACTTCTGCGCGAACGTCACGCCCTTGAGCCGGATCATACCGTCCGGGTAGGGAGTGAAACCCTGGACCTTCTTGCTCATGACGAAGGGCCACGGCTGGTAGTAGTTGTACACGCCGGGCAGTTCGTCCTGGATGATGGTCTGCGCCTGGTCGTAGATGGCCTTGCGCTTGGCCTCGTCCGGCACGGTGCGGGCTTGGTTGAGCAGCTTGTCGACTTCAGGGTTGCAGTAGTGGCCGTCGTTCAGCGCGCCCTTGCAGGTGACGAAGGCGTGGATGTTGCCGTCGGGATCGACCCGGCCGGACCAGCCCAGCATCACGACCTGGAAGTTGCCGCCCGAGGCTTCCTTTTGCAGCGCCGCGTATTCGGTCGGGCGCAGCGACAGGTCAAAGCCCGCCTCGGCGGCCATCGCCTGGACGATCTCGGCGATGGACGAGGTGGTGGTGTTGTTGCCAAACACCAGCTCGGCCTTCACGCGGTCAAAGCCCGCCTGCTTGAGCAGGCTCTTGGACTTGGCCACGTCGCGCTGGGTGACGGGGAACTTGTCGCTGTGATAGGGGCTGGCGGGCGGGAACGGCTGCTGGGCCGGTTCAAAGATGCCGCCGCCGGCCACTTCGTTGATGGCGTTGCGGTCGATGGCGTACTGGAATGCCTGGCGCACCAACTTGTTCTTGAACGGGTTGTCCTCGGCGCGCTTGCCGTTGCCCACGTTGAACATGAACTGCTGGAAGCCCAGGCCCGCGACCGGCGCGAACGTCAGGCTGGCGTCAGTCTTGACCTGCGGGGCGTCGGACGGATTCAGGCGTTCCAGCATGTCCAGGTCGCCGGCGCGCAGGTTGGACAGGCGCACGGTGGTGTCCGGGATGGGCAGGAACGTCAGGCGCTTGAACGCGTAGTCCTTGGCGCCGTAGTACTGGTCGAATTTTTCGAGAACGATGCGGTCGTTCTGGATGCGTTCGACGAACTTGTACGGACCCGAGCAGATGGGCTTGCGGCCCACGGCGGCGACGTCGTCCGAGAAGGTCTTGGGCGACAGCATCATGCCGGCGCGGTCGGACAGCTGCGCGAGCAGCGTCGCGTCCGGTTCCTTCAGGGTGAGCACCAGCGTGGTGGCGTCCGGCGCGTCGACCTTGGCGACCGAACGGAGCTCGCCCTTGCGCAGGCTGTCGGGCAGGCTCATGGCGCGTTCCAGGTTGGCCTTGGCCGCGGCCGCGTCGAACTTGGTGCCGTCGTGGAACGACGCGTCGTCGCGCAGCTTGAAGGTCAGCACCTTGTTGTCGTCGCTGAACGACCACGAGGTGGCCAGTTGCGGCACAAAGTGCAGTTTGGGATCGATGTCCACCAGCTTGTCGCACAGCGACGTGAACACGATGCGGCCCACGTAGGTGCGGGCGCGGTGCGGATCCAGGACATCGGGATCTTCCTGCAGGCCGATGCGGATGTTCTGGGCGCTGGCGGCGCCGGCGGCCAGCGCCAGCAGGCTGGCGCCGAAGGTCATGGTCAAGCGTTTCATTGTGTTTATTCCCCTTGTTGCTGCATTTGCCGGTTTAAGGAAGCGCTTTAGAAGCCCACCGCCTGGCCGTCACGACGGCTGTCGCTGGCGGCGACGTATCCCAGTTCGTTGTCGTTTTCGGACATGCGCCAGATGAATTGGCCGGCGCCGAAATCCATGTACGGATCGTCAACGGATTTCAAAGCATGCCCCAGGTCTTTCAGTCCCGCAATCGTAGAAGCCTTCATATTGGTCTCGATGTCGAGCGTGAAGTCGCGGTTGACCTTCCAGCGCGGGGCGCAGCACGCGGCCTGCGGGTTCTGGTGGTAGTCGATCATGCGGACAACGGTCTGCATGTGGCCCTGGGGCTGCATGTCGCCGCCCATGACGCCAAAGCTCATGACCGGCTTGCCGCCGCGCGTGAGGAAACCCGGGATGATGGTGTGGAACGGGCGCTTACCGCCTTCGACCACGTTGGCCGACTTGGGATCCATCGAGAAGCCCACGCCGCGGTTCTGCATGCTGATGCCCGTGCCTGGCACGACCACGCCCGACCCGAAGCCCATGTAGTTGGACTGGATGAACGAGATCATCATGCCGTTTTCGTCGGCGGCGGTCAGGTAGATGGTGCCGCCTGCGTGCGGACGGCCGGCCTCGAAGTGGGTGGCCTGGTCCAGGCGGATCAGCTTGGCGCGGCTGTCCAGGTAAGCGTCCGACAGCATCTGCTCGGGCGTGACCTGCATGGCGCGGGGGTCGGCGACATACTTGTAGAGGTCGGCGAACGCCAGCTTCATGGCTTCGATCTGGATGTGCTGCGACTGCACCGAATCCACGGGGATGTCGGCCATGTCGAAGCGTTCGACGATACCCAGCGCGATCAGCGCGGCAATGCCCTGCCCGTTTGGCGGGATTTCGTGCAACTCGTAGCCGCGATAGGACTTGGAGATGGGCTTGACCCATTCCGGACGGTAGCCGCGCAGGTCTTCCAGCGTCATCGCGCCGCCGCATTCCTTGCTGAAGGCGGCGATGCGCTCGGCCAGTTCGCCTTCATAGAAGTCGCGGCCCTTGGATTCGGCGATGCGGCGCAGCGTGTTGGCGGCGTCGGGGAAGCGGAAGTGCTCGCCGACCTTGGGCGCGCGGCCTTCGGGCAGGAAGGCCTGGGCGTAGCCGGGCTGCGACTTCAGTTCCTCGGCGGCGGCGGCCCACTTGTGCGCCACGACGGGCGGCACGGCATAGCCGCGTTCGGCGATCTCGATGGCGGGTTCGAACAGTTGTTCGAACGGCAGCTTGCCCAGCTTTTCATGCAGCGCGGCCCAGCCGGCCACCACGCCGGGAACCGTGACCGCGTCCCAGCCGCGCTTGGGCTGGATGGCCAGGCCATTGGCGTCGGTGCCGTACTTGCGCTTGAAGTATTCGGTGTTCCAGGCGGCGGGCGCGACGCCCGACGAGTTCAGGCCGTGCAGCTCCTTGCCGTCCCAGACGATGGCAAAGCAGTCGCCACCCAGGCCGCAGGAAACCGGTTCGACCAGGACGATCGTGGCCGCGGCCGCGATGGCGGCGTCAACGGCGTTGCCGCCCTTGAGCAGCATGCGCAGCCCCGCCTGGGCAGCCAGCGGGTGCGACGTGGAAACCACGTTGCGGGCAAACAGCGGAATGCGGACGGAAGGATACGGGTTGGCCCAGTCGAAGGTTTTCATGTGGCGGGTCTCATAAGGTTAAGCGGGCGAAGTTACTCTCGTGCTTTAATTAAATCAATTTGATTTTTTGTTCCGTCATAAAAGAATTTTTTATGAGTACGATCCGGTTCATGCGCACGTTTCTGGCCGTCGCGCACCATGGTTCCTTCTCGGAAGCGGCCGAACAGGTGGCCCTGACGCAGGCGGCCGTCAGCTTTCAGATGCGCTCGCTGGAAGCCGAGCTGGGGCGAGAGCTTTTCGACCGCAGCGGGCGCCTGGCCATCCTGAACGCGGCCGGGCGCGAATTGCTTCCTGAAATCAAGCACTTGCTTGATTTATACGACAGACTGCGGCGGCCGAACACCGCGCCCGGCGAATTGGCCGGGTCCGTGTCGGTGGGCAGCATCGTGTCCTGCATGGGGACGCTATCGAAGGTCATCTCGGGATTGAAAAAGGCCCATCCCAAGCTGGACGTGCGCATCCTGTCGGGCAAGGCCAGCGAGCTGGCGGGCAAGGTCGAGGATGGCGAGCTGGATGCGGCATTCCTGGTGGAAGCCGGGCGCAAGATGGCCAGCACGCGCTGGACCGCACTTTATGAAGAACAGATGGTGGTGATCGCCCCGCGCTCGGCGGCCGGCAAGGACGCCCGCGAGGTGCTGGCGGGCAATCCGTTCCTGCGCTTTGACCGCACCCAGCGCACCGGGCTGCAGATCGACCGGCTGCTGCGCCGGATGGCGGTGCCGGTCAATGACTTCCTGGAACTGAACGCGATCGAGACGCTGGTGGAACTGGTGCGCCAGGAAGTCGGCGTGACGCTGCTGCCGCTGATCAACGGCGCGAACTGGCAGCATAGTCCGGAGTTGCGGATCTTTCACCTGCCCGACGACCTGGGGCCGCTGTCGCGCTCCATCGGGATGCTGGAACGCCGCGAACACGCCCGCCAGGGCATCACGGCAGCGATCTGCGAGGCGTGCGCGCAGGCCTTCCGCGCACGCGAACCGCAGACCGCCGCGTGACGTTTACATCGCCATGGCCGGATCGGTCACGGACGCCTTGCCGGTTTAGACGCGGCCGGCAAAGCGGCGCAGCCACGACGGATCCTCGGCCAGCCGCACCGTGAAGTCGTACCACGCGTGGCTGCCCGCCAGCGCCCAATGCTGCTCGACCTGCGCGCCGGCTGCGACCGTGAAGGTCCAGCGCTCGTGGTTGGCGTAATACGCATTGGGCGTGACTTCAAAGGTGCACGGTGTCTTGCCGGCGTTGATGAAGCTGACGTAGACGTCGCCATTGGCGATGTCGTAGCAGACGCGGATCTCGGCATCCTGCTGCGCCGTGCGGTCATGCGCCACGTCGCCGGCGAAATGGCGGTGCCAGCCGTTGGGGCCCAGGACCCACAGGTCATATTTGCCGCCGTCGGCCGCCGTGTCCCAGCTGCCTTCGAGCTGCTTGCCCGGTTCCACGGTGTAGCGGCGCGGCAGGCGGTCCAGATGCAGGCGGTCATACACATGGAACACCGCGGCCTGCTTTCCGGTGTTTGAAAACACCAGCCACATGTTGCCGGTGCCCGGCTGGCTGCGGCCGCTCGCGTGCAGCTCGTACGGCAAGGCGCGGGAATAACGCACGCCGGGCTCTTGCACACCCTTGGCCTGCGTGGACGGATCGGGCAGCGGCACGGCAGTCAGCGCTTCCTGCGCGGCGCGTTCCTGGTCCGATCCGCTGCGGGTCAGGATGTTCAGGTCGGGCAGTTTTTCGTCGTTGGGCGTGGCGAAGTTGAAGGCCGAGGTCAGGTCGCCCAGCACGGCGCGGCGCCACGGGCTGATGTTCTCTTCCTTCACGCCGAAGCGGGCTTCCAGGAATTGCAGCACGGAGGTGTGGTCGAAGGCCTGGGAATTGACCCAGCCGCCACGGCTCCAGGGCGACACGACGTACATCGGCACGCGGGGGCCGGGGCCGTAGACGCGGTTGTCGGCGGCGTCCTGGGCGGACGCGTGCGTGTGGCGCTCCAGGTCGGTGTTGACGGTGGAGGCGCCGGCCATCGAGCCATCGGTATTCAGCGAGGGCGCAGCGGGCGGCGGCACGTGGTCGAAGTAGCCGTCGTTCTCGTCGAAGTTGATGAGCAGGACGGTCTTGCTCCAGACGTCCGGATTGGCGGTCAGCGCGTCCAGCGTCTCCTGGATGTACCAGGCGCCCTGCACGGGACTGGAGGGGCCGGGGTGTTCGGAATAAGTTGCCGGCGCCACGATCCATGACACCTGCGGCAGCGTGCCGTTCATCGCGTCGTCGCGCAGCGCCTGCAGGAAGCCGCCGTCCGGCATCGTGTTGGCCGTGCCCTTGTAGAGCGGATTGGCCGCGTCCATGCTGGGCGTCCAGGCCGGGTAAGGCGCGCCATTGCTGCCGTTGCCCGCCAGTTCGTTGGCGCGGCGGTACTGCTGGAAGCCGGCCAGCGGGTTGTCGCCGAAGTTCTCGGGCAGGTTCTGGTAGACCTTCCACGTCACACCGTTTTCCTGCAGGCGCTCCGGATACGTCTTCCAGGTCCAGCCGATGTTCGAGGCGCCCAGGCTGTCCCATTGGTTGCGGGTCGACGGGCCGTTGCCCTGCGCCAGCGGATCGTTGGTGCCGGTCCAGTGAAAGAGGCGGTTGGTATTGGTGCCGCCGTGGGTGGAACAGTGGTAGGCGTCGCACAGGGTGAAGGCATCGGCCAGCGCGAACTGGAACTCGACTTCCTTCTGGCGGTAGTAGCCCATCGACTGGTTCTGCTTGTAGCGGGGCCATTGATACATGCGGCCGCCGTCCCAGGCCATCTGCGCATCCACGTAGTCGTGGGGCGTGCCGGCCACGCGCTGGGCGTTGCCCTGCGTGCTGTCCAGGTGGTACGGCATGACGACGCGCGTGCCGTTGGTCTGTTCCCAGACCGAGCGGTCCTGCGGCAGCGGGATGGTGATGCGGTCGCCAAACCCACGCACGCCCTTGAACGTGCCGAAGTACATGTCGAACGAGCGGTTCTCCTGCATCAGGATGACCACGTGCTCGACGTCGTTGATGGTGCCGGTGCGGTTATTGGCGGGAATGGCGAGCGCGCGGCGGATCGCGGGCGGGAACATCGACAGCGCGGTCAGGCCCGCCGTGGAGGCGGCGGCGTTGCGCAGGAACCGGCGCTTGCCGGCGTGGATCGTGTCTTTATCGGACTTCACGGAGGATTTTCCTATGTGTCTGGAATAGGCGCGGTTCAGGGCGCGCAACGCAGTTCGGGCTTGGCCGGCGGCGGCGTGGTGGGCGTTTCGGGCTGGGTGGGCGTACCCGGATTGCCGGGCGTGGCGGCGTCGTCGTCGCCGCCATCGTCGCCACCGCAGGCGGCCAGGGTGGCGGTCAGCATCAGCACCGCGCCGGCGCGCAGGAAACCGCGCAAAATCATGGACTTGCTCATGGGGTATTTATCCTTGGGACATCAGGGAAACAGTTCGTGGACGGACTTGCCGGACAGGGCGAGGGACTTCACTTCTTCCTCGGTCAACGCCCGCGACCAGAACGCCAGGTCGTCGAAAATCATCGTGTATGGGCCCTTGGTGCCGGCGCAGCAGATGCCGTAGGTGCCGCGACCGTCTTCGTTCAGGCCGATGTGCGGACCGAAGATGCCGGCGACCTGGGCCAAGTTGACGCCGGGCGTGGCGGTGGAGGTCACGCTGCGCACAAAGCCCAGTTCGCTGTCGTAGCGGTAGGCGGTCATGGTGCGGGCCGTCTTGTCGATGGTCATGGCGATGTAGACGGGCTTGTTGGGCGTGAACTTCACGCCGTTGATGTCCGCGCGCTTGCCGCCGCCGGCGATGTTGAAGCGCAGTTCGGGCCCTGCCCATTGGGCGATGGTGATGCCGGGGTTGCCGCCGGAGTTGTAGTCTTTATTGCCGATGATCGAGCGGTCATTGGCGGTGCCGTCGGACTGGAACCAGAAGCCGATGGTGAACGCCTGCACGCTGTCCAGGAGGCCCGCCGGATAGTCCAGCTTGAATGCGCCCAGGGCCGCCGAGCCGCGCTCGTTCCGGAAGCTCTTGCCGTACACGCCGGGGTCGGCATAGGCGGGCGCCTGGATGCCGTCGAAGGGCGTGATCGCGCCGCCGCCGGCGGCCTTGTCGGCCACGTCGCCCTCGAAGGGGAAGAACATGGTCAGGCCGGTGCGCAGCGAGGCCAAGAGGGGCACGGGCTTGACGTAGACGACCGTGGCGCGCGCGGCGCTGACCGCGTGGCCGGTGGAGACGCTGTAGGCCACTTCATGCACGCCCTCGGCAGTGAAGGTGAAGCCGGTGTCGACGTATTCGGTGGCGGTGCCGGGCAGGCGCGCGACTTCGTTGCCGTCGCGGCTGACGACGATGTCGCCGGCGGGTTCTCCAACGCGGACCCAGGTGACGGTGACGCTCTTGTTGTCCATGGAGGTGCGGGTGGCGACGCGGCGCAGCGCCAGCGGCTCGCTGAGCGCGGTGCCGGCCATGTCGTAGGCGGCGGCGTCGGGCAAGGCATCCAGGTGCGACAGGACGGTGGGCGCCACGTCCGCCGCGCTGGGCAGCGCGTACCAGTTGGTGTCCCATACGCCGTCGAACGAGGCGTCGTCGGCGCTGCCGCCGAGCAGCGCGGGCTGATTGGCGGCGAGCAGGATGGTCTTGTTGGAAGAGAACGGCAGGCCGTCGCTGCCGCCGGTCTTGTCCAGGCCGTGGCTTGTGGCGACGACCATGAGCCAGTTTTCGTTGGGATGCGCGGCGCGGCGGTCGGCCAGCTGTTTGGCCAGCACGCCCAGGGCGGCGTCGGTCTGGCGGATGACGGCGTCGTAGGTGGTGCCGAAGCCGTTTTCGGCGGCGGCGCGTTCGGGCGCGCCGAATTGCGCGACGACGAGGTCGTAGCCTTCGGCGATGCGGTCGCGGGCTTGAGAGGCGACGCAGTCGTCCTGGCCTGCGCAGTCGGTTAGCGTCTGGACGTAGCCGGCGTCGCGGTCGGTGCTTAAAAGGCCGGCCAGGAGCGGCGAGTTGAAGGCGCCGGCGGTGCGCGCTTCAGGCTGTGCGGTCTTGATGCGTTGGAACAGGCTGGGGGCTTTCATGCCCTGGCTCTGTGCGTTGGAACGCACGCCGTGGACGTCGGCCCATTGCCCGGTAAGCAAGGTGGCCCAGCCGGGTGCGGTGAGCGTGGGCTGTTGGGTCACGGTGCCGGTCACGCCGCCGGTCCAGGCGCGGGTGACGGTCAGCTGGCTCAAGTTGGGCAGCGTGTTGTCCGCCACGCCGCGCCGCAGCGCGTCATACGTCAGGCCGTCCACGCCGACAAACAGCACCTTGCTGGCGTTCGCCTCGCCCGGCGTTGTCACGGGCGGCTGGGTCGGCTCAGGCGGGGCAACGGGCACGTCGTCGTCATCGTCGCCGCCGCCACAGCCTGCCAACACGCTGGTCGCCAGCAACATGGCGCACCATCTTCTCCAATTCAATGTCTGCATTGCTTCTCTTCTCTTTTTCATGAAGGGGGTCTTACGCTGGCCGACATGGTGGCGACCCAACGTGAAAGACCCGTGAAGCAAAGGCGAGAAACCTTGATTGCTGAATCAGGATTCTTTTGCGGATGAGGCAATGCGCGTCGGACTTCCGGGCGGGGGGATTGCGTGCGAGGCAAGGCAGGGGGTGGATTTTCGGCGGCCCGGATTGTTGTAGTGGCGGGTGTCTGGCACTCGGAAAGTCGACACGACATGCCGGTGAGCTTCTCCCCGAGCTGCCTGACGGCTTGTTCGCTTTTTGCGTTTTGGCTTGCCTGGGGTTGAGTTCTTGAGACGTCCGGCACGGCGACGGCCCGGGGCGCGCGGGGCCACGATTGCGGTCCGGAGCCTTCGCTCCGGACTGCCCCTTCGTCATCTTCGTCCGCCTTCGGTTCCCTTCAGATTCCCTCGGGCTTATCGACGCCCCGCGCACCCCGGGCCGCCACCGCACCGGACTCTTGCAATTGCAATTTTTCGGGTGCTGGGGCGGTTGGTGTGCTTGGCATTTTTGGGTGGGACTTTTCGGGCTACGAGCTTCTTGCGGTGCCCGTCCCCGTTCGGCCGCGCGGGCGGCCTCCGGGGACTTACGCGATGTCTTGCGGCGTGGCGATGACGCTTCGCGTGTGGCGGGGTTTGGGTCGGGATTTTTTTGGGGGGAGATGATGGTGCCGGGTGTCTGACACCCGATGAGACATTGCGGCAGACCGGCATTCACTTCCATGGGTGTCAGACACCCCGTATTGATTTCTTTTGGGGAAAGACGACGGTGCCAGGTGTCAGACACCCAACATTGCTGTCATGAAACGCCGCTATAGTCGGCCGCGTTGCTTCATCTGCCGTTCAATCCCATGCCTTTGTCCCTGCGCCTGCCCCTGCCCTCCGCGCCCGCCTTGCTGCGTGTCCTTGCCGTGCTGGTTTTTGCCGCGGGGCTTGGCGTGTGGGCGTCTATTCTGCTTGCGCCACAGCCCGGGCCCCTGCCCCCGGCGGTTTCGGCCGCTGCGCCGCGTGCGGCCGACAATACGCCGGTCGCGTTGTGGTTCGGCAAGGACGAAGCCATGCGCACGCAGATAACGGTGCTGGGGGTGATCGCGGCTGGGCCCGATGGTGCTGCCGTGCTGAGCGTGGACGGCGGACCGCCGCTGGCTTGGCGCGAGGGGGCTGAAGTGGCGCCGGGCATCGTGCTTCGCGACATCGCGGCGGACGCCGTGACGGTCGAGCAGTCTGGCCGCGCGAGCCGCCTGGCCGCGCCGGCTGCCCAGGACGCGCCGGGTGGAATCACGCGCTTGAAGTGAATGCGGCGGGTGACCTGCCGGCGTGCGCATTACTGTCATATTTCATGTCCACAATCCCGGGCTTCTACTGAAAGACCGGAGTTGCAAAGTGCGTCAGTTACCGCGCGGGCTTGTCCGCCAGCAGGGCTTCACCCTCATCGAGATCATGGTGGTGATTGTGATCATGGGGATTCTGGCCGCGCTGGTGGTGCCGCGCGTGCTCGATCGCCCGGATCAGGCGCGTCAGGCGGCCGCCCGGCAGGACATTGCGGGCATCATGCAGGCGCTCAAGCTGTACCGGCTGGACAATGGCCGTTATCCGACCACGGCGCAGGGCCTGCGGGCGCTGGCGCAGAAGCCGGAGGGCGTTGCCAACTGGCGTGGCTACCTGGACAAGCTGCCCAACGATCCGTGGGGACACCCCTACCAATATCTGAGTCCCGGCGTCAAAGGCGACGTCGATGTCTTCTCGTTCGGCGCCGACAACAAGCCCGGCGGAGAAAGCGGCGATGCCGACATCGGTTCCTGGGAACTCTGAACGCGGTTTCACGCTGGTCGAAGTCCTGGTGGTGCTGGTGATCGTGGCCATCGCGGCCAGCATGGTGAGCCTGTCGGTCGGGCGTGGCGACAATCGTCTTCGCGCTGACGCCGAGCGGCTGGCGGACGCGTTCACCGTGGCGCAGAGCGAAGCGCGCAGCGACGGGCGCCCGATCCGCTGGCTGGCAAACGGCCAGGGGTGGTCGTTCGAGCGCAACGGCCGCGCGGCGGGCCCTACCGCGCAAGACGACATCCCGGTGCCTCCCGACCGTCTCGACACGGACGAGGTGTTGCGTCCGCAGGCCTGGTCGGCCAGCCCGGTGCAATGGCGGCTGGATCCGGACCGGCCGCTGATCTTCAATACGGAATGGGTGGCCGCGCCCATGACGTTGACGTTGAGCGCGGCAGACGTGCGCGTGATACTGCAACGCGATGCCGCGGGACGCTATGAGATCCGCTGACGAATTCGCCCAGGCCGCCCTTGATGGCGCGGCATTGCCGCGTCCGCGCAACCGCGAACGCGGTTTCACGCTGATTGAAGTGCTGGTCGCGCTGGCGATCATCGCCGTGGCGATGGGCGCGGCGTTGCGCGCCACGGGCGTCATGGCCGCGAACAACCGCGCGCTACAGGACAAGACCCTGGCTTTGTTGGCGGCGCAGAACGCGCTTGCGCAGTTGCGTCTGGAACAGACGCTGCCGCGCGCCGGCTCGCAGACGGTGCCGTGTCCGCAAGGCGGCCTGGCGCTGCAGTGCGAACTGGTCTTTACCAATTCGATGAACCGCAGCTTTCGGCAGGTGTCGGTGAAGGTCCGCGACGCCGCGTCTTCGCGCAATGGCGCGATCCTGCTGCAGCTCGACGGACTGCTGTCCAGCTTGCGATGACCGTGCGCCGCCCACCGCAATCCCAGGCTGGCTTCACGCTGATCGAGGTGCTGGTCGCCCTGGCGCTGATGGCGCTTGTCAGCCTGATGGCCTGGCGCGGCCTGGCCAGCGTGTCAGGCGCGCGCGATCTTATCGCCGCGCAGGCCGAGGACACGGACGCCATCGTACGCACGTTGGGTCAGATGGCGCGCGATGTGGAGCTGTCGTACGCGGGCCCTGCGTTCGATTCACCGGGTCTGGACGCGGTGTCGTTCACGACGGGCCTGCGGCTGTTGCCGCGCGCCGCCGGCGGGCAGACGCTGGAAGTCCTGCGTCCCGATCCCGATGGCAACGGCCTGTGGCAGCGTGTTCAATGGCAGGTCCGCAACGACGGACTGTGGCGCACGAGTGGCCCATCCGGGCCGCGCAGTCCGCTGCCGGCGGCCGTTGACGGCGTGCTGCTTTTGCCGGGCGTGCGCAATCTTGCACTGCGCGCGTGGGTGCCGGGCGTGGGCTGGGTGGACGCGAACGCGGCGTTCGCGGCGGCGCCCAGCGGTCTGGAGATTGTTTTTGATCGTGGCGTGCCGGGCGATCTGCGGCGCTACTCGCGCATCCTGGAGCTGCCATGAGCCGCAGGGCTGTTCACGCACAGGCCTCGTGCAGCGGTCATGGGAGAGGCGGCGGGAACCGCCAACGCGGCGCGGCGGTCGTCAGCGCGCTCATCGTGGTTGCGATCGTGGCCGCGCTGACCACCAGCCTGTTCCAGCGGCAGACCGCCAGCACGCGGCGCGTGGAGAACGAACTGGCGCGCGTGCAGGCGCGCGCGATGCTTGCGGGCGGCATCGACTGGGCGCGGCTGGTGGTGCGCGACCATGGCCGGCGCGAGCCCACCACCCGCGGCGACCAGATTTGGGCGACCCCAGTGCTGGACACCCGTATCGAGCGCCCCGGCGACGACCGCGTGGCGGTGTTCTCGGGCGGGGTCCAGGACGAACAGGGCAAGTACAACCTTTACAACGTTGCGCGCAATGGCGTGGCGCAGCCCGAGCAGGAAGAGATTCTGCGGCGCCTGCTCGGCACGCTGGAACTGCCCGACACGCTGGCCGCGCGCATCGTGGACATCGTTGCGGCCGCACAGCCGCCCGCGCTGGCGGCGGACGCGCCCAATACCGCGGCGCAGCCGGGCCCGCTGGCGCGTGCGCCGTTGCCGCGCGGCGTGGACGAAGTCGCGGCGCTGCTGGACCTTGAACCGCCCATGCGAAACGCGTTGCGGCGCACGATGACGCTGCTGCCGTCGGCCACCCAGGTCAACGTCAAC
This sequence comes from Achromobacter sp. JD417, assembly GCF_041879325.1. Lineage (NCBI taxonomy): Bacteria > Pseudomonadati > Pseudomonadota > Betaproteobacteria > Burkholderiales > Alcaligenaceae > Achromobacter > Achromobacter sp. JD417. Next base: position 2,343,270 of record NZ_CP087159.1, on the reverse strand, counting down.
ACCGCGCCCGCGGAGGTGATCGCCGCGCTGGTGCCGGGGCTGTCGCTTGCGCAGGCCCGCGCCTTGGCGGGCGAGCGCGACCGCGGCAACTGGTTCAACAACACCGGCGACTTCGCCAACCGGCTGGCGGGCACGGGCGTGAAAACGCCCGCGCCCGCCGTCTCCACCAATAGCAGCTGGTTCCTGGCCAGCGGCACCGTGGTCTACGAACGGGCGCGCGTCTCCATGCAGGCGTTGATGCGCAGCGCCCCGCCGGCCGCTCCCGAAACCCTCTGGACGAGAGAAACACCTTGAAGAACACCCTGCGCATCGCCCTGCCCGCGCTGGAGGAATTTGGCGCCGATTCGCCGCTGCCCTACGCCTGGTTCGACCGGCGCGGCCGCTGCGTGCGGCAAGGCGAGCTGGCGCTACGCGCCCTTGGGCACGCCTGGCCCCAGGCCGCGTGCGAAGCGGTTCTGCACCCGGCCGACGTCATTTCGGCCACGGTGCAGATTCCCGCCGTGGCGCGCGCGCATTTCGGGGCGGCCGTGCGCGGCGCGCTGGAACCGCTGGTCCTGAGCGACCTGGATGGCCTTGCCATCGGTCACGGCGCACGCGCCGCTGACGGGTCCGTTACGCTGGCCTGGTCCCCGCGCGAACCGGTGCGCCGCGCGTGGAGCCTGCTGAGCGAGCAAGGCCTGCGCGTGCGCGCGCTGATCGCCCCGCAAGCGCTGGCGCCAGCCACCGATGCGCCGCTGCGCGACCCTGCCGATCCGCGCTGGCACGCGCCCTCGCCCGCCTGGTCGCTGGCCATGCCGCATCTTGCGCCGCTCAGCGTGTCACGCTGGCGGCCGGTGTGGCGATGGGGCGCGCTGGCGGCCGTGGTGTGGATTGCGGGTTTGAACCTGTATGCCGCGCAACTGCGCGGCGAAGCGGACACCTTGCGTCGTGGCATGCACGATCAGGTGCTGGCGGCGTTTCCGAACGTGCCCGTCGTGCTGGACCCCGCGCGCCAGGCGCAGCAGGGGCTGGACGCGTTGCAAGCCAACCGCGGCGCCGCCAGCGCCGGCGACTTCCTGCCGCTGGCCCGCGCCGCCGCGCAGGCGCTGCCCTTTGCCGCCGACAAGGTCGCGCACCTGACGTATGCCGACCAGGCGCTCACGCTGCAACTGGCGGACGCCGGCCCGCAAGCACAACGCGTCGCCGAAACGCCGGCGCTGATCCAACAAGCCGCCGCCCTGGGGCTGAAGCTGGAACGCGGCGACACCGACAACACCTGGCGCATCGTGCGCAGCCAACCATGACACCGCTACATCGACTTCAAGCTGCGTGGCAGGGCGCCCGCAAACCCGTGGACCCGGCGCTGGCGCGCGCCCGAGCGCGCTACCAGGCGTTGGCCCCACGCGAACGCCGCCTCGTCGCCGGCGCGGCGTTGCTTCTGGGCGCGGCGATTTGCTTTGTGACGCTGATCGAGCCCGCCCTGAACACCGTGCGCAAACTGCACGCCGAGCTGCCAGGCCTGCGCACGCAGGCCGCCACCGTCGCCGACCTGACGGCGCAAGCCTCCGCCCTGCGTCAGCGCGACGCGGTGCCCGCGGGGGCCATGCCCAGCACGCAGGAACTGTCGGCCAGCCTGGAACGCGCCGGCCTGCCCGCCGGGCAATGGACGCTGGCCGATGCCGACGCGGGCGGCGTCACGCTGTCGTTGGCGCAGGCGCCGTCATCGGCGCTGATGCGCTGGCTGGACGGCGCGGGGCGCGATTGGGGGCTGGCCATCTCGCAGGTGGACCTGACGCGCGCCGCAAACGCCAACGGTCGACCGCTGCCGGGCCTGGTCAACGGCAAGGTCGTGCTGCGGCCGCCGCAGGCGGTCGGGAGCCGCTGATGCCGCTGAAACTTCCTTCACGCCGCGTGGCGGGCCTGTGGCTGGCTGGCGTGTTGTGCGCCGCAGCTGCGGGTGCCGCCGTACTGCCTGCGCGATGGGTGCTGGCGCTTTTGCCCGCCGACGCGCCGGTCACGTTGGCCGACGCCAGCGGCACGCTGTGGCACGGCAGCGCGTGGATCGCCCTTGGCGCCCAAGGCGCGCGCCGCGTGCTGCCGCAACCGGTGCAATGGCAATGGCGCTGGGACACGATGGCGCTCGACATCTCGCATCCCTGGCTGCAAGGCGCGTTGCGCGCGCGCCCGGGGTGGAACGGTCTGGCGCTGCCCGCGTCGTCCCTGCGCGTGCCCGCAACGGTTCTGCCTGCGCTCGGCGCGCCTTGGAATACGTTGTCGCCGCAAGGCATGCTGGAGATCAACTGGCAGCCCTTGCGCCTGGGCGCCCCGCTTCCCCCCGGCCCGGCCGTGGACGTGCGCTGGCGAAACGCCGCGACTGCGCTCTCGCCCATCTCGCCGGTGGGGACTTATTTGCTGCGCGTGCAGGGCGGTAAAACCGGCGCGATGCTGGTCCTCAGCACGGAAAGCGGCCTGCTTGACGTCAAGGGCCAGGGCGGCGACGGCCCCCGAGGCATCAGCTTCCAGGGCGAAGCCACGTTCGCCCGATCGGTAAATGAGGCCGACCGCGCCGCGCTGGACGGCCTGCTGTCGACCCTGGGCCGCCGCTCGGGCGACACGGTGACGTTCAGCGTGGGGAAATCCGGGCGATAGGAGCGGCGACGGAGCGCGGGAAGGTGTCAGACACCCTGGGAAGGCCCGCGGCAGATGAAGGACCACTCACCAGGGTGTCAGACACCGCCCAGACCTGGGTGTCAGACACCGACCAGAGTTTGTAGGACGCATGAGGTGTCAGACACCCAGCGCAAACGGCCGCGGGCTACGCGTCGCGCGTGACGCGCAGGATTTCCTCCGGCGACGTCTGCCCCGCGTCCACCCACCGCTGGCCGTCTTCGCGCATGCTGCGCATGCCGGCGGCCGCTGCGGCGCGGCGCAGTTCGCGTTCGTCGCGGCCTTCGTGGATCAGGCGGCGGGCCTCGTCGTCCACCGTGAAGAGCTCGTGGATGCCGGAGCGGCCGCTGTAGCCGGTGTGGTTGCAGGCCTCGCAGCCCACGGGGTGAAAGACCTGCACGCCGTCCAGCATCGAGGGCGACTTGCACGCCGGGCATAGCTTGCGCACCAGCCGCTGCGCCAGCACGCCCAGCAGCGACGACGCCAGCAGAAAGGGTTCGACGCCCATGTCGGTCAGGCGCGTGACGGCCGACACGGCATCGTTGGTGTGCAACGTGGCCAGCACCAGGTGACCAGTCAGCGAAGCCTGCACCGCGATCTGCGCGGTTTCCAGGTCGCGGATTTCGCCGATCATGATGACGTCCGGGTCCTGGCGCAGGATGGCGCGCAGGGCGAGCGCAAAGCTCATGTCGATCTTGGCGTTGACCTGCGTCTGGCTGATGCCGGCCAGGTCGTATTCGATGGGATCTTCCACCGTCAGGATGTTGCTGGTGGAGGCGTCCAGACGGCTCAGCGCCGCATATAGCGTCGTGGTCTTGCCGCTGCCGGTCGGGCCGGTCACCAGGACGATGCCGTGCGGCTGGCGGATCAGACGGTCCAGCTGCGACAGAACGCCCGGGCTCATGCCGAGCTTTTCCAGTTGCAGCCGGCCGGCCTCCTTGTCCAGCAAGCGCAGCACGGCGCGCTCGCCATGCCCGGTCGGCAACGTGGACACGCGCACGTCGATGGGACGCCCGCCCACGCGCAGCGCGATGCGGCCATCCTGCGGCAGGCGCTTTTCGGCGATGTCCAGGTGCGCCATGATCTTGATGCGTGAAATCAGCGCGGCGTGCAACGCCTTGCGCGGCGACACCACGTCGCGCAGCGTGCCGTCCACGCGGTAGCGCACCACGGAATGCGTTTCGAAGGGTTCGATATGGATATCGCTGGCGCCATCGCGCGCGGCCTGCGCGAACAGCGCGTTGATCATGCGGATCACGGGCGCATCGTCCTGCGCTTCCAGCAGGTCCGCCACTTCGGGCATGTCCTGCATCAGCCGGTCCAGGTCGATCTCGTTCTCCGCCACGCCCATGACCGACGCCGCGTCTTCCGAGTGGCTGTAGGCCGCGGTCAGCAGCGTCTCCAGCGCCTCGTCGTCGATTCGCGTCAGGCCGATGTCGCCGTGGCAGCGCCGGATCTCGCGCACGGCCCATTCCGGCGTGCGCGGACTGACCGTCAACTGCGCCTGCCCCCCGCGCAGCGACAGCACCGCGCGCTGCGCGCGGGCCCAGGCGTACGGTAAGGGATGCGCGCTCATAGCAGCTTCTCGGGGTCCACCGCCACCGTCATCATGACGGGCCGCGGCGCGCGGATGGGTTGCTGGGCGGGTGCGGGCGGCGTGCCGGGATACTGGCGCACCGCAAAGGTCTCGACCGTGGCCGGCGGCGGACGGCGCAGCGTGGCCGCCTGCTGCTCGGGCCGCAAATCGTAGGCGTTGTTCGACACCGACGGGGCTGAGCCCGGCAGCGGCAGCATCGGCGCCTGCATGTCCGGCAGCGCCCAGTGGTCGCGCGGCTGCACCGCGCCCTGCGCGCGCCGCATGTAGTCGTAGCGGTCCATCGTGACGCTGGCGCTGCGGTTGGCGTCGCGCACCACGTACGGGCGCAGGAACACCATCAGGTTGGTCTTGGTGCGCTTGCGCGTGTCGTAGCGGAACAGCGAACCGATCACGGGCAACGAACTCAGTCCCGGCACCGCGTTGGACGTGAGCGTCACGTTGTCTTCCAGCAGGCCGCCCAGCACGATGATCTGGCCATCGTCGATCAGCACGCTGGTGTCGATGGCGCGCTTGTTGGTGACGATGCCGGTGGTGGCGTTCGAGCGGCTTTCGTCGATGCTGCTGACTTCCTGGTAGATGTCCAGCTTGACCGAGCCGCCTTCGGAAATCTGCGGCCGGATGTTCAGTTTCAGGCCCACGTCCTCGCGTTCGATGGTCTGGAACGGATTGGAGCTGCCATTGCTGCCCGAGGTCACGTACTGGCCCGTCACGAACGGCACCGTCTTGCCGACCAGGATGCTGGCCGACTGGTTGTCCAGCGTCAGCAGGTTGGGCGTGGACAGGATGTTGGCCTCGCCCGTGTTCTGCATGGCGCGCGCCAGCACGCCCAGGTTGATGACCTCGTTGCCCAGCACGTCGACCGTGCCCTTGACCACGCCCAGGCTCAAGCCGCTGCCCAGCGCGTCGATCGAGGTCGGTCCGTTGCCGGTGATGCCGCTGCCGCCCAGGTTCGTGCCGCCGATGAAACTGGTGCCATTGCCGTTGATGTTGCCCGCGCCGGTCATCCACTGGATGCCGAATTCGGCGGCCTTCTCTTCGCTGACTTCCACGATCAGGCTTTCCACCAGCACCTGCGCGCGGCGCTGGTCAAGCTGGTCGATCACTTCACGCAGGCTGCGGTACAGCGGCTCGGGCGCGGAGATGATGAGCGAGTTGGTGGCCGGGTCTGCCTGGATGGTTGCGCCGCCCGCGGAATACGACACCGCCTGCGTCGAATTGTCTTCGCGCGCGATGCGCTCCTGTTCGCCCGACAGGCCACTGCGCGACGAGCCCGACTGGCTGGACATGCCCATGCCTGCCTGCGTCCCCGCGCTGCTGGCCGTGTTCTGCGCGCGTGCGCCGCCCTGCGCGCCGCCGGTGCTGCTGCTGGCGCCCGGCGCGGCGCCCGGCGCCGAATTTGCCTGGCCCGTTAGCAGCCCGCCCAGCACCTCGGCAATGCGCGTGGCCTGCGCGTTGCGCATGTACACCACATGCAGATTGCCCGCGCGGTTCTGCTGCGCGTCCAGCTTCTGGATCAGTTCGCGCGCCAGGCGCGTGCGCGCCGGGCTGCCCGAACGCACCAGCACGCTGTTGCTGCGCGGATCCGCCACGACCGCGATGCGCTGCGTGGGGTCGCTGCTTTGCGTGTCGAGCAGCTGTGAAGCCAGGATGGCGATGTCCGTCGCAATGGCCGATTGCACCGGCACCACGTCCGTGTCCATCGAACTGGGCACGTCGATGCGCGCGATGACCGCGGCGATGCGCTCCAGGTTGTCCGCGTAATCCGTCACGACCAGCGTGTTGTTGCCGGGGTACGCGTTGATCGGGTTGTTCGGCGGCACCATCGGGCGCAGCACCGGCACTAGGTTCGCGGCGTTCTCGTACTTCAGCGGGAACACCCGCGTCAGCATTTCGCCGCTGTTGCCCCCGCCTTTGGCAAAGGCCGACACGGGCACGGGCGCCCTGCCCGCCGCGGCCGGCGCGCCAGCCGCAGGCTTGGCGCCTGCCGGTCCCGCTCCGCCCACAACGGCGCTGCCTTGCAGCTTGGCATCGGCCTCGGGCACGACGCGCGTCACGCCGTCCACGTCGACGATGGCAAACCCTTGCAGCCGCAATGCGCCGGTCAGCATGGACAGCGCCTGCGCGCTATCGACAGGACGATCCGAAACCAGGGTGAGCTTGCCCTTGACGCGGGGGTCCACCAGGAAGTTGCGCTGCGTGAACAGGGACAGCGCGCGCAACACGGCGGGGATGTCCGTGTCGACGAAGTTCAGGCTGACGCGGTTGTCCGCCTGTTGTGCGTGAGCCGTGCCGGCGGCGGGTCCGAGTTGACTTGCGGCAAGCAGGAATGCAAGGCTGAATTGCGCGATGTGACGCATGACGAGATAGGTGCCCGAGACGTGAAATCGTTTGGAAAAACGGGAAAGCGCGTCGGAGTATACGGGGTGTGACTGCAACATCCCGGTCATATTTCATAGGCAAGGTGACGGGCTGGAAACCCTTTAAATTCGGGGCTCTTGGCGATTTCGGCAGGTGCTTCCGCTTTATTACAGCCATGCCTTCCTATCGCTATGAAGCCACCGACGCGCTCGGAAAAATCGTGCGCGGCACGATCGATGCCGACTCCGAACGCGGCGCCCGGAACCAGTTGCGCGGCCGCGGTTTGTTGCCCTTGTCGACCGCGCTGGCGGCGCGCGCCGAAGGCATGGGCGCGGCGCTGCGCGCGCGTCTGTCGGACGCCGATCTGGCGTGGCTGACGCGCCAGCTCGCCAGCCTCCTGGCCGCTCGCCTGCCATTGGATGCGGCGCTTAGCGCCACGCTGGAACAGGCCGAGAAAAAACACATTGCCGCCACGTTGGGCGGCGTGCGCGACGACGTGCGCGCCGGCCATCGCCTGTCGGCGGCGCTGGCCTCGCGGCCGCGCGACTTTCCCGAAATCTATCGCGCGCTGATCGGCGCGGGCGAGGAATCGGGCAACCTGGCGCAGGTGATGGAAAAGCTGGCCGACTACATCGAGGAACGCAACACCTTGCGCAGCAAGGTCATGACGGCCTTCATCTACCCGGCGGTGGTGGCCAGCGTATCGGTGGTCATCGTGATCTTCCTGCTGGGCTATGTGGTGCCGCAGGTGGTGTCCGCCTTCAGCCAGGCCAAGCAGGAATTGCCGATGCTCACGCGCGTGATGCTGGGGCTGTCGGACTACGTGCGCGAATGGGGCGCGGTCACGGGCATTGCAGTCGTGGCGGCCATCGCCTTGTGGCGCTACGCGCTGCGCGCGCCGGCCGCGCGGCGGGCCTGGCACGCGCGCGTGCTGCGGCTGCCGCTGGCCGGCCGCTTCGTGCTGGGCGTGAACGCCGCGCGCTTTGCGTCCACCCTCGCGATCCTGAGCGGCAGCGGCGTGGCCCTTCTGACCGCGCTGGAAGCCGCGCGGCGCACGCTCAGCAACGACGTGCTGCGCCTGGCGGTCGACGAGGCCGCGGCGCGCGTGCGCGAGGGCGCGGCGCTGTCATCGTCGCTGGGCGCGCAAAAGGTCTTTCCGTCGCTGCTGGTGCACCTGATCGCCAGCGGCGAGAAGACCGGGCGGTTGCCCGAACTGCTGGACCGGGGCGCGCAGAACCTGTCGCGCGACCTGGAGCGGCGCGCGATGGCGATGACGGCCCTGCTGGAGCCGGCGCTGATACTGCTGATGGGGGGATTCGTCCTCTTGATCGTGCTGGCGGTGATGATGCCGATTCTGGAGATGAACCAGTTGATCAGGTAGGAACGCGGGCCGCCAGACGGCAGGCCTGGGGAATACGGGCCGCGTGTTGGCGCGGCCCGAGAAAGATGCGGATCAGAGCGCCTCTTCGTCGCTCTCGCCGGTGCGGATGCGGATGGCCTGTTCCACCGGCGTCACGAAGATCTTGCCGTCGCCGATCTTGCCGGTGCGGGCAGCCTTGACGACGGCTTCGATGGCGGCTTCGACCTGGTCGTCGGGCAGCACGACTTCGACGCGGATCTTGGGCAGGAAGTCCACCACGTATTCGGCGCCGCGATAGAGTTCGGTGTGGCCCTTCTGGCGGCCGAAACCCTTGACTTCGGTGACCGTCAGGCCGCTGACGCCGACTTCCGCCAGCGCCTCGCGGACTTCGTCGAGCTTGAAGGGTTTGATGATGGCGGTGACTTGTTTCACGTTGGTCGTCCTGGGTTTTTGATGTGGTGCGTCGCCCTGCCGCGCGGCCCGCTGTCTTGTGACACAGGCGGGCGCCGGGCGCAATGGACAGAGAATAACACCGCGCGGTCGCCACGCGGCGCCCGCGAATTTTCTGCCGCCGCCCCAATGTGGTGCGCGGCGCCGCCGTCAGCTTTGGGGCGCCTCGTCGGGAATCTGGTCGGCCTCGCGCATCCACACCACGGACTCGGAGTCGCTGGGCGCGCGCCAGTCGCCGCGCGGCGACAGCGAGCCGCCGGAACCCACCTTGGGCGCGTTCGGGATGCAGGTGCGCTTGAACTGGCTGGTCCGGAAGAACTTGTCCAGGAAGATCTTCAGATTGCGTTTGATGGCGGCCAGATCGTATTCGTTGCGCACGACGTGGCCGGCCTCGGGCCACGCGCCCGCCTCGCGGTCGCGCCAGGCCGTCCACGACAGGAAGGCCACCTTGGTCGGCGCAAAGCCGTAGCGCAGCGTGTAGTACAGGTTGAAGTCCTGCAGCTCGTAAGGGCCGATCGAGGCCTCGCTCTTTTGCTCGGGCTTGTCGTCCGCGCCGCCCGGCACCAGCTCGGGGCTGACGTCGGTGCCCAGCACGTCCAGCAGCACCTGTGCGCCCTCGTCGCCCAGCCGGCCCGATTCGGCTACCCAGCGCACCAGGTGCGTGATCAACGTCTTGGGCACGCTGGCGTTGACGCTGTAATGCGACATGTGGTCGCCCACGCCGTACGTGCACCAACCCAGTGCAAGCTCGCTCAGGTCGCCCGTGCCGATGACGATGGCGTTGCTGAAATTGGCCAGCCGGAACAGGTGGTTGGTGCGCTCGCCCGCCTGGACGTTCTCGAAGGTGATGTCATAGACCGGCTCGCCGTTGGCGTAGGGATGGCCCAGGTCCTTGAGCATCTGCAGGCAGCTGGGGCGGATGTCGATTTCGGAGGCCGTGCAGCCCACCACCGCCATCAGGCGGCGCGCCTGCTGCAGCGTGCGGGTGCTGGTGGCAAAACCCGGCATCGTGACCGCCAGGATGTTCGAGCGCGGCAGGTCCAGGGCGTCCATGGCCTTGGCGCACACCAGCAGCGCATGCGTGGAGTCCAGCCCGCCCGAAATGCCGATGACCACCTTCTTCATGCCGCTGGCCGACAAGCGCTGCGCCAGCGCCTGCACCTGGATGTTGTAGACCTCCTTGCAGCGCGCGTCGCGGCGCTGCGGGTCGGCCGGCACATAGGGAAAGCGCGCCACGCGCCGTTCCAGCGCCAGTTCGGCGTCCTCCAGCGGCGGATTCACCGGCACCGGCACGCGGCGGAACCGGCGGACTTCGTCCGCGTGGCGGCGCACGGACTGGCCGAAGGTGCTCTGGCGCATGCGTTCGCGCGACAGGCGTTCCAGGTCGACATCCGAGAACAGCAGGTGGGAATGGTTCAGGAAGCGTTCGGATTCGGCCAGCAGCTCGCCGTTTTCGTAAATGAGCGCCTGCCCATCCCAGGCCAGATCCGTCGACGACTCGCCCCGGCCGGCCGAGGTGTACATATAGGCCGACAGGCAGCGCGCCGACTGCTGCGACACGAGCTGGTGACGGTATGCGGACTTGCCGACGACGATATTGGAGGCCGACAGGTTGACCAGCACCGTGGCGCCGGCCAGCGCGGCATAGGACGACGGGGGAATGGGCACCCAGACGTCTTCGCAGATTTCAACGTGGAACTGGAACAGCGGCAGCTTTTCCATCTGGAACAGCAGCTCGGACCCGAACGGCACCGTCTGGCCCAGCAGGTCGATCTGCGTGCCGATGGCGCAGTCGGCCGCGCTGAACTGGCGGGCTTCGTAGAACTCGCCGTAATTCGGCAGATATGTCTTGGGCACGACGCCAAGCACGCGCCCGCCGGCCGCCACCACCGCGCAGTTGAACAACTGGTGCGCCACCCGCAGCGGCGCCCCCACGACGATTGCGATATCCAGGTCGGCGGTCGCCTCGACCACCTGAGCCAGCGCCGCCTCGCAGGCGTCCAAGAGGGCCTTCTGGTGAAAGAGGTCGTCGCAGGTGTAGGCCGACAGGCCCAGTTCCGGGAAAGCCGCCAGCACCGCGCCGCCTTGGGCAGCCTGCTGCGCCAGCGCGATGGTCTGGGCGGCATTGAACGCGGGATCGGCCACCCGGCACTCGGGCACGCCGACCGCGACCCGGGCGAAGCCGTGGGAATACAGGTTGAAGAACGGATTCGACATCGGGGATTTCGCCTGGGAGGTTCGCCTGGAGATTGCGACGTGGAGGGGTGCGCCGGGGGGGCTGGAGGCCCGGGAATCAACGGCCGGATTATCTCACGGGCCCTATTCCGCCTGGCGCGGCATCTTGCCGTCGGTCAGGCCGCGCTCGAACGGCAGCGCCGGACTGCCGTCCATGGATCCTTGCCGGTCGCGCTCGGCCGACAGCGCCGCCTGGATGGCGCTGTCGCGCAGGTATCCGCCCATGGCGCCGATGTCGGCGCCGGACGGCTGCTGGTACAGGCGCAGGCCCAGCTCGGGCAGGATCGCCAGCAGATGGTCGAACACGTCGCCCTGGATGCGTTCGTATTCCACCCACGCGGTCACGGCAGTAAAGCAATACACCTCGACCGGAATGCCCTCGGAGGTGGGCTCCATCATGCGCACCATCATTGCCATGTCCTGGCGGATTTCCGGATTCTGCTTCAGGTAGGCCAGCGCATAGGCGCGCAGCGTGCCGATGTTGGTCAGACGGCGCCGGTTGGCCGGCACGCTGGCCAGTTCGCCCAGCGTCTGGTTGGCCTGGACGATGTCCTGGGTCTTGCTTTGCAGATAGTCGTGCAGCAGCCGGAACTTCATCAGCCGCTGCGCCTCGTCGTCGGTCAGAAAGCGCACGCTGGCCGCGTCGATGCGGATGGTGCGCTTGATGCGCCGGCCGCCGGATTCGAACATGTGCCGGTAGTTGCGGTAGCTTTCCGAGAACAGCTTGTAGGTCGGCACCGTGGTGACGGTGTTGTCCCAGTTCTGCACCTTCACGGTGTGCAGCGCAATGTCCTTGACGAAGCCGTCCGCATTGCATTGCGGCATCTCGATCCAGTCGCCGATACGCAGCATGTCGTTGCTGGTGAGCTGCGTGCTGGCCACCAGCGACAGGAGCGTGTCCTTGAACACTAGCAGCAGCACCGCCGACAGCGCGCCCAGGCCAGAGATCATCCAGAGCGGCGAGCGGTCGATCAGGATGGAAAGCACCAGGACGGTGCATACCGCCATCAGGATCAGCTTGCCGATCTGGATGTAGCCCTTGATGGACCGGGTCTGCGCGCGGGTCGTGGCCGAATAGGTGTCCTGCCAGGCGCTCAGCACGCCCGAAAACGCGATGAACACGCAGATCCAGGCGCCCGCGTGCGCCAGCCGGCCCACGATGGTGACCACCCGCTCGGCATGGGGCACCAGGTCGATGCCCATGGAAACCACCGCAAACGGCACCGCGTACCAGAGGTTCTGGTACGCGCGGCGGCGCTGCAGCGCCTTGTCCCAATCGCCGTGGCCGCTGACCACGAGCAGCCGGTGCGCCAGCAGCAGGACCACCCGCGCGACCACCCACTGCACGAACAGCGCGGTCAGGATGAGCGCGCCGATGCCGATCAGCGTCTGCGCCCAGATCTCCCGGGGCATATGGGTATCAATTTGGGTGACTAGCTCTTCCCATTCCAGGGGCATGGATCCGTACTCGCTTTACAGGGTCTTGAAACTGGGGTCTTGAAACCGGGGTCTTGAACTGACCGGGATTATCCGACAACTCGCGCCATCTGCGGGTTCCGGCCCCGCATAACGGCCGCCGTCGCCCGGCGTGGCGCAAGGCCCTATAATCCTGCCCATCATGGCAAACACTCCCTCCTCCGATCAAAACCAGTTCGCCAACAAGGCGCAGGCCTGGTCCGCCCGGTTCTCCGAGCCGGTTTCCGAACTCGTCAAACGCTACACGGCGTCCGTGGATTTCGACAAGCGCCTGGCGCGCCACGACATCCAGGGCTCGCTCGCGCACGCCGACATGCTGGCCGCCCAGGGCATCATCGGCGCCCAGGATCTGGCCGACATCCAGCGCGGCATGACCCAGATCCTGTCCGAGATCGACGCCGGCTCGTTCCAGTGGCTGCTCGACCTGGAAGACGTCCACCTGAACATCGAAAAGCGCCTCGTGGAACTGGTGGGCGATGCGGGCAAGCGCCTGCATACCGGCCGTTCGCGCAACGACCAGGTCGCCACCGACATCCGCCTGTGGCTGCGTGACGAAATCGACACCCTGCAGGATCTGCTGCGCCAGCTGCGCCACGCCCTGGCCGCGGTCGCCCTGGAAAACGCCGGCACCATCATGCCCGGCTTCACGCACCTGCAAGTCGCCCAGCCCGTCACCTTCGGCCACCACCTGCTCGCCTACGCCGAAATGTTCGGCCGCGACGCCGAGCGCCTGGCCGACTGCCGCCGCCGCGTTAACCGCCTGCCGCTGGGCGCCGCCGCCCTGGCCGGCACGTCGTTCCCCATCGACCGCGAACGCGTCGCCAAGACGCTGGGCTTCGAGGGCGTGTGCCGCAACTCGCTGGATGCCGTCTCCGATCGCGACTTCGCCATCGAATTCTGCGCCGCCGGCGCGCTCATCATGACGCACGTCTCGCGCCTGTCCGAAGAGCTGGTGCTCTGGATGAGCCCGCGCGTGGGCTTCATCGACCTGGCCGACCGCTTCTGCACCGGCAGCTCGATCATGCCGCAAAAGAAGAACCCCGACGTGCCCGAGCTGGCCCGCGGCAAGACCGGCCGCGTTAACGGCAACCTGGTCGCCCTGCTGACCCTGATGAAGGGCCAGCCCCTGGCCTACAACAAGGACAACCAGGAAGACAAGGAAGGCCTGTTCGACACGGCCGACACGCTGCGCGACACGCTGACGATCTTCGCGGACATGGCCGGCGGCATCAAGGTCAAGGCCGACAACATGCGCGCCGCGGCCCTGCAGGGCTTTGCCACCGCCACCGATCTGGCCGACTACCTGGTCAAGCGCGGCGTGCCCTTCCGCGACGCCCACGAAGTCGTGGCTCACGCCGTGCGTGACTGCGAACAGCGCGGCTGCGACCTGGCCGACCTGTCCACCGCCGAACTCACGGCCTACCACCCCAGCATCACCGAGGACGTGCACCAGGTCCTGACGCTGGAAGGCTCGGTCGCTGCGCGCAAGCACGTGGGCGGCACGGCCCCCGAACGCGTCGCTGAAGAAGCCCAGCGCGTGCTGGCGGAAACGGCGCAAGGCTGATTTCGGCTTGCCGTAGATGCGTTGGATGCAAGGCCCCCTTTTTTGGGGGCCTTGTTGTTTCCGCCCCCAGCCAGCAATCCCGCTCCCGGGCCGGATATGATGGCGCCTTTGCCGCTCTGTCCCCGAGACCATGATCCTCGCGCGCGCGCCGCTCAGGCCCCTTATTCCACTGCGGATGTCGCTGGCCGTGCTGGCCGTCTCCGCGCTGCTCGTTGGCGCCGGCGCGCCGCCCGCCCAAGCCCAAACCGCCCGCAAACCCTCCCCGTACGAAAACGGCCGCCCCCTGCGCCCCGACGAGGTCGAGGCACGCAAGGCCGAGGACGCGCGGTGGGGAGGCCCGCGGTTCCTGGCGCAGATCAAGACCCGGGCCGAATTCGATCAACTGGCGCGGGTCTATAACGCCGGCACGCCGCTGGAAATCCCTCATGTGCTGTTCGTCATCGACCGCCAGCGCGCCGACCGCATCTATTACGTCAACACGCCGCGGTACGCGCTGCACGAGACCTTTGCGCGTGAGCGGCGGCTGCTGTCCGGCGACCGGGCCGCGCTGGTGGCGCAGTACAAGGATCCCAATCGTCGTCTGCTGTTCGGCACGCTGAGCTGGCAGAACAGCCTGCCCGGCTATACCTATGAGTTCTGGGAAGGCGATCTGCTGACGCCAGAATTGCTGACCCTGACGGCGCAGCGGCTCGCGGCCACGTTCCCTCTCCCGCTGAAATTCAAGAGCAATTCCACGCTGCAGGAAGAGACCGCACGGCGGGCCGGGCTGGACTTCGTCACGCAGGAGGCGCTGCTGCGCGAGCAGACCTTCTTGCCGCTGAATACCGGGCGCGCGCAGGGCCGGCTGCGCATCGTCAAGGCCGTGGATGAAACGCCTGACCTCTCGCCCACCGACATCGTGGTGCTGGACGAGGTGCCCGTGGCGCTGACGCCAGTGGCGGGCCTGGTCACGCAGCGCCCATCCACGCTGCTGTCCCACGTGAACCTGCTGGCCAAGGGCTGGCGCATTCCGAATGCCTACGTGCGCGACGCCGTGGCGGCCTTGCGCGAGCATGATGGCCAATGGGTCGAGCTGACCGTCGAAAGCAACGGCTACCGGGTGCAGCGCATCGCGCAGCCGGCCGCGTCGCCAGCCACGGCGGCAACCCCCTCCGCTGCCGCCTCGCTGCCCAAGCCCGACCTGTCGGTGCGCGCCCTAAAGCCGCTGTCCGGCATGACCACGCGCGACAGCCGCCACTGCGGGGTCAAGGCGGCGAACCTGGGCGCGCTGACGGCCGTGCTGCCGCCCGCGGCCAGCGTGCCGGATGGATTTTGCATTCCGTTTGCCCAATACGCGGCGTTCATGGACCAGCTGGGAGTGCCCGCGCGCGTGGCGGCGCTGGCGCAGCGGGCCGACTTTGCCAGCGACGCCAACGTGCGGCGCGCCGAACTGGCCAAGCTGCGCCAGGACATCGTCGACGCAACGCCCGACCCCGCCCTGTCGGCCGCCTGGCGCGCCCGCTGGGAAAAGCAGTTGGGTGGCCACGGCGTCTTCGTGCGCAGCTCGTCCAATTCCGAAGACCTGCCGGGTTTCAGCGGCGCGGGCCTGTACACCACCGTGCCGAACGTCACGCAGCCCGACGCGCTGGCCCGGGCCGTGCAGACGGTATGGGCATCGGTCTACAACTTCGAGGCTTTCGAGGCGCGCCGCACGGCGGGCTTCGGGCAGGACGCCGTCGTCATGGGGGTGCTGGTGCAACGGGCCGCGGCGCCCGACAGCTCGGGCGTCATGATCACGCGCGATCCCTTCGACGCCTCGCGCCGCCACGTCACCTACCTGTCCGCCAAGCGCGGACTGGGCATCAAGGTGGTGGAAGGCAAGCGGCAGGCCGAACAGGTCATGTACTCAAGCTGGTCCAAGGCGGTTCAGGTGCTGAGCCGTTCCGCCGAGGACACGCAGCTCGTGGCTGACGCGGGCGGCGGCGTGCGCGAAGTGCCCATCGCGGGCGGCCGGCAGGTGCTGAATGATGCCCTGGTCGCCCGGCTGGCCGCCGTGGGACAGCAGGTGAAAAAGCGCTTGGGAAATGGAGACCAGGACATCGAATGGGCCGTGCAGGCAGACAAGATCCTGATCCTGCAGGCGCGGCCTTACATCGACGGGAGCCGGTAGGCTGCCGCGAAGCCGGGATCAGTCCGGCGCAGCGCCCGACGCCTGCACGATCTGCTTCCATTGCATGAATTCTGCCTGCTGGCGCGCGGCCAGTTCAGCGGGGCCATCCTGCATCATCGTGACGCCCAACTGATCGAACTTCTTCTTCAGCGCGGGATCGGCCAGGACCTTCTGGATCGCCTGATGCATCCTCGCGATGGCGGCCTCGGGCATGTCCTTTCCACCATAGAACGCGACCCACAGGTCGCCGGTAAAGCCGGGAATGAACTCCGAGATGGCCGGAACATCGGGCAACAGCGCATTCCTTTCGGCGCTGCTGACACCCAGCGCGCGCAGCTTGCCGGCCTTGATGCTCTCCAACGCGGATGGCAGGCTGGCGAACAGCATCGGCACCTGGTTGCCCATGACGTCCGCCATCGCCGGCGACACGCCGCGGTACGGGACATGCTGCATGCGCAAGCCGCCCAGCTCACTGAGCATGACACCCAATAGGTGATTCAACGTGCCCGCGCCCGCCGAGGCGTACGGGTATACGTCCGGATTGGACTTGACCAGCGCCATAAACGCATTCATGTCCTTTGCCGGGAACGCCGGATTCACGCATAGGACATTGGGTACTTCCCCAACCGCCGCAATCGGCGCGAAATCATTGATGGGATCGAACTTTGCATCCTTGTAGACCCAGGGCACGATCAGCTGGTTGCTGTTCGCGGTGAACAGCAAGGTGTAGCCGTCCTGAGGCTCGCGCAAAAACGCCTGGGTGCCGACCACCCCGCCCGCGCCGGGCTTGTTGATCACGATCACGGGCTGGCCCAGCTCCGGGCCCAGTTTCTCCGCCATGATGCGGGCCACGATGTCCACGGTACCGCCTGCTGCCGTGGGCACAACAATATTGACTGGCCGGTCGGGATACTCGCCCGCGGCCCGCGCGCCACCCGAGATTGCGGTGGCCGCGCACAGCGCCAGCAGAGCGCGCTTCAGTAACTTGAACCTCATGTCATTCCCCTTGCTGAGTCAGCAGATGATGTAGTTTCCGGCCCAGGGCGAGCAACCTTCGGTCCTCTCCCCAATTACCAACCAGTTGCATGCCGATGGGCAGGCCTGCCTGGTTGAACGCAGTCGGCAGGTGCAGGCAAGGCCAGCCCAACACCGACCAGATCTTGTTGTAGACGCCGTCGCCCGTATGGCTAAGCCCCTTCGGCGCGGGCCCCGGCGTGCTAGGCGTCAGGATCAGATCCGCGCCGCCATAGCGCGCGCGCCAGCCATGCCGCAGCGACGCTTGCACCGCGAGCATCTCTCGGTACTCTCCCGCGCTGACGGCCAGACCGTGCGCCACCGCCTGCCGCAGGGCCGGGCTCACAACATCCCCATTTCGCGCTACCACCGGCATCAGGCTGCGCGCAAATTCGTAGTGCATGATCACGTCATGCGCGCGCAGCAGCAGCGCCGTCTCCGCGCTGGCGTCCACAGGCTGGCAGCGCACGCCATGCGCGCGCCATACCTCGCACGCCCGCGCGATCTCCCGCTGGCTTTCAAGACACAGCGCCGCATTGGGGTTGTCCAGCTGCACCGCGACCGTCAACGGTCGGTCAACTGCGCCAAGGTCGTCGTGCGCGATCAGCACCTGCGCGATCGCCTGCGCATCTTCGACGGTGTTCGAATACCAACCGATGGTGTCCAGCGATTCACATGTCAGCTTCATGCCATCGCGGAACACCTGGCCAAAGCTGGGTTTGAAACCCACCACGCCGCAGAATGCCGCCGGCCGGATCATGGAACCGCCTGTTTGCGTTCCCAGCGCGGCGGGCACCATGCCTGCGGCCACCGCCGCCGCAGAGCCGCTGGACGAACCGCCCGGCGTATGGCCTGGCGCGTGCGGATTACGCGTGGCGCCAGGTGTCCTGAAGGCGAACTCCGCCGTCACGGTCTTGCCCACGGGCAGCGCGCCAGCGGCGCGCAACATACCCACGCAGCATGCGTCGAACCGGGCGGCGCCACCGGCCAGCGCAGACACGCCAAAGCAGGTGGGCATGTCCGCGACGTCCATCACATCTTTGACCCCGATCGGCACGCCGGCCAACGGACCGCCAATTTGTTCCATCGCTTCCAGCGCCGCGGGATCCGCAACATGGCTCCATGCCCGAATGGCGCTGTCCCGCTCGCAGATCGCAGCCAAGCTGGTGCGCACGGCCGCCAGCGGCGGTGCCACGCCCTCGCGCACTCGGCGAGAGATTTCCTGGACGGACAAGGGAAAGGGCGCGACAGGCATGACGGTTTCCGGCAAACGGCTGAACAACTGGGATGCCGAATGTTAGGAAACCAATTAATCTACGTCCAATATGTAATTTGGCGATGATTATGTCTAAATCGGAATTAATCTTTTTAGATGGACGGCTGTTGGTGCTCTTTTGCACCCTGGCCGAAGAACTGCATTTCGCCCGGGCGGCGGCAAGACTGTTCATGACACAGCCGCCGCTCACGCAGCAAATCAAGCGGCTCGAAACGCTGGTCGGCGTGCCTTTATTCGAGCGCACGACACGTTCGGTCAAATTGACGCCCGCAGGCGAGATCATGTACGAACGGGCGCGGCGGATCTCCGCGGACACCCAACTGATGCTGCGTGAGGTTCGCCGCACGGCGCGCGGCGAAACCGGCTCGCTCGTCATCGGCATCACGCCAAGCGCTGCCAGTTCCCCGCTGGTGTCGGCGCTCAGCCAATACCGCGACTCGCACCCGGAAGTACGGATCGATCTTCGCGAAATGAACTCGGTGGACATGGACCCTGCCCTGCGCTCGCGCGTCGTGGAGGTGGCCCTGATGCGCCCGCACCCGCTGGACGCCGATATCCAGACCGTGGTCGTCCACGAAGAGTCCCTGCGCGTGGCATTGCGCCACGATCACCCGCTGGCGCCCCAGCGCGACGTGTCGCTACAGGAACTTCTGGCGTTCCCACTGGTGGGATACCGGCAGGATATCTCTCCGTATTTCCACAGCATGATTCAGCGGCTTTTCGCACGTGCGCAGTTAAAGCCTCTGATTGCGCAGGAAAGTGTGATCCCCACCTTGTTGACGCTGGTGGAGGCCGGCGTCGGACCGGCGATCGTGCCCCAATCCTTGAGCCGGATGCGTCCGGACTCGCTGCGGTTCTTGCCCCTGCGCGACGTCGCGGGCGAAAAAGCGCAGATCGTGCTTGCCGCGCTACGGGACCAGGGGAACCCGGCCCTGGAGGGATTCACGGCGGCGCTGGCGCAAGCGGGCGTGCGCCGCTAGGCGCCAGCCCGCCTTGCCCTCGCGCCGCTAGATATGCAAAGCATGCCCCAGCGCCTTGAGCGCCGCCTCCTGGACCGCCTCGCCCAGCGTGGGATGCGCGTGGATGGTGCCCGCCACGTCTTCCAGCGTGGCGCCCATTTCCAACGACTGGCCAAAAGCCGTCGATAGCTCCGACACCGCACGGCCTACCGCCTGCCACCCCACGATCAGGTGGTTGTCGCGCCGGGCCACCACGCGCACGAACCCGTCGGTGGATTCCAGCGTCATGGCGCGGCCGTTGGCGGCGAAGGGGAAGGACGCCGTCACGCAATCCAGGCCAGCGGCCTCGGCGTCGTGCGGCGACAGGCCCGCCACCACGACCTCGGGGTCGGTGAAGCACACGGCCGGGATGGAGGCTGGCTGGAAGTGGCGGCGCTTGCCCGCCACCAGTTCGGCCACCATCTCGCCCTGCGCCATGGCGCGGTGCGCCAGCATCGGTTCACCGGCGATGTCGCCAATGGCCCAGACGTCGCGCATGGACGTGCGGCATTGGTCGTCGATGCGCAGCGCGTTGCCCTTGCGGTCCAGCTGCAGGCTTTCCAGCCCCCAGCCCTGCGTGCGCGGACGGCGTCCCACCGAGATCAGCACGCGGTCGGCCGGCAGCAGGGTTTCGGCGCCACTGGCGTCCTGCACCCGCACCGCGTCGCCCTTGCCGTTCAACCCCAGCACCTTGCGGCCCAGGTGCAACGCCACGCCCATCTTGCCCAGCGCGGCCGAGACGGGCTTGGTGAGCTCGGCGTCGTAGGTCGGCAGGATGCGGTCCTGCGCTTCCACCACCGCGACTTCGGCGCCCAGCTTGCGGTACACGGTGCCCAGTTCCAGGCCGATGTAGCCGCCGCCCACCACCACGAGCTGCTTCGGGATGCTGGCGGGCGACAGCGCCTCGGTGGACGACACCACCATGCCGCCGAAAGGCATGGACGGCAGCGGCGTGGGTTCGGAGCCAGCCGCCAGCAGCAGGTGCTCGCACTGGATGCGCACGCGCCCCGCATCCGGGGTTTCGACTTCCGCCGTCTTGCCGTCCAGGAGCGTCGCCCACCCGCGCACGACTTCCACGCCGTTTTTCTTGAGCAGCGCGCCCACGCCCCCCGTCAGCTTGCCGACGATGCCGTCTTTCCAGGCCACCGTCTTGGCGATGTCGATGCGCGGCGTGTCCACGGCAATGCCGAGCGCCGATTCGCCGGCGTAGTGGCGCGCCTTGTCGAACTCCTCGGCCGCGTGGATCAGGGCCTTGGAGGGGATGCAGCCGATGTTCAGGCAGGTGCCGCCCAGCTGCGCGCCCTCGACCAGGATGGTCGGCACGCCCAGCTGCCCGGCGCGGATGGCGGCCACGTAGCCGCCGGGGCCGCCGCCGATCACCAGCAATGTCGTTGTCTTTGTGATCTGGCTCATGCTCACTCCACGAAAAGCAGCGCGGGTTGTTCCAGCAGCGCGCGCACGGCCTGGATGAAGCGCGCCGCGTCCATGCCGTCCACCACGCGGTGGTCGAAGGACGAAGACAGGTTCATCAGCTTGCGCGCCACCACGGTGCCGTTGCGGAAGGCGGGGCGTTCGACGATGCGGTTCACGCCCACGATGCCGACCTCGGGATGGTTGATGACCGGTGTGGTGACGATGCCGCCCAAGGGACCAAGGCTGGTGATGGTGATGGTCGAACCGGACAGCTCGTCGCGGCCGGCCGACCCGCTGCGCACCGCCTGCGCCAGCCGATTGATCTCCGCGGCCATGGACCACAGGTCGCGCGCCTCGGCGTGGCGCATCACCGGCACCATCAGGCCGCCGTCGCTTTGCGTGGCAATGCCGATGTGCACCGCGCCATAGCGCGTGACCACCCCCGCCTCGTCGTCGTAGCGCGCATTGATCTGCGGGAAATCGCGCAGCGCCACCACCATCGCGCGGGCCAGCAGCGGCAGCAGCGTCAGCTTGCCGCGCGACTCGCCCCATTTGGCGTTCAACTGCACGCGCAGGTCTTCGAGCTCGGTCACGTCGATTTCCTCGACGTAGCTGAAATGCGGAATGCGGCGCTTGGACTCGGCCATCTTCTGCGCGATCTTCCTGCGCAGACCGATGACGGGCACGGCGTCTTCGTCGTTGCGTTCCACATAGGCCGACCCGCCGCGCGCACTGCTGGCGGCGCCCTGCCCTTGCAGCCAGGCATCCAGGTCTTCGTGCAGGATGCGCCCTGCCGGGCCGCTGCCCTGCACGTAGCGCAGCTCCACGCCCAGGTCCCACGCGCGCTTGCGAACTGCGGGCGACGCCAGCGGCTTTTCGCCGGGCTGACGGACTGCTGCGGGCGCGCCGCCGGATTGGCGGGCGGCTGGCGACTTGGCCGGCGCCGACGCGGGGCCAGAGGCAGATGCGGATGTTGATGCGGATGATGATGACTTGGCCGGCGGGGAAGTTGCGGGCGCCGATGCGCCGGGCGTCGATGCGCCGGGCGTCGATGCGCCGGGCGTCGACACGCCGGGCGTCGATGCCGCCACGCCACTTTCCACCAGACTCGGACCACCAGCGCGCTGCGCGCCGTCGGCAGCAATTCCGCCAGCCGCAGGCACAGCCGCTTTCCCCGCCGGCGCGGCCGCCGCAGCAGCGCCCGCCTTCACATTCCCTTCGCCTTCGACTTCCAGGCGGATCAGCTCCCCGCCCACGGCCATCACCTGGCCAACATCACCGCCCAGCGAGATCACCTTGCCGACCACCGGCGACGGGATCTCGACCGTGGCCTTGTCCGTCATCACGTCCGCCAGCGGCTGGTCCTCGGCGACCGTGTCGCCCACCTTGACGTGCCAGCCCACCAGCTCGACCTCTGCGATGCCTTCGCCGATGTCGGGCATCTTGATGATATGAATCCCCATGTCATGCCTCCATCGCGCGTTTGAACGCTTCGCCGACCCGGCGCGGGCCGGGGAAGTACGCCCATTCCTGCGCGTGCGGATAGGGAGTGTCCCAACCGGTCACGCGCTCGACGGGCGCCTCCAGATGATGGAAGCAGTGTTCCTGCACCAGGGAAATCAGTTCCGCGCCGAAGCCGCAGGTGCGCGTGGCCTCGTGCACGACCACGCAGCGCCCCGTCTTCTTGACAGAGTTGACGATGGCGTCCAGGTCCAGCGGCCACAGGCTGCGCAGGTCGATGATCTCGGCGTCGATGCCGGTTTCCTCGGCCGCGGTCAGCGACACGTGCACCGTGGTGCCGTAGGTCAGCACCGTCAGTTCCGAACCCGGGCGCACGATGGCCGCCGATTCCAGCGGCACGGTGTAGTAGCCCGTGGGCACCACGCTGCCGGGACGGCCGGTCCACGGCGTGACCGGCCGGTCATGGTGGCCGTCGAACGGGCCGTTGTAGAGCCGCTTGGGTTCCAGGAAGATCACCGGATCGTCGTTCTCGATGGCGGCGATCAACAGCCCCTTCGCGTCATACGGGTTGGACGGCATCACCGTGCGCAGCCCGCAGACCTGCGTGAACATTGCCTCGGGACTCTGGCTGTGCGTCTGCCCGCCGTAGATCCCACCGCCGCAAGGCATGCGGATGGTCATGGGGGCAATGAATTCGCCGACCGACCGGTAGCGCAGGCGCGCGGCCTCGGACACGATCTGGTCCGAAGCCGGATAGAAGTAGTCGGCGAACTGGATTTCGCACACCGGCCGCAGGCCGTAGGCGCCCATGCCCACCGCCACGCCGACGATGCCGCCTTCGGAAATGGGGGTGTCGAACACGCGCGAGCTGCCGTATTTGGCCTGCAGGCCTTCGGTGCAGCGGAACACGCCGCCGAAGTAACCCACGTCCTGCCCGAACACCACGACGTTGTTGTCGCGCTCAAGCATGACATCCATGGCCGAGCGCAAAGCCTGGATCATGGTCATCGGCGTCGAGGCCGGACCAGCGTTGTTATCGATTGCCATGGTCAGACTCCGAGCTGCTGGCGCTGCCGGCGCAGATGCTCCGGCATGTCCTTGTACACGTCTTCAAAAATGCTGGCGGCGCTGGGGACGTGACCGTCCACCAGGGTGCCGTAGCTCTCGGCTTCCTTTTGGGCCGCCAGGATCTCGGCGTCGAGTTCGGCGCGGACCGCGTCGTGCTCGGCGTCGGACCAGATACCCAACAGGATGAGATGTTTCTTGAAGCGCTCGATCGGGTCGCCCAGGGGAAAGTGGCTCCAGTCGTCGCCGGGCCGGTACTTGGAGGGATCGTCCGACGTTGAGTGGGGCCCCGCGCGGTAGGTCACCCATTCGATCAGCGTCGGGCCCAGGTTGCGGCGGGCGCGCTCGGCCGCCCAGCGCGAGGCGGAATAGACCGCCAGGAAATCGTTGCCGTCCACCCGCAGCGACGCAATGCCGCAGCCCACGCCACGGCCCGCGAAGGTCGCGCCCTCGCCGCCGGCGATGGCCTGGAAGGTGGAAATGGCCCACTGGTTGTTGACCACGTTCAGGATGACGGGCGCGCGGTAAACGTGCGCGAAGGTCAACGCGGTGTGGAAGTCGGCTTCGGCGGTGGCGCCGTCGCCGATCCAGGCTGAGGCAATGCGGGTATCGCCCTTGATGGCCGACGCCATGGCCCAGCCCACCGCCTGGATGAACTGCGTGGCCAGGTTGCCCGAAATCGTGAAAAAGCCGTTTTCGCGGTCGGAATACATGACCGGCAGCTGGCGGCCCTTGAGCGGATCACGCTCGTTGGACATGAGCTGGCACATCATCGTCACCAGCGACACATCGCGCGAGAGCAGGATGCTTTGCTGGCGATAGGTGGGAAAGCACATGTCCCCCTTTTCCAGCGCCATCGCGTGGGCGGTGCCGATGGCCTCCTCGCCCAGGCTCTGCATGTAGAACGAGATCTTCTTCTTGCGCTGCGCGGTCAGCATGCGCCCGTCGAAGATGCGGGTCTTGAGCATTGCCCGCATGCCGGCGCGCAGCATGTCGTGGCTGATCTCCGGCGCCCACGGCCCGACGGCATGGCCGTCATTGTCGATGACCCGGACCAGGCTGTAGGCCAGTGGACCGGTGTCGACCGCGGCAACATCAATGGGGGGTTTGGGCACCTCGCCGGGCGGCGATAGATGCAGATAGGAGAAGTCTGTCTTGCAACCCGGTCGCCCTGTCGGCTCGGGGACGTGCAACTTCAGCGGCCCATATTGGCTCATGTATTGTCTCCACGCTTGATCGTGTCATGCGTTTTCTTCCTACCAAGGCATTGCCAGAGGCGTGTGACCTCGGACGCTGCCGTCGCCGGCCTGCGCCCGGGGATACATGGGCAAGGCCGTTGACGAGATTAGCACAGGGGACAGGGCCGATGAGCGGGCCGCGCGGCCTTTTGGGGCCGTATTGGACTGAGGGTTTTCCTCAGGCGGCGCCGGTCCATTCCGTGACGAATTCACGGTAGTCGGGACGCTTGGCGGGGGGCACCGCGCACGCGGGCGTGCCCACGGCCAGAAAGCCCAGGAAGCGGTAATCCAGCGAGTCCAGACCCAGCGCGTTCTGCACGTCTTCGACGTAGGTGCCCAGGCCGGTGCTCCAGAAGGCGGCGTAGCCCAGCATGTGGACCGCGTTCAGGATGTTCATGACCGAGCAGCCCGTGGCCAGAAGCTGTTCCTGCTCGGGGATCTTGGTGTTGTCGTGGGCGATCTTCTGGGCCACGGCGATGAACAACGGCACGCCGGCCATCCATTCGCGGACAGACTTTTCCTTTTCAGGCGTCATGCGCGGATCGCCGCTGCGCTTGACCGCGTCCAGCGCCATGTCCGCCAGCTTGCCGATGGCTTCGCCCTGGATCACGACGAAGCGCCACGGGCGCAGCGCGCCATGATCGGGCGCCGCCATGGCGGCCTGCAGGATCTGTTCGAGTTCGTCGGGTTTGGGCGCCGGGGCCCGCAGGAACTTGAAGGAGCGGCGCGAAGTCAGGGCGTGGAGCGGGGTGGCGGTCTGGGTGACGGTCATTGATCGATGCGCAAATGGGAAAAAACAGATTCCGATAGTACGCGATGACGGCCGCCCCATCGCCGATCCCCTGACCTGCAACAAGGACATCGCGCCGTGCGCGGTCACCCCAGATGGGTATGGCGCTCCTGCCGCTCTTCGACCTGCATTTCGGTCAGGCCGTGCAGGATGCCGCAGTCGTCCGTGTCCGGGCGCGCCGACACGCAGCGCTGGCGCAATTCGCTCAGTTGGGATTTCAGCTGCATCAGTTCGGCGATGCGCTCGTCCACGTGGGAGATGTGCTCGTCGAACAGCTGGTTGATGGGGCCACAACCGGTGCGGTGGTTGTCGGCCACGGACAGGATGGCGCGGATCTCGTCCTGCGTCATGTCCAGCGCCCGGCAGTTGCGGATGAGGCGCAGGCGCTCCAGGTGCATCTGCCCGTAACTGCGGTAGTTGTTCAATCCCCGCTCCGGCGCGGGCAGCAGTCCTTCCTTTTCGTAGTACCTGACGGTTTCGACCGTGGTGCCGGCCGCCGTGGCCAATTCGCCGATACGCATTGCTGCCTCCCGGATCCGATCCGATGATTAGGGGTTGACCCTATAGTAACTCCAAGGTGTGGAATTGCGTCATCAGCTTATTTGAAGGGTCAAGCGGATGTCTTTACCTCCGGTCAAACAACGCGAACATCAGTCGGGCGCAGATTGCGGCCCCTGCTGCGGCGGCGAACCCACCCAACCGCGGGCAGCGCCGGTCGCGATGGCGCGCATCGAAAAGACGGGCCATGATGCCTGCTGCGATCACGATTCCGCCAAGGATTCCAGCAACCAGCACGGTCACGGACACCCTGCACAGGGACACGGACACGCGCATGGCCCGGACGCCTGCTGCGGCCACGATCACGGCGACGCCATCCTGCAGCCAGCTACCGGCGCAGCCGCCGCGACGCTCACCCCCGGCCCCGGCCAGTTGCTGGCGCGCCTGCGCATCGGGCAGATGGACTGCCCCACCGAGGAAACGCTGATCCGCAAAAAGCTGGACGGCGTGGATGGCGTGCATGCGCTGGACTTCAACCTGATGCAGCGCATCCTGACCGTCGTCCACGCGGAGGGCGCGCTGGATCGCATCGTCGCGGCCATCAAGTCGCTGGACATGACGCCCGAGCCCCTGGCCGACGGCGCGGCCGCCGCGCCCGCCCCCGCCGCCAAGGCGGTGAACTGGTGGCTGATCGGCGGCGCGGGCGTGCTGGCCGCCCTGTCGGAAGTCTCGCACTACCTGGACGCGCCGCTCTTGGTGACCGCCGCGCTTGCCGTGGCTGCCATCCTGGCTTGCGGCGTCAGCACCTATCGCAAGGGCTGGATCGCCGTGCGCAACGGCAACCTGAACATCAACGCCCTGATGAGCATCGCCGTCACCGGCGCGGTGCTGATCGGCCAGTGGCCCGAGGCGGCCATGGTGATGTTCCTGTTCAACGTGGCCGAATTGATCGAAGCCCGTTCGCTGGACCGCGCCCGCAACGCCGTGCGCGGCCTGCTGGACCTGGCGCCCGAGACGGCGACCCTGCGGCAGGCGGACGGCAGCTGGGTCGAAGTGCCCGCCGCGTCGCTGCAACCGGGCGGGATCGTGCGCGTGCGGCCGGGCGAGCGCATCGCGGCCGACGGCATTGTCGTGAACGGCACGTCGGCCGTGGACCAGTCGCCGATCACGGGCGAAAGCCTGCCCGTCGAAAAGACGCAGGACGATCCCGTCTTCGCGGCCACCATCAACACCTCCGGCTCCTTTGAGTACCGCGTGACCGCCGCGGCGGGCAACACCACGCTGGCGCGCATCATCCACGCGGTGGAACAGGCGCAGGGCGCGCGCGCCCCCACGCAGCGCTTCATCGACCGCTTCTCGCGCATCTACACGCCTGCGGTCGTGGCCATTGCGCTGGCCGTGGCGGTGCTGCCGCCGCTGCTGTGGGGCCAGCCGTGGTTCGATGCCCTGTACCGCGCGCTTGCGCTGCTGATCATCGCCTGCCCGTGCGCGCTGGTGATTTCCACGCCGGTCAGCATCGTCAGCGGCCTGACCGCCGCCTCGCGCCGCGGCATCCTCGTCAAGGGCGGGGTCTATCTGGAAGAAGGCCGCAACCTGAAATGGCTGGCGCTGGACAAGACCGGCACGCTGACGCACGGCAAGCCCGTTCAAACCGACCTGCAGGACTGGGACGCGGCGGCGCCTGGCCCCCACCCCGCCGCCCTCGTCGCGGCAAGCCTGGCGGCCCGATCGGATCACCCGGTGTCACTGGCCGTGGCCAACGCCGCGCGCCAGGCGGGCAGCACGCTGCTGGAAGTCGAGGCCTTTGCCGCCCTGCCCGGCCGCGGCGTCAGCGGCCAGGTGGGCGGGCAGACGTACCACCTGGGTAACCGCCGCCTGATGCGGGAATTGGGGGTCTCCAGCGCCGCGCTCGACACGCGCTTTGACGAGCTGGAAAGCCATGGCAAGAGCGTCATCGCGCTGTCGGACGGCAGCCGCGTGCTGGCGGTGGCCGCCGTGGCCGACACGGTCAAGCCCACCAGCGCGCAGGCCATCGCCGACCTGCACGGCCTGGGCGTGCGCACGCTCATGCTGACGGGCGACAACACGCCGACCGCGCAGGCCATCGCGCGCCAGGTCGGCATCGACGAGGCGCGCGGCGACCAATTGCCCGAGGACAAGCTGGCCGCCATTGAAAGCAAGCTGGCGCCGGACGTCCGGGTCGGCATGGTGGGCGACGGCATCAACGACGCGCCCGCGCTGGCCCGGGCCGACATCGGTTTTGCCATGGGCGCGGCCGGCACCGGCACGGCGATCGAGACCGCCGACGTGGCCCTCATGGACGACGACCTGCGCAAGATCGGCACCTTCCTGCGCCTGTCGCGCGCCACGCACCGCATCCTCGTGCAGAACATCGCGCTGGCGCTGGGCATCAAGGTGGTGTTCCTGGCGCTGGCCGTGACGGGCCACGCGACGTTGTGGATGGCGGTGTTTGCCGACGTGGGCGCGAGCCTGCTGGTGGTGGCGAACGGCCTGCGGCTGCTGCGCGCCGCCCCGGCCAGCCGGTAAGCGAAGCGGGCGGCGCGGCGAATCCCCGTATGATGGCGAAAAACAGAGCCGCCCCGCGCGCCATCAAGGAGACGCCCGCTTGTCCGCAGGTACGATTTCGCCCGTCCCGGAGACCTTTCCCACCTTCGAATCCTCGGATTTCTCGGGAGAGGGATCCTTTTACTTCGACCTCGTGCGCCTGCAGGACCACGACGACATCCCGCGCGGTTTCCTGCACCGGCACCGCTACTACCACCTGTTGTGGATGACCGAGGCGCAAGGCACCCACCTGCTGGACTTCGAGCAGCACGCGGTGCGCGACCACTCGGTCTTTTTCCTGTCGCCCGGCCAGATCCACGCCTGGACGTCGTCGGTCAAGCCCAGCGGCTACGTCATGAACATCAGCACCGAGTTCTTCGCGCAGATGTTTCCGCGCGCCGACGACATTGCCAAGTTCCCGTTCTTTCACCTGGCCGGCGGGTCGCCGGTCATCTACCTGACGCGCGAGCAGCACGACGCCATGCTGCCGCTGCTGGCGGAAATCGAACGCGAAACGCGCGACCGCCAGACGGGCCGGTTCGACGTGGTGCGCTCTTACCTGCTGATCCTCCTGACGCAGCTGCGCCGGCTGTATCCGGCCGACGAGCGTGAAACCGCGGCGGGTCCCAGCTATTCGCTGGCCAAGCGCTTCACCATGCTGATCGAAGAGCACTACCTGGATTTCTCGGCCATCCGCCAGTACGCCGACGCGCTGTGCATCAGCGAACGCCAGTTGAACGAGGCGGTCAAGCGCAGCGTGGGACGCACGGCCAGCCAGCTCGTGCAGGAACGCATCGCGCTGGAGGCCAAGCGGCTTCTGTGCAACACGGATCTGGGCATCGCAGAGATCGGCTTTCAGTTGAACATCGAGGATCCGGCCTATTTCGCGCGCTTTTTCAAGAAGCACACCGGCTGCACGCCGGGCGACTTCCGCAAGAAGTACTACCGCCCCATCGAGTGATGGCTGAGTGACCGGCGAACTGCGGCCGCGCGGGCCAGCCCGCAAAAAAGTGCAAAACAAGCTCTGATCTGTCCTAACGCGCCCTGACCGGGGCTGCGTAAAGTTCATCCGGACTCAACCCGCCGCGCTGCGGCCAGATTGAAATTGCGATGAACGACACTTCGACATTGATGACGGGCGGCCAGCACGTGGTGCGGGCCCTGCTGGACCACGGCGTGGATACCGTATTCGGCGTACCCGGCGAGAGCTACCTGGACGTATTGGACGCGCTGTACGCGCACAGCGACCGCATCCGGCTGGTGTCCTGCCGCCACGAAGGCGCGGCGGCATTCATGGCCGAAGCGCACGGCAAGCTGACCGGCCGCCCCGGCATCTGCATGGTCACGCGCGGCCCCGGCGCCACCAACGCCAGCATCGGCGTGCAGACGGCCTTCCAGGATTCCACCCCGCTCATCGTGCTGGTCGGCCAGGTCGGCAACGACATGGTCGAGCGCGAGGCGTTCCAGGAAATCGACTACCGCCGCATGTTCGGCCAGTTCACGAAGTGGGTGGCGCAGATCGACAGCGCCGCGCGCGTCACCGAATACCTGAACCGCGCGTTCTCCGTCGCCACGTCCGGCCGCCCCGGCCCGGTCGTCCTGGCGCTGCCCGAGGACATGCTGACCGACGTGGCCCCGGCCCTGCCCTGCGGCACGATCCAGGTGCCGCAGGCCTATCCGGCGCCCGACACCCTGGCCAGCATGCGCACGCTGCTGGCAGGCGCCCAGCGCCCCTTGATGATCGTCGGCGGCTCGGGCTGGACCGACGCGGGACTGGCAAGCCTGACCCGCTTTGCCGAACTGAACGGCCTGCCCGTGGCGTGTTCGTTCCGCCGCCAGGACCTCTTTGACAACCACCACGCGCAATACGTGGGTGAAGTCGGCATCGGCGTGAACCCCGAGCTGGCCGAGGCGGTGCGCCAGGCCGACGTCATCCTGGCGGTGGGCGCGCGCCTGGGCGAGATGGTGACGGGCGGCTATTCGCTGCTGCAATCGCCGGTGCCCAGCCAGACCCTGATCCACGTGCTTGCCAGCCCCGAAGAGCTGGGCCGCGTGTACCAGCCGGCCGTGAAGATCCAGGCCGGCATGGACGCCTTCGCCAAGACGGCGGTGGAGCTGGAGCCCGTGGACGCATCGCCGTGGCGCGCGTGGGCGCAGCGCCTGCACGACAACTACCTGCGTTACACCGAGCTGCCTGCCCCGCGCACGGGCCTGGACCCGGCGCGCGTCATTGCCGCGCTGCGCGACCAGCTGGACCCGAGCGCCATCCTGACCAATGGCGCGGGCAACTACAGCGCCTGGGCGCATCGCTACTACCGTTTCACCCACCCGCGCACACAGCTGGCGCCGACCAGCGGCGCGATGGGTTACGGCGTGCCCGCGGCCATCGCGGCCAAGCTGCGCCACCCCGACCGCCAGGTGATCTGCCTGGCGGGCGACGGCTGCTTCCTGATGACTTCGCAGGAGCTGGCCACCGTGAAGCAGCACCAGCTTGGCATCGTCTTCATCGTGTTCAACAACGGCATGTACGGCACGATCCGCATGCACCAGGAGGTGCATTACCCCGGCCGCACCATCGGCACGGACCTGTGCAACCCGGATTTCGTGGCGTATGCGCAATCGTTCGGCGTGACGGCCGAACGCGTACAGACGCATGAAGCCTTCACGCCCGCACTGGCACGCGCGCTGGACAGCGGAACCCCTTATCTGATCGAACTCAGCCTGGACCCGGAGGTGATCACGCCCCGGGCCACCCTGACGAGCCTGCGCGAAAAGGCGCGCACCGCCGGCGCCTGAGAGACCAGGCCCGGCAACCCATAAAAAAACCCAAAACACTGGAGAGAGACATGACGAAAACCCTGACCCCCGTGCGGCGCCTGGCCGCCACCGTTCTGATGGCCGCCGCGTCGCTGGGCACGGCAGCAACGGCCGCCGCGGCCGATTTCCCCGAACGCCCCTTGCGCATCATCGTGCCCTTCGCCGCGGGCGGCGCCACCGACGTGATCGCGCGCACCGTGGCGCAGGCCATGTCGACGCGGCTTGGCCAGCCCGTGGTGGTGGAAAACAAGGCGGGCGCCAACGGCAACATCGGCGCCGTCATGGCTGCGCGCGCCGAACCCGACGGCTACACGCTGCTGATGGCCACGTCCAGCCACGCCATCAACGCCACGCTCTATCACAAGCTCGACTACAGCCTGACGCGCGACTTCGCCGGCCTGTCCAATCTGGCGTCGGTGCCGCTGCTGCTGGTGGTGAACCCCTCGGTGCCGGCCAAGACCCCGCAGGAACTGGCGGCCTATGCCAAGGCCAACGGCAACCGCGTGAACTACGCCTCGGGCGGCACCGGCACGGCTTCGCACCTGGCCGGCGCGCAGTTCAATTCGCTGGCGGGCGCGCAGATGACGCATGTGCCGTACAAGGGCGGCGCGCAGGCGCTCAACGACCTCATGGGCGGACAGGTCCAGATCATGTTCGCCAACCTGCCCGAAGTGCTGTCGCAGGTGCAGGCCGGGCGCCTCACGCCCATCGCGGTCACCGGCACGCAGCGCCATGCGGCGCTGCCCAACGTGCCCGCGTTCTCCGAGGCGGCCTACCCGGCCATGAACGCGCGGTCGTGGTTCGGCCTGTTCGTGCCGGCCGCCACGCCCGCACCGGTGGTCGAGAAGCTGTCCAAGGCCGTCACCGACAGCGTCGCCGACCCGGCCGTGCAGGACAAGTTGAAGGGCCTGGGCGCCGACCCCGTGGGCGACGGCCACGCCGCCTTCCAGAAATATGTGAACGCCGAAGTGGAACGCTGGAGCGAGCTGGTCAAGCAGTCCGGCGCCACGGCCGAATAACACGCTTTCCGCTACCCCTATCAAGGATCAACATGCTTTACGACGTCCGTACCTACACGTGCCGCGCCGGCACCATCAAGAAACACCTGGCGCTCTATGCCGAGCACGGCTACGAGGTGCAGAGCCGCCATCTGGGCAAGCCGCTCGCCTACATGCAGACCGAAACCGGCAACGTCAACTCCTATATGCACATCTGGGTGTACGACAGCGCCGCCGACCGCGAAGCCAAGCGCCAGGCGCTGCAGAAGGATCCGGCCTGGGCGACCTACCTGACCAAGAGCGCCGAAGCCGGCTACCTGATCAGCCAGGAAAACCGCCTGATGACGCCGACGGCGTTCTTCAAGCCGTGATGTAGCACGCAGCAGGCGGCGCTAGCCCGCCTGCTCTTCCTGCGGCCAGTCCCGCAGCACGGGCGCGTCCGGCGCGCCCGGTCCCACGTCGCGCAGATGGTCATGCTGCAACAGCGCCATCCGATAGGCATCGCGGTACGCGCCGTTGGAAAAGAACTCTTCCTTGAGCAGGCCTTCGATCTGGAAGCCGCACCGTTCGTAGATGTGCACGGCGGCGGTATTGTCCTTGTCCACCACCAGATACACCTTGTGCAGGTTCAGCACCCGAAACGCATAGCCCACCGCAATGCGCGTCGCGGCCTTGGCGTAGCCCCTGCCCTGGTAGCTGGGCGCGATGATGATCTGGAATTCTGCCCGGCGATGGATGTAGTCGATCTCCACAAGCTCGACCAGCCCGGCCGGCTGCCCCGTGTCGTGCTCGATGATGAAGCGCCGCTCGTTCTGGTCGTGAAGGTGGCGGTCGTACAGCGCGACGAGTTCGTCATAGGCTTCGTACGGCTCTTCGAACCAGTAGCGCATGATGACGTCGTTATTGTTGATCTTGTGCACGAAGTGCAGGTCGCCGCGTTCGAGCGGGCGTAGTTTGATATCGGATGTGGCCGACATGGGTACCTCGAAATGACCGCTGATGTGCGGCCATTCTATGTCAAGCCCACCCGTCCCGCCTTCGGGAAACCGGAGCCGGTTGCGAGCACGCAAGTATCTCTAGGAAATACCTTGGAATCTTTATAAAATCCCTGCAGTTTCCAACCGGCGCGGACGCCCACCGCCACCCTACAAGCGATTCCCATGAGCCGTCCCGACCCTCTCTTCGTGCAATCCCTGGCCAAAGGCTTCGAACTGCTGGAAGCCTTTGCCCAGCGCCCGTCAACCATGAGCATGAACGAGCTCATGGAGATCACCGGCTTTGACCGCAGCACCACGCAGCGCATGACCCACACGCTGGTCACGCTGGGCTACCTGGAACGCGGCGCGGGCGGCAAGGGCTACACGCCCGGCAAGAAGATCCTGCAACGCAGCTTCGATTACATGCGCAGTGTGCCGCTGCTTGAACGCGCCACCCCGCTGATCGCCGAAATGCAGCGCGAAACCAACGAACGCGTCGAACTGAGCCTGTTCGACGACCTGTACATCATTTTTGCCCTGCGCCGCCAGACCAAGCGCCAGACCTTCAGCAGCACGCTGGCCGGCCGCGCCCTGCCCATGGTGCAGACGGCCGGCGGACGGGCCATCATGTCCCACCTGCCCGAGGAAGAAGTCGAAGACATCCTTTCCCGGTCCAAGGACATGCCGCTCGACACCATCCCCAGCACGCCCAAGACCGACAACGACCCGGACCGCATCCGGGGGCTGGTCCAGCAGGCGCGCCAGGATGGGTATGCCACGGCCATCGAGGAAAGCATGCTGGGTGAGCTGAACCTGGCCGCCGCCATCCTGGATCATCGGCATCGGCCGGTGGCGGCCATCCAGATCGCCGGGCTGGTGTCCGAATGGGCCTCGCCGGCGGAGTTTGCGCGACGCTATTCGCCGCTCTTGCTGACCGCGGCGCGGGGGCTGAGCGGCAAGGTGGGGCTGTCCTGAACGGCCTTTCCTACTTGCCGCGCCAGAACAGCGGCAATGGGGCCGGCACCATGCCGTCGAACTTCTTGTCGTACGCCTTGAATTCCGAGTATCCCCCCAGCGGCACGAACATCACCTGCTCGTAGGCGCGCCGCTGGATTTCGGCGGCCACGCGCTTCTGCGCCTCCAGCCCATTCACCGACTCGAACTCGGCGCGCAGGCGCTGGATGGTGTCGTCCTTGGTCCAGCCCGGATAGCCGCCCTCGCCCCGTCCGTCCAGATTGGCGTTCACGATGGGGTTCAGCAGGTCCATGCTGGTCAGACTGGAATGGAAGATGCTCCAGCCGCCTTCGGCGAGCGGCGCGTCCTTGCTGCGCCGCGAGAGCAGCGTGGCCCAGTCCATCGACTGCACTTCCACGTTCATACCGATGCTGCGCAGCGCCTGCGCGGTCACGGGCGCCAGGCTGGACAGGCTGCGCACGTCGGTCGGATGCAGCACCACGATCTTCTCGCCCGCGTAGCCGCTGTCCTTCAGCAACGCCCGCGCCTGCGCCAGATTGGCGGGCTTGGTCTGCGTGGCGCCGTCTTCGGTCTGATATGCCGAGATGCAGCTCAACATGGCGCCGCACAGCTTGTAGTAGGCCGGATCGCCCAGCGAGGCATCCAGGTAGTCGGCCTGGTACAGCGCGGCCAGCACCGCACGCCGCACCTTCACGTTGTCCAGGGGCGGCTGCTTCCAGTTCATGCGCAAGGTGTAAGTTTCGGACGCGTCGCCATAGCTCTGCACCGTCACGGTCTTCACGCCGTCCAGCTGTGGCAAGAGGTCGGGCGCCACGTTCTCGACGAAGTCGATCTCGCCCTGGCGCAGTGCGTTCACCGCGGTCTGTGCATCCGGCACGTTCACCACGTCGATGCGGTCGAACATGGCGACCTTGCCCCCGGCAAAGCGGCTGGCCGGCTCGTTGCGCGGCACGTAATCCGCATTCTTCACATACGCGGCCTTCACGCCGGCCTGGAACTCGGCCTGCACGAACTTGTACGGACCCGAGCCGACAGTTTCCTTGATGGCCTCGGACGGCGGCGTCGCCGCGATGCGACGCGGCATGATGAACGGCACAGGCGAACCCGGCTTGGCCAGCGCATCCAGCAGCAGCCCGTAGGGTTTGGTGAGCACGATGCGGAAGGTGTCGGCCGACGGGCTGTCCATGCGCTGCGTGATGCCGGCCAGGCGCGAACCGACGGGATCGCGCTGCGACCAGCGCTTGAGCGACGCCACCACGTCTTCACCGGAGACGGGCGCACCGTCATGAAATTTCAAGCCCGGCCGAAGCGTGAATACATAGGTCAGCTGGTCGGGCGAAACCGTCCACGACGCCACCATCTGCGGCTGCGGATGCGAACTCGCGTCCAGCGAAAACAGCGTGTCGTACACCATGTACCCGTGATTGCGCGTGATGTACGCATTGGTCAGCACCGGGTCCAGCACGCGCAGCGGCGCATGCATGACCACCTTGGCGTTGACCGGCTCGGCCTGGGCCTGGGCCGGACAAAGGGAAACCGCCACCGCGAGGGCAGCCAGGGCGGCCGCCGCAAAACCACGTTGTCTCATCATGTGTCCTTATCGTAGGTACGGCAGAAATGGCGGCCGGGTCAGGGCCGCGCCAGCAAACCGATTCAGTCGTGCAGCGCCTTGACTGCCTCCAGCAGCGCGCCGTCGCCACTGGGTATGCCGCAGGCCCGCAACGCGGCATCCACCCCGCCCAGCGCGCCCAGGATCATGGCGGGATGCACGTCGCCCAGGTGGCCAATGCGGAACATCCGACCGGCGAGCGGCCCCAGCCCGCCCGCCACGGCAACGTGGAAGCGTTCGCGCGCCACGGTACGCATGGCTTCGACGTCCACGCCGTCGGCGACCGAAATCGTGGTGACCGAGACCGCCCGCGCGGCGGGATCTTGCACGAACAGCTTGAGCGCGCCGCCGCGCGACCACGCGTTCACCGCGGCATGCACCGCGTCCGCCACGCGCCGGTGGCGGGCGAACACCGCCTCCTCGCCTTCAGCGGCAATCAGCGCCAGCGCGGCGCGCAAGCCCGCCAGAAGGCTCTGTGGCGGCGTGCCGCAGAACTTGCGGTAAAGCAGATCGCTCTTGCGCTTCTCCCAGTCCCAATAGGCACGCGGCGTGGGATTGGCTTGCGCGGCCTGCAGCGCGCGCGCGTCGACCGCGGTGAAGGACAGCCCCGGCGGTCCCATCAACGCCTTCTGCGATGCGCCGATCGCCACGTTGACGCCCCACTCGTCCATGCGGAAGGGCGTGGCGCCCAACGAGGCGATCACGTCGGCCACCAGCAGCGCCGGATGGCCGCTGGCGTCCATGGCCCGGCGCACGGCCGCAATGTCGCTGGTCACGCCGCTGGCCGTGTCGGTATGCACGGCGAACACGGCGGCGATACGCCGCGCCGTGTCGGCCCGCAGCGCCGCTTCGATCGCGGCCGGATCCAGCGCCTGTCCGGGGCGGGTCGGCGTGCGCAAAGCCGTGGCGCCCATGGCCTCGGCATGCACGGCCCACGCCTCCGCGAAATGGCCGCTGCCGGCCACCAGCACCTGCGCGCCGGGCGGGACCAGATTGGCAATGGCGGCTTCCCACGCGCCATGCCCGTTGGCCGCGTACATCAGCACGTCCGCGCGCCGCGTACCCAGCAGACGGGCCAAGCCCGCCTCGCAATCCGCGACCAATTCGGCCAGCCGCGGATCGGATAGATCCATGCACTGGCGGCCCATGGCCTCGCGCACCGCATCGGGCACGTGCGTCGGGCCGGGCGTATGCAGGAACTGCGGCCCGGCCAGTTCGGCGCGGGCTGTCGTCAGGCTGTCTTTCATTCGATTGTCTCCAGGTCCGGCTCCAGCAGGCGCCGCGCGGCGGTCCATACCCGCTGCGTGTAGATCGGGGCGGTGGGCCGTTCAAACTGGCTCGCGGTGCGCTCGCACACCGCCTCCGGCGGGAACACCAGTGGCGCGCCGGCCGATTGGGCCTTGACCTGCGCCTGGCAGGCGCGCTCCAGGTAATAGATATTGACGAAGGCCTCGGCCACCGACGATCCCGCCGCCAGCAGGCCGTGGTTGCGCAGGATCATGGCCTTGTGCGGGCCAAGGCTGGCGACGAGGCTTTCGCGCTCTTCGAGGTCCAGCGCGATGCCCTGGTAGTCGTGATAGCCGAGGCGGTTGTAGAAGCGCAGCGCATGCTGCGTGATCGGCAGGAGGCCATCGCGCTGGCACGCCACGGCAATGCCGTCCGCAGTATGCGTATGCACCACGCACGCCAGATCGTGGCGCGCGGCATGCACCGCCGAATGAATGGTGAAGCCCGCCGCGTTGACCGGCTGGCTGTCGGCGTCGCCCGGATCGACCGGATTGCCGTCCAGGTCGATCTTCACGAGGTCCTGTGGCCGCATTTCGTGAAACAGCACGCCATAGCGGTTAATCAGAAAATGGTCCTGCGTGCCCGGCACCCGCGCGCTGATGTGGGTGTCGATCAGATCGGTCATGCGGAAGTGGGCAACGAGGCGGTACAGGGCGGCCAGTTCGTCGCGCACGTGCGCTTCGGTGAGTGCTTGCGTCATGAGAGCTCCGGTTGGAATCAGGCGTTGTCCGCCGCCAGGTCCGGCTGGGCGCGGATCAGCCGGGCGACCGCCAGGCTGCCCGCGTCCCCCAACCGTTCCAGCTCGCGGATCACGCCCAGGCGGTCGGCCACCGATTTGTCCTGGTTCAGCTTCATCTTTCCCTCCAGCCCGGCAATCGGGATCTCCAGCGCCGCAATCGCGGTGAGGCGCGGCGCCGTCAGGGTCTCGGGCATCTCGGGAAAGCGCCATTCGCCACCCAGCGGCGTGTCGTAGCGCGCCACCGTTTCCGCCAGCACCGCGCGGATCGCCTCGGGCGCCTCAATCAAGCGTGGCGTGCCTCGCGCATGGACCGCGGTGTAGTTCCACGTCGGGAACGTCTGCCGGTTGACGTACCAGCTGGGCGAAATGAACGCATGCGGCCCCTGGAACAGCACCAGCGCCTGCGCGCCGTCCTGCAGGTCCCGCCACTGCGGATTGGCGCGCGCCAGATGCGTGACCAAGGTCCCGCACGCGCCGTCCTCGCGCAGCAGGAACGGCAGGTGCGTGGCGTTCGCGCCCGCCGCGCCCACGGTCACCAGCGTGGCGAAACTGTGGGTGCGCATGAACGCGTGCAATGCACCGATATCGGATTCGGCATAGGCCGGCGGGGTGTACATGGCGTCCCCTAGGCCTTCGCGTGCAGCCAGCGCGCGGTGTCGTCGAAGGCTTCACCCGCGACGGCGGCAATCGAAACGGCCTCCAGAAAGCTGTGCGCGGTGCCCGGGTAGACCTTGGACGCAACGTCCACCCCGGCCTCGCGCAGCTTGCGCTCCAGCTCGATGCTGTCGTCATGCAGCGGATCGCATTCGGTCACCACCAGCCAGGCCGGCGGCAGGCCTTGCAGGTCGGCGCGCAGGATGTCCACGCGCGGATCGAAGAAATCCTTGCCGTGGCGGATGTGCATGCCGCGGAACCAGATCATCATATGCAGCGACAGACCGTACTCACCCGCGCCATACCGCACGACCGAGTTGCGGAACAGATTGCTGCCGAAGCCCCCGTAGTTCAGCACCAGCCCCTTGATGAGCGGCACGCCTTCGTCGCGCAGCGTCAGGGCCGTGCCCATGGACAGGTTGGCGCCGGCGGAATCGCCGCCCACAAAGATCTGCCCGGCGTCGATGTCCAGTTCGCCCGCCGACGCGGCGACCCAGCGCAGCACGTCCACGCACTCCTCCAGCGGCTGCGGGAACTTGGCCTCCGGCGCGCGGGTGTAGTCCACCCCCACCACCACGACCCCGGCGCGCTCGGCGTATTCGCGCATCACGCGGTCATGCGTGTCGATGCTGAACAGCACGAAGCCGCCGCCATGGATGTACATGAAGGCGCCCGGCAGCCGGCGCTCGGCCGGGTAGTAGACACGCACGCGCACCGGTCCATGGCGCGTCGCAACCTGATGTTCCGCTGTGCGCGCCATCTGCGGGCCGCCCTGGGCCCACGGCAGGCGTACCTTTTCGGCATTGGCGCGGCCCTGTTCGATGGACAGGGTGTCGCGGCGGGGATACTGCGACGCATCGGCAGCCATGCGCCGCAGGAACTCGGCGATCTGCGGGTCCAGGGGCGCAGGCGTGCCGGTCGGGATGGTGAACGCGGGATCTTCGAAATACATGGAATGTCTCGTCTTGGGTTGGCAATCGGAAAACGGGTGGCGGCGTCAGTAGCCGCGCTTCAGGTCCACGGTGTGGGCCAGGGCCTCGCCCTGGCCCAGCCGGCGGATGTTGGCCACGACCTGCTCGGCCACGGTGGCGGGCGCGGGCATGGTCGCCATGTGCGGGGTGACGATCACCCCCGGCGTCGACCACAGCGGATCGGCCGGATCCAGGGGTTCCTGCGCGAACACGTCCAGCACGGCGCCGCGCAGTTGCCCGCGCGCCAGCGCGTCGATCAGGTCCGCCGCGACCAGGTGCTCTCCCCGGCCGCAATTGACCACCGCCGCGCCTTGCGGCAGGGCGTCGAAGGTGCGCCGGTTCAGGATGCCGCGGGTCGCGTCAGTCAGCGGGACCAGGCACACCAGCACATCGGTGTTGGCCAGGAATTCGTCAAAGGCTGCCTCGCCGGCATAGACGCGCACGCCGTCAAGATCGCGCGGCGTGCGCGACCAGCCGTTGACCGCATAGCCCAGCCCCGGCAGCACGGCGGCGATGGCGCCGCCCAGCTCGCCCAGGCCCATCAGCCCGATCCGGCATTGCGAGGCCGGCGTCTGCGGCGGCCGGTTCCAGCGCGCGGCGCGCTGGTTGGACAGCGCCAGATCCAGCTTGCGGTGAAAGGTCAGCACGCACCACAGCACGTACTGCAGCATCCCCTGCGCCAGTTGCGGATCCACCACGCGGCAGACCGGCAGCCCGCGCGTGCGCTGGCCGTCCAGCAGGTTGTCCACGCCGGCGGCGATGCTGTGGATCAGCTTCAGGTTCGGCATGTCGTCGTAAACGCCCACGGGCGGATTCCAGCAGACCGCCACCTCGGCGTGCAGACTGCGCGGATCGGGCCAGACGGCAACGTCCAGGTCGGGCGCCAGACCCAGCAACAACGGCTGAAAGTAGGAAAGATTGGCGGATCGGCTCAGCAAGGCAACGCGTGTCATTGGGGGTTTCCTTCAAGCGCCGGCCAACGCCAGTCCGGCCGCATCGCGGCTGCCCAGCCCGTCCTTGCCGGGAATGGCGGCCAGCAGTTCCTGGGTGTAGCGGCTGGCGGGCCGCGTGAATATCTGCTCGGCGGGGCCGATCTCCATGACGCGGCCGCGCTGCATCACGGCGATGCGGTGGCATAGCCGGGCGGCCACGCGCAGGTCGTGGGTGATGAAGATCATGCTCAGGTTCAGTTGCGCGCGGATCTGCTCCAGCAGATCCAGGATCTGCGCCTGCACGGACACGTCCAGCGCCGACACCGCCTCGTCCGCGATCAGGATTTCCGGCTCCATCATCAGCGCCCGCGCGATCGAAATCCGCTGACGCTGCCCGCCGGAAAACTCGTGCGGATAGCGCTTGAGCGCGCTGGCATCGATGCTGACCAGTGCCAGCATGTCGCGCATCCGCGCCTGCACGCGGGCCGGGTCTTCGCCGTAGTTCAGCGGCCCCTCGGACAGCGTGGCTTCGATCGTCAGACGCGGGTTGAAGGACCGGTAGGGATCCTGGAACACCATCTGGATGCGCTTGCACCACTGCCGCCAGGCCGCGCGCGACAGGTTCGAGACGTCCTGGCCGTTCATCACGATGCGGCCGGATGTGGGCCGGGCAAAGTGCGCCAGGCACCGGCCCAGCGTCGTCTTGCCCGACCCGGATTCGCCGACGATGCCCAGCGTTTCGCCACGGGCCAGCGACAGCGACACGCCATCCAGCGCATTGACCTCGCGCCGCTTGGACCGGAACAGGCTGGACGTCACGAAGCGCATGCCCAGGTTTTCGACCGCGATGACGGGATCGGCTGCGGCCAAGGGCGCGCCGGCGCCAAACCTGCCTTTAGGCACCGCGTCGATCAGCTTGCGGGTATAGGGATGCTGGGGATTGGCC
Source organism: Achromobacter sp. JD417 (assembly GCF_041879325.1). NCBI lineage: Bacteria > Pseudomonadati > Pseudomonadota > Betaproteobacteria > Burkholderiales > Alcaligenaceae > Achromobacter > Achromobacter sp. JD417. The sequence continues at coordinate 2,302,212 of NZ_CP087159.1, read as the reverse complement.
AGCACCTCGGCAGCCGTGCCGGCCTCGACGATACGGCCGTGCTGCATCACGATCACACGATCGGCAATCTCGGCCACCACGTCGAAGTCGTGCGTGATGAACAGGATGCCGGTGTCGTGACGCTCGCGCAGGCCGTGCAAGAGGCGCAGCACCTGGGCCTGCGACGTCACATCCAGTGCCGTGGTCGGCTCGTCCGCGATGATCAGCGCCGGTTCCATCGCCAGCGCCATCGCGATCATCACCCGCTGGCGCTGCCCGCCCGACAGTTGGTGGGGAAAGGCGTGACGCAGCGTCTCGGGCGACGGCAGCCGCATATCGGCCAGCAACGCCAGCACGCGCTGGTCGACTTCCCGGCGCGACAGCGACGGGCCATGGAACTGGAAGATCTCGGCGATCTGGTCGCCCACCTGCATCAGCGGGTTCAGGGCCGTCATGGGCTCCTGGAAGATCATGGCCATCCGGTCGCCGCGCAGCGCACGCAGCTCGGCCAGGGAAGCGTGCGTGATGTCGCGGCCCGACAAGAGGATCTGCCCGCTTTCGAGCTTGAGCACATTTTTGGGCAGCAGGCCCATGACGGCGCTGGCCGTGACGGACTTGCCCGAGCCCGATTCGCCGACGATGCACACGATTTCGCGCGGGCTGACGGTCAGCGCGATGCCTTCGGCGGCGTAACGCCGGTCACCGGCGCCGGGCAGGCTGACCTTCAAGTCGCGGATTTCCAGAATGGGATGAGAGGACATTGGCTTTCAGCCCTTGCGTTGACGCGCCATGCGCGGGTCCAGGCGATCGCGCAGCGCGTCGCCGAACAGGTTCACTGACAGGATCAGCAGCGCCAGGAAGACGCCCGGGAACAGGACGATCCACGGCGCGCGCTGGAAGAACGGACGGCCCTCGGAAATGATGCTGCCCAGGCTGGGGATCTCGGGCGGAAAGCCCAGGCCCAGAAAACCCAGCACGGCTTCGATCAGGATTGCCGAGGCGCAGATGAACGTGGCCTGCACCACCAGCGGGTTGATCGTGCTGGGCAGGACGTGGCGCCACAGCACGCGCCATGTCGGCGTGCCCATGCCAAGCGACGCCTCGACGTAGGGCTCTTCGCGCACTGACAGCACCACGCTGCGCACCAGCCGCGCCACACGCGGAATCTCCGGGATGGCGATGGCCGTCACCATGGTGGGAATGGTCGCGCCGCCCAGCGCCACCATGGCGATGGCCAGCAGCAGGCCGGGAATGGCCATGATGCCGTCGATGATGCGCATCACCACCGCATCCAACTGGCGGAAATAGCCCGCCAGGAGGCCCAGCAGCAGGCCGGCGCACACCGAGATCACGCTGACCAGCGCCGCCAGCGTGATCGACAGCCGGCCGCCGTAAAGCACGCGCGAAAACAGGTCGCGGCCCAGCGAATCGGTGCCCAGCCAATATTCGGCGCTGACCGGCTTGAGCCGCATCCGGGGCGCCAGCGCGGCCGGGTCATGCCAGGTGATCAGGGGCGCCAGCATGGCCAGCCCCACCAGCGCGGCCAGCAGCGCCAGCCCGGTGAACATGAGCGGATCGCGCGTGAGCGCGGGCCAGAAGGAACGGGGACGGTCCAGAGCAGTTGTGGTCATGTCCGGCCTCAGTAGCGGATGCGCGGATCGAGCACGACATACAGCAGGTCGATCGCCAGGTTGATGAAGACATACACGAACGAGAAGAACAGGATCGTGCCCTGCACCACCGGATAGTCGCGCGCCAGCACGGCGTCGACGATCAGGCGGCCCACGCCGGGGATGTTGAAGATGGTCTCGGTGACGACCACCCCGCTGATCAGCGTGGTGAGCGCCAGCCCGATGACGGTGACGATGGGCACCGCGGCGTTGCGCAAGGCATGGCGGTACAGCACGTAGCGTTCGGGCACGCCCTTGGCGCGTGCCGTGCGCACGAAGTCTTCGCCCAGCACTTCCAGCATGCTGCCGCGCGTAATGCGCGTGATCAGCGCCACGAACACGGTCGCCAACGTGATGGTGGGCAGCGCCATGTGGTAGAGGAACGTGCCGAAGCCCGACGCCAGTCCCGCATAGCCTTGCACCGGAAACCAGTTCAGCTTCACCGAGAACGCCAGGATCAGCAGATAGCCCACCACGAACGCCGGCACGGAGAACGCCAGCACCGTGACCGCCAGCGTCACGCGGTCGAACAGGCCCTTGTGCCACCAGGCGGAAAAGACGCCCAGCGGAATCGCGGCAAAGATGGTGAGCAGGATCGCACAGATCGCCAGCGCCATCGTCGGCCCCAGCCGCTGGCCGATCAGCGTGGTGACCGGGTCCTTCGAAATGATCGAGGAGCCCAGGTCGCCCTTGAGCAGTGCGCCCATCGCCAGTGCATATTGCGTGGCCAGCGGACGGTCCAGGCCCATTTCGGCGCGGACCTCGGCCACCGCCTGCTCGCTGGCCATGTCGCCGGCGATGACGCGGGCAGGGTCGCCCGGCGCCAGCCGCAGCAGCAGGAACACCACGGTGGCCACCACCAGCATCACGGGGATGGCGGCCAGCACGCGCTTGAAGATCAGGTTGAGCATGATGGAGATCCCCTTGCGCTACTTGGGCGAGGTCCAGAACAGGGGAATCGGCGCATCGACCAGATCAGCGAACTTGGCGTTGTAGCCCTTGAATTTGGAGTACCCGCCCAGCGGCACGTACATCACCTGTTCGTAGTTGCGGCGCTGGATGGCCTGGGCCAGTTCGCGGCGCTCGTCCTCGGTGCGGGCGGCAGCGAAGCGGCTGCGCAGTTCGTCCATGACAGCGTCGTGCGTCCAGCCGGGATAGGTCGAGTCGGCGCGCCCGTCCAGATTGGGATTGCCGACCGCCGAGATCAGGTCCAGGCTGGACATGTTGGACTGGAAGATGCTCCAGCCCCCCTGGTCCACGCCCTCTTTCTTGCTGCGGCGGCTGAGCAGCGTGGCCCAGTCCATCGACTGGATCTCGACATTCATGCCGATGCTGCGCAGCGCCTGCGCCGTGACCGGCGCAATGTTGGCGAAGATGGGCAGGTCGGTCGGATGCAGCACCACCACTTTCTCGTTGGCATAGCCGCTTTCCTTCAACAGCTTGCGGGCGTGCGCCAGGTCCGGCGTCTTGATCTGCGTGGCGCCTTCCTCGGACGCATAGGGCGACACGCAGGTCAGGACCGCGCCGCAGACCTGATAGACGTCCGGATCGCCGATCTGCGCATCCAGATAGTCCGCCTGGTACAAGGCGGCCAGCGCCGCACGGCGCACCTTCACGTTATTGAACGGCGCCTGCAGCCAGTTCATCCGCAAGGTAAACATATTGGAGTTCTTGCCATAAGACTTGAGCGAGATGCCCTTGGCGTCCTTCAACTGCGGCATCAGGTCGGGCGGCACGTCTTCCAGAAAGTCGATCTCGCCATTGCGCAGCGCGTTCACCGCCGTCTGGCTGTCGGGGATGTTCAGCAGTTCCAGCCGGTCCACGGTGACAACCTTGCCGCCCGCGAACGCGCTGGCCGGTTCCTTGCGCGGCACGTAGCCGTCGAACTTCAAGTAGGTGGCTTTCACGCCAGCCTGGAAATCGGCCTGCACGAACTTGTAGGGACCGGAGCCGATCGTCTCGCTGATCGCCTGTGAAGCCGGCACGGACGCGATGCGCTTGGGCATGATGAACGGCACCGGCGAGCTCTCCTTGGCCAGCGACTCCAGCACCAGCCCGTAGGGCGACTTGAGCTTGAGCGTGAAGGTGTCCGGGCCGGACGCAGCCAGTTCGGCCGTGGCATTTTTCAGCCGGTTGCCGATCGTGGCGTCGCCAGCCTGCCACCGCTGCAGTGACGCGACGACGTCTTCGGCCGTGACAGGCGCCCCGTCATGAAACACCAGCCCGGCGCGCAACTTGAAAACATAGGTCATGCCGTCTTCCGACACCGTCCACGAGTCCACCATCTGCGGTTGGGGCCGGCCCGAGGCGTCCATCGAAAACAACGTGTCGTACACGAGATAGCCGTGGTTGCGCGTGACATAGGCCGACGTCAGGATCGGATCCAGCACGCGCAGCGGCGCATGCATCACGAACTTTGCCGTGGTCTCGGCGTGGCTGGCGGCCGGCGCGGCGGCCAGCGGTGCGGCTGCGGCCAGGAACATTGCTGCGGAAAACAGAAAGGATCGCTTCATTTATTCCCCTTTTATGGTTTGGTCCGGCGCCGGCAGCGTGCCGCGGGCCGGGGTGCGGATCAGGGCAGCAGTATCTGCCGTCCCGCCCAAGGTGCCGCGCGCTCCAGCTCGGCGGCCAGGCGCAGGATCTGGTCTTCGCGCCCAAAATGCCCGATGAGCTGACTGGCCACCGGCACACCCGATTCCGTCCAGTCCAGCGGCAGGCTGGCCGCCGGCTGGCCCGAAGCATTGATCACCGCCAGGAATGTCGCGTAGCGAGACACCTTTTCGCGGAACGCCCAGAACTCGCCTTCCAGCGCCAGATCCCCCAGCTTGGCCGGCAGTTGCGCCAGCGTGGGCGTCAGCACCAGGTCAAAATCCGTCATGGCCGCCTCGATGGCGCGTCCGATGGCGTGGAATCGGTTGATCGAATCCACATATTGCGTGGCCGTCAGTTCGCGTCCGACCGACAGGCCGTCGCGGATGACCGGTTCCAGGTCGTCGTCACGCAGTTCGCGGCCGCGGATTGCGAGCCGCGTCTGCACGGCCAGCACGATGTTGGTGGCCAGCACCGTGCCGTGGGCGCGGACGAATCCCGAATAGTCCAGATCCGGCAAAGGCGCTTCCACCACGTCGTGTCCCAGTTCCCGGCACAGGCGGGCGGTGCGCTCAACCGCTGCCAGGCATTCCGGCGCGATGGCGATCCCGTTCCATGCCTGGCGCCACAGGGCAATGCGCAGCGGCTCGCGGCGCTGTTCGCGCACGGAATCCAGATACGACCCGGGCGCGGGCGGCGCGGCATAGGGCGCGCCCGCGGCATAACCGCTGATGCCGTCCATCGCCGCCGCGGTATCGCGCACGCTGCGCGTCAGCACGCCTTCGCACGCCATGCCGCCCCACCCCTCGCCGCGCGCAGGTCCCATCGGTACTCGTCCCCGGCTGGGCTTGAGCCCAAACACCCCGCAGCAAGCCGCCGGGATGCGGATCGATCCGCCGCCGTCGCTACCGTGGGCCACCGGCACGATGCCCGCCGCCACCGCTGCCGCCGCACCGCCGCTGGAACCGCCGACGGACCGGTCCAGCGCACGCGGGTTCAGCGTGGCGCCGCCGTTGCGGCGCGCCTCCGTAGACGGCCCCATGCACAGCTCGGATACCGTGGTCCGCGCGAATGGAATCAGTCCCGACGCTTCGAAGCGCTGGGCCAGCGTCGCATCGAACGCATATTCCGTGTCGTCGAACAGCGCCGAACCCAGGCTGGACGGAAATCGCATGCTCGGCAGGCCCGAATCCTTGAGCAGGAAGGGAATGCCGCGGAACAGGCCGCGTTCGGTCCAGTTGCCCGCCAGCTTGCGCCCCGTTTCGCGCTGCACATAGGTGAGTGCGTTCAATGGCGCACCGCGTTCCTCGGCCAACTGCAACGCGCATTCCATCAGCTCGGCCGGCGTGACTTGGCCGCGTGCAACCAGCCCCGCCAACGCCAAACCGTCCTGCTCTTCGTACTCGTCTGTCCGCATGACTTCCCTGCAACCTTGATGCGCCTGGGTGGCCGGCGCGATAGCCCGCATCCGATTCGATGCCCTGATTTACTGCCTACGTTTGAAGTATTGTTTAGCAATACTGATGTAGTACATAAAAATATTCTAAGCGAGCAACTTCGAGGCACGCAACGCGCGATTCATCAGGGATTTCCCGCGCTGGCGGGCTTGTGGATGCGTTGTCACGTTCGGGCGTGGACAGCGGTATTGCTGATCGCGGCGCCGCCCCCAATAATTTCCGAACGCTCGCATTCCCCCTCTCTCACACGGCAAGGAAAATCGCTCATGCACATCCTGGTTGCTGGCTTCCAGCACGAGACCAACACCTTTGCGCCCTCCAAGGCGGGTTACGACAATTTCGTGCGCGGCGAAGGCTTTCCCGCGATGGTGCGCGGCGCGGACATGCTGGCGCTGCGCGAGGTCAACATCCCTGCCGGCGGATTCATCAATGCCGTGGCAGCTGAAGGCCACACCGTGCAGACGGTGATCTGGGCGGGCGCCAGCCCGTCAGCCCACGTGACGCGCGATGCCTACGAGCGCATCGCCGGCGAGATCCTGGACGCGGTGCGGGCTGGCGGCTTTGACGCCATCTACCTGGACCTGCACGGCGCCATGGTCACCGAGCACCTGGACGACGGCGAAGGCGAACTCCTGGCCCGCGTGCGCGAGATCGTGGGGCCCGGCGTGCCGGTGGTCGCCAGCCTGGACCTGCACGCCAACGTCACCGCGCGGATGCTGCAAAGCGCTAACGGCCTGGTCGCGTTTCGCACCTATCCGCACGTGGACATGGCCGATACCGGCGTGCTGGCCGCGCGGCTGCTGATGGCGCGCATTCAGGCCGGAGAACAATGGACCCACAGCGAACGCCGCCTGCCCTTTCTGATTCCCATCAACGGCATGTGCACGATGCTGCAACCCTCGCAGGGCGTGTACGCGCTGCTGAGCGAACTGGAACAGACGCCGGGGGTTGCCTCCATCTCTTTCGCGCCGGGCTTTCCGGCGGCGGATTTCCCGGAGTGCGGGCCGGTGGTGTGGGCCTACGGCACGGACGCCGCCGCGGTCGAAGCCGTCACCGAATCGCTGTATGCGCGCGTGCTGGAACTGGAACCCGAGTGGTCGCCTGATTTCCTGGAACCGGCCGAAGCCGTGCACCGCGCGCAGGCCCTCGCAGCCGGCGCCACGCGGCCCGTCGTGATCGCCGACACGCAGGACAACCCCGGCGCTGGCGGCGACGCCAACACCACCGGCATGCTGCGCGCGCTGGTGCAAGCCGACGCACAGAACGCGGCGCTGGGCTTGCTGTACGACCCCGAGGCGGTGCGTCGCGCCACGCAGGCTGGCGTCGGCGCCACGGTTGCGCTCAGTCTGGGCGGGCAGTCCGGCGTCGCGGGCGACGCCGCCTTCGAAGGCGAATTTGTGGTCGAGGCGTTATCGGACGGCAAGCTGCGATTTGACGGGCCGATGATGAACGGCATGGACGTGGACCTGGGCGCGACGGCCACGCTGCGGATTGGCGGCGTGCGGGTGGTGGCCAGCGCCGGCAAGGCGCAGATGCTGGACCGCAACCTCTTCCGCGTCGGCGGCGTGCAGCCCGAACAGATGGCGATCCTGGTGGTGAAAAGCTCGGTGCATTTCCGGGCCGACTTCCAGCCGATTGCGCACGAGGTGCTGGTGGCCAAGGCGCCCGGCCCGATGCAGGCGGATCCTGCGGATCTGCCGTGGACGCGGCTTGAGCCCGGGATGCGGGTGCGGCCGCAGGGGCAGCCGTTCAGGGCGGCGTGAAAACGACATGGCCGGCGCGAAGGCGCCGGCCATTGCAGACAAGGCCGCCACGGCGGCCGCGCTTGGGCGGTATTACTTCAGCTTGCCCTGCGGGCTGACGAAGTCTTCCAGCGTCAGTCCCTTTTCCTTCAGGATCGCTTCCAGCAGCGGTTGCAGCTTGCCCAGGCTTTCCTGCACGGTTTCGCGCACGGTGTCGACGATGACCTGCGTGCTGCGTTCGATCTCGATGTTGACCGCATCGCCCACCTGCTTGTCCTCGAAGACCGTCGTGCGGCGCGTCTCGGGAATCAGCCAGACCTCGAACCAGCCCTCGGCGCGGTTCACTTCCGACACGGTGAGGCTGGCGCCGTTGATGGCGATGTAGCCCTTGGCGAACACGTATTTGCGAAAGGCCTCGGGGATGCTGAAGCGCATCAGGCGATTGGTGTCCGACGATTTCACCATCAGCACCTGCGAGGTGAAGTCCACGTGGCCGGACAGCGGATGGCCGCCGATCTCGGCGCCGTCCTTGGCCGCGCGCTCCACGTTCGCGCTGTCGCCCTCGGCATAGCTGCCCAGCGTGGTGATCGCCAGGCTTTGCAGCATGACGTCGAACGTGGCCTGGTTCTCGGACAGGATTTCCGTGACGGTCAGGCAGACGCCGTCCGTCGAAACGCTGGCGCCGATGGCCAGGTCAGTGCAGAAACCAGGGGGAAAATCCAGCGTGAAGGTGCGCAGGCCTTCGCGATCCGCGATCTTTGCGATCTTCGCGGTGCCTTGAACAATACCGGTGAACATACGGATCCTGAATGCGGGGCGGCAGGCCCCGGAAGCAAAACATCAACGTTAACCGATATTTTGCCCGGGTCCTGGGTCAGGGCCGCCGCCCCGCCCCGCGATCAGTGGCGGATCGCGATGGTCTTCAAGGACGTGAAGCCGTACAGCGCTTCAAAGCCCTTCTCGCGGCCGTAGCCCGACTGGCGCGAACCGCCGAACGGCAGCTCCACGCCGCCGCCCGCGCCGTAGTTGTTGACGAACACCTGGCCCGCGCGCAGCTTGCGCGCCAGGCGCATCTGGCGGCCGCCATCGCGCGTCCACACGCCGGCCACCAGGCCGTACAGCGTGCCGTTGGCGATTTCCAGCGCTTCTTCCTCGGTGTCGAAGACCATGGCGGCCAGCACCGGGCCGAAGACTTCTTCCTGCGCCAGGCGGCTGTCCGGCGGCACGTCGCGGAACAGGACGGGCGGCTGGTAAAAGCCGGCCTCGGGCGTGCCGTCCTTCAGCTTGCCGCGCGCCGCGACCTTCATGCCTTGCGCTTCGGCTTCGGCCAGGAAGCCGCGCACGCGGTCCTGCTGGCGCGCGTTGATCAGCGGACCCACATCCAGGTCGGCCGCCGCCGGGCCGGTCACCGTGGCCGAGAACGCGTCGGACAGGCGCTTGAGCACGGTCTCGTACACGCCGCGCTGGATCAGCACGCGGCTGCCGGCCGAGCACGTCTGGCCGGCGTTCTGGATGATGGCGCCCAGCAGCACCGGCATCGCGGCGTCCAGGTCGGCGTCGTCAAACACGATCTGCGGCGACTTGCCGCCCAGCTCCAGCGTGACGGGCACGTGGTTTTCGGCGGCGGCGTGCGCCACCATCTTGCCCGTCTGCGGCGAGCCCGTGAACGAAATTTGGTCGATGCCGGGATGCGCGGACAGCGCGGCGCCCGCCTCGTGGCCGTACCCGGTGACGATGTTCAGCGCGCCGGCGGGCAGGCCCACTTCAGCGGCGATCTCGGCCAGCTTCAGGAGCGACAGGCAGGCGTCCTCGGCGGGCTTGACCACGCAGGCATTGCCCGCAGCCAGCGCCGCGCCGACGCTGCGGCCGAAGATCTGCAGGGGGTAGTTCCACGGCACGATGTGGCCGGTCACGCCGTGGGGCTCGCGCACAGTCAGCACCGTGAAGCCGGGCGTGTAGGGAATGGTCTCGCCGTGCAGCTTGTCGACCGCGCCGGCATAGAACTCGAAGTAGCGCGCCACCGCGGCGGCGTCGGCGCGCGCCTGCTTGATGGGCTTGCCCGTGTCGGCCGACTCCAGCTGCGCCAGTTCCTCCTGGCGGTCCAGCAGCGCGAAGGCGATCTTCATCAACAGGCGGCTGCGCGCGGCGGGCGCCATCTGGCCCCACTCGCCCTCGAAAGCCTGGCGGGCGGCCTTGACTGCACGGTCCACGTCCGCCTCGTTCGAGCGGGCCAGTTCCTCGAAAGGCTTGCCATCGGACGGGTTCAGGACGGGAATGGTTTCACCGGTGGCCGCGGCCACCCATTGGTTGGCGATAAAGTTCTTCTGAGTCACGATGTGCGGAGTAAAGTAGCGGCCGAACGGCCGGTTGGGGGAATCTGCGTGTCTCCAGGCGCTTGCCGGCAGAGGGCCAGCCGCGCCGCCAGCGCGTCATGCGCGCGGGCGTTGTGGTGTGATGGCAAGGTACGGGAGCCCTCAGTAACTTGTCAATTGGAATGACAGCTTTTATCCCAAGGTTCAGGATATTTTTCTGGATGATCGGGTTATCCCTAATCTTTCAGGGGCTTAGCGCCCTGCGCGGAAGTCATGCCGCATGACAACCCGTCCCCACTTCAAGGAGCGTCCGATGAGCAACGTGCGTGACCCGCAGCTGGAATCGCTGCTGGCCGCGGCCACCCGCCCCCGTCCCGAACTGGACGTTCTGGCCGAGGTGGCGTCCGGCCTGGGCTACGTCCGCGCCGAGCGTTTTGCCGAGCGCGTCTACGAAAGCCTGTTCTACGCGATCGCCACCGGCAAGATCGCGCCCGGCAACAAGCTGCCGACCGAACTGGAACTGGCCGCCCTCTTCGAGGTGTCGCGGCCGGTCGTGCGCCAGGCGCTGGACCGCCTGCGCGAGGATCAGCTGGTGGACTCGATCCGCGGGTCCGGCACCTACGTCAAGTCCAAACCGGACCTGATGGGCGGCATGCCCGCCGTGGACCCCGCGCGCCGCGTGGGCCACATTCTGGAAGGCCTGGAACTGCGCATGGTGATCGAGCCCGAATGCGCCCACCTTGCCGCGCTGCGCCGCACGCCCGAAGACCTGCAGGAAATGGACCGCATGCTGACCGGCTACGAAGAGGCCGACGCGTCTGGCGCCATTGCCCACCATCACGACTACGGGTTTCACCGCGCCATTGCGTCCGCCACCGGCAACCAGCGCTTCGTGCAGGTGCTCAAGTCGCTGGAGTACGACGTCAGCCACGCCGTGAACGTCATGCGCCACCTGGTCCACAGCGAACCCTGGAAGCGCACGCGCGCCGCCATCGACGAACATCGCCACATCTATCAACTGATCCGCGATCAGGATGCCGAGGGCGCCCGCAACGTCATGCGCGCCCATATCGAAAAAGCCCGCAGCCGCATGCTCAACAGCGGCTCGGAACACTAAGCAGGAAGCTTCAATTCATGTCATTGCAACGCCCGCAACCCACCCTGGCCCAGCAACTCGTCATCGTCACCGGCGCCAGCCGCGGCCTGGGCGCCGCCATCGCGCAGGCCTTTCTGCGTGAAGGCGCCAAGGTCGTCATCAACTACCTGAACAGCGCCGACCGCGCGCAGGCCCTTGCCGCCACCGCCCCGGACCGCGCCCTGGCCGTGCAGGCCGACGTGCGCGACCCCGCGGCCGTCGCCGCCATGGTAGCCCGCGCCAGCCAGCATTTCGACCAGCCGGTCCACACCATCGTCAACAACGCGCTGCCCGCCTTCCAGTTCAATGGCGATGCCCGCCCCCACGCCGACACGCTGGACTGGGCGCAGATGAACGCCCAGCTCGAAGGCAGCGTGCGCGCCGCGCTGAACACCACCCAAGCCGCCCTGCCCGGCATGCGCGCTGCCGGCGGCGGACGCATCATCAACGTCGGCACCAACCTCGTCCAGAACCCGGTCGTGCCCTACCACGACTACACCGCCGCCAAGGCCGCGCTGCTGGCCTTCACCCGCACGCTGTCGCACGAGCTGGGCGCTGACGGCATCACCGTCAACATGGTGTCCGGCGGCCTGCTGCGCACCACCGACGCCTCCGCCGCCACCCCCGACGCCGTCTTCGACATGATCGCCGCCGGCACCCCGCTGCGCGAGGTCACCACGCCGGAACAATTCGCCGACGCGGTCCTGTTCTTCGCCAGCCCGTGGTCGCGCGCGGTGACCGGGCAGAACCTGATTGTGGATGGCGGATTGGTCAAGGGCTAAGGAAGCGGATCGGGCTGCTGCCCGGACAACGCCGTTGTCTCGTGTGTTACGGTGGAACGGCAATCCACCGCAACCCAGGAGGCAAGATGAAGACACAGATCAGTTATCGAAAGCTCGACGGCAGCGACGGCGTGGCGCTGGTCAATGGCGGGATCTCCGATAGCCAGCAGGCGAAGCAGGAACTGGCAAATTGGCTGGACCTGCCGGCGGCAGACGCGGCGGGCGGAAATCCGGACGATGTCGACGGCCGGCTGCGGCGCGGCGGCATCGAACCGGGCTCGGTCGAGTTCAATCACATCAGTGAGTAGCAAAAGAAAAACCCCGATTCGCAGGAATCGGGGTTTTTGCTTGAAGGGGTCGGACACCTTGCGGCGACGGTGGAGCTTCGCTGGCCGGTGTCTGACACCCGTTGGGACGCCGCCACGAACTGAGGATCGTCTCCCCAGGGTGTCAGACACCTTGCGGCAATGGCGGAGCTTCGCTGGCCGGTGTCTGACACCCGTTGGGACGCCGCCACGAACTGAGGATCGTCTCCCCAGGGTGTCAGACACCTTGCGGACCTTGCGGAGTTCAGCAAGCAGAAGAAGACAGCATGAGCGGGTATCATCTGGCCTTATCCCCGGCGAATGCCAACCACGCCCCGGATGCGTAGCCAGATGAGTAGCTAGACCGGGGTTTTGGAAGGCGCCACCGCCAAGAACCGCCTGAATAAACGGTCTGAAGAAAACATGAAACTCGCCACCTGGAACGTCAACTCCCTGAACGTGCGCCTGCAACAGGTCCTCGACTGGCTCGCCGCCAATCCCGTCGACGTGCTGTGCATCCAGGAACTCAAGCTCACCGACGACAAGTTCCCCGAGGCGGCGTTCAAGGAAGCCGGCTATCACGCCGTCTGGGCCGGCCAGAAAACCTACAACGGCGTCGCCATCATCTCGCGCATGCCCGGCACGACGATGGTGCGCAACATTCCCGGCTTTGAGGATTCGCAGCAGCGCGTGCTGGCCCTGACCTTTCCCAGCCCCGAAGGCGACGTGCGCGTCGTCTGCGCCTACTGCCCGAACGGCCAGTCGGTCGGCTCCGACAAGTACGCCTATAAGCTGGAATGGTTCGAAGCCATGCGCAAGTGGCTGGCCGACGAGATCAAGCAATTCCCCCGCCTTGCCGTGCTGGGCGACTACAACGTCGCCCCGGCCGACGAAGACGTGCACAACCCCGAAAAGTGGGAAGGCCAGGTCCTGGTGTCCGAACCCGAACGCCAGGCGCTGCGCTCGCTGATCGACCTGGGCCTGACCGACTCGTTCCGCCTGTTCGAGCAACCGGAAAAGTCGTTCAGCTGGTGGGACTACCGCCAATTCGCCTTCCGCCGCAACGCCGGCCTGCGCATCGACCACGTGCTGCTGTCCGCCCCGCTGGTCAAGCGCTGCGTCGCCTGCGTCATCGACAAGGAACCCCGCCGCAACGAGCAGCCCTCAGACCACGCGCCGGTCATCGCCACCCTGCAATTCGTCTGAAAAAATTTAGTGCCGCCCCGTGTTGCGTAGCGGGGCCGAATTCCTGTATATTTCTGCTCTTGCTTGATTTGGGGCGGTAGCTCAGCTGGGAGAGCGTCGCGTTCGCAATGCGAAGGTCGGGAGTTCGATCCTCCTCCGCTCCACCAAATTCCAGACGGAAAAGCCTTGGACACTTTTGTGTGCCAAGGCTTTTTTGTTTCTGTGCGTCTGATTTGCTTCGTGTAGGCGTTGGCCGCCGTCGCTGGCGGGCCCAGAATGTTCGCCATCGGGCCGCAATGGCCGAGCGGACTCTCTTTATGCCTTTCATCAAACTTCAGCACACGTCCGAACCGCGGTATACCGCAGCGGGAGATCGCGTAGCCGAGCAAAGTCGCAGTAGCGATTTGAGCCTCTTCGACAATCCCGCCCCAGCCGTCCGGCCAAGCCGCCATACATGCCTAGGCTCGCTAATGGCAGCCATCGCTCATGAAGCCGGCCCACTAAGTGACGAGGAGGTCGAAATCTTCGATCTTGTTCGGGACAAGACGCCTGCCAAGCCCATGCCTATCCGCTAGGCCCCTCCCCTCAAACCCGCTCCTGATCCAACCTGCGCACCGCCCCGCTCAGCGTCGCAAAATCAAACTCCTTGCGCCCGCGCATCACAAGCCGGATCAGCACCGTCGTCACCACTGGCACAAACGCCGCCAGCAGGAACGATTCCAGCAGGAACACGGGCTTGTCGCCCGGTGCGGGAAAGAAGAACAGCCCGGCGACGAGGCCGGTGATGGTCGAGAGCGTGGCAGTGAAACCGTCATGCTTGCGGCTGAAAAGACCGTAGAACACCGGGAACGCGGCGGCCGAGCACAGCAGGTCGGCCAGCAGGAACAGGTACAGCACGCTGTAGCCCTGCGAGGCCACGATCATGACGGGAATGGCCATCAGCAGCACCAGCGAGCGCGCCAGGCGCTTCATGGTGCCCGCGGTGGCGTTGGGCATCAGGCGGCGCAGATCGACTGCGATGATGCTGGTCACCGCGCTGATGGCGGTGTCGGCGGTGCTCATGACCAGCGCCAGGCCCAACGGGATCAGGGCGATGACGAACCACACCGGCGCGTGCGGCATGATGACGCTGAACAGCGCAATGGAACTGTCGCCCGCCGGGGCCAGGCCGACAAACGCCAGGCCGAACAGGCCCATCAGGAATATGAACGGCGCCACCAGCACGCCGCCCAGCAGAAAGCCGTTGCGCATCGTGCGCGCGTCGCGCGCGGCGTAGATGCGTTGCCAGTTGCCCTGGTGGAAGATGCCGGTCAAGAGGATGGCGACAAAGAAGGTCAGGCCGGCTTTGACGCCCACCGGGTCGGTCACATCCAGCAGTTGCGGCGCCTTGGCCTGCAGCGCCTCGATGGTGGGCAAGGCGCCGCCGGCCGCCTGCCAGCCCACGACGCACAACACCACCAGCAGCGGCACGATGATCATCATCTGCACCTGATCGGTGAAGATCGAAGAGCGCAGCCCGCCGTAGGTGGTGTAGAGCAAGGTCGTCCCCATCACGATGGCGGCCGTGGTCCACAACGGCACGGGCGCCAGCATCGCAACCAGCTTGGCAATGGCCGTGACCTCGGCGGACAGCGCAATGAAGAGATAAAAGAGCATGATGAACAGCGCCAGGCCATACATGGGCCGGCCGTAGCGCGCCATCAGGAACTCCGTCAGCGTGTGACCGTGCGGGATAAGTTCGCGCATGCGGCGTCCCAGCGGAATCATGACCAGCCGCGGCGACATCGAGCCCAGCGCGTAGCCGATCACGGCCGCCAAGCCGCCCCAGGTGGCCGCCTGTGCGGGCGAGAAAAGAATCCAGGCGCCCAGTGTGGACGCCATCAGCGTGAGGATCGTGCCAAACGACCCCTGGCTGTTGCGCGCGACGATGTAGTCTTCAAGCGTGCTGCGCTTGCGCCGGGTGTACAGCACGCTGGCCACGGCAAAGCCGCCCGAGAACAGCAACAGCCATATCAGGGCGGTGGTTTGGGTCAACATGAAGGTCGGTCCTCCCGCGGGCGGCCTGCGGCCACACGCGTAACGCGGCGGCCCGCCGTCGGAAGGCCGCAAGATGAGTGGAATCAGGGAGGGCGCGCGAGACTTGCGGAGTCCTTCCCTTCGCCGGCATTACCCGGATCAGGTTCAAAGGGTTACCGCGTTGCCGCGGAATCTCAGCCCATGCAGGGCTCCCCCAGGAATTGCCGCAAGGTTAGGAGAGCGGCGCGGCGATGTCAACGCGCGGCGCAGGCCGGTGTGGCGGGCGAGGGTGGCTGGCAAGGGTGGCGGGCGCCCGCGCGGGTGATTTATGCTAATTTCGCCCGCTTGCGGCACCGGCGGGCGTGCCGGACGCGGCAACCGATGACGCCAAAGAAGACCTGATCGCCATGATGCACCTGAACCTGTTCATTTTCGGCTGCGGCCACCACCGCGCGGCCTGGCGCCACCCGGACTCGGCGGCAGAGCGGCTGGGGGACATCGCCTATTACGAAAGCCTGGCGCGCACGGCCGAACGCGGCAAGCTGGACGCCATCTTCTTTGCCGACGGCCAGTCGATGGACAACATCGGCGACGGTCCGCGCTGGTACCTGGAAGCGCTGACCACGATGGCGGCCATCGCCCGCGCCACCACGCACATCGGCCTGATCAGCACGGTATCCAGCACGTTCTTCACGCCTTTTCATGCGGCGCGCATGGTGGCCTCGCTGGATCACATCTCCGGCGGCCGCATGGGGTGGAACGTGGTGACGTCGATGTTCGACGCCGAAGCGCGCAACCACGGCTACGAAGCCATGCCCGGCCACGACTGGCGCTACGCGCGCGCCGAGGAGTTTGTCGACGTCGCGCTGCGGCTGTTCGACTCGTGGGACGACGACGCCCTGGCCATCGACCGCAACGGTTACTTTGGCGTGCCCGACCGCCTGCACAAGATCGATCACCACGGCGAACATTTCCTGGTGGACGGCCCGTTGACCGTGCCGCGACCGCCGCAGGGCCATCCGGTGCTGTTCCAGGCGGGCGCCTCGGACCAGGGCCGCGATCTGGCGGCGCGGCGCGCGGAAGCCATCTACGCGGTGGCCTACGACCTGCCAGCCGCGCAAGCCTATTACCGCGACATCAAGCAGCGGGTGCGGGCCGCGGGCCGCGACGCCTTTGTGCCGATCATGCCCGGGCTGGTGACCTATGTCGGCGCGACCGAAGCCGAAGCCCGCGCCAAGCAGCGCGAACTGGACGAGCTGCTGCCCGCGGACGCCTCCCTGCGACAGCTGGGCATGTTCGTCCTGCAGGATTGCTCGGGTTGGGAACTGGATGCCCCCGTGCCGCCCCTGCCCCCCTTGTCCGAGTTCAAGGGGCCCAAGGGGCGTTACGCGACGATCCTGCGCATCATCGAGACCGAACAGCCCACGGTGCGCCAGTTGCTGGGCAGGCTGGCCGCGGGCGGCGGGCACTGCACGATGGTGGGAACGCCAGAGCAGATCGCCGACCGGATGGAACACTGGTTCAGGAACGAAGGGGCCGACGGCTTCAATCTCATGCCCCCGTCACTGCCGGGCGGCATCGACGATTTCGTGGAACAGGTGGTGCCGGTGCTGCAAAAGCGCGGGCTGTTCCGTAAAGACTACGAACACGCCACGCTGCGCGGACATCTGGGCTTGGATCGGCCGGAACGGCGAATGGCGGGCAACTGAAGGGCGGGAAACTGACGGGCCGTCAACGGGACCAGAACCCGCCGGACGCCCGTCACGCACGCGATGCAGGCCCGCCCGATCGGGCCCAGGTCACGAATTCGCGGTCGGGGCCCGGCATCTACAGATTGGGGTACGTGCCCACGATCTCCAGCACGCCATTGATGACGAACTGCACCCCCATGCAGACCAGCAGAAAGCCCATGACCCGCGAGATGGCCTCGACGCCGCTCTTGCCGATCACGGCCACGATGCGGCCCGCCCAATGCAGGCAGATCCAGAACAGCAGCCCCAGCAGCGAGAAGACGATAACGGGCGCCACGGCGACCACCCAGCGCACATAGTCGGGCGCAATGGCGGAATCGACCGAGGATGCGCCGCTGATGATCATCGCGATCGTGCCCGGGCCGGCGGTGCCCGGCAGCGCCAACGGCACGAAGGCGATGTTCGGGCTTTCGCGCTCCAACGCATCGGCCGTGGCTTCGGCCTCCAGGGCGCGTGGATGGTCCGACGGAAACAGCATGCTGAAGCCGATGGTGACCACGATGAGCCCGCCCGCGATGCGCAACCCGGGGATCGAAATGCCGAAGGTGTGCATCAAGAGCGCGCCGGCGTAGTACGTCACCAGCATGATCCCGACGACATAGAACGCCGCCTGGGTCACCTGCTTCTGCCGTTCCTTGAACGGAATCTGGTTTCCGAGCGACAGCAGCAGCGTCATGGAAGTCAGCGGATTGGCCAGCGGCAGCATCAGCGCCAGACCCAGGCTGACCAGCTTGCCCAGTTGAATCAGTTCATCGATCATGAAGGCTCGCTAGAGTGTGCGAGCCATCTACTCTACCTCACCCCGCCCGGCGGTTTGCTGCCGCAAGGACACGAAGCGGGCGCGTTCCCCCGCGTCCGCGCCTTGGTCAAGGCGTTCAGCATCGCCCCGGCTAATCATCAGCATCCATTAAACTGATGCAATTCTCGCGGCGGGCCGCGCTGCCTAGCATACAAGCGCCCGCCGCCCGCGGTTCTGCCGCGGCGCATTGCCATTGCCACCCGGAGTTTCTCTTGAGCGACATCTATCACTTCAGCCGCGGCACCGCCCCGCTGCTGATCTCCATTCCCCACCTCGGCAGCCAGATTCCCGAGGCGCAACAGCCGCAAATGACGTCCGTCGCCCTGCAGTCGGGCGACACGGACTGGCACCTGGACACCCTGTATCAATTTGCCCAGGCGCTGGGCGCCTCCGTGCTGGGCGCGCGCTATTCGCGCTACGTGGTCGACCTGAACCGTCCGCCCAACGACGAAAGCCTGTATCCCGGGCAGACCAAGACCGGCCTGTGTCCCACTCAGGCGTTTCGCGGCGATGCTCTGTACCAGAACGAGGCCGTGCTGACCGACGGCGAACGCGCCCAGCGGCTGGAGGCGTACTGGAAGCCGTATCACGCCAAGCTGCGCGAAGAACTCGACCGCATCAAGGCCGAGCACGGCACGGTGCTGCTGTGGGAAGCCCACTCGATCGCCAGCGTCCTGCCCCGCCTGTTCGAAGGCAAGCTGCCGGACCTGAACATCGGCACGTCTGATGGCGCGTCGTGCGCGCCCGATATCCTGGCCGCCGTGCAAGGCCAGTTGGACGCGTGCACCGACTACTCCTGGGCCGTCAATGGCCGCTTCAAGGGCGGCTACATCACCCGCCACTACGGTGCCCCGGCGGACAACGTCCACGCCATCCAGCTCGAGATGTGCCAGTCCACCTACATGGACGAAACGTACCCGTACGGCTATCGCCCCGACCTGGCCGGCAAGGTCATCCCGGTGGTCGAAGGCATGGTGACTGCCGCGCTGCGCCAGACCACCGCGCGCCAACGCTAACCCCCCCGCCCTTCGCAGCCGGACGCCAACGCCATGACCCGCTTTTCGTTCAGCACCACGGAAAACTATCCGGAATGGAACCTGCTGCTGACCTGGGTGGCGGTCGTGGAGGCCGCGTCGGTGTCCGGCGCGGCGCGGCTGCTGGGGTTCTCGCAGGCGGCGGTGTCGCAGCGGATCAAGCAGCTTGAAGCCGCCATGTCGACCGAACTGCTGGACCGCAGCACCCGCCCGGCCCGGCCCACGCCGGCCGGCGAGCTGCTGTTCGAACACGCCGCGCAGCTGCTGGCGCAGGCCGGCGACATGACCGAGAGCGTGCGCAACCTTAGCCGGGCCAAGCGAAACATCGTGCGTTTCGGTTGCGTGGATTCCTTTGCAGGCACGTTGGGGCCCACGCTGATCCATGGCCTGTCCGGCGCGTCGCGCCAGATCCGGCTGTGGTCGGGCATCACGCCCGTGCTGGACAAGCAGCTGGAGGACCGGCAGCTGGACCTCGTCGTCACCACCAGCGCGTCCGCGGGCAAACCCAACATCCGCAAGTACAGCCTGTTCAGCGAGCCCTACGTGCTGATCGTTCCGCGCTCGATGAACATGGACCGGATCGATACGCTCAAGGAATTGGGCAAGCGCGCGCAGTTCATCCGCTACAGCGCGCGTTCGTTCATCGGCGCCGAGATCGACCGGCTGGTCGAGTCGCACGGCGTGACCATTGAACGCACCTACGAATTCGACAACACAGATCCGCTGCTCAGCCTGGTCACCGCGGGCCTGGGTTTTGGCATCAGCACGCCGCTGTGCATCTGGCAGTCGCGCCACTTTCTGGACCAGTTGCGCGTGCTGCCGCTGGCGCCCTATCTGGGCGCGGCGCGGGCCGACGATCCCAGCCTGTCGCGCACGCTGTTCCTGGCCGCGCGCCAGCAGGAAGTGGGCAAGCTGCCCTTTGAGGCCCGCGACGTGATCCTGATGGCCATGGAGCGCCTGATCCAGAAGGAACTTGCGCCGGCCCTGGGGCTGCCGCCGGCCACGCTGTGGCGCAGCCTGCGGCGTTGACGCCCGATTACGGCAGCGATGCCGTCAGCGCCGGCACGGCCTCGAACAAGTCGCCGACCAGCCCGTAGTCGGCCACGCCGAAGATCGGCGCATCGCCATCCTTGTTGATGGCCACGATGACCTTGGAATCCTTCATGCCCGCCAGATGCTGGATGGCGCCCGAGATGCCGACCGCCACGTACAGCTCCGGCGCGACGATCTTGCCGGTCTGGCCGACCTGCCAGTCGTTCGGCGCGTAGCCCGCGTCTACCGCCGCGCGCGAGGCGCCCAGAGCGGCGCCCAGCTTTTCGGCCAGCGGATCCAGCAACTTGAAGTTCTCGGCGCTGCCCAGGCCGCGTCCGCCCGAGACCACGGCGCGGGCGCCGCCCAGGTCGGGGCGTTCGGACACCGCGATCTCGCGGCTGACGAATCGCGCCAACCCGCTTCCAGCGACGGCTTCGACCGTTTCAACCGTGGCGCTGCCGCCGTCGGCGGACGCGGGGTCGAAGGCCGTGGGCCGGATGGTGGCGACGATAACCGGGTAACCGCTCTTGACCGTTGCGATGGCATTGCCGGCGTAGATGGGACGCTTGAACGTATCGGGCGCCAGCACTTCAATGACATCCGATATCTGCGCCACGTCCAGCAAGGCGGCGATGCGCGGCGCCACACCCTTGCCCTGCGCCGTCGCGGGCAGGAACAGGTGCGAGTAGCCGGGGGCAAGCGCGACCGCCTGCGCGGCCAGGGCTTCGGGCAAGCCATCGGCAAGCTGCGGCGCTTGCGCCAACAGCACCTTGTCCACCCCGGCAACGCGCGCGGCGGCGTCGGCCACGGGCTGCGCGTCCCCGCCCGCCACCAGCACGTGGACAGGCAGGCCCAGCCGGGTGGCCGCGGCGATGGTGTTGAGCGTGGCGCCGGTGAGCGCCCGATTGTCGTGTTCGGCAATAACAAGGACCGTCATCAAATCACCTTGGCTTCGTTCTTCAGTTTGTCGACCAGCGCGGCCACGTCCGCCACCTTGATGCCGGGCGCGCGCGCCGCGGGTTCCTCGACGCGCAGCGTCTGCAGGCGGGACACCGGATCCACGCCCAGCGCGTCGGGCGTCTGGACATCCAGCGGCTTCTTCTTGGCCTTCATGATGTTGGGCAGCGTGACGTAGCGCGGCTCGTTCAGGCGCAGGTCCGCCGTGACGATCGCGGGCAGGGTCAGTTCCACCACTTCCAGCCCGCCGTCGACCTCGCGCGTGACGCGCGCCGTGCCGTCGCCGATGGCGATGGCGCTGGCGTTGGTGGCCTGCGGCCAGCCCAGCAGGGCCGCCAGCATCTGGCCGGTCTGGCAGGCGTCGTCATCGATCGCCTGCTTGCCCAGGATCACCAGCGCGGGCGCTTCCTGCTCCACGACGGCGCGCAGCAGCTTGGCCACTTCCAGCGGCTGCAGCGCAGCATCCGTCTGCACCAGCACGCCACGGTCGGCGCCGATGGCCATCGCGGTGCGCAGCGTCTCTTGCGACTGGGCCGTGCCGCAGGACACGGCCACGACCTCGGCGGCAGCGCCCTGCTCTTTCAGGCGCACGGCGGCCTCGACGGCGATTTCATCGAACGGGTTCATCGACATCTTGACGTTGCCGATGTCCACGCCGCTCTGGTCGGCCTTGACGCGTACGTTGACGTTGTAGTCAACCACGCGCTTGACCGCGGCAAGTACCTTCATGGAAACACTCCTGAGTGAAAGGAATCAACGGCCGTTACCGCATCGCGGCGGAAACGGATGCAGCTTGTTCAGCCGGGGCTGGCAGCGGAGACGGCGATGGTGAGAATCACCGCGAATCCGGCGGCGGGGGTGGCCGGCAGCGGGTGGGTGTCTGGTGCGGGGACGCCCCGCCACAGCAGGTATTCGCCTGATTCCAGCTCCCCCGGAGAACCACCCCGACCGCCCGCACCCCCCGAGTCCGCGGCCACGATCAACTGCGTGACCGCGCGCCCCGCCATCGCGCCGGGCAAACCGCCCACGTCGCATCGGCCCGCCGCCACGCCCGCGCAAGTCACCGACGCCACCGCCTCGCCACGCCGGACAAAGAGGTTCAGCACGCGCACGGGTCCGCCGATCAGCGTGGACTGCAGCACATCATCGCCCCCGAACGGCGCGGGTTCGCAAGGCCGCAACGCCACCAAAACCCCTTCCCCTTGCAGCGTCACGCCTTCCCCGGACAGCACCACCGACACGCGGTCGTAGCCGGGAAAGCGCGAGTACGGACCGTCGCGCTCGATGTCGGCGATGCTGACACGCCAACGCCCGTCCGGGTCGGCCGCCAGCGTGCGCGTGACACCGCCGCCGTTCTTCCAAGGCTCGGGCGGCAGCGCCAGCCAGCTGGCGCGCTGCGGCGCGGCCAGATCAGGACACCGCGCCAAGGCCGTACTTCCCGGTCAACAACGCGCCGCGCTGAAAGCGGCCAAGTTCATAAGGCGTAAGCGACACGTCGGTCGCCAGGCCCAGCGCCTCCTGCGCCAGCACGCGGCCCACGGTGGGCGACAGCTTGAAGCCGTGGCCCGAGAAGCCAAAGCCCACGATCAGGCCCTGCACGCCGGGCACGCGGCCCAGCACGGGATTCCAGTCGGGCGTCACGTCGTAGACGCCGGTCCAGGACGACGCCAGTCCGGCCGTCTCGTAGGCCGGAAAGCGGTCCGCGACCTGGGCGCCGACTTCCGCCACGTAGTCCAGCGGAATGTCGCCCTGTTCGGCGTCGCTCTTTTGCAGCGCCTCGCCCACGACGCCCTCGCTCACCAGCATCTGGTTGCCGCCGTAGCTGCGGCAGTACAGCATGCCGGGCGACGCCAGGTCCTTGAAGACGGGCATCGAATACGTATAGGGCGCGGCGTCGCATTCCAGCGCCAGCACGGCGTGGCGCTCAGGCACGACGGGCATGGCAACGCCCGTCCAGCCAGCAAGCTCGGGCGTCCAGATGTTCTGCGTGCTGATGACCAACGGGGCGTGGTAGTCGCCTTCCGAGGTGGAAACGCCCGTCACGCGGCCGTTGTCGATAAGCAGGCGCTGGACGTTGACGTTCTCGCGGATGGTGACGCCACGGCGGCGCGCGCCGCGCGCAAAGCTGGTGGCCACCAGGTACGCGTCGGCAAAGCCCGCTTCCGGCTCGTAGCCGATCAGCGCGGCGTTGTCGAAAGACGCGATGGGCAGCAGTTCGCGGGCCTGGGCGGCGTCCAGCAATTCCAGCGCGATGCCCTGCGCCTTTTGCTGCGCCAGCGCGCCGCGCAGCGGTTCCAGCTTGTCGTCGTCGGCGGCGGTGATCAGGTAGCCGCATTTGACCAGTCCGCAGGAGGCCTCGTCGTCGCCCAGATAGCTGGCGAAATTGTTGAACACGCTCCAGGAGCGTTGGGCCAGCTCCACGTTCTCGCGCACGGAATAGTGCGTGCGCAGGATGCCGGACGACTGCGACGTGGTGCCCGCCCCGATGGTCTCGCGGTCCAGCACCAGCACGTTCTTCGCGCCGAGCTCGGCCAGGTGAAAGGCCACCGAACTGCCGATCACGCCGGCACCAATCACGATCACGTCATAACTTTTCACGACAAGGCTCCAAGGACAAGTGCCGCGAGTGTGGGCCCGGCCTTTCGGAGCCGCGGCAATATAAGCGCCGCGAATACTTAATAAAAGCGTTCTGGAAAAGCGCGCCGGATGTCAGGCGGCTGCGCTGGCGGCGGCGCGTATCGCCTCGGCATCCCTGCCCGGCGGCAGGCCGAACATCCGCCGGTATTCACGGGTGAACTGCTGCACGCTTTCATAGCCCACGGCGAACGCCGCGCTGCTGGCGGATGCGCCCTCGGCCGTCATGCGCCGGCGCGCCTCGATCAGGCGCAGTTGCTTCTGGAACTGGCGCGGCGACAGCGACGTGGCCGCGCGAAAGTGCTGATGGAACGACGATGCGCTCATGCCGGCCGCGGCCGCCAGCCGCTCGACCGGCAGCGGTTGCGCAAACTCGGCCCGCAGCAGCGCGACGGCGCGCGCGATGCGCGGGGCAGCGCCGGCCGGCCCGGCCAGCTGGCGGATTGCCTGCCCGTGGCGGCCGGCCAGCAGCCAATAGTGCATTTCGCGCACCAGCTGGGCTTGCAGAATGGGCAGCGCAGACGGCCGTTCGACCAGGCGCAGCAGACGCAGCGCGGCGTCGGCGACTTCGGCATCCGTCTGCTCCACCCGCACCGGCGCGCCGGGCTCTCCCGGCCCCAGCTTCATTTCCAGGGCCAGTTCGGCGATGACGGCCAGATCCAGATCCAGGACCAGCGACAGATATGGCTGCGCCGCGCTGGCGCGCGTGATCTGGCTGACGGTGGGCACATCGGCCGTGATCAGCAGCGAATCGCCCGCGCCGAAATCGAAGATGTCCGCACCCAGCGACACGCGCTTGGCTCCCTGCAGCACCAGGCACGCAAGCGGCCGCGAGATCGCGTGGTCCAGCCCGCTGGGCTGCACCGCGCGGATGACGGCGAGTCCCGGGATGGGGGTTTGTGCCAAACCGGCGGGCCCGGCATGGCACGCCGCGTAGCGGCTGGCGGCCGCGCGCAAGGCGTCGTTCATGGAGGATTCGCAAGAGGTTGCCACGGGGCCATCGTAATGGCTTCTCGTCTGGCCGGGCGCACATTTGGAGGATCAGGCCAACAACGTCAACGTTCAGGCAAAGGCCATCGGCGGCATCCGCCACAGAATGGAAGCCTCACCGCAAACCACCAAGGAGCCATTCCATGAGCAAGATTTCTCTCGTCACCGGATCGAGCCGCGGCCTGGGCCGCAGCGCCGCCCTGGCCCTCGCCCGCCACGGCAACGATGTCGTCATCACCTACCAAAGCCGCGAGGCGCAGGCCAACGAGGTCGTCGCCGAGGTGGAAAAACTGGGCGGCAAGGCCGTGGCGTTGCAGCTCGATGCAGGCAACGTCGCCGCGTTTCCGGATTTTGCCGCCCGCCTGCAGGCTGCGCTGGCCCGGACATGGCAGCGCGACCGCTTCGATCATCTCGTCAACAATGCCGGCCATGGCGAGATGGCGCCGATTGCCGACATGAGCGTCGAGGCCTTCGACAAGCTGGTCGATGTGCATTTCAAGGGCGTGTTCTTTCTGACGCAGCACCTGCTGCCGCTGCTGGCCGACGGCGGCCGCATCGTGAACCTGTCCAGCGGCCTGACGCGCGTGTCGGCGCCCGGCTGGGCGGCGTATGCCGCGGCCAAGGGCGCCGTCGAGGTGCTGACGGTTTACCTGGCCAAGGAGCTTGGCCACCGCGGGATCGCCGTCAACACTGTGGCGCCGGGCGCCATCGAAACGGACTTCCTGGGCGGCGCGGTGCGCGACACGCACGAGTTCAACAAGGCGTTCGCGGACATGACCGCGTTGGGACGCGTGGGCGTGCCCGACGACATCGGGCCGATGATTGCCAGCCTGCTGTCCGAAGACAACCGCTGGGTCAACGCCCAGCGCATCGAAGTCTCGGGCGGCCAGGGCATCTGACACGGGCGCCTCGGGCACGGCCGCGCGTTGCGGCCGCGCCCGCCTTTCCCTTGCTGCCTGCGGCGCGCCGATTAAGCGCCGCTGATGTTGACCATCGCCGCTCCTTATATTCATGCCGCGGCCGGATGCTCGGGCGAAAGTCTCGTCTGCCGCACCCCAGAGTGCCGGCGACATGGAATCCATCGGTCAATCTACAGACAGTAGGGGAAAAATATGAACATGAATCGCCGCGCCATGCTGGTGCGTACGGCCGCGCTTGCGGGCGCCAGCGCCCTGGGCTTTCCGATGATCGGCCGCGCCGCGGGCGCGTCCTACACCTATGGCGGCTCCGCGTGGCTGGGCCATTACTCCGCCTACATCGCCATGAAGACGGGGCTGTTCGCCAAGCAGGGCCTGGACATCAAGTGGCAGAGCTTTGCCACGTCGTCCGACCGCATGAGCGCGGTGATGGCCGGCAACATCGATCTGGCGGGCACCGGCGTGGTGTCGTCGCTGGCGCTGATGGCCGCGGGCGCGCGCCAGTTCCAGGTCATCGCCACCCCGAACAACTTCGGCCGCGCCGAGGGCGTGCTGGTGCGCGAGAACGTCAAGTCGGTGGCCGACCTGAAGGGCAAGAAGATCGGCGTCACCTACGCCTCCAGCGCCCACGTGCTGCTGCTGGACGTGCTGCGCCAGGCCGGTCTGAACCCCGACCGCGACGTGGCCATCATCAACCTGCCGGCCACCAACCTGCTGTCGGCCTACCAGGGCGGGCAGATCGACGCCGCCGTGGCGTGGACGCCGGCCTTTGACCGCATCAAGGCCGTGCCGGGCACGCATGTGCTGCTGGACGATACGGCGTTCTCGCTCTACAAGCAGTACGCCATCACCCCGGGTCCCGATGTGCTGCTGACCCATGCCAAGCTGGGCAAGGAGAACCCCGAGGCCGTGCGCAAGTTCCTCACGGCGGTGTTCCAGGCCAATGCGATGCTGACGAACCAGCCCGAGGAGGCCGCGGGCGTGCTGCTGGAGCTGACGGGTCTGTCCAAGGACGAGCAGCTTGCGGTCATCAAGCAGACGCAGTGGTATTCGGCCGAGGACCAGAAAGCGCTGATGATCGAACCGGGCAACTTCGTGAACGGCATGCAGAAACTGGCCGAGATGCTGGTGTCGCTCAAGCAGATCGACCGCGCGCCGGCCGTCAAGGACTGGGTCCAGTCCGCGTATCTCTGAACCCGGGACATTCTGCCTATGTCCGCACGTTCTTCTTCACGCGAAACACGCCTGCTCTGGGTCAGCGTGTTTTCGCTGCTCGGTTTTCTGTTGCTGTGGGAGGGGCTGTGCCGCGCCGGCGCGGTCGATCCCATTTTCCTGCCCGCGCCGTCCCAGGTCCTGGCGCGGGCGCTGTCCATGTCCGACCAGGGCACGCTGTTCTACAACGTGCTGGCCTCGACGCGCCGCGTCATGGTGGGCTTTCTGGCCGCGGTGATCGTCGCGATTCCGCTGGGCATTTTGCTGGGCACCTCGAAGGTGGCGCGCGCCGTCTTCGATCCCATCATCTCGTTCCTGCGCCCGCTGCCGTCCATGAGCTGGATTCCGCTGTCGCTGCTGTGGTTCGGCATTACCGAAACGCAGAAGTACAGCATCGTCTTCATGGGTTCCTTCGTGCCCGCCTTGCTTTACGTGATGGAAGCCTCGCGCAGCATCGATCCGGTGCTGGTGCGCGCCGCGCGCAACCTGGGCGCCAACCGCTGGCAGGTCATGCGCGAGGTGCTGTTTCCGGGCTGTCTGCCGCAGATCCTGTCGGGCATGAAGATCATCCTGGGCCTGTCCTGGACCTGCGTAATCTCGGCGGAACTGGTGGCGTCCAAGGAAGGCCTGGGGTTCATGATCATGAACGGCAAGGAATTCTTCCAGACCGACACGGTGGTGCTGGGCATGGTGCTGATCAGTTTCACCGTGCTGGTGACCGATCTGTGTTTGCGGCTTCTTGAACGGTGGGTGCTGGCATGGCAGCGATAAACGACACGATGATCCGGCTGACGGACGTCTCCAAGGCCTACGGCGACGTGCCCGTGCTGGACAAGGTGAACCTGGAGGTCAAGCGCGGAGAATTCCTGGTGCTGCTGGGCGCCTCGGGCTGCGGCAAGTCGACGCTGCTGAACCTGATGGCCGGCTTCATCACGCCCAACACCGGATCGGTGCAGATCAACGGCAGAGAGGTCACCGACGTGACCGCCGCGTGCGGCATGGTGTTCC
Source organism: Achromobacter sp. JD417 (assembly GCF_041879325.1). NCBI lineage: Bacteria > Pseudomonadati > Pseudomonadota > Betaproteobacteria > Burkholderiales > Alcaligenaceae > Achromobacter > Achromobacter sp. JD417. Next base: position 2,274,706 of record NZ_CP087159.1, on the reverse strand, counting down.
AGCAGTACGCGCTGTTTCCGTGGCGCACGGTCCAGGAAAACGTGGAGTTCGGCCTGAAGATGCGGGGCATGTCCCGCCAGGAACGCGCGCCGATTGCCCGCCGTTTCATCGAGATGGTGGGACTGAAGCACGCGGCGGACAAGTATCCGCATGCGTTGTCGGGCGGGATGAAGCAGCGCGTGTCGATCGCGCGCGTGCTGGCCAACGACCCGGACGTGATGCTGTTCGACGAGCCCTTCGCCGCGCTGGACGCGATGACGCGGCAGGTGCTGCAAGACCAGCTGTTGTCGATCTACGAGCAGAGCGGCAAGACCATCGTCTTCATCACGCACTCCATCGACGAGGCGCTGACCCTGTCGACGCGCATGGCCGTCATGGGATCCAAGCCCGGCCGCATCGTGCAGGACATCCAGAACGACCTGCCGCATCCGCGCAGCGCCGACGTGCAGTTGTCGCCCCGCTTCGTGGAACTGAAGCGTGCCATCTGGGAGCGCGTGCAGGAGGAAGTCACGCGCAGCATGGAGCTGGCGGCCGACTAATGGCGGGGGGGTCCGATGGGTGCCCCGCCCTTCCCCCACGCCCTGCTACGCGCGGCGGCCTTCCTCGGCCAGGAACTCCACCAGCGCCGGCAACGAAGGATCCATCGGCCGGTTGGCGTGGATGCGCATCACATAGCCCCACGAACCCGCCATGCGCAGGTGGGGCGCCAACGGCACCAGCCGGCCGCTCGCCAGGTCTTCGTCGATGAGCGGCGCGCGGCCCAGCGCGATGCCGACGCCCGCCGCCGCGGCGGCCACCACGGTGCTCAGGCCGCTCAGCACCATCGGGTCCTGCCAGTCGTCCGGGGCCAGGCCCAGCCTGGGACGCCACGTGCGCCAGTCGGTCTCGGGGCTGTCGATGTGCTTTTCCTCCAGCCAGCGATGACGCAGGAACACGCCCGGATCGTTGCGCTCGGCCTCGGGCACCAGCGCCGGGCTGCACACCGGCACCACGGTTTCGGTCATGAGCGGGATGTCGCCGGGCGCGGCGATGTGCGGTCCCATCGCGCGCACGTGCAGGAAGGCCAGATCGATGTCCTGGGTTTTCCAGGCCGGATCCTGGCTGGCGTGCAGATACACCTGGATGTCGATGTCCGGATGCAGTTCGATGAACCGCCCGATGCGCGGCGCCAGCCACAGCGCGGCCAGCGACGGGTTGGCGGACACGTTCAACGTATAGCGCCGCTTGCCGCGGGCGCTGGCCCGGACATTGCGGCAGGCCGTCTCCAATAGGGTCAAGGCCTGTTGTACGGATGCCAGCAGCGCGGCGCCCGCTTCCGTGGTCTCGGCGCGCCGCACGGTGCCGCCCCGGCGCAGCAGCGGCGCCCCCAGATCGGCCTCAAGCGCCCGCAACTGATGGCTGACGGCGCTTTTCGTGACGTTCAGCTCTGCGGCAGCGCGGCTCAGGCTGCCCAGCCGGGCCACGGCTTCGAAGGCGCGCAAGGCGGCCAGCGGCGGAGTGCGGGTGGAGGCGTCGGACATCGGTTGAGTTTATCTCAACCCTTGATTGAAAATTCATCGCTTTCGCATGCAGGCCGGATCGGGGACCATGCAGGCTCTGGATGGAGTAATGGCTATGTATTTCGATTCGAGGCTGTGGCGCCTGACCGAGGGTCTGCGCGCCGGCATGGCGGGCGGCATCTTTCTGGGCCTGCTGGCCCTGGCAGCCGGGATTGCACGCTACGTGTTCCTGGGCCAGTTGCTGGCCCGCGTGTTCGACGGTGCGCCGTGGCAGGACTGGGCGGCGCCCGCGCTGTGCGTGGCGGCCATGGTGCTGCTGCGCGCGTTCCTGGACGACTGGCGCACGGTGCAGGCCAACCGCACGTCGGCCGCCATCCAGCACACGCTGCGCGCGCGCCTCTACGACCGCATCGTCGCGCTGGGGCCAGCGTGGTTCGCCAACCAGCGCACCGGCGGCGTCATGCTCACCGTGGTGGACGGCGTCGAACAGTTGCAGACGTTCTTTGGACAGTACCTGCCGCAGGTCGCCATCGCCGCGGCCGCGCCGTTCGCGATCTTTGCCGTCATCGCATTCTGGGACGTGCCGACCGCCCTGGTGTTCCTGGCCGCGGCGCTGTTCGCGCTGTTCGGGCCGATGGCGGTGCACATGCTGGACCGGCGCGCCAGCCTGGCGCGCAGCCGGTCGCTGAACGAATTTGGCGAAGAATTCCTGGACGCCGTGCAGGGCCTGCCCACGCTCAAGTCATATGGCCAGGGCAAGGCCTGGGGCGAACGGCTGGCCGCCCGCGCGCGCAGCCTGTCGGAGAACACCTTCTGGGTCCTGTCCGTCAGCCTGCTCACGCGCGGCATCAGCGACCTGGGCGTGGCGCTGGGCGCCGCGCTGGCGCTGACGCTGGGCGCGTGGCGCGTCGCCGCCGGCGACATGAGCGTCGAGGCGCTGCTGATCGTGCTGATGGCGGGCACCGAGATCTTCCGGCCGCTGCGCGACCTGCGCGCGGTGCTGCACCGGGGCATGCTGGGCCAGTCGGCCGCCGCCAGCATCCACGCGCTGATGGACGCCCAACCGCTGACGCCCGCCCCGGACACCGCCGTGGAAGCGGGCGCCGTGCGAGCGGACGCCGCCCGCCTGGCGCCCACCATCGAATTCGACGACGTGGCGTTTTCGTATACGCCCGAACGCGCTGCCCACCAGGGCCTGGCATTTCGCATCGCGGCGGGCGAGCGGGTTGGCGTGGTCGGCCCCAGCGGCGCGGGCAAGTCCACCATCGTGCGGCTGCTGCTGCGCGAATGCGTGCCGCAAGGTGGCGTGGTGCGGATCGGCGGACACGACATCAACACGCTGGACACGCAGTTCCTGCTGTCGCACTTTGCGCTGGTCAGCCAGGACATCACGCTGTTTCACGGCACCATCGACGACAACCTGCGGCTGGGCCGCCCAGACGCCACCCAGGACGAAGTGCGCGCGGCTGCGCGCGCCGCCAACATCGACGACTTCATCATGGCGCTGCCCGACGGCTACGCCACGCGCATCGGCGAACGCGGCTTGCAGTTGTCGGGCGGCCAGCGCCAGCGCGTGGCGATCGCCCGGGCCTTGCTGCGCGATGCGCCCATCCTGATCCTGGACGAGGCGCTGTCGTCGGTGGACACCGAGAACGAGGCGCTGATCCAGCAGGCGCTTGACCGTCTGATGGCCGGCCGCACGACGCTCATCCTGGCCCACCGCCTGGCCAGCGTGATCGGCGCCGACCGCATCCTGGTCCTGGACCAGGGCCGCGTGGCGGAATCGGGCCCCCATGCCGCACTGATGCGCCAAGGCGGGCTGTACCACCGGCTGATGCACGAACAGGCCGCCGCGCATCGGAATCCCGCGGCGGGCACGATGCCCGCCGCGCGGCCCGACACGGCGCCGGCGGCTGTGCCAGACGACGGCAACGGCCAGGGCCCCGCCCTGCGCTCGCTGGACGCCGACGCCGATCAGGTCGGCTGGCGCGCCACGCTGGGCACGCTGCTGTCGGTGGTGCGGCCGTGGCGCGGCACGCTGATTGCGACCATCCTGCTGGGCGTGGCACGCGTTGCCGCCTTCATCGGCGTGGGCGTGTTCAGCGCCCTCATCGTGGCCGCCATCCGCGATGGCCGCGAGACCGGCGCGCTGGTCGCTGGCCTATTGATCGCCGCGCCGCTGGCCGCCCTTTTCCACTGGCTGGAGTCGTGGCTGGCGCACGCGATGGCCTATCAGCTGCTTGCCGACATGCGCGTCAAGCTCTACGACAAGCTCGAACGGCTGGCGCCCGCCTATCTGCTGCAGCGCCGCTCCGGCGACCTGGTGGCGCTGGCCACCCAAGACGTGGAGATGGTGGAGTATTTCTACGCGCACACCATCGCGCCGGCCATCGTGTCGGTACTGGTGCCGCTGTCCGTGCTGGGCTTTCTGGGGTTCTACAGCTGGCCGGTCGCGCTGGCGCTGCTGCCCTTCCTGGCCTACGCGCTGCTGTCGCCGGTGCGCGGCCGCCAGCGCGTGGACGCCCTGGGCGACAAGGCGCGCCAGGCATTGGGCGAAATGAGCGCCCACACCACCGACACCATCCAGGGCCTGGCGGACCTGACCGCCTTCCAGGCCACGGGCCGGCGCCGCGACCAGTTCCTGAAGGTCGCTGACCATTACCGCGCGCGGCGTCTTGCCATTCTGCGCGACCTGTCGCGCCAGACCGCCTGGTTCGAAACCGCGATGGGCCTGGGCGGCCTTGCCGTGGCGGTCGTGGGCGCGTTGCAGGTGCAGGCGGGCGCGCTGTCCGCCGGCATGCTGCCCCTGCTGGTGCTGATTGCGCTGGCCACGTTCCTGCCGGTGTCGGAGATCTCGCAGGTCAGCCGGCAGTTGGCCGACACCATCGCCGCCACGCGCCGCCTGCACGTGGTGGCCAACGAACCCGAACCGGTCGTGGACGGCCCCCTGCCCGCGCCGGTGGCGGCCCATGGCCTGTCGCTCGCCTTCGATCGCGTCAGTTTTGCCTATCCCGGCAAGCGCCAGGACACCCTGCACGACCTCAGCTTCACCGTGCCGGCCGGCGCCACGGTGGCGATCGTGGGCGCCTCGGGCGCCGGCAAGAGCACGGTGGCCAGTCTGCTGTTGCGCTTCTGGGACCCGCGCGAAGGCGCGGTCAAGCTGGACGGCGTGGACGTGCGCCAGCTCAGGCTCGACGGCCTGCGCGAGCGCGTGGCGCTGGTGACGCAGGACACCTACCTGTTCAACGACACGCTCGAAGGCAACATCCGGCTGGCCCGCCCCGAGGCCAGCCGCGAAGACCTGATGCGCGCGCTGGAACAGGCGGCGCTGGCCGACTTCGTCAAGCGCCTGCCCGAGGGTCTGGCCACGCGCGTGGGCGAACGCGGCATGCAGTTGTCGGGCGGCCAGCGCCAACGCATCTCGATCGCCCGCGCCTTCCTGAAGAACGCGCCGGTGCTGATTCTGGACGAGGCCACCTCGCACCTGGACACGCTATCGGAAATGCAGGTGCGCGGCGCGCTGGACGTGCTGATGCGCCACCGCACGACGCTCGTGATTGCGCATCGGCTGTCCACCATCCGTGACGCCGATCTGATCCTGGTGCTGGACCGCGGCACGCTGGCCGAGTCCGGCACGCATGACCAGCTGCTGCGCAAGCAAGGCGTGTATGCGCGGCTGGCAAGCCATCAGGGCGGCTATGCGGCCGCGGCGTCGCAGGCCGGCTAGCGCCGCGTTGAAAAAAACCGACAGCCCCTTCCGTCCCCTCGCACGGCCCGTTGATTCGCCTACATCACTTCGATAGAATCGGCAATTCGGGCCGTTGCCCATTCTTTTTTTCCCCTCACCCACCGACAGGGAGGCTGCATGATGTACCCCATGCCGAACGCCGTCCCGCGCGTGTCCCCGCGACGCCATTAAGTCGTCGCCCGCGCGGGCCCGTCGCCAGTTCCCTATCTGGCGACCGGTCCGCCGTGCCTATCTGAACCCTTGAACGCAGTGGCCAGCGCCCAACAGGCGCCCGGCGTGTTTTCCCCTCTTTCCTTACAAGGAACCTGGCGCGTTCGTCCCGCCAGACCATGGCAATGGCTAGAAAAAAAATCGACTTTCGAGGACAGGCCTTCAAGGATGTCCTGGGCTTTACCTTCCGTTATTGGGGCCGGCAACCCTTGCGCATCGTGGTTATCGTGGCGCTAGCCCTGCTGTCCGCCGTGGCCGACGTGCTGACGCCGATGTACGCCGGCCGTCTTGTCGACGCCGTGGCGTCGGGCGCGGCCGGCGACCAGCTTGCCTGGAATGCCGCCATCACGGCCTTCTGGCTGCTGGTCGCGCTGGGCGTGGGCGGCACGCTGCTGCGCCAGGCCGTCTTCCAGAACATCATCACCTTCACGCTGAAGATGATGAACGGCATCGCCTCCAACGCGTTCTACCGCGTGCAGCGGTTTTCCACCGACTGGCATGCCAACAGCTTCGCCGGCTCGACGGTGCGCAAGATCACGCGCGGCATGTGGGCGGTGGACCTCTTGAACGACACGCTGCTGGTGGCGCTGCTGCCGTCGGTCGTCATGCTGGTGGGCGCCACCGCCCTCTTGGGCGCGCACTGGCCGCTGATGGGGCTGGTGGTGGGCCTGGGCTCGGTGTTGTACATCGCCGTCACCGCCACGCTGTCGCTGGCCTATGTGGCGCCCGCGGCGCGCCTGGGCAACGCCTGGGACACGCGCATGGGCGGCGCGCTGGCCGACGCCGTCAGCTGCAACGCCGTGGTCAAGGCCTTTGGCGCGGAGACGCGTGAGGAAGCGCGCCTTGACCGGGTCATCGACAAGTGGCGCCGGCGCACGCGCCGCACCTGGATCCGCGCCACGTTCAACGGCGGCATCCAGGGCGCGATGCTGGTGGCCATGCAGGCGTCCATCCTGGGCGCGTCGCTGCTGCTGTGGTCGCGCAACCAGGCCAGCGTGGGCGACATCACGTTCACGCTGACCATGTTCTTCGTCCTGCAGGGCTATCTGCGCGACGTCGGCATGCACATCCGCAACCTGCAGCGGTCGGTCAACGACATGGAGGAACTGGTGTCGCTGGAAAAGCAGCCGCTTGGCGTGGAAGACCGGCCGGGCGCGGGCGCCATCGCCGTGACCGCGGGCGAGATCCGCTTCGAGGACGTGACGTTCCGCTACGGGTCGCACCACACCGCGCTGTACGACCGGTTCTCGGTGCGGATCGCGCCGGGCGAACGCGTGGGCCTGGTCGGCCACTCGGGTTCCGGCAAGACCACCTTCATCAAGCTGATCCAGCGCCTGTATGACGTGAACGGCGGGCGCATCACTATCGACGGACAGGACATCGCCCAGGTAAAGCAGGCGTCGCTGCGCAGCCAGATCGCCATCGTGCAGCAGGAGCCCGTCCTGTTTCACCGGACGCTGGCGGAGAACATCGCCTACGCGCGGCCCGGTGCGTCGCAGGCCGACATCGAACAGGCGGCCCGGCTGGCCAGCGCGCATGACTTCATCATGGCGCTGCCCAAGGGCTACGACACGCTGGTGGGCGAACGCGGCGTCAAGCTGTCCGGCGGCGAACGCCAGCGCGTGGCCATTGCGCGCGCATTCCTGGCCGACGCGCCCATCCTGATCCTGGACGAAGCCACGTCCAGCCTGGACAGCGAAAGCGAGGTGCTGATCCAGCGCGCGATGGACCGCCTGATGGAAGGCCGCACGACGCTGGTCGTGGCGCACCGCCTGTCGACGGTCCGCGCGCTGGACCGCCTCTTGGTCATGGACCATGGCCGCGTGATCGAGGAAGGCAGCCATGACGCGCTGATCCGCCTGAAGGGCGGCCTGTACCGGCGCCTGTTCGAGCGTCAGGCGTTGGAGCTGACGAAGGGCCTGGATCCGGCCGAACTCCTGGAAGACGGCGCCGTTCCCCCGCCCGCGCAGGCGGACGACGTGGACGCTGCCTCGTTCGCCTTCGGAAAGTGATGCTGGCGCGGCGCGGTCAGGGCATGGCCGCCGCCGCCCTGTCCACCGCCGCGCGGCGCCGCTCGAAACGCGCCTGCGACATCGCCAGATAGCGTTCCACGATCGCCGGGTCCGACGTCTTCGGCGTGCCGCCCGGGAACGGCGGCTTCGGGTCGTACTCGATTTGCAACTGGATCAGCTTGGCGACGTCCTCGCCGCAGAGTGCCGCCACCACCTTCAACCCCATGTCGATCCCCGACGTCACGCCGCCCGCGGTGAACACGTTGCCATCCACGCACAGGCGCTCGTCGCTCGGCGTGGCCCCGAAACGGGACAGCAGTTCCCGCGCGCGCCAGTGACTGGACGCCCGCTTGCCCCGCAGCAACCCGGCCGCGCCCAGCAGCAAGGAACCCGTGCAGATGCCAAACAGATACTTGGCGCCCTGCCCTTGCCGGCGTGTGAAATCCACCCATTCTGGGTCGACGATGGCGTCATCCGTGCCCGGACCGCCCGGCACCACCAGCAAGTCGCAAGGCTGCGCCGACGCGATCGTCTGCGTGGGCACGAAGCACAATCCCCGGTCGCAACGCACCGGTTCCATCGTTTTTGCGACAAAATCCACCGTAAATCCCGGCGCGTTCGCCAGCACTTCGTACGGCCCGGTCATATCAAGCTGGGTCAGCCCTTCGAACAAGACGATATTCACCTTCATGACGATGCTCCCATGGAAACGCCAGAACCCAGCATAGGCGAACGCGCCACGCACGGCGCGCCAGAATGCGCGCCAAATGCGCCAATCGCGCCACAACGCGTCATGTTCGTGCTGTACGACGGTTTCCAGCCGCTTGACCTGGCCGGACCGTGGCAGGCCTTCAGCTCGGCCAACGAAGAGTCGGGCCGCCAGCTGTACGCCCTGCACACCATCGCGGCGACGCCCATCGTCGCCACGTGGGAACAGGGGCTGCGCATGCAGGTCGACGGCACCTTCGAGGCCGACGGCGATGCGCCCATCGACATGCTGCTCGTGCCCGGCGGCCCCGGCGTCGACCGGGCCGCGGCGCACGGCGAAACGCGCGCCTGGCTGCGGCGGCGCGACGCCGGCACGCGCCGCACCAGCAGCGTCTGCACCGGCGCGTTCGTACTGGCGGCGGCCGGACTGCTGGACGGCCGCGCGGTCACCACACACTGGCGCTCGGCCGACCGGCTGCGCCAGCTTTACCCCGGCCTGCGCGTCGACGACGACCGCATCTTCATCGAAAGCGGCAAATACTGGACGTCAGCCGGCGTCACGGCCGGCATCGACTTGGCGCTGGCGCTCATCGAGCGCGACTTCGGCGCCGCGCTGTCCCAACAGGTCGCGCGCCGCCTCGTCGTCTTCATGCGCCGCAACGGCGACCAGCGCCAATACAGCCAGACGCTGCGGCTGCAAGACCGCGTGGCCGCGCCGTTTCGCGAACTAATCGAAAAAATGGAAGCGCGGCTATCGGCCCGCTGGTCGGTGGACGACATGGCAGACGCCTGCCAGATGTCGCGCCGCACCTTCCAACGCAAGTTCGCGGCCCACTTCGGCGTCGCGCCCACCGAAGTCCTGCGGCGCCTGCGCGAGGAGCGTGCCGACGCCTTGGAGAGCGCCGGCAAGATGACAAGGAAGGCCGTCGAGCAACACGTGGGCCCGGTGCCCAAGCGCCCCCGGCAATAACGGCAAGGCCGCGTGAGATCGTCGTAGGCCGCCCGACGTTGCGGTCCCCGTGGTCGGGGCAGCACCTCTGCACGGCCACCGATCGTCCGCCGCTGCCGGTGTCTGACACCCTTGGTAGATGAACTTGGTATGAAGCGAATCTCACCAGGGTGTCAGACACTTCGGACAGAGTGTCAAACACCAGTAGCAGAAGCAGCCACACGCGGAGCGCCATCGCGACGACGCAAGACGCAGCGTAAGTCCACGAAGGCCGCCCGCGCGGCCGCCCGGGGGCGGGCCCCGCAAGATGCTTCTCTTCCAAACGACTGCGTGCAAGAACCTTAAGAACCCGACTCGCCCCGGCACCCGTAAAGATTCAACCGTAGAGCCCGGTGCGGCGTGGGCCTGGGGTGGGCGGGGCGTTTAGATGCGCCCGGCGGAAACCGAAGGGAGCCGAAGGCGTACGAGGTTGAGCGCGGGGCAGTCCGGAGCGAAGGCTCCGGACCGCAATCGGAGCCCCGCCCGCCCCAGGCCCACGCCGCGCCGGGCGCCTAAAGAACCCAATCCATTACCAGCAATAGCACTCCAATCTATCCCACCAACCCCACCGACATCCCCCCACAAACAAAAAGCACCTGCCCCGTCACAAACCCGGCACGCGGATCCAGGAACATCGACACGGTATGCGCCACCTCATCCGGCTGGCCGACCCGCCCCACGGGAATCGCCGCCTCCAGCGCCAGCGTCTTCGGCGCACCCGGCGGATTGGATTGATTGAACAGCTCGGTCGCGACCGGCCCCGGCGCCACGGTGTTCACCGTGATGCCATCGCCCGCCAGCTCCAGCGCCCAGGTCCGAGTCATGCCCGCCAGCCCGGCTTTGGACGCCCCATACACCGACCGCCCGCCCTTGCCCAGCGCGGCCCGGCTGCCGATGTTCACCACGCGCCCATACTTCGCCTGCCGCATCCCTGGCAGCAGCGCCTGCATCAGCAGGATCGGCGCGGTCAGGTTCAGCGCCATCGTGCGCGCCAGTTCCTCTTGCGTGATGTCCTCGATGTTGGCGACCTGGATCATGCCCGCGTTGTTGACCAGATTCAGCACCGGCTGCCGCGCCGCAAGCTCGCGGGCGGCGGCAATGGTTGCGGCCGCGTCGCACAGGTCCACCGACCGGAACGTTTCCCCCGGCAGCAGCGTCTTGGGCGACGTACGGCTGAAATTGACGACCTGAAAGCCGTCTTGGATCAGGCGCGCCACGATGGCGCGGCCGATTCCCCGGCTGGCGCCAGTGACGAGAGCGATGCGTGGGTTCATTGCGCCTTGATTCCCTGGTCTTTGATGAGTCCGCCCCACTTCTTGCGTTCGGCGGCTTCGAATGCGGCAAGATCCGCGCCGAACAGCGTCCCCGGCTTGGCGCCCATGGTGGCGAAGTTGGCGGCGATGGCCGGCGTCTGCAACCCGCTGCGCGCGGCGGCGATCAACTGGTCGACGACCGGCTGGGGCGTATTGCGCGGCGCGTACAGCGCGAACCACGCCGTCACGTCAAAACCCGGCAGCCCCGACTCGGCAACCGTGGGCAAGTCCGGCACCGACGGATCCCGCGCGGCCGAGGTCACGGCCACCCCGCGCACCAGATTGCCGTCCTTGATCTGCGCCAGCGCGCCCGGCAGGTTGTCGAACAGCAGGTCCACCTGCCCGCCCGCCACCGCCGGCAGCGAGGCCGACGAGCCCTTGAACGGCACGTGCAGCATCGTCACCCCGGCCATGGCCTCGAAGTACGCGCCGGTCAGGTGCACGGACGAGCCGATGCCCGGCGATGCGTACGTCAGTTTCTTGTCCGGCGACTGCTTGGCGGCCCGGATCACGTCCGCCACCGTCTTGTACGGCGACTTGGCGCTCACCGCGATGACGTTTGGCGTGGTCGACACCAGCGCGATCGGCACCAGGTCGCGTTCGGGATCGAACGGCATGTTGCTGTAGAGAAACTGATTGATCGTCTGCGTGCCGATCGTGCCCAGTCCCAGCGTGTAGCCGTCCGGCTTGGCTCGGGCCACGTACGCCATGCCGATATTGCCGCCCGCCCCCGGCTTGTTCTCGACCAGCACCGTCTGCTTCAGGCCGGGCTGCAACGCGTTGGCGATGGCGCGGCCAAAGAGGTCTGCGCCGCCTCCGGGCGGATACGGCACGACGACGGTCACGGGATGCTCGGGATAGCCCGCTGCGTGGGCTGCGGGTAGCGCCAGAACGGCCAGCGCGGCAAGGGCAATGCGCCATCCGGCGCGCGGCTGCGGCAAATGCGTCATGGTCTCGTCTCCTATCGAACCCGCTGATTGCGGATTTCTTTTTAAAGTACGTAAATACGTACTATATTCATAAGAACATAGAAAACCGACAGGAGACAAGCAGATGAAACGCTGGACGCAACGCCCCGAAGGTTCCACCTGGGGCGACTTCGGCCCCGACGACGAACTGGGCCGCCTGAACCTCCTGACCGAGGAAAAGGTGCTGCAGGCGGTGCGCGAAGTGCAAGCCGGCAAGGTCTTCTGCCTGTCGCTGCCGCTGGATCTGCCCGGCGGCAACGTCCTCAATCCCCGCCGTCACGCGCCCACGCTCAAGCCCACCTTCCGCGAGGGCACGCCTTATTTGAACTTCGCCATGTCGCAGGTGCAGCCCGAGGCGGTCGACGTGCTGTCGGACGATCAGGTCACCCTGTCCATGCAGTACTCCACGCAATGGGACGGCCTGTGCCACGTGGGCGCGATGTTCGACATCCAGGGAGACGGCCAGGCGCGCCGCGTCTACTACAACGGCTACGCAGCCGGCGTGGACGTGTTTGGCGGCGCGGATCCCGACAACGCGCAAGCCCCCTGCTGCCCGCCGGGCGGCTCCTTTGCGCGCAAGCTCAGCGTCAGCCGCTACGCCGAAAAAGGCATGCAGGGCCGCGGCGTGCTGGTCGATCTGGCCCGCGCGTTTGGCCCCGGCCGCACCCTCGTCGGCCATGACCAGCTACAGGCTGCCATGCGCGAGCAGGACGCCGTGCCCGAGGCCGGCGACATGCTGGTGCTGCGGACCGGATTCGCCGAAGCCATCGTGGCCATGAACGGCCAGCCCGATCCGCACAAGCTTGAGGAAACCGGCGCGGTGCTGGACGGGTCCGACCCCGCTCTGCTCGACTGGATCACGCAGTCCGGCATTGCGGCGATCTGCGCCGACAACTATGCCGTGGAGGCCTATCCCGCGCGCACCACCGGCCCGGGCCACTCCATTCTGCCGCTGCACCATCATTGCCTGTTCAAGCTGGGGGTGCCGCTGGCCGAGCTGTGGTACCTGAAGGACCTGGCCGACTGGCTTCACGCCCACGGCCGCAGCCGGTTCCTGCTGACCGCCCCGCCCTTGCGCATGCCCGGCGCGGTGGGTTCGCCCGTGACACCCATTGCCACGGTGTAAGCCATGCCGCTGTCCCACTCCACGTTCTCCCAACACCTGGATGCGCTGGCGGCCCGGCAGCCCGATGCCATTGCGCTGATCGACCGCGACCAGCCGCTGCGTCTTGCCGACCTGCGCGCGCGCAGCCGCGCGTTGGCGGCCGGCCTTGCCCGCATCGGTGTGCAGCCCGGCCACCGCGTCGCCGTCTGGCTGCCCAATTGCGCCGCCTGGGTCGAAACCTTTCTGGCGTGCGCGCATCTGGGCGCGCTGGTGCTGGCCGTCAACACCCGCTTCCGGTCGGTGGAGGTGGCCGACATCCTGGGCCGCGGCCGCGCCGACTGGCTGGTGTACTGGCCCGACTTCAAGGGCATCGACTTCCAGGGCATCCTGGATGGCGTGGCGCCCGTGGATGCGGAGCAGTTGCAGGGCGCGGTCGCCCTGGCCGGACCGGACGAACTGCCCCCGGCATCGCTGCACGGCAAGCCGGTGCACCGGTACGACGCGCTTCTGGCCTGTGCCGACCCCACGCCCGCCGCCCACCCCAATGCCGGCGTGCTGTGCTTCACCACATCCGGCACCACCTCCAAGCCCAAGTTCGTCCTGCACGACCAGAAGACCCTCTTGCGGCACGGCGCCATGGTCGCGCAGGCGTTCGGCTACGACGACCGGGCCTGCGTGCTGGCCAGCGCGCCATTCTGCGGCGCCTTCGGGTTTGCCACGCTGGTGGGCGGTCTGGCCCGCGGCGTGCCCGTCGTCTGCGCGCCCGTTTTCGATGCGGCCCAATCGGCACGCGCCATCGCCCGCCACGCCGTCACGCACACCTACGCCAACAATGAGGCCCTGGTCGGCATGATGCAGGCCGCCGCGCCCGGCAAGTTCTCGTCCGTCCAGTTGTTCGGGTTTGCCAGCTTCACGCCCGCGCTGGACAACATGCTGGACCTGGCCCGCGCGGCCGGCGTGCCGCTCACCGGCCTGTATGGCTCCAGCGAACTGATCGCGCTGGTGGCCGGCCAGCCCCGCGATCCCGCCGAAGGCGACGTGTCGGCGCGGCACCAGCCCGGCGGCACGCTGATCTACCCGGGCGCCCGCGTGCGGGCCCGCGATCCCGAAAGCGGCCAGGTGCTGCCGCACGGCCAGTCCGGCGAGATCGAAATCCTGTCGCCCAGCCTGATGCTCGGCTACCTGGACAATCCGGACGCCACCCGCGCCGCCCTGACGGCCGACGGCTACTTCAAGACCGGCGATCTGGGCTATACGCTGACCGACCGGCAATTCGTGTTCCAGACCCGGATGGGGGATTCGCTGCGGCTCTCGGGCTTTCTGGTCAATCCGGTGGAGATCGAGCAGGTCGTCGAAACCCTGCCGGGCGTGCGCGCCTGCCAGGTGGTGGGCGCCACGCGCCACGGCAAGATCGTGCCCTACGCCTTCGTGCTGCTGCACGCGGGCGCCCAGGCCGACCCGGCCGGTTGGACCGCCGCGTGCAAGGCGGCCATGGCGGGTTTCAAGGCGCCCGCCGGGTTTACCGTGCTGGACGCCTTTCCGTCGGTCGAGAGCGCCAACTCGGTCAAGATCCAGAAGCACCGGCTGCGCGAGATGGCGGACGCTATGCTCTCGGGTTCCGCGTCATAACCCTCCGCCCGCCATGCCCGCCCGCAAGCTTTTTTCGCGCAGTCCCCAGCCGCTTTATCTGCAGGCCGCCGCGCTGTTTCGCAGCCACATCCAGAACCGGACGTGGCGGCCCGGACAGCAGATTCCGCCGCTGGAATCGCTGATGGAAACCTACGGCATCTCGCGCGCGACCATCCGCCAGGCGTTCGGCCTGCTGGAAGAGGACGGCCTCATCCGGCGCTCGCGCGGGTCGGGCACCTTCGTGAACGCCGAGCTGCCGGAAACGCCCACGCTGCTCATTCCCAAGACCTGGGCTGAAACCGTCGAGCTGAGCAACCAGCTGGGCACGGTGTCGCTGGTCGAGTCCAACGCCGACTCCCCGCTGCCCGACACGCTGGGCATGCCGTGCGGCGCCGACCGCAGCGGCAGCTTTCAGTACCTGCGGCGCATCCACACGACCGATGCCGGCCCTTTCTGCTATAGCGAGGTCTTTCTGGACAGCGGCCTCTTTCGCAAGCATCGCGCCCGCATCCAGAAGAGCACCGTCGCGCCCGTGCTGGACCAGTTCTACGGGGCGCGCATCTCCGAGGCGCGCCAGGTCCTGAATGTGATCGAGGCGGGCCAGGAGTCGGCCGAATCGCTGCAGATTCCCGTGTCCTCGCCGGTGGCCGAACTGCGCCGCTATGCCTGCATCGACGGCCGCGTGGTGTATTTCGCGCGGCTGGAATTTCCGTTTCGCAAGGTGCGGATGGAATTCGACCTGCTCACCAGCCGCTGACCCGCTCGCGAAACCGCATGAAGGAGACCATCGCCCGCCCATTGCCCACCACCGCCGTCCGCACCACAAACAAGGCGCCAGATCAATAAAACCAGGACACGCGCCCGCACTATCCGAAAAGAATCCGGCATACAGGGAGACAACCATGAAGCATGCCGACAAGACCCGGATTTCAATGCAGTGCCGCAGCAAGATCATCCAATTGTTTACCGCCACGGCGATAGCTGCCGCCGCCGGCGCGCACGCGCAGTCGCCTGCGCCCGCCGTCTCTGACGACGTCGTGCGGCTGGGCCTGATCCTGGACATGAGCGGCGTCTATGCCGACGTGACCGGCAAGGGCAGCGCCACCGCCGCCGAGATGGCGATCGCCGACTTCGGCGGGACCGTGCTGGGCAAGAAGGTGGACCTGCTGGTGGTGGACCACCAGAACAAGGCCGACATCGCCGCCGCCAAGGCGCGCGAGTGGTACGACACCCAGAAGGTCGATGCCATCATGGACGTCGCCGGCTCCGCCCCCGCGCTGGCCGTGCTGGAAGTGGCGCGCGAAAAGAAGAAGATCGTCGTCTTCAGCGGACCGGGCACCGAGCGCATCACCAACGACCTGTGCTCGCCCTATTCCGTGCACTACACCTACGACACCTGGTCGCTCGCCAACACCACCGCGCGCGCCACCGTCGAGCAAGGCGGCAAGAGCTGGTACTTCCTGACGGCCGACTACGCGTTCGGCCACACGCTGCAGGCCTCGGCCACCGACGTCGTGAAGGCCAACGGCGGCACGGTGCTGGGCGCCTCGCGCCACCCGCTGGGTTCCAGCGACTTTGCCTCGTACCTGTTGCAGGCGCAAGCCAGCAAGGCGCAGATCGTCGGGCTGGCCAACGCGGGCGGCGACACGGTCAACGCCATCAAGGCAGCCAGCGAATTCGGGCTGACCAAGGGCGGGCAGAAGATGGCGGGCCTGCTCCTGTACATCAACGACATCCACGCCATCGGCCTGGACGCCGCCGCGGGCCTGACGCTGACGGAAGCCTTCTACTGGGACATGAACGACCAGACCCGCGCCTGGTCGCAGCGCTATTACGACAAGCTCAAGAAGATGCCCAACATGAGCCAGGCGGGCACGTATTCGTCGGTGATGCACTACCTGAAAGCCGTGCAGGCGGCGGGCACCGACGAACCCACTGCCGTCATGAAGCAGATGAAGGCCACCCCCATCAACGACTTCTTCGCCACCAACGGCCGCATCCGCGAGGACGGCCGCATGGTCCACGACATGTACCTGTTCGAGGTGAAAAAGCCGTCGGAATCCAAGCGGCCGTGGGACTACTACAAGCTGGTGGCCACGCTGCCCGGCGACCAGGCCTTCATGCCGCTGTCCCGGTCGACGTGCCCGCTGGTGAAGAAGTAGCGCGGCAGGCGGTCCCGCGGCGGGCGGACGCGGCGCGCGGACGCGGCTGATGGCAACCGCGGCGGGTAACGCCCGTCGCGGGAAACGCCCGCCGCGTTATCCTTTCGGCTTTGCCTTCGCCGCTCCGACATGCCACACCGCGCAGCCCGCATCATCGAGGGAAAGATTGACCAGATCCGGCTCGCAACGCCAGTCTGGCGAAACGATGTCTTCCTGCGGGTCGGCGCGCAAACCATTTGGGGTCCCGGGCTGGACCCATCGCACATCGCCCAGTTGCGCGCCTTCCACGACAAAGGCACGGCCGTTCGCATTGGCGTGCTGGAGGCCCAGCATGGCCTGAACCGCTTCTGTT
This sequence comes from Achromobacter sp. JD417, assembly GCF_041879325.1. Lineage (NCBI taxonomy): Bacteria > Pseudomonadati > Pseudomonadota > Betaproteobacteria > Burkholderiales > Alcaligenaceae > Achromobacter > Achromobacter sp. JD417. Next base: position 2,258,012 of record NZ_CP087159.1, on the reverse strand, counting down.
GGGCCGTGCCGGCGCAGGGCGATCCCATTGCTCCGCTCACCTACCAGACCGCGCAACGGCGTAGCGGGCGCGAGGCCGCGATCTGCGGCGCCGTGGGCGTGACCGCGCTGGGTGCGGCGTGGCTGTCCGGGATCGCGACGCTGCCGCGCGTATTCCTGATGGTGTTCGCGCTGGTGATCGCGTTGATGGGGCTGGTACTTGCCGCGAATGCCTTGCATGTCCTCTGGCACAACCGCCGCGAGCGGCCACGCATTCTCGCCAGCGAGGCGCAGTTCGATCCCGCCCGGCGGCCAGCGGCCATGGTGGCCGCTTCAGCTGCGCCAGCCGCCCCGCGTCCCCGGCAGGAACCCGCTGCGCTGACGCAGGATGGCGATCCGCCCCTGCTCCTGATCCGGGGGCAGCTTGACGGGATCACGCATGAAACGCGGCATGTGCACAAAGGCCCGACCTACGGCCACTATCGCTTTTCCATCCAGGGCCGCCCGTTCCTGATGACGGTCGATGAATCGCTGGGAAGCTGGCAGCCGTTCCTGGCGCAGGACGATGCCGTTGAAATGGCCGTCAACGCCCAGCCGGTTCCGGGCGAACCGCATGCGGTGTATGCGCTGCGCAATCTGGAGGACGGGCGGGCCTACCTGTGTCATCTGCGATTCCGCGCCATTCCGGGCCGCGACACGCCGGTCGGCGTCGGCATGAACCAGCGCGCGCCCCTGCTCAAGGCCATCGGCGGCTTGATGCTTGCGGTCTGGCTGTTTCTGATTGGCCTGACCTGGTTCATGGACGCCGACGCGCTACAGGGCGATTTTCCGGAACTCGCGCTTTTCATCCTGGGGATGTTCCTGGTGGTATGGCTGTGCTTTGCGCTGCCGCTTCTGTGGCTCGACATGCGGTGGCGCATGGGCAGGCCGACACGGCGCCAGCGCATCACCGAACGTATCTACGCGCTGCTCGGCCTGGGCACGCCGTTCGCCCCCAGCCAACGCATCGAAGAGGTGTGACCGGACCAGCGTATCCTTGCCGCATGCCTGACTGCCGCTGGAGACCCGCATGACCCAACCCGCCCCGCGCCCCATCGCCGCCACCATCGCCGCCGTCGTGCGCGACGGCCACGTGCTGCTGGTGCGCCGCGCCAATCCGCCCGATCAGGACCGCTGGGCGTTTCCGGGCGGCAAGATCGATGCGGGCGAACGCCTTCCCGATGCGGCCGCGCGAGAGTTGCTGGAAGAAACGGGCGTCACGGCCGAGCCGCTGCACGTCTTCGACGCCGTCGACGTGTTCGACCGCGACGACGCAGGCGCCCTGCACCGCCACTTCATCCTGATCGCGGTGCTGTGCCGCTGGGTGTCCGGCAAACCGGTCGCCGGCGACGATGCCCGCGACGCGCGCTGGGTGTCCCTGGCCGATCTTGATGACCACGCACTGGCCACCAGTTTCGGCGTCGCGGAACTGGCGCATAAGGCGGCCGACTTGATGGCAGCGCGCTGACCGCCCGATACGTTAAGGTGTAGCCCCACACCCCTTGTCTCTTCATTCCTGGAGTACCGAATGACCGGATTGTTCATCGTGGTGGCGGCGTTGGCGTTCTTGATGCTGGCGGCGTATCGAGGCTATAGCGTGATCCTTTGCGCGCCCATTGCGGCGATGGGCGCGGTGCTGCTGACGGACCCGTCCGCGCTGGCGCCCGTGTTCTCGGGCATCTTCATGGAGCGCATGGCGGGCTTTGCCAAGCTCTACTTCCCCGTGTTCCTCCTGGGCGCCGTGTTCGGCAAGCTGATCGAGCTATCGGGCTTTTCGCGCGCCATCGTGCAAGCGGTGCTGCGGCTGATCGGGGCCGAGCGCGCCATCGTGGCCATCGTGCTGGTCTGCGCGGTGCTGACTTACGGCGGCGTGTCGCTGTTCGTGGTGGTGTTCGCGGTGTACCCGTTCGCCGCCGAGATGTTCCGCCAGGGCGGCATCCCCAAGCGTCTGATGCCGGGCGCGATTGCGCTGGGCGCCTTCACGTTCACCATGACGGCGCTGCCGGGCACGCCGCAGATCCAGAACATCATTCCGACGACCTTCTTCGAGACCACGACCTGGGCCGCACCCTGGCTGGGCCTCATCGGCGCCACGTTCACGCTGACCGCGGGCATCGCCTACCTGGAATGGCGCCGCAAGCGCGCCGCCGCGGCCGGCGAGACCTACGGCACGGACCTGCGCAACGAACCCGCCACGCCCCCCGCCGAACGCAATCACCATCCGCTGATCGCGCTGCTGCCGCTGGTGGTGGTGGGTGTGATGAACTTTCTGCTGACGCGCTGGATCCCGGGCTGGTATCCGGCCGGTTCCGAAGTGAACTTGCCCGGCCTGCCCAAGCCCCTGCCCGTCAACGCGGACGAGCAGGTGGCGCTGTGGGCCGTGATGGGTGCGCTGATCGCGGGCATCGTCACCATCCTGCTGTTCTCGTTTCGCGCCATCAAGTCGCATTTTGCCGAGGGCAGCAAGAGCGCCGTGTCGGGCGCGCTGCTGGCCTCGATGAACACCGCGGCCGAGTACGGGTTCGGCGGCGTCATCGCCGCACTGCCGGGCTTTCTGCTGGTGGCGCAGGCCCTGAAAGCCATTCCCGATCCGCTGGTCGGCGAAGCGGTGGCGGTGACGACGCTGGCCGGCATCACCGGATCGGCCTCCGGCGGCATGAGCATCGCGCTGGCCGCGATGTCGCAGACCTTTATCGACGGCGCCCTGGCGGCCGGCATTCCCATGGAAGTGCTGCACCGGGTCGCTGCGATGGCGAGCGGCGGCATGGACACGCTGCCGCACAACGGCGCGGTCATCACGCTGCTGGCCGTCACGGGCCTGACGCACCGCCAGTCCTATGGCGATATCTTCGCCATCACCCTGATATCGACGATGTCGGTGTTCCTGGTGATCGGCGTGTTCTACCTGACCGGCATCGTCTGATCGAAGGCGGCGGCAAACACGCCCGCCAGCCACTGCGTGAACACGCGCACCCGCGCCGGCACCTGCCGGTTCTGCGGCGTCAACACCGACACCGGCATCGGCGCGGGCGGCGCCTGGGGCAGCACGATCTTCAAGTGCCCCGCCGCCAGTTCGCGTTCCACGCGATAGCGCGGCACCTGCACCATACCCAGGCCCGCCAATGCCGCGCTGGTGTAAAGCTCGGCGCCGCTCACGCTGACCACCGCGCGCGGGCGCACCTGCACGATGCGGCCATCGACCCAAAAATCCAGCGGCGCCGCGCGGCCCGTGGCGCTGGACACGTAGTCCACGGCCAGGTGCTTTTCCAGCGCCTGCACGCTGTCCGGCATGCCATGTCGAGCCAGATACGCGGGGCTGGCCACCGTTACCTGCGGCATCTGCGCGATCGTCCGCCCGACAAGCGTCGAATCCTGCAGCACGCCCGCCCGCAGCACGCAATCCACACCTTCACGCACCAGGTCCACCAGCCGGTCGTCTTCGCCCAAGTGCAGCGCAATGTCGGGATAGCGCTTCAGAAAGTCCGGCAGGCCGGGCATCACGAAAAAGCGGGCAAGCGTGCCCTGCGCATTGACCCTGAGCAGCCCCTTGGGGGCCGTATCCAGGAACGCGCCATCGGCTTCCTCCAGGTCGGCCAGCAGCCGCACGCACCGCCGGTAGTGGGCCTCGCCGTCATGCGTCAGCCGCACCTGGCGCGTGGTGCGCTCGAGCAGGCGTGCGCCCAACCGGGCCTCCATGCGCTTGATCAGGTTGGTCACCGTGGCACGCGGAATGCGCAGGTCATCGGAGGCCTTGGTAAAGCTGCCGCGCTCTGCAATGCGCACGAACACCTGCATTTCCTGGAATCGATCCATGCCTTTGGCTGCCCGCCGTACGGGCCAATTGTTAAAGCAAATGAAATTATCTTAGCAAACGCCGCCTAATTATCTTTCGAACGGAATAGTCGATCATACGCCTCACCCTTTCACGGAGAGATCGCATGACCGACCAAGCTTCCCAACGCGTTGCCCTCGTCACGGGCGGATCGCGCGGCATCGGCGCCGCCATCGTGCGCCGCCTGGCCAATGACGGCTTTGCCGTCGCCATCAACCATGCGTCCGGCGCGGCAGACGCCGACGCCCTGGCCGCCGACATCCGCCAGGTCGGCGGACGCGCCCTCGCGGTGCGTGCAGACGTCTCCAAGCCGGATGCGGTGCGCGCGATGTTCGATGCCGTCACGGCCGAATTCGGCCGCCTGGACGTGCTGGTCAACAGCGCGGGCGTGCTGCAGGTGCAGCCGCTGGCGGACACCAGCGACGACCTGTACGACCGGACGTTCGACATCAACACCCGCGGCACCTTCAACACCCTGCGCGAGGCGGCCGCCCGCCTTGCCGATGGCGGCAGCATCGTCAATGTGTCCAGCACCACCGTCGCGCTCAACCTGCCCGGCTACTCGGTCTACATCGCCAGCAAGGCCGCCGTCGAAAGCCTGACGCAGGTCTTTGCCAAGGAACTGCGCGGCCGCCAGATCAGGGTGAATGCCGTCGCCCCCGGCCCCGTCGCCACCGAGCTGTTCTTCAAGGGCAAGAGCCCCGAGCTGATCGAGCACTACGCCAAGATGCCGCCGCTCGAACGCCTGGGCCAACCGGATGACATCGCGGGCATCGTCTCGTTTCTGGCGGGACCGGACAGCGGGTGGGTAAATGGGCAGATCGTGCGCGCCAATGGCGGCGTGGCCTGAAAATTTTTCGTCAGCGCCGACGCCTTCCTGCGGCGCGCTCTCATCCCAATGCACGAGCCCGGCCAGTCGGCCGGGTTTTTCTTTCACGGCGTTGAACGCCGCATATTTGCTGCTGTCCTCATCCGTTCTACCCATGCGCACCTCGGCCGATGGACCGAGGGGCCGTTGCGGGTTTTCAGATTTTCCGATCGCGCGCTCCGGACTTTGCATTACGGAAAAGTCTGGCCAGTTGGACGAGGTTTGCATGAGACGGAGTGCCTAAGCCGTGGTTTAGCCTGACCCGGCAGTACTCCGACTCACCTTGATCGATTGGACGAAAGCAATGAATCAACTCATTCATCCGGACTGCCACCCCTTTACCGCCGCAGGCAATCTGAAGCAGATCTCCGCGTATTACGAGGAAGGTCGCCGTGTCATGTGGATGATGCTGCGCGCGCAACCGCGCCCGTGCTTTAACCATGAACTCATCGACGAGATCATGACCTTGGCGCGCGCCGCCAAGGATTCCGGCCTGCCCATCGACTTCTGGGTCACCGGTTCGCTGGTGCCTCAGATCTACAACGTTGGCGGCGACCTGAACTTTTTCGCCGAGGCCATCCGCACCGGCAAGCGCGAGGCGCTTCGGGCCTATGCCCGCGCCTGCGTCGACTGCGTACATGCCGCCACGCGCGGTTTCGATACCGGCGCCATCTCGCTGGCCATGATCGAAGGCACCGCGCTGGGCGGCGGCTTCGAGGCCGCGCTGGCCCACCACTTCGTGCTGGCGCAGAACAATGCGCGCATGGGCTTTCCCGAAATGGCGTTCAACCTGTTTCCCGGCATGGGCGGCTATTCGCTGGTCGCGCGCCGCTCGGGCATGAAGCTGGCCGAAGAGCTGATCGGCACCGGCGAATCGCACACCGCCGAGTGGTATCACGGCCGCGGCCTGGTCGACGTGTTGTTCGAGCCGGGCGACGCCTACAAGGCCACGCGCACTTTCATCGACGTCATGCGCCCCAAGCTCAACGGCATGCGCGCGATGCTGCGCGCCCGCCAGCGCGTGCTCAGCCTGTCGCGTTCCGAGCTGATGGATATCACCGAGGATTGGGTCGAGGCGGCCTTCTCCATCGATCCGAAGGACCGCGCCTACATGGAACGGCTGGTGATGGCGCAGAACCGCCGCACGGCAGGCAGCTCGGAAGCCACCGAAGTGGCCACCATGCACTGATCCGGCGGCGCGCCGCCGGTTGCGTCACGCGATGAGATGCAGCCGGCGGCGTTGCGCTAGCCAGGCGGTGAGCTCTTGCGCCGGCATGGGCTTGGCGTACAGATAGCCCTGCTTGGCGTCCACGCCCAGGGTGTCCAGGAAAACCGTTTCTTCCTGGGTTTCCACGCCCTCGGCGATGACCTTGAGCTCCAGCGTGCGCGCCACCGCGACGATGGCGCGCGCCAGCGCCTGCGACACCGGATTCTCGTTCACGCCGCGCACGAAGCTGGCGTCGAGCTTGATCGCGTCCAGCGGAATGCGCGCCAGCTGCGACAGCGACGAATAGCCCGTGCCGAAGTCGTCCAGGTGCACGCGCGCGCCCAGTTGCCGGAACTGCTTGATGAGTTCGATGGCGGCGTCTTCATCGTCGATCAGGCAGCTTTCCGTCAGTTCGATATCGAGAAGGCAGGGATTGAGGCTGGCGTCGTTGATGGCCCGCATGAATTCGCTGACCACACCCTTGTCGTCCAGCTGGCGGGCCGACATGTTGATGGCGATGCGCAGGTTCAGGCCGTCGCGCTTCCAGGCCGCCGCCTGCCGCGCGGCTTCGCGCATCACCCAGACACCCAGCGGCGAGATGAGGCCCGACTCCTCGGCATACGGAATGAAGGTGTCGGGTCCGACCATGCCGCGCTCCGGAGAGCGCCAGCGCACCAGCGCTTCCACGCCGTCCACCTCGCCGGTGCGTCCCACCAGCTTGGGCTGGTAGTACAGCATCAGATGATTCTCGGCCAGCGCCTTGCGCAGATTGGTGTCCAGCCACACGTAGTCCGCGTTGCGGCGGTCCATGTCGGGCTGGAACACGCGGTACGTATGGCGGCCCGCTTCCTTGGCCACATACATGGCGATGTCGGCGCTGCGCACCACGCTGTCCAGGTCGGCCCCGTGGTCGGGGTACATGGCGATGCCGATGGAGCAACTGGTGTAGACCTCGATGAGGCCCTGGCGGAAGGGCTCGCGCAGCCGGTCGATGATGCGCTGCGCGGTGGCCTCCAGCTGCCAGGCCTGCGCCTCTTCCTGCAGCACGATGAATTCGTCGCCGCCCAGGCGGGCCAGCGTCTGGCCATCGGAAAGGCAGTTCGAGATGGCGACGGCCACGGCTTTCAACAGCCGGTCGCCGAAGCCGTGGCCGTAGTGGTCGTTGATGCGCTTGAAGTTGTCCAGGTCCAGGAACAGCACCCCGCCCCGCCCTTCCCGGCCGGCGTCCAGCGCGGCCTTCAACCGCGACGTGATCGCGTGCCGGTTGGGCAGGTTGGTCAGCATGTCGGTGTTGGCAAGCACCCGCAGGCGTTCCTGCGCCTGACGCTCTTCCGTGATGTCCGTGCCCGAACAGATCAGGTAGACGCGCTTTTCCCCGCTGCCGCTGGTGACGAACTTGTTGCGGAACAAAAAGAGGCGCGGACCCTTGACGGTGTTGATCGTGCGCTCGACCTCATACGATTGGCCGCGCTTGTAGAACTCGGCAATATTGCGGCGCGAGGCGATGGCTTCTTCGCGCGTCATGAACATCTCGAAGACGCTGCGGCCCACGATGTCCTGTTCGCGCTTGCCGGTGTATTCCTCGCTGAGCTTGTTAAAGCGCTGCACGCGGCCGTTCTGGTCGACGATGACGATGACCGAATTGGCTTCCGATACCACCGTTTCGGCGAACGACAGGCCTTCGACGAGGTCCTTGGCGACGGATTCGGTATCGGTGTGGGCCGAGGCGGTGCCGGCCCATTCGTTCGGATTGATCTTGCGGCCGACCAGGTGCAGGTGCAGCAGATCGCCATACAGCATGATGTCGATGCGCACGCTGGACGTGATGCCGGTCAGGCTGCGCACGGCCTCGGCCTGATCCGGGCGCAAGGCCATGGCGATATTGGTCGCGCCCTTGACTGCGGCGAGTTCAATCGCATCGCTATCGGCGGATAACCGCCAATATGGGCTCTGCGTACCGAAATGCGTGTGCAGGATCGACTTTTCGTCCTGGTTCTCAGTCATTGGTATCCCCCCGCCGTCCTAAGGCCCGCGAAACACATTACGGGCTACTGAATTTGGGGTCAACCACCTTTGCGGCGGTGCAAACCTGTTTATTGCGGTTTATTGCACAGCCATTCCCGCAGCTTTGCAATTGTCTGAAATACAGGTGTTTTCCCGGCGCAGCCGGCGTGCGACGGGAATCGATTATTTCGCTTCCTTTCAATACCCGCAAAAACGACAACGCCGGAAACCCTTGGAGGGTTTCCGGCGCATGGCGGAGATGGCGCGCAAGGCGCCCCCGCGGCAATGGGCTTATTCGCCCTTCACGCCGGCCTCATCGATGACCTTGGTCCAGCGCGCCACTTCGGCCGACACGCGCTTGCCGGCGTCGGCAGGCGTGGTCCACGTGGCGATCGCGCCCTGGTTCAGCAGCGACGCCTTCACTTCGGGCTTGGCCAGGATCTTCTTGAGCTCGGCATTCAGGCGTTCGATGACCGGCGCCGGCGTGTTGGCGGGCGCCACGATGCCGAACATCGAGCTGACCTCGAAGTCCTTCAGGCCGGCCTCGGCGGCGGTGGGCACGTCGGGCAGCGCATCGACGCGCTGCGGCGAGGTCACCGCCAGGGCGCGCAGCTTGCCCGCCTTGATGTTGGCCTGCGCCGCAGGCACCGTTTCGATCATGCTCAGCACCTGTCCGCCCATCAGGTCGGTCATGGCCGGGCCGCTGCCCTTGTAAGGCACGTGCAGGATGTCGGCGCCCGCCGCGCGCTTGAACATTTCGCCGGCCAGATGCTGGGGCGAGCCATTGCCGGCCGAGGCCATGGTCAGGTAGCCGGGCTTGGACTTGGCCAGCGCGATGAACTCGGGCAGCGTCTTGGCCTGCACCGACGGATTCACCACGAACACCAGCGGCACGGTGCCGACGATGGACACCGGCGCGAAGCTCTTTTCCACGTCGTAGGTGACGCGCCCGCGGTACAGCGCGGCATTGATCGAGTGGCTGGTCAGCGCGCCCATCAGCAGCGTGTAGCCGTCGGGCTGGGCCTTGGCGACCTGGTCCGCGCCGATGTTGCCGGCAGCGCCCGCGCGGTTTTCCACCACCACGGTCTGGCCCAGCGCGCCCGTCAATTCCTGCGCAAGCACGCGGCCGATCACGTCGGTGGCGCCCCCGGGCGGGTAAGGCACGATCATGCGGATGGGCTTGTCCGGATAGGCGTCGGCGGCAAGCGCCGGGGCGGAAACGCCGGCGCAAAGGGCCAGCAGGGAAAACAGCACGGCGCGGCGCGGCCGCAGACGCAGGTCTGACATAGGGTCTCTCCAAGCCGGGATGGGTATAGGAATGAACGGACGCCCGGTTCGTCAACCGAGCCAGTGTAGGGGTCCGTGCTTGATTGAAGAATCGCCATTTTTCTATCGACTGATCTTTATTTCAGATCAATAGAAGGCATCTGCACAAACCGCTTGCGGGCGTTGCAAGGGGCTGGATATGATGACGCCGCAGGATTATCAATAATATTATCGGGACTGAAAATGACGGACGAGACCAAGGGCGGCAAGCCCGGCAAGGGCCCCTTTGACAGCGACAGCGCCACCGCGCAGGGTGTGGCCCGCGGGCTGACGAATTACGGCGACAAGGGCTTTTCGCTGTTCCTGCGCAAGGCCTTCATCAAGGGTGCCGGCCTGTCGGACGATGCCCTGGCGCGTCCCATCATCGGTATCGTCAACACCGGCAGCAGCTACAACCCCTGCCACGGCAACGCCCCGCAGCTCATCGAGGCCGTCAAGCGCGGCGTCATGCTGGCCGGCGGCCTGCCGATGGACTTTCCCACCATCTCGGTGCACGAAAGCTTCTCGCAGCCCACCAGCATGTACCTGCGCAACCTCATGTCCATGGACACCGAGGAGATGATCCGCGCGCAGCCGATGGACGCCGTCGTGCTGATCGGCGGCTGCGACAAGACCGTGCCTGCGCAACTGATGGGCGCCGCCTCGGCAGGCGTACCCGCCATCCAGCTCGTCACCGGGTCGATGCTGACCGGCTCGCACCGCGGCGAGCGCGTGGGCGCCTGCACCGACTGCCGCCGCTACTGGGGCCGCTACCGCGCCGAGGAAATCGACGCTGTCGAGATCGCCGACGTGAACAACCAGCTCGTCGCCAGCGTGGGCACCTGTTCCGTCATGGGCACGGCCAGCACGATGGCCTGCATCACCGAAGCGCTGGGCATGATGGTGACCGGCGGCGCCTCGGCCCCGGCCGTCACCGCCGACCGCGTGCGCGTGGCCGAGCACACCGGCGCCACCGCGGTCGCCATGGCGGCTTCGCGCCTGACCCCGGACCGCATCCTGACCGGCAAGTCCATCGAAAACGCGCTGCGCGTGCTGCTTGCCATCGGCGGGTCGACCAACGGCATCGTCCACCTGACCGCCATTGCCGGCCGCCTGGGCATCGACATCGACCTGGCCGGGCTGGACCGCATCAGCCGCGAGACGCCCGTGCTGGTCGACCTGAAGCCGTCGGGCCAGCACTACATGGAAGACTTCCACGACGCGGGCGGCATGCCCGCCCTGCTGCGCGAGCTACGTCCCTTCCTGCATCTGGACGTGCTCACCGTGTCCGGCCGCACGCTGGGCGAAGAACTGGACGACGCCCCCCCGCCCTTCAAGCAGGACGTCATCCGCACGGCCGCCGCGCCCATCTATCCGGTGGGCGGCCTGGCCGTGCTGCGCGGCAACCTGGCGCCCGGCGGCGCCATCATCAAGCAGTCGGCGGCCAATCCCCAACTGATGGAGCACGAAGGCCGCGCGGTGGTGTTCGAAGACGCCGAGGACATGGCGCGCCGCATCGACGACGACGCGCTGGACGTGACCGCCGACGACATCCTGGTGCTCAAGCGCATCGGCCCCACCGGCGCGCCGGGCATGCCCGAAGCCGGCTACATGCCCATCCCGAAGAAGCTGGCGCGCGCCGGCGTCAAGGACATGGTCCGGATCTCGGACGGCCGCATGAGCGGCACCGCGGCCGGCACCATCGTGCTGCACGTCACGCCGGAATCCGCCATCGGCGGTCCGCTGGCCTATGTGCAGAACGGCGACCGCATCCGCCTGTCGGTGGCCCGGCGCGAAATCGCGCTGCTGGTCGACGACGCCGAATTGGCGCGCCGCGCCGCCGCCCAACCCATCACGCGGCCGGCAGCCGACCGCGGCTACCGCAAGCTCTTCCTGCAGTCCGTGACGCAGGCCGACCAGGGCGTCGACTTCGACTTCCTGCGCGCCGGCGTCACGCACGACACGGTGCCCAAGAAGTAAACCTGCCCTCATCGCCATGAACGCCATCACGCCCGCCGCCTTGCAGGAGCCCGCCCCCGACGCCGTACAGGCGGCGGTGGCCGCGCTGGAGGAAGACATCGTCTTCGGCCGGCTGCATCCGCGCGAACGCCTGACCGAGGACGAGCTGATGGCGCGTTTTGGCATGAAGCGGCACGCGGTGCGCCAGGTGCTGGTCGACCTGGAGCTTCTGGGCGTGGTCGAGAAAAAGCGCAACATCGGCGCGGTGGTGCGGGCGTTCTCGGTGCGCGAGGTCATGGAGCTGTACGCCTTGCGCGAGGTGCTGGAAGTGCACGCCGCCCGCCAGATGCCGCTGCCCGTGCCCGAAGCGCGGCTGGCCGCGCTGGTGGCAGTGCAGCGCGAGCACGACGCCGCGGTGGCCGCGGGCGACGCGCGCCGCGTGTTCCGCAGCAACCAGCACTTTCACCGTGAATTCGTAGGCCTGCTGGACAACGCCGTGCTGGGGCAGGCCATCGAGGAATACGCGCGCCGCACCCACCCGATCCGCTTCGGCTCGCTGGTGACAGCCGGCCACCGCGAACGGGCCCGGCAGGAACACTGGACGATGATCCAGGCACTGCGCGACGGCGACCGCGACGCGCTGATGGCCGTGTGCCGCGACCACCTGATTCCCTCGCGCGATGCCTATCTGGCGTCCCAACAGGCGTATGCGCAGACGCAGGGCGCGTACCCAGTCGCTGGCGCGCCGCGCTGACGCCTGCCGGCAACGCCCGGCCGCCCGCGCCCGGCAACAATTTGACAAGCCCTGCCTGGAATCGGTAATAATAACAATTACTATTTCCTGTAATTCGCATGAGCAGTTGTCCCGCCTCCGACTGCGAGGCGCCGGCGGCTTGATCAAAAGGTTGGATCTTGAGTACGCCGGGATGCGCCTTCCCCTCCTCCATCGAAACGCTTTATAGCGATCACCACTCCTGGCTGAGAGGCTGGTTGCGCCGCCGCCTGGGCAACGCCGATCAGGCTGAAGACCTGGCGCACGACACCTTCATCCGCCTGCTTAGCAGCGACCGGATTCCGGCCACGCTCACCGAGCCGCGCGCGTTTCTTACCACTGTCGCCCAGCACCTGGTGTCCAACCACTGGCGCCGCGAGAAACTGGAGCGCGCGTATCTGGAAGCGCTGGCCCAGGCGCCTCAGGCGGTGCACTGGTCGCCGGAGGACCGGGCCATCGTGCTGGAAACGCTGCTGGAACTGGACCGCCTGCTGGATGGGCTGCCCGCCATCGTGCGGCAGGCATTCCTGCTGTCGCAGCTGGACGGACACACGCATGCCCAGGTGGCCGAAGCGCTAGGCATCTCGGTTCCCACGGTGAAGCGCTATCTCGTCAAGGCCTTGCAGCGCTGCTGCTTCGCCGATCTGTCTTTTAGCGGATGAGCCGCCGCATGTCCGCCTCGCCGTGGTACGGCGCCACCCGCGATGCGGCTGCCGTGTCGCCCGCCGTCGCGCAACGCGCGCTGGAATGGCTGGTGCAATTGCAAGACGACCCCGTCGCCCCGGAAACGGTGCGGGCATGGACCCGCTGGCGCGCCGCGCACCCCGACCACGAACGCGCGTGGCTGCGCATCGAATCCGTGCAAGGCCGCCTGCATCCGCTGGCCGGCCCGGGAAGCTCGGCCATCGCGCAGGCAGCGCTGGCCGCCCCCGCCTGCGCCCAGCGCCGGCGCGCATTGAAGGCCGTGAGCGTCCTGGGTATCACCACCGGCGCGGCCTGGGGCGTCGGGCAGAGCGCCCCGTGGCGCACTTGGGTCTCAGACCATCGCACCGCCATCGGCGAACACCGCAGCCTGACGCTGCCGGACGGAACCCGTGTGGTGCTGAACACCGACAGCGCCATCGACGTGCGCTACAGCGCGGGTTTGCGGCGAGTGGCGCTCATCGCGGGCGAAATCCTGATCACCACCGCCCAAGAGACAGGCGTACCCCACCGGCCCTTTCTTGTCGAGACTGCGCACGGCACCGCGCGCGCGCTGGGCACCGAATACGCCGTGCGGCTGCTGGACACCTCGACCGAGGTCAGCGTGTTCGAAGGCGCCGTCCAGATCCGCCCGCGCGACGACGCCGCGCACGGACTGACGCTGCAAGCGGGACTGCGCGCCCATTACTCGTCGCGTGGCGTCGCGCAGCCGGCCGCCGCCGAGACCAACCAGATCGCCTGGAAGGACGGCTTCATCGTGGCGCGCGGCATGCGCCTGGCCGATTTCATTGCCGAACTCGGCCGCTATTGCCGCGATACGCTGAGTTGCGACCCTGCCGTGGCGGACCGGCTGCTGTCCGGTTCCTTTCCCGTCAACAACGTGGACAAGGTGCTGGCCGCGCTCAGCGCCACGCTGGACATCCGCGTGGAAACCGAGACGCGGCGCTGGCGCGGCCGCCGCCTGCACCTCATCGCCGGCCCCGACACGGCGCGTCCGCCGCCGCTGTTACAAAAAAGCTGATCCGTTTTTCGATCCGAAGGGTCAAGGAGGGTGAGCACACAGCAACCTCACCTTTCTGAAAGGCCAGTTCATGAATCACGTCCGGGCGCCCAAGCGCCAGTCCTCCCGCATCCTGCGCCGCGCAGCCACGGCGCGTCTGGCGGGCCGCATCGCCACCGCCACGCTGCTCGCGGCCCCCGCACTGGCCGTCCCCACCGCCGCCCACGCGCAGGCCGCCGCCACGCGCAGCTACGACATTCCCGCGGGAACGCTTGAGGACGCTTTGGGCCGCTTCGGGCGCGAAGCCGGCATCGTGCTGTCCTTCCGGCCCGACGTGACGGCTGGCCTGCAAAGCAACGGACTGCGTGGCGCCTACGGCGTGCGCGGCGGGCTGGACGCCCTGCTGGCCGGCACCGGCATCCGCGTGCTGCCGCAGTCCAATGGCAGCTATGTGCTGGACCGCCCGGCCGGCGCGGGCATCGCCACAACGCAACTGCCCGCCGTGACGGTGACGGCCTCGGCTGCCGATCCCACCCTGCCCGCGCCCTTCGCGGGCGGCCAGGTGGCGCGCGGCGGCGGCCTGGGCGTGTTGGGCACGGGCGACGTCATGGACGTGCCGTTCAGCACCACCAACTACACCGCGCAGATGATCGAGAACCAGCAGGCCCGCACGCTGGCCGACATCGTCATCAGCGAGTCCTCGGTGCGCACCACCACGTCCAGCGGCGGCTTCTCCGATGAATTCCAGATCCGCGGCTTTTCCGTCGCGGCAGGCGACGTGGGCCTGAACGGCCTGTACGGCCTGGCGTCCGCCAGCCGCATGCCCGCGGCCATGATGGAGCGCGTCGAAGTCCTGAAGGGCCCCGGCACGCTGATGAACGGCATCGGCCCCAGCGGCAGCATCGGCGGCGGCATCAACATCGTCACCAAGCGCGCGGGCGACGACCCCCTGACCCGCCTGACCACCACCTACCAGAGCAAATCGCAACTGGGCGGCCAGCTCGACATGGGCCGGCGCTTTGGCGAGAACAACGAATGGGGCATCCGCGTCAACGGCGTCTACAGCAACGGCGACACCAACATCGATGACGGCAAGCAGGAGCAAGGCGTGGGCGCGCTGGCGCTCGACTACCGCGGCACGAAGCTGCGCTGGTCGCTGGACGCCTACACGCAGCACGAAGACATCGACAATTTCCGTCCCCAGATCGGCTTCCAGTCGAACGTGACCTCGCTGCCGTCGCCGCCATCCGGCCACCGCAACTTCTATCCCGGCACCAAGCTCAAGCTGAACGACTCGACCGTGGCCACCCGCCTCGAGTACGACATCAACGACCACCTGATGGTCTACGGCGCGACCGGCTACCGCTACGGCACCGCCGAGCAGACCTTCCCGTCCGGCCCCGCCGATGCGCTGGGCAATTTCACGGTGTCCAACGCCTATTACGACTCGTATTCGCGCACCTGGACGGGCGACGTCGGCCTGCGCGCCCGCTTCGACACCTGGGGCGTCGGCCACACCGTCACCCTGTCGGCCACGCGCCTGGACCAGGAGTCCGGCAACGCCTACGTCACGTCTTCGCGCCCGGGCGTGCCGTCCAGCATCTACCGCCCCGCGCCGCTGCCCCCGGTCACGGCCTACCGCGGCGCGCCGCAAACGGCGTCCAAGACCGAGTTGACCAGCTACACGCTGACCGACACCCTGTCCTTCGCCGACGACACCCTGCTGATCACCGGCGGCCTGCGCAACCAGCGCGTCGCGCTGGACAACTATTCCACCGCCACCGGCGCGCGCCTGAACGCCTATGACGAAAGCGCGATCTCCCCGGTCGCCGGCATCGTTTTCAAGCCGATTTCCAATGTCTCGCTGTACGGCAACTTCACCTCCGGCCTGACCCGCGGCGGCATCGCCCCCGCCACGGCCGCCAACGCCGGCCAGGTGTTTGCGCCCTACAAGTCCAAGCAATACGAAGCGGGCGTCAAGGTCGACTGGGGCAAGATCATCACCAGCGCCTCGGTGTTCCAGATCACGCGCCCCAACTCGATGACCGATCCCGACACGCGGATCTACAGCTTCGACGGCGAACAGCGCAACCGCGGCCTGGAACTGTCGGCCTTCGGTGAAGCCATGCCCGGCCTGCGCATGATGGCCAGCGCCACGTTCTACGACGCCACCCTCAAGCGCACCGCGGGCGGCGTGAACGACGGCAACGAAGCCAACGGCGTGCCGAAGAACACCTTCAACCTGGGCGTGGACTGGGACACCCCCTGGGTGCGCGGCCTGAGCCTGAACGCCCGCGTGATCCACACCTCGTCGATGTACTTCAACGCGGCCAACACGCTGACCCTGCCCTCGTGGACCCGCTACGACATCGGCGCGCGCTACAACACCGAAATCCTGGGCCGCTCCGTGGTGTTCCGCGCGAATATCGAAAACCTGTTCAACAAGGACTTCTGGCTGGCCAGCGGCTCGTACGCGACGGTGGCCGCGCCGCGCACGTTCTTGTTGTCGGCGCAGATTGATTTTTGATCCGTACGCCTGCAAGGATTCGCGGCCCCCGCGCCGCGAATCCGCTGCCTGCCGCAAAGCCGGCCTCCGCAACGAGGCCGGCTTTTTTCATCGCGGCTGCGCCGCCACGTACTCCCGAAGCGTCTGCACCAGCGCCACGGCGGCGGGCGACAAACTGCGGTTGCGCGCCGTCACCAAGCCAATTGAGCGCTCGGCCACCGGCGCCGTCAGGCGGCGCTGCACGATGCCGGTCTGCGCCACCGCGCCGGCGGCGATCTCTGGCAGCGCGGCCACGCCGAAGCCGCATTCCACCATGGCCACGATGGTGGTCAGGTGCTCGGCCTCGAAGGCGGGCGCAAAGCGGATGCGGTTCTGCAGGAAGGCCCATTCCGTGTATTGGCGCACGCTGCTCGGGTGCACCATGGACACATGCTCCGCGCCGGCCGTGTCGGCCCAGCGCAGCGGACCCTTTGCGCGCGCAAGCGGATGCGCCTCGGGGATCAGCAGGATGAAGCTGTCGGACATCAGCGGCACGTAGTGCAGGTCGGCGTGCTGCGGGTCGGCGGCGGTCAGGGCAAAGTCCACTTCGCCCGCACGCACCAGGTCGAAGGCCGGGCCGGACAGCGTGTCGCGCACCTTCAGCGCGACATGCGGGTGCGCCTGGCGGTAGGTCATCAACACGCGCGGCAGCAGCCGCGCCGCCAGCGACGGCAGCGCGGCGACCGACACCTGGCCCTCTTCCGCGCTGGAAATGCCGCTCACGGCGGCGATTGCGTCGCGAAACGCTGCCTGCAGGGTCGCGGCCTGCTGCAGAAAGACCTCGCCCGCGGCCGTCAGCCGCACGGTGCGCGTGGTGCGGTCGAACAGTCGCACGCCCAGCGCCTCCTCGATCCGCTGGACCTGCGTGGATAGCGCCGACTGCGACAGATGCAGCTGCCCGGCGGCCTGCCGGAAGTTGAGCGTACGGCCCAGCACCAGCGTGGTGTCGATGTCGCGCATCGAGAGATTGATCTGCATGGTTTATCCCCGGGTGTTATTGATCTGATTGACCGATCATTCTATTCAAAAATTCTGATTCATCAATCAACCGCGCTTCTCTACACTCGCCTCCAGACGGGTTTCCAGAATCAGGAGAACAGCATGCAGAAGGACGCGAAGGCGCTGCCCAATCCGGGCGCGGCGCATGCAGTGGTGGTGGGCGGCGGCACGATGGGCGCGGATGTGGCCGTCGTGTTGACGCGCGCGGCGTGCCGCACGACGGTGATCGAATCGAATGCCGAGCGCGCGGCCGGCGTGCCGGCGCGGGTGGCGGAGAACCTGAAGGTCATCGGGCGCGAGGCGAACGCCACGCTGCTGGCCACCGCGCCGTCGCTGGACGCGGTGGACTGGTCCACCGTGGATCTGGTCATCGAGTGCATTCCCGAGCGGCTGGACATCAAGCAGGCCCTGTTTGCGGACCTGGCGCGGCGCACGCGGCCGGACGCCATCCTGGCCAGCAACAGTTCCAGCTTTCCGATCAGTGCGATCAGCCAGGGGCTGGACACGCGCGGCCGCATGCTGGGCCTGCACTTTTTCATGCCCGCGCACCTGGTGCCGCTAGTGGAAGTGGTGCTGGGCGAGGCCAGCGACGAGGCCTGCGCCGACACGCTGATTGCGTTCATGCGGCGTTGCGGCAGCGTGCCGGTCAAGGTAAAGCAGGATCTGCCCGGATTTCTGGCCAACCGCCTGCAGCACGCCTTGTCCCGCGAAGCCTTTGACCTCATCGACCGCGGCATCGCGTCGCCCGAGGACGTGGATGCCGCCGTGCGCTTCGGCTTCGGCTTCCGGTTCCTGGCGGCTGGCCCCGTCATGCAGCGCGACCACGCCGGTATCGACGTTCATGCGGCGGCCGGCGCCACGATGTATCCCACCTTCTGCAACGCCGACCACCCGGCGCGCTGCCTGACCGAACGCGCCGCCGACGGGCGCCACGGCATGAAGGCCGGAGAAGGCTTTCATGTCTGGTCGCCCGAAACCATCGCCGCCGAACGCGCCCGCTACGACAGGCTGCTGCGCGCGGGCCTGGACCTGATTGCCCCCGAACTGCCGGAGATCCAGCCATGAGCGCCCCGGCCCCCGTCCTGCCGCGCGCCGCGCTGGCCGACTCGCCCGTCATCATCACCGTCGCGCCCAATGGCGCCTACAAGAAGACCGCCGACCACCCTGCCGTGCCGTTGACCGCGCAGGCGCTGGCCAGCGAGGCCCGCGCCTGCCTGGACGCCGGCGCGGCCATGATGCACATGCACGTGCGCAAGCCCGACGGCAGCCACCTGCTGGATGCCCAGGCCTATCGCGACGCGCTTGCCGCGGTGCACAAGGCAGTCGGCGACGAACTGCTGGTGCAGGTGACCAGCGAAGCGGCGGGCGTGTACCAGGCCGCGGAACAGATCGCGATGGTGCGCGAATTGAAGCCCGAGGCCGTCTCCATCGGCCTGCGCGAAATCGCCGTGCCGGGCATTGCCGAAGCGGAACTGGCCGCCTTCCTGGCGTGGCTGGCCGAGCGCCGCATCATGACGCAGATCATCCTGTACGACGAGGCCGACGTGCGCCGCTGGCTGTCGCTGCGCGCGCGCGGGCTGGTGCCGCCCGGCGCGTGGTCGGTGCTGTTCGTGCTGGGGCGCTACAGCGCCGGGCAGACGTCGTCGGCGTACGACCTGCTGCCCTTTCTGGCCGCCTACGATCATTCGCTGCCGTGGGCCATCTGCGCCTTCGGCCCCGAGGAAAACGCCTGCGTCACGACGGCTGCCGCGTTTGGCGGGCACATGCGCGTGGGGTTTGAGAACAACCTGAAGCTGCGCGACGGGACGATCGCCCCGGACAACGCGGCATTGGTGGCGCAAGCCGCGCAAGGCGCGCGGGCATTGGGCCGGCCGCTGGCGACGGCGGCGGACGCCCGGCGCATATACGGCGCGATCGGCTGACGCGGCGGCGGGCCGCGTCGCGGTCGCCTAACGCGGCGGCGGGCGGCGCCGCGGTCGGCCCACGTGGCCGCACGCGGCTCCGCTGACATCTCCACTGGCAGCTGCACGGACTGTCTTTGCCGTCATCGCAAAGTAAACAGTCCGCTGTACCTTCTCGAATATTTCGCTGTGTTGCAACATTGACGCGGCGCAAACTCATCTGCTACAAAGTTTCGCATCAGTACGTTTGACGCAATACCCCTACAAGTTTTTGCAGCGAGGTGGTGTGTGCAAGACGAATCCGATGGCTACACGAAAGCCCAGGAATTCCGAAGTTTCCTGTTCCTGGCGGCAGTCATGGCTCCGGTGCTGGCAGTAGTCATCGTGGCCGGGTACGGTTTTGCGGTCTGGATCTACCAGATGTTTGCAGGCCCCCCGGGAAGCTGATGACAAGCGCCCTCCCCCCTTCCCCCGACAGTCGGCCCGCCCCCGCGTCCTGTAGCGCGGCGCCCGAGCTGCACATCGCCAGCATGGTGGTGCATGCCGCCCCGCGCCGGCTGGCCGATGTTCGCGGCGCGATCCTTGCGATCGACGGCGGCGAAATCCACGGCGCTTCCGAGACCGGCAAGCTGGTGGTCACGCTGGAAGCCCCCTCTACCGAAGACATGCTTGCGCGCATCGCGCAGATCCAGCGGCTGGATGGCGTGCTGGCGTCGGCGCTGGTGTATCAGCATTCCGACACGCTTGCCGCGATGAATGAGGAGATTGACGATGTCCATGGCTCGTAGAGCGTTCATCAAGCAATCTGCCGCCGCCGCTGCCGCCACGGTAGCCGGCATCCCCATCGTGGGCTACACGCAGAACATCGTGACCGAATCGGAAGCCGCCAAGCTAAAGTGGTCGAAGGCGCCCTGTCGATTCTGCGGGACCGGCTGCGGCGTGAACGTCGCGGTGAAGGACAACCAGGTCGTGGCGACGCACGGCGACTTCAACGCGGAAGTCAATCGCGGCCTGAACTGCGTCAAGGGCTATTTCCTGTCCAAGATCATGTACGGCAATGACCGGCTGACGTCGCCGCTGTTGCGCATGAAGGACGGCAAGTACGCCAAGGATGGCGAACTGGCCCCGGTCTCGTGGGACCAGGCGTTTGACGTCATGGCCGAACAGTTCAAGCGCGTGCTCAAGGACAAAGGCCCCGAAGCCGTCGGCATGTTTGGCTCGGGCCAATGGACCATCTGGGAAGGCTACGCCGCGCTCAAGCTGATGAAGGCGGGGTTCCGCACCAACAACCTCGACCCGAACGCCCGTCACTGCATGGCGTCGGCGGCGGTGGGCTTCATCCGCACGTTTGGCGCCGACGAGCCCATGGGCTGTTATGACGACATTGAAAGCGCCGACGCCTTCGTGCTGTGGGGCGCCAACATGGCCGAAATGCACCCTATCCTGTGGACGCGGGTGACCGACAGGCGGCTGAGCAAGCCCAATACCAAGGTGGTGGTGCTGTCCACCTTCGAGAACCGGTCATATGAGCTGGCGGACGTGTCGCTGACGTTCACGCCGCAGACCGACTTGGCGATCCTGAACTACATCGCCAACCACATCATCAAGACCAAGCGCGTCAACCGCGAGTTCGTCGACGAGCACACCCGGTTCCTGGAGGGCAATACCGACATCGGTTATGGCCTGCGTCCGGAGCACCCGCTGCAAAAGGCCGCCAAGAACGCCAACAATGCCGGCGGGTCGCGCCCGATCACCTTCGATGAGTACGCGAAGTTCGTCTCCAAGTACGACCTGGAATACACCGCCAAGCTGACCGGTGTGCCGGCGCGCAATCTGGAAGCGCTGGCCGAGCTGTACGCCGACCCGAAGATCCGCGTCATGTCGTTCTGGACCATGGGCTTTAACCAGCACACCCGTGGCGTGTGGGCGAACAACCTGGTCTACAACATCCATTTGCTGACGGGCAAGATCTCCACCCCGGGGAACAGCCCGTTTTCGCTGACGGGCCAGCCGTCCGCCTGTGGCACGGCGCGCGAGGTGGGCACGTTCTCGCACCGCCTGCCCGCGGATCTGGTCGTGACCAACCCCAAGCACCGGGCGCGCGCCGAAGAAGTCTGGGGGCTGCCTGACGGCACCATCCCCGAAAAGGTTGGCGCCCACGCGGTTTTGCAGAACCGGATGCTGAAGGACGGCACCATCAACGCCTACTGGGTGATGGTCAACAACAACATGCAGGCCGCGGCCAACATGTTGAACGAAGGCTACCCCGGCTACCGCAACCCCGCGAATTTCATCGTGGTGTCCGACGCCTACCCGACGGTGACGACAATCTCGGCGGATCTGGTTCTGCCCACCGCGATGTGGGTCGAGAAGGAAGGCGCCTACGGCAACGCCGAGCGGCGCACGCAGTTCTGGCACCAGTTGGTCAACGCGCCCAGCGGCGCGCGGTCGGATCTGTGGCAATTGATGGAGTTCTCCAAGCGCTTCACCACCGACGAGGTCTGGCCCGCGGACCTGCTGGCCAAAAAGCCCGAACTTCGAGGCAAGACGCTTTTTCAGGTGCTGTTCGAGAACGGCAAGGTCAACAAGTTTCCGAACACGGACCTGGACCCGGAGTACGCCAACGACGAGGCCAAGGCGTTCGGCTTCTACGTGCAGAAGGGGCTCTTCGAGGAATACGCCGAGTTCGGTCGCGGCCATGGCCACGACCTGGCGCCCTTTGACACCTATCACCAGGTGCGCGGGCTGCGCTGGCCCGTCGTGGACGGGGTCGAGACGCGCTGGCGGTACCGCGAGAAGGCGGACCCGTACGTGAAGGTCGGCTCTGGCTTCAATTTTTATGGCAACCCGGACGGCAAGGCCAACATCTATGCCCTGCCCTACGAGCCGCCACCCGAGGTGCCGGACGAGGAATATCCCTTCTGGCTGTCCACCGGCCGCGTGCTGGAGCACTGGCACTCCGGCTCGATGACGCGGCGCGTGCCGGAGTTGTATCGCGCCTTCCCCGACGCGGTCTGCTTCATGCACCCGGATGACGCGCAGGCCATGGGGCTGCGGCGCGGCGTACTGGTGGAGATCGCGTCGCGGCGCGGCAAGATGCAGACCCGCGTGGAGACGCGCGGGCGCAACAAGCCGCCGCGCGGCCTGGTGTTCGTGCCCTGGTTCGACGCCGGCCAACTGATCAACAAGGTCACGCTCGACGCCACCGATCCGATCTCGTTCCAGACCGACTTCAAGAAGTGCGCGGTCAAGATCACCAAGGCTTGACGGCCGACGGAGACGCTCATGAACATTCGCGCCACTTCGATCGCCATCGTCTTTCTGATCGGTTCCAACGCGTGGGCCGCCCCGCCCGACCCGATGGTCGATCCGATGCGGGGGCCGACGCCGCTGACCGAATCGGCCACGCCGCCCCTGATGCCCCCGGTTGAAAACCGCGACGTGCGGCGCATGCGCACGTACTCGATGCAGCCGCCGACCATTCCGCACAAGATCGACGGCTACCAGATCGACAAGAACTTCAACCGCTGCCTGGCCTGTCACGCCCGTGTCAACACGGAGCAGACGCAGGCGGTGCCCCTGAGCGTGACGCACTACATGGACCGTGACAGCAACGTGCTGGCCGAAGTGTCGCCGCGCCGCTACTTCTGTCTGCAGTGCCACGTTCCGCAAACGGAGGCCAAGCCGCTGGTCCCCAACAACTTCCAGGACATCGACGTGATCCTCAAGCGCCTCTCCGCCCCGGCGCCCGACAAGAAGTGAGGGACAGGAGCCCGTCATGGTCAAGCTCATCAAGCGTTACTGGAACATCATCCGCCGGCCCAGCGTGCACTTCAGCCTGGGCTTTCTGACCGTGGGCGGATTCATCGGCGGCATCCTGTTCTGGGGCGCGTTCAACACGGCCATGGAGCTGACGAACACCGAGAAGTTCTGCACCGGCTGCCATGAAATGCGCGACAACGTGTACGCGGAACTGAAGGGCACGATCCACTTCACCAACCGCTCGGGGGTGCGGGCGCTGTGCTCGGATTGCCACGTGCCGCACAACTGGACCGACAAGATCGCCCGCAAGATGCAGGCGTCCAAGGAAGTCTGGGGCAAGATCTTCGGCACCATCGACACGCGCGAGAAGTTCGTGGATAAGCGGCTGGAGCTGGCGCAGCACGAGTGGGCGCGCTTCAAGGCGAACGACTCGCTGGAATGCCGCAACTGCCACAACTACGAGTACATGGATTTCACCCGCCAGAGCGTGCGTGCACAGAACATGCACTCGACCTACCTGGCCGACAAGTCCAAGACCTGCATCGACTGCCACAAGGGCATCGCCCACACACTGCCGCACATACCGCCTGGCCAGACCTCTGACGCGACGCCGCCGGCCAGGGCGTCCAAAGAGGTCGCCAATGCGGCCCGCTGACGCGCCGCCGCCGATGCTGAGCGCGCGCGGGCTGGTCAGCCGGCGCGGACCTCCCGAAGCGTCCGCGCCGCTGGATTTCGACGTGCATGCCGGTCAGCTTCTGCATGTGCAGGGCGCCAATGGCAGCGGCAAGACCAGTCTGCTGCGGATGCTGGCGGGCCTCTTGCGGCCGCGGGACGGCGCCGTCATCGGCTGGGGCGGCGATATCCGCCGCGATCCGGCGGCGCACTTTGCGCGCACGGCCTACCTGGGACACGGCAATGGCCTATCGGGCGACCTGACCGCATTGGAAAACCTGCGCTGCGCGCTGCACGTGGCCGGCACGCCGCACGGCGACGACGCGATCGCCGCCTGCCTGCAGACGTGGCGGCTGGGCGGCTGCCTGCACGCGCCGGCCGCCCGCCTGTCGCAAGGCCAGGGCCGCCGGCTGGCGCTGGCCGGCGTGGTGCTGGGCGCCAAGCCGCTGTGGCTGCTGGACGAACCCGACGCCGGCCTGGACGCGGCCAGCCTGAACCAGTTGGGCGAGGCGCTTACCGCCCATCTGGCGGCGGGCGGCGCGGCCGTCGTCGCCTCGCATCGCGGCCCGGCAACCCTAGCCAAACACACCCAAACCCTGAACATGGATGACTACGCGGATGCTGGCAACGTTGTCTCAGTTGGCGCTGCGTGAAGTCCGGCTGGCCTGGCGTCGACCGGCCGACACGCTGGGCGCGACGCTGTTCTTCATCGTCGCGGGGTCGCTGTTCCCGCTGGCGGTGGGACCCGATCCCGTGCTGCTCCTGGCAATCGGGCCCGGCGTGCTGTGGGTCTGCGCGCTTTTGGGCATCCTGCTCAGCCTCAATCGCCCGTTTGCGCAGGACTACGACAACGGCGCGCTGGAGCAGCTGCTGGTGTCGCCGCATCCGCTGCCCATGCTGGTGGGCGTGAAGCTGGGCGCGCACTGGTTCAGCACTTGCGTGCCGCTGATTCTTGCCAGCCCGGTGCTGGCGTTGCAATTCGGCCTGCCGCCGCACGCCATCGGCATCCTGGTGCTGTCCCTGCTGCTGGGCACGCCGACGCTGGCGCTGGTGGGCGGCCTGGGCGCGGCGCTGACGCTGGGCCTGCGCGGCGGCGCACTGCTGCCGCTCCTGGTGCTGCCGCTGTATGTGCCGGTGCTGATCTTTGGCGCGGGCGCCGTGACGGCCACGCACGCCGGGCTGGGCGCGGGACCGCTGCTGTCGCTGCTGGGCGCGGGCCTTTGCCTGGCGATCCTGCTCTGCCCCTGGGGCGCATCGGCGGCGCTGCGCGTGGCGCTGGACTGAGGTTATCTATGCACAATCCCTCCACCTTCGACGCTCCCCGCCCCGCCGCCGCGCGGTCAAGCTGGCTGCGCTATGCGTCGCCCGCGCTTTTCTATCCGCTGGCCGGGCGGATGATTCCGTTCTTCGGGGCGGGCGCAGCCCTACTTGCCGCGGCCGGCTTGTACACGGGCCTCGTGGTGGCCCCCATCGACAGCCAGCAGGGCGAGGTCTACCGCATCCTCTTCATCCACGTGGCCGCGGCCTGGATGTCGATGTTCCTGTATCTGGTGATGGCGGGGTATGCGGCGCTGGGCCTCATCTTCAATACGCGTCTGTCGTTCATGATGATGCGCGCGCTGGCGCCCACGGGC
Source organism: Achromobacter sp. JD417 (assembly GCF_041879325.1). Taxonomy (NCBI): domain Bacteria; kingdom Pseudomonadati; phylum Pseudomonadota; class Betaproteobacteria; order Burkholderiales; family Alcaligenaceae; genus Achromobacter; species Achromobacter sp. JD417. The sequence goes on along the minus strand of NZ_CP087159.1, from coordinate 2,232,833 downwards.
GCGCTCTTTACTTTCCTGACGCTGTGGACCGGCGCCCTGTGGGGCAAGCCGACCTGGGGCACGTGGTGGGTCTGGGACGCCCGGCTCACGTCCGAGCTGATCCTGCTGTTCCTGTACCTGGGCTTCATGGCTCTCCAGGCCGCCACCGACGACACGCAGCGCGCGGACCGCGGCGGCGCCATCCTGCTGCTGGCGGGCGTGGTGAACGTGCCGATCATCTATTTCTCGGTGCAATGGTGGAGCACGCTGCACCAGGGCGCCTCGATCAACCTGACGTCGGCCCCCAGCATGGCGCGCGTCATGGTGACCGCCATGCTGCTGATGGTGGCGGCCTTCTGGCTGTACAGCGCGGCGGTCGCGCTGGCGCGGGTGCGCGGGATCATTGCAGAGCGCGAGCCGGGCGCCGTGCTATCGGGTGGCATGCCGGCGGCCGGTTTGCCGGACGGCGGGGCGGCTGGCGGCGTGCGCCGCGGCACGCGGTCGGAGGCGCCATGAACTGGGACACGTTTTTTTCGCTGCAGGGCCACGGGCCTTACCTGATGGGCGCCTATGGCGTCACGATCGCGCTGATGGCGTGGGAAGTGCTGGCGCTGTGGCGGCGCGCACGCCGCGCGCGCCGCCCCGGGGGGCCGCGCCGATGACCCCGCGCAAACGCCGCGCGCTCGCCATCGTGGGCGGCCTTGGCCTGTTGGGGCTGGCCACCGCGCTGGTGCTCAACGCGCTGCAATCGAACCTGGTGTTCTTCTTCAGCCCGACGCAGGTGGTGGCGCACGAGGCGCCCGCCAGCGGCAGCTTCCGCGTGGGCGGTCTGGTAGAACAAGGCTCGCTGCGCCGCGACGCCGACGGCCTGACGCTGCGCTTTGCGGTGACGGACACCGCCCACGCCGTGCCCGTCACCTACCAGGGCCTCCTGCCCGACCTGTTCCGCGAGGGCAAGGGCGTGGTAGTGGCCGGCAAGATGGGCACGGACGGCGTGTTCCGCGCGACCGAGGTGCTGGCCAAGCACGACGAAAACTACATGCCGCCCGAAGCCGCCGACGCGATCAAGAAGGCGGAGCAGCGCGCGCAGGGTGGGGCTGGCGTACCGGCGGCCGGCGTACCGGCATCGGGCTTACCGGCATCGGGCTACGCCCCAGCCTTTCAGGCGGAGGCGCGATGATCCCCGAAATCGGTCTTTTCTGCCTGATCCTCGCGCTGCTGGTCGCAGTGGCGCAAGGCACCCTGCCGCTCATCGGCGCGGCCACCGGCTGGCAAGCCGGATTGCGTGTGGCCCGGCCCGCCGCCATCGGCCAGTTCGGCCTGACGACGCTGGCCTTCGCCTGCCTGGCGTGGTCGTTCGTGCACAACGATTTTTCGGTGCTGTATGTGGCTGCGAATTCCCACGCCGACCTGCCGGCCGGCTACCGCTTCGCGGCGGTGTGGGGCGGACACGAGGGGTCGCTGCTGCTGTGGCTGTATCTGCTGACCGCGTGGACGCTTGCCGTGGCGCTATGCAGCAAGCGGCTGCCCCTGCCCTTCGTCGGCCGCGTGCTGGCGGTGATGGGCTGGATCAGCGTGGGCTTCCTGCTGTTCATGCTGTTCCTGTCCAATCCGTTCGAGCGCCTGATCCCGCCTGCCATGGCGGGCCGCGACCTGAACCCGCTGCTGCAGGACCCCGGCATGATCGTGCACCCGCCCATGCTGTACATGGGCTACGTGGGCTTCTCGGTGGCGTTCGCCTTTGCCATTGCGGCGCTCCTGTCGGGCGAGCTGGACGCGATGTGGGCGCGCTGGGTGCGGCCGTGGACGCTGGCCGCGTGGACGTTCCTGACCATCGGCATCCTGCTGGGCAGCGCGTGGGCGTACTACGTGCTCGGCTGGGGCGGCTGGTGGTTCTGGGACCCGGTCGAGAACGCGTCGTTCATGCCGTGGCTGGCGGGCACGGCGCTGATCCATTCACTGATCGTGACCGAGCGGCGCGGCGCATTCCGCAGCTGGACCGTGCTGCTGGCCATCTGCACGTTTTCGCTCAGCATCCTGGGCACGTTCCTGGTCCGTTCGGGTGTGCTGACGTCGGTTCACGCGTTTGCGGTGGACCCGGGCCGGGGGCTGTACATCCTCGCGTTCATGACGCTGATCGTGGGCGGCTCGCTTGCCCTGTATGCCTGGCGCGCGCCCACCGTCGGGCTGGGCGGCGGCTTTTCGCTGCTGTCGCGTGAATCGCTGCTGCTGTCCAACAACGTGGTGCTGACGGTCGCCGCGGGTTCGGTGCTGCTGGGCACGCTGTACCCCGTCGTGCTGGACGTGATGGAGTGGGGCAAGATCTCCATCGGGCCGCCCTACTTCGAAGCCGTGTTCGTGCCGCTGGTGACGCCCGCGATCTTCCTGATGGGGGTGGGACCCGTCGCGCGCTGGAAACAGGCCGAGGTGCCCGAGCTGGGCAAACGCCTGCGCGTGGCCTTCGTGGTCAGCGTGCTGACGGCGGTGCTGGTGCCGCTGGCAATGCCCGGGCCGTCGCGCTTCGGTTCGCCGATGATCGTGCTGGGCCTGTGGCTTGCCGCCTGGTCTGTCGCCAGCGCCGCGGCGCACGCGCGCCAGCGCCTGATGGAAGGCGACGGCGAGGTGCTGCGGCGGCTTACGCGCCAGCCGCGCGCCTGGTACGGGATGCTGCTGGCGCACGTGGGCGTGGGCATCTTCATCGCGGGCGTCACGCTTGCCAACGGCTACGAGGACAAGCGCGAACTGCGCGTGGACGTGGGCGCCACGCAGGAAGCCGGCGGCTACCAGTTCACGTTTGCCGGCATCGGCCCGGCCACCGGTCCCAACTACACCGCGCAACGCGCGGTATTCCACGTCGTGCGGGACGGCAAGCCGGTGGTGACGCTGTATCCCGAAAAGCGCCATTACACCGTGCAGGACATGGCGCTCAGCCAGGCCGACATCGACAGCGGCATTACCCGCGACCTCTTCGTGGCGCTGGGCGAACCGGTGGCCGGCAACGCCTGGACCGTGCGCATCCAGGTCAAGCCCTTCATGACCTGGATCTGGACCGGCTGCATCCTGATGGCGCTGGGCGGCCTGCTGGCGGCGGGCGACGGCCGCTACCGGCGTGCGCAGCAAGCGCAGACCAAGGCAGAGGCACAGCGGGCAGCGCAGGCCGGCCTGCCCGAGACCGCCCGCGCGGCGCGGGAGGGCTATTGATGCTGCGCTATCTGCTGCCGCTTGCGATCTTTCTGACGATGGCCGTGTTCCTGGCGAAGGGGCTGTCGCGCGATCCACGCGCCGTGCCGTCCGCGATGATCGACAAACCCGCGCCCGCCATCGGCCTGCCCGACCTGCTGGAGCCCGGCAAGACGCTGGATGTGGAGTCGCAGCGCGGCAAGGTGTGGCTGCTGAATGTGTGGGCGTCCTGGTGCGGCCCCTGCAAGGACGAACTGCCCGTGCTGCGCGAGGCCGCGCAGCGCCACGGCATTGCGCTTTACGGGCTGAACTACAAGGACAAGCCCGACGAGGCGCGCCAATGGCTGGCGCGCAACGGCAATCCCTACCTGGCCTCCGCCAGCGACGTCGACGGGCGCGTGGGCATCGAGTATGGCGTCTACGGCGTGCCCGAGACCTTCGTGATCGACGGCGACGGGCGCATCCGCTACAAGCACCTAGGCCTCATCACGCCGGAGCTATGGCGCACCCGCCTGCAACCTGTCATCGAGGCGCTGCAATGACCGCCGCGCCTTGTCAGCCTTGCCCGCTGCTTCCTCTTTCGTTGCTTCGTCTTTCGCTGCGTCGTCGTTCGCTACGTCGTCTGCTTCTGCCGCTACTGCTAAGCCTTGTGCTGCTGCCCGCCGCGCTGCTTGCCGCGCCCGCGCCCAATGCCGCGCCCCCCGCCGTGCTGTCGGCCGAACAGGAGCAGCGCGCCGACAAGCTGGCACATGGATTGCGCTGCCTGGTCTGCCAGAACCAGACCCTGGCCGAATCCAATGCGCCGCTAGCGCAGGACATGCGCAACCTCATTCGCGGCCAGCTTGCCGACGGCAAGACCGACGCGCAGATCATGCGCTTTTTCGAAGACCGCTACGGCGACTTCGTGCGCTACGACCCGCCGTTCAAGCCGGTCACCTGGCTGCTCTGGCTGGGCCCCTTCGCGCTGCTGGCGCTGGGCTTTCTGGTGCTGGTGCGCACACTCAAGCGGCGTGCCGGCGTGCGCGCGTCGCTGACCGCGGACGAACGCGCCCGCGCCGCCCGCTTCCTGGATTCCGGCTCATGACCACGCTCTGGCTCATCGTCCTGGTCCTGCTCTTGGCCACCCTGCTCTGCCTGGTGCCGCCGCTGCTGCGCCGCACGCCGGCCGCGGAGACCGCGTCGGACGCCAGCGTGCGCGCCTTCTACCTCGCGCAGCGCGAACAACTGCGCCGCGATCTCGCCAACGGCGCCCTCACCCCGCAGGCGCACGCCCGCGCCGACGAAGAACTGCAGCGAGACCTGCTGCAGGATCTGGCGATGCGCCGCGATCCGCGCGCGCGGCTGGGCGGTCAGCGCGCCGGCCTGGCCGCGGCCTGCGTGCTGACGGTAGCCGTTCCGGTGGCCGCGGTGCTGCTGTACGGCCAGCTCGGCAATCCGCGCGCGGCCGCCACCGTCGCCTTGTCGCAGGCGCCCGAGCCGCATGCGCAGGCGGCGGACAACGACATGGCGCTGGCAATCAACGCGCTGGCCCAGCGCCTGCGCGCCTCGCCCGATGACGCCGATGGCTGGTACATGCTGGCGCGTTCCTACGAAACGCTGGGCCGCTACAACGACGCCGTCGCCGCTTATCAGGAAGTGCTGCGGTTAGTGCCCGGCCAACCCGCCGTGCTGGCCGATCTGGCCGACGCGCTGCTGTCGACACGGCAGGGACAGCCCGACGAGGCCTCCATTGCCGCTGTCGCGCAAGCGCTTCAGGCCGATCCCGACCAGCCCAAGGCCCTGGCGCTGGCCGGCATGATGGCGCTGCGCCGCGGCGACGCCGCCGACGCGCTGACGCACTGGGAACGGCTGCGCGCGCTGCTGCCGCCGGACTCTGAGGCCGCGCGGCAGATCCAGACGAACATCGCCCAGGCGCGCGCCATGGCAGCAAGCGGCACGGCGGGGGGAGCCGCCGCGCCGCCGGCTTCCGGCAATTCGGCATCCACCGCCGCGGGCCAACCGGCGACGGCGCCGGGGCCAACGGCATCCGGCGTGGCGACGCCCGGCGCAGCGGCGCCCTCCCCTTCCGCCGGCGCTTCGGTCACGACCGCCCGGCTCGCCGGCCAGGCGCGGATCGCTGACGCCCTGCGCGATCAGGTCCGCCCGACCGACACCGTTTTCATCCTGGCGCGCCCCATGACGGGATCGCGCATGCCCGTCGCCATCCTGAAGATGCAGGCCGCGGACCTGCCGCGGGCCTTCGTGCTGGACGACAGCACCGCCATGTCGCCGGACGCCACGCTGTCCAAGGCCGGCAAGGTGCGTGTGGAGATTCGCGTCAGCCGCTCGGGCAACGCCGCCGCCCAGCCCGGAGACCTGAACGGCGTGCTGACGGATGTGGGGCCTCGGGCGGACGGTCTGGCGCTGGTGGCCGACACCGTCGTGCCCTGACGCTTACCGCCGCGCACGCGGACCGGCCCCCCACAGCCGTCAGACCCGCTCGATCCGGGCAGGCAGGCCTTGCCGCACCGCCGCGCCCGACACCCAATCGATCCAGACGTTGGCGTGCTGACCCCGCGTCGCGTCGCCAAAACCCAGGTCGTTCAGGTTGACGCCCGAGGCCAGCGCCGGGTCGTGCGGCATGGGCTTGCCATCCACGACATGAACCCGCGCGCCCAGCTCGGTGTGGCCGTAGCCGTGCTCGATGCCCACCGCGCCCGGCTGCACGCCGTCGCGCAGCAACGCCGGCCCTGTTACCGACCCGCCGGGCGTGACGATGCGCACCGCATCGCCGTTGCGGATGCCCAGCCGTTCGCCGTCCTGCCGGTTGATCGACACCGGGTTGTGCGGATGCACCTGACGCAGGCGGTTCACGCCAATCGACATCGAGCTCATCAGATTGGACTTGAACGAACTCAGCAGGAACGGCCAATCCTGCCGCGGATACGCATCGCGCATGTCGCGGCCGTCTGCCAGCCTGGTCGGATACCAGGTGGGACAACCGCTGTACCGCTCGCCCGTCATCGCATGACGAAAGCCCGCCAGTTCTTCGCTCCACACGTGCAGCGGCTTGGCGTGCGCCACGCGCGTGCGGCGCGTCTGGCCGCCTTCTTGCGTCCAGGCGTCGTCCATCCGGTCGAATCGCCCGCCGCGGCTCATCAACATGGCCACCTGCCGCCATTCGGCAGGCTTGAGCTTGGCCTGCAGCAGGTCGCGATAGCGGTCGACGCCGGTCAGCGCCATGTCGTCGTCGCTGGCCTGCGGCACCGGCCGTCCCGCGGCAAACGCGATGTTCGCCATGCCGCGCAGAAAGAAGTCCTCGGGCGTATCCAGCGCGTACTTGACGCCCTCCTTGTCTGACATCGCGCCCTCGCCGAATCCCGGCATGGCCAGGCGTTTGGCGCACGCGATCAGGAAGGTCTCCAGGCAAACCGGCTCATTCGTGGCCGTGCGCGCCACGCGCGGCTGCACGGCGGGCCAGCGCACCGTCGAGGCCTTGGCCACCACGTCCGCCCACGGCGCCGACACGCCCCAGCTTTCGTACGTGACCGTGTCCGGCACGATGTAATCGGCCAGCGCGTTGGTCTCGTTGATGAAAGGGTTGATCGACACCGCCAGCGGCAGGATGCGCGGGTCCTTCAGTTTTTCCAGCGCCACGTGCTTGAACCCGGCAATGCCGTAGACCGGGTTGCTCATGTGGTTGAACCAGACCTTGGCACGGTACGGATAACCCGCCAGCGCCGAGGCCAGCATCTCGGAACTGAGGCCGCCCGTCGCCGGATACCACGGCGCGGCTGCCGGATAGGCAGGCTGGCCCGCGGCCTTCTTGCGCTTGAATTCGCTGGATTTTTCATACGGAAAGCGGTTGCGCGACAGCGACACGCCCTTGGGCGTGGCCTTGTTCGCGAAGCCGGCAATGTTGTAGCGCGGCCCCGCGCCGTAAGGCGGAAACGGCCCGGCATCCAGTACCAGTCCGCCTTCCACGTTCAGGTTGCCCAACAGCGTGTTGAGCATGGCGATGGCGTAGGCGGTGTAGAAGCCCGAGCCGCTCATGGTGCCGCCGTGCGCATCGGCCACGGCGCGCTTGCCGTGACTGGTGAAACGCTCGGCCAGGGACGCGATTTTCGCTGCCGGCACGCCGCAGAGCGTGGCGTACTCGTCCAGCGTCTTACGGCGCGCCTCTTCGCGCAGCAGGTCCAGCGAGGTCCGGACCCGCAGCGTCCCTTGTGTACCGGCCAACCCGGGCGCGGCGACGGGCTCGTCGACAAACAGCGCAGCCGGCGAGGCCGTCGTGTGCGGCGCCAACGTGCCGTCCGCCAGACGCACGACGTAGACGTCCTCCCATTTCTCATCCGCGTCGGCCGGGCGCGCCCAGCCCATATCGGCGCCGCGCAAAAAGGCGCCCAGGCGCGGATGGCCCGGTTCGGCCACCACCAGGTGCGTGGCGTTGGTCCACGCCGCCTCGCCCGCCGCCTTCATGGCGGCGGGGCCCGGCTGCGCCAGCATGCGCGCGTCGAACCGTTCGTTGTCCAGAATCCAGCGGATCAGCCCCATGGCCAGCGCCAGATCGCTAGCTGGATTGACGGGCACCCATTCATTGCCTGATCCCGCCGACAGGCTGGACGAGGCCGGCAACACGGGCGACACCACCACATAGCTGAATCCCGATTCCTGCGGGCGCACGCGCGCCTCGGCCAGCTGACGCGCCTGGCGTTGAAAGGGATTGCCCGCCTGCGCCGGCGCCGCGCCAATGAAGAGCCCGAAGCGTGCGTTGTCCCAGTCCGGCTTGCCGTGCGGCATGCCCTTCAGGTCGCCCAGCGCCGCGCCCGCCCCCACCCGGAAACTCTGCCCGCAGTACGAGCCGTGATTGCTGAAGTTGACGGTGCCGAAGGACTGTCCCGCAAAGCGCTGGATCAGCGGCGTGCGCCCCTCGTTGGAGGCGTCGGTGAACAGGAACTGGTTGACCTTCGCGCCGTACTCGGGATTGTCGGGGTCCAGCGGCGTCTCGCGGTCGTAGATCGCGCGCAGGCCGTCCACGTGGCCTTCGCCAAACAGATCGCCGCCTTCACAGACTTCCTCGACCAGCTGCTCGAAGGTGATCGTCTGCCACTTGCCCTCGCCGCGCTTGCCCACCCGCTTCAAAGGCTGCAGCACGCGATACGGGCTGTCCATCTGCTCCAGCATGGCCGAGCCGCGCGCACACGAGGTGGCGCGCCCTTCCAGGCCGCTGTCCCCGCCCAATTGCGCGTAGACATCGCGCACCGGCGTGTCCATGGCCGCGGGCCGTGTCGTGGCCAGCGGGTGATACGGGTTGCCAGCGACGCGCAGGATGCGGTTCTCGGCCGTGTCCACGCGCAGCCGCACGCCGCATTGCGTCCAGCAGCCCAGACAGCTCGACGGGCTGACCGTCTGCCCCGGCTGGGCGCTGAGCGCACCGGTCAGCGGATCGATGCGAAATTCCGGCGGCAGCGAGTTGCCCCGCACGGCATGCGCCGTCGGCACGCCGGCCGTGCCTTGCGCCAGCCCCTTGACCGCCTTGACCACCGTGTCGCCGTAGCCCGCGGCAAACGCCGCCATGCCGCCGGCCGCCAGGCCGCCGCGCACCATGAGCTTGCGGCGGGCCTCGTCGCGAGGCAGATCCGGGCCATCGTCCGCGGCGCCGGGCTTGTCGTCTTTGTGTTGCTTGTCCATTGCGTTCTTATCCATGTGCTTTCGTCTCGGCGCGCGCTCAGGCGGCCACGGCGCGTGCGCGCGCGGGGAAGATGTCCAGGGCCCAGGTCACGACGGTGATCAGCGCCACGCACAGCCCCAGCACGCCCACCATGCCCAGCAGCCCATCGCTGCCCCAGGGCATGTCGTACAGGTACAGCCCCGCGCCGTACTTGGGCACGCCCTGCACGCTCATGAAGACCACCCAGCGGAAGATCCACGCCGCGCCCAGCATGGTCAGCGCCAACGCGGCCGACGGCAGCGGCGCGGCCAGCGTGCGTGCCGGCCGCTGCAGCAGCGCGACGATGCAGAAGGCCGTGATGACCGCGCCCGCCAGGCTCAGACGCCAGACCGGAAAGTCCGCGAAAAGCCGCAGCGCCGCCTCGAAAGACGCATCCAGTCCCGAGAGGCCCAGCAACGCCCACGCCCCCGCGCCCATCGCCATCATCACGACCGCGGTCACGCTCAACCGGCGCAGCATCGCCACGGGCAGCACGCGCAGTCCGCCGGGCAGCCAGCGGCCCACCAGGAACATCGCGCCCAGCGCGCCCAGCCAGGCGGTCAGCGCAAAGTTCACCGGCAGGAACACGGTGTGCCACAAGGGCCGCGAACGCAGCACCATGACCTCGGCGCCGGTGTAGACCAGAATGGACAGCGCCGACAGCGCCAGCGCCGCCGCCACCACCCGCAGCCACCCCATCCGGCCCCACCACCACGCCGCGCAGAACAGCAGCGCCAACGTCACGAAGACCGGCAGCAGCAATGCCCCCAGCCACATCCAGGACCACGGCGTGATGTGCGCATAGAAGTGCCAGAAGCGGCCGGGCTGGTGCAGGTCGGCCAACAGCGACACCGGCGCGGCGATGGCGCTGACCAGCAGCACCGTCACCGCCGCCGGCAGCAGGCGGCGCGCGTCGGAATCGGCGCGGCCAAACGCCGCAAAGGCGGCGGTCAGCGCGGTGGTGGCGCTGATGCCGATAAGAAAGAAATACTGCACGGCCCAAGGCAGCCAGGCGGCGTCGTAGACCGGCGTGAGCAATTCAGAGATTTGCATGAGTGTCCCCTTCCTTGGCTCAGTGGCCGCCCGCTAGGCGCACGCCGGCCTGGCCGTCAACCTGATGCACGAACGCATCGGGCAGGCCGATGTAAAAAACGTGGGGATCGGTCTTCATCTCGGGCTTGAGCACCTTGATGTCCGCCTTGTGTTCGGCCAGCAAGCGCGAAATGGCGCTGTCCGGATCGTTCATGTCCCCGATCACCCGGGCGCCGCCCACGCAGCTTTCCACGCACGCCGGCAGCAACCCGGCTTCCAGCCGGTGCTCGCAGAACGTGCACTTGTCGGCCGTCTGGGTCTCGTGATTGATGAAGCGCGCATCGTAGGGACAGGCCTGCACGCAGTAACCGCACCCCACGCAGCGCGCGTTGTCGACCAGCACGATGCCGTCTTCGCGCTGGAAGGTCGCCTGCACCGGGCAGACCGGCACACAGGGCGGCTTGTCGCAGTGGTTGCACAGGCGCGGCAGCATGACCATCGAACACGGGCCGCCCGCGTCGGGCGTGACCTCGTACTGCAGGACGGTGGTGCGGAACTGCCCGATAGGCGGCACGTTTTCCAGCGAACAGCTCACCGTACAGGACTGGCAGCCGATGCATTTGCGCATGTCGACAACCATGCCGTAGCGCTTGCCGGCCATGCCGGGCCGGCGCGGCGGCTGGCCATTGAGCCCGGGCGCGGCGTCGGCGTGGATGGGAATGACGGTGGCCGCGGCGCCCAGGCCGAGCAGCCCTTTCAGAAAGCCACGCTTGCCCGGCAGCGGTGTTTCCGGGGGGCTGGTGGGGGTGTGCATCGTTAAACTCCGAAACGTTTAGGTGTTACGGAAATTAACTTATCACTTGTAGTTATATAGCACCTTGATAAGCGTCAATTGGGGGACGGAGTTACGGTAGCGGCGGGCGTTTGGCCTGGACGTCTCGTCAGGGCGTTGGAAGCGTCAGCGCCGGTTCCCAGGCAGCCAGTTTCTGCGCGAAGCTGGCCGAAGCATGCGCGGGGCTGGTCGAAGGCAGTTCAAAAAACTGGATCGAGGCGGCAGCAGGCAGGTTGGGCAACGCATGCCGCCGGAACATCGCCGCGGCCTTCGCGCCGTTGAAACAGATGCGTGCAATCGAGGGATAGCGGTCCAAGAACGCGTTGAAATCGTTCGGCACCAGCGTGTCGCCCCGGATATCGGCGTCCAGGCTGCCCGGCCGTTCGCAAGCCTGCAGCACATCCCACAGCGCCACGCGGTTCGCCCGCAGTGCCTGCAACCGCTCGTCGTAACCCAGCCCGGCGTCAAACCCGAAGATCCGCGCCGCCAGCGGCCAAAATGCGTTGCGCGGATGCGCGTAATACTGCGCCTGCCGCAGCGACGCCACGCCCGGCATGGAGCCCAGCACCAGCACGCGCGGGCCGTCCCCCACCACCGGGGCAAATCCCGTAACCACCGCCTCGCGCCGCACCGCCGCGATGTCGTCCCTGATCTTGTCCATGCCCGCAAGGATACCCGCCGCGACGCTGGCTCGCCCGCCTCGCCCGCATTGATCGTTCGCCACATGGAACGGTGCTTATCAATCACGAGCACTACCGGGAATGCCGATCCGCCCTTATCTTCTTCCCTATGACGAACGGCCCCGAAGGGGCCGCGCAACAGGAAACCTCACCATGAAGAAGATCCTCGGCGTGCACGCCAGCCCCCGTCCCCACTGGGTGGGCGACGGATTTCCGGTGCGCTCCATGTTCTCGTACAACGACAAAGGCCGCGACACCAGCCCGTTCCTGCTGCTGGACTACGCCGGCCCCGCCGAATTCGGTCCGGCCAGCCAGCCCCGCGGCGTCGGCCAGCACCCGCACCGCGGCTTCGAAACCGTGACCATCGTCTACAGCGGCGAAGTCGAACACCGCGACTCCACCGGCAACGGCGGCGTCATCGGCCCCGGCGACGTCCAGTGGATGACGGCGGCGTCCGGCATCCTGCACGAGGAATTCCATTCCCACGCCTTCACCCGCACGGGCGGCAAACTGGAAATGGTGCAGCTCTGGGTCAACCTGCCCGCCAAGGACAAGAAGGCGCCGGCCGGCTACCAGGGCATTCTGAACGCAGACATCCCGGTCGTGGATCTGCCCGACGACGCCGGCACGCTCCGCGTGATCGCAGGCAATTACGCCGGACACGCGGGGCCCGCCCGGACCTTTACGCCGATGGACGTGTGGGACGTGAAGCTGGCGGCGGGCAAGACGGCCACCTTCCCCGTTGCCGCGGGCCGCAACAGCATGCTCGTCATGCTGCGCGGCACAGTGCTGGTCAACGGCGAATCCGTCGCGCGGGATGCGCAATTGGCGCTGTTCTCCAAAGAGGGCGAGGACATCACGGTCGAAGCGAATAACGACGCGGTGTTTTTGATCTTGAGCGGGGAGCCGATTGATGAACCCGTGGTCGGGTATGGGCCGTTTGTGATGAACTCGCAAGCGGAGATCGTCGAGGCGATCCAGGACTTCAATGCCGGAAAGTATGGGCAGATGGGGTAAGGGTTGATAGCGGCCTTTCCCATCTCTCCATGGCGATTCCTACGTTGATCAGCGTAGGAATCGCTGGATCACAGCCAATGCAGCGCGGCGCCATGAGGGTCTGTCCAGGCCACCGCATGGCCATCAATGCATAACAGGAACATACCGGACGGCTGCTGCACGTCTGCAGGCAAGAATTGCGGAAATACCAGCGGACTTTCGTTGCTAACCCAGACGCAACGCGAGGCCTGCATGCCGCGCGCGAATTCATGGCGCTGTGCCGGCTCCGCAACGTAGTTCAGAACGGCAGAGTGATACACCACAACCGTCGCGTCCGCTGGCGCCTGTTCGATTAAGGAGGGAAGATCTCGTCGTAAATCGCCTTGGACAATCTGAGGTGACTCGCGTTTGCAGATCCGCAGCGCAGACTGAAGGCGCGCAAGCCGTGGAGCATCTTCGGGCCACACCAAATCTTCCAGCCACTTCTTGTCATTTTCGCAATCGACGTCGATCGGGCTCAGGTCTAGTCCCGCCCTCCAAACAATTTCAGGATAAGTGCGAGGCAGCGGGGCAGGACCGGTGACGTCACAGGGGAAGACTGGGTAATCTGAACCGTCCGAGCCGGGAACGAGGCGTTGTAAACCCCAGTCGTAGCCGTATTTGTCCATCAGCAAACAGAGCCCTGCAGATGCTCCCACTTCGATTAGCGCGATCTTTCCCGCGATTGAGGCGAGAGCGGGCATTAATACCGCGCAACGGCCTGGCTCGTTGGTCTGGGTCGAACGAGCCAGCATAACCGCCCGGATAGCGGCGCCATGCTGCGTCAGACCTGCATCGAACTGCGCTGTCGATGTGGGCGTGCCCACTGCATGCCGGAACGCTGCAAACAGCAGATTGGGTTGCTGCTTGTCTACGGGCAAATCCTGTAGAAAAGCTAATGCGTCAGTCGATCCCGCGACATGCAACGCCCATTGTTCATACAGCGGAGAGCGACCCGCCGCCTCGATTTTGGCAAACCGAAGATAGCGTTCAGCAAGTCGATTCATGCCGTCTCCCCCTGCCCAAGTTAATAAGGGCAGATTAGCATCGCAAACCTGAATCAGCCTCGTCGCTAAGCACGGCCCCCTTCGGCAACGAAAGTGTCGGTCCGCGGAAGTCGAACATTACCAGGGGGCCGTTGCTAACCACCGTATCGCGAAGCGCAGGGCATTGAGGGTCGACTTCTCGCAGCCCTGGGACTGGCACTGCGAAGATACAGATCACGTCCGACGCGTTGCTGACAAGGGTGTCGCCATGACGCACATCTGCTGCTCGCCACCCGACAAACTGCCAGCGATTTGACGGCGCTCATTGGCTGCCCGTCCAATCTGCGCGATAGCACGTTGTTCTGAACCCAGGCGCAATGGCAAAAATAGCCATAAAGGTGGGCGTTATTTCGGGCATCAATGCGGTTCAGGGATTCGTAGAATCGACTGATGGATTAGGCTGCCTCAACAGTCGGACTGCTTTTTCAGTGATTGGAAATTTTTAACGGAGGGAGGTTCGTTTTATGGATATTTCCAAAGGCCTACCGTTAACGGTGAAGTCCCGCAGCATTGCGGACCTGAATCTTCCGCTGGTCAAACCGACTGCTAACTTTGCTCATAAGTTAGAGGCTTCGGCTGAAGCGCTGCGCAACGCGGAAGCAGTAGAACGCCGCATGGCTCGCCTTCCAGCCGACAACTCGCCCCAAAATGCCGTTAAAGCTGTTATGAAGGGCGATCAGCGTGTTGCTACCATTTATAAGTCGGGCGTCATAGAGATCACCGATCAATTCGCCGAACAACTGAAAGGCCTGGATCTTCCGAGTGATGCTTCTAGCAACTTGGGATCGATTCGTGCCGCAATGATAGCGAAGGCTGTGGGCGGGGAGATTTTGGATTTAAAAACAACTACTGCTACCGCTTCGCAATCTCGGTTTTCAATAACGGCGTAGATTCCGTTGAATTGATTTTTAATGAGCAACCCATCTGACATGGGTTAGCACCTCCGGGACGGCATTGGTAGCCAGCTACGACCGCGCCACCCAATGAACTTCCTTGGGTGTTTTGAATTGTGACGACTGCTACGGTCGTGCCAACAGAAATATTCCATCGCCTGCGTGTCTTAGCCGCATTCGGTGTGGGATCCATGCGAGTCGTTCCGGTAGCCTGAGTTCGGCGGCCCTTCATTTCCCGCAGGACCTCGGCGGGGTCTTCTGGGCGGCTTAATACGCGACGGGAGGCTTCTTGAGACCGCCAGCATGCCCACACATGAGCCTTGAGCTGCCAGTTGAACCGCTGCTTGTGGCCGGTTGCAGCCCCTGGTGGCGGTCCGCTTCCGACCCGGAACGGACGGTTGGCGTTATACGAAGCGGCCGTTCGTGTGTAGGGATCGGGGCGTGTAATCTATCTATATGGTTATTGCGGTGCACCGAATCATTCGATAAGGAGGCAAATATTGGCTGGGCCTTATATTCCTCACTATGTTGGAGAGGCGGTTGAAAGAAAGTTGAGAAGCCGTCGTGGTTGGCTAACGGCAGGCGTAGCCACGTCAATCGCTTGGCCACCCGCTGATGTTTGGGTTACCTATGACGGGGAGGACTACTTCCTACGAGGTTCGAAGCTGAACGGTGCCCCCTCGCCGCCCGGGATTACGGTTATGTGCGACAGAGAGAACGTCGACGACGCGCTCTCGAAGATTTATCGATTCAGTTCGATTCTCGGATGGTATCAAGGCGGGTTTGTTGATGTAAGTGGATACGTGCACAGCAGCCACCCGATTCTCTACGGGGACCCGCATAATGTCTTTTCAAGCTTAGGCACGCTAACTGCGAAAAGCTTCAACTGTAACCACATGCCGATTGTGCGGGAGGAGCTTGCGCGCAAGGCTTTAGCGTTTTACCGCGAAGGAAGTCGTCTTCGCTACGTTCACGATAACTATTCCTTTTTGAGCTTTCACAAAGCTATCGAGTCGCAATTCGCGAATGGCAGGATTAAGGGGCGGTGGATTAACGCTAACCTCGACAATCTGACTGACGAGAGCGCAGTTGCACGAATCGCCGAGCTTCGGGCCAGTGGCCTAGATGTCGGCGATCATCTGTTTGAAAGCGGACGTTGCGCGGTCGCTCACGCAAGTTTGAACGGAGAGATTATCGATCCTGACGTGCCTGCGGACCGCCGCCGTATATCGAGCGACCTTTGCATCATGGAGGCACTCGCCCGGCATTACATTTCCCGCGAATTGCATATTGAGAACGAACGCGAGACCTATGCAACCCGGAACCGGTTGGGGCCGTGGCTGGAGATTATTCATGCAGAAACATTGACGTTGCTGGAAGCCGGCGGCACTACTAGAACACTTGGCGAGCTAGAAGGCCGACAAGTTTCTATTGGATTATGGCCTGACGGGCCCATAGCCGGGCTCGAAGCGATGACGATGCGCGTCGATGCATTCGGGGAGGGCGTAGTACGCGTCATTCTTCTTAACGACCGCATGACGATTGTCCTTCCATTCGTACTTGACTTCCGACACGGCCGCGTTCACATCCAACTCGACGAGGGCGGCCTTTGTGAGTCGCAGCAGAACCAGCCGAACGAAGCAGACGTTCGTGCCTATGCAACGTTCTTCTACCATGTGCTTGGCAACAGTGTTGTGGAATTGAAACTGGAACATAGAGAGCCAGTAGACTGCGAAGTTGTCATACCGGTAAACATCATTCCACCAAATCCTGAACAAGCGATCGAAGAGCAAGTTGAACTATTTAGAGCCCGAGCGCGCCCGTGAAGACATCTTTTGTGTCGTTTCGCTCATGAGACGGCGTAACAGGTCTCTCCCTTTCTGCTCAATTCGTTCGAGATCATCTACGGTCAACATCCTTATTTGTTCTTTGAATGAATCCAGCAGCGCACCGGTGTCATGATCAGTCTTGTGCGGCGCCTCGACGATGAAGGTTGCGAGCGCTGACACAGGCATGCGGTATACAACCTCGTATTCGGACTTGCGAGAGCCCCAGAGTCCGTGCGCAATTGCGTTCCGCTCTCTTGCGTAAGAAAGCACGTCCTTCATTAACTCGTCGAAGTCTTGGCGAAGAGACGCATCAAGCACCTCCTTGCCGACTCGCCTGACTGCCTCGACCCTGCTGCTGTTGTTCTTGAAGGTCTCGAGGATTGCCAGCGCCGCCCGATGGTCGTCGTGCATCATCAAACCCAGCAGGGCCGTTATAGAACTCTCGATTAGTGACCAGCTTGTAAAAATGCGGCCTAGTACGGCTGCGTGTATCGGCCGATCCACTAAGGCAAGTTCGCTAAAAGCAATCCCGTCAATTTCAATTCCAACCGGCATGGACCTCTCCAAATGCCCCCTCTTAACTAAAAACTGCGCGAGCGCGCGGTGTTTCATTCACGCGACGCGAGACCCCATCTTCAATCAAAAAAAGACCGTCTAGCCAACCTCGTTTGTCAACGGTCCGATCCACGCCGTCGATTGACCGCTACTGGCCGATTTTAGCCAAAGGCTGACGACTGAGCCTGACCTGAGATCTTCTGCGATGACTGCTCGCCTTCGAGCCAACGCCGCGGTGTCCAGAATATGTTACACAAGGTGATTGAGCAAACGATAAGTCACCTTCATGTACCACCCGAACCTCTGGTTTCCCCGGTTTCGCAACGACTTCATTCCGGCAATTCGAAGGGTCGAAGAAGTATTCCTGCAAAGACTTCAGCCAACTTTCTTTTCAATAGAGGCAGAAAGCGAAAAGCTTGAGAGTGATCTATGGCAGAAGGCAATGGCTCAACCTTACTATGGAGACTATTCTGACGAAGGCGAAATGGCAGAGTCTGTCAGAGACGCCGCAGTCTCACACTATCTGGGACTCAAGGGCATGGAGCAGGGGCTGTTGAATTGTTGCGCACTCTTTCTCTACCACCTGTACGAACAGCAGTTAATGCTCTTCCTGCGGCAGGAACTGCTGGACTGGCGAAAGAAAGACAACAAGAATCTCTATACACATGAGCAGGTACGCAGTCGTCTAAAGTTAGCCAACGTGGACATCACGAAATTCGGCGCTTGGCCAAAGCTTGAAGAGCTTCGGCACTTGGCCAACGCGATCAAACATGGGGAAGGTAAAAGCAGCGAAGAGCTATTGCGGGTTGCTCCTCATCTGTTCGAGTTGGCAGATCAGAGCAACGCCTGGCCTATCTCTGGACGTGTTTTCACCCCTTTACTTGGGGAAGATATCTGCGTCAGGCCGACTCACATCAATGAATACGCCGATTCGCTCGAGCAGTTCTGGTTAGAGTTAGGTGATGCATTGACCAAAAATTTTGAGTCGACCAACTCTTCTTTCTTCTGATTCACAGTCCGCTTTTGGCCGGCAGCTGCCTCTGCTCGATGTCTGGTGCCGACCCAGAATGGCCATTTTTTCAAGTAACTAAGACAGTCCAGGCCGAATTTTAGCTATCGCGAAACTTTGAGGCCTAGACTGTAATAACAGGATGCACTTATGAACGACCAAATCTCTACCGTATTGCGCACCGAGCATACCGGGCTGACAGTCGCGTCGATAGATGGCGTACTTGATTTCTGGACTGAAGTTCTCGGCTTTAAACTCATTTACCGCAAAGAGCTTGGCGGTGGGCACGCGATGGAACAAGTAGTCGGTGTGCCGGGGGCTTATTTAAGAAATGCTCTTCTAGAGGGCCCCGATGGATACAAAATTGAGCTGCTCGAGTACGACTCACCAGAAGACCGCTTGATTTTGAAGCAACGTCCATGTGATGTTGGCTCGGCTCATTTGACGTTTGCCGTGACCGATCTGCGCGCAATGCTAAATCGCATGCGCCCCTATGGATGGACGGCAACCGGCGAACCGCAAACCGCGCCTAGCGGAACAATCTTAGTCTATACCCGAGGACCTGACGGACACACTATTGAACTTATGCAGCATCCTGAGTGAACTACCTGTCAGTGAACACTTTATCTTGGTCACTATCTGCCGTCTCAATTGAGAACCAGTGGCGAGACAGCGGTGCGCGTATGTGCCAATCCGGCTCGTGAAATCTGAGCCGCTCAACCAAAATATGTTACCAAATTGATCGCCCGAAAGTGGCCGAGAGCGGACGTCACCGGCCTTCCGTACAGGTTATCCCCCACACTGCGATATCCTGCTGGGCTGCCCTGCCGGACAGATACCTGGCCGAACGCTGAACCCGCGCGTCCATTCGATCATGAACAAGCTCTCGGCTTGAACGCGCAGAATCTACGACTTCGTTTTTGTTTGCCGCCCGAATTAGTGCTTCGATTTGGCGAACTAGGCACGCCGCACGATGGCCGTGAATTCCCGCATGGGCCACATGGATCGCGCCTCATCCACCGTGATCGTGTGGTGCGTCGATTGACTCCTGTCGAGTGCATCGAACACCACACGGATATTCTTGCTCTGCTGTAGGTTGGTCGTAATGCCAAAGAATTCCTCGGGTTCCTGACCGTACTTGACAAACCAGATGTCCAACAACCGATGCGCCTGTTTATAGCCCGCCTTGTCCAGACTCGCCGCGAACACATCTGCACGAATAGTCATTTCCTGCGTGACGTTGTTGCGCAGATAAACGGCCATTGCGTCATCTTTGCGCAGGGTGGCTGGTAAGGTCTGCAACCAGCCAAGCTGGGAGAACAGATACGTCATGACCCGATCGGGTTTGATCGTGTTCAGGCCGAGATCCATCATGGTATGAAGCGCGGTCAGCGACCCGAGCTGCGTTTTGAACCGTTTGCGCACTTCGTCAAGCGCCTTGCGCTCCTGGACCCATTCCTCTCCCGTGAGATGGTGTCGGCTTAGCGTCCGTCCGCCGGTGTAATGCTCCAACGGCCGCAGCTTGCCGCTCGCGCGATGCCGATGCAGGAAATCGGCCACAGCCAGGAAGCGCTTCACCTTGACGACATTCGACGAGAATTTCAAGTTCGGATACTCGGTATCGTCCTTGGTGAGCAACTTCCAAACTTCAGGCGTCGTTTTCGCATTGGCAAAATGCGCGGCAGGATTCCAATCGGGCGCAACCTTGGACAGTTTGATCCACGCGTCCCTCTGAGCCTTGGTCTCCTGCCGCGCTTTCCACTCATCGGAAAATGCTTTCCACTCCGCTTCTTGGAAGACGTAAGCCTGAGGCGCGTAGTGATCCAGATCGCGAAACAGCGGAATTAGATCGCGCATGCTGTTGATTTCCGCCGTGGCGATCGACGCCTTTTTTCCGGCATAGACGATACGCGCCCACAACACCTGCCACAAACGGCGGTGATCGAGATCTGTCGAAATTGCGTCAGCGAGAACAGTTTTGACGGCTGCTTTCAATTTCGCTTTGTTCTCGAGGTGCGCTGCCGGGATCTCGGCAAGGGTGGACTCCTCGGTAACCGCACGCTGGATGGCCTCGAAGAACTTCGGCCCCAGGTTGTAAATTTCAGCATTGATCTCTGCGCTGGTGCGACTCATCATGGAAACCGTAACTTGTTTTGGATTAGGCGCTTGTCGATTGCGGAAGTCCGTACACCACCATGGTTTGCACGTCTCGAATTATGTCGACGACGATTGCGAGCTAATTTCAATAACGTCACAACGCGTGCGTTTCTTTAGGCCGGCTTTGCGGCTTCGCGCGTGATTGCCCGGAAGGTCCTACATCGGCATGACGCAGGTTCCTGCGTTAACGCGGCCTCCCTGACGAATGTCCTGCACTTGCGATTGCGTGAAATCGCGCAGACTCGTCCTTGCTCGGCATTGCTGGTGTGGATGGAGCGATGATGGTCAAAGAAAAAAGAGAAATGCAGCGGCAATCGCCGTGGGCACCAGCGCACCAGACAACAACCCAAGCATGCCGACCGCACCATTGGCGAAACCGCCTCGAAGCAACGCCACGCCCGCCGGATTGGGCGCGTTGGCGATGACGGTCAACCCGCCGCCAGCCACCGCGCCGGCCACCAGCATGTACTGCGCCTGGCCGGAAATTCCGTCAATGAGTGAACCCAGATAGGTCAGCGCGGCATTGTCCGTGATTGCGGTCAGCGCCAATGCGCCCACAAACAGCACGTTGGGTTCAAGCCCGCTCACGATGGGTTGCAACCACCATTGCTGCATGCCGCCCAACACGACCAGCCCTGCAAGAAAGAAGCCGACCAACAGCGCCTCCTTGATGATGAGCGGACTCTGACTGGCCTTGTAAGCCTGCGTGTAACCGATGAAAAACAGGAACAGCGCCAGGAAGATGATCGGGTGGTGCGCGGTAAACACGACCGCGGCCAAAAAGAACAGGTGCACGGCGATGACGACCGGCGACATTGGCGCCGCGGCTTTCCTGGCCGACAACACATCCCCAGAACGCAGGTAAGGACGCAGCAACAGGGTCACGAGGGTGGCGTTGACCAGCACGGCCAGCGCCGCCTTCCAGCCAAACGTGGTGAACATGAACGCGCTATCCCACCCCCACGTCGAGGCCACCATCAAAACGGGCGGCGCCGCATAGGACGTCAGCGTCCCGCCGATCGAGATGTTCACGAAGAGGACACCCAGCGCCAGATACTTCAGCCGCTCCGGCATGTCGCGATGGAAGACCTGCGGCGCCAGCATCATGGCCGCAATCGTCATGGCGGCCGGTTCGGTCACCAGGGATCCCGCCAACGGAACCAGCGCCAGGCACAACCACGCCTTGGCGGTCTGGTCCTGAACAGGCAGGGCCCGAGCCACGCGTTCCACAAGCCGCATCACCACCGTCAACACCGGCAACGAGGCCGCGATGACCATGACGACAAATACGAAAGCCGGTTCCGTGTAGTTGCGCGATTCGGCATACGCCAGCGCCGTGCTGCCCGAGGAGGCCAACGCCATCAGAATGAGCAGGATCGCCGCCCAAAATCCAAAAACGACTTCGACCTCACCCAAGAGATGCAGCAGACCGCCATGACGTTTGCTGCGATGCGCCAGGCGCAGGAAGATCGGCGCGGAAAAGGTGTGCAGCAAGGCAATCGCAAAAACGATGGCGGCGAGGATTTGCAGACCGGACTCTGTCACGTTGGCGTTCCTGTGTGAAATAGGGATGGGTGTTTGTGATCCGGCTGTCAGAACCGAGCGGACGAGACCCGCGCAACTTCCACCCAGAGGCGCGTCATGACGACATGCCTGACCAGGTCGAAAAGGTGCGCAGGCGCATTGGCGGGCACGAGAACACGCAGTATCAGTCCCTGCAAATCCACGCGCACGCACGGCTGAGATGCGGGCCGCCCGCGTTGGCGTGAAAGCGTTCGCAGGCGCACGCGGCTCTTTGAGGGCATGTCGATTTTCAGTACGGCGTCTTCCGGGGGCAGCACCGCGTGATGCAGCGCGTCGATTGTCGTGCAGACATAGACCGAACCCGGATCGGCCGCGTCATCCTGGATTTGCCGGTTCCATTCCTGAGAACCGACCAAGGTTGCCGTGGAGCCGCGCTTTGGAAGGTCAAAGCGCAAGTGGCTGAATTCAAGCAGTTCGATGAATTCCACAAAGGGAAGCTCGCGAACGACCGTCAGCGCCTGTCCGGCCTTGTTGGTGTCCTGACTCAGCCCCAGTTGCTTCATCACTCCCTCCTGTAAATAAAAAAAGGGGCCAGCCAGTGGCCCCCGAATATCGGCGCTTCGCCGCTTGGCGGTCAGGCGTTGGCCTGGACGCGCTCAAGCTCACGGACGCGCTTGCGATTGCGCACCGTCGAGAACACCAGCCAGGCGGCAAGCGCCAGGATCGCATAGACAAAGCCGGCGCTGATCGGACGATCAACGAAGACGCTCATGCTGCCGCGCGACAACAGCAACGCACGGCGGAAGTTCTCTTCGACCATCGGCCCCAGCACGAAACCCAGCAACAGCGGCGCGGGGGAAAACCGCAGCTTCAGGAACAGGTAGCCGACCAGGCCAAGCACCAGCACCATGCCCACGTCGAACAGGTTGTTGTTGGTGCTGTAGACGCCGACACACACGAAGAACAGCGCAGACGGGAAAAGATACTTGTAGGGAACCTTCAACAGTCTTGCCCACATGCCGATCAGCGGCAGGTTCATCACGACGAGCATGATGTTGCCGATCCAGAAGCTGGCAATCAGCCCCCAGAACAGGTCGGCGTGCTCGGTCACCATCTGCGGACCAGGCTGAATGCCATGGATGATCAGCGCGCCCAGCATCAGGGCCATCACCGAGTCGCCGGGAATGCCCAGGCTCATGGTGGGAATGAAGCTGGTCTGCGCGGCCGAGTTGTTGGCCGCTTCCGGACCCGCCACGCCTTCAATGGCGCCATTACCAAAGCGCTTGGGGGTCTTCGAAACGCGCTTTTCCACGGCATAGGACATGAACGACGCGATCGTCGCGCCCGTGCCAGGCAAGATGCCCAGGACGGCGCCGATGGCGCTGCCGCGTGCGACCGGCATGGCCGATTTCTTGATATCGCCGGGTTCCGGGCGCACCGACATCTTGGGGCCCGCGCCCACGGTGGTGGCCTTGCCAATGCGGTTGACGTTGGCAAAGAAGTCCGCAAGACCGAACAGGCCCATCGCCAGCGCCACCAGCGGGATGCCGTCGCTCAGTTCGATGACGCCGAAGCCGTAGCGGATGGTTCCCGTGTTGACGTCGGTGCCCACGACACCCAGCAGCAACCCGAGAAAGACCATTGCAATGCCCTTGATCGCCGAGCCCTTGGCCAGCGTTGCGCCGGCAAACAAGCCCAGCATCATCATCGAGAA
The DNA here is from genome assembly GCF_041879325.1 of Achromobacter sp. JD417. Classification (NCBI taxonomy): domain Bacteria; kingdom Pseudomonadati; phylum Pseudomonadota; class Betaproteobacteria; order Burkholderiales; family Alcaligenaceae; genus Achromobacter; species Achromobacter sp. JD417. Next base: position 2,209,679 of record NZ_CP087159.1, on the reverse strand, counting down.
ATATTCCGCCGGGCCGAACTGGAAAGCAACCTCAACCAGCAGCGGCGAAAACAGGATCATGATGACGATGCCCACGCTGGCGCCGACGAAGGACGCCATGACCAGCATGAACAGGGCCGATCCTGACTTGCCCTGCCGGGCCAGGGGATTGCCGTCCAGGCAGGTCACCGCGTGTGACGGCGTACCGGGCAAATTCAGCAGAATGCAGGTGATGCCGCCGCCATACTGCGCGCCGTAATAAATGCCGGCCAGCATCATCAGTGCGGCCACCGGGGTCATCGCGTAGGTCAGCGGCAGCAGGATCGAGATGGCCGCCAGCACGCCCATGCCCGGCAGCACGCCGATCATGTTGCCCATGAAGACGCCAAACAGCGACCACAGCAGGTTTTCCCACTGCAACGCCACGGAAAAGCCATGTAATACGTTGTCGAATAGATCCATGATTCAACCCCAGCGCAGCATCGGGAACTGCAATTGCAGCGCCCAGGAAAACACCACCGCGCCAAAGACGGTCATCGCAAGCGCGAGGATGGCGGCGGACTTGACCGAGTTGGACGTATCGCCCAGCGCAGAGACGAACACCAGCGCGAAGGTGGCGGGCAGGAATCCCAGGTAACTGCCCAGGATGATGAACAGCGCGATGCCGCCCGCGATGCACGCCATGCCGCGCACGCGCTCACGCTGCGTTGGCTGGGGCAATTGCTCTTCCAACATCTCTTCCTGCACTTCATCAGGGTCGGGGCTAAGCGGGACCAGGATGCCCAGCGCCACCAGAAAGCAGCCGACCATCAGGGGAAAATAACCGGGGCCCATCCGGGCCAGTTCCCCGATGTTGTACGAGATCGCTTCAAGAATAGTCAGCGCGCCGCACAGGGCAATGAACGCCCCGCCCCATAAATCGCGCTTCCTGGAAAATATGGTGCTGCCCACGGCTTGCTCCCCTGTTTGTTGTCAAAAGATCCTGGCGCGCGGGATGTCGCGAGCCAAAGGAGGAGGCACTTTAAGAAGGACGCCTTGCAATTCGCTTTCACGGCTGGACACGCGAAATCCGGGTAAACCAGCAGCGGCGGCCGGCGACGTTCACGCTGGCGTGAATGAATGAACAGCCGTTCACACGACATGTTCACGAAAGTGAACAACGCCCGGCGATTTCTCACCGGATAGGCGGTTGGCACGGATCTTGTCGACGCGCCGCTCGCTTTCCATTGCTTGCAACTGCAATGCCCGAATCGTCCAAGGCATAATCGCCCTTTTCCGCCTGCTGGCGCCTCGCATGCTCCGATTGCCCCTTACTGCAAGAATTCCGCTTGCCGTCTCGTTGCTGTTTCTCGTGATATCCGCCGCGCTGATTTCCTTGGCGCTGCATGGCGTGTCACGCCAGTTCGACAGGCAGGTCGCCAATTTGGGACAGGTGTATCTGGACGGGCTGTCCGCGGCGATTCTTCCGGCCGTGCGCGCCGGCGACACCGCGCAGATGGACGACGTGCTCAACCGGGCACTGGATACGCACTTGGGCGTAGTCGATCGAACCCTTGCCGTGGTCACCGCCGATCGCCGCATCCTGGCCCACGTGGCCCGCTATCCCGAGGTCGAGCCGATTCCCCTGGCATCATTTGCGGACACCGCCGGCACGCTTGTCAGCCCGCGATCGGAAGGCGTGTGGACATGGCGCTTGCTGGACGACACGCGGCCCGGACTGGGAACCGTGGTGGCCAACCTTGATGTCAGTGATTTTCTTCGGCAACGGCAGGCGCTTGCCTGGGAACTGGGCCTGGTGGGATTGGCAATCAGCCTGATTGGCGCGGCGTTGTGCTTTGGCATGGCGCGACGGCTTCAACGCCCGATCATCTCCTTGACGGAAGCGCTGCGCGCCGGCCCGGAGAATCGCCTGCGCCCCATGCCGGTAAACACCACGGACCCCGAACTGCAGCAACTGCTGTCGGCCTACAACTGGATGATTGAAGGCGTGCTGGAACGCGAAGCGCTGACGCAACGCAGCGCCCGCATTGAGCGTGAGGCCGTGCTCGGAAGGATGTCGGCGGCGCTTGCTCACGAAGTGCGCAATCCGCTGGGCGGGCTGCGCACCGCCGTGCAGACGCTAAGGCAATTCGGCGACCGCAGCGACGTCCGCAGCGAGTCGCTCGGCTTCATCGAGCGCGGCGTCGAAACGCTGCAAGCCGTCGTGGACGCCAGCCTTCGCACCTTTCGGCCTGGCAATGCGCTGTTGCGTGAAGCGGATATCGCCGATATCCGCCTGATGGTGGGGGCACAAGCCAGCCGGGGCGGCGTGCGCGTGGAACTTCATTGCGAAGGCCTTCAGGAGCGGCGCCTCGCACTGCCCGCGGGCGCCGTCCGTCAGGTGTTGCTCAATCTGGTGCTCAACGCCATCCAGGCGTCGGCGCCGGGCGAACTGGTGCGCGTCTTCGCGCGTGCCCGCGGTGGCGCCCTGACGCTGCATGTGGCCGATGCCGGAAGAGGCTTGCCGCCCGCCGCACGACGCGCATTGACGGGATGCCAGACCGACGGCGATGGCATGGGGCTGGGCATTGTGGCCGATCTGATAAAGGCCATGCGAGGGGGGCTACGCGTCACGTCCCTTGCAAGCGGCACGCGCATTTCCGTGCGTCTGCCCTTTGGCATACAGGAACAAGCGCCTTGAACGACATACAGGTTTTGCTGATCGAAGACGACGAACTGCTGGGCGGCGCGTTGTTGCAGCGACTGCGGCTTGAAGGCATTTCCGCGCAGTGGGCGCAGAGCTGCGCGCAAGCGGTCGAACTGTTTCGCCGGACGCGCATGCGGCCGGCGTTCCTGTTGGCCGATATCCGGCTTCCCGACGGCTCCGGGGAAGATTTATACCGGCGCCTCATTCCCCACCTGGCCAGCACCACCGTGGTTTTTGCGACGGCGTATGGCGACATCGCGCAGGCGGTACGGCTGGTCGGGGCCGGCGCCAACGACTATCTGACCAAGCCCTACGACACCGATGCGCTGGTGGCGCGCATCCGGTCGGTCATCGCCGCGCAACCCGCCGGCCCACACGATGACGTCCTTGAAAACCCCTTCGCAATACACGACGAGACCTTCGCGGTGGCGCAGGAGCTTGAACGCCTTGCCGCCAGTTCGCTGCCAGTGCTCTTCGAAGGCGAGACGGGATCGGGCAAAGACCGTGCCGCCCGCTACATGCACACGCGCTCGCCTTACGCGGCGGGCCCTTTTGTCGCGGTCAATTGCGCCACATTGGCGACGGAGCTCGTGGAAAGCCTGTTGTTCGGACACGTGAAGGGCGCCTTCAGCGGCGCCGGCACCGCGCGCGAGGGCTTGTTTTCACAGGCCAGCGGCGGCACGCTTTATCTGGACGAAGTCGCTGAACTGACGCCCAGAGCGCAAGCCGTCTTGTTGGGCGTACTGGAAAACGGCCAATACCGGCCGCTGGGCGACGGCGCCGCAAGGCAAACGCATTGCCGGATTGTGTCCAGCACCAGTTCGGACCTGCAAGCCGCAATGACCCAAGGCACGTTTCGTCCCGATCTTTACTATCGGCTGACCGTAGCCAGCATTGCGGTGCCACCGCTACGGCAACGGCTGGGCGCATTGCCTGACTTGGCGCGCGCCTTGCTGGCGCAGCAGTCGCCCGCCGGGGCTGCGCTGTCATCCGACGCCCTGCAGGCCATATGCGACTACGCCTGGCCGGGCAACGTACGCGAACTGAAGAATCGCATCGCCCGCGCAGCGGTCATGACGGATGACACGACGGTAAAAAGCGGCGACATCTTTCCGGAAAGCAAGCTCGTGGAAACGCCGGACCTGGCCGCCACCCGGTTTGGCGCGGAACAGCGGGCAATCCAGCAGGCCATTGCGGAGTCGGGTGGCCATATGGGCCAGGCCGCGAAACTCCTCGGCATTTCGCGCACGACGCTATGGAAGAAGCTACGCGCCGCTCGGGGCGAGGACGCCGGGAGTTGAAAGGTCCACCTCCACCCGGTTCCGCCCGCCCGCCTTCCCGCGATAGAGCGCCGCATCGGCCTCGCGCAGCGCTTCCTCCAGCGCATCCGCCCCATCAAACCGTGACGACACGCCGATCGTCACGGTGCAGCGCAGCCGCTCGTTCGCGCCGGTGACACGGATCGGCTGGCTCTCGATGCTGGCCCGCAGCCGCTCTGCCAGCGCCATCACATCGGCCACTTCCGATTCGAGCAGAATGGCGACAAACTCCTCTCCCCCGATCCGGCCGGTCAGATCCCCCCGGCGCACGCCCGCACGCAGCAACCCCGCCACATGGCAGATCACCTCGTCCCCGGCCTGGTGGCCGTAGGTGTCGTTGATGCGCTTGAAGTGATCGACGTCTAACACCAGCAAATACGCCGGCTTTGCATTGCGCCCATTGAAATACTGGACGAGCGCATCCGAGAGCCCGCGCCTGTTGAGCAGATCCGTCATCGGATCCCGCGCCGCCATATTCCGCAGGCTGTCCGTCAAGCGGCGCAGCACCAGCCAGACAATCGACGGCGGCACGATCGTGGCGAGGGTGGACATATAGATGTAGAAAATCATCTGGAAGCGGCTGTCCATGTGCAGCGCATCCAGGCCGCCTTCCATGATTTTCAGGAACTTCAACGCGTTCAGCACGCAGATCCCGCCAATCAGGCACGCGAAGAAGATCATTTCCGCGCGCAAGTCCTTGGCGAAGGTTCGTGTACCGCATAGCACCGTGACCGACATCGCAAAGAAAAGCAGCGTGGCCGACGCGGCGAGCATGGCGTAACGGGCTTCCGGGCCCATCTGCCATTGCACCCACCACTGCGCCATGCCGTACGCGAGGCAGAATGCCGCCAGCGGCTGCCACAAGCGGACCTGATGTCCGAAGAACCGCATGGCGCCCAGCAGATAGGCGATTGGGGCGGCCAGCGTGAGGCAGTGGTTGACGACGCTCATGAGGCTCCACGCGGGGCCGCCTTCGATGAGTTGAAGAATGTAGGCGGCCGCCAGCAGCAGGTTGCCGACGGCAAAGAAGTCCATCCCCATCCTGTTGCCAGGCAGACGACGGCTGATAAGCAGAAACATGCCGGAAAAGCACAGCAGGTGTGCGCACAGCATGCCGACGAGCGTGGAGGCAACCATGAGAGAGACGTCAAGAAAGGAAGCGGATTTCCAGCACCGGCGTGAAGCCGGCGCTAATCGCGCCGCCGCCAGACGCTTGCCAGCCACGGCTGCTGCTCGCGCGGCAGCCCATCGGGCCGGTAGTAATGCTCCAGCTCCTCGAAGCCGGCGGCCTGCATCAGCGCCCGCCAGCCTTCAAGATCGTGATACGCACCATAGCGCCCGCGATTCCAGCCTTCCTGGTTGCCGCCCCGCGGATTGGAGCTGAACAACACGCCGCGCGGGCGCAGCGTCGCATGGAGCTCGCGCAGCACGCGGGGCAGTTCCTGCCCCGGCACATGGAACAGCACGGCGTTGGCGAAGATGCCGTCAAAGCGCGCCGCGGGCAGTTGAAGCTGCAGGAAATCCTGCTCCCAGACCTCGCAACCGCTTGCCGCGCGGGCCATTTGCACAAAACGCGGCGTGCCGTCCAGGCCGACGGGCCGGTGCCCCATCGCCAGGAACGTCTTCAGGTCACGGCCCGGTCCGCACCCGAGATCCAGGATGTCGAAGGGAGGCTCGCCGTCGATGTGACGCAGCAAGGCGGCGATGTTCTGGCTGACGTCGTGGTCCTGCGTGCCGGCCTGGAACGAATCGGCGTTCTCTTCGTAATGGGCGAGCGTCAGGGACGTAATCTTGGCGAGGTCTTCGGGATCCAGGTGCATGGGGCGATTGTGCATCAAACGGCGCAGGCCGGCGAGACCGAGCGCACCTTTCAGGAAATCGGCTGCGCCTTGATGAAGTCGATCAGCGCCTTGAGCGGCGAAGGCACGAGCCGGCGGCCGGAGTAATACAGAAACGGTCCCGAGAACTGCGGCCACCAGGGTTCCAGCACGGGTTCCAGCGCGCCGCTTTCGAAGTGCGGGCGCAGCCAGTCTTCGAACAGATACATGACACCGGCGCCCGCGATGGCCGCATCCACGGCCAGGTCGACCGCGCCGCCGATCTGCACGACCAGCGGACCCGACGCGTCGATGCGCACCGATTCCCCGTCCCGCTGGAACTCCCACGGCGGCATCGACCCGCTGGGAAACCGGCCGCGCAGGCAGGCGTGCTGCATCAGGGCTTCGGGATGAGCGGGCCGCCCGTGCCGGTCCAGGTAGGCGGGCGAAGCGCCGGCCGCAAAGCGCTGCACGCGCGGGCCGATGGGCACGGCGATCATGTCCTGTTCCAGCCGGTCGTCGTAGCGGATGCCGGCGTCGCACCCGGCGGCCAGCACGTCGACGAAGCTCTCTTCGGCCACGACTTCCAGGCGGATGTCGGGATAGGCGGCCAGGAAGGCCGGCACGATGGACGGCAGCACGAGCCGCGCGGCGCTGAGCGGCACATTGAGCCTGAGCGTGCCGGCAGGCTTGTCGCGAAACACGTTGACGGCGTCCAGCGCCGCCTCCACTTCCGTCAGCGCGGGCGCCAGCCGGGCCAGCAGTTCCTGGCCGGCCTGCGTCAGCGCGACCGAGCGCGTGGTGCGGTTAAAGAGCCGCACCCCTAGTTGCGCCTCAAGGCGGCGCACGGTGTCGCTTAACCGCGAGGCGCTGGTGCCGGCCGTGCGGGCCGCTTCGCGAAAGCCTTGCGCGCGCGCCACCGCGACGAAGGCGTTGAGGTCATCGAGGTCGGTCGCCATTGTTCATTTTTCCGTACAAGCCGTTCGGATTGTATTGGCTTATCAGGCGGCGCCGGAAGTTCTATCGTTTGGCCCATGCCTCCCTTTCACCGAAAACAGGATCAGACATGACTCAACTTGCAGACAGCGGCACCTACGCGCTCGGCTCGCGCCAGGTTTATCGGCTTGGCTACGGCGCCATGCAGCTTGCAGGCCCCGGCGTCTATGGGCCGCCCAAGGATCGCGACGCCGCGCTGGCCGTCCTGCGCGAGGCCGTGGCCGCGGGCGTCAACCACATCGACACCAGCGATTTCTACGGCCCGCACATCACCAACAAGCTGATTCGCGAGGCACTGGCCCCCTATTCCGATGACCTGGTGATCGTGACCAAGGTGGGCGCGGTTCGCGGCGACGATGCGTCCTGGAATCCCGCGTTCTCGGCCGAACAGCTGACCCGCGCGGTGCACGACAACCTGCGCAACCTGGGTCGCGACGTGCTGGACGTGGTCAACCTGCGCGCCATGTTCGACGTGCATGGTCCGGCGGAAGGCTCCATCGAGGAACCGCTGTCCGTGTTGGCCGGCCTGCAGCAGCAAGGGCTGATCCGGCATATCGGGCTGAGCAACGTGACGCCCGCGCAGGTGGCGCAGGGGCGCGGCATCTGCGAGATCGTGTGCGTGCAGAACCAGTACAACGTCGCGCACCGGGGCGACGACGCGCTGATCGACGACCTGGCGCGCGAAGGCATTCCTTATGTGCCGTTCTTTCCGTTGGGCGGCTTCAGCCCATTGCAGTCGTCCATCCTGAACGACGCCGCGGCGCGGATCGGCGCGACGCCGATGCAGACGGCGCTGGCCTGGCTGCTGCGCCGATCGCCCAACATCCTGCTGATTCCCGGGACGTCGTCCCCGAAGCACCTGCGCGAAAACCTGGCAGCCGCGTCGCTGCAATTGCCGGACGACGTGGCCAAGGGCCTGGACGGGATCGCGGCCAGCAAGACGGCTTAAACCGCTGGGCTGAACCCGCGGGACGCAAAAAAACCCGCCTGCGCAAAGCAGGCGGGTTTGTTCAGACCACCGGATCCAGCAGCCTCAAGCCGCCAGACGGCCTTCGATTTCGGTCTTGGTGGTGCGCAGTTCGTCGGGCAGGCCTTGCGACAGCTGGCCGAAGAGCTCGTGGTGCAGCGCCAGTTCTTCGCGCCAGGCGTTCTCGTCCACCGACATGACCTGCTCGAACTTGTCCGGGCTGAATTCCAGGCCGGTCCAGTCGATGTCCTGGTAGCTGGGCGACACGCCAAACACCTGGTCCACGCCCTTGGATTGGCCGTCGATGCGGCCCAGCATCCAGCGCAGCACACGCATGTTGTCGCCAAAGCCCGGCCAGACAAACTTGCCGTCCGGCCCCTTGCGGAACCAGTTCACGCAATAGATACGCGGCAGGGTCGCGCCGGCGGCTTCGAGCTGCTTGCCCAGATTGAGCCAGTGGCCGAAGTAGTCGCTCATGTTGTAGCCGCAGAACGGCAGCATGGCGAACGGGTCGCGGCGCACCACGCCTTGCTGGCCGGCGGCCGCGGCGGTGGTCTCGGAGCCCATCGTGGCGGCCATGTAGACGCCTTCGACCCAGTTGCGCGCTTCGGTGACGAGCGGCACGGTGGTGGAGCGGCGGCCGCCGAAGATGAACGCGTCGATGACCACGCCCTTGGGGTTTTCCCATTCGGGGTCGATGGACGGGCACTGCGAGGCGGGCGCGGTGAAGCGCGCGTTCGGGTGCGCGGCCTTGCGGCCGGTTTCGCGCGCGATCTCGGGCGTCCAGTCCTTGCCCTGCCAGTCGACCAGGTGCGCCGGCGCCGTGTCGGTCATGCCTTCCCACCAGACGTCGCCGTCGTCGGTCAGCGCGACGTTGGTGAAGATGACGTTGGCCTTGAGCGTGGCCATGGCGTTGAAGTTGGTCTGCTCGCTGGTGCCAGGGGCCACGCCAAAGTAGCCGGCCTCGGGGTTGATGGCATGCAGGCGGCCGTCCGGGCCGGGCTTGATCCAGGCGATGTCGTCGCCAATGGTGGTGACTTTCCAGCCGTCCATGCCTTGCGGCGGAATCAGCATGGCGAAATTGGTTTTGCCGCAGGCCGACGGGAAGGCGGCAGCGACGTGGTACTTGCGGCCCTTGGGCGAGGTCACGCCCAGGATCAGCATGTGTTCGGCCAACCAGCCCTGGTCGCGGCCCATCGTGGATGCGATGCGCAGGGCAAAGCACTTCTTGCCCAGCAGCGCGTTGCCGCCGTAGCCAGAGCCGTAGCTCCAGATTTCGCGGGTCTTGGGGAAGTGCACGATGTACTTGGTGGGGTTGCACGGCCAGGCCACGTCGGCCTCGCCCTCGGCCAGCGGCTTGCCAACCGAATGCAGGCAGGGCACGAAGTCGCCATCGGTGCCCAGCACGTCATACACCTGCTTGCCCATGCGCGTCATGATGCGCATGTTCACGGCCACGTACGGGCTGTCGGACAGTTCGACGCCGATGTGGGCGATGTCCGAACCCAGCGGGCCCATCGAGAACGGCACCACGTACAGCGTGCGGCCGCGCATGGCGCCGTCGAACAGGCCGTTCAGCGTGTCGCGCATTTCGGCCGGGTCGGCCCAGTTGTTGGTGGGGCCGGCGTCTTCGGCGCGGTCCGAGCAGATGAAGGTGCGGTCTTCAACCCGCGCCACGTCGGACGGGTCGGACCACGCCAGATAGGAATTGGGGCGCTTGGCGGGGTTGAGCCGGCGCATGGTGCCGGACTGGACCATCTGCTCGCACAGGCGGTCGTACTCTTCCTGCGAGCCATCGCACCACACGACGCGATCGGGCTTGGCCAGCGCGACGAAACTGGCAACCCAGTCGATCAGTCCGCGGTGCTTGACGTACGCGGGCACGTTCAAGGCTGCCAGTCCCCCGTCCAAAGGCTTATTCATTGGGGTTATCTCCATACTTTGGCTAAAGGTGATACGGCCCCAATTGAGTGGGGCCGTATCCAGTTTGCGCCATCATACTTGCAGCGCCGGGCAACCCGTCAACCCATCCACATGGAGGAGATTGTCACCGGGTGAGACGGCTCAGGCCGGGTAACCGGCGCGCAACTCCCGGCGGATAATCTTGCCCGTCGCGGTCGTCGGCAAACTGGTTACAAACCGGATCGCACGTGGGTATTCATGGGCGGCCAGCCGGGTGCGGACATGCGCCTGCAGCGCCTTGACCAGCGCCTCGTCGCCTTCGACGCCCTCTTTCAGCACCACATACGCCACCACGATTTCCGTGCGCTCGGCATCGGGCATGCCCACCACCGCCGCCATGCGCACGGCGGGATGCCCGAGCAGGCAGTCTTCGATGGGACCCGGACCAATCCGGTCGCCGGCGCTGGTAATGACGTCGTCGTTGCGGCCCACGAACCGGATGAAACCTTGCGCGTCACGCACGCCGATATCGCCGGTCAGAAGATAATCGCCGGCAAATTTTTCCGCTGTCGCCGCCGGGTTGTTCCAGTACCCCAGGAACATGACCGGATCCGGGCGCATTACGCCGATGTTGCCCTCTTGTCCATCGGCCAACTCGGCCCCGGTGTCATCCACAATAGCGACCCGGTGCCCGGGCGCGGCGCGGCCGATGGCGCCCAGGCAGGGGTCGAACAGCGACGAGCACGAGGACACGATCATGTTGCATTCGGTCTGGCCGTAGAACTCGTTGATGGTCACGCCCAGCACGCGGCGGCCCCAGTCGATGAGTTCCGCGCCCAGCGATTCGCCGCCGCTGGCCACCGAGCGCAGCGCGCGCGGCCCGGCGTCCCCGGGCCATTCGCAGCCGCGCATCATCTTGAGCGCGGTGGGCGGCAGGAAAGTGTGCGTGACGCCGTGGCGCGCCATGAGCTCCAGCGCCGAGGCGCCGTCGAATTTCTCGAACCGCCGCGCCAGCACCGGCACGCCGTGGTGCCACGACGGCAACAGCACATCCAGCAGCCCGCCGATCCATGCCCAGTCGGCCGGCGTCCACATCAGGACGGCGTTTTCCGGAAAGAACTCGTGCGACATCTCGACGCCGGGCAGATGGCCCAGCAGCACGCGGTGCGCATGCAGCGCGCCTTTGGGCTTGCCGGTGGTGCCCGAGGTGTAGATGATGACGGCCGGATCGTCGGCCGCCGTCGCCACGGGGTCGAACGCGTCAGCCTCCAGCGCCAGGCTTTGCTGGAACGGCAGCGCATTGACCGCGGCCGCCGGGTCTTCCATACCCCCGGCCTCGCCGTCGATGCAATAGATCACTTTCAGATCCGGCAGGCTGTCGCGGATCTCGAGCAGCTTGCGGCAGCCTTCGGCGTCTGTAACGAGCGCCGACGCCCCGCTGTTGGCCAGCCGGTACTGGATGGCGTCCACGCCAAACAGCGTGAAAAGCGGCACCGCCACCGCGCCCATCTTGTAGGCAGCGACATGGGCGATGGCGGTTTCGGGCGCCTGCGGCAGGTAGATGGCCACGCGGTCGCCACGGCGGATGCCGTAGCGCGCCAGGCTGTTGGCCAGCTGGTTCGACTGCGCCTTGATCTGGTCGAACGTGTAGCGCGTCTGCGCCCCATCGCTCTTTTCATAGATCAGCGCCAGCCGGCCGCTGCCGTCCGCCCACTTGTCGCACACGTCGACGCCGATGTTGTAGGCCGCGGGCACCTGCCACTGGAACGTGGACAGGACTTGCGCGTAGGAATCTGCTCGATGCAGCATGGTTGTCTCTTGATGATTATGGTTGTTGCCATGAAGGAGCCGCGGCGGCGGGTTGCATCCCGCCTTGCCACGGCGTTGACCCTCGCTCAATAATAGGCGCTCGCGCGGACGGCCAGGCAGGCCGCCCGCCCCTTTTTCGCCTTTTGCCTGCATGGAAAATAGCCCAGCCGTCCCGATGCGCCGCCCGCCGGCCAGCGCCAAGTCCGAGCAGCGCATCCGCGACATCCTGCGGGTCGCGCGCCAGGTGTTCTCCGAAGCGGGCTTCCAGGCGGCCACCACCACCGAGATCGCGCAGCGCCTGGGGGTTTCGGAAGCCACCGTCTTTACCTACTTCGGCGGCAAGCGCGAACTCTGCGTGCGGGTGATCAGCGACTGGTACGACGAAATCATCGCGCGGGTGGAAGACCATCTTCCGCATATCCACGGCACGCGGGCCCAACTGCATTACCTGGTCCATACGCACCTGCGCCATCTGCTGGCCGAGGGTCCCGGGCTGTGCGCGTTCATCCTGTCCGAAGGGCGCGCGCGCAATGACGACTTTGGCGAGATCTACGCCGGCCTGCAACGCCGCTACACCGCGCCCCTGATGCGCATCCTGGCCCAAGGCCAGGCCGATGGCGACATCCGCCAGGATATGCCGCTGCGGCTGCTGCGCTCGGCGGTCTACGGGCCGATGGAACACGTGCTGTGGGACGCGATGCTGCGCGGCACGGGCGTGGATGTGGCAGCCACCGCCGACCACCTGGTGGGCTTTCTGTGGCAGGCCTTGCAGCCGCCGCGCCAGGATGCGCTGGCGCTGGCGCAGTTCCGGGGCGAAGTCCAGAATGCGCTGCATCGCCTTCAATCTTCGGAAAACAGCGACGGCGGCACGTACTGAGGAAAGCCGTTGTAGGCCTGGCCGCGCTCGGCCGGCTGCAGGTTCCAGGAATGGCGCGCGTTGGGCACGCCGCCATCGACGCGGATGACGCTGCCATTGATGAACGCCGCCGCGGGCGACAACAGGAAAACGACCGCCGCGGCCAGCTCGGCCTCGGTGCCGAAACGCTGCAGCGGGACCTTGGTCTTCAGTTCGCGCAGCACGCCGCGGTAATGTTCGTCGTAGCTGTCCATGCCGCTGGAAGCGATCCAGCCCGGCGCCACCGCGTTCACGCGCACGCCGGCATGCGCCCACTCGCAGGCAGCGGTTTCGGTCAGGTTCCACACGCCCGCACGCGCCGCGCCGGAATGCCCCATCCCCGGCATGCCGCCCCAGATGTCGGCCAGCATGTTGACGATGGCGCCGCCGTGCTGGCGCATGTGCTGGGTATAGACCTCGCGCGAGACCAGAAACGTCCCGTGCAGGTTGTTTTGCACCACGGCATTCCAGCCGTTCAGGCTGATCCGGTCCAGCGGCGCGGGAAACTGCCCGCCCGCGCAATTGAATACGCCGTCCAGCCCGCCGTGCGCGGCCAGCGCATCGGCCACGGCGCCGCGAACGCCGGCCTCGTCGCGGATGTCGCACGCATGCTGGCTGATGCGGCTGGCGGCCTCGGGGTAGATGCCGGCGATTTCCTCGGCCACGGCGCGCAGCTTGTCGGGGTTGCGCCCCACCAGCGCCAGACCGGCGCCCAGCGCCGCCAGCTCATGCGCGGTGCATCGGCCCAGGCCGCTGCCGCCGCCGGTCACCATGATGGTCTTGCCGTCGAACAACCCCGGCCGGAATACCGATGCGTAACGCTGACCGGCGGACGCGCCGTCCTGATGCTGGCTCATGTCTGTCTCCGAATTTTTTGTTGAGGATAACTCAATATATCCAAACGAAGTATCGCGAAATCGCGCTTTTACCCATAGAATCAGCCAGACAAATGGCCACGCCGATTGAGCCATCATCAATAACACCGGAGACCGCGCATGACGCCGAACGCACCGCTGGACCTGGCCCTTGACGGCCCAATCGCCCGCCTGACGCTGAACCGCCCGGACATGCGCAACGCGTTCGACGAGACGCTGATCGCCGCGCTGACGGCAGCGGTCAAGGCGGCCGTGGAAGACTCTCGGGTCCGGGTCCTGCTGCTGACGGGTGCGGGCAAGGCGTTCTGCGCCGGCGGCGACCTGAACTGGATGCGCAAAATGGGCACGCTGACCGACGCGGACAACCGCCAGGACGCCACGCGGCTGGCGGACATGCTGCACGCGGTCTGGACCTGCCCCAAACCCATCGTCGCCTGCGTCAATGGCGACGCCTACGCGGGCGGCATGGGGCTGGTGGCCGCCTGCGACATGGCGGTGGCGGCGGACAGCGCGCACTTCTGCCTGTCCGAAACCCGACTGGGCCTGCTGCCCGCCACCATCAGCCCCTACGTGATCCGCGCCCTGGGCGAACGCGCGGCCAACCGGTATTTCCTGACCGCCGAACGTTTTGACGCCGCCACCGCGTTGCGGCTGGGGCTGGTGCACGAGGTGGTCCCCGCAGCGCTGGCGCTCGCGGCTGCCGAAGCGCTGTGCCGCACCTTGTGCGCCAATGGCCCGGGCGCCGTGCAGGCCAGCAAGCGGCTGGTGCGGGACTTCGCGGGCCAGCTGCTGAATGCAACCCTGATCGCCGACTCGGTCGAACGCATCGCGGCCATCCGCAGGACCGAGGAAGCGCGCGAAGGCGTGACCGCCTTCCTGGAAAAGCGCGAACCATCCTGGCGCAGAACGACGTAGGCGGCGGCCCGGCGCGCGGCGGCATGGACGCCATGGCATTGATGCCATAATCCAGGGCGATCTTCTGGAAGTCTCATGCCGCAAGCCACACCGCCCGCCTTTCCTCCCCTGAACGCCGAACGCCTCTGGGCGCGCGTCGACACCCTGTCCAAATTCACCCTGCCCGACGTGCCCTGGACGCGCCGCGCCTTTTCGCCGCTGTTCGATGACGCGCGCGCCTGGCTGCGCAGCGAGTTCGAAGCCGCGGGGCTGGCCACGCGTCTGGACGCGGGCGGCAACCTGGTCGGCACGCGCGCCGGGCGCGACGCCGCGCGCAAGCCGATCGCCACCGGCTCGCACTGCGACACCGTCATGAGCGGCGGCCGCTTCGACGGCATCATCGGTGTGCTGGCAGGCATCGAGGTCGCGCACACGATGCAGGAACACGGCATCACCCTCGACCATCCTTTCGAGGTCATCGACTTCCTGTCCGAGGAACCCAGCGACTACGGCATTTCCTGCGTGGGCAGCCGCGCGTTGTGCGGCCAGCTCAGCGCCGACATGCTGGCCGCGCGCAATCCGCAAGGCGAGACGCTGGCGCAGGGCATCGCCCGCATCGGCGGCAATCCGGCGGCGCTGAATGCGCCGCTGCGCCGCGCGGGCGAGACCGCCGCCTTCGTCGAACTGCACATCGAACAGGGCCCCGTGCTCGAGAGCCGCAACCTGCCGATCGGCGTGGTCACCAACATCGTCGGCATCCGCCGCGTGCAGATCGTGGTCGAGGGCCAACCCGATCACGCGGGCACCACGCCCATGGATATCCGGCGCGACGCGCTGGTGGGCGCGGCCCGCATCATCGACGCCGCCCACCGCCAGGCAAGCGCCGCCAGCGGCAATCCGCACTACGTCGTCGCCACGGTGGGCCGGCTGGCCATGACGCCCAATGCGGCCAATGCGGTGCCTGGCCGGGTCGAGATGACGCTGGAAATGCGCAGCGACAGCAACGCCGTGCTGGACGCCTTTCCGGAAACCCTGATGGCCGGCGTGGCGGACGACCTGAAGGCGCTGCGCCTGACCGCCGGTTTCACGCAGCTCAGCCGCGCGCAGCCCACGGACTGTTCGCCCCTGGTTATGGACGCCGTCAAGGCTGCCGCCGACCAGTTGGGCTATGCGTCGATGCGCCTGCCCAGCGGCGCCGGCCACGACGCCGTCTACATGGCGCCCACCGGCCCCATCGGCATGATCTTCATCCCCTGCCTGAACGGCCGCAGCCACTGCCCCGAAGAATGGATCGAACCGGCGCAACTGCTGGACGGCACCCGCGTGCTGTATCAGTCGGTGCTGGAACTGGATCGCGTGCTGCGCGGCGCTTGAGAGCCCTACACCATGGAACAGATAACCCTCAACGACAGCACCGCCGACCGCTACCTGCTGGACGCGCGCGGCCTGTCGCTCATCGTCTTTCACAGCCGCACCTGCGGCACCTGCCGCGTGGCGCGCGAGCAGCTTCCGGCTATTGAACTGCCGGTCGAGCGCATCTGCTGGATCGATGCCGGCGACAACCGCGGGCTGGTCGAGCGCTACGAGGTCTTCCATCTGCCGGCCATGTTCGTCGCCCGCGACGGCGCCTTCTACGGACCGGTGCAATCCACGCTGGCCGAATGGGACCTGCGCCAGCAGATCGGGCTGGCGCTGGACAGCTACCCCGCCGAACTGCCGTGAGCGTCGCCGCTGCAAGGCCGCAACGCCTTCCCCTGGACACGCTGGCCACCAGCGCCATGCTGGCGCTGTGCGTGTGCTGGGGCTTTCAGCAGATTGCCATCAAGCTGGTGGCCGATGACATCGCCCCCATCATGCAGATCGGGCTGCGCTCGACGTTCGCGGCCCTGGTGCTGGCGGTGGTGGTGTGGCGTTCAGAGCGCGGGCGCGCGTTCACCGACGGCACCATCCTGCCCGGCCTGATCGTGGGGTTGCTGTTCGCGGGCGAATTCCTGTTCGTCGCGCAGGGTCTGGTCTACACCACGGCCTCGCACATGGCGGTGTTTCTATACACCGCGCCTATCTTCGCGGCGCTCGGCTTGCACTGGCTGCTGCCCGAAGAGCGCCTCAAGCCGCTGCAATGGGCAGGCGTGGCGCTGGCCTTCTGCGGCATCGCGGTCGCGTTCCTGGTCAAGGGCGGCGAACCCGCCGTCCACGAGGGCGCCCGCAACATGCTTCTGGGCGACGCGATGGGGCTGGCAGCCGGGTTGCTGTGGGGCGCCACCACGGTCGCGATCCGCAAGACGGCGCTGTCCGAGGCCGCCCCCGCCAAGACACTGTTCTATCAGATGGCCGTGGCCGCGGTGGGGCTGCTGGCCTTCGCCGTGGCGACCGGCCATCACGGCATCCGCTATACCCAGGCCGCCGTGCTGAGCGTCGCCTTTCAGTCGGTGGTGGTGGCGCTGTCCAGCTACCTGGTCTGGTTCTGGCTGCTGCGCCGGTATCTTGCCTCGCGCCTGTCCATCCTGTCCTTCATGACGCCGCTCTTTGGCGTGAGCTTTGGCGTGCTGATCCTGGATGAGCCGCTGGATGCGGGATTCGTGATCGGCGCGGTGATGGTGCTGGCCGGCATCACGCTGGTCAGCGGCGCGGAAATGGTGCGGGAACGGCTGCGCAGGCGGCGCGGCGGCGCGCCTCGTGGTTGACTCAGGCCTCATGGTTGAACCGGCCATCATGGTTAACTCGGCTTTCACCCTGCGGTCCGGGCGGATATAACGGACGTTTGCCGCCCCGGACGCTTGCCGCCCCCCTCCCGGCGCGCGGCCACGGCCTGGAGTCCTCATGCAACCCTGGCACAGCGACAACCCCGCCCTGACCCGTGCGTTCGCGCCGGTCTTCGACGAACGCGACGACGCGAACCTGCCCATTGAAGGCGACCTGCCCGCCGGCCTGTCCGGCGTCTTCATGCGCAACGGCCCCAACCCGCAATTCGAACCGGGACCGGGCTACGCCTATCCCTACGACGGCACGGGCATGATCCACGCGCTCTACCTGGAAAGCGGCCGCGCGCGTTACCGCAACCGCTGGGTGCTGACCGCCGAACTTCAGGAAGAACGGGACGCGGGCCACCGCATTTACAACCCGACGTTCGGCCCGCCCCCGCAAGCCAACCTGGCCAACACCAACGTGCTGCGTCACGCCGGGCGGATCCACGCGCTGTACGAAGGCGGATGCCCCTACGAAGTGAACGACGCGCTGGGCACGCTGGGTCCCAATACGTTTCAGGGCAAGCTCACGGGCGCGTTTTCGGCGCATCCCAAGGTCGATCCGCTGACCGGAGAAATGCTGGCGATCAACTACGACCTCGTGGCCGGCACGCTGCAATACATGCGGCTGGACGCCGCCGGCCAAGTGGACCGCCAGGTGTCCTTCTCGTCCCCCTGGCCGGCGCTGGTCCACGACATCGGCCTGACCGCCACCCACGTGGTCGCATTCGTCTGCCCGCTGGTGTTCGACTTCAGCCGCGGACCCGCGGCGCCGGCCTGGGAGCCGCAACGCGGCACGCACGTGCTGCTCGTGCCGCGCGACTGCAACGACGCGGCGCAGATCCGGTGGATCGAAGCCGCCCCCTTCTTCAACTGGCACGTCGCCAATGCCTGCGTGGACGGCAACGTGATCGAGGCGGTGCTGCCCTGGCACGACGGCTACGGACCCAGCTCGCGCAAGCGGCTCGAAATGCACCGGCTGCGCATCGATCTGGACAGCGGACGCGTGGACGATCAGATGCTGGACGATCAACCCTGCGAGTTCGGCCGGGTCAACGATGCGTGGCTCGGGCGGCGCGCCCGCTTCTGCTATGCCGGCCTGCGCGACCCGCGTCCGGGTGAAACGCCGCAGCCCGGCGCCTTCGAAGCCTTTGCCCGTTACGACCTGCAGACGGGTGAAAAGTCCGTGTTCCGGCTGCCCGCCGGCCAGACCGCGTGCGAACCGGTGTTTGCGGCCGACCCGGCCGGCGCGGGTGAAGCGGACGGCTACATCCTGAGCTTCGTGCATGCGGAAAACGACACCGGGGGCCGGTTCATCGTGCTGGACGCCCGCGACCTGGCCGCCGGTCCTGTCGCGCAGGTTCGCCTGCCGCGCCGCGTGCCCGCCGGGCTGCACGGCACGTGGATGCCGTCGCCGCCCGAGGGCGCCGGTCAGGCGCGCCGCTGACCCAGGTTCAGGACGATCAGCCCCGCCCCGGCCATGACGAAGGCAAAGCCCCACCAGTCCGCCGGGGCAGGCCGGTCGCCCACCAGCGCCATCGCGCCCAGCACTCCCACGACCGGCACCATCAGCGTGGTCAGCGCCGCGACGGTGGCGCTGACGCGTTCGCTCAGCACGAACCACAGCCAGTACGCGACCGCGGTGCCCAGGATGATGTGAAACGAGAGCGCGCCCGCGACGCTGGCGGTCCAGCCGTGCGTGGGGAAGGACTCGCCGGCGATCAGCGCGCCGGCCAATGCGCAACTGGCGCCGACGACGAGCTGCCACGCGGTGATGACGATGCGGTCACCCGCGACGGGCCAGCGCTTGAGATACACGGTGCCGGCCGCCCACCCGAACGCCGCCACCAGCGGAAACACCAGCCCCTTGGCAGCGGCCACGTCGCTGCCGGCAAACACCGCCTGCAACACCGGCCAGGCCAGCACCGCCACCCCGCAAGCGCCCAGCAGCAGCGCCAGCCCCCGGCGGCGATCCAGGCGTTCGCCCAGCACCAGCCACGCAAGCAGCGCCGACATCATCGGCATCGTGAAGGTCAGCACCGCCGCCCGCGACGTGCTGGTGCTGAGCTGCGCCCAGGCCACGGCCAGGTTGAAGACGGCCACGGCCAGGACGCCGCCCACCACGATCCCGGGCCACGCGCTGCGCGGCGGCAACAGCGGCAAGCGTTTGGCGCCCGCCAGCAGCAATAGCAGCAGCGCGCCGCTGCCCAGGCCGAGCACGCGCAACGTGAACGGCGGGAAGATGGACAGGATGATCTTCACCGCCGGCCAGTTCAGCCCCCAGAAAAGGGCCAGTGCCACCGGAATCAGGCGCACGCGGCCGGGTCTCCTGCGCCGTTGCCCCGCCGATTGCCGGCCACATCGTTGGCCGCGCCGGCGGCCGCTTCGGCCGCGATCAGCGTAGCCAGGCCCTGGCGTTGCTTGCCCTCGGCGTCGAAGTTGTCCGGGCTGAGCCAGCGCTCGTAGGCCGCGCGCCGCGCGGGCCATTCGCTGTCGATGATCGAGAACCACGCCGTGTCGCGGCTACGGCCCTTGTAGACAGTGGCCTGCCGGAAGATCCCTTCAAAGGTGAAGCCCAGCCGCAGCGCGGCAGCGCGCGACGGCGCGTTCAGGCTGTCGCACTTCCATTCATAGCGGCGGTAGCCCAGCTCGTCGAAGGCGCGGCGCATCAGCAGGAACTGCGCTTCGGTGGCAATGCGGGTGCGTTTGAGCTGGCGCGAATAGGACACGAAGCCGACCTCGATGACGCCGTTGGGCGCGTCGATGCGCATCAGCGCCAGCGTGCCGACGGCGCGGCCCGTGGCCAGGTCGATGATGGCGTGATGCATGGGGTCCGGGCTGGACTGCGCGGCTTCGGCGAACGTCCGGTAGGCGGCCTCGTCCGCGAAGGGGCCGACGCCCATGTAGGTCCAGTCGCTGTCGTCGGGCGCCTGGCTGAAGGCCTGGTACAGGTCCGCCGCGTGGCGCTCGGCCGACAGCGGCTCCAGACGGCAATAGCGGCCGACGGCGGGCGCGAGCGGCGGACGCCGACGCGTCGTCCAGCCGGGCAGCGCCGGGCCGATGGGTTGCTGGAAATCGTTGGTGCGCGGTTGCATGCGGGCGGGGCCTCGGCGATCGGTTCAGGGCGCGCCGCCGACGGTGGCGGGCGCAACACCCAGGGCCTCACGATATCGGAACCGTGGCATCATAAAAAGCGCCACGAACCGGGAATTTAATAGGGCCATGACCGACTCTACCTTGGGCGACGCCGCCAATGCTTCACTGCTGTCCAGTCCGCTTGCGCGCGGTCCGGGTTCGCTGCCGCGCCAGCGCCAGCTCATCCAGCGGCTCAAGCAGGCCATCCTGGCGGGCCAGCTTCCGGCAGGCGGCAAGCTGCCGTCGTCCCGCGCACTGTCCGAGGACCTGGCCATCTCGCGCAACACGGTGCTGATCGCGTACGAGCAACTGACGGCCGAGGGCTACGTGATCGCCGATCGCCAGGGCACGCGCGTGGCGCCGCTGTCGGCCGCGGCCCGCCACGCCGCCCGCCAGGCCGTGCCCAGCCCCACACAGGCCCCGGCGACCGCCCGGCGCCTGGCCCGCATCGTCTCCACACGCCATGCCGCGGACGCCACGCTGCCGATGACGCCCGGCACGCCCGCGCTGACCCAATTCCCGCTGAATGCCTGGCGCCGCGCGCAGGACCGCGCGCTGCAGGCCGCCCCGGCCGCCGCGCTGGGCTATGGCGATCCGGCCGGCGAGCCCGCGCTGCGCGAGGCCATCGCCCAATACCTGCGCGTATCGCGCGGCGTGCATTGCGACGCTTCGCGCATCGTCATCACGGAAGGCGCGCAGGGCGGGCTGGCGCTGTGCGTGCAACTGCTGACCAATCCCGGCGACACTGCCTGGCTGGAAGACCCGGGCTATCGCGGCGCCAAGGCCGCCTTTCATGCGGGCGATCTGAATGTCGTGGCGATGCGTGTGGATGCCGATGGCATCGTCATCCCGGAAAGCGCCTGGGCGCGCCAGCCGCCCCGCCTGATCCAGACGACGCCTTCGCATCAGTACCCCACCGGCGCAGTGCTGTCGCTGACGCGCCGGCTCGACCTGCTGGAACGCGCGCGGCGCGCGCACGCGTGGATCATCGAAGACGACTACGACAGCGAATTCCGCCATCAGGGCGAACCGATCGCCGCCATGCAGGGCCTGCTGCCGGACGCCCCGGTGCTGTACGTGGGCACATTCAGCAAGACCATGTTCCCTGCCCTGCGCCTGGGCTTTCTGGTGCTGCCCGAGGCTATCGCGCGCGAGGCCATGCCGTCCATCATCGAAATGCAGCGCGGCGGCCACCGGCTGGAGCAGCTCACCATGGCGGCCTTCATCGAAAACGGCCAGTTCTCGCGCCACCTGGGCCGCATGCGGCGGCTGTACCGCGAACGCCAGTCGGCGCTGCGCGAAGCGCTGGCGCAGCATCTGGGGATCGAACACGAGGTGCTGGGCGGACACTGCGGATTGCATCTGACCGTGCGGCTGCCGTCCGAATATGCGGATACGGCCATCGTGGCCGAAGCGCGCAAGCTGGGCATGAATCCCGGCGCGCTGTCTTCGTTCGCGCTCACGCCGCGCCCCGAGGACAATGGTCTGGTGATCGGCTATGGCAACACCGGCGCGGAACGATTTCCAGCGATGGTGCGGCGGTTGCGAGAGGTTGCCCAAGCGGTGGCAAAGGCGGTGCCGCGGGCCCGCTAGTCCACCAGCCCGCCCAGCACCAGCAGCGTCATGAACAGCCAGAAAAGGAACCCCAGAATCGAGCGCCGCAGCAGCGCCTTGACCGCGCCCCACAGGAACATGAGGCCCAGCGCCAGCAGCACCAGATTGAAGATCGACGGGCTCATGCCCATCGCGCCGGCCAGGCCGGCGTAGAAGTCCGCCAGCGCGCCGCCCAGGCCGCCCAAGAGCCATTTGATTCCTGCAACGATGGCGCGCAGGCCCTCGCCGAGCATGCCGCCCAGCGTCGCGAAAAATCCGTCCTGGGCCGGCATCAGCGTCGCGTATCCACAAGCATGCGCACCGCCAGGCCGGCCAGCACCGTGCCCATCAGCCAGCGCTGCACCACCATCCACAGCGGGCGGCCCGCCAGGAAACCGGCAATGGAACCCGCCGTGATCGCGATCAGCGCGTTCACGGACAGGCTGATCACGACCTGCGTCATGCCCAGCGCCAGCGACTGGGTGAAGACGCTGCCGTGTTCGGGCTGGATGAACTGCGGTAGCAGCGACACATACATGACCGCGATCTTGGGATTGAGCAGATTGGTCAGGAGACCCATCGTGAACAATTGCCGCGGGCTGCTTTTGGGCAGGTCATGCACCTGAAACGGTGACCGGCCGCCCGGGCGGATCGCCTGCCACGCCATGTAGAGCAGGTAGAGCGCCCCGCCGATGCGCAGCGCGTCGTAGGCGTAGGGCACGGCCATCAGCAAGGCGGTGATGCCGAACGCCGCACAGGCGACGTAGAAGATGAACCCGACCGCCACGCCCCCCAGCGAAATCAGGCCAGCCTGCGGCCCTTGCGAGATGGAGCGGGACACCAGGTAGATCATGTTGGGGCCGGGTGTGAGCACCATGCCCAGCGCTACCAGGGCGAAAGTCAGCAGATGTGTCAGGTCGGGCATGGGAAGCCGGCGTGCGCCGGACAAAAGTCGGATCGTGAATGCACACCTTAGCCGAAAACTGTACCGGAACAGCGGAATTTTCCGATGGGGTTGGCGGCTAGTCGCGCCGGCGATACAGTGGACCGCTCGACCCCTTTTGTGGAGCGCAGTCCATGCCGAAACGTCATCCGTCCCCGGCAGACCGGGCCGCCGCGATCCGCGTTGGCATCGGCGGCTGGACCTTCGAGCCGTGGCGCGGCGGCGTCTTCTATCCCGACGACCTGCCGCACGCGCGCGAACTGGAATACGCCAGCCGGCAGGTCACGGCCATCGAGATCAACGGCACCTACTACGGCACGCAAAAGCCCGCCACGTTTGCCAAGTGGCGCGACGAAACGCCCGAGGATTTTGTGTTCTCGCTCAAGGCGTCGCGCTATTGCACCAACCGGCGCGAGCTGTCGGGCGCGGGGGACTCGATCGATCGCTTCATTAAAAGCGGCATCGCCGAATTGGGCGCGAAGCTCGGCCCCATCGTGTGGCAGTTTGCCCCGACCAAGCAGTTCGATCCAAAGGACTTCGGGGCCTTCCTGGAATTGCTGCCGGACAAGGTGGACGGACTGCCCTTGCGGCATGCGCTGGACGTGCGTCATGCCAGCTTTGCCTGCGAGGAATATCTGGACCTGGCGCGCCGCCATCGCGCAGCGACCGTCTACACCGACAGCGATGAGTTTCCCGCCATTGCCGACCGGACGGGCGACTTTGTGTACGCGCGGCTGATGCGCGCCAGCACCCGGTACAAGGCCGGGTATGCGCCCAAGGCGCTGGACGCCTGGGCAGAGCGCCTGCAAGCCTGGTCGCGCGGCGACCATCCGGACGACCTGCCGCGCATCGGCGCGCCGGCCAAACGTGCCAAACCTGCCAAGGCTGCCAAGGTTCAGGACGTCTTTGCGTACTTCATCAATGGGGCAAAAGAACGCGCGCCGGCGGCGGCGCGCGTCATGATCGAACGCCTGTAGCGTCAGGCGTTGGCGCGTCTTACTGCGCGACGGGCGTGCGCATCGTGACGAACTCTTCGGCCGCCGTGGGATGGATGCCGATGGTGTCGTCGAAGACGGCCTTGGTTGCGCCCGCCTTCAGCGCCACGGCAAGCCCCTGCACGATCTCGCCGGCCTCCGGGCCCACCATGTGCACGCCCAGCACGCGATCGGTCTGCGCGTCGACGATCACCTTCATCAGCGTGCGTTCCTGCGACTCGGTCAGCGTCAGCTTCATGGGCCGGAAGCGGCTTTCGAAAAGCCGCAGCTCGTACCCGGCGTCGCGCGCCTCTTCGGTGGTCAGGCCCACGGTGCCGATGTTCGGCAGGCTGAACACGGCGGTGGGGATCAGCTTGTAGTCGACCTTGCGATACTCCTGCGGGCGGAACAGCCGGCGCGCCACGGCCATGCCTTCGGCCAGCGCCACCGGGGTAAGCGGCACGCGGCCGATCACGTCGCCGATGGCCAGGATGGAAGGTTCCGCGGTGCGGTATTCGTCGTCCACGTCAATGAAGCCGTCCTCGCGCAGCTTCACGCCGGTGTTCTCCAGCCCCAGGTTGTCCAGCATCGGACGGCGACCCGTGGCGTAGAACACGCAATCGGTCTCGATGACGGAGCCGTCCTTGCAGGTGGCGGCCAGCGAGCCGTCCGCGCGCTTGTCGATGCGGGCGACCTCGGTGTTCATGCGCAGGTCGATGCCCTTCTTGACCAGTTCGTCGCGCAGGTGCTCGCGCACGCCCAGGTCAAAGCCGCGCAGGAACAGCGGACCGCGGTAGGACTGGATGGTCTGCGCGCCCATGCCATTGAAGATGGACGCGAATTCCACGGCGATGTAGCCGCCGCCCACGACCAGCACGCGGCGCGGCAGGTCTTTCAGGAAGAAGGCCTCGTTGGACGTGATGGCGTGTTCCTTGCCCGGAATGTCGGGCACCTGCGGCCAGCCGCCGGTGGCGACCAGGATGTGCGCGGCGCTGTAGGTCTTGCCGTTGATGTCGACCGTGCTCGGGTCGACGATGCGCGCGTGGCCTTCGAGCAGCGTCACGCCGCTGTTGACCAGCAGATTGCGGTAGATGCCGTTCAGGCGTTCGATCTCGCGGTTCTTGTTGGCGATCAGCGTGGGCCAGTCGAACTTCGGCGCGTCCGCGGTCCAGCCAAAGCCATGCGCCTGTTCGAAGTCTTCGCTGTAGTGCGCGCCGTAGACCAGCAGCTTCTTGGGCACGCAGCCCACGTTGACACACGTGCCGCCCAGGTAGCGGCTTTCGGCCACGGCCACGCGCGCGCCGAAGCTGGCCGAAAAACGGGCTGCGCGCACGCCGCCCGAGCCCGCGCCAATCACAAACAGGTCAAAGTCAAATGCCATGGGGTTTCCTTCGCGCGGCCAGGCGGCCGGCGTTCACTGTCCGGGAAAGCTGTATTTAACACCACCGCGTCGCGGACTGCCGGGTCTCGGATGCCGGCCGCCCTGGTTCTCAGGCCACGCCGGTTGGGATACATTGGCCGCAGCCGGCCCCACGCGCCGGTCCCTCTTGCGGAGTTCCTTCCATGTCTCTCGAAACCTGGCTGGCCTTCCTGGGCGCCTCGGCCCTGCTTGTCATGCTGCCCGGCCCCACCATCCTGACCGTGATCAGCTATTCGCTTACCCACGGCAAGCGCGCCCGCCTGCCGCTGGTGCTGGCCGTGGCGCTGGGCGATTCGACCGCCCTGGTGCTGTCGCTGCTGGGCCTGGGCGCGCTGCTGGCCGCGTCCGCCTTCTGGTTCACGGTGGTCAAGACCGTCGGCGGCCTGTATCTGCTGTATCTGGGTTACCGGCTGCTGCGCGCCGGCGTGTCGCCGGCCACGCTGCCCGCCGCCAAGCCGGTGGGTTCGCGCTGGAAGCTCTTTGCCAACACGTATCTGGTGACCGCGCTGAACCCCAAGGGCATGATCTTCTTCGTGGCCTTCCTGCCGCAGTTCATCGATCCGGCGGGGGATGTGACGCGGCAGTTGTGGATGCTGTCGGCCACCTTTGTGGCCTGCGCGGGCATCAATGCCGCAGCCTACGCCATCTTTGCGGGCTCGGCCCGGCGGATGCTGGTGTCGCCGCGCGCGCAGCGCGGCTTCAACCTGGGCGGCGGCGCGCTGATGTCGGCCGCTGGCGTGTGGGCCTTGCTGGCCCGCCGCGTGTAGCGGCGCGCGCCGCCAGCCATTGAGCGCTACTTCGCTGCCGCCATCATGTATTCCACGGCGGCGCGCAGCGTGGCCTCGTCTGCCGCCGAGCCGCCGCGCGGCGGCATGGCGCCCTTGCCTTTCAGCACGGTGACCATCAGCGCATCGGTGCCTTGCGCCAGAAACGGCGTCCAGGCTTGTTTGTCGCCCAGCTTGGGGGCATTGGCCACGCCGCTGGCATGACACACCACACAGGCGGATTTATAGAGCTTTTCTCCGGCGGGATTGACGGCGGCCAGCGTGTCGGCCGCGGCATGCTGTACGGGCAGTCCCGTCAGCGCAAGGGCAAAGGCGATTCGAGCAATAAGAGGCATGGCAGCAATTCCAGGCGTGGGGTTGATAGCAAACCGGCAGGCCGCGCGGCGCGCGCCCTGCCGTCTGGGCATTACTGCGGGATGGGGCCCGGCGCCTTGATCTGCTTCATGAGGTCGTCGTTCCACTTGCCCTCGACCTTGATGTGCCCGGCCGCGCCCAGCTCGAAGGCTTCGATCAGGTTGTGGTTCAGGTAGGCATACACGCCCGGCTGCTTGAACGTGTACAGCGCCGCGCCGGCCGAACCGCCACGGATGAACCAGGTTTCCAGGTCCTTTTCGGGCGGATTGTTGAACTTGCCGGTTTCCCAGACCCAGTCGCCGTGGCCGCCGATCAGGTGGGGCCGCGTGTCGCGATTGGCTTGCGAATGGATCAGCAGCACGGTTTCGCCGACCTTGGCGGTAAGCGCGTTGTCGCCGGTCAGGGCGCCAACCTTGCCGTTGAAGACGATGTGCGACGGAGTCAGCTTGCGCATGACTTCCACGGTGTCGCCATAGCTTTCAGCGAGAGTCGCGTAGTCTTTGTACTTGCCGTTGGCGTCTTTGGGGATGTACAGGTCGAACTCGCCGATGGTGTAGACGCGGTCGTACTTGAGCGGCTTGCCTTGCGGGTCCTTCAGGCCTTCGCGCGGCAACACCATGATCGTGCCGCTCATGCCGGACACCACATGCCACGGCACCATGCCTTCCGGCGCGCAGTGATAGACGAAGGTGCCGGCGCGGTCGGCCTTGAAACGCATGGTGGCTTGTTCGCCGGGGTTCACGTTGGTGAGCTTGGCGCCGCCCAAGGCGCCCGTGGCGGCGTGGAAATCGACGTTGTGCGGCATCGCATTGGACTTGGGATTGACCAGGGTCAATTCCACGTAATCGCCCTCGTGCACGACCATCGTGGGGCCGGGCATGGATCCGTTGAATGTCATGGCCTGCAGCGTGGTGCCCTTGCTGTCGATGACCATCTTCTTTTCTTCGATGGTCATGGTGAATTCGACAACCTTGGGTCCCGACTTGGCCACCTGCTCATGCGGGTGAACCAACGGCGGGGCGACCAGCGTGACCTTGGCGCGCGGCAGCGTGTCTGCGTTCTGGGCGGAAGCCAGGCCACCCGCCATCGAGAACATCAGGGCGGCGGCAAGCAAGGTGGGGCGCAACGCGTTCATGTGCTACTCCTCTTTCGGTTTCTTCAAAGCCGAGTCTGTCGGCACCTCCATTGAAGAACCGCGAGCGATCGCGTTCTTTGCTGTAGCGCAAATTCGGGATAACCCTGCGGCCGCCCGCAAGTTGTCATGGTGCCCCTCAGGTGTCACCATCGATCCGTGGAAAATCCCTCCACGTCCACACGCGGACCGCCATGCCATCGCCTTTATGCCATGCCCTGCTGCGCAACCTGGATCTGTTCAGGCCCTTGTCCGACGCGCAGCTAGACACCGCGCTCAACGACGCCGTTCCCTGCCGCCTTGAAGCCGGCGAAGCCGCTTACCGGCAAGGCGCCGAAGGCGCCCATTTCTTCGTGTTGCTGCACGGCTGCCTCAAGGTCACCCAAATTACATCGGAAGGCGATCAAGTTGTCGTGAGATATGTCAATCCGGGCGATATGTTTGGCCTGGCTTGCGCGATGCGGCAGTCCTGTTACCCCGCCAGCGTATTGGCCGTGCAGGAAAGCGTGTGCCTGGCGTGGCCGGCGTCGGCCTGGGAAGGCTTCATGGGCAGCCATCCGCAACTGGGCGCGATTGCGCTGCAGACCATGGGACAACGGCTGCAGGATGCGCACCTGCGCATCCAGGAATTGTCCACCGACGAAGTCGAACAGCGCGTGGCGCGCGCCATCCTGCGGCTGGTGCAGCAATCGGGGCAGCCCATGCACGACGGCATCGGCATCAGCTTTCCGATCACGCGGCAGGACGTCGCCGAAATGACCGGCACCACGCTGCACACCGTCAGCCGGCTGCTCAGCGACTGGAAGCAGCGCGGCATCGTCAGCAGCGGCCGCAAGCGCATCGTGCTTCGCTCGCCCGCCGCCCTGGCCAGCCTGTCGCAGAACGCGCAGCCGGCCATGGACTGCGCATCGTGCCTGTCTTGCCGCAACGGGTCACCGGCAACAGGCCACTAGCCCTCTTCCAATACCAGCCGCATCCCCAGGTTCGCGGGCGGCACGCCGACCGAACACGCGCCGTTCTTGGGATCGCGGATGAAATCAGGCAGGTACGCAATATGCCGTCCGGCCGCGACGCGTATGCCGCAGTTGCGGCTCAGGTCCGCGTCTTCGGGAGCGTCCGGCGCCGCGTCCAGCACGCGGCGCGAGTGGCAATCGGACGTCCAGTCCCACACGCTGCCCGCCATGTCCTTCAGGCCGGCCGCGTTGGCGCCATACTGGCCAAACGGCCGCACGTCGATGTCGGCGCCCTGCTTGCCGCGGCGGATTTCCTGTTCGTATTCCGCCAGCCACCGCTGCGCGGGGTCGTTGGGCGCCTGGCCGTTGTCTTGCAAGGCGGCAGGCGGCGATTCTTCGCGATAGGCCTCGCCGGCGGCGTAGATCCATTCGGCGTAGCGTGGCAAGCGATAGCGCTGGCCGGTCGAACCCGATAGCCACGCGGCGTAGGCCGTCGCGTCGGACCAGCTGATGCCGGTGGCGGGCAGATCGGCAGACGCGTCCTTGCGGTGCGCCGCGTCCAGCGGTTTGCAGGCGCCGGCGGCCACGCACGCCGCGTATTCGGCCTGGCTGACCTGACGCGTCATGATGGCGACGCCGCGCGGGTGGCGGGTGGTGACCGGTGCGGGGGTGACGGGATAGCCGTTGCGCAGCGCCTCGCCGGGGGGCTGATGCGTGACCTCTCCGGGCGGTAGCCGCGTAAGGTCAGGCAACGCAAAGCGGGCCCGGTCTGCGGGCCCGCAAGCGATCAACAACAATGTCATGGCGCCGGCAATGGTTGCGGCAATGGGCAGGAAGCGCATGCGGAGTTTCTCCGAAGCGCCTGCGCCAGGCCGGCGCAGGCTTTGCTTCCATTGGACCGGGAGGTCCCCTTCGCAACGTTGCGCTGGCGCAAAGTCGCGAAGGTGCGCAGGTCAGCCGCGTGCCGCCTTGGGCGTCAGGCGCGGTTCGACCAGTGCGGGCTTGCTGCTGAGAAGGCCCAGGATCACTTGCATGACCATGGCCAGCGCGCCCAGCAGGAACACGACGTCGCCGAACGTGCGGCCCCAGCGCAGGGTCTTGAGCAGGTCCTGCTGCATGAAGGCTTCGCTGCGGGCGTACCACATGCCTTCGCTGACGCTGGCATGGAACTGGATCAGGCCCACGGGCAACAGGCTGGTGAAGATCATCAGGGCCAGACCGATGTTCATGCCCCAGAACGCCAGCTTCATCAGGCCCGGATTCAACGCGTACTGCGGACGGATGTAGCGCAAGACCAGCAGCGTGAAGCCAAGCGCCAGGAAGCCGTACACCCCGAACAGCGCGGCGTGCGCGTGCACCGGCGTGGTGTTCAGACCCTGGATGTAGTACAGCGAGATGGGCGGGTTGATCATGAAGCCGAAGACGCCGGCGCCCAGCATGTTCCAGAAGGCCACGGCCACGAAGCACATCAGCGGCCACTTCAGGTTGTCCATCCAGGCGGCGCGGGTCTTCAGGCGCCAGTTTTCCCAGGCTTCATAGCCCAGCACGATCAGCGGCACCACTTCCAGCGCCGAGAAGCTGGCGCCAACCGCCATCACAGGCGTGGTGGTGCCCGCGAAATACAGGTGGTGGAACGTGCCGGGAATGCCACCCAGCATGAACAGCGAGGCCGAAGCCAGGCTGGCCGTCGTTGCCATGCGGCGCGACACGAGACCCAGCGTGGAGAAGATGAACGCGAGCGCGGTGGTGGCGAACACCTCGAAGAAGCCTTCGACCCACAGGTGGACGATCCACCAGCGCCAGTACTCCATGACGGTCAGGTGCGTGCGTTCGCCGTAGAAGAAGCCCGCGCCGTAGAAGAGTCCAATGGCGCCGACCGATGCCGTCAAGAGCGCCAGCAGGTTCTTGTCGCCGCCCGGCGTGCGCAGCGCGGGCACGATGCCGCGCAGCATCAGCACCAGCCAGAAGCAGATGCCCGCAAACTTGCCGATCTGCCACAGGCGGCCCAGGTCGACGTATTCATAGCCTTGATGGCCCAGCCAGAAGTTCAGCTCGGGCGGCATGATCTGTGCAATGGCCAGGTAGTTGCCGGTAAACGAGCCGACCACGACCAGCACCAGCGCCCAGAACAGGATGTCCACGCCCACCTTCTGGTACTTGGGATCGCGACCGCCGTTGATCAGCGGCGCCAGGAACAGGCCGGCGGCCAGGAACCCCGTTGCGATCCAGAACAGGGCGCTCTGGATGTGCCAGGTGCGCACCAGCGAATACGGGAACCACTGAGAGACGTCGATGCCATAGAACTTCTGTCCTTCAACGGTGTAGTGCGCGGTGAACCCGCCCAGCAGCACCTGGAATCCGAACAGCGCCACGACCAGGAACAGGTACTTGCCCAGCGCGCGCTGCGAGGGCGTCAGGGCGAAGGTGGTCAGCGGATCGCGGGCGGGCGGTTGCGGTTCGTCTTCTTCCTGGCCGCGCAGGAACGCCCACGCCCAGACCAGGAAGCCGATGCCTGCCAGCAGCACGACGACGCTGATGATGGACCACATGACGTTTTCAGCGCTGGGCTGGTTGCCGATCAGCGGTTCATGCGGCCAGTTGTTGGTGTACGTGACCGGCTTGCCTTCGCGTTCGGTTGCCGCGGCCCAGGCCGTCCAGAAGAAAAAGTGCGTCAGCTGCTGGCGGCGCGTGGCGTCCGGCAGCGTGTTTTCCTTCATGGCGTAGCTCTCGCGGCTGCCTTGCAGGGCCGGCGCATCGGAGAACAACTGGTCGTAATAGGCCGCCGTCTGTTCGATGGCCTTGGCGCGGCGCGGCGTGATGGTCAGCGTGTCGGTCGCGGCGTCGCTGCGATTGGCGCGGTATTCAGCCTTGAGCGTTTCTCGCAGCGCGGCCTGCTGCGGTTTGGACAGGTCGGCGTAGGCCTGGCCGTGCTCGTCGCGCGCGGCCAGGTCCAGCCAGGCCATCAGCTCGCGGTGCAGCCAGTCGGCCGTCCAGTCGGGCGCCTGGTAGGCGCCGTGGCCCCAGATCGAACCGAGCTGCATGCCGCCCACGGACTGCCAGGCGGTCTGCCCATCCAGGATGTCTTCGCGCCCGAACAGCGCACGGCCGTCGGACGTCACCACATGACCGGGAATCGGCGGCGCCTGGCGGTAGACCTCGCCGCCGTAAAACCCGAGCAGTGCAAATGTGATCGCCACCACGGCGATCAACGTGAACCATAATTTCCGATACGGACCCATGATGGGAACGCCCTCCTGTGTTGCGGTTGGTTGGGTACGTGTCCTCATGCGAAATCCGTGCCAGAAAAAAACCACGCGGAATCAACAGGTTGGATTCCTTGTGGTGTTTTTTACTATCGCGATTGCGGGTACAAACAACCCCTGCATGGTGAATTTGACCCTGATTCGACCGTCATCTGGTCCATTGGACCCTTACAGAAGGAATCGCCTGGATGAACGCCACGCCGCTGCACATTGGCATCGTCGCCTGCTCCGCCGAAGGCGCCGCGCTTTGCTATCGCACCCTGTGCGCCGAAGGCGCGCGGCGCATGGGCCAGCATGCGCATCCCGAGATCTCGCTGCACACGCATTCGCTGGCGGACTACGTCGCCTGCCTGGATGCCCGCGACCTGGACGGCGTGGCCGCCCTGATGCTTTCGTCGGCCAACAAGCTGGCCCGCGCGGGCGCCGACTTTCTGATCTGCCCGGACAACACCATCCATCAGGCGTTCGGCGGTGTCGTGACGGACTCGCCGCGCCCGTGGCTGCACATCGCCCAGGAAGTCGCCACCGTGGCGGCGGCGCGCGGCTACCGGCGCGTGGGCATCCTGGGCACGCACTGGCTGGTGGACAGCGACGTCTACCCCGCTGCCTTCGCTGCACGCGGCCTGGAGTATGCGCGGCCGGGGCAGGACGACCGACGGCTGCTGGGCCGCATCATCATGGACGAGCTGGTCTATGGCGTCTTCAAGCCGGGCTCGGTAGCCCGGCTGCAAGGCATCGTCCAACGAATGAAGGACGACGGATGCGACGCAGTCGTGCTGGGCTGCACCGAACTGCCGCTGGTGCTGAACGATGGCAACTGCGTCCTGCCGACGCTGGACTCGACCCGCGTGCTGGCGCGCGCCGCGCTGGACCGTGCGCTGGGCGGCCCGGCCGCCTGACGGCGGTCAGATCTGATCCAGCCCGTACTGGCGCAAGCGCGACAGGTCCAGCACCTTGATCTGGTTGTAGGCCAGCGCCAGGATGCCCTGGTCGGCCAGCGTCTGCAGCGCCTGGTTGACCCGCTGGCGCGACAGCCCCGTCAGGTAACCCAGCTCTTCCTGCGAAATCGCCAGCGTCAGGTCGGTGGACGGATACAGCTGCGGATTGAACAGCTGCGCCAGCGATTGCGCCACGCGCGCGTCGGCATCCAGCAAACGGTGGTTCTGGATGGACGCGATGAACTCGCCCATGCGGTCATTCAACTGGCCGATGACAAAGTGCGAAAACGGCAGGCTGGCCGACAGCAGCGCATGGAAGGTCGCGGTGGGCACCAACATTACCAGCGACGGCTGGATGGCCACGACATCGTATTTGCGCAGCTCGCGCTTGATCACGCTGCCCTCGCCGAACCAGCCGCCCGGCGGCACGCCCGAGAACGTGCAGCTGCGGCCGGACTCGTTATAGATGGCCAGCTTGAGCAGCCCTTGGCTGACGCCCAGCCAATAGTCCGACGGCGCGTTGCGCCGCGCAATCCATGCGCCGCTGGCCACGTGTTCCGCGCGCGAGGTCGCCAGCACCAGCGCCTGGTGCCGCGCATCCAGCGCCCCGAACCACGTACAGGCGCGAAACAGCGCAGGCAGTTCGTCGGCGGAAACTGTGTTTGAAACATCGGACATGGGAAGAACCGTGTAAAACTTGAGGAATGCGCAACCGGCCGGGGGTCTGTCATGCAGGCGACAGACGCCATTTTCCAGCCGGCCATAAGCTAGGGCAAGCGACGGGGATCAACACCCCGCGGACTTGATAAGGGGTCAACCCGCCCCATTGGAGACAAGCATGACCGGCATGTTCGATCACGGCCTTGAACGCCGCGAGGCCAACTACGAAGCCCTGACCCCCGTGGATTTCATTGCCCGGGCGGCGCAAGTCTATGGCCAGCGGCTGGCCATCGTCCACGGCAAGGTCCGCCGGACCTGGGCGCAGACCTATGAACGCGCCCAGCGCCTGGCCGGCGCCCTGGCCCAGGCCGGCATCCAGCGCGGCGAAACGGTCGCCGTCATGCTGCCCAACATTCCCGCCATGGTCGAGGCGCACTTTGGCGTGCCCATGCTGGGCGCCGTGCTGAACACCCTGAACACCCGTCTGGACGCGCCCAGCGTGCTGTTCATGCTGGGCCACGGCGAAGCCCGGGCGCTGATCGTCGACACCGAATACGCCGACATCGCCCAGCGCGCCCGGGCCGAATTCCCGCACCTGAAGATCATTTCGGTGCACGACCTGGAAAGCGCTCCCGCCACGCTGCCGGGCGCCACCGATTACGAGGACTTCCTGGCGGCCGCGCCCGCCACCTACGACTGGAAACCGCCCGCCGACGAATGGGACGCCATCGCGCTGAACTACACGTCCGGCACCACGGGCGATCCGAAAGGCGTGGTCTATCACTACCGCGGCGCCTACCTGAACGCGGTCAGCAACATCCTCGAATGGGACATGCCCAAGCATCCCGTCTACCTGTGGACGCTGCCGCTCTTTCATTGCAATGGCTGGTGCTTCGCCTGGACCATCGCGGCGCGCGCGGGCGTCAACGTCTGCCTGCGCAAGTTCGACCCGAAGACGGTGTTCGACCTGATCCGCGACGAAAGCGTCACGCACTACTGCGGCGCGCCCATCGTGCAGAGCGCGCTGGCCAACGCCCCGGCCGAGCTGCGCGCCGGCATCACCCACACCGTGCGCACCATGGTGGCGGGCGCCGCGCCCGCGCCGGCCGTGATCGACAAGATGCGCGAGATCGGCTTTGAACTCACCCACGTATACGGCCTGACCGAAGTCTATGGACCCGCCGCAGTCTGCGCCCACCAGGACGCGTGGGACGCGCTGGACCCCGAGCGCCGCGCGTTGCTGACCGCCCGCCAGGGCGTGCGCTATCACCTGCAGGCCGGCGTCTCGGTGCGCGACCCCGACACCATGCAGGAGGTCCCGCCCGACGAACAGGCCATCGGCGAAGTCATGTTCCGCGGCAACATCTGCATGAAGGGCTACCTGAAGAACGCCCGCGCAACCGAGGACGCCTTTGCCGGCGGCTGGTTCCACACCGGCGACCTGGGCGTGATGACAGCCGACGGCTACGTCCGCATCAAGGACCGCAGCAAGGACATCATCATCTCGGGTGGCGAGAACATCTCCAGCATCGAGGTCGAGGACGCGCTCTACCGGCATCCCGCCGTGGCGGCCGTGGCCGTCGTGGCGATGCCGGATCCCAAATGGGGCGAGACGCCCTGCGCCTTCGTCGAGCTCAAGCCCGGCTGCACCGCCACCGCCGAGGAAATCATCGCGCACTGCAAGCTGCTGTTGTCGGGCTTCAAGGTGCCGCGCGCGGTGCGCTTCGGTGAACTGCCCAAGACCTCCACCGGCAAGATCCAGAAATTCGAGCTGCGCGCCGCCGTCGGCGCCACGTCCGCCATCGACGTGGCCGACCCCGGCAAGCCGGCCTGATCCGCTAATTCCATAAAACCAGGAGCGCCTACGCCATGACGTACCAAGCCCCCGTGAAAGACATGCTGTTCGTGTTGAACCATCTGGCCGGCCTGCCGCAGGTGGCAGCCCTGCCCGGTTTCGAGGAGGCCACGCCCGACACCGCCCAGGCCGTGCTGGAAGAATCTGCCCACTTCGCCGCGCAAGTGCTGGCGCCGCTGAACCATCCGGCCGACCGCGAACCCAGCGCCTGGCACGACGGCGCGGTGACCACCGCCCCGGGGTTCAAAGAGGCGTTTCGCCAATACGCCGACGCCGGCTGGCAAGGCCTGGCCCACCCCGCCGAATACGGCGGCCAGGGGCTGCCCGGCCTGATCGGCTCGCCGTGCTCTGAAATGCTGAACGCCGCGAACCTGTCGTTCGCGCTGTGCCCGCTCTTGACCAACGGCGCCATCGAGGCCCTGATGACAGCCGGCTCGCCCGAATTGCGCGAGCGCTTCATCGGCCCCATGATTTCCGGCCAATGGACCGGCACCATGAACCTGACCGAGCCCCAGGCCGGTTCGGACCTGGCCATGATCCGCACGCGCGCCCAGCCGATGGGCGACGGCACCTACCGCCTGTCCGGCACCAAGATCTTCATCACCTACGGCGAGCACGACCTGGCCGAGAACATCCTGCATCTGGTCCTGGCCCGCCTGCCGGACGCGCCCGACGGCGTGAAGGGCATTTCGCTCTTCCTGGTGCCCAAGTTCCTGGTCAACAAAGACGGCTCGCTGGGTGCGCGCAACGACGTTGCCTGCGTGTCCATCGAGCACAAGCTGGGCATCAAGGCCAGCCCCACCTGCACGCTTCAGTTCGGCGACGGCGGCGGCGCACTGGGCTACCTGGTCGGCCAGGAGAACCGCGGCCTGGACGCCATGTTCATCATGATGAACGCCGCGCGTTATGCCGTCGGCGTGCAAGGCATCGCCATCGCCGACCGCGCCTACCAGCATGCGGTGGCGTACGCCGCCGACCGCGTGCAGAGCCGCCCCGTGGACGGCTCGTCGCGCGAGGCCGTGCCCATCATCCAGCATCCGGACGTGCGCCGCATGCTGGGCACCATGCGCGCCCTGACCGAAGCCGGGCGTGCGCTGGCCTACGTCACCGCGGGCCATGCAGACCTGGCGCATGCCAGCCCGGATGCGGACGAGCGCAAGCGCCACCTGGCGATCCAGGAATTCCTGGTGCCGATCGTCAAGGGCTGGTGCACCGAAATGTCGATCGACGTGGCCAGCCTGGGCGTGCAGGTGCACGGCGGCATGGGCTTCATCGAAGAGACCGGCGCGGCGCAGTATTACCGCGACGCGCGCATCCTGACCATCTATGAAGGCACGACCGCCATCCAGGCCAACGACCTGGTCGGCCGCAAGACGCTGCGCGACGGCGGCGCCGTGGCGCGCGCCCTGCTGGCCGCGGTCCGCCAGACCGAGGCCGACCTGCAAGCCCGCAACGAGCCCGCCGCCGCCCGCATGCTCAAGCCGCTGCGCGAGGCCCGCGAAGCGCTGGCCAGCGCGGTCGAGTTCATGCTTGCCAACGCGGCCGGCAATCCCAATGCGGTCTTTGGTGCGGCGGTGCCCTACCTGCTGCTGGCGGGCACGACCTTCGCCGGCTGGCAGATGGCCCGCGCGCTGCTGGCCAGCCTGGACCTGCAGGCCGAAGACCCGGACTTCCACAACGCCAAGATCGCCACCGCGCAATGCTTTGCGCTGCACAAGCTGACGCAGGCGCCGGGCCTGGCGGCGGTGGTGCTGGGCACGGCGGAGTACGAGGTTCAGCCGTAACACGCCCCCCGGGGCCGGCCCGCGGGCCGGTCCTATCGTTTCATCACGGTGGCGGCAGCTTCGGCGTGGAGCCACGCAAGAAAGGCCTCCACTGACGGCCGCTTGGCGTGCCTCGCCGGATAGACGACGAAGTGCGCCTTCACCGCGATAGCCTTGGCCATCCCGAAGATCGGCTGCAGGCTTCCCTGGGCCAGATGCATGCCCGCGATGGTGGCGCTTTCCAGCGCCACGCCCAACCCTTGCGCCGCGGCATCCAGCGACATCTGCGCGCGGTCAAAGCGGATGGTGAAGTGATCCGGCGCGCGCTTCTCCGAATAGCGTCCAAACCAGTCGGACCACTGGATGACGCTGACGTTGCTCTGGATCAGCGGCACGTCCAGCAATTGGTCGATGCGCTTGATCCCGTGTTCCCGAATGAACGCCGCGCTGGCCAGCGGCAGTATCCGTTCTTCGAACAACGGTTCCACCATCACATCGTCCCAATGCGGCACGCCATAGCGGATGTCGATGTCGGACTGGCCCAGCGCGAAATCGCTGTGCGAATGCGCCGCCGACAGGTTCAGCGCCACGTGCGGATGCGCCTCGGCAAAGCGCCTGAGCCGCGGCATCAGCCACAGGCTCGCAATGCTGGGGGCCGAATGCACATACAGGCTGTTGCTGACGCCCTGGCGCAGGTCTTCCGTGGCTGACGTGATCGCCGCCAGCGCCCCGCCGATACGCACCAGATATTGCTCGCCCGCGCTGCTCAGGCGCACCCCGTGCGCGCTGCGCTCGAACAGGCGCACGCCCAGGTCCGATTCCAGCCTTGAAATCTGGTGGCTGACCGCCGACGCCGTCAGGTGCAATTCGGTCGCGGCGATGGCAAAGCTGCGCCGTCGCGCGACGGCTTCGAAGGCCAGCAGATTGACGATGGGCGGCAGCGCAGGCATGGGGGTTGACCCTGACTTCAGATGACGATTCATCATCTTAGACTGATGACACATCGTTTGTCTTAATGCTAGGGGGCGTCCAGAATTGTCCGCACATATTCCAACAAGGACAGGAGGACGACAGATGCTGCTCAAGGACAAGGTCGCCGTGATTTCCGGCGGCGCAGGGATCAACGGACTGGGATTCGCCACTGCGCGGCAGATGGCCGCGCAAGGCGCGCGCGTGGTGATCCTGGATCTGGCGCGCGCCGAGCCCGCCAGCGCGGCCGCCCGGCTGGGCGACGGTCATCTGGGACTGGTCGCGGACGTGACCGACAAGGCTGCCTGCGTGGCGGCCATCGAACAGGCGATCAAGGCGTTCGGCAGGATCGACATCCTGGTGAACAACGCCGGCATCACGCAGCCGGTCAAGACTCTGGAGATCACCGGCGCGGACTACGACCGCATCCTGGACGTCAGCCTGCGCGGCACGCTTTACCTGTCGCAAGCGGTGCTGCCCGCCATGCAGGCGCAGCGCAACGGGTCCATCGTGTGCATCTCGTCGGTGTCGGCGCAGCGCGGCGGCGGCATCTTCGGCGGCCCCCACTACTCCGCCGCAAAGGCGGGCGTGCTGGGCCTGGCGCGCGCCATGGCGCGCGAATTCGGCGGCGACGGCATCCGGGTCAACTGCATCACGCCCGGCCTCATCGAGACCGACATCACGCAAGGCAAGCTGTCAGCCGAGCGCAAGGCCGACATCGAAGGCACCATCCCGCTGGCGCGCCTGGGCCGCGCGGACGACGTGGCGGGCGCGTGCGTGTTCCTGGCAAGCGACCTGTCCGCTTACTGCACGGGCATCACGCTGGACGTCAACGGAGGCATGTTGATTCACTGATCCGCAGGACCCCATAAAAAACTGGAGGAGACACATCATGAAAAACAGAACCTGGCGGTACGTAAGCCTTGCCCTGGCCGCCGCCACCTTGCTGCCGATCACGGCGCATGCGCAGAATCTGAAGCTGACCCTTGGCCATGGCGCGGCCGTGGGCAATCCCCGGCACGAGGCATCGGTGAAGTTTGCCGAAGTGCTCAAGGCAAAGACGGGCGGACGCATCGAGGTCCAGGTCGCGCCGTCCGCGCAACTGGGCGACGACGCCGCGATGGTCACCGCGCTGCGCACGGGCGCGCTGGATATGAGCGCCAATTCGCAAGGCGCCGTTGCCGCCGCCGTGCCGGAGTACGCGGCTTTCGGCATGCCGTTCCTGTTCCCGGACGCCAAGGCAGCCTTCAAGCTGCTGGATGGGCCGCTGGGCAAGGAGCTGGCCGAGAAGTCGGCCGCCAAGAATCTGATTCTGCTCGGCACGTGGGACAACG
This sequence comes from Achromobacter sp. JD417, assembly GCF_041879325.1. Lineage (NCBI taxonomy): Bacteria > Pseudomonadati > Pseudomonadota > Betaproteobacteria > Burkholderiales > Alcaligenaceae > Achromobacter > Achromobacter sp. JD417. The sequence continues at coordinate 2,170,725 of NZ_CP087159.1, read as the reverse complement.
GCATCCGCCAGATGACCAACAGCAAGCACCCCATCAACAAGGTCGAGGACATGAAGGGCCTGAAGATGCGGGTGCCGCCGGACGCAACCCTGGTCGACATCATGAACGCCCTGGGCGCGCAGGCGCAGCAGATCAAGTTTGCCGAACTGTACGTGGCGCTGCAGCAGGGTGTGGTGGACGGCCAGGAGAACCCGCTGGTGAACTTCGAGGCCAGCAAGCTGTATGAAGTGCAGAAGCACCTGGCCATGACCAACCACCAGTTCCAGATGACGCCCTTCCTGATGAGCAAGCGCACCTGGGATCGCCTGAGCGAAGCTGACCGCAAGGCGGTGCGCGAGGCGGCGGACGAAGCGTCTGCCCTGCAGCGCAAGCTGAGCCAGGACGCCGATACCCGGCTGCTGGCCGAGTTGAAGGCCAAGGGCGTGCAGGTCACCACGCCCGACACCGCCCCCTTCGCCAAGGCCACTTCGTCCGTCGACGATAAATGGCTGGCCGGTCCCATCGGCCCCTATGTGAAGAAGGTCCTGGCCGCCGCGCGCGGCAACTGACACGTCCTTCGGCCGCCGCCGCGCCCGCCTTCGCGCCGGGCACGGCGGCGGACCGGCACAAGGCAGGAGACAACATGAATACCGATCGACACGGATGGGTCGGCAGGGTCATCGACGGCATATGCCGCGTGGTCCTGTGGCTGTCCACCACGGTGATCTTCGTGATCCTCGTCGTCAACACCGCGCTGCGCTACGCAACCGGTTCAAGCCTGGAATGGGCCAATGAGATCCCCGAGCTGCTCTTTCCCTGGCTCGTCATGTCGGGGGTCGTGCTGGCTGCGCTGCACAACGCGCATATCGCCACCACATTCCTGATGGACGCCTTGCCCGCGCACGCCCGCCGCCTGGTCGCCACCGTGGCCTGGAGCGTGGTCGCCGTGCTGTACGCGACGCTGTCCTGGGCGACGTTCAACATGATCGAGATCGTCCACGACGAAAAATCCCCCATTCTGCAGATGCCCGGCTCGCTGACCTACGGGTGCGTGATGGGCGGCATGCTGCTGCTCGCCGTGCTGGCGGCGCAGTCGGCGTGGCAGAGCTGGCGTAGCCGCGACGCCGCGGCGCAGCCCGACGGCGAGCCGCAGGCGCCCGCCGTGCACTGGTGACGGGAGAACAGCCATGAGCGCATTGATACTGGTCGTCTTCATGGGCGCCGCCGTCGCGGCCATGCCCATCGCCCACGCCCTGCTCGTCGCCGCGATGGCCGCGGTCGCCAGCACGGACCGCGTGCCCCTGGATGTGGTGGTGCAGCAGATGGTCGCGCAGGTGCAGAGCTTTCCTCTCATCGCCATTCCGTTTTTCATGCTGACCGGCTCGCTGATGATGGGCGGCAAGCTTGGCGAGGCGCTGGTCGGCGTGCTGTCCGCACTGATCGGCCGCTATCACGGCGGCCCCGCGCAGGTGGGCGTGCTGTCGTCCACGCTGTTCGGCGGCGTGTCGGGTTCGGCGGTGGCGGACGCGTCTGCCATCGGCTCGCTGATGATTCCCTGGCACAAGCGGCTGGGTTATCCGGCCGCGTTCTCGGCCGCCACGCTGGCAGCCGCCGCCACGATCGACATCCTGATTCCGCCGTCGATCCCCTTGATCCTGTTCGCCCTGACGGCCAACGCCTCCATCGCGTCGCTGTTCGTCGCGGGCGTACTGCCCGGCCTCTTATTGTGCGGCGGCTTCATGTTTGCCTGCTGGTGGGTGGGCCGCCGCCGCAACTTCCCGCGGGACCGGTCGCCCTTCAACGGCGCCGCCTTCCGCCGGCACCTGCTGTATGCGCTGCCCGCCGTGGTGCTGCCGCTGCTCATCATCGTGTTCCTGCGGTTCGGCATCGCCACGCCGACCGAGGTCGCGGTCCTGTCCACACTCTACGCGGGCCTGGTTTCCGCCGTGATGTACCGGGATCTGTCGTGGTCGCGGCTCAATGCCGCCATCGTCCACGCGGGTCTGGCGACCGGCGTGGTCCTGCTGGTGATCATGGCGTCGGCCGCCATCGGCTGGCTGCTGACCTTCGACCAGACGCCGCAGGGCATCGCCCAGTGGGTGCAGGAAAACGTCCATGCCAAATGGCTGGTGATCCTGATGATGAACCTGATGATGCTGTTTCTTGGCATGTTCATCGACCTGCCTGCCGCCGTGCTGCTGCTGGCGCCGGTGTTCGTTCCGCTCGCGCAAAGCATCGGCATGGACATGACGCAGCTTGGCGTGATGATGGTTGTGAACCTGGCCATCGGGCTGTACACACCGCCCGTGGGCACCACGCTCTTCATCACCAGCGCATTGGCCAAGGTGAAGGTAGGCCAGACCGTGCGCGAGCTGGCGCCGTTCTACCTGGTCGCGTTTGCGGTGCTGGGACTGGTGTCCTACGTGCCCGCCAGCATCCTGCAATGAACCCCACACACCATGAATAGGGAGCTTCGAATGGAGCAATCCAAGTCTTTGAGCGATCTGGCGGCCGCCGCGTGGCGCATCCGCCGCTACGCGGTCCGCATGGGCGAAGTCCAGGGCCAGGGCTACATCGGCCAGGCGCTCGGCTGGGCCGACGTGCTGGCCGTGGCCTACCGCCATGCGATGAACGTGCAGCCGGGCGACCCGCAATGGGAGGGCCGTGACCGCTTTCTGCTGTCGCACGGCCACTATGCCATCGCGCACTATGCAGCCCTGATCGAAGCCGGCGTGATTCCGGAAAGCGAACTGGAGACCTATGGCAGCGACGACAGCCGCCTGCCCATGTCAGGCATGGCGACCTACACGCCGGGCATGGAGATATCTGGCGGATCGCTGGGCCAGGGCCTGTCCATCGGCGTCGGCATTGCGCTGGGGCTCAAGCACAAGCGCAATCCGGCCTTCGTCTACAACTCGATGTCGGACGGCGAACTGGACGAGGGCTCGACCTGGGAAGCCGCGATGGGCGCCGCGCACCATGAACTGGACAACCTCATCTGCCTGGTCGACATCAACAACCAGCAGGCGGACGGGCCGTCCGGCAAGGTGCTGGGCTTCGAGCCGCTGGCCGACAAGTGGGCCGCCTTTGGCTGGCATGTGCAGCGCGTGGACGGCAACGACCTGGCCGCCGTCATCCAGGCGTTCGACACCGCGCGCACCCTGCCCGACGCCAAGCCGCGGGTCATCCTGTTCGATACCCGGATGGGCAAGGGCATTCCCTTCCTTGAGCAGCGCGAAAAGAACCACTTCATCCGCGTCGATCCGCCGGAATGGCAACAGGCGCTGGACATCCTGGACCAGAACCGCCCCACCCCCACGACCGAAGGAGCCTGGTCATGAGCAGCGCCAGCACCCAGCAAAAACCCCGCCTCACCACGTCGGCCATGATCGCGTCGATTGCCTCGGAGGGGCAGCGCGTCCGGGCTGCGCCCTTCGGCAAGGCGCTGGTCGAATACGCCGCGTCCAATCCGCAGGTCGTCGGCCTGACGGCAGACCTGGCCAAGTACACCGACCTGCACCTGTTTGCGCAGGCTTACCCCGAACGCTTCCACCAGATGGGCATGGCCGAGCAGCTGCTGATGGGCGCCGCCGGCGGCATGGCCAAGGAAGGCCTCGTGCCGTTCGCCACGACCTATGCGGTATTCGGCACGCGGCGCGCCTACGACTTCATCCATCAGGTCATCGCCGAGGAGAACCTCAACGTCAAGATCTGCTGCGCGCTGCCGGGCCTGACGACGGGTTACGGCCCCAGCCACCAGGCCACCGAAGACCTGGCGATGATGCGTGGCATTCCGGGCCTGACCATCGTCGACCCCTGCGACGCGCTGGATATCGAGCAGGCCGTGCCGCAGATCGCCGAACACCAGGGTCCGGTGTACATGCGTCTGCTGCGCGGCCAGGTGCCCGCGGTGCTGGATGACATCGAGGGCTACCGATTCGAGCTGGGCAAGGCCAAAATGCTGCGCGAAGGCGCCGACGTGCTCATCATTTCGAGCGGCATCATGACGATGCGCGCGCTGGAGGCCGCCGAGGATCTGGCGCGCGACAACATCGGGGTGGCGGTGATGCACAGCCCGACCATCAAGCCGCTGGACGAGGCCAGCCTGGTCGAGGCGGTGCGCTACAAGCACCGGCTGGTCGTCGTGGCCGAGAACCATTCGGTGATCGGCGGACTGGGCGAGGCCGTCGCCAGCGCCCTGCTGCGGCATCGCGTGCAACCGGCCGGATTCCAGCTGGCCGGGTTGCCGGACGCGTTTCTGGATGCCGGCGCCCTGCCCACCCTGCATGACCGCTACGGCATCAGCCGTGAAGCGCTGGCCGGCCGCATCAAGCGCTGGCTGGATTGAACGGCAAGCGGACGCGCACGCCGTCAGGCGCGCGCCCGCCCCTGCCTTGCACAGTTGGCGCGCGGCGCCGTCGCCGCCCAGAACACCAATGCCGCCACGCTGATGCCCGCGCCCAACGCGCAAACGCCCAGCCACCCGGCGCGCGCATACACGGCCGTCGCGGCAATGGAGCCCAGGCCGCTGCCCACCGCGTAGAACACCATGTAGCCCGCGACCAGGCGGCTGTGCGCCTGCGCGCTGATGCTGAAGATCATGGCCTGGTTGGTCACGTGCAGCGCCTGCGCCGCCAGGTCCAGCACCAGCACGCCCAGCGCAAGCAGCCACAGGCTGTGGTCCAGCAAGGCAATGGGGACCCAGGCCACGCACAGCAGGCCCAAGCCCAGCGCGGTGGTGCGCTGGCCGTGCCCGGCGTCGGCCAGACGGCCGGCGCGCGCCGCCATCAGCACGCCCGCGACGCCCATCAATCCGAATGCCCCCACCGCCGTGTGCGACAGCGAATGCGGCGGCGCGCTCAGCGGCAGCACCAGCGCCGTCCAGAACGCGCCGAACGCGGCAAACATCAAGAGCGCGATCATGCCGCGCACTCGCAGCACGCGCTCGGTCGCGAGAAGCGTGAAGACCGAGCGCAGCAACGCGCCATAACCCAGCCCGGCCACGGGCAGGCGCCGCCGCGGCAGCCAGCGGGCCAGCACCAGCGCCAGCACCGCCGAAAGGCAGGCCGACACCACGTAGACCGCGCGCCAGCCCCACAGATCCGCCAGGGCGCCGGCCAGCGTGCGGGCCAGCAACAGGCCGATCACCACCCCGCCCTGCGCCGCGCCCACCACGCGCCCCCGCTCTGCCGGTGCGGCCAGGGCCGCGGACAGCGCAAGCAGACCCTGCGTCATCGCCGTGCCCAGCAAGCCCAACGCCACCATGCCGGCCAGCAGCCAGGGCGAACTTGCCGACGCCGCCACCGCCGCCAGAGCCAGCACCAGCAGCGCCAGCTGCGCCAGCATCAGTCGCCGCCGGTCCAGCAGGTCGCCCAGCGGCACGACAAAGAACAGTGCCAGCGCGCAGCCCAGTTGCGTGGCCGTGACAACGATGCCCACCGCACCCTCATCCATGTGGAACTCGCGGCCGATCGCATCGAGCAGCGGCTGTGCGTAATACACGTTGGCAACGCTCAGCGCGCAGGCCGCAGCCAACAGCAGCACCAGCGCGGGCGGCATCGAGGGTGTCTCGTCGTATCCCGGCGCGCGGGATCGGGCGGTTAGCGTCATGATCTATCTGGTTTTATAACGAAACCAGAATGCTAGTTTATGAGGTTTTATAATGCAACCAACTTCACCCTCAGCCAGCGCAAGGAGTCCGCATGGTCAAACGCACCAGCCTTGAAGGCGCCGCCTGTCCGGTTGCCCGCTCGCTCGACGCCATTGGCGATTGGTGGTCGCTGCTTATCGTGCGGGACGCTTTCGACGGCCTGCGCCGGTTTGGCGAATTCCAGAAGAATCTGGGCATGGCAAAGAACATCCTGAGCGACCGGCTGCGCACGCTGGTCGCGCACGGCATCCTGGCCGTCGCCCCGGCGTCCGACGGCAGCGCGTATCAGGAATACGTGCTGACGGAAAAAGGCGAGGCGCTGTTTCCGGTGATCGTCGGGTTGCGCCAATGGGGCGAGGACCACTATTTCGGGCCGGACGAGCCGCACTCGACGTTGATCGATCGCCAGCGCGGCCAGCCGGTGCAACGCATGGAGATCCGCGCGCAGGACGGCCGGCCGCTGCGCCCCGGCGACACGGTCGTGCGCAAGGTGGCGCAAGACAGCCGCTAGGCCGCGGCAGGCCAGCGCCCCGTCGCCAATGCCGTGGGCGACCAGGCATCGAAGCGCCAGCGCAAGGCCAGCGCGCCGGGCCGCCTGACCACCCGGCGCACATGCACGCGCCACAGGCGTTCGGCCCCCTCAAAGGCCGAGATCTCCGGGCTGTCCAGAATCACCTCCGCCCTTCCCGTCAGTTGCAGCACGTCGCCGCGTTCGAAGTCGATGAACAGCAGCCCCGCGACGGGATTGGCGGCCAGATTGCCCAGCGTGTTGAAGAACCGGTTGCCCGAGAAGTCCGGAATGGTCAGCACATCGCCATCCACCCGCACGAAGCCGGGCTTGCCGCCCCGGTGCGAGACATCCACGGCGCGTCCGCCCACGCTTTCATCGCGGTCCGCATAGCTGGCCACAAAGAAGGTGTCGGACGCCGAGATCAGGGCGCGCGCCGCGTCGTCCAGCCCCGCGCGCTCCTCCCGCGCGGCGGCAAAGCGCAACGACGGCGAACGCGCAAAGAAAAAATCCCGCGACTGGATGTACTGCGGACAGTTGCCAAACGACTGCGCCACCGCCACGTCAAAGCGCTTGCCGTCCCACGCCGCAATGCGGCCATTCATGCGGTTGCGCCGGCGGGTGTGCAGCTCGATACCCAGCAATCCCACCGGCTTGCCCAGTCCCATTCCCGCGCGCAACGGGTCGTCCGCGTCCGGCATGGCAGCGATGCGCAACGTGTGCGGGTCCGGCGACAGGGCAAAGCCCGGCTGCCCTTCCAGGATGCCGGCCCAGGGATCGCCGTGGTCGTCGACCGCGCCGGCCACCACGAACGGCAACTGCGCGAAGAATTCGCGGTGCTGATCGGGCATGTAGTCACGGATGACCTTGCGGCCGACCATGTCCATGCGCGCGGCAACGCCTGCATGGGCCTGCAGTTGCAATTCACCCGCGTGCCAGGGCGACGGCGGGGTGTTTTCGGGAAGGTTCATGGCAATGTCCTCGCGGTCGATTGGCGGGAATCAGGCGGCCAGCAGGCCCACCGGCGACGATTCCATGGGAACGAAGCGCGGCAGGTTCTCGATGCGGCTCAGCCACGCGCGGATCCGCGGATAGTCCGCCAGCGACACGTTGCCTTCAGGCGCATGCGCCACGTAGGCATAGCAGGCCACATCGGCGATGGTGGGCTCGCTGCCGGCCAGGAAGTCGCGCTGCGCAAGTTCGCCTTCCATCACGGCAAGCAGCGCATGCGCGCGCGCCAGCGTGGCGTCGACATCCAGCGGCGCGCCAAACAGGGTCACCAGGCGCGCCGACGCCGGACCGCCAGCCAGCGGCCCGGACGCCACAGACAACCAGCGCTGCACGGCCGCGGCGCCCGCCGCATCCTCGGGCAGCCAGGTCCCGCTCCCGTAGCGCTTGGCCAGGTACACCAGGATCGCGGTCGAGTCGGCCACCACCACGCCGTTGTCGTCGATGACAGGCACCTGGCCGAAGGCGTTGAGCGCCAGGAATTCGGGACGCTTCTGCTCACGCTGACGCAGATCCACGTCGATGCGTTGGTGCGGCACGTCCAGCAGCGACAGCATCAGCGCGACACGATGCGCGTGGCCGGAAAGCGCGAAGCTGTAGAACTTGAGCGGAGCGGCGGCTTGCGCCGGGGCGGATTGCGAGGAGGTGGATGACATCGGAGGCTCTCAGGTGGATTCGAGCCACCATCTTGAGCCTGCCCGCGCCAATGGAGAACGGCCGGCGCCGGCAAGACACTCTTGCCGGAAATGAAATAAACCGGTCAGGCCGGCAGCGCCGCCAGGTCGCGGCGCAGCGCCTCGACACAGAAATCGACAAAGCTGCGCACCTTGGCCGAGCTTTTGCGCCCTTCCGGATATACCAGATGGACGGGCACGGGCGGCATCTCGAAGTCGCGCAGCACCACCTGCAAGGCGCCGCTGGCCAGGTGCGGGGCCACCTGATAGGACATCACCTGGGTAAGGCCCCAGCCTTCCCGGGCAGCCGCCACGGCCGCCTGGAACGAGGTGACGGTCAATTGCGACTGCATGTTCATGCGAAGGCTCTGGCCGTCCTGCAGGAATCGCCATTGCGGCCCGCGGCCTTCCATGGCCGCGGTGATGGTGCAGAAGCGATGCAGCGATTCGGGGTCGGCCGGCTCGCCATGGGCGCTCAGGAATCCCGGCGCGGCGCACACCACCCGGCGCACATGACCCACCGGCACCGCCGTCAGCGACGAGTCCGGCAGCGCGCCGATGCGCACGGCCACGTCGATGTCCTCGTCCACCAGGTTCACCACGCGGTCCACCAGCAGCGCGCGCAGCGACACCTGGCGATGCCCGCGCAGATAGCCCAGCACCGTCGGCATCACGTGCAGCTCGCCGAACAGCGCGGGCGCGGTAATGGACAGCGCGCCGCGCGGCACCGCCATCGCGCCCGCCGCGGCGTCATCGGCCTGCTCGACCTCGTCGAGAATGCGGCGGCAATCGGCGGCGTAGCGCTGGCCGGCCTCGGTCAGGCGCAGGCTGCGCGTCGTGCGCACCAGCAGCAAGGCGCCCAGGCGGCGTTCGAGCGCGGCGACGCTGCGCGTGACGCTGGGCGCGGACATCTCCAGCCGGCGCGCTGCCGCGGCAAAGCCGCCCGCGTCGGCAACCGCAAGAAATACCGTCATTTCATGGAATCGGTTCACGGCGGGGCGCACTCCGTAGTCTGAAAACGCGAACGCCGCACACGGGCGGCGACGTCAATGTACCCGCTCGTGCGCATCCTGTCCCGCCGCACGTGCGCGCACCATGGATGCCGCACGCGGCCGGCCACTAGCCTTGGAAGGCCTTGCGCAACCATGCAAGGAATGCCTTGACGGGCGGATGACGCTCGCGCCCCGGCGCGCACAGCGCAGTGTAGGCCGCGCCCGGCACCCGGACCTCGGGCCGATAAGGCGCCAGCGTGCCCGCGGCCACGCTGTCGGACACCATCACCGAACTGGCCAGCACCAGGCCCTGCCCGGCAATGGCGGCCTGCAGCGCGTAGTGTTCCTCGGTGTAGGCGTGCTCCGCCACCGGCCGCTTCCATGCCGGCAGGCCGGCGGCTTCGCACCACGCCTGCCACCCCTGTTCGTATAAGGGCGAGTCGCGCCAGCGCACCGTCACCAGGGCCGGCGCCCGCCGGCCCGCACGGGCAACCTGCGCCGGCGCGCCGTATACCCCGAACCATTCGGGCAGCGCGCAGGCCGCGTGCAATGCGGGATAGCGCGCCCGGCTGTAGCGGATGGCGACGTCCACGCTGGCGTCCTTAAGCAGGTCCACCGGGTCGGGCGACGTATCCAGACGCACTTGATACTGCGGGTAGGCCTCGTGAAAGCGCCCCAGCCGGGGCACGAGCCACAACGCCGCAAAGGAATGCGTCGTGGACACGGTGAGCGCGCCGGATTCCAGCGCGGGCCGCAAGGCGTCCAGCGTCTGCGCCACGTCCAGCAACGCGCCGTGCACGCCGGCAAAGAGGCGCGCCCCCTGGTCGGTCAGCCGCACGCCTCGCGGAACGCGATCGAACAGCGCGCACCCCACATGGCGTTCCAGTGCCTTGACCTGATGCGACACCGCCGTCGGGGTGACGGACAGTTCGGCCGCGGCCAGCTTGAAACTGCGCAGCCGCGCGGCGGCCTCGAACGTGCGCAGCGCAGTGACGGGAAGCGTGGCGAACATAGGCGACTCCTGGGATGAACAGGATTCATCTTAGTGAAGGAATCGTCAGTTGTCGCGGCCCTGCCTGGAGATCAGTATTACCTATCCGAATGTAGTTCCAGCATTTCACCAAGGAGCCAAGAATGAATTCAAATCACCCAGAACAGCGACTGCTGATCCTGGTGGGCAGCCCGCGCCGCAATGGCAACAGCGCGGCGTTGGCCCACGCCGCGCGCCAGGGGGCGCAGGCGGCTGGCATTTCGGCCTCCCTCTTTTTCCTGGATGACTACATCCAGGGCCTGCTGCCCGATCTGCGCCATGCCAAACCGCCCGCCGACCGGTACGCCGAACTTTTCCTGGACCATTTCCTGCCGGCAGATGGCGTGCTGTTCTGCACGCCCATCTACTGGTATGGAATGTCGGCGCAGACCAAGGCGTTCTTTGACCGATCTTTCAGCCACTACGCGGGTTCCGGCCCCGAACCCGAACGCGTCAAGGCACGCATGGCCGGTAAGCGGCTCGGACTGACGGTGGCGTCCGAAGAGACCTATCCCGGCGCGGCGCTGGGCATCGTGCATCAGGTGCAGGAGTTTGCGCGCTACACGCATTCCGACTTCGTGGGATATGTGCACGGCGCGGGCAACCGGCGCGGCGAGGTGGCGCTGGATCCGCGGCGCCCGCTGGCCGCCGCGCAGGCGCTGGGCGCGGAATTCTTCACGCGCAAATATTCGGATTACCGGCTTGAAACGCCCCGCAGTCACAACGTCTGGGAGCCCACCGCGCCGGCTCTCACCAGCACGCCGGGCGGACTGCCGTAAACCTGCTTGAACACCCGCGTCAGGTGCGCCTGATCGGCAAACCCCACCGCCTGCGCCGCGTCCGCCAACGGCAAGCCGCCGCGCAGCAGCACCCGCGCGCGCGCCACGCGCCAGTTGCGCAGCCATGCCTGCGGCGGCAATCCGTAACGCCGCGCAAACTGCTTGACCAGCGTGGTCCGATGACGATCCTGCGCCTGCGCCAGCGCTTGCAGGTCGGGCGCGCAGGACGGATCCGCGGCCATGCGCGCGTGCAGCATGGCGCAGACGTCGGTGATGCCGGACAGGTCATCGGAGGGAGGTGCTGCGGGCATACCGGCGGCGGGCGTACCGGCTTCGGGCATACCGTCATCGGGCGTCCCGCTTTCCACCAGCGCCTTGCCGTGCGCGGCCAGCGTGCCGAACAGGGCCGCAGACAGGCGTGCGCTGCGTTCGGCGGGCGCGATCTCGTCGGGCGTCAACGCCTCCAGCCATTGCGCGCACAGGGCGGCATCCACGATCACCGGTCCCGCCAGCCGCGCGCCCTGCGCATGCAGCGCGCGAGCGTGGTCCTGGAACCAGGAAGGATCGATGTACGCCATGCGATACGCGAGCGGTCCGGCGGCCGTGCCGCCCGTGTGCACCTGTCCCGGCGCGATCACCACCAGTTCGCCCGCACAGGCGGCGTGGGCCTCGCCCTGTACGGTGAAGTCGCACCGGCCATGCTCGATGGCGCCGATGGACCAGGCGTCGTGAAAATGCGGCGCGTACCGGTAGGCGCGCAGGTCCGCGATCAGCACGTCGCCGGGCAGCCCCGCGCCGCAATGCCAGATGTGTTGAGAAACCGCCATGTTGCGCCAGCCAGTCGCGGCTATCCGAAGTAATGCCCGTCCGATGTCAGCGAACGGGCCAGGAGCCACGCATTGCGAGGATTTTCGCCGACGCGGCGGATGGCATACGGCCACCAGTCCGCGCCAAACGGAAGATAAACCCTGACGTTATAGCCCAATCCGCGCAGCGCAATCTGCCAGTCCGGACGCACGCCGTAGAGCATTTCGAATTCAAATCCCTCGGCGGGCCAGCCGCGCTCGCGCGCCAGATCGACGATGGCCCCGGCCAGCCGGTCGTCGTGCGTGCCGAAAACCGGGTAAAAGCCCGATTCGCGGGCCTCGCGCGACAACATGATGGACGCCGCGTCGAGATAGGCCTGGTCGATGCGCGCGCGCCCGGCGTGGTCCAGCGCACGCTCGGGGAAAGCGCCTTTCACCAGCCGCAGCGATGTGCGCTGGCGGATCGCCCAGACCAGATCCTCGGGCGTGCGCCGGCGCCGCGCCTGCAGCGTAAGGCCCGCCGGCAGGCCCTCGGCCAGCAGTGTCCGGTGCAGCGCGCACGTGCGGTCGCGGATGCCGGAATCTTCCATGTCCAGCACCAGCCAGTCCCGCCCCGTGTCCGAGACGGCCTGCACCGCCCTGCCGATACGTCGCGCGTTTTCCTCGCCCAGGGCATCGGCGTGCATGTAGCCGATGGCCGTGGGGTCGACGGAGACATGCACGTCCAGGCCCGCGCCCGCCAGCGCCTGGCAGGCATCGATGGCTTGCCCGACGTTGTGGTCGATGGCGGCGCGATCCGCCACGTACTCGCCCAGATAGAAGAGCGACGCGCGGATGCCGTGCGCCTCGCGCAGTCTCACGGCGGTGCGCACGGCTTCGTCCACGCCGGCGCCGCCGACAAACCGGCGCGCCAGCGATGTCCGGGCGGCCATCGCCCGCATCGCCTGGCCGACCGCCGGGCTCCGGGCCAGCGCAATTGTGGTCTTTTGAATAATGCTCATCGCCTCACCGCGCAAAGCGGCCACTATGCGTCGGCGGCGGGCGCCTGTCTTGAACGCCCGTGAATGGCGGGGCTACGCCTTGCCGGCCGCCAGCGCGCGTCCGGCGCCAAACAGCGGCCGCTGCACGGTCTGCGCCAGCAGCACGCCCGCCAGCGTGACCGCGCCGCCCAGGATGTGATAGCGCTGCAGGTGCTCGCGCAGCATCACGAAAGCGGCCAGCGCGGTAAAGAGCGGCAGCAGGTTGATGAAGATGCTGCAGCGGTTCGGGCCCAAGCGGTGCACGCCTTCGATCCACAGGTACGACAGCAGCACCGACGAGAAAATGCCGGCGTACAGGATCAGCGGAATGGTATTGGTGTCCAGCGCGGCCTGGGCGGCCGGCACCCGCAGGTAGAGCGGAAGCATGTAGATCAGCGCAAAAATCGACTGCACGAAGGTGGACTGCCAGGCGGGCACCGGCACCTTCCAGTGGCGCAGCAGCACGCCGTACAGCGCGTACGACAACGCGGCCAGCAGCATCAGGCCATCGCCCACATGCACGCCATGCTGGAACACGCTCAGCATGTCGCCCTGCCCCACCAGATACAACAGTCCGAGGAACGACAACGCCCCGCCTGCGGCCATGCCGACCGTCAGCGGATCGCGCAGGATCACGACGCTGCCCAGCATGCTCAGCAGCGGAATCAGCGCCGTCAGGATGGCCATGTTGGTGGCGGTGGTGGTTTCGGCCGCCCGGTACGACAGCGCCTGGAAAACCGCCGACGACAGCGCGCCGTACAGCGCCAGCTTCGGCCAGTGCCGCAGGATGACCCTGCGATTGCGCCACGCGGGACGGGCCGTGAACAGCCCCATGAGGAACAGCGCCAGCAGCAGGCGGTAGAAGGTGATGGCGGTGGGAGAGATGGCGCTGGCGGCCATCTTGGAGACGATGACGTTGCCCGCCCAGAACAGGATGGCGAACAACGGAAACAGATAGGACATGGTGGAAGGCTCGAAGGAGGGATCGGCTCCTTCGCGCCCGCAAGAATGCGGTCTGGCGAAGGAGTGATCGTCATCCTATTGAGCCCGCGTCAGCCCGTCTGCCGACGAAATGGCACGTGCTATCGCAAAATGGACATTGCCCTTGCCGGCGCCGCGTTCACGCTTCGAGGTTCAGGGCTTGAACGGCGCCGGATCCAGCGGCAGCTCCAGGCCGCCCATTTGCGCCGTCAGCAACGCCGCGCTGCCGCAGGCCAAAGTAAACCCCAGCGCGCCCTGCCCCACGTTCAGCCACAGATTGTCGGCTGCCGGGCTGCGGCCGATCAGCGGCTTTCCGGTGGGCGTGGCCGGGCGCAGGCCCGCCCACGGAATGGCCTGGCGCAGGTCCAGCTGCGGGAAGGCTTCGAGCACCTGTTTTTTCAGCAGGCCGACGCGAGCGGGGTCGATGTCGGCGTTGTTGCTGCCGATGTCCACCATGGCCGCGATCCGCAGCACGCCACCGACACGGGCGTAGACGATGCGCCGTTCGTAGTCGGTCACGCTGATGCGCGGCGCCACAGTGTCGTCGTCTGCCAGCGGCACGGTCAGGCTGTAGCCCTTCAGGGGGTACAGCGGCACGTCGTGGCCCAGGGGCCCAAGCAAGGCGCGGGTACCGATGCCCGTGGCCAGCACGACGGCGTCGGCGCCGATGTCGCCGTCGCGCGTGTTGACCGCGACGATGCGGCGGCCTTCGCGCTGCAGGCCGGACACCGGGTTGGACATGGCGCACTGCACGTTGCCCAGGCTTTGCAGGCGGTCGAACAGCGCTTCGGTGAACTGGCGGCAGTCGCCGGCTTCTTCGCTGGGGGTATAGATGGCGCCCGCCAGGCTGGCGCCCATGCCGGCCAGCGCCGGTTCGCGCGCCACGGTCTGGGCGGCATCGAGCACCTGCTGGTCCGCGCCGTGCGCCGCCTGGTACGCCACCAGCGCGCGCGCCTTTTCCAGCAGGTCGGGGCTGCGGTAGGCGATGAGCTTGCCGTTCTTCAGGTGGCCGAACGCCAGGTCTTCCTGTTCCAGCAGCGAGTGCATGACATCGCGGCTGAGGTAGGACAGGGTCAGCATCTGGGCGGTGGACGCCTTGGCGACCGACGCGCGGCAGGCCAGCGCAAATTGCAGGCACCAGCGCCACTGATGCGGGTCCAGGCGGGGCCGGAACCGCAGCGGCGAATCATGGCGCAGCAGCCAGCCCGGCACGCTGGGCAACACGCCGGGCCCGGCCAGCGGCGCCACATAGCTGTAGCTGAGCTGACCGCCATTGGCATAGCTGGAGACTTCCGCCGGGCGGGGCTGGCTGTCGACCAGCACCACGTCATGACCCTGGCGCGCCAGGAAATAGGCCGACGTCACACCGACGACGCCGGCGCCAATTACGCAAACGCGCATACCGTTATCCAAGTAGACCGCGAACACGGCCATTCTGTAACGGCCGCCCCCGCGCCGGCAAATGCCAAACGCCGCAGGGGCCATAACCAAACATCATGTCCCCGATTCAGGCGACGCGGTGCAGCTTGATGATCGCGGCGGCGGTCGGTTCCCGGACCAAATCGGCCAGCGTGTAGCCATTGAGGGTGTCGTAGAAGGCCTGCAGCGTCTGCGCCAGCACGCCCGACAGCCGGCACACGCCGTCCAGCGCGCACGGGGGTTCGCGGCAATCGATGAGGGGACCCTGCTGCTCGAGCTCGCGCACCAGATCACCGACACGGTATTCCGTGGCGGCGCGGGCAAGGCTCAGCCCGCCCCCCTTGCCGCGCGTGGTGCTGACCCAGCCGCGCTGCGACATGAAATGCACGACCTTGACCAGATGATTGCGCGACAGGCCAAAGCGGTCCGCGATCTCGGGGATCGTGACGGCTACGGACCGGTCGCGGCATTGCGTCAGGTACATCAGGACGCGCAGGCCGAAGTCGGTGAATCGGTTCAGTTGCATGGTGTGAAGGACACGTGGACCCGGCGGCCCGGAAACGTCGGGCCGCCAGGATACACCGGTCAGCCGGCGACGCCGCCGGTGCCGAAGGCCTCGGCGTGGATGCGGTCTTCGGTCACGCCCAGCCCCAGCAACGCCTCGCGCTGCGCACGCATGAAGGCCGCCGGGCCACACAAGTAGTAGTCCGCGCCCGGCACGATGGCCTCGTCGCGAATGGCGTGCAGATCGACGCGCCCCTGGTGATCGTAGTCGCGGCCGGCCTGGTCGCCGTGGCCGACCTCTTCGTAGAACACCGCCTTGCGCACGTTGGCGCGCTTTGCCGCGATGTCGTTCACGTGGTCGCGCATGGCGTGCACCGAACGATTGCGGCAGCCGTGCACGAAGCGGATCTGGCGCGCGTCATTGGCATGCACCAGATGGTTCAGGATCGACACCATGGGCGTCAGACCCACGCCGCCGCTCAGCAGCACGACGGGCGCATCGCCGTCCTCGCGCAGGTGGAAATCGCCCTGCGGCGGCGCGACGTCCAGCACGCCGCCTTCTTCCAGGCGGTCATGCAACGCGTTGGACACGCGGCCCGCCGGCGTCTGGTCGCCCGCCGGTTCGCGCTTGACGGAGATGCGCAGGCGATCCTGGCCGGGCGCGTCCGACAGGCTGTATTGGCGCGGCTGCATCAGGCCCAGTTCCGGCACGAACACGCGCACGGACACATACTGGCCGGGCTGGTAAGCCGGGACCGTGCCGCCGTCGGCCGGGGCGAGGTAGAACGAGGTGATTTCGGCGCTTTCGGGCTGCTTGCCCACGACGCGGAACGCGCGCCAGCCGGTCCAGCCGCCGGGCTTGTTGGCCGATTCCGCATACAGGCGGGCCTCTTCGGCGATCAGCAGGTCGGCCAGTTGGCCGTACGCCGCCGCCCACGCGTCCACCAGTTCGTCGGTGGCGGCTTCGCCCAGCACCTCACGAATGGAAGCCAGCAGATGCTTGCCCACGATGGCGTAGTGCTCGGGCCGGATGCCCAGGCTGACGTGCTTGTGCACGATCCGCGTCACCACCGGCATCAGCACCGAGGGATCGTCGATGTGCTCGGCATAGGCGGTGACCGCGCCGGCCAGCGCGTGCTGCTGCGCGCCGCCCGCCTGGTGGGCCTGGTTGAACACGTGCTTGAGTTCCGGGTTGTGCTGGAACATGCGCGCGTAAAAGTGCTTGGTCAAGGCGACGCCATGGACCTTCAGGACGGGGGCCGTGGCTTTGACCAGCTCGCGGATTTGGGGGCTCAACATCAACTGCTCCTTGAATGGCGAACAGGATCGCCTTTAAACATATATTCATAATACATCTTTAAATGCGAGCGGCGAAATGTCAGGGCGGTTTCAAGTCGTATCGGGCGGCCAATAACCTTGTATCAGGACATCAGGCAACTGACAGCCGGCCGCGCCGGTCCACACGGGTTGCGCCAAGTCCCCAGCTGATCCCTCTGGGGCCTGCCACACCACCGAGGCCATCCAGCCGGCGCCCACCCGATAAGAGCAGGCCCGCCAGCGTCCCGGCGGCGGGCGCAGCGCCAAACCGGACGGCGCCGGACACAAGCCCACCGATGCCATGTCAGCCGGAAAATCCAGGCCGGCGGCCTTGATGAAGGCCTCTTTCAATGTCCATAGCTGGTAGAAGCGGAGCAGGCGCGCCTCGTCGGGCAGCCCTGCCAACAGGTCGCGTTCGGCGGACGAACACACCCACTGGGCCAGCCCCGGCACGTCGCGCGGGGAGATTGCCTCGAGGTCGGCGCCGACTTTCCAGCCTGCCGGGGCGGTGGCCACGATGGCGTGGCCGTTGCTGTGGCTGAGCGAGGCCGGGCGGGAATCGGGCTGGCGGCTGCGCACGTCATGCAACAACGCGCGGCTGGCCTTCCAGTCGCGCAGCGCCTTGCCGCTGCGGATCGCGGCCGCTCGGGCAGCGTCTTCGGCGGACAGCTGCTCGGAGCTATATAGAGAGGCGGCGCTTTGATCCGCCCACCAGACTAAAAGTTCCTGAATATCCAACGGAGAACGTAACTATTTAGAAAATAATGCGAGAAATCTAAGCCAATTTGTGTGATGTGTAACTATTCAAAACAGTTTGAGCCGAGTTTGCCATAGTAGAATCGCGCGCTATGTTGACGTTCTCCATCGCGCATTGGCAAGGTTGGACACCAGGATTTCAAGACCCGAGCAGTTGGCAGCACTGGGCGGAACACCCATATTGCCCCCTCGGAGATCAGGCCGCCGCCCGCCTCGACTTCTTGCCCCCCATGCAGCGCCGCCGCCTCAGCCCTCTGGCTCGCGGGGTGTTCGCGTGCGCGTGGCCGCTTGCCGACGGATACCCGGACATGCCGTTCGTCTTTGCCTCGCGGCACGGAGAAACCACGCGCAACTTCGGACTGCTTGAGTCGCTCGCGGCGGACGAGCCGCTGTCGCCCACGGCCTTTGGCCTGTCGGTTCACAACGCGATAGCCGCGCAATGGTCGATCATACGCCGCGAAACGGCCGAGTCCGTGGCGCTGTCCGTCGAGGACGACGGCCTGGAGCACGCCTTCCTCGAAGCCGCGCTGCTGTTCGGCCAGGGGCATGGCAACGTGCTGGTGGTGCTGGCCGAGGAAGTGCCGCCGCCCCCGTACGCGCCCTGGGTGGGAGACGCGCCGTTTTCCTACGCCGCCGCGTTCCGCCTGTGCCCGGGCACGGACTGGGCGCTCTCGATGGGTCCGGCTGGCAACAGTGGTGCGCCGCCGCAAGTCTGGCCCAATCCGCTGAATCTGGTTCGCCACCTGACGCTGCAGACCCGAAGCTGGCGGCACGCCAACCGCAGCCGCCAATGGACCTGGACGCGTAACGCATGACCTCCCCGGCTCAAGTTCGTCAAGATTTCTGGCTGTGGCGCCTGGTCGCCACCGGCATGGCCTTCACCATGTTCGGGGTGGGCGGCGTGCTGCTGCGCCTGATGGTGTTTCCGCCCCAGCGCCTGCTGCCGGGCGACCGCCAGGACCGCCAACGCCGGGCCCGCTGGGCATTGAATGGCACCTTCAGGCTGTTCATCCGGTTCATGGTGCGCGTGGGCATCCTGACCGTGGAATTCAAGGGCGCCGACCGCCTGGGCCGACCGGGCCAGATGATTCTTGCCAACCACCCGTCGCTGCTGGATGTGGTGTTCCTGGTCGGGCATGTCAAGAACGCCAACTGCATCGTCAAGCATGGCCTTGCCACGAATCCCTTCACCCGCGGCCCCGTGGCCAATGCCGGATACATCACCAATGACGAAAGCTTCGACATGTTCGACCGCGCGGCTGATGTGCTGCGCAATGGCGAAACGCTGATCGTCTTCCCGGAAGGCACGCGCACGCCGCCGGACGCCATGCCGCAGTTTCATCGCGGCGCATGCGCCATTGCGCTGCGCGGCGCGCAGGTCGTGACGCCGGTCGTGATCCGGATGAATCCGCGCAGCCTCACCAAGGGCGAGCCCTGGTACCGGATTCCGCCCTCGCGCATGCGCTATGTCATCGAGGTCGGTGAAGACATCGACCCGGCGACCTGGAGCCAGGCGCATCCGCTGCCGATCGCCGGCCGCAAGATGAATGCCTACCTGCACGCCTATTTCGAAGCCAAGCTGGCGCCGCAGGCGCAGCAAGGCGCCCCAATGAACGCGCCGCCGCCCACGGCGGCGCAAGTGGAGTCAACGCTGGATGAATCAACTGGAACTTGAGCTCAAGACGCTCGTCATCGAGTCCCTCGGGCTCGAAGACATCACGCCCGACGACATCGACCGCGAAGCCGCCCTGTTCGGAGACGGACTGGGCCTGGATTCGGTCGACGCGCTGGAACTGGGCCTGGCGCTGCAAAAGCGTTACGCCATCACCATCGATCCCGAAACGCGCAACATGCGCGAGCATTTCGCCAGCATTGCCAGCCTGGCGGCATTTGTCACTGCGCAACGCCGCGACTGACGCATACGGAGTCACCATGCACACCCGCGACGAAATCTTCAACACGCTGCGCGGCGCCCTCGTCGAACTGTTCGAAATCGAACCGGAACGGATCACGCCCGACGCGCATTTGTACACCGATCTGGAAATCGACAGCATCGACGCGATCGACCTCATCGACCACGTGCGCCGCCAGACCGGCCGCAAGCTGGACGCCAACGACTTCCGCACGGTCCGCACCGTCGAAGACGTCGTGCAGGCCATGTGGCAAAAGCAGGACCCGGCCGCATGAACCGTGGCGTTGCGGCCGCCTTGGCCGCCGCCGCAGTGGCTTACCCCTTCGTCGTGTACGCGATGCTGGGACGCGTGAACGCCGCCTGGCTGGCCTTGCCGCTGGCGCTGTTGTGGCTGGCCCGCGGCCTGACCGCGCGCGCCGCGCAGCCCGGCGACAAGCTGCTGCCCGCCGCCGCACTGGTCTTCTGCCTGATCCTGGCGGTAACCAATTCCGAGAGCTGGCTGCGCTGGTATCCCGTGCTGGTCAACGCCATGATGCTGGCCATTTTCGGCATGAGCCTGCGCGCCGGACAGCCCGTGGTGGAACGTCTGGCGCGCCTGCGCCACCCCGATCTGCCGCCCGAGGGCGTGCGCTACACCCGCAACGTGACCCGCGCCTGGTGCGTGTTTTTCGCCTTGAACGGCACGATCGCCGCCGCGCTGGCGGCCTGGGCGCCGTGGAACTGGTGGGTCGCCTACAACGGCTGCGCCAGCTACGTGCTGATGGGCATGATGGCCGCCGGCGAATGGCTGGTGCGCCCCGCCGCCGCGAAGGCCGCCTGAAGCCATGGCCTGGACGCCCCTGCCCCGCCTGCTGATGCCCGCCCCTGGCGGCATGGAGGCCGCCATCGCGGATGGCCCGGCGATCACCCGTGAGGTCTTTGCGCGGAACGCCCTGTCCGTGGCGGGCGCGTTGCGCGCGCGCCCGGTGCGCCGCGCCGCGCTGTGGTTCGACGACGCGGTGGAACTGGCCTGCGCGCTGTTCGCGTGCTGGCGCGCGGGCGTCGTGGCCGTCCTGCCCGGAGACAATCAGGGCCAGACCTGCAACGGCCTGGACGGCACGGTCGATGCGTGGCTGACTGACACCGATCTGCCCGTGCCTGCCGGGCGGCAATGGCGGCTGGCGGACCTCTTGGACCAGCCGCCGCTCGCGCCGGCCGAATTGGATGCATCGGTGACGCTGGTGCTGTGCACATCGGGGTCCAGCGGCGCGCCCAAGTACATCGTCAAGCAATGGCGCCAGCTTGCGGCGGAGATCGACGCCTTGCAGCGCCAATGGCCCGACACGCACACGCCGGTGCTGGGCAGCGTGTCCGCCCAGCATATGTATGGCCTGCCCTTTCGCGTGCTGTGGCCGCTTTGCGCGGGCCGCCAGATCGACCGCCGCCAGCGGCTGTACCCCGAAGACCTGCAACAGGCCAGCCTGCGCTTTCCCACATTCGCCTGGATCGCCAGCCCCGCGCTGTTGCGCCGGCTGGGCCAGCGCCTGGACGCGGCGCAGCTGCGCGGGCGGCTGACGCGCATCCATTCGTCGGGCGGCGCGCTGCCGCTTGACGTATCCGACGACATCGAACGTTCGCTCGGACTGCGCCCCACCGAGATCTACGGCAGTTCTGAAACGGGCGCGGTCGCCTGGCGCACCGGCGACACCGACTGGCAGCCGCTGCCGGGCGTCAGCGTCGACCTGAACGACGCAGGCGCGCTGCGCGTGTCGTCGCCCTGGGTGCAGTCCAGCGAGGCGCAGACCGCCGATGGCGCCGAGCTCACAGCGACGGGTTTCCGGCTGCTCGGCAGGCTGGACCGCATCATGAAGATCGAAGACAAGCGCGTGTCGCTGCCCATGATCGAACACGCGCTGATGGAACATGCCTTTGCGACCGACGTCCGGCTCGGCAAGGCCGCCGGCGCCACGCGCCTGGCCGCGCTCGTTGCGCTGTCGGCCCACGGCCTGCATGCACTGCGCAACCAGGGCCGCAAAGCCGTGGTGGACGCGCTGCGGGGCCATCTGGCCGCGCGCTTCGAATCGCTGGCGATTCCGCGCACCTGGCGGCTGCTGCCCCACCTGCCCGCCAACGCCCAAGGCAAATTGCCGCAAGCCGACTTCGAGGCCGCGGCCGGCCCGCGCCCCGTGGCGCCCGCCGCCATCCCGGCCGGCCTGCCCGGACAACCGGACAACGAACGCCGCTATACGCTGGACATTCCCTACGACCTGGCTTACTTCAGCGGACACTTTCCCGCGGCGCCGGTCGTGCCGGGCGTGGCGCAGATCAGCTGGGCCATGTCGCTTGCCCAGCGCGACCTGCACCCCGGTCTGAACTTCGCGGGCATGGAAGCGCTGAAGTTCCAGCGTCTGCTGCGTCCGGGCGACGCCGCCGTCCTGACGCTGAAATGGGATACCGCCAAACAGAAGCTCTACTTCACGTTCACGGTGAATGACGCGCCGTGCTCGTCCGGGCGCATTCTCCACGGAGCAAGCCATGACGCCGCATAAGCTGTGCGCTGTCGTGCCCGTGTACAACCACGGCGGCACCGTCGCCGCGGTCGTCGCGCAGCTTGCCGCGCAAGGCCTGCCTTGCGTCCTGGTGGACGACGGCTCCGCGCCCGCGTGCGCCGCCGTGCTGGACGGCTTGGCCGAACAGCCCGACACCCACCTGGTACGCCGCGCCGTCAACGGCGGCAAGGGCGCCGCAGTGCAGGATGGCTTGCGGGCCGCGCTGGCATTGGGATACACGCATGCCCTGCAGGTGGACGCCGACGGCCAGCATGCGCTGCAAGACATCCCGCTATTCGCGCAAGCCTCGCGCGAGCAGCCGGACGCCGTGATCTGCGGCGCGCCCGTGTACGGCGACGACGTGCCGCGCAGCCGTCTCTACGGCCGCTGGCTGACCCGTGTGTGGGTCTGGATCAACACCCTGTCGCTCGACATCCCCGACGCCATGTGCGGGTTTCGCGTGTACCCGCTGGCAGCCGTGCTGCCGGTGATCGACGGCGCCCACGTCGGCCAGCGCATGGACTTCGACATTGCCGTGCTGGTGCGGCTGCACTGGCGCGGCGTGCGCATGGCCTGGCTGCCGACGCGCGTGGTCTACCCCGAGGGCGGCATTTCGCATTTCAAGGGCCTGCAAGACAACGTGCTGATCAGCCGCATGCACGCGCGCCTGTTCTTCGGCATGCTGGCCCGGTCGCCGGCGCTGTTGTGGCGCCGCCTGTCCCGGAGCGCCCAGCCATGAGCGTGGCCGATCCGCATTGGGCCGGGCAGCGCGAACGCGGCAGCCCCGTGCTGATGCGCCTGACGGCATGGGCCGCGCGCAGGCTGGGACGGCGCGCGGTCGCCCCCGTGGTCTGGGTGGTGGTGCTGTACTTCTACGCGTTTGGCGCCCGCGCGCGGCGCGCGATCGCGGTGTACCAGTCTCGCGTGGCGGCCTCCGGCGAACTGGCCGCTCCGCTGCCGCGCGCCCTGCCCGTGTACCGCCAGTACCTCGCCTTCGCCACCGCCATTCTGGACAAGCTGGACGTATGGCAGGGCAAGATCACGATGGCGCGTCTGGATATCGCGGACCCGGACGGCCTGCATGGCCAGATGGGCCACGGCCGCGGACAGATCCTGGTGGGCTCGCACCTGGGCAACCTCGAAATCTGCCGCGCGCTTGCGGAGCAGACCGGCGCGCTGCGGCTCAATGTGCTGGTGCACAGCAAGCACGCCGTGAACTTCAACCGCCTGCTCGACGAGGCCGGCGGCGGGCTGCGCATGATCCAGGTCAGCGAGCTGGATGCCGCCGTCATGCTGGATCTTGCCAAGCGCCTGGAGCGCGGGGAATGGCTTGCCATCGCCGGCGACCGTGTGCCGCTGCGCGGCGACCGCACGGTACCCGTGCAATTCCTGGGCGCCACCGCCCTGTTCCCCCAGGGCCCGTGGCTTCTGGCGGGCCTCTTGGGCTGCCCCGTGAACCTGCTGCGCTGCACCCGCCACGGCGGCCGCTATCGCGTCTCGATGGAGCGCCTGACCGAGCGCGTCGAATGGACGCGCGCGACCCGGCAGGCGCAGATCGCCGTCTGGACCCAGCGCTATGCCGACCGCCTGGCCGCGCATTGCCGCGACGCGCCGCTGCAGTGGTTCAACTTCTACCCCTTCTGGAAAGACGATGCGTAAACGTGGCGCGATCGGCGCGCAAGTCGAAATCCGTGTGCCCTTCTTCGATGTCGATTCGATCAACGTCGTGTGGCACGGCCATTACGTCAAATATCTGGAACAGGCGCGCTGCGAACTGCTGGACCGGATCGGCCACAACTACGACGCGATGCGGGCAAGCGGCTACGCCTGGCCGGTGATCGACCTGCATCTGCGCTACGCCCAGCCCGCGCAGTTCGGCCAACGCCTGGTCGTGCACGCCGAACTGGTCGAATGGGAGCACCGCCTCAAGATCAACTACCTGATCCAGGACGCGGCCACGGGCCAGCGGCTCACCCGGGCCACCTCCGAACAGGTCGCCGTGTGCCTGGCCAGCCGCGAAATGCAGCTGACCTCGCCCACCGTCTTCGTTGATGCGGTCCAACGCGCCCTTCAATCCCTGGAGACCGCGACATGCGCCTGAACCGATTTCTCTTTCTGCTGGCGATGGCGCTGCTGCCCTTGAGCGCCCGGGCGTTCGACCTGAACGCCCTGCAACAGCAACTGCGCGCCACGCCGATCGTGCGCGGCCAGTTCGTCCAGCAGAAATTCCTGCGGTCGCTGCCCCAGCCCCTGACCAGCCGCGGCGACTTCACGCTGGCGGCGGGCAAGGGCTTGTTGTGGCGCTTGCGTACGCCCATCGTCCAGGACCTGCGCATCAACGCCGACGGCATCGCGCGCCGCGACGAATCGGGCGCCTGGCAGGCGCTGCCCCAGCACACCGGCGCGGGACGCGAGAACCAGCTGTTCCTGTCGGTCCTGGCTGGCGACACGCGCGGGCTCGAAGAGAACTTCGACCTGGCGCTGACGGGCGAGGCAACCGGCTGGAAACTGACGCTGACGCCGCGGTCGGCGCTGCTCAAGCAGATCTTCAGCACGATCCAGATCGACGGCGGCGCGCTGGTCGATCGCATCGAATTGCGCGAGACGCAAGGCGACCGCAGCGTCCTGCAGATGACGGGCGCGGTCGCGGCCGACGCGCTCACGCCCGAGGAACAGCGTGCCTTCTCGGACTGAACGCTGGCTGCCCCGCCTCTTCAAGCTGGGGCTGCTGCTGGTGCTGCTTGCCGGCGCCTGGCAATGCCGCAATGGCTGGCCGGTGTCGGCCAACCTGATGGAGCTGGTGCCGCAAAGCGCCAGTGACGCCACGCGCCAGCTGGCCGAGGCCCGCATCCAGGAACCGCTGTCGCGCCAGCTCATCGCGCTGGTGTCTGCCCCGGATGACGCCGACCCCGCGCAGCCGGCGCGCCTGCTTGCCAAACGCTGGTCGGACAGCGGCCTATTTTCGGTCGTGCAGGTGGAAGTCAATGTGGACCTGGCCGCCCTGCGCGAACAACTGCTGGCCGGCCGCCTGGCGATGCTGCCGCTGGCGGACCGCCAACTGCTTGAGACGGATCCCGCCGCATTCGCACAGCGCCGCGCGCGCGAGCTGTCCGATCCGTTCTCCTCGTCGGGCCTCGTGCCCGCCGATCAAGACTGGCTGGGGCTCACGCGCCGCGCCGAGCAATCACTCAGGCCCGGCGGACCCGTGCATTACGACATGGGCTCGGGCACGCTGCAGGCGCAGCAGAACGGCAAACGCTGGGTGCTCGTGCGCGCCGAGACGCGCGGCGACGCGTTCGATGCCGATGCGCCGCAACGCATCGCCACGCAGATCGCCAAGGACCGCGAGGCTCTGCAGGCCGGCGGCGCCCAGATGCTGGTGGCGGGCGGCGCGCTGTACGCGGCCGCCGGCAAGGCGCAGGCGGTCGCCGAAAGCAGCTGGATCGGGTCCGGCGCCACGATCGGCATCGTGCTCGTCCTGCTGCTGGCGCTGCGCCGCTGGCGCGTGCTGCTGGCCTTCGTGCCGGTGGCGGTGGGCCTCGTGACCGGCGCGGTCGCGTGCGTCGCGGTGTTCGGCTCGATCCACGTCCTGACGCTGGTCATCGGCGCCAGCCTGATCGGGGTGGCGGTCGACTTTCCCATGCACTGGCTGGGCAAGCGCTTCGGGATGCCGGACTGGCAAGCGTGGCCCGCGCTGCGCCGCGTGCTGCCCGGTCTGACGATCAGCCTGGCCGCCAGTCTGGTGGGCTATGTCGCGCTGGCGTTCACGCCGTTTCCGGCGCTGACCCAGACCGCCGTGTTCTCGGCGGCCGGCCTGCTTGGCGCGTATGCCTGCACCGTGTGCCAGCTTCCGGCGTGGATGCGGGGCTGGCAGCCGCGCCCCTGGCTGCCGCTGCTTCACTTTGCCCAGGCCGCGCTCGCCACGCGCGAACGGCTGGGCGCCCGGCGCGGCGTTCTGTGGGCCGGCGCCGCCGTCCTGGTGGCGGTGACGGCCGGCGGCATCGCGCGGCTGGGCATCCAGGACGATCTGCGTCAATGGCTGAGCCTGCCGGCGCCGCTGATGCAGCAGGCCAGGCAGATCGGCGAGATCACCGGTTTTGTGCCCACAAGCCAGTTCTTTCTGGTGCGCGCCCCCGATCCCGACGAACTGCTGCGCCGCCAGGCGCGGGTCGCGCAAGCGCTCGACACGCTGGTCCAGCGGGGCGGCCTGGCCACCTACAACGCGCTCAGCCAGCTCGTGTCGCCCGCCGCCGACCAGCAGGCCCTGGGCCGCCGCCTGGCCGAGCTGGCCGGACAACCGCAAGTGTGGAAGCCCATGACGGACCTCGGCATTCCGCTCGAGGCCGTGACGCAGGAGCTGCAGTCGCTGGCGGCGCTGCCGGTCGTCACCATCGATGGCGCGCTGCAAGGCCCGCAGGCCGAACGCTGGCGCGCGCTGTGGCTAGGCCAGCACGACGGCGAGTACGCCGGCATGATCTCGCTGCTGGGCCTGACCGATCCGGCCGCGCTGCCAACCATCGCGCAGGCCGCGCCGGGCGTCACGCTGGTCGACCGCAGCGGCGAGCTGAACCGCATGTTCGCCGCCACGCGGGTCGAAGCCGCCGAACTCAAGCTGCTGTCCTACGTGGCCGCGGCCGTGCTGCTGCTTCTGACGCTGGGACGCGCCGCCACCTGGCGCATCCTTGCCGTGCCGCTGGCGGCCACCGCCTGCAGCCTGGCCGCGCTGGGCTACCTGGGCCAGCCCTTGACGCTCTTCAGCCTCTTCGGCCTGCTGCTGGTGTCGGCCATCGGCGTGGACTACGCCATCTTCATGTACGAGCGCGTCGCTGGCGCCGCCGCCAGCCTCGTCGGCATTCTGCTGGGCGCCGTCACGACGCTGCTGTCTTTCGGACTGCTTGCCCTCAGCCACACGCCCGCCATCGCCAACTTCGGGCTGGCGGTGGCCCTGGGCGTCGCCTTTTCGCTCCTGTGGGCGCCCTGGGTCGGGCCGCCCCGGCGGGCCTGACACCTGCCTCTTTCACCAAGGAATCATGGAAATCTCCAGCATGGAACATCGGGAAGTTGTGGTTATCGGGGCGGGCCCCGCCGGCGCCGTTGCCGCGGCGCTGCTCAAGCGGCAGGGACATGACGTGCTCATGCTGGAGCGCCAGCAGTTCCCCCGGTTCTCCATCGGCGAAAGCCTGCTCGCGCATTGCCTGGAATTCGTGGAAGAGGCCGGCATGCTGCCCGCCGTCCAGGCCGCGGGCTTCCAGGTCAAGAACGGCGCCGCGTTCGCCTGCGGCGACGCCTACACGTACTTCGACTTCCGCGACAAGTTCACCGCCGGGCCGGGCACGACCTTCCAGGTGCAGCGCGCGCATTTCGACAAGGTGCTGGCGGACGACGCCGCGCGCCAGGGCGTCGAGGTGCGCTATCAGCAGGAAGTCACCGCCGCGGACTTCGGCAGCGCCGGGCCCTTGCTGGACGTGCGCCGTGCGGACGGCAGCGCCTACCAGGTCAAGAGCCAGTTCGTGCTGGACGCCAGCGGTTACGGCCGCGTGCTGGCCCGTCTGCTGGACCTGGAACGCCCCTCCGGCCTGCCGCCCCGCAAGGCCATCTTCACCCACATCGAAGACCGCATCGACGATCCCGGCTTTGACCGCGAGAAGATCCTGATCACGGTTCACCCCGAAGAGCGCGGCATCTGGTATTGGCTGATTCCCTTCTCCAACGGCCGCTGCTCGTTCGGCGTGGTGGGCGGCGACGACCTTTTTGGCGGCCCCGGCGAGGACCTGATGACCACGTTGCGCGCCATGGCCGATGCCGCGCCCAACCTGAAGCGGGTCTTGAAGAACGCCGTCTGGGACACACCGGCCAATACCATCGGCGGATACTCCGCCAGCGTCACCCGCCTGCACGGCCCCGGCTACGCCCTCTTGGGCAACGCCGCGGAATTCCTGGATCCGGTGTTCTCGTCCGGCGTCACCATCGCGCTGCGCTCGTCCAAGCTGGCCGCGGACGCCTTGCACCGGCAACTGGGCGGCGCGCAGGTGGACTGGCAAGCCGAGTTCGCCGACCCGCTGATGATCGGCGTGGAAACCTTCCGCGCGTATGTGCAGGGCTGGTACACCGGCGAATTCCAGGACGTTGTCTTCTATCAGCAGGCGCAACCGGAAATCCGCCGCATGATCAGCTCCATCCTGGCCGGCTACGCCTGGGACACGGCCAATCCCTTCGTCGCCAACCCGCAGCGCCGCCTGCGCATGCTGAGCGAGCTGTGCCGCAGCGGCGACAGGCTCGCCCAGCCCGCCTGAACCCATAATGACCGCCCATCCCGCCTCCTTCCTGTCTGCCTGCCGCGCCCTGGCGATGACGCTGGCCTTGCTGGCGCTGGCCGGCTGCGCGGGCGCGCCGCCCCTGCCCGCGCGCGACGCCGGCTTTTCGCTGCCGCGCCAGTTGCACGTGGTGCAGGCCGCGCCGGGCCAGCCCGCCCTGGACCTGCTGCTGGTGGTCCAGCGCGAAGACGCCGCCTTGCGGTGGTCGCTGTTCGACCCCATGGGCGTGCCGCAGGCGCGCCAGATGCTGGAGCGCGGGCAATGGCGCAACGATGGTTTCATGCGGCCCAATGCGCAGGCGCGCGATCTGTTCGCGGCGCTGATGTTTGCCTGGACCCCGCAGGCCGAACTTGACGCAGCCTACGGCGCGGCGTCGTGGCGCGCGGCCTCGCAAGGCGGCGCCACGCAACGCCTGCTGCTCGATGGCGGCAAGGTGCGCTGGACGGTCTCCTATCCCGCGGACTCGCAGAGCCAGGCGTTGTCGATCGGCAGCGCCAGCGGCGTCACGTGGCGCATCACCCCCCTGAAGGAACAGCCATGACGACCTGGCTTGGCACTCCCGGCATCGTCTGCGCGCTGGGCGCTGGCGTGGACGCCGTCGGCCGCGCCGCGTTCGCGGGCGACACCAGCGGCATGCGCGCCCAGGACGGCTGGGTGATCGGCCGCACGCTGACGTTGGGCGCCGTCACCGGCGCGCTGCCGCCGGCGCCCCCGCAGATGCCCGCGCATCACCACAGCCGCAATAACCAGTTGCTGCTTGCAGCGGCCCTCCAGATCGAGGACCGGCTGCGCAGCGCCATCGCCCGATACGGCGCCGCGCGCGTCGCGGTGGTGCTGGGCACCAGCACGTCCGGCGTGAATGACAATGCGCCCGCGTTCCGCCATCTGCGCGCGCACGGCGCCTGGCCGGACGACTACGACTACCGCCGGCAGGCCCTGTCCTCGCCCGCCGCCTTCCTTGCGGACTGGCTGGGCGTGACGGGGCCGGCCTACACCCTGTCCACCGCATGCACCTCCAGCGCCCGCGCCCTGCTGTCGGCGCGCAGGCTGCTGCAGCTGGGCCTGTGCGACGCGGTGATCTGCGGCGGCGCCGACACGCTCTGCCGCCTGACCATCAATGGCTTCGCGACGCTCGAAGCCGTCGACGAAGCGCTGTGCGCGCCCTTCTCGGCCCATCGCCGCGGCATCAACATCGGCGAAGCCGGCGTGCTGTTCCTGATGGAACGCGATCCAGCCGATGCCAACGCCGTCGCGCTCTTGGGCGGCGGCGCCAGCTCCGACGCCTGGCACATGTCCGCGCCCGACCCGACCGGCGAAGGCGCGCGCCGGGCCATGCAGGCCGCGCTGCAATCGGCCGGCGTGGACGCCGCCGGCATCGGCTGGCTTAACCTGCACGGGACCGGCACGCCGCACAACGACGCCATGGAAAGCCACGCCACCCACGCGGTGTTTCCGAACGGCGTGCCCTGCGCGTCGACCAAGGCGCTGACCGGCCACACGCTGGGCGCGGCCGGCGCCCTGGAAGCCGCGCTGGCCTGGATCACGCTGTCCGCCACCAACACGCAGGGCGCGCTGATGCCCCATGTGTGGGATGGCCAACCGGATCCGGCGCTGCCCGCGCTGGACTTCAGCACGTCAGCGCACCGCTACCCGGCGGGCCGGCGGCGGCTCGCCATGAGCAACTCGTTCGCCTTCGGCGGCAACAATGCCAGCCTGGTGCTGGGAGGCCAGCCATGACGACTTGGCCCATGGCCAGCCTGCTGCCGCACGCGGGCGACATGATCCTGCTCGACGCGGTCACCCACCATGACGCGGACAGCCTTACCGCCCAGGCCGTCGTGCGGCCGGGCCCCTACTCGCTGCCCGACGGCTCGCTGCCGCCCTGGCTTGGCATGGAACTGATGGCGCAGGCCGTCGGCGCCTGGGCGGGTTGCCAGGCCCGCCAGGCCAACGAAGCCGTCAAGCTCGGCTTCCTGCTTGGCACGCGGCGCTACGAATGCCACGACGCATCGTTGCCCGCCGGCGCCGCCCTCACCGTCCACGTCGAACGCGGCCTGATCGACGCCAGCGGCATGAGCGTCTTCGAATGCGAACTGCGCGAGGGCACGCGCGTGCTGGCCCAAGCCCGGCTCAACGTCTATCAGCCCAGCGACCCCAACACCCTTATGCAGGAACAAGCCCCCCAATGAGCGCCGACCCCATTCTCGTCACCGGCTCGAGCCGCGGCATCGGCCGCGCCATCGCGCTGGCCCTGGCCGACGCGGGCCACGATCTGGTGCTGCATTGCCGCCAACAGCGCGCGCAGGCCGAGGCCGTCCAGGCCGAGGTGCAGGCCCGTGGCCGCCAGGCCCGCATCCTTCAGTTCGACGTGGCCGACCGCGCGCAGTGCGCCGCGGTGCTGCAGGCAGATGTCGACGCGCACGGCGCGTATTACGGCGTGGTGCTCAATGCCGGCCTGACGCGCGATGGCGCGTTCCCCGCCCTGACGGGCGACGATTGGGACCAGGTGCTGCGGACCAACCTGGACGGTTTCTACAACGTGATGAGCCCGCTGGCGATGCCCATGATCCGCCGCCGCGCGGCGGGCCGCGTGGTGTGCATGACCTCGGTCTCCGGATTGGTCGGCAACCGCGGACAGGTCAACTACAGCGCCTCGAAGGCCGGCCTCATCGGCGCCGCCAAGGCGCTCGCCGTGGAACTGGCCAAACGCCACATCACCGTGAACTGCGTGGCGCCCGGTCTGATCGATACGGACATGATCGACGAGCAGGTGCCGGTCGAGGAAATCCTGAAGGCCATCCCGGCGCAGCGCATGGGCCGGCCCGAAGAGGTGGCCGCGACCGTGACATTCCTGATGTCCCCCGGCGCCGCGTACATCACGCGCCAGGTCATCGCTGTAAACGGAGGACTTTGCTGATGAAACGCGTCGTTGTCACCGGCATGGCCGGCATCAGCGCCCTGGGATCGGAATGGCAAGCCATCCAGCAGGCTTTCCAGGAGGGCCGCAGCGCCATTCGCGTCATGCCCGACTGGTCGCGCTACACGGAACTGAATACCCGTCTGGGCGGCCCGGTCGAAAACTTCCAGCCGCCTTCGCACTGGACGCGCAAGCAGTTGCGCAGCATGGGCCGGGTGTCGCAGCTGGCGGTGCGCGCCGCCGAGAACGCCCTGGCCGACGCCGGCCTGCTGGGCGAGCGCAGCATCACCGACGGGCGCATGGGCGTGGCCTGCGGATCGTCGGTCGGCAGCACCGCGGAAATCCGCGCCTTCGGCAACATGCTGCTCAACGGCGTGACGGATGACCTGAACGCCAATTCCTACGTGCGCATGATGCCGCACACCACCGCGGCCAACATCGGCATCTTCTTCGAACTGAAGGGCCGGATCATCCCGACCTCCAGCGCCTGCACATCCGGCAGCCAGGGCATCGGCTACGCCTACGAGGCCATCCGCTACGGCCGTCAGGACCTGATGCTGGCGGGCGGCGCCGAAGAACTGTGCCCCAGCGAAGCGCTGGTGTTCGACGCGCTGTACGCAACCAGCCAGAAGAACGACACGCCGGAACTGACGCCCCGCCCCTACGACCGCGACCGCGACGGACTGGTCATCGGCGAAGGCAGCGGCATGCTGGTCCTCGAATCGCTGGAACACGCCCAGGCCCGCGGTGCGCGCATCCACGCCGAGATCGTGGGCTTTGGCAGCAATTCGGACGGCACGCACATCACCCGGCCCGAAGCGGCCACCATGCGCATCGCGATGGAGATGGCGCTGGCCGACGCCGGCCTGCCGCCCGAGGCCATCGGCTACGTGAACGGGCACGGCACCGCGACCGAACAGGGCGACGTGGCCGAAACGCAGGCGACTTCCGGCCTCTTTGGCAGCCGCATGCCGATCAGCTCGCAGAAAAGCTATCTGGGCCACACGCTGGGCGCCTGCGGCGCGCTGGAATCTTGGTTCAGCATCGAGATGCTCAGGAACGATTGGTACGCCCCCACGCTGAATCTGCAGAATGTCGATCCGCTATGCGGCGAGCTCGACTATCTGGACGGAGACGGCCGGCGCATGAGCAACGAATACGTGATGAACAACAACTTCGCGTTTGGCGGCATCAACACGTCCCTGATCTTCAAGCGCTGGCCCTGACGCGGGCCAGCGCCGCTGGTACCGCTTTCCCGCTTTTCCAACGTCTCATCAAGGAATGCAAGTCATGACCCTCCATTGCAAGCTCGCTGGCGCGCTGGCCGTGTCGTTTGCCCTGACCGCCCCGGTCCTGGCCGCGGATCGCACCGTCCACCTGCCCCTCGCGGCCGCCGTCAAGGCCGCGCAGGACGCCGGCAAGATCGACGGCAGCGTCAAGTTCTACCTGGCTGGCACGGGGCCCAAGGGCAAGGTGCTGGAGGCCGGCGTGGTCACCAACCGCAAGACGAACGCCTTTGCCAAGAAGGACGAAGAGGCTTGCGTGTGGGTGGCCCAGTCCGCCGTGATCGCGCTGCATGAAGCCGCGAAGAAGGCCGGCGCCAATGCCGTCACCAATATCGTCAGCTACTACCGCAAGAACGAATACCGCAGCACCACCGATTACGAGTGCCACGCCGGCGCCATGGTGGCAGGCGTCGCGCTGCGCGGCGACCTCGCCACGGTGAAGTAAGCGCAACGGGCCGGGGCCGCCCGGTGCGCCCCGGCCCGGTTTACACTTCCCGATTACCGCAACACCACAAAGGTTTACCGATGAGCACTGCTACGCTCAAGACCCGCCTGTCCGACGCCGTCAAGGACGCGATGCGCGCCAAGGCCACCGAGCGCCTGACCACGCTGCGATTCCTGCTGGCTGCCGTCAAGCAGAAGGAAGTGGACGAACGCCGCGATCTGTCCGACGCCGAAATCACCGCCATCATCGAAAAGCAGGTCAAGCAGCGCCGCGAATCGATCGCCGCGTTCGAGCAGGCTGGCCGCACGGAAACCGCCGAGCAGGAAAAGGGCGAACTCGCCGTGCTGCAGGAATTCCTGCCCCAGGCCGCGACGCCCGAGGAAGTGGCTGCCGCCATCGACGCCGCGCTGGCGGAAGTGGCCGCGCAAGGCGTGACCGGCGCGCCCGCGATGGGCAAGGTGATGGCGATCCTCAAGCAGAACCTGGCCGGCCGCGCCGACATGACGGCGCTGTCGCAGCAAGTGAAAGCCCGCCTCGCAAACTAAAACGCCCCCCCAAACAGATCCGGCTGGCGCGACTGCTCCGCCGGATCTGCGAAGTTGCTCATCCCCACTCCCGCCAGCCGGTACAGCGTGTCCGGCGGCAGGTCGACCCGTTCGCATAGCAGCCGAGCCAGCGCGGCCAGTTCCAGGGCGGATGCGGGCGGCTGCGCGCAGGTCTGGCTGCGCGTCAGGATCCGGAAGCGGTCGGTCTTCAGCTTGAGCACCACCGTGCGTCCCAAGGCGCCCTTCTTCAGCGCCTGATCCCACACTTTTTCCGCCATGCGGTCCAGCGCGTCTCCCACGGCGTCCAGCCGGACATCGTTGGAAAACGTGGTTTCCGCGGACACCTGTTGCAGCGGCTGGTCCGTCTGCACCTCGCGTTCGTCGATGCCGCGCGCCAGTTCATACAGGCGCCGGCCGTAGCGGCCGAAATAGTGCTCAAGTTCTTGCGCGCTGTGCGTCGCCAAGTCGCCCACCGTCTGGATTCCAAGCTGCTCCAGGCGCGCCTGCGTGACCTTGCCCACGCCCGGCACCTTGCGCACCGGCAAGGCCTCCAGAAACGCCAGCACCTTGTTGGGCCGCACCACGAACAGCCCATCGGGCTTGTTCCAGTCAGACGCGATCTTGGCCAGGAACTTGTTTGGCGCCACGCCCGCCGACGCGGTCAGGCCGGTTTCCTCGCGGATCTGCTGGCGGATCACCTGCGCCACCTCGGTGGCCGACGGCAGCCCGCATTTGTTGACCGTGACGTCCAGGTAGGCCTCGTCCAGCGACAAGGGTTCGATCAGGTCGGTATGGCGCGCGAAGATCTGCCGCACCTGGCGCGAGACGTCGCGGTATCGGTTGAAATCGGGCGGCACGTAGATCGCGTGCGGGCAAAGGCGTTCGGCCTTGATGGCCGACATCGCGGAATGGATGCCGTAGCGCCGCGCCTCGTACGAGGCCGCGCACACGACCGAACGCGGGCCCGTCCAGGCCACGACCACCGGCTTGCCACGCAGGTCGGGGTTGTCGCGCTGCTCCACGGATGCATAGAAAGCATCCATGTCCACATGCACGATCTTGCGCGCGGACTGCGCGGGCGCCTGCCCCGTCATGGCCTCAATCCCGTGGCAAAAACATATATTATGACCGGCGACAATTCGCTATCCCTTCTTGCCCCCGACGGATCCATGACTGCACCCGCCCGCGCCAACACCGACTACTTCGGCCTGACCATTCCTTTCATGAGTTTCATCGGCCTGGTGCCGGAAAGCATCGCGCCCGCTTACGCCCGCACGACGCTGCCGTGGCGCGAAGACTTGACCAACAGCCGCGGCGATGTGCACGGCGGCACGCTGATGAGCGTGCTGGACTTCACCCTGAGCGCCGCCGCTCGCGGCTCGGCCGACGCCACCGAAGGCATGGCCACCATCGACATGAACACCACGTTCCTGTCGCCCGGCACCGGCGATCTGGTCATCGAGGCGCGCTGCCTGCGCCGCGGCGCCTCCATCGCCTTCTGCGAGGGCGACATCCGCCGCGCTGACGGCGAACTGGTGGCACGCGCCACCGCCACCTTCAAGATCATCCGCCGCCGTCCGGGCGGCGACTGACCTAGCCGGGCTGGCTGTCCTACCTGGGCAGGTCGCGCGACGGCTTGACGGGCGGACGCGGATCCAGCGGCATGTACGTGCTGCACGACACCAGCCCGTAGTACACCGCGTCCTGCATGGCGCGCATCGCGGCGGCATCCCACGTGCCCTTGCCCCACATCACGACGCGAACGTCCGTGGACTTCGGGCCCAGCGACTTCAGGTCCACGCGCGACATTTCGCGATCAGAGTACGGCGCCAGCACGCGCACCACGCCGGTTTGCGCGCTTTCGTTCAGGTCGGACACGACTCGGTAGGCGTTGTCGGTGCTGCGCAGGCAGGCGTTGGACTGGCGGATGACCGCATCGTAGGCGTCCTTGAACGCCACCGGCGCCTTGAATTCGCTGTGCGGCGACGCGCTGTCCGGCGAAATGCCGAGCGAGCAGCCGGCCAGCCCCAGGGCCAGCGCCGAGGCCGCGACCAGATTCCTGTACATGTAAATCTCCAGAAGAATTGCCGCGATTATCCCGCAAACCGTCTGACGGCATAAGTGGGGCCGGTTCGACACCCCTCGCGCGGCTATGGCATTATCGACCGGCCATTGCAACGCGGATCGACATCACGGAGGTTTCCCTTGTTCTCATTCCTGCGCACCGTCCTGGCGGCCGGCATTGTCGGCGCCTCATTGGGTGCCTGCGCCACGCAGCCGCCTCCTCGCGCCTATCCCCTGAAAGATTTCTTCCGCAACCCCGATCGCGGCTTTTTCCGGCTCTCGGACGACGGCCAGACGCTCTCGTTCATGCAGCCGACCAGCGTGGACGGCAATCCCGCCCGCATGAACATCTATGTGCAGCCCCTGCAAGGCAGCGAGCTCGTCGGCGAGCCGCGCCAACTGACCCGCGAGACCGCGCGCGACATCAGCGCCTACTTCTGGAAAGGCGCGGACGTGGTGCTGTACCAGAAGGATTTTGGCGGTGACGAGAACTTCCACGTCCTGGCCGTCAATGCCAAGACCGGCACGATCACCGACCTGACGCCCTACGAGGGCGTGCGCGCGGGCATCGAAGACGACCTGGAAGACGATCCCGACCACGTGCTGATCAGTCACAACCAGCGCGACCCCGAAGTCTTTGACGTCTACCGCGTCAACGTCCACACCGGCGCGGCCGTGCTGGTGGCGCAGAACCCGGGCAACATCGTCGGCTGGCAGACCGACCACGCCGGCAAGGTGCGCGCCGCCGTCGCCAGCGACGGGCTGAACACCACCCTGCTCTACCGCGACGACGAAGCCTCCGACTTCCGCCCCCTCATCACCACCGACTACCGCACCAGCGTCAGCCCCGCGTTCTTCACGTTCGACGACAACAAGTTCTACGCGCTCAGCAACCGCGGCCGCGACAAGCTTTCGCTCGTCGTCATCGACCCGGCCACGCCGGACGTTGAAGACGTCATCTTCACGCCCGACGCGGTCGACCTGGACGGCGCGGCATTCTCGCGCAAGCGCCGCGTGCTGACCGTCGCGTCCTACCAGACCGACAAGCCGCAATACAAATTCTTCGACGCCGAAACCGAAGCGCTGTACAAGACCCTCGCTGAGCGCCTGCCCGGCTACGACGTCGTCCTGCAGGGCGGCAACCGCGACGAAAACAAGTTCATCGTCGCCGCCTACAACGACCGTACGCCCGGTTCGCGCTACATCTATGACGCGGTAGCCGGCACGCTGACCAAGCTGGCGGACCTGAATCCGGCGATCCCCGAGGCCGATATGTCGCGGGTGCAGCCCATCAGCTACCAAAGCCGCGACGGCCGCACCATCCACGGCTACCTGACGCTGCCCGCGGGCCGCACGCCCAAGAACCTGGCTTGCGTGGTCAACCCGCACGGCGGCCCCTGGGCCCGCGACGGCTGGGGCTACAACCCCGAAGTGCAATTCCTGGCCAACCGCGGTTTCTGCGTCCTGCAGATGAACTTCCGCGGCTCCACCGGCTACGGCCGCGACTTCTGGGAAGCGGGCTTCGGACAATGGGGCCTGGCGATGCAGGACGACATCACCGATGGCGTCGAATGGCTGGTCAAGCAAGGCATCGCCGATCCAAAGCGCATCGGCATCTATGGCGCCAGCTACGGCGGCTATGCGACGCTGGCCGGCGTGGCCTTCACGCCGGACCTGTACGCCGCGGCGGTCGACTACGTGGGCGTGTCCAACCTCTTTACGTTCATGAAGTCGATTCCGCCCTACTGGAAGCCGATGCTGGACAAGATGCAGGACATGGTGGGCGACCCGGTGCGGGACCGCGACCGCCTGACCGCCACGTCGCCGGCGCTGCATGCGGACAAGATCCGCACGCCGCTATTCGTGGCGCAGGGCGCCAAGGATCCGCGCGTGAACAAGGACGAGAGCGATCAGATGGTATCGGCGCTCAAGGCTCGCGGCGTCGATGTGGAATACATGGTCAAGGACAACGAAGGCCACGGCTTTCACAACGACGAGAACAAGTTCGAGTTCTACGAGGCCATGGAGAAGTTCCTGACGGAACACCTCAAGCAGTAGTGCCCGCGGCTTCGGCCTCCAGGGCATTCGTGGCGGCGGCCGGCAGGCCGCCGCCTGCCCGAACCATCCCCCGGCCGCTCCAGGCCATTTCCACCCGGTCGCGCCCCTGTTCCTTGGCCCGGTACAACGCCACGTCGGCCCGCGCCAGGATCACGTCGGCGCTATCGCCGGGCTGATAGGACGCCAGCCCCCCGCTTGTGGTCATCTGCACTTCCAACCCCTGCAGGTAAAGCGGCATGTCGCGCAAGGCGTCGCAGACGCGCTGCGCGTGCACCAGCGCGCTCGCCGGATCACAGTCGTACATCAGCAGCACGAATTCCTCGCCGCCCATGCGTCCGAAGCGGTCGCTCGACCGGACCGCGTTCTGCACCACGCGCGCGAAGTGCCGCAGCGCAGTGTCGCCGCCCGCGTGCCCATAGCGGTCGTTGATGGATTTGAAATGGTCGATGTCCAGCACCAGCACCGCCAGCTTCCCGCCGCTGCGCTCGCAACGTTGCAGCTCGCGTTCCAGCTCGTCCAGGATGCTGCGCCGCGAGTAGGCCTGCGTCAGGCTGTCGAACGTCAGCGCGGCCTGCATCTTTTCCGCCTGGCTGGACTGGATCATGAAAAGCAGCGCCAGAAACAGCCCCGGCACCGTCACGGAGCCGCACACGATGAAGAACAGGCCCCACGCCGACGGCTGCAACAGCGACACCGGCGCTTCCACGCCCGCGCCGTAGACATACACGCGCAGCGCGTGCAATCCCACCAGCCCGAAGAGGGCCAGCAGCAGGTAGAGCACGACGCCTTTGGTCTGGATGCGCCGCCGCTGCCGGAAGATGACCCACCCCGTTGCCGCCATCAGCACGCAGGTGTAGCCGGAATACAGCATCATCCGCGACAGCAGGCTGTCGTTGCGATACAGCAGCAGCGCAAAGCCAAACGTGCACAGCGAGCACAACACGGTCGTGCGCAGGATGTGCGGATGCAAGCCGAAGAACTGGCGCACGCCGATGTACACCAGCGCGGCGGACACGGCCCAGGCCGCGTTGGACACCATCACATAGGCCGCGGGCGGCATCATTTCGGCGCACGCGTAGGCCAGCATCGACAGCACGGCCAGCGCATTGGCCGCCATGAACGCGGGCACGCCTTCGACGCCGCGGCCATGAAACGGCAGCAGCAGCGGCAACGCCAGCGCCGTGGCGAGTCCCCACATCAGGAAAAACAAGCTAGTCGTCATGGTTGTTCCGGCTCAGGCCTTCTGGGCCTGCCCCGCCGTTGGGAATTGCAGTTGCACTGGGTTCGCAATCGATAACGCGTTACACGTCAGCATTTTTGATGCTTTTTGTTACCAGAACGACAAAATGACCCGCTGCGCGTTTGCCCATCGGGGCAACGCGCGCCTGTTCGTTCAGAACCTTTACCGCCCGCGCCAAGACGATCGTACGGCCTGCGACGAAAGAATACGCCAACCCGCCTGCGCCGTGACGCTCCCTTTGCAGTAATTGACAGTTAACTTGCGCAAATATCCGTAAAGTTCCATCCGTCGACGGCGCAGCCATAAGCGCCGCGATCACGCCCCACGGGCGTGGCGCGTACTAGCCATGCACTCCGATACGCGAGTGCGAAGGTCCCCGCAGCGGGCGCCGCGCAACTTCCATTCAAACGTCCGTTCCCGCCCGCAGGCGAATTGATCGCCTGCGCTGTCCTGCCCGGTCCTTGCGCCTGGCGGCCTGGCGGAGCCATGGACGCCCCGAATTGCAACTGCGGATGTCATACAGATGCCAATCGAACGACCCAGGCGGCCTCACGCCGTCGGACCCAGAATGAATGTGATGGCGGCGGGCGCGCTGCTGGCGCCCGTGCTGGCGCTTGCCGGCCCGCCGGACAGCTACGATGCGCTGATCGAGCGCGCCCGCGCCGGCGACTACGAACCGGCGCTGGCGATGCTTCGCGCGCAAGGAAGCGCCGGGCGAGTGCAAGCGGTCCACGACCGGATCGTCATCGCGGGCTGGGCGGGCAAGCCCGCCGAAGCCATCGCCGCCTACGAATCCCTGCCCGCGGGCGCGACGCTGCCCGCCACCGTCCAGCTTGCCGTGGCCAGGGCCTATCGCGACCTGCAGCGCTGGCCGCAGGCGCTATCGGGCTACCGCGCGGGCATCCGCCACCATCCCGGCGAGCCCGCGTTCGCGGCTGGTGAAATCATGACGCTTGCCGACGCCGGGGACTTTCCCGCCGCGATCGCCGCGGGCGAAAAGCGCATCGCCCGCCAGCCCCGCGACGCCGACGCGCGGCTGGCGCTCAGCTACGTCTACGCGCGCCAGTCCCTCCCGTTTGAGGCATTGCATCAGGCCGATCAGGCGCTGGCGGTGGCGCCCGCCACCCCCTACGTGGTGCGCGAGTACGTCCGGGCGCTGCAAGGCGCCCGCATGGCCGACGTGGCGTGGGACTGGGCCCGGCGCTATCAAACATTGTTTACCGCCGCCGAATTGCGCGGCTTGCAGGCCGACGCCTTGGCGCAACTGGCGCGCCTGTCCGCGATGCCCGCGCGCGGCGAGGCCGAACGGTTCGCCCTCGCGGACCGGGCCCTGGCGGGCTACGCCTCGGCAATTGCCGATTGGCGCGCGGTCGGCGACGAGGCGCGCGCCGACGTGCTGCGTGCGCGCATCGACCGGCTGCACGCCCTGCACGCCCGGGTGCAGATGGAGGCGCTGACGCAGGAATACGAAGCGTTGCTGGACGAGGGCGTGGAGGTGCCGCGATACGCACTCTCCGATGTGGCCTCCGCCTATCTGTACCTGCGCCAGCCCGAACGCGCCCGGGACCTGTACCGGCAAGTCGCCGCCAGCGACGCCGCGCCCGGCGACGATCCCGGCCAACGCCTGGCCACCCAGACGGGCCTTTACTACGCCCTGGCCGAAGGCGAGCAGTTCGACGAGACGCCCCCCGTCACCGACGCGGTGCAGTCGGGCTACGCCCCGTGGCTCTACTACAAGGGCCAGGCCACCCGCATGCCCAACGACCTGAACCTGGAAAGCCGCCAGACCCTGGCCGCCGCGCGCCTTCAGGCCGACGACACGCCCGAGGCCAACCAGCGCCTGACCGACATGGTGCGGCAGGCGCCCAACAATTCCGGCCTGCGCAGCGACCTGGCCACCGTCCATCGCGCCCGCTCCCTGCCCCGCGCGTCGGAAATTGAATTGAAGCTGGCCGAGACGCTGGCGCCGCGCAACATTGCGGTGGAAAACGGCCAGGGCTTTACCGCGATGGACCTGCAGGAATGGCGGCAGGCCGAGGCCTTGTCCGCCGACACGATCACGCGCGCGCCGGAAAACCTGACCAGTCGGCGCCTCGCCCGGGAATGGGCGGTGCATCGCAAAGCCGAACTGCGGATCAGCGGGTACCGCGGGCTGGCCTCGGACAGCCCGGTCACCGGCAACGGCGATTTCGGCATTGACGCCGTGCTGTACTCCCCGCCCTTGCGCTACGACTGGCGCGTCTTTGGCGGCGGCGGTTACGCCGCCGGCGATTTCGAGGAAGGCCGCGGCAACTACCGCTGGCTGCGCACCGGCGTTCAATGGCGTGTGCGCGACCTGACGGTGGAGGGCGAAGTCTCCACCAACGACTACGGGCACGGCGTGAAGCCCGGCGTGCGGCTGTCGGCCGCCTACGATCTGAACGACCATTGGCAGGTCGGCGGCTCGGGCGCCATCTTGTCGCGCGACACGCCGCTGCGCGCGCTGACCAACGATATCTCGTCCAACGGGCTGTCCCTTTACGTGCGCTGGCGCGCCGACGAGCGGCGCGAGTGGACCCTGTCGGCCGCCCCGTCGCATTTCAGCGACGGCAACAGCAGGTGGGAATTCGGCCTAGCCGGCCGAGAGCGCGTCTACACCGCGCCGCACCTGAAAGCCGACCTGGAGCTTGGCCTGTCGACGCAGCGCAATACCCGCGACAACGCGCCCTACTTCAATCCCAGCGCCGACTTCATGGCCCTGCCGGCCGTGCGGGTGACCCACACCCTGCACCGCCGCTACGAAAGCGCGTGGGAGCAGATCGGCACGCTGGGCGCCGGCGCCTACAGCCAGCAAGGCTACGGCACGGGCGGTGTCCTGGCGCTGGGTTACGGCCAGCGTTACCGCGCCAACGACGTCCTGGACATGGGCTTCATGGTGACCGGCACCAGCCGCCCCTATGACGGCGAGCGCGAGCGCGAACTGCGCGTCGTGTTCGACCTTGCCTACCGCTTCTGACCTGGCCTTTTCGGAAACGACATGATGCTCAAACTTCCTGTCCGGCTGATCCTGGCCGGCTTGCTGCTCCTTTTGATGTTGATCCTGACGGCGTGCGCCAAGGACATTCCCGTCTACACGGCGCCCGCCGACCGCCCCGTCGCGGCCGTCGACCTGCCCTGGGTCAATGGACAATTCCTGGCCCTGGCCTACCACGACGTCGAAGACGACGATCCCGATCAGGCATTTCTCAGCGTCCGCACGGACCGGCTGGCCGAGCAATTGGCCTGGCTGCGCGCCAACGGCTACCAGGCCGTATCGGTGGACCAGATCCTGGCGGCCCGCCAGGGGGGAAAACCGTTGCCCGACCGTGCCGTGCTGCTGTCGTTCGACGACGGTTACCGCAGCTTCCGTACCCGCGTGCTGCCCATCCTGAAAGCCTATGGCTGGCCAGCGCTGCTGGCGCCCGTGGGCACGTGGATGGACACGCCGTCCAATCGTCCGGTGGATTTTGGCGGCAGTCCCGAGGCGCGCAAGCGCTTTCTGAACTGGGATGAGATCCGCGAGATCTCGCGGTCGGGACTGGTGGAAATCGCGGCGCATACCGACGCCTCGCACTACGGCGCGCTTGCCAATCCGCAAGGCAACACGGAACCGGCTGCCGCCATCCGGGCCTACGATGCGCGCACCGGCCAGTACGAAACCGAAGCGCAGTTCAACGCCCGCATGGGCCGCGACGTGGCCGCCATCACCGACAAGATCCGCGCCGCTACCGGCAAGAAGCCCCGCGTCTGGGTATGGCCCTACGGCGCGGAAGGCGGGTCGACGCTGCGCATTGCGGCCGAGAACGGCTACGAGATGGCGCTGACGCTGGAAGACGGACCGGGCCGGCTTGCCCGCCTGATGTCCACCCCCCGCATGCTGCTGGCAAGCGATCCGGCGCTCAAGTCCTTTGCCAACAGCGTCGCGGGCATGGAGGCCGCCCCCTTCATGCGCGTGGCGCACATCGACCTGGATTACGTCTACGACCCGGACCCCGAGCAGACCGATCGCAACCTAGGCGTGCTGGTGCAACGCATTCTGGACATGCAGATCAACACGGTGTTCCTGCAGGCCTATTCCGATCCGCAAGGCGATGGGCTGGTGAAGTCGCTGTACTTTCCCAACCGGTGGCTGCCGATGCGCGCCGACCTCTTCAACCGCGCGGCGTGGCAGCTGCACAACCGCGCCAACGTGATGGTCTACGCGTGGATGCCTGTGCTGGCCTTCGACATGGACCCGTCGCTGCCCCGCGTTGCGCGCTGGGATCCGGACACCGGACAGGCGGCGCCCGACGCCGGCCAGTACCGGCGCCTGTCCCCGTTCGACGCCACCGTGCGCACGCGCATCGGCGACGTTTATGAAGACCTGGCGCGCTACGCGATCTTCGACGGGCTGCTGTTCCACGATGACGCCTTGCTGTCCGACTTCGAAGACGCCAGCCCGGGCGCGCTGGCCGCGTATCGCGCGGCCGGACTGCCGGACCGCATCGCCGACCTGCGCGCGGATCCGGACACGATGCAGCGCTGGACCCGCTTCAAGAGCCGTTATCTGGTGGACTTCACCGCGGCGCTCGCCGAAAAAGTGCGTGCCGTGCGCGGGCCGCAGATCAAGACCGCACGCAACCTCTACGCGCAGCCCATCCTGAATCCCGACAGCGAGACGTGGTTTGCGCAGAACCTGGACGACTTTCTGGCCGCCTACGACTGGACCGCGCCGATGGCGATGCCGCTGATGGAGAACGTGGCGCCCGGCAAGGAAAACGCGTGGCTGGACGAGCTGGTCGACGCTGTCGCCCGCCGGCCCGGCGCGCTGTCCCGGACCGTGTTCGAACTGCAAAGCCGCGATTGGCGCACCGGTCCCGACCGTCCTGAAGCCACGCCCGTGGACACGGTCGTGCTGGCCGGCTGGATGCGGCGCCTGCAACTGCGCGGCGCCCGCAGCTTCGGCTACTACCCCGACGACTTTTCGCAAGACCAGCCCCGGTTGCAAGACATCCGGCCCGCCCTCTCCGAAGCCTGGTATCCCCTCCCATGACTGATCGACTGATTGCCCTGCTGATTCTGTGCGCGGTGCTTGGCGCGCCGTTCGGCTTCACCCTGATGCTGACCGGCGAAGCGCTGCTGGGCTTCGTGTTCTTCTACCCCCTGTTCATGTCCGGCATGTGGATGGCGGGCGGCATCTACTTCTGGTGGCATTGGGAGCGCCACTGGCCCTGGGGGCCCGAGCGCGACCCGCCCGAACTGGCCGGTTCGCCGCTGGTGTCCATCCT
Source organism: Achromobacter sp. JD417 (assembly GCF_041879325.1). NCBI lineage: Bacteria > Pseudomonadati > Pseudomonadota > Betaproteobacteria > Burkholderiales > Alcaligenaceae > Achromobacter > Achromobacter sp. JD417. The sequence goes on along the minus strand of NZ_CP087159.1, from coordinate 2,126,709 downwards.
GGTGCCCTGCTTCAACGAAGCCGACAACGGCGAAGAAACCGTGCTCGCGGCGCTGAACCAGAACTACCCGCACATCGAGGTCATCGCCATCAACGACGGGTCGACCGATGGCACGGATGTGCTGCTGGACCGCCTGGCCGCCGTCCATCCCCGGTTGCGCGTGGTGCATCTGGCGCAAAACCAGGGCAAGGCCATGGCGCTGCGCATGGGCGCGCTGGCGGCACGCAGCGAGTACCTCGTCTGCATCGACGGCGACGCCCTGCTGGACCCCGATGCCGCCGCCTACCTGGTCGCGCCGCTGATCGACAATCCGCGCGTGGGCGCCGTCACGGGCAACCCGCGCATCCGCACCCGCTCCACGCTGATCGGGCGCATCCAGGTGGGCGAGTTCTCGTCGATCATCGGGCTCATCAAGCGCACGCAGCGCGTGTACGGCCAGGTCTTCACGGTGTCGGGCGTGGTCGCGGCCTTCCGGCGCGTCGCACTGGACCGCGCGGGCTACTGGAGCCTGGACATGATCACCGAGGACATCGACATCAGCTGGAAGCTGCAGCGCGACCACTGGTCCATCTTCTACGAACCCCGCGGGCTGTGCTGGATCCTGATGCCGGAAACGCTGCGGGGGCTGTGGAAGCAGCGGCTGCGCTGGGCGCAGGGCGGCGCGGAAGTGTTCCTGAAGAACCTGCGTTCGATCTGGAACTGGCGCCATCGCAGGTTGTGGCCGCTGATGGCCGAGTTCTGCCTGTCGACCGCCTGGGCGTTCGCCTTTGCGCTGTCCGTGGTGCTGTGGCTGGTCAGCCAGATCGTCGCCCTGCCCAACAACATGCAGATCGCCAGCCTGCTGCCGCCCGCCTTCACCGGCATGATGCTGGCGGTCGTCTGCCTGCTGCAATTTGCCGTCAGCATCCTGATCGACCGCCGCTACGAGCCGGGCCTGGCGCGCTCGCTGTACTGGGTCATCTGGTATCCGCTGGCCTACTGGATGGTGAGCCTGTTCACCACCCTGGTCAGTTTCCCCAAGGTCATGCTGCGCAAGCAGGCCCAGCGCGCCCGCTGGACCAGCCCCGACCGCGGCATCAAATCACCGGACGCATCATGATCATCACCACGCAACGCTCGCGCGCGGGCTATCTGTTCGACCTTGCGCTGACCGCCTTCGGCTGGTTCGCTTTCATCTACCTGTTTGGCGCTGGCATCCTGGCGATCCTGCGCGGGGCCGCCGACGGCCCGGAGGCGCCGCTGCTGCCGGTCTTTCTGCCGACGGTGCAAACCTTGTGGGGCTATGCCCTGCTGGCCGTGGTCAACGCCGCGGTCCTGGTGGCGTGGGCGCTCTACAACCACCGCCGCTTTAGCGGCAAGGACCGCCGCAAGCCGATCCGGGCGCTCACCGACCAGCGGCTGGCCAAGAGCTTTGCGGTCAGCGCCGAGCAGTTGGCGCAACTGCGCGCCACCCGCGTGGCCGTCATCCACCACGGCGGCGCGGGCCAGATCGAGGGCATCGACCACCGCCTGCCGCGCCTGCAATCGCTGCGCGCAGGCTGATGTCCTTCGCGCACGCCCTACACGCGCCGCATCTTCGGCAACAGGATGGCCACGACGCCCAGCAGCGGCAGATAGGCGCATAGCTGATAGACATGGCCGATGCTGGTGGCATCGGCCAGCTTGCCCAGCACCGCCGCGCCCAGGCCGCCCATGCCGAACGCAAAACCGAAGAACAGGCCCGCGATCATGCCCACCTTGCCCGGCACCAGTTCCTGGGCATAGACCACGATCGCCGAGAACGCCGAGGCCAGCACCACGCCGATGATGACCACCAGCACGCCCGTCCAGAACAGGTTCGCGTGCGGCAGCATCAGCGTGAAAGGCGCCACGCCCAGGATCGACACCCAGATCACGATCTTGCGGCCGATGCGGTCGCCGACCGGTCCGCCCACGACGGTGCCCACCGCCACGGCAGCCAGGAACAGAAAGAGATACAGCTGCGCCTCGCGCACCGACAGCGCGAATTTGTCGATCAGGTAGAAGGTGAAGTAGCTGTTCAGGCTGGCCAGATAGAAGTACTTCGAGAACACCAGCACGCCCAGCACCGCCAACGCGCCCATCACCTGATGGCGCGTGAGCCCATTGTCCGCGCCCTCGCGGCGCGCGCGCGGCTTGAGCAGCACGCGGTTGGCGCTGTACCAGCGGCCGATCCACATCAGCACCCCGATGCCGAACAGCGCCGCCACCGAGAACCACGCCACGCTGCCCTGCCCGTGCGGAATGATGACCAGCGCGGCCAGAAGCGGTCCCAGCGCCGATCCCACATTGCCGCCCACCTGGAACAGCGACTGCGCCAGCCCGTGCCGCCCCCCCGACGCCATGCGCGCCACCCGCGACGACTCGGGGTGAAACACCGACGAGCCCGTGCCCACCAGCACGGCCGCCACCAGCAGCCAGCCGAAGGACGGCGCCATCGACAGCAGCAAGAGGCCCACCAGCGTGAACCCCATGCCCACGGGCAACGAGTACGGTTTGGGATGCCGGTCGGTGTAAAAGCCGATGAAGGGTTGCAGCAGCGACGCGGCAAGCTGGTAGACCAGGGTAATCAGGCCGATCTGCGTGAACGTCAGGCTGAACGAATCCTTGAGCATCGGATAGATGGCAAGCAGGATCGACTGGATCATGTCGTTCATCAGATGCGCCACGCTGATGGCGCCCAACACCTTGAAGGCGGTGGAGGGATCGGCGGTGGAGGGATCGGATGAAGCGGCCGGTGCCGCGGAGGGGGTGGCAGCCAGGCCGGCGGCGGATTGCTGGGCGGAGTTCATGGGTCGCGCAAGAAGATTGAAGGACGGCCGGCCGGGCGCCGGGATCAGGGCTCCAGTGTAGAAATGCAGCGCCCGCGCGATCTGCCAATTTTCGTCGCCAAAGTGACAAAATAGGCGCATTGCGCTTTTGCGCGCCCCTTCATCCTTTTGCCGGAAGTGACACGATGGTCATGCGTCCCGCCCCCGATCCCGCACGCAGCATCGATGCCCAGGATTACCAGCACCGGCCGCGGGTCGTGACGGCAATGGCCAAGGAATTTCCCGCGGGCGCACAGACCGGCTCGCATTCGCACCCCCGCGCGCAGCTCATCTACGCCATAGACGGCGTGATGCGCGTCACCACGCCCAGCGGCTTCTGGGCCCTGCCGCCGCTGCGCGCGCTCTGGGTGCCGGCGGGCGTGCCGCACGGCGTGGACATGGTGGGCGCGGTCTCCATGCGTTCGCTCTACATCCAGGCCGAGGCGGCAAAAGGCTACTGGCCCCAGTGCCAGGTCATCGAGGTAAGCGGCCTGCTGCGCGAACTGATCCTGGCGCTGACGGCCGAACCCATCGACTACCCGCTCGGGGGACGGATCGAGCAGATTGCAGGGCTGATCCTGGCCGAACTGGCCGCCGCCCGCGTCGTACCCATCCAGATCCCCTGGCCACGCGACCGGCGGCTGCAAGCCATTTGCGCGGCCATCCTGGACCAACCCGGCTTGCAACGCGGCATCGACGATTGGGGCAGCGAGGTCGGCGCCAGCGGCCGCACCTTGATCCGATTGTTTCAAAGCGAACTGGGACTGAACTACCGGCAATGGGTGCAGCAGGTGCGCCTGGCCGACGCCGTGTGCCGCCTGTCGCTGGGCGTGCCGGTGGCTCGGATCGCCGTCGACCTCGGCTACCGCAGCGCCAGCGCGTTCTCGGCGATGTTCCACCGCGCGCTCGGCGCGCCGCCCCAGCGTTACCTGCAATCCGTCCCCGGCGCCGCGCAGCACCTGAATGCAAGCTGAATTCCGCCTGGGCGGGCAGATTTCGTTACCGAAACCTTATTGCGTTCTGGGCGGTCTATAGCGTTCTGACCTAGAATCGCCTGCAATGAGCACCCCCCAGCAATCCTCCGCCAACCCGGGCGGCAAATCGGGCCTCCCCTGGAAACCTCTCCTGGTCAAAGCGGGCATCGCAGCCGCCGGCGCAGCCGTGTGCGGCGCCATCCTGCTCGGCCTCGCGCTGGCCCTGGCGTGGCCCAGCCTGCCCGACCTGCACGCGATGACCGACTACCGGCCGCGCGTGCCGCTGCGCATCTACACCGCGGACAAGGTCTTGATCGGCGAATACGGCGAAGAGCACCGCAATGTGCTGCGTTTCGACGAGATCCCCCCGGTAATGCGCCAAGCCGTGCTGGCGGCCGAGGACGACCGTTTCTACAGCCACGGCGGCGTCGACTGGATGGGCGTTGCGCGCGCCGTGCTGACCAACATCGTCAAGGGCTCCAAGTCCCAGGGCGGCAGCACGATCACGATGCAGGTTGCGCGCAACTTCTATCTGTCATCGGAAAAGACCTACTCGCGCAAGTTCTATGAACTGCTGCTGACGTTCAAGATTGAATCCGAGCTCACCAAGGACCAGATCCTCGAGCTCTACATGAACCAGATCTACCTGGGCCATCGCGCCTATGGTTTCGCGGCCGCTTCGCGCACGTACTTCGGCAAGCCGCTGTCGGAGGTCACCCCGGCCGAAGCCGCCATGCTGGCCGGCATTCCCAAGGCGCCCTCGCGCTTTAACCCCATCACCAACTTCCCGCGCGCGGAAATCCGCCAGCATTACGTGCTGGGCCGCATGAAGACGCTGGGCTACCTGACGCCGGAGCAGACCGAAGAGGCCCTGAACCAGCGCCTCACGATCCGCGGCTCGGACGGCAGCAGCGCGCGCGGCTTCGCGGTGCATGGCGACTATCCGGCCGAGCTGGCCCGCCAGCTGATGTACGGCGTCTTCCAGGAAAACACGTATTCGCAGGGCATCGACGTCTACACCACGATCGATTCCAAGGCCCAGGAAGCCGCCTACCGCGCCGTGCGCGACGGCATCATCGATTACACGCGCCGCGCCGTCTATCCGGGTCCGGAAGACCAGGTCGACCTGCCCGACGGCGTGGAAAAGGATCCGCAGGCGCTCGACGAGGTCCTGGATGGCGTGCAGGAAAAGTCGCCCGACAGCGAAGACCTGCTCGCCGCCGTCGTGCTGGCCGCCAGCCCCACCGAAGTCACCGTGGCGCGCAGCGGACGCGACATCATCACGATCTCGGACAAGAAGGCCCTGGCGGTTGTCGCCCGCGCGCTCAATCCCAAGGCCAGCGACACCCAGCGCATCCGCCGCGGTTCCGTCGTCTACATCCACAAGAACGGCGACAACTGGGAAATCATCAACATGCCGGCGCTGCAGGCCGCGCTGGTATCGATGGTGCCGCAGGATGGCGCCATCCGCGCCATGATCGGCGGCTTTGACTTCAATCGCGGCCACTTCAACCGCGTCACGCAGGCCTGGCGCCAGCCCGGTTCGAACATCAAGCCGTTCGTCTACGCGGCCGCGCTGGAACGGGGCCTCACGCCCGCCACGCAGATTTCCGACCAGCCCTTCATGCTGACGGCCGAGCAGACGGGCTCGAAGGCCTGGCAGCCCAAGAACGACGGCAACAAGTACGAACCCATGCTGACCCTGCGTCAGGGCCTCATGCGGTCCAAGAACATGGTGTCGATCCGCATCCTGCAGGCGATCTCCCCGCAATATGCCCAGGACTACCTGACGCGCTTCGGCTTCGACAAGTCGCGCTGGCCGGCCGTGCTGCCGCTTGCCCTGGGCGCGGGCGGCGCCACGCCGCTGCAGGTCGTCAATGGCTACAGCGTGTTCGCCAACGGCGGCTATCGCGTGACGCCCTACCTCATCGACCACGTCACGGACCGCTCCGGCAACGTGCTGATGAAGGCCCAACCCGTCGTGGCCGGCGATGCGCAGGCGCGCGCCATCGACCCGCGCACCGCCTGGGTCATGGACGACATCCTGCGCGACGTCACCGTCAACGGCACCGCCGCCCGCGCGCACCAGGTGCTCAAGCGCAACGACATCGGCGGCAAGACCGGCACCACGAACGACGCGGTCGACGTCTGGTTCTCGGGCTTCACGCAGACCCTGGCCACCACGGTGTGGATGGGCTTTGACCAGCCCAAGTCGCTGGGCACCAACGAGTTCGGCAGCGGCCTGGCGCTGTCCACCTGGCTGGACTACATGCAGCCCGTGCTCAAGGACGTGCCGCAGGCCAAGCCGGCGCCCCGTCCCGATGGCCTGCTGGTGGACAACGGCGAGTACTACTTCTCCGAATTCCCGCCCGGCCAGGCAGTGGCCTCGCTGGACCTGTCTTCCGGCGACGCGCTGACTGATTTCCTGAACAACAACCGCTCGACGGATGGCGTCGACACCTCGGTCAAGCCGCTGCCTCCGGGCGGCGCCGCGGCCCCGCAAGACAGTCCGATCCAACCGCCGTTGATGCCGATCCCGGTGCCGCGCGCGGACGCCGCGCCTGGCCCGCAGGCGCAGGCCATGCCCGCCGCGGGCGGCGTGCAGCCGCCGGCCCTGCCTGCCGCGGCCGCGCCGGCCGACTCGGCCGGCGTAAGCGCCAGCGCCGTGACCAGCCCCGGTACGGTGACCGCCCGGCCGCTGTAATCGCCGCGCATCACGCAAAACGGGCGCCTCGGCGCCCGTTTTTCTTTTGGGACCCGCCCCCGCTACTCGGCGGCCGCGGCCTCGGTCACGACCTCGCGCGGCCACGCCTGCAGGGATTCCAGATTCAAAAAGGTGAAGTAGCCGCCGTTCCAGCCTTCGGTGTCGATGTGATACACATTGCCCAGCGCAAGCGGCGATGCCACCGGGGTATGCCCCGCCACCACCGCCCTGACGCCCAGGATGCCGGTGCGGTCCATCTGGCGCAGGCGGTCGCGCGACCACTGGCACGCCGCGCTGGTGCGTTTGTAGCGGTCCTGCAACGCGGACTCCAGCCGGGGCCAGAACAGCACCGGGCAATCGGCATGCAGCAGTCCGACCGCGCCCGACGACGTTTCCACCTCGATGGCAATGGGCAGCCGGGTAAAGGCTTCGGCAAACACCGCTTGCCGCTCGGCAGGCAAATCCAGAAACCAGCCGCCGCCGTAACCGCGCCAGTTCTTCACGTCCACTTGCCCGGTGCGCACGTGGCGAATCGCGTAGTCCTCGTGATTGCCTTGCACCGCGTAAAACCACGGCTTTTCCAGCCAGTCCAGCGCGGCCTCGTTCTCGGGCCCGCGGTCGACCAGGTCGCCCACGGAAAAAAGCCGATCGAAGACGGGGTCGAACCCCAGTTCATCCAGCGCCTGTTGCAGACGCGAAAAATGGCCGTGCACGTCACCCACCGCAAAATCGCGGCCGGCTTCATTGCGCGGGACCTTGAGAAAACGCTGCTCCATGATGCTTCGGGTATGCCGCAAGGAAAAATCTGACCCTTCTTTTTAACCCGCTTTGCTCTGTCCCCACGGCCAGCCCGGACGCCGGAAGGGTCAAATAGCGTTACGAGAATCGCTCTTGTTCGTGATAATGTTTCCTCCTTTCCCGTTCCGTTCTTGAGGGGGTAGCGCCTGGCCGCTCCCCCGCCGTCGCCATGACCGCCGCGTCCACCATCAAAACCTGGTATCTGGTCCATAAATGGACCAGCCTGGTCTGCACGATCTTCTTGCTGATCATCTGTCTCACCGGCCTGCCGCTCGTGTTCCATCACGAGATCGAGCACTGGCTGGACGATGCCAAGCCCCTATCGGAGGTGCCTGCCGGCACGCCGCCCGCCAACCTCGACAAGCTTGTGGCGAGCGCCCGCGAGATGTACCCGAACGAGGTCGTCGACTACCTCTTCTTCGACCCCGACGAACCGCAGGTCTTCGTCGGCATGGCCAAGACGCCCGGCGACGGGCAGGCCTCGGGCCATGCCATCCGCATGGACGCGCGCACGGGCGATGTGCTGCTCGACGGCCCGCTCTACACCGAAGACAAGTTTTCGTTCATGGGCGTCATGCTGGCGCTGCATGTGGACCTTTTCGCGGGGCTGGCGGGCGAGCTGTTCCTGGGCTTCATGGGCCTCTTGTTCTGCGTGGCCATCGTGTCGGGCGTCGTGCTGTACGGCCCCTTCATGAAGAAACTGGAATTCGGCACCGTGCGCGCCACGCGCTCGACACGCCTGAAGTGGCTGGACCTGCACAACCTGCTGGGCATCGTCACGCTGGTCTGGGCGTTCGTGGTGGGCGTCACCGGCGTCGTCAACGAACTGTCCACGCCGCTCTTCCGGCTATGGCAGTCCACCGAACTGCCGCGCGTCCTGGAACCCTACAAGGGACAGCCCATCCCCACGCAGCTGGCATCGGCGCAACTGGCGGCAGACACCGCGCGCAAGGCCATGCCCGGCAACGAGGTCTCGTTCATTTCATTCCCCGGCAACGCCTTCGGCAGCCCGCAACACTTCATCGCCTGGATGCGCGGCGACACGCCGCTGACGTCCAAGCTGAATACGCCCGTTCTGATCGACGGCCGGACCGGCGAACTGACGACGGTCGCGCGGATGCCGTGGTACCTGACCGCGCTGGAAGTCTCGCGGCCGCTGCATTTCGGCGATTACGGCGGCCTGCCGCTCAAGATCATCTGGGCGCTGCTCGACCTGATCACCATCGTGGTGCTGGTGAGCGGCCTGTACCTGTGGCTGGCCCGCCGCCGCGCCACCGAGGCGCGCATCAACGACCTCATCAGGAAACACCAGGCAGCCGCCGCCCCGCAAAGGACGCCCGCATGAGCCCGTCCAAAAACAAAGGCAAAGGCGGCCGCGGCTTCCTGTTCGTGTGGGGCATGCCGATCCTGCTGGGCGCCCTCAGCATCTTCGGTCTGCTGGCCGCCTTACTGGGCACCGGCGCGTGGCACTGGGCGTCATGGACTGCCCTCACCATTCTGCTCGTGGTGATCCTGCGCTACTGGGTTTTCCCGCTCGATCACTAGCCGGCCGCTTGCCGGCGCAATCGGGCGGTCCAGGACGGCCGCGCGGCCCCGCTCGCCGCGCCCGCCGTGCCCGCGCCGCTCGTTACGCGAACTTCTCGGGGTCCGGCCCGAGCCGCGGGCCTTCCTTGATGCCGTCGATGGCCGCCATCTCGGCCGGCGACAGTTCGAAGTCGAAGACGTCGATGTTTTCGCGGATCCGCGCTGGCGTGATGGACTTCGGAATCACGACCAGGTCGTGCTGCAGATGCCAGCGCAGCGTCACCTGGGCCGGCGACTTGCCGTGCTTTTGCGCCAGATCCAGGATCACCTTTTCCTTCGTGATGTTGCCCTGCGCAAGCGGGCTCCAGGATTCGGTCACGATGCCATGGCGGGCGTGGAAGGCCCGCAGCGCGGTCTGTGTGAATCCGGGGTGCAGCTCGATCTGGTTGACGGCGGGCGTGACGCCCGACGCGTCGATCAGGCGTTCCAGATTCGCTTGCGTGAAGTTCGACACGCCGATCGATCGCGCGCGGCCATCTTCCTTCATCTCGATCATGGCCCGCCAGGCGTCCAGGAACTTCTCGCTGCCGGCCACCGGCCAGTGAATCAGGTACAGGTCCACGTACGCCAGGCCCAGCTTCTCCAGACTTTCGTCCATCGCCTTGTGCGCGTCGTCGTAGCCATGCCTGTCGTTCCACAGCTTGGTCGTGATGAACAGGTCCTTGCGCGCCACGCCGGCCGACCGCAAGCCCGCACCCACGCCCGCCTCGTTGCCATAGATGGCTGCCGTATCCACCGACCGGTAACCTGCCGCCAGCGCTTCCTTCACGCTGGAGGCGGCCTGATCGTCAGGCACCTGCCACACGCCCAGGCCCAACTGAGGAATCTTGCCTCCGTCGTTCAATTTCACTGCGGGTACCTTCGCCATAAGACCCTCCATAGCATGCAACGCCACCGCGGCGCGGCGAAAACGCGCCCGGTCGCGTAACCAGGGGAGCAGCCGGCCGGCCCCCCGGTTGGAAGAGAAAGAAACGGGCCCGACGCGCTGCGCCCGTGTCGCGATACCGCCTTGACGCCCCCGGTTAAGGTGCACCCGTGCCCAGGGGTTAAGCCTCAAATAGTACCGCTGGTGCCCCATAATGCCCTGCAAACGGCTTAACTCCCCTGGTGGAGCCCGCCTCAACCACGGCATCCCGACCCATGAATCCTCCTGAAACGCGGCCCGGCAAGGGCGGCGGTCTTGCCACGCTTCGCACCCTCTTTCCCTACCTGTGGCCGCCCGGCAAGACCGGCCTGAAGCTGCGCGTGGTGGCGGCACTGCTGTGCCTGTTCGCCGCCAAGGCTGCGACCGTCTACGTGCCCCTGCTGTACAAGCAGGCGGTGGACGAGCTGGGCAAGGGCGCGCCCGGCACGGTGACCGTGCCGCTCGGGCTGATCCTGGCCTACGGCACCGCGCGTGTCTTGTCGCTGCTGTTCTCCGAACTGCGCGACGCGATCTTCGCGCGAGTCGGCCAGCATGCGATCCGTTCCGTCGGCCTGCAGATCTTCCGTCACCTGCACAGCCTGGCGCTGCGCTTTCATCTGGCGCGCCAGACCGGCGGGCTGAACCGCGCCATCGAACGCGGCACCAAGGGCATCCAGACGCTGCTGTCGTTCCTGCTGTTCAACATCCTGCCCACGTTCTTCGAAATCAGCCTCGTCTGCGTCGTGCTGTGGAAGATGTTCGACGGCTGGCTGGCGCTGGCCACCGGCGCCACGGTCGTCCTCTACATGGCCTACACCCTGGCTGTGACCGAATGGCGCACCAAGTTCCGGCGCCAGATGAACGAAACCGACTCCGAGGCCAACACCAAGGCCATCGAAAGCCTGCTGAACTACGAAACGGTCAAGTATTTCGGCAACGAAGAACACGAGGCCCGGCGCTACGACGCGTCGCTCACCCGCTACGAACGCGCCGCCGTGCGCAGCCAGGTCAGCCTGTCGATCCTGAACGTGGGCCAGGCCGCCATCATCTCCGTGGGGCTGACGCTGGTGATGTGGATGGCGGCCAACGGCATCGCCGAGGGCCGCTATACGCTGGGCGACTTCGTGCTGGTCAACACCTACCTGTTGCAGCTCTACACGCCGCTTAGTTTCTTCGGCTTCATCTACCGCGAAATCAAGCAGGCGCTGATCGACATGGAGCGCATGTTCGAGCTGCTGGGCCAGGACCGCGAAGTGGCCGACCGCCCGGGCGCCACGCCGCTGCAGGTCTCGGGCGGCGCCGTCGAATTCCGCGACGTGCATTTCGGCTATGACCCGCGCCGCGCCATCCTGAAGGGCGTCAGCTTTTCCATACCCGCTGGAAAAACGGTGGCCGTGGTCGGCACCTCGGGCGCCGGCAAGTCCACGATCGCGCGCCTGCTGTTCCGCTTCTATGACGCGGACAGCGGCGCCATCCTGATCGACGGCCAGGACGTGCGCGACGTCACGCAGGCCAGCGTGCGCGCGGCGATCGGCGTCGTGCCGCAGGACACCGTGCTGTTCAACGACACCATCCGCTACAACATCGGCTACGGGCGGCCCGGCGCCACAGAAGCGGAAATCGAGGCCGCCGCGCGCCTGGCGCACATCCACGACCTCATCCTGACCATGCCGGACGGCTACGACACCCTGGTGGGCGAGCGCGGCCTGAAGCTGTCGGGCGGCGAAAAGCAACGCGTCGCGATTGCCCGCACCATCCTCAAGAATCCGGCCATCTTCCTGTTCGACGAAGCCACCAGCGCCCTGGACACCCATACCGAACGCGAGATCCAGGCCAACCTGCGCGAGGTCAGCCAGGGCCGCAGTACGCTGATCATCGCGCACCGCCTGTCCACGGTGGCCGACGCGGACGAGATCATCGTGCTGGCAGACGGCCGCATCGTCGAGCGCGGCCGTCATCCGCAACTGCTCGCCCAGGGCGGCATCTACGCCGGCATGTGGACACGCCAGCAGGAGAGCGCACGGTCCGCGCCCGCGGATTGACAAGCCGCGCCCCCTGTCCGAACATCGCACCCTTTGACAGCCAGGTCTCCCATGCAGGATTCCCCCACCCTTCCCGAAGTGCTCGTCTGCGCCGCCGGCGACCTGGTCAACGGCGGCCTGGGCGTGAAGGTGCCCGTGACCGATGGCGCGGGCCGCACCACCGCCTTCTTCGTGCGCTTCCAGGATCAGGTGCATGGGTACCTGAACCGCTGCGCCCACATCGGCGTGGAGCTCGATTGGGAAGGCAGCTTCTTCACCCGCGCGGGCGACCTCATCATGTGCGCCCGCCACGGCGCCACCTACCAGCCCGACACGGGCGTTTGCGTGGGCGGGCCCTGCAAGAACGGACGCCTGACCACGCTGGCCGTCACCGAGCGCGACGGCAGCGTCTTCTGGCAGCCCGCCGGCAAGATCCAGCCGCTGGACGCAGCCGCCTGATCCCATCGCCAGGCGGCCCGCCGCGCGGAGGCCGGGGGCCTTACGCCCGGGCCGGCACCGCCGCCGCCGGTTCCTCGCGCTCGGCATAGCGCCGCGCCAATACCGCGCAAACCATCAGCTGCATCTGATGAAAGATCATCAGCGGCAGCACCACCACGCCCATCTGCGACGTGCCGAACAGCACCGTCGCAAGCGGAATGCCCGACGCCAGCGACTTCTTCGATCCGCAAAACACCAGCGTGATCTCGTTCTCCTTGGTCATCCCCAGCTTGCGGCTGCCCCACGTCGTGATCACCAGCACCGATCCCAGCAGCAAGGCGTTCACCAGCACCATCGTGGCCAGGTCGATGGCCGGAAACGCGTGCCAGATGCCTTGCGCGACGGCTTCGCTGAACGCGGTGTAGACGGCCAGCAGAATCGAGCTGCGGTCGACCTTGGACAGCGTGCGGCTGTTGCGCAGCGCCCACGCCCCGATCCACGGCCGCAGCAGACTGCCCACCGCGAACGGCAGCAACAGCTGCAACAGGATGCGGCCGGCGTCGGCCAGACCATGCCCGCCGCCCTGGCGATGCAGCAAAACGGCCACCAGCAGCGGCGTCAGCACGGTGCCCAACAGGTTGGAGGCCGTCGCCGCGCAGATCGCGCCCGGCACGTTGCCCCGCGCCATCGAGGTAAAGGCAATCGAGGACTGCACGGTGGAAGACAGCGTGCAGACGAACAGCACGCCCAGCCACAGCGACGGCGTCAGCAGCCCGGGAAACAGGGCGCGCAGACCCAGCCCCAAGGCGGGAAACAGCAGGAAGGTGCAGGCCAGGATCAGCCCGTGCAGGCGCACGTCCTTCACGCCGGACACGATGGCGTCCGTGGACAGCCGCGCTCCGTGCAGGAAGAACAGCAGCGAAATCGCCACATTGCTGGCCACCATCATGAACGTCGCGCCCTTGCCCACCGCCGGGAAAAAGCTGGCGAACGCCACGGTGGCGATCAGGATGAGCGTGAATTGGTCGGGCAGAAAGCGGCGCATGGCAGGGACGTGTCGAAGAAAATGCGCCCACTATAGGCGCGCCCCTTGCCATCGTGAAGGCCACTGGGTACTTTAACTGTCATCGGCATTTCCTATGACCAGACCGCGCCCATGCTCAATCCCCTGTGGCTCAAGACCTTCGCGGCCGCCGCCGGCGCGCCAAGCTTCACCGAGGCCGCCCGCCGGCTGGGCCTGACTCAGCCCACCGTCAGCGAACACATCCGGCAGCTCGAATCGGCCGTGAATCGCCGGCTGTTCCAGCGCGACACGCATTCGCTCGCCCTGACCAGCGATGGCCGCAGCCTGCTCGTGCATGCCGAAATCATCCTGGCCGCCCACGAAAAAGCCGAACGCCTGTTCGATGCGCCACGGCTGCGCGGCCGGATCCGGCTCGGCACCTCGGACGATCTGGCGATGGGTCCCCTACCCGACGTGCTGGCGGCGTTCCGGCTTGCGCATCCCGAAGTGGAGCTGGACCTGACCATCGGCGTCACCAGCGAGCTCTACAAGCTGCTGGACGACAACCGCCTGGATGTGATGATCGGCAAGCGCCGGCGTGGCGACCGCCGCGGCCAGACGCTGCACAAAGAGGCGCTGCTGTGGCGCGCCAAGGAAGGCTTGCGGATCGTGTCCGACGAACCGCTTCCGCTGATCCTGCTGCGCGAACCCAGCGTCACACGCACGCTGACGCTGGACGCGCTGGCGCGCGCCGGACGAAGCTGGCAAATCGTCTGCACCAGCACCAGCTACGCAGGCTGCCAGGCGGCCGCGCGCGCGGGATTGGGCATCACCGTCCAACCCTCGCACCTGTCCACCGCCGGCCTGTCGGCGCCCGCGGGCGCGGCCAACCTGCCCGCGTTGCCGCCGGTGGAATTCATCGTGATCTCGGCCCCGGCGCCGGGCAAACCCACCCGCGCGCTGATCGACATCCTCATGCGCAGCACCCTGACCTGACCCGCCTGACGGCGCCCTACTCGGGCAACGGGTCCGGCACGCCGTCCGCATCCACGGACTTCACCCGGTCCAGCGCATTGCGCGCCGCCGACATGGCCTCGATCGTGCTGCGAAAGCGCCGCGAAAGGAATATCTCGAAGGCCTGGCTCTCCGGCTCGGGCGCAGCCGCTTCGGCGCCGGGCCCGGCGTCATCGGCAGGCGCAGGCGCTTCGGCGGCCTTCACGGGCAGGCGCCGCGTCTCCAGAAACGCGCGCGCGGGGATGCGCCCCTCGGGCTGGGTCGCATAGGCGACCACTGAAAATCCATCGATGATCTTCTCGGACATTGCGGTTTCCTTGGGCGCGATCGACCGGGTGCGCCGACACGTTCACAACGGCTTGCCCCAAGAAAACTTAAGCCGGGACCGGCGCGGGATTCCGCCCTGCACGCCGGTTATTCAAACGACTCTATTTTGTCGACGAGACCGCTTGCGCGCGCACGCGCACATAGGCCGCCACCTGTTCCAGCACATGCGACAGATCCGCGCGCAACGCGTCAAAACCCGCGTTGCGTTCCCGCGTGGCTTCGTCCATGTAGAGCGGACGGCGGATCTCAACCTGCAGGCTGTGCCGGTTCAGCGCGGGCTGGCCAATCTGCGCGATCAGCTGCACGCCCTTGTACGGGTCGTTGCGCGCCACCGTGTAGCCCTTGTCGCGCAGCGCCGTCTCGATCAGCGCAATGAACTCCGGCTCGCACGTCGTGCCGTCGCGGTCGCCCAGCACGAAGTCGGCAAGCGGATGTTCGCTCTGGCGTCCCAGCCGCTCATAGGCGTCGTTCGGCATCGAATGCAGATTCAGGTGCCATACCGCGCCGAAGCGCTCGTGGACGTGCCGGATCGCCGTGGCCAAGGCCGCGTGATAAGGCTCGTAGTACGCCTGGATGCGATGCCGCACCTGCGCCAGCGTCAGCTTGCGGTCGTAGATCGGCGTGGCCTTGTCCATGCGGCGCCAGATCAGACCCTTGCCCAGCCGCGTCTTTTCGCCGGGGTCCAGCGGCTCGGGCCAGGGCTCGGCCAGCAGCTCCGGATCCAGATCCTGCAAGGTGCGGTTCGGGTCGATGTAGACGCGCGGAAAATTGGCCGCGACCAGCGTCGCGCCCAGCGCGGGCGCCGCCGACCACAACGCGTCCACGTGCGTGTCCTCGCCCTGGCGCAATTGCGCCAGCGTGGCCGAGGCGCCGAAGTCATCGGGATAGCGCTCGCCGCTATGCGGCGAATCACAGACCAGCGGCAACGCGGGCCCGGTGGGTTCATGCACGGAAACAGCGGGGAAGTCGGCGGTCGTCATCGTTCAATCAGCCTGGATGTTGGCGGTCTTGGCCACTTTTGCGTAGCGGGCCAGGGCCTGGTCGATCTGCACCTGGAATTCTTGCGGCGTCGTGGGCATCAGCGTATCACCCACGTCTTCGGCCTTCTTGCGGAATTCCGGATCTTCCATCGCGGCGCGGACGGCCTTGTTCAGACGCTCCACCACGGCCTGCGGCGTGCCGGCCGGCGCGACCAGGCCGAACCAGCCGCCGGTGCCCATGTCGGGATAGCCCAGCTCGATGTAGGTGGGCACGTCGGGCAGCAGCGGCGAGCGCTCGGCGCCCAGCACTGCCAGCGGACGCAGCTTGCCGCCCAGCACCTGCGGCAGCGTCGACGACAGGTTGTCCGTGATCGCGTCCACCTGCCCGCCCATCACATCGTTCAACGCCGGCCCCGCGCCCCGGTACGGCACGTGCAGCAGCTTGATGCCGGACAGCATCATGAAATTCTCGATGTTCACGTGCCCCAGCGAGCCCACGCCCGGCGACGCGAAGCTGTAGCGTTCGGGCGCGCCCTTGGCCAGCGCGACGAATTCGGCCATGTTCTTGGCCGGGACATTGGGGTTGATCGCAAAGATGCTGGGCACGGCCAGCACGTTGGCCACCGGCACGAAATCCTTGACCGGGTCGTAGTTCATCTTGCGGAACACGGCCGGATTCGACCCGTGCGTGCTCATGGTCGCCATGCCGATCGTGTAGCCGTCCGGCGTGGACCGGGCCACCTGTTCCATGCCCAGCGATCCGCCGGCGCCCGCCTTGTTCTCGACGACGATGGTCTGCTTCAGGTCGCGGCCCGCGTACTCGGCTACAAGCCGCGCCACGATGTCGGTCGACCCGCCCGCGGCAAACGGCACCACCAGCTTGATCGGACGAGCGGGATAGTCGGCGGCATGCGACATGCCGGCAAAGGACAACGTGGCAAACATGCCGGCGAGCGCAAAGCGCGCGGACCGGCCAAAAAGACGGCGGGACATGAGGCGACTCCTGGGTTGTCGTGCTGAAGGCCGCCAGTGTCCAAACTTTACGATCCCCTTTCAAACGACTATATTGCACTCCTTCATTACCAAAGGTCATGCTAGATGCGCCTGCATTCGCCCTCGATGTCCGAGCTGCATGCCTTCGTGACCGCGGCCCGGCTGGGCAGCTTCACCCAGGCAGCAGAGGTGCTGTGCGTGACCCAGGGCGCCGTCAGCCGCGCCATCTCGCGCCTTGAGGCGCACTTCGGCCAGCCGCTCATGCACCGCAATGCCCACGGCCTCACGCTGACCGAGACCGGCCGCAAGCTGTACGACGGCGCACAGGCGCCCCTGCATGCGATTGAAGCGCTCAGCACGGAATTGCGCGCTGACGACCGCCGGCTGCGCCTGACCCTATCCTCGGTGCCCACGCTGGCCAGCGCGTGGCTCGTGCCGCGTCTGCCGGACTTCCACCAGCGCCACCCGGACATCCAGCTCGGATTCTCGGCCTACCGCCGCAACGAAGACTTCTCCGGCGCCACGCCGGATGCGAGCATTCTGTCGGGCACACCAGACCAGTGGCCGGGCTGGCACGCGGACTACGTCATCGGCCGCGAAATGGTCGTGATCTGCCACCCCGGGCGTCTGGCGGCACGCCAGGCCAAGAGCCTGTGGAGCACGCCGCAGGGCTTGTTGGGCGAGCCCCTGCTGTATCACACCAATGGCCGGGAAAACTGGGCCCAATGGTTCGCCGCGGCCGGCGTGCCTCGCGCCAGCGTCACGTTGTCGAACGGGTTCGATCAGGTATCGATCCTGATCCGTGCGGTCATGGCCGACATGGGCATCGCTGTGTTGCAACGCTGCCTGGTCCGAGACGAACTGCAGGCTGGCCGCGTCGCCGCCCCCTTCCCGGAACTGGCCATCCGTATCGACCGCGGCTACCACCTCTGCGCGCCCGCGCAGCGGCGCGATCACTACGCCCTGGCGTGTTTCCGCCAATGGCTGCTGGAAACCGCCAGCCTGGATCCTGACGTCATGGCGGCCAGCGCTCCCGCCTGAGCTTCAAGCGCCATCGTGCGGGGAATGCCCGCGCATGCAACCAAAAGCAACGGGCCCCATAACGGGGCCCGTGTCGTACGAGTTGCCGGCGGATCCGGTCAGGGCGCGAGCTTGAAGCCCAGGTCCACGCCCCACTTGTCGGTCTCGCGCAGCCATTTCGCGCCGCAATTCAGGCAGCGGAAGTGGTCTTCGCGGCTTTCCTCCCGGCCCTTCTGCGTTGGGTTGGTAAATCCTTGATGTCCCAGGTGCGAATGCGGCGCAACACCGGCAAGGCCTGGATTAATGCGTTGGCAAGCCAAGCACATAACGCTCATTGATGCTTCCCCACAAACAGTGTTAGCAAATTGTAAGGGATTTCACCAATGTCTTTCTATTACTTCGCCCTCAACCTGGGAATAAAAATTGTTAACGTGATTAGGATACAACGTTTTGTAACGCGGTCAGGCAGGTCGCCAAGTGATAAGGCGAGGTCGACGGCATGTCGGCCCGCGTCACGTTGCCCTTCGCATCCAGGCATTCGTGCCAGCCGCCCGGATGCAGAAACCGCTCGCGAAAGCTTGACAGGGCCGTTTGCAGGGCCGGCAGATCGCCCATCACGGCCAAGACCCTCAGGTATTCCGTCTGCGCCCAGATCCGGCGCGTATCGTCCGCCACGGCCCCCGATTCATCCAGCGACGCGATCACCCCCGCGGCATCCACGCCATGGGCGCGTGACCATTGCACGGCGCGCGGCAATGTTTCAGCGAGATCCAGGCCTTCGAACACCTGCGCCGATTCGTGCACGAGGGACAGCCATTCGAATTGATGACCCGGCTCCAGCCGGTTGCCTGCGCTGCCCTGCAACGCCTCGGATACGCATTGCGTGGGCGCGTGAACGAAGAACTGGCTGACGCCTTGCGCAAGCTCGCGCAGGTGCTGCGCAAACCCCGCCGGTTCGGCAACCTGCGCCGCCGCCAGATAGGCTTCGGTCAGGTGCATCATGGGGTTTTGCGCCGGCGGCTTCAAAGGTTGGGAAAAGTCCGCGCTCAGCGCCGCGTGGTACAGCGAATCCGTGGTCTTGAAACGCGCCTCGATCGTGCGCGCCGTGGCCAGCATCAGCTTGCGCGCGTGCGCATTGCGGCTGCGCTGGAAATACGCCGACGCGGCCAATACGATGAACGCGTGCGTGTACAGGTCCTGGGTATCGTCCAGCGGCCGAGCCTGCGCGTCGACGCTATAGCGCCAACCGCCATGCTCGTCCTGAAAAACTCGACGCAGGGAGTCGAAGAGGCGATCAGCGTGCTGCGCGGCCGCGTCTCCGGGCGCCTGCGCAAAAACATAAAGCTGGCGCGCGCACGCCATGGCGCGATAACGCGTCACGGGCAGCGGTTCACCGCTGGCGGCGTCCAAGGATTCGTAAGGCAGTCCGAGCGCGTCGTTGAAGCCGCGGTCCAACCACATGGGCAACACGACAGAATCAAAATGCGCCCGCAGCGCGCGGATATCATCCGCAAGAAAGGAATTGGTCTGTGCGGCAGTCATCTTGGAACGGCGCAAACCCGACGAGGGCCCCAGGTTTTGGAGCAGCAACGATAACCGAAATCGTCGTCGCCATCTCGTAGGAATCCGCCACGTGCTCATGCACACACAGACCGGTCGTGCCGATCAGCTCCGTCCAGGGTGCAAGCCCTATCGGAAGATATTTTCCTCTACCCAGTTTTGCGCGAAGATTTCCGCGCGATCACGAGCTTCGTCCAACGAAGCGCAGTTGCCCAAGTGGGAAAACGCGGCATCCACTTCGGTGCCGCCCTCAGCCGTAACCGTCAGCAATACGCCATATCCGCCGGTGTCCATGGCCGCTGTGGAAACGTCGATCAGTACTTCCTGGTCACGATGCTGCATGTGCTACCTCCCAGTCGGTTACCTAAACGCGCGAACCACGCGTGACGTGCAACAGGACAAAATTTCCCGCGCAAGACAATAGACCTTCAAACGTCACGCAAAGTTCATCTTACTGGCGAGACGCTGGGCCGGATACGACGGAAAGATGTCAATTCGCACATTCCGTCTCAGGATATGCCGGACAGCACAGGGGCGGCGGCGAGGCGCACGAAATACTGCGAAAACATTCGCAACCATGCGGTAAGTTCGTTGCCCCCTTGGGCACGCGAACGCTGGCATGGTGCGTAGCCGGCGATTGCCGCAAATGTGCGACGACCGCAAATGGCCTAACGCAAATGGATGGCGCCCGGCTCTTCCATGCGTAGCGAGAGCCTGCCCTTGTCGGTGATGACCCAGCGGCCGTCTGCGCCGGCCTGAATGCAGCGCAATGTCTCAAGCGCTTGCGCGACGTTTGCGGGCACGTCGGTCTGGACTGCGCCGGGCTCGTTGTTGTCGGCCACGACGCGCAGCCAATGTCCCAGTTCGCCCTTTTCGAAACGATGCAATGCCATGCGTGGTTCTCTCGTGAATTTGTCTACGATAGCATGGCCGTCAAGCCCGTCCGGCACGTGTCAGCCAATGGTCAGCCAAGCAGACGCGGCACCGACGACGCCAGCAACGCAACGCCCGAAACCGTCAACAGGCCCAGTACGACGCGGCGGAACGCCACGTCGCTGATGCCGACATACACGCGCGTGCCCAAGAGTGTCGGCACCAGCATTGCCGGCACGATCAGCGCAAAGAGGGGCAGCATGTCGCGTGTGACCACGCCAGTCAGCACATAACTGGCCATCGTCACCATCAGCATCGACAAGTTGAAGTTCTGGATCACCGCGCGCTGCACGTCGCGGTCAAAGCCGCGCAAGGTGCACCACAACGTCGGAATCACCCCGGTGAACCCGCCCAGCCCGCCCATGACCCCGCCAATCGCGCCCGCGACGCCATCGGCAACTTTGCCGCCTACCGTGATGCGCGGGATGCGCGCGGCAAACAGCATGATCGGGCACCAGATCGCGAGCAGCCCGCCGATGAAGGCCTTGAACACCGTCGGATCCAGATGCGGCAGCACTTTCACGCCTAGCGGAATGCCCAGCAATCCGCCGGCGATGAATGGCAGCAGATGCGCGGTGGCAAAGCCCCGGCGCACGGTAAAAGCCGCCAGCAACTGTCCGGTCAACGCGCCAAACACCGCCATCGCCGCAGCCAGCCGCGGGTCCACGGTCCAGGCCCAGAACGACATGGCCACCATGCCGAAACCAAAGCCGGACAAGCCTTGCACGAAGCCCGCGGCCATGGCGCCCACCACGACCACTACATATAACGAGTCCATATCCGCTGCGCGTTCCGCATGACGTGCCGGCACCATTTCCGGCGCACGCCATTCTAGAGCCTTCTATGAAGGTCGCAGCGCCAACGGCCGCAGGCGCGCGGCCAGCGCCGAGGCCGCCACGCTGGCCGCGATCAGCGCAAGCCCAAGCGCCAGGTCCGGCGAGATGCGTTCGTGGAACACGACGGACGACACGATCAGCCCGATCACCGGCACGCACAGCATCGCAATGGACGTCGCGGCCGGCGGCAGCTTCTGCGTCATGCTCAGCACGACAATGAACGTCAGCGCAGTGGCAAGCGGTCCGGTGTAGAGGATCAGCGGCCAGGCTTGCGCATCGGCCAGAAAGGTCGGCGCGCCGTCACGCATCCAGGCCAGCGCGGCCAGCGGTATCGTGGCCAATGCGGTCTGCCAGGGAATCATGTCGGCGCCCAGGCGAACGTGGCGATTGGCGCGCAGCTGGATGATGTTGCAGGCCCATGCGAACGATGCGCCAAGCAGCATCACCAGACCGATGACGGTGTGCGCCTGCCACGGGCTGAACGCGGGCGCCACGATGACGCCGATGCCTGCGTAGCTCAGCGCCGTCGCCAGCCATTGGCCCATCGACAGGCGCTCTTTCAGGATCAGCGACGACAGCGGGATCACCCAGATGGACGTCGCATAGGCAATGACCGACGCGCGTCCAGGCGCCACATACTGCAACGCCCACAGCGCGAGGGCGGTGAAGGCGCCCATCTGCAGCAAGGCCACACCCGCGACCAGCGGCCATTCCTGGCGTGTCGGCAAACGCAGGCGACCCAGCAGGGCCAGCACCAGCACGCTGATGAGCGCGGCGGATCCGAACCGGCTGGCAGCCAGCCACAACGGGCTCATGTGGGCCAGCCCCAGTTTCATCACGGGCCAATTCCCTCCCCAGATGGCGACCGCACCCGCAAGCGGGAGAAACCTGCGAAGACTGCCTTGCTGACTCATCACTACCCTGCTCTGCCGCTGAATATTCTGCATTCCGGCCAAATGGCCGAAGAACGGAACAGTCTATAGGGTAAACCCCAGCATTTTTGACCGCTTTATGCGTCGTTTGCCGGCATACTCGGCACACATGCACCGTAAAACCGCCGTCTTGAGGTGACTTATGCCGGAAATCAACCTGGATGCCACCGACATCCGCATCCTGAACGAATTGCAGCGCGACGCCAGGCTCACCAATGTGGAACTTGCCGCCCGCGTGAATCTGTCCGCCTCGCCTTGCCTGGCGAGAGTGCGGCGACTGGAAACCGAAGGACTCATCGACCGCCGCGTCACGCTCTTGAACGCGCGCAAGCTGGGCCTGAAGGTGAACGTCTTCATTCAGATCTCGCTCGACAAGCAACGCAAGGCCGCGCTGGATGTGTTCGAACGCGAGATCGCGGTGCTGCCCGAAATCATGGAGTGCTACCTGATGTCGGGCGACGCCGACTACCTGATCCGCGCGCTCGTGCCCGACGTCGATGCGCTGGAACGGCTGATCGTCGAACACATCACGCGCATTCCCGGGGTGGCAAGCATCCGGTCCAGCTTTGCGTTGAAGCAGGTGCTCTACACCACCGCCGTGCCGCTGGCCTGACGCCGCATCTGGTATCCATCGAGCGCTTGCGGGATTGCGGCGGCAAGCCCACAATCAAATTGCATGGCGCCGTTTCGTTCATTCCGGCGCCAGCATCCCTCCCATCGCTTAGCAAGGAGCACACCATGCCCGAAACCGACTGGTTCCCCGGCAACACGCTACCCGATCGTCAGGGTTACTTCGAAGTGGAGTTCGCCTCCGGCGAAACTGAAATCACGCGCTACGGCATGCTGGGCTGGGAGCCCGAAGAAGAGCGCGGCCACATCCTTCGCTGGCGCGGTCTGGACCCCGCCATCGAGCAAGCCGAAATCGATCGCGAAACCGCCGTCCTCAAAAACAGCGATGACGTGATCGGCTGACCGGCCGGCAAAGGCTGCGGAGCAAATCCACCTTGCTCCGCAGCAAAACAAAACGCCGCGGCTTGATGCCGCGGCGTTTTGACTGGGCGCTTGCGCGATCAGCGATCCAGCTTCGAGATCTTGGTGCCCGCGAGCGACACGCCAGCCATCAGACCGCCATTGTTCATGACGAAGCCCACGACCGGCTGCTGGGCCGTGTTGGTGTCGATGCGGCCATTGGCGCCGATATTGACCACCGCCACCGTGGCGTCCGCGCCAACGGTCCAGCCGCTGCTGTTGCGGAACTTGTTCAAGGCGTCATCCGTCATGAAGAGCAGGATCATCGCCTTCGATTGCGCGCCGGCCTGGAAGCCGATCGAGCCCGCCGTCGTGCTGTAGTAGCCGGCATTCGCGCCGTTCACGCGCAGCACGCCCTTGCCATGCTCGGCGCCGACAATGAAGCTGCCGCTCAACACGTCGGGGAACACCAGCACGCCCTTGGCGCGCGCAACCAGGTCCTTGGACTGGGGAGCGGCTTCATACAGCTTGGCGAGCGTGGCATTGGCCGCGCTGTTCATCGATTGCCGCTGCTCTGCCGTCGAAGCGGCCGGAGACTTGGAAGGCGTGGTCGTGGTACAGCCTGCAAACAGAACGCCGGCGGCGCCGATTGCAATCGCCATGCCGGTGCGGCGCAGAACGGGATAAGCGTCAAACATGGAACTCTCCTTTTGTTGTCATGCATGAACAACTGTACCGGGCATTCCACGTCCGACAAGACACATGAATGTGATAAACGAAACAAAACACTAGCGAGCGCTAGAGAATTCCGTATCGGGGTTCGCCGGTGAACTCGTCAACGGTCCGGATGCCCGAGAGCACCAGCTCGGCATGACGCCGCGCGGCGGCAGGATCGTTGAAGGTGACGAAACGGGGCAGCGACCAGCGCTGCGCGGCGGCCTCGTTGCCCTGCCGACGGACCATGATTTCGATAGCCAAAACCCCGGTTTCCAAGTCCACCACTTCACACTGCACTTGAAAACCGTTGATATGACGCTCTGGCCACCCGCTCATGCTGCACCTCTGAATTCCGACTAACGGGCCGCAATATGCACCAAACAAAAAGGCTTGGAAAGCAGAGTTTTTAAGGGGTAAAACAGTACTAATTCGCCTAGTGCGAAGGCATCTTGAAGTTGAAAAAATCGGCGCTAAAAACCCGCATTTTTGCCCTCATCGCCGAATTGGCGAACCGGCGCATAATGTCAGGCCACTGCGCTGCGCGTAATTGATTGCCCCTACCGGCTCACATTCAAACCTGCCATCGACCCCATGAACAAACCCGTCTTCGAACCTGATACCGCTCCGCTGGAAGTCTTGCCGCGAGACCTGTCCGCCTATCGCGAGGGCAACACCGGCATCCCCTACGTTCATCGCTTCGACTCCGGCAAGCCCGGGCCGCATGTGCTCATCAACGCCATCACGCACGGCAACGAGATCTGTGGCATGGTGGCCGCCACCCATCTGCTGGACACCGGCGTGCGCCCGAAGATCGGCACCTTGACGGTCAGCTTTGCGCACGTCGAGGCCTACGAGGCTTTCGACATCGACAGACCTTACGACAACCGCCAGCTCGTGCACAACCTGAACCGCATCTGGTCGGCCGCCATGCTGGACGGTGCGGAAGACAGCCCGGAACTGCGCCGCGCCCGCGAGATGCGCCCTGTCCTGGACGCCGCCGACTTCGTGCTGGACATCCATTCCACGCGCGCCCCGGTGCAACCCTTCTGGGTCTACAACGAGATGGACCGCAACACCGCGCTGGCCGCTGCAGTCGGCTCGCCGCAGGTGCACCTGGTCATGCCGCAAGACAAGTTTCCGGGCACCGGGGTCATGGGCTACGGCCATCATGGCGACCCGCTGTCCGACAGTGGCGGTGCGCTCGTTGTCGAATGCGGCCAGCATTTTTCGCGTTCTGCGGCCGAACTCGCCACCGACGTGACCTTGCGCTTTCTCGCGCATCTGGGCCTCATCGACACGCCGGCCGGCACGCCAGCCCCGCCCACCCCGCAGCGCTATCGCCTGCTGGAGGTCCACATGGTGAAGTCCGAGGACTTCACCTTCACGCGTCCGGTGATTGGCTTTGAGACCTTCGACAAGGGCGAACTGATTGCCATGAATGGCACGGAAGAAATCCGCTCCCCGTGCGATGCCTGCACGATCTTCATGCCCACGCGCATGCCCATCGTGGGCCGCGAAGCCGTGTATCTGACGCAGGCGATCTGACGCCTGACATCGCGTGACCAAGCGACGCGGGCG
Organism: Achromobacter sp. JD417; assembly: GCF_041879325.1. NCBI lineage: Bacteria > Pseudomonadati > Pseudomonadota > Betaproteobacteria > Burkholderiales > Alcaligenaceae > Achromobacter > Achromobacter sp. JD417. The sequence goes on along the minus strand of NZ_CP087159.1, from coordinate 2,101,596 downwards.
CCGCACGCATGCGCCCGGCTCGCCGCGCATACCGGGCATCAAGCGCCTTGCGCCTGATGCCCGCCGAATCCTCAAAGATCCGGAATCAGGCGCTTGCCCATGCTGATCACCGCATCCTCCTGAAAGCCCAGGCTGTCGTAGAAGCGCTTCACCGCGACGTTCTCGGAACGGATCAGCAGATTGATCTTCGGGCACCCCATCTCAAGCAGCTTGCGCTCGACCGCCCTCATCAGCGCCGAGGCGAAGTGGCGCCGCCTATGCAGGGGCGAAACGGCCAGATAATTGATCCAGCCACGATGGCCGTCGTAGCCGCCCATCACCGTCGCGACAATGGCGCCATCCCATTCACCCACCAGAAAGAGATCGGACTGCACCGTCAACTTGCGCGCGATGTCCTTGCGCGGATCGTTCCACGGCCGTGTCAGACCGCAGGCTTGCCACAACGCGATCAGCGCGGTTTCGTCGGATGCCTGAAACGGCCGGATGGCGAGGTCTTGCTGAGACATGCTTCATTCCTTGTGATGAAAGAACGAAGGCTTGCGATACGCCCCGGATGCAAAACGCAATCAAACAAAAAAGGCCACGAGGGGTATCGTGGCCTTCTGGGATAAGCGCCGCATAACCGGCGCCCGAACACGGCTAGCCACTCAACGGAGACGTCGAGTGATTCGTCGGAAATCTGCGCGCGATGCGGCAGCGAGGTGTGGTGCGTTCATGCGCTGCAGCTTACACGAGGCGCCCTGCCGCCCGCAAACCCCGCACCGCCTTGTCAATCGGTCGGGGGCGCGGGCAGTGTGCCTTCCATCACCACCACCGCCTGTCCGGCCACGTTGGCCCACACGCCGTCTTCCCGCGGCTCCGCATGCGCCAGCAACAGGCTTGCACGTCCCATGTCAACGCCCTGCCCCACGCGCAGCCGCAGGGCGCCCTTGCCCGCAAGCGAGGCGCGCAGCGCCGTGACGGCCGCCGTCGCACTGCCCGTGGCGGGGTCTTCGGTCATGCGGCTCGTCAGCATCCGCGCCTGGATATCGGTAGGCGCATCCATCGCCTCGCTTGCCGTGTCGGTGGTGTAGACATAGATGGACTTCGCGCCCAGTTGCGGCATCAAGGCCGCGTAGCCCGCCGCATCGGGCGACGCGCGGCGCAGCGCGTCGCGGCTGGCAACCTGCACCACCAAGAACGGCAAGCCCACCGACGCCACCATCGGCGCGTGCGTTGACACCATGATGTCCGCGCAATCCAGACGCAGCGCCCTGGCCACCGCGTCCAACGGCGCCTCGCTGCCGCGCGACAGCGGCTGCGGCGCGCGCAGCTGCGCACCCTGCAGGCCGTGCTCCCCGTATGTCAACGCAATGCGCACCAGGCCAGCTTCTTCCTCGAACACGAACGCCTGCGGCGCCGGCAACCCGGCCGCGATCTGCTCGCGCGCCAGCACGACCGCAGTGCCCACATTCGGATGGCCGGCAAACGGCACCTCGCGATCCGGCGTGAAGATGCGCACGTGCGCGGTATGGGCACGGTCTTGCGGCGGCATCACGAAGCTGGTTTCCGAATAGTTGAATTCGCGTGCGATCCGCTGCATCTGGCGCGCGTCCAGACCCTGCGCGTCCAGCACGACAGCCAGCGGATTGCCGAGGTAAGCATGGCCGGTGAACACATCGGCCGTCACGTAGCGGTAGCGCATCCAAACATCCTCAAGATCCACCCGACACGGGCGGCAAGCCCAGATTGTGCGTGCCGCGGCGCGAACGTGAAAAGGCACAGAGCCGCGAAATTGCACGCATAACAGACGCCTTTCGACACCAAGGAAGACGTGGCCGCCATGACGGCCGCACCGCCCCGCTTGGTGCGCCAACACTATTGAAAATCACAGGTCGCTGCGGAATACTTTGCGTCCCGACCAACTACTTTTGGAGGAGGTTGCAATGCAACGCGAAGACATCCAAAAGCTGGGCGCACAAGCAGCCCGAGACGGTTTGACCCTGTGGGATTGCCCGTTCTATCGCGCCGCCGCCATGCCGGGCCATACCGGCGAATCGATCTCCGAGTGGAGCGACAAGGTCGAAGCCTGGGAAGCCGGATGGATGGAGGCAACGGGCGGCGGCCAAGCGCCCCCTGGCGGCCGTTTCCGCTACGTGCCGCGCGCGATGGCGCGGCTGTGCAATTGACTCGTTGACATGCGCCCCGCCTCCGGGGCGCTTTGCATTTGGCATGGCGAGCAAATGTCGCGGTGCAGATACGAAACCGGGATAAATGAATCGGCCCCGTTTTTATCGACATATACTGTACATTCATACAGTATTTTTAGTTTCATCATGCGATGCACCGTCATCCGAACCCACACCCTGGGCCGGAAGCGCAACGACAACGATCCCGCCCCTGCAGTGACCGGGACGGTCCGCATGTATTCCATCATGCGCGAGGACATGCGCCGCTACATCAGCGTCATGACGCTGGACACCCTGGCCAAGTTCGGCGCGTCGCAGAAAGGCCCTATCCCCGATCTGCTCGAGCCCGAACTGCTCACCTTCGGATCCGATCGCGGCATGATGGTCTGCGGCTTCGAGGAAATCGACGGCAGGCGCTATTACCAGGGGTGGTGGATGCAGTGGGTGCATCTGTAGCCGCGTGGCAAGGCCGTGCGGACGATGATCCATCCCGCTATTTCTGCGCGTAACTTTTCTGGACAAGGATGGCGATCGCGCTCATCTTTTGGCTCAGGACCTTTCCCACGAGGAGGCGCGAATGGATGACCCCGTTCACAGAGCCGGCCAGGAAGCCGCCAGATATGGTGTGCCGCTATCTGCCTGCCCCCTCATGAAAGAAACCAACATGCCCAGCCATACCGGCGAATCGCTACCTGTTTGGCGCGCCAGATTGTCCTCGTGGCAGGCCGGCTGGCATCAGGAAAACGAAGCCCGCCTTGCCGAGCTTCGCCGCCGCCGGATATTGCAACAATCGCTGGACTGATCACGTCTGAACCGCTGCCGGGAACGGGGTTTGCTGGAACCCGATTGCCGCAGCGGCGTGATTGTCATTCGATCAAGTAGAGGGCGGCTCCGCACACTCCCTCCCTCTAGCCGCTGCGGCCCTTTCCGCCGCTTCAATTTCTCCGCGCTGTCCCCGTCAAGCGCGCTTGCTGCGCGAGCGCATTACAGTTCCCGGATGATCTTGTACCCGCAGCGCACGCATACATGGCCGTTGTAAAAGCGATCGCCCATCGATGACGTTGCGCCCACGACGTTATTCGAGTCACGAGACGACCCTGAGACCAGTGCTTTCGCCTTCGGCGGCGCGGTGCCGACCGCCGCGGTGTCAAACACCGGCCGGAAGTCGTGACTGAACAAACGCCCGGCCAGCCCTTTGCAGCGCATCGCTAACTCCTGAACTGACGCGGCACAGCCAGCGCCTTTGCAAGAGCGCCGACTGCTGCAGTTTCAAGAACCATGCATGCGATTGACCGTTGGACCATTCGATCGCCCCGTCGATTGATAACCTGGCCAATATCCGGAAATACAAAAGGTGTGTCGATAGGAACAATATGAATTCTCGCCCCGCCTCTTGAAATACATCACTCGTCGCGATCGTGTCCCGCAGCGGCCACCGCGATGGGGTAGGCCGAAATCCGCGATCGAGATACACTACCGGGCTGGGTGTCAGGCGAATTCCTTCGCGCTGGCAGGTCAACGCGCTGGTCGGGCCGCCACGCAGGAGCCCGCGCGTCCATGCAGCCCAGCATCCCCCATGCCCTCGACATCGCAGCCGCCATCATCTTTGCATTGGCGCTGATCCACACCTTCACGGTCAAACAGTTCGAGCGGCTCTCCCACCGCTATCCCCGCCACGCCGGCCTGTTTCACCTGCTCGGCGAGGTCGAGATCGTCTTCGGCTTTTGGGCCTTTGTGCTTCTGATCGTCATGGCGATAGTCGCCGGTGGAGATCAAGCGCTCGCCTACGCCGAGTCTCGCAACTACACCGAACCGCTCTTCGTATTTGTGGTCATGGTCGTGGCGGCATCCCGCCCGGTCCTCCAGACGGTCATGGTCGCCGTCAACCTGATCGCAAAGAACCTGCCCTTCCATACCTCCGTCGCCACCGCATGGCTGGGTCTTGCCGCGGTTCCGCTGATGGGATCCCTGATCACAGAGCCGGCCGCCATGACCATTGCGGCCCTCATGCTTGCCCCGCAATTGTTTCGGCCGTCGGTTCCGGCCGTTCCCAAGTACTTCGCGCTTGGCGTGCTGTTCGTCAACATTTCGATCGGGGGAACACTGACCGCCTACGCCGCGCCCCCCGTTCTGATGGTCGCGGCCACCTGGAATTGGGACTCGGCGTTCATGCTGGCCACCTTCGGCTGGAAAGCCGCCATTGCCGTGGTCGTGAACGCCACCGTGGCCACGTTCATGATGCGCAAGTATCTGCTTCAACTGCCGGCCGAAAGCATGACCCGGTCCGAGCGCCCTCCCGTGCCGATCACCGTGGTCATCGTCCACTTGGTCGTGCTGGCCGCGGTCGTTGCCCTGGCGCACCATCCCGTCGCGTTTCTTGGCTTGTTCCTGATGTTCCTGGGATTCACGCAAGCCTATGAGCGGCATCAGAATCCGCTGATCCTCAAAGAGGCGCTGCTCGTTGGCTTCTTCCTGGCCGGCCTCGTCATCCTGGGAGGCATGCAGGCGTGGTGGCTGCAGCCCATCGTCTCCAGCCTGGAACCCATCGCACTATTCTTCGGATCCCTGGCGCTCACCGCGATCACCGACAACGCCGCACTGACCTATCTGGGCTCGCTGATCGACGGCATCTCCGACGAATCGAAATACATGCTGGTGGCGGGCGCCGTCGCCGGCGGCGGCTTGACGGTCATCGCAAACGCCCCCAACCCTGCGGGCGTGGCACTGCTAAAGCGGGGCTTTTCAGACGAAACCATCAGCATCGGCGGACTGCTGCTCGGCGCGTTGGGCCCCACGGCAGTTGCGGCGGGCGCGTTGCTTTTGCTGTAGCGGGGATTTGGGTCGGTCATCGGGCCCGGTATTCGGGCCCGGTTATCAAACCCGATAATTTGAGCTCTGCAATTTGCAGCTCAAGAATAATGCCGAAGAAATGAGAAAGGCCGTTAGTGATTTCTCACTAACGGCCTTGGAACTACTGGTCGGGACGGCGGGATTCGAACTCGCGACCCCTTGCACCCCATGCAAGAGACAAAATAAAAATCACTGATATTTCAATAACTTAGGTGCTGCGCTCGCTGCAAACCGTGCTCAACACCGCCCTACGAAGTTCAACGAAGTCCCGCAAAAATCCCGCAGCGTGGGCGAACTGCGCTATAAGCCCAAATTCTACAGAGCGAAAGGGCTGGGCATGACGACCATGCTGGGATTTTCAAAGGATGAATGGGAAATTATTGGGGCGATCGCGACGTGCTTGAGTGTGGTGGTGACCGCCGCTGCTGTTGGCGTTTCGTTGTGGCTTGCCCTTCGACCAGATCGCTATTACATCGGCTTCACTGCCGGAATCCGAGTGATGGTCACACGCGGCGAGAAAGGGCCGACGCCTGAGTATCTGACTTTCCACGTGGTCAACAAAGGCCGGCGTCCCGCTAAGGTAACCGGGTTCGGTTGGAGAATGGGCCGCAGGGGAAAGAACGTGGGTACGTGGATACAACTGCTCGACGGCCCCCAAAATCCTCAATTGCCAAAGCTGATTGATGACGGCGAATATGCGCATTGGTTTGCCCCGCTTCAGACATTCCTGAACAGCAAGGGAAAATTTCAGCAATCCAACGGCCGAGTCAACTTCAATCAGTTCTATGCCGTGGCAGTGTTATCGACGGGCCAGGAAATCCGCGTCAAGCCCGAGCCAGCCTTGCTCACCCGCATTAAAGAGGCGAACGCGAGCAAGCGAGCTAAGGCGCAACCAGAGGCAGACGCCGCTTGAGTTTTGGAGGGATGTCTAAGTGCAGCCACTTCCAAACGCTGAAAAACGCCGAGCAGCTGCTCAAAAAGTTCGGCGTGGCCAGGCCGGGCGCCCTCGGCGAGTACGATATATGGCCGCGCCACGACACCATCGTAATCAAAAGCTCGCCTGTTCGAATCAGGAAGGCGCCACCGGAGAATTCAAGGTCCTCAGAGTAAGTGTGGGCTTTTTTTAGGTGCGTTTAGGACGAGATATTGGACAGTCTAATTTCCAGCCGCCATATAGTAGCGTGATAGGCAGATCTCCCTGTCACCAATCCATTCCACTTGATCTCAATGAACGATCTAATCACTTGGGCCAACCTCGGCAAGCTGGCAGTTGCAGGCGTCGGGGTGTATGTGATCCAGCCCGCCTTATTGGTACTTCGCGACGGCCTCCTTTGGAAGCTCATAGACAAGTTCGTATTGAATCAGCGTCTAGATGATGAAATCGACACCCTGGTTACGTCAGAATTGATGCTGTCGAATTTGCCGAAGACGAGCTCGGTGTCGTGGGTGTCTGGCGAGGCCGTTTGCAAGATCGATGGAAAGGTTGTCACCGCGCAGGAGGCACAAGACCACATGAACGCCTGGTCATATCACGGGCAGCGCGTTGAAAAGGCTAACGCCTTCGTGGCGACAAGACGTCGTAGGATCGACTGGATACTTAGGCACTACAAGCAACCTGAACAAGCTAACCCTGTCGACGAACGCCTAGCCGCCAGCAGGAAGTGGCGGCGGGAAGTGGAGGCTCGGCCTGTGCCTCTGCACGAACTGTGATGTTTCCCGCCCTTCCGGCAAGCTGGTCGCCACTCCGATGACCTGACCCCGATTCTGCTGCCATATACTGTATATTCATACAGCAAAATCGCAACAGAAGCATGCTTTGCTCCGTCGTCCGCACCCACTACCTAGGCCAGAAGCGTCGAGACAACGACCCTCGCCGGCCGTCCGGGGCACCGTTCGCATGCACTCCATCACTCGCGAGGACATGCGCCGCCAAGTGCGCGTCATGACGATGGACGGCCTTGCCAAGTTTGGCGCGACCGAGAAAGGCCCGATTCCGGGCCTGCTCGAGCCCGAGTTGCTCACCTTCTGCTCGGACAGGGGGATGATGGTCTGCGGCTTCGAGGAGATCGACGGGCGGCGGTACTACCAGGGCTGGTGGATGCAGTGGATTGGTACCGATACAGTCTAGCCACTCGTCTCCCGTTCAATGGGGGCTCATCGCCTCGTCGAATGGCGTCAAACCCAGCCTCAGCCGCACGAATTGACGGGCATCGCACCAAATTCCACGGGCTCCATGTATGATCGGAAGTTACCCTACATTGGGGCGAAGCCACCGCGCGCCGCCCACGGATTGCCAATACATGCTTGTCTCAGCCAACATCATCCACTTTCGGACCTGCCGCAACGTTAGCCTTACGGGACTAGACGAGATGGTCGTCTTGCTCGGTTACAACGGCGCAGGCAAGACCAATATCCTGCACGCGCTCCTCTGGGCTGCACAAGGTGGCTTACCTGAACTCCCTGCGCTGAAATCGGACGAAGGGCACGTCCAGCTAGAGATCAGTCTCGGCTCGAAGCAGTATGTCTATGAAGTGCAGCGCTGGGAAGATTTTGAAGAGGTTGATGGTAATTTCGAATTCACCAATCATGTCCGAGAACGGCTGGTTGTAGAGGACGGTAATACCGTCACGTCTTTATTCGACCGTGAGGATGCCACGCTTTCGGTGTTCGGCCAGGAGACTTTGACAATTCCCCCGACCGCTGGCGCGATTCAAACGATTCTATCGTTCTACGGCGGACACAATGCACCCGTGCTGAAGGCTGAACTCGACACGCTGTCTGCATTTCTCGAAGGCATCAAATACTATCCACTTCGACCGGCCGACCTGTCCCCAGGGGGCTCATCCAGGATGTTTAGCTGGATGGAGTACACCTCGTGGAAGAAAATTGGCAAGACGTCGATCGATAGTGATCTCGAAGCGAACTTGCTGCTGCTTGATGCATGGTTAAACAATCGAGATAAATTTGACGAATTCGCCGAGATTCTCGGTCCTTCCTCCCTTGGAGTCATCGATCGTATTCGAATAGTTCGCTACGTACCCACTCAGGAGAAAACCGGCGAATCAGCTTCGTATCGTGTCGATTCTTCTGAAGTGTCGGCTAACGACGTTGCAAAAACCAAAACGATATTTTCGGTTGGATTCTATCCTGCTCAGTGTGAGGAGGCTGTACGCTTTCGAGACCTATCAATGGGCACTCAGCGCATTGTTCAATTGATGGCGCACATGATCTTTGATTCGTTTTCGATCGCTCTTGTTGAGCAACCGGAAGACGGTCTCCATCCAGCTATGCTGCGTAGGGTGATGTCGATTTTGGACGCTTACCGGGATAATCTCCAGTGCATCGTCACGAGTCACTCGCCAGACGTATTCAATATGACCACGCCTGAAAACGTAAGAATCGTCGAGCTACGTGAGGGTCACTCGTCCGTCACTCCTTTAACCCAGAACCAAATTGCGCAAGCCCGTCGCTACCTCCAAGACGAAGGTACGCTTGCCGAGTATTTGGAGTCGCTCTGATCGTGTACGGAATCCTGGCTGAAGACGATTCGGACGTCAACACACTGAAGACCTTCATTCGACGTCTCAACAAGAAAAGCACAGCGCCCAGTTTCCGGGCAAAAGGTTACCGCGGCTGCGGAGACCTATTGCGAAAAGGGGCTCGCGATCTTCGAATGCTCGCCGAGGAATGTACGCGGTTTGTCGTTTGCTACGACTCGGATCGCGACGATCAGGACGAGAGACGACAATCTGTGATGGACAAGGTGATTATTCCAGCCAATCTGACTCAGCCCACATGCGTATTGGTTCCGGTCCAAGAAATTGAAGCGTGGTTGCTATCAGATCTTACCGCTCTAGCTAAAGTTATCCCCAGATGGAGGGGAAACAACCGCGAAATTTTGCACCCGGAAAGCCAGAACGATCCAAAGGAAGCACTTGAGGCGCTAACGAGGGAGCGTGGTCGCCCACTATATGTGAACACGATTCACAATGCCAAAATCGCGGAGCACATTGACCTTGAAACAGTCCATCGCAAGTGTCCATCATTCCGCCCGCTCGGGATGTTAGTGCAAAACGGTGAAGGCAACACCGTCCGGTGAGCATGCCGCTCAAGTCATATTCGAACCGTGTGATTTGTAAGGGCAGCGTGGTCAATGTCTGTACTTCCGCTGTTGGAAGGCGTGTTCGTTATACGAAATCGAGCCCTGCTCGCAACTTCAGGGTTGGTCAGTTCGCGGACTATTCCTCACCTTGTCATACGCGCGCTCGCAAGTTAGCCCGGCGATTCGGGCAGTGTCCGCAATTCCTGCGAGCTCCTCAGCTCGGAGGCTAACCCGTCCGAGCATGTGGGCGAGCAGATCGACGGCGTCGGCTCCTGCCGGGCTTCCGTCGGTAAGGGTGGGATCGCGACCTGCTGCGGCGCTAACCAGCGCGTCGGCGCGCTCGAGCAACCCGCGGCGCTCAGCGCGAGCGCGAGCAGCGTCCCCTGCCGCAGCAGCGGCCATTTTTTGTGCGTCATTTCGCTGTTTCTCCACGGCATGGGTGCGCCGTCTTTCTTCGGTTCTTGCCGCCTCGATAGCGGCGATGGTGGCCTGCGCTTCGTCGTCTTTTGCTTTTGCATAGTCGCGTTCGATACCGGCGATTTCAGCGTGATATCGCCAGCCTTGCGCGGTCCAAGCTGCACCGCCCACCAGCAATGCACCACCTGCCGCAGCGGCCACATACCCCCGCCAGCCGGTCATCAGCTTCAGAAGCTTCGTACCGGCGGCCATCATGCTGCCGCCTTCCAGCCGCGCGGCAACTGGAAATGTGGTCCGTCCTTGAACGTTTTCCAGTCCCCGCCCCACTCCACCGGCACGCCCAGCTCCGCGGCGCAGGCCTTCACCACGTCGGCCAACTCTTTGAACCTGGCCCATTCGTTCCACGGAATGGCGCCACCGACAAGCGGCGCCAGATCGACGGCATGGACGTAGCCGTCGGGCTGCTTGAGGTGAAGGCCGTTCAGCGTCTGGCTCTTGCCTGCGGCGACCAGCTCGCGCTGGCGCTCGGGCGTCCGCAGGCCTTCGACTACCGTGAAATCCACCGCAGTTCTCTGAATCGCCAGTTTGACGATTTCGACAAGCTGGGGGTGTACCCCCTCCAGGCGCTGCAAGCTGCGCGCCGACAAGGTGAATCTGGACATAGTTGCTCCTCAAAAAAAAGGCGCGCCCGTAGGCGCGCCGTTGCTCAGAAAGGTTTGGGTGCCATCACGGGCGTGCGGCCCGCGCATGTTCGTCCGCCAGCATCGCCAGCCGGTTGCGCGCGCGGTACAGCAGATCCAGCTGAGCGCGCTTCTCCTCCGGCTGCAGGTCGGCGCGCTCCAGTGCTTTGATCCTGGTGTTCACGTCCCGCAGTTGGCTATCCGCAGCCTTGAACAGAGCGCGCACGCGTAGCTGGTCATCGCCGGCCAGCTCGCGCGCGCGCTCCAGGTCGCCCAGCTCCCGGGCCTGCGAATACGCCGCATAGACCTGGTTCACTTCCCGCAGCTCGTCGTAGAAGCGCTGGATGTACTTGCTGCTTCGTGGGTCGGCCTCCTTCACGAAATCGCCTACCAAGAACCAGTTGTCTACGCGGCCAAGGTCGCGGCGGGGGTTCTCCGGCAAGCCCGACAGCGGCCGTGCCAGATAGTCCGATACGTTCAGCGCCTGGGTGCCCAGCCAGCCGAAGTACCCGCGCGCCAGGTGCTCGATCCGCTGTGGCGAGACACCCAGCGCCCGGCCCAGCGCCACCGCGCCGGCGGAAGTTGATGCCGTGAAGCGATCGCCAGCTGGCAGGCGCTGCTGGCCCACGCTGTCGATGTCGCGCTCGCGGAAGGAGTCATAGTTGAACGCCGCTTCCATGGCGGGTTTCACCAGTTGAGGCACAGGGTTCATGGATAGCTGCTCCGTCAGGATGGCGCCCACCGTGCGCCCAAAGTCGCCCAGGCGGAAATCATCACCACCAAACGCCAGCTCGGTGCCGCGCTCGACCACGCTGCCCAGGGCACCAATTTCGAACGGCTTGGGGATGTAGACGAACTGGTTGGTGCCCGGCAGCTTGGTGATCCAGAACGTGTTGCGTGCCCTGTCCGGCAGCTGCTTGTAGTCGTCGTCGTCCTTCATGCCCAGGTAGAGCAGCGCCGACGCCATCGCGACCGCGCCCGTCACCGCGGCAAAGCGCGCGGGGTCGGCGGCAGCGCCGCGCCCTAGCTTGTACATGCCCTTCAGGCGTGCGTTGAAGAACGGCACGACCTGGGACAACAGGCGGATTGCCGAGAACGTGCCGCCGGCGGTGAAGTCCATTAAATCTCGCGCGGCGTAGCCGGCCTCCAAGTGGCTGCGCCCGGCTTTGCGCGCCTGCTGGTAGATCGCCGCGCGGTTGATCGTCTCCGCCCTGTCGCCGGTTTCCTGGTACCAGTCGAAGGCCTTGCGCAACGCACGCCCCATACCGGCGGGCGACGTGATGACGTCGTCGAGGTGGGCGCCCAGCTCGTCCACCAGACGCTTGACGTTGCGGGCGTGCCATCGTTGAAGGATCCGAACCGGACTGCGCCGCCGCCCGCCATCAGCCGGCGCCAGGTGTCACTTTCGGACCCCGCCGCCTTCCAGCCTTCGGCCAAGTTGCGCAGCGGGTTGACGGACAGATTGCTGTCGATCGACATGGCCTGGATGGTGTCGCGCAGCAGGTTGCGCACGTGGAACGTCGGGCTGATCGTCACGCCCACGGTCAGGGCCTGCTTGAACCTGCGGGCCGCCTTGGTGAAGGGGTCTTGGCCCCCACGTGGTGCAGCGCCGTCAGCGCGTTCATCACCAGCGGATCGTCCACGAGGTAGTGACGCTCCTGGCCGTTGAACATGGCCCGCACGCTCCCGCGCTCCGCTTGGCGCACGCGCGAGACAATGCCCAGCTTTTCCGCCTCCTGCAGGGCGCCCTGCGCTGCCAGGTTCTTTATGCTGGCCGAAAGCAGGTGGGACCAGTTCGACACCGTGTTGGCGACTAGGTCGCCCAGCTTGTCGGTGCCGACCTTCAACCGCTTGTAGGCCTGCTGGCCGACCAGGCCGCCAATCTGGCCGGGCCCATCGTGCCGGTGGCATCGTCCTCCATGACGCGGTAGAACAGGACGTAGAACTCCTCTCCCACAATTGGCGGGCGCTAGGATCGACCAGGCCAGCCTCCTGCGCAACGTCCCCCATCGTTCCTGCAGGACAGGACTGACGAGGCTCTGCGCCACACGCTGACCATCCTGCGCCGAGTCATGGCGACGGGCACGCCCAAGGATCAAGGGAACTTGCTCATGCAGCCTTGCATCAAGTTCTTGATGAAAGGCCCGCGCGTGTGACCACCACGACTGAATAACGCCTTGTCCCTGCCCAGCCCGACCAAGGCTCCGACCGTTGCGTTTACCGCGCGCGGACCGCGCATCAGCGACTTTGGCGCGACAACGCCCAGGCACGTGCCTTTATTGGCCGCGCACCAGTTGCGCCCGTCTCCAGGCGACCAACAGGGCGACGGCCTTATGCCGTAATTGCTGCGACAGAGCCTTATTGTTCGATGCAGCCTCAAGAAGACCTGCAATTTCTGCATCGATCGGAAATCCTTCCTCCAACCAGGCGATAGCGAGAGAGGGCCAATAGTCCGAAAACCAATGCGGGCCCAAGCCTTCAACGACCATCAACCGGTCTGCTTTACCGGCCTCTTGCGCAACGGCGAGCCGGCTTTCAAGGCCAGTCACAAGCGAGGGGTTCCTATCCATGGTGCCCGTCCTTTCTGAATCCAGCATCCTAGCCCAAGGGGGCTGGTCACGGACGCGCGTCGTGCGCCGGGGGTCTGTGAGGGAGCAGAAGACAGCGCCGTCGCGCGGGACGCCAACTTCAAGGCACGGTAAAAGAGGATCAGATAAATGTTCCCGCGAGGCAGTGAGCCGCAGCGCAATGGAAGAAGGATCACGGCGCTGCGCCGCACCCGGGATTTGCCAGCCTGCGGGTGCACGATTTGAAGCACACGTTCGGTAGGCGCCTGCGCGCGGCGGACGTGCCCGAGGAGGATCGCAAAGCGTTGCTGGGTCATACAGACGGCAGCATCACCTCGCACTACTCAGCGGCGGAGCTTAATAAGCTGATTGAGTATGCAAATCGCATTGCAGCAACCGACACGCGCAGTCCGGCGTTAACGATGCTCAAGCGACGGGTGGCTTGAATGGGGATGTCCCCACAAAAGTCCCCACAATGAGAAAGGGGGTTAGTGATTACTATCACTAACCCCCTAGGGTATTGCTGGTCGGGACGGCGGGATTCGAACTCGCGACCCCTTGCACCCCATGCAAGTGCGCTACCAGGCTGCGCTACGCCCCGAAAGAAAAAGAGTATAGCAGAACTAAAAAATGTTTGCACGCATTGGTGCAAAAAAAGTGCTGAATACCGGAAAAAATTTTGCGCTTTGCGTTCGCCGTTCACATCAGTGCAAAGTGATGAAGCGGCGCGCGCGAAGCGCAAGGCAAGACTAGCTGCAACGCGCGCTGCCATGATGGCGGTCGCGCGTCGCGGGCACTGAAATCAAAGTCTGGATTGCAACCGATGCGTCGCGAAGGAAACGGCTCAGGCAGTGGGCGCGGTCTGCGTCGTCGCAGCAGCGGCGGGCTTGGTGACCGTCGTTCCCAAGGCTTCGGCGAGCATCGCCGACACGTTGCCGAGTTCCGCGCGCAGCGACTGCATCTCGGTGCCCGACAGGCGCACGGCGGCGTCCTGGTCGTGCGGCACGTCGCGCGCATCGCCCAGGCGATTGCGCGCGCCGCTGATCGTGAAGCCTTGTTCGTAAAGCAGCGAACGGATGCGGCGGATGAGCAGCACTTCGTGGTGCTGATAATAGCGGCGGTTGCCGCGGCGCTTCACGGGCTTGAGCTGAGTGAATTCCTGTTCCCAGTACCGCAACACATGAGGCTTGACGCCACACAGGTCGCTGACTTCGCCGATGGTGAAGTAACGCTTGGCGGGAATGGGCGGTAAGGTAACGGTGGATTCAGTACGTGTCATAAGCGGATTTTATGCGCGCGATGCGTGGTGCGCCGATAACAATTACCGACAAAGCGTATCACTCCGCGGCGTCGGGCGTTGTAGGAACGGCCTGCTCGACCACGCTCTTGAGTTTCTGGCTGGCGTGGAAGGTGACGACACGCCGCGCCGCGATGGGAATGGTTTCTCCGGTCTTCGGGTTGCGGCCAGGGCGCGGCGGTTTGTCGCGCACCTGGAAGTTGCCGAAACCCGAGAGCTTGACGGAATCACCGCGCGCCAGGGCGTCGCGGATTTCCTCGAAGAACGTATCGACAATGTCCTTGGCTTCGCGCTTGTTCAGGCCGACCCGCTCGAAAAGCAGCTCGGCCAGCTCGGCCTTGGTGAGGGTGCGTTGCTCGGCAAGCATACTGGTCCCCATGTTCAGCCACGTTGGCGCGCGCCGTGCGCGGCAACCAGGGCTTCCTTGATGCGCGCGAGGCAGTCGGCCACGCGGGCTTCGTCCAAAGTGACCTCAGTGTCCTGTAGCCAGAAACGGAACGCAAGGCTTTTCTCGGCGACCGGTTCGCTGCCTTGCGCCTTGTCGCGCCACACGTCGAACACGCGCGCATCCTGCACAACGGCCAGTTGCGCATCGGCCTTGACGGCCTTGGCGACGGTATCGAGCATGGATTGGACCGTCACATCCTCGTCGACCCACAGCGCCAGGTCGCGCACCACGACGGGCTGGCGCGAGAGCTCGCGCACCTGCGGCAATTCGCCTTCCGACAGCGCGTCCACGTCCAGCTCGAAGACCACCGGCGCATGCGCCAGGTCGGCCTGTTGCGCCCAGCGCGGATGCAATTCGCCGATCCAGCCCACATGCTTGCCGTCCAGCATGACGCGCGCGCCACGGCCGGGATGCAGCGCGGGATGCGCCGCAGCCTCGAAGCGCAGACGGCGGCCGCGTGCGCCAAACAGCGACTCGACGTCCATCTTGACGTCAAAGAAGTCCACCTGGCGCGTGGGCACGCCCCACTGTTCTTCCGCCGCCGGGCCCCAGGCTGCGCCCGCGAGCTTCATGGGCTGGCGCACGCCCGCCACTTGCAGCGGACCGTCCTCGGCCGACGCATCGCGGAAAAACACGCGTCCCAGTTCGAACAGGCGAACGCGCGATTGCTTGCGGTTGGCGTTGTGACGGATGTTGGCGACCAGGCCGCCGATCAGGCTGGAACGCATGACCGACAGATGGCTGGCGATCGGGTTCACAAGCCGCACGGGGTTGTCGTTGCCCGCGAAATCGCGTTCCCAGTCGGCTTCGACGAAGCTGTAGTTAACGACTTCCTGGTAGTCCTGCGCGGCCGCAAGACGGCGAAGCGCATGCGCGCCGCGTCGCACTTCGGGCTGCGAGAACATCTTGGCGCGCGCCATCGGCGGTACGTCGGGGATGCTTTCAAAACCGTAGATGCGAGCCACTTCCTCGATCAGGTCTTCTTCGATTTCCAGATCGAAACGGTACGACGGCGGATTGACGATGAAGTCGTCGCCCTCGACCGCGTAGTCCAGGCCCAGACTGCCGAAGATGGTTGCAACCTGCTCACGCGTGACCGGCACGCCCAGCACGCGATGGCAGCGCGCCAGGCGCATGCGCACCGGCGGACGTTGCGGCAGATTGACGATCTGGTCGTCGATGGGACCCACCTGGCCGCCGCAGATGTCGACGATGAGGCGGGTGATGAATTCAATGTGCTCGGGAATGCTGGCGTAGTCCACGCCGCGTTCGAAGCGGTGGCTGGCCTCGGAGCTGAACTTGAAGCGGCGCGCACGGCCGGCAATGGCTTGCGGCCACCAGAATGCGGCTTCGAGATAGATGTTCTGCGTGTCCAGCGTCACCGAGGTGGCTTCGCCGCCCATGATGCCGGCCAGGCTTTCGACCTGATCGCCCGCGACGACGACGCCGACCTTCGGATCGAGCGCGACGGTCTGGCCGTTCAAGAGTTCAAGCGTTTCGCCTTCACGTGCCCAGCGCACGCTGATGTCGCCGCCGATCTTGTCCAGATCGAACACGTGCGACGGGCGGCCGAGTTCAAGCATGACGTAGTTGGAGATGTCGACGAGCGCGGACAGCGAGCGCTGGCCGGCGCGCTCAAGGCGCGTCTTCATCCACTCGGGCGTTGCTGCGCGCGCGTTCACGCCGCGAATGACGCGGCCGCCGAAACGGCCGCACAGGTCGGGCGCTTCGATCTTGACGGGCAGGCGCTCATCGAGCGTGACGGGCACGGCAGCGGCGGTCGGCACCGACAGCGGCGCGCCAGTCAGCGCGGCCACTTCGCGCGCCACGCCCAGAATCGACAGGCAGTCGGCGCGGTTGGGCGTCAGCTTGAGTGTGAACAGCGTGTCGTCCAGGTCCAGCGCTTCGCGGATGGATTGGCCGGGCACCATGTCCGCGGGCAGTTCCAGGAGGCCCGCGTGGTCTTGCGACAGACCCAGTTCGCGCGCCGAGCACAGCATGCCGGAGGACTGCACGCCGCGCATCTTGGCCACGCCGATCTTCATGCCGCCGGGCAATTCCGCGCCCACGCGGGCGAGCGGCACCTTCAGGCCGGCGGCCGCGTTGGGCGCGCCACACACGATCTGCAGGCGTTCGCCCGAGCCGTCGTCGACCTGGCAAACGCGCAGCTTGTCGGCGTCCGGGTGCGGGGCGATTTCGACGATGTGCGCGACGACCACGCCGGAGAAGGCGGGCGCGGCGGGTTCGGTTTCTTCGACTTCCAGGCCGGCCATCGTGAGCCGGTGCGCGAGTTCATCGGTTGCGATCGGAGGATTGACCAGCGTACGCAGCCAGGATTCGGGAAATTGCATGATCAGCCGTCTGTTATTCGTTGAACTGGCGCAGGAAGCGCAAATCGCCTTCGTAGAACTGGCGCAGATCGTTGACGCCGTAGCGCAACATCGTCAGGCGCTCGAGTCCGGAGCCGAAGGCAAAGCCGATGTAGCGCTCGGGATCCAGCCCGAAATTGCGCACCACCTGCGGATGCACCTGGCCAGAACCGGAGATCTCCAGCCAGCGGCCGCGGTTGGGACCCGAGGTGAACATCATGTCGATCTCGGCGGACGGTTCCGTGAACGGGAAGAACGACGGGCGGAATCGCACGACCAGATCGTCGCTTTCAAAGAAGCAACGCAGGAAATCGGTGTACACGCCCTTCAGATCGGCAAACGAGATGTCCTCGGCGATCCAGAGCCCTTCCACCTGGTGGAACATGGGCGAGTGCGTGGCGTCGCTGTCGACGCGATAGGTGCGCCCGGGCGCGATGACCTTGATGGGCGGCTTGTGCATGCGGGCATAACGCACCTGCATGGGGCTGGTGTGCGTGCGCAGCAGCAGCGGCAGACCGTCCGCGTCGTTCATGTCGACGTAGAACGTGTCCTGCATCGAACGCGCCGGATGGTCCAGCGGGTTGTTCAATGCGGTGAAATTGGTCCAGTCGTTTTCCACTTCGGGGCCGTCGGCCACGTCAAAGCCAATGGAACGGAAGATTTCTTCCACGCGTTCCCAGGTCCGGATCACCGGATGGATACCGCCCGGCGCGCGACCGCGGCCCGGGAGGGTGACGTCAATGGTTTCGGATGCCAGGCGGGCATCCAGCTCCGCCTGCGCCAGTTCGGCACGGCGCGAGGTCAGAAGCTCTTCGATCTTCTGCTTGGCCTGGTTGATTCGTGCGCCGGCCTCTCGCTTCTGCTCGGGATCGAGCTTGCCCAGGCCTTTGAGCAGCACCGTCAAGGCGCCTTCCTTGCCCAGGAAGCGAGCTTTTGCGTTCTCAAGCGCGGCGGCATCCGTAGCCGCGGCGAACCGTTCTTGCGCCTGGGCTACCAGGTCGTCAACCAATCGAGTCATGAAATCCAGCCTTCAAAACGCAAACGGGGCCATTACAGCCCCGTTTGCAGCGATGCGCGATGAGTTAAAGCGCGCGATCAGGCAGCCAAGGCAGCCTTGGCTTGCTGCACGATGGCGGCAAAGCCGGCCTTGTCGCGCACGGCCAGATCGGCCAGGACCTTGCGGTCGAGTTCGATCGAAGCCTTCTTCAGGCCAGCGATGAACACGCTGTAGCTGACGCCATGCTCACGGACGGCCGCGTTGATACGCGTGATCCACAGAGCGCGGAACGTACGCTTCTTGTTGCGGCGGTCGCGGTAGGCGTATTGGCCAGCGCGCATGACTGCTTGCTTTGCAATACGGAACACATTACCGCGGCGGCCACGGTAACCCTTGGCGGCGGCAATGACTTTCTTGTGACGTGCGCGGGCAGTTACGCCGCGTTTGACGCGAGGCATAGTAGATCTCCCTTAGATCAAGCGAAAGGCATCATGGCCTTGACGGAGGCCACGTTGGAGTCATGAACCGCCGCAGAGCCGCGCAATTGACGCTTGGCCTTGGTGGTCTTCTTGGTCAGGATGTGACGCTTGAACGCCTGACCACGCTTGATGGAGCCGCTGCCGCGCACCTTAAAGCGCTTGGAGGCGCTTTTCTTGGTTTTCATCTTGGGCATGATGATTCCCTAAACTAAAACACACATTGTTGATTTACATGACGCCAGGTGCTTGGCGCCAAAGACGCCAAAACTTGTAGACCTGTTGCCACTTCTGGGGGGTTCGCGAAATCTGAAAAGCCGGCTCCGAACGAAATGCATCCATTCGATAAAGCAGCCGGCCAGGCGGTTTCGCGATTGTTTCCCGAAGGCGGACAAAACTGACCCACATCCGGAAAAGCCTTTGATTATATGGTGATTTCCTGGACTTTGTCGAGTCAGCGCGTACACCGGGAACAACGGGATCGCAGGGCCGACGCCGCCCGGGGATCATACCCCCGTACGCCGGTATTGCACCGCCTGCGCGACATGACTGGCCGCCAGCACTGCCTGGCCGTCCAGATCCGCGATCGTGCGGGCCACGCGCAGCGCCCGGTGCATCGCCCGCGCCGAGCCTGTCAGGCGGCGCATGGCCTGCTGCAGCAGCGTCTGGGCATCGGCATCCATCACGCAGAATTCGTCCAGCTCGGCCCCGGCCAGCCCGGCGTTGATCTTGCCCTGGCGGGCCATCTGGCGTTCACGGCAGCGGACCACGCGCTCGCGGACGGCTTGCGACGATTCGCCGGGCGGCGCGGTCATCCAGGCGGGATCGGACGGCGGCAGGGCCACATGCAGATCGATCCGGTCCAGCAGCGGTCCCGATATCTTGCCCGCATAACGCGTCACCTGATCCGGCGTGCAGGCGCACGTGCGCGCCGGATGGCCGCGCCAGCCGCAAGGACAGGGATTCATGGCGGCCACGAGCTGAAAACGGGCCGGAAACTGCGCGGCGTGCAATGCCCGCGAGATGACCACCCTGCCCGCCTCCAGCGGCTCTCGCAGCGCCTCGAGCGAGCGGCGGCTGAATTCCGGAAGCTCATCGAGGAACAGCACGCCGTGATGCGCCAGACTGATTTCACCGGGCCGCGGGCGCCCGCCGCCGCCGACCAGCGCGGCTACCGACGCCGAATGGTGCGGCGCCCTGAACGGCGGCTGCCCGGTGAGCATATCGGGCATTCCGGCCATCGTCGCCACGGCCGCCGCTTCGAGCGCCTGATTGCGCGCCAGCGGCGGCAGCAGGCCCGGCAGGCGTGCGGCCAGCATGCTCTTGCCCGCACCGGGCGGCCCCAGCATCAACAGGCTGTGGCCGCCCGCCGCCGCGACTTCAAGCGCCCGCCGCGCGCCCGGCTGGCCCCGCACATCCGATAGACAGGGGACGGGCGCGGCGGGCGGCCACGGCGCGGGCACGGCAATGGGAAGCAGGCAGACGCCCGCTGCGTGGGCTGCCACGTCCGCCAGGCAACGGGCCGACAGCACACGCAAGCCGGGAACCCAGGCGGCCTGCTCGGCGCTGCCGGCTGGCAGGATAAGCGTGGCGTCGGGCGCGTCCCCGGCGACGCTCAGGGCGATCACCAGCGGCGCGGCGACGGGCACAAGCGCCCCGGTGAGGGAAAGTTCGCCTGCAAGCACCAGCCCGGCCAGCGCGGGATCCGGTGCGCCGGCCGGCGCGTTGTCTTGCGCGGGGGCAGCCAACTGCCCGGACGCCAGCAGCACCCCCAACGCAATCGGCAGATCGAAGCGGCCGGACTCCTTGGGCATGTCCGCCGGCGACAGGTTGACGGTGATGCGCCCCGCCGGAAATTCGAAACCGCTGTTGATGATGGCCGCGCGGACCCGCTCGCGGCTTTCCCGGACTTCGGTGTCGACCAGCCCGACGACGTTGAAACCCGGCAGCCCGGGCCCCAGGTGCGTTTCCACGCGGACCGCATGGGCATGCATGCCGCAAAGGGCCCGGCTGGCAAGTACAGCAAGCGTCACGACGGTCTCCGGATGGTTCGGGCCGCCAGTATCCGCAAAAAACAAACGGCCGCGGGAAGCGGCCGTGACAAAACGATCTCGCGCAGGGCCCGCGCAAAGCGGGCGCGCGGGGCTTGCTTACTTGTCCAGCCCGGTGGCCGGCCCCTTGTCCAGCCCGGTCAGGCGCTGTTCCATCTGCTGCACCTGGGCAGCCAGTTGATCGACGCGGGCGCGCGTGCGGGCAAGCAGATCCGCCTGCACGTCGAACTCTTCGCGGGTGACCAGATCCAGCTTGGAAAACGCCTGCGTCATCATGGCGCGCACATTGCGCTCGACGTCAGCCGCCGGGCTGCGCGCGATCAGGTCGGAAATGTTCTTCTGAAGGTCTTCCATCCACTGGGTGCGATTGTTCATAGTTGCCTCTCGATGTTCCGAATGCCTCAAGTGTAGTGCGTTGGTTGCCGGGTTCAGGCCGCCCCGCTTGCGCCGCCGCAAAAAAAAAGGGCGGGCCGCATGCGGTGACCGCCCTTCAAAGCACAGGAGAAAACCGGGCTGCCTGACGGCAACCCCCTACCAACACCACTAGCCTTGCCGCCGGTCGCTGAGACCGCGCTGTGCATCGGTCGTTTGCCCGATACACGTCCTGGTTTCGATTCTTCTCGACCCCACCCCTGCCAACAAGCCGATCGGTGTAAACCCTCGTATCAGGCTCGCCCCCCAATTTGACGCGCTTTGGGGCAAACGCGGTCGGCCCCGAAACCCGCGCTGCATGCGCGGAGCCGCAGCCGGTAACGCTGAGCGGCCTGCGGAGCCGGCGCAACGCACGTGCCGATGCGGCGGCACGCACGCGGACATGCCGGACACGTCCGCATTAAATGGCTACAAATCCTTCGTGCGGCATACATCTGGTTGCATGACGGTGATACCCATTGTTGCGCACCAAAAAGAGGCCGCTCCACGGTGCATTGCGCACCATGATGGTGCCTTCCCGCACAACATTTGCGCCTTTCCCGGCCATCCCCGGCGCTGTCCAACATGGCACGGATATTGCTTTAACCACGGTGCGTGCAACCATGAGAGGAAATGCCATGAAACTCATCATCGCCATCATCAAGCCCTTCAAGCTCGACGAAGTGCGGGTGGCTCTGTCCGGGATCGGGGTCCAGGGCCTGACCGTTACCGAAGTCAAAGGCTTTGGCCGCCAGAAGGGCCACACCGAACTCTATCGCGGCGCGGAATACGCCGTGGACTTCCTGCCCAAGCTGCGGGTCGAGGCCGCCGTGCCCGATCACCTTGTCGATCAGGTCATCGAAGCGATCGAACAAGCCGCCCGCACCGGCAAGATCGGCGACGGCAAGATCTTCGCCGCCCCCCTTGAACAAGTCATCCGTATCAGAACTGGCGAAGCCGGCGAAGCTGCGCTGTAAATAAATAAAGCCTCAATGGAGCCTGAAAATGGATAAAGCAGATATCTCCTGGTTGCTCGTCTCTACCCTGCTTGTATTGATGATGGCCGTACCCGGCCTGGCCATGTTCTACGCCGGCCTGGTGCGCAGCAAAAACGTGCTGTCCGTCTTGCTGCAAGTGTTGTGCACGTTCGTGCTGGGCCTGGTTCTCTGGTTCATCTATGGATATTCCCTCGCATTTACCGAGGGCAACGCCTTCTTCGGCGGCCTCTCACGCGCCTTCTTCTCTGGCATGTTCAACCCGGCAGACGGCACGTACGCCATGTCGAACACCCTGACCGAGCTGCTGTTCGCCTCGTTCCAGGCCACGTTCGCCGGCATCACCTGCGCCCTGGTGGTGGGCAGCTTTGCCGAGCGCGCGCGCTTTTCGGCCGTGCTGGTGTTCACGGTGATCTGGTTCACGTTCGCCTACATCCCCATCGCGCACATGGTGTGGTTCGCCTCTGAAACGGCGCCCGGCCTGTTGAATGCCCAAGGCGCGCTGGACTTCGCCGGCGGCACCGTGGTGCACATCAACGCCGGCGTGGCTGGCCTGGTTGGCGCCTACGTGGTCGGCAAGCGTGTGGGCTACGGCCGCGAAGCCATGCAGCCGCACAACCTGCCGATGACGTTCGTGGGCGCCGCCCTGCTGTGGGTGGGCTGGTTCGGGTTCAACGCGGGTTCGGCCCTGGCCGCCAACGAGAACGCCACCCTGGCCTTCTTCAACACCATGATCGCCACGGCGGGCGCCGTCCTGGCCTGGCTGTTCACGGAATGGGCCATCAAGGGCAAGCCCTCGATGCTGGGCGCCGCGTCGGGCGCCATCGCCGGGCTGGTCGGCATCACTCCCGCCGCCGGCCTGGTCGGTCCGGTGGGCGCCCTGATCATCGGCGTGGTTGCCGGCGTGGTCTGCGTCTGGGGCGTGAATGGCCTGAAGCGCCTGCTGCGTGCTGACGATGCGCTGGACGTGTTCGGCATCCACGGCGTGGGCGGCATTGTCGGCGCCCTGCTCACCGGCGTGTTCAACGCGCAGGTCTTCGGCGGCCCCGGCCTGGCCGAGCCCGGCATGATCGCCCACCAACTGTGGGTGCAGCTCGAAGGCGTCTTGCTGACGGTCGTTTGGTCTGGCGTGGTGGCATGGATTGCCTACAAGATTGCCAACGCCCTGTGCGGTCTGCGTGTACCGGAAGACCAGGAGCGCGAAGGCCTGGACGTCACCAGCCACGGCGAATCCGCCTATCACAGCTAAGTTGCTGCGACGCTCCCGCCGCGCCCTGCGGCGGGGCGGGATGGAAAATGAAAGAGCCCTTCATCGTGAAGGGCTCTTTTTTTGTCAGCTTGCTTGGAAGGGTGTCAGACACCCGGCGGAAAGGGTCGTCTGCTTGCGGTCGACTCCACGGGTTTCTGACACCCGGTTCAGTCACTGCCGCGAAGGACGAATCAAGCCGGGCCGAGGGCGTCCAGATCGACGGGCAAGGCGCGGTTCAGCGCCGAGGCCACCTTGATGCGGAGCGCGTTGGAATGCGCGCGGCGCACCTCGCGTTTCACATCCAGGAGCTGCTGCGGGTGCATGGAGAACTCGGTCAGACCCAGGCCAAGCAGCAGGCGCGTCATGCGCGAATCGCCCGCCATTTCGCCGCAGACGGCGACCGGCTTGCCCGCGCGTTCGCCCGCATTGATGGTGTTGGCGACCAGGCGCAGCACCGCCGGATGCAGCGGATCGTACAGCGACGCCACGTCGTGGTCGCCCCGGTCGATGGCAAGCGTGTACTGGATCAGGTCATTGGTGCCGATGGACAGGAAATCCAGCGCCTGGGCAAAGGGTTCGATCGCGATGGCGATCGCGGGCACCTCGACCATCGCCCCCACTTCCATGTGTGGCGCATAGGCCTGGCCACGGGCATCGAGTTCGCGGCGGGCGGATTCGATGGCGGCCTTGGCAGCCACGACTTCGTGCATGTGCGCGATCATCGGGATCAAGAGGCGAACCGGGCCGTGGGCTGACGCCCGGAGGATGGCGCGCAGCTGAGTCGCGAACATCTCGGGACGCGCCAGGCAATAGCGGATGGCGCGCTGTCCCAGGGCGGGGTTGGTGGCCACGGTGGCCTCGCCGTCCAGCGTCTTGTCCGAGCCGATGTCCAGCGTACGGATCGTGACCGGACGGCCGGCCATCACCTTGACGACAGACGCATAGGCCTCGTACTGCTCTTCTTCGCCGGGCAGGTCTGGCCGGCCCATGAAGAGGAATTCGCTGCGAAAGAGTCCGATGCCGTGCGCGCCAGACGCCAGCGCCAGCGCGGCTTCGTCCGGCAGCTCGATGTTGGCGTGCAGCACGATGTCGATGCCGTCCAGCGTGACGGAGGGCTCGTCGCGCAGGAGGCTGAGCTCGGCGCGCTCGTCTGCGTACGCGGCCTGGCGGCGGCGGTATTCCTGCAGGATACGGTCGGACGGGTTGACCACCACCGCCCCGACCGAGCCGTCGATGATCAGCATGTCGCCGTCGCGAACGAGCTCGCGCACGTTGCCCATGGCGACCACGGCGGGCACGCCCATGCTGCGCGCCACGATCGCGGTGTGAGACGTCGGGCCGCCCAGGTCGGTGACGAAGGCGGCGAACCGGCCGCCGCGCAGCCGCAGCATGTCGGCGGGAGAGATATCGTGCGCCACCACCACCAGGGCATCGTCGCCGCCCATGTGGGACATGTCGGGCAGGATCGCCGACGTGCCGGCCAGGACGTGCAGCACGCGCTCGATCACCTGGCGCACATCCGCCCCGCGCTCGCGCAGGTACTCGTCTTCCATGGCGTCGAACTGCTGCCCCAGGATCTGGCCCTGCGTCGTCAGTGCCCATTCGGCGTTGTAGTGACGCTCGGCGATCAGGGCAAGCGTCTGTTCGGCCAGAAGCGGATCGCCCAGGAGCAGGCTGTGCACATTGAGCATCGCGCCCAGTTCGCGCGGCGCGTCGGCCGGAAGCGTGTCGGCCAGTTGCAGCAATTCCTGCTGCGCCGACGCCAGCGCTTCGGTCAGGCGTGCGCTCTCGGCGGGCACGTCTTCCGGAGAGATCCGGTAGTGCGCCACTTCAAGGGCGGCAGCGCCCATGACCACGGCGCGGCCGATGGCGTACCCCTTGGCGACGCCCTTGCCGTACAGACACACAACGGGGCTGGCAGAGCCAGCCCCGTGGGGCGCGCCAGCAGCGGGCGCGCCGGTCGCGGGTGCACGCGAACCGGCCCGAGCCGGGCCGGCAGCTTCAGAAGACGTTTTATTCCTGCTCACCGAATTTGCTGTCGAACAGAGTTTCGATTTCGGACAAGGCCTGCTCGGCATCGCTGCCGGAAGCCTCGAGCTTGACCGTGACGCCCAGACCGGCCGCCAGCATCATGACGCCCATGATGCTCTTGGCGTTCACGCGCTGCGCACCGCGCGAAATGAAGATTTCGCTGGAAAACTTGCTGGCAAGCTGCGTCAGCTTGGCCGCGGCCCGAGCGTGCAATCCCAGTTTGTTGCTGATGACAATGTCAGTATTAGGCATAGGAAAGATGGTGACCGCGGACCATGCCGCAGTGTTGATCGCAGCCAATCGTCGAACCGATCGTCGGCTTGAAATAATAGCCGACATAATAGGGCAATTTTCCGCCCGTCAGTCTACCCGCAAGACACCCTGCACGCCGCCGGCAAGCGCCTTTTCGCGGGTTTCAGCCAATGGCAGGTTGCGGTATGTCAACGCGCGCAACAGCATCGGGGTGTTGAGACCCGCGAGTACACAGCACTGAATGCCCTGGGCCTGCGCGTCGGCGACCGCGCGCTTGGAAATATTGGCGGGGGTGGCGCCGATGAGGTCTGTCAGCACCAGCACGCCCGCGCCGTGGTCCTGTTCGAGGATGTCTTTCAGGACATCCGGCGCCAGGTCGTCCGGCTGATCTTCGGGCTGGATGTCGTGAATAGCCAGCATGCCGTCCAGATCGCCCATGACGTGGCTCGCGCATTCGCGCATTGCGGCGCCCAGGGGCGCATGCACGACGATCACAATACCCGTGGTCATGTCGGTTCCGGAAAATCAGGCTGCAACGGCGGCAGCGCCTGCAGCCTTGGCCGCCACCGCTTTCTCGAGCGCCTGCACGAACATGCCGGCCACATCGAACCCGGTCTGCTCGGCAATTTCGACGAAACAGGTGGGGCTGGTGACGTTGACTTCGGTGACGAAGTCGCCGATGACGTCCAGGCCAACCAGAAGCAGGCCGCGGGCGGCCAGCTTGGGCGCCACGGCTTCGGCGATCTGGCGGTCCCGGGGGGAGAGTTCCTGGGCGACGCCGCGGCCGCCGGCGGCCAGATTGCCGCGCGTTTCGCCTGCCAACGGGATGCGCGCGAGCGAATACGGCACGGGTTCACCGCCGATCAGCAGGATGCGCTTGTCGCCCTTGACGATGTCCGGAATGAAGCGCTGCGCCATGATGGTGCGCGCGCCGTTGTCGGTCAGCGTTTCCAGGATGGCGTTCAGGTTGGGGTCCTTGGGCTGCAGGCGGAACACGCCCGTGCCGCCCATGCCGTCCAACGGCTTGACGATGACATCCTGGTGCTTGTCATGGAACGCCTTGAGGCGAGCCATGTTGCGGGTCACCAGCGTCGGGGCGGTGAACTCGCTGATTTCGGTGATGGCCAGTTTTTCCGGGTGGTTGCGGATGGCCGCGCCGCCGTTGAACACGCAGGCACCCTGCGCCTCGGCATATTCGAGCAGATGCGTGGAATACACGTATTCCATGTCGAACGGGGGGTCTTTGCGCATCACAACCGCGCCAAAATCCGCCAGCGGCAGATCCTGAGGGGCGGATTCGCGCCACCAGTCGTGGCCGTGCAGGTCGGCATCGCCGACGAGCTCGATCGGGGTGGTCTGCGCCTTGACGACGCCCGCCTCGATGTAGAGGTCGCCCTGCATGGCCACGCTGAGCGTATGGCCGCGCGCCACGAGGGCACGCATCATGGCGACCGAACTATCCTTGTACGCCTTGAGAAGCGGCAAGGGATCCAAAACGAACAAAACGTGCATCGCGACACCCTGAACGGACGCCGCCTCCCCTGATGGGAAGGCGGCTATGCTTTGTGACATCGTAGCGTAGAGCCAGCCAATAAGCGAACCCGCCGGTCACGAGACGGACACGGCGGGTTGCAGGAATGGGCGGCTGGGCCCTGCCTGTCGGTACGGCTGGGACTCAGGCGGCCGATTCAGGCTTGCCTGCAGGCACAGCCTTCTTTTTCGGCGCCAGCACCATGACCATCTGACGGCCTTCGAGCTTGGGCATGGCTTCGACCTGGGCAAGCTCCAGGAGATCGTCGCGCACGCGTTCAAGGACGCGCATGCCAAGTTCCTGGTGAGCCATTTCGCGGCCGCGGAAGCGCAGCGTGACCTTGGCCTTGTCGCCTTCCTCGAGGAAGCGGCGCAGGTTGCGCAGCTTGACCTGATAGTCGCCCTCGTCGGTCGCCGGGCGGAACTTGACTTCCTTGACCTGGATGACCTTCTGCTTGGAGCGGGCTTCGGCCTGGCGCTTTTGCTCTTGGTACTTGAACTTGCCGTAGTCCATCAAACGGCAGACCGGGGGCTCGGCGTTCGGCGCGATTTCCACCAGATCCACGTCGTTTTGCTCGGAAAGACGGAAGGCGTCGGCAATCTTGACGATGCCCAGCTGTTCTCCGTCCAGACCTATCAGGCGCACCTCGGGGACGCGGATTTCACCGTTGATGCGATTGGCTTTTTCAGTGGCGATGTTGAAAGCTCCTAGAAATGTTAAGCAGCGCTGCTATCAAGTCGGTTGGACGTCGCGGCGGGCGGCCACGTCGTCGGACAACCGGGAAACGAAGTCGTCGAAGGGGATGGCGCCAAGGTCCAGGCCGCCCAGTCCGCGTACGGCAACAGTGCCGTTTTGCTTTTCCTTGTCGCCGACGACAAGAATGTACGGCACCTTTTGCAGGCTGTGTTCCCGGATTTTACGAGTGATTTTTTCACCGCGCAAATCGGACTCGACTCTAAAGCCTTGTTTTTTCAGGCTTTGCGTGATTTGCGCCGCATAATCGGCCGAAGGTTCGGAAATGCAGCACACAACTGCTTGCACAGGCGCCAACCACGGCGGCATGGCGCCGGCGTGGTTTTCGATCAACATGCCGATGAAGCGCTCGAGAGAACCGAGGATCGCGCGGTGCAGCATGACGGGCGGGCGGCGCTGGTCGTTCTGGTCCACGTACTCGGCGCCCAGGCGCACGGGCATGGAGAAGTCGACCTGAATCGTGCCGCACTGCCAGTGACGGCCGATGGCGTCCTTGAGGGTGTATTCGACCTTCGGGCCGTAGAAGGCGCCCTCGCCCGGCGAGATTTCGAATTCGCAGCCCGTGCGGCGCAGGCTTTCCATCAGGGCGGCTTCAGCCGTATCCCAGACTTCGTCCGTGCCGATCCGCTTTTCAGGGCGGGTAGCGACCTTGTACAGGACTTCGGTAAAGCCGAAATCGCGGTAGACCTTCTGCAGCAGCGCCGTGAAATCGGCGCATTCGTCCTGCAGTTGCTCTTCGGTACAGAAGATGTGACCGTCGTCCTGCGTAAAGCCGCGCACGCGCATCATGCCGTGCAGCGAGCCGGAGGGCTCGTTGCGGTGGCATTGGCCGAATTCGCCGTAGCGCAGGGGCAGTTCGCGGTAGGAGTGCAGGCCCGCATTGAAGATCTGCACGTGGCCCGGGCAGTTCATCGGCTTCAGGCCATAGACGCGGTTTTCGGACTCGGTCGTGAACATGTTTTCACGGTAGTTGTCCCAGTGGCCCGTCTTCTTCCAGAGCGAAATATCCAGGATCTGCGGCGCCTTGACTTCCTGGTAGCCGTTGTCGCGGTACACGCTGCGCATGTACTGCTCGACCTGCTGCCACAGGGTCCAGCCCTTGGGGTGCCAGAAGATCAGGCCCGGGGCTTCGTCCTGGAAGTGGAACAGGTCGAGTTCGCGGCCGATCTTGCGGTGGTCGCGGCGCTCGGCCTCTTCGAGCATGTGCAGGTAGGCTTCCTGTTCTTCCTTGGTCGCCCAGGCGGTGCCGTAGATGCGCTGGAGCATCTCGTTCTTGCTGTCGCCGCGCCAGTAGGCGCCGGCCACCTTCATCAGCTTGAAGACCTTGAGCTTGCCGGTGGACGGCACGTGCGGGCCGCGGCACAGGTCGATGAAGTCGCCTTCGCGGTACAGGCTGAGCGTCTCGTTGGACGGGATCGAGGCGATGATTTCCGCCTTGTACTTTTCGCCGATGCCCTTGAAAAATTCGACGGCGTCGTCGCGCGACCATTCTTCGCGAGTGACGATTTCGTCCTTCTTGGCCAGTTCGGCCATCTTCTTTTCGATGGCGGTCAGGTCTTCGGGCGTGAAGGGGCGCTTGTACGAGAAGTCGTAGTAGAAGCCGTTGTCGATCACGGGGCCGATGGTGACCTGGGCGTCCGGGAAGAGCTCTTTGACGGCGTAAGCCAGCAGGTGAGCCGTCGAGTGGCGGATCAGATCCAGGCCGTCCGCGTCCTTGGCCGTCACGATGGCCAGCCGGGCGTCTTGCGCGATGCGGAAACTGGTGTCGACGAGCTTGGATTCCGCGCCGTCGAACGTCACGCGGCCGCCCAGGGCAGCCTTCGCCAGGCCCGTACCGATCGATTGCGCCACGTCGGCGACCGTGACCGGTGCCGGGAATTGGCGCTGCGAACCATCGGGCAATGTGATCTGTACCATCGGGAGTGCTTCCTGGGGTTCTTGGAACTGAAAAACGAAAACAGAAACGAAAAACGCGGCTTCAAAGCCGCGTTCATTTGATTGTCTTGATGAGTCCTACCGCTGACCTGACACGGTGAAACCCGACGCACGAAAAAACTAACGCGACATGGGGCGAAAGTTCCGGGTCGTAGTTCGTGCGGGCGGGAAAAGCATGTTTTGAGCCTGTGGGTGCGCGCGCGATGCGCAGCGCAAATCAAGGTGCAGCAAGACAAATGCAGCCGAAATAGCTGCATGGATCGTTGCCGATTGTAGCACCGTTTGCGCCCTGCCCGTGGCGAAAACGCCACGGAGGATTGCAGGGCGACGCGGGGGACCGCAACGGATCAATTGCGCCGAGTGCATCGGTCTGATTTTGCCTCGTTTGGCGACCCAAACGCGCGCCGACCACGTAATCTGCCCACCAATTTCAGGGCTGCTCAAGGAAACGCGCCACGCGACCGCCCCTCGTGGCCGCCCGGATTGCCCTGAACCCCCATCCGATCGTGGAGCAACGATGAATTGCGTTTCAGAGACTGCAAGCCAGATGACCGGCGGCTCGCTTCACGGCCCGTTTATCGCGCCGGAGGACGGCTTTGAAACCCGAAAGCACCTGCTGCTGTCGCGGCCGCCGCCCGTCATCCGGGTCGCGGTCCTGGACGACCATCCCGTGGTGGCGTTGGGCATCGGCGCGTTCCTCGAAAGCCGGCCTGGCTTTCATGTTGTTCATCGCGAAACCTCCGCGCGCGCGTTGCTGGAAAAACTGGCGAAGCAGCCGTGCGACGTCGCGCTCATCGATTTCTATCTGCCGCTGGAACCCTGCGACGGCGTCAACTATCTGCGGCGGGTGCGCCGCTACCACCCCAGCATGGCGGTCATCACGTTTTCGGCCGGCAACCGGCAAGAGACCGAGTACGCGGCATACCGCGCCGGCGCCGCCGGCTATCTGGCAAAGCAATGGGGGCTGGTCTTGCTGCCGGACATGATCCGCGGCGTCATCGAGGCCAAGGCGCCCTTTCTGACGGTAGAGGACGGAAAGATCCGCTGCATGGAGCCGACGGCGCCGCACGCGCTGTTGACGACTTCGGAAGTGGAAATCCTGCGCCACATCAGGCAGGGGATGTCGGTGACGCAGATCGCCGAACGGCTGGTGCGCAGCAAGAAGACAGTCAGCACGCACAAGCGCCGCGCCATGCGCAAATTGGGACTGTCCGATGATTTGTCGCTGGCGCTGTACCTGCGCGACAAGTTTGCCGAATGAGCGCGCGGCGCCCTGGCCGCGCGCCGCTCAGATGATGCGGGAGTACCTGGCGGTCGGCATGGCCGAGCGCAGGTATTTGTCGAAGGTCATGGCCACCGCCCGCACGAAATACCAACCCAGGCCGGTAACGCGCAGTTCTCCGAGGTGCAGGTTCACCAGGCCCAGTTCGGCCAGGCTGGCCATCTGCGAGAGCTCTCGGCTGAAGTAGTCGCCGAACTGCAGGCCGTGCTTGGTTTCGATCCGCGAGAAGTCCACCCGGCCTTGGCACATGATGTCCATGATGACCTCGCGGCGGACCAGGTCGTCGGCGCTGAGCGTCAGGCCGCGCTCGACTGCGAACGTTCCGGATTCGATGGCCGCGTAGTATTCGTCAAGGATCTTCGCGTTCTGGCTGTAGGTGTCGCCAATGCGTCCGATGGCCGACACGCCCAGCGCGATGAGGTCGCGATCCGGCTGCGTGCTGTATCCCTGGAAATTGCGGTGCAGTTCACCGCGTTGCTTGGCAATGGCCAGCGCGTCGGTGTTCAGCGCGAAATGGTCCATGCCAATGTAGGTGTAGCCCTGGTTCAGGAAGCCCTGAATGGCCGAACTGAGCAGGCCAACGCGCGTCTCGCGATCGGGCAGGTCTGCTTCGTTGATGCGGCGCTGCGGCTTGAAGCGTTCGGGCAGGTGCGCGTAGGCGTAGAGCGCAATGCGGTCGGGGCGCAGCGCGATGACCTGTTCGATCGTGCGGGCAAACGACGCCGCGGTTTGCAGCGGCAGGCCATAGATGAGATCGACGTTGACCGACGCATAGCCCAATGCCCTGGCGCTGTGCATCAGCGCGGCGACGTCGTCGAAAGACTGAACCCGATGCACCGCCACCTGCACCCGTTCGTCGAAATCCTGCACGCCGAAGCTCAGGCGGTTAAAGCCCAACTGCTGCAGAAACGCCAGCCGCTCGGGCGTTGCAGTGCGCGGATCGACTTCGACGGAGATTTCGGCGTCGGGCTGGAACTGGAAGGCGCCGCGCAGATCGCCCATCAGGCGCGCCAGTTCCTCGTTGGACAGGAAAGTGGGCGTGCCGCCCCCGAAATGCAGCTGCGACACCGGCACGCCGGGGCCGAGTTCTTGCACGTGCAAGGCGATTTCGCGGGACAGGGCATCCAGGTAGCGGGCGGCTCGGTCATGGTGGCGGGTCACCACCTTGTTACAGGCGCAGTAATAACAGACCGATTCGCAGAACGGGATGTGTACGTAGAGCGACAGCGGCTCGGCCGGACTGGTTGCGCGCCGCTGTTGCAAGGCAAGCCGGTAGTCTTGTTCGGCGAAGCCCCCGTGGTAGCGGTCCGCCGTGGGATACGAGGTGTATCGCGGCCCGTTCTTGTCCAACCGGGCCAGCAGTTGGGGAGGAAAAAACGGCTCGGCGGTGGCGGGCGCCGGCGATTCCAACGATTGAGGGCGTAGAGCGGCTTGCATAACCCGGATTATTCGCCTGCCCCGCGCCCTTCACATTGATCTTGCGCAAACCGAGCGCAACGCATCTGCCGTTGGGCAAGCTTTGCCGGGCCGTTACCGGCCCGCGCCCTGCCCCGTAAAATGCCGCGATTCCCGCAGCAAACAAGGACCCCTAATGGAAACCGAACTGGAAGGCCGTCTGCTGGCCATGCGCCAGGCGCTGGCGATTGCGATCGCCCTATCCACCCGCAGCAGCCCCCAGGCCACCGACATGGCGCTGGAACTGCTGGGCGACCTGAAAGCCAATCTGGACAACACGCCGGCGGACAGCCCCTTCGACAAACCGGAATGGGTGATGGGCGCGCACGACGAACTGGACGGCATCGCCCGGCTGGTTCGCGCTTTCACGCAGACGCCCGAACCGGACGACGAAGCGTAGCAAACCCGGCATCCCGCCGCCCTGCCCCGGCGGCGGACCGCAAAGGGCCGGCCCACTGGCCTGACCACCAGACGAACAGCGGTGGAATCCCTCACATCGTTTTCCCTGAAAGCGCCAGTTTTCCCTTTTGTTTCAATGGCGAGGTGCCTATATTGGTGGCCTGACCACCAGGCCAAGCCCCCGCCCGATGAGCACCTTCCAAGCCGTCGCCGTCACCCGTCTGTATCGCATGATCGCCGACCAGATCGCCGGACGGATCCGGGCCGGCGACTTCCCGCGCGGGCGGCGTTTGCCATCGGAGCGGGACCTGGCCGAACAACTGCAGGTCAGCCGCGCGTCGATCCGCGAAGCGCTGATCGCGCTTGAAATCGAGGGCTATGTCGAGGTCCGCGTGGGCACCGGCGTGTTCGTGGCGGACAAGGAAGGCGCCGGCTTGGCGGCCGCCGCCGGAACACCGCCCAGCGCGGCGCAGGGCGTCGACGACATCGGACCGTTCGACCTGCTGGAAGCGCGCCTCATCATCGAACCCGAATGCGCGGGCATGGCGGCGCAGCATGCCACGGCCGCCCAGCTGGCGGCCATCCTCGACGCCCACGACGGCATGTCCCTGACGGATTCGCCAGGCCGGCATGACCGGGAGTTTCACGGCGCGATCGCCGCCGCCTGCGGCAACGCCGCGCTGGCCGCTGCCGTCGCCCATCTGTGGAACCTGACCCAATCCAGCTCGGTGTACCGGCGGATGCAGGACTATTTCGTCGATGCCAAGGTGTGGGCCGTGGCCCACGCAGAACACCAGCGCATCCTGACCGCGATCGTGGCGCGCGACCCCATTCGTGCGCGGCACGCCATGCACGCACACCTGCTTGGCATCCTGGCGCGCCTGCGCGAGGACTTTGGCGACGTTTCCCACCCCCGAGGCGACCTATGACGACACCCCCTCTGTCCATCAACGGCAACCGGCTGTGGCAGTCCCTGATGGATCTTGCGCAGATCGGCGCGACGCCCAAGGGCGGCAACTGCCGCCTGGCGCTCACCGCGCTCGATGGCCAGGGCCGCGATCTGGTGACCGGCTGGATGCGCGAGGCCGGCATGACGGTGCGGGTGGATCAGGTGGGCAACATCTTCGCCCGGCGCGCGGGCCGCAATGACAGCCTGCCGCCCGTGATGACGGGCAGCCATATCGACACCCAGCCCACCGGCGGCAAGTTCGACGGCTGCTACGGGGTGCTGGCCGGCCTTGAAGTGATCCGCACGCTCAATGACGCGGGCGTGACGACCGAGGCCCCGCTGGAAGTGGCCATCTGGACCAACGAGGAAGGCTCGCGCTTCGTGCCCGTGATGATGGGATCGGGCGTCTTTGCCGGCAAATTTCCGCTGGAAACCGCGTTGTCGGCCCGCGA
The DNA here is from genome assembly GCF_041879325.1 of Achromobacter sp. JD417. Lineage (NCBI taxonomy): Bacteria > Pseudomonadati > Pseudomonadota > Betaproteobacteria > Burkholderiales > Alcaligenaceae > Achromobacter > Achromobacter sp. JD417. The sequence continues at coordinate 2,067,480 of NZ_CP087159.1, read as the reverse complement.
CGCGCAGGGCATCAGCGTGCGCGACGAACTTCAGGCCATTGGTTACGCCGGCGCCGACCCCGTCGGCGGGCGCCCGGTGGACGCCTACTTCGAGGCGCATATCGAACAGGGTCCGATCCTGGAACACGAGGAAAAGACCGTCGGCGTCGTGACGGGGTCGCTGGGCCTGCGCTGGTACGACGTCACCGTGACCGGCATGGAAATGCACGCCGGCCCCACACCCATGCCGATCCGCCGCGACGCGCTCTTCGCCACAAGCTTCCTGCTGCAGGCCGTGGTGAACATTGCCAACACCCATCAGCCTCATGGGCGCGGAACCGTGGGCGAGATCCACGCGTATCCGGGATCGCGCAACGTCATTCCGGGGCAGGTCCGTTTCACGACCGACCTACGCCACGAAGATGAAGCGACGCTGGACCGCATGGACCGGGACTGGCGGCGCATCTGCGACGACATTGCGGTCGCGCACGGCGTTCGCGTCGACGTGAAGGACGTGCAGTATTTTCCGCCCACGCCATTCGATCCCGATCTGGTCGACAAGGTGCGCAAGGGCGCCGCGGACCGCGGCCTGCCCGCCATGAACATCGTCACGGGCGCCGGACACGATGCCGTCTACATGGCTGCCGTGGCGCCCACCGCGATGATCTTCGTGCCGTGCAAGGACGGCATCAGCCACAACGAAATCGAAGACGCCCGGCCCGAGCATCTGGAAGCCGGCTGCAACGTGTTGCTCGACGCCATGGTGGCGCGAGCCAATGCGCCCCAAGCCGCCACCGCAGACATGGCCAAGCACCACTGAATTCTCCGCATTGGTGCGCGGCGCCTTAACCAGCACCTGAACGAAGCATTGTTGCAGCAGCTCCACCCCGCAGTACCCGAGAAACGCAGGTGGCATGAGGTTTGCTTGATCCGGCACGGCTATCGCCGCGTCCGAGCGGCCGCCTGTCCGACCATTTCCAGCCCGGAGGCTCGCAGTGAAATCGAAAAACTGGTTTTCCCTAAGCATCGGCGCATTGGTCCTTGCGGCCGCGCTGCCCGCCACGCAGGCCTTGGCCCAGACCAAGGGAGGCACGCTGAACATGATCGTGCAGCCCGAACCGCCGGTGATCGTCACGGCCATCAATCAGCAGGGGCCGACGCAATTCGTCGCGGGCAAGATCTACGAGAGCCTGCTGACCTACTCCACCGACCTCAAGCCGCAGCCCGGACTGGCCAAGTCGTGGGAGGCCGCCGCCGATGGGCTGACCTACACCTTCCATCTGCAGGACAACGTGAAGTGGCATGACGGCAAGCCGTTCACGTCCGAGGACGTGGTGTTCTCGCTGGCGGACATGCTGCCCAAGACCCACGCGCGTGCCCGCGTCATCCTGAACAAGTTCGTCGAGTCCGTGCAGGCGCCCGACGCCAAGACGGTGGTCATCAAGCTGAAGACGCCGTTTCCGGCCTTCATGCTGATGTTCGAACCCGGTTTTGCGCCGATGATGCCCAAGCATCTGTACGCCGGCACGGACTACATGACCAACCCGGCCAACCAGAAGCCCGTGGGCACCGGCCCGTTCGTCTTCAAGGAATGGAAGCGCGGCGAATACATCAAGCTGGCCCGCAATCCCGATTACTGGAAGCCGGGCAAGCCGTATCTGGACGAGCTGGTGTTCAACGTGATTCCGGATGCGGCGTCGCGCGCCGTGGCCTTCGAGCGCGGCAGCGTGGACGTGCTGCGCGGCGGCGACGTGGACAACGTCGACATCAAGCGCCTGCGCGGCCTGCCCAACGTGGAATACACGACCGCGGGCTGGGAAATGTTCTCGCCGCAGGCCTACCTGATCTTCAACATGCGTAAGCCGCCCTTCGACAACCTGAAGGTGCGCCAGGCGGTCATGGCGGCCATGAACCGCAACATGGTGGTCAACAACATCTTCTTCGGTCTGGGCAAGGTGTCGACCAGCCCCTTCGTGACCACCGAGATGTTCTACGACAAGAACATGCCGCCGATGCCCTTCGACATGAAGAAGGCGCGCGCGCTGATCAAGGAATCGGGCATCAAGCCCGGCGACTACACGATCCGCCAACTGAGCTTCCCGTATGGCTCGACCTGGGACCGGCTGGGTGAATACACCAAGCAGGCGCTGGAACAGCTGGGCTTCAAGGTGAACGTGGAATCCACCGACGCGGGCGGCTGGGCAAGCCGCACCGGCAACTGGGACTTCGACCTGACCACCACCTTCACGTACCAGTACGGCGACCCCGCGCTCGGCGTGCAGCGCTTGTATATCTCGTCGAACATCGTCAAGGGATCGCCCTTTGCCAATGTGCAGGGCTACAGCAACCCCGAGACCGACAAGCTGTGGGAGGCCGCCGCCTCCGAGGTCGATCCGGCCAAGCGCCAGGCCCTCTACACCCAGATCCAGACGACGCTCGTCAACGAGGTCGCCAATGGCTTCCTGGTCGACATGGAGTTTCCGACCCTGTATCGCGCCAACGTGAAGAACCTGGTCAAGACCGCCATCGGCTTGAACGAATCGTTCGACGACGTCTACATCGAGAAGAAGTAAGCGCCCCCGGGGTGCCGCCGCGGATCCCGTGTCCGCGGCGGCGCCCGGCTGCGCGGCGGGCAGGGTTGCCGCGAGGCACGTCCGTCCTGAAAGGACCCGAGCATGAGATTCCTGTCTTTCCTGCTGTCCCGCATCGGCAAGGCCCTGGTGGTGGTGCTGGGCGTGGTGATCATCAATTTCTTCCTGATACGGCTTGCGCCCGGCGATCCCGCCGCCGTGCTGGCCGGCCAGGCTGGCGCGGGCGATGCCGCCTATGTGGACCAGCTGCGTGTTGCCTTTGGCCTGGACAAGCCCGTCCTGACGCAGCTTTTTCTCTACCTGAAGGGCGTGGTGCAGCTGGATCTGGGCTTTTCCTACCGCAACCACGTGCCGGTGCTGGACCTGATCGTCGAGCGCCTGCCCGCCACGTTCCTCCTGATGTCGTGCGCCTTCGTGTTTTCCATCGTGCTGGGCGTGCTGCTGGGCGTGGTGGCCGCCAAGGCGCGCTACCGCAACAAGCGCCGCTGGATCGACAGCTCGGTGATGACCGGCGCCCTGCTGCTCTACGCCACGCCGCTCTTCTGGCTGTCGCTGATGGGCATCCTGCTGTTTTCGGTGGTGCTGGGCTGGCTGCCGGCCTTCGGCATGGAGACCGTGGGCGCCAACCTGACCGGTTGGGCGCGCGCGGGCGACATCGCCCTGCATCTCATCCTGCCGACCGTGACGCTGGGGTGCTTCTTCATGGCCGTCTACGTGCGGCTGACTCGCGCGTCGATGCTGGAAGTGATCGGCATGGATTTCGTGAAGACGGCGCGCGCCAAGGGCGTGAGCCCCAGCCGCGTGATCCGCGCGCACGTGCTGCGCAACGCGCTGCTGCCGGTCATCACGTTTGCCGGCATCCAGCTGGGGCAGATGGCGGGCGGCGCGGTGCTGACCGAGACCGTCTTCGCGTGGCCCGGCATCGGACGCCTGATGTTCGACGCCCTGCTGCAACGCGACTACCAGCTTCTGCTGGGCATCTTCCTGGTCACCTCCATCATGGTCGTGGTCTTCAACCTGCTGACCGATGTGCTGTACCGCCTGATCGATCCGCGCATCGGCGCGGGTGCGCAGCAAGGAGCCTCCGCATGAAGTCATTCGCCCGACGTTACCTGCGCAACTACGGGGCGGTGGCCGGCCTGGTCATCATGCTGATCGTGGTCGCCGTGGCCCTGGCGGCGCCGCTGCTGTACGAAGAGTCGCCCTGGATGATGGTGGCCGACCCGCTGATCCCGCCGTTCACCAATGCGGACTATCCGTTCGGCACGGACATGCTGGGCCGCGACATCACCGCGGGCCTGGTGTGGGGCGCGCGCGTGTCGCTGATGGTGGGCCTGCTGTCCACCGCCGTGGCGCTGCTCTTTGGCATCGTGGTCGGTTCGATCGCCGGCTACTGCGGCGGCCGCGTGGACGACGCGCTGATGCGGTTCACCGAGTTTTTCCAGACCATTCCGCAACTGGCGATGGCCGTGGTGCTGGTCGCCATCCTGAGCCCGTCGGTCTATTCGATCATGGGCGCCATCGCGGTGGTGTCCTGGCCGCCGGCCGCGCGGCTGGTCCGCTCGGAATTCATGACGCTCAAGCAGCGCGAATTCGTGCAGGCCGCGATCGTCATCGGCCAGACGCCTGCCCGCATCGTGGGCACGCAGATCCTGCCCAATGCCATGTCGCCCATCATCGTGTCGGCCTCGTTCATGGTGGCGACCGCGATCCTGACGGAGTCGTCGCTGTCGTTTCTGGGCCTGGGCGACCGCAACCTGATGAGCTGGGGTTTCATGATCGGCGCGGCGCGCACCATGATCCGCGAGGCCTGGTGGATGAGCGTGTGGCCCGGGGTCGCCATCTTGCTGACCGTGCTGGCCATCAACCTGATCGGCGAAGGCCTGAACGACGCCCTCAACCCGCAACTGCGCAAGCGCGGCGAATAGGAGGCCGGCATGAATGAAAACCTGACAACCCCGCCGCTCCTGTCGATCCAGAATCTGACCATCGCATTGCCCAAGGGCGGCGACCGTCCTTATGCTGTGCAAGACGTCTCGTACGACATTCGCGCCGGTGAAATCCTGTGCATCGTGGGCGAATCGGGCTCGGGCAAGTCGATGAGCGCCAACGCCATCATGGGGCTGCTGCCCGATTACCTGACCCCGCAGGACGGCCGCATCCTGTTCCGCGGCCAGGACCTGCTGCAACTGGACGAACCCGCCCTGCAGGCCATGCGCGGCAAGGACATGGCGATGATCTTCCAGGAGCCGCTGTCGGCCCTGAACCCGCTGATGACGGTGGGCGAACAGATCAGCGAGGTGATGCGCGTGCATAACGCCTACCCCGGCGCAGAACGCTTGAAGCGCACGCTCGAACTGCTGGAGTTCGTCGGCCTGCCGGATCCGGCCACGCTGTATCACGTGTATCCGTTCCGCTTGTCCGGCGGGCAGCGCCAGCGCGTAATGATTGCGATGGCGCTGGCGCTGGAGCCCGCGCTGTTGATCGCCGACGAGCCCACGACCGCCCTGGACGTCACCACCCAGGCGCAGATCCTGGCGTTGATCGCGCGCATCCAGAAGGCAAAAGGCATGGGCGTGATGTTCGTCACGCACGACTTCGGCGTGGTGGCCGAGATCGCCCACCGCGTCGCCGTCATGGAGAAAGGCATTCTGGTGGAGCAAGGCCCGGCCAGCGAGGTGCTCAACCGCCCGCGCCATCCCTACACCCAGCGCCTGATCGCGGCCGTGCCGCATCGGCGCGGCGAGGAGCGCGCCGGACTTGCCGACGACACGCCAGTGCTGGAGGTCAAGGATCTGAAAAAGACCTACGTGATCGGCCACGGCTGGCTGGGCAACAAGCGCCAGGTACACGCGGTGGACGGCGTGAGCTTTGCCGTGCGGCGCGGCGAGACGCTGGGCATCGTGGGGGAATCCGGTTCGGGCAAGTCCACGATCGGCAAATGCCTGCTCAAGCTTGTCGGCATCAATGGCGGCCAGCTGCTCTTTAACGGCCAGGACATCGCCACGCTGCCCGAATCGCGCTTTCGGCCGATGCGGCACGAGATCCAGATGATCTTCCAGGACCCGTTCGCCTCGCTCAATCCCCGGCACACGGTGGGCCGCATCATCAGCGACGGCCCGGTCGCCAATGGCGTCCCGCGCGCGCAAGCCGAAGCCCGGGCGCGCGAACTGCTGTCGCTGGTGGGCATGGACCCGTCCGCCTTTGACCGCTATCCCAACCAGTTTTCGGGCGGCCAGCGCCAGCGCATCGGCATCGCGCGCGCGTTGGCGCTTGAGCCCAAGGTGCTGGTGGCGGACGAATCGGTGTCGGCGCTGGACGTGTCGGTTCAGGCGCAGGTGCTGCAACTGCTGCACGACCTGCAGCAGCGGCTGAAGATTGCGCTGGTGTTCATCACCCATGACCTGCGCGTGGCAGCGCAGATCTGCAATTCGGTGCTGGTCATGCACCGCGGCAAGGTGGTGGAGTACGGATCGCCGTCTCAGATCTTCGACAACCCGCAGCACGCCTACACCCGCCAGCTGATCGCCGCCGTGCCGGGCCAGCATTGGGACCCGACCAAGGCGCAGGCCGCCTGACCGGACATCGCCTCAACATTGAATTCCAGGAGAACCGCTATGCAACGCCCCGCCGCCATCCCCACCGTGCAGATCAACAACGACCTGGTCACCGTCACCGAATGGCGCTTTCCGCCGGGCGGCGAGACGGGCTGGCACCGTCATGGCATGAACTACGTGGTGGTCCCGCAAACCACCGGCCCGCTGCTGCTGGACACGCCCAACGGCCAGGTCACCAGCCAGCTCACCACGGGGGTGGCGTATTACCGCCCGGTGGGCGTCGAACACAACGTCATCAACCCCAGCGACACGGAATTCGTGTTCGTCGAAATCGAACTCAAGCAGGCATGAACCCCACGCATCTGGCAGCGACCGTGACGGTCTGAGCGAGGATATCCATGAAGGCGTTTTTTTCCGAAGAACAATTGCTGCATTCGCCCCGGCAATTCATGCGGCTGGGCCGCATCAGCGCCCCCACCGACCTGCCGTCGCGCGCGGAGAGCCTGCAGCAGGCGCTGGCCGCCCGCGGCGTGAAGGTCGAAGCGCCGTCGGACTATGGCCGCAAGCCGCTTGAACACGTGCACAGCACGGATTATCTGGACTACCTGGAAACCGCCTTTGCGCGCTGGCAGGCCCTGAAGGCGCCGGGCGTCGATCCCGGTCCGGAAGTGCTGCCCAATCTTTCGCCCTACTACAACGGCCGCATCGATGCCGCCGGACGGGGCCCCTGCCCGTCCCCGTCCATCGTGGCGCAAACCGGGTATTACCTGAGCGACCTCGCCTGCCCCATCGGGCCGCAGACCTGGCGCTCAGCGCTGCGGTCCACGCATAGCGCGCTGGCGGCTGCGGACCATGTGGCGAGCGCCGGTGGCGTGGCCTACGCGCTCTCGCGGCCTTCCGGCCACCATGCCCATCGCGACCGCGCCGGCGGCTTCTGCTACCTGAACAACAGCGCCGCCGCGGCAAGCCGCCTGTTGCAGACCTGGTCGAAAGTGGCGGTGCTGGATGTGGATGCACATCATGGCGACGGCACGCAGAACATCTTCTATCACCGGGCGGATGTGATGACCGTCTCGCTGCACGCCGATCCGGCCGGGTATTACCCCTTCTATACCGGCTACGCACACGAGCGCGGGCACGGCGCGGGCGAAGGCTACAACCTGAACCTGCCGCTGGCGCACGGCTGCGGCAACGCGGAATTCCTGCAGGCGCTGGACACCGCGCTCGATGCCTTGGCGGGCTATGCGCCGCAGGCGCTGGTCCTGCCGCTGGGATTCGACACCTACAAGGACGATCCGATCAGCGTGCTCAGGCTGGACATCGATGCGTACCGCGACATCGGCGCGCGCGTCGCCAGTTTGCGCGTGCCCACCGTCGTGGTGCAGGAAGGCGGCTACATGGTCGAGGCGATCGGGCCCGCGCTGGATGCGTTTCTTGAAGGCTTTGGCCGTGGCGGCAAATGAAGGCACGCGCCAGACCGGCGTCCTGCTGTTCTTCGCGGCGCTGGTGGCGTTCGCCACGTTCGATGCGGGCGCCAAGCAGCTTCTGGAACGCTATCCGGCGCCCTTTCTGAACGTGATGCGCTACCTGGCGGTGGTGACGCTGGCGATGGGCATGCTGTGGCGCCACGGCCGCGGCCTGCGGATGCGCGACGCGCCGGAAAAGCCCCTGCTGGTGCTACGCGGCGTCATGCTGGCCACGGTGGCCACGTGCTTCATGACCGCGCTGATCTGGATGCCACTGTCCGAGGCCACCGCCATCTACTTCACCGCCCCGCTCATCATGGTGGCGCTGTCGCCGTGGCTGCTGGGCGAACGCGTCCGGGCGGCGCAATGGGGCGCCGTTGCCGCGGGCTTTGCCGGCATGCTGCTGATCGTGCGGCCCGGCGGCGACCTGCCCCTGCTGGGCACGATGCTGATGGCGGTGTCGGCCGTCAGTTACGCGATCTTCCAGGTGCTGACCCGCAAGCTGTCGAACAAGGTGCCGGGGCCGGTGCAGTATGCGTACACGGCCTTCATCTGCCTGATCGTGACCGCGCTGCCCGCGCCGTTCTTCCTGCCCGATCCCTGGCCCGGAACGGCCGACACCGTCATCATCCTTGCCCTGGGCGCCTGCAGCGGCCTGGCGCAGATCCTGCTGATCGCCGCCTTCCAGCGGGTTCCGGCGGCAACGCTGGCGCCCCTGAACTACTTCCAGTTGCTGCTGGCGCTGGGCTTCAGCACGTTCTGGTTCCAGCGCCCGCCAGACGCGCTGGCGCTGGCGGGCATGGGGCTGATCATGGCGGCCGGGGTCTTTCTGGCACTGCGACCTGTCAGAACGCCATCGACGCCGACAACATGAACGTGCGCGGCGCGCCCAACGCCAGGCTCGACAGCTGAGGCATTCCCCAGTACGCCTTGTTCGTCAGGTTGTTGATGGCGGCGCGCAGCACCACCGGGCGGTCGGCCACCCGCGTGGCGTAGCGCGCGCCCACGTCATACGTCGTGCGTCCGCCCACCGACAGCGAGTTGTCCGCGCTGATGTACTGCTTGGACACCGAGGTCGCGTTGGCCGTTAACGTCAGGCCCTGCACGACCGGCACGTCCCATTCCACGCCGAGCTTGCCCTGCAGCCTCGGGATGCCGGTGGCCTGCTTACCCTCATTGGCCGCAACGGCGGCCTTCGTCACCTTGGGGTCGATGTAGGCGACACCGCCGATGAAGCGCATCCCGCGCATCGGTTCGCCGAAGAAGCCCCATTCCACGCCTTGGTTGCGCTGCTCGCCGCCGAACGAGAAAACGTTGGTGACCGGGTCGGTGTAGCTGCTGGGGCGGTTGATTTCAAAGAGCGCCAGCGTATGGGTGAAGTCGCCCAGGTCGATCTTCAGGCCGATCTCCTTCTGCTTGGTCTTGAAAGGCGCAAAGAGTTCTCCCGCATTCGCCGCAGTGGCCGGCGCCGCCTGGCCCTTGGAGAGGCCTTCGATGTAGTTGGCGTACACCGAGATGTTGCCCGTGGCCTTGACGAGCAGCGCGGCGGCGGGCGTCGTCGCGTGAGCGTCATAGCGGCTGGTGCGTGCGCCGGTGACGACGCTGAAGCTGTCGGTGCGAACCTCTTGGCGGCGCGCTCCCAGCGTCAGTTGCACGCGGTCCTCGGCAAAGGACAAGGTGTCCGCCAGGCCGTAGCTGATCATGCGCGTCTTGCTGTGCATGATCGGCGGGAAAACGCCGGCCGGCTCCGCCCCCCAGACCGGGTGATAAATGTTGGTGACCCAGTCTGCGCCGGGCACCGAGCGGCGGCCATAGTCGTGCTGGTCATCGGAGTAGTACGTGGCGTTCAGCACCCACTGGTGCTTGATCGCGCCGGTCTGCAGCTTGCCGCGCAGGCCCGCGTCGCCGGAGGTCTTTTCAACCTCCATGTTGAGTTGCCCCATCGACGTGCGGAAGTCGCCGGCATTGTTGAACACCTGCGCCGACATGGCGCCGCTGTAGGTGTATTCGGAACGGCTGGTGCCGACGGCCCCATACGCCATCAGCTCGTCGGTGACGTCGAACTCGCCGCGGATCATGGCGCCGCGATCCTGGTTCTTCACGTAGGCCCAATCCGGGTTCAACAGGGTTTCGGGCTTGGGCGGCTTGGGCACGCCGATGCCGGGCGCCAGGTTGATGCCGCGCGTCACGCCGTCGATGCGCTCATCGGTGTCGTAAAGATCTGCGGAGATACGGACCCGCTCGCCGCGCCAGTCCAGGCCCAGCGACGCCAGTTGCGCCCGCTTCTTCTGGTCGTCCACGGGGCCGTCGCCGTTGCGGTACATGCCATTGAACCGGATGCCGAACTGCTGGTTCTCGCCGAAACGGCGTCCCATATCCAGATGCCCGCCGAACTGCGCGTCCGACATGTAGGTGGCGGTCAGGCGCGTCAGAGGATCTGCGCCGGCGCGCTTGGGCACCAGGTTTACCGTGCCGCCAACCGAGCCGCCGGGAGGCATGCCGTTCAGCAAGGCGGACGGGCCTTTCAGCACCTCGATCCGCTCGAACATCTCGGGCGACGTCCGGTAGTAAGGCGCCATGCCGGCCAATCCGTTGAACGTCATGTCGGTGGTGGCGGACGTGAAGCCGCGGATCGAGTAGTTCTCGCTCCATGCACCCGACACGCCGTTGCTGAACACCGACGGATCGGTGCGGGCGATGACGTCGGTGATGTCCTTGGCCTGCAGGTCCTCGATGTACTTTTCCGTGTAGTTGATGACGGAGAATGGCGTGTCCATGAAATCCTTGTCGCCAAGGAAACCCACGCGGCCGCCGTAAGTGACCTGGCCACCGGCGTAGGGCGTTGAGGGCGCCTCCTGCGCTTCGGCCTGGCCGGTGACCGTCACCGTGGGCAGGGTCTTCACACCCGCCTCCTGTTGCGCCCAGACGGGCGTCGCAGCCACGGCGCCCAACGTGAGGCCGAATACGGCGGCGATGAGAGGGTTCAAGGAAAAGGCGGGCTTTGCCTGCCCGGCCTGCAGCGAATGACGTGCGACGCGGCCGTTGTGGCGACGTTTGCTCATGGAATGCTCCGTTCAGTTGAGCTGGGGATCGCCCGGCAATCCAGGCGACTGGGAATCATTTACGTTTGAATTGGCAATGACGCGCGGGGCGTCGCGGGAAATCAGTTCCGGTAAGGCCTCGTGACTTCGTCGATCATGAGATGCAGCGACTTCACGCTGGCAGCGGTGACGTACCACGCTTCGGCGTCGGCAAAGACCACGCGGCCGTCGCGCCATGCGGACGTCTGACGCAGCAGCGGGTTGCCCAGCGTTTCGGCGTTCAGCGCCGGCCGGCGTTCCATCACGGCCGTGCGGTCGACCACGTAGACGATGCCCGGGTTCGCCTGCTGGATGAACTCGCTGGAGATCGGCTGGCCATGCAGGCCGCCATCAGCCAACGGACTGGCCGGCTTCACGCCCAGCGCCTTGAAGATGAAGCCGTAGCGGGATTGCACGCCGAACGAGCTGAAAGCGCCGTTGTTGTGCAGCACGACTAGTGCCGTCTCAGGGCGGTCGCGGATCAGCGCGCGCGCCTCCTCCACCTTGGCGTCCAGATCGGCGGCCTTCTGGCGGGCAAGGTCGTACTTGCGGAAGATGCGCCCCAACGTCAGCAGATGGTCCTTGACGATCTCGATATGGTCGGCCTGGCTGTCGCGGTAGTCCACGTCGAAGTGGATGGTGGGCGCGATCTGGCTCAGTTCCTTGTAGTGGTTTGCCTGCAGCGACGTGATCAGGATGAGGTCCGGTCGCGCCGCATGCACCCGCTCCAGGTTCGGCTGGACGATTGCGCCCATGTCCTGCACGTCCGGCGCGTCGCGGTAGCGGGCCAGGAAGTGCGGCACGAAGTCCTTGGGCATGCCCACGAGAGGAACGCCCAGCTCGTCCAGAAAATCGACTTCGTTCATGTCCAGCGCCACCACGCGCTGCGGCAACCGGGCGATCACGGTCTCGCCCAGCTTGTGCTTGACGGTGATGGGCGCATAGGCGTTCTGTGACGGGGCGGCGGCCGGCGCCGCGGCGCCAGCCGTGGACGCATCAGTGGCCGGGCCGCAGCCGTGCAGCGCGGCCGTTGCGGCGATCGCGGCGGCTAGCAGCAGCGCCCTCGGCCAGTGCGACAGGATCATTTCAGTTCTCCAGGGGGATTGAAGTAGTTGCACAGGCGACCGCGATCGCCCTGCGTGATCTCGAAGTCCAGCCCGTACAGTTCGCGCAGCCGGTCTTCGGTCATGACCTCGTGCACCGCGCCCGCGCATTGCAGCGCCCCGTCCTTCAGCGCGACGACGTGGTCGGAATAGCTGGCCGCGAAGTTGATGTCGTGCACGACCAGGATCACCGTGCGGCCGTGCGCGTCGCACAGGCGGCGCAGGGCGCGCATGATCTGCACGGCGTGGCGGATATCCAGGTTGTTCAGCGGCTCGTCCAGCAGCAGGCAATCTGTCTGCTGCGCGATGGTCATGGCCATGAACGCCATCTGCCGCTGGCCGCCGCTCAGTTCGTCCAGATAGTTGCGGCGCAGCGGCTCCAGCGACAGGAACGCGATGGCCTCGTCGATCGCCTGCCTATCCCGCGCCGTCAAAGCGCCGCGGCTGTAGGGAAAGCGCCCAAATGCCACCAGGTCTTCGACCGTGAGCCGCAGGTTGAAGTCGGGAGACTGGCGCAGGGTGGCGACGCGCCGCGCGTAATCGTGGCGGCGCATGTCTGCCACGCTGCGATTGCCAATGAAAATGCCGCCCCGCGTCGGTTCCAGCAAGCGCGCCATCATCATCAGGAGCGTGGACTTGCCCGCGCCGTTCGGGCCGATGAGCGACGTCAGTCTGCCTTCGGGGAACTGCAGACTCACGTCGCGCAGGACGGTCTTTGCGCCGTGGCTTTTCGTCAGATTTCTGGTCGTGATCATGCGGGGCCCCGCGTACGCGCCATGAGCGCGAGAAACCAGCCGCCGCAGACCAGGTTCACCAGGATGCCGACGGTGGTCTTGTAGTTGAAGACGTGCTCGACAGCGAGCTGGGCCAGGATGAAGATGCCGATGGCCATTGCGCAGCCGGTGGGCAAGGTGACCCGGTGCAGGCGCGAGCGGGCCAGCGCGTAGGCGGTGTTGGCGACAAAGATGCCCATGAACGCCGTGGGTCCCAGCAGGCCGGTAGAGACGGCGACCAGCACGGCGATCAAAGCCAGGTGCAGTTGCACGACGCGCGCGTGGTCCACGCCCAGCGACATGGCCTGTTCACGCCCAAGAGAAAGCACGTCCAGCGTGGACAGCTGCCTGCGCCCAGCCAGGCACACTGCGGCAACAACGGCCGCGGATGCCAGCAGTTGCGCGGGCTCGGCCTTGCCGAACGAGGCCTGGGTGAAGCCGAGCAGGATGGAGAACTCGCCCGGACTCGTCTTCAGTTGCACGAACTGCGTGAAGGTGCCGATGACCATCGTCAGCACCAGCCCCACCAGCAGCAGGAAATACACGTTCTGCCCGCTCTGCCGAAACAGCCATCGATGCAGTATCCACGAATACGCCAGCATCACCAGCACCGAAAGCAGGAAATTGCCGTTCGGCCCCAGCAGCACGAGGCTTTGCGTACCCAGCGTCAGGATCATCACGGACTGCAGCAGCAGGTACACCGCCTCGTAGCCCATGATGGCGGGCGTGAGAATGCGGTTGCCGGTCAGCGTCTGGAACACGATCGACGACCAGGCGATGCAGACGCCACCGATGATCATGGCCGCCAGCCGCGCGAGGCGTTTGGGAATGACGTAGTCGAAATCCAGGCCCGACCGGAACACAAGGAACACCACGGACAGCGCGATGACCGCCAACCACACGACGTGTCGGGAAGCCGCGCGCATCATCGATGCCTCCAGACAATCAGCGCCAGGAACAGCACGCCGCCCACGCCTCCCGCCGTCAGGCCGATGGGCACTTCGAACGGATGGATCAGCACGCGTCCCAGGATGTCGCAGACCAGCAGCAGCGACGCGCCGCCCAGCGCGACGACGGGCAACGTGCGGCTCAGGTTGTCGCCGTAGTGGAGCGCGACCAGATTCGGCACCACCAACCCCACGAACGGAATCGCCCCCACCGTGATGACCGTGGCCGACACCGTGACCGCCGCCAGCGTCAGGCCCAGCGCGACGGTGGCCGGATAGTTCAGCCCCAGGCTCTCGGCCATGTCCTCGCCCATGCCCGCCACAGTGAAGCGGTGCGCGTACAGATACGTCAGCGCGACGATCGGCAGGATGAGATAGATGATCTCGTAGTTGCCCTGCACGACCTTCGAGAAGTCGCCCAGCAGCCAGCCCTGCATGCTTTGCAGGATGTTGTTGCGATAGGCATGGAATTCGGCCAGCGCGCTCAGCACGCCGCCGAACATCAGCCCCATCACCGGCACCAGCACCGTGTTCTTGAACCGGATGCGGCGCACGATCATGACGAAGGCCAGGCTGGCGGCAAAGCAGAACGCCAGCGCAAACGCCATCCGCCCGCCCGGCCCCATCGACGGCGCCACCGTCAGCGCAACCAGGATGCCCAGCTTGGCGGCGTCCAGCCCGCCGCACGTGGCGGGTTCGACGAACTTGTTGCGCACAATGTGCTGCAGGATCACCCCGCACACCGACAGGCCGATGCCCGTCAGCACCAGCGCGGCCAGCCGCGGCAGGCGGCTGGCGGTCAGCGTCAGCCACGCGTCGCCCGACAGCGTGAACAGCTGCGCCCACCCCAACTGCCGCGCCCCGACCAGCAGGGACGCGCCGCACAGCACGACGAACAGCGCCAAACACCCCGCACGCATCAAACGCAGTCTCCCGCGATGCGCCAGCCCTTGGCGGCCTTGCGCTGCGCCAGGAACTGCGCATATCGTCCGTTGCTGGCGCGCAGCGCCGCCGGGGCCCCTGCCTCGACGATCCGACCGTCCTCCAGCACGACGATTGCGTCGGCCATCGCCACCGTCGACAACTGATGCGCAATGACCACCAGCGTCCGCGTGCCGCGCAGGCGCGCCAGCGTCTCGGCGATGACCGCCTGATTGCCCGCGTCCAGCGCCGCGGTGGCCTCGTCCACCAGCAGAATGGGCGCCTGGCTGATCAGCGCGCGAGCAATGGCGATGCGCTGGCGCTCGCCCCCCGACAGCCGTGCGCCGCCCTCGCCCACCGGCGTGTCCATGCCCTGCGGCAGGCGCGCGGCAATCTCGTCCACGCCCGCTTCGCGCGCGGCTCGCAGGACATCGGCATCGCTGCCGCCGGGCCGGCCGGCGCGGATGTTGTCGGCGATGCTGCCCGCAAAGAGGTAGGTGTCCTGGAAGACCTGGCTGATCTGGCCGGCCAGTTGTGCGCTGGCGATCTGCCGCACATCGACCCCGCCGACGTGCACGCTACCCTCGTTCACGTCGAAGAAACGCGCAATCAGCCGCGCCAGCGTCGTCTTGCCGGACCCGGACGCGCCGATCAGCGCCACCATGCTGCCGGGCGCGATGCGAAGGTTGACGCCGCGCAGCACGTCCGACGCGACGTGCGCGTAGCGAAAGCGCACGTCGCGCAATTCGATGGACGCGTCGCGCGGCGCCTGCGGCGCGGCGGGCTCCGGCAGCGGCGCGACGGCAAACAGCGCATCAATCGCTTCAAGCTGGGCGCGCGCGCCGCGCAGGACTTCGCCATAGCCGGCGGCCTCCAGCAGTCCATCGATGTAGCGGGCCGCCAGCAGCATCGCGACAATGGCGGCCACCACTTGCCCGGACGCCGCGCCGGCGTCCAGCACGCCGTTGAGCCATAGCGTGGTTGCAATCAGCAAGGCGGCAAAGACTGCTTGCACCGCCCAGACGTTGAGCACGGCGGCGGCCGCCGACCGCCAGATCAGACGCGCGCCCGATTTGCGCTGCGCGTCGAGGGATTGCTCGAAGTGCCGCATGCCGCCGCCTTCGGCGCTGAAGGCGCGCAACACCGACTGCGCCTGCGCAAACTCGACCACGCGCTGGCTGGTTTCGGCAAAGCGTTGGTGAAACGCCGCGTCGGCGCGCCCGGCCAGGCGCGCGGAAAGCGCCAGCACGCCCGCCAGCAGCGGCAGCCCGGCCAATGCAATCAGCCCCAGCAGCCAATGCTGCGCAAACAGGGCGGCCACCAGCACCAGGGGCGCCGCCACGCCCGCGATGAGCGGCGTGAAGACGTGGGCGGGCAGTTGGGCCACGGTCATCATGCCCTGCGTGACGACATGGGTCAGACGCGCGGTGTTCTGCGCCGTGAACCAGCCGACGGGCAGGCGCGCCACATGGTCGCCCAGCCGATGGCGGCCGGCTTGCAGGACAGCGACGCCCACGCGCACGCCTGCCCGCTCGACCGGCAGGCGCAGCGCCCCGCAGCACGCCACCCCCGCGAGCAACGCGGCCAGCCACGGGCCGGCCTGCCGCGCCTCGCCGGTCAGCAGATACGTGAGCAGCGGCGCAGCGGCCACTATGGTGAGCCCGCAGGCCAGGCCATAGGCGACGGCCAGCCACCCGTAGCGGCGCAGAAGATGCACTTCGTTGCCCAGCAGGCGCGCAATGGTCTTCAGCATGCCGGCTCCTCTTGCGCCCGGCCCATTGCATGACCGCCCTGCGCCCAAAGCCGCGCGTAGGTGCCGCCCAGCCCCAGCAGCGCGTTGTGCCGCCCCTGTTCGGTGATGATCCCGTCTTCCAGGACAAGAATGCGATCCGCATGAACCACCGTGTCCAGCCGGTGCGCGATCACCATCAGTGTGCGTCCCTTGGCAAAGCGCGCCAGCGCTTCCTGCACCGCCGCCTCATTGCCGGCATCGGCCGCGGCCGTGGCTTCGTCCAGCACCAGCACGGGCGGGTCCAGCAGGACGGCGCGCGCGATGCTCACGCGCTGGCGTTCGCCGCCCGACAACTGCACGTCTTCGCCGATTACCGCGTCGTAGCCGCGCGGCAGCGCCAGGATGCGCTCGTGAATGTTGGCGGCCCGCGCGGCGGCTTCGATCTCGTGCTGGCTGGCGTCCGGCCGGCCCAGCGCGATGTTGTCGCGCACACTGGCTTGGATCAGCCGCACCTCCTGCAGCACGAAGCCGATGCGCCGGTAGAGCTGCGCGCTCTCGATCTGGCGCAGGTCGGCGCCGCCGAGCGTGATGCGCCCTTGCGCCGGGTCGAAGAACCGCACCAGCAGACGGGCGAGCGTGGACTTACCCGCGCCGGATGGGCCGACGATTGCGGTCACCGTGCCGGGCGCCAACGTGAAAGTGATGCCGGACACGGCTTCGTGGCCGTCGCCGTAGCGGTAGCCCACGTTTTCAAACCGGACTTCATGGCCTTCCGGGCGGTGTCCGCATCCGGCCGGCGGGGTCTCCAGAATGGGCGTATTCAAGAGCGCCTGCACCCGCTGCGCCGCGCCCGTGGCGCTGCCCAGATCGTGCAACAGCGTGTGCAGCAGCAGCATCGGCGCGCAGACGCCCGGCGCCACCAGCGCGAACGGAAGCACGTCCACCGCCGCCATCCAGCCCAGCGCCACGAACAGCGCGCCCCCGGCCAGCACCACGCCCAGGACCGTTACTGGCGCGATCAGCGCATGGGCTCGCGCCATCGCCGCGACCAATGGCCGGGTGAAGTCGGCAAAGGCCGCGGCAAAACCGTCCACGGCGTCCCGGTAGCCGCGATGCGCCTTGCCGGCATCACCAAACGCCTTGACCACCGGCATGCCGTTGACGAATTCGACGGTCGCGCCGTTGAGGCGGCCCAGGCGTTCGACGAACACCGGCATGTTCGCGCCGCCGGCCTTCATGGCCCGGCGCAGAAAGAGAAAGAAGCCCGGAAACGGCAGCAGGGCCACGATGGCGAGACGCCAGTCCTGCGCGACCAGGTAGACCGCCGACGCCACGATGGCGCCGCCGGCGCGCCCCACCGCCGTGAAGAAATGCGCGGTCAGGCTGTGCAAGGTCGCCATATCGTCCTGCAGCGCCAGCTTGACCTCGCCCGACGCCCGGTCCGTGAACCAGCCCAGCGGCACTTGCGCCAACCGTCGCGCGCCGGCCAGGCGCAGGTGATGCGTGATCCGGTTGTCGGCCAGGTGCGCGGTCAGCTCGGCGGCCGAAACCAATGCCATGCCGCTCAGCATGCATGCAACGGCGGCGGCGACGGTCCACCAGATGGCGGGACCCGAAACCGTTGACTCCGGATCTTCCAGAACGAGGCGGGCAATGTGCGCGATGGCGGCCAGTGGCGCCAGCGTGAGCGTCGTGCCCAGTGCGGCAAGCGTGGTCGCGGCGACCAGTTGTCCGCGGATGGGGGACAACACCAGACTGAGCGGGCCGGGCTGTCGAGGAGGGGCCGGCGCGGCTCCGGAAGTGCTCATGAATAAAGTACCAGGACGGAGTTGATAATTATTTGCATCACTATAAACTAAATTCTGAAATAGTTGCATTGCAATAAACTAAATAATTGCGGGACAGGTTAAAGTGCGGGGATCGCCGACGCCAAAACAGGGATCACACATGCAGCCGTCAGAGCGCCGCCCCGCGCGGGGACGCCCTCCCACCATCACTCGCGAGCGGATCGCCGACGCCGGCATCGCGGTGGGTCTGCCCAACATCACGTTCGTCGGTGTGGCCGCAGCGCTGGGCGTCAGCCATATGGCGCTGTACAAGCACGTGCCCAGCCTTGGAGCGCTAAAGCGCCTGGTCGCCGAAGAAATCTTCAAGCGGTGGCAGATTCCGCAGGCCTGTAGCAACGATCGCGGCGACCTCAAGAACTACCTGACCGTATTCGCGACGTCGGTGCGCGAGTTCGTCAAGGCGCACCCGGGCGTGACGCCCTTCGTGATCCGGCGACTGGCGGCCACGCCGTCCATGCTGGAGAAGATAGATGCGCATCAGCGCCACATTGCCGACGCCTATGGCATCTCGAAGGACCAGTCGCGCATCCTGCTGGCGACCGTGGCGTTTCACGGCCTTGCGGTGGCAGACACGGTGTATTCGGTGGCAGGGCTGGAGCCGGTCGTCGACGCCGCGCGCGCGGCGGAGGAATCCGAGATGGAAGTGGAACTGGATCAGGGCATGCAGGCGCTCATCATCGGCCTGATGGCCATGCTGGATGGCGCCTAGCTGGTTTCGCGCTGGACCAACGTAAAACCCAGATCCACGTGCCGCGCGGGCACGGGTTCGCCCGCCAGGTGCTGCATGAGCAGTTGCGCGGCTGACAGGCCGATCTGGTAGCGGGGCGTGGCAATGGTGGACAGCGGCGGCGTGGTCCAGGCCGTGCCCGGGAAGTCATGAAAGCCGACGATAGCCATCTGTTCCGGCACACGCACGCCATCCCGGCCGCACTGGAACACCGCGCCTTGCGCCAAGTCGTCGTTGCAGAAGAACACGGCGTCGCAGTCGGGATGACGCGCGTGAAGATCCTGGATCAACGACGCCCCCAGGCTGATCGACGATTTTTCCGGTGTCATGATTTCCAGGGCGGCGTCGTACAGCCCCGCGTCGCGCAAGGCCTGCCGGCATCCTTCGCAGCGGCGCAGCGACCGAGGATCCAGCTGCGCGCCGATGATGCCGATGCGGCGGTAACCGCGTTCGACCAGATGGCGGCCTGCTGCGTAGCCCGAGTCGAACTGCGAGAACCCGACGCTCATGTCCTCGCTGCCTTCCAGCGTTTCGATCGTGTGCACCGTGGGAATCGCCTGCGCGCGAAGCAGTTCCCAGACGCCCGGATTGTGGTCGATGCCGGTCAGGACCACGCCGTCGGGCGAATGCTGCAGATACTTGCGCAGCAGCGCTTCTTCTTCGTCCGGCGAATAGCCCGTCACGCCGATCAGCATGTGGTAGCCGTGCTGATCCAGCACTTCCTTGATGCCTGTGATGATGTCCACGAACACCACGTTGCTGAGCGACGGAATGAGCACCACGATGGTCTGCGACCGCGCCGACGCCAGCGCGCTGGCGGCGTGGTTGGGCACGTAGCCCAGTTCCTGGCACACCCGCGCGATTTGCTGGCGCAGATCCTGGCCCACCTTATCGGGCGTGCGCAACGCCCGCGATACCGTGATCGCGCTGACGCCCACGCGCCGCGCGACGTCCTGCATGGTGACGCGGCCGGCGCGCGAGCTTCGAGGTTTGCGGATGGACATGGACCCTCGCGGTGAATGCAAGCGCGTAGTCTGACCGAAAAAAAGGGGCTTGCCAAAGCAAAAATGTTAGCGCTAACATGATCCACATCAAACGGCTAAAAAAACTCCGGCAAACGGAGAGGAGACAAACATGCAAGCTTCCCCCTTGGGGCGGCCGGGGCCATCGCGTCCGGGCCGCTCGCCGCTGGCCCGCGCCGCGGATTGGTGTTTTGCGCTACAGACCTGGCTGATGGTCGCCTGTCTGGTCATCATGGTCGTGCTGCTGTTCGGCAACGTGGCGCTGCGCTATCTCTTTAACTCCGGCATCAACGTCTCGGACGAGGTCTCGCGCCTGGCGTTCGTCTGGATGATTTTCCTGGGTTCGGTGATTGCGCTGCGCGAGCACCAGCACATCGGCGTGACCATGCTGGTGGAACGCTTTGGCCCGGGCGCGCGCCGGGTGTCGCATATTGCCTGCCAGCTGATGATCCTGTGGGTGCTGTGGCTGATGGCCGAAGGCAGCTGGGTCCAGACGGTCATCGGCCTTGACACCGTATTGCCTGTCACCGGCATGCCCCAGGCCGTGTTCAACGCCGCAGGGCTGTATGCCGCGGTGGCAATGGGCATCCTGACGGTCGTCGACCTGGTCCGCGTGATTGCTGGCGGTCCGCTGCCGGCGGAATCCAGTCCGGAAGACCCGCTGGTCTGACCCGGCCCTCACCCGCCCCAACACGCGCCCCCCCCGCCCCACATCCATCCGCCCGGATACCCGCAATGATCCTGACCGTCTTCCTAGTCGTGCTGCTGGGGCTGATTGCCCTGGGCCTGCCGATCGCCTTCGCGCTTATCATCAGCGCGATCGTCATGATGTTCCAGCTGGATTTCTACGACACCCAGCTTCTTGCCCAGAACATGCTGTCCGGCGCCAACAGCTTTACGCTGATGGCGGTGCCGCTCTTCATGCTGGCCGGCGAATTGATGAATGCCGGCGGCATATCGCGCCGCATCGTTCACCTGGCCAACACGTTTGTGGGCCACATCCAGGGCGGCCTGGGTTACGTGGCCATCTTCGCCAGCGTGCTGCTGGCATCGCTGTCGGGCTCGGCCGTGGCCGACGCCGCGGCGCTGGGGTCACTGCTGATCCCCATGCTGCGCGAAAAAGGCTATGACGCGGGGCAGGCTTCCGGCCTGATCGCCTCGGGCGGCATCATCGCGCCCATCATTCCGCCATCGATCTCGTTCATCATCTTCGGCGTCGCCACCAATGTGTCGATCACCAAGCTGTTCTTCGCCGGCATCGCGCCGGGCCTCATGATGGGGCTGACGCTGGTGGCGGTGTGGACGTGGGTGGCGCGCAGGCACGGCAGCATCACGCCCTCGCCGCGCGAGCCGTGGTCCAACCGTCTGAAAGCGCTGCGCGGATCGCTGTGGGCGCTGTTCCTTCCAGTCATCATCATCGGCGGGCTGCGCGGCGGCATCTTTACGCCCACCGAAGCCGCGGTCGTCGCCGCCGTGTATGCGCTGCTGGTCAGCATCTTCGTGTACCGCGAGATCGGCTGGCGCGACCTGGGTCCGCTCTTCATCAACGCCGCCCGCACCACGGCTGTGGTCATGTTCCTCGTGGCAGCCGCCATGGTGTCGTCCTACATGATCACGCTGGCGGACCTGCCGCAGGATCTCATCGCTCTCCTGGAACCGGTCATGGACCAGCCCAAGCTGCTGATGTTCGCGCTGCTGATCCTTCTGACGCTCGTGGGCACGGTGATGGACCTGACGCCGACCATCCTGATTCTCGGCCCCGTGCTGATGCCCGTCGTCACCAAGGCCGGCATCGACCCCGTCTACTTCGGCGTCATGTTCGTCATGGTCGGCAGCGTGGGCCTGTTGACCCCGCCGGTCGGCACGGTGCTCAACGTCGTATGCGGTGTGGCCCGCATCAATATGGAAACCATCTGCAGAGGGGTGTGGCGCTATGTCGTGGCCTACACGCTGCTGCTGGTTCTTTTGGTGATCTTCCCCGAACTGATCACCGTACCCGCACGCTGGATGCACTAGCGGCAATTACAAACCCCCGAGGAGAAACACCATGATCAAGCAATTGAAGACCCGCGTTCTTGTCCTGGCGGCAGTACTGTCCTGCACCGTCGCCGGGGTGGCCGCGGCGGCGGACGTCAAGCCGCGCCTCATCCGCTTTGGCTACGGGCTGAACGAGGAAAGCGTGCAGGGCCGCGCGGCCCGCCATCTGGCGCAGGAACTGGAAAAGGTCAGCGGCGGCAAGCTCAAGATGAGGACGTTTGGCTCGGCCAACCTGGGTTCGGACGAGCAGATGCAGAGTGCGCTGGTGGGCGGCGCGCAGGAAATGATGGTGGGGTCGACCGCGCCGCTGGCCGGCATGGTCAAGGAGTTCGGCGTGTTCGACCTGCCCTTCCTCTTCAACAGCGAAAAGGAAGCCGACGCGGTGCTGGACGGCCAGCTCGGACAGGATCTGCTCAAGAAACTGGAAGCCAAGGGACTGGTCGGCCTGGTCTACTGGGAAAACGGCTTTCGCAACATGACGAACTCCAAGCGTCCGATCACGCGCGCCGAGGACCTGCAGGGCATCAAGCTGCGCGTCATGCAGAACCAGATTGCGCTGGGCGTCTTCAATACGCTGGGCGCCAATGCCGTGCCGATGCCGTTCTCGGAATTGTTCACCGCGCTGGAAACCCGCACCGTGGACGGCCAGGAGAACCCCATCACCACGATCCAGAGCAGCAAGTTCTACGAGGTGCAGCCCTTCCTGACCATCACGCGCCACGTCTACACGCCGTGGGTGGTGATGGCCTCCAAGAAGTGGTGGGACACGCTCTCGCCCGACGAACAGAAGCTGATCCGCCAGGCAGCCGCGTCATCGCGCGACTTCGAGCGGCAGGATAGCCGCGCCGATTCCACCAAGGCCATGGGCACGCTCGAGAAGAACGGCATGAAGATCAACACCGTCTCGCCGGAGGAAGTGGCCCGCATGCGCCAGAAGGTGCAGCCCGTGGTCGACAAGTACACCCAGGAACTCGGGCCGGAACTGATCAAGCAGTTGAACGACGAAATCCAGAAGGCGCGGAACTAACCGTGCCGGCCCGGATCCCGTGGGGGTCCGGGCCTGAATGCAACCGAAGCAAAGCGAGACAGCCATGTCCCAGACACCCCGCCGACTGCGCAGCCAGAAATGGTTCGACGATCCCTCGCACGCCGACATGACGGCGATCTACGTCGAGCGCTATCTCAACTATGGCCTGACGCGCCAGGAACTGCAGTCCGGGCGGCCGATCATCGGTATCGCGCAGACAGGCAGCGACCTGGCGCCCTGCAATCGCCACCATCTGGCGCTGGCCGAACGCATCAAGGCGGGCATCCGCGACGCCGGCGGCATTCCCATGGAATTCCCGGTGCACCCGCTGGCCGAACAGGGACGGCGGCCCACTGCGGCGCTGGACCGAAACCTGGCGTATCTGGGCCTGGTGGAGATCCTGCACGGCTATCCGCTGGATGGCGTGGTGCTGACCACGGGATGCGACAAGACCACGCCCGCGTGCCTGATGGCGGCGGCGACGGTGGACATTCCCGCCATCGTGCTGTCCGGCGGTCCCATGCTGGACGGCTGGCATGAAGGCCAGCGCGTGGGCTCGGGCACGGTCATCTGGCACGCGCGCAACCTGATGGCGGCCGGCAAGCTGGATTACGAAGGTTTTATGACGCTTGCCACGGCATCGTCGCCGTCCATCGGCCACTGCAACACCATGGGCACCGCGCTGTCGATGAACTCGCTGGCCGAAGCGCTGGGCATGTCGCTGCCCACCTGCGCCAGCATTCCGGCGCCCTATCGCGAGCGCGGGCAGATGGCCTATGCGACCGGCATGCGCATCTGCGACATGGTGCGCGAAGACCTGCGGCCATCTCAAATCCTGACCCGCGAGGCGTTCGAGAACGCCATCGTCGTGGCCTCGGCGCTGGGCGCGTCCAGCAACTGCCCGCCGCACCTGATTGCCATCGCGCGCCACATGGGCGTCGACCTCAGCCTGGACGACTGGCAACGGCTGGGCGAAGACGTGCCGCTGCTGGTCAACTGCGTGCCGGCAGGCGAGCATCTGGGCGAAGGCTTTCACCGCGCGGGAGGCGTACCCGCCGTGCTGCACGAGCTGCTGGCGGCCGGCCGCCTACATCCGGACTGCCGAACCGTGTCCGGCAAGACCATCGGCGATATTGCGACGGCGTCCAAGACCCACAATACCGACGTCATCCGGACCTGCGACGCGCCGCTCAAGCACCGCGCCGGCTTCATCGTGCTGTCGGGCAACTTCTTTGACAGCGCCATCATCAAGATGTCGGTCGTGGGCGAAGCCTTTCGCCGGGCGTACCTGTCCGAACCGGGGTCGGAAAACGCCTTCGAGGCGCGCGCGATCGTGTTCGAGGGCCCGGAGGACTATCACGCCCGCATCGAAGACCCGGCGCTCAACATCGACGAACACTGCATTCTGGTGATCCGGGGCGCCGGCACTGTGGGCTACCCCGGCAGCGCGGAAGTCGTGAACATGGCGCCGCCATCGCACCTTATCAAGCGCGGCATCGAGTCCCTGCCCTGTCTGGGCGACGGCCGCCAGAGCGGCACCTCGGCCAGCCCGTCCATCCTGAACATGTCGCCCGAAGCCGCGGTGGGCGGCGGACTGGCGCTGCTGCGCACGGGCGACCGGATCCGCGTGGACCTGAACCAGCGGTCGGTCATGTTGCAGGTGGACGAAGCGGAACTGGAACGGCGCCGCCAGGAGCCGCCGTACGAAGCGCCGCCATCGCAGACGCCGTGGCAGGAACTGTACCGGCAGACCGTGGGGCAGCTTTCCACGGGCGGATGCCTGGAGGCGGCGACGCTGTATTTGAAGGTGGTGGAGACACGGGGGGATCCGCGGCATTCGCACTGAGGCCGGGAGGGGTACGGCTTGGCGCGCGACTTATTCGCGGGGGGTCTTGCTGGCCGGGCCGCCCGCGCGGGGGCTGGGCCGGCTGAGGACATAGGCCGCGCTGGCCAGAAAGAAGATGCCTACGCCGATGGCCAGGGGCAGCGAGGGATGGGCGCTCCAGTAAAAGATCCCGTAACCAGCCGCCATGCCCAGGCTGGCATACGTCTTGCCTTTGCGCGACACCGCGCCCTCGTCGCGCCACGCGCGCAGCGACGGACCATATGTCGGGCTATCCAGCAGCCATTTTTCAAGCCGGGGCGACGAGCGGGAGAAGCAGGCCACCGCCAGGATCAGAAAGATCGTTGTCGGCATCACCGGCAAGAAGGCGCCGATGACGCCCAGCGCCAGCATCAAGCAGCCCAGGCATAACCAAAGTGCTCTCATCATGATGGTGAGCAGGATATCGCAAATGGGCAGCCGGCAGTCCGCCAGGCATTGTGCGCCGCTTGATTCACGACGCGGCGGGCTCCGGCATCCTTGCGCGCAGCATCCTGACGAATTTCGCATCCGGACTGCCGCCCGCGGCGCGTGACTTGTGGACCATGGCCCAGGCTTCCGCGTACTGGCCACGCCAGTAATAGGCCGTGGCCCACGAGGCATACAGATAGCCCTTGTCGGGCTCCACGGCCTCGCCCTTGCGGTACCACTCGTCGGACCGGGTCGTCGCCGCGATACGCGCTTCGGGGGGCAGCGTCTTGTCCTCGGCGGCGCAACGCGCCGCGATCCGGCCGGCATCCGCATGAATGCCGCGAAACGCCGGGGGATTCATGCTGATCGCGCGGTCCATCATGCTCATCGCCTGGCAGACCTTGCGCTGGCTTTCCAGCACCACCGCGAAACCCGCGTACACCTCGGGGGTTGTCGGGATTGAGCAGCCACGCCTGATTGAATTGCCGCATGGCCTGGCCCGGCCGGTCTTCGCGAAAAAGCCGGTAGCCCAGCTCGACCCGCGCCTGCGCTGCCGCGGCAGGCGATCCAAACACCTTCACGGCCTCGGCGGCCTGTTGTTCATCGCCCGCGCGCAAGGCAGCGGCCGCGCGGCGATCAACCCCGGCATACATCGGTGCCTCGACGTTGCGCGCATCGGCTTGCGCGGGCGCATTGGTCACGCAGCCGGGCAACCACAACAATTGCGCCAGAATGAATGCCTTCATGGTGAAGTGCATGGGTGGGCTTTTGAATGGAAGAAGATGGAATATAGCGGCGCGGGTATCAAACGCCGGAATCGCGCCACACGGTGATTAATGCAGCAAATACAAGCGCAGCAATGACGCGAGGAAAAGCAAAAAGCCGCGAAGTCGTAAGACTGTCGCGGCTTTTTCAGGTCTGCGTTCGACTAGCTCTATCGAACACACCTTTGCAGGAATTTGGTAGGCGGTATTGGAATCGAACCAACGACCTCCACGATGTCAACGTGGCGCTCTAACCAGCTGAGCTAACCGCCTGCAAAGAAGAAGAATTATATAGTGCTTTTTTAAAATGTGCAAATCGTCTTAGAAGATTTTTTGCAGTTTTTATTGCGTTTAGGAGGTCTCAGCATTTGCCTGTCGGCTTTGCCAAACTCACCTTCGCGCAATGCGTTTAATTTGATCTTGCATTAATGCGTTGGCATTAACCAAGGTCTTTTCACACGCCTTACAGCACTACTTCTTGTCCTTCAATTTCGTGTCTGCGTCATGTGCCGCAGCAACGAAGAACGAGATTCTATCAGAACTTTTTATTCCTTGCTCGACTTCGACGCCACTACTCACATCGATCGCCCAAGGCCGCACCAATTCGATGGCGGCACCCACGTTTTCGGCGTTCAGACCGCCGGACAGGATCAAGGGGCGGGACACCGGGTCGGCCCTCACCTCATCGAGCAACGCGTAGTTGAATCCATGCCCGCTGCCGCCGTATCCGGCGCTATAGCTGTCGAACAACCAGCCCGCTGCCTCTCCGTAGGCGCGGCACGTGGCCGCTAGGCTCTCCGCCGTCTCAAGGCCCGGCGCACCGGCCCGGAAGGCCCGCAGATGGCGATGACCGTAGCGCGCGCATTCCAGCGGCGTTTCGTCGCCATGAAACTGCAGCAGCTCGGGCCCCACTTCACCCAGCACGGTGCGGATCTCTTCTTCCTGCGCGTTCACGAAGAGCGCGACGACGTCGACAAAGGCCGGTACCATCCGGCGCAGTTGCGCGGCGCGCGTGGGCGTGAGGCAACGCTTGCTCTTGGGATAGAAGACAAATCCGATCGCGTCGGCGCCGGCAGCAACGGCGGCTTCGACGTCTTGTTCGCGGGTCAGCCCGCAGATCTTTATGCGTGTACGCATGACATTTTCTGGAAGTGTCGCCCCGCGGCGACTGGCTGGATCAGTATATCCGGACCGAAAAACCGGTCTCACGCGCCAGCCGAACCCAGGGTGGCCATCATGTTGTCGAAGCTGCCCTCGGCCATGCGGAACCAGGGGATCTGGTTACCGCGCAATGCCAGCATGCTGTCGTAGAGCTTCTTGAACATCGCATCCTTGGCGCTCAATTCATTGCAGGCTGCCGCCGTGGCTTCGTGAGCGGCTTGCAGCAGCGGCCGGGAATACGCCTTCAGTTGCGCGCCTTGCGACATCAGCCGGCGCAGCGCTTGCGGATTGTTGGCATCAAAGATTGCGATCATGTTTTCGCTTGCCGCCGCGCAAGCCAGCGACAACGCGGTCTGGTATGACTTGGGCAGTTCCGCAAAGGCGTCCTGGTTCACGTACAGCGACAACTGTTGCGTACCGGCCCACCAGCCCGGAAAGTAATAGTTCCGCGCGACGTCAAAGAGCGCCAGGCGTTCGTCCTCGAACGGTCCGATCGTGACGGCCCCGTCCGCTAGGCCTTCTGCCAGCGCGGCATGCAGTTCGCCAGCGGGAATTGCCAGCGGCGAGGCGCCCAGACGCGACAGGATGTGCGCCGTAAAGCCATCAGCCGCCACCTTGAGTCCGCGCAGGTCATCGAGGGTCTTGATCTCGCCCCGAAACCATCCACCCATCTGCGCGCCGGTATAGCCGCACGGAAAGTTCAGGATGCCGTACTTGCCAAAGGCTTCGCGGGTCAGGGCCAGCCCCTCGCCCTGCCGCATCCACGCGTTCATCTGGCGGGTATTCAGGCCGAAGGGCACGCCGCCGTCAAAGCAAATCGCGGGATCGGTGTCGAAGTAGCGGGCCGACGCCGCGTGGCCGCATTCGACGATGCGGTGCTGCACGGCCTCCAGCGCCTGCCCCGACTGGAACAGCTGACCGGCGGCAGATATGTCGATGGTGAAGCGCCCCGCGGTAACCTCGGCCACGCAACGCGCAACGTCGGTCGCGCCCGCGAACAGCGTGGCCGCGTCGGCCGGAAAATCCGAAGCCAGCCGCCAGGTGAGGTTGGGAGCTTCCTGCGCAATCGCGGGGGCCGCCAGCACGGCGCTGCCCCCGGCGGCGCCCAAGGCGGTTTGCTTCAGAAACGCGCGGCGTTGCATGGCGCATGCCTCCAGAAAGGCGCGGGATCCCGCCGCCTGCGCGGCGGCTTCCCTAAAAGGATTGAGTAAAGGGCGACAGCAGCGACGATCCGCCGTCGAGCTCGCGCAGTCCGAAGGATTCGGGATAGTCGATCGCGGCCAGGTACAGGCCGTCAGGCGCAAACGTGGGCGCGCCGCGCTTGCGGTCGCGCCACGCCAAAAGCTGCGTCATCCAGTCAACCGTTTCCCTGCCCTGCCCCACTTGCAGCAACGCGCCCATGATGTTGCGCACCATGTGATGCAGAAAGGCGTTTGCCTTCAAGGTAAAGACGAGAAACGGTCCCCGCTCCTCGATCTCCAGGCTGTGCATGTGCCGCACTGGATGCTTGGCCTGGCATTGCGACGAACGGAAACTGGAGAAATCATGTTCGCCGACAAGCGCCTTTGCGGCCGCGCGCATGGCCTGCACATCCAACGGCTGGAAGCACCAGCCGGCGCGCCCCGCCCACAGCGCCGGACGCACCCGGCCCCGCCAGAGCAGATAGACGTACGTGCGGGCGCGCGCCGAAAAGCGCGCATGGAATTCTTCGGACACTTCTTCGGCCCACTGCACCGAGATGCTGGGAGGCAGAAACGCATTCACGCCTCGGACCCAGGACTCCGTCTTGCGGGTGAGCGTCGTGTCCAGATGGACCACCTGCATCGCGCCGTGCACGCCCGTGTCTGTGCGGCCGGCGCAGATCGTGGGCACCGGCTCGGTGACGCCACAGAAACTGGCCAGGGCGGACTCCAGGCAGTCCTGCACCGTCTGCCGGTGCGGCTGTGTCTGCCAACCCTGCCAGGCGGAGCCGTCATACGCCAGCCCCAATGCAACTCTAGACATGCTTCAAACCCGAGGACCGCCGATACGGCGCGGTTCGTCCGTGGGCGGTACGTCCAGGTCGAGATTGATGGTGTCGAGCTTGCGGTTCAGCGCTGCCGTATCCAGCGCCGGCTCGTTGTACGTGTAGCTTTCCTCGTCATCGTCGTCACGCCGCGCGCCGGCCCGGCGCAACAGCCACGCGATGGCGAAGGCGACGAGCGCCAGCACGGCGGTAACGATCACGAGAAGATTGTCGGCCAGCCAGCCCGGCATACCCGTTTGCACGGTCTTGTCCGGCAGCGTGCCGATGGGCTTGTCGGCATCGGCGGGCGCCGAGCCTGCGGCGCCTGGGGAGGTGGTGGTATTCGACGCGCCGGTGGCGTTCGACGTGGTCGTCGCGGCGCCCGATGTGCTTGCCGCGCCTGGAGTGCTTGCGGTGCCCGGAGCGCTTGCGGTGCCGGGAGTGCCCATTGCACCAGCAGAACCCGCTGTGCCGGGAGTGCCTGCTGTGCCGGGAGTGCCTGCTGTGCCGGAAGTGCCTGCTGCACCCGAAGTGCCTGCTGCACCAGAAGTGCCTGCTGCACCGGGAGTGCCTGCCGCGCCGGGAGTGCCTGCTGCACCCGAAGTGCCTGCTGCACCCGAAGTGCCTGCTGCACCCGAAGTGCCTGCTGCACCGGGAGCGCCTGCTGCACCAGGAGCGCCTGCTGCGCCGGGACTGCCTGCTGCGCCGGGACTGCCTGCAGCACCCGAAGTGCCTGCTGCACCGGGAGCGCCTCCCGCACCGGAAGTGCCTGCCGCACCGGGAGTGCCTGCCGCACCGGTAGTGCCCGCTACACCGGGAGCGCCTGCTGCACCAGGAGTGCCTGCCGCACCGGGAGTGCCTGCCGCACCGGGAGTGCCTGCCGCACCGGGAGTGCCTGCCGCACCGGGAGTGCCCGCTGCACCGGGAGCGCCTGCTGCACCGGGAGTGCCTGCCGCCCCGGGAGTGCCTGCCGTCCCGGGAGCGCCTGCCGTACCGGGAGCGCCTGCCGCACCGGAAGCGCCTGCCGCACCGGAAGCGCCTGCCGCACCGGCAGTGCCTGCTGCACCGGGAGTACCTGCTGCACCGGGCGCGCCTGTCGAACCGGCCGTACCTGCTGCGCCCGACGTGCCAGCTGCGCCCGCCGCACCTGCCGCACCAGTGCCGGCCGTGCCCGAACCCGCCGCGCCTGTGCCGGCCGCGCCCGATTGCTGCGCGACGGCCTTGGTCAGTTCGTCCACATTGCTTTGCAGCTGGGCGACTCGCCCTTGCGCGTCGGCCAAGGCCCGGTCGGCAGACGTCTTGGCGTCTGCCTGGGCTTCGGCCTGCGCGGCTGCGCTGTCCTGGGCCTGACCGGTCGACAGGCGCACGCGATCCTGTGTCGGCGCGGTGGTTGCCACACCAGTGTCGGCCGGTGGGGCGACCGTGCCCGAAGCTGCGTCCTGACCCTTGACCACCGACGGGTTCGATCCCGCCGCCGCGCCCACGCGGCCGCGGTATTTGGCATAGGCCTCGGCGTGCTCATTGAAGATGCGGCGGGCTTCGGCCGGATCGATGGCGCGCACCGTGGCGGCATCCGGGATCTTGAGTGTCTGGCCGGCCCGCACCAGATTCATGTTGTTCTGAATGAAGGCCTGCGGATTGGCGCGCCACAGCGCCACCAGCATCTGGTAGACCGAGGCGTTCGGCACCGCGTTGCGCTGGGCGATGGCAAAAAGATAGTCGCCCGACTTCACCGTGACCGAGCCCGAGGTGCCGCCCGCGCGGGCGGCCCCGCCCACGGCGGCGGGTGTAACGTCGGCGCCCGTGCCGCGCAGCGGCACCAGGATGCTGACCTGCACTTGGCGCTGACCCGAACTGGAGTTGATGTCCAGCAGCAGATCCACCGCGCCGCCCGCAGGCGCCTGCGTGGACCGCACCCGCAAGTTCTTGCGCGTCGGATCCATTCCGTCTTCGACGCGGACCACCATGCTGGCAAGCGGCACCGGCGGCTTGACGCCCGCGCGCTGCCACGCGGCTTCATCGGCGATGGAAACCTTGAGCGAACTGATCTCTTCGGGCGTCAATTCCTGCAGACCCACGGTGGCTTGCAGCGGCGCGCCCGGCACGGAAACGACGCGCGAATGTCCGACGCGCATGGCCAGCGCCGAACCGCACACGCTTGAACCGATCGCCAGCGCAATGGCCCACTGAAGGGCTTTCAAACGGCGGGCATGCTTCACTTGGCGCGAACGCTGGGTCATAAGCTGGAATTCCGTTCTTGTAATCGAATTACGGGCCTGGACCCATTCGCGCCATTTGCCGCGCAAAAAAGGGCCTCAATTCACCCGAAAAGTGTAATGGATCAAGCGCATTTCACAAACCTGAAAGGGGCGCGCACGTTGGCTTGCGGGCACGGGCGGCGCTTGTTGGCGTACGAGTCGCCCGCCGGGCTCGGCCGGACTGCGCCACGATGGTGCATCTTCGCGGGCTGGACAATCCAGCCGCGCGCCAAAAAACAAGGGCACCCGAAGGTGCCCTGACTGCATCTTGCGCGTGGCGGGCGGCCAGAAAAGCCGCCCTGCACGACATCAGGCTTCGTTCAGCGCGATGCGCAGCATGCGGCGCAGCGGCTCGGCCGCGCCCCACAGCAGTTGGTCGCCAACCGTGAAGGCGCCCAGGTACTGCGAGCCCATCGAGAGCTTGCGCAGGCGGCCCACCGGGATGTCCAGCGTGCCGGTGACGGCCACGGGGGTCAGCGCCGAAACGGTGGCTTCCTTGGTGTTGGGAACGACCTTGGCCCACTGCGTGCCCTGGGCGATGAGCGCTTCGATCTCGTCCAGCGGCACATCGCGCTTGAGCTTGATGGTCAGTGCCTGGCTGTGGCAGCGCATGGCGCCGATGCGCACGCACAGGCCGTCGATCGGGGTGACAGGCGTGCCGAAGGCGGCGCCGCGGCCCAGGATCTTGTTGGTTTCGACTTCGCCCTTCCACTCTTCCTTGGACATCCCGTTGCCCAGGTCCTTGTCGATCCAGGGAATCAGGTTGCCGCCCAGCGGCACGCCAAAGTGTTCGTGGGGCAGCGCGTCGTCCTTCTGCTTGGCCAGCACGCCGCGGTCGATTTCCAGGATGGCCGAGGCCGGGTCGTCCAGCAGGGACTTGACCGACTGGTTGATCTCGCCGAACTGGGTCAGCAGTTCACGCATGTGCTGCGCGCCGCCGCCCGACGCGGCCTGGTACGTCATGGAGGTCATCCATTCGACCAGGTCGTTGTTGAACAGACCCGCCAGGCCCATCAGCATGCAACTGACCGTGCAGTTGCCGCCGATGAAGTTGCGCACGCCGCGCTTCAGGGCCGCGTCGATCACCGGGCGGTTGACCGGGTCCAGCACGATGATGGCGTCGTCGGCCATGCGCAGGGTGCTGGCCGCGTCGATCCAGATGCCGTTCCAGCCCGCGCCGCGCAGCTTGGGATAGACCTCGGAGGTGTAGTCGCCGCCTTGCGCCGTCACGATGATCGGCAGTTTTTTCAGAGCGTCGATGTTGTAGGCGTCTTGCAGCGGGCCCGCGCCAGTTGCCCAAGTGGGGGCGGCGCCGCCAGCGTTGCTGGTGGAGAAAAACACCGGTTCGATCAGTGCGAAGTCGTTCTCGTCGCGCATGCGTTGCATGAGCACCGAGCCGACCATACCGCGCCAGCCGACAAGGCCTACTGCTTGATTCATTTCAATCGCTCTTTAAAGGGGGTGACAAGGTAAGGAGGGAAAAATCGTGCAATTCAACAATTTATCAGAATGCACGCAGGGATGTTGCGATGCAGCTAGAAAAAAACGGGGCCGCAAGCGCAAGGAGAGACTTTCGGCGCGCGCCGGCAACACGGCGTTTTGCATTGGCAAAACAAGCGAGGCCGCCCGCGGGGCGGCCTCGCTATCTATATAAAGAGACCGCGATCAGGACGCGGCCCCCTTGCGTCATCAGGCAAGCGCCTTCAAGACCGCGTCGCCCATGCCGGCGGTCGTGACCTTCGTCGTGCCCGGCTCGAAGATGTCCGCGGTGCGCAGGCCGCTGGCCAGCACGCTGCGCACGGCCGCCTCGATGCGGTCCGCCTGCGGCGCGAGGTTCAGCGAGTAACGCAGCAGCATGGCGGCCGACAGGATCGTCGCCAGCGGATTGGCAATGCCCTGCCCCGCGATGTCGGGCGCCGAACCGTGGCTGGGCTCGTACAGGCCTTGGCCGCTGGCGTTCAGGGACGCCGAGGGCAGCATGCCGATGGAGCCGGTCAGCATCGCCGCTTCGTCTGACAGGATGTCGCCAAACAGGTTGCCGGTGACGATGACGTCAAATTGGCGGGGGTTGCGCACCAGTTGCATGGCCGCATTGTCGACGTACATGTGCGACAGCTCGACGTCCGGGTACTCGCGCGCCACTTCGATGACGATGTCGCGCCAGAACTGCGAGGTCTCGAGCACGTTGGCCTTGTCCACGCTGCACAGCTTCTTGTTGCGCTTTTGCGCCGATTCGAAGCCGATGCGCGCGATGCGGCGCACTTCGGATTCCGCGTAGCGCATCGTGTCGTAGCCTTCGCGTTCGCCGGTGAAGGCGCCGTCCGGCGACGAGCGCACGCCGCGCGGCGTGCCGAAATAAATGTCGCCGGTGAGTTCGCGGATGATCAGGATGTCCAGGCCCGACACGATCTCCGGCTTGAGCGACGAGGCGCTGGCCAGTTCCGGGTACAGGATGGCCGGACGCAGATTCGCGAACAGGCCCAGCGCCTTGCGCAGGCCCAGGATCGCCTGTTCCGGACGGAATTCGCGCGGCAGGCTGTCGTACTTCCAGTCGCCGACCGCGCCGAACAGCACGGCGTGCGATTCCTTGGCCAGGTTCAGCGTGGCGGGCGGCAGCGGATGTTCGAACTGGTCAAAAGCAGCGCCGCCGACCGGCGCCTGTTTGATGTCGAAGGGCACATCCAGCGCCTTCAGGACGCGCACGGCCTGTTCGACGATTTCCGGGCCGATGCCGTCACCCGGCAGGACTGCGATGTTGTGGGTCATTGAATAACGATCCTGTGTTCGATGGTTTGA
This sequence comes from Achromobacter sp. JD417, assembly GCF_041879325.1. NCBI lineage: Bacteria > Pseudomonadati > Pseudomonadota > Betaproteobacteria > Burkholderiales > Alcaligenaceae > Achromobacter > Achromobacter sp. JD417. The sequence continues at coordinate 2,033,394 of NZ_CP087159.1, read as the reverse complement.
TCAGGCGATGGGGCGGCTTTCGAGCCACGGATGGCGGGCCAGGCGCTCGGCTTCGAAGGCGCGGATCTTGTCGGCGTGGCGCAGCGTGAGACCGATGTCGTCCAGGCCGTTCAGCAGGCAGTACTTGCGGAAGGGTTCGATGTCAAAGCCCATCGCGCGGCCGTCTGCGGCGATCACGACCTGGCGGTCCAGATCGATGTTCAGCTTGTAGCCCGGGAACGCCTTGACTTCGTCGAAAAGGCGCGCCACTTCCAGTTCGGACAGCACGATCGGCAAGAGGCCGTTCTTGAAGCTGTTGTTGAAGAAGATGTCGGCGTAGGACGGCGCGATGATGGCGCGGAAACCGAACTGCGTCAGCGCCCAGGGCGCGTGCTCGCGGCTGGAGCCGCAGCCGAAGTTCTTGCGGGCCAGCAGGACCGAGGCGCCCTGGTAGCGCGGCTGGTTCAGCACGAAGTCCGGATTGAGCGGGCGTTTGCTGTTGTCCATGCCCGGTTCGCCGTGGTCCAGGTAACGGAGCTCGTCGAACAGGTTGGGCCCGAAGCCCGTGCGCTGGATGGACTTGAGGAACTGCTTGGGAATGATGAGGTCCGTGTCGACGTTTTCGCGGTCGAGCGGCGCCACCAGGCCTTCATGAGTGGTAAATGCTTGCATGTTGTCTACTCGGTGCTTGACGCTTATCGGAACGTGCGAACGTCGACGAAATGGCCGGCGACGGCCGCCGCGGCGGCCATGGCCGGGCTGACCAGGTGCGTGCGGCCGCCCTGCCCTTGCCGGCCCTCGAAATTGCGGTTCGAGGTCGAGGCGCAACGTTCGCCGGGTTCGAGGCGGTCGGCGTTCATGGCCAGGCACATGGAACAGCCCGGTTCGCGCCATTCAAAGCCGGCTTCAATGAAGATCTTGTCCAGGCCTTCGCGTTCGGCCTGCTGCTTGACCAGGCCGGAGCCCGGCACGACCATCGCCTGGCGCACATTGGAAGCCACGCGCTTGCCGCGCGCCACGACGGCTGCGGCGCGCAGGTCTTCGATGCGCGAGTTCGTGCACGAACCGATGAACACGCGATCCACGCGGATATCGGTCAGCGGGGTGTTGGGCTTCAGGCCCATGTATTCCAGCGCGCGCTCCATGCCGCTGCGGCGCACGTCGTCTTTTTCGCGGTCGGGGTCCGGCACGCGCGAATCCACCGGCAACACCATTTCGGGCGACGTGCCCCAGGTGACTTGCGGCTTGATGTCGCGCGCATTGACTTCGACCACGGTGTCGAACTTGGCGCCTTCATCGGTGTGCAGGGTGCGCCAGTACTTGACGGCCTGGTCCCAGACGACGCCGGTGGGTGCAAAGGGACGGCCACGGAAGTATTCGATGGTCTTGTCGTCGACCGCAACCATGCCGGACCGGGCGCCCGCTTCGATCGCCATGTTGCAGACGGTCATGCGGCCTTCGACGGACAGCGAGCGAATCGTGCTGCCGGCAAATTCAATGGCGTGACCCGTGCCGCCGGCCGTGCCGATGATGCCGATGATGTGCAGCACCACGTCCTTGGCCGTACAGCCGAAGGGCAGTTCGCCATCGACCTTGATGAGCATGCTCTTGGCTTTCTTCATGAGCAGCGTCTGCGTGGCCAGCACGTGCTCGACTTCGGACGTGCCGATGCCGAAGGCCAGCGCACCCAGCGCGCCGTGCGTGCTGGTGTGCGAGTCGCCACAGACCACGGTCATGCCCGGCAGGGTGGCGCCCTGCTCCGGTCCGATCACGTGCACGATGCCCTGGCGCAGATCGTTCATGCGGAATTCGGTGATGCCGTACTTGCCGCAGTTGGCATCCAGCGTGTCCACCTGCAGGCGCGAGATGGGATCGTCGATGCCCTGCGCGCGATTCATCGTGGGCACGTTGTGATCGGCCACCGCCAGGTTGGCGCCAGTGCGCCACGGCTTGCGGCCTGCCAGCGTCAGCCCCTCGAACGCCTGCGGGCTGGTGACCTCGTGCAGCAGGTGGCGGTCGATATAGAGCAGACAGGTGCCGTCTGATTCCTGGTGGACGATGTGGGCGTCCCAGAGTTTGTCGTAAAGAGTTTGGGCCATGGATGCGCTCTGCAAATAGACAATCCGGCTCGAGCCTGGCGCGAGGGGTAAAACGCTACCCTGCCGCGCCGGCTGCTGCGGCATGAAGGGAATTATGCCCAGCCACCAAACCTAGTACAAGCACACCTGATATACCAGTACTACCACTACCACGCTGACCGACTCGCCGGGGGCCGATCCCGCAGTTGTGTTGACTTGTTGCATAGCCAATTAATGCCCGGGAAAAATCGTTATCGATACAAATTGGTAAACAAAATAGATACAGAACTCTCAAATAGATATAATCGTCCCACGCCCTGAAAGCGTTCACTTCGAAATAATGCGTAATAAACCGTATTAATAGAAATAAACGATTTTCGATTGAGCGATGTTCGTGCAAATTCGAAGAAGTAGTTAGATGTTGCGCGAAATTCACCTTATGGACCGCCGGCAACAAACCTCAAGAATTAACAAATCTTGACTCGCCAAAGCTGACATTTACATACAACATGGCGGCCATTCAATCTCAACTTGACTCGCGAATAATCACTATGGCTTCGTTTTTGCTCAAAAGCACGACCTCGGTCCTTGCCCTTGCATTTGCCCCTGCCGTTTTTGCACAGTCCGCGACGCCCGCTGCCACCGCACCGGCCGGGCAGCCGCAAGTGACGTTGAATCAGATCGTTGAACAGACCCTGCTCAGCAATCCCGAAATCCAGGCCAAGTACCACGACTTCCAGGCGTCCCTGGAAGGCCAGGCCGTCGCCCGCGCCGCCTACTTTCCGCAGATCAATGCGCAAGGCTATCTGGGCCGCGAATGGCGCAACAACGTGCCCGGCGTCGGCTCGCAGAGCTGGAACCGCCCCGGCTGGAGCGTCGAGCTGCGTCAGCTGATTTTTGACGGCTTTCGCACCACCAACGACGTCAAGCAGGCCGGTTTCGACAAGCTGGCCCGTTTCTATGACGTGCTGGCCACCAGCGACAACACCGCGTTCACCGCCGTGCAGGCCTACATCGACCTGCAGCGCTACCGCGACATGGAGCTTTTGGCCCGCCAGAACTATTCGCTGCACGAAAACACCCTCAAGCAGATCGGCGAGCGCACGGAATCCGGCGTGGGCCGTCGCGTCGACCTGGAGCAGGCCGGTGGCCGCCTGTCGCTGGCCCAGACCAACCTGATGACCGAAACGGCCAACCTGCTGGACGTGCAGCAGCGCTTTCAGCGCGTGACCGGCGCCCTGCCGCCCGAATCGATGCTGCCGGCGCCGGATATCGCCGACAAGCTGCCCAAGGCCCCGGGCAACTTCAATGACTCCCTGCGCCGCAATCCCAGCTTCCTGTCCAAGCAGGCCAGCCTGCAGGCCGCGCAGGCGGGCGTGCAGTCGTCCAAGGGCGCGTTCTCGCCCAAGTTCGAGTTCGTGGCAAACACCGGCCGCGACCAGAATGACCCGACCCCGCAAAGCCGCGACATCCAGAGCTCCAGCGTCCAGGTCGTGATGAGCTACAACCTGTACCGCGGCGGCGCCGACTCCGCCCGCGTGCGCCAGACCGCCAACCAGTCGTATGCCGCCCGCGACATCCGCGACTACACCTGCCGAAACGTGCAGCAGGACCTGGCCGTGGCCTGGAACAACATCACCAGCCTGAGCCAGAAGCTGCCCTTCCTGCGTGACCATGAAGTGGCCACGACCAAGGTGCGTGATGCGTACGCGCAACAGTTCCAGATTGGCCAGCGCTCTCTGCTGGACCTGCTGGACACGGAAAATGAACTGTTCGAATCGCGCCGTGCGCTGACCAATGCCATTTATGATCTGCGTCTTGCGCAGTATCGCTGGCTGGCGCTGTCCCACACCCTGCTGCCGGCGCTGGCGCTGCAACCCGCGCGCAACGAAATGCCCGAGGAAAACGGCAAGCTGGAAGTGTCGGACGAAGTGATCAAGCTGTGCAATTCGACCGTTCCGGACACCGCCCGCCTGGCTCCCGTTCGCGTGCACTACAACGAAGGCACCCTTCCCCCGACGCTGGTGCTGGTGAACTCGCCTGCCGCCCGACCCTGATCGGAGCAGGCCGCAAGGAGGCCCAATGGCCAACAAGGGCAGTGATTTCTCGCAGTTGGACGCGGACTTTGTCCGCGTCCTGGAAGACTTGATCGACGCGTTGATCGCCAACGGCACCTTGCGTATGACGGACCTGCCTATCCAGGCCCAGCAAAAGCTCACCCAGCGCAAGCAGCAGCGTGCGCGCCTCTCGGAACACCTTGACCTGTTGGATGACGAAGATGGACAAGTTATCTGATCTGGCTGCCCGGGAATGGCGCGCGGACGCCCGCTCCGCGCACGACGACCCGCTGCTCGATTGCCTGGTGGAAATCACCCGCCTGCACGGCGTCGCGGCCACCGCGCAAGCCCTGTCGGCGGGCCTGCCCCTGGAAGAACACCGCCTCACGCCCGCCCTGCTGCCTCGGGCGGCCGCGCGGGCGCAGCTTTCCGCGCGCGTGGTCAAGCGCTCGCTGGATCACATCTCGCCGGACCTGCTGCCCGCCATCCTGCTGCTCAAGGGCGAACGCGCCTGCCTGCTGCTCAAAAAGGACGGCGGCAAGTTCGTGGTCAGCCACCCCGAACTGGGCGGCAGCTCCATCGACATGGATCCGGCCGAACTCGCTGAGCAGTACAGCGGGCTGGTCTGCTTTGTCCGTCCGCAATTCCGGTTTGACGCCCGGTCCCCGGAAGTGGCCAAGGTGCGCGAGCGCCACTGGTTCTGGGCCGCCATCATGGAGAACCGCCGGCTGTACCGCGACGCCCTGGTCGCGGCGCTGCTGATCAACGTGTTCGCGATGGCGATGCCGCTGTTCACCATGAACGTGTACGACCGCGTGGTGCCGAACAACGCCGTCGAAACGCTATGGGTGCTGGCCATCGGCATCACGCTGGTGGTGATCTTCAACATGATCCTGAGCACCGCGCGCTCGCATGTCGTGGACAGCGCCAGCAAGCGGGTCGACGTGCGCCTGTCCTCGCAGATCATGGAGCGCGTGCTGGACCTGCGCCTGGAAGGCCGCCCGGTGTCCGTCGGTTCGTTCGCGGCCAACCTGCGCTCGTTCGAATCCATCCGCGACTTCATCGCCTCGGCCACCATCACCACGCTGGTCGACCTGCCCTTCATCCTGCTGTTCCTGGGCGCCCTGGCCTGGATTTCGCCGTGGATGATCCTGCCGCCGCTGGTCGCGATCGTGCTGATCCTGCTGGTGTCGCTGGCGGCGCAGGCGCGCATGGAAGCGCTGACGATGGCCTCGTTCCAGGCCTCGTCGCAGCGCAACGCCACGCTTGTCGAAGCGCTGACCGGCCTGGAAGCCGTCAAGACGCTGAATGCCCAGGGCTCGATCCAGCGCAACTGGGAACGCGCCACGGAGTTCATCGCCCAGACGGGCGGCAAGCTCAAGCTGATTTCCTCGTCGACGGTCGGCTTCGTGCAAGCCGTCCAGCAGCTCGTCTCGATCGCCGTCGTGATCATCGGCGTGTACCTGGCGCAGGAATCCGCGCTGTCGATGGGCGGCATCATTGCCGCGTCCATGATCGCCGGCCGCTGCCTGGCGCCGCTGGGCCAGGTCGCCGGCCTGCTGATGCAATACCAGAATGCCCGCACCTCGCTGGGCTCCATCGACAACTACATGAAGATGGCGATCGAGCGTCCGGCTGAGGCCGAGTTCCTGCATCGCCCCGTGTTCCACGGCGGCCTGGAATTCCGCGACGTGACCTTCACGTATCCCGGCAGCACGCAGCCGGTGCTCAAGAAGGTGTCGTTCAAGCTCAAGCCCGGCGAGAAGGTCGGCATCATCGGCCGCATCGGCTCGGGCAAGACGACGCTGGAGAAACTGGCGCTGGCCCTGTACCAGCCCACCGAAGGCGCCGTGCTGCTCGATGGCGTGGACGTCCGCCAGATCGACCCGGCCGACGTGCGCCGGGCCATCGGCCACGTCCCGCAGGATCCCCTGCTCTTTTACGGCAGCCTGAAGCACAACCTGGCGATGGGCGCGCCCTACGCCGACGACGCCAGCATCCTGGCGGCCGCCAACACGGCCGGCGTGACCGAATTCGCCAACCTGCATCCCAACGGCTTTGACATGATCATCGGCGAGCGCGGCGAATCGCTTTCCGGCGGCCAGCGCCAATCGGTGGCCGTGGCGCGCGCGCTGATCAACGATCCGCCCATCCTGCTGCTGGACGAACCCAGCAGCAACATGGACCACCAGAGCGAGGCCCAGCTGCGCAAGCGCCTGGGCGAAGCCAGCGCAACCAAGACGGTCCTGCTGGTGACGCACCGCACCGCGCTTCTGGAGCTGGTCGACCGGCTCATCGTGATCGACAACGGCCATATCGTGGCCGACGGTCCGAAGGAACAGGTTGTCGAAGCCCTGCGTCAAGGACGCGTTGGACGCGGAAGCTGAGAAGACCATGCTGAACAATCCTGGAGCCCCCAAGCACGGTTTCTTTGGCAACCTGCTGCGCGCGCCGCGCAACATCTTCGTGTTCTTCTTCGACCGCCTGCTGGACGGCGCCGAGAAAGGCAAGCCCGCCCAGCGGTCCGACTACATCGGCAATGCCGAATGGGTCATCCACGAGTCGCAGGCCCGCGGCTCGCGCATCCTGCTGTGGACGTCGCTGCTGGCCACGATGGGCCTGCTGGTCTGGGCAGGCTTTGGCAGCATCGATGAGGTGGTCCGCGGCGAAGGCAAGGTCGTGCCGTCCCGCCAGGTGCAGATCATCCAGAGCCTGGACGGCGGCATCGTCGAAGAGATCCTGGTGCGCCCCGGCCAGGAAGTCGAGGCCGGCGAGGTCCTGCTCAAGATCGACTCCACCCGTTTCAACTCGTCGCTGGGCGAGAACAACGCCGAGTACCTGTCGTTGCTGGCCAAGGCGGCCCGCCTGAAGGCGCTGGCCACGGGCGAACCCTTCGTCACGCCCGAGGAAGTGCTTAAACAGGCGCCCGGCCTGGGCGAAATGGAACGCAACGCCTGGCAGGCGCGCAACACCGAGCTGAACGCAACGGTCAACGTGGCCCGGGAACAGCTCAAGCAGCGCCAGGAAGACCTGCGCGAAACCATCGCCAAGCGCGACCAGGCCTCGGCCAGCTGCGGTCTGACCTCACGCGAGCTGCAGGTGACCCGGCCGCTGCTCAAGAGCGGCGCCGTGTCCGAGGTCGATCTGCTGCGCCTGCAGCGCGACGTTGCCCGCTATTGCGGCGAGCAGAAAGGCGCCGAGGCGCAGATCGACCGCTTCCAGGCGTCCATCAAGGAAGCCGAGAGCAAGATCCAGGAAGCCGAGCTGAACATCCGCAACCAGGCCCGCAGCGAGCTCTCGGAAACCAACACCAAGCTGGCGACCCTGCGCGAAGGCAAGGCGGCGCTGGTCGACCGGGTCAAGCTGGCCGAAGTGCGCGCCCCGGTGCGCGGCACCGTCAAGACCCTGTTCAACAACACGGTCGGCGGCGTGGTGCAGCCGGGCAAGGACATCATCGAAATCGTCCCCAAGGACGACACGCTGCTGCTCGAAGTGCGCATCCAGCCGCGCGACATCGGTTTCCTGCACGCGGACCAGAAGGCCGAGGTCAAGTTCACGGCCTACGACTTCGCGATCTACGGGGGCCTGGAAGGCCGCGTGGAACAGATCGGCGCGGACACCGTGACCGACGAGAAAGGCAACTCCTACTACGTCGTGCGCGTGCGCACGGACCGCAGCACGGTAGGCGACAAGCTGTTGCCCATCATCCCCGGGATGGTGGCAGAGGTTCATATCCTGACAGGCAAGCGCACGGTGCTCCAGTACCTGCTCAAGCCCATTCTGCGGGCGAAGGCCAACGCCTTCACCGAACGTTAATGGAGAGCTTCAAGGCCTTATGAAACCCATTCCCGTCCTGTTGATTACGCACGACGACCTGCTTTGGCAGCACTGGCGCGCGCTTGACCCGGCGCGCTGGATGGCTGCCCGCGGGCGAGGCCTGGCGGATCTGCAACGCTGGCGAGAACAAGGCCGCACGCTGGCGGTGCTGGACGCCGACGTGCCCAAGCTGCCCGCCTGGCACGATCCGTTCTGGACCCCGACGCTGGCCGGCCTGCACGTCGTGGTCGCCAGCGCCAGCCCCAACGATGAACAAGGCACGCAGGCGCTGGGCGCCGGCGCGCACGGTTACTGCCACAGCTATGCGCCGCCCGCCGCGATGGCCCAGGCCCTCGAAGTCGTCGCCTCCGGCGGCATCTGGATGGGGCGCTCGCTGGTGTCGCGCCTGCTCAAGCTCGTCACCGAGCGTGCGCAGGACGCGCACGCCTGGGACGGCGGCCGGCTCACCGAGCGCGAAATCACCGTCGCGCGCTACGCCGCCAGCGGCCAGTCCAACGCCCAGATCGCCGAAGCGCTGGGCATCACCGAACGCACGGTCAAGGCGCATCTGTCGGCCGTTTTCGACAAGCTGGGCGTCACCGATCGCCTCCAGCTCGCCCTGCTGGTCCACGGCATTTCCGCACCCGCCGACGCGCGCAGCAAAATCACTGCGTAAACCTGTCCTCAAGGACAATACCCGCCGCCAGCGGCGACCCGTAGTATCTGGCCATCTTGGATAACTCCCTGAAACGGAACCAACATGGCCAACTCTTCTCCCGCCGTCGTCAACGAAATCTCCGGTCGCGCGTGGATACGCAATAGCGACGGTTCCTTGACCGAACTGCATCAAGGCAGCAAAGTCCCCGCCGGCAGCGACATCGTCACTGCCTCGGGCGCCACGGTTTCGCTTCAGGTTGAAAACGGCATGCCGATCGTGATCGGCGAAGGCCGCGAAGTCGCGGTCAACGGCGACATGACCGGCCCGCTGGCCGATCCGACCGAAGCCGCGGTTGCGCCGCCCTCGGGCACCGATTCGGACCGCCTGCTGGCCGCCCTGCAAGCCGGCCGCGACCCGTTCGACGAACTCGATCCGACCGCCGCCGTCGTGGCTGGCGGCGGTGAAGCCGGCGGCAGCAGCTTCGTCCGCCTGGCCCGCATCCTCGAAACCACCAGCCCGCTGGACCTGGCCTACCCGAATCCGGCACGCGGCGACGACACGCTGCCGCGGGTTTCCGGCGCGGCGCTGACCGCCGATGACGGCGACGGCACTGCAGCTGTCCCGGGCAACACGCCCCCGGTCGCGCAGAACGATGGCGTCACCACCCTTCAGGACAATTCGATCAGCGGAAATCTGCTCGCCAACGATGCTGACGCCGATGGCGACGCATTGACGCTGGTTTCCGTCAACGGCCGCCCCATGACCAGCGCCGGCCTGACCGTGCCCGGCTCGAACGGCGGAACGTTCACGGTGTTCCCTGACGGTTCGTACGTCTTCAACCCGAATGGCGATTACCAGGCGCTGGGAGAAGGCGAGACCGCGAGCTCCACCATTTCCTACACGATCACCGATCCGTCGGGCGCCACCTCGACCGCAACGGTCGCCGTCACGATCGTTGGCGTGCTCGACGTGCCCACGATCGCCGTTTCGGACGCCGGCACCATCAACGAAGGCGGCAGCGCCACGTTCAACATCAGTCTGGGCAACACGATCGATCTGGACCGTGAAACGACCATCACGCTCAAGGTTGGTGGTCAGGTCGAACCCCAGGACGTCGGCGTGCCGGTGGTCACCATCGGCGGCGTGGCCGTGGCCGTGACGGCCAATGCAGACGGCACGTACAGCTTCCAGCTGCCCGCCGGCGTCACGAACGGCATCGTGGTGACGTTGCCGACGACGGACGACAACACGTTCGAGGGCAGCGAGACCCTGACGCTGGAGGCCACGCTCAGCGGCCAGGCCGCCAACGGCGCCCAGCTGCCCGCCGGCATCTCCGACACCGGCAACGCGACGATCGTCGATACCGATAGCACCGACCCGACCAACCCGAACCCGGGCGCCGACGTGCCGGCCCTGTCCGTCTCGGACGCGGGCGATGTCAACGAAGGCAGCGATGCCGTCTTCAACGTTGCCCTGACCAAGGCTGTCGACGCCGACACCACCCTGACGTTCACGCTGGGCGGCCAAATTGAAGCGGGCGATGTGGGCACCCCCACCGTCATGATCGGCGGCAGGCCCGCCACCGTCACGGCCAACGCCGATGGCTCCTACAGCGTCACGGTGCCTGCCGGCACGACCGGCGGCATCGTCGTCACGGTCCCCACTACCGACGACGCCGTGTTCGAAGGCCGTGAACAGCTGACGCTGGACGCCACGCTGACCGGCAGCTCCGCCAGCGGCATCGCCCTGCCTGGCAACATTACCGACTCCGGCAGCGCCGTCATCGTGGACGACCGCGGCACCGGCGCCGATGTGCCGGCCATAAACGTGTCCGACGCAGGCGATGTCAATGAAGGCAGCAACGCCGTCTTCAATGTCGCGCTGACCAAGGCGGTCGACGCCAACACCACGTTGACGTTCACGCTGGGCGGTCAAATCGAAGCCGGGGACATCGGCACCCCCACCGTGATGATTGGCGGCCAGCCCGCCACCGTCACGGCCAATGCCGACGGCTCCTACAGCATCACCGTGCCTGCCGGCACGACTGGCGGCATCGTTGTCACGGTCCCAACCGCCGACGACTCGGTGTTTGAAGGCCGTGAACAACTGACGCTGGACGCCACGCTCTCGGGCAATACCGCCAGCGGCGTCGCCTTGCCTGGCAACATTACTGATTCCGGTAGCGCCACGATTGTCGATACGGAAAGCACCGACCCGTCGAACCCGAACCCGGGCGCCGACGTACCGGCCCTGACCGTTTCGGACGCTGGCGATGTCAACGAAGGCAGCGATGCCGTCTTCAATGTCGCGCTGTCCAAGCCGGTTGATGCCGACACCACCCTCACCTTCACGCTCGGCGGCCAGATCGAAGCCGGCGACGTGGGTGCGCCCACCGTCGTGATCGGCGGCAAGCCTGCCACCGTCACCGCCAATCCGGACGGCACGTACAGCGTCACGGTTCCTGCCGGCACGACTGGCGGCATCGTTGTCACCATCCCGACCACCGATGATTCGGTGTTCGAAGGCCGTGAACAGCTGACGCTGGACGCCACGCTCTCGGGCAATACCGCCAGCGGCGTCGCCTTGCCGGGCAACATCACCGATTCCGGTAGCGCCACGATTGTCGATACCGAAAGCACCGATCCGTCCAACCCGAATCCGGGCGCTGACGTGCCGGCCCTGACCGTCTCCGACGCGGGCGACGTCAACGAAGGCAGCGATGCCGTCTTCAATGTCGCGCTGACCAAGGCGGTCGACGCCGACACCACACTGACGTTCACCCTGGGTGGCCAGATCGAAGCCGGCGACGTGGGTGCCCCCACGGTCATGATCGGCGGCAAGCCTGCCACCGTCACGGCCAACGCCGATGGCTCCTACAGCATCACCGTGCCGGCTGGCACGACTGGCGGCATCGTCGTCACCGTTCCGACCACCGACGACTCGGTGTTTGAAGGCCGTGAGCAGTTGACGCTGGACGCCACGCTGACCGGCAACTCGGCCAGCGGCATCGCCCTGCCGGGCAATATCACTGATTCCGGTAGCGCCACGATTGTCGATACCGAAAGCACCGACCCGTCGAACCCGAATCCTGGCGCTGACGTACCTGCCCTGACCGTCTCCGACGCGGGCGATGTCAATGAAGGCAGCGACGCCGTCTTCAATGTCGCGCTGACCAAGGCTGTCGATGCCGACACGACCCTGACGTTCACGCTGGGCGGCCAGATCGAAGCCGGCGACATCGGTACCCCCACCGTGATGATCGGCGGCAAGCCCGCCACCGTCACGGCCAATCCTGACGGCACGTATAGCGTTACCGTGCCTGCCGGCACGACCGGCGGCATCGTCGTCACCGTTCCGACCACCGACGACTCGGTGTTTGAAGGCCGTGAGCAGTTGACGCTGGACGCCACGCTGACCGGCAACTCGGCCAGCGGCATCGCCCTGCCGGGCAATATCACGGATTCCGGCAGCGCCACGATTGTCGATACGGAAAGCACCGACCCGTCCAACCCGAACCCGGGCGCCGACGTGCCGGCCCTGACCGTCGCCGACGCGGGCGATGTCAATGAAGGCAGCGATGCCGTCTTCAATGTTGCGCTGACCAAGGCTGTTGACGCCGACACCACGCTTACGTTCACGCTGGGCGGCCAGATCGAAGCTGGCGACGTGGGCACCCCCACGGTCATGATCGGCGGCAAGCCCGCCACCGTCACGGCCAACGCCGATGGCTCCTACAGCATCACCGTGCCGGCTGGCACGACTGGCGGCATCGTCGTTACCGTCCCGACCACCGATGACGCCGTCTTCGAAGGCCGCGAACAGCTGACGCTGGACGCCACGCTCTCGGGCAATACCGCCAGCGGCGTCGCCCTGCCTGGCAACATTACCGACTCCGGTAGCGCCACGATTGTCGATACCGAAAGCACCGATCCGTCGAACCCGAACCCGGGGGCTGACGTGCCGGCCATTTCCGTCTCGGACGCGGGCGATGTCAACGAAGGCAACGACGCCGTCTTCAATGTCGAGCTGACCAAGGCCGTCGACGCCGACACCACGCTGACGTTCACGCTGGGTGGCCAGATTGAAAATGGTGACGTGGGCACGCCCACCGTCATGATTGGCGGCAAGCCCGCCACCGTCACGGCCAATCCGGACGGTACGTACAGCGTCACGGTTCCTGCGGGTACGACCGGCGGCATCGTCGTTACCGTCCCGACCACTGACGATTCGGTGTTTGAAGGCCGCGAGCAACTGACGCTCGAAGCGACGCTCTCGGGTAATACCGCCAGCGGCGTTGCGCTGCCTGGCAACATCAGCGACTCCGGCAGCGCCGTCATCGTTGACGACCATGGCTCCGGCGCGGATGTGCCCTCGCTGAGCGTCTCGGACGCTGGCGACGTCGACGAAGGCAACGACGCCGTCTTCAACGTCGCGCTTTCCAAGCCTGTCGACGCCGACACCACGCTGACGTTCACGCTCGGCGGCCAGATCGAAGCCGGCGACGTGGGCACCCCCACCGTCATGATCGGCGGCAAGCCTGCCGTCGTGACTGCGAATGTCGATGGCTCTTACAGCATCACGGTGCCTGCTGGCACCACTGGCGGCATCGTTGTCACGGTCCCGACCACCGACGACTCGGTGTTTGAAGGCCGCGAACAGCTGACGCTGGACGCCACGTTGACCGGCAGCTCGGCCAGCGGCATCGCCTTGCCTGGCACCATCACTGACTCGGGCAGCGCCGTCATTGTTGACGACCATGGTTCGGGCGCGGACGTGCCGACCCTGTCCGTCTCGGACGCCGGTGACGTCAACGAAGGCAATGACGCTGTCTTTAACGTCGCGCTGTCCAAGCCGGTTGATGCCGACACCACGCTGACGTTCACCCTGGGTGGCCAGATCGAAGCTGGCGACGTGGGTACGCCCACCGTCATGATTGGCGGCAAGCCTGCCGTCGTGACTGCTAATGCCGATGGCTCCTACAGCATCACCGTGCCGGCTGGCACCACGGGCGGCATTGTCGTCACGGTCCCGACCACCGACGATTCCGTCTTCGAAGGCCGCGAACAGCTGACGCTCGACGCCACGCTGACTGGCAGCTCGGCCAGTGGCATCGCCCTGCCTGGCACCATCACCGACTCGGGCAGCGCCGTCATCGTTGACGACCATGGTTCGGGTGCGGATGTCCCGACCCTGTCCGTCTCGGACGCCGGTGACGTCAACGAAGGCAACGACGCTGTCTTTAACGTCGCCCTGTCCAAGCCGGTTGATGCCGACACGACCCTGACGTTCACGCTGGGCGGCCAGATCGAAGCTGGCGACGTGGGCACCCCCACCGTCATGATTGGCGGCAAGCCTGCCACCGTCACGGCCAACGCCGATGGCTCCTACAGCATCACCGTGCCTGCCGGCACGACTGGCGGCATCGTTGTCACGGTCCCGACAACCGACGACTCGGTGTTTGAAGGCCGCGAACAGCTGACGCTGGACGCCACGCTGACTGGCAGCTCGGCCAGCGGCATCGCGCTGCCGGGCACCATCACCGACTCGGGCAGCGCCGTCATCGTTGACGACCATGGTTCGGGTGCGGATGTCCCGACCCTGTCCGTCTCGGACGCCGGTGACGTCAACGAAGGCAACGACGCTGTCTTTAACGTCGCCCTGTCCAAGCCGGTTGATGCCGACACGACCCTGACGTTCACGCTGGGCGGCCAGATCGAAGCTGGCGACGTGGGTACGCCCACGGTCATGATTGGCGGCAAGCCGGCCACCGTCACGGCCAACGCCGATGGCTCCTACAGCATCACGGTGCCTGCCGGCACGACCGGCGGCATCGTTGTCACGGTCCCGACCACCGACGACTCGGTGTTTGAAGGCCGCGAACAGCTGACGCTCGACGCCACGCTGACTGGCAGCTCGGCCAGCGGCATCGCCCTGCCGGGCACCATCACCGACTCAGGCAACGCCGTCATCGTTGACGATCACGGTTCGGGTGCGGATGTCCCGACCCTGTCCGTCTCGGATGCAGGCGACGTCAACGAAGGCAACGACGCTGTCTTCAACGTCGCCCTGTCCAAGCCGGTCGACGCCGACACCACCCTGACGTTCACGCTGGGCGGCCAGATCGAAGCCGGCGACGTGGGCACGCCCACTGTCATGATCGGCGGCAAGCCGGCCACCGTCACGGCCAACGCCGATGGCTCCTACAGCATCACCGTGCCGGCTGGCACGACTGGCGGCATCGTTGTCACCGTCCCGACCACCGATGACGCCGTCTTCGAAGGCCGCGAGCAGCTGACGCTGGACGCCACGCTGACCGGCAGCTCGGCCAGCGGCATCGCGCTGCCGGGCACCATTACTGATTCCGGTAGCGCCACGATTGTCGATACGGAAAGCACCGACCCGACCAACCCGAACCCGGGCGCCGACGTGCCGGCCCTCACCGTCTCGGATGCCGGCGACGTCAATGAAGGCAACGACGCCGTCTTCAACGTTGCCCTGACCAAGGCGGTCGACGCCGACACGACGCTGACGTTCACGCTCGGCGGCCAGATCGAAGCCGGGGACATCGGCACCCCCACCGTGATGATTGGCGGCCAGCCCGCCACCGTCACGGCCAACGCCGATGGCTCGTACAGCATCACGGTGCCTGCCGGCACGACTGGCGGCATCGTCGTCACGGTCCCGACTACTGATGATTCGGTGTTCGAAGGCCGCGAACAGCTGACGCTCGACGCCACCCTCTCGGGCAACACCGCCAGCGGCGTCGCGCTGCCTGGCAACATCACGGATTCCGGCAGCGCCACGATTGTCGATACCGAAAGCACCGACCCGTCCAACCCGAACCCGGGCGCCGACGTGCCGGCGCTGACCGTCTCGGATGCCGGCGACGTCAACGAAGGCAGCAACGCCGTTTTCAACGTCGCGCTGACCAAGGCTGTTGATGCCGACACGACTCTGACCTTCACGCTGGGCGGTCAAATTGAAGCCGGCGACGTGGGCACCCCCACCGTCATGATCGGCGGCAAGCCTGCCACCGTCACGGCCAATGCCGACGGCTCCTACAGCATCACCGTGCCGGCTGGCACGACTGGCGGCATCGTGGTCACCGTCCCGACCACCGATGACGCCGTCTTCGAAGGCCGCGAACAGCTGACGCTGGACGCCACGCTGACTGGTAGCTCGGCCAGCGGCATCGCGCTGCCTGGCAACATTACCGATTCCGGTAGCGCCACGATTGTCGATACGGAAAGCACCGATCCGTCGAACCCGAATCCGGGCGCCGACGTGCCGGCCCTGACCGTTTCGGACGCGGGCGATGTCAACGAAGGCAGCAACGCCGTCTTTAATGTTGCGCTGACTAAGGCTGTCGATGCCGATACGACGCTGACGTTCACGTTGGGCGGTCAAATTGAAGCTGGCGACGTGGGCACGCCCACGGTCATGATCGGCGGCAAGCCTGCCACCGTCACGGCCAACGCCGATGGCTCGTACAGCATCACCGTGCCGGCTGGCACGACTGGCGGCATCGTGGTCACCGTCCCGACCACCGATGACGCCGTCTTCGAAGGCCGCGAACAGCTGACCCTGGACGCCACGCTCTCGGGCAACACCGCCAGCGGCGTCGCGCTGCCTGGCAACATCACCGATTCCGGCAGCGCCACGATTGTCGATACGGAAAGCACTGACCCGTCGAACCCGAACCCGGGCGCTGACGTGCCGGCCCTGACCGTCTCGGATGCGGGCGATGTGAATGAAGGCAGCAACGCCGTCTTCAACGTCGCGCTGACCAAGGCTGTCGATGCCGACACCACGCTGACATTCACCCTGGGTGGCCAGATTGAAGCTGGCGACGTGGGCACGCCCACGGTCATGATCGGCGGCAAGCCTGCCACCGTCACGGCCAACGCCGATGGCTCCTACAGCATCACCGTCCCTGCTGGCACGACCGGCGGCATCGTGGTCACGGTCCCGACTACCGATGATTCGGTGTTTGAAGGCCGCGAACAGCTGACGCTCGACGCCACCCTCTCGGGCAACACCGCCAGCGGCGTCGCGCTGCCTGGCAACATTACCGATTCCGGTAGCGCCACGATCGTCGATACGGAAAGCACCGACCCGTCCAACCCGAACCCGGGCGCTGACGTGCCGGCCCTGACCGTCTCGGATGCGGGCGATGTGAATGAAGGCAGCAACGCCGTCTTCAACGTCGCGCTGACCAAGGCTGTCGATGCCGACACCACGCTGACATTCACCCTGGGTGGCCAGATTGAAGCTGGCGACGTGGGCACGCCCACGGTCATGATCGGCGGCAAGCCTGCCACCGTCACGGCCAACGCCGATGGCTCCTACAGCATCACCGTCCCTGCTGGCACGACCGGCGGCATCGTGGTCACGGTCCCGACTACCGATGATTCGGTGTTTGAAGGCCGCGAACAGCTGACGCTCGACGCCACCCTCTCGGGCAACACCGCCAGCGGCGTCGCGCTGCCTGGCAACATTACCGATTCCGGTAGCGCCACGATCGTCGATACGGAAAGCACCGACCCGTCCAACCCGAACCCGGGCGCCGACGTGCCGGCCCTGACGGTCTCGGATGCGGGCGATGTGAATGAAGGCAGCAACGCCGTCTTCAACGTCGCGCTGACCAAGGCTGTCGATGCCGACACGACCCTGACGTTCACGCTGGGCGGCCAGATCGAAGCCGGCGACGTGGGCACGCCCACGGTCATGATCGGCGGCAAGCCTGCCGTCGTGACTGCGAATGCCGATGGCTCCTACAGCATCACCGTGCCGGCCGGTACGACCGGCGGCATCGTTGTCACCGTCCCGACCACCGATGACTCCGTCTTCGAAGGCCGCGAACAACTGACGCTCGACGCCACGCTGACCGGCAGCTCGGCCAGCGGCGTCGCCCTGCCGGGCAACATCACCGATTCCGGCAACGCCGCCATCGTGGACGATCGTGGTCCGGGCGCCGACGTGCCGACCCTGACCGTCTCCGACGCGGGCGACGTCAACGAAGGCAGCAACGCCGTCTTCAACGTCGCGCTGAACAAGGCCGTTGACGCCAACACCACGCTGACGTTCAAGCTCGGCGGCCAGATCGAAGCCGGCGACGTGGGCACGCCCACGGTCATGATCGGCGGCAAGCCCGCCACCGTCACGGCCAACGCCGATGGCTCCTACAGCATCACCGTGCCGGCCGGCACGACTGGCGGCATCGTCGTCACGGTCCCGACCACCGATGATTCGGTGTTCGAAGGCCGTGAACAGCTGACCCTGGAAGCCACGCTCTCGGGCAACACCGCCAGCGGCGTCGCCCTGCCTGGCAACATCACCGATACCGGCAACGCCGCCATCGTGGACAGCCGTGGTCCGGGCGCCGATGTGCCGTCGCTCAGTGTCTCCGACGCGGGCAACGTGACCGAAGGGAACACGGCGAGCTTCAACGTGGCCCTGAGCAAGCCGGTCGATGCCGAAACGACGCTGACCTTCACGCTGGGCGGCCAGGTTACCGGCGCCGACTACGGCAAGCCCGTTGTGACGATCGGCGGAACGTCTGTGGCGGTGACGGCCAACGCAGACGGCTCGTACAGCGTCAAGGTTCCGTCCGGCACCACCGGCGGCATCGTCGTCCAAGTGCCCACGACTGCCGACGGCATCTACGAAGGCACCGAAAGCATGGTTCTCAACGCCACGCTCTCCGGTCAGACCGCTAGCGGTACCGCCCTTCCGGCAGGCATCTCGGACAGCGGCAATGCGGCCATCGTGGACATCAACAAGCCGCCTGTCGTGGGCAACGCATCCGTCGCGGTGTCCGAGGAAGGCCTGAGCGGTGGCATCAAGGACGGCAATGGCACGTCCGACACCACCGATTCGGCGAAGGCCAATGGCCAGTTGAACATCACCGACGACAACAGCGGAGCCGCCTACACGATCACGCTGGTGGCGCCGGCCAACGGCAGCCTCACCTCCGATGGCGTGCCAATCAACTGGACGCTGTCCGACAATGGCCATACGCTGACCGGCCGCGCCGGCACCACCGACGCCATCATCATCAAGATCGACAATGCCGGCGCCTACACGGTGCAGATGCTGGCGCCGGTGGATCATCCGGACACGACGCGTGAAGACACGGTCGGCCTGTCCGTGACCGTCAAGGTCGCGGACGGCGTCAATGCGCCCGTCACCACCACGCTGAACGTCACGATCGAAGACGATTCGCCTGTCGTGCAGCAGAACGCGCCCGTCAACGTCGAGTCCGCCGGCATTCCCGATGTCTATACCGGCAAGGTCTCCTTTGCCGGCTCTTCCAGCAGCGATAGCCAGTGGAAGTTCACGTTCGGCAACGGCGCCGTGGAAGTCTCGGCCAAGGGATTCACGTCGAATAACGACCTGACGCTGATCGACGCCAAGGTCAACCAGAGCACCGCAGGGCTGGGTGTGGCGAGTTCGGGCTCCCCGTATCACAACATCGCGAACGAGGTGGACTACCGCGAATTGAACGGCCAGGGCGCGTCGGAAGAACTGACGATCCGCCTCACCGGCGGAAAGATCGCCTACGGCGCAACCATCGACTTCGCCGCCATGTATGGTGGCGAAGTGGAAAGCGGCATCGCACGCTTCTACCGCGATGGCGTGTTGATCGCCGAACGCACCTTCACCTCCGACAAGAGCGGCGGCGACTACGCGGCGAACTTCCGGGTCGAGGAAGGCGGCTTCGACACGATCGTCGTGTCTGCCACGGACAACCACAAGAATTCCTCGAGCGACAACAGCGACTTCACGGTGACTGGCGTGACGTTCCTGGGCAGCCAGGATGTCCATGCCATCGCCTACGCCGACGGCAACCTGCAATTCGCCTACGGCGCTGACGGCCCCGGAACGCTGAAGCTGACGGGCGTGGAAAGCGGCCTGACGACGCGTGATGGCGGCGCAATCAAGACCAATGTGGCTGCCAACGGCAACCTGATCCAGGGTCTGGATGCGTCGGGCAATCTGGTGTTTGAGATCCGTCTGACGCCGGCCACCGGAAAGTGGGAGTTCTATCAGTACCAGCCCATGAACGGCACGGCCAACAAGCTGATCGACTTCACGTACCAAGTGACCGACGCGGATGGCGATTTCGCAAACGGCCAGTTCCAGGTTGGCGGTGTCGAGCCCACGGGTCCGACCCTGACCATCGAAGACAACAATGCCGGCGCCCCTGGCGTCCTGAGCGTGTCCGAAGCACAGGCCACCGGCAGCGGTTCCTTCGTGATCACCGCGGCAGCCGGACTGAAGTCGATCTCGATCGACGGCACCGGCAACGCCGACGCGACGCTGACTCTGGACCGCCTGGCGGGCCTGTCGAGCAACCCGCTCACGCTGACCACCAGCAAGGGCACGCTGACGCTCACCGGCTACGACGCGGCAACCGGCAAGGTGACCTACACCTACCAGACCAGCGGCGCGCAGCAACACACCGGCGACGACACCAACGTCCAGGACCACTTCGCGATCACGGTCGAAGACAAGTTCGGCGGCAAGGCGACGGGCGACCTGGGCGTGCTGGTGACCGATACGGCGCCCAACCTGGTCCCGCTTGCCGACAGCTCCGCGCTGTCGTCGCGTGGCACGAACATCATGCTGACGCTGGATACGTCCGGCAGCATGGACGATGGCAGCGGGGTCTACAGCGGAAAGCGTGAGCTGACGCGCTTGGAGGTACTGAAATCCTCGGTCGCCAAGCTGCTCGACCAGTATGGCGAGTCCGGCGACGTGCGCGTCATGATCGTCGAATTCAACTCGACCGCGAGCCAGAAGGGAGGCGGCTGGATGTCGCTGGCCGAAGCCAAGTCGCTCGTTCAGGGCTTGAGCGATGGCGGAGGCACCAACTATCAGGCAGCGCTGAATACGGCGATGACCGCCTGGAACAACTCCGGCACGGGCAAGCTGGAAGGCGCCAATGTGCAGAACCTTTCCTACTTCTTCACCGATGGAGAACCGGTGAATGGGGCGGTCGGCACTACGCTCCAAGCAACTTGGGAAAAGTTCCTCACGGACAACCAGATCAACTCCTACGGCATCGGCCTGGGCACCGGCGCCTCGGGCTCGAACATCGATCCGGTGTCCTACAACCCCAACAAGCCGCAGGACAGCAACACGATCATCGTGAAGGACTTGAACGGTCTGGACACGGCGATTTCGGACACCATCGCACCGCCGATCGTCGGCGACATCTCGGCGGGCGGCACGTTGGGCGCCGACCTGGCCGGTGCGCGTATCACGCAACTGGTGATCGACGGCAAGACGTTCAACTACGACGTTGCGACCAACAAGGTCACGGCCAGCTCCGGCGCGACCTTCACCTTCGATTCGGCCAAGTCCGAACTGACGGTGACGACGTCGCACGGCAAGTTCACGATCGATCTGGCGGGTGAAAACCTGGGCGATTATCGCTACCAGCCGCAAGCCGCCGGCACCGACACCGTCCAATACACGGTCAGGGATGGCGACGGCGATACGGCAAGCTCCAGCCTCACGCTGACGGTGACGGCGCCGGTTTATCAAAACCCGGATGCCGTGAACGACACGGTGATCACCAACATCCTGAGCCCGCAATTGACGGTTCAGGCCGGCTCGCTGCTCGCCAACGACGTGCGCGGCACGGGTGCGTTGACGATTGGGCCGCTGACGGTGAATACGGGCTGGAAGGATAAGGGAGGCGACTTCATTGCTTCGTCGGTCAAGGAGCTTGGGTTCGCGGGAACGAATGGCAACGTCAATGCGAACAAGTTCCTGACGGTAGATCGCGCAGATCTGGCTCAGATCGGCCAGAATCGGGCTCAGATCAAGGTAGATGGATACCTCGCCAGCGTGGGCGCCAGCCGCAGCAATGATGAGGACACCATCACCTTTGCCATGAAGGCCGGCGAAGTCCTGACGCTGAGTCATGACATGCAGGAGAACTGGGTTCGGATGGAGTATCGCCTCGCCGGAACGTCGGGTCCCTACAAAGCGCTGCAAAGCGGAGACAGCATCAGCCCCACGGCCGATGGCCAATACGAAATCCACCTTGTCAATCTTGACGACAACGGCTCGGGTTGGTTTGGTGACGGCCCGGAGAATTACATTCTCACGATGACCGTCGACTATTCCCGCGCATCTGCCGTCGCCGACACCGTGGCCAATTCCTCGTACACGATCAGTACGGCGGACGGCCATAGCGATAGCGCCAACGTGTCGGTGGCCTATCAAGCGGGCAGCAGCCTGCTGGGCACCGACAAGAGCGAGATCCTGCTTGCGGGAGATGGCAACGACACCCTGAACGGCGGCAAGGGCAACGACGTGCTGATCGGCGGCAAGGGCCACGACACCCTGATCGGTGGCGACGGTTCCGATACGTTCCGCTGGGAGTTCAACGATCAGGGAACGACGTCCAACCCGGCCGTCGACCGGATCAAGGACTTCTCGCTGGCCAAACCCGCAGACGGCGGCGATGTGCTGGACCTGAAGGACCTGCTCGTGGGCGAGAAGGATGGCAATCTGTCCAACTACCTCAACTTCAAGCAGGATCCGGCCAACGCCAACAATACGATTCTCGAGATCAACACCAAGGGCCAGATCGGCCAGGGTGCCGATCAGAAGATCGTGCTGGAGGGCGTCGATCTCACCCACGACGTCCACGGTCAGGCCGTCAGCAACCAGGCCATCATCAACGACCTGCTGCAGAAGGGGAAGCTGAACGTCGATCATCATTGATCACCGACGTGACGGGAGGGCCGGCCCAGGCCTTACCCTCCCGCCCGACGCATTTTTTCAAGGGCGCGTCCAAGATGCCCGAAAAAATGTGAAAATCCGTTTCATGCCCCCAACCCGCCGTTTTCGTAGCGCGCTGACTCTGTGCCGTGTGGCGCTGCTATGCCTGGCTTGCGGGTGGAGCGGCAGCTCGGCGCTGGAGATCAACACGGACAGGCTGCAAAGCCTGTCCGCCAGCCGCTACGGCGCCAAGGGCGCAAAGTCCGTATCGAACTGGCTGCAATTGCTGCGCAGCCCCGCTCCGGCATCGGATCGCGACCGCCTCACCGTCGCCAACGACTTCTGGAACCGCGCCCTGCTTTCCGGCGAGGATTCCATCATCTGGAAGCAGGCCGACTACTGGGCCACGCCGCTGGAGTCGCTGGGCCGGGGCGCCGGCGATTGCGAAGACTATGTCATCGGCAAGTATTTCACCCTGCTCTCCATGGGGGTGCCGGCCAACAAGCTGCGCTTCATCTATGTGCGCGCCCGCATCGGCGGCGCGGCCAGCAGCGCCCAGGTGGCCCACATGGTGCTGGGCTATTACGAAACCCCGAATGCCGTCCCGCTTGTGCTGGACAGCCTGATTTCAACCATCCTGCCGGCCACGCAGCGGCGCGACCTGACGCCGGTGTTCAGTTTCAACGCCGACGGCGTCTACGTGGACGGCAAGGCGGCCGCGCCTGTCGACCGCCTCAGCCGCTGGCGCGACCTCCTTCAACGCATGGAACGGGAAGGCATCCGCCCCTGACGTCCGGAAACAAGACTATGTCCATACTTCGACAGCTACTGCTCAGCGTGACCCTCGCCATCAGCGTCATCTTGCTGGGAACGCTGGCGCTCAGCGTCAACTCGGCGCGCGAGTACCTGTCGGGCCAGCTTCAGGTGCAAAGCACCGACGCGGCCGTATCGCTGGCCCTGTCCTTGTCGCAGCCGGCGAACAACGACCCGGTCGTGCAGGAACTGCTGGTGTCCGCGCTTTACGATGGCGGGCACTTTTCGCTGGTGCGCCTGACCGATCCCGACGGCAAGGTGCTGATCGAACGCCGGTCGACCGCCACTGCCGCATCGGTGCCTGCGTGGTTCCAGGCGCTGGCGCCGCTGGATAGCCAGGCGGCCAGCCATGCGGTCAGCGACGGCTGGCGGCAGATTGGCGAAGTCACCCTGATCGCCAACGACGCCTACGCCTGGGAAGCCCTGTGGCGCAGCAGCCTGAAGATGATTGCGCTGGTGGTCGGCGCGGGCATCCTGTGGGCCATCTTCGCCTTCGTTCTGGTCGGGTGGATCAAGAACCGTCTGCTGCGCGAAATCAGCGACCACGTCCGCGGCATCGGCCGGGATGCGCCGGGCGAGCAGGTCGAGGCGCGGGTGCCGGAACTGTCCGGCGTGGTGCAGGCGTTGAACCAGACGCGCGAGCGCATCCACGCCAGCGTCGAAGAACAGAACGCCAAGATCGAGTCGCTGGAACTGGAGCTGAACCAGGACCCCGTGACCGGCTTGCCCAACCGCAAGTACTTCGTCAACGAGTTCCGCCGCGCGCTGGAAACCCGGGCAGCGCCGGGAACGTCGCGGGTCGATGGCGGGCACGTGCTGGTGTTCCGCCAGCGCGACCTGGCCGACCTGAACCGCCACATGCCGCGAGAATTCATCGACCAGTGGCTGCGCACCGCCTGCGAACGCATTCAAGGCACGCTCAAG
This sequence comes from Achromobacter sp. JD417, assembly GCF_041879325.1. NCBI lineage: Bacteria > Pseudomonadati > Pseudomonadota > Betaproteobacteria > Burkholderiales > Alcaligenaceae > Achromobacter > Achromobacter sp. JD417. Next base: position 2,009,329 of record NZ_CP087159.1, on the reverse strand, counting down.
CGCATGCACGTCGCCGCGCCCATGCTGGCGCGGCTGAATGGATCGGACTTTGCGCTGCTGCTGCCGGGCTGCGCGGCGCCCCAGGCCATGATGGTGGCCGAGCAGGTCCGGGCCGACCTGCATGCCTCGCGCATTCCTGTCGGCGAAGGTCATCTTTGCCGCTGGGCGCAGGCCATGACCGACTATGCACACGGAAGCCAGGCTGGCGCCGTGCTTGCCCGCCTGGATTTCGGCCTGATGCGCGCGGAAAGCGCCGGCAACGACCAGGTCGTCATCGCGGGCGCCACGGACACGCATTCGCCGTCGGAAGCCGGCGAGCGCGCCTGGAAGGACGCCATCCAGACGGCGTTGGAAGGCCGTCACTTCGAGCTGTCGACCGAACCCCTGCTAGCGCTGAATGGGCGCGTCGTGCGCACCGAAGCCATGCTGATGCTGCGCACCGCGCCGGATCAGGAGCCGATTCCCGCCACGCTTTTCATTCCGCCGGCGGTGCGGCTGGACCTGGTGGCCGAGTGCGATCTGGAAGCGGTGCGGCTGGGCCTGGAATGGCTGGCCAGCCACGCGGGCGAGCTCGCCGTGCGCGTGTCGCTGCCGTCGCTGCGCGGCCAGAAGTTCCTGCGCCAGCTTGCGTTGCTGCTGACCGAAAATCGGCCGCTTGCGCGCCGCTTGTACGTGGAAATCGACGCGCACGGCCTGGTGGAATGCCACGAGCAGATCACCGCGTTTGCCCGCGTCGCTGCGGAGTTCGGCGCCCACATCGGCGTGCGCCGGCTGGCGCAGCAGTTCGGCGCGGTGGCGCAACTGCACACGCTGCCGTTGTCCTACGTGAAACTGGGCGGGGGCTTCGTGGGCGGCATGTCGCAAAGCCCGGGCAGCCAGCAGCTCACGGCCTCGGTGCTGGAAACGGCCCGGTCGCTGGGGATTGCCGTCTATGCGGAAGACGTGCCGGACGCGGAAACCCAACGCATCCTGCAAGGGCTGGGCATCGACATCATGCGAGGCCAGGGCGTCAAGACGGCAAGCGTGGAGTAAGCGGAACGGTCCGGGCTGGGCCCGGCAAGCCGGCGGGCGCCCCAACCGGAGCGCCGCGCCCCCCGCGCGATCAGCGCGCGGCTTGTCCCTTGGACTGCTCGTAAAGCGGCATCACCTTCTGCGCCGCCGTTTGCAGGTCGCTGATGCGCGAGGCTGCCGACGGGTGGGTGGACAGGATCTCGGGCGGTGCGCTGCCCTGGCTGGCAGCGCCCATCTTCTGCCACAGCGTCACGGCCGCACGCGGGTCGTAACCTGCCCTGGCGGCCAGTTCAACACCCATGCGGTCCGCTTCGGTCTCGTGCGTGCGGCTGTTGGGCAACGTGAACATCACATTGGTCAATTCGCCGCCCAGGTCCGACGCCGCCGACGATCCGGTGGCAATGGACAACACCTGCAGGCCCAGGCTGGTAGCCATCTGCTGGGACACGCGCTCGCGGGCGTGTTCACGCAACGCATGGGCGATCTCGTGGCCCAATACCGCAGCCAGCTCATCGTCGGTTGGGTTGATCTTCGAGATCAGGCCGGTATAGACCGCGATCTTGCCGCCGGGCATGCACCAGGCGTTGACCTCGTCGCTGGACAGCACGTGGACTTCCCATTTCCAGCTTGTGGCGTCCGGACGGAACACGCCCGCCTGCGCGATCAACCGCTGCGAGATGGCGCGCACCCGCGCCACCTGCTTGGCATCCTTGTCCAGCAAGCCCTTGGACTTGGCCTGCTGCAGGATCTCGGCGTATTGCTGGGTTGCTTCCTGTTCCAGCGCCTGCGAAGGCACCATGCTGGACATGTACTGGGTGCGGTTGACGCCCACGGCGCCCGACTGCGTGGTGTTCATGCCGGTGCAGCCCGCCAGCACGGCCAGCGACAGCACGGCTCCGGCATTGCGCAGAAAATGACGCTTCTGTTTCATGTCGGCCTCCAAGCCATTTTCAACAACGGAAAAACGTATCAGACCGGGGCGGCGCCGCACTGCCCGCGATGGCGCAGCGCGTGGTCGATCAGCACCAGCGCCAGCATCGCCTCGGCGATCGGCGTGGCGCGGATGCCGACGCAGGGGTCGTGACGGCCCAGCGTCTGCACCATCACCGGCTCGTTGGCGCGGTTGACCGAGCGGCGCTCGACGCGGATGCTGGAAGTGGGCTTGATTGCGAGCGACACGGTGATGGGCTGCCCGGTGGAGATGCCGCCCAGCACGCCGCCGGCGTGGTTGCTCAGAAAGCCTTCGGGCGTGATTTCGTCGCCGTGTTCCGAGCCGCGCTGCGTGATGCAGTCAAAGCCTGCGCCGATGGAGACGCCCTTGACCGCGTTCAGGCCCATCATGACGTGCGCGATGTCGGCATCGAGGCGGTCGTAGATGGGTTCGCCCCAGCCGGCCGGCAGGTTCTCGGCAACGACCTCGATCCGCGCGCCGATGGAATCGCCGTCCCGGCGCAACTGGTCCATGTAGGCTTCCAGTTCGGGCACGACCTCGGCGTTGGGCGCATAAAAGGGATTGTTGGGCACTTCGTCCCACGAAACGAACGGGATGGCGACGGGGCCGAGCTGGCTCATGTAGCCGCGCACCTTGACGCCGTACTGCTCGGACAGCCACTTCTTGGCGATGGCGCCGGCCGCCACGGTGGGCGCGGTCAGGCGGGCCGATGATCGTCCGCCGCCGCGCGGGTCGCGTACGCCGAACTTGTTCCAATAAGCGAAGTCGGCGTGGCCGGGCCGGAAGGTGTCCTCGATATTGGAGTAATCCTTGCTGCGCGCGTCGGTATTGCGAATCAGCAGGCCGATGGGCGTGCCGGTGGTGACCCCTTCATACACGCCGGACAGGATCTCGACCTGATCGGCTTCCTGGCGCTGCGTCACGTGGCGCGAGGTGCCCGGACGGCGGCGGTCCAGTTCGACCTGGATGTCGGCCGCGGTGAGGGCCAGCCCCGGGGGACAGCCGTCCACGACGCAACCGATGGCCGGCCCGTGGGATTCGCCGAAATTCGTGACGGTAAAGAGAGTACCTAGGGTATTGCCGGGCATAAGGAGTCAACAGGTCGGGTTTGCAAGCAACCCCGATTATGACACCGCCGCAGCCAAAGCCTGGATTTCGGCGGCCGGCGCAGGCCGTCCCAGCAGAAAACCCTGCATCACCCGGCATCCCAGCGACTTGAGGATTTCGCGCTGGCCTTCTGTCTCGACACCTTCGGCCACGACCGGCAGGTGCATCGCCTGGCACAGCCCGAACAGGGCTGAAACCACCTCACGGCTGCCGGCGTCCGATTCCAGCGCGGAGATAAAGCTGCGGTCGATCTTGACCCAATCGATCGGCAGATGGCGCAGATGGTTCAAGCTGGAATAGCCGCAGCCGAAGTCGTCCAGCGCCACCCCGATACCCTTGTCGCGCAGCGTGTTCAGGATCTTCACATGCCGCTCGTAGTGCAGGATGAAGATGGATTCGGTGATCTCCAGCACCAGCTTGCGCGGCGACAGACGGGTGGCGGCCAGCACGTCCGACACCAGTTGAACCAGCCCGTCCTCGTTCATCTGCTTGACCGACAGGTTCACATGCACGCGCCACGCGGCCGGCCATAGCGCCGCTTGCGTGCAGGCTCGCTCCAGGATCCAGGCGCCCAGCGGCACGATGAGGCCGCTGCGTTCGGCCAGCTCGATCGTCACGGCGGGCGACACGCTGCCCAGTACGGGGTGATGCCAGCGCAGCAGCGCTTCGCACCCCTGCACCACGCCGCTCGCGCTGTCGCAGACCGGCTGGTAGTAGAGCTCGAACTGCTCCATGGCCGGAGTCGTCAGGGCCAGCCGAAGGTCGTTTTCCAGGCCCTGCTGGTCCCGCTGGCGTGCCAGCAGCCGGAAGTCGAAGAGATTCCACCCCTGGCCGCCCTGATCCTTGAGCGGCACCATCGCGACCTGCACGCAGCGCTGCAATTCCTCGACGCTGCGGCCGTGGGCCGGGTACAGGGCGGCGCCGATGCGAAAGACGGCAATAAGGGGACGGGCGCCCAGTTCATAAGGCACGCTCAGGTCGGCCAGCAGTTTGGCAGACACCTGGGCAGCGCCTTCCTCGTCAACGCCGGGCACGCAGACGGTGAACGAGTCGGTCCCGGTGCGCGCGGCCATGCCCCCGAGCGCGCGGGCGACCAGGCTGATGCGATCGGCCACCTGAACCAGCAGCGCCTGATCTTCACCGGCCCGCAGCATGGCGCTGATCTGGGCATAGTGTTCGAAGCTGACGAGAAAAAAGGCGCCGCGCCGGGTCGTGCCCTGCGGCTGGCCCAGCCAGGCGCGCACGCGACGATGCAGCTCCTGCTGGCTAAGGAGGCCGGTCAGTTCATCCCGCGTCAGGCGTCGGCGCAGCGCGCGCTCGCGGCGGAAGAACAGCAGACTGATCGCTGCAAGTGCGCCCGCGAGCGTCAGGCACAGTGCGAGCAGGTAACTCTCACGCACGGAGCCCCCTATCCATAAGCCCCCGGCGTTGCGGCCCGACCACGGGCCCGGGGGCTGTAACATATTTTAAATTATGCATTGTTTTCGCAAAAAAACGCCACATTTCGGAGGCAACGCGCCCCTTTTATCCTGACTTTCCTTGGATCCTTGTTGCTCGCTTCGGTCATGGCGGGGCCCCTGGACGGCGATCGCTGGCCGGTCCTTTCGCCATGCCTCGGTCCATCTACGACACCGCAACCCGAAAAATTAATACGCAGTGTCTCAATAGTTCTCAACCGGACCATTCTCACGAGCGAAATAATTACACACCTTGTCTGATATGACCGAGGATTTCGTAATATTCTGTGCGTTCTGTGACAACCTCTGTTTCCCGCATCCGCATCCTTGACGGTCGTTTCGTAACGTGTGTCACGTTTGATAGCCAGGTTTTTATCCCGCGCAGGCGACCTTGCCGCCTGATGCCCGTTGAAGCCGCAGTGGACGCCTGCCCGCGTCCGCTGCGGCGTATACCCAGACAGGGACTCGCAAGTACATGTCCACATTACGCCGGCTGCTTTTCTGCTCTGCCCTTCTGATTGGCTTCATCCTGCTCGGCGCACAAGCCCTGGGGATGCTGGCGGCGCATCGCTATCTGAATACCCAGCTGGCCCAGCAAAGCGAATCGGGCGCCAATGCGCTCGCCTGGGCGCTATCGCACAGCACGGGAAGCCATCGAGAGCAGGTCGAGCTTGCCGATCAGCTGTTTGGACAAGGCCTGTATTCGCTGGTCAATATCACGAACGAAGGGAACGCGATCCGCGTGGAACGCCGAATCGGGCCAGCGGCCGGTACCGGCCAAGAGTCCGACTGGCGCGCCGCGTGGCTGAACATGGAGGCGCCCGCGGTGTCGCGGCCCTTCGTCATTCCGGGCGGCCAGGCCAAGGGCGTCCTGACGGTGCAGGCCGATGCGCGGATGGCGCGCGACACCCTGTGGCAAGGCGGCGTCCGGGTGCTGGGCCTGGTGCTGGCGGCCGCCGCATTCTGGGCGCTTTTCGCGACGAACCTTGTCCGCTGGATCGAAGCCCGCACCTCCCGCGACATCTGCGAGCGCGTGCGCGCGCTGGCGCCGGGCGCGGACGCGCAGCTGACCGGCTCATGCGAAGTGCCGGGCGTGGACCAGGCGCTAGTCGATGCGCAACGCCGCGTCGCCGCCACGGTCGAGGAACAGAATGCCCGCATCGAATCGCTGCAAAGCGAGATCTACCGGGATCCCATCTCCCGCCTGTCCAACCGCAAGCATTTCGTCGACCAGTTCCGGCTGGCGCTGGCCGACAAATCCGATGAGGCCGGCGGCCATCTGCTCATGTTCCGCCAACGCGACCTGGCGCAGATCAACCGCCACCTGTCACGCGCCTTCACCGACCAGTGGCTGCGCTCCTCGTCGGACCGCCTGCGCAAGCTGGTGCAGGAATTCGGCGGTCCCGGGACGCTGATTGCGCGCATCAGCGGATCGGATTTCGCCTTGCTGCTGCCGCGCACCTCGGCGCCGCAAGCCAGCGTGCTGGCCGAGCGCGTGCGCCGCGAACTGCGGTCGCTGCGCGTGCCCATGGACAAGTTCGGCTGGTGCCGCTGGGCGTTGGCCATGGCCGCATTCGCACCGGGCGACAACATGAGTGACATCCTGGCCCGCCTGGACCACGCGCTGATGTGCGCCGAAAGCGCCGATGACGACCAGATCACACCGGCTAGCCAGGCCGCCGACAGCACCCGCATCGGCGAATACAGCTGGCACGACGCGTTGATCACGGCGCTGGAGCAGCACCGGTTCTCGCTGTCGGCCCAACCCTTGCACGACCTGTCCGGCGCGCTGCTCCAGCACGAGGCCAGCCTGACGCTGCATGACCTGTCCGGCACCGATCCCGTGCCTGCCTCGATCTTCATGCCGCCCGCCGTGCGCCTGGGGCTGTCCGCCGAATGCGATATCCAGGCGATTCGCCTGGGCCTGGACTGGCTGTTCACGCATGAAGGCGCGCTGACCGTGCCGGTGTCGCTTGCCACGCTTGCTCAAGGATCGTTTTTCGGACGCCTGGAACGCATGCTGGCCGACCGGCCCACGCTGTCGAGCCGGCTGATCCTGGAAGTCGAAGCCGCAGGCCTCGTCGAACAAGGCGCCGACGTGCGCCAGCTCTGCGACATCGTCACCGGCGCCGGCGGGCGGGTCGGCGTATCGCGGCTGTCGCAGCAGTTCGGCGCCATGGAGCACCTGCACGAATTCCCGGTTTCGTACGTGACGCTGAGCGGCAGCTTCATCAGCGGCCTGCTCCATAGTCCCGGCAGCCAGCATCTGGCCGCTACCGTCGTCGCCACCGCGATGACGCTCGGCATGTCGGTCCATGCGGCCGACGTGCCGGACGCCGCCACGCAGCTCATCTTGGAGGGAATCGGCGTCCGCGCGATAAGCAGCGCTGTCGTAAACTCCGCCCACGCGCAAGACCTCGCGCACGATCATCAATGGGTTCCTAGTTGACGGAAGGATTGTTTCTTCGCACCCGCTGGCATTTTCGCCACCTGCGCCCCAGCCGTCCCGGCGTGTTCCGGACATCCGTCTGGCCGGGATTCGGCCTGTTGCTATGCGCCCTTTTCTGGCCTGCCCATGCGCTTGCCTACGGACTGAATGCCGGATACCACGGCCTGCACGCCGGCCTGACTGCGGGCGTCGCGATCGCCTGCGCGGTGACGTGCGGCGTGGCCTGGGCGCACACCCGCAACGCGTTGTTCGCGGCGGGCATGATCTTCGCGCTGCTCGAAGGACTGTTCCGCTCCCTGCCCGAGCTGATGCCGCCCGGCGCGCTGCAGGCCGCGTCCTACGCCGCCTTGCTTGCCCTGACCGCGCCGCAGTTGCGGGGATCACGCCTTGCTGCCGGTTTGGGCGCCGCATGCCGGTGGATCAGCATCTTGCTGTCCGGGGTGGCCGCCCTGGCGCTGATCTTTGTGTACGAAACCGAATCCGGCGTGCTGCCCGCCTCCATCGCTGGCGTGTGCGCCGCGCTCAGCGTGCCGTTGGCGATTTGGTTTGTGGCCAGCGCGATCCGGCAGCGCGCCGGCCGCCCGGCCAGCCTGACGCTGGCGCTTGCCTATGCCGTATCTGCCTGGGTTCTGGGACACGACGCCTGGCACGCTGGCGGCGCGGACGCCGCGGGCGCCAGCATGGAAGTGCTGAGGCTGATGTTGGTGTCGGGCGCGCTGCTCTGGGTTGCCCTGGACGCCTCCAATACCGCCGCGTCCGCCCGCAAGACCGGCGCCGGCTCCGACGCCGAACATGTGGCGCAAGGCGAACTGCGGCTGGCGGAACTGGCCGGCGCGCTGGACGCGCAGCGGCAGATGAACGCACTGATCTCGCACGAGCTGCGCGCGCCGCTCGCCACCATCAGCGCCGCCGCGCAATCCCTGGACATGATTCTGTCGGACAGCGGCGAAACCGTGGACACGCGGCTGGCGCGCATTCACCGGTCTGTCGGAAGGATGACCGAGCTGATGGACCAGTTGTTGAACCAGGACCGCCTCGAGGAACACGCCTGGAGCCCCCGCGGCGAACAGACCGACATGGCCGATCTGGTGCGCGACGTGGTGAACGCCATGCGGCCGGATACCGCGCACGCGCTGGTGCTTGAAGCGCAAGCGCCGCAACCGGTCTTTTGCGATCGGCCGCTCACCAGCGTGGTCGTACGCAACCTGATCCACAACGCCATCAAGTATTCGCCGGCCAACGAGCCCGTGCGGATCGAAACGGGGCACACGCGCATCGGCGAAACACCCATGACCTGGGCGGCCGTCGTGGACCGTGGTCCCGGCATCGAGGAAGAAGAACAGGCCCGAATCTTCGAGCCGCGCTTTCGGCGGTCAGCGCATCGCGAAACCCAAGGCATGGGCATCGGGCTGTATCTGGCCCGGCGCATCTGTCAAAGCCAGGGCGGATCGCTGACGATGCAAAGCAAGGTGGGCGTGGGCACGCGCTTTGTCATCACCCTGCCCTCAAACGGCCCGACGGCCTAGACGCCGCCCGGGCGGCGGCCTGGATCAGGCCGCGAACACGTAGCCCTGGCCGCGCACCGACAATACCGGCAGCTTCAGGCCCGCGCTTTGCGCCTTGGCGCGCAGACGGCTCACCAGCACGTCGATACGCCGCAACTCAAACCCGCCCGGGCTGTCCGGCAGGAAGAGTTCGGCCAGCGCCTGGCGGCTGACGGCGCTGCCCGCGGCGTCCATCAACGCCACCAGGAACGTTCTTTCCTGCGCGCTCAGGTGCAGCGAGGCGCCGTCCGGCGCCACCAGAATCCATCCGCCGTCCTGCAACGACCAGTTCGTGTCCGCCGACGCGCGCGTTTCGGCATCGGCCGGACGCGGCGCCTTGGCCAGACGCATCCGGCGCGCCAGGCTGCGAATGACGGAGCTTAGCTCCAGGAGGTCCACCGGCTTGGTCATGTAGACGTCGGCGCCGCCTTCCAGGCCGCGGACGCGGTCCTCAAGGGCGCTGCGGCCCGTCAGCATGACGATGCCCACGGGGCTCAGGGCGCGCAGGCGGGTCGCGACGGAAAAACCGTCTTCGCCGGGAAGATGGGCGTCCAGGATGACGATGTCGCAGGGCTGCTCTTGCAGCCGGCGGTAGAACGCGACCGCATTGTCGCAAGCAAACGCCACGCGAAAGCCATAGCCGCCCAGGCCCAATGCCAGTTCCTCGCGGAAATCGGCGTCGTCCTCAAGCAGACCAATACATAGCAAACCATCTGCACCAGGCATATTCAGAGTGCTTTACCTTGAAATTGTCGACGAAAACCCTGGAGCGCCCACGCAAGAAAAATGCCCCCGAGCCGGCAATCTTACGACTTTTACAATAGAAACGAATGATTGCAGTGAAAAAAACGGCGATATTTCACCTTTTTACCCAGGCTTTTTCTTAATCCCGGGCTTCCAGCCAGATTAATGCCACCGACAATATCGCAAAATCGCCCTCAGGACGAACAGCTCACTTCGATTCCGCCAGCCCAGTCCGGCGGCAAACCGGCGTAGCGTTCATAGCCATCCTGCGCCACATAGGGATTGCGCAGCAGTTTGATGAGGGTATCGATTTCGCTGGCATCGCCGGCCTTGGCCGCGCGAATCGCTTGTTCGGCCAAATGATTGCGCAGTACATACAGCGGATTGACGCCGTTCATGGCGGCCGCCGTGTCCGCGGCCGACCTGTCCTGCCGGCCATGGCGGGAAATCAGCCGGTCAAGCCAGGCGCCGGCAGCGGGCCGATCGATAAATAAATCCTCAAATCCGCTGCGCTGGCCTTGTATCGCATCGGCCAGGCGCCGCCACGTCAGCGTGAAATCCGCCTGATTCGCGTCCATCAGTTTGAGCAGATCATCCAACAGCGCCTCGTCGTCGGGCTGCCAAGCCGCCAATCCCATCTTGGCGCCCATTTTGTCGTGGAAGGCGCGCGTGAAAATGGCTTCGTATTCATCCAGCACGGCACGCAACGCATCGGCGTCCTGCACCAGCATATGCAGGCTGCCGCCCAGCCGATACAGATTCCAAAGCGCCACGGAAGGTTGCCGGTTCCAGGAATAACGTCCTTCGGCATCGGAGTGGTTGCAGATATGCCCCAGCCGGAAACCGTCCATGAAACCAAACGGGCCGTAATCCAGCGTAAGTCCCAGAATGGACATATTGTCGGTGTTCATGACGCCGTGGCAAAACCCCACGGCCTGCCAATCCGCCATCAGCAATGCCGTGCGCCGGGTGACGTCCCGCAGCAGATTCACGTATGGCGCCGTCTCGGATGCGGGCTCGCCCGCCTGCACGTCTCGGCACTCGGGGTAGTAGCGGTCAATCACATAATCGGCCAACGTCTTGAGCAGGTCGGGCTGACGCCGCGACGACCAGTGCTCGAACGACCCGAACCGGACGAAACTGGGCGACATCCGGGTCACGATGGCTGCCGTCTCGACGGTCTCGCGCATGACCGGATCATCGGACACGACCAATGCCAGGGCGCGCGTGGTCGGCACGCCCAGCCCGAACATGGCCTCGCTGGCCAGGTACTCGCGCACCGACGATCGCAACACCGCACGGCCGTCGCCCATCCGGGAATACGGCGTCATGCCGGAGCCCTTGAGCTGCAGTTCCCAGGCGCCCGCAGGCCCCTGGATTTCACCCAGCAGATGAGCCCGTCCATCGCCCAATTGTCCCGCCCACACGCCGAACTGGTGGCCGCTATAGACGGCAGCCAGCGTATCGCCGCCCGGCAATGGCTGGGCGCCGGAAAAAACCTGCAGGAATTCGGGGGTGGTCAGCACCGACGGATCCAGGCCGATCAGGGCGGCGGCCTGCGAATTGGCGTGCAGCAGGCGGGGATTGTTCAGCCCCCGCGGCGCCAGCCGGGTGTAGAAGGTCTCGGGCAGGGCCGCAAAAGAGTTGACGGCTTGCAGTTCGGACAGGGACAGGGCGGTCATGCGCGTTGCCTCCGGGCGGCGCGCTTGGCGGGCCGCACATAGAAAATGGCGCTGAGGAAAAACGTGATGGACAGGATGATTTCGCCCCACGCCATCAGGACGGACAGCGGCGCCGGATCCGACATGGCGCGCACCACGCCTTCCATCAGATACAGCAGCGACAGCATGGCCGCCCACTGGTAGGTGTAGAGATTGCCGCGCACGATGCCGCGCAGCGGGAACGCCAGCGGCAAGGCTTTGAGCAGCATCCAGGAACCGCCCGGCCGCACAGGCGCCACCACGGTTTCCCAGGCGACGCACAGCACGATCAGGGCAAACAATGAAACCGAGGCCACGAGGCGCAGGCGGGGGTTGAGTTCGGGATTCATGCTGCTATTATCGCCTGATGAATCGCCCCGCCGAGCCCGCCGCCGCTACGCCGGCGGTCAAAGAACGACCAACCTCGCGCATTTCCCGGGTCGCGAGGACCGGACGCGTATTTCGTTTCGTCGTCCAGCGCGCCAACGAAGAAAAGCTGCTGCAGGTCGCCTCCAGCCTGACCTTCACCACCGTCCTCGCCATCGTTCCCATGCTGGCGGTGGTGCTGTCGCTATTCACGGCGTTTCCCGTGTTCCAGGAGTTCCGGGTCGCCCTCGAGGACTTCCTCACCACCAGCCTGATGCCGCCGTCCGTCTCGGACAACATCATGGACTACCTGAACCAGTTCGCGCACCAGGCCTCGCGCCTGACCGCCATTGGCGGGGCATTCCTGCTGGTCACGTCCCTGCTACTCATCATGACGATCGACCAGGCGTTCAATGACATCTGGCGCGTCTCGCGCCAGCGCCCCCTGCCGCAACGGGCGCTCGTGTACTGGGCGATCATCACGCTGGGCCCCGTGCTGGCCGGCGCCAGCCTGTGGGCCACCTCGTTCGTCGCGCGCGAATCGCTGGGGCTCATCAAGGACGTGCCCGAAGTCATCAGTGTGGCCGTCTCGTTCATCCCTCTGGTGCTCACCGGCCTGGGCTTTGCGGCGCTCTTCGTCGTCGTGCCCAACCGCGAGGTGCTGTGGCGCGATGCGCTGATCGGAGGCTGCGTCACGGCCATCGTGCTGGAAATCATGAAGTCCGCGTTCGCCTTCTACCTGACGCGGTTTCCCACCTACACGGTCATCTACGGCGCCTTCGCCACCCTCCCGATCTTCCTGCTGTGGATTTACCTGTCCTGGCTGGCCGTCTTGCTAGGCGCAACGCTTGCCTCCAGCGCGCCGCTCATCCGGCTGGGCCGCTGGCACATCAATCGCTACCCCGGCGCTTCGTTCGTCGACGCGCTGGACGCCCTGCGGGCGCTGCGCCAAGCGCAGCTTTCCACGCCGGGTGGGGTGTCCGCCAGCTTGCTGGCCTCGGAATTGCGGCTGCACCAGGACGAGCTCAACGAGGTCCTGGAAACGCTGAGCGCGATGGGACTGGCCACCCGCAGCCCGGAAGACAACTGGATGCTGACGTGCGATGCGCGCGAGACCTCGCTGGCGCCGGTCGTGGATCGCTTCCTGCTGGACCGCAGCCAGCCGCGCGTGCGCAACGACCCCGACATCCTGCGCATCGCATCGTCCGTAAATTCGCCGCAAACCACGCCAACGCTGGAAGAACTCTGCGGAGAAGCGCAAAATACCGGAAATGGCGTCGCACCAGTGCTGCAACTGGAAGCGAACAAGAAATAGCAAAGCATAGGGCGCAGTCCGCCCCCAGGAGATACCGATGTTGAAGGTCAGTGAGATTTTGCGCGTCAAGGGCGATACGCTCTACACGGCGTCGCCGGACATGCCCGTGGCCCAGGCCGTGCAAACCATGAGCGAGCAGGATATCGGCTCCCTGGTCATCATGGAATTCGGCACGTTGACCGGGATGCTCACGTTCCGCGAGATCATTCGCCACATGCACGCGCATGGTGGCGCCGGCGATACCACCATCCGATCCATCATGGACGACGCGCCGGTCAGCGTTTCGCCCAACACCAGTGCCGACGAAGTCCAGCGCCTGATGCTGGAAAAACACGCCCGCTATATCCCCGTCATGGACGGTCCCACCCTGATGGGCGTCATTTCGTTCTACGACATGGCGCAGGCCATCGTGGCGGCCCAGCAATTCGAAAACAACATGCTGAAGGCCTACATCCGCGATTGGCCCGCCGAAAGCGCGGAACCGGCCCAGTCCTGAACCTGCCGGCGCCCTTGCGGCGCCGGCTGCGGATCTACATCCCGGCGGGCGCGGCCTCGCGAGTGGCATCGCGCGCGCCCGGCGCATGACGCTGGCTGCGCCACGCGTCATAAATCAGTTCCGGATTATTCGCGGCCAGCAGGGCCGGATCCGACAGCATCCGCCGCCAGCGCCTTGCGCCCGACTGCCCATTCACCAGCCCCAGCATCGGACGCGTCATCACCCGCAGTGGCACGCCCTTGGCCACCTGCCGCGCGGCGTATTCCGTCATGGCGTCCACCACCTGCGCATCGCTGGGCAGCCGCACCGACGGCCACAACTGCATGGAAACCTCGGACAACACGCGCGGCGTATGCCAGGCGGCGCGGCCCAGCATCACGCCGTCAAAGGTTGAGGCCGCCTGCACCGACTGCCCGGCATCGGCCAGTCCGCCATTGAGCACGAACGTGCAATCTGGAAAATCACGCTTCAATTGCGCGACCACGTCGTAGCGCAGTGGCGGAATCTCGCGATTGTCCTTGGGCGACAAGCCCTTGAGCACCGCGTTGCGCGCATGCGCAATGAACACGCGGCAACCCGTGTCGTAGACCTTGCCGACAAAGTCGCGCACGAACTCGTAGGATTCGTCGTAGTCCAGCCCGAGGCGGTGCTTGACCGTGACTGGAATATCCACGGCGTCCTGCATGGCCTTCATGCAGTCGGCCACCAGCGCCGGCTCGGCCATCAGGCAGGCGCCAAACGCGCCCTTCTGCACCCGCTCGGACGGGCAGCCGCAATTCAGGTTGATTTCGTCATAGCCCCACTGCTTGCCAAGCTTGGCCGCATGCGCCAGCGCATCGGGCTCACTGCCGCCAAGCTGCAAGGCGACCGGATGCTCGGCTTCGTCAAAGTCCAGGTGGCGGGCCACATTGCCATGCAGCAGCGCACCGGTGGTGATCATTTCGGTGTACAGGCGGGCACGGGGCGCCAGCAGCCGGTGAAAGTACCGGCAATGGCGGTCGGTGACGTCGATCATCGGGGCGACGCAGAGCCGCCAGTCGGGGGAGTCCAAGAATCACTCTACAAAACAAGGGGATGCGGTATTTTACGGTGCTTGGCGACATTGTGCCCGCCGGCCCCGGGCACCCGTGGCCGAATCGCTGCCGAAGGCCGCCCGCCATGTGGTCTAAAATTGCGGCGCCGCAACCCTGCACGCCCGTGCGCGCGTCCGTTCAACCCTCATACCGAAGATCCATGGCCGTATTCACCCCCGTATCCGATGACGACGCGCGCGCCCTGCTGGCGCATTTCGATCTGGGCGAGTTTGTCTCGCTTCGAGGCATTACGGCGGGTATCGAGAACACCAATTATTTCCTGCACACGACGCGTGGCGAATATGTCCTGACGCTGTTCGAGGTGCTGACGCACGCCCAACTGCCCTTCTACATCGAATTGATGTATCAACTGGCGGAACGCGGCATCCCGGTGCCGCAGCCGCAGACCCTGCGCGACGGCACCCGCCTGACCACCCTGCACGGCAAGCCTTGCGCCATCGTGTCGCGCCTGCCGGGAGGCTACGAGCCCGCCCCGGGGCCCGCCCACTGCGCGCTCGCCGGCGCCACACTGGCCCGCGCCCACGTCGCGGCGCAGGACTTCCCGATCCACCAGCCCAACCTGCGCGGGCTTTCCTGGTGGCTGGAAACGGCGCCGAAGGTCATGCCCTTTCTCAGCCCGGTCCAGGCCGAGCTGCTGACCTCGGAACTGGCCGCGCAGCAGGCCGCCGTCAAGACGCCCGCCTGGCAGGCCCTGCAAATCGGACCGGCCCACTGCGACCTGTTCCGCGACAACGTCCTGTTTGCAGGCACGTTCGAGAATCCGCTCATGGGCGGCATCATCGACTTCTACTTCGCGGGCTGCGACACCTGGCTGTTCGACGTGGCAGTCAGCGTCAACGACTGGTGCATCGAGCGCGACACAGGCGAATTCATCCCGGAGCTGGTCCAGGCCTGGCTGGCCGCGTACGCCTCGGTTCGCCCCTTCACCGACGCCGAGCGCGAAGTCTGGCCCCAGATGCTCAGGGCGGCAGCCTTGCGCTTCTGGCTGTCCAGGCTGTATGACTTCTTTCTGCCCCGCCCCGCGCAGACGCTCAAGCCGCACGACCCGCGCCACTTCGAAAGAGTGTTGCAAGCGCGCCACCGCTCGGAACTGCCCGTCTTGCCGTAATCGCTACGCCCCCCATAATGGGAATAGCGCCCCCTTTTTGAAAGATCTCCCCCTTCAGAGAGCCATGCAAGCAGCATTTCTACCCGCGACGTCCGGCTGGCTTTGGGTCCGCGACGGATTCCGCCTGTTCCGCAAGCAGCCCCTGGCCATGTTCACCTGGGCCATGGCCATTAGCCTGCTCGTCGTCTTTGCGTCGGCCACGCCGCCAGTCGGCCCGATGCTCGTCGTGGCCCTGATGCCCATCATCACGCTGATGACATTGTCCGCGTGCAAACATGTCGAGGCCGATCGCATCATGCTGCCCTCCATGTGGGGCAAGCCGCTGAAGCAGCCGGGCGTATTCCGCAAGCTCTTCCTGATGGGCGTGCTGTATGCCGGCCTTTGCCTGGTGATGGGCCTGGTCATCTTCCTGCCCTTCTCCGACGCCATGATGGAAGGCATGCGCATCGCCTCCGTCGAAAAAAGCATGGAACCGATCCTGTCAGCCATGGCCGTGCCGCTGATGCTGTTTGCGATCTGCTACGTGGTGATCGCGGCGCTGTTCTGGCATGCACCCGTGCTGGTCGCCTGGCACGGCCTGCGCCTGACCCAGGCCCTGTTCTTCTCCGGCATTGCCTGCTGGCGCAACAAGCTGCCGTTCCTGGTCTACGGGGTCTGCTGGATCATGGTCTTTCTGTTCATCGACCTGTGCGCCGGGCTGCTGGTCGCCGTCGGCTTGTCGCCGCAGATGGCCGGCACGCTGCAGATTCCGTTCAACATTGCCGCCGGTGGCGTGCTTTACTGCAGCTTCTATCCGGCCTACACCTCCGTGTTCGGCATCAATAGTTCCAGCACGCATCTCGACAACGGCAACGGCGCGCAGGCATAACGCCACCCGCCACGGCGCAAGCGCCCGGCGCAATCGCACAACCCGGCCGTCCCGGCCGATGAACGCCACGTCGATGGCATAACGCATGCCGAAGGTATGCACCGCGGCACAGGGAATCAGCATCACCCCTGTGCGCGGCCCGGGCGGGGCCCGCCCCAGCAACCCGCGCATCCGCCCCCACCACCCCTTTACCGTCAACAGCCGCAAGCGCCCCTGGCGCAACCGCGCGGGGCGGCTCATTGCACGCTCTGCAGCAACTGCATCGCGATGGGAAACGCCAGCACGATGAACGTGCACGGGAAGATGCAGCCGATCAACGGCAGCAGCATCTTCACCGGCGCCTGCATCGCCAGTTGCTCGGCCCGCGTATGGCGGTCGCTGCGGCACTGCGCCGCCTGCGCGCGCAAGACCGGCCCCAGGCTCGCTCCCAGTACCTCGGCCTGCGCCAGTGCTGCCGCCCAATTGCGCGCCAACGGGCTGTTGCTGCGCTCGGCCAAGGTCTTGATCGCCGCGGTTCGGGAAACGCCGGCGCGCATCTCGGCCAGCGCATCCGCCAGCGCGTCGCGCAACACGCCAGGCGGCCCGCTCTGCGCCGCCAAATGCAACGCGCCCTGCACGCTCAGTCCGGCCTCGACGCACAACGTCATCATGTCGAACACGAAGGGCAAGTCCCGTTCGATGGCGCGGCGCCGCTGCGAGCCCAGGCCTTTCAACCACGCCGCCGGCGCCACCCCGGCGGCCAGCGCCGCCGCAGCCGTCCAGAGCACCCACGACGCGGAGCCGGGTGGAGCAAGCGCCACCGCCACGGCGCCGGCCACGCCACCGGCAACGGCGGCCGCGCTACCGCACAACGCCGCGATGTGCGCATATCCGACTCCTGGCGGCAAGGCCGCCCGCGCTATCGCCTGGTTCAGCCGCAGTCGCCAGCGCCAGGCGCAAAGGGGACCCGCCAACGGCGCCACCGCCGCAATCCACGGCCATGCGGCGCGCCACCACCACGGCATCGCACGCTCGGCGTTCTGCTTCTGGCGCAGCAACGGACACAACAGCACCCACGCAAGCCAGGCCGTTCCCGCCGCCGTCGCCACCATGCCCACATAAAGCCACATCCCGCCCCCCTTTCAGATATCGATCCGCATGATCCGCCGGATCAGCAGCACACCCGCCGTCTCCAGCACCGCCACGATGGCCAGGACACCCCATCCCATCGGCGTATGCCACAACAGACTCATGATGTCGGGCTCCAGCTGGTCCAGCACCGCCAGCAGAAGCATGGGCAGCGCGCCCACGATCCAGGCTTGCAGCCGCCCCTGCGAGGTCAGCGCAAGCAGCTTCGCCTGCAACTGCAGGCGAGCCCGCAGTGTCTGCGCGATGCTCTCAAGGGCCTCGGCCAGGTTGCCGCCGGTTGTTGCCGCGATGCGCATGGCAGCCACCACCAGCGAGGTCGCGTCGGCCGGCATCCTGGCCTGCAGGTTGCCAAGCGCAACCTCCCATGGCACGCCGAGACGCTGTTCGCGCAGCATCAGGCCGAACTCCTGCGCCAGCGGCGCGCTGCTCTGTTCCACCACGTGGCGCAGGCCAGTCGTCATGGCAACGCCAGCCCGCAGCGCGGACGCCAGCATCAACAGTGCCATCGGTAATTGCGTTTCAAAGCGCCGCGCACGCCGCCGCCGCAATCCGTCAACGACCGACCGCGGCAGGCGCGAGGCCGCCAGTGCGAACAAGGCCGCCAGCAACGCGCTTCCGGTGGCCGAAAACGCGGCCGCCGCAGCGGCAACCCCGCAGACGATGGCGCCCGCCCACAGTTGGCGCGGGTCGATGAAGAGGAACACCTCGCTCAACCGCACACCCGCGTCCTGCGTGTAGACCTCGCGGTATCGCCGCAGCGCGGGCGCAAACCAGTTCTGTGCGCGCCACGCCAGCAACCCCGCGCACAGCATCGCGGCCGCCGCCGCAAGCCAGATCATGGCAAGCCTTGCGCAAAGGACGCAACGCCCGGCGCCTGGCCCGCCAAGTCCGAAAACCAGGTAGTGTCCAGGCTCACGCCCTTATCGGCCCAATCGCGCGCAAAGCTGGGCAGCGCGCCGCATCCCCGAAATCCGTGACTGCGGTCAAACCCAAACAAGTCCTGCAATTGGATGCGGCCGCTTTCCATGCCCGCCACTTCGACGATCGACGTGACCACGCGGCGGCCGTCCGCCAGTCGAGCCTGCTGCACGACCACGTCCACGCTGGCGGCAATGTGCTCACGGACCGCGGACAGCGGCAGGTCAAGCCCTGCCATGAGAATCATGGACTCCAGCCGGGCCAACGCGTCGCGCGGAGAGTTGGCATGCAGCGTCGTCAGGGAACCTTCGTGGCCCGTGTTCATGGCCGTCAGCATGTCGAACGCCTCGGCGCCGCGGCATTCGCCCACGACGATGCGGTCAGGCCGCATGCGCAGCGCGTTGCGCACCAGTTCGCGGATGTCGATTCGGCCTCTGCCTTCCTGATTGGCCGGCCGGGCCTCCAGCGCAACGAGATGCGCATGATTGAGCCGCAATTCCGCAGCGTCTTCGATCGTGACCACGCGCTCGCCGTCCGGAATCTCGTTCGACAGGATGTTCAGCAGCGTGGTCTTGCCCGCCCCCGTCCCCCCGGAAACGACCAGGTTCTTGCGCATCCGTACGCACAAAGCCAGAAACTGCGACATCGCGTCGCTCAGCGCGCCCAGCGCAATCAGATCGGGCATCTGCGGCCGACGCTGCGGAAACTTGCGTATGGTCAGGCTGGCGCCCTTCATCGCCACCGGCGGAATGATGGCGTGGACCCGCGAGCCATCGGGCAGCCGGGCATCGACCATCGGCGAGCTTTCGTCGATGCGGCGCCCCAAGGGCGTGACGATGCGTTCGATTACCCAGCGCACCGACTGTTCGCTGGTGAATGCGGCCTGCTCCCGCCACAGGCGCCCCGCACGTTCGACATAGATTTCGTCGTAGCGGTTGACCATGATTTCCGTGATGCCGGGGGCCGCAAGCAAGGGTTCCAAGGGCCCAAGCCCAACCGCTTCATCGAGCACCTCGCGGCACAGCGCCGCCTTGTCCGCATGGGGCGGAAGTTCGGCGTCCGTGGCAACGATCCCAACCAGAAGGCGCTCGGCTTCGGCGCGAAGCATGCCGTCGCTCATCCCCGCCACGTCGCGCCGTCGCAGGTCCAGCGCGCTCAGCAGGGCCGCGTGAAGACGTCGACGGTCGTGCAGCCGATGCGGGGCGCAGGGCGGAACAACTGGCGGCGCAATGCTCCGGTCATCCCCCATCGACCGGATTTCCGGTTGAGCCGGGTCTGATGGCACCGCATCCGCACCGTCAAGAGGCGAGGCGGCCTCGGCTTTCCGCATCGACACGCGCAGCCTGCAAGGCCCGATCAGGATCTCGTCCTGAGGCTGTACCGGCGCATGCCGCACGATCCGCACCCCATTCACCATCGTGCCTGCCAGCGTGCCCAGGTCTTCCAGGACGATTTGATCCGCTTCGCACAGAAGCCGCGCGTGCTGACGCCCGACTCTCCAGGTGGGAATCCGCAATCCGCACTGAACGCCCCTTCCGATCAGCACCGGCGCGCGCAGCGTGAGCTGCTGCTGCGCGGCGTCCTCGAAGGTCAGTTCAAGGGTCAGTTCAATGTTGAGCATCGCGCCCCTCCGGAAAAGGTGAATCGGCCTCGGCAGACGTCAGTCCCCACTGCGAACCCGCGCCCGAGTAGGGATCCCAACCGATCGCGTCCGAAGGAACCGCCGTCCCGAGGCGGGGAGGATCGGGAAACGCCGCCTGCAGCGTCTCTCGCCCGCGGCGTATGCGATCGGCCATGGCGGGCTCTGCTTGCGACACGATCTTGGGCGTCACGAAGATCGCCAGTTCGGTCTCGCGGCGTTGATAGCGGGTCGAGGAAAACAACGCGCCCAGGATCGGAATGTTGCGCAGCCCCGGCAGACCGCTGACGTCGGTGCCCTGCTCACGCGAAAGAAACCCGCCGATGACGAGCGTGTTGCCCGACCGCACGTTGAACTCGGTGGATGCGCGGCGCGTGCGCAGCGCCGGGCCGCCGGGAAGGCTGAGCGACGTGTCGACCGAACTGGCCTCCACCTCGATCAAGGACCGGATGACCCCATTGCGATCGATCCGCGGCGTGATGTTCAGCGACACGCCGTAGGGCTTGAACAGCGTGGTGGGATTGCCCCGTGCATCCGTGGAGGCATAGGGCACTTCCCCGCCGGCGAGAAACGTTGCGCTGGCGCCGCTGCGCGCCAGCAGCTGCGGTTGCGCAAGCATTACGGCTTCGCCCGTTTGCGCCAGCGCGGCAATACGCGCCGAAAGCAGCGCATTGACGCCGAAGTAGCCCGCGGCCGATGCGACCGGCGCGGCCGTCTCGATGATCTGCTCGCCAGGGCGTGTCATGCGGCTGCGCGATCCGCCATCCCACGCGAGACCCGCATTGAGGCCACCCAGCGTCATGCCATCCCAGCGCACGCCGAACTCCTGCAGCCGCGATGTGGGAATCTCGACCACCTGCACGTCCAGCAGCACCATGCGGTCCCATCCGACCTGACCCGTGAAATCCACGACGTCCGGATACCGGTCCACCAGCGCCGCAATGCGCGCGCGATCATCGTCGGACAGGTCATCGCCTTCGATGACGATGCGGCCGCCCACGTTCGAGCTGCGCGCCCCCGGGATCCGGGAGAGCAAACTCTGGACCTCCTCGCGCAGTTGGGGCGTGCCGGCAGGGACCACACGCAATTCGTAGGCTGCCACGCGATCGCGTCCTGCCCACACATGCACGGACGACACGCCTTCGGCTCGCGCAAACACCACGACCTCGCGCCCTTCCGCCGCCACGGCGCTGGCTACCTGACTGTTGCCGATGGCGACTCGCCGCACGCCGGGGTGCGGCAACACGCGCGTTTCGCCGACTTGCAGTTCCAGCGTCTGGGTGTTGGACCATGCAGGCAGACTGCACAGGCACAGCACGATGGCGAGCAAGCTTTGAATTCGGTTCATGGCCGCTCCGCGTCAAAGCCTGCCTGTGCATCCAGGCGATCACCGTAAACGATGGCGACACCGGGCCCGGGCTTGGGTTCGGCGTCCAGCCCCAAGAGGGAAGCCAGATCGCTTCGTGAAACGGGGTTTACGGACGCGGCGTCGTCGCGATGACGCAGCATTGCGGTCAGCACCCCAGCCTGCCGCGCGGCAATGAACCGCATGGCTTGGTCAGGCGTCGCGGCCAGGGTGATGTTGCCCGCGCCGTCGTCGCTCATGGCGGTCAGGACTCGCATGCCCTGCAGCACCGGGACGGTGAGTTCGCGTTGGCGATGATTGAACGTCACGTAGATATCGATGGCATCGCCGCCTTTGAGCATGTCTGCAAGCCCGCCAAGGTCTGCCGCGTTGACCGTGAACGCGCGCTGCCCCGCTTCAAGCCGCGCGGACAGCGAAGGCTGCGGCGGATCGTAAGTCATGAAGCTTCTCAGCAAGGGGTCCCCATGCGCCAGATCGGCAAGTAGCGTTGCGCCCAGCACGCTGCCCAGTTCCATCGGGTCGACGCTGGCGCCAGGCGCCCAGGGCTGCGGGATCTTGCGGACGGCCAGATGCACCTCTTCGAGCAATGTGCCGGCCGGCAGGTCATAGGCCGCCACGAGACGGCTGACCAGCGGCGTCTGCGCCTCGGCCTCCAGCGCCTGCACGCGCTGCTCGACGTGCTCGCGCACGGCCCATGCGGCGACCAGGCCCGCCAGCACCGCCAATCCATACACGCCGGTACGGCGCAACCGCTCGGCGCCGCGAATGATCCAGGGCTTCATGGCGCCCACCCAAGGGCTCGCAGCCCGCTGCCGCCTTCCACAGGCACCAGCCAAAGCTTCATCCGCTCCCGTTCTCGTGCCCACCATTGGCCTGCGCCTGCGGAGGGCGCGCCTCGCCCCGCGGTGGCCGCTGACGCCGCCATCGCGGCCCCCTCACTATCCGGGTCGCCCTGCGGCCGCCATCCCGTACGCCGCAATGCGGCATCAAGCAGTTCAGCCAGCTTGTGAGGCGGCAATGCGTACTGCCAGATCCGGTCGGAAACCTTGACGCCGGATTCCATCACGGCAACGTCCGACCTGACGCGCGCGCCCTTTGGCAGCCACCCCGGCAGATGCGCGGAGGGAGCCGCACGCACAGAAATCGCCGAGAGGCTGCCGACAGTACGATCCGCGCCCGCGTTTTCCAATTGGGCCACCCAACGCTCATCGCCGACGCGGCCGGACAGGATGAGTTGCCCCGGCAGCACGTGCAGATCCGCCAACGCAGGTTGCTGCGCGGCCAGCGTTCTGGCCACGGCCGATGGGCGCTGGGGCGCATCGAACACCCACACTTGCGCGGGCATGCCGTGCAGCCACAACCGATCCGCCATGCGTTCTCGCAAGGCGCCTTCGGGAAGCCGCAGGCGCTCCAGGCTGGACACGCCGCCTGATGCGCCCGCGCGTTCGGGCAACAGCATCAACGCACCGCACAGCCCGATGCCGACTGCAAGCAAGGCAGGACGGATTCGCATGCCCTGCCCTTCGCACACTTTTCGGACAAGATTCATCTTCCGCCCTCCGCACGCCCGCCAAGCCGATCACCAGGCAGCACATCCCCCCACGCGGAAAGCCAATCCCGCGACAGCGCCGGCCTCCCCCACGGCGCCTCTGCCTGGCTGACGGGTCGCTGCATCCTTACCGCCTCAGCCTGCGAGGTGCGGCTCGCTTGCAACCAGCCCGTTGGCGATGCCCCAATACGGCGTTGCGCATCCGCGTCGCCATGCGCATAGCCCGCGCCGTCTGCCACGCTGAGGTGACGCGAGACCGGCAGTCCAAACATGACATTGCCCGGCGGCGGCAGCGAACGCACTTGCACGGACAGCAGACGCATTGCCGCGCCAAACCATTCATCCTGCAATGCGCCGCCCCGCGCAATGGAAGATCCAAGCCAGCGTTGGGCGCGGCCTTCCACGTCCATCCGCGCCGGCGCGCGAAGCGTCGCGACCGGCTGCCCCAACGCCGCCGCCATGGCGGCCTGACGACTAACCTGGGTCGTGCGCTGTGCCGAAAACTGCATCGCGCCGATATCCAAGACCGCCCACAGCAACACGGTCAAAAACGGCAACATCAATAGCGCCTCGACCACCGCCTGTCCTTGTTCGTTTGATCCGCGTTGCATCACGGCAGCCTCCTGGCCAATGCTTCCTCTTGCGGCGTGACTGCGGAAAGGCGAGCCTGCCAATAGGGCCGGAAAAGCGTGGCGAGCTCCAGGCGCCCGTCGGCGCGCCGCTCCGGCCGGGAAAAGTAGGTCTCGGCAGCCGTACTGACGGTGATGGCGCCCGTTCGGCCCAGTGCGGCATATCGGAACTGACCGATCGGCGCCGACACAGCGCTGCTGGCATCCGTGGTTTTGACGACGGACGATTGCAGGCCAACCGCCACGGCGAAACGCAAGGGCTCGGCAAGACGCTTGGACGCAACTTCCCGGTAGACGGGCAAGCCGCCGCCGGGCCACCGGCGCACCCCAGCCATTGCGTAGGAGTTCGCCATGGGGTTGTTGGCTCCGTCAAAGATGTTCCAGGACGTGGCGTGCTCCACCCATCGCCAGAAGTCTTCCTGCGAGAAGTCTGCGGGCGGATCTTCGACGAATTCCACGTCGTCGGGCGCACGGCTTTTATTGCCCTGGACGGTGCCCCACCCCATCGCGTATTCGCGGAAGTAGCAGCCAATCCAGCGGTTCGAGCGCAGGGCATGGTAGGACTGCGTGTCCAACGCGCCCCAATGGCCATCCGGCCCAAGCCAGGTCGAGCCGCGCCGCCGGAGTTCGTGCCGAAGCCACGGACACCGGGTGCTGACCACCCAAGGGTTGCGTAGCGTCGTGTTGCGGCGGTCCAGGAAACCATAGCGGGCCACTGCGCTTTCAATAGCCGGCCGCAGGCCGGCCTTGCGTGTGGCGGCTTGGCGCTCCGTGAAACCCGGCCAGCCGTCCGTCAACACACGCAGATCCAGCGGCGAGGCCCCGGATGCATCGTCCCGGCCAGTCTTGCCAAACGCGGGATAGTTGGCAGCCAGCACCTCGCGCATGACACGATCCCGAGACATGATGAAATCGCCGGTAATCGCTCGCGCCGCGGCTTCCAGCACCTGATGCACGACGCGATCATGCTGCGCGAACGCGCGCGCCAGACGGCTTTCGGCGTCCGTAGGGGCCTGCGCCCCTTGGTAGGACGCCCCGGCAGCCGGCCCGAATAGCATCGCGATCAGGCCGGCTGGCGGATTGCCGCGCCGACGCTGCGATTGCAACGCATCAAGGTATTGCGCTGACGCCCCTAGCGTCACCAGATGCGCCATCGCGACCTGATGCGCGATCTGGCTGCGATTCACGTAGGCGATGGCATTGAGCGCGCGCGCCTGCATGAGCGCACCGCTGTAGGCCGACGCATCCGCGGCGTGGGTCAGGCGGCTGCGCGCTTCGACCGTCTGGCCAACGTTGTACAGGACGACGAGCGACGCCACGCCGACGGCAGCGACCATCAAACCCAGGACCAGGGCTTGGCCCCGTTGGTGATCGTCGAACATGGATGGCGGCGCGTTCAATTCGCGATCTCGGCGTTGCCGGTAAATGACTTGAGCGACCGCGCCTTGGTCTGGGCCGCCGCCTTTTGGGCCGCCTGCTGCGCCGCTTTGGATTGCGTGCTGCCGTCTTCGCCGGCAAGCTCGCGAGCCATGGCTGCCGTCTGCGAACGCACGACCTGTCCGAAGTACTGATAAACCGCGATCGCCGCCACGGCGACCAGCGCGACGACAACGATGTACTCCGTCATCCCCTGTCCCAGTTGGCGCTTTCGATGCCCCCACATATCTGCTCTCCCGTGCATTGAATGTGGAGGCCAGTGTCGCCAGCGGGCGGCGGGCGGACAATTCGTGGATGCCGAGACGGACAAATCCGCGCACGCCCCCTTGACGCATGTGCATGCCTCGAAGGTCCTGCGCCAATGACGTTCCCACCCCTTTTTTGGCAAGGGTTTCCCCTATTGCCGGGCTGAAGTCCGAGCAGTAGATTGGAGTTGCCGGGCTGTCTGACACCCATCGCGTGCGAAGCCGGGCAGGAGCGCCTCAGACTCATCTTGAGCTGGGGCGCTCTTCCATTTGGAGACGCTTTCCTAGTAGGTGCGTTCCTGGTCGCGGGTGCTCGTTTCCCTGCCGGTCACGGTTCCAACACGACGTTGCGATCTAAGCTGGCCCCTACCACTGCACGCGAAAGCCGATCATGCCGCCCACGGAGTGGTTGTCGCTCATGTTGTTGGTGGCGCCGGCCACGCTCAGGTTTCCATAAACGCCGTAGCGCCCTTTGTTCCATTGGTAGGTCCCGCCAACGCCAAGTTCGGCCCACAGCCGCTCGTCCCGGCTTCGAAAGGACACGCCCGCCACGTTGACGTTCGTGCCATTCATGAACTCGTTGTACAGATTGGCGATGGCGTACACATGCGTTTGCCCGGCCGCCCCTTGCGCAACGGAGCGTTCAGGTTCGTAATCGAGCGACACGCCCAGACGTCCGATCAGACTGTCGCCATCGTCAAGCCGCACCTTGGCGCCGAATGGGTCCGTAAAGCTGTCGAAGTCGACGCGAGACCGAATCAACTGCGCCTGCGGCGTCAGCGAAAAGCCCTTGCCGATGTCATGGCGATAGCCTGTCTCCACCGAGATGGCGAAGCCGTCTCCATTGTTTCCCTTCACCTCGTCGCGCCCGATCGTGCGCGACGAGATGTCGCTGTCGAACCACATGGCCTGCAATTGTCCGTCCACGTAGAACCCGCTGGCGCCGTACCAGGTCAGGCTGGCGCCCACGCCCGTGCCAGTCGTGTCGATCTTGCCCCGGCCATACGGAGACGCGATATCGGCCGACGCGTTGCCATGAGAAAGATTGACGCCAGCCACCAGCATCGAACCATCTGGCTGGCGGTTTGCGACGACGTCAATGCCCGTTTGCAGCTTCCACAGGTCGATATCCCGGCTCGACTTCGTCGCCGACTGTGCCGGGCGCATCGAACTGGTGGCGCCTTGGATGCGGGCCCACCCCCCGAATTTGTCCTCGGCCGCGGGCTGACCGTCAGTCCGCCAGAACCGGTTTCCGACGCGTTGCTGCAACGTCGGCAACGTATTGAGGGAAGCGAGCACCTGGGGATACTGCTCATAAAGCGGTATGCCCGGCTGATAGCGTGGCCCCTCTTCGGGACTTCCGGGAATTTCCTCCACCGGCGCGCCCGGCCCGGGTTCGGGTTCGGGTTCGGGCTCTGGATCAGGTCCCGGCCCTGGCTCCGGTTCGGGAGCCGTCTCCGGTTCCTTGAATTCGGATACGAGATACCAGTGACCGTCCGTGGGCGTATTGCTGCCGCCGTGTTGCAGCGTGTACGCATACGCGCCGGCAATCACGGCTTGCTGACCGTTTTCGGCCCGATAATCGCCCCGAAGGTTGAACGCGCTCGCAGGCGACGCGCCGCCGACCTCAATGACGCGAATGCCATTTACCGTCTGCGCCCCGCTGCCATTCAAATTGGTGACCTTGACGGCCGTACTGCCCGCGACATTGCCCGTCACAACCAGTTTGTCGGTAGGGGACGCGTCATTGCCAAGCACCGTCTCCAGCTGCAACAGCGAACCGCTGCTGCCCGTGTAGTTCCCACTGATGGTCAGCGTGCCCAGCGAGGCCCCGGGCGATACGGAGCCTGCATTGACGACACTGCCCACCCGTCCGCGCCCTTCCAACGTACCGCCAGAGAGAATCTGCATCGCCGCGCCCGACAGGTCGCGATTGACCTGCAGAATGCCCGCACCGCCTATTTGCGCGGCGCCCGAGAAGTCCCCGTGGTCCGCATTCAGGATGGTGCGACCCGCCATCGCCTCCAGCCGCCCGCCCCCGACCAATCCGGTATTGGAGCCTGCTGCATTGTTGGCACCGTTGTTGATCGTCGCGTCGAAAACATAACTGGAAGACGTGTGATTGAAAATCACGCGGCCGTCGCCTGGGCCAAATGAAACACGCGGGGTTTCCAGCGTGCCAGGCGCGACCGGCGCAGCGCCCACATCGCTGCCGATGACAAGTTTGCCGATCCCGGAAGCTGTCGTCCCCATCACCGCGCCCGGGGCAGTCACCTGCCCGCCATCCGAGATCGTCAAGCTGCCAGTGCCGAACGAGCCAATCTGAATGGATGATCCGGAAAGCCACCGGGAATTGGCCCCGCGGACTGTGACGTCTCCCTTGCCGCCAACGACGCCGATGGATCCCGAGCCCGTCGAAACGTAGCCCCCGTCCAAGATGTTCAAACGTCCCTCGCCCGACATCCCGACGTAGAGCAGCTGGTTGTTGATCCATTGCGATCCGGCGCCAGTGATGTTCACAACACCTACGCCGTCGTCGAATTCCCCGAGAACGGCGCGCTGACTCTGGACCACGCCACCGCTGGCCACCGTCAGTGTCCCTGCTGCACTCCAGCCAACATTCAGCGTACTCAAGCTGTTGGCGGACACTTCCCATCGCGCGTTTGGTCCGGTCACCGACACCACCCCGGCACCGCCGAAAACACCTCCCAGGTAAGCATCCGGGCTATTCACCAGACCGCCACTCAACACGTTCAACGTACCGGCTCCCGTATTTCCAACCAAGAGGGGGCCGTTCGTGTTCCAAGGCGAAGCCTGAGTTCCCGGAACGGTTACCGTCTGCCCACTCTCGATTGTGATCTGAGCGACCGATACCCAAGGAAATGCCAGGAGGGGGAGCAGCGACGAACGGGACAGTACGCCGGCGGGCAGAGCGTTGTTTTTCATGAAACTTCCTCCGATCGAGCTTCGGTATCAGCACATGCCAAACATCAGACGGGGCGGATGGACCCTCCCCTCATCGCCCACAGCCACGAGCGGTTTTGAGGATTATTGGGGAATAGTCCTTTTGGATGAGGAAGTGTTACGCGGGGTTACCAATCAGGAATGGGACCGCGGCACGGCCCGCGCAGCCTCACGTCCAACCGTGGCCTGGAAATGAAAACAGCCGCCATTGCTGGCGGCTGCGGTACCTGGTGTCAGGATTTCTTTGGTAGGCCCCCGAGAGTCGAACTCGGCACCAACGGATTATGAGTCCACGGGCTCAAACTGCGCCTGGATATGACGCATTGATTTTTTGGGGCTAACGATTCGCGCCAACTGTGCGGGGCTCGTCGGTCTGCGCCTGCTGTGGCGCATACCCCACACCATCTC
This sequence comes from Achromobacter sp. JD417, assembly GCF_041879325.1. Taxonomy (NCBI): domain Bacteria; kingdom Pseudomonadati; phylum Pseudomonadota; class Betaproteobacteria; order Burkholderiales; family Alcaligenaceae; genus Achromobacter; species Achromobacter sp. JD417. The sequence goes on along the minus strand of NZ_CP087159.1, from coordinate 1,980,835 downwards.
TCCACGACAACTGGAATCACAATCCGGCGCAATTGTTAGGCTCTTCGCGGGTTTCAGCGCGAAACTGGTGGCGTGAACCTGAAATTTATCCAATGTTTCATGCGATTCTCCAGGGAGCCGCCCACTGCGAATTCGGGTCTCATTAGTTACGGACCCAATCTGATAGTCCCGGCCACGTCGAGGCGAGTCGCCCGTACCTAGATGAAATGCCGGCCATGCATACCAGGCCCACCCCTAACTTCCAGCCCGAGCTGTTCGACACGATTCCGACGATAAGTCGCGCCTCCTTGAACTGCTGACTCAGATCTATGTTGAACCCGTTCCTCAACTTCGGCAGCGCCTGCCCTCCACAAACGACTGATCCTATACTGCTCCTTCAGGTCTTCTCGGTGCGCTAGGCGCGCTTGAATCGCTTTGGCGATTTCAGATTTCTTTAGGGTACTCATTGCCGGTTTGCCCAGCAGGCTTTTGGCTGTACCCCGCCCTTATCGCCGCTTGCGTGGCATTGAGGTCGACGAGGCACTCATCCACGAAGCGGCGGTGTTTGTATGCCAGCGCCATATTGAATATATTCCCGCTGTGTCAGCTTCTTACAAATAAAAATGCATCCCACATCCCAGCGGCAGCGAGCCAAAGTCGCGAAAACTCGCCGGTTGATCTTGCTCTTTCTCGCGTTCCCCGCGACGGTGGCGACGTTCGCCATGGGGCTATTCATCTATAAGTTTCATGGCCGGTCGCTCTCTACAGAAACCGGGGATTGGGGCACGTTTGGCGACTTTCTGGGAGGAATTGTCAATCCCATCGCAGGCCTTGTGACAATCGTGTTACTCGTACTCACACTACGCTCGCAACAGGACGAGCTGGAGGAGCAGCGCAGGCAGCTTGCCAAGCAGGCCTTCGACCAATCCTTCTTTGGCTGGACGAGCAGCTACCGAGAATTGATTGCAGAGTTGCAGCACGGTGCCGGCAATGAGGATGACCCTCGCAAGGAAGGTGTAGTTGCGCTGGACGCGATCATTCGAGGCTGCGCCCTCAATGACTTTCAGACTAAGACGTTGATAGAACAGTATCAAGCTGCCACTAAAGCGGAGCAAGACAGACTTAGATCCGAGCAAAAGATCGAGGCCGCAGATCGATGGAAGCGCGTATTCTCCTCGAATGAGCCTCAGCTAGGCGCACTTGTTAGAACGCTCTATTCCTTGCTGAGGTGGATAGATTCGCATCCGAATGTCAGTTGGGCTGAAAAGTGGGATGCCGTGTCGATCTTACGAGCTCGGCTTTCGGGCCCAGAACTACGAGCTATTTTTTTCAACGGTTTTCTACCTGAGGGAAGAAAGTTCAACGAATACGTCCGTCGTTATGCGCTGTTGGATAATTTGCCGCTCGTTGGCCACAATCGCATCAAACTAGCTATGCACCTCGACCTCCACCCCTTTGAACGAGCGAGCTTCGATTCTGACCTGGCCAGGACTGAACTTTTCAAGTCGAACGCAGTGGAGCCGTTATCTGCACCGGCTCACTCACCAGTCTAGGACCGTAAGACTACTGAGTTGGGGTCAAACCCAAACAAGGGACCGCAAGTCTTGGCGAATCCGGGGGCGTTTTATCGCACCCTGGCCCCTGCTCTCTGGAAACAAAAAGCCGCCCGAAGGCGGCAGCGCCTTACTTCATGCTCGGCAAATTTTCCAGTTATTAATAGCTTCGTTGGTCGGCTTCCGGAAGCTCTTGCACCTCTTCCCAGCCATCGTCGGTCAAAGTTCCGTCATACAACTGGCGAGCACGCCAAGCACTTCCATCATCCGCAATAGCATAAAGCCACAATCCAGAGCGCCCGTCCTCTTTGAGAGGAACAATAGAGACGAATTTTCTGCGCATACTGCCTTCCGATGAGTTATGGGAAAAAGCCATTATCACCGGCACGCGCATGCGGGGCAAACCGCAAAGTCATCCCGAAAACCAATTTCCTACGGGCGCATTTGCCCGGGGAAATTATTGCACTCTGCGTGGCGCTTCACTACTGGCGCATGTCGCACTTTCTCCGTCCACGAGTACAGCGCAAACGAGCCTCGTTCGCCCGCCTCCAGCTTGTCCAGAGTCCCCCCACTTTCCTACAGGTCGGGTACCCGCTGGACTTCCGTCCGAATGCGACGCCGGTCATTGCCCTCAGCGCGAGGATCCACGTATCGGATCAAGTCTTGCATACGAAACTGTCGCCCCGGATATGTGGCCAACAGGTCAATCACTTGCTTCGCGTACTTCACGCGAGCCTCTTTTCGACCTGGACGCGGAACAGGCCTAGGTACAGCTTGTATTCGGTTCGGTCAGCGCCACGCCGGTAGTGTTGGTGATCCAACCCAGCGCCGCATCCCCCGGGCCGCGCGCGTCCAGGTGGCGGACATGGCGTTCTTCTGGTGACACCCGGCGATGACGATCATCCGCTCGTGCCAGGGTAGCTCCGCGTGCACGGCCTCGACAACCTGCGCGAAGTCATAGTTGTTGGGTCGGTGGTCGTCTGTCCAGGACACGTAGGCCTCCATGTTGCCCACCGTGACGCCGAACCGGGACCAGTGGGCCCAGTTCCACAAAAAATCATCGCCCGTCAGCCAGCACCAAGCGCTACGCGCACTTGGCCACTGAAGCCATCAAAACGGCGCACAGCCAGATTGGCAAAAAATCCCCCACACAAAAGAAAACGCGGGCTGCATGAACTTCATGCAAACCCGCGTCATTCTTGGTAGGCCCCCCGAGAGTCGAACTCGGCACCAACGGATTATGAGTCCGCTGCTCTAACCAGGCATGAGCTAGAGGCCCAGGAAATTTACTGCCCTTCCAGGAAGCTCTTCAGCTTGTCGGCCCGGCTGGGGTGACGCAGCTTGCGCAGCGCTTTAGCCTCTATTTGGCGGATGCGCTCGCGCGTGACGTCGAATTGCTTGCCCACTTCTTCCAGGGTCTGGTCGGTGCTCATTTCGATGCCGAAACGCATGCGCAGGACCTTGGCTTCACGCGGGGTGAGAGAGTCTAGCACTTCCTTGACGACGTCGCGCATCGAACCATGCAGCGCCGCATCCGAAGGCGCCAGCGTGGACGTGTCTTCGATGAAATCGCCCAGGTGCGAATCGTCGTCGTCACCGATGGGCGTTTCCATGGAGATCGGTTCCTTGGCGATCTTCAGGATCTTGCGGATCTTGTCCTCGGGCATGTCCATCTTTTGCGCCAGGGTCGCGGGATCCGGCTCGGCGCCGGTTTCCTGCAGGATCTGGCGGCTGATGCGGTTCATCTTGTTGATCGTTTCGATCATGTGAACCGGAATACGGATGGTGCGCGCCTGGTCGGCGATGGAACGCGTGATGGCCTGACGGATCCACCACGTTGCGTAGGTCGAGAACTTGTAGCCGCGGCGGTATTCGAACTTGTCCACGGCCTTCATCAGGCCGATGTTGCCTTCCTGGATGAGGTCGAGGAACTGCAGGCCACGGTTCGTGTACTTCTTGGCGATCGAGATCACCAGACGCAGGTTGGCCTCAGTCATTTCGCGCTTGGCCTTGCGAGCCTTGGCTTCGCCGGTGGCCATGCGCTTGTTGACGTCCTTCAGGTCCTTCAGCGGCAGCACGACGCGCGTTTGCAGGTCGATCAGCTTTTGCTGCAGTTCCTGCACGGCGGGAATCTGGCGCTCCAGCGTTTCGGCGTACGGATGGCCGGCGGCCACTTCGTCGACGACCCACTGCAGGTTGGTTTCGTTACCGGGGAACACCTTGATGAAGTGCAGGCGCGGCATGCCGGCACGGTCCACACACGTGTGCAGGACAGCGCGCTCGAGCTGACGCACTTCTTCAACCTGGTTGCGCAGCGTGTCGGCCAGCTTTTCCACCATCTTGGCGGTGAAGCGGATGCCCATCAGTTCGTTCTGGATCGATTCCTGGGCCCGCACGTAGATGTCCGACTTGTAGCCGTCCTTCTCGTACGACAGGCGCATCTTGTCGAACTGCTTGCCCACTTCGTCGAACTTGGCCAGCGCCTTGACGCGAAGGTCTTCCAGCTGCTTGCTGGACATGCCGCCGGCGGGGCCGTCGTCGCTTTCGTCTTCATCGGCGGTGACGCCGGCGCCGGCGTATTCTTCGCCGTCTTCCGGATCGACCAGGCCGTCGACGACTTCGTCGATCTGCGCCTGTCCCTCACGCACGCGCGTGATGTGGGCCAGGATTTCGTTGATGGTGGTCGGGCAGGCCGAGATGGCCATGACCATGTGCTTCAGGCCGTCTTCGATACGCTTGGCGATCTCGATTTCGCCTTCGCGGGTCAGCAGCTCGACCGAGCCCATTTCGCGCATGTACATGCGGACCGGGTCGGTGGTGCGGCCGAAATCGGAGTCCACGGTGGTGAGTGCGGCTTCGGCTTCGTCTTCGACGTCGTCGTCGTTGGACGCAACCGGCGCGTTCTCGCTCATCAGCAGGGTTTCGGCGTCGGGGGCCTGGTCATAGACCGCGATACCCATGTCGCTGAACGTGCTGATGATGCCGTCGATGGCTTCGGCATCGACCAGGTCGTCGGGCAGATGGTCGTTGATTTCGCCGTACGTCAGGTAGCCGCGGTCCTTGCCCAGCTTGATCAGCTGCTTCAGGCGATTGCGGCGCGCTTCGTATTCTTCCGGCGTGACGGGGCCACGGGCGATCAGGTCCTTGGGATCGGCCTTGCCGCGTTTGCCGCCGCGCTTGGGCGGCTTCAGATCGGGCAGGACTTCGCCTTCGCCGTCCATCGGATCGTCGAAACCGTCGGAGTCGTTGTTGGCGTTCTTGGCGGGGCGGCCCGGACGGCGGCCGCTCGGCGCGGGACGCGCGCTGCCGACCAGGTCGGCCAGTTTGTCTTCGGCTTTCTTGGCGCGGGCCTTCGTCACCTTTTCGGGCTTGTCCGCGGCAACTGCCGTTTTGGCCGCCTTTTTGGCGGCCGTCTTGGCGGCAGGCTTGGCGACCTTCACCGCCGTCTTGGCGGGCGCTTTTTCCGCGGCCATGCTGACGGCGCGTTTGGCCGCCACAGCCTTGGTTTCGGCCGCATCAATTGCAGAGGAGGATTTGCCGGTGGATTTGGTCATAGTCGCTTCCGTGGTCGTCGCAACCCGTTCGGGCTTGTTGCACCGCATAACGCCGCGCCGGATACGGATCCGGGGCGGCATGGAATACGGGTAAATCTGGTGGATCGGCGAAGATCACGCGGCTGCGTTGTTCGCAGCACCGGCTCTTGCGAGCCCGTCTGGCGACGTCTCCGGTTCTTGACCGTTCTGACGCCCGACGTGCATGACCTCATTCAACGGCGGGTTCCGGACGTTGGGGGGGCTGCCTGCCTATAAATAGGCTTTGCTCGCTTATCGGGCCATTGCCCCAAGCAGCTACGTATACACAGCACCCAAACCACTCACGCCACGCGGAGTTACCGCCGCTGAACTGCTTTTGATCCACCGCTCAGCTATATTAATTAACGATGTAACAATTTTGACGCACGCGTCCCGTTTCTAACCTTTTTTAGTGGTTAGCGATGCCGCCTGGGCTCAATAACCGGGATGCCCGAGCTTCAGGCCGCTCTCGTCAAATTGGTACATAAATCATTAGATTCCGGCTTCCGGAATAGATTCCAGATGCCGGACTTCGTGTCACGTTCCTGCTCTTGCTGCATCGATCTGGCGAACAATCCGCCACCAATCGACCTTGAATTCCCAGCGATCATGCAACAGTCGGGCACAGCTGGCAATGGCGGCATCCGCGCTTGGCCAAACTGCGCCGGCCCTGCGCTGGCCTCACAGGCCCCCGCATGAGCGGAAAACCTTTGATTTTAGCGTATTTAGCGTATCCCGGCACCTTTCAGCACGGTCATGCGGCGGGAAAGCTCAAGATATCGCTTGCGAGCCTCTTCCGAAGCCAGTCCGGAAGCCGCCAGCTTGGCCATTTCATTTTTCGCCGAATCGAACTCGATCCGCCGCAACGCATCGTCCCATTCCGTCTGCGGGTCGGGCAGGTCTTCCTGCGCCAGGATGTCCGCCCGCAGCCCCTTCAATACGGTTGCAAGGTCCGAGTCCGGCTCCGCAGCCTCCAGCAAGGCGCCGACATGGCGCGCGCCGCTGGATTGCGCCAGCATGATCAGGTCTCGTACCAATCCTAGATGGGGGCCATGGTCGATGACTTCAAGCTGCTGATCGCCCATGGAGTCGACCAGCTCGGGATGCGCGAGCAGCAGGCTCAAGAGCCGCTTGGCCAGCGACGGCATGGTGCGGCGCCCCTCGAAGCCGCCAACATCGTTGTCGCGCCGGCCTTTCCAGTTGCCCTTGCCGCCCTTCCAATCACCCTTGCCCTTCCAGTCGCTCTTGCCTTTCCAATCGCTCTTGCCCTTCCATTCCTGCTTGGCGCCTGGCTGCCAGCCCGCAGATCCGCCACCAGACTCTTCGCCATGCGAGGCGTACTGGCCGTAATCGTCGGACTCGTCGGCCGGAATGTCGTGGAAGTCGTGGTTGCCGTAGTCGTAGCCCATGTCCGGCGGGCCACCGTCGTGGCTCGGCTCGCCGCCCGCGGCCATGCCGGACTCGCCACCGCCAGACGCGGGCCGCGCGGCCGGCGCAAATGGCTTGGCAGGCTGTTGCGCCAGAACCTGCGCCATTTCCTCGGGCGTCAATTGCACCAGCTTGGCCATTTCCCGTTCGATCTGCACGCGCAACGCGCATTCGGGGATCGTTGCCAGCAGCGGCTTGGCCTCGTGCAGACAACTGGCGCGCCCTTCGGCCTCGGTCATGTTGTGACGCGACGCCAATTCGTCCAACAAGAAGCGCGACAGCGCCACGGCGTCGCCCAGACATGCGCGGAACGCTTCGGCGCCCAATTCGCGCACATACGAATCGGGATCGTGCTCCGCCGGCAGGAAGAGGAACCGGATCGCGATGTCATCCCGAAGCACCGGCAGACAGGCCTGCAGCGCGCGCCAGGCGGCGCGCCGGCCGGCCTTGTCGCCATCGAAGCTGAAGATGACCTTGTCGCTGGCGCGCAAGAGCTTCTTGACGTGATCCGGCGTGGTGGCGGTGCCGAGCGTGGCAACTGCGTTGGCAATGCCCTGCTGCGCCAAGCCGACCACGTCCATGTAGCCCTCGACGACGATCACCTGACCTTCCTGACGGATGGCCTGGCGTGCCTCCCACAACCCATAAAGTTCCTGCCCCTTCGAAAACAGGGGAGTTTCAGGAGAATTCAGGTACTTGGGTTCGCCTTTGCCGATGATCCGGCCGCCAAACCCGATTAGGCTTCCCCGCGCATTGCGGATCGGAAACATCACCCGTTCGCGAAAACGATCGTAGCGCCGCCCGTCCTCGGACTCGATGACGAGGCCGGACTCCACCAACGTGGGGTCCTCGTAGTTCGGAAACACCTGGGACAGACCGTGCCGGTCCGTGCCTGACCAGCCCAGGCCGAAATGCGCGGCGATCTCGCCAGTCAGGCCGCGCTGCTTCAAATAGCGGACGGCGGCGGGCGAAGCGCGCAACAGTTTCAGGTAATGGGCTTGGGCAGCGTCCAGCACCTGGGTGTGCCGGGATTCCTCGGCCTTGCGGCGCGCGGACTCCTGCTGCTGGCGGGGACTGCGGTTTTCTTCGGGGACCGTCATTCCCGCCGACGCCGCGAGCGTACGCACGGCGTCGGGGAAACTGGCGCCCGTATGTTCCATCAGGAAGGTGATGGCGCTGCCATGCGCTCCACAACCGAAGCAGTGATAGAACTGCTTGGTGGGGCTGACAGTGAACGAGGGGCTTTTTTCGTTATGAAAGGGGCACAGGCCAAGCAAGTTGGCCCCACCCTTTCGCAACTGCACATATCGCCCGACAACGTCGACGACGTCGACTCGGGCGAGCAAATCCTGGATGAATGATTCTGGAATCAATAGATTCGGGAATCAGAAATCAATACAGGCGCGGGGGCAGTTGTTGGCTACGGATGCGCTTGTAGTGGCGCTTCACGGCGGCGGCATGCTTGCGCTTGCGCTCGGCGGTGGGCTTCTCATAGAACTCGCGCGAGCGCAGTTCGGTGAGCAAACCGGTCTTTTCGATGGTGCGCTTGAAGCGGCGCAGAGCGGCTTCAAACGGTTCGTTTTCCTTCAGTCGAACGATAGGCATAAAGTAATTGGCCTGCTTGTAGGGTAACAAAGTTGATGACAAACCTGGCTTGCTTTTCCAGCAACGCTGCGCGGCCCCAGGTACGCGAAGACGGCCCCTGGCGATAAGACCTGCAAACCGCCAATAGGCAAGTACCGCGAACTGTGAACCTTCAAAGCGCAACCCGGGCATGCGTTCACCCGGGTTTGAGCTGGCTGTTTCCGTTACCCAAAGACTACCCAAAGAGTAACAAGCCAAGTTCGGTTTAGCGATAACCAGCGATTCTAGCATGGTCAAGGACGGTTTGACTACTGCCAGGGACAGTCCGCGCCCTGGGCCCCGCCCTTTTCCTGCCTGCTATCAGCTCTGGGAACCCTTGCGGATCCAGGCTTCCAATTGATGGGGACGCAAGCTGTCGTAGTCTTCAAAAGGCTGGTGAATCCAGGGATTGGTGGGCAGCTTCTCGACGTAATAGTCGGGCGTTGCCAGGGAATGGCCCTTCCACCACAGCACGGCGCTGCGCAATTCGGTGATGTCGGCGAACTGGCTCTTCAGGTGATCGAAGACCTTATTGAAGGTCTTGCCGGTATCGACCATGTCGTCCACCAGCAACACCCGGCCGGACAACGTGCCGCGGGTGATGGTGATGAACTGAGCGATGTCCATATCGCCTTGCTTGGTGCCAGCCGCCTCGCGATAGCTGCTGGTGGCAAGAATGCCCAGCGGCACATCAAAAATACGCGACATGACGTCACCCACGCGCATACCGCCGCGCGCCAGGCAAAGAATCTTGTCAAACTTCCAGCCCGACTGGTGCACCTGCAAAGTAAGGCGCTCGATCAAGCGGTTGTAATCGTCCCACGTTACCCACAGGTGGCTATCGTCACTGGTCGGCGTGCTCATAGGCAAGCATCTCCTGCACAAAAATACGAAAAGGCCGCCGCCGGTATGACCGGCGGCGGCCTTGGGAATAATAACCCGATGTCAGCCCTTCAGGGGATGACGCAAAACAATGGTCTCGTTGCGGTCCGGACCGGTGGACACCAGGTCGATCGGCACGCCGCAGACCTCGGCGACACGCTCCAGATAACGGCGCGCGGCGGCGGGCAGCTTGGCGTATTCGGTGATGCCGACGGTGGATTCGCTCCAGCCGGGCAGCTCTTCGAGCACCGGTTGCGCTTGCGCAACGGCGTGCGCGCCGTAGGGCAGCACGTCGCGGAATTCACCGTTGACGCGGTAGCCGACGCCCAACTGGATGGTTTCCAGACCGTCCAGCACGTCCAGCTTGGTGATGCACAGGCCGGAAATGCCGTTCAGGCGGACCGAGCGCTTCAGCGCGGCGCCGTCGAACCAGCCGCAACGGCGCGGACGGCCCGTGACCGAACCGAACTCCTTGCCGATGGTGGCCAGACGGGTGCCGATCTCGTCGACCAGTTCCGTGGGGAACGGGCCCGAGCCAACGCGCGTGGTGTACGCCTTGGTGATGCCCAGCACGTAATCCAGTTGCTGGGGGCCGACGCCGGCGCCTGCCGAGGCCGCGCCCGCAACGCAGTTGCTGCTGGTGACGAAGGGATAAGTGCCGTGATCGACGTCCAGCAGCGCGCCTTGCGCGCCTTCGAACAGGAGGCGCTTGCCTTCCTGCTGCATGGCGTACAGGTTGCTGGAGACGTCCTTGACCATCGGGGCGATGGCCGGCGCCAAGGCCATGGCCTGATCGCGCACTTCGTTGGCCGAGACCGCTTCGGCGCCCAGGTACTGGGTCAGCACGAAGTTGTGGTAATCCAGCACTTCGGCGAGCTTTTCGTCAAAGAGCGCCGGATTGAAGAGGTCTTGCACGCGCAGGGCGCGGCGGGCGACCTTGTCTTCGTAGGCCGGGCCGATGCCACGGCCCGTCGTGCCGATCTTGCCCTCGCCCTTGCGCGCTTCGCGCGCCTTGTCGATGGCGACGTGGTACGGCAGGATCAGCGGGCAGATCTCGGAGATCTGCAGGCGCGAACGCACGTCCAGGCCGGCGGCCTCGAGCTCTTCGATTTCCTTGAGCAGGGCTTCCGGGGACAGCACGACGCCATTGCCGATGAAGCAGGTGACACCGGGGTGCATGATGCCCGACGGGATCAGGCGAAGAATCGTCTTCTTGCCGTTGATCCACAGCGTATGGCCGGCATTGTGACCGCCTTGAAAGCGGACCACGCCCTGGACGGATTCCGCCAGCCAGTCGACGATCTTGCCCTTGCCCTCGTCACCCCATTGGGTGCCGATTACGACTACGTTCTTGCTCATGATACGAATCAATTTCGAGTTTCTCGGGAAATCCGGAAATCTCCCCGCGGCCCCCTCGTTTCCGAGAGGGAGTTAGTCACAGCGTTTTGACCGTCCAGACGCCATCCTGCAGCGCCAGCTCGCGATCGCAAACGAATTCGTCCTGATCCTGCTCGTGACCGGGCAATACCTGAACGACGATTTCCCCTGACCGGCGCAAGCGGCGAACCGCCTCGGTCAGAGCGGGGGCCTGCCCCCAGGGCGCGCGAACCGCTCGCGCCCTTTCCGCCGGCGGCAGACCCGCCGCCAGCTTGCGTAAATCAAGACTGAAGCCCGTTGCCGGACGCGACCGGCCAAACGCGTGGCTGACGTCATCGTAACGGCCACCGCTGACCAACGCGTCGTGCCAGCCTTCAGCGTACAGCGCAAACTTGACGCCCGAGTGGTAAGCGTAACCACCGACGTCGGCCAGATCGACACTGAAAGACACGTTGGGCATGGCGTCGACCACTGCCTGAAGAGCATCGAGCGCCTCGGCGATACCCGGCAGCGCCGGCAGGTCACGGCGGGCGATCTTCAGCACGTCCTGACCACCGTACAGCGTGGGCAGCAATTGCAGCGCCTTCAGCGTTTCCGGACGGATACCAGGCGCGCGCGCCGACAGCTCGCCCAGTCCGGGCACATCCTTGTCGCGCATCAGCCGGATCGCATCCTGCGCCAGCTCGGCAGCCGCCGGATCCGACTTCAGGATCGCGCGCAGCACACCGGGGTGATTCAGATCCAGGCGCGGATTGCGAACGCCGGCGATGGCAACGGTTTCCAGCACCAGCTGGATGATTTCCAGATCGGCTTCGAATCCGGCATGGCCGTAGATTTCGGCGCCGATCTGCAGCAACTCGCGGCTCGACAGCAAGTCCGAGGGACGGGCATGCAGCACATTGCCGCAATAGCACAGGCGGGTGACGCCCGCGCGGTTGAGCAAGTGCGCGTCAATGCGCGTGACCTGGGGAGTCATGTCCGCGCGCACGCCCAGCGTGCGGCCCGAAAGCTGGTCAATCAGCTTGCAGGTGCGCAGATCCAGATCGCTGCCGGTGCCCGACAGCAATGAATCGATGTACTCGACCAGGGGCGGCGCGACCAGCTCGAACCCGTATGTACGGTAAAGATCGAGAAGTTCGCGGCGCAGTTCCTCGATGCGCCGGGCCTCTGCCGGAAGTACGTCGGCGAGGCTTTCGGGCAGCAGCCAGTTACCCATGAATGTGTTTACCTGAATAACGCCAAGTGATGCGTGGGCGTCGCCCAAACGAAAAGCGGCTGAGGGGCGTAAGCCCGCTCAGCCGCTGCGGAATGTTTTATAGCTTACGCGGTATTGTACATGGTTCAGCGGCAAGCGCCACCCGGGGGACGGGCATGTCCAGTGCCCCGCGGCGTCCCCGATACCCGTAAGGGAGCATCCCGCCAGAAGAAGAAAAGCCCCTCGGGTACCCGAGGGGCTTTTTCGTTCGTGCCGACTGCTGCCGGTTACTTGGCCGGCACGGTGACCGGAGCCAGCGCGGCGCCTGCCGGATCCTTCATGAACTGGAAGAAGCTGGAGCTGGGGTCCACCACCAGCACGTCGCCCGGCTTGGAGAACGAGGCGCGATAGGCTTCCAGGCTCTTGTAGTACGTATAGAAGTCCGGATTCTTGCCATAAGCCTGGGCGTAGATGGCGGCCGCGGCGGCGTCGCCCTCACCCATGATGCCCTGGGCCTTGGCGTACGCCTGGGCCACGATGACCTCGCGCTGGCGGTCGGCCTCGGCGCGGATCTTCTCGCCTTCGGCAGCGCCGATCGAGCGCAGTTCGTTCGCCACGCGAGTACGCTCGGCTTCCATGCGGCGGTACACCGACTCGGAAATTTCCGGCGCGAACTCGATGCGGCGCAGACGCACGTCAACGATCTGCACGCCCAGCGGCTCGGCGCGCTTGGCGACGTTGTCCAGGATTTCCGTCATGATCTTGTCGCGTTCGGTCGAGACCACGTCGCGCACCGTACGCACGTTGACCGATGCGTTCAGGGCGTCGCGGATCTGGGCTTGCAGACGCTCTTGCGCCGCACGCTCGTTGCCGCCGAACGTCACGTAGAACAGACGGGGATCCGCAATGCGCCACTTGACGTACGAGTCGATCAGCAGGTTCTTCTTTTCGGAAGTCTGGATGCGCTCGGCTTCGTTGGTTTCGATGGTCAGAATGCGCTTGTCGAGCGTGACGACATTCTGGAAAGGCGGCGGAACCTTGAAGTACAGGCCAGGTTCACTGATGACGCGGCGGACTTCACCCAGCGAGAACACCAGGGCATAGTCGCGCTCGCGAACCACGAAAACGCTGGAGGAAAGGAGGGCCAGCACGATGAGCAGGCCGACCAGGATGGGCATAAGACGATTCATGTTCAGGACTCCTCCGGATTAGCGCGACATACGGTCGCGGGGCAGCGTGTTGCTATTGCTGCTGCCGGAAGGCTGCGGCACCGGCGCGGCCGAACCGCGCGAAGGCTGCTGGACAGGCGGGTTGGCCACCGGCGAGCCGGAGCTGCCGATATTCGACTTGCCTGCGTCCTGAGCGGCGAGATGCATGATCTTGTCCAAGGGCAGATACAACATGTTGTTGTTGCTCTTGGTGTCGACCATGACCTTGCTGGCGCGGGTGAAGATGTCCTGCATGCTTTCCAGGTACATGCGCTGGCGCATGACTTGGGGAGACTTTTCGTATTCGCCCAGGATGCTGGTAAAGCGCGAGGTATTACCTTGCGCATCGCCCACGACCTTGGCCTTGTAGCCTTCGGCCTGCTCCGTCATGCGCGAAGCCTGACCGCTGGCCAGCGGCACGACCTGGTTGGCGTAGGCCTGGCCTTCGTTGATCTGGCGCTCGCGATCCTGGCCGGCCTTCACGGCGTCGTCGAACGCGGCCTGGACCTGCTCGGGCGGCTGCACGTTCTGGATGGCGACGGTGCTGACCTGCACGCCCGTCTTGTAGCGGTCGAGGATCTGCTGCATCAGCGCCTGGACCTGCGAGGCCACCGTCGTACGGCCTTCGTACAGCACGAAGTCCATCGACTGCTTGCCCACGACTTCGCGCATGGCGGTTTCTGACGCCTGGCGCACGGATTCGTCCGGGTCGCGCGTCTTGAAGAGATAGTCGGGCGCGCCGTCCGCACGCAGGCGGTACTGGACGACGAACTGCATATCGACGATGTTCTCGTCCGTCGTGAGCATCAGCGCTTCGGGCAGGACCTTGTTGCGCGCGCCGCCACGGAAACCGACTTCGAACGTGCGCAGTTGCGACACGTTGACGATTTCATGGCTTTGAATGGGATAAGGCAGGCGCCACTGGAAACCGGCTTGCGACGTGCTCTTGTATTTGCCGAACTGGGTCACGACCGCGACCTGGCCTTCTTGCACGATGTAGAAGCCGCTGGCCAGCCAGATGCCTGCCGCAACCAGGGCAATGACGCCCAGGCCGATGCGTGTGCCCCGCGGCGATGGCGGCGTCATGCCACCACGATTGCCGGGCCGGTTGTTGCCGCCCCCGCCTTTGCGCCCGAACAGGTTCCCGATGCGATTATTGAAATCGCGCCAGACCTCGTCCAGGTCCGGAGGGCCGTCTCCATTGCCTTGGGGCCGCTTGGGCGGCGGCTCGGAGCCATTGTTGTTTCCGCGACCCCAGCCGGGGTCATTCAGATTGAAGAGTTTGATAATTCGCGGCATTGTTTCCCACAATCTGTCCGGTTTCCGCAATTGCCCCGCGCAACGCATCCAAACCGGCGCGCTCGGTGGCGCTTACAAATACTCGCGCAATCGTACCATGTGCATCGCGCTCCACCCGCGGGTCCAGGCCCGCCCGGTCGATCTTGTTGTATACCAGAATGGTTGGAATCGCGGCAGCGCCTATTTCGGCGAGGACCTTGTTGACTTCGAAAATCTGCTCATCCCGCTGCGGGCTGGCCGAGTCCACCACATGCAGCAGCAGATCCGCGTGCACGGTTTCTTCGAGCGTGGCGCGGAAGGCGGCAATCAGGTTATGCGGCAGGTCGCGGATGAAGCCCACGGTGTCCGACACCACGACCGATCCGGCGCCTTCGATCCAGATGCGGCGGGTCGTCGTGTCCAGCGTGGCGAACAACTGGTCGGCCGCGTACGCGTCCGCGCGGGTCAGCGCGTTGAACAGCGTCGACTTGCCGGCGTTGGTGTAACCCACCAGCGACACCGACAACGCACCGCCCCGCGCGCGGGCGCGCCGCTGGGTGATGCGCTGGCGCTCGACCTTGTCGAGCCGTTCGCGCAGCGTCTTGACCTTGGCGCCGATCATGCGGCGGTCCATTTCAAGCTGGGATTCACCTGGCCCGCGCATCCCGATGCCGCCGCGTTGCCGTTCAAGGTGACTCCACATGCGCGTCAGGCGCGTGGCCAGATGCTGAAGCTGGGCCAGTTCGACCTGCAGCTTGCCTTCGTGGCTCTTTGCGCGCAGCGCGAAGATGTCCAGGATGAGGGCAACGCGATCCACCACGCGCAGGTTGAAGGCGCGTTCGAGGTTGCGCTGCTGGGCTGGCGAAAGCGGCTGGTCGAAAAGGATGATGTCGGCAAGCAGCGCCTGCGCCATCGCGACGCCCTCGTCGGCCTTGCCGGAGCCGATGAAGAACTTGGCGTCGGGACGATCGCGGCGGGCCGTCAGGGTGCCGACGATTTCGGCGCCCGCGCCCTTGGCCAGCATGGCAAATTCCTCGGCGTGTGCCGTGAAGTCCGGATCACCGAGATCCACGCTGATGATCAGAGCGCGCATACATGCACCATATTCGAGCCAAAGCGAAAATGCCCGCCGACGAGAACCGTCTGGCGGGCAATAAAAGGTAAAGCTGGAGCGAGATTACTCAGCAGGGACTTCCACTTGAAAGTTGACGGCGCGCGCGGGAACGACGGTGGAAATGGCGTGCTTGTAAACCATTTGGGTGACCGTATTGCGCAGCAGCACCACGTATTGGTCGAAGGATTCGATTTGCCCTTGAAGCTTGATGCCGTTCACGAGGTAGATCGACACGGGCACATGATCCTTGCGCAGCGTGTTGAGGAACGGATCTTGCAGAGTTTGCCCTTTATTGCTCATTGGCCAGGCTCCATTTGTTTGTTATTGAGTAATGACGCGCTTTTTGTACTGGTGGTGCACGCCGAAACACGTACTCTACAGGGTTTTCCCGGCCCGTGCTACTTGGCCGGGAAGCAAAAATGAGACCAGAGTTTTCCAGCTGAAATGCCTCTGAAATTCACGCCTTCAGGATGCTCTGGAGCGCTTGCAGAAGCAGATCGCACTGGGCTTCGGTACCCACCGTGATGCGCAGGAATTGATCGATCCGCGCATGACGGAAATGACGCACGATGATGCTGCGCTCGCGCAGGGCGGCGGCAAGCGTCGCGGCGTCCTTTGACTGATGGCGCGCGAACACGAAGTTCGCCGCTGAAGGAAGCACCTCGAAACCCAGCGCCTGCAACCCTGCGGTCATGCGGGACCGCGTGTCGATCACGGCTTTGCGGGTCTGCTCAAAGTACTCCGTATCTTCCAGCGCCGCTACTGCGCCGGCGGATGCCAAACGATCGATGGGGTAGGAGTTGAAACTGTTCTTTACCCGCTCAAGCCCATCGATCAGCGCGGCGCTGCCCACGGCAAAACCCACCCGCAGGCCCGCAAGCGAACGCGACTTCGAAAGGGTCTGCACCACCAGCAGGTTGTCGTAGCGCGAGACCAGCGGGATCACCGATTCGGCGCCGAAATCCACATACGCCTCGTCCACGACAACGACGGTGTCCGGATTGCCGGCCACGATGCGTTCGACCTCGGCGGCGCTGAGCGCCCGGCCGGTGGGCGCGTTGGGATTCGGGAAGATGATGGCGCCCGCCTGACCGTGGCGCGCGGGCAGGTAGTCTTCGACGTCGATGCAAAAGTCCGCGGTGAGCGGCATCGTTTCGAATTCGATGCCGTACAGGCCGCAGTACACGGGATAGAAGCTGTACGTGATGTCCGGAAAGCGCAGCGGACGGTCATGCTTGAGCAGGGCCAGAAACGCATGCGCCAGGACCTCGTCCGACCCATTGCCCACGAACACCTGCTGCGGTTGCGCGCCGACCGCGGCGGCGATGGCCTCGCGCAGGCGGTCCGAGGAAGGGTCCGGATAGAGCTTGAGCGTATCGTCGCAAGCGGCGCGGATCGCATCGAGCACCTTGGGCGACGGCCCGTAAGGGTGCTCGTTGGTGTTCAGCTTGACCAGATTCTGAAGCTTGGGCTGCTCGCCCGGCACATAGGGACTGAGCGTCCCGACAACGGGACTCCAGAAGCGGCTCATGGATCAGCTTTCCTGCGCGTAAGGGTTGTGCGAGGACTTGAATTCGATACGCAGCGGCGTGCCGGCCAAGTCGAATGCATTGCGGAAACGCGTTTCGAGGTAGCGGCGGTACGAATCGGGAATGGCGTCCAGGGCGTTGCCGTGAATGACGACCAGCGGCGGGTTCTGTCCGCCCTGGTGCGCGTAGCGCATCTTGGGACGGAAGATGCCCTTGCGCGGAGGCGGCTGCTGCTCGACCGCGGCCTGCAGCTCGCGCGTGAGCTTGGGCGTGGACAGTTTGGCAAAGGCCGCGGCATGGGCGGCATTGATGGACTTGAGCAGGGGCTTGATGCCCTGCCCACGCAGCGCCGAGATCGTGTGCACGCGCGCGAATGACAGGAAGCGCAGCTTGCGGTTGAACTCGCGCTCGATGCGTTCCTTTTCTTCGCCGTCCAGGCCGTCCCACTTGTTGACGGCCACGACCACGGCTCGGCCGGTTTCCAGCACGAACCCGGCGATGTGCGCGTCCTGCTCGGAGATTTCGGTTTGCGCGTCGAGCATGAGCAGCACGACGTTGCTGGCCTCGATGGCCTGCAAGGTCTTGATGACGGAGAACTTTTCGACCGCCTCGAACACCTTGCCGCGCTTGCGCAGCCCGGCCGTGTCGATCAGCGTGTAACGGCGCCCATCGCGCTCGAAATCGATTTCGATGGCGTCGCGCGTCGTGCCCGGCATGTCGAACGCGATCACGCGCTCTTCGCCCATGAGCGTATTGATGAGCGTGGACTTGCCTACATTAGGACGGCCCACGATCGCCAGCTTGATGCGGTGATCGTGCTCGCCTTCTTCGACCGGTTCTTCTTCGACGGGCGGCTCGGCCAGATCCTTGAGCGCCAGCTCGATGAGATCCACGATGCCGTCGCCGTGCGCCGCCGAAATGGGATACGGCTGGCCCAGGCCGAGTTCATGGAATTCGGCGATGGCGGGGCCTAGGCCCATGCCTTCGGCCTTGTTCACCGCCAGCAGCACGCGCTGCTGGCCGGACTTGCGCAGCAGTTGCGCGATCTCGTGATCGTGCGCATTGATGCCAGAGCGCGCATCCACCAGGAACACGACGACGTCCGCCTCGGCGATGGCCTGGCGGGTCTGCCGGGCCATTTCCAGCAGGATGCCGTCCTTGGCCACGGGCTCGAAGCCGCCGGTATCGATGGCGATGAACGGAATATCGCCCACCCTGCCCTCGCCGTAATGGCGATCGCGGGTCAGGCCGGAATAATCGGCCACCAGCGCGGCGCGCGATCGCGTCAGGCGGTTGAAAAGGGTCGATTTCCCCACATTGGGGCGGCCGACCAGGGCAACGACAGGCTTGAAAGACACGGTAAAAGGCTTTGTTTTATAAGTTTCAGTTGGCGCCGATCATGACGAGATTGCCATTGCCCGTCTGGACCAGCACACCTTGGGGCGTCGTCTGCGGCGGTGACACGACTGCGCCGCCGCCCACCGACAGGCGCGCCATCAGGCTGCCATCGCTGCGCGACAGGAAGTGCACGTAACCATCCAGATCGCCGACAGCCAGCGCTCCCCCAAGCATAGCCGGAGCCGTGAGCTGGCGGTTCTTCAGAGCGCTCTGTTTCCAGACATTGCCGCCGTTATCGAGCGCAAACGCGTTGACCACGCTGTTCTGGTCGGGAGCATAAGCGAAGCGGTCATCGAGCGTGAGGCCACTGACGCTGGAGAAATCCTTGGTCCAGAGCGGGCGGCCACCAGCGGTGACGTCAAAGCAGACGATGCGTCCCTGATAAGCAACCGCGCACAGCAGGTTGCCCGCGATCCGGGGCGCGCCCACCACGTCGGTCAGACGCTCCAGGTCGCTGGCGCCGCGCGGCGTGGCCACGGTGCCTTCCCATTGCACGTTGCCGCTATTGGAGGCGATGGCCATGATCTTGCCGCCGGGCAGGCCCGTGATGACGAGGCCTTCGGCCAGGACCATTTGCGAGACGCTGCGCAAGGCGAGCGACGGGCCGGGACGCTGCACGCTCCAGACGCGCTCGCCGCTGTTCGCGTCGAAAGCCTGGATGCGGTAGTCGCCGCTGCGCACGACAACGATGCCGTAGCCGACGACCGGCGGAATCGTGACGTCGCTGGTGGCGCGGACCTTCCACTTCACCTTGCCGGTGTCGTCAAAGGCGATGACGTCGCCGTTGGGCGAAGCGACCGCAGTGGTGGTGCCGTCGCTGCCGGCGCCCGCCGACAGCTTGCCTTCGGCCTTGGCCTTCCAGATGACGCGGCCGCTTTGCAGGTCGAACTTGCCGACGGAGCCGTCGGGCGTGGCGGCATAGATGGCATCGCCCAGAACGGTGGGCGCGAAGCCCAGGCCCGAGCCGCTGCCAATGGACGTGGACCAGACCTGGCGCACGGACATGCCGGCCTTGTATTCGGTCAGGGGCGCCGGATCGTAGCGGCCGTCGTCATGGGAGAACAAGCCGCATCCGCCCAGGGCAAGCAGGCTTGCCAAGAGGACGGCGCCGCGCCACGTACGGCCAGGTGCAAATTTACGCATTACAGTCACGCTCCGCTCAAGGCATCCAGTTTCAGTTGCACAACCTGGGTCAAGGGATTGGCCGCACCCAGGCCATCGATGGCGCTCTGCCAGGCCGCGCGCGCTTCCTCGCGCTTGCCTTGCGCAGCCAGCACGTCGCCGCGGCGGTCAGCGAACAAGGCGGCAAAGGCGGCCGGCGGATTGTTCAGCTGCGCCAGCGCGGCGTCGTACTGCTTCTGGTCCAGCATCATGCCGGCCAGGCGCAGGCGCGCCACGGCTTGCATGGAGGGGTTCTTGTTCTGACCAGCCAGCCATTCGAGTTGTTCGCGGGCGCCGGCGTCATCCTTCTGCGCCTGCAGGGCCTGCGCGGCCACCAGGGCGCCACGCGCGGCGTAGCCGGTGTTGGGATACTTTTCGCGCAGCGTCGAGGCTGCGGTCTTGATGCGCACCGAGGAATCGGCGCCACCCAGGCGGGCCGCGTCTTCCAGCGCTTCGAAGTAGCCCATCGCCTGGTTGGCCTGGTGCGATTCGTACGCCTTCCAGCCCCACCAGCCGCCCCAGGCCAGGAGCACTGCCGTCGCCAGCGTCAGCAGAAGCGTGCCATAGCGGGCCCACCACGCCTTGATCGCGTCGAGTTTTTCCTGTTCTTCAAGATCGTATGCCATGCGTTAACCCTTGTTGTTCAATGCGTCGGCCAGCTTCGCCAGCGGAACCTGTTGCTGCGCCGAGTCGCCCTGCCCTTCTGCGCGCAGGAACTTGACGCTGGCGGTCTGCGACGCCACTTCGTCGGCGCCAAGGATAACCGCAACGCGGGCGCCGCTGGCGTCCGCGCGCTTGAATTGGGACTTGAAGCCAGCAGATCCGGCATGCACGATGACCGACAGGCCCGCGTCACGCAGGTCTTCGCCGACCCGCGCGGCCAGGCGCTGCGCGTCCTCGCCCTGGTGCACGACATACACGTCGCACTCGGCCGGCGCGGCGATTTCGACGCTTTGCTCCCACAGATCGAGCAGGCGCTCCATGCCGATGGCAAAGCCCACGGCTGGCGCCGGCTTGCCGCCCAGCAGTTCGACCAGGCCGTCGTAGCGGCCGCCGCCGCAGACCGTGCCCTGGGAACCCAGGCGGTCCGTGACCCATTCGAAGACGGTCAGGTTGTAGTAGTCCAGGCCGCGGACCAGACGGGGATTCAAGCGGTATTCGATGCCGGCGTCGGTCAGGCGCTGGCACACGCCGTCAAAGTGCGCGCGGGACTCTTCGCCCAGGAAGTCGAACAGGCGCGGCGCGCTGTCAGCCATTTCCTGCATGGCGGGGTTCTTCGTGTCCAGCACGCGCAGCGGATTGCTGTACATGCGGCGCTGGCCGTCTTCGTCGAGGATGTCGCGGTGCTTTTCCAGATGCTGGATCAGGGCGGCGCGGTGCGCGGCGCGCTCGGCCGGCTGGCCCAGCGAATTCAGTTCAAGGCGCACGTCCTTCAGGCCCAGCAGCTTCCAGAGGCGGCCCAGCATGACGATGAGTTCCGCGTCCACGTCGGGACCGGCAAAGCCCAGCGCTTCGACGTCGATCTGGTGGAACTGGCGGTAGCGGCCGCGCTGCGGGCGCTCGTGACGGAAGACGGGACCGATGGAGTAGACGCGTTGCGGGCGATCGTAGAGCAGGTTGTGCTCGATCGAGGCACGCACGATCCCGGCGGTCATCTCGGGGCGCATCGTGAGCGATTCGCCGTTGAGCGCGTCGGTGAACGTGTACATCTCTTTTTCGACGATGTCGGTGACTTCGCCGATGCCGCGTGCAAACAGGCGCGTATGCTCAAGCACGGGCGTACGCACATTGCGGTAGCCATAGCCGCGCAGCCAGCCGCGCACGATTTCCTCGAATTGCTCCCAGCGGGCGCTTGCCCCCGGCAACAGGTCATTCATGCCGCGGATGGCGGCGACTTTCTGGAAAGCTTGAGTCATCTTGATCATGCCGTCGGCGCGCCCGAGAAGCGCACCAATGGCTACACCCTTACTTTAGTGAGAGGCGAGCGCGCCATACCGGCGCGCAACGTATTCTTCAACGATGGCCTGGAACTCTTCGGCGATATGGTCGCCCTTGAGCGTCACCGTGCGCTCGCCGTCGACGAACACCGGCGCGGCCGGCACTTCGCCGGTACCCGGCAGGCTGATGCCGATGTCGGCATGACGGCTTTCGCCCGGCCCATTGACCACACAGCCCATCACCGCGACGTTCATCGATTCGACGCCGGGATACTGCGTGCGCCACACCGGCATCTGCCGGCGCAGGAACGACTGGATGCTGTCGGCAAGTTCCTGGAAGAACGTGCTGCTGGTGCGGCCGCAACCGGGGCAGGCGACGACCATGGGCGTGAATGCGCGCAGGCCCATGGTCTGCAGGATTTCCTGCGCGACGATGGCCTCGCGGCTGCGCTCTCCGCCCGGTTCGGGGGTGAGCGAAATGCGGATGGTGTCGCCGATGCCCTGCTGCAGCAGCACGGCAAGCGCCGCGGTCGAGGCCACGATGCCCTTGCTGCCCATGCCGGCTTCGGTCAGGCCCAGATGCAGCGGATAGTCGCAGCGGGCGGACAGATCGCGGTAGACGGCGATGAGATCCTGCACGTGGCTGACCTTGCACGACAGGATGATGGCGTCGCGCCGCAGGCCGAGTTCCTCGGCGCGCTGGGCATTGCTGATGGCCGACACGACCAGCGCGTCGCGCATGACGGCCTGCGCTTCCCAGGGCTGGGCGCGGCGGCTGTTTTCGTCCATCTTGCGCGCCATGAGCTCGTGGTCGAGGCTGCCCCAGTTGACACCGATGCGCACGGGCTTGTCATAGCGGCAGGCAACTTCGATCATTTGCGCGAAGTTGTCGTCGCGGCGCTTGCCGCCCCCCATGTTGCCGGGGTTGATGCGGTACTTGGACAGCGCCTGGGCGCATTCCGGGAACTGCGTCAGCAGCTTGTGGCCGTTGTAGTGGAAGTCTCCCACTAGCGGCACGTTCACGCCCATGCGGTCGAGCTGCTCGCGGATGGCGACGACCTCGCGGGCGGCCTCGGGCGTGTTCACGGTGATGCGCACGAGCTCGGAGCCGGCCTGCGCCAGCTCCTTGACCTGGATCGCGGTGGCGATGGCGTCCGCGGTGTCGGTGTTGGTCATGGACTGAACCACGACCGGGGCGTCTCCGCCCACCGTCACGACACGATCGCCCCACTTCACCGCGACGGAACGCGTGGCGCGGCGCGCTGCGGCTCCCACCGAGGGAGGCGGCGCGTCCTGGCAAGGCAGAGAAGAATCTTGCATCGGTTGGAACCGGGTTACTTGGTTGGCTTCGGCAGCCAGTCGGCGGGCAGCCACTGCTGCGGCAGCCAACCTTGCCAGAAGGCATACGCCACGCCAGCGGCAAGCACCAGCACGATGGCGATCAGCCAGCCCCACGACGACGTGGACGAGCGGTCGTCGTCGGCGCTGGATTGGGGAATGGAATGCGCGGAATGCAGCGAGCTGGGGCTGAGCTTGGCCGGGCCGGTGGCGCGGGCCGAGGGATCGAGCGAGTCGACGATGGCCTGGGCATCGGCGCCAAGCAGCCGCGCATAGTTGCGCACGAGGCCGCGCAAGGAAACGCCGGTGGGCAGGTTGTCCCACTGCTCGTTTTCAAGGGCTTCGATCTGCTTGGTGGAAAATTTGATGCGGCTGGAGACTTCGTCGAGCGACCAGCCCTTGGCCAGGCGCAAACCGCGCAAGGCGGCGCCCACGCTGCCCACCGCGCCGGCGGACGAGTCGGAAACTGCAGAAGCGAAATCCTGCGTCATGCGTGCACCTGTTTAATTGGTATGGTCTGGCGCTGGGCGGCATTGCGCTCGGTGATCCGAGTGCGATCCCGCACCTCTCCGGCCAGTTGGCCGCAAGCCGCATCGATGTCGTCGCCCCGGGTCTTGCGGACCGTGGTGATGATGCCGGCGTCCATCAGACGCTGGGCAAACACCTTCACCCGCGCCGAGGCCGATCGCTTCAGGCCGGAGGCGGGGAATGGGTTGAACGGGATGAGATTCAGCTTGCAGCGCACCTGGCGTGCAATGTGGATCAATTCCTTGGCGTGCTGGTCGGTGTCGTTGATGCCGTCCAGCATGCAGTATTCGAACGTGATGAAGTCGCGGGGCGCAAACGCCAGGTAGCGTTCGCAGGCGGCCAGCAGCTCCTTCAGCGGGTACTTCTTGTTCAGCGGCACGAGCTCGTCGCGCAGCGCGTCGTTGGGCGCGTGCAGCGACACGGCCAGCGCCACGGGACAGTCTTGCGACAGGCGGTCCATCATGGGCACGACGCCGGAGGTGGACACCGTGACGCGGCGGCGCGACAGGCCGTACGCGTTGTCGTCGAGCATCAGGCGCAGCGCGGGCAGGACCTGGTCGTAATTGAGCAGGGGTTCGCCCATGCCCATCATGACGACGTTGCTGATGACGCGGGTGTCTTCGGTGGCGCGGGCGCTTTCAAGGCGGGCCGTGCCGATGTCGGCCTCTAGCACGCGCTTGGCCCACCACAGCTGGCCGATGATTTCGCTGGTCTTCAGGTTGCGGTTGAAGCCCTGGTGCCCTGTCGAGCAGAAACGGCAGTTCACCACGCAGCCAGCCTGGCTGGAGATGCACAGCGTGCCACGGTCGTCTTCGGGGATGAAGACGGTTTCGATGGCGTTGCCCTGCCCCACATCGAACAGCCACTTGCGAGTGCCGTCGGTCGAGCGTTGCTCGATGTTGACGGGCAATGCCTCGATGCGGCAATGCGTGGCAAGCTGGCTGCGGAAATCGCGGGCCAGGTCGGTCATGGCGTCGAACGAATCGGCGCCGCGCTGGTGCATCCAGCGCTGCAGCTGGCGGGCGCGAAACGGCTTGCCGCCCCACTGCCCGACCAGTTCGGACAGGGCGGAGCCGTCCAGCCCCAGCAGATTGATTCGTTCGACGGATTCCATAACCAGGTAAAACTAAAGCGCTTTCAACAACTTAAGCCAAAAATTAACGGCTGTGGATGTTGATTTCGGGGAAGAAGAAAGCCACTTCGACAGCGGCCGTTTCCGGCGCGTCGGAGCCGTGGACGGCGTTGGCGTCGATGCTGTCGGCGAAGTCGGCGCGGATGGTGCCGGCTTCAGCCTTCTTGGGGTCCGTGGCGCCCATCAGGTCGCGGTTCTTCTGGATGGCGTCTTCGCCTTCCAGGACTTGCACGAACACGGGGCCCGAGACCATGAAGTCGACCAGGTCCTTGAAGAAGGGACGGGCGGCGTGCACAGCGTAGAAACGCTCGGCGTCGGCGCGCGACAGTTGGGTCAGGCGGGCGGCGATGACCTTCAGGCCGGCTTGCTCGAAACGGGCGACGATCTGGCCGATCACGTTCTTGGCGACGGCGTCGGGCTTGATGATCGAGAGGGTGCGTTGAATGGACATAAAGGACTCCGAAAACTGATTTCTGACGGGTTTCTAGTTAATTGCCTGGAGGGGCTCTGTGCTTGCCGATGCCGCGCTGGGGTGCCACCCTTGGGTGCCACATCAAGCGCCATCGCGCCGTTGGCACGCAGGAGATCCGAAACGAATGGGTGTCTCGGGCCACCCTGAACCACCGACCAAGACAGGATTCGACACTGCCGACCTGTCGGACGCATCCTGGAATGCCAGCGGGATTCCGGCTGCGCGCCAATCCAATGATTCAGCACGCATTTCCGAAGGAATCCTCAATGAATTCAGGGACTTCTAAAAGGTTTACAGTAACCCGGTATTCTAACACGCCGAGAAGACCGCATTACATCTTAAAATGAGCGGTTTGCTGCCCGCTTCCTACCCGGGCGCCCCTGTCTGCCGGAACTTAGTAATGACTCAAGCTGCTCCCCCGAACGCCGCGCCCATCGCCGGCGAAACCCCGGAACTCTCCAAGAGCTTCGAACCCTCCGAACTGGAATCCCGCTGGTATGCCGAGTGGGACAAGCGCGGCTACTTCGCCGCGGGCCAGCACGTGAAAACGGGGACGGAAAGTCAGCCCTACGTCATCCAGTTCCCGCCGCCCAACGTGACCGGCACCCTGCACATGGGCCACGCGTTCAACCAGACCATCATGGACGGCCTGGTGCGCTACCACCGCATGTCGGGCGACGACACCGTGTTCATTCCTGGCACCGACCACGCCGGCATCGCCACGCAGATCGTCGTTGAAAGACAGCTCGACGCGCAAAAGGTTTCGCGCCACGACCTTGGCCGCGAAAAGTTCGTCGAGAAGGTGTGGGAATGGAAGGAGAAGTCCGGCAGCGCCATCACCGGGCAGGTGCGCCGCCTGGGCGCCTCGGCCGACTGGCCGCGCGAATACTTCACCATGGACGACCGCATGTCGCGCGGCGTGGTGGAAACATTTGTCCGGCTGCATAAACAGGGACTGATCTATCGCGGCAAGCGCCTGGTCAACTGGGATCCCAAGCTGCTCACGGCCGTGTCCGACCTGGAAGTGCAGTCCGAAGAGACCGATGGCCACATGTGGCACATCCTCTACCCGTTCGTCGACGGTCCGCAGACCATCGTCGACAAGGACGGCCAGACCGTCACCCTGCGCGGCATGACCATCGCCACGACGCGCCCGGAAACCATGCTGGCCGACGGCGCGCTGTGCGTGCATCCCGACGATCCCCGCTACAAGCATCTGGTGGGCAAGCAAGTCGAGCTGCCGCTTTGCGACCGCAACATTCCCATCATTGCCGACGATTTCGTCGACCCTGAATTCGGCACGGGCTGCGTGAAGATCACGGGCGCCCATGACTTCAACGACTACGCCTGCGCGATGCGCCACGATCTGCCGCTGATCGTGATCTTCACGCTGGACGCGCACATCAACGAAAACGGTCCCAAGCAGTTCCAGGGCATGGAACGCTACGAGGCCCGCAAGGCGGTCGTTGCGCAGCTGGAAGCCGAGGGCTATCTGGTCAAGGTCGAGCCGCACAAGATGATGCAGCCCAAGGGCGACCGCACCGGCGTCGTGCTTGAGCCGATGCTGACCGACCAGTGGTTCGTCGCCATGAGCAAGCCCGCGCCGGAAGGCACGCTGAACCCGGGCAAGAGCATCACCGAGGTCGCGCTGGAAGTCGTGGCCGACGGGCGCATCCAGTTCTATCCGGACAACTGGACCACCATCTACAACCAGTGGCTCAACAACATCCAGGATTGGTGCATTTCGCGCCAGCTGTGGTGGGGTCACCAGATTCCGGCCTGGTACTCGGAAGACGGCCAGGTGTTCGTGGCGCACGACGAAGCGGGCGCAATCGAGCAGGCGCGCGCCGCTGGCGTCACGGGCCCGCTCACGCGCGATCCCGACGTCCTGGACACGTGGTTCTCATCGGGCCTCGTGCCCTTCACGACGCTGGGCTGGCCGGAAAACACGCCGGACCTGCAGCGCTACCTGCCCTCCAGCGTCCTGGTCACGGGCTTTGACATCATCTTCTTCTGGGTGGCGCGCATGGTCATGCTGACCACGCACCTGACCGGCCAGATCCCGTTCAAGCACGTTTACGTGCACGGCCTCATCCGCGACGCCGACGGCCAGAAGATGAGCAAGTCCAAGGGCAACACGCTGGACCCGGTGGACCTGATCGACGGCATCGACCTGGACGGCCTGGTGGCCAAGCGCACCTACGGCCTGATGAATCCGAAACAGGCAGGCGCGATCGAAAAGGCCACGCGCCGCCAGTACCCCGACGGCATCCCTGCTTATGGCACCGATGCGCTGCGCTTCACGATGGCGGCCTACGCCACCCTGGGCCGCAACATCAACTTCGACCTGAAGCGTTGCGAGGGTTACCGCAATTTCTGCAACAAGCTCTGGAACGCCACACGTTTCGTGCTGTTGAACACCGAAGGCCATGACCTGTCGGTGCCGGACGAAGGCGAACTGTCCTTTGTCGACCGCTGGATCGTCAGCCAGATGCAGACGCTGGAAGCCGACGTCGCGCGCGGGTTTGCCGACTACCGTTTCGACAACATCGCCAACGCAATCTACCGCTACGTCTGGGACGAATACTGCGACTGGTACCTGGAACTGGCCAAGGTGCAGATCCAGACCGGCACGCCGGCCCAGCAGCTTGGCACCCGCCGCACGCTGATCCGCGTTCTGGAATGCGTGTTGCGCCTGGCGCATCCGATCATTCCGTTCATCACGGAAGAGCTGTGGCAGAAGGTGTCGGTCGTGGCCGGCAAGCGCAAGGAAGGCGTGGCCGACAGCGTCAGCGTGCAGCCCTACCCCAAGGCCAATCCGGCCGCGGTGGATGCCGCCGCCGAAGCCGATGTGGCCGAACTGAAGGCGCAAGTCGAGGCCGTGCGCGCCCTGCGCGGCGAGATGAGCCTGTCGCCCGCCCAGAAGGTGCCGCTGTGCGCGCAGGGCGATGCGCCCATGCTGACCCGCAACGCGCCCTACCTGGCTGCGCTGGCCAAGCTGAGCCAGGTTGACGTGCTGGACGTGCTGCCCGATGCGGGCGCGCCGGTGCAGGTCGTCGGCGCCAGCCGCCTGATGCTGCACGTCGAGATCGACGTCGCCGCCGAGCGCGTGCGTCTGGACAAGGAAATCGCCCGCCTCTCCGGCGAGATCGCCAAGGCCCAGGGCAAGCTCTCCAACGCCAGCTTCGTCGAGCGCGCGCCCGCCGCCGTCGTGGAACAGGAAAAGGCTCGCATGGCGCAGTTCGGCGAAACCCTGCAGAAGGTGCAGGAGCAGCGCGCCAAGCTCGGCAACTGATCCTCGCGCCGCCCCAGAAACCCCGGACATTGTTCCGGGGTTTTTGTTTGGGGACAGCCGGGATTCAGACCCCGCCGTCCGTCATCCGGTACCAGCTGACCACCGCGTTGACGTACAGGCGGCGCAGCGGATAAAGCGGAAACGGCTTGATGGCCGACAGCGGCACGGGCAGCGCATTGGCATCGCCCGTGACCACGTACTGCGCCATTGCGGCCCCCATGCAGGTCTGCAAGCCGACGCCGCGGCCCTGGCAGCCGATATCCACCAGCAGCCCGGGCTGCGGTTCATGCAGATGCGGCAGATAGTCGCGCGTGACGGCCACCCTGCCGCACCATAGGAACTCGAACGGCGTGCCGGCCACCTGCGGGAACATCTTGACCATCACGCGCTCCAGATGCGCCCAATCCGCCTCGCCCTTGGGCTCGCGAAACGGGCCCCGGCCGCCCATCAAGAGGCGGCCCTGGTGATCCAGACGAAAGTACAGCAGCAGGTTGCGCGTGTCGGACGTGACGTGTCCCTCGGGAAATATCCCGGCACGGATGCGGTCGGGCAGCGGCACGGTCGCCACCTGAAACGTGTTGGCGTCGATGATGGACGGCTTGAGGCCGGGCCACAGGCCGCCGCCATAGGCATTGGTGCACATCACCACGCGATCGGCGCTGACCGATGGCCCGCGCGCCGTGGACACCGTCCACTTGCCGCCGTCGCGCGCCAAGCCCGTGACGGGCGTGTCGGTGTGCAGGGTCGCGCCCGCGTTCAGCGCGGCGCGCGCCAGGCCGCGCGCGTAGCTCAGCGGCTGCACCGCGCCCGCCCGCCGGTCCACCCATCCGCCCAGATACTTGTCCGTGCCGATAAGCCGGGCGACCTGCGCCCGATCCAGCGGTTGCGCGTCCACGCCCAGCCGCGCCCATTGCGCCGCGCGGCCTTGCGCGATGCGCAGCGCGTCGGGCGTGTGCGCGCCCTGGATCCACCCCTTGCGCACGCGCGGCACGTCCATCGCGTGGCGCTCGATCAGGTCGAAGACCGCGTCCGCCGTCCCGCCGGCGAACCGTGTCAACCGCTCGCCGCGCTCGGGGCCGAACATCGCAACCAGATCGTCAGGGTCGTATTTCAAGCCCGGAATGACCTGCCCGCCATTGCGGCCCGAGCCGCCAAAGCCGATCTCTCGCGCCTCCAAAAGCACGACCTTGACGCCACGCTCGGCCAGATGCAACGCAGTGGACAGGCCGGCGTAGCCGCCGCCGATCACGACGACGTCGGCCTGCGTGGACGCGTCAAGCGGGCCGGTGGGTGGCGGCGGCGCTGCGGTGGCCGCCCATAGTGACGGGGAAAGCGGAAACGGCGCTGGCTGCATGGGGTGTCCTTAAATGGGGTGCAACAGACGCCGCAGGAAGTCCTGCGTGCGCGGATGCTGCGGATGATTCAGCACTTCCCGGGCGGCGCCCTGCTCCACCATGACGCCGCCGTCAAAGAACATGACGCGGTCGGCGACCTCGCGCGCAAAGCTCATTTCGTGCGTCACGACGACCATCGTCATGCCCGCCTCGGCCAGCTTGCGCATGACGCCCAGCACGTCGCCGACCAGTTCGGGATCAAGCGCCGAGGTGGGCTCGTCAAACAGGATCGCCTTCGGTCTCATTGCCAGCGCGCGCGCAATCGCCACGCGTTGCTGCTGGCCGCCCGACAGCTGGTTGGGATGCGCGTTTTCCTTGTCCGCCAGGCCGACGCTGGCCAGCAGCTCGCGGCCGCGTTCCACCGCCTGAGCGCGCGGCTCTTTCTTGACGAAGATCGGGCCCTCGATGACGTTTTCCAGCGCCGTGCGGTGCGGAAACAGGTTGAAGCGCTGGAACACCATCGCGACCTGCGTGCGGATCGACACGATGGAAGGCGAATCGCAATCGACCAGCTCACCGTCCACGGTGATGCGGCCGGCGTTGTAGCGTTCCAGTCCGTTGATGCAGCGCAGGATGGTCGACTTGCCCGAGCCGGATGGCCCCACGACACACACGACCTCGCCCTGCTCGACCTCGGCGTCGATGCCCTTGAGGACTTCAAGCGGCCCAAAGCTTTTCCTCACGCCTTGCAGGCTGATCATTTGGTTGCGCTCCGTTTTTCCAGGTGCCGCACCAGCAGGATGAGCGGCACGCACATCACCAGGTACATCGACGCGACCAGCGTGAACACCGTGGCATTCTTGAACGTCGACACCGCGATGAGCTTTCCTTGCAGCGCCAGTTCGGCAACGGTGATGGTGGATGCCTGCGACGAGTCCTTGAGCATCATGATCATGATGTTGCCGTAAGGCGGCAGGACGATCTTCACGGCCTGCGGCAGCACGACGCGGCGCATCGTCAGCCCCCAGCCCATGCCCATGGCCATGGCCGCCTCGATCTGGCCGCGGTCGATCGCCTGGATGCCGGCTCGGAAGTTCTCGGCCTGATAGGCCGAATACGCGACGCCCAGGCCGATGATCGCCGCGTGCACCGCGCTCAGCGACACGCCCATGTCCGGCATCACGAAGTAGATATAGAAGAGCAGCACAATGATGGGAATGCCGCGCAGCAGATTGACCAGGCCGGCGCTAAAGCCCGACAGGTATTTGTTGCCCGAGACCCGCATCAATGCCCAGACCAGCCCCAGCACCGTCGACAGCGCCAGCGAGCCCAGCGTGACCAGGATCGTGAGCTTGGCGCCCTCCAGCAGTATCGGCATGAACTCTGCCGCGTCCTTCATGAATTGCATCATGCGTCCACCACCCCCCAGAAGACTGCCCGCGCCGCGCTCCGGATGCGCGGCGTCCGCCGGCGGGTTTGATCGCGCCGGCGGGATTTTTAACGAATGCTTGCGCTACGAAAGCCCGGCCGGCCTCACGCGCCGCCCAGGCCCCACTTCTTCAGAATGGCGTCGATGGCGCCGTCGGCCTTCAGCTTGGCCAGCGCCTTGTTGATGCGATCAAGCAGCTCGGTATCTTCCTTGCGCGTGGCCAGCCCCAGGCTGCCCATGATCGTGGGCTGATAGGACTGCGCCATCTTCAGATTGGGGTAGTTGCCTTGCGACAGCACATACGCGGCAATGGGGTAGTCCATGAACCCGCCCTGGATCCGGCCGGCGTTTGCGTCGCGCATCATGTCGGGCGGATTGTCGTAGAGCTTCACCTCCTTGAAGACGCCGCTCTTCTGGATGGGTTCGACGAAGGCCGTGCCCACCTGCACACCGACCGTCATGCCCTTCATGTCGGCGAACGACTTGTACTCCTTGTTGTCGCTCTTGAGCACCATCAGGCCCTCGCCATAGCGATAGACGGGCTCCGAAAAGCTCACCACCTGCTGGCGCTGAGGCGTGATGAACATTGCCGCCGACACGATATCGATGCGCTTGGATGTCAGCGAGCCGATCAGCGCGGAAAACGCCATCGGCTCGATCTGCACCGAGAATCCGGCCTCCTTGCCGACCGCCTTCACAATGTCGACCATCACGCCCTCGATGCTGTTCGTCTTGGTATCGAGGAACGTGAACGGGCTGCCGGTGGGCGTGGATCCCACCTTCAATACCGTCTGGGCTTGGGCGCCCGCCGCCATGGACAATGCTGCGAATACAGAGACAACCAGGGTCTTGAATTTCATGACATATCCTCATCGTGGCAAAGAAGGCCGGGCCGCGCCTGGCGCGCCCGGTGGCGGCCCGCTCCCCTCGCGTGCCGCCGCATGGGTGCTGCGCGCTCAGGGCGCTTGTGACGTGTCGTCCTCCGCGGCTTGAGTGATGTTGGAGATGGCCCAGATGACCTCGGTCGTCTCGGACCCCGGATTGCACCAGCGGCGCGGCGTGCTGCTGGCATAGCAGAAGCTGTCGCCCTCCTGCAGGCGCAGGACGCGATCGCCGACCCACAACTCCAGCACGCCCTTGAGAACCACGCCGATCTGCTCGCCCTGCCCGGTCACGAAGAGCTCGCTGCCGGTGGAGCCACCGGGCGCGATGGAGGCGCGGCACAGATCCATGCTGCGGCAGGCGGCGGGCGTGTACATCTCTTTGCAGATGCCCTTTTCCTTGAGGTCGATGTAGCGATGCGTGCCCGCGCGGGCCACGCGCCCATCTTCCTCGCCGCCCGTGTGCTCGGCGTTGCGCAGCAGGGCATTGACCGACACGCGAAACTCGCGCGCCAGGAGATGAAGGACTTTGACGGAGGCCGAGCTCAGCCCTCTTTCGATCTGGCTCAGAAGGCCCAGCGACATGCCGCAAGCCTGGGCGACGTCAGCGAGCGACCGTCCCTGCTGCTTGCGCAGCTGACGCAGTTGCTGTCCCAGCCATAGATCGACGGCCGACTCCGGCCTGTCCGCCCGGGCGGGTGACGACGGTGCTGCACTGGCACGACGAACGGCGGCTGAGCGGCTCATATGAAAATTTCATGTGCATGTAATTTTCAATACTAAGGAGCAGCGAAAACGCCCACAATCTAGGACCTTCCCTAGCGTTGTGGGCGTTGCGGATGGGCCGTGATGACCGTCAGGCGGCGCCAGAGGGATCGGACGGCTTGCGCGGCCGGCGACGCCGGGATGATCCCGGCTCGGCGGGTAGCGGCGTCCCGGCCAGCTCGGCCAGATATCGCTCGTCAAGCTTGCTTAGCCAGCCTTTCTCGCGCGCGGCCGCGATGAGCTCAGGCCGGCGCGCCGCGGTCAATGACAATGAACGCTCGCGCCGCCAGCGCGCGATATTGGCGTGATGACCGCTCAACAGGGCCGCCGGCACCGCTTCGCCTTCGTACACTTCGGGACGCGTGTAATGCGGGCTGTCCAACAGGCCGGACAAGGTGTCATTGAAGGAGTCCTGCAGCGCGGAATCCCCATCGTTGAGCACGCCGGGCAAAAGGCGCACCGCGGCATCGATCACGGCGAGCGCCGCGATCTCACCGCCGGACAAGACGAAGTCGCCAAGCGAAATCTCTTGCGTGACGCAGCGATCGATGAAGCGCTGGTCCACGCCTTCGTAGCGTCCGCAAATGAGAATGAGGCCATCGCTGGCTGCCAATGCCTCGGCGCCAGCCTGGTCATAGCGCCGGCCCACCGGGGCCAGCAACGCCACCGGGGCGGGACCAAGCCCCTGTCCGGCGCGCGCCTGCTGGGCGGCGTTGACGGCGGCTTCCAGCGGCCCCGCCATCATGACCATGCCGGGACCGCCGCCGTAGGGGCGGTCGTCGACGGTGCGATGGACGTCATGCGTGAAATCGCGCGGATTCCAGGCATGCAGTTGCCACCGGCCTTGGGCATGGGCCCGGCCGGTGACCCCGAGGTCGCGCACCACCCCGAACATGTCGGGAAATAGCGTAACGACGTCGATACGCATCAAAAATCCGCGGGCCAGTCGCTGTCGATGCGGCGCGCGGCCAGATCGACGGCATGGATGTGCGCGCGTACGAACGGAACAAGCATTTCGGCCGGCCGGCCCTTGGCGTCCAGGACGGGTTCGGGATTCTCGCCCTCGCCCTTCTGCAGCAGGACCTTCAACACGGCATGCGCGCCGTTGTCGAGGACCTCGCTTACCACGCCGATTCGCGTGGGTTCGCCGCTGGCGCTGGAGTACAGCGCGCAACCAATGAGATCGACCCAGTAGTATTCGTCTTCGTCGGGCGCGGGGAACGAACCGCGCGGCGCTTGCACGGAATGTCCGCGCAGCGCTTCGGCCTGATCGCGATCCGTGATGCCCTGCAGTTGCGCCACGACGGTGGCTCCCTGCGAACGGGCTTGCAAGATCTTGAATGCGACAGGCGCAGACGCGACAGCGCCCCGCGCCAATTCAGGCACAGGGCGAGTCAACCACCATTGAGACGCTGAGAGCAGCACTTCGGCGTTGGCCGAATGCGGCTGCACTTTAACCCAGCCTTTCACACCGTAGGCTGCAGTAATGCGGCCCAGCTCGACCAAATCCGTAGGCGCCGCGTTGGAGGTTGCGGCATCAGGCATTTATCGTGCTCTTTATCGGCTTGGATAGCGATGAAGCAGCTAGGAATGTCAGCTTGCAAGCGCAGGGCTTTCAGCGTGGAAAAACTAGCCGCTCAGAATTCAGCTAAAGAATTTCAGCTAAGGATGTGCGACGCGGGCAATTAGGCCGCGGCGGAAACCTTGGCCGAGTATTCCTTGACCAGACGCTCGACGGCGGGCGACAGTTGCGCGCCGGTGCCGGTCCAGTACTGCACGCGATCCAGCGCAATGCGCAGGTTTTCCGTGCCTTCGCTAGCCACGGGGTTGTAAAAACCCACGCGTTCGATAAAGCGGCCGTCGCGACGGTTACGCGAATCGGTGGCCACCAGGTTGTAGAACGGACGCTTCTTGGACCCACCGCGGGCCAGGCGAATCACCACCATAGGTAATCCCTTGAATTAGTTGTGAAAAACGGGAAATTCTAGCACTGAAAGGAGCCTGCTGGCAAATGCAAGTGCCGAAATCTGCGGTGTGGCGCGATTTGTATCCTAAAACACCACATCCGGGTATTCTACAAGCATGAGCCCAGCCCTGCTGCGGCTCTATCTGCAGGCGCGCCGCGCGGTGGTTGCGTCCGGCGTTGCGCCGGAGGGCTGTGTCCGCCCGGTCATGCCGCCGCCGGCCCATGCCTGCAGCCTGTCTCGTTGTCATGCGTTTGAGCAGTTGGTGCGTCTGAAGAGCAATCTGATTGGAGAGATCGGATTCATGTCGACCCGCGCAAAACTCTACGCCCTGCCCTTGCCGGCCTCCCCGCAACGACAGCCTTCCCCTGCCTTCCTGCCCCCTCAGGGCCCGGCCTCCCCGATCGGAGCGGCTGCGGCTGCGCCTGCGCCTGACTGCGCTTTCCCCCACTGACGTCCTTGAACTGGAGTGTGCACATCATGAAGAACCAAAAATCCGTCTTCGCCCCCGTCGCGCGCCTGGCTGTGGCTGGATTGCTGGCGGGATCCCTTGCGCTGCCAACGGGCGCGTCCGCACGGGTGATGGGTGCGGCGCTGACGACGGCATCCGGCCAGGTGACCGCCGTGGATCAGGCAAGCCGGACCCTCACCTTGCGCGGCGCCGATGGCAATACCGTCGAGATCGTTGCCGGACCAGATATCCGCAATTTCAAGCAGATCAAACCGGGCGACACCCTGACGCTGGACTATTACGAATCGATCGCGGTGGACGTGCGCCCCGCGGGCTCCGGCGCGCCGGAAGTCGTGACCGAGACCGCGGCGGCTCGTACCGCCAAGGGCGCGATGCCAGGCGGCGCCATCGGCCGTCAGACCACGATCACGGCCGAGATCTGGCACATCAATCGAAGCGCGAATCTGGTCATCCTGAAAGGTCCTCAGGGCGGCCGCCGCACCATCCAGGTCAGGGACCCGGCGCTGCGCGAGAAACTCCAGCAACTGAAGGAAGGTGACCTGGTGGACTTCACGATCACCCAGGCGGTCGCAGCGGCCATCCACCGCTAGCCGACAACGCCGCCAGGATGAACAAGGCCCGCTGCGGGAGCGGGCCTTTGTTGATAGCGAGATTCGGGGCGGGTCAGCGCCGGCGCAGGAAATGCACGCACCGCCCGTCGGCTTCCTGCTGCGCGACCAGCGCATTGCCCGTCTGGCGAGAAAATGCCTGGAAATCGCGGATCGCGTTGCGGTCGGTGGTGATCACGCGCACCACCTGCCCGCTTTCCATCTGCGCAAGCGCCTTCTTGGCGCGCAGGATGGGCAACGGACAGGTCAGGCCGCTTGCATCGACTTCTTGGTCGAACACCGGCGCCTCGGCGCCGGCATCGAGACGGGAATCGACGTCGCTCATCAGAGGCGCTCGTCCACCCACTTCTGCACACCGGCGATCGCCGCGGGCAGCGCGGCGATATCCGTGCCGCCGCCCATGGCCATATCGGGACGGCCACCACCCTTGCCGCCCACCTGACCGGCCACAAAGCCCACCAGATCGCCCGCCTTGATGCGGTCGGTCAGGTCGGCCGTGACACCGCCCACCACGCTGATCTTGCCGTCGGCCGAGCCAGTGGCCAGCAGCACGACGGCCGGCTTCAGACGATCCTTCAGGTTGTCGACCATGCCGCGCAGCGCCTTGGGATCGACGTCGCCAATGCTGGCCGCCAACACCTTGATGCCCTTGACGTCGACGGCGGCGCTGGAGGCCAGGTCGTTGCCGGCGCTGGCCGCAAGCTTGTTGCGCGACTGCTCAAGTTCCTTTTCGAGCGCCTTGACCTGGTCCTGCACCTGCGCAATGCGCGCCGGCAGGTCGGCGGGCGTGCTGCGCAGCATGCCGGCAACCTGGGTCAGCAAGGCGTTCTGGTTCTGCACCCAGGCCAGCGCGTTGTCGCCGGTGATGGCTTCAATGCGGCGCACGCCGGCGGCCACGCCGCCTTCGGAAACGATCTTGAAGAGACCGATGTCGCCGGTGCGGCTGACGTGCGTGCCGCCGCAGAGTTCACGCGAAAAGCCGATGTCGAGCACACGCACGGTGTCGCCGTACTTTTCGCCGAACAGCGCCATGGCGCCGCCCTTGACCGCATCGTCATAGCCCATGACCTGCGCGACCGTGGGCTGGTTGGCCAGGACTTCGGCATTGACGATGGCTTCGACGCGGGCAATCTGCTCGGCCGTCAGCGGCGCGTCCTGCGCGAAGTCGAAACGGGTCTTGTCGGGATCCACCAGCGAGCCGCGCTGCTGCACGTGCGCGCCCAGCACCTGGCGCAAGGCCTTGTGCATGAGGTGGGTGGCCGAGTGGTTACGCACCGTGCGGGCGCGGCGGATGGCATCCACCCGAGCCAGCAGCGTGTCACCGACGGCCAGCGAGCCGGATTCCAGCGTGCCGTGATGGCCGAACACACCGGACTGGATCTTGAGGGTGTCGGCAACGGCAAAGCGCACGCCGTCGGCTTCCAGGAGGCCGGTGTCGCCCACCTGGCCGCCCGACTCCGCATAGAACGGGGTGGCGTCCAGCACGACGACGGCGCTCTGGCCGGCCTTTACTTCCTGAACTTGGGTGCCATCCACGTACAAGGCCGTGACCTTGACGTTGTCCAGCTCAAGCTTTTCGTAGCCTTCGAAACGCGTTTCGGCGCCTTCGTAGCTGAGGCCTTCGGCCATCTTGAACTTGCCGGCGGCACGGGCCTGGTCGCGCTGACGCTCCATGGCGACCTCGAAGCCGGCCATGTCGACTTCGACTTCACGTTCGCGGCAGATGTCGGCCGTGAGGTCGACGGGGAAGCCATAGGTGTCGTACAGCGTGAACAGCGTGGTGCCGTCCAGCACGCCGCCCTTGGGCACGTTGGCCAGGGCGGTGTCGAGGATGCGCATGCCGTGTTCGAGGGTTTCGCCGAAGCGCTCTTCTTCCTGCTTGAGGACCTGGGCGACGCGCTCGGCGGCGGCTGCCAGTTCCGGATAGGCCTCGCCCATTTCGGCAACGAGATCCGGCACCAGGCGATGGAAGAACGGCTTGGTCTGGCCCAGCTTGTAGCCGTGGCGCAGCGCGCGGCGCACGATGCGGCGCAGCACGTAGCCGCGCCCTTCGTTGCTGGGAATCACGCCGTCGACGATGAGGAACGAGCAGGCGCGGATGTGGTCGGCGATGACCTTGAGCGAGTTGTCTTCCAGGTCCTTGATGCCGGTTTCGCGCGCGGCGGCGGCGATCAGGTGCTGGAAGAGATCGATTTCGTAGTTGGAATGCACGCCCTGCAACACGGCGGCGATGCGTTCCAGGCCCATGCCGGTGTCGACACAGGGACGCGGCAGGCGCGGCATGTTGCCGGCGGCGTCGCGTTCGAACTGCATGAACACCAGGTTCCAGATTTCGATGTAGCGATCGCCGTCTTCTTCGGGGGAGCCCGGGGGGCCGCCCCAGATCTCGGGACCGTGGTCAAAGAAGATTTCGGAGCAAGGACCGCAGGGGCCGGTGTCCGCCATCTGCCAGAAGTTGTCGGACGCATAGCGCGCGCCCTTGTTGTCGCCGATGCGGATGATGCGCTCGGTCGGCACGCCCACTTCCTTGGCCCAGATGTCGTAGGCCTCGTCGTCTTCCTGGTAGACGGTGACCCAGAGCTTTTCCGCCGGCAGCTTGTAGACCTGCGTCAAGAGCTCCCAGGCGTACTGGATGGCGTCGCGCTTGAAGTAGTCGCCAAAGCTGAAATTGCCCAGCATTTCGAAGAACGTATGGTGGCGGGCGGTGTAGCCCACGTTCTCCAGGTCGTTGTGCTTGCCCCCGGCGCGCACGCTGCGCTGCGACGAGGTGGCTCGCGTGTACGACCGCGATTCCTTGCCCGTGAAGACGTCCTTGAACTGGACCATGCCCGAATTGGTGAAGAGCAGGGTCGGATCGTTGCCCGGGACGAGCGACGACGAGGGAACAATGGTGTGTCCCTTGGACTTGAAGAATTGCAGGAACTGCTGGCGAATCTCGGAGGATTTCATCGTGGATGAAGCAGAATTTAGGGCGAATCGCCAATTATAGAGGGTTGGCGGGAATACGCGCGGAATGGGCTGGACGGCGGTTACCGGACACAGACGTAACCGATGGTCCAGCCTTCGGTTCCCTTCCAGACCCCGCCCGAGGACACGACGACGCTCTCATAGCCCGTCGGGCATGCGCATTGGCCGGTGCGGGGGTTGGCCGTGGAGATGCCCGTGTAATGGAAGCAGCCTAGCGGGTAATTCACGCTGAAGGCGCCCCCAAACCCGCCGCTGGCCTGCATCCAGACCCCCGATTCGCAGGAAAGCAGCTGCCCGGCGGCGGATTTGGCAAGGGCGCCGGGCTGCGCCCCGCAGGCGTGGCCCGGGACTTCCCGGGCGCCCACGTTGACGTATCCGCCCGTCTCCACGCTGCCAGCGACTGTCAGCCCGCCTTGCAGGTCTGGATCGCGCGTGTCGCGCATTTTCACGTAGCCGCTCAGGTCGGGCAGCCCGGCGCCAGCGCCCGCCCACAGGGCAAGCGTGCCCGGCGCATGCGTGGGCGCGCCGGCGGCCAGGGGATTGGGAAACCCATACGCGGCGCCGCGCAGCTGGGCTGGCGCCTGCGGCCACACCGCCCCGCCGTAGCCGTCCGTGGATGCAACGACGGATGCCATGGCGACTTCGTCCGGCACTTGCGACCCTTTTTTCAGCAGGGGCCTGTCGGCGTAGACGATGCCGTCCAACCGGCAGGGATCGCCCGGGCAGGTCTGGCTGCGAGCGATGTGGATGTCCGCGCCGAAACCCAGCGCCGACTGATTGGGAAAGTCGGCGGGCAACAGCCCCTGGGCGCGCAATTCCGCCAGGCTGGGTTGCAGGGCCTGCGCGAACAGCGGCTGGCCTTCGCCATCCAGAGGCGGCTTGCCTTCGGACAGGGCCTCGGCATGCCGCGACAGCATCTGCGTCACTGCCAGGCGGATTTGCGTCATCCAGACGCCCGTGGACCGGGCCGCGGACGCTTCGATGCGGTGAACGACTTCGTTGGAGGCCCAGATGGTGACGGCGGTGGTGATGGCCAGCGCCAGCGCCATGCCGATGAGCGAAAAGCCCTCCTGCCGCCGCCGGACGGCGGGCGGCCGCGGGCGCCATGCCGGCATGCCTGGGGCGCAGCGAGGCGCGCTCATCTTGCAGTGAAAACGAAAGTGTTCACGTCGCCCTGGCTGCATTGCGCCTGCGCCTGTGCGGCGCGGTACGGCGTGGCGGGAGTGGCGATCGAGTCCTTGACGACCTTGGCGCCGCTGCTGCCGCTGATGGAAATGATTTCGGAGACCCGCTGCAAGACGGACGCCAGCGCCGGGCAGGCGGCATGGCTGACGTTGGTGAGCGTCAGCGTGAACGCGGACCCCATGCCCGCCCCGTCAACGGAGGCCGGTTCAACCTGGACCACACCGCTGCCGCTGGTGCCGCTGCCTCCCAGGCCGTGGGCCACGCTTGCCGCCGCGCCCGTCCCCTGCACCGACAGCACGGTGGAGTCGCGCAGCGCGTTGGCCAACGCACCGGTATCCAGGCCGGTGTAAGGCGTCACGCCGCCGCCCTGGGCGTTGATTTTCATGCTGG
Organism: Achromobacter sp. JD417; assembly: GCF_041879325.1. Taxonomy (NCBI): domain Bacteria; kingdom Pseudomonadati; phylum Pseudomonadota; class Betaproteobacteria; order Burkholderiales; family Alcaligenaceae; genus Achromobacter; species Achromobacter sp. JD417. The sequence continues at coordinate 1,940,841 of NZ_CP087159.1, read as the reverse complement.
CGACGAAGCGCTGCAGTTCTTCGCCTACCTTCGGCACCTTGTTTTCAATGACGTAGCCGCCAATGGCCGGGATGCCGACGATCGCGATGAGCAGGACGATCGCCGTGACGATGGACACCTCCATCAACGAAAACCCCTGCTGCTTCCACGGGGCGCATCGGAACACTCTGACTGTTTTCATGAAGATCCTCTTTGATAAAAGCGCGCGGCGAGCCGCGCAGTTGCCGCCAACCGGCGATCCACTACTGGCTGGCATAGAAATTGGTCAACGCCAGGCGCAGCTCGTCGATCACCGCGTAGTGCCACAGCGTGATGCCCAGCACCGTGGACAACGAGGCAATCAGCAATGACCAGCGCAGCACCAGCGCCTGCCGCCGCACTCGGGCCAGCAGGCGGACCTCCACGCGCTGGCGCACGCGGGCCAGACCCGGCTCGACGCCCAGCGCATCCATCAGGTCCGCCATGTACCACCAGGTCTGGGCATCCAGCAGACCGGTGCCGAAAATTTCCGCGCCGCTGGCGCCGCCGTCGATCCGGCTCAGCATGGCCTGCAGGTGCGCCAGCAGCCACGGCGAGGCGTCGCGCGCCTGCACGGACAGCGCGTGGCGCAAACGCGTGTCGGCTGCGCCGTGCTGTCTGATCAACACGGCCAGCAGCGATAGAAAGCGGATCGCCTGAAAATCGCGATACAGCCGCCAGAGCAGCCAGCGGTCGAGCACGGCGCGGATATCACCAGTGAAGTTGGCGAGCGACCAGAGCGCCAGCATGACCGCGCCGAATATCAGGACAACCCACAGCGCTAACCATTGCTTCAAGCCGCCGGCCAGCGCGAACAGGCCACGCGTGAGCGGCGCATAGTCTTCGGCGGGCACGGCCTGGAAAACCTGCTGCAGCCTAGGCACGCTGAAAAACGGAATGGCGCACAGCAATGCGAAAGCGACGATGGCGGCGATCACGCCCGTGGCCGCCGCCGACAGCAATCCCGACCAGGCCTCGGACGCCAACCTGACGGCGCGCGCCAGATCGCGCAATGCCGCGGCAAGATCGCCGCCTTCCTCCTGCACGCAACTGAGCAACAGGCATTCGCCGTGCGGCAGCGTGTCAGACCACGCAACACCCAAATCGCCGCCAGCGCCCAGATAAGCGGCGGCCCAATGCTGGCAGAGGCGCCCGCGCACGGTGTCGGGTCCGTAGCGGCTGGCGTCGTCCTCGAAGATGTCGCGCAGGCTCTTGCGCCCTTGCGTGCCTTCGACGACATCGGCCAGGTATTCGTAATAGTCCGCACGCTGCGCGCGAAATCGCAGCGCATCCAGCCGCAGCCGATGCTGGCCGGCCGACGACGCAGACCAGCGCGATGCGCGCGCTATGACGTCAGCCATGACGGGCTCCCTTCAACACGGCCGCGCGGGTGGGCGCAGGCGCTGCGGCCAGCACTGAAACGGCCGACACCGAACCCAGCGTCGGCAAGACGGGCAGTTCGAAGCGGCGCAACAGCGTGCGCGGATCGATTTCTCCGAGGCTCGTCCGATACAAGGCGCAATCCAGCGCCCGCGCGCCGCGCAAGGCGGCATCGCGCCAGGCGCCGCCTATTGCGGGCTGGAACTGCTGCTTCAAGCCGTGGTTGTCGCGCCGCCGCACTTGCTCAAGAAAGCCGCGCACGCGATCCGGCTCGATCATTTCGGCCGCGACACTGCGTCCCGCCGTGCCGTTCAGTTCCGGCATGTGGTCGCGCCGGCACGCGGGGCAGCCTGCTTCGTTCCTGACCTTGAGCGACGCCGCGTCCAGGTCATAGGTGCCTTGCATCGCGCGCACCCAGCCGCGCCAGTCCCAACTTTGCGCCTGCCGAGCCGGGACGCCCGACCACAGGCTGTCCACCGGTAGCGCGCAGCCGGGACACAGGCGTGGCAGCAGGGTCTGGTAGATGAGCAGTTTCAGGATGCCGGGCGAAGCCAGAAACTCTCGCGACACACCGATGGCGTCGGAGGCCAGGCGCTCGGGAATCATCGCGGCCGACCCGGCGTGTGTGGTGGCGTACAGGCTCACCCCCGAACTGGCGAGGTCCATGAAGGCGCGGCCCGTCTGGATATCGCGGACCTCGCCGATCAACAGGTCGTTCATGGCCGAGCGCTTGATGGTCTTGAGCTTGGCGTCCAGCGTGGGCCACGCCGCGTCCGCCAGCGCGCCGCTCAACGTGTTCTGAAGCGCGTTGCCGATGTGATATTCCACGGGATCTTCAAGCGTGATGACCTTGCGTGTTGGCGAGATGCCTCGCATCAGCGCGGCGATAGTGGTGGACTTGCCCGAGCCGACCACACCCGCCAGCACGATGGCGCCGCCCTCGCGCTCGCGCGCCCGCAGCAACGTTTCGGCCTGCGCGGGCAGGTAACCCAAGGCCAGCAGGTCGCCGTTGACGGTCGCGTCCAGCCGCAGGATCCGCAGGCACACCGAAGGCCCCGCGTCCGCGGCCAGCGAGGCCCAGCGCAACACGATGGGCGCGGCGTCCACGGTCAGAGAAATGCGCCCCTGTTGCTCGAGCGCCGGATCGAACACCGCGCCGTTGCCGCCGCGCACGTCCATCCACGCCACGGCCAGGACCTCGAGCAGCGTGGCGCTGGAAAGACCCGCGAACCGCTCGGCGCCGACATACTCGCCGTGGATGGTGTAGCGGATGTCGCCGCCGTCGCGCCGCTGGTCCACGTTGATATGCACGTCGCTGGCGCCTTGCACCACGCCCCAGCGGATGATGTCGAGGAACAACGCAGCCAGCGCCGAGGCGCGTTCGGCCGGGTTGGCCTTTGCCAGGCGCCCCGGTCCTGACGCCGTGTACTGGCCTCGCGCGATCATCAGCAGAAGCGGCGCGGGAACGGCGTAGCGCGCGGGCCGCGCCATGCGGTAACCCGCTGCTTTCACCATCCGTTCGACCTCATCGATCGGGTCGCCAACGGTGTATTCCTTGACGGCGAAGATCGCAGCCTGGCCGCCTTCAAGCAACACCGGGCAGAGGCGGCCGGCCAGCGCCGCCAGATCGAACTGGCGGCTCAGCGCGCGCACGAAGGCCGGCTCCATGCCAGCAACGTCTTCAGGCGTATGCAGTTCGGGCGGGCAAGCGGGCAATGCCGAAGCGGGCAAGGTGTGCATGGTCATCAATGGCCCCTTGCTGCGTCCAGGCACGCCGAGCGCTCGCGACCGTCGCGCTGCAAACGCACGCAGGCGCCGTCGACGGCCAGCAGGCGATACGGCGCCATCAGCGCGCCGCCTGCCACGGGATCGGCGCGGCCGGCCCGGTAGCGCAGCAAAGTCCCGTTGACGACGATGTCCACGTTCAAGGCGCGTGCCGTGCCGAATATCGCGGTCACGCGGATGTCGTCTGCGCCGTGTGCGACGGATGGCGCCGAGGCGCTCTTGCCTTCGCCCACTCCGCAAAGGCCCGGCACCCGGCAGTCCGCCAATGCGGCCGCGGCATCCGCCCGCAATAAGGTGCGGACAGTCTCGACCTCCGGCCAGGGTTGGGGCGTCTGCGCGTGATCCGCGGCCCGGGCTTGGCCTGCCGAGACCGCCGCGGCGCTCAGTGCAATGCGGGCCAGCATGCGCCCGGTTGCGCGTCTGCGCTGGATGCAAAACTTATTCCTGTTCATAAAGATCCCCCTGCAATTCAGCGACAAGCGAACTCGCGACGAGGCTGGGCCGCGGTTGCGGCTGCACATTCACCACAAGGCGCGACCAGCGGGCAGCAGGCACTGGCCCCGGCAGCAACGCCATGGAGCGCAATGGCCCATGCAAGACCAGGCTGCGCCTGCGAACAAGCGGCGTGCCCCATCCGTCAGCGCTGCCGGGCGACGCAACGGCACGCGCCGCGGCAGGCAGCCGCGGCATCAGCGGCACGGCCGGCGACAGCGCCACGGAAGCGAATGCGGGACGCAGCCCTTGCAGCCCCCCTGCCACCCGCGTGTCCACGTGCAGTGACGTGGGCAACGCCAGGTCGGCCACACGGATGGGCGCCGACGCCACGCGCCAGGCCAGCGTGGCTTCCTCGAGCGGCTTGAACGACACCTGCCAGCCGGGGGGCAGCAGCGCGTGCAACCCGTGATTGGTGGCAAGCGGGTGAGCCCTGGCATATACAGCCGCGCAGTCCCATTGCTGCGTGGCGGCCTCGCATTGGGCGCGGCGCAGCGCCCAGCCCTGCACCTGCACAGGCAACGCCGCCACGCTGGCGAGCAGGCGCGTCAGGTCCGTGGCCGGATGGACTGTCGTGCCTTGCAGCATCGCCTCGTACGCATCGGCCATCGGGTCTCGAACCGCGGCGGGCGCGGGTGGGGCCGCCGGTTTGCGCGCGAACGGGGCGACGCTCGCGTTCCACAACGGCGGCGCGATGGCGGCAAGACCGATGCAGGCAAGAAATAGACGCAGCGCGGCAGGCAGTTCGGCCCAACGCGAAGGCAGCACCGTCAGCGCGGCGCCAGACTCCACCGTCTGCGCCAATGCCGCCCACACCTGATCCGGCGAATGTTCCGTCAGCGACGGACGCTGCGCGAGCAGCGCGCGCTGTTCCGACTGCGCATCGTCCAGCGAATCGAACACCCTGTCCGTCTGCGACAGGACTGCGCCGCCATGTGCGGCAACCAGCCAATGGCGTCCATCCGGCAGGCGAACCAGACTATGGCCGCCCTCGGGATACAGCAGGGCGAACAACTGCGCGGCCGATTGCGGCGGCGTGGCGCCCGGTGACCGCGAGCGGCGCCAGGGCCGCGCCGCCCGCCGGCCCGGCCGCCCCCGCCCATACCCCGCGACCATCGCCGGCGATCCGCCCACGACGTAGTGCGTGGCGCGCAGGCGGCGCCCGCGGGATCGGGCGAGCTTGGGGACATTGGAGCCGATGAGCGCAAACCAGCGCAGGCCGAACGCCAGCAGGCGATCCGCACCGGGGCATTCGATCAGCAGAAATTGAGGGGCCCGGTTCACGATCAATACCCTTCCTCGACCTGGGCTGTCACCAGGATGAGGGTGGTATGGCGTTCGGTGGCCGCGCTGTCCAGACCGCCGGCCACGAGCGGCAAGCCGGGCGCCAGCCGTTGGCGATCATGCTGATCCTGCTTGCGGTCAAAGCCGGCCACGATCATGGGTTGCCCTGGGCGCAGTTCGATCTGCTGCACCGTGCCACTGCCATCGATGGTGATCTGCTGCACCTGAACCTGATTGGCGCTTTCACCAAACGTGATCGTCTTCAGGGGCTGCGCGACCGCGTTGTCATACGCGATCGAAAGCAGGATCTGCCCGTCTTCCTGGATGTCCGGCACCAGCGTAAGGAATGAACCGACGGTTTCTTCCTTTTGGCTGATGGACACCGCAGGCAGCGACCCATTTGCGCCGGTCGACGTCATGCCGGGCATTGCCGTGCTCTGCACGCGATCGATGTACGAGAACGTGGTTCGCACGGCGTGCGAGACCGGCCGGCGGTTCAAGGTGAGAACCGGGATCTTGCTGTGCCGCACGACCGCCCCCATCGTGCTGAGCGCGGAGACGATGGCCTGCGAGCCCTGGAATGGCCCTTGGGCCGAGGCGGCCTGAAGCAGGCCCGCGCCGGTGACGGGCACGCCCGGCATGGCCAGTCGTGCCGTTGCGCCCGCGGCCGCATACAGCGCGTTCCAGTCCAGGCCGCCGGCGGCCTCGGAGCTGGCAATCAGGGTGATCTCCTCGAAAAGAAGGCGGACGCGGCGGGTCAGCGCCTTGTTTTCGCGCTCGAGGTAGCGCGCGACCCGGTCCAGCGCGTCGGGCGTATCGGTAACCACCAGTGCGGCCGCGCCTTCCACGGGCTCTGCGATCACGCCGGATCGCGTGAGGAATGGCAGGATGTTTGCGCGCAGGATGGCCAGCGCGTTGTGCTCGCCTGCGGAGAGCGTGGTGTTGGATGTGCTTTCGAAGCCCTCGCCTTCCGCGCTGCCGGATCGGCCGAGCCGCACGTCGACCTTGCTGGCCAACGTCAGCGCGCGCAGGTCGAAGACACGCGTTTCGGTGCGGTAGAACTCGAGCGCGTTGTGTTCGTAACGCCAGTGCACCGAGAAGCGTGCGGCCAGCGCATCGAGCAGATCGGCGAGCGGTTGCGGATCCGCGCGCACTTCAATGCGCGCGGGCGCGGCCAAGGCTACTGAGCCGCTGACGGCCAGACGCGGCAGGAAATGGTCTTGGGCAAGCAGCGCGTCCGGACGCACGCGCACCGCGATGCCGGTAGCGGCGGTCAGACGCTGTGCCAGCGTGGGCAGGTCCGCGTCGTCAGCCAGCATGAGCGTGGTTTTCACGTTCTCGCGCAATGCAGGCGGCAGCACGACCTCGCGCGCAAGCGGTTGCGGCTTGCCCGCAAGCCAGGGCGTGGCGACTTCCTGTGCGGCGATGCGCGCCTGACGATCGGTCAAGCCGTCGGCATAGGCCGCGTGTCGGGAAGCGGCATCCGCATGCTGGGCGCTGGCCGCGCGTCGCATGTCGGTGACCCGTTCAGATACCGAGCATCCGGCGAGGACGCACGAGAGCAACACGCACGCGAGAGCCCTGCATTTGCGCAAACGAGCGGTGCAGACAAACAGGCTGAGGTTCATGCCGCGGCTCCTTTGGGCGTGGCCGCGCGTGAGCACGATTGCGCAAGCGGCACCACACGCAGAACACGGTTGCCGTAGAAACAAGGTTGCAGGGGCCGGTCCGCCAGTTCGGTTGCGCCAAGCAGGCCGCGCACGGCGGTCTTGAAGTCACCGGGAAATTCGGCCGTGGCAGCCAGCGGAATGTCGACGTCAACCGCCCAATGCTGCGGTTGGAAAGTCCAGCCGGCCGAGTCGGCCCAGCGTGCAAGGACGGCGCGCAGCGTGGCGTCGGGCGGTGCCGCGCGGAACGGGGCGGCTTGCGGGGCCACCAGCGCGCCGGCGTTCCCGGCCTCGTGCGCGGTCGGCGGTGCGATGCCGGCGGCTTGGGTATTCAGCATCTGCGGGCCGGCCAGCGCGTGGCCGTCCGATCGCGCGGGCGTGTCAGCCGAAAGCGTGATGGCCGCGCTGGCATCTTGCGACGGACGCTGCGATGGATCGGGTCCTGCCGCCGTAGACAGCGCCAGGCGGGAGGCGGATGCCGGTTCGCGCGCCGGGTTGGCCGCGGCATGCGCGCGCCGCGCCCGCGCGGTCAACCTGCCGCCGCGAAAGGAAAGCCCATTCCATGCGCCAGCAACCACGACGTAGGGGTCGCGCCGTACGTACGGCAAGGGGTGCTCGCCACCGTCGCCCATGCTGAAGATGGCCGGCAACGGTTGGCCCGGCAAGAACTGCAACCAGGTCTCGCGGCCGTCGTCGAAGACCTGCAGCGGTGCAACGGCGGGATCGCCGGACAGTTGCCAATCGAAGCGGAACCCCTGAGAGGACGGGATGCCGGACTGCCAGGAATATCCGCCCGCCGGACCGGGGCCCGACCACGAGCATGCGCCAAGGCAAGACAGCCCGGCCGCCAGGAAAAAGATTCGTACCATGCCTCACCGCGAACGAAGGGCGCATCGGAAGCGACACGCATGAGCGGCATGGTGGCCGAGCGCGGAAGGCGCCGCCAGACTGGCATGTACGTAGGGATGGATTCATCCCCACCTACGGAGCTACGAATTCAGGCGCAAAAAAAGCCCGGTCCGAAGACCGGGCTTTGCTTGCCGCACGGTTGCGATCAGCGCTGCGTGGCGATGGTGCGGGCCTGCGCGGCAGCGTTGTTCAGTGCGGCAACGGGCGGCACCTTGCCGTCGAAGGCGTCGGTGAGCTCCTTGTTCAGCACGGGCTCGATGCGATCGTAGTTGGCCATGCGGAAGCCGCGGCTGTTCTGGACGGGCTTGGCGCTCATCGAGGCGACAACCGCCTGCGCGCCCGGGATCTTGCTGTAGAACGACACGTCGGAAGCGCGGAACGCGGCTTCCGTCAGCGGCAGGTAACCCGTGCGCTGGTGCCATTCGGCTGCGACGACCGGCTTGGACAGCCACGCGAGGAACTGCGCGGTGGCTTTTTCCTGCGCTTGCGGGTGGCCTTCCAGCGCCCACAATGCCGAGCCGCTGACGAAGGGCTTGCCGCCTTCCTTGGTGACTTGCTCGTAGTAGGGCAGCGGCGCGACGCCGAAGTTCAGCGACTTGGTGGCCAGGAATTGGCCAAACGCGCCCGAATTGGCCGTCAGCACGGCGCATTCGCCCTTGGCGAACAGCTTGTCGTTGGCGTTGTCGCCGGAATAGGCAGTGAACAGCAGCGAACGCTTCCAGCTCACCATCAGCGAGATGTGGCGCATGTACAGCGTGTCGAACTGCATGGCGGGGGCAGCGGACTTCTTGGTGACCGCATCCAGGCCATTGTTGTTGCTGGTGAACTGCTGGTTGTTGATGGGCGCCAGGTTTTCAAGGTGGACCGCGACCTGGTCGCTGGACGCGTAGGGGCAGTCGATGTCGGCCACGTCGCGCAGCTTCAGCAGTTCAGCCTGCAACGCGGTCCACGTGCGCGCCGGCTTGTTGGGATCGAGACCGGCCTTCTTGTAGGCGGCGGTGTTGTAGAACATCACGGGCACTTCGGCCATCCAGGGGAAAGCCAGCAGACGGCCCTTGCTGTCGCGCGTGAAATTGCTGGTGGCCGGGATGAACCAGTTCAGGTCCTTGATCGGATACTTGGCCAGCAGTTCGTACAGCGGCAGCACCGCCTTGTGCTGAGCCACGATTTCGGGTGAATGGTTATCGGACAGTTGCAGCAGGTTCGGGCCCTTCTTGGCCTTTACCGCGGACACGGCCTCTTGTTCCAGGGCGGACGGCGAGGCGAAGCCGCGCAGCGTCACTTTGACGTCGTCCTGTTCCTTGTTGTATTGCTTGGCGAGCTTTTCGAACTCGGCCTTGTTTGCGTCTGTCAGGGTGTGCCAGACCTGGATCTCGACGGGTGCGGCATTTGCCACGCCGGCCATCGCCATCGCGGCGCCAAACACCCATGCGCGCCGGCTGGCGAACATCGCGCGGGCAACGCCCGCCAATTGCAGTTTCTTCATAGGTTCACAGACCAAGAAAAGGGAATTCCGGTTCTGGCCGCCGTCCACTGATCAGATCGGCCAATGCCCGGCCCGAGCCAACACCCATCGTCCAGCCAAGCGTACCGTGTCCTGTATTGATATACAAATTCGGAATGCGGCTGCGGCCAATGATGGGTACGTTCGAGGGGGTGGACGGGCGCAAGCCCGACCAATAGCTGACGCGCCCGAAATCGAGCGCGTCGGGAAAGAGTTCTTTGGCGAGGCGGGTCAAGGCCTCGCAACGGCCGGTATTCAGACTGCGGGAATAGCCGGACAGTTCCGCCGTGCCCGCCATGCGCAGCCGATCGCCCAAGCGCGAGAAGACGATCTTGTGGCTGCTGTCGGTCAGGCTGACGGTGGGGGTCGCACCCGGATTCAGCACCGGGAAGGTAGCCGAATAGCCCTTTGCCGGATACACGTTGCACGGGATTCCGAGGGGACGCAGCATCGCGGGGCTGAAGCTACCCATGGCGACGACATAGGTGTCGGCCGAGAGCGTGGCATACCGGCCATCGGGCTGGATGATTTCGATGCCCGTGACCGCGCCGCCCTGAGTCAGGAGCCGGGTCGCGCGCGTGTTGTATTGGAATTCGACGCCCGCGCGCGCGCAGTGTTCAGCCAGCGCGACGGTAAAGAGGTGTACGTCCCCGCTTTCGTCTTCGGGGGTGTAATCGCCGCCCACGATGGTGGCGCGATGCGGCGCCAGCGCGGGCTCGATGGCGATGACTTCGTCGGCGGTCACGACACGGCGTTCGACGCCGAAGTCGCGCATCAGGCCGGCGGCGCGCTGCGAGTTTTCGAATTCGTGGGGATCGCGGTAGAAATTCAGGATGCCGCGCTCGAGGTGGTCGTACTGGATGCCGAGTTCGGCGCGCATCCCGCGCAGCGTGGCGCGGCTGTATTCGGCCATGCGAACCATCGCCCGGATGTTGGGAGCGAGCCGGCTGGGAAGGCATTCGCGCAGGAAAGCCAGCCCCCACATCCATTGCCGCCAGTCGAGTTGCGGGCGGAACAGCAGCGGCGCGTCGTCGCGGAACATCCACCTGAGCAGCTTCATCGGCGCCTGGGGATTGGCCCAGGGTTCGGCGTAGGACACGGAAATCTGCGCGCCATTGGCAAGGCTGGTTTCCTGTGCGGGACCGGTGCAGCGGTCAATGACCACGACGTCATGACCCGCCTGGCTGAGCCACCAGGCGCTGGAGATGCCGATAATGCCGCTACCCAATACCGCTACTTTCATGCCTGCATCGCTCCTTGCATGCCGTTTGCGTGCGCGGACCCGATGTCCGCGCACCCCCGGCAGGCCGCTGCCAAAGCAGTTTACCTTGCCGTTTTGCAGCCGCCTAAGTAATAAAAAAACATATTACTTACGACCCGGCCTTCGCCAGATCGGCCTCGGACGTGAATGCGTCCGCGTAGAACTCTTCGGGTGGCAGGCCGTTCTGCGCGCTGAACTCACGGCGCGCGGCATCGACCATCAGCGGGGTGCCGCAGGCATAGACCTGATGCCCGGACAGGTCCGCAATGTCTTGCATCACGGCTTCGTGGACAAAGCCGGTGCGGCCGGTCCAGTTGTCTTCCTGCAGCGAGTTGGACACCACCGGGACGTAGCGCAAGTTCGGCAGCTGGGCCGACCAGGATTGCGCCAGCGCGTCCATGTAAAGGTCTTGCGGACGGCGGCCGCCCCAGTACAGCGCGACGGGCCGGGTGATGTTCTTGTGGATCATGTGTTCGACGATCGCCTTGACCGGCGCAAAGCCCGTGCCGCTGGCCAGCAGCACGATGGGCTTGTCGCTGTCTTCGCGCAGGAAGAACGATCCGAAGGGCCCTTCCAGGCGCAGGATCTCGCGTTCCTTCATCTGCGTGTCGCCGGCGCCGAAGACGTGATCGGTGAAGAGCCCGCCCGGCATGTGCCGGATGTGCAGCTCCAGCGGGCTGCCGGTGTGCGGCGCGCCGGCCATCGAATAGCTGCGGCGGCGGCCGTCCTTCAGAATGATTTCGACGTACTGCCCGGCGTAGTAGCGGAACTGCTCGGAGGCCGGCAGTTGCAGCTTCAGGACCGTGACGTCCGGCGCCACGCGCTCCATGGTCTGGACACGCGACGGCAGCTTGCGGATCTGGATGTCGCTGGCCAGCCGGACTTCGGTGGACTCGACCACGAGGTCGGACTCGGGGCGGGCCTGGCAGAACAGCGTGTAGCCGTCGGCCAGTTCCTCGGGCGACAGGATCTGCGCGGGGTACTGGCCGGCGTCGAACTCCCCGGAAACCACTTTGCCCTTGCAGGTGGAGCACGCGCCGTTGCGACAGCTGTAAGGCAGGACGATGCCCGCCGCCAATGCGGCGTCGAGCACGGTCTGGCCGGGCTCGACCGGGAATTGATGCTTGCTGGGTTGAATGATGACCTGGAAGCTCATGATGAAACGGTTCAGAGGCGACGGAGCGCTATCCGGGTATGCCGGAAAGGCGCCCCGCCCGGCCCGGCGTCATGCCGGGAACTTGCGGATTTCCTTGACGCGGTTGGCGTCGTCAACCAGCACCACCTGGGGCTTGTGCGTGGCTGAATCTTCTTCGGACATGGGGCCGTACGTGCAGATGATCAGCAGGTCGCCCACCTGCGCCCGGCGCGCTGCCGCGCCGTTCAGCGAGATGGCGCCGCTGCCGCGCGCAGCCTTGATGATGTAGGTGTCGAAGCGTTCGCCATTCGTCACGTTGTAGAGTTCGATGCGTTCGAACTCGCGCATGCCGGCAGCGTCGAGGAGGTCTTCGTCGATGCCGCAAGACCCTTCGTAGTGAAGGTCGGCTTCGGTGACCGTGACGCGGTGCAGCTTTGCCCGCAGCATGATGCGTTGCATAAAAAATTCCTGGTTCCGCGGCCCGGACCGCGAAGCGTTGCATGGTTGATGCCCGGCATCCGGATTTGCCGTCGAAAGCCGGTATTCTATAATTTTTGCCGCAACGGGACGGCCCGTTGCTGCGCACAGTCAAACGGTTGGCGCGTTTTCCGGGGACGACCCCATTTATGCCGGCGGCTTGCCGGCAGCGTAACTTGGGAGTCGTGAGTGACCTGGATCATCCTGGTATTGGCCGGCCTGTTCGAAATCGTCTGGGCCGTCGGCCTGAAATACACGCACGGATTCACCCGGCTGTGGCCGTCCGTTGGCACCGTGGCCGGCATGCTGGCCAGTTTCTGGCTGTTGGCCTTGGCCATGAAAACCCTGCCGCTGGGCACCGCCTACGCCGTGTGGGTAGGGATCGGCACGATCGGCGCCTTCGTGGCAGGCATCGTGCTGTTCGGGGAATCGGCCAACTGGCTGCGCATTGCCAGCGTCGCGTTGATCGTGCTGGGTCTGGTTGGCCTGAAGCTGTCCACGCCATAAGGCTAAGGCCGCTCAAGGCATAAGGCCTGACCCAAGCCAAAGCCCAGGCCCATCGGGGCGGCGCGTCAGAAATCCAGTTCGATCTCGACCGCGTCGCCCACCTTCAGCCGCGCGCCCGCCGGCGCATCCAGAATGGCGTTCTGGCCGAACACCACCCCGATGTCCAGATTGCGGTAACCCGCCAACGTGCGGCCCGGCTCCTCGTACTGCCTGGCCGTGCGCTGGTCGATGTCGGGAATCGAGCAACGCGTGCACGGCTTGACGAACGCCATGCGCACGCCCGCCGCCGTGATCATGGCGGTGTGGTCTTCCTCGAAGGCTTCCCATTCGCCTTCGACCACGATGTTGGGACGGAAGCGGTCCATCGGCACCGGATCCGCCCCCTTGGCCTTCAGACGCCTATTCAGGTCGTCCAGCGACGCCTGGTTGGCGATCAGCAGCGGAAACCCGTCGGCAAATCCGAAGCAGTGCTCGCCGACGAAAGCGTCGGCCAGGTCGGGGTGTGCATCAACCCAGCGTGACACCCAATCGGGCTTGGCGTCGCGGCGGGCCGCGGCGTCCACCTTGAGCAGGCCGCACGGGGTCTGCAGAAACTGGGATAGCCACTGGGCGGCGGCCTCGCTTTCGCGCCGGGCGGTGGTGGTGTCGCTCCAGACACCAACCGAGAGCGCCTCGCCATGCAGCCCCGACCCGTCCAGCGGAACGTCCAGGTCCGCCATGCCGGGCGCCGACAGCCGCAGCGCGTGCTCGGTGAGCGCCGTGCGGATGAGCGCCATGGCTGGCCATTGCCGCTGCGTCATGAACTGGCCCGCCGCGTCCACCACCATCCAGCGCCGGTCATTGGCCAGCCCCGCCCGGTCGATGGGCGATTCGGTCAGGTCGATGCCCGCGCAGGATTTGACGGGATAGATATGCAGGCTGAGGATACGGGCGGACATCGCGGCGATGGCTCAACGGGTGACGGATGCCGCAGAGAATACAAGAAATGCGGCACGCCGGGCCGCCCGAAAGAGACAAAAAAAGCCCGGGACAAGCCCGGGCCAGATCAGGTGGCGGTTGCTCAGCCGCCCACCAGCTTCAAGGTGTCAAGCGGGGTCACCGCCTTGAACCCCTTGCGCGTCGCGATGTGCTCGGGACGCGGGGTCAGCCCGTACTTGGGCGGATTCAGGGTGTTCTCCATGCTGTTGTAGACCATGAAGACGTTGGACCGCGGCCACGGCGAAATGTTGCTGTTCGAGCCGTGCATGGTGTTGCAGTCGAAGAACACCACCGAGCCGGCCTTCGCCGTCATCGTGCGGATGCCGCCCTGCTCCACCAGCAGCTGCAGGCTGACGGGATCAGGCACCCCGTACTCCTGCTTCTTCAAGGACTGCTTGTAATGCTCATTCGGCGTCTCACCGACGCACGAAATGAACTGGCGATGCGAGCCGGGCACCAACATCAGCGGGCCGTTGCACTCGTTGTTGTCGGTCAGCAGCACCGAGCAGCTGAGCGCGCGCATCGACGGCATGCCGTCCTCGACGTGCCAGGTCTCGAAGTCGGAGTGCCAGTAGAACTCCTTGCCCTTGAAGCCCGGCTTCATGTTGGCGCGCGACTGGTGAATGTAGACCTCGGAACCGAGAATCTGGCGCGCCACGTTGACCAGGCGCGGATCCCGCACCAGGCGGGCCAGCATGGAATTGAGCACGTGCACCATGAAGATGGAACGCACGGCGTTGCTGCCCCGCTCAGTGATGGCCTCTTCGCGGCGCACGATGGACGGGTCGCGCGTCATGCGCTCGACCTCGGCCGACAGTGCACGCACTTCGGCCTCCGAGAACAGGTCTTCCAACAGCAGGAAACCGTCTCGGTCGTACTGGCCCACCTGCTCGGTGGTCAGCGCGCTGGCGTACTTGCCGTCTTCATAGACGACGGGGTCCTGGCGGGAAATGATGGCGGAACTGCGATCCGTACGGGAGGCGTACGGATCCTGCGCGGGTGAGATCATGCGTACCTCCTTGTTCAGGCCGCGACCGCATCGGGTAGCGCGTAGACACCTTCCTTGTCGTGCACTTCCTGGCCGGTCAGCGGCGGGTTGAAGACGCAGATGACGCGCAGCGGCTCCTTGCCGCCGCACAGCCAGTGCTCGTCGTGTTCGTTCAGGGCGTAGACCACGCCGGGGCCCAGGTCGTACTTCTTGCCGTCGGCAATGGTCTCGATCGAACCGTCGCCCTCGATGCACCAGACGGCCTCGAGGTGGTTCTTGTAGTGAATGTGCGTGCGGCCGCCCGGAAAAATGGTGGTCTCATGGAACGAGAATCCCATGCCATCCTTCTTCAGCAGCACGCGGCGGCTGACCCAGGTGTCGGTACGGACTTCGTCGGCGGTGCCGATCACATCTTTGACATTACGTACGATCATTGACGTTTTCCTCCAAATTTCAGGATGCGGGCGGACTGCCCCTCATCGGCCAGCGCTTCTGCCACGCTGGCCTCGATCAGATCCAGGCCCTTGGCCAGCAGCTCTTCCTCGATCGTCAGCGCGGGCAGCAGCTTGAGCACTTCATCGTGCGCGCCCGACGTTTCGATCACGACGCCCTTCTTGAAGGCGCATTGGGCGATGCGGTTGGACAGCGCCGGATTGCCGTTGGAAACCAGACCCTGGATCAGGCCACGGCCGCGAGCCGACAGGCCGGCGTTGGGGTAGCTGTGCACCAGGTTTTCCAGCCAGTCGCCCACCAGGCGTTCCTTGCGCTGGATGTCAGCGGTGAACGCGGCGTTGGTCCAGTAGGTTTCAAGCGCCTGGGTCGCGGTGACGAACGCGAGGTTGTTGCCGCGGAAGGTGCCGCTGTGGGCGCCGGGCTTCCAGATATCCAGCTCGGGCTTCATCAGCACCAGCGACATCGGCAGGCCGAAACCGGATAGCGACTTGGACAGCGTGATGATGTCCGGACGGATGCCGGCGGTCTCGAAGCTGAAGAACGTGCCGGTACGGCCGCAGCCGACCTGGATGTCGTCCACGATCAGCAGCATGTCGTGGCGCTTGCACAGCTTTTCCAGTTCCTTGAGCCAGCGCAGCGTGGCCACGTTGACGCCGCCCTCGCCCTGCACCGTTTCCACGATGACGGCGGCCGGCTTGTCCATGCCGCTGCTCGGATCTTCCAGCATGCGTTCCATGTAGGCCATGGTGTCCACGTCCGGACCGAAGTATCCGTCGTAGGGCATGAACGTCGTGTTGCCCAGCGCGTAGCCGGCCGCGTCACGGAACTTCATGTTGGCGGTGGCGGCAAGCGAGCCGCCGCTCACGCCGTGAAAACCGTGCGTGAACGAGATCACGTTGGGACGGCCCTTGACCTGGCGCGCGATCTTCAGCGCGGCTTCGACGGCGTTGGTGCCGGTCGGGCCGGTGAATTGCAGCGTGTATTGCCAGTTGCGCGGCTTGAGCAGCACGCGATCCACCGTCTCCAGGAAACGCTTCTTCGCGCTGGTGGCCATGTCCAGGCCGTGGACGACACCGTCCGCCTGCACATACTCCAGCAGCTTTTCCTTGAGAACAGGATTGTTGTGGCCGTAGTTCAGCGTGCCTGCGCCGCTGAAGAAGTCGATGTATTCGGCGCCATCCTCATCGATGAGCGTCGAGCCCCGGGCCTGATTGAATATCACGGGAAACGACCGGATGTAGCCCCGCACCTCAGACTCCATACGGTCAAAGATCTTCAAGTCCATGATTAATCCTCCCTTTTCATCTCATAAATTGACGGACGGCCTGATCCACCCGGGTGCGGCAAGCGCACCCGGACAGCAGAATCGTCCCGGTAAACCGATAAGACCGTCAGGCCTGTACCACCCCTACGGGGATGGCAAGGCGAACGGGCCTATCCTCAAGAGCATCTCGTCGTCGTGATCCGCGCCGCCGAACAATTGCCGGTCGAAGAACGGCTGTTCGGAAACGTGGGCGCCCACCTCGGCGGCCAGGCCGGCGAAGGTGCGGCGCGAAGCCTGGTTGTCAGGCCCCACCGTGGTTTCAAGATAGCGGACATGCGCCAGGTTCTTGCGCTGCAAGAGTTCCCTGAGCATGGCGCGGCCAAGACGTTGGCCGCGTGCGCGGGCGTGCACCGCAACCTGCCAGACGAACAGAACGTCGGGGCGGGACGGGTCCACATAGGCGGAAATAAAACCGTTGATACGTCCTCCGGCGCTTTCAGCCAGGACGCAGGTGTCGCGAAAGTGCTCGCACAGGAGCAGGTACGCGTAGAGGGAATTCAGGTCGAGTGGCGGGCACTCGGAAATGAGGCGGTGGATCGCGGCGCCGTCTTTGCGGTCGGGCAGACGCATGGTATGGGTCTGCGCGCTGACCGCCGGCGCCACGGCACTTGAGAGTGTGGGGGTGTCCAGTTCGTTTTTCTTCATGCGACGATTCCCGATTCTGGTGGTGCCCCGCCCGTGGGCACTTCTAGGATGGGCGACGACACGTCTCCATGCGTGTCGACTGCGGCCTGACCTTCCTGTTCCATGAGCGTCACGATGCGCTCCAGGGACAGGGTGATGGTGGCCTGTTCCAATTCCGGCAAGGCATTGAGCGCGTCAGCCAGATGCTTTTGCAGCGGCGACGGCGCGCCTTGCGCCAATTCACGTCCCGCCTCCGTGGCGGTGACAAATACGATGCGGCGGTCTTCACGGCCCCGCTCGCGGCGGATCAGCGCCTTGTCTTCCAGCCGATCCAGGATGCCGACCACCGTGCTGGGGCTGACGTGCATCTCGCGGCTGATCGCCGTGGCCGTCATGGGGCCATTGGCGATCACGGTGCGCAGGCACATCAGCTGCGGGGCAGTGATGTGGCTGACCGCGGACAACTGTCGCGAATGCAGCGCGATCGAACGCGTGATGCGGCGCAGGGCTCGCAAAATGCGCAGGTCGTACTGCTGAGATGTTTCGGATTTCGCGGCGTCAGTCATGGGTTGCGATGGGTTCGGACAAAATCATTTCTACACGAATGATATGCGCCCGATTTATTCGAGTCAAACAAAAACGCCGGCACGATGTAAATAAATGAACGCTGATTTGGCGAGGATGACGGCACTATGACTGGACTTGGCACCCAGCGGAGCCAACGTGGATGCGGCTCAGCGCGGGATCCGGCCCAAGTCTTACCCGGATAAAAAACATATGTTTTGTTCAAGATGTTTTATTTATCATATGTTTTTACGCGAACGAACGACGCTGCCCTCTCATGCCTCTGCCCTCCTCCCTGCTTGCTGCCCTACAGGAAAAGCTGGAACATCTGCCGCCTGAACTGCAGCGGGCGGCGAAGTGGGTAGTGGCCAATCCCGCGCAGGTGGGGCTGTGGTCGATGCGCCGGCAATCGCAGGCGCTGGGCGTGGCGCCCGCCACGATGTTGCGATTGGCCCGTGCGGTGGGCTACGCCAGTTACGAGGATTTCCGCCGGCCGTTCCAGGACGCGCTGGCGGGACGCGACGAGCCGGGAATGCGCGACCGCGCCGCCGCCCTGCAGGCCGCGTCAAGCGCTTCCGCCGAACCCGGTCCTAATACGTTGACCGACGTCCAAGTACAAGCCCTGTCCTCGGTCTGCGCGCTGAATTCGACGCAAGCGTTCGACGCAGCCGTGCAGACCCTGCTGGACGCGCGTCAGGTCGGTTTCCTGGGAACGCGCTCGGCTTTCGGCATCGCGTTTCAGATGCGATATGCCTATCAGCTCGTGCGCCGCAACAGCGTCCTGATTGACGGGCTGGGCGGCGCGCCCGCCGAGCAGGCGGACAACCTGGGCGCGGGCGACGCGCTGATCGTCATCTCGCAGGCGCCCTATCCCACGGCCACCGTCCAGCTGGCGCGCCAAGCGGCCCAGCGCGGCGTGGCGCTGGTGGCGCTGACCGACGATCCGCTCTCGCCGCTTGCGCTGGACGCCCGCCACACCCTGCGGTTTGCCCCGCCCGACCGCGACGGCGTGCGCGCGCAGCCCGCGCGCCAGGGGCCGGGCTCGTTCCTTCACACGACGGCCGGGCTCTTGGGGCTGGCCGAACACCTGATCGCCCGCCTGACGGCCCGCGGCGGCCAAGCCGTGCTGGACAGGCTGGCCGAGGTGGAACAGCGCCTGCGGGCCGACAACGTGTATTGGAATGGCGCACCCGCGCGCCGCCCGGGCCAGGCCTTCGGGCCGGCAACCTCCTCAACCTGACCCAGGAACTTCGCAGCATGAGCCAAACCCACGTCCTGCATCGCTCCCTTCGCCATACGCCTGCCGTCGCCGTGCGCGGCCAGGGCGTCTGGATCCATGACAGCGCCGGCCGCGCGTATCTTGACGGGTCCGGCGGCGCGGCAGTGTCGTGCCTGGGGCACAACCACCCCGACGTCCAGGCCGCGCTGCACGCGCAGGTGGACACGCTGGCCTATGCCCACACCAGCTTCTTTACGACCGAGGTCGCGGAAAAGCTGGCGGCGCGGCTTGTGGCCGACGCCCCGGCAGGCACATCGCATGCCTACTTCGTGTCCGGCGGATCAGAAGCGGTGGAAGCGGCGCTGAAGATGGCGCGCCAGTACTTCGTCGAGATCGGCCAGCCGCAGCGCCGCCACATCATCGCGCGGCGGCAGAGCTATCACGGCAACACGTTGGGCGCGCTGGCGGTCGGGGGCAATGCGTGGCGGCGCGCGCAGTTCGCGCCACTGCTCATCGAGGTCGAACACGTGTCGCCCTGCTATGCCTATCGCGACCAGCACAGCGGCGAAACCGCCGATCAGTACGGCGAACGGCTGGGCGACGAATTGGAAGCGGCCATCCAGCGCCTCGGCCCCGACTCGGTGATGGCATTCGTGGCGGAACCCGTGGTGGGCGCCACGTCCGGCGCAGTGACGGCCGTGCCCGGCTATTTCCGCAGGATCCGCGAGGTCTGCGACCGTCACGGCGTGCTGTTAATCGCCGACGAGGTCATGTGCGGCATGGGGCGGACCGGCACCCTGTACGCCGTCGAACAAGAAGGCGTGACGCCGGATCTCATCACCATTGCCAAGGGCCTGGGCGGCGGCTACCAGCCCATCGGCGCGGTCATGGCGCAGCAGCACATCGTGCAGGCCATGCAGCAAGGCAGCGGCTTTTTCCAGCACGGCCACACTTATCTTGGCCATGCGCTGGCCTGCGCGGCCTCGCTGGCGGTGCAGGACGTGATCCGGCGCGACGGGCTGCTGGAACGGGTGCGCGTGTTGGGCGCTGGCCTGGACGAGCGGCTACGCGCGGCGCTGGGCGACCATCCGCACGTCGGGGACATCCGTGGCCGGGGCCTTTTCATGGGCGTGGAACTGGTCCGGGACCGCGCCACCAAACAGACCTTCGATCCCGATCTGGCGCTGCATGCGCGGATCAAGCGCGAGGCCATGGCGCGGGGGCTGATGGTCTATCCCATGGGCGGCACGATCGATGGCCGCCAGGGCGATCACGTGCTGCTTGCGCCGCCCTTCATCATTTCCGAGGACGAACTGGACCAACTGACCGAACGGCTGACCGGCGCCATCGACGCCGCCATCGCGCAGTCGGGCGACTAGACGCCGGCCGTTGAAGCGGGATCGAAAGACCCGCTTTGCGCAGGTTCGGTCAGCCTGCCGCCGCGCGGCGCCAGGGGGGCCAGGCACCGATCGTGAGCGCGCGCAGGAACCATTCGACGGGTCCGTAGGCGTGGCGCCGCAACCACCATGCGGACAGCGGCAACTGGGCGGCAAAGATGGCCACCGCGGCGAGGAATGCGGCCAGGGGCGGCACGGCGGCATACAGCCGCAAGCCCCAGGCCGTGAAAAGGAATGCGCAGACGACCGACTGCATCAGGTAATTGCTCAGCGCCATCCGTCCCGCCGGCGCCAGCCACGCCCCCAGGCGCTCGCCCGGCCCCGTGCGCAGCGCCAGCAGGAACGCCGCACCGTACGACAGGCTCAAGAGCGGCGCCGTGAAAAGGCCGACGGCCAATCCCGGCAGTTCCCACATCACGCGGGCCTGCGGCAATGCGCTGGTTGCGTAGGCGGCGGCGCCGGCCAGTCCCGGCAAGAGGCCCAGCGCGCAGAGCAGCCCAAGCGCGCGGCGCGAGCGCCACGGGTCCGCCAGCGCATTGCGCCGCCCCAGCGCATAGCCGGCCAGGAACATGGCAAAGACGAAAGGTCCCTGCACGAGCAGCACGGTGAACCAGATGGTTTCCGCGAGCTCTTTGATGTGCTGCGCGATCGTGGTGCCGATGGTGCCGCGATACGCCTCGATGGAGGCCAGCGCCTCGGCCTTGTACAGCGCGGCGTATCCAGCGGGCGCCGGATCCAGGAATGTCAGTGCGCCCAGGATCGCCCACACCGCCGACGCCAGCACGATCAGCCACAGCGCCACGCGCAGCGCACGGCCCGGATCCATGCGCCGGCACAGCAGCAGCGCGAAGCCCAGCAAGGCATAGGTCACCAGGATGTCGCCCTGGTAGAACAGGATGGCGTGCGCAATGCCCAGGATAGCCAGCCCCGCCAGCCTGCGCAGAAAGCGCGGCGTGAAGGCGGCATCGGCCTGCTCGGCCGCGGTCATCTGCAGGGTGAAGCTGTAGCCGAACAGGAAGGAAAACAGCAGGTAGAACTTGGTCTCGAACAACCAGGCGATCAGCCAGCGGACCGTCACGTCGACCGGGCGCGAATAGACCGGATCGGCCACGCCCCCGCCATAGAACGGAAAGGCGAACACGCCGATGTTGACCACAAGGATGCCGAAGAGCGCAAAGCCGCGCAGGGCATCGACGTGGGCAAGCCGCGGCCGGACGGCGTGGCCGCCGGTCATGCCAGCCCCCGGATCGCGTGCCGGCGGCGCAAAAGGCGCGTGCCGCCGGGCCTTTGCTGCGTCAGGCGGCGGGCAGGCCTCAACCCAGCACCGGAGACAGCAACGGCTGCTTGGGCCGCACGTCCAGCGCGCGCCCCTTGCGGGCCCGCTTTCCGACGTAGACCGCCAGGTCCGCACCCGCCAGGATGTCCTCGGTCATCTTGTTGCGGTAGATGCCGGTGGCGCGCAGCCCCAACGTGCCGATCGGCACGGTCTGATCTAGCTTGTCCGCGCCGTCCAGCCCCATCAGGATGGTGCCGCGTCCGCCGCCCGACAGCGACTTCACTTCGTCCAGGCCGAAGACCAGGAACTTGCCCTTTTGCGACAGCAGCGCCAGTTGCTGGGCGCCGGCGAACAACGGCACAGGACGCAGCAATTCGTCGCCCGTCTCAAGGGTGATGAACTGCTTGCCGGCCCGCTGGCGGCTGACCATGTCGGACAGCTTGGCCGCGAACCCGTAGCCGCCGCGCGTTGCCAGCAGCCAGCGGCTGTCGGCCGAGGCCGCGATCGTGTGAACGATGCGCGTGCCCGATTCCAAATCGATCATCGTGGTGACCGGCTGGCCGTCGCCACGCGCCGACGGCAGGCCGGACACCGGCACGGAATAGACCCGGCCGTTGTCGCCAACCGCGATCAGCGTGTCGGTGGTGCGGCACTCGAAGGCGCCGTACAGATCGTCGCCCTGCTTGAAGCCGAATTGCGCGGCGTCATGGCCGTGGCCCTGACGGGCCCGCAGCCAGCCCTTTTGCGAAACGATCACCGTGACAGGCTCGTCCAGCACCTTGGTTTCAAGCACGGCGCGCTCGGCTGTCTCGATCAGGGTGCGGCGCTCGTCGCCATATTGCTTGGCGTCGGCTTCGATTTCCTTGACCAGCAGGCGCTTGAGCGTTGTGGGGTTGTCCAAAAGTTCTTGCAGCGAGACCTGTTCCTTGCGCTTGTCGGCCAGTTCCTGCTCGATCTTGAAGCCTTCCAGGCGGGCCAGCTGGCGCAAACGCATTTCGAGGATGTCCTCGGCTTGCCGTTCGGACAGCTTGAAGCGTTGCATCAACGCGGCGCGGGGCTCGTCGGATTCGCGGATCGTCTGGATGACCTCGTCCACGTTCAGGTAGACGACCATGCGCCCTTCCAGCACGTGGATGCGGTCAATGACCTTGTCCAGGCGGAAGCGCGTGCGGCGCACCACGGTGTTGGTGCGGAACGCCAGCCATTCGACCAGGATGTCGCGCAGGCCCTTCTGGCGCGGACGTCCGTCGGTGCCGATGCACACCAGGTTGACGCTGGCGCTGCCTTCCATGCTGGTCTGCGCCAGCAGCGTGTTGACGAATTCGTCGCGGTCGACCCGCGAGGTCTTGGGCTCGAAGACCAGACGAACGGCGGCGTCCTTGCCGGATTCGTCGCGCACCGCATCCAGCAGGTTCAGCATGACCGCCTTGGCCTGCGTCTGCTCCGGGGTCAGGCTCTTCTTGCCCGTCTTGACCTTGGGGTTGGTGATTTCCTCGATTTCTTCCAGCACCTTCTGGCCCGAGGTGCCCGGCGGCAGCTCGTTGACGACCAGTTGCCACTGGCCCCGCGCCAGTTCCTCGAACTGCCAGCGCGCGCGCACCTTCAGGGACCCGCGGCCCACACTGTAGATCTGCGCGATGTCGGCCGCCGGGGTGATGATCTGGCCGCCGCCCGCGAAGTCCGGGCCGGGGATCATGGCGTACAGTTCTTCGTCGGGCAACTGCGGCTGCTTGATGAGCGCCACGCAGGCCTGCGCGACTTCGCGCAGGTTGTGCGGGGGGATCTCGGTGGCCATGCCCACGGCGATGCCCGAGGCGCCGTTCAGCAGCATCACGGGCAGGCGCGCCGGCAGCATCTGCGGCTCTTGCTGGCTGCCGTCGTAGTTGGGCACGAAATCCACCGTGCCCTCGTCCAGTTCGTCGAGCAGCAGCTTGGCGATCGGCGTGAGGCGCGCTTCCGTGTAACGCATGGCGGCGGCGTTGTCGCCGTCGCGCGAACCAAAGTTGCCCTGGCCATCGATCAGCGGATAGCGCAGCGAAAAGTCCTGCGCCATGCGGACCATCGCGTCGTACGCCGCCTGGTCGCCGTGCGGATGGTACTTACCAAGCACATCGCCCACGACGCGCGCCGATTTGACGGGCTTGGCGCCGGAGCCCAGCCCCATCGCCTGCATGGCGAAAAGGATGCGGCGCTGCACGGGCTTCTGCCCGTCGCCCACGTCGGGCAGCGCGCGGCCGCGCACCACGGACACCGCGTAGTCCAGATAGGCCTGCTCCGCGTAGCGCGCCAGCGTGATGGCGGCGTTGCCATCGCCGTCGCCGCCGGGCGGATTGGAGTCGAACAGGCCGGGTTGATTGGTGTCGGTCATGTTGTATTCAGGTAGACAATTTCATCGAAACGGCGTCAATGCGCCTCAGGCGGACGGGGCCA
Organism: Achromobacter sp. JD417; assembly: GCF_041879325.1. NCBI lineage: Bacteria > Pseudomonadati > Pseudomonadota > Betaproteobacteria > Burkholderiales > Alcaligenaceae > Achromobacter > Achromobacter sp. JD417. The sequence goes on along the minus strand of NZ_CP087159.1, from coordinate 1,917,169 downwards.
AAAACTGCGTGTCGGCGACATGCGCGCGCATCTGGGTGCGCACGGCCTGCAACGTGGCGGCGTCCTGCCCGCGCTTGGGGATGATCACGCCTTGCAACGTGCCCAGGATGACGTAGAGGTGCTCAGGGGTTTCCTCGACGCGCCGCACATCGGACCACGCCATGTGCCCGGAGGCGGTGGCAGTGGTGTCCGTGACGCCGTCCGGCCCGAAGTCCAGCTCGTGCCGCCCCAGGTAAAGGGTGTCGGGCTGCTTGGCCAGCATGCGGCGCGTGTTCATCTTCACGAGGCCGGGCAGCACGTATTCGTACGCCAGCGCCAGCAACGCGAGGATGCCCAGGCCCACCGCCAAGCCCTGGAAATACACCGGCAGCAGCGCGCCCCAGTTAGGCCCCTTGCCGTCCCAGGTCTGCCAGATCAGGTAGGCGAGCAAGGCCACGATCATCAGGACGCCGAAGCGCAGATGGGACCGGTAACGGCGGCGGCGCAGTTCCGGCCGTTTGTACACATAGGCGGCGAAATCCGCGTAGTCGTCGGCGGTCAGGTCGACGACCATGCGGGCTTGCCCGGGCACGGTGGCGGTCATCAGATGTCGAGCTCCGCCAGGTTGCCCTTTTCCTCGATCCACGCGCGGCGTTGCGAGGACTCGCCCTTGCCCATCAGCATGTCGAACATGCGGGTGGTGTCATCGGGCGTCTGGTCGCCATAGCCCACCGGCAGCAGGCGGCGCGTGTCCGGATTCATGGTGGTTTCCCACAACTGCTCAGGGTTCATTTCGCCCAGGCCCTTGAACCGGCTGACGGCCCACGCGCCTTCGCGCACGCCTTCCTTGCGCAGCTTGTCCTGCGCGGCCTCGAGCTCGCCTTCGTCAAGACAGTAGATCTTGCGGGCGGGACGCTTGCCCTGCGCCGGCACGTCCAGACGGAACAGCGGCGGCTTGGCGACGTAGACGTTGCCGGCCTCGACGAGCTTGGGAAAGTGGCGGTAGAACAGCGTCAGCAGCAGCACCTGAATGTGCGAGCCGTCGACGTCCGCGTCCGACAGGATGCAGATGCGGCCGTAGCGCAAGCCGGACAGGTCGGGCGTATCGTTGGGACCGTGCGGGTCCACGCCGATGGCGACGGAAATGTCGTGGATCTCGTTGTTGGCAAAGAGGCGGTCGCGGTCGACTTCCCAGGAGTTGAGCACCTTGCCGCGCAGCGGCAGGATGGCCTGGAATTCCTTGTCGCGGCCCATCTTGGCCGAGCCGCCGGCCGAGTCGCCCTCGACCAGGAACACCTCGGTGCGCGTGGCGTCGCTGGACTCGCAGTCAGTCAGTTTGCCGGGCAATACCGCCACGCCAGAGCTCTTGCGCTTTTCGACCTTTTGGGCGGAACGCTGGCGCGCCTGCGCCTGCCGGATGGCCAGTTCGGCCAGCTTCTTGCCGTACTCCACATTGCTGTGCAGCCACAGATCGAGCGCGCTCTTGGAGAACCCGCCCACCAGACGCACGGCGTCGCGGCTGTTCAGGCGTTCCTTGATCTGGCCCTGGAATTGCGGATCGAGCACCTTGGCCGACAGCACGAAGCTGGCGCGGGCAAACACGTCTTCGGGCAGCAGCTTCACGCCCTTGGGCAGCAGGCTGTGCAGTTCGGCAAACCCCTTCACGGCGCCGAACAGGCCTTCGCGCAGGCCGGACTCGTGCGTTCCGCCGGCCGGCGTGGGAATGAGGTTGACGTAGGACTCGCGTACCGCGTTGCCGTCCTCAGTCCAGGCCACGACCCATTGGGCGCCCTCGCCCTCGGCGAAGTTTTCGTGGTCGGCGCCGGCGTATTGCGCGCCTTCGAAGAACGGCACCATCAGCTCGGCGCCCGCCAGGGCCTCGGCCAGGTAGCCGCGCAGGCCGTCCTGGTACTGCCAGGTCTTGGTGTCCCCGGTTTTCTCGTTGACGAGCGTGACCTTCACGCCCGGCAGCAGCACGGCCTTGCTGCGCAAGAGGTGGGTAAGCTCGCCCAGCGGAATGTTGGGGCTGTCGAAATATTTGGCGTCCGGCCAGACGCGCACGCGGGTGCCGGACTTCTTGCGGCCGCCCTGGTCGTAAGGCGCCAGGGGCTCGGCGACATCGCCGCCCTTGAACACCAGGCGGTTCACGGCGTTGTCGCGCCAGACGACGACTTCCAGGCGGGTGGCCAGCGCATTGGTGACGGACACGCCGACGCCGTGCAGGCCGCCGGAGAAGGCGTACGCGCCGCCGCCGGCCTTGTCGAATTTGCCGCCCGCGTGCAGGCGCGTGAACACGAGTTCGACGACGGGCGCGTTTTCTTCGGGATGCAGGCCGACGGGAATGCCGCGGCCGTCGTCTTCGACGGACACGCTGCCATCGGCGTGCAGCGTGACCTGGATCTGTTTGCCGTAGCCGGCCAAGGCCTCGTCTGCGGCGTTATCTATGACCTCCTGCACGACGTGCAGGGGGTTTTCGGTGCGGGTGTACATGCCCGGGCGCTGCCGCACGGGTTCCAGCCCCTTCAGGACGCGGATGGACGCCTCGTTGTAACGTGGAGTGGCCAAGTTATCCCCAACATCTGTGGAAAAAAACCGACATTTTACGGACAAGCCTAGATTCTGCGCGGCTCCGGGTGGGATGCGCACGACCTGACCAGGTCCGATTTCGGTAGGATGATGACAGTCACAACCGCCGTTCCGGACTTTGACCGCCCGGATCGCGACAGCTGCGCCGCAACATCCTACACAAAATCCTGCAAACCCTGTTGTTATTAACAGTGGTATGCCTGTTGTTATTGACAGTGGTATGCTTGAGTCCATTCCACAAACAAGAACAACGGCAAGGCGCGTCTTAACGCGCCTTTTGCTGCCGAACCGAGAATCACCATCATGAGCGACCAAATCAAGAACGTCAGTGACGCCAGCTTCGATGCCGATGTGTTGAAATCCGGCCAGCCGGTGCTGGTGGACTACTGGGCTGCCTGGTGTGGCCCCTGCAAGATGATCGCCCCCATCCTGGAAGAAGTCGCCGCCGAATACGCAGGCCGCTTGACGATCGCCAAGCTGAACGTGGATGAAAACCAGGGCACGGCCACCAAGTACGGCATCCGCGGCATTCCCACCCTTATGCTCTTTAAAGACGGCCAGGCTGCCGCCACCAAGGTTGGCGCGCTGTCGAAGTCGCAACTCACCGCATTCCTGGACGGCGCGTTGTAAATCGCGTGCTGTAACCGAGGGCGCCGCCGCATAGGCGGCGCTCATTCAGTACCGCGCGAGCCCGTCCGTGGCGCGCCGCCAGAGCCCTCCTTTACTTTTCCCCCAACACCCACCGCGATGCACCTCAACGAACTGAAGGCGCTGCACGTCTCGCAGCTGCTCGAAATGGCCGCTGGCCTGGAAATCGAAAACGCCAACCGCCTGCGCAAGCAGGAACTGATGTTCGCCATCATGAAGCGGCGCGCCAAGCAAGGCGAGCAGATCTTCGGCGACGGCGTTCTTGAAGTCCTGCCCGACGGCTTCGGTTTCCTGCGCTCGCCGGAAACCTCGTATCTGGCCAGCACCGACGACATCTACATTTCTCCGTCGCAGATCCGCCGCTTCAATCTGCACACCGGCGACTCCATCGAAGGCGAAGTGCGCACCCCCAAGGATGGCGAGCGCTACTTTGCCCTGGTGAAGGTGGACAAGGTCAACGGCGTGGCGCCCGAGGCGATCAAGCATCGCATCATGTTCGAGAACCTGACGCCGCTGCACCCGAATCGCGTCATCCGCCTGGAACGCGACATCAAGAGCGAGGAAAACCTCACTGGCCGGATCCTCGACGTCTTCGCCCCGATCGGCATGGGCCAGCGCGGCCTGATCGTCGCCAGCCCCAAGTCCGGCAAGACGGTGATGATGCAGCACATTGCGCACGCCATCACCACCAACTACCCCGACGCGGTCATGATCGTCCTGCTGGTCGACGAACGCCCGGAAGAAGTGACCGAAATGCAGCGCACGGTGCGCGGTGAAGTCGTGGCCTCGACCTTCGACGAGCCCGCCACCCGTCACGTGCAAGTGGCCGAAATGGTCATCGAGAAGGCCAAGCGCCTGGTCGAAATGAAGAAGGACGTCGTGATCCTGCTGGACTCGATCACCCGTCTGGCCCGCGCCTACAATACCGTCGTGCCGGCCTCCGGCAAGGTGCTGACCGGCGGCGTGGACGCCAACGCCCTGCAGCGCCCGAAGCGCTTCTTCGGCGCGGCGCGCAACCTGGAAGAAGGTGGCTCGCTCACCATCCTGGGCACGGCGCTGATCGAAACCGGCAGCCGCATGGATGAAGTCATCTATGAAGAATTCAAGGGCACCGGCAACTCCGAAGTCCACCTCGAGCGCCGCCTGGCCGAAAAGCGCGTCTACCCGTCCATCAACCTGAACAAGTCGGGCACCCGCCGCGAAGAGCTGCTGATCGCCCCCGACCTGCTCCAGAAGGTGTGGGTGCTGCGCAAGTTCATTCACGACATGGACGAAGTCCAGTCCATGGAATTCATCCTGGACAAGATGCGCGCCACCAAGACCAACGCCGAATTCTTCGACATGATGAAGAAGAAGTAAGCGCACCGTCCGCGCCCACGAAAAAGCCGCCTTCGAGGCGGCTTTTTCTTGGGTGGCTGTCCCGTCCTGCGTCGGCGGCGGCTCGGACGGTGTCTGACACCCTGCGGAGATCGTCGTCAGCCTGCAGTGGCATCTCGGTGGGTGTCAGACACCTGGGAAGCGGCGTCTCGGCGTTTCAGACACCTGGGAAGCTTCCCGCGGCTGCTCAGTGCTCGATGAACTCCGGCATCCGGCGCGGCGAGGAATTGGCCGGCCGGGGCGTCTGCTTGTCCGGTTCCTTGCCCGAGGCGTCGATGGGTTCGATGCGCGGGTCGTCCCAGCTTCCCGTGACGGCGTATTCCATCGTCATCGCGCGCGCCAGCGGCTGCTTGAGGAGCCACTGCGTGACGAACGCGCCCAGGCCGATCAGCGGGTTGACCGCCAGCGCGGTGACCATTGCCGCGCCGCTGGCGTCCAGATTGGGAATCACCACCGCCTTCATGTCCCAGCGCTCCTTGACGAGGTTCACGCCGCCCGCCAGGACGATTGCGGCCACCGGACCGTTGATCTTGTAGCCTTCGGTATTCAGCGTGCCGTCGGCCACCTTGACGTTGCCGCGGATGGTGTCGAACGGAAACCCGTCCCGCAGCAGGTTCGTGGGATTGACGTCCAGCCGCGCCAGCCGCTGCAGCGACTGCAGCGACAGCAGCTCCAACAGGCGCGCCGTGCGGGAGTTCACGTGCATGAAGCGGCCGTTGTCCAGGCTGACGACCACATCGCCCACCACGTCGGCGATATCGTGCGTCCACGGCAGGTTGCGCCAGGTCGCCTTGCCCTGGATCGTTCCCTTGCCGTTGGACACGACGTTCTCAAAGCCGATGCGGCTCATGAAGTCGCCGACGTTTTCCAGCTTGAGCACGGCATCGACGGTCAGCCCCCGGTTCGGCCCTTCAAGCCCCCAATTGCCCGTGGCGTTCAAGGCCGCCGAATCATTGGTGATGGACAGCTTGTCCAGCCGCCATTGCCGCCCCCGCTCCAGATTTGTGCCCGTCACCTGCAGCGCCCCCAGGTTCTTGCCATACAACAAGAATTGATTGGCCTGCAGATCGATCGCGGGAATGTCGGACAGGTCGTTGCCGGAGGCCAGCGCCTTGTCGGCCTGGTTGGAGTCGCCCTCGCCCGCAATGGACAGATGCTTCAGGCGGGCGGTGATCTGCCCGGCGATGGCGCCCTGCGCCTCGCGCCATTCCAGCGTGCCTGCGGCCTGCCGCGATTCCAGTTCGACGCGCCAGCGCGCCGGCGCGGGGCGCGTGGCATACAGCGTCAGGTCATTGAGGGTGTAGCCGCTGGTGTGCAGCGCGCCGGCAGCCAGACTGATGCGCTCGGGCTGCGGCAGGATGGGTTTGGAAGGTGGCCGGCCCTTCGCGGGCGCCACGTTGAATCCCTCGGAGACGGCATCCCAGGCGTCCATGTCCAGTTCGGGCAGGCTGGCGTTAAGGCTCAGCCCGCGCTCCGGCAGGCTGGCAGGCCGCCCGATGCCCAGCGCGCCGCGCGAAAAGTAGGCGGCCGAGCCCTCGGCGGGGTCCCGTTCGAACAAGGCGTTGACGTTATCGCCCAGGCTGGCCGTCAGCCAGCGCCGGTCGCGGGCGCCGCGGTCCTGCGCCGGCGACCATTGCAGCTTCAGCAATTGCGCGGACTTGGCCGGCTTGCCGGCGGGCGCCGGCATGTCGATCGCCATGCCAACCAGGTCGGACTCGGCCGATATGTCGATGGCGCCGCCCTTCAGGTAGAGCAGCCGACCCTTGTAGGCTGCGCGGCCGGTGAAACGCGACATCGATGCGGCGCGGCTCAACTGCGCCAGCCCGGGCCCCGACAGGGTGCCGTCAAAACGCAGCGCGTCCGTGCCCTGCGCCAGCGTGCCGTAGATGTTGACGGGTCCGCCCAGGAATTGCGCCCGGATGCCCTTGGTCTGCACGCCCTTTTCTGAAAACTCCAGGTCACCGTAGATCTGGCTGAGCGGCGGGATCTCGGGCATGAAGGTGAAGGAATTGTCCGAGAAGCGGATACGCCCCTGGACCTGGGTGTCATCGGTATTGAGCAGCGGCACCTTCAGGTCGAGCGGCATGCGCCAGTCGCCGGTTCCGTGGGCCTCGTCCAAGGCCCCGTCCAGCAGTTCACCCAACGGAGAATTCGCGGCCAGCGCCAGATAGGCCGCCACCGGCCCCGAGGTGTCGCCGGTGACCCGCAGTTCCGAGTCATGCTCCATGTTGGGAATGGCCGCCTTCACAGCGCCCAACGTGACGGTGTGCCCCTTGCCGGTGTGCGCCACCGCGCCGCCCGCGCTGTCCAGCGCCAGGCTCACCTTGTCGATGCGGAAACTGCCCGACAGGTTTTCCAGCATCGGCCAGCCCTTGCGGTTCTCGCCCGCCGGCGCGTAGTCGACCTTCGCGCCGGAATACGCGCCGGCGATGACGAATTCGCCAGTGGCGCCCGGCGCACCGAACGGGAAGTCGTCCAGATCCCCCTTGAGCGTGATGGCCGCCGAATGCATCTGGCCGGCAGGCAAACCGGTCGCCAGCCATTCACGGGCGTCGGCGTTCACCTCGAGCGGCAGATAACGGTGGATGGCGGGCATCGACCCGCGCACCATCGTGCCGCGCACGTCGGCGCTGCCCGCCGCGGTCTTGCCCTCTTTGCGCCATTGGCCTTGCAGACGCACATCCATGTCTTCATTGGCCAGGCGCATCTGGGCCACATCCACGAACCAGTTGTCCGCATCTGGCCCCTTGACCTGGGCGTCGAGCTCCAGGTCGTCGGCCCGCAGCGTCGGCGTCTCGAAGACGCCCGGCAGGGTCACGCGCAGCTGGTGCACCGCGCCCTTGACCGTCACGTCGGCCGCGCCGGGGCTGCGCGCCATCGGCAGGCCATCGATCGTCACGAAATCGCCCGGCAGCGCGGCAATGCGCAACTGGCCCGAACCGCCCTGAAAGGCGGGCCCGTCCGGCGACGCGCGCCAGGACACGCCGCGCGCGGCGACGTCGCTCGTCAATTTGGTGAACTTGCCGTGGTCGAGCTGCCACCACGCGCGCGCGGCGATGCGGCCGGCTACCCGGGGCACGTCGATCCAGGGCGCCCAGGCCAGCGGCTCCACGTCATCGACCTGGGCAAAGATCTGGCCGCTCCAGTTGGCGGGCTTCTTGGCGTCGGCGGCAAACAGGCTGCGGTTGAATTCGCCGCGCAGCTCCAGTTTGTGGGCCAGCGCCGGCCCCGCGGATGCCTGCAGCACGAACCGATGCGAGAGACTGCCGTTGCGCACTAGGAAGTCGACGCCTTCCAACGTAAGCTCGGGCGCCTGGCGCAGTTCGTCCTGCCAGCGCAGCGTGGCGTCGCTGACCAGCAGCTCGCGCTGCGCCGCCAGCCAGCGCAGGCCAGGATGGTTCAGGTCGGAAGCGTGGTCGCTGGTATTCAGGTCGATATTCTGGCCAGCGACCCACAGATGGTTTGACGTGTCCCGCCGCAGCGTCAGTTCCGGCTTTTCGAGCCGCAGCCGCACCAGGGTGGGCGACAGGGACAGGATGCTGCGCCACGCCACGACCGCGGACACGGACGGCAGGCTCAATACCGGATCCGTCTCGTCGTCGTAGACCTGGACGGCGGCGAGATCGAGCCGGGGATTGAGCCCTTGCCAGTTGGCCTTGATCGCGCCGATCGTTACGCGGGCGCCCAACGCCTGGCTGGCGTAGGCTTCAATCTGAGGGCGCCACTGATCCACCCGCGGGAGGACCCAGTAGCGCACGCCCAGAAACCCGATGGCGACAACGCCATAGACGGTCAGCGCGGCCCAGAACAGGCTGCGGAGCACTTTTTTTGGAACAGACACGGATCAGTGGGCAGGAGGAGATGTCTTGCAGTATCGTCCCCACTTATACCTGAAACACGTCCATCCGTCTGCCGCCCTTTGCACCATGTCGAAACCATCACTTATCGCCCCTGCCCTCGCCTGGTCCGGCCATCTGCGCCGCCGCCTGGACGCTCACCCGGATCTGGCCGCGTGGCTGGACGAGGCGGTGAAACAACCCGTCACACCGGCGTTGATGGCGCAATGGCAGAACGAACTGGCCGGCACGGCCGTGACCGGCGCCTTGCCGGTGGATGTCTGCCGCATGGTGCTGCGCAAGCTGCGCGAACGCGTCTTCAGCGTGCTGATCGTGCGCGACCTGTCCGGGCAGGCCCCGCTTGAAGAAGTGGTGGGCGCCATGACCACGCTGGCGGACATGGCGGTGGCAGCCGCCTACCGCAGCGTGGCCGCCGAACTGGCGGCCGTGCACGGCGTGCCGCGCGACCCGGCCACGGGCAAGCCCCAGGAAATGCTGATCGTGGGCATGGGCAAGCTGGGCGGGTGCGAGCTGAACGTGTCGTCCGACATCGACCTCATCATGCTCTATGGCGAGGAAGGCGAAACCGACGGCCCCCGCCGCATCAGCCATCACGAGTTCTACGGGCGCCTGACGCGCCGCATGATGCCGGTGCTGTCCGAGGTGGACGCCAACGGCCAGGTGTTCCGCACCGACCTGCGCCTGCGCCCGGACGGCGACGCCGGCCCGTTGGCCTGGAGCCTGGACGCGCTGGAGCACTATCTGATCGGCCAGGGGCGCGAATGGGAGCGTTATGCATGGCTGAAGGCGCGCCTGATGCCGGCGCAGGCCTTCGAAGACAGCGACAGCGCCGCGCAGGCCCGCCAACTGGAAAGCCTGCGCGTGCCCTTCGTCTACCGCAAGTACTTTGACTTCGATGCGCTGGCCGCGCTGCGCGCGCTGCGCGAACGCATCCGCCAGGACTGGCAGCGCCGCGCGTCGGCGCGCAATGGCATCGACAGCGCCAACAACATCAAGCTGGGCGACGGCGGCATCCGCGAGATCGAGTTCGTGGTGCAACTGGCGCAGCTGATCCGCGGCGGCCGCATGCCGGCGCTGCAAAAGCGCGGCTTGCTGGAAGCGCTGCATGCCGAATGCGTGGCCGGCTTGGTGCCGCAGGACGACGCCCGCCGGCTTGAAGAGGCCTACCGGTTCCTGCGCCGCACCGAGCACGCGCTGCAATATCGCGAAGACGAGCAGACCCATCTGCTGCCCGGCGACCCCGCCCTGCGGGCCGCCCTGGCCGAGGCGCTGGGCATGACGCCCGACGCATTCGAGAGCACGCTGGCCGCGCACCGCGACTTCGTGTCGCAGACCTTCCGCAACGTGTTCCGCATGGTGGGCATGGGCGAGGAAGAAGCGGCGCCTGCCCCCACGCCGGGCGAGGCGCCGTCCAGCCAGGAAGAACCCGACAGCGAAAGCGAGCTTACCGACCAGATCCGCCAGGCGTTTGGCGAGGACGCGGACGACCTGCTGCGCCGGGCCCAGACGCTGTCGGGCAGCCACCGCGTGCGCAGCCTGCCCGAAAGCAGCCGCCGCCGCATGGAGGTCCTGCTTCCGGCCGCGCTGCGCGCCGCGCTGCAGACGCCCGCGCCGCACGAGGCCGCGGTGCGGCTCTTTGACCTCATAGAAAAGATCGCGCAGCGCAGCGCGTACCTGGCGCTGCTGGCCGAATACCCGGACACGCTGGCGCGCGTGGCGCGCATGGTGGCCGCCAGCCCCTGGGCCGCGCAGTACCTGACGCAACACCCATTGCTGCTCGACAGCCTGATCGACTGGCGCACGCTCTTTGAACCGCTCGACTTCGGCCAGATCGCGCGGCAGCTGACGGCGGACCTGGACGCTTGCCGCCTGCCGGACGGCGACCCCGACGTCGAACGCCAGATGAACCTGATGCGCGACGTGCAGCGCCAGGCCAGCTTCCAACTGCTGGCGCAAGACCTGGAAGGCGAGCTCACCGTTGAAAAGCTGGCCGACCAGTTATCGGCGCTGGCGGACCTGCTGCTGACCGAGACCATCCGCCGCGCCTGGCCGCTCGTGAACAAGATCGGAGGCGCCGAGCCGCACTTTGCCGTCATTGCGTACGGCAAACTGGGCGGCAAGGAGTTGGGCTACGCCTCCGACCTGGACCTGGTTTTCTTGTTCGACGACCCGCGCGACGACGCCGCGGAGGTCTACGCCAAGCTTGGCCGGCGCATGTCGTCCTGGCTGTCGACCATGACCTCGTCGGGGCGGCTGTACGAGACCGACCTGCGTCTGCGGCCCGACGGCGACGCGGGGCTGCTGGCGGTATCGATCGAAGCCTTCGAGGAATACCAGCACAAGCACGCCTGGGCCTGGGAACACCAGGCGCTGACCCGCGCGCGTTTCGCGGCCGGCGACGCCAACGTGGGTGCGCGCTTTGAAAAGATCCGCGAGGACATCCTGGTGCTGCCGCGCGACCCGGCGGCGCTGCGCGACGAAGTGCTGGCCATGCGCGAGAAGATCAATGCCGGCCATCCAAACACGTCGGACCGCTTCGACTTGAAGCACGACCGCTGCGGCATGGTCGACGTGGAGTTCGTGACGCAATACCTGGTGCTGTGCCACGCGGGCACGCACCCGGTGCTGGTGCGCAACCTGGGCAACATCACGCTGCTGCGCCTGGCCGCCGAAGTGGGGCTGATCCCGCCCGAGCTGGCGGCGCGGTCGGGCGACGCCTACCGCACCCTGCGGCGCGTGCAGCATCAGTTGCGCCTGCAGGGTGTGGAAAAGGCCCGCGTGGCGCCCGATCAGCTCCAGCCGGAACGCGCCGCGGTGCGGGAACTGTGGACGACCGTGCTGGGGTGACGGCAACTCGTCGTAAAATAAGGGTTTTTCCGCTTTTGCCCCACCGCCATGTCTGAACTCGTCCGCCCCAAACTCGACCTGCCCGCCGGCCGCAGCAAGGTGTTGATGCATTCGTGCTGCGCGCCCTGTTCCGGCGAGGTCATGGAGGCCATGACGGCCTCCGGGATCGATTACGCGATCTACTTCTACAACCCGAACATCCATCCGGTCAAAGAGTACGAAATCCGCAAGCAGGAGAACATCCGCTTCGCGGAGCAGCACGGCATCGAATTCATCGACGCGGACTACGACATGGACAACTGGTTCGACCGCGTCAAGGGCATGGAAGACGCCCCGGAGCGCGGCGAGCGCTGCACGGCGTGCTTTGACATGCGCTTCGAACGCACCGCCCTCTACGCCCACGAGCACGGCTTTGACACCATCACCAGCTCGCTCGGCATCTCGCGCTGGAAGGACATGAACCAGATCAACGGTTGCGGCGAACGCGCCGCCGCGCGTTACGACGATCTGATCTACTGGACCTACAACTGGCGCAAGGGCGGCGGTTCGGCCCGCATGATCGAAATCAGCAAGCGCGAGAACTTCTACCAGCAGGAATACTGCGGCTGCGTCTATTCGCTGCGCGATACCAACCGCCACCGCCGCTCGCAAGGCCGCGAGCGCATTCACATCGGCGTGAAGTTCTACGGCAAGGAAGACCTCATCAACGAGGAAAAGCTCTGATCGGCGGCTGATCAAAAAAAAGCCCGGCAGTCCGCGCATCGCGCGTCCTCCAGGCCTGTCGCGGCGCCCCACGGGGCGCCGCCTTGCTTTGTGGTGCGATCAGTACTGCAATCAGTCCAGCGTCAGCACCGTCGCGCCCGTCGTCTTGCGCGAAGCCAGCGCCGTCTGCGCTTCGCCCGCCTGCTCCAGCGCGTAACGCTGGTCGATGCGGACCTTGATCTTCTTTTTCAGCACCAGGTCGAACAGCTCTTCGGAAGCCGATTGCAGCTTCTCCAGCGTGTTCACGTGGATGCCCAGCGAGGGGCGCGTCACGTACAGGCTGCCCTTCTGGTTCAGGACGGCCAGGTTCACGCCTGCCACCGGACCGGACGCGTTGCCGAAGCTGACCATCAGGCCGCGCGGCTCGATGCAGTCCAGCGAGGTTTCCCACGTGTCCTTACCCACGCCGTCATACACGACCGGCACCTTCTTGCCGCCCGTCAGTTCCAGCACGCGTTCGACCACGTTTTCGCGCGAATAGTCGATGGTTTCCCAGGCGCCATTTTCGCGAGCCAGTTCCGCCTTTTCGGGGCTGGACACCGTGCCGATGAGCTTGACGCCCAGGGCCTTGGCCCATTGGCACGCAATCAGCCCGACGCCGCCGGCTGCGGCATGGAACAGGATGGTTTCGCCACCTTGCAGGCGGTAAGTCTGGCGGAACAGGTACTGCACCGTCAGGCCCTTGAGCATCAGCGCGGCCGCTTCGTCAAAGCCGATGCCCTTGGGCACCTTGACGACCTGCAGGGCCGGCACATTGCGGGCCTTGGCGTACGCGCCAATGGGGCTCTGGCCGTAGGCGACACGGTCGCCCTTCTTGAGGTGCTTGACGTCGGCCCCCACGGCGGTGACCACGCCCGCGCCTTCAAAACCCAGGCCATGCGGCAGCGGATGGGGATACAAGCCCGTGCGGAAATAGATATCGATGAAATTCAGGCCGGCGGCGTGCTGCTCGATCGTGACTTCGTTGGCGGCCGGCGGCGGCACTTCCACCTCGACCAGCTTCAGGACTTCGGGACCACCGTGCTGCTCGATACGAATTGCCTTGACGAGATTGCTGGCCATGCTGGCCTCCTTTCATTGGAAATAACGCGAATTGACCAAAATTGCAGACTTCACCGGGGGGATTGCCTGCCGTCCTGTCCGGCGGGCGCGCGGGCGGCGCCGCCGCCCATCAACGCAAACACCCCCGCCAGCACCAGGACGGTTCCGCCCATCTGCCACACGGTGATGGGCTCGTCCAGGAACCACGACGCCAGAAACAGCACCGACACCGGCCCCACCATGCCCAGCAGCGACGCGGTAGGCGCCCCGATCAGCGAGACCGCCCACATCAGCATGAACACCGGCACCACCGTATTCAGGGTGGCGTGAATGATCGAGTAACGGTAGACCGCGGCGGGCTGGATCAGCATCGACGGCGAATGCACGACGAAGAACTGGATGATGCAGGCCACGCACGACACGAGCATGGCATAGGCCACCAGCCGCGTCGGACCAATCCGCTTGATCAGTTCCCCGGAACAGATGAGGTACACAGAATAGCTTGCGGCCGAGCCAAAAACGAACAAAGACCCTAACAGCACCTCGCTGCCCCCGCCGAAGGACAGATCGTGCGCGAACACCAGCACCACGCCCGCGTAGGACAGCACCATGGCCAGCCATTGCCGGCGCTCGATCGGGCGTTTGAACCAAAGGGCCGACAGCAGCACGACGAGCGAGGGAGACAGGAACAGGATCAGGCGTTCGAGGCTGGCGGTGATGTAACGCAGCCCCAGGAAGTCCAGGAAGCTGGACAGGTAATAACCCAGCAGGCCCAGCACGCACACCTGCAGGCGTTCCTTCGCGGTCATCGTCACGATCTCGCCCCGCGCCGCGCGGCGCGACTGGCGCCACGCCACCACCGCGAAGAACGGCATCGCGAACAGCATGCGAAACGCGATCAGCGTGACCGCGTCGATACCGTAGCGGTAGGTGAACTTGACGACGATGGCCTTGGCGGAAAAGAGGATCGCGCCAAGCACCGCCATGGCGATCCCGGCAGCGCGGCTGGACGCCAGCGGGAGCGCCGTAAGCTTGGCAATACGATTCATGCGATGATTTTAAATTCACCGCAAAAATAATTGCACGCCTTCTCTGATGCAATCCGCTTCTTTCGCAGCATGACTCGACACCGCGCGCTCACCTATATCCATCTTGCCGCCGTGCTATTCGGCCTGACCGGCGTGTTCGGCGAACTGATCCAGGCCAGCGCCGCGGTCATCACGTTGGGACGGGCGGCATTCGCGGTCGCGTCGCTGGGCATCTTTGCGCGGATGCGCCGCAAACCGCTGCTGGGCGCGCTGACGCCGGCCCAGTTGTTCGTGCTGGTGATCGCGGGCGCGCTGCTCGCGGCGCACTGGGTCACTTTCTTCATTTCCGTGAAGGTGGGCGGCATCGCCATCGCGACGCTCGGCTTTGCCAGCTTTCCCGCGTTCATCACGCTGTTCGAAGGACTCCTCTTCCGCGAACGCGTCCGCCTGGCCGAATGGCTGCTGCTGGGCTTGGTGACCGCCGGCCTGGTGCTCGTCACGCCGTCGTTCGATCTCGCAGACCAAGGCACCATCGGGCTGGCGTGGGGCATTCTGTCCGGCCTGACCTTTGCCCTGCTCGCCTTGAGCAACCGCCGCTCGGCCTCCGGCATGGACCCGATGCAGGTGGCCTGCTGGCAAAACGTGGTGGTCGCATTGGTGATGGTGCCGTTCGCGGTCGGCCAGTTGCCCGCCGTGCACGCGCTGGACTGGTTCTGGCTGGCGCTCCTGGGCGTTTTCTGCACCGGGCTGTCCCATTACCTGTTCGTGTCCAGCCTGACCCGCCTGAATGCCCGCAGCGCGGGGCTGGTCATCGCCCTGGAACCCGTCTACGCCATCGCATTCGCCTGGGTGCTTTTCAGCCAGCAGCCCACACCGCGCATGCTGGCCGGCGCCGCGCTGATCGTGGCGGCCATCGTGTGGTCGGGGCTGCGCAAGCAGGCGCCGGCGCCAGAGCCGGCCCCGAAAATACAGCCTTGACAATAACTGACTAGGCAGTAAAATTCGGCGCATGACTGTCGCGCCTTCCCCGCCCTCGCCCGTATCCTCCGAGCCATCCGACGCTCCCATCCATTACCGCAACGACACGCGGTGCATGGCGGAAGAGAACGCGGGCTACCTCATCAAGCTGGTCTATCACTCCCTGACCCGGATGCTCGACCAGGAGATGGCGCCCCTCGATCTCACCGCGATGCAATGGCGCCCCCTGGCCATGGTATTCCTGGGCCGCGCCGACACGCCCGCCGAACTGGCCCGCCTGAACGACATGGACACCGGCGCCATGACCCGCGCGCTGGACCGCCTGGAAGCCAAGGGCCTCCTGCGCCGTAACCGTAGCCAGGAAGACCGCCGGGTGGTCAAGATCGAACTGACCGAACTGGGCGAGGCCAAGGCCCGCCTCATCCCCGCCAACATCGCCCGTGCGCTGAACCACCACCTGCGCGGCTTCTCCACCGACGAAGTCACCCAGCTCATGCACTTCATGCGCCGGATGATCGCCAACGGGTCCGCCTCCGGCGCCGCCCCCGAGCGCTGACGCCACACCCCGAGCGGGAGCCGGGGTTTTTATTTGGCATAATCGTTGCCTAGGCAAATACAGATCAATCAATTACTTTCAGCTAACAGTCAGGATGAAACGCCTTTTATCTATCGCATTGGTGCTCGCCCTCACCGGTTGCGCGCTGATGGAGCCGGCGCCAAAGCCCGTCGCCGAGCTTGACGCCGCCAAACTCGGGCTGACCGGGCAGGCCACCGAATGGCCCGCCGCGCAGTGGTGGGAACGCTACGGGGATTCGCAGCTCAATGCGCTGATGACCGAAGCGCTGGCAAACAGTCCGTCGATGAGCGCCGCGCAGGCGCGCCTGGCCAAGGCCAACGCCGCCGTCGGCATCGCGCGCGCGCCGCTGCTGCCGCGGGTGGACGCAGGCTACACGCTCAATCGCGAGCACCTGTCCAAGGACTACATCTACCCCGCGCCGCTGGGCGGCTCGGTCGTCAGCGACAACCGGCTGGCGCTGGATTTCAGCTATGAACTGGACTTCTGGGGCAAGAACCGCTCACGCCTGCAGTCCGCGGTGTCGCAGCAGGAAGCCGCCAGCGCCGATGCGCAGGCCGCGCGCAACCTGCTCGCCAGCGCCACCGTGCGCGCCTACCTGAACCTGCAGAACGCCTTTGCGCAGCGCGACGTACTGAACCGGGTGATTGCGCAGCGCGCCGAAGTGCTGTCGCTGACGCAGGGCCGCTACGCCGCGGGCCTGGACACCCAGGTCGAGGTCAAGCAGGCGGAATCGTCGCTGGCCTCCGGCAAGGTCGAACTGACCCAGACCGACACGACGATCGCCCAACTGCGTAATCAGGTCGCCGCGCTGGCCGGCGCCGGCCCGCAGCGCGGACAGGATCTGGTTCAGGTGACGCTGACCGCGCCGGCAGGCGTCGTGCCGGCCAGCGTTCCGCTTGACCTGCTGGGGCATCGCCCCGACGTCACGGCCGCCCGCTGGCGCGCCGAGGCGGCGCGCCATACCATCGACGCGGCCAAGGCCGAGTTCTACCCCAACGTGAACCTGGTCGCCTTCGTCGGCTTCCAGGCCATTGGCACCGGCAACCTGCTGGGCGCCGACGCCCGCATGGCCGGCATCGGTCCGGCGATCACGCTGCCCATCTTCCACGGCGGCGAACTCAATGCCAACCTGGCGGGCCGCCGTGCCGACGCGGACCTGGCGGTGTCGGACTACAACCAGACCGTGCTGGACGCCGCGCACCAGGTCGCCGACGCACTGGACGGCCTGCGCCTGCTGGATCAGGAAAAAGCCCAGCAACGCCAGGCGCGCGAGGCCATCGAGGCCGCCTACGCGCTCGCCGTCGACCGTTACAAGGCAGGCATGGGCAACTACATCTCCGTGCTGATCGCCCAGACCGGCGTGCTGACGCAGGCGCGCCTTGACACGGACCTGCGCATCCGCGCCTATCAGCTCGACGCCAACCTGGCCACCGCCCTGGGCGGCGGCTACGCGGCCCCGGCCGAGCCGGCCCCGAACTCCATTCATTGAACGATCCCGGATTCAGACGTCATGAACGCTGCCACTCCCACAACCCATCCCGCCCGTAAACGCCTGCTGCTGCTCGCGACCGGAGCCTTCATCGTCATCGCGATCGCCTATGGCATCTGGTGGGCGTTGTTCGGCGCGCACTTCGAAAGCACCGACGACGCCTACGTGCACGGCAACCTGGTGCAGATCACGCCGCAGGTGCCCGGCACCGTGGTCGCCATCGAAGCCGACGATACCGAAACCGTCACCGCCGGCCAGCCGCTGGTCCGCCTCGATCCCGCCGACACCGACGTCGCCCTGCAGCAGGCGCAAGCCAAGCTGGCGCAGACCGTGCGCCAGGTGCAGACCTATTACGTGCAGAACGATGCGCTGGCGGCCGACGTCGACCTGCGCAATGCCGACATCCTGCGCGCCCAGGCCGAGCTGACCCGCGCCCAAAGCGACGTGAAGCGCCGCCAGCAGCTCGCCAAGTCGGGCGGCGTCAGCGGCGAGGAAATCCTGCACGCCGAGGTCGCGCTCAAGTCCGCCCAGTCCGGCGTCGCGCAAGCCAAGGCGGCGCTGGCCGCCGCGCAGGCCAAGCTGGCGACCAACCAGGCCCTGACGCAAGGCACCACGGTGGCGGACCACCCCGACGTGCGCCAGGCGGCCGCCGAGTTGCGCAACGCGTGGCTTGCCCAATCGCGCACCGTGCTCCCCGCCCCCGTGGGCGGCGTGATCGCGCGCCGCACCGCGCAGGTCGGCCAGCGCGTTGCCCCCGGCGCCGCGCTGATGACCGTGGTGCCGCTGGACCAGGTCTGGGTCGAAGCCAACTTCAAGGAAGGCCAGTTGCGCAAGATGCGCATCGGCCAGCCAGTCAAGATGGTGGCCGATCTGTACGGCAGCTCGGTCACCTACCACGGCACCGTCGCCGGCCTGGACGCCGGCACGGGCAGCGCCTTCGCCCTGCTTCCCGCCCAGAATGCCACGGGCAACTGGATCAAGGTGGTGCAGCGCGTCCCCGTGCGGATCACGCTGGACCCCGAAGACCTCAAGCAGCATCCGCTTCGCGTGGGCTTGTCGATGGACGTGGAAGTCGACGTGGGCAAGGACGACGGCGCCCCGCTCACGCAAGTGGCGCGCAAGGAACCGGCCTGGTCGACCCGCGCCTTCGAACCCGCCCACAATGAAGTCGATGCGATGATCGCGAAGATCATCGCCGCCAACATCGCATCATGAGCACAGCCGCCCAGCCCGCGGGCGCCGGCGCGCCCCCCGACGCCGCCCGCCCGCCGGGCACCCATCCGCCTCTGGAAGGCGCGACCCGCATCATCGGGTCCATCGCCCTGTCGACCGCGGTCTTCATGAACGTGCTGGACACGTCGATCGCGAACGTCTCCATCCCCACCATCTCGGGCGACCTGGGCGTGAGCACCAGCCAGGGCACCTGGGTGATCACGTCGTTCGCGGTGGCCAACGCCATCACGGTGCCGCTTACCGGCTGGCTCACCCAGCGATTCGGCCAGGTGCGCCTGTTCCTGATCTCCACGCTGCTCTTCGTGCTGGCCTCCTGGCTGTGCGGCTTCTCGCCGTCGCTAGAGGCGCTGATCGCCTTCCGCGTGTTGCAAGGCGCCGTGGCCGGGCCGATGATTCCGCTGTCGCAGACGCTGATGCTGGCCAGCTTTCCGAAGTCCAAGGCGGGCATGGCGCTGGCGGTCTGGTCCATGACCACGCTGGTGGCGCCGGTGGCCGGCCCCCTGCTGGGCGGCTGGATTTCAGACAACTACACCTGGCCCTGGATCTTCTACATCAACGTGCCGGTGGGCCTGTTGGCCGCATGGATCAGCTGGCGCATCTACGGCAACCGGGAATCGGTCACGCGCAAGCTGCCCATCGACAAGCTGGGCCTCGTCCTGCTCGTGGTCTGGGTGGGCGCGCTGCAGATCATGCTGGACAAGGGCAAGGAGCTGGACTGGTTCGCCAGCCCCACCATCATCGCGCTGGCGGCGATCGCCTTCGTCGCCTTTGTCTTCTTCCTGATCTGGGAGCTCACCGACGCGCACCCCGTCGTGGACCTGCGCCTGTTCAAGGTCCGCAACTTCACGGTCGGCGCACTGACGCTGGCGGTGGCCTATGGCGTCTTCTTCGGCAACGTCGTGCTGCTGCCGCTGTGGCTGCAAAGCAATATGGGCTACACGGCAACCTATGCGGGCCTTGTCACCGCGCCCGTGGGACTTCTGGCGATCCTGCTGACGCCCATCGTGGGCAAGATGCTGGCCACGCGCGATCCGCGGCAACTCGTTACGGTCGCCTTCCTGATCTTTGCGCTGGTCTGCTTCATGCGCTCCGGGTTCAATACGCAGACGGACGTGCGCACGCTGATGATCCCAACGATCATCCAGGGTGCGGCGATGGCGGCGTTCTTCGTGCCGCTCACGTCGATCACCCTCTCGAGCATCGAGCCCTGGCGCATCCCGGCTGCGTCGGGCCTGTCGAACTTCCTGCGGCTGACGGCGGGCGCGTTCGGCACGTCGATCTCCACGACGTTGTGGGAAAACCGAGCGACCCTGCATCACGCGCAGCTGACCGAAATCGCCAAGCCCGGCCAACAGGCGTTCGACCAGACCATGAATACCTTGCAGAACGGCCTGGGCGTCTCGCACCAGCAGGCGCTTACGATGGTGGACGGGATGATCAACGCGCAGGCCTTCACCATGTCGGCGACGGACGTGTTCTATGCGTCGGCGATCATCTTCCTGCTGCTGACGGGCCTGGTGTGGTTTGCGCGGCCGCGGTCGTCCAAGACGGGTGGCGGCGGTGCGGCAGAGGCGGCCGCGGGCGCGCACTGATCCGCGCGGCATGCCCCAATGAAAAGGCGCCTCGCGGCGCCTTTTCCTTTTGGTCCATGCGGATCAGTCCCTGAGCAGGGTTTGCCAGTCCTTGCGTTCGATGATGTCGGCCGACAGCGCGCTGACCGGAGACAGATTGAACACGGACACCCCGCGCTCGCGCCACAGCGGCGACGCAAAGCGGAACGACGGCTCGATGAACTTCGGAAAGTTGCGCGTCAGCCGGCTGGTCTGCGGCTTGCCGCCTTCATCGTAGAAACGCAATCCGCCCTGCACGGTCAGGTCCAGGCCATGCACGTAGACCTCGCGCGCGCCGCCTGACATCAGGACCTGCAGCGCCGCATAGGCCACGGTATCGGCATCGAACACGCCCAGCGACGCATCGAAGCTGTAACCCAGCCCCTGCTTGGCGTCCAGCAGTTCAACATCAGGCGAGGCAGCGGCAATGCGCTTGAGCACTGCTGGCGCAACGCTGCGCTCGTAGGCGCGCCGGGAGATCAGCTCGATGATGCAGATGCGGCAGCGGATTTGCTCCTGTGGAATGCCCTGCATGATGTAGCGCAGAACCTCGGGAAACACATACAGCGTCAGGTCGCGCCCGACGATATCGCGCACCAGCTCAATGCGGTCCCGCACGAAGTTCTGGTCGATGATGCAGTAATACTTGAACTGCAGGTCGAACTTGCGCGACAGCGCGATGGAGCCATTGACGCCCATCGCCACGCCGATATCCATGCGGTCGTACGGGATCTCGGAGATCGAAGGGCCGCTCAGGATCAGGTGCACCACCTTGTCGGCAGGGTCGTAGCCCTGCGACAAGGGAGTGATGCGCAATGAACGGCCGAACGCACGATAGGCACTGATTGCGCCATCCTTGTCCCGCCAGATCCGCACGAACGGCCACAGGTGCTGATTGTGCCGCTGCGTGCGCGAACGCAGCATGCGGAAAAGCTTGCGGACAAACCGGTCGGCCCGCCCGCCGCCCACGTGATCGGAGGGAGGAGAAAACATCGAGTCGTTCATCTACTAACCAGACAGGTCTGCCCGCAACTGCACTTAACTGCCCCGGACCAGCGAAGCAATGGCGTCACCGACCTCGGCTGTCGAAGCGTTGCCTTTCATATCCCGCGTCCGCGGGCCATCGGCCAGCACGGTTTCGATTGCCTTGACCACGGCGGCCGACGCGTCGGGATACCCCAAGAAATCCAGCATCAATGCCCCGCTCCAGATCTGTCCGATGGGGTTGGCGATGCCCTTGCCATAAATGTCCGGCGCAGAGCCATGCACCGGTTCGAAGAGCGACGGAAATTTCCGTTCCGGATTCAGGTTCGCCGACGGCGCAATGCCGATGGTGCCCGTGCAAGCCGGCCCCAGGTCGGACAGGATATCGCCGAACAGGTTGGAAGCCACCACCACATCGAACCAGTCCGGATGCTGCACGAAGTGCGCGCACAGGATGTCGATGTGGTATTTGTCCCAGCGCACATCGGGATAGTTCCCGGCCATGTCGGCAACGCGCTCGTCCCACCAGGGCATCGAGATGGAAATGCCGTTGGACTTGGTGGCGGCGGTCAGGTGCTTGCCGCGCTTTTGCGCCAGCTCGAATGCGAACTTCAGCACGCGCTCGGCGCCGATGCGCGTGAAGACGCTTTCCTGGATGACCACTTCGCGGTCGGTGCCCTCGAACAGGCGGCCGCCGCTATTGGAATATTCGCCTTCCGTGTTCTCGCGCACGATGAAGAAATCGATCTCGCCAGGCTTGCGATCGGCCAGCGGCGAGGGCACGCCGGGCATCAGCCGCACCGGACGCAGATTGATGTACTGATCGAATTCACGGCGGAACTTGAACAGCGAGCCCCACAGCGCCTCGTGGTCGGGCACCGTGGCGGGCCAACCGATCGAGCCGAAGAAAATGGCCTCGTGCTGGCCGATCTGGTCCTTCCAGTCGTCCGGCATCATCTTGCCGTGCTTGGCGTAGTAGTCGCAGCTCCAGTCGAAATGGTCCCACTGGAAGTCGATATCGAACCGCGCCGCCACGGCATCCAGCACCTTCAAACCTTCCGGCACGACCTCCTTGCCGATTCCGTCTCCTGGGAGCACTGCAATTTTGTGTTTCTTAGCCACCGTGTCTTCCTTTGGTTTTCATTGATACATCGCCCGCAATCTTAGGCATAAATGTGCGCAACACAAAACCCCCGCCCCCAAATGGGTGGCGGGAATGGACGGCGGCATGGGACGATCAGCGTCCATGCGGCTTAGCGCCGGCCCTTCGATCCCAGCAACGATCCCAGAATGCCGCGCGTCAGTTCCCGCGCGATGGACCTGGCCGAGCTTTTGGCGATGGTCTGCACCACGCCGTCGCGCTTGCCGCCGCGCGGTCCGGTCGATCCGAACAGCACGTCCTTCAGGCTGTCCATCAGCCCGCCGCTGTCTGAGGCAGGCGGCTCGCCTGTCTTGGGGGCCGGCTGCCCCGCCCGGGCCGGCGCGTCCTGGGCGCCGCCCGGTTCGGCGGGAACCGCCGCGCGGCCCGCCAGGATTTCATAGGCGGACTCCCGGTCGACCGCCTTTTCATACTTGGCCGCCAGGGGGTTGCCCTGGCGCAGCGCCTGCCGCTCGGCGTCTGTGGCCGGTCCGATGCGGCTGCCCGGCGGCACGATGTACGCCCGCTCGGTCGGCATGGGCCGCCCCTTGGCATCCAGCAGCGACACCAGCGCCTCGCCCACGCCCAGCTCCGTGATGGCGGCTTCGATATCCAGGCCCGGATTGGGGCGCATGGTCTGCGCGGCGGTCTTGACGGCTTTCTGGTCGCGCGGCGTAAACGCCCGCAGCGCATGCTGGACGCGATTGCCCAACTGCCCCAGCACGGTATCCGGGATATCCAGCGGATTCTGCGTCACGAAATAAACGCCCACCCCCTTGGAGCGGACCAGGCGCACGACCTGCTCGATCTTCGTCAGGAGCGCCTGCGGGGCGTCGTTGAACAGCAGGTGCGCCTCGTCGAAGAAGAAGACGAGCTTGGGCTGATCCATGTCGCCCACTTCGGGCAGCTTTTCGTAGAGGTCGGCCAGCAGCCACAAGAGGAAGATGGCGTACAGGCGCGGCGCCTGCATCAGCTTGTCGGCCGCCAGCACGTTGACGATGCCCCGGCCCTGCGCGTCCACGCGCATCAGGTCGGCCACGTCCAGCATCGGCTCGCCAAAGAACTTCTCCGCGCCCTGGGATTCCAGCGCCAGCAGGCCGCGCTGGATGGCGCCGACACTGGCCGCGGACACATTGCCGTAACGGGTCTTCAACTCGCCGGCCCGGTCGGCCACGTTCTGCAGCATCGCCCGCAAGTCCTTCAGGTCCAGCAGCAGTTGCCCTTCGTCGTCCGCCACCTTGAAAACCAGGGTCAGGACGCCTTCCTGCGTGTCGTTCAATTCCAGGATGCGCGACAGCAGCAACGGCCCCATGTCGGTGATGGTCGCCCGCACGGGCAGCCCCTGCTCGCCAAAGACGTCCCACAGCGCGACGGGGCTGGCGCCCCAGGCGGGTTCCGCCAGGCCCAGGTTCTTCAGGCGTTCCTGCAGCTTGGGGCTGGGCACGCCGGCCTGCGAAATACCGGTCAGATCGCCTTTCACGTCCGCCATGAAGACCGGCGTGCCGATCCGGGAAAAGGATTCGGCCAGGACCTGCAGGGTGACGGTCTTGCCCGTGCCCGTGGCGCCGGTGATGCATCCGTGGCGGTTGGCCAGCGCCGGCAGCAGCGCCAACTCGGTCTGCGCGTTCTTGGCGATGACAAGGGGGGTGGGCATGAGCGGCTCCGGACCAGGGATCAAAGGGATGCCCAAGTGTAGAGCCTGCCGCGCGGCTTGTGCGCGTGGCTATATGGACACAAGCGGCCCTCTTGCCGGACGGGAGGGCCGCCGGCACGGTAAAATGCCGTCTTTGCAGACACATTTTCCTGGGAAGCCATGGCCGGACACAGCAAATGGGCCAATATTCAGCACCGCAAAGGGCGCCAAGACGCCAAGCGCGGAAAGCTCTGGACCAAGATCATTCGTGAAATCACCGTGGCGGCGCGCGCCGGCGGCCCCGACCCGGACAGCAACCCCCGTTTGCGCATGGCCTGGGACAAGGCCACCGACGCCAACATGCCCAAGGACAACATCCAGCGCGCCATCCAGCGCGGCGCCGGCGGCGCCGACGGAGAGGCCTACGAAGAAGTCCGCTACGAAGGCTACGGCATCGGCGGCGCGGCGGTCATCGTCGACTGCATGACCGACAATCGCACCCGCACCGTCGCCGAAGTCCGCCACGCGTTCTCCAAGAACGGCGGCAACCTCGGCCAGGAAGGCTCCGTCGCCTTCATGTTCAAGCACTGCGGCCAATTCGTGTTCGCCCCCGGCACCCCCGAAGACAAGGTCATGGAAGCCGCGCTCGAGGCCGGCGCCGAAGACGTCACCACCGACGAAGAAGGCGTGATCGAAGTCGTCTGCGCCCCGTCCGACTACGCGGCCGTGCGCAAGGCCTTCGACGACGCCGGCCTGAAGGCCGAAGTCGACGGCATCGTCATGAAAGCCCTGAACGAAACCGAACTGGCCGGCGACGACGCCGTCAAGATGCAGAAACTGCTCGACGCCCTGGAAAGCCTGGACGACGTGCAGGAAGTCTATACGACCGTCATTTTCGACGAAGCGCAGTAAATCTCCCTTTCCTGGCGCGCCGGCGGCTCCGCCCGCCTGCGCGCCTCTTCAGACTCACGCAACATGAAACTCCTGGTTATTGGCTCGGGCGGCCGCGAACATGCCCTCGCCTGGCGGCTGGCCCGCTCCCCGCGCGTACACAAGGTGTACGTCGCTCCGGGCAACGGCGGCACGCAACGGGCCGAGCAGATGGAGAACATCCCGCTCACCAATGCCGAGGAACTGGCCGACTTCGTCCAGCGCGAGGGCATCGCCCTGACGGTCGTCGGCCCCGAGGCGCCGCTGGCCGCTGGCGTGGTCGACGTCTTCCGCGCCCGTGGCCTGAAGATCTTCGGCCCCACCAAGGCCGCCGCGCAGCTTGAAAGCTCCAAGGATTACGCCAAGGCCTTCATGGTCCGGCACAAGATCCCGACCGCGCGCTACGAAACCTTCACCGACCCGGCCAAGGCCCACGCCTACATCGACCAGGAAGGCGCACCCATCGTCATCAAGGCCGACGGCCTGGCCGCCGGCAAGGGCGTCGTGGTTGCCGCCACCCTCGAAGAAGCGCACGCCGCCGTCGACGCCATGCTGGGCGACGGCTCCATGGGCGAAGCCGGCGCGCGCGTCGTCATCGAGGAATGCCTGGTTGGCGAAGAAGCCAGCTTCATCGTCATGTGCGACGGCCGCAACGTGCTCGCCCTGGCCACCAGCCAGGACCACAAGCGCCTGCAGGACGGCGACCGCGGTCCCAACACGGGCGGCATGGGCGCCTACTCGCCCGCGCCCATCGTCACCCCCGAACTGCATCACCGCATCATGCGCGAAATCATCCTGCCGACCGTGCAGGGCATGACGCGCGACGGGATTCCGTACACGGGCTTCCTGTACGCCGGCCTGATGATCGCCCCGGGCGACGATCCCGACCGCGAAATCAAGACGCTGGAATTCAACTGCCGCATGGGCGACCCCGAAACCCAGCCCATCATGATGCGCGTCAAGAGCGACCTGCTCGACGCGCTCGAGCACGCCGTCGAAGGCACGCTCGACCAGGCCGACATCGTCTGGGACCGCCGCACCGCCCTGGGCGCCGTGCTGGCCGCCCACAACTACCCCAATACGCCGCGCACCGGCGACGTCATCCGCGGCCTGCCCGCCGACGCCGAAGACTGCATGGTCTTTCACGCCGCCACCCAGCTCGACGGCGAAGACATCAAGACCACCGGCGGCCGCGTGCTGTGCGTCACCGCGCTGGGCGACTCCGTCAAGATGGCGCGCGATCGCGTCTACGAAGCCATCGACCGCATCCACTTCGATGGCCGCCAGTACCGCACCGACATCGGCTGGCGCGCGCTCAAGCCCTCGCAGCAAAAGCCCAAGTCCAACGCATAAACGGAACCGCCCATGACCGCTCTGCCCGTCTCCGCCGTCCGGGACTACCTCACCGGCCTGCAAGCCCGCATCGTGGGCGCGCTGGAAACGGCCGAAGGCGGCCCCTTCCGCGCCGACGAATGGGTGCGGCCGGAGGGCGGCGGCGGGCTGTCGCGCCTGCTCGAAGGGGGCCAACTCTTCGAGCGCGCCGGCGTGCTGTTCAGCCACGTCAAGGGCTCCAAGCTGCCGCCGTCCGCCAGCGCGCATCGCCCGGAGCTCGCGGGCCGCTCGTGGGAAGCCATGGGCGTGTCCATGGTGCTGCATCCGCGCAATCCGTACGTGCCCACCACACACATGAACGTGCGCATGTTCGTCGCGGCGGCGCGGCCCGGCCACGACGAGGCCGACGTCTTCTGGTTCGGCGGCGGCATCGACCTCACCCCGTACTATCCGTTCGAAGAAGACGCGCGCCATTTCCACACGGTATGCCGGGACGCGCTGGCGCCCCACGGCCCCGATTACTACCCGCGCTACAAGCGCTGGTGCGACGAATATTTCTTCCTCAAGCACCGCAACGAAACCCGCGGCATCGGCGGCGTCTTTTTCGACGACCTGAACGCCCCCGGGTTCGACGCGTCCTTCGCGCTGACCCGGTCCGTTGGCGACGCTTTTCTGGACAGCTACCTGCCCATCGTCGACAAGCGCCGCGGCATCGCCTACACCGAGCGCGAACGCGATTTCCAGGCCTACCGCCGGGGCCGTTACGTCGAATTCAACCTGGTCTTTGACCGCGGCACGCTGTTTGGCCTGCAATCGGGCGGCCGCACCGAATCGATCCTGCTGTCCATGCCGCCCATCGCGCAGTGGCGCTACGACTGGCAACCGCAGCCCGGCACGCCCGAGGCCGAACTGGCCGACTACCTGAAACCGCGGGACTGGGTTTGAAACGCATCGGCCTCTTGGGCGGCAGCTTCGACCCCGTCCACGTCGCGCATATCGCGCTTGCCCAGAACGCCTTGCAGTCGCTCGGGCTGGCCCAGGTGCAGCTCATTCCCGCCGCCAATCCCTGGCAGCGTGCCGCGCTGAACGCCACCGGCGAAGAGCGCCGCGCCATGCTGGATCTGGCCATCGCCGGCCATCCGGGGCTGGCGGTCAACCCCATCGAAATCGAGCGGGGCGGCGCCACCTACACCATCGACACGCTGCGCGCGCTGCCGCAGGACGCGCGCTACGTGTGGCTGCTGGGCGCCGATCAGCTCGCCAACTTCTGCACCTGGCGCAATTGGCGCGACATCGCCAGCCTGGTCGACCTGGCCGTGGCCACCCGCCCCGGCACAGCCCTCAGTGCGCCGCCGGAACTGGCGCAGTGGCTGCGCGAACAGGGTCGCGTTCTGCAGGAACTGCCATTTCCGCCCATGCCGGTATCCGCTTCCGAGATCCGCCGGCGCCTGTCGCAAGGCGAATCCACTGACGGGCTGCTCGATCCATCCGTCGCCGCGTATATTGCGGCGCACAAACTCTACCGATAAACCCCTTCCCGCCCGGCGCCACCGGCAAGCCGCCGTTGCCACTGCGCGGGTTATATTTGCAGCTATGGATATACAGAAACTCCAACGCGCCGTCATCGACGCCCTCGAAGACGTCAAGGCGCAAGACATCAAGGTCTTCAACACCACGCATCTGACCAGCCTGTTCGATCGCGTCGTGATTGCAAGCGCCACCTCCAACCGCCAGACGCGCGCCCTCGCGTCCAGCGTCGCCGATCGCGGCCGCGCCATGTCGCTCACCGGCATCACCATCGAAGGCGAAGACACCGGCGAATGGGTCGTCGTCGACCTGGGCGATGTCGTCGTGCACATCATGCAGCCGGCCATCCGCCAGTACTACAACCTCGAAGAAATCTGGGGCGGCAAGCCGGTGCGCGTGAAGCTCCTTCCCGAATCGACCCGTCCCGCCCCGGTCGCCAGCGACAGCGGCAGCGGTTACGACGACAACGAAGACTGAACGCGCCGTGAAGCTGATCGTCGTCGCGGTGGGCACGCGGATGCCGGACTGGGTGCAGACCGCCTGGGACGACTACGCCAAACGCCTGCCCGCCGACTGCGCGCTGGAGCTTCGCGAAATCAAGCCCGAGCCCCGCACCACCGGCAAGACGCCTGCCCAGATGATGGCGGCCGAAGCCAAGCGCATCGAGGCGGCGCTGCCCGCCAATGCGCTGCGCCTGGCGTTGGACGAACGCGGCCGCGACCTCACCACGATGGCCCTGTCGCAAAAGCTGGAACAATGGCGCGCCGGGGGGCAGGATGTCGCGTTTCTCGTGGGCGGCCCCGACGGGCTGGATCCCGCGCTCAAGGCGTCCGCCAGCGGGCAGTTGCGCCTGTCTTCCCTCACGCTGCCTCACCCCATGGTGCGTGTGGTTCTGGCCGAACAGCTCTACCGCGCCTGGGCCATCATGACCAACCACCCCTATCACCGCGCCTGACCGCCGCCCCGCGGCGCCTGGCCTGCTCAGCATGACCGACACCGCCCACTCCCCCAGTTCGTCCCCGCGCCTGTATCTCGCCTCCGCCAGCCCGCGCCGCCGCGAGTTGCTGACGCAAATCGGCTTGGCGCACGAAGTCCTGCGCGTGCCCGCCCCGCCCGGCGAGGATGAGCCGCAACACCCCGGCGAACGCGCCGCCGACTACGTACAGCGCACCGCCCGTGACAAGGCCTTGCGGGGCCGCGATTGGATGCGCGCGCAAGCGCTGCCCGAACTGCCGCTGCTCGCGGCCGATACGACTGTCATCCTGGCGGGCGAGGTGCTGGGCAAGCCCGCCGACCGCGACGACGCCATCCGCATCCTGCGCGCGCTGTCTGGCGCCGCGCACGAGGTCCATACCGCCGTGGCGGTCTGGAGCGGCGACCGCCTGCTCGAAGCGGTCTCCATCACCCATGTCCAAATGCGCGCCTTGCAAGAGGACGAAATTGGCCGTTACTGCGACAGCGGCGAGCCCTTCG
Organism: Achromobacter sp. JD417; assembly: GCF_041879325.1. Taxonomy (NCBI): domain Bacteria; kingdom Pseudomonadati; phylum Pseudomonadota; class Betaproteobacteria; order Burkholderiales; family Alcaligenaceae; genus Achromobacter; species Achromobacter sp. JD417. The sequence continues at coordinate 1,888,140 of NZ_CP087159.1, read as the reverse complement.
GCAAGGCGGGCGCCTATGGCATTCAGGGCCTGGCCGGCACCTTCGTCTCGCGCATCGCGGGCAGCTACACCGGCGTCATGGGTCTGCCCCTCTTCGAAACGGCCAACTTGTTGCGGGAGGCGGGCATCCAGGTGCCCTGATCTCCGCCCGCATCCCCAAGAAAAATCCCCCGTGCCGCGAGGCATCGGGGGATTTCTTTTTGACCCTGCGCACTGCCGCGCGCGGATCAGGCACGGGCGCGCTGGCGGAAATCCGCACAGCGCGCCCAGGCGATCAGCTTTGCCGCGCAGGCTCGCCAATGGCAACCTGGGGCTGCGGCGTGGCGGGCGTGCCGGCGCTGTCCAGCGCGGCATGCAACTGCTCCTGGTCCAGCTCGCCTTCCCAACGCGCGACGACCACAGTGGCGGTGGCATTACCCACCAGATTGGTCAGGGCGCGGCATTCCGACATGAAGCGGTCCACGCCCAGGATCAGCGCCATGCCGGCAACCGGCACCGACGGCACCACCGACAGCGTCGCCGCCAGCGTGATGAAGCCCGCACCGGTCACGCCGGCCGCGCCCTTGGAGCTGAGCATCGCCACCAGCAGCAGCAGGATCTGGTCGCCCAGCGACAGCGGAATATCGCAGGCCTGCGCAATGAACAGCGCCGCCATCGTCATGTAGATGTTGGTGCCGTCCAGGTTGAACGAATAGCCGGTGGGCACCACCAGGCCGACGACCGACTTAGAACAGCCGGCGCGCTCCATCTTCTGCATCAGCGTGGGCAGCGCCGCTTCCGACGAACTCGTGCCCAGCACCAGCAGCAGTTCTTCGCGGATGTAGCGGACCAGCTTGAGGATCGAGAAGCCGTTGTAGCGGGCAACCAGGCCCAGCACGACCACGACGAACAGCACCGACGTGGCGTAGAACGTGCCCACCAGCATCGCCAGGTTCACGACCGACTTGATGCCGTACTTGCCGATGGTGAACGCCATCGCGCCAAAGGCGCCGATGGGAGCGGCCTTCATCAGGATCGCCACCATCTTGAAGATGGGCTGCGCCAACGCCGTCATGAAGTTCAGGATCGGCTTGCCGCGCTCGCCCACGATGGCCAGCGAAATGCCAAACAGCACCGCCACGAACAGCACCTGCAGGATGTCGCCACCCACGAACGGGCTGAAGATGGTCGTGGGAATCACGTTCATCAGAAAGCCGGTGATGGTCGAGTCATGCGCCTTCGCGACATAACCGGACACGGCTTTCTGGTCGAGCGTCGACGGATCGATGTGCATGCCGGCGCCGGGCTGCACGATATGGCTGACCACCATGCCGACGATCAGCGCCAGCGTCGAGAACACCAGGAAATACAGCATGGCCTTGCCGGCCACGCGCCCGACCTTCTTCAGGTCGCTCATTGCCGCGATGCCCGTGGCCACGGTCAGGAAGATGACCGGCGCAATGATCATCTTCACCAGCTTGATGAACGCATCGCCCAGCGGCTGCATCTGCTGGCCCAGCTCCGGCTTGAAGGCGCCAAGCAAGATACCCACCACGATGGCGAAAATCACCTGCACATACAGGATTTGATAGAACTTGAGCTTGCGCGCGGGCGCGCTTTGATCCACTTCGATCATTGGGATTGTCCCCACCAGGACCCCTTGCTCCGCGCAGCGTGGCGCGTGCGACGTCGGGGCGTTATCTCTTTTATGGCCATGCGATCCTGCCGCCAGCCGATTTCACCGCGGGTGATGCGTCGCGCGGCTTGCCGGTGTATATGCAATACCCATGCCAGGTGGGAATCGGCGTCATAACCGCACATAAGCCATTGAACTTAAATATCTTTTTAAATCTCGGCCGGAATATTCGGTCACTTAAAGCGGCGAAACTTCGCACAGAAACCCGCTAAAATGTGCGGAAAACCGCACACCATGACCGGCTCCTCTTCCTCCCCCCTTTCCCCGCCCGCTCGACCGCGCAGGTTGCCCTGGCCGTGGCGCGTGGCCCTGGCGCTGCTGGCTGTCGCCGTGGTCACGTTCACGCTGCACGCAGCAACGCAGTGGGCGCGTGACGGCGCACTTCGCGAGGCCGCCATCCAGGCGCGCAGCACGGGTCAGATCAATGCCGCCTTATTGCGCAACAACCTCGACAAATTCCGCGCACTGCCATTCGTGCTGACCCAGGACGTCGACCTGCGCGCCGCACTGCAAGGCGCCAGCGCCAGGCAGATCGAAGCCCTGGACGAGAAACTCGAATCTCTGAGCCGCGGGGTCGGCGCCTCCGCCATCTACGTCCTGGACAAGAAAGGTCTGGCTATCGCCGCCAGCAACTGGCGCGAGCCTGCCACTTTCGTCGGAATCGGCTACGAATTCCGCCCTTACTTTCAAGGGTCGGTCGCGCACGGCGCCGCCGAACATTTCGCGCTCGGCACCGTCAGTCACGAAGCCGGCCTGTATCTGTCGCGTCGGGTCGACGACGCGCAGGGCGCGATGCTGGGCGTGGTGGTCTTGAAGGTCGACTTCCGGGATCTCGAAGCCGACTGGCGTCAGGCCAACGCCGTCATCTTCGTCACCGACGAGCACGGCGTGGTGCTGCTCGGCAATATTCCAGATTGGCGTTTCAGAGTCCTGTCGCCGCTGCCGCCCGCGCTGGCGCAAACGCTGCGCACCAGCCTGCAGTTTGGCGACGCCAAGTTTCAGCCGCTGCCTGTCTCGCCGCGCCTGCAAGCCGCAAGCAGCGGGCAGCTCGTCCGCACCGACGACGCCTTGCCCCGCGCCGCCGCTGGCACGCCGTTGCTGCACACCACCCTGCCGGTCACCGAATCGCCCGGCTGGACACTGCACCAGTTGTCCCCCATCCAGGCGGCCATGAACCAGGCCAGCGCCAATGCCCAACTCGGGGCGTTGCTCACCCAAGGCGTGCTCGCGGCGCTGATCGGCGTAGTGCTTTACCGCCGCCACCGCAACCAGGAACAGGCCGAGCAGCAAGCAGCCGTCCAGCAACAGCTCGCAGCATTGGTCGACGAGCGCACCGCGCAATTGCGCGACGTGAACGCCAAGCTAGTCGGCGAAATGGACGAGCGCCAACGCGCCGAAACGCAGCTTCACACCATGAAGGACGAACTCGTGCAGGCCAGCAAACTGGCATTGCTGGGCCAGGTGGCCGCCGGCGTCGCGCACGAAGTCAACCAACCCGTCGCCGCCATACGCGCCTACGCAGACAACGCCACCGAATTTCTGCGTCGTCACGACGAAGGCGCCGTCCGGGAAAACCTCGGCACCATAGCGGCGTTGACCGATCGCATCGGCCACATCACCGGCGAGCTGCGCGCCTTTTCGCGCAAGGCCGGTGCGACTGTCGGCCCGACGGATCTGATGGAGGCGCTCGAAGGCGCAATCCTGCTCGTCGGCCCGCGTGCCCGGCGCCAGGGCGTCACGCTGCAAAGCCCGCCCCGCAACCACAACTGCCGCGTCCAGGCGAACCGGGTCAGGCTTGAACAGGTGCTGGTCAATCTATTGCAGAACGGGCTCGAGGCCCTCGAAGGCACGGAAAACGGCCGGATTGTCATCGCCCTGCAAGACCTGGGCGAATCCGTTCAGCTACAGGTTCACGACAACGGTCCCGGACTCTCCGACGAGGCCCGCGCCCGTCTGTTCACCCCGTTTCACACGACCAAACCCGATGGCCTGGGCCTGGGCCTTGTCATCAGCCGCGACATCGTCGCCGAGTTCGGCGGCGAACTGCGCGCCGCGCGCGCAGGCGACGCCAGCTTGTCGTCTCCCCATGCGCCCGGCATCGGCGCCTTGTTCATCCTGACCCTGCGCAAGGCGCCGGACCAGACCCACCGCACCGAGCACTCCACATGACGCGCGCCCCTGATCTCCAGCTCCCCGCCACGATCGTCACCGACGACCCCATGCAGCGGCCGGTGGCCCCTCACGCCGTCTTCATCGACGACGACGACGAACTTCGCCGCGCCGCGCTACAAACGCTGAAGCTGCACGGCATCTCGGTGGCGGCCCACGGCAGTGCCCGCGCCGCGTTGCCGGCGTTGGACCGCAACTTCGATGGGGTGGTGGTCACCGACATCCGCATGCCGGACATGGACGGACTCGAACTCTTCCAGAGGCTGCGCAACATCGATCCCGATATCCCGGTCATCCTGATCACCGGCCATGGCGACATCGCCACAGCCGTTCAGTGCATGCGCGAAGGCGCGTATGACTTCCTGTCCAAGCCCTACCCCGCCGACCGCCTGGTCGCCGCCATCAGCCACGCCGCCGAAAAGCGGCGGCTGGTCCTCGAAAACCGCCGTCTCCGCGAAGCCGCTTTCAACGTCGAGGCCGACGAGGTGCCGTTCATCGGCACCACGCCCGCCATGCAACGCATCAAGCAGACGTTGCGCCATATCGCGGACGCTGACGTCGACGTGCTCGTCGAAGGCGAAACCGGCACTGGCAAGGAAGTCGTCGCCACAGCGCTTCACCGCCTCAGCCGCCGCAGGCATCGGGCGCTCGTCGCCATCAACTGCGGCGCCTTGCCAGAAAGCGTCATCGAAAGCGAACTCTTCGGCCACGAGCCCGGCGCTTTCACCGGCGCACAAAAAAAACGCATCGGCCGCATCGAACACGCCAGCGGCGGCACCTTGTTCCTCGACGAAATCGAAAGCATGCCGCTTGCCGTCCAGGTCAAGCTGCTGCGCGTGCTCGAATCCCGCCAGATCACCCCGCTTGGCAGCAACGAAGTCCGCAATCTCGACCTGCGCGTGGTCGCCGCCACCAAGGAAGACCTGGGCAGTCCCGCCATCCGCGCCAAGTTCCGCGAGGATCTGTTCTATCGCCTGAACGTCGTCACGATCCGCCTGCCCCCGCTGCGCGAGCGCCGTGAAGACATCCCGCTGCTCTTCGCACACTATCTCGGCCACGCCGCGCGCCGCTTTCATCGCGACATCCCCGACATGCCTGCCTCGATCCGTCAGCACCTCATGACGCACGACTGGCCCGGCAACGTGCGTGAACTCGCCCACTTCGCAGAACGCTTCGTGCTGGGCGTCCTCAATGGCCCGGCACCTGATACGGCCCCAGCGCCCACCGGCTCGCTCAGCCTTCCCGAACGCATGGAAAGCTACGAGGCACAGATCATCCGCGATGCCCTCGCCGCACACCGCGGCGACATCAAAGCCACGCTCGACACCCTAGGCATTCCCCGCAAAACGTTTTACGACAAACTCCAGCGCCACGGCATCGACCGCCAGGAATACGTGGCCGCGCCTCGCGGCGCCATCTAGCGCAAGCCCCAGACCGCAATCACTTTCAAGACCCGCGCGGCGCACAGATCCCTTTACGACACCAAAAACAAAACCCCCCTCGCGGCGCCAGCCGCGAGGGGGTTTTTAATTACTTTCCCGATACCGCATTCCCGATACTGGAATCGCTACAGTAATCCCGACGCCACAAAGACAAAACCCCGCAGGGGATACCTGCGGGGTTTTGAGCAATAAAAGCCTGACGATGACCTACTTTCACAGACGTCCGTCCACTATCATCGGCGCAAAGGCGTTTCACTGTCCTGTTCGGGATGGGAAGGAGTGGGACCACCTTGCTATGGTCGTCAGGCGTAACTGGTTGAGCAGTTGCGGGGTAGGCAACAGCTCCAATCTTGGAAGAAGCGCAACGCGTGGCGATCAGAGCCTGGGGCTCGATGATCGGCGCACGGTGGGGTGTAATTGTGTTGGCTGGCTGCTGACGGTGCAGCCAGTATTTTGTATTGAACGACACTTGGAACGCTATATCACCAGGTCAATAACCATCAGTGTTATAGGATCAAGCCTCACGGGCAATTAGTATCGGTTAGCTTAACGCATTACTGCGCTTCCACACCCGACCTATCAACGTCCTGGTCTCGAACGACCCTTCAGGGGGATCAAGTCCCCGGGATACCTAATCTTCAGACGAGTTTCCCGCTTAGATGCCTTCAGCGGTTATCTCTTCCGTACTTAGCTACCCGGCAATGCCATTGGCATGACAACCGGTACACCAGAGGTACGTCCACTCCGGTCCTCTCGTACTAGGAGCAGGCTCCGTCAAGTATCCAACGCCCACGGCAGATAGGGACCAAACTGTCTCACGACGTTTTAAACCCAGCTCACGTACCTCTTTAAATGGCGAACAGCCATACCCTTGGGACCGGCTACAGCCCCAGGATGAGATGAGCCGACATCGAGGTGCCAAACACCGCCGTCGATATGAACTCTTGGGCGGTATCAGCCTGTTATCCCCAGAGTACCTTTTATCCGTTGAGCGATGGCCCTTCCATTCAGAACCACCGGATCACTATGTCCTGCTTTCGCACCTGTTCGACTTGTCAGTCTCACAGTCAAGCACGCTTATGCCATTGCACTATCAGCACGATTTCCGACCGTACCTAGCGTACCTTCGAACTCCTCCGTTACACTTTGGGAGGAGACCGCCCCAGTCAAACTGCCCACCATGCACTGTCCCCGATCCGGATAACGGACCAAGGTTAGAACCGCAAAAAAACCAGGGTGGTATTTCAAGGATGGCTCCACGTGATCTAGCGACCACGCTTCAAAGCCTCCCACCTATCCTACACAGGCCGGTTCACAGTCCAATGCAAAGCTACAGTAAAGGTTCATGGGGTCTTTCCGTCTAGCCGCGGGTAGATTGCATCATCACAAACACTTCAACTTCGCTGAGTCTCAGGAGGAGACAGTGTGGCCATCGTTACGCCATTCGTGCAGGTCGGAACTTACCCGACAAGGAATTTCGCTACCTTAGGACCGTTATAGTTACGGCCGCCGTTTACCGGGGCTTCGATCAAGAGCTTGCACCCCATCACTTAACCTTCCGGCACCGGGCAGGCGTCACACCCTATACGTCGACTTTCGTCTTTGCAGAGTGCTGTGTTTTTAATAAACAGTCGCAGCCACCGATTCTCTGCGACCCCATCATGCTAAGCGCGCAGGCGCTTCACACTACCGGGGTATACCTTCTCCCGAAGTTACGGTATCAATTTGCCGAGTTCCTTCTCCTGAGTTCTCTCAAGCGCCTTGGAATATTCATCCCGTCCACCTGTGTCGGTTTGCGGTACGGTCTCGTACAGCTGAAGCTTAGAGGCTTTTCTTGGAACCACTTCCGATCACTTCGCAAGCAATGCTCGCTCGTGCCACACCCTTGATTTACGCGCCCGGATTTGCCTAAGCGCCATCTTCGATGCAGCAACAGGGACATCCAACACCCTGATGATTTTCCGCGATCCGTCCCCCCATCGCACTGTACGACGGTGCTGGAATATTAACCAGCTTCCCATCAGCTACGCATCTCTGCCTCGCCTTAGGGGCCGACTCACCCTGCGCCGATGAACGTTGCGCAGGAAACCTTGGACTTACGGCGAGGGGGCTTTTCACCCCCTTTATCGCTACTCATGTCAGCATTCGCACTTCTGATACCTCCAGCAGCCTTTACAAGCCACCTTCGCAGGCTTACAGAACGCTCTCCTACCGCGTGCACTAAAAGTGCACACCCGCAGCTTCGGTTTATCGCTTAGCCCCGTTACATCTTCCGCGCAGGACGACTCGATCAGTGAGCTATTACGCTTTCTTTAAAGGATGGCTGCTTCTAAGCCAACCTCCTGACTGTCTATGCCTTCCCACTTCGTTTCCCACTTAGCGATAATTCGGGACCTTAGCTGGCGGTCTGGGTTGTTTCCCTCTTGAGTCCGGACGTTAGCACCCGGTGCTCTGTCTCCCAAGCTGTACTTGCGGGTATTCGGAGTTTGCCATAGTTTGGTAAGTCGCCATGACCCCCTAGCTATAACAGTGCTCTACCCCCCGCAGTAATACTTGAGGCACTACCTAAATAGTTTTCGGAGAGAACCAGCTATTTCCAGATTTGTTTAGCCTTTCACCCCTATCCACAGCTCATCCCCTAATTTTTCAACATTAGTGGGTTCGGTCCTCCAGCACGTGTTACCGTGCCTTCAACCTGGCCATGGATAGATCATCTGGTTTCGGGTCTACACCCAGCGACTGAATCGCCCTATTCGGACTCGCTTTCGCTACGGCTTCCCTATTCGGTTAACCTTGCCACTGAATGTAAGTCGCTGACCCATTATACAAAAGGTACGCAGTCACCCCACAAGGAGGCTCCTACTGTTTGTATGCATACGGTTTCAGGATCTATTTCACTCCCCTTCCGGGGTTCTTTTCGCCTTTCCCTCACGGTACTGGTTCACTATCGGTCGATCACGAGTATTTAGCCTTGGAGGATGGTCCCCCCATCTTCAAACAGGATTTCACGTGTCCCGCCCTACTTGTCTTACGCTTAGTTCCACACACAGAATTTCGTCTACAGGGCTATCACCTGCTACGGCCGGACTTTCCATTCCGTTCGACTATCCTGCGTGCTAAAACGTAAAGGCTCATCCGATTTCGCTCGCCACTACTTTCGGAATCTCGGTTGATTTCTTTTCCTCGAGCTACTGAGATGTTTCAGTTCACCCGGTTCGCTTCCACTAGCCTATGTATTCAGCTAGGGATACTGCATTGCTGCAGTGGGTTTCCCCATTCGGATATCTGCGGATCAAAGCTTGTTTGCCAGCTCCCCGCAGCTTTTCGCAGGCTACTACGTCCTTCATCGCCTGTGATCGCCAAGGCATCCACCATATGCACTTAGTCGCTTGATCCTATAACGCTGTAGGCTATAGGACCTGAGTATTAGCGTTTGTGCCGTTCATAAGTTTCAAAGCAGTCTGAGGCTTATCACCCCAGTCTTGAGAACTTGGAACAAAAATAATGCAATCACAACCCGTGCCCATCTTCATCAGCAATGCCGATTACTTGATGAACACATTTTCGTTGTGCTTCTTCCAGATTGTTAAAGAACAAATATAGCTGTTGGGTAAAACCCAACTCATAACGTCGTGACTGACGACACTATGAGTTGGCCTCTACATCGCCACCGGCGATCAATGAGAATCAATGGTGGAGGTGAACGGGATCGAACCGATGACATCCTGCTTGCAAAGCAGGCGCTCTCCCAGCTGAGCTACACCCCCATATTTCGCTTGCCGCGAAATACCTGGTGGGTCTGGTTGGATTCGAACCAACGACCCCCGCCTTATCAAGACGGTGCTCTAACCGACTGAGCTACAGACCCAAAACCTTCTCGGATCAGTAGTCAGGAAGCTGAAGACCTAGGGAAGATTCCCTCGACCCAAGCCTACAACTGATCCCAGCTATATCAAACAACCGATAAGAGTGGACGCTTAACACGAGCACGTAAGCTCTGAAAGGAGGTGATCCAGCCGCACCTTCCGATACGGCTACCTTGTTACGACTTCACCCCAGTCATGAATCCTACCGTGGTAATCGCCCTCCTTGCGGTTAGGCTAACTACTTCTGGTAAAACCCACTCCCATGGTGTGACGGGCGGTGTGTACAAGACCCGGGAACGTATTCACCGCGACATGCTGATCCGCGATTACTAGCGATTCCGACTTCACGCAGTCGAGTTGCAGACTGCGATCCGGACTACGATCGGGTTTCTGGGATTGGCTCCCCCTCGCGGGTTGGCGACCCTCTGTCCCGACCATTGTATGACGTGTGAAGCCCTACCCATAAGGGCCATGAGGACTTGACGTCATCCCCACCTTCCTCCGGTTTGTCACCGGCAGTCTCATTAGAGTGCCCTTTCGTAGCAACTAATGACAAGGGTTGCGCTCGTTGCGGGACTTAACCCAACATCTCACGACACGAGCTGACGACAGCCATGCAGCACCTGTGTTCCGGTTCTCTTGCGAGCACTGCCAAATCTCTTCGGCATTCCAGACATGTCAAGGGTAGGTAAGGTTTTTCGCGTTGCATCGAATTAATCCACATCATCCACCGCTTGTGCGGGTCCCCGTCAATTCCTTTGAGTTTTAATCTTGCGACCGTACTCCCCAGGCGGTCAACTTCACGCGTTAGCTGCGCTACCAAGGCCCGAAGGCCCCAACAGCTAGTTGACATCGTTTAGGGCGTGGACTACCAGGGTATCTAATCCTGTTTGCTCCCCACGCTTTCGTGCATGAGCGTCAGTGTTATCCCAGGAGGCTGCCTTCGCCATCGGTGTTCCTCCGCATATCTACGCATTTCACTGCTACACGCGGAATTCCACCTCCCTCTGACACACTCTAGCTCGGTAGTTAAAAATGCAGTTCCAAAGTTAAGCTCTGGGATTTCACATCTTTCTTTCCGAACCGCCTGCGCACGCTTTACGCCCAGTAATTCCGATTAACGCTTGCACCCTACGTATTACCGCGGCTGCTGGCACGTAGTTAGCCGGTGCTTATTCTGCAGGTACCGTCAGTTTCCCGGGGTATTAACCCGGAACGTTTCTTTCCTGCCAAAAGTGCTTTACAACCCGAAGGCCTTCATCGCACACGCGGGATGGCTGGATCAGGGTTTCCCCCATTGTCCAAAATTCCCCACTGCTGCCTCCCGTAGGAGTCTGGGCCGTGTCTCAGTCCCAGTGTGGCTGGTCGTCCTCTCAAACCAGCTACGGATCGTCGCCTTGGTGAGCCGTTACCCCACCAACTAGCTAATCCGATATCGGCCGCTCTAATAGTGCAAGGTCTTGCGATCCCCTGCTTTCCCCCGTAGGGCGTATGCGGTATTAGCTACGCTTTCGCGTAGTTATCCCCCGCTACTAGGCACGTTCCGATACATTACTCACCCGTTCGCCACTCGCCACCAGACCGAAGTCCGTGCTGCCGTTCGACTTGCATGTGTAAGGCATCCCGCTAGCGTTCAATCTGAGCCAGGATCAAACTCTTCAGTTTAATCTCTGTATTTGTTTCGTATTCTTGGTCTGAATAAATCCAAACCAGGTCATACGTCGCTACTCAAAGGAAGTGAGGTATGTTCTTAAACTTGACGTCTAAGGTACTTCACTTCTAGTGAGCACTTGATTTCTTGTGCTTGCGATAAGGCCGAAACCCAATCGCTGCACTCGCATCAAGCGCCCACACTTATCGGTTGTTTAGTTGTTAAAGAGCGGTACTGCTAAATTCTGTACTACTGGTTTCTGCCTTCAACTTCGGCTAACTTCGCTTTCGCGTCGTCGCAGCAGAGAAACGAGATTATGAAGAAGTTTTTATCGCTTGTCAAGTCAGCTTCGCTTTTTGCTTTACGCAGTTGCGTCACTTACTTGCGGCGACCTCTTCAGGTCTCGCCAGGACTTTCGTCCTGCCCTAGCAGTTATTGAAACGTCAGGGTAAACCCTAATTTTTCAGTAACTGCCAAGCCCAAAACTATAGCACAATTTTTGCAGATCTTGCAACTGGCTTCTGCCTGATTTGCGTCGATCCTTGCAATAACCGCTTGGCGTTCATTACTGAGTGCCGTTGCGGCAGATGAGATTGGGTTGCCCCGTCACCTGTTGCACTTGCTTGGCTTCGCCTCTCAAAACTGTCTGAGCTGCGAAGGAGCGAGACTATAGCACAGAATTTTGGGCTGTCATGCCAGTGTCGCAAATTTGTTGATGGAAAGGCAGTCAGGCTGGCGCCGGCGCCCTGCTCCGTCGAAGGAGGCACGGGCCGTCAGTGGCCGCGCCTATATGTATAGATAGCGGCAGCCCCTGCTTGTGGGACTAGTATGTACGTTTACTATTCGCCTGTACGCCGCATCTGATTGGAGACAGATACCTCATGCCCCCTGCGATCGCCCTGAGCGAAGACATCCTGATCAACGTCACCCCCTTTGAAACCCGCGTTGCGCTGGTGGAACAGGGGTCGGTTCAGGAATTGCACGTCGAACGTAGCATCCAACGGGGCCACGTCGGCAATATCTATCTGGGTCGGGTCGTGCGGGTGCTGCCCGGCATGCAGAGTGCGTTCATCGACATTGGGCTGGAGCGGGCGGCGTTCATCCATATTGCGGACCTGCGCGAGAATCGCACTGAGCGCAGCCAGGGTTTGACGCCGACGCCAATCGAAAAGCTGATATTTGAGGGACAGACCCTCATGGTGCAGGTCGTGAAGGATCCGCTCGGCACCAAGGGGGCGCGGCTGTCGACGCAGATCAGCATGGCCGGACGGATGCTGGTGTATCTGCCGCACGATCCGCACATCGGCATTTCGCAGAAGATCGATTCCGAGTCCGAACGCATCCAGTTGCGCGAACGTCTGCAAGCACTGATGCCCTCGGACGAGAAAGGCGGGTTCATCGTCCGCACGCAGGCCGAGGGTGCCAACGACGCGGAGTTGACTGCCGACGTGGAATATCTGCGCAAGTTGTGGACGAGTGTCCAGGCGGCGGCTCGGACCCAGCCCGCCCCCGCGTTGTTGCACCAGGACCTGACGCTTGCCCAGCGCGTATTGCGCGACATGGTCGGCCCCGAAACCGGATCGATCCTGGTGGATTCGCGCACGACGACTGCCGCGATGCTGGAATGGGCGCGTGTGTACACGCCGTCGGTGGTTGACCGCATCAAGCATTACAGCGGCGAGCGCCCCCTGTTCGACACCGCCAACGTGGATGACGAGATTGCGCGCGCGCTGTCGCGCCGGGTGGACCTGAAGTCGGGCGGCTATCTGATCATTGACCAGACGGAGGCGTTGACCACGGTGGACGTCAACACCGGCGGGTTTGTGGGGGGCCGCAATTTCGACGACACGATTTTCAAGACGAACCTTGAGGCGGCACAGGCAATTGCGCGGCAGCTGCGCCTGCGCAACCTGGGGGGAATCGTGATCCTGGACTTCATCGACATGGAGGAACAGGAACATCGCGACACCGTGCTCGCGGAGCTGAAGAAGGCGTTGTCGCGCGATCGGACCCGCATGACCGTCAATGGATTCACGCAGTTGGGGCTGGTGGAAATGACGCGCAAGCGCACCCGCGATTCTTTGGCGCACCAGCTTTGCGAGCCCTGCCCCATGTGCGAGTCGCGCGGCAATGTGCGTACACCGCGCACGGTCTGTTATGAAATCCTGCGCGAGATTCTGCGCGAGGCCCGGCAGTTCAATCCCAAGGAGTTTCGCATCCTTGCCTCGCAGGAAGTGGTGGACCTTTTTCTGGAAGAGGAAAGCCAGCATTTGGCGATGCTGGGCGACTTTGTGGGCAAGCGCGTATCGCTGGAAGTGGAAGCGGCGTATTCGCAGGAGAAGTACGACATCATCCTCGTTTGACGGCATAAGAAGAATGCCTAGTCATCGGACCGACGGAAGAGCCGCGCCTGCAAGCGCGGCTTTTTTCATTTGGGCGCGACAGGATGGGGGCCATCGGGCGGCCGAAATGGCGATATGTCTGCGCGGCCGTCGATGCCTTCGTTGGTGCTGTGAACCGCGCTGGCGGCCGCTCTTCGCCAGGTACGCATTCAGCACGCGTGCCGGGACGAGAGGCCATACCCGAATCGAGAACAGGGTTCAACTCGATATGTGTGGATTTTGTGACTTAACAATTCGTTTGAAATGATTTCTGAAACGGATGGCGACAAGTAAGGGTTATCGATAAGCTGCGGGCGCTTTGCCGGGTCGGTTACCGCCTCGGCGCTTTTCCCTTAGTCATTCGGAGGTCATTGCAATGAAGTCCCTATTCCGTCCGTTCCTGGTACTGGTCGCGGCCCTGCCGCTGATGCTGGCAGCCTGCGGCGACAAGGAGCCCGAGCAGCGCGCGGCGTTCACGCAGTTCCTGCAGACGCGCATCGTGGACAAGCCGGGCGTGCGTGTGCCGAAGCTGACGGAGGAAGAAAAGAAGTCCTTCGGCGACTACGCGGCCCACTACGCCATCATCACCGACTTCAATGCCGGCATGGATGCGTCGGTCAAGCCGCTGTCGGGGATCCTGCAGAAGGGTCAGGTGCGCTCGGTGAACGATATCGTCACGCGCCGCGAGGACCTGAAGTCCGTGCGTGCCGGTCTGAACGACATGAATGCGGCGCTGAAGGAGCATCGCGCCAAGGCCGACGCGGCTCACGCCCAACTCAAGCAGCCTGAGGACCTGAAGGCCGTGTACGACAAGGCCTATGAAAAGACCATCACCCTGCCGGCCGACACCTTTGGCGACGTGCTGCCGCAGATCAACGCCACCTACGACGTCACCCTGAAAATCGCCGACTACGTGGAAGCGAACAAGTCGAAGATCGAGATCTCGGGCAACAGCGTGACGGTGACCGATCCTGCCGTGCAAGCCGAGCTGAACAAGCTGCTGCAAGAGATGAACGCGCAGGCCAAGAATGTGCAGCAGGCACAGACGCGCCTGCAAGCCGTGATCATGGGCCGTTAAGCACCGCTCAAGCACGCTGCGCCACGCATCGCCCCGCCGTCACCGAAAGGTGCGGCGGGGTTTTTCTTGCCATATCGATAATCAGGCAGGCGCCGACGCGACGCAATTGCGGCCCGCGGCCTTGGCCTGGTAAACGGCCGCATCGGCGGCTTCCACAAGCGCGGCCGAGACGTCGTCGCCTAGCGGCACGACCGTGGCCACGCCGACGCTGACGGTGACGATACCGCCTTCGTTGTCATCGTGCGGAATGGCCAGGTCCTCGACCGCGCGCCGGATACTTTCGGCGATGACCAGCGCCTGTTCGCGGCGCGTGTCGGGCAGCAGCACCACGAACTCTTCGCCGCCGTATCTGGCTGCCAGATCGCGAGGCCGGCGAGCCTTGTTCTGAAGCGCAAGCGCCAGCATCTTGAGCAGCGCGTCGCCTTCCTGGTGGCCATAGCGGTCGTTGTAAAGCTTGAAGCGGTCGGCATCCAGGAACAGCAGCGACAGCGGCGCGCGATCGCGACGCGCGGCCGCCCATTCCCGATCGAGTACCTCGTCAAAGGTGCGCCGGTTGGCGATACCGGTGAGTCCGTCCGTCTGGGCCTGACGCGCCAATTGCGCCTCGAACGCCTGCCGCCAGCGCATCTCGCGCCGAAAGAGGACGATCTGCGCCATCACCGATGCAAAGAGCGCCAAGGTCACGGGCACGATCAGGGCGGCGCGGCGCACCCAGGGTTCGAGCAGATCGTCGACGGCCAACGCCACGTCGATCACCAGCGGCGTGCGCTCGATGGCGTCGAACGCATACAGACGATTGACGCCATCGGGCGACAGCACGCCGACAAATGCGCCCTCGCGGCCAATCAGGTATTGCTGGAAGTCGAGCGGCATGTCGATGCCGCTGTCGAAGTCGGCATGTGAATAGGGATTGCGCAACAGGACGACGCCGTCGTTGCGAAAGACCGTGATGGCGTCGTGCGGACCGATGGACACCTCGGCAAAGCGATCGCGAAAGTACGCCGTGCGCAGGGAGCCGGCAACGACGCCCGCAAAACTGCCGTCGGCGTTGGAGATTCGCCGGCTGATCGCAATGCTTTCATCGGCGCTTCGCAGCCGGCTGTAATACGGCCGGCTGACGTAGAGACCGACGTCGTCCGTGGTCTGGTGCACCTTGAAGTAGTCGCGGTCCGCGAAATTGACGTCAGGCGGGGTGGCGGCAAGCGAGTCGTACCGAATGTTGCCTTGGGCGTCGAGCACGACGATGGCGCCGAGATACGCCGCGGTGGCGGCGCGGTCAAAGAGGAAGCGATGCCGGGATTCCGGTTCGAGGTCGGCGATGCCTGGCTCTTGCAGGCGCTCGACCACGCCCTGCAGCGACAGGTCGTAGACATGCAACGTGCGGCCGATGTCCGCCGCGAGCACGCTGGCCAGGTTGCGGGCCGATACGTAGGCCGCGTCCCACGTCACGCGGCGGTCCATCCACAACAGAGCGACTGCTGCCGTACAGATACCCATGGCGACGATGCCGGCCAACGCGTACAGCGTAATGTGCACGATCCCGCGTGATTTCAATACGGCGCTCCTTCGCGGTGGCGGTCGGGGTGGCGTAGTTCAGCTGCAAGCTGTGCATGATGATGCCGATGTCCGATGCCAGGCGCAAGGCATCGCCGCCCTGGACGGCAAAGTCAGGGGCGGCGATCAGCGCAAGTGACGGGAATTTTTGCCCGGGAAGATGCCCGGGCACGCGCGGAAAGACAGCAGCTGGGCGCGGCGCGCCCGAGGCGGGGCTTTCAGGACAGCGCGGCGGCTGCGATGCGGAACGGGAAGGCCTTGGCCCCGCGAGCCTTGTCGGTTTCGCGGTGGGCGTTGATGGCCCAGGCGGGCCCTGCCCCGCCGGCCTGCGCCATCAATTGGCGGGTGAGTACGCCAGAGAATCCGCAACGAAGCGTCATGGCCTGACGCCGGGCAAGCTCGATTCCGATGGCGTGCGACGTAGTCGAATTACGGTCCGTTTGCAGCATGGCAGCCCCCTGGCAAAAGCGCTTCCTGAGTGAAGCGTCATTGCGGATTAATCTACCCTAGCTGCTTGATTTTGCGCGTGAAATGATGCGTAAAGTAATGCAAAGATCCGGAAATGCACGCCGAAAAATAGCCGTCAGGCGGATGGACTGGGCGCCGCGTCGCCGGTTTCGCGGTCCGGCCGGTCATTAATGCCATCCGGTTGGCCCGTCATATTTCCGTAAAGCAGCGAGCGGCCGGCGAACAGCCCGCCTGCCACCTCGAGTTCGAAGCGTTCGGTGTCGCGTTGCCGTACGTCCTGAATGACTTCCTCGGCCTCGTCGGGCGGCACGCCGATGGCGCGCAACGCCGCTTCGCCGAAGACCAGCGCCGATTCCAGGGTTTCGCGGACCTGGAAATCCACCCCTTCACGGGCCAGCGCCAGCGAATGGATGCGGTCATAGGCCCGCACCACGACGCGCACCAGCGGGAATTCGGATTTGATGAGATGCACCATGTGGGTGGCGGCGCGGGGGTCGTCGATGCACACCAGGATGGCGCAGGCGTTTTCGGCGCCGGCCGAACGCAGCATGTCGGCGCGCGTACCGTCCCCGTAATACACCTTCACGCCCCACTTTGCCGCGGCGCGGATCGCGTCGGTGTCGGTGTCCAGGATCGAGACCTTGACCCCGCGTGCCAGCATTGCCTGCGTCACGATCTGGCCGAAACGGCCAAAACCCACGATCAGCGCGCAGCCGTCCAGGTCGCGGGCCACGTCCACGCCATCCATGGACGGCTTGGGTTTGGGCAGGAGCCAGCGCAAGGCCAGGACGCATAGCGGCGTGAGCGCCATGGAAATGATGACGACTGCGGTCAGCACCGCGCCCGTATGCGCGTCGAAGATGCCTTTGTCGGCGGCTGCGCTGTACAGCACGAAGGCAAACTCGCCGCCTTGCGCCAGCAACGCGCAACGGGTGATGGCTTCGGCATGGGTGGCGCGCAGCAGGCGCGCCACGATGTAGACGCCCACGGATTTGACCGCCATGAAAGCGACGACACCCGCCAGGATGAGCGGCCATTCCCGCGCCACGGCCAGGAGATCCAGCGACATGCCCACGCCCAGGAAGAACAGGCCGAGCAGGATGCCGCGAAAGGGCTCGATATCGGCTTCGAGCTGATGGCGGAATGTGGATTCGGACAACAGCACACCGGCCAGGAACGCGCCCATGGCCATGGACAGGCCGCCCAGTTCCATCAGCAACGCGGCGCCCAGCACGACGAGCAATGCAGCCGCGGTCATCACTTCGCGGGCATGCGCCGCGGCCAGAAGACGGAACAGTGGGTTGAGCAGCCACCGGCCCGCGGCCAGCAGCGCCAGAATGCAGCCGAGCGCAATGGCGGCCTGCCACCACGGATTGGCCTCGCTGCCGCTGCTTGCCGGAGCCAGCAAGGCGGCCAGCGCCAGCAGCGGGACGATCGCCAGGTCTTCGAGAAGGAGAATGGAGACGATGCGTTGGCCCTGCGCGCTGGTGGTCTCGTCGCGCTCGGCCAGGATCTGCATCACGATGGCCGTGGATGAAAGCACGAAACCCATCGCCGCCATGAAGGCCGCGGCGCCTGACAGACCTGCAAGCAACCCGACGCCGGTAAGCAACGCACCGCAAACCAGCACCTGCGCGACGCCCAGCCCGAAGATTTCGCCGCGCAGCTTCCAGAGGCGCGACGGTTGCATCTCCAGCCCGATGATGAAAAGAAACATCACCACGCCCAGTTCCGCGACGTGCAGGATGGATTTGGGATCGGTGAAAAACCCGATGCCGAACGGGCCTATCGCCAGGCCGGCCGCCAGATAGCCCAGGACCGAACCCAGTCCTAGACGCTTGAACAAGGGGACGGCAATCACCGCTGCGCCAAGCAGAACGACGACGTTGAGGACTTGATTGCCTTCGGAAGGCAGGGCCATGGAGCGCTCCTGGTTGCATGGCGGGCCGAAGCGCCTGGGACGCCGCCCAGCCCGCTCTGCGCAGGCTGGGGCCATTTTCCGGCAAACCGCGGGATTGGCAAACAGGAACTTCGGCAATGAAAAGCCGCCCCGAGGGGCGGCTGCTGGGGAAAGACGTGACCGGTTTGGCTCAGTCTTCCCGGAACTGCATCTTGTAGAGGGATGCGTACAGGCCGTCGGCCGCCAGCAGTTCCGCGTGCGGACCCTGTTCGACGATCTTGCCGGCGTCCAGGACGATGATGCGGTCGGCGTTCTGGACGGTGGACAGGCGGTGCGCGATGACCAGCGTGGTGCGCCCCTTCATCAGGCGTTCCAGCGAGGCCTGCACCTGGCGTTCGGATTCGTTATCGAGCGCCGAAGTCGCTTCGTCCAGGATCAGGATGGGCGCGTTCTTGATGAGCGCGCGCGCGATGGCCAGACGCTGGCGCTGGCCGCCGGACAGGCGGGCGGCGTTCTCGCCCACGGGCGTGTTGATGCCTTGCGGCAGGCCCTCGACGAAGTCGAGTAGGTTGGCGGCGGCCAGCGCATCGCGCACCTTTTGCTCGCTGGACTTGCCCAATGCGCCGTAGCCGACGTTGGCGGCGATCGTGTCGTCGAACAGCACGACGTCCTGGCTGACCAGCGACAGGTGCGAGCGCAGGCTGCGCAGCGTGAGTTCATCGATGGGCACGTCGTCCACGAGGATCTGGCCGCTGTCGGCCAGCACGAAGCGGGGCAGCATGTTGACCAGCGTGGTCTTGCCGCTGCCCGAGCGGCCCACGAGGGCGACGGTCTGACCGGGTTCGACCACGAAGGAAATGTCATTGACCGTGTCGCGGTCGGCGTCGGGGAAGCGATGCGACACGCTGCGGAACTCGACCTTGCCGCGCACGGGCTCGGGCAATTCCTTGGTGCCGGTGTCGTTTTCCGGGATCTGGTCGATCAGGGTGAACACGCTTTCGGCCGAGACCAGCATCTTTTGCAGGCGGGCGGCCACGTTGGTCAGGCGCTTGATGGGGTCGAAGATCTGGGCCAGCGCGGCCATGAACGACGCGAAGCTGCCCACGGTGAGCGAACCGCTGTTGGCCTGGCTGAGCGCCACGGCGATGACCGCGCCCACGGAAATCGAGATGCAGACCTGGGTCAAGGGCGTCAGCGCCGCATCGGCCGTGGCCGTGCGCATGGCAAAGCGGCGCAGGCGGCGGCTGACGAAATCGAAGCGGCCGCGTTCGACCTCGTAGCCGTCGAACAGCTTGATGACGCGCTGGCCGTCGATGCCTTCGCCGACCACACGGGTCAACTCGGCGTTCATGTTGACGGTTTCGCGGTTGATGCGGCGCAGGCGCTTGATGAAAAAGCGCGAGATCAGGACCGAGACCGGCAGCATGACCAGGATGATCAGCGTCAGCACCCACGACATGTAGAGCAGCACGCAGATCAGCGCGATGACCACCAGGGTTTCGCGCACCAGCACGGTGATGACGTCGGTGGCATAGCCGGTGACATTGCCGGCGTCGATGGTGAAGCGGTTCAGGAGGCGCCCGGTGTCGCCGCGCTTGAAGTCGGCGTCCGGCAGGCCCAGGAGGCGTTCGAACATGTCGCGCCGCATGCCCAGCAGCACGTTGTTGGCCACCCAGGCCAGCAGGTAGTCGCTGAAGAAGTTGCAGATGCCGCGCACCAGGATCAGGCCCACGACCGCCAGCGGCAGTGCCCAAACGTAATACGGCTTGGCGCCGGAGAAGCCGCCGTCCAGGAGGGGCTTCATGATGACCGCCAGCACGGGCTGCGTGGCCGCGGCGCCTGCCATCAGGAGGACGGCCGCCAGCAAGCCCTTCCAGTAGGAACCGACCCGGCTGTAGATCCGGGTCCAGAGTTCGGATTTGACGGGCTGGGAGCCCGCTGGCGCATTCCGTGCGGCAGAATTCAAAGGGATCACTCGCTTTTCATACAATTGTGCCCAGGATTGTACCGGCTGCGCGTCTGCGCGCCGTCCCCGCCCCTTAGCCCTATCCGCGCCCGTGCGCCCTTCCATGTCCGATATCAGTTGCCTGTATGTCCGCCTGCCCAACTGGGTGGGCGATGTCTGCATGAGCCTGCCCAGCCTGCGCGCCCTGGCGGCAAGCGGCCTGCCCCTCGTCCTCTGCGCCCGCCCCTGGGCCCGCGACCTGCTCGATGGCGTGGACAAACTGGATTTCGTCCCCATGCGCGGCAAGGTCGGGCCGGACCGGGCGGCGGTCAGCGCCCACCGTCGCGGGCTGGGCGCGCAAGGCCGCCGCGCCCGGGGCCTGCTGTTGCCGGATTCCCTGTCCAGCGCGCTGGTGTTCCGGCTGGCCGGCGTGCCGTCGGCGGGGTACCGCGACGACGGCCGCAGCTTTCTGCTGCGATGGCCGTTCGCCAAACCCGACCAGCCGATGCATGCCGTCGAATCCTGGCATCACCTGACCCGCGAGGCCCTGATCCGCTGGAACCTGCCCAGCGGTCCCGCCCAGCCCGGCCCGACGCTGGACCTGCCGCTGACGGCGGCGCATGAACGCGCGGCCGGCGAGGCCCTGGCCCAGGCCGGCCTGCAAGACCGGCCCTTCGTCCTGATCGCGCCCACCGCCACGGGCCTGCACAAGGGCAGGATCAAGGTGTGGCCGGGATTCGATACACTGACGCGCGCCCTGCAGGCCCGCGGCCATACCGTGGTAATGTGCCCCCCTCCGGCCGAAACCGACGAAGCCCGCCGCAATGCGCCGACCGCCCAGTTGCTGCCTCCGCTGGGATTGGGCGCCTTTGCGGCGCTGACCGCGCGGGCCGCGCTGGTGATTTGTAACGATTCCGGCGTGTCGCACGTCGCGGCGGCGGCGTCGGCGCGGCAGCTGACGCTGTTCGGCGTGACACAGCCGCAACGCACCGGCCCGTGGTCGCCGCGCGCGGTGTGCCTGGGCAGCGACCAGGCCTGGCCGTCGCAGGAAGAAGCAACACAGCAGGCCGAGCGCCTGCTGGATGGTACGCAGTAATCAGGACAGTCTCGAAATGACCTTTTCCAGCTATCTCACGAATCTGATCATTCCCTTGAATTTGTGCATCACCCTGGTGGTCCTTGGCCTGGTGCTGGGACTGTTCCGGCTTCGCAAGACCGGCCTCACGCTCGTCGCGGCAGGCTTGCTCTGGGCGCTGGCCTGGTCGTTGCCGGCGACGTCGCTGTGGGCGGGCGGCGCGCTGGAAAACCGCTATCCGCACAAGCCCGCCGCCGAGATGCCGACGGCCGACGCGATCGTGGTGCTGGGCGGCAATACCGCCAACGGCCGGGCCAATTGGTTCCTGCCCTATGACAAGGACACGGCCATCGTGCGCGTGGACGCCGCGGCCCAGCTGTATCTGGCCGGCCGCGCGCCCAAGGTGCTGCTGTCGGGCGGCGCGCTGGAAGGCGATGTCAGCGAAGCGCGCGGCATGGCGCATGCGATCCGCCAGCAGGGCGTTCCGGAGTCGGCCCTGATCCTGGAAAACGCCAGCCGCACCACCTATGAAAACGCCACGCTCACCGAAGACCAGCTCAAGGCGCGCGGCATCGGCAAGGTGCTGCTGGTCACGTCCGCCTTGCACATGCCCCGCGCCATGGCGGCCTTTTCCAAGCAGGGCGTGGAAGTGATTGCCGCCCCCGCGCCGCCGCAGATCGTGGAGCCGGCCGACGGGTCGCTGTCGTTGTGGCTGCCCGACGAACGCACGTTCGACGCCAGCCGTTCGATCGTGAAGGAATACGCGGGTCTCTTTGTGTACTGGTTGCGCGGATGGGTATGAGCCTGACCGGCGCGGCGCCAGCGTGCCGCTCGGGATGCGGCGCCTGCTGCATCGCGCCGTCGATCACGCGGCCCATTCCGGGGATGCCGCAGGGCAAGCCCGCGGGCGTGCCCTGTGTTCAGTTGCTGCCGGACATGCGGTGCGCGATCTTTGGTGATCCTTCCCGCCCGGACTTCTGCGGGGGACTGCAGCCCCAGCACGAGATGTGCGGTTCCGACCGCGAACACGCCATCCGCTGGCTGGCCGACCTGGAAAGGGCAACCGCGCCCTGCCATTGAAAACGGGGCTCGACGCCCCGTTTTCAATGGCGCTCCAGCAGCACCTGTTCGTACAGGGCCTCGTAGCGCGAGGCCACGGTTTCCCAGCTTTGGTCGCGGGCGATTTCCAGGCCGCGTGACGTCAGTGCCGCGCGCAGCTGCGGATCCGAACCCAGGCTTTCCAGCGCCTGCGCCAATTGGGCGCCATCGCGCGGGTCCTGCAGGATGAGCGCATCCGTTCCCGCCGTGAGGTATTGCGCAAAGCCGCAATAGACCGGCGAACTGACGATGACCGGCAGACCGTGCGACATGGCTTCCAGCGGCGCCATGCCGTAGCTGTCGTTCAGGGTCGGGTGCGTGTAGATGTCGGCCGCATTGAAATACTGGGCGACGTCCGGGGTGGGATCGACCAGCGTGACGCGGCGGGCGACGTCTCCGGCGGCGCGAACGCGCTCGCGCGTGGGCTCGTCGGCGCCGACCACCAGCAGCCGGTAGCGCGGCGGCAAGAGCGCCAGCGCGTCCAGCAAGGCGGGCAGGCCCTTGCGCAGCGGATTGCGCGCCACCAGCAGACAGCCGATCGTGTCCGCGTCCCAGCCGAGCCGCGCGCGCGTGGCCTGGCGGCCCCCGTTACGGTCGGGCGCGGGCAGCTTGACGCCCGGGGCGATGATGTCGACCGCAAGTTCTTCGCCGTAGCTGCGGTGCAGCTGGTCCATGATGAGGCCCGATACCGCCACCACGCGGCGCTGGGGCGTCTTGCGCACGCGCAGCTTTTCCAGCATCAGGTAGGTAGCCAGCCGCGGGCTGAGCCAGGCCGTCAGGCGCTGCAGCGGCGTGACCCGGGTGATGCGGTTGTAGCGGACCGGCGTCACGTGCATGACCTGGATTTCGCCCGCCCAGCCGTTCATGTGCGAATGGACGATGTCGAAGCGGCCGCGGGTGAGGCGGTCGGCGCGCCAGGCGAAATACAGCACCCGCGTCCAGCTGGGCAGCCAGCCGGGAAAACGCACGGGCAGGTATTCGAATGGCAGGTCGCTGTCGAAATCGCGGGCGACCACGGAGATGTCGTGGCGCTTGCCGAGGACACGCATCAACTCGACGCCATAGGCCTCGGCCCCCCCGAAACGGTTGCCGAAGCGATCAACCAACAGCGCGATGCGAAGCCGGCGTTCAGGAGCGCCGGCGGCTGTCTTCATACCGGGTGAGGCACTTCTGGAGGAATCGGACGATGTTGGTCGAGCGCGCCACGGTAACGCGCGGCAATCCGAAGGGATCGTCGGACGCCGCCGCCAGGCCGCGCTTGGTGAGCGTGGCGTTCTCGTAACCGGCCTCGCGCGCCATGGCCTGATGCTCGGGGCCATGGTCGCCATAGGGATAACAGAACGCGGTGACGGGCGCGCCCAGCGCCTGTTCGAGCTCGTCCTTGGACTGGACGATCTGGCGCCGCGCTTCTTCGGCAGGCAGCTCGGGCAGGTGGACGTGATCCAGCGTGTGCGAGCCGACCTCGTTGCCGGCCTGCGCCCATTCCCGCATTTCCTGGACGGTCATCAGCGGCGCAAACGGGATCCCCTTTTCGAGGTCCCACACGTTGCCGCCGTCGAACTGCCGGGCCACGAAATAGTTGGTGGCGGTGAATCCCAGTTCGCTCAGTACCGGCATCGCGTTGTGATGCACATTGCGGAAACCGTCGTCGAACGTGATGCCGAAGACCTTTCCCTGGCGCTCGCCGCGGACATAAGGCATGACGTCGCGCATGGACAATCCGCGATAGCCAAGCCGGCGCATCCAGCGCATCTGGCGGGCGAAGCTATCGGGATGTACCGTCAGTCCGCGAAACGGCGTGCCCTTGGGGTTGGGCTCGCCGATCTGGTGATACATAAGGATTGGAATAGACATAGCTCGACATTATATGACTCAGCGTCCCGCGAGCGTGCGTTGGTATACATCCACTGTGGCAGCCGCGAAACGCTCCAGGTTGAAGTCGCGCAAACTGGTCTCGCGCGCTTTGTGGCCCATCAGGCGCACAGCCTCCGGGTTGTCCAGCATGAATCGCAACTTGGCGGTCATGGCCGGGATGTCGCGCGCGGGCACGATCCAGCCATCCACGCCGTCGGTTACGTTTTCCGGAAGACCGCCCGCGTCACTGACAAGCGCCGGCAGTCCCAGCGCCATGATCTCGCGGCAGGCAAACGACAACGCCTCGCGGTACGACAGCACGAATACCGCGTGGCAGGACGCCAGCGCCGCGCGCACGTCATCGAGCAACCCGGGAAACTTCACCTGATCGATCATGCCAAGCTCGCGCACACGCGCCAGCTTGGCCTCGGAGGGCGGATCGCCCGCCACCATCAGCAAGACGCGTGCCTTGTCGGCCGGCGGCAGCGCGGCCGCGGCCGCGACCAGGTCCAGCCAGCCCTTGTCGTAATCGGTGCCGCCCGCGCTGCCCAGCAGCAGCTTGCCTTGCCAGTCCGGGCCAAAGAAGAGTTCGCGCAGCTTGTCCAGGCTTTCGGGCGGCGGCGGGGCAAAAAAATTCGTATCGATGCCGTGCCGGATGGTCGTGATGGGGCGTTTGCGGTACGGGGACTGCTCCATCATGCCGCGGATGTAGTCGCTGACGGCGATGCCGTGATCGGTGGCCAGCGCCACCCGCAGCTTGTGCCCGAAACTGGTCAGCGGGTGATCGTTGTGCTTGGTGAACACGATGCGCGGCCGGTGCCGCATGCCCAGCGTGGCCAGCATGACCTGCTTGTGATCGGCCGAGCCGTTGGCGTGGATGATGTCGAACTGGCCGTCGGCAATCAGGCGATGCAGCCTGGCGCGGTCCGTGAACCAGGACGAGGGGCGCGTCGTGTAGCGCATGTCCACCACGTTCACGCCGGGGATGGCCTTGGCGTAGCGGTACAGCCGGCTGGTCTCCGGCACCGCCACCGTGATCTCGTGGTCGCGGGCGAGCGCCTTGGCCAGGTTGATGATGTAGGTGACGTGCCCCCCGCCGTTGCCCGCGTGGAAGTTCGTGTAGAGGATCTTCACTTTTTGTTTTCTGCCAGGAACATCAGCTTCGAGTAACGGAAGAAGCTGCCCGCCGCCGCCGTCACGGCCAGCACGAGCCCGTGACGGCCGTCCAGGAAGCCGCGGCGGATCAGGTAGATGCGCACGAAGGTCCAGAAGCCGTGGCCCAGCGCACCGAAGACCGACGTGCGCTTGCCCTTGGCGTACATCATGGCGGCCGCGTCGGACGAATACCGGTTGACCTTGTTGATCAGCGCGTCCAGGTTGTCGTACGGATAGTGGTTGAAATAGCCGCGCAACTGCAGGGGACGGCCATTGGCGGGCACCACGCGTTCGTGCACGGCGGCATCGGTGAAGCGCGCCGTGCCGCGCTTGAAAAGCCGCAGCACGTAGTCGGGCCACCAGCCGCTATGGCGGATGTCGCGGCCGCAGAAGTTGGACAGGCGCGCGATTTCGTAGGCGTCAGCCTTGGGCGCGCGCAGCACGTCCTGGATTTCCTGCGCCAGCTCGGGCGTGACGCGCTCGTCAGCATCGATCGACAGGACCCAGTCGCCCGTCGCCAGGTCCAGCGCGCGGTTCTTTTGCGGACCGAAGCCGGGCCAGTCAGGGGTGACTTCTACCCGCGCGCCCAACGCCCGCGCCAATTCCACGGTGCCGTCGGTGCTGCCCGAATCCACAACGATGAACTCGTCGGCAAACGACACGGACTTCAGGCAGGCGGCAATGTTGGCCGCTTCGTTCTTGGTGATGATGATGACTGATAACTTCATCCGCGATTCCTAAGACGCTTTTTCCAGGCCTTCCAGGCGTGATAGCGCGGGCCCCAGAAGGGGTCGCGCGACAGCCAGATCCGGCGGTTCAGCCAGGAACCGCCCTGATTGCGCACCGCGAAGCGGTAGATATGAGCGGGATCCGTGCCGGGGAGGTTCTGGCCGAAAGGGTCGGTAGTGTACAAGTGCCGGAAACCGGCCTGCCCGGCGGCGGCCACGTAATCGGCATCGAAATAGCCCTGCGGCCAGCAGAGGTGGTCGCTCACGCCGCCCAGCCTGCGGATCAGGGTTTCACGCGAATCCTCTAGATCCTGCGCGATGTGCTCGCGCTTGGCGTTCGTATCCGCGCCGCAGACCTTGTCCCAGCGGGTGTGCGTGTGGGTGTGGGAATGGAATTCGAAGGTGCCGGCCGCCTGCATGGCCTCGATCTCGCTCCAGCGCAGCATCGCCTCATCGGCGCGGCCCGACGCCACGAGTTCCTTGCAGGCGTGGTGGTCGGGCGTGGGCGGCAGCGGGCCGCCCTGCCCCGCATGGGGCCGCACGGGGCCGTCGCCGATCCAGCCGGTGATGGTGAACAACACCGCGCGCATGCCATGACGGGCGAGGACGGGATGCGCGTGCACCCAGTTGTTCAGGTAGCCGTCGTCGAACGTGATCAGCACGGCGCGTTCGGGTACGGAGGCGCCGGCCAGATAGGCGGCAAACTGTGCCGTGGTGAGCGACTGGTAGCCGGCGCGGGCCAAGCGCGAGATCTGCGCCTCGAAGACGTCAGGCGTCGCGGCAATCATGCCGCCGGCCGGCGTGACGTGGTGGTACATCAGCACCGGCACATTGGGCGCATTCATGGGCGGCGCTCCGCCGGGCGGCGGTCCGCCGGGCGGCGCTCCGCCAGCCAGCGCAGGTAGATGGCTTCCGTGGTTTCCGCCAGGCGCGCGGGCGAAAACACGCCCTCTTCCCAGACCATCTTGCGGCCGGCCTCGCCCATCGCGCGGCGCAGGGCCGGCTCGTCGATCAGGCGCGCGAGCGCGGCGGTCAATGCGGCCGGGTCCTTGGGCGGGACCAGAAAGCCCGTCACGCCGTCCCGGAACATTTCGGACACGCCGCCCACGTTCGTGCCGATGACGGGCAGGCCGCTGGCCTGCGCTTCGACAAACACCGTGCCGGACGCTTCCTGTTGCGTGGCCAAGGCAAAGAGATCGAATCCCGCCAGCAGATTGGGCACGTCGCGCCGCGTGCCCATCAGATGGATGCGGTCCTGCAGTCCGCGCTCGGCGACGTACGCCTGGGTCTGCTCGAAGACCGGCGATCCGGCGCCGACGAACACCAGGTGCAGCTTCGGGCGCGTGGCCATCAGCGGCGCGATGGCGTCGATCAGGTCCTTGTGGCCCTTGGTGGCGCGCATGACGGCCACGCAGCCCACCACGACGTCGTCGTCGGCCAGGCCAAGTTCTCCGCGCAGGGTGGAGCGCTCGACCGGCGCGGGCAGCACGATGGGCGAATACACCGTCGCGATCTTTTCGGGCGGGACGCCGCGGGTGATGAGGTACTTGCGCACGTGGTCGCTGACGGCCGTGACGCGGTGCGGCAGGACGGTGTACGACCACATCGACCCGACCGGATTGGACAGGTGGCGGGTGCGCACGATGAGCGGCGTGCCGGCCATGCGCCCGGCCAGGGCCGCGATGACCGTGTCGCGCCGGCTGTGGGTATTGAGCACGTCAAAGCGTCCGGCCTTCAGGATCTTGCGGACCGCGGCCACACCCTTCAGGTAGTTCACCGGCCCGGCCATGTCCACGGCATGCACCGTGAAACCGGCATCGCGCAGCCGTTCCGTCAACTGCGCGCGCGGCTGGCAGATCGCCTCGAGGTGATGCCCACGCGCACGCATCGCGTGCATTTCCTTGAAAATACGTCCTTCCTGTCCGCCGAAACTGGTGGCGGCTTCCGAATGCACAATACGCAGGCTGGGCATCATTAGTAGGTGACCTCCACGCCATCAGGCTTGGTCCAGTCGTTCAGGTTGGCCAGCAGCGTGTCGGCCATGCGCACGCGCCATTCCTCCCCGAGCCTGACCGTGCACAGGAAATTGTTCTTCGTGTAGACGATATCGACCGGCACCCCCGGAATGCCATTCTCGGGTTCGGCGCGGAAGGGATTGAGCATCTGACGCAGGCGGGCCGCGTCTGCAGTGCCATTGAGCTTGACGCGCAGGGACTTGGCGCGCGCCTCGCGCGCCAGCTGCAGGTCGTAGAGCTGCTCGGCGACGATGCGCATGCCGCCGGAGTAGTCGTCGTTGCTGACCTTGCCCTGCACGATGACGAGCTGGTCTTCGCGCAGCCGGTTGCGGTGCTTCTCGTAAAGTTCGTTGAACACCGAGATCTCGACCTGCGCCGTGCCGTCGTCCAGCACGGCAAAGACCATCTTGCCGCGGCGGGTCATCATGACGCGCACGCTGGCCAGCACGCCGCACATCCATTGCAGGTCGCGCTGGGGTTCCACACGCGCAAGCTGCATCGGCACGATGCGGCGCACTTCGTCGCGCCACGCATCGAACAGGTGGCCGCTGTAGTAATAGCCCAGCGCGGATTTTTCTTCGGTCAGCTTCTTGTGCAGATCCCAGGGCGCGACCTTGGCCAGTTCGCCGGCGACCACGTCGCCGCTGTCGTCGCCAAAAAGCGAGGCCTGGTTGGCGCTGCGCGCGGCCTGCTCGGCCGCTTCCATGGCGGTAGGCACCGAGGCCAGCATGGCGGCGCGGTTGGGCTCGATGGTGTCGAACGCGCCGGCCTTGATCAGCGCTTCGATGGTGCGGCGGTTGACGGCCTGCTTGCTGACGCGGCGGCAGAAGTCGAACAGGTTCAGGAACGGGCCGCCTTCCTTGCGCGCGCGCAGGATGTCTTCGACCGCGCCCTGCCCCGTACCCTTGACGGCGCCCAGGCCGTAACGCATGGTGCGCGGCGGCTTGCCTTTTTCGGTGTGCTTGTCGGCGACGGGCTCGAACCGGTAGCCCGAGTGGTTGACGTCGGGCGGCAGCACCTCGACGCCGTTGTCCTGGGCGTCGCGGCAGAAGATCTGAACCTTGTCGGTGTCGTCCATGTCGGAGGACATGGTGGCGGCCAGGAACTCGGTCGGGTGGTAGGCCTTCAGCCAGGCGGTCTGGTAGGAGATCAGCGCGTACGCGGCCGAGTGCGACTTGTTGAAGCCGTACCCGGCGAACTTCTCCATCAGGTCGAAAAGCTTGACCGCCAGGTCGGGATCGTGGCCCTTTTCCTTGGCGCCCTGTTCGAAGAGCTCGCGGTGCTTGGCCATTTCCTCGGGCTTTTTCTTGCCCATGGCCCGGCGCAGCAGGTCGGCGCCGCCCAGCGAGTAGCCCCCGATGATCTGGGAGATCAGCATCACCTGTTCCTGGTAGACGATGACCCCGTAGGTGCTCTTCAGGGTGGCTTCCAGGTCCGGGTGGAAATAATCGACGGCCGCGCGCCCGTGCTTGCGGTTCACGAAGTCGTCCACCATGCCCGATTCCAGCGGCCCTGGACGATACAGGGCCAGCATGGCGATGATGTCTTCGAACGTGTTGGGCCGCAGCTTCTTGAGCAGCTCTTTCATGCCGCGCGATTCAAGCTGGAACACCGCGGTGGTGTTGGCATCGCACAGGATCTTGTAGGCCGCCGGATCGTCCAGGGCCAGCGCCATGACGTCGAAGTCGCGCTTTTCGGCGTTGAACTGGCGCACGTAGCGCACGGCCCAGTCCAGAATCGTCAGGTTGCGCAGCCCCAGGAAGTCGAACTTCACCAGGCCCGCGGCCTCCACGTCGTCCTTGTCGAACTGCGAGACCGCGCTGTTCTCCTGCCCCGGCTGGCAGTACAGCGGGCAGAAGTCGGTGAGCTTGCCGGGCGCAATCAGCACCCCGCCCGCGTGCATGCCGATGTTGCGGGTCAGGCCTTCAAGCGGCTTGGCCAGGTCGACCAGCGAGCGGACTTCTTCTTCCTGCTCGTAGCGGTCCTTGAAGGCGGGCTCGTCCTTGAGCGTGCGCTCCAGCGTCCAGGGATCCATCGGGTTGAACGGGATCAGCTTGGACAGGCCATCGCAGAACATGTAGGGCATGTCCAGCACGCGGCCCGCGTCGCGCACCACGGCCTTCGCGCCCAGCGTGCCGAAGGTCGCGATCTGGCTGACGGCTGCGCGGCCGTATTTTTCCTTGACGTAGTCGATGACCCGTTCGCGGTTGTCCTGGCAGAAGTCGATATCGAAGTCGGGCATGGAGACCCGCTCGGGATTCAGGAAGCGCTCGAACAGCAGGTCATAGCGGATGGGATCGAGGTCGGTGATGCCCAGCGCGTAGGCGACCAGCGAACCGGCGCCGGAACCCCGGCCCGGTCCAACCGGCACGCCGTTGTTCTTACCCCAGTTGATGAAGTCCTGCACGATCAGGAAGTAGCCAGGAAAGCCCATCTGGATGATGGTCTTGCACTCCCAGCGCAGCCGCTCGTAATACTGCTCGCGCTTGGACTCGCGCTCGGCTTCGTCCGGGAACAGGAACTCCATGCGCTTTTCCAGGCCCTGCTCGGAGAGCTGGACCAGGTAATCGTCGAGCGTCACGCCGTCCGGCGTGGGGAAATTGGGCAGGCGCGGCTTGCCCAGCACCAGGCTCAGGTTGCAGCGCTTGGCGATTTCGACCGTATTGGCCAGCGCCGACGGCACGTCGGCGAACCGGCGCGCCATTTCCTCGGAGCTGAGCAGGTACTGCTCTTTGGAGAACCGGCGCACGCGGCGCGGGTTGGCCAGGATCTCGCCTTCGGCGATGCAGACACGGGCCTCATGGGCCTGGAATTCGAATTCATCCAGGAACTGCACGGGATGGGTGGCGACCACCGGCAGGCCGGCTTCGGCGGCCAGCCGCATGGCGGCCTGGCAGTAGCCTTCGTCGCCGTCCATGCCGGCGCGCTGCAATTCGATGTAGTAGCTGCCGGGGAACATCAGCGCCCATTGGCGGGCCAAGGCCAGCGCCGAGACGGCATTGCCGGCCTCCAGCGCCTGCCCGACGTCGCCGGCCCGTCCGCCGGACAAGGCGATGAGACCGGCCTGCCCTTGCAGCCATTCGCGGCGGATTTCCGCGCGCCCCTTGCCCTGGTTCGTCAGGAAGGCCTTGGACAGCAGTTCGCAGAGATTCAGGTAGCCCTGGTGGTTGCGCACCAGCAACAGCAGGCGAAATGGCTTGGCGGGGTCTTCGTCGTTGGAGATCCAGACGTCGCAGCCGGCAATGGGCTTGACCCCCGCGCCGCGCGCGCCCTTGTAGAACTTGATCAGTCCAAACAGGTTCGACAGATCGGTCAGGGCGACGGCGGGCTGGCCCAGCTTGGCCACACGCTTGATGAGGTCGGGAATACGCACCGTGCCGTCCACGACCGAAAACTCGGAGTGAACGCGCAGGTGAACAAATGGGGTCGGGGTCGTTACGGCTTCGGACATGGCGGAATTGTACCCAGCGGCCGACCTCCAGAGGGCAATCCTTTGAATCAGAATCCGGCAGGCCGCGCACCCTGCTGGCTGATTGGCGTCGCCCGCTTGTGGGACAATACCGCCCATACCGCACCACCCCGTTGCACGACGAGATCTACCTATGAAATGGTTAATACCCGGGATCTGGCTTGCCGCCATCCTGTTCGCGCACTTCCGCGGCCGCGTCAAGCTGCCGCTGGGCCGGCAGATGCTGGACCACTCGGTGCTGCTGGCGCCGATCAACGCGTTCATGGTCCTGACGTCGCGGGTGCCCACCACCCCCTACCTGACCACCAGCGAAATCGCCGAACTGAAGGTGCTGGACGACAACTGGGAAACGATCCGCGAGGAAGCCATGCAGATGGCCGAGCTTCGCCGGATCAAGGCGGCCGACACCCATAACGACATCGGCTTCAACTCGTTCTTCAAGTACGGCTGGAAGCGCTTCTACCTGAAGTGGTACGACGCCCGCCACCCGTCGGCCGAAGAACTTTGCCCCAAAACTGTCGCCATCCTGAAGGGCCTGCCCAAGGTCAAGGCCGCCATGTTTGCCGAACTGCCCCCGGGCGGCCAACTGAACCCGCACCGCGACCCGTTCGCCGGGTCGCTGCGCTATCACCTGGGCCTGGCCACGCCCAACGACGACGGCTGCCACATCATCGTGGACGGCGAACACTACAGTTGGCGCGATGGCGA
Organism: Achromobacter sp. JD417; assembly: GCF_041879325.1. Classification (NCBI taxonomy): domain Bacteria; kingdom Pseudomonadati; phylum Pseudomonadota; class Betaproteobacteria; order Burkholderiales; family Alcaligenaceae; genus Achromobacter; species Achromobacter sp. JD417. The sequence goes on along the minus strand of NZ_CP087159.1, from coordinate 1,855,910 downwards.
AAGCGTGGTGTTCGACGAAACCTACGTGCACGAGGCCTACAACAAGACGGACCAGAACCGGATCATCCTGTTCTGCGACGTCGAACGCCCGCTGAAGTGGCGCTGGGCCGAGGCCTTCAACCGCTGGTTCGGCCGCAAGGTCATGTCCGCGGCCAGCTCGCCCAACGACGGCGGCGACCAGACCGGCGCCATCAACAAGCTGACCCACGCGCACTGGGTGATCGACCAGAAGCGCAAGGCGTTCAAGAAGTGGAACCGCACGGCGTACAAGGCCACGAAGTACGGGCTGATCGCTTTGGTGGTCGTCGGGTTTCTGGCGCTGTAATCCCGCATGCGCACCGGTGTCTGACACCCGGGCGGGCCCCTGGCAGGCGGGGCGCCGGCTCCAGGGTGTCAGACACCCAGCCTAGCGCTGCAGGGACTCCCAGCTTTTCATCAGGCGTTTCACCGACACGGGCATCGGCGTGCGCAGCTCTTGCGCAAAAAGCGCCACGCGCAATTCCTCGAGCAGCCAGCGGAACTCGTCCAGCCGGGGATCGGGCGCGCCCTTGAGCGCCGACCGCGCCCGCTGGTACTGCGTGACCAGCGGCGCCATTTCCGCCACCAGCTTTGCATCCCGCGCGGGATCGGCGCGCAGCTTGTCGATGCGCGCCACCGCCGCCTTCAGGTATCGCGGAAAGTGCGACAACTGCGCGTAAGGGGTGTCGCGGATGAACCATTTGGGCATCAGCGCGCCAAGCTGCTGCTGCAGGTCTGCGTAGGCCGCCGAATGCGGCTTGGCTTGCGGCAGCTTGCGCTGCAGCGCCGCGTATTCCGTCAGCACCGCACCTGCCAGCCGGGCGACCTCCTGGGCCAAGAGGCCCAGCCGGCCCTTGCCCTCGGCGCGGCGCGCTTCGAACTGCTGTTCGTTCACCGGCCAAGGCTCGGCCAGGCAGGCCTGCCCCAGCGCGCAGTCGATGATCTGGTCGCGCAGTTCTTCCTGCGTGCCCAGCGTCATGTACAGCATGCTGATCTTGGTGAGATCGGTCAGGTTCTTTTCCAGGAACTTGACCTGTTCGCGCAGGCCCAGCCGGAAGAGCTTGAGCAGACCCGCGCGATGGTGCTTGCGTGCCTCGTCCGGATCGTCAAAGACGTCCAGGTCGCAATGCGCGCCGCGGTCCACCAGCGCCGGATAGCCGATGACGGACTGGCCCCGGCGCTTGATCTCCATGATCTCGGGCAAGGGGCCGAACGACCAGGAAGTCAGGTTTTCGTGCGCCAGCGCCTGCGCGACCTGGGTGTCGCTGGCCGCCAGTTGCTGGAAGGTGGCCTGGGCCTGCTTGCCGAACTCGGCCCGCAGTTGCGCAAGGTTGCGTCCGGCGGCCAGCATGCGGCCGTGCTCGTCCACGACGCGGAAGTTCATGAACAGATGCGCGGGCAAGGTCTCGAGCTTGAAGTCGCCCACGGCCGGACGCACCTGCACCTGATCCCACATGTCGGCGATGATCGCGTCCACCAGCCCCTGCTGCGGATCGGCCTGGCGGTCGAACCAGCGGTCGTAGAAGCCGGCGGCGTAGTCGGGCAGCGGCACGCAATGGCGGCGCAGTTTCTGCGGCAACGACTTGAGCAGCAGATGCACCTTTTCCTTCAGCATCCCGGGCACCAGCCACTCGCAGCGCGCGGGATCGATCTGGTTCAGCGCGAAAAGCGGCACCGACAGCGTGACGCCGTCTCGCGGCGAGCCGGGTTCAAAGTGGTAGTCCAGCGCCATCGACACGCCCTGCCACTCCACCTTCTTGGGGAAGACATCGGTCGTGACGCCGGCGGCCTCGTGGCGCATCAGCTCGTCGCGCGTCAGCATCAGCTTGGCCGCGGCCGCCTTGTCCAGGCCGCTTACCCACTTTTCCAGCGACGCCGTCTGCGAAATGTCGGCGGGCAGTTGCCGGTCGTAAAACGCGTAGATGAGTTCGTCGTCGACCAGGATGTCCGGCCGGCGAGTCTGGTGTTCCAGCTTTTCGATGCCCGCGATGAGCTTGCGGTTGTGCGCGACGAACGGCAGGCGCGTGTCGATTTCGCCCGGCACCAGCGCCTGGCGGATGAAGAGTTCGCGCGCATGCGTGGGGTTCACGCGGCCGTAGTGAATGCGCCGGCCGGTGTAGATGGCCAGGCCATACAGCGTGGCGCGCTCGTTGGCCACCACCTGCCCGGCCTTCTTTTCCCAGCGCGGGTCGGACCAGTTCTTGCGGATCAGGTGCGCGCCGACCTTCTCCAGCCACACAGGGTCGATGCGCGCCACGCAGCGCGCATACAGGCGGGTGGTCTCGACGAGTTCGGCCGCCATGATCCAGCGGCCGGCCTTCTTGGCCAGACGCGAGCCCGGATGGATGTGGAAGCGGATATCGCGCGCGCCCAGGTAGCTGCCGCCCTCGTCGCTCTTGAACCCGATGTTGCCCAGCAGGCCGGACAGGAGCGCCATGTGCAGCTGTTCATACGTGGCTTCGGACTGATTGACGCGCCAGCCCTGCTCGCCCACCAGCGCCGCAAGCTGCGTGTGCACGTCGTGCCATTCGCGCAGGCGGATCGGCGACAGGAAGTTCTGCCGCAAGAGGCCCACCAGCTTGCGCTGCGAGGCCTTGTGCTGCACCTGCTCGCCATACCAGCGCCACAGCTTCAGGAACGAGACGAACTCGGATTTGTCGTCGCCGAACTTGGCGTGCGCGGCCTCGGCGGCCTCGCGCTCCTGCATGGGGCGGTCACGCGGATCCTGCACGGACAACGCCGAGGCGATGATCAGCATCTCGGCCAGGCACTGGTGTTCGCGCGCGGCCAGGATCATCCGGCCGATGCGCGGGTCCACGGGCAGCTTGGCCAGTTCATCGCCGGTGCGGGTCAGAACAAAAGACGCGCCCGTGCGCCCGTCGTCCGCATCATCGTCGGACGCCGACGCCAGCTCGATGGCGCCCAGTTCCTGCAGCAGGTGGTAGCCGTCGGCCACTGCCCGCCCCGGCGGCGCCTCGACGAATGGAAACTGCTCGATGTCGTCGAGCTTGAGCGACTTCATCCGCAGGATGACCGACGCCAGCGACGAACGCAGCACTTCGGGATCGGTGAAGGCGGCGCGGTTGTTGAAGTCCAGCTCGTCGTAGAGCCGGATGCAGACGCCCGGCCCCACCCGGCCGCATCGGCCGGCGCGCTGGTTGGCCGAGGCGCGGCTGATGGGCTCGATGCGCAGTTGCTCGACCTTGTTGCGCCACGAATAGCGCTTGATGCGGGCAAGCCCGCTATCGACCACGAAACGGATGCCGGGCACGGTCAGCGAGGTTTCGGCCACGTTGGTGGCCAGCACGATGCGCCGCGCGTTGCCGCGCGGGCGGAAGATCTGTTCCTGCTCGGCCTGCGACAGCCGCGCAAAGAGCGGTAGAACTTCGGTGCCCGCAGGATGGCGCTTGCGCAGCGCTTCGGCCGATTCGCGGATTTCGCGTTCGCCGGGCAGGAACACCAGCACGTCGCCCGGGCCATGCCGCGCGCATTCGTCGACGGCATCGACAATCGCATCGATCAGGTCGCGCTCTTCGTCGCCCGACATGCGCTCGCGGTCGCGGCCGGCCTTGTTGGGCGCGGGCGCGTTGTCGTCGGCGGCGGGCTCTTCGCGCACGGGCCGGTAGCGCACTTCGACGGGATACAGGCGTCCGGAGACTTCGATGACCGGCGCGGGCTTGTCTTGTGAGGCGGCAAAGTGCTTGGCAAAGCGCTCGGCATCGATGGTGGCCGAGGTGATGATGAGTTTGAGGTCCGGGCGCCGCGGCAGAAGCTGCTTCAGGTACCCGAGCAGAAAATCGATGTTCAGGCTGCGCTCGTGCGCCTCGTCGATGATGATCGTGTCGTAGCGGCGCAGAAGCGGATCGCGCTGCGATTCGGCCAGCAGGATGCCGTCCGTCATCAGCTTGATGGACGCGTTGGGACCGGTGCGGTCATTGAACCGAACCTGGTAGCCGACAACTTCGCCCATGGGCGTGTTCAGCTCCTCGGCGATGCGCTTGGCCACCGAGGTCGCCGCCAGCCGGCGCGGCTGCGTGTGGCCGATCATCTTCTGGCGGCCGCGGCCCAGTTCCAGGCAGATCTTGGGCAACTGCGTGGTCTTGCCCGAGCCGGTCTCGCCGCTGACGATGACGACCTGATGGCCGGCGATGGCGCGCGCGATCTCCTGCCGCCGCGCGCTGACGGGCAGGTCTTCGGGATAGGTGACGGCCGGAATGGGCCGTTCGGGACGCGGCGTGGCCAAGCGGCCTTCGGGCCGGGTCCGGGCGGCTTCCCGGGTGTGTTTCCGGGATTGTTCCCCGGACTTTTCCGCGTCGCTGGCGCGCGGCGCCGGTTGCTTCGGCGCCCGCGGGCTGGAGGATTCAGGCATGTAGGATTTATCCGATTAGCCCGCCATTATAAATTTCTGGCGGACTTCGCGCGCGCAGCCCCTGCCCAGCCCGCTTCGGGCGTCCTACAGCAGCTTGCCTGGATTCATGAGCTGGTTGGGATCGAGCGCCCGCTTGATCATCAGCATCAGGTCCATTTCGACCGGGGATTTGTAGCGGCGCAGCTCGTCGCGCCGCAACTGGCCCACGCCATGCTCGGCGCTGATGCTGCCCCCGCGCTGCGCCACCAGGTCATGCACGCGCCGGTTCAGCGCGGCGGTCAGCCGGGCATATTCGGCCGGCACCACGTCCAGCGGCAGCAGCACGTTGTAATGCAGGTTGCCATCGCCGATGTGGCCGAAGTTGATGATGGGCAGCCCCGGAAAATCCGAGACCAGCGCCAGATCCGCTTCCTCCACAAACGCCGCCAGGCGCGAGATCGGCAGCGCGATGTCGTGCTTGACCGCCTTGCCCGCACGCACCTGCGCCTGCGAGATGCCCTCGCGCAGGCGCCACAGGGTCTGCACCTGCGTGTCGTTCATGGCGACGACGCAATCCTGGATGACGCCGGCCTCCAGCGCCGCCCCCAGCGCGGCTTCCAGCAAACCCGGCAGGCCTGCTGGTTCCGTGTCGGACAGCTCCACCAAGGCGTGATACGCGTGACGGCCGGCGAGCGGGCTGGCCGCGCCGCTGACGTGCGCCACCACCAGGTCCAGGCAGCGCGCCGACATCATCTCGAACGCGGTCAGCCGTTCGCCGCAGACGCTCTGCAGGCGGCTCAGCAACCCCACGACCTGGGCGGGCGTCTCGGCCCCCACCCAGGCCGCCACGCGGCCCGACGGCGCGGGATACAGCTTGAGCACCGCGCCGGTGATGATGCCCAGCGTGCCCTCCGAGCCGATGAACAGGCTTTTCAGGTCGTAGCCGGTGTTGTCCTTGCGCAGCCCGCGCAGGCCGTTCCAGACCCGGCCGTCCGGCAGCACCACCTCCAGTCCCAGCGCCAGGTCGCGCGTGTTGCCATAGCGCAGCACCGCGGTGCCGCCGGCATTGGTGGCCAAATTGCCGCCGATGGTGCAGCTGCCCTCCGCGCCCAGGCTCAGCGGGAAGAAGCGGCCCACCTCGCGCGCGGCCGCCTGCACGTCGGCCAGCAACACGCCGGCGTCGGCGCACAACGTGTTGTTGACCGGGTCCACCTCGCGAATGCGCTTCATCCGGTTCAGGCTCAGGATCACTTGCGCGCCGCTGCCATCGGGCGTGGCGCCGCCGCTCATCCCGGTATTGCCGCCCTGCGGCACCACCGGCGTGCGGGTCTGGTGACACAGCCGCATGACCGCGGACACCTCCGTGGCGTTGCGCGGCCGCACCACCACGGGCGTGCTGCCCTGCCACTTGCCCAGCCAGTCGCGCACATAGGGCGCCTGGCCGTCGGCATCTAGCACCAGTCCGCCATCGCCCACCAGATGCGACAGCCGCTCGATCAGTTCATGGTTGCGCATGGTGGCCTCAGGCGCCGTGCCAGTTCAGGCGGATGCGGCCGATCGCCATCGCCGCGGCAGCCTGGGTCGGCTCGACCACGGGCAGGCCCAGCTCGGCCTGCAACCAGCCCCGATAGGCGGCCATGCCCGCGCAGCCCAGCACCAGCACGTCGGCCTGATGCTCGTCGCGCAGCCGCGCGCCGACATGCAGCAGGCGCTCGCGCGTGCGGGCTTCGTCGGACAGTTCCACCACGCCCAGATCCAGCGGCAGCTCGGCCGCCACGCGGCCGGCCAGGCCGATTGCACCGAACATGCGCCCGTGACGCGGCAGCGACTGGCGCAGGATGGCGATCACGCCGACGCGCTGGCCCAGCGTCAGGGCGGTCAGCATGCCGCATTCGCTGATGCCCAGCACCGGCTTGCGGGTGGCTTCGCGCACAGCGTGCAGGCCCGGATCGCTGAAGCAGGCAATGACGTAGCCGGCGGCGGCGGCGCCGTGGTCGGCATCCAGCTTGCGCACCAGGGCGGCCAGCGGCAGGGTCACGCTTTCGACGTCCAGCTGGGTCTGCACGCCCGCCGGGCCCTCGGTCAGCGTCAGGCACCGGATGCGCGGACCACCGGCCATGCGCAGCGGTTCCAGCGCCGCGTCGAACGCGTCCGTCACGGCCTGCGTGGAGTTGGGATTGATCACAAACAGGGTCTGTTCCATTCGTCCGTCCTGGTGTTGGCGACGCGCGGGCGCGGTCCGGGGCAAGGTACGGCGCCAGTCTAGCCGCGCACGGCCTGAGCATGTATTGTCAATTTGTGCGCTGCCCTTAACCCTTTGTTATGCTCGTCGCGTCAATTCGGAGCGGGCGCGCCATGCAACTGAATCTGCGGCAAATCGAAGTCTTCCGGGCGGTGATGACCACGGGCTCGATCAGCGGGGCAGCCAAGCTGCTGTTCGTTTCGCAGCCCGCGGTCAGCCGGCTGCTGTCGCACACGGAACAGCGCCTGGGCTTCGCGCTGTTCGAACGCATCAAGGGCAGGCTCTATCCCACGCCCGAATCCCGGCAACTCTTTCGCGAAGTGGAAACCGTCTATGCGGGCGTGCGCCGCGTGGGCGAGCTGGCCTCGGAACTGTCGGAGCGGCGCAGCGGCATCCTGCACCTGGTGTCCAGCCCCAGCATCGGCCACATGCTCGTGCCGCTGACGATCTCGCGCTTTCGCGAAACGCATCCGGACGTCAAGATCACCTTCCAGCCGCTTACGCAGCAGCCCCTCACGCAGATGCTGCTGGACAACCGCGCCGAACTGGGCGTCGTGATCCTGCCGGTCCAGCACCCCAACCTGCTGACCCAGCCGATCGGGCAGGCCAGGCTCGTCTGCATCTGCCCCTACAACCATCCGCTTGCCCATCGCTCGCTGCTGTCGATCGGCGACCTGCTGCCCTACCCGCTGATTTCCTACGGCGGCGACACGCCGTTCGGGATGCTGGTCGAGCAGATGTATCACGAGGCCGGCCAGACCCGCCGGCTTGCTGTCGAAGTGAGCTCGCCGCAGAACGCGTGCTCGCTGGTGCAGGCTGGCGCGGGCATCGCGATCGTCGACGAATTTTCGGTCAAGAGCCGCACGCAAGGCGACTTCGTGGTGCGTCCGATCGACCAGGCCAAGATCCTCACGGCGAGCCTGGTGCAGTCGCGATTCGAGCCCCTGTCGCAGCTTGCGCAAGCGTTCGTGGACGTGCTGCGCCACACGCTGCAGGAGCAGGGTTTCGAGCTGTCGGCGCAGGCCCTGGCAAACCCTGCCAAGGGTAAACCTTGACTTAACCGGCTGTTATACCAAGGCAATAAAAAAGCAAGTGGAGTTCTAAAAGTTCCGCTTTAGGATGACATCGAAACGTCGTTCCCGATTTCGGTTTTCACGCATCCTGACGGAGAAAAGATGGCAGCCTCCATCGACGCCAAAGGCGTCTTCACCATTTGCCCCACGCCCTTTGACGATGCCCTGCGCGTCGATGCCGACAGCATCCGGACGCTGGTCGACTTCCTGCTGGAAACCGGCGTCACCGGCCTGGCCATCCTCGGGTTTCTCGGCGAGCTGCACAAGCTGTCGAACGCCGAGCGCAGGCTGGTCCTGGAAACCTTCGTCAAGCACACGGATGGCCGCGTGCCGGTGTGGGTCGGCGTGCGCGCCCACGGCATTGCCGGCGCCATCGAGCAGGCCCTCGAAGCCCAGGAACTGGGCGCCTCGGCCGTGTTCGCCGCCCCCCTGGACAACGCCAGCGATGCGCTGCTGTTCGACTACTACAAGGCGGTGGCGGACGCCGTGAAGATCCCGGTCGTGATCCACGACTTTCCGGATTCCTTCGGCACCGAGATCCGGCCCGAGGTGGTGGCGCGCCTGGGCCGCGAAGGCGGCGTGCACATGATCAAGATGGAAGAGCCGCCGGTGGGCCAGAAGATCAGCCGCATCCGCGAACTGGTGCCTGACGCGGAGATGGCGATCTTCGGCGGATTGGGCGGCGTGTACTTCCTGGAGGAATTGCAGCGCGGCGCGGTCGGCACCATGACCGGTTTTGCGTTTCCGGAAATCCTGGTCGCCATCTACGAACGCTACGCCAGCGGCGACCACGCCGGCGCCGCCGCGATCTTCGACCGCTACTGCCCGCTGATCCGCTACGAGTTCCAGCCCAAGATCGGACTGGCGCTGCGCAAATACGTGTACCAGCGCCGCGGCGCTATCAAGAGCCATGCGTTGCGCGCACCGGGGATGCGCATCGATCCGGTCACCGCGGCCGAACTGGAAGCCACGGTCGCGCGCGTCGGATTGTCGCTGGCTGCCACCGGCCGCCAACCCGTGCAAGGCTGAAAAAGGAGCGCACGCATGGATCTGGGCATCAAGGGAAAGCACGCGCTGGTGTGCGCATCGAGCAAAGGTCTGGGCTACGCCTGCGCGCTATCGCTGGCGCGCGAAGGCGTGAATCTGGTGATGGCCGCGCGCACCGCGGCCACGCTGGACGCCGCGGCTGACGCCATCCGCCGCGAAACGGGCGCCTCGGTCGTCACGGTGGCCGCTGACGTCACCACCGAGGCCGGAAGACAGGCGCTGCTTGCGGCCTGCCCCGAGCCCGACATCCTGGTCACCAACGCGGGCGGGCCCAAGCCGGGAGACTTCCGCGAATGGTCGCGCGAGGACTGGATTGCGGCGCTGGACGCCAACATGCTGACGCCGATCGCGCTGATCCGCGCCACGGTGGACGGCATGATCGCGCGCCGCTTCGGCCGCATCGTGAACATTACGTCGGCCGCCGTGAAGATGCCCATCGACATCCTGGGCCTGTCCAACGGCGCACGCGCCGGGCTGACCGGATTTGTCGCGGGACTGGCGCGCCAGACCGTGCGCCACGGCGTCACGATCAACAACCTGCTGCCCGGCCCGTTCCTGACGGACCGCCTGCGCCAGACGGCCGAGCGCGGCGCGCGCGACAGCGGCAAGACGGTGGACGACGTGCTGGCTGCGCGGCTGGCGGGCATCCCCGCGGGCCGCTATGGCGACCCCGCCGAGTTCGGCGACGCCTGCGCCTTCCTGTGCGGCGCGCGCGCCGGTTTCATGACGGGGCAGAACCTCGTGCTGGACGGCGGCATCTATCCCGGCACGCTCTGACCACACATTCGCCCGGAAATCCCTATCCATGACCGACACCGCAGCATTCGACCTGACGATCCGCAACGGCCGCATCAGCACGGCCGCCGACACCTTCCATGCCGACATCGGCGTGCGCGACGGCGTGATCGTCGCGCTGGGCCAGGGCCTGCCGCCGGGCGCGCGCGACATCGACGCCGCGGGCCGCTGGGTGCTGCCCGGCGGCATCGACAGCCACTGCCACGTCGAGCAGCTGTCGGGCATGGGCATCATGTGCGCCGACGACTTCTACAGCGCAACCGTGTCCGCGGCGTTCGGCGGCACGACCACCATCATCCCCTTCGCGGCACAGCATCGCGGCAACGCGCTGCCTGAAGTCGTGGCCGACTACGCCCGCCGCGCCGAGGAAAAGGCCGTCATCGATTATGGCTTTCACCTGATTCTGTCCGATCCCACGGAACAGGCGCTCAAGCACGACCTGCCCGCGCTCATCAAGAACGGCATCACGTCTTTCAAGGTCTTCATGACCTACGACCGCCTGAAGCTGGACGACTACCAGCTGCTGGACGTGCTGGAGGTCGCCGACCGCGAGGGCGCGCTGGTCATGGTGCACGCCGAGAACAACGACATGATCCGCTGGGTGGCGCGCCGCCTGGCCGAACGCGGCATGACGGCGCCCAAGTATCACGCGGTGGCCCACACGCCGCTGGCCGAAAGCGAGGCGACGAACCGCGCCGTGACGCTGGCCCGGATGATGGATGTGCCGATCCTGATCGTGCACGTGGCCGGACTGGAAGCCGTGCGCGTGGTGCATTCGTCGCAGGCGCTGGGGCTGCCGATCCACGCCGAAAGCTGCCCGCAATACCTGTTCCTGACGGCCGACGACATTGACGCGCCGGGGCTGGAAGGCGCCAAGTTCTGCTGCAGCCCGCCCCCGCGGGATGCGGCCTCGCAAGAGGCCGTCTGGCAGGGCCTGGCCGACGGCACGCTGCAGATCTATTCGTCCGACCACGCGCCCTACCGCTTCGATGCCAGCGGCAAGCTGCCCAAGGGCGAGGCCACCACCTTCAAGGACGTGGCCAATGGCGTGCCGGGACTGGAAGTGCGCATGCCGCTGCTGTTCTCCGAAGGCGTGCTGGGCGGGCGCATTTCCATCGAACGCTTCGTCGCGCTGACCGCAGCCAATCACGCCCGCACCTACGGCCTGTATCCGCAGAAAGGCACGATCGCCGTGGGCGCGGACGCCGACATCGCCATCTGGAACCCGGAACGCGAAGTGACGATCTCCGCATCCATGCTGCACGACAACGTCGGCTACACGCCGTACGAGGGCCGGACGGTGCGCGGCTGGCCCGAAGTGGTCATCAGCCGCGGCCGCATCGCCGTCGAGGACGGACAGTTGCACGTGGCGCGCGGCAGCGGCCGCTTCATCAAGCGCGGCACGCCGGAACCGGTGCTGCGTCAGCGACTGACCGGCAATCCCAACGCGCTGGTGCGCAAATACTTTTCGGCCGATAGCGCCGCCTGAGTCACTGAGCAAAGGATCACGGCATGAGCAAACGTCCCTTCGGCCTGGCGGTCGCGCAGATGGGTCCGGTGCAACCCGAAGAGACCCGGCGGCAGGCGGTGGCCCGCCTGCTCGAGATGATGCGCGAGGCGCACGGACGCGGCGCGCGCATGGTGGTGTTTCCGGAACTGGCGCTGACCACCTTCTTTCCGCGCTACTGGATGACCGAAGAAGAGGCGATGGCGCGCTACTTCGAAAAGGAGATGCCCGGCCCCGAGACCCGCGTGCTGTTCGACACCGCCCGGGAACTGGGCATCGGGTTTTATCTGGGCTATGCGGAAATCGCCTCGGACGGCCGGCGCTACAACACCAGCATCCTGGTAGACGCCAACGCGCGCATCGTCGGACGCTACCGCAAGATCCATCTGCCAGGCCACAGCGACCACAAGCCCGAGGCGCCCTTCCAGCACCTGGAAAAGAAGTTCTTCGAAGTCGGCAACGACGGCTTCAACGTCTGGGAAACGCTGGGCACGCGCATCGGCATGTGCCTGTGCAACGACCGCCGCTGGACGGAGACCTGGCGCGTGCTCGCGCTGCAGGGCGCCGAAATCGTGGCGCTGGGATACAACACGCCGTCATTGAACATCCACTGGAACGAACCGGTCCACTTGCGCATGTTCCACCACCTGCTCAGTCTGCAGGCGGCCGCGTATCAGAACGCGGTCTGGGTGGCTGCCGCAGGCAAGGCCGGCAACGAGGACGGCAGCCACCTGATCGCCGGATCGGCCATCGTCGCGCCCACGGGCGAGATCGTGGCGCAGGCGCAGGGGGAGGAGGACGAGGTGATTTTCTGCCAGGCCGATCTGGCGCTGGGAGACACCTTCAAGCAGCACATCTTCAACTTCGCCGCCCACCGGCGTCCGGAACACTACGGCTTGATCCTCGAGCGCGTGGGAACCGGACCCGCCCTGGGCAAGACGCCTCTTCCCTAAAGGACCTGCCATGACCCGCCTTCTCCGCACCCTGACTTTTGCCGGCCGCTGCGGCCTCACGTTGTGCCTGGCCGGCGCCAGCCTGGCCGCGGTTGCCGCCCAGCCGCTGACCACCGGCGTGGACGCCACGTTCGCCCCGCACGCCATGCCCAAGCTGGGCGGCGGCCTGGACGGCTTCAACATCGAACTCGGCCAAGCCATCGCCAAGCAGTTGGGCACGACGATCAAGATCGAGGGCACCGAATACGCGGCGCTGATTCCAGGGCTGAACGCCAAGAAGTACGACTTCGTGCTGGCGCCCACCACGGCCACCGAGGAACGCGCCCGCGCCCTGCTGTTTTCCGAGGGCTACCTGAACACGGACTACACCTTCGTGATCGGGAAGAACGGCAAGGAAATCAAAGGGCTGGATGACCTGAAGGGCCGCAAGCTGGCGGTCAACAAGGGCTCGGCCTACGAGAACTGGGCGCGCGACAACGCCGCCAAGTACGGCTTCACGTATGACGTGTACGCCTCCAACGCCGACGCGGTGCAGGCCGTGCAGGCCGGCCGCGCGGACGCCAACCTGGCGGGCAACACCGTGGCGGCGTGGGCGGCCAAGCAGAACCCCGCGGTGCGCACCAGCTACACCATCAAGACGGGCCTGGTGTGGGCGCTGGCGTTCCGGCTGGACGACCAGGCGGGCCGCGACCGCGTGTCGATGGCGCTCAAGTGCCTCAAGCAGGACGGCACGGTGTCCAAGCTGGCGCAAAAGTGGTTCGGCTTCACGCCTGCCGCGGGCTCCGCGGCGGTCACGGTGACGCCGGGCCAGGGCGTGCCGGACCTGCCGGGCTACGACGCCAAGCCGGTCGAGCTGCGCTGCAGCTGATTTTCCGGCGCACCGCCAACGACAGGGGGGAAGCCGCCACGCGGCCTCCTGCCCGCGCTTTGAGGAGCTTTCAATGGAAACGCCTATCCTGAAAATCGCCGGGCTGCACAAGTCCTATGGCGACAACGCGGTCCTGAAAGGGATCGACCTGGACGTGGGCAAGGGCGAGCTGGTCTTCATGATCGGCCCGTCCGGCTCGGGCAAGAGCAGCCTGTTGCGCTGCTGCAACCGGCTGGAGGAGCCGACTGCCGGCAGCATCCACGTCGACGGAGAGGAAATCACCGCCCCCGCGGCCGAGCTGAACCGCATTCGCCAGAACATCGGCATGGTGTTCCAGCACTTCAACCTGTACCGCCACATGTCCGTGCTGTCGAACATCACGCTGGCGCTGCGCAAGGTGCAGAAGCTGGCGCGTGCCGAGGCCGACCGCCGCGGCATGGAGGCGCTGGACCGCGTGGGGCTGGCCGACAAGGCAAAAGCCTATCCCGACCAGTTGTCCGGCGGCCAGCAGCAGCGTGTGGGCATCGCGCGTTCGCTGGCGCTGCGGCCCAAGGTGGTGCTGTTCGACGAGCCGACCAGCGCGCTGGACCCGGAGCTGGTGGGCAGCGTGCTGAACGTGATGCGTGAACTCAAGCGCGACGGCATGACGATGATGGTGGTCAGCCACGAAATGGGCTTTGCCCGCGCGGCGGCCGACCGGGTCGTGTTCATGGACGGCGGGGTGATCGTCGAACAAGGCCCGCCGCAGGACGTCTTCGGCGCCCCCCGACAACCCCGCACGCAGGCCTTCCTGGCCAGCATGGCGGAACATGCCGCGTAACGCGGTTTGAAGAGTTCGCCATGGATCTGAATGCCCTGCTGTTCTCGTTCTTCAATGCGGAAGTCGCCTGGCGCTACCTGCCCGACATCCTGGCCGGCATGTGGGTCACGCTCCAACTGGGCGTGGCCGTGGCCGCGACAGGCGTGGCGCTCGGCCTCGTCCTGGCCGTGGTGCGCGCGCTGCGCATCCGGCCGGTCAATTTCCTGATCATCTGCTTTGCCGACATCCTGCGCGCGCTGCCGCCGCTGGTGGTGATCATGGTGCTGTTCTTCGCGTTCCCGTACATCAACCTGTCGATGTCGGCGTTCATGGCGTGCTGGCTGTCGCTGTCGCTGGTGCTGGCCGCTTTTGCCGAGGAAATCTTCTGGGCGGGCATCCTGTCGGTGCCGCGAGGCCAGGCCGAGGCGGCGCGCTCGACGGGGCTGAACTGGCTGCAGAGCATGGTGTATGTGGTGATGCCGCAGGCCATGCGGCTGACGGTCGCGCCGCTGACCAACCGCGTCATCGCCATCACCAAAAGCACCGCGCTGGGCTCTGTCGTGGGCTTGAGCGAAGTGCTCAACAACGCGCAATCGGCCAGCAGCAATGCGGGCAACGCCACGCCGCTGACCTTGGCCGCGGTGGCGTGCCTGCTGATCTTCTTGCCCGTGGTCGTGCTGGGGCGCTGGACCGAAACGCGCTTCAAGTGGAAGCACTGACAGGAAGCACTGACGGGAAGCACTGCGCGAACGCATCTTTACGAATACATACCGGGCGGGAAGCGAGGCTGATCACACCCGCCCGGCACAACAAAGGAGCCCCGAACGGGCCCCAAACGTGCCCCAGGGGAACCGCATGGACGAAATCCTGCAGAATTTCTTCAACCTGAACATCTATGTCAGCGTCGCGCCATACCTCTTGCAGGGCCTGGGCCGCACGCTGATGCTGTCGGCCATGGTGATTCCCGTGGGGCTGGCCTCGGGACTGCTCATCGGGGTGCTGTCGGTCACGCTGAAGGCGCGCTGGTCGCGCGTGCTGCTGGCCATCTACATCGACTTCTTTCGCGCCCTTCCGCCGCTGGTGCTGCTGATCTTCATCTATTTCGGTGCGCCGTTCCTGGGGCTGGATCTGCCCAAATTGCTGGCGGTGGCCGTGGGCTTCATGCTGAACAACTCGTCCTACTACGGCGAGGTCTTTCGCGCCGGCCTGGAAAGCGTGCCGCGCGGCCAGATCGAGGCGGCGCGGTCCACCGGCCTGTCGGCCTGGCAAACGATGTGGCACGTCCAGATCCCGCAGGCCACGCGCAATGTCATGCCCGACCTCATCAGCAACACGCTCGAAGTGGTCAAACTGACCACGCTGGCCAGCGCCGTGGCGCTGCCCGAGCTGCTTCGGGTGGCCCGCGACGCCCAGTCGCTGGTCTACAACCCGTCGCCCATCGTGCTGGCGGCACTTTTCTACCTGGCGCTGCTTTGGCCGGTGGTGCGCCTGCTCAGCCGGCTGGAACACCGCCAGTTGTCGCGGCATTGACGCGCGCCTTGCGGTCGGCTCGCCTGCCGGAACCGCAACGCGCGACCGCCTGTGGGGCGCCCGCAACAACACCTGCCGCGCCCGCCGTGGGCGCGGCAGGCGCGAGCCCTATAATTCCGCCTAGCGCCGCCCCCGGGGCGGTGCTCTGCGCATGGCCCCTCGGCCCGCGCCGTCCCGCGACCCATAGGATCTTAAGCAACACACATCATGCCCGACCTGGAACCAGACACCGTCTCCGCCCTTGAAGCCCCTGAATTCGCCGCCGCGCAATTTGTGCGATGGTTCCGAGACGTGGCCCCCTACGTGCATGCGTTCCGAGGCAAGACCTTCGTGGTGGCGTTTGGCGGCGAACTGGTGCAGGCCGGCGCGCTGAACGCCCTGGTCCAGGATCTGTCCCTGCTCTCGTCGCTGGGCATCCGGCTGGTGCTGGTGCACGGCTCGAGGCCCCAGGTCAACGAGCAGCTGCGCCTGAAAGGCTACACGCAGCAGTTCGACCGGGGCCTGTCCCCCACCGACGCCGCTGCGCTTGAGTGCGCCAAGGAAGCCGCCGGGGAGATCCGCCTGGACATCGAGGCCGCGTTCAGCCAGGGGCTGCCCAACACGCCCATGTCGCACGCCCACATCCGCGTCATCTCCGGCAATTTCGTGACCGCGCGCCCGGCGGGCGTGCTTGACGGCGTGGACTACAAGCACACCGGCCAGGTGCGCAAGATCGACGTCGAAGCGCTGAAATTCGCCATCGAGAAAGGCTCGTCGGTCGTGCTGCTGTCGCCGCTGGGTTTCTCGCCCACGGGCGATGCCTTCAATCTGGCGATGGAAGACCTGGCCACCAGCGTGGCCGTGGGACTGCGCGCCGAAAAGCTGATCTTCCTGTCGAGTTCGCAAGGCGTGCTGAACGACGATGGCACGCTGGACACCGAACTGGCGCGTGTGGATGCCGACGCCCTCCTGGCGGCCGGCGAGCTGGACGAAGAGACCCATTCCTTCCTGCAATACGCCTCGCTCGCGGTCAAGCGCGGCGTGGCGCGCGCCCACCTGCTGCCGTTCCAACTGGACGGCAGCGTGCTGCTCGAGATCTTCACCCACGACGGCGTGGGCACCATGGTCGTCGAGGACACGCTGGACGACCTGCGCCCGGCCACCATCGACGACGTGGGCGCCATCCTCAGCCTCATCGAGCCGCTGGAAGCCGACGGCACGCTGGTGCCGCGCCCGCGCAGCGTGGTCGAGCGCGACGTCGAAAACTTCACCGTGCTGGAGCACGACGGCGTCATCTACGGCTGCGCGGCGCTGCACGACTTTCACGAGGAGCAGATGGCCGAAATGGCCTGCCTGATCGTGCACCCGGAATGGCAAGGCTCGGGCGAAGGCGAAATCCTGCTGCGCCACATGGAGTCGCGCGCCCGCGCGCTGGGCGCCAAGCGGCTGTTCGTGCTGACCACACGTACCTCGCACTGGTTCATCAAGCGCGGGTTCGTGCAGGGCGGCATCACCGACCTGCCTCGCGAAAAGCAGACCAACTACAACCGTTCCCGCAACAGCCTGGTCTTCATCAAGAAGCTCTGAGACCGGCCTGCGGGGCCATTGCACCGCCAGCGGAAGGGGCTTGGCGCCCGACGCACGCCAAGCCCGCTAAAATGACGCGTTATTCATTTTTCCGGCAGCGAACCATGGCCCGTATCGTCAACTGTGTGAAACTGAAGCGTGAAGCCGAAGGACTGGACTACCCGCCCTATCCCGGTGAACTCGGCACCCGCATCTGGCAAAGCATTTCCAAGGAAGCCTGGGAAGACTGGAAAGGCGTGCAGACCCGCCTGGTGAACGAAAACCGCCTGAACCTGGCCGACGCCCGCGCGCGCAAGTACCTGCAGCAGCAAATGGAACGCTACCTGTTCGAAGACGGCAGCGTCGAAGCCGACGGCTACGTTCCGCCCTCGGCCTGATCCGGCCCGCCCCCGCCGCGCCCACAGGCGCGCGGCTTGGCAAAGCCCCTCGCATGCGAGGGGCTTTGTTTTTGCGGCACGCCGGCATCCGTCCTGCCCGAGTGTCTTCCGAGCGTCAATCGCACACCGGCCAAGGCCTTAAGATTCAAAGAATGCCGACCGTATTAAAGCTGTCATGAAAGAAGAATCGCGCCCGCCCATCAGTCCCGACCCGTCCCCTGTCATCGCGCGTGCTTTGCAGATCGAACCCGACCGCAAGACCGGCACACTGCAAGATGTACGCCACGTCGTGATCCTGATGCAGGAAAACCGGTCCTTCGACCATTACTTCGGCACGCTGCCCGGCGTGCGCGGGTTCGCGGATCCGCATCCCGCGCCCACGCGCGCGGGCACGGTGATGACGCAGACCGATGGCCAGGCGCGCTGCCGCCCCTACGATCTGCAGGCTGAGGTTCCCAGCGACAAGCCCGTCGGCTACATCACGCCGCATACCTGGGACGATTCGCAGCGCGCCTGGAACGACGGCCGCATGGACCAATGGCTGTCCGCCAAGAGCCGGCTGGGGCTGGGCGTCTACCGCAGCGCCGACGTGCCGTTTCAGACCGCCCTGGCCAACGCCTTCACGCTGTGCGATGCCTATCACTGCTCGATCCAGGCAGGCACCAATCCGAACCGGCTGTTCCTGTGGACCGGGACGAACGATCCGCTGGGCGCGGCCGGCGGACCCGCGCTGGTCAACACCTTTGACCGGCTAGGTCCCGCGGGCGAAGGCTACGCCTGGACCACGTACCCCGAGCGTTTGCAGGACGCAGGCGTGGACTGGCGCATCTACCAGGACATGGCGGACAACTACAACGACAATCCGCTCGCGGGATTCCGGCAGTACCGGCGGCAACACGAGGACAGCGCCGGCGACGCGCCGCTGCGCGACCGCGCGCTGGCCACCCGCACGCTGGACGACCTGGCGCGCGATGTAGCGCAGGGCACGCTGCCCGCCGTCTCGTGGATCATTGCGCCCACGGCCGACTCGGAGCATCCCGAAGTCTCCTCGCCCCGGCGAGGCGGCGCCTATACCGAGCGGGTGCTGGACATCCTGACGTCCAGTTCCGACACCTGGAGCCGTTGCGTGCTGTTCGTCACCTACGACGAAAACGATTGCTTCTTTGACCACATGCCCCCGCCCGCGCCGCCAGCGCGACATCCGGATGGCGAGTCGGGCGGCCTGTCGACCGTGGAGCTGGACGGCGAATACCACGACGCGCGGCAGGGTCCCTGCGCGTCCACGGCCGACGATCCGGCCGGCATGCACGGGCGCGCCTTCGGCCTGGGGCCGCGCGTGCCGATGCTGGTGGTATCGCCCTGGAGCCGCGGCGGGTGGGTCAATTCGCAGGTGTTCGACCACACCTCGGTCATCCGATTCCTGGAAATGCGGTTCGGCGTAGCCGAACCCAACATCAGCGCCTGGCGGCGCTCGGTGGCCGGCGACCTGACGACGGCATTCGATTTCGCTGGCGACCGGAGTTCGCATCACCCGGACAGCAACCGCCACACCTGTCCCCTGCCCTACACGCTGGAGGCCGTGGGCCAGATGGCGTCCGACGGCGAACACTACCGCCTGACGCTGCGCAATCCGGGCAGCGCGGGCGCCGTGTTGCACGTGTACGATCGGCTCGCGCTGGCGCGCGCGCCCCGGCGCTACACGGTCGGAGCGGGCGCGCGCCTGGACGACGGCTGGAAGCTGGGCGCGGACCGCAGGTACGACCTCTGGCTATTGGGGCCGGACGGCTTTCACCGGCAGTTCCGCGGCGATGCGCGCGATGCGGGCACGCTGGAAGCGCAACTGGTGCCTGTCACCTCGGGCCTGCGCCTGCGGCTCGTGAACCACGGCGACGAGCCGCAGCCGGTGCGGGTGGAATCGCAGATGAACGATGGCTGGCGCGCGATGGCGCACGTGCCCGCGGGCGGCGCGGTCGAACTCAAGTACGCGGGTTGCGAGGGCTGGTACGACCTGGAAGTCAGTGCGCCGGCCATGCCGGTCTTTGGACGCCGGCTGGCGGGCCGCATCGACGGCGGCAAGCCGGGTGTGCCGGATCCCCGGCTATGCCAGGGAGCAGCGCTGCCGCTGTGAAGCGGCAGCCGGTCTTGCCGTTTACTGGTCCGAGGTGTCCTCGGATTCTTCTTCGCCGCGTGCCAGGCGCTCGGTGTTCTTCACGCCGGTGTGGCGCACGTCGGCGCCCTTGACCATGTAGATCACGCGTTCGGACATGTTCTTGGCGTGGTCGCCAATGCGTTCGAGCGCGCGCGCGATGAAGATCATGTCGATGGCGCGCGAGATCGTGCGCGGGTCTTCGATCATGTAGGTGATCAGGTGGCGCAGCGCGCCCTTCCATTCCTTGTCGACTTCCTTGTCGCTGCGCACGACGGCGGCGGCCTGGATGGGGTCGAGACGGGCGAACGCGTCAAGCGCCTGGTGCAGCATGTTGCGCACGTTGGCGGCCATGTGGCGCAGTTCGATCACGGGGATGTGGCGCAGTTCGCCTTCGTGAACGCGGCGGGCGACGGTCGCGACCTTCTCGGCCTCGTCGCCGGAGCGTTCCATGTCGGTCAGCATCTTGGACACGGCCATCAGCATGCGCAGGTCGATGGCGGTGGGTTGATGCCGGGCCAGGATGCGGCTGATGCTCTCGTCGATCTCGACTTCGTGGCGGTTGACTTCCTTTTCCCGCTCGCGCACCTTTTCAACCAGCGTCATGTCGCCGCTGGCCAGCGCATCGATCGCCTCCTGGATCATGGCTTCCACCACGCCGCCCATTTGCAAGAATTGCGAACGGACGCTTTCCAGATCGGCGTCGAACTGCTTGTTTGTATGCTCCGTCATCCGGGCTCCCTGCGTGGTTGATCTCATTGCATTGCCCCGAAGTTGAGAGAAATTACGAGATGGGCCTGCACAACCGGCAAGGTTATGACCCAAGTGTGACAGGATTATGAATCGCGGCCCCGCCCCCCGCAAGGCGGTTCGGCGGGACCAGCCTTGGCCGCCGGAATCAGGCGCGGCGGTCCAGGCGGCGGATGCCGTTCTGGGTGGCCAGCAGGGCCACGTCGGCGCCGGACAACGCAAACAGGCCGCAGGTCACGACGCCCGGCAGGTTGTTGACGATGGCTTCGAACGCGGGCGCGTCCGAGATGGTAAGGCCCGACACGTCCAGGATGATGTTGCCGTTGTCGGTGACAAAGCCGTCGCGCAGGCGGGGCTGGCCGCCCAGCGCGGTCAGCGCGCGGGCCACGGACTCGCGCGCCATCGGGATGACCTCGAGCGGCAGCGGGAACTTGCCCAGCGTCTGCACCAGCTTGGATTCATCGGCGATGCAGATGAAGCGCTCGGCGACCGAGGCCACGATCTTCTCGCGCGTAAGCGCCCCGCCGCCGCCCTTGATCATGTGCAGGTCGGCGTTGATCTCGTCGGCGCCGTCCACGTAGATGGGCATGGTCGAGACGTCGTTCAGGTCCAGCACTTTGAGGCCATGGCCGGCAAGGCGCGCCGCGCTGCGCTCGGAGCTGGCGACCGTTCCGCCGATGCGGCCCTTGAATCGCGCCAGGCCGTCGATGAACAGGTCGGCGGTGGAACCGGTGCCCACACCGATGATGACGTCCGGGCCGGCGACCTGTTCGACGAATTCCAGGGCCGCGTCGGCGGCTTGCTGCTTGAGTTCTTGCTGGGAGAGCATGGCGGTAGAAGTGCGGAAAAGTTGCTTGAGCCGGGAAATTTAGCATGCGGCGATGGCGGGCCAGGCGCGCGCCAGGATCGCCGGCGTGTCGACGCCCGGCGCCGCCACGCCAGCTGTATCGTCCCCCGCGCCCAGTTCGCCGAACATGCCGCCCGTCTCCCGCAGGCGGCTGGCGACGAAGGCCTGCGACACGGCGGCGGGCGCGTGCTCGATGAGCAGCGCCGCCTGCCACAGGCGCGCCAGCCCGGCGGCGATGCGGCGCGCGTGGAATTGCGCGTGCTCGCCATCCGCCAACATGGCGCGCCAACGCGCCAGCGCCGCGTCGAAATCCTGGTACTGCCCTGCGGCGCGGGCCAATTCGGCCTCTAGCGCCGGCAGCGCATCGGGTTCGCGTTGCAGCGCCCGCAGCACGTCCAGCGCCATGACGTTGCCCGAGCCTTCCCAGATCGAATTGACGGGCGTTTCGCGGTAAAGGCGCGGCATCGGGCCTTCCTCGACGTAACCGTTGCCGCCCCAGACCTCCATGCACTCGGCCACGGCGGCAACCGCGCGCTTGCAGACCCACAGCTTGGCGGCCGGCGTGCCCACGCGCACCAGCGCGCGCGCGCCCGCGTCGGCGCGCTCGTCCACGGCACGCGCCAGACGCAGCGCCAGGACCATGGCCGCTTCGCTTTCCAGCGCCAGGTCGGTCAGCACATTGCGCATCAGCGGCTGTTCGACCAGCGGCTTGCCGAAGGCCTGGCGGTGCAGCGCGTGGTGCGCCGACTGCGCCAGCGCCTGGCGCAGCAGCGCCGCGCTGCCCAGCACGCAGTCCAGCCGCGTGGTGCCCGCCATCTCCAGTAGCACTGACAGGCCGCGGCCGGGCTCGCCGACCATCACGCCCCAGGCATCCTCGAATTCGACTTCCGAGCTGGCGTTGCTCCAGTTGCCCAGCTTGTCCTTCAACCGCCGCACGCGCACCGCGTTGCGCGGGCCATCCGGGATCCAGCGCGGAACGAAAAAGCAGCTCAGCCCCTCGTCGGTCTGCGCCAGGACCAGGTGGGCGTCGGCCTGCGGCACCGAAAAGAACCATTTATGCCCCACGAGCAGATACGCGCATCCGCGGCCGGGCGCACCCAGCGGCGCGGCGCGCGTGGTGACCGCGCGCAGGTCCGAGCCGCCCTGCTTTTCGGTCATGCCCATGCCGATCAGCGCGCTGCGCTTGGCGGCAAGCGGCGCGTCGCTGCCATCGAACTCCCGCGCGTACAGGGCCGGCAGCCACTGGCCGGCAAAGTCCACCACGCCGGCGGGCTCGCGTTGCAGCAGCGGCACGGCGGCAAAGGTCATGGTGGTGGGACATAGCGTGCCGGCCTCGACCTGCCCCTGCATCAGATAGGCAGCCGCGCGCGCCACCTGCGCGCCCGGCGCGGGCTGCATCCACGCGCGGCTATGCAGGCCGCGCGCCATGATGCCGCTCATCAGCACGTTCCAGGCGGGGTGGAATTCGACGCGGTCCACGCGATGGCCGGCCCGGTCGTAGCTGACCAGGCGGGGCGGACAGCGGTTGGCCTCGGCGCCGGCGGCCAGCGTCTGCGCCCGGCCCAACCAGGCGCCGTGCGCGGCTAGATCGCCCGCCCAGGCCTCGGCGCCCTCGCGCCGCACGGCCTCCCGCAGCGCCGGATCGGTGTCGTACAGGGAATAGTCTTCCAGGGGCGGCACCTGGTTGAACACGGTATGCGTCGCGAACGATGACATGCGATCTCCCTGGTTTGGCCGGCCGGCGCGGGGCGGCGGCGCCCGGTGGCGGCTATCGGGCCATGGGCGCCGTCAAGGGCCAGGGCCGCAGCGTTTCGACCTGGGCAGCCAGCTCCAGCAATTGCGCCTCGGCGCCGAGCGGACCCATTACCTGGATACCGATGGGCAGCCCGTCCGCGGACATGCCGAAGGGGATCGAAATGGCGGGCATGCCGGTCAGGTTGGCCAACGGGGCGAATGGCGAATAGCCGATGACGCCCTTCTTGCCCAGACGGTAGGCCAGATAGTCGGCGTTGTCCATGGCGTAGCGGCCGATGGGCGCGGGCGGCAGCGCCAGGACCGGGCTGAGGAACAGATCGTAGCCCTGGGCGCCGTCGCGATGCAGGAAGCGCCCGATGCGGCGGGTGATTTCGTGGCAGGTGTCGACGCAGGCGACGTACTGCGCGCCCGAGATGGCGCGGGCGTACTCGCGCGCGCCCAGCGTGGTGGGCTGCAGCTCATCGGCGGCCAGGCGGCGGCCGCGCGCAGCCACAAAGCTGTCGATGGCGTTGGCGGCCGCGCTGGCGATCAGGGGCAGCATCGGCGACAGGACTTCCTCGGAGCCGACGGGCGGCGCGGCGGGCACCAGTTCATGCCCCAGCGCGGCGAAGAACGCGGCGGCCTCGTCCAGCGTGGCAGCAACATCGGGATGGATCGCGCCGCCTTCGTAGGTGGTGTTGATGAACGCGATGCGCCGGCGGGGCGCCGCGCGCGGATCGGCGGCAACGCGGGCCACCACGCCACGATAGGATTGCGCGGGCTGGACGGGCGCCGCATAAGGCGCACCCACGTCCGCGCCCGCGCTGATGTCCAGCGCCGCCGCGCAATCGCGCACCGACAGCGTCATCATGTGTTCGGTGGCCAGGCCGCCCCACCCTTCTCCTTTCAGCGGGCCCAGCGGCATGAGGCCGCGCGAGGGCTTGAGCCCCAGCACGCCGCAGCACGAGGCGGGAATGCGGATCGAGCCGCCGCCATCGCTGCCATGGGCGATGCGCACCATCCCGCTGGCCAGCGCCGCCCCGGCGCCGCCGCTGGAGCCGCCCGCGCTATGACCCTTTTTCCAGGGATTCTGCGTGGCCGGGCCATACACCGGCGATTCCGTCGTGGGGCTCAGGCCAAGCTCGGCGCTGGTCGTGCGGCCAAACGGAATCAGCCCGGCGCGGCGATAGCGCTTGACGATGTCGGCGTCGAGGTTCCATTGGACCTTGCCGTACAGCACGGAACCCATCATGCTGGGCAGGCCGATGGCTGCCGTGGCCAGGTCCTTGAGCAGGGTGGGCACGCCCAGAAATGGCCGGTCGCGCAGCAGCGCCTGGCGTTGTTCGGACGTCAGCGACGCAAGTTCGGCGTCCATCGCCTCTGCCAGCCGCAAGCCGGCCTCGGCCTGCACGCCGCAGGCGGCGTTGATGGACGGATTACGGGCCGCAACGCGGTCCACCGCCTGCTGCATGGCAGCCAGCGCCGTGGTGGCGCCCAGGGCGATATCGGCGCCCAGCGCCGTCGCGTCGAGAGAAGAGGAATCATGGCGTTCGGCGATGCTCATGCTGACGATGCTCCAGGTATCGACGGCGAAGTGCCGCATGCATGAGGATATCGGCTGCGAGGGCGGGCAACAAGCGCGCGCCGGGGCGGTCGGGGCCCCGGACTTGGGTCTTCCGGCCTCAGACGCCGCCGGCGGACGGCGCGCGGGTGTCGTCGGTGTCGTCGTCGGGGTCGGCGGCGTCCGCCGCGCCGGCACCCAGCAGACGCAGGGCATCGGCTTCGGGCAGAGCCTCCACGCCCTTCAGGTTGCGCAGCATGGCGCGCGTGCGGACCTCGGTCTGGCCGATCTTGTTGCTGGCGGTGTCCAGGGTCTTCTTGACGCTGGCCAGCGATTCGCCGAACTTGCCGAACTCTGTCTTGACGGCCCGCAGCACCTGCCAGACCTCGGAGGAACGCTGTTCGATAGCCAGCGTGCGAAATCCCATCTGCAGGCTGTTCAGCAGCGCGGCCAGATTGCTTGGCCCCGCCACGTTGACCCGCAGGTCGTGCAGCTTGTCCAGGAGGCCGGGGCGGCGCAGCACCTCGGCATACAGGCTTTCCGTGGGCAGGAACATGATGGCGAAATCGGTTGTGTGCGGCGGCGCGATGTACTTGCCGGCAATCAGCCGCGCCTGCACTTCGACCGCGCGGCCCAGCGCGGCCCCGGCCGCCTTCACGCCTTCGGCGTCGGCCGCTTCCTGCGCATCCATCAGGCGCTCGTACTCTTCCTTCGGAAATTTGGCGTCGATCGGCAGCCAGACCGGATCGCCGCCATCGCCGCGCCCCGGCAGCCGGATGGCGAATTCGACGGCGGCATCGCTGCCCGGCACAGGCTTGACGTTGCTGGCGTACTGATCCGGCGTCATGTTGTCTTCGATCAGGCGCGCCAGTTGCACTTCGCCCCACGTGCCGCGCGACTTCACGTTGGTCAGCACACGCTTGAGGTCGCCGACCCCGGCCGCCAGCGCCTGCATTTCGCCCAACCCCTTGTGCACGGCTTCAAGGCGGTCCGACACCAGCTTGAAGGACTCGCCCAGGCGCTGCTCCAGGGTGGCGTGCAGCTTTTCGTCGACAGTGCGGCGCATTTCATCGAGCTTGGCGCTGTTGTCCGATTGCAGCGACTGCAGCCGTTGATCGACCGTGGCGCGCACTTCCATCAGGCGCCGCTCGTTGATCTGGATGAGGCCCTGCAGTTGCTCCGAGAACCCCGCGGCAAAGCGCGCCAGCGATTCGGCGGACTCGGCGCGGGCGGCCTGCGCATCGCGCGACAGACCCGCGCGCAGGTCGCCATGCGACTGCGCCAGCTCCTGACGCAGCCCGCGCGTGGATTCGGAAAACTCGCTGCGCAGGCCGCGCTGGCCTTCGGCGATGTCGGCGCGCAGCGCGCGCTCGGTTCTTTCCAGGCCTTCCAGCAAGGCCTCAAGGCGGGCGTCCGAAGCGGACGGACGCAGCCAGGCCAGCACTGCGGCCAAGAAGGCAAGCACCGCGCCACCCGCGGCCACCCAAAGCAGAATGTCGTTCAAGAAAGGGCTCTCCAAAGCGCGAATTGTAGGTCGCATTCCGCCCCCGTTTCCAGCCGGCGCGGCGGGCGCGAAGACGCCGCGGGAGCAACCGGATTAAACTGGCGGCCATCCGAATGAATCGCCCCGCTTCTTTGAACTCTGCCGACCGCCCCGCCAGCACGCCTCCCGTGTCATATCAATCCGTGTTCGGACCGCTGAACCTGGATTCGGCCACGCCGCTCGCGACCGGCGGGGACCGGCACATTTTCCAGCACCCGCATTCCCCGTCCCTGCTCGTCAAGGTCATGGATATGCGCGCACGGGCGATATACCTGGAAGCGCGGCCGTTCAAACGCTGGTACAAGCAATATCAGCGCGAAAGCGCCTACCGCGTCTACCTGAACGAGATCTCGGAATACGTCACCACCACGACTCGCCCCTCCGGCGTGTGGCAGGTGCCCATGGCGCGCATTTTCGGTGTGGCGCAGACCTCGCTTGGGCTGGGACTGGTCGTCGAAAAGATTACGGACGAGGCGGGCAACATGGCGCCTACCTTGACCGAACTTGCCATGAAGGGTCAGTTTGACGAGGCCCTGCGGGCGCAGTTGGACGAATTCTTCGACGACCTGGCCGACGCGCACGTGGTGGTGCATGACATGTCCAGCAGCAACATCGCGGTGGGCCAGAACGCCGACGGCAAGAAGGGGCTGTACCTGATCGACGGCTTCGGCGTGCTGCCGCTGATTCCGCTGTATGCCTGGAGCAAGCGCCTGAACCGCCGGCGCCTGCAGCGCAAGTACGCCGAACTGCGCGAATCGCTTGCCCGGCGCGTCCGCGAAGCCGGCCTCTAACCGCCGGCCGGCGCCTCGGGCAGCACGATGCCCTGCCGGTCCACCCACACATAGTCCTGTCCCGCGCGCTGGCCGCGCCGCAGCGGGTTGCGCGTGCAGAAGGCGGCGTAGGCCGGATCCACGAACCGGTAGCTCAGGTGCTCGTCGCGCCCCGTGGGGATGCCCAGGCGCGTGGTGCAGATCAGATACGGCGGGGACTCGCCCACGTCTTCGACGTACAGGGCCTCGGGATCGAAGCGGCGCGCATCCCACTCGGGCACTTTCAGGCCCAGCGACCGGCACAGCAGGGTCTGCCCCGCGCAGAGCGCGCCCAGCGCCCGGGGCCGTCCTTGCGCATCGGGATTGAGCTCGCGCATCCGGTCCAGGGCTTCGGGGCCGGACAGCGCGTCGGTCCACGGATAGGCAGACTTGATCAGCACCGCGTTGCCGGGGCCGCCCGCGCTGAAGTTCAGCGAATCGCCCCCGCGGGCGTAATACATGTAGATGGTGCCGCCGTCCATGAACAGGGCGCGGCGCTTGTGGGTGTAGCCCAGCGAGGCATGACTGCCCCGCTCTTCCAGATAGTAGGCCTCGGTCTCGATGATGCGGGCCGACAGCCACAGGCCGCCGACCCGGTGGCGGATCACCTTGCCGGGCAACTCGCGCGCCAGCTGGGCCGCATCGCGGTCGAAGAAGGCGTCCGGCAGGGCCCGGCCGGGCCCGCCTCCGGCCTCAGGCGAAACGTTCGCCGTAGCGCTTTTCACTGAAGCCAACACTCACCTCGCCATCCGGCGTGACCGTCACCGGACGGCGCACCAGCGCCGGGTATTCGGCGATCAGCTTGGTCCACTGGGCGTCGGTGTGCGCGGTCTTGCGGTCTTCGGGCAGATTGCGCCACGTCATCGAGGCGCGGTTGACCAGCTTTTCCCAGCCGCCGACCTGCTCGGCCCAGGATTTGAGCGTCGCGGCCGCCACCGGATTGTCGCGATAGTCGACGAAGGCGTGGTCGACGCCGTGCTCGGTGAGCCAGTCGCGCGCCTTCACGCACGTGCTGCACTTGGTCAGGCCATACAGGGTGGTTTGCGTCATTTGGATTCGGACTCCTTGCGCCATTGCATGCGGTTGGCGAGGATCACGCACGTGCCCACCGCCAGGATGAACAGGGTGGCCAGCGCGTTGATCTCGGGCTTCAGGCCCAGCCGCACCCGGGAGAAGACCTCCATGGGCAACGTGCTGGAACCGGGGCCGGACAGGAACGACGCGATGACGACGTCGTCCAGCGATAGCGTGAAGGCGAGCAGCCAGGCCGACGCCAGCGCGGGCGCGATGAGCGGCAGCGTGATCTTGAAGAACACCGTGATCGGGGTGGCGCCCAGATCCAGCGCGGCCTCTTCCAGCGAGCGGTCCAGGTCGCGGATGCGGGTCTGGATGACGACAGCCACGAACGCCATGCACAGCGTCACGTGCCCCACCCAGATCGTGAACATGCCGTTCTGCTCGGGCCAGCCCAGCGCGCCGCGCACTTCGACGAACATCAGGAGCAGCGAGATGCCCAGCACGACCTCGGGGATCACCAGCGGCGCGCTCAGCATGCCGACGTAGAGCGCAAAGCCGCGAAAGCGCCCCATGCGGCCCAGCACGTAGCCGGCCCAGGTGCCGATGACGACCGCCGCGGTAGCCGTCAGCACGGCAATGCGGAACGACAGCCACGCGGCGCGCAACAGCGCGTCGTCGTTGGCCAGCGAGTGATACCAGCGTAGCGAAAACCCCGTCCACGACGTGACGGACGGCGACTCGTTGAACGAAAACACCATCAGGCTGATGATGGGCACGTACAGAAAGAAGTAGCCCAGCCCCAGCACCACGGCGCGCAGCGTCTTGTTCGGACCGTTCATTTGCGGCCTCCCCCCTGCTGCTTGACCTGGCTGTATTGGAAGTACACCAGCGGCACGAGCAGCAGCAACACCATCACGCACGTCACCGCCGACGCCATCGGCCAGTCGGCGTTGTTGAAGAATTCATTCCACATCACGCGGCCGATCATCAGCGTGTTGGCCCCGCCCAGCATTTCCGGGATCACGTATTCGCCGACGGCCGGGATGAACACGAGCATGGCGCCCGCGATCACGCCCTGGCGCGACATCGGGACCGTGATCTGCCAGAACGCCTGCCAGGGTTTGGCGCCCAGGTCATAGGCGGCCTCCAAGAGGCGCAGGTCCATCTTCACCAGCGTCGCGTACAGCGGCAGGATGAAGAACGGCAGATAGGCGTAGACCATGCCGATGTACACGGCCAGGTCGGTGCGGTAGATCTCGAGCGGACTGGAGATCAGGCCCAGGCTCTGCAGCAGGTTGTTGAGCAGGCCGTCGTTGCGCAGGATGCCCACCCAGGCATAAACGCGCAGCAGCAGCGAAGTCCAGAACGGCAGGATCACCGCCAGCAGCAGCAGGTTGCGCACGCGCGCCGACGAACGGGCAATGTAGTACGCGATGGGATAGCCGATCAGCACGCAGACCAGCGTGGTGATGCCGGCGATCTTGACCGAGCTGAGGTATGTGCGGAAATACTGGTTTTCCGTGAACAGCAGGATGTAGCCGCGCAGGTGCAGGCTGAACTGGATCGCCTCGTCCTGAAACTGCGCCAGCGACGTATACGGCGGGATGCCGAACTTCATTTCGGCAAAGCTGATCTTGAGCACCAGCAGGAACGGCACCAGCAGAAACAGCACCAGCCAGGCGAAAGGCGGCACCACCGCCAGTGCCCGGCCCGACGGCAGCCAGTCGCGGGGCGAAAAACGGATCATGACGCAAGCACCGTCGCGCTGTCGGCGTCCCAGCTGACGAAGATTTCTTCGTCGATGCCCGGCGCATCCATCTGGGCAAGGAGCCGGCTGGGCACGCTGGCCTCGACCGTCTTGCCGGAATCCAGGCGGATCTGATAGAGGGCGTAGCTGCCCATCCAGGCCATGTGGCTGACCATGCCGTGCGCCCAGTTGTAGTCGCCATCGGGCTGCTCGCGCGACACCAAGAGGCGCTCGGGGCGGATGGACACGTGCACTTCCATGCCCAGCGGCTCGCTCACGCCGTGGTTCACGTAAAGCGGACGGGTCAGCTCGGCGCATTCGATGGCCACATGGTCGGGCTCGTCGACCACGATGGTGCCGGTGAACATGTTGGTCGACCCGATGAAGCTGGCGACAAAGCGCGAGTTCGGGAACGCGTAGACGTCCTGGGGCGTGCCGCACTGGACGATCTGGCCTTCGGTCATGACGGCCAGGCGGTGCGCCATGGTCATGGCTTCTTCCTGGTCGTGGGTGACCATGATGCAGGTCACGCCGACCTGCTCCAGGATCTTCACGAGTTCGATCTGCGTCTTCTGGCGGATCTGCTTGTCCAGCGCCGACATGGGCTCGTCCAGCAGCAGCAGCTTGGGACGCTTGACCAGGCTGCGCGCCAGCGCCACGCGCTGCTGCTGCCCGCCCGAGAGTTGGTTGGGCTTGCGGCGCGAATAGCCCGCCATCTGCACCAGGTCCAGGGCCTCGAACACGCGGTCATGGATTTCCGCGCGGTCCACGCCTTCCTGCTTCAGGCCAAAGGCCACGTTGGCCTCGACCGTCATGTGCGGGAACAGCGCGTACGACTGGAACATCATGTTCACGGGCCGGCGGTACGGCGGCACGCTGGTGATGTCCTCGCCGTCCAGCAGGATCTGGCCCGACGTGGCTTCCTCGAAGCCTGCCAGCATGCGCAGCAAGGTGGACTTGCCGCTGCCCGAGCTGCCCAGCAGCGCGAAGATTTCATTGCGTTTGACGGACAGGTTGACCGAGCGCACGGCCACCACGTCGCCAAAGATCTTTACCACGTCGGAAACCCGGACGAACTCGTCCGGGTCCGCCGCGTGCTGCGCCGAGTAACGGCTATCGTTCATGATGACTAATTTCCCAACTTCAGCTCGGACCACAACTTGTTCTGCAGACGTGAAATGTTCAAGGGCAGGGCCTTGATCACGTACAGGGTCTTGGAGACGTCGGCGGGCGGGTAGATCATGGGATTCTCAGCCACATCCTTGTTCACGTACTGCCGCGCCTCTTTGTTGGCGTTGGGATAGAACATGGTGTTGGTGATGGCCGCATGGACCTTCGGCGTTTCGATGTAGTTGATGAAGGCCAGCGCCTCTTCGGGATGCGGCGCATCCTTGGGGATGACCATCAGGTCGAACCACGCCGGCGCGCCGCCCTTGGGAATGAAGTAGTTCACTTCATAGGGCTTCTTGGCGTCCTGCGCGCGCTTGCGGGCGATCATGACGTCGCCGGAAAAGCCGTAGACCATGCACAGGTCGCCCACGGCCAGCTCGTCGATGTAGCCCGACGAACTGAACTGGCGGATATACGGGCGGATCTTCTTCAGCACTTCCATCGCGGCCTGGTAGTCGGCGGCGTTGGTGCTGTTGGGGTCCTTGCCCAGGTACTTGAGCACGGCCGGGAAGACCTGCGCGGCTTCGTCCAGCATCGAGATGCCGCACTCCTTGAGCTTGGCGGCGTTCTCGGGCTTGAAGATCATGTCCCAGCTGGCCAGGTCCACGTCGTCGCCCATGATCTGCTTGACCTTGGTGACGTTGTAGCCCAGGCCGTTGGTGCCGTAGCCCCACGGAATGGCGTGTTCGTTGCCGGGATCGACCGTGGCGACCAGCGCCATTATTTCCGGATCCAGGTACTTCCAGTTGGGGATCTTGGACTTGTCCAGCTTCTGGAACAGGCCGGCTTCGATCTGGCGCGAGGCGTAATGGGTGGACGGGACAACGACGTCGTAACCCGACTTGCCGGCCAGCAATTTGGCCTGCAAGGCGTCGTTGCTGTCATAGACGTCATAGCGGACCTTGATGCCGGTTTCCTTCTCGAAACCCGGGATCGTGTCCGGGGCCGTATATTCGGCCCAGTTGTAGACATTGACGACCTTGTTCTGCGCCACCGCCGCCGATGTCGCTGCCGCAGCCAGCACCGCGCCGAGCGCCCAGCGCATTCCCGCCTTCAGTTCCATTATGTCCAGCCCCCTTGCTCTATGCCGTTTATGACAGGAGTACCAAAAGGCGAAATGATAAAGCCTTTTAGCGCTGACCTGCCCAACTTTGCGGGGTAATTGGCGCAATTGCCCCCGTGGCGGCCGCGCGCCGGCGGGCCGGCGGTCAGGGCTGGATGCCGATGCCCCAGGCCGTCCAGTAACTGTCGCGCAGGCGCATCCAGAAACGGTCGCCGGCCTCGCCAGCCACCTTGCGCAGCGACCGGCGCAGCCGGTCCAGATTGGCCTGGCGCTGTCGCTCGGACAGCGCGCCCTGCGTGCCGCGGTCGAAGTCGATGAGCCAGACCCGGCCGTCGTTGCCGATGAGGATGTTGAAGGCGTTCAGGTCGGCGTGCCAGACGCCCGCCCGGTGCATGCGGACGATGGCGTCGGCGACCGGCTGCCATAGCGGTTCGGTCAGCGCCTGCGCCAAGGGCCGCACGCCGGGGATGCGCTCGACCACGATGGCGGCGCGGTAGATCGGGCCCTGACGCCAGTAGGCCGCCGCCAGCGGGGCGGGCACCGGCAGCCCTTGCGCGCGCAGCGCGGCCAGCAGGCGGTATTCGCGGAAGCTTCGGGTGCGCGACTCGCCGTTCCACAGATACGCGTCGCGGCTGATGCGGGCGATCATGCCGCCGCGGCGGTAGCGCCGCAGCACGCCCTGCCAGCCCTGCCCCTCCACGAACCACGCGGCCTGGCGACCGCCGGCGTCCACGGGCCGCGCCCGGTCGCCGTAGTGCGCGGGATTGAAGACTTCCGGCCCCGCGTCGGCAAGGCGCCGCGCGTCGCTGAGCATGGCGCCGGCCAGCGGGCCCTCCCAGGCGGTGCGCCGCGCGCCGGATCGATCGTCACCCTGCACGATTGCGCATCCAGTCGGCAACGCCGTAGAACGATTCGAGCAGCCGCTCGATCAGGACGGGCTCGATGCCCTCGTCTTCCATCGCGCGTCCGATGCAGGCCACCCATTGGTCGCGCTCGACCTCGCCGATGGAAAACGGCAGGTGGCGCGCCCGCAGGCGGGGATGGCCAAAGCGTTCGATGTAGTGGTCCGGCCCGCCGAAGTATCCGCACAGGAACCAGAAGAGCTTGTCGCGCGCCTCGTACAGGCTGGGGCCGTGGGCGGCGCGCAGTTCCTTGAGGTCGGGCTCCATGTCCATCAGGTCATAGAAACGGTCGACGAGGGCGCGCACGCCGGCTTCGCCGCCAAGAAGGTCAAACATGGTGCGGGAGTTTTCCACGGGTTCTGTAATGGTGTGGACGCGGGACGTCATCAGGTTTCTCGAAGGGTGACAAGCGGCGGCGTACGCAGCACGCCGCGCAGGGCAAGCGCGCCGCCCGCCCAGGCGCCCAGCATGCCTGCGCCGATCCCGGCCAGCCATGGCCAGAGGCTGAGGGTAATGGTGAAGTCGAACACCTGCGTTGACAAAACCCAAGCGATCGCCGTGGCGCCAGCCGCCGCCAAAAGGCCGGCCAGCCCGCCCACCGCCCACAGCTCGATGCGCTGGGAACGGGCAAGCTGACGGCGCGTGGCGCCGAGCGCGCGCAGCACCGCCGCCTCACGCATCCGCTCGTCGCGCGTCGCGGTCAGCGCCGCGGACAGCACCAGCACGCCGGCGGCCAGGGTGAACAGGAACAGGAGCTGCACCGCGCGGCCCACTTCATTCAGCACGGATTGCAACTGCTGCAGGATGGCGCCCACGTCGAACACCGTCAGGTTCGGAAACTGCCGCACCAGCGCGGGCAGCACCGCCGCCTTGTCAGGCGGCAGGTAAAAGGACGTGATCCAGCTTTGAGGCATGTCGGCCAGTGCGGCGGGGGTCAGGATGGCGAAAAAATTGACGCGCATCGTATCCCAATCCACCCGCCGGATGCTCGACACGGCCACTTCGACCTGCTGGCCGGCCACGTCGAACGTCATCTTGTCGCCCAGGCCAATGCGCAGGGACTGCGCCAGCCCCGCTTCCAGCGAGACCTCGGCCGAGCCCGGCGCCAGCCAGCGGCCCTGCTCGATGCGGTTGGAAGACGGCAGCGCGTCGCCATAGGACAGGTTGAATTCGCGGTCCACCAGGCGCTTGGCGCGCGGTTCTTCGTAGTCGTCCGGTCCCACCGGCTTACCGTTGACCGCGATCAGCCGGCCACGCACCATCGGCGATAACGTGATGCGGCCCAGCCCTTCGCGCGTCAGCGCATCGGTCACGGCCTGGCGCTGGTCTGGCTGCACGTTGATCAGGAACCGGTTGGGTGCGTCCGGCGGCATGGTGCGCTGCCACCCCTGGATCAGATCGGTGCGGGTCATGGTCAGCAGCAGCAGCGCCATCAACCCGACAGCCAGCGCGCAGACCTGCGTGATCGTGGCCGCCCGGCGGCGCACCACGCCCGCCAGCGCAAAGCGCAGCGCGGGAAACCCGGCCGCCAGGCGGCGCACCCGCGCCAGCCCCAGGATGCACAGCCAGGCCACCAGGGCAAATACCCCGAAGGCGCCCAGAAAGCCGCCCGCCACCACGCCGCCCAGCTTCGCGTCGCCCGCGAACCACCAGATGAGCAGCGCGAACCCCGCCGCGCCAAGCACGTAACCGAAGGCGCTGCGGGCGCTGATCGTGTCCGCATCGCGCCGCAGGACGCGGGCGGGCGGCACGTGCCGAAGCTGCGCCAGCGCGGGCAGCGCAAAGCCCAGGAGCAGCAGCAGCCCGGTCAGCAGGCCCTGCAGCGCCGGAATGGCCGACGGCGCCGGCAGCGTGGTGTCGATCAGCGACCCCAGCAGCATCACCAGCACCTGGTGCACGCCAAAGCCCAGCAGGCAGCCGGCCGCGGACGAGACCAGGCCAACCAGCGTGAATTCCAGCGTCAGCATCCGCGCGACCTGCGACTGCACTGCGCCCAGGCAGCGCATGACCGCGATGCCGTCGCGGTGCCGCGTCATGTAGCGCCCCGCCGCCAGCGCCACGGCCACGGCCGAGATCAGCACCGCCAGCAGCGCCACCAACGACAGGAACCGCTGCGCGCGGTCCAGCGTGCGGCGCACTTCGGGGCGGCCCGACTCCAGCGTGGCGATCTTCTGGCCGCGCTTGAGGTTCTGGTTCAGCCAGGCGGAATACCCGGCCACGGCGTCCGGCTGGCCGGCGATCAGCATGGCATACCCGATGCGGCTGCCCGGCGCGATCAGCCCGGTGGCCGGCAGGTCGCTGGCGCGCAGAAGCACGCGCGGCGCGACGTTGACGAACTGCATGCCCTTGTCCGGCTCATAGGTGATGACGCGGTCGATGCGCAGGTGGGCGTCGCCCACATTGAGTGTGTCGCCCACCTTCAGGTTCAGCAGGGCCAGCAGCTGCGCGTCGACCCAAACCGCGCCTTCGGGCGGCACGTCGCGGGTGGGCGCGTCGGGCGCGAACGGCGCATCCGCCACCCGCAGCGCCCCGCGAAGCGGGTAGCCGGGTTCCACGGCCTTCAGGGCGGCAAGCTGAGCGCCGTCGCCGGCGCCCACCATGGAAGGAAACTGCCATGTGCTGGACACGGTGAGGCCGCGCTCGCGCGCCTGATCCTTGAAGGCGGCCGGCACGGGCTCATCGGCGTCCAGCACCAGATCGGCGCCCAGCATCTGGCCGGCGTCGCGTTCCAGCGCGCGTCCGACGCGGTCCGCCAGAAAGCCCACGCTGGTGACCGCCGCCACCGCTACGACCAGGGCCAGCACCAGGAGGCGCAGTTCGCCGGCACGCGCATCGCGCATCATCATCCGGGCGCCCAGGCGCAGGGTGGACCAGAAACCGGGGCGCTTGGCCTGTGACATATCAGGGAAATCCATCATTCAACTATGTTAGCCAACGGTAAGAAAGCGATCTGATTCCCGATATCATCCCGGGGCGGGAGGCAAAGCCGCCCCTAAAGATAACCAATTCCGGAGAAGACAATGCGTAAATCCTGGCTTGCGGCCACGATTCTGGCCGCCTGCGCGGCCGCCACATCCCTGCCCTCGGCGGCACAGACCACCCTGAAGATGGCCTACGCCCTGTCGACCTCGTCGCACTACGGCGCCGGCGCCGACGCGATGGCCAAGTCCATCGAGGCCTCTACCAACGGCAAGTTCAAGGTCCAGCAATTCGCCAACAGCGCGCTGGGCGGCGAACGCGAGGTCATCGAGGGCCTGCAGATCGGCACCATCGATCTCGCGATCGTTTCGACCGGTGCAACCCTCAATTTTGTTCCCGAAACCGGCGTTTTCGATATTCCCTTCCTCTTGCGCGACCTGCCGCACGCCCGTGCCGTGCTCGACAGCAAGATCGGCCAGGACATGCTGGCCAAGTTCCCCAGCCGCGGCATCGTGGCGCTGGCCTGGGGCGAACAGGGCTTTCGCCACCTGACCAACAACGTGCGTCCGGTCAAGACCCCGGCGGATGCCAAGGGCCTGAAGATCCGCACCACGGAAAACCCCATCCACATCACCGCCTTCCGCCAGATCGGCATCCTGCCCACGCCGATGGCCTGGCCCGAAGTGGCCACCGCCCTTCAGCAGGGCACCATCGACGGCCAGGAAAACCCGCTGTCCGTGATCACGTCGGCCAAGCTGTCGCAGATGCAGAAGTACCTGTCGCTGACCGGCCACGTGTACGGCCCGGCCCTGGTGCTGATGTCGGCCAACGTCTATGAAGGCCTGTCGGCCGCCGACAAGGCCAACTTCGACAAGGCCGGCAAGGAATCGGCCCAGGCCATGCGCGCCTACGTCGACAACATCGAGAAGACGGGCGTCGAGCAGCTGAAGAAGGAAGGCATGCAAGTCACCGAAGTGGACCGCGCCGCCTTCGCCGCGGCCGTGGAGCCCGCCTACCCCGAGTACTACAAGAAGTTCGACAAGAAGCTGATCGACGCGATCCGCGACACCAAGTAAGCCGGTGCGGCCCCCGTGGCGGGGCCGCTCGCCTGGCGGCGGGGCCGGCTATCGCCGCGCGCCCGCCCTATTTTTTTCGCGACTTTCGCCAACGGAATTCACCATGCGTTTGCTCTGCGCCTTCGACCGCGGCCTGTTCAAGCTGGTCTCGGCATTCGCCCAACTCCTCTTGGTCGCCGCCGCAGCGGCCGCGTTCTATCAGGTCATCGCCCGGTTCGTGCTGCATTCGCCCGCCGACTGGAGCGAGGTCCTCACCCGCGCGCTTCTCATCTGGACCGTGCTGCTGGGCGTGGCCCTGGCCTTTCGCCACGGCGCCATGATCAGCGTGGAACTGCTGCGCAACATGCTGGGCGGCAAGCGACGCCGGGTACTGGAAGCCATCATCGGCTTCATCTGCGCCGGTTTTCTCGGCTTTCTGGCCTGGATTGGCGGCAACATGACCTACCGCGTGCGTTTCCAGAACGTGCCGAGCCTGGACATCTCGATTTCCTGGATCTACCTGGCGATCCCCGTGGGCGCCACGCTGGCGGCCATCGCCGTGCTGGCCCGCTGGTGCGCCGGCGACGAAGAAGACGTGCCCGTGCGCAACGACGCGCAAGGCTGAGCCGCCCCTTATCGAACCTGAGCAGCAGAAATCGCCATGTCCCAATTAATGATTGTCTCGATGCTGATTTTCTTCGGGCTGTCCGTGCCGGTCGCCGTGTCGATCGGGCTGGCCAGCCTGGCGGGCGTCGGCGCCGCGGGTCTGCCCTGGCTGGTCGTCGCGCAGCAGTTGTTCGCCGCGCTGGACAAATACCCGCTCGTGGCCATCCCCTTCTTCATCCTGGCCGGCAACCTGATGGAAGCCGGCGGCATCTCCGAGCGCATGGTGGAATTCGCCAAGAGCGTGGTGGGCGGCATCCAGGGCGGCCTGGCCTGCACCTGCGTGCTGACCTGCATGATCTTCGCGGCGGTCGCCGGCTCCAGCGTGGCCACCACCTTCGCGGTCGGTGCGATCCTGATCCCCGCCATGGTCCGGCACGGCTATCCCGCGCCCTTTGCGGCGTCATTGCAGGCCAGCGCGGCGGAACTCGGCGTCATCATTCCGCCGTCGATCCCGATGATCCTGTTTGCCGTGTCCACCGATACATCCACCGGCGAGCTGTTCATCGCCGGCGTCATGCCCGGCATCCTGATCGGGGTGGCGCTGATGTTCTACGTCTGGCTCTACGCCAAGCGCAACAACCTGGGCAAGCGCGACGGCGAAGGCCGCCTGCCGCTGTGGCCATCGTTCAAGCGCGCGTGGCTGGCGCTGCTGATGCCCGTCATCATCCTGGGCGGCATCTACGGCGGCATCTTCACGCCGACCGAGGCTTCGGTCGTGGCCGTGATGTACGCCGTCTTCGTGGGCAAGGTCATCTACCGCCGCCTCACGTTCCGCCAGTTGTCCGCCACGCTGCACAAGTCGGTCGTGTCGACCGCGGTCATCATGTTCGTGATCGCCAACGCCGGCCTGTTCAGCTTCCTGCTCAACCGCGCCGGCATTCCGGACGCGCTGGGCACGTGGCTCGCCCAGATTTTCGACACAAAGCTGGGCTTCCTGATGGGCGTGAACGCGGCGCTGTTCGTGATCGGCATGTTCATCGAGACCTCGGCATCGATCGTGGTGCTGGCCCCGCTGCTGCTGCCGGTGGCGCTGCAGTTCGGCGTGGACCCGGTGCACTTTGGCATCATCATGGTGGTCAACCTGGCGCTGGGCATGATCACGCCGCCGTTCGGCGTGAACCTGTTCGCGGCCTGCGCGGTGGCCAAGCTGCCGCTCGAGCGTATCGTCAAGCCGCTGGTGCCCTTCGTCGGCGTCGTGATCCTGTGCCTGATGGTCATCACCTATTGGCCCGGGCTGTCGCTGGGACTGCGCGACCTGGTCTACGCCAAGTGATATGCCTGCCGCCGTGCGGGCCAGCGCCCGCGCGGCGGGTAGCGCCCGGCCCGCCCGATGGGCGTGCAGGGCCGCAGAATGAGAAAAGCGCCCGGTTGGGGCGCTTTTTCGTTCTGGGGGCCTAGATTTCGCGTTCTTCCGTCTTGAGGTTGTTGTCGCGGGCGAAGTCCACCACGAACTTGTAGGCCAGCGGCTCCAGGTCGCGCAGGCGCAGGTCGACCACGATCCCGCGCACGCCATCGATCACGACGGGCAGCACATAAGGCGAATAAGTGAGGTGGTTACCAGCACAGCCGGCCGGCCGGAACTGTGCCATTACGCCGGCGAGCCGTTCCGCCCAATCGCTGGGGCGGAAGCGGCTACCGCTTTCGGTAACGCCATGAATTACGAATTGTCTGACGCGAGTTGCCATGTGTTCTTCACTGCGGGACGCCTTTCACGAAAGCCGGATCTTCGGCGTGATCAAACATGCGTGCCGCGCCGCGAATTGTATATGATTGATCCTTTGCCCTCTTTCAAACCGCGATTCGCCCCCGATTCGCCCCTTGGAAGCGGGCACGCTGTCGATGCCATTCCCCCAGGAGGATCCGCGATGAGCTCGCCTCTGGCTAATATCTATGCCCGGCTGCCGGTATCGTTCACGCACGGCCAGGGTGTCTGGCTGTGGGACGCCGGCGGCCGAAAGTACCTGGATGCCCTGGCCGGCATCGGCGTCTCGTGCCTGGGCCATGCCCATCCCAAGCTGGTCGCCGCCATCACCGAGCAGGCCGCCCGCGTCATCCATACCTCCAACATCTACGAAATCCCCCAGCAGACCGCGCTGGCCGCCCGGCTGACGGCGCTGTCCGGCATGCAGGAAGTCGCGTTCAACAACAGCGGCTCCGAAGCCAACGAAGCGGCCATCAAGCTCGCCCGCTACTACGCGTACCAGCGCGGCAACAAGCACGCCCACATCATCACGATGGATTCGTCCTGGCATGGCCGCACGCTGGCCACGCTGGCGGCCACCGGCAGCGACAAGGCGCGCAAGGGCTTCGAACCCCTGCCCAGCGGCTTCATCCAGGTGCCGTACAACAACCTGGACGCGGTGCGCGCCGCCGGCGACGCCGAGCCCCGCACCACCGGGGTGCTGCTGGAAGTCCTGCAGGGCGAAGGCGGCATCCGCCTGTCCGACATTGCCTACCTGCAGGCGCTGCGCCAGTTGTGCACCGAGCGCGGCTGGCTGCTGATGATCGACGAAGTGCAGTCCGGTATCGGACGCACCGGCAAGTGGTTCGCGCACCAATGGGCCGATATCCGTCCCGACGTCATGACGCTGGCCAAGGGGCTGGCGGGCGGCGTGCCCATCGGCGCGATGCTGGCGGCAGGCCCCGCCGCGGGCGTCTTCACGCCGGGCAGCCACGGCACCACGTTCGGCGGCGGACCGCTGGTGTGCGCCGCGGGCCTCGCGGTGCTCGATGCGCTGGAATCCGAAAACCTGCTTGAAAACGCCCATGCCGTGGGCGAATACCTGAAAGACCGCCTGGCCGGCGCGCTGGCCGGCACGCCCGGCGTGGCCGACATCCGCGGCCGCGGCCTCATGCTGGGCATCGAACTGGCCCGCCCCTGCGGCGTCCTGGCGCTACGCGCCCTGGAAGCGGGCCTGCTCATCAACGTCACGCGCGACCGCGTCATCCGCATGCTGCCGCCGCTGATCCTGACCCGGGAAGAGGCCGACCAGATCGTCGCCCTCCTGGTTCCGCTCATCCAACAGTTCCTGGCCGAAAAACCATAATCAACGTCCCTGCCGGGCCACGAGCCTGGCCGGGCCCAATGACCTGCGACATCAACATGACTCCTCCCACGACTCAAAACGGCCCGCTGCGGCACTTCCTGCAGTTCAAGGACTTCTCGTCCGCCGAGATCGCCTACGTGCTGGACCGCGCGCGCCTGATCAAGGAAAAGTTCAAACGCTATGAGCCCCACATGCCGCTGCACGACCGCACGCTGGCAATGGTGTTCGAAAAGGCCAGCACGCGCACCCGCGTGTCGTTCGAGGCCGGCATGTACCAGATGGGCGGTTCGGTGATCAACCTGACGTCCAACGACTCGCAGCTCGGTCGCTCCGAGCCCATCGAAGACACCGCGCGCGTGATCTCGCGCATGGTCGACATCGTCATGATCCGCACGTTCGAGCAGACCCGCATCGAGCGCTTCGCGTCGCATTCGCGCGTGCCCGTGATCAACGGCCTGACCAACGAATTCCACCCCTGCCAGATCCTGGCCGACATCTTCACCTACATCGAGCACCGCGGCCCCATCGCCGGCAAGACGGTCGCCTGGGTGGGCGACGCCAACAACATGGCCTACACGTGGCTGCAGGCGGCCGAGATGCTGGGCTTCACGCTGCACGTGTCCACGCCGGCCGGCTACGAACTTGAAGCCGCCCGCATCGGCACGCCGCCCGACAAGGTGCTGCGCCAGTTCAAGGATCCCATGGAGGCGTGCAAGGGCGCGCACCTGGTCACGACCGACGTCTGGACCAGCATGGGCTACGAGGCCGAAAACGAAGAGCGCCGCGCCGCGTTTGCCGACTGGTGCGTGGATGCCGAAATGATGGCCGCCGCCGACCCGCAGGCCGTCTTCATGCACTGCCTGCCCGCCCATCGCGGCGAGGAAGTGACCGGCGAAGTCATCGACGGCCCGCAGAGCGTGGTCTGGGACGAGGCCGAGAACCGCCTGCACGTGCAGAAGGCGCTGATGGAATTCCTGCTGCTGGGTCAGGTCGACTGACGCCCTCCCACAGGTAAAAAGGGGCCCGGACATCGCGCGATGTCCGGGCCCCTTCTCTTTTGTGGCGCGACGGCGCTACAGGATCTTCCTGAACATCGTGCGCCGCGTGTTGCGAAAGGACGGCCGCACGCGGCTGCTCCAGTCGGTCGCGCGCACGGCCAGCCACGGCGGGCTGCCGAAGGTTTCCTGCGTGTGCAGGTCGTAGCAGGCCAAGTACCTCGGCGACGCATCGCGGCATTCCCAGCGCTGCGCGCGCACCGTGCCGGGCACCGACGCCAGGCCGGGCAGGTGCTCCTGGTCGTACCAGGCGTTCAGGTCGGCCTCGGCCTCGGGCAGCACGTCGGTTTCGACGATGTAATGCCACGGCGCCTCCTGTCCCGCCGACGCGCCCGGCAAATCCAGCGTCAGATGCAGCACCCGCGCGTGCGCGCCGGGCGCCAGTTCATTCAGGCGGGCCTGGATCTGCGGCAATGCACGGGCCCCGCGCACGTATACGTAGGTGTCTTCGGCTTCCAGCGCGGCAAAGGCGCTGATCTTCACATCCTTCAGCCCATCCGCGAGACGCCCGGCCAGATCCTGAATGCGCGTCTCGTCAAACCGCTCGCCCAGCGACACCAGCAACATCGTTTCCTGCACAGCCCTCTCCTTTCAATGTCCGACGCGCAAGGCGACCAGGAAGCGCGACACCATGTTGTACGCGCCCACCGTCGCGGTCAGTTCCACCAGTTGCGCGTCGTCATAGCGCGCGCGCAGCGGCGCGAACACCGCGTCCGGCACCTCGATATCGCGCGTCATGGCGTCGGTCAGCGTCAGCACCTCGGCCTCGCCAGGTTCCAGGCCCGGTACCTGATCCGGAGCGGGATTGCCGCGCAGCACGTCGATGACCGCCTGCGGCATGCCGCCCGCCAGCGCGTGCGGCACATGCGCCTCGAACTCGTACGGCGCGTTGTTCAAGGTCGCCACGCGCAGGATGATCAGCTCGCGCAGCCGCGGCGCCAGCGACGTCTTCTGCCGGATCGCGGTCAGCATGGCTTCCCAGCCTTCGACCACGGCCGGACTGTTCAGCAGCACCTGATACAGCGGCGAAATGCGGCCGCGCGCGGCGGCGATACGCGCCTCCAGCACGGCCAGTTCCGGGCGCGTGCCCGGCACGACGGGTTCGATTCGGCGGGCGCTCATGCTTACTCCGGACGGATGTTCTTGCGCTGGATCAGCGCGGTCCACTTCTCGCGGTCGGCGGCGATCAGCGCGCCCAATTCCTGCGGCGTGGTGGGCGCGGCCTCGGCGCCGAACTTCTCCAGGCGGGCGCGCACGGTTTCGTTGCCCAGTGCGGCGCGCACGGCCTGGTTCAGCTTGTCCACGGTAGCGGCAGGCGTGCCCGCCGGCGCGACAAGGCCGTACCAGTTGTTGGACTCGACGCCAGGAATGCCCTGCTCGGCCAGCGTCTTCACATCGGGCAGCAGCGGATGGCGGGTCGGCGCCGCCACGCCCAGGGGTTTGAGCTTGCCGCCCTGGATGTGGCCGATGAGGCCCGGCACGTCCCCGAAGAACCCGGATACCTGATTGCCCATCACGTCGTTGATGACGGGGGCCGCGCCCTTGTAAGGCACATGCAGCACCTTGGCCTTGCTGGAATCGGCGAACATTTCCAGCGTGAGGTGCGGAATGCTGCCGATGCCCGACGAGCCGATGGCGACCGACTGCGACGCGGCTTGCGACTTCTTCACGAAGTCGGCTGCATCGGTGGCCGGATTGGATGGGTTCACCACGAACACCGTGGCATTGTTCACCACGCGCGACACCGGCGCGAAATCGCGCGCCGGATCGTACGGCAGGTCCTTGTACAGCGCCGGGCTGATCGCCACCGCGCCAACGCTGGTCAGGAACAGCACCGAGCCGTCGGCAGGCGCCTTGGCCA
Organism: Achromobacter sp. JD417; assembly: GCF_041879325.1. Classification (NCBI taxonomy): domain Bacteria; kingdom Pseudomonadati; phylum Pseudomonadota; class Betaproteobacteria; order Burkholderiales; family Alcaligenaceae; genus Achromobacter; species Achromobacter sp. JD417. The sequence goes on along the minus strand of NZ_CP087159.1, from coordinate 1,812,895 downwards.
CGTAGGCGGCCGCGATGTTGCCATTGGCCCCCGCCTTGTTCTCGACGATGACGTTCTGCTTGAGCTCCTTGCCCAGCTGCTCGGCCAGCACGCGGCCCACCAGGTCCACGGGACCGCCCGGCGGGAACGCAATGATGAGGCGCACGGGACCGTCGGCATGAGCCGCACCCGCGGCGGCCAGGCTCAGCACGGCGGCCGAGATGATTTTCTTGAACATGGTGTCTCCTCGTTGATGGGGGTGTGCTTGCGGCTCGGGCATCGTGGCCCTCGTTCCGCGTTCTCTTTGCTACTGAAATCCGTAAAGCCGCGCGGGGTTGTCCACCAGCACGCGCTGACGCAGCCCGGCGTCCGGGCAGGCCTCGAAAAACGTGTCGACCAGCTCGCCGTCGTCCGGCATGTCGCCCGCCACATTCGGGTGCGGCCAGTCCGTGCCCCACAGCGTGCGGTCCGGCATGGCCTGAACGAGCGCCCGCACGAACGGAATGCCTTCGGCGAACGGCCGCCGGCCGGCGGCAATGCGATCGATGCCGGACACCTTGACCCAGGCCGCGTCGACGTCGGCCAGGCTGAGCAGCGCCCGCATCGCCGGCGAATCGAGCCCGTCCGATGCCTTCAGCCGCCCCATGTGATCCACGACGAACGGCACCGGCAACGCGAGCAGGCGCGGCAGCAATTCCGGCAGCATCGCGCCGTCCACGTGCAGGCACAGATGCCAGCCCAGCGGCGCAATCAGCGCGACCACATGGTCGAACACGGCCGGATCGGGCGCGCCGCCCAGATGCGGCACGAAATTGAAGCGCGCGGCCCGCACGCCGCCCTCATGCAGTGCGTTGACGCTGGCCGCCGTGGCGTCGGCGCCCAGCAACGCCACGCCGCGATACCGCCCGGCGCTGCGCGCCAGCGCGTCCAGCAAGGCGCGGTGATCCGACCCATGGCAATTGGCCTGCACGACGACGGCCCGCTCGATGCCCAGATGGGCGTGCAGCGCCGCCATGCTGGCGTACGGCGCGTCCGGCGGCGTGTAAGAGCGGCCCTGCGCGTACGGAAACACGTCGTCCGGCCCGAAGATGTGGCAATGCGCATCGCACGCGCCCGGCGGCAGCGCGTGGCGGGGACGGGACGGCGAGGCGAGCGGCGGACGGCAATCGGGCACGGGGGACTTCCTCATTGCAAAACGCCATCCTCGCGGAATGTGGCCTGGCAAACAATGCTATACCTGATATTTCTGATATCGAAAAAGCTAATATCCGATGGATCTCAAGCAGATCGAATACTTCGTGCGGGTGGCCGAGCGCCGCAGCTTCTCGCGCGCCGCCGAGATGCTGGACGTCGCGCAGCCCACGCTCAGCCGCCAGGTGCGGCTGCTGGAGGTGGAGCTGGGCCAGCACCTGCTCTACCGCAACGGCCGCGGCGCCGAACCCACGGAGGCCGGCCTGCGCTTTTTGGAGCACGCCCGCGCCCTGCTGACGCTGGCCGAACGCGCCAAGGAAGATCTTCAGACGCTGCGCGAAACGCCCACGGGCAAGGTCATGATCGGCCTGCCGCCGCGCATCGCGCGCGTGCTCACGCCCCCGCTCGTGCAGGCGTTCCGCCAGGACTTTCCGGATGCCTCCATCGCGGTGGCCGAAGGCTTGAGCGCGCAGGTACGCGAATGGCTGCTCGCCGGCCGCGTGGACCTGGCCTTGCTCTATGACCCGGCCCCGTCCCCGCAGCTCGCGTACGAATCGCTGTTTCGCGAAGATCTCGTCCTGGCGGCCGCCGCGGGCCATCAGCCGCCCCTGCCCGATCACGTGCCGGTCGCGCGGCTGGGCGACTATCCCCTGGTGCTGCCAAGCCTGCCCAACGCCATCCGCACCCTCGTGGAAAGCGTCTGCCGCGCGCAGGGCGTGCGGCTCAAGGTGGCGGCCGAGGTCGACGCCGTGCAGACCATCGTAGAACTGGCGGCGCAGGGCGACGCCTACGCCATCCTGCCCCGCTCGGCCGCGCGCGGCCCGGCCGCCGAGCATGAACTGTCCCTGTGCGCGATCGGTTCGCCCACGATCACCAACAACCTGGTGCTGGCCAGCCCGCGCCATCGCCCGGCCACCCGGCTGGCCGCCGCCACGGGCCAGCTCATCCGCGAACTGCGGCTTGCCGATCTGTTCGCCCCCGAGGCCAGCCCCCCTCAAAAGAGTTAAAATGGCGGACTACTTTTCTTGTTTGGCGGCTCGTTGCTGTCAAAGTCCTGTTGGCGTCTCACCTCAAACAATGACCACTATCCTCCCGAACCTGCCCACCGGCCAGAAAGTCGGCATCGCCTTTTCCGGCGGCCTGGACACCAGCGCGGCGCTCCTCTGGATGCGCAACAACGGCGCCATTCCCTACGCCTACACCGCCAACCTGGGCCAGCCCGACGAATCCGACTACGACGAGATTCCCCGCAAGGCCATGGCCTACGGCGCCGAAGACGCCCGTCTGATCGACTGCCGCGCGCAGCTCGTGGCCGAAGGCATCGCCGCCCTGCAATCGGGCGCCTTCCACATCTCGACCGCCGGCATCACGTACTTCAACACGACGCCCATCGGCCGCGCCGTCACCGGCACGATGCTGGTCGCCGCCATGAAGGAAGACAACGTCAACATCTGGGGCGACGGCAGCACGTTCAAGGGCAACGACATCGAGCGCTTCTACCGCTACGGTCTGCTCACCAACCCGGAACTGAAGATCTACAAGCCCTGGCTGGACCAGCGCTTCATCGACGAACTCGGCGGCCGTTCGGAAATGTCCGAATACATGCGCCAAGCCGGTTTCGACTACAAGATGTCGGCTGAAAAGGCCTACTCCACCGACTCCAACCTGCTCGGCGCCACGCACGAAGCCAAGGACCTGGAGCACCTGAACTCCGGCATCCGCATCGTCAAGCCCATCATGGGCGTGGCGTTCTGGCGCGACGACGTCGCCGTCAAGGCCGAGGAAGTCACGGTGCGCTTCGAAGAAGGCCAGCCCGTCGCCCTGAACGGTGTCGAATACGCCGACCCCGTCGAACTGATGCTCGAAGCCAACCGCATTGGCGGCCGTCACGGCCTGGGCATGAGCGACCAGATCGAAAACCGCATCATCGAGGCCAAGAGCCGCGGCATCTATGAAGCCCCGGGTCTGGCCCTGCTCTTCATCGCCTACGAGCGCCTGGTCACCGGCATCCACAACGAAGACACCATCGAGCAATACCGCGAAAACGGCCGCAAGCTGGGCCGCCTGCTGTACCAGGGCCGCTGGTTCGATCCGCAAGCCATCATGCTGCGCGAAACCGCCCAGCGCTGGGTTGCCCGCGCCGTCACCGGCGAAGTCACCATCGAACTGCGCCGCGGCAACGACTACTCGCTGCTCAACACCGTGTCGCCCAACCTCACGTACGCGCCCGAGCGCCTGTCCATGGAGAAGGTGGAAAACGCCCCCTTCACGCCGGCGGACCGCATCGGCCAGCTCACCATGCGCAACCTCGACATCGTCGACACGCGCGAAAAGCTGTTCACGTACGTCAAGACCGGCCTGCTCGCCTCCAGCGGCACGTCGCTGCCCCAACTGAAGGACGCGACCTCTAAGAAGTAACGCTTCAAGGTCCAATAAAAAACCCTCGGTTTTCACACCGAGGGTTTTTTTTCGCCTGACCGCGGCGCGGCGCGCCTAGAGTTCGACCTGCATGCCCATCTCCACCACCCGGTTCGCCGGGATCTTGAAGAACTTGGTGCTGCGGGTGGAGTTGCGCGCCATGAACGAGAACACCGCGCGCCGCCAGCGCGACAAGGCCGGCTTTTTGGCCGCCACCACGGTCTGGCGCGACAGGAAGTACGACGTGCGCATCGGTTCCAGATCCAGTTCGGGGTAGCCCTCTGCGATCAGGCGCAGCGCCTCCGGCACGTCCGGGTCTTCCTTGAACCCGTAGTTGATCGTCGCGGCCCAGCTCGATGCGCTGAGCCGGTTCACCTCGAAGCGCTCTTCCGGCGCGATGTACGGCACGTCGGCCGACAGGATCGTCAGGAACAGCACCTGGTCGTGCAGCACCTTGTTGTGCTTCAGGTTGTGCAGCAGCGCCGACGGGACGTTGCCCGAATTCATCGTCATGAAAATCGCGGTGCCCGGCACCCGCGACGGCGGGTATTGCTCAAGCTGCTCCATGAATTCCTTGAGCGGCTGGCGGTCGCGCTGCTGCATGTCGGACAGCAGGTGCCGGCCGCGGCGCCACGTCATCATCAGCGTGAACACCACGATCGCCACCACCAGCGGCAGCCAGCCGCCCTCGTGGATCTTGAAGACGTTGGCCGAAAACAGCAGCACGTCCAGCAGCAGCAACAGGCCAAGCACCAGGAACCACATCATGCGCTTGACGCCCGTGGTGCCGCGCGGCAGCACCGCAAACGCCAGCACCGACGTCGTGAGCATCGTGCCCGTCACCGCGAAACCATAGGCAGCTGCCAGGTTGTCGGAGTTGCGGAACCACAGCACCAGGACAAGCACCGCGCACAGCAGCAACGCGTTGACCTGCGGCAGGTAGATCTGGCCTTTTTCGATGGCGGACGTGTGCAGGATCTGCATGCGCGGCCAGAAGCCCAGCTGCACCGCCTGGCGCGTCACCGAATAGGCGCCCGAGATGACCGCCTGCGACGCGACGATGGTGGCGACGGTGGCCAGCGCGACCAGCGGGGCAAGCCCCCATTCCGGGGCCATCAGGAAAAAGGGATTGCGGATCGCGGTGGGATCGCGCAGCAGCAGCGCTCCCTGGCCGAAGTAGCACAGCGTCAGCGCCGGCAGCACCATGCTGAACCAGGCGCGGCGGATCGCCGGGCGGCCAAAATGGCCCATGTCGGCATACAGCGCCTCGGCGCCGGTCAGCGCCAGCACCACCGCGCCCAGCAGCACGAAGCTCACCCACGGCGCTTCCACGATGAAGCGCAGCCCCCATATCGGATTCAGCGCGGCCAGAATCTCGGGCGTCTGCCAGATCTGCCAGCCTCCCAGCGCGGCCAGTGTGGCGAACCATACGAACATCACCGGGCCGAACAGCTTGCCCATCGTCGCCGTGCCGCGCGACTGGATCGCAAACAGCGCGATAAGGACCACCAATGCGATCGGCACCACCCAGCGGTCCAGCGTGTGCGACACGATGCCGATGCCTTCCAGCGCCGACAGGACGGAAATTGCCGGGGTGATCATGCTGTCGCCGTAGAACAGCGCCGCACCGAAGATGCCCAGCACGATCAGGATCCAGCGCAGCTTGCCCTCGCGGGCGCGCACCGCCAGCTCCAGCAGCGCCAGCGTGCCGCCCTCGCCTCGGTTGTCGGCGCGCAGCACCAGCATCACGTATTTCAGGGACACCACCACCATCAGCATCCAGAACAGGATGGACAGCACGCCCAGCAGGTGGGCCGGTTCCAGATCGGTGTGCACGCTCAGGCCGGTCAGGCAGGCGCGCAGGGTGTACAGCGGGCTGGTGCCGATATCGCCGTACACCACGCCCAGGGCGCCCAGGATCAGGGCGGCGCGCGACGACGGCGCGTGCGCGCCGCCGGGGTGGCCGGGGGGCAAAGAAGCAGCGCTGACCGTGCCTTGGCTCATGATGCAGGTTCTTGGCGAGTGAGTTGCGCCCCCTTGCGGGGGCCGGGGAACACAACGGACAGCCGCGTTCCGGAAAAATCGGGCCGGCTGGTGAGCTTCCACCACGCGCCGTGCGCATGCGCGATCTCACGCACGATGGCCAGTCCCAAACCCGAGCCGCCGGCCGTGGCCGTGGGCGACCGGTAGAACGCCTCGAACACGCGGTCGCGCTCTTCGGGCGGAATGCCGGGGCCGTCGTCTTCAACGGTCAGCGAGGGGGGATTGGCGCCGACGATCAGCGTGATGCGGCCCGTGGGGTTGCCATAGCGCAGCGCATTGTCGATCAGGTTGCCCAGGAGCTCGGCCAGCAGCAAGGGATCCGCGTCGATCCAGATGGGCGTTTCGGGCGCGGCCAGGTCCAGTTCGTAGTGCGCCTCGCGCACGCGCGGAAACCATTCCGCGCCATGCACGCGCACCCATTCGCACAGGTCGATGCGCACGAAACTGTCCTGGGGCCGGGCATTCGGGTCGGCGCGCGCCAGCACCAGAAGCTGCTGGCCCAGCCGGATCATGCGGTCGCTGACGGCCTTGATGCGCTCGGCGCGGGCGCGGACATCGTCGGGCAAGGGACGCGCCAGCATGAGTTCGGATTCCAGCCGCAGGCCCGACAACGGCGTGCGCAGCTGGTGCGCGGCATGGCCGATGAAGCGGCGCTGCGCGGCCAGCGATGCATCCAGCCGCAGCAACAGGTCATTGGTATGGGTAACCAACGGCTCGATCTCCACCGGCACGCCGGCGACCTCGAGCGGCTGCATGTCGTCGATGGAGCGTTGCCGGATTTCTTCGGACAGGTGATTCACCGACCGCAGCCCGGATCGCACGCCCTGCATCACCACCCACGCGAACAGCGCAATCAGCGCCACCTGGCCCACGACCATCAGCCAGAAAAAGTCTTCCAGCATCCACAACGACATGTCGATCTTGTGGGTGATGACCCAGGTGGCCGCCAGGTCCAGCAGGACGAGCAGCAGGATGGGCGGCATCAGGCGGATGACCAGATGCCGGGCCAATGAACGGGAGGGAAGCATGGGAGGCCGCGCAGCCGGAGACGGTTGGGGGGTGCGTTCCTGCGTCATGGCGCGAAGCCCTTAATGAGGCGGATGAATGCGCGCGGCTGGCGGTCGCCGGCCGCGGCCGGCCCGTCAGGCCGCTTCCACATCCAGCATGTAGCCAAAGCCGCGTACCGTCTGGATGCTGGCGCCCGTGCCTTCCAGGCGCTTGCGCAAGCGGTACACATAGACTTCGACCGCATTCTCGCTGAAATCCGCATCCCAGGCGGACAGGGAATTGACGATCTGGCGCTTGGTCACGACGCGGCCCACGCGGGCCATCAGCATTTCGAGGACGGAAAGCTCGCGCACCGACAGCGACAGGCGCTGGCCGTTGGCGCGCACTTCGCGGCCGACGGTGTCGAACACCAGCGGGCCGACTTCGATGAGCGGCTGGGCCTGGCCCGCGCGGCGGCGGCCGAAGGCGCGCACGCGCGCGGCCAGCTCGGGCAGTTCAAAAGGCTTGGTGACGTAGTCGTCCGCCCCGGCGTCCAGACCGGCGACGCGATCTTCGATGCCATCGCGGGCGGTAAGGATGAGCACGGGAACCTGATTGCCGTCCTGGCGCAGCTGGCGCAGCACGTCCAGGCCGCTCATGCCGGGAAGGTTGAGGTCGAGCAGCATCAGGTCATACGGCTGGCCTGCCAACGCGCCCAGAACCCGGTCGCCATCGGTCAGCCAGTCGACCGCATAACCCTGGTCGGCCAGGAATTCCTGGAGCGCATGGCCCAGGGTGGTGTCGTCTTCGATTACCAGAACTCGCATGCCGCGATTCTAGCGCGATCCAAAAAAAAAGGGGCGCGAAATGCGCCCCCTTTCCGGATTCGTTCACCGGCCGGACGGTGCCGCCGCGGGCGCCGCTGCCCCTGCCGGCGCACCGGCCGCCGGGGCGCCGCCAGAGGGCGGCGTCGTGACGAAACCGATCCGGGTCATGCCCGAACGACGCGCCGAGGCCATGACCTTGGCCAGCGTTTCGTAGCGGGTGTTCTGATCGGCGCGGATGCGGATCTCGGGCTGCGGCTTGGTGCCGGCGATCGACTTGAAGCGATTGGGCAGGTCGTCGATATTGACCGGCTTCTCGTCCCAGAACAGCGCGCCGCTGGCATCGATGGCCAGGTCCACGGTCTTGGGCTCTTCCTCGATCTGCTCGGCGGCCACCTGGGGCATGTTGATCTTGATCGAGTGCGCCAGGAGCGGCGCCGTGATGATGAAGATCACCAGCAGCACCAGCATGACGTCGATCAGGGGCACCATGTTGATCTCGGACACCGCATGGCTTCCGGACCCTTTACCCTCAAAGCTGCCAAAGGCCATCATTCGCTCCCGCGTTGGACCGCGTGGCCGTTCTGGCGACGCAGCGCGCGCACCTTGCCGTCGGACAGCGCAACTTGCTGGCCGGTGGTCAGGAACGCAAACAGATCATGCGCAAAGGCATCCAGGCGCGACAGGAACACGCGGTTGTTGCGCACGAACGTGTTGTACGCCAGGACGGCCGGAATTGCCACTGCCAGGCCCAGGCCCGTCATGATGAGGGCCTCGCCCACCGGACCGGCGATGCGGTTGATGGTCACGCCGTCGGACAGGCCGATACCGACCAGGGCGTGATACACGCCCCACACCGTACCGAACAGGCCGACGAACGGCGCCGTCGAACCCACCGAGGCCAGCACGGTCAGGCCGTTTTCCAGCTTGGCGGTTTCTTCGTCGATGACCTTGCGCATGGTGCGCGTGACGAAATCCGAATTGCTGCCCGACTCTTCCAGCTTGGTTGCGCCGAACTTGTTGTGGTGCGCCTGCGCGTGCATGGCGTGGCTGGCCAGATGCGAGAACGGATCGCGCGCGCCGTGCGTGTTGATTTCGTGCTCGACCTGTTCCAGCGAGCTGGCGTTCCAGAACTTGTTCAGGAAGTCGGCGGAACGCTTGCGCATGCTGACATTGCTGGCGGCCTTGACCAGGATGAGATACCAGGTCACCAGCGACATGAGGATCAGGATGACGAACAGGCTCTTGCCCACGAAGTCGCTCTGCGCGACGAAGTGCAGGAAGCCCATGTCGGGGACCGGCGCCGGCGCGGGCGGAATCGCTGCGGCGGCGCTATGCAGCGCGTCGGCCGACTGCTGGACGGCGCCAGCGGCCTGCTGAACGGCGCCGGCAGCTTGCTGGGCGACCTCGCCGCCCGTCGTGGCGGCCTGCTGGGCTGCGGGCGCGGCGGCGGCAGCCGGCGCTGCTGCCGGGCTGGTGGTCGCCTGCGCCACCAGGGTGGCGCTATGCAGTGCGTTGGACATCTCAGTTCCTCATTACGAAATCGAACGGAATTTTTGCTTTGGCGGGATAGGCCACGCCATTGCGGGTATACGGCTTGAAACGGCCTTTGCGCGCGGCTGCCAGGGCCGATTCGTCCAGACGCGGAAACCCCGACGAAGCGTCGATGGTCGCGCGCTCGACCAGGCCCTGGGTGTTGATTTCCACCAGCACCACGACACGCCCCTCTTCCCGCATGCGGCGCGATGCCATCGGATAGTTGGGCATCGGACGCGCCCCCTGGAATTCAATGCTCGAGACCAGCACGGGCTGATCGGGTGGCGGTCCCTGCGTCGGGCCTTGCGGCGCCTGCGTGCCTTCCGGCGCACCGCTGGGCGGCGTCTGCTGCGGCGGCGTCTCGGGCTTGGGCTCGGGCTTGACCTCCTGCTTGGGCTGAGGTTTGGGCTTGGGCTTCGGCTTGGGTTTGGGCGGAGGCGGCTTGGGCGCCGGCATGGGCGGCTTTTCGACCACCGGCTCGGGTTCGGGCTCCGGCTCGGGTTCCGGTTTCAATTCCGGTTCGGGCTCGGGTTCGGGCTCGATCTCGGGTTCCGGCTCGGGCGGCGTCTCGGTGACCGGCTGCGGCACTTCGGGCGTAGGTTCGGCTTTGGCGATCTGGGGAACGGGCGCATCCACCACGCTCACCATGATTGCCTCGGGTTCCTCCAATTCAGGACGACTCTCCGGCGCCATGAAAATGGCGCCGATCACCGCTGCATGAAGCGCAACGACCGCCAGGCCAGCGCCTGCGCGAATACCAAAAGAAGACCGCGAAGAAGAATTCCAACCGGGTTGAAGACTAGGCATGAATCAGCCAGGGTGCATTGACTTTTCCGGCCTGCCAGGAAGTTGACGCGCACAAGACCGCGGCGCCGGCTGACCGGTACAAGCCCGTCATAGTATCTTAAATGCGAATGATTCGCACGTTGTATTTCGAATGGAACAGCGTAACACTGCTGATCGGAATCAAGGCAGCATCAATAAAACGCTTACGAAAACGCGGGCAGCACGGGGCATGCCCATGACGGCGCGTTGGCCATGGGGCGGCCAGACCCATGCGGGTCAGAGGTTCAATCCGAAGAGACGCGCCGTCGCAATCAGGGCCGGAAAACAAAAAACCCGCCACGTCGCCGGAGGCGGGATGTGTGCGGGTTCGATGTGAACTGCGAGGGCTTCTGGTGGGTGCTACAGGGGTCGAACCTGTGACCTACGCCGTGTAAAGGCGCCGCTCTACCAACTGAGCTAAGCACCCATTTCGGTGCAATCGCCCGGCGCATTTGCGCGGGGACATTGCCAATTTGGGGTACTCAAAAGCAATACGCGGGCCGGAGTATACCGGACCGCGTACTTGTGGGCAAATCGCAGCGCCGTGCGCCATGCGATCGGCTGCCGTCCTATCAGTTGACAGCGTCCTTTAGGGCCTTGCCCGGACGGAACTTCGGCACCTTGGCCTTCTTGATCTTGATGGTTTCGCCAGTGCGCGGGTTGCGGCCGGTGCGCGCGGCGCGAGCCGACACGGCAAACGTGCCGAAACCGACCAGCGTGACCGTACCGCCCTTCTTCAGCGTGGTCTTCACGGCACCGATCAGGGCGTCGAGCGAACGGCCGGCTGCAGCCTTGGAGATATCGGCCTTGCTGGCGATGTGATCGATGAGTTCGGTTTTGTTCATGCAGGTGTACCCCTCACAAGGTGTGGAGTCTGCCCGGGGCGGCAGTTCATGGCCGTCAGGAAGGAATGCCACAAATGGACGCGAGACCAGGCAAACGACGAACAGACAGTGGATAAACTTTTTTCTTGCGCTGCAAAGCACAACTTTTAAACTGCTGCGCCGCCTAGGATTTGCTGGCTTAATGCCTGCAAACCGTCAGCGACGCAGACGTGTATTAGGCCTTGGCGTAGAGCGGCTGTCAAGCGAAAACCTCACGGCAACCCGCGTCAATACTAGCTTTTAGCCGATTCCGCAATAAACAAAAACGCTCATTTTGGGGTTTGCGCGACACCCGCAAAAAAACACTTTAAGCTTCATCAAACGTCGGCCCAGCGGCGCAGCAGATTGTGATAAATGCCGGTGAGCTGAACTATTGAGGCATGTCCTGCCACATCTTGATTCAAGCGTTGGATGGCGACGTCCATGTCCAGCAGCAGCGCACGCTGGCTGTCTTCGCGCACCAGGCTCTGCATCCAGAAAAATGAACTGACACGCGCGCCGCGCGTTACGGGATTGACTTTATGCAGGCTCGTCCCCGGATACAGCACCATGTGTCCGGCCGGCAGCTTCACGGCGCGCGGGCCATAGGTGTCGTCGATGACGAGTTCGCCGCCGTCGTAGCTGTCGGGGTCCGAGAAGAACAGCGTCGCGGACAGGTCGGTGCGCACACGCTCGGCCGAGCCAGCGATGCCGCGCACGGCGTTGTCCACGTGATAGCCGAACGCCTCGCCACCTTCGTAGCGGTTAAAGAGCGGCGGGAAGATCTTGCGCGGCAGCGCCGCCGACATGAAGAGGTTGTTTGCCGACAGCCGCTGCAGGATCAGCGTGCCGAGCTCTTGCGCCAGCGGATGCTGCTCGGATAGTTGCCGGTTGCGCTTGACCTGGGCGGACTGATGTCCTGCGGTCACCTTGCCGTCCACCCAGTCCGCGGCATCCAGCCGCTGGCGGATGTCGGCAGCCTCTTGCGGCGTAAAAACTTCTGCGATCTGAATAAGCATGGGTTCCTGCCCGATTGCGTTGCTGGCGCCCCTGCCCGGGGCGCCGCGGCTGCCGAATTATCCCTTCAGGCAACCATTGAGCGCCTGATCGAAATCAAACAGCAAATCGGCCTCGTCCTCGATGCCGACCGACACGCGGATCAGGCTGTCCGCGATGCCCATCTGCTTGCGGCGCTCCGCGCCCATCTCGTAATAGATCGTGTGCGCCGCCGGCAGCGCCAGGCTGCGCGTATCGCCCAGGTGCGTCGCCATCAGCACCACGCGCAGGCGATTCAGAAAGTCGAAGCAATCGACGCCATCCGCCAGTTCGACGCCCAGCAGACCGCCGAACCGCGACCCGAACAATGCCGCCGCCCGCTCATGCTGGGGGTGGCTGGCCAGGCCAGGATAATGCACCTTCGCCACGCCCGGATGCGCTTGTAGCAAACGCGCCAGCGCCAGCGCGTTGGAACAATGTTTGGCCATGCGCAGCGCCAGCGTCTCGGCGCCCACCGCGATGCGGTGCGCGGGCTCGGCGGCCAGCGTGCCGCCCATGTCGCGCAGGCCCTTCTTCTTGATCTGCGTAAGCCCCCAGCCGGTGGACGCGCCCTTGCGATAGGCTTCGTAGATGTTGTCGTTGCCGGCCCAGTCATACAGGCCGGTGTCGGTCACGGCGCCGCCCAGCGCATTGCCGTGCCCGCCGATGTACTTGGACAGCGAATTCATCACCAGCGACGCGCCGACCGAGGCCGGCCGGAACATCCACGGCGAGGTCAGCGTGTTGTCCACGACATAGACCAGCCCCTTCTCGCGGCAGATCTCGCCGATCACGGCCAGGTCGGCCACCTGCGTGCCCGGGTTGGCGATGGTCTCGGTAAAGACCATGCGCGTATTGGGCTGGATGGCGGCGCGCACCTGCGCCGAATCCGTCGCGTCCACGAAGGTGATCTCCACGCCCAGTTCCTGCAGCGTGCCGAACAGGCTGTTGGTGTTGCCGAACACATACTGGCTGGACACCAGGTGATCGCCCCGGCGCAGCAGCGTGGTGAAAATGGCGGCCAGCGCGGCCATGCCCGTTGAAAAGCTGACCGTGCCCTTGCCGCCTTCCATCTGGCTGATCTTGGCCTCCAGCGCCGTCGTGGTCGGCGTACCCTGGCGCGCATACGTGAAGCCCGCCTTGCCCTGGAACACGGCAGCCAGCTCGCGCGCGTCGTCGTAAGCGAATTCGGACGACGGGTGCATCGGCTTGTGCACCGCTCCGTGCTCGACGGATTGATGGCGGTCGGAATGGAGAATCGTGGTGGTAAAGCCGTTCTGGTGCATGATGGGCTGACGCAATTGAAGAAGGGAATCTACAGGGTGGGACGGATCACGATTGGCGCTGGCGCACGGTCTCGTACAGGCAGACGGCGCTGGCGACGCTGACGTTCAGGCTTTCCACCGAACCCAGCATCGGGATGTTCACGAGCTGGTCGCAGGTTTCGCGCGTGAGGCGGCGCATGCCCTCGCCTTCCGCGCCCATGACCCAGGCCATCGGCTGGCGCGCATCGACCTTGTGCATGCTGTCGGTGGCCTGATCGTCCGTCCCGACGAGCCACACGCCCCGGTCCTTCAGGCTGCGCATGGTGCGCGCCAGGTTCGTCACCATCAGGTACGGCACCGTGTCCGCCGCGCCGCAGGCGACACGCTGCACGGTGGCGTTCAGCCCCACCGCCCGATCGCGCGGCGCGATCACCGCATGCACGCCCGCCGCGTCGGCAGTGCGCAGGCAAGCGCCCAGATTATGCGGATCGGTCACGCCATCAAGGATCAGCAGCAGCGGCGGCCCTTCGATCACGTCGAGCACTTCGTCGACATCCACCGCCAGCTGGCGCTCGTCGGCCAGCGCCACGACGCCCTGGTGACGCGTGCCGCGCGCCAGGCCGTCCAGGCGTTCCATCGGAACCGGGTGAAGCCGGCAGCCGGCGCGCTCGGCCTGCTCGATGAATGTCTGCATGCGCTTGTCGCGGCGCGAGGCCTCGACGTAGATTTCCTTGATCGACTCGGGCGCGTGCCGCAGCCGAGCGACAACCGCGTGAAACCCGGCCAGGACTTGGGTCGACGCCATAAAACAATACCTTTAGATAAACGAATACCCGCCCCAGAGGGGGCGGGCCACCGGACAGCGCCGGCACTAACCGCAATGTTACCCCCTTAGGCCACGCCGCCAAACGACGGCATGGCCATAAGGATCCGCGCCGCCGGTCAGTGGCGCTTGCGGACGGCCTTCTTGGCGGGCGCGGCCCGCTGCGTGGCCTTGGGCGGCTTGCCGGCCTTCTTGGCCGCGGCGCGCCGTTCCTTGGCGGTCTGGCCCTTCAGGCTGGCGGGCTTGGGCGAAGCCGCCTTCTTGACCCGGCGCACGGGTTCGTCGGGCCCGCGCGCCGACGCCTTGCGCAGCGCGTCGAAGCTCGTGCCCTGCACAAGGCGGAACTCGATGCGGCGCGCCTCCAGGTCCACGCGCGCGACCTGCACCTGCACCTTGTCGGTCAGGCGGTAACGCATGCCGGTACGCTCGCCGCGCAGTTCGTGCAGGGCGTCGTTGAACTGGAAGTATTCGCCGCCCAGTTCCGATACGTGCACCAGACCCTCGACGTGCAAGGTGTCCAGCGTGACGAAGATGCCGAAGCTTGCCACCCCGGTGACCGTGCCGCTGAAGTCTTCGCCCACGCGCTCCTTGACGAACCAGCACTTGAGCCAGGCCTCGACATCGCGCGACGCCTCGTCGGCGCGGCGCTCGCTGGCCGACAGCACCAAGCCCATCTTTTCCCAGATGGCCTGCTCGTGTTCGCGCTGGCTGCGGCCGATGACGACCGCGTGATCGTCCAGGCTGGGCACATAACGCTGCCCCGCGAGCAACGCTTTGATGACCCGGTGCGTGAGCAGGTCGGGATACCGGCGGATCGGCGAGGTGAAGTGGCTGTAGCCCGGATAGGACAGGCCGAAGTGGCCCATGTTGTCGGGGCTGTAGACCGCCTGCTGCATCGAGCGCAGGCACATGGTCTGCAGCAGCTGGTAGTCGGGACGCCCGCGCACGGAATCCAGGAAATCGCCGTAGTCCTTGGCCGTGGGCATTTCGCCCCCGCCCAGCGACAGCCCCATGGTGCGCAGGAATTCGCGCAGCGACTGCAGGCGCTCGGGCGTGGGACCCTCGTGGATGCGGTACAGGCCCGGATGCTTGCTGCGCGTCATGAAGTCGGCCGCGCACGTGTTCGCGGCCAGCATGCACTCTTCGATCAGCTTGTGCGCGTCGTTGCGCACGGACGGCACGATCTGTTCGATGCGGCCGAGCTCGTTGCAGACGATCTTGGTTTCAACCGTGTCGAAATCGATGGCGCCGCGCTTCTTGCGGCCTTGCGACAGCAATTGGAAGAGCTCGTACAGGTGCTGGACCTGCGGCATCACGCTGCGCATCGCATGCGCGGCCGGACCGCCCGGCTGCTGCAGCGCCGCCCAGATGTTGGTGTAGGTGGTGCGGGCGTGCGAGTGCATGACCGCGTTATAGAACTGGTACGCCGTGACCGTGCCGGCCTTGGCGCCGCTGGCCGGGATGACCATGTCGCACACCAGCACCAGACGGTCGACGTCAGGGTTGAGCGAGCACAGGCCGTTGGACAGCGACTCGGGCAACATGGGAATGACCCGGCGCGGGAAGTAGACGCTGGTGCCGCGCTCCATCGCATCGTCGTCCAGCGCATCGCCCGGACGCACGTAATGGCTGACGTCGGCAATGGCGACCAGCAGGCGCCAGCCCGGACGCTTGCGCTGGCCCGTGCCCAGCTCGACCGGCTCGCAGTACACCGCGTCGTCGAAGTCGCGCGCGTCCTCGCCGTCGATAGTGATGAGCGGCACGTCGCGCAGGTCGACGCGGTCTTTCAGGTCGGACTTGCGGACCGTGTCGGGCAGGCGCGCGGCCTGCTTCAAGGCGCCTTCGGTGAAGTCGACCGGCACGTCGAACTTGCGCACGGCAATTTCGATTTCCATGCCGGGATCGTCGATCTCACCCAGCACCTCGGCCACGCGGCCGAGCGGCTGCGTGTGGCGCGTGGGCTGCGCCATGATTTCCACCGCGACCACCTGCCCGTGCTGGGCGCCGTTGGTGTCGCTGGGCGGAATCAGGATGTCGTGCTTGATGCGCTGGTCTTCGGGCACGACGATGGACAGGCCGTGCTCGTGCAGGAAGCGGCCCACCAGCTTGTTGGTGCGGCGCTCGATGACTTCGACGATGGTGCCTTCCGGCTTGCCCCGGTATTCGCCCGACGGCTTGACCAGCACGCGGTCGCCGTGCAGCACCTTGAGCATTTCGCGAGGCGACAGGAACAGATCCGGCCCGCCGTCATCGCGCAGCAGGAATCCGAAGCCGTCGCGATGCCCCAGCACCTTGCCCGCCACGAAATCGAGCTTGGTCGCCAGCAGCAGCACCCCCTTGCGATTGGGCAGCAACTGCCCGTCGCGCTCCATCGCGCCGAGGCGGCGCTCAAAGCCCACCATCGTCGCCTCGCGCTCGACGCCCATGCGTTCGGCCAGCTCAGCCGGCGACAACGGCGAACCCGCGGCGCGCAGCGCTGTCAGGATGGCTTCACGGGACGGAACATCAGGGTCGAAGTCCGGCGGCGCTTCGGGCAAGGGTGTTGATCTGTTGTTATTCGATTCGTTATTCGATCGTTTTGCCAAAGCTAAATTTTCCGTATATAATGCGCAGCTTCTGTGGTTCGCCCAAGGCTGAACACTGAAGCAGAAATGGTCAGAAGAGTTAGAAGCCGAATTAAAAAGCTGATAACTCGGGTTGAAAAAAACCCATTGTAAAACCAACTGCATTCGGACGCATGGATTAGTTCAAGGTTTAGAACTTGAATCCAAGTCACGCGACTGGAACGCAGCGTAGCACATAGTTCTGACAGTATCTTTCAGTGCCCAGGTGGCGGAATTGGTAGACGCGCATGGTTCAGGTCCATGTGCCGCAAGGTGTGGAGGTTCGAGTCCTCTCCTGGGCACCACGGAATTCTAATCAAGGCAGTTTCAAACTGGCTTGATCAAAAGGCTAAGAGCCCCGGAAATCGAAAGATTCCCGGGGCTTTTGCTTTCCGCGGGGCTTTTGCTTTGCCGGGGGATTTACGTTGCCCCACGCGCTTTGCTTTCCCCGGTCAGCGCCAAGGCACCTTGCGATTCAGATGATGACGCGCGTAAAGGTCCGCGCCCATGCCGTCGATCTGACCATCGATCAACGCCTCGAACGGCGCCAGCAGCGCGTCGAAGTTGCGCGGCGCCTCGATGGCATTGAGCGCGTGCGTCACGGCCTCGATGGTGGACAGTGCGCCCGGCACATCGGCATGGCGCACACGGTAGCGCGTCGACAGGCCCGGCGGCAGCATGACGCGCGGCAGCGCGGCAAGCGCCGGGTTGATGTGCAGCAGTTTGCGCGCATGCCCCCACGTGCCGTCCGGCACGATCAGCCGGATGGGCGTGTCCATGTCCTGGCCATAGCCCGGCGTCAGCACGTCGGCGCCCTTTCCCGGAAACAGCAGGCGCGGCGCGTACCCCGGCGCTGCCCAATCCGCCTCGGAAAAATATTCACCGACGACACGGCGCGCGCCCGCGATTCCCAGCACTGCCAGACGCGCCGTGTTCAGCGCGTGGCGCGCTTCGCTGGGATGCTGCAGGACCACCACGCTGGTGCGGCAGGACAACGACGGGATCAGGGCGCAAAGGCAATGCGACAGCGGGCGCAGACAGCGCGTACAGAGGGATCGAGACATGGCCGACACTATATCGAAAGCGGACCGCACAAAAAAAGTGAAAAAAATGCAGACGAAGTTGCACACTTCAAAAAAAGTGTGCATAATCTCGTTCCTCTGCTGCTGAACACGAAACGGACGCGAAAGCGACGCAACATGTAAAGCAACAGCGCCCAGGTGGCGGAATTGGTAGACGCGCACGGTTCAGGTCCGTGTGCCGCAAGGTGTGGAGGTTCGAGTCCTCTCCTGGGCACCAATTACTACATCACGAGGTACCTGTCGTGATGCGCCAAAAGAAAAACCCCGAATGCGAAAGCGTTCGGGGTTTTTGCTTTGTGCGCGCCACAATGCAGAGGGCGAGGCGCCGCCGCGCATCGGCTGCGGCGCACGCCTCCAGCGCGGCGCGCTACTTCAACGTGCGCGTCATCACCACGTGCGGAATTCCGGCCTCGACGAACTCTTCGCCTTCGGCCTTGAAGCCATGCGCTTCGTAAAAGCCCGCGGCGTGCGTCTGGGCATGCAACACCAGCATGCGGTGGCCGTCGCCGTGCCCCTGCCCGATCAGCGCATCGAGCAACTGCCCGCCCACGCCCATTCCGCGCGCGCGCTTGTGAACCGCCATGCGGCCAATGTGTCCGTCGGGCAACAGGCGCCCCGTGCCCATCGGCGTGCCATCGGGTCCATACGCCACGGCATGCACCGACACCGCGTCGTCGTCATCCATCTCGATTTCCGGCGGCACGTTCTGCTCGACCACGAAAACCGCGTGGCGCACCGAATAAGCGTCGTCGCGCAAGCGATCCCAGGTTCCCAGCGCAATACGCACCGTTGCTTCTTTGTTGGCCGACATGTCCTACCCCTACGTTGCAGCAAATGAATAACTGAATCCTACGCCGCATTTTCGCAAGGATGAAGAAGGTGCGAAAAGGGGTACGATCGCGGCTTGCCCTTGCCGCCCTTGGTCCGCCATGACGCCTGCCGCGCCCCCTGCCTGGTTGAAAGCCGCACCCGCGCTCTTTCTCGTACTGTGGTCCAGCGGCTTTGTCGTGCTCAAGGTGGGCCTGGCCTATGCCGATCCGCTGACGTTCCTGGCGTTGCGCTACGCATGCGTCGTGTTGATCCTTGCGCCGCTGCTGCTGGCGCTGCGGCCGCCGCTGCCCACGCGGGCCAGCGCATGGGGTCACCTGGCGATGGTGGGCCTGCTGCTGCAGGCCGGCTACTTCTGCTTCACCTACCTCTCGCTCAAGCAGGGAATGTCGGCGGGCGGCGTGGCCCTCATCACCTCGCTTCAACCCATCCTCATCGGCCTGCTGGCGCCCGCGCTCGCGCATGAACGCGTCGACGCCAGGCGGTGGGCCGGCCTGGCGCTGGGGGTGGCGGGCGCCGCGCTCGTGATCGTGGCCAAGGCCTCGATCGACGTGCTGGCGCCGCTGGGGCTGGGATTCGCGGTGGGCGCGCTGCTCTGCCTCACGGGCGGCACGCTCTACGAAAAGCGCTTCGGCACGCAGATCCATCCCGTCGCCTCCAACTTCGTCCAGTATGGCGTGGGCCTTGCCGTGTCCGCGCCGTTGGCATTCTGGCTGGAACCCATGCGCATCGAATGGACCGGCCCCTTGCTCGGCTCGCTCGCCTATCTGGTCGTCGGCAACTCCCTGGTCGCCATCACCCTGCTGCTGGCCATGATCCGCCATGGCGAGGCCTCGCGCGTGTCAGCGCTGTTTTTCCTGGTGCCGCCCTGCACGGCGATCATTGCGCTGCTGATCCTGCGCGAACCCATTCCCCCGCTGGCCTGGCCTGGCATGGCGCTGGCCGCGCTGGGCATCCTGCTGGTGACCCGCAAGCCGGCCAGCGACGCCAAGTAGAATGACCGCCTTTCCGCCCTTGCGCCCTCGCCCATGAACGCCGTCGTCACCGCCGCCCTGCCGGTCTTTGCGCTGATACTGACCGGCTGGCTGGCCGCCCGCTGGCGCATCCTGGGCACCCACGCGACCGACGCGCTGAATCGCTACGTGGTGTACCTGTCCTTGCCCGCGCTGCTGTTCCGCGCCATGACGCAGGTGGACCTGGCGCAGATGGCGCACTGGGGCTTCGTCGGCGCGTTTGCGGGCGGCATCGCCATCACGTTCGTGGTTTCGTTCCTGGCGCGCGGGCGCCGCGCGCAGACGCTCACCGACCGCAGCATCGAAGGCCTGGCGGCGTCCTACGCCAACGCCGGATACATGGGCATTCCGCTGTGCCTGGCGCTGCTTGGCGCCGACAGCCTGGCGCCCGCCACTTTCACCACGCTGCTCACCGCAAGCGTGCTCTTCGGATTTGCCATCGCTCTCATCGAGTTCGATCGGCAGCAGACGCCCAACCTGCCCGCGACGCTGCTGAAAGTAGGCCGCGCCCTGATCCGCAATCCGCTGCTGGCCGCCCCGGTCCTTGGCCTTGCGTGGGCGGCCACTGGTGCCCGTCTGCCCGAAGGCGTCGACCGCTATGTGGCCTTGCTGGGCGCGTCCGCCAGCCCGTGCGCGCTGGTGACCATCGGCCTTTTTCTGGCGCAGACGGAAACCGCGGCCTCCGGACCGGGCGTGATGCGCCTGGTGCTGGGCAAGCTGCTCCTGCAACCGGCCGCGACTGCGGTGCTGGCGTTCTACGTGTTCTCG
Source organism: Achromobacter sp. JD417 (assembly GCF_041879325.1). Lineage (NCBI taxonomy): Bacteria > Pseudomonadati > Pseudomonadota > Betaproteobacteria > Burkholderiales > Alcaligenaceae > Achromobacter > Achromobacter sp. JD417. Next base: position 1,792,812 of record NZ_CP087159.1, on the reverse strand, counting down.
ATGCCGCCGCTGTGGGCCTGGACGGCCGTGCTGATGAGCGCGCTGCCCATCGGCACCGGACCGTTCATGCTGGCCAAGATGTATGGACGCGACGCCCGCGTGACCTCGCGCGCCATCCTGGTCAGCACCGTGGCATCGGTGGTGACGGTCAGCCTGCTCGTCGCGTGGATCAGCGCGCACCCCGTCTCGTGAACTCACCAGTGGCTCTATATAACTTGAAGTTATTGCTAAAGCACGAATCCTTGGTTTGAGATATTTACTGACAGGACTAGACTGACGTCCATTCCCACGGGTGCGCCTTTCGCACCCGTTTGCATTTACGACTTGATCCTCGGGATTTTCATGAGCGCCAACGCCTCCTCCCTGCCGCTGCCCTCGGCCCTGCCGCCCATCCACATCAATCGCAAGCCGCTCTGGATTGCGGTGCTGCTGGTCCTGGCCGGCGCCCTGTACCTGAACCAGACCGTCAGTTGGCGCCAGGGCGCGCTGTGGGTGGTCGGCGCACTGCTTGGCGTCACGCTGTACCACGCGTCGTTCGGTTTCACGCAAGCCTGGCGCGTGTTCGTGTCGGACCGCCGCGGTGCCGGCCTGCGCGCGCAGATGCTGATGCTCGCCGTGGGCGTGCTGCTGTTCTTTCCCTTTCTGGCCGCCGGCACGCTGTTCGGTCAGCCGGTCAACGGCTTCGTGTCGCCCCCGGGCGTCTCGGTCCTGCTGGGCGCGTTCCTGTTCGGCGTCGGCATGCAGCTGGGCGGCGGATGCGCGTCGGGCACGCTCTTCGCGGTGGGCGGCGGCAACACCCGCATGGTGGTGACACTGCTGTTCTTCATCGTGGGCTCGGTCATCGCCACGGCCAACTTCGGCTGGTGGTCCAGCCTGCCGGCGCTGGCGCCCACGTCGCTCATCAAGACGTGGGGCCTGGTGCCCGCGATCCTCGTCAATCTGGCCGTCTTTGCGCTGATCGCCTGGATCGCCACCACGCTGGAAAAGCGCCGTCATGGCCACGTGATCTCCTTCGCCTCGCGCACGGCTCGCCCCGTTTCGCTGCTGCAGGGTCCGTGGCCCCTCGTGTGGGGCGGCGTGGCGCTCGTCGTGCTGAACTTCGCAACGCTGGCGTTGGCCGGACGCCCCTGGGGCATTACGTCCGCCTTCGCCTTGTGGGGCGCCAAGACGCTGGATGCCCTGGGCGGCGACGTCGCCACCTGGGCCTACTGGGCCAAGCAGCCGTCGCTGGCCGCGCCGCTGCGCCAGGATGTCACCACCGTCATGGACATCGGCCTCATGCTCGGCGCGCTGGCTGCCGCCAGCGCGGCCGGCAAGTTCGCCCCCGTCTGGAAGGTGCCGGCGCGCTCGCTCGCGGGCGCCGTGATCGGCGGCCTGCTGCTCGGCTATGGCTCGCGCCTGGCCTTCGGCTGCAACATCGGCGCCTACTTCAGCGGCATTCTGTCGGGCAGCCTGCATGCCTGGCTGTGGCTGCCTGCCGCGTTTGCCGGCAGCGCACTGGGCGTGCACCTGCGTCCGCTGTTCGGCCTGGCCGTCGAAAAGTCGCCGCCGGCGTCCAGCTGCTGAGAAACAGTGTTCCAACAATGGCCTCCTGATGCAGGAGGCCATTTTTTTTACCCCGCCGCCAGGCCAGTGAACATGCGCCTTTCAGGCTATCCCCCGGCTGCGCAAGGCCCGCGCCGGCGCGCGCGCGCACGGCCCGCCATTCATCCGGCAGCCAGCGGCCCTGGTGTATGGTTGCTGCATTCCGAAAAGCGGAGACGGACATGAACTGGATAGCCGGCCGATTCACGGCCTTTCTGTTGACCCTTGCAGGCGCGGCCATCACCGCGGCCCTGGCCGCCACCGCGTCCTTGTGGTGGCTTGCGGCAGCCGTGCCGCTGGCGCTGCTGGGCGCGCTGGGCGTGTACGACCTGATCCAGCCGCGGCATGCCATCCGCCGCAATTATCCAGTCATCGGCAACCTGCGATTCCTGTTCGAATTCATCCGCCCCGAGATCCGCCAGTACTTCCTGGAGGACGACACGCAGGCCTCGCCGTTTTCGCGCGCGCAGCGTTCCATCGTCTACCAGCGCGCCAAGCGCGAGATCGACAAGCGCCCATTCGGCACGCAGGAAGACGTCTACGGCGACCGCTACGAATGGATCAACCATTCCATGTCGCCCTCGCATATCAACGACACGGACTTTCGCGTCACCGTGGGCGGGCCCGACTGCACGCAGCCCTATTCCATGTCGGTGTTCAACGTGTCGGCCATGAGCTTTGGCGCGCTGTCGGCCAACGCGGTGCTGGCCCTGAACGAAGGCGCGCGGCAAGGCGACTTTGCGCACGACACCGGCGAAGGCGGCATCAGCCGCTACCATCGCCAGCCGGGCGGCAGCCTCGTCTGGAACATCGGCTCGGGCTATTTCGGTTGCCGCGACGAGCACGGCGCGTTTTCGGAAGAAGCGTTTGTGCGCAACGCCTGTACGCCGCAGGTCAAGATGATCGAGATCAAGCTGTCGCAAGGCGCCAAGCCGGGCCACGGCGGCATCCTGCCGGCGGGCAAGGTGACGATCGAAATCGCCGAGGCGCGGGGCGTGGCGCCTTGGCAGGACTGCAATTCGCCCGCCAGCCATTCCGCGTTCGACAGTCCGATCGGCCTGATGAAATTCGTGGCGCGCCTGCGCGAGCTCTCCGGCGGCAAGCCCGTCGGCTTCAAGTTCTGTGTGGGGCATCCCTGGGAGTGGTTCGCCATCGTCAAGGCGATGCTTGAAACCGGCATCACCCCGGACTTCATCGTGGTGGACGGCGCGGAAGGCGGCACGGGCGCGGCGCCCGTGGAATTCGTGGATCACGTGGGTACGCCGCTGCGCGAGGCGCTGCGGCTCGTGCACAACACGCTGATCGGCGTGAACCTGCGCGACCGCATCAAGCTGGGCGCGTCCGGCAAGATCATCACTGCGTTCGACATGGCCCGCGTGATGGCGATGGGCGCCGACTGGTGCAACGCCGCGCGCGGCTTCATGTTTGCCATCGGCTGCATCCAGGCCCAGGCCTGCCACACCGGCAAATGCCCCACCGGCGTCACCACGCAGGATCCGCTACGGCAACGCGCGCTGGTGGTGCCGGACAAGGCGCAGCGCGTGGCCAATTTTCACAAGAACACGCTGCATGCACTTGCCGAACTGCTGGCCGCGGCTGGCCTGACCCACCCGGGCCAGTTGCGCCCGCACCATATCGCGCGACGCATCTCGCCCAGCGAAATCCGCCTCTTGTCCGCGCTGTTTCCGGAGCTGGCGCCTGGCGAGCTGCTGCGCGGCGAGTTCCGGCACCAGGTCTTCCGTGCAGGCTGGGCGATGGCGCAGGCGCAGTCGTTTCAGCCCACCCACGACATCACCACGGCCCTGGCGCGCGAGCACGCTGCACAGGCCGCCGCGGCCGGCAACTCCTGAACGGCGCTGACGGGCGGCGCGGACAGGATCCGAGCCACCCGCGCACCCGCTACAACCAGCGCTCGAACATGCGCGAGAACGACTCCATGAAGCGGTCGTCCAGGCCGCGCTCCTTCCAGGCCTCGGGCGTCACCTGCACGGCATCGGCCACGTCGCGCTGGAACAGCGCCTCCATCTCGGCCGCGAACTCCGGTCCCAGCACCACGGCGTTGATCTCGTAGTTCAGCGCAAAGCTGCGCCAATCCATGTTGCTGGATCCCACGGTCGACCAGACGCCATCGACCACCGCCGTCTTCGCATGCAGCAAGGCGTCACGGCGTTCGTAGATCTTCACGCCCGAGCGCAGCAGATCGGTGTAGTGCGAACGCCCGGCATGAAACACCAGCGACGAGTCGCTAAAGCCCGGCAGCACCAGCACCACGTCCACCCCGCGCCGCGCCGCGGATTGCAGCACCTCGATGAACGCCGGATCCGGCACGAAGTACGCCATCGTGATGTGAATGGATTTCTGCGCGCTTTCGAACGCCGACATCAACGTCAGATAGACCGTGTAGCCGTCGCTGCGATCGGGCTGGTTCGCAAGGATGCGGACGGCGGTGTCGCCGACCGCCGGCGCAACGTGCGAATCGCCGCCCTTGATGGGCTCCTTGGCCTGCGATGCCCAGCCGGCCTGCAACACCTGTTCCAGCTGCGCCACCGCCGGCCCTTCGATGCGCAGGTGCGTGTCGCGCCAGGGCGCGGAGTCGGCATCCTTGGCGGGCGCGCCCGCCTTGGCGCCCGAGCCGCCGCCGGATCCCGACGACCCGGAGCCGCTTCCGCCCGAGAACGAAGACGACTCGTACACGCTACTGACGTTGATGCCGCCCAGATAGCCCACCTTGCCGTCGACGACCAGCACCTTGCGATGGTTGCGCTGATTCGGCGACCAGCCGGCGCGCGCGTTGACCGGATTGACGGGATTGAAGACCGCCACCTGCACGCCCGCGTCGCGCATGCGCTGGAAGAGGTCATCGGGCGTCTTGATCGTGCCGACCGCGTCCACCATCAGCGACACCTCGGCGCCGCGGTTGCGCGCCGCGATCAGCGCGTCTGCAAAGCGATTGCCCTCCGCATCGTCGTCGAAAATGTAGGTTTCCATGTGCACGTAGCGGCGCGCCTGAGCGATGGATTGGAGCATCGCCTTGTACGTGCTGGGTCCGTCGGCAAGCAGGCGCACACGATTGCCCTTGGCCAGCGGCGCGCCGCTGACCGCCTGCTCCACCGCCAGGTGCCGTGCAAGAAAATCATCCTTGGGGGTTTGAGGGTCCGCTGCAATGCCCTGCCCGCGACGATAGCTGTCCTGTGCCGCATCCGCGGACAGGCCTGCTTGCGCGGCGCGCGCGTGCCGCTCCTGCGCGTCGGGGACGCTGGCGCAGGCGGCGAGCACGGACGCGACGCACGCAAACAGGACGGCGCGCGCCCAGCGGCGCGCGTCGATCGTCAGTTCTTGCAGGGCATTGCGCGGCCCACCCCGGCTCAATGCCGGTAATGGGCTCATGATGCGTCTCTAGCGTCGATTACCCGCCACGAAAATGCAGCCGAGCACGGCGCCCACTATCGCCGCCACGCCGACCGACTTCCATGCATTCTCATGCACGTATTCGTCCGCGTAGGCGGTGGCCCGGCGGGCTCGTTCGCGGGCGACGCCTTCCCAGCCGCCAGCGGATTCACGCGCATCGGCGAGCTGGCGCTTCAAGCGCGCGCGCGCCGCTTCGATTTCGGAGCCCGTATACGACGCGGTCGAACGCAACAGATCTTCCGTGCCGGCGAGCAGCTCGTGGAAGCTGTCATTCACGCGTTCACGATGCAAAGCCATTTCAGCGCGCTGGTGCTTTCGATTCATGCTAGCTCCTTGGATTTTTTCTTGGAAGTCCCATTGTCCACACCAACGGGCCAAAACTGCCCGAGCTTTCGCAACCAGCGGTAAACCGATATTTCAGCGGCCCGAAACTTGCTGATGGCGGAGTCGGGGCGCCTGCGCGTGACCTCGCAGCCCCTTCCCGTATTCCGCCAAACGCGGTTTCGATTTCGTAAAAGTCCATTGCATTCAGAGGCCTGGCGCTTGACACGCAAACCCCCTCAGCCGCCACAATGAGTCTTTGCAATGCGCTTCAACCGCCCCAAAAAGGAACTGAACGCATGGTTTCTCCCTCCGCACTCCTTGCCGCCGTCGCCCCCGAATTCATCGCGCAGGAGCCGCAGCACTCCAGCGCCGAGCAGATCGAATTGCACGAAGGGCTGCTAGACAGTGCCGCCCACATCGATCCCAAGTTCCTGTACGACGCACTCGGCTCGTCGCTGTTCACGGCCATCACGCAACTGCCCGAATACTATCCAACGCGGTGCGAAGACGAGATCTTTCAGCGCCACGGCAAAGATATCGCGCGCCACGTCGGCCCCGTGCAGGCCATGATCGACCTGGGCGCCGGCGATTGCGTCAAGGCCGAGCGGCTGTTCGCCAGCTTGCGGCCCAGCCACTATGTGCCCGTCGATATCTCGGCCGACTATCTGCAGGCAGCCGTGCGGCGCCTGAAGCTTTCGTATCCGGACATGCGGATCACGGCTGTCGGCCAGGATTTCTCGCATGAACTGGCGATGCCCGAAGGCGTTCCGGCACAGCAACGATTGTTCTTCTATCCCGGCTCCAGCATCGGCAATCTGGGTCCCGATGCCGCGTATGCCATGCTGCGGCGCATCCGCGAAGCCTGTCCCGGCGGCGGACTCGTGGTCGGCGTCGATCGGGTCAAACCGAAGAGCGTGCTGGAACCGGCGTATGACGACGCCCTGCACCTGACGGCGGCGTTCAACCTGAATCTGCTGCGCCACGTGAACACCGTGCTCGGCAGCGATTTCAATGTCGATGACTGGCGCCACGTGGCGCTCTTCAACAGCGAACGTTCGCGTGTCGAAATGCACCTGGAGGCGCAGCGCGCCGTGCGCGTTGCCTGGCCCGGCGGCCATCGCGAGTTCAAGGCCGGCGAACGGATCCACACCGAGAACTCCTACAAATTCACGCCGCAAGCCTTCAGCGATCTGCTTCACCGCGCGGGCTTTCGCGACATCGCGCACTGGTCGGACGCCCGCGACTGGTTTTCTGTTTTCAGCGCCCGCGCCTGACGCAGGGCGCCCACGATTCTGGAGATATCCCCATGGACCCCGCATGCCTGCTGACTCATCCCGCCATCGGGCCTTATGCCAGCGGACAAGCCGGACAGCACGACCGGTACGACGCCGTACGCTCCACCACCGCCGCCCTGGCCGCGCCCTTGAGCCCGGAGGATTGCCAGGTGCAATCCATGCCCGATTGCAGTCCGGTCAAATGGCATCTGGCGCACACCACCTGGTTCTTCGAGACCTTCCTGCTCGCGCGCTATGACGCGTCCAGCCCGCCCTTCCATCCGCAATACCGGATGCTTTTCAACTCCTATTACAACGCCGTCGGCGCAAAACATCCGCGCCCCCAACGCGGCCTGTTGTCGCGCCCGCCGCTGTCGGAAGTGCTGCAATACCGGCAACATGTCGACCAAGCGATGCACGCGCTGATCTCGCGCCTGGGCGGCAACGATCCCGAATTCGACGCGCTGCTCGAGCTTGGCCTCAATCATGAGCAACAGCATCAGGAACTGATCCTGACCGATCTGAAGCACATGCTGTCGGCCAACCCGCTCAGGCCTGCTTACGTCGCGCCGGGCCAGCCCGCGCAGCCGCCCGCTACGACACCGGGCTGGACCCGGTACGATGGCGGCATCACCCGCATCGGCCACGACGGACGCGGCTTCGCCTTCGACAACGAAGGGCCGGCCCACGACGTCCTGCTGACGCCCTTCTCCCTGTCCGATCGCCTCGTGACACAGGGCGAATACCTGGCCTTCATGCAGGACGGCGGGTATCAGCGGCCCGAACTGTGGCTCTCGATGGGGTGGGACATGGTGAGCGCACAAGGCTGGCGCGCCCCGCTGTATTGGGAAAGCTCGGACGATGCGTGGCGTGTCTTCACGCTGCGCGGCATGCAGGACCTGGAGCTGCACGCCCCGGTCACGCACGTCAGCTACTTCGAGGCCGACGCCTACGCCCGCTGGGCCGGCGCGCGCCTGCCGCGCGAAGCGGAATGGGAACACGCCGCGCGCCAGTTGTCGGAAGACACCTATTCGGCCCGCGCGAACATGCTTGAAAACGGTCACCTGGACACGCGCCCCGCCCCGGCGCGCCACAGCTCGGGCGGTCCCGTGCAATTGTTCGGCGACGCGTGGGAATGGACCTCGAGCGGCTATGACGCCTATCCGGGCTTTCAGCCCAGCGCAGGCGCCGTCGGCGAATACAACGGCAAGTTCATGTGCAACCAGTACGTGCTGCGGGGCGGCTCGTGCGCGACGCCGCGCGATCACATCCGGCCCAGCTACCGCAACTTCTTTCCGCCCGAGGCGCGCTGGCAGTTCTCGGGCATCCGCCTGGCGCGGGATGCTTGAAGGGCGGCGCGCGACTGCACCAGCAGCACTGGCTGCACAAGGCGTCCAGACCGGCCGAAAAAATTTGGCCTGCGCCCACTTGCACTCCAAAAAAACTTCGTGCTAGAATTTCGTTCTTCGTTGATCGGCACTTGCAACGCAAACCGAACGGCGAAAAAAGATGGCGCATTAGCTCAGCCGGTTAGAGCGACGGAATCATAATCCGCAGGTCCCCTGTTCGAATCAGGGATGCGCCACCAAGAAATTTAAAAGGGCCCGCACACTGTGCGGGCCCTTTTGCATTCGGGCGGATTATCTCCACCCGAAGCACCACGTTAAACCCGATAGACCGCATCGCGGCGGCGGCCGCCCCAGGTGGCAGCCAGGCTCGCCACGAACGCGCCGATCAGCATCGATGCAAAGCCCCACAACGCGAACGCCGCGGCAGCCTTGCGGGCTGCGTCTGCAGCTTCCTTAGCCTTCACCTTGGCTTCTTCCGCGGTCTTCTTGGCGTTCTGGATCGCCTCGTCGACGCGGCGCTGCGCCACGGCGGGCTCCACACCGGCCTGCGCGGCCACGACCTTCACGACGTAGTCGCGATCGGCCGGCGTCATGTCGCCGCGGGTGATGCTCATGGCGACGATGCGGCCAACTTCGGCACGCGCCGCTTCAGGATCGGTGTTGGCCTCGGGACGTTCCGAGCGCATCAGGGTGTCGGTGAGATAGTCGGTTGCGCGCTCCATGCCACCGCCACTGCTCGCACCGGCAGCGCCGGCCGTCGCCGCCGCGGTTGCCGCCGTGCCGGCCGTGGCCGCCACCGAAGCGCCGGCCTTGGCAACGCCGGAAGCCATCGACGCGAGCGCGGAACCCAGCAGCGCGGCGCTGACCACGGCGCTCAGCGCCCAGACCAGAAAGCCGTGCGCGGTGTCGCGAAAGTAGACCTCATCGGAATGCACGTCGACCCATTTCGTCCGCAGGCGCCCGGCGACATAGCCGCCGATGCCGTACGAAATGATCTGCGTGAGCAGCATCCAGACAATGATGCCAATGCCGATGGCGGGGGCCGACACGCCCTCCTCACCCCAGGGCGAAACGGACAGAAAACCGAGGCCGGTGCCGCCGGCAAACAATGCAAGCGACAGCGCCGCGGCGATCACCGCGCCGGCGAATACCGCCGCCCACGACACGGCCGAAATGGCGGACTCACGTGGAGGCACGCCATCGGCATAAGGTTGGCTCAATGAAGACGTATTTTGCATGATCGATCCTTGTCCAGAGACTTACGCAGCCGCGCACGCGCGGGTGCCAAAGCGGAAATGACGCACTGGCATTCAGTGCCAGAACAGAGCCAGCAGGATGATGATGGGAATGGGCACGCCGAGCAGCCACAACAGGATTGAGCGCATGGAAACCTCCTTGCTTCGATGAAGGGATCGGAATTGAAGTAATGCTGGCCGCAATCAGGCCAGGTCGATGGTGCCGGGCGCGCGGGGATCCGGCGCGGGCGGCGTGGGGTCGATGACGTCGGGGTTGTCCGTGGGACGGCCCGGGTCCGGACGCGGATCGTCCGCAGGCGGGTTTCCCGGGAGCGCCGGATCGTCAGGCGTGAGATCGTCCGGTTGACCGGGCTCTCGATGCGGGATCTGGGACATGATTGCCTCTCCTCAAGCAGCGCAAGATGCGCCTTGCATGAGCATCAGCAAATGGCGTGCCCAAGACCGGTAAACGGCCGGGCGCCATGGAAGGACAGCGCGCGGCGTCAGTCCTTGCGCTTGCCGCCGCTTGGGGCTGGCGCGCGTTCGGACGTGCCATACGCGAGAAATGCAAGCACGGCGGCCTTGCCGGCCGTCGACGCTTCATCCTGGCTGGGATATCGCCTGTCCGAGTAATTGGTGCTGCGCACATTGCCGGATTCGGGATCGAGCAAGGTAATGATCCACGCAAACTCGCCGGGCGAAAGCTGGCGGACCTGCAAGGTGGCGCGCGTGCCAGGGCGTAGTTTTTGCGGCATCTGTCGGCCTGTCGGGTGTTTTGATCACGCCATCGTAGCGCAATCGCGCCGCGTTGCCGAAGCCTGTTCCGCCGTCAGAAATTGCTGCGACCGCACACGATTTTCATGCTGCACACTGCGCGGCAAATACGCCACAAAGCCACCCGCCGGCAAGGAAAACCCTAGGGTGCAGTCTCGCAATACAGGCGCACAATCGACACAAACATCAAGACCGCTCAGCGGCGCCGCATCCCCTAAATCAGGCGAGGACGGAGACAACATGACTTACGTAGCAGTTTTCATGAGCTGTTTGATGGTTATGGGTATCGTCGCGTTGGTGGTTCAAACGATACGAAGCGCAGGGCCCGAGCCCTTGCTGAAGATATCGGCGGCGATTGTCAGTTCCACTTTTGCATCGTTGCTGCTGGTTCCCTTGGGGTTCGCAGTCGCCCTGACGATGCTCGTCGAGTAAATCTCCCCCTCTCAGGACACGGCCCGGACTATCCGTTGCGGGCCGGTCTGCCGCGCGTCGCTGCCCAGCACAACAATGAACCGGCGGTGACCATTGCCACGCCCTGCCAGAACGGCAGGGTTAGCGGCGTGGATAGCCACAGCGCGGCAAAGAAGGTGGAGAAGACCGGCGTGAAGTACGACGCGGTAGCCAGCAGGGTCAGGTTGCCCCGCAGTATTCCCACGTTCCACAGCGCATAGCCGCTTGCCATGGCGCCAGCGGCCACGCACAACTCGACCGTGGCGGGCGCGGCAAACACCAATGCGGGTTCCGCGCTGAACAGGTACTTGATCCACAAGACCGCTGCCGTGAGCATGAAAAACAGCGCGACGCCATTCTTGCCGTCCGCAAAGCGCTTGGTCACGTTGCAGTAAACGGCCCAGATGATGGCGCCGCTGAAGGCCAGTCCATAACTCAGAGGATTGCTCGACACATTCGCGGCGGTGCGTTCAATTGACAGCCCGCCCGTTCCGCCCACGACCCAGACGATGCCGCACACCGACAACAAGATGCCCGGCGCCACCCACCAGCTCGCCCGCTGCCCATTGATGAGCATGGCGAACACCACCGTCAGGCATGGCCACAGGTAATTGACGATGCCCAGCTCGATGGCTTGCGCACGATCGGCCGCGAATCCCAGCGACAGCGACAGGCAAATCTCATAGGCCACGAACAGCAGGCTGCCCACGATGAGATACGACCGGGGAAACGTGCGCAGCTTGGGTAATCCCAGCAACAGCACCAGGAAGATGGACCCTCCCGTATAGATCAGCGCGGCGCCGCCAATGGGGCCGAAGTTTTCACTGACGCCCCGGATCAGGCCGACGACCGTGCCCCACAGCAGGATAGCCAGCAGCCCCAGGGTGGTGGCCGCGTTCCGGCCAGGATTCAATTGCATTACCGTTTCCGATTGCGCGCCGTGCATGCCCGGCAATCAGACCGGACCGGCGCCAAGGCGGCAAGTTTAGCGAAAACCCAACGGAGAAATAGCGGCATGGCCATTTCTACACGCAGGATGAGCGACGTGCTGGCAAGCACGGATTCGGGACGCCTTTACCGCATTGAAGTGTTCTTGCGGGCGGACGAAGCGGGCGCGAGCCCCATGCCGCTTGCCGCATCGCGCTACATACTCAGAACGTCCGAAGGCGACCCTGTCGTCGCGCTGGACGACAGGCGCTATCGCTTGAAATCGGGCGAGGTCCTGACCGCGCTGTCGCCGCGCCAGGATATGTGACGCGCATGGCGACGGGCTGCGGACCTACTGGTCCTGCGCCACCCGGCGCTTGCCCAGGCCCTTGGCGCGGTACAACGCCACATCGGCCCTCTCGAGCAACTGCAGCATGGTGGCGCCCGATTGGGGATACACCGCGATGCCGATGCTTGCCGACACCGCGACGCGCACGTTGGGATAAGGCAAGGACAGGCTCTCGACCAGGGCCTCGGCCACCAGCCGCGCGTTCTCCTGGTTGGCGCCCAGCAGCAGCACCGCGAATTCGTCGCCGCCCAGCCTTGCGGCCACGTCCGAGACCCGGATGGCGCTGGCCATGCGATCGGCCGCCTCTTTCAGGACCGTGTCGCCGGCCGCGTGCCCGTGCATGTCGTTGACCGCCTTGAAGCCGTCCAGGTCGATCGCCAGGATCGAGAACGAATCGCCGCTGCGCTGGGCGACCGCCAACTCACGCAGCACCAGTTCGCCGAACAGCACCCGATTGCACAGGCCGGTGAGCGGATCGTAGTGCGCCAGGTGCTGGGCGCGCGCCAGCTTGCGCGACGCCTGCAGCATGGCGGCGCCCACCTCCTGGGCTTCCTTGATGCGCGTGGCGGGCAGTTCCACGGTCCGGCCTTCGCCCAGCGCGAGCGCCGGCGCGACCAGCCCCTGCACGGCCAACGTGAGCCGGCTTGCAAGCCTGAGCGCCAGCCACAACCCCAAACCGAACGCGAACAACGTACCCAGACCAATCCACGCGATGGAGCGGTACAGGTCCGTGGTCAGCAACTGCATGGGTGCGCCGGCGGCGACCGTCCAGCCCGACAGCGTCGACCGGCTGAACGCGGTATAGACGGGCGTGCCTTCCTTGGTGATCGTCTCCAACGAGCCTTCGCCTTCCTGCTGCACGGCGCGGGCCAGCGCCGGCACCGCCTTCTGGCCCACAAATTTGGAGGTGTCGCGGGTGCGGGCGATGATGGTTCCCGAGCCGTCCAGCACGGCGGCCACCCAGCCCTCGGGCAGGGCGCGGCGGCCCAGGACGTTGCCGATGCGCTCGGGTGACAGTCCCACGTTCAGGCTGTACACCACCTCTCCGTCCCGCACGACCGGCACGCCCAGCGCGATGGTGGGGTCCTTGGTCAGGCCGCCGGTGAACAGGCTTGTCAGCACCGGCATGCGCGTCAGGAAGACGCGGCCCAGTTCATCGGGCGCCCTGCCGGTTGGCAAGGCCGTGCCGTAGGGCACCTGCGTGTTGATGATCTGCCGGCCTTCCTTGTTCGTCAGCACGTAAGTGTCGGCGATCTGAAAGCGCACGGACTCGCGCGCGCGCCGATGGAAACCGGCGAGATCGCCCTCGACCAGATCCGGCGAAGACGCCAGCATCTGCAAACCGGCTTCTACGCCGGTGAGCTCGCGATCCAGGATCGCCGTGAGATTGCGCGCCAGGAAGATCGTATCGCGGAAGATCCGCTCTTTCTGGATGACGTAGCTTTCGTAGACGGCAACGGTCGCCACGATGAGGGCCGGGGTAATACAGGCAAAGACGAGGGCAAGCAGACCCGTCCGCATGGAATAGCGGCGCGCCCGGCCGCGGCGCACGCCAGCAACCGTTTCGCCGTCAGCCATGGCGCGGCCTGCCCCTCGGTCTGCCCCTCGGTCTGCCCATCGCCCTGCTATCTCTCTTCCAGGTCGGGCGTGCCTGAAAACTGGCTCTTGAGCAGCGTCAGCGCACCTTTTTCAGCCAGCGCTTCGTTGGGGAACACGTGCTTGGTGTCTTCGAGGACCGGAAAGCCGAAGACGCGCACGCGTGTGTGGTACCCCTCGGGCGTTTCGGCGAACTCAATGTCGAAATTGCGTTCCTCGATCCAGCCCGACCGATGCAGTTTCCATTCCATATCCGGCGCGCTCCTGTTTGGCGAAGTTGACACGAAAGGCCGGCCGCGGTCCGGCCAGCGCTGCTACACCTTACACCCGGCCGGGCGCACGCGGGCGCCCGGCGAGGTCATTCGTCGCGCGACTGGCGATCCCTGGCAAGCGCCGCCTGCGCACGCGCGCCGGCGCGCCCGGCCGCCGGCGGCGAACCGGCCACGGGGTTGCCCGGCAGCGGCGCGCTCACGGCGTGCATACCCCCCGGGTCGCCTGCCGCGGGCGAAAACAGATCCCAGCTTGCCATGAACAACGCCGCGATGAGCGGACCGATCACGAATCCGTTCAGCCCGAACAGCGCCATGCCGCCCAACGTGGAGATCAGGATCACGTAGTCCGGCATCTTCGTGTCCTTGCCCACCAGAATGGGCCGCAGCACGTTGTCGACCATGCCGATGACCAGCACGCCGAACGCAATGAGCACCGCGCCCTTGACCACGGCACCCGTCAGCAGGAAGTACACAGCCACCGGCGCCCAGATCAGCCCCGCCCCGATCGCGGGCAGCAGCGACAGGAAGGCCATGATGACGCCCCACAGCAGCGCACCCTGGATCGAGAGGATGGAAAAGATGATGCCCCCCAGCGCGCCCTGCGCCGCCGCGACGGCGACGTTGCCCTTGACGGTGGCGCGCACCACGGTCGTGAACTTGCGGAACAGGTGCTGCTTGTGCGTGTCGCTCAGCGGCACGGCACGGCGCAGTCGCGCCGACAGCAGCGGACCGTCGCGCAGCAGGAAGAACAGCAGATACAGCATGATGCCGAAGCTGACCACGAACTGGAACGTGTCCTGCCCGATGTTCAAGGCCTGGGTGGCCAGGAACTGGCTGGCCTGCATTGCACCGGCCGTCAGCTTGTCCTGCAGGCTGGCGATATCGGCCAGGTCGAAGCGCGCCAGCAATGCGTGCACGGACGGCGGCAGTGCGTCCATCGCCTGCTGGAAGTACGCGCCAAAGTTGATTTGCCCGGACTTGATGCTTTGGTAGAAATTCGCCCCTTCGTTCACGAGCGACCCGCTGATCACGACCAGCGGAAGAATCACCAGCAGCAGCACGAGCAGCAGCGTGATGAGCGCGGCCAGATTGCGCCGCCCGCCAATGCGCGCCACCAGACGGCGCTGCAACGGCGCGAAAAGAATGGCAAGAATGGTGCCCCAGAAGACGGCGCCATAGAACGGCCACAACAGCCAGCCGAACGCGATGGTGACCACCACGAGCAGGAGCACGAAGGTCCTGTAATGCACGCCTGAAGAATCGCTCATAGTCAGTCCAAGGCGCGGCATGCGCCGCAAGAGCCGCATTGTACAAAGCGCGGCCGGGCGCCGCTCGAATCGCGACAGGGCTGGCGCATGGCTAGGGCGAGGCCGAGCCCGCGCTGGCAGCTTGCAGCAGCGTTGCGCGCGCGGCTTCCAGCCCACCCGACTGCGCGTTCAATGCTTGCAACCGCTGGTTCAGCTCCTGCTGCAAGGTCGGCTTGGTCACCTTTGTTTGCCCATCTTCGAACTGGATGTCCGCGGCATTGGCCGCCACGAAGTCCGCAATGGCCAGCGCATCGCGGGCAATCGCATCCATCCTGGATGCCGTGTCGATCAATTCCTCGGCCGGCGCCGTCACCGCCTCGTCATAGACGCCGTCATAAACGGGCGCCAGGTCGGCGGGCAAGGCAAGATCCGCGCGCGCCTTGTCTGCCTTGCCGCGTGCCGCCTGGACCTGGGCGGCACTGCCGGCCAGCGTCTTGCGTGCGGCCTCCAGGCTGCCCCGGCGCGCCACGATCTCTTCAACGGACAGGATCGTCTCCACCGACAACACCTCGCGCAGGGGCGCCGCCGCCTTGGCCAAGGCCTCCTGGAAATCCGTCATGACCTCGTACGCGTCGTCGTAGCCGCCAATGGCTTCCTTTTCCAGCTTGCCCAGCATGCCGATCGGCACGAGCGTCACGTTGTTCATCCGCCCCTGCAGCAACTGTATGAATGCGGCGCGCTCCTGCGGTTCCTTATTGACGCACGCCGCCAGCAACATCGAGACGACCGCCATTCCTGTTACCCACGCGCGAACCCAAACCATGCGCATCCTGTTAGCACTCCGATTCCGCAGATTACGGCCGCACGGGGCGGGCCATTCCGGCAGATTATCCGGTAGCGCCGCCAACGGGGCCAGAAGGGGCGGAATTTGTTGCCATCGAAGCGAGTTGACACAGTGCGCGCCGCGCCGCGCGCCCGCCTCGCAGCCTTTACGCATCCTCTAAAATCGAACATTCGGCGGCCCGTTGCCGCCTTCTCTCATTGCCTTGGCTGACGACATGACTCAGAACGCTTCCCCCCTGCCCTGGGGCTTCACCCTGCCGGATTGCCGCGGCGCAAACGCCCTGCTTCATTTCATGAACGACCTGGCGCGCGTGGTCAATCAATACCTGGGCAGCGGCAAGTTGTCGGAGGAAGCGCTGGCGGATGCGCAAAAGGCGGTCGATGCCTTGCTCGAGCGCTATGTGGAAATCCAGGCGGCCCCGGAGGCCTTTGACGACGAACGTATCGAACTCGCCCTGGAAACCCAGCAGCAGCCCGATGGCACGACCGGCGCCCAGGTGGCGCTGCGCATGTCGCCACGCCTGGAAGACCTGATCATCGAGGCCCAGCGACAGGCCCGGCCCGCAACGCACTGATAGGCAAGGGCGCACGTCCCGCGCCCTCCTTTTCGAAAATGCTTGCATAATCGCTCAAATGTCGATAATATCGACGGTTGGATCTGAAAGAGCAGCCCCTTGAGGGTCAGCCCGGCAAGCTAATCGCCTGTTGCCCCCTGCCAAGATCCGCCCGACAGCGCTGGCGTCCTAGCGAAGTACAACGCAAAAAACGCAACCCCAGCGCCGCATCGGGAACGCCTTCACCCGTCCGCCAGTCCGGTCCGGCATGAAGCAAACCCAACCCAAATGATGGCTTCACCCGCTACCCCGCGGGCGTACGTCAACGCGCCGGCAATCTTGTCTTTCGCCGCGCAGCCTGAATCGATGCCCTCCAAGACTGGACGAAGGCATCACTTCGCCGGACCCGGCGCGCAAAAAACATGAGAATGCGCAAAAGGACGGCAGCAGCAATGCGTTAGTGTCATGTAGCGCGTGTCCAATTACATCCGGCGGACGCAGCGCATCAACACACACTCATGGCGGCAATTTTCCCGCCCGGTGCGTTCACCATGGCAAGACGCAGCTTTTCCTATAACTAGAACCTAAAGAGAACACAACATGAACACTCGTTTCACCACCACCGACCTGATCCGACGCCCGGCCCATACGCAGCTCGACGACATGCCCATCCACATCGGCGACATCGTCTATCTGCAACCGGCCGACGGCCCCGAGATTCGCGCCACGGTCATCTTCAATGCGCCGATCAACGGCACGACGACCTACACCACTGAAGTCGTGCCTTGCGGATCGGCCGTACAGAAGGCGCCGGGACAACGCATCCGGTTCCGCCACGAGCACGTGCATCGCATCGAACCCGTGCGCCGCAACGCTCGCTGATCTGCCTCAAAACCGCCGCCCGACTAGTGCGGCGGTTTGCTTTGTGCGTGATAAAGTCCGGGCAACTCCCGTCCGCCGATCTCAACATGCAGAACAATCGTCTCGCGGTCCGTATCTGGGACCTCCCCACCCGACTCTTTCACTGGGCCCTCGTCGTCTGCATCGTCGGCGCGTTCGTCAGCGTCAAGTTGGGCGGTCTGTACATGGACTGGCACGTGCGTTTCGGCTGTACGGCGCTGGGCCTGATCCTGTTTCGCCTGCTCTGGGGCTTTGCCGGACCGCGCTATGCCCGCTTCGCGCATTTCGTGCGCGGCCCGGGCGCCGTGGTCCGCTACCTGAAGGGCGCCGCCGCGCCCGCCGGCCACAATCCGCTGGGCGCGCTGTCGGTCATGGCCTTGCTGCTGGTCGTGGGCTTTCAGGCGGTCAGCGGCCTGTTTACCACCGACGACATCATGACGCAGGGTCCCTTGTTCGGGTATGTCTCGGAAGCCACCGCCAGCGCGATGACGTCCTGGCACAAGCTCAACGAGTGGGTCATCATCGGCCTGGTCGCGTTGCACCTGCTGGCCGTCACCTGGTATGCGGTCGTGCGCCGCAAGCGTCTGGTGCGTGCCATCATCACCGGCAACGTCGACGCCAAGGATGTCCCGGCCGGCACGCCGCCCGCGCAGGATGGACTGGCGGTCTGGCTGCGCGCCCTGGTGCTGGGCGCCTGCGTGACGGGACTGGTGCTGTGGATACGATCGCTCGAGATCGTGTCCGACATGTCCTTCTCCTGATCACGCACCCATGAAAAAAGCCCCTTGACGGGGCTTTTTGCATTTTGCTTTTTGCTTGGTGGGCGGCGGGCCGGCACCGCCGGCCCGGCACCTTACTTCTTCTTGCGGTACGCGTCGTGGCAGGCCTTGCAGCTGGCACCCACGTCGCCGAAAGCGGCGCGCAGCTTGTCCAGATCGCCTGCGTCGGCAGCCGCCGACAACTTCACGATGTTGTCCTGAAACGCCTGCTGCTTCTGCTTGAAGCCCGCGGCATCGCTCCAGATTTCCGGACGGGCGTCGCCGCCTTCCGTACCCGGACCGAAGCCTGCCCACGGCAATGCCGACAGCGTCTTCAGCACATCGACGTTGGCCTTAATCTGCGCGGCGTCATAGGGCGCCTGGCCCTTGACCACCGGTGCCATCCGGCCAAAGTGCGAGCCGATCAGCGTGAGCGCCGACTGGCGGTACTTGACCGCATCTTCGGGCTTGGCGAATTGCGCGGAGGCGGACGTCGCCAGCAGCGGACCCACCGTCATACAGGCCAGCGCTGCGAGCGTGGACAACTTCTTCATTGCGATCTCCCGTAGGTACAACGTGAAAGCCGCGCGCATGACGCGCGCGGCACGGCGACTATACCGCCCGGGCCAGCTCGGCCGCCAGACCGATGTAGGAGCGCGGGGTCATCGCCAGCAGGCGGGCCTTGGGCTCTTCAGGCAGCGCCAGGCCCTGGATGAATTCTCGCAGGGCCTCTTCGGTGATGCCCTTGCCGCGCGTCAAGGCCTTGAGCTGTTCGTAGGGCTGCGGCAGACCGTAGCGGCGCATGACGGTCTGCACCGGTTCGGCCAGCACTTCCCAGCACGCGTCGATATCGGCGTCGATGGCGGCCGTGTTGACTTCCAGCTTGCCCAGGCCGCGCATGCAGGCATCCCATGCCACCAGGCAGTAGCCCAGGCCCACGCCCAGGTTGCGCAGGACGGTGGAATCGGTCAGGTCGCGCTGCCAACGGGAGATGGGCAGCTTGTCGGCCAGATGGCGCAGTACGGCGTTGGCCAGACCCAGGTTGCCTTCGGAGTTTTCGAAGTCGATCGGGTTGACCTTGTGCGGCATGGTCGACGAACCGACCTCGCCTTCCTTCAGGCGCTGCTTGAAGTAGCCCAGCGCCACATAACCCCAGATGTCGCGATCCAGGTCCAGGATGATGATGTTGGCGCGGGTGATCGCATCGAACAGCGCGGACATCCAGTCATGCGGCTCGATCTGGATGGTGTGGCGGTTTTGGGTCAGGCCCAGCCCGGACAGCACGCGCTTGCTGAATTCGGGCCAGTTTATTTCCGGATAGGCGGACAGGTGGGCGTTGTAGTTGCCGGTGGCGCCGTTCAGCTTGGCCAGGGGCTCGACGGCCTCGACGGCGGCGATGGCGCGGTTCAGGCGCGCGGCCACGTTGGCGAATTCCTTGCCCAGCGTGGTCGGGCTGGCGGGCTGGCCATGCGTACGCGACAGCAGCGGCTGGTCGGCGTTGGCGATGGCCATTTCATTCAGCTTGGCGGCCACTTCGCGCAGGCGCGGCACCACGACCTGGTCGCGGGCGCGCGACAGCATCAGCGCGTGCGAGGTGTTGTTGATGTCTTCGGACGTGCACGCGAAGTGGATGAACTCGGCCGCGCGGGCCAGTTCGGCGTCATCGGCGACCTTTTCCTTCAGCCAGTATTCAACGGCCTTCACGTCGTGGTTGGTGACGCGCTCGATCTCCTTGATACGGCCGGCGTCGGCTTCGGAGAAATTGGCGACCAGCTGGGCCAGACGCGCGCGGGCGCTCTCGGAGAAGGCCGGCAGCTCGGGCAGGCCGGCGTCCGACAGCGCGATCAGCCAGGCGACCTCGACTTCGACGCGGTGCGCCATGAAACCGGCTTCGGACAGCAGACCGCGCAGCGCGTCGCCCCGGGAAGCGTAGCGGCCATCCAGTGGCGAAAGGGCATTAAGTTGGCTCAGCTGATCGGCGATTTGCATGGTCTGGTAGAGAAAAAACGACGGATGGGAAAACCCGGCGATTTTATCATCCGGGGCGGCCCGACATTGTGGCAAACTGACGAAGATTCCGCCCTGCGGACAATTCCGGCCGTCATACAGCCTGCTATACTTCGGCCGCTTTCCGACTCCGCTTGTGACTCCATGAAACTGATCGGCTCGCTTACCAGTCCCTACGTGCGCAAAGTGCGTATCGTCATGGCCGAGAAAAAGCTGGACTACCGGCTTGAACTCGAAAACGTCTGGTCCGCCGACACGCAGATCCAAACGTACAACCCGCTGGGCAAAGTTCCTTGCCTGGTCATGGAAGATGGCGGCGCCCTGTTCGACTCGCGCGTCATCGTCGAATACCTGGACACCCTGTCTCCTGTCGCCCGGCTGATTCCGCAGCCCGGACGCGACCGCGCAGCCGTCAAGTGCTGGGAAGCCATCGCCGATGGCCTCCTGGACGCGTGCGTGACCATCGTCAAGGAAAACCAGCGCCCCGAAGCCCAGCGCAGCCCCGAATGGATCGAGCGCCAGTACGGCAAGATCCACGCCAGCCTGGACGCCATGAACAAAAGCCTGGGCGACAACGCGCATTGCATGGGCATCAACTACAGCCTCGCGGACATCGCCGTGGGCTGTGCCCTGGGGTATCTGGACCTGCGCTTCCCCTCGCTGGACTGGCGCACTGGCCAGCCCAACCTGGCCCGCCTGTACGACAAGCTGTCCCAACGCCAGTCGTTCATCGACACGGTGCCCAAGACGGCCTGACGCCCCAACAAAAACGCCCGGCATGGCCGGGCGCTCGCTTTTACCGGCCGCTTTCCGCGGCCGATTTTCATTTCCGCGATCAAACCGTCCAGGTCTGCCAGGCCTTGAACAGCATGTAGGCCGCCAGCGCAAACAGCAGTGCGGCGAACACGCGCTTGAGCGTCTGCACCGGCAGGCGATGCGCCATGCGAGCCCCCAGCGGCGCGGTCAGGACACTGGTGCAGACCAGCGCCAGCAGCGCCGGCCAATAGATGAAGCCGAGCATCCCCGGATAGGTCTGGGCCTCGTTCAGGCCCGAGACGACATAGCCCACGCTGTTGGCCAGCGCAATCGGAAAGCCCAGCGCCGCCGACGTCGACACCGCGTTGTGCAGGGCCACGTTGCACCAGACCATGAACGGGACCGACAGGAACCCGCCCCCGGCGCCGACCAGGCCCGACAGAAAGCCGATGCCCGCGCCGGCCGCGCTGGTGCCGACAACGCCCGGCATCTGCCGCGTGGGCTTGGGCTTCTTGTTGCGCAGCATGCTCCAGCCTGAATACCCCACGAACAGGGCGAAGAACAGCGAAAGCCACAACGTGCTCAGCGCCGCAAACACCGCGCCGCCGGAAAGCAGCCCGCCGACGATGATGCCCGGCGCCATCGCGGCGACGATGCGCCACTTGATGGTGCCTCGCTGCTGGTGGGCCCGGACGCTGGAGATGGACGTAAAGAGGATCGACGTCATGGACGTGGCGATCGCCGCATGCACGACCAGATCGGCCGGCATTTTCTGCCAGGTGAACAGCATCGTCAGGAACGGCACCAGCAGCATCCCGCCGCCAATGCCAAGCAGGCCCGCCGCAAAGCCCACCACGCCGCCCAGGACCAACAGGCAGATCACCATCGTCACATCCACAACCCTCTCCTCGCTTTTATTGTCATGAACAAGGCCCCACGGATATTGCACCCGGGGGCCTTGGTTACGTGCGGCAGGGCATTCCTAAAGAATGATCCCGCCGCCCAGGCAAACCTCGCCATCGTATAGCACGGCCGACTGGCCGGGCGTCACCGCCCACTGGGGGTCGGTAAATTCCAGTGAAAAAGTCTCTTGCGCCGCATCGGCCAGGCGGCACGCCGCATCGGCCTGCCGGTAACGCGTCTTGGCGCCGAAGACGCCGGCGGCCGGCGGGTAGCCCGCCACCCAGCTCGCGTCCTGCGCCTTCAGGTTGCCGGACAGCAGCCAGGGATGGTCGTGCCCCTGCACGACGTACAGCACGTTGCGCGCGAGGTCCTTGCGGGCCACGTACCAGGCTTCGGCCGTGCCGTCCTCGCGTTGCCGGCCCTTCACGCCGCCCACGCCCAGCCCCTTGCGCTGGCCCAGCGTGTAAAACGACAAGCCTTCGTGGCGGCCCACTTTCTGCCCTTCGGGCGTCAGGATGGGGCCCGGCTCAGTCGGCAGGTAGCGGTTCAAGAATTCCCGGAACGGGCGCTCGCCGATGAAGCAGATGCCGGTGGAATCCTTCTTGGCGGCATTGTGCAGGCCGATCTCGTGCGCGATGCGGCGCACTTCGGTCTTGTGAATCTCGCCCAGCGGAAACAGCGTGCGCGACAACTGCGCCTGATTCAGCCGATGCAGGAAGTAGCTTTGGTCCTTGGAAGCGTCCAGCGCCTTGAGCAGCTGGAACTGCGTCCCGCCGCCCTCGGCCGGCACTTCGCGCACGCGCGCGTAGTGGCCGGTCGCGATGTGCTCGGCGCCCAGCGCCATGGCGTGGTCCAGGAATGCCTTGAACTTGATTTCGGCATTGCACAGCACGTCGGGATTGGGCGTGCGGCCAGCGGAGTACTCGCGCAGGAACTCCGCGAACACGCGGTCCTTGTATTCGGCGGCGAAGTTGACGAATTCGAATTCCACGCCGACCAGATCGGCCACGCTGGCGGCGTCCAGGAGATCCTGGCGGGTGGAGCAGTATTCGGAATCGTCGTCGTCTTCCCAGTTCTTCATGAACAGGCCGACGACCTCGTAGCCTTGCTGCTTGAGCAGCCAGGCGGTGACCGAAGAATCGACCCCGCCCGACATGCCGACGACAACGCGGCCTTTCTTGGTGGATGTTTGACTCATGATGCGGCTATTTTAGATCGGACACGACGTCTTCCCGCGGCTGGGGCTCGGCGGCGCGGGACACTTCCATCAGCCAGGCCCGGAAGGCCTGCAACGTGGGCAGATTGGCCTTTTGCTCGGGATAGCACAGGTAGTAGCCCATGCGCGCCCGGATCGGCAGTTGGATGGCGATGGCAAGCTTGCCGTCGCGCAGTTCGTCCTCGATCAGGCAACGCGGGATCAGCGCCACGCCAAAGCCCGCGGCCGCTGCCTGCGACAGCAACGCGTATTGGTCGAAACGCGCGCCTTCCAGGCTGCGGCGCGTATCGCAGCCGGCCTGCTCGAACCAGTCGCGCCAGCCCTCCAGGGCCGACGTATGGTGCAGCAGCGGATAGGCCAGGAGCGCTTCGGGCGACGTGCACCCGCCCGGGATCAGGCGGGGACTGCAGACGGGAAGAATCTCGCGGCCGACGATGTAATCGGCCCCGCTGCCGGGCCACAGGCCCTCGCCGAAGCGCACGGCGGCGTCCAGCTCCGGCGTGGAGAAGTCGTAGCCCTGGCGGTGCGGCAGGAATTCCACGTGGATGTCGGGACGCAAGCGCATGAAGGCGGTCAGGCGCGGAATCAGCCAGCGCGCGCCGAACGTGGGCATGCAGGTCAGGTTCAGCGTGCCGCCCCGCCCCTGATGCGCGATCAGTTCGACGGTGGCCGCTTCGATCTGGCCGAGACCGGCCTGGATCTTGGCCAGGTAACTGCGGCCCGCTTCGGTCAAGACCAGGCCTTGCCTGATTCGCAGGAATAGTTCGACGCCGACGAACTCCTCCAGATGTTTCACCTGTTTACTCACCGCGCCCTGCGTCACGCACAATTCCTGCGCGGCGCGCGTGAAACTGCTGTGTCTGGCGGCGACTTCAAAGGCCTGAAGATCGGTTAAAGAGGGACAGAAACGCCTCATTGCAGCCCCCACCCGTCGTGGGGCTCCCTTGCCCGTGCGGGCGTGACGTCGGCACAGGATGCACGGCGGATGTTACATAAAAGTAACCGCGGCGAAGCCCTGCCGAGAAAGAGGTATGAAAAAAAGTCATAGCTTACGGAGAATCTTTCGTTTGCGCAAACCCGCCCGCCAGGAAAGAATCGTCGGGTTTGCGACTGCTTTCATGCAGCTGCTTTCCATTCATTAGTAGGGGAATTCATGCAACGCCGTAATGTAGTTCTGGGCCTGTGTGTCGCCGCCGCGACCCTGGCCACGCCGCTGACCTCGGGTATCGCGCACGCTGAAGACGCGTATCCCAGCAAGCCCATCCGCCTGATCGTTCCCTTCCCGCCCGGCGGCACCACCGACATCGTCGGCCGCCTGTTCGCCGACAAGCTCGGCAAGGAACTGGGCCAGACCGTCGTCGTGGAAAACCGCGGCGGCGCCGGCGGCTCGATCGGCAGCGCGTTCGTCGCCAGCAGCGCGCCGGACGGCTATGTCCTGGGCATTGCCACCGTCAGCACGCACGGTATCAACCCGGCCATCTACCCGAACCTGCCGTTCGATGGCGAGAAGGACTTCACGCCCGTCTCGAACCTGGCCGCCGTGCCGAACATCATGACCATCAACCCGAAGGTCCAGGCCAAGAACATCGCCGAGTTCATCACGCTGGCCAAGAGCCAGCCGGGCAAGCTGACGTACGCGTCGGCCGGCAACGGTTCGGTCTCGCACATGATGGGCGAACTGTTCAAGATGGCGTCGGGCACCGACCTGATGCACGTGCCTTACCGTGGCGTTGGCCCCGCGCTGAACGACGCGCTGGCCGGCCAGGTCGACGTCATGTACGACAACCTGCCCTCCACCCTGCCGCACGTGCAGTCCGGCCGCCTGATCGCCATGGCTGTCGCCGCCCCGCAGCGCGTTGCCGCCCTGCCTGACGTGCCCACGTTCGCCGAAGCCGGCCTGCCCGCCGTGAACGACGCGTCGTGGTTCGGCCTGGTCGCCCCGGCCAAGCTGCCCGCCCCCGTGCTGGCCAAGCTGAACGCCGCTGTCCAGAAGGTCAGCGCCGAAGAGGACGTCAAGAGCCGCCTCGCTGCCCTGGGCGCTTCGCCCGCAGCCAACACCCCGGCCGAATTCGGCGCGCAGATCTCGGCTGAAATCGCCAAGAACAAGCGCATCGCCAAAGAAGCCAACGTGAAGATCGACTAACCGGTCTTCGGTCCTCGCGCGCCGCCGGCACGCGAGGACCTCCGATTCACGAACGCAGTACCCCCCTATGCGAATTACCCAACCCCTGTCCTACCGCCTCGACCTTCCGCAGCAATACCCCGATTCGGATATTTCGGCCCCCCTCGTGCTGGATTCCCCGCACAGCGGCACCGCCTACCCCCCCGATTTCGCTGCCGCGGTGGACTTTGGCGCATTGCGCACCGCCGAGGACACCTGGGTTGACGATCTGTGGGGCGACGCCATCGAGATGGGCGTGCCGATGATTGCCGCGGCCTTCCCGCGCGCCTACATCGACGCCAACCGCGCCCGCGACGAAATCGACGAACTGCTGCTGGACCAGGCTTGGCCTGACGCCCTGAATCCTTCGCCCAAGGTCAAGCTTGGCAAGGGCCTGATCTGGCGCATGCTCGATGACGGCACGCCGCTGTACGACCGCAAGCTGACGGTCGAGGAAGTGCGCCACCGCATCGACGCCTGCTGGGAGCCCTATCACGCCGCGCTTGGCCAGGTGCTGGACAACGCGCATCGCAAGTTCGGCAAGGTCTGGCACATCAATTGCCATTCCATGCCCAGCGTCGCCGGCGAATTCGCCACCGACCGCCCCGGCCTCGTCCACCCCGATTTCGTGCTGGGCGATCGCGACGGCAGCACCAGCGACCCCGCCTTCCGCGAATTCATCGCAGCCTGGCTGCGCGAGCGCGGCTACGACGTCACCTTGAACGATCCCTACAAGGGCGTGGAGCTGGTGCGCGCGTTCGGCCGCCCGCAAGAAGGCCGCCACAGCCTGCAGATCGAAATCAACCGCAAGCTCTACATGGACGAAGTGTCGCTTCGCCCCACCGAAAACTATGGCCGCCTGAAGGCCGATCTGCGCGACCTCACCGGCGCGCTGATCAACTGGACGCGCGCGCAGACGGCTTGACGCCGGACGTCTGTTCGCCGGCGCCGGCCAGCGACGTGTTCATACCGGCCGGCGCATTCGGGTTGCAAGACCCCTGCCCCATGGTTCGCCATGGGGTTTTTTTTGCCCGCGCGAGATGCGGACAAACGGGGCAAGCTCCAGAGCGCACATTCCGTGTATAACTACGGCGAACCTTCTGAGGAGAGGCGTCGATGCACATCGGGATACCAAAAGAAACCCGAGACGGGGAAACCCGTGTCGCAGCAACACCGGAGACCGTCAAGAAGTACGTGGGCGGCAAGCACACCGTCGTCGTGGAGCGTGGTGCGGGCGCCGCGGCCCGCTATCCCGACGATGCCTACGTTGCCGCGGGCGCCACGCTAGGTTCCGCTCAGGATGCCCTGGGCGCCGATCTGGTCATGAAGGTTCGCGCGCCCTCCCCCGAAGAATTGCCGCACATGAAACCGGGCACGGTGGTCATCGGCATGCTCGATCCCTTCGACGCCGAAGGCCTGGCGCAGCTGGCCGCTGCCGGCCTGACCGGCTTTGCGCTGGAAGCCGCGCCGCGCATCACCCGCGCCCAAAGCCTGGACGTGCTGTCCTCGCAGGCCAACCTGGCCGGCTACAAGGCCGTGCTGCTCGCCGCCCATCACTACGGACGGCTGATTCCCATGATGATGACGGCCGCCGGCACGCTGAAGGCCGCGCGCGCGGTCATCCTGGGCACCGGCGTCGCAGGCCTTCAGGCCATCGCCACGGCCAAGCGGCTGGGCGCCGTGGTCGAGGCGTCGGACGTGCGCCCCGCGGCCCGCGAACAGGTCGAATCGCTGGGCGCCAAGTTCATCGACGTGCCCTTCGAAACCGACGAAGAACGCGAGATCGCACAGGGCAAGGGCGGCTACGCGCGCCCCATGCCCCCGGCCTGGATGGCCCGCCAGGCGGCGCTGGTGTCCGAACGCTGCAAGCAGGCCGACATCGTGATCACCACGGCGCTGATTCCCGGCCGGCCCGCCCCCATGCTGGTTTCGGCGGAAACGGTGGCGGCCATGAAGCCCGGCTCGGTGCTGGTGGATCTGGCCGTCGAACGCGGCGGCAACTGCCCGCTTTCGGAGAAAGGCCGCATCGTCGAAAAGCACGATGTCACGATCATCGGGCTGACCAACCTGCCCGGCCTGGTCGCCACCGACGCCTCGGCGCTCTACGCGCGCAACATCCTGGATTTCCTGAAGCTCATCATCAATGCGGACGGCGCGCTGGCGATCCAGCGCGACGATGAAATCGTGGCGGCCTGCCTGGTGTGCGAAGGCGGCAATGTGACGCGGAGGACGTAACCATGGAAGCGATCAATCCCACCCTGATGAACCTCATCATCTTCGTGCTGGCCATCTACGTCGGCTACCACGTCGTCTGGAACGTCACCCCCGCCCTGCACACGCCGCTCATGGCGGTCACCAACGCCATTTCCGCCATCATCATCGTGGGCGCGATGCTGGCTGCCGCGCTGACCGAAGGCGGACTGGCGCGCGGCATGGGCGTCTTTGCCGTGGCGCTGGCCGCCGTGAACGTCTTTGGCGGATTTCTCGTGACGCGACGCATGCTCGAGATGTTCAAGAAAAAGGACCGCAAGCCGGGCAAGGAGGAAGCGAAATGATCTCGCTGAACCTCGTCACGCTGCTTTACCTGATTGCCTCGGTCTGCTTCATCCAGGCGCTCAAGGGTCTGTCCCATCCCACCACCTCGCGCCTGGGCAACGCCTTCGGCATGGCCGGCATGGCGATCGCCGTGGTGACCACCGCGGCGCTCATCGTGGGCCTGGCGCGCAGCGGCACGGCCACGATCGGGCTGGGCTGGGTCGTGCTGGGGCTGCTGGTCGGCGGCTCCATCGGCACGCTGATGGCCAAGCGCGTCGAGATGACCAAGATGCCCGAACTGGTCGCCTTCATGCACAGCATGATCGGCCTGGCGGCGGTGGCGATCGCGGTGGCCGTCGTGGCCGAGCCGCACGCCTTCGGCATCGCGCCGCCCGGCATGGCCATCCCCACCGGCAACCGCTTTGAACTGTTCATCGGCACGTTCGTGGGCGCCATCACGTTCTCAGGCTCCGTCATCGCCTTCGGCAAGCTGTCCGGCAAGTACAAGTTCCGGCTGTTCCAAGGCGCGCCGGTGGTGTTCGCCGGCCAGCACATGCTGAACCTGGCGCTGGCGCTGGCGATGCTGGGCTGCGGCGTCTGGTTCATGCTCACGCAGGAATGGACGCCCTTCATCATCATGACGCTAATCGCCTTCGTGCTGGGCGTGCTGATCATCATCCCGATCGGCGGGGCGGACATGCCCGTGGTGGTGTCGATGCTGAACAGCTATTCCGGCTGGGCGGCGGCGGGCATCGGCTTCTCGCTGAACAACCCCATGCTGATCATCGCCGGATCGCTGGTGGGATCGTCGGGCGCCATCCTGTCCTACATCATGTGCAAGGCGATGAACCGCTCGTTCTTCAACGTGATCCTGGGCGGCTTCGGCGGCCAGGCGGGCGGCGCCGCGGCCGCCGGCGACACGCCGCAACGCAGCGTCAAGTCGGGCAGCCCGGATGATGCGGCGTTCCTGATGACCAACGCCGAAAGCGTGACCATCGTGCCGGGCTACGGCCTGGCTGTGGCGCGCGCGCAGCACGCGCTGAAGGAACTTGCCGAAAAGCTCACCGAGCGCGGCGTGACCGTCAAGTACGCGATCCACCCCGTTGCGGGCCGCATGCCCGGCCACATGAACGTGCTGCTGGCCGAGGCCGAAGTGCCGTACGACCAGGTCTTCGAAATGGAAGACATCAACAGCGAGTTCGGCCAGACCGACGTGGTGCTGGTGCTGGGCGCGAACGACGTGGTCAATCCCGCCGCCAAGAACGATCCAAAGTCGCCCATCGCCGGCATGCCCATCCTGGAGGCCTACAAGGCGCGCACGGTCATCGTGAACAAGCGCTCCATGGCCTCGGGCTATGCCGGCCTGGACAACGAGCTCTTCTACATGGACCGCACGATGATGGTCTTTGGCGATGCCAAGAAGGTGCTAGAGGACATGGTCAAGGCCGTCGAATAGGCGGCGCGCCAGCCGCCGCGCGGGCCCTAGGCCTGCGCGGCGCGGCGCAACTGCTCGTCCACCACCTCGACCCAATGCCGCACCGGCGTGTCGGTGCCGCTTTGCAGATGGCCGATGCACCCGATGTTGGCCGACAAAATCACATCGGGACTTGCCGCCGCAATGGCGCCCAGCTTGCGGTCGCGCAGCTCAAGCGCGATGTCCGGATTCAATACCGAATACGCGCCGGCCGACCCGCAGCACAGGTGCTTGTCGGCAAACGGCTGCAGCTCGAAGCCCAGGTCGGCCAGCAATTGCTCGGACAACGGCCGCAAGCCCTGCCAGTGCTGCAAGGTGCATGGCGGATGAAAGGCCGCCCGCATGCCCGCCGGCAGCCGCGCGCGTAGCAATTCTGCATGCGGCGCGACGATCTCGGCCACGTCCTTGACCAGCGCCACGATGTCCGCGGCCTTTTGCGCATAGGCCGCATCGTGGCGCAGATGGTGCGCGTATTCCTTGACCATGGCGCCGCAGCCCGACGCGTTCATCACGATGGCTTCGATCTTGCCGTCCTGCACCAGGGGCCACCACGCGTCGACGTTGGCGCGCATCTGCGCCACGGCCTCGTCCTGCGCATCCAGATGGAAACTGACCGCGCCGCAGCAGCCGGCGCCCGGCGCAATGCGCGCGCCGATGCCGGCGGCATCCAGCACGCGGATGGTGGCGGCGTCGATGGTGGGCATCATGGCCGGCTGCACGCAGCCGGCCAGCATCAGCACCTGACGCGCATGATGCCCCACCTGGGGCAGCGGCCCTGCGTCGCGGCGTTCCGGCACCTTGCGCCGGAGCGCCTGCGGCAGCAGCCCGCGCAGGCTCTGCCCCAGCCGCATGGCGGGCGCGAACATCGGTGACAGCATCGCCTTGCGCAGCAAGGTGCGCCGGGTTCTATCGCCCCATGACCGCTCCACGCGTTCGTCCACGATCTTGCGGCCGATATCGACCAGATGGCCGTATTCGACCCCCGACGGGCAGGTGGTCTCGCAGTTGCGGCAGGTCAGGCAGCGGTCCAGATGCTGCTGCGTGGACTGCGTGGGTTCCTTGCCTTCAAGGACCTGCTTGATGAGATAGATGCGGCCGCGCGGGCTGTCCAGCTCGTCGCCCAGGACCTGGTAGGTCGGACAGGTTGCCGTGCAGAATCCGCAATGCACGCAGCGGCGCAGGATGGCGTCCGCCTCGTTGCCCAGATCGGTGCCGCTCGCCCAGGATGCCAGATTGGTTTGCATGATGTCCTACAGCTCCAGGACCAGGCGGCCGGGGTTGAACAGGCCGGCGGGATCAAGTTCCTGCTTCAGCCGGCGGGTGATCGCGCCAATGCCCGGCGCAAGCGGGTGAAACACACCATCGGCCGGCGGCGCTGTGTCCGCAGGCCGGAACAGCGTGGCATGGCCGCCATGCTGGGCCGCCACGTCGCGCAGTTGGGCCGCATCGTGCGGGCCGCTCAGCCATCGCTGCCCGCCGCCCCACTCGATCAGCGTCGGCCCCAGTTCGAGGTCTGCCGTGGTGGGCGGCAAGGCAAGACGCCACAAGGGCTGCCCGGGCGAAAAGAACACGTGGGTCTGCTCGCGCAGCGACTGCCACCACGCCGCCGCAGCCTCGGGCGCCATCAGGTCGCCGCCGATCAGCCCTCGGGCGCTGGCGAGCGCGGGTGGCGCGCCCGACAGACGCACCATCGTCATGCCGTCGGCCCCACCGCTTTCGCTTGTCCAGCTCGATGCGGAGATCGGCAACGGCTTGCCGCGCCAGAAGGCAAAGTTCGCCAGCGCCTGCGCCTGCGTGGCGGGCAGCGTCAGCGTCATCTCTTCCATCGGCTTGGGCACGACCTTGAGCGACACCTCCAGGATGGCGCCAAAGATGCCGTGCGAGCCGGCCAGGAGGCGCGACACGTCATAACCCGCCACGTTCTTCATGACCTCGCCGCCGAAGGACAGGATGCGCCCTTCGGAATCCAGCAGTTGCGCCCCCAACACAAAATCCTTCAAGGCGCCGGCGCTCATGCGGCGCGGCCCCGACAGGCCGGCGGCCACGCAGCCGCCCACGGTCGCGGTGGGCGCGAAATGCGGCGGCTCGAAGGCCAGCATCTGGCCGTGCTCGGCAAGCGCGGCTTCCAGTTCGGCCAGCGGCGTGCCGGCGCGCACGGTCACCACGAGTTCGGACGGGTGATAGCTGACGATGCCGCGGTAAGGCGCCATGTCCAGCAGGCAATGGCCATCCTGCGGCCTGACCGGACGATAGTTGCCGTAGAACCGCTTGCTGCCGCCGCCCATCACGAACAGGGGTTTGTGACCGGCACGCGCCGTCATGACCTGGTCGCACAATTCCGACAGGACAAAATCCATAAGGGATACGTCCTAGAAACGGGCGAGATCGGGGAAGCGCAATTCTCCCGCATGGACGTGCATCTTGCCGTATTCGGCGCAGCGAGCCAGCGTGGGGATGACCTTTTCAGGATTGAGCAGGCACGGCGGATCGAAGGCCCGCTTGACTGCCATAAACGCGTCGAGTTCTTCGCGAGAGAATTGCACGCACATTTGATTTATTTTCTCCATTCCCACACCGTGCTCTCCAGTCACGGTTCCTCCCACCTGCACGCACAGCTCAAGAATGGCCGCACCGAATTTTTCGGCGCGTTCCACCTCGTCCGGCTTATTCGAATCGAACAGGATCAGCGGATGCAGATTGCCGTCCCCGGCATGAAAGACGTTGGCGCATCGCAGGCCGAATTCGTCTTCCATCTGTTCGATGGCGCCCAGCACGCGCGCCAGATGACGACGCGGAATCGTGCCGTCCATGCAGTAGTAATCGGGCGACACGCGCCCGGCGGCGGGAAACGCGTTCTTGCGCCCCGCCCAGAATTTCAACCGTTCGGCCTCGGACGCCGACACCTGGCAGCGCGTGGCGCCGGCCTGCCGGAACACCGCTTCCATCCGCGCGATCTCGTGCGCCACCTCTTCGGGCGTGCCGTCCGATTCGCATAGCAGGATGGCCTGCGCGTCCATGTCGTAGCCCGCGCGGACAAACGGTTCCACCATGTGCGTCGCGCGGCGGTCCATCATTTCCAGGCCAGCGGGAATCATGCCCGCCGCGATCACCTGCGTGACGGCATTGCCCGCCGCCTCGACGCTGGAAAAACTGGCCATGACCACCTGCTGGCACGCCGGCTTGGGGATGAGCTTGACGGTCACTTCGGTGACCACGCCCAGCATGCCCTCGGATCCGATAAACACCGACAGCAGATCCAACCCTGGCGCATCGGGCGCGTGCGATCCCAGTTCGACCACATCGCCGTCTATCGTGACCACGCGCACGCGCAGCACGTTGTGCACCGTGAGGCCGTACTTCAGGCAATGCACGCCGCCGGAGTTCTCCGCCACGTTGCCGCCGATGGAGCAGGCAATCTGGCTGGATGGATCCGGCGCGTAGTACAACCCGTAGGGCGACACCGCTTCGGAGATGGCAAGGTTGCGCACGCCGGGTTCAACGATGGCGGTCGCGCTGGCCAGGTCGATATGCTTGATGCGGTTGAACTTGGACAACCCGAGCAGCACGCCCCGGCTGTGCGGCATGGCGCCGCCCGACAAACCGGTTCCGGCGCCCCGCGCCACGATCGGCGCATTCAGACGCTTGCACACGCGCATGATGGCCTGCACCTGCGCTTCGGTTTCGGGCAGGGCAACCACCGCGGGTATGGAGCGGTAAAGGGATAGGCCGTCGCACTCGTAAGGACGGGTGTCCTCTTCGCGATACAGCACACAGTGCGCGGGCAGCACGGCCGACAACGCCTCGATGAGCTGTTGCTGCGAATAAGGCGCCTGCACTTGTGCCAGGCCAGTTTCGACCAGTGAATTCATGAGCGCAACAATAGCGCGAGTGCCCCGGTTAATCAGGCCGGGATTTACCCGCACCTGACGTATTTACGGGGCTTTGCGGCCGATTCATACGTAACCGACCGTAAACCGGACAGGCGCCTGTCGCTTAAATGCAGCAAGCGTGGACCCAAGCGAGGCGGCGCCTGCCGCCCCGCTCGCCGTTTACCAGGAAACGATCTTGCCCGGATTCAGGATGTTGTTCGGGTCGAAGGCGTGCTTGAGGCTGCGCATCAGGTCGAGCGCGTCGTCGCCATGCTCTTCGGCCATGAACTGCATCTTGTGCAGGCCCACGCCGTGTTCGCCCGTGCAGGTGCCGTCGGCAGCGATGGCCCGGCGCACGAGGTTGTGGTTGATGGCTTCCGATTCCTGCCACTCCTGCGGGCTATCGGCATCCAGCAGCATCAGCACGTGGAAGTTGCCGTCACCCACGTGGCCGACGATCGTGTACGGAAAGCTTGCGCGATCCAGTTCCTCGACGGTGTCGCGCACGCAATCGGCCAGGCGCGAGATCGGCACGCAGACGTCGGTGGTGCTGGCGCGGCAGCCGGGACGCAATTGCAGGCCCGCGAAGTACGCGTTGTGGCGCGCGGTCCAGAGACGGCTGCGGTCTTCAGGACGCTCGGCCCATTCGAAGTCCATGCCGCCGTGTTCGGCCGTGATGGCCTGCACGGTTTCGGCCTGCTCTTGCACGCCGGCCGGACTGCCGTGGAATTCAAACACCAGCAGCGGTGTCTCGCGCAGCGTCAGCTTGCTGTGCAGGTTGACGGCGCGCACGCTCGCGGCGTCCATGAACTCGACGCGCGCGATGGGCACGCCCATCTGGATGATTTCGATCACGCTCTGCACCGCGGCGTCCAGCGTCGGGAAATTGCAGACCGCGGCGGACACGGCTTCGGGTTGCGGATATAGCCGCACCGTGACTTCCGTGATGATGCCCAGCGTGCCTTCGCTGCCCACGAAAATGCGCGTGAGGTCGTAGCCGGCCGACGACTTGCGGGCGCGGCCGGCTGTGCGGATGATGCGGCCGTCAGCGGTGACGACGGTCAGCGACATCACGTTTTCGCGCATCGTGCCGTAGCGCACGGCGTTGGTACCCGAGGCGCGGGTGGCGGCCATGCCGCCCAGGCTGGCGTCCGCGCCCGGATCGATCGGGAAGAACAGGCCCGTACTGCGGATTTCTTCGTTGAGCTGCTTGCGCAGCACGCCGGCCTGCACCGTCGCGGTCAGGTCTTCGGCGTTGATGGCCAGGACCTTGTTCATCTGCGACAGGTCCAGGCTGATGCCGCCCTGGATGGCGAGAATGTGGCCTTCCAGCGAAGACCCGGCGCCGTACGGGATCAGGGGAACGCGATGCTCGTTGCACACCTTGGCGACGTACGCCACGTCTTCGGTGGACTGCGCGAACACCACGGCGTCAGGCAGCATGGCCGGATAAGGCGATTCGTCGCGGCCGTGATGCTCGCGAACGGCGGCCGATTCCGACAGGCGGTCGCCAAAGTGCGCGCGCAGCGCATCCAGGCAGGCGGCCGGCACCGCGCGGCGCAACGATTCGGCGTGCAGGGGAGCGTTCATGATCTCGTGGTTTCCCGGGTTCGATAATCCGAATATTCTACGCCGCCCCGCGTGCTGCGCCGCACACTCCGCCAAGCGGAGGGTGCGCGGCGCGCATCCTCTTCATTTGCCGGAGGTCAGCGCGACGCGGCGGCGTTCACGCACGGCCTGCGCCAGGCGCTCCAGCACGGCCACCGAGGCGTCCCAGTCGATGCAGCCGTCGGTGATGCTTTGGCCATACACCAGGGGCTGGCCCGGCACCATGTCCTGACGGCCGCCCAAGAGGTGGCTTTCGACCATGACACCGACCAGACGGGCATCGCCGGCTTCCATCTGGCGCGCAACGTCCTCGACGACGAGCGGCTGGTTCTCGGGGTTCTTGCTGCTGTTGGCGTGGCTGGCATCGACCATGATGCGCTGCGCGAGACCGGCCTTGGACACGTCCTGGCAGGCGGCGTCAACGCTGGCGGCGTCGTAGTTCGGGGTCTTGCCGCCACGCAGGATCACGTGGCAGTCCTCGTTGCCGGCGGTGGACACAATGGCCGAATGGCCGCCCTTGGTCACCGACAGAAAATGGTGCGGTTGCGAGGCCGCCTTGATCGCGTCGACGGCGATCTTCACGTTGCCGTCCGTGCCGTTCTTGAATCCCACCGGACACGACAGGCCGGACGCCAGCTCGCGATGCACCTGGCTCTCTGTCGTGCGCGCCCCGATCGCCCCCCAGGAGACCAGATCCGCGATGTACTGCGGCGTAATCATGTCCAGGAATTCGCATCCCGCCGGCAGCCCCATGCTGTTGATGTCCAGCAGCAGTTGACGGGCCACGCGCACCCCCTTGTTGATGTCGAAGCTGCCATCGAGGTCGGGATCGTTGATAAGCCCCTTCCAGCCCACCGTCGTGCGCGGCTTCTCGAAATAGACGCGCATCACGATTTCCAGGTCCGCGCTCAGGCGGTCGCGCACGGGCTTCAGGCGCTTGGCGTATTCGATGGCGGCACGCGTGTCGTGAATCGAGCACGGACCGATCACGACGATCATGCGGTCGTCCATGCCGTGCAGGATGCGGTGCATGCCTTGCCGCGCGGCGAAGACGGTCTCGGACGCCTCCTTGGTGCAGGCGAACTCGCGCATCACGTGCGAGGGCGGATTCAGTTCCTTGATTTCTCGAATACGAAGGTCATCGGTGTTGTGCGACACGGTACTGCTCCTGGGTTGCCCGCCACGGCGGCATAAAAAAAGCCGCCAGATTCGCTGGCGGCTTTTTTGGGGGGATTCTTTCCAAACTTCAGATTGAGCGCGTCCCTTCCTCCGCCAGCGGCTTCAGAAAACCAAAAAAATAAAAATAAAAGGCGGGGGACGCGAATTTCATGGGGAACGACTCTAGCACAGTTTTTTGAGAGCGTCACGCCGGATTTTTTTGGAGTGCCGCCCCCATTTAACGCATCAGGCCGTGCCGCCGACCGTCAGGCCTTCCATGCGGACCGTCGGCATGCCCACCCCGACCGGCACGCTCTGGCCGTCCTTGCCGCAGGTTCCGACGCCGGAATCCAGCTGCAGATCGTTGCCGATCATGGTCACGCGGTTCATGGCGTCGGGACCGTTGCCGATGAGGGTTGCGCCCTTGACCGGGTAGGTGACCTTGCCGTCCTCGATCATGTAGGCCTCGGACGCCGAGAACACGAACTTGCCATTGGTGATGTCGACCTGGCCGCCGCCGAAATTGACGGCATACAGGCCCCGCTTGACCGAGGCCACGATTTCATCGGCAGGCTTGTCGCCGGCCAGCATGTACGTGTTGGTCATGCGCGGCATGGGCAGGTGCGCGAAGGACTCGCGGCGGCCGTTGCCGGTTGCGGCGGTTTTCATCAGGCGGGCATTGAGCGTGTCCTGCATGTAGCCGCGCAGGATGCCGTCTTCGATCAGCACATTGCGCTGGGTGGCATTGCCCTCGTCGTCGATGTTGAGCGATCCGCGGCGATCCGGAATGGTGCCGTCGTCGACCACGGTGACGCCCTTGGACGCCACGCGCTCGCCGATGCGTCCGGAAAACACGCTGGACCCCTTGCGGTTGAAGTCGCCTTCCAGGCCGTGACCGACGGCTTCGTGCAGCAGGATGCCCGGCCAGCCCGATCCCAGGACCACCGTCATTTCGCCGGCCGGCGCCGGACGCGCTTCCAGGTTGACCAGCGCCTCGTGCACCGCGCGCTCGACATAGCCCTGCAGCATCTCGTCGGTGAAGTAAGCCAGACCCAGGCGGCCGCCGCCTCCGGCGTGACCCATTTCGCGGCGGCCATTGCGTTCGGCAATCACGGTCAGCGACAGGCGCACCAGCGGGCGCACGTCGGCGGCCAGACGGCCATCGCTGCCCGCAACCAGCACCACGTCATATTCCGCGCCCAGACCCGCCATGACCTGGATCACATGGGGATCGCGCGCCCGCGCCATGCGTTCGACGCGTTCGAGCAGCGCGACCTTTTCGGGCGCGCTGAGGCTGGCGACGGGATCGATGTCCGCATAGAGGCTGCGGCCGATCTCGGCCTCGACCTGGGCGGCGACCTTGACCTTGCCTGCGCCGCGGCGGGCAATACCGCGCACGGCATGCGCCGACGACAGCAGCGCCTCGGGCGACAGCGAATCCGAATACGCGAACGCGGTCTTTTCACCGCTGACCGCGCGCACGCCCACGCCTTGGCTGATCGAGAAACTGCCCGTCTTCACGATCCCTTCTTCCAGGCTCCAGCCTTCACTGCGCGTGTACTGGAAATACAGGTCGGCGTAATCGACCTTGTGGGTGAAGATTTCACCCAGTGCCCGCGCCATGTCCGCTTCGGTCAGACCCCAGGGGTCGAGCAGAAGGGATTTGGCGGTGGCCAGGGAAGCAATGGCGGGATCGATGATTTTCATAGGCTCAGTTCAGGAACGGCACCGGGGCCGTGCATGCGCGTCATGGCGCTCAAGACCGTATCGTACCGCCGACACGGGCCCGGCGTCCCGGCAAACGCCAAAAGTCGCGGCTTACCGCAGCGGCAAATGCGGGACAAAATGGTCTCGCATTATCTTGCCGACATAGATGGAGACGGCATACTGGGTATCAAGTTAAGTACCTAATTACGTATCAAGTTAAGCAATTGTGCTCAGACCGAATGGCAAGACTGGAACTTTTCGTGTTGTCGTAAGACCTGACGGCAAAATGAAAACTCGGGGACGGAACACCATGGCGCCCGGGTATATCACCGCGGGCGGGGTGCAAAGCCATAATGTATGGCACCCGCTTTCGCGACGATTTCCCGCCTGAAGAAAATTGCGGCATTTGACGCGCATTGCACGCACCCTCGTCCAGGATGATCGGGCATGCAATGCCGGCCAATCACACGCTAGGCCCGTCATTACAAGGTTGTCCGACAATTGGCGGCCCGCACCGCCCGCCCGTTAACCAAGCAAGCGCTTGTTTCAGTTTGTCCCAAATTTAAGATTTTCCTTCCTAACTGATGGAAATGGCGGGCAGCCGCAAAGCGGAGAGCCGGTGGCGCTTTTGATACAAAGTAATTAGTCCGACAATTGAGATACCACCTCGTAAATTCTGTATTATGCGAGGCACAACAATTAAACATAACTTCGCCGGCGATTAAAGCAGTTCCATAATCAGGAATAAACATGGCCCGAGAAACCTACGCAGCTCTGCAAGCAAAGATCGAAAAGGAAATCAACAAGCTCCAGAAGAAGGCGGAAGTCCTTCAGACGAAGCGCCGCAAGCCGGTCATCACCTCCATCATCACGTCGATGCGCGAGTACGACATTACGCCTGACGAGATCATCGCCGCCTACGGCGCAGGCAAGCCCGCGCGCGCCGCCACCGGTGGCCGCCGCAAGGCCGGCGGCCCCGCCCGCGCAGCCGGCGCCGACAAGCGCGCCGTCGCGCCCAAGTACCGCCATCCGCAAACCGGAGAAACCTGGAGTGGCCGCGGCAAGGCGCCGCGCTGGCTCGCCGCTGAAGAAGCCGGCGGCGCCACCCGCGAGAGTTTTCTTATCAAGGAATAAAACCTATTCTTCAGTAAGAAAAAAAGCGGCGCACCATGATGGTGCGCCGCTTTTTTATTTTAAGCAGGCGCCGCGAGGCGCCTGCTTTCGTCAACGTGCCGGGAATTGAATCTCGCGCTCAGCGCCATTATTGCCTGGGAAATTGTCGAATATGGCACGCACCAGATAGGGCATGGTGCGAATCAAATCGTCACGCTCGCTCAATATGAACGCCGTCGAGCGGTAAACTTCCGCGCCGCCGTTCTGGGTATCACGAATGAAGAGCGAGAGGGAATTGCGCTGGACGACCATGGGCACGTCCACCCAGTCAGGCCCCCAGAATCCCGCGCCCATGCCCCAGGGGCCCGGCCCATAGAAGCCGCCGTAGCCGCCGTAGAAATACGGGTCGTACGGACGGCGCACCATCACCTGCGTCTGGCTTGTGCCATAGCGGAACGACACATCAAACCGCCCCTTCACGCCAGGGCGCGCCTCGACCAGTCCCGTGGCCCCGATCCCCGCGCGCACCATATCCTGAAATGACTGATATTCCAGATTATTGATTTGGGATGGGTCGGCAGGAACAAACTGGTAGGTCTGGCCCTCGACACCGGTTGGCCATTGCTGAAACGACGTCACACGGGCGGAGACGGTGGGCGCGGCGCAGCCTGTCAGCATCATGGCTGCAAGCACCGAAAAAATACCGGCCCATCGGCCCAGACTGCTAATCCAAGACATCCTGGACATTTGAGACTCCTGTTCGCGCGACGGCGCCATCATAACGAGCTTTGACATAAGCGCTTGCCAAAAGTTTTCAGGCTAGCCCGTACGCCCAAGGTACCGCTCAACCGCCAGCCACTACAATAGCCTTCTTGTTCATACAGGACTGCAAATCCCCATGCGCACCGACACGCCCGTTACCGTATACCGCAAGGATTACCAGCCCTACCCCTACGAAATTCCTGAAGTCGCCCTCGCCTTCGATCTCGCGCCAGACGCGACCGAAGTGCGTTGCACGATGCACGTGCAGCGCAGGCAAGACGCCAGCGCTGACGCCGCTCTGATCCTGGATGGAGAAGAGCTGGAACTCGTGTCGGTAGGCGTGAATGGCGAGCCGCTGCCCGCGGCCAGCTACCAGTTGACCGAACACACGCTCACGCTGCGCGGCCTGCCCGCCGATGCCACCGTTGAAATCGTCAGCCGCTGCAAGCCTTCCGCCAATTCCACGCTGATGGGCCTGTATGTGTCTGGCGGCAATTTCTTCACGCAATGCGAGGCCGAGGGCTTCCGGCGCATTACCTGGTTTGCCGATCGTCCCGACGTGATGTCGCGCTACCGCGTGACGCTGCGCGCGCAGCCCGAGTATCCCGTGCTGCTGTCCAACGGCAACCTGATCGCCTCGCGCCAATTGCCCGACGGCCGCAATGAAGTCGAGTGGGAAGATCCGTTCCCCAAGCCCTGCTACTTGTTCGCGCTGGTCGCGGGCAACCTGACGCATCGCGAAACCACGGTCAAGACGGTCAGCGGCCGGGACGTGCTGCTGCAGGTCTACAGCGACCCGGGTTCCGAAACCAAAACCGAATGGGCATTGGATTCCCTGGTGCGTTCCTTGCGCTGGGACGAGAGCCGCTTTGGTCTCGAACTGGATCTGGACCGCTTCATGATCGTGGCCGTCCATGACTTCAATATGGGAGCCATGGAAAACAAAGGCCTGAATATCTTCAATGCGGCCTACGTGCTGGCCGACGCCGAAACCGCCACCGATGCCAACTACGAAGGCATCGAGTCGGTCATCGGGCATGAATACTTCCACAATTGGACCGGCAACCGCGTCACCTGCCGCGACTGGTTCCAACTGAGCCTGAAGGAAGGTCTCACGGTCTTTCGCGATCAGGAATTCAGCGCCGACATGATGGCCCGCGACATGGACGCGGCCGCCGCGGCCAGCGCCCGCGCCGTCAAGCGCATCGACGACGTCGTCGCGTTGCGCGCCGCGCAGTTCCCGGAAGACGCCGGCCCCATGGCGCATCCGATCCGCCCCGAGAGCTACCAGGAGATCGGCAACTTCTACACGGCCACCGTGTACGAGAAAGGCGCCGAGGTCATCCGCATGCAGCACACGCTGCTGGGCGAGGCCGGGTTCCGCGAAGGCATGGACGAATACTTCCGCCGCCACGACGGCCAGGCCGTCACGTGCGACGACTTCGTCGCCGCGATGGAATCCGTCTACGTCAAGCAGCACCCGGGACGCGACCTGTCCGTGTTCCGCCGCTGGTACCGGCAGGCCGGCACGCCGCGCGTCACGGTCAGGCTCGACCACGACGCGGCCACCCGCCGCTGCACGGTGACGCTTACCCAGGCCTGCCCGCCGGTCGGCGTCGAAAAGAAGGCCGGCCCCGACTACGTGAAAGCGCCCTTCCACATTCCGTTTGCGATCGGCTTGCTGGACCGTGAAGGCAACGCGTTGCCGCTGCGTCAGGACGGCGCGGTCGTGGACACCGCCCTGCTGGAACTGACCACGCAAAGCCAGCAATGGGTGTTCGAAGACATCGCCGACCGCCCCGTGCCCTCGCTGCTGCGCGACTTCTCGGCGCCGGTCATTGTGGACTACGACTGGTCCAACGAGGAACTGGCGCTGCTGTCCGCGCACGATGGCAATCCGTTCGCACGCTGGGAAGCCGGCCAGGAACTGGCCACCCGCCAGATTCTTGCATTGGCCGACGCCAGCCAGGCGGGCCGCCCGCTGCAGGCCGATGCCGCCTTCATCGAAGCCTGGCGCGCGTTGCTGACCGATCCCGCCCTGGACGCCGCGTACCGTGCGCGCGCGTTGGCGCTGCCTTCGGAAAAGACGCTGGCCGAGCGCATGCAGCAGGTCGATCCGCCTGCGTTGGCCGTGGCACGCGATTTCCTTCGCGCCGAACTCGGCCGTCAGCTCCATGCCGAATTCCGCCGCGCCTTCGACGAGAACCAGACGCCGGGCGAATATAGCCCCGCGCCGATTCCCGCCGGCATGCGCGCATTGAAGAACCTGGCGCTCAGCCACCTGATGGCCGCTGGCGAGCCCGAAGCCCAGCGCCTTGCCGAAACGCAGTACGCCACCACCGGCAACATGACCGACAGCATGGCCGCGCTGGCCGCCTTGATCAACTTCGGGCAAGGCGACTACCCGAAAGAGGCGCTGGCCGCTTTCTACACCAAATGGAGCGCCAATCCGCTGGTGGTGGACAAGTGGTTCGCGCTGCAGGCCACCGCCCGCTCGACCACGGTGCAGACCGCCCGCGAGCTGATGCAGCACCCGGCATTCACGCTGCGCAACCCGAACCGCGCCCGCGCGCTGATTTTCCAGTTCTGCCTCAACAATGCCCGCGGCATGCACCAGCCGGACGGCTCGGGCTACACGTTCTGGGCGGAGCAGGTGCTGGCGCTGGACGCGCTCAATCCGGAGATCGCCGCGCGGCTGGCGCGTGCGCTCGACAACTGGTCTCGCTTCGTCCCGGCGCTGCGCGCCCCCATGCAGGCCGCGCTTGAAAAGGTGCGCCAGCACGACGGCCTGTCGCGCAACGTCCAGGAAATCGTATCCAAGGCTTTAGAATTCGCTGCATAGGGAGATCCTTTTGAAACGTAAAACACTCACTCAATACCTAGTGGAGCAGCAACGCTCCGCCCAAGCCCTGGCGCCGGAAGTGCGCCTGCTCATCGAAGTCGTGGCGCGCGCCTGCAAGGCCATCAGCCACGCGGTCAGCAAGGGCGCGCTGGGCGGCGTTCTGGGCAGCCTGGAAAGCGAGAATGTCCAGGGCGAAGTCCAGAAGAAGCTCGACGTGCTGTCCAACGAGATCCTGCTGGAAGCCAATGAATGGGGCGGCCACCTGGCGGCCATGGCGTCGGAAGAGATGGAAACCATCCATCTGATCCCGAACCGCTACCCCAAGGGCGAATACCTGCTGCTGTTCGATCCGCTCGATGGCTCGTCGAACATCGACGTGAACGTCTCCATCGGCACAATCTTCTCGGTGCTGCATGCGCCGCACGACGTGTCCGGCGCGCCCGTCTGCGAAGCCGACTTCCTGCAACCGGGCAACAAGCAGGTGGTGGCCGGTTACGCGGTGTACGGTCCGCAGACGATGCTTGTGCTGACCATCGGCAACGGCGTCGTGGGTTTCACGCTGGATCGCGAAATGGGCTCGTGGGTGCTCACGCACGAGAACATCCGCGTGCCGGAAGACACCAAGGAATTCGCCATCAACATGTCGAACAAGCGCCACTGGGCTGCCCCGGTCAAGCGCTACATCGACGACTGCCTGGCCGGCTCGACCGGCCCGCTCGGCAAGGACTTCAACATGCGCTGGATCGCCTCGATGGTGGCTGACGTGCATCGCATCCTGACCCGCGGCGGCATCTTCATGTACCCGTGGGATGCGCGCGAGCCGGGCAAGGCCGGCAAGCTGCGCCTGATGTACGAAGCCAATCCCATGAGCTTCCTGATCGAACAGGCCGGTGGCGCGGCCATCAACGGCGTCGAGCGCATCATGGACATCCAGCCCGACACGCTGCACCAGCGCGTCAGCGTCATCCTGGGCTCGAAAAACGAAGTCGAACGCGTGGGCCGCTATCACGCCGAAGACGCGGGCAAGTAAGACACCCGCCGCGCTTTCGGCGCGCCAATGCAAAAGCCCCCGGCCGTCATGGCCGGGGGCTTTTTTTCAAGGGTACAGGCAAGCAGGGGTTGCGTTACTTGACCTCTTCGATGGACTTCACGTCGTCCTTGTTGATCTGCATTTTCTTGCCGTTCTGTTCGTACTCATACATGCCCGACTTCTTGTCGTAATCGGGCTCGTCGGGCGCTACGGTCGAAGATCCGTCGCGTTGGTGAATAACCGAGGGCGACGAGCATCCGGCCAGCACACCAACGCCGGTCATCACCAGGGCCAACGTCATGGTCTTCAGCTTCATGGTTGTGTTCTCCGAGT
Organism: Achromobacter sp. JD417; assembly: GCF_041879325.1. Taxonomy (NCBI): domain Bacteria; kingdom Pseudomonadati; phylum Pseudomonadota; class Betaproteobacteria; order Burkholderiales; family Alcaligenaceae; genus Achromobacter; species Achromobacter sp. JD417. The sequence continues at coordinate 1,749,494 of NZ_CP087159.1, read as the reverse complement.
GTTGAATAGGTGATTTCACTCTATCCGAATCGCTCCCCGAAATCGTGTCGGGTTGTCGGCAAAATGCATAAGAACGTAATCGTCCCCGACCCCAATAATGAAAAACCCCTCGCAGGACTTGCCTGGGAGGGGTTGCAACCGTACACAAGCCGCAATCGTGCTTACACCTTGGCGTGTGTCTCGATGAAACGGCGTACGGCGGCCTCGCTGCAGTCCATGACTTCGACGCGTTGCGGCAGCGATTCCAGGTCAGCGAGGTTGCCCGGCGGCGTGGCCGGACGGCCAAGCGCTTCCTCGATGGTCTCGGAGAACTTGGCCGGCAGCGCGGTTTCCAGCACGAGCATGGGAACGCCTGGCTCGACGAATTCGCGCGCGACCTTCACGCCGTCGGCGGTATGCGGGTCGACCAGCACGCCGGTGGTGTCGTAGACGGACCGGATCGTGGCCAGGCGATCCGTATGCAAGCTGGCGCCCGACACGAAGCCATAACGCGACTCGAACTGGTCCTTCATGTCGGACAGGTCGAACGCGCCATCGCGCGCCATCGTCGTCCACAATTCCTTCACGCGGTCGGTATCGCGGCCCGTCAGGTCGAACACGAAGCGCTCGAAGTTCGACGCGCGCGATATGTCCATCGAGGGGCTGGACGTGGCGTACGTCTGCGCGGCCGCGCGAGGACGGTACACGCCCGTGCGGAAGAACTCCTCCAGCACGTTGTTCTCGTTCGTGGCAAGCACGAGGCGGCGGATGGGCAGACCCATGCTGCGGGCAATGTGGCCCGACAGGATGTTGCCGAAATTGCCCGACGGCACGGCGAACGACACTTCTTGTCCCGCGCGCTCGGTGGCGCGCAGCCAGCCATGGAAGTAGTAGACAACCTGGGCGGCGATACGGGCCCAGTTGATCGAATTGACGGCGCCCAGACGGTACTTCGTCTTGAAGGCCAGATCGCCGGCCAGCGCCTTGACGATGTCCTGGGCTTCGTCGAAGACCCCGCGCACGGCGATGTTGTGGATATTCTCGTCTTGCAGCGAGTACATCTGCGCGCGCTGGAAGGCGCTCATGCGGCCGTGGGGCGACAGCATGAACACCGCCACGCCCTTCTTGCCGCGCAGCGCGTATTCAGCGGCCGAGCCCGTGTCGCCGGAGGTGGCGCCCACGATGTTCAGCGTCGTGCCGCGCTTGGAGAGCACGTATTCAAAGACCTGGCCCAGGAACTGCATGGCCATGTCCTTGAAAGCCAGCGTCGGACCTTCGGACAGGCCCAGCAGCGACAGCCCGCCATCTAGCGGACGCAGCGGAACGATGTCCTCGCTGTTGAAGATCTGCGGCGTGTAGGCGGCACGGGTCAGACGGCGCAGGTCGTCCGAGGGGATGTCCGTGGCAAACAACGACAGCACTTCGAAGGCCAGATCGGCATACGACAGGCCGCGCCACGATTCCAGCGTTTCCGCGGAAACCTGCGGCAGCGTCTGCGGCACCGCCAGCCCGCCGTCGGGCGCCAGGCCTTCGAGCAGGATGTCGGAGAATTCGAGCGGGGCCATGCCGCCGCGCGTAGAGATGTATTTCATGTCAATTGCTCCACGATGCACCGGGCGCCCCCGATCACGTCAGGTTCTCCACGCGCAGGCGCGTCACCTTGGACCGCACGAACGGCAGCGACTCGATGCGCTCGATGGCCTGATTGACGTTGCCTTCGACGGCTTCGTGCGTGAGGAAGATGATGTCGGCGCCGCCGATGTGCGACGGCTGCTGGATCATCGAACCGATGGAAATGCCGCGGTCGGCCAGGATGCGGGCGATGTCCGCCAGCACGCCGGGCTGATCGTCCACGCGCAGGCGCAGGTAGTACGACGTGCTGACCTGTTCGATCGGCAGGATCGGGGTGTCCGACATGGCATCCGGCTGGAAGGCCAGGTGCGGCACGCGGTTGCCCGGATCGGCGGTGTGCAGGCGCGTCACGTCGACCAGGTCGGCCACGACGGCCGAGGCGGTGGGCTCTTCGCCCGCGCCCTGCCCGTAGTACAGCGTCGGGCCGACGGCGTCGCCCTTGACCAGCACCGCGTTCATCGCGCCTTCGACATTGGCCAGCAGGCGCTCGGACGGCACCAGCGCCGGATGCACACGCAGTTCGATGCCGTCGGGACGGCGCTTGGTGATGCCCAGCAGCTTGATGCGATAGCCCAGGCGCTCGGCGTGTTCGATGTCTTCGGCGGCCAGTTGCGAAATGCCTTCGATGTGGGCGCGGTCGAATTGCACCGGCACCCCGAATGCCAGCGAGGCCAGCAGCGTCAGCTTGTGCGCCGCGTCCACGCCCTCCACGTCGAACGTGGGGTCGGCTTCGGCGTAGCCCAGGCGTTGCGCTTCCGCCAGCACGTCGGCAAACGGCAGCCCGCGCGAGCGCATTTCGGACAGGATGAAATTGGTGGTGCCGTTGATGATGCCGGCCACCCACTGGATGCGGTTGGCGGTCAGGCCTTCGCGGATCGCCTTGATGATGGGGATGCCGCCCGCGACGGCGGCCTCGAAGTTCACCATCACGCCGCGTTCGGAGGCGGCGGCGAAGATCTCGTTGCCATGCTTGGCCAGCAAGGCCTTGTTGGCCGTGACCACATGCTTGCCGTTGGCGATGGCTTCGAGCACCAGCTCGCGCGCCAGCGTGTCGCCGCCGATCAGCTCCACGACGATGTCGATGTCGGGATCGCGCACCAGCGCGTGCACATCGGTGTCGACCAGAATGGAGTCTCCCACGCGGGCACGCGCCTTTTCCACGTCGCGCACGGCGGCGCGGGTGACTTCAATGCGGCGGCCAGCGCGGCGGGCGATTTCCTCGGCGTTGCGGGACAGCACGGTCCACGTGCCGCCGCCAACCACGCCAAGACCAAGCAGACCCACCTTCATGGGTTTCATCGCGCCGCCCTCTGCGGGCGGGCGTTGAGGGGAATTCATTTCACTTCTCCATAATCCTGTGCACGAAGCTGTTGCCACCCGATCGCGATGCCGCGGATCCGGCTCCGCCGGTCCGCAGGCATGCCCCCTCAGAGGGGGAAGCGCGCAGCGCTGCGGGGGTGGGCGTCCATCACTTCAGCAATCCGTCCTTGCGGAACATATCTTTGATGCCGCGCACCGCTTGACGCGTGCGCTGCTCGTTTTCGATAAGCGCGAAGCGCACGTATTCGTCGCCATACTCGCCGAAGCCGATCCCGGGGGACACGGCCACTTTCGCATCCGACAGGACACGCTTGGCAAATTCCAAAGAGCCCATCGCCCGGTAGGGTTCGGGGATCTGCGCCCAGATGTACATGGACGCCTTGGGAATCTCCACATTCCAACCTGCTTCATGCAGGCCGCGCACGAGCACGTCGCGGCGGCTCTGGTATTGCGCCACGATTTCGCTCACGCAGTCCTGCGGGCCGTCCAGCGCGGCGATGGACGCCACCTGGATCGGCGTGAACGTGCCGTAGTCGTGATAGCTCTTGATGCGAGCCAGCGCGTTGACCAGCTCGCGGTTGCCGACCATGTAGCCGATGCGCCAGCCGGCCATGTTGTAGCTCTTGCTCATCGTGAAGAACTCGACGGCGACGTCGCGCGCGCCGGGCACCTGCATGATGGACGGCGCCACATAGCCGTCGAACGTGATGTCGGCATACGCCAGGTCATGCACGACGAGAATGTCGTGTTCCTTGGCAAGCGCCACCACGCGCTCGAAGAACGACAGGTCCACGCACTGCGCGGTCGGGTTGCTGGGAAAGCCCAGCACCATCATCTTGGGTTTCGGGATGGATTCGCGCACGGCGCGTTCCAGTTCCTCGAAGAAGTCGACGCCCGGCGTCATGCGCACGGAACGGATGTTGGCGCCCGCGATGACGGCGCCATAGATGTGGATCGGGTAGCTGGGATTGGGCACCAGCACGGTGTCGCCGCGGTCCAGCGTGGCCAGCATCAGGTGCGCCAGGCCTTCCTTGGAGCCGATGGTGACGATGGCCTCGGAGTCAGGATCGAACTCGACCGCGTAGCGGCGCTGGTACCAGTCGCAGATCGCCTTGCGCAGGCGCGGAATGCCCTTGGACACCGAATAGCCGTGGGTGGTGGGACGCGTGGTCGCCTCCACCATCTTGTCGACGATGTGCTTGGGCGTCGCCCCATCCGGATTGCCCATCGACATGTCGATGATGTCTTCGCCACGCCGACGCGCCGCCATCTTGAGCTCGCCGGTAATGTTGAAAACGTACGGGGGCAAACGCTCGATGCGAGAGAACTTCCTCATGATGGGAATCCTTAGGGGCGAAAAGGCAAAAAGACCAGGGCGCGGTCGCGCGAAGGGGAAAGGGGCTCTGAGCCGCGCCAGCTCACGATTGCAGCGCAGCAAAACCCTGTAATCTAGCGCAACGACGCCTTGGCGGCAAATGGGGCAAAAATGCCCCTTTTTCCCCGTGGATACGTTGCAACATGCGGCGTGTCCGATGCGCTATTATCAAGCACGTAAAGCCGGAGTTTTTATTGAAGCTGCATACCGATCCTGCGACGGCCGCTCTAAACACTGTCACCGCCTACGGCGATGGCTACATCGAGGTCAACCAGGTACGTTTTTCCTCTTCGGTCGCTTTCGGCCCCGAAGGCGAAGTGACCATCTGGCCTGTTGAGTCGACGGCCGACATTACCTCCTCCCTCTTGCTCCTGGCAGCCGGATTGTCCGAGCCCGCCCGCAATCCCCTGGATTTTCTGGATGCCCCGGAAGCCGCGCCCAGCCGCCCGGCCAACGCCCCCGAAGTCCTGCTGGTGGGCACCGGCGGCAAGCAACAGTTCCTGCGTCCCGACGTGCTGCGTCCCCTTTTGGCGATCGGCATCGGCGTCGAAACCATGGACACCCACGCTGCCTCGCGCACCTACAACATCCTGATGGCTGAAGGCCGGCGCGTGGTCGTCGCCCTCATCCCTCCCCACGGAGCCACGAATTAATGACGCCGAGCATAGGCAAACCCGCCCCGTTGTTCACCGCCGAAAGCACGATCGGCCCCATCAGCCTCGAGCAATGCCAGGGGCGGGCCGTGATCCTGTATTTCTACCCCAAGGACAACACGCCCGGCTGCACCACCGAAAGCCAGGATTTCCGCGATCTGCACGCCGACTTCCTGTCGGCCAGCGCAATCGTGATCGGCATCTCGCGCGACTCGCTGAAGTCGCACGAGAATTTCAAGGCCAAGTACGAGCTTCCTTTCCCTCTCATCTCCGACGCCGACGAAACCGTCTGCAATCTGTTCGGCGTCATCAAGCAGAAGAACATGTATGGAAAGCAGGTGCGCGGCATCGAACGCAGCACCTTCTTGATCGACGCCTATGGCGTGCTGGTGCAGGAGTGGCGCGGGGTGAAGGTCCCGGGCCACGCCAAGGAAGTCCTGCAAGCCGCCAAAAGCATCGGTTAGCCGCACAGGAAACCCGTCAGGCGCTATAGCCGGCCCAAACAGGAGAGTGACGCATATGCCGCTTCCGAAGTTGCCTACCCGCCCCGCAGCCATCCTGACCTTCCCCTCGGGCGAATCCGCCCGGGCGCAGGCCCGCACCACCAAGACTGCCGCTGCGCGGTCCAACACCCAGGCAGCCCTCGCCGAAGACGAGGACGAACTGCTGGTACAGCCAGAACTTGAAGGCCTGGCGGCGCCGGCACGCAAGGCCCACACGCCGTCGCCCGCTCACCAGGCGCCGCCCCCCGCAGCGCCGGCCGCTCGCGCCCCGGCGCGCCAGCAGGCCAAGGCCGCGCCCGCCCCCGCCAAGCGCGGCAAGGCGCGCGCCCAGAATGAACCTCGCAAGCTGTTCGTGCTGGACACGAACGTGCTGCTGCATGATCCCAGTTCGCTCTTCCGCTTCGAAGAGCACGACATCTTCCTGCCGATGATGACGCTGGAAGAACTGGACCACCAGAAAAAGGGCATGTCGGAAGTCGCGCGCAACGCGCGCCAGGTCAGCCGGTCGCTCGACTCGCTGGTGCAGGACGCCACGCAACTGGACGAAGGCCTTGAGCTGGCCAAGCTGGGCAACAAGGATGCCACGGGCCGCCTGATGTTCCAGACCACGGCCATCCACAGCACCCTGCCCTCGGACTTGCCGATGGGCAAGGCCGACAACCAGATCCTGGGCGTGGTGCGCGCCCTGCAGGAAAAATACCCGCAGCGCGAGGTCGTGCTGGTGTCCAAGGACATCAACATGCGCCTGAAGGCGCGCGCGCTGGGCATGGCCGCCGAAGACTACTTCAACGACCATGTCCTCGAAGACTCCGACCTGATGTACTCGGGCGTGATGCAGTTGCCCGAAGACTTCTGGAACAAGCACGGCAAGGACGTCGAATCCTGGCAACAGGGCGGCACCACCTTCTACCGCATCCACGGCCCGCTGTGCTCGCAGTTCGTCGTCAATCAGTTCGTCTACTTCGAAGGCCAGATGCCGCTGTACGCGCAAGTGCGCGAAGTCAGCGGAAAAATGGCGGTGCTGGCCACCCTGCGCGACTACACCCACGGCAAGAACAACGTCTGGGGCATTACGGCGCGCAACCGCGAGCAGAATTTCGCCATGAACCTGCTGATGAACCCGGAATGCGATTTCGTGTCGCTGCTGGGCCAGGCCGGCACGGGCAAGACGCTGCTGGCGCTGGCGGCGGGCATCACGCAGGTGCTGGAAACCAAGCGCTACACCGAGATCATCATGACGCGCGTCACGGTGCCCGTCGGTGAAGACATTGGTTTCCTGCCCGGCACCGAAGAGGAAAAGATGCTGCCCTGGATGGGCGCGCTGGAAGACAACCTCGACGTGCTGAACATGGGCGAAGGCGAAGGCAACGGGGACTGGGGCCGCGCGGCCACCATGGACCTCATCCGCTCGCGCATCAAGGTCAAATCCCTGAACTTCATGCGTGGCCGCACCTTCCTGAACAAGTACCTCATCATCGACGAGGCGCAAAACCTGACGCCCAAGCAGATGAAGACGCTGGTGACCCGCGCGGGCCCCGGCACCAAGGTGATCTGCCTGGGCAACATCGCGCAGATCGACACGCCCTACCTGACGGAAGGCAGTTCGGGCCTGACCTTTGTGGTCGACCGCTTCAAGGGCTGGCCGCACTCGGGCCACGTCACGCTGCAACGCGGCGAGCGCTCCCGCCTGGCCGACTACGCGGGCGACGTGCTCTAGGCTGGTTCCAGCAACGGCAAACAAAAAGCCCCTTGATCGCTCAAGGGGCTTTTTTTCACTACCGCGCGCCGATTATTTGTCGGCTGCGTTGGTGATGGCATTGCCTGCCCGGGACATGTCCTTGCCCATGCCGGCGACGGTATTGCAACCGGCCAGCACGAAGCCGAACACGACAAAGGCAGTCAGCACAATCTTGCCGCGCATGCTGTGACTCCAAAATGAAAAAATGAAAGCGCCTGCGCTCAGGCGATCTGCACGCGCAGTTCGCCCAGGCCTTCGACGCCGCCAGTGATCACGTCACCTTGGCGCACGGCGCCCACGCCCTCGGGCGTGCCGGTGAAGATGATGTCGCCGGGCTGCAGTTCAAACAGGCCCGACAGATAAGAAATGCTTTCCGGAATATTCCACAGCATCTGCGAAATGTCGCTGGATTGCTTGCGCTCGCCGTTGACGTCCAGCCAGATGGCGCCCTTGTCGAGCGTGCCGACCACGCTGCGCGGGTGGATGGGGCCCAGCGGCGCCGACTGATCGAAGGCCTTGCCGATTTCCCAGGGGCGGCCCTGCTTCTTCATTTCGCCTTGCAGGTCGCGGCGGGTCATGTCCAGACCCAGCGCATAGCCCCACACGCATTCGTTGGCCTGGTCGACGGGGATGTCGCGGCCGCCCTTGCCCAGCACCACGACCAGCTCCATCTCGTAGTGCAGATTGGAAGTCTTGGGCGGATAAGGCATCTTGCCGGTTTCGCCGTCGGCCACGAACAGCACCGCGTCAGCGGGCTTGCAGAAGAAGAACGGATCTTCACGGCCCGTGAAACCCATTTCCTTGGCATGTTCGGCGTAATTGCGGCCGACGCAATAGACGCGGCGCACGGGGAACAGCGCGGCGCTGCCGGCAACGGGGACCGCGACGGGCGGCTGGGGAGGCAAAACGTAGTCCATGAGCTATCAACCTATGACAAATACGTGACCGGAATATCCGGGAAAAATGTTACCCCGACGCCGCGCGCGCTTGGCATGCCCTGTGCCCCCGCGATGGGGCGTTGTTGTTGTTGGGCGGCCGGGCGTTTGAAAAAGCACTCGCGAGTGTAGCCCTTTCTGCGGCCAATGCGAGGGCCGCACGGAACGGGCGCCTGCAAGACAACGGCGCGGCGGCGACAGGCCACGGGCCGTCGCGGCCGCGCCGCCGGTAGGCGCCGGCCGGCAAGATGCCGGCTGGCGTGTAGCCCGATCAGCCCTTGGTGTAGCGCTCGGCGCTGCGCACGATTTCCTCGTGAGCGGCGTCCACGCCCTTCCAGCCCTTGACCTTGACCCACTTGCCCTTTTCCAGATCCTTGTAGTGCTCGAAGAAATGCTGGATACGGGAGATGTCTTCCGCGGGCAGATCCTCGTAGGACTTGATGTTGCGGTACGGGGGGTACAGCTTTTCGATCGGCACGGCCAGCAGCTTGGCGTCGCCGCCCGACTCGTCGTCCATTTCCAGCACGCCGATGGCGCGGCAGCGCACGACGGCGCCGATCTGGATGGGGAACGGGGTCAGGACCAGCACGTCGGCGGGGTCGCCGTCTTCGGACAGGGTCTGGGGGATGTAGCCGTAGTTGCACGGATAGTGCATGGCCGTCAGCATGAAGCGGTCAACGAAGATTGCACCGGAATCCTTGTCGACCTCGTACTTCACCGGGTCGGCGTTCATGGGGATTTCGATGATGACGTTGAAGTCTTCCGGCAGCTTCTTGCCAGGGGAGACGCGATCAAGACTCATGGTTCAACCTTGTTTGTCTGAAAGGATATTCAAATCGAGCCGTCGTCCTTGAACGGCGGCTTGGTGGTGGGCACGGGCGCCGCGGGCGGCGCAGGCTTGGGGGCCGGCGCGGCAGGGGCCGGCGAATACGTGGGCACGGGCTCGTCGAACGCCGCAGCAGGAATGGGCGCGCTGTCGAAGTACTCGTCGATGTCGGACGTTCCGCGGGCCAGCGGCGCGTCTTCGGGCGCCAGGGCGCGGTCTTGCTGCGCCTTGCTGGCGCGGGCATCCGGATCCAGTACGTAGTCCGACGCCGATGCGGCAGCCGGCGGCAAGGCCGGGTAATCGCCACCGGTGTCCGCATCGCTGTCGGTGTCCGACAGGCCGACGGCATAGCCGCCTTCGGCATCCACGCGATACGGATCCGAGCCGGTGTCCGCGGCGGGAAGCGCCGCATCCGAGGCCAGCACCGGCAACGCCATGCTGGCGGCCGTGGCCAGGCGCCAGTGGCGCACGGCATCGACCGGCCGGTCCAGACGATCGTACAGACTGCCCAGCAGCGCGTGCGTCTGCGCATCGCTGCGGCGGGCCAGGCTGCGCAAGAGGTAGCGTTCGGCCTGTCCCCAAAGCTGGCCATTCAGGCACAGCATGCCCAGGGCGGTCAGGAGGTCGGGATCGGTCGGGCGTTGATGCAGCCAGGTCTCGGCCTTGGCCAGGCGCCGCGACACCTGGTCGGCTTCGCAGCGGGCGTAGGCCGCCACCAGGGCGGGATTGAACTTGACCGCGATGGCCGATTCCAGGACGCGCGCCGCTTCGTTGGGCTCGCCGGCGGCTTCGAATGCCGCGGCGCCCGCCAGGGCGATTTCCGGGAGCAGGCGCTCTTCGGCCTTGAGGTCTTTCCAGATGGGACGCCAGGCATCGTTGGCCGCGGCGGCACGCAAGCGCGCGGCGCCCGCGGCATCGATCAGGACGTCGGCTTCAGGGCGGCCCAGCGCATTGCGGCGCGACAGTCCGCGCGCCAGCGTGAAAACCTGTTCCTGATGATTCAGGGCCGTGTGCGCCCGCAGCAGCAGGCGCATGGTGTGCAAATGACGGGCGCCGCCATCGGCCAGCGGACCCAGCACGGTCAGTGCGCGTTCAGCGCGGCCCTGATCGAGCAGCATGTCGGCCGAGACGGTGGCGGTGGCTTCAATGAGGCCGGGCTCGGTGCCGGCCTGCTCTTGCGCGTTGGCCAGCAGACGATCGCGCCGGTCGAATTCGCCCAGGCCATGCGCGGCACGTGCAGCCGACAGGGCTGCCAGCACGCGCCGCGTGCGGACCTTGGTCTGGTCCAGAAGCTTGGTCAGGTCTTTTTCGGCGTGGGCGTAGCGGCCTTCAAGCAGGCCGATCCAGCCGCGTTCGAGCAATTCGTGGTCGCGCGCCTGCGCGCGCTTGCCGCGCCAGGCCCGGACGCGATCGGGAATGGCGAGCAGCCAGGCCAGAAACCGCAGGCCCACGTACAGGATGATGAAGGTGGCGACGATGAGCAGGACGGCAAGCGTCAGCGACATCTCGATGCGCCACGGCCACACCAGAAGCAGCACGTTGCCTGCGTGCGAGCGCAGGACCACCGCCAGGGCGACGGCGACGACGGCGAGCAGCAGGGTCCAGAACCAGGTACGCATGGGTTCAGTCCTGGTCGCTGGTCTTGAAGCCGGCGGCGCGCAGGGCCGCCACGGCGTTCAGGCTGTCCGCCACATCCGGCATGCGCACGGCGATGTCGGTCTGGGCCAGTTCGCGCGCAAGCGTCTGCGCGGCGACGGTGTCAGGCGAGCGGCCATCGAAGTACTTGGAAAGCGTGGTGCCAACGTTGTCGAGTTCGCTCTTCCAGACCGAGGGCTGGCGCATCAGCATCGCGAGCTGCGCGGTCAACAGGCGCTGGCGCAGCGTGCCGCGCACCTGATCGGCCTGTTCGGGCGACAACAGCAGCGCGGCCGGTTCGTCCACGCGCTGGATGGTGATGAGACCGCCAAGTTCGTGAGCCAGCGCGGAGCCCGCGCGGCCAGGCCACGAGGCCACTTCGGCGCGCCAGCGCTGCCACCAGGGCGCATCGGCGGGCAGGCCGGCCTGCGGATCGATCGTGGGGGCCGGCGCGGGCGGCTGGGCTTGACCGACCGGGGACACGCCCGGCGACACGGTATCCGGCACCAGCAGCGGCGCCTTGCCGATCAGCGCGACCAGGCGTTCGATGCGGCCCGATTGCGCGGGGATGTCGACGGTGGACACGGCACGCAGGCGGTCCAGGTCGCCATTGATGGATTGCTGCAGGCTGGAGAACCGCGGGCGGTCGGCACGCGCCAGGCGCGATTGCGCGGTTTCCAGGGCGACGATGGCGTTGGAGACGTTGCCGGCCAGGCGCAATTGCTGATTGGCGATGGTCAGCAGGCGTTCGACGTCATTGGCCAGCAGTTCGTCGCTGGCGCTGTCGTTGAAGTTCTGCCAAGCCTGTTGCAGGGCGTTGTATTGGCTTTGCGTTTCGCGCAGCGTGTCTTCGAGTTCGGCGACGCGGCCGGTCTGCGCCTGCGCGAGGGCAAGCGCTTCGCGGGTGTCCTTGCGGGCTTGCGCCACATCGGCGCTGAGCGTATCCAGGCGCGTTGCCACTTCGCGGCCCGCGGAGACGAACTGGGTGCGTTGCTTCCACAACGCATATCCCAGGCCCACGGCCAACAGGATGACGATTATCAGCGCGGTGGCCAAAGGACCACTGCCGCGCTTGGCCGGACGGGCCTTGACGGAGTCGGCCGGGGCCGATGCGGACGCGCTTGCGTCCGGGGCGGCCGGATGAACGGCCGGATCGGTAGCGGGAGTCTTATCTGTCATGACGCGATTGTATTCGGTGTCAGTCCGAACCAACGAATCAAGCAGCAACAAAAGCCTGGAAAATCGACTCGTCGTTGGGCACGCAGATTTTTACCATCGCCGGCTCGGACGCGCCAATGCGAGGCTGCGGCAGGCGGCCCACCAGCGAGGGATGCGTGGCGACGAAGCGGCAGCGCTGCCACCACCCGGTCAGCCCCGCGGCGCTGAGCTGACCATCAATGGCGTCGACGCCCTCTCCGCTGGTGACCAGCCAGGTGGCGGTGACGCCTGCATCGGCCCATCGCCTGAGGGTGGCAAGCTGTTCGGCGGTCCAGCCAGCCGGTTGCCGGCGGTAGGCCGCGTGGCGTGTCACGTGCGCACCATGTGCCTCGAGCGTATCGCCGAGCCAGTCCCGCCCCTGCGTGCCCCGCACCACCAGCACGCGCGCGGGCAACTGAGGCTGGGCGGCAAGCACGCGCCAAAGCGCCTCGGAATCATGGCTGGGGGCCGATTCGTCCGGATGCAGAACTGTTGTATTCACGCCAAAACGGCCGGTCTCGCGCAGCGCCTGGGCACTGGCGGGCCCGACCGTGGCGACCGCGACGCCCGCAGGCCAGTCCGCGGCGCCATCGGCGCGCGCGAGCTGATCCAGGTATTGGCGCGCGGCATTGCCGCTGACGAACACGACGAGGTCGTAGGCCGACGGCCGGGGCAGGTCTTCGGCAGCGACAGACAGGGGGTGGATTTCAAGTGCGGGCAGGATGCACGGTTGCCAACCGGCGCCCTGCAGGCGGCCGGCCAGCGCTTCGTTGCGCCCTGCGGGCCGCGTCAGGATGGCGATGCGCGGCCCGTCGGCGGCTGCAAACGCCGGGTCCATCACTCGGACCCGGCGTTTTGCAGCAGTTCGCGAAGAATCGTCTCTGCACCCGCCTCCAGGAGTTCGGAGGCGGCGGCTTCGCCGATGGCTTCGGCTTCGGCCATGGGACCGCTGTGCGTGGCATGAACGACACGGGTGCCGTCGGGCGAGGCCACCAGCGCGCGCAGCGACAGCGTGTCGCCGGCGAGCTGGGCAAAGGCGGCCAGGGGCACCTGGCAGGAGCCGCCCAGCTTGCGCGACACCGCGCGCTCGGCGAGCACGCAGGCGGTCGTGTCTGCACTGACCAGCGGTGCAAGCCACGCGCGCATGTCGTCGCGGTCGTCACGGATTTCGATGCCGAGGGCGCCCTGCCCGGCCGCCGGCAGGCTGTCTGCGGGGTCGAGCAGGCTGCGGATGCGCTCGCCCATGCCAAGACGGTCCAGGCCGGCGGCAGCCAGCACGATGGCGTCGTAGTCGCCCTTGTCGAGCTTGGAGAGGCGCGTATCCAGATTGCCGCGCAGGGGCTTGACCACCAGGGCGGGAAACCGGGAACGGATCTGGGACTCGCGGCGCAGGCTGGACGTGCCGACCACGGCGCCCGCAGGCAGGTCCGCCAGCGAGGCATATCGGTTGGACACGAAGGCATCGCGCGGATCCGCGCGATCGAGGACGGCGCAAAGCTCAAACGGCGCCTGCAGATCCACCGGCACGTCCTTGAGGGAGTGGACGGCGAGATCGGCACGGCCGTCGAGCAGCGCGTTTTCGAGTTCCTTGACGAACAGACCCTTGCCGCCCACCTTGGACAGCGTGCGGTCGAGGATCTGATCGCCTCGGGTTGTCAGGGTAAGAAGTTCAACTGCGCACGCTGGGTACAGCGTGCGCAGCCGATCGCGCACATGCTCGGCTTGCCACAGGGCAAGCCGGCTGGCGCGGGTCGCAATGACCAGACGTTGCGGTAGAGACACGTGACGCCATCAAACGAAGTTGGAGACGATGATCGTCGCGACTACCCCGAGGATGGCCAGCACGAACAGACCCTGAAGAAGGCTCAGGCCCGATTCGGATTGCTGGGGATCGGTGGATCTACGCAGACTCATGTGCTGATTCCTTGGAAGCGTTCTTGCGGCTTGCAAGCCACCGTCCAAGGACAACAACGAGCAAGGCGCCAATGATTTCAGCGGCGATTTTAACCGTAGTCGGCTGAACGCCAAATTGACGCTCGACAATAACGTCGGTGACCAGCATGCCGCCAGCGATCCAGCCCAAGAGGCCCGCGCCGAAGGTGACGACCAGCGGATAGCGGTCGATGAGCTTGAGCACCAGCGTGCTGCCCCAGATGATGATCGGCACACTGACGACCAGGCCAAAAATGACCAGACCCAGCTGATGGTCGGCATGCGCGTTCTGCGCGGCGCCGGCGATGGCGATCACGTTGTCCAGGCTCATCACGAAGTCAGCAATGATGATGGTCTTGATCGCGGCGACGATGGATGTGCCGCCCTTGATGTCGCCATGCGCATCGTCTTCGGGAACCAAAAGCTTGACGCCGATCCAGACGAGCAGCAGCGCGCCCACGACCTTCAGGAACGGGATATTCAGAAGCTGCATTGCGAAGGCGATCAGCACGACGCGCAGAATGATTGCCCCAGCGGTGCCCCACAAAATGCCTTGCATCCGTTGCTTGGGCGCCAGGTTGCGACACGCCAGCGCGATCACGACAGCGTTGTCGCCGCCGAGCAGGATGTCGATAAGGATGATCTGAAATACCGCTGCCCAACTCAGCGTCTGAAAAAACTCAAGCACTTTGAACCCCCGAAGGCATTTATGAAAAGAATGGCCGGTCCCGGCCCGGCCGCCCTGCCGCGCGCCTTCGCGCGGCAGGTTTATTTAGAAAAACATATTATTGTAGTTCAGCTTTCAGTCAGCTTTCCGACGCGCAAGCAAAACTTTACCAATCAGTAGCACCAGCACTGCGCCCAGCGCGCCCGACATCAGTGCAAAGCTGTGCTGAGTAACGCCCAATGCGGCATCGATACGTGCCACCGGCTCTTGCAACGCCGGGTCGCCCACCAGCAGCTCGCCTGCGATGAAACCCAACAGCGCCGCCCCAACCCAGACGATGAGCGGGAAGCGTTCGATGACCTTCAAGAGCAGCGTGCTGCCAAAGATGACCAGCGGAATACTGATGGCCAGGCCGAGCACCAGCAACGTCGTGTCGCCCATCGCAGCGGCGGCGACGGCCACCACGTTGTCCAGGCTCATGACCAGGTCGGCGATCATGATGGTGCGGATGGCGGTCAACAGGTTGCCATGCGACTTGCCGGCACCGTCTTCTTCGCCTTCGGGCAGCAGCAAGGTGACGCCGATGTAGACCAGAAGCAGCGCGCCGATCAGCTTGAGCCACGGCAGCAACAACAGCTTGGCCGCGACGAGCGTCAGTACGATACGCATGATGATCGCAGCGGCGGAACCGACCACGATCGCTTTTTTCTGTTGTGCCGGAGGCAACGAGCGCGCTGCCAGCGCAATAACCACGGCGTTGTCGCCCGATAGCAGAATGTTGACCCAAATGATCTGGAGCAACGCGATCCAGAATGCCGCTGAACTGAGTTCCATGCCTCTCTTTCCTAGGTGTGATCCCCCTAGGACAAAACCAAATTAATGGATGAATTGAACGCAAAAACGTACTGACCGTCTTGGTGCGAGCCCGACGGCATTCTTGCTGGTACGCGCAAAATTTCTTTCATTATAGTTTCGTTCAGCTTTCCGTATGATTCACCCGGCCGCTTCCTGGACGCGGGATTTCCCTAAGAAAGCCTCAAAAAAGCCCGGCCAAAAAAAAGCCCGCCGAAGCGGGCTTTTTATCGCGCGTTGCTGAAACTTACAGCACCGACTTGAGCAGCTTGCCCATTTCGGAGGGGTTGCGCGTGGTGCGGATGCCGCAGGCTTCCATGACTTCCAGCTTGGCATCGGCCGTGTCGGCGCCGCCGGAGATCAGCGCGCCGGCGTGGCCCATGCGCTTTCCGGGAGGGGCGGTGACGCCAGCGATGAAGCCGACGACCGGCTTCTTCATGTTGTCCTTGGCCCACTGCGCGGCGTTGACTTCGTCCGGGCCGCCGATTTCGCCGATCATGATGACGGCGTCGGTGTCGGGATCGTCATTGAACAGCTTGAGCACGTCCACGTGCTTCAGGCCATTGATGGGGTCGCCGCCGATACCGACAGCGCTGGATTGGCCCAGGCCCAGTTCGGTGACTTGCGCCACGGCTTCGTACGTCAGGGTGCCCGAACGGCTGACGATGCCGATGCGGCCCTTGCGGTGGATGTGACCGGGCATGATGCCGATCTTGATTTCGTCCGGCGTGATCAGGCCGGGGCAGTTCGGGCCCAGCAGCAGCGTCTTGCTGCCCTTGGCCTTCATGCGGTTCTTGACTTCGAGCATGTCGCGGACCGGGATGCCTTCGGTAATGCAGATCACCAGATCCAGTTCGGCTTCGACGGCCTCCCAGATGGCGGCAGCGGCGCCGGCGGGCGGCACGTAGATGACCGAGACGGTGGCGCCGGTGTCGGCCTTGGCGTCCTTGACCGACGCGAAGATCGGCACGCCTTCGAAGTCCTCACCCGCCTTCTTGGGGTTCACGCCGGCCACGAAGGCGGCCTTGCCATTGGCGTACTCACGGCACATGCGGGTGTGGAACTGGCCCGTCTTGCCCGTGATGCCCTGGGTGATGACCTTGGTGTCCTTGTTGATCAGAATCGACATTGTGAATCCTTGATTTTTGCTTTACTTGACGGCGGCTACGACGCGGGTGGCAGCTTCGGCCATCGTGTCGGCGCTGATGATCGGCAGGCCGGAGTCGGCCAGCATCTTCTTGCCGAGTTCTTCGTTGGTGCCCTTCATGCGCACGACCAGCGGCACGTTCAGGTTGACGGCCTTGCAAGCGGTGATGACGCCTTCGGCGATCACGTCGCAGCGCATGATGCCGCCGAAGATGTTGACCAGGATGGCCTTGACGCTCTTGTTGGCCAGCATGATCTTGAAGGCTTCCGTGACCTTCTCGGCCGTGGCGCCGCCGCCGACGTCCAGGAAGTTGGCCGGCTCGCCGCCGAACAGCTTGATGGTGTCCATCGTGGCCATGGCCAGACCGGCGCCGTTCACCAGGCAGCCGATGTTGCCGTCGAGCTGGATGTACGCGAGGTCGAACTTGCTGGCTTCGATTTCAGCGGGATCTTCTTCGTCCAGGTCGCGGTAGGCGACGATTTCCGGATGACGGAACAGGGCGTTGGAGTCGAAGTTGAACTTGGCGTCCAGGGCGATGATGTTGCCCTTGCTGTCGCGGTTCAGGGGGTTGATTTCGACCAGGGAGGCGTCGGTGTCCATGTAGCACTTGTAGAGCTTCTGGAACACGTCAACGGCCTGGGCGGTCGAGTCGGCGGGCAGGCCGATCGCGTTGGCGATCTTGGTGGCTTGCTCGGCGGAAAGGCCAACCAGCGGGTCGATGTATTCGGTGATGATCTTTTCGGGCGTGGAGTGAGCCACTTCCTCGATGTCCATGCCGCCTTCGCTGGAAGCGATGAAAGCGACATTCTGCGTGGCGCGGTCGGTGACCAGCGACACGTAGTATTCCTTCTGGATGTCGGCGCCGTCTTCGATGTACAGGCGGCGGACCTTCTGGCCTTCGGGGCCGGTCTGATGCGTGATCAGCTGCATGCCCAGGATTTCGGATGCCAGCTTGCGGACTTCGTCCAGCGAGCGGGCCAGCTTGACGCCGCCGCCCTTGCCGCGGCCACCCGCGTGGATTTGTGCCTTGACGACCCAAACCGGTCCACCCAGCTTTTCAGCGGCAGCCACGGCCTCGTCGACGGAAAGAGCGGGGATCCCGCGCGGCACGGGGACGCCAAATTGCTTCAGCAGTTCCTTGCCTTGATACTCGTGGATTTTCATGTGTTACCTGTCAGGACGTATGAGAAAAAGAAGGTGAATCGGAGGACGACTCGGCCGATGCCTCAGCGCTACCCCCGGTGTACCACTCGGGATAATGCTCAGCCACCACAGGGCCGCCAGTGCTGAGCGCATGGCAGCCGTCCAGTTGGAATGGACGCCGGTTCGGGTTGGGTTCCTGCCGCCGGCGGTTGGCCATGGTCTGGACCGCCGCGGTGGGAAGCACCTGCGACAGTTCGGTCATGTGCGTACAGCCCTCCACATGCCCGAACCGCTCTTTGACCTGGCGGCGGAACCCCTTGAGCAGGTTCATGCCGATCAGGTCAGTGTACGCCGGCTCGATGGCCTTGCAATGCTCGCCATAAGGCGCCGCGTCATAGACGGCCTGAGCCGCCACGATCGAGAATTCCTCGTCGATGGTGATGCGCAGGTGCATATGGTGGATGGGCTGCCCGGCCTTGAACATCTCGCCGTCGCGCTTCGGAAAATCGTACGCTTTCACGTCGATCAGCTCGGCTTCCAGGTCCCAGTTGCCGTCATCGCGCGCGTACGACTGCACACGTATGGAACGCGTATGCAGCGGTTGGCGAGGACAATCCGGCGGTGGCAAGGGCATGCGAGGGGGCCTGCGGGGCAAAGATGGCCTGCGCGTATGGTGCGCGGCAACAAAACCTTCAAAGTATAGCGCAGGCGGCATTCGAGCAATCGTATTAATTGGGCGGCGGATGCCCCGCTGTCCGGTCCGCTGACCGCGCCGCCGTGACTTCCCGCCTTCCACGCGGCCCCTGCCGGTTTCGCCGCGCGGCTCGGCGTGGGGCTGGAAATGGCGTCTGCAGCAGGCAAAAACCCGGCGCGCGCGGGGCGCGCAGCCGGGTTGGAAATGCAGGGGGCCCGGCGCGCGTGCGCCGGGAACGCCATCGGCCGTCAGGCCGCCTCGCGCAGCGCGCGCGCCGCCTGGACCATGCCGATCAGCGCGGCTTCCGTTTCCGGCCAGGCGCGCGTCTTCAGGCCGCAATCGGGATTGACCCACAGGCGTTCCTTGGGCAGGCGGGCGGCGGCCTTGTTCATCAGGTCAACCATCCAGCCGACCTCAGGCACGTTGGGCGAGTGGATGTCGTAGACGCCGGGGCCGATGTCGTTCGGGTACCGGAAGTCCTCGAACGCCTTGAGCAGCTCCATATTGGAACGCGACGTTTCGATCGTAATTACATCGGCGTCCATGGCGGCAATCGATTCGATGATGTCGTTGAATTCCGAATAGCACATATGCGTGTGGATCTGCGTCTCCTCGCGCACGCCGGCAGTCGACAGGCGGAAGCAGTCCACGGCCCAGTCCAGGTATGCCTGCCAATCGGCGCGGCGCAGCGGCAGGCCTTCGCGGATGGCCGGCTCATCGATCTGGATGACGTTGATGCCGGCCGCTTCCAGGTCCACCACTTCGTCGCGCAGCGCCAGCGCCAGCTGGCGGCAGGTGGCTTCGCGCGGCTGGTCGTCGCGCACGAACGACCACTGCAAGATGGTGACCGGGCCGGTCAGCATGCCCTTGACCGGCTTGTCGGTCAGCGACTGGGCGTAGGACGACCAGCCCACAGTCATGGGCGCGGGACGGGCCACGTCGCCGAAAATGATCGGCGGCTTCACGCAGCGCGAACCGTAGCTCTGCACCCAGCCGTTTTTCGTGAAGGCAAAGCCGGCCAGCAGCTCCCCGAAGTACTCGACCATGTCGTTGCGCTCGGGCTCGCCGTGCACCAGGACGTCCAGGCCCACCTTTTCCTGGAAGCGGATGACTTCCTCGATCTCCTTGCGGATGGCGGCTTCGTACGCGGAATCCGTCAGGGCGCCCGCCTTCCAGTCGCGGCGCAGCGCGCGGATTTCGGCCGTCTGCGGGAACGAGCCGATCGTGGTGGTGGGATAGGCGGGCAGCCCCAGCTGCTCCTGCTGGCGCGCGATGCGGCCTGCAAACGGCGCCCGGTCGCGCGACATGCCCTTTGCTGCGGCCATGCGCTCGGCCACGGCCGGGTTGTGGATGCGCACCGAGGCGCGGCGCGCGGCCAGCGCCGCGCGTTGGCTGGCCAGCCCCTGCTGCACCGTGGGGTCCGTGGCGCTGCTCAGCGCGCGGCCCAGCAGGCTCAGCTCGTCGAGCTTCTGGGCGGCAAAGGAAAGCCAGCTCTTGAGTTCGGCGTCCAGTTCGGTTTCGTTTTCCAGGTCGACGGGCACGTGCAGCAGCGAGCACGACGGCGCCAGCCACAGTCGGTCGCCAAGCTGGCGCGCAAGCGGGGCCAACGTCGCAATGGCGGCATCGAGATCGGTGCGCCAGATGTTGCGGCCGTTGATGATGCCGGCGGACAAGACCTGCCCGTCGTTCAGGCCCGCCACCACGTCGGCCAATTGTTCGGGAGCACGCACCAGGTCCACGTGCAGGCCGGCCACCGGCAGGGCCTGCGCCGTCGAGAGGTTGTCCTTCAGACCGTCGAAGTAGGTGGCGACCAGCACTTTGACCGCGCTGGCGGACAACGTGGCATACGCCTGCTCAAAGGCATCGCGCCAGGCTTGCGGCAGGTCGAGCGCCAGGATGGGCTCATCGATCTGCACCCACTCGACGCCCTGCTTGGCAAACCGCGCCAGCACCTCTTCATAGACCGGCAGCAGCGCTGCCAGAAGCTGGAGTTTCCCGGCATCGGCGGCGCCGCCGGCAAAGGCGTCGCCCTTGCCCAGGAACAGCCAGGTCAGCGGGCCGGGAATGACCGGCTTGACCTCAAGACCCAGCGCCTGGGCTTCCCTGACCTGGTCGAACAGGCTTTCGCGGGCAACGCGGAAGGTCTGGCCGGGCACCAGCTCCGGGACGATGTAGTGGTAGTTGGTATCGAACCACTTGGTCATTTCGCAGGCGGCGGCGGGCTTGCCCGACGGCGCGCGGCCGCGGCCCATGCGAAAGAGCGTGTCCAAGGACACCGGCTCGCTGTCCTTCTGGCCGAAGCGCGCCGGCACTGCGCCCAGCAGCGTTGTCCATTCCAGGATCTGGTCGTACCAGGCGAAGTCGCCCACCGGCACGAACTTCAGGCCGGCCGCGGCCTGAAGGCGCCAGTGGCGGGCGCGCAGTTCACGGCCCGTGTGTTCCAGGTCGTCGGCGGTCTGCTTGCCGGCCCAATAGGCCTCGACCGCCCGCTTGAGTTCACGCTGGGCGCCGATGCGGGGGAAACCCAAATTATGAATCGTAGTCATGTTGTAGCCGCCATCCACAAAATTTGTTCAAGTGGCGATCATTCTGAGGCCAAATCAAAATGAATCAAAATCAATGTACACATTCATAAGATGAGGAAACCTCATAGAATAGGCAGTCATGCCGACCCGCCGGGGTTCGGCGCCTGGATCCCGCCCCCGGATCCCGACCCGCTCAGCCGCCCTCAATGCTAGAAATCCGCCACCTCGAAACTCTGACCGCCATCCGGGATGGCGGCAGCCTTCAGGAAGCCGCAGAACGCCTGCACCTGACGCAATCCGCGCTGTCGCATCAGCTGCGGGATCTCGAAACCCGCCTGGGCACGCCTCTGCTGAACCGGCGCACACGGCCGGCCCGGCTGACCACGGCAGGGCTGCGGGTGCTGGCGCTGGCCGATGAGGTCCTGCCGCGCATTCGCGCCACGGAACGCGACCTGCAACGGCTGGCGGCCGGGCGCACGGGCCGGCTGCACCTGGCGATCGACTGTCATTCCTGTTTTCAATGGCTGATGCCGGCGCTGGACGCCTTCCGCGTGCAATGGCCGGATGTAGCGCTGGACCTGTCCGCGGCGTTCTCGTTCGCCCCCCTGCCCGCGCTGGTGCGTGGCGACCTGGACCTGGTCATCACGTCAGACCCGCAGCCGCTGGACGCGGTGGAATACCTGCCGCTATTCAAATATGAGCTGGTGCTGGCTGTGTCCGAATCCAACCCGTTGGCGGGCAGCAAATTCATCCTGCCGGAGCAGTTGGCGGACCAGACCCTGATCACCTACCCCGTGGACAAGCAGCGGCTGGATGTCTTCACCGCCTTTCTGGACCCGGCCGACGTGGAGCCGGCCGCGGTCCGCAAGGCGGAACTCACGCCGATCATCGCGCAGCTCGTGGCCAGCAATCGGGGCGTGGCGGCCCTGCCGAACTGGGCGCTGACGGAATACATGAATCAGGGATGGCTGCGGCTTTGCCGCCTGGGCCCGCAAGGCGTGTGGCGCACGTTGTATGCGACCGTGCGCAGCGAGGACACGGACGCCTCGTATATCGACGAGTTTCTGACCATTACCCGCGACGTCTGCTTCAAGACGCTGTCGGGCATCAAGTCGGCAAAGTGACGACCAAAGTGAAGACCGAAGTGAAACCGTAAGGAACAACGACGGCCGCAGCGGCGCCAGCTGGGTAGACGCCCGTGGGAAACCACGCCGCCGGGCGTCAGTCTTCGTCGCCCTCGCCGAGGATCCGCCGGATGACGTCGTGCGCAAAACCCCGGCTGGCCAGAAAACGCGCCTGCTTTGCGTAGGCCGCGCGATCTTCGGGCTTGGCGCTGAAGCGCTTTTTCCAGACCTCAAGCGCCCGGTCGTATTCGGTGGCGCGAAGCTGTTCGCGCAGTTCCGCGACCTGGTTGTCGTCCACGCCATGCTGGCGCAATTCCTGCACGATGCGCGCCGCGCCCTGCCGCGAGGCGCGCCGATGAACCAGGCTTTGGGCAAAGCGTTCGGTGGACAGCCAGCCTTCTTTTTCAAGCGCGTCGAGTACCGATTCGACCTCGGCCGCATCTTCGGCATAAGCAGCCAGCTTGCGCGCCAGTTCTTCGCGCGCGTGCTCGCGCCGCGACAGATACCCCACTGCCCGCATCTTCAGTGACGGTCCCTTGCGCGCCTGCTTGCCGTCGGACGTTGACGCCTCGTCGGCGCTGGCGGCGGTGTCAGCACGCCGGCCGCGCGCGGCGCCGCGCTGATTGGAACTTCGCTGCTCGGAACTGCGCTGCCACAGGCCGGAAGATTCAGCGCCATCGGCCGAATCGTCAGACGCTGCGGGTTCGCGTGCCACCCGCGCATCGGACGTGCGCCGCAAGCCTTGCGGCTTGGCGACCGTTTCGAATTCGTCGTCCAACCTGGCGCGTTGGCGCTCGGCGGACGCGGGAGTCGATTTCCAGCTCATGCGCTTTCCTGCTTGCTAAACAAAACGGCAGGCCCATCTTGGCGCCTGCCGCAGTTTCCCAGCCCAGCCGGGCCGGCGATGGGACTTGCCTGAACCGCGGCGAGCCCTGCCGAATGCCCGGGATTATTCGGCGGTGTCTTCCGCCGTGGGCACGAATTCAGCGGCGCGGCTGACGATGCCCTGGTTTTCGCGGACGCGGTTTTCGATTTCGATGGCCATGTCCTTGTGCTCTTTCAGGTATTCGCGCACGTTGTCCTTGCCCTGGCCGATGCGGTTGCCGTTGTAGCTGTACCAGGCGCCCGACTTGTCGACGACGTTGGCGGCCACGCCCAGGTCGATGATTTCGCCTTCGCGCGAGATGCCGGCGCCATACATGATGTCGAACTCGGCCTGCTTGAAAGGCGGCGCAACCTTGTTCTTGACGACCTTGACGCGGGTTTCGTTGCCGACGACCTCGTCGCCCTTCTTGATGGAGCCGATGCGGCGGATATCCAGGCGCACGGACGCGTAGAACTTGAGCGCGTTGCCGCCGGTGGTGGTTTCGGGGTTGCCGAACATGACGCCGATCTTCATCCGGATCTGGTTGATGAAGATGACCATGCAGTTGGTCTTCTTGATGGTGGCGGTCAGCTTGCGCAGCGCCTGGCTCATCAGGCGAGCCTGCAGGCCGGGCAGCGAATCGCCCATTTCGCCTTCGATTTCGGCCTTGGGCACCAGCGCGGCCACCGAGTCGACGACGATCAGGTCGACCGAACCCGAGCGCACCAGCGCGTCGGTGATTTCCAGCGCCTGCTCGCCCGTGTCCGGCTGCGAGATCAGCAGGTCGGCCAGATTGACGCCCAGCTTGGACGCATATTGGACATCCAGTGCGTGTTCCGCGTCGACGAAGGCGCAGGTGCCGCCCAGCTTTTGCATTTCGGCGACGACCTGCAGCGTGAGGGTCGTCTTGCCCGACGATTCCGGACCGTAGATTTCGACGACACGGCCGCGCGGCAAGCCGCCGACGCCCAGCGCGATATCCAGACCGAGCGAACCCGTGGAAACCACCTGGATGTCGTGCGAGACCTCGTTGTCGCCGTAGCGCATGATCGAGCCCTTGCCGAACTGCTTTTCGATCTGCGAAAGCGCTGCGGCGAGCGCCTTGGCCTTTTCCGAAGCGGCGGCCTTGGTGGTTTTGTCGTCCATGAGGAGTCCTGTCTGTAACGTATCTGGAAGTCGGAAAAACTGCGGGTCTGAGCTGGCCGGGTCTGAGCTTGCCGGATTTGATGCCTGTCCTACGGCCTGACGTGGAGCCTTGAGCTACGGATCAGATTATGGCATCGGATTGTACTGTACAAAAACCCAGTGTGCCAGCTTTTTGCACGTATACCCTGAGTGGCAAGCCCGGCGCCGTATGACAGAATCCGGAGCGATCCCGGTATTTTCGCCATTCTCCGTCCCCCGGGCCGGCGTGTATCTTCCTAGCAGCAGCCCATGCGTATCCTGATCGCCGAAGACGACAGCATCCTGGCCGATGGCCTGTCCCGCTCGTTGCGCCACAACGGCTATGCAGTGGATGCCGTGCGCGACGGGCTTGCCGCCGATTCCGCGCTGGCCGCCCAGGCCTTCGACCTGCTCATCCTCGATCTCGGGCTGCCGCAACTGGCCGGCCTGGAAGTGCTGCGCCGCCTGCGTGCCCGCAACTCCGCCCTGCCCGTCCTCATCCTGACCGCCGCCGACAGCATCGAGCAGCGCGTCAAGGGCCTGGACCTGGGCGCGGACGACTACATGGCCAAGCCCTTCGCGCTGTCCGAACTCGAAGCCCGCGTGCGCGCGCTGACGCGGCGTGGCGCGGGCGGCGGCGGCACGATGATCAAGCACGGCAAACTGCTCTTTGACCAGACCGGCCGTGTCGCCATCGTGGACGACCAGACGCTGGACCTGTCGGCCCGCGAGGTCAGCCTGCTCGAAATCCTGCTGACGCGCAGCGGACGCATGGTCAGCAAGACCCAACTGGTCGACCATCTGTGCGAATGGGGCGAGGAGGTCAGCACCAACGCCATCGAGGTCTACGTGCATCGCCTGCGCAAAAAGCTCGAGCCCAGCGGCGTGAAGATCGTCACCGTGCGCGGCCTGGGCTACTGTCTTGAGCGGGACCAGGGTGCGGCGTACCTCGCAAGCTGAGCCCTCCCCAGAGCCGCTCAACCAGGAAGCCCTGGATATCATGCAAGCCGGGTCCAAGGGCCCGAGCTTTGCGCCGCCCCAACGTTCGCTGCTGGGCGAAATCCTGGACTGGATGCTGGCGCCGCTGTTCCTGCTCTGGCCCATGAGCGTCGCGATCACCTATGTGGTCGCGCAGAACATCGCCAACGTGCCATACGACCGCGCGCTGGCCAACAACCTGCACGTCTTGACGCGCCAGGTCCACGCGCAGGACGGCCGCGCGGTGCTGAAGATGACCGACGCCGCGCGCGACGTGCTGCGCGCCGACGAGACGGATAGCGTGTTCTGGCTGGCGCTGGGCAGCCGGGGCGAATACCTGGGCGGCGACCGCGCGCTGCCGCTGCCCACCACCGTGGGACAGCCCCGCCCCGGCGAGGTCCAATACGAGGACGACACGCTGCGCGGCTTTGGCATCCGGCTGGCGTTCACCTGGGTCGACCTGCATCTGCCGGGCACGCAGCCGGCGCTTCTCATCGTGGCCGAAACCGTCGAGAAGCGCACGCAATTGGCCAACGACATCATCAAGGGCGTCATCATCCCGCAGTTCGTGGTGCTGCCGATCGCCGTGCTGCTCGTCTGGTTCGGGCTGTCGCGCGGCGTGGCGCCGTTGAATGCGCTGCAGCAGCGCCTGCGCGCCCGCCGCCCCGACGATCTTTCGCCCATCGACGAGCGCGCCGCGCCCTCCGAGATCGCACCGCTGGTCGCGGCCATGAACGACCTGCTGGACCGGCTGTCCGCCAACGTGCAGGCGCAGCGCCGCTTCGTGGCCGACGCCGCGCATCAATTGAAGACCCCGCTCGCGGGACTGCGCACGCAGGCGGAACTGGCGCTGCGCGACGCCAGTCCCGAGGAAATGCAGTCCAGCCTGCGGCAACTGGTCACCGGCTCGGAACGGGCGACCCGGCTCGTCAATCAGCTGCTGCTGCTGGCACGCGCCGAAAACCCCAGCGCCATCGGCCTGACCCGCACCGACATCAACGCCATCGCCTACGAGCAGACCATGCACTGGGTGCCGCTGGCGTTGTCGCTGAACACGGATCTCGGTTTCGAGGGGTCGGACACGCCTGTCGAGATCAACGGCAATCCGCTGCTGCTGGCCGAACTGCTGAACAATCTGGTGGACAACGCCCTGCGCTACACCCCTCGCGGCGGGCATATCACCGTGCGCGTGCTGCAGGCGGACGGCGAGGGGCTCCTGGAGGTCGAGGACTCGGGACCGGGCATTGCGCCCGAAGAACGCGAGCGCGTGTTCGACCGCTTCTACCGCGTGCTGGGCACGTCCTCGGACGGCAGCGGCCTGGGCCTGGCCATCGTGCGCGAGATCACGCAGAAGCATCAGGCCAGCGTCGTGATCAGCGACCATCCCACCGAACACTCCGACCTGCCCGGCACCCGCATCCGCGTCGCTTTTCCCCTCTACACGCCCCCGCCCGAGCCCGCCGAAAGCTAGGGACTATCCCTAGCCTTCCCCGTGGTGTTTACTATTTGTTTCAATTTTAAGATTCAAGTAAGGGTCCCGTCAGAACCTCGTCAGCGTCGCGCCCCAATGTGACGCTTAGCTCGATGTCGGTCGCGCCGGCGGAGGGTCAAGCACGGCGGAAAACCGCCGGCCTAAAAACGAGGAGACATCATGAGCACAACTACCATGGCAGGCCGCGGTCCATCCGCGGATCCGCGTCCGATGACCAAGGAGGAGCGCAAGGTCATCTTCGCGTCTTCGCTCGGCACGGTGTTCGAGTGGTATGACTTTTACCTGTATGGCTCGCTCGCAGCCATCATTGCCCAACACTTCTTTTCCGGCGTGAACCCGACCGCGGGCTTCATCTTCGCGCTGCTGGCCTTCGCGGCGGGTTTCGCGGTGCGGCCGTTCGGCGCGCTGGTGTTCGGCCGCCTGGGCGACCTGGTCGGACGCAAATACACCTTCCTGGTCACGATCGTAATCATGGGCTTGTCGACGTTCCTGGTCGGCATCCTGCCCAGCTACGCCAGCATCGGCCTGGCCGCTCCCGCCATCCTGATCGTCCTGCGCCTCTTGCAAGGCCTGGCGCTGGGCGGTGAATACGGCGGCGCGGCGACCTACGTCGCCGAACACGCCCCGCACGGACGCCGCGGCTTCTACACGTCCTGGATTCAAACCACCGCGACGCTGGGCCTGTTCCTGTCGCTGCTGGTCATCCTGGGCATCCGCACGTTCATGGGTGAAGACGACTTCAAGGCCTGGGGCTGGCGCATTCCGTTCCTGATCTCGGTGGTGCTGCTGGGCATCTCGGTCTGGATCCGGCTGCAGCTGAATGAATCCCCCACCTTCAAGCGCATGAAGGAAGAAGGCAAGGGTTCGAAGGCGCCGATCGCCGAATCGTTCGGCCAATGGAAGAACCTGAAGGTCGTGCTGCTGGCGCTGCTGGGCCTGACCGCCGGCCAGGCCGTGGTCTGGTACACGGGCCAGTTCTACGCGCTGTTCTTCCTGACGCAGACGCTGAAGGTCGACGCCAACACCGCCAACATCCTGATCGCCATCGCCCTCTTGATCGGCACGCCCTTCTTCGTGATCTTCGGCGCGCTGTCGGACAGGATCGGCCGCAAACCCATCATCATGGCGGGCTGCCTGATCGCCGCGGCGACCTACTTCCCGATCTTCCAGGGCCTGACCCACTTCGCCAACCCGGCGCTTGAAAAGGCGCAAGCCACCGCCCCGGTCACGGTGATCGCGGATCCGAGCACCTGCTCGTTCCAGTTCAATCCCGTGGGCACGGCCTCGTTCACCAGCTCTTGCGACGTGATCAAGTCGTTCATGGCCCGCAACTCGGTGAACTACCGCAACGAAGCGGCTCCGGCCGGCTCCGTGGCCCGCGTCAAGATCGGCAATGAAGAGTTCACCTCGTTCGACGGCCGTTCGCTGGCGCCGGCCGAGTTCAAGGCCAAGGTCGCCGAACTCGACAAGACGCTGACCGCCTCGATCCGCAGCCACGGCTACCCGGCCAAGGCCGATCCGGCCCAGACCAACAACGTGATGGTCGTGGTGCTGCTGACGATCCTGGTGCTGTACGTGACCATGGTCTACGGTCCGATCGCCGCCATGCTGGTGGAGATGTTCCCGACGCGCATCCGCTACACGTCGATGAGCCTGCCCTACCACATCGGCAACGGCTGGTTCGGCGGCTTCCTGCCTCCGGTCGCATTCGCCGTGGTCGCGGCCACCGGCAACATCTACGACGGCCTGTGGTATCCGATCATCATCGCCGTCATGACCCTGGTGGTCGGCACGCTCTTCGTGCGCGAATCCAAGGACAACGACATCAACGCCTGACAAACCATCCCCCGCCGGGCGGGACTGCTGCGCCTGCCCGGCCTTTCAAAAGCTCCTCGCGGAGCTTTTTTTTTGTGCTGCACTTTCAGGACCATGTCAGACCTGCGCCAGTAGACTGAGCGCTCAGATTACGGCCTTGCGCAAGATTGCCTGACGATTGATCCCCCTGTCAGACGATTGCAGGGCTGCTGATCTGACACCAATGCCGCGTTCCCCGCGAGCCTTTTATGACGCGGCATTGCGTGCTCCCGTACCGGCCCGACTCTTTATTGAGCCGGGCCGCTTTTTTTGCGGCGGCCCGCAAAAGACTAAGGGCGGCCGCAGCGCGACCGCCCTCTTCATGCTGCACGGCCGGCCTTGCGGCCGGCTCATATCAACGACGCATGCCCACGCCGATGGCGACCACACCCGCCACGATCGCGGCAATGCCTGCCCACGTCGGGATGGGCACCGACTTCTCGGTTTCCGCCGTGGCCTTCACAGATCCGATCTGCAGAACCGTTTCTTCGGACTTGTAGCTAAAGCCCTTATAGGCCAGGGCAACCACGCCCAGGACAATGAGGATCGCGCCAATGATTTTCATCTTTTCACTCCAATCTCACGCTGGTGCGCGGGACATTACCGGATAGGCTGCCCCCTGTCAGTGACAGAACGTGTCGCCTGTTGCCAGCGTGCCTGCCCCCTTCGGCAAAGCCGCCGCGTCGTATAGAATCAACCCTTTTGGCCGACGCTCATGTGGTTCAAGAATCTCAAGATTTACCGCCTCTCCTCGCCCTGGACCCTGACCGGCGAGCAGCTTGAAGAAACGCTGGCGCGCCATGCCTACCAGACCGGCAACAACCTCGAAATGCAAAGCCTGGGCTGGGTGCCCCCGCGCGAGAACGGCGGCCTGGCCCACGAAGTGAACGGCCAGATCCTGCTCAGCCTGCGCGCTGAAAAGAAGCTCTTGCCGGGCACCGTCATCAACCAGGTCGCCAAGGCGCGCGCCCAGGAAATCGAAGAGCAGCAAGGCTACAAGCCTGGCCGCAAGCAGATGAAGGAAATCAAGGAGCGCGTCACGGACGAGCTCCTGCCGCGCGCCTTCAGCGTCTATCGCGACACGCGCGTGTGGATCGACCCGAAGAACAACTGGCTCGTCATTGACGCGGCCGCTTCGGCCAAGGCCGACGAAGTCATCGGCCTGCTCGCCAAGTGCGTCGATCCCTTCCCGCTGGAAAACCTGTACGTCGCCCAATCGCCGGCCTCCGCCATGACCGGCTGGCTGGCCGAGGACGAAGCGCCCACCAACTTCACCATCGACCAGGACACCGAACTGCGCTCGTCCGGTGAAAGCGGCGCCGCGATCCGCTACGTAAAGCACTCCATCGACGCTGACGACGTACGCCGTCACATCCAGTCGGGCAAGCAGTGCACCCGCCTGGCCATGACGTGGGCCGACCGCGTGTCGTTTGTCCTGACCGAAGGCCTGGACGTCAAGCGCGTGGCGCCGCTGGACGTGCTGAAGGAAGGCAACGAAGGCGTGGCCGCGAACGACGACGAAAAATTCGATTCCGACATGATGCTGATGACCGGCGAACTGGCCAAGATGATGGCCGAACTGGTCGAAGCGCTGGGCGGCGAAAAGAAGATCTAAGCCGCCTTTAACCGGCAGCAACATCAGGGGCCGCTCTTGTCGAGCGGCCCTTTTTCATGCCTCGACGCTGCGGTCGCGGCCGGCCTGCTTGGCCTTGTACAGCGCCTTGTCGGCGCGATCGATCAGGTAGGCGTAGTCGGGATGGCCGTCGAAGGTCGCCACGCCGATGCTGGCTGTCACATGCATCGCGCCGGCCTCGGCGATCACGAAGCGATGCCGGCGAATCTCGGCGTTGAGCTTTTCGGCGGCGGCCAGCGCAGCGCCCGGCCCCGTGTCCACCAGCACGACAAGAAATTCCTCGCCGCCATAGCGGAACACGAAGTCGCTGGATCGACAGGTCTGATGCACGACTTCGGCAAACTGGCGCAGGATCTGGTCCCCGCCCGCGTGGCCGTGCGCATCGTTGATGGCCTTGAAGTGATCGATGTCCAGCAACAGCACCGAAAAGCTTGACCGCTGACGCTGCGCCAGCGAGATCTCGCGGCCGATGACGGACGGCAGGAAACGCCGGTTGAGCACGTTGGTCAGCGGATCGCTGCCGCTTTCGATCTCGGCCACCATGTCAAAGAGGCCGTTGAGCAGATGCTTGATGCGCGCCACCAGCTCCTGCAGTTCGCGCACCTGATTGGGCAGCGATTCCGGCGCCTGACTGGCGCTTTGCATCATCCCCGGCAGCACCGTGTCATCCAGCCGCGCCACGGCCTCGACGATCTGCCGCAGCGCCGGCGCGCTTTCGAACAGCACCGCGCCCTTGTGCTGCAGCCAGAGTCCGAACTCCGAGGCGGCCAGCCGCGGCAGCGCCTGCTCGGGCGTGCGGTAATGCAGGCCGATCAGCACGGCCTGGCTCCATTCCAGCAAGGCGGCGCGTTGCCGCTCGCGTTCGGTCGAGATGTTCTGCCCCAACGCAAAGAGGCGATAGGCCTCGTCGTTGCGGGCGCCCCGATTGATGTCACGCATGAACGCGCGGCTCATCTGTTCGATGGCCAGGTCGAACAGATTGCACACGTACTGCGTTGCCACCGAGGCCGCCTGACCCTCCAGGCCGCCGGCGCGCAGGCGCTGCGCGATTTCGTTCTTCAGGATGCGGGCGCCGGCCATCACCAGATGGATCGGGATATGGACGCGCGCGTGAACCTCGCCGACCTTCTTCTGCGTGGCCATCAGCACGTCGATATCGCCTTGCTCGCGCACGCAGAGCAGGCCTTTCAGCCAATGCGTCATGCCGCGGTGCAGGCGGGTCGAGACGATTTCGTGAGAGAGCCGCGGGCCGGCTTCGGCATCGGCAAGCAAGGTGGAATAGAAGGCATCCACCAGTTGCGCGGCATGATCGGACACCAGTGCCGCAACCTGGCCGCGCGTATTGGCGTCGACCGATTGATAGACCGCTTCCCAGGCCTGCGCATTGGAGGCGCTCAGGTAGCACGCCTGGCCGCTGGCTGCATCGGCGGCGGCCGCGGCAGGAGGAACATCGGAACTGCTCGAAGACATAAGATCATCCGCCCAAGAACGGCGTGCGCGCCTGATAGCGGCACTCGCCCGTAAAACCAGCGCGGATTATGCTTGAATTCCCCGTGGCGGGACCGCTTTCGCGGCGCCGCCACGGGCGTCTGGCCTCAATCCAGGCCGTGGAAGACCGAATCGTCGGGACCGACGTGCGACGGATGTTGCCACGTCACGTCGCGCAGCGAATGCTGCACCAGGCCTTCGACGCCCAGCAGCACCGCGAAGATCGCCATGCGGATGGGAATGCCGTTGTCGGTCTGGCGGAAGATCGCCAGACGCGGATCGTGGTTCAGATCCACGCTCAGGTCGTTGGCGCCCGGACGGCTGTCGCGCGGCAGCGGGTGCATCACGATTGTCTCGGGGCTGCAGTAGGCGTCGATGATGGCGCGGTTGACCTGGAAGTCGGGCGTATAGCCTTCGTTTTCTTCGTTGGCGAAACGCTCTTTCTGCACGCGCGTCGCGTAGATAACGTCGGCGCCCGCCAGGCCCTCGGCCAGCGAGGACTTCTGCTCGATGATGTTGCCGTTGCGGCTGGCCTGCTCGACGATGTAGGTCGGCATCTCCAGGCCCTTGGGCGAGATCAGCGAAAACTTCACGTTCTTGTACAGCGCCATCAGCTTGATGAGCGAGTGCACGGTGCGGCCATACTTCAGGTCGCCGACCATGGCGATGTGCGCGCCGTCCAGCAGTTTGCCCAAGCGCGAGAACTCGGTCAGGATCGTGTACAGATCCAGCAGCGCCTGGCTGGGATGCTCGCCGGGGCCATCACCGCCATTGACCACGGGAATGTTCGTCGCACGCGCAAATTCCGCGACCGAACCCTGGTCGGGATGGCGAATGACCATCGCGTCGACGTAGCCGCTCATGACGCGGCTGGTGTCGTAGATGGATTCGCCCTTGGCCATCGATGAAAACGTGAAGCCGGTCGTGTCGCACACCGACCCGCCCAGGCGGCAGAACGCGGATCCGAAGCTCACGCGGGTGCGGGTGCTGGCCTCGAAGAACAGGTTGCCCAGCACGGCGCCTTCCAGCACTCGGGACACCTTCTGGCGGCGCGCAATGGGCTGCATCATGTCGGCGACGCGGAACAGGTCTTCGACGGAATCGCGGGTGAATTGGTCCACCGACAGGAGCTGATTCTTGCCTTCGACGGCAATGCGGTCACGCAAGGGGCCGTCTTGTACGCTTTGCGTATATTTTTCGAGCAGCACGCCGTTTTGCACGATTTCGCTGACGAACCGCTGCACCACTTCCGGCATGGCCCGGAACTCCTGCGAGCCTTCAGGCAACAGCCAGGTGTCCAGCGCGCGGCGTTTGACGCCAATGCGGGTGGCGAACACGTCGCGGGTGAGGTTGAGGCGGCGCATGGCGTCGCGCAGAAAGGCTTGCTGGGAGATGCTCATGACGGGCCCCAAGAAGAGGAGTTATATACGCAGTGCGCATATTATTCCGTACGTCTACACAAGTCCAATATTTTTGCGCATACGGGTTTACCCGCGATTTAACGCTGCGCGTAAGCCGCCGCCTTTGGGGCGTCCGTCACTGCCTGCGCCGCCGCAAACCAGCAGGCGCCGCAGAATGCCAGCGCGCTGGCCACATAGCAAAGTAGCGCCAGCAACTGCGCCGGCCAATGGCCGCGCGTCAGATGGCCGTTGTAGCCTTGCCGCAACAGGCTGACCTGCGCAAGGTAGGCAAACGCCACACCCAGGCAAGCCAGCATGAGGCCGCCCAGAAAAAGGATGAGGGGAATCTGGAGATCGGGCGCGGCAATGTCCCCGCCCACGATGCCTAGCGAAAAACCCACCAGGACGAGGGCGGCCGCGCCGTTCAGCCACCCCAGGAACCGGAACGCGCCTGCCAGCAGCGCGAACGACAGGCCGTTGGCACGGATCTGCTGGGCGCGGGGATCCATGTATCAGCCGCCGCTGGCGCTACGGCAGATCGGCGTCGCGCTCTGGATCGACTTGCGCGCCGCCGCGATTTCGGCTTCGTCCCACCGGCCTTCGCCCAGGACCGTCACGGTCACCTTGGCATTGGCAGGGCCTGCGGGTTCCGCGGAAATCAATTCCAGCACCGTCGCGGGCTGACCGACCTTGTAGAGCTGGATCTCGTCCGGCGCGCCCTTCTGGCCCAGCGTGTGGCGCCAGGCATAAGAGACGCCGTACGGATGGCTGACCTGCGTGTGGCAGGTGCGCACGTATTCGCCGGCGCGGCGGAAGGCCGCCTGGTAATTGGTGTCGACGCTGAAGGTCTCTTTCTTTGCGGTTTCCGACTCGTAGACGCCGGTGCTGGCGCATCCGGCCAACGTAGCCGCCAACGCGACACCCACCCATACAGACTTGCGCATGATTCTTCCCGCCATTGCTATTCGGACTTCCGCGATTATGCCAGCGGCAGCAAAAAGGCCACGCTGGAAATGCCAATCTCGTGGCACTTCTGGCGTGGCCTTGCGCCGCTCGAACGGCGGCGAACCAGACGCACTACCGCTTTTCCGCGGCCCCCTCGATCTTTTCCCCGCCTCGCTGGATATCCTTACCGGCCCCGGCGACGGTGTTGCACCCGGCCGTCAACGCAGCAATCGAAAGCATCATGACGAGAAAGACTCTGTTCTTCATAAGACATCTCCTGTCTGGGCATGGAAAAAACGAAACCCAGCATACCTCAAAGGCCCCGTTTTTTGCGTGACACGAGCGCGCCACCTGTAACAACGCTGCCAAGAAACCGTCACCACCCTTACGCGCCAGTGACATTTGCGAGGCATTCTCGGCTGTCGCGTATTTGCCGCCAATGGATTAGGATGCGCACATGACGAAGACACAAGCATCGCAACCCGCTGGCGCCGGTCCGCAAGGCTGGGGCTGGCAACAGCCTCAATGCCGTGGGCAGGCCGCATTGGCGCTGTTCATCGACGATCTGCATCGCATTTTGCAGGCGCATGCCGCGGGCAAGCTGGCTGACAGCAGCACGCTGGCAGACGCGCAGGCCCAGGTCAATGAACTGCTGGCGCGGTACAACGAAATTTCCGCTGCCCCGGATATATTCCAGGGGCAGTCAGTTCAACTCAAGGAAGGCATCGACCGCAGCGGCGTATCGCACACGGTGCCGATTTTTTCGCCGCGTCTGAAGCAGTCGCTGGTGTCGATGCTGGGACAGTGACCGGGATGACTTCCCGGAAACTGGCGCCCCCGGCGATCGAACAGAGCAGCCCCCAAAGGAAGGAGACCACAAGATGAGCACGGACAACGTTGTTGAGTTTCTCCGCTTGCTTTCCCTGGACGTGACGCTGGGCACCGCCGCTCAGCATGCCGCCAGCCAGGCCGACGCGCCGCTGGCCCTGGCCCGGCTCGCCACGTCGCATGGCCTGCCCTGCAACGCTTCCGATTGGTCTTCCTTTGCGCGTAACTGCCTGGACAACCTGGACCTGACCGAAGGCGACACCGGCATGGGCAACGCCACGATCTGGCAACTGGTGCAGGATCCCGCGCACGGCACGACCATTCCCGCCAGCGCCATCACCCGCGTGATCGGCATCATCTCGCAGCCCGAGGGCGGGCCGCCCGTGGTTGGCCACGTGGTCGGCGATCTGGCGCCTCGCGCACCAGTCGGCATGGCCCCGCACACGACGGGCTCCTGATCGCCGCTTGCCAGGCAGCCCGCAGAGGACTGCCGGTTCAGGATTGCGGATTCAGGAATTCGATGACGCCCGCCGCGCCGGCCACGCCGCTGGCCATGCAGGCCGTCAACAGGTAGCCGCCTGTCGGCGCTTCCCAATCCAGCATTTCCCCCACGCAGAAAACGCCGGGCACCGCTTTCAGCATCAGCCCGGCGGTCAACCCGTCGAATGCCACCCCGCCCGCGGTGCTGATCGCTTCGTCGATCGGACGAGGCCGCAGGAGCGTCAAGGGCAAGGCCTTGATTCGCCGGCCCAGCCGCTCCGGATCCTTGAAGTCGTCGGCACTGGCGCACTCTCTGAGCAAGCCCGCCTTCACGCCCGTCAGCCCCAGGCGGCTTTGCAAGTGGCTCGACATCGAGCGCGCGCCGCGCGGATGCGTCACTGCGGCCATCACCTTCTCGTGAGGCCAGTCCGGCGCAAGGTCCAGCAAGGCCACGGCGCTGCCGCCGGTGTCGATCCGGTCCCGCAGGGGGGCCGACAAGGCATAGACGAGGCTGCCTTCGATCCCGGTTTCCGATATGACGAACTCGCCCTGGCGGCGAAGTCCGCCGCAGGCCATGGACACCGACTTGACGGGCTGACCGGCAAAGCGGCTGCGGAAGTGATCGGACCATGCGACGTCGAACCCGCAATTGGCGGGCCGTAATGCCGCAACCGGCACACCGTGCGACTGGAGATCCGGCACCCAGGCGCCATCGGATCCCAGCTTGGCCCAGCTGCCGCCGCCCAGCGCCAGCACGACGGCATCCGCCGCATGCTGCGTCTGGCCAGCGGGCGTCTCGAAGCGCAACGCGTCCACACCGGGCTTGCCGCCGCGCCAGCCGAGCCAGCGGTGCCGCATGTGAAAGCGCACGCCCTGTCCGCGCAGCCGGGCGAGCCAGGCGCGCAAAAGCGGCGCGGCCTTCATCTCCTGGGGAAACACCCGGCCCGATGAACCCACGAAGGTCTGGATGCCCAACGCGTGAGCCCACTCACGCAGCGCGACGGCGCCCATCTTCTGCAGCCACGGCTGCACGACAGGGGCGCGATCGCCGTAGCGGGCAAGAAAGGGCTCGGCGGGCTCGCTGTGCGTCAAGTTCAGGCCGCCCCGTCCCGCCATCAGGAATTTGCGCCCCACCGAGGGCATGGCGTCGAACACGTCGACCTGCGCGCCCGCTTCGCTCAGCTTTTCGGCGGCCATCAGGCCGGCCGGGCCGCCTCCGATGATGGCAACGCGTTTGGCGGACAGGCTCATGGCGCCGTCGCCTTGGTGACAGGACGCGGAAGGGGAAAAGCGGAACGCATTCGGGAGAAAACCGGGACGAAGATGACGTTTGGACGTCGGGCCGTGGGGACGCAGATTGTCTCATGGCTGCGCCGGCTGACAGCGGGATCGCCCGCTTTGACTGCCCGGAAAGCGCAACGGCGGCCACTTCTTGACCGCCGCCGCCAAGCCCATGTTTTTGCTAGAGAAATTGCATATACGCAGCAGCTATCCCAAGGGTTTTCCACAATCCCTGTGGGTAACTGCCGCGGCAATTCAGACAGGAATCAGGCGCGCTCGGCCGCCTGCATCGGGCCGGACCAGGGCTCGGCATCCAGCTGGAAACGCAGTTCCTGGTACTCGCCATCGACGGCGACCGTGCGCAGCAGCCCGGCATCCAGCGCCTGCCCCAACGCGCGGCGGCACAGGGTTTCGGGGTCGTCCGGCAGCGACTGGAAGACGCCGTCGGGAATGCGCAGTCTCAGCAAGGCATGGGGATCGCCGCGGTCGGCCGGACGGCCGATATGGATGTGGGCGGGATACCCGTGCGGGCACCAGATGCCCACGTGGTACTTGCCCTCAGCGCCCGTATCAGCAACGTAGCCGGGATGATCGTATTTTGCGGTTCCCATGGACACTCCTTTTGTGCGGCAATGTAGCGCGCGTGACCCATGGTAGCGCAGGGTGCGCGGCCGTGTCCGGGCGCGGCTATCGGGGAAACTCCGAACGCACGCGCGGCATGACCCAGCGCAATCGGCAGACGAAAAAAAGCCGCGACGGCGTCGCGGCTTTTTTGCTGTGGACTTGCCGGGGCATGTGAAACGCGCCGCTTGCAAGACCGGGTACTGCTTGAAACTGGTTGCGGGGGCAGGATTTGAACCTACGACCTTCGGGTTATGAGCCCGACGAGCTGCCAGACTGCTCCACCCCGCGTCTGATGTGTGAATCATACATCATTTTGAAATCTTGTGCAGCACACCCAGGCGAATGTTTCCGTTTTTCGACACGAAACGACGAAAAAAGCCGGCTGCCCGGCGCATGACCGAAGGCAAACGGCCTTCGGCATCCAGGCATATCACCTGTGCGCCGCCCAGCGCGCTCACGCGCACCGCGCCCCCGTAGGTCACGCCGTGAACCTCCCCTGCGTTCAGGCGAACCGGAACGACGCGATGCAGACCGTTCGCGGCTTCCAGGCCGTTTGCGCCCTCCTCGACGCGCACGCTGCCTTCGGTGCAGACGACGGCGGCGCCTGCGCGCAGCACGAACATCCGGCTGGCGCCGGCGGGAAGATCCAGGCGCTGGCCTGGCAAGTCGGGGGTGGATTGCGCGGTCATGATGGTCTCCAGAAGCACCATGACAGGCTACGCGCGCCCTGCTTTGCGCAACAGCCACACAAATCGGCTTTCTGTACCGATGCAGAGGCTCGATTTTGTCGCTGTTATGGTGTACTTTGCCCTCATCTGTGCCTACCCACGGCCCAACGCAGGGGAGCAAGATCGGCGCATGGAACCCCAACCGCTGTACCTTCGCCTGGCCAACCACTACCGGCGCGCCATCCAGACCGGCGTGCTTGCCCCCGCGCAGCGCATGCCATCCGTCCGCACGCTGGTGCGCACGCATCATGTCAGCCTGTCCACGGCCCTGCAGGCCTGCCGCCAGCTTGAGGACGACGGCCTGATCGAGGCCCGCCCCCGCTCCGGCTACTTTGTCCTCAAACCCCGGCGCAACAGCATTCCACCCGTGTCCGAGCCGGACATCCGCCAGACGCTCGGCGCGGCGCAGTATGTCGGCATCCACGATCGCGTCTCGGACTTCATCGCCAAGTGCGAGGCCCATCCTGTCAGCGCCAACTTCGCCCTGGCTGCGGCCGTGCCGCAGGCGTATCCCATGGAGGCGCTCAAGCAGGCAATGACGCGGGCGCTGCGGCAATCGCCCGAGGTGCTGGTCAGCCCGGTGCCGCCCCAAGGGCATCCCGACCTGCGCGGGGTGCTGGCCCGCCGGGCGCTGGCCAATGGCATCAACGCGACGCCGGACGACGTCATCGTCACGCATGGCTGCATCGAAGCCCTGAATCTGGCGCTGCGCGCGGTCGCCCGGCCCGGGGACACCATCGCGGTGGAGTCGCCCGCCTAC
Organism: Achromobacter sp. JD417; assembly: GCF_041879325.1. Lineage (NCBI taxonomy): Bacteria > Pseudomonadati > Pseudomonadota > Betaproteobacteria > Burkholderiales > Alcaligenaceae > Achromobacter > Achromobacter sp. JD417. Next base: position 1,711,097 of record NZ_CP087159.1, on the reverse strand, counting down.
TTTGGCTTGTTGCAGATCCTGGAAAGCCTGGGAATGCGCGCGCTCGAGATCCCCACCAGCCCGCAGCACGGGTTGTCGATCGAAGCCTTGGACCTGGCCTTCCAGACCCACGGCAACATCCGCGCCGTGGTCGTGGTGCCGAACTTCCAGAATCCGTTGGGCTGCGTGATGCCCGACGCGCACAAGGCGCGGCTGGTGGCCCTGTGCGAGCGCCAACAGGTGCCGCTCATCGAGGACGACACCTACGGCGCCCTGACCGACGACGACACGCCGCTGGCGGCCGCCAAATCCTGGGATGCCACCGGCAACGTCATCTATTGCTCTTCGATGCACAAGACGCTGGCGCCGGGCATGCGGCTGGGCTGGCTGTTGGGCGGCCGCTGGAAGGCCCGGATCGCCATGCTCAAGTTCGCGCAAAGCCGCCCCAACGAACCGCTGGCCCAGATCGCAGTGGCGGAGTTCATGGGCTCGCGCGCCTACGACCGCCACCTGACCCGGCTGCGCCGCGAGTTAAAGACACAGCGCGACCTGACCGCCGAGGCCATCGCCGCGCACTTCCCGCGCGGCACGCGGCTGAGCGTGCCGCAAGGCGGCATGCTGCTCTGGGTGGAAATGCCCGCGGGCGTGTCCGGCATGGACGTCTTCGAGACCGGATTGCGGCAAGGCATACGCGTGGCGCCCGGCGCCATGTTTTCGAATGGCGCCCGCTACGACCACTTCCTGCGTATCAGTTGCGGGCAACGCATCACCCCGGAAGTCTCACATGCACTGGTGGCGCTCGCGCGCATCGTTGAAGAAAGGACAGGATGAACGCGGCACTGCATCAATTCATCGCGGACTACGGCCTGTGGGCCGTGCTGGGCGGAACCTTCCTGGAAGGCGAAAGCGTGGTGGTGTTTGCGGGTTTCCTGGCGCACCAGGGACTGTTCCACCTGCCCTACGTCACGCTCTGCGCGTTCGCTGGCTCGTTCATGGCGGATCAGGTGCTGTTCTACGTGGGACGCCGCTACCGGGACCACCGCTACGTGCAGCGCATCCGCGCCAAGCCGGCGTTTCACAGGGCGCTGTCGGCCATCGACCGGTATCCCAACGGTTTCATCCTGGCGCTGCGCTTTCTGTATGGCTTGCGCACGGTCGGCCCCGTGGCGCTCGGCATATCCAAGGTGCCGGCCCTGCGCTACCTGGTGTTGAACGCCATCGCGGCCATGATCTGGGCGGTCTGCTTCAGTTTGCTGGGCTTCGTGTTCGGACGGACGATCGAGGCGCTGCTGGGCCGCCTGCACGGCGTGGAAACCAAGCTGGCCGTCGCGGCGGCGCTAGGCGTGCTGGTGTGGCTGGCCTACCGGCTTCATGCGCGCCGCCGCGGATAGCGGCCGGCGCTCAGAAGACCAGCTTGCCGCTGGCCCGCTGCACATGGCGGCGGCGCGCCTTGCGGTACAGGGCGCCGATGATCGGCAGCCGCGCAAGGCGGCGCAGGATCGGGTGGCGCTGGTCGAAGTCGTGCCACGCCTTGAAGCCGTGGCCCATGCGCTCCCAGCTTTCCCTCGCCTCGGGGGAAAGCTTGCCGGGGTCGAACGCCGCCAGCTTTGCCGCTTCCGAAACGCGCGCCGCGAGGGCGTGGCTCCGGCCTTCCAATGAATACTGATTCCGCATGGGGCCGCATATTACCCGGGCTTGGCCCGTCGTGGCGGCAGTCCGGCTGCGCACCGCGCATGCGCCAGGGAGCCGCTTTTGACCGCTCCGCGCAAGCCGTTGTAATTAAAGGAATTTGGGCATCTATGCCCGCACTATCCCAAGGCTTGTCCACAGAAGTTGTGGGTAACTGCCGCCGCGCACATCACTTCAAGGCAGTCACGACCATGTCGCGCACGCTTTCGAAACCCGCGACGTATTGCGGGTTCTCCGAGCGCGCAAGCAGGCTGGAATAGTTCTGTTCGAGCTGCGCCTCGATGGCCTCGCGCAGCCCCGGCGAGCTCTTCACCAATTGCAGCACCGACAGCAGCGTGGCATTGAGCGCATCGATGCGGCCGCCCTGATGCGAGATGGTGTGCACGACGACGGCGATCTGTTCCTGGATATCCATGGTGTAAGCCTCCTGGCAATGAAATTTGGCGCAAATCCTAGCATGGCGCCCGCGCGCGTCGGACCGGGGGCGCACGTGGCGTACCCCCTGCCGCGGCTAGGCAAGCACGGGGGTCGGCGCTAGCATGAAGCGTAGCCGCAAGGGCACCGCGGCGCACGCCGCCGGCGCTGCCTTCAGACGCCCGGCACAACCGGAGCGCGCTCATGAAAACGATCCAGAATTACGTCCCGCCCAGCGCCCAGTCGCTGCAACGGCTGCAGGACAGGCTGGGCTACAGCGATGGCAAGATGGCCGAGCTGGCCGGGCTGGACGCATCGACGCCCTGGCCCAGTTATGTCGGCGGCGCCGAGCCGCGCACGCTGGGCCGGCAGCGGCTGTTCTACATGATGGCGCGCCTGACGCTGCAGGAGTCCGAATGGCAGCGCGTGCTGGCCGCCATGCGCGAGGCCGGCGCGCACTTCGACTGCCAGGATCCGCACGCTGGCGACGCGCCGCCGCCGCCCGAACCCATGGCGGACGAAGAGCGCAAGTTCGGCATGCTGCTGGTCAGCCGCAACGGCTCGTTCCACGAAATGGAGCAACTGCGTGAATTCGCGCATTTCGCCCATGAGGCGGATGTCAGCCGTTTCGTGCACAGCGCGTTCTATGACAGCGACATCGACCTGTGCCGTTTCAGCTTCGCGGACCACGACGGCCTGGACGACGCCAGCCGCGACCGCATCTTCGACGCAGCCCAGAAAACGATCACGCGCTTCGAGTTCGACGGCCGCATCTATCACGGCGGCATTCCGCCCGAGTCCGACGGCTAACCCCGCCGCATTGACGCAGGCAGGCCGGCGCCTGTACCGTCGCCACTTCGCCATCCGCCCGACGCCATCGCCCACCGCATGAACGAACGACTCGACGCCATCGACCGGCAACTGCTGAGCCTGCTGCAGGCCAATGCGCGCGAACCGGCCGCCATCCTCGCGCGCAAGCTCGGCCTGGCGCGAACCACCGTGGTGGCGCGCATCGCACGGCTCGAGCGCGAGCGCATCGTCGCGGGCTATGGCGTGCGCCTGGGCCGGCTGCTGGAAGAGGCAGCGGTGCGGGCCTACTGCTTCATCAGCGTGCTGCCCAAGACGCCGGCGGCCGTGATCCGCGAGCTGGAAAAAATGCCCGAGGTCGAAGAGGTGTCTTCCGTCAGCGGCCCCTACGATTACCTGATCTTCCTGCGCTGCGAGACCCATGAGCAGCTGGACGCGCTGCTGGACCGCATCGGGCTCATCGACGGCGTCAAGCAGACCCAGACCTCGATCGTGCTCAGCCGCAAGGTCGACCGGCGCAGCGCGGTCGCCGCGCCCTGACCGGCGGCCTTTGCCCAGCCTGTCTTTCCGGCGGGCGCAACATGGTGGTGTAATGGGAGCCTGTCGCGAATCCTGGATTTTTCATGCTTGCTCGCCTTGCCCCTGCCGCCCTCCTCGTCCTGTTGACCGCGTGTTCCAGCATGAGCGAGGTCAAGCCCCTCGAGAAAGACCAATACAGCGTCACCTACAGCTCCGGCACGCAACTGCTGAGCTGGGTCGAGATCAAGATCAAGACATTGGAGCGCGCGGACGAATACTGCCAGTCGCTTGGCCGCAAGCTGGTCAAGCCCAGCGTGACGTCCAACCATGCCACCGGGCTGGGCTCCAAGCGCGCCACGGTCACCTTCGAATGCGCGCCGATCGACCCGCCCAAGCCCGCCGCCCAGTAGATGCCCACGGCGCCGTCCGGCTTCGGGTGTAGCATTTCCGCATTCCCCTTCTCTCTGCCTGCATCGTGAATACTCTTCTGCCCGTGGGCATCACCATGGGCGATGCCGCCGGCATCGGTCCCGAAATCGTCGTCAAGACCTGCGCGCAGGGCTTGGGCGCGCCCTGTGTGGTGTATGGCGACGCGGGTGCGCTGCGCCGGGCGGCTGCGCAGCTTGGCGCCCGCCTGGACATCGTCGAGATCGCCGGCATCGGCCAGGCTCGGCCCGATGCGGGCTGCATCCAGGTGGTGGCGTGCAGCCCCGCCCTGCCGGCGGACCTGCCGATGGGACGGGTCAGCGCGCTGGCCGGCCGCGGGGCTTACGATTACGTCTGCGCCGCCATCGACGATGCGCTCGCCGGACGCATCCGCGCCATCGTCACCGCGCCGCTGAACAAGAAGTCCATGCACGAGGCCGGCATCGATTTTCCGGGCCACACCGAAATCCTGGCCGACCGCTCCGGCACGCAGAATTTCGCGATGATGCTGGCCAATGATGAGCTGCGCGTGCTGCTGGTGACGATCCACGTCGCGCTGGCCGATGTCATGGCGCGCATCACCCCGGAATCCGAACTGACTGCGATGCGCCTGGCGCACCACGCCTGCCGCCAGATGGGAATCGCGCAGCCGCGCGTCGCCGTCGCCGGACTGAATCCGCACGCGGGCGAAGGCGGCAAGTTCGGCCGTGAAGACGTGGACATCATCGAGCCGGCCATCGCTGCCGCCCGCGCCGAAGGCATCGATGCGAGCGGCCCCTGGCCGGGCGACACCATTTTCATGCGCGCCCGCCGCGGCGAATTCGACATCGTCGTGGCGCAATACCATGACCAGGGCCTCATCCCGGTCAAGTACCTGGGCCTGGATCATGGCGTGAACGTCACCGTCGGACTGCCCTTCGTGCGCACCAGCGTTGACCACGGCACCGCGTTCGACATCGCGGGCAAGGGTCTGGCCGACCATGCATCCCTGGTCGCGGCCTTTGACCTCGCGCTGGCGATGACGCCCTGAGCGCGTAAAAAGCCGCCGGTTGCCTCAGCGCGCGGACGATTCGCGCGGCCGCGCCACGGCCCGGCCGCGCGCCGGGTCTACAATACGCCCCGTTTCCGGCGCCCTGCGCCACCGCTTTCCGTTCTTCCCTCCCTTCCCATGTCCCGCCTCGTTCGACTCCTGCCTGACCGCTTCACCCTCTACCTGATCTGCACCGTCATCATCGCCAGTTTCCTGCCCGCGCACGGGCAAGGCGTCGTCGTGTTCGGCTGGATCACCAACGTGGCCGTGGGCCTGCTGTTCTTCCTGCACGGGGCGCGCCTTTCCCGCGAGGCCATCATCGCGGGCCTGACGCACTGGAAGCTGCACCTGACCATCTTCTCGGCGACGTTCCTGATGTTCCCGCTGCTGGGGTTGGCGCTGCAGCCGGTGCTCGAGCCGCTGGTCACGCCCGAGCTGTATCTGGGCATCCTGTTCCTGTGCTGCCTGCCGGCCACCGTGCAATCGGCCATCGCGTTCACGTCCATGGCGCGCGGCAACGTCCCGGCCGCCGTATGCAGCGCGTCGGCGTCGAGCCTGCTTGGCATCTTTCTCACGCCCCTGCTGGTTGGCACGGTCGTGGCCAACGCCGGCAGCGCGCCGATCTCGTTCGATGCGGTCGGCAAGATCATGCTGCAACTGCTGCTGCCGTTCGTGCTGGGCCAGTTCGCGCGGCGCTGGATCGGCGCCTGGGTCCACAAGCGCAAGGCCATGCTCAAGTTCGTCGACCAGGGCTCGATCCTGCTGGTGGTCTACACGGCATTTTCCGAAGCCATCAACGAAGGGCTGTGGAGCAGCACCCCCATCCCCGCGCTGGTTGGCCTGGTCGTCTGCTGCGGCGTGATCCTGGCGCTGGCGCTGGGCCTGTCGGCCCTGGCCGGCCGGATTTTTGGATTCAGCATCGAAGACCGCATCACGCTGCTCTTTTGCGGCTCGAAAAAGAGCCTGGCCAGCGGCATTCCGATGGCTCAGGTGCTGTTCGCCGGCCACGCCGTGGGTGCGGTGGTGCTGCCGCTGATGCTGTTCCATCAGATCCAGCTGATGGTCTGCGGCGTGCTGGCGGCCCGCTACGGCAAGCGGCCGGATGCGCAGCACTGATCGCTGTCCAGAATGAAAAAACCGCGCACAGCGCGGTTTTTTATTGGGCGGCGGCGGTTGCCAGGATCAGTACATGTCCCGCGGCTGCGCGCCGGAGAAGTTCAGGAAGCGCGTGCTGGATCCCTGGAACGTCAGACGCACCGTGCCAATAGGACCGTTACGCTGCTTGCCGATGATGATCTCGGCCGTGCCCTTGTCCGGCGAATCCGGGTTGTAGACTTCGTCGCGATAGATGAACAGGATCACGTCCGCGTCCTGTTCGATAGCGCCCGATTCACGCAGGTCGCTCATCACGGGACGCTTGTTGGGACGCTGCTCCAGGCTTCGGTTCAGCTGCGACAGCGCGATCAGCGGGCAGTTCAGTTCCTTGGCCAGACCCTTGAGCGAGCGGCTGATTTCCGACACTTCGGTGGCGCGGTTCTCACCGGAGCCGTTGCCCGACATGAGCTGCAGGTAGTCGATGATGATGAGGCCGAGCTGTCCGCACTGGCGCGCCAGACGGCGTGCGCGGGCGCGCACTTCCATCGGGCTGAGCGCGGGCGATTCGTCGATGTAGACCTGCGCGTCCTGCATGAGCTGCACGGCGTGGGTGACGCGCGGCCAGTCTTCGGCGATCAGCTTGCCGGTACGCATGCGGTGCTGGTCCAGCAGCCCCACGGAACCCAGCATACGCATGGCGAGCTGAACCGCGCCCATTTCCATGGAGAACACCGCCACGGGCAGGCCCTCTTCGATGGCGACGTGTTCGCCGATGTTCATGGAGAACGAGGTCTTGCCCATCGAGGGGCGTCCCGCCACGATGATGAGGTCGCCGCCCTGCATGCCGGACGTCATCTTGTCCAGGTCGGTAAAGCCCGTGGGCACGCCCGTCACGTCGGACGTGCTCTCGCGGTGATAGAGCTCGTCGATGCGCTCGACCACCTGGGTCAAGAGCGGCTGGATCTCCTGGAAGCCCGCGGCGCCGCGCGCGCCTTCCTGGGCGATCTTGAACACCTTGGACTCGGCCTCGTCCAGCAGTTGGCGCGCTTCCTTGCCCTGCGGGTTCATGGCGGCCGAGGAGATTTCGTCGGCGATGGACACCAGCTTGCGCAGCATGGCGCGCTCGCGCACGATCTCGCCGTAGCGGCGGATGTTGGCGGCCGACGGCGTGTTGTGCGCCAGCGCGTTCAGGTACGCCAGCCCGCCGGACTCTTCGGCCTTGCCCGCGCTGACGAGGGATTCGTGCACGGTGATGACGTCGGCCGGACGCGCCAGACCGATCAGGCGAGCGATGTGGTGCCAGATCAGCCGGTGGTCGTGCCGGTAGAAGTCTTCTTCGAGGAGCACGTCCGCGATGCGGTCCCATGCGGCGTTGTCCAGCAGCAGTCCGCCCAGGACCGACTGCTCGGCCTCGATGGAATGGGGGGGGACGCGCAGGTACTCGAGCTGGGAATCGGCGGGTGTGTTCATGGCTTCAATAGTAACGGCTGCAGGATATCGGCGACGCGGAAAAACCCTTGGATATCGCGCGAGGGAAAACGGGCGAGGACCGGGCGCAGGGGCATGGCGATGCCGCACAGCACGCGCGCCAACCGCTTCAAGCGGCTGCGCACGTCGGGATCCGGATTGCTCTCCAGGTAGACGTCCAGCGCCAGCTTGCCCAGCGACCTGGCGTCGTCGTCTTCGAGTTTACGCAAGGAGACCAGCGAAGCCAGCATCTGGAACAGGTCATACGCCTGCGCAAGCGGCCGGGACAGCGTCGCGCCGATGTTTTCCTCGAAGTCGATGCGCCAGATCTCGCCGTCGCGCAACGTCACGTTGCGGATCTGCGCCCCGCCATGCCACATGCCGCGCACATGGAAAGCGGCCAGGTCGGCCGCGGCGGCGCGCGTGAGCCACAGGCGCGAGGTGGAGTCTTCGTTGCGGATGAGATCGGCCAGGTCTTCGCCCACGAACTCCAGCACGAGCAGGTTCTGCTCGCGCCACCAGACTTCGGGGACACGGGCCCCGGCTTGCAGCAACTGCGCCAGACGCTGCCCTTCGTGGGCCAGGCCATTGCGCAGCAGCACGCTGGGGCGCGGAAACTCGCCCAGGAACACTTTGCAGCCCACGGCGAGGAACAAGGCGCGCACGTAGCGCAGGACATAGCTCACGCCCTGCAGGATGCCGGGCCGGCGCCGCTTGATGATGCAGCGCACGCCATCTATCGTCACATCGCGCACCGAAGGTTCACGCGACGCATCCACGCTGTCGAGCCAGGCTCGCAATCCGGGCGGGGCGTTGTGGTGGACAGGCGGATGAGTCAAGAGGTCCTCGGGAATGACAGCGTACAGCGAGGGTGTGGGGCCACGCACCCTGCAGCAGAAAATGGGCCCATTGCCGCGAAAAGAAAAAAAGCCGGCGCGCGGGCCGGCTTCTTTTTACCGCGACTGCCGGATCAGGACAGTTCGCCTTCGACCAGCACCGTGATGTCGACCACGACGTCGGCGTGCAGGGCGACCTGGACCGGGTACTCGCCGATGGCCTTGAGCTGGCCATTGGGCAGACGGACCTGAGCCTTTTCGACGGCTTCGAACGAAGCCTTCTTCAGACCTTCGGCGATGTCGGCGTTGGTGACCGAACCGAACAGACGGCCGTCGACGCCGGCCTTCTGAACGATCTTGAGCTGGTAGCCGTTCATGCGCTCGCCCAGCGCTTGGGAAGCGGCCAGCTTTTCAGCCTGGGCCTTTTCCAGTTCGGCGCGGCGGGCTTCGAATTCCTTCAGGGCGGCGTCGGTTGCGCGACGGGCCTTCTTCTGGGGAATCAGGAAGTTGCGGGCGTAGCCATCACGCACGCGCACGACTTCACCCAGGTTACCCAGGTTGACGACTTTTTCGAGCAGAATAACTTGCATTTCAGTGCCCCGGATTAGTTGTGGTTGTCGGTGTAAGGCAACAGAGCCAGGAAGCGCGCGCGCTTGATGGCGGTGTCCAGCTGGCGCTGGTAGATTGCCTTGGTGCCGGTCAGGCGAGCCGGGATGATCTTGCCGTTTTCTTGCACGAAGTCGCGCAGGGTGTCCAGATCCTTGTAGTCGATCTCTTCGACGCCGGCTGCGGTGAAGCGGCAGAACTTACGACGCTTGAAGAGCGGGTTCTGCTGCGTGAATTTGCGTTTTTCTTTGCGTTTTCCGAAGAAAGCCATGATATGTGCCTTTATGTTTGAGGGGACTGGGTCATTGCCCACTTCCCCATAACCTATCCGTATTCAGAAGGCGCTCTCGCACCCTGGGTCTCATTCGCTTCAAGCCACCTGCGGATCGCGTCCGGCGCTTGCCTTGATCTTGCGTGCCTGCTGCAGATGCAGCTTGATCTTCACCGAGTCCTTGCGGGTGGGAGCCAAAAACCCCTGCACCAGCAATTCGGACCCTAACGCGGTGTCCTTCAACAGCAGCGCCAGATCTCCCAGTGCCACGGCGGCGATCGTCAGTTCGACACGGCGCGGGTGGCCGGCTTCGATGACCTCCGACTCGTGCGCCAGCAGCATTTCGAGTGCTGGCAGACCGGCGGGCGTGTGGCGCAAAGGCTCGCATTCGAGAACGCGTGCGCTGAGTTCCAGCTTGTTCATCCTGCCTGGTACCGAGGGGACTTGATGCGATGAGCTCTGCGTGAGCGTGCTTACTCGGCCTGAGCCGGGGCAGCTTCCGCCGAAGCCTTGCGGGCTTCTTCGCGCTCGACCGACTTCATCATGATCGACGGGGTGGTCTGGGCCTTCTTGGTCTTGATGACCAGGTGGCGCAGCACGGCGTCGTTGTAGCGGAACGAGTGTTCCAGCTCATCCAGCGTGGCTTGGCCGCACTCGATGTTCAGGCAGACGTAGTGAGCCTTGACGAGCTTCTGGATCGGGTAGGCCAGTTGACGGCGGCCCCAGTCTTCCAGGCGATGGATCGAGCCGCCTTGGCCCGTGACCAGTGCTTGGTAACGCTCGACCATGGCGGGCACTTGCTCGCTTTGGTCGGGGTGAACGATAAACACTACTTCGTAGTGACGCATGGGTAAAACTCCTTGAGGATGTCTTGCTGGCAGTTCGTCTTGCACCCGCGCTTTCCATCATGGGTGGATCAAGGATCATCGACGATCGCCGCAAGGGGCAGCCCGCTACCCAAAAACCATGGGCGGTCGAGCAAGAAAGCTCTCGATTATCACCGATTGAGCGATCCCGTGCAAGCCGATGAAAGCTCAGGAAATAAGGGACGCGTTACCGGCAGACGCTTGCCCGTCGGCGGCGGGCAGATCGGCCTGGCCAATGGGCCGCGGCCGGTTCACGGCGCTGACCATGACGTAGCTGATGATCATCAGCAGGAACCACGAGCCCAGCTTGGCGATGGACACCACCTGCCACACGTGCGACTGGTTGGGATAGCGCCACGCATTGGCGAAGGTGCCGATGTTCTCGGCGAACCAGATGAAGAGCGCCACCAGCACGAAGCCCAAGAGGAGCGGCATGCGCCGGTAGACCTGCCAAATGCGGAAATACACCCACGTGCGCGCGAACAGCATGGCCGTCATCGCGAACAGCGCCCACCGGAAGTCCCAGACGTAATGGTGCGCGAAGAAATTCAGGTAGATCAGCACCGACAGCGCCACCGTCGCGGCCAGCGGCGGATGCGCCCGAAAGCGAAAGTCGAAGAGGCGCCACACACGGGCAAGATAGCTGCCCACCGCGGCGTACATGAAGCCCGTAAAGAGCGGCACGCCGCCAATGCGCAGCACGCTCGCCTCGGGATAGATCCACGAGCCGGCGGCGGTCTTGAAGATTTCCATGCAGGTGCCGACCACATGGAACATCAGGATCACGCGGGCCTCGCTCCAGGTTTCCATGCGCAGCGCAAGCAACGCGGCCTGGATGCCCAGCGCCGCAAGCGTCAGGAAGTCGTAGCGCGCCAGGGCGGCATCCTTGGGATACCACCAGTGCGTGCCCAGCAGCAGCGCGCACATCAGGCCGCCAAAAAGACAAGCCCACGCCTGCTTCACGCCGAAGCGGAAAAACTCGTACAGCGCCACGCCAAGGCGGCCCCGGCTGGCCAGGTTGCTGGCCAACCGCGCTTCCCATTGCTGCAGGCCGGCAATGAGCGGCCAGTCGCTGGCCGCCGGATGGCGCATCGGCGCTCAGCCTTCGACGACGGCGTATGCCGAGTGGTTGTGGATGGACTCGAAGTTCTCGGCCTCGACGCGATAGCGCGCGATGCCGGGGTGGGCGTTCAGGCGGGCGGCCACGTCGCGCACCAGGTCTTCGACAAACTTGGGGTTGTCGTAGGCGCGCTCGGTGACGAACTTTTCGTCGGGGCGCTTGAGCAGGCCCCACAGTTCGCAGGAGCCTTCGTCTTCGATCAGGCGGATCACGACGTCCATCGAGATGTCTTCGTTCAGGATGGCCGAGACCGTGACGTGCGAACGCTGGTTGTGCGCGCCGTACTCGGAGATGGCCTTGGAACACGGGCACAGGCTGGTGACGGGCACCTGCACCACGAGCTCGAACTCGACCCGGTCGGCCTGTGCGCGCGCGATCCACTGGACCTCGTAGTCAAGCAGGCTCTGCACGCCGGAGATCGGCGCGGACTTGTTGATGAAGTACGGGAACGAAGCCGTGATGTCGCCGCGCTCGGCATGCAAGAGCGGCAGCATGTCGGCCGCCATGGTGCGAAACAGCGCCGGCGTCATGGGCGTGCTGCGGTATTTTTCGAGCAGGGCCACGAAGCGGGACATGTGCGTGCCCTTTTCTTCGGGCGGCAGGGCCACGGTCAGCGTCCAGTTGGCGACCGTGCCTTGCGCCGCGCCGTCGCCGCTTTGGACCAGCATGGGGTGACGCACGCCGCGGATGCCGACGCGCTGGATCGGGATATGCCGCGTGTCCGTGGCGCTCTGGACGTCGGGCATCACGATGGCGGGGTCGATCGGAGAATTCATTTCGGCTTACCTGTCCGGGCCCGGTGCGCCGTGGAGCGACCCGCCCAGTTGTCTTGAAAGGGGCTAATTGTCGCCCACCCGCAGGCGATCGGGAGCGGTAACCCTGTGGCCCGCATGCCCGAGGGGCCGGAACAGTGTGTTTCATCCTTGCGGCTGAAGGCGCGCGCCCTCGGCCGCAAGCATGACGCCGGCTCAGGCCAGCAGGCTGGCGTAACGCGTGCGGATCGACTGCTCGATGCCGGCGGCATCCAGGCCCAGGCCGGCCAGCAGGGCCGATTGTTCGCCGTGGTCGATGAATTCGTCCGGCAGGCCCAGTTGCAGCACCGGGATCAGCACGCCGGCCGCGCTCAGCACTTCCAGCACCGCACTGCCCGCGCCGCCCATGATGCAGGCGTCTTCCACGGTGACGAGCGCGTCGTGGCGGCTCGCGAGATCCAGGATCAGGTCGCGGTCGATCGGCTTGACGAAACGCATGTCGGCCACGGTGGCATCCAGCTTGCCGGCGGCGCCCAGTGCTGCCTGCACCAGCGTGCCAAAACCCAGGATGGCGATCTTCTTGCCTTCGCGCCGCACGATGCCCTTGCCCAGTTCAACGGTATCCAGGGCTTCGGCTTCCGCCGCGCCGCAGCCCGCGCCGCGCGGATAGCGCACCGACGCCGGGCCCGGGTACTGATAACAGGTGGACAGGAGCAGACGGGTTTCGTTTTCGTCGGAGGGTGTGGCCACCACCATGTTGGGCACGCAGCGCAGGAACGCGATGTCGTAGTTGCCCGCGTGCGTGGCGCCGTCCGCGCCCACGATGCCGGCGCGGTCCAGGGCGAAGGTCACGTCCAGGTTTTGCAGGGCGACGTCATGGATGAACTGGTCGTAGCCGCGCTGCATGAAGGTGGAGTAGATGGCGACGACGGGCTTCTGGCCTTCGCACGCGACGCCGGCCGCGAACGTGACGGCATGCTGCTCGGCGATGCCCACGTCGAAATACCGCTGCGGAAAGCGCTGTTCGAATTCGACCAGGCCACTGCCTTCGCGCATGGCCGGCGTGACGGCCACCAGACGCGCGTCCTCTTGGGCCGTGTCGCACAGCCACTTGCCGAACACCTGCGTGAAGGTGCGCTTGCCCGGCGCCTTGGACTGCAGGATGCCGACGGCCGGATCGAACTTGCCGGGACCGTGATACAGCACCGGGTCGGCTTCGGCCAGTTTGTAGCCCTGGCCCTTGCGCGTGACGACGTGCAGGAACTGCAGGCCCTCCAGGGCCTTCAGGTTTTGCAACGTGGGAACGAGCGCGTCCAGGTCGTGGCCGTCGATGGGGCCGACGTAGTTGAAGCCGAATTCCTCGAACAGCGTGGCGGGCGTGACCATGCCCTTGGCGTGTTCCTCGAAGCGGCGCGCCAGCTCCAGCACCGGGGGCACATGCTGCAGCACCGCCCGGCCCACATTCTTGGCCGTGGCGTAAAAGCGTCCGGACATCAGGCGCGCCAGATACCGGTTCAGCGCCCCCACCGGCGGCGAGATCGACATGTCGTTGTCGTTCAGGATCACCAGCAGGTTGATGCCGGGCGTGACGCCCGCGTTGTTCATGGCCTCGAACGCCATGCCGGCGGACATGGCGCCGTCGCCGATCACCGCGATGTGCTGGCGCTGCACGCCCGCATTGCGCGAGGCGACCGCCATGCCCAGTGCCGCCGAGATCGACGTGGACGAGTGCGCGGTGCCGAAGGCGTCGTACTCGGATTCGCTGCGCTTGGGGAAACCGGAGATGCCGCCCTGCTGGCGCAGCTTGGCCATGCCGGCCCGGCGCCCCGTCAGGATCTTGTGCGGATAGGACTGATGGCCGACGTCCCAGACGATGCGGTCATGCGGCGTGTCGAACACCTGATGTAGCGCCAGCGTGAGTTCGACGGTGCCCAGGTTGGACGACAGGTGACCGCCCGTTTTGGATACCGACTCCAGCACGAAGCCACGCAGTTCGTCGGCGAGCTTTTTCAGTTCGCGACGATCCAGGCGCTTGAGGTCAGCCGGCGATTGAATGCGGTCCAGTAAATCTGTCGTCATGCTTTTATGGGGTTCGTTGGCCCGGCCTACCAGGAAGGCCGGGCTGATCTCGGATCAGCGGTCTCGAAGAACGATGAAGTCGGCAAGCTGGGCCAGGCGCCCGCCGGCGTCGCCCAGCGGCGCCAGGGCAGCCAGCGCCGTCATGCGCAGTTCCTCGGCGAAGGCCCGCGCTGCGTCAAGGCCCAGCAGGGAAACATAGGTCGGCTTGTTTTCGGCGGCGTCCTTGCCGGGCGTCTTGCCCAGGCTGGCGCTATCCGCGGTGACGTCGAGAATGTCGTCGACCACCTGGAACGCCAGGCCCATGGCCTGCGCGTAGGCATCCAGCGCCTGGCGCGAGGCCGAGCTGGCGCCTGCCACGATGCCGCCCAACGCCACGCTGCACGCCAGCATCGCGCCGGTCTTCATGCCGTGCATCGTCTGAAGTTCATCGCGCGACAGCGCGCGGCCGACGCTGAACAGATCGATGGCCTGCCCGCCCGCCATGCCACGGCTGCCGGCGGCGCGGGCCAGCGACTGGGTGGCCTGGACGATCAGCGCCGGGGCGATCGGCATGGAGGCGACCAGCTCGAACGCCAGCGGCTGCAACGCGTCGCCCGCCAGCATGGCGGTGGCTTCGTCGAACTGCACATGCGTGGTGGGCCGGCCGCGGCGCAGCGTGTCGTCGTCCATGCAGGGCAGATCGTCATGGATCAGCGAGTAGGCGTGGATCAGTTCGACGGCGGCCGCCGCACGGTCCAGCGAGGCCTCGATGGCCAGCACGCTGCCACTGACGGGGCAGGCCTGGCCGGCGGCATAGACCAAGGCGGCCCGCACGCGCTTGCCGCCGCCAAGCACGGCGTAGCGCATGGCTTCGTGCAAACGGGCAGGCGCCAGGTCCGCCGGCGGCAGCAGGTCGTCGAGCACGTCTTCGACATGCAGCGCACGGCCTTGCAACCACTCGGGAAAAGCGAGTTGAATTTGCTTCATCGGCTTCTTATTCGTCGTCCAGCGCCGCGGGATCCAGCGGCCGGAGCAGGCCGCCTTCGAGGACCTTGACCTGCTGCTCAGCCTGGGCCAGTCGTTCCTGGCAAACCCGTGTGAGCGCCACACCGCGCCGGTAGGCAGCCAGCGACTGCTCGAGCGGCAACGATCCGTCTTCCATGGCCGCGACCAGCGATTCCAGTTCGGCCAGCGCCGTTTCGAAATCCTGGGGCAAGGGACGATCGTCGTTCTGCGGATCAGCTTGAGTGGGTTTGGCCAAACGGGCCTCCGGGGCACTAGGGGGTGGATTAATCCGTGAATTGTACGAGATAGCCAAGCGCTGCCCGCAAGGGCCCCGCGCGCTAGGCCGGCGCCCCCGCTAGGCCTGCCACGGCAGCCAGGAGCGCCGGGGCCACGCGGTCGCGAAGGTGCGAGGCCTCGAGCAGGCCGGCCGGTCCGCCGCAGCTCATGACGAAGACGCCCTCGCCCGTGATCGACGTGAACGGCACGGCGGCGGCGTTGATGCCGGATTGCCATTCGCCGATCGCGAAGCAGCAGCCGGTTTGCGCGAGTTCGGCGCGCGCCCGCGCAATGGTCTCGGCGGCTGGGGCGCCCTGGTCCAGACGCGCGAGGACGGCATCGCACTCGTCCGCGGGCAGGCTGGCGAGATAGGCGCGCCCCATGGCGCTGTCCAACGTGGCGCGGTAACCCACGGGCAAGCGCAAGTACAGCGCCGAAGAGCCGTGGATGGCTTCGACGTAGGTCATGGCATCGCCGTCGAAGGCGCCCAGGGCCACGGCGCCACCGGTCTCGCGCGCCAGGTCGGTCATCGAGGCCTTGGCAAGCTCACGCACCTCTAGTCCCGCAAGCAGGCCGAATCCCAGCGCCAGCACGCCATAGCCGGGCGAGTACTTGCCGGTGTCGGGGTGGTAGCGCAGGTAACCCAGTTCAGTGAGCGTGTAGGTGATGCGGCTGATGGTGGGCTTGGGCAGGCCCGTCAGGCGCGCCAGGTCCAGGTTGCCCAGCGCGGCCACGCCGTGCCGGAAGCACCGCAGCACGTCCAGGCCCCGCGCCAGCGCCGTGATGAAGTCGGGTGAATGGGCGCCTTCTCCCGAGCCGGCGGCGCGCTTGCGGCGCGCTGGCAAGCTCAATTCAAGCTTCTGGTCCGGCTTGGACGGCGGGAGGGCGGCGCGCTTGCCGCTAGAAAATGATTGCATTTCTATACGCTTCGTTTTTATAGTTTATTTCGAATGACAAAATTAAATTCCATATAACGGAATTTAGAGCATCCCAGGAGACCTGGCAAGCGGCCCGATGTTCGCACCCGGCGTGCGTATCAAGGCAGCCAAGCCAGGCCCGTCGATCCACTCTGACCACGCGATTTCAAGGGGAAAACATGATTCGCAACAGCTTCAAACTGCTCGCCACCCTGATGCTCAGCGCTGCCGCGCTGGGCGCGCAGGCCGACACGTATCCGGCGCGGCCCATCAAGGTGATTTCGCCCTTCCCGGCCGGCGGCGCCACAGACGTGCTGACGCGCGTGCTGGCCGAGCGGATGGCCAAGAACCTGGGCCAGTCGATGATCGTGGAGAACAAGGCCGGCGCGGGCACGTCCATCGGCGCCGCCTACGTCTCGCGCGAAGCGCCGGACGGCTACACCATCCTGATGGCCACGAACTCCACGCTGGTGACCAACCGCTATCTCTATAAGGAACTGCCCTACGACCCGGACAGCTTCGCCAAGATCGGCATGGTCGGCGTCGGCCCGCTGGTCCTGCTGTCCACGCCGAAGCGCCCGTTCAACAACACCCAGGACGTGGTGGCCTACGCCAAGCAGAATCCGGGCAAGCTGACGTTTGCCACGTTCGGTCCGGGCACCTCGTCGCATCTGGCCGGTGAACTGTTCAAGGAACGCGCCGGCATCGACATCCTGCACGTGCCGTTCAAGGGCGCCACGCAGGCCCTGCCCGCCCTGATCAGCGGCGACGTGGACCTGTTCTTCGACATGGTGGCCACCGGTATGCCGCAGGCCGACGCCGGCAAGGTCAAAGTCTTCGCGATCACCAGCCCCAAACGCCTGGCGACGCAGCCCAACCTGGGCACGCTGGCTGAACAGGGCTACCCGTCGTTCGACATGACCGCCTGGTTCAGCTTCGTTGCGCCCAAGGGCACGCCGGCGCCCGTGGTCGAACGCTTGCAGGCCGCACTGACCGAAACGCTGCAGGACGAAGCCGTGAAAAAGCGCCTGCTGGACATGGGCATCGACCCGCGTTCGGGCACCGCCGCCGAACTGGACAAGCAGATCAAGACCGAGCAGCCCATCGTGTCGCAGCTCATCAAGCAGGCCAACATCGTCCTGCAGTAAGCCTCTACCCGCCGGTTTCGTGACAAAACGTTCGCGGACCGCCGGCTCGCGATCGGCCTGCCCGCGGCTCAGCTGCGGGCAGGCCCCTTCCCCCCGACAGCGCCCTCCCGGCCCTGTCGGTTTTTTACGCGCGGCTTAACCCCTGGATACAGAAATCGGCGTGGCGCCGCTGATAAGGTAAGGCGAGAAGAAGCCGAACCATCCGGGAGCCCGATGCCTCACTCCGAAGACCGATACGCCCGCCTTGACTCAGCCCGATGGCTGGCTGCGGTGGCCGTCGTTCTGCTGCACAGCGCCGCACTCATCGTCAGCGATCCCGCCGCGCATGGCCGCGGCGCATGGCTGGCCGCCAACCTGTATGACTCGGCCGCGCGCTGGTGCGTGCCCGTCTTCGTGATGGTGAGCGGCGCCCTGCTGCTCGATCCCGACAAGCCGCACGACGCGCGGCGCTTCTACAGCAAACGCATGGCGCGGATCTGCGCGCCGCTGCTGTTCTGGACGCTCTTCTACCTGGCGTGGCGCACCGGCCTGGATTGGTGGGACGACGGACGCGTGGACTTTTCGTTCTGGCCGCGCAAGGTCGCGCAGGGCGAGCCCTATTACCACCTTTGGTACCTGTACATGATCGTCGGCCTGTACCTGTTCGCGCCGCTGGTGCGGTTGCTGTATGCGCGCAGCACGCCGAAAGCGCGGGCGTTGTGGGTCGTGGGCATCCTGGGGGTGGCGATCCTTGACGCCCTGTATCGCCGCGCGCTGGGCGCGCCGCATGGTTTTTTCCTGACGTGGTTCCTGCCCTATCTGGGCTACTTCGTCGCCGGCCGCCTGATCTTTGACGGCGAGATGCGCGTGCCGCGCCCGGGCCTGATGCTTGCCGCCACCGTGGCCGCGACGGCGATGGGCGTGACGATCATGTCCAACGGCCACGTGCTGGACACCTACTTCTACGACTACTTCAGCCTGACGGTCCCGTTCATGTCGCTGGCCGCGTTCCAATGGATCGTGTCCTCGCCGCGGCTGCCCAGGCTTGCCGCGCTGGCCCCGCTGACCTTTGGCGTCTATCTCATCCATCCGGTCTTTCTGGATGTCGCGCGCCGCGCGGGCGCGTTTTCCGGCGGGGACCGCGATGTGTGGGCGGTGCCCTTGCTGACGATGATGGTGTTTGCGTTGTCAGCCGCCAGCAGCTGGCTGCTGCGCCGTCATCCGGCAACCCGCCGCCTCGTCTGAAAGACCTACGGATTAAAGGGTTAATCGCGCTTTGCGCCGGGTCAATGCCACCCGCGGATTGCCTCGATAAGCCGGGGGGATTGCCCCGGGCGTCGCACAGGCCCTTGGGGTACAATTCACGGCTTACTTGATCGGCCAGACACCGATTTTTCTTCGCGCCAGAACGGATTCAACCAGGCTCGAATTCACGAACAAGACCCGCCGGAACCGTCGCCGGGATCCTGGACTTGAACAAAAGCACCTGGCAAGGCTCAAACCGTCCTGGCTTTTTTATCCGAGCGGAGGGAATCATGACCGACATCGGTCGGATGGCACATGTCGTGCCAGCTCGCACCCAGCTACCCGTCAGCGCATATTTTGACGAAGCCCTCTTTGCCCGCGAGCAAGAACTCATTTTCAAGCAATCCTCGCTTTATGTCGGCCACCAGAAATTGGTGCCCGAAATCGGGGATTGGCGTACGTTGGTCCAGGAAAACGGAGGGCGCTCGCTGGTTCGCAACCAGCACGGCGTCGAACTCATCTCAAATGTCTGCCGCCACCGTCAGGCACTGATGCTTGGCGGCCAGGCCGGCAACGTGGCCGGCAACTGCAACACGCACGGCAACCTGAAGGCCACGGGCGGCAACATTGTCTGCCCGCTGCATCGCTGGACGTACAACAACCAGGGTGAGTTGTTGGGCGCGCCGCAGTTCGAGACCACGCCCTGCATGAACCTGCAGAAGTTCCGCCTGCGCGATTGCCACGGGCTGCTCTTCGAAGGCCCGCGCGATCCGGCCGCCGACATGGCGCCGCTGTTTGCGCGTCCCGAGTTCGACTTCGGCGACTACGTGCTGGACCACGTTGAAGTGCATCAGTGCAACTACAACTGGAAGACCTTCATCGAGGTCTACCTCGAGGACTACCACGTCGGCCCGTTCCATCCCGGACTGGGGCGTTTCGTCACCTGCGACGACCTGACCTGGGAGTTCAACGACTGGTACAGCCTGCAGAAGGTAGGCGTGCACAATGCGCTGGCGCAGCCGGGCTCGGACGTCTACAAGCAGTGGCACGACCGCCTGCTGTCGTTCCGCGAAGGCGACGCCCCCGACTTCGGCGCCGTGTGGGTCACGTACTTCCCGACGCACATGATCGAGCTCTATCCGCATGTGCTGGTGCTGTCCACGCTGTACCCGAAGGGCCCGCAGGAAACGGTGAACGTGGTCGAGTTCTACTACCCCGAGGAAATCGCCGCCTTCGAGCGCGAATTCGTCGAGGCGCAGCGTGCGGCCTACATGGAAACGGCCATCGAGGACGACGAGATCGCCGAACGCATGGACGCTGGCCGCAAGGCATTGATGCTGCGCGGCGTGAACGAGACCGGTCCCTACCAGTCGCCCATGGAAGACGGCATGCAGCACTTTCATGAGTGGTACCGCCGCATCATGCAAGCGGTTTAGTTTCCCTGCCCGGCTTGCAAGACAAAGGGCCTCGCGAAATCGGTTCGGATTCGCGAGGCCCTTTTTTCGTCTGGACGCGTCAGCGTGCGTCAGCGTCCGATGACACCAGCGACCGTCCTTTCGCCGATCGCCAGCCCCACCGTCATGCCGACGCCGGAGTGCATGACGGCCACCGTGGTCGCCGGATCCACCGGCATGACCGAGAACGGCGCCGGCCCGTGCGCGCCGTAGACGCCCTGCCAGCGCTCCACCACGCGCAGCCGCGCGCCCAATGCCTGCGACGCCAGGTCCAGCATCGCGTTGTCGACTGCCTCGTCATTGAACGGCAGCGCGTCCTGCCCATAGCGATGCGAATCGCCGATGATCAGTTCGCCGTAGGGCGTGGGGCTGATCAGCAGGTGGATGCCGTTTTCCAGCAGCATGGGCGTGCGCGCCTGGATCACGCCGCGCAGCGCCTGCGCCGTGGGCAGGTCCGAGAACGCGCCGTAATGCACGCACGACAGCCCGGTCAGCAGCGGCCGGTCCAGCGCGATGGGATGCGAGTCGAACACCGCGCGCAGCATCTGCAGGCGCGTGACCTCCAGATCCAGCGGCGCGAACAGTTCCGGCAGCAGGGTCAGGTAGTCGTGGCCCGGGCACACGAACACGTGCGTGCCCGTGAAGTCGCCCGCCGACGTGCTGACTTCGCCCTTTTCCACGGCGCGCGCGAGCGTTCCGGTGATGAAGTCCACGCCCAGCGAAGACTGCAGGTAGTGCGTGATGGCCGGCAGCGCCTCGCGCGAATAGATCTGCAGATCGTCGTGGCCGCGCAGCGCCAGGCAGTGATGCGCGAGCTGGCCGCCATAAAAGCCGGCCACCTCCCGCGCGGAAAGCAGATCCGCGCGATACCCTTCCTGCCGCAGGCGCGTGTCCGCGAACTCCTGCAGCACGTCGGCCTCGTCGACGTTGCGGGCCAGCACCAGCGCCCCGTTGGCGCGCACATGAAAGCCCGCCTTGTCCGCCAGGTCGAGCCACAGCTCGCGCGACTGCTGCGCGTGCGACAGCATCGTGCCAGGCGCCTGCCCCGTTACGATGACCTGTCCGAAGTTGCGGATGGTGGCGCCGTGGGCCTGGCGGCTGCGCTCGATGACGGCCACGGACAGGCCGCGCTTGGCGGCCGCCCAGGCATGCGCGATGCCGAGCATGCCCGCGCCCACCACGATTACGTCGTAAGTCTTCATCGCCGGGACGCCGCCTTACTTCTTCTTGGGCTCGGACTTGCCGTCGTAGCGGCGGGTCCACTCGGCAATGATGCGGTCGCGATTCGTGGCGGCCCACGTGAAGTCGTTCTTGATCATGCGCGAGGTCAGGTCGGCGGGCAGGTTCGGGTTGGCCGTGGCGATCGACGGAATCGCCAGCACCGCGAAGTTGGCCTTGTACAGCTCATTGGCCTCGCGGCTGGCCGAGAAGTCAGCCAGCTTGCGGGCGGCTTCCAGGTTCTTGGTGCCCTTCATGATGGCGGTGGCTTCCACTTCCCAGCCCAGGCCTTCCGAAGGGAACACGGCTTCGACCGGCGCCCCGTCGGCCTTCAGCTTGGCCGCGCGGTAGTCGAACGAGATGCCGATTGGGAATTCGCCGGCGGCAGCCATGTTGCACGGCTTGGAGCCCGAGTGCGTGTACGAGCCGATGTTCTTGTGCAGGGCGTCCATGTAAGCCCAGCCCTTTTCTTCGCCAAACATCTGCAGCCAGGCGCTCACGTCCAGAAAGCCCGTGCCGGACGAGGCCGGGTTGGGCATGACGATCTTGCCGGCATACACCGGCTTGGTCAGGTCCTGCCACGACGTGGGCTTGGGCAGCTTCTGCTTTTCGGCTTCGATCGTGTTGAAGCAGATGGCGGCGGCGTAGCCGTCCATGCCGACCCAGGCGGGTTCGGCCTTGGCGTCGCGCATGTTGGCGGCGATCTGGTCCAGGCCCTTGGGAGCGTAGGGCTGCAGCATCCCTTCCTTGTCCATCAGGCCCAGCGCCGTGCCGGCCAGGCCCCAGATCACGTCGGCCTTGGGGTTGCTCTTCTCGGCCAGCAGCTTGGCGGCGATGATGCCGGTCGAGTCGCGCACCCACTGGATCTTGATGTCGGGATTGGCCTTCTCGAAGGCGGCCTGGTAGGCCTTGATCTGGTCGGCTTCCAGCGCCGTGTAGACGGTCAGCGTGGTCTCGGCCGAGGCGGCGCCCATCACGCCCGTCAGGGCGGCGGCCAGTGCAAGCAGCTTGTAGCGATTCATGAACAACTCCGTGCGTGAGCGAAAAACAGGATGAACGAGGTCCCCGCGGCCGGCGGCTGCCAGCTGCGGATCGCGGTGAATCAAAGGTTTCGGGATGGCCCGGGACGCCGGGCGGCAGGTGTCTAGGTCAGGGGCGTTCGCCTCGCGCCAGTCGGGCTTCGATGTCGTCGGCCACGGCTGGCAGGTCAGCCACCGTGTCGATCAGGTAATGCGGACCGGTGGGTTCCAGCTCCGCGCACGCGGCAGCGCGTGCTGCGTCACGGGCGGGGCCGGCAAGGCCAAGGTATTCGTCCAGCGTCAGGCCCGCGGCGTTGCCCGACAGCAAGAGGCCGACGGTCCACATGCCGGCGCGACGGCCTTCTTCGATGCCCGGCGCGGTGTCGTCGACCTTGATGCACGCGGCCACGTCGGACAGGCCCAGCTCGACCACGTTCTTCAGGGCCATCGCGGGCGCCGGACGCGCGCGCGGGACCTCGTCGCTGGCGACGATGCAATCGGGCGTCAGGTTATCGGCGGCCGCGCGCTCGACGACGCGGCGCATCACACTGGCGGGATAGCCGGAGCACGACCCTATCTTCAGGCCGCGCCCGCGCAAGGCGCGCATCACGTCGGCCGCGCCGGGAATGGCGGCCGAATACTGCGCCACCTTCTCCAGCTGCATCGGCAGGAAGCGCTCGTAGATGGCGGTGACGTCGTCGTCGCTGGGCACGCGGCCGAAGCGGGCCTGATACTGGGCGGCGATGGCGGGCTGGTCGCACAGGGTACGGATGTGGTCCCACTTGCCCATGCCCATCGGGCCGCGCGCCTCCTTCAGCGACACGTCCATGCCGAACTGCGCGAACGCGTCCACGAACACCTTGGTGGGCGCAAAGGAGCCAAAGTCGACCAGCGTGCCGGCCCAGTCGAAGATCACCGCCTCGAGGCGGACGGGCAAGGGTTGAACTGTCATGGAAGTCATCCTGAAAAATTGGCCGGTCAACGGGTCGCCGGGCGCCGCCAGGCCTGCGTGCGCGCCACCAGGGCGCGGCTGGCCAGGTGCAGGACCAGGGCGGCGACGGCGGAGCTGGCCATGATGACCGTGCACATGGCGGCGGCCGGACTGATGAATCCGGCGTCGTCCATGTTAAGCACGGCCACGGCGGCCAGCACCGTCGACGGGCTGTAGAGAAACACCACGGCCGACACCGTCGTCATGGCGGATACGAAAAGGTAGCGGGCAACATCCAGCGCCGCGGGCAGGCACATCGGCAGCGTCACGCGCAGGAAGGTCGTCAGGCGCGGCACCTTCAGCGACGCGGAGGCGGCCTCGAACTCCGGGTCAAGCGCATTGAGCGCCGTGGCGGCTGTCAGGTGGGCGCTGGTGTAGAAGTGCACGACCGTGCTCAGCACCAGCAGCGGCATCGTCCCGTACAGCACGTTCAGGGGGTTTGCCAGGCTATTGAAAAAGAAGATGTAGCCCAGGCCCAGCACCAGCCCCGGCACCGCCATCGGCATCAGCGCCAGCATGCCGGCCATGCCGCGCAGGCCGCGCGCCATCGCGCCGCGCGCAGGCACCTTCTCCATCATCCACGCGCCCACGAAGACCACCACGGTGCCCGCGAGCGCCGTGAAGAACGCGAGCTGCAGGCTGTTGCGCCAGGCGAGCCAGCCGCCGCCGTCCATGTTGTCGAAGTCGTAAGAACGCAGCGACATCGACAGGTTGTACGGCCACATCTTCACGAACGACGCCCACACCGCCACACCGATGATGAGCAGCAGAAAGGCAGCCATCAAGCCGGACAGGGCCAGGAATGCCGCGTCGCGGCGGCCGTTCACGCCGGCCGTATAAGGCTGCGCGCGGCCGCTCATCTGGGCGCCCTGACGGGCCCGCAGCCGCCGGTCCAGCACGAAGGTCAGCAGCGCCGGCAGCAGCAACAGGATGCCGATGGCCGCGCCCTTGGGGAAATTCTGCTGCCCGACCACCGCCTTGTAGGCCTCCATGGCAAGCACGTTGTAGTCGCCGCCCACCACCTTGGGCACGCCAAAGTCGGTGACGGTCAGCGTGAAGACCACGCAGCAGGCCGAGAACACCGCGTAACGCGTGCCGGGCAGCGTGACCGTCATGAAGGTGCGCCACGTGCCCGCGCCCATGGCGCGCGCCGCGTCATAGAGGCGGCCGTCGGCCAGCGCCAGGCCCGTCAGCAGGATCATGAGCGCATGCGGAAACGTGTAGAACGCCTCGCCCACCACGATGCCCCAGAAGCCATAGATCGTGGCGCCGCCGGTCAGGCCCTTGAGCAGTCCCTGATTGCCCAGCAGATACACCAGCGCGATGCCGGGCAGCAGCGACGGCGCAAGCAGCGGCAACAGCGCGATCGTGCGCAGGATGCCCTTGCCCGGCAGGCGGGTGCGCGTGAGGCCATAGGCAAAGCCGTAGGCGCAGGGCACGACCAGCGACGTCGTCACGATTCCCACGGCCAGGCTGCGCCCCACCATGGCCAGGAAACCATCGGCGCCGATGATGCCCGCGATGACAGACAGGCCCGCCCAGCCGCCATCGGCGTCCGTCACCGATTTGACGAGGATCGCCGCCAGGGGCAGCGCCAGGAATACGAGCAGGCCGAGCGCCAGACCGCCCTGCCCCAGCGCCAGGCCCAGCGCGCCGATCCAGGCGGGCAGCGGGCGGCGTCCCAAGGCGGGCAGCGGCGCGACGGCGGCGGGAGCCGGGGAATGGGGCATGGTCTGACCCACGGCGCGCGAATCGTTCATGACCGGATCAAGCGTAGGCGCGTATCGCATGGCGCGGCAGCTCCACCCAGCAACGGCTGGCAGCGTGAGGGCCCAAGAGGGCATCTCCGGTTTCGGGGGACACGATGGAATGCACGGTGGCGCCGGGCACGCCTTCCAGGCGCAGGGCAAGGCGGTAGCTGCGCCCCAGGAACACGCCGTCCAGCACGTCGGCCAGCATGGCGTTGGGCTCTTCGGGCTTGGCCATGCTGACGCGCACGGCCTCGGGCCGCACGAAGAGTTTGCCCGAGCGGGCGTCCAGCGCCGCGTCGACCGCCAGCTCCTGCCGCCCCACCCGGGCGCGATGCGTATCGATGCGTTCGAACGGCAGCCAGTTGGCTTCGCCCACGAAGTCGGCGATGAAGGCCGATCCCGGCTGGCGGTAGAGTTCGCGCGGCGTGCCGTACTGCTCGATCACCCCGCCATTCATCACGGCGATGCGGTCGGCCATCACCATGGCCTCTTCCTGATCATGCGTCACCATCAGCGTGGTGATGGACAGGCGCTTTTGCAGCGCGCGCAGTTCGATTCGCAAGTGTTCGCGCACCCGCGCATCCAGCGCCGACATGGGTTCGTCCAGCAACAGCAGCGACGGCGACGGGGCCAGCGCGCGCGCCAGCGCCACGCGCTGCTGCTGACCGCCCGAAATCTGGCCGGGATACTTCTGCGCCACGCCGGCCAGGCCGACCAGCGTCAGCATTTCCTCGACGCGGCTGGCGACGTGGTTGCGATGGGCGCGCTTGCCGCTCAGGCCATAGGCCACGTTCTGGGCCACGGTCAGGTTCGGGAACAGCGCATAGGACTGGAACAGGATGCCGTAGTCGCGCGCCTGCGGCTCGGCATGGGAAATATCACGGCCGGACAGCACGATGGTTCCGCTGTCCTGGCGCTCCAGGCCGGCGATCGCGCGCAGCAGCGTTGTCTTGCCGCACCCCGACGGCCCCAACAGGCACACCAACTCTCCGGCGCGGATATCCAGCGAAACGTCGGCCAGCGCCGTGTGGCTGCCGAATCGCTTCACGAGATTCTGCACGGAGAGAAAGGCGGTATCGCGTTGGGGCATGGGGCCTCCGGTCTGGGAACGAAGGCAGTATGGGAGCCGCGTATTGAGCGTTTATGACACTTCGCGCAAATGCAGTAATAAAAACATCAAATTATTTTGGTGTACTGGCGGTCTTGCGCATTGCGTCCAACCTTCGCCCCCCGACCGTGCTCGTCGCCGAACTCAAATCCTTCTATGCCGTGGCCCGCTGCGGAACCGTCACCAAGGCCGCCGCCCAGCTGGGCGTCAGCCAGCCCACGGTGACGGGGCAATTGCGCCAGCTTGAATCGCGCTACGGCATCGAGCTGTTTCATCGGCAGGGGCGCGGCATGCGGCTGTCGGACGCCGGGCAAAACCTGATGCCGATGGTCGAGAAGCTGGTGCAGCAGGAAACCGAGATCGACTTCCGGCTGCGCGACGCGAGCGACCTGCGCGAGGGCAACCTGCGCATTGGCGCGACCGGCCCCTACTACATCATGGATACCGTGCGGCGCTACAACCAGCGCTACCCCGGCATCGACCTGACGGTCACGATCGGCAATTCGCAGTCGATGCTGCAGGCGCTGCAGGATTACCGCATCGAGATTGCCACGTCTTCCTTTCTGATGGATGACAAGCACCTGTACCGCCGCAAGATCGCCGCGGACCCGATCCGCGTGGTGGCGCATCGCGATCATCCGCTGGCCCGGCGCGGCCAGGTGCGGCTGGCCGATCTGGCCGAGCATGCGCTGCTGCTGCGCGAGCCCGGCTCCATGACGCGCCAGCTGACCGAAGACGCGCTGCGGGCGGCCGGCGTCACCGTGCGCCGCACGCTGGAGATCGGCAGCCGCGAGTCGATCCGCCAGGCCATCCTGTGCGAACTGGGCATCAGCCTCATCCCGTCACGCGAAATTCCGTCCCATCCCGATCTGGCGGCCCTGGACATCCAGGACGCCGGCATCGTGATGAATGAATACCTGTACTGCCTGCGCGAGCGCCAACCGGTGCAACTCATCGCGCGCTTTCTGGAGATGGCGCCGGCAGCCGGCTGACCGTCGCGGTCACTGTCCCGCCTCTTCCCCTTGCGGCCACTCAGGAGACAACCATGGCCTTGACCCTGCAGGACATCGAACAACTTTTCCTTGAACGCGGACACCGGTCCTATGACGGCGAATCCGTCAGCCATCTGCGCCATGCGCTGCAAACGGCCGCACTGGCCGAACAGCACGGCGCCAAAGCCCATCTCATCACGGCCTGCCTGCTGCATGACCTGGGCCATCTGATCGCCGACCGGCCGGGCACGCCCACGCTGCGCGGCATCGACGACAAGCATCAGTATTTCGTGCTGCCCTTCCTGCGCGGCTTGTTCAGTTCCGCCGTGCTGGACCCCATTCGGCTGCACGTGGAAGCCAAGCGCTACCTCTGCTACGTGGAACCGCAGTACGAAGCGAAGCTGTCGGACGATTCCCGCCGCAGCCTGGCGCTGCAGGGCGGCAGTTTCGACGCGGGCCAGGCGGTCGACTTCGCCAGCATGCCCGGCGCGCCGGACGCGATCCGCCTGCGGCGCTGGGACGACATGGCCAAGGTGCCGGGGCTGGCCACCCCGCCGCTCGACCACTTCCTGGAGATCGCCGAAAGTGTGTCCGGCCGC
This sequence comes from Achromobacter sp. JD417, assembly GCF_041879325.1. NCBI lineage: Bacteria > Pseudomonadati > Pseudomonadota > Betaproteobacteria > Burkholderiales > Alcaligenaceae > Achromobacter > Achromobacter sp. JD417. Next base: position 1,683,460 of record NZ_CP087159.1, on the reverse strand, counting down.
GTCAAGCTGGCCGCCGTCTGGTAACGGCCGCGCACCGCCCATGAAAAAAGCCAGGGTGCGTTGCCCTGGCTTTTTGTTCGTTTAATCGCCCTTGGCTACCGGCCGGGCGGGATCGCTGCACCATTCGCTCCACGACCCCGGATAGAGGCGCGAGCCCGTCAGGCCGGCAATCTCCATGGACAGCAGGTTGTGGCAGGCCGTGATGCCCGAGCCGCACTGGTGGACGACCGAAGCTGGGTCGCGCCCGGCCAGCAGGCTGCCGAACTCCGCGCGCAGCTGCTCAGCCGTTTTGAAACGGCCATCGGGCTGCAGGTTTTCGCCGTTCGGGCGGTTCAGCGCGCCGGGGATATGGCCGGCCACCGGGTCCATGGGTTCGACTTCGCCGCGATACCGGTTGGCGGCGCGCGCGTCGACGACCGTGAACGACGGCTGGGCGATGTTGGCCAGCACCGCCTGGGCATCGACCGTGCCCGCCAGGGACTTGCCCGGTTCGACAGGCGTGCCCGGCTGCACCGCCGGCGCCGGATCGTGGCTGACGGGCAGCCCCGCAGCCGTCCAGGCCTGCCACCCGCCATCCAGCACGGCGACCCGATCATGGCCCAGCCAGCGCAGCATCCACCACAGATGCGCCGCGTACATGCCGCCGCTGGCGTCGTAGGCCACCACCAGCGTGGCGGGCGCCACGCCATGCGCGGCCATCAGGGCGCCAAACTGTGCCCGGTCGGGCAGCGGATGCCGTCCGTTCTTGCCCGTGCGGGCGGCGGCCAGCTCGGTTTCGTGATCCAGGAAGCGGGCCCCGGGGATATGGCCTGCGTCGTAGGCCTGGCGGCCCGCCGAATGATTGGTCAGGTCATGGCGCACGTCGAACACGCGCACGTCGGGCGAGTCCAGGCGGGCAGAGAGATCGGCGGCGGTGATCAGGGTCGTCGTCATGCGATGGGGCTCCTGTGTGAAAAGCGGCGGGCGCCGGGATCAGCCCGGCTTGGGGTCGCGCATGGTGCGCCACACCGACAGCAGGCCCGCGAAAATGATGAGGCCCATGCCGGCCCAGGCCACGACGTCCAGATGGTCGCCCCAGAAGCCCATGCCGATCAGTGCCGCGAAGATGATGGTGCTGTATTGCAGGGCGGCGGTCAGCAGCGCCGACCCCATGCCGAACGCCCGGGTCATGGCCAACTGCCCGAACAGCCCCGCGACGCCCACGCCCAGGAGCGACAGGTAACCGGTCCAGTCCGCGTAGCCCCAGCCCTCGAACGCCAGACCGGCGGCGCTGGAGGCGCACACGGCCACCGAAAAGAACAGCACGGTGCGCCATTCGGGTTCGCCAATGCGGCCCAATTGGCGGATCTGCATCATCGCAATGGCGGACATGGCCCCCGCCCCCATGCCAAGCAGGGCGGCAAGCCACTGGTCGTCGTTGATGCTTGGCCGCAGCACGGCGATCACGCCCAGAAAGCCCAGCACCACCGCCAGGATCCGCACCGGGTCGCGCTGCGCCCCGCCCCATCCCAGCATCCAGCAGGCGATGAACAGCGGCGCCGTGTAGTTCAGGCTGGTGGCGGTGGCCAGCGGCAGATGGGAGATGGCAAAAAAGCCCAGCCACATCGAGGTGACGCCGGACAGGTTGCGCCAGATGTGCAGCTTCCAGCTGGTGGGAATGATGGACTGGCGGCCGGCGCGCGCCCAGAGCAGCAGCAGGATCACCGAGGGCAGGCCGCGAAAGAGCACGACCTGCGGCAGCGATGCGCCGTGTTCGGTGCCGAGCTTCACGAACGACCCCATGATGGCGAACATGGCGGACGCCACCAACATCCAAAGTGCTTGCATGCGGGTCTACGCTAAGGGAAAAGGGGGGAAGGAATAAGGGAAAGCGATACTATACTCTCCGTCACCGGGCGAGGAGCCGGCGAGTCGGGGAACTGGCAAGGCTCCGCCATGTCGAAATCCGGGTATTTGCCGCTCGCAGAGGAATATAAAAAACATGAAACGCATTGTTCTGTTCGTCATCACCAACCTGGCCGTCATGCTCGTGCTGTCGGCCACGCTTCGCATCCTGGGCGTGGACCGTGTCATCACGGCCAACGGGATCAACTTCAACGCGCTCCTGATCTTCTCGGTCGTGGTCGGCTTCACCGGCGCCATCATCTCGCTCCTCATGAGCAAGCCGATGGCCAAATGGAGCACGGGCGCGCAGGTGCTGGATCCCAACTCGCCCCGCAACCAGCGCGAGGCCTGGCTGGTCGACACCGTCCACCAACTGGCCGACCGCGCCGGCATCGGCCGCCCCGAAGTCGCCATCTACGAAGGCGCCCCCAACGCATTTGCCACGGGCGCATTCAAGAACGACTCGCTGGTCGCCGTGTCCACGGGCCTGCTCGAAAGCATGACCGAAGAGGAAGTCGCGGCCGTGCTGGCGCACGAAGTCGCGCACATCGCCAACGGCGACATGGTCACCCTGACCCTGATCCAGGGCGTGGTGAACACCTTCGTCATCTTCCTGGCGCGCGTGGTCGGCTACTTCATCGACCGCGTCGTGTTCAAGAACGAACGCGGCATCGGCCCCGGGTACTTCGTCACCGTGCTGGTCTGTGAAATCATCTTCGGCGTGCTGGCCTCGATCATCGTGGCCTGGTTCTCGCGCCAGCGCGAATACCGCGCCGACGCCGGCTCGGCCCACCTGATGGGCGCCCGCGAACCGATGATCCGCGCGCTCGCCCGCCTGGGCGGCCTGGAACCGGGCGAACTGCCCAAGTCCTTCGAAGCGTCCGGCATCACCGGCAAGGGCGGCCTGGCGGCCATGTTCGCCTCGCACCCGCCGATCCCGGCCCGCATCGCCGCGCTGCAGAATGCCCGCGTGATCTGACCGGTCACCGGCCGCAAAAAAGCCCGCTTCGGCGGGCTTTTTTACGTTCAAATCCGACGCCGATGCACCGATGGGTGTCTGACACCCGCTGAGATGTTGCGACACGCCCGAGATCATCTCCCCAGGGTGTCAGACACCTTGCCGAGGGTGCTTTGCGTTGCATCGATGGGTGTCTGACTCCCGCTGAGATGTTGCGACACGCCCGAGATCATCTCCCCAGGGTGTCAGACACCTTGCCGAGGGTGCTTTGCGTTGCATGGATCGGTGTCTGACACCCGCTGAGATGTTGCGACAAGCCCGAGATCATCTCCCCCGGGTGTCAGACACCTTGCCGCGGGTGCTTTGCAATGCATGGATCGGTGTCTGACACCCGCTTAGATGTTGCGACACGCCCGAGATCATCTCCCCTGGGTGTCAGACACCTTGCCGCAGATGCTTTGCAGCAACAACGACCTCGGCATCACATCGCTCAGCACTCGACGATATTCACCGCCAAACCGCCCCGCGCCGTTTCCTTGTACTTGGTTTTCATATCCGCGCCGGTTTCACGCATGGTCTTGATGACCGAATCCAGCGACACGTAGTGCTGGCCGTCGCCGCGCAGCGCCATGCGGGCGGCGTTCACGGCCTTGACCGAGGCCATGGCGTTGCGTTCGATACAGGGAATCTGCACCAGTCCGCCGACGGGATCGCAGGTCAGACCCAGGTTGTGCTCCATGCCGATCTCGGCCGCGTTTTCCACCTGCTCCACCGACCCGCCCAGCGCCGCCGCCAGTCCGCCGGCCGCCATCGAACAGGCCACGCCGACTTCGCCCTGGCAGCCCACCTCCGCGCCGGACAGCGACGCGTTGTACTTGTAGAGCAGCCCGATCGCCGCCGCGGTCAGCAGGAATTCGCGCACGCCCTCGCGGTTGGCGCCCGGCACGAAGCGGTCGTAATAGTGGAGCACCGCCGGAATGATGCCCGCCGCGCCGTTGGTCGGTGCAGTAACCACCCGGCCGCCCGCCGCGTTCTCTTCGTTGACGGCCATCGCGTACAGGTTCACCCAATCCATGACGGAAAGCGGGTCGGACAACGTGCGCTCGGCCCGCTGGGTGAGATTACGGTAGAGCTCGGGGGCGCGCCGGCGCACGCGCAGCGGGCCGGGCAACTCGCCGTCCGCCTCCGGATAGTTGATGCCGCAGCCGCGCGCCACGCAGTCCTGCATGACCTGCCAGATGCGGTCCAGGCCGGCATTGACCTCCGAGGTTTCGCGCCAAGTCAGCTCGTTCTGCATCATGACCTGCGCCACCGTCAAACCGTTGTCCTGGCACATGGCCAGCAGTTCCCGCCCCATGCGAAACGGGTAGGGCAACTGGTCGTGCGCCGCGATGACCTGGCTGTTGGAGGCGCCGGCGGTGACGACGAACCCGCCGCCCACCGACAGGTAGCGGGCCTCGCGCAGGGACTGGCCGTCGGCGTCGAATGCGTGGAATTTCATGCCGTTGGGGTGTTCGGCCATGGCTTCGCGGCGGTAGAACATCATGTGTTCCTTTTCCACGAAGGGCAGCGGGTACTTGCCCAGCAACGGCAACTGCCGGCTGGCGCGCACCGAGGCAATCATGCCGGCGATGGCCGCGGGGTCGACCGTATCCGGCGCCTCGCCCATCAGGCCCAGCAGCACCCCCTTGTCGGTGCCGTGCCCCTTGCCGGTGGCGCCCAGCGATCCGTAGAGTTCGGCCCGCACGCTGGCCACGCGCGGAACAAGGCCGTCGCGCTCGAGCCCTTGCGCAAATAGCAGCGCCGCCCGCATCGGGCCCACGGTATGAGAGCTCGACGGGCCAATGCCTATCTTGAACAGATCGAAAACGGAAACGGCCACGCCAAACTCCAATACATCCACCAACGATCAGGCAATGATACGCGCGAGCCCGGGCGCACGCAGCAAAGCCCCGCCCGGCGTATCCTGTATCTTCGCGCCGGGTGTCAAAGCCTGCCCCGGCATGCGATCATTACAGAATTATTACTTGTCATAAAAAGAACGGAAAGACGCCTGCATGTCTGGACTCATTACCCTGCTTGACTTCGCTGGCTACGTTGCGCTGCTGCTTTGGGGCGTGCATATGGTCCAAACCGGCGTGCAGCGCGCGTTCGGGGCGGCGCTGGGCGCGGCCTTGGGACGCGCCCTGGGCACGCGGTTGCGGGCCTTTTTTGCGGGCCTGGGCATCACGGCCGCGCTGCAAAGCAGCACCGCCACCGGCCTGATGATCACCGGCTTTGCCGCGGGCGGCGTGGTCGGCCTGGTGCCGGCGCTGGCGGCGATGCTGGGCGCCAACGTGGGCACCACGCTGATCGTCCAGCTGCTGTCTTTCGACCTGACCGAGCTCGCCCCGATCCTGATCCTGGCCGGCGTCTGGATGTTCCGGCGCTACCCGCCCGGCCGCACCCGCGACCTGGGCCGGGTCTTCATCGGCCTGGGTCTGCTCCTGCTGTCGCTGCATCAGCTCGTCGAACTCTTCGCGCCGTTTCAGACCGCCCCCATGTTGGGGATGATTCTTGCCGCCCTGTCGACCCAGCCGGTCGCCGCGGTCTTGCTGTCCGCCGCATTCACGTGGGCCGCGCACTCCAGCGTGGCCGTCGTGGTACTGGTGATGTCGCTGGCCAGCCACAACATGGTCGCGCCGCACGTGGCGTTTGCGCTGGTGCTGGGCGCCAACCTGGGCACGGCGATCAACCCGATGATCGAAGGCGTGACGGGCGACGACCCCGCCGCCCGCCGCCTGCCGCTGGGCAATCTGCTGACGCGGGTGCTGGGCGTGCTGGCCGGGCTGCTACTGTTGCCTTTCCTGGAGCCCTGGATGAGCGATCTGGCGAGCGACCCCGCCCGCGCGGTCGCCAACTTCCACACCCTGTTCAATGCCGTCATCGCCCTGGCCTTCCTGCCGATCCTGACGCCGTACGCCGCGCTGCTGACCCGCTGGCTGCCCAAGCGCGCCGACCCGAACGACCCGTCCCGCCCCCAATACCTGGACGAATGGGCCCACGACGTGCCCGCCGTGGCACTGGGCAATGCCGCGCGCGAGGCGCTGCGCATGGCCGACATGCTGCAGACGCTGCTGCTCTACGCGCGGGCCGGCTTCAAGCGCGACAACCGCCACCGCATGGTGCAGGCGCGCCAGCTGGACGGCGCGCTGGACAAGCTGGAAAACGCCATCACCACCTACCTGGCGACACTGGACCAGGAGAACATGACGCGCGAGGACCTCCAGCGGCTGGACGACATTCTGGCGTTCACCAGCAACATCGGCCACGCGGGCGATATCGCGCATCACGGCTTGCTGAGCCACGTGGCCAAGCTGCGCAAGCAGGGCTGGACGTTCTCGCCCGAGCAACGCGCCAGCCTGGACGACACCCTGGGCCAGCTCATCGCCAACCAACGCACGGCCGCCGCACTCTTCGTGAACGACGACCTGCGCCAGGCGCGCTCGCTGGCCGGCGAAAAGGCGCGCTTTCGCACGATCGAAACCCAGGCGGCCGATACTCACCTGCAGAAGATCAAGTCCGGTCAGGTCGACGCCGCGGAAGTGGGCGCGCTGTACCTGGACATCCTGAGGGACATGAAGGGCATCAACTCGCACCTGGTGGGCGCGGCGGCGTACCCCTTGCTGGCCCGCCACGGCGAGCTCCTGCCCAGCCGCCTGCGCGAGGCGGGCAATTGAATAGTGAATAGGTAAGCCGCCAACGCCGGGGGTCTGACACCGTCCCAAGCACGCTGACGCACGAAAAAGCCGACCCACGGGTCGGCTTTCGTTTGCATCGGGCACATCCGGTGGGCCAACCTGGTGGCTCACCCTCCCCGCCTTACAGATACCGCTTGAACCACTCCAGCATCCGCTTCCAGCCATCCATCGCGGCCTCGGGGTGGTAGCTGGCCCGGTAGTCCGCCAGAAACGCGTGGTCGGCTTCGGGGTAGACCACGATCTCGGACTGCTTGGCGGCGGCGTTGCCGGCGGCCAGTTTCGTCTTCATGGTTTCCACGTCCGACAGCGGGATGCTGGCGTCACGGCCGCCGTAAAGGCCCAGGACGGGGCCGTGCAGCTCGTGGGTCACGTCCAGCGCGACGCGCTTGATGAGCGGACCGTGGCCCACGCTGAGCTTGCCGTACCACGCCACGCCCGCCTTCACGTCCGGATTGTGCGCCGCGTACATCCAGGTCAGGCGGCCGCCCCAGCAAAAACCCGTCACCGCCACGCGGCGCGCGTCACCGCCATTGGCGGCGGCCCACGCCACGCTGGCGTCCAGATCGGCGTACACCTGTTCGTCGGGCACCTTGCTGACGATTTCCGAAATGAGCTTCGGGATATCGGTATAGACCGACGCGTCGCCCTGGCGTTGATAGAGGTTGGCGGCGACGGCCAGGTAACCGGCCTTGGCCACCCGGCGGCAGATGTCCTTGATGTGTTCGTGCACGCCGAAGATTTCCTGGATCACCAGCACGACCGGCAGATCACGCTGGCCTTCGGGCGCGGCGTAATACGCGTCGATCGAACCGTCCGTCACGGGAAGCTTGAAATCCCCGTGGACCAGGCCCTGCGTGTCCGTGTGGATCACGGTGGGGGCGACATTGCCGGCGGCGGTGGAAAAACTCATGGAGAACTCCTTGGTTGGGTCGACGAAAGCCGGCCATCCCCGCCGCGCCACCTGCGCTAGTGCCGGTGGCCGTGCTCCGCCTGGGACACGCCTTGATCCGCGTGTGCGTCATGGTCGTGCCCGTGGTGCATCAACGTCGTGACGCTGTAGATCAGCGCCACGCCCACACCGACCAGCAGCAATTGCGGGACGGCATCGGACAGGGATACCCGCTCGTGCATCTGCGGCATCAGGTCGGCCACCGAGATGTACAGGAAGCTGCTGGCGGCAATCACCAGGATGTACGGCGTCCACTCCTGTGCCTGCTGCAGCACGAAGTACCCTATTATGCCGCCGACCGCTGAACACAAGCTGGTGAACAGAATCAGCGCAAAGGCGCGGCGGCGGCGCAGGCCGGCGTTGAGCAGCACCACGAAGTCGCCCAGCTTGTGCGGCACTTCGTGGATGATGATCGACGCGGCCGTCAGCACGCCCAGCAGCGGATCGGTCAGGAACGCCGCGGCGATCAGCACGCCGTCACACAAGTTATGCAGCGAACTGCCGATCAGGATCAGCATCCCGCCGCGGCCCGCCTCGTGGCGGTCGTGGCCCTTGTGATGGTGGTGGCCGTCGCCCTCGTGGTGATGGCTGTGGCGCAGCAGCGCAATCTTCTCCAGCACGAAAAAGCCGATCAGCGACGCCAGCATCAGTCCGAAGAGCACGTGGGCGTTGCCGACCCCGGTCTCGAATGCCTCGGGCAGCAGATGCAGCAGCGCCACGGACAGCAGCACACCCACCGACAGGCTCACCATGTGATGCAGGTATTTGGCAAAGACCTTGTACGCGAGCCAGCTCGCGATAAGGACGGCAATCAGGCCGCCAGTGATGGTGGCGAGCAGAACCCAGAGCAGCAACATGAGGGGGAGAATAAGGCGGGGGGAAGCGCAACATTATATTGTTTCAAACCAAAAACCGGAAATGGGCCGTCCGAAGACGGCCCAGCCCCATCAAAGCCTAGTGCGCCTGCTCCCAGTTCTTGCCGACGCCCACTTCCGCCACCAGCGGCACGCGCAGCGTCGCCACGTTGCACATCAGACGCGGCAGCGCTTCCTTGACCACTTGCAGCTCGTCGTCGGGCGCTTCCAGCACCAGTTCATCGTGCACCTGCATGATCATGCGCGTCTTCAGGTTTTCGGCGTCCAGCCAGTCCTGCACCGCCACCATCGCCATCTTGATGAGATCGGCCGCCGTGCCCTGCATGGGCGCGTTGATCGCCGCGCGCTCGGCGCCCTGGCGGCGCGGACCCGACGCCCCCCGGATTTCCGGCAACTGCAGCCGGCGTCCGAAGACGGTTTCCACGTAGCCCTGCTCGCGCGCCAGGCGCCGCGTGTTCTCCATGTACATCGCCACGCCCGGATAGCGCGCAAAGTAGCGGTCGATGTAGGCCTGCGCGGCATCGCGCGTGATGCCCAGGTTGGATGCCAGGCCGAACACGCCCATGCCGTAGATGAGACCGAAGTTGATGGCCTTGGCGGCACGGCGCTGATCGGTCGTCACGCCTTCCAGCGGCACGCCGAACACTTCGGAGGCGGTGGCGCGGTGGATGTCCTCGCCCGCCGCGAAGGCGCTTTGCAGGTTGGCATCGTCCGAGACGTGCGCCATGATGCGCAGCTCGATCTGCGAATAGTCCGCGGACAGCAGCATGCCCTGCTCGGCAATGAACGCCTCGCGAACGCGCCGGCCGGCCTCGGTGCGAACCGGAATGTTCTGCAGGTTGGGATCGGATGACGCAAGGCGCCCGGTGATGACGGCGGCCTGGGAATAATGCGTATGCACCCTGCCCGTTGCCGGATTGATCATGCGCGGCAGCTTGTCGGTGTACGTCGACTTCAGCTTGGACAGCCCGCGGTACTCCAGCAGCACCTGCGGCAGCGGATAGTCCAGCGCCAGCTTGCTCAGCACTTCCTCGTCCGTGGACGGCGCGCCGCTCGCGGTCTTGCGCACCACCGGAAGCTGCATGCGGCCGAACAGGATCTCGCCCAGCTGCTTGGGAGAATTCAGGTTGAACGGCTGGCCCGCCAGTTCGTAGGCCTTCTGCTCCAGCTGCAGCATCTCTTGCCCCAGCTTGTTGCTCTGGCGGCCCAGTTCCGCGGCATCGACCTTCACGCCGTTGCGCTCGATGGTGGTCAGCACCGCCGACACCTGCATTTCCAGGCGATAGATGCGCTCCAGCCCCGCGTCGGCGGCGACCATCGGGCGCAGCACCTGATGCAGTTGCAGCGTGAAGTCGGCGTCCTCGGCCGCGTAATGCCCGGCCTTGTCGACCGCCACCTCGTCAAAACCGATCTGCTTGGCGCCCTTGCCGCACAGATCCTCGTACGACACGCCGCTGCGGCCCAAAAAGCGCTGCGCCAGGTCGTTCAAGCCCACGCCGCGATGCGACTCCAGCACGTAGGCCTGAAGCATGGTGTCTTCGGCTGCGCCCGCCAGGCGGATGCCTTCGTTGGCAAAAACGTGCGTGTCGTACTTGGCGTGGTGCAGCAGCTTTGCGCGTGCCGGGTCTTGCAGCCACGGCTTGAGCCGTGCCAGCACCTCGTCCTTGGGCAACTGGACCGCGCCATCCGGCCCCCGATGCGCGACGGGGATGTAGCAGGCCACGCCAGGCGCAACCGACATCGACAAGCCCACCAGCCGGGCCTGCATTTCGTCCAGCGACGTCGTTTCGGTATCCAGCGCAACCAGCGCAGTCTGCTGCACCAGTTCCATCCAGGCGTCGAACGCCGCCCAGTCGGAAATGATGCGGTAGTCGGTGGTCTCGGGCGCGGCCGGCGCCTCGTGCGCGATGCGGGCATCGCCCGCGGGCACGCGCTCGGCGTCACCGGTCAGGTCCCGCAGCCAGGTGCGGAACCCGTAGCGCTCGTACAGTTCGGTCAGCGTCGCGTCGTCGCGCGCACGCGGCGTCAGGTCATCGACGCCGCCGACGTGCCCGGTCAGATCGCAATCGCACTTGACCGTCAGAAGCTGGCGCGTCAGCGGGAAATTGGGAATGGCCTCGCGCAGGTTGTTGCCGGCCACCCCCTTGATGCCCTCGGCGCCTTCGACCAGTTTGTCGATGGAGCCAAATTCCGTAATCCATTTGGCGGCCGTCTTGGGGCCCACCTTGGTGACGCCCGGCACATTGTCGACCGTGTCACCCACCAGCATCAGGTAATCCACGATACGGTCGGGCGGCACGCCGAATTTGTTCACGACGCCGGCCTCGTCCAGGACCTCGCCGCTCATCGTGTTGACGAGGGTGACGTGGCTGTTCACCAGCTGCGCCAGGTCCTTGTCGCCCGTAGAGACGATGGTGTGCACGTCGTGCTGCGCGGCACGATGTGCCAACGTGCCAATGACGTCGTCGGCCTCGACACCCTCGATGGCCAGCACCGGCCAGCCCAGCGCGCGCACCGCGCGATGGATGGGATCGATTTGTGCTGCTAAGTCTTCGGGCATGGGCGGACGGTGCGACTTGTACTCCGGATACAGGTCGTCCCGGAAAGTCTTGCCGCGAGCATCGAAAATACATGCGGCATACTCTGCCTTATAGTCCGATACAAGCTTGCGCAGCATATTGACCACGCCGTAAATCGCGCCCGTAGGTTCGCCTTGCGCGTTGCGCAAATCAGGCATAGCGTGGAAAGCGCGGTACAAGTAACTTGAACCGTCGACCAGTAATAAGGTTTTTTTCATGGTTACAAAGGCAGATATGGATACACCCGCCGGCAAACAAATTCCGCTGATTATGTCAGAGATAAGGACGGCGGCAGACAAGCTCGCACACATCGGGCCCGCAGTCAGCATTTTTGGTAGCGCACGAGTCAGCCGTAATTCCCCGTACTATGAAACCACCATCGCGATTGCCGCGGCCTTGGCCGAAGCAGGCTTTGCCGTCATCGCGGGTGGCGGCCCCGGCATCATGGAAGCCGCCAACAAAGGCGCATTCGAATCAGGAGGCACGAGCGTCGGCTTGAACATCAGCCTGCCGCACGAAGCGCACAACAACGAATACCAGACCATCAGCCTGTCCTTCGAGTATTTTTTCCCTCGCAAGGCGGCATTCTTCATGCACAGCTTCGCCTACGTGGCGATGCCGGGCGGCTTTGGCACCCTGGACGAACTCTTCGAAGCGTTGACGCTCATCCAGACCGGCAAGGTCCCCCCGGCCCCCATCGTCCTGGTCGGCAGCGAGTACTGGTCGGGCCTTGCCGAATGGATTGGCGATCAGGTGCTCGGCAATGGCATGATCGGCGCGCATGACCTGGATCTTTTCATCATCGAAGACGATCCCGTGAAGGTCGTGCGCAAGGTGGTCGAGTTCCACGAACGCGTGATGTCCGACGAGCAATACGCCCCGTCCCTTCCCGCCTGATCCCGCACGCCCGTCCGGGGCCGCATGCCCCGCGGGCGCGGCTGGCCATCGTCAAGGCAGTGACTTAGGTCATGGCCTTGACGATGGCCTCGCGCGCCAGCTCCACGAACTCGCTTTCGCCGGGGCGGGCCGCTAGCAGCCGGAATTCCACCGACGGCAACGCCGGCAGGCCAGGCGCCTGCAGCCGCGCCATGCCGGCGCCAAGCGCCGATTCGTTCAGGCACGCCACGCCCAGTCCCGCCGCCACCGCCAGCTGCAATCCCGCCACGCCGGACGCCTCGTGCGACACGACATAAGGAAGGCTGCGGCGTGACAACAGCCGCTCAACGTATTGGCGCAAGGCGCACGTCTCCGGCAGGGCCAGCAAGGGCAACGGTTCGGCCAGCGGCGGCGCCGCGCCCTCGGCTGCCATCCACAGCAGCGGTTCGCGCCGCAGTAGCGCGCCATCGGCCCGGCCGCGCGCCGCGCCCCGCTCCTGGATGACCATGGAGATGCCGACGTCGATCTCGCCGCGCTCGTAAGCGGCCTCGATCGCTCCGCTCTTCATGATGGTGACGTGCAGCCGCACCTGCGGGTATTGCTCGTTCAGCCGGCGCAGCAGACGCGCGACGTCGCCCGGGCGGAAGTAATCCGTGATGCACAGCCGCAGTTCGCCGCGTAGCGCCACGCCGCGCAGGTCGCGGTAGGCCTCGTCGCTCAGGGCCAGGATCGTGCGCGCATGCGCCAGCAGGCGCTGGCCGGCGGGCGTTGCCCGCACGCCCGTCTTGCCGCGCACCAGCAGCGGCTGGCCCGCCCTGTCCTCCAGCTTGCGCATCTGTTCACTGACCGAAGACTGCGACAGGAACACTTTGGGCGCGGCTGCCGTCAGGCTGCCCGCGTCCAGCACGGCAACCAGGGTGCGCAGTTGGTCCAGGTCAAATCCGCTCATGGCTATCCAACGGCAAATACGATGGATGAAATCGTAAATTCCCGCTTTTCCGATGTCAATGCGCTTTCTACACTGACGCCGTACCTACCCCACCCGGAGAGCCGTCATGCCCCACATCGTCATCCATCGTTCCGGCACGCCCGATGCCGCCATCGACCACCGCATCGTCGAGTCCGTCGCCGCACTGACCCAGTCCGTCCTCGGAAAAAAACTGCCCGTCATCGCCATCACGCTGCAGCACATTGCGCACGACCTCTGGTTCATCGGCGGGCGTCCCTTGTCGGAACTGGGCAAAAACGCATTCCATCTGGATATCAGCGTGACGGACGAGACCAACACCAAGGCCGAGAAAGCGCGCTTCATCAAGGAGATCTACGCGGCTTTCGCGGACATCCTGGGCGAGCTGCACGAATGCTCCTATGTGCACGTCATCGACGCGCGCGCTGCCGCCTACGGCTATGGCGGACGCACGCAGGAATACCGGCACCAGCACAGCGCCTCGTAAGCCGGTAGTGCCACGTCCTGCGATGTCTGGCACCCGCCCAACATGCAAAAAGCCGCGCACCCAAAGGTGCGCGGCTTTTCATTGGCCGGGCTTGTTGGCGGCAGGCTGCCGCCTGCAAGCTTAGACCGCGGATTCGCGCGCGGCGCGCTTGCGCTCGTTTTCGAGCAGGTAGCGCTTGCGCAGACGAATCGACTTCGGGGTGATTTCGACCAGTTCGTCGTCGTCGATGAATTCGACGGCGTATTCCAGCGACATCTGGATCGGCGGAACCAGGCGCACGGCTTCGTCGGTGCCCGAGGCGCGCACGTTGGTCAACTGCTTGCCCTTGATCGGGTTCACGACCAGGTCGTTGTCGCGGCTGTGGATGCCGATGATCATGCCTTCGTACAGCGCATCGCCCGGGTTGACGAACATGCGGCCGCGATCCTGCAGCTTCCACAGTGCGTAGGCCACGGCGTCGCCGTTGTCCTGGCTGATCAGCACGCCATTGCGGCGCTCGCCGATGGAGCCTTCCTTGATGGGCGCGTATTCGTGGAAGATGTGGCTCATCAGGCCCGTGCCGCGCGTCAGCGTCAGGAACTCGTTCTGGAAGCCGATCAGGCCGCGGGCCGGGATCAGGTATTCCAGGCGCGTACGGCCACGGCCGTCCGGCTGCATGTCCTGCAGATCGCCCTTGCGGCGGCCCAGCTCTTCCATGACGCCGCCCTGGTGGGCGTCTTCGACGTCAACGGTCAGCGATTCGAACGGCTCGCACTTCACGCCGTCGATTTCCTTGAACACCACGCGCGGACGCGACACGGCCAGCTCGTAGCCTTCGCGGCGCATCGTTTCCAGCAGAATGGTCAGGTGCAGTTCGCCACGGCCCGACACTTCAAACACGGTGTCGTCGCCCGTGTCGCGCACACGCAGCGCCACGTTGGACTTCAGCTCGCGGTCCAGGCGGTCGCGCACTTGGCGGCTGGTCACGAACTTGCCTTCGCGGCCCGCCAGCGGCGACGTGTTAACCATGAAGTTCATGGTCAGCGTCGGCTCGTCGATGCGCAGCATCGGCAGCGGTTCCTGGTTGGCCGGATCCATCACCGTGCAACCGATGCCCAGGTCTTCAATGCCGTTGATCAGCACGATGTCGCCGGCTTCGGCTTCGTCCACCACGATGCGCTCCAGGCCATGGAACTTCAGCACCTGGTTGATGCGGCCGCGGCCGCCCTGGCCGTCGGGACCGAACTTGTAGGCCACTTCCATGCCGGGGCGCATACGGCCACGGTTGATGCGGCCCACGCCGATCTTGCCGACGTAGCTGTTGTAGTCCAGCGAGATGATCTGCATCTGCAGCGGACCGTTGGGATCGTCCTCGCGCTGCGGCACGTGCTGCAGGATGGCTTCGAACAGCGGACGCATGTCGCCTTCGCGCACATCCGGCGTGAGGCCGGCGTAGCCGGACAGGCCCGACGCGTACACGACCGGGAAGTCCAGCTGCTCGTCGGTGGCGCCCAGCTTGTCGAACAGATCGAACGTGGCGTTGATGACGAAATCCGTACGGGCGCCCGGACGGTCAACCTTGTTGACCACGACGATGGGCTTCAAGCCCAGTGCCAGCGCCTTGCGGGTCACGAAAATGGTCTGGGGCATCGGGCCTTCGACCGCGTCCACCAGCAGCAGCACGCCGTCGACCATGGACAGCACGCGCTCGACTTCACCGCCGAAGTCCGCGTGTCCCGGGGTGTCGACGATGTTGATGTGGGTACCTTCGTATTCCACGGCACAGTTCTTGGCCAGAATCGTGATGCCGCGTTCCTTTTCCAGGTCGTTCGAGTCCATGACCCGTTCGGTCAGCGCCTGGTTTTCGCGGAAGGTGCCGGATTGGCGCAGCAGCTGGTCGACCAGGGTGGTTTTACCGTGGTCCACGTGGGCGATGATGGCGACGTTGCGCAAGGCGCGAGTCATAGCGAGTCCTTTAAGGTCAGGGTGGAGGGCAGCAAGCCCTCCGGCAATTCGTTCAGTGCAAGCAATGCCTGCTTCGGGTCTGGCATGGCCTGCAAGGCTTCCAGTTCAACGGCGCGTTCCAGAGAGAAGGGCCCGACGTGCGTGCGCCGCAGCGCCGTCAGGTGGGCGAAACAGCCCAGCACGCGCCCGATGTCCTGGGCCAGTGTTCGGATGTATGTGCCTTTACTGCAAGCCACATCGATCTCTGCCTGCGTCCCGGTGAGGGACAACAGCTCGATGCGGTATATCGTGATCTGGCGCGGCGGCCGCTCCAGTTCGATGCCCGCGCGGGCGTACTCGTACAGCGGCTTGCCGTCGCGCTTGAGCGCGGAGTACATCGGCGGAATCTGCTCGATGGTGCCCGAGAAACGTGACAGCGCGTCGCGCAGCGCCTGTTCCTCGACGGTAAAACCGGGTTCGGCGGTCGCCGTGACGTTGCCCGTCAGGTCGCCGGAATCGGTTTCCGATCCAAATTGCAGCGTAGCGCGATATGCCTTGTCGGCGTCAAGCATCGCGCCGGAAATTTTGGTGGCGCGACCCATGCAGCACACCAGCAAGCCGGTGGCAAAGGGGTCCAGCGTGCCGGTATGGCCGGCCTTGGCCGCATCCATGGCGCGTTTGGCGCGCTGCAAGGCGTGATTGCTCGACAAACCCACGGGTTTATCAAGCAACAGCACACCGTCGAGCGCAAGCCCGCGTCGTTTAGCCATCGTCGGAATCCGGAAAAAAATGAAGCAGTGACGACAGCCCGATCAGGACTGGTCTTCTGGCTCGTCGGGTACGCCCGAGTGCGGGCCGGGGCGGTTTGCGCGGTCGATGAGGATCGACATCTCGATGCCACGAGCGACTTGCTCGTCGTGGAAGAAGCGCAAAGTGGGGACGGTATGGATGTGCAAAAGCTTGTAGAGCTGCGAATGCAGCCAGCCGGCCTTCTCGTTCAGCAAGGTGGCGGCGGCTTCGGGCTCGGCGCCCAAAACCGTGAACCACACCTTGGCATGCGCGTAGTCGGTCGACAGTTCCACACCCGAAATCGTGATCAATCCAGCGCGTTTGGTGTCGATCTCGCGCTGGATGATCCCGGCCAGATCCTTCTGGATCTGGTCGGCCAGCCGCAGATTGCGGCCGGGAATGGCTTTGGACTTGTGACGGCTCATTAACAATGCCTGGCGCCTGCTTTACAGCGTGCGCGCAATTTCCTTGATTTCAAAGACTTCCAGCTGGTCGCCCACCTGGATGTCGTTGTTGCCGCGCAGCGTCAGGCCGCAATCGAAGCCCGACTTGACTTCCTTGACGTCGTCCTTGAAGCGGCGCAGCGATTCGAGGTGCCCCGTCCAGTGAACCACGTTGTTGCGCAGCAGGCGGACCTGGGAATCGCGGCGCACGATGCCATCGAGCACCATACAACCGGCGATGTTGCCGAGGCGGGAGATGCTGTACACCTCGCGGATCTCGACCAGGCCGATGATTTCTTCCTTCTTCTCGGGCGCCAGCATGCCCGACATGGCGGCCTTAACTTCATCCACGGCGTCGTAGATGATGTTGTAGTAGCGCACGTCGATGCCGTTGTTCTCGGCAAGCTTCTTGGCGCTGGCGTCGGCGCGCACGTTGAAGCCGATGACGACGGCGTGCGAGGCGATGGCCAGGTTGATGTCGGTTTCCGAGATGCCGCCCACGGCGGCGTGCACGACCTGAACGCGCACTTCGTCGGTGGACAGCTTGACCAGCGATTGCACCAGCGCTTCCTGCGAACCCTGCACGTCGGTCTTGACGATAAGGGTGAGGGTCTGGGTGCCTTCGCCGAGGTTGTCGAACATCGATTCCAGCTTGGCGGCCTGTTGGCGGGCCAGCTTGACGTCGCGGAACTTGCCCTGGCGGAACAGCGCGATTTCGCGCGCCTTGCGCTCGTCGGACAGCGCCATCAGTTCGTCGCCGGCGGCCGGCACTTCGGTCAGGCCCTGGATCTCGACGGGGATCGACGGTCCGGCCGACTGGATCGGCTTGCCGTTTTCGTCGAGCATGGCGCGCACGCGGCCAAAGCTCGCGCCGGCCAGCACCACGTCGCCGCGCTTGAGCGTGCCGCTCTGCACCAGGATCGTCGCGACCGGGCCGCGGCCCTTGTCCAGACGGGCCTCGATGACCAAGCCCTTGGCGGGCGCGTCTTCCGGCGCCTTCAGTTCCAGCACTTCGGCTTGCAGCAGCACGTTTTCGAGAAGATCGTCGATGCCTTGGCCAGTCTTGGCGGACACGCCCACGAACGGCACGTCGCCGCCGTATTCTTCCGGCACGACCTCTTCGGCAACCAGTTCCTGCTTGACGCGGTCCGGGTTGGCGGCGGGCTTGTCGATCTTGGTCACGGCCACGACGATGGGCACGCCAGCAGCCTTGGCATGGTGGATGGCTTCACGCGTCTGGGGCATCACGCCGTCGTCGGCGGCAACCACCAGAATCACGATGTCGGTCGCCTTGGCGCCGCGGGCACGCATGGCGGTGAACGCCTCGTGGCCCGGGGTGTCCAGGAAGGTGACCATGCCGCGCTCGGTGCGCACGTGATAGGCGCCGATGTGCTGCGTAATGCCGCCGGCTTCGCCCGCGGCAACCTTGGCGCGGCGGATGTAGTCCAGCAGCGAGGTCTTGCCGTGGTCGACGTGGCCCATGACGGTCACGACCGGCGCGCGCGGCAGCTGTTCGGCTTCGGATTGGGTGGCGGATTCGTCCAGGAAGGCTTCCGGATCGTCCAGCTTGGCGGCGATCGCGACGTGGCCAAGTTCTTCGACCACGATCATGGCCGTTTCCTGGTCCAGGACCTGGTTGATGGTGACCATCTGGCCGAGCTTCATCAATTGCTTGATGACTTCGGCGGCCTTGACGGACATCTTGTGGGCCAGGTCGGCGACGCTGATGGTTTCCGGCACGTGAACTTCACGTGCGATGAATTCCTGCGGCGCCGGCTCGTTGCGGCGGTCGTTCTGCTGGTTGCGGCCACCACGGCCGCCCGATTTGCCACCGCCCTTGCCGCCTGCACGCCAGCCATCGCGGCTGGCCGGGGCTGCCGGCTTGTCGGCGGGCTTCTTGCGCGACGAATCGTCCGACCAGGTCGACGACACTTCGGCGGTCTTGATGGTCTTCTTGGCGCCAGGCGCGGCCGGCTTGGCGTCCTTCTTGGCCGCAGGCGCGGCGCCGGGCTTGCCGGCGGGCTTGTGCAGCGTGCCGGAGATCGGCGCGGCAGCGGGCGCTTCCGGTTCCGGCGCGCGCAGCACCTTGCGGGGACGGTTCAGCATTTCGCGCAGCGCGGCGGCCTCGGCCTCGGCGGCGCGGCGGGCTTCGTCGCGGCCAGCGGTCGTGGCGGAAGCGGCCAGCGGCGGCCCGGCGCGACGATTGTCGGCGCGGGAAGCTGCCTTGGGCGCGGCGGCCTCGGGCTTGGCGGCGGGCTTCACGGATTCGGATTTCGCGGCAGGCTGCGCCTGGGCGACAGGCGCGGCGGCCTGGGAGGAAGATGTTTCGGACTTATTGGCTAGCACAGCAGGTTCCGGCTTGGCTTCTTCAGCCTTGGGCTCGGTGGTTTCAGTCTTGATTTCGGGCTTGGCCTCTTCGGCCACGGGCTCGGCAGGAGCAGGCGCCGGCGTCGGTTCGGGTTCAGGCTGGGCCTGAACTTCGGGCGCTTGGGCCTCGACGGGGGCGGGAGCTTCGGCCGCGACGGATTCGGTTGCCGCGGGCGCTTCGGCCGGGGCGGCGGCTTCGACAGCGGCGGGCTCCTGCTGCGGCGCTTCGGCCTGGGCGGGAGCTTCGGCCTCTACAGGCGCCGTTTCGCGAGGTTCGGCGGCGGCGGGCGCCTCGGGCACTGCGGGCGCAGCCGGAGCGGAAACCTGCGGAGCGGCTTGCTCGGCAGCTTCCTCTTCGGGACGGGCCGAGGCAGCCTGCTCCAGGGCGAGTTCGGACGGGTCGCGCTTGACGAAGACGCGCTTCTTGCGCACTTCGACCTGGATCGTGCGCGAACGGCCCGTGGCGTCGGCTTGCCGGATCTCGGAAGTCTGGCGGCGCGTCAGCGTGATCTTCTTGCCTTCGGTTGCGCCGTGTGCGCGACGCAGCGATTCGAGCAATTTCGCCTTGTCGCTGTCGGTGACGGAATCGTCAACCGATTTGAGGTCAACGCCAGCCGAACGCAGCTGATCCAGCAGCACGTTGGCAGGCATTTTCAGCTCGGTAGCGAACTGGGCGACGGTATTACTCGACATTAGGCTCTCTCTTCCCTATAGGCAGCTATTACAAACAACGTGAACTTGCGGTGGACGAAGCGGCAGCATCCTCCACCGCAGACCCGTGTCCTTATGGTTATTCTTCGTCAAACCAATGGGCACGGGCACGCATGATGAGATCGCTGGCTTCCTGTTCGGTCAGACCGGCGATTTCCGCCAGTTCGTCCGTTGCCAATTCGGCCAGATCATCACGCGTATGCACTTGACGCTCGGCCAGCTTGGCGGCCAGTTCCGGCGTCATGCCTTCGAGTTCTAGCAGATCCTGTGCGGTCTCAAGGCGCTCTTCCTGGGCAATTGCCTCGGTCAGCAGCGCATTGCGGGCACGGGCGCGCAACTCATTGATGGTGTCTTCGTCAAACGCCTCGATTTCCAGCAGTTCCTGCATGGGCACGTAGGCGATTTCCTCGATACCGGTAAATCCTTCGTCGATCAGGATGTCAGCGACTTCCTCGTCGACGTCCAGCTTGCTCATGAACGTGGTGCGCAGACCCGAACGCTCGACTTCCTGGCGGTTCAGGCTTTCTTCCGGCGTCATGATGTTGATCTGCCAGCCGGTCAGTTCGGACGCCAGGCGCACGTTCTGGCCCTTGGCGCCGATGGCCTTCGGCAGGTTTTCCTCGTCCACCACGACGTCCATCGCATGCTTGTCTTCATCGACGACGATGGATTCGACGTTGGCCGGCGCCAGCGCGCCGATGACGAACTGCGCGGGGTCTTCCGACCACAGCACGATGTCGACCTGCTCGCCGCCGAGTTCGTTGCGCACGGCGGTCACGCGCGAACCGCGCATGCCGACGCACGTCCCGATGGGATCGATACGCTTATCGTATGCCACGACGGCGATCTTCGCACGCACGCCGGCATCGCGGGCAGCAGCCTTGATCTCGAGCAGACCCTGCTCGATCTCGGGCACTTCGTTCTCGAACAGCTGGCGGATGAACTCGGGCGACGTGCGCGACAGGATGACCTGCTGGCCACGCGCGGCGTGGTCCACACGCAACACGAAGGCGCGCACGCGATCGGCAACCCGCAGGTTTTCCTTGGGGATCATTTCGGAGCGCGGCAGGCGCGCTTCGATCTTGCCGGTTTCAACGATGGCGTCGCCCTTGTCCATGCGCTTGATCGTGCCGGAGACGATGGTTTCACCACGGTCCAGGAAGTCGTTCAGCACCTGTTCGCGCTCGGCGTCGCGGATCTTTTGCAGGATCGCCTGCTTGGCGGCCTGGGCGCCGATGCGGCCGAATTCGATGGGCTCCAGGGGCTCTTCGATGTACTCGCCTTCCTTGATGCCGGGGACGATTTCCTCCGCATCCGACAGCATTTCCTGCTTGTCGGGTTCTTGCAGGCCAGCCTCGTCGGGCACGACCAGCCAACGGCGGAAGCCTTCGTGGTCTCCCGTTTCCCTATCGATGGAAACACGAATGTCCGCATCATCCTTGAAGCGCTTTTTCATGGCCGAGGCCAGCGCACTTTCGAGAGCGCCGAACACGACGTCACGCGTGACGTTCTTTTCACGCGCCAAGGCATCGACCAACAGAAGAATTTCGCGACTCATCGCTTTTTGCCCTTGAAATCCAGAACGGGATCCAGTTTTGCACGTTCGATGTCTTCGACCGTGAAATTCAACACCTGGACTTCGTTCTTTTTTGCCTCAAATTCGAGACCGAACACGGTCTTGTGCATGCCAGCAGCCGCGTCGGAAGCAGCGGCGTCGTCTTCCGGCACGGTCAACGTGCCCGAGAAGACCTTGCGGCCGTCCAATGCTTCGCGCAGCTTGATTTCGATGCGCTCGCCTGCGAACCGGCGGAACTCGGCCTCGGTGCGCAGCGGGCGATCCACGCCCGGCGACCCGACCTCGAGGCGCTTGTAGTCGATGTTCTCGACCTCATAGACCCGCGACAATTGGCGGGACACCTGCTCGCAGTCTTCGATGCGCACACCGCCGACCCGATCGATCGTGACGCGCAAAAGACCCAGGGCGGCACGTTCCACGTCGACGAGTTCGACGTCCATGCCGGCCAGAGCCTCTTCGGTCAATGCGAATAAATCAGCCATATACTCAAAAAAAATGGGCTGCACGCCCAGCCCACCGATATTGCACAGAGCCCAGCCGCTTCCCTACTGCACGTAAGGAGCAATGCTGGGCAGTGCCCTATATTGCGACCTAATTTTTGGCTTGCGCCGTCCTGACTGCCCGCCCAGGTCTGGCCGGGGTCGGGATCAATGCCGTGGCGCCTGTGCGCCGTCCGCAGATAGCGGCTCGCTCCAACGAGACTGCTGCAAGCAGCGCCCCTGGGCACGCCAACACGCCAGCACAAAGCCGAGCGCCCGGTCGGCACACATGCAGCCGACGTGCTTTTTGCGGTAAAGCGCACTTGAGAAACCAGTGCATCCAGCAAAAAGCCATGACGCGAAGCCATGAAAACCATTGATTTTACCAGATAAACGGGAAAATCGCCTGATTCGTCACGGGCTTACGTTTATATGGGACGGATGCGGGGCGGCAGCGCGCTCAGCGGGCCGCCCTGCGGGGATCATCGGCCCTGGCGTCCGCGGCCGCCACCCACGACACCCAAGCGGGATTCGTGCGCCGACGCACTGCGCGGCTGCCAATCGTCGCCCCGCTGACCGCCTTCGCTGCGGGCGCCGCCCGCACGCGGCGTGCGCGGCTTGCCGCCCGCGCCGGGACCCTTGTTGTTGCCGCCGGCGCGTGCGCCTTCGGCCTTGTTGCCGCCGCGGCCGCCGGCAGCCGGCTTGCCCCCGCGCGCCGCATTGCCGCCGCGCGCGCCTGCCGGTTTGTTGCCGCCCGGCTTGCCGCCGCCCGGCTTGCCACCGGACTTGCCGCCGGGCCTGCGGCCCGCGCCAGCCGGCGCTTCCGCCATGCCGCCAACCGCCGGGTTCACGCCTGCGACATTGCCGCCCGCCGGGCTGCTGGCCATCGGATTACCCGGGCCGGCGTTCGCTGCGGCGCGAGGCCCACGGGCATTGCCGCCCGAGCGTCCACCCGCCTTGCCGCCCGACTTACCGCCCGCCTTGCCACCGGGCTTGCCGGCGCCAGCGGGCCGCGAACCCGGTTTGCCCTTGCGATTGCCGAAGCCGCCCTCGCCCGAGAGCGGATGGCCGTTGGCATAGCCGCCAGCAATCATCAGGCCGGTGCCGAACGGATCGGACGGACACGCCGCGGCCTGACCCGCGCTGCCCACACCGCCGCCCTGCAGCTTGCCGCGGCGCCCGATGCGGGCGCCATTCATGCCATTGCGGTCCAGCGTGCCAAACCCCGGGGGCAGCGCGCTGTCATGCGATTGCGGCTGCTTGGAGCGGCGGCGGTTGCCGGACGAATCGTCGTCGTCACGCAACAGCCCCAGTTGCACCATCAGCGCGGTCACGAGAGACGCATCCAGTTCGTCCCAGCGGCCACGGCGCAGCGTGCGCGGCAGCACGACATCGCCAAAGCGCGTACGGATCAGGCGGCTGACCGTGACGCCAACCGCTTCAAACATGCGGCGCACTTCCCGGTTGCGGCCTTCTTGCAGCGTGACGCGATACCAGCGGTTGCTGCCGTCGCCGCCCAGATAATCCAGCGCGCCGAACGCGGCCAGACCGTCTTCGAGTTCGATGCCGTCCACCAGCGACTGG
The DNA here is from genome assembly GCF_041879325.1 of Achromobacter sp. JD417. NCBI lineage: Bacteria > Pseudomonadati > Pseudomonadota > Betaproteobacteria > Burkholderiales > Alcaligenaceae > Achromobacter > Achromobacter sp. JD417. Next base: position 1,660,273 of record NZ_CP087159.1, on the reverse strand, counting down.
CGCTGCGCTTCGTCCATTTCACCCAGGACACGGACGGCGTACTCGCGTTCCGTGCCATAACGGGGGTGCATGATCCGGTTGGCCATGTCGCCCGACGTCGTGAAGATGAGCAGGCCTTCGGTGTTCAAGTCCAGGCGGCCCACCGAGAGCCACTTGCCGGTGCGCAGCTTGGGCAAACGCGCAAACACGCTGGCACGACCGCCGGGGTCGTCGTGGCTGACGATCTCGCCGGCGGGCTTGTGATACAGGATCACGCGCGGCGGCTTCTTGGTGTTGGCGCGCATGATGGGCTTGCCGTTGACGCGCACCTGGTCGTTGGGACCCACGCGCTGGCCAATATGCGCCGGCTCGCCGTTGACGGACACGCGGCCCGCCACGATCAGTTCTTCCATTTCGCGGCGCGAGCCGATGCCGGCGTCGGCCAGCACCTTGTGCAGCTTGGGCATGACCGCTTCGCTGTTCAGGTACTTGCCCAGGCGCTGTTCCATGCGGTCAGCCGTGTCCAGGTAGGACAGGGCCTGTTCGGCCTCCTGCTCGCCGCCACGGGAGTCCGCGGACTCGACCGGCGCGGCCGGCGCGGCGGCCTGGCCTTCGGCGGCGGGGGCCTGCTCGGCGGCGGCATCGCCACGACGGCGGCGGAACGGCGTCCTCAGTTTGCGGCCGCGGCCGCGGGCGCCGGCATCGCCTTCGGCGGCCGGTTCGCGCGCGCCAGAGGATTCCGGCGCGCCGGCAACGGCGTCATCCGAACGGGGGGTGTCGTCCTGTATTGCTGTATTCGTTGTCACTGGGACAGCTCCGAATTTCAAACTTGGGTAGGCCTGCCGGGAGCAGGCTCGTCATCATCTGGGGACGCCGAATCCGGTCCAGACCCGGACCGTTCGGGGTCCGCCTCTTCCGGCGCCGCGTCGGCGGCTTCGGCGTCGGGCTGAACAGCCCCGCCAAGACCATGAACGGGCTCACGCCTGGCGTCGCCAGGGGCCTCGGCATCGGTCTTGTCAGTCGGGTCAGTCGGTTCCGCGTGTTTTGCGTTCTCGACTCTTTCCTTTGCAGCACCGGCCTCGGAGGCATCGGCGGCCATATCGGAAATGTCGTTGCCAGCCCTGTCGTCGGGAAGATCGGACGAGAGCGGCGTATTGGACAAGCCTTCGGCTTGCTCCCGGACGGTGGATTCGTCGGCGGGATCCGCGCCTTCTTCTGTGCGCGAAAGCTGGGATTCTACGCTATCGATGGCCGCCATGGGGGCCTCGTCTTCCGAAACAGACAATTCCGCAACAGGGAGGTTCTCGCGGTTTTGTTCGTCGAGGCCAGCCAGGGGCAGATTTTCGCCTTCGGGCGCCGCCTGGTCCGGCTCAACATCCGAGCCTGGCCCTGCGCCATCGGCGCCAAGCGTGGCACCTTCTTGGGCCGCCTCGCCTGCTGGCGCGGCGCCCTCGCCTTCGGCCTGTTCCGGCCCCTCGCCCAGCACCTGCTGCACTTCGCCCAGGTCCAGCCCGGCGAGTGCAGCGGCCGCGTGCGCGGTTTCCAGCGGCGGCAGCTCGTCCAGCGCGCGCAGCCCCAGATCGTCCAGGAACTGACGCGTGGTGCCGAACAGCGCGGGGCGTCCCGGCGCGTCACGATGGCCGATCACCTCGATCCAGCCACGGTCTTCGAGGGCCTTGACGATCTGCGACGACACCGTCACGCCCCGGATGTCTTCGATATCCCCGCGCGTCACGGGTTGGCGCCAAGCCACGATGGCCAGCGTTTCCATCACGGCGCGGGAATATTTAGGCGGCTTTTCCGGGCTTAGACGCTCCAGATAGCGCTGCATGCTGGGGCGGCTCTGGAAACGCCAGCCGGAGGCAAGCTGCACAAGTTCCAACCCGCCGTCGGCCCAGTTGGCCTGCAACGTCTCCAGCAGCCGGCGCACGGCACTGTTGTCGAATTGTTCATCATCCCCGAACAGCTTGCGCATATCGGAAATCTGCATCGGCTGCACCGCGCACAGCAGCGCGGTTTCCAGCACGAGTATTGCCTCGCTATCGTTCATCGACATCCAAATTCAAAAAGGGGCTAACTTGCGCTTGGTTTAAAATAAGGTTAATATTCTTTTCTCAGACGCGGGGTGGAGCAGTCTGGCAGCTCGTCGGGCTCATAACCCGAAGGTCGTAGGTTCAAATCCTGCCCCCGCAACCAATTCGATGAAGGCTCGGCATTCGCCGGGCCTTTTTCATTTGCGCGGCCAAATTGAATGCGCGAGAAACCGGCATTCGAATTGCGGACGAACCCGCGACAGCAGGCATCTTCGCGCGCAAACACCCGGGCCGCCGCATGAGCGGCGGCGCAACAGTCGATGTTGGCTTGCGAAATTGTCACTGGGTTCCTGTTTACCACCGCGCGCCGGCGCCCATAAGGCGGAACGCCTGCCGCTGCTGCGCAGCAGCGGCGGACGTCTGAGCAAAATCCGGTCTGAGCAAAATCTGGAAAAGCGGGCGCCAGCTATGCCGACGCCGGTCGCCAATATGGCTGCGGAACGCGCCGGAACCACCGGCACCAAGCGTTATCCGCGAAATTATTGATAGCAAAGACTAGAACCAACAGGCATCGGCCACAGCCGCGCGACGCAATAGCGCCACTGCCAGACAGACACGCCCACTGGCACACCCCCATGCGCAAACCGAGCCGCGCTGCGGATTGCGCCGACCTGCCACCAGGCCGGAATGATTCTTAGGTTTTTTAAGGTCAAATGCCGGCAAATTATACCGCCATATATTGCGCTCTCAAGCTGCGGCGCACCCGGAGCCTAGGCTGCCGGCCTGTCCCACGGCGCCGATCCCAGCCGCTCGGCAAGATAATCCAGCATCGAGCGCAAAATCAACGGCATTTGCCGGCGCGACGCATAAACGCCATAAATGCCAAGTTCCTGAGGCTTGCACTCGCGCAGGATGACCTGCAGCTTGCCGGACGCAATGTATTCGGCCGCGTAATAGGTGGGCAACATGGCGATGCCCGCCCCCTCCACCGCCGCGGACGACAACACCGACACTTCATTGGCGCTGATGTTGCCGCCGACCGGCACATCGACCGGCTCGCCGTCGCGTTCGAAACGCCAGAGGCTTTTACCGAAATAGGAATGCGTCAGGCAGTTGCGCAATGACAGATCTTCGATGCGCGCCGGCACACCTTCGCGCGCCAGATATTCCGGGGATGCGCAAACCACCGAGCGGCACACGGCCAGCTTGCGCGCAATCAGGTTGGGATCGAGGTCGTTGGTGATCCGCACGGCAAGATCCACACGCTCTTCCACCAGATTGACCGCCCGCTCCACCAGCATCAGGTCGACCGACGTGCCGGGGTGCCGCTTGACGTAGTCGGTGACAGCCGGCGCCAGGTGACGGGCGCCAAAGGACATGCTCGTGGTGATGCGCAGCAGGCCGCGCGGCGTGTCTTCGGGGGTGGCGACGGCGCTATGCAGGTCGCCGACCATATCCAGCATCTGGCGGCAGCGCGGCAGCGTTTCGGCGCCGGCCGGCGTCAGGCTCAGACGCCGCGTGGTGCGATGCAGAAGCCGCACGCCGACCCATTGCTCCATCTCGGCCAGGTAGCGAGACACCATGGCCCGCGACATGTCCAGATGGACGGCCGCCGCCGACAGGCTGCCCCGGTCGGCAACCTCGACGAACACCTGCATGGCTTTCAGTCGATCCATCTTCGTCTCGGCACGGGCATCAGACCGTACCGGTTATACCGTATTTCCGCGCCGCATCCGCAACGGAATATCGATCAATGAAACGGGGTCCTTCGAAAGGATCAGGCCGCGGGCTGACCCAGCGCCTCGCGCACGGCCCCGGCCACTTCGGTCTCCGCCACGCCCCGCACAATGAGCACCAGCCGCGACGCGCGCGATTCGTCCGGCCACGCGCGCAAGGCCCGCAGCGGGTACAACTCGCCATGAACGCCATGCACCTCGCAGGGCGTCGATTCGCCCTCGAAGCAGATCAGCCCCTTCATCCTGAGCAAGCCCTGCCCATAGCGCTCCTGGATCCGGGCGATGCCCGCCAGAAACGCTGCCCGCCCAACGGGCGCCTGCAACGTGATCGACACACTGCCCACGCCCGCATGCCGAGCGCCCGGGAGCGTGGAAAAGGCCGCAAGCCAATTGGCGGCAATCACGCCATCCTGCCGCGCAAAAAGATCCGGCGCCTCGCGCAGCATGAGCGCAAGCGGCTCGTCCGGCCGCTGCACGCACCGCCGCGCGCCGGGATTGACGGCGGCAATCGCCCGCTCGACCTGCTGCACTTGCGCCTGATCGGCCAGGTCGGACTTGCTGACGACGACCGTGTCGGCGAGCGCCAGCTGCCGGGCCGCCTCGGGCTGCGTCTGCAGCTGCCCGGCGCCATGCGTCGCCGACACCACCACAATCGCGCCCCGGTACACGTAGCGTTCGGCCAGAAACCGGTCATGCTTGAGCGTGAAGAGAATGGGCGCCGGATCCGCGAGGCCGCTGGTTTCGATGACGACGTGCCGAAACGGCTTGATCTTGCGCCCGAGCGCCGACATGAACAGATCGCGCAAGGTGTCGACCACCGAGCCGCTGACGACGCAGCACAGGCAGCCGCCCTCGACCAACACGACATTGTCCGGGGCGAGCCGGACCAGATGATGATCGACCCCGATATCGCCGTATTCATTGACGATGACCACCGCGTTGGCATAGGCGGGCTCTTGCAGCAGGCGATTGAGCAGCGACGTCTTTCCGCTGCCCAGAAAGCCGGACACCACGGTCACGCCCACGCGCTTGTCGTCACTCATGCCGATTCGACCCTTTGATGGACGCGCAACGGCGCCACGCCGCAAAAACCAAAAGGGCCGCTCACTTGCGTGAGCGGCCCAACATTCTTTTGGCTCCCCGAGCTGGGCTCGAACCAGCGACCTGCGGATTAACAGTCCGTCGCTCTACCGACTGAGCTATCGGGGATCTGCCAAGACCGAAATTATGAACTAAAAATTCATCGCGTGCAAACGCCATGTTTTTCCAGATTTTTTTCACTCCTTGTTTCCCATCGCGAAAAAACTCTGATATGATTTCGGTCTTTCCAGATCGGGCCCCAAAAAAGGCAGCGAACAGGAAAGAAAAAAGATGTTTTGCTTAGCGCTTTCCGGCTTGGTCCAGAAACAAAAGCAAATGGTCTTGCCGGCATAGCTCAGTTGGTAGAGCAGCGCATTCGTAATGCGAAGGTCGTAGGTTCGACTCCTATTGCCGGCACCAGATTTCCAAAAAGCAGCCCTCTCGGGCTGCTTTTTTCATTTCCGCCCCCTATCCTCGTCCTGCCCGCCCCGCCCCAGCCGGGAACTCGGGCCAATCGCCGCGCGTCCAACCCCCTTGGACCACCCCAGCGGAAAAAACCATGCGCATTCTTCTCGTGGAAGACGACACGATGATCGGCGAAAGCGTGCTGGACTGCCTGCGCGCGGAACACTACGCCGTTGATTGGGTCCGGGACGGCAGCGCGGCGGACTCGGCGCTGCGCACCGATCCTTACGACCTTGTCCTGCTCGACCTGGGCCTGCCCAAGCGCGACGGGCTGAACTTGCTGCGCGACATGCGCACGCGCAAGGACCGCACGCCGGTGCTCATCGCCACCGCGCGCGATGCGGTCAGCGACCGTATCGCGGGACTGGACGCCGGCGCCGACGACTACATCGTCAAGCCCTACGACGTGGACGAACTGCTGGCTCGCATGCGGGCACTGATCCGCCGCAGCGCGGGCCGGGCCGAACCCATCTTCGAACACGAAGGCATCACCATCGACCCGCAGTCCCATGCCGCCATGGTCGACGGCTCGCCGGTCACGCTGACCGCCCGCGAATGGGCGGTGCTGGAACCCCTGATCGCCCGGCCCGGCATGATCTTCTCCCGCGCCCAGCTCGAAGAAAAACTCTACAGCTGGAAGGAGAGTATCAGCAGCAATGCCGTTGAGGTTTATATTCATGGCCTGCGCAAGAAACTGGGTCCGAACCTGATCCAGAACGTCAGAGGCGTCGGCTATGTCATCCCCAAAACATGAGCATTCCGCTTAGCTACTCGCTGAGAGCCAGGTTGCTTTTCTTTCTGCTGGCCGCCATCGCGGTCGGCGCGCTGGTGCAAGGCGCAATCGCCTACCGCAGCACCTTGGCGCAAGCCGACGACATCTTCGATTCGCTGCTGCAGCGCACGGCGCTGTCGCTGGGCACCGGCGACGGCTTGCTCAGCACGGGGCCGACGCACGCGCGTGGGGCGGGTTCGCCGGTTGCCGACGATCTCATCATCCAGATCTGGACGCCGGACGGCCTGCGGGTCTTCAATTCGCGCTCCCGCCTGCGCCTGCCCAGCCAGATCGTGCTGGGGTTTTCGGATGCCAGGCTCGAGGGCGAGACCTACCGCGTGTATTCGCTGGCCACGCCCTTCCAGGTGATCCAGGTGGCGCAGGACATGCGCGTGCGCAAGAACATGGCCAGCGCGCTTGCCCTGCGCACCGTCGCGCCGATCGCCGCGGCCGCGCCGCTGCTGATGCTGATCATCTGGTGCGTCGTGAGCTGGTCGCTGCGGCCGGTCAAGCGCGCCCGCGCGCAAGTGGCCGCGCGCCAGCCCGAAGACCTGTCGCCCGTGAGCGTGCGGGGCCTGCCCGATGAAATCCGCCCGCTGGTGCAAGAAATGAACCTGCTGCTCGAACGCATGCGCGGCGCCTTTGCCCAACAGAAGCAATTCGTGGGCGACGCGGCGCACGAATTGCGCTCGCCATTGGCGGCATTGCGCCTGCAGATGCAGGCGCTGCAGCGCGCAACCGACCCCGAGGCCCGCCAGGTTGCCGAGCAGCGCCTGGCCGCGGGCATCGATCGCGCCACGCGGCTGGTCGAGCAATTGCTGTCGATGGCGCGCCAGGAAGGCGCGCAGTCGCAGACGCCGCTTGCGCCCGTGGATATGGCCGACGTGCTGCGCCAGGCCATATCCGAGACACTGCCGCAGGCGAACGCCAAATCCATCGACATTGCGCTGGACGGCGAGACGCAGGTGCAGGTGCGCGGCAATCGCGATGCGCTGGTGCTGCTTGCGCGCAATCTGCTGGACAACGCGATCAAGCACTCGCCTGCCGGCGGGCGCGTCGGCATCCGCCTGGACCGCACGCCGGACCGGGTCTCGCTGCTGATCGACGACGCGGGCCCGGGTATCCCCGTCCACGAACGCGAGCGCGTGTTCGACCGCTTCTATCGCGCCGAAGGCAACACGACGCATGGCAGCGGGCTGGGGCTGGCCATCGCGCGCACCATCGCCGACCGCCACGGCGCCACCATCACTTTGGAAGATCCGCCTGCCGGCCAGGGCCTGCGCGCGCGCGTGGATTTCCCTGCTTAAGTTTCCCCTAAGTGTCGGGCCTGAAGATAGCGCCATGTCCCCAACATGATCGCAGGAGCCGACATGAAGACCACGCAAATCAAACCCTCGCGCCTCATCATGGCGCTGCTGGCCGCCGGCGCCATTGGCGGCGCAGGTGCCACTGCCTTGACCGGCAGCGTTTCGATGGCTGCCGACGCCCCCACCGCGGCTTCGCAGCCGATCAGCGCGTCCGTGCCGCCCAATTTCGCGCAGATCACGCGCGAATCCGGTCCGGCCGTCGTCAACATCAGCGTGAGTGGCACACGCAAGGTGTCCGCCGACGAGAGCGACGACCCGTTCGCCCAGTTCTTTGGCCAGATTCCCGGCTCTCGCGGCCGCGCGCCGGCCCGTGAAGTGCCGATGCGCGGCGAAGGCTCGGGCTTCATCGTCAGCTCGGACGGCATCATCCTGACCAACGCGCACGTGGTCCAGGACGCCAAGGAAGTGACCGTGAAGATGACCGACCGCCGCGAGTACAAGGCCAAGGTCCTGGGCGCCGATCCGCAGACCGACGTTGCCGTCATCAAGATCGAGGCGAAGAACCTGCCGGTGGTCAAGGTGGGCGACGTCAACAAGCTGCAGGTGGGCGAATGGGTGCTGGCCATCGGCTCGCCCTATGGCCTGGAGAACACCGCCACCGCCGGCATCGTCAGCGCCAAGGGCCGCTCGCTGCCGGACGACACGTCGGTGCCGTTCATCCAGACCGACGTGGCCGTGAACCCCGGCAACTCGGGCGGCCCGCTGTTCAACGACCGCGGCGAAGTCGTGGGCATCAACTCGCAGATCTACAGCCGCACCGGCGGCTTCCAGGGTCTGTCGTTCTCGATCCCCATCGACCTGGCTTACAAAATCAAGGACCAGATCCTCGAGCACGGCAAGGTGCAGCATGCGCGCCTGGGCGTGACGGTCCAGGAAGTGAACCAGGACCTGGCCGATTCGTTCAAGCTGGATTCGCCGTCGGGCGCGCTGGTGTCCAGCGTCGAAAAGGGCAGCGCGGCGGATAAGGCCGGCCTGCAGCCGGGCGACGTGGTGCGCAAGATCGACGGCAAGACCATCGTGTCGTCGGGCGACCTGGCTTCCACGATCACCATGGCCGCCCCCGGCGAGAAGATCAAGCTGGACGTGTGGCGCAATGGCGGGCAGAAGGAAATGGTCGCGACGCTGGGTGGCGTGCCCAAGGACAAGACGCAGGCGTCGGCCGACGGCCAGGAAGTGCAGCGCGGCCAGCTTGGGCTGGCGCTGCGCCCCCTGAGCCCGCAGGAGCAACAGGAGGCCGGTGCGGAAGGCTTGCTGATCGAACGTTCGGCCGGCCCCGCCGCCAAGGCTGGCATTCAGCCCGGCGACGTGCTGCTGTCGCTCAATGGTGTGCCGGTGCACAACGTCGGCCAGGTGAAGGCCGAGTTGTCCAAGGCGGGCAAGACCGTGGCCTTGCTGGTGCAGCGGGGCGAAGACAAGATCTTCGTGCCGGTGCAGATCGGCTGACCGGCCGCTGTGTCACTCCGCGTCGGGCTGGTTGCCCGGCGCGGCCTTTTCGAAAGCCGGCAAGGCCCGGCACGCCGCATCGATGCGCAGCACATTGGGCATGGCCGACAGGTCACACTCGAAGCGCTGCGCATTCGCCACTTGCGGCACCAGGCACAGGTCCGCGATGGTGGGCGTGTCGCCGTGGCAGAACTGGCCCGTGGCGCTTGAGCCGGCCAACTGGGCTTCCAGGGCTTCGAGCCCCTGATGCACCCAGTGCTTGTACCAGGCGGTCTTGGCCGCTTCGTCCACGCCCAGCGTGTGCTTCAGGTATTTCAGCACGCGCAGGTTGTTCAACGGATGCGTGTCGCAGGCAATGCCCAGCGCCAGATCGCGCACCCGGGCGCGGCCGATGGCGTCGGCCGGCAGCAGCGGCGTCTGGGGATGGGTTTCTTCCAGGTATTCGATGATGGCCAGCGATTGGCCGATGACCGCATCGCCGTCGACCAGCGCCGGAACCAGCGCGGTCGGATTCACCTTGCGGTAATCGGCCGACAGCTGCTGGCCGCCGTCCTTCAGCAGATGGACCGGCACATATTCGTAGGGCAAGCCCTTCAGGTTCAAGGCGATGCGCACGCGATAAGCGGCCGAGCTGCGGAAGTAGCTGTAGAGCTGCATGAAGTCTCCTCGGTGTTCTTGTAGCGCCGCCCGCGTGGGCGGCGCTTGTTCATTCCAGCGATTCGGTCTGGGCCGCCTTGCGCGACAAGCCCTTGGGCAACGGGAACGCGACGTTTTCTTCAAGCCCCGGCATCTTGCGCACCGAGACGGCGCCCAGTTCCTTGACCCGCGCAATCACCTGCTGCACCAACACTTCCGGCGCCGAGGCGCCCGCGGTCACGCCAATGCGCTTGCGGCCAGCCAGCCAGGCCGGATCGATGGAATCCGCGCCGTCGATCAGATAGGACGCGACGCCCTTGCGCTCGGCCACTTCGCGCAGCCGGTTGGAGTTCGAACTGTTCGGGCTGCCCACGACCAGCACCAGGTCGCATTCAGGCGCCATGACCTTGACCGCATCCTGCCGGTTCTGCGTCGCATAGCAGATGTCGCTCTTCTTGGGCTCGGCAATGTTGGGAAAGCGCGCCTTGAGCGCCTGCGACACGGCGGCCGCGTCGTCGACCGACAGCGTGGTCTGCGTGACGAAGGCAAGGTTTTCCGGGTCCGTGACTTCAAGGCCGGCCACGTCTTCGACGGTTTCGACGAGATACATGCCGCCCTGCGCCTGCCCCAGGGTGCCCTCGACCTCGGGATGGCCCTTATGGCCGATCATGATGATCTCGCGGCCGGCCGCGCGCATGCGCGCGACTTCGATGTGGACCTTGGTGACCAGCGGGCAGGTGGCGTCAAACACTTGCAGGCCGCGCGATTCGGCTTCGGCGCGCACGGCCTTGGAGACGCCATGCGCCGAAAACACCACGATGGCGCCCGCCGGGGCGTCCTCGAGCTCGTCGATGAAGATGGCGCCCTTGACGCGCAGGTCTTCGACGACATAGCGGTTGTGAACGATCTCGTGGCGCACATAGATGGGCGCGCCGTGCAGCTCGATGGCCCGCTCGACGATATCGATGGCGCGATCCACGCCTGCACAGAAGCCGCGCGGCTGCGCCAGCAGGACTTCGGCGTCGGAGGCGGTGACAGCCTGGCTCATCAAAGCACTCCCAGCAGCGCGACGTCCACTTTCAGGCTGATGCCCGCCAGCGGGTGGTTGAAATCGAACAGGGCCGAGTCGTCGTTGATTTCCTTCAGGACGCCCGAGTAGCGGCCCCCGTTGGGCGCGGTGAATTCGACCAGGTCGCCGGGTTCGAAGGTGGCATCCGGACCCGCGTGTTCGGCCAGCATGGCGCGCGTGACGCGCTGGATGAGTTCGGGGTTGCGGTCGCCATAGGCATCGGCGGGCTCGATGGTGACGCTGAACTTGTCGCCTTCGGCGCGGCCGACCAATGCGGCCTCAAGGCCGGGCGCCCATTGGCCGCTGCCCATTTGCAGCGTGCCGGGCCGCCCGTCGAAGGTGTCCGTGAAGATGGAGCCCGCGCCCGGGCCGGACGCCAGCGTGATGCGGTAGTGCAGCGTCAGGTAGGAATCCGGACGGACCAAAACGTTCACTTCATTAGAGGCGATGCTCACGATCTGCCACCGTATGGGTATTTGAGTAAACCCTGATTTTAGAGCCTCTTATGAAATTGTCCGTCCGGCTGCCAAAACAAGACCGTCCCCGAGAGCGCATGCTGCGCCACGGGGCCGCATCCATCCAGGACGCCGAGCTGCTTGCCGTCGCCCTGCGCACGGGCATTCCGGGGCTGAATGTAGTGGATCTATGCCGCCAGTTGCTGGACCGGTTCGGCGGCCTGCGCGGCCTTTTAAGCACCTCGCCCGAGGAACTGATGGCCGTCGCCGGCCTGGGCTCGTCCAAGGCCTGCACCCTGGCGGCCTTGCTGGAACTGGCGCGCCGGGCGCTGGAAGAAGACCTGGTCAGGGACATCGCCATGAACCACCCGACCCGCGTGAAGCAATACTGCAAGGCGGCGCTCGGGCATCGCCAGGTCGAGCACTGCATCGCGCTCTACCTGGACGCCCAGCTGCGTTTGATCGCCACCGGCGAACTGGCACGGGGCACGCTGTCGCAGGCGGCGGTCTACCCCCGGGAGGTCGTGCGCGAAGCCTTGCGCCACCACGCGGCGGCCCTCATCGTGGCGCACAATCATCCATCGGGCGTGGCCTCGCCAAGCGCCGCTGACCAGAGCTTCACCCGGCACCTGAAGCAAGCCCTGGCGCTGGTGGACATCCGGCTCGTCGACCACCTGATCGTCGCGGGCGGCTCGGCGCTGTCGATGGCCGAGCTGGGCTGCCTCTGACCGCAACGCGGGCCGGAATTCCGTTAGACTACCGGCCGATATTGTTTTAGGCTTAACCTAATTTCGGCCCTCGCGACCCTTCTTGCCTGCCATGAAACGCCTGTGGGACATTTCCCCGCCCGTCTCGACGGCATCGCCCGTGTTTCCGGGCGACACGCCGTACCGCCAGCAATGGAAGTGGTCGCTCACGCCTGGCTGTCCGGTCAATGTCAGCGAAATCACGCTGTCGCCGCACATCGGTGCGCATGCCGACGCCCCGCTGCACTACGAAAACGGGGCCGCAGCCATCGGCGCGGTCTCGCTTGAACCCTTCCTGGGCCCCTGCCGCGTCATCCACGCGATCGACTGCGGCGCGCTCATCACCATCGATCACCTTGCCCATGCGGCGCACAACCTGCCGCCCCGCGTGCTGGTGCGCACCGCCAAGCATGCCGCGCAGGACTGGTGGACGGACGATTTCTCCGCCTACGCGCCCCAGACGATCGAATGGCTGGCCGAACGCGGCGTCATGCTGATCGGTCTGGACACCGCCAGCATCGACCCCGCTTCCAGCAAGACCCTGGACAGCCACCACACGATCTTGCGGCATGACATGCGGGTACTGGAGAACCTGGTGCTCGACGACGTGCCGGAAGGCGATTACGAGTTGATCGCCTTGCCGTTGGCGCTGGTCCAGGCCGATGCCAGCCCGGTCCGCGCGGTCCTGCGCGAACTGTAGGCTGATTTGCCTGCCTGGGAGCGGCTGCGCGACTGCAGCTGCCCCGCCCGGAGAATCGACCATGGAATTGCTTTTCGCGCCCCACTGGCGCGCCCTGCCCGCATCCGCCCGCCGCGCCGCCCCGCCCTGCCCCGGAGGCCGCGCATGAACCAGAACGAACGCCCCGAAGACATCGTCCACCAGGAAAAAGCGCAGCTCGATTTCGCGCGCGACATGACCTACGGCGATTACCTGCATCTGGACGAACTGCTCGGCGCCCAGCATCCGATGTCGCCCGAGCACAACGAAATGCTGTTCATCATCCAGCACCAGACCAGCGAACTGTGGATGAAGCTGATGCTGCACGAGCTGCGCGCGGCGATCGCCAGCGTGGCGGCGGACCGTCTGCAGCCCGCCTTCAAGATGCTGGCGCGCGTCAGCAAGATCATGGAGCAGCTCGTTCACGCCTGGGACGTGCTGGCCACCATGACGCCGCCCGAATACTCCGCGTTGCGTCCCTATCTGGCGCGGTCGAGCGGATTCCAGAGCTACCAGTACCGCCAGGTCGAATTCCTGTTGGGCAACAAGAACGCGGCAATGCTCAAGCCGCACTCGCACCGCGCCGACCTGCTGGCCCAGGTGCAGAGCGCCTACGAGGCGCCGTCCCTGTATGACGAGGCGCTGCGGCTGCTGGCGCGCAATGGCCTGGACATTCCCGCGGACTACCTGGAGCGCGATTGGACGCAGCCCTATCAGGCGTCTGCGGCGGTTGAAGCCGCGTGGCTGGCGGTCTACCGCGACACGGACCGCTACTGGGCGCTGTACCAGCTGGGCGAAAAGCTGACCGACCTGGAAGATGCCTTCCGGCTGTGGCGCTTTCGCCACGTGACGACGGTCGAACGGGTCATCGGCTTCAAGCGCGGCACGGGCGGCACGTCCGGGGTGGATTACCTGCGGCGCATGCTGGAAGTCGTGCTGTTTCCGGAAATCTGGAAGCTGCGCACGGATCTCTGACGTTCTCTCGCGTCAAGGCGCCCGGGCCGCAGGCTGGCCCAGGCGACCACTTACGGCTGGCCGAGGGCAATATCGCGTGCTAGAATGCGGGGTTACTTTTTGGATACGTGGCTAGCGCCTGTCGCGCCATTGGGTGTAGGCAAACCCAACCCAGGCAGCTGTAGCTGGCGACCCTAACTCTTGAAAAAGACTCGACCGAGTCTAGGAAAGCACCATGAAAGAAGGCATTCACCCCGAATACCGCGAAGTCGTCTTCGCCGACCTGCAAACGGGCAACAAGTTCATCACCCGTTCCACCGTCCAGACGCGCGAAACCGTCGAACTCGACGGCAAGACGTACCCGCTCTTCAAGTGCGACGTGACCTCCGAATCGCACCCGTTCTACACTGGCGCCCAGACCCGCATCGTCGAAACCGGCCGCGTGGAAAAGTTCCGCGCCCGCTTCGCCCGCACTGCTGGCACGGTCAAGTCCGCTTCCTGATCCTGTTGCTCCTGCGGGAGTCACAGCAAAAAGGCAGCCTTCGGGCTGCTTTTTTTTCCCCCCTTGACGCCGGACAATCGGTCAGGGGGTGGCGCATTCCGACCACTCGGTTACATTAACGCCCGTGTCCCCACTTTCCATTTCCACCCCGGCCCGGCTGACGTCGGTCGCCACCGCAAAACTGCCCCGCCTCATCCTGCTGGGCCTGTCCCTGGCCTACATCGTGGCCGGGCTGTTCATGCGCGACCCGTGGAAAACCGACGACGCCGTTGGACTGGCGACCATGATCACCGCGATCCGCGAAGGCGGCCTGACCTGGCTGCTGCCGCAGGTGGGGCATCTGGCCCACGCCGAGGAAGGTCCGCTGATCACGTGGGTGGGCGCGATCAGCATCTGGCTGTTTGGCCCGTTCATCGGCGACATCACCGCCGGCCGCCTACCCAACCTGCTGTGGTTTGGCATCACGGCCTCGAGCGTCTGGTACGGCACGTATCTGCTTGGCCGCCGCGCCGAGGCCCAGCCGCTGGCGCTGCCCTTCGGCGGCGAACCCGAACCCCGCGACTATGGCCGCATGCTGGCCGACGCCGCCCTGCTGCTGCTGCTCGCCACCGTCGGCATCCTGCAGCGCACGCATGAAACGACGGTCATGCCCGCGATCATGGCCTGCCAGGCACTGGCGTTCTATTCGCTGGCCCGCACCGTGGACCGCCCCGTCACCGGCTCCACCACGCTGGGCATCGCGCTGGCCGCCAGCTTTCTGACGCGCGGCTGGGTCGGCGCCCTGCCCATCATGATCGGTGCGGCGCTGGCCTTCTATCCGCGCAGCCCGCTCTGGAAATGCAAGCGCTGGCTGCTCTGGGCTGCAGTGCTGGCCGCCGGCCTGATCCTCGCCTGGTGGATCCCTGCCAGCCAGGGCAGCGAATACTGGATCCGCAACTGGAAGACCTGGAACCTGTCGTCGTTCGCCATCCCGGGCCTGCACGACGCCGCCCGCACGCTGCGCGACCTGCCGTGGTACCTGTGGCCGACCTGGCCGCTGGCGCTGCTGGCCATCTGGCGCTGGCGTGCCTGGATCCATGCCCCGCACATCTGGGTGCCCCTGATGCTGCTGGCGTGCTCAACCGTCATCCTGTTCTTCGTGGACGAGGCCGGCGACTCCGAATTCGTGCTGCTGGCCGTGCCGTGCGCGGTGCTGGGCGCGTTCTCGCTGCCCACCCTGCGCCGTGGCGTGGTGAACACGCTGGACTGGTTTGCCGTGATGTGCTTTTCGCTGACCGTGGCCACCGCCTGGCTCGGTTGGGTGGCGCTGCATTTCCATTGGCCGGCGCAGATTTCCCGCAACATCGCCCGCCAGACCACCGGCTATGAGCCCGTGATCTCGTGGGTGGCCTTTGCCCTGGCCGTCCTTTTCACGCTGGGGTGGATCGTCCTGGTCGTATGGCGGCTGCGCGTGCGCCCGCAGGCGCTGTGGCGCGGCACGGTGCTGTCGGCTGGCGGCCTGACCGTGACCTGGATCCTGCTGGTGCTGCTGTGGCAACCCGCGGTGGACTACGCGCGCAGCTATCGCACCGTGTCGGGCCAACTGGCCGAGGCCATCGCGCAGCACAAGCGTCCCGGCGAGTGCATTCGCGGCTTGAGCCTGGGCAGCGGGCAACGCGCCTCGTTCCTCATCTTCAACAACCTGTCGTTCCCGTTCGACACGCGCTGCACGCTGGTCCTGCAACAGACCACCAACCAAAGCCTGCGCGACGGCACCGCTGCCTACAGCGAAGGCGCCGAAGTCCTCTGGCAAGGCGGCCGCCGCGCCGACCGTTCCGAAACCTTCCGCCTGCTGCGCACCGGCGCCAAGCCATGACCCCTGCCTTGACGGCGCCGATGACCTTCGGCGCCACCCTGCGCGGGATCCTCAAGCAGGCCTGGCCCGTGCTCATCAGCCAGTGGGCCAGCATTTCGTTCGGCGTGCTGGACACCGCCATGACGGGGCATTCCAGCCCCGACGACCTGGCGGCGATGGCGCTTTCCGCTTCCATCTACATCACGATCTTCGTCGGCCTGATGGGCGTCGTGCATGCCCTGATCCCGATCCTGGCGCAGCAATTCGGCGCCGGCAACAACCTGGAAGTCGGCAAAAGCTGGGGCCAGGGCGTGTGGCTGGCGCTTGGCCTGTCGGTCGTGGGCGCGGTGCTGATGCTGTTTCCGGACATGTGGCTCTTCATGTCGGGCGATGTTGCCCCCGGCGTGCGCGACCGCATCGCGTCCTACCTGCAGGCGCTGGTCCTGGCGCTGCCCGCCGCGCTGGTGTTCCGCACCATCTATGCGCTGGGCACCGCGGTGTCGCGGCCCAAGCTCGTCATGGCCATCAACCTGTCCATCATCGGCTTCAAGGCGCTGTTCAACTGGATCTTCATCTACGGCAAGCTGGGCCTGCCCGCGATGGGCGCGGCCGGCGCGGGGCTGGCCACGGCCGTGGTGTCCTGGATGAGCCTGGGCCTGGGCCTGTGGGTGATCACGCACGACCGCTACTACCGCCGTTTCCAGTTGCGCATCGGCAAGCCGGACTGGAAGGCGCTCAAGGAACTGCTGCGTCTGGGCGTCCCGATGGGCGGATCTTACCTGGTCGAGGTGTCGGCGTTCACCTTCATGGCGCTGCTGGTGGCGCGCGAGGGCACCTTCGTGACCGGCGGGCATCAGATCATGTCGAACCTGGCCGCGCTCTGCTACATGATGCCGATGGCGCTGGGCGTGGCGACCGCCGCGCTGACGGCGCAGGCCATCGGCGCGGGCAACTACGCGCATGCGCACCGCACCGGCATGGCCGGCCTGGCGCTGGGCCTGATAGGCGCGCTGCTGACGGCCGCAGTGCTGCTGATCGGCCGACCGCTCATCCTGGCCGCGTACACGGACGACGCCGCGGTCGCTGCCGTGGCGACCACGTTGCTCGCCGTCCTGCCGCTGTTCCATCTGTTCGATTCGATGCAGTGCATCAACTCGTACCTGCTGCGCGCCTACAAGATCGCCGTCGTGCCGCTGATCCTGCAGACGGTCGCGCTGGCCGGCGTGGGACTGGTGGGCGGCTGGTGGTTCGGCTTCGGTCCCGGCCAGGGCGGCATCGACGGCCTGCGAGACCTGCTGGTGCCGGGATCGCCGCAAGGCGCCGGCAGCATGTGGCTGATGGCCATGTTCGGCCTGGCGTTGTCGGCCGCCCTGCTGCACTTCTGGTACCGGCGGATCCTGCGCACCGTGGGGCAGTAGTGACGGCGCAATAAAAAAAGCAGCCTTGCGGCTGCTTTTTTTTACTTCGGACGCTTGTCGATCACCCGGCGCGCCTTGCCGGTCAATGTGCGTTCCACATGTCCGGCATCCGACACCTGAATGCGCGCGCTGACGCCAATGTGCGTCTTGACCGCGTGCTGCAACTGCTTGCCCAAGTTGGCGCGTTCAGCGTCGGACAGGCCCGAGAACTCGGCGCGCACTTCGGTCAGGATCTCCAGCTCGTCCATGTTGCCCGTGCGGCTCAGCACCAGCTGGTAGTGCGGCGCAAGCTGCGCGATCTTCAGGACCAGTTCTTCCACCTGCGTGGGGAACATGTTCACGCCGCGCACGATCAGCATGTCGTCGCTGCGGCCGGTGATCTTGCCGATGCGGCGCATGCTGCGCGCCGTGGGCGGCAACAGGCGGGTCAGGTCGCGAGTGCGGTAGCGCACGATGGGCATCGCTTCCTTGGTCAGCGACGTGAACACCAGTTCGCCCGGTTCGCCGTCGGCCACCGGTTCGCCCGTGTCCGGGTTGATGATCTCGGCGTAGAAATGATCTTCCCAGACGACCGGACCGTCCTTGGTCTCGACGCATTCGCTCGCCACGCCCGGGCCCATCACTTCGGACAGGCCGTAGATGTCGACGGCGTCGATGCCGGCTTCGGCCTCGATGTCGGCGCGCATCTGGCCCGTCCAGGGTTCGGCGCC
Organism: Achromobacter sp. JD417; assembly: GCF_041879325.1. Taxonomy (NCBI): domain Bacteria; kingdom Pseudomonadati; phylum Pseudomonadota; class Betaproteobacteria; order Burkholderiales; family Alcaligenaceae; genus Achromobacter; species Achromobacter sp. JD417. The sequence continues at coordinate 1,642,356 of NZ_CP087159.1, read as the reverse complement.
GAAAATGCCGATGCGCAGCGAGCTCTGACGCGGATCGATACCCTGGCGGCGCTGCTCTTCCAGGATGTTGCAGAAATAGGAAGGCGTGACCATGATGATGTCCGGACGGAAATCATTGATCAGCTGGACCTGCTTTTCAGTCTGTCCGCCCGACATCGGAATGACCGTGCATCCCAGGCGTTCGGCTCCGTAGTGCGCGCCCAGGCCGCCCGTGAACAGCCCGTAGCCATAGGCCACGTGAACCGTGTCGCCGGGCTTGCCCCCCGCCGCGCGGATCGAACGGGCCACCAGGTTGGCCCAGTTGTCCAGGTCGCCCTGCGTGTAGCCCACCACGGTGGGCTTGCCGGTCGTGCCGCTGGACGCGTGGATGCGCGAGATGCGCTCGCGCGGCACGGCAAACATGCCGAACGGATAGTTCTCGCGCAGCTCTTTCTTGGTGGTGAACGGGAACTTCGAAATATCGGACAACTGCTTCAGGTCGTCCGGGTGCACGCCGGCTTCGTCGAACGCCTTTTTGTAGTGCGGCACGTTTTCGTACGCATGCTTGAGGGTCCACTTCAAGCGGTCCAGCTGCAGCGCCCGCAGCTCGTCCTGGCTGGCATGCTCGATAGGATCCAGTCCCGGCTTGCTCATGGTGTTGGGCATGATGATGTCTCTCTTCTCTTTGGTTCTGTAATGCAGTCAGGCGTCCGTGGGCGTCCCGACGATCTGGCCCTTGATGCGGTACGAACGTCCCCGGAACAAGGCCACGTTGCGGCCGTCCTGGTTGGTCACGGTGACGTCGTAGACGCCGGTGCGGCCAGCGAGCGAACGCTCCTGGGCCACGGCGGTCAGCAGGTCGCCCTCGAATCCCGGCGCCAGATAGTCGATCGTGCAACCCGACGCCACGGTGCTGACATTGCGGGAATTGCACGAGAACGCGAAGGCGCTGTCGGCCAGGGCGAAGATGAAGCCGCCGTGGCAGGTCTTGTGGCCGTTCAGCATGTCGGGGCGCACCCGCATGGTCAGCCGCGCGTAGCCCGGCGCCATTTCCTCAATCTTCATGTCCAGGCCTTGCGAGGCCGCGTCGCCGGCATACATCACCGAGCCCACGGCCTGCGCCAGTTCCTGCGGATCGGCCGGCACTTCAACGGGGGGAACATGAACGCCCATCATTGCCCCTTGAACTGCGGTTCGCGTTTGCCCAGGAATGCGGCCACGCCTTCGGCATAGTCGGCGCTGCGGCCCAGTTCGCGCATCATGTCGCGTTCCAGGTCCAGCTGCGTGGACAGGTCATTACCCAGGCTGGCCTGCAGCGCCCGCTTGGTGAACGCCAGGCCCTTGGTGGGCGCGGCCGCGAAATGCGTGGCCAGGCGCTCCAGCGCGGCGTCGAATTCCTCGTCGGCCACGCATTGCCAGATCAGGCCCCACTCTTCTGCCTGCTTGGCGCTCAGCTTGTCGCCCAGCATGGCCAGGCCCATGGCGCGGGCGCGGCCCACCAGACGGGGCAGCGCGAACGTGCCGCCCGTATCCGGAATGAGCCCCAAGCGGCAGAACGACTGGATGAAGTTGGCCGACGCCTTGGCGATGACGATGTCGCCCGCAAACGCCAGATTGGCGCCCGCCCCCGCGGCCACGCCGTTCACGCCCACCACGACCGGCATGGGCAAGGCGCCCAGCCGGCGCACCAGCGGCGCGTAGAACTTGTCGACGGTCTCGCCCAGATCGGGCGGCGTGCCGTCGGGCGCGGGCTTGCGCTCGCTCAGGTCCTGGCCGGCGCAGAAACCGCGGCCGGCGCCCGTCAGCACCAGCACGCGCGCGCCTTCGGTTTCGACGCGGGTCAGCGCGTCGGCCACTTCCGCGTGCATGTTGGCCGTGAAGCTGTTGAGCTTGTCCGGGCGGTTAAGCGTCAGGCGCGCGATGCCGCCGGACAGGTCGAATTGAATATCCTGGTAGGTCATGTGCGATCGCCCGGCTTAGATGTGACGGCGGGTTTGCACCACGCGGAAGCGGTTGGAGACGAACGCCGTGTCCGACAGCGCCGCGTTGGCCGCCGGGTTGGCGCCGGTGCCGTGGAAGTCGCTGAAGGCCGCGGTCTGGTTGACGAACACCGCGCCGGTCAGGTTCAGCGACAACGACACGCCCGACACTTCGGCGGCGTCCTGGATCTGCTCGGCCACACGCTCGTCCGTGGTGTAGGCGGACAGGGACAGCGCGCCGTGCTCGATGACGCTGTCACGCGCCAGCTGGATGCTGTGCGCCGTGGAATCGGTGGCCACGACAAACGCGATGGGACCGAACCACTCCTGGCTGAGCGCCGGGTTGCCGGCCTCGGTGCGCAGCAGCAGCGGCGTGCGCACGCGCGCGTTCTCGAACTGCGGATGGACCAGCGTCTTGCTGTCGGCCACGACGGGCAGGCCCAAGGCGCGCGCCTTCTCGATGCGCTCGACGATGCCTTCGTTCTGGATGGCGCCCGTCAGTTCGACGGCCTTGGCGGCATCGGCGCCGACCTTTTCCAGCGCCACGCCCAGCGCGGCGGCCACGTCGTCGAAGCTGACCCGGCCTTCGGGCGTGTTGATGCCGTCGCGCGGCACGTAGATGTTCTGCGGCGCCGTGCACATCTGGCCGGAATACAGGGCCAGCGAGAACGCCAGGTTGCGGGCCACGCCCTTCAGGTCCGAGGTCGAATCGATGATGACCTGGTTCACGCCGGCCTTCTCGGTGTAGACCTGGGCCTGGCGCGCATTGTTCTCCAGCCAGTCGCCGTTGGCGGTGCTGCCGGTGAAGTCGACGATCTTGACCGCCGGGTCAAGGGCCAGCTTCTGCGCGGTGTCGTCGCCCGCTTCATGGGCGGCAAGCTGCACGACATCGGGATCGAAGCCGGCTTCCTGCAGCACTTCGCGCGCCACCTTCACGGTGATGGCCAGCGGCAGGATCGCGCCCGGGTGCGGCTTGACGATGACGGTATTGCCCGTCGCCAGGCTGGCAAACAGCCCGGGATAGCCATTCCACGTCGGGAAGGTCGAGCAGCCGATCACCAGCGCGACGCCGCGCGGCACGACCGTGAAGTGCTTTTCCATGCGGATGGGATCGTTCTTGCCCTGCGGCTTTTCCCAGACGGCGACGCCCGGAATGCGCGACATCTCCTGCCAGGCGTAGGTGACGGCTTCGAAGCCGCGGTCCTGCGCGTGGGGGCCGCCGGCCTGGAAGGCCATCATGAAGCCCTGACCGGTGGTGTGCTGGACCGCGTAGGCGATCTGGAAGCTGAGCTTGTTCAGGCGCGCCAGGATTTCCAGCGACACGCCCACCCAGGCGTGGGGACCGGCGCGGCGCCAGTCTTGCAGCGCGCGCTTGGAAGCGGCGATCAGCTTGTCGGCCGGCACGCGCGGATAGGTGATGCCCAGGTCGAAACCATAGGGCGATTTTTCGCCGCCCACGACACCGTCGGCATCGTGCAGGTTCAGCGGAAAGGGCTTGCCCTTGAGGGCTTCAAAGGCGGCGCGACCCTCGTCGTTGGCGGTCTCGCCATAGTTGCGCGGGCTGGGCGACTCGGCAAACGGGCTCCAGTAGCCGCGCAGCGCGGCGGCTGCCAGGGATTGTTCCAGCAGGGGCTGGTGGCGTTCGAAGAATTTCTGGGACACGCTTGTCTCTCCAATAAGATTTGAATGCTTGCCTGGCGCGCGCCGGGTCAGGTTTCCTGGTCGAAGTCGATAACCAGCCGGTCGCTGACCGGGAAGCTCTGGCAGCTCAGGATGAACCCGCGCGCGACCTCATAGTCTTCAAGGGCGAAGTTGGCGTCCATGTCCACCTCGCCTTCAATCACCTTGCAGCGGCAGGTGGAACACACCCCGCCCTTGCACGAATACGGCAGTTCGATGCCCTGCGCCAGCGCCGAATCCAGCACGCTGTCCTTGTTCTTGTCGATGACGAACATGCGGCTATGCCCGTCCTGCACCACGGTGACCTCGCACTGCCCCTTGCCGGGCGCCTGGCGGGCGTCCTGGCCGGTGCGCAGCGCGCGCGGGCCCTTCGGCGCGCCGAAGAGTTCGAACTTGATGTTCGACTTCGGGATGCCGCGCGCCTGCAACCGTTCGACCACGCTCTCCGTCATGGTCTGGGGACCGCACACAAAAGCGTAATCGATATCCTCCGGGCTCATCCAGGCCGACATGAGCTGATCGACCTTGTCCCCGTCCAGGCGGCCGTTAAAGAGTTCGATGTCCTGCGTCTCGCGGCTCATGACGTAGACCAGCGAAAAGCGGTCCATGTACAGGTTCTTCAGGTCTTCGATTTCCTCGCGGAACAGCACCGCGGACGACGCGCGGTTGCCGAAGAACAGGGTGAACTTGCTCTTGGGTTCGGTCGACAGCGCCGTCTTGACCAGCGAAAAGACAGGCGTGATGCCGCTACCCACCGCGAAGGCCACGTAGTGGCGCTGGTTCTCCGGCGAGAAGTCAACCGTGAAGTTGCCGGCCGGCGCCATGACTTCGAGCGTCTGGCCAGGCTGCAGTTCGTGATTGGCCCAGCTTGAGAACACGCCCTCGTCGACCTTCTTGATCGCCACGCGCAGGAGCTTGTCGCGCGGCGCCGAACAGATCGAATACGAACGGCGCAGTTCTTCGCCGTTGAGCTGCGTGCGCAGCGTCAGGTACTGGCCGGGCTGGAAGGCAAATTCTTCCGTCAGCGCCTCGGGCAGGTCGAAGGTCACGACCACGGCGTCGCGCGTGTTGCGCGCGACGGACGCCACCTTCAAAGCATGGAATTGGTTCTGGCTCATCTCGAAACCACTCTTTAGTGAGTCTTGAAATAATCGAAGGGCTCGCGGCACGAGACGCAGCGATACAGCGCCTTGCACGACGTGGACCCGAAATTGCTGACCAGGCGCGTGTCGCGCGACCCGCAGCGCGGGCAGGCGATGGCCGGCGCGGCCGCGCGGCGGCTGATGCCCGAGATGTCGATGGCGCGTTCGGCGGGGGCCGCGATGCCGTAACCCTTGAGGGCCTCGCGGCCTTTTTCGGTCATCCAGTCGGTCGTCCAGGCGGGCGCGAGGCGCGTTTCCACCCGGACCTCGGGCACGCCGTGGCGTTCGAGCGTCTGGCGGATGTCCTGCGTGATTTCGCGCATGGCGGGGCAGCCCGAATAGGTTGGCGTGATGACGACGACACAGGCGTCGCCGTCCCACGACACGTCGCGCACCACGCCCAGGTCCACCACGGACAGCACGGGGATCTCCGGATCGGGAACCTCCTGCAGCCAGGCGTAGACCTGGTCGGCGGAAATGGGCGCGAGCGCGTTCACCACGTCGCTCCCGGGTAGGCGCGGGGCAGATATTGCATTTCGGCCAGCACGTAGCCCAGCGCCTCGGTGTGCTTGCCCTGGCGGCCGCCGCGGTGCGCCGCGTGGTTTGCGGCCGCCTCGTCGGGCACCGTCAAGGTGGCTTCTTCCAGCACTTCGCGCACGTGCGCAAGCCAGGGCTGGCGCAGCGCGGCCAGCTCACAGCCGATGCCGCGCGCCGCGAGGTCCTGGTCGATGGCGTCATCGGCGAAGAGCTCGCCGGTGAAACGCCACGCGTCGTCGATGGCGGCCTGCATCTTGGCGTGGCTTTCGGCCGTGCCGTCGCCCAGACGCACCACCATGTCGGAGGAACGCCGCACGTGATAGGTGACTTCCTTGAGCGACTTGGCCGCGATGGCCGCAACGCGCTCGTCGGCGGACGTCTCCAGGCGCTGCAGCAGGAAGTAATGCCACACGTCGAACAGGAATTGCCGCGCCATGGTGTCGGCGTAGTTGCCGTTGTCGCGCTCGACCAGCAGCGCGTTGCGGAATTCGTGCGCGTCGCGCAGATAGGCCAGCGCATCCTCGTCGCGGCCCGCGCCCTCGACCTCGCCGGCCAGCGTCAGCCACATGCGGGCCTGGCCCAGGAGGTCCAGCGCCGTGTTGGTCAGCGCCAGGTCTTCTTCCAGGATCGGACCGTGGCCCGTCCAGGCGCCCAGCCGCTGCGACAGGATGAGCGACGTGTCGCCCAGACGCAGCAGGTATTCAAAGAGTGCTTTATCCATGTCTACCCCACCCGCCTTACATGTGCTTGATTTCTTCAGGCATCGGGAAGAAGGTCGGATGCCGGTAGACCTTGCTGTTGGCCGGCTCGAACAGCGGATCCTTGTCGCCCGGGCTGCTGGCCGAAATATCGGAGGCGCGCACCACCCAGATGCTCAGGCCCTCGTTGCGGCGCGTATACACGTCGCGGGCATGATTGATCGCCATTTCCGCATCCGGGGCATGCAGGCTGCCCACGTGCTTGTGCGCCAGGCCGTGCTGGCTGCGGATGAAGACTTCCCACAGAGGCCAGTCTTTGCTCATGATGGATTTCCTCTAATGCCGGGGCGCATGGCGCCGACGGTCTGCAATAAATGAAATTGGGAACTGCGAATGCCAGAAATTTGACCGATCCCGACGCGCCAGCAAGGGCCAGCGGGGCCGCGCGGATCCGGGCTCCGCCGGTCCGCTGCGGCGCCCCCCTGGGGGGGAAGCGCGCAGCGCTCCGGGGGGGGGGAACCACCTCAAGCGGCTTTACGGGCGGACTGCTTTTCGGCGTGGGCGACCAGCGCGTCGCGCACCCAGGCGCCATCCTCGTGCGCCTTGACGCGCGCGGCGAGGCGTTCGCGGTTGCAGGGGCCGTTGCCCTTGAGCACGGCGTAGAACTCGGTCCAGTCGATTTCGCCGAAGTCGTAGTGACCGCGCTCGGCGTTCCACTTCAGGTCAGGATCGGGGACGGTCAGGCCCAGGTACTCGGCCTGGGGCACGGTCTGGTCCACCATCTTCTGGCGCAGCTCGTCGTTCGAGAAGAGCTTGATCTTCCAGGCCATCGATTGGGCGCTGTTGGGCGAATCCGCATCCGACGGGCCGAACATCATCAGGGCCGGCCACCACCAGCGGTTCAGCGAGTCCTGCACCATCGCCTTCTGTTCGGGCGTGCCGTGCAGGCACATCTGCATGAGCAGGTCATAGCCCTGGCGCTGGTGGAAGGACTCTTCCTTACAGACACGCACCATGGCCCGCGCGTACGGGCCGTACGAACAGCGGCACAGGGGAATCTGGTTGATGATCGCCGAGCCGTCGACCAGCCAGCCGATCATGCCGATATCGGCCCAGCTCAGCGTGGGGTAATTGAAGATGCTGGAGTACTTGGCGCGCCCGGCGTGCAGGTCGTCGATCAGGTCGTCGCGCGACACGCCCAGGGTTTCCGCGGCGCTATACAGGTAGAGCCCGTGGCCCGCTTCGTCCTGCACCTTGGCCAGAAGGATGGCCTTGCGCTTGAGGGACGGCGCGCGGGTGATCCAGTTGCCTTCGGGCAGCATGCCCACGATTTCCGAGTGCGCGTGCTGCGAGATCTGGCGAACCAGGGTCTTGCGGTAGGCCTCGGGCATCCAGTCCTTGGCCTCGATGCGGACGCCGTCGTCGATGCGCCGCTGGAACGTCTGTTCCAGGCCTTCAAGCTGGTCCGCGGTCTTGACCTGCTTGACGCCGGTTTCGACGAGTTGAGCGTACATAGTTGTCTCCTTGAGACGGTTTGCGAAAACGCAAAGCAAACGCTGCGCAGTGCCGTCATGTCATGGATCGATTATTTAATACAAAAAATTCATTGTCAAACTCAAATCTGTATCACATTGGATTTATGTATCATATCCAGCATCCCGATATCGGCCGTCCGCGGCCCTCCTTATGGCAAACCCTCAGTCGCCCCTGGAACGCGCCCTGTCCCGCTTATTGAAAAGCGATCCGCCCCGCGCGAAATCGCTCTGCGTCAGCGTGCTGGGCGATGCGCTCGCGCCCCACGGCGGCGCCATCTGGCTGGGCAGCCTGATCGAGCTGCTCGCCCCGCTGGGCATCAACGAACGCCTGCTGCGCACCAGCGTCTTTCGCCTGGTGGCGCAGAACTGGCTGCAATCCGAACGGCACGGCCGGCGCAGCCTGTACCTGATCTCCGAGCAAGGCGCGCGATATACGTCGCACGCGTCGCAACGCATCTACGAAGGCGGCGCCAAGGAATGGAACGGGGAATGGACGCTGGTCGCGCTGCCCCGCACGGGCAACGGACTGGCTGAACGCGGCGAATTGCGCCGCGAATTGACCTGGGAAGGCTTCGGCATGATCGCGCCGGGGCTGTTTGCGCATCCGCACACCGAGGCGCGCGCCGCGCACGAGATTCTTGAGAAGCTGGGCATTCCGGACCGCGCCCTGGTGCTGTCGGCCCGCGATCTGGCCGGGGCCGGCGGGCTGCCCATCGCCAGCCTGGCCACCCAGTGCTGGAACCTGGACGACGTGGCCGAGCAATACCGGCAGTTCTCGCGCAATTTCGGCCCGCTGGAAAAGCTGCTGGACGACGCGCCCTCGCCCGCAGACGCCTTTACCGTCCGCGTCATGGTGCTGCACAGCTGGCGCCGGATCGTCTTGCACGACCCGCAGCTTCCCGCCCCCATGCTGCCGGACAACTGGCCCGGCCACGCCGCCCGCGACCTATGCGGCCGGCTCTACTGGAAGGTATTCGATCCGTCCGAGATCCACCTGGATGCCCTGGCCGGCCAGGACAACGAACGCTATCGCCCACTGTCGCCCGAGGTCGAAACCCGGTTTGGCGGACGGCCGGCCTGACAGCCCCCCGTGCGGCAGCTCAGCGGTCTGCGCTGTCGGCGGGCATGACGACGCCCAGCGTATCGACGTGGCACTCTCCGGCGGCCGCGCGTCCCGCGCCGGGAAGCGACAGCCCGCGGCTGACCGCAATGAAAGATAGCGTCCAGCGCGCCTGAATCGGGCGGCCCAGCGCCGCCCCGCTGTCGGCCTCGATGCCGCTGGGCACATCCAGCGCCAGCACCGGCACCTGCAAGGCATTGACCGCATCGATCAGGGATTGCCATTTGGCATCCAGGGGACGGTTCAGACCGATGCCGAACAGGCCGTCCATCACCAGATCAGGGGACGGTCCATCAGGCAGGTCGTCGTGCGTGCGCGCTTGTCCACCTGCGGCCAGCCAGCCGGCCCAGGCACGGGCAGCGTCGGCGGGCAGCTTGCCGGGGCCGGAAGGCAGCACCACATGGACATCGAAGCCCCGCGCCAGCAGCAGCGTGGCCGCTTCCAACGCGTCCCCGCCGTTATTGCCGGGACCGGCCAGGGCAAGCACCGAGGCCTTCGCGGGAACCCGCGCAGTAACGAAGTTGGCGGCCGCGGCGCCCGCAAGCGGCATCAGGGTGCGCCCGGATGCCAGGGCGCGCTGCTCTGCAAGACGGATCTGCGCGACGGAGTAGGACGGCATAAGCGAAGCGCGGCGGCAAGGCCGTGTGTCGTTTGGAACCCGGCGGCCCGCCGCCGGTCTCAGACCTTCAGGAAATGCTCGCGGTAATACTTGAGTTCGTCGATGGACTCGTAGATGTCGGCCAGCGCTTCGTGGCGGCTCTTTTTCTCGAATCCCTTGTAGACGGCGGGGGCCCAACGGCGCGCCAGCTCCTTGAGCGTGCTGACGTCCAGGTTGCGGTAATGGAAGAACTGTTCCAGGCGCGGCATGTACGCAAACATGAAACGGCGGTCCTGGCCGATGGTGTTGCCGCACATCGGCGATTTTCCGGCCGGCACATGCTGCGCAAGGAACGCCAACAGCGTATCCTCTGCCTGCGCCTCGGACACCGTGGAGGCCTTGACCTTGTCGATGAGCCCGCTTTTGCCGTGGGTGGATTTGTTCCAGTTGTCCATGGCGTCGAGCAGGCTGTCGGACTGGTGCACCACGATCACCGGCCCTTCGGCGACGACCGTCAGGTCAGGCTCGGTCACCACGACGGCGACCTCGATAATCCGTTCTTTCTCGGGGTCCAGCCCCGTCATTTCCATGTCGAGCCAGATCAGGCGGTTTTCGTTCGCAGCCATATAATTTGCCTTTAAAACACGCGATTTTCGCACATCCCTTCTTGAGCAAAACGCATTGCCCATGTTCACACTGCTGTTCGTTGCCTTCCTGCTGACCGATATTGCCGTGCGCATGTGGCTGGCGTCGCGCCAGATCCGCCACGTCGCCCGCAATCGGGACCAGGTGCCTGCGGAATTCTCCCATCGCATCGGGCTGACCAGCCACCAACGGGCGGCCGATTACACCGTGGCGCGGGTCAGGCTGGGCATGCTCGAACGCACCTATGACGCCCTCGTGCTGGTCGCCCTGACGCTGTTGGGCGGGCTGCAGTTCATCGACCTTGCGGTCAGCCAGCTTACCAGCAACGACTTCGTGCGGCAGATGCTGCTGCTGGTGACCGTGGCGCTGGTGCTGGGGTTGCTGGGCCTGCCCTTCACGCTCTGGCGCCAGTTCAAGCTGGAAGCGCGCTTTGGCTTTAACCGCATGACGCCCGGGCTGTTCGTGGCCGATGCCCTCAAGGGCCTCCTGGTCGCCGCCGTGCTGGGCCTGCCGCTGGCCGCCGCAGTGCTGTGGCTGATGGGCAGTGCAGGCGCCTACTGGTGGATCTGGGCCTGGGCGCTCTGGACGGTGTTCAACCTGGCGCTGCTGATCATCTACCCGATGTTCATTGCCCCCCTTTTCAACAAGTTCACGCCGCTTTCCGACCCCGAACTGGCCGGCCGCATCCAGCGCCTGGCCCAGCGCTGCGGCTTTGCCTTGAACGGACTCTTCGTCATGGACGGCTCGCGCCGCTCGGCGCATGGCAACGCCTACTTCACGGGCTTCGGAAAATCCCGCCGCATCGTGTTCTTCGACACGCTGCTCGCCCGCCTGAACGCCGACGAAATCGAAGCCGTGCTGGCGCACGAGCTGGGGCATTTCGCCAAGCGTCACATCATCAAGCGCGTGGTCTTCAGCTTTGCCGCCGCGCTGGTGTTCTTTGCCATCCTGGGCTGGGTCGCCCAGCAACCGTGGTTCTACGTGGGCCTGGGCGTGCTGCCGCAACTGGGTGGCCGCAACGACGCCATGGCCCTGTTGCTGTTCTTCCTGGTCATTCCCGTATTCACCTTCATGTTGACGCCGCTTGCCAGCTGGTATTCCCGCCGCGACGAATTCGAAGCGGACCGCTATGCCGCCGAGCAAAGCTCGCCGGACCGCCTGGTTTCCGCGCTGGTCAAGCTGTACGACGACAACGCCGCCACCCTGACGCCCGACCCCGTGCATTCCGCCTTCTATGACAGTCACCCGCCTGCCGCCGTGCGCATCCGCCACCTGATGGCGGCCGCCGCATGAGCGCGCCAATGGAAGGCCGCATCATCGCCGCGCATGGCCGCCACTACACCGTGGAACTGGCCGACGGCGCGCTACGCAAATGCTTCCCGCGCGGCAAGAAGACCGGCGCCGCGGTGGGTGATCGGGTCAAGATCACGCCGCAAGGCAAGGACGAAGGCGCCATCGACGCCATCCTGCCGCGCAGCAACCTGCTCTATCGTTCCGACGAAATGCGGTCCAAGCAGTTTGCGTCCAATGTGGACCAGCTGTTGATCGTCGTGGCCGTGCGGCCCACCTTTTCGGACGACCTGACGGGCCGAGCCCTGGCGGGCGCATGGAGCGCGGGCATCGCGCCGCTCATCATCCTGAACAAGACAGACCTGACCGACGAGCTGCCGGCCGCCCGCGCGCGGCTTGCGCCCATCGCGGCGCTGGGCGTGGATGTCATCGAACTGAGTGCGCTCGAGCCCGAAAAGGTCCACACCCTGCTCGCGCCGCGCCTGGCTGGCCGCACCAACCTGCTGCTGGGGCAAAGCGGCATGGGCAAATCCACGCTGCTGAACGCACTGGTGCCGGACGCCGCCGCTGCCACGCGCGAGCACTCCACCGCGCTGGACATGGGCAAGCACACCACCACCAGCACCCGGCTCTACCATCTGCCGGCGCCGGGCGGCGACCTGATCGATTCGCCGGGCTTCCAGGCTTTCGGGCTGCATCACCTGACCCGTGACGACATCATCCGCGGCTTTCCGGAGTTCACGCAGCCCATCGAGGAATGCCGTTTCTACAACTGCACCCACCGCCACGAGCCCGGCTGCGGCGTGATGGCGGCGTTGCAGGCCGGCAGGATCGATCCTGCTCGCTACGCGCTGTACGAACGCATCCTTGAGGAAAACCTGGCGGGCCAGCAACGCTACTGACGCTTGGCGCCGCGCCATTGAAGACGGCCCCAATCGGGGCCGTCAGCGTGTGCGGGTCACGAAAAGCCCTGCCCCAGGCGCGTCAGCGCGGCGTGAATCCGTGGCGCAGCAGGTGATAAAGATTGCGCAGCATTCCCGCGGTCGCGCCCCAGATGAAATGCTTGCCATAGGGCATGCCGTAATACTGGCGCACCCGCCCATCATCCAGCCGGGCCTCGTACAGGCGGTGATTGGCCGGGTCCATCAGGAACGACAGCGGCACCTCGAACACCTCGGCCACCTCGAACGCATCGGGCGCCAATTCGAACCCCGGCCGCACCAGCGACACGACGGGAATGATCGAAAAGCCGGTCGCCGTCAGGTACGGCGGCATGCTGCCCAGGACTTCCACGTGATTGGCCGGCAAGCCGGTCTCCTCTTGCGCCTCGCGCAGCGCCGCCGCCACGGGCGTGGCGTCGCTGGTCTCGATGCGACCCCCGGGAAAACTGATCTGGCCCGCGTGATCATGCAGATGCGCCGCGCGCTGCGTCAGCATGATGTTCACGCCCTCGTCACGGGTCACCAGCGGAATAAGCACGGCGGCAGGCACCGGCGCGCCCTCTCGCCCGGGATAGCGCAGATCGTTGTCACGCGATAACTCCAGCGTCCAGGTGGACGGCTGGCTCAGCGTGCCTCGCAGCGAGTCCGGCGTGAGCAGGCGGGTCGGCACGGGCGGCAGCGATTCGTTGGCCACCACCCACGGTTGCGTCGCGGGATCGAAGCCGGGACGCGCCAGCGGCCGTCGGGGCCGCGCGGAAGACGAGGAATCAGACATACGGCTCAGAAATAAGAAAAAAGGCACCCTCGCAGGTGCCTTTTTAACCCGGAAACCCGTGCCGGACGGAAACGCGGGTTGGCGTGTACGTCCGACACTGGCAGGGCCGTGTACCGATAAGCGATCAAGCCGCGTTGGCTTGCTTGCTGACCAGCTTTTCCTTGATGCGAGCCGACTTGCCCGAGCGCGAGCGCAGGTAGTACAGCTTGGCGCGGCGCACGTCGCCGCGGCGCTTCACTTCGATGCTGGCGATTTGCGGCGAGTACAGCTGGAACGTACGTTCCACGGCTTCACCCGACGAAATCTTGCGCACGGTGAACGCGGAGTTCAGACCGCGATTGCGCTTGGCAATCACAACGCCTTCGAAAGCCTGCACGCGCTTGCGGGTGCCTTCGACAACGTTGACGCTCACGATGACGGTGTCACCAGGAGCAAATTCAGGCTTGGCTTGACCGCCGGTCAGACGGGCAATTTCTTCCTGTTCCAGGATAGCGATGAGGTTCATGTGAACTCCTAGATCATCATGCCTTTGCGGGGTAATACTTTTGCCGTTCAGTATTGTGAGTGCTATGCCGCAAGCAGAGGATGAGATTTGGCAAACCGATGATTCTACACCAAAAATTCCGCCAGGCCTCGGGTAACATGTGCGGCTTGAGCATGGTTTGCGGTACCCTTCCAACTCCCTGTAACAAACACGTCATCTGACGCTGTTCCCCCATGTCGTACTCGTCCCTGTTATTGGTCGTCCTGGCGGCGATGGCCCACGCCACGTGGAACCTCCTTGCCAAGCGCGCGGCCATGGTGGGCGCGCCCTTCGTCTTCGCGTACGGCCTGTGCGCCTCGGTGCTGTATGCGCCCTGGGTGATCTGGGTGTTGATGCACGACGGCATGAACTGGACCTGGCCCGTCGTCGGGGCAATCCTGGCGTCCAGCCTGTTGCATCTGGGCTACAGCCTGTGCCTGCAACGCGGCTATCAGGTGGCCGACCTGTCCGTGGTGTATCCAATTGCCCGGGGCACCGGCCCGCTGCTTTCCACCACGGGCGCCTTCCTGCTATTGGGCGAGCCAGCCACCCACACCGGGATTGCGGGCATGCTGTGCGTGGTCGCCGGGGTGCTGCTGATCGCCACCCAGGGACGGCTGGCCATCTTCAAGCAGCCGCAGGCGTGGATCGGCGTGCGCTGGGGTGTGGTGATCGGCCTGTTCATCGCCGCTTATACGGTGGTGGACGCGTACGGCGTGAAAGTGCTGCTGATCAGCCCGGTGCTGTTCGACTGGTTCACCTGTGTAACCCGCACCGCGATGATGACGCCCCACATGCTGCGCCGCCCCACGCATTCGTGGGAATCCATGCGCGGACATTGGCATCTGGCGCTGGCCGTGGGCTTTCTGTCGCCGCTGGGGTACATCCTGGTGCTGTATGCATTGCGCAACGGCGCGCCGCTGAGCCTGGTGGCCCCTGCCCGCGAAATGTCCATGATGCTCGGCACCCTGGCCGGCATGTTCCTGCTGCGTGAAAAAGTGGGCGTCGGCCGTCTGGCCGGTTGCGTGTCCATTCTGGCGGGCGTGATCCTGTTGGGATCGAGCTGACCGCCGCGTGGCAGCGTATTCAGAATCCGCCCGCCACGCCCAACCACATCAGGCCGGGAATCATTGCGCCCCAGGCCAACACCAGCACGACGTCCGTGATCATGGCTTTCATGGTGAGCTGGTTGGCAACGGGCTGAGCCTTGGCGTCACCGATGCTGTGATCGCGCGCGCCCGAGGCGACCGGCACGGCTGCGGGAACGGGAGCGGCGGCCGGAGCCGGAGCCGAAACGCTCGCCGGGGTGTCGACCGCGGGAGCGCCTGCCGCAGGACCGCCTGCCGCAGGACTGATGGCCACTTCCTCAGGCGTGGGCGCCGGCGGGAACGGCCAGCGGGCGGGCATGCGGGTGGCACGCGTGCGCGGGCCAGAGGCCGAACCGCTCCAGGGCAAGGCCATGCCCGTCAGGCTGGCGCAGAACGCGCGGGCGCGGTTGGCGCCGCGGCGCAGCGGGTTCAGGGAAACGGCGAGCTCATCCTGCAGGACGGAAAAATCAGCGGTGTTCATGGGAACTCCTTGGATAAACGTTCCAGCGCCGAGGCGATTCGCCCTGGCATGCACCCGAGGCAACAGCAGCCTGCGGTCAGTCGAACAAAGACAATTGGCCGGCGGCCACGGCGCGCAACTGGCGCGCACCGCGCCCGTACGCGCCGCCGACCGCGGGCAAACCACCAGGAAAAGGGACCCCTGAAGACGCTTTCGCGCCAGCCGGGGATGGGAAATCGGAGTCGGCGCCGCCGGCATCACCCGGCGGAACCGCAACCACAGCCGCGGACGCAGCGTCGAAAAGCGACGCTGACGCGCCAGGCCCCACGGGCGGCGCGAAGCGGCTGCAATCGAGCGACAGGCGCGTGCGGTTGAGCCCCAGCTTGCGCGTGGCGACCGCGAAGCGTTGGCGCAGCAGGTCGGCCCAGATGCCCGTCCCGCGCATGCGTGACCCGAAGTTGGGATCGTTGCGGCGGCCGTTGCGCAGGTCTTCGATGCGATGCAACACGCGCTGCGCGCGGTCCGGATAGTGGGCGTTGAGCCAGTCTTCGAACAGGGTCTTGACCTCCCAGGGCAGGCGCAGGACCGTGAAGCTGGCGTAGTGCGCGCCGGCGGCCTTGGCCTCCTGGAGGATGTGTTCCATGGATTCGTCGTTGATGAACGGAATGACCGGGGCCACCAGCACGCCCACCGGCACGCCGGCGTCGGTCAGGCTGCGCACCGCTTCAAGGCGGCGCCACGGCGCGGCGGCGCGGGGCTCCAGCGTGCGGGCCATGCCGGCATCCAGCGTGGTGATGCTGATGTAGACCACCACGAGGTTCTGCTGCGCCAGGGCGGCCAGCAGGTCCAGGTCGCGGGCGACCAGCGCGTTCTTGGTGACGATGGTGACCGGATGCCGGGTTTCGAGCATGAGCTCGAGCATGCCCCGCGTCAGGCGCCAGTCGCGCTCGATGGGCTGGTAGGCGTCGGTGGCCGAGCCGATGTTGATGGGCGACGGCTTGTAGCCGGGCCGGGACAGTTCGGCGCGCAGTGCCTGCACGGCGTTGGCCTTGGCCACCAGCCGGGTTTCGAAGTCCAGCCCGGGCGAATAGCCCAGGTAGGAATGCGTGGGCCGGGCATAGCAATACACGCAACCGTGCTCGCAGCCGCGGTACGGATTGGCGGCGACGTCGAAGGGAATGTCCGGGGAATCGTTGCGCGACAGGATCTTGCGCGCTTCTTCCGCAGTGACCGTGGTCTTGAGTGCGGGCGGCGCGCAGCGGGTGTCGGGCAGGATGGGGATAACGGGGGAGCGGACCGCATCGCTGGCGTCCGGCGCGTTATCGGGGACGGAGTCGATGAAATCGGCCGGCAGACCGGAAGCGGACCAGCCATCGTCGACCTGGACGCGGTCATCGCGCTGAAAGCGATGCCGAACATTAGTAACCGCACCCCGACCGCGCAAGGCGGCGGGGGCGGCAGCCGGGGACCCAGAACCGGCGGGAAAAGAATGATCGGTGCGTGCCATAAAAACTACTGTACAAAAACACAGTGGTTTTGACAAGCACCAAAAGCCTTTTCGTAAGACAGCCCAACTTTACCGCAAGAAGAAGACATCGTCTGAACAATTCGATTTCATCTTGCGATATCGCCCGGGAACCCGCGCCAACATTAGGTTTGGACGAAAAACAACATGAAAATTCGGGGCAAAATTCAGCGATTTCGCCCCGGATTGCGGCTTACCGCAGCATGCCGGCGGCAGCCGTCTGATGCGTGGCCTCGTCGATCAGAATGAACGCGCCGGTTGCAGCCACATCGTCGTAGCGATCGACCGCGAGCGACTCGCGCGTGGTGAGCGTCACGCGTCCGATGTCGTTCATGCGCAGCGTGCCTTCGGTGTTCTCGACTTCCTGCAGTTCGTGGATGTCCCGATGCGACAGCACCGCACGCACCTTCGCCGACGTCAGTCGCGTGCCCGACTTGAGCAGATACTTGCGCGCCGGATTCAAGGCCTGCGCGTCCAGCCAGCACAGCTCGGCTTCGAACTCGCGCGACACCTGCGCCGGCGCGGCCGTGTGCACGATCACGTCACCGCGCGACACGTCGACATCGCGGTCCAGCACCAGCGTGATGGAGTCGCCCGCCACCGCTTCATCAAGCGTGCGGTCAAAGGCGCGCACTTCCTGCACCACCGCCGTCACGCCAGATGGCTGCACCGTCACCGCGTCTCCCGGGCGCACCACGCCACTGGCGAGCCGGCCCGCGTAGCCGCGGAAATCATCGGCGCGCTCGCCGCCATGACGCGCAACCCACTGCACCGGAAAGCGCAGCGGCAACGCGCGGCCGTCGCCCGACAAATCCAGCGACTCCAGAAGCGCGAGCAGCGGCTGCCCGTCGTACCAGGGCGTCTTGCCGGACAGCGTGACGACGTTGTCGCCGCTCAGCGCCGACAACGGCAACGCGTCGAAGTGCGCGATACCCAGCTTGCCGGCCAGGTCCGCATAGGCGTCGCGGATGCGTTCGAACACGGCGCGGTCCCAGTTCACCAGGTCCATCTTGTTCACCGCGACGACGATGTGGCGTATGCCCAAGAGGCGCGCGATGGTGCTGTGCCGCTTGGTCTGCGGCAGCAGCTTGCCGTCGGCGGCGCGGGTCGCGTCGATGAGAATGACCGCGACATCCGCGGTCGATGCGCCTGTCACCATGTTGCGCGTGTACTGCTCGTGCCCCGGCGCATCGGCGATGATGAATTTGCGCGTGGGCGTCGAAAAGTAGCGGTACGCCACGTCGATGGTGATGCCCTGCTCGCGTTCGGCTTCCAGGCCGTCCGTCAGCAGCGAGAAATCGATGCCGTCGCCCGCGACGCGCTTGTGCTTGGCGCGCGAGATCGCATCGAGCTGGTCGGCAAATACGCCCTTGCTGTCATACAGAAGGCGGCCGATCAGCGTGGACTTGCCATCGTCGACGGAGCCCGCCGTGATCAGGCGCAGCACGCCGGTGTCGGCGCCGGAAAGAAAGGAATCGTTCAGTGCGTTCATGAGGGTCCCCAGACGCCGGCATGCGCCGGCGCGTCTTGTCGTTCAGAAATAGCCTTCCTTCTTGCGGCGCTCCATGGAGGCCTCGGAAGTCTGGTCGTCCATGCGCGTGGCACCGCGCTCGGTGATGTCCGTCACGGCGGTCTCGGCGATGATGGCCATGGTGTCGCTGGCGTCGGAGGCGACCGGGCACGTGCACGAGATATCGCCCACCGTGCGGAACCGGACCGACAGGCGTTCGACCTGTTCGCCCTCGGCCGGCGGGGTCAAGCGGGTGACGGGCACCAGCAGACCTTTGCGGCGCACCACCTCGCGCTCGTGCGCGAAATAGATCGACGGCAGCGCCAGTTGCTCGCGCTGGATGTACTGCCAGACGTCCAGCTCGGTCCAGTTCGAGATCGGGAAGACGCGCATGTTTTCGCCGCGATGCACGCGCGTGTTGAACAGGCTCCAGAGCTCGGGACGCTGGGCCTTGGGATCCCACTGGCCGAACTCGTCGCGGAACGAAAAGATGCGTTCCTTGGCGCGCGCCTTTTCCTCGTCGCGGCGCGCGCCGCCGATGCAGGCGTCAAAGCCGAATTCCTCGATGGCCTCCAGCAGCGTCACCGCCTGGGCCGCATTGCGCGAGTCGGTCTCGCGCCGCAGCACGACGCTGCCGCGCTTGATCGAATCCTCGACGCTGCGCACGATCAGCGTCTCGCCCAGCTCGGCCGCGCGGGCATCGCGAAAGGCGATCACCTCGTCGAAGTTGTGCGCGGTGTCGATGTGCATCAGCGGAAACGGGAAGCGGCCGGGCCGGAAGGCCTTTTCGGCCAGGCGCAGCAGCACCACGGAATCCTTGCCGCCCGAAAAAAGCAGGACGGGCTTTTCGCATTCGGCCGCGACTTCGCGCAGGATGAAGATCGCTTCCGATTCCAGCCAATCCAGGTGGCTGCGTTGAATAACAGCAGACATAGGTTTTCCCCTAAAACGATTTTGAATTCATGGCCGCGCTCAATCGGCGCGCGCCGCAATGGTGATGACCCGGTTGCCCGCGTGCAGGCCGCATTCCTTCGAGTCGGACAATTCCCACCACCAACGCCCTGCCCGCAGGTCCTCGCCGGGGCGGATGGCGCGCGTACAGGGTTCGCAACCGATGGACGGGTAGCCCTGGTCGTGCAGCGGGTTGTAGGGAATGCCGAGCGCGCGGATGGCGGACCAGATGTCGTCCTCGCTCCACTCGGCCAGCGGGTTGAATTTGTAAAGGCCGAAGGTCTTGTCGTCCTCTTCGAGCAGCAGCTCGCCGCGCGTCGTGGACTGCGCGCGCCGCTGCCCGGTGATCCAGGCACCGCGGCCGGCCAGCGCGCGCTTGAGCGGCTCGACCTTGCGGATCTGGCAACAGGCCTTGCGCAGCTCGACGCTTTCGTAGAAGGCATGGGCGCCATGCGCGGCGACGTGTTCGTCGACCGCTGCCTGCACGGGCCGGTACACCGTGATCTCGCGGCCGTAGCGTTCGCGCACCGCATCCAGCACGCCCAGCGTCTCGGCATGCAGCCGCCCCGTATCCAGCGTGAAGACCTCAAGATCCAGGTCCGAGCTGTAGATGGCATGCGTCAGCACCATGTCCTCGGCCGCCAACGACGAGGCCAGCGCGGCGTCCGGGTAACGCCGGCGAATGTCCGCCAGCCGCCCGGTCAGGTCGCGCCAGCGCGCCGCCAGTGCGGGTTCAAGTTCTGAAGTAACTTCCGTTGTGGTCATGGTTGCACCGCGAAAATACGGGCGCGCCGGGGACGCGCCAGCAGGATCTCGCCATCCTGCAGATTCAGTTGCTGATAAAGGGATTCGGGCACCTCGGCCTCGATGATGGCGTCCGAGTCCTGGCGCGCCAGTTCCAGGTATGCGCTGGGGCCTGCCAGATAGGCGTGAGACAGCCGAACGGCAATGCCCTCGGCGCCGGCGCGGTAGCGCTCGACCTCGAACTCATGCGGCCGCACGTAGGCCGTGGCGCGCTGCGCGTCGGCCTGCGCCAGTTCCGGGGCCGGCAGCGACAGGCCGGCGCCTTCCCACACCCCGCGCGTGGCGGTGCCCTGCAGTTGATTCACGTCGCCCAGGAATCCGTAGACGAACGGCGTGGCCGGACTTTCCCAGACCTCGCGCGGCGTGCCCACCTGCTCGATGCGGCCAGCGTTCATCAGCACCACGCGGTCCGAGACTTCCAGCGCCTCTTCCTGATCGTGCGTGACGAACACGCTGGCCACGTGCAGTTCGTCGTGCAGCCGCCGCAGCCAGCGGCGCAGCTCCTTGCGCACCTTGGCATCCAGCGCGCCGAAGGGCTCATCGAGCAGCAGCACGCGCGGCTCGACCGCCAGCGCCCGCGCCAGGGCGATGCGCTGGCGCTGCCCGCCCGACAGCTGCGCCGGATAGCGGTCGGCCAGCCAGTCCAGTTGCACCAGGCTCAGCAGGTCATGCACCTTGCGCTTGATCTGATCCTCGGACGGACGCTGCGAGCGGTGCTTGACGCGCAGGCCGAAGGCCACGTTCTCGAACACCGTCATGTGCTTGAACAGCGCGTAGTGCTGGAACACGAATCCGACCTGCCGCTGGCGCACGTCCACGGCCGTGGCGTCTTCGCCCGCGAACAGCACGCTGCCCGAATCGGCCGATTCCAGCCCGGCGATGATGCGCAAGAGCGTGGTCTTGCCGCAGCCCGACGGCCCCAGCAGCGCCACCAGCTCGCCGGTCTCGATGTGCAGCGACACATCGTTCAGCGCGCGGAACTGGCCGAAGCGTTTGGATAGATTGCGTACTTCGATACTCATGCCTATGTCTCCTTGCCCGGCCCGTCAGGCGGCAGCCGGGTTGATGGCAACCGCGGGGCCGGGATACTCCACCGGCTGGTCGGCGCTCTGCAGAAGGCGCGCGTTGCGCCACTCGACCACGTTCTTCGCCACCAGGGTCACCAGCGCCAGCAAGGCCAGCAGCGAGGCGACGGCGAACGCCGCGGAATACTGGTATTCGTTGTAGAGAATCTCCACATGCAGGGTCATCGTGTTGGTCAGCCCCCGGATCTGCCCGGACACCACCGACACCGCCCCGAACTCGCCCATCGCCCGCGCGTTGCACAGGATGGCGCCGTACAGCAGGCCCCACTTGATGTTGGGCAGCGTCACGCGCCAGAAGATCTGCCAGCCGCTCGCGCCCAGCGTCAGCGCGGCCTGCTCTTCCTCGCTGCCCTGCGCCTGCATCAGCGGGATCAGTTCGCGCGCCACGAACGGGAACGTCACGAACAACGTCGCGAGAATGATGCCGGGCACCGCATAGACGATCTTGATGTCGTGCGCCTGCAGCCACTCGCCAAACCAGCCCTGCGAGCCGAACAGCAGCACGAACACCAGACCGGCCACCACGGGCGAGACCGAGAACGGCAGGTCGATCAGCGTGATGAGGAACTGCTTGCCGCGGAACTGAAACTTGGTGATGGCCCAGGCGGCCGCCACGCCGAACACCAGATTGACTGGCAAGGCGATTGCCGCGACCAGCAGCGTCAGACGGATCGCCGCCAGCGCGTCCGGTTCGACGATGGCGTCCAGGTACAGCGCCCATCCCTTCCGGAAGGCCTCGGCAAACACGGCCGCCAGCGGCACCAGCAGAAAGAGCGCCAGAAACCCCAGCGCGATGAACAGCAGAACGCCGCGCACCCAGCGCGGCTCGGTCAGATGCGCGGGACGATCCGATGCGCTCATGACAGCCTCCCCAGGCCGCGGCGCGCCTGCCAGCCCTGCAACAGATTGATGACGAGCAGCAGCACGAACGACAGCACCAGCATCACGGTCGCGATGGCGGCCGCGCCGGCGTAGTCGAACTGCTCCAGCTTGGAAATGATCAGCAGCGGCGTGATCTCGGACACCATGGGCATGTTGCCCGCAATGAACACCACCGATCCGTACTCGCCCACCGCGCGCGCAAACGCCAGCGCAAACCCCGTCATCAGCGCGGGCGTGATGGTCGGCAGCAGCACGCGTCGGAAGGTCTGCCAGCGGTCCGCGCCCAGGCTGGCGGCGGCCTCTTCGATTTCGCGCTCGAAGTCTTCAAGCACCGGCTGCACCGTGCGCACGACGAACGGCACGCCGATGAAGATGAGCGCGATGACGATGCCCAGCGGCGTGAACGCCACCTTCAGGCCAAACCATTCCGACAACGGCCCGCCCAGCCAGCCCTTCTGCGAGTACAGCGCGGTCAGGGCAATGCCCGCCACAGCCGTCGGCAGCGCGAACGGCAGGTCGACCAGCGCGTCCAGGATCTTCTTGCCGGGAAAGCGGTAGCGCACCAGCACCCAGGCAACCACCGTGCCGAACACCAGGTTCACCAGCGCCGCAATGAACGACGCGCCGAAGGTCAGCTTGTAGGAGGCCAGCACCCGCGGCGCGGTGACCGCGTCCCAGAAGCCTTGCCAACCCAGGCCGGCGCTCTTGATGGGCAAGGCGGCAAGCGGTATCAGCACGAGCACGCTGAGATACAGCACCGCGTAGCCCATGGAAATGCCAAATCCGGGCAGCACCCCCGGGCTGTTGCGCCGAGCGGCAAAAGGCGCTTGCGCGCCGTTTGCCACCGGGTTCGAGGCTGAAGTCATGGCCGTCGTCCGAACGTGATGCCGTTATTTCTTCTGCGGCTGGTAGATCTGATCGAAGGTGCCGCCGTCGCTGAAGTGGTCCTTCTGCGCCTTGCGCCAGCCGCCGAAGATCTTGTCGTCGATGGTGACGAGCTTGACCTTGGGGAACTTCGCCTCGTATTTGGCGGCGACCGTCTTGTCCAGCGGACGGTAGTAATTCTTGGCGATGATTTCCTGGGCGGCCGGGGTGTACAGGAATTCCAGATAGGCCTGCGCGGCGGCGCGTGTGCCCTTCTTGTCGACGACCTTGTCGACGATGGCCACCGGCGGTTCGGCCAGGATGGACAGCGACGGCACCACGATGTCGAACTTGTCCGGGCCCAGTTCCTCCAGGGCCAGGAACGCTTCGTTCTCCCAGGCCAGCAGCACGTCGCCCACGCCGCGCTCCACGAACGTCGTGGTGGCGCCGCGCGCGCCGGTATCCAGCACCGGCACATGCTTGAGCAGGTCGCCGACGAAGGCGCGCGCCTTGTCCTCGCTACCGCCGTTCTTTTCCAACGCGTAGGCCCACGCGGCCAGGTAGTTCCAGCGGGCGCCGCCCGAGGTCTTGGGATTCGGGGTGATGACCTGCACGCCGTCCTTGACCAGATCGTCCCAGTCCTTGATCTGCTTGGGGTTGCCCTTGCGCACCAGGAACACGATGGTGGACGTGTACGGCGAGCTGTTCTGCGGCAGGCGGGTCTGCCAGTTCTCGGGCAGCAGGCCGCGGTCGGCAATGGCGTCGATGTCGTAGGCCAGCGCCAGCGTCACCACGTCGGCTTCCAGCCCGTCGATGACCGAACGTGCCTGGCGGCCGGAACCGCCGTGCGACTGGCGGATCGTCAGATCGACGTTGGCCTTTTCCTTGTACTGCTTGACGAAGGCGTCATCGATGGCTCGATAGAGTTCGCGCGTCGGATCGTAGGACACGTTCAACAGCGTCTGCTTCTGCTGTGCCTGCGCGGGCGGCATCGCGGCAAACGACACCGTGACTGCGGCCAAGGCGGCCAACCAACCGGCTTTCCTGAAAGACATGCCCTGCTCCCTGTGATCTGCAATGTGGAGGCAAGTTTGCGGGCAGGCCGATCTGAACGGAACGAATCATTTTTTGATTGCTCATCGCCAAGAGGCATATAGGACGCGCGTCCCAGCAACGAAAAACCGCCGCAATCCTCTATGAAGATTGCGGCGGTCCGGGTGGTTATCGGGCGCGCTGAAGCGGCAGCGCGCACCCCTGTTTTTCGTATTTACTTATTCGGTTGCGGCGTGATGCGCAGGTACGGACGCACGGCCTTGTAGCCTTTGGGGAACTTCTCCTTGATGACCGCTTCGTCCTGCAGGGAAGGAACAATGATCACGTCGTCGCCGTCTTCCCAATTGACCGGCGTGGCCACGCTGTGGCTGTCGGTCAGTTGCAGCGAATCGATGACGCGCAGGATCTCATTGAAATTGCGGCCCGTGCTGGCGGGATACGTGATGGTCAGGCGGACCTTCTTGTTCGGATCGATGACGAACACCGAACGCACGGTCGCCGTGGCGCTGGCATTCGGGTGGATCATGTCGTACAGCTCGGAGACCTTGCGGTCCTTGTCGGCGATGATCGGAAAGTTGACCGTCGTCGATTGCGTGTCGTTGATGTCTTCGATCCACTTGGCGTGCGAATCGGCGCCATCGACCGACAGGGCCAGAACCTTCACGTTGCGCTTGGCGAACTCGTCGGCCAGCTTGGCGGTGTAGCCCAGCTCGGTCGTGCAGACGGGCGTGAAATCGGCCGGATGCGAGAAAAGCACCCCCCAGCTGTTGCCCAGGTACTCGTGGAAGCGGATCTTGCCAGCCGAGGATTCCTGCTCGAAATCAGGGGCGGTGTCGCCCAGTCGTAGTTGACTCATGATGTCTCCTGTACGGGATTCAGTTGATGGGACCGGCCGCCGGTCCGGCGTGGACCGCAGCGGGCAATCGCGTTTCGGGGCGGCGGTGACCGCGTGTGAAACGATTCTTCCATCAAACCAACAGGCGGGGAAATACGCAAGTCATATAACCTTATGCAATATTCGCAGCAGCCTTTGCGCTGCCTCGCCCCGGGGCCGAAGACCCTCAGCTCAGGTGGTAGGCCAGCGACACGATGATCGGGCCCAGCACCGGCAGCAGCACGTTCGCGATGGCGTACGTCACGGTGTAACCCAAAAGGGGCACCGAACTGCCGCTGGCCGTCAGGATGGCGCTGATGGCCGGCGTGCTGACATGCTGCCCGGCAATGGCGCCCACAAGCAGCGGCCCTTCGATCTTCAAGAGCTTGTGCCCCACCCAGAGTGACAGGCACGCGGGCCCCAGCGACACCAACAGGCCGATCAAGGGCAGCACCGCCCCATGCTCGCGGATCAGCGACAGCGCATCCGGCCCGGCCGACAGGCCCACGCAGGCCACGAAGATCGCCAGTCCCAGGTCCTTGAGCAATTGCACGGCATGGGCCGGCATGTGTCCGATCGACGGCCGCTTCGCATTGATCCAGCCGCACACCAGGCCGCTGACCAGCGCCCCGCCCCCGCTGCCCAGCGATACCGGAATCCCCCACAGCCTTGCCCCCAGGCTGCCGATCATCAGCCCGGCAAGAATGCCGAACGCCAGAAAGACCAGGTCGGTCACGCCGCTGCGGCGCAGTTCGGATCCCAGCGCCGCACCCGCCTCGGACAGCTCCGGCTCCGCGCCCACCAGGGTGACCAGATCGCCGTATTGCACGACCGTCGCGGGGGTCAGGGGCAGCACGTGCCCCGACCGCGTAATGGATTGCAGGAACACGCCCCGCGCGCGCCGGGCGTTGGGGCGCTTGGCCAGCTCGCCCACCGTGTGACCATTGACGGTCTTCTTGCTGACGATGACTTGCAGCTCGCTCAATTGCAGGTCGTCCGCATGTGCCTCGGGCAACTGGATCTCCGGGCCGATCACCGATCCGGCCCGCAGCGCAAAACGGCGCAGTCCCAGCACCACCACGATGTCGCCGGTCGCCAGCACATAATCGGGCGTGGCATCGACCGCCTCGCCATTGCGTAGGACGCGGCTGACCACCGTACGTCCGCCCAACTGGGCCTCCACGTCGGCGACCCGTTTGCCGTCCACGTCCTTGACCACGTGGGCGCGTCCCACCAGACGCGGCAGTGTCGGCAGGCTGGCCTCGTCGTTGTCGCCGGGCGTGGCGCCCAGCTGGGCCTCCAGCGCCTTGGACGCCTCGCGCAGGTTGATGCGCAGCAGCGCGGGCGCCACCTGGCTGGTGAAGAACACGATGCTGATGAGACCCACCAGGTAGGTCAGCGTGTAGGCCGTCGCGATGTTGGCCTCCATGCGCTGCACCTCGGCCTCCGGCAGCCCCAGGTGCTTGAGCGCCTCGGCGGCGGTGCCCACGACCGCCGATTCCGTGGCCGCGCCCGCCGCCAGTCCCGCGGCGGTGCCAGCATCCAGCCCGAACAGCCGCACGGCCGTCAGCACGATCGTCAACACCAGTACCGCCTCGATCAGCGGCAGCGCCACAAAGCGCAGGCTGGACCGGTTGAGGTTGGCGAAGAACTGCGGGCCGCCGGAGTAGCCCATGGCAAAGATGAACAGGGCGAACGCGACTTCCTTCAGGTCGCCGCGCATCTGGCAGCCCGTCTGGCCGATCAGCAGGGCGACGATGAGCGTGCCGCACACCCCGCCTAGCTGTATCGGCCCGACCTTCAGCTTGCCGATCAGGTATCCCAAGCCCACCGTGACGAACAACACCGCGATGGGGACGCTATTGAAAAACCCGACCGAACACGTCATGAGTTCACGCCGCCCTGTTGTTGCCTGCGTTGCGGCCGCCTACTTCACGGCGGCCTTCTTTGCCGACTTCGCAGCCGTATCGGCCTTCTTCACCGCCTTCTTCACGGCCTTCTTGGCCGCCGTCTTGCCAGCCGGGACGCGCTTCTTGGCGGCAGATGCCTTGACCGTCTGGCCCTTGCCCGCGGTGGGGCCGGAACGCACCAGTTCAGACGACTTCCACGCCTCGACATATTCGGTCGCGGATTCGACCATGTACTTGCCGATCTTGGCGTAGTCCCCGTCGTCCAGGTTGGCCAGCGAAATCCGGATCGACCACGGCGGGCCGCCGAAGCCGCCGCCGTCCATCAGCACGACCCCCGACTTCTCCGCCAGGCGGAACAGAAAGTCCACCGGTTCGTAGTTGTCGATCATGTATTTGCAGAAGGCGTCTCCGTACATGACCTTGGCCCAGACCATGAAGTCCAGTTCGACGTAATACCAGCCCCGCATCGGATCTTCCGGCGGCATCGGAATGCCCAGCCCCCGCCACAGCGCGTCGCGCCGGCTGCGCACGATCTGCATGGTCAGATGCTTGTAGGCGTCCTTCAGGTCCAGCAGATGCGACAGCGCGAAAAAGCCCATCTGCACCTGCTGCGGCAACGATAGGCCGGCCGTGTGGTTCAGGGCAACATCGCGGCTGTCGGCAACCAGGCGGTCGATGAACTTCAATTTCTCCGGCTCCATCGTCATGGCGCTGTAGCGCTTGTCCAGCCGTTTTTTCCACGCTGCGGGCAGCTCGGCGATGCGCCGGTCCATCGTGTTGTTCTCGTGCGTGGCGATGACGCCCAGACGCCAGCCAGTGCAGCCGAAATTCTTTGAAAAGGAGTACACGCAGATGGTGTTCTGCGGCACCTCGGCCATCAGCGACCGGAAGTTCGGCACGAAGGTGCCATAGACGTCGTCGGTCACCAGCACCAGGTCGGGATTCTTGCGGATCAGGCGCACGATCTGCTTCATCTCGACGGGACTGAATGCGACGGAGGGCGGGTTGCTGGGGTTGACCGTGACCGCCAGCTTGATCTTGGGATCCTCCAGCTTGGCGATTTCCGAGGGCGGATAGTGCCAATCGTGCGTGCCGTCGGCGCGCATGCTGCTGGCGTTGATGCCGACGATCTTGAACTGGAAGCGCTCGAGGTGCGCGATCTCGATGTAGGGCGTGAACGTGGGCAGGAACAGCGCGATGGTGTCGCCCTGCTTGAGCAGACCGTTGACCATCAGCGAATCGAAGATGTAGCACATGGCCGCCGTGCCGCCTTCCACCGGGAAGAGATCGAACTTGCCCTTGGGCGGTCGGCCATCGCACATTTCCTTGACGAGGTAGTCATGGATGATCTGCTCGATGTGCACCAACGCCCGGGGAGGCACGGGATAGTGGTCGCCGATGATGCTGTCGGTCAGTTCATGGATCCATTCGTCCGGATCAAACCCCTTGATCTTCACGCCGTATTCCAGCACCCCGACCAGAAAGTCGTAGCCGTCTTCACCCTTGTGCTTGGAGAGGAACTTGCGCAGCCGGTCGGCGCATCCCTTCTTGGCCGGCATGCCCGCCAGAATGCCTTCGTCGCGCACCCGGCGCGCCTCTTTCATGGCAAACCGGCCCAACAGGAAAAACGCATCCCGCGGTTCCGTGGCGATCCAGTTGGGATTGCCGCGGCCCGCGTTCAGCATTGAGGCGGCGGCCGATTGCTGGCTATCCTTGGCCAGCGTGATCAGATAGTCCTTCAGTTCAAACGGAGACAACTGTTCCAGGTCGCGCTGATGGGAACGCGTGGTCTTCAAGGCCGAGGCCAGGCTGACGGTGACGGGCGCAGTGGAAGCCATTTTGTGTACTCCTGATGTGCGTGTTGGCCGGCGCGGTGAAGACCGGCGCCGTTACGATTGCCGCGCTTTTCTTCTCTGTAGCACCCGCACGCCGCGGCTTTGCGGGGCTGTCCCGCTAGGCCATGAGCATGACGATGACAATGCCCCAGATGATCAGGAGGGTATTGCCGATGGCATAAGGCACCGTGTAGCCAAGCGCCGGGACCTGGCTCTTCGCCGTCTCGGTGATCTGGCCGATCGCCGCGGTCGTGGTCCGGGCACCGGCGCAGACCCCCAACGCAATGGCCGGATGGAACTTGAAGACATGACGGGCGATCAGCACGCCCAGGATCATCGGAATGCTGGTGGCAATGACACCGGCGATGAAGAGCTTGGCGCCCAACTGCTGAAAGCCCTGTACAAACCCCGGTCCGGACACGATGCCCACGACGGCGACGAACGCGGTAAGGCCGACCGATGTCAGGAACCAGTGCACCGGCTCGGGCACACGCCCGAACGTCGGATGCACGGAGCGCAGATAGCCGAACACCAGCCCTGAAATCAGCGCGCCGCCGGAAGTGGACAGCGTGATCGGAATTCCGCCCACAGTCAGCACCAGCGTGCCGAACAACCCGCCCAGCAAAATGCCGAAACCCACGAACACCATGTCGGTCTGGTTGGTCGCGCGGTCCACGTAGCCCAGCTTGCCCACGACCCGTTCGACGTCGCGCTTGGCGCCCAGCATGAAAAGGCGGTCGCCGCGGTCCAGCTTCAGGCCCCAGTTGACCGGCATCTCGTGGCCGCCACGCACGACCTTGCGCAGGAACACGCCCCGGCCCAGTTGGCGCACCGTCTCGTTATCGGCAAGCTCCTTGATCGTCTTGCCGGCCACGTTCTTGTTGGTCAGCACGACTTCGACGACTTCGGCGGGCAGGTTGATGACGTCACGGTCCTCGACCTCGGTGCCGATGAGACCCGAGGCCTGCAGCACCAGCGCGTCATGGCGTCCGGTCACGCCCAGCACATCACCAGCCTGCAGCGCCGTGCCCGAGTCGGCATCGATGATCTGGTCGCCGCGGCGGATGCGTTCGACGAACACGCGGGCGTCGACGAATTTCGCCTCGAGGTCGCCAACGGTCTTGCCGACGTAGTCCGAGTTGTCCAGCCGGTAGGCCCGCGCCGTGAACTTGCGGTAGCCCGACAGTTCCATTGAATCGGCCCCGCCGGACATCTTGGCCTCGTATTCCTGGCATTCCTTGACGATGTCCACGCGCATCAGCTTCGGGCCCAGGGACGCCAGCAGCCAGGCGCTGCCCACCGTGCCATAGATGTAGCAGACCGCATACGCGACGGGGATGCTGTCGATCCACTGCTTCTTGGTGGCGGCATCGACGGACAGCCCGTTGATCGTGTCGGTGGCCACGCCCATGACCGCAGAAATGGTCTGCGCGCCCGACAGCAATCCCGCGCCGGTGCCGGCGTCAAAGCCGAACGCAACCGCGGTCCCCCAAGTGACCAGCAGGCAGAGCACACAGATGATGACGGCAAAGATGACCTGAGGAAGGCCATCGCTTTTCATGCCGCGGAAGAATTGCGGTCCTACGCCGTAGCCGAGACCGAAGAGGAAAAGCAGGAAGAACACCTGCTTGAGAATGGGGGCAATCGATATGTTGAGCTGGCCGACCAGTACGCCCACCAACAGAGTTCCCGTTACTGCGCCCAGATTGAAGCCGAAGATCTTCTTGGCGCCGATCCAATAGCCAAGACCCAAGGTCAGGAAAATCGCCAGCTCCGGGTACTTACGTAGTGTGTCAAAGAACCATTCCATCACGAATCTCCTTCGTTCTGTACAGGTCAAGCACATTCGCAAACAGGGGGTAGCGCGCCGGTTACGTTAGCAGAGTCTTTGCGAAAATCAAACGTTTTTGACAATTTTGCGGCGCGGATAAACCGAAAACAAACCGCGCAAAAAAAAACCGCGGGCGTCACGCCCGCGGTTCTGATTGACGCCTGCGCTGCGGTTTACAGCGCGTTGGTCAGTTCGGGAACGACCGTGAACAGGTCGCCCACCAGGCCGTAATCGGCCACGCCAAAAATCGGCGCCTCGGCGTCCTTGTTGATCGCGACGATGACCTTCGAGTCCTTCATGCCGGCCAGATGCTGGATGGCGCCCGAGATGCCGACGGCCACGTACAGTTGCGGCGCGACGATCTTGCCGGTCTGGCCAACCTGCCAGTCGTTCGGCGCGTAGCCGGCGTCGACCGCGGCGCGCGAAGCGCCCAGCGCGGCGCCCAGCTTGTCGGCCAGCGGATCCAGGATCTTGAAGTTTTCGGCGCTGCCCAGACCGCGGCCGCCCGACACCACGACGCGGGCGCCGGCCAGTTCGGGACGATCGCTCTTGGCGACTTCGCGGCCCACAAACGTGGACAGGCCCGAGTCGGCGACAGCGGCAGCGTCTTCGACCGAGGCGGAACCGCCTTGCGCGGCAACCGCGTCAAAGCCGGTCGTGCGCACGGTGATGACCTTGACGGCGTCGGCCGATTGCACGGTGGCAATGGCGTTGCCGGCGTAGATCGGGCGCTGGAACGTATCGGCGGATTCGACGCCGATGATGTCGGAGATCTGCGCCACGTCGAGCTTGGCGGCGACGCGCGGCGCCACGTTCTTGCCCGAGGCCGTGGCCGGGAACAGGATATGGCTGTAGCTCGAGGCCACGGCCAGCACCTGCGCCGCAATGTTTTCGGCCAGGCCATCTGCCAGATGCGGGGCATCGGCCAGCAGGACCTTCGCCACGCCGGCGGCCTGGGCGGCCTGGTCGGCCACGGCGCGCGCGTTGGCGCCGGCGACCAGCACGTGCACGTCGCCTCCGATCTTGGCGGCGGCGGCGATGGCGTTCAGGGTTGCGCCCTTGAGTTGAGCGTTATCGTGTTCGGCAATAACCAGCGTCGTCATGATCAGACCACCTTCGCTTCATTCTTGAGTTTGTCCACCAGCGCCGCGACATCGGCAACCTTGATGCCGGCCTTGCGGGCGGGCGGCTCGCTGACCTTCAGCGTCTTCAGGCGGGGCGCGGGATCAACGCCCAGGTCTTGCGGCGTGACGGTGTCCAACTGCTTTTTCTTGGCCTTCATGATGTTCGGCAGCGTGACGTAGCGCGGCTCGTTCAGGCGCAGGTCGGTGGTCACGATGGCGGGCAGCTTGAGCGACAGGGTTTCCAGGCCGCCGTCGACTTCGCGCGTCACGGTGACCCTGCCGTCGGCCAGTTCGACCTTGCTGGCGAACGTGGCTTGCGGCCAGTCCAGCAGCGCGGCCAGCATCTGGCCCGTCTGGTTGGCGTCGTCGTCGATGGCTTGCTTGCCCAGAATCACGAGCTGGGGCTGTTCCTTATCGACCAGCGCGCGGAGCAGCTTGGCGACAGCCAGCGGCTGCAGTTCGGCATCGGTCTGGACCAGCACGCCGCGATCGGCGCCGATGGCCATGGCGGTACGCAGTGTCTCCTGGCATTGCGCAACGCCGCAAGAAACCGCCACGACTTCAGCGACCGCGCCCTTTTCCTTCAGGCGGGTGGCTTCTTCGACGGCGATCTCGTCAAAGGGGTTCATGGACATCTTCACGTTGGCGATATCCACGCCGGTCTGATCAGACTTGACGCGCACCTTGACGTTGTAGTCAACGACGCGCTTGACAGGTACCAACACCTTCATCCCGCTGCCTCCAATTGGAAAATAATGACCCGGCATGCGCCGGGATCGCATTGCACAATTTTTTCCTGATTCTACAGCTTCGCCAGCGCCCGTATGTGCGCGACCACGCTGCGGCCCAAGGCGGACAAGTTGTAACCGCCCTCGAGCGTGCTCACGATCCGGCCCTGACAGTGGCGATCGGCCACCTCGACCAGCTGCTCGGTGATCCAGGCGTAGTCCGCCTCCACCAGGCCCATCTGCCCCATGTCGTCCTCGCGATGGGCGTCGAACCCCGCGGACACAAGGATCAATTCCGGACGGTGGGCCTCTAGCCGCGGCAGCCAGGTGTCCGTGACGATGGTCCTGACCGCGGCGCCAGCCGTGTAGGCGGGCACGGGCACATTGAGCATGTTGGCGGCCGGATGATCCGCGCCGCTATTGGGAAAGAACGGATGCTGGAAGAAGCTGCACATCAGCACCCGATCGTCCCCGGCAAAGACATCTTCGGTGCCGTTGCCATGATGGACGTCGAAATCGACGATCGCCACGCGCGTCAGGCCGTGAAAGTCCATGGCATGCTGCGCCGCAATGGCGACGTTGTTGAAAAAGCAGAAGCCCATGGCCTGCGACCGGCACGCGTGGTGCCCGGGCGGACGCACGGCGCAGAAAGCCGTTCGCGCCTCGCCGCCCAGCACGGCGTCGACCGCCGCCACCCCCGCTCCCGCCGCGTGCAACGCCGCTTCGAAGGTGTGCGGATTCATGAGCGTATCGGGATCGATAGGGTAATACCCTTGGTCCGGCGTATGTTTCTGCAAACTGTCCAGGTACTGGACAGTGTGCACACGCAAGAGGTCATTGCGGGACGCCTGGGGCGCCTGCCGGTCATCCAGATAAGGCATCAATCCGCTTGCGAGCAACTGATCGGAGATGGCGTCCAGCCTCTGGGGGCTTTCCGGATGCCAGCTTCCCATTTCATGCAAGCGGCATGCCGGGTGGGTAAGATACATGGTCTCCATAAGGAAGATTATGTTCATCTGTCGGCGAATACTGCAACTCGGCGCGCTTTCTGCCCTGCTGGCGGGGTGCTCCACCACCACTCCCACCGCAGCAACCTCCTCTCCTTCCGCTTCCCAGACCGCTCAGGCTTCAGGGACGCCCGCCATCCGCATCGGGCCCAGCACGCCGACGCTCGGCCCCGAACTCGCGGACGACGCGCCCGCCACGTTGACGCCATCCGGCGCCTTGCGGCCCGACGTCCGCACCTTCGTCGAGAACCTGGCCGCCGAGCGTCAACTGCCGCTGGCGCCGATGGTCCAGGCGCTGGAAAGCTCACGTTACAACGCCACGGTGGCGCGGCTCATCGCGCCCTCCCCACCCGGCAAGAAGGTCTGGCGCAGCTGGCTGACCTATCGCTCCCGCTTCGTCGAACCCAAGCGCATTGCCTGGGGCGTCGAGTTCTACAACGAAAACCGCGACCTGCTGAATCAGGCGGCGCAACGCTTTGGCGTGCCGGCCCCGATCATCGCCTCCATCATCGGCGTCGAAACGCTGTATGGCCGCAACATGGGCAATTTCCGCGTGCTGGACGCGCTGGCCACGCTGGCCTTCGACTACCCGGACCCGGCCAAACCCGAGCGCGCCACGATGTTCCGCACCCAGCTGGCCGACTTCCTGACGCTCGTCATGAACGACAAGCTGGAACTGGAAACCAAGGGGTCTTACGCCGGCGCCATCGGCATGCCGCAATTCATGCCGACCAGCGTGATGCATTACGCCGTGGACGGCGACGGCAACGGCCATATCGACCTGACCAACAACACCCAGGACGCCATCATGTCCGTGGGCAGCTTCCTGGCACAGCACGGCTGGCAGCGCGGCCTGCCGGTGTTCGCGCCGGTAGTGCTGCCCGCCGACCCGACCGCTCTGGTGGACGGCGGCCTGGAGCCCAAGCAAAGCTGGACCACGCTGAAGGCCGCCGGCTCGCGCCTGCAGCCCGGCGCATCCAGCGATGGCTGGGTCAGCCAGCCGCTGGGCGTGGTGGATCTGGTCGAGGAAATGCGCGGCACGGCACAGTATCGCGTGGGGACGCCCAACTTCTTTGCGCTCACCAAGTACAACCGCAGCTACTTTTACGCCACGTCGGTGGCCGATCTGGCCACCGAGATCGAGGCCCGCGTGACGCGATGATCGTGCGCGCGCCGATTTTGCCCGCGCGGTGACTGCTGCCGCGCGGGTGGACAAACGCCCCGGCGGATTCAACCGCCGGGGCGTTTTTTCATTCAAGGGATTGCCGCTTTGTCCTGGACGGCACGCCACGCAATCCCGCGCGGGCCAGCCAGCAGGTCAGTTGAAGACGCCCGTGGACAGATAGCGGTCGCCGCGGTCGCACACGATGAACACGATGGTCGCATCGTTGACGCGCTCGGCAACCCGCAGGGCCGCGACCAGTGCGCCGGCAGACGAGATCCCGCCGAAAATGCCTTCCTCGGCGGCCAGCCGCCGCGCCATCGCTTCGGCTTCGGACTGCTGGATGGACTCGTAGGCGTCCACACGGCTGCGGTCGAAGATCTTGGGCATATAGGCCTCGGGCCATTTGCGGATGCCCGGAATCTGCGATCCTTCGGCCGGCTGCGCACCCACCACCTGCACGGCGGGGTTGCGCGACTTGAGGTACGTAGACACGCCCATGATGGTGCCCGTGGTGCCCATGGCGCTGACGAAGTGCGTGATGCGTCCTTCCGTCTGATTCCAGAGTTCCGGGCCCGTGGTTTCAATGTGCGCGCGCGGATTGTCGGGATTGGCGAACTGGTCCAGCACCAGCCCCCGGCCATCGGCCTGCATCTCGGTGGCCAGGTCGCGGGCGTATTCCATGCCGCCCTTGTCGGCCGGCGTCAGGATGAGCTCAGCGCCATACGCCGCCATGGCGGCACGCCGCTCGACGGACAGGTTGTCCGGCATGATCAGGATCATGCGGTAGCCCTTCATGGCGGCCGCCATGGCCAGCGCAATGCCGGTATTGCCGCTGGTGGCTTCGATGAGGGTGTCGCCCGGCTTGATGTCGCCGCGCTCTTCGGCGCGCTGGATCATCGACAAGGCCGGGCGATCCTTCACGGATCCCGCCGGGTTGTTGCCTTCCAGCTTGGCCAGGATGACATTGCCGCGCGCGTCGCCCGCCGCCCCGGGAATGCGCTGCAGGCGCACCAGGGGCGTGTTGCCGACGGTCTGCTCGATGGTGGGGTAGGTAGTAGTCATGCGGTCGATCATAACTCCGCCCGGCGCCGCGCGGCCCCAAAAGCCGCGCACGCGCCAGGGGCTCCCCGCATCGCCGGGATGCGGGGATACCGGATCGACGGATCGCCGGATCGCTGGACCTCGGGATCGCCGGATCGCCGGACCGCCGGATCGCCGGACCGCCGGATCGCCGGATCGCCGGATCGCCGGGCTCAGGGCTTGGCGCGGGCCGGGACCGGCGCGCCGCCCGCCGTGGACGCTCCGGCAGACTTTGCCGCAGCCGCCTTTCCTGGTGCCGCGCGGGCTGCGGGCGCGGCTGCCGCCCCAGACTTCGGCGCGGCGCCCGCGGCGCCGATCGTCAGGCCGGCCGCCTGAAGCGCCTGCGCCTTTTTCTGTCCGATGCCCCGCACACGCTCGGTCAGGTCGTCCAGCGATTCGAAACGGCCGCCGCGTTCGCGTTCGCGCACGATGATGTCGGCGGTGCGCGGGCCGATGCCCCGCAGGCCTTCAAGCTGGGCCGCGGTGGCCTGGTTGATATCCACGGCCTGGGCGGGCGGCGCGGCCACGCCAAGGCCGGCGGACAGCAGCAAGGCGCCAAGCGCCTGCCGCAGCGCACGCTGGCCCGCGCGCGGGCCAGCGGGCACCGCGGCCGGACGCGCGCGGCGCCACGGCGCCAGCGGCAGATGGCGAGCAACGGTGGAATGGACGAAGGGATTCATGGGTTCTCCTGACGGGTCGGAGCGCAGCGGTTGCCGCGCCTTGTTCCCATCATCGGGCGCCGCCCCGCGCCGCGCCCGGCGAGTGAATCAATTCATCCAGCCCGGCAACCACGCAGGCGAAAAAAAGCCACCGCATGGCGGTGGCCTTGTCGGATCGGCTGCCGGAAGGATTACTTGCGGGCGCGCCAGTAGCGCACGTATTCGGCCACGCCCGTCTGCACATCGCGCATGGGCGCCGTGAAGCCGGCGGCGCGAAGCTGCGTGACATCGGCCTGCGTGTAGCTTTGGTAGCGGCCCTTGAGGTCGTCCGGGAACGGGATGTAGCGGATCAGGTCCAGTTCGGCCAACTGCGCCAGCGTCAGCTCGGCCTCGCCACGCTCGGCGCGCAGCGTGTTGACCACCGCGGCCGCCACGTCATTGAACGGCTGCGCCTTGCCGGTGCCGCAGTTGAAGATGCCGGATTGTTCGGGATGATCCAGGAAATGCAGGTTCACCGCGACCACGTCTTCGACCGAGATGAAATCGCGGCTCTGGCCGCCATCCACGTAGCCGTCCCAACCCGCGAAGAGCCTCACGTGCCCGTGTTCCAGGAACTGGTTCATGTTGTGGAAGGCCACCGACGCCATGCGGCCTTTGTGCTGCTCGTGCGGGCCATACACGTTGAAATACCGCAGGCCGACGACTTGCGCCGTCAGGCTGCCCATGCGCTTGCGCAGCACCTGGTCGAACAGCAGCTTGGAATAGCCGTAGACGTTCAGCGGGCCTTCGTTGTCGGGATGCTCGACGTAGGTCGTCGACCCGCCGTACACGGCCGCGGAGGACGCATACAGGAACGGCACGCGGCGCGTCTGGCAGAACTCGAAGAGTTCCAGCGTGACGCGGTAGTTGTTGTCCAGCATGTAGCGGCCGTTGCGCTCGGTGGTGTCCGAACACGCGCCCTGATGCAGCACCGCGCGGATATCGGGCAGGCTGCCGTCGGCGACGCGGCGGCGAAAGTCGTCCTTGTCCATGTAGTCGGCGATCTTGCAATCGACGAGATTGACGAACTTGTCGCCTTCGGTCAGATCATCGACGGCAATGATGTCTTCGATGCCGCGGCGGTTGAGCCCGCGAACCAGGTTGCTGCCAATGAAGCCCGCGGCTCCGGTAACGACGATCATGAGGATTCTCCTGCCAATTCCGCGGCGGTGACGACGGACGTGCCCAGCTTGCCCACGGCGATGCCGCCGGCCTTGTTGGCCCAGCCCATGGCCTCGGCCCACGGCAGCCCGATGGCGCGCGTGACCGCCAGCGTGGCAAGCACGGTGTCGCCCGCGCCGGACACGTCGAACACTTCGTGCGCCTGCGCATCGGTGTGATCGCGTCCCGCATCGGAAAACAAAGTCATGCCCTGCTCGGACCGCGTCACAAGCAGGGCTTCAAGGTCCAGATCCGCGCGCAGGCGCTGCGCGCGATCGGTCAATTCAGCTTCGGAATTCCAGCGGCCGACCGCCTGCTGCATTTCCGAGCGGTTGGGCGTGACCAGGGTCGCGCCGCGATAGCGCGAGTAGTCATCGCCCTTGGGATCCACCAGCACCGGGATGCCTGCGCTGCGCGCCAGCGCAATCAAAGACTCCACGCGGGTCAGCACGCCTTTGGCGTAATCCGACAGCACGACGATGTCGTGGTTGGCCAGGTGGCGCGCCAGGGCCGCGTCCACGGCGTCCAGCGACGCCTGCGAGGGATGCTGTTCGAAATCCACGCGCAAGAGTTGCTGCTGGCGGCCCAGGACGCGCATCTTCAGGGTGGTGTGCAGTTCGTTGTCGGCGATCAGGTCGCCCTGGATGCCGGCCTCGGTGGACAGGCGCCGGACGCTGTCGCCGGCCTCGTCCTGACCCAGCACGCCGACCAGCGTGACATGGCCGCCCAGCGCGGCCACGTTGCGCGCCACGTTGGCGGCGCCGCCCAGACGATCTTCGCGGCGGGCGACCCGCACCACCGGCACCGGCGCTTCGGGGGAGATGCGCTCCACTTCGCCGAACCAGTAGCGGTCCAGCATGACGTCGCCAACCACGAGCACGCGGCTACGCGAAATGGCTTCGGCGGGAAAAGAGTTCATTCAAGTTCTTCCAGACGGCGCGGCGCATAGGTTTCCCAGGCGTTGCAGCCGGGACATTGCCAGTAGAAGCGACGCGCTTGAAAACCGCAATTGCGGCATGCGTAGCGATCGAGACGTTGCGTGTGTTTGTGGATCAGGCTGCGCAGCAGGGTCAGGTCCGCGCCCGGCACCGGGCCGTGGTCGCCATCGCTGTCGCCGTTGGCCAGCTCGGCCTCCAGGAGGCGATCCAGGCCGAGCAGCGAAGGATGGCTGCGCAGCGCGCCGCGCGCGAAGGCCCATGCCGTCGCCGCGCCCTGCTGCACGCGCAGTTCCCGGAACACCACGTTGAACAGATCCAGGGACGCATGGCGGCCATACTGCTTTTGCAGGAAGTCCAGGCCCGCGGCGGCCTGGTTGGCGTTGCGATAGTTCGCCAGCAACTGCTCGGCCACCAGCCCGGCGTACTCGGACGCATCGGTCATGACCGATTCCAGGTACAGCCTTTCGCGCTTGGGATCCTGCTCGATCAGCGCCAGGCGCGCGCGCAGCATGGCGGTGCGCACCTTGGCGCCCTTGCTCGAGGCGGCCTCGGTGGTGGTCAGCGCGTGGTCCGCGGCGTCCAGCGCCTTGTGCGCGCTTTCGACGTCGGCCGGCTTGGCCGCCAACGCGGTCTGCGCCTGCTCGCAGTAGTAGTGCACGATTTGCGGGACGGGCTCGTCGACCAGGCCCTGCAAGGTCTTGACGGCCTCGATCGCACGCGGCCAATCGTGTTCGGATTCATAGATGCGGATCAGCGAGCGCAGCGCGGGCAACGCATAACGCGTGTCCTTGAGCTGCTCGAAACCGCTTTCGGCCCGGTCCAGCATCCCGGCCTTCAGGAAGTCCTGCGCCAGTTCGTGCTGGGCGTGTTCGCGCTCGGCCTGCGGCAGGTCGGAACGGTTCAGCAGGCTTTGATGCACGCGGATGGCGCGCTCCATTTCGCCGCGGCGGCGAAACAGGCTGCCCAGGGCAAAGTGCAGCTCCGTGGTTTCCGGGTCCAGCTTGGCGACCTCGACGAACGCGTCGATGGCGCGGTCCGGCTCTTCGTTGAGCAGGAAGTTGAGCCCGCGGAAATAGGAGTCAGGCAGGCTGCGCGTTTCCCGAAGCATCTGCCGGATATCGAAACGCGCGGCCAGCCAGCCCAGCGCGAACAGCACCGGGACGAAAATCAACCACCAAGGTTCAAAATCCACTATTCGGACTCATGCGGTAATTCGGTGCAAAAAAGCCGGCGCGATGTCACAGCGGCGACATGGGAGCGACGGCTTCGGGGGGCACGACGGGCGTGGTGCCGTTGGCGGCGGCCTGGATGCGATCCAGTTCGCGGCGCAGGCGGATGGCCTCGCGGCGGCGGCGCAGCGCTGCGGGAACGGTCAGCAGCAGCCCGAACAACGCGCCAAGCACGAATACGACCAGCATGACGACGATCAGCGGGACGTCCTGGATGACGTAGTCGGCGTAGAACTTCACGGCGACGGGGTCGGTGTTCTTCAAGGCGAACATCAACACCGCCACAAAGACGAGCAATCGCAGGGCCCAGACGAGATAGCGCATGGCGCATGCTCCAGATGATTCGAGACCGTCAATTGTAAGCGACGTCTTCACGGCGAGAGAAAAAAAAGCCCCAAGGCGGAGCCCGGACAGCGAATGCGAAGGAGGGACGAACGCGTGAACGGGCGCCACAAAAACAAAGCC
Organism: Achromobacter sp. JD417; assembly: GCF_041879325.1. Taxonomy (NCBI): domain Bacteria; kingdom Pseudomonadati; phylum Pseudomonadota; class Betaproteobacteria; order Burkholderiales; family Alcaligenaceae; genus Achromobacter; species Achromobacter sp. JD417. The sequence continues at coordinate 1,602,647 of NZ_CP087159.1, read as the reverse complement.
CCTTGATTTCTCAAGGGGCTTCGTTCGCGGTCCGATCTGCCCGAAGGCAGCTCTGCCTGGCCGACGCGTCAATGCATGGCGTGCAAACCTGCCATGGAAGACGGCATCGACTCGCTCGATCCGGAGGATTGAGCGTCCTCGTCATTGCCGCCGACCAGGTCCACCCGTTCGCGCAATTCCTTGCCTGCCTTGAAGTGCGGCACCTGTTTGCCAGGCACCAGCACCTGCTCGCCGGATTTGGGATTGCGACCGATACGGGGAGACCGCTGCGACAACGAAAAACTGCCAAAACCGCGGATCTCGATGCGCTGACCCGAGGCAAGCGCCTGGGTCATTGCATCAAGTACGGTCTTGACCGCGTAATCGGTGTCGCGGGCGGCCAGCTGAGGATAGCGGGCCGCCAAGGCGGCGATCAGCTCCGACTTGGTCACGAATTAACCGTCGTTGCGCTGTTGGTCCAGCTTGGCCTTCAGCAGCGCGCCGAGGTTGGTGGTGCCGGACGAAGCGCTGGCGTCGGACATGCGCTGGATCGTGTCGGCGGTTTCGGCGTTGTCGCGGGCCTTGATCGACAGCTGGATCGAACGCGTCTTGCGGTCGATGTTGACGATCATGGCTTCGATGTTCTCGCCGGCGGACAGCACGGTGGTGGCATCTTCGACGCGGCCCGAGGAGATCTCGGAAGCGCGCAGGTAGCCTTCGACGTCCACGGACAGCGTAACCACGGCGCCCTTGGCTTCGACCGACTTGATGGTGCCCGGAACCACGGCGCCCTTGTCAAACGTGGCGACGAAGTTGTTGAAGGGGTCGCCTTCCAGCTGCTTGATGCCCAGCGAGATGCGTTCCTTGTCGGTGTCGATGCCCAGAACCACGGCTTCGATTTCGTCGCCCTTCTTGAAGTTGCGCACGGCTTCTTCGCCAGCTTCCGTCCACGACAGGTCGGACAGGTGGACCAGGCCGTCGATGCCGCCGGGCAGGCCGACGAACACGCCGAAGTCGGTGATCGACTTGATGGCGCCGCGGACCTTGTCGCCACGCTTGAAGTTCGTGGCGAACTCTTCCCACGGGTTCTGGCGGCACTGCTTCATGCCCAGCGAAATGCGGCGACGGTCTTCGTCGATTTCCAGGACCATGACTTCGACTTCTTCGCCCAGGGTCACAACCTTGCGCGGGTCGACGTTCTTGTTGGTCCAGTCCATTTCGGACACGTGGACCAGGCCTTCGATGCCGGCTTCGACTTCAACGAACGCGCCGTAGTCGGTCAGGTTCGTGACCTTGCCGAACAGGCGGGTGCCTTGCGGGTAGCGGCGAGCCAGGCCCACCCACGGATCTTCGCCAAGCTGCTTGACGCCCAGGGAGACGCGGCTCTTTTCCTGGTCGAACTTGAGGACCTTGGCTTCGACTTCCTGACCCACTTGCAGGACTTCGGAGGGGTGACGCACACGGCGCCAGGCCATGTCGGTGATGTGCAGCAGGCCATCGATGCCGCCCAGGTCGACGAACGCGCCGTAGTCGGTGATGTTCTTGACCACGCCCTTGACCACGGCACCTTCGTGCAGGGTTTCGAGCAGCTTTTGACGCTCTTCGCCCATGCTGGCTTCCAGCACCTGGCGACGCGACAGCACAACGTTGTTGCGCTTGCGGTCGAGCTTGATGACCTTGAATTCGAGGGTCTTGCCTTCGTACGGGGTGGTGTCCTTGACCGGACGCAGATCCACCAGCGAACCCGGCAGGAACGCGCGGATGCCGTTGGTCATGACGGTCAGACCGCCCTTCACCTTGCCGGTGATGGTGCCGGTAACCAGTTCGCCGTTCTCCAGGGCCTTTTCCAGTTGCAGCCAGGCCGACAGGCGCTTGGCGCGGTCACGCGACAGGATGGTGTCGCCGTAGCCGTTTTCCAGGGAATCGATGGCCACCGAGACGAAATCGCCGGGTTGCACTTCGAGCTCGCCCTGGTCGTTCAGGAACTCTTCCAGGGGGATCAGCGCTTCGGACTTCAGGCCGGCGTTGACGACGACGAAATTGTGGTCGACGCGCACGACTTCGGCGCTGATGACCTCGCCGGACTTCATGTCCTGGCTCTTGAGGCTTTGTGCGAAAAGGTCGGCGAAGCTTTCGCCGCCGGTGGCGGTAGTGGAAACGGAAGACATGGGGTTGAAATCCATTGGGCCGAAATGGCCGTTAAGAACACACCGCAGCGGATTGCCCGCCACAGTGGAGTCAAAATACCTGCCGGCTGGCTGACCCTTGCGGGGTGGCCCGTGGGGGAGTCGCCTGGCTTGAGCAGGGCCTAATCAAAAAACTGCTTTAAGTGCTGCGTCGCGCATCACTGGCTGGCTTGCTGCCAAAAATCCAGTATTGCCTGCACCGTTTCTGCGATTGTCAGGTTGGACGAATCCAGCACGTGTGCATCTGCTGCGGGAGCGAGCGGCGCGGTGGCGCGCCCGGTATCGCGCGCATCACGCTCGCGCATATCCCGCAAAAGGTCGTCTAGATTAGCAGAAATTCCCTTTTCGATCAACTGCTTACGCCGCCTCTCCGCCCGGGCGACAACGTCGGCCACCAGGAAGACCTTCAGGGACGCATCCGGGAACACGACGGTGCCCATGTCGCGGCCGTCCGCGACCAGGCCTGGCGGCAGCCGGAAGGCGCGCTGGCGCTCGAGCAGCGCCTGCCGCACGCCGGGAAAGGCAGCCACGCGGGACGCGAAATTGCCCACTTCCTCGCGGCGGATGTCATGGCCCGCATCGGCGCCCTCGAGGTACACGTGGGGCCCCTCGAAACGCACATCCAGCGTCTCGGCCACGCGCGCCACGGCCGGCTCGTCCTCGGCGGCAACGCCGCGGTTGATGGCGGCCAGCGCGGTCAGGCGGTACAGCGCGCCGCTGTCCAGCACGGCCCAGCCCAGCGCCTTGGCGACGCGATGAGCCACGGTGCCCTTGCCGGAGGCGGTGGGGCCGTCGATCGTGATGACCGGGGCCGGTGAGGCGGAAGTTGAAGCTGTCGAAGTCATGGATGCCATGCTGCGCTAGGCCGACACCAGGCCGGCGTAGACGTCAAAGTAACCCGGGAACGTCTTGCTGACACAACCGGGGTCGAGAATGCGGACCGCCGCCGGGCCAAACGCCGCAAGCGAGAAGCACATGGCCATGCGATGGTCGTCCCAGGTGCCGATGTGCGCATCGCGCCAGGCGTCCTGCGCCGGCGGCGTCACCTGCAGCCAGTCGGGGCCGGATTCCACCCGTGCACCCAGCTTTTCAAGCTCGGTCTGCATGGCGTGGATGCGGTCCGTCTCCTTGACGCGCCAACTGCCGATGTTGCGCAGCCGGCAGGGGCCGTCCGCATACAGGGCCAGCGCAGCGGCCGTCATGGCGGCGTCGGGAATCAGGTTGAAATCGGTGTCGAAAGCCTTCAGGCGCGCGCCGTCAGCGACCTGCACACCCGAGACTTCGATCCAGCCCGGGCCGTAGGTGACCTTGGCACCCATGTCGGCCAGGGTGCTCGCGAATCCCACGTCGCCCTGGATGCTGTCGGCGCCCACGCCGGTCACCCGCACGGGGCCGCCGCCGATGGCGCCCAGCGCCAGGAAATACGACGCCGTCGATGCGTCCCCTTCCACGGCGATCTCGCCCGGACTCCGGTAAGCCGCGCCCGCCTCCACCACGAAGCGGCTCCAGCCGTCCCGCTGCACCAGCACGCCAAAGCGCGCCATCAGGTTCAGGGTGATTTCGATATAGGGCTTGGAGATCAGCTCGCCGACGACCTCGATGGTCACCGGCTTGCCGCTGCGCGCCGCCTGCAGCGGCGCGGCCAGCAGCAAAGCGGTCAGGAATTGGCTGGACACCGAACCCTGCACGCGCGTCACGGCGTTCTCGGCGATGTCGCCGCGGCCGATGTGCAGCGGCGGATAGCCCGGCTGCCCCAGGTAGTCGATGCGCGCGCCCAGCGCGTTCAGCGCGTCGACCAAGTCGCCGATGGGGCGTTCGTGCATGCGCGGCACGCCGGACAGGCGGTAGTCGCCGCCCATCAGCGCCAACGCCGCCGTCAGCGGGCGAATCGCAGTGCCGGCATTGCCCATGAAAAGGTCGGCGCTTTCGACCGGAAAGCGGCGCACGCCCTGCACCGTCACGCGGCCGGCGTCCAGGTCGGACACCTGCACGCCCAGCTGGCGCAACGCAGCCAGCATGACGCGGGTATCGTCGGAGTCCAGCAGGCCAGTGATGACGGTCGTGCCCTCGGCAATGGCCGACAGCAGCAGCACGCGGTTGGAAATGCTCTTGGATCCCGGCAAGGCCATCATGCCCTGCGCGCGCCGCACACGCGGCAGATCGAGGTAAGGCAAAGCGCCCATTGAACTACTCCTTGCGCCAGCCGCGGCGCGCACGCGCCGCCGTGTCCAGCAACGTCAGCAAAGCCTCGCCGTCGCCATCGGCAATAGCGCGCTCGGCACGGTCCAGCACCCCGCGCACCGCAGCCAGTTCGGCCAGCATCGCGTCGCGGTTGGACAGAAAGATGTCGCGCCACATCTCGGGCGATCCGGCGGCGATACGGGTGAAGTCGCGAAAGCCGCTGCCCGCCAGGTCAAGCCGGGTCTGGGCGTCGGCGGCCGTGGCCACCTGTTCCATATACACCGCGGAAAGCAGATGCGGAAGATGGCTGACCGACGCGAGCACACGGTCGTGCGCGCCTGCCTCCATGTCGATCACGTCCGCGCCGCAGGCCTGCCAGGCCCGGCGCACCAGCGTCAGGGCGGCTGCCTGGTTTTCCGGTACGGGCGTGAGGATGACGGTGCGACCGCGATACAGGCTGGCGTCCGCCGCCTCCGGCCCGGTACGCTCGGCGCCCGCGATGGGATGGCCCGGGACAAACTGCCCAATGCGGTCGCCCAGCGCCTCGCGCGCGGCGTCGACCACCTCGGCTTTGGTGCTGCCGCCATCGGTCAGGATGGTATTTGGGGCAAGGTGCGGCCGCATCTGCGACAGCACGTTGGTCAGGCCGCCAACCGGCGTGGCCAGCATGATGAGATCCGCCTGGGCGGCCGCGGTTTCCGCTGGCACGGCCTCGTCGATCAGGCCCAGCGCGACGGCGCGTTCCAGCGACTGCGCGTTGCGCCCCACGCCCAGCACCTTGCCGACCTGCCCGGCTTGGCGCAAGGCCGCCGCGAACGAACCGCCGATCAAGCCGACGCCAACCACTGCCAACACAGGAATCAGGGGGCCCGCGGCCCCCTGATCGGAAGAAGGTAACGCGTCGTTCATGCGGTCAGGATGGCGGTCAGGGCGTCGATGAACCGGGCGTTTTCATGGGGCAGTCCAATGGACACGCGCAGCCACTCCGGCAGGCCGTCGCCGGCCACCGGACGCACGATGACGCCACGCTTGAGAAGTTCAAGATTGATGCGCGGCGCGTCGCCCACGTGGACCAGCACGAAGTTGCCGTAGCTGGGCACATAACGCAGGTTGAGCTTGTCGAACGCGGCGCAGAGCTGGGCCTTGCCCGCCTTGTTGGAGGCGTAGGCTTCTTCCAGGTAGTCCGCATCGCCGAGCGCGGCGATGGCGGCGGCCTGGGCCAGCGTGTTGACGTTGAACGGCTGGCGCACGCGGTTCAGCAGATCGGTCAGGCCGGGCTGCGCGACCGAGAACCCGACACGCAGGCCCGCCAGGCCATAGGCCTTGGAGAACGTGCGCGACACGATCAGGTTCGAATAGCGGCGCACCAGTGCAGTGCTGTCAAAGCGCAATTCGGGGTCGAGGTATTCGTTGTAGGCCTCGTCCAGCACAACGGTGACGCGGTCGCCGTGGGCGGCCTCTACGCGTTCGAGGAATTCGGCGACCTTCTCGCCCGGCACGAAAGTGCCGGTCGGGTTGTTCGGGTTGGCGATGAACACCAGCCGCGTGTCGTCGGCGATCGCCTCGAACATCGCATCCAGGTCATGGCCGTGGTCGACGGCGGGCACCACGATGTGGCGCGCGCCGCGCGCCTGCGTGGCCAGGCGGTAGACCGCAAACGAGTGCTGCGCGTACACCGCCGACGTGCCCGGTTCCAGCAGCGCGAGCGCGGCGATTTCCAGGATGTCGTTGGAACCGTTGCCCAGCGTGATCCAGTTCATCGGCACGCCATAGCGTTCGGCAAGCGCCGCCTTCAGGTCGAAACCGTTGGGGTCCGGATAGCGCGCCAGCGATTCGGCGGCGGCCAGCATGGCCGCGCGCGCCGACTTGGGCATGCCCAGCGGGTTTTCGTTGGAAGCCAGCTTGACGATGGTGGCCGGATCCAGCCCGAACTCGCGGGCCAGTTCTTCAATCGGCTTGCCGGCCTGGTACGGGGCAATGGCACTGACGTGCGCGGGGGCAACGAGGGGCTTGGATGCGTGGGTCATGATCAGGGATTCACTGCGCCGGGTACGAGCCCAGCACTTTGAGGTAGGCTACCTGCGCCTGCAGGGCTGCCAGGGCGCGCTCGACATTCGGGTCGTTCCGGTGGCCCAGGACGTCGACGTAGAAATAGTATTCCCACTGGCCGGTGCGCGCCGGGCGCGACTCGAAGCGCGTCATCGACACGCCGTTGGCGGCCATGGGCGCCAGCATTTCATAGACGGCGCCCGCGCGGTTGGGCACGGCCAGGATCAGGCTGGTCTTGTCCTTGCCGCTGACGAGCGGCTCGATGTTGCCGATCGCCAGAAAGCGGGTGCGGTTGTGCGGGTCGTCCTGGATGCCGGCCGCAATGATCTGCAGGTTCCAGGCAGGCGCCGCGACATCGCCGGCAATCGCCGCGATGGTCGGATCCCCGGCGGCAGCGCGCGCCGCTTCGGAGTTGCTGGACGCGGCCACGCGCTCGACATCGGGATAGTTGCGCGTCAGCCAGCCCTGGCACTGGGCCAGCGCCTGCGGATGCGCGGAAATGGTCTTGATGCCGTCCATGCTGCCCGATTGCGACATCAGGCAATGACGAATCACCAGCGAACGCTCGCCCAGGATCTTGAGCGGGGTGTTCAGCAGCAGGTCCAGGCTTCGGTTGACGGCGCCTTCGGTCGAATTCTCGACAGGCACCATGCCCACGTCGGCCTGCCCGGCCTCGACGGCCCGGAAGACTTCGTCGAACGAGGCGCAAGGCAGCTTCTGCACCGCATGGCCGAAGTGTTCCAGCGCGGCCTGTTCCGAAAACGAACCCTGCGGGCCCAGGAACGCGACCGTCATGCCGCGCTCAAGGCCGCGGCATGCGGAAATGATTTCGGTCCAGACCGACGCCACGCCGGCGTTCGGAAACGGACCCGGATTGATCTGCTGCAGGCGGCGGATGACTTCGGCCTCACGCTCGGGCCGCAGCACGGGGCCATCGGCGTGCGCCGCATGTTTGGCCTCGCCCACTTCCAGCGCGGCGCGGGCGCGCTGCGACAGGAGATCAAGGATTTGCGCATCGAGGTCGTCGATACGCTTGCGCAGGGGAAGCAGCTTGCGCTGCAGCTCTTCATCCATGGCGGCGCTCGAAGTCCTTCAGGTACTCGACCAGCGCCTTCACGCCTTCGAGCGGCAGCGCGTTGTAGATGGAGGCGCGCATGCCGCCCACGCTCTTGTGGCCCTTCAACTGCGTGAGGCCCGCTGCCTCGGCGCCCTTCAGGAAGGCGTCGTTGAGCGACTCGTCATGCAGCACGAACGGCACGTTCATGCGCGAACGCACGGGCGCGTGAATGGGATTGCGGTAGAAACTGGTGCTGTCCAGATAACCGTACAGCAGGTCGGCCTTGGCCTTGTTGGCCGCTTCCATGCCCGCCACGCCGCCGTTGGCCTTGACCCACTTGAACACCAGGCCCGCGATGTAGATCGCGAAAGTGGGCGGGGTGTTGTAGCGCGAGTGTTCGGCGGCCACGTTGGCGTAGTCGAACGCGGACGGGCAGATCGGCAATGCCTGGCCGATCAGGTCGCGGCGCGCGATGACCATGGTGACGCCGGCCGGGCCAGCGTTCTTCTGCGCGCCGGCATACATCATGCCGCAGCGCGTCACGTCCATCGGGCGCGACAGGAAATGCGAGGAAGCGTCGATGACCAGCGGCACGTCGGGCGCGCCCAGGTCGGCGGTGTCGGGCCAATTCAGGAACTCGACGCCGCCAATGGTCTCGTTGCTGCACAGGTGCAGGTAGGCCGACTCCTTGCGCACCTGCCAGGTGTCGGCAGCCGGCACCCAGGTCAAGGGCGCCTGCTCGCGGCCGTCGATCTGGGTGGCGTGGTCGGAACTGGCCGCGATATGCGTGCTGCCGTAGCGGCCGGCTTCCTTGTACGAGCGCTTGGACCAATGGCCCGTCACGACGAAGTCCGCAGCCGGCGCGCCGCGGCGTCCCATGAGATTCATGGGAACGATAGCGTTTTCCCCGGAACCGCCGCCTTGCATGAACATGACGGCGTAGTCCGCCGGCAGGCCCAGCAGGTCGCGCAGATCGGACTCTGCTTCATCGCAGATCTGCACGAAATGCTTGCCGCGATGGCTCATTTCCATCACGGACATGCCGCTGCCGTGCCAGTCCAACATTTCTGCAGCGGCTTGCTGCAGCACCACCTCGGGCAGGACCGAGGGGCCGGCCGAGAAGTTCCAGGGGCGGGCCATTATTGCTCCGTAGGTTCCGTCGAATCTGCTGCGTCGCTGCTCTCGTCGCCACCGGCTTGCTGGCCGTCTTCGTCCAGTTCGCCGTCGTCGTCCGCATCGCTTTCCACGACACGGCGCACGCCGGACAGCGTGCTGCCGTCGTCGACGTTGATCAGCGTGACGCCCTGCGTCGCGCGGCCCATTTCGCGGATTTCCGCGACGCGGGTGCGCACCAGGACGCCGCCAGTGGTGATGAGCATGATTTCATCCGTGGGCGTGACCAGCACCGCGCCCACGACCTTGCCGTTACGCGAGGTGGTCTGGATGGCGATCATGCCCTTCGTGCCGCGGCCGTGGCGCGTGTACTCCGCGATCGGCGTGCGCTTGCCGTAGCCGTTTTCGGTGGCGGTCAGCACCGTCTGCGTTTCGTCGCCGGCGACCAGCAGCGCAATGACGGTCTGCGTGTCTTCGAGCATCATGCCGCGCACGCCGCGGGCATTGCGGCCCATCGGACGCACGTCGTTCTCGTCGAAGCGCACGGCCTTGCCGGCATCCGAGAACAGCATGACGTCATGCTTGCCGTCCGTGAGGTCGGCGCCGATCAGGTAGTCGCCATCGTCAAGGTCGACGGCGATGATGCCGGCCTTGCGCGGGTTGGAGAAGTCGGACAACGGGGTCTTCTTGACCGTGCCGCGCGAGGTCGCCATGAAGACGAAGTGGTCTTCGCTGAATTCCTTGACCGGCAGCACCACCGTGATCTTCTCGCCTTCGGCCAGCGGGAACATGTTGACGATCGGCTTGCCGCGCGAATTACGCGTGCCCTGCGGCACTTCCCAGACCTTCAGCCAGTAGACGCGGCCGCGGTTCGAGAAGCACAGCAGGAAGTCGTGCGTATTGGCGATGAAGAGCTGGTCGATCCAGTCGTTTTCCTTCATGGCCGTGGCCTGCTTGCCGCGTCCGCCGCGCTTTTGCGAACGGTATTCGGACAACGGCTGGCTCTTGATGTAGCCGCCGTGCGACAGCGTCACGACCATGTCGGTCGGCGTGATCAGGTCTTCGGTATCCAGTTCCGTCGCGTTCAGTTCGATTTCCGAACGGCGCGAATCCTTGGCGCCGGTCGAGAACTCGGCCTTGATGGCCTGCAGTTCTTCGCTGATGATCGTCGTGATGCGCTCGGGACGAGCCAGGATGTCCAGCAGGTCGGCGATGGTGGACATGATGTCCTTGTATTCGCCGACGATCTTGTCCTGCTCCAGCCCGGTCAGGCGTTGCAGGCGCATGTTCAGGATTTCCTGGGCCTGGGTGTCGCTCAGGCGGTACAGCCCATCGCCCTGCAGACCGAACTCGGCGCCCAGGTCGTCCGGACGGAACGCCGCGCGCCCGCCCGGCGTGTCGCCGTCGGCGCGCGCCAGCATTTCGCGCACCAGCGACGAATCCCAGGACTTCGCCATCAGTTCCTGGCGGGCGACCGGCGGAGTCGGCGCTGCCTTGATGATCGCGATGAAATCGTCGATGTTGGCCAGCGCCACCGCTAGGCCTTCCAGCACGTGGCCGCGCTCGCGGGCCTTGCGCAACTGGAACACCGTGCGGCGCGTGACCACTTCGCGGCGATGCTGCAGGAAGTAATCGATCATCTGCTTCAGGTTGAGCAGGCGGGGCTGGCCGTCGACCAGCGCCACCAGGTTCATCCCGAAGGTGTCCTGCAGCTGGGTGTTCTTGTAGAGGTTGTTCAGCACGACCTCGGGCACTTCACCGCGCTTGAGCTCGATGACAAGGCGCATGCCGTCCTTGTCCGACTCGTCGCGGATGTCGGAGATGCCTTCGATCTTCTTGTCGTTGACCAGCTCGGCAATGCGTTCCTGCAGCGTCTTCTTGTTGACCTGGTAGGGAATCGCGTCGATCACGATCGCCTGGCGATTGCCCTTCTCCATGTCTTCGAAGTGCGTCTTGGCGCGCATGATGACGCGCCCGCGCCCCGTGCGATAGCCTTCGCGCACGCCGGACATGCCGTAGATGATGCCGCCCGTGGGGAAGTCCGGCGCCGGGATGAGCTCGATCAGCTCATCGACCGTGCACGCCGGATTGCGCAGGCAATACAGGCAGCCGTCGACCACTTCCTGGAGGTTGTGCGGCGGAATATTGGTGGCCATGCCCACCGCGATGCCCGAGCTGCCGTTGACCAGCAGGTTGGGCAGGCGCGACGGCAGCAGCAGCGGTTCCTGTTCGCTACCGTCGTAGTTGGGTCCGAAATCGACGGTTTCCTGGTCGATGTCGGCCAGGAGCTCGTGCGCGATCTTGGCCAGGCGGATTTCGGTGTAACGCATCGCGGCGGCGTTGTCGCCGTCGATGGAACCGAAGTTGCCCTGGCCGTCGACCAGCATGTAGCGCATGGAGAAATCCTGCGCCATGCGGACGATGGTGTCGTAGACGGACTGGTCGCCGTGGGGGTGGTACTTACCGATGACGTCCCCGACGATACGCGCGGACTTCTTATAGGCGCGGTTCCAGTCGTTGTTCAGCTCGTGCATCGCGTAGAGCACGCGCCGGTGGACGGGCTTCAAGCCGTCCCGCACATCCGGTAGCGCCCGACCGACGATCACGCTCATCGCGTAATCGAGGTAACTGCGGCGCATCTCTTCTTCCAGCGATACCGGAAGCGTCTCCTTGGCAAAGGAATCCATATATATAACGACAGAATCGTGTAAGGAGGAACCCGGGCCGGGTAAACAGGAAATTCTATCATTCGATTGAGGGACCGGTCGGATGGGCCGTCGGAAGGCGCCGCAAGCGGACCGCGACGGATCGATTGGAAACGCCGCCCGGCCAAGCCCACCCGCGCCCCGCGGCCCTGTTGTCAAAAACCAACATGGGAAACGGCAGGAGTGCCGAAAACGTCATATCCAGCATTAATGCGCCTGTCCAGGGAAGCCAAAGCCCCCCAAATGCCTTAAGATTGTTTCCAGCACGCAGGAAACCCAGTAGCTATTCCTTTGAACCAGCTCTTGGCGTTGCTATACTGGCCCCGTTTTCCTGATATGCGGCGGGGGTTCGCTGCGAGTCACTTATCCAGCTTCAAGCTCAACGAGGAGAAACATGAACAAACCCTCCAAATTCGCTCTGGCGCTCGCCTTCGCCGCCGTCACGGCCTCTGGTGTAGCTTCCGCGCAAACCGTGGACAACTGGCGCAACCCGTTCGGTAACGTTTGGAAGAACGGTACGAACGAACTGTGCTGGCGCGATGCCTTCTGGACCCCGGCCACCGGCATCCCCGGTTGCGACGGCGTCCCGGTTGCCCAGCAGAAGGCGAAGCCGGCCCCGATGGCGGCAAAGGTCGTGTTCAATGCTGACACGTTCTTCGACTTCGACAAGTCGACCCTGAAGCCCGAAGGTCGCCAACTGCTGCAGCAAGTCGCTCAGCAAGCCAGCACCATCGATCTGGAAACGATCATCGCCGTCGGCCACACCGACTCGATCGGTACCGAACAGTACAACCAGAAGCTGTCCGAGCGCCGCGCCGCTTCGGTCAAGGCTTACCTGGTCAGCCTGGGCATCGACCCCAACCGTATCTATACGGAAGGCAAGGGCGAACTGCAGCCGATCGCTTCCAACAAGACGAAGGAAGGCCGCGCCCAGAACCGTCGCGTTGAGATCGAAATCGTGGGTAGCCGCAAGTAATTGCTGGACTAGCTACAATAAAGGGGCCTCGCATAGCGAGGCCCTTTTTTTCGCCTGCGCCGCGCCCGACGGGTGCAGCGCCGAGCCCTCTCCTCGCCTAGCGCGGGGGGAACCCCTCTATATATAGAGCCGCCTTACGCCGGACCGCCCATGAACACGCAAACTCACGACACCGCGCAAGCCTCCGTCAACGCCGACCAGGCCGAAATCGACAAGTTCAGCGCCCTGGCCAGCCGCTGGTGGGATCCCGAAAGCGAGTTCAAGCCGCTGCACGCCATCAATCCGCTGCGCCTGGAGTGGATCCAGGAATGCGCGGGCAGCCTGGCGGGCCGCAAGGTGCTGGACGTGGGCTGCGGCGGCGGCATCCTGTCGGAAGCCATGGCCCGCAGCGGCGCCGAGGTGACCGGCATCGACCTGGCCGAAAAGTCCCTGAAGATCGCGCGCCTGCACGGTCTGGAATCGGGCGTGAAGGTTGAGTACCGCAAGGTGCCCGTCGAGGAACTGGCCGCCGAGCAACCCGGCCAGTACGACGTGGTGACCTGCATGGAAATGCTGGAACACGTGCCGGATCCCGCCTCGATCGTGCGCGCGTGCTCGACCCTGGTGAAACCGGGCGGTTGGGTGTTCTTTTCGACCCTGAACCGCAACACCAAGTCCTTCGTGTTCGCCATCATCGGCGCGGAATATGTGCTGCGCCTTCTGCCGCGCGGCACGCATACCTACGACCAGTTCATCAAGCCGAGCGAACTGTCGGCCGCGGCGCGCGGCGCCGCGCTGGAGCCGGTGAGCATGCGCGGCATGGAATACAACCCGATCACCCAGATCTACTCGCTGTCGTCCGACACCTCGGTCAACTACCTGATGGCTACCCGTAAATGAGCGCCCTGATCCTGTTCGATTTCGACGGCACCCTGGCCGACACCGCCCCCGACCTGGCAGCCGCCGCGAACCGTCAGCGCACCCGCCGCGGCCTGGAGCCAATGGCATACGAGGCGCTGCGCCCCGTGGCATCCCAGGGCGCGCGAGGCCTGCTGCGCGTGGCGCTGGACCTGCAACCGGGTCATCCGGACTACGAGCCCACCCGCTTGCAGTTCCTGGAAGACTACGCCGCCAGCTCGACGGTGCACAGCAAGCTGTTCCCGGGCATCGAGGAACTGCTGGCCGATATCCGCAATCGGGGCATGTCGTGGGGCATCGTCACCAATAAGGTCACCTACCTGACCTTGCCGATCGTCGAATTCCTGGACCTGACGCGCGACAGCGCCGTGCTGGTTTGCGGCGACACCACCGCACACGCCAAGCCCCACCCCCTGCCCCTGCAGCACGCCGCGCGCGAAGCGGGCTTTGAGATCGACCGCTGCGTCTACGTCGGCGACGACTTGCGTGACATTCAGGCTGCCCACGCGGCCGGCATGCCCGCCGTGGCGGCTGCCTATGGCTACGTGGGCGAAGAAGACAACGTCATCGCCTGGCAGGCGGAAACCTGCGCCAATTCGCCCACGGAATTGTGGGCGGCCATCGAGCCCTTGCTGCCGCGCGACCTGCGCTGACCGTCGCGCACGGGCGGCCCGGCGGCTGCCCGTCCCGCCGGGGCGGCGCCCGCACCTGCCTGGTGCCCGCCACTGTTCGGTTTTATTAGCGCAACTGACCGAACAATCTATCCGGACGCCGGGGCTTTATCCGCCCCGCAATCTCCCCTAAAGTGTGAACCGTACACCGCGCTCCGGCTTTTTCGGATCGCTTCGCTACCGGCGCATGCCGGCGTCGCGGCCCAAGCAGGCCGCAGCGATTTCCCCGTGCTGACGGCCCTCAGCGTCCCGTCGCACCGTGCCCCGCCCGCCTGGCGTGGCGCACGCCAGACCTTTTAGACCTTGCCTTCAACTCCCTGCACGCGCGGCGCCTTCCGGCCTCGCGCCCAAGGAATGCCTATGCTTTTGCCCATCCTGCTTCTTTCCGCCGCCGGCTTCACCATCCTGACCACCGAGTTCCTGATCGTGGGCCTCTTGCCCGGCCTTGCCCGCGACCTGAACGTGACCGTTTCCCAGGCCGGCCTGCTGGTGACGCTGTTCGCCTTCACCGTCGCGGCGACCGGCCCCCTGCTCACCGCCCTCATGGCCAACATGGAGCGCAAGCGCCTGTTCATCGGCGTGCTGGTGCTGTTTGGGCTGTCCAATGCGCTGGCGGCCGTGGCGCCCAACATCTGGATCATGGCGATCGCCCGCTTCGTGCCGGCGCTGGCGCTGCCGGTGTTCTGGTCGCTGGCCAGCGCCACCGCCGTGGAACTGGTGGGACCGGCACGCGCCGGACGCGCCATCTCGACGGTGGCCTTCGGCATCGTGGCCGCCACGGTGTTCGGCATTCCCATCGGCGTGCTGATCTCGGACGCCTTCGGGTGGCGCGCCGCATTCTGGGTGCTGTCCGCGGTGGCATTCGCCAAGGCCCTGCTGCTGCTCCTGACCTTTCCCAGCACGCGCGTCCGGGCCGACAGCGTGCGCCTGGTCACGCAGTTGCGCATCCTGCGCGATCCCATGGTGGTCAGTCACGTGTTGCTGTCGCTGCTGGTGTTCACGGGGATGTTCACCGCCTACACCTACCTGGCCGACATGCTCGAGCGCCTGGGCGGTTTTGACGGAGAGACCGTCGGCTGGACGATGATGGCGTTCGGCGCGATCGGACTGGCCGGCAACACGCTGGGCGGGCGCCTCGTGGACCGCAGCCCGCTGGGCGCCACGGCCCTTTTTTCGGCGCTGATGGCCGTGGGCCTGACGTTCGTTGCACCCGCCATGCAGTCGCATGGCCTGCTGGCCGTGGCGCTGGGAATCTGGGGCATCGCCCAGGCCGCGCTGTTCATCGTCTGCCACGTGCGGCTGATGAAGTCCGCCCCCGAAGCGCCCGCCTTTGCCGCATCGCTGAACATCTCGGGCGCCAACATCGGCATCGGCCTGGGCGCCGTGGTGGGCGGGCACGTGATCGACCACTACGGCCTGGCGGCGCTGGGCGGCGCGGCCGCCATCATCGTGGCGGTTTCCGTGGGCCTGGCCGCGCTGATGATGGCGGCGGCGCGCGGCCGGCGGCAGTCCAAGGCGGCGTGCGCCAACGCCGTCTGAGCCGGCGCCCGTGTCCTGGCCGCCACGCCAATTCCTGCGGGCAATTGCGCGATGGCAGGCTATTGCGTTTGACAGTACAATAGGAAGTTCTTGGGGCCGATCCGGATTCGACGTGGGTCGCGAAACAACTCAGGGCATGCCGAGCACCAGTACGCTCGTTAAACCACTGGAACACTACAAACGCCAACGACGAGCGTTTCGCTCTCGCCGCTTAAGCGGTGAGCCGCTGCACTGATCTGTCCTTGGGTCAGGCGGAGGAAGGCAACTTCCTAGGGGGGTAACCCTCGAACCGCAGCAGCGACATTCACAAGGAATCGGTCTGCGCTGGGGTCACACGGCTCAGATTTAAATTACGTGAATCGCTTTGGTCCGGCCTGTCGGTTGGCTAAGTCCAAAGTTAAAACCAAATAAATCGACTACGCATGTAGAACTGGTTGCGGAGGGCTTGCGGACGGGGGTTCAATTCCCCCCGGCTCCACCAAATTCCGTTCAGCAACGTCAGCTGAAACCAAAAATCCTCAAGGATGCAGATCCTTGAGGATTTTTTTCGTCTGAGCCTGGCGGGCCCGCCGGCATTGCGGCGTCACTGCCGGTTGATCCAGTCTTGCGCGCCCTCGATGAACCACGGCAGATTCAAGCGTTCGCCCTCGCCGGACTGGATGGTCAGGCGCTGACCGGACGGGTTGGATTCTGCCCCTGCCGGGGAATCCAACGGCCGGCTGCGGTAGTCCACGTTGCTGCGCGGTTGCTGCGGCGTGTCGGCGCAGGCTGCGAGGGATGCGAGGGCTGCGAGGGCTGCTCCGGCAAGGAGCAGCCGCAGCGCTGCGTGATGTGTCTTCATGGTGTGCGGGTTCCTGCTGGCGGCACAGGCCGGTGTGCCGGGCAATAAGGCCTTCCCCGTACCTTACTCGCATTGGGCTGCCCGCGTCAGCCCGCCCCCATCCGGCGGCCGAGTCGGCGCCCCGCGTCAGAACTGGTACTTCACTGTCAGCATGGCGTGGCGCGTGGGCGCGTAGATGCCGGTGTAGAACGTGGAGTCCAGACCCTGCAGGTATTTCTTGTCGAACACGTTGTTCAGGTTCAGCGTGGCCGAGACCTGGCGGTTGAAGTCGTAGCGCGCCATCAGGTTGGCGACGGCGTAGGCCGGCTGCTCGCCCTTGAGGGTCACGCCGGGCAGGGACCAGGTGGTGGCGCTGTAGTAGATGCGGCTTTGCCAGTTGACGCCGCCGCCCACGGTCAGGCGATGCCATGCGCCGGGCAGGCGGTAGGTGGTCCACAGTTTGGCCATGTGGCGCGGGAAGATGGTGCGGATGGTTTCGCCCGCGCCGTCCTGGGTGATGCTGTAGCTGTAGCTCAACGCCGCCTGCCAACCGGGGGCCAGTTCGCCGTTGAGCTCGACATCCAGGCCAGACGTCTTGGCGCCGCTGACGGCGCGATAGGCCGGCTCTCGCACCGTGCCGGGCACAAACTGGCCCTCGTCCACTTCGGCCAGGTTGTCCTGGCGGATCTGGTAGAGCGCGATGGCGCTGGTCAAGCGGCCGCCGAAGTAGTCGCTCTTCAAGCCGATCTCGTAGTTGTCGCCGGTGCGCGGGTCCAGCACGTTACCGTCGCGGTCGCGGGCGCTTTGTGGCTTGAAGATGCTGGTGTAGCTGGCGTAGACGGAATGCTGGTCGTTCAGGTCATAGACAACGCCGGCGTAAGGCGTAACGACGCCGCTTTCGCTCATCTCGGTGATCTTGTTGTTGCGCGCCCACTCGGGCGACGTATAGATCTGCGAGAGCTTGTAGCGGTAGTTGCTGACACGCGCCCCCACGATGACGGCCAGATCATCCGCGGGCCTCAGGCGCAGCGCGGAGTAGACGCCCTGCTGCTTCTGCCAGCCGTCGTAGTCCATGAGCTTCTGGCCAGACACGTTCGGCTTCGGCGTGTCGTTGCCCCAGTCGTAGATGTTGACGGCACGGCCTTCGATGTCGTCATCGGCTGGCTGGTGATAGTTCTTGAACTGCGCCCAATTCATCCCCACGACGAACTCGTGCTGCCGCCCCCACAACTCGAATGGTCCGGCTGCCTGCACGTCGAAGCCGGTCTGGCGCTGGCGGGCGCTGCCCAGGCCGCCATAGAACAGCACGCCATCGCCCGTGTTGCGCTCGACGAAACCCCAACTGGCGTCGGCCGACGAGAACTCGCGTTTGCCGTGCAGGTAGTTGCCCGAGAACTTGAGCTTCCAGTCATTGGCGAACTTGTGCTCGAGATTCAGAAAGGCGTTGTAGACCTTGAGTTCGTCGGTGTTCCAGCGTGCACCCGCATTGTCGGATGCCTTGAAATCGGTCTGCTGGCCATCGCTGTAAAAGAGCGGGAGGCCGGACGACGACTGTCCGCGCGGATCGTTGTTCTGGTAGTCGACCCCCGCCGTGAGCTGCGTGTCGGGCGTCAGGTCGGCCTCCATCACGCCGTAGAAGACCGTCTTGTTTTCCTTGTAGTAGTCGATATGGGTGTTGCCTTGCTCGTGCGCGGCAACGAAGCGGCCGCGCAACGTACCGGCCTCGTTGATGGGGCCGCCCACGTCCAGCTCGCCGCGGCCGCGGCCCCAGGTGCCGGCGCCCGCGCTGACGTAGCCCTGGAATTCACGCGTGGGCTTCTTGCGGATGAGGTTGACGGTGCCCGAAGGATCGCCTGCGCCGGTCAGCAGGCCGGTTGCACCGCGCAGGACTTCGACCCGGTCATAGATCGCCAGGTCTGTCTGGCTCTGCGGGATGTTCTGCGACACGATGTCGGTGGCGGTCAGGACGCCATCGAACTGGTAGTTGTCGATGTTGTAGCCTCGCGAGAGGATCGAGAACCGGCCGGTGCCGATGTTTTGCACCGAGATGCCGGCCGTGCGATCCAGCAGCGCCTCGATGCTGTCGACGCCCTCGTCCTCGATGCGTTGGCGCGTCATGACGCTGATGGTTTGCGGCGTCTCGCGCTGCGTGAGCGGCAGGCCCGTGGCAAAGGACAGGGGTCCGGTCATGGCGTAACTGTGCGATCCCTCCGTCGCGCCGACGCCGTCGGCCTGCACCGTGACGGGCGCCAGCGTCGCCACGCCGCTGCCCGGCGCCGCGCGCTGCAGCACATAGCTGCCGCCTTGCGCGGGTGAAGCCGCCAGACCGGTGCCGGCCAGCAAGGCGTTCAGAGCAGCCTGAGGGGTCAGGTCGCCCGACACGCCGGGGCTGTGGCGGCCTTGCGCGAGCTCGCCGGCGCCGGCAACCAGCACGCCCGATTCACTGGCGAAGCGCGCGAGCACCGTGCCCAGCGGGCCGGCGGGAATGTCATAGTGCCGCGACGCGAGCGCGGAGGCCGGCGCAGGCGGTTGAACGATCGCGGTCTGCGCGGCGGCGTCGGGCGCCCACCCGGCCAGGACCGCCACGCCGCCCGCAATCGCCAGTTGCACGAGGCACGCCGGGCGGGTCAGGCGAAAGCCGCCTGCAAGGCGGGGAAGCGACAGGGGCGGCCAAACGGCGGCGGGGACTGAATGACGGGGCATGACGAACTTAGGTTCCGATGAGGTTTATCGACGAGCCGAGCGATTGAATTCGCTCTCATTAGGGGAATCGAACGAGAACCTCAAAAGCGGAACCGGGCGGGAGAAGTTTTTTGCAATGCGGGGGCGGGAGCCGCTGCAATGGCGGCCGCAGGGTTGAGCCAAACGTTGGCCGCCACGGGTGCGAAGGTGCGCCTTGGCAGCGCGGGGTTCACGTCAGCGGCCGGTGGGCGGGCCGCTTCTTGGCTGAATGCTGATCCACCACGGCAAGGTGCGCTGGACGCGGATCGGGAGAACCGCTTCCAGCATGGTCAGCGCCCGATCGGGGTCGGTGGCGGGATAGCTGCCGATGACTGGCAGATGCGCGATCTCAGGCGCGACGCGTATTACGCCGCCGCGATAGCGCTGCAATTCGCTGGCGACGTCGGAAAGCGGCGTGTCGTTGGTCACCAGAATGCCGCGCGCCCAGGCTTCGCGAGCGGGATCGGCCGATTGCGTGGCGGCGACCATTGCATCCGTGAAACGCGTCTGCTCGCCTGTATGGACGACGCGGGTGCTGCCGGTAGCGGCAGTGCGGGCTTGGACGGCGCCCTTGTAGACGGCGACCAGGGTCTCGTCACCTTCCAGCCGGACCGTGAAGCGGGTGCCAAGGGCACGGACGCGCCCCTGTGGTGTATCGACGACAAATGGACGCGCCGGGTCAGCGGCGGTCTGTATCAAGATTTCACCGGTCAACAGGCGCAGACGGCGCAGGCCTGAGCTGTAATCCTCGTCGAACGCGCTGCCGGTGCTTAGCCAGACCACCGATCCGTCGGCCAGCTCAATGCGGCGGACCTCGCCGGTCGGGCTGCGGTAATCCGCCGTCCAGGCCAGCACCGCACCTGGCAAAGGCGTGAGACGCCAGGCCGCCAGCCCGGACAAGCCCGTGCCGGCCAGCGCAGCCAGACCCAGCAGCATCTGGCGGCGCCGCGCCATGCGGCTATTGGCGGCACAGAAGCCCTTGGCGGCCGAGTCCCGGCTGGGACTGGTCTGGACGGGCTGGAAATGGCTGCTGATGCGCTCGACGTAGCGCCACGCGGTCCGGTTTTCCTGCGCGCGATCGAGCCAGGTCTGCCAGCCCCGGCGCTCGTCGGCCGTGGCCTCGCCGGAGCGCAGCAACGCAAACCATTCTGCGGCCTGCTCCAGCGCCTGACGCGAGGGTTCGGCCGGCGGCAGCAAGCCGTTCATGCCGGTCCTCTTGCTGATTCCGTGTGCCTCATGCCGGACCGGTTCCCACGGACGCCGCCGGATGCGCCAGCGCATCGGCCACCACGGACCGCGCTTCCAGCATCAGGCAGTGCAGCATCGCCTGGGCGACGTACTTGCGCACCATGCGGGTGGACACGCCCAGCTCCAGCGCCACTTCCTTATCCGACATTTCGCAGGCGACCGCCATGACGAACGCATTGGCGGCTTTGACCGGCATGCTGCGCAGCATGCCGTCGATTTCCAGCAGCGCCTGGATCACGATGACCTGATGTTCGGCCGATGGCGCCAGGGCTTCGGGCCGCGCGGCCAGTTCTTGCAGCCACATCTGCTCGATCTGGCGGCGGCGCCACAGGTCGACGCACATGCCGTTGGCCATGGCGCGCAGATAGGCGCGGGCTTCGGGCGCGCTATCGAAGCGGCGGGGTTTCTGGATTAGCCGCACGAAGGCGTCGTGCGCCAGGTCCGCCGCATCGCACGAATCGCCCAGGCGGCGGCGCAGCCACCCATGCAGCCATCCGTGATGGTGGGAGTAAAGGGATTCGATCTGGGAAGACGGCGTGTCGCTGGCCACGGCGGTAGAAGAACCTCGAACCATCCTGGGACGCCCGGAAATCTAAATAAGAATTAATCGTGATTATCCTTGCAACCGCCCCCTTTTGCAACGCAACCTCTCCGTCCGCTTGAAACGGCGCCGTGGACGCGGGCGTTCATAACGAAATTTTATTGTTTCATGCTTTATCTTGCCGGCAGAAAGGACCGCCCAGGTTTCGACCCCAAATTTTGGATGAAGTGTCTGCCGCGCCTGCGGCGTGATCGTGCAACGGGGATCGCCCACCCAGACAATGCCGCCGGACTGATGACATAGTTCGACACATATTACGAATGCTTTCAAGACAAAATGAACGCAAGAAAATGCCGCGGGCGTGGGGAGGCCGATTCTCGCTATGAAAGTGCTGTCGATATTCGGCACGCGTCCCGAAGCCATCAAGATGGCTCCGCTGGTTACCGCGTTGCAACACGAGCCGCGGATTCAAAGCGTGGTGTGCGTCACCGGCCAGCACCGCGAGATGCTGGATCAGGTGCTGTCGCTGTTTGAGTTGAAGGCGCAGCACGACCTGGACATCATGGTGCCCAACCAGACGTTGAACGGCTTGTACGCCCGCCTGATCAGCCGGGTGGACGGGGTGCTGGAGGCGGAAAAGCCGGATTGTGTGCTGGTGCATGGCGACACGAGCACGGCATCGGCTTGCGCGCTGGCCTCCTTTCACCGGCGCGTGCGCATCGGTCATGTGGAGGCCGGGCTGCGCACGGGCAATCTGGCGATGCCCTTCCCAGAGGAAATGAACCGGCGCGTGGTCGATGCAATCGGCGACCTGCTGTTCGCGCCGACTGCGCAATCGCGCGGCAACCTGTTGCGCGAAAACCTGGCGGGCAGCATTACGGTGACCGGCAATACGGTGATCGACGCGCTGGCGATGACATGCGCCAAGCTGACCGCCGGCAGTGCGCTCACCCGCATGCTGCAGACGCGGTATGCATGGCTGGACCCGAACCGCCGGCTGCTGCTGGTGACCGGCCACCGGCGCGAGAGTTTTGGCGAGGGGTTCCGCAACATCTGCGCGGCGCTGGCCGAACTGGCGCAACGAGACGATCTGCAGATCGTGTACCCGGTGCACCTGAATCCGCAGGTACGCGGCGTGGTGTTGGCTGAACTCTCCGGGCTTGCCAATGTCCACCTGATCGACCCGCTGGATTACCTGGATTTTGTCTGGTTCATGCAGCGCTCTCACCTGATCCTGACCGACTCGGGCGGCGTGCAGGAAGAAGCGCCTTACCTGGGCAAGCCGGTGCTGGTGATGCGCGACGTGACCGAGCGCCCCGAAGCGGTGCAGGCCGGCACCGTGGCGCTGGTGGGCACCGACACGCGGCGCATCGTCACCGAGGTCAACCGCCTGCTGGATGACCCCGCGCTGCACGGCGCCTTCTCGCGGCGGATCAATCCTTATGGCGACGGCAAGGCCAGCCAGCGCATCGTCGATGCGCTTTGCGGCCGCGCCGTCTCCGAATTCGCTCCCCACGCTACCGCCCCCTCCTCCTTCTGATGCTTGCCGCGATGCCCTTCCTGCCCGGAGTCTTCATGCCCCTCTCCTCACAAGCCACCGATGTCCGTACGTTGTGCCGCGCCTTGATCGCGGCGGGGCTGCTGGCGCCGCTGGCCGCGATGGCCAGTCCGGCCGGCGACGCGTTGCGCCGGCTGCAGAGCGACGACATGGTCACGCGCAGCACCACGCTGGAGGACCTGGGCATCAACGAGCCCGTGGTCCTGTCCAACAGCGATGCGCGGCAGGAGTTCTATATGCCGGTGCCGCGCGGCGTGCCGGTCACGGACGCCCGGCTGGATTTCGACGCGCACTACACCAAGGGTGAGCCGGGCCGGACCAGCATGGTGCTGTGGCTGGACGGCGTGCCGCAAGCCGCGCAGCGCATCGCCGATGGCGACGGGTCGGCCAGCCGGACGCTGGCCGTCGAGCGGCGCACGCGCGAGTCCGGATTTCTGCGCGTGGGCGTGGACTGGCAGTCCGACATCGCGCTGCGCCATTGTGAAAGCAACCGTGCCACGGGCAACGCCCTGACCATCTCGCCGCAGACGCGGCTGACCTATCGCTATGACGCATCCGCGATCAACAGCCTGGATGATGCATGGGGCTCGTTGCCCGGCAAACCCGTGCTGATGGTCGCCGGCCAAAAGCTGGACCAGCAGGCTTTTGACAGCGCCTGGCGCATGGGTGTGGCGATGGAGCGCAGCGGCAAGCGCGTGGCGGTCAGGGCCTTTCCGGCGGTGGGCGAGGACGTGGACACGCGGGGCTTGCAAGCGCCTGCCGGCCTGGCGCAAGTGCCGGCGTTTGCCGCGGTGACGGGCAAGGAGACCCACAAGCTCGCCAACCCGGCGGAAATCGGCGCCCTGCTGGTGATGGGCGCGCCGGCCGTGGCCGGCGATGTCGTGATTGCCGACGCGGCGCTGACGCAAAAATACAGCGAGGCGCTGGACGCCTTGCAGGCCCAACTGGCCTCGGACCCCGATGCCGCGGACGCCTTCAAGGCGTGGCGCCAGCAGCGCATGCCGCTGGCGGGCGCCGGCCTGCCGTCCAAGGAGATCCGGCTGATGTCCCTGGGCCGGCAGGCGGTCATTGCCATTGCGGCCGATGCGGGCGCGCAAGGCGCAGGGGTCTTCGACACCGCGTGGCGCCGCATCCTGGCCAGCCGCCAGGTGCAGGTGCAAACGGCCGTCCCGCCGCAGTCCCTTCCGGATGGCGGCGTGCGCCTGTCGGCGCTGGGCGGCTCGTCCGCCAGCTTTGACGTGGTGGCGCGCGGGGATTGGAACACCTCGTTTCCGCTGGCTGCCGTGACAAGCGATGGCCGCGCGCCGGATGAACTTGTCATGGACGTGGCGGCAGCGCCTGGCGCGTCGTCCACGCGCCCCGTGGCCTCGGTGTTCTGGAATGGCATCCTGCTGGGCGCCAGGCAACTGGAGGCCGATGGGCGGCCGGAGCGGCTGACGGCGCGCGTGCCGGGCTATGCGCTGGGCGTGACCAATGCGGTCCGCGTGACGTTTCAGCGTCAGTCCGTGTCGGTGGACTGCAACGAGATTCCGCAGGGCTATCCCGTGAACGTGCTGCCGACCAGCTTTGTGAAGCCCGGCAAGTCGCAGCCGGACGGCACCTTCGTGGGCCTGTTGCCGCAGATGGCAGGATCGCCGCAGGTGCTGATTCCCGACAGCTATCTGGCCGACGCGCCCGCCAACATCAAGCGGGTGATCGGCATCGCCGCGGCCAGCGGCGTATCGGCCACGCGCGCCGAGCTGGCGGTGTCGCCCGCCGGCCAGGCAGTCAAACCGGCGCGCGCCTTCCTGGCGATGGAGCTGCCGGTGGAAGGCGCCAAGCCTGCCGTCAAAGTCACCGACCGCAAGCAGCTGCAGGTGGCGGGCAAGGACACGACGTGGCTGGACATTTCCGGCCTGGCAAAACTGAGCACCGCGGAAGTCGTCAGCGCCGGGGGCCAGGACGGCGTGCTGTGGCACACGCTGGGCGAGCAGCCCGGCATGACGGACGCGCCCTTCGTGCTCAATCGCGGCAACATCGCGATCATCGGCGCGGCGGGTCCGCTGGCATGGATCGACAGCGACAATCCGGACGCGAGCCATCCGCCCGGAGCGGGTGAAAGCGCCTTCTTCGAATGGCGGCGGTATATCTCGTGGAGCGTGCCGGCCATCAGCATCAGCCTGTTGATGCTGCTTCTGATCCTGATCTTCGCGATGCGCGTCAGCCGCAGGAAGAGCAAGGATTCGAAGTAAGGCCCGGTCGACATGTCCTCGCTCTACTGGCCCTACCTGATCGCGGATTACTACCGCGGGCTGGAGGTCGTGACCGCCGTGGTGGGCGTCATCATCCTGCTGTCCAGCCTGGATGACCTGTTCATCGACGGCTGGTACTGGGTGCGCGAGCTGCGGCGCCGGCTGACGGTCAAGCGCCGCTACGCGCCGCTTACCGCGGAGCAACTGCGCGCCAAGGAAGAGCAGCCGCTGGCGATCATGGTGCCGGCCTGGCTGGAGTACGACGTGATCGCGTCGATGCTGGAAACGATGGTGTCGACGCTGGAATACAAGAACTACATGATCTTCGCGGGCACCTACCAGAACGACGAGCGAACGATCAAGGAAGTGGAGCGGATGCGGCGCCGATATCGCCAGCTGGTCCGCGTGGAGGTGCCGCACGACGGCCCGACCTGCAAGGCCGATTGCCTGAACTGGATCGTGCAGGCGATCTTCGCGCAGGACGCCAGGCAGCCCGCGCCGTTTGCCGGCGTGATCCTGCACGACAGCGAAGACGTGCTGCACCCGCTGGAACTGAAGTACTACAACTACCTGCTGCCGCGCATCGATTTCATCCAGCTGCCGGTGACGTCGCTGGAGCGGCACTGGTACGAGCTGGTGGCGGGCACCTACATGGACGAGTTCGCGGAATGGCACACCAAGGACCTGGTGGTGCGCGAGAGCCTGTCCAGAATGGTGCCGTCCGCGGGCGTGGGCACGTGCTTTTCGCGCCGGGCGCTGGTGGAATTGGCCGCCGAGACGAACAACCAGCCGTTCAACACGGACACGCTGACCGAGGATTACGACATCGGCGCGCGCCTGGCGCAGCGCGGCATGCGCCAGATCTTCGGCAAATTCCCGGTCGAGTACGTGACACGCCGCCAATCGTGGTTCGGCATGGGCAAGGAACGCATCGCGCCGCTGCGCATGCCGCTGGGCGTGCGCGAATACTTTCCGAACACCTTCCGCACCGCTTACCGGCAGAAGGCGCGCTGGACGCTGGGGATCGGGCTGCAGGGTTGGCAGCAGGTGGGATGGACGGGGTCGCTGGCGACCAAGTACCTGCTCTTTCGCGATCGCAAGGGCCTGGTCACGTCCTTCATCGCCATCCTGGCCTACGTGCTGCTGGCGAACTTCTTTGTCTTCTACCTGGCCGACCTGTTTGGGTGGTGGACGGTGTATTACCCGTCGTACTTCCGGCCCGGCGGCTGGCTGGTGACGCTGATGTGGGCCAACGCCGTGGCGTTGCTGCTGCGCGTGGTGCAGCGCGCTTACTTTGTTGGCCGCATGTACGGCTGGGAGCACGCCCTGCTCTCGGTTCCGCGGATGATCGTCGGCAATTTCATCAATGCCATGGCAGCCGCCCGGGCCTGGCGCCTGTTTATCGGCCACCTGCTCACGGGCAAGCGGCTGGCGTGGGACAAGACCATGCACGATTTCCCGTCCACGGATCAGCTGGCGCAGCAGCGCCAGCGCCTGGGCGAGCTGCTGCTGTCGTGGCAGGCCATCGACCAGTCCACGCTGGAGCAGGCGCTGGAGATCCAGGCGCGCGAGAAAAAACCCCTGGGCCAGATCCTGACCGAACAGGGATGGCTGGACGAAAGCACGCTGCACGAAGCCATCCGATTCCAACAGGCCGGGCAAGGCGAACCGCCGGCCGCGCCCCCGACCAAACCCTCAGTTCCATGACGTCCTTTCCCCGATCGCTCGTTCTGTCCGCGGCCCTGGCCTGTGTCTGGGCCGCGGCGCCTGTGAGCGTGCAGGCGCAGTCCCGGGCCGAGGCCCCGCTGGAGGGCGCCGCGTGGCAGTTTGCCGACGAGGGCTACCGGAACTACGACGCCGGCAACTACGTGCTGGCGCAGCAGCAGGCCGAATCGGCCATCGTGCTGCGACCGGACGTCGAGCGCCTGCGCCTGCTGCTGATCTATTCGCTGCAGAAGCAGGGCAAGATCCAGGAAGCCGACAAGGCGGCGGCTGACGCGATCGCCAGCGGCCTGGACACACCCGCCCTGCGCCAGGCGCGCGCGAATCTGCGCCCGGCTGCGGCCAGCCCCGCCGCGCCCGCTGCCGGTGCGTCGGCCGCTTCAGCCCCCCGGCCAAGCAGCGCCTACCAGCGCGGCTTTCCCATCGCCACGCGCGCGTACGCCGACTACAACCGCGCGGACTATCCCGCCGCCGAGCGCGGCGCCGAGCGCGCGTTTCGCATCGATCCCAAACAGGGCGCGTGGGCCATGCTGTGGCTGGACGCGCTGGAAGCGCAGGGCAAGTACGCCGATGCCGAGGCGGCGGCCGCCAAGGCCCTGGCGCTGGGCGCGCCGAACAAGAACGATCTGGCCGCGCGGCAGCAGACGCTCAAGCGCCGCATGGCCGTCAAGCCCGCCGAAGAAGGCTATCAGGCGCTGATCGCGAACCGTCCAGGCGATGCGGTGCCCCTGGCGAGGCAGGCCGTCGCGCTGGCGCCGGACAGCGCCAGCCACCGCCTGCTGCTCATCACGGCCCTCATGCTGGACAACCAGCTTGAAGCGGCCGAGGCGGCCGCCACGGACGCCATGCAGCAGGACGACGAAAACACCGTGGCGCTGCTCTTGCGCGGCTATCTGCGCCAGCGCCAGGGCAAGACGCAAGCGGCCGACGCGGACTTCGACGCGGCGCTCAAGCAGGACTGGCTGGACGACGAACAGCGGCGCAATGTGCGCCTGATCGCGGCCGACGCCGCGCTGGCGGCCGGCGACAACGCGCGCGCGCTGGCGCTGATCGAACCGCTGGGCGGCAACGACGAGGCCGCGGCGCAGCGCATCAAGCGCGCCCGCGCGCGCCCTGCCGTTCCCGCCACCCTGACGCTGGCGAACTATCCCGCGCCCGTGCAGGACTGCCGCGACACGCCGTACGGCACCTCGTGCGAACTACTGCCGTCGGACGCGGCGGGCAGCGGCGGCCCGGCCTCGCTGGCCTACGCCGCCTATGCCCGCGAGGACTACCAGGAAGCCATCGGCCAGGCGCGCAAGGCCGTCGAACAGGATCCCGCCAACAAGGAATACCAGCGCCTCCTGACCACCACGCTGGCGGCGGGCAACGCCGCGCAGCTGGCCGAGGCCAATACGCGCATGAGCGAGGCGCTGGCCGCGCAGCCGGACGATCCCGCGCTGCTGATGCAGCGCGGCTATCTGCACCAGCGCATGCGCCAGCCCAAGCTGGCGCTGCAGGACTTCCAGGCGGCGCGCGCGACCGGCAAGGCGCCGCCCACGGTGATCCTGGACGAAGGCTATGCGCTGGCCGGCACGGGAGACAAGCGCGGCGCGGTCGATCGCCTGAAGACCGCCATCGACGAGAACGACGCGGGCAAGCTGGACCTCACGCCCCAGCAGCGGTTCGACACCCGCAACGCCATCGGCGGCCTGTCGCGCGAATGGGGCGGCTACTTTTCGGCCGGCTACCGCGGCGCGCGGCCCGCATCGTCGGGGCTGGGCGGCGCAGCCATCACCGTGCCCGGCGACGCGGTGTTCAGCACCACCGAAATCTTCTGGCGCCCATCCGACTTCCTGAATTCGTCGACCCGCACCTTCGAACTGTACGGGCGCTTGTCGAACACGCTGTACGACAAAGGCGGCCGGACCGCCAGCCAGACCGTGTCCGACCCGTGCGGCGGCACGGTCGACATCGCCGGAGCCACCAATCAAGGCATTTCGGGCATTCCCACCACCATCGGGTCGCTGGGCATGCGCTTCACTCCATCCACCGAAGTGGGCCTGACGTTCGGCCTGGAGCGCCAGTTCAACCTGGGCAGCGCCACGCGCCGCGGCACGTTCAGCCCGGACCCGTCGGCGCTGCGCTGCGCGCTCAACCGCGACAACCAGACCGCGCACTACCAGACGGACGCCGGCAGCGGCGGCTGGCTGGCCTACGTGACCTACGGGCTGTACGAAGGCACAACACTGCGCATCGACCGTCCCGACTGGTTCACGATGGAAGGCTATGTGCAGGCTGGTTATTCCTGGCAGGACATGCCCGCGAAGTTCTGGCTGCGCGACAACGCGACCGGCGTGGACGGCGAGAAGTCGTCGGGCCGTCTAAAGCGCGATCAGGCGTTCGGCGCTGGCGAGCTGCGCGTGGGACGCAGCTATCGGCTGGACGCGATCAGCGAGCGGCTGGTGTTCTTTCCCTATGCCGTCATCGGCGCGGACTGGCTGTGGAACAAGAACCGCGTCACGGGCTTTGACATCGATGGCGCCGATTCCTACCGGCTGCTGGGCGACACGACTTCGTGGTCGATGGGCGCCGGCCCGGGCTTCAACCTGCGCTACTGGTTCCGCGAAGGCCATTACACCGCGCCCATGTCCTATCTGGACCTGACGACGCAATACCGCTTCAACATCGGCGGCGGGCAGGCCGACCGGGCCAAGGGCCTGTTCATCAACCTGACCCTGTCGTACTGACGGCACGCCGATCCGCAACACAAGGAGTTCATCCATGCACCATGCAACCCGTCTTCCGAAACGCGCCCTGCCCGGCGCGGCGCGCGCGCTGGCATCGGCCGTCCTGCTGGCGGCGTGCGCCACAGCGGCGCAGGCCCAGCAGGCCTCGTCCATCGTCATTCAGGGCAAGGACAACTGGCTCTTTCCCGGCTGGGGCAGCCTGACGCAGGTGGACATGCGCGGCATCGACGCGTCCACGCAGCTCGTGCGCGAGACGCGCGACGCGCTGGCGGCCAAGGGCATCCAGCTTGAAGTGCTGGTGCTGCCCGACAAGACCCTCTTCTATCAGGACAAGCTGCCGGACGGCAAGACGCTCAGCGCCGACGTGAAGAAGCGCTACCAGACCATCCAGGACAAACTCAAGCAGGCGGGCATCTCCACCGTCGACGACGAGGCCGTGCTGCAGGGGGTCAAGCGCAGCGGCCAGGAGGTGTTCTACCGCACGGACCAGCATTGGACGCAGGCTGCCGCGGACGCCACCGCCGACGCGCTGGCGCAGCTCATCAAGACGGACGTGAAGACGCTGGCCGGCAAGCCGGGCACCGGCATGCAACTGGGCAGCGTGGTCAACGAACGCCGCTATGGCGATCTGGCCGAGCTTTTCCTGACGCCGGATCAGCGCAAGCAGGCCGGACGCGAGACGTTCACCGTGCGCCGTCAGGCCGACAACCAGAGTCTGCTGGACGACACGCCGGCGCCGGTGCACGTCACCGGCCACAGCATGGTGCAGCCCTACTTCGGCTTTCCGCAGAAGCTGTCCAACGCGCTGGATCGTCCGGTGTCGGTCAACTGGAAACCCGGCAACGTGGGCCACTGGATCATGCTGCTGGAATACCTGGAGTCGCCCGCGTTCAAGCAGAACAAGCCGCAGGTGCTGGTGTGGCAGATGTTCGAACCCACCTATGCGCAAGGGCCCGACGCGCGCGGTTTGTGGGACAACGCCTCGATCATGAGCGCCGACACCTGGCGTGCGCGCATGAAAGCGGCGATCGGGAAGTAAGCGCGTGAATGCGCCGGAAAAATCGGACGCCGGCCGGCGGCGCGCCGCCCCCCCGGAGGCGAGCGGCCCGGAGGCGAGCGGCCACCGGCTGACCGCGTGGGTGGTGGCGTTGCTGCTCGCCGTCGGCCTGGGATGGGGCGGCTGGCGGCTGGTGCAGGCGCGCATCGGCGCGGTTGCCGTGTCGCCGTCCGCCTGGCTGGACGGCTCGGCCGGCGCCGCGCTGAACAAGGCGCTGGCATTGCCGCGCCAGGCCGACGTCGACACCTGGAACGCGGCCCTGCGCTACCGCCTCTTCGGCGACCTGGGCGGGCAGGTCGCAATGGGCTGCCCGCAGTGGCTGTTCTACCGCGACGGACTGCGCCCGCCCCCGGGCGTCCATGTCTTTGACGATCGCCTGCGCCTGATGCGGCATTGGGTGCGCGAGCTGCGCGCCAAACAGGTACAGGTGCTGGTGGTGGCAGTGCCGGACAAATCGCGCATCGAGGCCGGCCAGCTTTGCGGCCTGCCGGTGTCGCAACCGATGCGCCGGACGCTGGACGCCTGGCAGGACGCGCTGCGCGCGGAAGGCGTGCCCTTCGTGGACCTGCGCGACGCGCTGCTGGCCGCCCCCGCGCCGCGCTTTTTCCGAACGGACGTGCACATGAACGCGCAGGGTGCGCAGGCCTCGGCCACGCGCGTGGCCGAGGCCGCCTTGCCGCTGCTGAACGGACCGGGCACGCAGGCCTTCAAGACGGAGCCGGCGTCCGCGCCGCAGCCGCGCATGGGCGACCTGATCGTGCTGGCAGGCCTTGAAAACGCGCCGCCCGGATGGCGGCCCGCGCTGGAAGCGGTGTCCGAAGCGAAGATCGAACCCGTGCGTAGCGGTGGCCTGCTGGACGAGCCGCCACCGGTCGAGGTGCTGCTGGCGGGCAGCTCAAATGGCCGCCGCAGCCAGTTCGCCGAGCGCCTGGGCATGGGCCTGTCGCGCGAGGTCTGGAACATGAGCCTGGATGGCGGGCAGTTTTCGGGCGCGCTGACGATGGCGCTGGGCCAGCGCGCGCAATGGCCCGCCAGCCTGAAGCTGGTCATCTGGGAGTTCTCGGAAAACGCCCTGTCGCTGCCGCTGACCGCGGACGAACAAGCCCTGCTGGCCCGCATCCCGTAGCGAACCACGATGCTATTCAATTCCTACCTGTTCCTCCTGATCTTCCTGCCCGTCACGCTGGCGGTGTATTACGCGCTGGGACCGCTGAACGTGCGTCTGGCGGCGCTATGGCTGTGTTTGACCTCGCTCGTCTTCTACGGCTGGTGGAATCCGCAGTTCGTCGTGCTGCTGGCCGGATCCATCGCCTTCAACTACATCGTCAGCCAGCTGATACTGCACTACGCGGGGCGGCCACGGCTGCAGGGCCTGATCGTGGGGCTGGGCGTGGGCGCGGACCTGGCGCTGCTGTTTCACTACAAGTACTTCGCGACGCTGCTCAACTTCCTGAACGACCTGGGCATGACCGCCGCGTCGGCGGACGACATCATCTTGCCGCTGGGCATCTCGTTCTTCACGTTCACGCAGATCGGCTATCTGCTCGACTGCAAGGCGGGCGTCGTGAAAGAGCGCAGCCTGCTCAGCTACGTGCTGTTCGTGACGTTCTTTCCGCACCTGATTGCCGGCCCCATCCTGCATCACAAGGAGATGATGCCGCAGTTTGCCCAGCCGGAAAATTACCGGTTCCGGGCCGAGAACCTGTCGGTGGGCGCCATGCTGTTCGTGATCGGGCTGGCCAAGAAGGTGCTGCTGGCCGATGGCATCGCCCCGTACGCCGACGCGGGCTTTGCGGCGCCGGGCGAGCTGCAGTTCTTCGGCTCGTGGGGCGCGAGCCTGTGCTACGCGCTCCAGCTGTATTTCGATTTCTCGGGCTATTCGGACATGGCGCTGGGGCTGGCGAAGATGTTCGGCATCCGCTTCCCGCTGAATTTCAATTCGCCCTACAAGGCGGGCAACATCATCGAATTCTGGGCGCGCTGGCACATGACGCTGACGCGCTACATCACCGCGTACCTGTACTACCCGGTGGCGGTGGCCGTGAACAAATGGCGCACGAATCGCGAATTGCCGGTCGGGTCAGCCGGGCTCAAGACGCTGGGCGGTTTTGCGGGCAGCATCGCGCTGCCGACCCTGTTCACGATGACGCTGGCGGGCGTGTGGCACGGCGCGGGCTTTCAGTTCGTGGTGTTCGGCTTGCTGCACGCCATGTACCTGTCCGTGAACCACGCCTGGCGCATCTTCGTCGTGGGCCGCAAGCCCGCCGCCGCCCGCAACACGCACGCCGCCACGCGCGCGCTGTGCGTGCTCATCACCTTCGTCGCGGTGCTGGTCGCGCAGGCTTTTTTCCGCGCGCACGGCGTGGGCGACGCGATGCTGCTGGTGCAGGGCATGGCGGGCGCGCGCGGCGTCGAGCCGCTGGACCTGTCCGCCCACGTTGCCGGCCTGGCCTTTGGCGACGCCTGGCGCGTCATCGCCGGACACCACATGCAGCTCATCTATGCTGTCGTGCTGCTGGCCATCGCATGGTTCGCACCCAATTCGCATCAGATCCTGGGCCGGTGGTCGCCCGCCCTGTTCAAGCCCAACGAGGCCCCGCAGCCCTTCATGCGGTGGCGCCCCAACCTGGCATGGATGGCGGTGATGCTGGTGCTGCTGGTTTTCTGCCTGGCCAATCTGCACAAGGAAGCCCGGTTTCTCTATTTCCAATTCTGACCCTGCAAGGTCGCGGAGCATGACATGGACATCAACGCTATCGAAGCCAAAGTGGCGCAACTCGTCGAAGGCATCATCCTCACGCAGGTCGATCCGGACACGCTGCTGATCGAGTCGGGGCTGGTCGATTCGCTGGCGGCGGTGGACGTGGCGCTGGCGGTCGAGCGCGAGTTCGGCTGCAAGATCCCGCCCACGGAGATCGACGTGCATCTGGAATCGGTGCACACGCTGGCCGCCTTCATTGCGGAACACCGCCGCGCCTGACGCGCCGCCACCGGAGGGCCGGACCATGCGTTTCGACTTCAATGCCTTCGACTTCGCCGACACGCAGGAGGGCGCGGATGCCATCGCCGTCGTGGACGCGCGCGGGCCGACGTCCTGGGGCGCGCTACGCGCGGCCACCGACGCCTGGGAACAGGCAGCTCGGCAGGCCGGCGCACACGCCGATACGCCGCTGGTGATTACCGGCCACAAGGAGACGGCGTTTCTGGTGGCCATGCTGGGTTGCCTGAGACTGGGCGTGCCCTTCGTGCCGGTCGACGTCATCAACCCGCCCGAGCGCATCGCGCGCATCGGCGAACTGGTGCGCGCCGGCCTGCGTTACGACGCGCAAGCGGCGCGTTTTACCGCTGCCCAGGCCCCCGCCGCACCGCTGCAAGAGAAAGGCCTCGCTTACATCATGTTCACGTCCGGCAGCACGGGCGACCCGAAGGGCGTGCAGATCGGCCGCGAAAGCGTGTCGCGCTTTGCCGGCTGGATCTCGGACTGCCTGGCGCTGGGCGCGGCGCCGGTCTTCATGGACCAGATGCTCTTCAGCTTCGATTTCTCGCTGTTCAACTGGGTCGGCGCGCTGGCGCTGGGCGGCACCTGCGTGCTGTGCCCGCGCGAGACCATCGCCGAGCGCGATGCGTTCGTGCAGTACCTGGCCGACACCCGCATCAGCGTCTGGGCCTCCACGCCCTCGTTCGTGCGGCAGCAATTGTTCAATCCCGATTTTGATCATGCCCACCTGCCGGACCTGCGCGTCTTCGTCTTCGGGGCGGAATCGCTAACCCCTGCCCTGGCCGAAGAACTGTGGCAGCGCTTTCCGCAGGTGCGCATCGTCAATTCCTACGGTCCGACCGAGGCCACCTGCTCGACCACCTGGGTCGAGATCGATCCGGCGCTGCGCGCGGCGGCGCCCAACCCGTTTCCCATCGGACGCGCCAAACCGTATGCCGAGGTGTTCATCGAAAACGGTGAGATCAGCATCGCGGGCGATCACGTCATGCGCGGGTACCTGAACCGCCCTGATCTGAACGCCACGCGCATGTTCACGCGCGGCGGCAAGCGCGGCTACCGCACGGGTGACCTGGGCGAGATCGACGCGCAAGGGCTGGTCACGTTCCGCGGCCGCATCGACGACCAGATCAAGCTGCACGGCTACCGCATCGAACTGGCGGAGATCGACGCGGCCATCGCCGCGCTGCCT
Organism: Achromobacter sp. JD417; assembly: GCF_041879325.1. Taxonomy (NCBI): domain Bacteria; kingdom Pseudomonadati; phylum Pseudomonadota; class Betaproteobacteria; order Burkholderiales; family Alcaligenaceae; genus Achromobacter; species Achromobacter sp. JD417. The sequence continues at coordinate 1,568,480 of NZ_CP087159.1, read as the reverse complement.
GGCGTGCGCGCCGGCGCGACGGTGGCGCTGCGACGGCCCGACGGCGCCATTGTCCGCCTGATCGGCTTTGCGGAACCCGCGGGCAGCGGCGACGGCCCGCACGCCCCCTCCACCGGATTGCAGCCGCTGCCGGCCGGACTGGCGGACTGGAAGCACACGCTGGGCCGCCGTCTGCCCCCCTACATGATTCCCTCGGAGCTGGTGGCGTGCCCGCGCTTTCCCACCACCAGCACCGACAAGGCAGACCGCAAGCAGCTCGAACGGCTGTATCTTGAAACGCGCCTTAGCAAGAAAACGGAGCCGCAAGCATGACTCGCACCTCTTTTAGCCTGGCCCTCACCCTTGCGATGGCGACCTGCGCCGCCAGCGCCGCCGCCGAAGGCGTGCTGGCGCAACTGTATGCGGCCCGGCCGCCCGCGGGGTCCTCGTTCGTGCGGGTGGTCAATCCGCACGTGAATCCGCTGCAGGCGCAGGTCGCCCAAGGCCCGGTGCAGGAGATCGGCCCAGACCGGCAAGCCACCACCTACGCCATCGTGAAGGGCAACCAGCCCTTTGACGTGCGCATCGACGGCAAGCTGGCCGGCACGCTGCAGGTGGCGCCCGACACGTTCAGCACGCTGGTGCCGCGGCGCGACGGCGGCAGGCTGTCCTTCAGCGTCATCGACGATAGCGCCGGCGCGCAGGATGCGCTAAAGGCCGAGCTGCGCTTTTACAATCTGGCGACGGACTGCCCGGCCGGACAGTTGTCCGTCAGCCCGTCTGGCCCCGTCCTGTTCAAGGACGTCGAGCCCGGCGCGTCCGCCGCGCGCGCGATCAATCCGGTCAGCGCGACGCTGGCCGCCGGCTGCGGCGCCGCCGCGTCCAAGGCGATGCCGCTGCCGGCCTTGCAACCCGGCGACCACTACAGCCTGTTCCTGACCGGCACGCCAGAAGCCCCCGTGCTGCGCGGGCAAGCCAGCGGCACGGACCCGTACAAGAAATAGGAAGACACCGTCATGCGCCGCGTATTCCGGGACGACCACGAACTCTTTCGCGACCAGGTCAAGCGCTTCATTGCCAGCGAGATCGCACCCCACTATGCCGAATGGGAAGCCGCCGGCGTAACGCCGCGCGCGCTGTGGCGGCGCGCTGGCGAAGAGGGGTTGCTCAACTGCGCGCTGCCGGACCCCTATGGAGCGGGCGGCGACTTCGGTCATGCGGCCGTGGTGATCGAGGAACTGGCCCGTGCGAACTTCCTGGGCATCGGCTTTTCGATCCATTCCGACATGGTCGCGCCGTACCTGATGAACGTCGGCACCGACGCGCAGAAGCAACGCTGGCTGCCCGCCATGACGCGCGGCGAGACCATCGGCGCCATCGCGCTGACCGAGCCCGATGCGGGCAGCGACCTGAAGGCCGTGCGCACCCGCGCGCGGCGCGATGGCGACCACTTCGTACTCGATGGGCAAAAGACCTTCATCACCAATGGCGTGAACGCGGGCCTGGCCATCGTGCTGGCCAGCACCGATCCGGACCTGGGCGCGCGCGGGCTGTCGCTCTTCTGTGTAGAGGAAAACCTGCCCGGCTTTACGAAGGGCGGGCCGCTGCACAAGATCGGCCAGCACAGCCAGGACACCTGCGAGCTCTTCTTCAACGACGCGCGCGTACCGGCCGATTGCCTGCTGGGTCCGCTCAACCAGGCGTTCGAGATCATGACGCGCGAACTGGCGCGCGAACGCCTGGCCATTGCGCTCCGCGCGGCGGCCTCGCAGGAAGGGATGCTGGATGAGGCCGCGCAGTACACGCGCGAGCGCAAGGTGTTTGGCCGCCGCGTGATCGACTACCAGAACACGCGCTTCAAGCTGGCGAACGCACGCGCGCAGAGCGTCATGCTGCGCGTGTTTCTGGACGATTGCCTGGCGCGCATGATGGAAGGCGAGCTGGACGCCACGACGGCGGCCATCGCCAAGCTCAATGCGACCGAGATGCAGGGCCGCATCCTGGACGACCTGCTGCAGCTGTACGGCGGGTATGGCTACATGGCGGAATACGGCATCGGCCGCGCCTGGGCCGACGCGCGCGCGCTGCGCATCTTCGGGGGCACGAGCGAGGTCATGCTGGAAATCATCGGCCGCAGCTTCAATTGACGCGGCGCGCGTCAGACGCGCGCGTCCATCCAGGCCTGCATCAAGGCCTGCGCCTCGGGCGTATCGCCGATCACCCACGGGTCCAGCGCGAAAGCCACGATGCGCTTGGCGCCATAGCCGCGCGCCACTTCCCATTGCTCGTACACCCGCGGAAAGTCGGCCGAACGCGCCTTGAACGTCGAGCCGTCAGTCGCGCCTGACGGCAGTTCCTCGAAGAGCTCCAGGATCAGGTCGAACGACGCACGGCGTTCCAGCAGCATGTCGTGCAGCGGCGCCAGCGCGCGCAGGTTGTCCATCCCCGCCACGCCCACGCCATCCTGAATCATGGGATGGATACCCACTTGGTCCAGAATGCGGCTCCACAGCGTCGCCAGCGACCCGTTGCCCGGCAGCCGGCTGAAATAGGTGGAGATGCAGGGCACGCTGCTGCTGGTGTCCAGCGCCGCGCGCGACAGCGCGTCCAGCCACGGCAGCAAGAGCGACTGCCGCTCGTCGGACGCCCAGTTGTACTGTTCCAGCTCATACGGCAGATACCATCCGCGGAAGGCGCGGCGCTGGTTCCAGCCGGATTCGCGCATGTACGCGACGCCGCGCTCGCGCGTCTGCTCCAGGAAGGCGGCCAGCGCAGGGGTGTCGGCGCGGGCCAGCACGTCCCACCAGCGCTGGTCGTACGGCAGGCCGACGTGGATGCCCAGGCCCTGGTGCGCGGCTTCGTCGAACAGCGTGTCCAGCAGCGCGCCGGGCGCCATCCAGTCGTCTGGCCGCCCGCCTTCCAGGCCGGTCCATTGCAGGAAGATCTCGCGGCTGCCCAGCCGGCGGAAACTGCGCAGCCGCAGCCGCCAGTCGTCAGGCGTCAGGTCTGCGTGGCTGCGCCAGAGCTGCAGAAACGTGGCATTTACGGAAACCGGCGGCGAGCATGCCGCCAAGGGCGCTAGCGCGCCGATGGCCAGCGCCTGAAACAGGCGCCGGCGCAGGGGGGACTTGAGCTGCGGATGTTCCAGAAGACTGCCCTGCCCTTATCCGCGGTTGCCGAAGATGCCCGAAAGCGAACCCAGCAGATCGGCCGGGTTGAAGGATTGGCCGGGTTGCACCGCGCCGTCGGGCGTGGCCTTATCGACCAGTTGCGGCAGCAGGGCCGACAGGGAATCCAGCACGGCGCTCTCGTCTTGCCCCGTCTTGGCGGCCAGTTCGTTCACGACGCCGGGATCCAGCACAGCGCCGAGCTGGCTCGGGCTGACGGGCAGGTTCTGGCCCGTGCCCACCCATGACGCCACGACTTCGCCCAGTCCGCCCTTCTGGAAGCTGGCGATCAGCCCGGTCAGGCCGCCGGGGTACTTGTTCAGTTGTTCGATCAGCGCGGGCAGCAGCGAGGCCGATCCGCCTTGCTGACCGCCGCCGGCCATCGAGGCCAAAGTGTCCAATAGGCTCATTGCCGCGCTCCTGAAAAAGTCGGGAAATCAGTATAGGCCCATGAAAAGCGCGGTGTGCGTCAATGCTGTTGCCGCCGGCGACGACTTTGCAAAAGTTGTAAATCGCGCTCGTGGCCACGCGATCCGGTTCACCCTTTGGCCGGGGCCGCCGATGCCCGCAGCGCCTTCAACGCCTTCTGGCCCGCGCGCCCGTCCGGCGGCAGTCCCAATTCGCGCTGGGCGGCCTGCAAGGCCTGCCGCGTACGGGCGCCGATCATGCCGTCGGGTTCGCCCAGGTCGTAACCCCGGGCGATCAAGAGGCGCTGCAGTTCGCGCCGCTCGGCGCGCGACAGGCCAGGATCGTCCGTTGGCCAGGCCTGCAACAGCGGACCGCCGCCCCGCAGGCGGTCCGACAGATGCGCGATCGCCAGCGCGTAGCTTTCGGCCGCGTTGTACGAGTACAAGGCGTCGAAATTGCGCGTGACGAGGAACGCCGGGCCGTTGCGGCCGGCCGGCAGCAGCAGCCCGGCCGGGGTGTCGCCCGCCGGCAACGCCTGCCCGTCGGCGCGCGTCACGCCCTGTCTGGCCCACGCGGACATCGGACGCTTGTTCTTGCGGCCTGCCCCGGCTGTATCCAGCCCGGCCGGCAGCTTGACCTCATAGCCCCAGACCAGTCCCGGATTCCAGCCCGCGCGCTTGAGGAAATTGGCCGTCGACCCCAGCGCATCCGGCACGCTGTCGACCAGATCCCGGCGGCCATCGCCGTCAAAGTCCACCGCCAGCCGCAGGTAGGTGGACGGCATGAACTGGGTCTGGCCGAAGGCGCCCGCCCAGGATCCGACAAGACGCTCGGGCGCAATGTGCTCGTCCTGGATGATCTTCAGCGTGGCAAAGAACTCGCCGCGGAAATACGCCTGCCGCCGGCCATAGCAGGACAGCGTGGACAGCGAGGTCAGCAACGGCCGGCCGCCCAGCGTGCGGCCGAAATTGCTTTCCACGCCCCACACCGCGGCGATGGTGGCCGGGTCCACGCCATAGCGCACCGAGGCCCGGTCCAGCTCGGCCTGCCAGCGCGCCATGCCGGCCTGCCCGTCGGCCACGCGCTCGTCGTCCACCAGGCCGGCCATGTAGTCCCAGATGGGCGTCTTGAATTCCGGCTGCGCGTCCAGCAGATCGATCACCGCCATGTCCGGCACGAGCTGGGCGGTGTGCGTGTCGAACGTCGCGCCCGAGACGCCGGCCTTCAAGGCGGGCGCCCGCAGTGTCGACAGGCAGGCGGCAAAGGAGTCGGCGGCCAGCGCCGCAGGCGCGGGCAGGATCAGCGCGGCGGTCGTTACCGCGGCGCGGGCGCCGCTCAACAGGGATTTCATGCTTGGGATTCCTTGGGAGGTGCGATCGCGGTATCGCCTTGCAGGCGCCGCGTCCAGTCTTCGACTTCACCGGCACGGGCGCGCTTTTCAAACAGCGCACGCCAGTTGGGCGACAGTTCGGGCAACGCGGCAAGCGCGTGCAGCACGTCGGGATCGAGCACCCGGCGGTTCAGGATGTCCTGCACGCGCGCCAGCGTCCATTGCGGATGCAGCCGCTGCGCAAGCGTGAGGGTGTCGCCAGCCGACAGCCAGCCCGTCTGCAGCACGCGGTAATACCAGCCCGTCATGCCGCTGGCCTGAACCTGCGCGGCCATGCCCTTGTGCTGGAACCGGTGGTCCAGTTTCCAGCATGGCTGGCGCGCCTGCGACACCTGGATCAGCGCCGTGCCCGCGCGATAGATGTCGCCCACGCACACGCCGCTTTCGGTCAGGCCGGTCGTGGAAAGATTCTCGCCGAAGGCGCCGGGCGCACGCAGTACGGCGCGTTCGCCCAGCGCCTCGCGCCACGCGGGATAGTGATCGCGCGCATAGTGATGCAACGCTTTTTCCGGGCCGCCATGAAAGCGCCGGTCCGCCTGTTCGTCCCCGTCCAGCCCTTCCAGGCCCAGCCAGCGCCGTTCGGCAACCGGCTGCTTGTCGATGCCGCTGTCGCGTCCCGAATCGCCCAGCGGCCGCACCGCGCCCGTCAGCAGGGCGTCGATCGTGATGTTCATCTTTCCGTCTTCCAATCAGCCGGCCTGCAGCGCGGCAAGCTCGTCGTCGTCGAATCCCGCGGCGCGCCGCGCCTCCAGGTTGAAGGGGCCACGCAGGCGGGGCGCCTGATAGCGCGCCGCCAGTTCCGCGTAGCAGGCAACCGGCTCCTTGCCCGCCAGCGCGCACTGCTGCTTGTACCAGTGATTGCCGATCGCGACATGGTCGATCTCGTCGCGCAGGATGATGTCCACGATGGCGGCGCTTTGCGCATCGCCCGCGCCCGCCAGCTTGTTCCGGATCATGGGAGACGCGTCCAGACCGCGCGCTTCCAGCGTGCGCGGCACCAGCGCCAGGCGCGCCAGCAGGTCGTCCCGCGTGCGCTCGGCCATGTCCCACAAGCCGTTGTGCGCGGGAAAGTCGCCATAGGCGAATCCCAGCGCGTCCAGCCGCTGGCGCAGCAGGTCGAAATGCAGCGCCTCTTCGCGCGCCACGCGCAGCCAGTCGCGGTAGAAGGCCTCGGGCATGCCGGCAAAACGCCACATGATGTCCAGCGCCAGGTTCACGGCGTTGAACTCGATGTGGGCCAGCGCGTGCAAGAGCGCCGCGCGGCCCTCCTGCGTGGCCATGGAACGCTGGCTGACCTGGGCCGGCGGGACCAGTTCGGGCCGCGGCGGGCGGCCGGGCAATCCCGCGACCGGCGCAAAGACGCGTGCGCAATCGAGCCGCGCATCGTCGGCAATGGCGTGCACGCGCGCCAGCTTCTCGGGCCATGCCGTGGCGGCCAGCGCCGCCAGCGCCTGCGCGCGGATGCAACGCGCATCGTCCTCCTGCCCGCCGGGGGCCGTCTTGCTGCTGTCCATGTTGCCGTCGTTCCCGGGCGCCGCCTGGGCGCCTCAAATCCCTGTCATTGCCATGGCTTGCACGCCAGGCGTAGCCGAAGACTTTATCATTCGCGGATGGATCCCTTGCGCCTTACCTTGGAAACCGATCTGTCCCGCATCGACGCCCGCCAATGGGACGCGCTGGCCGGGGATCAGCCTTTTCTGCGCCACGCCTTTCTGCTGGCGCTGCACGAGACCGGCTGCGCGTCGCGCCAGACGGGCTGGGCGCCGCATTTCATGGCGTTGTGGCGGGACGATGTGCTGGCCGGTGCGGTGCCGCTCTACCTGAAGTCGCATTCGCGCGGCGAATATGTGTTCGACTACGCGTGGGCCGACGCCTTCCAGCGGCACGGCATGCGCTACTACCCGAAGCTGTTGTCGGCCATCCCGTTCACGCCGGTCACCGGCCCGCGGCTGTTGGCGGCCAACGACGAAGACCGCGCCACGCTGGTGCGCGGGCTGGTCGCGTTTGCCGAAGAGGTCAACGTGTCGTCGCTGCACCTGCTCTTTCCCATCGACGCCGACGTGCGTGCGCTGCGGGAAGCCGGCTTCATGATCCGCGAGAGCGTGCAGTTTCACTGGACCAATGCGGGCTACGCCGACTTCGACGCGTTCCTGTCCGCCATGAGCCACGACAAGCGCAAGAAGATCCGCCAGGACCGCAAGAAGGTCGCGGCGGCGGGCCTCACGTTCCGCTGGCTGCGCGGCGGCGAAATTGGCATGGAAGAACTGGATTTCTTCTACAGCTGCTACTGCCGCACCTACTTTAACCACGGCAACCCGCCCTACCTGAGCCGCGAGTTCTTCGAGCGTGCCCATCGCGACCAACCCGACGCCTTCGTGCTGATCCTGGCCGAACGCGACGGCGAGCCGGTGGCGTGCGCCCTGAATCTGGCGGGCGGCGACGCCCTGTACGGGCGCTACTGGGGTGCGACGGAATACGTGCCGGGTCTGCATTTCGAGACGTGCTACATGCAGTCGATCGCGTATTGCATCGCGCATGGCATTGCGCGCTTCGAAGGCGGCGCGCAGGGCGAACACAAGATGGCGCGCGGGCTGCTGCCTACGCCAACGTGGTCAGCGCACTGGGTGGCCCACCCGGGTTTTGCCGAGGCGATCCAGAACTTCCTGGACGAGGAAACCGCGGCAGTGACGGATTATCTCGGGGAACTGGAATCGCACACGCCGTTCAAGGGGCCGGGTGCGTAATGCCGGTAACGCGCGGCCGCAGCGGTGTCAGACACCCATGATGCGCACGGGCGAGTTGAAGTCCATCTCTGCAGGGTGTCAGACACCTTGTATCTTGGCCACTGTAGTGATTAGCTATCGCTACAAGCGGACCGATGAGCGTGTTCAGACACCTGAGAGCGTTGCCCCGTATCAGACGCTTGAGAGTGTTGCCCGGTGTAGAAACCCCTGGAATGTGCATATTCTGCCAGGTGTCTGACACCCCTGAAACACGCGCGCAGGCTGAAGCCGCTATCCCCGGGTGTCTGACACCGACTTTAGAAAGCCCGCCTGAACCGTCAGAGAAACCGGTCCAGCAGCTTGCGGCTGTGCTTGTCCAGCGACTGGATGTCGCGCACCAGGTAGAAGATGCCGTGGTTGTCGGCGATGAGCAGCGTCTGCGCGGACAGGCGGCGGATGTCTTCTTCGCCGCGCAGCGTGAACGAGGTGGCGCCGCGGTCGGTCTCGACCTTCCAGACGCTGGGCGTGGCGTAGGTGGACACGCTGGTCAGCTTGCGGATCTCGGGCATGAACTCGCGGCTGGCGAGTTCTTCTTCGATCAGGGCGCGCGGCTCGGCGGGGACGTCGGAAAGGTGTTCAATCCACAGCAGCTCGTGCCCGTCGCTGGTCACCAGCGACAGGCCGCGGCCCGCCTCGCTGATCGGGAAGGCGCGCACCGGCAGGACGCCTTCATGCGATTCGCCGTCGGCGGACTGGAACTCCAGGCGGCCAAAGGCGTTGCGGCGCAATTGAAAGAACGGCAAGGTCATGGCGAGGTTATTCCGTTTCCGCGTCAGGCCACCGCGGCCATGTCTTCGCTGCCCGACGCCTGGGCGTCGGCTTCCGCCTGGCGCGCCTGCGCCTGATAAAGGCGGTAGTAGGCGCCCTCGCGGGCCATCAGTTCTTCGTGCGGGCCCTGCTCCACGATCTGGCCGCGGTCCAGGACCACCAGGCGGTCGGCCTTGCGCAGCGTGCTCAGGCGGTGCGCAATCGCAATCGTGGTGCGGCCGCGCACCAGGTTGTCCAGGGCCTTCTGAATCTCTTTCTCGGTCGTGGTGTCCACCGACGACGTCGCTTCGTCCAGGATCAGGATGCGCGGGTCGATCAACAGCGCGCGCGCGATCGAGATGCGCTGGCGTTCGCCGCCCGACAAGGCCTGACCGCGTTCGCCCACCAGCGAGTCGTAGCCATGCGGCAGGCGCAGGATGAACTCGTGCGCATGCGCGGCGCGCGCCGCGGCCACGATCTCGTCACGGGTGGCGTCGGGCCGGCCGTAGGCGATGTTCTCGGCAATGGTGCCGAAGAACAGGAACGGCTCCTGCAGCACCAGCCCGATATTGCGGCGGTAGTCGGCCACACGTACCGAACGGATGTCGGCGCCATCGACCAGCACCGCGCCTTCGGATACGTCGTAGAAGCGGCAGATCAGGTTGATCAGCGTGCTCTTGCCGGAACCGCTGTGTCCCACCAGCCCGATCATTTCGCCCGGCGCGATAGTCAGGTTCAGCCCGCGGATGACCTGGCGGTTGCCATAGCGGAAACCGACGTCGCGCAGCTCGATGCGGCCATTGATGTGCGGCAGCTTGGCGGGGTTTTGCGGCTCGGGCACGCTGGACACATGGTCCAGGATGTCAAAGATGCGCTTGGCGCCGGCAGCGGCCTTTTGCGTGACCGACACGATGCGGCTCATGGAATCCAGGCGCATGTAGAAACGCCCGATATACGCCAGGAACGCGGCCAGCACGCCCACGGTGATCTGCTTTTGCGAGACCTGCCAGATGCCGAAGATCCACACCACCAGCAAACCGACTTCGGTCAGCAGCGTGACGGTGGGCGAGAACAGCGACCACGTGGTGTTGACGCGATCGTTGACTTCCAGGTTGCGGTTGTTGGCTTCGCGAAAGCGCGCGACCTCGCGTTTTTCCTGCGCAAACGCCTTGACCACGCGAATGCCGGGAATGGTGTCGGCCAGCACGTTGGTGATCTCGGACCAGATGCGGTCGACTTTTTCGAAGCCGTGGCGCAGGCGGTCGCGCACGGCATGGATCATCCAGATGATGAACGGCAGCGGCACCAGCGTGACCAGCGCAAGCCACGGATTGATGCTGATCAGGATGACCGCCGTCATGGCGATCATGAGGATGTCGGTGGCGAAGTCCAAGAGGTGCAGCGACAGGAACACGCAGATGCGGTCGGTTTCGCTGCCGATGCGCGAGATCAGGTCGCCGGTGCGCTTTCCGCCGAAATACTCAAGCGAAAGCTGCTGCAAGTGCGCGTAAGTGGTGGTTCGCAGATCGGCCCCGATGCGTTCGCTGACCCACGCCAGAATGTACGTGCGCGCCCAGCCCAGCCCCCACGCCAGGATCGCCGATCCCAGCAGACCGCCCAAATACAGGCGCACCAGGCTGTAATCGATGGGTGCGCCGTTCTGGAACGGGATCAGCACGTCGTCCATCAAGGGCATCGTCAGGTACGGCGGCACCAGCGTGGCCGCGGTGCCCAGCAATGTCAGCAGAAAGCCGGCAAACAGCGGGCCGCGATAGGGCCGCGCAAACCGCCACAACCGCAGCAGCGCCCAGGTGGTCGACGGCGCGGCCTGTTCCTGGTTGCAGGTCGGACATTCTTCCTCGCCCGCGGGAATGACGTTATTACAGATGGTGCAGGTGCGCTCTTCCAGCGCTTCGGCCTGTTTGCCCGACAAACGGATGGACTGCTGGGTTTCAAACTGCGCCAAAAGCCGCAACGCCGCGTGATTGCACGCCAGCGTGAACCGCCAGACGGCAAGGCGCGCGCTGTCGTCATGCAGTTCCAGCACGGCGGCGCCGGCATGGTCGCTGAGAGATAGCTTCAGTTGGGGGCCATATGGCCAGGATTCCCAACCGGAATCGTCGGGAAGGCGGGCGATCAGCCGTTTATCGGTGACGGCGACCAGTCCCGGCTGGAACTTCAAGCGCTGATCGAGGTCCATTTCGACCCAGGCCAGAAGGGTTTCGTCATCCGCCAGTTCGGTGCGGATTTCATCCCGCCAGCGGGCAGGAAATGCGTCGGCAAGGCCGGAAAGCAGGTTTGGTTTTTTCATTGGAACGCATACCGGGCCAGGACTCTGCCCTACTAGGCGGCAACCGGTTTGACGCCAGGGGCGGCAAACGTGTCCCTTCCTTACAACACCACGAGTTCACGCCATGAAGGCGTCGTATAGTATCAGCCGATTTTTCTAATTAGGAACATCTGGGATCCCCCACTCGTTGGCATTATTCTTAAGGCGCAACCCCAATAAAATCGCGGTCTTGCATAGGGGCGTCCGCGCGTGCCAACCTGCTTCTCGAGCGAATTAAAACATGAAAAAGAAAGACATTGAATTTATCGATGTCGTGGCTTTGCGCGGCCCGAACATTTGGACGTATCGTCCGGTCCTTGAAGCATGGGTGGATATCGGCGAACTGGAGGACTACCCCTCCAACACGATTCCCGGATTTTATGAGCGCCTGACCGAATGGTTGCCGACCCTGATCGAGCACCGGTGCAGCCCCGGCGTGCGAGGCGGATTTCTGGCCCGCCTGAAGGAAGGCACCTGGCCCGGCCACATTCTCGAGCACGTCACGCTTGAACTGCAGAACCTGGCGGGCCTGCGCGGCGGCTTCGGCAAGGCGCGCGAAACCTCCAAGCGCGGCGTCTATAAAGTGGTGGTTCGCGCCTGGCAGGAACAGGTCACCCGCACCGCGCTGAACGAAGCGCGCGACCTCGTCATGGCCGCCATCGAGGACCGCCCGTTCGACGTGTCCGCCACCGTCGCCAAGCTGCGCAGCCTGGTCGACCGCCATTGCCTCGGCCCCAGCACCGCGTGCATCGTGGATGCGGCCGACGACCGCGACATTCCGTATATCCGCCTTTTTGAGGGCAACCTCGTCCAATTCGGCTACGGCTCGGCGCAACGCCGCATCTGGACGGCCGAGACCGATCGCACCAGCGCCATCGCCGAGGGCATCTCGCGCGACAAGGACCTGACCAAGGAATTGCTGTCGACCTGCGGCGTGCCGGTGCCCGAAGGGCGCCTGGTCGACAGCGAGGAAGACGCCTGGGACGCCGCCGAAGACATCGGCCTGCCCGTGGTGGTCAAGCCCTACGACGGCAACCATGGCCGCGGCGTCTTCACCAACCTGACGACCCGCGAGGAAGTGGTGTCAGCCTACCGCGTCGCCGTGGACGAAGGCAGCGGCGTCATCGTCGAACGCTTCGTGCTGGGCAACGAACACCGCCTGCTGGTGGTGGGCAACCGCATGGTCGCCGCTGCCGCCGGCGAACCGGCGTGGGTCACGGGCGACGGCAAGTCCACGGTCACCGAACTCATCGACAGCCAGATCAACACCGACCCGCGCCGCGGCCGCACCGAGAACCATCCGCTCAATTTTGTGCGCCTGGATTCCGCCGCCCGGCTGGAAATCGCGCGCCAGGGCCTCACCGAAGACAGCGTTCCGCCCGAGGGCCAGCGCGTGCTGGTGCAGCGCAGCGGCAACGTCGCATTCGACGTGACCGACCGCGTTCACCCCAGCGTCGCGGCCACCGTGACGCTCGCGGCACGCATCGTCGGCCTGGACATTGCCGGTGTGGACCTGGTGGCCGAAGACATTACGCGCCCCCTGGACGAACAGCGCGGCGCCATTGTCGAAGTCAACGCCGGTCCGGGTCTCCTGATGCACCTGAAGCCCGCCGACGGCGCGCCGCGCCCCGTGGGCCGCGCCATCGTCGATCACCTCTTCCCCGAGGGCGAGGCTGGCCGCATTCCCATCGTCGGCGTGACCGGCACCAACGGCAAGACCGTCGTCGCCCGCCTGGTGGCGCGCCTCTTGCACCTGTCGGGCAAGCGCACGGGCCTGGCGTGCAGCGAAGGCCTGTATCTGGACCGCCGCCTGGTGCAAAAGGGCGACCGCGCCGACTACGCGTCGGGCACGCGCCTTCTGATGAACCGCAACGTGGACGCCGCCGTCATCGAGAACGACAGCGGCGTGATCCTGGGCCAAGGCCTGGCCTACGACCGCTGCCAGGTCGGCGTCGTCACCAACATCGATGACGGCGACCATCTGGGCGACTTCGACATCAACGAAACCGAGCGCCTGTTCAACGTGTTCCGCACGCAGGTCGACGTCGTCCTGCCCGATGGCGTGGCCGTGCTGAATGCACGCGATCCGCGCGTGGTCGAAATGGCCGAGCTCTGCGACGGTTCCGTGATCTTCTTTGGCATCGACCCCGCCCTGCCCGCCATCGTGCAGCACCTGGCCCAGGACGGGCGCGCGGTGTTCGTGCGCGACGGCAGCATCGTGCTGGCCCGAGGCAGCCATGAGGAACGCCTGGCCGACGTCGCCGCCATTCCGCTGACGCACGGCGGCCGCGTGGCCTTCCAGGTCGAGAACGTGCTGGCGGCCGTGGGTTCGGCCTGGGCGCTGGACATTCCCGTTGAATTGATCCGCGCCGGCATCGAGACCTTCGACATCGATCAGGCGGATGCCCCGTGGCAGTTCACGCTGTTCGAGCGCAATGGCGCGACCGTCGTCGTGGACGACGTGCATAACGCGTCGGCGCTGCGCCCGCTGATCGCCGCCATCGACCAGTTTCCTTCCGGCAAGCGCGCCGCGGTCTACTCGGCCGGCGCGGACCGCCGCGACGCGGACCTGATCGAGCAAGGCAAGCTGCTCGGCGACGCATTCGACCGCGTGGTCCTCTACGACGACACGACCGTGCGCAGCAAGCGTCCCGAGGGCGAGGCGCGCGCGCTGCTGCGCCAGGGCCTGGCGCAGGGCAGCCGCGTCAAGGACATCCAGGAAGAGCCTGACCACGGCAAGGCCATCGCCAGCGTGCTCGATGGCATCGGAAGCGGCGACTTCGCCCTGCTGCAGTCCGACGAGGCGTTCTCCGGCCCGACCATCGACCTGGTCCGCCGCTGGATCCAACAACACTGACACTATTGCGCACGCGTCCGCCCCCCGTGGCGGACGCGCGCCAGACGACAGGAAACCCTGCCATGGAAGTCTCCCGTATCCGAGCATTGCGCGGCCCCAACCTGTGGAGCAAGAACACCGCCATCGAGGCCATCGTGTCTTGCGGCGATGCCGAATGCTCCATCGATAACCTGCCCGAGTTCGAAGCGCGCCTGCGCGCGCGCCTGCCGCAGACCGGATTGCTGCGTCCCGAAGGCCATCAGGGCGCGGTGTCGATCGCGCACGTGCTGCAGATCGTCGCGCTGACGATGCAGGCGCACGCCGGCTGCCCCGTCACGTTCGGCCGCACGGCCTCCACCATCGAGCCCGGCGTGTTCCAGGTCGTGGTCGAGTACAGCGAAGAAGAAGTCGGCAAGCTGGCCATGGAACTGGCCCAGGACCTCGTGCGCGCCGCGCTCGATGACACGCCGTTCGACATCGCCGACGCCTTGAAGCGCCTGCGCGAACTGGACGAAGACGTCCGCCTGGGGCCCAGCACCGGCTCCATCGTGAACGCCGCCACGGCGCGCAACATCCCTTACCGCCGCCTGACGCAAGGCAGCATGGTGCAGTTCGGCTGGGGCAGCAAGCAACGCCGCATCCAGGCCGCGGAAACCGACCTGACCAGCGCCATCTCGGAATCCATCGCGCAAGACAAGGACCTGACCAAGATGCTGCTGGACGCCGCCGGCGTGCCGGTGCCGATGGGCCGTTCCGTGACCAGCGCCGAAGAGGCCTGGGAAGCGGCGCAGGAACTGGGCGGTCCGGTCGTGGTCAAGCCGCGCGACGGCAGCCAGGGCCGCGGCGTCGCGGTCAACATCGAGACCCGCGAGCGCGTGGTCCAGGCCTTTGAAGTGGCCGAGGAAATCAGTTCCGAGGTCATCGTCGAACGCTACATTCCCGGCCACGATTTCCGCCTGCTGGTGGTCGGCGGCGCGCTGGTGGCGGCCTCGCGCCGCGATCCTCCGCAAGTCACGGGCGACGGCCAGCACACGATCCGCCAACTGGTCGATCAGGTCAACGCCGACCCCTTGCGCGGCGATGGCCACGCCACGTCGCTGACCAAGATCCGCTTTGACGACATCGCCCTGGCGACGCTGAAAAAACAAGGCTTTGACGCCGATTCCGTGCCGCCCGCCGGCACGCTGATTTTCCTGCGCAACAACGCCAACCTCAGCACGGGCGGCTCGGCCACCGACGTGACCGACGAGGTCCACCCGGAAATGGCGGCGCGCGCAGTGTCCGCGGCCCGCATGATCGGCCTGGACATTTGCGGCGTGGACGTGGTGGCCGAAAGCGTGCACTACCCGCTCGAAGAGCAGCACGGCGGCGTGGTCGAGGTCAACGCCGCGCCCGGCCTGCGCATGCACCTGAACCCCTCGTTCGGCAAGGGCCGCGCGGTGGGCGAAGCCATCATCGCCAACATGTTCGCGGACGGCGAGGACGGCCGCATCCCGGTTGTGGCCGTCGCGGGCACCAACGGCAAGACCACCACGGTGCGCCTGACCGCGCATCTGCTGGGCGTGGCCGGCAACCGCGTGGGGATGACGAACTCCGACGGCGTGTACGTGGACAACCTGCGCATCGACACCGGCGACTGCAGCGGCCCGCGCAGCGCGCGCAGCGTGCTGATGCATCCGGACGTGGACGCCGCCGTGTTCGAAACCGCGCGTGGCGGCATCCTGCGCGAAGGGCTGGCGTTCGACCGCTGCAACGTCGCCATCGTCACCAACATCGGCATGGGCGATCACCTGGGGCTGGGCTACATCAGCACGGTCGAGGACCTGGCCGTGGTCAAGCGCGTGATCGTCCAGCATGTGCATCCCAGCGGGATGGCGGTGCTGAACGCGGCCGATCCGATCGTGGCCGAAATGGCGTCGAGCTGCCCGGGCGCGATCACCTACTTTGCCGAAGACCGCAATCATCCCGTCCTGGCCACGCACCGCGCGCAAGGCCTGCGGTCGGTGTACCGCGATGGCGATGCCATCGTCGCGGCGCAGGGCGCCGACGAAGTGCGCTTCCTGCTGGCCGAGATTCCGCTCACCCGCAACGGCACGATCACCTTCCAGGTCGAGAACGCGATGGCGTCGATTGCGGCGGCATGGGCGCTGAACCTGGGCTGGGACGTGGTGCGCCGCGGGCTGGCCACGTTCGTCAACGATGCGCAGACGGCGCCGGGACGCTTCAACGTGTTCGATTACCGCGGCGCGACCGTGATCGCCGACTACGGCCACAATCCCGACGCCATCCAGGCGCTGGTGCGCGCGGTGGACGCCATGCCGGCCAAGCGCCGCTCGGTCGTCATCAGCGGCGCGGGCGACCGCCGCGACGAAGACATCCGCATGCAGACCGAGATCCTGGGCGCCGCCTTCGACGACGTGCTGCTCTACCAGGATCAATGCCAACGCGGCCGCGAGGACGGCGAAGTGCTGGCCTTGCTGCAGCAGGGCCTGGTGGGCGCGAGCCGCACCACGCACATCGACGAGATCCACGGCGAGTTCCTGGCCATCGACACGGCGCTGTCGCGCCTGAACCCGGGCGATCTGTGCCTGATCCTGGTGGATCAGGTGGAAGAAGCGCTGGCGCACATCGCCCAGCGCATCGCGCAGCCCTGACCGGGTCGCGGGACGAAGACGGGGCGCTCAAGCGCCCCGTTTTTTTTGTCCTGACCGCCTTAGCCCTGCGGCGCGGCCACGGGCGCCGAAGCCTGATACCTGTCGGTCACATGGGTGCATCCCACCGCAGCCATGGCGCCCAGCGCCAGCAAGATCGCGCTGCAAAGTCGTTTTGTCATGCGGGCTTTCTCCCTTCGGGTGTGTCGAACCGCCAGCCGGTTCCTCGTGGACTATACCGGCCCGCGGACCGCCCGGCCACCCGCGCCATTGCTGGCGTTCGAGCGGATCGGTTACCAGCCGCGCTCAAAAGGGGTCAAATCGTTGCTCAAATGTAACTCGGCCCTATCGCTCCCGGGACGCGATTTCTCGTCTCAAACACGGGGCTTTTTCCACATGGGCGCAGTTACATTTCTCCACAGCGTCGTTTGACAGCCCCAGGGGGCGACTCGTAGCTTAGAACCTAGCTGATCAGTACCCAACACACCGCGTCACGGCAGCTTCATAGGCCATGAACCTGCCGCCGCACGTAACCAGAGAGAGGTCACCATGAACAACGACATCATCGCCGGAAAGTGGAAGCAACTGACGGGCAAGGCCAAGGCGGCTTGGGGTGAACTCACCGACGACGAGCTGACCCGCACCGAGGGCAATGCCGAACGCCTGGCTGGTCTGATCCAGGAGCGCTACGGCAAGACCAAGGAAGAGGCGCAAAAGGAAGTCCGGGATTTCTTCGACCGTAATCCCTGATCTACATAAACACCAGGAGAAGCTGTCATGTTGCATTACGCCGTAGTTTTCTTCGTCATCGCGATCATCGCGGCTGTCCTGGGTTTCGGCGGCATCGCCGCCGGCGCCGCGGGGATTGCCAAGATCCTGTTCTTCGTCTTTCTGGTTCTGGCACTGCTGTCCATTCTGGGCGGCGCCTTCCGCAAGAAATAGAACGAGCACCTGAACGTTTTTAGTTAGTCATTGCGTCTCGAACGCGCTGAACACCAATAAAAAGGAGCATTACTATGGAAATTCGCAAGCTGATCGCCGCCGCCGCACTGGGTACGGGCGCTGTCTTCACTTCCATGGCTTTTGCCGCCGACGACGGCAAGCCGAAACAGTCCGTGGGTGAATACGCGTCCGACGCCACCGTGACCACCAAGGTCAAGGCCGCCTTCGTGGCCGACAAGCAGCTGAGCGCCCTGGAAATCGCTGTTGAAACCAACAACGGGGTTGCCACGCTGACCGGTACGGTCGGTACCGCTGCCGAAGCGGATCATGCCGCAACGGTTGCCCGTGGCGTCGAGGGCGTGAAGCAGGTCAAGAACAACATCAAGGTTGATCCGGCCAAGAACCGCAAGTAATCAGGCATCGAACTTTCGACGCCGGATTTGAAAACGGCGCCTGTGCAAACACAGGCGCCGTTTTCACGTTCGCGATCCGGAAAACGCCAATGCTATAGCGTGACAGTCCCGCGCCCGATTTCCAGGGCGCGCCCGCCGACCAGGATGCGGCCGTCTGCCGGGACATCGAGCAGCAGGCGGCATGGACGGCCGGTCTGGTCCCCCTGCTCGACCAGCACGCTGGCCGGCAGCGCCGCCTTGCGATGCAGCAGCCAGCCGCCCAGGTTGGCGCAGGCCGAACCGGTGCCGGGGTCTTCGTTGATGCCGCCGCCGGGCTTGGCATAGAAATAGCGGGACACCACCACCTGCCGCCCTGCCTGGACATTGCCTTCGTCGAAGGCGAACAGATACATCGTCTTGCGCCCCAGCGCGCTGGCCTGCCAGCGGTTCAGCAGCGACACGTCCGGGACCGCGCGCCGCACTGCATCCACGTCGGCAACCGGCACGAGCAACTGGTCCGCGCCGGTGTCGACCCAGATCGGGTCGGCTGCGAGGTCCTCCTCCGACAGTCCCATCAGTTGCGCGATGCCCGCGCGGTCCAACGCCGGCGTGGCCGTGCGCACGCCTTCCGGACAAGGCGCGGTGAAGGTCCAGGCATCGCCCTGGACAGTCATGGGCACGACGCCCGCCTGAAACTCCAGCGTCACCGCGTCTTCGGCCTGCCGCAGGTCACGCACGACCTGCGCAGTGCCGATGGCCGGATGCCCGGCAAACTTCATTTCAAAGCCCGGCGTGAAGACGCGCACGCGCGCGTCGGCCCGCTCGGACGGCAGGATGAACGTGGTTTCGGACAGATTGAATTGCGCCGCGAGATTGAGCATGGTGGCGTCGTCCATGCCGCGGGCGTCTTCAAAGACGCAGAGCTGATTGCCGCTGAATGTCGAATCGGCAAAGACGTTGAGAAGTCGGAACGCGTAAGTGGCCATGGCGAAAAGCTGAAAGGGATGACGCCGGCAACGCCGGCGCGGTCCCCAACTTTATCGCAGCGCTGGCACGCCCGCTTACCAGACCGCGAAGAACAGCACCCACGCGATGCAGAACGGCACCAGACCTGCCGCCAGCACCAGGCCGGCGCCGAGCTTGCGCGCCATGCCAACCGGACGCGCGTTCAGCAAGCGGGCGTAGAGACGCAGCGTCCACAGCACCGCCAGCGTCAGCAGCGTGAACCGGACCGGCGTCGCCCATGCCGCCTGCACGCCTTCATGCTTGAGCAACGTGATCGTCGTGGCGGACAGGCCCAGGAACACGCCAATGCCGGCCGACGGAATCAGCGCCTGCGCCAGCTTGTGCAAGCCCGCCCGCCCCCAGCGCGATACCGGTGCATGGGCAGCATGGGAATTAAGGGGCGCCTGCGGCACGGGTGCAGCGGGCGCAATGCGGTCCGCAATCCACAGCGACAGGAACGTCGCGCCGCCCACGCACACCGTGGCGCCGACGACAAAGAGCAGGATGCCGGCGCCGTCCAGCCACGAGAAGCTGTCGTTCACGTCGGGGTAATGGGTCAGGATGAACCACGGCGCGTTGTCCATCAGCGGCCACAGGATGTCGTACTCGACCAGCCACGTCGCGGCCCACTGCTTGGCCGTCACGAACCAGGGGCTGGCGCTCCAGAGGAACGCGCCGATCGCAATGCCCATCAGGCCGAAGCACAGCAACGCCGTTTGCCACGGATCGCCATCGGCCACGTGAACGATCTCTTCCTCGGGCGAACGCGGCGTCAGCGCGATGGCGCCGCGATAGCCGCTGCAGCGGCCACAGACGTGGCAGTCGCCCGCGCCCTTCATGTGGCGCAGCGGCACCAGCGGCGCACAGTTGATGGGTTCGATGCGGATGACCGGATGGCGCCACTTTTCTTCGTCGACCTTGAAGTGCCACGGCGCCAGCTTGGCCAGAAGATTGAACACGCCATTGACCGGGCACAGGTACTTGCACCACACGCGCTTGCTGCGGCCGTAACGCCAGCCGACGATCATGGCCGCCACCGTGGAGCCGCCCAGCACGGCCAGCACCGCCAGCGGGTACTGGTAGACGCTGACGAGCTGCCCATAGATGGTCGTCAACGCGAAGGCCACGAACGGCCAGCCGCCCCAGCGCATCCATTTCGGAATGGCGCGGCCCTGGCCGCGCTCGCTGGCCCATTCGGTCAGCATGCCTTCCGGACAGAGCCAGCCGCACCAGGCGCGTCCCAGGATCGGCATGGAGATCAGCACGAACGGCCACCACACACCCCAGAACGCAAACTGCGCCACGACGGTCAGGTTGTTGAACACCGACGCCGCGTTGTCGGGCAGCGGCAGCAGCGCCGGCACGATCAGCAGGAACGCGTACAACGCGACAATGCCCCACTGCAGCTTGCGCAACAGCGGGGCATGGTCACGGAGGAAGTCGGCGATGCGGGAGGTTGCCCTCCCGAGTGCAGCAGCCATGGTCAAACCTTCAAATATTCAGTCCGGAACAAAACCGGAATCAGGATGCTCCCCGGGCGGCGGCCACGGGTGCGGGCCGTCCGCCCGCCCAGCGCAGGAGCGCCCAGACGATGATCCAGTAAGCCACCCACAGCAGCACCGAGGTCAGCGCCGGCAGTGCGCGGTAACCCGCGAAGTCGGCCAGCACCTTGCCCACGCCCGTGCTGTCGCTGAGCAGCCAGGAACTGTCCCACACCGGGTCCACGAGGGTCGGCAGGACATCCAGGGAAATCAGGTGATCCAGCCCGCCCACCAGCAGCGAGCCGGCCAGGAGCAGGAGCAGGATTTCGGTCACGAAGAAGAAGCGGCGCCACGTGATGAGCTTGCCGCCCAGTTGCAGCAGCCAGAACGTCAGCAGCGCCACGGCGAAACCCGCGACGCCGGCGACGGCCAGCATCAGCATGTCGCTGCCGCCCTCGCCCGCCGACACCGTGCCGTACAGGAACACGACGGTCTCGCTGCCTTCGCGGGCGACGGCGATGGCAACCAGCACCAGGAGGCCCCACCAGTTGTCGTTCGCCACGGACGCGCGCGCCCCGCTTTCGAGCTCGCCTTTGAGCGTGCGGCCGTGCTTTTTCATCCACACGACCATCTGCACCACTAGGGCGCACGCCGCCAGCGACATGATGGCCTGGAACCATTCCTGGCCCTCATCGCTGAGCCAGGAGGACACGCCCAGCAGCACCAGCGCCAGCGCGACGGCCAGCGCCAGCCCGGCCGCGACGCCGCCCCACAGGTAGGGCAAGCCGCGCTTGCCTTCCGGCGTGGCGCGCAGCCACGTGTACAGGATGCCCACCACGAGCAGGGCTTCGACGCTTTCGCGCCAGACGATGAAAAGTACCTGTTCCATGCTTTGGTGCC
Organism: Achromobacter sp. JD417; assembly: GCF_041879325.1. Lineage (NCBI taxonomy): Bacteria > Pseudomonadati > Pseudomonadota > Betaproteobacteria > Burkholderiales > Alcaligenaceae > Achromobacter > Achromobacter sp. JD417. Next base: position 1,547,470 of record NZ_CP087159.1, on the reverse strand, counting down.
GCGTTATTCCTTGGGCTTGACGACCAAGGTGCCTTTCACGCTCTGGTGAAAGTCGTCAAAAAAGGGATACTCGCCCGGACGCGAGATGGTGATGACCACGAAGGATTTCACCCCCGGTCCCAGGACTTTTTCCTTGCGCAGGGGAATGCTTTCGAATTCCACCGGCTCATTGCTTTCATTGATGAGTTCGATCTTGAAGCGGCCCGCCGGGACCTCGAGCGTGGCGGGCTCGAATGTGCCGTCGGGCTTGAACCGCAAGGTGAACGTGGGCAGCTCGTCCGCCTGCGCGGGCGCCATGCCCGCCACGCCGGCCAGGCCGATCAGCATTGCGGCAAGTACGCGAAGCAGGCGGCGCACGATCAGTAACCGCCCTTCTTGCCGGTGCCGGCGTACACGAACTCATATTCCAGGTCGAACGGCTCGAACCAGTCGGCTACCCCGGTTTCCTTGTCGACGTGGCGGCCGAAGTGGCTCATCTTGTTCGCGGTCGGCGGCAGGATCGTGTACTTGAGCTTGTACTTGCCCGGGCCTTCCAGTTTTACGTTTTCGCCGTAGTGCGGGCCGTCGTTGGCGACCATCGGCATGAACGTGCCCTTCTGGACGTTCTGGCTGCCGACCTTCTGGATCTCGTAGTTCACGACCAGGTAAGGCACCCATTCGCCTTCCGGAAAGCCCGTCTTGTTGCCGGCGGTGGCGTGGATGTCGGCCTCCAGGTGCACGTCGGAATCCTTGGCCGGACGCATCATTCCGGGCGGATCCATTTCGATCGGCTGCAGGTACACCGCGCCGATTTCCATTCCGCCCTTCTCGACAGGCTTGCCGATGGGGTATTCGGCCGCATGGGCGGCGGACACGCTCAACGCGACAATGGCCAGCGCCAAGGCTTTCTTGATCATGTGCATAATCCTTGAGACACAAAAGAAAATAGCGGCTCTCAAAACACAAACAAGAACCGTTTTCATTAATTTAGTGGATTTTGCTGACACAACCCTGAACCTGGGCCAACTAAAAGTGCCGGATCATTGCGTTCAGTCAATTGGCAAAAAGCCGCCATGGCATTCGCCAAGGCGGCTTTTTTGCAATGCGGCGGGCCACACCGGCCCGGCATCCGGCGGGTTTACTTGCGGCCGGAGCCCGGGTTGCTGCCCGGCGTGAACGGGAAGGTCGAGAACATGGCGCGGGTCTGATCCTGCATCTGGTCCTGCATCTGCACGAACAGATTTTTGCTCTGGTCGATGTAGTTGTTCATCATGTTCTGCAGCATCGGCGTCTGCACATTCATGAACTGCGTCCAGGCTTCCGGCCCGAACTGGCTGCCGTACAGGCCCTTGGACTGCTCGGCCATGCGCTGCTGGATCTCCATGAAGGCCTGGATGTTCTTCTCGAGGTAAGAACCCATGATGCCTTGCATGGCGTGGCCATAGAAGCGGATGATCTGCGACAGCATGTTCGAAGAGAACATGGGCATGCCGCCGCTCTCCTCTTCAAGAATGATCTGCAAGAGAATGCTGCGCGTGAGGTCTTCGCTGCTCTTGGCGTCGACGACCTGGAATTCCTCGTTGGCCAGGACCAGTTGCTTGACATCTGCCAGGGTGATGTAGGTGCTGGTCCGGGTGTCGTATAAACGACGGTTGGGGTATTTTTTAATCAGGCGCAGGCTGGCGCCGGGTTGTGCTTGCGTCATGGTTGTCCCCGGATCGGGCGATCTCTTTAGGCTTCGAATAATGTGAGTGTAATGCCGTACGGCCCTCTGCCCGAAGCCGTACAGCGCCAGCGGGCCGCCCAGGGGCGGCCCACGTCGCGTCAGCCCATGTGCAGGCCGCCGTTCAGCGAGAAATCCGCGCCGGTCGAAAAGCCGGATTCGTCGGACGCCAGCCACGAGGTCATGGAGGCGATTTCCTCCGGCGTGCCAAGGCGGCGCACCGGAATGGTGGCAACGATCTTTTCCAGCACGTCCGGCCGGATGGCGCGAACCATGTCGGTGCCGATGTATCCCGGCGAGATCGTGTTGACGGTCACACCCTTGCTGGCCACTTCCTGCGCCAGCGCCATCGTGAACCCATGGATACCGGCCTTTGCCGTGGAGTAGTTGGTCTGGCCGAACTGCCCCTTCTGGCCGTTGACCGAGCTGATGTTGATGATCCGCCCCCACTGGCGCTCGACCATGCCGTCGATGACCTGTTTGGTCACGTTGAACAGGCTGTTCAGGTTGGTGTCGATGACCGCGCGCCAATCGTCGGCGCTCATCTTCCGGAACAACCCGTCGCGGGTGATGCCCGCGTTGTTGACCAGCACATCCACCGGCCCGAGGTCGGCCGTCACCTTTTCAAAGGCGGCTACGGTGGAGTCCCAATCGGACACATTGCCCACCGACGCGTAGAACGTAAAACCCTGTGCGGCCTGCTCATCCAGCCATTGCTGGTAGTTGCGGCTGGGGCCGCAACCTGCCACGACGCGAAAGCCATCCTTGGCCAAGCGCTGGCAAATAGAGGTGCCGATCCCGCCCATCCCGCCTGTTACGTAAGCCAGTTTTCCGCTCATTGGACTTCCTCCTGTGTGCGACGGACGCCTCGTTGATTAAACATCTTTATGCCGGAGACCGGACCGCGGTGCGCGGTATCAGGCCGCCCGGACCTTTACATATCTGCCAGGCGCCGGCTCGATCGGCCGGTACTTGGCGTTGCCTGCCTTTGCCCTCGCCTTGATCTGCTTGCCCGAATGTCCTGCCAGCCAACCGGTCCAATCGGGCCACCAGCTGCCGGGATGCTCCACCGCCTGCGAAAACCAGGTGTTGGGGTCGCCGGGCAGCGGCTGGCTTTGCTGTTCGAGCGCATCGGCCACCCAGTAGCTGCGGCGCTTCTTGGCGGGCGGATTGACCACGCCCGCGATGTGGCCGGACGCGCCCAACACGAAACGCTGCGGTCCGCGAAGCACCTGCGTGGACGCGTAGGCCGACACCCAAGGCACGATGTGGTCCTCGCGCGAGCCGAATATATAGGCGGGCATGCGCAGGCGCGTCAGGTCCAGCGGCAGCCCGGCGGCCTGCGCGCGGCCCGGCACCTTGAGATTGTTCTCGAGGTAGGTATTGCGGAAATACCAGGAAAAGAAAGGCCCCGGCAGGTTCGTGCTGTCGCCATTCCAGAACAGGAGGTCGAAGGCCGGAGGCTTTTGCCCCTTGAGGTAGTTGCCCACCACGTAGTTCCAGACCAGTTCGTTGGGCCGCAGGAACGAGAAGGTGGTGGCGAGATCGCGGCCCGGCATCAGCCCGCCGTTGCCCAATTGATGATCGCGCATCAGCGCGTGGGCCTCGTCGACGAACACGTTCAGGATGCCGGTGTCGTGGAAATCGAGCAGCGAGGTCAGCAGCGTCAGCGACGCCACCGGGTGCTCGCCGCGCGCTTCGGCCAGCGCCAGCGCCGAGGCCAGCATCGTGCCGCCCACGCAAAAGCCCAGCGCATTGACCTGCGGCTGCTTGGTGATGTCGCTGGCCACGCGCAGCGCCTGCAGCACTGCGTCGTCCAGGTAGTCGGACCAGGTGGCGCGGTCCACGCCGTCGGTATCGGCAGCGACCGGATTGCGCCAGGAAATCAGGAAGACCGTGTAGCCCTGCCCCACCGCGTGACGCACGAAGGAGTTCTCGGGCTGCAGGTCCAGGATGTAGAACTTGTTGATGTTCGGCGGCACGATGACCAGCGGCCGGTCGTACACGGTGGCGGTCGAGGGCGCGTACTGGATCAGCTGGAACAGCTTGTTTTCGAACACCACGTCGCCGGGCGTCGTGGCCACATTGCGGCCGATCTCGAACTGCGACTCGTCGGTCTGGGTGATGCGGCCCTTCTGCACGTCGCCCAACAGATTGGCCAGCCCTTCGTTCAGCGCGCGGCCCGCGCTTTCGACGATGGACTGCTGGGCATCGGGATTGAGCGCCAGGAAATTGGCCGGCGACAGCGCGTCGACCCATTGCATGATCGAGAATCGAAGGCGGTCGCGCATCGGCTCGCTGACCTGCGCGGCATCGACCATGCGCTGCATGGCGCGCGCGGACAACAGATACGTGTGCGCCAGGAGCAGGTGCGAAGCATTCGCCGCCCAGGCGTCGCCGGAAAAACGGCGATCGGACGGCGGCGCCAGCGCGCCACGCCGGGCATCGTCGCAAAGGCGTTGCCATTCGCGCGAGAACTCTGCCTGGATGTCAGCCAGGACTTCCGGTGCCACGCTCACCGGAATGGGACCTGCGGAGAGATTGGCATTCACTTCGACACCTTGTTATCGAAACTTCGCGATTGATGTTGCATTCCGGGTTCAGGACTGTCAATGCGGGTATACAAGGAGGCTTACTACGGTAAAACGCAAGCCCGGCCCCGGCCTTTGCGCGGCGTCAAACCGGGCTCAACCAGGCCAGCAGCGCCATGCGTCCGGTCACGCCGTCACGGCGGTAGGAAAAATACCGGTCCGCGCGGGTCACCGTGCATTCCCCGCTGAGGGACACTTCTTGTACCCCGGCACGCCGCAGCCGGAAATCGGCCAATCCGGCGAGGTCGGCCAGCCATTTGCCGGCAAGGCCGGGGCGCGGCGCAAAAAAGCGCGTCGTCGCCGGATCGTCGGCGGTGAACGCGTCCAGCACGTCCTGCCCGACTTCAAAGTGTTGCGGCCCGATGCCGGGTCCGACCCAGGCGCGCCAGCCGGACGCCTGCGGCGCCTTGGCCCGCATGGCCTGCAGCGTGTTTTCAAGCACCCCGCCCGCCAGGCCGCGCCAGCCGGCGTGCGCCGCACCCAGCACCGTGCCCTCGGCATCGGCAATGACCACCGGCAGGCAATCGGCCACCATGACAGCCAGCACGCGGCCGGGCTGGGCCGTGACGCTGGCGTCGACCGCGGGCTCGGCCGGCACGTCCGGCGCGTCCGCGTCGACGACCTCGCTGCCATGAACCTGGCGCAACCAGAGGGGATCGGCGGACACTGCGGCGCAAACCCGGCGCCGGTTCTCGGCCACGGCCTCGGGATTGTCCTGGGCACGCAGGCCCAGATTGAGGGTGTCGTGCGGAGCCACGCCCACGCCGCCGGCGCGGGTCGTGCAAAAGTAGCTCACGCCCTGCCAGTCGGGTCCCGTCACGACGGGCAGGCCTGCGATCAGGCGTTCCATGCAATGTTCTCCTGGACCTGCGCCATGTCGGCAGGCACGGGCGCGGCGAACTGGACGTCGCCCTTGCCGCCCGGGTCGTCGAAATGCAGCGCGCGGGCGTGCAGCATCTGGCGCTCTGCCCCCGCGATGTTCTTGCCGCCGTAGATCGTGTCGGCCAGCAGGGGGTGCCCCAGGCTCGCCATGTGCACGCGGATCTGGTGGGTGCGCCCCGTTTCCAGCCGGCACACCACTTCGGTCACCCGCCCGCCCGGATCGACCGAGCCGCGGCGGGCCGGCGCGTAATTGGTGATGGCCGGCTTGGGCGCGACGGGGCGCTCGACGCTCATGCGCACCGGCACGCGCGGATCGCGCCCGATGGCGCGGTCGACCTTGCCCGCAGCGGCCAGCCATCCGTGCGCCAGCGCCACGTATTCGCGGCCCATGGTGCGTGCCTGCAGCTGGCGCACGAGGTGAGTCTGGGCGATTTCGTTGCGGGCCACCACCATCAGGCCGGAGGTGTCCTTATCCAGCCGGTGCACGATGCCCGCACGGGCGACCTGTGCGAGTTCCGGATAACGATGCAGCAGGCCGTTGAGCAGCGTGCCGCTCCAGTTGCCGGCGCCCGGGTGGGTAACCAGGCCCGCCGGCTTGTTGACGACGATCCAGTCGGGGCTTTCGGCCACCACGCCGAATTCCACGGGTTCAGGCGTGAAGGCCTGCGCGTCGGGCGCGGGCTGGGCCCAGATGGTGAGTTCGTCGCCAGGGCCGACCGTCTGGCGGATCTTGCCCGGCGTCCCGTTGACCAGGACGTTGCCGGATTCGATCCAGCCTTGCAGGCGATTGCGGGAATGGTCGGGCAAGAGGCCCGCCAGGACCTTGTCCAGCCGGTCAGCGCGCGTGGCCGACGGCACGGTTACAAGTTGCGGCTCGGGGCGGCCGGATTCGTCGAGATTTTCGTCGGCGCTCTCGTCGGAAACAAGATCTGCGCGGGCGGCTGTATCAGACATGGAGACAAATCATATAATCAGCCTGCCATGCTAACACCAAGGATACGATTCTCGTGATTCACCACCCTGCAGCTCCCTCGAACCCCGCATCCCGCAGCGGGTCGGTTTTGCGCGTGGTCATCGCGCTTTTTGCCGTCATCGTCATCGCTGGTTGCAGCGGGGCGGACAGCAAGTACGACAAGACCACCAACTGGAGCGCAGAACAACTCTACGCGGACGCCAAGGCCGAAATGTCGTCGGGCGGCTGGAAGGAAGCGCGCGAGCGCCTGACCGCCATCGAAAGCCGCTACCCCTTCGGCGTCTACGCGCAGCAGGCCCTGCTTGAACTGGCCTACGTCAACTGGAAAGACGGCGAGAACGAACAGGCGCTTGCCGCCATCGACCGCTTCCAGCAGCTGTACCCCAATCACCCCGGCACCGATTACGCGCTCTACCTGAAGGGCCTGATCAACTTCACGCCGGCCAGCGCCTTCATGAGCAACCTCACCGGCCAGGACCCGGCCGAGCGCGACCCCAAGGGCCTGCGCGCGTCCTATGACGCCTTTACCGAGCTGATCAAGCGCTACCCGGAAAGCAAATACAGCGTCGACGCCGAAAAGCGCGTGGCGTGGCTGGTCAACACCATCGCCATGAACGAAGTCCACGTCGCCCGCTATTACTACGAGCGTGGCGCCTACGTGGCCGCCGCCAACCGCGCGCAGACCGTCATCACCGACTTCGAGGGCGCCCCCGCCACCGAAGAGGCGCTCTACCTGATGGTTCAGTCGTACGACAAACTGAACATGACCGACCTGAAGAACGACGCGCAGCGCGTCTACGACAAGAACTTCCCGAATAGCGAGTTCCGCACCAAGGGCCTGAAGGCCGACAAGAGCTGGTGGAATCCCTTCCACTGATTCCGCTCGCATGGGAAGAGAAAAGCCCTTCAATATTGAAGGGCTTTTTTTTGCCTGCGCGGCGCGGGCGGCGCCACCTGGAGCCGCGCTCCTTGCGCCGGTCTATTCGTCGTCCGGTCCGCGCTTGCGACGGTAGAACGCCAGCACCTCTTCCAGCTCGCGCGTGCGCGCAAATGGCGGCAGACCGCGCCACAGGCGCTTGCCATAGGGCTTTTCCACCAGCCGGGCGTCACCCACCATCAGCACGCCCCAATCCGATTCCGTGCGGATCAGCCGGCCCGCGCCCTGCTTGAGCGAAATGGCGGCTTCCGGAAGCTGGTATTCCGCAAACGGGTTGCCGCCCTGCGCGCGGCAGGCGCGCAGACGGGCCTCGATAACGGGATCGTCGGGCGGCGCGAACGGCAGCTTGTCGATCGCCACCAGCGTCAGCACGTCGCCCGGCAGGTCGATCCCTTCCCAGAAGCTGGCGCTGCCCACCAGCACCGGGTGCTTGAGCTTGCAGAAGCGGTCGAGCAGATCGCGGCGCGTGCCCTCGCCCTGCTTGAGCAGCGGCCAGTCATGGCCCGCATCGTCAAAGGCATCGGCCAGCAGATTGGCCACCTTGTCCACGGCGCGCAGCGTCGTACAGAGCACCAGCGTGCCGCCCGGGCTGGCCTCCAGCAACGGCAGGAGGGTCTGCACGAAGCGGTCCAGGAACTGCGGCGATTGGGGTTCGGGCATGCCGCGCGGCACGAACAGCAGCGCCTGCTCGGGGTAGTCGAACGGGGACTCCCACTTGCCGGTGCGCGCGGACTCCAGGCCAAGCTGGCTGGTGAAGTGCGTGAATTCACCGTTCACCGACAGCGTGGCCGAGGTCATGATCCAGGCCTGGCCAGGCTTGCGGAATTTGGAGAAGGCCTGCGCCACCGACAGCGGCGCCGAATGCAGGCGCACGTGGTGCAGTCCGTGCTCGACCCAGCGCACGGCCGGGCCGGTCCATTGCTCGGCCAGCGCCGCGCCTTCGAGCAGGGCCGCAGGCGTGGAGGGACCGTCGCCGAGTGGGCTTTGCACGGGCGCCTGGTCGTCGCGGCCCCAGCCCTCTTCGTCGTGCACGCCGGTACTGCGGCCGGGCGTTGCCCAGCGCTTGAGCTTGACCGAGATCTCGGCCCCCATGCGCGCGGCCGCGAGCAGGTCCGGGTGTTTTTCGGCCACCGCGCCCAGCGCCTTGGTGGCGCTGTCCACGGCCTCGCGCAGCGCCAGCAGCGCGACGTCGAATTCCTCGGGGTTGGGTATGGCCTCGAACGTGGCCTTGCGGCCCGGCATCTTGTCCAGCGGCGCACAGACCAGCCGCAGTTCGCGCGCGGCGGTTTCCAGTTGGCGGCTGACGTCGCTCCATTTGGCGGCTTCGCGCGCGTAGGCCAGCCCCGCGACTTCCAGCGCGCGGCCAAAATCCATGAGCTGGTGCGTGGACACGCTGTTGCCCAGAAAGCGCGTGGCGGTGTCGGGCAATTGATGGGCTTCGTCGAAGATGACGGTGTCGGCTTCGGGCAGCAGGTCCGTGACGCCTTCTTCGCGCAGCATCAGGTCGGCCATGAAGAGCGCGTGGTTGACGACGACGACGTCGGCCTCTTGTGCCTGGCGGCGCGCCTTGACGACAAAGCAGTCGCGGATGCGCGGACATTCCTGGCCCAGGCAGTTTTCGCGGGTGGACGTGACGCGTTGCCAGATGTCGGCGTCTTCGGGCACCTGCGCCAGGTCGCCGCGGTCGCCCGTTTTGGAGATGCCCGCGAACACCTGGATCTGGCGCAGCTGCTGGATTTCGGAGCGGGATTTGAGCGCGCGTTCGTCGCCCTGCAGGCGCTCCAGGTGGTAATGACACACGTAGTTGCCGCGGCCCTTGAGCAGCGCGGCCGTCACGGGCGCGGCCAGCGCCGCGCGCACGCGCGGCAGGTCGCGCGCAAAGAGCTGATCCTGCAGGGTGCGTGTGCCGGTGGAGATGAGCACCTTGCCGCCCTGGATGAAGGCCGGTACAAGATACGCCCAGGTCTTGCCGATGCCGGTGCCGGCCTCGGCCACCAGCGTGGCGCGGTCCTGGATGGCCTGGCCGATGGCCTGCGACAGTTCCACCTGCGATGGACGCGGCTTGTAGCCGGGCAAGGCCGTGGCCAGCGGCCCGTCCTCGTCAAAGAATTCGGATATGTCCAGGTCCAGCATTACAGCAGCCTTGTGTAGGGCCCCAAATGATACCCGCTGCCGCGTCGTTTTCCGGCTTGCGGCCTGCCGCAACGCCGTTGGCAGAGGGACGGATCAGTCCCTTCTGCCACGTTCCGTAACAACGGCTTATGGCACAATCCGCCCCTTGTTTTCCCTTTTTGCCGTCGTATAGAGATGTCTGAAACTTCCACTATCACGAACGTCGCCGCCGGCGTCGACAACGCCCGCATCGTCGCGCAGCTCGCCACCGAGCTGGGCGCCCGCGCCTCTCAAATCGCTGCGGCGGTGGAACTGCTGGATGACGGCGCGACCGTGCCCTTCATCGCCCGCTACCGCAAGGAAGCGACCGGCGGTCTGGACGACACCGTGCTGCGCAACCTGGAAGTCCGCCTGGGCTACCTGCGCGAGCTCGAAGACCGCCGCGGCGCCATCCTGGAATCCATTTCGCAGCAAGGAAAGCTGACGGCCGAACTGCAGCAGGAAATCTCTTCGGCCGACACCAAGCAGCGCCTCGAAGACTTGTACGCGCCGTACAAGCCCAAGCGCCGCACGCGTGCCCAGATCGCCCGCGAAGCCGGCCTGGAACCCCTGGCCGACGCCATCCTGGCCGATCCCGCCTGCGATCCAGCAGCCCTGGCCGCGCAGTACCTGAATCCCGAAGCCTCCATCAACGACGCCAAGGCGGCGCTCGATGGCGCGCGCGACATCCTGGCCGAACGCTACGCGGAAAACGCCGACCTGCTGGCCGACATGCGCGAGCACCTGTGGTCCACCGGCCTCGTGTACTCGAAGATGATCGAAGGCAAGGAAACCGAAGGCGCCAACTTCCGCGACTGGTTCGACTTCAACGAGCCGCTGCGCACCCTGCCCTCGCACCGCATCCTGGCGCTGCTGCGCGGCCGTCAGCAAGGCGTGCTTGAACTTCGCCTCGGCCTGGAAGCCGACCTCGAAGCGCAGACGCCGCATCCGTGCGTGGCCCGCATCGCCAACTTCCTGAAGCTGGGCAACGGTCTTTTCGCGCTGGACGCCACGCCGCGCGCGCGCTGGCTGGGTGAAGTCTGCCGCTGGACCTGGCGCGTGAAGCTCCTGACCGCCTTCGAAAGCGAACTGATCGGCCGCCTGCGCGAAAGCGGCGAAGCCGAGGCAATCCGCGTGTTCGCCGCCAACCTGAAAGATCTGCTGCTGGCCGCCCCCGCCGGTCCCAAGGCCGTGCTGGGCCTGGATCCCGGCATTCGCACGGGCTGCAAGGTCGCGGTCATCGACCAGACCGGCAAGGTCGTCGACACCACCACCGTGTACCCGTTCGAACCGCGCCGCGATCGCGACGGCACGATCAACACGCTGGCCGCGCTGGTGGCGCGCCACAAGGTGGACCTGATCGCCATCGGCAACGGCACGGCTTCGCGCGAAAGCGAAAAGCTCGTGGGCGACATGATGGAGCGTTTCCCCGACCTGAAGGTCACCCGCGTCGTCGTCTCCGAGGCAGGCGCCTCGGTGTATTCCGCATCGGAAACCGCCGCGCAGGAATTCCCCGACCTGGACGTCACGCTGCGCGGCGCCGTGTCCATTGCACGCCGTCTGCAGGACCCGCTGGCCGAACTGGTCAAGATCGACCCCAAGGCCATCGGTGTCGGCCAGTACCAGCACGACGTCAACCAGCGCGAACTGGCGCGTTCGCTGGACGCGGTGGTCGAAGACTGCGTGAACGCGGTGGGCGTGGACGTGAACACGGCATCGGCCGCGCTGCTGGCCCGCGTGTCGGGCCTGAATTCGCTGCTGGCCAAGAACATCGTCGCCTTCCGCGACGAGAACGGCGCGTTCCCCACCCGCGACATCCTGCGCAAGGTGCCGCGCTTTGGCGACAAGGCGTTTGAACAGGCCGCAGGCTTTCTGCGCATCCCCAACGGCGACAACCCGCTGGACGCGTCGGCGGTGCACCCGGAAGCCTATCCCGTCGTCGAGCGCATCGTCGCCAAGATCAAGACCGAGGTGAAGCAGATCATCGGCCAGCGCGAGGCCCTGAAGGGCGTGTCGCCGTCCGACTTCACCGACGAGCGCTTCGGCCTGCCCACCGTGAAGGACATTTTTGCCGAACTCGAAAAGCCCGGCCGCGACCCGCGCCCGGAGTTCAAGACGGCGCAGTTCAAGGAAGGCGTGGAAACGCTGAACGATCTGTACCCCGGCATGGTGCTGGAGGGCGTGGTGACCAACGTGGCCAACTTCGGCGCGTTCGTGGACATCGGCGTGCACCAGGACGGCCTGGTGCATATCTCGGCGCTGGCCGAGAAGTTCGTGAAGGATCCGCGCGATGTGGTGCGTGTGGGCCAGACGGTCAGCGTCAAGGTGCTGGAAGTGGACGCCGCGCGCAAGCGCGTGGCGCTTACCATGCGCCTGAACGACACCGCCGCGCCGGCCCGCCGCAGCGCCGATGCGCCCAAGGGCGGCGATCGTCCCCGCCGTCAGGGCGATGGCGGCCGCAACGCGGGTGGCGCGGCCGGATCGATGAACAGCGCCATGGCCGACGCGTTCGCCAAGCTCAAGCGCTGATCTGCCAATCCGCTGCCATATCCAGATCCCGGCGCCCGATGCGCCGGGATTTTTTTTGCACTGCTAATGGAGCAAGCAGCTGAACTGCATGCGCGACAGCGCGGATTGCCCGCGCCGTCTTCAGTTGCCGTTTATTCCTGCGCCAGCGACAAGAGCGCTTCGCGGGTGCGGGCGAGGCGCGCCGCGGGCTCGCCCTGCATGCCCTCGGGCGCGGTGGCGACGGTCACGCCATCGATCACCGCCGCATAGCCCTCTGCCTGCGCCTGCAGGACGCTGTCAGCGGGTTCGGACTGCAACCGGCGCATCAGGGCGCCCGCTTCCTTGGGATCGGCAAAGCGCTGCGACAACAGCAGTTCCTCGCCGTCGGCCGCCAACAGGCGGAACCGGAAGCCGCCGTCCTCGTCACGGAAGCTGACGAAGCGCGCGCCCTTGGATTTTTCCTTCTTGCCCTGCGCGCCCTTGCCTGCCGTGGCGGCTGCGCTCAGGTTGCGCAGGCCCACGGCCTCGCGCAGTTCCTGCATGAAGGGCACGGCAAGCTTGCGTGCCTTGGCAGCGCCGGCTTGCAGGATGTCTTCGATTCGGCCCGGATTGGCCATCAGGTCGACGTACTTTTCGCGCATCGGCGCAAGAAGCGCTTCCAGGTGCTCGAACAGCGCCTGCTTGGCGTCGCCCCAGCCCATGCCCGCTTCGAGCTGCTGACGGAACGCCGCCGATTGCTCGGACGTGGCGAACGCGCGGTACAGCGTGTACAGGTGGGAGGATTCGGCATCCTTGGGTTCGCCGGGCTCGCGCGAATCGGTCACGATGCGCATCACCGAGGCGCGCAATGCGCTCTTGCCGCCTTCGAACAGCGGAATGGTGTTGTTGTAGCTCTTGGACATCTTGCGGCCGTCCAGGCCCGGCAGGGTCGCCACGTCTTCTTCGATGACCACTTCCGGCAGCGAGAAATAGTCGCGTCCGTACAGGTGGTTGAAGCGCTGCGCGATGTCGCGCGCCATTTCCAGATGCTGGATCTGATCCCGGCCCACCGGCACCTTGTTGGCGTTGAACATCACGATGTCGGCCGCCATCAGGATCGGGTACGAGAACAACCCCATGGTGATGCCGTCGTCCGGATCCACGTTCTTGGCCACGTTCTGGTCGACCGACGCCTTGTACGCATGCGCCCGGTTCATCAGGCCCTTGGCGGTCACGCAGGTCAGCAGCCAGCTCAGTTCGGGGATTTCGGGAATGTCCGACTGGCGGTAGAACGTCACGCGTTCGGCGTCCAGGCCGACCGCCAGCCAGGTGGCGGCGATTTCCAGGCGCGAGCGCGCCACGCGTGCCGGATCGTCGCACTTGATCAGCGCGTGGTAGTCCGCCAGAAAGAAAAATGCGTCGACGCCGGGCTGCGTGCTGGCCTGCACCGCCGGACGGATCGCGCCCGCGTAGTTGCCGAGATGGGGGGTTCCAGTCGTGGTGATGCCGGTAAGGACGCGGGTATTCATGAGGCGAGAAGGCGGTTGCTAGGGGAAGCCGTCAGTGTAACGTGCCGCAGCGCGGCCCTGCCCGGCCGCAACGCAGCCCGCGCCTACCAGACCGCCAGCACGGGCGCGGCCAGCGCGCACAGGCCGCCCGCGGTCAGCGCCGCGCGCGGACGGAAGGTCAGGAACCAGATCAGCAGCAGGCCGGCGATGCTGAGAATGCCGATCCATTCGACCGTCCCGTAGCTCCAGCCCCAGACCGCCGCGGACGCCCACAGCGACAACGCAAGCGCCGTCCAGCCGAACAGCCGCAACGGCAACCGATGACGGCGCGGCAAGGCGCGGTCGAACAGATCTTCGTAGTGACGGTCCATGGCCAGGCACAGAGCGGAAAACCCGGCATAGGCCAGGCAGAAGGCGGCAAGCGTCATGGCGTATCACCTCGCGGTTCGAAAGCGGTGCGGTGCACGGCGGCCGGAACGGCGGGGTCGTTCGGGGCAGGCGCAGCGGCAGCGGACTTGACTGCCTGGGCACGCGCGGCGCGCGGCTTGCCCGCGGATCTGGCGGGCGCCTTGCGGGCCCGGGCAGCCTTCTGCGCCATCCATGCAAAAAACAGGGCGCTTGCCAGGCACGTCAGGTCAAAACCCGCCATCACCCAATCGCCCTGCGGCAACGAGACGCCCAGGTGCCGGTGGGTGGTCAGCGCATTGACCACGGGCACCAGGGCCAGCGCGGCGGCGGCCACCGCCAGCAGGTCCTGCCATTTGCGCCGCTGGAAGAGAAACGCATAGACCAGCGACAGGCCCCAGGCGATGAAGAAGGCGCGCACCTCCCAGACCTGGCGCCCGGGCATGTCGGCGGGCAGCAGCCGGTTGGCCAGGAACACCGCCGCCACGCCGAACACGACGCCCGCGATGGTGCCCGCATTGAGGCCGTCCACCAGGCGCAGCGAGAACGCTTCGCGCGCATCGCCCGGCCGGGCCTTCTGGCGGCGCTTGGCGATCCACAGCACCAGGCCCGTGGCCACCATGGCCGTGCCGGCCAGGCTGACGATGAAATACAGCCAGCGCAGCACCGGTTCGGCGAACAGGCCCAGGTGCAGGCCGGTGATCACGCCCGCGGTCAGGGCGGTCGCGCTGCGGCCGGCCTCGGACTCCTGCAGCGCGCCCGTCACCCCGTCAAAACGCATGAACGGCGCCATCAGCCCGTACGACACACCGTCGCCGACGTGGCGGCTGATGGTGATGGTGGCGCCCGCGTCATTGGGATTGTTGACGGTCACGCGGCCGACGCGGCCTTGCCACTGCTGCTCAGCCTGCGCCACCAACGGGGCAATCGGTACCAGCGGCGCGGGCTGGTTCAGCGGCGGCGTGACCTTGAAGGCCTTGAAGACCTCGTTGGTGTAATCGCGCGGATTGTCGTACACGGCCTGGATGCCGGCCGGCATCAGCATCACCATGAACAGCACCAGGCCGCTGAAGGTGATCATCAGGTGAAACGGCAGGCCCAGCACGGACAGCACGTTGTGGCCGTCCATCCAGGCACGCTGGCCGCCCTTTCCGGGCCGGAAGGTAAAGAAATCAGCAAAGATCTTCTTGTGCGTGATGATGCCGCTGATGATCGCCACCAGCATGAACATGCCCGCGATGCTGGCCAGCCAGCGTCCCCACGGAAACGCGGTTTCCAGCTCGAAATGGAAGCGGTAGAAGAAGTCGCCGCCGCGGGTCTGGCGCGGCGTCACGGCCTGGCCGGTGGCCGCGTCCAGCTTGACGCGCACGAATCCGCGCTCGCCCGGCTTGGGCTTGGGGGTCTGGTACAGCAGCTGGATGAGAGGCTCGCGGTCGGACGGCGGCGTGATGAACCAGCGCTTGGCGTCAGGCGCGTTTTCCGCCAGATAGCGCTGCGCCGTGGCGACGGCCTGGACGGCGGGCGCGGGCTGCACCTGGATCTCGGGCTGCATCCAGCGCGTGATCTCGGGCCGGAAGAAGGCCAGCGAGCCGGTCAGGAACATCGCGAACAGCACCCAGCCGAAAATCAGGCCAGCCCACGTATGCAGCCACGACATCGACTGGCGCAGGCCCTCTTCGCCGGGATGCTTGGTCTTGGCCGCCTTCATGCCGCCCCCACGAGCCGGTGCGCGAGAAACATGCCGCCCAGCAGCGCGGCGGGGACCAGGATGCCCGCCCAGGCGCGCCAGGCGTTGCGCGTGGCAAACACCCAGATCACGCCGCAGGCATAGACCACGAAGGACAGCAGCTGCGCCGCGGTCACGGCATCGGGCCGCCCCAACGGCAGCCAGACCGCCAGGCAGGCGGCCGCCGCCGAGGCCAGGGCATAGCCGCCCAGGATGGCGGCCGTCGCGCGGGAGAATACGGCCAATCGGTAGCGCATCATGCCTGCGCCGGCTGCGGGAGCTTTCACGGGAGTTCTAGGTGGTTGCGGGGACGTGGCCGGCCTGAATTATAACGATTCTCGTTAATACAGGAACGGCCAACCTGCTTACCAGCGATATCGCAGGCTCGCCTTGATGGAGCGCTGGTAGCCGAACCAGCACCAGGACTCGCCAGAGCACGACGCGATGTACTCCTTGTCGAACAGGTTCTGCACGTTCAGCGCAACCTGCATGCCCTTGAGCGCCGGCGAGGCGCGGCCCAGGTCGTAGTCCAGCATCAGGTCCACCAGCGTGACTTTCGGCACCTTCAGCGTGTTGGCCTCGTTGGCGTACGACGAACCGATGTACCGCACGCCACCGCCCACGCCAAGGCCGGCCAGCGGGCCTTCCTGAAGCTGGTAGCGCGCCCAGGCCGACGCCTGCTGCGACGGCAGCGCGGCGGGGGTCTTGCCGGTCAGGTCAAAGCCCGCCGCATTCGGATAGGCCTTGGTGTATTCGTTGTTCATGACCGAGTAGGCGGCAATCAGCGACAGGCCGCGCATCGGCTCGGTCTTGGCCTCGAGTTCGATGCCCTGCGTGCGCAGCTCGCCCGCCTGGATCGAGCAACGTCCACCCGCCGTGCCGCACAGGTGCGTCGGGTCCGGGTCGGTGGTCGTCATGTTCTCGCGGCGGATGTCGAAGGCCGCGAAGGTCAGCATCGTGGCCGAGCCCGGCGGCTGGTACTTGATGCCCACTTCGTACTGCTTGCCCTCGATCGGCTTGAACGGCGTGTTGTTCCAGCCCGTGCCGGACTGCGGCTCGAAGGATTCCGAGTAACTGAAGTACGGCGCCACGCCGTTGTCGAAGTTGTAGATGGCGCCGAACCGGCCCGAAAACGCTTCGGCGCTCAGCTTGGACGGGGTGACGCGGCCCGAGGCGATCGCCGTCGTCTCGCCCACATTGCGCGACCAGTCGTAGCGCCCGCCCAAGAGGAACGACAGACGGTCGATCTTGATCTGGTCCTGGAAATACACGCCGGTCTGGTACTGCGTGGTGGTCGCGTCGCTGGAGAACGCCGGCACGGGAATATTCTGGAAATTGTCCGGATTCTTCACGTAGAGCGCAGGCGCGGAACCAAATCCCGACAGCGTGTCGGTCTTGACGTGCTGGTAGTCGAATCCCACCAGGACGTTGTGGCCGATCTTGCCGGTGTTGAAGCGAGCCTGCAGGTTGTTGTCGATGGTCAGCGCCCCCACATCCACGTCAGTCGCGATCGAGGCGCGCTGGTGGTACAGGTAGGTCCTGTCCGTATAGCCGTAGTAGTTGGTCATCGCGCCATAGACGCTGCGGTACTTGGCGTCCGAATGCGTCCAGCGCAGGCTTTGCGAGGCCTTGAACGTGTCGTTGAAGCGATGGTCCAGGATGTAGCCCAGCGAGTAGCTCTTGCGGTCGCTCTTTTCGAAATTGGCGTCGCCGTCGTAGTAGTCGGCGGGCAGCCGGAAGCCGTCGGGCGCGCGCAACAAGGTGCGCATGGCCGGCACCGCGCCGTACGACCCCATGTCGGGATCACGCTGGAAATTGGTCAGGATCGTCAGCGAGGTATCGGCATTGGGTTTCCAGGCGAACGCGGGCGACACGAAGTAGCGGCGTTCCTTGGTGTCCTGCACCTGGCCGTCCGACATGTAGCCCGATCCCACTAGGCGATACAGGTACTTGCCCTCTTCGTCGATGGGGCCGCCGAAATCGAAGTTGGCGCGGCGGAAGTCGTAATTGCCAACCTGCAGTTCCACCTCGCGCAGCGGCTCGTCCAGCGGCCGCTTGCTGACCTGATTCACCACGCCGCCCGGACCGCCCTGCCCGTACATGACCGACGCCGGCCCCTTGAGCACGTCTACACGCTCAAGGCGGAAGGCATCGACCTGCGGCAGCGCGTCGCGGCCGCCGAACACGCGCAGCCCATCAAGGTACGTGGACGCCGAGAACCCGCGCACGTTGAACTGGTCCAGGCGGGTCGCCGTGGCGCCGCGCGACTCGGTGGCCACGCCCGCCGTGTAGCGCAGCACCTGATTCAGCGTCTGCGCGCCCTGCTCGGTGATCTGCTCGCGCGTGACCACGGACACCGACTGCGGCGTCTCGATCAGCGGCGTGTCCGTCTTGGTGGCGCTGGCGCTGGCGGTGGCGACGTAGCCCACCGTGGGCGCATAGGCGCTGTCCGGCATGCCCGTGACCGTCACGGGCGCCAGCGTGTGCGTATCGCCCGCGGAGGCCGGGGCGGGCGCCAGCGTCCAGGTGTTGCCCGATTGCGCGCGCGCCTGCAGGCCGCTGCCCGCCAGGATGCGCGAGAAGCCCGCGCCCACCGTATATGCGCCGTTCAACCCGTCCGAGCGCCGGCCACGGACCAGCGCCGGATCGAACGACAGCACCACGCCCGCGCTGCGCGCAAACTGCGTCAGCGCATCGGCCAGCGGCCCTGCCGGAATCTGGAAACTGCGCTGACCATTGGCGGCTGCCGCCGCGTCTGCGGCTGGCGTGGACTGCGCCCAGGCCGCGGGCGCGCCGACGGCCAGCGCCCCGGCGCACGACACGGCCAGCACGGCTTGACGGCCGGCGGTCAGCGGTGCGCGCAGGCGGGTGTGGATTGAAGCGGACACAAACATCTCCCTGTACGGTGGTTTCTTTCTGCTTTCCGTACGGGGATGCAAAACCTGCAATGCGCCGGCAAGAAAATTTGTAACGCTCAGGCGTCGCGCGGTCCGACCTGAAGCCAATAGTGCGTGTGGCGCGTGACGGTGATCGGCAGGGAATGTTCCAGCGCCTTGAGCGCGCGCTCGGCGTCGTCCAGCGGAAACACCCCGGAAAGCCGCAAGGCCGCCACCGCGGGATCGACGCGGATGACGCCCACGCGCTGGCGGGCCAGGTATTCGGCAAAGTCGTCCAGCCGCCATTCCTTGGCCACCACCATGCCGTCCACCCAGGCGAGCCGGTCCGGGTCCGTCGCGCCGCGCTGAAGTTTTCCGTCTTCGGCAGGAAACAGCCGTTCACCGGCGGCAAGCTGCGTCAGGATGCCATCGCGCAGCAGCGCCACGCTGCCTTCGTATACGCCCACGCGCGCGCCTTGCGCCGTTCGCCGCAGGTCGAACCGCGCGCGCTCGGCCTGCACTTGGCCGTCGCCGGTGTCCACGCGCAGCGTCCGTGCGCCCGGATGCGGCTCGGCGTGCACCAGCATCTCGCCGCGCAAGAGCGCGATATCACGTACGTTGCCGCTGACATTGACGCGCACGGCAGAATCGCTGTTCAAGGTGACGCGCAGCCCGTCCGCCAGCGCAAGGGCCTGGCGCTCGCCCACGCGGGTGCTGTAGTCGGCGACCAGCCGCTGCCAGGGCGCATGACGGTAGCCGGCCCAGCCGGTGGCGGCCACGCCGGCCACCGTCAACAGGCTGCGCAGCGCGGCGCGCCGGCCACGCGAGGCGGGCGCATTCAGCGCGGTGTGCGCCAACGCCGCCGGCACCCGGCGCGTGTCGCGGCCGATGTCCTGCAGCCGGTCCCACGCCACGCGATGCGCGGGATCCTGCGCAATCCAGGCGCGGCACGATTCGCGCGTTTGCGCGTCCGCCACGCCCGATTGCAACCGGCTCCACCAGACAATGGCCTCGCGCACGACGGCTTCCGAAGGGGCGGCATCCGAGGACCTGCCTGCGGCGGGCATGAGGTTCAGCGCGTCAGGCATGGATCGCCGCATAGCACGCGGACATCGCGCGCACCATGTATTGCTGCACGGAGCTCAACGACACATCGAGGCGTTCGGCGATCTCGGGATACGTCAGGCCGTCAAGCTGCGACAGCAGGAACGCGGCGCGCGCCTTCGGCGGCAACCCGTCCAGCAGGCGATCCAGCTGCACCAGCGCCTGCAATTGCTCGGCCTGCGCCTCGGGCGACGGCGCATAGGTTTCGGGCACGCTGGCCAGATAGGCAAGGTACGCGTGTTCCAGCGCGGCGTGGCGCTGGTGGTCGACGACCAATCCCTTTGCGATGGTGGTGAGGAGCGCCCGGGCCTCGTTGGCCCGCACCTGCTTGCGGCCCTGGATCACCCTGACGAAGACGTCCTGCGCCAGATCCTCGGCGCGATGTTCGCAACCCAGCTTGCGGCGCAGCCATCCGAACAGCCACGGGCGGTGATCGCGGTACAGGCCATCGACAGGCGCGACCTGGGCGTCGACGCACGGGGCCGATGAGGAAAGCAAGGTGGAAGACACGGATGAGACTGCGGCGCGGGACCAAAAGTCTCAAAATCTTAATTGATAATGACTTGCATTAACAATGATTGACCTCACCCGGCCCTGAAATTGCGGGCCGGGTGACGCATTACTACAACGTCGCGGCCAGGCGGCGCTCCGATTCAAGGTATTCGCGCGACTGCATTTCCAGGATGCGCGAGACGGTCCGGTGGAACTCGTTGGCCAGCGCGCCTTCCGTGTAGATCTCTTCGGGCTCGCACTCGGCCGACATGATGAGCTTGACGCGATGGTCGTAGAACACGTCGATCAGCCAGGTGAAGCGGCGCGCCTCGGACGCCTGGCGCGGGCCCATGCGCGGCACGCCCGACAGGATCACGGCGTGGAAGCGATTGGCCAGTTCCAGGTAGTCGTTCTGCGAGCGCGGACCGCCGCACAACGTGGCGAAGTCGAACCACACCACCGAGCCGCCCAGCGCCAACGCGCGGATCTCGCGATGCTCGATGTGCAGCACGGGCTCTTGCGGGGGGGTGTCGGCCAGCGCGTCGAAGGCCGCCTGCAGCGCCTTCTGCGCATGCTCGTCCAGCGGCGTGTGATAGCTCTGCACCTGCTCCAGCGAGCGGCGGCGGTAATCGATGCCCGCATCCACGTTCATCACGTCCATGCGCGACTGGATCAGCGCGATGGCGGGCAGCACACGGTCCCGGTGCAGGCCGTCGGTGTACAGCGTGGAGGGTTCGTAGTTGGACGTCATCACGAACGACGTGCCGTATTCGAACAGCTTGAGCAGCAGGCGGTGCAAGATCATTGCGTCCGCCACGTCGGACACATGGAATTCGTCAAAGCAGATCAGCCGGTAGCGCTTGGCCACGCGCTTGGCGACCTCGTCCAGCGGATCCTGCATGCCCTTGACTTCCTCGAGCTCGCGATGCACACCGCGCATGAATTCGTGAAAGTGCAGGCGCGTCTTGCGCACCACCGGCACGGTGGCGTAGAACGCATCCATCAGGAAGCTCTTGCCGCGGCCCACACCGCCCCACAGATACACGCCGCGCGGCACGTCGGGACGGTTCAGCAGCTTTTTCAGCGCGTTCGAGCGCATCGACTTGAACTTGACCCATTCGTCGTAATAGCGCTGCAAGCGGTCGATCGCCTTCTTCTGCGCGTCATCGGGCTTGTAGCCGCGTTCGGCCAATGCGTGTTCGTAGTAGTCGCTGACGTTCATAGGGGAACCGGATCAGGCTGAAATGGTAATGGCGGTAAAGAAAAGGGCGGGTCCTGGAACCCGCCCCCGGTCTTGCAGCAGTCAGACGCGGCTTAGAAGTTCAGCGCACGCTTGTCCACGGCCAGCGCGGCTTCCTTCACGGCTTCCGACAGGGTCGGGTGCGCGTGGCAGATGCGGGCGATGTCTTCGGCGGCGCCGCGGAATTCCATGATGGTCACGGCTTCCGAGATCAGTTCCGAGGCCATCGGGCCCACGATGTGCACGCCCAGGACTTCATCGGTCTTGGCATCGGCGATCACCTTGGCAAAGCCGGTGGTGTCGCCCAGCGCGCGGGCGCGGCCGTTGGCCAGGAACGGGAAGCTGCCGGCCTTGTACTCGCGGCCTTCGGCCTTGAGCTGCTGTTCGGTCTTGCCGACCCAGGCGATTTCCGGCGAGGTGTAGATGACCCACGGCACGGTGTCGAAGTTGACGTGGCCATGCTGGCCGGCGATACGCTCGGCAACCGCCACGCCTTCTTCTTCAGCCTTGTGCGCCAGCATCGGGCCGCGCACCACGTCGCCCACTGCCCAGACGTTCGGCAGGTTGGTCTTGCAGTCGCCGTCCACGGCCACGAAGCCGCGTTCGTCCAGCTTCAGGCCCACGGCGTCGGCGTTCAGGCCGCCGGTGTAGGGCACGCGGCCGATCGAGACGATCAGCTTGTCCACGACCAGCTTCTGCTCGGCGCCCTTGGCGTCGACATAAGGCACGGTCACGGACTTGGCGGTCGCCTTGATCTCGCCGATCTTGACGCCCATCTGGATGTTCAGGCCTTGCTTGGTGAAAGCCTTCAGGGCTTCCTTGGCCACTTGCCCGTCGGCGGCGGCCAGGAATTCCGGCATCGCTTCCAGGATGGTGACTTCCGAACCCAGGCGGCGCCACACGCTGCCCATTTCCAGACCGATCACGCCAGCGCCGATGACGCCCAGCGTCTTGGGCACGGCGCCGATGTTCAGTGCGCCGTCGTTGGACAGCACGACCTTTTCGTCGAACGGCAGGCCGGGCAGTTCACGCGCCGACGAGCCGGTGGCGACCACGACGTGCTTGGCAACCAGGTCTTCCTCGGTGGTGCCGGTGACCTTGATGGCCCAGCCGCCTTCCACCTGGCCGCTGAACGCGCCCTTGCCGTGGAAGAACGTGACCTTGTTCTTCTTGAACAGGTACAGGATGCCGTCGTTGTTCTGCTTGACCACCGTGTTCTTGCGGCCGATCAGCGTGTCGAGCTTCAGGCTGACGCCCTTGACTTCGATGCCGTGCTCGGCGAAGTGGTGGTTGGCTTGCTCGTAGTGTTCCGACGATTGCAGCAGCGCCTTGGACGGGATGCAGCCGACGTTGGTGCAGGTGCCGCCGGGAGCCGGGCCGCCTTGGCCGTTCTGCCAGGCGTCGATGCAGGCGACCGACATGCCGAGCTGCGCGGCGCGGATGGCGGCGATGTAGCCGCCGGGGCCTGCGCCGATCACGACGACGTCAAATTGTTTGGACATAGTGTTCTCGCGAATGAGGGGTGAAGAAGCGCACTCCCTGCCCAGCGTGGTCGTGCTGCGGGCCGGCGGGGAGCCGGCCCGGGCGCCGCGCGACTTGCAGGTCGCGTTCGGCGCCGGCCAGGGGCGTCGAGATTACAGGTCCAGCAACAGGCGCTGCGGATCTTCCAGGGCGTCCTTCATGGCGACCAGGCCCAGCACGGCTTCGCGGCCGTCGATGATGCGGTGGTCGTAGGACAGGGCCAGGTAGTTCATCGGGCGGATGACGATCTGGCCGTTTTCGACGACGGCGCGATCCTTCGTGGCGTGCACGCCCAGGATGGCCGATTGCGGCGGGTTGATGATCGGGGTCGACAGCATCGAGCCGAACACGCCGCCGTTGGAGATCGAGAACGTGCCGCCGGTCATTTCTTCGATGCCCAGCTTGCCGTCAGCGGCGCGGCGGCCGAAGTCGGCAATGGTCTTCTCGATGTCGGCGATCGACAGCTGGTCGGCGTTGCGCAGGATCGGCACCACCAGGCCACGCGGGCTGCCGACAGCGATGCCGATGTCGAAGTAGCCGTGGTAGATGATGTCCTTGCCGTCGATCGAGGCGTTGATCAGCGGGTACTTCTTCAGCGCGGCAACGGCGGCCTTGACGAAGAACGACATGAAGCCCAGCTTGATGCCGTGTTCCTTTTCGAACTTGTCCTTGTACTTGGCGCGCAGGTCGATGACGGCCTGCATGTTGACTTCGTTGAACGTGGTCAGGATCGCGTTTTCCTGCTGCGATTGCAGCAGGCGCTCGGCGATGCGGGCGCGCAGGCGGCTCATCGGCACGCGCTGTTCCGGACGGCCGTCCAGCGACAGCGTGGTCGGGGCGGGCGCGGCGGCAGCCTTGGCCGGCGCGGCCTTGGGCTGGGCGCTGGCGGCCAGGGCGTCGCCCTTGGTCACGCGGCCATCGCGGCCGGTGCCCGACACGGAAGCGGCGTCAACGCCCTTCTCGGCCAGGATCTTCGAGGCGGCGGGCGAAGCGACGCCGGCAGCGGCGGTCGAGGCCGGGGCGGCAGCGGCGGGCGCCGGCGCGGCGGCGGCTTGCTCAGCGGCCTTGGGGGCTTCGGCCGGCGCGGTGGCGGCGGCGGCAGCCTTGGCGGCGGTGTCGATGCGGGCCAGCACTTCGCCGGAGGTCACGGTGCTGCCATCGCCCTTGACGATTTCGGACAGCACGCCCGAGGCGGGGGCCGGCACTTCCAGCACGACCTTGTCGGTTTCGACTTCGATCAGGATTTCGTCGGCTTCAACGGCAGCGCCCGGCTGCTTCTTCCAGGTCAGCAGGGTCGCTTCGGAAACGGATTCGGAAAGTTGGGGAACGACGACGTCGGTAATAGCCATTTTGTTTATTCCGTAGAGAGTGTGTTCTTGTCACGCGGCGCGGCAAGGTTCGAAACGGGGTTCCGGAACGCTTGCCGCCCGCGGCGCGTGCATCAAGTAAGGGTTACTTCGTCAACATGACCTTGAACTTGGGCGCGAAGGCCGTTTCGATCAGGGCCTTCTGCTGCTCCTGGTGCTTGGCCAGGTAGCCCACGGCCGGCGATGCCGACGCGGCACGGCCTGCGTAGCCAAGCTTCTGGCCTTCGACCATGTTCTCGTACACGTGATGCTGAACGTAGAACCAGGCGCCTTGGTTCTGGGGTTCGTCTTGCACCCAGATCACTTCGGTTGCCTTGGGGTACTTGCGCAGTTCGGCTTCGAACGACTTGTGCGCAAACGGATACAGCTGCTCGACGCGGACGATGGCGACGTTGTCGGCGCCACGCTCGCGGCGGGCGTTGACCAGGTCGTAGTACACCTTGCCCGAGCAAGCCAGCACGCGCTTGACCTTGCTGGCGTCGATGGCCTCGTCGACCTCGCCGATGACCGGGCGGAAGCTGCCGCCGGCCAGATCGGTCAGGGGCGAACCGGCGTCCTTGTTGCGCAGCAGCGACTTCGGCGTGAACAGCACCAGCGGCTTGCGGAACGGACGGATCATCTGGCGGCGCAGAACGTGGAAGATCTGCGAAGCCGAGGTCGGCTGAACCACTTGCATGTTGTTGTCGGCGCACAGCTGCAGGAAGCGCTCGATGCGGCCCGACGAGTGCTCGGGACCCTGGCCTTCGTAGCCGTGCGGCAGCATCAGCGTCAGGCCCGACTGGCGGCCCCACTTGGCTTCGCCGGAGCTGATGAACTGGTCGATCACGACCTGGGCGCCGTTGACGAAGTCGCCGAACTGGCCTTCCCAGATGACCAGCGTGTTGGGTTCGGCGCTGGAGAAGCCGTATTCAAAGCCCAGCACCGCCTCTTCGGACAGCACGGAGTCGATGACGGTGAACGGCGCCTGGCCTTCCGACACGTTCTGCAGCGGAATGTAGGTGCCGTCGTTCCAGCGTTCGCGGTTCTGGTCGTGCAGCACGGCGTGGCGGTGCGTGAACGTGCCGCGGCCCGAATCCTGGCCGGTGATGCGGATGGCGTAGCCCGAGGACACCAGGGTCGCGAAGGCGAGGTGTTCGCCCATGCCCCAGTCCAGGTTCATTTCGCCCTTGGCCATCGTGCGGCGGTCGTTCAGCAGCTTGGCGACCAGCGGGTGCACCGTGAAGCCTTCCGGCACGGTGGTGATGCGTTCGCCGATGCGCTTGAGTTCAGCCAGCGGCACGGCGGTGTCGGCCTGGTCGGTCCACTTGGCGCCCAGGAACGGCGACCAGTCGATGGCGTACTTGCTCTTGTAGTCGGTCAGCACCGGTTCGATGGTGCGTTGGCCGTCTTCCATGAGCTGGCGGTAGTCCTTGACCAGCTGATCGGCTTCGCCGTCGGCCAGCACGCCTTGCGTGGTCAGCTTGTCGGCGTACAGCTTGCGCGTGCCGGGGTGGTGGCCGATGCGCTTGTACATCAGGGGCTGCGTCAGCGACGGGGTGTCCTGCTCGTTGTGGCCCAGCTTGCGGAAGCAGACGATGTCCACGACGACGTCGTGGCGGAACTGCAGACGGTAGTCCAGCGCCAGCTTGGTGACGAACACCACGGCTTCGGGATCGTCGCCGTTGACGTGGAACACCGGGGCTTCGATCATCTTGACCACGTCGGTGCAATACAGCGTCGAACGCGAGTCACGCGGGTCGGACGTGGTGAAGCCGATCTGGTTGTTGATGACGATGTGCAGCGTGCCGCCCGTACCGTAGCCGCGCGTCTGCGCCAGGTTCAGGGTTTCCATCACGACGCCCTGGCCGGCAAAGGCCGCGTCGCCGTGCACCAGCACCGGCAGCACTTGCTTGCCTTCGGCATCGCCGCGGCGTTCCTGGCGGGCGCGTGCGCTGCCTTCGACGACGGGGTTGACGATTTCAAGGTGCGACGGGTTGAACGCCAGCGACAGGTGGACGGGGCCGCCGCGCGTGGACAGGTCGCTCGAGAAGCCGTTGTGGTACTTCACGTCGCCGTCGGTCAGGCCTTCGGCGTGCTTGCCTTCGAACTCGGCGAACAGGTCGCCGGGCATCTTGCCCATGATGTTCACGAGCAGGTTCAGGCGGCCGCGGTGGGCCATGCCGACCACGATTTCCTGGACGCCGTTTTCACCGGCGTGGTTGACCACTTCGTCCATCGAGGCGATGAAGCTTTCGCCGCCTTCCAGCGAGAAGCGCTTCTGGCCGACGTACTTGGTGTGCAGGAAGCGTTCCAGGCCTTCGGACTCGGTGAGCTGCTGAAGGATGTGGCGCTTTTCTTCCGCGGTGTACGTGGGCGCGCCCAGCGTGGTTTCCAGGCGTTCCTGGATCCAGCGCTTGGCGGCGGGGTCGGAGATGTGGGTGAATTCTGCACCGATGCTGCGGCAGTAGGTGTCGCGCAGCGCCTTCAGGATGTCGCGCAGCGTCATCGTGCTGGCGGTCGTGAAGTAGGTGTTGGTGGCCGAGTACGTCTGGTCCAGATCGGCTTCGGTCAGGCCATAGAAGGCGGGATCGAGCTCGGGGATCGGCGGACGTTCCTGGCGCTTGAGCGGATCGAGGTCGGCCCAGCGCGAACCCAGCGAACGGTAGGCGGCAATCAGCGATTGCACCGAAACCTGCTTGCTGGCCACGCTCAGGTCGGGTTCGGCGGCGCGTTGCACGAAGGCATTGGCCTTGGCGCGCTGGGCGAACGATTCGACGATGGGAGCGTGGGCCTGGTCGCGAGTGGATTCCTGGCCGTCGGTTGCGGGAGCGTGCTGCAATTGGTCGAAATATTCGCGCCAGTTGTCAGGTACCGAACCGGGGTTATCGAGGTAGGCTTCGTAAAGCTCCTCGACATACGGGGCATTACCCCCAAAGAGGTAAGACGTGGATAGAGATTCTATTTCCGAAGACATATCGCTTCACCTTTACGAGTGCTTCACTCGAGACGATGCAGGAAAACCTTCCGCGACACGGGCTTCCCGTTAGGCGGATAGCAGGGGCAGAAGGCGCGTACAAGCCTTGAAAGCCTATGGTCGAGAAGTATAACCCTTTGAGTTTACGGGCGTCTTCCCGCATTTCCGTGACGCGAAAGCCCTTTCGGAATGCCGTCATGCAGCAACGGAATGTCCGTCCAACCCCTTCCAATGCGCCGTCTACGCGCCACCAAAATCTGTCAATGCAAAATGCCGCAGCGCGTCATTTTGAATAACAGAAAAGGCAAGTGTTGCATTTACGCCGCGTCAAACCGGCAGCGCAGTGGTCGACATGATCTCTTTCAGTACGAAAAAGGTGCGAATTTGGCGTACGCCAGGCAGCTTGATGATCTCGCCCGCATGCAGCTTGTTGAATCTTTCCAGATCGCGGATGCGCAGCATCAGGAAGTAGTCGAATTCGCCTGCCACCAGGTGGCATTCCAGGCAGCCGCTGATGCTCTTGGCCGCTTCCTCGAAGTCGGTGAACGAGTCGGGTGTGGAACGGTCAAGCACCACGCCCACGATGACTAGCGTGGCCATATCCACGTCGGCAGGTTCCAGCAGCGCGACCGTCTTTCGGATGATGCCTTCGCTTTTGAGCCGCTCGACGCGCCGCAGACACGCCGCCGGACTGAGATGCACGCGCGCGCTCAGGTCCAGATTGGTGATCTGCGCGTCGTCCTGAAGAATGCGCAGGATCTGGCGGTCGATGCGGTCCAGCGTGAACACGGCGGTCATGGAATGCGTCCCTGAAAATTAAATTTGGTCGCGGTTTTTAATTTTGAAATATTAATTGCATAAACACCAATAAACGAGGTTTCGATTTGGCGGATTGAAAAAATACGCAATTGACCCCTCAAGCCCATGATTTCTATGATTTTTGCGAACCCTGCCAAAAAGCGCAGGCCGCCCGAATCATCAGGAGCCACCATGGATCTGCAACGCTTTCCCCGTCATCGCCTGACCTTCGGCGATACCCCAATCGAAAAGCTGGACCGCCTTTCACAGCATCTGGGCGGCAAGGTCGAGATCTACGCCAAGCGCGAGGACTGCAACAGCGGCCTGGCGTTTGGCGGCAACAAGCTGCGCAAGCTTGAATACCTGATCCCGCAGGCGCTGGAACAAGGTTGCGACACGCTCGTCACCATCGGCGGCATTCAGTCCAACCACACGCGCATGGTCGCGGCGGTGGCCGCCAAGCTGGGATTGGCCTGCGTGCTGGTGCAGGAAAACTGGGTGAATTATTCGGATGCGGTCTACGACCGCGTCGGCAACATCATGATGAGCCGCCTCATGGGCGCGGACGTGCGGCTGGTCGACCAGGGTTTCGACATCGGCTTTCGCCGCAGTTGGGAAGAGGCGCTTGAAGAAGTGAAACGCCGCGGCGGCAAGCCCTATGCGATTCCCGCGGGCGCATCCGACCACGAGCTGGGCGGGCTGGGCTACGTGGGCTTTGCCGAAGAGGTGCGCCGCCAGGAAGCCGATCTGGGATTCAAGTTCGACTACATCGTCGTCTGCGCGGTCACGGGCAGCACGCAGGCCGGCATGGTCGTGGGCTTTGCCGCCGACGGCCGCGCCGACCGCGTCATCGGCATCGACGCCTCCGCCACGCCGGAGCAGACGCGCGCCCAAGTCCTGCGCATCGCGCGGCGCACCGCCGACCTCGTCGGGCTGGACAGACCCATCGAAGACAAGGACGTGGTGCTCGACACGCGTTACGCCTATCCCGCGTATGGCCTGCCGTCAGCCGAAACCAACGATGCCATCCGTACCTGCGCCCGCCTGGAAGGCATGATGACCGACCCCGTGTACGAAGGGAAATCCATGCAGGGGATGATGGACATCATCCGCAAAGGCGAGATTCCCGCCGGTTCGAAGGTCCTGTATGCGCACCTGGGAGGGGTGCCGGCGATCAACGCCTACAGCTTTCTCTACCGCAACGGATAGCGGCGGCTTCGGCGTCATGGGGTGGCCTTGCGGGGACTTGCGGTGACGCCAAGCCTCCCCGTAGGGGCAACCCAGGATGGCGCGGGAGGGGCAATTGATGTACATACTTTGTATACACAAATCCACACGCGAATCCTGTGTTGCCTTGCCACGGTTTCGCGTTCCCCCGCCCGCCCATGCCCGCCTACGATTCCACCAAGCCTTACCCCCGCGACCTCGTCGGCTACGGCCGCAATCCGCCTCACGCGCAATGGCCAGGCAACGCGCGGATTGCGGTGCAGTTCGTCCTGAATTACGAGGAAGGCGGCGAAAACAGCGTGCTGCATGGCGACGCCGGCTCCGAGCAGTTCCTGTCCGAGATGTTCAGCCCCGCCAGCTATCCGGACCGGCATCTCAGCATGGAAGGCATCTATGAATACGGCTCGCGGGCGGGCGTGTGGCGAATCCTGCGGGAATTCGAAAAGCGCCAGCTGCCGCTGACGGTGTTCGGCGTCGGCATGGCGCTGCAACGCCATCCGGACCTGACCGCGGCGTTCGTGGAATTGGGGCATGAAATTGCCTGCCACGGCTGGCGCTGGATCCACTACCAGAACGTGGATGAAGCCACCGAGCGCGAGCACATGCGCCTGGCCATCGACGCCATCACCACGCTGACGGGCACACGGCCGCTGGGCTGGTACACCGGCCGCGACAGCCCGCGCACCCGCACGCTGGTCGCCGACGATGGCGGATTCGAGTACGACAGCGACTATTACGGCGACGACCTGCCCTTCTGGATGCAAGTGCGCAAATCGGATGGCGCCACGGCGCCGCAGCTCATCGTGCCTTACACGCTGGACTGCAACGACATGCGCTTCGCGCTGCCGCAGGGCTTTTCCCACGCCGATCCCTTTTTCCAGTACCTGAAGGACAGCTTCGACGCGTTGTATGCCGAAGGCGACGAGGCGCCCAAGATGCTCAGCATCGGCATGCACTGCCGCCTGTTGGGCCGGCCCGGCCGCATCGTTGCCCTGCAGCGTTTCCTGGATCACATCGCGCGCCATGATCGCGTCTGGGTGTGCCGCCGCCTGGACATCGCGCGACACTGGAAAGCCACCCACCCCTACCTCTCCGACCGTTGAACAGGACGACCATGACCAACAATCTGAACGAGCCGAACGTCGAGCCGCGCCCGCACAGCCGCCACGGCGAAACCGGCATGGGCAGCGACATCTGGGACTGGCACGAGGCGCTCAGCGTCTACAGCGATCCGGGCTACGCCGAAAAAGGCCAGCTCACGGTCACCTACCTGACCGACGCGCACCGCGCCTGCGCCGCGCGCATCTCGCAATGGATGCGAGACTGCGGCTTTGACGAGGTCGGCATCGACGCCGTCGGCAATGTGGTGGGACGCTATCGCGCCGCCCGCGCCGGCGCGCCGGTCCTCATGACCGGCAGCCACTTCGACACGGTGCGCAACGCCGGCAAGTACGACGGCCGGCTTGGCATCTTCGTGCCCATGGCCTGCGTGCGCGCGCTGCATCGAGAGAACCGGCGCCTGCCGTTCGACGTGGAGGTGATCGCCTTCGCCGAGGAAGAAGGCCAGCGCTACCGGGCCACGTTCCTGGGCTCGGGCGCGTTGATTGGCAGCTTCAATCCCGACTGGCTGGCGCAGAAGGATGCCGACGGCATCACCATGCGTGAGGCCATGACGCACGCGGGCCTGGACATCGACGGGATTGCCGGCCTGCGGCGCGATCCGGCCAATTACCTGGGCTTTGTCGAGGTGCACATCGAGCAGGGTCCGGTCCTGTATGAAATGGGGCTGCCGCTTGGCGTCGTCACGTCCATCAACGGCTGCGTGCGCCATCAGGTGCAGATCCTGGGCCTGGCCAGCCATGCCGGCACCACGCCCATGAACCGGCGGCGCGACGCGGCCGTCGCGGCCGCCGAGCTGGCGCTCTATGTTGAAAGCCGCGCCGCCCGCGATGGCGATTCGGTCGGCACGGTAGGCATGTTCGAGGTGCCCAGCGGATCGATCAACGTCGTGCCGGGCGAGTGCCGCTTCAGCCTGGACCTGCGCGCCCCCAGCGATGCGCAGCGCGACGCGCTGGTCGATGACGTGCTGGCCGAGCTGGCCGCCATCTGCGCGCGGCGCGGCCTGCGCTATTCGATTGAAGAAACCATGCGCGCCGCCGCCGCGCCCAGCGATCCGCGCTGGCAGCAGCGCTGGGAGCGCGCGGTCGACGCGCTGGGCGTCCCCGTGCACCGCATGCCCAGCGGCGCCGGCCACGACGCCATGAAGCTGCACGAGATCATGCCGCAGGCAATGCTCTTCGTGCGCGGCCAGAACAACGGCATCAGCCACAACCCCCGCGAATCCACCACCAGCGACGATATCGAACTTGCCGCGCAAGCCATGCTGGGCCTGCTCGACGCGCTGGCCAACGAAACCCCGACATAACGCCATGACCGATTACGCCCGACTCGACGCCTGGGTGGACGCCCATTTCGACGAAGAAGTCCGCTTCCTGCAAGAACTGGTGCGCGTGCCCACCGACACGCCGCCCGGCAACAACGCCCCGCACGCCGAGCGCACCGCGCAACTGCTGCAGGATTTTGGCCTGCACGCCGAAGCCCACCCCGTGCCGGCCCAGGCCGTCGCGGACTACGGCATGCAGTCCATCACCAACCTCATCGTGCGC
Organism: Achromobacter sp. JD417; assembly: GCF_041879325.1. Lineage (NCBI taxonomy): Bacteria > Pseudomonadati > Pseudomonadota > Betaproteobacteria > Burkholderiales > Alcaligenaceae > Achromobacter > Achromobacter sp. JD417. The sequence continues at coordinate 1,515,864 of NZ_CP087159.1, read as the reverse complement.
CGCGAATACAGCGGCGCAGGCCCGCGCATCGCGCTCAACGCGCACGGCGATGTGGTGCCGCCCGGCGACGGCTGGAAGCACGATCCCTACGGCGCCGAGATCGAGGACGGCTGCCTGTACGGCCGCGCCGCAGCCGTCAGCAAGAGCGACTTCGCCAGCTTCACGTTTGCGCTGCGGGCGCTGGAAGCCGTCGCCATGCCGTCGCGCGGCGCGGTGGAGCTGCACTTTACGTATGACGAGGAATTCGGCGGTCTGCTGGGTCCGGGCTGGCTCCTGGAGCAGGGATTGACCCGCCCCGACCTGATGATCGCGGCCGGCTTCAGCTATGAAGTCGTCACCGCGCACAACGGCTGCCTGCAGATGGAAGTGACGGTGCACGGCAAGATGGCCCACGCGGCCATCCCAAGCAGCGGCGTGGACGCCTTGCAAGGCGCCGTCGCGATTCTGAATGCGCTGTATGCGCAGAACGCGCAATACCGGGCGATCACGTCGCAGGTCCCGGGCATTTCGCATCCGTACCTGAACGTGGGGCGGATCGAAGGCGGCACGAACACGAACGTGGTGCCCGGCAAGGTCAGCTTCAAGCTGGACCGCCGCATGATTCCCGAAGAAAACGCCACGGAGGTCGAGGCCGACATCCGGCGCATCATCGAAGAAACCGCGGCTTCATGTCCCGGTATCCGTGTCGAGATCAAGCGGCTGCTGCTGGCCAATTCGATGCGCCCGCTGCCCGGCGCGCAGCCGCTGGTGCAGGCCATCCAGCAACATGGCGAGGCGGTGTTCGGGGAACCCATCCCCGCGATGGGCACACCGCTCTACACCGACGTGCGCCTGTACGCCGAAGCCGGCATCCCCGGCGTGATCTACGGCGCGGGCCCGCGCACGGTGCTGGAATCGCACGCCAAGCGCAACGACGAGCGCATCAATCTGGAAGACCTGCGCCGCGCGACGAAGGTCATTGCACGCACGCTGGCGGATTTGCTGCACTAAGCCAGCCGCATCACCCGGCGCCAGAACAGCACGGCCACCAGCACGAAGACGGCCAACCCGAGGTAGGACGCCATGCCGGCGAAGTCCTCGCCTGCGATCGCCAGCGGCGCCTCGGAGCCCGTGCCGCCGATGATGGCCGCCATCAGCACGCCCACCAGGCTCTCGCCCACGATCAGGCCCGAGGCGATCAGCACGCCGCGGCGGTTGGCCGCCTCGGCAAAGCGGTCGTAGGGCTGGTTGGCGGCGGCGGCGCGGCGGCGCAGGGCGCGCTCAAGCAGCCAGGCCAGCAGCGCGCCCGCCACGATGGGCGCGGCGACGGTCGGCGGCAGGTAGATGCCGATGCCGACCGCCAGCACGGGAATGCGCGCCACCTTGCAGGTGCGCTTCATGATCTCGTCCACCACGATCAGCCCCACGCCCACCGCCATGCCGATCAGGATCATCGTCCAGTTCAACTGGTGGGTGAAGATGCCGCGCGTGATCGCCAGCATCAGCGTGGCCTGCGGCGCGGACAGCGCCTGCGAGGCGTCCATGCCCTCGCGCGGCATCGCGTCCGCAAACCCGTACGCGTTGTACAGCAGCTCCAGCACCGGCGAAATCACCGCCGCGCCGACGACGCAGCCGATCAGCAGCGCGACCTGCTGACGCCACGGGGTGGCCCCCACCAGCCAGCCGGTCTTCAGGTCCTGCAGGTTGTCGTTCGAAATCGACGCCACCGCCACCACGGCCGAGGTGCTGAAGATCGCCAGGGCAATCGCCATCTGCACGCCGTTTTCCAGCGCCATCAGCTCGCCGCCCACGCCCAGCATCAGCACGGAGACCAGGACGATGGCGACGATGCCCACGCCGGAGATCGGACTGGTCGACGACCCCACCAGGCCGGCCATGTAGCCGCAAGCCGCGGCCACCAGGAAACCGAACACAAAGGCGAAGAGGACCGCGTAGGCGACCAGCTTCCAGATGGCGCCGGCCGACAGCGGCGTGCCCGACAGGAACACCTGGAACGTGAAGACCAGGATCGCCACCAGCACCAGCGTCACGGCCGAGATCCATCCAGCCGACAGGTCGCGTTCGGTGCGCGGCGCGGTGCCCGCTCGGGCCGCGCCCTCCTTGGTCAAGGCCGAAAACGAGGCCTTCACGCCGCGCGCCATCGGCACGAACAGCGTCGCCAGCGTCCAGATCGCGCCCACGCCGATCACGCCCGCGCCAATGAAGCGCACCTGCGAGGACCACAGGCCCGTGGCATAGGACGCCAGCGTCGCGCCCGCGGGCATGTCGCCCATGGCCGTCAGGATGGGCACCGCGATGCCCCACGCAATGACCAGCCCGGTCAACATCGCCAGCCCGGCGACGATGCCGATCAGGTAGCCCGCGCCCAGCAGCGCCAGCGAAAAGCCCATCGGCAGCCGGAACACGGCGCCGCCCAATGCAAACCAGCCGCTGACGCTGTCGCCCAGCACGCGCAGCCCGCTGGCGGCAAAACTGACCACGGCCGCCGCGACGCCCCCGGCGACGATGTCGCCCATGCCGGTGGCGGCGGGTTTGGCCGACGCGTGCGCGCCGGTCTGCGGCGCGTCCTGCGCGCGCTCGGCGCTGCCCACCCGCAGAATCTCCGCCGCCGCCACGCCTTCCGGATACGGCAGGTTGCTCTGCACCACCATCACGTGGCGCAGCGGAATCGTGAACATCACGCCCAGCATGCCGCCGGCCGCGCAGATGCCCAGCGTCTGCCAGAACGGGAAGCCCTGCCAGTGGCCCATCATGACCAGCGCCGGCAGGATGAAGATGATGGCCGACAGTGTGCCGGCCGCCGAGGCCTGCGTCTGCACCATGTTGTTTTCAAGGATGTTGGCGTCCTTGAACATGCGAAGGACCGACATCGAGATCACGGCCGCCGGAATGGCCGACGAGAACGTCAGGCCCACTTTGAGCCCCAGGAACACGTTCGAGGCGGTGAAGATGACGGTGATCAGCGCGCCGAGCAGGACGCCCCGGACGGTCAGCTCGGGCAGCGTGACCTCCGGCGGAACGCGGATGGGCTGGGTCATGGGTTTCTCCCTATTGATAGCCGCGCATTCTAGCGCCAGACCGTCCACCCCGTGGTCACCAGCGGTAAGCGCGATCGGGCAGTGGAACCTGCCGTGCCGCAGGATCCTGGCGAAAGATTATGCTGAAAGCGCCGGATTTCCTTGCGGAATTTGATGACTCATGCCTCGGGCATGGGTCTAGCATGAGCAGTAAAAACAGGAGACGACTCACCATGCTCGACCCTCGCCAGCCCCTTCCCGGATCGGCCCTCCAGGACGACGCCGACCCCGCCGAAACCGCCGAATGGCGCGAAGCGTTGCAGTCCCTGCTGCAGGCCGACGGGGCCGAGCGCGCGGGCTACGTGCTGGACAGCGTCCTGGGCCACGCCGCCTCGCTCGGGCTGCGCGCCAACAGCCAGACCCGCACCGCCTACCTGAACACCATTCCCGCCGACCAGGAACCGCCCTTTCCCGGCAACCTGGCCGTCGAAGAGCGCATCGCCCGCATCAACCGCTGGAACGCGCTGGCGATGGTGGTGCGCGCCAATCAGGCGCATGGCGAGCTGGGCGGCCACATCGCCAGCTACGCGTCGGCCGCCGACCTGTTCGAAGTCGGCTTCAACCATTTCTTTCGCGCCCGCACGGACGGCAGCCCGGGCGACATCGTCTACATGCAGCCGCACTCGGCGCCCGGCGTCTACGCGCGCGCCTTCCTCGAAGGCTTTCTGGGCGAAGACGACCTGGCGCATTTCCGCCAGGAAATCACCGCCACCACGCGCGGCTTGCGCGGCCTGTCCTCGTACCCCCATCCGTGGCTGATGCCGGATTTCTGGCAGTTCCCCACCGGCTCGATGGGCATCGGTCCCATCAACGCCATCTACCAGGCGCGCTTCATGCGCTATCTGGAACATCGCTCGCTGGTGCCCGGCGCCGACCGCAAGGTGTGGGGCATCTTTGGCGACGGCGAAATGGACGAGCCCGAATCCATCGCGGCGCTCACGCTGGCCGCGCGCGAAAAGCTCGACAACCTGATCTTCGTCGTCAACTGCAACCTGCAGCGCCTGGACGGCCCGGTGCGCGGCAACGGCCGCATCATCGACGAACTCGAAACCCTGTACGCCGGCGCGGGCTGGAACGTCATCAAGCTCGTCTGGGGCAGCGACTGGGACGCGCTGCTGCGCCGGGACACCGGCGGCGCGCTCGCCCGCGCCTTCGCCAACACCGTGGACGGCCAGTTCCAGACCTTCGCGGCCAACGATGGCGCATTCAACCGCGCCCATTTCTTCAACCAGAATCCCGAGCTGGCGGCGCTGGTGGCCGACTGGTCCGACGACGCCATCGACCGCCTGCACCGGGGCGGCCATGACATGGTGAAGATCCACGCCGCCTATCACCGCGCCGCGAACCATCGCGGCCAGCCCACCGTCATCCTCGCGCAGACCAAGAAGGGGTTTGGCATGGGGACGGCCGGCCAGGGCAAGATGACCACCCATCAGCAAAAGAAGCTGGACGACGAAGCGCTGCTCGCGTTCCGCGACCGCTTCGCGCTGCCGATTTCCGACGCCGACTGCCTGGCGCTCAAGTTCTACCGCCCCGCCGAAGACAGCGCCGAAATGCGCCACCTGCAGGCGCGCCGCGCCGCGCTGGGCGGCTATATCCCGCGCCGCAACGCCGAGGCCCCGCGGCTCGCGCCCCCGGACGCCGACCAATGGGCGCGCTTTGCGCTGGCGGCCGACGGCAAGGAGATGTCGTCCACGATGGCCATCGTGCGCATGCTGACCGCGCTGCTCAAGGACGCGACCGTGGGCCCGCGCATCGTGCCCATCGTCGCGGACGAGGCGCGCACCTTCGGCATGGCCAACCTGTTCCGGCAGATCGGCATCTATTCGGCGCAAGGCCAGCTCTATGAGCCCGAGGACATCGGCTCGGTGCTGTACTACCGCGAGGCCCGCGACGGCCAGATCCTCGAAGAAGGCATCACCGAGGCCGGCGCCATCTCGTCCTGGACGGCGGCCGGCACCAGTTACTCGGTCAACGGCCTGCCGATGCTGCCGTTCTATATCTATTACTCGATGTTCGGATTCCAGCGCATCGGGGACCTGATCTGGGCCGCCGCCGACCAGCGCGCCCGGGGCTTTCTGATCGGCGCCACGTCGGGCCGCACGACACTGGGCGGCGAAGGCCTGCAGCACCAGGACGGCTCCAGCCACATCATGGCCGCCACCGTGCCCAATTGCCGCGCGTATGACCCGGCCTACGCCTTTGAGGTCGCCGTCATCGTCGAACATGGCATGCGGCGCATGCTGGACGAGCAATGCGATGAATTCTTCTACCTGACCGTCACGAACGAGAACCTGGCGCAGCCCGACATGCCCCAGGATCCCGCGACGCGCGAAGGCATCCTGCGCGGCCTGTACCGGCTGCGGCCCGCGCGCGGCAAGGCGCAGGTCCGCCTGCTCGGCGCCGGCCCCATGCTGCGCGAAGCCGAGCTGGCCGCCGCCCGCCTGCAGGACGAATTCGGCGTGGATGCGGAAGTCTGGAGCGTGACCAGCTTTTCGGAGCTGGCCCGCAGCGGCCGCCAGGCCGAGCGCGCACGCGTGCTGGGCCTGGAAGCGCCGCAGGACCAGGACTGGGTGCACACCTGCCTGGCCGGCAGCGACGCCCCGGTGATCGCGGCCAGCGACTACGTGCGCGCCGTGCCCGAACAGATCCGCGCCTACGTAAAAGCGCCCTACCGCACGTTGGGCACGGACGGTTTCGGGCGCAGCGACACGCGGGCGCGCTTGCGCGATTTCTTCGAGGTCGGCGCCGACTGGATCGTGCTGCATGCGCTGGACAGCCTGGACAGGCAGGACGATGCGCGCACCTTGCGCCGCGCCTTGAGCGTCGGCAGCCGCCAGGCGCCACCGTGGGAAATCTAGGGGATCATCCATTCCGCCTCGCCCATCGGGGCGGCGCCGCGCACGCGTTTGCTTGATCAAAAGCGAACGCTCGCTGCAGTGCAGCAACCAAGCACCCGCGCTTTCTGGTGAAATACGGGTGTTCCCTAAGCATTTCGCAACGAATACGGCGGGCCGCGAGCCCGCCTTTTGCATCCCTATTTTTTTTTCCGTTAGCCCTTTCAGGCCCCGATCCCATGGACGAAACTCTCACCAAACTGGCGTTGGACTACCACGCCTATCCCACTCCCGGCAAAATCTCGGTCACCCCGACCAAGACCCTGGCCAACCAGGACGACCTGTCCCTGGCCTACTCCCCCGGCGTGGCTGCGGCTTGCATGGCCATTTTCGACCAGGGCGACGACGCCGCCTCCAAGTACACGTCGCGCGGCAACCTCGTGGGCGTGATCACCAACGGCACCGCTGTGCTGGGCCTGGGCAACATCGGTCCGCTGGCCGCCAAGCCCGTGATGGAAGGCAAGGGTTGCCTGTTCAAGAAATTCGCCGGCATCGACGTGTTCGACATCGAACTCGCGGAAAACGATCCGGACAAGCTGGTGGACATCATTGCCGCGCTCGAGCCCACGCTGGGCGGCGTCAACCTTGAAGACATCAAGGCGCCCGAGTGCTTCTACATCGAGAAGAAGCTGCGCGAGCGCATGAAGATCCCCGTCTTCCACGACGACCAGCACGGCACCGCCATCATCTCGTCGGCCGCCATCCTGAACGGCCTGAAGGTCGTGAACAAGGACATCGGCTCGGTCAAGCTGGCCTGCTCCGGCGCCGGCGCCGCGGCCATCGCCTGCCTGGACCTGCTGGTTCACCTGGGCATCAAACGCGAAAACATCTTCGTGGTCGACTCGCGCGGCGTCATCTGGGACGGCCGCGACGAGAACATGGAAGCCAACAAGAAGCGCTACGCGCAAAAGACCGACGCGCGCACGCTGGCCGACGTGGTCAATGGCGCCGACGTGTTCCTGGGCTGCTCGACCGCCGGCGTGCTGACCGCCGACATGGTCAAGACCATGGCCGACCGTCCGCTGATCCTGGCCCTGGCCAACCCGGAACCCGAAATCCGCCCCGAAGTCGCCAAGGCCGCGCGCCCCGACTGCATTATCGCGACGGGCCGTTCGGACTACCCGAACCAGGTCAACAACGTCCTGTGCTTCCCCTTCATCTTCCGCGGCGCCATGGATGCCGGCGCTTCGCGCATCACCGAGGAAATGAAGCTGGCGTGCGTCAAGGCCATCGCCGACCTCGCCCAGGCCGAGCAGAACGATGAAGTGGCCCGCGCCTACGCTGGCCAGGAACTGTCGTTCGGTCCCGAGTACATCATCCCCAAGCCGTTCGACCCGCGCCTGATCGTCCAGATCGCGCCGGCCGTCGCGCAGGCCGCCGCCGACTCCGGCGTTGCCGCCCGTCCCATCGAAGACATCGAGGCCTACCGCCAGAAGCTGATGGGCTTCGTGTACCACTCGGGCCAGCTGATGCGCCCGCTGTTCGCCCAGGCCAAGAAGGCGCCCAAGCGCGTCATCTACGCCGACGGCGAAGACGAGCGCGTCCTGCGCGCCGTGCAGACCGTTGCCGACGAAAAGCTGGCGTTCCCGATCCTGATCGGCCGCCCCGCCGTCATCGAGATGCGCATCCAGAAGGCCGGCCTGCGCCTCATCGCCGGCCAGCACTTCGAGATCGTGGATCCCGAAGACGACAGCCGCTTCAACGAAACCTGGAACGCGTATTACCAGCTGAAGGGCCGTGAAGGCGTGACGCCGGCCATCGCCAAGGCGATGATCCGCAAGCACAACACGCTGATCGGCGCGATGCTGCTGCGCCGTGGCGATGCCGACGCACTGCTGTGCGGCGTGGCCAGCAAGTACGACAACCAGCTCAAGTACATCGACGAAATCATCGGCAAGAAGGAAGGCCAGACCTACGCCGCCCTGAACGTGCTGATGCTGCCCGACCAGACGCTGTTCGTCACCGACACCCACGTCAACGAAAACCCGACGGCCGAGGAAGTCGCCAGCATCACGATCCAGGCTGCCGACGAAATGCTGCGTTTCGGCGTGGTGCCCAAGATCGCGCTGCTGTCGCACTCGAACTTCGGCAGCCGCATCACGGAATCGTCGCGCAAGATGGCCGCCGCGCGCCAGATCGTGCAAGACCGTGCCCCTGACCTGGAAGTCGACGGCGAAATGCACGCCGACGCCGCCCTGTCCGAAAAGATCCGCGTCCTGGCCTACCCGGACAGCACGCTGAAGGGCCCGGCCAACCTTCTGGTCATGCCCAATCTGGACACCGGCAACATCACGTACAACATGCTGAAGATGACCGGCAGCAATGGCGTCGCGATGGGCCCGATCCTGCTGGGCGCCGCGCGTCCCGTGCACATCCTGACCACCAGCGCCACCGTGCGCCGCATCGTCAACATGACGGCCCTGGCCGTGGTGGATGCGCAGCAGGAAGCCGCGGAAGAAGCCAAGAAGCGCCGCCGCTGATCGCACCCTCTGGCTGCACGCTCACGGGCGCCCCTCAAACGGGGCGCCCGTTTTCTTTTTTGGATGGTAAAACCTAGCTTGACCTTTACCTGGAGACGACATGCTGGCCGATGCAATGTATGCCTGGTTCCACTACCTGGCGATCTTCGTTCTGGTGGTGGTGCTGACCGCCGAAGCCGTATTGCTGCGGCCCGACCTGACGCCCGCCGGCGTCAAGCGTCTTATCGTCTACGACCGCCTCTATGGCGTGAGCGCAGTCCTCGTCCTCGTCACCGGGGTGCTGCGGCTGACCGCCGGCGCCAAGGGCGCCGCGTTCTACATGGGCAATCCCTGGTTCCACGCCAAGATTTCGCTCTTTGTCGTCATCGCGCTCTGTTCCATTCCGCCCACGCTGTCCTTCCTGCGCTGGGCAAAACAACGGCGCCAGCAGCCGGAGTTCGTCCCGGCCCTGCCCGAGATCAAGCGCGCGCGCCGCTGGGTGATGATTTCTTCGCACCTGTTCGTCTTCCTGCCGCTCTTCGCGGTGCTGATGGCGCGCGGCATCGGCTACTGATGCCCGGGGGCTATGGGCAGCGGGCGCGCGCCGGGCGCGCCGGCTCCTTGCCGTCGACGACGAATGTGTCAAAGCGGAACACACCCGCCGCTTCGTTGCTGACGATCTTGATGAACTCGCCTTGCGGCGTATGCATCACGGACATGCCTTCGGGCACGTCCTCGTGGCCGGGCCGCACCGCGGCCTGCCCGTTCCAAGGACTGAAGACCAGGACGCCCGGGTACGGTTCACGATCCTCCCCCGTGCCCCGCCGCGCGGTCTTGAACTGCGTGCCGGCGGGGTACGTCAGGCCGCCGAACTGCGTGCGGCACGCCAGCTCCGCGTCCGTGACGCGCAATACGTTGCGCGACGCATCCAGATAGAGCGTGGGCCGGCTGAGAAACAGCCCGTACAGCGGCACGGCTGCCTCGCTTTCCACCTCGAGCCGCCAGCGGTCGGCGTCGCGCGAACCATCCGTGTAGACCGTGCCGCTTGATCCGCGCAACGCCGTGCCTGCCGCGATGGCCAGGCCCGCGGCCTCGTTGCCCGGCGCCAGCACGCATTGTTCGAACGCCTTCATGGCGCCGTCCGGTTCGACGGCGAACTCGATGTCGTGTGCGCCGTCGCACCCCCAACCTTGCACGGTCTGCACGCCCGCGCCCCGCAGGATGACCGTGCGCGGGTGCCGGCCAAGCGTGGCATAGGTTTGCGGTTCGTACTCGGTGTCCAGGTAGCGTCGTGCAGACGTTGCCTGCACGCCCAGCATCTGCACCGCTTGCGGAAAACTGGCCTCGACGTAGGTGTCGAGCTTGCCCTCGTCCTTCAGCGTCAGGCGCGTGCCCGCCGGCATCTCCACGCCGCCAACCACGGCGGGCTCCTGCAACGTGACGCGCAGCGCCGCCTGCTTGCGATCGATGTCCCGGCCCACCTGCCACATCACTGCCTGGAACCACGCATAGAAGCTGAACGGCGCGGCCAGCGCCAGGCAAAGCACGATGGACGTCTTCCAGTACTTGCGAACGGTGTGCCGGGCGCGGCCGCTGGCCGCCAGGGCGACGCCCCAGCCCAACAACAACAGGCCGGCGAAAAAGCCGGCCGTGAGCAGAATGAAAAAACTGGCGCTGGGAAGTGCTATCGGAATCATGGCGGTGATGCTATCCGCAAAATTACTCTCTGGCGAATTATCAGAATTTTATTAAAGACACCACTTCTCGGACCGACTGTAATCACACATGTCGCCGAGAAGTACGCCATAAACCTCTGAAAAGCACCGTCGGCGCATTGCATTTCAGCCCATTTGACAGACATCAACTTATGAAATCCAAAGTAATCATCGCGCTGGCCATCGGCGCCCTCGCTTCCACGTCGCAGCTGGCCTTTGCCTCGGACGGCACGATCAATTTCACGGGCGCCATATCCGCCAACACGTGCACCATCGACGGCAACGGCACCGGCAGCAAGAACTTCAACGTGCTCATGCCCACGGTCGGCGTCGATTCACTGACGGCCGCGGGCCAAACGGCCGGCACCACGCCCTTCACCATCCGCCTGACCGCATGCACCCCGGGTACGGGCATGGTCCACACCCTGTTCGAACCCGGCGCCAACGGCAATGCCGCCACCGGCAACCTGACGATCGCCGCAGGGGGTGCAGCCAACGTCGAGATCCGCCTCCTGAATGGCGACGCAACGCCCATCAGCGTCACCGTCGCCGACGAGGCCCAGAACTCCAAGGCCGTCTCCCTGGCCAACGGCGAGGCCACGCTTCATTACCAGGCTCAGTATTTCGCGCTCGGCCAGGCAGGCGCGGGCAACGTGAACGCCACTGCCAAATACACCATCATTTATCAATAAGCCGCCCGGCTTGGCCTTGCGCTCGATTGCAGCCGCCCGGATCAGTAGTCAAGCCCCCATTTACAGTCCGAGGAAACCGATGAACCCATTCAACGTAGCTCTTGCAGCCGGAGCATTGGCAGGCTGTATCTTCGCCGCCGCGCCGGCAACCGCATCCGTCGTCATTGGCAGCACGCGAATCGTCTATGAGGCCGGCCAGGCGGAAGTCAACGTCAAGCTCAAGAACGAGGGCGACCAGCCCGCGCTCACCCAGACCTGGATCGACACGGGCGACGCCAAGGCGGCGCCGGGGTCCATCCAGGTGCCCTTTATCGTGACCCCGCCCGTGTCCCGCATCGACCAGGGCAAGGGCCAGACCCTGCGCCTGATGCACACGGGCGAACCGATGCCTCAGGACAAGGAGTCCGTGTTCTGGCTCAACGTGCTGGAAATTCCGCCCAAGGACAAAGCCAGCCAGAACCTCCTGCAGATGGCATTCCGGTCGCGGATCAAACTGTTCTATCGCCCCGCGGGACTCAAAGGCAAGGCCGAGGACGCGCCCTCGCAAGTCAGCTGGCGCCTGGTCCGGTCCGGCAATCGCAACGCTATCGAAGCCACCAACCCCACGCCGTACCACGTCACCTTCATCGAAGTGAACGTGGCCAGTAACGGCAAGCGCGCCAAGTTCACCGACGGCGACATGCTTGCCCCCGGCGAAAAAAAGATCCTGCCTCTGGCAGGAGACGTGATCCAGGGCGCCAATGCCGAAGTCTCGTACCGCTTCCTGAATGACCACGGCGGCGCAGTCAAAGGCGCCCGCGCCCTCAGCCCCGCCTAGCGCGACCTAAGCATTACCGGCCCGCACCGACCGGCCGGCTGTCCGCTCACCAACCCATCACCCGACGCCTGCAGGGCGGCGCGATCGGCCGGCATCCGCCTGCCGGCAGCGCCGCGCCTGAACACGCACCTGCCCATCATGGAACGTCTCGCCACCACGCCGCATTTCGCGCTTGCCGCGATCACGCTAAGCCTGCTCAGCGCAACTGCCTGGGCCGACGGCGCCACCGAACTCGCCGCCCTGAATGCGGACGTTGAGTTCAACGATGCCTTCCTGAGCGGTGCGGACGTGGACGTCAGTCAGTTCTCGCGCTCGAACAGCGCCATCCCCGGCACCTATCGCCTCGATGTGCAGGTGAACGACCGCTGGCTGGGGCGCGCCGACGTGCGCATCGGCAAACCTTCGTCCGCGAACGCGCCGCTTCAGGCCTGTTTCGACTCGGCGCTGGTGGAATTGGTGGGCATCGACCTTGCCAAGATCGACGCGGCGCGTGCCGAACTGCTGAACGGCACCCAGTGCGTCGCGCTGACCGACCTGGTGAAGGAAGCGCGCGCGCAGTTCGATGCGGGCGAACAGCGGCTGAACGTGACGGTGCCGCAGGCCTCGTTGGTCCGGCAGGGCCGCGGTTTCGTGGACCCCAAGCATTGGGACGAAGGCGTGCCCGCCGCGCTGTTGAATTACAACGCCAACTTCTACACCTCTCGCGCCGATGGCAAGGCGTCGACCCAGAGCTTTGCGGGCCTGAATGCCGGCGCTAACGTGGGTCCCTGGCGCTTGCGCCACTCCGGCAGCGCAACCCATGGCAGCAAGAGCGGCCTGCAATATCAAAGCGTGCAGACCAATCTGCGGCGCAACATCACGGGCATGAAGAGCCAGCTGGTGATTGGCGATGCGTTCACGGACGGATCGACTTTCGACAGCGTCGGGTTTCGCGGCGTGCAGATGTCCAGCGACGATCGCATGTCTCCCGAATCGCAGCGCGGCTTCGCCCCGACCTTGCGCGGCATCGCCAACACGAACGCGCGCGTCCAGGTGCGCCAGAACGGCAACATCATTTACGAAACCACCGTCGCGCCCGGTCCTTTCATCATCGACGACCTGTACGCCACCGGCTACGGCGGCGACCTGGAAATGGTGGTCAACGAAGCCGACGGCCGCGTGCTGGTGTCCCGGGTGCCTTTCTCCGGCGCGGTGAATTCATTGCGCCCGGGCGTGACCCGCTACAGCGTCACCGCAGGCCAGTACCGCACGCCGCAGACGGCCGATCGCCCCCTGATGGCGCAAGCGACCGTGCAGCACGGCATCAACAATCTTGTGACCGCCTATGGCGGCCTGACCGGGGCCCAGGGCTACGGCGCCGTATTGGGCGGCGCGGCGCTGAACACCGATTTCGGCGCGTTTGGCCTGGACGTCACCCAGGCGGCCACGCGCCTGCCAAAAGAAAAAAACCGCACTGGGCAAAGCGTCAAACTGAGCTACTCCAAGTTTCTGGAGCCCACTCGCACAAGCCTCACGCTCGCCGCCTACCGCTACTCCACCCGCGGCTACCTGAGCATGGCCGACGCCATGGAACTGAGATCCCGGCAAGAACAGGGGCAAGGTGCGGGCCAATATGGCACGCAGCGAGGCCGTCTGCAGGCGACGATCAACCAGAACCTGCCGGCCGGCTATGGATCCCTGCACTTCACGGGATCGACCCAGGATTACTGGGACAGGCCCGGCCGCGACACGCAGATCCAGGCGGCCTACAGCAACAGCTACAAGCGCGTGAACTACAGCGTCTCGGCCACCCGCCAACTCAACGTGGGAACGCAGAAGTGGGACAACCAGGTCATGCTCAACCTGGGCATTCCGCTCGGCCGCAATCAGAATCCGGTCTATGCGTCGACCAGCATGCAAAAGGGTTCGGATGGATCCAGCAGCGTCCAGCAATCCGTGGCGGGCTCGCTCGGCGCGGATAACGCGTTCAACTACGGCGTCAGCGCCGGGCGCGCCGTGTCGTCCAACGGTCCGGCCAACACCAGCATTGCAGCAAACGCCTCCTACATCACGCCCGTCACGGCCGTGTCGGCCAGCGCCAGCACCAGTTCGAACTACACCCAATACGGCGGCGGCATTTCCGGCGGCGTCGTGGCCTACGGTGGCGGCGTCGTCATGACGCCGGTCACCGGCGAAACGGTTGCAATCGTCGAGGCGAAAGACGCGGCGGGCGCGCGGGTGCTCAACAGCACCGGGGTGCGCCTGGATTCCAAAGGCCGCGCGATCGTATCGACCTTGACGCCCTATGCCAGGAACGGCATCGAGCTCGATCCCAAGGGGCTGCCGCTGAATGTCGAGCTCAAGGCGACCGAACAACAGGTGGCCCCCACCGCCGGCGCGGTGGTTCGGCTGACCTTCGAAACCGAAAACGTGGGAAGCGCGGCGCTGCTGACGGTGGCCACGCGCGGCGGAGAGCCCCTTCCCTTTGGCGCCGACGTGCAGGACGCCGACGGAAACAGCGTGGGTGTCGTGGCGCAGGGCGGCCGCGTGCTTGCGCGCGGGTTGAAGGACACGCAGGGCATCCTGACCGTGAAATGGGGCGCGAACAACGGCGAAGCTTGCTCGTTTGGCTATGCCCTGCCCGAGCAGCGTCTCAAGGATGCCTCGCTGCCCCAGGCGAGCGGACTGCTCTGCGAAAAGACGGCGCCAAGCCGGATCGCCAAAAACTGATGATGGAAATACTGATGAACAAAACCATATTGCGCGCGGCGTTCGGGCTGCTTGCCTTGCTGGGCTCCACGACCTCGTGGGCCGTCGCGAACTGCACCCAGACGATAAGCGCGGTTTCCGTGAACACGCCGCCGCACATCACGATACCCCGGGATGCGGCCATCGGCACGGCCCTTACCGACTGGCTGACAACCGGAGCCACTACCGATTGGTTCACCTGCAGCGTCTCCGGAAACAGTGGCACGGGGACAGGACTGCACACCCTTATTCCCAGCGCAGGTCAGACGAAGGTGGTTGACGGAATCACCTACGACGTCCATGCGACAGGGGTCGACGGCCTGGGCATCATCATCGGCGGCCGCACCTACGTCAACGGCTGCGGATGGGCGGCATTCCAGGCCCTCAACCGGACCTGGAGATCCCGCGGATGCAACATGCAAGGCACGGCCACCAACGGCGGGCAGCTACGTGCGATGTTCGTCAAGACCGGCCCCGTCGCCACCGGCGTCGTTCCGCCGACAACCATTGCAAGCGCGGCATCGTTCTCGAATGAAACCGGCAGCATGCTCAGCCAGGATCCCGGCCTGGAGATCCAGTTTGTCACCATGGCGGTGCTGCTGATGTCGCAGGCCTGCACCACGCCCGACGTTTCCGTATCCCTCGGGACGCCCCAGGCTTCGGTATTCACGGGCGCGGGCGCTTCCAGTCAGCTTGTCAGGTTCGATATTTCGCTCAACGGCTGCCCAGCAGGCATGAGCGCCATTCACTACCAGATCGATGCCGCCACGCCCATCGTGGACGCCGCAAACGCAGTCATTGGCCTGGACGCGACTTCAACGGCGACGGGCGTCGGCGTGCAGTTGCTGGACGCCGACGGAAATCCGGCCGTGCTGGGAACGAAACTGCCGTTTGCCGGCTACAACAGCGCAACGGGCGGCAGCTTCAAAATCCCCTTGCGCGCCCGATACCGCCAAACCGGCGCCACGGTCACGCCAGGCTCGGCCAACTCGGCAGTCACCTTCACGATGAACTACCTGTAGCCTCCCACCCGTAGCCGCCAAATAAAAACGCCAGTCGGCGCAGGGCTGACTGGCGTTTTGCCGGAAGGCGTTGCCTTCCGGATGCGCATTGCGAATTAACGCTTGTCCATCGGGGGCACGTCGCGCGTGACCGAACCGGTGAACAGCTGGCGCGGACGGCCGATCTTGTAATCGGGATCCGACAGCATTTCGTTCCATTGGGCGATCCAGCCCACCGTGCGGGCCAGCGCGAAGATGGCCGTGAACAGCGAGGTCGGGATGCCGATGGCGCGCTGGACGATACCCGAGTAGAAGTCCACGTTCGGGTACAGCTTGCGCTGCACGAAGTACGGATCTTCCAGGGCGATGCGTTCCAGTTCCATGGCCAGCTTGAACAGCGGGTCGTTTTCCAGACCGAGGGCAGCCAGCACTTCCTTGCAGGTTTCCTGCATCAGCTTTGCGCGCGGGTCGTAGTTCTTGTAGACGCGGTGGCCAAAGCCCATCAGGCGCACGCCCGAGTTCTTGTCCTTGACCTTCTCCATGAACTCGCCGACCTTGTCGATGCCGCCGTTGGCTTGCAGTTCTTCGAGCATCTGCAGGCAAGCTTCGTTGGCGCCGCCATGAGCCGGACCCCACAGGCAAGCCACGCCAGCCGAGATAGCCGCGAACGGGTTGGTGCCCGACGAGCCGCACAGGCGGACGGTCGAGGTCGACGCGTTTTGCTCGTGGTCGGCGTGCAGGATGAAGATGCGGTCCAGCGCGCGCTCGACGACTTCATTGACCTTGTAGTCTTCGCAAGGCGTGGCGAACATCATGCGCAGGAAGTTGCCCGTGTAGGACAGATCGTTTTGCGGGTAGATGAACGGTTGGCCTTGCGAGTACTTGTACGCCATCGCAACCAGCGTCGGCATCTTGGCGATCAGGCGGATGGCCGAGATGTGACGATGCTGCGGATTCGTGATGTCGGTCGAGTCGTGGTAGAACGCGGACAGCGCACCCACCAGGCCCGTCAGGACGGCCATCGGGTGAGCGTCGCGGCGGAAGCCACGCAGGAAGAAGTGCAGTTGCTCGTTGACCATCGTGTGATGGGTCACTTGCGAGTCGAAATCGGCCTTTTGTTCCTGGTTCGGCAGTTCGCCGTTCAGGATCAGGTAGCAGATGTCCATGAAGTCGCAGTTCACGGCCAGCTGTTCGATCGGGTAGCCGCGGTACAGCAGTTCGCCCTTGTCGCCGTCGATGTACGTGATGCCGGATTCGCACGCGGCCGTCGACATGAAGCCGGGGTCAAACGTGAACATGCCCGTCTGGCCGTACAGCTTGCGGATGTCGATCACATCCGGACCGACCGTGCCCTTGTAGACAGGGAACTCAATGGGTGCGCTGCCATCCGAGAAGGATAGAGTGGCTTTTTTGTCAGACAGGTTCATGTTTATTCCTCTCAATTAATCAGAGCGAGCGCATCTGGCCAATAATCGCCCGAAGCTTGGGGGTGTCCAATTCGCCTTCGAGTTCCTTTCTGGCCAGCAGCAGATCGAGAAGATCGTTGTCTCCCATCTCGAAAAGCTGGGTCAATGCGGCCACGTCATCATCGGTAAGCTCAGCTTCGTGGGCATCCAGATACCGGGTGATGATCAAGTCGTTTTCGAGCAGGCCGCGGCGCGCCCGCCAACGCAGTCGCGCCCGCTCCAGTTCAGTCAGCCTGCTCATTCGTACACCTCAAATACACAAAAACTAGACCGTGCGGCGGACCATCAGTTCCTTGATCTTGCCGATCGCCTTGGTCGGGTTCAGTCCCTTGGGACAGACGTCGACGCAATTCATGATCGTGTGGCAACGGAACAGGCGGTACGGGTCTTCCAGGTTGTCCAGGCGCTCGCCGGTGGCTTCGTCGCGGCTGTCGGCGATGAAGCGGTAGGCTTGCAGCAGGCCGGCCGGGCCGACGAACTTGTCGGGATTCCACCAGAACGACGGGCAGGAAGTGGAACAGCACGCGCACAGGATGCACTCGTACAGGCCATCGAGTTCCTCGCGCGCCTCGGGCGACTGCAGGCGCTCTTTTTCGGGCGGCGGCGTGTCGTTGATGAGGTACGGGCGGATCGAGTGGTACTGGTTGAAGAAGTGCGTCATGTCCACGATCAGGTCGCGGATGACCGGCAGGCCAGGCAGCGGACGCAGGACGATCGGTTCCTTCAGTTCGCGCAGGTTCGTGGTGCAGGCCAGGCCGTTCTTGCCGTTGATGTTCATGGCGTCGGAACCGCACACGCCTTCACGGCACGAGCGGCGCAGGGCCAGGCTGTCATCGACGTCGTTCTTGATGCGCACCAGCGCATCAAGCAGCATCTTGTCGGTGGGCTGGAGTTCGACGTCCAGCTTCTGCATGTAGGGACGCTCGTCCTTGTCCGGATCGTAGCGGTAGATTTCGAACTTGACGATTCTCTTGGTGCTCATAGTAGGCTCAATCCGGACTTAGAAGGTACGCGCCTTGGGCGGGAAGGACTCGACCGTCAGCGGCTTCATCTGAACAGGCTTGTAATCCAGGCGGCTGCCTTCGGAGTACCAAAGCGTGTGCTTCAGCCAGTTCTCGTCGTCGCGGGTCGGGTGGTCGTCAAGCGCATGCGCGCCGCGGCTTTCGGTGCGGGCGGCGGCCGACTTGATGGTGGCGCGGGCCACTTCGGTCATGTTCGCCAGTTCCAGCGCCTCGACGCGGGCGGTGTTGAACACCTTGGACTTGTCCTTGAAGTAGATGCTGTCGGCTTGCTTGGCCAGATCTTCGATCTGGGTCACGCCTTCGTTCAGCAGCTCCAGCGTGCGGAACACGCCGCAGTGGCGCTGCATCGAGAAGCGGATGGCGTTGCCGATGTCTTGCGTCTTTTCGCCGGACGTGCGCGATTCCAGCTTGTTGATGCGGTCCAGCGAGAATTCGACGGCCTGCTGCGGCAGGTCCTGGTGCGCGCGCTGGCGCTCAGGATGCGAATTCACGATGTGGTTGCCGGTCGCGCGGCCGAACACGATCAGGTCCAGCAGCGAGTTCGTGCCCAGGCGGTTCGCGCCGTGGACCGACACCGCGGCGCATTCGCCGATGGCGTACAGGCCGTTGACGATCTTGTTCTCGCCGTTTTCGCGCGTCAGCACCTGGCCGTGGTAGTTGGCCGGAATGCCGCCCATCTGGTAGTGGATGGTCGGAACGACGGGGATCGGTTCCTTGATCGGGTCCACGTTGCCGAACTTGATGGCGATTTCGCGGATCGAGGGCAGGCGCTTGTTGATGACGTCGGCGCCCAGGTGGTCAAGCTTGAGCACCACGTAGCTGCCGTCCGGACCGCAACCGCGGCCTTCCTTGATTTCCTGGTCCATCGAGCGCGACACGAAGTCACGCGGTGCCAGATCCTTCAGGGTGGGCGCATAGCGCTCCATGAAGCGCTCGCCATCCTTGTTCAAGAGGATGCCGCCTTCGCCACGCACGCCTTCCGTGATCAGCACGCCCGCGCCGGCCACGCCGGTCGGGTGGAACTGCCAGAATTCCATGTCTTGCAGCGGGATGCCGGCACGGGCAGCCATGCCCAGGCCGTCGCCGGTGTTGATGAACGCATTGGTGGAAGCGGCCCAGATGCGGCCCGCGCCGCCGGTGGCCAGCACCGTGGTCTTGGCTTCCAGGATGTAGATCTCGCCCGTTTCCATTTCGAGGGCGGTCACGCCCACGACGTCGCCGGCTTCGTTGCGCAGCAGGTCCAGCGCCATCCATTCGACGAAGAACTGGGTACGCGCGGCAACGTTGCGCTGATAGAGCGTGTGCAGCAGGGCGTGGCCGGTACGGTCGGCAGCGGCACAGGCGCGCTGGACGGGCTTTTCGCCGAAGTTCGCGGTATGGCCGCCGAACGGACGCTGATAGATCGTGCCGTCGGGGTTGCGGTCGAACGGCATGCCGAAGTGCTCGAGCTCGTAAACGGCATTCGGGGCTTCACGGCACATGAATTCGATGGCGTCCTGGTCGCCCAGCCAGTCCGAACCCTTGACGGTGTCGTACATGTGCCAGTACCAGTTGTCTTCGCTCATGTTGCCCAGGGAGGCGCTGACGCCGCCCTGCGCGGCAACGGTGTGCGAGCGCGTGGGGAACACTTTGGAGAGCACCGCAACGGACAGCCCCGCTTGGGACAGTTGCAGCGAACAACGCATGCCGGCTCCGCCGGCGCCAACGACCACCACATCAAACTGGCGGCGCGGCAGGGATTTCATGACAGAGACCACGGCTTAAATGCTCCAGAGGATTTGCGCGAAGTAAACGACCGAACCGACCAGCCAGAGGATCGTCAGCACTTGCAGCAGCAGGCGCACGCCCACCGACTTGACGTAGTCCATCCAGATGTCGCGCACGCCAATCCAGGCATGCCAGGCCAGCGCAATGAATGCAAGGGTGGCCAGGATCTGGCCAACCGGAAGAACGCCCACGTAGAAATTGAACAGCGCGGTCCAGTGCTCGTACGTGAAGGCAGGCATCATGAGGATGCCGATGAGCAGCACCAGCGTGTACACGGCCATGATGACGGCGGTGATGCGCTGGATGATGAAGTCCATGACGCCATAGTGCGCGCCGACGACCAGGCGCTTGGGTCCGTAGTTTTTAGCGGCGGCCATTTACAGCACTCCGAACAGTTTGAGAGCAAACACCAGGGTCAGCGCGAGGCTGACGCCGAACACCACGCCGGCGCTCTTCTTGGACGATTGCTTGTCGATGCCGATGTGCAGATCCAGCATCAGGTAACGGATGCCCGCACAGAAGTGGTGCAGGTAGCCCCACACGAGGACGAGGAAAACGAGCTTGACGATCGGGTTGCCGGCGTACGCGGCCACGGCGGCGAACGTCTGGGGCGCGGCCACGCTGGCCGCGAACAGCGGCAGGATGACCAACGGAAGACAGAGGAACAACAACGCGCCGCTGACGCGGTGCAGAATGGACAGCTTGCCGGCCAGGGGCAGGCGGTAACTGGCAAGTTGCGCAATACCAATATTGCGAAACTGCGGACGTGGCTTGGCAGCGGTGTCGGACATGACGGCCTCGGTGTTTCGGAACTAGGGAATCGTTACGGCAAAATTGCCGCGGCCCTTGCGGGCAAACGCGGTATTTTCGCCCAGAGACGGGTTGGTATCAAATCGTAGGTAAAAAGCTCATCAATTCAGACTATTGCGGTAGTGGTATCGATCGGTCAAGTACAACCCCCGGCGGATTTCCATGGGGCGGTCACCGTACGTGTAAGACACCCGGTCTACCTGCAACAACGGCGTTCCGGCGGCAACATTAAGCAGCGTACAGACTTCGGCCGGCGCGGCGACCGCGCGCAGCTTCTCGTCCGCGCGCACCATGCTGACGCCGAACTCGGATTCAAAAAGGCCATAGAGCGGCGCCTTGTTGGCGGTCAGCAGCTCCAGGGTGAGACCACGGAAGATGGAACCGGGCAGCCAGATGTCGTCCAGCACGGTCGGTGTCTGCCCCATGGACAGCAGGCGGCGGATCATGACGACGGTTTCGCCGGCGCGCAGATCGAGCGCGCGGGCGATCTCGGCGGGCGCGCGCGTGCGGCGGCATTCCAGGATGCGGCTTTCCGCCCGGCCGGCCTCGCCCTCTTCGTCGGGGGCCAGGCGCAGGAAACGGTAGCGCACGCGGGCTTCGTGGTGGGTGGCGACAAAAGTGCCCTTGCCCTGACGGCGCAGCAGCATGTGCTCGGCCGCCAGCTCATCGACCGCCTTGCGCACCGTGCCCTGGCTCACCTGGAAACGGGCGGCCAGATCGATTTCGCTGGGGATGAGCTCGCCGGGCTTCCATTCGCCGCGTTCGAGGCTTTGAACAAGCAGATCCTTGATCTGGCGGTAGAGCGGACTGAAAGCGGCTCCCTCGCCCGTCGGACGGGCGGCGCGATTGCGTAAGGAGGTTTCGGGCCGAGGCTCTGCCATGGATCTTCTTGAGAGTGTCATGTTTATCCGGATGAATGAGAAGACAACGCCAGGGATGCAAACTCATCCGCATGCGCTGCTGCCGCCGGTCTTCAGGCTTGATGCAGACGCACGGCCGAGGGGGGCCGCGGCGCATTCGAATAAACGCTCTATTGTGGCATATCGGGAGGCGAGCTGTCCAACGTCTTATGTCTTATATAAGATAGAAGAGCGATTGACGCTTACGTTAATTCGATCTAGGATTCAAAGCTGCCCGCGCGACGCGCGGCGGCCCTGCCGGCCGCCTGAATTTCCGCGCCCAACGATTACACTGATTGGTGAGATTTCTTTCTCGCCAAACCATTACGGAGAACGTTCATGTCCAAGCCTGCCTTGCGTGTCGCCGTCACCGGCGCCGCCGGCCAAATCGGTTACGCACTGCTCTTCCGCATCGCCTCGGGCGAAATGCTGGGTAAAGATCAACCCGTCATCCTGCAACTGCTGGAAATCCCCGACGAGAAAGCGCAAAAGGCCCTGAAGGGCGTCATCATGGAACTGGATGACTGCGCCTTCCCGCTGCTGCAGGAAGTGACCGCGCACAGCGATCCGCGCACCGCCTTCAAGGACGCCGACGTGGCCCTGCTGGTGGGCGCCCGCCCCCGCGGCCCGGGCATGGAGCGCAAGGACCTGCTGTCCGTCAACGCGCAGATCTTCACGGCGCAGGGCAAGGCCCTGAACGACGTCGCCAGCCGCAACGTCAAGGTGCTGGTCGTGGGCAACCCCGCCAACACCAACGCCTACATCGCCATGAAGTCGGCGCCGGACCTGCCCGCCAAGAACTTCACCGCCATGCTGCGCCTGGACCACAACCGCGCGCTGTCGCAACTGGCCGCCAAGTCGGGCAAGGCCGTGGCCGACATCGAAAACCTGATCGTCTGGGGCAACCACTCGCCCACGATGTACCCCGACTACCGCTTCGCCACCGTCGGCGGCGAATCGCTGTCCAAGCTCATCAACGACGACACCTGGAACCGCGACACGTTCATCCCCACCGTGGGCAAGCGCGGCGCTGCCATCATCGAAGCCCGTGGCCTGTCCTCGGCCGCTTCGGCCGCCAACGCCGCCATCGACCACGTCCGTGACTGGGTCCTGGGCAGCAACGGCAAGTGGGTCACGATGGGCATCCCGTCGGACGGCTCCTACGGCATCCCCGAAGGCATCATCTACGGCGTGCCGGTCACGACCGAAAACGGCGAATACAAGCGCGTCGAAGGCCTGGAAATCGACGCCTTCTCGCGTGAGCGCCTGGACTTCACGCTGAAAGAGCTCCTCGAAGAGCGCGACGGCGTCAAGGACCTGCTGAAGTAAGCAGCGCGCAGTAAAGGTTTGGGCCCGTTCATGCGGGCCCATTCCTTAGGCGGGTCCGCCACGCGCGGCCCGCCATGCAGGCAGCACCGGGAAATACACCTGTCTCTTTGCCAAGCCGCAAAGGTACGCGCCGCGGGATTGTCGCGCAGGGGACAGATTTATTTTTCGGACCCGCGATAACGTCGTGGGCTACCAAGAACAGGAGACAACCATGTCCAGACCCGACTCGCCCGGCGCCCTCTTTCGCCGCGCGCTCGCCGAAGAAAATCCCCTGCAGATCATCGGCGCCATCAACGCCAACCACGCCCTCTTGGCCAAGCGCGCCGGCTATCGCGCCATCTACCTGTCCGGCGGCGGCGTCGCAGCCGGTTCGCTGGGCCTGCCGGACCTGGGCATCAACACCATGGACGACGTCCTGACCGACGTGCGCCGCATCACCGACGTGTGCGATGTGCCGCTGCTGGTGGACATCGACACCGGCTTCGGCCCGTCGGCGTTCAACATCGCCCGCACGGTCAAGAGCCTGATCAAGTTCGGCGCGGCCGCCTGCCACATCGAGGACCAGGTGGGCGCCAAGCGCTGCGGTCACCGTCCCGGCAAGGAAATCGTCACGACCGAGGAAATGGCCGACCGCGTGAAGGCCGCCGCCGACGCGCGCACCGACAGCGACTTCTACCTGATCGCCCGCACCGACGCGATTGCCTCGCACGGCGTGGACGCCGCCATCGAGCGCGCGCTGGCCTGCGTGGAAGCCGGAGCCGACGCGATCTTCGCCGAAGCCGCCTACGACCTGCCCACCTACGACCGCTTCGTGAAGGCCGTCAAGGTGCCGGTGCTGGCCAACATCACCGAATTCGGCAAGACGCCGCTCTTCTCGGTCGAAGAACTGAAGAGCGTCGGCGTGGGCATGGTGCTGTACCCGCTGTCGGCCTTCCGCGCCATGAACAAGGCCGCCGAGGCCGTCTACACCGCGATCCGCCGCGACGGCCACCAGAAGAACGTGGTCGACCTGATGCAGACCCGCGAGGAACTGTACGATCGCATCGGCTATCACGAGTTCGAATCCAGACTGGATGCGCTCTTCCAGAAGGGCAAGGCGTAATCCCGCAACGTCCAGGCGCCGCCGCGGCAACCCCGCGGCGCCGTCCGCCACCCATTGCATCTTCCATCGCGTAAGGAAAGGAGTAGAGACATGAGCACGGCTCCCAAGAAGCAAGAAGCCAAATCGGACGCCAAGCCGGAAGAAAAGGCCGGTTTCAAGCCCAAGAAGTCGGTTGCGCTGTCCGGCGTGGTCGCGGGCAACACCGCCCTGTGCACCGTCGGCCGCAGCGGCAACGACCTGCACTATCGCGGCTATGACATCCTGGACATCGCCGATACCAGCGAGTTCGAGGAAATTGCTCACTT
This sequence comes from Achromobacter sp. JD417, assembly GCF_041879325.1. Lineage (NCBI taxonomy): Bacteria > Pseudomonadati > Pseudomonadota > Betaproteobacteria > Burkholderiales > Alcaligenaceae > Achromobacter > Achromobacter sp. JD417. The sequence goes on along the minus strand of NZ_CP087159.1, from coordinate 1,491,779 downwards.
GCTGGTCCATGGCAAGCTGCCCAACAAGGCCGAACTGAAGGCCTACAAGGAAAAGCTGCGCAGCCTGCGCGGCCTGCCCGCGCAGCTGCAGGTCGCCCTGGAAGCCCTGCCCGCCGCCAGCCACCCGATGGACGTGATGCGCACGGCCGTGTCGGTGCTGGGCTGCGTGCTGCCTGAAAAAGACGACCACAACACCCCGGGCGCGCGCGACATCGCCGACCGCCTGATGGCCAACCTGGGCTCGGCCCTGCTCTACTGGTACCACTACAGCCACAACGGCCGCGTCATCGACGTGCAGACGGACGACGACAGCATCGGCGGCCACTTCCTGCATCTGCTGCATGGCGAAAAGCCGAGCGACGAATGGGTCAAGGCGATGCACATTTCGCTGAACCTGTACGCCGAGCACGAATTCAACGCCTCCACGTTCACGGCCCGCGTCATCGCCGGCACGGGTTCGGATATGTTCTCGGCCATCTCGGGCGCCATCGGCGCGCTGCGCGGCCCCAAGCACGGCGGCGCCAACGAAGTGGCGTTCGAAGTGCAGAAGCGCTATGAAACTCCGGACGAAGCCGAGGCCGACATCCGCCGCCGCGTGGAAGCCAAGGAAGTCATCATCGGATTCGGCCACCCGGTCTACACGGTTTCCGATCCGCGCAACAAGGTCATCAAGGACGTCGCCAAGAAGCTGTCCAAGAAGGCCGGCACGACCAAGATGTTCGACATCGCCGAACGCCTGGAAACCGTCATGTGGGACGTCAAGAAGATGTTCCCCAACCTGGACTGGTTCTCGGCCGTCAGCTACCACATGATGGGCGTGCCCACGGCCATGTTCACCCCGCTGTTCGTCATCGCGCGCACCGCGGGCTGGTCGGCCCACATCATCGAGCAGCGCATCGACAACAAGATCATCCGCCCCACCGCCAACTACGTGGGCCCGGAAGACCAGAAGTTCGTGCCCATCGACAAGCGCAAGTAAGACGCGATCGAGGGCGCGGCATGGCCACCTGTATTCACTTTTCCGAAGAGGTACTGCTATGTCTGCCCCGATCTCGAACGTACGTCCCGAGCCCGACCAGGTCCTGGCCGATATCGCGGACTACGTTCTGAATTTTGAAGTCCGCAGCGACCTGGCCTACGAGACGGCACGCAACTGCCTGATCGACACCCTGGGCTGCGGCCTGGAAGCGCTGGAGTATCCAGCGTGCCGCAAACTGCTGGGCCCGGTCGTGCCGGGCACCGTGGTGCCCCATGGCGCCAAGGTGCCCGGCACGCAGTTCCAGCTCGACCCCGTCCAGGCCGCGTTCAACATCGGCGCCATGATCCGCTGGCTGGACTTCAACGACACGTGGCTCGCGGCCGAATGGGGCCACCCGTCGGACAACCTGGGCGGCATCCTCGCCACGGCCGACTGGCTTTCGCGCACGGCGGTCGCGTCGGGCAAGCCCCCGCTCACGATGCGCGACGTGCTGACCGGCATGATCAAGGCGCACGAGATCCAGGGGTGCATCGCCCTGGAGAACTCCTTCAACAAGGTGGGTCTGGACCACGTCGTGCTGGTCAAGGTGGCCTCCACGGCGGTCGTTGCGCAAATGCTTGGGCTGTCCCGCGACGAAGTCATCAACGCCGTGTCGCTCGCCTGGGTCGACGGCCAGAGCCTGCGCACTTACCGCCACGCCCCCAACACCGGCAGCCGCAAAAGCTGGGCCGCCGGCGATGCCACCAGCCGCGCGGTGCGCCTGGCGCTGATCGCCCGCACCGGCGAAATGGGGTATCCCTCGGTACTGACCGCCAAGACCTGGGGCTTTTACGACGTGCTCTTCAAGGGCCAGCCGTTCAAGTTCCAGCGGCCCTACGGCAGCTACGTGATGGAAAACGTGCTGTTCAAGATTTCGTTTCCAGCCGAATTCCATGCGCAGACCGCCGTCGAATGCGCCATGCAGATCCACGGCCTGCTCCGGTCGCTGGGCAAGACGGCCGACGACATCAAGCAGATCCGGATACGCACGCACGAGGCGTGCATCCGCATCATCGACAAGAAGGGTCCGCTGAACAATCCCGCTGACCGCGACCACTGCATCCAGTACATGGTGGCCGTGCCGCTGCTTTTCGGGCGCCTGACGGCGGGCGACTACGAAGACGAGATTGCGCAGGATCCGCGTATCGACGCGCTGCGTGCCAAGATCGTCTGCGTCGAGGATCCGGCCTTCACCAGCGACTATCACAACCCCGCCAAGCGCTCGATCGCCAATGCGCTGACCGTGCAGTTCAACGATGGCACGGCGCTCGACGAGATCGTCTGCGAATACCCCATCGGCCACAAGCGCCGCCGCGCCGACGGCATCCCGCTGCTGGAAGCCAAGTTCCGCACCAATCTGGCCCGCATATTCCCGCCGCGCCAGCAGCAGCGCATCCTGGACGCATCGCTGGCGCAGGCAACCCTGGAGTCGATGTCGGTCCATGAGTACATGGACCTCTATGTGATCTAAGGGGCGCCAGCCCCCGACACAGCCGCCCAATCTGACGCCGCGCGCACGCGGGTGTCAGACACCGGCGGCCACGGGTATCGGCCACCGTCGCGCATACAATGCGGCTTTCCTCAATTGGATCGCGCCATGGCCATGCTCTGGGTCAAGACCTTTCACATCGTCTTCATCGCCTCCTGGTTTGCCGGCCTGTTCTATCTGCCGCGCATCTTTGTGAACCTGGCCCAGCAGTCGGATCCCGCCGTGCAGACGACGCTGCTCGGCATGGCGCGCCGGCTGTACCGCTTCACCACCATTCTGGCGGTCGTGGCCATCATTTTCGGGATGTGGCTTTACGTGGGTTACCGTATTGGCGTGGGCCCCGGCAATGGCTGGATGCACGCCAAGCTCTTTTTCGTGCTGCTCGTCATCGGCTACCATCACGCCTGTGGCCTCATGCTGCGCAAATTCGAACAGGGCAAGAACACCCGTTCGCACAAGTTCTATCGCTGGTTCAACGAAGTTCCCGTCTTGCTGCTCTTGGTGGTGGTGGCGCTGGTCGTCGTCAAACCCTTCTGATACCCCTACCTTTGCACATTCGCCAGGATTCGTATGTCCTCTGATGAACAGGACCGCCCGCGCAAGACGCTGACGATCAAGAAAACGGCCCGCGACGCCCAAGCCGAAGGCGCGGGCAAGCGCACCCGCACCGGCGCCCGCGCGCGTCTGGTGGCGCAGATCGAGCGCACCCGCGAAAACACCGAACGCCAGAAGGACCCCGCCGGCTACCAGCGGCGTCAGGAAGAAGAAGCGCGCGGCGCCCGCAAGCCCGCCCGCGGCACGTCCTCGCGCCCCGGCCAGTCTGAACGCGGCCAGTACGACCGCGGCCCCGCCAACCGGGGTCCGTCCGACCGTCCCGCGCCGCGCCGTGGCGCTCCCGACCGCGACCACGCGGGCGACGCCCGCCGCGATGACGCCCCCAGCCCGCGCGCCGGACGCACGCCGCAGCGCGCGCCGCGCCTGGACGACCAGTACATCGCGCCAGCCACGCCTGCGGGCCGCTTCTACGACCCGTTCGAAGACGACGGTCCCGCCCCCGAATTCGCGCCCGAACCCGAACGCGCGCACGACACCGACTTTGCGGGCGAGTCCGATTTCGCTCATGAGCCGGATGTACGAAGCGAGCGCGATGCACCCCGCGTCGACGTGCGCAGCCGCCGCCCGCGCGAACCGCGCCAGGCGGAAACCTTCACCGTGTTCGCGCCCTGCCCGCAAGGCCTGGAAGAAGCGCTGACCGCCGAAATGCAGGCGCTTGGCTACGAAGACGCCAAGGCCGGCCGGGCGGGCTGTTCGTTCACGTCCGACTGGTCGGGCATCCAGCGCGCCAACCTGTATTCGCGGCTGGCAACCCGCATTCTGGTGCAGGTGGCGCATGCCGAGATTTCGCACGAAGACGACATCCTGGATCTGGCCCGCGACACCCCCTGGGAGCGCTGGTTCGGCGCCGAGCAGACGCTGCGCGTGGACACGTCGGCCATCAAGAGTCCGGTGCAAAGCCTGCAGTACTGCAATCTGCGCGCCAAGGACGGCATCTGCGACCGCCTGCGCGAGCTCGAAGGCGAGCGCCCCAGCATCGACACGGTGCGCCCGGACGCACGCGTGCACCTCTTTCTGACGGGTCACACGGCGACGCTGTATCTGGACACGTCGGGCGAATCCCTGTTCAAGCGCGGCTGGCGCCTGGACAAGGGCGAGGCCCCGCTGCGCGAAAACCTGGCGGCGGGCATGCTGGCGCTGGCGGGCTGGGATCCGGCCGCGCCGCTGCTGGACCCCTTCTGCGGCTCCGGCACCATTCTGATCGAAGCGGCCTGGATTGCCCTGGGCGTGCCCCCGGGCATTTCCCGCCCGTTCGGGTTCGAGCGCCTGCGCGGCCACGACGCCTACCGCTGGCGCGACCTGAAGGACGACGCCCGCGCCCGCATCCTGCCCCAGCTCGATGCGCCGCTGGTCGGATACGACCTGAACCCCCTGGCCATCGAATACGCCCGCAACAACGCCGAGCGCGCCTGGCTGACGGCCGATTCGATCCGCTTTGAGGTGGGTGATGCGCGCGAAGTGACGGCGCCCGCCGACCATGGCTGGATCGTCACCAACCCGCCCTACGGCGAGCGCATGGGCGCGGAACAGGACGCGGACCTCTGGCGCGACTGGGCCAGTTGCCTGAAGCGTAATTTCGCGGGCTGGCAGCTGCATGTCATCACCAGCGACCTGACGCTGCCCAATCAGATGCGCCTCAAGCCCAAGCGGCGCATCCCGCTGCACAACGGGGCGCTCGACTGCCGCCTGTTCGGCTTTGAACTGGTTGCCGCCGGCTACCGCGACGCCTGAGCACGTTGTAAAAGCGCCGCAACATGGCGCGCCTATCTTTGCTTATGGTGCCCCGCCGCGCGGTTTTGGGGCATCATCAGCACCAAGGTGTTGCCAAGTTGCACCAGCCTGCATCGGCCACTTGCATAGTTTCAGGGTAAACCCCTATAATCCGGGTTATCCCTAGTAGCAAACAACTGTGCAAGCCCGTGGAGGCTATAGTGATCAACCCGAACAACACCATTCGCCTGACCGACGAACTCGAGCGTCAACTGATGCTCCAGGCTATCGAAGAACAATTCCGCCCGCATCCGATGCGGGCGTTGGCTGCAGGCCTGCGCAAGCTGGCCCACGGCATCAAGGCCCTGGCTGGCAAGACGAGCGCCAAGAACGCGCATTCCGCTGCCTGAGCAAGGCCTGGGCCACTGGCCCAACGATTTTCCCCTTGGGGGCTGCATAGCCCCTTTTATAGACCCGCCCTCAACGGCGGGTTTTTTTTCGCGCGCACACCGAAGCGCAGCGGCGGCACTTCACCCCCTAGGCAAGAATAGCTGCCCCGCCGCCCGGCCGCCCGAAGGCGGGGCAGCCCCCTCGGGGGGCAGCAAGCACGCATCGCGTGCGCAGCGTGGGGGCATCCCCCCCCGGCGGGGCAGCAACAATTTATGGATAATACCGGTCCATGAATGACGCCACCCTCGACCAGACTCCGAACCGGCTGCGCCGGTTTGCCTGCATGATGTACGAAGCCGTGCTGCTGTTCGGCGTCGTGTTTCTGGCGGGCTACCTGCTGGACACGCTCACCCAGAGCCGTAACGCGCTGGAATTGCGGGCCGCGCGCCAGGCGTGGCTGTTCGTGGCGATCGGCGCCTATTTCGTGTTGTGCTGGCGGCGCCGGGGCCAGACGCTGCCCATGAAGACGTGGAACATCCGGCTGGTGGATCGCCACGGCAACACCCCGTCGACCGGACTGCTGATCCTGCGCTACATCCTTGCCTGGCCGCTGGTGCTGGCGGGCGCCGCGGTGGTCTGGGCGGCGGCGCTGGCCACGGGATGGCCATCTGTGGACATGTTCATCGTCGCCGCCCCCTTTGCCATCTTCATCTGGTCCTGGCTGGATCCCGACGGCCAGTTCCTGCACGACCGGATCCTGGGCACACGCCTGCGCAATGCGCCGCAGGCCAAGGGCAAAAAGGCCCACTGAACCGCGCCGCCGCTGCGCCGGCATGCTGGACCCGGTTTGATGCGGGCCAAGGCGCAGACCATCTAGTGCCCCCTGTTCAGAAAGATGACAGCCGCACGCCGGGACAATGAGGCCCCAATTTTTTTACGGCTTCATCATCACCATGCGCGCATTCCTTTCCCGCCTGCCGCTGGCCTTCGCCAGCGCGCTGTTGTTCCTGCACGCAGGCGCGTCCGCCCAGAACGCCTCGGCCCAGCAGGAGATCGAAGCGGCGTCCAAAGCCGCCTTTGCCGCGGCCCGGCAAGGCCCTGACGACGTAACGCTTGGCGACCAGGCAACCCTGAAGCTGCCCCACAACATGTTTTTCGTGCCCCGCCCGCAAGCCGAGCGGCTGATGCAGGCCTACGGCAACGGCAAGGATCCCTCGCTGCTGGGCGTCGTGATGCCCAAGAGCGACGATGAGGACTGGGTCGTCACCATCAATTTCGACAAGGCGGGCTATATCAAGGACGACGACGCCCGGAACTGGAACGTCGGCGAGTTGCTGGACAGCCTGCGTGAAGGCACCGAGGCGTCCAACGAGGAACGCAAGAAGCGCGGCTTTCCCGAACTGACGGTGGACGGCTGGGTGGAGACGCCCAAGTACGACAGCAACAACCAACGCCTGGTCTGGTCCGTGGCTGCCAAGCACAAGGGCGCGGCCGCGGACGAAGACGGCACGGTCAACTACAACACCTATGCGCTGGGCCGCGACGGCTACATCACGCTGGATCTGATCACCGAAAAGAACAAGGTGCCTACGGACAAGGCCGCGGTGCTGGCCCTGCTGGACAACCTGCATTACGTGCAAGGCAAGCGCTACGCCGATTTCGACGCCTCGAGCGACAAGGTTGCCGAGTACGGTCTGGCGGCCCTCGTGGCGGGCGTGGCCGCCAAGAAGCTCGGGCTGTTCGCGGTGATCGCGGCATTCCTGGCCAAGTTTGCCAAGGTGGGCATCCTGGCCGCGGCCGCGCTGGGCGGCGCGGCCTGGAAGCGCCTGAAGGGTAAGAAGGGCACCGAACAGTCCTGATCCGCCGGACCGGCGCGCGCGGCCCCTGCCCGCGCGCGCCGTCACAACCGTGTCACGGATCCGTCACGCACACGTCATCGCGAAGTGGTCTCATGCTCAAGCATGACCACTGCCCACAGGGAAGCGACCGTGAACGAAATCCAACCCGCGCATTGGCGCGCCCTCTGGATTTCCGATATTCACCTGGGCACTGCCGGGTGCAAGGCGGAATTCCTGCTCGATTTCCTGGATCACAACGATTCGGACACCCTCTATCTGGTCGGCGACATCGTCGACGGCTGGCAGTTGCGCAAGCACTGGCATTGGCCCCGCGCGCACAACGACGTGATCCAGCGCATCCTGCGCAAGGCCCGCAACGGCACCCGCGTGGTGTTCATCCCCGGCAACCATGACGAGTTCGCCCGGGAGTTCGCGGGTTTCGCCTTCGGCGATATCGAGGTCCTGGACGAGGACGTGCATGTCACGGCCAAGGGGCTGCGGCTGCTCGTGCTGCACGGGGACCAGTTCGACGGCGTCATCCAGCACAGCCGCTGGCTGGCGCATCTGGGCGACGGGCTCTACCAGCTTGCTCTCTGGATCAACCACCACTTCAACCGCCTGCGCCACCGGCTGGGCCTGCATTACTGGTCGTTGTCCCAGTACCTGAAACACAAGGTCAAGAACGCGGTGTCGTTCATCACCGACTTCGAGGAGGCGTTGGCCGGCGAGGCGAGGCGCCGCGGCCTGGACGGCGTGGTCTGCGGCCATATCCACAAGGCCGAACTGCGCGACGTCGGCGGCATCCTGTATTGCAATGACGGCGACTGGGTGGAAAGCCTCACGGCGCTGGCCGAAACGCACGACGGGCAGCTCCAGCTCCTGGACTGGGCCGTGTTGCAGGCCGAACGCCAGCGCGACCCGGCCAACCGCCCGCCCCGGTCGCTGACCTTGCCGGCCCTGCCGTCCGCCCTGCGCCGCCAAGGCAAATACCCGTGATAACCCTTATGCGTCCCCGTTACGCAACGCGGATATTGCAGTTCAAGCCCCTCTAGGTCATGCTTGCAACTGGTTAGCGGGCGTCATGGCCCGTTCACGCTGCAACATGCTCACAACATAGGGCCATGAACGACCAATATCAGGCGCTCTACCAATCATTCCGCTGGCTGGTGCCCACCCAGTTCAACATTGCGGAAGCGTGCTGCCACCGCTGGGCATCCAGTAGTCCGGATGCGCGGCGCATTGCCATCTACTACGAAGATGAGTCCGGCAACCGCGAGGTCTGGACCTTCGCCCGTCTGGCGGAAGCCGCCAATCAGCTGGCCAACGGCCTGGTGAAAATGGGCGTCGGCCGGGGCGACAGGGTCGGTGTGGTATTGGGACAACGCCCTGAGACCGTGGTTGCCCACATGGCCATTTACAGCGTGGGCGCGGTGGTCCTGCCCCTGTCCGCGCTCTTCGGTCCCGAGGCGCTGCAAAGCCGCCTGTGCGATGCCGAAGCGCGCGTTGCCATCGTCGACCACGCCTCCAGCGCCAATCTGCTGGCCGTCACAGAAAACTGCCCCGCCCTGCAACAGGTCATCGGCATCGGTTTCGCCGACGAACGCGTGCTGCCGTGGCGCAGCCTGCTGGCCCGCCAGCCAAACGAATTCAAGGCCGTCCAGACCCGCTCGTCGGATCCGGCCATCCTGCTCTATACCTCCGGCACCACCGGCGCGCCCAAGGGCGCCCTGCTGCCCCACAGCGTGCTGATCGGCAACCTGCCGGGCTTCGTCGCCTCGCAGGACTGGTTCCCCAAACCCGCAGATGTGTTCTGGTCGCCCGCGGACTGGGCCTGGACCGGCGGCATGATGGACGCGCTGCTGCCCACCCTGTATTTCGGCCATCCCATCGTCGGCACGCGCGGGCGTTTCTCGGTCGAGCGTGCCTTCGAGCTCCTGGAACGCTATCAGGTCACCAACACGTTCCTGTTCCCCACCGCCCTGAAGATGATGATGAAGGCGGTGCCCGAGCCCCGCCAACGCTACCAGCTGGCCCTGCGTTCCATCATGAGCGCCGGGGAAAGCGTGGGCGATACGGTCTTCGAATGGTGCCGCTCGGCCCTGGGCGTCACGCCAAACGAGATGTTCGGCCAGACCGAGATGAACTACGTGGTGGGCAACAGCAACAAGCGCTGGCCCGCCAAACCCGGTTCCATGGGCCGCCCTTACCCGGGCCACAACGTGGCGGTGCTGGACAGCGACGGCGTGCCGGTTCCCCCGGGCGGAACCGGCGAAATCGCCGTGAACCGGCTCGACATCCACGGCTTTCCCGACCCGGTGATGTTCCTTGGGTACTGGCGCAACGAAGCGGCCACGCAGGCCAAGTTCAAGGGCGACTGGTGCCTGACGGGCGACCTCGCCACCATCGACGAGGACGGCTACCTTTGGTACGCCGGCCGCGCCGACGACGTGTTCAAGTCGGCCGGATACCGGATCGGCCCGGGCGAGATCGAAAGCTGCCTGATCGGCCATCCTGCCGTAGCCAACGCGGCGGTCGTGCCCAAGCCGGATGCCGAGCGCGGCGCGCTGGTCAAGGCCTACGTGGTGCTGACGCCGGAATTTGCCCAGCGGGACCACGGCGAAATCACCGAGAACCTGCAGGAACACGTGCGCGAGCGCCTGGCGCCGTACGAGTACCCCAAGGAAATCGAATACGTGGACGAACTGCCCATGACCACCACGGGCAAGATTCAGCGGCGCATCCTGCGGCAGCGCGAAGAAGAACGTGCGCGGGCCCACGCGCCCCAAACCGACGCTGGCGTGCCCGTTGCCGCCCCCGCGCGACAAACGGAGACATAGCATGGCCATTTACCAACTGGGCGACCTGATCCCCCGCATCGACCCGCAAGCCTACGTGGCCGACAGCGCGGATCTCATCGGCAACGTCACGCTGGAAGCCGGCGTCAGCATCTGGTCGCATGTCTCCATCCGCGCCGACAACGACGCCATCCTGATCCGCGAAGGCACCAATATCCAGGAATCCAGCGTCCTGCACGTCGACGAGGGCTGTCCCATGACCATCGGCCCGAACGTCACGGTCGGTCACCAGGCCATGCTGCACGGCTGCACCATCCATGAAGGGGCGCTGGTCGGCATGCAGGCCATCGTGCTGAACAATGCCGTCATCGGCCGCAACTGCCTGATCGGCGCCGGCGCGATCATCCCCGAAGACCGCGTCATCCCGGACAATTCGCTGGTCATCGGCATCGGCAAGATCGTGCGGGAGCTTTCCGCCGACGAAATTGCCAACATGCACAAGAACACCGCCCATTACGTGGCGCGCGGCCAACAGTACAAGACCGCCCTGAAACGGATCGACTGACGGCTCCCCCGAGGCCCCCCTCACCGCCTTCGCAACCGTCCCAACCCCTGCTGCCAGCAGGGGGAATACCCCACCGCGATCGGCTAACATTCCGCTATGACCGATCAGCTCAAAAAATACCTCACCGAAGACCGCAGCGTCCGCGTCCAAGCGGTGCGCCTGTCTGACACGTGGAAGGCCGTCCAGGCCAACCACGACTACCCGCCCGCCATCACCGACCTGTTGGGTGAACTGGTGGCGGCATCCACCCTGCTCGCCGCCAACATCAAGTTCGATGGCTCGCTGGTGCTCCAGATCCAGGGCGATGGCCCCATCGCCCTGCTGGTGGTGGAATGCCGCTCGGACCTGAGCCTGCGCGCCACCGTCAAGATGCGCGAAGGCCACGAGGTGCCCAGCGCCGGCGACATGCAAAGCCTGTTGAACCCGGGCGGCAACGGGCGCTTCATCGTGGTGCTGGACCCGCAGCGCAAGCTGCCCGGCCAGCAGGCTTACCAGGGCATCGTGCCGCTCGAAGGCGACACGGTCGCCGAGGCGCTGCAACACTACATGAAGGCCTCCGAACAGCTGGACACGCGTCTGTGGCTGTCGGCCGATGCCGATCACGCCGCCGGCATGCTGCTGCAACGCCTGCCGCATCACGGCGGCGGAGAAACCGACCGCGCCCTGACCGAACAGGTGGCTGCCGAGACCTGGGAGCGCATCAATGCCCTGGCCGGCACGCTCAAACGCGACGAAATCCTGGCCACGGACATCGACACGCTGATCCACCGCCTGTTCTGGGAAGAAACGCTCATCGCCTTCGACCCGCAGCCCGTCAGCTGGCACTGTCCGTGCACGCGCGAGCGCGTGGCCAACATGCTGCGTTCGCTGGGCGAAGCCGAGGTCAACAGCATCCTGGAAGAACGTGGACAGGTCGACGTGGCCTGCGACTTCTGCGGCAAGCCCTACAAGTTCGACACCGTCGACTGCGCGGCGCTTTTCTCGGCAAACCAGCCGGCAGCCGGAGACGAACCTCCCACCGTGCATTGATACCCCCCGGCGGCAAGCCCGCCGGGACGTTTTCGTCACACCGGATTGTCCTCATCGACGGGCGGTCATGGGCGCGCCACACTGCGCAGCCATGACCGCCTTTATTTTTCCTGCCGTGTTTCGCGCCGTCCGCCGACAGCATGGCGCGGCCGCCCTTGAATTTGCCGTGGCGGGCGCCGCGGTGCTGCTGCTGGGTCTGCTGTGCATCGAAGCCGTCCAGTGGCACGGCGCGCGCCAGATGGCCCATCTGGCGCTGACAGAAGCAGCGCGCGCCGGCGCCACGGGCCACGGCGACCCGGCCCGCATGCAAGCAGCCTTTCTGCGGGCGTTGCTGCCCTTGCACGCCCACGCCGAGGGCCAGTCGGGCGCGCGGCGGCGCCTGGACACCGCGATGGCCAATCTGAAGGCGTTGACGGGCGTTGCGCCCTGGCGCATCGAAGTGCTGTTGCCGGACGACCAGTCGTTCCGCGAGCACGGGCACGCGGGCTTGCAGGTGGCCGCCGCGCCCGGCTTGCGCGCCATCGACAACGGCTACCAGGTCCTGCAACACGCCCGCCGCCCGCCACGCCCTGGCGGCCAGGACATCTTCCTGGCCAACACGCTCAGGCTGCGTCTGACGTATCTGCACAAACCGCTGCTGCCGCCGTTGCGGGCCCTGCTGGCGGTGCTGGGCCGGCAGGACGGCAGCTACGCCGGCCACGCGCTGGCCAAGGGCGTGTTGCCGATTGTCGTGGAGCTGGAACAGGAAATGCACACGCATCCGGTGGACTGGGCGCGCAGGCGCCCCTATCCCGAAGGCGTGGTGTATGGACCGTGCCGCCAGATGCGTTGCGGCCCGGGATAAGCCGGGCCGCCGCTGGCAAGGCTAAAAAAAACCGCCGGGCATCACTGCCGGGCGGTGGAATTGGAATGGTTGGCGCCGGTGGCGGCGGGCCTGGCTGGCGTTGCCGCTGCGGGCCGGGATGGGGTTGCTGCCGAGGCCGGCCGAGTGGCGGGGGCGTTGGCGCGTGCGGGCGTGCCGGTGGCGGCAGGCTTGGGCGGCGCCTCGGCGGACAGCGAGGCGCCCGCGGGAGGCTGGGTGTTCTGGGGCAGGATGTGCACGAATACTTCGCCGTCGCGCATCATGCCCAGTTCACCGCGCGCCCGTTCCTCGATGGCCCCCGATCCGCCTTCCAGATCGCGCACTTCCGCCTCAAGGGCGGCATTGCGCGCGCGCAGGCCTTCATTGGTCTCGCGCTGCTCAGCCACCTGGCGTTGCAGATCCCAGACCTTGAACCAGCCGCCCTTACCCAGCCACAGCGGGTATTGGATCAGGCCTAACAGCACGAACAGCACCAGGAACAACAGGCGCATACGCGGGAACCTCAACTGTCGTGGCGTGGATGCGGCCCGGGCAACACGCCAGGGCCGCGCTTTTTATCAACGCAGGTTGTAGAAAGCTTCCAGGCCGGGATACGACGCGACTTCAGCCAGCTCTTCTTCGATGCGCAGCAACTGGTTGTACTTGGCCATGCGATCCGAGCGCGACAGCGAGCCGGTCTTGATCTGCATGGCGTTGGTCGCCACGGCGATGTCGGCAATGGTCGAGTCTTCGGTTTCGCCCGAGCGGTGCGAGACGACGGCGGTGTAGCCGGCGCGCTTGGCCATTTCGATGGCGGCAAACGTTTCCGTCAGCGTGCCGATCTGGTTGATCTTGATGAGGATCGAGTTGGCCACGCCCTTCTGGATGCCTTCACGCAGGATCTTGGTGTTGGTGACGAACAGGTCGTCGCCCACCAGTTGGACCTTCTTGCCGAGCTGGTCGGTCAGGAGCTTCCAGCCTTCCCAGTCGTTTTCGGCCATGCCGTCTTCGATCGAGATGATCGGGTACTTGTCGCACCACGTGGCCAGGAGGTTCGTGAATTCTTGCGAGGACAGCGAGATGCCGCCTTCGCCGGCCAGCGTGTACTTGCCGTCGCGGTAGAACTCGGAGCTGGCGCAGTCCAGGCCCAGGGCGATCTGCGTGCCCGGCTCGTAGCCGGCTTCGGTGATGGCCTTCAGGATGAGCTGGATGGCGGCTTCATGGCTGGGCACGTTGGGCGCGAAACCGCCCTCGTCGCCCACGGCGGTCGACATGCCCTGGCTGTGGATCAGCTTCTTGAGCATGTGAAAGACTTCGGCGCCCCAACGCAGGGCTTCGCGGAAGCTGCCCGCGCCCACCGGCAGAATCATCAGTTCCTGCAGGTCAAGCGTGTTGTTGGCGTGCGCGCCGCCGTTGATGACGTTCATCATCGGGACGGGCATGCTCATGGGGCCGCTGCCGCCGAAATAGCGGTACAGGGACAGGCCCGACTCGTCGGCGGCGGCGCGGGCCACGGCCATGCTGGCGGCCAGGATGGCGTTGGCGCCCAGGCGCTCCTTGGACTCGGTGCCGTCCAGTTCGATCAGCGTGCGATCGACGAACGTCTGTTCCTGAGCATCCAGGCCCATCAGGGCTTCGGAGATTTCGGTGTTGAGGTTTTCAACGGCGCGCAGCACGCCCTTGCCCAGATAACGGCCCTTGTCGCCGTCGCGCAGCTCGATGGCTTCGCGGGCGCCGGTGGATGCGCCCGACGGCACGGCCGCACGGCCCATGGCGCCGGATTCCAGCAGCACATCGCATTCCACGGTGGGGTTGCCGCGCGAATCCAGAATCTCGCGGCCGATGATGTCGACGATTGCACTCATGACTTTACATTCCCTGAACGATAAACATATTCATGACGGCCGCGCCTTCGCGGGCATTGCGGGCACGGCGGTACTGCCAGGAATCGTAGAACGCCTGCGCCGCGGCCATGGACGGAAATTCCATGACGACGGTGCGGCCGGGTTCACGCCCCTCGAGGTGCTTCGATTCGCCGCCGCGCACCAGGATCTTGGCATCGTACGCGCGCATGGCGAGCGTGGACAGACGCTTGTAGTCCTCGTACTGCGCGGGCTTGGTCACTTTGACGTCGGCGATCAGATAGGCACTCATGGGGTTCCTTCAGAGCAGTTGCGTTGGTTTCGGTCTGACGCCGGATACGGCGCCGCCGCCAGTGTCGCGCAAGGCGCACGGGCGACGCATATCCGATGCTAATCGGTTGTATCCGAAAGAAGCGCCGCCGTATAGGGCGGCGCTGGGGAATCGGCCCGCGGCCCCGAGGATCCGCTTACGGAACTCAGGACCGCGGACACGCATCAGGCCTCCTGGCCGCGGCGAGCCTTCTGCTCGATGGCGGCGCGGATGTAGCTGGAGAACAGCGGGTGGCCGTCGCGCGGGGTGGACGTGAACTCCGGGTGGAACTGGACGCCGACGAACCACGGGTGATTGGGCAGTTCCATCATTTCGGGCAGGTTCTCGGTCGGCGTGCGGGCGCTGATCACCATGCCGGCTTCTTCGAGGCGCGGCACGTAGACGTTGTTGACCTCGTAGCGATGGCGGTGACGTTCGTTCACCTCGTCGCCATAAATGGCCTGCGCGCGGGTGCCGGGCTTGATCGGCACGCGTTGCGCGCCCTTGCGCATGGTGCCGCCCATGTCGGACGACGTGTCGCGCTTCTCGACCTTGCCTTCGCGGTCCATCCATTCGGTGATGAGTGCGACCACCGGGTGCGGCGCGGAGGGATCGAATTCCGTGCTGTTGGCGCCGCCCAGACCCGCGACGTGACGCGCGAATTCGATGACCGCCAGCTGCATGCCCAGGCAGATGCCCAGGTACGGCACGCCGTTTTCGCGGGCGTAGCGGATCGCGGCGATCTTGCCCTCGGTGCCGCGCTTGCCGAAGCCGCCCGGAACCAGAATGGCGTCCAGGTGCTTCAACTGATCGGTGCCGCGGGTTTCGATGTCTTCCGAGTCGATGTACTCGATGTTGATCTTCGAGCGCGTGTGGATGCCGGCGTGAACCAGGGCTTCGGTCAGCGACTTGTACGACTCGGTCAGGTCGACGTACTTGCCGACCATGCCGATGGTGAGCTGGTGCTCGGGGTGTTCCAGCGCCTCGACCAGGTTGTCCCACATGGACAGATCGGCCGGCGGCGGGGTCAGGCCCAGGGCCTCGCAGACGATGTTGTCCACGCCCTGCTTGTGCAGCATGGCCGGGATCTTGTAGATGGAGTCGGCGTCCCAGACGGAAATGACCGCGTCCAGGGGCACGTTGGAGAACAACGAGATCTTGGCGCGCTCGTCGTCCGGAATGCGGCGGTCGGCGCGGCACAGCAGCGCGTTCGGGTAGATGCCGATTTCGCGCAGCTTCTGCACCGAGTGTTGCGTGGGCTTGGTCTTCAGTTCGCCGGCGGAGGCGATGAAGGGCACGAGCGTCAGATGGACGAAGGCCGCGTTGTTGCGGCCCATGCGCAGGCTCATCTGGCGGGCGGCTTCGAGGAACGGCAGCGATTCGATGTCGCCCACCGTGCCGCCGATTTCCACGATGGCGACGTCGGTGTTGCCATTCCAGCCGGCTTCGGCGCCGCGGGCGATGAAGTCCTGGATTTCGTTCGTGATGTGCGGAATCACCTGGACGGTCTTGCCCAGGTAGTCGCCACGGCGTTCCTTGCGCAGCACGGATTCGTAGATCTGGCCGGTGGTGAAGTTGTTCACCTTGTGCATGCGAGCGGAAATGAAACGCTCGTAGTGGCCCAGGTCCAGGTCGGTCTCGGCGCCGTCTTCCGTGACGAACACCTCACCATGCTGGAAGGGGCTCATCGTGCCCGGATCGACGTTGATGTAGGGGTCGAGCTTCAGCATGGTTACTTGCAAACCACGCGACTCAAGGATGGCGGCAAGCGACGCGGCGGCGATGCCCTTGCCCAGGGAAGACACCACACCGCCGGTGACAAATACGTATTTGGTCATCGTAATGAGCACCCGGGACGAGCGGGCGCGTGCGGGAAATTTGGATTATAGCCGGGCGACGCGACTTGTTTGGGTTTTCCCCTAGCTCTGTGCGGGTAACAATTGGCTGCACTCGGCAAGCCCATTGCCACAAGCCCCACGGCGCCCGCATGGTATGGTCGCTCCCTAATTTTGAACCGCTGCCCGTGCGGGCGGCGCCCTCCCATCCCCGCCCCCGCGCCGATGACCGCCCTTTCCCGCCCCGTTCCTTCCCTTGCCTGGCGCATCGCCGTCGCCGCCGTCCTGCTGCGGCTGACGTATATCGCGCTGGTGCAGGCCTACACCTTGTTGAGCCCGACGCCCTATGTGGAGCAACTGCGTGAAAGCTACACGCAGCCGCCGGTGCTGGCCCCGCTGCTGGCCAACATCGTCTCGACCCTGCTCATCGTCGGGCTCGCGGCCTGGGGCGCAACGCGCCAGTGGCTTGCGCGCCGCGATGCGGCAACCGTGGACCAGCCGGGCAGGCTGCTGGGCACGTTCCTGGCTTTGCAGGCGCTCTACACGCTGTGCCTGTCCAGCGGCATGGCCTACGCGCAGCACCTGTTGATGAGCGGCCTGATCAAGGAAGGTTCCTGGCTCCAGACGGCCCTCGGCCTGGATGTGGCCGGACGTTTCATCGTCATGAACCTGGGTATCCGCGTCGTCACGGTGGCGCTGGAGATCGCCGGTATCTGCCTGGCGCTGCGCATCGCCGCCTGGACCACCACCCCGGCCGTCCCCGGCGCCGGCTCAGCGCTGACCCGCCGGCATGCGGCATGGATCAGCGGTCTGACCATGCTGATCTGGCAGTCCAGCGTCTCGATCATGCTGGGCGGCTATCTGCAGATGCAGACGCTGGAAGCGGGGTGGACCCAATATGCACTGGGCTATTGGCTGCTGCCCGCCCTCCTGCTGGCGCTGGCTACGTTCGTCTGCCTGAAGGCACTGCCCCGCCCGCTGGCGCGGCCCGGCATCGGCCGCGCCGTGGCGCTCGGCAGCCTGGCGTTCTGGATCGCGCAGGTGTTGGGCATCGGCCTGGCCGTCGCAATGCTCAATTCCATGAGCTGGAACCAGATTGCATGGGCGGCCCAATCGAACGTGGCCGCCGTGCTGGCGCTGCTGGCTTACGGCGCGCTGCTGACGCTGGGTTGCCTGGCGGCCACGCGCCTGCTTCACCGCAAGCAAGACGCGCCGGCGCGGTAACCGGCGGCGCGCCGCGGCCTTTTTTTGCGCCGGCCCTGCCGGCAATACTGTCAGGTCAGATCGCCGCGCAGCGCAGCGTCAGCCACGCCAGCGCCTCGCCCTCGACCAGCGGCGACAGGCGCTCGAACACCGTCTTGTGATAGTCGTTCAGCCAGTCGATCTCATCTTCGCGCATCAGCGAGGGCTCGATGCAGCGGGTGTCGATGGGGCACATCGTCAGCGTCTCGAAGCACAGGAATTCACCCAGCTCCGAGGTCAGCCAGCTGCGGTTAGCGACCAGGTTCTCGATGCGCACGCCCCAGCGTCCCGGGCGGTAGATGCCCGGTTCGTTCGAGGTGATCATGCCCGGCTCCATGGCCGTGTGCGGACCCGGCATCGCGCGGTAGGAAATGACCTGCGGGCCTTCGTGCACGTTCAGGAAATAGCCCACGCCGTGGCCCGTGCCATGGCCGTATTCCGCGCCGCCTTCCCAGATGGGCGCGCGCGCGATGGCATCGAGCATGGGCGACGGCGTGCCGCGCGGGAACGATGCGCGCGACAGCGCGATCATGCCCTTGAGGACCAGCGTGAAATCGACCCTCTGGTCCGCGCTGGGCGTGCCCACCGCCACCACGCGCGTGATGTCCGTCGTGCCGCCCAGGTACTGGCCGCCCGAGTCGATCAGCAGCAGGCCGTCGCCTTCGATCGTGGCGTGCGATTCCGGGGTGGCGCGGTAATGCGGCATGGCGCCGTTGGCGTTGAAGCCCGCGATGGTGGCAAAGCTGGGGCAGACGTACGCCGGACGGCGCGCGCGGGCGGCCGTGATCTGCTCGTCGATAGTCAGTTCGGTGATGGTTTCCTTGCCCAGCGCGCCTTCGAACCAGGCGAAGAATTCGCAGAGCGCGGCGCCGTCCTGCGCCATCGCCTGACGCACGTTCGCCAGTTCGGCGTCGGTCTTGCGCGACTTGAGCAGCGTGGACGGATTGATCGCTTCCACGCGCGGCACGGCCGGATCCATGGCATGGAACACCCCGCAGGTGACGCGGGCCGGATCGATCAGCAGCTTCTGATCCACTTCCAAGGAGGCCAGCGCATCCGCGGCGTGGGCGTAGTCCGCAACTTCGACGCCGTCGGCGGCCAGGATGGCGCGCAGGCTGTCATCGATCTTGCCGTCGGCCACGAAGAGCGTGGCGTGGTCCAGGCCGACCAGCGCGTGGCCGACAAAGACCGGGTTGTAGTCCACGTCCGCGCCGCGCAGGTTGAACAGCCAGGCGATATCGTCAAGCGTGGAAATGAAATGCACGTCGGCGCCATGCTTGCGCATGGCGTCGCGAACCTGAGCCAGCTTGTCGGCGCGGGTCACGCAGGCGTCGGGCGCGACGTGTTCGTAGATCTTGGCGTCCGGCAGCCCGGCGCGATTAGCCCAGACCTCGTCCAGCAGGTCTTCGCGGATCTCCAGCACGGCGCCAGAGGCGGCTGCGGCAGCGGACAAGGCGCGGAAAGCGCCCAGGCCCAGCACCTGGCCGTCCACCCCGATGACGTCGCCCGCGCCGGTGTTGGCGGCCAGCCAATCGACATGGCCCGGCGTCGTGGCCAGCGCAATCTTCATCAGTTGCACGCCCGTGCCCGCAAGCTGGGCTTCGGCCTGGACCCAGTAGCGGCTGTCCACCCACAGGCCGGCAAAGCTTGGCGTGACCACCAGCGTGCCCACCGACCCCGTGAAGCCCGACAGCCAGCGCCGCCCCTGCCAGCGGGCCGGCAGGTATTCGGACAGGTGCGGGTCCGAGGAAGGAACGACGTAGGCAGTCAGACCGCGGCGGGTCATGGCCTGCCGCAATTGGGCAATACGGGCGTCGGTGCTAGACATGGAAGATGGGATCCTTAGCGCAACATGAAAGACATGGCGGCCAGGCTGTTCAGCGTGCGGATGGCGGACTGCATGCTATCCGTGGTGAATCGCAAGGTGACGCCGTCCACGCGTTCGAGCGTGGGCCACATGCAGAACAGATCGGCGAGCGCCGAGCTCTGCGTCTGCAACCGGCATTCTATAGGCGCGGGAATGCGGAAAGGAACGGCTTTCTTGTCGCCGCCGCGCATGAAATTACGCACCGCTGTTTCGGCGGCCGCAGCAATCGCGCGGCGCGAGGCGGCGGGCGACAACGTGATGCCGCTGCCCTGCCCGTGCGCAACCTTGGTCTGCACCCATTCGGCGCCGGGAAAGGTGTCGCGGGTCTCCTCGATGAACACGTCGTCGCCCGTGCCCAGGATGACGGGCACGCCCAACTCGCCGGCCAGCGCCCCGTACAGGCCCGCTTCGCCCAGCTCCATGCCGTTGATGACGACGCGCGCGAACGCAAAGCTGTTGATGGTGTGGGCCAGGATGCCGCGGCCTTGCGAGCGCGAGTGGTAGCCGATCATGAAGACGGCGTCGCACGCCTCTTCCAGCCCGCCCATCATGCCCAGGTAACGCGGCTTGCCCAGCACCAGGCGGGCGCGCTCGTCCAGGCCATCGGGCAGCAGGTTGCGAAAGCCGCCGTGCGAGTCGTTGACCAGGATCTCTTCGGCGCCGCCCGCGATGGCGCCTTGCACGGCCGCGTTGGCCTCGGCGGTCATCCAGGCGCGAGCACGCTCGTAC
This sequence comes from Achromobacter sp. JD417, assembly GCF_041879325.1. Taxonomy (NCBI): domain Bacteria; kingdom Pseudomonadati; phylum Pseudomonadota; class Betaproteobacteria; order Burkholderiales; family Alcaligenaceae; genus Achromobacter; species Achromobacter sp. JD417. The sequence goes on along the minus strand of NZ_CP087159.1, from coordinate 1,471,644 downwards.
TCGCCGTTGCCGGCACGGACCTGCTCGGCATGGAAGACGCCGGCGACGCCTTCGATATCGGTGGAAATAAGGATCTTCATGAAAGGGGCCTTGAAAATGTTCAGAGTTCGGTGTCGGACAGCCACTGGCGCCAATCGGGCGCGGCGTGGCGGATGCAATCGCGGTGGTTCCCGTCGCGCCCGGTCACGCTTTCGGCGTGCCACAGCGCGGCAATGATGGCCTGTTCGCAGGCTTCGGCGGCGGCCTCGAAGAGCGGATCGATGCGGGCCTCGTGCAACATGGCGATCGCGGGCATGGGCGACTCGGCCAGCTGCGGAATCGTGTATGCCGTCGAAAACGCCAGCGCAATGTCGCCGCTGCCGTGGCCGAACACCGAGCCGGTGCGCGCCAGCCCCGCGCCCGCGCGCAGCGACAGCCGGCGCAACTGCCGAGCATCGAGCGGCGCGTCGGTGGCCACCAGCAGGATGATCGATCCCTTCTCAGGGGCGATCACCGCGTTTTCGCCTTGCTGCGCCAGCTTGCCGTCAAGCTGGTCCGCCAGCCGGCGGCCAAACGGCCTGCCCGCCACCGTCAGGTTGGGCAAACGGCCGAAGTTGGAAAGCACCAGCGCGCCCAGGGTGTACTGCGGTCCGTCCTTGATCCGCGCCACGCGCGAAGCCGAGCCGATGCCGCCCTTGAACGAAAAGCTGGACATGCCCCGGCCGGCGCCAACGGCGCCCTGCGCGAAACGCTTGCCGGCGGCGGTCAGCGCGTCGGCGTAATGCGATTCCTGAACCGCCATCGCCTGGATGTCGTTCAGGAACCCGTCGTTGCACTCGAAGACCAGCGGGTTCACGGTCGCCATGCCGCGGCCGATGCCGGGGTTGGCCGCGACCGCGGCGCGGATCTGCGCATTGGCCACCGTGCCCACGCCGAACGTATTGGTCAGCGCGATCGGCGTTTCCAGCACGCCCAATTCCTGCACCTGAACCAGACCCGTGCTCTTGCCAAAGCCGTTCAGCACGGTGGCCGCGGCCGGCGTCTTGTCCAGGAAGGGATCGCCGCCATGCGGGCGCACGACGGTCACGCCCGTCTGCAGCGGGCCATCGGCCAGCGTGCAATGGCCGACGGTGATCTCGCCCACGTCGCAGATCGAGTCCAGCGGACCCGAGGGCAGTACGCCGATCCGCGGGATGTCCAGCGCTTGTTTGTCCATGTTCGTCTACGTGTCGCCACGCTCCAGAATGCAAAACGCCGCCACCCTGGGTCCGGGACACGCGCGGGGCAGCGCGTGGCGGACGGAGGCGGCGGCGGAAGAATCGCCCTCCACGCCGGCCTGGGCAATCAGGCCGGCGGCAGGTTTACTTGCGGTCGATCTTGGGATCGAGCGCGTCGCGCAGGCCGTCGCCCAGCAGGTTGAACGCCAGCACCGTCAGGAAGATGGCAAGCGCCGGGAAGATGGCGACGTGCGGTGCGATGACCATGTCGGCGCGCGCTTCGTTCAGCATCGCGCCCCACTCCGGCGTGGGAGGCGAAGCGCCCATGCCCAGGAACGACAGGCTGGCCGCGGTGATGATCGAGGTGCCGATCCGCATCGTGCCGTACACCACGATCGGCGAGATCGTGCCGGGCAGGATGTGGCGCATGATGATCGTCCAGTCGGACGCGCCCACGCTCTTGACGGCTTCGACGTACGTCATCTGCTTGATCGACAGCGTGTTGCCGCGCACCAGGCGGGCAAACGCGGGCACGCTGAACACGGCCACGGCCACGATCACGTTGACCATGCTGGAACCCAGGATGGCGACCACGCCGATGGCCAGCAACATGCCGGGAAATGCCAGCAGCACGTCGGAGATACGCATCGTGATGCGTTCCCACCAGCCTTCGTAGTAGCCGGCCATCAGGCCCATGAACGTGCCGACGATGGCGCCCATGGCGACCGACAGGAAGCCGGCGGCCAGCGAGATGCGCGCACCCATGATGATGCGGCTGAAGATGTCGCGGCCCAGCGAATCCACGCCCAGCCAGTGAGCGAGGGACGGACCGGCGTTCAGCGCGTCGTAGTCGAAGAAGTTCTCAGGGTCGTACGGCACGATCCACGGCGCGAAGACCGCGACGATGACCAGCAGCAGGACGAAGAGGCCCGCGCCGACGGCAAGCTTCTGCTTCTTGAATTTGCGCCAGAACTCGGTGGCGGGCGTGCGCACGTCGTTCTTGGGAACGGCGGCGATGGTTGCGGCGGGTGTCGTATTGCTCATGGCCGCCTCACTTGTAACGGATGCTGGGATTGATGACGCCATACAGCACGTCGACAATCAGGTTGATCAGGATGAATTCCAGCGAGAACAGCAGCACGAGGCCCTGGATCACCGGATAGTCGCGCTGGGTCACGGCGTCCACCAGCAGGCGGCCAAGGCCGGGCCAGTTGAACACGGTCTCGACCACGATCGAGCCGCCCAGGAGGAAGCCGAACTGCAGGCCCATCATGGTCACGACGGGAATCAGCGCGTTGCGCAGCGCGTGCTTGATGATGACGCGGCGCTCGGACAGGCCCTTGGCGCGGGCCGTGCGCACGAAGTCTTCCTGCACGACTTCCACGAACGACGCCCGCGTGAAGCGCGCCATCACGGCGGCCACGGCGGCGCCCAGCGTGATGGAAGGAAGAATGTAGTGTTGCCAGGTCGAGGCGCCCACCGTGGGGAGCCAGCCAAGGTTCACCGAGAAGATCTGCATCAGCATCATGCCCAGCGCGAACGCGGGGAACGAGATGCCGGACACCGCCAGCGTCATGCCAAGACGGTCGGGCCAGCGATTGCGCCATACCGCCGACACGATGCCGATGATCATGCCAAAGCCAACGGACCACACCATGCTCGCAAGGGTGAGCCACAAGGTGGGCATGAAACGGTCGGCGATTTCGGTCGAGACGGGGCGCTTGGTGCGCAGCGAGGTCCCGAGGTCGCCCTGCAGCATGTGGCTGAAGTAGCGCACGAACTGCTGCGGCAGGGGCAGATCCAGCCCAAGTTCCTTGCGCACGAGCTCGACGGTCTGCTGGTCGGCTTCGGGCCCGGCGGCCAGTCGCGCCGGGTCGCCCGGAAGCATGTGCACAAACAGGAACACGACCACCGCTACCAGCAGCAGCGTGGGGATCATGCCCAAAAGACGTTTGACGATGTAGGTCAGCATTGAAATTCCTGCAACATCGGCGGGGACACCGCGTCCCCGCCGTATGTGGCCTTACAAGGGCCCGAAGGCCCCGAGAGTTACTGCTTGGTTTACTGCTTCAGGTCGATGTCGCCGAACCAGAACGAGGTGTCCGGTTCCACGTACACGCCCGACAGGTTCTTCGACTTGACGTACAGGTTGTTCTGGGTCACCAGGAAGGCCCACGGGGCGTCCTTCCAGATGGTTTCCTGAACGTTCTTGTAGATCTCGGTCTTCTTGGCGCGATCGGTCGTGGCCAGCGCTTGCTGGACGCCGTCGTCAACCGACTTGTTCGAGTAGTACGACACGTTGTTCAGCACCGGCGGGAACGCGGCGGTGGTCAGGAGCGGACGCAGGCCCCAGTCGGCTTCACCGGTCGAGGACGACCAGCCGGCGTAGTACATGCGGACCTTGGCGTCTTCAGGCTTTTGCACCTGTTGAACGCGCTGCACGCGCTGGCCGGATTCCAGGACTTCCACGGAAACCTTGATGCCGACCTGGGCGAGCTGCTGCTGCAGGAACTGAACGACCTTCACCGAGGTGCCGTCGTTATAGGCGGACCACAGCGTGCTTTCGAAGCCGTTGGGGTAGCCGGCTTCGGCCAGCAGGGCCTTGGCCTTCTTGATGTCGTAGGGCCATGCGCCGATCTTGTGCGCGTAGTCCACGCCTTGCGGCACGACGCCGTCGATGACGGTGGCGTAGCCCGAGAACGCGACCTTGGCCAGGGCGTCCTTGTTGATGGCGTAGTTGATGGCTTCACGCACCTTGACGTTGTCGAACGGCTTTTGCTGCGTGTTCATCGACAGGTAGCGGGCCATGATCGAGTTCTTGTGATCGACCACGTCCAGCTTTTCGTTCTTCTTCAGCACGGCGGCCTGCTCGAACGGCACCGGGAAGGCGAAGTGCGCTTCACCCGTCTGCACCACGGCGGCGCGGGTGTTGTTGTCGGTCACGGTGCGGAAGGTCAGCGTGTCGACCTTCGGGTAGCCCTTCTTCCAGTAACCGTCGAACTTCTTGACCTTCAGGTATTCAGCCGGCTTCCATTCGACGAATTCGAACGGGCCCGTGCCGACCGGGTGAAAGCCGATTTCCTTGCCGTACTTGGCCAGGGCAGCGGGCGAGATCATCATGGCGGCCGGGTGGGCCAGCGCGTTGATGAAGGCCGAGAACGGCTTCTTCAGCGTGATCTTGACGGTCATCGGATCGACCACTTCGGTCTTCTCGATGACGCTGAACTGGATGTAGCGCGACAGGCGGTTGTCCGGGTTGGCCGGACGATCGAAGTTGATCTTGACCGCTTCGGCGTTGAAGTCGGTGCCGTCGTGGAACTTCACGCCGGGACGCAGCTTGAACGTGTAGACCAGGCCGTCTTCGCTGACCGTGTAGTCGGTCGCCAGGACCTTCTGCACCTTCAGGTCCTTGTCGAACTCGAACAGGCCTTCATAGTAGGCCTTGCCAGCCGCCTGGTTCAGCGTGCTGTTGGTGTTGTAGGGATCAAGCGTTTCCAGCGCGATGGAAACGGCGAACGTCACGTCCTTGGCGGCATGGGCCATCGGCGCGGCGAGCACGCCGAAGGCCAGCGCGGCAGCGGCCATCAGCTTGGTGGGGCGCAGAACTTTCATCATTGCAACTCCTGGTTCCAAAAAAAGGTCAACTACTGAGTCAATACGCGCCGCCGACGGGATGGCGGGCTACAAAATGATCCGGACCGACCTGCACCAGCGGCTGCACCACCGGTTCGTCGTTCAGTTTGCGGATCGGGCTGGGGATTTCATCGGACAGCAAGGTGCGCTTCATGTGACGGCGCGCCGGATCGGCGATCGGCACGGCCGACATCAGCTTCTTGGTGTAGGGATGCTGGGGATTCTCGAAGATCGCGCGGCGCGGACCGATCTCGACGATCTGGCCCAGGTACATCACCGCCACGCGGTGGCTCACGCGTTCGACCACGGCCATGTCGTGCGAGATGAACAGGAACGAGATGCCCATGTCGCGCTGCAGGTCGATCAGCAGGTTCACGATCTGCGCCTGGATCGACACGTCCAGCGCCGACACGGATTCGTCCGCGATCACGACCTTCGGATTCAGGGCCAGGGCGCGCGCAATGCAGATGCGCTGGCGCTGGCCGCCCGAGAACTCGTGCGGATAGCGCTGCGCCATTTCCGGCGGCATGCCCACGCGCTCGAGCAGTTCGGCGACGCGGCGCTCGGCATCCTTGCCCTTGGCCACGCCGTGCACCAGCAGCGGCTCCATGATCGAGAAGCCCACGGTCACGCGCGGATCCAGCGACGCGAACGGGTCCTGGAACACGAACTGGATGTCGCGGCGCAGGGACTGCAGTTCGCTGTTCTTCAGGCGCACGATGTCGCGGCCGCCGAAGCGGATTTCGCCGCCCTGGCTTTCCACCAGGCGCAGCAGCGAGCGGCCGGTCGTGGACTTGCCGCAGCCGGACTCGCCGACCAGCGACAGGGTCTCGCCCGGGTACAGATCGAAGCTGACCTTTTCCACGGCGTGCACGCGGCGCTGGACGCGGCTCATGATGCCGCCGCGCAGGTCAAAGCGCGTCACCAGGTTGCGCACGCTCAGGATGGGCTCGCGCTTGCCGGCGGGCACTTCCTGCGTGCTGACGGCGCCGGCCTCGGCCACGGGCTGGGCCTTGCCATCGACCTGCAGCAGCGGGAAGCGCGCGGGCAGGTCCGTGCCCTGCATGGCGCCCAGCTTGGGCACCGCCGACAGCAGCGCCTTGGTATAGCTATGCTGAGGCGCGGCAAACACGCGGTCCGACGGGCCTTCCTCGACCTTGTCGCCGCGGAACATGACCAGCACGCGGTCGGCCACTTCGGCCACCACGCCCATGTCGTGGGTGATGAACACCACGCCCATGTGCATTTCATCTTGAAGCTGGCGGATGAGCTGCAGGATCTGGGCCTGGATCGTCACGTCCAGCGCGGTGGTCGGTTCGTCGGCGATCAGCAGCGCCGGCTTGCAGGCCAGCGCCATGGCGATCATGACGCGCTGGCGCATGCCGCCCGACAGTTGATGGGGATAGCGGTCCAGCACCGACTTGGCTTCGGGAATGCGGACCTGTTCCAGCATGCGCAGCGCTTCGGCGCGTGCCGAGGCGCCATCCATGCCCTGGTGCTCGCGGATCGATTCGGCGATCTGGTCGCCGGCCGTGAACACCGGATTCAAGGAGGTCATCGGCTCCTGGAAAATCATGGCCATGTCGGCGCCGCGCACATCGCGCATCACGCGCTGGCTGGCATTGGCCAGGTCGATCACGGAGCCGTTGCGCCGGCGCAAGGCCATGCTGCCCTGGGCGATGCGGCCACCGCCATGTTCCACCAGACGCATCAGCGCCAGCGACGTCACCGACTTGCCCGAACCCGATTCGCCCACGATGGCCAAGGTCTCGCCCCGGTCCACATGAAACGACAGATTGCGCACGGCTTCGACCGTGCGCTCGGAACCCACGAAGCGCACCGTCAGGTCGTCGACCTGGACCACGCGGTTATCCGGCAGCGCCAGGCTGTTTGCGCGATCAACCATCTCTTCTCATTCCCAAAATAAACCTACTGATCCAAACCGCCGCCGCTCATCGGTAGATGGCGGTTACCGGCTTCTCGCCAACGCGGGCGTAACCCCGGTACATGCCTTCCGTGTTGAACGGCAAGGCCATATTGCCCTGGGCGTCGACGGCCACCAGGCCGCCCTTGCCGCCGATGGTGGGCAGTTTTTCCATTACGACGCGGTCCGCCGCCGCTTCCAGCGAGGCGCCGCAGTATTCCATCTGGGCAGCCACGTCGTACGCGGCAACCATGCGGATGAACATTTCGCCCGTGCCCGTGGTGGACACGGCGCAGGTCTTGTTGCTGGCATAGGTGCCGGCGCCGATCAGGGGCGCATCGCCCACGCGGCCGACCTGCTTGTTGGTGATGCCGCCGGTGGAGGTGGCGGCGGCCAGGTTGCCCTGGGCATCGACGGCCACGGCACCCACGGTGCCGAACTTCTTGTCGGCGTCCAGCGGATCGGCGGGCGCGGGCTGGCCGCGCGCGACCATGGCCTGGCCGTCGTGGTCCAGCACGGCGGCGTCCGGCGTTTCGCGCTGCACGCGCAGCAGCTGCTCGCGGCGGGCGTCGGTCGAAAAATACGAGGGATCGACGAGTTCCACGCCTTCCTGAGCGGCGAACGCTTCAGCGCCCTCGCCCACGAAGAACACGTGCTTGCTGTTTTCCATGACCTTGCGCGCGGCAAAGATGGGATTGCGCACGCGGTTCACGTTGGCGATGGCGCCGGAACGCAGCGTGGCGCCGTCCATGATGGCGGCGTCCAGTTCATGGGTGCCGGCACTGGTGAACACAGCGCCGTGACCGGCGTTGAACAGGGGGCAGTCTTCGAGCAGGCGCACGGCTTCGGTGACGGCGTCCAGGGCGCTGCCGCCCTTGGCCAGCACGGCCTGGCCGGCGGTCAGGATCGACTCCAGCGCCGCGAGGTATTCCTGTTCTTTCTCGGCAGACATGGCCGCGCGGGACATCGCGCCGGCGCCACCGTGAATGGCAATCACGGGTTGAATCATCGTTTACCTACTCCATGGATGAGCCACGGCATCACGGACTGGGTCACCCCAGCAGCGGCCGCAACGGAATTCTTGGCCCGATAGGCCACCGCCGCGGACAGGGCTTCGATGAGCCCCAACGCGGCGGTTTCGGAATTGGGAATGAGCTGGCGCGCCGAGAAGGCGTACAGCACGACGGACGCTGTGGGCGCCAGCGGCGAGGTGGGCTTGTCCGTCAGCACCAGCACCGGCACCCCGGCCTGTTTGGCCGCGCCGGCCAGCGTCACGGTGTCGGCCAGGTAACGCGGAAAACCGATGGCGATCACCAGGTCGTTACTGGTCATGCGCGACATCTGACGCGCCGCGTGCGACACGCCGCCGGGACCAGCCAGCGATTCCACCGAATGCAGGTGCATGCACAGGCCGCGCTGCAAGAGGCCTGCGAGAAACCCGCTGGCGCCGAAACCGATGATGAAGACGCGATCGGCGGCCAGAATGGCGTCGACCGCCTGTTCACAGGCAGCGGAATCCAGCGCCTGCAGGTTGCGCTGCGCGTTGCGGATGTCTTCTTCGAGGGTCGCGGCAAAGATCTGGACGGCGCTGGCCGAGTGGGCCAGCTCGGTGCGCAGCTTCTCGACCGGTTCCAGCGCGGCTTCGAAGCCGCGGGCCAGTTCGGCGCGGAACTGCGGATAGCCCGGCAGGTCCAGGGCGCGCGCAAACCGGTTGGCCGTGGCGACCGACACGCCCACTGCCGCCGCGAACTCATCGATGGTCATGGTGGCGACGCGGAACTGGTGCGCCAGCACGTACTCGGCCATCTTGTGCTGGGTCCGGCTCAGCGCGGGCTGGGCCCGGGCGATCCGATCAGCGATCGTAATGGCGGACTTGGTCATCGAACAGCGTGGTGGAAATCAGGCGGCGGGTTTATGTAAATCTGTTTACACACAAATTTTAGTTAAGAAAATAGATTTTCATACTAAGGGTATACCCGTGAATAGATGTAACAATCAGGCCTGAAAAATCGGGGCCGGTTTGCGTTACGCTAGTTGCCCTGTTTTTTGTCCCGCTATCTGGAATGACCCGCATGACACCCGCCTGGATCTGCAAGCCCCACGCCGACCTGACGCCCGCCGAGCTCTACGCCATCCTGCGGCTGCGCTCGGAAGTGTTCGTGGTGGAACAGAACTGCGTGTTTCTCGACATGGACGGCAAGGACCTGCAAGGGCAGACCGAGCACCTGATGGCCTGGCACGACGGCGAACTGGTGGCCTATTGCCGCCTGCTGGAGCCGGCCCTGAACGACGGCCGCGCCGTCATCGGCCGCGTGATCACCGCCCCCGCCGCCCGCGGCACGGGCCTGGGCCACGAACTCATGCGCCGCGCCAAGGAAGAAGTGCACCGTCTGTGGCCGGATCAGCCCGTATACCTGGGCGCGCAGGCCCGATTGAAGGGTTATTACGGCGGCCACGGCTTCGTGCCGGTCACCGAGGAATACATGGAAGACGGCATCCCTCATGTGGGGATGCTGTTGAGTGAATCGGCCTGAGCCCCTGAAACGTTCAGCGGGCGCCGCCCTAGCGGCCGGCGGGGGAAAAGCGTGCGAAGAAGCCCTGGCTAATCTCTGCACGCTCAATTTTTCCGCCCTCCGCGATGTACACGTCGATACGGCTAAACGGCTGAGTGATCTCCATGCGGTCGCCTTCTTCGCGCGGGAATGAGATCAGCAACCACATATCCGACGCCGGGAACATCGCAGTAGGTGACGAGACGGACTGCCCAGGAGTCAAAAGAAACCGGGTCGTATCGTGATTGTCATTGAAGAAAACAAGGAGTTCGGCGCTTGCATCTTGCGAGTAGTGCAACGCGACAACTGGCCTGCAGAAGTACATGAACAGCATCCAGAGCAACGGCGCAGCGCACAGAACGACTCCCGCACATCGGAGGGCACGGCGCATTGTCACTTTCGTGGTTCTCGTCGGCATGTGTGCGGTTCTTTCGCGACGTCCTTTCCGTGGCCCCATGGAATTGGCACGGCGCTGACATGTTGGAGAAGGATCTCGGCAGTCAGTTCATGAGGCTTGATTGCCGCATATAGATCGATTCCCAGCTTGATGGAAATGTGATCAGTCACGTCGTCCGCGCTCGCCGGCCATGGGCCGTTCCGCGGGTGATTCTGTTGCGGTTTCCGCTTCCAGAGGTCAAGCGCCGCCTGTGCCAAACCTGCCCCATTGATCAGCTCGGCAGCAGTGAACCCAAGTGCAATACCGACGTATCCGAAATGGATGTTGGACCAGATGTCAAAGTAGTAGTCGAAGTCACCATACTTCTGCCAGCCGATATTGAAATCTTGGCCAAGCATCTGCCGTAACGCTGGCTTGTGGTCCCAAGGGCGGTTCGGCCCGATGATATCCGCGAAAAGCGCGTAGGCATGCAACTTTTTCTCGGCCAACATTTCCAGGTAGGTCTTCCGGCCTGAAAGCTTCGTGTACCACGAAGCACGCTCCGAATCCTCGTTGTACGCCCTGAAGTCGTAATGATTGGCGTCGTGAATCTCGCGTCCCTGCCGGGAGAAGGGATTGGTCTTCATCTCCCGTACGATGAATTTCGCCAGCGGCACAGCCGTGTCGGTGTGAGTGCAATCGGCCTGGCGCAGGCTATTGTCCAACAGACTGGCATCGGACGATGTTCGCACGATGTCTCCCGGGCCGGGATCCAGCACCGCAATCTGCTGGCTGGCGAATAGCTTTGCGCCGCAGGCAGTCTTCATGCCTTCGATCGCTATCAGGCCACCACCGATAGCAAAGCTGGAAACACCTTCGACGATGGGGAAAGTGCCTTTGCACTGCGGACAAGCGACCAAGTGGCCCATGCCCGCAGCCGCCCTGCCCTCGATCAGGTACTCGAGGAAGCCCTGCGTCACCTTCCCCCCATGTGAAGTCTTGTCACCGATTCGAACAACGGGGCGACCTGCCATGTAGCGGCTCCTGACAATTACCGTTGGGCTTGAGTCTACGTATCGCAGACCGCCACTCAATAAGAAAAGTCGGAAACCGCATTCGGGAATCGGCCAGCCTTTGACGGCGCACGGAAGTTGGCTGAAAGGTGCTTCTACACGTAAAACCCCCCGAAGGGTGGATCTCGTCCAACCTTCGGGGGTCAGTTCAGCCGGGGTAAGGCCGGTAGCGGCCTACTGCACCGCAGACACGTCCAGCTTCGCCGCCGTCTTGGACTTGATCTCGTCCACCGTCACGCCGGGCGCCGTTTCCAGCAGCTTCAGGCCGTTTTCGGTGACTTCCATCACGCCCAGGTCGGTGATGATGAGATCGACCACACCCACGCCGGTCAGCGGCAGGTTGCACTCGGGCAGCAGCTTGATGTCCTCGGTGCCGTCCTTTTTCTTGGCCACGTGTTCCATCAGCACGACCACGCGGCCGACGCCGGCCACCAGGTCCATCGCGCCGCCCATGCCCTTGACCATCTTGCCCGGGATCATCCAGTTGGCCAGATCGCCCTTTTCGGAGACCTGCATCGCGCCCAGGATCGCCAGGTTGATCTTGCCGCCGCGGATCATCGCGAACGAGTCGGCCGACGAGAAGATCGAGGAGCCGGGCAGCGTCGTGACGGTCTGCTTGCCGGCGTTGATGAGGTCGGCGTCGACCTGATCGTCGGTGGGGAACGGGCCGATGCCCAGCAGGCCGTTTTCGGATTGGAGCCACACTTCCACGCCCGCGGGGACGTGGTTGGCAACCAGCGTGGGCAGGCCGATGCCCAGGTTCACATAAAAGCCGTCTTGCAGCTCGCGCGCGGCGCGCGCCGCCATTTCATCGCGGGACCATGCCATGTCGTCTTCTCCTTAGGCCGGGCGAGTGGTGCGTTGTTCGATGCGCTTTTCGGGCGTCGCGTTCAGCACGATCCGTTGCACATAGATGCCGGGCAGGTGGATCTGATCCGGGTCCAGGCTGCCGGTGTCGACGATTTCCTCGACTTCGACCACCGTGAACTTGCCGGCCATTGCGACGTTCGGATTGAAGTTGCGGGCCGTCTTGCGAAACACCAGATTGCCGCTGCGGTCGGCGATGTGCGCCTTGACCAGCGACACGTCCGGCACCAGCGAGCGTTCCATCACGTACTGCTGGCCGTCGAACTCACGGATTTCCTTGCCGTCGGCCACGATGGTGCCCACGCCGGTGCGGGTGAAGAACGCCGGAATGCCGGCGCCGCCGGCACGCAGCTTTTCAGCCAGCGTGCCCTGCGGCGTGAACTCAAGCTCGAGTTCGCCCGACAGGTATTGGCGTTCGAATTCCTTGTTCTCGCCCACGTAGGACGCGATCATCTTGCGCACCTGGCGCGTGTTGAGCAGCTGGCCCAGGCCAAACCCATCGACGCCCGCGTTGTTGCTGATGCAGGTGAGATCCTTGACGCCCGAATCGCGCAGCGCGGCGATCAGCGCCTCGGGGATACCGCACAGGCCGAAACCGCCCACGGCGATCATCTGACCGTCCTTGACGATGCCTGCCAGCGCCTCCTGGGCGCTTGCATAAACCTTGTCCATCGCTCCAACTCCTAGTTAAGGTCTAACCAAAGTGAGCCCGCCCCGCCGCTACCCGCGCACGGGTCCCGGAAAAATTGGGGAATCGGGACAAGCCCAGTCGTTCCTTGGGGCGCGGCTGTTGGCGCCCGCTACCCGGGCATCGCGGCGAAGCCCGATTTCCGTGAAGCGGCGGCGCCGAGGGTGGCGCGCCCTCATTGCTTTTCTGATTTTGCGCTAGATTTTACCGGCATGACCGGCCAAAGCACGCGCTATTTTGGCCGGTGCGCGGCCCGCGGCCGCACGCGCTTACTCAGCCGGCGTGAACTGCGTGGCCATCTGCGCCAGGACTTCGGGCGGCCACGGTGCGGACGTATTGGCCACGTAATCCATCCAGACCAGCACATTGCGGCCGCGCGCATAGGGGCCTGCGTCGTCGCCGACCTTCTCGAGCAGCAGCTCGAATTCGGCGCTGGAGCGGCCGATGCGCGTAACCTTGTGCGTCACGCGCACGGTGGCCGGATAGGTCAGCGGACGCAGGAAATCGCACGACGCATGCGCCAGGATCGCGCCATCGTCGGCCGGCAGCTTGAAGCCCGCGTTATACAGAATCTGCATGCGGGCCTCTTCCATGAGGCGGAAATACAGCGTGTTGTTCAGATGGTTCAGGGCGTCTGAATCGCCCCAGCGCAAAGGCAATTCGAGCTGATGGGTGTCGCCCACCGATAGCAGCCGCGCAGACAGATTGTCCGGGTTCACCAATAACTCCTGAAGGCTAAAAGAAATGCGAAGGCATACAGGACCCTCGCCTGCAATACAATCGCCGATAATACTTCCAGCCATATATGGAATACATACGGGGAGCTTTGCAAATGTCTGAACGCGAGTCGATGGAATATGACGTGGTCGTGGTTGGCGGTGGTCCCGCCGGCCTGGCCACAGCAATCCGTCTGAAGCAGCTGGCCGCTGAGAAGAATCAGGAGATTGGCGTCTGCGTACTTGAGAAGGGTGCGGAACTGGGCGCGCACATCCTGTCCGGCGCCGTGATGGACCCGCTGGCGCTGACCGAGCTCATCCCCGACTGGAAGGACAAGGGCGCGCCGCTGAACGTGGCCGTCACGCAGGACAAGTTCCTGTTCCTGTCCGAGACCGGCGCGCGCGCCACGCCCAACTGGCTGCTGCCCCCCTGCTTTCACAACGAAGGCAACTACATCGTCCGTCTGGGCGACGTCGTCAAGTGGATGGGCGAACAGGCCGAAGCGCTGGGCGTTGACATCTTCCCCGGCTTTGCGGCCGTCGAAGTGCTGTACGACCAGAATGGCGCCGTCCGCGGCGTGGCCACGGGCGACATGGGCGTGGCCCGCGATGGCAGCCACACCGACCACTATCAGCCGGGCATGGAATTGCACGCCCGCTACACCGTGTTCAGCGAGGGCTCGCGCGGCCAGCTCGGCCGCCAGCTCATCGAGCGCTTCAAGCTGGACGACGGCCGCAATCCGCAGTCGTACGGCATCGGCATCAAGGAAATGTGGGAAGTCGATCCGGCCCAGTCCAAGCCCGGCCTGGTGATCCACACCGCCGGCTGGCCGCTGGATTCGGACACGTACGGCGGCTCGTTCCTCTATCACCTGGACAACAACCTCGTCGCCGTGGGCATGATCGTCGGCCTGGATTACGCCAATCCGTGGCTGTCGCCCTTCGATGAGTTCCAGCGCTACAAGACGCACCCCGCCATCCGCGGCACGTTCGAAGGCGGCAAGCGCATCGCTTACGGCGCCCGCGCCATCACGGCGGGCGGCCTGCTGGCGCTGCCCAAGCTCACGTTCCCGGGCGGCGTGCTGGTCGGCTGCGAAGCCGGTTTCCTGAACGCCTCGCGCATCAAGGGCAGCCACGCCGCCATCAAGTCGGGCAAGCTGGCCGCCGAAGCCGCGTTCGACGCCCTGGTTGCGGACCGCCGCCAGGACGAACTGACTGCATACCCCAAGGCCTTCGAGGCCTCGTGGCTGCACGCGGAATTGAACAAGGCCCGCAATTTCAAGCAGTGGTTCAAGAAGGGCCGCACGGTCGCCACGCTGATGACCGGCATCGAGCAACTGCTGCTCAAGGGCAAGATGCCCTGGACGCTGCGCCACAACAAGCCCGACCACGCCTGTCTGCAGCCCGCGTCGCAATGCGCGCGCATCGACTATCCCAAGCCCGACGGCAAGCTCACGTTCGACAAGCTGAGTTCGGTGTTCATCTCCAACACCAACCACGACGAGAACGAACCCGTCCACCTGACCCTCAAGGATCCGTCCGTGCCGGTCAAGGTGAACCTGGCCAAGTACGGCGGCCCCGAGTCGCGCTATTGCCCGGCCGGCGTGTACGAGTTCGTCAAGGACGACCACGGCGACGACCGTCTGCAGATCAACGCGCAGAACTGTGTGCATTGCAAGACCTGCGACATCAAGGACCCCACGCAGAACATTGTCTGGGTGGCGCCGCAAGGCGGCGAAGGGCCGGTCTACAGCGGCATGTGATACCCCGGGCGCATTGCGCCCGCCCGAAAGGCGCCCCGCGGGGCGCCTTTTTTTCCGACTGCCTGGAGCGACACCATGAGCGAACGCGTACTTCTCATCGGCTGCGGCGACCTGGGCCAGCGCGCGGCGCAACGCTTTCTGGCGCGCGGCGACGAGGTCCATGCCCTGCGGCGCCATCCCCCCGCCGGCGACACGAGCGGCATCCAGTGGCTGCAGGGCGACATCACCCGCCCCGACACGCTGAACGCGCTGCCGCAAGGCGTGACGCGGCTCATCCACCTGCCCACGCCCGGTGCGCGCGATCCGCAGGCCTACCGCGGCGTGTTCGTGGACGGGCTGGCAAACGTGCTGCACGCGCTGGATCGATCGCAGCTCAAGCGCATCGTGTTCGTCTCGTCCAGCGCGGTGTATGGCGAGCATCATGGCGCCTGGGTGGACGAGGACACTCCGCCTGCTCCGCAAGGCTTCAACGGCCGCGTGCTGCTCGAAGCCGAAGCTGCGCTGGCGGCGCAGCCGGTTTCGTCGACGGCATTGCGGCTGGCGGGCCTGTATGGGCCCGGCCGCATGCAGCTCATCGAGCGGCTGCGCAGCGGCGCGGCCGGCGCGCCGGTACAGCCCGAACACTGGGCCAACCGCATCCACATCGACGACGCGGCTGCCGCGGTGGCGCATCTGGCGCTGCTGCCGCAGGTCGCGCCGGTGTATGTGGGCTGCGACGACACGCCCCTGCCGCTGCACACGCTGTATGCCGAACTGGCCGCGCTGATCGGCGCCCCCGCGCCGCGCGAGGCGCCCGCGCCGGCCAATGTGGGCAGCAAGAAACTCAGCAATGCCCGGTTGCGCGCCAGCGGCCTGTCGCTGCAATGGCCGGACTCGCGCCAAGGCTACGCCGCCCTGCTGGCTAAGGACAACGCGTCGCAGGCATAGTTCGGTCTTCGCCGAATCGTTGCCGCGGGCGCGGGCGGATACTGTTGGCCGTCTCCATTGCCCGCCGTCACCATGCCGCCCGCCCATCCCCTGGCCGCCGTCACACACCCCGATCCGTATCCCTACTATGCCGAGCTGGCGCGCGAGCGTCCGCTGTACCGGGATACGGCGCTGGGCATGTGGATCGCCTCGCATCCCGACACCATCGCGACCATCCTGCGGCATCCCGGCGCACAGGTGCGTCCCGCGGATGAGCCCGTGCCGCGCGGCTTGTGCCCCGGCCCTGCGGGAGACCTGTTCGGCCGGTTCGTGCGCATGAACGACGGCGCGGCGCATGCGCGCTTGAAGCCGTTGCTGACGGCGTTCATCGCGCACCAGGCGTCGGAACCGTTGCAAGCGCATCATGAAGGACCATTGCCGCCGCTGCCGCAGCAACCAGCCATCCCGGCATTGCAGGATTGGCTTGGCGCGGCGCCGCACGACCCCGCCGCCGTCGACCGCTATCTGTACACGGCGCCCGTGCATGCGCAGGCGGCGTTCCTGGGACTATCCAAAGCCGTTCATGCGGATTGCGCGGCCGATATCGCCGCTTTCATTTCCGCCCTGCCCGCCGATGCGGGCGCAGACCGGACCTCGGCGGGCCACGCCGCCGCCGCGCGCCTGCAAGCCCGCATGCAGACGCATCTGGCGGGCCCCGAGGCCACCCCGGCACTGCGCGCATTGCATGCAGACGCACTGCAAGCAGGCATTACGCCCGAACAGCTGGCCGCCAACCTGGCGGGCCTGCTGTTCCAATCTTGCGAAGCGGGCGCGGGACTGCTGGGCAATGCGCTCATCATGGCCGGCCGGCGCGGCGCGGCGTGCGTGCAGACACGCGAGGACGCCCTGCGCATGATCGACGACACCGTGCGCCGCGATCCGCCCTTGCACAACACGCGGCGGTTCATGGCCGCGCCGCTTGATGTTGGCGGACAGCGCATCGAAGCCGGCCAGACCGTCCTGCTGGTGCTCGCCGCCGCCGCCATGATCGAACCCGAGGCGGGATGGATCTTTGGCGCGCACCGCCATGCCTGCCCCGGCGCGTCGCTGGCGCGAAGCCATGCAGCCGATGCGCTGCTGCACGTGTTGCGGAAGGGCATGGACCCTGCCCCGCTGGCGGCGCGCTTTCGCTATCGTCCGCTGCCCAACGCCCGCGTGCCCCAATTTGATTTTCCCGAGGATCACAACCGATGATTGCCGTGATATTCGAAGTCGAGCCCGCCCATGGCGACCCAGCCCCATATCTGGACATCGCCGCCGGCCTGATCGATGAACTGCGCACCGTGGACGGTTTCATTTCCGTCGAACGCTTTCAAAGCCTGTCCACGCCAGGCAAGCTGCTGTCGCTGTCATTCTGGCGCGACGAAGCGGCAGTCAAGCGCTGGCGTTCGCTGGAATCGCACCGCCGCGCTCAGCAGGCCGGGCGCGGCGGGGTGTTTCAGAACTACCGCCTGCGCGTTGCGCAGGTGCTGCGCGACTACGGCATGCAGGAGCGGGACGAGGCGCCCGCCGACAGCCGCCAGCGGCACGGGTGAAACTGCAGGGATGCGATCGTCCGGGACGCGCTCGTCCGGGACGCCATCCCTTTGCCCCCGGACCGCCTACCGCAGCAGACGGCCCACCGTCTCGACCACGCGCCGCACGTCCTCGGCCGACACATCCAGGTGCGTCACCAGGCGGGTCGGACCGCCGTAGACGGCGCGCATCAGGATGCCTTCCTTGCCCAGCGCTTCGGTCAGCGCGTCGCAGCGCGACGGCTCGAACCGCGCGAACACCATGTTGGTGTCCTGGCTCAGCACGTCCACGCCCGGGATGGCGCGCAGGCCTTCGGCCAGCAGGCGCGCATTGTCGTGATCCTGGGCCAGCCGTTCGACGTTGTGCTCCAGCGCGTACAGACACGCGGCCGCCAGCACGCCCGCCTGGCGCAGCCCGCCGCCCAGCATCTTGCGCCAGCGATGCGCGCGTTCGATCAGTTCCTTGCTGCCGACCAGCACCGATCCGATCGGCGCGCCCAACCCCTTGGAAAAACAGATGGACACCGTATCGAAGGGCGCGCACAGCTCGGCCACGGGCTTGCCGCTTGCGACCGCCGCATTGAACACACGCGCGCCGTCCAGGTGCGTGGAAAGCCCCTGCTCGCGCGCCCACGACGTGGCGGCCTGGATGTAGGCGGCCGGGATCAGCTTGCCGTGAAAGGTGTTCTCCAGCGCCAGCAGACGCGTGCGCGCAAAGTGCGGATCGCCTTTGGGCTTGACGGCCGCGGCCAGCTTTTCCAGCGGCAGGGATCCGTCGGGCGCATGCTCGATGGGTTGCGGCTGGATGCTGCCCAGCACCGCCGCGCCGCCGCCTTCGTACTTGTAGGTATGGGCAAGCTGGCCGACCAGGTATTCGTCGCCGCGGTCGCAATGCGCCATCAGCGCGGCCAGGTTGCTTTGCGTGCCCGACGGAAAGAACAGGCCCGCGGCCTTGCCGGTGCGTTCGGCCAGGGTTTTTTGCAGGCGGATCACGGTGGGATCGTCGCCCATCACGTCGTCGCCCACGGGGGCAGTGGCCATCGCCTGCAACATGGCGGCGCCGGGCCGGGTGACGGTATCGCTACGCAGATCAATCATGAAGGTTCCAGGAAAACGGGGAAACGGGAAGTCGGAAGGGTCAATCGGCTTTCGCTGCCGGCGCCGCGCGGCTGACGACAAAAATGCCCGCCAGAATCAGCACCATGCCGCCCAGCTCGACCGGCGTGGGCCGCTCGGACAGGAACGCCCAGGCCAGCAGCATGGCCACGACGGGCACACCGAGGCTGGACAGGCCGGCGATCGACGCGGGCACGCGGCGCACGACCTGCAGCCACAGCAGCCAGCCTGCCGCGGTGGCGATCAGCACAATGTATGTCATGCCGGCCCAGAGCTGCCAACCCCATTGGGCGGGCATCTGCGGCACCAGCCAGGCCACGGGCGTCATGACCAGGCCGCCGAACAGCATCTGCCAGGCGGTGAACGTCATCACATCCGGCGCGTGGCGATCGAACATGCGCTTGGACAACACCGTGCCCACGCCCCAGCACAGGCCGCTGCCCAGGCCCAGCAGCACGGGGCGGATGTCGCCCAGGCCGTTCCAGGGCTCGACGAAACAGACCAGCCCGACAGCAGCCAGCGCGATGCCGGCCGCGTGGCGGGCGGTGGGCCGCTCGCCCAGCAGCCACCAGGCAAACAGCACGACCCAGAACGGCATGGTGTACGCCATGAGCGACACCTTGCCCACCCCGCCGTCCACCAGCGCGGTCTGCACGAAGCCCTGGAATCCCGCGGTCTGCGTCAGGCCGATCAAGAGCGTCAGTTTCCAGGGCGGCATCGACAGCGGCCGGCGCGTTGCGATCGCCAGCGCGAAGAGCACCAGGCTGCCCACCACGTAGCGCAGCGCCACGAAGTCGAAGGGGCCGATGTAGGGGACGATCAGTTTCATCGCGATCCAGCTACCGGCCCAGACCAGGATGGTGCTGAACATCAGGGCAAGCCCTGCGCGATCGAAACTGCTGCTCACGGGTGTGGCTCCATGCAAGGGGATCTGGCGATCAGGAATGAAGACGCCCGTGCCGCAACATGCCGGCACGGGCGTCTTCATTATGCGCCTGTCGCGATGCAAATGGCCGGTGGGATCCGGCCCGATGCGTTTAGAGCGGCTTGGAGAGCTGCTCCAGGATGGCGGGATTTTCCAGCGTCGAGACGTCCTGCGTCACTTCCTCGCCCTTGGCGACCACGCGCAAGAGGCGGCGCATGATCTTGCCCGAACGCGTCTTGGGCAGGTTGTCGCCAAAGCGGATGTCCTTGGGCTTGGCGATGGGGCCGATCTCGCGGGCCACCCAGTCGCGCAATTGCTTGGCGATGGCCTGGGCCTCCTCGCCCTCCGGACGCGAACGCTTGAGCACCACGAAGGCCACCACGGCCTCGCCGGTCGTGTCGTCGGGACGGCCCACGACGGCGGCCTCGGCCACCATTTCGTGCGCCACCAGCGCCGATTCGACTTCCATCGTGCCCAGGCGGTGGCCCGACACGTTCAGGACGTCGTCGATGCGGCCCATGATCCAGAAGTAGCCGTCCGCATCGCGCTGCGCGCCATCGCCCGCCAGGTAATAGCCGCGCAGTTCGGCCGGGAAGTAGCTTTTCTTGAAGCGCTCCGGGTCGCCCCAGATGTTGCGGATCATGGCCGGCCACGGACGCTTGATGACCAGGAAGCCGCCATTGCCCTTTTCGACGTCGCCGCCGGTTTCATCGACGATGGCCGCGGCGATGCCCGGCAGGGGCAGCGTGCACGAGCCCGGCTTGGTGGGCGTGGCGCCCGGCAGCGGCGTGATCATGTGGCCGCCGGTCTCGGTCTGCCACCAGGTGTCCACGATGGGGCAGCGTTCGCGGCCCACGTTCTTGTGATACCAGATCCAGGCTTCGGGATTGATGGGCTCGCCCACCGTGCCGATGATGCGCAACGAGTCCAGGTCGAAATTCTTGGGATGCGCTTCCGGCGTGGCCTCGGCAGCCTTGATCAGCGAACGGATCGCGGTGGGCGCGGTGTAGAACGTGGTGACCTTGTGGCGCGCGATCATGTCCCAGAAGCGGCCGGCGTTCGGATAGGTGGGCACGCCTTCGAAGACGATCTGCGTCAGGCCGGCGGCCAGCGGACCGTACGTGATGTACGTGTGGCCGGTGACCCAACCCACGTCCGCGGTGCACCAGTAGACGTCGTCCTTGCGCGCGTCGAAGGTCCATTTGACGGTCAGCAGCGCCCACAGCAGGTAGCCGGCGGACGAATGCTGCACGCCCTTGGGCTTGCCGGTCGAACCGGAGGTATACAGGATGAAGAGCGGGTGCTCGGCATTGACCGGAACCGGCTCGCAGGTGTCGGGCTGGCCGTCCTCGACCTCGTGCATCCAGAGGTCGCGGCTGTCGTTCCATTGCACCTTGCCGCCCGTGCGGCGGTACACGACGACCTTCTTGACGGCCTCGCAGCCGCCCATGGCGATGGCCTCTTCGACGGCGGGCTTGAGCGGGATGGTCTTGCCGCCGCGCACCTGCTCGTCGGCGGTGATGATGAGCGAGGCGCCCACGTCGACGATGCGCTCCTGCAGACTCTTGGCCGAGAAGCCGCCGAACACCACCGAGTGCGTCACGCCCAGGCGCGCGCAGGCCTGCATGGCCACCACGGCTTCGATGGACATGGGCATGTAGATGATGGCGCGGTCGCCCTTCTTGTAGCCCAGCGCCGCCAGCCCGTTGGCGAAGCGGCACACGCGCGCCAGCAGTTCGCGGTAGGTCACCTTGTTGACCTTGCCGTCATCGGATTCGAAGATGATGGCGGTCTTGTCGGCGTTGCCGTTGGTCAGGTGGACGTCCAGGCAATTGGCCGAGACGTTCAGTTCGCCGTCGCCGAACCAGCGGTAGAACGGCGCGTCGGATTCGTCCAGGACCTGCGTGAACGGCTTGGTCCATTGCAGATTGTCGCGGGCCTGGCCGGCCCAGAATCCGTCGAAGTCGTTCTCGACCTGCGCGCACAGCGCGTTATAGGCGTCCATGCTGGGAATCGCGGCGCCCTGCGCGGCGCGCTCGGGCGGCGGAAACACGCGGTTTTCCACCAGGACGGACTGAATAGCGTTCGACATGATCTTGTCTCCAAACGGTGATTCTGTTGTTTATGCTGCTTTTTTATTACCCACCTGCAACCGTATCGCCGCGCTCTTACGGGCACCTTACGCAAAATGCGGGCCGGAGCCCGCAGATTGACGAGGCCCAAGGCGATGCGTCTGCGCCGGATCCGGGCAGGAAGACGCCCCAAGGCGCCAACCGGGCAGCATGCACAAGCCAACGGCGCGCCGTCACGCGGCGCGCCAACAATGCCAAGCAATCAGCATGCGCCGCCGCATCGAAACGCGCCGGCGCAAGGCAGTCCATAAGGATAGCAGCCGCACCAGGCTTGACGAATACGGCGTTCAGCCGGTCTGCCGGGCGAGGCCGCGTTGCATGTCCACCCGCGACAACAGGGCCAGTCCTCCGACGAAGAACAACCCTGTGACGAGGATGGCCAGGCGGTGATTGCCGTCCGTGCCCCACGTCACCAGCCCGTACGTCAACGGACCGATCACGGCGGCAAGCTGCACTGCAAAGGTCCAGAGCGAATAGAACTCGGCCAGCCGTCCCGCGGGCGCCAAGGCGCCGGTCATGGCGCGGCCCGCGCTTTGCGTGGTGCCCATGCACAGCCCGGCCAGCGCGGCCGCCACCCAGAACACGGGCGCGGTCACGGCCGAGTAGGCCACCAGCACCATCACGATCCACCCGGCCAGCGTGATGGCCAGCGCCGGTTTGTGGCCGATGCGGTCCTGCACGTAGCCGAACGAAAACGCCCCCGCCGCCGCGCCGATGTTCACCGTGAACACCAGCAGCATGATCTGCGGCGTGGTGAAGCCCATGACTTCAGACGCATACACGGCCGCCAGCGTGATCACGACGGAGATCCCGGCCTGGTAGCAGGCAATGCACATCAAGAGGCGGCGGAATTCCGGAAAGTGCAGGCCCGTTTCACGCCAGGCGTACGCCAGCCGCTTGAGCATGTGCAGCGCGGCCGGATTGCCCGGCTGCGGCCGCGCGCGCTCGCGCAGCAGGAAGAACGACGGCAGTGCAGCCAGCGCAAAGACAGACGCAGTGACCACGATGACCCACGGCACGAATTCTTCGGCGGTGGCGCCGCGGGCCTCGGCCAGCGTCACCACGACCAGCGACAGGCCCAGCGTCAGCATGCCGCCGCAGTAGCCGAAGCTCCAGCCCCAGCCCGACACGCGGCCCAGCGCCTGCGGCCGGGCGAGTTCGGGCAAAAAGGCGGCGACCACGGACTCGCCGACGCAATAGCAGTAGTTGGAGACGACGATGGCGGCCAGCGCGAGCCACACGTCTCCAGGCCCAGCCTGCGTGAGCACCAGCGTCGCGGCCACGCAGCCGATCGTGCTGGTGTAGAGCAGCCGCCGCTTGCTGGCCCGCGCATCGGCGCGCGCGCCCAGCGTGGGCATGGTCAGCATGATGAGCAGGTACGACAGCGACAGCGCCGCCGTCCAGGCCAGCGTGGCCCACGAGGCGCGGCCGCCCACCACGCCGACGAAATAGGTGCTGAAGACCGCCGTGAGGATCACGGTGGTGTAGCCGGAGTTCGCGAAGTCGTACATGGCCCAGGCCAGGACTTCGCGCCGGGTGACGCCCGGGTTCAGCGGACCGTCGCCCGCCCCCCGGGGTTCCTGCGCGGAAACGCCGGCCGGCGTTTCCGGCGGCTGCGCCTGGCTCATAGGCCCAGCGCGGCGATGCCTGCTTGTGCAATCTGCACGTCTTCGGTCGACTTCACGCCCGAGACGCCCACCGCGCCGATGACCTGGCCGTCGGCAATGACCGGAACGCCGCCCTCGAGCATGCCTTCGATCAGGGGCGCCGACAGGAACGAGTAGCGGCCGTTGTTGATGAGTTCTTCGTAGATGCGCGATTCGCGACGGCCCAGCGCGGCCGTCTTGGCCTTGGCCGGCGCGATGTGCGACGAGATGGGAGCCGCATCGTCCAGTCGCAGCATGCCCAGCAGATGGCCGCCATCGTCGGTCACGGCGATGGTGACGGCCCACTTGTTCTGCAAGGCGTGTGCTTCGGCCGCGGCCAGGATCTTTTTGACGTCGTCGGCGCTCAGCACGGGTTTGGTTTTCATTGCAGTGACTCCTTGATCTGTTCGAGGGCGTTAGGGTCTTCCATGGTGGTCAGGTCGCCGGGATCGCGCGACTCGCATACCGCGACGATCGCGCGGCGCAGCACCTTGCCGGAACGGGTCTTGGGCAGCGCGCCCACGAACCGGATCCTGGCCGGCCTTGCCACCGCCCCAAGCTGTTCTTCCACCAGGCGCATGATATCGCCTTCCAGCTGCTTTGCCGCTTCCGGCGTGTCGGCGCCGGCGGGGTTCTTCAGCACGGCAAACGCCATGGCGACCTGCCCCTTCAGCGGGTCGGACACACCCACCACCGCGCACTCGGCAATGCCGCTGTGGCTGTTGACGGATTCCTCGATTTCGCGCGTGCCCAACCGGTGTCCCGCCACGTTGATCACGTCGTCCGTGCGGCCCAGGATGAACCAGTAGCCGTCGGCGTCCACCCGCCCCCAGTCGAAGGTCGAATACACCTGCCGGCCCGGAATCGACGTGAAATAGGTCTCGACGAAGCGCGCGTCGTCACCCCAGATCGTGGACATGGCGCCGGGCGGCAGCGGCGGCACGATGGCCACCACGCCCTTCTGCTCGGGGCCCAGGTCTTCGCCGGTGGACTCGCTGACGATGCGCGCGTCAAAGCCGTAGACCGGGAACGAGGGGCTGCCGAACCGGGTGGGGACTTTTTCGATGCCGGGCTGCGCCGACAGGATGGGCCAGCCCGATTCCGTCTGCCAGTAGTTGTCGATGATGGGCTTGCCCAGCCCTTCGGAGATCCATTGCGCGGTCGGCTCGTCAAGCGGCTCCCCGGCCAGGTAGACCGCGCGCAGGGTGGACAGGTCATGCCGCTTGAGCAGCGCGGGATCCTGCCGCTTGAGCACGCGCACGGCCGTGGGTGCCGAGAAGAGCGTATTCACGCCGTACTGCTCGACCAGCTTCCAGAGGATCGCGCCATCCGGGCGCACGGGCGTCCCTTCGTACAGGATGGTCGATTGCCCGCCAATGAGCGGTCCGTAGACAATATAGGAATGCCCCACCACCCAGCCGATGTCGCTGGTGCAGAAATAGGTGTCGCCAGGTCGGCCGTCGAACAGGTATTCCATGGACGAGGCCAGCGCCACGGCGTAGCCGCCGGTGTCGCGCTGCACGCCCTTGGGACGGCCGGTGGTCCCGGAGGTGTAAAGGATGTAGCTGGGCTCGGACGATTCCAGCCATTCGACGGGCACCCGGGCGCCGCGGTGGCGTTCGCGCAGCGTCGCGTAGTCCAGGTCGCGCCCGGCCACCGGCTCGAACGGCGCCAGGCCGCGATCGAACACCACCACTGACGCGGGCGGCGACTTGGCCAGGCCCAACGCACGGTCCAGCAGCGGCTTGTACGGCACGACCTTGCCGGCGCGCGAGCCGCCGTCGGTGCACACCACCACCTTGGGCGCGGCGTCGTCGATGCGCTGCGCGAGGTTCACGGATGCAAACCCGCCGAACACCACCGAGTGGACCGCGCCGATCCGGGCGCACGCCAGCATCGTGAACACCGCTTCGGGCACCATGGGCATGTAAAGCAGGACCCGGTCGCCGCGCCCCACCCCCAGTTCGCGCAGCATGGCGGCGGCGGCGTTCACTTCTTCAAAGACGTCCTGCCGCGTGTAGACCTGTTCGCGGTCCACTTCCGTGGACACCCAGATGAGGGCCCGCTTGTCCGCCTGCGTGGGCAGCCAGCGGTCTACCGCGTTGTGGCACAGGTTGGTGCGCCCGCCAACGAACCACTTGGCGAAGGGCGGACGCGAGAAGTCCAGCACACTGTCAAATGGCGTTTCCCAGTGAATGCGCGTGGCCTCTTCGCGCCAGAACGCGTCGCGGTCATGAACCGAGCGATAGTGGAAATCCCGGGTTCTTTGCATGGTTGTCTCCTGGTATTGTTCATAGGCCTTAAGGCTGATTGATTTTTTGTCTAATCTTTTCAGCCATTCTGGTAGGCAAACCTTGCACGAGGCTTGCCGCAAGTCAAAAAATTCTTCCAGATGTCCACGCTGCATGGATGTTTAGGGCCGTTACGTCACGAATCGGCCTTAAAAGTTTGGTAGAATCCCCGCGAAGTTGCACATAATTGTTGAATTTGCTGACATTTCGGCCCCATCCGCGGCTAAAGCGCGGGTTTTTGCTGTCATTCAGTGATTCATCCCCAGGCGAATGCATCGACACTCCAACCCCGCGCGATTCAATTCAACCACTGGCCATGCAAAGCGCGGTCTGCGCATGCTCGCGTTGGTTGCTTGCTTTGCGGGTCTGGCCGGTTGTGCAAGCACTAGTCAAAAGTCAACCGCCCATACGTCCGAGATCGATCCCTACGAGATGGAATGGGTTGCCACCGCCGATGACCCGATCGGCATGCTGGTGGTCCAGAAATTCAAGCGTGAACGCCAGCGCACCCATTCGGGTGTCGGCAGCGACAACGCCATGGTCAGCGAAGCCCTGAATCACCTGGGCATCCGCTACCGCTTCGGCGGCAGTACCCCCGAAACCGGCTTTGACTGCAGCGGCCTGGTCGCTTACTCGGCCGAACGCGGCCTGGGCCTGAAGCTGCCCCGCAACGCTGCCGAAATCGCCCAGCAAGGCGTGGCCGTCGCCAAGAACGAACTTCAGGTCGGCGACCTCGTCTTCTTCAACACCATGGGCCGCCGCTATTCCCACGTCGGCATCTACCTGGGCGACGACCGCTTCGTGCATTCGCCCAGCGCCGGTGGCGTGGTGCGCGTCGAAAGCATGACCATGGCCTACTGGTCCAAGCGCTACAACGGCGCCCGCCGCCTGGACAACACCCTGATGGCGTCGGCCCGCGCGTCCAACTGACCGCCCTGCCAGCCTCCGCCCGTCTTCTGGGCAACATCTTCGCACGCAGGCCAACCCGCCGCCATCGTCCAAATGCAAAACGCCGCCCGACTTTCCGTCCGGCGGCGTTTTTGTTTTTTCTCTTCGCGGCGATCAGGCCGCAGGCCGTATCGGCCTCCCCAGTTTGTCTTGGATGCGCGGCAAGACGCGTCCCGTCAATGAACGGTGCCGGCGCGCGGGCACAGGCCGCATTGCTGCAGGGCTTGCTGCATGCTGCACACGGAACGGCGACAAGCCACGACCCGGATGCCGCCGCGCTGCGCCGCGTTGCGGAAGGTCTTCATGACGTTGTGGCCAAGAAAATCGGTCAGCAGAATGACCAGTTGCGTGCCGGAAGGTAGTTGCAACGTCTTCTTTTGATGCGAGGGATCGCGCCCGCTGATGTGGTGCGTGATCGAGATGTTGTGACCTTTTAGCAGATCGGGAATATTGCCGAGGCGGTCGGCGCCCACTACCACTGCACTAAGTCCTGCCGTCATGATTTACCTCACTGGGTCGTTGAGCCTGGATGTAATGATAATGATTCCTATTTTTTCGTCAACTTAAATGAGATCAGTTCTTATTTAATTATTTTTATGAGCTTGTCGAAAGGGATAGCCGTCTCACCCCTTCCCGCCTGAATCGCAGGCAAAAAAAACGCGACGTCGTAAGGACGTCGCGCATTTTCACGCATGCTGCGGGGATGCGGGCTACTTCGGCGTGCCCTGCACCGCGTCGGTGACGACGGCCCGCGTCAGCGACGGCGCCAGCATCTCCAGGAAGGTGTAGACGTAGTCGCGCAGGAATACGCCCGCCTTCACGCCCACACGCGTGGTATGCGTGCCGAACAGGTGTCCCACGGGCAGGCCGACCAGATTCGAGTCGCGGCGCGGATCATAGGCAACGCCCGCGATGATGCCGATGCCCAGGCCCACGTCCACGTAGGTCTTGATCACATCGGCGTCGATCGCTTCGAGCACGATGTCCGGATGGATGCCCTGGTTGGCGAAGATCTCGTCGATCGTGCTGCGGCCGGTAAAGGCCCGGTCGTAGGTCACGATGGGGTATTCGGCCAGTTGCGCCAGCGACAGGCGCTTGGCGGCGCTGGAGGTCAGCTCGGCCAGCGGATGATCGGGCCGTACCACCACCGTGTGCTCCCACGCGTAGACCGGCAGCGTGGCCAGGCCCGGCGTCAGCGCCAGCGACTCGGTCGCCAGCGCCAGATCCGCCTGTTCATGCAGCACCATCTCGGCCAGCTGGGCGGGGCTGCCCTCGGCCAGCGACAGGTGAACCTTGGGGAACTGCTTGCGGAACGCGGGGATCACGCGGGGCAGCAGATAGCGCGCCTGCGTGTGGGTGCAGGCAATGACCAGGCCGCCCTCGTCGCGGCGTGCGAATTCGTCGCTGACTTTTTTCAGGTTGTCGACCTCGCGCATGATGCGGTCGATCACCTGCGACACGGCCAGGCCGGGCTTGGTCAGCCCCTTGATGCGCTTGCCATGACGTTCGAAGATCTTGATGCCCAGCTCGTCCTCGAACTCGATGATGGCCTTCGAAACGCCGGGCTGCGACGTGTAGAGCATCCGGGCGGCTTCAGTCAGGTTGAAGTCGCGCCGGATGGTTTCACGCACGAAACGAAATTGCTGGAGGTTCATTAATTGGCCCCTGATAGACCGGCCAATTATAAGTAATAAGAACGCCTTGCTATATGAATTATCGATATAAGCTTAGGAGCAAGGCGTCCCTCTTTCAGCGCATCGAGATCGTGGTGTTCACGGTCTTGGCGTGTGCCGACCAGCGCGCGGTCACCGTCTTGGTCTGAGTCCAGAACTGCACCGCCTGCTTGCCGTTGGGACCCAGATCGCCCAGCTTGGAGCCGCGCGAACCCGTGAAGCTGAACCACGCCACCGGCACGGGGATCGGCACGTTGATGCCCACCTGCCCCACGTCGATGTTGTTCTGGAAGTAGCGCGCCGCGCCCCCGTCCTGCGTGAACAGCGCGACGCCGTTGCCGTTGGGGTTGCGGTTGATGAACGCCACCGCGTCTTCCAGGGTCTCGACACCGACGCAGCACAGGACCGGCCCGAAGATCTCTTCCGTGTAGATGGTCATGTTCTCGGCGACGCCGTCGAACACGGTCGGGCCGACGAAGTTGCCTTCCTCGAAGCCGGCCACCTTCAGGTTGCGGCCGTCCAGCAGCAGCTTGGCGCCTTCGTCCACGCCCTTCTGGATCAGGCTTTCGACGCGCTTCTTGGCGTTGGGCGACACCAGCGGACCCAGGTCGGCTTCGCGATCCGTGCCCGCGTTGACCTTGAGCTTCTTGGCGCGCTCGACGAAGTCGGGCAGCCAGTTGCGGGCTTCGCCCACCAGCACCGCCACGGACGAGGCCATGCAGCGCTGGCCGGCCGCGCCAAAGGCGGCGCCCAGCAGCTGGTTCAGCGCCACTTCGGGATCGGCATCCGGCAGGACCACGCAGTGGTTCTTCGCGCCCATCATGGACTGGCAGCGCTTGCCGGCGGCCGACGCGCGGTTGTAGATCTCGGTGCCCACGCGGGTCGAGCCGATGAACGACACCGCCTTGATGTCGGGGTGCTCGCACAGGCCGTTGGCCGTTTCAGGACCGCCGTGCACCACGTTCAGCACGCCCGGCGGCAGGCCGGCTTCCAGCGCCAATTCCGCCAGGAACAGCGACGACGTCGGATCCTGCTCCGAGGGCTTCAACACGAACGTGTTGCCGCACGCCACGGCGATGGGAAACATGAAGCACGGCAGCATGACCGGGAAGTTGAACGCGGTGATGCCCGCGCACACGCCCAGCGGCTGGATCAGGGTGTAGACATCGATGCCGGACGCCGCGTTCTCCGCGTACTCGCCCAGTTGCAGGTTGGCGATCGAGCAGGCGTGCTCGACCACTTCCAGGCCGCGGCCGACTTCACCCTCTGCGTCCGGCAGCGTCTTGCCGTGTTCGCGGGTGATCATCTCGGCCAGCTTGCCGGTATTGGCGCGCAGCAGTTCCTGGAACTTGAGCATGACGCGCATGCGCGTGCCCTGCCCAGCGTTGCGCCAGGTCTTGAAGGCCTCCTTGGCGTTGGAGACGGCCAGGTCCAGTTCTTCGCGCGTGGCGAAGGGAACCTTGGCAACGACCTCCTGGGTGGCGGGGTTGATCACGTCTCGCCATTCGGTGGTTTTGGACTGCACAAGCTTGCCGCCGATCAGTAGCGGAACGCGCGGGACTTCACTCATTTTGTTGCTCCTCACACTGCGTAGTCGATGCGGATGAAAATCCGCGTTCTTGGATCGAGCCGCGCCCGCGGGACAGCGCCCGCGGGCTTGGCGCTATTTCTTCACCAGCGGGCAGGTCGAATCGGCCAGGGGCTGGAAGGCTTCGGCCGCCGGAATGGTGGCCACCAGCTTGGAATAGTCCCAGCCACCCTTGGAGTCCGCGGGCTTCTTGACTTCGTACAGGTACATATCGTGGATCACGCGGCCGTCCGGACGGATCGACGCGTTGCGCATGATGGGATCCTTGATTGGAATCTCGCGCATCTTGTCGGCGACGACCTTGCCGTCGGTGCTGTTGGCGGCGGCCACCGCGCGCAGGTAATGCAGCACGCTGGAATACACGCCCGCCTGCGTCATCGTGGGCTTCAGGCCGCGGAACGCCTTCTCGAAGCGCCCCGACCACTCACGCGTGGCGTCGTCGTAATCCCAGTAAAAACCATCCACGTAGGACAGCCCCTGCGCGTTCTCCAGGCCGAGCGCACGCAGGTCCGACAGGAAGATCAGCAGGGAAACCAGCCGCTGCCCGCCTGCCACGATACCGAACTCGCGCGCCTGCTTGACCGCATTGACGGTGTCCTGGCCGCCATTGGCCAGCGCCACCACCTGCGCCTTGGAGCTCTGCGCCTGCAGCAGATAGGACGCGAAGTCGGGCGCGTTCAGCGGGTGGCGCACATTGCCGGCCACCGTGCCGCCCAGCGCCTTCACCGCCTTGGCCGTGTCGGCTTCCAGCGAGTGGCCGAACGCGTAGTCGACGGTGATGAAGAACCAGGATTTGCCGCCCTCGCGCACGGTGGCCTTGGCGCCGCCCGCGGACTGCGAGTAGGTGTCGAACATCCAGTGAAAGCCGACCGGCGAGCAGTCCTTGTTGGTCAACGCCGTGGTGGCCGGGCCGGAGAACATCACGACCTTGTTCTTTTCGCGGGCAATGCCCTGCACGGCGAGCGCGACTGCGGAATTGGTGAGGTCGGCAATGGCGGTGACGCCGTCGCGGTCGAACCATTCGCGCGCCCGGGCGGCGCCCACGTCGGCCTTGTTCTGGTTGTCCGCGGACACCAGATCGATCTTCATGCCCTTGCACTCCGCGGCAAGGCAGTCGTCGATGGCCAATTGCGCCGCCGCGACCGAGCCTGCGCCCCCCATGCCGGCGTAGGTGCCGGACATATCCGTCAGAATGCCGATCTTCACTGGCGGCTTGTCCGCCGCATGGGCCTGCCCAATCAAACCGGCGCCCAGACACAAGCCTGCGGCGAGCCCGCGTGCGTGCAATTTCATGGATTTGTCTCCTGAGTTTTTATGCGCTGAGTAGTAGCGTTGTGGCGCCGTCTTCGCGGCTTGCGGTCCCAGGGCATAGCCCAAGGCCAGCCGAACCAGTGTAGATGTGTGAAAATCAACAAGCAACACCAGAAATGCACATTCCTTGTGCATTCATGCACATACAAAAATGTCGCCGGCGCAACGTGCTGCCGGGGGCCTGGAGCGACGGATCTTGCTTGATTGGGACAGCCTGCGGTATTTCCTGGAAGTGGCCCGCACCCAGCGCGTCAGCGCCGCGGCGCGCAAGCTGGGCGTGGAGCACACCACCGTGTCGCGCCGGATCCGGGCGCTGGAAACCGAGCTGGACACGCTGCTGTTCGAGAAGTCGCGCAGCGCGGGGTTCGTGCTGACGGACGACGGCCAGCGCCTCTTCGTCCACGCCGAGCTAATGGAAAGCGTGGTGCACACGGCGCACGAAAACCTGTCCGGCATCGGACAGGCGTTGTCGGGTCACCTGCGCATCGGCGCCACCGAAGGCTTCGGCAGCTACGTGTTGACCCCGCTCGCGGCCGACTTCCAGCGGCGCTATCCGCACATCACGCTGGACATCCTGCCCGTGCCGCGCTTTGTCAGCCTGTCCAAGCGCGAAGCCGACCTGGCCATCACCATCGAACGGCCGCAGCGCGGCCCGTACGTGTGCAGCAAGCTGTGCGACTACACGTTGCGGCTGTACGGCACGCCGGGTTATCTGGCCAACCATGCGCCCATCACTCGCCGCGAAGACCTGGCGGATCACACGTTCATTGGCTATGTGGACGAGCTGTTGTTCAGCGAGCGCCTGCGCTATCTGGAAGACCTGCTCCCGGCAAGCAAGGTGGTGTTGCGCAGCACGAGCGTCGTGGCCCAATACCACGCGGCGCTGCAAGGCCAGTCGCTTGCCATCCTGCCGTGCTTCATCGCGGCTCAGGATCCGCGGCTAAAGCCGGTGCTGGAAGACGAGATCGCCATCACGCGCTCGTTCTGGATGTATTGCCATGAAGACCTGCGCAAGCTCAAGCGCGTGACCGCGCTGTGGGAGTTCATCCGCAAATCGGTCTTGAGAAACGCCGACCTGCTGGCAGGCCGGCGCGGGACGATGAAGTATCTGCCCTGACAGGCGCGCCTGACGGCGCCTGTCTTGCTAGGTGTTGTTCTTGGGCGCCTTGACGCGCAGGCGGCGCATCAGCAGGAAGACGGTCAACAGCGCGACGGCGCCGTGGATGGCCCAGACCCCCAGACCAAAACTGAGCTTGCCGTTGGAGATCCAGGCGCGCGACAGGTTGATCAGGTTCATATAGAGCAGACCGACCAGACCGGCGATGAGCAGGTCGCCCGAACGCCCCAGCCGCGGATTCACCGCGCCAAGCGGAATGGCCAGCAGCGCAAGATTCAGCGCCGCAAGCGGCAGCGAAATCCGCCACATCACCTGCGACCAGCTGCTGTTGGTGTTGTCCTCGATCAGTTGCGGCGTGCTGCGCGCCTTCGAGGAACGCTCTGCCGCCGCGCGGGCCTCGGCCACCGGATCGCCGCCGCCCTTGCTTTCGAGACGCAGACCGTATTTTTCGAAGTGCACGAGGCGCAGCTCCGGCGTGCCAGGCTTCAGGTCGTAGCGATGCCCTTCGCCCAGCACCAGGAAACGGTCGCCGTTGGGCAGGGTTTCGATATGCGCGCTGCTCGCGGTCAGCACGCTCAGCCATTCGGGACCGATCTCGCGGGCGAACACATTGCCAAGTTCGTCGGTGGGATTGACCGGGTCTTCGGCAAAGAACACGCGGTTGCCGCCCGAGGACTCGGCGAATTGGCCAGCCGTTACCTTGGACAGGTCCGAGCGCTGCTCGAAGCGTTCGTGGTATTCGCCGATCTGGCGATACGCCCAGGGCGAGGCCACCAGCGTCAGCCCCGCCACGGCGATCGCGACGGGCACCGCCACGCGCAGCACGGGCTTGAGCCAGTCGGCCAGCGACAGGCCGCTGGCAAACCACACCACCATTTCGGATTCGCGGTAGTTGCGCGTGACCGTGGTCAGCACGGCAATGAAGATCGAGACCGCCAGAATGGTCGGCAGCGCAGTGATGGTAGAGAGCGCGGCAAGCACCACCACCACGTCCGCTCCGATGTTGCCTCCCGCGGCCTCGCCGAGCAGGCGCACGAGAAGCACGCTGAGCCACACGACGAGCAACGTGGAAAAGACAACGCCAGCGTGACTGGTGATCTCGCTGACGACAGAGCGTTTGAATAGAGACATGGGAGAATATGCGGGATAATCGACCGCATCATACACAGACGCACACGGGAAACCCTCATGGAATTTAGCACACAGACCACTGCTTCCCTGCACCAGGTCAAAACCGCCGCCCTCGCCGTCGGCGTGTACGCGGACGGCGTGTTGAGCCCGGCCGCCGACATCATCGACCGCGCTTCCAATGGCGCCGTCCGTGCGGTGGTCAAAAGTGAATTCCGCGGCCGCGCCGGCTCGACCCTGACGCTGCGCACGCTGCCGGGCGTCTCCGCGCAGCGCGTCGTCCTGGTTGGCCTGGGCAAGCAGGATGAATATTCGGCCAGCACTCACGCGTCGGCCGAACAGGCATTTGCCTCGGCCTGCGTCTCGGCCCAACTCACCGAAGGCGTGTCCACGCTGGTCGCCAATCCCATCGCCGGCATCGACGTCATTACGCGCGCCCGCAGCGCCGCGATCGCGGCCGGCGGTGCGGCCTACTACTACGACGCAAGCTTCGGCAAGCCCGACCGCGACGCGCGCCCCAAGCTCAAGAAGATCGTGCAGGTCGTCGAGCGCGCCGATGCCACGCAAGCCCAGAAAGGCCTGCGCGAAGGCAGCGCCATCGCCAACGGCATGGAACTGACCCGTACGCTGGGCAACCTGCCGGGCAACATCTGCACCCCCACTTACCTCGGCGACACCGCCAAACGCCTGGCGCGCGAATTCAAGTCGCTGAAGGTCGAGGTCATGGACCGCAAGCAGGTCGAAGCGCTGGGCATGGGCTCGTTCCTGTCCGTCGCCCGCGGCTCCGAGGAAGCGCTGCGCTTCATCGTCCTGCGCCACGCCGGCGCCAAGACCGCCAAGAAGGGCGCCAAGTCCGCGCAAGGCCCGATCGTGCTGGTCGGCAAGGGCATCACGTTCGACGCCGGCGGCATCTCGCTCAAGCCCGCGGCCACCATGGACGAAATGAAGTACGACATGTGCGGCGCCGCCAGCGTGCTGGGCTCGTTCCGCGCCCTGGCCGAACTGGAACTGCCACTGGACGTCGTCGGCCTGATTCCCGCTTGCGAGAACCTGCCCAGCGGCAAGGCCAACAAGCCGGGCGACGTCGTCACCAGCATGGCCGGCCTCACCATCGAGATCCTGAACACCGACGCCGAGGGCCGCCTGGTCCTGTGCGACGCGCTCACCTACGCCGAACGCTTCAAGCCGTCTGCCGTGATCGACATCGCCACGCTGACCGGCGCCTGCGTCGTCGCGCTGGGCAACGTCAACACCGGCCTGTTCTCCAAGGACGACGCGCTGGCTGACGCCCTGGCGTCGGCGGGCCGCCGTGCGCTGGACACCGCCTGGCGCATGCCCATGGACGACGCCTACCAGGAACAGCTCAAGTCCAATTTCGCCGACCTCGCCAACATCGGCGGTCCTCCGGCCGGCGCCGTCACCGCGGCCTGCTTCCTGTCCCGCTTTGCCAAGGCTTACCCCTGGGCGCACCTGGACATCGCCGGCACGGCCTGGCGCGGCGGCAAGGACAAGGGCGCGACCGGCCGTCCGGTGCCGCTCCTGATGCAATACCTGCTGGACCAGGTTTGAAGCGACTGACGCCAAAAGCCCCATGACGCGCATCGATTTCGCATTCGGCGCGCCCGACCGCCTGCGCATGGCCTGCCAGGTCGTGCGCAAGCGCGTCCTGGCAGGCCAGCGGCTGGTGGTGTACTGTAAAGACGGTTCGCGCCTGGCGGCGTTCGACCGGATGCTGTGGGCGTTCGACGACACGGCGTTCGTGCCGCACGTGTTGGCAAACGATCCCCTGGCCCCTGAAACGCCGGTGGTGCTTACCGCAGGAGAGCCGCTGCAGGCCTTGCAGGCGGCAGGGCAGCCCGATCAGCCGCAGCCCTGGCTGCTGAATCTGGACGACGATTGCCCGCCCGGCTTCGACGCTTTCGAACGCCTCCTTGAAATCGTCTCGGACGATCCGGACGACAAGCAGGCGGCCAGGCAGCGCTGGCGCACCTACCAGACGGCCGGTCATGTACCGCAAAGCCACGACCTGAGCCGCAAGGCCCAAGGCGGCTGAACCGTCCCCCCACGCGCGCCCGCGCGCCGCGTCCACCAGAATCTCGGGAGTTTCCATGCCCGCTCGCACACCCGACCCCGGCATCCCCACCCTGACTCACCGCGCCGAGCCCTCGTTCCACGACCCGGCGGACGACGACGCTGATGCGCCGCTCTTGACCGAACTGGCCGACGAGGCCGGCCCGGTTTACGAGCACGACCCGTTTCCCGTGCTGACGGATGTGGCCGACGACGACGGGCCTGCTGCGCCAGCCGCCAGCCCGGCGCCGACCGCGTGCCAGCCGCCGCCCGCCGCCCCCGCACTACGCGCCCTGCCGGACGCCACCGTGCTCGCCGCCCGCTTGCAGGCCGAGGTGGAACAGGTCATGCGACAGGCGCTTGCCGACGCCGTGGCGCAATTACAGGCACGCATGGATGCGGAATTGCCTGCTATCGTTTCCCGTGTGCTCAATGAGGTCAGGCAAGGCTGACTGGATTCTTCAGGGAACTGTAAGGTATCCTTCGCATCTAAGCCTTCTAGGCAATCACCATACTTGCCGTATACAGGAGTTCTCCATGAACGAATATCGTCCGTCCCCTTTTAACCGTTCCGGCGCGGTCGCCGGCGCGCCGGGCGAGGTCGCTCGCAACCAGGTCCTGCGCAATACGTACTGGCTCCTTGCCCTGTCGCTGATCCCGACAGTCCTGGGCGCGGCCGTCGGCCTCTACACCGGCATCAACCGCGTCATGGGCGCCAGCCCCGGCCTGTCGGCCATCGTCTTCCTGGTCGGCGCCTTCGGCCTGATGTTCGCCATCGAGAAGAACAAGAACAGCTCGCTGGGCGTGGTCCTGCTTCTGGCGTTCACGTTCTTCATGGGCGTCATGCTTTCGCGCCTGCTTGGCTTCGTGATGGGCATGAGCAACGGTTCGCAGCTCGTCATGACGGCGTTCGGCGGCACCGCGATCGTGTTCGGCACCATGGCCACCCTGGCCACGACCATCAAGCGCGATCTGTCGGGACTGCAGAAATTCCTGTTCATCGGCGCGGTCGTGATCCTGGTTGCGGCACTGGCCAACATCTTCCTGCAATTGCCGGCCCTGATGCTGACCATCTCGGTGCTCGCCATCGTGATCTTCTCGGCATTCATGCTGGTGGACCTGCAGCGCGTGGTCAACGGCGGTGAGACCAACTACGTCTCGGCAACCCTGGCCATCTACCTGGACGTCTACAACGTCTTCTCGAACCTGCTGATGCTGCTGGGCATCTTCGGCGGCAACCGCGAGTAACGCGCCGTCGTCAGACCAGCACCGAAAGGGCCTGCATGCACATGTAGGCCCTTTTTCATTGGGCCGCCCCCCTTTCCTCTTGAATAGCCGGAGCCTTGCCATGCCTGACCGCCGCCGCTTCCTGCAGACCACCGCCAGCGCAGCCCTAATGGGGGCCGCGTGGCCGGCATGGGCAGCCACGCCGGGGCAGGCCATGCTCAAGCGCCCGATTCCGTCGTCGGGCGAGACCCTGCCCGTGGTGGGACTGGGCACCGCGGACACGTTCAACGTGTCGCCCGGCGACGCCGCGGCCATGGCGCCGCTGGCCCAGGTGCTTGAAACGCTCATGAAGGCGGGCGGCAGCCTGATCGACACAGCGCCCAGCTATGGCCAGGCCGAAGCCGTCACCGGCGCCCTCCTGGCCCGCGAAGGCGGCCTGCGCAAGCGCGCGTTTCTAGCGACCAAGATCAGCACGCGCGGCCACGAATCCGCGATGCGCCAGGTGCGGGAGTCGCAAGAGGCGCTGCGCAGCGACAAGCTGGACCTGATCCAGGTCCATAACCTGATCGACACCCGCAACCAGCTCGCCTTGCTGCGCGATCTGAAACAGCAGGGCGTGACGCGCTATATCGGCATCACGCATTACACGGACCATGCGCACGACGACCTGACCGAGCTGGTCGAAAAGGAAAAGCCCGATTTCCTGCAGGTGAACCTGTCGATCGCCTCGCGCAGCGCCGAAAAACGCCTGCTGCCCGCGTGCCAGGCCAACGGCGTCGCGGTGTTGATCAACCGGCCGTTTGAAGACGGCGCGCTGTTCCGCCAGGTCAAGGGCGTGGCGCTGCCCAAGCTGGCCGCCGAAATCGATTGCACCTCCTGGGCGCAGATCTTCCTGAAGTTCATCATTGGCCATCCCGCCGTCACGGCCGTCATCCCCGCCACGTCCAAGCCCGCCAACATGGCGGACAATGCGCGCGCCGGCTTTGGCCGCCAGCCCGACGCTGCCCTGCGCGACCGCATCGCCGCACTGCTCGCCTGACGCGATGACGGCCGCCCCTCTGTCCTGGCGTGCCCGTGCCGCACGGGCGCTGGGCATCCAGGAAACCGAGCTCGCGCCTGCCGCGTGCGGCTTCGCGTTCTTCTTTTTCCTTTTCTGCGGTTATTTCATGCTGCGCCCCATCCGGGAAACGATGGGGATCCAGGCGGGCGTGAACCAGCTGCAATGGCTGTTCACCGCCACCTTCCTTGCCACGCTTGCCGTCGTGCCGCTGTTTGGCTGGATATCCAACCGCGTGCCGCGTGCCACGCTGGTGACCTGGGTCTACGCCATCTTCGCGCTGACGATGGTGGGCTTTGCCGCCCTGCTCTACCTGCAACCCGGCAGCGTCTGGGCCGCGCGCGCGTTCTACGTCTGGCTGTCGGTGTTCAACCTGTTCGTCGTCTCCATCGCCTGGAGCCTCATGGCCGACGTGTTCCGCATGGAATCGGCCAAGCGGCTGTTCGCGCTGATTGCCGCGGGCGCCAGCGCGGGCGGCCTTTGCGGCCCGCTGCTTGGCGCCCTGCTGGCGGGCGTGCTGGGCCCGGCGGGCTTGCTGGTGCTGTCGGCCCTGCTGCTGACCGCCACGCTGCCGCTCAAGCAATGGCTGCTGGCGTGGCGCGCCGCATCCCGGCCCGACGTCGGCCTTGCAGACATGCAGCGTCCCATCGAAGGCGGCATCCTGGCCGGACTGTCGCGCATCTTCCAGTCCCGTTACCTGCTGGGCATTTCCCTGCTCGTCGTGCTGCTGGCCACCTTGAACACCTTTCTCTACATGGAACAGGCGCGGCTGGTCGCCGACGCGTTCCCAGACACCGCCCAGCGCATCCGTGTCTTCAGCGCGCTGGATTTCACCGTGCAGACGCTCGCACTGCTGTCGCAGATCTTCATCACCGGGCGCGTGGCCGCCCGCCTGGGATTGCGGTTCCTGCTGACTGCCGTCCCGCTGGCGGTGGCGGTCGCCTTTCTGGCGCTGGCGGCCTTCCCCGTGTTCGCCGTGCTGGCAGCCGCCATGATCCTGCGCCGCGCCGGCGAGTATGCGCTGATCCGGCCAGGGCGCGAGATGCTGTTCACGGCGGTCACGCCCGAGGACAAGTACAAGACGAAGAACGTCATCGACACCGTGGTCTATCGCGGCGGTGACGCCGCCAGCGGCTGGGTGAAGGCCGGCATCGACACGCTGGGTTACGGCGCGGCACTGATCGCCCTGTTGGGCGCGGTGGTGGCGCTGTGCGCGGCTGCGGTGGGCCATGGGTTGGGCAAGCAGGCCGACCGGCGAAACGGCGATCTTGATTAGATTTAATTAAATAACCATGTGATTCAACCAAACGGCAGCTGCGTCGTGCGGTCGCACAATGGCGCAGCCCTCAACGCCTCGGGAATCGTCATGAAACGCTCTGCCTGCCTTGCCGCCCTGTTGCTTTGCCTCGCCGCCCCTCTCGCGCACGCCGTTTATCCCGAACGCGCCATCACGCTGATCGTGCCGGCCGCCGCGGGCGGCAATGCCGACATCACGGCCCGCCTCATCGGCCAGGAAATGAGCCGCCTGCTTGGCCAGCCGGTCGTCGTTGAAAACCGCGTGGGCGCCGGCGGCCGCATCGGCACGCAAGCCGTGGTCCGGGCCCCCGCGGACGGTTACACCATCGGCTATGCCCACGTGGGCACGCTGGTGCTGCACCGTTATCTCTTCAAGCAGCAGATGTACGACCTGGACCGTGACC
Organism: Achromobacter sp. JD417; assembly: GCF_041879325.1. Classification (NCBI taxonomy): domain Bacteria; kingdom Pseudomonadati; phylum Pseudomonadota; class Betaproteobacteria; order Burkholderiales; family Alcaligenaceae; genus Achromobacter; species Achromobacter sp. JD417. Next base: position 1,432,447 of record NZ_CP087159.1, on the reverse strand, counting down.
TCAAGCCGATTGGCCTGGTCGCCGAGACGCCCAACGTGATCGTCGTGAACGCCGCCTCGCCATACCGGGACCTGAAAGGCTTCATCGAGGCCAGCCGCGCCCAGCCGGACCGCCTGACCATGACCTCGGCGGACCCGGGCACGACCAGCGAAGTGGGCGTCAAGCTGTTCATTGCCCAGACCGGCGCCGCCGTGCGCCAGATTCCGTACAAGGCCACCGCCGCGCAGCTCTCGGACCTGCTTGGCGGCCATGTGGATTCCATGATGGAAAACCTGCCGCCGTTGATCGGCAATCTGAAGGACGGGCGCCTGCGCGCGCTGGCCGTCACAACCCGCAAGCGCGCCGCCTCCAACCCTGACGTGCCAACGGTGGCCGAACAAGGCTATCCGGATTACGAGCAGTCGGCGTGGAGCGCGCTGGTGGCGCCGGCAGGCACCCCGGCCGCCGCGATCTCGCGGCTGAACGCCGCGCTGAATCAGGCGCTGCGCTCCGACGCCGTGAGCCGGGAGTTGCGCAGCCGCTCTCAGGAGCCCCTGGGCGGCACGCCGCAGGATGTTCAGGCCCAGATCAAAAAGGAGCTGCCCAAGTGGGAAAGCATCATCAAGGCCGCCACGCTGGATTGACCCGCGCCCCCGCGCGTCCGATGCCTTTCCCCGGAGCCTCCGCATGGCCAGCGTAACCCGCGAGGATTTTTCCGTGGCCGCCGCCACCAACGCGTCGGCTTACCGGCGCATCACGATTCCCATCCTGCGGATCGAGGCAGGCCCGGGACCCGCCGTCGCGCTGATCGCCGGCGTGCACGGCGACGAATGGGAAGGCCAGGCCGCGATCCTGGATTTGTGGCACCAGTTACCCGGCATCCTGCAGCGCGGCACCGTCTATCTGCTGCCCGCGGTCAACGCGGAAGCATCGCTTGCCGGCACGCGGCTGTCTCCGTCCGACGGCGGCAACCTGAACCGCGCCTTCCTCGGCGAGCCGGCGCGCGGCTACACCGAAAGCGTGGCAGCCGCCCTGGAAGCGCGGCTGTTGCCTCGCGTGCAGGCCCTGGTGGACGTGCACAGCGGCGGCGCGTCGCTGCGCTACCTGCCGTCGTCGGTCATCACCCGCTACGGCAACGATCCCTACGACGAACGCCTGCCCGCGCTCGCGCGCGCGTTCGGGCTGCCCGACTGCGTGTTCTTTCGTGGCGGCGAAGCCGGTTCCATGCCCGCCGCAGCCAGCCGGCACGGCGTGCTGCGCCTGTCTGCCGAGATCGGCGGCGGCCGAGAGACCAGCCAGTTGCTGGCGGACCGTTGCCGGGAAGGATTGCTGGGCTGCCTGGCCGAACTGGGGCTGCTGCATGGCCGGGCGCCCGCCTCCGCCGCGCAAGTCCGCCTCTACGACCTTGACACGCCCGCCGCGACGCTGCGGTCACGTGAATCCGGCGTCTTCGTCCCCGCCGTGGAACTGGGACAATCCGTGGACGCGCTCCAGCGCATCGGCCGCCTGATCGAACCGGCACGGCCCGACGCCCCGCCGCGCGCCCTGCTCAGCCCGCAGGCCGGCACGGTGGTGTGCCTTCGACCCATCGCGCGCAGCGACGACGGCGATTGCCTGCTGCAGGTCGCCCCCGCCCTCCCCTTGGACGCTCTTGCAACAAGATACTGACTCATGCAGATGAACCCCAGATTGACCGGCCTGCGCTGCATCCGCTGCGCAACCCTTTGGCCCGCAGGCGACTACCCCGAAGGCTGTCCCGCTTGCCTGGCGGCCGGCCACCCCGCCACGCTGGAGTGCCAGTATGACGCGCACGCGGTGGACGAGCTCATGCCGCTGCCCGTGCTGTCGCCCGTGACGTTGGGCGAAGGCGGCACGCCTTGCCTTGCCGCGCCCGCCCTGGCGCGTGAAGAAGGCGTGGGCGCGTTGTGGCTCAAGTGCGAAAGCGCCAATCCCACAGGCAGCCACAAGGACCGCATGTCTGCGCAGCTGGTCTCGCGCGCGCGGCTGGCTGGCGCCACCCGCGTGGCGGCGGCTTCCAGCGGCAACGCGGGCGTGTCGCTGGCCGCCTACTGCGCCGCGGCGGGCCTGGAGGCCGACATCGCCATCACCCGCAACTGCCCGCCACTGCAGCGCGAAGCCATGGAGCGCTTCGGCGCGCGGCTGCGGGCGTTCGAAGACAGCCTGGGCCGCTGGCCCTACGTGGCCGACCTGTGCCGCAACCACGGCGCGTTCGCGGGCACGAACTACCTGAATCCGCCGGTGGGCACGCATCCCTACGGCGTGGAAGGCTACAAGCCCATCGCCCAGGAGATCCTGGACGACTGCGGCGTGCCCACGGACATCATCGTGCCGACGGCGCGCGGCGACCTGCTGTGGGGCATCTACCTGGGCTGGCAGCACCTCTTGGCGGCCGGCCGCATTACGTGCCTGCCCCGGCTGCACGCCGTGGAACCCTACGCCCGTCTGTCGCGCGCACTCACGACCGGCGATGCCCGAGGCCAGTGGGAAAGCACGACACAGCAATACTCCATTGCGGGCGGCACGTGCACGCTGCAGGCCCTGGAGGCGCTGTCGCGCTCGGGCGGCATGCCGGTGGAGACGTCCGATGCGCAAGCCGGCGACGCGCGGCTGCGCCTTGAACGCATGGGCCTGGGTGCGGAATTATCGTCAGCCGCCGCATTGGCGGCGGTGGCGCGGCTCAGGCGCGCCGGCAAGCTCGATGCGGAATCGACGGTGGTGTTGATGCTGACCTCGGACGGACGCCGGGGCTGACCGCCACCGCTACACGCCGAACCGATCGATCAGCGGGGCCAGGGCGGCGCGCAGGCACGTCGCCCAGAACTTGCCGGCTTCGGACAAGGGGCGGCTGCCATGCACGATCATGTGGCATTCGAAATGCACGGAGGCTTGAAGCGGCCGGAAGCTGAGTCCCGCTGCCTCCATGCCTAGCGCCGTTGCCGGATTGGCGATGCCCACGCCATGCCCCGCCAGCGCAAGCTGACAGACCGTGCTGGAATACGGCGTCTCGATCGCGACGCGCAAGCTTTGGCCCGCCTGGCGCAACAGCGCATCCAGCCGCTTGCGCGACCCGTCCTCGGCGTTCAGCGCAATCACATCGACTTCGGCCAACTGCGAGAAATTCACCGATTCCAGACGCGCCAGCGCGTGTCCGGCCGGAAACACCGCCACCGCCCGCAAGCTTGCCAGACGATGCCCGCGCAGCCCTTCCAGTTCGGACTCGTCGGCCACTGCCGCCAGATCCAGCTCACCGGACACCACCATGTCGCGCAAGGTATTGGAATCGCGTATCTGCAAGTAAAGCGGCGTATCGGGGTAGCGCACGCGAAAGCGCGAGATGGCATCGGTGACGATGGCGCCGCTGTAGGCGTGGATGCAGCCGATCCGCAGCCGCGGCTGCGCGGCGCCGCGGATCGCCCGGATCTTGCGTCCCAGGCTTTCCAGTCCGACATTCAGGCGGCGGATCTCTTCGTACAGGAGCGTAGCCTCGGGCGTGCGTTGCATCCGCTGGCGCACGCGCTCGAAAAGGCGCAGCTCGATGCTGGCTTCCAGCGCGGCCAGCGTCGCGCTGACGGTTGCGGGCGACACGTCCAGACGCCGCGCGGCAGCGGTCACGCTTTCGGTTTCGTAGACCGTGCGGAAGGTTTCGACCTGCTTGAGCGTGAACGTCATGAGGCCGGGCCGCAATCAGATGCGCTGCAGGTCCAGCAGCACGCGCCGCGTGGAAAGCGGACGGCCCGCCAGAATTTCGGCCAGGCGCGCGCGCAGATCGGTGCGCAGCGCGGGCTCGATCACAGGATCGTCGAAATCGGGCGGCGCTTCGTCCACGCCGTAGCCCGTCTCGCGCAGCAGAGTCCACTCAAATCGGCGCAGCGCACCGGCCGCGCGGGTGCCGGCGGACAATTGCTGCAGCGCCATGTCATACGCATCGAACAGCAGCGGGTGGGCGTCCTCGCGGGGCAGAAGGCGCAGCAGCAGTTCGTTCATGTACCACGCCGACATCAGCGCGGCGCCAGCCAGCGGCCGGATCCCGGCGATCTCGGCGCGGGTCAGCGTCTTGACCTCGCCGTTGCCGGTCCATGACAGCAGCAGCGGCTGAAAGGCTGACAGGACGGGGCGCAAAACGGAATAAGGGCGCTTGGCGCCCTTTGCGACCATGGCCACGCAGCCGTGATCGCGAGAGAAGGTCTGAACAATCAGAGAGGTTTCACGCCACGCCGTGGCGTGGAGCATGAACCCCGGGCGATCCTGGACGCGTGGCGCCCGTCTACTCATAACCCAGATCGCGCAGCGCACCCTCGCGGTCGGACCAGCCCTTGCGCACCTTGATGTAGACCTCCAGATGCACGGGCTTGTCCAGCAGCTTGGCGATGTCCTGCCGCGCCTCCGTGGCGATCCGCTTCATGTGCATGCCGCCGGTGCCCAGCAGGATCGGCTTGTGGCTGTCGCGTTCAACGACGACACAGGCATTGATGGTGGCGCCCTTGGCGGTCTCTTCCCATTGCTCGATGACGACCGTGCAGCCATATGGCAGTTCATCGCCCACCAGGCGGAAGATCTTCTCGCGCACGAGTTCGGCCGCGATGAAGCGCATGGGACGATCGGTGAGCGTATCTTCCTCGAACATCGGCTCGCCTTCCGGCAGGCGCGATGCGATTTCGTCGAGCAGTTGATCCAGTTGCTGGTTCTTGGTGGCGCTGACAGGCACCACCGCGCCGAACGGATGCTGCGCCATGATCTTGGAGACGAACGCGAACAGGTCGTCGCGGTTCTTCAGGGCGTCGATCTTGGACACCACCAGAATCGTGCGCTCGGGATTGGGCAGCAGCGGCAGCAGCTTGGCGTCGCCCTCAGACCACTTGCCGGCTTCCACCACATGCACCACCACGTCGACGTCGGCCAGCGCCTGCGTCACGACGCGGTTCATCATGCGGTTCATCGCCCCCCCGTGGCGGGTCTGGAAACCCGGGGTATCGACGAACACGAACTGTTCGTGCTCGCGCGTGAGCACACCGTGGATGCGGTGGCGGGTGGTCTGCGCCTTGCGCGACACGATGGAGATCTTGGAACCGATCAGGGCGTTCGTCAGCGTGGATTTGCCCACATTGGGGCGGCCAACGATGGCAACGAAGCCGGTACGAAAAGGGGTATCGCTCATTTAGTCTCTTGAGCCACTGCCACGGGCAGCGACAATTGCGCGGTTTTGCGCGCCTTGCCCGATTTGCGGGCAGCCTTGGCGGCCGGGCTGACGGCCAGCGCGGCCTCGAGCGCCAGCTTGGCCGCAGATTGCTCGGCGGCGCGACGGCTGGCGCCAGGCGCCATCACCTTGATATCGAGCGCCGGAATGGCGCATTCGACTTCGAACTGCTGGCTGTGGGCCGCGCCGTGCGTGGCCACCACCGTATACTGCGGCAGGGCCATCTTGCGGCCCTGCAGAAATTCCTGGAGCAAGGTCTTGGCATCCTTGCCAAGCGTCTTGGGGTCCACCGAAGCCAGCACCGGCTGATACTGGCGCACGATCACGCGTCGCGCCGCGTCAAAGCCCGCGTCCAGGAAGACGGCGCCGAAGATGGCCTCGACCGTGTCGGCCAGGATGGAAGGCCGGCGGAATCCGCCGCTCTTGAGCTCGCCCTCGCCCAGGCGCAGGTACTGGGACAGCTCCAGCCGCTGGGCGATGTCGGCCAGCGATGCCTGTTTGACCAGGTTGGCGCGCAGGCGCGACAGATCGCCCTCGTCGATCTTCGAGTAGCGTTCGAACAGCATCGCCGCCACGACGAAGTTCAGCACGGAATCCCCAAGGAATTCCAATCGCTCGTTATGGCGCGCCCCGTGGCTGCGGTGCGTCAGCGCCTGTTCAAGCAAGGCTGGATCACCGAAGTGGTGATCCAGGCGGTTTTCTAGCGTGGCTAGCGACATAATCAGTTGAATCGGCCGATGCGGCTCAGATCGCTGAAGTTCATCCAGATGAAGAAGGCGCGGCCGACGATGTTGGCTTCCGGGACAAACCCCCAATACCGGCTGTCCGCGCTGTTGTCCCGATTATCGCCCATGGCGAAATAATTCCCTTCGGGTACTTTGCAGCGTACCCCATTGTGGCTGTATTGGCAGTTTTCGCGGTAGGGAAAACGCCACTCCTGCGGGGTATAGCGCTGCGGAACGTTCTCATCTAGCAGAATCTTGTGCTCAACGTCGCCCAACTTCTCTTTATATTGCGCGATATAAGACACACGATCCGGCTCGAAATAGTCGCCATCGCGCACATGCGGCACCAGTTCGCCATTGACATACAGCTTCTTGTCGATGTATGCGACCTCGTCGCCGGGCAAGCCCACCACGCGCTTGATGTAATCGACGTCCGGATCCACCGGATACCGGAACACGAACACGTCGCCGCGCTGGGGCGAGCCGATGGGGATGACCTTCTTGTCGATCACCGGCAGGCGAAGGCCATAGCTGAATTTGTTCACCAGAATCAGATCGCCCGATTGCAGCGTGGGCAGCATCGATCCCGACGGAATGCGAAACGGCTCGACGACAAACGAGCGCAGCATGAACACGAACAGAATGACGGGGAAAAAGCTGACCGCGTACTCGACCCACCAGGGCACGCGCCGGGCAGCGTCGCCAGCTTCGCGCCGAAGGCGCTCGGCCTCTTGCGCATCGCCCACCAACGCCGTGTCGTACTGCGCCATCGCGGCCTGCGCCCGGCGCTCTCGCCCCTTGCGCAGCACGGCCAGATCGAGCGCCCAGATGACGCCGGTAACCACCAGCAGAATAAAAAGGATCAGGGCAAAGTTCCAACTCATCAGCTAATCGCCTTCTGGGGTTCTATTTGTCTTCCACTTGCAGGATGGCAAGGAACGCCTCCTGCGGAATTTCCACGCTGCCCACCTGCTTCATGCGCTTCTTGCCCGCCTTCTGCTTTTCAAGCAGCTTCTTCTTGCGCGAGATATCGCCGCCGTAGCACTTGGCCAGCACGTTCTTGCGCAGCGCCTTCACGTTCTCGCGCGCAATGATTTCTGCGCCGATGGCGGCCTGGATGACCACGTCGAACATCTGGCGCGGGATCAGGCCGCGCATGCGCGTCACCACATCGCGCGCGCGGTGGCGCGCATTGCTGCGGTGGACGATGACGGCCAGCGCATCGACGCGGTCGTTGTTGATCAGCAGGTCGACGCGCACCACGTCCGCGGAGCGATACTCCAGGAATTCGTAGTCCATCGACGCATAGCCGCGCGACACCGACTTCAGCTTGTCGAAGAAATCGAGCACGATTTCGGCCAGCGGGATCTCATAGACCAGATGGACCTGGCGGCCGTGGTAGCTCATGTTGACCTGCACGCCGCGCTTGTTGTTGCACAGCGTCATGACGGGGCCCACATAGTCCTGCGGCATGAACAGCGTGACCTTCACGATGGGTTCGCGAATGTCCTGGATCTTGCCGATCTCGGGCATGCGCGAGGGGCTTTCCACGGTGATCACGGACCCGTCGCGCTGCTCGACCTCGTACACCACCGACGGCGCGGTGGTGATGATGTCCATGTCGAATTCGCGCTCCAGGCGCTCCTGCACGATTTCCATGTGCAAGAGGCCCAGGAAGCCGCAGCGGAACCCGAAGCCCAGCGCTTGCGACACCTCAGGCTCGAACATCAGCGCGGCGTCATTAAGCTTGAGCTTTTCGAGCGAATCGCGCAGCTGGTCGTATTCGGAGCTTTCCACCGGATACAGACCGGCGAACACCTGCGGCTTGACTTCCTTGAAGCCCGGCAGCGGGTTGGCGGCCGGCTTGTTGGCCAGCGTCACCGTATCGCCGACCTTGGCGTCTTCCAGTTGCTTGATGCCGGCAATGATGAAGCCCACCTCGCCCGCCGACAGATGCGGACGCTGCTGCGACTTGGGCGTGAACACGCCCGTCTGCTCGCACAGGTGGGTGGCGCCGGACGCCATCAGCAGGATCTTGTCCTTGGGCTTGAGCACGCCGTTGATGATGCGCACCAGCATGACCACGCCGACATAGTTGTCGAACCACGAATCGATGATCAGCGCCTGCAGCGGCGCGTCGGGATCGCCTTTGGGCGCGGGAACGCGGGCAACGATGGTTTCCAGGATCTCGTCGATGCCCATGCCGGTCTTGGCGCTGGCCAGCACCGCGTCCGAAGCATCAATGCCGATCACGTCCTCGACTTCCTGGCGCGCGCCTTCGGGATCGGCCTGCGGCAGGTCCATCTTGTTCAGAACTGGCACGACTTCCACGCCCAGCTCGATCGCGGTGTAGCAGTTGGCCACGGTCTGCGCTTCCACGCCCTGCGACGCGTCCACCACCAGCAGCGCGCCTTCGCAGGCGGACAGGGAACGGCTGACTTCGTACGAGAAGTCCACGTGCCCCGGGGTGTCGATCAGGTTCAGGTTGTAGATCTTGCCGTCCTGCGCCTTGTAATGCAGGGCAGCCGTCTGGGCCTTGATGGTGATGCCGCGCTCTCGCTCGATTTCCATGGAATCGAGAACCTGCGCCGACATCTCGCGATCCGCCAGTCCGCCGCAGCGCTGGATCAGGCGATCGGCCAGGGTCGACTTGCCATGATCGATGTGGGCAATGATGGAAAAGTTGCGGATATGCTGCATGCTTGAATTTATAAGGGACGGAACAGACGGCATATTGCCGGGAGACACCGCCGCCGGAGTGTGCACGGCCGAGGTGTGAGGCGCTGACGGGCTGGGCCCGGACAAAACTGAGGGGGCGCCTGGCGCCCCCTCTTGCGGCAACCAGCCATTTTAGCCGGTCTTGAGCCATTTTATTTGTCACGGCTGCGCCCCGGGACAAAAAGCGCCCTGAGATGCCAGCGCCCGCCGGTTTCCGGCCGAGCCGCCGGCCGGACCTGGCGCCCGAGGGCACCGGCCGGCAGGGCCGTCATATCACTTGCCGGCAGGTACCGCCACCCACTGCGTCTGGTCGCCGCGGCGCACCAGCAGACCCGTCGCGCGGCTCTTGTCCAGCTTGGCGACCAGTTCGCCGAACTGCTTGGCGCCGGTCACGTCGGTGTCGTTCAGGGCCAACACGATGTCGCCTTCCTGCAGGCCCGCCTTCCCGGCCGCGCCATCGGCAACCTTCACCTGGACGCCGCCCTTGATGCGCAGCTTCTTCTGGACATCGGCCGGCACGTCGATGACGCTCAGGCCCAGCGCGTTCGTCACTTCGGGCTCGGGCGCGGGCTTCTTGCCGGCGCCTGCCGCCTTCTCGGCCGGGATCTCACCGACCTTGACCGACAGCGTCATGCTCTTGCCCTTGCGCCAGATTTCCATGTCGGCGCGCGTGCCCGGCTTGGTCTCGCCGACGATGCGCGGCAGATCGGACCAGCGCTTGATGGGTTCCTTGTTGAACTTCAGGATCACGTCGCCTGGCTGCACGCCCGCCTGCTCGGCAGGACCCTCGGCTTCGACGCTGCTGACCAGTGCGCCTTCCGCCTTGGGCAGGCCGATGGCCTCGGCCACATCCTTGCCGACTTCGCCGATCTGCACGCCAACGCGGCCGCGCGTGACCTTGCCCGTCGTGCGAAGTTGCTCGACGACGCGCATGGCTTCGTCGATCGGAATGGCCAGCGAAATGCCCATGAAGCCGCCGCTACGCGAGATGATCTGGGAGTTGATGCCCACGACCTCGCCGTCCAGGTTGATGAGCGGACCGCCCGAATTGCCGGGATTGACCGCAACGTCGGTCTGGATGAACGGCAGGTATTCGCCGGTATCGCGGCCGATGGCGCTGACGATGCCGGAGGTCACGGTGGAGTCCAGGCCGAACGGCGAGCCGATGGCCAGCACCCACTGCCCCTTCTTCAGCGTCTTCGGGTTGCCGATGACCAGCGGCGTCATGTCCTTGGCTTCGATCTTGATGAGCGCCACGTCCGTGCGCTCGTCCGTACCGATGACCTTGGCCTTGAACTCGCGTCCGTCGGTCAGCGTGACATAGATGTCCGTCGCGTCGACCACGACGTGGTTGTTGGTCAGGATGTAGCCGTCGGCTGAGATGAAGAAGCCCGACCCCACGCCGCGCGGCACGGTGCGCTCTTCAGGCGGCGTCGGCTGCGGACGCTGGCGCGGATTGGGCGATTGGCCGGGAGGCTGGAATTCGGGGCCGAAGAACCAGCGGAACAGTTCGTAGGGATCGCTGCCGCCGGGGCCATTGCCCCCGCGCACGGGCACGGTGGCCGTGGTGCGGATGTTGACGACGGCCGGATCGGCCTTTTCAACGATGGCCGTGAAATCGGGCAAACCGACCGCGGCCGGCGCCGTCGTCTGCGCCACCGTCACGGGCACATAGGCGGTGGACAGCATCGTCCCCGCCGCGACAGCCGCCAGAAAGCGCCGGAAAAAAGCGTTCGAGACCGTCATTGCTTTCATATGTCACTCCGAAATTGCTGCTTGCGGAACGGCGGGAATCATTTGGCCCCGCCCTCCGCGGGTGCGGCTGCCGCGGGTGCGGGCGGCACGTACTCAGTGGCTTGCGCAAGTTGTTCCAGCGTGGCGGCGGGCACTTCGCCAACCGCCGTCAACCAGAAGTCCGCGATGCGCGCGCCATAGACGTTGATCGCGCCGCGCTGCGACGCGCCATGCAACGGCTGGTGATTGCGCTGGCTGTCGTAGGGCTCGATGAAGACCGAAATCGCCGCCAGGCCGTCGGACAGCACCATCTGGCTGACGGGCGATCCGCGCTTCATGGCGCGCGACACCTGCATGATCGTCTTGAAGCCATCGGGCGCCGGAATGCGCCACCCCTGGGCCGCAAGGTCCACGGGCTTCATGTTGGCCTCGAGCACCTTCCAGTCACGCGTGTTCCAGCGCGAGGACAGCGACTGCGGATCCACTTCGGAACCCAATCGCAGCGAAGTGAACGACACCTGCTCGACCACGCCGCGCGCGGCATTCAGCGTCTGGGCCTTCAGCAGCAGATTGGTTTCGACGTCCGCGCACAAGCGATAGCCATAGCGCAGCTTGTCCAAGGGTTCGATCGTGATTAGCCGGCATTCTCGGCCCGCGACGCGATGCGGAGTGGGCTCGGTGCGGATCTTGTAGTGTTCGGACAGATTGGCGGCGTCGCCCAGCAGCAGGCCGGGAAAGCGATCGCCGCGGCGGCGCTCGATCAGCACCGTCTTGCGCTCGGGGATCAGGCACTGCACATCGTCGTTGTGACGTAGGTATTCGCGCGGCTGGCCGTCAAGAATCTCGAGGCGTTCGCGCTCACCGGTGCCGTCAAGGACATGCACCAGGCGCGAGGACTGGATCACATCGCCCTGCTGATACATAAAGACGCCGGCGTAATCCTGCTTGCGGGCGGCCTGCTGGATGCGCGTAAGCAGTTGCACCACGTCTTCGGTCTGGCCGGCTGGCGTGGCGCCGGCGGCGGCCGCGGGACCGTGCGCGGCAAGGAAAGCAGTCAGGAGCGTGGCGGCGAACCAGCCGGCGCGGTGAGCGTGCCACGAGGCAGCGCGTCCCAATACCGGCCAGCGTGATGCAAGCACAAGCGCCATCAGCGTCCCGCTCCGCCATCGAACGACACCTGGCGGACCGCGCTGGGGCCGGCCATCTGGCGATGGGCCTCCAGGTAATCACGCAGGCCCGAGTCGTCGGACGCCGAGGCCGAGCCCGACGAACTGGCGTCGGCCAGCACGCGGACGTCCGTCGAAGGCGAGCCGGTGACGTACGGCTGCGCCACCCATGCGACCGTGGCCACAGCGGCGGCGACGGCCAGGCCCGACAGGCCCATGCGCAAAGGAGAGCGGCGCCGAGGCGCCGCTACGATGGGCAATTCCGCGTCCAGCGCGCGCGCCAGCCGGGCCGAAAAGGCCGCGCTGGGCGTCAGCGCCAGATCGGCGTTGCGCAGGGAATCACCAATCAGATGATAGGTGTCCCAAGTCTGACGTCCCTCTTTGGACAACAGACTGGGAAGAATATCGTCGGAATCCTCTCCGTCCATCCAGGCGGAAACCGATTCTTCCCAGGAAGACTCGGTGATTTCAACGGATTTGGCTGCTATTTGCATGACTGCCACTCCTTACCAGCGACGCTCGACATCGGTGTCGAGCAGTGGACGCAACTTGGTGGCAATGGCTTCACGCGCACGAAAAATGCGGGAGCGCACCGTACCGATCGGGCAGTCCATGCTCTGGGCGATGTCTTCGTAACTCATACCTTCGATTTCACGCAGGACAATTGCGGTGCGCAATTCTTCAGGCAATTCCTCAATGGCCGCGTTCACCGTCTCGGCGATTTCGCGGCTGGCAACCATGGATTCCGGCGTGCTTATATCCGTTAGGTTGTCGGTTTCGTTAAAAGTTTCACCGTCTTCCGTTTCAATCGCATTGGGCGCGCTGGGGCGGCGCCCCTGCGAGGCAAGCCAGTTGCGCGCGGTGTTGATGGCGATGCGGTAAAGCCAGGTGTAGAAGGCGCTTTCGCCACGGAATTGGGGCAAGGCGCGGTAGGCCTTGATGAAGGCTTCCTGCGCCACATCCTCGATTTCGGCCGGATCGCGGATCATGCGGGCGAGCAGGCGGAGGATCTTGCGCTGGTATTTCAGCACCAGGAGATCGAAGGCCTTCTTGTCGCCCCGCTGCACGCGCGCTACGAGCTCTGCGTCGACTTCGCGTTCGCTCATGAGGCCTCCCGCAAACGACGCGCAGGTTGTGCCTGCCGCGCCGTGCCCGCGACGAGGCGCAGACGGCGCCAGGATTCGGGTCGCAACGTGTGCTTCCAGACGGTGAGGGTGATTTTGCTGGTGGTAAAGGCCGTACTCCCGGTGGGCAAGGGCTGCAAGACAAGCGTCAGCCACGCTGGCCCCCGTTGCTGATCCAGCAGCAGCGCATCCTGCCAGCCTTGCGGCCAGCGAAGCTGCCAATGGTCAGCCCCGGTCGCGGTGCGTAGCGCCGTTACCGGGGACGGGGTGCTCCGTGCCGAGTGTAACAGCCCGGCCAACAGAAACAGAAGCGCGAGCAACGCGGCGGCCATCCAGGCATGACCGTGCCAGGATGCCGCCGTCAGCACGCAGGCCACGGCCGCGGCCAGGGCCAGCCCGAAGAGCGCGACGGCGCTCCTGGGCGGCGAGACTGGCACGCGGAATGACCAGCGCGCCCCGACCGAGCCTTCCAAATCAGACCCGGCGAACGGCCATCGAGCCGTTGGTGCCGCCAAAACCGAACGAATTGGACAGGCCCACGTCGATCTTCATCGGCCGCGCCTCGTTGGCGCAGTAATCCAGATCGCATTCCGGATCCTGATTGAAGATGTTGATCGTCGGAGGCGAGACCTGGTTGTAGACGGCCAAGGTCGTGAACACGGCTTCGATGCCGCCGGCCGCGCCCAGCAGGTGGCCCGTCATGGACTTGGTCGAGTTGACCACCAGCTTCTTGGCGTGGTCGCCGAACGCCAGCTTCAGCGCATCGGTTTCGTTCTTGTCGCCCAGCGGCGTGGACGTGCCGTGCGCGTTGACGTACTGGACGTCTTCGGGATTCAGGCCACCGTTGCGCAGCGCGTTGATCACGCCGCGGCGCGGGCCGTCCTTGTCCGGCGCGGTGATGTGGTGAGCGTCGGAGCTCATGCCGTAGCCAGCCAGTTCACCGTAGATGCGCGCGCCGCGCTTCTTGGCGTGCTCGTACTCTTCCAGAACCAGGACGCCTGCGCCCTCGCCCAGCACAAAGCCGTCGCGGTCGCGGTCCCAGGGACGCGAAGCGGTCTGAGGGTCATCGTTGCGGGTCGACAGCGCGCGCATGGCGGCAAAGCCGCCGATGCCCAGCGGCGACACGGTCGACTCGGCGCCGCCGGCCACCATGACGTCGGCATCGCCGTATTCGATCAGGCGGGCAGCATCGCCGATGCAGTGCAGGCCGGTCGTGCAGGCCGACACCACGGCGTAGCTGGGGCCCTTCATGCCATAGGCGATCGACAGATGCCCGGAAATCAGGTTGATCAGCGAACCCGGCACGAAGAACGGCGAAATGCGCCGCGGGCCCTTGGCAAGGTACTCGACCTGGGTTTCTTCGATGCGCGGCAGACCGCCGATGCCGGACCCCACGATCACGCCGATACGCTCGGCGTTTTCTTCGGTGACTTCCAGGCCGCAATCGCGCCAGGCCTGCATTCCGGCAGCCAGGCCGTAATGGATGAACGTATCCATCTGGCGGGCTTCCTTGGCCGAAATATAGGTACTGATGTCGAAGTCTTTGACTTCGCCAGCAATGTGGGTGGTGATGGCCGAGGGATCGAAACGGGTGATGCGGCTGATGCCAGAACGTCCGTTGACGATATTGTCCCAAGCGGTGGTCAGATCATTTCCTACGGGGGAAACGATACCCAGGCCGGTGATGACGACACGTCGCTTCACGGATGACTCCTCAAACAGACAAAAGAAAGGCGGTTTTCGGGATGCGCTGCGCGTGTGGACCACATGAAGGCAGGCGAGGCGTTATAACGCCTTGCCTGCCGGTGGACCACACGGCACTCCTGAAACCGCCCTGATTCCAGGTTGGCCGACGATATCGGGCAACCAGGACGATATAGGCTGAGCTTACTGCTTACCGTGCGAATTGATGTAGTCAATCGCTTGTTGCACGGTCGTGATCTTTTCGGCCTCTTCGTCGGGGATCTCGGTCTCGAATTCGTCTTCGAGGGCCATGACCAGTTCGACCATGTCGAGCGAATCGGCACCGAGGTCGTCAAGGAAGGAGGACTCGTTCTTGATCTCGGCTTCGTTGACGCCAAGTTGTTCAGCGACGATCTTCTTGACGCGCTGTTCGATGCTTTCCATGCAGATCTCCAATTGGGAAAAATCCCGCGAATTATAGCCAAGCGCGGAGTGATGCAACGCCTGACCGTGACAAAAATAACACCGCGCATTTGTTCTGTCGCCGAGAGCGGCGCAGGAAGACCATGTGCGGCGTTTCCGGAGAATCGCGCCCCGCCTTGCCGGTTGCCCGGCGGCGACGCGCGATTCGTGATTTATTGCATGTACATCCCGCCGTTGACGTGCAGGGTGGTGCCGGTAATGTAACCCGCCTGAGGCCCGGACAAAAAGGCCACGGCATGCGCAATGTCAGTCGGAGAGCCCAGACGGCCCAGCGGAATCTGCTGCAGCAGCGCCGCGGTCTGGTTTTCGCCCAGCGCACGCGTCATGTCGGTATCGATGAAGCCAGGGGCCACGCAGTTCACGGTGATGTTGCGGCTGCCCAGTTCACGCGCCAGCGCACGCGACATGCCCGCCACGCCGGCCTTCGCGGCGGCGTAGTTGGCCTGGCCCGCGTTACCGCTGGAACCCACCACGGAAGTCACGTTGATGATGCGTCCCCAACGAGCCTTCATCATGCTGCGCAGCACGGCGCGCGACAGGCGGAAGACCGACGCGAGGTTGGTGTCGATGACCGCCGACCAGTCGTCGTCCTTCATGCGCATCGCCAGCGTATCACGGGTGATGCCGGCGTTATTGACGAGGATGTGCGGACCGCCGCCTTCCTTACCCAGCGCGTCGATCAACGCGTCGCAAGCGGCAGCGTCGGTCACGTCGAGCACCACGCCGCGGCCGCCAAACGGCGCCAGCGCTTCGGTGATGCCGGCCGCGCCCGATTCGGACGTGGCAGTGCCGACGACGGTTGCGCCGCGTGCGGCCAGTTCCAGGGCGATCGCCCGGCCAATGCCGCGCGTGGCGCCCGTGACGAGCGCGATCTTGCCCTGCAGTTCGGTCGAGGTATTGTCCATTGATCAGTTTCCGTTGACGGCAGCCAAAGCCGCTTCCAGCGAAGCGGGATCGGTGATGGCCAGGCCGGTGAGTTCGGGGTCGATGCGTTTGGTCAGGCCGGCGAGCACCTTGCCGGGACCGCACTCGATGACGTGCGTGACGCCTTGCGCCTTCATGGCGCGCAGGGTTTCGACCCAGCGCACAGGATGCCACGCCTGGCGCACCAGCGCATCGCGGATTGCCCCGGGTTCCGTGGGCGAGGCCACATCGACGTTGTTGATGACCTGCACCTGCGGCGCGGACACGGCGGCGCTGGCAAGCGCGCCAGCCAGCACGTCGGCGGCCGGCTTGAGCAGGCTGGAATGGAACGGCGCGGAAACGGGCAGCAGCAAGGCGCGCTTGGCGCCGGCCGCCTTGGCCAGTTCGCAGGCGCGTTCGACGGCGGCCTTGTGGCCGGCGATCACGACTTGCGCCGGCGCATTGAAGTTGACGGCTTCGACGACTTCGCCTTGCGCGGCTTGCGCACACGCTGCGCGCACGGCATCGTCGTCCAGGCCGAGGATGGCGGCCATGGCGCCGGTGCCGACCGGCACGGCGGCCTGCATGGCATCGGCGCGCACGCGCACCAGACGCACGGCGTCTTCCAGCGTCAGCGAGCCCGCGGCAGTCAGCGCGGCGTATTCGCCCAGGCTATGGCCGGCCACGACATCAGGCTTGCGACCGCCCGCGGCCACCCATGCGTTGTAGAACGCCACGCCAGCGGTCAGCATGGCCGGCTGGGTGTTGGTGGTCAGGTTCAGTTGTTCCGCGGGCCCCTGCGCGATCAGCGCGCCCAGGTCCTGCCCCAGGGCCTCGGAGGCACGCGCCACGGTGTCGGTGACCGCCGCCACGCCGGACCAGGCGTCCAGCATGCCGACAGCTTGCGAACCCTGGCCAGGAAAGACAAAAGCGATTTTCATGATTGAGCGTGTGGATTGATTCAGTGTCTGTGTGGGATGCCAGGCGCGCTCTCAGGCCGCCGGCGGCACATGTGCCGCCGCAGCCCGGGCACGCCCTTACATGCGGGCCAGTACCGAGCCCCAGGTGAATCCGCCGCCGACGCCTTGCATCAGGATGAGCTGGCCCGGCTTGACGCGGCCGTCGCGGCGCGCGGCATCGAGCGCGAGCGGCACGCTGGCCGCGGACGTGTTGGCATGACTGTCGACGGTGATGACGACCTTCTCGACCGGCACGTCCAGCTTGCGGGCAAGGAAATTCAGGATGCGCACGTTGGCCTGATGCGGGATCAGCCAATCGACGTCGGCAACGGTGACGCCGGCTTCGGCGCAGGTGTCGCGCGCGGAGCGATCCAACACGGTGACGGCCTGCTTGAAGACGGCCTGACCGTCCATGCGCAGGAAGGGATCGCCCGTGACGTCGCCATAGGCCACGTTGCCGGCCGCGCTCAGGATCTTCATCTGGCTGCCGTCGGCGTGCAGTTGCGCGGCCATGATGCCGGGCTTGTCGGACGCCTTGAGCACCACGGCGCCAGCGCCGTCGCCAAACAGCACGCAGGTGCTGCGATCGTTCCAGTCGAGGATGCGCGAGAACACTTCGGCGCCGATCACCAGCGCGCAGCGCGCGCGGCCCGCGCGGATGAAGCTGTCGGCGGTGGTGAGCGCGTAGACGAAGCCGCTGCACACGGCCTGCACGTCGAACGCGGCCGAGCCCTTGGCGCCGAGGTTGGCCTGCACCAGGCAAGCCGTGCTGGGGAACACGAAATCGGGGGTGGACGTAGCCACGATGACGAGGTCGATTTCGGAAGCGTCGACGCCCGCATCGGCCAGCGCGCGGCGCGAGGCCTCGGTGGCCAGCTGGCTGGTGGTCACCCCACGCTCGGCCAGATGGCGCTGACGGATGCCCGTGCGCTCGACAATCCATTCGTCCGAAGTGGCGATGTCGCGCGTCGCGAGTTCCGCAGCCAGTTCGTCATTCGAAACCACGCGTTCCGGCAGGAAGCTGCCGGTGCCCGCGATCACGGAGTATTTCATTGCGGTATCCATCAAGCGGTATCCCCAGCCACGTTGGGCGACGCCGCCGAGGGGCGATCGCCGGATTGAACGCGCTTGGTAATTTGAGCGACCGTCTGCGCGGTGCGCTCCAGCAGTTTACTCACTACGGCTTCGCGGGCGCGTTGCAAGGCAAAACCGAAGGCGTAAACGTCCGCGGAACCGTGGCTCTTGATGACCACGCCGCGCAAGCCCAGCAAGGCTGCGCCGTTGTAGCGGCGGTTGTCCACGCGGTTGCGCAGGCGGTTCAGCACAGGCTTGGCCACCGCGCCGGCGATCAGCGTGATCAGATTGCGCTTGAACTCTTCGCGAATGATGCTGGACAGCATCTTCGCCAGTCCTTCGACGGACTTGAGCACGACGTTGCCGACAAAGCCGTCGCAGACGACGACGTCGACCGTGCCCTTGAAGATGTCATTGCCTTCGACGTTGCCGTAGAAGTTCAGCGGGCTGCCGCGCAGAAGCTCGGCGGCTTCCTTGACGACTTCGTTGCCCTTGATGACTTCTTCGCCAATGTTCAGCAAACCCACGGTGGGGTTGTCGCGATGGTCCACCGCCTGCGACAGCGCGGCGCCCATGATGGCGAATTGCAGCAGGTGCTCGGCCGTGCAGTCCACGTTCGCGCCAAGGTCCAGCACCGTGGTGGCGCGGCCCGTCTGGTTCGGAATGGACGTGGCGATCGCCGGGCGGTCGATGCCGTCCAGCGTCTTGAGCACATAACGGGAAATGGCCATCCAGGCGCCGGTGTTGCCCGCGGAAACGCAGGCGTCCGCCCGCCCATCCTTGACGGATTGGGCAGCGAGGCGCATGGAGGAGTCTTTTTTGCGGCGCAGGGCGACCTCGACCGGGTCGTCCATGGTGACGACTTCGGAAGCCGCCACGATCTCAATGCGATCGCGCGCCACGTTGCGGTGCTCGGCGAGCGCCGCCTCGATGGCGTCGGGAAGCCCGACCAACAATAGCCGGGTGTCCGGAAATTGCCGGGCGAACTCGATCGCAGCCGGAATCGTGACGGGCAGACCGAAGTCTCCGCCCATACAGTCTATGGCGATGCGTATCACGGGTGCCAGGTATCAGCGCTCAGCCGAAATGGTCCGAGTACGAGTTCGGCCCGGGGGCCTTATTCGTCGGCCTTGGTCTTCAGGACCTTGCGGCCACGATAGAAGCCGTTGGGGCTGATGTGGTGACGCAGGTGCGTTTCACCGGTGTTGGGTTCGATGGCGGTCGACGGGGCCACCAGAAAATCGTGCGAACGGTGCATACCGCGCTTGGAGGGGGACTTCTTGTTTTGTTGAACGGCCATGATGACTCCTAGAAACGGGGCGCATTGTACGCGATGCGGCCCGATGTTGATCTCAATCTTTGTGCTTCAGTTGTTCCAGCACCGCAAACGGCGACGGACGCTTGACAGCGGGCTCCTCTTCAGGAGCTTCGCTGGCCTTGGCCTGCGCGCCCGGGCATACATCATGCTTGGGCACATACGGAATGCTCAGAATGAGCTCATCTTCGATCTGGGCCAACAGATCAAAATGATGCGAACCCACCACCTTTTCAGGCAGGTGGGCCACAGAATCCCTTCCTACGCCTTCGTCGCCCTCGTCGTCGTCATCGTCGCCGTGATCGGCAAAGGAATGATCGTCGTCGAGGTCGTCTTCGGATTTGACCAGTTGCAGCACGACTTCGCTGTCCACCGGATAGGCAAACGGCACATTGCACCGCTGGCAAATCACCACCGGATTGGCCCGCACATGCAGGCGCAAAAGCGGCTGGCCCAACAGCAAGCCGGTCTTGCCTTCTTCGCCTTGCACGGACCAGGTCACAAGCCCGGCTTCGCCCAGCGGTTGCTCGGGCAAGCCGTCAACCACGCGGCCAAGCCGCACCAAGGCGATGGCGCCCTGCGCGCTCTTGCCCAGTCGAGCAAAGGCAAAGGCGTCGATGCGCTTTACACCGGTATCCACGGGCGCGGCTTCCAGTGCTTTGCCGGCTAAGGCTTTGTCGGCCAGAGCTTTGTCCGCCGGTGCTGCATTCACACCAGCACCGGCCGATCCGTCCGCGCGGCGACTCAAGTCGCCAGGCTTTCCCTTCGGTGTCATGTTGATGTTCCTGCAAAAATGCCGCAAAACGTTAGATAATACTGTGACTTACGTATTACCGTCAAATGCCGCATGCCCTCAAAGCCTAGCCTGATCCTCGCGTCCAGCTCGCGATACCGCAAAGAACTGTTGTCGCGCCTGCGCCTGCCCTTCACCGCGATTTCCCCCGATGTAGACGAAACGCCACAATCCGGCGAAACCCCCGAGGCGCTGGCGCTGCGACTGTCCGTTGCCAAGGCGATGGCGGTGGCCGCCAGGAACCCGGGCAGCATCGTGATCGGCTCTGATCAGGTGGCGACCGTGGATGGCACCCCGATCGGCAAACCGGGCGACTTCACGCGGGCACAGGCGCAGTTGCGCGCCCTATCGGGCCGGATGGTGGAATTTCACAGTGCGCTTGCCGTGACCGATGGCCACCGGGTGGAAAAGGCCGACATCATTACCCGCTGCCGGTTCCGCCAGCTGCCTGACCATGCCATCGACGCCTATCTGCGGGCCGAGGAACCTTACGATACCGCAGGCAGCGCCAAGGCGGAAAACCTGGGCATTGCCCTGATGGAAAGCATCCAGAGCGACGATCCCACCGCCATCATAGGCCTGCCGCTGATCGAACTGACGCGCATGCTGGCCACTTTCGGACTGGATCCGCTCGACGCCCCGGGAGCGCCCGCATGACCGGCGCCCTGCACCTGATTCCCGTCAACCTGGGCGAAGCCCCGCCCGAGCGCTGGCTGCCCGCCGATGTGCGCGCGCTGGCCGGCCGGCTGGACACGTATATCGCCGAGAACGCCAAGACGGCGCGCGCCTTTCTGAAGCTTGTCGGAACCACCCGGCCGCTGCAGGAAATCACCATCCACACCCTGACCGACAAGGCTGATGCCGCGCAGATCAAGGCATGGCTCGAGCCGGCCAGGCGCGGGGCGGAAATCGGGCTGGTTTCCGAGGCGGGCTGCCCGGCCGTCGCCGACCCCGGCGCCAAGGTCGTGGACGCGGCCCATCGCCTGGGGATCCCCGTCAAGCCTTGGGTGGGACCCTCTTCCATCCTGCTGGGCCTCATGGCAAGCGGCCTGGACGGGCAGCGCTTCGCCTTTCATGGCTACGCGCCCGTGGACCCCGGCGAACGCGCCAAGCAATTGCGCGCCTGGGAGCAGCACTCTGCCCGCCACAACCAGACGCAGCTCCTGATCGAGACGCCCTACCGCAACGCCGCGATGTTCGCCACGCTGATCGCCACCCTGAAGGGCGATACCAAGCTCTGCGTGGCACGCTCGATGACGACGGCGGACGAATGGGTGGTCACGCACACGGTGGCCGACTGGAAAAAGCTGCCCGCGCCCCAGCTGGACAAGCTGCCCACGCTGTTCCTGTACCTGGCCCGCTGACCATGATCCGCCTTTCCTGCACGCTGCTTGCCGCGGCGCTCCTGGCGGGCTGCGCCGCGCGCGGCCCCGCCGGCCTCGATCTGGATACTTCCATCACCGCCGCCAGCCAGAGCAGCCGGGTGCGGTCCGTGGTCGTGCACTACACCACGGTCGACGACGCCGAGTCGCTGCGCCTGCTGTCCAAAGGCAAAGTCAGCGCCCACTACCTGATCGACCTGGATGGTCGCGCGTACCGGCTGGTCGACGAAAACCGCGCCGCGTGGCACGCCGGGGCCAGCTCCTGGTACGGCAACATCGCGATGAACAGCACGTCCATTGGCATCGAGATCGTCAATCCCGGCTGGACCGAGGGCAGCAACGGCGAGCGCGTCTGGCATCCCTATGACAGCCGCCAGGTCCGGGCGCTGACCATCCTGTTGCGCGACATCGTCCAACGGCACAACATCGCCCCGGAAAACGTGGTGGGCCACAGCGACATCGCGCCGCAACGCAAGGTGGACCCCGGCCCCCTCTTTCCCTGGAAGTCGCTGGCCGATGCCGGGATAGGACGCTGGTACAACGAGGCTGGCGCGGCCGAGCACCTGGCGCGCCTGCAGACTCAGGGCGTTCCGGACATCGGGTGGTTTCAGAAGCAGCTTCAGCGACTGGGTTACGCCTGCCCCCAGGACGGCGTACTGGACCGCGCAACGATCAACACGTTGGCCGCCTTCCAGATGCACTACCGCCCTGCCCTGCACGACGGCCAGCCCGACGCGGAAACCGCGGCCATCATGTTGGCCATCCTGTAGCCTCGCTGCCGCCCTACGCCCGCCGCCGCCACCAGGTGGCGAGGCGCCACCCCAGCAGCACCGCCAACACGGCGGCGTAGATTGCCGGCTCTGTCAGATCATTCTTGCCGGCCTTATGCCACCAGTAGTGCAAGATGGCTAGCAGGCCAATCGCGTAGATAGCCCGATGCAGCGTCTGCCAGCGTTTTCCCAGCCGGCGCATCGCCCACTGCGTCGACGTTGCAGCCAGAGCCGCCATCAACACGAAGGCCGAAAATCCCACCATGATGAAGGGACGTTCGGCGATGTCACGCACCATTGCGGCCGGATCGAAGCCACGATCCCACCACACCCAGGCCATGAAATGGAGCGCGGCGTAGAAGAATGCAAACAGCCCGCACATGCGCCGCACGCGCACCAGCGCGGGCTGGCCCGTCAATCGCCGCAGCGGCGTGATCGCCAGCGTGACCAGCAGGCAGACCAGCGCCCAGGTCCCCGAGGATCGGGTCAGAAATTCCACGGGATTGGCAGTGAGCCCATTGTTCACGCCCAGCCATATCCAGCGCGCGAAGGGCGCGATGCCCAGCAGAAACAGCAGCGGCTTGAAGCGCCCGACGGTGCGGGCCGAAAGCTGCGCCTTCGGGTAAGCCGCAGCCGAGGCCGCGCGGGGCGTCACAGACATGGAGGCGCCCTCAGTAATTGGCCTTCAGGTCCATGCCCTGATAGAGCGATGCCACCTGGTCGCCATAGCCGTTGAACATCAAGGTCTTGCGCTTGGGACTGAACAGGCCGTCCTCGCCGATGCGCCGCTCGGTGGCCTGGCTCCAGCGAGGATGCGCGACGTTGGGGTTCACATTGGCGTAGAAGCCGTATTCCTGGGGCGCGGACTTCACCCACGAGGTCACCGGCGGCTTTTCCACCAGCCGGATCTTCACGAGCGACTTGCCGGACTTGAAACCGTATTTCCAGGGCACGGCCAACCGCAGCGGCGCACCATTCTGGTTGGGCAGCACGCGCCCGTAGACCCCGAAGACCAGCATCGCCAGCGGGTGCATGGCCTCGTCCAGACGCAGCCCCTCCACGTAGGGCCAGTCCAGGATGGCCGTACGCACGCCGGGCATGTTTTCCCGCTGCACGGCAGTGACGAACTCGACATACTTGGCGTTGCCGGTCGGCTCCACCTGCTTGAGCACTTCGGACAGGGAATAACCCACCCACGGAATGACCATCGACCAGCCTTCGACGCAGCGCAGGCGATAGACACGGTCTTCCATTGGCGCGAGCTTGAGCAGATCTTCGATGGTGAAGGTGCGGGGCTTGCCGACCTCGCCCTCGACGCTGACGGTCCACGGCTGTGTCTGCAACTTGCCGGCATTTTTTGCCGGATCACCCTTATCTACGCCGAACTCGTAGTAATTGTTGTAGGACGTGACATCCGACAGCGACGTCTGCTTGTCCATGACGCTGAACGCGGGGCTGGGCTTGCCGGGCAGCGCACCGGCCTCCTGGGCATGCGCGGCGCGCGTCGCCCAGCCGGATAACCCGACAGCCGCCGCCGCGGCGCCGGCCCGCAGCATCAGGTCGCGGCGGGATCGCCACACCGCCTCGGAGGTGATCTCGGAAGGGAGAACGTCGTCGGGTTTGCGTATCAGCATCGTAATCTCCGGTATGGCAGCGCGCCTTGCGCGCGCCCCGCATCAATCATGGACGAAGGACGGGACCAAGTTATTCCACGGCGCCGGCCTGCAACATGAAACACCCACGCAATACAGGCGGCGCACCTTCCGGATAGACCTGCCTGCCGGGCGGACGTTCCTGCCGCCCCTTGCTTGCAACCGGCTAGCCGCGTGCGACAACGCGCGGCATCAGCCATTCACGCATCAGCGGCACCGAGTCGAGCACGGCTTGGGGGGCACACCCCTGAAGCTCTTTCAAGGTATGCGCGCCATAGGTAACGCCCAGACCGTGCACGCCAGCGTTGCAGGCCATCTGCAGATCGTGCGAGGTATCGCCCACCATGATGACCCCCGACGGATCCACGTCCAGCTCCTGCATCAATTCGTGCAACATGGCCGGATGCGGCTTGCTGAAGGTCTCGTCGGCGGTGCGGGTGGCGTCAAAAAGGGGGCCCAGGCCGGTGGCGGCCAGCGCGCGCGTGAGACCGACGCGGCTTTTGCCCGTCGCGACCGCCAGCCGCACGTTCTGGTTGGCCAGGTCGGTCAGCAACTCGTTGATGCCCTCGAACAGGCGCAATTCGGGATCGCGCAGCAGGTAGTGCGTGCGATAGCGTTCAAGGAAGCGCGGCAACATGGCCTGCGTCAATTCGGGGACGGCACGTCGCAATGCGCTTTCGAGGGAGAGGCCGATGACCCAGCTGGCCTCGGAGGCGGACGGCACCGCCAGCTCAAGGTCGCGGCACGCGCCCTGGATGGCGGCCACGATGCTGTGCGTGGAATCCATCAGGGTGCCATCCCAGTCAAAGACGACCAGCGAATACGACATATCAGGCAGACTCCAGTGATTTCAGTATGTTCCGGCAAGCAGGCGGCAGCTCGGCGGTCAGTGTCATGACCTCGCCCGTCAGGGGGTGAGGAAGGGTGAGGCTGTGGGCATGCAGGAACATGCGGTTGAAGCCTTGGCGCGCAAATTGCGCCCGCACGTCGTCACTGCCGTATTTGTCGTCGCCGACGATGGGAAAGCCGCTCGCGGCCAGATGCACGCGGATCTGGTGCGTGCGCCCGGTGCGCAGCTCGGCGTCGACCAGACTGTAACCGCCAAAACGTTGCTTGAGCGTGACGATGGTGTGCGCCGTCTGCCCGTCCGGGTCCACCTTGACGCGGCGCTCGCCGGACTGCGTGGTCCATTTGGACAAGGACAGCTTGATGTGCTGGCGATCATTCACCCAGTCGCCCTCGACCAGCGCGAAGTAGTGCTTGTCGCTCCGGCCCTCGCGCAGCATGGCGTGCAGGGCCAACAGCGCGCTGCGCTTCTTGGCGACCATCAGCAGCCCGGAGGTCTCACGATCCAGCCGGTGCACCAATTCCAGGAACTTTGCCTGGGGACGGGCCGCGCGCAATTGCTCGATCACGCCGAACGACACGCCGCTGCCCCCGTGGACCGCCACGCCGGCGGGCTTGTCCACCACCAGCATCGCATCGTCTTCAAACACGATGGGGAATTCGGCCGCGGGCACGGGCCGGGGCTTGCCGGGGTCGGGCAGGCGCAAGGGCGGAATGCGGACCACATCGCCCTCTTGCACCCGGTAATCGACCTGGATGCGTCCCTTGTTGACGCGCACTTCGCCGCCCCGGATGGCCTTGTAGATATGCGTCTTGGGCACCCCCTTGCACAGCCGCATGAGGAAGTTGTCCAGGCGCTGGCCGGCGTGCTCGGCGCCCACTTCGACCATGCGGACGACGGGGGCTGCTTTAGAGGCGGATACAGGGGAGGAAGTTTCTTTGCGCATTGCGGAAAGCGACATATAATCGGGACAGCCTAAAGGGGCTGAACAAGCCGCCTGGCGTAGAGATGCAACCAACACGCAACTCCGTCGAGCGCGCGGGCCGCCATTGTACTGCCTGCTCATTCAACCCCTGGGTCTCTTGGTCGCCGGCGCAACCGAGCCCTGTGGAATAGTGGTGTGGCATTCATCTTGCCCGCTTTTCCGGCAGGTCCGTTGCATGCCGCAAGCGGCTCTGAAGCACTGCAAGAATCGTCGCATATTTAAAGCACCAGCTGCGTGTAGGCAACCAATCCGACCGCAGCTGCCGTTCCCCAGCACAACTCCGTCAAACCACATTCAGTGAAGCTGACCCTCCTGCTGAAAGAACCCCGTGCCCCACGGCACGACGTGCCCGCCTGACCCGCGGCGGATACGCCTGGGCGCCGCCCAGGTACGGTCCGCATCTTCTTGCCCGCTTCAGCCGCAGCCCGAGTGGCCCGAGGTCACGCGCCGATATCGGCGCGTCATGACAACGGAGAAACCCTCTCATGAAGCGCATGCTGTTTAATGCGACGCATCAGGAAGAATTACGCGTCGCTATCGTCGATGGGCAAAAACTCATCGACCTTGACATCGAGACTGCCGGCCGCGAACAGCGCAAAGGCAACATCTACAAAGGTGTCATCACCCGGATCGAACCCGGCCTCGAAGCTTGCTTCGTCAACTACGGCGAGGACCGCCACGGCTTTCTGCCCTTCAAGGAAGTTGCCCGCAGCTTCTTCAAGGAAGGCATCGATGTCCGCACCGCCCGTATCCAGGACGCCCTGCGCGAAGGCCAGGAACTGATCGTCCAGGTCGAAAAGGAAGAACGCGGCAACAAGGGCGCTGCCCTGACCACGTTCATCTCGCTGGCCGGCCGCTACCTGGTCCTGATGCCCAACAACCCCCGCGGCGGTGGTGTTTCGCGCCGCGTCGAGGGCGAGGACCGCCAGGAACTGCGCGACACGATGGAGCAGCTTGACCTGCCCCAGGGCATGAGCATCATCGCCCGCACCGCAGGCATCGGCCGCAACGTCGAGGAACTGCAATGGGACCTGTCCTATCTGCTGCAGCTCTGGACCGCCATCGACGGCGCCGCGCGCGACAACTCCGCGCCCATCCTGATCTATCTCGAATCCAGCCTGGTCATCCGCGCGATCCGCGATTACTTCTCGCCGGAAATCGGCGAGATCCTGATCGATACCGACGAGATCGCCGACCAGGCCACCGCCTTCATGAGCGTGGTGATGCCGGACAACGTCCAGCGCGTCAAACGCTACCGTGACGACATCCCCCTCTTCTCGCGCTTCCAGATCGAACACCAGATCGAGACGGCCTACTCGCGCACCGTGCAACTGCCCTCGGGCGGCGCCATCGTCATTGACCACACCGAAGCGCTGGTGTCCGTCGACGTGAACTCGGCCCGCTCGACCCGCGGCGCCGACATCGAGGAAACCGCGCTGCGCACCAACTCGGAAGCGGCAGACGAAGTGGCCCGCCAGTTGCGCCTGCGCGACCTGGGCGGCCTGATCGTCATCGACTTCATCGACATGGAAGACAGCAAGAACCAGCGCGCCGTCGAACAGCGCCTGCGTGATGCCCTCCATTTCGACCGTGCCCGCGTCCAGATGGGCAAGATCTCGCGCTTTGGCCTGATGGAACTGTCGCGTCAGCGCCTGCGCCCCGCCCTGAACGAAGGCTCGCACATCACCTGCCCGCGCTGCAACGGCACCGGCGTGATCCGCGACGCCGAGTCCAGCGCCCTGCACGTGCTGCGCCTGCTGCAGGAAGAAGCCATGAAGGAGAACACCGCGGCGGTCCACGCCCAGGTGCCCGTCGACGTGGCCACCTACCTGCTGAACGAAAAGCGCGCCGACATCACCAAGATGGAAGCCCGCCTGAAGGTCAACCTGATGCTGATCCCCAACAAGCATCTGGAAACGCCGCACCACCACATCGAGCGCCTGCGCCACGACGACCCCCGCCTGGAAGAAGTGAAGACCAGCTTCGAACTGGTGGAAGCGCCGGCCACGGATGCGCCCTGGCAGCCCCGCGAAAGCGAAATCAAGTCGCGCCCGGAAGCCCTGGTCAAGGGCATCACGCCCTCGCAGCCCGCTCCCGTCTCCACGCCCGCAGCGCCGGCCGCGGCACCTGCCGCGCCCGCAGCAGGCGCCGGTCTGGGCGGTCTGTTCAAGCGGCTGGTCGGCTGGCTGACCGGCGGCTCCGAGCCCGCCAAGCCCGCGCCCGCCGCTGCCGAGGAAACCGCCAAGCGCGCCGCCCCGGCCCGTGGCAAGGGCCGTAACGGCCATGACGGCCAGGACCGCCGCGGTGAACGCCACAGCTCCGACCGCAACCGCAATCGCCGCGGCGAAGGCCGTGGCGAAGGCGCCGAGGCCACCGAAGGCGGCCGTCACCACGTGCGTGGCAATCGCCGCTCGGACGCCGAGCGCGGCGAACGCAACAACCGTGGCGAAGGCCGCGGCGAGCGCGACACGCCGGCCGCCACCCAGGCAGCCCTGGCGTCCGCCCGTCCTGAACAAACCCCTGAGCTCAACGGCGAGGACACCGGCGCAGGCCGCAACCGCCGTCGTGGCCGTGGCCGCAACCGCCGCGAGGAAGGCCAGGCCGACGCGCCAATGAGCGAACAGGAAAGCATGGTCGCCGCGCTGGCCCAGACGGTCGCCACCGCGCTGCCCGACGCCAAGTCGGATGCCAAGCCTGCCGCCGAAGCTGCCATGGACACCGCTGACGCCGACGATCTGTCCGCCGAAGCTATCCCGGGCGTTGAAGGCGCCGAAGGCGCGGCCGATCCGGAGCGCAAGCGCCGCCGCCGCCGCAGCCGCCGTGGCCGCCGCAGCCAGGACGAAGCTGGCTTGGCCGGCAGCGACGAGCAGCAGGAAGACGGCGCCGAAGACGCTGGCGAGCAGCAGGCCGAAGGCGTCGACGCCCAAGCCGCCGAGCCGGTTCAAACCGCAGCCGCCGAGGCAGCGCCCGCCGCAGCCCAGCAGGTTCAAGCGCCGGCCCAGCCCGTGCAGACCGCCGCGCAGCCCGAGCAAGCCCCGGCCGAACCGGTTCAAGCGCCCAAGGCTGAGCCCGTCCAGGCCGCAGCAGAGCCCGCCGTTGAGCGCGCGGCTGAGCCCGCGATCGAGCCCCTGACCCAAGCCGCGGCTGAACCTGTCGCCCAACCAGTCCAGACCGCGCCCGAAGCGACCCCGCCCGTCACCGTGCAACCCGCAAGCGAGGCTTCGGTCCCCGCCGCGCCGGTGCAGGCGCCGGTGGAAGCGCCCGCCGTCGAACCGGTCGTCCCGGCTCCGGCAGCTGCGCCCGCCCCTGCGCCCGTCGCGCCGGCCCCCTCGCCCGTGGCTCCGGCCAGCGCGCAGCAGCCCATCGTGGTGCCCGCCGCCGCCCCCGCCGCCAAGGCGCAGGCCTTGCACGACGTGGTCAACGCCGCTGGCCTGAAGTGGGTGGAAACCGATCCGGAACGCCACGCACAGACGCAGCAACGCATTGCCGCCTCGTATGCGCCGGCTCGCCTGGGCCGCGAGCGCAAGCCCGTGACGCCCGTCTCGAACGAGCCGCTGGTTCAGGTCGAAACGCGCCACTAAGCCGCTAGACCGCCAGGCCCCCAGGGCCTGGCCCTGAGAAGCACAACACCCCGCACACCGGAAACGGTCTGCGGGGTGTTTTTTTGCCTCGAGCGGCGTCAGTCGCTTGCCGAATGGCGCGCCTGCGGATCCAGAGCGCGGCCCGCTTCCTCCACAAAGGCTTCCGCCAGGGCCGAATGCGGCATGTGACGCGCCCACAGAATGCCCATCCGGCGCAGCGGCGCTCGGCCGGGCAGCAGCACACGCTTGACGCGGCGGCTGTCGAGCCAATCCGGCGCCCAATCCGGCACCAGCGACACGCCCAGCCCCTCCGAGACCATGCAGGCAATGCCCATCAGGCCGTCGACCTCCAGCCGCTCGCGGGGCGCAATGCCATGCTGGCGCAGGTACTGGTCGGCCAGCCGCCCGCCCCAGACATTGCGGTCGTAGCGGATGAAGGGTTGCGTGCGCATCAGCTCGTGCGCGTCGTTGCCCGGCGTGTCGGGCGGGGCAAGCACGACCAGCGGCTCCTCGGTGACCTGCTTCCAGGCGTAGCCCTTGGACAGATTGAATTGCGGCTTGACGATGAACGCCGCATCCAAGTCAGCGTTGATGACGCGGTGGTACAGATGGTTGGAAGTGCCGGGTTCCATGAAGACCGCCAGCTTGGGCATACGCCGGTACAGCCGGGCCAGCACGATGGGCATGATGCCGGTCAAGGCCGACGCCGAGACGCCCAGGCGCAGCTCGCCGAGCGGCGCGTCGTCCGCGGCGCTGGCCCGCAGGTCGCGCACCTCGCGCAGCACGCTGCGGGCGCGCTCGAGCACCTTCAGGCCGGCTTCGGTCGCCTTGACGCTGCGGCCCACACGCTTGATCAGCGTGGCGCCCAGCTCTTCTTCCAGCGTGCGCACGCGCGCCGCGATGGCGGCGGGGGTCAGGTCCAGCCGCCGCGCGGCCTCGGCGAGCGAGCCGCTCTCGATGACCGACACAAAGCTCTGCACATAGCGCGTATCCACGGTCCCCCCCTTTTCTTGACGTGTGGCAAACCACAACAATTTTATGGATTGAAGCCATTAAACAGCAGATGTTCGCAGGACAGATCAATGCCAGAATCGGAAATCGCAGCCGCGCGTGCGCGGCGCGCTTTTTCCATCCTTCCAATAACGAGTAGAGACATGACGACCCCTGCCCGCATTCCCGGCGTTTTTTCTCCTGTCCTGACGCCGTTCGACGAGCGCTATCGCCCGGCACTGGGGCGCTACGTGAAGCACTGCCGCTGGCTGCGCGAACAGTCCGTCGGACTGGCCATCTTCGGCACCAACTCCGAGGCCAACTCGCTGTCGCTGGAAGAGAAGCACACGCTGCTGGACGCGCTGCTCGAAGCGGGGGTGGAACCGTCGGCGCTGATGCCGGGCACGGGCGCCTGCGCGCTGCCCGATGCCATTTCGCTGACGCAGCATGCCGTGCGCAGCGGCAGCATGGGTGTGCTGGTCCTGCCGCCCTTTTATTACAAAGGGGTCAGCGACGAAGGCCTTTTCCGCTACTACGCCGAGCTGATCGAGGGCGTGGGCGACGACAAGCTGCGCATGTATCTCTATCACATCCCGCCCGTGAGCCAGGTGCCGCTGAGCCTGGCCCTCATCGAGCGTCTGCTCGATCGCTATCCCGGCATCGTCGCCGGCGTGAAGGACAGCGGCGGCGATTGGGCCAACACTGCCGCGATGATCGAGCGATTTTCGCCCCGCGGATTCCAGGTCTATGCGGGCAGCGAGGCATTCCTGCTGCAGACCCTGCGCGCGGGCGGCGTGGGCTGCATCACGGCCACGGGCAACGTCAATCCTGGTCCGATCGTGGCGCTCCAGCAGCGCTGGCAAGAGGCGGATGCCGACGAGCGTCAGGCGGGCCTGAACGCCACGCGCAACGTGTTCCAGCAATTTCCGATGATTCCCGCCATGAAGGCGGCCATCGCCTGGAAGTCCGGCGATGCGGCTTGGGCCACGGTAAGGCCGCCGCTGGTGGAACTGAATGCCTCGCAGACAGAGGGGCTGAAGGCCGCGTTGCAGGCAAACGGGTTTGAGATGCCGGGCGCCGCCGCGCTGTCCGACGCCTGAGCGTTTTTGCACCACGTGGACGGTCCTCACGCGGCCGCTTCCAAACGCGGACGGTCCACACGCTGACCGTCCGCGGCACCGCCGGCTTGCAAGGCGGTCAGCTCACCACGCCGATATTCCAGGGCACGAATTCGTGGTCCCCCAGTCCCAGCAACTCGCTCTTGCTGCGGTCGCCGGAGGCCACCCGCAGGATTTCCTCGAAGATCCGCTGCGCCACCTCTTGCAGCGTTGCCGTGCCGTCCAGGATGTCGCCGCAGTTGACGTCCATGTCTTCGGTCAGACGGTCGAACATCGGCGTATTGGTGGCCAGCTTGATCGAGGGCACCGGCTTGGCGCCGAACATCGAGCCGCGGCCGGTCGTAAAGCAGATGATGTTGGCGCCGCCCGCGATCTGCCCCGTTGCCGACACGGGATCGAACCCCGGCGTGTCCATGAACACCATGCCCGGCTGCCGGACAGGTTCCGCGTAGCGGTAGACCTCCATCAGCGCCGTGGTGCCGCCCTTCATCGACGAGCCCAACGATTTTTCAAAGATGTTGGCCAGGCCGCCCATCTGGTTGCCCGGACTGACCTTGCCGTTGATCTGCACGTCGCGCCCCGGCGAGTACTCTTCCTTCCACCAGCGGATGCGCTGGACCAGCTTCTCGCCGACTTCGCGGTTGCGTGCCCGTGACGTCAGCGTATGCTCGACGCCATAGATTTCCGGCGTCTCCGACAGGATGGCGGTGCCGCCATGCCGCACCAGGATATCCATCGCCGCGCCCAGCGCCGGATTGGCGGTGATCGACGAAAAGCCATCCGATCCGCCGCATTGCAGGCCGATCTTCAGGTGCCGCGCCGGCACCGGCTCGCGCCGCACGTCGTTCGCGGCCGGTAGCATCGCCTTCACCGCGGCGACGCCGGCCTCGATCGTTTTTCGGGTGCCGCCCGTCTCCTGCATGATGAAGGTCTGCAGCCGCGCGCCCGCCTCCAGGCCCTGGTCCTTGAGCAACGCATCGAGCTGATTGCGTTCGCACCCCAGGCCCACGATCAGCACGCCCGCAAAATTTGCATGACAGGCGTATCCGCCCATCGTGCGCCGCAAGAGGTCCATCGGCTCGCCGGACATCTCCATGCCACAGCCCATGCCGTGACTCAACGCCACCACGCCATCCACGTTGGGATAGGCGTCCATGACATCCTGTGTGAACGCGGCCGCAATCCGATGCACCACCGTGGCCGAACAGTTCACCGTGGCAAGAATCCCGATGTAGTTGCGCGTGCCCACCTGCCCGTTGGCGCGCACGATGCCCTGGAATTGCGCCTGCCCCGATTCGGGCAGGATTTGCGTCGGGACGTAGTCCCGCGCGTGGGCATAGTCGCGGTCGAATTCCTGGAAATCCATGTTGTGCGAATGCACGTACGTGCCCGCCGGGATGTCGGTGGCGGCAAAGCCGATGCAGACGTTGTATTTCAGGATGGGTTCGCCGGCGCGCAGATCGCGCGCCGCGATCTTGTGGCCGGCGGGCACCTGGCTGCGGCTGACAAGGTTTTCGGAGGGCACGGCAGTGCCGATGCCGATGGGCACGCGAGCCACCACGACGTTGTCTGCGGAATGCAGCCGGATGACGGGGCCGGCGGCGCGTTTTTCGGTGAAGTCGATCATGTCATTGTCTCGGGTGAATGAATGGGAGCCGCCGGTGAACGGCTCCCGCTGACGCCCGCCCAGGGGCGCCAGCACGTGGTGACCGCGTTATTCCGGCTTGATGCCGATGTCGCGGATCAGCACCGACCAGCGCGGCAGTTCGGCGCCCACGAATTGGCTGAAGGCCGCCGAATCGCTGCCCACCACCGTGAACCCCTGCTCGCTCAGTTTGGCCTGCATGTCCTGTTGCGCCAGCGCGGTGCGGATGGAATTGGACAGCTTCTCGATCACCGGCTTGGGCGTCTTGGCCGGCGCGAACACGCCATACCAGGTCGACACCTCGAAGTCCTTGAAGCCCGATTCGGCCAGGGTGGGAATCTGCGGCGCCTTGGGATCGCGCTTCAGGCTGGTGATCGCCAGCGGGCGCACCTTGCCCGAGGCGATGTGCGGCAGCGCCACCGGCAGGTTCGCAAACATGTAGGGCACGTGGCCGCCCAGCACGTCGGCGATCGCCGCCGATTCGCCCTTGTAGGGCACGTGCGTGACCTTGGTGCCGACCCGGTGCGCGTACAACTCACCCGCGATGTGTTGCGGGCCGCCCTGGCCGGAGGACGCATAACTGAGCGCGCCGTTGCCCGCCTTGCGGATGTGCTCGGTCAGCTCGCCGACGCTCTTCACATCGATCATCGCGGGGTTGACCACGAGGATGAGGGGCATCGTCACGATCTGCGATACCGGTTCGAAGTCGGTCTCGGGTTTGAACGGCAGCGTGGGGAACAGGGACGGCGCCACGACCATGGTGGATTGCGATCCCAGGAACAGCGAGTAGCCATCGGCGGGCGAGCGGGCCACGTTGTCGGCCGCGATCGTGCCCGTGGCGCCGGCGCGGTTTTCCACCACCACCTGCTGACCCAGGCTGTCGGCCATCTTGGCGCCCACCAGCCGCGCCACGATATCCGCGCCGCCGCCCGGCGCGAAGCCCACGACCATGCGCAGGGGCTTGGCGGGAAATTCGTCGGCCAGCACGGTGACCGGGGCGGCCACCAGCGACAGGGCAAGGCCGGCGGCGCCGGCAATGCGCGCCAAGCGGCGCGCCTTCATACAGGGGTATTTCATCTGCGTCTCCGTGTGCCGCCTGCCGGGCCCTGCCCGATCACGCACACAGCGGCGGATCGAAGCCTCCCACGACGGCTCGTTGTGGTTTTGGGTGCTGCCAGGGCATTCTGGCCATTGCACTCAACACCAACAAGTACGTGAACACGCAGTCAAACGATAATTTTTTTTGTGGTTTCAGGGGTAGCCGAGGGAGCACCGGCGTCAGAGGCGAGGCACAAAAAAAACCACCCGTGAACGGGTGGTTTTCAAGATCTGCGCCCGGAACGTTCCGGCAGGCGGGAACGCTCAGGACGTCACGATGCGATCAGAACTGGTACGTGTAGGTGAGTTGCACCACGTCTAGGCCCGGGTTCGGGCGCTTGATACTGGCATTCGAGAAGTGCGAATAGCGCAGGCCGATGCGGTTGTTCGGCGTGAGAAGGAAGCCAACGCCGACGTGGTCGCCGAACTGGAAGGCCGTGCTGATGTTTTCGTCGGCGAAGCGCGTGCTGGAGAACAGCGTGGCGCCGATACCCGCTTCGATGTAGAAGCGTTCGCCGGTCCACCAGCGGAACATCGGGATCGCGCTGAACTGCCACACATGGCCGGGCGAACGCGAACCGTCAGCCTGCCAGTACGAGGCGCCGAATTCCGGCGTCAGGTCCAGCCGGCCCCAGTTGCCGCCGAATTGATAGGTCCAGAGCGAGGCAGTCTCGTAGTTCAGGGTCAGGCGCTTGTAGTGATCGCCAATGCCGTAGTGCAGGCTGACACCGCCCTGCGTGCCCTCGGACGATTGGGCGCTGGCAAAGGTGGCAACGCCTGCCAGGGCCAGGCCGGCAAGGCGCGTCAGCATTTTCTTCTTCGTCGACTGCATGGGATTAACTCCATCTATTTCTGGACTAACGGGGAACATTAGCAAAATCCGGACCAAGCCGCCTTACGCCTGTCGCAATATGGCAACAAACCGACATGAAAAAGACTGTTCCGGGCCACGCGTAATTCAAGCTTGCGATTTTGCGCTAGGCCGCCTTAGCAAGTAGCGTGCCCAAGCTTTAAACCTGCGCACAAAAACAAAAATGCCGCCCGAAGCACGAAGCTGCCGGCGGCATTTCCGAAGCCGGCGCGGCCGTCATGCGGCAGCGCGGCGCCGGCAGCATTGTCAGGCAGTAACCACGTCGGCCGGCTGATTGGTCAGCAGCGCCAGCAGGCGGGCGATTTCTTCGCGGAGCTGGCGGCGATCCACAACCATGTCGATGGCGCCCTTTTGCAGCAGGAATTCCGCGCGCTGGAAGCCTTCCGGCAGCTTTTCCCGCACGGTCTGTTCGATCACGCGCGGGCCGGCAAAGCCGATCAGCGCCTTGGGTTCGGCAATGACGACGTCACCCATGAACGCAAAACTGGCCGACACACCGCCCATCGTGGGATCGGTGAGGACGCTGATGAACGGCAGGCCCGCGGCCGACAGGCGGGTCAGCATGGCGTTCGTCTTGGCCATCTGCATGAGCGACAGCAGGCTTTCCTGCATGCGCGCGCCGCCCGAAGCGGCCACGCAGATGAACGGCGTCTTGTTGTCCAGGGCCGCCTGCGCGCCGCGCGCAAAGCGCTCGCCCACCACCGAGCCCATCGAGCCGCCCATGAATTCGAATTCAAAGCAGGCCAGCGTGGCGGGCACGCCGCGGATCGAGCCGCTCATGACGACCAGCGCGTCGGATTCGCCTGTGGCCTTGACGGCCTCTTGCAGGCGCTCGGGATACTTGCGCGTGTCCTTGAACTTCAGGGTGTCGACCGAACGCGTGGTCTGGCCGATTTCAACGCGGCCTTCCATGTCGAGCAGCGAATCGATCCGGGCGCGAGCCCCGATCCGCATGTGGTGGTCGCACTTGGGGCAGACGTGAAGGTTGGCTGCCAGGTCTTCGCTATACAGCACCGATTCGCACGACGGGCATTTCACCCACAGGCCTTCGGGAACGCGGCGGGCGCCGCTGTCGCTGGTTTTGTTGATGCGAGGCGGCAGGAGTTTATCGATCCAGCTCATTGAGTATTCATCCCGTTTGAGATCGCGACCCGGCCGCTCAGGCCGACGCGTTCTCTCGTTTTACTTGATCCAGCGCCTGCCGGATGGTGCGCAGCCAGCCGCTGGCGGCGGCGACTGCGGCGTCGGTTTGCTGGGCAGCCGGTGCGTTGGCGACCGCCTGCTCCATGGTTTCAATCAGTTTGCTGCCAATGACCACGGCGTCGGCCGATCTGGCCACGCGCTGGGCGCTTTCGGCATCGCGGATGCCGAATCCCACGCCGACCGGAATGTCGCGCACGTGGCGGCGAATCAGGGCCACGCGGTCGGCGACGTCGTCGGTGTTCAGCGAACCCGCGCCCGTCACGCCCTTGAGCGACACGTAATACACGTAGCCGCGCGCCACCGTGGCGACGGCCTTGATGCGTTCTTCGGTGGACGTGGGCGCCAAAAGGAAGATGGGCGCAATGCCGTGCTCACCCAGGGTGGCGGCGAACTCGAGGACTTCCTCGGGCGGATAGTCCACGACCAGCACGCCGTCCACGCCGGCCTGCGCCGCGCGGCTGGCGAATTCCGCCTGCCCCATGCGTTCGATGGGATTGGCGTAGCCCATCAGCACCACCGGCGTCGCGGTGTCGCGCTGGCGGAAATCTGCCACCAGTTCGAGCACGCGGGCCAGGCCCACGCCCTGCGCGATGGCGCGGTCGGCGGCGCGTTGGATGACGGGGCCATCGGCCATGGGATCCGAGAACGGCACGCCCAGTTCGATGACGTCGGCGCCGGCATCCACCAGCGCGTGCATCAGCGGCACGGTGGCGCCGGGGGAAGGATCGCCGGCGGCGATGTAGGGAATCAGGGCCGCGGCGCGGCCGGACTCTGCGGTGCGCGCGAAAGCCGCGGCAATGCGATCAGTGCGGGTTGTCATGTTCAGAGCTCGATGCCGGCGCGTTCGGCGACGGTGTGCATGTCCTTGTCGCCGCGGCCCGACAGATTGACCAGGATCACGGCGTCGCGCGGCAGCGTGGCGGCCATCTTGACGGCTTGCGCGATGGCGTGCGAGGACTCGAGCGCGGGCATGATGCCTTCGATGCGGCAGCAGTCGTGAAAAGCCTTCAGGGCTTCCTCGTCGGTAATGCCGACGTATTCGGCGCGGCCGGAATCCTTGAGCCACGCGTGTTCCGGGCCGACGCCGGGATAGTCCAGGCCGGCGGAAACGGAATGCGTTTCCTGGACCTGGCCATCCGCGTTCTGCATGACGTAGGTGCGGTTGCCGTGCAGCACGCCCACCTGGCCCGCGGCCAGCGATGCGGCGTGCTTGCCGCTGTCCATGCCCTCGCCCGCCGCTTCGACGCCGATCAGGCGCACTTCTTCGTGGGGGATGTAGGGATGGAAGATGCCCATGGCGTTGGAGCCGCCGCCCACCGACGCCACGACGTAGTCGGGCTGGCGGCCGATGGCCTCGGGCATCTGCGTCAGGCATTCGTTGCCGATGACGGTCTGGAAATCGCGCACCATGCGGGGATAGGGGTCGGGACCCGCCACCGTGCCGATGATGTAGAACGTGTTTTCGATGTTGGTGACCCAGTCGCGCATGGCTTCGTTCAGCGCGTCCTTCAGGGTGCGCGAACCGGAAGTCACGGGCACCACGGTCGCGCCCAAGAGCTTCATGCGGTAGACGTTGGAGGCCTGGCGGCGCACGTCTTCGCTGCCCATGTACACCACGCATTCCATGCCGTAGCGGGCGGCGACGGTGGCCGTGGCCACGCCGTGCTGGCCCGCGCCGGTTTCGGCGATGACGCGCGGCTTGCCCATGCGCTTGGCCAGCAGGGCCTGGCCGATGCAGTTGTTGATCTTGTGCGCGCCGGTGTGGTTCAGGTCTTCGCGCTTGAACCAGATCTGTGCGCCGCCGACCAGCTCGGACCAGCGCCGGGCGTGGTAGACGGGGCTGGGCCGGCCCACGAAATGCTTGAGTTCGTAGTTGAACTCTTCCAGGAAGGCGGGATCGACCCGATAACGGTCATAGGACGCGCGCAGTTCATCGAGCGCGTGCATCAGCGTTTCCGCCACGAAAACACCGCCATAAGGCCCGAAATGGCCCTTGGCATCCGGAAAGTCGTAAGGTTTCACCAAAGCATCTCCCCCGGCATCGCGGCAGGCCACTGCCGGCCGCAAATCCGGTTTGCAACCCGTCATTTTACCTGACGCGGACGGCACCGGCGTGCCGCCCGCCCCCAGGAGGTCCGCTCGTCAGAGCGACTGCCCCATGCGGCGCAGGAAGGTTTCGCAGGCGGCAAGCTGGTCCAGCGCCACGTATTCGTTGGGCTTGTGGGCCTGTTCGATGTGGCCGGGGCCGCAGACCACCGTGGGAATGCCGATCCCCTGGAAAAGCCCCGCCTCGGTGCCGTAGGCCACCTTGCGCGTGGCGCGGTCTTCGGTCAGGGCGCGCACGAGCTGGGTGATGGCGGCTTCTTCCGAGGCTTCCAGGGCGGGCGCGGCGGCGCCGGTCTCGATTTCGATGCTGGCGCCGTCGAATTCGGCCTTCATCTTCGGCAGCAGCTCTTCGCGCACGTATTTTTCGACTTCGGCCTGGATGTCGTCGGGGCGCATGCCCGGCAGATTGCGGAATTCGTAGGTGAATTCGCACAGTTCGGGAATCGTGTTGACCGCGATGCCGCCCCGGATCTGGTTGGTGGTCATCGTGGAGAACGGCACGTCGTAGAACTGATCGTAGGGGCCGTTGGCCTTGAAGCTGTCCGCGAGGTCGCGGATGCGGCAGATCAGGCGGGCGGCGTATTCGATGGCGTTGCAGCCGCGCGGCGTGAGCGAGGAATGCGCCGCCTTGCCGTGGACCTTGCAACGGAAGAGATTGATCCCCTTGTGGGCCACCACGACCTGCATGCCGGTGGGTTCGCCCACGACGCAGCCCTCGGGGCGGATGCCGCGTTCGTGCAGGTCGGCCAGCATGTACGGCGCGCCCGCGCAGCCGACTTCCTCGTCATAGGAGAACGCCAGGTGGATGGGCTTCTTGCGCGGCATGGCCATGAATTCCGGCACCAGGGCCAGGGATCCGGCAATGAAGCCCTTCATGTCGCAGCTGCCGCGGCCATAGAGCAGACCGTCTTTTTCGACGAGTTTGAACGGGTCCGTGCTCCAGTCCTGGCCATCCACGGGCACCACGTCGGTGTGGCCCGACAGGACGATGCCGCCCTGCTGGTTGCCGTCTTGCGCCGGCAGCGTGGCAAAGAGGTTGGCCTTGGTGCGCTCGGGGTTGTGCGCCAGCCATGCCTCGACGCCCTGGCCCTTGAGCCAGTCACGGACGGTTTCGATCAGGGCAAGATTGGAATTGCGGCTGGTGGTGTCAAAGCCAACCAGCGTTTCCAGCCAGGTGCGCGCGTTCATGTCACTACTCTCGTGGGGAAAAGACGCAGTGTAAAGCCAGGCAGCGGCCGCGTCTCGGGCCCCTTGCGGACGATTGCCAGGACGGCCGGGGCGGCACCGCCTAGAATGTCGGCCGGATTTTACAAAGCCCCCAAGGAGATCCCGTGCAGCACAAAGCAGTCCCCACACGCAACATCGTGGCAGCGGTAATAGGCAACGCCCTCGAATGGTATGACTTCCTGGTGTTCGCGTTCATGACGCCGATCATCGCCAAATTGTTCTTTCCCACGGACCCCAGCGTCCCCGGCAGCGAACTGAACGCCATCCTCATGACCACCGCCATCTTCGGCGTCGGGTTCTTCATGCGCCCGGTGGGCGGCATCATCCTGGGCCTGTATGGCGACCGCAAGGGCCGCAAGGCCGCCATGGTGCTGGTGACCTCGCTGATGGCCGTGTCCATCGCGCTGATCACGGTGGCGCCCACCTACCACGCGGCCGGCATCCTGGCGCCGATCTTCATCCTCATCGCTCGCCTGCTGCAAGGCTTCTCGGCCGGCGGCGAGTTCGGCACGTCGACGGCGCTGCTGATCGAAATGGCGCCCAACGGCAAGCGCGGCTTCTATGGCTCGTGGCAGATGGCGGGCCAGATGCTGGCACTGCTGATCGGCGCGGGCTGCGGCACGCTGATCACCGAGTTCTTCACCGAGCAGCAGATCGCCGACTGGGCGTGGCGCCTGCCGTTCGCCTTCGGCTTGGTGATCGTGCCGATCGCGATCTACATCCGCCGCAACGTCGACGAAACGGACGCCTTCAAGCAAATGAAGGAAGCCGACCGTCAGGCCGCCGAGCGCGGCGAGGTCAAGCGCCTGTCGCTGGGTCAGATGCTGCGCACCCACACGCGCGAGACGCTGATCGGCGTGGGCCTGGTGGTGACGGCCACGGTGTCCATCTACATCACCTTCACGTATCTGGTCACCTATTCGACCAAGGTGCTGATGCTGCCGCTGAACCAGACTTTCCTGGTGCAGATGGCGGGCGCGGCGCTGATGGTGGTGCTGACCCCGTTCATGGGCGCCTGGTCCGACCGCATCGGCCGCCGTCCGCTCGTGATCGGCTCGCTGATCGGCTACCTGATCGTGCTGTACCCGCTGTACTTCTGGCTGTCGGATGCGCCGTCGATCGGCCGCCTGCTGACCGTGCAGGTCGTGGTCTGCATTTTCGTGTCGGCGTTCTTTGGCGTGTTCAGCACGGTGATGGCCGAGCTGTTCCCGGCGCGCGTGCGTTCGGTGGGCCTGTCGCTGGCCTATAACGTGGCCGTGATGATCTTTGGCGGGTTCGCGCAGTTCATCGTGACCTGGCTTATCAAGACCACCGGCTCGCCCATGGCGCCCGCCTACTACGTGATGTTTGGCGTGGCCCTGGGCCTGGTTGCCGCGTTCTACATGCGTGATCGCGCGCATGAAGACCTGGAGCACTGAGGCCTGAACCGCCCCCGCCCCGCGTTGTTCGGCGCGCGGGGCAATCTCCGGCAGCGGCGCCGCTGCCGGACACCCTTCTAGCGGCGCGTCGCCGACGACACGCCTGGCACTTCGGCCAGCGCATCGAGCGCGCGCGACAGCGATTCGCCGCCGCGCACTTCCACCGTGAACACCATGTGAGCCAGCGACTGCTTGCTCTGCGTGTTCACGCCCACCACGTTCAGGCGCAGGCGTGCAAACACTTCGGACAGGTCGCGCAACAGGCCCGACCGGTCGTGCGCGCGCACGCTGATGTCGACCGGATAGAAGGTATCGGCGGTTTCGCCCCACGCCACCTCGATGACGCGTTCGGGCTCGCGCGCGGCCAGCGCCAGGTAGCTGTGGCAGTCGCGGCGGTGAATAGACACGCCGCGACCGCGCGTCACGAATCCGGAGATCGCGTCCGGCGGCGCGGGGCGGCAGCAGCGGGCAAGCTGCGTCAACAGCGACCCAACCCCGACCACCAGCACGCCGCTCTTGCCGCTTTTCTCGGCGCTGCCCGCGCTGGCGTGCCGCAGCGCGGCCGGCGTGGGCTCGGCCGCGGGCGCCGGCTGCTGGAACACCGCATCGATCTGGCGCAGGCTGAATTCTTCCTTGGCCGCGGCAACGTACAGGTCGTCGGCGCGGGCAAAGCCCAGGTTCTGGGCCAGCTGCTCCAGGTTGATGGCCGTCTTGCCCAGGCGCTGCAGTTCCTTTTCGACGAGCGCCTGGCCCTGCGTGATGCGTTGCTGCAGTTCAATGGCGTTGAACCACATGCGCACCTTGGCGCGTGCGCGGGGGCTGGCCAGAAAGCCCAACTGCGGATTGAGCCAGTCGCGCGACGGGCCGCCGGACTTGGCGGAGATGATCTCCACGGTCTGTCCGGTGGACAGATGCGTCTGCAGCGGCACCATCTGCCCGTCGACGCGCGCGCCCCGGCAGCGGTGACCCAGGTCGGTATGCAGGTGGTAGGCAAAATCCACCGGCGTGGCGCCGGCGGGCAGCTCGATCACGCGCGCCTGGGGCGTCAGCACATAGATGCGCTCGTCGGTGTGCGCGGGCGCCGCCACCGCGCCGCGGCTCTTGCCCGCGGCGGCCCTGCCCGAGGCGGGCTTGGCCGGTTCGGGCGGCGTGTCCGCGCCGCCCTCGACTTCGCTGTTCCAGGCCAGCAACTGGCGCATCCAGGCAAGCTGCCGGTCGTATTCGCTGGAGGCGGCCACCTGGCCGCCCTTGGCGCCCGCTTCCTTGTAGCGCCAGTGCGCGGCCATCCCGTATTCGGCGAACTGATGCATCTCGCGCGTGCGGATCTGCACTTCGAAGGGGCGGCCATCGTCATCGGTGACCACCGTGTGCAGGGACCGGTAGCCGTTGGGCTTGGGCCGCGAGATGTAGTCGTCGAATTCCTCGGACAGCGGCGTCCACATCTCGTGCACCATGCCCAGCGCCGTGTAGCACGCGCGCACGTCGTCGACGATGACGCGCAGCGCCCGCAGGTCGTACATCTGCGAGAAGTCCAGGCGCTTGACGCGCATCTTGTTCCAGATGCTGTAGATGTGTTTGGGCCGGCCGCTGACCTCGGCCTGGATGCCGCTTTTGGCCAGGGCTTGTTGCAGGCGAGCGATGGCGCCGGCGATGAAGGCCTCGCGCTCGACCCGCTTTTCTTCCAGCAGGCGGGCGATGTGCTTGTACTTTTCGGGCTCAAGAAAGCGGAAGGACAGGTCTTCCATTTCCCATTTGATCTGCCAGATGCCCAGCCGGTTGGCCAGCGGCGCGTACAGGTCCAGGGTCTCGCGGGCAAAGTCGGGCGAGCACGGGGCCTTGGTTTCGGCGTGCCAGCGCAGCGTGCGCAGCCGCGATGCCAGCCGCATCAGCACGATGCGCAGGTCGGCGGCCATGGCCAGCAGCATCTTGCGCTGCATTTCCTTTTGCGAGCCGCTTACCGCGGCGACATCGCTGGCCTGGCGGGCGACCACGCCCAGGCGCAGCAGGGCGTAGGCGCCCTGCACCAGCCGCGCGACCTCCGTGCCAAAGGCAGCGGCGATGGGGTCGTTTCGCAGGGACGGCGCGGGAGCCATCAGGTCGGTGGGCAGCGCGGCCAGGAGCGCGGCGGTGCGCGTGGCCGCGTCGGTGTGCATGGCGGCCAGGATACGGACCACGCCGGCGCCGTGGCCGGCAAGCGGTTCGCCCGTGAGGGCGTTCTGGCCGTGGAAACGCGGCTCGGCCCAGGCGACGGCCCGGTCCAGCAACGTCAGGCCATCGGCATCCAGGCCCGCCCCGGCTTCCTGCCGCCAGGAAGCGTCGAATGGCGAAGGCGCATCGGGAACAGGCGGGGCGGACATGACGGGCGTTGCACAGGTATCTGGTTGAATATCCCGACACTCTACACTAGGGTTCAATCACCCTGAACACCCTGCCGCATCCCGGCATATGGAAGGAACCAAAGCTTATGTTGCGCTGGCTGAAGGGGCGCGGCGCCCGCCCGTCCGAGGTCGCCGAAATGCAGGCCCGCATCCCGCCCGAACTGTGGCGGCAGGTGCTGGACACCTATCCGTTTCTGGCCGTGCTGACGCAGGACGAAGCCGCCCAGCTGCAGTCGCGCGCCGCGTGGCTGCTCGCCAGCAAGACCATCAACGGCGCGCAGGGACTGGAGGTCTCGGACTTCATGCGGCTATCCATCGCCGCGCAGGCCTGCCTGCCCATCCTGAACCTCACGCCCGAGCTGTACGAAGGCTGGGACGAGATCATCGTGTATCCCGCCAGCTTCCGCATTCCGCGCTCGCGTCAGGACGAGGATGGCGTGGTCCACGAGTACATCGAGGACGCCGCGGGCGAAGCCTGGGAAGGCGGGCCGCTGGTCCTGTCCTGGGAGGACACGCAGTTGTCCGAAGGCGGCTTTAACGTGGTCATCCACGAATTTGCCCACAAGCTGGACCTGCGCTCGGGCTTTGCGGACGGCATGCCGTCGCTGTCGGCGCATCCCGAGATCCAGCCGCGCGCGTGGCGCCAGGTGCTGGACGACAGCCTGGACCGCTTCATTGCGGCGGTCGACGCCGTGGAGGCGGCGATCCCGCGCGACGTGGATCCCGAAAGCGAGGAAGCGGACGCCTGGTACGGGCAGCTGCCTATGGATCCCTACGCGGCCACGGACGAAGGCGAGTTCTTTGCGGTCAGTTCGGAGCACTTCTTCGTGGATCCCCACCCCATGCAGCAGGCCCTGCCCGAGTGGTATGCGATGCTGCGGGCGTATTACCGGCAGGACCCGGCGGAGCGGTACGCATGAAGGAATTGCTGATCGTCTGGCATTCGCGCACGGGCGCGGCACAGCAGATGGCGCGCGCCGCCGCGCGCGGGGCCACTGAAGCGGCGGCCGCACTGGAGCAGCCGGACGACCTGCGCGTTACGTTGTTGCGCGCGCAGGAGGTTGGCGCGGACGCAATACTGGCCAGCCAGGGGTTCATCTTCTGCGCCCCCGAGAATTTCGCCAGCCTGAGCGGCGAGATGAAGGAGTGCTTTGACCGCAACTATTACGCGGTGCTGGACCGCCTGCAGGGACTGCCCTACGCGGCCATGATCAGCGCGGGCAGCGACGGCGCGGGCGCCGCCCGGCAGGTCGAACGCATCTGCACCGGCTGGCGGCTGACCCCGGTCGCGCCCGCCGTCATCGTGAACCTGGGCGCCCAGACCGCCGCGCAGATCCTGGCGCCCAAGACCGTGCCGCCGGCGGATCTGGCGCGTTGCGAGGAACTGGGCGGTTTGCTGGCGGGCATCATGCTGATGGGCGCTTAACGCGGCAGGGCGGGGTGTCTGACACCCTGGGGCGATGAACTTC
This sequence comes from Achromobacter sp. JD417, assembly GCF_041879325.1. Classification (NCBI taxonomy): domain Bacteria; kingdom Pseudomonadati; phylum Pseudomonadota; class Betaproteobacteria; order Burkholderiales; family Alcaligenaceae; genus Achromobacter; species Achromobacter sp. JD417. Next base: position 1,387,836 of record NZ_CP087159.1, on the reverse strand, counting down.
AGCTTGTAGCGGCGTCTCTGAGGGTGTCAGACACCGTGTAGCGGCGTTGCAAGGGGAGTCAGACGCCTGGTCTGACATCCACGCAAAGAAAAAGCCCTCGGCGTTGGCCAGAGGGCTTTTCTATGTGCCGGATGAGGCCGGCATTCAGCCTGCGTGCATCACAGGGCGGCCGTCACCACGATCTCGACTTTGTAGTCGGGGTTGGCAAGGCGGGCCTCGACGGTGGCGCGGGGGGGCGAGTTGCCGTCGGCAACCCATGCGTCCCAGGCCTTGTTCATGCCGTCGAATTCCTTCATGTTGGCCACGTAGATCTGGGCCATCAGGATCTTGGTCTTGTCGGTGCCGGCTTCGGCCAGCAGACGGTCGATCGTGGCGAGCACTTGCTCGGTCTGGCCCGTGATGTCCAGCGTGGCATCGTCCGGCACCTGGCCCGCCAGGTAGGCAACGCCGTTGTACACGGCCATGTCCGACAGGCGCTTGGTCACGTGAAAGCGCTTGATGCTGCTCATGAGAATTCCCCTAGAGTCGAGTGGTTTGGTTGGAACTGGGTAACGCTGCCCGCGCGCGACGCCCGGGCGTCGTCAGGCAGGCGGCAACTGGAAAACCTGGCGCAGATAGGCCAGGTAGGCGGGATCGTCGCACATCGTCTTTTCGGGCGCATCCGACACCTTGGCCACCGGCTGGCCATTGCAGCGGACCATCTTCATGACGATCTGCAGCGGCTCGTGGCCCAGGTCGTTGGTGAGATTGGTGCCGATGCCGAACGACACCTTGCAGCGGCCCGAGAACTGGCGCGCCAGCTCGATGGCGCGCGGGAAGGTCAGCGCATCCGAGAACACCAGCGTCTTGGCGCGCGGATCGACGCGGTTCTTGCGGTAGTGCTCGAGCAGACGCTCGCCCCAGACGAAGGGATCGCCGGAATCGTGGCGTGCGCCGTCAAAAAGCTTGCAGAAATACATGTCGAAGTCGCGCAGGAACGCATCCATGCCGTAGACGTCCGACAGCGCGATGCCGAGGTCGCCGCGGTATTCCTTGGCCCAGACTTCCAGCGCGAACACCTGCGAATCGCGCAGCCGCGGACCGAGGGCCTGGCAGGCCTGCAGATACTCGTGGCCCATGGTGCCCAGCGGCAGCACGTCGTGTTCCTTGGCCAGCAGCACGTTGCTGGTGCCCGCGAAATGCGGGCCCATCTCGGCTTTCATGGTGGAGACGATTTCTTCGTGCCAGGCCTTGGAGAAGCGGCGCCGCGTGCCGTATTCGGCCACGCGGAAATCCGCCAGCGCGGGATCGTCCAGCACCAGATGCATCTTGGACTGCAGGCGCTTGCGGCCCTCTTCCCAGTCCGGATGCTTGCGGGTGTTTCGGAAATAGACCTCGTTGACGATGGCCAGCACGGGGATCTCGAACAGGATCGTGTGCAGCCACGGCCCCTTGACCTCGATGCTGATTTCGCCGGGGCCTTCGCCTTCGCTGATGTGAATGCAGCGCTCCGGCATGTGGAACAAACCCAGGAAATCAACGAAGTCGCTTTTGATAAAACGCAAGCTGCCGAGATATTTAAGCTCGTCTTCCGTGAAGCGCAACTGACATAGCTGATGCACTTCGTCGCGGATTTCGTCCAGATAGGGGCGCAAATCCACGCCTTGCGTCCGGCATTTGTACCGGTACTCGACCTGGGCAGCCGGGAAGTGATGCAGCACCACTTGCATCATGCTGAATTTATACAGGTCGGTGTCGAGCAGCGAAGTAATAATCATGATTGCGCGTTTCGTTTCGCGACACCATAGCATGAAGCAGCGGGCCTTCGACACGATGGGCCACGCTGTCAATACGGGTATTGCCGGCACATCGGCGCGGCATTGGGTAAAATCCGCCCATTAAGACACATCTGCCGCCGATCCCCGGAGTTCCTGAATGACCCACGTAGTCACCGAAAACTGTATCAAGTGCAAGTACACCGATTGCGTCGACGTGTGCCCGGTGGACTGTTTTCGTGAGGGTCCGAACTTCCTCGTGATTGACCCCGACGAATGCATCGATTGCGCGGTCTGCATCCCCGAATGCCCGGCCAACGCGATCTACGCCGAAGAAGACGTGCCGCAGGACCAACTCAATTTCATCGCGCTGAACGCCGAACTCTCCCCGGAATTCGCCAGCATCAGCCGCGCCAAGAAGCCCCTGCCCGACGCCGACGAATGGAACGGCAAGCAGGACAAGCTGCAATACCTGGAAAAGTAATCCACGGGCGCCGGCCGCACGCCGGACCGGCGCTTTCCGTGCGATGTCCCGATGACCGACGACTCCAAATACACGCGCCAGACCATCACCAGCGTCCACACCTGGGTGCCGGACAAACTGTTCTCCGTGCGCGTGACGCGGGACGAGGCCTTCACGTTCGTGCCCGGCCAGTTCGCCCGGGTGGGTCTGCCCGGCGCTGAAGACCCGGACGGCGCGCCCACGATCTGGCGCGCCTATTCCATGGTCTCGGCCCCGCATGAGCCCTGGCTGGAGTTCTATTCCATCGTTGTCCCGGACGGTCTGTTCAGTCCGCGCATGGCGCGTCTGCAGCCTGGCGATGCGCTTTACGTCGAAAAGGCCCCCTACGGCTTTCTCACGCTGGAGCGCTTTGCGCCCGGCGGCGACCTGTGGCTGCTGGCCTCGGGCACCGGTCTGTCGGCCTACCTGTCCATCCTGCGCGACCCGGCCGTCTGGCGCGCTTACCGCCGCATCGTCCTGGTGCACGGCGTGCGCACCGCAGCCGAACTGGCCTATCGCGACGAAATCGAGTCCTGGCGTCGCGATCCGGCCCTGGCCGAGATGTTTGCCGCCGATCCCGGCAAGCTCGTCTACCTGCCCATCGCCACGCGCGAAGCCGTGCCCGGCATGCCGCAAGCGCGCATCACCACGCTGATCGCCGATGGCCGCCTGGAGCAGCTGGCCGGCCAGCCGCTGGATCCCGAGACCGCCAAGGTCATGCTCTGCGGCAACCCCGCCATGCTGGCGGAGGCACGAAAATTGCTGGGTGATCGGGGATTCAAGCCGGGACGCCGCGGCATTCCGGGCAACCTGGCAGTAGAAAACTACTGGTGATTCCGCACTGCATGGCGTAGTGCATAAATCCACCTTTTGGCATCACCGCAAGGCATGAACGCGGCCCTAAACTGGTGCGAAACACATGACGGGTCGCTTTTTAGCAACAAAATCAGGCACTTTGCCTGACATTCTTCAGTCTGATTGGAAATATCGTTACGCCTCGGAGCAATAATCGGGGCACACGCTCGACCCAGAAGGACTTCCCCGAAATGCTGTACCAATTGCACGAAATGCAGCGCGCCTTCCTGACTCCGTTCGCTGCATTCACGGACGCCGGTTCTCAGCTGTTCTCCAGCCCCTACAGCCCGCTCGCCTATACCCCGATCTCGCGCCAGATGGCCGCCGGGTATGAGCTGATGACCCGTATCGGCAAGGAATACCAGAAGCCCGCCTGGAATCTTCCCACCACTCAGATCGGCGGCAAGTCCGTGCGCGTGATCGAAGCCGTGGCCATGGACAAGCCGTTCTGCCGACTGGTGCACTTCCAGCGCGACGTGCGCCTGGCCGGCAGGAACGATCCCAAGGTGCTGCTGGTGGCCCCGCTTTCCGGGCACCACGCCACCCTGCTGCGCGATACCGTGCGCGCCCTGCTGCCCAACCATGACCTCTATGTGACCGACTGGGTCGACGCGCGCATGGTGCCGCTGTCGGCCGGGCCGTTCCATCTGAACGACTACGTGCGCTACGTGCAGGACTTCATCCGCCACCTGGGCCCGGACGTGCACGTCATTTCCGTGTGCCAGCCCACGGTGCCGGTGCTGGCCGCCGTGTCCCTGATGGCCTCTGCCAACGATCCCTGCCAGCCGCGCAGCATGGTGATGATGGGCGGTCCCATCGACCCGCGCCAGTCGCCCACGCAGGTCAACCGGCTGGCCACGACCAAGCCCTATACCTGGTTTGAAAACCAGGTGATTCACCCCGTTCCGCCCCGCTATCCGGGGGCCGGCCGCCGGGTCTATCCGGGCTTCCTGCAACATGCGGGATTCATGGCCATGAATCCGGACCGCCACATGAAGTCGCATTACGACTTCTACCTGGACCTGCTGCGCGGCGACGACAGCGATGCCGAAGCGCACCGCCGGTTCTACGACGAATACAACGCCGTGCTGGACATGCCGGCCGAGTTCTACCTGGACACGATCCGCATGGTGTTCCAGGAGTTCGCGCTGCCCGGCGGCACCTGGGAAGTGGACGGCAAGCTGGTGCGCCCGGCCGACATCAAGGATGTGGCCCTGTTCACCATCGAAGGCGAACTGGACGACATTTCCGGCCAGGGCCAGACGCGCGCAGCCATCACGCTGTGCAAGAACATCCCCGCCGACCGCAAGGCGCACTACACCGCGCCGAACTGCGGCCACTACGGCATTTTCTCGGGCCGCCGGTGGCGCGAAATGATCTGTCCTAAAATTGCCGAGTTCATCCGGCAATCGGCCTAAGGACGGCGCCGCGCCGTCCATCCGGCGGGGCACGGGCGTAAGCCCGGCGCCGCCAGCAGCCTGATCCGTATCCCCGGGGCCCAAGCGGCCCCTTTTCATTACTGGCTTTACATGTCCTGTCGCTCATTAGCCGACCGCGTTGATGCCTTGCTGCCTCAGACGCAATGCACCAAATGCGGTTACGACGGCTGCCGGCCCTATGCCGAAGCCATCGCCGAGGGCGCCGCGCCGATCAACCGCTGTCCGCCCGGCGGCGAGGACGGCGTCGCCGCGTTGTCCGCGCTGCTCGGCACGCCCCTGCTGCCGCTCGATCTGTCACGCGGGGAACCCGGCCCGCTGCTCGTCGCGCGCATCGACGAATCGCATTGCATCGGCTGTACGCTGTGCATCCAGGCCTGTCCGGTCGACGCCATCGTCGGGGCCAACAAGCACATGCACACCGTGCTGGACGACTGGTGCACCGGCTGCGACCTGTGCGTGGCGCCCTGTCCCGTCGACTGCATCGAGATGGTGCCGGCCGGGCGCGCATGGACCAGCGAGGACGCCGCCGTCAGCCGCGAGCGTCATCGCCGTCATCAGGCGCGCGCCGAGCGCCTGGCTGCCGACAACGCGCGCCTGATGGCACCGGAGATGCCCGAAGCGCCCGCGCCCGTGGCGCCCGCCGCCGAGGATGCGCAAAAGGAAGACCGCAAGCGCTCCGCCATCGAATCCGCGCTGGCCCGCGCCCGGGCCCGCCGCAATCCCACGCAGTCATGAACGCCGCCAAACGTCGAGAGATCTTCGCCCGCCTGAAGGCGGCCAACCCCACTCCCACCACCGAACTGGAATACGCCACGCCGTTCCAGTTGCTGATCGCCGTGCTGCTGTCGGCACAGGCGACCGACAAGTCGGTCAACATCGCCACGCGCAAGTTCTTCCCGCAATACGGCACGCCCGAGGCCCTCTTGGCGCTGGGCGAGGAAGGGCTTGCCGACTACATCAAGACCATCGGCCTGTTTCGCACCAAGGCGAAGAACGCAATCGCCACCTGCAAGATCCTGATCGAGCAGCACGGCGGCCAGGTGCCGCAAACGCGCGAGGCCCTGGAGGCCCTGCCCGGCGTCGGCCGCAAGACGGCCAACGTGGTGCTCAACACCGCGTTCGGACAAGCGGCCATGGCGGTGGACACGCATATATTCCGCGTCTCGAATCGCACCGGCATCGCGCCGGGAAAAAATGTGCTGGAAGTCGAGCAAAAGCTCATGAAGTTCGTGCCCAGCGAATATCTGCTGGATGCGCATCACTGGCTTATCCTGCACGGCCGCTACGTTTGCGTGGCGCGCAAGCCGAAGTGCCCGCAATGTGGCATTTCCGACCTCTGCGAATTCAAGCAGAAAACGCCTGCCTGAAACCGGCGCGCGGGTATTCACCTGCGATTATGCGAGCGGAAAACCGGGTTTTCCCTCGCCTATTGCCGCGTGACATCTTGATGACGATCAACGCGTAATTGCTGCAACGCATTTGCATATCGGGCGCCCTTTCTCCCCATATGCGCACTGCATTGTCGGCATGCCGACAATTGGCCTTTCCGCAGTGCAAAACCTATGACAAACCCTCATGGAATTTTGATTGCGACGTCCGCATACTCGCCGGCAACTCATAAGAAAACTGCGCACGCAAACAGTTTTCCAACCCTGCGGGGGCCCGACGCAATAACGTCAGGCAGAGACCATATAAATACAACGCTGGTGCAGCGAACATGGATGACACAATCCTGGAGACAAAAGGCCTCACCAAGGAGTTCCGCGGCTTTGTCGCGGTCAACGGGGTCGATTTGCGTATCAAGCGGGGCGAGATTCATGCCTTGATCGGGCCTAACGGCGCGGGCAAGACCACATGCTTCAACCTGCTTACGAAATTCCTCGCTCCCACGTCGGGCAGCATCAGGTTCAATGGCATCGACATCACCGGCGAGCGGCCCGCGCAGATCGCGCGTCGCGGCATCATCCGGTCGTTCCAGATCTCGGCGGTGTTCCCGCACCTGACCGTGCTCGAGAACGTGCGGATCGGCCTGCAGCGCAAGACCGGCCTGTCCTATCACTTCTGGCAAAGCGACAAGCGGCTCGCCTCCTTGAACGAGCCGGCGCGCGCGCTGCTTGAACAGGTGGATTTGGGCGACTTTGCCGACGAGACCACAGTCAACCTGCCGTACGGCCGCAAGCGCGCGCTCGAGATCGCCACCACGCTGGCGATGGAGCCCGAGCTGATGCTGCTGGACGAACCCACCCAGGGCATGGGCCACGAAGACGTGGACCGCGTCACGCAATTGATCAAGCGCGTGAGCGCCGGGCGCACCATCCTCATGGTGGAACACAACATGAACGTCGTGTCCTCCATCGCCAACACCATCACCGTGCTGGCGCGCGGATCGGTGCTGGCCGAAGGTTCCTACGCCGAAGTCTCCCGCCATCCGGCCGTGATGCAGGCTTACATGGGCACGACCGACGGCGAACTTCAAGGAGCGCACGCATGAGCACCCCCGCACTCGAAATCTCGGGCTTGAATGCCTGGTACGGGGAATCGCATATCCTGCACGGCGTGGACATGCGCGTTGGACAAGGCGAGGTCGTCACGCTGCTGGGCCGCAATGGCGCCGGCCGCACCACGACGCTGCGCGCCATCCTGGGCCTGACCGGTTCGCGCAAGGGCTCGGTCCGCATCCATGGCACCGAGGCCATCGACCTGCCCACTTACAAGATTGCCCACCTGGGCGTGGGCTATTGCCCCGAGGAACGCGGCATCTTCGCCAGCCTGTCTTGCGAAGAGAACCTGCTGCTTCCGCCGGTCGTGGGCTCGCTTGGCGGCGGCATGTCGCTGGCCGAGATCTACGACATGTTCCCCAATCTGCAGGAACGCCGCAATTCGCCGGGCACGCGCCTGTCGGGCGGCGAACAGCAGATGCTGGCCGTGGCGCGCATCCTGCGCACCGGCGCAAACCTGCTGCTGCTCGACGAGATCTCCGAAGGCCTCGCGCCCGTCATCGTGCAGGCGCTGGCCCGCATGATCACGGCGCTCAAGCAGCGGGGCTACACCATCGTCATGGTGGAACAGAATTTCCGCTTCGCCGCGCCGCTGGCCGACCGCTTCTACGTCATGGAGCACGGGCAGATCGTCGAGCACTTCGAAGCTGCCGAACTTTCAGAAAAACAGGACACGCTCAACGAACTGTTGGGCGTCTAAAGCAACCTGTGTCATCCGCCGGAACCCCGGCAAACACCACACCGTAGGGAAGAGGAGTCATCCCATGAAGCTGCACACCATCACTGCTGCACTGGCCATGGCGGGCCTGGGATTCGCGGGGGCAACCGCCCACGCTCAAGGTATCTCCGACGATGTCATCCGCATCGGATTCATCACCGACATGTCGGGCGTTTACTCCGACATCGACGGCAAGGCGGGCCTGGAAGCCGTGCGCATGGCGGTCGAGGACTTCGGCGGCACGGTCAACGGCAAGAAGATCGAAATCGTCTCCGCCGACCACCAGAACAAGGCCGACGTCGCTTCGGCCCGCGCCCGCGAATGGTTCGACCAGCAGAAGGTCGACGTCATCATCGCCGGCACCAACTCGGCCACCAGCCTGGCCATGGCGGCGGTGGCCGCCGAAAAGAAGAAGCCCTTCATCGCAGTGGGCGCCGGTTCGTCCGACCTGACCAACGCCCAATGTTCGCCGTACACCGTGCACTACGCCTACGACACCGTGGCGCTGGCGCGCGGCACCGGCTCGGCAGTGGTGAAGGACGGCGGCAAGAGCTGGTTCTTCCTGACCGCGGACTACGCGTTCGGCCACGCGCTGGAACGTGACACGATGGCGGTCGTCAAGGCCGCGGGCGGCGAAGTGAAGGGCCAGGTGCGCGCACCGCTGGGCGCTTCGGACTTCTCGTCGTTCCTGCTGCAGGCGCAAGCCTCCAAGGCGCAGATCCTGGGCATGGCCAACGCCGGCGGCGACACCATCAACACGGTCAAGGCCGCCAACGAATTCGGCGTCACCAAGAGCATGAAGCTGGCCGGCCTGCTGGTGTTCATCAACGACGTGCACTCGCTCGGCCTGGACGCCACCAAGGGCATGTACCTGACCGACGGCTGGTACTGGGACCAATCCGACGCCTCGCGCGCCTGGTCCAAGAAGTTCGAGTCCAAGGTCGGCCGCAAGCCGTCCATGCTGCAGGCGGGCGATTACTCGTCGGCGATGTTCTACCTGAACGCTGTCAAGGCCACCGGCTCGGATAACGGCGACGACGTGATGAAGTGGATGAAGTCGAACAAGGTGAACGACTTCTTCGCCCAGGGCGGCGTCGTGCGCGAGGACGGCCGCATGGTCCACGATATGTACCTGATGCAAGTGAAGACCCCGGCCGAATCCAAGGGCCCGTGGGACTACTACAAGGTGGTGGCGACGCTGCCTGGCGACGAGGTCTACACCAAGTTGTCCGAGTCCACCTGCAAGCTGGTCAAGAAATAAACCGGCGCATGTGATCCCGGATGCGGTCCGGGCCGACAGCCCGGCCGCATCCTTCCTGACTAGCTCGCTTCCTTCCGTACCGCGCAGGACTTTCACACGATGACTGACATTTTCGGCATCCCCATACAGGCCTTGTTCGGCCAGCTGTTATTGGGCCTGGTCAACGGTTCCTTCTATGCAATGCTGTCGCTCGGACTCGCCGTCATCTTCGGGCTGCTCAACGTCATCAACTTCGCCCACGGCGCTCTCTACATGCTGGGCGCCTTCGTCGCATGGATGGGGCTGTCGTACTTTGGCCTGAATTACTGGATCATGCTGATCCTGGCGCCGCTGATCGTGGGCCTGTTCGGCATCATCATCGAAAAGCTGCTGCTCAAGCACCTTTACAAGCTCGACCACCTGTACGGGCTGCTGCTCACCTTCGGGCTGACGCTGCTGATCGAAGGGCTGTTCCGCAGCTTCTACGGCGTGTCGGGCCAGCCCTATCCCACGCCCGAGGCCCTGCGCGGCGCGACCAACCTGGGTTTCATGATCCTGCCGAACTACCGTGGCTGGGTCGTGGCGGCATCGATCATCGTCTGCTTTGCCACGTGGTACGTCATTGAACGCACCCGCCTGGGCGCCCTGCTGCGCGCCGGCACCGAAAATCCGCGCCTCGTGGAATCCTTCGGCGTGAACGTGCCCCGCATGATCACGCTGACCTATGGGTTCGGCGTGGCGCTGGCGGGCTTTGCCGGGGTGCTGGCCGCGCCGGTGCTGCAGATCTCGCCGCTGATGGGATCGAACCTCATCATCGTCGTGTTCGCGGTGGTCGTGATCGGCGGCATGGGCTCCATTCTTGGCGCCATCGTCACCGGGTTGGGCCTGGGCGTGATCGAAGGTCTGACCAAGGTGTTCTGGCCCGAAGCGTCCAGCACGGTCGTCTTCATCATCATGGCCATTGTTCTGTTGATCCGCCCGGCCGGGCTGTTCGGAAAAGAAAAATGAATCGTCAATTCCTGGGCTATGCGGTCTTGGCCATCGTGGTGGCCTTGCTTCCCTTCGCAGGCGTGTATCCGATCTTCGCCATGAAGGTCATGTGCTACGCCCTCTTCGCGTGCGCCTTCAACCTGCTGCTGGGCTTCACGGGGCTCTTGTCCTTCGGCCACGCCGCCTTTTTGGGCAGCGCGGCCTATGCGGCCGGGCACAGCATGAAGGTCTGGGGCCTGCCCACCGAGCTGGGCCTGCTGTTCGGCGTGGGCGTGGCGGCGCTGCTGGGCCTGGCCATGGGCGCGCTGGCCATTCGCCGCAGCGGCATCTACTTCGCCATGATCACGCTGGCGCTGTCGCAGATGGTGTTCTTCTTCTTCCTGCAGGCCAAGTTCACGGGTGGCGAGGACGGCCTGCAAAGCGTGCCGCGCGGCACGCTGTTCGGGCTGGTCGACCTGTCCAAGGACATCAACCTGTACTACCTGGTGATGGCCATCTTCATCATCGGCTACTTCATCATCTGGCGCACGGTGAACTCGCCCTTCGGGCAGGTGCTGCAGGCGCTGCGCGAAAACGAACCGCGCGCCATCTCGCTGGGTTACGACGTCGACCGCTTCAAGCTGGTGGCCTTCGTGCTGTCGGCCGCCCTGGCGGGCCTGGCAGGCGCCACCAAGACGCTGGTGTTCGTGTCGGCCACGCTGTCGGACGCCACCTGGCAGATGTCCGGGCTGGTGATCCTGATGACGCTGATCGGCGGCCTGGGCACATTGACCGGTCCGGTGCTGGGCGCGTTCATCGTGGTGCTGCTGGAGAACAAGGTGGGCGACTTCGGCCAGATGATGGCCAACCTGACCGGCGTCGAATGGTTCCTGCGCCTGGGCGAGTCCGTCACCATCGTGAGCGGCCTGATCTTCGTGATCTGCGTGCTGGCGTTCCGGCGCGGCATCGTGGGCGAGCTGGGCGCGCTCTTCAACCGCCGGCGAGCCGCCCGCGCGTGATCCGATTTATCGGTTGATTGACCGCGGGGCCGCGCAAAGCGGCCCCGTTGCATTGGGGCGCGCGGCAGCGCCCCGTACAATGGCAGGCACCCTACTACACAGGTGCCGACCATGCGCATCACGCATCTCGTTCCCGGCCTCGGCGCGCTCGCGCTGGCCGCCGCCCTGCTGTCCCCCGCCGCGGCCCAGGCCGCGCCCGCCGCCCCCGTTTGCGAAGTCGACCGGCCCGTCCGTTTCAGCGGACTGAACTGGGAATCCAATCTTGTCCTGGCCGGCATCGAGCGCTTCGTGCTGGAACACGGCTACGGCTGCAAGACGTCTGTTGAAATCGGCGAAACCCTGCCCATGCTGGCCGCGCTGCAACGCGGCGACGTCGATGTCACGCCCGAGGTCTGGCCCGGCCAGATCGAAGGCGCCTGGAAGAAGGCGCTGGCCAGCGGCAAGGTGCTGGGCGTGGGCCACGTCTATGACGCCGGTGAAGGCTGGTACGTGCCGCGCTACACCGTCGAGCGGCACCCGGAGCTCAAGTCCGCCGCCGACCTGGCGCGCTTCAAGGAGGTGTTCGCCGACCCCGAAGACCCGGGCCGCGGCCGCATCTACGGATGCCCGGCCGGCTGGGCCTGCGGCACGCTGAACGACAACCTGCTGCGCGCGCTGAAACTGGACAAGGACTATTCGCTGTTCGCGCCCGGCTCCGGCGCCGCGCAGAAGGCCGCCATCGTGTCGGCCTACAAGCGCAAACGCGACATCGTCTTCTACTACTGGACGCCCACGTCGCTGGTTGGCGCGCTGGACCTGGTCAAGCTGGAACTGCCCGCGTTCGACCAGGCGGCCTATACCTGCATGACCGATCCCAAGTGCGCGGATCCCGTGCCCACGCAGTTCAAGCCCAATCCGGTCGTCACCGGCGTGAACGCCGATTTTGCCAAGCAGGCGCCGCGCGTGACCGAGTTCCTGTCCAAGCTGACGGTGCCCGACGAAGCCATCGACGCGACGCTGGGATGGCTGGAAAACGAGGGCAAGGAGCCGGAGGACGCCGCGCGCTATTTCCTCAAGCAGTACGCGCCCGTCTGGCGGCAATGGATGCCCGCGGACGTTGCCGATCGCGTGCAGGCGGCGCTGGCCAAGGAATAGCTGCCTAGCTCATGTATTCTGGCGATTCGGCGTTCTGGACCCGCTTCGCGCCCGATCGCCAACCCGATTCAAGCAAAGGATGACAATCATGGATGCCTTGTTCTGGCACAACGGTCACTGGACCACTGAAAACCCCAAACTGCTCGGCCCGGCGGACCACGCCTTCTGGATGGCCAGCATGGTCTTTGACGGCGCGCGCGCCTTCCGCGGCCTGACGCCCGACCTGGACCTGCACTGCCAGCGCGTCGTGCGCTCGGCCGAAAAGATGCTGATGAAGCCGCAGATGGCATGGGAAGAAATCCAGGACCTGTGCCTGCAGGCCGTGGCGCGTTTCCCCGAGGGCTCGGAGCTCTATATCAAGCCCATGTTCTTCTGCGCCGACGGCTTCCTGCTGCCGGACGCCGACAAGACCCAGTTCGTGCTGCATGTCTTCAAGGTGCCGATGCCGGGCGACCAGGGCTTTTCCGCCTGCTTCTCCAGCTTCGCGCGCTCGTGGCCCAACATGGCGCCCACCGACGCCAAGGCCTCGTGCCTGTACCCCAACGGCCAGCGCGCCATCCGCGAAGCCGCCGAAAAGGGATTCGACAACGCCATCATGCTGGACGGCGCGGGCAATCTGGCCGAGTTCGCCACCAGCAACCTGTGGCTGGCCAAGGACGGCGTCGTATCCACCCCGGTGGACAACGGCACGTTCCTGAACGGCATCACGCGCCGCCGCGTGCTGGCGCTGCTCAAGGCCGATGGCATCGAGGTCCAGGAACGCAGCCTGACGCGCGCCGACGTCGAAGCCGCCGACGAAGTGTTTTCGTCGGGCAACTACGGCAAGGTGGTGCACGTAAACCGCGTCGAGGACCGTGCGCTGGAATACGGCCCGATCGCGCGCCGTGCGCATCAGCTGTACATGGAGTACGCGGAAAGCACGCGCCGCTGACAACGCAGCCTGACGGCCCGCGCGCGCCCCGCGCGGGCCGTCAGGCAAATAACAGCAAGGCGGCGTACGCTGTGGGCTTCCGACCGTGAGGCCCGATCATGCAAAGCAGACGCACATTCCTGCGCCACGGCGCCACCCTGACCGGCGCCGCCGCCCTGTCGCTGTTTCCCCCCGCGATCCGCCGCGCGCTGGCCATTCCGGCCAACCGCCGCACCGGCACGATCCGCGATGTCGAGCACATCGTGATCTTCATGCAGGAAAACCGTTCGTTTGATCACTATTTCGGCGGGCTGGCGGGCGTGCGCGGCTTTGGCGACCGTTTTCCCATCCCGGTGCCGGACAGCCCCGATGCCCGGCATCGCACCGTCTGGGCCCAGTACAACGACAAGCCGGATGAAGGCGCGCCGCGCACCGTCCTGCCGTACCGGCTGGATACGCGCGAAGCCTACGAGGCCATGCGCGTGGCGAGCACGCCGCACACCTGGTCCAACGCGCAGGACGCCTGGGACGCCGGCCGCATGGGCAACTGGCCCGCCGCCAAGAAGAATCATTCGATGGCCTACTACACGGAAAGCGACCTGCCCTTCCAGTACGCCATGGCCCGCGCCTTCACCGTCTGCGACGCCTACCATTGCTCGTTCACCGGCGGCACCAACACCAACCGCCTGTTCCTGTGGACCGGCACCAATGACGGCCTGGCGCGCGGCAATGGCCCGGCGATGGGCAATGTCTACAACAAGCTCACCGGCGGCGACCCGGCCGGGGCCTACACCTGGACGACCTATCCCGAACGGCTGGAGCGGGCGGGCGTGAGCTGGCGCATCTACCAGAACATGGCGGACAACTATTCCCTCAATCCCACGGCGGGCTTCAAGGCCTATCGCGATGCGTACCAGGAACTGCCGGGTGCGCTGGCGGCGCTCAAGCACAAGGCGCTGGCCACGCGCGACCTGGACCTGCTGCGCCAGGATGTGCTGGACGGCACGCTGCCCCAGGTGTCCTGGATTTGCGCCACCAAGGCGGGCTCGGAACATCCCAGCCCGTCCAGCCCCGCGCAGGGCGCTGACTACACGGCGCGTGTGCTCGACGCACTGACCGCGAATCCGGCCGTGTGGAGCAAGACGGTGCTGCTGCTGATGTTCGACGAGAACGACGGCTTTTTCGACCACATGCCGCCCCCGGCGCCGCCATCGCGTCTTCCCTCCGGCGAGCTGGCCGGCGCCTCCACGGCCGACACCGCGGGCGAATATCACGAACATCTATCCGGCGTTGAAAAAGACGACACGCCGGCGCATCTGCATGGCGCCTACGGGCTGGGGCCGCGCGTGCCCATGTATGTGTTGTCGCCGTGGACCAAGGGCGGCTGGGTCAATTCGCAGGTGTTCGATCACACGTCGGTGTTGCGCTTCATCGAGCGGCGCTTCGGCGTGGCCGAGCCGAACATCTCGCCATGGCGGCTGGCGGTCTGCGGCGATCTGACCAGCGTGTTCGATTTCGCGGCGCCCGACGACGGCGACCTGTTGCGCGGCCTGCCCGCCACGGCCGAACGCGCGGCCCGCGCCGCCGCGTTGGACGGCACGGTCAAGCCGCCCGCCCCGCTCGACCCCGCGCCCGCCCGCCAACACGCCGGCACACGTCCTTCGCGCACGCTTCCCTATGCGCTGCAGGCACACGCCCGCGTCCAGGACGATGGCGTCACCCTGCGGTTCGAAAACGTGGGCACGGCGGGCGCGGTGTTTCACGTCTACGACCGGCTGGACCTGGAGCGCGGGCCGCGCCGGTACACCGTGGAGGCCGGCAAGACGCTCGACGGCACGTGGCCCGCCGCGCCAGACGGGCGCTATGACCTGTGGGTGCTGGGCCCCAACGGCTTTCATCGGCACTGCGCCGGGCGTATCGGGCAGCCGTCGCTGGCGGTCGTGGCGGCTTGCGAGGGCGCGGGCGCGCGGCTGCGCGTGTCATTGCATAATCCGGGCACCAGGCCGCGCGTCTGCCGCATCGAGGCCAATGCCTATGGATACCCCGACGGCACCGAGGCCGAGCTGGCTGCCGGCGAATCCCGCGAGCTTGCCTGGGAAATGTCACGCAGCGGCGGCTGGTACGACATCAGCGTGCGCGACACGCAGGATCCGTCCTTTCTGCGCCGCTTTGCGGGGCGTATCGAAACCGGCGCCGACTCGACATCGGATCCCGCGATGGGAGAGGAATTGATCGTGCGATGGACGCCCGTGCCTTGACGCCACCCGCTGAAGGAACGGCGTGGCCCTGCTATGCGTCGGCGCACTGCGGCACAACGCAAAACGCCGGCCCCTCGCGGCAGCCGGCGTTCTGGTCTGGCGCGTGGCGTCAGGCCGCTTCGGCGCCCTTGCCCAGCCCCAGGTAGCTTTCGATGACCTTGGGGTCACCAGCCAGCTCGCGCGCCGGGCCGTGCAGGATGACCTCGCCGGTTTCCAGCACGTAGCCGTAGTCGGCGACCTGCAGCGCCGCGCGGGCGTTCTGCTCGACCAGCAGGATCGCCACGCCGGTCTCGCGCAGGCGCGCAATGATGTGGAAGATCTCGCGCACGATGCGCGGCGCGAGGCCCAGGCTGGGTTCGTCCAGCATCAGGAGGGTGGGCTTGGCCATGAGCGCGCGGCCCACGGCCAGCATCTGGCGTTCGCCGCCCGACAAGGTGCCGGCCTGCTGGGCGCGGCGCTCGCGCAACCGCGGAAACAGGTCGAAGACTTCGTTCAGCGTGTCGCGCCAGCCGCTTTCACGGGCGCGGTACCGGCGAAAGCCGCCGAGCAGCAGGTTGTCTTCCACGGACATGGTGCCGAAGAGTTCGCGGCGCTCGGGCACCAGCGACATGCCGGCCGCCACGCGGCGCTCGACCATCCAGCCCGACACGTCAGCGCCGGCGTAATGCACGGCGCCGGCGGCGTGGCCGGTCTGCGGCAGCGAGCCCATGATGGCGTTGAGCATCGTGGACTTGCCGGCGCCGTTGGCGCCGATCACCGTGACGATGCTGCCGGCCGGCACGCTGAGCGAGGCGCCTGCCAGCGCGCCGACCTTGCCGTAGCGGGCCGACAGGTTGCTGACTTCCAGGACGGGGGAATTGGTTGCGCTCATCACACACCTCCCGCCGGCACGGCCTTGGCCTGGTCGGCCTCGGGCAGGTCGTCATCGATGCCGCCCAGGTAAGCCTCCAGCACCGCCGGGTTCTTTTGCACGTCGGCCGGCACGCCTTCGGCCAGCTTCGTGCCGAAATCCATCACCACGAGGTGGTTGGTCAGGCGCATCACAAAATCCATGTCATGTTCGACGAGCAGAATGCTCATACCTTCCGCGCGCAGCTGTTCCAGCACGCGCGCCAAGTCCTGCTTTTCCTTGTAGCGCAGGCCGGCGGCAGGCTCATCGAGCAGCAGCAGCAAGGGATCGCAGGCCAGCGCTCGGGCGATTTCCAGGATGCGCTGCTGGCCCAGGGCCAGGTTTCCGGCCTGTTCGTACAGATATTCACCCAGGCCCACGCGCTTGAGCTGCTCGGCGGCCTCATGCAGCAGCTGCGCTTCGCGTGCACGGTCCGAATGCAACGCGCCCGACAGCACGCCCACGTCCGAACGCAGGTGCGCGCCCAGCGCCACGTTTTCCAGCACGGTCATGCCCGGCAGCAGCTGCACATGCTGGAACGTGCGCCCCACGCCCATCTTGGCGATTTCACGCGCCGAACGGCTGTCGATGCGCTGGTCCATGAACGTGACCTGGCCACGCGTCACCGGCAGCACGCCGCTGATGAGGTTGAAGGTGGTGCTCTTGCCGGCGCCGTTCGGGCCGATGAGACCCATGATCTCGCCCGAACGCACCTTGAAGGTGATGTCGTTCACGGCCACCAGCCCGCCGAATTCCTTGCGGATGGCATCGACTTCCAGCACGACCTGGCCGGGCTGCGGGCGCTCGCGCGTCGGCAGGGCCGGGGCCGCCGCGGGCGGCGCCAGGTTACGGCGCGAGCCATCGGCGCCGGTGATGCTGCCCCACCAGCCCGACAGGATCGGCCACAGGCCGTTGCGCGCGTACTGCAGCATCAGGATCAGCAGCACGCCGAAGACGATCATCTCGAAGTTGGCGTTGGTGTCCAGCAGCTTGGGCAGGAGGTTCTGCAACTGGTCCTTCAGCACCAGGATGACGCTGGAACCCAAGAGGGCGCCCCAGACGTAGCCCGCGCCGCCGACCACCGCCATGAACAGGTATTCGATGCCGTAGTTCAGGCCGAAGGGGCTGGGGCTGACCGCGCGCTGCATGTGCGCATAGAGCCAGCCCGACAGGCAGGCCAGCAGCGCCGCCCAGACGAAGATCACGATCTTGTACGCGGCGGTGTTCACGCCCATGGACTCGGCCATGCCCGCCCCGCTCTTCAACGCGCGGATGGCGCGGCCCGGACGCGAGTTGAGCAGGTTGCGCGTGGCCCACAGCGCCAAGAGGACGCAGACCCAGATCAGGTAGTAGATGTGGCGGCCGCTGGCCAGCGACATGCCGAAGATGCTGATGGGCTCGATGCCGGCAATGCCGTCATGCTTGCCCAGCCAGTCGATGTTGCCGAACAGGTAATACAGCGACAGGCCCCAGGCGATGGTGCCCAGCGGCAGGTAGTGACCCGACAGGCGCAGCGTGATCGCGCCCAGCAAGTAGGCCACGACGGCGGTCAGGATGAGGCCCGCGGGCAGCGCCAGCCAGGGCGACACGTCGTATTGCGTCGTCAGGTAGGCGGTCGTGTAGGCGCCCAGCCCCACGAACGCGGCCTGGCCGAACGACGTCAGACCGCCGACGCCGGTCAGCAGCACCAGGCCCAGCACGACCAGGCTGGCCAGACCGATATAGTTCAGTTGCGTCACCCAGAATTCGGGCGTGGCCGACACCATCGGCAGGCCCGCCAGGACGACGAGAAAAACGGCAAGCAGAATGCGGTTCATGGCTTATTCCTCTTCGTCCGCGTGATGGGTGCTGAACGAACGCCAGACCAGAACCGGGATGATCAGGGTGAAGACGATCACTTCCTTGTATGCGCTGGCCCAGAACGACGAGAAGGACTCGAGCACGCCGACGAGCAGCGAGCCGGCCGCCGCGATGGGATAGCTGGCCAGACCGCCAATGATGGCGCCGACGAAGCCCTTCAGGCCGATCAAAAAGCCCGTGTCGTAGTAGACCGTGGTGATGGGCGCGATCAGCATGCCGGACATGGCGCCGATGCCCACGGCCAGCGTGAACGTCAGCGAACCCGACATGTTGGTGCTGATGCCGACCAGGCGCGCGCCGCGGCGGTTGACGGCGGTGGCGCGCAGCGCGCGGCCGTACAGCGTCTTGCCGAAGAAGATCCACAAGGCCAGGATGAGCAGCGCGCACGTGGCGACCACGAACAGGCTCTGCGCGGACCACGTCATGAAGCCCAGGTCGACCTGCCCGCTCACGAATGCCGGCGTGCGCCAGCCTTCGGCGCCAAAGAACACGAGCGCCAGGCCCATCAGCGCGAAGTGCACGGCGACGGAAACGATCAGCAGCACCAGCACGGTGGCTTCGGCGAGCGGCTGGTAGACGATGCGGTAGACCATCGGGCCCATCGGAATCACCAGCAACAGCGTCAGCAGCATGTTCAGCCACAGCGAGTTCTCCGGACCGGTATAGCTACGGGTCAGCCAGAACAGCGCCAGCGGCAGCACGACGCAGGTCGCAATGGTCTTGGGCAGGCCGGCGGCGCTACGCGTGCGCACGGCGCGCATCAGCTCGAGCGCCAGGCACACCAGGCCCAGCAACGGCAGCAGGTAGGCAGTGCCCGGCACCTTGCCGTCGACCAGCATGGCCAGGGTCAGGGCGCCAAACGCCACGAACTCGCCCTGGGGAATGAAAATGACGCGCGTGACGGCGAAAACCAGTACCAGAGCCATGCCCAGGAGGGCATAGATGGCGCCGTTGACGACACCGTCTTGCAGCAGGATCAGCGCAATTGATGAATCCATCTAACAACTACCTTGTGGTTTCTTGGTGTTCCGGCCCCACCCGGAACACTGATACGACACACCGGCCGGAAAGGCCGGTGCGAAGTCCTGCCGGGCGCGGCGCGGCGGGCGGTGTGCCGCCCCCGCGCCTCGGGCGCCCGCTATGGGCAGCCCGCGCTCGGGCGATCCTGGGGCATTACAGGCCGGGCTGGTAGACCCACTTGCCGTTTTCCACCTTGACCATGACGCGCGAGCGCTCGTCAAAGCCGGCGTGGTCCGTGGGCGACATGTTGAACACGCCTTGCGACACGGCAAGATCCTTCACTCCTTCCAGCGCGTCGCGCATCGCGGCACGGAATTCGGGCGTGCCGGGCTTGGCGCCCGTCTTGAGCGCCACGGGCAGCGCGGCGACGACCAGCTGGCCGGCATCCCACATGTGGCCGCCGAACGTGTTGGTCGAACCGGCGCCGTTGGCCTTTTCGTAGGTTTCCACGTAGGCCAGGGCCGACTTCTTGACCGGGTTGCTGTCAGGCAGTTGCGCGGCGACCAGCAGCGGGCCGGCCGGCAGGTACATGCCGTCGCAGTCCTTGCCGCAGACGCGCAGCACGTCGTTGTTAGCGGCGCCGTGGGTCTGGTAGATGGTGCCGCCGTAGTTGCGGGCCTTCAATTCCTTTTGCGGCAGCGCCGACGGGGTGCCGGCGCCGGCGATCAGGATGGCGTCGGGCTTGGCGCCGACCAGCTTGAGCACCTGGCCCGTCACGCTGGTGTCGGTGCGGCCGTATTTTTCGATGGCGACGATCTCGATGCCCTTGGCCTTGGCGGCCTTCTGCATCACGTCCAGCCAGCCGTCGCCGTAGGCGTCGGCAAAGCCGATGAAGCCCAGCGTCTTGACCTTGGACTTGGCCATGGCGTCAGCCAGGGCGCCGGCCATCAACGCGTCGTTCTGCGGGGTCTTGAAGACCCAGCGGCGCTTGTCGTCCACGGGTTCGACAATCTTGGCGCTGGCGGCCACGCTGATCATCGGCACCTTGGCTTCGGCGGCCACATCGACCATCGCGAGCGAGCCCGGGGTGATGGACGTGCCGATCAGCACGTCGACCTTGTCGTCGGAAGCCAGCTTGCGCGAGTTCTTGACGGCCTGCGTGGTGTCGGTGGCATCGTCCAGCACGATCCATTCGATCTTCTGGCCGGCGACTTCCTTGGGCAGCAGGGCCACGGTGTTGCGCTCGGGGATGCCCAGCGAGGCGGCGGGGCCGGTGCTGGCAACCGTGACGCCAACCTTGACCTGTGCGCTCGCCAGAAGCGGCAGAGTCAGGGCTACAGCGGCGGCGGCCGCGGACAAGCCGAAGTGCTTGCGCATGTTTTTGTCTCCTGTGGTTGGCTCTTATGTGCCTCGAACGAGGCGAAGCGAGCCTGTTTAAAGTTATACAGAAAAAAATATTATATGGTTAAAACAGTATCAGATGACGTAGCGCAACTACGGTAATTCCCTGATGTGCTACGGAAATCGTGATTTGGCAAACGCATTTGTTAATGGCGAACTTGTACTTGAAAGGGTCGCAGGCGTCATGTTGGGGGATTCCCTTGGGGCGACTGGGGTTTTCAAGGGGGCTCAGCGGCCTAGCATCGGCCACACCCGCTCGACGCGCGACGCGACCCAGGCAGCCACCACGGCCTTGACCAGATCGCCGGGCAGGAACACCGCGACCGCACCGGCGGCCTTGGCCATGTCCATCTTCGCCACCGCCGCCAGCCATGGCACCCCAAACGCGTACACCACCGCAATGCCGCCGACGACGCAGGCGGCCACGTAGCCCGCCAGCCCCATCCACGTGCCCGATGCGCGCGCGGCCAGGCGGCGCGCCAGCCAGCCCGTCACGAATGCGCCGGCCACCATGCCGACCAGGAACCCGCCCGTCGGTCCGAAGAACGCGCCCAACCCGCCGCGGCCGCCCGGCAGCACGGGCAGGCCGACCGCCGCCAGCGCCAGATACAGCAGGCACGCCAGCGCGCCACGCACGGGGCCGAGCATGGCGCCGGCCAGCATCGCGCCAAGCGTCTGCAAGGTGATGGGCACGGGAATGCCGGGCATGGGAATGGGCGGCATCAGGCTCAGGACGACGATCAGCGCCGCAAACAACGCGACCAGCACCGTATTGTTCGATTTCATGGGGTTCCCCTCGGGTATGAATGTTGGGCGCGTGCGGTCAGAAGCTGCGCGCGTCGATCGCTTCGGACACTTCCTGGGCCCGCTTCAAGGTCAACACGATCAGCGGCACGATCAGCGCGATCGGGTTTGCGCCCAGACCGCGCGCGGCCTGCGCCTCGCGGATCTCCTGGAAATTGCGCCAGATCTCCGGCACGAAGCGCAGCGCCAGCGCAAGGGCCAGCGCCACCTTCTCGGCATCGACCAGCCCCGTGCGTTCCAGCGGCCGCAAGGCCCGCTCGCAGACGGCAATCAGGTCGGACGTGCGGGTGGACAAGGTCACGGCAAGGGCCAGGCCGACCATTGCCGCCACACGCAGCACGACGGCCAGGGCCTCGATCGGCCCCTGGAACCAGCCGGTGAACAGCGCCACGGCCAGCAGTACCCAGAGCAGCCCGCGCACCTGGCGCCACACGGCTGCTGCCGCGACGCCCGTGGACCAGACCATCGCCACCGAGACGCCGAAGGCAAACGCCAGCCAGAGCGGATCGCGCAGCAGGAACAGGCCCGCGCCCGCCGCCATCAACGCCAGCAGCTTCACCCATGCCGGCAGCCGGTGCAGCGGCGTGTCGCCGGTGACGTACAGCGGTTCCATCATGCGCAGTGCTCCCGGTACCAGCGCAGCGCGGCGGCTGGCGTGTCGTCGGCCGCAATCACGCCGTCACGCACGACCAGCACGCGGTCGAAATCCTCAAGCAGTTCCAGGTCATGGGTCACGACGATGGCGTCGTGGGGCAGCCCGTCGATGGCGGCGCGCACCCGGTTGCGGTTGCGCAGGTCGAGCTGCGTGGTGGGTTCGTCAAAGACGATAAGCGCGGGCTCCATGACCAATACGGCGGCCAGCGCCACCAGTTGGCGTTCGCCGCCGGACAGCGTGTGGCTGCTGCGGTCGGCCAGATGGCCCACGCCCAGCCGGTTCAACTGGCTGTCGATGCGGGCCTCGCGCTCGTGGCGGTCGGGCGCCAGGCGCTTCAGGCCGAACGCCAGGTCTTCGCGCACGATGGGAAAGACGATCTGGTTTTCCGGGTTCTGAAAGACGAAGCCGACGCGCGCGCGCACGGCCTTCAGCTCTTGCCGCGTATCCAGCCCGTCCACGCGCACGCTGCCCGACGTGGGCGCCACCAGGCCATTGATCAGCCGCGCCAGGGTGCTCTTGCCGGCGCCGTTGGGACCGACGATGCCGACGCGGCGTTCGGCCAGGGTAAGACTCACCCCGCGCAACACTTCCGCCTGGGGCGTCGACACTACCGCCTGGTCAAACTCGATTAACATGGGGCGGGATTATGCCCGAACCATTTCGGGCATCGCGACTCCAAGAGCTCATATGGAAAAAGTACGCAAAACCGACGCCGAATGGCGCGCCCAGCTTTCCCCCGAAGAATACGTGGTCACCCGCCAAAAGGGTACCGAACGCGCATTCACCGGGCGCTACTGGGATACTTTCACCCCTGGCATCTACCGCTGCGTCGGCTGTGGCACCGCGCTGTTCGCATCCGACACCAAATTCGACGCCGGCTGCGGCTGGCCCAGCTACTTTCAGGCGCTGGACCCCGAACTGGTGCGCGAAGAGCGCGACATCAGCCACGGCATGGTTCGCACCGAAGTGCTGTGCAACGTCTGCGACGCCCACCTCGGCCACGTCTTTCCCGACGGCCCCGAACCCACCGGCCTGCGCTACTGCATCAATTCCCTGTCGATGACGTTTGAGCCCCTAGAAGACTGATGAAGAAGTTCCTGTTCGACCTCTTTCCGCTGCTCCTGTTCTTCATCGCCTACAGGTATACGGACATCTTCACCGCCACGGGCGTCGCCATGGCGGCCGCGGTGGCGCAGATCGTCTGGCTCAAAGCCACCGGGCGTCCCACCGAGGCCATGCACTGGATCAACCTGACGGTCATCCTGGTGTTCGGCGGCGCCACCATCTGGCTGCACAGCGACGTCTTCATCAAATGGAAGCCCACGGTGCTGTACTGGATGTTCGGCGGCGCGCTGGTCTTTGCCCGCCTGTTGTTCAAGCGCAACCTGATCCGCCGCCTGATGGAAAAGCAGATCCAGCTGCCGGACGCCGCGTGGGACAAGCTGAACATGATCTGGGCCGCCTTCTTCCTGATTGCCGGCGCGCTCAATCTGTATGTCGCGTTCTCGGGTCACTTCACCGAATCCCAATGGGTCAGTTTCAAGGCCTTCGGCCTCATGGGACTGATGATCGTCTTCGTGATTGGCCAGTCCCTGTGGCTGGGCAAGCACATCCAGACCGAGGAAAACACGCCGGCCAACCCGGGCGCCACGCCGCCCGGCAAGCCCTGAGCTTCCCATGCCAGAAACTACCGACCGTATCGCCCTGATCCGGGAGCGCCTCGCCGTCCTGGAACCCGTCAGCCTGGACATCCTGGACGACTCCCATTTGCATGCCGGCCACGAAGGCAGTAAAAACGGCGCCGGCCATTACCGCGTCATCATCGTAGCGCCTTGCTTTACGGGGCTCTCCGCCGTTGCGCGGCACCGGCTGGTGTATCATCATTTGCAAGATTTGATCCCCTATCCGATTCATGCGCTTGCGCTTGACGCCCAGGCTCCCAAATAGAAAGTAAAAGGATATTCATGAAACGCATCGTCATGCTGGCTGCGGCCTGCGTCATCGCCGTGCCGGCTTTTGCGCAAAACGTGGCAACCGTCAACGGCAAGGCCATCCCGCAAAAGAGCCTGGATCAATTCGTCAAGCTCCTGGTCGGCCAAGGCGCCACCGATTCGCCCCAACTGCGCGAACAGGTCAAGCAGGAAATGATCAACCGCCAGATCTTCGTGCAAGCCGCCGAATCCAGCGGCATCGCCAAGCAGGCCGACGTCCAGACCGAAATCGAACTGGCTCGCCAAGGCATCCTGGTCCGCGCGCTGATGGCCGACTACCTGGCCAAGCACCCCGTCACCGACGCCCAGGTCACCGCCGAATACGAGAAGATCAAGAAGGAACAGGCCGGCAAGATGGAATACAAGGTCCGCCACATCCTCGTCGAAGACGAGAAGAAGGCGAACGACCTGCTGGCCCAGTTGCAGAAAAACAAGGGCAAGTTCGACGACCTGGCCAAGAAGAACTCGAAGGACCCGGGCAGCGCCGAAAAGGGTGGCGATCTGGGTTGGGCGCCCCCGACCAACTACGTGCAGCCGTTCGCGCAAGCCGTGACGCAGCTCAAGAAGGGCCAACTGGTCGACAAGCCGGTCCAGACCCAGTTCGGCTGGCACATCATCATGGTTGACGACACCCGTCCGGTCGAATTCCCGCCGATGGATCAGGTCCGCCCGCAGCTGGAAGAAATGCTGCGCCAGCAAACCCTGGCCGACTACCAGAAGCAACTGCGCGAAAAGGCCAAGATCCAGTAAGGTCTGCGCTGCTCAAATAACTGCCCGCCGATCGCGGGCAGTTTTTTTTGCGCTCGGCTCAGGTGTCAGACACCCCTTGAGGCGCTGCCCCCAGCTGAAGACCATCTGTGCGGGGTGTCTGACACCGCCCCCCCCCCAGCAAGCAACAAAAAGGGCTGCACGCCGGTGGCGTACAGCCCTTCTTCGTTAGCGCGCGGCAGCGTCCTGGCTAGGAAACGCCCAGCAGCGCCTTCAGTCCGTCCTCATCCAGCACCGGCACGCCCAGTTCCTGGGCCTTGGTCAGCTTGCTTCCAGAATCTTCGCCCGCGACCAGATAAGCCGTCTTCTTGGACACCGAGCCGGTGACCTTGCCGCCCGCGGCCTGGATGTGCATCGAGGCCTCTTCGCGCGTCCAGTTGGGCAGCGTGCCGGTCAGCACGAAGGTCTTGCCGGCCAGCGTGGTGTCTTGCGGCGCGGTTTCGGCCACCGGGTTCACGCCCTGCGACTTGAGTTGCTCGATGACGTCGCGGTTGTGCTGCTCGGCAAAGAAATGCCGGATCGACGCGGCCACCACGGGCCCCACGTCCGGCACCGACGACAACGCGTCTTCGTCCGCGTCCATGATGGCGTCGATGCTGCCGAAATGCCGCGCGACGTCCCGCGCCGTGGTTTCGCCCACGTGGCGGATGCCCAGCGCGAAGAGCAGCCGGGACAGGTTGGGCGAGCGCGCCTTCTCGATGGCGGCCACCAGGTTGTCCGCGGACTTCTGGCCCATGCGGTCCAGGCCCACGAGTTCCAGCGGACGCAAGCTGTACAGGTCCGCCAGTGTCTTGACGCGGCCGCTGTCCACCAATTGGTCCACCAGCTTTTCGCCCAGGCCTTCGATGTCCAACGCCTTGCGGCTGGCAGCATGCCACAGTGTCTGCTTGCGCTGGGCGCCACAGAAAAGGCCCCCGGTGCAGCGCGCGATGGTCTCGCCTTCCAGGCGCTCGATGGCCGATTCGCAGACCGGGCATTGCGTGGGCATGACGAATTCCCGCGCGTCGTCGGGCCGCTTTTCCAGCACCGGGCCCAGCACTTCGGGAATCACGTCGCCCGCGCGCCGCACGATGACGGTGTCGCCAATGCGCACGTCCTTGCGGCGGATCTCGTCTTCGTTGTGCAGCGTGGCGTTGGTGACGGTGACGCCGCCCACGAACACGGGCTTGAGCCGCGCGACCGGGGTGATGGCGCCGGTGCGGCCCACCTGCACCTCGATGTCCACCAGCGTCGTGGTGGCTTCTTCGGCCGCGAACTTGTGCGCCAGCGCAAAGCGCGGCGCGCGCGCCACGAAGCCCAGCACCTTCTGCGCGGGCAGCGAATCAACCTTGTAGACCACGCCGTCGATGTCGTACGGCAGGGTGGCGCGCAAGGCGCCCACCTTGGCGTAGAAGTCCATCAGGCCTTGCGCGCCGGTTGCGCGATGGTTGTGCACCACATTGACCGGCAGTCCCAGCGAGGACAGCCACTCCAGCATGGCGCCGTGAGATTTCTCGGGCAGTTGCGACGCCTGCGCCGCGCCCGCGGAGGCTTCGTCGAACAAGCCGCTCTGCGAGCCGGGCAAGCCCTGGACCTCGCCCCAGCCGTAGGCAAAGAAACGCAGCGGCCGCTTGGCCGTGATGCGCGGATCGAGCTGGCGCAGGCTGCCTGCCGCCGCATTGCGCGGGTTGACGAAGACCTTTTCGTCGCGCTTGGCCTGCGCGGCGTTCAGCTTTTCGAAGTCGGCGCGGTTCATCAGCACCTCGCCGCGCACCTCCAGCACCTTCGGGGACGCGCCCTTCAATTGCAGGGGAATTGCCTTGATCGTGCGGATGTTGGACGTGACGTCCTCGCCGGTCTGGCCGTCGCCTCGGGTGGCGGCCTGCACCAGGCGGCCGTCCTCGTAACGCAGGCTGATCGCCAGGCCGTCGAGCTTCAGTTCACAGAAGTAGTCCGGCTGCTGCGCCGGTCCCAGCATGCCGGCGCCGCGCAGCGTCTCGGTGACGCGGCGGTCGAAGGCGGCCACCTCTTCCTCGGAAAACGCATTGTTCAGCGACAGCATCGGCACCACGTGGCGCACGCTGCCAAACGCGGAAACTGGCGCCGCGCCCACGCGCTGCGTGGGCGATTCCGGCGTCACCAGTTCGGGATGCTCGGCCTCCAGGGCCTGCAATTCGCGCATCAGCCCGTCGTACTCGGCGTCCGAGACGGAAGGCTCGTCGTAGACGTAGTAGCGGACGTTGTGCTGTTCGATTTCGGCGCGCAGGCGCGCCGCGGCTTGCGCCGGATTCTCGCCGGACCTGCTTGCCATCAGGCAAACACCCGCTGGGCGCGCTCGCTGCCGGCGGGCAGACCCGCTTGTTCGAGTTGGCCGAAGAGAACCTGCAGGCGCTCGTCGATGACGGCTTCAGAGCCATCGGCCAGGGGCTTGCCCTGATCGTCGACCAGCTCGGCGCGCAGGCGCGACGCCAGGTCGCGGCCCACGTCGACCATGCGGCCAAAGGCTCGCGTGTCGGCCGGGCTGCACGGCACGTCCAGCAGCAGGTACAGGCGTTCGATGCCGCCCATGCCCGCGTCGAACGCCGCGCCGTCTGCGCGGGCCAGCGTGAAGCGGGCCACGCCGTTTTCGTTGGGCCACGCAAGGCGGTTGCCGTCGGCGACGAAACCGACGTCGCGCGCCACGGCCAGGACTTCGGCCGCCGGTTGGGCCGAACCCAACAGCAGCGTCAGGCCAACCTGGGTATCCAGTGCGGCGCAGGTGTCGTCCAGTCGGGCGCCCTGCTCCAGCACGGCCTGCTGGTCGGGGCCTTCGATCGTGGCGTCGAAGCGCTCGGCCATGTCCTGGGCACGCGCCCAGGCTTGCGACCATTCGATGGCGGTCAAGGGACCGCTGCGGTTGGCCAGCAGCACGGCCAGCTGCATGGAGGCATAGGATTCGCCGGGATGGACGCGCGCGCGGTGGCGGCGCTGGTCGGTTTCGGCGAACACGCGCATGGGCTTGCGGCCCACGTTGCGCAGGCTTTGCATGTAAGGCAGCAGATCCGCGCCGCGCACCGCGTCGGCAAAGTTGATCTCGATGACCACTTCGCACGCGGGATCGGGTTCTTCCGCGTCGTCGGCATCGCTGCCGGGATCGACGGGGGCCGGTTGGCCGGGCTGCGCGCGCGCGGGCTCACCGCCCATGCCGGGCTCGCGCCGGGCCACATTGGCCGAGGCGGCGCCCGCCGCCCCCGCGCCCAGCAACGGATCCTGTTCGGAGGTGGGGAAGTGGCTCTGCATCTTGCGGCGCACGCGCCGGTCCTGCCACCAGTTGAATCCCAACACCAGCAGTATCAGCAAGACGCCCAGGGCTATCAGCCCGATCTGCAAATCACTCATGTGTAAATCCCGCGCCTGGAAGGCGGCGCCTTTCTCAATATTGGGTTTATGCCGCTTCGGAGGCCATCATCTGGACGGCCGAATCTATGTCTACCGCAACGATACGCGAAACCCCTTGCTCTTGCATGGTTACACCGATCAATTGCTTTGCCATTTGCATCGCGATCTTGTTGTGCGAGATGAAGAGGAACTGCGTCTGCTCGCTCATGTTGGCGACCAGATTCGCATAGCGTTCGGTGTTGGCGTCGTCCAGCGGCGCGTCCACCTCGTCAAGCAGGCAGAACGGCGCGGGGTTCAGCTTGAACAATGCGAACACCAGCGCGGTCGCGGTCAGCGCCTTTTCGCCGCCCGACAGCAGATGGATCGTGCTGTTGCGCTTGCCCGGCGGCTGCGCCATCACCTGCACGCCCGCGTCGAGAATTTCTTCGCCGGTCATGCTGAGCTTGGCCTCGCCCCCGCCGAAGAGCTTGGGGAAGAGATCGCCGAAGTGGCCGTTGACGATGTTGAACGTCTCTTGCAGCAGTTCGCGCGTCTCGCGGTCGATCTTGCGGATGGCGTCTTCGAGGGTCTCGATGGCGGTCATCAGGTCCTGGTGCTGGGAATCCAGGAAGCCCTTGCGTTCGCGCGAGGTGTTCAGCTCGTCCAGCGCGGCCAGATTGACCGAGCCCAGCGCTTCGATCTGGCGCGAGATGCGGCCGACTTCCTGTTGCAGCCAGCTGGCGCGGCGCCATTCGTCGGGTTGGTTGGCCAGGAACTGGGCCAGCTCCTCGCGGTCGACTTCGCGCGCGTTGAGCTGTTCCGTGAACTGTTCTTCAGCCAGGCGAGCCGCCTGCTCCTGCAGTTGCAGTTCCATGATGCGCGCGCGGCGCGGCTCCAGCGTCTGCTCCTGTTGCTGGCGGTCCTCGTCGGCGCCGCGCAGCAGGGCTGCCAGGTTTTCGAGTTCCTGGCGGGCGCGCGACAGCGCTTCCTCGCGCTCGGCGCGCATTTCCAGGGCATCCTGCAAGCCGGCCTGCGACGCGGACGCGTCAAGCTCCGCCAGGTCGCCCATCAACTGTTCCAGCTCGACCGCGCCGCGCTGGCTCTGGTCTGCGGCCAGTTGCTGGTTGCGCTGCAGGTCGGTGATGCGGACCTGGATGCCGCGTTCGGCGAATTCGGCTTCCTGGGCAGCGCGCTCCAGTTCGCGCAGACGGGTGCGGGCCGCCTCGGCTTGCGCCGCCAGCGTCTCGCCGTCCATCTCGGCATCGGCGAACTTGGACTGGTGCTCGGCGAGTTCTTCGTCCAACGCTTCGAAGCGGGCCTCGGCCTCTTCGCGCGTGGCGCGCAGGTCTTCTTCGTGCGCCTTGATTTCTTCCAGGTCCTGACGCAGGCGCGAGGCGCGTTCGCCGGACTGTTCGGCCTGCTGCTGCAGCCGCGAATGTTCCAGCTGAATGTCGTGCACACGGCGCGTGACTTCGGCCACGCGCGTGCGCGCCGGCGAGATGGCCTGGGACACCTGCTGCCAGGCGGCTTCGGCGCGGGCAACCGCGGCGCGGGCCTGGTCGGCGATCAGTTGCTGGGCCTTGATCTCGCGCTGCAGGTTTTCGATTTCCTGCTGGCGCGCCAGGAGGCCGGCCTGCTCGGAGTCGGGCGCGTAGAAACGCACGCTGTGCGCGTCGATCAGATGACCGGCCTTCACCACGCAGGCAGCGCCGGCGGGCAAGGTGGCGCGCAGGGCCAGGGCCTGGGTCAGGTCATTGGCCGTATAGACGCCGGCCAGCCATTCGTTCAGCAGCGTGCGCAGATCGGGATCGGTGATGCGCAGCAGGCTGGCCAGCGGCGTGAAACCTGCCGGCGCCGGCGGCGTGGGCGCGGCGGCGGGCAGTTGATAGAACGCCAACCGGGCGGGCGGCGCATCGTCGGCAAAGGCGCGCGCCCAATCCAGATTGCGCACTTCCATGGAAGCCATGCGTTCGCGCAGCGCCGATTCCAGGGCGGTTTCCCAGCCCGGTTCGACGTGCAGCTTCTGCCACAGGCGCGATAGTCCGGCGAGTTCGTGCTTGGCCAGCCAGGGTTCGAGCGCGCCCTGCTTCTGCACGTCGTCCTGCAGCTTGACCAGCGCGGACAGGCGGGCTTCCAGGCGGGCGAGGTTCTGGGCTTCGGTCTGGGCGGCGGCCTGGGCGCGGCTGCGCTCGGCGTCGGCCTCGGGCACGCGGCCCTCCAGGACGGCCAGTTCTTCCTGGGCGGCTTCGAGCTGGTCTTCGCCCGCGGCGCGGTCGCCGGCCAGTTGTTCCAGGCGCTCGGGATCGGGGCTGTGCAGTTCGCGCAGTTCCTGTTGCAGGCGCTCGCGCCGCTGGTCCAGGGTCTGCATCTGGCGGTCGGCGTCGCGCTGGGTCTGCGCGACCAGCGCGAGGTTCTGCTCGACACGGGCCAGGGCCGCGCGCATCTCGTCGCGGCCGGCGGCGGCTTCGCGCACGCGCTGCTCGACCGAGGGCAGGCCCGCCTGGGCGTCTTCCGCGGTGGCGCGCGCCTCTTCGGTGCGGGCGGCGGCCGCGGCCAGGTCGTCTTCGGCCTGGGCGATCTGTTCGGTGCAGTGCTCGCGCTGGCTGGTCCATTCGGCGATCTGCTGCTGAAGCTGATCACGGCGGGCCTGCAGGCGGTTGCGGGAATCGACGACGTGGCGGATCTCGGCTTCCAGGCGGCTGACCTGGGCATTGGCCTCGTACAGGGCGCCCTGCGCGGTATGGACGGCGTCGCTGGCGGCGTAGTGGGCCTGGCGACGGGATTCCAGCGCGGCCTCGCCCGCACGCAGCCCGGCAATGGCGGCTTCCAGTTCGTTCTGGGCCTGCGCCATTTCCTGCGCCTTCCTGGCGCGTTCCTCGCGGGCCCCGGTTTCCTTCAGCAGCCACAGCGAATGCTGCTTCTTTTCGCCGTCGGCCTGGAGCTCGCGGTAGCGGGTGGCCACTTCGGCCTGGGCTTCCAGCTTTTCGAGCTGGCTGTTCAATTCACGCAGGATGTCTTCGACGCGTGTCAGGTTCTCGCGCGTGTCGGACAGGCGGTTTTCGGTTTCGCGGCGGCGTTCCTTGTAGCGCGACACGCCGGCCGCTTCTTCCAGGAAGACCCGCAGTTCTTCGGGGCGGGCTTCGATCAGGCGGTTGATCATGCCCTGCCCGATGATGGCGTAGCCACGGGCGCCCAGGCCCGTGCCCAGGAAGATGTCGTGGATGTCGCGGCGGCGGACCTGCTGGTTATTGACGAAATAGCTGCTGGTGCCGTCCCGGGTCAGCACCCGGCGCACCGCGATCTCGGCGTAGGTGCTCCATTGGCCGGCAGCGCGCCCCTCGCTGTTGTCGAACACCATTTCGACCGAAGCCCGGGCGGCGGGCTTGCGGTTGCCCGAGCCATTGAAGATGACGTCCTGCATGGACTCGCCGCGCAGTTCCGATGCCTTGGCTTCGCCCAGCACCCAGCGCACGGCGTCGATGATGTTCGACTTGCCGCAGCCATTGGGTCCCACCACGCCGACCAGCTGGCTGGGCACGGGGATGACGGTGGGGTCGACGAAGGACTTGAAGCCGGCGAGTTTGAGCTGAGTAAGGCGCACAGTACGATGACGACGGGGTGGGTTGAACGAAAGGCGTTAACGGACCTGCCGCACAGATTGCAAACCGGCCCAAGAAGGGCCGGCTCTCATATGGGTCGTATGATACCGCAGGCGGTCTGCACCCTGACCTTGGCGCCGGGCAACCCGCGGGCAAACGCGCAATGGCTCGGGGCAAGGGTCCGGCTATACTCCCTGACACTTTTTGGCACGACACATAATTTTCACGCGGACCGGCCAGCCTCTGGCCAAAGATCGGGGACATTCTTGAAACGTGGTTTCTATCTGGTCATGGCGGCGCAGGCCTTCTCGTCATTGGCGGACAACGCGCTGTTCATCGCAGCGATCGCGCTGATACAGGAGCTGCACGGTCCTGACTGGCTGGCCCCGATGATGAAATGGTCGTTCGCGCTGGCCTATGTCGTGCTGGCCGCGTTCGTCGGCGCCATCGCGGACTCCTACCCCAAGGGCCGCGTGATGTTCTCCACCAATGCCCTGAAGGTGGCCGGCTGTCTGCTGATGTTCTCGTACGCCAGCATCGGCGTCGCCCCCCAGTACCAGACCTGGCTGGTCTGCGCCGCCTACGGCGTGGTGGGCATCGGCGCGGCGGCCTATTCCCCCGCCAAGTACGGCATCGTGACGGAAATGCTGCCGCCCACCATGCTGGTCAAGGGCAACAGCTGGATCGAGGGCCTGACGGTCTTCTCCATCATCCTGGGCACCGTGCTGGGCGGCCTGCTGATCTCCTCGTCCGTTTCCACCGCCCTGCTCAGCCACTCCTTCATCGGCAAGCTGGTCCACACGCCGGCCGAGGCCGCCATCCTCGTCATCGCCTTCGTGTACCTGCTGGCGGCGCTGTGCAACCTGATGATTCCCCGCACCCACGTGCGTTATCCACCGCAGCAGAAGAACCCCGTACGCCTCGTGCGCACGTTCTGGGGCTACGTCTGCGTGCTGTGGAAGGACAAGCTGGGGCAGATCTCGCTGGCCGTCACCACCCTGTTCTGGGGCGCCGGCGCCACGCTGCAGCTCATCGTCATCGAATGGGGCCGCAGCCACCTGGGCTACCAGCTCGACAAGGCCTCGATGCTGATGGGCGTGGCCGCGCTGGGCACGGTGGTCGGGTCGATCCTGGCCGGCCGCATCCCGCTGCGCCGCGCGCTCGCCGTGCTGCCGGTCGGCGCCATGATGGGCCTGGTCGTGCTGCTGATGCCGCTGGTCTACCAGCCCTGGAGCGTCTATCTGCTGCTGTTGCTGACGGGCGGCCTGGCCGGTTTCTTCGTGGTGCCCATGAACGCCCTGCTCCAGCACCGAGGCCACGTGCTGCTGTCGGCGGGCCATTCGATCGCCGTGCAGAACTTCAACGAACAGCTCAACATCCTGCTCATGGTGGCCATGTACACGCTGCTGCTGTGGCTGGAACTGCCGATCAACGTGATCATCGTGATCTTCGGCTCTGTCGTGGCCGTGCTGATGGTGGTCTTCATGCGCTGGAGCAAGCGCAACATGCAGGCCAACCCCGACCTGCACGACCAGATCGGACAGGAAGGCCACGGCCGCGCACTGGATACCACCCACTAGGCCGCGCGCGCCAACTATTTGATCTTCCAGCAAAAAACCGGGCTCTCGCCCGGTTTTTTCATTTGCCGCCGGTCCCGCTACAGTTCGCGGGCGGCCAGCTTCAGGTCCTGCCAGGCACGCGCCTTTTCCGACGGGCTGCGCAGCAGATAGGCCGGGTGGTAGCTCACGACGACCGGAATCTGCGCGCCCTCGTCCGTCTTCAAGTGATGGACGCGGCCCCGCAGGCTGCCGATGGTGGCGTCCGTGCCCAACAGCGTCTGCGCGGCAAACCGCCCCAGCACCAGGATGCGCTCGGGTTTGAGCAACGCGATCTGCCGCATCAGATACGGGCTGCAGGCGGCGATTTCCTCGGGTTTGGGATTGCGGTTGCCCGGGGGACGGCACTTGATGACATTGGTGATGAAGACGTCCCGCTCGCGGCTCATGCCCACCGCCGCCAGCATGGCGTCCAGCAACTGGCCCGACCGGCCCACGAAGGGCTGGCCCTGGCGGTCTTCCTGTTCGCCGGGAGCTTCGCCCACCACCAGCCAACGGGTCGGCTGGGCGCCCTGGCCGACCACCGCATGGCGGCGGCCCTGGCACAGACCGCAGGCCGAACACGCCACGACCTGCGCGGCCAGCTGTTCAAGATTGGCGTCCTTGACGGCCTCGGCCACCGGAATGGGCGGTGGCGCTTCCTCCTGGACTTCGACCTTCGGCGCCGGCCGCGGCGGCGGGCCGGTGCGGTTCAGGATCGAGGCCGGAATGGCCGATGATGCGCGCCCGGATGGCGGCTCTGCCGGCGTGGCGGCGGGCGCGGAAACCTGGGCAGCCTGCGCGGGCGGCGCAATCGTTGGAACCGCAGAGGGCGATTCGGCGGGGGCCGGCGCGACGATGGCGGATTGGGGTGCCGCAGCGGGCGCGCCGCCGGACAGGGCCGAGGGCGCCGCCACGGGGGCCGGCGCAGATGCGCCGACAGAGGGCGCAACGGGCGTCTTGATGGCCGGCGTGGCAGGCGGCGTACGCAGCCACAGCCGCTCCATGCCAAGCTCGCGCAGCCAGATGCGCTGCAACGGGTTGATGCGGGGCGGCGCGGAGCGCGCCGCGGCGTCGACCGGGTTCATGCCGGGGCTCCGTCGGCTTGGCCAAAGCGCTTTTGCATGACGATGGCATCCTCACGGCCGCCCTTGTCCGCCGGGTAATAACCACGGCGCACGCCGATCTGCAGGTAGCCGTGGCCCTTATAGAAACTGATGGCCGAGGTGTTGGACGGCCGCACTTCCAGCAACAGCCCTTCCAGCCCCCGTTCGCGCGCCTGCTGTTCGCACCAATCAAGCAGCGCGCCGCCGAGCCCCTGGCGGTGCAGGTCCCGCGCCACCGCAATCACCAGCAGGTGCGCCACGTCGGGCGCATACATCAGCACGCAGAATCCGGCCAGCTTGCCCTCGCGCCGCAACGTCCAGGCGCCGTAGTCCGACGCCAGGGCGTCAGCGAAATTGCCGCGCGTCCAGGGGAACGCCTGAACTTGCGCCTCCAGCGCCACGACGTCTTCCAGGTCCGCCTGGGTCATGGGCTGCGGCACCGGCGTGGCGAGCGATGGCTGGGCCTTGGGATTGCCGCCCTCGCCGCGCAGGCGCTCGGCAGTGGTGAACGCGACCTTGTCCCGCACATACAGGGGCGCGGCCAGCTCGGGCGCCAGGGTTTCGCCCCGCAGCCAGCCCTGGCGGGCAAGGCGCGCCACGCTGGCTGCCTGCGGCCGCTGGGCATCGACGGCACGGCGCCATTCGGCGGGCGCCGCCATATCGGCGGCGTACGCGTCCCAGGCATCGCCTGCCAGCAGCGGCGCGATCGGCTGCCCGGCCCGCGCCGACCAGATCGGCAAATGGTGCGCCGTCCAGGGCACGACCTCGGCGGCGGCAATCAGCATCGGCGCCTGCAGGGTTTCCCAGACGGATTCATCACCCGCCGCAGCGCTGCGGCGGTAGACTGCGAGATAGACCTCGTTCATGCGGGCGTCCAGCGCCACGACCACGGCCTCGCCAGGGGTGCCATCGACGTCCGCGGCCACGGCCTGGTGCGAAACAATAGGCAACACCGGGATGCCCAGCCCCAACGCCATTCCCTGGGCGACGCCGCAGGCCACGCGCAGGCCGGTGAAGCCGCCGGGCCCCTGCCCGAACGCCACGGCGTGCAGCCACGATGCGGCGATGCCGGCCTCGGCAAGCAGCGCATCGGCCATAGGCAGTAGGCGCTCGGCATGTTCCTGGGAACCTTCGTGTTCGCGGACGCTGATCTCCAGGCGGCCGTCGACCGCCCGTAAAAGGGCCACGCCACATCGTGACGACGAAGTTTCCAGTGCCAGCAGGTTTAGTTCCATAGATGCAGATTGTACGAAATAAGGCGCTGTTACCCCCGGGTGTAAGGGGGATTTCAACCAGTGATCGCAATGTGTAATATCTTGTGAACGCCCTCTAGCCCCCGGTTCTTGTCACTGTTACATTTCCGGCCATGAATACGCAAAACACCACCCCCACCCGAAAAATCCTCGTCGTTGACGACGATCCGCGCTTGCGCGATCTGCTGCGCCGGTACTTGTCCGAACAGGGATTCAACGTTTTCGTCGCCGAAGACGCCAAAGAGATGGGCAAACTCTGGCAACGTGAGCATTTCGACCTGCTCGTGCTGGACCTGATGCTGCCCGGGGAGGATGGCCTGTCCATCTGTCGCCGGCTGCGCGGTGGTCACGACAACACCCCCATCATCATGCTGACGGCCAAGGCGGAAGAAATCGACCGCATCGTCGGCCTGGAGATGGGCGCGGACGACTACCTGTCCAAACCCTTCAACCCCCGCGAACTGCTGGCCCGCATCAATGCGATTCTGCGCCGCCGCGGCACCGAAGAACATCCCGGCGCCCCCAGCCAGGAAAACGAATCCATCGCCTTCGGCCCCTACGTGCTGAATCTGTCCACCCGCACGCTCACGCGCAACGGCGAACAGGTGCCCATCACCACGGGTGAATTCTCGGTGCTCAAGGTCTTTGCGCGCCATCCGAAGATTCCCCTGTCGCGCGACAAGCTCATGGAACTGGCTCGCGGCCGCGAATACGAAGCCTTCGATCGCAGCCTGGACGTCCAGATCTCGCGTCTGCGCAAACTGATCGAGCCAAACCCGTCCAAGCCCGTATTCATCCAGACCGTTTGGGGTCTAGGATACGTGTTCGTCCCGGACGGTGGTAGCTGATCGGCTGGCCCGCCCCGGGCAGGAGCGCAGCGTCGTGCCGCGCCTGCGCAGAACATTCAGGAACCTGACATCACGTTTGCGGCTGGGCTTGTTCGGCCGCACGTTCCTTTTGCTCGCCGCGCTGATGCTCGTCAGCCTGGGCGCGTGGCTTCAAGTATTTTTCAGCATGGAGCTGGGACCGCGCGCCAATCAAATGGCGCAGCGGGTGATCACGGCCGTCAATATCACGCGCACCGCGCTGATCTATTCCCACAACGGCGAACGCAGCAAGCTCCTGCTCGACCTGGCCACCAACGAAGGCATCCAGGTCTATCCGCGCGAGGTCACGGACTTCGCCGAAGCCCTCCCCGACGACGACTACTGGCAGCGCGTGGCCCAGCACATCCGCACGCGCTTTGGCCCGGAAACGCAGATTGCCTGGGGCGTGAACCAGGTGCCCGGCTTCTGGGTCAGCTTCCAGATCGAAAAGGATCTGTACTGGCTGGTGTTCGAGCGTGAGCAGATCGGTCTGACAGGCGGAATCGAATGGCTGGGATGGGGCGCCACCGCGCTGTTGCTGTCCCTTGTCGGCGCCGCGGTCAGTGTGGGGTTCGTCAACCGGCCGCTCTCCCGTCTGGCGCGTGCCGCGCAGGTGCTGTCACGCGGCGAAACACCCGCGCCGTTGCCCGAGCAGGGCCCGCTCGAGATCCGCGACCTGAATGCGTCGTTCAATCGCATGGCCAAGGATTTGCGGCAGGCCGAGGCCGATCGCGAACTCATGCTGGCCGGGATCTCGCACGATCTGCGCACCCCGCTTGCGCGCATGCGGCTGGAAATCGAACTGAGCGGCGTGTCCGAGGACGCGCGGCAGGCCATCGACGAAGACCTCGGCCAGATCGACCACAGCATCGGCCAGCTCATGGAATACGCGCGCCCGGCGGGCACGCTGCCGCAACTGGCCACCGACATTTCCGCCGTGCTTGCCGAACTGTATGAACGCGAACGCAGCCATACCGCCTCGCTCGGCGGCGAACTGGAAGCCTCGCTCGAACCCGGCTTGCGCGCCCGCATCACCGCGCTGGACTTGAAGCGCATCGTCAGCAACCTGATCGAAAATGCGCGCCGCTATGGCCGCTCGCCCGACGATGGGATGGCGCACCTGAACATGACGCTGCAGGCCGAAGGCAGCATGATCGTCATCGAAGTGTCCGACCGCGGCCCCGGCATCGCGCCCGAAGACGTGGACCGCCTGCTGCGCCCGTTCTCGCGCGGCGAGGCCGCCCGCACCGGCGTCAGCGGCGCGGGCCTGGGTCTGGCCATCGTCGAACGCCTGCTCAAGCACGTCGGCGGGTCGCTGCGCATGCTGCCGCGCGAGGGCGGCGGACTCACCGCGCGGATAGAGCTGCCCAAAGCCAAGTTTAGGAATTATCAATTAGACAACGATAATCCATAGCGTAAAATTTGGGGTTTGAGGCGCTGCCTTATCTCCACCCAACAACTACGGGAGTAAACATGAAAACTGTTGGCGACAAACTCGAACCCTTCAAGGTCACCGGCGTCAAGCCCGGCTTCAACCAGCACGAAGAAAACGGCGTGTCGGCGTTCGAAGACATCACCGAAAGCTCGTTCCCCGGCAAGTGGAAGGTGATCTACTTCTACCCGAAAGACTTCACGTTTGTGTGCCCGACCGAAATCGTCGGCTTCAACAAGCTGGCCAAGGATTTCGAAGACCGCGACGCCGTCCTGCTGGGCGGTTCGACCGACAACGAATTCGTCAAGCTGGCCTGGCGCCGTGAGCACCCGGACCTGAACAAGCTGGGTCACTACCAATTCGGCGACACCACCGGCGCCCTGATCGACCAGCTGGGCGTGCGTGAAAAGGGTGCTGGCGTTGCCCTGCGCGCCACGTTCATCGTCGACCCGGACAACACGATCCAGCACGTTTCGGTGAACAACCTGAACGTCGGCCGTAACCCGGAAGAAGTGCTGCGTCTGCTCGACGGTCTGCAAACCGACGAACTGTGCCCGTGCAACCGTACGGTTGGCGGCGCCACGCTGTAATTTCCAGCCCGGTCCGGGGCCTGTCCGCAGGCCCTGCGCCGGGTATTAATTGCGCTAGATTATAGGTAAAAACTATGGAATTTCTTACGACCATTAAGGAACAGCTGCCGGATTGGGCCAAGGACATCCGCCTGAATCTGGACGCCGTGATTGCCCGCTCGACGCTGGCTCCCGAAGACGCCGTGGGCGCCGCCCTGTCCGCCGCGTACGCCGCGCGCAGCCCGGTGCTGGTCGAGGCCTTCAAGAGCGGCCTGTCGGAAGGCGACGCCAATGCCGCGCTGACCGCCTCCGCCCTCATGGGCATGAACAACACCTGGTATCCCTACGTGGAAATGACCGGCGACGCCCAGTTGAAGAGCCTGCCGGCCCAGTTGCGCATGAACGCCTACGCCACCCACGGCGGCGTGGAAAAGAAGCGCTTCGAGCTCTTCGCTCTGGTGGCTTCCATCATCGGCAAGTGCCATTTCTGCGTGGCTTCGCACTATGAGAACCTGAAGAACGACGGCCTGTCGACCGAACAGCTGCGCGACGCCGGCCGGATTGCCGCCGTCGTCAACGCCGCCGCGCTGGCGCTGGCCGCCCAAGGCAAGTAAGCGACCCGACGCTCGCAAAAAAAGCCCGCCTGCTTGATGCAGGCGGGCTTTTCCTTTTGGTTGCCGTGCAGCGCGCTATTTGCCGGCGGCGGGCTTGACCGGCGCGGTCGGCAGGCCGTTGGCGGTCCACGCCTCCATGCCGCCCCGATACCAGTAGGCGCGCCAACCCAGCGTCCCCGCGCGCAGCGCCGCGTTGTAGGAGGATCGGTCGTTCATGCCCGCGCCCATGAACACGATGGGCGTGTCGCGCCGGTTTCCGGTGTTCTTCTTCAGCCAGGCGTCCAGCGCGCCTTGCAGGTGGTCCGCGACGCTGCCGTCCGACCCGGCGTCGGACAGCGGATAGGCGATGGGCAGCGTCTCCCGTAGCCCGCTGGTGTCGATGATGAGAATGTTTTTATCGTTGTTGATCAACCGCACCAGCTCCGGCGTCGTGATGATGTCGGCGCGCGTGTGCTTGTTGGGCGTCGGCCCCCGATACGGCGACGAGAACAGCAGGTTCGTCGGCGGCACGCCGTAGTCCTTCAGCTCGTCGAAGGCGCCGGCGGGCAGCGCCGGCATGCCCTGCCCCGCCGCGGGCGGTTGCCGCGGCGCCGTCGGCGCGCCGCCATCCTTGGCGACGACCTCGCCGCCCACCGTGCCCATCTCAATGTCCGAGACCATCACCGCGATGTTCTCGATCAGGTCGTAGCACATCGTGATCGACCCCTCGCGCGGGTTGTACCAGGCGTTCAACTGGCCGCAATCCTTGAACACCACGTTCACCGGCCGCGGCAGCACGTAGGTCTGGCCGAGCAGCTTGATGTTGTTGGTGATGGCCTCGGACAGGTTGTTCGCGAACAGGTTGCCGATCTTGCGCTTGGATGGCTCAAATACCACGTTGACCGGCGCGCCGGGCGCGTTGGCCGGCTGCAGGCCGTCGGGCGTCCAGGTGCCGACGCGCGTATGCGGCGCCAGCAGCCGGCGCCACGCGCGGTTCTGCTTGTTGAATTCGTCCGTGCACCGCGCTTTGGTCCGGTCCTCGAAGCCAACGTGCTTGGCCACCGGTTCGAACACCGCGGGATTGCCGCCGTACATGATGCACAGCATGTTGCGAAAGCGCTTCAAGTCGCCCGTGTGCTCGTCCTGCCAGGCCGAACTTGCCGAAGCGCCGCGCTTTTCCGCCAGCTTGCCGCTGTAGTACCACTGCAGCGCTGCATAGGTCGCGGCCTCGCGGGCCATGGTGTTCAGGTCCTCGTCCTTGGTCGGATACATGGTGGGCTCGACGATCTGCAACGCCGAATACATGTCGACCGCGTCTTCCTCGGCGCCCGTCGCCGGCAACTCCAGCTCGCCGATCAGCGCGTGACCAAACTCGTGCAGGAAGATGCTGCGCATGATCCCGACGTAGACCCCGACGATGCGCAACGTATCGCCGCCGAATCGCGGATAGGGACCCTCGCCCGGCAAGCCGGGGGCGTTGTTGGCGGGCGTGCGGGTGGCGGGCGTGTTATTGGCTGCCGTGTTATTGGCGGGCGCGGGAGGCGGCGCCGCCGACGGCACGCGCGGCGTAGCCGCCCCCGCGCCGCCTTGCGCGCCGGACCCGGCGGGCTTGGCAGCCACGTCCGACACGATCATGAAGTCGGCAATGCCGAACGTGCCTTCGTCGTACGCCATGATGCCGATCTCGCTGCCCAGCGCGGGCTCGTTCTCGATGTCGGCAATCTTCTGGCCATTGACCAGGAAACGCGCGGCGCCGGGCACTTCCACCACTCTGATGCGGTCGGTGCCGTCCAGCTTGGCCACGTTGGGCACGGAAGCGATGTCGCGGCGCGTCTGGCCCTCCAGACAGAACAGCATCGTGTTGCGGTCCGCCCGGATCTCCAGGAGGCACAGGCTCTTGCGCGCGTTGTTGTTCAGCGCGATGCCGATGGACGCCTTGGGGCTCTTCGAGTTGACCATCACGTTGACATCGGTGATGCGGCCCGTCTCGGGCGCAGGCCCCGGATTGATGTAGAACGTCTGCTCGCCGCCGGGCACATCGCTATTGCGCAACGTGAACCAGCCGTCCTGCTCGCCGACGTGCCAGCCCTGCAAAAGCTGCTGTTTGACGGTGCCTGCCAGTGGGCCGAGCTGCTTTTCATACGCCGCGTGCGCGGTGGTAGCAAAAGCGGCCAGCACGAAAAATAGCCCCGCGCCACGGAATCGCATCTGAATGTCCCTGATTAGTCAGATTTCAAGTCGCGGAGCGTATGTCAGATCAAACCGGTCCGCTTATTCATTTGTTAAAGATGTATTCCAACGTAAAAGCCGCCCGGGCTGGCGGCACGGACGGCTTTCGTTTTGGGGGCAGGCGTGGCGTTCGCGCCACGGAACCGGTGGCGCGTCAGGAATCCACGCGCGCCAGCAGCGCGACCACCGTCGCCGCGATGCCTTCCTTGCGGCCCAGGTAGCCCAGCCCTTCGTTGGTCTTGGCCTTGATGTTGACCTCGGTCTCTGCCAGACCGGTATCGGCGGCAATGTTCTTCACCATGGCCGGCGCGTGCGGGCCGATCTTGGGCGCCTGCGCATGCAGCGTGGCGTCGATATTGACCGGCGTCCAGCCCGCCTGGCGCACGCGCGCCATGGCTTCGCGCAGCAGGACGCGGCTGTCGGCCCCCTTGAAGGCCGGATCGGTGTCGGGAAAGTGCCGGCCGATGTCGCCCAGCCCCGCCGCGCCCAGCAGCGCGTCGGTGATCGCGTGCAGCAGCACGTCCGCATCGGAATGCCCCAAAAGGCCATGCGTATGGGGAATCGTGACGCCGCCGATGATCAGCGGCCGACCTTCGACCAGCGCGTGCACGTCAAAGCCCTGCCCGACGCGAAAAGGAATGCTCATAGCCATTTTTCCATCAGTTCAAAATCGTCCGGCCATGTCACCTTGAAATTGCGCATCGACCCCGCGACCAGCAACGGCGCGTAGCCAGCGGCCTCGATGGCCGAGGCCTCGTCGGTGACGATGACGCCATTCACGGAGGCCGCGGTCAGCGCATCGCGCAGCACGCCTGCCCGGAACATCTGCGGGGTCTGCGCCAGCCACAGGCCATTGCGGTCCAGTGTGCGCTCGACCCGCTGGTGCCCGCCCTTGACCGTGTCGGCCACCGGCAGGGCCAGCAAACCGCCCACCGGATCGGCCAGGCAGGCATCGATCAGCCGCGCAAGCGCCTCGGCAGGCAAGCCGGGGCGAGCCGCGTCGTGCACCAGCACCCAGGTGTCGTCGGCGACCTCGCTGTCGGCAAGCGCGCCAGCGACCGTATCGGCGCGCGTCGCGCCGCCGCAGGCACGCCAGACGGTGCGCGGCAGGCCAGCAAGCGCGGCATCGACCCAGCCGTCGCCCGGGCTGACCGCCACCCGAACCTCGGACACGCGCGCGTCGGCCAGCAACGCGCTGACCGCATGCCGCAGCATGGGCTGTCCGGCCAATGGACGGTATTGCTTCGGAACGGCTTCGTGCCCGGGCCGGCTGGCGCGGGCGCCGACTCCGGCGGCGGGCACGATTGCGATGATTGAGTCAGACATGGTGCGGAGATTTTATAATCGTTCGCTTGATGTCCGCTTCCAGCCTGATGCCCGCCCCTTCCTCCTCCGCCACGGCCGCCCCTCCCGTCCCCGCCACGGTTCCCACCCTGTCCGCGCTGAAGCCCGGCACGCGCTACGCGCAGCCCAGGCCGCCGGGTTCCGGCGACGCCTGGCTGCTGGCGGATCTGGCCCGCCAGGCCGGCGGCCCGCTGGTCATCCTGACGGCCGAGCCCCTGGAGGCGCAGCGCCTGGCCGAGGAAATCCAGCTGTTCGCGCCCGGCCTGCGCGTGCGGCAGTTGCCCGACTGGGAAACGCTGCCCTACGACGCGTTCTCGCCGCACCAGGACCTGATTTCGGAGCGCCTGCACACGCTGCATTCGCTGATGATGAAGACGGTGGACGTGCTGACGGTGCCCATCACCACGGCGTTGTACCGGCTGGCGCCGCCCTCGTTCCTGGCCGCCTACACGTTCTCGTTCAAGCAGAAGGACCGGCTGAACGAAGCGGCGCTGCGCGCGCAGCTCACGCTGGCCAATTACAACCACGTCACCCAGGTGACCGCGCCCGGCGAATTCTGCCTGCGCGGCGGCCTGATCGACCTGTTCCCGATGGGCTCGGTGGTGCCATACCGCCTGGACCTGTTCGACGACGAAATCGAGACCATCCGCAGTTTCGACGTCGACACCCAGCGCAGCCTGTACCCCGTGCGCGAGGTCCAGCTGCTGCCAGGCCGCGAATTCCCGATGGACGAGGACGCGCGCAACCGGTTCCGCGCGCGCTTTCGGGAAATTTTCGAAGGCGATCCCTCGCGCGCCCTGCCCTACAAGGACATCGGCAACGGCATTCCCTTTGCCGGCGTCGAGTACTACCTGCCGCTGTTCTTCGAAGAGACCGCCACGCTGTTCGACTACGTGGCCGAAGGCACGGTCATGGTCACGGTCGGCGACATCGACGACGCAATCCAGCGCTTCAACCAGGACACTGCCAGCCGCTACGGCTTCTTGAAGAGCGATCGCGAGCGTCCCGTGTTGCCGCCCTCGGCCCTGTTCCTGGATAACGAATCGCTGTATGGCCGGCTGAAGGCCTTTCGCCGCCTGTCGCTGACTGCCGGCCAGCCGCACCCCGACTTCCGGGCCGCGCCCGACGTCAGCGTGGCGCGCCGCGCCGAGGATCCCATCGCCAAGCTGCGCACGCTGGTGCAGGCGGGCCAGACCCGCGTGCTGCTGTGCGCCGATTCCGCGGGGCGCCGCGAAACCCTGGTGCAGATGCTGCACGAGTTCGGCGTCACGCCTGACGCGCAGCCCGAGACCATCGAGGCCTTCCTGGCGTCGGACGCGCATTTCGGCATCGTCGCCTCGCCGCTGGGCGTGGGCTTCCAGCTGCCGGACGCAAACCTCGCCTTC
The DNA here is from genome assembly GCF_041879325.1 of Achromobacter sp. JD417. Lineage (NCBI taxonomy): Bacteria > Pseudomonadati > Pseudomonadota > Betaproteobacteria > Burkholderiales > Alcaligenaceae > Achromobacter > Achromobacter sp. JD417. The sequence goes on along the minus strand of NZ_CP087159.1, from coordinate 1,343,905 downwards.
CTGACCGAGAACGACCTCTATCCCGGATTGGCAACGCCGGGACGCCGCGGCAAGCGCGACCAGGAGCGCGCCAGCAACGTCGAAGCCATGGTGCGCGACCTGTCCGAGCTGCGCGAGGGCGATCCCGTCGTCCACGCCCAGCACGGCATCGGGCGCTACCACGGCCTGGTCAACATGGACATGGGCGAAGGCGAGATGGAGTTTCTTCATCTTGAGTACGCCAACGGCAGCACGCTGTACGTGCCGGTGTCGCAGCTGCACGTAATCGCCCGTTACAGCGGCGCGGATCCGGAAGCCGCGCCGCTGCACCAGCTGGGCTCGGGGCAATGGGACAAGGCCCGCCGCAAGGCGGCCAAGCAGGTGCGCGACACCGCCGCGGAACTGCTGGCGCTGTATGCGCAGCGCGCCGCGCGCGAAGGCTTTGCGTTCAACCTGCCGCTGAACGACTACGAGGCGTTCGCCGAGGGCTTCGGCTTCGAAGAGACGGCCGACCAGGCCGCCGCGATCCAGGCCGTCATCAGCGACATGACCTCGGGCCGCCCGATGGACCGCCTGGTCTGCGGCGACGTCGGCTTCGGCAAGACGGAAGTCGCGCTGCGCGCCGCCTTCCTGGCCGTCGCCAATGGCAAGCAGGTGGCGCTCTTGTGCCCCACCACCCTGCTCGCCGAGCAGCACGCCCAGACCTTTACCGACCGGTTCGCCGACTGGCCCGTACGCGTGGTGGAACTGTCGCGCTTCCGCTCGGCCAAGGAAGTGTCGGCCGCCATCGAAGGCATCAACGACGGCCGGGTCGACATCGTCATCGGCACGCACAAGATTCTGTCGAAAGATGTGAAGTTCAAGCGGCTGGGTCTGGTCATCATCGACGAGGAACACCGTTTCGGCGTGCGCCAGAAGGAAGCGCTCAAGTCGCTGCGGGCCGAGGTCGACGTCCTGACGCTCACCGCCACGCCCATTCCCCGCACGCTCGGCATGTCGCTGGAAGGCATCCGCGACTTCTCCGTCATTGCCACGGCGCCGCAGAAGCGCCTGGCCATCAAGACCTTCGTGCGGCGCGAAGACGGCAGCACACTGCGCGAGGCCCTGCTGCGCGAACTCAAGCGCGGCGGCCAGTGCTACTTCCTGCACAACGAGGTCGAGACCATCCACAACCGCCGGGCGCGCCTGGAAGAACTGGTGCCCGAGGCCCGGATTGCCGTCGCGCACGGCCAGATGCCCGAGCGCGAACTCGAACAGGTCATGAAGGGCTTCTACCAGCAGCGCTACAACGTGCTGCTGTGCACCACCATCATCGAAACCGGCATCGACGTGCCCAGCGCCAACACCATCGTGATCCATCGCGCCGACCGCTTCGGCCTGGCGCAGCTTCACCAGTTGCGCGGACGCGTCGGGCGCTCGCACCATCAGGCCTACGCCTACCTGCTGACGCCGGGCGAGGACGCCATCACCAGCAACGCCAAGAAGCGGCTGGAAGCCATCCAGGCCATGGAAGAGCTCGGCTCGGGCTTTTACCTGGCGATGCACGACCTCGAAATCCGGGGCACCGGTGAAGTGCTGGGCGACTCGCAATCGGGCAACATCCAGGAAGTGGGCTTCTCGATGTACAACGAGATGCTCAACGAGGCCGTGCGCGCGCTGCGCGCCGGCGAAGAACCCGACCTGGACGCGCCCTTCAACCTGGCGTGCGAGGTCAACCTGCACGCCCCGGCACTGCTGCCGTCCGACTATTGCGCCGACGTGCATGCGCGCCTGGCCATCTACAAACGGCTGGCGCACGCCGCCGACGAAGACGACCTGATCCACATCCAGGAAGAACTGATCGACCGATTCGGCAAGCTGCCGGAAGCGGCCCAAACCCTGCTGGCCACGCACCGCCTGCGCCTTGCGGCCCAGCCGCTGGGCATCGTCAAGATCGACGCCAGCGAAGCGCAGGCCCTGATCCAGTTCGGCCCCAAGACCTCGGTCGATCCGGCCCGCATCATCGACCTCGTCCAGCGGCAGCGTCACATCAAGCTGGCCGGACAGGACAAATTGCGCGCCGAGATCAAGGCCCCCCTCATTCCCGCCAGGGCCGACGCCGTGCGCGCCGTCCTGCGTGCGCTCAAGTAACCCCGACTCTCGTTCCCATCCGCCATGACTACCCACAATCTCGTCGTTCAATCCCCCGGCCTCGCCATCGAACATGCGGAGCAGCTTGCCGCGCTGGCCCAGGCCCAGGGCGTGGCGCGCATCAGCAACACCGCGGCGCGCCTGCTCGACGTACAGCACGACGACGAGACGCGCGCTGTGGTATGCGCCTTCGCCGAGGCGCGCGGCGTGGACGCCGCCTTCGTGCCTGCCGGACTGAAACTTGCCCACTGCAAGGTCCTGGCCATGGACATGGACTCGACCCTGATCAACATCGAGTGCATCGACGAGATCGCGGGCGTGGTCGGCGTGAAAGACAAGGTGTCTGAGATCACCGAGGCCGCCATGCGCGGCGAGATCAAGGATTTCGCCGAAAGCCTGCGCCGGCGGGTCGCGCTGCTGAAAGGCGCGCCGGCTGGCGCGCTGGACCAGGTCTACGAGGAAAAGCTGCGCCTGAACCCGGGCGCCGAACGCCTGATCTCCACGGCCCAGGCCGCCGGCATCAAGGTGCTGCTGGTGTCGGGCGGTTTCACCTTCTTCACGGAACGCCTGCGCGCCCGCCTGAACCTGGACAGCGCCCACGCCAACACGCTGGAAATCGAAGACGGCGTGCTCACCGGCCGCGTGCTGGGCGACATCCTGGACGCCGACGCCAAGGCCGCCCACCTGCGCGACTTCGCGCGCACGCACGGCGCCTCGACGGATCAGATCATCGCAATGGGCGACGGCGCCAACGACCTGAAGATGCTGGCCAACGCCGGCTTTCCCGTGGCCTATCACGCCAAGCCGCTGGTGCGTCAGCAGACGCGCTACGCGCTGAACGTCTCGGGATTGGACGGCGTGCTGAACTGGTTCGAGAGCTGATCCTGCGTCAAAGGTCTCCTCAAAGGTGTCTGACACCGTGCCGCAATGCATTGCCCCAAAGGGTGTCTGACACCCTGGGGAGATAGCCGTCAGCCTGCGGCAGCGTCCCAACGGGTGTCAGACACCGTGCTCACACCGCGCCGCAACGCACGCCAGCCACCGCCCAAAAGCAAAAGCCACCTCAGCAACGAGGTGGCTTTTTTCATGCAAGCAGGCGCCGCTGTCGCGGCGCCCCGCCATCAGTACCGCACGCGCAGGGACAGCAGCGCCGCCCGGCCCGTGCCCAGCGCCGCGTAGTGCGCGGCGTAGGCCTTGGTGTAGTACGTTTCGTCGAAGATGTTCAGCACGTTCAACTGCGCCGAGAAGTGCTCGTTGAACTCATAGCCGGCCATCGCGTCGAAGCGCCAGTACGACGGCACCCAGCGCGCCTTGGGCGTGCCGTCGGCGTTCTTCGTGGCGTCCGAGTTGCCGTACACCTTGTCGACGTAGTACGCGCCGCCGCCGACCGTCAGCTTGGGCAGGACCTTGTAGGTCGTCCACAGGCTGAAGGCGTTGCGCGGCGTGTTGGGCAGGTCCTGGCCGACGGCGCCGCTGTTGTAGGCGCCTTTGGTCATTTCGCTGTCCATGAAGGTGTAGCCGCCGAACACATTCCACTTCGGCGTGATGGCGCCCGAGAATCCCAGCTCGATGCCGCGCACCTTGGCTTCGCCCACTTGCGCCACTTCGGTCGCCGACACCGCCACGCTGGTGTTCTTGCGGATGTCCTGGAACGCCGCGGCCGACAGCGTCAGCTTGTCATCGAACACCTGCCACTTCGTGCCCAGCTCCACCGTGCGGCTCTTTTCCGGTTCCAGCGAAGACGTCGACAGCGAGGTCGCATCGCTGATCGCTCCGCCAGCAATGGCGGACGGCGTCGACGAGGTGCCGTAAGTCGCGTAGATCGTGCCGTTGGGCACGGGCTTGTACGCCAGGCCGACCTGGTAGTTAAAGAGGTTGTCCTCACGGCTCGTGCTGTAGAACGCGGGGGTGCTGGACGGATCGTTGCGGCCGCGCGCGATGTTGCTGCCGCTGGTGCGGTAGTTGTCCCACCGTGCGCCCAGGCTGGCTTGCCACTGTTCATTGAACTTGATGGTGTCAAAGCCGTAGAGGGCCAGCGTGTCCGTGTTGTAGACGGCAGGATTGTTGTTGCGGGTCAGCTTGCCGGTGTAGTCGTCGTGGGGATTCGGATCCCACAGCGACGTGCACAGCGCCGGGTTCGACAGGTCCGTGGCGCTGACCTTGCAGTTCATCGGGCCCCGGGCGATCGTCTGGGTGTAGCTGTCCTTGTCCTGCTTGATGTTGCTGTACTCGAAGCCCAGGTCGAACGTGTGCTTCAGGCTGCCGGTCTCGAATTCGCCCGTCAGGTCCGTCTGATTGGCGAACGTCTTGGTGACGTAGTAGCCCGACTTGAGCGCGCGATACACCAGCCCGTTCGGGATGTTGCCCTTGCTGTCGTCGGGATTGGTCGCCGCGAAATCCGTCGTGCCGCGGCCATAGCGCGTAACGTTGCGCAGTTGCAGCTTGTCCGAGAAGTCGTGCTGGAAGTCCACGGTAGCGACATCATCGCGGGTCTTCATGAAATCGCGGCCGGTCAGGCCATAGAACGACTTGCGGCTCACGCCCATAGTCTCCGTCACCGGCTGACCCGACTTCGGGTCATACGGAATGGAGTAATCGGGCATGCTGTCGTCCTGGTAGTGGTAGTAGCTCAGCGTGATGCGCGTCGGCGTGCCCACGCCCAGCATCAGCGACGGCGCCACGCCCCAGCGCTCGAAGTCCACCGCGTCATCGCGGCCCGGCGTGTCGCCCTTGTTGCCCATCACGTTCAGACGGAAAGCCGCCTTCTCGCCCAACCGCCAGTTGCTGTCGATCGTGGCGCGGTAGTTGTTGTCCGTGCCGATCTGCGCCGTGGCTTCGGTGAAGTCCGTGGCCTTTGGCGTCTTGCTGACCATGTTGATGCTGCCGCCCGCGCCGCCGCGGCCGGAGTACACCGAATCCGGTCCCTTGATGATCTCGACCTGCTCCAGATTGAAGGTATCGCGCACCTGCGTGCTGCTGTCGCGGATCCCGTCCAGGAAGATGCTGCCGGCCGAATTCTGGCCGCGAATGATGGGCAGGTCACCGCCCGGACGGCCGCCCTCACCCGCGCCGAAGGTGATCCCCGGCGAGTTGCGCAGCACGTCCTGCAGCGTGGATGCCGCCTGATCCTGGATCACCTGCTGCGGCACAACCTGCACCGTGCGCGGCGTGTCCAGCAAAGGCGCCGTCATCTTGGGAGACTGCGCGGTCGACGTCTGGTACGACGAGCTTTCGCCCTCCACGCGGACGGGCGACAACTGCGTCACGCCGCTGTCAGCCGACTGCGCTGCGGCATAGGGACTGACGAACAACGCGGGGGCGGCGATCGCAGCAGCCAGCGACGTGGCGAGCGTATTCAGCGAATACGAATCTTGGGGCTTCAATCCAGCTTCTCCAGAATGTAAATAGCAACGATTCTTGTTTTTTTGTCGTTTGCGATTCTGAACCGAGGCGCTGAATGAAACCTGAATGACAGGCTGTTGATGATCTAAAAGATGAAAAAACAACAGACTTGATCTGCCGCAAATGCGAAGCGGCAGGAGATTCGAATCGGGGGCAGATCAACCTTGAAATCCGGAAGCGTCACAAGCCCCTGCCGGCATGCGCAGGACAAAAAAAACGCCCCGACATCGGGGCGTTTTTTTGTGCTGGGCAGGACTCAGACCCGAAGGCGAGGATGCCGCTTGAAGAGGTACCGGTACACGAAGCCAGGATAGGCCAGCACCAGATACAGGCTGAGCGTGATGGCGTAGAACTCCCAGGTCTGGGCGAAGCGGTTGCCCAGCGTGGACTCGAACGCAAAGCCCAGCGCGCCGACGATGGCGTAGAACACCAGCACCTCGACCAGCCGCAACCAGAACGGCTTGACCGCCGCCGCCCCACCCTGCTTCCAGGGCAGCACGGCGAAGACGCGCTCGGTCAGGAAAGGAAGATTCGCGCTGACAAGCGCCAGCGCGATCAACAGCCACACCGCCAGCGTCTGGTTCATGGCTGTTATCCGTTCCTTAGAGGCTCAGCGACGAGCGGATGGCCTGCACGCACAGGGCCATCAGGCCACCCGGCAACAGACCCAGCACCAGGATCAAGGCGCCGTTGATCGACAGCACACCGCGCTGGCCGGCCGTGGCCACCATCGGGGCGGCGTCGGCCGCCGGTTCGTCGAAGTAGACGACCTTGACCACGCGCAGGTAGTAGAACGCGCCGATCAGCGAGAACAGCACCGCGACCACCGCCAGCGTCACGTGGCCGGCGGAAACCAGCGCCTGCAGCACAGCCAGCTTGGCGTAGAAGCCCACCAGCGGCGGGATGCCGGCCAGCGAGAACATCAGGAGCAGCACGATGGCGGCATGCCACGGGCTGCGGCGGTTCAGGCCCTTCAGGTCGTCGATGTGCTCGCACTCGAAGCCCTGGCGCGAAAGCAGCAGCACGATGCCGAAGCTGGCGAGCGTGGTCAGCACGTAGGTCAGCATGTAGAACAGCGAGGCGCCGTAGGCGGCCGACGACAGTTCCGGCTTGCCGGCCACCGACCCCGACATCAGGCCCAGGAGCACGAAGCCCATGTGCGAGATGGTCGAGTAAGCGAGCATGCGCTTGAAGTTGGTCTGCGCAATGGCGGTCAGGTTGCCGATGGCCAGCGACAGCACCGCCAGGATCATCAGCATCGGCTGCCAGTCGGTGGCCAGGCCGTGCAGGCCGTCGACCAGCAGGCGCAGCGTGATCGCAAAAGCGGCCAGCTTGGGCGCGCCGCCCAGAATCAGCGTGACGGCGGTGGGCGAACCCTGGTAGACGTCCGGCACCCACATGTGGAACGGAACGGCGCCCAGCTTGAACGCAAGGCCCGACACCAGGAACACGATGCCGAACACCAGCGCCATCTTCTCGGCCTTGCCGGCGGCGATGACGTTGGACACTTCGGTCAGGTCAAGGTGACCCGTCGCGCCATAGATCATGGACATGCCGTACAGCAGGAAGCCCGAGGCCAGCGCGCCCAGCACGAAGTACTTCATGGCGGCTTCGGTGGCCACGACGTTGTCGCGGCGCAGGGCGATCAGCGCGTACAGCGCCAGCGACATCAGCTCCAGGCCCAGGTAGATGGAGATCAGGTTCCCGGAGGAGATCATGACCATCTGGCCCAGCAGGGCAAACAGCGTCAGCACGTAGAGTTCGCCGCCGCGCACCATGTCGCGAACCTGCGCGTACACGCGGCCATAGATCAGCGTGACGGCGACAGCAAGGTACGAAGCGATCTTCAGCAGGTGCGACAGCTCGTCCGTGACGTACAGGCCGTTGAACGTCGAGCCAGCCACGCCGTTCTTCCACTGCACGGCCGACACGACGGTCAGCACGCCCAGGGCAAGCATGGTCAGCAGAAACGTCGGCTTGCGCTCGGGGTGATTGCTGACCGCGTCGATGAGCAGGATAGCCAGGCCGAAAATCAGCAGAAGGATTTCCGGTGTCGCCAAGGCGAAATCGATTTGGGATTGCATCATTGTCTTGTCTTACAGTTTCGAGACGGCAACGTGTTGCAGCAGGGCCTCGACCGACACGTGCATGACGTCGGTAAAGGGCTTGGGATAGATCCCCATGTACAACACGGCGATCGCCATCACGCCAAGAATCACGAATTCGCGGCGGTTGATATCGGTCAGCTCGCGCACGTGGTCGTTGGCGACATCGCCCAGGACGACGCGCTTGACCATCCACAGCGAATACGCCGCGCCCAGGATCAGGGCAGTGGCTGCCAGCAGGCCGATCCAGAAGTTGTGCTCGACCGCGCCCATGATCACCATGAATTCGCCGACGAAGCCGCTGGTGGCCGGCAGGCCGCTGTTGGCCATCGAGAACAGAATGAAGAACGTGGCAAAGCGCGGCATCACGTTGACCACGCCGCCGTAGTCGGCGATGCGGCGCGAGTGCATGCGGTCATAGAGCACGCCAATACACATGAACATGGCGCCCGACACGAAGCCGTGCGAGATCATCTGCACGATGGCGCCTTCGACGCCGGCCGTGTTGAAGATGAAAAAGCCCAGCGTGACAAAGCCCATGTGAGCGACCGACGAATAGGCCACCAGCTTCTTCATGTCGTCCTGCACGATCGCGACCAGACCGATGTAGATCACGGCAATCAGCGAAAGCGTGATCATCAGGCCGGCCAGGCTGTGCGAGGCGTCAGGCGCGATCGGCAGCGAGAAGCGCAGGAAACCGTAGGCGCCCAGCTTCAGCATGATCGCGGCCAGCACGATGGAGCCACCCGTGGGCGCTTCCACGTGGGCATCCGGCAACCACGTGTGAACCGGCCACATCGGCACCTTGACCGCGAAAGCCGCGAGCAGCGCCACGAAGATCAGGATCTGCGGGGTATAGCCCAGCTTGGTCTGCTGCCAGGTCAGGATGTCGAACGAACCGCCCGAGACATTCCAGAGGTAGACAAACGCGACCAGCGTCAGCAGCGAACCCATCAGGGTGTACAGGAAGAACTTGAACGCCGCATACACGCGGTTCGGTCCGCCCCAGACACCGATGATGATGTACATCGGGATCAGCGTGGCCTCGAAGAACACGTAGAACAGCATGCCGTCCAGCGCGCAGAACACGCCCACCATCAGACCCGACAGGATCAGGAAGGCGGCCATGTATTGCGCGACGCGGCTCGTGATGACTTCCCAGCCGGCCAGCACCACGATGATGGTGATGAACGCGGTCAGGAGCACGAACCACATCGAGATGCCGTCGATGCCCAGGTGGTAATTGACGTTGAAGGCCTCGATCCAGGAGGTCTTCTCCACGAACTGCATGGCGGCCGTGGAGGAATCGAAACCGGTGTAGAGCGGAATCGTGACCAGGAAGCCGGCGATCGCGCCGACGAGCGACAGGCCGCGCGTCAGGCCGGGACGGTCGTCACGGCCCACCGCCAGCACCAGCAGGCCGAATACGATCGGGACAAAGATCGCAAGCGTGAGCCAGGGAAAAGTGTTGGATGCCATCTCGCTTGCCATCATTGGGGAATCAGCACAAAGAAAGTCACCAGCGCCATGACGCCGATGATCATTGCGAACGCGTAGTGATAGATGAAGCCGGACTGCAGGTGGCGGCTGACGGCTGCCACCCAGCCCACGACTCGGGCGCTGCCGTTGATCAGGATGCCATCGATGATGCCGCGATCACCGGTCTGCCACAGGCCGCGGCCCAGGCAGCGCAGACCGCGCGCGATGACCTGCTCGTTGAACCAGTCGACGTAGTACTTGTTCTCGAGGATCTTGTTCACGCCCGACAGGTTGGCCTTGATGGCGGCCGGCACCTTGGGGTTGATCAGGTAGCAGTACCACGAGATGACGAAGCCAGCGACGACCAGCCAGAACGGCAGGGTCTGGAAGGCATGCAGGCCGTAGGCGACCCAGCCGTGCCATTCCTCGCTCAGCACGTGCATGGCGGGATGCTGCTGCGGCAGCACCTTGATGACGCCGTCGAAGAACTTGCCGAACACCATCGGGTCGACCGCCCAGGCGCCAACGAACACCGACGGAATGGCCAGCAGGATCAGCGGCAGCGTGACGACCCAGGGCGACTCGTGCGGCTTGCCGCCGTGGTGGCCGTGGCCGTGGTCGTCGTGGCCGTGAGCATCGTGGCTGTGATCGTCGTGACCGTGCGCGTCATGGCCGTGGCCGTGATCGCTGGTGTCGAAGCGTTCCTTGCCATGGAAGACCAGGAAGTACACGCGGAACGAGTACAGCGACGTGACGAACACGCCGATCAGCACGGCATAGTAGGCAAAGCTCGCGCCCCAGACGTTGGCCTGGCCGGCGGCTTCGATGATGTTTTCCTTCGAGTAGAAACCCGAGAAGAAAGGCGTGCCGACGAGCGCCAGCGTGCCAAGCAGGAAGGTGATCCAGGTGATGGGCATGTACTTGCGCAGGCCGCCCATGTTGCGGATGTCCTGGTCGTGGTGCATGCCGATGATGACCGAACCCGCGCCCAGGAACAGCAGCGCCTTGAAGAACGCGTGCGTCATCAGGTGGAAGATCGCGACCGAGTAGGCCGACGCGCCCAGGGCGACGGTCATGTAGCCCAGCTGCGACAGCGTGGAATACGCAATGACCCGCTTGATGTCGTTCTGGATGATGCCCAGGATGCCCAGGAACAGCGCGCCGATGGCGCCGATCACGATGATGAACGACAGCGCGGTATCCGACAGTTCGAACAGCGGCGAGAAACGCGCGACCATGAAGATGCCGGCCGTCACCATGGTGGCGGCGTGGATCAGCGCGGAAATCGGGGTCGGGCCTTCCATCGAATCGGGCAGCCAGGCGTGCAGCGGAACCTGGGCCGATTTGCCCATGGCGCCGATGAACAGGCAAATACATGCCACCGTCAGCAGCATCCAGTCGGAGCCGGGCAGCGTCATACCGGCCAGCTTGTCGGCCTGCGCGAAGACTTCACCGTAGTGCATGGTGCCGGCGTAGGCGAACAGAAGGCCAATGCCCAGCACGAAACCGAAGTCGCCGACGCGGTTGATCAGGAACGCCTTCATGTTGGCGAAGATCGCCGTGGGGCGCGTGTACCAGAAACCGATCAGCAGGTAAGACACCAGGCCCACCGCTTCCCAGCCGAAGAACAGCTGCACCATGTTGTTCGACATCACCAGCATCAGCATGGAGAACGTGAACAGCGAGATGTACGAGAAGAAGCGCTGGTAGCCGGGATCGTCAGCCATGTAGCCGATGGTGTAGATGTGCACCATCAACGACACGGAGGTCACCACGACCATCATCATGGCCGACAGCGGATCGATCAGGAAGCCGATTTCCAGCTTGGTCTGGCCGATCAGGCTCCAGGTGTAGACCGCGCCGTCAAAGCGCAGGCCGTTCAGCACGTCGCCCAGCACCACCACCGAACCGATGGCGGAGATGAGCACGCCCAGGATGGTGATGACGTGCGAGGCGCGGCGGCCGATGGGGCGGCCAAGGAACCCGGTGCCGAAAAGGCCCGCGAGAATTGCTCCGGCCAGCGGCGCCAGCGCGATGAGCAGGTAGAGATTGGGTGAGCTAGACATTTTCTTCCAATACCCCGTCAGCCCTTCAGGCGATCGAGTTCGTCAACGTTGATCGTGTTCAGGTTGCGGAACAGCAGCACCAGGATGGCCAGGCCGATCGCCGCTTCGGCGGCGGCCACGGTCAGGATGAAGAACACGAACACCTGGCCGGCGGTGTCGCCGAACCAGCTGGAGAACGCCACGAAGTTCATGTTGACGGCCAGGAGCACGAGCTCGATGGACATCAGGAGAATGATCAGGTTGCGGCGGTTCAGGAAGATGCCGAAGATCCCGATGGCGAACAGGATTGCGCCAAGGATCAAATAGTGGGCCAGCGTCAGCGTCATTGTTTTTCTCCTTGGGGCGCGGCACCGTTCGACGCGTCACGCTTGGCCTGGGCGCGCTCGCTCTGGGCGGGCATGCTCACCATGCGGAAGCGGTCCTTCGCACGCACGCGGACAGCGGCGACCGGGTCGTTGTACTTCACGTCGCGGCGGCGGCGCAGGGTCAGCGCGATTGCGGCAACCATGCCGACCAGCAGCAGCGCGGCGCCCACTTCAACGGCGTAGACGTACTGCGTGTACATCGCCTCGCCCAGCGCGCGGGCGTTGTTGTAGTCGCTGGGCAGTTGCGCCTGCGGACCGGAGCCGTACCAGATGGTGCCCAGCACGAAGGACACTTCCAGCACCAGCACGAGACCGATGACCAGGCCGAGCGGCAGGTAGGTCTTCATGCCCTGGCGCAGGGTGTCCATGCGGATGTCGAGCATCATCACGACAAAGAGGAAGAGCACCATCACGGCGCCCACGTACACCAGCACCAGCAGCAGCGCGAGGAACTCGGCGCCCAGCAGCATCCAGAGCATGGCCGCGTTGGCAAACGCCAGGATCAGGTGCAGAACGGCGGTGACCGCGCTGCGCGCGGTGATCACGCGGAAGGCCGCGATCACCAGCACGGCGGCCAGTATGTAGAAAAGGACAGTGGTAAAAGTCATGGATCAGACCCTGGGCTTCAGCGGTAAGGCGCGTCTTCGGCCCGGCGGCGGGCGATGTCGGCTTCGTAGCGGTCGCCCACGGCGAGCAGCATGTCTTTGGTGAAATACAGGTCGCCGCGCTTTTCGCCGTGGTATTCGTGGATGTGCGTTTCCACGATGGAGTCCACGGGGCAGCTTTCCTCACAGAAGCCGCAGAAGATGCACTTGGTCAGGTCGATGTCGTAGCGCGTCGTGCGGCGGGTGCCGTCGTCGCGCTGATCCGACTCGATCGTGATCGCCAGCGCCGGGCACACGGCTTCGCACAGCTTGCACGCGATGCAGCGCTCTTCCCCGTTGGGGTAGCGGCGCAGCGCGTGCAGGCCGCGGAAACGCGGCGACGCAGGGGTCTTTTCCTGGGGGTAGCGCAAGGTGACCTTGCGCTTGAAGAAATACTTGCCCGTCAGGCGCATGCCCTTGAGCAACTCGGTCAGCATCAGGCTGCCGAAGAAATCCTTGATCGCTTCCATATCCTGCCTCTGCTTGGCGCTTAGCGCCAAATGTTCCAGGGCGTCTGCATCCAGATCGCCACCACGACCAGCCAGACGCCGGTCAGCGGGATGAAGATTTTCCAACCCAAACGCATGATCTGGTCGTAGCGGTAGCGCGGGAACGAGGCCCGGAACCACACGAACAACGAGACCACGACGAACGTCTTGAGACCCAGCCAGATCCAACCCGGAATCCAGGTCAGCGGCGCGATATCGATCGGGGAAGCCCAGCCGCCCAGGAACATGATCGACGCCATGCAGGACAGCAGGATCATGTTGGCGTATTCGCCCAGGAAGAACAGCGCGAAGGCCATGCCCGAGTACTCGACCATGTGGCCGGCCACGATTTCGGATTCGCCTTCCACCACGTCGAACGGGTGGCGGTTGGTTTCTGCGACGGCCGAGATCACGTAGATCACGAACAGCGGCAACAGCGGCAGCCAGTTCCAGGACATGAACGTCAGGCCCTTGTCGGCAAACCAGCCGCGGTTCTGCACGTTGACGATCTCGGACATGTTCAGGCTGCCCGACACCAGCAGCACCGTCACCAGCACGAAGCCAATGGCCAGTTCATACGACAGCATCTGGGCCGAGGCGCGCAGCGCGCCCAGGAACGCGTACTTGGAGTTGGACGCCCAGCCAGCGACGATCACGCCGTACACGCCGATGGACGTGATGGCCATGATGTACAGCAGGCCGGCATTGACGTTGGCCAGCACGACGTCGGGACCGAAGGGCACGACCGCCCAGGCTGCCAGCGCGGGCATCAGCGTGACCACGGGGGCCACGACGAACAGCACCTTGTTGGCCTGGCTGGGAACGACGACTTCCTTGGTGAGCAGCTTGAAGACGTCTGCGAAAGGCTGCAGCAGCCCCTTGAAGCCGACGCGGTTCGGACCCATGCGCACGTGCATGGCGCCGATCATCTTGCGCTCCCAGTACGTCAGGTACGCCACGCACAGGATGATGGGCACGGCGATGACCACGATCTTGATGAGGGTCCAGAGGACCATCCAGACCGTCGGGCCCAGCAATGCCTGACCGTGGCTTTCAAGAACATTGAGCCATTCCATCAGGCACGCTCCACGCTGATTTGACCAAATGCGCCACCCAGGGCAGCGGTAGTTTCGAAGGCGGCGGAAATGCGCACGGCACGATCGGCCACGGCATCATCCTGCACGGTTTCCAGTTCGACGGCGCCCTGCCCGGCCGAGACGCGCACCTTGACGCCGGCCGTCAGGCCGAGACTGGTGAGGGTACGGCCGTTCATGGCGGCGGCGGGCTTCTTCGAAGCCGGCGAGGCCTGCAGCGGTTCCGAGCGGCGCACCATGGCGTCGGTGCGGTAGATCGGCACATCGGCGACGCGTTCCAGGCCGGTGAGGGCCTGGCCCAGACCCAGCGGGGCCTTGACGTCGTTGGACAGGCGGCCTTCGACGCCGCTGGCCAGCACGGCGTCGCGCACGGACTCGGAGGTCTCGTCGTCGAAGCCGGCCAGATGCAGGACGTTGCCCAGCACGCGCAGCACCTTCCAGCCCGGACGGGTCTGGCCGAACGGCGTGACCGTGCCCTTGAAGCTCTGTGCCAGACCTTGGGCGTTGACGAACGTGCCCGAGGTTTCCGTGAACGGCGACACCGGCAGCATCACGTCTGCCCATTCGGCAGCGGCCGAACGGTAAGGCGTGAGCGCGACGGCGAACTGCGCGCCGCGCAGCGCGGCGATGGCTTGCTGGCCGTTGTCGGCGTCGAGCAGCGGCTCGGCGTGCAGGACGATGTAGGCCTTGAGCGGTTCGGCGAGCATGGCTGCGGCGGTCTTGCCGCCCTTGCCCGGGATGGCGCCGGCGAGGTAGCCGCCGACGGTGTTGCCGCCCGAGGTCAGGAAGCCGAACTTGCCGCCCGACAGGTCAGCCACGACGCGGCCGTTGGCGGCCAGGGTGGTGGCCTGAGCGCTGGCGACGGCCAGGTTGCCCATCAGGACGGCCGTGTTGGCGCCCGACGCAAGGCTGGCGGCGATGAGCTTGGCGTTTTCGCCCGGCGTGACCGAGGCGAACTCGGCCGGCACGGCCTGTTCCTTGGCCTGGGCCAGCGCGACGGCCACTTCGGCCAGCGCGCGCGCCAGTTCCGACGGGGCCACGGTGATGCGCGCGGTCACGGGCATCAGGGGATCGTCGGCGGCGCTGTCGACCATCAGGATCTGCGTGCCGCGCTTGGCGGCCTGGCGCAGACGCTGGGCCATCAGCGGGTGGTCCTTGCGCAGGAACGAGCCGACGACCAGGACGCGGTCCAGGTTGTCGAGTTCGGCGATGGGCATGCCCAGCCACGGCGCGCCGGTCAGCGCGGCGTCGAAGGCCGGGTCGGTCTGACGCAGGCGGAAGTCGATGTTCTCGGAACCCAGCGCGCGGACCAGGCGGCCCAGCAGCGCGTATTCCTCGGTCGTGGCGTATTCGGACGCCAGGGCGCCGATCTGGCCGGCGCCGAAGCTGTCACGCACGCGCGACAGGCCTTGGGCCACGGCCTGCAGGGCATCGGCCCAGGAGGCTTCCTGCCACTTGCCGTCGGTGCCCTTGATCATCGGGGCGGACAGGCGGTCTTCGCTGTTCAGGCCTTCGTACGAGAAGCGGTCGCGATCGCTGATCCAGCATTCGTTGACGGCTTCGTCCTCGAACGGCACCACGCGCATCACGCGGTCGCCCTTGACCTGGACGACCAGGTTGGCGCCCAGGCTGTCGTGCGGGCTGACCGAACGGCGGCGAGCCAGTTCCCAGGTGCGGGCGCTGTAGCGGAAGGGCTTGGAGGTCAGCGCGCCCACCGGACAGATGTCGATCATGTTGCCCGACAGTTCGGACTCGATCGAACGGCCGACGAAGGTCGTGATCTCGGAGTGTTCGCCACGGCCCAGCATGCCCAGTTCCATGACGCCGGCGATTTCCTGGCCGAAGCGCACGCAGCGGGTGCAGTGGATGCAACGGGACATTTCCTCGGCCGACACCAGCGGGCCCAGGTCCTTGTGGAACACGACGCGCTTTTCTTCCTGGTAACGCGAGGAAGAACCGCCGTAGCCCACGGCCAGATCCTGCAGCTGGCATTCGCCGCCCTGATCGCAGATCGGGCAGTCGAGGGGGTGATTGATGAGCAAGAATTCCATCACCGACTTCTGAGCGGCGCGAGCCTTCTCCGAGCAGGTGTGGACGACCATGCCGTTGGTCACGGGCGTGGCGCAGGCGGGCAGCGCCTTGGGCGCTTTTTCCACTTCAACCAGGCACATCCGGCAGTTGGCCGCGATGGACAGTTTCTTGTGGTAGCAGAAATGCGGCACGTAAAGCCCGACTTTCTGGGCGGCATGCATGACCATGCTGCCTTCGGGCACTTCGACCTTGTTGCCGTCGACGGTTAGTTCAACCATTGCTGTTCCTGAGACCTACAGATATTGCGGGACCACACAAGACTTGTGCTCGATGTGGTGCGCGAATTCGTCGCGAAAATGCTTGAGGAAGCCACGTACGGGCATGGCGGCGGCGTCACCGAGGGCGCAGATGGTGCGGCCCATGATGTTGGCGGCCACGTTGTCCAGCAGCTCCAGATCTTCCGGACGGCCTTGACCGTTCTCGATGCGGTGCACCATGCGGTAAAGCCAGCCGGTGCCTTCGCGGCACGGCGTGCACTGGCCGCAGCTTTCTTCGAAATAGAAGTACGACAGACGCAGCAGCGACTTGACCATGCAACGCGTCTCGTCCATGACGATGACCGCGCCGGAGCCGAGCATCGAGCCGGCCTTGGCGATGGAGTCATAGTCCATCGTGCATTCCATCATGATGTCGGCGGGCAGGACCGGGGCGCTGGAGCCGCCGGGAATGACCGCCTTCAGCTTCTTGCCGCCGCGCATGCCGCCTGCCAGTTCCAGCAGGGTCGAGAACGGGGTGCCCAGCGGGATCTCGTAGTTGCCGGGACGTTCGACGTCGCCGGTGATCGAGAACAGCTTGGTGCCGCCGTTGTTCGGCTTGCCGACTTCCAGGTAGGCCTGGCCGCCGTTGCGGATGATCCACGGCACCGCCGCGAACGTTTCCGTGTTGTTGATGGTGGTGGGCTTGCCGTACAGGCCGAAGCTGGCCGGGAACGGCGGCTTGAAGCGCGGCTGGCCCTTCTTGCCTTCCAGCGACTCCAGCAGCGCGGTTTCTTCGCCGCAGATGTAGGCGCCGTAACCGTGGAATGCGTGCAGCTGGAAGCTGAAGTCGGAACCGAACAGGCGGTCGCCCAGGAAACCGGCGGCCCGCGCTTCTTCCAGGGCCTCTTCGAAGCGCTCGTAGACTTCGAAGATTTCGCCGTGGATGTAGTTGTAGCCGACGCTGATGCCCATGGCGTAGGCCGCGATCGCCATGCCTTCAATCACGATGTGCGGATTGAAACGCAGGATGTCGCGGTCCTTGAACGTGCCCGGTTCGCCTTCGTCGGAGTTGCAGACGAGGTACTTCTGGCCGGGGAAGGCGCGCGGCATGAAGCTCCACTTCAGGCCGGTGGGGAAGCCCGCGCCGCCACGGCCGCGCAGACCCGACGCTTTGACCTCGGCGATCACGTCTTCCGGCTTCATTCCGGTGGTGAGGATCTTTTTCAGGGCTTCGTAGCCGCCGCGTTTGACGTAGTCGGCCAGGCGCCAGTTGGCGCCGTCGACGTCGGCCATGATCTGCGGCTGCATGTGCCGGCCGTGCAGGCACATCGAATTGGACAGGTCGTTCAGGGGGTTGGGGTCCAGCCCCTGCGCGAACTGCTTGTACAGGTCAGGCGCATTCATGCCGACTCTCCTTGCTGCTTGAGGGCCGCGACCAGCGCGTCCAGCTTCTCGTCGGTCATGCGCACGCACATATGCTTGTTGTTCACGATCAGCACGGGGGAGTCGCCGCAGGCGCCCATGCACTCGCCTTCGACCAGGGTGAACTGGCCGTCTTCGGTGGTCTGGCGGTAGTCGACGCCCAGCTTGCGCTTGAGGTATTCGCCGGCACGGTCGCCATCGCGCAAGGCACAGGGCAAGTTGGTGCAGACGGCGATCTTGTTCTTGCCGACGGGCTTGACGTCGAACATGTTGTAGAACGTGGCGACTTCCTGGACCGCGATGGGCGGAACGCCAATGTAGTTGGCCACGTCTTCGATGACTTCGGTAGCCAACCAGCCCTTCTCTTCTTGCGCGATGGCAAGCGAGGCCATGATGGCGGACTGCCGCTGGTCGGCCGGGAACTTGGCCAGTTCACGGTCGATTTTCTGGTAGGCCTGTTCGGAAAGCAGCATAGTTTGAATCCGGGTTATGCGGGCGTGCTCGTGACTGTCTGGGGCGGATGATCAGCGATCGATCTCGCCGAAAACGATGTCCTGCGTGCCAATGATGGTGACGGCGTCGGCGATCATGTGGCCGCGCGACATTTCATCCAGCGATTGCAGGTGGACAAAGCCGGGCGCCCGAATCTTCAGGCGGTAGGGCTTGTTGGCGCCGTCGGACACCAGATAGATGCCGAATTCGCCCTTCGGATGCTCGACCGAGGCGTATGCCTCGCCCGGCGGCACGTGGAAACCTTCGGTGAAGAGCTTGAAGTGATGGATCAGCTCTTCCATGTTGGTCTTCATGGCGGTGCGCGACGGCGGGGCGATCTTGTGATTCTCGATCATGACCGGGCCGGGATTGTTGCGCAGCCATTCCACGCACTGGCGGATGATGCGATTGCTCTGGCGCATCTCGGCGACGCGGACCAGATAGCGGTCGTAGCAATCGCCGTTGACACCCACGGGGATGTCGAAATCAAGCAGGTCGTAGACTTCGTAGGGCTGCATCTTGCGCAGGTCCCATGCGACGCCCGAACCACGCAGCATCGGGCCGGTGAAGCCCAGCGCCTTGGCGCGATCGGGATCGACCACGCCGATGCCGACCAGACGCTGCTTCCAGATACGGTTGTCGGTGAGCAGCGTTTCGTACTCGTCGACGCAGGCCGGGAAACGGTTGGTGAAGTCTTCGATGAAATCCAGCAGCGAGCCCGAACGCGCATCGTTCATGGCGCGGATTTCCTTGTCGCCACGGTACTTGCTGGAGTCGCCGTACTGCGGCATGGAATCCGGCAGGTCGCGGTAGACGCCGCCCGGACGGTAGTAGGCCGCGTGCATGCGCGCGCCCGACACCGCTTCGTAGCAGTCCATCAGGTCTTCGCGCTCACGGAAGGCATACAGGAACACCGCCATGGCGCCCACGTCGAGCGCGTGGGAACCCAGCGACATCAGGTGGTTCAAGAGGCGGGTGATTTCATCGAACATCACGCGGATGTACTGCGCGCGCAGCGGGGCTTCGACGCCCAGCAGCTTTTCGATGGCCATGACGTAGGCGTGCTCGTTGCACATCATGGACACGTAGTCCAGGCGGTCCATGTAGGGCAGCGCCTGGATGTAGGTCTTGTGTTCGGCCAGCTTTTCGGTGGCGCGATGCAGCAGGCCGATATGCGGGTCGGCGCGCTGGATGACTTCGCCGTCAAGCTCGAGCACCAGGCGCAGCACGCCGTGCGCGGCCGGGTGTTGAGGACCGAAGTTCAGGGTGTAGTTCTTGATGTCTGCCATGATTCAACGCCCCATGCCGTAGGTGTCTTCGCGCACCACGCGCGGGGTGATCTCGCGCGGATCGATCGTGACCGGCTGGTAAATGACGCGCCGTTGTTCGGGGTCGTAGCGCATTTCGACGGTGCCCGACAGCGGGAAGTCCTTGCGGAAAGGATGGCCGATGAAGCCGTAGTCGGTCAGGATGCGGCGCAGGTCCGGGTGGCCTTCGAAGACGATGCCGTACAGGTCGAAGGCTTCGCGCTCGAACCAGCCGACCGTGGGCCAGCACTCGATCAGCGAGGCGACCATGGGGAACTCGTCGTCGGGCGCCCAGGTGCGCACGCGCAGCCGCCAGTTGTTCTCGATGGAGAGCAGGTGCGCCACCACAGCGTAGCGCGAGCGGTGGATGCGGGCGTTCGTTTCCTCGGGCAGCTGGCGCGTGCCGTTGCCCCAGGTCAGGTAGTCGACGCCGCAGAGGTCGATACAGGTTTCAAAGCGCAGGCCGGCTTCGGTGCGCAGCTTGTTGCAGACGGAGAACCACTGCTCCGCGGGCACTTCGAGCGTCAGCTCGCCCAGCGCCTCGGTCAGCGCGATGTCCGCACCGAGGGTGGTCTGCAAATTGTTTTTCAGGGATTCGAGCCTGGTCATCATCTTGTACGCTTAGGTGAACCGATACGCTGGTTTCGCAAGGTTCGCGGCGGCAAGGCCTGCCGACGAACCGGACGAAGCATCAGCGCGCAATCGTGTTGGTCAGACGGATCTTGTTCTGCATCTGCAGCAAGCCGTAGACCAGCGCCTCGGCCGTGGGCGGGCAGCCCGGCACGTAGACGTCTACCGGTACGATGCGATCGCAGCCACGGACCACCGAATACGAGTAGTGGTAGTAGCCGCCGCCATTGGCACAGGAGCCCATGGAAACCACCCAGCGCGGCTCGGGCATCTGGTCGTAGACCTTGCGCAGCGCCGGCGCCATCTTGTTGCACAAGGTGCCGGCCACGATCATCAGATCGGACTGGCGGGGACTGGGCCGGAAGATGATGCCGAACTGGTCCAGGTCGTAGCGGGCCGCGCCCGCATGCATCATCTCAACCGCGCAACAGGCCAGACCGAAGGTCATGGGCCACATCGAACCGGTCTTCGCCCAGTTCAGGAACTTGTCGGCGCTGGTGGTGATGAACCCTTGCTTGAGAATGCCGTCTATAGCCATATTCGTCTCTGATAGCGTGCTGTGAAATGAACCCGGAGGTCACTCCCAATCCAGCGCGCCCTTTTTCCATTCGTAGATGAAGCCGACGGTCAACACGGCGAGGAAAACCATGACCGTCCAGAAACCGACGAGTCCGACGGTGCCCTGGGCGATGGCCCACGGAAACAGGAACGCGATTTCCAGGTCGAAAAGAATGAACAGGATCGCCACGAGGTAGTAGCGCACGTCAAACTTCATGCGTGCATCTTCAAACGCTTCGAAGCCGCACTCGTAAGGCGAGAGCTTCTCAGCGTAAGGACGCCGCGGACCAAGGAGGGAGCCGGCCGTTAGAAGCGCGAACCCGATAAGGGTGGCCACTACGACAAACAGCAGGACGGGAAAATACTGTTGCAGGTTCATTCAGGCGTCCGTCAAATGCGCAAACCTTAGGATTGTAGCATTCGCGCGGTTACTTCCGGCTGAACTCTGTAGCTTGAATAGCAGGCGAAAGACTGCATTCCTCAAATGGAACAATCGCAGCTTTCGTCGGCGCACTTCGAAGAATACACGGCTTGATGAGCACGAAGTCGTAGTATGCACGAATTCAGTCAGCAGACGAAAAAAAACCACCCCCAAAAGGGTGGTTTATGCGAACGGGCCGAGGCCCGTTCGACTTTTCTCTTAAATCCAGACAGGGCTTGCGCCCTGCGTTGGATTAGAAGCGGTGACGGACACCGACGCCGACGGCGGTCGACTTCAGACCGTCCAGGAAGGCGTAGTTCTTGGCGTACGAACCGTAAGCGTACAGGTTGGTGCGCTTGGACAGGTCGTAGGTGTAGCCCAGCGAGTAGACGTTCATGTTGGCGTCGTCACCGGTCAGGTTGGCGTTCGACGGATCAACACGCTGCCACGAACCGAAGACGTTCGAAGCGCCGCCGATCGGGGCCGACAGACCGACCATGTACGAGTTGGCCTTGAAGCCGTCAGCAAACAGGTTGCTGCCGAAGTTCACGGAGCTCGAGCCACCACCGATGGTGCTGGTGGCGGTGCCTTGGCCGGCGAACCAACCGTCGGTCGTGCGAGCGTAGGCCAGAGCCAGCTTCACGACTTCAAAGTCGTACGAACCGCCGATGGCGTACATACGCGGGGTAGCGTCGGTCGAGGCGGTCGGCAGACGGTTCGATGCGTTCAGCTGGTCGTACGACAGAGCGACGTTCAGCGGGCCGTTGACGTAGCGCAGACCGGTCGTGATGGCGCGGGTGTTGTCGGCGGTCTTGAAGCCGGTTTCCGAACCCTTGGTGTCATCAGCGCTGAACGAGTAGCCAACGCCGAACTGGAAGCCGCTGAACGACGGGGTCTGATACATGACCATGTTGTCGTAGCGTTGCGTGTTAGCAGCGCTCAGACCAACGCCGATGTTGGCTTGACCGAAGCCAGCGCCGAACGGATCGATCGAGCCGAAGTACTTCGACGCGATGTTGGTTTGACGACCGAAGTCCAGTTGACCCCAGCTGTCGCTGGCCAGACCGACGGTGGCTTGACGGCCGAACAGACGACCACCTTGAGCGGAGGTGCCGTTACCCGAGTTGAAGCCCGATTCCAGTTGGAAAACAGCGCGCAGGCCGTCACCCAGATCTTCCGAACCACGCAGACCCCAGCGCGAACCGTTCTGGACGCCGTTGATCATGCCAAAACGGCTGCCGTTTTGGGCATCAGTACCGCCGCTGATCTTGTTGTAGCCGAGGCCCGTGTCGATGATGCCGTACAGGGTGACAGACGTTTCTGCCTGGGCGACACCGGCGAAACCGGCGAGCAGGGCGGCAGCGAGCAGAGTCTTTTTCATTTAAGAAATCTCCGTTGATTTGAGTGACAAGAGCAGCAATCCAGCAAACCAGCCTGCCGCCCCCCTAACTCCGCGAAGGGAAGTTGACGCTATTGCATCAAAAATCGGGGGGGCTGGCTATGGTCGGCATCAGAAAAGTGCAGGTTTGCGACAGGCTTGTTGGGAAGTTGCAACATCCCGCTGATGCTTGCCCGGCAACGCTAGGGCTTTCCCTTACCGAAAAGCCCGAGCGCGCAACCATGCGACTTTCGGCCCTGCCCCCAATTTTCCGGGCAATTCCAAAACCCATTTGTCGCGCAACTTTCTTCACGGATCCGGCGGCCATCCGCCGAAAAACGGAGGCGGCCGCGATGACGCCGGCCTTGCAGATCATCGTAGCCAAGTCGCGACTGGATAACATTGTTATTAATAAAAATCGTCGATATGATCGGTGGCATTGAAGAGACGCCCGCCCCCATGTCCACCCCCTCCCCTCGCGCCGACCGAAACGAACGACTTAGCGCCCTGCGCCGGCAGATCATCCTGGACGCCGCGCAGCGCGTCTTCGAGCGCGACGGTCTTGAAAAAACGACGATCCGGGCGATTGCGAAGGAAGCCGGCTGCACGACGGGCGCCATCTATCCGTGGTTTGCGGGCAAGGAAGCGCTTTATGGCGAACTGCTGGACGAATCGCTGCAGCGGCTGCACGCGCATCTGGAGCGAGCCGAACAGGCCGAAGCGCCGGAATCGGCCGCGCGCGGCGTGATCCGCGCGTTCTTCGGTTATTACGCCGAGCGGCGCACGGATTTTTCCCTGGGGCTGTATCTGTTCCAGGGACTGGGGCCGCGCGGATTGGGCCGCGACATGGACGAGAAGCTCAATTCCCGGTTGCGGCAATCCATCGATCTCATCGGCCAGGCGTTGTCGCGCACGAAAGGCTGGCGCGACGAGGCCGTGCGGGCCGAGCAGATGAACGTGTTCACCTACCTGATGGGGCTGTTGCTGCTGCTGCACACGCGCCGTCTCAAATCCCTGGGCCAGCAGGCCGACGCGCTGCTGGACAATTATTGCCTCGCCCTGGAACAACGATGACTGCAACCGCCCTAGCCGCCAACGGCCACGCGCCGCTGATCAGCCTTGCCGACTTTCACGTGCTGCTGGCCGACCAGCACCCGTTCTCGATGCTGCTGGGAATCGACGTGCTGCACATCGGCCACGGCACGGCGCACGCCGTGCTGCCCGCCCGGGACACGCACCAGCGGCTGGGCGGCATCGTGGCCGGGCCGATGCTGATGGGGCTTGCCGACCTGGCCATGTATGCGGCGGTCGTGGGCGCCACCGGCCAGGCGCATGCGGTCACGGCAAGCCTGACCATCAATTTCCTGCGCAAGAGCCCGGCGGGCGCCATCCATGCCCATGCCCGCCTGCTGAAGGTGGGCCGGCTAAGCGCGGGAGAGGTCGTGCTGACGGGAGAAGGCTCGGACGAGCCGGTTGCCCATATCGTGAGCACGTGGTCGGTGCCCAAGCCATGAGTCCGCGCGTCAGCATCGTCGGCATGGGCAGGATCGGCACGCTGGCTGCGCGGCGGCTGCTGGCCGCCGATCCCGACATTGCGCTGACGCTTTATGACATCGAGGCGGACCGCTGCGAGGCCTTCCGCGGCAACGCGACGCTGGCGACGTCGGCGCGCGAAGCCCTGGCGGAATCCGACACCATCTTGCTGGCCCTGCCCCGCGAGCGCGAGATCGATCGCACGCTGGAACGCTTCAGCGACGGGCAGGTCACGGCGCCCATCGCCGGCAAGCTGATCATCGACCTGGATCCGCCGCCGGCCGACCGAATGCGGCAGCTGGACCGGGCCATTGCCAGCGCGGGGGGACGTTATGCCAGCGCGCCCCTGAAGGCGTGCGATCCGGCCAGCGTGGAGGCTCGCTTACTGGACGCGCTGAGCCCACCGGCCTGACACGTGCAGCCGCTCGACGGCCGCCACGCACAGGACCAGCCACCCGAGGCTGACGGCAAATCCGGCCACGACGTCGCTCGCGAAATGCACCTGCAAGAGGATGCGGCTAAGGCCGATGGCCATGATGAGCGCGGCCATGAACGCCACGCACGGCAGGCGCCACGCGGGCGGGGAAAACCGCCACATCAGGTAGCACGCCGTGCCGTAGACGGCCATGGCGGCAGAGGCGTGGCCGCTGGGAAAACTCCAGCCGGTCGCCATGGCATAGCCGTGGTCGTGATCGGGGCGCACGCGTTCGAAGGTGTGCTTGAACAGCCAGTTGAGCGCGCCATTCAGGCCGGTCGCGATGGCGCAAAAGAGCGCAAGCTGCCACAGCCCGCGCCATAACAGCGCGATCGTCATCAGCACGGCGACGACGGTGAGCAGGTTGCGGTCGCCCAGATACGTGATCCAGGACAGCAGCCACAGCATCGACGTGGACATGGACATGCTGAGCGCATCGGCCAGCGCGCCGTCGAACTGCACCACGGCGCCGCGGCTTTCGACAGCCAGGGCCAACGTGAGAAACAGAACGAACGACACGCCGGCCACCCCGGCAAACAGCGCGGCGCGGCCATTGCGGGACAGCCGGCCATGGCACCGCATGAACAGCAGCGCGGCGCCGCCGGCCAGCAGCGGCAGCGCGATAAACAACGAGAAGGCATGGGCCGCGGCCCATGCCGCGTAGACATCGGTCATGTTTGAACCAACAAAAAGAAGTCGCGCGGACGAGCGCGCACTACCGCACTACTACAGCGAGACCAGCGTCTTGTCGACGGGTGCGAACGCGTGCGCGCCGGCCGCGTAGTCCCAGCGCTCGACGTGGCAGACCTGCTGGCCGTCCTCTTCGGTGCGGGTGATCACGCCCAGCGAATTGGGCACGGTGCCCCGGACGCGGTGCGAACAGGTCGTTCCGGCCTGGACGATCCAGCCGGCCGGCCCAGTCGGCGCGGTCAGCGGCAGCACGTAGGGCAAGTGTATGTGACCACCCAGCACCAGGTCGACGCCCGCCTGCGCCCACGCCGCCAACGCGCGCTCGCGGCCGATCAGCAGGTTGGACAGGTCGGACTCGACCTTGGCGCGCACCGGATGATGCGCCACGACGATCCGCAACTGCCCCGGCCGCGCCTGGCGCAGCCGCTGGGCGACCCGGGTGATCTGGGCATCGGAGATCTCGCCGTCCTTGTGGCGCCTTGGCCGCGTGGTGTTCACGCCGATTGCCAGCACGCCGTCGTTTTCGAACACGGGTTCGAGGATGGGTCCGAGCGCGCGCTTGTAGTTGCCGTACGGATTGAGCGCCCGCAGAAAGACGTTGAACAGAGGAATATCGTGATTGCCGGGCACGGCCAGCACGGGCAGCGCCATTCGTTCGATGAACCGCCGGGCGGCGGCGAACTGGCTGCGGCGCGCACGCTGGGTGATGTCGCCGCTAAGGACCACGAGATCGGGCGACAGTTGCCGCGCCAGATCCAGCACGGCTTCAATGACCGCCTTGCGCTCGGTGCCGAAATGGGTATCGGACAGATGCAGGATCCGCGTCATGAGCGGTCCAGAAGCTCGGGATCCGCCGGCACCACGAGAGGTAGACGATCGCTCGCCACCTTGAATTCGAGCGGCGTGTCCATCCAGGAGATTTCGCCGTCCATCGCCACCTTGACCCGGCGGCGCCCTCGCACCCCCACCGTGAGCTTGTCGAACGCGAAATTGATCACGTTTTCAGCGTCGCCCAGCCGACTCATCAGACCCCGCACCAGCAGGCCATAGAGCGCCAGCGTGCCGACGGGCCGCGCCGCCATGGCGACCAGCTGGTTCCGATCGAGGCCGTCGTTTTCGATGCCGATATGTTCAAGCTGCAGTTTGTTGTTGCCCACCACCAGCGTCGGCGACGTCAAGCTGCGCGACTTGCCTTCGAATTCCAGTTGCAGGCCGAGCTGGCGCGGTTGGCGCCACAGCGTGACCAGGCCCGACCACAGCGCGACCCAGCGCCGGCGGCCGTAGCGCTGTTTGTAGGCTTCGCGGTCTTCCAGCAGTTGCGGATACAAACCCAGGCTGGCGTTCACGAGGAACAGGCGGCCGTTCAGCAGGCCGACCTGCACCGGCCGGATAGTGCCTTGCAGGAAGCCGCGCAGCGCCACGTCTGTCTCTTGCGAAATGCCGTAGGTGCGGCCGAAGTAGTTGAAGGTGCCTTGCGGCAGGATGCCGAAGGGCACGCCTTGTCCCAGCACCGCGCCCGCGACGGCATTGAGCGTGCCGTCGCCGCCCGCGGCAATGACGACGCCCTGCTCGTCCTGGGCGCGCTTGACCGCCTGGCGCGCCACGTCCGTCAGCCGCGACGGATCGTCGACCGGCATGAGTTCGTAGCGCCGCCCGGCCTCGTCGAGGATGTGCCGGATGGTGTCCTGCAGGACCTGCGCGTCGCCGCGCCCCGATCCTTTATTGAGGACGATGAATAAGGGTTCTGTTCCCGTGAGGGGTCGAGCCGCTGTTGCCGGGCTCTGCTCGGATGGCGTCATGCGACAAACATACCCTAAGCGGGCAAAGCGCCGCAAGACGCGGTGAAGCGCGGGCACGCACGCTTTGTAAGCAAGCGTGCGTGCGACCGATCAACGCCCGATGGCGTAGGCCTGCATCAAGCGCGGCGTCGCGGCCGCATGCAGCAATCCGTCCGGATCGCGCGAGGCCGCGGTCAGCCGGCCGACCGACCATTCGGGCACTTCCTCGATCTGGTGCCCGCGCTGGCGCAGGGCCTCGATGACCTCGGCGCCGAAGCTGGCCTCCAGCGCCAGATGGCCCGGCTTGCGGTCACGGGGATAGAACGAGGTGGGAAAGTGCATGGTGTGCGACATGGGCAGGTCGATGGCTTCCTGCAGGTTCAGGCCGTGATGCACGTGACGCAGGAAGAACAGGAGCTGCCATTGCTCCTGCTGGTCGCCGCCCGGCGTGCCGAACGCCAGGTAGGGCTTGCCGTCGCGCAGCGCCAGCGACGGGGTCAGCGTGGTGCGCGGGCGCTTGCCCGGCGCCAGCGTGCCCGGCAAGCCTTCTTCCAGCCAGAACATCTGGGCGCGGGTGTTCAGGCCGAAGCCCAGTTCAGGGATGACCGGCGAGGACTGGAACCAGCCGCCCGACGGCGTGGCCGAGATCATGTTGCCCCAGCGGTCGATCACGTCCACGTGCGTGGTGTCGCCGCGCTTGGCCGAGGCGCGCATGTCGGCAAGCGTCGGTTCGTTCGTGGCGCTGCCGGGCGCGGTGACCGGCGACAGCCGTTCCAGCGTGTCCATGACCCGCGCCACCTGCGCCTCGAAGCCGGGCACCTGGCCGGGCAGCAG
Organism: Achromobacter sp. JD417; assembly: GCF_041879325.1. Taxonomy (NCBI): domain Bacteria; kingdom Pseudomonadati; phylum Pseudomonadota; class Betaproteobacteria; order Burkholderiales; family Alcaligenaceae; genus Achromobacter; species Achromobacter sp. JD417. Next base: position 1,316,347 of record NZ_CP087159.1, on the reverse strand, counting down.
GTCGCGCGACGCGCCCTCCCCGATCAGCTGGCGGCGTTCGGCGTTGTACGCGTCGGACAGCAGATGGGCCAGCGGCACGTCGATGAAGGCGGGGTCGCCGTAATACGCTTCGCGGTCGGCAAAGGCGAGCTTCATGGCCTCGGTGACGCGGTGGATGAACTCGGCGCTGGTGGGGCCGACGCCTGCCAGGTCCATGTCCTTCAGGATGGCGAGGGTCTGCAGAAAGACCGGTCCCTGGCTCCAGCCGCCCGCCTTGGCAACCGTGTAGCCGTGATAGTCGTAAGTCAGCGGCTTGTCATAGCTGGCGGACCAGCCGGCCAGGTCGTCGGCGGTGATGACGCCGCGGTGGGTCGTGCCGCTTTCGTCCATGACGTCGGTGTTGCGGGCAAAGCGGTCGATCTCCTCGGCGATGAAGCCGCGGTAGAACGCGTCCCGCGCGGCCTCGATCTGGCGGTCGCGGTCGGCGCCGGCGCCTTCGGCGGCTTTAAGGACGCGGGTCCAGGTGCGGGCCAGCGCCGGATTGCGAAACAGCTTGCGGGCCTGGGGCACCTGCCCGCCCGGCACGTAGACCTGGGCGGTCGTCGGCCAGTGCGTCTCGAAGAAGTCTTTCAGGCCGGCGATGGTGTTGGAGATGCGCGGCATCAGCGCATGGCCGTGCTCCGCGTAATAGATGGCGGGCTCAAGCACGTCGCGCACCCGCATCGTGCCGTGGTCGCGCAGCAGCAGCATCCAGGCGTCGAACGCGCCCGGAATCACGGTCGCGAGCAGGCCGTTGCCGGGGATGAGCTTCAGCCCTTCGGCGCGGTAGCGTTCGAGCGTGGCGGCGGCGGGCGTGGTGCCCTGCCCGCACAGCACCTCGACCTTGCCGGTGCGGGCGGAATAGAACACAGCGGGCACTTCGCCGGCCGGGCCGACCAGATGGGGCTCTACCACCTGCAGCACGAACGCCGAGGCGACGCAGGCATCGAACGCATTGCCGCCGCGCTCCAGCAGCGACATGCCAGCCGCGCTGGCCAGCCAATGGGTGGACGTCACGACACCGAAGGTGCCGAGGATTTCCGGGCGAGTCGTAAACATGGTGGGTCCTGGTGTGGGAGGGGTGCCTGACGCCAAGGTGCGGCTATTGGCCGGTGTCAGACACCCGTGGGGCATCGAGATGTACAGCGGTCATTGCGTACGGGTGTCAGACACCTGGGAAGGAGAGACCTGCCGCCAGCAACTGACGCCATCCGGGACACCGCGGATCCGGCTCCGCCGGTCCGCTGGTGTCGTCCCCTTGAGGGGGGGCCCGCGTCAGCGGGCTGGGGGTGGGCCTTACCTTCCGGTCCGCTGGTGTCGCCCCCTTGAGGGGGCCCGCGTCAGCGGGTAGGGGGGCCTACTTCTTCTCTACCCCTTTCAACCGGATCAAGCCGTCAGGATAGGGAACGAAGCCTTGCACCTTGGCCTGCACGCCGAACGTCCACGGCAGGTAGAACAGGTAGATGATGGGACGCTGGTCCTGCATCGCGGCCAGCACCTGGTCGTACAGGGCGCGGCGCTTGGCGGTGTCGGCCTCGGCGCGGGCGTCGTTGAGCAGTTTGTCGACGGCGGCGTCGCAGAACTTGCCGTCGTTCAGGTTGCCCTTGCAGCTCAGGTACTGGTGGATGTTGCCGCTGGGATCGACCCGGCCCGACCAGCCGCTCTGGCCTACCTGGAAGTCGCCGCGCGCCAGCGATGACTGCAGCGAGGCGAATTCGACAGGACGCAGGGTGATGTCAAAGCCCGCTTCGGCGCCCATGGCCTGCACCAGTTCGAAGACCTGCTGCATGGTGGTGTTGTTGCCGAAGGTGATCTCGACCTTCACGCGGTCGTAGCCGGCTTCCTTCAGCAGGGCCTGCGCCTTCTTGGGATCGCGGCCCGGGCGGTCGAAGGACTTGTTGTAGGCAAAGCTGGCGGGCGGGAACGGCTGGTGGGCAGGCTGGAACATGCCTTCGCCGATCACCTGGTTCAGCACGTCGCGGTCGATGGCCAGATCCAGTGCCTGGCGCACGCGCTTGTCCTTTGCCAGCGGATGATCGGCGCGCGCGCCGTTGGCGAGGTTCACGGAGATCGACTGGAAGCCCAGGCCGGTCACCGGGGCCAGACGCAGGCTGGGGTCGTCCTTGACAGCCTTGGCGTCGCTGGGCGCCACGCGCTCGATGATGTCCAGGTCGCCGGCGCGCAGGTTGTTCAGGCGCACGGTGTTGTCCGGAATCGGCGTGAAGACGAGGCGGTCGAAATGGTAGTTGGCCGCGTCCCAGTACTTGGGGAATTTCTCGAGCACGATGCGGTCGTTCTGCACGCGCTCCTTAAACTGGTAGGGGCCCGAGCACACGGGCTTGCCGCCGGGATCCTTGTCGAAGCTGGCGGGCGAAATCATCATGCCGGCGCGGTCGGACAGTTGCGACAGCAGCGAGGCGTCCGGTTCCGACAGGTTCAGCACCACGGTCTGGTCGTCCGGGGCATCCACGCTGGCCACCGTGGCCAGTTCACTCTTGCGGTTGCTGTCGGGCAGCGTGCGGGCGCGGTCGAGGTTGGCCTTGACCGCGGCGGCATTGATGGGAGTGCCGTCATGGAAGACGGCATCCGTGCGCAGCTTGAAGGTCAGCGTCTTGTTGTCGGGGCCGACGGACCACGATTGCGCAAGCTGGGGCACGAACTTCAGGTCGGGCGTGATGTCGACCAGCCGGTCGCACAACGAGGCGAACACGATGCGGCCGACAAAGGTGCGGGCGCGCGCCGGATCCAGCACGTCCGGGTCGTCCTGCAGCCCGATACGCAAGGTGGACTGGGCTTGCGCCAATCCGGTGGCCAGCATTCCCGCCATGGCCATGGCGAGGCAAAGTTTACGCATGAAAGATCTCCGTCGATTCCGCGGGGGACCGTGCCTCGTGCGCGGGCGCACCGCCTGGCAGGGAGGAACAGACCCCGGGTCGTGCCGCATCGCCGGGCCCATCCCCCTCGTGCGCACGTTGTTGCTGGATTCTGCGCCAGGCGCGCGGCGATTGTATAGACCGGCGCGGGGCGCGCCGCCCACTATACGCCCGTGGCGGCCGCCTTGCGGACGAAAGCTTCAGGGCAGACGGCACGGCGCCGAGAAATCGGCCGAGGCGGCGACCGTGTCGCGCAGCAGGGCGACCAGCGGCCGGGCGTCGTCGCGCCGGTACTGGAACGCGTAAGGCAACGCGGCCAGTTCGGGATCGCCGTGCAGGACGCGCAGGCTGCCTTCGGCCTGGAGCTTTTCGGCCCAATGCCTGGGCAGCAGCCCCACCCCGGTGCCTTCGATCAGCAATCCCACGATGGCGCCCCAGTTGTTGCAGCACAGGCGCTCGCCCGCGGCCTGCCGCCCGCCCAGCCAGTCGTCGATGATGCGCGTGGTGCCCGCGCCCTCGGGCAGGGTCACGAGCGGCAGCCGGGCCAAGAGGGCCATGGTCATGCCGGTTTCGCCGGGCTGCAGCGCCGCGGGCGCGGCGACCCAGGAAAAGCGCGCCTCGCCGATGGGCAAGGACGCAATGCCGGCGCGGGACGACCGGCCGGCGATCACGGCAAAATCCAGTTCCCCGTCCGCGACGCGTTGCTCCAGCACCTGGCCGATGTCGACGTAGGGCTCCAGCACCAGCTCAGGGTAAGCGGCGCGCACGGCGCGAATCAGCTGCGGCAGCCAGGTCAGCGCGGTGAGTTCGCCCACGCCGAAACGGCACCGGCCGCGCAGGCCCGGCGTCTCGGTCATGCAAGCGCGGATCTGGTCCGCGGCGGCGAGCAAGCCGCGCGCCTGCGGCACCAGGCGCTGGCCGGCGTCGGTCAGCACGGCCTTGTGGCCGCTGCGGTCAAAGAGCGGCTGGCCCAGCGCGTCTTCCAGTTCCGTGATGCGTTTGGAAAGCGAAGACACCGACAGGTGAAGCCGCTCGGCCGCCACGGCGAAACTGGCGCAGGTGGCGGCCCAATAGAAGGCTTCGAGCTGCTTGAGCGTCATGGCCGCTTGCTGACGCGATAGGCGCAGCGCCGCGCGCCGGCCAGGATATGTTCTTCGCGGTCGACCAGCACGCCCTCGCCCAGCACCTTGCGGAACAGTTCCAGCTCGCTGCGGCAAAAGCCCATACAGGCCTTGGCGGCCGAACAGATGGGGCAATGGTTCTCGATGAAGACGAATCCGGCTTCGTCCTCGCGCAGTTCCGCCATGTAGCCCTCTGCGCTGCGCACGTCGACCAGCCGTTCGAGCCGCGCCTTCAGGTCCGGCGCGTCCTGCATGGCCTGCTGGTAGACGTTGAGCATGGCGTTTTCGCGCACTTGCACCAGCTTGTCGATGCCCTCGTCGCCAAACACCTGGCGCACCGCCGCGATCATCTGCACCGTCATCTCGGCGTGCGTGTCCGGAAAACGCCCGTGGCCGGCGGCGGTCAGGAACCAGATCTGGGTGGGCCGGCCGCGGCCCGCGCTGCGGCTCTCGGCGTCGACCAGCCCGTCGGCGTGCAGGCGCGTCATCTGCTGGCGCACCGCCTCGGCCGTCACGTCCATGGCCCGCGCAATGACCGCGATGGATTGCGGCCCGCGGGTCTTCAGGGTCATGAGGACGCGGTCCGCAGGCTGGTGCGGCAGCGCGGCGGCCGGTTGGGACAGGCTGTCAGACATGAGGGGTATCGATGCTCCGGATGAAGGTTCCTATGGTGCCACGGCCAGCCGCGTCTGGCCGGCCTCGTCAGCCTGCCAGCCGCCGCCCAGCGCCTTATAGAGCGCCACGAGGCGCGTATAGGACTCGGCTTCGGCCACGGCCACGGCGTCCTGGGCGCGCAAAAGCGTACGCTGCGCATCCAGCACGGTCAAATAAGGCGTGCTGCCCTCGCGGTAGCGCAGCCGGGCCAGTTCGGCGGCCCGCCCGCTGTGGGCCGCCGCCTGCGCCAGGCTGCCCAGGCGCTGCTGCGTCTGCCCGTATTCGGCCAGCGCCGACTCCACTTCCTCGACGGCGCGCAGGACCGCCTGCTCGTAGCGCGCCGCCTCGCCATCCAGGCGCGCCTCGGCCCCGCGCTTGCGGGCAAGGGCCGACGGCAGATGGAACGCGGGCCAGTTGGCGTTGGCCGCGACGCCGAACCCGCGGCTGGCGGCCGAGCCGAAGTCCGCGCCGCGCAGCGCGACGAATCCCAGGAAGCCGCCCAGATCGATGCGCGGGTACAGCTCGGCCGTGGCCACGCCCACGTCTGCGTTGGCGGCAGCCAGGTTGCGTTCGGCGGCCAGCACGTCCGGGCGCCGCGACAGCAACGCGCCCACGTCACCGATGGGCAGGCGCGCGGTCAGCGGCGCAAGCGGCTGGGCGGCGTCCAGCGCACCCAGCTCCGCCGGACGCAGCGCCGCCAGCACCGCGATCCGGTAGCGCGCCAGCCGGCGCGCGGTCTCCTGGACCGGAACGCTGGCCCGCACGGTGTCGAGTTCGGCCCGCGCGCTGGCGAGGTCTCCTTCGTCGCCACGGCCGGCCGAGACGAGCGCCTGGGTCACGCGCAGGCTGTCCTCCTGGCTGGCCAGGTTGGCGCGCGCCACGGCCAGCCGCTGCTCGGAGCCGCGCAGTTCGAAATAATTGCGCGCCACTTCGGCCGCGACCACGATGCGCGCCTGCGCCAGGTCGGCAGCCTGCGCCTCGCTACGGGCCGCCGCGCCCTCGGCCGCGCGGCGCAGCCTGCCAAAAAGATCCAATTCCCAGGCCGCGTCAAAGCCCGCCCGGTAGCTTTCGGCCAGATTGCGCTGGCCTGCGACGCCGGGATTGGCCTGCGACAGGCTGCGCTCGTAGCCGCCGCCCAGCGTTACGGCCGGCAGCTTGTCCAGTTCCTTTTCATCGAGCACCGCGCGCGATTCGGCAAGACGGGCCTGGGCGATGCGGATGTCCAGGTTGCGGGCGAGCGCCATGCCGATCAGGCGGTCCAGTTGCGGGTCCTGCAGTTGCTTCCACCAGTCGCGCTGGACCTGATCGGTGGAAAACAGCGCCTGCTCGGGGCTGGTCAGCACCACGGGCGCCGGGCTGGGCCGGCGGTAGTCGGGTCCGACGGCGCAGCCCGCGGCGGCCAAAGCGGCCAGCAGCACGGCGGCGCCGCGGAAAAGGCGGGGAAAGAAATGCGGTTTATCCATGATCGATTCCTCAGTGCTGGACGGCGGCGCGCGCGTCCTCGGCGTCGGCCTGCGCCAGTTCGCGGGCGCGCGGCGTATCGTTGGCGGCGCGGTGGTCCCGGGCAAACACGGTGTAGACCGTGGGCAGCACGAACAGCGTGAAGAGCGTGCCGACCAGCAGCCCGACCACGATGACCAGTCCCAGGCTGTAGCGGCTGTGCGCGCCGGCGCCGGTGGCGAACAGCAGCGGAATCAGCCCCATGACCATCGCCGCCGTGGTCATCAGGATGGGACGCAGGCGGATGCGCGCGGCCGCTTCCATCGCCGCGCGCCGGTCCAGCCCGTGGCTGACCTGCATCTCGTTGGCGAACTCCACCATGAGGATCCCGTGCTTGCTGATCAGGCCGATCAGCGTCACCAGGCCGATCTGCGTATAGATGTTGACCGTGGCCATGCCCAGCGCCAGCGGGATCAGGGCGCCGCAGATCGACATGGGCACGCTTACCAGGATGATGAAGGGATCGCGCAGGCTTTCGTACTGGGCGGCCAGCACCAGGTAGATGACGATGATGGCGAAGATGAAGGTGATCATCAGCGCCGAGCCTTCCTGCGTGAACTGCCGCGCGTCGGACTGCCAGTCGTAGCTGAAGCCCGCCGGCAGCGATTGCGCCTCGCGCGTGAGGAACTGCACCGCATCGCCCATCGTGACGCCCGGCATGGGAATCGCCTGGAACGTGGCGGCGTTCAGCTGGTTGAACTGCGTGAGCTTGTTGGGCTCCACGCCCATCGACACCGATACCAGGTTGGACAGCGGCACCTGCGCCCCCGAGGCGCTCTTGACGTGGTATTGCGCCAGCGCCTGCGGCGAGATGCGCTGCTCGCGCAGGCTTTGCGGAATGACGTCATAGGAACGCCCGTCCATGCCGAAGCGGTTTACGTAGTTCTCGCCCACCAGCACCGCCAGCGTGTCGCCGATGGCCTTCATGGTGACGCCCAGGCTGTTGGCCTTGCTGCGATCCACCTTCAGCTGCACGACGGGGTTGTTGTAGTCCAGGTCGCTGTCCACCACCATGAACAGGCCGCTTTCCCTGGCCGCCTTCTTCAGGCTTTCCATGGCGTCAAAGACCACGGCATAGTCCGACGCGCTCATCAGCACCATCTGCACCGGCAGCCCGCCCGTGGAGCCGGGCAGCGACGGCAGCTGGAAGGCAAAGATGTTGCTGCCTTCGACCTGGTTCGCCATCGACTGCATGTCGGCCTGGATCTCGTCGGCCGAGCGCGTGCGGTCCTGCCAGTCCACGAAGTCCACGCCCCCGATGCTGTTGGAGACGCCATCGGACCCGTTGATCAGCCAGCGCCCCTTCTGCTCGGGCAGCGTCTTCATGACGTCGTCCCACTTCTTGCCGAACTTTTCCACGTAGTCGATGTTGGCCTGCTGCGGCGACTTGATGGCGGTGAGCACCGTGGACTGGTCCTCGACGGGGGCCAGCTCCTGCTGCGCGGCGTTGTACAGAAAAGGCAGGCTGGCCAGCACGGCCACCGCCAGCACGCCGGTGACCCAGCGGTGACGCAGCGACACGTCCAGCACGCGGCCGTAGGCCTCGCCCAGGCGGCCGAAGAAGTGCTCGGCCTTGCGCGCCATCCAGCCGTCGGCGACCCGGCCATTCAAGAGAAACGAGCTCATTACCGGCGACAGCGTCAGCGCGATCACGCCGGACACCACCACCGCCCCGGCCAGCGTGAAGGCGAATTCCTTGAAGAGCGAGCCGGTCAGGCCGCCCATCAGCCCGATCGGCGCATAGACGGCCGCGAGCGTGATGGTCATGGCGATCACCGGACCGGCGACCTCCCGCGCGCCGATCAGCGCCGCCCGCACGGGCGACTTGCCCTCCTCGATGTGGCGGTGCACGTTCTCGACCACGACGATGGCGTCGTCCACCACCAGGCCGATGGCCAGCACCATCGCCAGCAAGGTCAGCAGGTTCACGCTGAAGCCAAAGAGGGCCATGATGGCCGCGCCGCCCAGCATGGACAGCGGAATGGTGACGACCGGAATCAGCACCGCCCGCAGCGAGCCCAGGCACAGGAAGATCACGGCCACCACGATGACGATGGCTTCGAGCAGCGTCTGCGTCACGCCGTCGATCGAGGCGCTGATGAAGCGGGCCAGTTCGAACGGCACCTGCACGCTGGTGCCCGGCGGCAGGTTCTGCTTAATGTTGGGCAGCAGCTCGTTCAGACGCTTGACGATGACCAGCGGATTGCCGACCGGCGTGGCGTTCAGGCCGAAGTACACGGCCGGCTCGCCGTCCATCAGGCCGCTCGAATCGGTGGACGCCGCGCCCAGTTCCACGGTCGCCACGTCGCCCAGCCGGACGACGGCGCCGCCTTCGTGCTTGATCACCAGGTCCCGGAACTCGGCCACGTTGACGAGGTCGGTATTCACCTGGATGTTGGACACCACGTACAGCCCCTTGGCCTGGCCGGGCGCCGCCTGCACGTTGTTCTGGCGCAGCGCGTCGGCCAGCTCGCCGGCGGAGATGCCGCGCGCCGCCATGCGGTCCGGATCCAGCCATACCCGCATCGCCAGCTTCTGCCCGCCATATAGCTCGACGCTTGCCACGCCATCGATGGACGAGAGCTGCGGCTGCACCACCCGCGACAGGTAGTCCGTCAGCGCGGCCAGCGACAGGTTCGTGCTGGAAAAGCCCACATAGGCGACGGCCGTCGCCTCGCCCGCGGACTTGACCAGGACGGGGTCGTAGACGTCCTGCGGCAGTCGGTACTTGACCTCGTTGACCTTGGCCATCACCTCGGTCATGGCCTTGTTGGAATCGGCATTCAGCTTCATCCGCACGGTGATCACGCTGCGGCCCTGGGTCGACGACGACGACAGGTAGTCGATGCCCTCGACGGTGGCCACGGACTGCGCGATGGGCTGCGTGACGAAACCCTGCATCAGATCGGGCGAGGCGCCCGGATATTGCGTCGTGATAGTGATGGTGGTGCTTTCGGTCAGCGGGTATTGCCTGACCGGCAACCCGCTCAGGGCCTTGATGCCCAGCAGCAGGATGAGGGTGCTGACCACCAGCGCCAGCACGGGACGGCGCACGAACAGATCGGTGAACTTCATGTTGGCCTCCGCACCTTACCGGGCCTGCGCCACGGCGTGTCCCGGCGCGGCCAGCGCCACGGTGTCGTCCGGCAGGATCTCGACGGCGGCGCCGTTATGCAGGCGCAGCTGGCCCGACGTCACGACCCGGTCGCCCGCCTTCAGCCCCTCGGTCACCACCACGCGGCCGCGCAGGCGCTCGCCGGTTTTCACATAGGCCTGCCTGACGGTCGGCGCCGCCGCAGCGGCTTCTGGCGGCGTCACGACGTAGACCGAATCGCCGTAGGCGCTGTAGCTGACGGCCGTCTCCGGCACGGTGATGACATCCGGGCGGTCGGGCAGTCCGATCCGGGCCTGCGCGTACATCCCCGCCGACAACGCGCCGTCGGGATTGGCCAACAGGGCCTGCACGCGGACCGTGCGGGTGCCCGGATCGACCTGCGGCTCCACGGTGGTGACCTTGCCCGGAAACTCGCGGCCCGCGTGCGCGTCCACCGTCACCGCCACCGGCTGGCCCACCCGCAGCACACCCAGCGCCTGCTCGGGCAGCGTCAGGTTGACGTACAACGAGGACGCATCCGTCAGCGACACCAGCGGATCGCCCGCGCGGGCAAACTGGCCCAGGTTCACGCGGCGCACGCCAAGCACCCCGTCGAACGGCGCCTTGATGCGCTTCTGGTCGATCAGCGCCTGCACGCGCCGCACGTCGGCGGCCGCCTGTTCATGGTCGGCCACGGCCTGGTCGAGCTGTTCGCGCGTGGCGGCCTGCAGCGGCACCAGCCGGCGCGTGCGATCCAGCAGGGCACGCGCATTACGCGCCTGGGCTTGCAGCCGCGCCAGTTCGCCCTGGTCGGGCGCGTCGTTCAACTGCACCAGCAACTGCCCGGCCTTGACCGCCTCGCCCGGGGCGAACAGGATCTGCGCCACGCGCCCATCGACTTCCGCCGCCACCAGCACCTGGCGGGTGGCTTCCAGCGACCCGATGCCGGCAAGCACCACCGGAAAATCTGCCTGCACGGCGGGCGCCACCGCGACCTTGGCCGGCGGCATCGACCACCCGCCGCCAGGCGCGGCCGCCTTCGATTTCCAGTACATCGCCCCGCCGGCCAACGCCGCCGCCACTGCCAGGGCGACGACCGCCCCTGCCCTGCTTCTCACCTTCATGATTCGCTCGCTTTTTTATTTAAACAAGAATTTGCTTGGATAATCCACGAATCGCGGGATTTCGTCAAAGCAGCGAAAGCAATGAAGGGGATAGCTGCGGCCTATGGGCCAAAAAAAGCCACGCGGACAGCGTGGCTAAAGGGGAATGAACATGCGCCTGTCGGCGCGCCGGCTAACCGCGAACCATGTGCAGGTAGTGGCGGTGCCGCTCGTATTGGTCGAGGATGTCGCCAATGACGGCGTCGCGGCTCCAGCCCATGATGTCGTAGTCCTGCCCGCCCTCGCGCAGATGGACTTCGGCGCGGAAGTACTTGCGCTCGTCTTCGTCGGCGGCCTCGTCGGGCGTCAGGCTGGGGCGCACGAAGGCCTGGGGCTGCACGGCGTAGGAAAAGTCCAGGTGTTCGCCATGCGAGACCTCGAGGATTGCGCCGCCCTCGTTCTCGTCTTCGCGCACCTGCACGGCATAGCCTTGCTTGCGCAATTCGTCGGCCACGTCTTCCAGCGCGGGCCGCACCACATCCGCGATGAAGCGCAGCACATGGGCACGGCGCGGCATCATGACCATGTTGCGCAGACGCCGCTCCCAGGATTGGCCGCCGCGCGCCGGCCGCGACAGCGTCAGCGATTGATAGCGGATGCCGCGCTTGGTGGCGTCCAGCTTGAGCGCCTTGAATAGGCCCCAGAGCGACAGCAGCAGGATGATCGAGAACGGCAGCGCGCTGGCGATGGTGGCCGTCTGCAACGCAGTCAGGCCATCGGCCAGCAGCAGCGCGATGGCCACCGCGCCCATGGACAGCGACCAGAAGATCCGCTGCCATACCGGCGTACGGTCCGCGCCGCCCGAGGCCAGCAGATCCACCACCAGCGCCCCCGAGTCGGCGGAGGTGACGAAGAACACGGCCACCATCGCAATGGCGAACACCGAGATCACGCTGCTCCAGGGCAATAACTCAAGGAATGCGAACAGGGCCAGCGAACTGTCCGCATCCACGGCCTTCGCCAACCCCTGGTCGCCGCCAACCAGGATGTAATAGATGGCCGTGTCGCCGAACACCGTCATCCAGAACAGCGTGAACCCGGCGGGCACCAGCAGCACGCCGCAGACGAATTCACGAATGGTGCGGCCCCGCGAAATGCGGGCAATGAACAAGCCCACGAACGGCGACCAGGCGATCCACCACCCCCAGTAGAACAACGTCCAGCCGCCCAGCCAGTCGGTCGGCTCGTAGGCGTACAGGTTGAAGGTCTTGTTGACGATGTCGGACAGATAGGCGCCGGTGTTCTGCACGAACGTCTGGAAAAGGAACACGGTGGGGCCAACAGTCAGCACGAACAACAGCAGGACCACCGCCAGCACCATGTTGGCTTCCGACAGGAAGCGGATGCCCTTGTCCAGCCCGCTGGCCACCGACAGCGTGGCCAGTCCGCAGGTGATGACGATCAGCACGATCTGGGGCACGACGCCAACCGGAATGCCGAACAGATGGTTCAAGCCGCTGTTCATCTGCGCCACGCCCAGGCCCAGCGACGTGGCCACCCCCAGCACGGTGCCGATGATGGCGAAGATGTCGACCGCATGGCCGATCGGGCCATGGATGCGATTGCCGATCAGCGGATACAGCGCCGAGCGCAGGGTCAGCGGCAGGCCGTGGCGGAAGCTGAAGAACGCCAGCGTGAGCGCCACCGCCGCGTAGATCGCCCAGGCGTGCAGCCCCCAATGAAAGAAGGTGATCTTCATGGACTCGCGCGCGGCCTCGACGGTGCCGCCCTCGCCCAAGGGCGGCGACACGAAGTGCATGACGGGTTCGGCCACGCCGAAGAACATCAGCCCGATGCCCATGCCGGCGGAAAACAGCATGGCGAACCAGGTGAAATTGCGGTAATCGGGCTCGCTATGATCCGGGCCGAGCTTGATGTCGCCATACCGGCTGATCGCCAGGAACGCGACCGAGATCAGGATGATGGCGACGACCAGGATGTAGAACCAGCTTGCATTGCCGATGATCCAGGCCTGCATCGATTCGAAGAGGGTCTGCGCGGCCTTGGGCGCAATGATGGCGAAGGCCACCAGCAGCAACGTAAAGACGGCCGCGGAATAGAAGACGGGCCGATGGATGGTCGTGCTTGGTCGGGGTTCCGAAGTCATGGATGCACTCCTTGTGCCCGAGGGTGATGGAACGTGGCGTTGGCCCCCTCAGCACGACCGGTGCGCCGCCGGTATTACTATCACGGGCGCCCCCAAGCTGACAATCACCTGAGTTTGAAATCAGACCGTTCAGGGACGGTCCCGCGGCCTCAATTCGGCTTCGCGTCGCCGAACACCACGCGGCGAAAGAACCCGGCCAGCACGGCCTCGGTCATCTCCGGCGTGACGGCCTGGGGGTCAAAGGCAACGCTGAACTGCATGCCGTCGGACAGGGCCAGGAGGCCCACCGCAAGCTGCTCGGCCGGCAGCGGCAGCGGCGTGCCGACCTGGGCCGAGAACTGGCGGATGTATTCGGTGGTGGCCGCGCGCAATTCGCGCAGACAGGCGACAAAGCCCACGCGGAAGTCCGGATCGCGCGCCGCCTGCAGCTTGCCTTCCATCCACAGCAGGAAGCAGTCGTTTTCTCGGAAGTGCGCGCTGTAGTAGTCGAGCACGCGCGCTTCCATCTGCGACCGGCTCTCGCCGCCTTCGAAAATGGCGCGCATGTCGGCCATGACGTTTTCGTGGTCGCGCTTGAGCAGTTGCAAGAACAGTTCGGACTTGCTGCTGAAATTGGAATAGAACGCGCCGCGCGTGTAGCCCGCCTGCTCGGCAATGTCTTCGACGCTGGCGGCCACGAAACCCTTCGACAGAAAAATCGCCTGCGCGGCGTCAAGCAGGCGCTGGCGCGTCTGATCTCGGCTTTGCTCTCGGGTCAGGCGGACTTTGGACATGGCGCGAGTTTAGCACCGGCGCGCATTTCAGATTCAACTTTGTATTCAGATACAAAACTGTATTAGAATTCAGTCCGTATCGAGTCTGACTCGTCCCTTTCCTGCCCCATTTCCGCGCAGCGAGGTGTTTCGTGAATTGTTTTGGCCCGGGCGCGCATCCCATCGCGCGCCATGCCGTTGCTGCTGCAGCACGGATCGTTCCCGCCGTTTCGCCCCGCCGCGGCACGCGCCTGTTGGCGCTGTCCGCTGTCATCGCCATGGCCGCCGCCGTGGCCGGCTGCGGCCGTGACGAAGCGCCCGCCCCCGCGCCTCGCCCCGTCGTCGCCATGCCCGCGCAGGCGGACGAAGCCCTGCCGGCCTGGACGCTTCCCGGTGAGGTGCAGGCGCGCTACAGCACGCCGCTGTCGTTCCGCGTGGGCGGCAAGATCGTGGAACGCAAGGTGCGGCTGGGCGACTCCGTGTCCCCCGGCCAGGTCCTGGCCAAGCTGGACCCGGCCGACGCCACCAAGAACGCTGCCGCCGCGCGCGCGGCGCTGTCGGCGGCCCAGCACCAGCTGGACTACGCCCGCAAGCAACTGGATCGCGATCGCGCCCAGGCGCGCGAGAATCTGATCGCCGCCACCCAGCTCGAGCAGACCCGTAATGCCTATGCCTCGGCCCTTGCGCAGCGGGACCAGGCCGCGCAGGAGGCGGCGCTGGCGGCCGACCAGCTCAACTACACGACGCTGCACGCCGATCACGCGGGCGTCATCACCGCCGAACAGGCCGACACGGGACAGAACGTCGCCGCCGGCACCCCCGTCTATCAGTTGGCCTGGGCGGGCGACATCGACGCGCTGTGCGACGTGCCCGAAAGCGTGCTGGCGGGCCTGGAAATCGGCCAGCGCGCCACCGTCGCGCTGGGGCCGTTGCCCGGCCAGACGTTTACGGCCGTGCTGCGCGAGATCGCGCCGGCCGCCGATCCGCAAAGCCGCACCTACCGCGCCAAGCTCACATTGGAATCGCCCTCGCCCGAGGTCCGGCTAGGCATGACGGCCAACATCAGTTTCGATAACCGCCAGGCCAACGGACGGACCACCTATACGGTGCCGGCCACGGCCCTGTTCCATGACGGCCGCGAGCCGGCGGTGTGGATCGTCAAGCCCGAGGCCGACACGCTGGAACTTCGCCGCGTGCAGGTGCTGCGCTACGACGCGCGCACCGTCACGCTGTCTCAAGGGTTGGCGGCGGGCGAGCGCGTGGTGTGGCAAGGCGTGCACACCGTGTCGGCCGGCGAAAAGGTGCGTCCGGTTCCGCCGCTGCATCCCGAGGATTTCGCGTCATGAGCGCCCCCGGCCAGGACCCCGGCCAGCAGGCTGACCAAGACGCCCATCGCCACGAGGAAGGCCGGTTCAACCTGTCGGCCTGGGCGCTGCGGCATCAGCCGCTGGTGATCTTCATCATCACGCTCGTCACGCTGTTCGGCGTGCTGTCGTACTCGCGGCTGGCGCAGTCCGAAGACCCGCCTTTCACCTTCCGCGTCATGGTCATCCAGACCCTGTGGCCGGGCGCCACGGCGCAGCAGGTCCAGGAGCAGGTCACCGACCGCATCGCCAAGAAACTCCAGGAGACCGCCAACACCGATTTCCTGCGCAGCTACTCGCGGCCCGGCGAATCCCTGATCTTCTACACGATGAAGGATTCGGCGCCGGCCAGCACCGTGGCCGACCAGTGGTATCAGGTGCGCAAGAAGGTGGGCGACATGCGGGCCACGCTGCCGCAAGGCGTGCAGGGTCCGTTCTTCAATGACGAGTTCGGCGACGTCTACACCAACATCTACACGCTGCAAGGCGACGGCTTTTCGCCCGCGCAGCTGCGCGACTATGCCGACAAGCTGCGCACCGTGCTTTTGCGCGTGCCGGGCGTGGCCAAGGTGGACTATTTCGGGGATCAGCCCGAACACATCTACCTCGAGATCCCGAACACGCAACTCACCCGGCTGGGCGTGTCGCCGCAGGAAATCGCCGAGGCGATCAACAGCCAGAACGCCGTGCAGGGCGCGGGCACGCTGACCACGGCGGACGACCGCATCTTCGTGCGGCCCACGGGCCAGTTCCCGAACAGCCGCGCCCTGGCGGACACGCTGATCCGCGTGAACGGCAAGTCCGTCCGGCTGGGCGACATCGCCACCCTGCACCGCGGCTACGACGATCCCCCGGCGCAGCAGGTGCGGTTCCAGGGCGAAACCGTGCTGGGCATCGGAATCACCATGCAGCCAGGCCACGACGTGGTGCGCCTGGGCAAATCGCTGGACGCCAAGTTCAAGGAACTGCAGGCCGAGCTGCCCGCGGGCCTCGCGCTGACGGAAGTGTCCAGCATGCCGACGGCCGTGTCGGAGTCGGTCGACGAATTCCTGCGCTCCGTGGCCGAAGCCGTGGCGATCGTGCTGGCCGTGAGCCTGGTGTCGCTGGGGTTGCGCACGGGCATGGTGGTGGTGATCTCCATCCCTGTGGTGCTGGCCATCACGGCGCTGTTCATGGAGATGTTCGGCATCGGCCTGCACAAGGTGTCGCTGGGCACGCTGGTGCTGGCGCTGGGCCTTTTGGTGGACGACGCCATCATCGCGGTCGAGATGATGGCGGTGAAGCTGGAACAGGGCTGGAACCGGACACGCGCCGCCGCGTTCGCCTACACCAGCACCGCCTTTCCCATGCTGACCGGCACCCTGGTCACCGTGGCGGGATTTCTGCCCATCGCGCTGGCCAAGTCCAGCACCGGCGAATACACGCGCTCGATCTTCCAGGTGTCGGCCATTGCGCTCATCACCTCGTGGTTCGCGGCCGTGGTGCTGATTCCGCTGCTGGGCTACCGCCTCCTGCCCGAGCGCAAGCGCGAGGCGCATCTGCCGCACGACCACGAGCACGACATCTACAACACCCGCTTCTACCAGCGCCTGCGCGGCTGGGTGGCGTGGTGCGTGGACCGGCGTTATCTGGTGCTGGCCGGCACCGTGCTGGTGTTTGCCGTGGCGATGGCGGGTTTCAGGTTCGTGCCGCAGCAGTTCTTTCCCAGCTCCGACCGCAGCGAATTACTGGTGGACGTGCGTCTGCAGGAAGGCGCGTCCTTTGCCGCCACGCTGCGCCAGATCGAGCGACTGGAAAAAGCGCTGGAAGGCCGGCCCGAGATTGCGCATTCGGTCAGCTTCGTGGGCACCGGCGCGCCGCGCTTCTACCTGCCGCTGGACCAGCAGCTTGCCACGCCCAACTTCGCCCAGCTCGTCATCACCACGCATTCGGTGCAAGACCGCGAAAAGCTCGCGCAGTGGATGGCGCCGATGCTGCGCAGCGACTTCCCCGCGATCCGCAGCCGCCTGTCGCGCCTTGAGAACGGGCCGCCGGTCGGCTATCAGGTGCAGTTCCGCGTCAGTGGCGACAAGATCCCCGAGGTGCGGGCGGTGGCCGAAAAGGTGGCGGCCGAGGTGCGCGCCGACAAGCGCTCGGCCAACGTGCAGTTCGACTGGGACGAGCCTTCGGAAAGATCGGTGCGGTTCGAGGTCAACCAGCAGAAGGCGCGTGAACTGGGCATCACTTCCAGCGACATCTCCAGCTTCCTGGCGATGACGCTCTCGGGCTACACCGTGACGCAGTACCGCGAGCGCGACAAGCTCATCAACGTCACCCTGCGCGCCCCGCGCGAAGAACGGGTCGACCCGGCCCGCCTTGCCACGCTGTCCATGCCCACGGCGAACGGTCCCGTGCCGCTGGGCAGTATCGGCCAGGTCCGCTACGACCTCGAGTACGGCGTCATCTGGGAGCGCGACCGCCAGCCCACGATCACTGTCCAGGCCGACGTGACGGGCGATGCGCAAGGCATTGACGTCACGCACGCCATCGACAAGAAGCTGGACGCCCTGCGCGCCGAGCTGCCCGTGGGCTTTCGCATCGAAGTCGGCGGCCCCGTGGAGGAAAGCGCCAAGGGCCAGACGTCCATCAACGCGCAGATGCCCCTGATGGCGGTGGCTGTGCTGACGCTGCTGATGGTGCAGCTGCAGAGCTTTTCCCGGGTGCTGATGGTGGTGCTGACTGCGCCGCTGGGACTGATCGGCGTCGTGGCCGCGTTGCTGCTGTTTGGCAAGCCTTTCGGCTTTGTCGCAATGCTGGGCGTGATCGCCATGTTCGGCATCATCATGCGCAACTCGGTCATCCTGGTGGACCAGATCGAGCAGGACATACGCGCGGGCCACAAGCGCGTGGACGCCATTGTCGGCGCCACGGTGCGGCGTTTCCGGCCGATTACGCTGACCGCTGCCGCCGCCGTGCTGGCGCTGATCCCGCTGCTGCGCAGCAACTTCTTCGGCCCGATGGCGACAGCCCTGATGGGCGGCATCACCATCGCCACGGTGTTGACGCTGTTCTTCCTGCCCGCCCTGTACGCGGCGTGGTTCCGCGTGAAGCACGATGAACGCGACGAGCCGGAAGGCGTGCCGCCCGGCTCCAACGCGGGCGACACGGTGGAACGAGGAGCCTGACCATGCGCATCCCCTTCACTTTCCAACGCGTTCGGTTTGCGGCGCTGCCGCTGATGCTGGCACTGGGCGGCTGCGCCTTCGCGCCGGACAGCAAGCCGCCCGCCATGGCGCAACCCGCGCAATATGGCGTCGAGGCCGCGCCCCCCGCGGGCGCCACCGCCCAGGGCGTGGCGCAACGCTTCGAGCGCGGCGCGCACCCCGTGCCGCAGTGGTGGAAGCGCTACGGCTCCGAGGCGCTGAACGCACTCGTCGAGGAAGGCCTGGCCAACAGCCCGGACCTGGCCGCCGCCGAACGCAACCTGGCCGGCGCGCGCGAGCAATTGCGCGGGCAGGTCAATTCCTCGCTGCTGCCTTCGGTCGACGCGGGCGCCAGCGCCACGCGCAACCGTGCGTTGACGATGCCCGAACTGCCCGAACCCACGGCGCTCTTTAACGTCTTCACGGGACAGGTGCAGGCCAGCTACAACCTGGACCTCTTTGGCGCGGCGCGCTTTGCCAACACCTCGCTGGCGGCGCAGGTCGCGCAGCAGGCGTATCAGCTTGAAGCTGCCCGGCGCTCGCTCGCGGCCAACATCGTCACTGGCGCGATCACCTCGGCCGCGCTGGCCGATCGCGTGGCGCTGACGGAAAAGCAGGCGGTGCTGCTGCGGCAGGTGGCGCATGACACGCAACGCCGCTATGAATACGGCTCTGCCTCGCAGAACGATGCGCTGGCCGCCGACCAGGACGCCGCCACGCTGGAGGCGTCCTTGCCCGGACTGCGCGCGCAGTGGCATGCCACGCGTCACGCGCTGGCCGTGCTGCTGGGCCGCAGTCCGGACCAGGCGCCCCCCGACCTGGCCTTCGACACGCTGGCCGTGCCCGAGGCGGTGCCCGTGGTGGTGCCGTCGGAACTGCTGGCCTCGCGGCCGGACATCCGGGTCGCCGAAGCGGCGCTTGAGGCCGCCGCGGCCGACGTGGGCCTGGCCACCGCGCAGATGTTTCCCAGCCTGTCGCTGTCGGCGTCCATGGGCAAGGGCGGGTTCTCTTGGGCCGACGCCTTGTCAGGTGGCGGTTCGATCTGGGCCATTGGCGCGTCGCTGACGCAGCCGATCTTCCATGGCGGGCAATTGCTGGCCGAACGCAGCGCCGCGAAAGAACGGTACGAGGCCGCCGTCCTGCAATACAAGCAGACCGTGCTGACCGCGTTTCGTGATGTGGCCGACACGCTCTCGCGCCTGGATGCGGGCGGACAGGCGCTGGCGTCGGCGGAAGCCTCGCGGCGCGCGGCCGAACAGTCCTATCGGAACACGGCCAACCGGGTCAAGTTGGGCGCGCTGGCGCCTTACACCCAATACGCCGCCGAACAGCATTACGTCGCTGCGCGCCTGCGCGAACTGGAATACGCCAACAGCCGCATGACGGAAACGGCGGCGCTGTTCCAGGCAATGGGGTCGCCGGTCGCCGCCGCACAGCAAAGGTAGCGATCCCGCGCGCCGGTCTTCGTGGCGCGCCGGGACCGGCTGGCGCATCAGCCTTTCTTGAACAGGCGCTTGACCAGACTCACCGCGCTCAGCACGACCGCGCCGGCGACGATGCCGAACAGCGCGTTGAGCAACGTGGACACCAGCGCGTGCACGACGCCGCCCCCGCCCACCGCGGCGGCGGCATGTTCGATGGCCGCATGCACGGGGGGAATGCCGTGGGTCAGGATGGCGCCGCCGACCATGAACATCGCAGCCGTGCCCACCACGGACAGGGTCTTCATCAGGTAAGGCGCCGCGCCCACGATCCGCTCGCCCAGCCAGGCCACCGCGCGCGACGACTTCTGGCTCAGGTGCAAGCCCAGGTCATCGAGCTTGACGATGCCCGCGACCAGGCCGTAGACGCCCACCGTCATCGCAATGGCAATAATGGACAGCACCGCGACCTGCCGTGTGAAGTCGGCGCCCGCCACCGCGCCCAGGCTGATGACGATGATTTCCGCCGACAGGATGAAGTCGGTGCGCACCGCGCCTTTGATCTTGGTCTTCTCGAACGCGACCATGTCGACCGACCGGTTCTGCAGCGCCTCGGAGAGCGCGGCGTGATGCCCTTCCGGGGATTCGCCATGCGACAGGAACTTGTGCGCCAGCTTCTCGACGCCTTCGTAGCAAAGAAAGGCGCCGCCCAGCATCAGGAGCGGCGTGATCGCCCAGGGCGCGAAGGCGCTGATGAGCAGCGCCGCGGGCACCAGGATCAGCTTGTTGATGAAGGAGCCCTTGGCCACCGCCCAGACGACGGGAAGCTCGCGGTTGACGGGCACGCCGCTGACCTGCTGGGCGTTGAGCGCCAGGTCGTCGCCCAGCACGCCCGCCGTCTTCTTGGCGGCCACCTTCGTCATGACGGAAACGTCATCCAGGATGGTGGCGATATCGTCGAACAACGCGAAAAAGCTGCTTCCGGCCATCAATATCCCCAGGCGCCTAATAAGGTGCTCCGAGTGTACAGGCGGCGGCCGGCGGATTCATGCAACCGAGCTGTCGGTTTTCATTCCGTTTGTGTCCGGATCGGGGCGGGTTGTGCGCCGTGCGCACCGCCGCGTCTTAGCGTCTGGCGGGCCTGCCGCTACATCGCCTCGATGCGGGGATAGAGATCGCGGTTTTCGCGCTGCATGCGCTCGTGCACCCGGCGCAGCACGGTGTTGGCGTCGTCGCGAAAACCCCGCTCGTCCAGTTCAAGGCTGCGCGCATTGTTCCAGCGTTTGGCGAAGCCTTCGTAGGCGGCGGCGATGGCGTCCATCTCTTCCTGGAATTCGCGTCCCTTTCGCGCCAGGTCGGCGTCCGCGCTGCGCGCCACTGCGGGATACAGCGCGCGGTCCTCGACCGCCAGATGCAGTTTGATGGTGGCGCTCATGGCGACGATGCCCTGGGCGATCTCGGCCGCGTTGCGCGCCACGCCGGCCAGGGCCAGCTTGCGCAGCGACGCGATGCCTTCAAGGATATCCACGTGTTGCTGCTTGAATTTGTCGATGTTCATACGGACCTTCCCTGCTGATGCCGCGGGGCCGGCAGGCCCCGCCCTTCCTTGCCGCGCGCCGTCAGGCCGGCGCGCGCGCTCCTGCGTTCTCGAAAAGGATGTTGTTTTCCAGGTGAATGTGCGCCATCAGGTCTTCCTTGAACTGGCGAATGCCCAGGTAAAGCGCGCGCCAGGTATTGCAGGCCGCACGCGGCAGGGTCACGTTGTTGGTCAGCGCCATCAGGCGTTCGAGCGCCACGCCGTGGTCGTCGTGTTCCGTGCGCATGACCATGATCGGCATGGTGGCCATGGCGCCGTGGCCGCGCGCCAGCATCGGGAACAGCACCTGTTCCTCCTTCTGCATGTGGCTTTCCAGCTCCTGCTGCATGGCGCGCAGGTGATCGGCCAGGCCCGTCGGGCAGTCCGGGCTGTCGGCGTGGACCTGTTCCACCTTCAAGGCCAGGCGGATGAGTTCGGGCAGTTGCTGACGGTGGACCTCGTGGTAGCGCGCCAGGATGTGATCGACCAGCTCGGCCGGCGAAGCGAGCCCCCAGTCCGTTTCCTGCGAGGGGTTCTGCGCCAGGGCGACCAGGCGCGCCTCGATCTGCGCGGGATCCAGCGAACGCTGGGCTGCCGCCTCGGCCAGGCTTTTCTTGCCGCCACAGCAGAAGTCCAGTTCGAATTCGTGAAACACCTGCGTGGCGCCGGGAATGCTGCGGGCCAACTGGCCCAGGGATTGCTCAACCATGCTCATCGCGTCTCTCCATAGATCATGACGGTGCTTCTCTACTTGCGAAATCCGTGCCAGGAAAAACTTGCGATTTATCAATCACCTGCGTTTTAAAGGGTAAATATCACCCTTCAGCGGTAGGGTTCTATTCACCTTGCAACGGTAGAATTCACCCATGCAAAATCTCCTGCTTGCCGACCTGGTCGCCGACCTGCCGCCCGCCATTCGTCTGCAGCGTCTGGTCTCCAGCCTTCGTACGCATTTCCGCTGCGGCGCCGTCGCGCTGCTGCAGCTCGAAGAAGATCACCTGCGCCCCATCGCGGTGGACGGCCTGACGCAGGACGCCTTGGGCCGCCGCTTCGCCGTGCAGCAGCATCCGCGGCTGGCAGCCATCCTGGCGCGGCGCGGCGTCACCTGCTTTCACCACGACAGCACCCTGCCCGATCCCTACGACGGACTCATCAACGGCATGGCCGGCGAACCGCTGCCCGTGCACGACTGCATGGGCACCAGCCTGCACATCGAGGGCAAGACCTGGGGTGTGCTGACGCTGGACGCGCTGGAGGTCGGCACGTTCGACATGGAGGCGCAGGCCGATCTGCGCGACTACATCGTGCTGCTCGAAGCCGCGCTGCGCACCACCCGCCTGGAGGCCGAGATCCGCGCCCTGCGCGTGGCGCGCGGGCAGGCGCCGGCGGACAGCGCCGCACCCGCCGCCAGCGAGATCCTGGGCCAGAGCGAGTCCATTGCCCGCCTGCTGCACGAGATCGAAGTCGTGGCCGATTCGGAATTGCCGATTCTGCTGCTGGGCGAAACGGGCGTGGGCAAGGAATTGTTTGCGCGCCGGGTGCACGGGCTGTCGCGCCGCCGCGACCGGCCGCTCGTGCACGTGAACTGCGCCGCGCTGCCCGAGTCCCTGGCCGAAAGCGAATTGTTCGGCCACGCGAAGGGCGCGTTTTCCGGCGCGGTGGCCGACCGGCCCGGCCGCTTTGAAGCCGCCAACGGCGGCACGCTGTTCCTGGATGAAGTCGGCGAACTGCCGCTGCTGGTGCAGGCCAAGCTGCTGCGCACCCTGCAGAACGGCGAGATCCAGCGCCTGGGCGACGACCGTCCGCGGACGGTGGACGTGCGCATCGTGGCGGCCACCAACCGCAGCCTGCGCGACCTGGTGCGCGCGGGCGATTTCCGCGCCGACCTCTACCACCGGCTGTCGGTCTATCCGATTCCCATCCCACCCCTGCGCGACCGCGGCAACGACATCCTGCTGCTGGCCGGCCGCTACCTGGAACTGAACCGCGCGCGCCTCGGGCTGCGCAGTCTGCGGCTGTCGCCGGAGGCCGAGGAAATGATGCGCCGCTACCGCTGGCCCGGCAACGTGCGCGAACTTGAACACGTCATCAGCCGGGCGGCCATCAAGGCGGTGAGCCACGGCGCCAGCCGCAACGAAATCGTCACGCTGGGCGCCAAGCTGCTGGACCTGTCCGACGGCGACATGCCCGGCGCGCTGGAAGACGACACGGATGACACACCTGTTCCGGATGCGCCGGCACAGTCGCTACGCGACGCGGTGGACGCCTGTCAGCGGCAGGTCATCCGCCGGGCGCTGGACACCCACGACGGCAATTGGGCCGTCGCCGCGCGCGCGCTGGATGTTGACCCAAGCAACCTGCACAAGCTGGCGCGGCGGCTGGGGTTAAAGGGCTGAAACGGGGGTTGCCAAGCCCGCACGCGGCAGCATCCATCAGCCCTTGGGCATCTCGCGCTTCAAGCAGGCATTGACCACCTCGGTCACGTTCTTGCTCAGCCTTTCGCTGTCCGGCGTGGCGCTTTTGGTCGCCAGCAGCTGGTCCAGCTGCTTGAATTCTTCGTACGGCACGGATTTCTGCAAACCGTCGACCATGCAATTGCAATAACTGGCGGCCTTGGCGTCCACTTCCGGCGAGGCCTGGACCCGGGACTTGAAGCCCGCGACGCACGAGCTATAGGTCTCGCGCTGGACCTCGGGCGGATAGGCCTCTTTCTTGCCGCACGCGGCAAGCGCCGCCAACGACATCAGCCCCACGCCCGCCGCAACCCGCAATGACGTTCCAGCCATGAGCCCCGCTCCTGATGAATTGAAAGCGGACCATTTTGGCATAGCCGAAACCCGCCATTGCGCCCCGGTCGCCGCGCTTAGCCCATGCCCGCAGCACAATCCAGGATGGCGCGCCGGAACTCGTGCATCAACGGCGACCAGGCGGTCCCCTGCCGCGAAATCAGCGCAATGGCGCGCGGCAGCGGCCGGCCCAGCGCCACCGGCAGCGCGACGACGTCCGCCTCAGCCTCCAGCGCGCTTTGCGGCAGCAGCGCCAGCAGGTCCGTCTGCGCCAGCAACTCCAGCGTGCCCTTGGAAAAGTGCTCGACTTCCAGCGCCGCAGCGGGCAATGGCAAGTTGCTTTCCGCGTACCGCGAATCCAGGGCCTTGCGGGCAATCGAGGAAGGCTTGGGAAGAATCCACCGCAGGTCCGCCAGATCGCGCAACGCCAGCTTGCGGCGCGCGGCCAGCGGATGGTCGCGGCTGGCCGCCACGCAAAGGCGGTCTTCCATGATCGGTTCATGGTGCAGGGTCGAAGGCACGTCCGCATAAATAGGCGTCACGGCCAGGTCCAGCTTGCCGCTGGCGACCTGCTCGTTCAGGTCATCGGATAATCCCTGTGTCAATTGCACCCGCAGCGCCGGCCGGCGCGGCAGCAGGTGCCGCATCGCGGGCATCGCCACGCTGTCGATGGTGGCGCCCGTCACCCCGACGCGCAGCAATCCCGCCTGCCCCACGCGCAATTCCGCCGCGTGACGCATGGCGTCCAGGTATTCGGCCCAAAGCCGCTTGGCATGTTCCAGAAACACCAGTCCGGCCGACGTCAGGCGCAGCCCACGGCCACTGCGGTCCAGCAACGCCAACCCCGTATCGGCCTCCAGCCGCTGCAGCGACTTCGACAGCGCCGGCTGGCTGACGCCAAACGACGCCGCGGCGCGTTCCAGGTTGCCGTACTCGACGGCGGCCAGGAAGTACTCGATATCCCGCAGCGACAGATTCATAACCAAAGTTCATTCATTTACGTACTTTCGGGAATATAACGGCCACCCTGCCCTCCTAGAATCCTGGGATCAACCCGAGCATTCACCGAGGCGAGAGCACAATGGAACACAAGCCGAACATCGTCTTGATCGTGGCCGACAATCTGGGATGGGGCGAACTTGGCTGCTACGGCGGCGGCGCCCTGCGCGGTGCGCCCACGCCAAACATCGACCGCCTGGCCGCCGAGGGCCTGCTGCTGCAGAACTTCAACGTGGAAAGCGACTGCGTGCCCACGCGCTCGGCGCTGATGAGCGGCCGTCACCCCATCCGCACGGGCTGCCTGCAATCCGTGCCGCCCGGCCTGCCGCAAGGGCTTACGCGCGACGAGATCACGCTGGCGCAACAACTGTCGGGCCAGGGCTACGCCACCGCGCATTTCGGCAAATGGCATCTGGGCGACATCCCCGGCCGCTATCCCAGCGACCGCGGCTTTGACGAGTGGTACGGCATTCCGCGCACCACCGACGAAAGCCAGTTCACGTCGTCGATCGGCTTCGATCCCTCGGTGGCGGACATTCCGCACATCATGCAAGGCGAAGCCGGCGGGCCGTCGGAGAACGTCAAGGTCTACGATCTGGATACGCGGCGCGGCATCGACGCCGAACTGGTGGACCGGTCCATCGGTTTCATGCGCAAGCACGCCGAGGCGGCGCGCCCGTTCTTCCTGTATCTGCCGCTGGTGCATCTGCACTTTCCCACCCTGCCGCACCCCGACTTTGCCGGGCGCACGGGCGCGGGCGACTTTGCGGACTCGATGGTCGAAATGGACCACCGCGTCGGCCAGATCGTGCAGGCCGTGGACGCGCTGAACCTGCGCGAGAACACCGTGTTCATCTTCTGCAGCGACAACGGCCCTGAATACCGCAAGCCTTATCGCGGCACCGCAGGGCCCTGGAGCGGCACCTACCATACCGCGATGGAAGGCAGCCTGCGCGTGCCCTTCATCATCCGCTGGCCCGGCCGCGTGCAGCCGGGTCAGGTGTCCAACGAGATGGTCCACGTGACCGATCTGTACACCACGCTGTCCCGCATCGGCGGCGCCGACATTCCGCAGGACCGGCCCATCGACGGCATCGACCAGACCGACTTCTTTACCGGCGCCAGCCCGAAATCGCTGCGCGAGGGATTCCTGTTCTACATCAAGGGCGACCTGCGCGCCGTGAAATGGCGCGACTGGAAGCTGCACTTCTACTGGGAGCCCGAGGTCAACGAGGGCAAGGGCAAACTGGAATCCCCATATCTGTTCAATGTGATTCAGGACCCCAAGGAGGAAAGCGACATTCTCATCTTCAATACGTGGGTGCTCGGCCCCATCCTGAAAATGGTGCAGGCGTTCAACCAGTCGTGCGCCGAACATCCGAACACGCCGCCCGGCAAGCGGGATCCCGGCTGAGCGCAAGACTAATCACCGATAGCAGAAATCAAGGGGAAAACATGAAATTCGCTATCCAATGCTGCGCGATGCTCCTGAGCATCGCCCTGCCCGCCGCGGCCGCCACGGCGGCCGACAGCAATTCTCAATGGCCTGCCAAACAGATCACGTGGGTGGTGGGCTTCGTGCCCGGCGGCACGGCGGACGTGCTGACCCGGATCGCGGCGCAGGAACTGGCGCGCCAGACCGGCCTGAATGTCATCGTGGAAAACCGTCCCGGCGCCTCGGGGGCGATCGCGCTTCAGCTGGTTGCGCGCAGCAAGGCCGCCGACGGCTATCTGATCACCGTGCCAGGCCCGCTCATTTACCCGACGCCGCAACCCGACATCGGCCGCGAGCTGGCCCCCGTGATGCTGATGGCGCAAGGCCCCATGGTCATCGTCGGCCCCGCCCGCAACGCCAAGAACAGCCTGCAGGACGTGCTGACCGATGCCCGGCGCCAGCCCGAAGCCTGGAGCTATGGCAGCTCGGGCAACGGCACCTCGCAGAACCTCGCGGGCGAATTGCTGAACCAATACGCCGGCACCCGCATCGTGCATGTGCCGTACAAGGGCGGCGGGCAGGCGGTGGCGGACGTTGCCGGCGGACAGATTCCGCTGGCCATCCTGGGATCCGCGCCGGTCATGCCGCAGATCAAGTCCGGCGCACTGAAGGCTTACGCCGTGACGACGCCCTATCGCCTGGACAGCCTGCCCGACGTGCCCACGGTGGAGGAATCGGGCTTCAAGGGCTACGCCGCGACGCAATGGTTTTCAGTGGCGGCCAGCAATGCCATCACGAGCGAACAGCTTGAACCCATCAACGCAGCACTGCGCGCCGCGGTCGCCACGCCTACGTTCAAGGCGGCGGTCGACAACGCCGGCATGCTGGCCGGCGGCGGCTCGCGGGAAGACCTGCTGAAGTTCATCCAGGCGGACAACGCCAAGTGGAAGGCCCTGATCGACAGCGGCGCGGTGAAACTGGCGAACTAAGGGGCTGGCGAACTAAGGGGCTGGCAAACTAAGGGGCTGGCGCACTGCGGGGCTGTGCATCAGCTCATGTACACGCCGCCGTTGATGGCGTAATTGGCGCCGGTGACGAACGCCGCCTCGTCCGAGGCCAGCCACGCGCACAGCCCGGCCAGATCCTGCGCGGTGCCCAACCTGCCGACCGGTACGCTTTCGACGATGCGGTCCAGCAGCGCGGGCGGGAAGGCGCGGACGGTGTCGTCGGCGATGAAACCCGGCGACACCAGGTTCACCGTCACGCCGCGCGCCGCGACTTCCTGCGCGAGCGAACGGGTGAAGCCGATGACGGCGCCCTTGGCGGTCGCGTAGTTGATCTGGCCGATCTGTCCTTTTTCGGCCGCCACCGATCCGATGTTGATGATCCGCCCCCAGCCTCGGTCCGCCATGCTGTCGACGACCTGCTTGGTGCTGTTAAAGAGCGTGTCCAGATTGCTGCGCAGGACGGCCGACCAGTCGGCGTGGCCCATCTGCCGAAAGCGCATGTCCAGCATGGACCCGGCGTTGTTGACCAGCACGTCGATCTCGCCGACCTCGCGGCGGACCTTGGCGAACGCGGCCTCGGTCGAGGCCCAGTCGGTGGCGTCGCCTTCCGAGGCGATGAAGTCGTAACCCAGCGACTTCTGTTCCTTCAGCCAGTGGTCCTTGCGGGATGAGCGCGGACCGCAGCCGGCCACCACGCGATGGCCGGCGCGGTGCAGCGCCTGGCAGATCGCGGTGCCGGTGTGGCCCATGCCGCTGGTGACGTAGGCAATGCGCAAAGCCATGGTGCTTCCTTCTCAGTGTCGTGCGGCGGGCGCCGCGGGAATCAGGCGGCGGCGCCGACCAGCGGGAACAGGCCGAACGCCAGCGCGGCCGCCAGCATCACCAGGCAGACCATCGTGGCCCACTTGAGCGAATAGCGCTGGTGATCGCCGAATTCCACCCCGGCCAGGCCGACGAGCAGGTAGGTCGACGGCACGAGCGGGCTGAGCAGGTGGACGGGCTGGCCGATCAGCGAGGCGCGCGCCATTTCCACGGGCGAGATGCCGTAGCCCTGCGCCGCTTCGCTCAGGATGGGCAGCACGCCGAAGTAGAAGGCATCGTTGGACATGAAGAACGTGAACGGCAGGCTGACCAGCGCGGTGATGCCCGCCAGGTACGGTCCCAGCGCGTCGGGAATCACGGCGAGCAGGCTGCGCGACATGGCTTCGACCATGCCGGTGCCCGACAGGATGCCGGTGAAGATGCCTGCCGCGAAGATCAGCGACACCACCGACAGCACGTTGCCGGCATGCTGCGCCACGCGGCGGCGCTGCTCGGCCAGGTTCGGGTAGTTGATGATGAGCGCAACCGCGAACGCAATCATGAACAGCACGGGCAGCGGCAGCACGCCCAGCACCAGGCTCACCATCAGCGCCAGCGTCAGGCCCGCGTTCACCCACAGCAGCTTCGGACGGCGCAGGTCGTGATCCACTTCGATCTCGGGCAGGTTCTTGGGGCCGTCCTCGTCGTAACCGGCATGCAGGGACGCGCCAGCGGGCAGCGACAGCACGCCAAGGCGGCGGCGCTCGCGCAGGCCCAGGAAGAACGCCAGGATCAGGATCGCCACGATCGCCACGCCCATCACCGGCACCAGCGGCACGAAGATGTCGCCCGCGTCCACATGCAGGGCGCTGGCCGCCCGCGCCGTCGGGCCGCCCCACGGCGTCAGGTTCATCACGCCGCTGGCCAGCATCGCCAGGCAGGTCATGGACAGCGCGTTCATCTTCAGGCGCCGGTACAGCGGCAGCATCGATGCCACCACGATCATGTAGGTGGTCGACCCGTCCCCGTCCAGGGAGATCACCAGCGCCAGCACGGTCGTGCCCACCACGATCTTGAGCGGATCGCCCTTCACCGCGCGCAGGATGCGGCCGACGATGGGGTCGAACAGGCCCGCGTCGATCATCACGCCGAAGTACAGGATGGCGAACATCAGCATCACGCCGGTCGGCGCGATCTTGCGGATGCCGTCCAGCATCATCTTGTCGATGCCGCCGCCAAAGCCGCCCAGCAGCGCAAAGATAATGGGGACAAGGATGAGGGCGACGAGCGGCGAAAGGCGCTTGGTCATGATCAGCGTCATGAACGTGATCACCATGCCGAAGCCAAGCAGGGTCAGAAGCATGAGGGTTATCTCCAGCTAGTCGTTGTTATGTGCTGCCTCCGGCGGGGGAAGCAGGATCGCAAGACTAGGAAGAAAAGCTGTCTGGAACCTGTCGTTTTTTGCTATGCGACAATCGCGCCATGCGCATTCTGGTAATCGAAGACGACGAAGATCTTTCCGACGCACTCGTGCGCCGGCTGCGCCGTCTTGGCCACGCGGTCGACAGCCAGAATGACGGCCTGAGCGCCGATGGCGTCCTGCAGTACGAGACCTTCGATCTGGTCATCCTGGACATCGGCCTGCCTCGCATGTCGGGCTTTGACATCCTGCACCGGCTGCGCGACCGCGGCAGCAAGACGCCCGTGCTTGCGCTGACCGCGCGCATCGACATCGAGGACCGCGTTCATGCGCTGGATACCGGCGCGGACGACTACCTTGCCAAGCCTTTCGATTTCCGCGAACTGGAAGCCCGCTGCCGCGCGCTGCTGCGCCGTCCCAGTCCGCAGGCCACGGGCGTCCTGCGATTCGGCGACCTGGTCATCGACAGCGCCGCGCGGCAGGTGACGCTGGCGGGCCGGCGCATCGAGCTGCCCAAGCGCGAATTCAGCCTGCTGGAAATCCTGCTGGCCGGCATGAACCGCGCCGTCAGCAAATCGGAAATCGCGAACAAGCTGTTCGCCTTCGATGACGACGCCGCGCCCAACGCCATCGAGGTCTACATCGCGCGGCTGCGCCGCAAGCTGGAAGGCTCGCCGCTGCGCATCGAAACGCAGCGCGGCACCGGCTACCTGCTGACGGCCGCCGGCGGCGCGCAGGACGAGCCCCCTACCCCGCCGTCACCGTAGCGGTCCCGCGCCACCATGATCCGGCCGCGCCCCGAGCAGCCTCGCCGCATTTCCGTCCGCCGCCGGCTGCTGACCGTGCTGGGGATGCTGTTCGCGGCCGGGCTGGCTGCGATCTACCTGCTGCTGCGCGGCTACGCGCACCAGACCGCCGACACCACCTACGATCAATTGCTGCGCGCGTCCGTGCTGTCCATGTCCGACAGCCTGCAGCTCGTGCAGGGCGAGTGGCAGATGGACATGCCCTACGCTGCGCTTGCCCTGCTGGAGCAGGCGCCGCGCGATCGCGTGTTCTACCGGGTGGCTTCGGCGCGCGGCGCGCTGATTTCCGGTTACGGCGACCTGCCCGCGCCGCCCGCGCGCGGCAACGCCGACGCCAGCACGCCGCAGCTTTACGCGGCCGAATACCAAGGCGAACCGGTGCGCGTCGCGTGGATGGAACGCAAGGTGGCGGGTCCGCAAGAGACCGAAACCGCGATCATCCAGGTCGCCCAGACACGCGAGGCGCGCAACGCGCTGGCCGAACGCATCCTGTGGCAAGGCACGCTGGCGCTGATCGGCTTTACCGCCGCCGCGCTGGCGCTGGCGTATTGGGGATTGCAGCGGTCGCTCTCGCCCATCCAGCGGGTCGAGCGCGAGCTGGCCGCCCGCTCGGCGTCGGACCTGCATCCCATTGCCGCGCCGGTGCCTGAAGAGCTGGACATGCTGGTCCAGTCGCTGGACGGCTTCATGGGCCGGCTGTCGGAAAACCTGGACACGCTGCGCCTGTTCATTGCCGAGGCCGCGCACCAGCTGCGCACGCCGCTGGCCGCGCTGCATGCGCAGATGGAAGTCGCGCTGGACGAGGACGACCCGATGGAGCAGCGGCGCAGCCTCGCGGCCGTGCTGCGCAATGCCGAAAAGCTGTCGCGTCTGGTCAACCAGCTGCTCAGCGACGCCAGCGTCATCCATCGCAGCAACGTCAGGCAGTTCCAGCCGGTCGACGTGGCCGAGCTGCTGAGCCAGGCCGTCTACGACACGGTTCCGCAGGCCGATCCCCAGCCCGACGTCCGGCTGCACCTGCCGTCCCCTGGCGACGAAACGCCCCGCGTGCAGGGCGACAGCCTGATGCTGCGCGAAGCGTTCAAGAATCTGATCGACAACGCCTTGCGCCACGGCGCCAACGAGGACGGCCACATCGACGTTCGCCTGGAACGGCATGACGGCGGCTGTCGCATCACGGTGTCCGACCAGGGCCCGGGCATCCCGCCGGCGCTGGCCAACACCGCCTTCGAACGCTTTGCGCGCGGTCCCAATCCGCGCGCGCCCGGCGCGGGCCTGGGCCTGTCGATCATCAAGCGCGTCGTCGACATCCACGGCGGCACGCTCAGCCTGAGCAACCGCGTGGGCGGCGGGCTGGACGCCGTCATCACATTGCCTGGAGGCCCCGGTCATGCGTGACGCCCTGACCTTCCTGCGCGGCCTGGCCGCAAGCGCCGCGCTGACGCTCGCCGCGATCGGCCACGCCGCCGAAGTCAGCAGCAGCGGCCTGACCCTGGGCCCCGCCGACAGCAGCAACGTGCTGGTCGTGCATGCGTCCAACAGCGTGCAGGTGTTTCGCGGCGTGCTGGAAGACTTCAGCCGGCTCAACCCCTCCGTGCGGCTGGAGTACACCGAGCTGTCGACGCAGGAACTCTACCGCGAGACCGTGGACCGCGCGGCGAGGTCGCCCGGCGTTCCGTCCGGGCCCGACATCGTCATCAGCAGCGCCATGGACCTGCAGACCAAGCTGGTCAACGACGGCTACGCGCGCATGCACCTATCGCCGCAGACGCGCGCCCTGCCCGGCTGGGCCAACTGGCGCGACGAGGTCTTCAGCATCGGCACCGACCCCATCGTCATGGTCTACAACACGCAAAAGCTTGACGCCGCACGCGTGCCGCACACCCGCCGCGAACTGCTGTCGCTGCTGCAGGCGCCCGACCAGCCGCTGGCCGGCCGCATCTCCACCTACGACGTGCAGGGCAGCGGCATCGGCTATCTGGCGGCCACGCAGGACACGCGGCTCGACAGCATGGCCGGCGCCCTGCTCGCCGCCTTTGGCCGCAATGGCGTGTCCATCCACGAGTCCACCGAACATGCGCTGGACAAGCTGGAAAGCGGCGAGGTCACGCTGGCCTACAACCTGCTGGAATCCTATACGCGGCACCGCATCGACAACGGCGCGCCGCTTGCGATCATCTACCCGCAGGACTACACGCTGATGCTGTCGCGCTCGGCCATCATTCCGCGCCAGGCGCCACGCAGCGACCTGGGCGCGCTGTTCCTGGACTACCTGCTGTCGGCGCGCGGCCAGGACGCGCTGGCCCGGGAATCCGGCATGCGCCCGGTCAGCGCGTCGATCGTGCCCGCGGCCGGCGTGCGGCCTGTCGCCCTGGGCGTCGGCCTGCTGGTGTACCTGGACCCGCTCAAGAAACGCCACTTCCTGGACCTGTGGCGCGCGGCCATCTTCCCGCCGCGCTGACGCCGGGCTCGATGGCGCGCGGCGGCCGCAGGTTCAATGCGGACTGGCCGTCGGGCGCACCACCACTTCGCTGACGTCCACGTCATCCGGTTGTTCGATGGCGTAGGCAATGGCACGGGCGATGGCGTCCGGGTGCAGGGCGACGCGGCGGAACGACTGCATTGCCACGCGCGCGGTGTCGTCGGTGATGGTATCGGCCAGTTCGGATTCGACGACGCCGGGGCAGACCACTGTCACGCGGATCTTGCTGGTCTCCTGGCGCAGGCCGTCCGAAATCGCGCGCACCGCGAATTTGGTCGCGCAGTACACGGCGGCCGTGGGCGACACGCTCAGGCCGCCGATGGAAGACACGTTGATCACCTGGCCGTGCCCCTGGCGTTCCATGCCCGGCAGCACCGCGGCGATGCCATGCAGCACGCCGCGGATGTTCACGTCGATCATGCGGTCCCACTCGTCCACCTTCAGCGAAGACAAGGGCGACAGCGGCATGACGCCCGCGTTGTTGACGATCACGTCCACTTGCCCGAAAGCTGCCTCTGCCCCACGCACGAAGGCCTGCATGTCTTCGGCGGATGTGACGTCCAGCGCGCGAAACGCCGCCGTGCCGCCCTTTGCCCGAATCTCTTGCACCAGCGTTTCCAGCCGGTCCGTGCGCCGCGCGCCCACATACACGCGGTGGCCTTGGGCGGCCAGCAACCGCGCCGCCGCCTCGCCGATCCCGCTGCTGGCGCCGGTGATCAGCACTACTTTGGATTGCCGTTCTTGCATCGAAGTCATGGTCGTTCTCCAGGTTGTTTTCCGTGACTGAAATGCTACGGACCCGGGCACCCAGCGCGAATACCCGCGTCTATCGCACCCTTGCCTATTTCTATCGCCCGCCATGTTCCGGCCGGGAAGACGCCGGTAGAATGTGCCGCACCGGAACCGAAACACGGGATGCCCCCATGACGCTACCGTCCAGTCCGCAGTCGCGCGAAATGATTGCCCTCATCGAACGCCTGGCGCCCAACGAGGGCTACAGCCTGTCCGCGCTGGACGGGGTGCGCTTCATGCGCTCGGACCGTCCGCTCGGCCGCACGCCGGTCCTGTACGAACCCGGCATCGTCATCGTCTGCCAGGGCCGCAAGCTCGGCTTCCTGGGCGATGAGGTCTACGTGTACGACGCGCAGCACTATCTGGTGCTGTCCGTTCCCCTGCCCTTTTCCACCGAAACGCAGGCCAGCCGTGAAGAACCCTTGCTGGCCGTGTCCATCCGGCTGGACCTGACCACCGTGGCGGACCTGGTGGTGGCGATCGACGCGCTTGCCGGCGCGCGCTCGGGCGATGCCCAATCCGGCGAGGCGCCGCTGGGCATTGCTTCCACCCCGTTGTCGATGGAACTGGCGGACGCCACCGTGCGCCTGCTGCGCGCGCTGTGCAACCCGCTGGATGCCGAGATCCTGGGCCCGGCGCTCGTGCGCGAGATCTGCTTTCGCGTCCTCACCGGCGATCAAGGCGACGCCTTGCGCGCGGCCCTGGCGCACCCGGGCCGCTTCGGCCGCGTCGCCCGGGCGCTGCGGCGCATCCATACGGACTTTTCACAACCGCTGGACGTGACGCACCTGGCG
Organism: Achromobacter sp. JD417; assembly: GCF_041879325.1. Taxonomy (NCBI): domain Bacteria; kingdom Pseudomonadati; phylum Pseudomonadota; class Betaproteobacteria; order Burkholderiales; family Alcaligenaceae; genus Achromobacter; species Achromobacter sp. JD417. The sequence continues at coordinate 1,282,200 of NZ_CP087159.1, read as the reverse complement.
CAGGAAGCCGGCATGAGCGTGCCGGCCTTCCATGTCAATTTCAAGGCGGTCACGCAGACCTCGCCGGTCCAGTACATCAAGTCCACGCGCCTGCATCACGCGCGGCTCATGATGATCCGCGACGGCCTGACGGCGGCGTCGGCCTCGGCGCGCGTGGGTTACGAGAGCGCCTCGCAGTTCAGCCGCGAATTCAAGCGCTTTTTCGGCCGCACGCCCATCGAGGAAGTGCGCGACATGAAGGCCTCGTTCGCGCTGTCGCCCGCGGCCGCCATCGGAGATTTCGCATCCCGCCATTGAGACGGGCGCGGCGCCCGATCGTGTAGCATTCGGCGCAATTGCCGCACTCTTCACGCCTCAGGATGTCCGACGTATCCCGCCCCATTGGCCTGCATCACAAGACCGCCCAAGCGATCCAGGACGAAACGCTGGCCGCCATCCACCGCTGGTTCGACACGCTGCAAGCGCGCGACGACATCGATGCCATCGTGGCCCGCACAAGGCGCGGCTGCTGCGGCTGCTGGCGTAGTAGACGGCACGGCAAGGGCGCCTCTGCGCAAGGCGGTTGAATTAGCCCGGTATCGCCGCATCAACGCGGCATTTGCCGCGTGAAAATGCGCGGCGAAATGCGCCTTGCGCGCAAGTTTGCGACGATAATCGGCGCTGGGCCCACCGCCATTGCCAACCTGATATGCGCGGCGCGCCCGCCGCTTTGATCCGCAGCAGCGGTGCGCCGCCCCCTTGCCGGCCGGCGCCACCTACAACCATCTGTGACACGTAGCAGCGTTTACGTCTGAACCAGAGTTGGAGGCACGCCATGCCCGATCATCGAATCGCCTTGCGCCGCGCCGTCGAGGCCGTGGACCATCTGACCGATCCCGAGCCGCCGTGGCGCGACATCCTGGGCACGGCCCGCGATCTGGTCGGGGCCGACAGCGGAACGCTCATCGTGTTCGACGCCAGGAACAAGCTGTTGACGCTGTCCGCCATCGGTTTCTCCGACGCGTGCGCGTCGGACTACCAAGCGCATTTCTACAGCTGCGACATCCTTGAGCAGGACGGGCGCCATGCCCCGGCCGGCACGTGGCTGGACACCGCGCGGATGTACGACGCCGCCCAGTTGCACCGCACCGAGTTCTACGCGGACTTCATGGTCCGGCATCGCATGGCGCAACTGCTGTCGCTCATCATCGAATCGAACACCGTCCTGCACGCGGCGATCGGCTTTCAACGTTCGTCCGTGGATGCAAAGGCCGGCGACCGGCTGCAATCCGGCGACTTTGGCCGGTACTTTCGCGTGCTGCGTCATCAACTGTCGCAGCGCGAGCGCAATCGCGCCATCGGCTGGAAGTCGCTGGAAAGCGCATTTTCAGAAGTCCACGAAGCGGTGCTGCTCATCAGCGTGGATTGCATCGTCGACAAGCTGTCGCCGTTGGCGGTGGGGTTTCTGGACGACGTCAATGGCTGGACCCTGCATGGCCGCAGGCTGCGCCACGCCGACGCCAAGGTGCAGCGGCTGTTCGACGCGCACTGCGCCGCGGTGGCGCGCGACGGCCAGATGCGGTCGATGGCCACCGCATCGGGGTGGGGGGAACTCTTCTGGGTCGACATCAGCGCGGCGCCGCCCGCGCTCAGCCTCATCGGCGGCCGGATGCTGCTGATGCGCATGCGCAAGAAGAGCGCCTTTGCAATGCCGGACGTCACCAAGCTGCAATCGGTGTTCTCCATCACGCATGCCGAGGCCGCGGTGCTGGCGGGATTGGCGGCGGGTCATAGCGTCGAGGAGGTTGCCACCCTGCGTCATGCCTCCGTCCTGACGGTGCGCAAACAGGTGGCGTCGCTGCTGACCAAGATGGAGTGCAGCCGGCAATCGGAACTGGTCCGGCTGGCCTCGCTGCTGTAGCGCAAGGATGACGCGGCGTACTCAATCTTGAGTATGTGGTCTGCACCCATGCGGCCCTACGATGAATCCGAAGGCATGAGTACCGGGCGGCCCCATGTCCGCCGGATGCCTTCCCCCGGCCTGCGCCGGCCTCATCCAAAGGCCTTTGCTCGAGAGAGCCTGAGCCCCGGTCCGGCGCCCCTGTTCGTCACCAGGAGTTCCCACATGAAGCCCCTACTTCCCTTACGCGCCCTTGTTCCGGCCGCGCTGGCGGCTTTTGCCCTGCTGTCCGGCCCTGCCGGTGCGCAACCTGCGGCCTCCGCCCCCGCCACGGCCGCGCCGCCGTCCAACTACACCCCTACCCGCGCCGAGGTCGAACGCGATCTGGCGGCGTGGAAGGAATCGGGCGTCGAAGCCCAATGGGCCGGCGAAGAAACCCCCAACATCAACAGCCCGACCTATATCACCGACTACCAGAAGTACGTCAGTTCGGTGCGCGGCGGCGACATGGCCCAACCGCCCGCCAGCCAGACGGGTTCGCAGCGACGGTGGTGATTGCCGCGGCGCGTGGCCTGACCTGACCCTGCGGGTTGGGCCACCCCGCGATGTCGTGACGAAAAATGTCATGACATCGCGCACGTCCAAGCAAGCCAGCCGGCCGGCAGTGCGTCCCCGGCAAACGGCGTGCGCCAAGGCGTTACAAGTCCTGCCAGAATTAATCAAATAAAACACTTCTCCCCGCGCTTCTGCTTTAGTTCTAGCCGTTGCATGGTGTTGCGTTTGGCGCGGCTGCCTGCGTCTTGCGTACCGCCGGCATAGAAAAGATCAATAACCCGGAGGAGAAGTCTATGCGTACGTTCAAGCGCAGGGCCGCCGCATTGCTGGCGAGCGGCCTGATTGCAGTGCTGGCGGGCTGCGCCTCGCCAGGCGGCAAGAAGGAAACGATCGCCATGGCGGGGCTGTCGCAGCCCGTGGAAATCGTCAGGGACAAGCACGGCGTGTCCCACATCTACGCCAAGAACCAGGCCGACCTGTTCTTTGCCCAGGGCTTTTCCGCGGCGCGCGACCGCCTGTGGCAGCTGGACCTGTGGCGCCGCCAGGGCGAAGGCAAGATGGCCGAACAGTTCGGCCCGCGTTTCATCGAGCAAGACCGCGCGGCGCGGCTTTTCCGCTACCGGGGCGACATGCAGGCGGAATTCGCAAGCTACCACCCCGACGGCCAGGCCATCCTGACGGCGTTCGCCAATGGCATCAACGCCTACGTGAACTGGGTCAAGGCCAATCCCGACCAGATGCCGCCGGAGTTCAAGCTGACCGGCACCGAGCCCGGCTACTGGAGCCCGGAGACCTCGCTGATCCGCATCTACGGGCTGACGCGCAACGTCAGCGAGGAAGTGCGGATGTCCGAGCAGATCGCCGCACTGGGGCTCAATGCCGTGCAGGGGCTGACCACCTTCGAGCCGCCCCTGGCGTTGCAGGTGCCCGCCGGTCTGGACGTGCGCCAGATCAACAAGTCCGTGCTCGCCACCTACCGGCTGGCGCGCGACGGTCAGAAGTTCGAGGCGGGCGACTTCCCGCGCAGCCCGCTCGCCGCCGACGAACGGGCCAAGCTGGCCAGCGCCTTGTCCGAGGGCCGGCTTGCCTCGCTGGATCCGGCCTTCGACCCGCTGGCGCCGCGCTATGAAAGCAACAACTGGACGCTGAGCGGCGAACGCACCGCGACCGGCAAGCCCATTCTGGCGGGCGACCCGCACCGGTCCATCACCATGCCGTCGCTGCGCTACATGGTTCACCTGAATGCGCCGGGCTGGAACGTGATCGGCGCGGGCGAACCGGCGTTGCCCGGCGTCTCGATGGGACACAACGACCGCATCGCGTTCGGCCTGACCATCTTCGCCTTCGGCGACGAGGAAGACCTCTACGTCTACGACACCAATCCCGCCAACCCCAGCGAATACCGCTACCAGGGCGGCTGGGAAAAGATGCGCCAGATCGACGAGACGATTGCCGTGCGCGGCGCCTCGCCAGCAACACGCAGCCTGAAATTCACGCGCCACGGGCCGGTCATCCATGAAGACCCGGTGCGGCGCAAGGCCTACGCCCTGCGCGCCGCCTATCTGGAATTTCCGGGGACGGCGGCCTACCTGGCCAGCCTTCGCCTGAACCAGGCGCAGAACTGGAACGAGTTCGTGGCGGGCATGGAAAAGCACTACACGCCAAGCGAGAACATGGTGTACGCCGACGTGGACGGCAACATCGGCTGGTTCGGCGGCAGCATCGCGCCGATCCGTCCGCGCAATGACTGGTCCGGCATGCTGCCCGTGCCCGGCAACGGCGACTTCGAATGGCGGGGCGTGCTGCCCGGCAGTTCCCTGCCGCGCGTCTTCAACCCGCCCGAAGGCTATGTCGCCACGGCCAATGAGTACAACCTGCCCGCCAACTACCCGTACAAGGACATGTCGGCGCGCACGTGGGCCGAACCCTTCCGCGTGCAGCGCATCCGGGAGGTGGTGGCCGACGGCCGGGGCCTGACCGTGCAGCAATCCCAGGACTTGCAGTTCGACAACCTGTCGATCCCGGCCCGCACGCTGGGCGGTTACGCCAAGTCGTTGAACTCGGCGGACCCGAACGTCGGCGCGGCGCTGAGCCTCTTGAAGGACTGGGATTACCGCATGGAGACCGACTCCCGTGCGGCGACCGTGTACGCGTTCTGGTTGCCCGAAGTCGTCAAGCGCGTGACCGACCTGTACGTGCCGGCAAACGGACGCGCCGCCTTCGGCGACCTTTCCACCCGCCGGACACTGGAAAAGCTGGCCACGCCCGACACCGCTTTCGGCCCCCGGCCTGAACAGGGCCGCGACGCCCTGCTATTGCAGGCGCTGGCCGACGGCCTGACGAAGCTCACCGCCAAGATGGGGCCGGATTCGACACAGTGGCAGTGGGGCAAGCTGCACCACATCCAGTTCGATCACAGCCTGGCCAGCCTCCTGCCGCCCGACACGGCCAAGGCTTGGGCCACGCCGCGCTATCCGGTGGGCGGCGACAACGACACCGTGCACCGCGCGACGTTCCGCAAGAGCGACTTCCGCCAAACCAGCGGCGCATCGTACCGCCAGGTGATCGACGTGGCCGACTGGGACAACTCGCGCGTGCAGAACGTGCCGGGCCAATCGGCGGATCCGCGCAGCCCGCACTACCAGGATCTGCTCAAGGGCTGGGCGACGGGCGAGTATTTCCCCATGGCGTTCAGCCGCGCCAAGGTGGACAGCCAGCGCTCGGATACGTTGACGCTGCAGCCTGCGGGCAAGTGAGCTGACATCCCGGCTTTTTGATCGGGCTGCTTGCTGGGTACGGTGTCAGACGGGGCCCCGCCCCCTTGATGTTTGTCATTTCCCGCCGCCATCCGGCGGCGGAGAATACCGCCATGACCCTCTATCCCGTGCTGCTCATCCTGCACCTGCTTGCCGCCTTCCTGTTCGTCGGCACCGTCGCTTTCGAGGTGCTGTTCCTGGAACCGGTGCACCGGCGCCTGCCCCCGGACGTGCGCAAGGCGCTGGGCAGCCAGCTTGGGCCCCGGGTGCGTTCGGTGGTGCCCTGGTCGGTGCTGGTGCTGTACCTGGCGGGGTTGGGGCTGGCCTGGCAGCATCGCGGTGCGCTTGCCGCGCCGCTGGCCTCATCGTTCGGGCTGCTGCTGACCGTGAAGATCCTGCTGGCCGTCAGCGTGCTGGTTCACGTCGTGACGGCGTTGGTGATGGCACGCCGGCGCAAGCTAACCGGCGCGCTGCAAAGCCGGCTGCACACCAGCGTGTTCTGTCACATGGTCGCCATTGTCGTGCTGGCCAAGGCGATGTTCTACATCACCTGGTGACCCGGCGCTGGCAGCTATCGCTTCGCTGCCTTGCCCGACGCGTCCTGCTCGACCACCATGTCCAGCACGTAGACCTTGGACGGCGCATCGGCGGGCGGATTCTTCCAGTCGTAGCGCTTGACGCGCAGCACGGTGCGCACGCCGTCCTGGTGCTCGAATCCCTCGATCGACTGATACAGCGGCTGCCACTTGTCCGGCGCGGGCAAGGCGATGCCCGCCTCGTTGAATTTACGCTCGCGCACCATCAGGCACTGGTAGTGCGGAATCATCGGATGGCTGCACTCGGCACGCTTGGCCGCCACTTCCAGGAACATGATCTGGCCCGTGCTGCCATACAGGGTTTCGGGCGTCGGTTCGCCGATGAACGTCAGGACGCTGCCGTCCTGCGCGGCCAGTTCCAGGGCGGGCTCGGCCTTGTCGCCCGACAGCGTCACGCGCAATTGCCCTTTGAGCCGCTGGGCGATTTCCGCGTCGAGCTGCATCAGGCTTTGTTCGCACGCCTTCATCGTGGAGGCCAGGTTCGCGATGGTCAGCACGCCATTCTTGTACGTGTACCCGCCGAACTGCGCGTTGCAGCCGCCGCGGACATTGACGCCATCGTCCTTGAAGGTCAGCCGCACCTGATGTTCGACCCCCTTTTGCAGCGCCGCGATGGCCTTGCCCGCGGGGTCGGTGGCGGCGGTCAGGCGCCAGTGGTAGGCGGAGAGGCCGGCTTGGGTGGCGGCTGACGTGGCGGCGGAATCAGGCATGGCGGACGATCCTTCATGGGGAGAGGTCGCGGGCGCGCAGGCAGACAGCAGCGCGGCGCAAACGGATGCAAGAAGGAGGGTTTTTTTCATGATTGGTTCCTGTCAGCCGCTGGCCGGAAAGAAAAGCGGCATTCTACGTCCGTGGTGTGGACGAAATGGCCAGCGCGCCGGCCATACCGTTTCCAAATCTTGCGAGCGCGGCGCGCGAATTACAGTCTGACACTTTCGTCTGCCGTCCGCGCCGCCGCGGGCGTCAGCGCGCGCTACTTTCCGTCGGGATAGGCCGGACTGGCCAGGCAGGCCTGCGCCCATTCGTAGTCGTCGGTATCGAAGATCTCGCCGTCGATCTTTGGCAGCGGCTTGTCGGCATAAGCGAAATCGGGCTTTGCCGGCGACCGGTTCCAATGGGTCTTGCCATTGCCGTCGCTGCACGCCTCGTCGGCGCTGCTGAACGAGCACGACGCGATGACCTTGGGCCTGCCGTTCTCGACGTTGGCCACGTAGCGCTTCGTGTAGACGCCGCCGGACGCCCAGTACTCGTCGATCGTGCAGACGCGGTCCTTGTTCTGGTAATGGCGTGTGGCAAAGCAGGCGTAGTTGTTGTAGTCGGGCGGCAGCACGTCGCACGACGACGCGAAGCCGGCAAACGGGCCGCCGGTGAACTGCGCGCGGAATTTGCGCTGTTCCAGCGCCCGCGCGATCAGGACCGGGGTGTCGGACCCCTTGGCCTTTTCCTTGAACTGGGCGCTGCGCGCAAGAATCAGGCTGCGCGCCGCCTGTGCGGGGGTCTTGCCGTCGGGCAGCAGGTCGGGCGACTCGATCAATCTTTCCAGTGCGTTGTCGCGCGCCGCCAGCCAACGCTTCTGGCCGTCGACCAGCATGGTGCGAATTTCGGCATCGGGCGCCGCCTTCAAGAGCGCACTGTAGTCGCGGTTCAACGCGGCGTCGGCCGAAACGGCGCCGCGGTCGGCGCAGATCAGTTTCTCGACGCCGGTGGCGGCCTTCTTGCAATCGATGGCCAGCGCAGGCGCGGACAACGCGAACAAGCCGGCCAGGGACAGCAACCGTAGTGCGGGAATTCCAGGTCTCATCGGATTCTTCTCGGGTTCGATGGCGGGTGAACAGCGTGCCATTCTGGCATGAATCCGGGGACGCCCTAAAAACGGCAAACCCGCCGTCCGCCCTGGTATTGGGCGAGCGGCGGGCCGGGCGATGCGCGCTACAACGCCGAGGCCATCGCCAGGCGCTCTGCGTAATGCGGTATCGACAGGCGCTCGATGACGGCCTGCTGCTGCGCCCCGAACACGTCGCGCTCGTCAGGCGAGGCCGAAATGTTCGGGCGGTCGATCGTCAGCTTGATGGCATTGCAGCTATCCACGAAGAACGTGCCCACCACGCGCTCGGGCGCCACGCCCAGCACACGCGCCACGTTGGCCGCGCAGAACACGTTCGAACGCAGCGCGGCCTCGTAGTCGGTGGCCGAATTGAACACGATGTCGAACGTCAGCCGGTTGATGCCGGCGTCCTTGCTGCGCACCACCACGGCCATGTCCAGCAGCGGCTGCTCGCGCTGCGGCGTTCCTGCAGGCGGCACGTCGGCGATCAGGGACAGCGTGCGATCGTCCAGGTTGCCCTCGTAGCCCGTGATGCCGATGTCCGCGTACCGCGGCCGGTCGGATCCGCTTTCCCTCCACGCCGCGCCGTTGATGCGGAAGTACGTGATCGGGAACATGCGGTTCTTGATGATGTCCTCGTTCTGCAAGAGGTGATAAAGCGTCCATTCGTAGGCGTCGCCCGCGTCCATGTTCAGGCGCGAGCCGTCACGGGCGGGGGCCAGCGACAACAGGCGTTTCAGGTCGGCCTGATGTCTCTCGGCAAGCTGCGCGGCATCGCGGTCGATGGTGCGAACCAGCGCCACCGGCCGGCTGGTGTCGGCTTCATGGATCTTCCACGTTGCGGCGCGCAATGCGTCCGGAAACTCTGCCTGCACCAGCTTGAGCACGGCGTCCTTGATCATCGGGTAGTTGGCCTGGAACACCGGATCGCGCGTGCCGCTGGGAACCACCGCGCCATACTGGCCGTCCTCGCGCTGAAAGCTCACCAGGTTGGGCGACAGCGGATAGGCAATGTTGCCCGCGGTGGCCTTGCGGCCGGCATAGCCATAGTGGATCAGGTAGTGGGTCAGCAGGCTGGCCAGCGTTTCGGCCGCCTGCGGCGTGGCCGCGCAGGTTTCCACGATCAGGCCCAACTCCGCTTCGCCCTCGCGCAGCGGCACGGCCTGCACCCCGTTGCGGCCGTAGACCAGCACGTCGGCGGGCACGCGCGGCAGATCCGTGGGGTCCAGGTGAACCAGCGACACCTTGCGCTTGCCCAGCCGCCGCGCGCCTTCCAGCTTGATGCTCCACGGCCAGGGTTTGCCTGCCTGCACGAACTGGCTGTTGCGGATGCCGGCGGTGCGCGCATCGCGCGCGAAGAATTCGGTGTGCTCCATCGCCAGGATCCCCTCGGGATAGAACTGGAGCTGGGGATGGCTTTCCTCGTAGAGCGAATGCGCGGCAATCGAATACGGCGTGCAGCGCCGACCCGGATCCGGCGCCACGAAAAGCGCGGTGCCGTCGTCGTAGATTTCCGCGACCAGACAATCCGACGGCGAACCCGGGTCGCAGGCCAGCGCGCCGCATTCCAGCACGTGGCCGACGTGATAGGCCAGCCCCGGGTCGATGCCGCGGCGGATCATGTCGGACGCGAACAGCGCAATGTCGCACGACCGGCCGGCCAGCACATACTTCGCGCCGCTGTCCAATGCCGTGATGAGGGGATGCACGCCCATCTGTCCCACGATGGTGCTCTCTTCCAGCGCCGCCGCGTCCAGCTCGGGGCCCGCGCCCGTGGGCCGCAGCGCGCCCGCCCGGAATTCCCGGATCACGCTGGCCGGGTCCAGCTCGGACCGGATGACGGCCACGGTGCGGTCCTTCACGCCCAGCTCGTCAAAGACTTCCTTGGCGACGTCGATCATCCAATCCAGGTTGCGGTTGCCGCCGGCCATGCCGCAGCTGCCCAGGATGACCGGTCCGTCGATGCGCTCGCCCGCCTCGACCATGTGGCGAAAGTCCGCCTTCACGGCCTCGCGTTCGAAGTATTCGGTGCCCGTGTCCAGGTAATACGGGCCGGCGTCCATCGACCCCGCATCCGAGATCACGGCATCGATACGCCCTTCCAGCGCCTTCTGCAGCGATTCACGGGGAAATCCATATCCCAGCGCGCCGCACGCGGACACCACGCGATAAACCAGCTTTGCCATCGTCACTCTCCTGTTTGCAGGCCGCGGACATTGCGGTTGCTGCCTGGGAGTGCACTTTGCGCCGGCTTCGGCGGCAGGAAAAATACTATGTCGATATGCGGGTATCGGCCGCCGATATGGCTGTCTGGCCTGTCGGCGGCGCGTCAGGACGCCAGCGGTTCCGCGCCGGCCAGTCCCTTTTCCGCGACGTGGCGCATGACGAATTCGCTGAGCAGCGTGCGCACCGCCTCGGCTGGCGGCGCCAGCGGCACGTCGCTGGAGGCGATGACCGCCGCGGTCAGATAGACGGGCGGCTCGATCATCGCCGCCGACACCTGGGCATGCCCGGGTGCGCGCGAGAAGTCGCCAAGCGGCAGGATGGTGTGGCCGATGCCCGCCTGCACCGCCGACAGCATCCCCGAGAAAACCTCGGTTTCCGCGACCACCTGCGGCACGATGCCGGCTTCGGAAAACAGCCGGTCCAGCAGGTTGCGCGTCATGTTGGGATGGGCGGGCAGGATGAGCGGCATGCCGGCCAGTTGCTCAAAGCGCATGGCGCAAGGCCGGCGCCCCGGCTTGCGCGGGCTGACCACGAACAGCCGTTGCCGGAAGAGTGGCTGGCGCGCAAAGCCGGTGGTCGGCTCGTCCTCGAACACCAGCGCCAGGTCGAGCGAACTGTCGCGGATCCGGGCCCCCAACTGGCCGCTTGCGTCGCTGCTGAAGCGCAGGCTGATCTTGGGCAGCGATGCCCGGCACTTTTCCATCAATTCGCCCGCCAGGAACGACGCCAGCGTGGACGACATGCCGATCCGCACCACGCCCTGGATGTCGCCGCCCAGCGAGCGCACGATCTGCGGGATGCGCTCCATGCGACTCAGGATGGAAGCGGCTTCCGTGTACAGCGCGGCGCCGGCGGCCGTGGGACGCGCGCCCCGCGCACTGCGGTGCAATAGCGTCACGCCCAGCTCTTCTTCGAGCGCCGCGATCTGCTGGCTGAGCGCCGGCTGCGCCACCGGAATGAGCGCCGCCGCGCGGGAGAAACTGCCCGCTTCGACGATCTTCACGAAATACCGGAGATGGCGCAGTTGCACGGACGCGCTCCGTTCAGAACGTCACCGTGACGGACGGCGCGCTGCGCCGGGCTTCGCCGTGGAACACGGCTTCGATGTTGTTGCCGTCCGGATCCAGCACGAATGCGCCGTAGTAGCCGGGGTGGTAATCGCGAAATCCCGGCGCGCCGTTGTCCTGGCCGCCGTGGGCCAGCGCCGCCTTGTAGAACGCGTCCACCATCGCCTGATCGCGCGCCTGGAACGCAAGATGGTGGCGACCCGTCAACTGGCCCAGTGCGGCCTGGCTGTCGGCCGTCGACACGAACAGTTCGTCGGCCCAGAAGTAGTCGTCCGCCGTGCCGCCCATGGGCACCTCCAGGGCGTCGAACACTGCCTGGTAAAAGCGCTGGCTGGCGGGCAGGTCCCGCACGACAAGCTGGATGTGATCGATCAGGCGGCCGCGATGGATCTCGTTGGTCTGCATGACGTTTCCTTTCGGGTTGACAGGCTCAGTCGACTATAGCGCCATCCGCCGCCCGAAAATGACAAAGCCCGCATGGCGCTGTCGAGCCATGCGGGCCTGAAGACCGCGGTCATGCCGGGCGCGCGCGGCGCGCCCGAGGCGATCAGCCAAACACGCGGAAGCGTTCGGCGTCGTCCATGAACGGCTTGTCGCCGAAACCGGCTTCGTTCGAGCCGAACGGCATCTGCGCGCGCAGCTTCCAGTAGGCGGGGACGTTCCACTCACGCGCCACGGCGGCGTCGATCAGCGGGTTGTAGTGCTGCAGGCTGGCGCCGACGCCGGCGTTGGCCAGCGCGGTCCAGACGGAAAGCTGGGCCATGCCGCCCGACTGCTCGGACCACACGGGGAAGTTGTCGGCGTACAGCGCAAACTTTTCCTGCAGGCTGCGCACCACGTCCTGGTCTTCGAAGAACAGGATCGTGCCCACGCCGGCGGCAAAGCTCTTGAGCTTGGCTTCGGTCTTGTCGAAACCTTCGGCCGGCGCAACCTTGCGCACTTCTTCCGTGGTCAGGTTCCAGAGCTTTTCGCTTTCGGCGCCAAACAGGATCACGGCGCGCGAGCTTTGCGAGTTGAAGGACGACGGGCTGTGCTTGATCGCTTCCTGGATCAGCGTGGTCAGTTCTTCCTTGGAGGCCGACAGGTTGCGGCCCAGCGAATACTGCGTGCGGCGCTGCTTGAGCGCTTCGAGATATGCGTTGCTCATGTTTTGACCTTTCGACCAGTAGATAGAGATGACGATGGGAGGCATTCTACCGGCTGGACCATGACGCGAATACCCGTTCAACCGCACTTCGGCTGGAACAAACTGTTCCACCGGTGAGATCAAACGGGTGAAATCGGTGCGTCGGGGCGGCAAATACACGGACGTTGCGCCCCTCCGGATCCTCAGTCGGCGCGGAACCCCGTCGCCTTCACCACCTCGGTCCAGCGCTTGGATTCGGCGGTCAGCAGCGCCTGCAGGGCCTGGCGGTCCGAACCCACGACGACGAAGCCAGCCTCGCCCAGCGTCTTCACGGCGGCGGGCTGGCGCAGCGCGGCTGCACTGTCGGCCTGCAGGCGGGTAAGCACGGCGTCGGGCGTGCCGGCCGGGGCGAATAGCGCAAACCAGGCGCCGAAGTTGACCGCTGGCAAGCCGCGCTCGGCAAAAGTCGGCACATCGGCCAGGGCCTGGGTGCGTTGCGCGCCCGTGGTGGCCAGCGCGCGCAGCTTGCCGCCCTGCACCTGGGGCGCGGCCAGCGCGGTCGTCACGAACGCCGCCTGCACGCCGCCGGACACCAGCCCGGAGACGGCATCTCCGGTCGAACGGTAGTGGATGGCTTCGATCTTCAGGCCGGCCTCGCGCGCAAAGAGCTCGGCGCCGAAGTGGCCCGGCGTGCCCGCGCCGAAGGTGGCGAAGTTCAGGCGGTCCGGCGCCTTTTTCGCGGCGTCGATGAACGCCGCCAGGTCCTTGTAGGGCGACGTGGCCGGCACGACCAGCACGAAGTCGGCGCGCACCACCTCGGAAATCGGGGCGAAATCGCGCGGCGGATCGTAATTCAGATTGCGGTACGTGGCGGGCGAAATGCTGATCGACCCGACCTCGCCCAGCAGCAACGTCTGGCCGTCGGCCGGACTGCGCGCGACGGTCTGCGCGGCGATCTGCCCGCCCGCGCCCACCTTGTTTTCCACCACCACGCTTTCGCCCAGCAGCGGGCCCATGTGCTGGGACAGGGTGCGCGCCACGATATCGGGCCCGGTGCCGGGCGGAAAGCCCACGTTCAGGCGCACCGGCCCATTGGGAAATTGCGCGGCCGCGGCAAGCGGCACGGACAGCAGTAAGCCGCCCAGCAGGCGGCGCAGCATCGTTTGCATGGTTGTCTCCTGGTTTTTTTAATGCCGCGGCGGCTGCCGCGGGGTCAGCAAATGCGATAGAAGCGCAGCTCGACGCGATCGGGATAGCGCGCGCCGGTACCGATGAAAAGGCTTTCGTTCATCCAGCCCAGCGTGGGCGAGGACGTCTCGAAACGGGGATAGCTGCGAAAGTAGATGCGCGCCGGATCGACGGCTTCGCCGCGCGCCAGCCGCGCAATGTCCTCGGCGCTGCCGGTGCGGATGCCGGTGTTTTCGACATACACGCGTTCGCCCGCGGGCGTCTCGATGACGTAGCGCGCGTGGATGTCCGTGAAGGTGGCCGACCGGATGATCTGGAAGTCCGCGCCGCCGGGCAGCACCTTGCCCGACAGGCGCGGTCCCTGGACCGTGCCGCCGGTGATCGGGATCACGCGGCGGCGCCCCTGCGGCGTATCGCCCACTTCCTGCGGCGCGCCCACGTCGACCACGACGGTGGCTACGTGTTCAAGCCGGGGGGCCTGCGTGTCGTTCATGGCATCGGCGCCGCTCATGGTTTCTCTCCGCGGGCAAGGCGCAGCGCCGCCGGGTCAAAGCCCGCAAGCTGCTTGTAGCGCAGCGACACCGCCGCCAGCTCCTCGCCCGAAATCACGTCGTTGATATCCGCGAACCCTGCCGGCGCGCGCTCTTCGGCCATCTGCATCACCTGCTCGGGGCCGTTCAGGCGGTTGCGCAGCACGATGCCCGCGGTACGCGGCAGGCGTTCGGCTTCGTACTCCAGCAGCGCGACCTCGGCCGAGCGCGCCTTGCCGCGCACGGCCTGATCCAGCCAGTCAGCCAGGCAGCGCGCGTCCAGGATGGCCTGCGCCGATCCGTTGGAGCCGATCGGGTACATCGGATGCGCGGCGTCGCCCAGCAGCGTGAAGCGCCCGCGCGTCCAGCGCGGCAAGGGGTCGCGATCGACCAGCGGAAATTCGTAGATCGCCTCGGCGCCGTCGATGATGGCCGGGATGTCGATCCAGTCCCAGCGCCAGTCGGCAAAGCGGTCCGCGAAGACGGACTTGTCGACCTTGCGATTCCAGTCGGTGGCGGGCAGTTCCGCGCCCGGAATGGACAGCTCGGCGATCCAGTTGATGAGCGAGCGGCCTTGCCGGCGCAGCGGTTCCGAAATCGGGTAGCACACGAACTTCTGATCCTGGTGCCCCGCCATGAACATGCTGCGCCCGTCCAGATACGGCGGTGCCTCGGTCACCGCGCGCCACAGCATGCGGCCGGAGAACCGGGGTTCGTCTCCCACGGGATGGAGCTGGCGCCGCAGCGCGGAATGAATGCCGTCGGCGCCGACCAGGATGTCGCCCTGCACGGTGTGCAGCGTGTTGTCCGCGCGGCTGCGGAACTGCGCCTGCACGCCGTCCGCGTCCTGGGTGGCGGACTCCAGCACCATGCCGGGGACGATGGCATCCGGACCCAGGCGCTCGCGCACGGCCTGCGCAAGCAGCATCTGGAACTCGCCGCGATGCACCGAGAACTGCGGCAGCGGATAGCCGGCCTCGCGGCCGCGCGGCTCGCGCCAGATCGGCTGGCCCAGCTTGTTGTAGTAGTGCAGCTGCGAGGTCTCGATGGCGCGTTCGGCCAGCGCGGGCATCAGGCCCAGCTGTTCGATCTCGCTAACGGCGTGGGGCAGCAGGTTGATGCCGACGCCGAGCGGGCGCAATTCCTGCGCGCTTTCATAAATGCGGCAGCCGATGCCGCGGCGGTGCAGCATCAGCGCGAGAGTCAGCCCGCCGATACCCGCGCCGGCAATGACGATTTGCATGTCTACTCCTAATCTTATTTGTTATGCAACATAACAAAATCGCCCCGCGTTCCGCACGAGGGATTTCCCGCAATCCGGTGGCGCGGCGACAATGCCTGCATTAGTGTTGAGGCCCCGTCCGCGATCCGCCCCCATGTCCAGAGCATCCGTCCAACGCCCTCGCCGCCCCGCGGCCCGTGGCGAACACTTCGATCCGCACGTGCCCGGCGTTCAGTACGGCGCACTGGACGACCTGGTCGGCTACGCGATCCGGCGCGCGCAGATCCTGATCTACGAGGACTTCCTGGCCGCGCTGGCGCCGTGGGACATCACGCCGCAGCGGTACTCGGCGCTGACGCTGATCGCCGCGAACGAAAACCTCAAGCTCACCGACCTGGCCCGCATCCTGGGCATTGCGCGGTCGGGCGCGGTGCAGATCGTGAACCAGCTGCAGGACCTGGGCTACGTGGAACGCCAGGAGGCCGAGCACGACCGGCGCGCGTACGCGCTGGCCATGACGCAGACCGGCCACGATGCGCTGGCCGCCATCACCGAAGCCGTGCAGGCGCACGATGCCCGCATCAGCGCCAAGCTGGGCGCGGCAGAGCGGCGCAAGCTGATTGGCTTGCTGGGCAAGCTGGGCTGACGCGTCCGCCGGCATCGCGCGCCGGCCCCCCGATTCGCGCGTCCGCGCGCTCCCCATGCCCCGATGCGGGCATTCCCCTATTACCCCCGCCGCGTCAAAAAACTATCGTATTCGAGAATTATCAAATAAGAGAATTCTCGCTTCCGACAAAATGATTGCTGAAACCCTATACGATTTTGCCGTGATCGGCGCGGGCATCGCCGGCGCCTCCGTGGCCTACCGCCTGAGCGCCTCGGCGTCCGTGGCGGTGCTGGAACGAGAGTCCCAACCCGGTTATCACTCCACCGGCCGTTCGGCGGCCATGTTCATGGAGACCTACGGCACCACGCAGATCAAGGCGCTTACGCGCGCCAGCCGCGCGTTCTACGAGCATCCGCCGGAAGGCTTCTGCGAGCATCCGCTGCTCAGCCCCCGCGGCGTGCTGTACATCGGGACGCCGGATCAGAAGGATCTGCTGCAGGACGCCTTCGAAGACTTCCACCGCCAGTCGCCAAACGTCACCCTTATCGACGCCAGCCAGGCCGTCAAGCGCGTGCCCTGCCTGCGCGAAGACCAGTTGTGCGGCGCGATCGAGGAACCCGATGCGCGCGATATCGACGTGCATGCGCTGCACCAGGGTTTTCTGCGCGGCATGAGCCGCCAGGGCGCCGTGCTGCACAACAACGCCGAACTGGTGGGCGCCGCTTTCGAGAACGATGTCTGGACGCTGACCCTGGCCGATGGCCGGCAGATCCGCGCGCGGGCCGTCGTCAACGCCGCGGGCGCCTGGGCCGACCACACCGCCGGCTTGTGCGGCGCCGCCCCCGTCGGCCTGCAGCCGTGCCGCCGCACCGCGTTCACCTTCAGCGGTCCGGAGGACATGGATTTCTCGCACTGGCCCGCCGTGGTGGGCGTGGACGAAAGCTACTACTTCAAGCCCGACGCGGGGCAGCTGCTAGGCTCGCCCGCCAATGCCGACCCGGTCGATGCGCACGACGTGGTGCCCGAGGAACTGGATGTCGCCACCGGCATCTACCGCATCGAAACCGCCACGTCGCTGACCATCCGCCGCCCCAAGCACACCTGGGCCGGCCTGCGCTCGTTCGTGCGCGACGGTGACTTCGTGGTGGGTTGGGACGCGGCCACGCCGGCGTTCTTCTGGCTGGCGGCGCAAGGCGGCTACGGCATCCAGACCGCGGCGGCCACGTCCGAGCTGGCGGCCGCATTGCTGACGCACCAGCCCATTCCCGACCACCTGCAGGCGCATGGCGTCAATGCCGACGCCGTGCGGCCCGAGCGCCTGCGCTGACCTTATTGCCTACGACACCGAGATTGTCCAAATGACCGCCATTACCCGCTACCCCAGCACCCTGCCCCTGCCTTTCTCGCGCGCCACCCAGGCGGGCGGTTTCCTGTTCCTGTCCGGCCAGATCCCGATGGATGCCGCCGGCCAGGTGGTGCGCGGCGATGTCGCCACCCAGACGCATGCCGCCATCGAGCGCATCAAGGAAACCCTGGCCCTGGCCGGCGCAAGCCTGAAAGACGTGGTGCGCGTGACCGTGTGGCTGACCGACCTGGCGCATTTCGCCCAGTTCAACGAGGCCTATCGCAGCCATTTCTCTTCCGATTTCCCCTCGCGCTCCACCGTCGAGGCCAAGCTGGCCATGGACGTGGACGTCGAGATCGAAGTGCAGGCGTGGCTGGGCGATGCTCAGTCCAAGACGCCTGCCGCCTGAACGCTGTCCCGTTCGATTGCATGACACCGCCAGGCGCAGCGCCTGGCGGGGCGACACCCCAAGCGCGCGCCCCGATGCCCGCGCCCTAAAGCCCCACTTTTTGCGCGGAGCGTCATTCATGAAGATCTTTTCCGGGTCCCTGGCGACCGAGACCAACACCTTTTCTCCTATCCCGACCGGCCTGGCGTCCTACCGGGCGCGCGGCTATTTTCCGGCCGGCCAGCATCCGGACCGCATGCAGATGTTCTCGGGTCCGCTGTGGGCGGCGCGCCAGCGCGCCGCGGGCAAGGACTGGACCCTCATCGAAGGGCTGACGGCAGGCGCGACGCCGGCCGGCATCACGACCCGCCACGCCTACGAGACGCTGCGCGACGAGCTGCTGAACGATCTGCGCCGCGCGGGCAAGGTCGATATCGCCCTCTTTGGCCTGCACGGCGCAATGGTCGCCGACGGCTACGACGACTGCGAAGGCGACCTGCTGCGACGCGCGCGCGAGATCGTGGGCCCCGATACCGTGATCGGCGCGGAGCTCGACCCGCACTGCCACCTGACGGACACGATGGTCCAGAGCGCCGACTTCCTGGTCTGTTTCAAGGAATACCCCCACACCGACATTCTGGAGCGCGCCTTCGACCTGGTCGACCTGTGCGTGGCGCGCGCCGAGGGCCGCATCAAGCCCGCGCGCGCGGTCTTCGACTGCGAGATGATTTCCATCATGCACACCAGCCGCGAGCCGATGCGCAGCTTCGTGGACCGCCTGCTGGCCATGGAGGGCAAGGAAGGCGTGCTGTCCGTGTCCATCGCCCACGGCTTTCCGTGGGGCGACACGCCGGACATGGGCTCGAAGGTGCTGGTCTATACCGACGGCAACCCCGCGCAGGCCGCGGCGCTGGCGCGCACGCTGGGCGAAGAGATCATCGGGTTCCGCGACCAGCTTGCGCCGCCCTACCCCGGCGCCGACGAAGCGCTGGACCTGGCGCTGGCGCACACCGAATTTCCCGTGGTGCTGGCCGATTCGGCCGACAACGCGGGCGGCGGCGCGCCCAGCGATGCCACGTTCATTCTGGAACGCGTGCTGGCGCGCGGCATCACCGATGTCGCCACCGGCCCGTTCTGGGATCCGGTTGCAGTGCAGCTGTGCTTTGAGGCCGGTGAAGGCGCGCAGATCAAGCTGCGTGTGGGCGGCAAGGTGGCGCCGGTATCTGGCCAGCCGCTGGACCTGGACTGCGAGATCCTGGCGCTCAAGCGCGACGCCGTCATGACCGGTCTGGCCGGCACGCCCGCGCTGCTGGGCGACGTTGCCGTCGTGCGCACCCACGGCGTGACGCTTGTGATGACCACCTCGCGCACCCAGGCGATGGGCACCGACCTCTTTACCCAATTCGGCGTGGACCTGGCCGCGATGAAACTCATCATCGTGAAGTCCTCGCAGCACTTCTACGCCTCGTACTCCAAGGTGGGCCGCCACGTCATCTACGTCGAGACGCCCGGCGCCATCACGAATGACCTCAACACGCTGCCGTTCGTGAAGCGCCAGCTGCCCAAGTGGCCGTTCAAGCAGTAAGACCCGATGCCCAGGACCAACCACCCGAGCCGCCCATGACGGGCAGACCAGAATCAACAAAGGGGAAATCCATGATCAGACGTTTCAGCCTGCTGGGAGCCGCCGCGCTCCTGGCCATGAGCGCCGCGACCGGCGCGCTCGCCCAGACCAAAACCCTGCGCCTCGTGCCGCATGCGGACTTAAAGACGCTGGACCCGCTCTTTAACACCGCCTACATCACGCGCAACCACGGCTACATGGTGTTCGACACCCTGTTCGCCCAGGACAGCCAAGGCCAGGTCAAGCCGCAGATGGTGGACACCTGGACCAAGTCCGAGGACGGCAAGACCTGGACGTTCACGCTGCGCCCGGGCCTGAAGTTCAGCGACGGCACGCCGGTGACGGCCGAGGACTGCATTGCCTCGATCCAGCGCTGGGCCAAGAAGGACACGTTGGGCCAGGCCATGATGGCGGCGGGCGCGGAACTGGCGGCCACCAACGAAAACACATTCACGCTGACCCTGAAAGAGCCCTTCGGCCTGGTGCTGGATGCGCTGTCCAAACCCTCCGGCATGCCGCCCTTCATCATGCCCAAGCGGCTGGCGGCCACCGATCCGAACACCCAGGTGACCGAGATGGTCGGGTCGGGTCCGTTCCTTTTCAAGCGGGATGAATGGGTGCCCGGCAACAAGGTGGTATACGTGAAGAACCCGGCCTACGTGCCGCGGTCCGAAGCGCCGGACGGCCTGGCGGGCGGCAAGAACGTGAAGGTGGACCGCGTGGAGTGGGTCTACATCCCCGACGGCAACACGTCTACGGCCGCGCTGATGAACGGCGAGGTCGACATGATCGAACAGGTCACGCCCGACTTCCTGCCGGTGCTCGAAACCAATCCCGACATCACGCTGAGCACGTCGGTTGCCTCGCAAGGCATGGTGATTCTCAACTCCCTGCATCCGCCGTTCAACAACCCGCTGGCGCGCCAGGCGCTGTATCACCTGGTCAGCCAGAAGGAAATGCTGACCGCGATGGGCTACCCGGACAAGTACCGCGTCGACTACTGCCCCACCATGTACATCTGCGGTTCGCCCCTGGCCACGGACGCGGGCGCCGCGCCCTACGCCAAGCCGGACGTGGCCCGCGCCAAGCAACTGCTGCAGGAATCGGGCTACAAGGGCGAGAAGGTCGTGCTGCTGTACCCCACCGATCACCTGAGCGCTCCCGCCGTCATGGTGCTGGCGCAGAACATGAAGAAGGCCGGCGTGAACGTGGACCTGCAGTCCATGGACTGGGCCTCGCTGGCCGGACGCCGCCTGAAGAAGGATCCGCCCGCGCAAGGCGGCTGGAACATCTTCCTGACCTGGGGCGGTTACTTCGACGCCAGCACGCCGGTGACCAATCCGTGGCTGTCCGCCGCCTGCGGCAACAGCCTGCCGGGCTGGCCCTGCGACAAGGAACTGGACACCCTGCGCACCAGCTGGATCCGCGAAACGGACGCCGCCAAACGCAAGGACATCGCCGCGCAGATCCAGGCGCGCGCCTACCAGACGGTGCCCTACGTAATGTGGGGCGAGTTCAAGCCCGTCTTTGCCGTGCGCGGCCTCAAGCACACCGAGCTGGTCAAGTCCGGCATCCCGGTGATGTGGAACATCGAAAAACCGTAAGGCCGACGCCGGGCGCCGCGCGCGCCCGGCCGCAAGCCGGGGGGAATCCAGCGTGAAATTCATCCTGCGCCGCATCGCGGCCGTCATACCCGTCATGGCCGTCGTGGCGGTTGTGGTGTTCCTGCTGATACACCTGTCGCCGGGCGATCCCGCAGCGGTGATCGCGGGCGACAACGCCACCGCCGACGACGTCGAGAAAATCCGCCAGAACCTGGGCCTGGACAAGCCGCTGTTGCAGCAGTTCGTCATCTGGGTCAGCCATATCGCCACGGGCGACCTGGGCACGTCGATCTCCACGCAGATGCCCGTCTCGCAGCTCATCGCCCAGCGCATGGGCCCGACGATCTCGATCGCGCTCTTCACGATGCTGTTCGCCGTGCTGGCGGCAATCCCCCTGGGCGTGCTGGCGGCATGGAACGCCGGCAAGTGGCTGGACAGGCTGGTGATGGTAGGCGCGGTGTGCGCGTTCTCGGTGCCGGTGTTCCTGATCGGCTACAGCCTGGTGTACGGCTTTTCCATCAAGCTGGGCTGGCTGCCGGTACAGGGCTACAAACCCCTGGCCGATGGCCTCGTGCCTTACTTGCGCCACCTGGTGCTGCCCTGTCTGTCGCTGGGCCTGGTGTACATGGCGCTGCTCACGCGCATGACGCGCGCCACCATGCTGGAGGCCCTGTCCGAAGACTACATCCGCACCGCGCGCGCCAAGGGCCTGTCGTCCGGTCCCATCGTCTGGCATGCGCTCAAGAACGCCGCCAATCCCATTGTCACGACCATCGGCGTCGGCGTGGCGCTCCTGATCGGCGGGGTCGTCGTGACCGAGACCGTGTTTGCGATCCCCGGCCTGGGCCGCCTGACCATCGACGCCGTGCTGCGCCACGACTATCCGGTCATCCAGGGCGTGCTGCTGGTGGCCTCGGGCATCTACGTGCTGATCAACCTGCTGGTCGACCTGAGCTACCGGCTCTTCGATCCCCGCATCCGCTATTGAGAAGAGGCCACGCATGAACACGACCACCCTGCCCCTTCCCGCCACGCGGCCGCGCCTGCGGCGCGCGTTCCGGTCGGTGCGCCGCCATCCCATGCTGTACGCCGGCGGCGCGATCCTCATCATCCTCGCGGCCATCGCGCTGGCCGCGCCGTGGCTGGCCACCGTCGACCCGCAGGAAATCAATCCGATGGCGCGCATGAAGCCGCCCTCGGCCGAACACCTGTTCGGCACCGACGCGCTGGGCCGCGACGTCTATTCGCGCACTGTCTGGGGCGCCCGTATCTCGCTGCTGGTCGGCATCGTGGTCGCCGTCGTCTCCACCGCCGCCGGCGTGGTGCTGGGCATGATGGCCGGCTACTTCCGCCGCATCGACGCCGTCATCATGCGCATCATGGACGGCCTGATGGCCATCCCCGGCGTGCTGCTGGCGATTGCGCTGATGGCCACACTGAAGGGAGGGCTGGGCACCGTCATCATCGCCATCGTCATTCCCGAGGTGCCACGCGTCGTGCGCCTGGTGCGCGCGCTGGTCCTGACCATCCGCGAGCAGCCCTACATCGAGGCCGCCGTCTCGGTCGGCACGCGGGTGCCGTCGATCCTGATGCGCCACATCCTGCCCAACCTGTTTGCGCCGCTGATGGTGCAGGCCACGTTCATCGCGGCCTCCGCCATCCTGACCGAAGCCGTGCTGAGCTTTCTGGGCGTGGGCATTCCGCCGCACATCCCGAGCTGGGGCAACATCATGGCCGAAGGCCGCAACTTCGTGGCCGTGGCGTTCCACATCATCCTGTATCCGGGCCTCTTTCTGGGCGTGGCCGTCCTGGCCGTCAATCTGGTCGGCGACGGGCTGCGCGACATGCTCGATCCCCGCCTGGCCAAGAAGCTGTAGGAGCGCACATGCAACCCAATCCCGTCCTGCGCGTGCAAGACCTCACCACCTGTTTCGACGGCGACGACACGACCGTGCTGGCCGTCGACAAGCTCTCGTTCGACCTACTGCCCGGCGAAACCCTGGGCCTGGTGGGCGAATCGGGCTGCGGCAAGAGCGTCACGTCGCTGTCCATCATGCGGCTGCTGCGCGCCCCCGGCCGCGTCGCCAGCGGCAGCATCGAATTCGACGGCAGCGATCTCCTGGCCCTGCCCGAGAAATCGATGCGCGCCATTCGCGGCAACAAGATCTCGATGATCTTCCAGGAGCCCATGACCTCCTTGAATCCCGTGATCACGGTGGGCAAGCAGATCAGCGAATCGCTAATGCTGCACCAGGGTCTGTCGCGGCGCGAAGCGCTGACGCAGGCCGAGGCGCTGCTGGACCTGGTGCAGATCTCCGACCCGGCGCGCCGCGTGCGCGAGTACCCCTATCAGCTCTCGGGCGGCATGCGCCAGCGCGCCATGATCGCCATGGCGCTGGCCTGTCAGCCCAAGGTCCTGATCGCCGACGAGCCCACCACGGCGCTGGACGTCACCATCCAGGCGCAGATCCTGCACCTGTTGCGCGATATCCAGGCGCGCCTGGGCACGGCCATCGTGCTGATCACGCACGACCTGGGCGTGGTCGCGCAGATGTGCCAGCGCGTGATCGTCATGTACGCCGGCCGCAAGGTCGAGGAAGGCAGCGTGGACGACGTGCTGGACCGTCCGCAGCACCCGTACACGCAGGCGCTGATCCGTTCGCTGCCCGACTTCGTCGACGGGCAGGACCACACCGCGCGGCTGGCCGAGCTGCCCGGCATCGTTCCGGTGCGCACACCTGCCTCGCGCGGCTGCGCCTTTGCGGCGCGCTGCCCCGAGGCCCTGCCGCGCTGCACCGAGGAAGCGCCCGGCGCCACCGACGCGGGCGCCCGCCACCGCGTCTGGTGCTGGGCCCGCCAGGACGCACCGGCACCCGCCGCCCTGACCGCCTGAGACGCATGAGACCCGCCATGAACCTGCACGACATTCCCCTCGCGTCTTCCGTGCCCGCCGCCACCGCGGTGCCCATGCTGGAAGTCATCGGCCTAAAGAAGCACTTTCCCGTGGACAGCGGGCGCGGCGCCAAGGTGCTGCGCGCGGTCGACGGCATCTCGCTGTCGGTGCCCCGCGGCCAGACGCTCAGCCTGGTCGGCGAATCCGGCTGCGGCAAGTCCACCACCGGCAAG
Organism: Achromobacter sp. JD417; assembly: GCF_041879325.1. NCBI lineage: Bacteria > Pseudomonadati > Pseudomonadota > Betaproteobacteria > Burkholderiales > Alcaligenaceae > Achromobacter > Achromobacter sp. JD417. The sequence goes on along the minus strand of NZ_CP087159.1, from coordinate 1,258,536 downwards.
TGCCTGATCCGCCTGACCGATCCCACCGAAGGCCGCATCCTGCTGGAGGGCGAAGACCTCGCCAAGATGAACAGCAGCCAGCTGCGCGCCATGCGGCGCCGCATGCAGTTCATCTTCCAGGACCCGTTTTCGTCGATGAATCCGCGCATGCGCGTGCGCGACATCATTGGCGAGCCGCTGCGCAACTTTGGCCACGACCGCGAGGCCATCCGCGCACGCGTGTCGCAGTTGCTGGCGCGCGTCAGCCTGCGGCCCGACGCCGCCGACAAGTATCCGCATGAGTTCTCGGGCGGCCAACGCCAGCGCATCGTGATCGCGCGCGCCCTGGCGCTGGACCCGGGGCTCATCGTCTGTGACGAGCCCGTGTCGGCGCTTGACGTGTCGGTGCAGGCGCAGGTCATCAATCTGCTGATGGACCTGCAGCGGGACCTGGGGCTGACCTACGTGTTCATCTCGCACGACCTGAGCGTTGTGCGCCACATCAGCCACCGCGTGGCCGTGATGTATTTGGGCAAGATCGTCGAGATCGGCACCCGCGATGCGATCTTCGACCGTCCGGCCCACCCCTACACCCGGGCGCTGCTGGCGGCCGTGCCGTCCGCGCGTCACGGGGAGCGCAACCCCGTCGAGGTGCTGAAGGGCGAAATCCCCAGCCCGCTGTCGCCCCCGTCCGGATGCGCGTTCCGTACCCGCTGCCCCATGGCGCAGCCGCGCTGCGCCGAAGAAACGCCCCAGCCGCGCCAGGTCGCCGCCGAACAGCAGGTCGCCTGCCACTTTGCCTGATCCCACCATTGCCTGATCCCACCTTGCCGGAGAATCGCATGTCCCAGCCCGACGCCACCCCGTTTGACTACATCCTCGCCGGCGGTACCGTCATCGACGGCACCAACGCCCCGGGCCAGCGCGCCGACGTGGGCGTGCGCGGCGACCGCATCGCCGCCGTGGGCGACCTCAGTGGCAGCGCCGCGCGCCGCCGCATCGACGTATCGGGCAAGGTGGTGGCCCCCGGGTTCATCGACTCGCACACGCACGACGACAACTACCTGCTCAAACGCCGCGACATGACGCCCAAGATCTCGCAGGGCGTCACCACCGTCGTCACCGGCAACTGCGGCATCAGCCTGGCGCCCCTGGCCCACGCCCACGCCAGCCCGCCCGCGCCGCTGGACCTGCTGGACGAAGGCGGCTCCTACCGCTTCGAACGCTTCTCCGACTACCTGGACGCGCTGCGCGCCACGCCCGCCGCCGTCAATGCCGCCTGCATGGTCGGCCATTCGACGCTGCGCGCGGCCGTCATGTCCGACCTGCAGCGCGCCGCCACGCCCGACGAAGTGCAGGCCATGCAATCGCTGGCCGACGATGCGCTTGCCAGCGGCGCCATCGGCATCTCCACCGGCACGTTCTACCCGCCCGCGGCCCAGGCCACCACCGAGGAAATCATCGAGGTCTGCCGCCCGCTCAACACGCACGGCGGCATCTACGCCACGCACATGCGCGACGAGGGCGAACACATCGTGCAAGCGCTGGAAGAGACCTTCCGCATCGGCCGCGAACTGGACGTGCCCGTCGTGATCTCGCATCACAAGGTCATGGGCCAGCCGAACTTCGGGCGGTCCGCCGAAACCCTTCCGCTGATCGAAGCCGCGATGGCCAAGCAGGATGTCTCGCTGGACGCCTACCCCTACGTGGCCGGATCCACGATGCTCAAGCAGGACCGCGTCCTGCTGGCCGGCCGCACCATCATCACCTGGTGCAAGCCGTACCCGGAACTCAGCGGCCGCGACCTGGACGAAGTGGCCGCCGAGCGCGGCAAGTCCAAGTACGACGTCGTCCCGGACCTGCAACCGGCCGGCGCCATCTATTTCATGATGGACGAGCCCGACGTGCAGCGCATCCTCAAGTTCGGCCCGACCATGATCGGCTCGGACGGCCTGCCCCACGACGAGCGCCCGCATCCCCGGCTGTGGGGCACCTTCCCGCGCGTGCTGGGCCATTATTCGCGAGACCTGGGCCTGTTCCCGCTGGAAACCGCCGTCTGGAAGATGACGGGCCTGACCGCCGCCAAGTTCGGCCTGGCCGAGCGCGGGCAGGTGCAGCCAGGCTACTTTGCCGACCTCGTGGTCTTCGACCCGGCCACTGTGGCGGACGCCGCCACCTTCGAACGCCCCACCGAACGTGCGGCCGGCATCCACTCGGTCTACGTCAATGGCGCCCCCGTCTGGGAGGAGCAGGCCTTCACCGGCCAGCACGCCGGCCGCGTCCTGGCCCGGACCGCCGCCGGGAGCGGCGAATGAGCGCCCGCAAGCTGCACCTTGCCGTCGCGCAGCTGGGCCCCGTCCAGCGCAGCGACACCCGCGTGCAAGTCGTGCGCCGTCTGATCGACCTGCTGGAAGACGCCCACAGCCGCGGCGCCGCCTGGGTGACGTTTCCGGAACTGGCCCTGACCACGTTCTTTCCGCGCTGGTCCCTGGACGATCCCCGCGAAGTGCAGGAATTTTTCGAGACCGAGATGCCGGGCCCGCTGACCCGCCCCCTGTTCGACGCGGCGCGCGACAAGGGCATCGGTTTTTACCTGGGTTACGCCGAGCTCGCGGACGGCGCGCAGTACAACACCAGCATCCTGGTAGGCCGCGACGGGCAGATCGTGGGCAAGTACCGCAAGATCCACATCCCCGGCGACGCGCAGACTGTCGACGGCGCGCCCTTGCAGCACCTGGAAAAAAAGTACTTCGCCGTCGGCGACCTGGGATTTCCCGTGTGGCAGACCCCGGACGCCGCCATCGGCATGTGCATCTGCAATGACCGCCGCTGGCCCGAGACCTTTCGCGTCATGGGCCTGCAGGGCGTGGAGGTCGTCATGGCCGGCTACAACACGCCGTCGGGCTACGTGCAATGGAACGAGCCGATCCACCTGCGCATGCACCATCACCTGCTGTCGCTGCAGGCCGGCGCCTACCAGAACGCCTGCTGGGTGGCGGCGGCGGCCAAGGCCGGCGTCGAGGAAGGCAACCCGATGATCGGCGGATCCTGCATCGTCGCGCCCACCGGCGAAATCATGGTGCGCAGCTTTTCCGAGGACGACGAGGTCATCAATTTCGTCTGCGACCTGTCGGTGTCGGATCACTACCGCGCCAACATCTTCAATTTCGCCGCCCACCGCCGGCCCGAGCATTACCGGATGATCGTCGAACGCACCGGCGCCCAACCGCCCGCCTGATCCGGCCCACCCCTTACAATCCGGCTACACGCGGCGGGGCTTGCGGGCCCTGCCCCTGCCTTCAACCCTATCAGCCAGACCGCTACATGGCCCCAACCGGCAACACATCCCCGCCCGAGATCGTGGGCAAGGAAGAAATGGGCGCCCGCCTGCGCGCCGAGCGCAAGGCCAGGAAAATGACCTTGCAGGCGCTGTCCAAGGCCAGCGGCATCGCGGTATCGACCCTATCGAAGGCCGAACTCGGCCAGATCGCCCTCAGCTACGAGAAATTCGCCGCCCTGGCCCGCGCGCTCGACATCGACATGACCCGCATGTTCATGCTGCGCGACGCCGCGCAGGCCGCGGTTGCCCCCACCTTCGTCAAGAACCGGCTCAGCGACGCCCGCGACTACATCACCGAGAACTATCACTACCGCCTGCTGATGGGCGAATACCCGGGCAAGAAGATGCTGCCGATGGTCGCCATGATCGACTCCCGCAAGGTGGTGGAATTTGAGGACTACATCCGCCATCCCGGGCAGGAATTCGTCGTGGTCCTGTCGGGCAAGGTGCGCATCCAGTTTGAAAATGGCGACAGCGTCGTGCTGAACCGCCTGGAATCGGCGTACTTCGACAGCAGCATCGGGCATGTGTATCTGTCGCTGAGCAGAAAGCCGGCCGAGGTGCTGGCGGTGTGCAGCGACATGGACGACGTGCCGGACAGACTGAAGGGCTGAGCGCCTAAGCGCTTAAGCGCCTAAACGCCTAAAGGCGCCGTGCGCTCGCGGCCAGCAGCTTTTTCGTCATCGTGTCGTAGCGTCGCAGGATGCGCCGGCCATTGAGCGCCTTGCTCCACGAATACACGGGAATCAGCTGCTTGGAGCCGTAGCCGTCCACCAGATAAAGGCCTTCCCGCCCTTCGGCATTGAAGCCCACGACGATATTGCTGGCGCTGACGTCGTTGAAGATGACGTGCGCATCGATCAGCGCCATGATGAAGTCATGCACGCGATGCCGCAGTTCTGGGGAAAACCCGTGCCGCGCCACCACCTCTTTCAGCGTGGGCGCCAGATTCCCGTGAGCGTCGACGATGCGCTCGACCACCAGCCCCAAACCCTTCGAGGTCAACATCAGGCCAAAGATGCGCGCCATGAGCACATTGCCCACATGCGCCCCTTGCCGCGCGGACGTGGCGATGTACTCGACGGTCTCCATGATGAACACCCGGTGCGCGTCATCCCGCTGAAAGCGCTTGTACCAGGCCCGCTTGCGGTCCGGCTGGCTGCGGCGCGCGCCATTGATGATCTTGATGAGCAGCGAGCTGTCGGCCGGGTGCAGATACACGTCCCGTTCGCTGCCCGCCGCCGCGATCGAGAGCGGCCTCAAGTCCAGGACGTCGAAGGGACTGGCCGCCCACGCGGCATGAAACGTCATCCGGGGCAGGACGCTCAGATCATTCGGCAGCGGGGTCAGTTCGGCAATATCGCGCCGGACGGACGCATTTAGCATGGCAATCTCTGGAGACGACTGCTGCACTGTGTCGTTGAAAACTTGCGGGGTAGCGCGGCGAACCGTTCTATCCAAACGAACGGATGCAGGATGGCGCAGGCGCGTGGTGGCCATATGGTATGCGGGCATCTGCCCGCGCACAAGCGCGCGTTTGGCACGGCCGACCCGCGGATTTCGCCGGAACGGGCCCGGTTTCCTAGACGATCCCGGGCGGCGGCCGATTGTTTCCCAACATGGAAATCTGTTTTCCAGGCCAATCCGGAAACATTTTCCGGATTGGCTGGCCGATACGCCTCAATTATTGAGGAACACGTTAGCGCGATCCGGAGCCTGGGACTTCTCGGCAGCGGCCGATGCGCGCTTCGGGGCGGGCCGGGCGGCCGCCGGCGCCTGGACCTTCTTGTCGGTCTTGCGCACGATGTAACTGCCGCCTTCGCTCAGGGTGCCCGATGCCATCTTCAGGAAAGAGAACTTGGGCTTGACCTCCGTGACGCGCCCCAGCCCTACTTCGGATTCCATCGCACCCAGGGATTCGCCGCTCTGCGGATCGCGCAGTTCTTCTCCCACCAGGAAGACCGCGTAGGTGTCGCCCGCCGCGATGCCGCCTTCTCCGCGATTGATGATGGCCGTATCGCCCATCACCTTGATGACCTGCATCGGATAGATCGCATCCACCATGCGGGCAACCAGCTTGTCGGCGGCGCCGCCGATCAGCTTGTTCAGGGTATCGGCGCCGACACTGGTGGCGCCCGCATAGTTGCCGCCGAACTTCTGCGACCCCGACCATTTGATCTTGCGGGAAGAGAACTCGATCACTTGCAATTGCAGCGTGCCGCTGGCGCTGCTGTTGACCAGGACTTCGCCTGTCATGGCAATGGTTTCGCGCTGGTTGTTGCTGACGCCAAGACTCTGCAACTGGGCCACCACCAGATAATCGGCGCCACTGGCCTGCGACAGGCGGGCGACCTCGGGATTGGCCGCCGCGTCGCCCAGGATGAACTCCTTCTCATCCTGGAAGAGCCTGTCGTTTTCCCGATTCAGCACATCGAAGCGCCGCGTGCCCACCAGCGATTCGCCGACGGTCTGGATCAACTGAGGACGGAACTGCCTGCTGTTGCTGACTACGACCACGCTGCGGCGGTTGCTATCCGCGCCCAGGCGTTCGTACTTGGCGTAGCGCAGCGTGACGGTGGCTTCCCAGCCGCGGCCCGGAAACTCAGCCACGTTGTTGACGTCGTAACCGAGTATCGGCGCATTCTGCGGCGTATTGAGCGTCTGGCGAATGTTCTTGTTCATGGCGCTGACGACCGTGGAATGATCCTGATTGTCCACGGACGCATCGACAGACACGTTCTGCGTCACGAACTGCGCCGACAAGCGCACGCCAAACGCCTGCCCGGCCGCGCTGACCAGCGCGGCCTGAATGGCTTCTTCGCGGCTCATGCCCTGGCCATCGGCCGTCACGGTAGCCTCCGTGACTTGCGCCTGGGCGCTCGGCATCAGGCCAAGACAAATTGCCAACGAAACCAGCAGGGTCGAAAGAACGGCTTTCATGCAGTGATCCTGTAGGGGCGGTCAACCGCCGTTAAAAGTCATGCTTGCTGTTGATGGACTTCGACGAGCGGTTCTGATCGGTCGCCGTGGCTGACGCGCCGTTCGGCTGCGCGCCGTTGCCGCGCCCGCGCATCTGCGCGTCGATGGCGTTGGCGTTCTCCAATTGCCCGTACGTCCAACCCACCACGGTTCCCACGTGTTCGACGCCGTTGGCGTCCTGCGTGGACCAGCGCTTGACGATGCTCGTGCCGCGCAACTCGCCGCTTGCCGAGGCCGTGCCGGTGCGCGACCGCTTCTGGATCGTTTCGGCGATCTGTTCCTTGATCTGCTGGCTCTGGCCAACCTTGCCGTTCTCGATCTCGGTAACCTGGCGGGCCAGATCCTCGTTGACGTCGCCCATCTCCGTGCTCTCGGAGATCCGGATGTTGTTGTTCATGAAAGCAACGATGTTCGCCTCGGCCATCGCCTGCGCGATACCCTGGGCCGTCTGCTTGGCGCGAATCGCGCGCGACGCGCTCCAGCTCGGGTCCATCGGCACCGATGCGCGGCCATAGGAAAGCAGCATCGGACGACCGGCCTCGTCGTAAGTGAATCGCAGGCCGACCTCGTTCAGATAGCCCTTTTCATTGGCGGGCAGCAGATCCTTGAGCACCTTGGGGTCGCCCTTGACCAGCGTCGGCCGCTTGCGCGCGATGTCCTGCGCAAATTGCCGGGTCTTTTCGGACTGCACCGCAATCACGGCCACCAGCATGGCCTTCTTGCCATTTGCCGTCTGCGAGAAGATGCGCGTCTGCACCGGCACCAGGCCTTGCATGTTCTGGTAGGCCGACTTGGTCACGCTCTTGCTCAGGTTGTCCTTGAACAGCGTCTTCTTTTGCTCCACGGTCATCTTCTTGACGTCCTCCGCCGGGACGCCTTCCTCGACCAATGCGTTATCGAGTTTCTTGTCGAGCAGCGTCAGCGCCTTGTCGATCAAGGCTTCCAAGCGTCCGCCACCGGCTTTCAGCGCGGCTTCAAGCTCCACCGGATCGAAGACGTCCTTGTTGCTGGACTGGTCCTCAAAACGCGTCAGGATCGTCTGGGTGGTCAGGCGGCCATAGGTCGACAGGATGTAATCGGCCTGCATGTCGAACACGGCGCGCTCGTAGGCCAGGGCCAACTGCGTGCCGTAATGCGGATTGGCAGCGCTGTCGACCGACAGCGGCGCAAAGCCGGCGTAGAAGACTCGCCCATCCTGGGCCTTGCCCATCGCCTGGCCGAACTGCTCTTCGAACTCGGCCACCCAGTCTTCATAGCTCTGGACGGGCTCATCGCCCATGGCATTGGCGCCCGTGGCCTTGTCAAGCAGCGCCTCCGGCGCCTGGCCGGGAATGGGGGTCACGGCGTGCGCGCCCGCTGCGGGTTGTGCTGCGGGCTGTGCTGCGGGTTGTGCCGGGGTTTGCGCCAGCGCGGTTTGCATCGGCGTGCCGGCTGCGGCAAGCAGGGACAACGCCAGGACGATCGGGGTGAATTTGGACATGACGCGGCCTCTTACCAAGCGAAATTCTGATTGGGCCCCAGCTTCTCGATGGGGATCAGGGATTGGAAAATTTCCAGGCCGGTATCACGCTCAACCACGCGGAAATCAAATTCGTACTCCAGCTGCTGCTGCTTCTGCGCGCCGTCGACAACCGTGCGCTGACGGATCGCGCCTCCCATTTCCAGATCGGACGCGACCACGGTGCCATTACGGGCGACCGTCTTCTGGTTGAACATCTTGGACTTGCTGAGTTGACGCGAGTCCTTCACGAAGTCCGTGCGTTCGGCGCCCGTCGCGCCGGTAAAGATGAATTGGCCAGTCTTCGTCAGCGCGATCTTCATGCGCGAGGTCATGCTGGCGGTGTCGATGCGGAACGTCGTGTCGTTGACCACTTCGCCCATCTGCACGACCCACCGGCCGCCGCCCGGCTTCTTGGCATAGGGAGATTCCAGGAACTCCTGCACGGCCTTCTTCGACGCGTACTCAAAATCCGTGTTCTGCAGACCGAAGGACACCATGCCCGGCTGGCCGGTGCGGCTGAGATCGCCATTCGGGTTGCTGGAAACCACTGCCATGTTCTGGCAGCCCGCCAGCGACAGCGCCAGGAGGGCGATGAGAGATGCTTTTTTCATGGATGTTTGATGCTCAGTTTTCAACGTATATGCGCACGATGGCGCGCGTGGCCAGGGGATCCATGGCCGTGGACTGGATGATTTCCTGACGCCGGGGGTCCAACGCCAGGCCATCGACGACCTGGGCGCCGTTGACGACGCGGCGCCCGCAATCGTCAAACCACTGGACCGCGTATCGGACGCGCAGAATCACGCCGAAGGGCTGGGGGTCGCGCGCGTTGCGGACAGAGAACTGCACCGCCTTCATGCCGTTGCGCAGGTCGATCAACGCCGCGCCCTCCACCGCTGCCCCTTGCGGGCTGGCCTCATCCACGACCTGAAGGGCCGTTTCGGGGGCCAGTGTCATGTCGCAGGTGATGACCCGGGGCGCCGCGAGCGGCACGCGTGTTTCCCCCTGCACCCCGCCAGCAATCCCCGCCAGCAGGACGATGGCCAATCCTTGAACAAGCGGCCGCATGTCAGAGACCACCGGCAACTTTGACCGGCGCGGCAGCTTGGGTGACCGGCGCCTGGGCCGGCAGCGGCTGCACGTACACAGCCGGCTTGCCGGCCGTGCCGGACGCTTTCACCAGCACCAGCGTATTGACATCTTCCTGCAGCGGGATCTGTGCAAGGGATTCGCCCTGGGCGGCGGCCAGCGTCAGCAGACCGTCTTTCGGGCGGTCGACCACCACCATTTGCAGCGTGTCGGGCAGATTGGCCCAGGCGCGAACGTCCGCCTTGGTCAAGGCGTACTGCACGGCGCCGGTTCCCAGCTTCAGCAGCCCCGCCACCAGCGGATCCGCCTTCTGCTTGTCGATCTGGTTGTTCACAGCGGCCTGGGCGGTGGTCTTCAAGACCGTGGAAACCACGGCTTTGGCCACCACGCCCTTGTAGCCGGCATCGAACTCCAGCCCGGCCACTTCGTTCAGGTCGGTCAGGACGGCGGTTTCCTGCTGCGTCTTGCCCGAACCCACCTTCAGGCTGCCGTAGGCGGCCTGTCCGCGCACAAACTGGGGCAGCGCGATGCCGCTATAGGTGACCTTGTCGCTGACGATGAACAGGGGCAGGTCAATGCGAAACTCCTTGAACCCGGGTCCGACGCCGTCTTCGTACAGCACGATGACCTTGTTCTTCAACACGCCTTTGCCCTGCTGCAGCTCCCGGCTCAGGTAGGCAAGGACCGCATTGCCGCCGCGCGTGGCGCTGGCGGCGTTAGCGCTTTTCAACATGTCCCGGGACACGTTCGAGCGTTTGTCGGACGTGGACGAGGACGTCGCACGGAAGACGGCGCTCATGGCGTCGCCGGCCGACAGGCGGATCTTCGACGATTTCAATCCACTAGGCAGATCTTTCACGCCGTCGGCGATCTTCGGGCCCACCTCGGCCAGGCTTTTCTTGGCGCCCTCGCTCTTCTCGTCGGCCAGACCAGTCTTTACCGACGCGTTGACGGTATCGGAATAGGCCTTGAGCTGGGTCTGCGCGTTGCCCTGCCGGACCTGCAAGCGGTTGAAGTCCACCCGGGCATTGCTCTCGTCGCCCAGCATCAGATGGTTGATGGCCTGGTAGTAGTCGACGAGCGAGCCCTGGTAAATCTTGCCCTGATAGGCGCCGAACGCGCTGCTGGTCAGGGTCGTGCCGATCAGGTTGGCGACTTCGGCCGGCGTTTCGACCGTGTCTTCCTTCCAGTTCAACTGGGTGGCTGCGGCGTTGAAGGCGTCGCGGCTCAGCGCCCACATGCCGGCGTCGTTGAACGCCTTGCCCGCTTCCAGCGCGTCCAGCAGGCTGGCCGGGTCATACGTCGGTTGGCCCTTCGCGTCCAGGTAGCGCGCGGCATAAGCCTGGTAATCCGACGCGGCGAGATGGATGGAAGCGTCTTTCTCGCTTACGGTCCGCGTTCCCGCGCAACCTGACAGCACGGCAACAGCCGCAACCAGCACCCCCTTTCCCACCCACCCCATGCGGCGCATCCTGCTCTCCTTGTAGTTAATTCAAATACTTGGTTACATAGATCGGGTGCGATGGTAACACACGGTTATTTTTGACCACATTTCAAGCGTTATTTGTATCCAAATTGTGACACATTGGCGGGGTCTTCAGCGCGCAGGCCCAGGGCGTGAGCGGTTTTCGGAGGAGATCGGGAAACGGACGGGGAGTCACAAGGGGCTCGCGCCGTCAGGACGAGCAGGCGGATAGCGGATCGAGGGGGATGTCGCCGGGGTGGTCGGCGAGGGCGACGCCGGGGATGCAACCGGGCCAGGCGGAGCCGGCCGATGGGGTGACGAGTCCGGCGCCGAGCCTGACGCCGTATGAACAACAAAAAACCCGCATCCTCAAAGAGAGATGCGGGTTCATTGCGAGGAATTTCTTGGTGCCGACGGCGAGACTCGAACTCGCACAGCTTTCGCCACTACCCCCTCAAGATAGCGTGTCTACCAATTTCACCACGTCGGCTTGACCACTCCAACAAGGCGAACCTTGCTGGAAAGTCGAGCATTCTATCACGTAATTTTGAAAGCGGGAAAGCCGCCCCGCTTTATCCGTGAAGCGGCTGACGCGATGGTCATCGCTGCCCTCGCGCCCTGCCCCGCCGATCAGTTGATCTGCAGATTCGTCGCCTTGACCACGTCGCCCCACTTGCGGGTTTCGCTTTCCATGAACGCCTTGAACGCCTGCGGGGTGTTGGGCGGCGGGGGAAGCAAAAAGCCGTTGGTCTGGTAGCTGGCGGCCAGCGCCGAATCGGAGGTCAGGGCCTTGTTGATGGCGGCATTGACCTTCTGCACGATCTCCGGCGGCGTGCCGGCGGGCGCGAACAGGCCAAACCAGGCCGCCACGTCAAAGCCCGGCACGCCGGATTCGGCGATGGTCGGGATCTCGGGCGCGAACGGCACGCGGCTGCCGGTGGTGACGGCCAGGCCCGTCAGTTTGCCGGCGCGCACGTGTGGCAGGAGCGGCGGCAGGTTGTCGAAGATGGAGTCCACCTGGCCGCCCAGCAGGTCGGCCACGGCCGGACCGCTGCCGCGGTACGGAACGTGCAGGATGTCGATGCCGGTCTTCATCTTGAAGAGCTCGCAGCCCAGGTGGGCGGACGAACCGTTGCCGGGCGAGGCGCAGGTCAGCTTGCCGGGATTCTTCTTGGCGTACTCGATGTATTCCTGCACGGTCTTGACCGGCACGTTCGCGTTGACCGCGAGGATGTTGGGCACCACGTTCAGCAGCGCGACCGCGTCCAGGTCCTTGAGCGCGTCATAGGACATCTTGGAATACAGCGACTGGTTGATCGCCGTGGAGATAGACCCCACGAAGAACGTGTAGCCGTCCGGCTGCGCGCGGGCGACGGTCTCGGCGCCGATGTTGCTGTTGGCGCCCGGCTTGTTCTCGACCACGAAGGTCTGGCCGAATTCCTTGCCCAGCACGTCCGCGATCATGCGGGCGCTGATGTCGGTCGTGCCTCCCGGCGCGTAGCCCACGACCAGCCGCACGGGCTTGGTGGGATAGCCGTTTGCCTGGGCCTGGGCGGGGCCGCCCACGACACACGCGAGCGCCGCGGCAACGCCAGCCAGCTTGGAATAGATTTTTTTCATGTTTCCTCCTGTTGAAAGCGGTGGGGCGCGACGGTACGCCGCGCCATTTCTTGTTGTTGTCCGGGCCCGGCGGCCCGGTGGGAATCAGTCGGCCGGCCGGGAACGCCAGGGTCCGGCAGGTTGCACCGGCGCGATCAGGTCCGGGGTGACGTCGGCAAGCGTGGCGCAGCCCAGCAGCGCCATGTTCGTCGAGATCTCGCTGTGAAAGATCCGCGCGACCTTGCGGATGCCGGCGGCGCCCGCCACCGCCGCGCCAAAGAGCTGCGGGCGGCCGGTGAACACCATTCTCGCGCCCAGGGCCACGGCCTTGAGCACGTCGGCGCCGCGCCGGAAGCCCCCGTCGACCATCACGGGATAGCCTTCGGGCACCGCGGCCACGACATCGTGCAATGCCTGCAGCGGCGAAATGCAGCCGTCGAGCTGTCGGCCGCCGTGGTTCGACACGATCACGCCGTCCGCGCCCGCCGCATGCGCCATCCGCGCATCGTCGGGGTGCATGACGCCCTTGAGCACCAGCTTGCCCGGCCAGTTCTCGCGGATCCAGCGGATGTGTTCCCACGACAGCTTGTCGCGCTCGCCGCGGAAGCCGTTGGGCGGGTCCTGCGTGATGGGCGGGCCGATCTCTTCGTACAGGTTCGAAAACCGGGGCACCCCGCTGCCCAGCAGCGTGCGCATGAAGACGTTCAGCGTCCAGCGCGGATGCAGCATGCCGTCCAGCACGACGCGGCCGCTCATCTTGAACGGGACGGTGAAGGCCAGCCGTTGCAGGTTCTCGCGGTTAGCGCCCACGCAGGTGTCGATGGTCACCACCAGCACGGGAATGCTGGCCGCGCGCAGCCGCGCCAGCAGCTTGCCGATGCGATCGATGTTGCCCGGCAGATAGGCCTGGTACCAGCAGCGGTTGCCGGTCGCCTCCTGCAGGCGTTCGAGCGGCACGCTGGAGGCGCCGCTGATGATGAACGGAATACGCGTCTCCTGGGCCACGCGCGCCAGCGCCAGATCGCATTCGTGCATGACGATGGCCGAGAAGCCGGTCGGCGCGAAACCCACCGGCATGGCGTAGTCCTGGCCGAACAGGCTGACCTGGCTGCTGCGCTGGTCCACCACGCGCAGCCCGCGCGGCCGAAAGCCGATGTCGCGCGGGGCGCGCACGCTCTCGGCCAGCGACGCGCCGTCTTCCGTGCCGCCGCAGATGTAGCCTTCGACGCAGCGCGGCATGATGCGCCGCGCCTCGCGTTCGAAGTCACCCACCGACAGGCAGCGATCCAGCCGGCTCATGCGTCCACGGGCGCGGCGAGCGCCTGCAGGCAGGCCTCGAGCGAGCGCGCCTGCGTGTCGTCGTATAGCGCCAGCTCATCCAGCACGCGGGCGCCCAGCGCGGCTTCAAATGCCGTCTGGCTGGCATTCTGCGCGTACTCGGCCTGCGCCTTGTCGCCCAGGTTCGACTGGAAGATGCCGGCCGCGCTGACCGGCAGGAAGTCTTCGTACACCAGCGGTTCGTATTGGATGAACCCCGCGTCGATCAAAGCAGACAGTTCAGACGTCTCCGGCGTGCCAGTCTTGCCCGTCAGGAAGTAGCGGAAGTACGCCAGCCCCTGGTCATGCAACGCCGCGTAGTTGTCGGGAAATGCCGCAAAGCAATCCTGCAGGTTCTGCATGTACGCCGCCGCGTTGCCTTCGTTGGGCGCGCCGCTGATGCGGCTGCGGGCCAGATCCAGCAGCTGGTCGTACAGCGCACGGCCCTTGCGGGTCAGCGCCACGCCACGCTGCTCGATCTCGCCAAAGCGGGCCGTGTGGCTGCCCACCGCACTGGTGCCGTCGGCGCCCGCAAAACGCACGGGCTCTTCCAGCGCCTTGAAGCTGGTCTGACGCAGCAGGATCGGGCACTTGCGCGGCGGCGGGCCTTCGATGACGGCCTTGGCCGACACGCCGCGCCGCGGCATCTCGGCCTGCGCTTCGTCGATGTCCAGCGTGCGCGGCGTCAGGTGGTTGATGTGCGGCCCCTTGAACGCCACCACGTCGGCGATCAGGCGATGCTGGCCGTGCAGCTCGCGGTAGTCGTCCAGGCTGACGGTAGACTCGCTGTGCCAGCGGAAGGTATGCAGCGCCTCGGCCACAAACTCGCGCGCGTCGGCCTCGGTGAGGCCGCCTTCCGCCTCGAAGCGGGCAGTCAGCGCCAGCGCGCGGTCCGTGAAGATCTGGCGCGCCGCCAGGATGCGGGCGGCCTTCTCGCGCAGCGCCACGTCATCGATCAGTTCCAGGCGCAGCAGCGACGTGAAAACGCGGAACGGGCTGGCCTGCAGCGCCGCCTCGTGCGTGGCGCGAAAGGCCGTCGAATGCACGGGCACGCCCGCAGGCGACAGATCGTAGTAGCCGACCGGCTGCATGCCCATCACGGCAAACACGCGGCGCATGTTCGCCAGTTCCTCGGGCGTACCGACGCGGATCGCGCCGTGGCGTTCGATGTCCAGGCGTTCGATCTCGCCGGTGCGCGCCAGTTGCGCGGCCAGTTCCGGCTGCTCGGACATCGTCCGCGCATTGACCTGCGCCACAAGGTCCAGCAGGGTGTCGTACAGCGGGACTTCCTGCTTGTACATGTCGGACATGGCGCGCGAAAACCAGGCGCGGATCTGATCGGGATTGACGAAATTCTGACTCATGGCGGGCTCGGCACATCGGTAAACAAGGATGGCCCGCATGAGATCACGCCCGCCGGGGCTCGATCAAATGAAAAAAATCGGCTTAATCAGTCCGTTTTTTCATGGACTGCCCGCGCGTGCCGCCCCGCGCCTCCTGCTGGCGCGCCTCGTCGCGCACCCACGCGACGAACTGCTTGATCTTGGGCACCTCGGCGGAGTGTTCGGAATACGCCACAAAGTACGCGCCGTCACTGGGCTGCACGTAGCCCCATGGGATGACCAGCTTGCCGGCTTGCAGCTCTTCCTCGGCCAGCAGACGCGGCGTGAGCGCGATGCCGCAGCCGCCCTCGGCCGCCCTCACGCACATGTAGAAGGTGTCGAACCGCGGACCGTGATAGCTGCTGTCCGATTGATACTGCTGATGCGAGAAATAGTCGTGCCACGCTTCGGGACGCGACGCGCACTGGATCAACGTCTGTTGGCTCAGGTCGTCCAGGCTGGCGATCCGGCCGCCGCGCAGGAACCCGGGCGCGCACACCGGCACGACGTCGGCCTCGAAGAGCTCCAGGCACTGCGCGCCGGGCAACGTGCCGTGGCCAAAGAAGAACGAGATGTCGATCTTGGCCTGCATCAGGTCGAACGGGCGGGTTTCGCTGCGCACCTTGACCTGGATATCCGGATGCGCGGCCATGAAACGCTGCAGCCGCGGGATAAGCCAGCGCGAGCCGAAGGTGGGCTGGGTGCCGATCGTCAGCACCTGCGTTTCGCTCCCATAGGTCAGGATGTACCGCGAGGACATGTCCACCTGGTTCAGGATCGTCCTGACCTCGGATTGGTACAGCGCGCCGGCCGGCGTCAGTTGCAGCCGGCGGCGCACGCGCAGGAACAGCGGATTGCGCAGCAACGCCTCAAGCTGCGCAATCTGTTTGCTGATCGCGCTTTGCGTCATGTGCAGCTCTTCGGCGGCACGCGTGACGCTCATGTGCCGCGCCACCGCCTCGAAACACTGGAGCGCCATCATCGACGGCATCAATCGCTTTTCCATGGTTTCCCCACGCGGATCGCTTCAATATCGCAAGCATAAAAAAAGCCGGCTTGCGCCGGCCTTTCTGCTGCAGTCCCTTACTTTGCCGGAGCGGCGGGCGCTTGCGCCGGCTTTTCAGCGGCAGGCGCAGCCGGCGTGGCCGGGGCCGCGGGCACGGAGGCGTCGGGCGTGGCGGGAGCCGGGGTGGCAGGCACCGACGACGCGCCCGGCACGGACGATGCGCCCGGCGTGGCGGGCACCGAGGAGCCCGGGGCCTGCGGAACCGAACGGTCGGCCGGGAAGCTTTGCATCACGCCGGAATCCACGGCGGGACCGCTGGTGCCCTTGTGGCTGAAGTAAGCCAGGCCAGCGGTGGAGGCAAAGAACACGACCGCGGACCACTTGGTGGCGCGCGACAGGAAGTTCGCCGCGCCAGTGGCGCCGAACAGGCTGCCCGACGAGCCGCTACCGAAAGCGGAGCCCATGTCGGCGCCTTTGCCCTGCTGAAGCAGGACCAGGACAATGATAGCCAGCGCCGAGATCACTTGGACGGCCAGCAGAATTTTGAGCATCAGGGGCATTACAGACTCCGGAACGGAAACTTAGATGGCGGCAATTCGCAAAAACTCTTCGGCCACGAGCGACGCGCCGCCGACCAGGGCTCCGTCGATATCAGTCATGGCGAACAAACTGGAGGCGTTGGCGGCCTTGACGCTGCCGCCGTACAACACCTGAACCTGCGCAGCGCCGAGCGCGCGCAGGGCGGCGCGGATGGCGCCATGGACTTCCTGGGCCTGCTCCGGCGAGGCCGTGCGGCCGGTGCCGATGGCCCAGACGGGTTCGTAAGCGAGAACCATGCGCGAGACGGCGTCGGCGCCCAGCGCCAGCACGGGCTTGAGTTGACGTTCGATCACGGCCAGCGTGTTGCCGGCTTCGCGGTCAGCCAGGGATTCGCCCACGCAGACCACGGGCGTCAGGCCGGCGGCCAGCGCGGCCTGCGCCTTGGCGGCCACAATCTCGTCGGTTTCGCCGTGCAGGACGCGGCGCTCAGAATGGCCGACCAGCGCCCAGCGGCAGCCGAATTCCTTCAGCATCGAACCGGAGACTTCACCCGTGTACGCCCCCTTGTCGTGCGCGCTGACGTCTTGCGCGCCCCAGGACACGCTGCTGCCGGTCAGGGCCGACGCGGCCTGCGCCAGGTAGGGAAACGGAACGCAGATGCCGATTTCGCAGTGGCCCGCCGCATCCGCGGCACGAAGCTCGGTCAGCAACGCGGCGTTCTCGGCGAGATTGCCGTGCATCTTCCAGTTGCCCAGCACGAGGCGGGCGCGATTTTCGACTGAAGTCATGGCGAGTTTGTCTGACGATTGGGTCTGAGGTGGGAGGACCTGTTACAGGGGCTTTGTGCAGCAACCGCCCACGGGCCTGCCTGGAAAAAATTCCAGGCGAAACCCGAGATTGTATCCTGTTGCGCGGCGATACGCCGAACGCCGCGCGTTTCTTACATGGTCAGGATGATTTTGCCGATGTTTTCCCCGCCTTCCATCATGGCGTGCGCCTTGGAGGCTTCGGCCAGCGGGAAGGTGGCATGGACGATGGGCTTGATGGCCCCTTTTTCCAGCAACGGCCAGGCGTGCTCGCGCAGGGCACGCGCGATGGCGCCCTTGAAAGCCACCGGACGGGGACGCAAGGTCGAGCCGGTGATGGTCAGGCGGCGGCGCATGACCTGGGCGGTATCCACATTGGCGTGCGAGCCTCCCAGCTGCGCAATGATGACGATGCGGCCGTCATCGGCCAGGCACTGCATGTCGCGGGCGATGTAGTCGCCTGCCACCATGTCCAGGATCACGTCCACGCCGCGTCCGCCGGTGGCGTCCAGCACTTCCTTCACGAAATCCTGCGTCTTGTAGTTGATGCCCTTGTCGGCGCCCAACGCCTCGACGGCGCGTGCGCGATCATCGCTGCCGACGGTCGCGTACACCTTATGCCCCATCGCACGCGCCAGCTGGATGGCCGTGGTGCCGATGCCGCTGGCGCCACCGTGAACCAGCAGCGCCTCGCCCTCGGACAGGCGGCCGCGATCGAACACGTTGCTCCACACCGTGAAATACGTCTCGGGCAGGCCCGCGGCCTCGATGTCGGACAAGCCCTTGGGAATCGGCAGGCACTGCGCCACGGGCGCAACACAGTATTCGGCATAGCCACCGCCGGCCACCAGGGCGCAGACCTTGTCGCCCACGGCAAAACCGCTGCCAGCCACGTCGCCGCCGACGATCTCGCCGGCCACTTCCAGGCCAGGCAGATCGGACGCGCCACGCGGCGGGGCATAGTTGCCCTTGCGCTGGAACACGTCGGGGCGGTTGATGCCCGCAGCGGTCACTTTGATCAGAACTTCGCCGGCGCCGGCCTCGGGCGTGGGGCGTTCCACGGGGACGAGAACCTCGGGGCCGCCGGGGCGGGTGATTTCAACAGCGTGCATCGCGTGCCTCCTTTGCAGCAAATGGATTATTATTGCGCCCTTTGCGGCATATCGTGGCTTCGATCGGGCAGAATGTTTGCCTGGCGGCCGCGACACCTGGGTGACCACCCAGGCAAGCCCCCCGGGAAGCGTGGCAGAGTGGTCGATTGCACCGGTCTTGAAAACCGGCAACGGGCAACCGTTCGTGAGTTCGAATCTCACCGCTTCCGCCAGAATCAACGGCAACCGTCCCCTTCGGGCGTACCATGGACGGGAGATTCCCCCTGGAGGTTGCCATGTACAAGCACATACTCATCCCCATCGACGGATCCAGCCTGGCCAATTCCGGCCTGGAGCAAGCGCTTGCGCTTGCCCGCGAGTTGGGCGCCAGCGTCACGGTCCTGACCGTGTACAGCCCTTTCGAGATGCCTTCCATGGAAACCGTGCAGTTCGAAGGCATGCGCGGCGTCTACGAGAACCAGGCGCGCGAACTGGCTAGTTCCTATTTGTCCGAAGCCGCCGGCAAGGCCAGCACCGCGGGGGTGGCCTGCGTCACGGAAATGCGCGAAAGCGAGTCGCCGTACCAGGTGATCGTGGACGTGGCCATGACGCGCAATTGCGACCTGATCGCCATGTCCTCGCATGGCCGCGGCGGCATGGCTGCCCTGCTGCTGGGCAGCCAGACCCAGAAGGTGCTGGCGCACAGCACGCTTCCGGTGCTGGTGTATCGCTGAGCTACGCGGCCGCGTAGGTCTTGGGAATGCCGGCGGCGGCCACGCCGCTGCGCAGTCTTTCCTGCGGCAGTGAATCGGCCAGGAGCGGGCGCGCCGCCAGCAGGCGGGACAGGTCGACACCGGTCCGAAAGCCCATGCTTTCCAGCATGAACACCAGATCTTCCGTGACGATGTTGCCCGAAGCCCCCGGCGCGAACGGGCATCCGCCCAGCCCGCCCAGGCAGGAATCGAAGGCGCGGATGCCCTCGTCCAACCCCGCCAGCGCGTTGGCCAGGCCCAACCCCATCGTGTCGTGCAGATGCAGCTTGGTCAGCCGCGCCCCCACCGCGTCCTGCGTGGCCCGCACCGCCTCGCGCACCCGTCCCGGGTGGGCATAGCCCACGGTATCGGCCAGGGCGATTTCGTCGGCGCCGGCGCGCGCCACCGCTTGCGCGACGTCGGCCACGCGCCGCACCGGCACCTCTCCTTCGATCGAACAACCGAACGCCGTGGCAACGGCCGCGTCGATGCGCATGGGCCGCGCCTGCGCGCGGATCCAGTCGACGATGGCGGCCAGCATGTCGACCTGCGCATCGGTGCCCTTGCCGACGTTGGCGCGGCTATGCGTGTCGCTGACCGACACCGGAAACGCCATCACATGCGCGCCCGCCTCATATGCCGCGATCGCGCCCTTCAGGTTGCAGGCCAGCGCGCACACCGTCAGTCCGTCGATCTTCAGGACCTCGGGCAGGATGTCGCCGGTGTCCGCCATCTGCGGCACGAGGCGCGGCGACACGAAGCTGCCCACCTCGATCTCTCGCAGGCCGGCGTCGGCCAGTTGCCCGATCCAGCGCAGCTTGTCGGCGCCCGCCATCATGCCATTGGCCATCTGCAACCCGTCGCGCGGCCCGACCTCGCAAAGCCTGACTTCCTGGTTCATATGCGTTCCCGTGATCCTATTGCTGAATGACGATGCCGGCGCTCTTGATGGTTTGCCGCGCCTTGCCGATGTCCGACTGGATCAGCGCCGCAAACTGCGCGCTGGACACCGGATCGGTTTCCAGTCCCTGTGCCGCCAGCGCGTCCTTCACGTCCTGCCGGGCAAGCAGCTTGTTGAAGTCGGTGTTCAAGCGCGCCACGATGGCGTCCGGCGTCTTGGCTGGGGCAAGCACGCCGTAGTAGGTCACCACGCTGAAGTCCTTGTATCCCAGCTCGGCCACGGTCGGCACGTCGGGCAAGGCGGGATTGCGCTTGGGTGAAGTCACCGCCAGCGCGCGCACCTTGCCGGACTTGATCAGCGTGGCCGCCGAGGAAATCGACGAACCCGCGAACTGCAAATGGCCACCCATCAGGTCGGCCAACGCCGGGGCGGACCCTTTGTAGGGAACGTGCTGCATCTTGAAGCCGGCTGCGTGCTGCAGCATCTCCATGGCGATGTGCACGCCGCCGCCCGTGCCCGACGTTCCGTATGAGATCTTGTTCGGTTCCTTCCTGGCCGCCTCGATCACCTCGGGCAGCGTCTTGTAGGGCGATCCCTCGGCCACCAGCAGCACCATCGGCGTGGTGGCCACCAGCGCCACGGGCGTCAGGTCCTTGACGGGGTCGTAGGCCACTTTCATCAGCAGCGGAATCAGCGTGACGTTGTCGGACTGGCCGATCACCAGGTCATAGCCCTGCGCGGGCGACCGCGCGGCCTCCGCAAGGCCCAGCGCCGTGCCTGCGCCAGGCTTGTTCTCGGGCACCACCGCCCAGCCGTTCAGCTCGTGCAGCTTGGTGCTCATCAGGCGGCCGATGTAGTCGGTGCCGCCGCCTGGCGTGGACGGGATGATGATGCGGATGGGCTTGCTGGGATAGTCCTGCGCGTTTGCAGCACATGCCACGGCCAATGCAGCCAGCGCAACGAGTTTGCGGATCATGGTTGTCTCCTCTTTGATGGATGTCTTGGCGGTCTGGCGCCGCCTCGACAGGGATCGGGCGCTACTGCCCGTCGTTCATGCAATCACTCCCGAAGCGCGCAACGCGTCGATGCGCGCGGCATCCAATCCCAGGCCCTGCAGGATGGTGCGGGTCTGCGCGCCCTGCGTGGGCGGATCGAACCGCTTGCCCGCCTTGCGGCCGTCGAACTCGATGGGCAGCGCGGCAGCCGAGATTTCGCCGCCGTCCGGCAGCCGCGTTTTCAAGAGCGCGCCGCCAGCGTTCAAGTGCGCATCGTCGAGCAGATCGTGCGGCTGGCGGATCGGGCCATACGACAGGTTGGCCTCTTCCAGCGCGGCGCACAGCTCGTCGGTCTTCCACGTCTTCAGGATCTCGCCCACGCCAGGCACCAGCCACGACCGCGCGGCTTCGCGATCGACGGCGGTGGCCAGGCGCGGGTCCGCGGCCCATTCGGGCGGCAGGAATTTCTGCGCGAAGTTGCGCCATTGCGCATCGCCCACCACCGCGACGAACACCCGGCCGTCCGCGGTCTCGAAGACGTCGTACACACCCCATGGCGGCTTGCGCTCCGCCCCCATGGGTTTGGGCGCCGTGCCCGTCAGCTGGAACTGCGCGATGAACTGCGCAACGAGAAGAAGATTGTTTTCAAAGAGCCCGGACCGCACATGGCGTCCGCGGCCCGTCGCGTGGCGGTCGTGCAGCGCGGCCAGTGCGCCCACCACCCCGAACGTGCCGCCCAGGATGTCGTTGACAGACGCCGCCACCCGTTGCGGCGTGTCCGCGCCGCCGTTGATGTAGGCCAGCCCGCCCATCATCTGCACCACCTCGTCCAGCGCCGTGCGGTGCTTGTAGGGACCGGACAGAAAGCCCTTGAGCGACACATAGATGAGCCCTGGGTTCTCGGCCGACAGCGATTCATAATCCAGGCCGTACTGCGCCAGGCTGCCGTCACGGAAGTTCTCCACGATCATGTCGGTCTGAAGCGCCAGCTTGCGCACGACCTCCTGCCCCTCCGGCGACTTCAAGTCGATCGCCAGGCTCTGCTTGTTGCGGTTGAAGACAGGAAAGTAGCCGCTGCCGGATCCCTTCAGGCGGCGCGTGCGGTCGCCATCGATGGGTTCCACCTTGATGACGTCGGCGCCCAGGTCCGCCAGCGACAGGCCGGCGGCCGGCCCCATGATCATGTGGGACAGTTCCAGGACCTTGATGCCGCGCAGGGGCAGTTCGGTGCTGTCCATGAAGGGTGAAGCCGGTGCTGCTGTCATCTCGGGTTCCTCTTGCCAGCCTGTTCGATGGAAGCGCGGCGGCGGTCAGGGAAACGCGCCCGCCGCCGCCCGCCTGCCTGCATGATCGCGGGCGGGCGGCCAGGGCGGGTAGCGGTCTTTCAGCACGGGGGCATTCTCGTTTGGGAACGTCCGGGTTACCCCTGAGACGCCCGTCAGCTGCCCAGCACGCCCAGATGCGCCAGCAGCGCACGGGCGGCCGGCGACAAGGCGTCCGGATCCCGCACCGCGACGCACAGCGGCGTGCTGGACCAGGGTCCCTCCAGCGGAATGAATCGGATGTCCAGGTGCGCCAGCCGCGCCTTCAGGTAATGGGGCACCACGGCCACGCCCATGCCGCGCGCCACCAGCAGGCAGATGGTCTCGTGCGAACTGACCCGCGCGCTGATGCGGCGCGACACGCCCGCGTCGCGCGCGGCCTGGTCGAACACGCTGCTGATGCCGTTGTCCCGGTTCAGCTCGATCAATTCGAACGGCAGCAATTGCGCGTACCCCAGCGTCTCGCGGTCGGCCAGCAGGTGCCGGCCGGGCACCACCGCCGCCAGTTCGCAATGGCCAAAGGGAAATACCTGAAGACCGTCGTGGCCGAAGTCCGATCCCGCCGCCACGTCCGCCTGCCCTTCCAGCACGGCACGAAAGGCGGTCTGCGTGGTGTCCTCTTCCAACGAGATGTCGATCTGCGGGTTCGCGCGGCGAAAAGACTGGATCTGCGCCGGCAGGTCACCCGACAGGGCAGCGAAACTCACCGCCAGCCGGATATGCCCGCGCACCCCGGTCGCGAATCCCGCCATGTCGCGGTGCATGCGGTCCATGTCTTCCAGCACGCGGCGCACGTGCGCGGCCAGCGCATCGCCCGCCGGCGTCGGCTGCACGCCCTTCACGCCGCGCTCGAGCAGCGGCACGCCAAACGCGTCCTCCATTTCCGACATGCGCTTGCTGACTGCGGACGGCACGATGTTTTCACGGGCGGCGGCGCGCGCCAGGCTGCCCTCTTCCAAGGCGGCCAGGAACAGGCGCAGGGAAACGGGATCGATGTCGCGGGACGGCGGGGCGGGCGGGCTGGGTTTCATGGCGCAAAGTGTCGTCCGGAGTCCGGGCCCGCAGGGATCGGGGTTTACCCGCGCGCGGCCGCGGCAACAAATCGCCGCCGCGCGCGCGGCCATGCGGTCTAGATGGTATAGTCTCGCCCGCTGCCGGCCCCACGCGGACCGCGCATCGCCCGAGTGGTGAAATTGGTAGACACAAGGGACTTGAACAAATTTGAGCCCTTTGGAGGAAACTCCAAAGGTGTAGCCCGTCAAACTCGGTGAAGGCCCTGGACCCCGTCCGCGCTAATGCCGAGCCAAGCCCCGGTGGCCAACCGGGGAAGGTGTAGAGAGCAGACGGCGGGCACCTAAGGCCGGCAAGGCTATGGTGAAGGCGTGCTCCAGACCACGAACAGCAAGCCTGTGCTGGCGGCGAAAGCCGAAGTGGTAAGAAAATCCCTCGGCCTCGCGGCCGTACCGGTTCGATTCCGGTCTCGGGCACCACCCCTCGCATCACCCCCGCACTGGACAAACCGCGCATCGACGCGGCAAGCTTAAACTTCGAGACGCGCTCCCAGCGCGCCGCCCGATAGTCCGGGGAGCCGTCCATGTGTTCGCACTATCAGACGTTGAAAGACGCCGAACTGCTGCTGCAGAAGTTCGGCGTGCGCCGCAAACCCGCCGCCATCGGCAAGTACGACATGTGGCCTCGTTACGAAGGGCTGTTCGTGCGCCGCCCGCCCGAACATGACGCGGGCGACGATGCCGTCCCGGACCGCGAGGCGGTCACCGGCCGCTGGGGCTTGATCAGCGCCATGACCCGCACGGGCGGCCTGGACCGCGCCAGCAAGCTGTCGACCTTCAACGCCCGCGCCGAGACGGCCGCCGCGTCCTACACCTTCGGCAACGCCTGGCGCCGCGCGCAACGCTGCATCATTCCCGCCGACGCGATCTTCGAACCCGACTGGACCTCCGGCAAGGCCGTGGCCACCCGCTTCACCCGCGCCGACGGCAAGCCCATGGGCATCGCAGGACTGTGGGACCGGTATCGCGACGCGGCGGGGCAATGGCACGAGACCTACACCATGCTGACCATCAACGCCGACCTCGATCCCCTGTTCAGCCGCTACCACCAGCCCGGCACGGAAAAGCGCATGGTGGTGATCCTGCCTGAAGGCGCATACGGCGACTGGCTGACCGCCACAGCGGAGCGAAGCCGCGAAATGCTGGTCCCGTTTCCGGCGGAACAGCTGTCGGGCACGCCGCTGGGTTGAGCGCGCACGTCTTGCCCCGCCCGGCAGCGCGTCCAAAAAAACACTATCCTTCTGCCTCGCCTTCCATTTTTCCGCCCGCCCGGGCGTCCGCGGCGCGCAGCGTGTGCGCGTTTTCCGGACCCGCGGCCGTACCGATCTTGAGCCTGCCCCCTCCTTCTCCCCCGTTCATCGTCCTGGACGCCTGCGTCCTCATGTCTGGCATCCTGCGCCGGCTATTGCTGCGGCTGGCCGAGGCCGGGGTGTTTCAGCCCGTGTGGACCGAGCGCATAGGCGAGGAATGGCGCCGCAACGCTTGCCGGATCTGGGATATTCCGCCCGAGGTAATGGCCGATTTCTGGGCGGACATGAACGCGCGGTTTCCGGCGGCCCTGGAATCGGACACGCAGGTCTATGAGGCGTCGTTGCGCTATAGCGATCCCAAGGATTTCCATGTGATCGCGGCCGGGCTGGCGCGGCGCGCGCGCTGCGGGCTGCCGCAGACGCCGACCGTCCAGGTGCTGACGTGGAATCTGAAGGACTTCAACCGTTCCGAGCTGCGCCGGCAGGGTCTGGACGTCTACAACCCGGACCGGATGCTGGTGCAGTGGTGGCACGCGGGGTCCGAAAACATGCAGGATGCGATCGCGCAGATTCCGGCGGACTATGTCGCGCTGGGCCGTGACCCGGAGCCGTTGACGGCAACCCTGCATCGGGAACGCCTGTACGGCCTGAAGAACCTGGTGGCCCGGCAATAAAAAAAGGGTCTGGCCGGCTTGCGCCGAACCAGACCCGGAGCCAACCGGATCCAAAAAAGTCAGTCGACCTCGACGAAGGCTTCTTCGCGCTTCTTGCGCAGCGCGGGCAATGCCACCAGCACCAGCAGGATCGCGGCAAGCGCGAGCAGCGTCGCCGACAGCGGGCGCGTGACAAAGGTGGAGAACTCGCCACGCGACAGGAGCAGCGCCCGGCGGAAGTTTTCTTCCATCATGGGCCCCAGCACCAGGCCAAGCAGCAGCGGCGCGCCTTCACACCCCAGCTTGCTCCACACGTAGCCGATGATGCCGAAGATGGCGAACATGAAGATGTCGAAGGCGTTGTAGTTCAGTGAATACACCCCGATCGTGCAGAAGACCAGGATCGCGGGGAACAGCATGCGATACGGCACGCGCAGCAGCTTGACCCAGATGCCGATCAGCGGCAGGTTCAGCACCACGAGCATCAGGTTGCCGATCCACATCGAGGCGATCAGCCCCCAGAACAGCTCGGGGTGGCTGGACATGACCTGCGGACCGGGCTGGATGTTGTGGATGGTCATCGCACCGACCATCAGCGCCATCACCGCGTTGCCCGGGATGCCCAGGGTCAGCAGCGGGATGAACGAGGTCTGCGCGCCGGCGTTATTGGCCGATTCGGGACCGGCTAGACCAGCCGGGTGGCCCTTGCCGAAGCGCTCCGGCTCCTTCGAGAGCTTCTTTTCCAGCGTGTAGGACGCGAACGCCGACAGCACCGAACCGCCGCCCGGCAAGATGCCCAGGGCCGAGCCCAGCGCCGTGCCGCGCACGATGGCGGGCGCGGCCTCGCGGAATTCCTGGCGGTTGGGATACAGCGAACCCACCTTGTCGGTGATCTCGACCCGGTTTTCCTTCAGTTCCAGGTTGCTCATGATTTCCGACAGGCCGAACACGCCCATGGCCACGATGGCAAAGTCGATGCCGTCCTGCAGTTCAGGAATGCTGAAGTCGTAGCGCGCAACGCCCGAGTTCACGTCGGTGCCGACCATGCCCAGCAGCAACCCGAGCAGGATCATGCAGATGGCCTTGGGCAGCGAGCCCGACGCCAGCACCACGGCGCCGATCAGGCCCAGTGCCATCAGCGAGAAGTACTCGGCCGGCCCGAACGCAAAGGCCACTTCGGCCAGCGGCGGCGCAAAGGCCGCAATCAGCACGGTGGCGATGCTGCCCGCAAAGAACGAGCCGATGGCTGCCAGTGACAGCGCGGCCCCAGCCCGCCCGTTTCGGGCCATCTGGTGCCCGTCCAGCACGGTCACCACCGCCGAGGTCTCGCCCGGCAAGTTCACCAGAATGGCCGTGGTCGAGCCGCCATACTGCGTGCCGTAGTAGATGCCGGCCAGCATGATGAGGCCCGCGGTGGGCGGCAGCACGTAGGTGATGGGCAGCAGCATGGCGATGGTCGGCACGGGTCCGAGTCCCGGCAGCACCCCCACCAGCGTGCCCAGCAGGCAGCCGATGAATGCGTAGGTCAGGTTTTCGGGGGTGAATGCCACCGAAAAGCCCAGCATCAGGTTTTGAAGCAGTTCCATGTCCGGCCCCTTAGTTCGTCAGCACGCTGGGCCACAGCGGAAAGATGAGACCCAGCCCGCGAATGAACGCGAGGTAGGAGAACGCCACGAGGAACAGGCCGTTGGCGACGGCGACCTTCCAGTTGAATTCGTGGCTGGCAATGCTGCTGATCACGACGAGCAGGAATACCGAGAGGTACAGCCCGAGATAGCGCAGGGAAAAGCCGTACAGGAACACGGACCCGACGACGAGAAAGAGGATGCGAAAGTCATAGCGGCTGATCGTCGTGGTCTCGGCCCGGGGGGACAAGGCGCTCATCAGCACCGTCGCGCCCATCAGCGCCAGCACGATGCCGAGCCAGAACGGAAAGTAGCCGGGGCCCATGCGCGCCGCGGTTCCCATGGAATACGTGGTCGCCTGCAACGCGAAGCCTCCTCCCACCACGATAAACATCACGCCAGACCAGAAATCCTGTCTGTTTCTTATCAATCTGCTTTCTCCCTAATTCGTCGCAGCCAGCAAAAGACAGCTTCAAATGCGAACGTTTCTCTTTCGACGAAGCCGCTTCAACGGGCGGCAACGACATGAACGCGGGATGGTAAATCGTGCGACGACACATTCCCTATGGGTATCAACCATGAATTTCCGGGGGATATCCCGCGAACATGGAGTGGACACAAGGCGGTCAACAGCCAGCTTGTGATGGCCAGCCAATCGTGGAACATCGATTGAAAAGACCGCATATCGGGGAAGTTAGGCCGACACCAAAAAGTTCCATTAAAAATCTCAACCGCCTCTGCGATGAAACATATCGATGCATTTTTTTGGTGCGTCTGCACGCAAACGGGGCATTCCGTCGTGCGTGAATCGCAACCGATCAACCCTTCGGAAGCGCACTGCCATGGGCTTCGGCCATAAAAAATCGCTCCCGCCAAAAGCTCGACGGGAGCGACAGTTTCCTGACAGCAACTTGAAAGATTTGGTAGCGCGGTAACGCCGCGCGGCGGATCAGTGGTCGTGGTTGCTGGCGGCGAATCCCGCCGCGTTCAGGACGTCGATCACTTCCTGGATATGCTCGGGGCCCCGCGTCTGGAGGACAAAATCCACCTCGACATTGCGCACCGGCAGCGACGTGAACGCGCGCTGGTGATGCACTTCCGTGATGTTGGCTTGCGCGTCGGCAATGAGCTTGGTGGCGTGGGCCAGCGCGCCCGGCAGGTCGCGCAGGTCGACGCGGATGCGCGCCAGGCGTCCGGCGCGGACCATGCCGCGCTCGATCAACTCGCCCAGCATCAGCGGATCGATATTGCCGCCGGTGAGCACCAGCCCGATGCGTTTGCCCTTGTAGCGGTCGCTGCCCTCTTCCTGCGCGCGCAGCAGTGCGGCCAGGCCAGCGGCGCCGGCGCCTTCGACGACGGTCTTTTCAATTTCCAGCAGCACGACGATGGCATGCTCGATGTCCGCCTCGCTGACCAGCTCGATCCGGTCGACCAGCCGGCGCACGACGGGCAGCGTCAGATCGCCGGGCGATTTGACGGCGATGCCCTCGGCAATGGTGTACTGCCCCGGCGGCATGGTGGCGCCCTGGACGGCGGCGTACATGGCCGGAAAACGCTCGGTCTGCACGCCCACGATCTCGATGGCGGGGTTCACGGCCTTGGCGGCCGTGGAAATCCCGGAAATCAGCCCGCCGCCGCCGATGGCGATGACCAGGGTATCGAGCTCGGGCTGGTCTTCCAGCATTTCCAGCGCGACGGTGCCCTGCCCGGCCATGACGGCTTCGTCGTCATAGGGGTGGATCATGATGAGGCCGCGCTCCTGGGCCAGTTCGTAGCCGCGCGCCTTGGCGTCATCGAAGGTGTCGCCCGCCAGGACGACTTCGGCGCCGAAGCGCCGCGTATTGGCGACCTTCACCGTCGGGGTGAACCGCGGCATCACGATCACCGCCGGCACCCCCATGCGCTGCGCATGATAGGCCACGCCCTGGGCGTGATTGCCCGCCGAGACTGCGATCACGCCCTTGGCGCGCTCGGCGTCCGACAGCGTGAGCATGCGGTTCAGCGCGCCGCGCTCCTTGAAGGACGCGGTGAACTGCAGGTTCTCGAACTTCAGCCAGATCTCGGCGCCGAAGATGTCGGACAGCGTGCGGGACAGGGTGAACGGGGTCTTGAGCACCTGCCCGCGCAGGTTCTCGCGGGCGGACTGGATGGATGCGATATCGATCACGATGGAAATCCTGTTAACGCACAGGCAGGAAGTTGAAGAGCAACAGGCCCTGGGCGTAGTTGATGCCGATGCGCCGGGAGTTTTCGCCGAGCAGGTTGGCGATCAGGTCCAGCCGGCCAATGATGGCGCCGAACTCGCGCTCGAAGCTGAGATTCGTGGCGTTCGGGGAAATCTCATTGGCTAGCAGCAGCAGTTCGCCCTGGTTGTTGCGGCGCGTGGCCAGCAGCCAGGCCGCGGCCTCGACGTTCCGAGCGGCATTGTAGACCCGCTGACCATCCAGGGCGTCGGTGGCGTACAGGCGCGTCTTGCCGTTGTGCGCGGCGATGATGGTGTCGGCCAGGCCGTAGATGAAGGCGCCGACCCGGTCGCCCGGATAGTTGGGATCCAGCGCAACCGCCAGGATCTGGATGTCGCGCAAGCCGGCCAGGTCGCCAGGAGGCACGCGCACTTCGATGGAATGCTTGACTCGGTTGACCGCCGTGGCCAGGTCCGGCACGCCGGTCTTGCGCCACTCTCGGGGATTGCGACGATACAGCTTGTCGAGCAGCGAGTACAAGCTGGTCAGGTTGTCTCGCACCTCCAGCGTGACGGTGCGGTTGAAGTCCGTCTGCGCGAACTGGTCCGCCGTCATGTCCTCGCCCTTGGGGCCGCGCTGACCCGGCCCGGGGGGAGTCATGCAGCCCGTCAACAGCGCAGCCAGCAGCGCCGTGGTGACTGCGGTTATCGGCCACGCCGTCATGCCTTGCTCATCCGTCTGCCCCCTTAGATCAAGCGAGAAGCGCGCCGCATCGGGGCGGCGCGTCTCTCGCGCAAGACTTTACAGGAAGGCGGGCGAACTGGGGAGCCGCGGGCCGCCCCGCATGGCTGCCACGGCGCAGGCAAAAAAAAACGGCGCCTGCGGCGCCGTCTTTCAATCAGGAGGCTGCAGGCTTATTCAGCTTGCGGTTCCGATTGGGGAGCGGCTTCGGGTGCGGCAGCGGCTTGCTGCTGCTCGATGCCGCCGATCGCCTTGATGGACAGGCGCAGGCGGCCCTTGTCGTCGGCCTCGATGACCTTGACGCGGACTTGCTGGCCGACCTTCAGCACATCGTTGATGTTCGCGATGCGGTAGTTGGCGATTTCCGAGATGTGCAGCAGGCCGTCGCGGCCCGGCAGCACTTGCACGATGGCGCCGAAGTCCAGCAGACGCAGGACCGAGCCTTCGTAGATCTGGCCCACTTCGACGTCGGCGGTCAGCTCGACGATGCGGCGCTGGGCTTCCTTGGCCTGCGCTTCGTCGACGCTGGCGATCACGATCGTGCCGTCGTCGGAGATGTCGATCTGCGTGCCGGTTTCTTCGGTCAGCGCGCGGATGGTGGCGCCGCCCTTGCCGATCACGTCGCGGATCTTCTCGGGGTTGATCTTGATGGTCAGCATGCGCGGCGCGAAAGCCGACAGCTCGCCGCGCGAACCGTCCAGGGCTTCCTTCATCTTGCCGAGGATGTGCAGACGGCCTTCACGGGCCTGGTCCAGCGCAACCTGCATGATTTCCTTGGTGATGCCCTGGATCTTGATGTCCATCTGCAGTGCGGTGACGCCGTTTTCGGTGCCCGCAACCTTGAAGTCCATGTCGCCCAGGTGATCTTCGTCGCCCAGGATGTCCGTCAGCACGGCGAACTTGCCGCCGTCCAGGATCAGGCCCATGGCCACGCCGGCCACGTGATCCTTGATGGGCACGCCGGCGTCCATCATGGCGAGCGAGCCGCCGCAGACCGAAGCCATCGACGAGGAGCCGTTGGATTCGGTGATTTCCGACACGAGGCGGATCGTGTACTGGAAGTCTTCCGGAGCCGGCAGCAGCGGCACCAGCGAGCGCTTGGCCAGACGGCCGTGGCCGATTTCGCGGCGCTTGGGCACACCGATGCGGCCGGTTTCGCCGGTGGCGAACGGAGGCATGTTGTAGTGCATCATGAAGCGGTCACGGTACTCGCCCATGAGCGCGTCGATGATCTGTTCGTCTTGCTTGGTGCCCAGCGTGGCCACGACCAGCGCCTGGGTTTCGCCACGGGTGAACAGCGCGCTGCCGTGCGCGCGGGGCAGCACGCCCAGACGCACGCTGATCGGACGCACGGTGCGGGTGTCGCGGCCGTCGATACGCGGTTCGCCGTTCAGGATCTGGCCGCGGACGATGGCCGATTCCAGCGAGAACATGATGTTGTCGACCGTGACGGCGTCCGGAGCCGATTCGCCCTTTTCGGCGGCGGCGGCGGCCAGCTTGGCCGACACTTCGGCCGACACTTCACGCAGCTTGGCCGTGCGGGCCTGCTTTTCGCGGATCTGGTAGGCGGCGTTCAGGCCTTCCTGGGCGGCGGCGGTGACCGCGGCGATCAGGGCCTCGTCCTTGGCGGGAGCTTGCCAATCCCAATCGGGCTTGCCGGCGTCCTTCACGAGGTCGTGAATGGCGTTGATGACGGTCTGCATTTGCTGGTGGCCATAGACCACGCCGCCCAACATGACTTCTTCGGACAGCTGATCAGCTTCCGATTCGACCATCAGCACGGCGTTTTCCGTACCGGCGACAACCAGGTTCAGCTTGGAGGACTTCAGTTCCGATGCGGTCGGGTTGATGGTGTATTGACCATCGATGTAACCCACGCGCGCGGCGCCGATCGGGCCATTGAACGGGATGCCCGAGATGGCCAGCGCGGCCGAGGCGCCGATCATGGCGGCGATGTCGGGATCGATTTCAGGATTGACCGATAGCGTGTGCAGAACCACCTGGACTTCGTTGTAGAAGTCTTCGGGGAACAGCGGACGCAGCGGACGGTCGATCAGGCGCGACGTCAGCGTTTCCTTTTCGGAGGGCTTGCCTTCGCGCTTGAAGAACCCGCCCGGGATACGGCCGGCGGCGTAGGTCTTTTCGATGTAGTCGACGGTCAGCGGGAAGAACGTCTGACCCGGCTTGGCCTTCTTGGCAGCCACGACGGTGGCCAGGACGACGGTGTCCTCGATCGACACCACAACGGCGCCGGAGGCCTGGCGAGCGATCTCGCCAGTTTCCAGGACGACCGTATGCTGGCCGTACTGGAACGATTTAGTCACTTTGTTGAACATGACGATTATTCCTTACAAATGAAAAACCGTGGCCGCTGCGACATGCGTCGCACCGACCACGGTTGCGTCATGGGGAGCCAGCCCCGTCGATCACTTGCGCAGACCGAGTTTTTCGATCAGTGCGCGGTACGAATCGGGATTGCGGCCCTTGAGATAGTCGAGCAGCTTGCGGCGACGGCTGACCATACGCAGCAGACCGCGGCGCGAGTGATGATCCTTCATGTGTTCTTTGAAGTGACCGGTCAGCTCGTTGATACGGGCGGTGAGCAGAGCCACCTGAACTTCGGGGGAGCCGGTATCGCCCTGAGCGCGTTGGAATTGCGCAACGATATCGGATTTCTTGATGTCAGCTACAGACATTGATGACCTCTTCGGACATGCGACAGGGCCGAGGCGCCCTGACGTGGTTTGGAAAAAATTTGCGCGAGCCAGGCTTGAATTCGCTTTCTCACTGCTGCCATTGGCGGGATCGGGCAGGACCGGCAAATAAGGCGTGACGCCGCTTTGCGGGTACTGCGACAAGCCACCAGCGGCTGGCGCAAAGGATCTTGCAGAATCAATACATTTGATAAAGCTCGGCGATTATAGCTGATTCGCTAGAATTACCCCAGCAAGGAGACTGGACCCGGCCAATGGCCGGTCGAGGCGGCAACGCCCACCCCACAGGAGAAGGACATGATCAGCCCATACCGAATGGTCCGCTTGGCCGCCGCATCGATCGCGCTGGCCGGTCTGGCCGCCTGCGCCAACATGACCGAGGTGCCGCCCGGCACCCCGCTGTCGCAAGTCCAGGCGCAATTTGGCGCGCCCAACTTCGAATGTCCCCAGGCCAACGGCGGCCGGCGCGTGATCTGGACGCAGCAGCCGATGGGCCAGTATGCGTGGGGCGCCAACGTCGGTCCCGATGAACGGATAGACCGGGTAATGCCGCTTCTGACCGACGCGCATTTCAAGGTGCTGGAGACGGGAGATTGGGGGCCGGATCGCGTGCGCTGCGAATTCGGACCGCCCGCGCGCATCGATCAGGCCGGGCTGGGCGAAAAGCGCGAAGTCGTCTGGTCGTACCGCTACAAGGAAAACGGCGTGTGGAATTCGCTGATGTATGTCTACATGAGCCGCGACGGCAGCAAGGTGACGCACTTTCATCCCGGGCCGGACCCCATGTACGACGACGACCGGTTCAACTGGTGGTAGATGGCCTGCCCGGGCTGTCTGCGCCCCGGACCTGAAGGCCCGCCAGAATGCAAAAAACCCGCCGGTTTTGAATCGGCGGGTTTCTTTTTGAATGCCCTCAGGTGGAATGGCCCCGGCGCTCCTGCTGCAGGCGGCGCACCTTGTTCCAGCGCCAGACCCACGTGACCCAGCCCGACAGGCCGTACAGCACGAACAGCCCGAACAGCACCACCGGAGGATCGCTGGACACGAACACGAACACCGCGACGACGAGCAGGATGCCCCAGAACGGCACGCTGCGGCCCAGGGCGAAGCTCTTGCCGCTGAAGAACGGCGCGTTCGACACCATGGTGATGCCCGCGTACATGGTCAGCGTGAACGCCACCCAGGCCATCAGGCTGTCATGGATGGGCAGCTTGTTGTCCACGGCCAGCCACACGAAACCGGCCACCAGCGCGGCCGCGGCCGGGCTGGGCAGGCCTTGGAAGTAGCGTTTGTCGACCACGGCGATGTTGGTGTTGAAGCGCGCCAGCCGCAGCGCCGCCCCCGACACATACACGAAGGCCGCCAGCCAGCCCCAGCGGCCAAGGTCGTTCAGGATCCATTCGTACATGACCAGCGCCGGCGCCACGCCGAAGGACGTCATGTCGGACAGCGAATCGTATTGCTCGCCGAATGCGGACTGGGTGTTGGTCAGGCGGGCCACCCGGCCGTCCATGCCGTCCAGCACCATGGCGACAAAAATGGCGATGGCGGCGACTTCGAAGCGGTCGTTCATGGCCTGCACAACGGCATAGAACCCGGCAAACAAAGCGGCGGTGGTGAACGCGTTGGGGAGCAGGTAAATGCTCCGGTGGCGGTTCTCGGAATCGCGCATGGAAAAATTGGGCATGGTCTCAATAACTTACGACGAACTTTGAAAGGTTAACCTATCTGGCCCTGCTTGCGGGCTACAGCAAGGATCGTGCCCGGCCCAATTGGCGCCAGGGGCCGTAAATAAGCAGGAAAAGGCCAAAAAAAGCGGCATGCCCTTGCGAGGCATGCCGCTTCGATCCTGACCGGCGGGGCCTGAAAGCCCCGCCTGCACGGGGATCAGTTCTTGGACTTGTCCACCAGCTTGTTGGCGGCGATCCAGGGCATCATGGCGCGCAGCTTGCCGCCCACTTGCTCGATCTGCGATTCCGCATTGATGCGGCGGCGCGAGGTCAGCGTCGGGGCGCCGGCGGCGTTTTCCAGGATGAACTTCTTGGCGTATTCGCCGGTCTGGATGTCCGTCAGGCACTGGCGCATGGCCTTGCGGGTTTCGTCCGTGACGATCTTCGGACCCGTTTCGTATTCGCCGAATTCGGCGTTGTTCGAAATCGAGTAGTTCATGTTGGCGATGCCGCCTTCGTAGATCAGGTCGACGATCAGCTTGAGCTCGTGCAGGCACTCGAAGTAGGCCATTTCGGGCGCGTAGCCGGCTTCCACCAGCGTGTCGAAACCGGCCTTGATCAGTTCGACGGTACCGCCGCACAGCACGGCCTGTTCGCCGAACAGGTCGGTTTCGGTTTCTTCGCGGAAGTTGGTTTCGATGATGCCGGCACGGCCGCCGCCGTTGGCGCTGGCGTACGACAGGGCCACGTCACGCGCGGCGCCCGACTTGTCCTGGTACACGGCCACCAGGTGGGGCACGCCGCCACCTTGCTTGTACGTGTTGCGCACCGTGTGGCCGGGGGCCTTCGGGGCGATCATGATGACGTCAATGTCTTCGCGCGGCACGACCTGGCCGTAGTGCACGTTGAAACCGTGAGCAAACGCCAGGGCGGCGCCCGCCTTGATGTTGGCGTGGACTTCGTTGTTGTAGACCGAAGCGATGTTCTCGTCGGGCAGCAGCATCATGACGATGTCAGCCGACTTGACGGCGTCGGCGACTTCCTTGACTTCCAGGCCGGCGTTGGCGGCCTTGTTCCACGAGGCGCCGCCCTTGCGCAGGCCGACGATGACCTTCACGCCCGACTCATGCAGGTTCAGCGCGTGCGCGTGGCCTTGCGAGCCGTAACCGATGATGGCGACGGTCTTGCCTTTGATGAGGGACAGATCGCAGTCTTTGTCGTAGAAAACTTTCATGTTGTGCTCCAGATTCCAGTATTTGGATATTCGTTTGATTCAGATGTAGGGTGAGGCAGGCCTGGAAGGCCGGTCAAATCTTCAAAATCCGTTCACCGCGTCCGATGCCGGACACGCCGGTGCGCACGGTTTCAAGGATGGCACTGCGGTCCAGGGCCTCGAGGAAGGCCTGTACTTTTTCCTGCACCCCGGTCAGTTCGATGGTGTAGGACTTGTCGGTGACGTCGATGATGCGGCCGCGGAAGATGTCCGCCATGCGCTTCATTTCCTCGCGTTCCTTGCCGACGGCGCGCACCTTCACGAGCATCAGCTCGCGCTCGATGTGGGCGCCTTCGGTCAGGTCCACCACCTTCACGACATCGACCAGGCGGTTCAAATGCTTGGTGATCTGTTCGATGACCTCGTCCGAACCGGTCGTGACGATGGTCATGCGCGACAGCGTGGAATCCTCGGTGGGCGCCACGGTCAGGGTTTCGATGTTGTAGCCCCGCGCGGAAAACAGGCCCACCACGCGCGACAGCGCGCCGGGTTCGTTTTCGAGGAGGACGGAAATCACGTGCTTCATTGCGGGGCCTCCTTACAGGTCTTCAGAGCCGAGCAGCATTTCGGTCAGCCCACGGCCGGCCTTGACCATCGGCCACACGTTTTCGGTGCGGTCGGTGATGAAGTCCAGGAAGACCAGGCGCTCCTTGTGCTTGCCGAACGCCTCGCGCAGCGCCGGTTCGACGTCGGCCGGGCGCTCGATGCGCAGGCCCACGTGGCCATAGGCCTCGGCAACCTTGACGAAATCGGGCAGCGAATCCATGTACGACTCGGAATAGCGCGAGCCGTAGTCGATCTGCTGCCACTGGCGCACCATGCCCAGGAAACGGTTGTTCAGGCAGACGATCTTGGGCGTCAGGCGGTACTGGTGGCAGGTCGACAGTTCCTGGATGTTCATCTGGATCGAGGCTTCGCCGGTGATGACGGCAACGTCCTTGCCCGGATTGGCCATCTGCACGCCCATGGCGTACGGCAGGCCCACACCCATGGTGCCCAGGCCGCCGGAGTTGATCCAGCGGCGCGGCTTGTCGAACTTGTAGTACTGCGCGGCCCACATCTGGTGCTGGCCGACGTCCGAGGTGACGAAAGCGTCGCCGCCCGTCACTTCCCAGAGCTTTTCCACCACGTACTGCGGCTTGATGACTTCGGTCGAGTTGGCGAACTTCAGGCATTCCTTGCCGCGCCACGTCTCGACCTGGTCCCACCACTTGGCGAGCGAGGCCGGCTTGTGCTCGGCGGCGGCGATCTCGAACTGCGCGCTGAGATCGGCCAGGACGTCCTTGACGTTGCCCACGATCGGGACATCCACGCGCACGCGCTTGGAGATCGACGAGGGATCGATGTCGATATGGATGATCTTGCGGGCGTTCTGCGCGAAGTGCTTGGGATTGCCGATCACGCGGTCATCGAAACGGGCGCCGATGGCAAGCAGCACGTCGCAGTGCTGCATGGCCATGTTGGCCTCGTACGTGCCGTGCATGCCGGGCATGCCCACGAACTGGCCGCTGCTGGCCGGGAAGCCGCCCAGACCCATGAGGGTGCTGGTGCAGGGCGCGCCCAGCTGCGTCACGAGCTTGTTGAGCTCGGGCGCGGCGTTCGAGAGGATGACGCCGCCGCCCGTGTAAATCATGGGGCGTTCGGCGGCCAGCAGCATCTGCACGGCCTTCTTGATCTGTCCCTGATGGCCCTTATTGACGGGCGCGTAGGAACGCATCGAGATCTCGCCCTTAGGCGGCACGTACTTGCACTGCGCGACGGTGATGTCCTTGGGGATATCCACCAGCACCGGGCCCGGACGGCCCGTGCGCGCAATGTAGAACGCGCGGCGCATGGTTTCGGCCAGGTCCTTGACGTCACGCACCAGGAAGTTGTGCTTGACGCAGGGACGCGTGATGCCGACGGTGTCGCATTCCTGGAAGGCGTCTTCGCCAATGGCCGCAGTGGGCACCTGCCCGCTGATGATGACCATCGGGATGGAGTCCATGTAGGCGGTGGCAATGCCGGTAACGGCATTGGTCACGCCCGGACCGCTGGTCACGATGCAGACGCCGACCTTTTGCGACGAGCGCGAATAGGCATCGGCCGCGTGTACGGCAGCTTGCTCGTGACGAACCAGGATATGCTGGAATTTGTCTTGCTTGAAGATTGCGTCGTAGATATAGAGCACCGCGCCGCCAGGGTAGCCGAAAACGTGTTCCACGCCTTCATCGGCCAGGCAGCGCACGACGATGTCGGCGCCATTCATTTCCATGTTGTAGTTCCTTTCAGTACCGGCCCTGCAACCCTGACTGCTGCGCGCCCGGATACGGCGGCAACTGAACCCATACCGGTTACGACAACATGATCCGGCGCTTAGCGGCTCACGGAGCCACGCCACCCGGACACCTTGCCGACCCGGCACACGCTCGACAGAACGCAGTGCAAACGCCCCTTGGGGACGCTGGAGGTCGAAATGGAAGCCTTGGCAACACACGCTTGTGGCGCGGCCAACGGCAGGTGTGACTTGCTGCAGGACGGCTGGGATGTGACCCTGGCCGTTCGCATCAACGCTCCGGTTTCGGATAGGCAGACCGAAGCAAGTGTGGCAATTTACCGCGTTGCGTCAAAGGTGGCAAATCGGCTTTTGCCGACCGTTGCAAGGAGGGTTCGGTAACTATCCGGCCCCAAAACCCGCGATGGCCTCTCTATACTTGTTGCGTCGTCCAGAACCGAGCCGCCGCCCATGGATTTACGCATCGCCAGCATCCGCCGCTTTCTCTATAGCCACTACTTCTTCGGAGGGGTGCGCCAGGGGGTTGGCATGCTGTTGCCCGTACTGGTGCTGGGCGGCATCTTCGGCAATTACACGACCGGCCTGGTGGCGACCTTCGGCGCCCAGTGCCTGGCCATCATCGACCAGCCGGGCGGTCCGCAGCGGCACCGCACCAACGAAATGCTGGGCGGCGCCGCGCTGGGCACGATCACCGTCATCATCACGGGGCTGGCGTCCACGCATCCGGTGCTGATCTGGCTGGTGGTCATCGCGCAGTGCTTCGTCTATTCCATGTTCACCGTGTTCGGCAAGCGCGGCGGCCTGATTGGCTTTGCGGGCCTCTTGCTGATGACGCTGACCATGCATTCGCCGCTGGCGCCGCATGAAGTCCTGTCCCATGCCGCCGCCACGCTGGGCGGCGCGCTGTTCTATGTGGTGTTCAGTTTGGGGTTTTCTCGCCTGTTCTGGCTGCGCGAAGAGCAGCAGGCCATGTCGGTGGCGCTGTTTGCCACCGCCGACTACGTGGCCGCGCGCGCCAACTTCTACGACGAAACGTCCGATCTGGACGAGGCCTACCGCAACCTGATCCAGCGCCAATCGGTCATGACCGAGAAGCACCAGTCCGCGCGCGACATGGTGTTGCGCGCCCTGCCCCGCGGCAAGGGATTGGGCGACCGCCAGCGCGTGATGATCTGGAACATGTTCGTGGACATGCTGCAGCTGCTGGACACGCTGGTCGCCACGCATACCGACTACGCCGCGCTGCGCCGCACGCTGGCCGGCAACGACTGCCTGATCTTCATGCGCGACGCGCTGGTGAAGATGTCGCTGGAGCTGAACCGCATCGCGCTGGACGTCTCGCGCGGGCGCAAGGTGCAGTACCGCAGCAGCGCCAAGGCCGAACTGCGCGCCATCGAATACGAGATCGAACAGTTGAAGCAGCAGGGGTTGGGCGAGCGCGATCCGGAGATGCTGGCGCTCATCGTCCAGGTGCTGCGGCGCCTGCGCAATTCGGCGCGCATCGTGGACCGGCTGGCCGACCACACCGCGGCCTCGCCCGACGCCAAGCCGACCGATGTGCTGCGCATCAACAAGTCGCTGACGCGGTTCATTTCGCGCCAGGAATTCCGGTTCGGCCTGTTGACGAGCAACCTGCGACTGGATTCTCCGCATTTCCGCTACGCGCTGCGCGTGACGGCCGCCGCGGCCATCGCGATGACGCTGGCCAGCCGCTGGCTGTCGCCCGAGTTCTCGGCGCACAATTACTGGATCATGCTGACCATCGTGATCATCATGAAGCCGGGCTTCGCGCTGACGCGCCAGCGCAATGGCTGGCGCCTGATGGGCACCCTGATCGGCTGCATCGCCGCGCTGCTGCTCTTTAACGTGACCGACGAGCCCAGCATCCTGTTCGCCGTGCTGCTGGGCGCGTGCATCATGGGCAACAGCCTGGTGCAGCTGAATTACATGGCCAGCGCGATCTTCAACACCTTGTTCGTGGTGCTGGTGTTCCACTTCGTGTCGCCAGGCACCGTGTCCATGTCGGTGATCGGCGAACGCGCCATCGACACACTGCTGGGCTGCGCGCTCGCGCTGGTCTGCAGCTACATCCTGCCGTGGTGGGAGGCGCGTTACCTGAAGCCGCTGGCCTCGGCCGCGACCCGCGCCAACCGCGAGTATCTGCTGGCCGGCCTGCGCTACGTCGAAGCCATGCAGGCGCACGGCGCGCCGGTGGGCGAAGCCGCCGCCGAGACGCCGGCCGTCACCGACGCCGACCTGGCCTGGCGATTGGCGCGCAAGAACGTTCACATCGCCTTCAGCAATTTCGCCGAGGCGTTCTACCGGATGATGAGCGAACCCAAGTCGCATCAGGTGGACGTGCCGGAACTGAACAACCTGCTAATCCAGAACCACGTGCTGGCCTCGCAGATCACCGCCGCGATTCCCATCCTGGCGGCGCTGCCCGCCACGCCCGAGCCCATCAGGCAGGCCCTGGACGGCATGACCGTCCTGCTGGACGAAAACAGCCCGCGCGTGCCGCTGGACCTGCCCACGCAGTTCGACACCGCCGGGGATCAGGC
Source organism: Achromobacter sp. JD417 (assembly GCF_041879325.1). NCBI lineage: Bacteria > Pseudomonadati > Pseudomonadota > Betaproteobacteria > Burkholderiales > Alcaligenaceae > Achromobacter > Achromobacter sp. JD417. Next base: position 1,218,457 of record NZ_CP087159.1, on the reverse strand, counting down.
CGCGCTGGTCTATCCCGTGAAGCAGATGCTCAAGGCCACTCACATGATCCGCCAGGAACTGCTGGCGCTGGCCGACCCGCTGCATGCGCCGCCGGTGGCGGCGGCGGCCTCGTAAGCCGGCGTTCGCCGGTTCCGCGGGCGAAAAAAATGCCGGCCTGGCGCAGATGCCAGGCCGGCATTTTTGTGAAAAGGCGAAGTCCCGACCAGGTGTCTGACACCCCAGCAACCAGGTGTCTGACACCCCAACGAGACAGCCTTCAAGCGACCGCACCGCTTCCGGGGTGTCTGACACCATCCCCCGCCCGGCGACTCCGTCAATCCAGCTTGCGGCGAAACACCAGCTTGTCCGCCGACGAGGCCGACGCGTCGTACGCGTAACCTTCCAGATCAAAACCCTGCAGCCCTTCCGGCTTGGCGACCTTGTGCTGGATGGCGTAACGCGCCATCAGCCCGCGTGCGCGTTTGGCGTGGAAGCTGATGATCTTCCAGGCGCCGTTCTTCCAGTCCTGGAACACGCATTGCACCACCCGCGCCTTCAACACCTTCTGGTCCACCGACTTGAAATACTCCTCGGAGGCCAGGTTGATGATGACCGGCGACTTCTGGCCGGCCTGGCGCTCGTTCAGGTAGTCCGAGATGGTGCTGCCCCAGTATTCATACAGGTTCTTGCCCTTGGGGGTCTCCAGCCGCGTGCCCATTTCCAGCCGGTAGGGCTGCATCAGGTCGAGCGGGCGCAGCACGCCGTACAGACCGCTCAGGATGGCGACGTGCTCCTGAGCCCAGTCGAGCTGCTTGGCCGACAGGGTGGCGGCGTCCAGACCTTCGTAGACGTCGCCATTGAAGGCCAGCACGGCCTGGCGCGAGTTGGCCTGCGTGAAGCTGCGCTTCCAGTGCGCGTAGCGCTGGACGTTCAGCTCGGACAGGGCCGGGCTCAGGCTCATGAGTGCCGAGATGTCCTCGGCGGTCTTGGTCTTAAGAACCTTGATCAGGCCCGCGGCCTGATCCACGAACATCGGCTGGGTGTGCGTCTCGATGTGCAGCGGCGAGTCGTAGTCCAGCTTCTTGGCGGGGGAAAGCAACAACAGCATTCAGGATTTCCTTGATTTAGCGCGCCGTCCAGCCGCCATCGACGGAGACGGTCGTGCCGGTGATTTGCGCGGCGGCATCCGAGGCCAGGAACACGGCGGTGCCGCCCAGTTGTTCCGGCGTCACGAATTGCAGGGACGGCTGCTTTTCGCTGAGCAGTTCGCGCGCAGCGGCTTCCTGGTCCACGCCATTCTTTTCGGCCAGCGCGGTGATCTGCTTTTCGACGAGCGGGGTGCGCACCCAGCCCGGGCAGATGGCGTTGGCGGTGATGCCCTGCCCGGCCGTTTCCAGCGCCGTGACCTTGGTGAATCCCACCACGCCGTGCTTGGCCGCGACATAGGCCGACTTGCTGGCCGAGGCCACCAGACCGTGCGCCGACGCGATATTGATGATGCGGCCAGAGCCTTGCTTCTTCATGTGCGGCAAGGCGGCGGCGGTGCCGTGGAAGACGGCGGACAGGTTCAGCGCCAGGATGGCATCCCACTTTTCGGCGGGGAAATCTTCGATCAGCGCCGTGTGCTGGATGCCGGCGTTATTGACCAGGATGTCGATGCGGCCCAACTGGCGAACGGTGTTCTCGACCAGCTCGCGCACGGCCGCTCCCTTGGACAGGTCTGCGCCGTCGTAGATGACCTTCACGCCATGCTTGCTGGCCAGTTCCGAACGCAGCTTTTCAATGTCGGCCGCGTCGCCGAAACCGTTCAGCACGATGTCCGCACCCTGCTGGGCGAAGGCCGTGGCAATACCCAGGCCGATACCGCTGGTGGAACCGGTGACAAGCGCTACTTTTCCTTTGAGCATGAGCTTTCTCCTGTGAGCGGGCGCATAAGTGAGGAAAACGAAAAGGGGGCAAACGAACAGGGCTACAAGTGTAGCTGCCCGGCAAGGCGCCCATCATGCCATGCCCTCACCCGCCGCAGGGTCAAGCGGCGGGCGGCTTGTCCGCTGGGGACGATGACGCGGCGTCGGCGGGCGGCGCGGCGTCCGCCACCGGCAGGCCGGCCATGCCGCCGTACTTTTCGGGCACGCGCTCCAGCACCTTGATCAGCACCGGCACCACGCCCATCGACACGGCGACGATCACCGACAACACGTCGCGCTGCTCCAGGTTGACCAGATGGTTGTCCCAGGCCTCGTTGAAGATGGCGAAGCTGAACTCGCCGCCCTGGGCCAGCACCAGCGCAAACAGCAGGCGGTGGTACCGGGGCAACCCCAGAAAGCGGGCAAAGCCATAAAGGATGACGGCCTTGACCGCCAGCAGGGCCAGCACGCCGGCGCAGATGAACATCCAGTGATGGGCCACCACCTTCAAGTTGATGGACATGCCGATGGCCACGAAGAACAGGCCCAGCAGCAATCCCTTGAACGGGTCGATCGCCTTTTCGAGTTCGTGCCGGTAGCGCGATTCGGCCATCAGCACGCCCACCAGGAATCCGCCCAGGCCGGCCGACAGGCCCGCATAGTCGAATAACTGGGCGGCGCCCACCACCATCAGCAGCGCGGCGGCGGTAAACAGTTCGTTCAATTCCGCCTTGGCCGCCCACCCCAGAAGGCGCAGCCGGTAGGCCAGCGCCACCACCGCCACGGCGACCAGGGCTTCCTTGAAGGACGGGGCCGACGTGCCATCCGAACCCAGGAGGCCGGCAGCCACCAGCATCGGAATTGCGGCCATGTCCTGAAACAGCAGCACCCCCAGCGCCGAGCGCCCCAACGGTGTGCGGGTCAACTGGCGCTCGTCGAGCAGGCGCAACGCCACCGCCGTGGACGACAGCGCCAGCGACAGGCCGCAAAGCACAGCTGCCTGCCATTCCATGCCGGCCAGATGCCGCAGGGCCGCGCCGAACACCACACCCAGCAGCAGGCCGCACACCAGCATCTGCAGCGAACCCAGGACAAAGACTTCGTTGCGCATCGCCCACAGGCGCTTGGGCGACAGCTCCAGCCCGATGATGAACAGCATCATCACGACGCCCCACTGCGAGACGCCAATCATCGTGTCCACATTGGTGACCAGCTTGAAGCACGATGGGCCGACCAGGATGCCTGCGATCAGATAGCCGGGAATGGCGCCCAGACCCAGCATTTGTGTGACGGGCACGCACAGCACCGCGGCGAGCAGCAGGATGAGGATGAGGTCCATGGGATGGCCAGAGGGCGGAATGGGAAGAATTCTGGCCAAAGATTGCCCCGGCTGAAAGCCGGATGAAACCCGTTGTGGTCCTTTTACCCTTCCTTTTATCCGCCCCTTTACACAAAAGAAAAAAATCCTGTAGAATTGCGGGCTTCGCTGCTCCGACAACGAAGATCCTTCCGACCAGGGATCTTTAGTGAAGTCTTGTTAAACCGAAACTTCACCGCTGCGGAACCCAGCCACGGAGAGGTGGCAGAGTGGTCGAATGTACCTGACTCGAAATCAGGCGTACGGTATCCCCGTACCGTGGGTTCGAATCCCACCCTCTCCGCCAAGTATTAAAGAATGAAGCCCCTGAGAAATCAGGGGCTTTTTTCTTTGTGCTGTCTTTGGTGCGGGATTATCGGTGTGGGCTTATCGGTGTGGGCTGATCAATAAGCAGCCAGCCGCCGAGGCGCCGGCGTTTCGCCAGCGTGGACGGACGATACCGCCTCAACCGCCAACACCCGCTCTGCGCCTCCCGGCAACCTGAACGCGCTCACCGCCCGCGTCAAATCCGCCGACTGATCCTGCATCGATCCCGCCGCCGCGGCCGCCTCTTCGACCAGCGCGGCGTTCTGCTGGGTCACCTCGTCCATCTGCGCCACAGCGCGGTTGACCTGCTCGATGCCGTCGGCCTGTTCGGCCGAGGCTGCGGCGATTTCGCCCATGATGTCGGTCACGCGTTGCACGGAACTGACGATCTCCTGCATGGTCGCCCCGGCGCGTTCGGCGCTGCCCGAGCCCTGGCCGATCTTCTGCACGGTGTCTTCGATCAGCACCTTGATCTCCTTGGCGGCCTGGGCGCTGCGCTGCGCCAGCGTCCGCACCTCGGCGGCCACGACCGCGAAGCCCTTGCCCTGCTCGCCAGCCCGCGCGGCCTCCACGGCGGCGTTCAAGGCCAGGATGTTGGTCTGGAATGCAATGCCGTCGATCACCGACACAATGTCCGAGATCTTCACCGAGCTGGCGGAGATCGCGCTCATGGTGCTGACCACTTCGGACACGGTGGCGCCGCCGCGCGAGGCAGTTTCCGACGCCGCCGCGGCAAGCTGGTTGGCCTGCTTGGCGCTATCGGCGTTCTGCTTGACCGTGGAGGACAGCTGTTCCATCGACGCGGCCGTTTCTTCCAGCGAAGCGGCCTGCTGCTCGGTGCGGGAAGACAGATCGGTATTGCCTGCCGCGATTTCGCCGGACGCGGACGCGATGCTGTCCACACCGGTCCGGATGCGAGCGACCGTGGCGGCCAGGTTGGCGTTCATGGATTCCAGCGCCATCATCAACTGGCCGATCTCGTCACGGGATCGCACGACGATCGTGCTGGTGAGGTCGTTGGCGGCGACGGTGCGCGCCACGCGCACGGCGTCGGACAGCGGACGGGTGATGCTGCGCGTGAGCAGCACGGACATCAACAGACCGCACACCACCGCGATGGAGCCGATCACGATCATCCACAGATTCGCGTTGCCGTAGGACGCTTCGATCTCCGCGGCCCGCGCATCGATGTCGGCGCGTTGCAGCGCGGACAGGCGATTGATGTTGTCGATGAACTGACGCGTCGCGGGCAGGAACTCCTGCGTGAAGATCTTGTTGGCGGCCTCGACGTTGCCTTCCTGCTTGGCCTTGAAGATGCCGTCGCGGGTGCGCAGGTAGTCCGCCCGCGCCTTGCCGATTCCCTGCCACAGCGCCTTTTCCTCGTCGGTCTCGATCAGCGGCTCGATCTTCTGCTGCAAGGCCGACGAGTTGCGGGTCGAGGCCGCCGCTTCCTCGGTGAAGAAGCCCGCCAGGCTGGCGTCGGCGCTCTTTGCGATCGCGGTGGTCCGGGTGACCCCGGTCTGGATGTTGCGCGCCCAGTCGTTGATCAGCCGCTCCTTGGTCAGTGAACGTTGCGTCAGCGTGTCGACCGAATCGTTGATGTTGGCCAGGCTGACCAGCCCGACGACGCACATGACCATGATCATGGCCAGCAAGATGGCGAAACCACCCGCCAGGCGGGTTCCAAGCTTCATGTTTTTCATACTGCCTCCGGCGGCTTCCAGGGCAAGTGTGAATGCGGGCTCGGGCGGATGCCTCGGCGGCGGAATTGCGCCGCCTCCAAAACAGGCCAGATGCTCGCAAGCCCCTGGTTATCCGCCCCCAATAATGGTGTCCGTTGTGTCTGAGAATTGCCGGCGGAGAGGTCGAGTTGTCGAGGGTTCTCGCGACGGTCGAACGGATGCTAGCAGTCCGGATTTGGGGGCCATCGGGGGAAATGAAGGCGTTATTGACGCAACCTCGACGCATTGCGCCAAATCGCCGGCGGCGTTGTAAAAAAGCCGCTTTCCGGCCGCAACGCACGGGTGGGGACCAGACGCGTTTTGCCGCAGGCTTCGTAGGTCGCCCGCCGCCGCGGCCACCGTGGGCACGATCGCCCACGATTGCGGTCCGGAGCCTTCGCTCCGGACTCCCCCTTCGTCATCTTCGTCCGCCTTCGGCTCCCTTCAGATTCCCTCGGGCGCATCGACGGCGCTCGCACCCACGGTGACCGCGACGCCGTGCTGAGAGGGTCTTTGGTTTGCGCGCTACAAGACCTGTGGACAGGGCAGGAGATCTGCGGGGCCGCCGAATTGCTGCCGCGCGGGCGGCGGCAATCGGCATTCGGGCAGAGGGGCGTCGTCGCGGTATGCGCTGCGCGCTGGCGTGGTGTTGTGATTCGGTGTGCTGTTGGCGTCCGGCTGGATGTATTACTTTTGCGCAAAAAAAACGGCCCGAAGGCCGTGGTCAGATCAATCCGGCGTCGTCGGCCGCGCAAGCTGGAAGGTGTCCGTGCTGCGGGCGTACCAGCCGCCGCCATGCATGCGGGCAATCAGCCCGAGCGCCGGCGTGTCCACGTGGCCGCGCTCGGCGTCGCGCACATAGGCGTCCTCGACGTGCGCGCCCAGGACGCGGCCGATGACGACGATCTGGCGCGGGCCGGTCACGACCGTTGCCTGGCTGACGCATTCCAGCGCCACCGGGCTGCCCTGGATACGGGGCGGCCGGACATGCGTGGACGCGAGCGCCGTCAGGCCGGCCGCGGCCATCTCGTCCACGTCGGCCGGGTAATCGGCGCAGGTCTGGTTCATTTCGCGGACCAGCGACTCCGGCACCAGGTTCACCACGAACTCGCCGTTCTCGATGATGTTGGCGCCCGTGTCCTTGAAATCGCCATCGGGATGGCGCATCAGGCCGATCGCGACCGTCGGCGGCTGATGCCCCATCACGTTGAAGAAACTGAAGGGCGCCGCGTTGACCACGCCTTTGCCCGACACGGTGGTGACCCAGGCGATCGGACGCGGCGTGACGGTCGAGGTGAGGATGTTGTAGACCGTCTGCGCCGGCAAGGCGCTGAAATCGAACTCCATCGATCAAGCCTCCTGCGGCGCGGCGGGGCCGGTCGCCGACACCGCGCGCTTCTCGCGGGTGTCCACCTGCAGCTGGAAGACGTCGGGGCGGGCGTAGTGTCCGGACACGTCGAAGTCGTATTTGCCGCGCAGGATCTGGTTCGGCTCGATGTCGGCGTACAGGATGGTCTCTTCCGAGAAATCCGGGCCGGCCAGCACCTCGCCGAGCGGGCCGATGATGGCGCTGCCGCCGCGCATCAGCACCGTGTCCGGCGCATCGCCCAGGGCGCATTCGAAGTCTTCGGGGTACGCGCTGCGGCGCAGGTGCTGGCACGCCGTCAGCACATAGCAGCGGCCTTCCAGCGCAATGTGGCGCATGCTGGGCACCCAGGTGTCGCGGTCGTCCGCGGTGGGTGCGCAGTACAGCGACACGCCCTGGCTATACATGTACATGCGCAGCATGGGCATGTAGTTCTCCCAGCAGATCACCGCGCCGATCTTGCCGTAGGGCGTGTCGATGACGGGTAGGGTGGACCCGTCGCCAAAGCCCCAGATCAGCCGCTCGCCCGCGGTGGGCATCAGCTTGCGGTGCTTGCCCGCCAGGCCGGCCTGGCCATTGAAGTACAGCACGGTGCAATACAGCGTGCCGCCGTCGGCCTCGATGCAGCCCATGACCACGAAGCTGTCGGTATCGGCCGCGGCCTGCGCCACCAGCGCGACCTCTTCGCCGTCCAGGCGGATGGCCTGCCGATGGTATTGGGCGAACGCGTCGCGGCCCTCGGGTTTGCGCATGCCGATGGGCGCGCCGAAGGAGTTGCCCTTGGGATATCCGCCCAGGAAGGCCTCGGGAAACACCTGCACGCGGGCGCCCTGCTCGGCTGCCTGCCGGATGAGCCCGGCCGCCTTCTGGGCGCAGGCCACGCTGTCGGTGGGAATGGACGCCGCCTGGATGACGGCGGCCTTGAAGGTGGTTTGCACGGACATGTCTCTGCTCGCTTCCTTGTCGCGTTGTTGTTAGTGGACCGGGTCTTCGTCGATGGCCTGGGCGCGCGTGTTGGGCAGCAGCAAGCTGCCGATCACGCCCACGATCACCATCACCGTCACCGGATACATCAGGCCGCCGAAGATATTGCCGCTGGCCTGCGCCAGGTAGGTGGCGGTAAAGGGCACGATACCGCCAAATATGCCGGCGCCGATGTGATACGGAAAGGACAGCGCCGTATACCGGATGCGCGCGGGGAACAATTCCACCAGATAGGACGCGACCGGACCATAGACCATGGCAACGACGGCGGTCATGAGCACCAGGATCAGGATGATGGTGGCGCGGTCGATCCGCGCCGGATCGGCCTTTTCCGGATAGCCGGCCGCGGTCAGCGCCTTGGCGTACGCCGAGCGGTCAAAGCCGTTGACGGTGGCGCCGCCCACGCTCATCGCGATCTCCTGTCCCGGAATCGGCGCGGCGTATTCGAAGTTGATGCCCTTGCCGACCAGGAATTTCTTGGCCTGCACGCATACCTTCTTGTGGTCGGCGTGGCTGCCGATCATGGCGGCCTGCAGCCCGAAATCGCAGGCGCCGCCGGTGGTGTCGGCATGCACGCGGACGGGCGTCGTCTGCATCGCCTGCGCCAGCGCCGGATTGCCGGCATTGAGCAGGACGTCGAACATGGCGTGGTAGCCCACCGCGCCGATGAACAGGCCCGCCATCATGATCCACTTGCGGCCCACCTTGTCCGACAGCCAGCCGAACAGCACGAAGGTCGGTGCGCCGATGATGAAGCCGATCAGGATCAGCCTGTAGACGGTGGTCTGATCAAGCTGCACGGCCTGCTGCAGGAAGATCATGACGTAGAACTGGCCGGTGAAGTACGTGGCGCCCTGCCCCGCCGTGACGCCGATCAGCGCCAGCAGCACGAGCCGCAGGCTGGGCCATTGGCCGAACGTTTCCTTGACCGGGTTCTTGGACAGGCGGTTCTGCTGCTTCATGCGCGTGAAGACCGGCGATTCGTGCAGCTTGGCGCGGACGTAGATCGAGATGGCCAGCATCACGATCGACAGGATGAACGGCAGGCGCCATCCCCACTGGCGGAAGTCCTCGGCGCTCATCGAGGCCTGGACGCACAGGATCACGACCAGCGACAGGATCAGCCCCGCCGACGAGGTGATCTGGATCCAGCCGGTCAAGAGGCCCCGGCGCCGCGGCTCGCAGTGTTCCGCAACGTAGATCACCGCGCCGCCGTATTCCCCGCCCACGGCCAGGCCCTGCACGACCCGCAGCGTCAGCAGCAGGATCCAGGACAGGTGGCCCGCCGATTCGTAGGTGGGCAGGCAGCCGATCAGCACAGTCGCGCCGCCCATCATGACGACGGTGATCAGGAAGGTGTACTTGCGGCCCAGCTTGTCGCCCAAGTAGCCGAACATCACCGCGCCCAGCGGCCGGATGATGAAGCCCACGGCCAGCGCGCCCAGGGCGGCCAGCAGCGCGACAGTCGGGTTGTCCTGCGGGAACAGGACCTGGCTCATGAAGACGGCCAGCGTCCCGTAGATGAAAAAGTCGTACCACTCGAACAACGTTCCCAGTGTGGAGGCCACCACGACCTGGCGTTCTTCCTTGCGGCTCAGCGTCGGCCCGGCGTCGATCCTGGGCATTGCGACATTCGCTTCCATGCTTGCTTTCCCCTGATGTTTTAGATTGATACTGCTGTATGCATTAACTATTATCAAAGCTAAGGCGTCGCTGGCAAAAGCTAGGGGAAACCCGGCGCGGCGGTCCAAGGGGCAAAAAAGGCCGCTGCTACACTGCCGCCACGCACACAGTGGAGGCAGCAATGGCAAGGCCCGCCGGTAAGGCTGAGAAGAATTCGGAACAGGCGCCTGCCACGGCGCGCAGGGGCATCCAGTCGATCGAGGTGGGATTCCGGATCCTGGACGTCATCCGCAAGACCGGCCGCCCGATGCCGCTCAAGGAAATCGCGGACGCCTGTGCGTTGACCGTTCCCAACGTCCACTACTACCTGGTGAGCTTCCAGAAGGTGGGCGTGGTGCAGCAGCACGCCGACACCGGCCACTATGGGCTCGGTCCATACGCGCTTCGGCTGGGGCTGGCCGCCCTGGAGCAGTTCGACGTGTTCACCACGGCGCGCCCGATCATGGCCGAGGTGGCCGCGGCCACCGGCCATACCGTGTTCCTGGGGGTGTGGGGCAACAAGGGGCCCACGATCGTGTACCGCGTCGAGGGCAGCCGCAGCCGGCCCCTGCTGGAATTACGCGTCGGCACGGTGATGCCGCTGCTGTCATCCGCCCTGGGCCGCAATTTCCTGGCGCACCTGCCGGATGCGCTGACCCGCGAGCTACTGGAACAGGAGATGGCCTCGTCCGTGCCGGAAAGCCACGGCGGCACCGCCGGCAATGCCTACACGATGGCGGACGTGCAGGCCATTCGCGACGAGGTCCGCAAGCACCACATCAGCCGTTGCCGCCACGCGCTGCTGCCGCACTTCACGTCGCTGTCGGCGCCCATCTTCGACATGCTGGGCGAAATGAAGGCGGCCATCACGCTGATGGGGCCGGTGGGCGCCGTGGATGACGACCTGGAATCGGCCACCGCACGCCTGCTCAGCGAAAAAGCCCGCTCGATCTCGGCGACGGCGGGCTGGGTGGATCCGGAGGCGGCAGCCATCTGAGTTACGTGGTGTCTGACACCCGAGTGAGAACATCTTCATATGCCGGATGTGCGCCCTGGGTGTCAGACACCGCCCGTATCGGAATCGCGGTGTCTGACACCCGAGTGAGGACATCTTCATATGCCGGATGTGCGCCCTGGGTGTCAGACACCGCCCGTATCTGGCTTTATCCCTCAGCCACAATCTTCGCGTCCTGGATCGTCTTCGCGTACTTCTGCTGCTCGCTCTTCATGAAGTCGGCAAAGCGCTGCACGCCCCCGCCGCCGTCTTCCGCACCCACCTGCGCCAGCTTTTCCTGCACGTCGGGCATCGCCAGCACCTGGTCGATGTCGCGGCTCATGCGCTGGACCATGGCGGCTGGCATGCCGCCCGGCCCGACCATGCCGAACCAGATGCTGGCCTCGAAGCCCGGGTAGCCCTGCTCCGCGACCGTCGGCACATTGGGCTGGCTCTTGGAGCGCTTTTGCAGCGTCTGCGCCAGCGCGATGACCTTGCCGGACTGGATCAGCGGCGTGGCCGTCGTCATGCCTTCGAAGCAATACTGCACGTGGCCGCCCAGCAGATCGTTCATCAGCGGCGCCGATCCCTTGTAGGGCACGTGCAGCACGTCAATGCCGGCGCGTGCCTTGAAGATTTCCAGGGCCAGGTGCTGGGCCGATCCGCTGCCTGCTGAGCCGAACACGATCTTGCCCGGCTGCGCGCGGCACAGCGTGACGAGGTCGGGCAGCGTCTTGGCCGGTTGCCCGGCGCCCCCGATCAGGATGGTGGGCGTCTTGCCGACCAGAGCGATCGGCGTGAAGTCCTTGTCCACCGAATACGCAAGCTTGGGCTGCAGGCCCGGCGCGATGCCGTGGCTGTTCACGTGCGCCATCAAAAGCGTGTTGCCATCGCCCGGCTGGCGCGCGACCTGTTCGGCCGCGATGATGCCGGCCGCGCCCGCGCGGTTCTCGATGATGACGGGCATGTTCCACAGCACGCCCAGCTTCTGTCCCAGCAGACGGGCCAGTACATCCGTGCCGCCGCCCGCGGGAAATCCGACCACGATCTTCACCGGACCGGACGGCATCTCCTGCGCCCGCGCTACCGCGGGCAGCACCAGCGCCGCTCCCAGCGCCGCGGCGCCGGTCATGAATTGCCTACGTTGCATTGTTGTCTCCTCGCGCGCCGGTCCAAAGGCCGGCAACTGGTTATGTGGACACTGCCTGCCTCCGTGGCATCCGGCCATCTGGCGCGGCCTGGATGCGGACCTTCGGAACGACACCTGCGTGAACCGGCGCCGCTGCCGCATGCGCACTGCATGTGACGTTTTGCGCGGGGCCTCGCGAAAGGCCTAGCGGCCGACGCGCGTCCACTTGCCGAAGCGTTCGACCATGCGCTCGTCAAAGCCGAATCCCAGCCCCGGCTCCTGATGCAGGATCACGCGGCCCTGCTTGTGGGTCAGTTGGCGGTCGACCAGCTTGCGGAAGTTCAGCACCTGGTCGTCCCAGAAGAATTCGACATAGCGCGCGTTGGGCGTGGCCGCGACCAGCGGCGCATGCACGTCGTGGAACCAGTGCGGGCACACCACCACGCCGTAGCTGGCCGCCGTGGCCGCGATGCGCTTCCATTCGGTGATGCCGCCGCAGACCGCCGCGTCCGTCTGCAGGATGCCGGCCGCACCCTTGTCCAGCAGTTCCTTGTGATACCAGCGGCCGTAGCCGATTTCGGCCGTGGCGATCGGCAGATGCGTCAGCCGCGCCAGCTTGGCATGGCTGTCGATGTCGTCCGGGCCGAACGGCTCCTCGATGAAGTACGGTTCGTATTGCTCGAAACGGCGGATGTACTGCATGGCCTGCGTCACGTCCTGCCAGGCGTTATTGCAGTCCATCATCAACTCGACATCCGGCCCCACGGCTTCGCGCGCGGCCTTCAGGCGCGCTTCTTCCTCGCGGGGCGAGAGGCGGCCGGTCTTCATCTTGACGGCGCCAAAGCCCTTGGCCACATAGCTGGCCATCTCCTCGCCCAGGTGCTGCGGGGTCTTGCCATCCAGGTAATAACCGCCGCTGGCATACGCCGGCACCGATTCCAATTCCATCGCGCCCAGGAATTTGTGCAGCGGCAGGCCCGCGGTCTTGGCATTCAGGTCCCACAACGCGATGTCCAGCGCGCTCAATGCGCGCATCACCGTGCCCTGCCGGCCCTGCAACAGAGCTTCCTGATACATCGCCTGCCACAGGCCTTCGACCGCATGCGAATCCTTGCCCAGCAGCACGGGTCCCAACAGGCTCTGGACGGCGGCCTCGAAAATGGCGCCGCCGGCACTGCCAACGTAGCAAAAGCCGATGCCTTCGACGCCATCGGTAGAGCGCACCTTGACCAGGCCATAGTGGCGGGTGGACACGGTGCGGTTGGAGAACGAGGTGACTTTATCCAGAGGCACCGCCGCGGCGCATACGTCTATGGATTCAATGATGGGCACGGGCAAGCTCCTTGATGACAGTGAAATCGGCTGGACCGATCGGCGCGCCGCGCGCTGCCTGATCGCCTGGACGTATTCTTCCCCTGCTCAAAGAAAACAACAATTATCTTCACGCATCTTTAGAATACGGAAAAACCATCTTCCAGATAGACAGGCCGCTGTGGATTCACGCTTTTTGCAGACGTATGTGCATGTGGTGGAACTGGGTTCCATTGCCCAGGCCGCCCGCCACCAGGGGCTGACGCCAGCGACGGTGCAGCAACGGCTGCGCGCGCTGGAAGCCGACGTGGGCAGCGCATTGATTGCGCGCTCGGGCCGCACCGTCAAACCCACGCCTGCCGGCGTGCGCATCCTGGAGCGGGCGCGCGCCATCCTGCGCGACGTGCGCGACCTGCGCTCGGCCGCGTCGGACACGGATCTGCCTGCAGGGCCCTTGCGGCTGGGCGCCACACCCACCGCCCTGACCGGCATCATGCCGCCCGTGCTGCGCACCTGGGTGGCGCGGCATCCGGGCATCGAGATCTATATCGAACCGGCGCCGACCACGCTGCTCTACAGCAAGGTGCTGTCGGGCGAACTGGACGGCGCGCTACTGGTGCATCCGCTGTTTCCCATCCCCAAGACCTGCGCGTGGCGCGACCTGCGCCGCGAACCGCTGGTGCTGGTCACGCCTGCGCAGATGAAGGTCGACGACCCGCTGGCCGTCATCGCCCGCGAACCGTACATCTGCTATGACCGCAGCGTGGTGGGCGGCAAGATGGCGGACGACTACCTGCGGGCGCGCAGCCTGCGCCCCCGGGTCCGTTTTGAACTGGATGGGATCGAATCGATTGCCAAGCTGGTGTCCGAGGGGCTGGGCGTGGCGCTGCTGCCAGACTGGGCCAGCACGGGCGCGCCGCTGGCGCACGTCAAACGCTGGCCGCTGCCCGAGCCCTGTCCGGTACGGACGGTGGGCGCCATCTGGCTGCGGTCAGGCGTGCGATCGGAATTGATGCGGGCCTTCGCGGAACTGGCCGAATCCCAGCTGGGCCTGGGCGCCACGGCCGCCCAGCGCACGCGCTAGGCGATGGCGTCTTCGCCGTTGCGCGCCACGACCACGCCGCTGGACACCACCAGGCGCCGCGGCGAACGCTGCACCACGGCTTGGGCGATACAGCCCGCATCGGCCAGCACCAGATCGGCGCGCGCGCCGGGCGCCAGGCCGTAGTCCGCAAATCCGCAGGCGCGGGCGGCGGCGCGGGTCACGCAGTCGAATGCCCACTCGATCTCGTCGTCGCGGCGCAGATCGTTGCGCAGCCCGATCAGCGCCGCGCGCTCCAGCATGTCGGGGCTGCCGTAGGGCGTCCAGGTGTCCCGGATGCCGTCATTGCCGCCAAAAAGCGTCACGGCCGCCTCGCGGCAGGCGCGCAGCGAGGGCACCGGACGAGACGCCGGCGCGGTGGTCAGCAGGGCCACGTCCAGCAGCGCCAACCGCCGCAGCAGGCCCTCCAGACGGCGGGCGTCGAGCGCGCCCAGGCAGAAGGCGTGGCTGATGACCACCCTGCCTTTCATGTCCAGCGCCTGGACGCGGTCCAGAATCAGCTCCAGCGTAAAGGCGCCCAGTTCGCCGGGCTCATGCAGATGGATATCCACCGGTTTGCCGTGCTTGTCGGCCAGGCCAAACAGCACATCCAGGGATTTCACGGGATCACGGTCGATGGCGGACGGGTCCAGTCCGCCCAGCACGTCGGCGCCATCGGCAAGCGCCTGGTCCAGCAGGTTGGCAGTACCGGCGCGCGCCAGGAGGCCCGACTGCGGAAACGCCACCGTTTGTATCTCGACGCGCCCGGCCAGCGCTTGCCGCGTGGCATGCACGCCTTCCAGGTGCTTCAGTCCGGCGTCCGTGTCGATATCGACGTGCGTGCGGATGCGGGTCGTGCCCGCGCGCAGGAATGCCAGCGCCAGCGCATGCGAATGGCTGGCGGCGTCATGCCCGGTGGCGGCACGCCAGTTGCGTTCGTTGTCGATGCGATCGGTCAGGGACGGGCCGACCTTGTTCACATACCAGGCGGAACCCCAGGTCGTCTTGTCCAGATGGGTGTGGCCTTCGACGAAGGCGGGCAGCAGCAAGGCGCCGCCGCCCTCTTCGACGTTCACGGCGGGATCGGCCTCAAGGCCAGGGCCGATTTGCAGGATGCGGCCGCCGCGCACCAGAACGTCCACACCCTCGCCTTGCGGCGTGCGGACGTTCGTCAGGAGCAGATCCGCCATGTCAGACTTGCGGCGGTTCGATCCAGAAAAAGCGCTCGCCCTGGCGGACCATGTCGGCGACGCCTTCGGCGCCGATGCGATAGTCCGTGCCCATTAGCGTGGCCCCGCCGTCTTCATGGATATGGATGACGGCCAGCGGGTCGTTGGCCATGGTGTACCAGTAGTAACCGGGCTTGAGATTGTGGGTGTCGGTAGTCATGCGTCGAGTATACAAACAACGCCTCGGCATTTTCAAAAAGACAACACATATGCAGCGCCCACCTGACAGGTAAGTCGTGACACGTCATACTCCCCGAAGCAGAGATTGAGTCCGTCTCAAGCAGGTGGCACGTGCGGGCCCCGGCCATAACAGCAATAAGCGCGCAAGCGTTCATCGCGAGGGATACAGCTAGCACATGAAACGGCAGTTACTCCAGTTCAGCGAACCGCTCAAGCAGGCCATCCTGGATGGGGCAAAAGTGCAGAGCCGGCGCATTCTCAAGCCGCAGCCGTCCAAGTTCACCACGGTCTGGTACGCGGACGCCGCCGATTCCGGCAGATGGGTGGCCATGGGGCCGTCGCCCGATAACCCGTCCGAGATGCGCAAGACTTCAAGCTGGGTCAGGTGCCCCTACGGAAAATCGGGCGAAACCATCATCCTGGCCGACGAAGCCGGCGCGCCGTTTGCCAGCGCCGTCATCGTGGGCGTGCGCATCCAGCGGCTGCAGAACCTGACCGAGGCCGATGCGCGTGCGGAGGGCACGCACGCGCTTTATCAAAGCTCGGCGCTACTACCCGGCGTGCCCCTGCAAACGGCGTTCGCGCTGATGTGGTGCGAACGCTATGGCGCGCACGCGTGGGCGGCCAATCCCTGGGTGTGGGTGGTCGAATACCGCCAGACCACACCCTTCGACAAGTCGGATTACTGAGGCGCTGGCGCGCGGGCGCAACACCCCTCGCCCCGGCCGCCCGGAGTTGGTGTCGAGGTGTAACACCAGCCCTCGGCTTCAGTTAATTCCATCCTATTTCAATCGACTTCAAGTGACGTTTCGCCAGAGCGGACCCGCGCTGCCGCAGTGCAGCACCCGTCGCCGAATGAAAACGGGGGCGGTTGCGGATTGTCGCGATTGCGGCCGGGATGCTTACGTATAGCTGGCGCAAACCACCGAAAATAGCGCCAACGAATACTCAACTTTGCTGCGTCTCGCAGCGGGCAGGTGCAAGATGAAAAAATGGCTTATTGCAGGTGTTGGCGCCGCGGGGCTGATGATCTCCAGTGTCGCCTTGGCACGCGTGGACGTTGGCATCTCGATCGGCGTTCCTGGCATCGTCTACCCGGCACCGGTCTACGTGGCTCCGCAGCCGGTCTACGTGGCGCCGCCGCCTCCGGTGTATTACCGCCCGCCGCCGGTGTACGTCGCGCCCCCGCCGCCGGTGGTATACCCGGCGCCGGTGTATTACCGCGGCGGTCGCTACTACGATCGCGGCCACTATCACGGCCCGAAACACGGTCACGGGTATTACCGGGGCCGCGGCCACGACCGCGATTGATAATCGCTCGCGCCAAAAGCAAAGGCCACTCCTGCGAGTGGCCTTTCTTTTGTCGAGGCAATGTCCGGTGCCCCGTGACAACCTGTCAGGCGGCGGGCGCCTGCACAGGCTTTGCAACCACCGAGGCCGGTTGTTGCGCAACCGGTTTGGCCTTGTCATCGGCCCAACGCGGCGATTCCTGGACCAGATCGATCCAGCGGCGCGGCGCACTGGACGCCCGCCACCAACCATTATGCGGACGCATGAGCAAACTCCGGTTCACCGTTAAAACGCACACCATTAATGCCCTGGAACAGATGACGGCTTTCCTGTTCTGCTTCGTGCAAATCAGTGAACGGCGCCTGACCCGGCACCGTCCAGCATTTTTCGGGTGCGGTTCCGCCGATTCGGCGAGTCCATATTTGCACCCGATAACCCTGCTCGTCTTCCTTTGCCACAGAGCATCTCACACGAAAATCTCCAATCATTCTTGAAGTCATGGACAACTCCTTGTTATATAAGTGAATGAAGCGTGTAGAACGCCGGTGTATTGTGCCGTAACTATCCGGCCCTTTTATGCCAAATACACAATTGCTCACATCAAAAATCAAGCACTCACGTGAGCACGATAACGTTCCAAAAAGACAGCAATATGTCGGCAATGATAAAAAAAAACGGAGCCCGCAGGCTCCGTCTTTTTATCAGCCAAATGGCCGATGGACGCCGCGCGAATATCAGGGTTTTAGTACCGTAATACCGCCCATGTAGGGCTGCAGCGCTTCCGGAATCAACACACTGCCGTCTTCCTGCTGGTGGTTTTCCAGCACGGCGACCAGCGCGCGGCCCACCGCCAGGCCGGAGCCGTTCAGGGTGTGGACATATTCCGGCTTGCCCTGGGCATTGCGGAAACGCGCCTGCATGCGGCGGGCCTGGAAGGTTTCGCAGTTGGACACCGACGAAATCTCGCGCCAGGTATTTTGTGCCGGCAGCCAGACTTCCAGGTCATAGGTCTTGGACGACCCGAAGCCCATGTCGCCCGTGCACAGCAGCACGACGCGGTACGGCAGATTCAGCAATTGCAGCACGCGCTCGGCGTGCCCGACCATTTCTTCCAGGGCCTCGTACGACTGGTCCGGCTGCGTGATCTGCACCATTTCGACCTTGTCGAACTGGTGCTGGCGGATCATGCCGCGGGTGTCGCGGCCGCCACTGCCGGCTTCCGAGCGGAAGCACGGCGTGTGGGCGGTGAGCTTGAGCGGCAGGTCGGCGGCGGCCTGGATCGCGCCGCTGGCCACGCTGGTCAGCGTGATTTCCGAGGTGGAAATCAGGTACTGGTCTTCGCGCACATACGGCTTGCCCTGGTCGTCGACCTTGGGATCGTCGTCGCCGCCGCCCTTGGAGACCGCAAACATGTCGTCCTTGAACTTGGGCAGCTGGCCGGTGCCGTACAGCGTCGAGGCGTTGACGATGTACGGGGTGTAGCACTCGGTATAGCCGTGCGTGCCAGTCTGCAGGTCGAGCATGAACTGGGCCAGCGCACGGTGCAGGCGGGCGATGGGGCCGCGCATGAACGAAAAGCGCGCGCCCGACAGCTTGGCGGCCATGTCGAAGTCCAGGCCCAGCGGTTCGCCCAGCGCGACGTGGTCGCGCGGCTCAAAGCCCAGCGCGGGCGGGTTGCCGTGGGCGCCGGCCTGGCCGGGCAGCCAGCGGCGCACTTCGACGTTGTCGTCGGCAGACTCGCCCAGCGGCACGCTGGCGTGCGGCAGGTTCGGCACCGACATGAGCAGGTCATTGAGCGGCTGCTGCAGGGCGGCCAGCTCTTCCTCGAGCTGCTTCAGGCGCACGGGCACGGCCTGCGATTCCGCCATGACGGCGCTGGCGTCCTCGCCCTTGGCCTTCAATTGGCCGATCTGCTTGGCCAGCGCGTTGCGGCGGGCTTGCAGGGACTCGGTTTCGGTCTGGACGGCCTTGCGGCGAGACTCCAGGTCGTTGAACCGTTCCGTGTCGAAGGCGACGCCGCGGGTCTTCAGGCGGTCTACGACGGTTTGCAGGTCTTTGCGCAGCAGTATCGGGTCTAGCATGGTGAGGTCGGTGAGGTTGCAAAAAAGGCGGCGGGGGATTGCCCGTCACCGGTTCTTGGCGCGTTCCTGTGCGTCCAGCTCGCGCAGGAATGCCAGCTTCTGCTGGATTTTAGCCTCCAGGCCACGATCGGTCGGCCGGTAGAAGGAAGGCTTGAGTCCGTCAGGGAAATATTGCTCGCCCGCGGCGTAGCCGTGCGGCTCGTCGTGCGCGTAGCGGTAGGCCTTGCCATGACCCAGCTGTTTCATCAGCTTGGTCGGCGCATTGCGCAGGTGGATGGGCACCGGCGCGCTGCCGTGTTCCGCCGCGAACTTGCGCGCCTGGTTGTAGGCGTTGTAGACCGCGTTGGACTTGGCGGCGCACGCCATGTACACCACCGCCTGCGCCAGCGCGAGCTCGCCTTCGGGGGAACCGAGACGCTCGTAGATGTCGGCGCCGTTCACGGCCAGGTCGGTCGCGCGGGGGTCGGCCAGGCCGATGTCTTCCACCGCCATGCGCACCAGGCGGCGCGACAGGTACTTGGGATCGGCGCCGCCGTCGATCATGCGGCAGAACCAGTACAGCGCCGCGTCCGGGTTCGAGCCGCGCACCGACTTGTGCAGCGCGCTGATCTGGTCGTAGAAGGCGTCGCCGCCCTTGTCGAAGCGCCGCAGGTTCTGCGACAGCGAGATTTCCAGCCAGGCGGCGTCGACCGTGTCGCGTCCGGCGGACTGCGCCGATTCGGCCACGACTTCCACCGCGCTGATCAGCCGGCGCGCGTCGCCATCGGCCCACGCGGCCAGCTGCTCGCGTGCGTCGGGCTCGATGCGGATGGTGTCGCCCGGTTCCTGTCCTTCATTGAGCGCCGCGACCGCACGGTCAACGAGCTGCTGCAGTTCTTCTGCCGTCAACGATTGCAGCACATACACGCGCGCCCGCGACAGCAAGGCCGAGTTGACCTCGAACGACGGGTTTTCGGTGGTGGCGCCGATGAACGTGAACAGACCGCTTTCGACATACGGCAGGAAGGCGTCCTGCTGCGCCTTGTTGAAGCGGTGGACTTCATCGACGAAGAGGATGGTGCGCCGGCCCTGGCCTTGCGCGACCTGCGCCACCGTCACGGCGTCGCGGATGTCCTTCACGCCGCCCAGCACGGCTGAGATGGCGATGAACTGCGCGTCGAAGCCGTCGGCCATCAGGCGCGCCAGCGTGGTCTTGCCCACGCCGGGCGGCCCCCAGAAGATCATGGAGTGCGGACGGCCAGAGTCGAAGGCGACGCGCAGGGGCTTGTCGGGTCCCAGCAGATGCGACTGGCCAACCACGTCGGACAGGGTGCGGGGACGCAGGCGTTCGGCCAGGGGAACATAAGGCCGATGCGCGGGATCGGCCGCGAAGAGATCGTTGCTCATTGGCAGCAGATGAAGGGGTGCAGCAAGGATTTCAAGTCTGCATTACACCATGCCCGCGCCCTGGCGCCCGCCGGCCGTTGCACCAGCCGGCGGCGTGGCCGCCCTACGCCAGTTCGGGCGGGGCGAAGCGGCGGTTGGCCAGCACGGGCAGCACCTTGCGCGCGTGGGCGAGGCGCTCCGGGTCGATGTCGGCAAAGACCAGCGCGGGCGCTTCGCCGGCGCGCGCAGTGACGACGCCCAACGGATCCACCACCATGCTGCAACCGATGTTGCGCTCGCCGCATTCGCCGGTGGCCGCGACGTAGCAGGTGTTCTCCAGCGCCCGCGCCGTGACCAGGACTTCCCAGTGCATTTCCTTGAGCGGGCCGCGCACCCAGGCGGCCGGCAGGACCAGCAGGTCGGCGCCGTCCAGCGCCAGCCGGCGGGCCAGTTCGGGAAAGCGCACGTCGTAGCAGGTCATGAGACCCACGCGCAGGCCGGCGATGTCCAGCAGCGGCGGGATCTCCGTGCCCGGGGTGACATTGGTCGATTCCTTCATGGTGAAGGCGTCGTACAGATGCAGCTTGCGGTACTGCGACAGGATCTGGCCGTCGCGGATCGTGACCAGCGTGTTCCACACCCGGCCCTCGCCCGTCGGCACATGCACGCACATCATGGTGGCCAGGTCCGACCCGCGGCTGGCATCGAGCAGACGCGTGATGAACGGACCGTCCAGCGGCTGCGCGGCCTTGAGCACGATCTGCGGATCGGTGATGTCGCGCGCCAGGATGCCTTCGGGCAGGACCAGCAGGCCGGCCCCGCCGGCGCGGGCGCGTTCCATCAGATCGATGCAGACCTGCGCGTTTTCTTCCCAGACGCGGCTGACGGCGAACTGGCCCAGGGCGACTTTCAGCATGGCATTTCCTTTGTCAAAGCACAGGCGCGCCTCGAAGGGCGCGCGGCATGGACCTATTTTCCCATCGTCCGGGCGCCATGGCGTACGGGAAACTCCTAGCTCCCGCTTGTAAATTTCTTTCACGATAATGAAAAAAACTGGATTTGACGTAAATATTTTCCATACCGGGCCGCCACCATGACCAACTCCTCCTCTCCCGCAGCTCCCCTGGACGTGAACGGCAAGGGCCTGGGCGCGTTTCCCGAATCCTGTACCACGGCCGACGTGGCGGCGCTGAACTGGAACCTGCTGAACGAGGACGTGAGCCTGCCGGTGGCCGTGCTGTACGAAGCCCGCATGCGCCACAACCTGCAGTGGATGCAGCAGTTCATGGAGGCCTATCACGTCAAGCTGGCGCCGCACGGCAAGACGACGATGAGTCCGGCCCTGTTCAAGCGCCAGATCGACAACGGCGCCTGGGGCATCACCCTGGCGACCGCACCGCAAGTCCTGGCGGCCTACCAGCACGGCGTGCGCCGGGTGCTGATGGCCAATCAGCTCGTGGGCCGCGCCAACATGGCCATCATCGCCCGTTTGCTGGAGGATCCGGCCTTCACCTTCTTCTGCATCGTGGATTCTGCCGCCAACGCCGCGCAGCTGGGCAAGTTCTTCGGCGACGAGGGCAAGGTGCTGCCCGTGCTGATCGAACTGGGTCCGACGGGCGGGCGCACCGGCGTGCGCGACGACGCGCAGTTGCAGGCCGTGGCCGATGAGATCGCCCGCTGGCCCGGCCTGGCGCTGGCCGGCATCGAAGTCTATGAAGGCGTGCTGCAGGAAGAAGGCGCCATCCGCGCCTTCCTGCGCCGTGCCACCGACGCCTTGCGGGGCCTGGCCGCCGCGGGCCGGCTGCGCAAGAGCGGGCCCGCCCTCATCTCCGGCGCCGGGTCGGCCTGGTTCGACGTCGTGGCCGAGGAATTCTCGCAACTGGATATCGGCAGCCCGCTGGAAGTGGTGTTGCGCCCGGGTTGCTACCTGTCGCACGACGTGGGCATCTATCGCAGCGCCGCCGAGCGCATCAACGCGCAGAACCCCGTCGCCCGCCAGATGGAGCCCGGCCTGCAACCTGCCTTGCAGGTCTGGGCCTACGTGCAGTCGCTGCCCGAACCCGGGCGCGCCATCATCGCGATGGGCAAGCGCGACGCGGCCTTTGACGCGGGCCTGCCCACCCCTGCCCTCCTGTACCGGCCCGGTTCGGTGCAGCCCGGCGCGGCGCCGTCCCACTGGAAGCTGTCGGCCATGATGGACCAGCACGCCTTCATGCAGGTGGGCGACGGCGACGACATCCAGGTGGGCGACATGATCGCCTTCGACATTTCGCATCCCTGCCTGACGTTCGACAAATGGCGTCAGGTGCTGCTGGTGAACGAGCACTACGGCGTCACCGGCGTGGCCGAAACCTTTTTCTAGTCCCCCTGCCCGCGGCACCGCGCCAGGCCCACAGGGGACCGCAGCATCCGGGCACCCGGCGCTCATCCGATATCACGCGACAACCTGTTTCTGACCCTCTGGAGAGAGAATCATGAACTTCCGTACCTCCCGGCGAGGCGGTGGGCTGAAGAGCCTGCTCGCGGCCGGCGCAATTGGCTTGACCGCTTTGTCGACCCCCGCCCTCTGTGCCACGCCGGTCAAGGGAGGCACGATCTCTGTCGCCACCATCGGCGAGCCGCCGACGCTGGATCCGATGACCAGCACCGCCGACCTGGTGGGCATCCTGACCCAGCACTTCTTCGAGACGCTGTACACCTTTGACGCGAAGTGGAACCTGACGCCGCTCCTGGCCGACAAGATGCCGGAAGTGTCGGCGGACGGGCTGGTCTACACGATTGCGCTGCGCCAGGGCATCACGTTCCATGACGGCTCGAAGATGGATTCGTCCGACGTGCTGGCGTCCCTGAAGCGCTGGACCGAGACCGCCACGCGCGGCAAGATGGCCGCCAAGATCATCAGCGGCATCGAGGCCCCGGACGCCAACACGATCCGCATCACGCTCAAGCAGCCGTATGCGCCGCTGACCGCGCTGCTGGCCATGAACAACAGCGCCGCGGTCATCATGCCCAAGGGCAAGATTGCGCCGTCTCTGACCGAATTCATCGGCACCGGCCCGTATCAGTTGAAGGCCCGCGTGCCCGACCAATACGTGCAGCTCGTCCGCTTCGAGGGCTACAAGCAGCGCGAAGGCGAGCCCAACGGCTATGGCGGCGCACGCAAGCAGTATCTGGACGAAATCCGCTTCGTGCCGGTCAGCAATGCCAACACCCGCGTCGAAAGCGCCGTGGCCGGCCAGTTCGACTACGTGGACTCGCTGCCCGTGGAATCGCTGCCCAAGCTGAAGAACGGCCGCTCCGACCCGGTCATGCTTAAGCCCTTCGGCTGGCCGCGCCTGGTGCTCAACACCAAGCAGGGCATCATGTCGAACCAGGCCGTGCGCCAGGCGGTGCAGCTTGCCCTGAACGAAGAAGACATGCTGTTCGCGGCGTTCGGTGACAAGAACTTCTACAAGCTCAATGGCGACCTGTACCCGGAAGGCTATCCGTGGGCCACGTCGCTGGGCGGCAAGGTCTACAACAAGGGCGACGCCGCGGCAGCCAAAAAGCTGGTGGACGGGGCCAACGTGCAGGACCGCAAGATCCGCATCCTGACCAGCCAGCAGTACGAGTTCCATTACAAGATGGCGCTGGTGGCCGCCGAATACCTGAAGGCCGCGGGCTTCACGGTGGACATGCAGGTGGTCGATTGGGCCACGCTGACGCAGCGCCGCCAGGATCCGGCCGTGTGGGACATCTTCATCACGCACAGCCCCTTCCTGCCTGAACCGGCGCTGATCGACTTCCCGTCCAAGGACGCGCCGGGCTGGTGGGACACGCCGCGCCGCAACCAGGTGCTGGACGCCTTCAACCAGGCCGGCTCGCAGGAAGAACGCGTCAAGCGCTGGGCCGACGTGCAGCAGGCCGTGTACGACGAAGTGCCGTTCATCAAGGTTGGCGACTTCAACGCCCAGGCCGCGCGCTCGCCCGCGCTGCAAGGCACGCAGGCCGTGCCGTGGCCGTACTTCTGGAACGCCTGGAAGGCGTCCAAGTAAGCGCACGTCCGTCGGGCGGCCGCTGCCGCCCGACGCCGCAGGCACCCGCGCGCGACCCGCTCGCACCCGCGCAATGACCTCTAGGATTTCACCGTGTTGCGTTATCTCTTGAATCGGCTGGTCGGGCTGGTGGCCGTGATGTTCATCGTCGCGACGATCGTGTTCGTGATCATCCGCCTGACGCCCGGCGACCCGGCCGCCGTAATGCTCGGTCCGCAGGCCAGCCAGCAGGACATCGCCGCCCTGCGCGCGCAACTCGGGCTGGACCAGCCTGTGGCGGTGCAGTACGTGTCGTGGCTGGGCAAGCTGCTGCAGGGCGACCTGGGCCAGTCCATCTTCATGAACAAGCCGGTGCTGGCGGCGCTGGCCGACCGCGCCGAGCCGACGATCCTGCTGACGCTGATGTCGCTGTTGATCGCCAGCGCCATCGCGCTGCCGGTCGGCATTCTTTCCGCGGTCAAACGGGGCACCACGCTGGACCAGTCGGTGCTGTCGTTCTCGATGTTCACGTCCAGCGTGCCGAGCTTCTGGTTGGGGCTGCTGCTGATGCAGGTGTTCTCCGTGAAGCTGGGCTGGCTGCCGGTGGCCGGTTATGGCGGCCCGGACGCCTCGCTGGCCACGCGCCTGTCGCACCTGATCCTGCCTGCGGTTGTGCTGGGCCTGGTGAATTCGGCTCTGATTACCCGCTTCATCCGCGCCAGCATGCTGGACGTGCTGCGCGACGACTATGTGCGCACGGCGCGGGCCAAGGGCCTGCCGGAACGCAAGGTCATCCTGAAGCACGCGGTGCGCAACGCGTTGATCCCGATTCTGACGGTGCTGGGATTGACCACGGCGTTGCTCATCAGCGGCGCGGTTGTGACCGAGACCGTGTTCGGGCTGCCTGGTGTCGGCAGCCTGGTGGTGTCGGCGGTGCTGCGCCGCGACTATCCGGTCATCCAGGGCGCGCTGCTGATCATCGCGGCGATCTACGTGCTGATCAATCTGCTGATCGACCTGCTGTACCTCGTGGTCGACCCCCGCGTGCGTTACTGAGCCATCGACATGACGACTGCAACTTCCATGAATCCCGGCGCGGACCGCTGGCAGGTCCTGCGCCTGCTGGTGGCGCGCAAGACGGTGCTGATCAGCCTTATCGTGATCGTGGTGCTGGCGGCCGCCGCGCTGCTGGCGCCGTGGATCAGCCCCTACGACCCCTTCAAGCTGTCCATCATGAACCGCCTGAAGGCGCCGGGCGCCGCGCACTGGTTCGGCACCGACGACTTCGGCCGCGACGTTTTCAGCCGCGTCATCCACGGCGGACGGCTGTCGCTGATGGTGGGCTTTTCCGTCGTCATCCTGTCCAGCGTGCTGGGCATTGCGCTGGGGCTGATCGCGGGGTTCTTCCGCACGGCCGACAAGTTCGTGTCGCGGCTGATCGACGCGATGATGGCGTTCCCCGATATTTTGCTGGCCATTTCGCTGGTGGCCGCGCTGGGCCCGTCGCTGGTCAACGTGGTGATCGCGCTGGGCATCGTGTACACGCCGCGGCTGGCGCGCATCGTGCGGGCCTCGACGCTGGTGATCCGCGAACTGCCCTTCGTGGAAGCCGCCCGCGCGCTGGGCGTGCCCACCTGGCGCATCGTCACCGTGCACGTGCTGCGCAACCTGGTGTCGCCCATCCTGGTGCAGGGCACCTTCATCTTCGCGTACGCCATTCTGGCCGAGGCCGGCCTGTCGTTCCTGGGCGTGGGCGTGTCGCCCGACATTCCGACCTGGGGCACCATGATCAACGCGGGCCAGCAGTACATGGGGTCGGCCGACTGGATCATGATCTTTCCCGGCATCGCCATCGTGCTGTCCGTGCTGTCGCTGCAACTGGTGGGCGACGGCCTGCGCGACGTCCTCGATCCGCGCCTGCGCAAGGAGCTGTAAACATGACCGCAAGCACCCGAGACATCGTGCTGTCGGTGCAAGGCCTGAAGACCTGGTTCCACAGCCGCGACGGCATCGCCAAGTCGGTGGACGGCGTCACCTTCGACCTGGCCCGCGGCGAGACGCTGGCCATCGTCGGTGAATCCGGCTCCGGCAAGTCCGTGACCAGCCTGTCCATCATGGGCCTCTTGCCCAAGCCGGCTGGCCGCATCGAGGCCGGCAAGATCCTGTTCCGCGACCGCCAGGGTGTGCAGCATGACCTGGCGCACGCCACGCCCGCCACGCTGCAACGCATCCGCGGCGCCGAGATCGCGATGATCTTCCAGGAGCCCATGACCAGCCTGAACCCGCTGTACACCGTGGGCGACCAGATCGCCGAGGCGGTGCTGCAGCACGAAGGCGGCTCGCGCGCCGCGGCGCTCAAGCGCGCCCGCGAGATGCTGGAGCGTGTGGAGATCCCGGCCGCCGACCGGCGCGTGAACGAGTATCCGCACCAGATGTCGGGCGGCATGCGCCAGCGCGTGATGATTGCGCTGGCCCTGGCCTGCAATCCCGCCGTGCTGATCGCCGACGAGCCCACCACGGCGCTGGACGTGACCGTGCAGGCGCAGATCCTGGACCTGCTACGCCGCCTGCAGGCCGAGATGAACATGAGCATCCTGTTCATCACGCACAACCTGGGCGTGGTCGCCGAGATCGCGCATCGCGTGGCCGTCATGTATGCCGGCCGCGTGGTCGAGGACGCCGGCGTCTACGACCTGTTCGAAAAGCCCACGCATCCCTACACGCGCGGCCTGCTGTCCTGCCTGCCGACCTCCGCGCTGCTCGCATCCGGCGAGCGCCTTCGCGCCATTCCCGGCAACGTGCCCAGCGTGCTGGCGCTGCCGCCCGGCTGCACCTTCGCGCCCCGCTGCCCGCTGGCGGCGGACGACTGCCGCGCCGGCGTCCCCGATCTGGTGGCGGTGCGGCCTGAACACCGCGCGCGCTGCATCAAGGTAAATCCGCTATGACGAGCCCATCTACTCCCCGCGCCGCCGCGCCGCTGGTGCGCATCGACGACCTGAAGGTCCACTTCCCGACCTCGCAGGCGCGCAACGCCCCGGTCGTGCGCGCCGTGGACGGCGTGAGCTTCGACGTGCCGCGCAACACCATCGTCGGTCTGGTCGGCGAATCCGGTTCGGGCAAGACCACGACCGGCCGCGCCCTGCTGCGCCTGTTCGCCCCCACCGCCGGACGCATCGTGTTCGACGGGCAGGACATCACGACGCTCAATGAAAAGCAGATGCTGCCGTGGCGACGCCGCATGCAGATCGTGTTCCAGGACCCGTACGCCAGTCTCAACCCGCGCATGACGGTGGCCGAGATCCTGGGGGAAGCCCTGGACACCCACAAGCTGGCGCAGCACCGCCGCGCCGAGCGGATCGGCGAATTGCTCGAACGCGTCGGCCTGAACGCGGACCACAGCCGCCGCTATCCGCACGAGTTCTCCGGCGGACAGCGCCAGCGCATCGGTATTGCCCGCGCGCTGGCGGTGGAGCCGGATTTCATCGTGGCCGACGAGCCCGTATCCGCGCTGGACGTCTCGGTGCAGGCGCAGGTGCTGAACCTGCTGCAGGACCTGCAGCGCGACCTGGGCCTGACCATGCTGTTTGTCGCGCACGACCTGGCGGTGGTCGACTACCTGTGCGACGACGTCGTGGTGATGTATCTGGGCCGCGTCATGGAACGCGGGCCGACCAGCGAGGTTTATGCGCGCCCGCGCCATCCCTACACCCGCGCGCTGCTGTCCGCCGCCCCCGTGCCGGATCCGCGCGCCCCGCGTTCGCGTATCCTCCTGAAGGGCGACATCCCGAGCCCGGTCAACCCGCCTTCCGGCTGCGTGTTCCGCACGCGCTGCCCCCATGCCATCGACGCCTGTGCGGCGGCAGTGCCGCCGGCCGTTGGCGTGAGCGCGGACCACCACGTGTCCTGCATCCGCCTCGACGATCCCGCGCTCGCGGCATGAGTCCGCCCGAATTGATCCAGGAACCACACATGAACATCATCCGCGACATCGTCTTCCAGATACGCAGTCGGCGGGACGCATTGAGCGTGACAGAACGCAAGGTTGCCGACGCCATCCTGGACGACATCATCTGGAGCGCCAGCGCCACGGTGGACCAGCTTGCCGCCAAAGCCGGCGTCAGCATCGCCACCATCTCGCGGTTTGCGCGCACCGTCGGCTGCGACGACACGCGCGACCTGAAGATGAAGCTGGCGCAGGCCAGCACGGTGGGCAGCCGGTTCCTGGACCCCAGCGCCCCGGCCGAGGAAAGCACGTTCTACGCGCGCATCTACGCCGACATCGAAAGCACCCTGCGCGCGCATCTGCCGACGTTCACCGAGCAGCTATTCGAAGCCGCCGCGTCCATCGTGGACGGCGCGCGCATGATCTACGTCTTCGGCATGGGCGGCGCGTCGGCAGTGCTGGCGCAGGAAGTCCAGTCGCGCCTGGTGCGGCTGGGCTATCCCATCGCGGTCTACAGCGACGCCGTGCTGCTGCGTATGGTGGCGGCCACGCTCGACGAGCGCGACGCCGTGCTGGTGCTGTCGGCCTCGGGCCTGACGCCCGAGATCGTCGGCGCCGCGCGCATCGTCAAGCAATACCGCGCGCGCATCGTCGCCATCACCGATGCGTCGTCCGAACTGGCGAAGCTGGCCGACGTGGTGCTGCCCATCCGCACCGACGAGACCGACTTCATCTACAAGCCTTCGGCCTCGCGCTACGCGATGATGCTGGCCATCGACCTGCTGTCGACCGAACTGGCCATGCTGAACCAGGAAGAAAACCGCGAACGCCTGCGCCGCATCAAACTGGCGCTGGACGAACACCGCGGCGGGCCGAACCGCCTGCCGCTGGGCGATTGATCGGGAATCCACGATGTACGACACCCTTATTGGCAACGTCCGGATCCTGGACGGTTCGGGCGGCCCCGAATACCGCGCCAGCGTCGCGCTGGCCGGCGGCCGCATTGCCGCGATCGGCGAGCTGCCCGGCGCGCCGGCGCGCCAGCTCATCGACGGCACCGATCTCGCGCTGGCCCCGGGCTTCATCGACGTCCACACCCACGACGACACCAACGTCATCCGCACGCCGGACATGCTGCCCAAGCTGTCGCAGGGCGTGACGACCGTGGTGGTGGGCAATTGCGGCATCAGCGCCTCGCCGGTCGCGCTGCGCGGCGAGCCGCCCGATCCGATGAACCTGCTGGGCAAGCGCGAGGACTTCCGCTACGCCACCTTTGCGGACTACACGCGCGCGATCGAAGCCGCACGGCCGGCCGTGAACGTTGCCGCCCTGGTGGGGCATACGGCCTTGCGCAGCAACCACATGGACCGGCTGGACCGGGCCGCGACGCGCGACGAGGTGCTGGCAATGCGCGCCCAACTGCGCGACGCCCTGGCGCACGGCGCGATCGGCCTGAGCACCGGCCTGGCCTATGCCTCGGCGTTCGACGCGGACACGGCCGAGGTCAAGCTGCTGGCCGAGGCGCTGGACGAATTCGGCGCGCTGTACACGACTCACCTGCGTTCGGAATTCGCCGCCATCCTGGAAGCCATGCAGGAGGCCTTCGACATCGGCCTGCACGCGCGCGTGCCGGTGGTGGTGTCGCACCTGAAGTGCGCAGGCGCCGGCAACTGGGGCCGCACGAAAGAGGTGCTGTTCGCGCTGGAAAACGCGGGACGCATGCAGCATGTGGGCTGCGACTGCTATCCGTATTCCGCCAGTTCGTCGACGCTGGACCTGAAGCAGGTCACGGACGAATTCGATATCGACATCACCTGGTCCGAGCCGCATCCGGAACAGGCGCGCCGCAAGCTGGCCGCCATCGCGGCGGACTGGGGCGTCACGCTGCTGGAGGCCGCCAAGCGGCTGCAACCGGCTGGCGCGGTGTATCACAACATGCACGAGGACGACGTGCGCCGCGTGCTGTCGCACCGGCTCACGATGGTGGGGTCGGACGGACTGCCCAACGATCCCATGCCGCATCCGCGCCTGTGGGGCGCCTTTCCGCGCGTGCTGGGCCATTACAGCCGGGACGTGGGCCTGTTTCCGCTGGCGCAGGCCGTGCACAAGATGACGGGGCTGTCCGCCGCGCGCTTCGGGCTGGCCGAGCGCGGCTTCGTGCGCGAGGGCCACCACGCGGATCTGGTGCTGTTCAACCCCGATACCGTCATCGACCGCGCGACTTTTGCCTCGCCCGTGCAGACCGCGGCGGGCATCGAGGCCGTTTGGGTCAATGGTGTCCTGTCGTACCGCAAGGGCCAGGCCACCGGCGAGCGCGCCGGCCGCTGGCTGCCGCGCAGCGGCGACCTGCGCGCATCCTATCCCGCCATTGCGGCTGCGTCGTAGCGGCCGCCCCCGGACCACTTCAAGGAGAATCCTTCATGAGCGCTACCCCCACTCCCGACAACAACGGCATCACCCGCTACGGCGTGGCCGGCGGCACCGGCCAGGGCGGCTCGCACATGCCCTTTGCCCGCGCGGTCGGTGCCGACGGCTGGCTGTACGTTTCCGGCCAGGTGCCGATGGAAAACGGCGAAGTCATCGAAGGCGGCATCGTGACGCAAAGCCACAAGGCCATCCAGCAGGTGCTGGCCATCCTGCAGGAAGCCGGCTACGGCCCCGAACACGTCGTGCGCTGCGGCGTCTGGCTGGACGACGCGCGTGACTTTGCGTCGTTCAACAAGGTGTTCAAGGAATACTTCGGCGCAAATCCGCCGGCGCGTGCCTGCGTGCAGTCGAGTTTGGTGGTGGATGCAAAGGTGGAAGTCGACTGCGTGGCGTATAAGCGCGCTTGACACGCAGGCAGGTCGCGGTAGGTGTCTGACACCCCTGCGACGCCGGCTCAAGCTGACGGCCGTCTCACACGGGTGTCAGACACCGGGTTCAATGCGCGGAAGGTGTCTGACACCCCTGCAACGCCGGCTCAAGCTGACGACCGTCTCACACGGGTGTCAGACACCGGGTTCAATGCGCGGAAGGTGTCTGACACCCCTGCGGCGCCGGCTCAAGCTGACGGCCGTCTCACGCGGGTGTCAGACACCGGGTTCAATGCGCGGCTACCGCCAGACACGGCATGCCAAATAAAAAATGCCCGGTTTCCCGGGCATTCTGCATTGGGCCAACACTGCCCCTACATCTTCACCACATCCACGCCCTTGGGCGCGGTGAACTGGAATTCCTTGGCGGGCAGTTGCGGGTTGGGCTGGATGGCCGACAGGTCGACGCGGGTGGTCTGGCCGAACGAGTCGAGCAGTTCCACGCGCACGGGCAGGTTGTTCTTCATGCCGATGTCCACGCGCGAGAAACCGGCGTCGGCCGTGCGCGGCTTGGCGCGCAGCCAGTCGACGCCATCTTTGGCCGGCAGCGCGCTGACGTCGAAGGACTGTTCCAGCGAGCCCGAGCCGAAAAGAATGGCCGCGGGCGACGTGCCGATGGCGGCGTCGACCTTGCGCTCGGTGACCTGGGCCAGATCGGGGTCGAACTGGAAGACCTGGCGGCCGTCGGAAATGACCAGTTGCTCGTAGGGCTTTTGCACGGCCCACTTGAATTTACCGGGGCGCTGAAACGAGAACACGCCGGTCTGCGCGGGCTGGGTGCGGCCCTGGTCGTTGACGGTGTACTGCGAAAACGACCCGGTGGCCGCCGTGACCGTGGACACGAAGTTGCGCAATTGCTCTTGCGCGCTGGCTGCAAGCGCCAGGGCGGGGACCAGGGCCGGAGTCAGGCCCAGCACCGCAACGGCGGCCAGGCGTTGAAACGTCTTCATCATGCTTCCTCTCGTGCGGCGGCTGCGGGAACCAGGATCTCGCGGTTCCCGTTGGATTGCATCGCCGACACCATACCCGATTGCTCCATCTGCTCGAGTAACCGTGCCGCACGGTTGTAACCAATCCGCAGATGACGCTGCACCAGCGAAATGGACGCGCGGCGGTGCTTGAGCACGACTTCGCAGGCCTGGTCGTACATCGGGTCGGATTCCGCGTCCCCGCCGATGCCCGTGACGCTGCTGGCGCCCTCGGCGCCATCGCCGTCCAGCCCGCCTTCCAGGAGACCCTCGACGTAGTTGGGTTCGCCCTGCGACTTCAGGCTTTCGACCACGCGATGGACTTCGTCGTCGCTGCAGAACGCCCCGTGCACACGCACCGGCAGACCGGTGCCGGGTGGCATGTAGAGCATGTCGCCCTGGCCGAGCAAGGTTTCCGCGCCCATCTGGTCAAGAATGGTGCGCGAGTCGATCTTGGACGACACCTGGAACGCGATACGCGTGGGGATGTTGGCCTTGATGAGGCCGGTGATCACGTCCACGCTGGGACGCTGCGTGGCCAGGATGAGGTGGATGCCCGCCGCACGCGCCTTTTGCGCCAGGCGGGCGATGAGTTCTTCGATCTTCTTGCCCACGACCATCATCAGGTCGGCCAGCTCGTCGATGACGACCACGATGGTGGGCAGCGGCGACAGGGGCTCGGGCTGGTCCGGCGTGAGCGAGAACGGATTGGGGATCGGTTCCTCGCGCTTGATCGCGTCGCGGATCTTGGTGTTGTAGCCGGCCAGGTTGCGCACGCCCATCTTGCTCATCAGGCGATAGCGCTTTTCCATTTCGCCCACGCACCAGTTCAGCGCGTTGGATGCCTGGCGCATGTCGGTGACCACCGGCGCCAGCAGGTGCGGGATGCCTTCGTAGACGCTCATTTCGAGCATCTTGGGGTCGATCAGGATCAGGCGGGTATGCGAGGCGTCGGCCTTGTAGAGCAGCGACAGGATCATGGCGTTGATCCCGACCGACTTGCCCGAACCGGTGGTGCCCGCCACCAGCAGGTGGGGCATCTTGGCCAGGTCGGCCACCACCGGGTTGCCGGCGATGTCCTTGCCCAGCGCCATGGTCACGACCGAATGGCTGGCGTGGTAGGTCTGCGAACCCAGGATTTCGGACAGGCGCACCATCTGGCGGCGCGGGTTGGGCAGCTCCAGCCCCATCAGGTTCTTGCCCGGTATGGTTTCGACCACCCGGATGCTGACCAGGCTGAGCGCGCGCGCCAGGTCCTTGGCCAGGTTGACGATCTGGCTGCCCTTCACGCCGGTGGCCGGCTCGATTTCGTAGCGGGTGATGACGGGGCCGGCCTGCGCCGCGACCACGGTGACCGACACGCCAAAGTCGGCCAGCTTCTTTTCGATCAGGCGCGAGGTGAACTCGATGGTCTCGGCCGACACGGTTTCCTGGTTGTTCAGGGGCGGATCGAGCAGGCCAAGGGTGGGCAGATCGCCTTCGGCGCCGCCGGTGGGCGGGAAGAACAGGGATTGCTGCTTTTCCTTTTCGACGCGCTCGGACTTGGGCACCACGGTGATGGCCGGTTCGATGCGGACCGGCTGCTCGTGCACCAGTTTTTCCTGCTTGGCCACCACCTGTTCGGTGCGCACGGCCTTGGCGACTTCACCGACCTTGCGGTCCTGGCGCGCGGTGTAGGAGTTGCGCATCTTGCGGACCAGGCCTTCCAGCCAGGAACCGACGCGCTCGGCGACCGCCAGCCACGAAAACGAGAAGAACAGACTGAGTCCGATGGCCAGCATGACCAGGAAGGCCAGCGTGGCGCCGGTAAAGCCGATGCTGCTGCCGATGAGGTCCGCCAGCATCTGGCCGATGACGCCGCCCGCGCCGCTAGTCGTTTCCGACGCGCCGGGCAGGTGCGTGCCGCGGCTGGCCAGGCGCAGGGCTTCCATGCCCAGCGAGCCCATCATCAGCAGGAAAAAGCCAATGCCCTCTTCCCAGTGAACGCGCGGCAGCACTTCGGGTTGCTTGCTGTTGGCCACGCGCAACTGCGCGGCCAGGCGCCGGTAGCCAGCCCGCACGCGATGCAGCAGCAGGACGACCCACCACCAGGCGGAGAAACCAAAGAGATAGAGGAGGATGTCCGCCAGGTAGGCGCCCAGGCGTCCGCCCTGGTTGCGCACGACATCGCCCGGAACCGAGTGCGACCAGCCAGGGTCGGACGCGCTCCAGGTGGCGAGCACCAGGGTAAGCCAGGCCGCCAGGGCGGCAAAGAGGATCCAGCGGGCTTCACGCAACAACGCGGAAATGCGCGTTTGCAGCGGCGAGGGTCCGTTGCGGGTGTTGCGCGAGGCGCGCGGAGAAGCAGTCGAGATACGCGGCATGCGGCTCATTATAATTGGGCGTTACCCTAAAGATACCTGCCCATGTCCACGCCTACGCACGCTAAAGTTTTGATACTCGGTTCCGGCCCCGCCGGTTACACGGCGGCCGTCTATGCGGCACGCGCCAATCTTAACCCTGTTCTTGTTACAGGTTTGGCCCAAGGCGGCCAGCTCATGACCACCACGGACGTCGACAATTGGCCGGCCGACGCGGATGGCGTGCAGGGTCCGGACCTGATGCAGCGCTTCCAGAAGCACGCCGAACGCTTCAACACGGAAATGCTGTTCGACCACATCGCCAAGGTCGACCTCTCCAAGCGCCCCTTCACCCTGACCGGCGACACCGGCAAGGTCTACACCTGCGACGCCCTCATCATCGCCACCGGCGCCTCGGCCAAGTACCTGGGCCTGCCGTCCGAGCAGTCCTTCATGGGCCGCGGCGTGTCCGGCTGCGCCACCTGCGACGGTTTCTTCTACCGCAACCAGGACGTGGTGGTGGTCGGCGGCGGCAATACCGCTGTCGAGGAAGCCCTGTACCTGTCCAACATCTGCCGCAAGGTCACGCTGATCCACCGCCGCGACAAGTTCCGCGCCGAGCCGATCCTGGTCGACAAGCTGATGAGCAAGGTCGAAAACGGCAACATGGAACTCAAGCTGTTCCACACACTGGAAGAAGTCCTGGGCGACGACAGCGGCGTGACCGGCGTGCGTGTTCGCCACGTGGACACCGGCGCCACCGAAGACATGGCCGTCACGGGCGCCTTCATCGCCATCGGTCACCAGCCCAACACGGAAATCTTCCAGGGCCAGCTCGAGATGAAGGACGGCTACATCGTCACCAAGAGCGGCCTGTCCGGCATGGCCACCATGACCTCGGTGCCCGGCGTGTTTGCCGCCGGCGACGTGCAGGACCACGTCTACCGCCAGGCCATCACCAGCGCCGGCACGGGCTGCATGGCCGCCCTGGACGCCCAACGGTGGCTGGAGAATGCGGGGCAGTAAGGTCGGCGTGGCCGACCTGAAACGCCTGAAGAAGGACCTGCAGGAAGAACGCGAGCGCGCCGCCCTTGCCCCGCAACGGGCGGCGGCGGCTTCGGCCGCGCGCCCCGCGTCGCCCCCTGAGGACGACCTGGCGGCGTTCAAGCGCTCGATGAAGTCCGTCACGCCGATCCGGCACGCGCCACGCGTCGAGCACAAGCCCGCCCCCGAACCCGCGCCTGCGCTACGCCGCGCCAACGCGCTGGGCGAAACGCCCAACCGCGCCGACGCGGGCGTCTCTGACGGCGGCGAGATCACGCACCTGCTGTCCGAAGGCGGCACCGCCTTCGTGCGCGGCGACGTGGCGCCCGACACCGCGCGCAATTTGCGCCGCGGCCAATGGCGCGCCGGCGCGGAACTCGATCTGCACGGGCTGCGCGTCGAGCAGGCGCGCCATGCCCTGCTGTCGTTCCTGGACGAGTGCCAGGAACACGGCATCCGCTGCGTGCGCATCGTGCACGGCAAGGGCTACAACTCGGAAGGCCTGGAGCCGGTGCTGAAAGACAAGGCCCGGACGTGGCTGGTCCAGAAGGCCGACGTCATGGCGTTCTCCGAGGCCCCCGAGCGCGAAGGCGGCGCGGGCGCCCTGTTGGTGCTGCTGCGCCAGTCCGAGGGGCCGCGCAAATGAAGTGGCTTTACCTGGCGGTGGCGATCGTCGCCGAGATCTTCGCCACCAGCGCCCTCAAGGGATCCGAAGGTTTCACTCGGCTGGTGCCGTCGGTCATCACCGTCTTCGGCTACCTGATTTCGTTCTACTTCCTGTCGCTGACGCTGCGCGAGATTCCCGTGGGCATCGCCTACGCGATCTGGTCCGGCGTCGGCATCGTGCTGATCTCCATCGTGGGCGCGGTGCTGTTCAAGCAGCATCTGGACACACCCGCGCTCATCGGCATCGGCCTCATCATCGCCGGCGTGGTGGTGATGAACGTCTTCTCCAAATCCGTCTCGCATTGACGACGCTCGCTCCGCCGGGCGGCCCGTCGCGCACCTAACTGTTGTCCGGCCGCGGATGCCGCGCATCCGGATTGCGCAGGTAATCGACCAGCGCCAGCGTGGCCCGGTCGGGCGGCGGGGTCAGCAGCGACACCACGAAGATCGTCAGGAACGCCACCGGCGCGCCGAACACGCCCGCCGCGATGGGCTGGATGCCCCACCACAGGTCCACGGGCTGCGTGCGCGCGATGCCCAGCACCGATTCCCGCAGCCACGGGTGCGTGTGCGTCATATAGGCAAACGTCACGGCCAAGCCTGCGGCCATCCCCAGCGTGGCGCCCCATTTGTTGGCGCGCCGCCAGAACACCCCCATGACGAGCGCCGGGAAGAACGACGAGGCCGCGAACGAAAACGCGGCCGACACCATGAACAGGATGTCCGCGGGCTTGCGGGCCGCGACCCACGCCGCGCCAAACGCGACCACCAGCAGCAGGATCTTGGACACCATCACCCGGCGCGCGGCCGACATGCGCGGCGACACGACCCGGTACCACATGTCGTGAGAAAGCGAGTTGGACAGCGTCAGCAGCAATCCGTCGGCCGTGGACAGCGCCGCCGCCAGACCGCCGGCCGCGACCAGCCCGGAGATCACGTAGGGCAAGCCGCCGATTTCGGGCATGGCCAGCACCACCACATCCGCGCCCATGCTGATTTCGCTCAGCTGCACGACGCCGTCGCGGTTGATGTCGGTGACGTCGAGCAGGTTGGTGTCGACCGCGCTCCAGGCGTGCACCCAGTTGGGCAGACTGAGGAAGTTCGAGCCCACGACCTGGGTATAGATCTCGAACTTGACCAGCAGCGCCAGCGCGGGCGCCATGAAGTACAGCAGCAGGATGAACAGCAGCGACCAGCACACCGACTTGCGCGCCTCGATGACGGACGGCGTGGTGTATGAGCGCATCAGGATGTGCGGCATGCCGGCGGTGCCCAGCATCAGGCACAGCACCATGGCCAGGAAGTTGATGCGCATGTTGCTGCGTTCCTCGGGGTCCTTGGCCGGGAACGGTTCGGCGTGCGGCGTGGGCGGCGCGGCGCGGGCCTCGAAGGTCGCCTTGGCCTGCGACCACGTGGTGCGCGCATCGTCGACAGTCGGCGGGTAGGCGGCCAGTTCGCGTTCGGCCGACCGGATCTCGACCATGGGCGCGTCGCCCGCGTTCAATTGGGCCAGCCGGCTGCGCAGCTTGTCCTTTTCCAGGGTCCACGATTCGGGCAGCGTCTGCAGGCGGCGCGCCATCTCGTCGGCGCGCTGCTGCCAGATCGTGCGCACCTCGATCTCGGACGGATCGTTCTGCAGGTAGACCTCTTTTTCGGTCACCTGCTGCAGCACGGCCCCGCCCGACAGTTGCGGCAACGGCATGTTGGTGTGCTTGACCGACAGCCAGATCACCGGCACGAGGTACGCAATGACCAGGATGATGTATTGCCCGACCTGCGTCCACGTGACCGCGCGCATGCCCCCCAGGAACGAACACACCAGCATGCCGCCCAGCGCAACGAAGATGCCCAGCTCGAATGAAATGCCCGTCATCCGCGTGGTGATGATGCCCACCCCGTAGATCTGGGCGACCAGATACGTGAACGAGCAGAGAACGGCGCAGAAGACCCCGGCCAGGCGCGGTAGGTTGCCGCCATAACGCGCGCCCATGAAATCGGGAATGGTGTACTGGCCGAAGCGGCGCAGGTAGGGGGCCAGCAGCATCGCCACCAGCACGTACCCGCCCGTCCAGCCCATGATGTAGGCCAGCCCGCCATAGCCGGTCAGATACAGCGTGCCCGCCACGCCGATGAAGGACGCCACCGACATCCAGTCGGCCGCCGTCGCCATACCGTTGTAGATGGCCGGCACGCGCCGGCCGGCGACGTAGTACTCCACCTGATCGGACGTGCGGCAGACAATGCCGATGCCGGCGTACAGGCTGACGGTGACCAGCAGGAACACATAGCCGATCCAGTTGCGCGGCATGCCCAGGATCTCGGCCAGCGCCATCAGCAGGATCATCAGCGCAAAGCCTGCCGTGTACAGCACATAGATGCGCCGCAGGCGGATGCGGAACTCCTGGGGGGTGTCTCCCGTGAAAAACGGCATCAGCGCGGCTCCCCGGTTTCGTCGGCGCGCTCATCGGCGCGATTCATGACCCGGGCGTAGACGGCGATGATGATCAGATAGGCCAGCGGGGCGCCATAGGCGGCCATCCAGAAGGCGAAGGGCCAGCCGATGAAGTCGAACGAGAGCCGGCGGGCGAAAAACGAGGGAATGAAGGTCAGCGCCGCCCAGATGGCGAGCAGCAGCAGGATCAGCCGCAGGTTGCGGCGCCAGTAAGGCGTGACGGATGTCCGGGAGGGAGTAAGGCGCGTTTGCGGCATAGCGTGGATGAGCAGGTCCCATCTAAATATCGCCAAACGCAGCGCTTGAAAAGCCCTGAAGCTTGATTTGCCGGCTTTTTATGCGACAACGGCTGGCACTTCCTGGTGCCAGCCGTTGTGCGTTTGCTTTTTTTGAGTACTGCTTTACTTTTTTTATTTACCGGTGCCGCCGGTATTTGCCCATGCAGGGCTTTGTCTCCTCACCTGCATGGGAAGAGATTCTGCACCAGATGCGGGATTGCCACACTAGGGGAATGCCCTAAGACGGAGCATTCATTTACATATTCCCTGCACCATATAAGTGCACTTTGGCCCTGCCGTTCTAAATATTGGGATTTTTTGGCCCAAACCGCCCCGCGCACGGCCTAATTCTTGAGCACTGCTCAGTTCATGAGCATGGCCGATGGCGCCCGGCGTCCGAACCCGTGCACGCCAGGATGCCCGATTCCGGGCACGACAGCCACAAGCTTGCCAGCCGCTCTTTACACGGCGTTTACACCCCGCCCACCAAGCTATACCCCGTTTTTACCCCCCGCTCCGTAACCTGCCGGTGTCTTCAATGGTCACCTCGCCTGCCCGGCACGCATCCGCCTTTTGCCGCGCAGGCCTGTTCGAAGGGAGCAAGCCTCCCGGGGAGAAAAAACGTGGATCTCGTCTATATCGGGCTCTTTGCCGCGATGGCCGGGCTGACCTGGGCGCTCGTCCGGTTCTGCGACGCCTTGTCGGCCGGAGGGCAGTCATGAGCTGGCTCTACTGGCTAAGCGGCCTGACGGCCGCATTCCTGTTCGTGTACCTGCTGGTCGCGCTGTTCAAACCGGAGAAATTCTGATGACCCCCGAATTCGTCGGGCTGCTGGTCCTGTACCTGGCAGTCCTTTTTGCGATCGCGCCCGTCCTGGGCCGCTACATCCGCGTCGCGATGGAAGACGGCCGTTCGCGGCTGACGGCCTGGGGACGGCCGCTCGAGCGCGGCATCTACCGGCTGGCGGGCATCGACCCCAATGCGGAAATGGGCTGGAAACGCTATGCCGCTGCCGTGCTGGTCTTCAACCTGGTCGGCATCGCCGCCGTCTATGCCCTGCAGCGCGTGCAGGGGCTGCTGCCGCTGAACCCCGCCGGCCTGGGCGCCGTGTCGCCCGATTCCGCCCTGAATACGGCCATCAGCTTCGTCTCGAACACCAACTGGCAGGGCTACGCGGGCGAGTCCACGATGAGCTACCTGACGCAGATGCTGGCGCTGACGGTGCAGAACTTCATGTCGGCGGCGACCGGCATCACCGTGGTGTTTGCGCTGATCCGCGGGCTGGCCCGGCATTGCTCGGCCACCGTGGGCAATTTCTGGGCCGACATGGTCCGCTGCACGCTGTATGTGCTGTTGCCGCTGTCGCTCGTGCTGGCGCTCGCGCTGGTCAGTCAGGGCGTGATCCAGAACATCAGCCCCTACCAGGACGTGCAGACGGTCGAGACCGTGCATTACGACCAGCCCCGCGTGGACGCGCAAGGCCAGCCCGTGCTGAACGCGGCCGGCGCACCGGTCACCGACCCGGCCACCACGCGCACGCAGACCATCGCCATGGGGCCGGTCGCGTCCCAGGAATCGATCAAGCTGCTGGGCACCAACGGCGGCGGCTTCTTCAACGCCAATTCGGCGCACCCCTTCGAGAACGCCACGCCGCTGTCGAACTTCCTGCAGATGCTTGCCATCCTGGCGATACCCGCCGCGCTGTGCTTTTCCTTTGGCGAGATGGTGGGCAGCCGGCGCCAGGGCATCGCCATCCTGGCCGCGATGACGGCGCTATTCGCCGTCTTTGCGCTTTCCACCGCCTATTTCGAG
This sequence comes from Achromobacter sp. JD417, assembly GCF_041879325.1. Classification (NCBI taxonomy): domain Bacteria; kingdom Pseudomonadati; phylum Pseudomonadota; class Betaproteobacteria; order Burkholderiales; family Alcaligenaceae; genus Achromobacter; species Achromobacter sp. JD417. The sequence goes on along the minus strand of NZ_CP087159.1, from coordinate 1,178,123 downwards.
CAGCAGCCCAATCCCATGGCCGTCCAAGCCGGCGCCGCGACGTTCGGCGGCAACATGGAAGGCAAGGAGACGCGATTGGGCATTGCGGCCACGTCGCTCTTTGCCACGGTCACCACGGCGGCGTCCTGCGGCGCGGTGAACGGCATGCACGATTCGTTCTCCGCGATGGGCGGTCTGTCGCCGATGCTGCTCATGCAGCTGGGCGAAGTCGTATTCGGCGGTGTGGGCTCGGGCCTGTACGGCATGCTGGCCTTTGCCATCCTGGGCGTCTTCATCGCCGGACTGATGATCGGCCGCACGCCCGAGTACCTGGGCAAGAAGATCGAGGCCTTCGACATGAAGATGGTTTCCATCGTCATCCTGGCCACGCCGCTGCTGGTGCTGGGCGGCACGGCGCTGGCCGTGTCCGTGGCGGCGGGCCAGGCTGGCGTGCTCAATCCCGGCATTCACGGTTTCTCGGAAATCCTGTACGCGCTCTCGTCGGCCGGCAACAACAACGGCAGCGCCTTCGCGGGGCTGTCGGCCAACACGCCCTTCTACAACGTCCTGTTGGGCATCGCGATGTGGTTCGGCCGGTTCGCCGTGATCGTCGCGGTGCTGGCCATGGCCGGCTCGCTGGCGGCCAAGCGCCGGCTCCCCGCCGGCCCCGGCAGCATGCCGACCACAGGCCCGCTTTTCGTGACGCTCCTGATCGGCGCCGTGCTGCTGGTCGGCGCCCTCACCTATGTGCCCGCGCTGGCTCTCGGCCCGGTCGCGGAACACCTGCAACCCTGATGCAAGAAAGCTAGGAAAGAACATGGCCAAGATTGAAATGCAAACCATCGGATCTGACGGCAGTACAGCCGCCCGCGCGTCCGTGCCCGGCGAACCGGGTCAACCGAACGCGGGCAAGCAGAGCGCGGCGCGGACTGACGCGGCCCGACCTGACGCGACCCGACCCTTTGGCCTCTGGTCGCGGGCGCTGGTGGGTCCCGCGCTTCTGGACAGCCTGCGCAAGCTGTCGCCCGCCGCGCAGGTCAAGAACCCCGTGATGTTCGTGGTCTACGTGTGCAGCCTGCTCACCACGGTCCTGTGGATCATGGCCCTCGGCGGCCAGGCCGAGGCGCCGGCGGGATTCATCCTGGGCATCGCCGTGTGGCTGTGGTTCACCGTGCTGTTCGCCAACTTCGCCGAGGCGCTGGCCGAAGGCCGCGGCAAACAGCAGGCGGCCACGCTGCGCGGCCTGCGCACCACCATCGACGCGCACCTGCTCAAGGGTTTTCGTGACGAGGACGCGTTGGATGCGGACCCGGCGCACTGGCGCGGCCAAGCCGTCAACCAGCCATCGGGCCTGCTGCGCCGCGGCGACGTCGTGCTGGTCGAAGCCGGCGACACGGTGCCCGGCGACGGCCAGGTCATCGCCGGCGTGGCCTCCGTCGACGAAAGCGCCATCACGGGCGAGTCCGCGCCCGTCATCCGCGAGTCGGGCGGCGATTTCTCGTCCGTCACCGGCGGCACGCGCGTGCTGTCCGACTGGATCTTCGTGCGCATCGCCGCCGATCCCGGCGAGAGCTTCCTGGACCGCATGATCTCGATGGTCGAGGGCGCCCGGCGCCAGAAGACGCCCAACGAGCTGGCGCTGACCATCCTGCTGGTGGGACTGACCGTGGTGTTTCTGCTGGTCGTCGTCACGCTGATGCCCTTCTCGCTCTACGCCGTCGCGGCGGCGGGCGGGGGCGCGGCGGTCACGGTGACCGTGCTGGTGGCGCTGTTGGTCTGCCTGATACCCACCACCATCGGCGGCCTGCTGTCGGCCATCGGCGTGGCGGGCATGAGCCGCATGATGAGCGCCAACGTGATCGCAACGTCCGGCCGCGCGGTCGAAGCCGCGGGCGACGTCGATGTGCTGCTGTTGGACAAGACCGGCACCATCACCTTCGGCAACCGCCAGGCGTCCACCTTCCTGCCGGCGCCCGGCGTGTCCGCGCGAGAACTCGCGGATGCCGCGCGCCTGGCCTCGCTGGCCGACGAAACGCCGGAAGGCCGCAGCATCGTGGCGTTGGCGGACAAGGCCATCCATGCGCCCGCGCCGCGCATCGCGGGCATCGAGTTCGTGCCGTTCACCGCGCAATCGCGCATGAGCGGCGCGGACCTCGGCGAGCGCAGGATCCGCAAGGGCGCGGTCGACGCGATCCAGGCCTGGCTGGCCGCGCAGGACGCCACGGTGCCCGCCGAGGCGCTGCGCCTGGCCGAAGACGTGGCGCGGCGCGGCAGCACGCCGCTGATGGTCAGCGACGGCAATCGCGCATTGGGGGTGGTCGAGCTCAAGGACATCGTCAAGCCCGGCATCCAGTCGCGCTTTGCCGAACTGCGCCGCATGGGCATCAAGACCGTGATGATCACCGGCGACAACAAGCTGACCGCCGCCTCCATCGCGGCGGAAGCCGGCGTCGACGACTTTCTGGCCGAAGCCACGCCCGAGGCCAAGCTCAAGCTCATCCGCGACTACCAGTCGCAAGGCCGCCTGGTCGCCATGACGGGCGACGGCACCAACGACGCGCCCGCGCTCGCGCAGGCCGATGTGGCGGTGGCGATGAATTCGGGGACCCAGGCCGCCAAGGAAGCCGGCAACATGGTGGACCTGGATTCCAACCCGACCAAGCTCATCGAGATCGTCGAGATCGGCAAGCAGATGCTGATGACGCGCGGCGCGCTCACCACGTTCAGCGTGGCCAACGACGTGGCCAAGTACTTCGCCATCATCCCGGCCGCCTTCGCCACCGTCTATCCGCAGCTTGGCGTGCTGAACATCATGGGCCTGGCGACGCCGTCCTCGGCCATCCTGTCGGCCGTGATCTTCAACGCGCTGATCATCGTGGTGCTGATCCCGCTGGCCTTGAAGGGCGTGCGCTACCGCCCGCTGGGCGCCTCGGTGCTCCTGCGTCGCAACCTTCTCATCTATGGCCTGGGCGGCCTCATCGTGCCGTTTGCCGGCATCAAGCTCATCGACATGGTGCTGGCCGCGCTGGGGTGGGCGTGACGGCCGCCGTCATCCCCGCCACTGCCTTGCAAGCCTCCACGCAAAGGAATTCCTCATGACCACCGCAACTTCCGCGCCGCGCCAAGGCGGCATCCTGCGCCCCGCGCTGACCGTCTTTGCCGCGCTGTCGCTCATCACCGGCCTGGTCTATCCGTTTCTGACCACCGGCATCGCGTCGGCCGTGTTGCCCCACCAGGCCGCCGGCTCGCTGATCGAGCAGGACGGCAAGGTGATCGGATCCGCGTTGATCGGCCAATCGTTCACCTCGCCGCAATACTTCTGGGGCCGCCCGTCGGCCACGGCGCCCATGCCCTACAACGCGGCGGCCTCCGGCGGCTCCAATCTTGGCCCGCGCAACCCGGCGCTGGCCGAGGCCATCCAGGCGCGCATCGCCGCGTTGAAGGCGGCCGATCCGGACAACGCCGCGCCGGTCCCGGCCGACCTGGTCACCGCCTCGGGCAGCGGGCTGGACCCGCACATCAGTCCGGCCGCCGCGGCCTATCAGGCGGACCGGGTGGCGCGGGTCCGCAATCTGCCGCGCAGCGAGGTCGATGCGCTGATTCAGGCCCACACCGCCACGCCCTGGCTGGGGGTGCTGGGCAGCCCCGCGGTCAACGTGCTGACGCTGAACCTGGCGCTGGACAAGCTGCGCGGGCCGCGCTGATGAGGCGGCGTATAGTATTGCCAGCCGTTTCCTCCCCTTCCTTGCGCGTTCATGGCTGACATCACTGGCGAGCGTCCCGATCCGGACGCGCTCTTGAAAACCCTGGACGCCGCCGAGCGGCAGGCGGTGCGCGGCAAGCTGCGCGTGTATTTCGGGTCGTCGGCCGGCGTGGGCAAGACCTACGCCATGCTGGCGGCGGCGCGCGCGCAGGCCGCACAGGGCACGGACGTGCTTGCCGGCATCGTCGAAACCCACGGCCGCCGCGAGACCGCGACGCTGCTCGATGGCCTGCCGGTCCTGCCGCTTCGGGACGTTGCCTACCGCGGCCATGTGCTCAAGGAATTCGACCTGGACGGCGCGTTGCGCCGCCGTCCGGCGCTGGTGCTGGTCGACGAACTGGCCCACTCCAACGCCCCCGGCTCACGTCATGCCAAGCGGTGGCAGGACATCCAGGAGCTGCTAGCGGCCGGCATCGACGTCTGGACCACGCTGAACGTGCAGCACCTGGACAGCCTGAACGAGGCCGTGGGCAGCATCACCGGCGTGCGCGTCTGGGAAACGGTGCCCGACGACGTGTTCGACGCGGCCGACGAGGTCATGCTGGTCGACCTGTCGGCCGACGAACTGCTGCGCCGCTTGAAGGAAGGCAAGGTCTACCTGCCCGAACAGGCGCGGCACGCCTCCCGCAATTTCTTTCGCAAGGGCAATCTGATCGCGTTGCGCGAGCTGGCGCTGCGGCGCACGGCCGAGCACGTGGACGACGATGTGCAGGCCTACCGCCGCGACCGCGCCATCGAATCCGTGTGGCGCACGCGCGAAGCCATCGTGGCCTGCATCGGGTCCGACGCCGACGCCGAGTACGTTATCCGCAGCGCCCATCGCATGAGCCAGCAGCTCGATTGCGATCTGCATGTCGTCACCATCGACACGCCGCGCGCCGCGCCGCCCGCCGCCGCCGAGGCCGAGCGGCTGCAACACGGCCTGGCGCTCGCCGACGCGCTGGGCGCGCGCACCGAGACGCTGGCAGGCGGCGACATGGTCGACGCCGTCGTGCGTTATGTCCGCCGCCACAACATCACCAAGGTGATCGTGGGCCGCACCCGCGCCGCCGGATGGCAGCGCCTGCGCCTGTCGCTGACGGCGTTGCTGACCGCCGGCATGTCGCACGGTTGGCTGTGGCGGCGCCACAGCTTCGCCGACCAGCTCGCCGCCGGGTGCCCGGAGATCGACATCATCCGGCTGGGCGCGCCGCCCGTGCCCCAGCACGCGCCCGCCAAACGCGACCCGCTCACGCTGGGCCGCCGCGCGCGCGCAGCCGACGACGAACGCGCCGCCCGGCCACTGGCGGGGTACGTGTGGGCGCTGTGCTACTGCGCCGTGGCCACGGCGCTGTCCTCCCTCGTCTTCCCCGCGCTGCACCAGACCAACATCGTCATGCTGTTCCTGCTGGCGGTGGCCGCCGTGGCGCTGCGCCACGGACGCGGGCCGGCCGCGCTCGCGTCCGTCGTCAGCGTCGGGCTGTTCGACTTCTTCTTCGTGCAGCCCTTGTCTTCGTTCGCCGTGTCGGACGTGCAGTACCTGCTGACCTTCGGCGTGCTGCTTGGCGTGGGCTTGCTGATCGGCCAGCTTACCGCCGGCCTGCGCTTGCAGGCGCAGGCGTCGGTCAAGCGCGAGGCCGACGCGCGCAGCCTCTACGAATTCGCGCGCGAACTGTCGTCCGCCCTGCTGCCCGAACAGATCGTCGCGCTGGCCGGCTCGTTCGTGCACGCCACCTTTGGTGCGCGTTGCGCGCTTTACATCCTGGGCCTGGACGACCGCCTGAAACTGGCCATGCCCGCCGACAGCGACATGTCCGCGCCCGAATCGGCGCTGGCGCAGTGGGTGTACGACCACGGCCAGCCTGCGGGCGCCGGCACCGCCACCCTGTCCAACAGCGGGTTGCTGTACCTGCCGCTGAAGGCGCCGATGCGCACCCGCGGCGTGCTGGTGCTGGACGCGCCCCGCCGCAGCCTCTACGCCAATCCAGACACGCGCCGCCAGGTCGAGGCCTACGCCACCCTGATCGCCATTGCGCTAGAACGCCTGCACTATGTCGAGGTTGCGCAGCAGGCCGTGGTCAGCATGGAATCCGAAAAACTGCGCAACTCGCTGCTGGCCGCGGTTTCGCACGACCTGCGCACGCCGCTCACCAGCCTGGTGGGCATGACCGACACGCTGATGCGCGAGCGGCAGGCGCTGCCCGCTGGCGTGCAGGACACGGTGCGCGCCATGCGCGATCAGGCGCAGCGCATGCACGCGCTGGTGGTCAATCTGCTGGACATGGCGCGGCTGCAAAACCGCGATACGCCGCTACGCCTGGAATGGCAATCCATCGAAGAGCTGGTCGGCGCCGCGCTGGCGGCCATGCGCGAACCGCTGGCCGGCCGCGAGGTCCTGGTCGCGCCGCTGTCCGCGCTGCCGCTGGTGGAGTGCGATGGCGTGTTGATCGAACGCGTGCTGTGCAATCTGCTGGAGAACGCGGCCAAGTACACGCCTGCCGGCAGCACGCTGCGCATTCATGCCTCCGTGCATGAGGCCGAAACCCCGGGAGCCCAAACGCAAGGGCGCGAAATGCGCGTGGCCATTGCCGACAACGGCCCCGGCGTGGCGCCCGGCGCCGAACGCCGCATCTTCGAAAAATTCACGCGCGGCGAACGCGAGTCCGCCACGCCTGGCGTCGGCCTGGGACTGGCGGTGTGCGAAGCCATCGTCGCCGCCCACCACGGCCGCATCTGGGTCGAACACACGCCCGGCCAGGCCAGCGGCGCGCAATTCGTCTTCAGCCTGCCGCTGGGCGCTCCGCCCGAGATCCAACCCGAAACCGCCTGAGTACCCCCAATGTTCGATTTCCAGCCCATAGTCCTCATCATCGAAGACGACGCCAACATCCGGCGGTTCGTGCGCCAGGCCTTGGAAAGCGAGGGCTGCGTCGTGCACGAGGCCGACAGCGTCAAACGCGGGCTGATCGAGGCGGGCACCCGCCAGCCCGATGCGATCGTGCTGGACCTGGGCTTGCCTGACGATGACGGCATGACGCTCATCCGCGAGCTGCGCGGCTGGACCGAAGTGCCCGTGCTGGTGCTGTCCGCGCGCAGCGCAGAAGCCGACAAGGTCGCGGCGCTGGACGCGGGCGCCGACGACTACCTTGCCAAGCCTTTCGGCGTCAGTGAACTGCTGGCGCGTTTGCGCGTGCTGCTGCGCAGGCATGGGCGGGGCGGCGCGGGCAATGCAGCCGAGATCGCGTTTGGCGACGTGCGCGTGGACTTCTCGCGGCGCGTCGTCGAACGCGCCGGCCAGCACGTGCACCTGACCGCGATGGAATACCGCCTGCTGGCGGCGCTGCTGGCCCACCGGGGCAAGGTCATGACCCACCGCGAATTGCTGCGGCAGGTGTGGGGGCCGTCTCATGTCGAGAGCAATCATTACCTGCGGATCTACATGGGCCATCTGCGCCAGAAGCTCGAAGCCGACCCGGCGCAACCCGTGTTCCTGCTGACCGAGATCGGCGTGGGCTATCGCTTTGCGGGCTGAGGTTTCGCGCGCGCCGCCATTTTGACGCGCGCTTTACGCGCAAGGCGCGACTCTTGTCTCGCGCTTTATGCCAGTCCTCCTATTGTTGCGGTCCGCTCAACACAAGGAGGCTTCCCATGCCCCGCAACACCCTCGCCGCAATGGCGCTGCTTTCCCTCGTTCCCCTGGCGCAAGCCGCCGACGCCCCCGTCGCCGCCGAAGCCGTGTCGCCGTATTCCCTGACGGCCAACGTCACGCTCGCCAGCCAGTACCGCTATCGCGGCCTCATGCAGACCAACAACCAGCCCGCCATCCAAGGCGGCTTCGACCTCGCGCACGCCAGCGGCTTTTACCTGGGCAACTGGAACTCCAGCATCAGCTGGCTGAATGACAGCAACAGCGACGTCTCCGCGCCGGTGGAAATGGACTTCTACGGCGGCTACAAGGGCAATTTGACGGACAAGGTGCCCGTGGACCTGGGTGTGCTGCAGTATTACTACCCGGGCGACTATCCCTCCGGCTACACCAGCCCCGACACCACCGAACTCTACGCCGGCATCGGCTACGGCCCGGTGATGTTCAAGTACTCCCTTGCGCTGACCAACCTGTTCGGCTTTGCCGACAGCAAGTACAGCCAATACTTCGACCTGGCGGGCAACTTCGACACCGGCATCTGGGGCCTCGTCCTCAACGCCCATGCGGGCCGCCAGATCGTGCGCAACGTCGACAATGGGTCCTATACCGACTGGAAGCTGGGCCTGACCAAGGACTTCGGCCAGGGGTTATCGGTGTCGCTGGCCTATCTGGACACCAACGCCGACCGCGCCGTCTACACCAATACCCGGGGCCGCGACATGGGGCGCACCACCGGTCTCTTATCGGTGACCAAGACGTTCTGACCGGCGCCTGCCGTTGACGCGGTTTTTACGCGGCACACGCGCATTTATCGGCAGGTTTTACGGCGCGATTCCTATAGTGGAATCGTCATCAACCCACCGGATACGCGGGACGCCCTCAACGGCCCCCGCCCTCAAACCGCCATGATTCCCCGACCGCGCCTTCGCCAGGTTCCGATAGCCGCCCCCGCTGACGCCTCGCCCGCGCCGCAGCCGCAATGCCGCCTGATCTCGCTGACCGTGCGCATCGATACGCTGGACGCGCTGAACGTGCGGCTGGCCCTGCACCGCGCATTGGGCGGCCGCATTGGCGTCTACCTGCTGTCGGTGGACCACGCGCACGCCCAAAGCACGCTGGAACTGCAATGCGAACGCGGCGAACTGGACGCCATGATGGCCGCGGTCATGCGCGGCCTGCCCAGTGCGGAGTTCGGGCCGGCGCGCCCGGCGACTGCCGTCACGGAGCGCTGAGCCATGCACCCGAGTCCCAAACCCATGCTCGAGGGCCTGTGGCTGCCGATGGTGACGCCCATGCGTGGCGGCCACGTGGATCTGGACGCCGCGCAGGCGTTGGCTCGCTATTACCGCAACGCCGGCATCGCCGGCCTGGTGCTCTTTGGCTCCACCGGCGAGGGCAACCTCTTGAGCATGCCGGAGAAGATCGAGATGATCGAGGCCATCAACTGCGACTCGCACGCGCTGCCGCTGGTCCTGGGCGTGGGCGGCGTCGACACCCGGGGCGTGGCCACGGCGGTGCGCCGGTTGGACCGCTACGCGCCGGCCGGCTACCTGGTCCCGCCGCCGTATTACCTGGGTCCGTCGCAGGCCGGAATTCTGTGGCACTACCGGCAGATCGCGTGGGCGACAGAGCGCCCCATCATCCTGTACAACATCCCCAAACGCGCAGGCGTCGCCATGACGGTCGAAACCATGGAGGCGCTGGCGGTGCTGCCCAACTTCGGCGCGGTGAAGGAATGCAATCCGGCCGTGCTGGCCGCCTTGAATGCGCGGGGCCGGCTGAATGCGCTGTGCGGCGAGGATCTGGCCTTGCTGGATCACTTCCTGGCGGGTGGACGCGGCGCCATTCCCGCGGCCGCGCATCTCTTTCCGGAACGCTTTGTCGCGCTGATGGCGCTGGCACAGGCAGGCGAAGCGCAGGCCGCGCGCGAATGCTTCGACCCCTTGCGCCCCCTGATCCGGCTGCTGTTCAGCGAGCCCAATCCCGCGCCGGTCAAGCGCGCGCTGGCCATGCAGGGCCTCATCGCCGACGAGCTGCGCCTGCCCATGATGCCCGCCAGCCGCGAACTGAGCGCGCGGCTGCGGCGCGCCCTGGACCTCATCCCGGCATCGGCTGACCGGTTGCAGACAGCCTGAAGATCGACACGGCGCGCGCCAGGTCGCCCGCCTGTCCGTGCAGCGTGGCGGCCGAGGCCGCGAACTCCTGCACCAGCGCCGCATTCTGCTGCGTGGCGCCGTCCAGATGCGTCACGGTGACGTTGATCTGCTCGATGCCCGCGCTTTGCTCGCCGGACGCCGTGGCGATTTCGCTCATCAGCGGCGCGCTGGTAGCCGCCGATTCCAGCACGCTGCCCATCGTGGCGCTGGCCTGCTCCACGCGTTGGCTGCCGCGCGCCACGGAGGCGGACGAGGCCTCGATCAGCGTCTTGATCTCTTTGGCGGCGGTAGCCGAGCGCTGGGCCAAGGCCCGGACTTCGCCCGCCACCACGGCAAATCCGCGGCCCTGCTCGCCCGCCCGCGCGGCTTCGACGGCGGCGTTCAGCGCCAGGATATTGGTCTGGAACGCGATCTCGTCGATCAGCCGGATGATCTCGTCGATGCGCTGCGAACTGTGCGAGATCTCGCGCATGGCGTCGATGGCGTGCTGCGTCTCGTCGCTGCCCTGCCGGGCCAGACGCGCGGCCTCGGCGGCCAACGCGCTGACCTCGCGCACGTGCTCGGCGCTTTGCCGGGCGGTGGCGGTGATCTCTTCCACGCTGGCCGCGGTCTGTTCCAAGGCGGCCGCCTGCTGTTCCGTGCGGTCCGACAGGTCCACGCTGCCTGCGGCGATCTGGCGCGAGGCGGCTGCAATGGACGCGGTGGAATGCACGATGGTGCGCACCGCCGCGTCCAGCCGCTGCTGCATCCGCGCCATTGCGCCGAACAGCCGGCCGATTTCGCCGCGATGATGGTGCGAGATGGCGCTGGACAGATCGCCATTGGCCACCCGCTCGCACACGGCCACCGCCTCATCGAGCGGCCGCAGGATGTGCGTGCTGAAAAAGCGCAGCGCCGCCGCCAGCACCAGGGCCAGCAAGGCCAGCGTCACGCTGCCCTGCCGCCATAGCGTGCCGTAGAACGCCGCGTCGACGTCGTCGACATACAGGCCCGTGAACATCAGCCAGCCCCATTCCGGGTCGTAGGCTGCGTAGGTCAGCTTGGGCAGCGGATCCTCGGCGCCCGGCCGCGGGAACAGGTAACGCACGTAACCGCCGCCCGCCTTGCCTTGCGCGTAAAGGTTTTCAAAGAGCGGCTGCCCGTCGCTGTCGCGCGTGGCGCGCACGTTCGTGCCCACCCGCTTCGCGTCGGGATGCACCAATAGATCGTAGTCGTCGCCAAACGCGCCCACATACCCATCTGCGCCGTACCGCATTGCCGACAGCTGGCGCGCCACATCGCGCTTGGCTTCGGCCAGCGGCACGCCTTCCTGCACGCGCCGCTTGCCCGCGCTGACGACGCCCGCAGCCATGTCGATCACGTGGCGAAGCTCCGTCTTGCGGTCCTCCATCATCTCGGCGCGCCGCTGCCAGGCGTCCCACACGCCCAGCGCCAGGACGGCGGCGCCAATGGCAAACACGAACCACAACAGTTCCCTGCGCAAGCTGGAATGACTCATCGACTCTCTTCTGCATGACCGCGACTCGAAACAAAAATCGGCGGATTGTGACTTTTTATGTAGATTGGTCGACGAGGATACTATTTCAAACTTCGTTTGAATTCGATTTGACTAGTCACTTTGATCTAGCTCAATTTCCATAAAAAAAAACGCAAGGCGACTCGCGCCTTGCGTTCTGCTTCAAACCGGACGGCGGGACGATGCCCGCGTGCCCTAGCCCCCGGGCGGGGTGACACGCTGCGGCCGCGCCGTCGTCAGGGCAATCAGCGCCACCATGATGAGCGCATAGGTGGGCACGCTGCGCATATTGCGGAACATCATCTCGGTCATGCTGAAGGCGCAGTAGCTCAGGCAGAACAGGAGCCCCATTTGCGCGCCCACCCGGATCACCCGGTCGTCGCTGGCCAGACGCCGGAAGAACACGCCCGCCGGCACCAGATACAGCGCCAGCATGCTCAACAGACCCAGCAGGCCGTATCCCGCCATGGCGGCCAGCAGGTCGTTGTGCGGCTCGCCAAAACCATCCACCACTTCCTGCGTCACGATGCCCTGCTTCTGCAGTTCGCGCAGTTCCTCGCGGAACCGGCTGGGGCCGATGCCCACGATCGGGCTCTTTTCGAACATCAGGAACGAGGCATGCCACAGCTGCAGCCGGATGCCGAACGAGGTATCGCGGTTGGCCGACGTGGAAAAGCCCTGAACGTCGTGGGTGATCTGCTGCATGCGGCTGCTGAAGGTCCAGATGGCCGCCGCGCTGGCGACGAGCGCCACGCAGACAGCCAGCGCGCAGTACACCTTGTGGCGCCGGCGCCAGTTGCGCAGCCCAAGCAGAAAGACCAGACCCAGAATGGGCAACAGCATCCAGCTGCTGCGGGTTTCGGACAGCCAGGTCGCGACCACGGCCAGCGCCACGGCCACCAGCTTGACCGCCGTCTCCAGGCGCGGCCAGCGCGAGCCCGGCCCCCAGCCCAGCGACAGCAAGGTCATGCCGCCCAACAGCAGCACCATGTTGGCAAAGGCCACGGCGTTGTAGCGTCCGCCCACCTCGACCACCGCGCCGCGGCCGCCCGAGAGCATCGTCACGATCAAGAGGATGGACCCGGCCAGCGCGCCGGCCAGGATGGTCCATTCGATATGGCGAAGCAGGCGTTGCGGCGCGCGCAGCAGCAACCACAGGACGGGAAGCGCCAAGGCAAACCGAAGCAGTTTCTCAAGCTCGGAACTGCTCCACATGCCTTTCACGGCCGAGGTGATCAGCAGACAGGCCAGCGGCGACAGCAGCGCCAGGGAAAGGGGCCAGAGCGCGCGGAAATCCATGGGCTCGTAGCGCTTGACGGCGTTCATGGTGATCGCGGTCAGGGCGATCAAGGCGCTCAGATACAGAACGGCGGGGCCGCCCACGGGGCTGGTCAGCGCCAGGGCGGGCATCAGCAGCACCAGCCAGGCGGCCAGGGTTACATACAGTCGGGGCACAACAATCAACCTGAAAAGAACAAAGCACGCACGATGCGCGTCATGCCGGTGGTTAGAGAAAACCCGCCGGCCATGAAGGCGGGCGGGTTTGGCGAAAGAGCGGGAGCCGGGCCTTGCACGGCAGACAGCCTTGCGGGGGGCCCTTTTCGCGGCTTACATGTTTTCGATCATCACCTGGCCAAAGCCGGAGCACGACACTTGCGTCGCGCCTTCAAGCAGACGGGCAAAGTCGTACGTGACCTTCTTGGACTGGATCGACTTTTCCATGCTGGAGATGATCAGGTCCGCGGCTTCGGTCCAGCCCATGTGGCGCAGCATCATTTCGGCGGACAGGATTTCGGAACCGGGGTTCACGTAGTCCTTGCCGGCATACTTGGGCGCCGTGCCGTGGGTGGCCTCGAACATGGCCACGGAATCGGACATGTTGGCGCCCGGGGCGATGCCGATGCCGCCCACTTGCGCGGCCAGCGCGTCCGAAATGTAGTCGCCGTTCAGGTTCAGGGTGGCGATGACGTCGTATTCCGCGGGACGCAGCAGGATCTGCTGCAGGAACGCGTCGGCGATCACGTCCTTGACGATGATCTCGCGGCCGGTCTTGGGATTCTTGAACTTGCACCACGGGCCGCCGTCGATCAGCTGCGCGCCGAACTCCTTCTGCAGGAGCTCGTAGCCCCAATCGCGGAAGCCACCTTCGGTGAACTTCATGATGTTGCCCTTGTGCACCAGCGTCAGCGACGTGCGGTCGTTGTCGATGACGTACTGGGCGGCCTTGCGCACCAGGCGCTCGGTGCCTTCACGCGACACCGGCTTGATGCCGATGGACGAGGTATTCGGGAAACGGATCTTCTTGACGCCGAGCTTGGTCTGCAGGAACTGGATCAGTTCCTTGGCCTGCTCGCTTTCGGCCATGTATTCGATGCCGGCGTAGATGTCTTCCGAGTTCTCGCGGAAGATCACCATGTTGGTCTTTTCGGGCTCACGCACCGGGGACGGCACGCCCTTGAAGTACGCCACCGGGCGCAGGCACACGTACAGGTCCAGCTGCTGGCGCAGGGCCACGTTCAGCGACCGGATGCCACCGCCGACCGGCGTGGTCAGCGGGCCCTTGATGGAAACCACGTAGTCTTTGACGACTTCCAGGGTTTCGTCGGGCAGCCACACGTCCGGGCCGTAGACCTTGGTGGCCTTTTCGCCGGCGTAGACCTCCATCCAATGGATCTTGCGCTTGCCGCCATACGCCTTCTGCACTGCCGCGTCGACGACCTTGATCATGACGGGGGTGATGTCGGCGCCCGTGCCGTCGCCTTCGATGAAGGGGATGACGGGCTGGTCAGGCACATTCAGCGAGAAATCGGCGTTGACCGTGATTTTCTGGCCGCCGGCGGGAACCTTGATATGTTGGTAGGACATGAATGCTCCATTTGCTCCGGGTGGTTTTTCTGCACGCGCCAGGATCGGACCACGTCCGATTCCGCGGGTCATACCGCCTCCTGCGAACCGCACACCGGATGGCGGATAGCAGCCCATTCTATATCGCAAAGCGCCGGGCGAAACCTGAGCTGCGTCGTGGGGCGGTAAAATAAAGCGACTCCATCCTGCTTTTGGCTCCCTCCCGATGTTCAATCCCTCCCGCGACCAAGTTCGCGAATTCTTTATCGAAACCTGGCGCAAGCACCGCGCCAACGAGGTCCTGACCCCGCTGGAGGCGATCGCGCTGGACTGGATCATCGAGCACCCGGAATACCACGCAGACCTCGAAAGCCCCGAGGCCATGACGGCCGAATATGCGGTGGAAAAAGGCCGGACCAATCCGTTCCTGCACCTGTCCATGCACCTGGCAATCGCGGAACAACTGTCCATCGACCATCCGCCCGGCATCCGCCAGGCCTACCAGCAGCTGACGGCGCGCTCGGACGCGCACCACGCCGCCCACGAAATCATGGAATGCCTGGGCCAGGTCGTCTGGGAAGCGCAACGCCTGGGCACGCCGCTGGACAGCGACACCTACATCGACCTGATCCGCCGCCGCGCCAGCCTCTGACCCAAACAAAAAACCCTCGCTCGCGAGGGTTTTTCCTTGCACACCCGCCGCAGCGGGCGCGTCTTAGCGCCGGACGCCCAGGTCGCTGGGCAGCGACGCCAGCCACGCCGACACGTTGGAGATGTCCTGGTCGGACAGTTGCGTGGCAAAGGCGCCCATGATCGGGTTCTTGCGCACATTGGCCGTGGCCGCGCTGCCGGAGGCGCCACGCTTGTAGGCCTTCAGGGCATGCACCAGGTAATCGGCGTGCTGCCCGGCCAGCGTCGGATAGGCGGGATCCACCGCCGTCTTGGCGTCGGCGCCGTGGCACGAGGCGCAGTTGAATTTGTCGAAGACGGCCTTGCCGGCCGCCAGGTCCTGCGCCTGGGCGGCTGCGCCCGAAATGGCCAGGGTCGCGCCCGCAAGGGCAAGCATGGTGCGGTTCATGGTGTTGCCCCCTTACTTGAGATTCGAGTAGTACGCGGCCAGGTCGGCGATATCCTGGTCGGTCAAGCTGCCGGCGACGGCATCCATCGTGGGATGGCTGCGCGCGCCTTTCTTGTACTCGTTGAGGGCCGTTTCGATGTACTTGGCGTTTTGGCCAGCAATCATCGGAACATGGTAAAGCTCGGGAAACGATGCCTTGTAGCCTGGGATGCCATGGCAACCGATGCACATCGAAACCTTGTCTCGGGCATTCTGGACATTACCGACCGGCGCTGCGTCTGCAGCAACAGCCTGGCCGGCGATCGCACAGGACGCCATCGTGGCCAACACGGAAACCGTGTACTTCAGAGAGGTTCGCAACTTCATTGGAATGACTCTTCTTGGTATGGCTAAGGACTAGGGCCTGCTCACACGAAAAGGCCCTCTGCAAACACGTTGCGGGTGGAACCCAAAGCAAAACCGCCTGATTGTACGATAATTGCTCAGGATTAATACCTTGCGTTAGTGTTGATCCCAATCAAACCACAGAAGCCATCAGATCATGCCCGCAGCCCAGACCGCCTCCTCCGCCAAGCCAGTCCGCTTCGATGGCACCGACAGCTACGTCGCCACCGACGATCTCAAGCTCGCAGTAAACGCCGCCCTCACCTTGCAACGCCCGCTTCTCATCAAGGGCGAACCCGGCACCGGCAAGACGATGCTGGCCGAGGAAGTGGCCCGCGCGCTGGGACGGCCGCTGCTGCAATGGCACATCAAGTCCACCACCAAGGCGCACCAGGGCCTGTATGAATACGACGCCGTCTCGCGGCTGCGCGATTCGCAGTTGGGCGACGAGAAAGTCCGCGATATCCGCAACTACATCGTGCAGGGCACGCTGTGGCAGGCGTTCCAGTCGCACGAGCCGGTGGTGCTGCTGATCGACGAGATCGACAAGGCCGACATCGAATTTCCCAATGACCTGCTGCGCGAACTGGACCGCATGGAGTTCCATGTGTACGAGACGCGCGAGACCATCTCCGCGCGCCACCGTCCGCTCGTCATCATCACGTCCAACAACGAAAAGGACCTGCCCGACGCGTTCCTGCGCCGCTGCTTCTTTCACTACATCCGCTTTCCCGATCGCGACACGATGCGCGACATCGTGGCGGTCCACTATCCGGATCTGAAGCAGGACGTGCTGCGCGCCGCGCTGGACACGTTCTTCGCGCTGCGCGATGCGCCGGGCCTGAAGAAAAAGCCGTCCACGTCCGAACTGCTGGATTGGCTGCGCCTCTTGCTGGCCGAGGACGTCTCGGCCGCGCAGATCGACGCGCACACCGCCACCGCCGTGCCGCTGATGGCCGGCGCGCTGCTCAAGAACGAGCAGGACGTGCATCTTCTTGAACGCCTGGCGGCCATGACGCGCGGCGGCCAGCGCCGCTGATCCCGCATCCAAGGGCGGCACGCACATGCTGATCGACTTCTTCTATCACCTCCGGGCACACAAGCTGCCGGTCTCGGTCAAGGAATACCTGACGCTGGTGGACGCCTTGCGCCAGGACCTGATGTCGCCCACGCTGGACGAGTTCTACTTCCTGGCGCGCGCCACGCTGGTCAAGGACGAATCGCTCTACGACCGCTACGACAAGGCGTTTGGCGCGTACTACCGCGGCATCGAGGCCGCGTTGCCCGCAGGCAAGGAGATCCCGCTCGACTGGCTCATCAAGCAGTTCGAAAAAAGCCTGTTGCCCGAAGAAAAGGCCGCCATCGAAAAGCACGGCTGGGACAAGCTCATGGAGCTCTTCAAGGAGCGCATGGATGAGCAGAAGGAGCGCCACGCGGGCGGCAGCAAATGGATCGGCACGGGTGGCACGTCGCCCTTCGGCAACGGCGGCTACCACCCCGAAGGCATCCGCGTGGGCGGCGCATCGGCCGGCAACCGCACGGCGGTCAAGGTCTGGGACATGCGCCAGTTCAAGGACTACGACGACCAGGTCGAATTGGGCACGCGCAACTTCAAGGTGGCATTGCGCCGCCTGCGCCGCTTCGCGCGCCAAGGCGCCGATCTGGAACTGGACTTGGACGACACCATCGCCAGCACCGCGCGCAACGCCGGCCATCTGGACCTGCGCATGGTCCCGGAACGCCACAACACGGTCAAAGTGCTGATGCTCCTGGACGTGGGCGGCAGCATGGACGACCACATCGGCCGCGTCGAGGAACTGTTCTCGGCGGCCCGCAGCGAGTTCCGCAACCTCGAGGTCTATTACTTCCACAACTGCCCGTACGAAAGCCTGTGGCAGAGCAACCGCCGGCGCCAGAACGAGCGCTTCGACACCTGGGACGTGCTGCGCAAGTACAACCCGGACTGGCGCCTGATCATCGTGGGCGACGCCACCATGAGTCCCTACGAGATCCTGCAGCCCGGGGGCTCTGTCGAACACTACAACAAGGAGCCCGGCGCCGAATGGATGCGCCGGTTGCTGGACGCCTGGCCCAAGTCGGTGTGGCTGAACCCCGAGCCCACGGCTTCCTGGCAGTACCGCCAGTCCATTGCCTTGATGCGCGACATCATGCAGGACCGCATGTATCCCGTGACCGTCGCCGGGCTGGAGCAGGCGATGCGGATGCTGTCGAAGTAGAGGCCGAGGGCGCCAGCCGCCGATCTCAGCCGTCGACCGGGTTTTCCGGCGTGTTAAGCGTCAGCTGATAAAAGGCCAGGTCGAGCCAGCGGCCGAATTTGAAGCCGGCCTCGCGGATGGTGCCGGCGTGCACGAACCCCAGCTTTTCATGCAGCCGGATGCTGCCCTGATTGGACGCATCGATGCCGCCGACCATGACGTGCACGCCATCGGCGCGCGCCCGTTCGATCAGGAGGCCCATCATCGCCTCGCCCAGGCCGCGTCCGCGAAAGCGCCCGTCCACGTAGACGGAATGCTCGACCGAATACTTGAACGCCGGAAACGCGCGGAACGTGCCGTAGCTCGCGAACGCCATCAATTCGCCGTCTTCGTTTTCCAGACCCAAGACCGGAAAACCGCCCTGCTCCTTGGCCTGGAACCAGCCCTGCATGGCCTCGCGCGGCCGCGGCTTGTAGTCGTACAGCGCGGTGGAGTTCGCAATGGCGTCATTGAAAATGGCCAGGATCTGGTCGGCGTGGCGCGCGTGCGTGCACGAGACCAGGGTGGTGCCTCGCGGGGCGCGGAGTTCGGCGGGCGTCGTCATGGCCGGGATTTTAGCGACCGGGCCGCGCGCCGCCTACCGGCATGAACCGGGCACAGGGCGAAAAAAAACCGGCGATGTCGCCGGTTCAGTGAAATGTTGCCGCTTCTGGCCACTCTCAGGCGGCGCGGCTCTCCACAGATCGATGCGCGCCGTTTGCCGCATGGCGCAAACCCGGGCACTGCCGCCATGCCAATTCGTCGGCGTCCATGTCCAGGTCGAACAAATCTTGCGCGGCGGGCCACGGATGGGAGCGCGCGGTGGCGCCCTCCATTTCAAGCACATGGCCGGCAAATCCGCGAGGCGATCCGCCGCACTCCGCGAAATACCGCTGGGAACTCAGGTCCACCACGTAGGTGGTCATGTCATGGGTCAATATGGCCACGTATTGGCCGTCATCACTGGCATAAGCGTACTGAAACTGTCCTTTGATGCCGTCGCCATTCAGGGCATTGCCGGTCAGTTGGGACAAGGCACGCGTGACGATCTCGGTCAGCATGGGTCGTTCCTCCGTAGAATGCGCCAGCAGGATGCCGGCGGCGAAGGCGCGAACGACAAGCACCGGCGCCGCGCTGCGGCGGCGTCTGGCGTTGGACGGGAAGCCGGTAAAACGGCTGTCGCGCATCCCGTCAACAACAGCGAATGCGTGCTTAAAAGCTTACACCCGCGACCGGAACCGATTCAAATCCCCTGGGAAATCAGAGTTGCTGCGCCGCAGCATCAAGCCGGATGCGGCTTCGCGCCGCTTATGCCGCCGCAAACACCGCAGCGTCTGTAGCGCCCCCCGCTTCGCGCCGGCGGCGCCAGGCGTCCCGCCCGATGCGGTACAGCACGTGGGCGCGCAAAGGATGGCCTCGCGGCACGGCGGGGTGATCGAAGGGCTGCGGGTCGGCCGCCATGCCCAGGCGGTCCATTACGGCGCGGGACCGCAGGTTGTCCGTGGCGGTGAAGGCGACGATCTCATCCAGCGCGGCCTGCTCGAAGCCCACACCAAGGGCCGCGCCGGCCGCCTCGCTGGCGTAGCCCCGTCCCCAGAATGACTGCGCCAGACGCCAGCCGATTTCCACCCCGGGCGAAAACGGCAACGCAGGCGCCAGCGGCTTGATGCCCACGAAGCCGATGAAAGGCGCCACGCCGGGCGCTTCCACCGCCCAGAAGCCCCAGCCGTGCTCGTCGATGCCTGCGGCCAGCCTGTCGGCCGGGGCATCGCTTTCCTGGGGCGTGAGCGGCAGCAGGAACTGTGTCACTGTCGGGTCCGCGTTCAGGGCCGCAAAGGGCTTGCGATCGGAGGCCCGCCATTGCCGCAGCACCAGGCGTGGCGTTTGGACTTCAACGGTCAGGGACATAGGAATTTCCTCGGCATTGCGGATGGCGCTGCAGCGATGCGGCGACTTTGGCGGGAGGCCCGCCGCAGCGCCTGAACCATTGCCAACGTATACACTCCAACGGATTCTGCCATGCCAAAGGAATGATCCGCCATGCGCTTGTCCCTGTCGAAGCTGCCGCGCCCCCTGGGTGTGCTGCTGTTTTCCTCCTTCCTGGCCTTTCAGGCCGGAGCCGCCAGCCTGCCGGCCGGCGTCACGGAGGCCGCCTCGATCGAAGGCATCACCGAATACCGCCTGGCCAATGGCCTGCGGGTGCTCCTGGTACCCGACGAATCCAAGCCGTCCACCACGGTCAACATGACCTACCTGGTGGGCTCGCGCAACGAAAACTACGGCCAGACCGGCATGGCCCACCTCTTGGAACACATGCTGTTCAAGGGCACGTCCACCACGCGTAACGCGATGGGCGAGTTCTCGCGCCGCGGCCTCCAGGCCAATGGGTCGACCTCCAGTGACCGCACCAACTATTTCGCCAGCTTCGCGGCCAACCCCGAGACGCTGAAGTGGTATCTCGGCTGGCAGGCCGATGCGATGGTCAATTCGCTGATCGCCAAGGAAGACCTGGACTCGGAAATGACCGTGGTCCGCAATGAAATGGAAAGCGGCGAGAACAATCCTTTCCGCATCCTGATGCAGAAGATGCAGTCGGCGGCCTACCAGTGGCACAGCTACGGCAAGAACACGATCGGCGCCCGCTCGGACGTTGAAAACGTGGACATCGCGCAGCTGCGCGCCTTCTACCACGAGTACTACCAGCCCGATAACGCCGTGCTGATCGTGGCGGGCAAGTTCGATCCGCAGACGACGCTGGCGGACATCGAGGCCACGCTGGGCAAGCTGCCCAAGCCCGACCGCAAGCTGCCGCCGGAATACACGGTAGAGCCGGCGCAGGACGGCGAGCGGTCGGTGACGCTGCGCCGCACGGGCGGCACGCCGCTGGTCGCGGCGATGTATCACATCCCCGCCGGCGCCAGCGCGGACTTCGTGCCGTTCGACCTGGCCACCACGATCCTGGCCGACACGCCGTCGGGCCGTCTGTACCATGCGCTGGTTCCGACCAAGCTGGCCTCTGGCGTGTTCGGTTTCACGATGGAAAATCTGGATCCGGGACTGGCGATGTTCGCCGCGCAACTGACGCCGGGCAAGGACCTGGACGCGGCCATGACGGCGCTGACGGGCACGCTGGAGTCGCTCGACAAAAAGCCGTTCACGCAGCAGGAGCTGGACCGCGCGCGCAGCAAGTGGCTGACCTCGTGGGAACAGACCTACAGCGACCCCGAACAAGTCGGCGTGGCGCTATCTGAAGCGATCGCCGCGGGCGACTGGCGTCTCTTTTTCCTGCAGCGCGACCGCGCGCGCCAGGCCACGCTGGCCGAAGTGCAAAAGGCCGCGACGACCTATCTGGTGCAGAGCAACCGCATCGAAGGCCGCTACATCCCGACCGAAAAGCCGGTGCGCGCGCCGCAGACGCAGCGCGTGGACCTCACGGCGGTGTTCAAGGACTACAAGGGCGATCCGGACTTCAAGGCCGCCTCGGCGTTCGATCCCTCGCCGGCCAACATCGACAAGCTGACCAAGCGCACGACGCTTGACCTGCCCAATGGCCCGGTGAAACTGGCGCTGTTGCCCAAGGCCACGCGCGGCAGCCGCGTGCAGGCGCAGATGCTGATTCAATTCGGCAACGAAAAGGACCTGCTGGGCCAACGCGTGAATTCCAGCGCGGCCGCCGACCTGCTGCTGCGCGGCACGGACAAGCTGACGCGTCAGGACATTCAGGACCGTCTGGACAAGCTGCAGGCCGAGCTGGGCTTTAGCGGCGGCGGCACGACGCTGAAGGTAGCGATGTCGACCAAGGGCGAAAATCTGCCGGAGCTGACGGCGCTGGCGCTGGAGATCATCCGCAACGCCAGCTTCCCGAAGGAACAAGTCGAGGAATACCAGCGTCAGCTCGAGACCTCGATCCAGAACGCGATGACGGAGCCGTCGGCCCTGGCCGGCCGTACGCTGGCCCGCCACGACAATCCGTGGCCTGCCGACGACCTGCGTTACGTGCCGACGTTCGAGGAGTCGCTGGCCAGCGTGCGCGCGCTGAATCGCGAGGCACTGGCCAAGTTCCACGCGAAGTTCTACGGCGCGGGCGACATCGAGTTCTCGGCGGTGGGCGATTTCGAGCCGGAAGCGGTGGAAAAATCGCTGCGCGCGGGACTTGCCGGATGGAAGAAGGCGCCTGCCTATACCCGCGTGCCGAACCCGTATCGCGACGTGCCGGCCAAGCAGTTCGACATCAATACGCCGGACAAGGCCAACGCGTTCTATCTGTCGCGCATGCCGCTGAAGCTGCAGGACACGGACGCCGATTATGCGGCGCTGTATCTGGCCAACTATCTGTTCGGCGCGTCGGAAACGTCGCGGCTGTGGAACCGGGTGCGCGAGACCGAAGGTCTGTCGTACAACGTGCGCAGCTCGCTGTCGGTATCGTCGTTCGAACCTGCCGCAAGCTGGAGCATCTATGCGATCTACGCGCCGCAGAATCGCGAGCGCCTCGAGAAGGCAATCAATGAGGAACTGGCGCGGGTCCTGAAGGATGGCTTCTCGGACAAGGAAATCTCGGAGGGCATCACTGCGCTGCTGAACTACCGCAATCTGGCGCGCGCGCAGGACGATGTATTGGCCAGCACCTGGCTGGACTATCTGGAGCGTGGCCGCACGTTTGCGTGGTCGGCCGAGATGGACAAGAAGATCTCGGCCTTGACGCCTGACGCGGTGAACGCCGCGCTGCGCAAGTACGTGCGTCCGGACGGATTCAGCACGGCGCTGGCAGGTGACTTCAAGAAGCCCTGACGCATCGCCGCATGGGAAGCCCCTGCTTAGGCAGGGGTTTTTTTTGCATAGTCTATTTGATCCCGTGGAGTGGAAAGGCGGGAAACGGATTCAACCATTCCATTGATGGGGATAATTTGTCCTCCTGAATCTATTACTCGGTTATTTGGAAAGATGTTTTCAAGGAATAAGGGTTTATCCCAGGTTCGATGACGAGGACAATTCAGTTCATCGGGAACAGCAAACGAACACGACGGAGCGCCGCCGGATTCGGTCCCCATTTACGACGAATTGGAGGTCTCATTATGAAAACCCTAGCCACTACCCTTTTCCTATCCCTGGCCCTGGCCGGTGTCGGCGCACAAGCCGCCGGCGTCGAGCAAGCGAAGAGCAGCGCCCAGGTGGCGACTGAACTGCACGAAGCAAAAGTCAGCGGCCAGTACACCTTCGGCGAGCTGGACTATCCGCCCGCCCTGCCCCAAAAGACCAGCCTGAGCTCGCAGGAAGTGCAAGCCCAGCTGCAACAAGCCAAGGTCAGCGGCCAATACACGTTCGGCGAATTGCAGTACCCGCCGGTCGCCGCCGCCACGGGCGCCGCGAAGTCGCGCGCCGATGTCCAGCAGGAACTGGCGCAAGCGAAGGCCAGCGGTCAATACACGTTCGGCGAGCTCGAATACCCGCCGATCAGCCGGTGAGCTGCTTGCTGTAGCCCGGCCGGCCTCGGGCGGCATCATGGCCTGAGGCCGGTATTTTCGGCATACAGCGGCGGTGGAAGTAGCAGTAGTAGTTGTTGTAGTCGAAGTTGAAGTTGCAGTAGTTGCAGTTGTAGTTGAGGTAGCAGTTGTAGTTGCTGTGATGTAGTTGCAGTCAGCAGTTGAAGTTCGCAGTTGCTGTATTAGTAGTTGTAGTTGCAGTAGCGAAGAGGCCGTGGCGATGCGTCACGGTCTCTTTTTTTGTCGGTTCACGACTGGTGGGGATCTGGGTTCTTTTGGCGCCCGGCGCGGCCACGGCGCCCGGCGCGCGGGGCCACGATTGCGGTCCGGAGCCTTCGCTCCGGACTTCCCCTGCCTCATCCTCGTCATCGCCTACGGCGATTCCTTCGGATTCCGTTGGGCTTATCGACGCCCCACGCACCGGGCACCGCAGCCACACCGGGCTCGCGGTGTCGGAAACAAGACGGGCGTCGGGGGGGGTGGTTTGCTTGGCGTTTTTTTTTCGCGGTTTTAGTTGTTTGGAGGATCTTGCGGGGCCCGCGCTGCGTTGGCCGCGCGGGCGGCCTCGCAGCGCTTACGCGATGTGGTTCGGTTTCGGGTGTTCGCTGCGCGCGGCTGGCTCCGAAATCCCCATTCCCTATATCCGTAATTTTTAGAAACCCTTCGATTTCTTGGCTATTTGGAAGGTGGTTTCATGCGTGCGGGTTTATTCGAGTTTCTTACGGTACGCCGCATCGGCCCTCTTGATATGTACTGGGTCGTGAGGCAGCGACGTGGGACTCGATCTCTCTTAAAACAAACTGGAGCTCTCACACATGAAAATCCTGGCCACCACGCTGTTCTTTTCCCTGGCCCTGGCCAGCACCGGCGCGCATGCGGCGGGCGCTGAACACGGGAAGTCCGGCTCTCAGGTCGCGGCCGAGTTGCAGGAAGCCAAGCTGACCGGCCAGTACACGTTTGGCGAAATGGACTATCCCGCCGCTTTGCCCCGCACCTCCGGCCTGACCGAACAGGATGTGCGAGCCGAGCTTCAACAAGCCAAGGCCAATGGCGAATACACCTTTGGCGAACTGGATTACCCGCCGGTCGCTCGATAAGCAGCCGGATGTGGACGGGCCGATATCGAAAGGCCCGAAAAAAAAGCCGCGACTCTCGTCGCGGCTTTTTGCTGAAGATCGGCGTGATCAGCTGAAGAATTCCTTGACGCGGTCCGTCCAGGATTTGCTTTGCGGCGAGTGGCGGTCGCCGCCGTCGTTCAACGACGCTTCGAACTGGCGCAGGATGTTCTTTTGGTCTTCGCTCAAGCGCACCGGCGTTTCCACCACGACGTGGCAGTAGAGGTCGCCGGGGTAGCTGCCGCGCACGCCGCGGATGCCCTTGCCGCGCAGGCGGAAGGTCTTGCCGGACTGGGTGCCTTCGGGGATGGAGATCTCGGCCTTGCCGCCCAGCGTGGGCACCTGGAGTTCGCCGCCCAATGCCGCCGTGGTGAACGGGATGGTCAGCTCGCAGTGCAGGTCGTCGCCGTCGCGCTGGAAGATCTTGTGCTGCTTGATGTGGATTTCCACATACAAGTCGCCCGGAGGGCCGCCATTGATGCCGGGTTCGCCATTGCCGCTGGAGCGGATGCGCATGCCGTCGTCGATGCCGGCCGGGATCTTGACCTGGAGGGTCTTGTTGCGGCGGATGCGGCCGACGCCGTCGCAGGACGGGCACGGGTCCGTGATTTCCTTGCCGTTGCCGTGGCAGGTCGGGCAGGTTTGCTGGACGCTGAAGAAACCTTGCTGCATGCGCACGGCGCCCGAGCCGCCGCAGGTGCGGCAAGTCTTGGGCGAGGTGCCGGGCTTGGCGCCGGAGCCGTGGCAGGTGTCGCAGTTTTCCCAGCTGGGAACGCGGATCTCCGTGTCGAAACCGGCGGCTGCCTGTTCGAGGGTGATTTCCAGCGCGTATTTGAGGTCGGCGCCGCGGTACACCTGGGGACCGCCGCCACGACGGCCACCGCCGCCGCCGCCGAAGATTTCGCCAAAGATGTCGCCGAACGCGTCGGCGAAACCGCCGCCCATGCCCGCGCCGCCCATGCCGGCGGCATTGGGATCGACGCCAGCGTGACCGTAGCGGTCGTACGCGGCGCGCTTTTGCTCATCGCCCAGGACCTCGTAGGCTTCCTTGGCTTCCTTGAACTTCTCTTCGGCTTCTTTGCTGTCCGGATTGCGGTCCGGATGGTATTTCATGGCCAGCTTTCGATAGGCCTTCTTGAGATCGTCGTCCGAGGCGTTTTTTGCCACGCCCAAGACGTCGTAATAGTCGCGTTTTGCCATGATCCGTGGGCTCGAAACCGAGCCTTCTTTTCAGTGCTACAGAATGAGTTCGCCCGGTAGGCGGATTTCTCCGGCTACCGGGCGGCAGAGGCAGGTCAGCGCCCGGCCATTATTGGTCGCGCTTGACTTCCTTGAAGTCGGCGTCGACGACGTTGTCGTCCACCGGCTTCGCGTTGTCGGCCGCTTGCTGCTGGCCGGCGGCTTGCTGCGCCTGCATGTCGGCGTACATCTTTTCGCCGAGCTTTTGCGATGCGGTCGACAGGGCTTCCACCTTGGCGTCGATCGCGGCCTTGTCGCCTTCCTTCAGCGTGTCTTCCAGGTCCTTGATGGCGGCTTCGATGCTTTCCTTTTCGGAAGCTTCGAGCTTGTCGCCGTACTCGGTCAACGACTTGCGGGTGGCATGCACCAGCGCATCGGCCTGGTTACGCGATTGGGCCAGTTCGGCAACGCGGTGATCTTCCTCGGCGTTGGCCTCGGCATCCTTGACCATGCGCTGGATCTCGTCTTCCGACAGACCCGAGTTGGCCTTGATGGTGATCTTGTTTTCCTTGCCGGTGCCCTTGTCCTTGGCGGACACGTGCAGGATGCCGTTGGCGTCGATGTCGAACGTGACTTCGATCTGCGGCATGCCGCGCGGCGACGGCGGAATACCTTCGAGGTTGAACTCGCCCAGGGCCTTGTTGCCCGCAGCAATTTCGCGCTCGCCCTGGAACACCTTGATCGTCACGGCCGGCTGGTTGTCGTCGGCAGTCGAGAACGTCTGCGAGAACCGGGTCGGGATCGTGGTGTTCTTCTGGATCATCTTGGTCATGACGCCGCCCAGGGTTTCGATACCCAGGGACAACGGCGTGACGTCCAGCAGCAGCACGTCCTTGCGGTCGCCCGACAGCACGGAGCCCTGGATGGCGGCGCCAGCGGCGACGGCTTCATCGGGGTTCACGTCCTTGCGCGGATCCTTGCCGAAGAATTCCTTCACCTTTTCCTGGACCTTGGGCATGCGGGTCATGCCGCCGACGAGGATCACGTCGTCGATGTCGGAGACCTTCACGCCGGCGTCCTTGATGGCGACGCGGCAGGGCTCGATCGTGCGTTCGATCAATTCTTCGACCAGCGCTTCCAGCTTGGCGCGCGTGATCTTCAGGTTCAAGTGCTTGGGACCGGAGGCATCGGCCGTGATGTACGGCAGGTTGATTTCGGTCTGCTGCGCGGACGACAGTTCGATCTTGGCCTTTTCGGCGGCTTCCTTCAGGCGTTGCAGCGCCAGCACGTCCTTGGACAGGTCAACGCCTTGTTCCTTCTTGAACTCGGCAATGATGTAGTCGATGATGCGCTGGTCGAAGTCTTCGCCGCCCAGGAAGGTGTCGCCGTTGGTCGACAGCACTTCGAACTGCTTTTCGCCGTCCACGTCGGCGATTTCGATGATGGACACGTCGAACGTGCCGCCGCCCAGGTCATAGACAGCGATCTTGCGGTCGCCCTTTTCGGTCTTGTCCAGGCCGAACGCCAGCGCCGCGGCGGTGGGTTCGTTGATGATGCGCTTGACTTCCAGGCCCGCGATGCGGCCGGCGTCCTTGGTGGCCTGGCGCTGGCTGTCGTTGAAGTAGGCGGGCACGGTGATGACGGCCTCGGTCACTTCTTCGCCCAGGTAGTCCTCGGCGGTCTTCTTCATCTTGCGCAGCACGTCGGCCGACACTTGGGGAGGCGCCATCTTCTTGCCGCGCACTTCAACCCAGGCGTCGCCGTTGTCGGCCTTGACGATGGCGTAGGGCATCAGATTGATGTCCTTCTGCACTGCCTTTTCTTCGAACTTGCGACCGATCAGACGCTTCACGGCGTAGAGCGTGTTGCGCGGGTTGGTCACGGCCTGGCGCTTGGCAGGCGCGCCGACCAGAGTCTCGCCGTCATCCATGTAAGCAACGATGGAGGGGGTGGTGCGAGCACCTTCGGCGTTTTCGATGATCTTGACCTGCCCGCCGTCCATGACAGCCACGCAGCTGTTGGTCGTTCCCAGGTCAATGCCAATAATCTTGCTCATGGTGGGTTACCTTGATTATTAAATCTATGAAAAATTGGGGAAAACTGCTTGTCCCCCCATAACTGGGGCTGCCCAAAGGGTTTTTCAAGACGCCGGGCTGGAATTTTCGGCGCCCGATTCCTGCAGGCGGTGGATCGCCGCCGTGAACTGGGGCAATCCGGGCCAGCCGGTGATGCGCCCCAGGCGCTTGCCGGACCGGTACAGCACAAAAGTGGGGACGCCATGCAACGAAAAGCGGCGTCCCAGCGGTTCATCCGCATAGACATCGGCTTCGAACCACGTCAGGCCAAGCCCTACCAGCGTTTCCTGGTGCAGCAGCGCCGCCTGTTTGAACAGATTGCAGTTGTAGCAATCCTGGCCCCACAGGAAGACACAGCGCAGGTCCGCCCCGGGCGCTTGCACCACGGCCGCATCGAATCCCGCGGTGTCGACATGGCGCATGCCGAACACCTGGAATACCTGGGCCGGGTCAAAGCGCGGGTCGGTCATGGTGGGACGCGGTTCAGCCCTGGCCGGCCGACACGACCACCAGCGCCGGGCGCAAGGTACGGTCGGCAATCACATAGCCCTTCTGCAGCAGTTGCACCACCGTGTTGGCGGGCTGCTCGTTGGGAATGGACGAAATGGCCTGGTGCTGGTGCGGATCGAACTTGTCGCCCTGAGCCGGCGCGATTTCCTTGAGCAGGTTGCGCTCGAACGCGGCGGCAAGCTGCTTGAGGGTGACTTCGACGCCTTCGCGCAGGGTTTCGACCGTCTGATCGGGCTGGGCCAGGGCAGCTTCCAGGCTGTCCTTGACCGGAACCAGGCTTTCGGCGAACGACTCGATGCCGAACTTGCGCGCCTTGGAGACTTCTTCCTGGGCGCGGCGGCGCACGTTTTCGGCTTCAGCTTGCACACGCAGAAGCTGGTCGTGCTGCTCGTTGACGGTAGCCTGGGCGGCGTCCAGTTGGGCGCGCAACTCGTTCAGCTCGGCCTGCGCGGCGTCCTGGGCGGCCGGAGCCGCATCGGCGCTCTGGCCGACTTCGGGCGCCTGGTCAGCAGGCTCGTGGGGTGCCGTCATGGGGAATCCTCCAAAAAGAATGGCTTTCGCAGACATGAATGGGGGCCAATACCCCTAATTCAAGCCCGGTTAAGCGAAATATTCCCCGGGGCGCGGCCCGAAGGCCGGGCGCCCGCTGACCGAACGGCTACTTTTTGCTGGGTTGGGCGGGGGCCACGGGGTCGCTGGCCGGAAAACTTTCCTTCAGCGCGCGGTCCACGCGCTTGTCATCGGCGTCCGGATCTGACGGAATCGCGACCGGGTCGCTGGCAGGGAAGGTATCGGCCAGGGCCTCGTCCAGGTCGTGTTCGACGCGGTCCTCGTCGACGGGAGTGGTGACTTTGCCCTTCTTGACCGTCTTTCCAGTCTTGGGATCATGGTGCATGCGCCTTCTCCTTCAAGTCCGTGGCTGCTGGTATCCACCCCTGCAAGTTTCGTTCCACCAGACCGGACAGCCCCGCGATCCAGGCCGGGTCGTCATTGATGGCAGGAATGTAACGGAACTGTTTGCCCCCCGCCTCGAGAAAGGCGTCGCGGCATTCCAGGCTGATTTCTTCCAGGGTTTCCAGACAGTCTGCCACAAATCCCGGGCACACCACATCGACCTCCGTGACGCCGGAGGCGGCCAGGGCCTTCAGGGTCGGCTCGGTATAGGGCTCCAGCCAGCGGGCCGAGCCGAACCGGCTCTGGAAGGTCACCTCGATCTGGTCGCGCGGCAAGGACAGCCGCTGGGCCAGGAGCCGGGCGGTTTCCATGCAGTCGCGGTAGTAGGGATCGCCCAGTTCGATGGAGTAGCGCGGCAGGCCATGAAAGCTCATGACGAGTTTCTGCGGCTTGCCGTGTTCGGCCCAGTAGCGCTCGATGCGCGCGGCGAGCGGGTCCAGGTAGGCGGGCTCGTCGTGAAAGCGCTTGATGAAGCGCATCTCCGGCTGATCGCGCAGCTTGCCCATGTATCGGGTGACGGCGTCGACCACGGTGGCGGTGGTGCTGGCGGCGTACTGGGGATACAGCGGCACCGTCAGGATGCGCTCGCAGCCCTGCTTGCGCATGTTTGCGATCACCTGGGGGATGGAGGGGTTGCCATAGCGCATGCCCAGCTCGACCACGGCATCCACGCTGGCCGCGTGCAGGGCGGCGCGAACGCCATCGGTCTGGCGTTGGCTATAGACCATCAGGGGCGAGCCGCCCTCCATCCAGATGCCGGCGTAGCGCGGCTCCAGCCGCTTGGGCCGGCGCACGAGCACGATCCCGTGCAGGATGGGCTTCCAGAGATAGCGCGGGATTTCGATGACGCGCGGGTCGGACAGGAATTCGCCGAGATACTTGCGGATGTCCTTGGGCGACGTCGTGTCGGGCGTGCCCAGGTTGACCAGCAGCACGCCGACCTTGCCGGGCACGCGCGGCGGCGGATCCTCGTTGAAGGGGTCTTCTTGGTGGGGCTCAGGAAGGTAGCGCTCAGGCCAGAGATACTTGAACAGGCGAAGAAACACAAAAACTCCCCTTCCTCCGCAAGGAGGATGTAGCTTTGAATGGGACTACTGGTTGTGGCTGAGGGCGTTGGACAGCAGGCGCGCCGTGATGTCCACGATGGGTATAACCCGCTCGTAGGCCATGCGGGTCGGACCGATGACACCCAGGGTGCCGACCACCTTGCCGTCCACGCCGTAAGGCGCCGTGATGACGGAGACATCTTCCAGGGGCACCAGTTGCGAATCGCCGCCGATGTAGATCTGCACGCCCTGCGCGCGGCTCGAGACGTCCAGCAATTGCAGCAGATCGGTCTTTTTCTCGAACAGCGAAAACATCTTGCGCAGCCGGTCCATGTCGGACGCGATGTCGGTGACGTCCAGCAGCTTGCGCTCGCCCGAGATGACCACGGCGTCGCCGTCCTCGGCCGCTTCGGCGCTGGCCTCGACGGCGGCCTGCATCAGGCGCGAGATGTCTTCCCGCAACTGGGCCAGCTCGGTCGACAACGTCTGGCGCACGGCATTGAACGACTTGCCGGCGAAGTGCATGTTGAAGAAGTTGCCGGCTTCCAGGAGCTCGGACTCGGCGTAATCCCGCTGGACGAAAAGGATGCGGTTCTGCACGTCGCCATCGGGCGTCACGATGATTAGCAGGACGCGCTTGTCGGACAGGCGGATGAATTCGATCTGCCGGAACACCTGCGCGCGCTTGGGCGTGAGGACCACGCCCGCGAACTGCGTCAGGTTGGACAGCAGCGCCGCGGCCGCATTGACGGCGCGGGTAGGTTCGGCCGCCGAGAGCATTTCACCCATGTTGTGCGGCTGCAGCTGGTACGACTGCACCGACAGCAGCGAATCGACGAACATGCGGTATCCGCGCGGCGTGGGAACACGGCCGGCGGAGGTGTGCGGACTGTGGATCAGTCCCAGCTCTTCCAGGTCCGCCATGACGTTGCGGATGGTGGCCGGAGACAAGTCAAAGACTTTAGATAGCGTCCGCGAGCCGACTGGCTGCCCATCGGCGATGTAGCGTTCTATCAACGCTTTCAGTAAAGCGCGTGCGCGGTCATCCATAGCGGCTATTTTAGGGAATCTTTTCAGGTTGAGGCGATTTTTGTCCCGCAACACAATATACGGCCCCATATAATCGGCTAATTGGCCCATTCTGGGCATGTTCAGCTTTGCGGTTTCGCCCTTTTCATTCCTACGCAGCCATGCATTTTCCTATAGTCGCCCTGATCGGCAGATACCAGGACACCGGCCTGGACACACCGCTGAGAGCACTTGCGCACGCGCTGACGCAGGCGGGCCGCCATGTGCTGATCGATGCGGACACGGCGCGCAATACCGGGCTGACCGAATACCCCATCGCCACGCTCGAGGAAATCGGCAAGACCGCCTCGCTCACCGTGGTCATGGGCGGCGACGGCACCGTGCTGGGCGCCAGCCGCCATCTCGCGCCCTACGGCATGCCGCTGATCGGCATCAACCACGGGCGCCTGGGCTTCATCACCGACATCGCCCTGCAGGACGCGCACGCCGCGCTCGCCCGCGTGCTCGAAGGCAGCTTCCAGATCGAAGACCGCATGCTGCTCGAAGGCAGCGTGTGGCGCGGCGACCAGAAGATGTATTCCGCGTCGGCCCTGAACGACGTGGTCCTGAACCGCGCGGGCCGCGGCGGCATGATCGAGGTCCGGGTCGAACTTGACGGCGCCTTCATGTATACGCAGCGCGCCGACGGCCTGATCATCGCCACGCCCACCGGCTCCACGGCCTATGCGTTGTCGGCCAATGGCCCCATCCTGCATCCGGGCATGAACGCCATGGTGCTGGTGCCGGTGGCGCCGCAAACGCTGTCGAACCGGCCCATCGTCATCCCGGACACCGGCGTGCTCAACATGACGCTCACGGCCATGGGCCGCGTCGAAGTCGGCGCCAGCGTGCACTTCGACATGCAGACCTGGTCCGACCTGCAACCGGGCGACCGCATCGTCGTGCAGCGCGCGCCCTACACCATCCGATTCGTGCATCCCGAAGGCTATAGCTTCTTTTCCACCCTGCGCCGCAAACTGCACTGGAACCTGATGCCCGAAGCCTCCGACAACGTAGAGTAATTAGCGCCCCTTATGCTGCGCACCCTGCACATCCGCGACTTCGTCATCGTCGAACAGACCGAGATCCACTTTGGCCCCGGCTTTACCGTCTTTTCCGGTGAAACGGGCGCCGGCAAATCCATCCTGGTCGATGCGCTGGCGCTCACCCTCGGAGAGCGCGGCGATGCCAGCATGTTGCGCGAAGGCGCGACCCGTGCCGACATCACCGCGGTGTTCGACACGCCGGCGGCGCTGCAGGCGTGGCTGGCCGAACGCGAAATCGACGCCGACGACGAACTCTCGCTGCGCCGCGTCATCGATGCGCAAGGCCGCAGCCGCGCCTACATCAACGGCACCCCGGCCACCGTGGCGCAACTGCGCGAACTGGGCAACAGCCTGGTCGACATCCACGGCCAGCACGCGCACCAGAGCCTGATGCGTCCCGACGCCCAGCGCGACCTGCTGGACGCGCACGGCGGCCACGGCGAGCTTCGCCACGCGGTTGGCCAGGCGTGGAAGCAGTGGCGCGCCTTGGCACGCCAGCTGGAATCGGCCGAAAAAGACGCGGAAAGCCTGGCCTCTGAACGGGAACGCCTGCAATGGCAGGTCGACGAACTGGACCGGCTGAACCTCGGACCGGACGAATGGGACGCCCTGCAATCCGAACACACGCGCCTGTCGCATGCGCAATCGCTGCTGGATGGCGCCTCGCAAATCCTTGAAATGCTGGACGGCGAAGGCGATTCGGCGCATCACCGCCTGACGGCCGCGAACCAGCGCCTGCAGCAGATGCTGCGGCACGATCCGGGCCTCAAGGGCGTCCATGACGAACTGGAATCGGCACGCATCGCCATCAGCGAAGCCGTGTCCGACCTGAACAACTACGTCAGCCGCGTCGACCTGGACCCCAAGCGACTTGCCGACGTGGAAGCACGGCTGGGACTGGTGTTCGAGACCGCCCGCAAATTCCGCACCGATCCCGATGCCCTGTGCGAACTGCGCGAATCGCTGCATTCGGAGCTTGCGGCCTTGCAGGCCGCCGGCGACATCGACGCGCTGCGCGCCCAGGCCGCCACGGCGCAGGCGCAATACGACGCGGCCGCCGCCAAGCTGACCACCGCCCGGCGCAAGGTCGCCAAGGATCTGGGCAAGCAGGTCTCCCAGGCCATGCAGACGCTCGCGATGCAGGGTGGCCGCTTTGAACCCACGCTCGCCCCGTCGGCGCCGTCCGCGCACGGCAACGAACAGGTCGAATTCCTGGTGGCCGGTCACGCCGGCACCACGCCGCGTCCGCTGGCCAAGGTCGCCTCGGGCGGCGAACTGTCGCGTATCTCGCTCGCGCTGTCGGTCATCGCCAGCCGCGCGGCGCGCGTGCCCACGCTGATCTTCGACGAAGTGGACAGCGGCGTGGGCGGCGCGGTGGCCGAATTCGTCGGCAAGCTGCTGCGCGAACTGGGCGAACGCCATCAGGTGCTGTGCGTCACCCACTTGCCCCAGGTGGCCGCGTGCGCCAACAACCAGTTCCTGGTCAGCAAGGCCGAGTCCCGCGGCACCACCCGGTCCAGCATCGAACCGCTGGACGCCCCGGCCCGCGTCGAGGAAATCGCGCGGATGCTGGGCGGCATGAAGCTCACGGCCACCACCCGCGAACACGCGCGCGAAATGCTGGAAGGGTTCGGCCAGACAACGCCTTGAGTCTGCGGCCTGCCGGCGTCACTGGCCTCAACATGCAAAAAGCCCCTTCAATCAGAAGGGGCTTTTGTTTTTGGCTACGCAGCCGGATGTACCGGCCTCACGGCTGCCCGCCCAGGCTTAGCGGCCTTTGAGGCAGCTGCCGCAGATGCCGTACAGCACCATCGCGTGGCTTTCCAGCGCGAAGGCGTTGTCCTTGGCGATCTTTTGCTGGCGCTTTTCGATCTCGGGATCCGAGAACTCGACGACCTTTCCGCAGTTGGTGCAGATCAGGTGGTCGTGGTGGTCGCCGTCGTTGAGCTCGAAAACGGCCTTGCCGCTGTCGAATTGGCTGCGCGCCAGGATGCCGGCCTGCTCGAACTGCGTCAGCACGCGGTAGACGGTAGCCAGGCCGATTTCGACGTTTTCGCCGATCAGGGCGCGGTAGACGTCTTCGGCGCTCAGGTGCCGTTCACCCGATTTGCGGAAAATATCAAGAATCTTCAGGCGCGGGAAAGTCGCCTTCAAACCCATGTTTTTCAGTTCGCTTTGGTCGCTCATGGTGTAATCGCTCTCCGTCCGCGTTGGCATGGGCAAGGACTGGGGTCACCGCAAGCCGGCTCGCCGAATTCATGCCGCCTCGCGGAACTATCCTTATGAAACCTTTATGATAACGGTTTTGCTTGCTTCCAAATAATAGGGGCGCGTAGTGTCCATGTTTGCACGTATTCCCTCCCGCTCTCTGAAGACCGGTTTGGCCGTTGCCGCCCTGGCCGTTGCCTTGGCGGGCTGCACCTCGAACAAATGGGGCTTCCCGTACAAGGCGCCGGTCCAGCAGGGTAACTGGATCACGCAGGAACAGGTTGCGCTGCTCCAGCCCGGCATGACCCGTGAACAAGTCCGCTTCGCGCTCGGCAGCCCCACGCTCACCAGCGTGCTGCACGCCAATCGCTGGGACTACCCGTACTACTTCAAGCCGGGCTACGGCAACCCGCAAGAGCGCAAGTTCACCGTCTGGTTCGAAAACGACCGTCTCACGCGCTGGGAAGGCGACAAGCAGCCCGATCTGCAGCCCTACCAGATCAACACGCCGGACGCCGTTGCCGACGAAAAGACCGACAAGCGCCTGGCCCGGGACGAAGCCCGGATTGAGCAGGAACAAGACGAACAGAAGCGCGACGCCGACGCGCCCGTCAGCCCGCTCAACCAATACCCGGGCCAGCCTGGCAACGCGCCCGAGCCGCTGCTCTAAACCGAAGGATTTTTTATGCGTATTGCTATCGCCGGCGCAAACGGCCGCATGGGCCAGATGTTGATCGAGGCCATCCTGAAGGCCGACGGCCTGGAACTGGCCGTTGCGCTGGACGTGCCGGGCTCGGCCGCGCTGGGCCGCGATGCCGGCGCCACGCTGGGCAAGCAGACCGGGGTTGCCATCACCGACGACCTGGACGCGCTTGCGGGCGCTGACTGCCTCATCGATTTCACCCGCCCGGAAGGCACGCTCAAGCATCTGCAGGCTTGCGTGAAGCACGGCGTGAAGGCCGTCATCGGCACCACCGGCTTTGACGACAACGGCCGCGCCGCAATCGAGGTTGCCGCGCAAAAGACCGCCATCGTGTTCGCCCCCAACATGAGCGTGGGCGTCAACGCGACGCTCAAGCTGCTGGACATGGCGGCCCGCATCCTGAACGCCGGCTACGACGTCGAAGTGTTCGAAGCCCATCACCGCAACAAGGTCGATGCGCCTTCCGGCACGGCACTGAAGATGGGCGAGACCATCGCGTCGGCCTGGGACGTCGCGCTGCCCGACGTTGCCACCTGGAGCCGCCACGGCGACACCGGCGTGCGCAAGCCCGGCACCATCGGTTTTTCGGTGCTGCGCGGCGGCGATATCGTTGGCGATCACACGGTGTCGTTCTGCGGCATCGGCGAGCGCATCGAGATCACGCACCGCTCGTCCAGCCGGGCCACTTACGCCGAAGGCGCGCTGCGCGCTGCGCGCTTCCTCGATGGCAAGACCAACGGTCTTTACGACATGCAGTCCGTGCTGGGGCTGTGATTTCCGGCGCCAAAAGCAAAGGACCCCGCGGGGTCCTTTTTTCATGCCGGAAAGCCTGCCCGGTCACACCACGACCGGCTCGGGCTCCAGGCGCACGCCATAGCGATCGGCCACCGCATCCTGCACCGCGCGCGCCAATCCCATGATGTCCGCGGCGGTGGCGCCCCCGCGATTGACGAGCACGAGCGCCTGGCGGTCATGCACGCCCGCCGCCCCCAGCGCCCTTCCCTTCCAGCCGCACTGATCGATCAGCCAGCCTGCGGCCAGCTTGAAGCGGCCATCAGCCTGCGCGTACGACACCAGGCCAGGAAAGCGCTGCGCCAACGCGTCACGCTGCGCGGCCGGCACGATGGGGTTCTTGAAGAAGCTGCCGGCATTGCCCGTGACCGCGGGATCGGGCAACTTGGCGCGCCGGATCTCGCACACGGCATCGAAGACATCGCGCGCGCTGGGCGATGCGCCCGACAGCCGCGGATGGCGTTGCAGATCGGGATACGCCAGCACCGGCCGCCACGGCCGCGGCAAGACAAAGCGCACGCTCACGATGATCCAGCGCCCGGGCGCATCATGCTTGAACACGCTGTCGCGGTACGAGAACTGGCAATCGGCCGCCTGCATTTCCACAAAGCGCGCCTCGCGCACATCCCAGGCCGTCAGGCTGTGAAGGCGTTCCTGCAGCTCGACGCCATAGGCGCCGATGTTCTGCACGGGCGCCGCGCCCACGGTGCCGGGGATCAACGCCAGATTTTCCAGGCCATCCCATCCCTGCGCGACGCAGGCCGACACGAATCCATGCCAGCTCTCGCCGCCTGCCGCTTCGACGATCCACGCGTCCGGCCGCGATTCCAGCAGCCGCACACCTTGGAAGGCCACGCGCGCAACCAGGCCGGGCACACGCTCGGGCAGCACCACGTTGCTGCCGCCGCCCAGCACGAGCAACGATGGCGCCGTTTGCGCCAGGGCGGATAACGCGGGCAATTGCGCGGGCTCGCGCAGCGCGACGAACGCATCGGCCCGGGATGCCAGTCCCAACGTATTCAGACCAGCGAGGTCCTGCACGGACGGAGACAAGGAATCGGGCGCGGATCCCGCGAAGGAATTTGACATGAGTGCTACGAGGTATGCTATAGTTTCTGTCTTCGCTCAGTTTACTTGATTGAGTGCTTGACCCGATTTACAGCGTAAATCGCAGCCAGCCAGACCGGCTCAGGACAAGCTCAAAAAATCGTGCTAGACTGCGCGCCTTCTGATCGATAACCAAGTTGATCAGAGTGAATAAGAAAAGCGGTTCTGGGCAGTTTACGGAACCAATGCGGGAGTAGCTCAGTTGGTAGAGCGCAACCTTGCCAAGGTTGAGGTCGCGAGTTCGAGACTCGTCTCCCGCTCCAGAATTTGATCTGCAGCGTTTTTTCAATGCTGCAAATCGTTGAAAGCAAGGGCCGAAAGGCCCTTTTTTCATGCCTGAAACACCGGGTTCGCCAACGCAGGCGCCTCGGCTTGATGGATGAAAAAATTAATGTATACTCTCGCCTCGCTGATCGGCCAGCCGCCAGAATTTTCAAGATTCAAACGGACCCTCAGCGACGCGGTCAGTGTGCAAATGCGGGAGTAGCTCAGTTGGTAGAGCGCAACCTTGCCAAGGTTGAGGTCGCGAGTTCGAGACTCGTCTCCCGCTCCAGATTTCGGTCTGCAGTGCAAAGACCCTTAAAAGCATGTACAATCGCTTTCTTTGCTGAACAGCCCTGATACCAATACAGGCTTTCACTAAAAGCAAATAAAGCAGTAGCAAAGTAATACCCCAAGCGGGAGTAGCTCAGTTGGTAGAGCGCAACCTTGCCAAGGTTGAGGTCGCGAGTTCGAGACTCGTCTCCCGCTCCAAATACAAAGAGGAAGCAACGGCACACACCGCGCTTCCTTTTTTCTTGCAAGTGCTGGCGCAATGGCAGAGTGGTTATGCAGCGGATTGCAAATCCGTGTACGTCGGTTCGATTCCGGCTTGCGCCTCCAGCATCTTTCTCCCTCCCCCCTGCATCTCGTTACCCATCCCTACGCCCGGTCAGCCGGATGATTGTTATGGTGACCCCGTTTTCATTTGAACGATGAGTCCATGCACAACATCCCGGAATCGCACCCGCGCCGCTTTGCTACCCGCCCCGCTTTCCTGAGCCTGTCCGCCGCCGCGTTGATCGCCCTTTCGCCCCTTGCCGCGGAGGCGCACGACAAGCACCATCACCACCGCCACAAGGGTGGCGAGTACAAGGAAAAGTACTGGGATGGCGCCTGTAAGGTCGAGCGCAAGTGGAAGCGCAATGGCGATTACAGCGAAAAGCGCAAATGCCGCGACGACCATGCGTATGGCTACGCGCCACAGCCCGTGGCCGTGCCGGTGATGCCCGTTCAGCCTGGCATCGTCATCTCGCCCACCATCGTCATACGCCCATAACGCCATGGATCAATCGGTGAAAGACGCCCTCGCCCGCTGGCCGAATGTGCCGGCGGTGTACGGCTGGCTGTCGCTCGATGCGCGCGGGCGTTGGCGCCTTCATCCGCAAGGTCAGGCCAACGAAGGCGGGCCGGGCGAGCCGATCACCAACACGCAGATCCTGGAGTTCATCGGCCGCAATTACGACCATGACGATGTGGGCCGCTGGTTTTTCCAGAACGGGCCGCAGCGCGTATTCGTGCGGTTGGACGCGGCGCCTTATGTGTTGCGCCTGGCCGACGACAATCGCGGCCTCGTCACGCATACCGATGCGGCCGTCGGCTCGGTCAGCGGGTGGTGGCTGGATGATGCAGGCCGGCTCTTCGCATCGACGCCCCTGGGCGCCGGCATTGTGCTGGACCGCGATCTGCAGCCGCTGCTCGAAACCCTGCAGACGGCGGCGGGCGCGTCTCTGATGGACGCGCTGGCGGGTTTGACGCCCGGCCAGTCGATCAGCGTGGCGTGGCCAGGCGTTTATGGAGCCGCGCCGCTGCATTCGATTGCGCAGGCGGACGTTGCCGATCGCCTGGCGTTCGACCCCGCGCCGCACGCCGGCGCGGGCTGAAACGGCGCGTTTAGCGCCGGCCGCTCTTGACCAGGGCGAACTTGCCGTCGCCCAGCAGCGCCAGCACGGCAGCCGCGACGGTCAGGAAGATGGGATATTCCCAGCCGCCGCCCGGGTTGCCGAATCCCCAGCCGTTGCCGAAGTGAACCGTCGACGCCGCGAAGAGCTGCACCACGGCAATGGCGGCCACCCAGCGCGGCACCACGCCCAAAATCAGCAGAATGCCGCCCGCCACCTCAAAGAACGTCACGGGATAGGCCAGCCAGCCGGCAAAGCCGATCTTCGTGAAAAACTGCGCCGTGCCGGGCAGCGTGAAGACCAGCAGCTTGGTCAGGCCGTGGGCCAGGAACATCACGCCCAGCGCCACGCGCAGGAGCAGTGCCGCATACGGCGCGGTACGGGAATCAATCATTGCAGTCATCCTTGTGCAGAAACGGATCGCTCAAAACGGGGCGAACCTTCATGGAGCCGTATTCTTGCGATTCCAAAAACAAAGATAAACATGCAGAATTGCAAATTATTGTTCCTCGATAGGAAACAATCTTGGACACCCACACCGCCATGCAGACCTACGCCAAGGTCGTTGAATTGGGTTCATTCGCGGCGGCCGCCGACAAGATGGGCCAGGCGCGCTCCGTGGTCACGCGGCAGATTGCCTATCTGGAGCAGAAGTACGGCGTGCGCCTGCTCAATCGCACCACCCGCAAGTTGAGCATGACCGATGCCGGGCGCGCCTTCTACGAGCGGGTGCGGCCCATCCTGGCCGAGGTCGCCGATCTGGAACTGTCGCTGCAGGCGGAAGGCCAGCGGCCCAGCGGACGGTTGCGGGTCAGCGCCCCCGTGTCCTTCGGCATCCTGCATCTGGGACCGGCGATTGCCGAGTACCTGCAGCGCTATCCGGACGTGGTGATCGACCTGGACCTGAACGATCGCGTGGTGGATCTGGTCGAGGACGGCTACGACGTCGCGGTGCGCATCGGCCCGCTGGTGGATTCATCGCTGGTGGCAAGGCCGCTGGCGCCGCAGCAACTGCTCGTCTGCGCGGCGCCCTCGTACCTGCAACGCCACGGCGCCCCTGCCGTGCCTGAAGACCTGAAGCAGCATCGCTGCCTGCACTACGCCTACGCAAGCACGGGCAACGAATGGCATTTCGAGAAGGATGGCGTGACGCACTTGGTGCGCGTGAATGCGGCGCTGCGGGCCAATAATGGCGACGTGCTGCGCACCGCCGCGCTGGCCGGCCACGGGATCATCCTGCAACCGGAATTCCTGGTGGGCGACGACATTCGCGCCGGCCGCCTTACCGCCTTGCTGACCGGCTACGCCCACACCCCCATCTCCATGGTCGCCGTCTACCCGCACCGCCGCTTCCTGTCGCCCAAGGTGCGGTCGTTCGTGGAACACCTGGAAGCCCGATTCGGCAGCCCCGCGCCCACGCCGCCGGGACGGCGCGCCACGACCCGCCGCAGCCGTTAGAATCGTACCCATGACCGCCAAATCGCCCCTCGTATACTTTCCCGCCCCGCGCCGTTCCCTCTTTTGCAGCCAGTGCGGCACGCCGGTAAACCGCCGCGTGCCGGAAGGCGACAACCGCGAGCGCGACATCTGCGATCACTGCGGGGCGATCCATTACCAGAATCCTCGGCTGGTGGTCGGCACCGTGCCCGTCTGGGAAAACCGCGTGCTGCTCTGCCTGCGTGCGATCGAGCCGCGCTACAACACGTGGACGCTGCCCGCCGGCTTCATGGAGCTGGGCGAGAGCACCGCGCAGGGCGCCGCGCGCGAAACGCTGGAAGAATCCGGCGCCAAGATCCAGCTGGGCGACATCTACACCATCATCGACGTGCCGCAGATCGAGCAGGTGCACGTGTTCTATCTGGCGCAGGCGGTGGGTCCCGAACTGGACCCCGGCCCGGAGAGCCTTGAAGCGCGCTGGTACGACGAAGCCGAGATCCCCTGGGACGACCTGGCGTTTCGCACCGTGGCAAGCACCCTGCGCCTGTTTTTCGAGGACCGCAAACGCGGCACCTTCGGTCCTCATCACTACACCCTCGAATCTCACCGTTGAAACTGCCCTGGCTGGCCGCCGATACCCCGTTTCCCCCTGCGGAATTCGCGCTGACGGATCCGGACGGCCTGCTGGCCGCAGGCGCGGATCTGTCCCCGGAACGGCTTACCCAGGCGTATTCCAACGGCATCTTTCCGTGGTATTCGGAAGGCGAACCCGTCCTGTGGTGGAGCCCGGATCCGCGGATGGTGCTGCGCGTGAAGGATTTCGCGCCGTCGCACTCGCTGCGCAAGCTGCTGCGGCAGATCGCCGCGCGCGAGCAAGACCCGGCGCCGAGGGTGCAGGTGCGGGTCGACACCGTGTTCCCGCAGGTCATGGCGGCCTGCGCCGCGCCGCGAGACGGACAGCCGGGCACGTGGATCACGGCGGCCATGCAAGAGGCCTACCGCCAGTGGCATGAGGCCGGGGTGGTGCACAGTATCGAGACCTGGATCGACGGCGAGTTGGCGGGCGGCCTGTACGGCATCAGCCTGGGCCGCATGTTCTTTGGCGAATCCATGTTCACCCGTGTCCCGAACGCCTCCAAGATCGCGTTGGCGCATCTGGTTCGCTACCTGGAGGCGCAGGGCGTCGAGTGGATCGACTGCCAGCAGCAGACGCGCCATCTGGCCAGCATGGGCGCACGCCCCCTGCCACGCGAACGCTTTCTGAGGCATGTCCGCCAGGCCACGATGCAACCCGGCATCGCATGGTTCCGCGGCAGGTTGGATACGCAGGGAACGCTGCATCCGGACACACCCGAGGGGACGGATTGCCGGCCGAGTTAAGCGTTAATATGGAGCGATTCCTGTCCCGGGCCCGCCGCCGTCAACGGATATTCCATGCGACAGCGCCAATGAGCCAGCTCCCATGAGCCAGCTGAAAGAACTTCCCTTCTCCACACTGCAGT
The DNA here is from genome assembly GCF_041879325.1 of Achromobacter sp. JD417. Taxonomy (NCBI): domain Bacteria; kingdom Pseudomonadati; phylum Pseudomonadota; class Betaproteobacteria; order Burkholderiales; family Alcaligenaceae; genus Achromobacter; species Achromobacter sp. JD417. The sequence goes on along the minus strand of NZ_CP087159.1, from coordinate 1,136,361 downwards.
TCTATGCAACCGCTCCCTACCCGTGCAGTTATCTGCCGGGTCGCCAGGCCCGGTCGCAGGTTGCCGCGCCCGGCCATCTGATCAACGCGGGCACGTATTCGCAACTGGTGGAACAGGGCTTTCGCCGCAGCGGACTCTTTACCTATCGTCCCCATTGCGACAACTGCCAGGCCTGTATCCCCGTGCGCGTGGACGCGGCCGCCTTCGCCCCCAATCGCAGCCAGCGCCGCGCGTGGCGCAATCATCAGCATCTGCAGTCGTTCGTGGCCGAACTTGCGTGGTCGCCCGAGCACTACCGGCTCTATACGCGCTACCAGCAGGGCCGGCACCCGGGCGGCGGCATGGACGAAGACAGCCGCACCCAGTACGCGCAGTTCCTGCTGACCAGCCGCGTCAACACCCGGCTGGTCGAGTTCCGCAACGCCGAAGGGGTGCTGGTGATGGTGTCCATCATCGACGTGCTGGACGACGGCCTGTCCTCGGTCTACACGTTTTATGACCCGGACATTGCCGACGGCCTGGGCACCTACAGCATCCTTTGGCAGATCGAACAGTGCCGCGCTTTGAACTTGCCCTGGCTCTATCTGGGGTACTGGATCGCGGACAGCCGGAAAATGTCCTATAAATCGGCCTTCCGTCCGGCGCAGTTCCTGGTCGACGGGCAATGGCGCGACACGCCCGAGCGGCCGCCCGTCTGAACAGACCTTCCGGTTGGGTCCATGAGCGGCGGGAACACATCAAATCGCTCTACAATTCCGCCCCATGTCTATCCTCTTTCACGCCTACCCCCTGGCCCGCCCGGCGCTGTTCGCCATGGACGCGGAAACCGCCCACGAAGTCACCTTGTCGGGCCTGCAGCGCGCCTATGAGTGCGGCGCCACGCGCAAGCTCATGCACGCGCAACCCAAGGCGCCCTGCACGCTGATGGGAATGCAGCTGGCCAACCCGATCGGGCTGGCCGCCGGCCTGGACAAGAACGGCGCCTATATCGACGCGCTGGGCAACCTGGGCTTCGGCTTCATTGAGGTCGGCACGGTCACGCCGCGCGCGCAGCCCGGCAACCCCAAGCCCCGCATGTTCCGCCTGCCGCGCGCCAATGCGCTGATCAACCGGCTGGGCTTCAACAACCAGGGACTGGAAGCGTTCCTGGCCAACGTGCAACGCAGCACGTGGCGCAAACAGGGCGGGATCCTGGGCCTGAACATCGGCAAAAACGCTGATACCCCCATCGAACGCGCAGCGGACGACTACCTGATCGGTCTGGACGGGGTGTACCCGCATGCCGACTACGTCACCGTGAACATCTCGTCGCCCAACACCAAGAATCTGCGCGCCCTGCAAAGCGGCGACGAGCTCTCCGCCCTGCTCGGGCAGTTGGCCGACAAGCGCCGCGCATTGGAGGACCAGCACCAGCGGCGGGTGCCGATGGCCGTGAAGATTGCACCGGACCTGACGCAGGAGCAGATCGACGCCATCGCCGAGATCCTGCCGCGCCACGGCATCGACGGCGTCATCGCCACCAACACCACGCTGTCGCGTGACGCGGTGCAAGGCCAGGCCCACGCGCAAGAAGCAGGCGGCCTGTCCGGCGCGCCCGTGCATGAATTGTCGCTGGCGGTGATCCGCCGCCTGAAGGAGCGGCTGGGCAATAGCCTTGCCATCATCGGCGTGGGCGGCGTGCTGTCTGGCCAGCAAGCCCGCGAAAAGATGGACGCCGGCGCCGATGCGGTGCAGCTCTACACGGGCCTGATCTACCGCGGCCCGGGGCTGGTCGGCGAATGCGTGCGCGCCGTGGCGCGCCGCTGACCGCGGAACCTGCCCCACGAACCTGCCCCACAAAACGCAGGCAAAAAAAGGGGCCACCCTGTGGGTGGCCCTAATTCCAGCTCTGCTCTGTCACTCAACAGTACTACATTACTGCGATTCGCGCAGCACCGTGCGCCAAATACTTAGGCGCTGCGGCGGCTGCGGCTGGCGACCTTGGTGGCGGCATCGGCAGCGTCCGTGGCAGCCTTGAAGGTCGCGTTGGCGGCGGCATTCATGTTCGACTCGGCGACTTCGGCGGCCTGCTTGGCGGCCTTGGTCATCGAATCGTAGGCGCTGGTCGCGGTGGCCAGCGAGGACTTGATCAGGGCGACGGCGCTTTCGGAGCCGGTCGGGGCGTTCTTGGAGAACTGGTCGACGGCTTCGCTCAGCTGCTGCTGGCTTTCGGCGATCTGTTCTTCGGTCAGCTTGACCAGGCTGCCTTGCACGCCGGCAACGATGTCATACACGTGCTTGGTGTAGGCCAGGGCCTTTTCGGCGCCCGGTTGCAGCAGGCCGGTGGCAAACGCGGCGGCTTCCTGGGGATCCTTCACTTCGGAAGCTTGCTGCGACTTCTGGGCGACTTCGTCCAGGGTGGCCTTCACGACCTTCAGGTTCAGTTCGACCAGCTTTTCAAAGCCGGCGAAAACGGCGGACTGGGCAGCCACGATGGTGTTGATGCTGGCCTTCTGGCGGTCCAGGACTTGTTGCGGGATTGCGCTCATAGAATGCTCCTCTCAGGGTAGCCGGAGGCTGTCCGGCAATAAGGATGGTTGTCTGCGACGAAATAAGAAACGTGCGCGGAAACTGGTACTACAAGCTACCGCCGGCCCGTTTGATGCACTGCACAATTGCCATTCTAGACTCGGTAAAAAACTTGTCAAGCGCTTTTTGTGCGGCGCAACAAGTGTTTGCACTTTATCGGTGCGGCACCTTGCCCGGCTTGATTGCGCTCAATGATTTCCCAGAACTCGGGAAATACCGGACATGACGCGGTATCAATTCTTTTCTACACTGCTTTCACGCTGATGACAGACAAATACCAAATACATGTCAGCGGTTGATAACTAAATCGCAGCAAGCAAAACCCTGCAATCGGAGACCTCATGACCCTGATCCCCCGCACGCTTTCGGCCCTGCTCGCGGCCGGTGCCCTGTTCGCGGCCGGCGCCGCGCACGCGGAATACCCGGAACGCCCCATCAACATGGTGGTGCCGTTCGCTGCAGGCGGCCCGACCGACAACGTCGCCCGCTCCCTCGCGGAAGCCATGCGCACCAGCCTGGGCCAGACAGTCGTGGTCGAAAACAAGGGCGGCGCCGGCGGCACCATCGGCACCACCCAGGTCGCCCGCGCGCAGCCGGACGGCTATTCCATCCTGTTGATGCACGCCGGCTTCTCGACCGCGCCTTCGCTCTACAAGAATCCGGGGTACGACCCCTTCACCAGCTTCGAGCCTATCGGCCTGGTGGTCGACGTGCCGATGACGATCGTCGCGCGCTCGGACTTCCCGCCCAACAACATCGCCGAGCTGGCGGACTACGTCAAAAAGAACAAGGACAAGGTGTCGCTGGCCAATGCGGGCATCGGCGCCGCCAGCCACCTGTGCGGCACCATGCTGGTGGAAGCGCTTGGCGTTCAACTGCTGACGATCCCGTACAAGGGCACCGCGCCCGCCATGAACGACCTGCTGGGCAAGCAAGTCGACCTGATGTGCGACCAGACCACCAACACGACGCAACAGATCGAGGGCGGCAAGGTGAAGGCCTACGCCGTGACCAGCCTGAAGCGCGTTCCCACCCTGCCCAAGCTGCCGACCATGGACGAATCCGGCTACAAGGGCTTCGAAGTGGGCATCTGGCATGGCATGTGGGTGCCGAAGGGCACGCCCAAGCCCGTCGTGGACAAGCTGGTCAAGAGCCTGCAGGCAGGCCTGGCCGATCCCAAGTTCCAGGAACGCATGAAGCAGCTCGGCGCCACCGTGCTGACTTCGGAAGCCAACCCCGACGCGCTGACCGCCAAGGTCAAGCAGCAAGTCCCGCAATGGGCCGAGCTGTTCAAGAAGGCCGGCATCGAAAAGCAATAAGCGCAACCCATGGGGCCGTCCACGACCGTGGCGGCCTCGGGCGGCAATGCCTGAAAAACGAAAGCCCCCTCGCGGGGGCTTTTGTATTTGGGGCCAGGCACCGCGCTACGGGCGCATCGCTTCGGCCGCCATGCCCAGGCCGTTGAAGCCGGTGGAAACCGACGGCTCGTAGCCCAAGGCCTCGGAAATGCTGGCAGCCGTATCGACCAGCGCCTTGATCCAGTCGTCCTGCAAGCGTTCGGCCGGCGCGGAAATCGACAGCCCCGCCACCAGTTTGCCGGTGTCATCGAAGATGCCCGCGGCGATGCAGCGCACCCCGAGTTCCAGTTCTTCGTTGTCGCGCGCATAGCCATGGCGGCGCACCAGGGCGAGTTCGCGTTCGAGCTTGTCCAGATCGGTCAGGCTGTTGCGCGTGTGGCCGGCAAGCCCCGTGCGCAGCGCATAGGCCCGCACCTGGCGCGTGTCGCCCGTGGACAGGAACAGCTTGCCGGTGGAGGTCAGGTGCAACGGCGCGCGGCCGCCGATGGCCCGCACCACCTGCATGCCGGAGCGTTCGCTCCAGGCGCGGTCGATATAGACGATCTCGTCGCCCTGCTGGACAGAAAGATTGATGGTCTGCCCCGTCAGCTTGTGAAGCGACCGCATGGCGGGAATGGCGGCCTCGCGCACGTTCAGGCGTCCCTTCACCAGCGAGCCCAGCTCCAGAAGGCGCATGCCGAGCTGATACAGGCCGTTGTCGACCCGCTCGACGTAGCGGCCCACCACGAGGTCATTCAGGATGCGGTGCGCAGTGGATGCGTGCAGGCCGGTGGTTGCCGACAGCTCTTTGAGCGTGACCGGATCAGGCTGCGCGGCCAGGGCGTCGAGCAGCCGCATGGCGCGTTCGATGACCTGAATGGCGATCGGATGAGCGGACGCGCCTTCGGTTTCGGCGTCCAGGGGATTGCGGGGCGTTGGAAGACGGGCCATGGAAGATTTGGGCTGGCGCCGCCGCGCACGGGGGTGCGTTGCGGCACTGCAGCAAGCGGTTCTTTCCCGTATTGTGAAATTTACGAGCCGGTTTTGCAATCAGAATTTGATCGGGCCCTGCAACCGGCGGTGTCCCGCCGGCACCCCGGTCAGGCGGCCGCCGGGGGCGCCAGCTTGCCGCCCAGGCGCAGCACTTCCGCCCGCAAAAACTCCAGCGCCTCGGCCGCTGCCTCGGGATCGCCCTTCACGCCGAGCTCGATGTGGGGCATTCCGCCCGCCTCGCCGACGCTGGGCAGGCTGAACGCGCGCACGCCGGGCCAGCGGGATTCCACGCTGACCATCGACGGCGTGATGCGTGATTCCGGCATGCTGAAAACCAGAAACGAATGTTCGGCGTGAACGCGCACATGCTGCAGCGCACGATAGCGCGTGTCCAGGGTCCATTCCAGCATCGGCCACGCCATGACGGGAAAGCCCGGCACGAAGGTGTGGTCCTTGATGAAGAAGCCGGGGATCCGGTTGTAAGGGTTGGGAACGATCTCGCAGCCCTCGGGGAACATGCCCATCTGCAGGCGCTGCTGATTTTCGGGCGCGCTCATGTCGGCGGTGCCTTGGCCTTTCTCGGCCATTTCCCGGGTGCGCAGCGCGATGGCGGCTTCGGCTTCCGGGTGCAGCGCCAGCGGCAGGCCCAGCGCGGCGGCCGCGGCCTGGCGGGTATGGTCGTCCGGCGTGCCGCCGATGCCGCCACACGAAAACACGACGTCGCCGGTGGCGAAACTGCGCTTGTAGGCGTCCACCAGGCGGTCGCGCTCGTCAGGCAGGAATTCGGCCCAGCTCAGGTGCATGCCGCGCGCGCCCAGCATCTCGACGATCTTGGAAAAATGCTTGTCCTGACGTCGTCCCGACAGGATTTCATCGCCGACGATGATGAGACCGATACGGCGGGCGGTGGATTCTGCAGCCATGTCCAATTCCAAAGGTGAGAAATGACGCCGGTCAGACGTCGATGACGCGGTCCTGCCGCAGGCGCTTCAGAGCTTCCAGGCCGTAATGCGCATAGACCAGGGCGGAAAACACCGGCAGGATAATCCACGCGGGCGGCAGCAGGTTCAAGAGCGAGCAAATCAGGCCGATGCTCCAGAAGCCGCCGTTGTTCCGTTCCAGGATCAGCTTGCGTTCCTCCGGGCTGGCGTGTTCGACGATGGCGTCCACGCGCATCATGCGCGAGAACGCAAAGGCCCACCAGAAGATCGACAGCACCACGGCCATGGGCGGCACCAGCCACAGGGGCAGCGTCAACACCCAGCCGGCGGCAAAGGCGGCGGACACCCACACCGCGTTCCACACGCTGACCGCCGTCGAATACTTGCCGCGGCGGGCGACGGTGGAATATTCACGCTGGCCGACGTGGCGCAACACCAGCGGCATGACGAACACGGCGGCGATGGCCAATCCCAGGATGCCGGACACCGGCAGCAGGATGGCTGCGGCGATGACGGGAATCAGCCAGATCTTGAGCGAGAACAGGCCTACCGCGACCAGCCATTCGTCAACGCGATTGACGACATCCCAGTGCGAGACCTCGGCGCGCAGCCAGTCGGTCAGGGGCGTCCAGAAAAACCAGAGCAGCAGGATCGCGCCAACCAGCGCGATCAGAAAGGGCAGCAACACCGCGAACAGCATGGTCGGGTGGCACTGCGACACCAGCGCGCGCTTGAACGCCTGGCCCACGCTTACCGCGCCCGCGCCGGCGCCGGACAGGCGGCCGTTCCCGGGGGTGGGAGGATCAGTACGCAGAGCGGTCATGGCAGTCGAAGTGAGGGGTGAACAACCCGGGTATCATAGTCAAACCCGCCCCGATCCGCTCACATGTCACTGCTCACCCCCGGTACCGATCTTGCTCCGCTGCGCGCGCGGCTGGACGCCACACCCGGCGCCTGGCTCATCGCCTGCTTCTGCGCCGCCTGGTGCGACACCTGCGAAGAATACAAGCCCAAGCTGCAAGCCTTGGCCGACGCAATGCCGCAGCATGTCTTTGCGTGGATAGACATCGAAGACCACGCCGAACTGCTGGGCGACGTGGACGTCGAGAACTTCCCGACCCTGATGGTGCAGATCGGCGATCGCGTCGTGTTCTACGGCCCCATGCTGCCGCATATCGGCCATCTGGAGCGTCTTCTGGCAAGCCTGAACGCAGAGAGCGCGGCCGTGAACACCGCCCTGCCCGATCTGCCCCGGATGCTGGCCGCCTGACGCGCGTCGCACCCAACAAAAAACCCGCAACGCCGGCTGGCCTTGCGGGTTTTTTCATGGGCCGGAACCCGATTGCGATCAGGGCTTGCGGCTGCCGCCAAGCAGAACGGCCAGTTGGCGCTTGGGCGCGGACGACGGCGTGGCGTTGCCGCGCGATTCCTGTTCTTCGGCCGGCGCGACGGGCGCCGAGGGCTCGTAGGGCTTGAAGAAGAAGTCGTCCACGGGCTGGCGCGAGCCGCCGGAATGGTGGCTGGAACGGCGCTCGGAAGAACGGCCCCGGTCGCCGCGGCTTTCGCGGCCGCCTTCGCGCCCTTCGCGCGAATGCGAGCTGCTGTCGCTGCGGCGATGGCTGCGCGCGATCAGGTCGGCGGGCACGTCGAGCGTGCCGCGCGGCACTTCGCGCTTGATGAGCTTCTCGATGTCGAGCAGGAAGCGCTCTTCGTCGGCGGTAAACAGCGCAATGGCTTCTCCCGATGCGCCCGCGCGGCCGGTACGGCCGATGCGGTGCACGTAGTCTTCGGCGTTGTACGGCAGGTCGTAGTTGATGACGCAGGGCACGCCGGCCACATCCAGGCCGCGCGCGGCCACGTCGGTGGCGACCAACACTTCGAGTTCGCCGGCCTTGAAGGCCTCAAGGGCCTTCATGCGGTCGGCCTGGGTCTTGTCGCCGTGGATCGATTCGGCCTTGACGCCATCACGTTCCAGGTCGCGCGCCAGGCGTGCGGTGCCGATCTTGGTGTTCGAGAAGACGATGACCTGATTGAGGCCGCGCGACTTCACCAGATGCACGACGGCGGCGCGCTTGGCGTCGCTGGTCATCTTGTAGGCGATCTGCGTGATGGTCGTGGCGGTGGCGTTGCGCGCCGCCACTTCGATTTCGACGGGGTGGTTCAGGTACGACCGGCCCAGCTTGCGGATTTCGTTGCTGAACGTGGCCGAGAACAAAAGGCCCTGACGCTGCGCGGGCAGCAGGCGGATGATGCGTTCCAGATCGGGCAGGAAGCCCATGTCGAGCATGCGGTCCGCTTCGTCCAGCACCAGGATGCCGACCTGGCTGAGGTTCACGTTCTTCTGTTCAACGTGATCGAGCAGACGACCCGGCGTGGCGACCAGCACTTCGCAGCCGCGGCGCAGCGCTTCCTTTTGCGGACCGATATCCACGCCGCCGAACACCACTGCCGAGCGCAGCGGCGTCTTCTTGCTGTAGCGCTTGACGCTCTCGAAGACCTGGTCCGCGAGTTCGCGCGTGGGCGCCAGGATCAGCGCGCGCACCGGATGCCGGGCGGGCGAAGCGCTGGTGTTGGCCAGCGGCATGAGGCGATGCAGGATCGGGACCGTGAACGCCGCCGTCTTGCCGGTGCCGGTCTGGGCGGCGCCCATGACGTCGCGGCCCGACACCACCACGGGAATGGCTTGCGCCTGGATGGGCGTCGGGGTGGTGTAGCCGGTTTCGGCGATGGACTGCAACAACAGGGGGTGCAACCCGAAATCGTCGAACGTCGGCGCGGGCGCGTCAGCGGTGGGTGCTACGGTTTGAGTGGATTCAGTCATCAGGGTTAGGCAAGTACCGGGACCAGTGAAAAAGAACAAAACGAGAGTGCTGCATGCACTGCACTACATAAGCATCGGGGCAACCATGCTGGAGTCGATACTTATGTGGGCAGCACCAGGCCCGGATTGCTGTGGATTGATGAATTTTAGCGCAGCCGCCTTACCACACGGTCAAACGGACCATTCAACGGCCGGTTAGCCGCGCGTTCAAAGCGCCCGCCGAGGCGAAAAAGACACTGTGAGCGTCCATCAGGTGGACATATCGGCAGAGAAATCGTGGCCGTCAGCCGGCCAGCCAGCGCAAACCCCAGAGCACCAGCATGCCAACCACGATGACCAATACGGCGCTGCGCGTGCGCAGAAACACCAGAATGGCGACCAGACCGGCGACCAGCTTGTAATCGAACACGGGGCCAAGACCGGCTTTCCAGGGCAGCAGATCCGGGACCACGATGGCGGTGAGCGCGGCGGCGGGCGCATAACGCAAGGCGCGCCGCACATTGTCGGACAACGGAATGTAGTCGCCAAAAAGCATGAAGCCGGCCCGCGTCAGGACGCTGCACAGCGCGAGCAGCAGAATGGCGGAATAGACGTAGAGTTCCCAGGACCAATTCGTCATGGACGCGCCTTGAAGAAGCGTTCGGCCCACATGCCGGCGATGACGCCGGAGATGACCGCCGCGGCCAGTCCCAGACGCAAGGGCATGGCTTGCCCCACCCAGGCGACGACGCCGGCCGCCAGCATGGACACCAGCATGGGCTTGGAGCTGGCCAGCGGCACCGTGATGGCCAGCAGCGCCAGCACGGCGGCGAAATCCAGGGACCAATTGGTCGGCACCTGGGCGCCCAGATAAATCCCGATGATCGACGAGGACTGCCAGACCAGCCAGCCCGGCACGATGGAGCCCAGGAAGAACCAGAGCTGCTCGCGCGTGCCACGCTCGACCGAGTCGCCAAAGCGCGGCATGAAGAGCACGAAGCCCATGTCGGTCGTGAAATAGCCGAGTCCCAGGCGCTTGGGCCAGGACAGATGGCGGAAGTACGGCTGCAACGCCGCGCCGAAGATGATGAAACGCAGGTTGACCACGCAGCCGGCCGCGAAGATCAGCCACAGCGGCGCGCCCGCCGCGATCAGCGGCAACGAAGTGAGCTGGGCCGAGCCGGCGTACAGCAGCAGCGTCATGGCGAGCGCCATGGATTCGGTCAGTCCGGACTTGACCATGGCCACGCCGGTCACCAGGCCCCACGTCGCGGTGGCGATGAGGGCGGGCACGATGGCATGGACGCCGGCGCGAAAGGCGGTCAGGCGTTCCTGGCGAACCAGGCCTGGGTCTTCGGATTCAGGAAGCGCGGATTCAGAGGACAACGGCTGGCCCCTGGCGATGCAGACAGGACGACATGGAAACTCTATGGAATGAACACGCGACGGCCCGTTCGCCCGCCGGCATCATGCTGCAAGGCCGTTGGCCCCAGACCGGTGCGCGAATAGGCGCGTATTGTAACCTCGCTGCTTGATACAATAGCGCCCTCACGATTCTTGACCCCTTGGGGCCTGGCGCGCGGCGGCAGGTCTGGCGCGCACTGTGTGGAGAAGACCATGTCGATGGCTGACCGCGACGGTTTCATCTGGTATGACGGCAAGCTCGTTCCATGGCGAGACGCGACCACGCATGTCCTGACGCATTCGCTGCACTACGGGCTGTCCGTGTTCGAAGGCGTGCGCGCCTATCGCTCCACGCTCGGCACCGCCATCTTCCGCCTCGAAGACCACACCAACCGGCTCTTCAATTCGGCGCACATCTACCAGATCCCCATGCCGTTCGATCGCGACACGATCAACGAAGCCCAACGGATGGTCGTCCGCGAAAACCAGCTGGAATCCGGCTACCTGCGGCCCCTCGTGTTCTACGGTCCCGAAAAAATGGGCGTGTCGCCCAAGGGCGCGCGGGTGCACGTGGCCATCGCGGCCTGGCCGTGGGGCGCGTACCTGGGCGAAGAGGCGCTCTCCAACGGCATCCGCGTGAAGGTGTCGTCGTTCGCGCGCCAGCATGTGAATGTCACCATGCCGCGCGCCAAGGTCGCCACCACGTACGCCAATTCCATCCTCGCCAACACCGAAGCCCTGCAGGACGGCTACGACGAGGCCCTGCTGCTGGACACCGACGGCTTTGTCGCCGAAGGCTCCGGCGAGAACCTGTTCATCGTCAAGGACGGGGTGCTCTGCGAGCCCGAGATCGCCTCGGCGCTGACGGGCATCACCCGCTCCACCATTCACGCCCTGGCGGCCGACCTGGGCCTGCGCGTGTTGACCAAGCGCCTGACGCGCGACGACGTCTACATCGCGGACGAGGCCTTCTTCACCGGCACGGCCGCCGAAGTCACGCCCATCCGCGAAGTCGACAACCGTCGGATCGGCTCGGGCCGGCGCGGTCCAATCACCGAACAATTGCAGAACGCGTTTTTTGACGTGGTGAATGGCCGCAACCCGAAGTACCATCACTGGCTAAGTAAAGTCTGATTTTCAATTCTGATTGGCGCGCTTTTGCCCAGCAAGACCGCATCATTGTTTCAACCTGCCGTTCATCGGTTCTTTTTTCAGGAATATTCATGACCGCTGCTGCCCCGGCCGCCGTCTCCCGCGCTCACGAAGTCATCGAGGTCGGCGCTGAAGACCTGCCCGTGTTCTGTCCCGGCCCCAAGGCCCCGCTCTGGAGCATGCACCCCCGCGTCTTCCTGGATGTGGCCCGCACGGGTTCCGCAAGCTGCGCCTACTGTGGCGCCGAGTACCGCCTGAAGGCGGGCACGGTGCTGCACGGCCACCACTGACCTCGCCGCCCCACAACACGCTTAACCGTTTCAGCAGCCATGTTCGCCACGCCCGAAGAAGCAGAACACGCGTTCTACGAAGCCCTTGAGCAGGCGGACGCCGTCCGCCTGATGCAGGTCTGGGCCGACGACGAGGAAGTCGTATGCATCCATCCGGGAGGCCTGCGCGTCGTCGGTCATTCCGCGGTGCACGAGTCCTGGCAACAGGTGCTGTCCAACGGTCCGCTGCATGTGCGTCCGCTGCGCCCGCTCGTCATGCTCAGCATGATGTGCGCGGTGCACGTCCTGGTCGAACAGGTGGCGGTGCGCACGCGTGAGGGCACGCAGTTCGCCAACTGCTACGCCACCAACATCTACCACAAGGGCCCCACCGGCTGGCGCATGGTCATGCACCATGCCTCGCAGGCGCCCTCGGAAGCCGGGGTGCTCGACCTGCACGACGTGCCCGACATGCTTCATTGACCCGGGTGGATTCCCAGTTGGCCCCTGCTCGTCTTGATACAACGCCCTGCCCCGTCCCGCCCTGGCTTCCCGGGGGCGACAGCCAGACGGTCTACGCCGCCCTGTTCGCGCAGTATCACCGCATCGCGTTCGTGCGCGACCGCGTCGACACGCCGGACACGGACTTCGTCGATTTCGACTGGACCGGCCCTGGGCTGTTTCCGCACAAGGCCGCCGACGGCGCGCCGGTAAGCGGGCAACGCCCGGTCGGCAACGGCAAGACCGCCGCGGCACGCTGGATGACGGACGCCGACTGGAAGTCGCTGCCGCAAACCCCCGACACCCCTGCCCTGATCCTGTTCCACGGCCTGGAAGGCGGCAGCAACAGCCGCTATGCGCAGTCCATCGCGCATTACTTCCGGGCACGCGGCTGGATCGTGGTGATCGCGCACTTTCGGGGTTGCTCGGGTGTGCCCAACCGGCTGGCCCGCGCGTATTACTCCGGCGACTCGGCCGAAGTCGGCTTCCTGCTGAACACCGTGCGCCAGCGCATTCCGCACGCGCGCTGGCACGCCGTCGGCGTGTCATTGGGTGGCAATGCGCTCCTGAAGTATCTGGGAGAACACCAGGAAGACACCACCTGGCTGACCGCCTGCGCCGGCGTGTCGGCGCCGCTGGATCTGGTCGCCTGCGGCAAGACGCTGTCGACCGGCATCTTCAACCGGCGCGTCTACACGGCGCACTTCCTGAAGACGCTCAAGCACAAGGTGCTGGAAAAAGCGCATCGTTTTCCCGGTTCCATCGATGTCATGCGGATCGCGCACGCGCACGACCTGCGCGAATTCGACGACACCTACACCGCGCCGATGCACGGCTTTCGCAATGCGCTGGATTACTGGACGCGCGCGTCCAGCAAGCCGTGGCTGCCGAAGATCGCCGTGCCGACGCTGGTGCTCAATGCGCGCAACGACCCGTTCATCCCGGCCGCCTCGCTGCCCAAGCCGGAAGACTGCGCGCCGGGCATCCTGCTGCATCAACCTTCCGATGGCGGGCACGCGGGCTTTCCCACGGGCAGCTTTCCGGGGCACCTGAACTGGCTGCCCCAGCGCCTGGGACGGTTCTTCGAAACCGGGCTGTAAAAGCTGCGGCCAGCTCAGTAGGTGTCTGACACCCGCGAAAGTCAACCGCGGGCTTGCGACGCTGCTGCAAGGGTGTCAGACACCTTGTCAAACTGCGGAAGGTGTCTGACACCCGCGAGCGTCAACCGCGGCTTGCGACGCTGCCTCAGGGGTGTCAGACACCTTGTATCAACCTGACTTGAAGCGCTCGAGCAGCCGGCGCTCTTCGGCCAGCTTGTCCTTGACTTCCTTGATCTGCACGTCGATCTGCGACTGCTCGTAGAAGTCGTTGGACAGGCCGCGCGCCTGTTGCAGCTGCGACTCCGCAGCGGCGTACGCACCCGTCATGACGTAGTAGCGGGCCAGGTCGCGGCGCGCCTGCACCGGCTTGCCGTTGCGCTCTTCGCTTTGCGCCAGCATCTGATAAAGGCTCGGTTCGTCGCTGCCCCACTGCTTGATCTTCTCGCGCAGGTAATCCTGCGCTTCGGCATGCCGGCCGTTCGCCTGCAGAGCCTGGGCGTAGGCAATGCCCAGCGCGCGATGATCGGGATAGCGCTTGGTGCCCGCCTGGGCAAGCGACATCGCCTGCGGATAATCCTTGCGCGCCAGCGCGATATCCACAGCAAGCTTTGCCAGCTGCGGCGAACTGCGGCCATTGGCGGAAGCCAGGTTCCAGTAGCGCTCCGCTTCCGACAGGTTGTTGCGCTGGAAGTTCTGCAGGGCCAGCCCGTAATACGCGGCGGACTGCCGCACGCCCGAAAGGGCCTGGGCCTCGTCCTGCAACTGCTGGCCGGCCGTGCGCAGGCCGACCGTGTCGCGGCCCTGCACCACGCGCATCTTGGCGCGGATGTACCAGAAGTCGTCGCTGTCCAGATGCCGCGAGGCCGGCAGCGCGCGGGCGCGGTTCTGCACGTCCGACATACGCTCGATCGACAACGGGTGGGTGCTGGCCCACGAGCCGCCGCCCGCGCCTTCGTTCAGGCGCGATGCGTTCATCAGCCGTGCGAACATCTGAGACATGCCGTCGGCGTCGTAGCCAGCCTTCGTCAGCATCTGCAAGCCAGCGCGGTCGGCCTCGCGTTCCGCGTCGCGCGAGAAACCCAGTTGGCGGTTGATGGCCGCCGCCTGCCCGAAGGCGGCCACGCCCATCGACAGGTTGCCGCCGCCGCCCGCCAACGCCGCCAGCAGCGCGCCCGCCAGGCTGGCCAGCATCAGCATGCCGTTCTGGTTCTGTTGGGTCATGCCGCGCGCAATGTGGCGCTGCACGACGTGTCCGATTTCGTGGGCCACCACGGCGGCCAGTTCGGATTCGCTGGCCGACGACACGATCAGGCCCGTATTGATCCCGATGAAGCCGCCCGGCATCGCGAACGCGTTGATCTCGGGATCCCGCACGCCGAACATCTCGACCTCGGGCACGCCGCCCGGCGCAAACGCCGCAAGCTTGCGCCCCATCGTCGTGAGGTACTGGCTGAGTTCGGAATCGTCGATATAGGAAGGGTCGCGGCGGCCCTGCGCCATGATCGCTTCGCCCAGCGTGCGCTCCAGCATGGGCGACAGGTCTGACGACGAGGCGGCGCCCATGGAAGGCAGCCCGACCGGCTGCGCCCATGCCGTGACGGGGGCAACGGGCATGGCGAGCGCCGCGCAAAGGCTCGCGATCGCGCCCCGTTTCGCAATCGAGCAAATGGATGGCATTTTCCTGCGGTTCATAAGCCTATGATAGCGATGAGCTTAAAATGTTTCATCGAATCCTCAACGAGGTCTCAATGCGTCCCGTCCGTAAAGCCGTTTTCCCTGTCGCCGGCATGGGCACCCGCTTCCTGCCCGCCACCAAGGCGATGCCCAAGGAAATGCTGCCCGTGGTCGACAAGCCCCTCATTCAGTACGCGGTGGAAGAAGCCGTCGCTGCGGGGATTACCGATCTCATATTCGTGACTGGCCGAAACAAGCGCGCCATCGAAGATCATTTCGACTCCGCGCCCGAGCTGGAATCCGACCTGGAAAGCAAGGGCAAGCATGAACTGCTGGCGATGGTGCGGGGCATTCTACCCGCGCACGTCAATTGCCTCTATATTCGCCAATCGGCCCCGCTGGGCCTGGGCCATGCCGTGCTGTCGGCCGCCCCCGCCGTGGGCGACGAGCCCTTTGCGGTGCTGCTGGCCGACGACCTGATCGACGCCGATACGCCCGCGATGAAGCAGCTGGTGGACGTCGCCGTGGCGCGCAACGCCAGCGTGCTGGGTGTGCAGGACGTGCCGCGCGCCGACACCCGCAAGTACGGCATCGTGGCCACGCACACGGGCGACACGCAAGCGGATGGCCGCACGGAACGCGTCACGCACATCGTTGAAAAGCCGGATCCCGAAGCCGCGCCGTCGACGCTGGCCGTGGTGGGCCGCTACGTGCTGGAAGCCGCGATCTTCGACCATCTGCGCTCGACCAAGATGGGCGCGGGCAATGAAATCCAGTTGACCGACGGCATCGCCTCGCTGATGCGCGAGCGCGAGGTCTATGCGCACCGCTTCGATGGCGTGCGCTACGACTGCGGCAACAAGGCAGGGATGTTCCAGGCCACCGTGGCGCTGGGCAAGAAGTATCACGGCCTGCTGCCGGAATGACCGGCGCGGCCTGGCGGGAATGGGCACATCAGTGCCGCGTTCACCGCCGGGTTCAGGAAGACAGCGCCGCGCCCGACTTGGCGCGCGCGCGCGCATCGCGGTCCGCCTTGCGCAGCCGCCCCTTGGCCGACAGGCGCATCAGCGTGCCCAACGCCACCATCAGCCCGATCACCTCAACGAGCGCGGCGGGAATCCACATCGTCAGTCCGCCAATGGTCTGATCCGTCTGCGCCGACATGGCAATCGCACGCCCGCATAGCTCAAAGAGCGGATAGATGTCGCTCTCCGTGAAGGCGATGACGGCGCCCGCCACCATTTGCGGCAGCATGGTCGCCACCGGCGAAATGACGCGTCCGCCGGGCGACATGGCCGCGGGGGGCGCGGGACGGCGGTCCAGGATCAGGTTCCAGTACATGAACCCGCTGATCACGACCGACCAGTTCATGAGGCGGTAAAGACGCCAGTCGAGCATCGAGTAGAACTGCACCGACGGAATCAGCCAGATCAGCACCAGGAACACGAAAAGCGCCGGCACGAAGATCTTGTGGGTCAGCACCGCCACCGTGGCCCGGCCCGTGCCGGTGCGCAGGAAATCGCGCAGCCGCAACCGCCATCGCATCGGCAATCCCGCCCGCATCACCTGCCCCGGGAAGGCCGCCATGACGAGCAGCGGCCCAAGATGGTGCAGCACCAGATGCTGGATGCGATGGATGAAGAACATGCGCTCGGCGTAATAGTCGAGCCGGGTGTGCAGGGACAGGTATAGGAGGACCATCCCCGTCCAGAAAAGGATCTGACGCGCGCGCGTGACGTGATGAACCCGTTGGCCGCGTACGAACAGCACGATGGCCACCAGGAAGGAAGCCACCAGCGTGGGAGAGAACTCCCAGGGTACGAGCCATTCGAGACTATCCATGCGTGCCATCCGAGAAACGACGCGAAGACAAGGGCCGGCGCCCGGCGCCGTCTTTCGGCGATTGTAGTAGACCCCGCCATTGCGCGCTGCCGGGCGCAGGCCCGGGCTGGAACGTGTCAGAAACGGTGTGACACGCCCGTTCCGATGCGCGTGGTGTGGGCGTTGCCGGGGTCGAACTGGTTATCCAGCGTGTAGTTCGACGCGTAGCCCGCGAAGGCATAGAGCGTCGTGCGAGGGGACAGGTCGTAGGTATAGCCCAGCGTCGCAACCTGCGCATTGCGCGCCGTCATGCCATTGTTCCAACGCCAGTCGGGCCGGGCCAGCGACCATTGCACCAGAACGGCCCCCGGCCCGGCCGGGACACTGACCCCGACCAGCCAGGCGTCGACCGTGCCGCCCTGCACGAAGGCCGCGGGTCCCAACCCGAGGCCCAGTTCGTCGGGGTCGCCGCCGTCCAGCCCCACATAACCGTTGCGCTGGCGCGACCAGGCAAGCGACACCTTGACCACCTCGAAGTCATACGAGGCGCCCACCTGGAATGCCTGCGGACGCCCGCCCGCCTGCGCGGGCGGGGTCGCCAGGCGCAATTGTTCCCAGGTTGCCACGGCCAGGAGCGGCCCGTCCTCATACTTCAGGCCGAGACTGATCGCACGAGTGTTCTGGTTGGTGCGAAATTGGTCCTGTCCATCCGCGTCGAAGGCATAGCCGACCCCGGCCTGGAACCCCTGCCATTGCGGGGAATACCAGTTCACCATGTTGCTGAATTGGTAATTGTCGGACGCCTTGAAGGTCGCCCCCATGCCCATGTCTTTCCACGAGGCGATTTCAAGCGCGTTGCCGTAGGTCTGGCCGACCGTGTACTGGCGGCCAATGCGCAGGTCGCCGTAGCTGGCATGGGCCAAGCCGACCCAGGCGCCATAGTTGAAGAGCCGGCTGCTGTCGGCCGCGGTGCCGCTGGACGGGTCAAAGCCGCTTTCAAGCTGGAAACTGGCGGTCCACCCGGAGCCCAGGTCTTCCGTCCCCTGCAGGCCCCACAGCGAGTCCGTCAGGCCGCCGTTCAGCAGGCCGCTTTGGCTGCCCTGCCCCGACACCCGGGTCACGGCAACGCCGGCGTCCACAATGCCGTACAGCTGCACGCTGGTGCCGCCATCCGCGGCCACCGCCGAGCAGGAGGGCATCAGGCCGGCCGCCGCCAAGGCGGCGAAAAATGCAATTCTCATGATCTTTCCTTGCGTTGGCGGCGGGCGCGGAGCCCGCCGCCGGTTGCATCAGCCTACTGCCAGCCGTAACGGCGGACCCAGAAGTGCTTGAGCGTCTGCGTCAGCATGCAATATCCCAGGAGAATGCCGACGAGCCAGGGGAAGTAGCTCCAGGGCAGCGCCTGCAACTGAAAGTACTCCGCCAGCGGCGAGAACGGCAGCACCAGCCCCAACGTGATCACCATCAGCGTCATTCCCATCAGGGGCCAGGACGCGCGGCTTTGCAGGAAAGGAATGCGGCGAGTGCGGATCATATGCACGATCAGCGTCTGCGACAACAGGCCCTCGACAAACCAGCCGGACTGGAACAGCGTCTGATGCTCGGGCGAATTGGCCTGGAACACGAACCACATGACGGCGTACATCGCGATGTCGAAGATCGAGCTGATCGGGCCGAAGAACACCATGAACCGGCCCAGGCCTTCCGGATCCCAGCGCTGCGGCTGCTTCAGCAATTCTTCGTCGACATTGTCAAACGGAATCGCCGTCTGCGAGATGTCGTACATCAGGTTCTGCAGCAGCAGATGGATGGGCAGCATCGGCAGAAAGGGCAGGAAGGCGCTGGCGACCAGCACCGAAAACACGTTGCCGAAATTCGAGCTGGCCGTCATCTTCAGGTACTTGAGCATGTTGCAGAAGGTCTTGCGGCCTTCGATCACGCCGTCCTCCAGCACCATCAGGCTCTTTTCCAGCAGGATGATGTCGGCGGCCTCCTTCGAGATATCCACCGCGGAATCCACCGAGATGCCCACGTCCGCCGCGCGCAGCGCCGGTGCGTCGTTGATGCCGTCTCCCATGAAGCCCACCGTGTCGCCCTGCGCGCGCAGGCTGCGAACGATGCGTTCCTTGTGAATCGGCGCCAGCCGGGCAAACACGTTGGCCTCGCGCACGGCGACCGCCAGCTCGGCGTCGTCCATCGCCTCGATCTCGGCGCCCAGGTACACCTTGCGCACGTCCAGTCCCACCTCGCGGCAGACCTTGCGCGTGACGAGTTCGACGTCGCCCGTCAGCACCTTGACCTCGATGCCCGAGTCCTTCAACGCGGCCAGCGCGGGCCCGGTCGACTCCTTGGGCGGATCCAGGAATGCGATGTATCCCACCAGCACCAGGTCGGATTCATCCGCCACGCCGTAGGCCTGCTGCGTGGGCGGCAGTTCCTTCACGGCGACCGCAATGACGCGCAGGCCCTCCCGGTTCAGACCGGCCGTCACGTGACGGATGTCGGCGCGGCGCGCGTCGGTCAGCGGATGCACTTCGCTGCCCACGCGCAGCCGCGTGCAGGCTTCCAGCATTTCCTCGAGCGCTCCCTTGCAGATCAGTTCGTGGTGGTCGCGGCCGTTTTCGGTCTCGTTCACCACGACGGACATGCGGCGGCGCGAGAAGTCGAACGGAATCTCGTCGATCTTGCGGTAGCGGCCCGCAAGGTCCAGGCTGCGCGCCACTTCCGCATGCTCCAGCACGGCCACGTCCAGCAGGTTTTTCAGGCCCGTCTGGTAGTAGCTGTTCAGATAGGCATAAGCCAGCACGTCGTCGCTGGCCGCGCCATAGACGTCGGTGTGGCGCTCGAGCACGATGCGGTCCTGCGTCAGCGTGCCGGTCTTGTCGGTGCACAGCACGTTCATGGCGCCCAGGTTCTGGATCGCGTCCAGACGCTTGACGACGACCTTGCGCCGGGACATGCGCACGGCGCCCTTGGCAAGCGTGGCCGTGACGATCATGGGCAGCATTTCGGGCGTCAGACCCACGGCGATGGCCAGCGCGAACAGCAGCGCCTCCAGCCAGTCGCCCTTGGTAAAGCCGTTGATCAGCATCACCACCGGCGCCATCACCAGCATGAAGCGGATCAGGATCCAGCTCACGCGGTTGATGCCTTGCTGGAATTGCGTGGGCGCGCGCGAGGTCTGCGTGACGCGGCCAGCCAACTGGCCGAAGTAAGTGTCCGAGCCGGTCGCCACCACCAGCGCGCTGCCCGCGCCGCTGACCACGTTGGTGCCCATGAAGGCCATGTTCTCCAGTTCGAGCGGGTTGGCCGACTGCACGCGCGGAGACATATGCTTTTCAACAGGCAGCGATTCGCCCGTCAGCGCGGCCTGCGCCACGAAGAGGTCCTTGGCGTTCAGAATGCGGCAATCGGCGGGGACCATGTCGCCGGCCGAAAGCAGCACGACGTCGCCGGGCACCAGATCGGCTAGCGGCACTTCACGCTGTTGCGACCCGGTGGCGTGCAAGGCCGCGCCAAAGAAGCGCCGGCCATTGCCCGCGTCGGGCGATCCGGCATCGCTGCGCAGAACCGTCGCGGTGTTGCGCACCATCGCCTTCAGGGCTTCGGCGGCGCGGTTCGAACGCTGCTCCTGCACAAAGCGCAGCACCGTCGAGATCAGCACCATCGAGCCGATGATGGCAACGGCCGTCCACGACTGGTCCTCGGGCGCCGCCATGCGCACGTCGGTCAGCCACGACAGGACCGCCAGCGCGGTCAGCAGCAGGTTGAACGGATTGCGATAGGACAGCCACAGGTGATGCGGCCAGGAAAGCGGCTTCTCGTGGTCGACTTCATTGGCGCCATGCCGATCGCGGGCGGCCTGCGCCTGGGCGTCGGACAGCCCGCCCCAGCCGCTGCCGAACCGCTCGAACAGGGAATCGAAGCCCAGCCGGGACGTCTCGACCATGCGCAGGCTGGCGCGGCGGGCGGCCTCGGAGGAAACCGCGGCGTTGTCCGCGCCTTGTTCAAGGATGGGGGCGCGGCGAAAGTGCCGGCCGGTGCGGCGCAGACGCGCGGCGGAAGAAAAAAAGGATTTCAGGAAAGCAAACATGGGAGTGCTCCGCATTTATTGATGTTGTTGCGGGAGACACGGACGACCCTGCCGGTGGCGGCCGCGCGCAGGCAGCAGCGGACCGCGGCGTTTCCTGGGAAATGCCGTGAGGCCGCCGCTGACGGGCGTGCGAAGGCGCCGGAGCAATGTTGCCGGTGTCCGGATCGCGTCTATGGCGCGCCGGGTGCGGAAAACGGAAGGGAAGCGGGCGGTGGAACCGGGACCGGACGCCGATGCGCGCAGGACGCGGGCGGGGCCGGGGATTCCAGGCTGCGGGTTCCGTACGGACCGGGATGTCTATCCGGCCAGTCGGCTCGCAGTGAGTGACGGGTCAGATAGGCATGCCGGAGCCGCGCACAGGGCGCAATCGAGGCTCTGGGTCTAAGGCGCTAGGCATGATTTCTCCGGGGAAGGAAATGTTTGGGGGGTTCAGGCCATCGCGGCCTGCGCGCCGAAATGCACGTGGCGCACAGCGGGATTGGCGCTCAAACGGCGCGCTTGCGTCATCAATTCAGCCCGCAGTTCGGGCGGGCAATTGATCGTGATGCAAGCCGACGCGAGATCGGGATCCTGGCCTTGGTCGACCTGCACTTGGGCGACGTCCAGGCCAGCGGCGCCGAAGTCCAGGCAGATCTGCTTGCGCAGTGCGCCCAGCTCGCCGCGCGGACAGATCACCGTCAGCCGGGAAGTGCCGCGGCGGCGGCCCAGGGCGGTGGCGCGGTCCACGCCGGCACGGCGCAGGAACAAGTCGAAGAAACGCATAACGACCTCCATGACAAGAAGGCGGAGCGTGATCGCGAACACGTGCGCAGCCGGACAGCGCCCTGGCGGCGGACACGACGAACGTGCACGAACGCTGGCGCTGCGACTAGCGGCGGTTCTGGCGGTTTACGTTGGGGAGAGTCCCGGCAGGCCAAGAGCCTGCGCTACTGGCCGGGCTGAAGCCTGGCGCCTGGGATACACCGCAACCTGCTGAATGACAGGATGCGGCAGACGGAGTTCTGCGTGGATCCTGTCAGACAGCGACGTCGATGCAAGATCGACAACTTTCGCCGGAATCGGTATTCACGAAGACTGCTCCTGGGATGGAAAACAGCGAAATTTTACGCGGGTTTGTACTGATGGACAAGGGTTGGGTGCATTTTTGACGCAGAAAAGCGCCAAAGCAGGACAGGCGCGCACGCCTGCCCGGCCTGCCCGCCGTTACCCGTAGAAGTGCCAGCCCAGGTACCCCGCGAAAATCGCGTACAGCCCGCCCACCGCCGACAGCGCCGGCACGCTCATGGCCGACCGGCGGAAACGCAGCCACAGCAGTCCGATCGACAGCATCGTGAAAAAGCCCGCAGCGAGCAGCGGGGCGTCCAGCAGCCACGGCGTCATGAAGATGCCTAGCGCGCTGGGGATCGTGGCCTGGATCATCATGGCGCCCGAAATGTTGGCCAGCGCCAGGCGTTCCTTGCCCTGGCGCACCCAGATCAGCGCATTCATGATCTCCGGCAGCTCGGTGGCCACCGGGGCCAGCAGCAGCGCGGCCACGTGGGGCGAGGCACCCATGGCGATGCCCAGCAGTTCGATCTGGTTGACGAACACGTGCGAGGCGCCGGCGATCACGACCAGCGCCATGACCGTCTGCGTGACGGCCCAGAACATGGAGGGGTCTTCGTCGCGCGGCCGCAGTTTCAGGGGTTCGAGGTCATCGCTGTCCAGGGATGCCTCGTCGTTGCTGAGCTCACGCTTGATGTAGAGCGCATAGGTGACCAGGAACACGAAGCCCAGCCAGGGCTTCCAGGCAAAGGCCAGCAGGCCCAGGCCCACCTTGAAGATGAAGATGCCCATGAACCAGGCCTGGTCGCGGGCCAGCCGGCGCTGGTCCGCGTTGATACAGTTCGCCTGCGTGGGCTTGCCGCGGCGGGCGCGCCACAGGGCCAGGCCGACGACCGCATAGGCCAGCGTGGCAAGCACCAGGGGACCGCCCATCGCGGCGCCGACGCCGATGTCCTTTTGTTCGGGGGTATCGCCGAAGACCACGGCCATGAAGGTGACGGCGCTTTCCGGCAGCGCGGTGCCGAAGGCGGCGAGCACGGTGCCGGTGGCGGTCGCGCCCAGCTGGAAGCGGTGACCGACCCATTCGACGCCATTGACGAAGAACTCGCACGCGACGTAGATCACTGCCGCGGACAGGAAGAACAGAAAAAGGGTGAGCAACATGGGAATGCGGCCGGACGAGCGGATACCATTGGCGCGACGCAGCGGCTCGCCCGGCCAAGGGTGAACGCTACGCGGCCAAAGGTCTCGCCTGGCTGGTCCACGCGGCTGCAAGCCGGACGTGGGTGCCGTCAGCGCCATGGGGTTCTAGCGGCTGCTCCGCAGCACTGAACCACCAAGTCTGTTGACGCTGACTCCTTTGGGGACAAAGGATGGCTACTCCCCAATGACAGAGCGGCGATTGTAGCAGCGGCCGGCACGTTGTCCAGTCATCACCGCACGGCCAACGCGGATACGCCTCGGGGTGTTGCATTCGCGGGATGGCAGGTAAAGTAGCCCCATCTTCCGCCCTTGCCGGGGCTGCGCGCCCGGCCCGCCCGACATGAGCCTGCCTCCCGACGACCTCGCCCCTTTCGCCGCGCGGCGCCAGCGCCTGATGGATCGCATGCGCGCGGAAGGCGGCGGCATCGCCATCCTGGCAACCGCGACGGAAGCCATCCGCAACCGCGATGCGGAATTTCCTTACCGGCACGACAGCGATTTCTTCTACCTGACGGGCTTTACCGAACCCGACGCCTGGGTGGTGCTGGTGGCGGGCGCGACCGACCGCGCCGTGCTGTTCTGCCGGCCACGTCACGTGGAGCATGAATTGTGGGAGGGCAAGCGCTTCGGCCCCGAGGCCGCGGCCGCCCACTTCGGATTCGACGACGCCCATCCCATCGACGCGCTGGACGAACTGGTGCCCGCGCTGATGCTGGACCACCCCACCCTGTACGCCCCGCTGGCCGGGGACAAGCGCACGGACGGCCGCCTGCACCGCTGGCTGGCGGCGGCGCGCGAGAAAAGCCGCGGCGGGCGCCAGCCGCCCAGCCGGCAGCAGGACGTGCGGCCGCTGCTGGCCGACATGCGGCTCATCAAGGACGCCTCGGAAATCGCCGCCATGCGGCGCGCGGCCAAGATTTCGGCCGGCGCCCACGCGCGCGCCATGCGCGTGGCGCGGCCCGGCATGCGCGAGTACGAGATCGAGGCCGAGCTGCTTTATGAATTCCGCCGCCACGGCGCCCAGTCCGTGGCCTACAACAGCATCGTCGCGGCCGGGGCCAACGCCTGTGTCCTGCACTACCCGGCGGGCGAGGCAGTGCTGCGCGACGGCGATCTGGTGCTGGTCGATGCGGGCTGCGAAGTGGACAGCTACGCCAGCGACATCACCCGCACCTTTCCGGCGAACGGCCGCTACAGCGGCCCGCAGCGCGCGCTTTATGACCTGACCGTCGCGGCGCAGGACGCGGCCGCCCAGGCCACCGCGCCCGGCCGCAGCTTCAACGATGCGCACGAGGCCGCCCTGCGCGTCCTGGCGCAAGGCATGCTGGACCTGAAACTGCTGAAGGGATCGCTGGACGGCGTGCTGGAATCGGGCGACTACAGCCGCTTCTACATGCACCGCACTGGGCACTGGCTGGGCCTGGACGTGCATGATGTCGGCGACTACCGCCAGCCCGGCGCGCCCGGCACCGATCGGCCGTGGCGCACGCTGCAAACCGGGATGATGCTGACCATCGAGCCGGGCATCTACGTGCGCCCCGCCGACGACGTGCCAGAGGCCTACTGGAACATCGGCATCCGCACGGAAGACGATGCGCTGGTCACGGACGAAGGATGTGAACTGATCACCCGCGGCGTGCCGGTGCAGGCCAGCGAGATCGAGGCGCTGATGCGCGAATGACGCGGCGGGCGGCCTACAGCACGTAGCCGTCCAGCCAGCCCATGGCCACCCAGACATAGACCACCACCATCGCGATGGCGAACATGGTGGCGATGGCGCCGACAAGGCACGCCAGAATGGCGACCAGCACCGGCCCCCAGCCTGTCGAAGACACCTTGCCCAGACCCGGATTGCAGATCCGGTCGAACTTCTCGTCCGGCATCAGGGAATAGACCGCGCTTTCGATGAACCCGTCGATCATGGGAATGAACAGCAGGAAGAACGCGGGGTTGTCGTACCAGATCGGGTAAAAGCGCACGGCGCAGAACAGGCACACGGCGGCGAACACGGTCACCAGCCAGGCGTGGCGCCGGCCCAGATACCACCAGTGCGCGCCAAACGCGCCGAACAGGCAGGCCAGGAGTCCCACCGCGACCTTGCTGCGGGGGCGGCGCGCGGAGACGGCGGAAAGCGAAGAGGAAGCCTGAGCCTGCGTCATGTCAATCAACCGGAAAAGGGGCGTAGGCGCCAAGCGGCGGCGGCTGCCGCGATTGTAGTGGACGGTTAAAATCCGGGCATGACTTCCTCCGCCTACGACATTGCGATTCTTGGCGCCGGCCCCGTGGGCCGCGTATTGGCCCTGATGCTGGCGCGCGTGGCGCCGGACCCGGCGCGCATCGCCCTGCTCGCGGGCAGCGCACCGGCGCCCGTCACCCCGGCCGCGGCCGTGCCCGCCGCGGATCCGCGCGTGCTGGCCATGAACCACGGCAGCCGGGTGCTGCTGGAGTCGCTGCATGCCTGGCCCGAACGCTCGGCCGACATTCGCAACATCCACGTGTCGCAGCGCGGCCGGCTGGGCCGGACGCTCATCCAGAACACCGATTTTGGCGTGCCCCAGCTGGGCTGCGTGGTGGCCTATTCCGGCCTGTACGCCAAGCTGGACGAATGCGTGGCCGCTTGCGGCGTCTCCGTGCTGGCCGGCCCCCCGGCGCAGATCGGCATGCAGGACGCCGACGGCGTGCGCATCCAGCAGGGCGACACGGAAATCCTCTGCGGCGTCGCCGTGCAGTCCGACGGCGCCGGCGCCACGGATGTGCGGCGCGATTACGACCAGCACGCCGTGCTGACCACCGCCCACGCCACCCTGCCGCGGCGCGGCTGGGCCTGGGAGCGCTTCACCTCCGAAGGTCCGCTGGCGCTGCTGCCGCACCCGCAGACCCCGGATGCCTACTCCGTCGTCTGGTGCAGCGCGCCGGACCGCGCGGCCGAACTCGCGGCCCTGGACAACGTCGCTTTCTCGCATGCGCTGACGCAGGCCTTTGGCGACCGCCTGGGCCGCCTGACCAGCCATGCGCCGCGCCATGTCTTTCCGCTGGCGCTGTCCGCCCGGCGCGCCCAGGTGCACGGCCGGGTCGCGGCCATCGGCAACGCCGCGCAGACCCTGCACCCGGTGGCGGGACAGGGATTGAACCTCGGCCTGCGCGATGCGGCGCGCCTTGCCCAGACGCTGACCGGCTGGCTGGCCCGTCCCGGCGCCAATCCCGGACCGGCCCTGGCCGAGTTCGCCAGCGCGCGCCATCTGGATCGCTTCATCACGGCCGGGCTTACCGATTTCATGCCGCGCATCTTCGCCACGGGGCTGGCGCCCGTGGAACACGCCTGCGGCGCCGCCTTGCTGGGGATGGATCTGGCCTCCCCGTTGCGCGCCCCGCTCGCCCAGCACCTGCTCCAAGGATTCCGCGCGTAAATCCCCGTCGGATCCGGCCCCGTTCAGGGGCCGGCTTCCCCTCGTTCCCCCCCATCTGTTACCAGGCCATCGCCCCTCCAAAAATGGGGGTTCGATCGAGCCGGTTAAAATGTGAGCATGCGCATAGGCCAGTGGACCCTTCCCAACAACGTTCTTGTCGCGCCCATGGCGGGCGTGACGGACCGTCCTTTCCGCCAGCTTTGCAAGAAGCTGGGGGCGGGTTACGCGGTGTCCGAGATGGCCGCCAGCAACCCCAAACTGTGGGATAGCGTCAAGACATCGCGCCGCCTGAACCACGACGGCGAGATCGCCCCCATTTCCGTGCAGATTGCGGGGGCGGATCCGGCCATGATGGCCGAGGCCGCGGCGTTCAACGCCAACAAGGGCGCCCGGATCATCGACATCAACATGGGCTGTCCGGTCAAGAAAGTGTGCAACGTGGCGTCCGGGTCGGCGCTGTTGCGCCACGAAGACCTGATCGTCCGCATCCTGGACGCCGTGGTGGCCGCCTGCGCGCCGCTTGGCGTGCCCGTCACCCTGAAGACCCGGACCGGCTGGGACCGCAGCAGCCGCAATGCGCTGCGCGTGGCCAAGCTGGCCGAAAACGCGGGCATAGCCGCCCTCACCCTGCACGGGCGCACGCGGGCCGACCTCTATACGGGCGAGGCGGAATATGACACCATCCGCGCCGTCAAGGCTGAAATCGGCATCCCCGTGATCGCGAACGGAGATATCGACTCGCCCGCCAAAGCCAGGCACGTCCTGGATTACACTGGCGCCGATGCGGTCATGATTGGCCGGGCGGCCCAGGGCCGCCCGTGGATCTTCCGCGAAATCGACCACTACCTGCGCACGGGCGAAACACTGGCCCCTCCCTCTTACGGGGAAATGCGCGAGCTGCTGCTCGAACATCTCGACGACCACTACCGTTTCTATGGCGAGCACACCGGCGTACGTACCGCGCGCAAGCACATAGGCTGGTATGTGGACGGCCTGCCGGGCGCGGATTCGTTTTGCGCCCGCATGAACCTGATCGACAACACCCGCGACCAATGGCGGGCGGTGGCGGACTGGTTCGACACCCTCTCAAGCGACGGCAGCTGTACCCCGGCGCCGGCCGCAGAAGCCCTGCTGGCGGCATGACCGCCTCAACACCAACATAAAAATATCTGTACTCAAATGAGCAAGAAAGATGTCCTGGAAGAATGCGTGCGCGCCAGCCTGGAGCGCTATTTCGAAGACTTGGGCGAGTCCGAGCCCCACGATATGTGGGACATGGTCATGCGCTGCGTGGAGCGCCCGGTGCTTGAAGTAGCGTTGGAGCGGTCGGGCGGCAACCAGTCCCGGGCGTCCGAGATGCTGGGCATCACCCGCAACACCCTGCGCAAGAAGTTGCTGGCGCACAATATCCAGGTATAGATTTCCCTCGCGCGGGCGGCGCACGCGTCGCGCCGCCGCCGCTTCCAGATTTCCCATCCGACCAGAACGAGAAAGGCGCTCCCGCCCCACTCCGTCCCATCATGAAAATCGAAACCGCCCTGCTTTCGGTGTCCGACAAGACCGGCATCGTTGAATTTGCCCGCGCCCTGGCCGCGCGCGGCGTGCGCCTGCTCTCGACCGGCGGCACCGCCAAGCTGCTCGCCGACTCCGGCCTGACCGTCACCGAAGTGGCCGCTCACACCGGTTCACCCGAGATCCTGGACGGCCGCGTGAAGACGCTGCACCCCAAGATCCACGGCGGCCTGCTGGCCCGCCGCGACAGCGCCGAGCACATGGACACCATTAAGGCGGCTGGCATCGATCGCATCGACATGCTGGTGGTCAACCTGTATCCGTTCCGTGAAACCGTCGCCAAGCCCGATTGCACGTTTGCCGACGCCGTCGAGAACATCGACATCGGCGGGCCCGCCATGCTGCGCGCCGCCGCCAAGAACCACGGCACCGAAGCCGGCGGCGTTACGGTCGTGATCGACCCGGTCGACTATTCGCGCGTCCTGGCCGAAATGGACAAGGGCGGCGCCACCTCCTACGGCCTGCGCCTCGCCCTGGCCGCCAAGGTCTACGCCCACACGGCCGCCTACGACGGCGCCATCGCCGCGTACCTGACCAGCCTGACCGCAACCGAGCCCGAGCAGGACGCCGTGCCCGCCCGTAACGAATGGCCCGGCACGCTGACCCTGCAGGTCAAGCAGGAGCAGGCGCTGCGCTACGGCGAGAACCCCCATCAAAGCGCCGCCTTCTACGTGGACGCGCAGCGTCCGGCCGGCCTGCTGGGCAACTACCGCCAGCTGCAGGGCAAGGAACTGTCCTACAACAACATCGCCGACGCCGACGCGGCGTGGGAATGCGCACGCAGCTTCGAGGCGCCCGCCTGCGTCATCGTCAAGCATGCCAACCCCTGCGGCGTGGCCGTGGCGGCCGACACGCTGGGCGCGTACCAGCAGGCCTTCAAGACCGACCCGACGTCGGCCTTCGGCGGCATCATCGCCTTCAACCGTCCGGTTGACGCCGCGACGGCCGAGGCCGTGAGCGCGCAGTTCCTGGAAGTGCTGCTCGCCCCCGCCTACGACGGCGCCGCGCTGGCCATCCTGGCCGCCAAGAAGAACGTGCGCGTGCTGGAAGTGCCGATGGGCACCGGCCAGAACGCCTTCGACATCAAGCGCGTGGGCGGCGGCTGGCTGGTGCAGACGCCGGACGCCTACAACGTGCCGCGCGACGCCCTGAAGGTCGTCACCAAGCGCCAGCCCACCGAACAGGAAATGAACGACCTGTCGTTCGCCTGGAAGGTCGCCAAGTACGTCAAGTCCAACGCCATCGTGTTCGTGGGCGGCGGCATGACCCTGGGCGTGGGCGCGGGCCAGATGAGCCGCATCGACTCGGCGCGCATCGCGTCCATCAAGGCGGAAAACGCCGGCCTGACCCTGAAGGGCTCGGCCGTGGCATCCGACGCGTTCTTCCCGTTCCGTGACGGCCTGGACGTGGTGGTGGCGGCGGGCGCAACCTGCGTGATCCAGCCCGGCGGCAGCGTGCGCGATGACGAAGTCATCGCCGCCGCCGACGAGCACGGCATCGCCATGGTGCTGACCGGCACCCGCCACTTCCGCCACTGATGCGCGTCCTCGGCATCGATCCCGGCCTGCGCCGCACCGGCTTCGGTGTGATCGATGCCGAAGGCTCGCGGCTGCGTTACGTGGCCAGCGGGACCATCGTGGTCCCGCCGGCGCTGACGCTGTCCGAACGCCTGAAGGTCATCCTGGACAACCTGCGCCAGGTGGCCCGCGACACGCAACCCGACGTGGCCGCGCTGGAAATCGTCTTTCTGAACACCAATCCCGCATCCACCCTGCTGCTGGGCCAGGCCCGCGGCGCGGCGCTTTGCGCGCTGGCCGACAGTTCGCTGGACGTGCACGAGTACACCGCGCTGCAGATCAAGAAGGCCGTGGTCGGCACCGGCCGCGCCGCGAAAGAGCAGGTGCAGATGATGGTGCAGCACCTGCTGGCGCTGGATGGCATGCCGGCCCCCGACTCGGCCGACGCGCTGGCCTGCGCGATCTGCCACGCGCACGTGGGACCGCTGCAGGACAAGCTGGAACGCCTGGGCAGCGCGCTGCGGATGGGCGGCAAGACCCGCATCCGCAATGGCCGGCTGATCGGCTGAGCGCCCTCCCGTATAGAATCCCCGCATTCGCCGCGCGTTCCGCGGCCGCCACCATTGCAGGCCTCTCACCATGATCGGAAGAATCACCGGAACCCTGATCGAAAAACTGCCCCCCACGATCTGCGTGGATGTGGGCGGAATCGGGTATGACATCGACGTGCCCATGAGCACGCTGTATTCGCTGCCCGAGACGGGCGCGCGCGTCACGCTCTACACGCACCTGACCGTGCGCGAAGACGCGCACATCCTGTATGGATTTGCCTCGGCCGGCGAGCGCAGCGCGTTCCGTGAACTCATCAAGGTCAGCGGCATCGGCGCGCGCACGGCGCTGTCCGTGCTGTCCGGCCTGTCGGTCGCGGATCTGGCGCAAGCCATCACGCTGCAGGAGTCCGGCCGCCTGACCCGCGTGCCCGGCATCGGCAAGAAGACCGCGGAACGGCTGCTGCTGGAGATGCGCGGCAAGCTGGGCGCGGACATCGGCGCAGCGGCGCACGTCACGCACGACAACCAGTCCGACATCCTGAATGCCCTGCTGGCGCTGGGCTACTCCGAGAAGGAATCGCTGTCGGCGCTAAAGACGCTGCCCGAAGGCGTAGGCGTGTCCGACGGCATCAAACAGGCGCTCAAGGCGCTGGTGCGCTAACTGGCGCTAAGCCGCCTTGCCGTGCTGCAGGTAGCGCGGCGCCACGGCCTCCAGGCCCGTGGGCACCACGTGCAACTCGGGGGCGATGGGCCCGCCGCAGACGTTGTCGCGGCGCAGGGAATCCAGGTTGTCGCGCGACATCAATGGCGTGCCCGGCATGCATTCGAACAGCCGGGCCTGCATGCGCCCCACCCCCATCGGCATGCTGATGACGGGGCGCGGATGCCCGCTCCAGGCGGCGCACAGCCGCGCGATCTCGCCCAGCGTGTAGACCTGCGGCCCGCCCAGTTCGTAGGTCTTGCCGCAGGTGTGGGTGTCGGCCAGCGCGTTGACCATGGCGGTCACCACATCGCCCACATAGATGGGCTGCATGCGCGCATTGGCGCCCGCCAGCGGCAGCACCGGCAGCCAACGCGCCAGCGACGCGAACATATTGGTGAAATTGTCGTCGGGTCCGAAAAGCACCGACGGACGGAAGATGGTCCAGCAGATGTCGGGCCGGCCTTGGCAGGCCGCTTTGATGGCGGCCTCGCCGTCGCCCTTGGAGCGCTGGTACATGCTGTCGCCGCTGGAGTCGGCGCCCAGCGCGCTGACGTGAAGCAAGCGCCGCACGCCATGGCGCACACAGGCCTGCGCAATGCGCTGCGGCAGATGCACGTGGGCGCGCGCGAAATCGGACCCATACGGCCGGCCCACGTTGCCGTGCAGGATGCCCACCAGGTTCACGACGGCATCGCACCCTTGCACCATGCCATCGAGCGCGGCGTCGTCGTGGATGTCAGCCTGAAGCAGCGTGACGGTGGGAAGTAATTGCAGGTCGCGTCCGCGAGCAAGAAGCCGCGTGGGCACGACGATCTGATGCGGGTCCGCGCAAAGCCGTGCTACCAAGTGGCGGCCGATGAAGCCCGTGCCGCCAATGACAAGGATACGCATGGCGTAGCCTCCGGTTCGTCAGGATCGAGGTTCGATTCTGCCCTGCAAGGTCGGCATGCGCAAGCGCGCGCGAGCGGGGCGCCGCGCGCGCTGCTTGATGCGCGTCAGCCCGCCAGGAGCTTTGCGTAGGCCGGAAGATCGACGTTGCCGCCGCTGATGATCACGCCTACCCGGGCCCCGCGCACCGGCACCACGTTCTGCATGACGGCCGCCGCCGCCAGGCAGCCCGTGGGTTCCACGACCATCTTCATGCGTTCGGCAAAGAACTTCATGGTCGTCACGAGCTGTTCATCCGTCACCGTGACGATGTCGCGCACGTACTTCTGGATGAGGGGGAAGGTGAGATTGCCCAGATGCGTGGTGGCCGCGCCGTCGGCCAGCGTCTTGGGCGCGGGGATTCGGACGATTTCACCCTTGCGCAAGGACTGCTGCCCGTCATTGCCGGCTTCGGGCTCCACGCCGTAGACCAGGCAGCGCGGGCTGAGCGCGAAGGCGGACAGGGCCGAACCCGACAGCAGGCCGCCGCCGCCCAGGCACACGAAAAGGTAATCGAGCTCGCCGACTTCCTCGAACAATTCCTTGGCGGCGGTGCCCTGCCCCGCGATCACGTCTTCGTGGTCGTACGGCGGGATCAGCGTGGCGCCGGTTTCGGCCTGGATGCGGCGGGCGATGGTCTCGCGGTCTTCGGTGTAGCGGTCGTACGTGACGATCTTGCCGCCGTAGCCTTCGGTGGCCGCGCGTTTGGCCGCGGGCGCGTCCAGCGGCATGATGATGGTGGCCTGGACCCCTTGCAGCCGGGAGGCCAGCGCGATGGCCTGCGCGTGATTGCCTGACGAGAACGTCACGACGCCCGCGGCCCGTTGCTCGGGCGTGAGGCGCGCGATCGCGTTGTAGCCACCCCGGAACTTGAAGGCGCCCATGCGCTGGAAGTTCTCGCACTTGAAGAACAGCGACGCGCCGGCGATGGCATCGGCGGTGGCCGAGGTCAGGACGGGCGTGCGGTGTGCGTTGCCGGCCAGGCGCTCGCTGGCGCGCGCGACATCATCATAGGAGGGCAATTCGGGCTGCATGGAATAAGGTCCTTAGATCGCGAGGGGGAAACGAAACCCTCGGATCATAAACCCGCCGGCGCGATTTGCGCGCCGCCCGAAGGCATGACGGCGCGAGGGCAGCCTATTTGCCGAAGAGGTCGCCGCTGCCGCCCGTGGTGCCTGCGGGCGGCGCCAGGCCCAGGTGGCGCCACGTGGTCAGCGTGGCCGTGCGGCCGCGCGGCGTGCGTTGCAGATAACCGTGCTGGATCAGGTACGGCTCGATGACGTCCTCGATCGTGTCGCGCTCTTCGCCGATGGCCGCGGCCAGGCTGTCCACGCCGACCGGACCGCCATCGAACTTGTGGACGATGGCTTCGAGCAGCTTGCGGTCCATCAGGTCCAGGCCCTGCGGATCGACTTCCAGCATGGCGAGCGCGCGGCCCGCCACGTCGGCGTCGATGGTGCCGCCCGCCTTTACCTCGGCGTAGTCGCGCACCCGGCGCAGCAGGCGGTTGGCGATACGCGGCGTGCCGCGGGCGCGGCGCGCCACCTCGGCCGCGCCGTCCGGCGTGATGACGGCATTGAGCAGGCCCGCGCTGCGCGTCACGATGCGGCCCAGATCCGCGGCGTTGTAGAACTCGAGCCGCGACACGATGCCGAAGCGGTCGCGCAGCGGATTGGTCAGCATGCCCGCGCGGGTCGTGGCGCCCACCAGCGTGAAGGGCTGCAGGTCCAGCTTCACGCTGCGCGCGGCCGGCCCCTCGCCGATCAGGATGTCGATCTGGAAGTCTTCGAGCGCGGGGTAAAGGATTTCCTCGACCACGGGCGACAGGCGGTGGATCTCGTCGATGAAGAGGACGTCGTTCTTTTCCAGGTTGGTCAGCAGCGCGGCCAGGTCGCCCGGGCGTTCGAGAACGGGGCCGGACGTCTGCCGCAATTGCACGCCCATTTCGTGCGCAATGATGTGCGCCAGCGTCGTCTTGCCCAGGCCCGGGGGGCCGAACAGTAGGACGTGGTCCAGCGCCTCGCCCCGCTTTCTGGCCGCGGCGATGAATATCTCGAGCTGTTCGCGGGCGCGCTGCTGCCCGACATATTCTTCCAGCGCCTTGGGCCGCAACGCGCGTTCGATCGACTCCTCGTTGGGCGACACCGGCTGCGGCGTCACGATGCGGGGGGCGTCGGGACGGGAGGAAAGCGAATCGGACTGGATGGCCATGGTGCGGGGTACGGGCAAAGGACGAAGCAGGATGAATCGTACCGTAGCGCGGGCTGCCCCGGGGCCGTCCCCGGGGCCAGGTCGGTCAGGCAGTCTGGGAGAGCGGCAGCCGCACGCGCACGCACAACCCGCCGGACGGAGCCTCGCGCAATTCGAGCGATCCGCCATGCGCCCGCGCAATGGCCTCGGCCAGCGCCAGGCCCAGGCCCACGCTGCCGGTGCGGGTACGCGCGTCGTCAAGCCGGCTGAAAGGCCGCAAGGCCTCCTGGCGGCGTTCCGGCACGATGCCCGGCCCGTGATCGGCCACGTCCAGCACCGCGTATTCCTCTTCGCGCCGCAACGCGACGTCCACCGGCGGCGCGCCGTGGTTCAGCGCGTTGCCGATCAGGTTGTCCAGCAGGCGCCCCAACGCCACGGCGTCGGCCTGCACCACGGCGCCGCTGGCCTGGGCATCGGTGTTCAGGCCGATCGCGGTGCCGGCGCCCTGCCAGGCGCCCACGCGCTCGGTCAGCCATTCCGACAGCACGATGGGCGCATAGCGGTAGGCCGCCGGATCGGTGCCGCGCACGAAACCGATGAACTGGTCCACCATGTGCTGCATGTCGCGCAGGTCGGTGCGCAGCCCTTCCTTCAGCGTCGAATCGTCGGCCATCTCGACGCGCAGCCACATGCGCGACAGCGGCCCTTTCAGGTCGTGCGGCAGCCCGGAAAGCAGCGTGCGCCGCACGGAATCGGACTCGGACAAGGCGTCCAGCATGGCATTGAAGCGTTCGCCCAGCACGCGGGTTTCGTGCGGACCGGAGGGTTCCACGCGCTGGGGCTGGCCCGCAGCAAGCTGGTCCGCGGCGTCGGCCAGCCGCGTGATCGGGCGCGTGATGTGCCACGAAAAACCCACGGCCAGCAGCAGCAGCAATCCCAGCCCGCCCAGCCAGGCGGCGATGAAGG
Organism: Achromobacter sp. JD417; assembly: GCF_041879325.1. Classification (NCBI taxonomy): domain Bacteria; kingdom Pseudomonadati; phylum Pseudomonadota; class Betaproteobacteria; order Burkholderiales; family Alcaligenaceae; genus Achromobacter; species Achromobacter sp. JD417. The sequence continues at coordinate 1,101,628 of NZ_CP087159.1, read as the reverse complement.
GCGTGGCAACGGGCGGATCCAGCCGGTCCAGCGGAATGACCAGCCACTCGCGCAGCCGCGGCGCGTCTTCGGTGGCCGGGTTGGGCGCCAGCGAAATGAAGATCTCCGGCGTGGGGCCGCGCGACAGCGCCACGCGCGTGCCGTCGTTCAGGCGTTCGTTGAGCTGCTGAACCAGCACGCGCAGGTCGCGGCGAATATCGTCGGGCTCGGGCTCGGACTTGTGGCGGCGCGCGTGCTCCTCGCGGGCACGGTCGCCGTCGCGCTGGGCATCGCTGCCAGCGTCTGCCTGCGCCGCATCGGTTTCGCGTTCGTCGCCATGCACCTCCGGCGGGGGCGGCGGAGGCGGACCGTGCAATTGCGAATCCGGGGCGGGCGGGGGTGCGGGAGGCGGCGGGCGCGGCGCGGCACGCGGCGGCGGACGGCGGCCATTGAAGCGCTGCAGCTTGGCTTCGGCGGGCAGCACGCGTGACCACAACCGCCACTGGTTCTGCGATGCGGCGCGCACGAAGTCGGCGCGGTCTTCGGCGGGCACCTGGGACACGGCGGCGCGCAGCGTGCGGATGGTGGTGACGATATAGCCGATGGCCACGTCTTCCATGAACTTGTGCCGGAAGTACGACACCGTCACCAGCGTGGCGGCCTGCGTGAGCAGGACCGATCCGAGGATCAGCAGGATCAGCCGCGCCCGCAGCGAGCGGGGCACGAGAATGCCGGGGGAAAAGCGCATCAGGGAGAGAACCGGTAACCGATGCCCCAGACGGTCTGGATCCAGCGCGGCTGCTTGGGATCGTCCTCGATCACGCGGCGCAGGCGCAGGATCGCGATGTCGATGGCGCGGTCGTTGCGCTCGCCGGCGTCGTCGTCGCGGGCCAGCGCCAGCAGGCGTTCGCGCGACAGCGGCTTGCCCGCATTGCGCACCAGGGCTTCAAGCAGGTTGATTTCGCCGCCGGTCAGCTTGACCACGGTGCCTTCGCGGGACAGCTGACGCGTGGAGGGGTCAAAGACAAACGGGCCGAAAGCGACCGGCGCATCCTTGGTGAGCGCGGACGGGCCGCGCTTGCGGCGCAGCACGGCCTCGATGCGGGCCAGCAGTTCGCGGGGGTCGAAGGGCTTGCCGACGTAATCGTCGGCGCCGGCCTCCAGGCCGATGATGCGGTCCACGGCTTCGTCGCGCGCGGTCAGCAGGATGACGGGGATGTCCTCGCCCTGCTCGCGCAGGCGGCGGCAGGCATCGGCGCCGTCGCCGCCGGGCAGCATGCGGTCCAGCACCAGCAGATCGGGCGCGTAACGGGTGATGCGCGAGGAGAGGTCGGTCGCGTCCGGGGCCAGCAGCGTGTCGTAGCCATGCCGGTTCAGGTAGTCGGCCAGCAGCTGGCGCAGCGCCGGATCATCGTCGACGACCAGCAGCTTGGTGTGGGAATTGTCCATGGGCGTGATAGTGCGGCGCGGCGCGCTCGCCTGCAAGGGGCAGGAAATCATCTGAAATATACCCGTTGCACGATGTTGGCCGGATGTTTCGGGCTTTTCGCGATCGGACGTGCCCCAGACTCGCGACTGCCCTAGAATGGCGCTTCGCCTGCCGCCCCTCGTGGACTTTTCTAAAGATCGTTTACAGATGCGCGGCAGCGCGCTCTCTACACTGTCCCCATGGTCGCCACAGCTAACATCTGGCGCAGAGGGCTGTTGCACGCGGCATTGACGGCGGGCCTTGCCTGGCCGATGGCGCCTGCGTTTGGCGACGAGCCCGACGTGTCCCCGTTTACCTTGACGCCGCCCCCGGCGGGCGAGGTCACGCGCGTGGCGCGCGGCATTGGCGTGCTCTCGCCGGTTCAATCCCTGCCGGTGCGCCCCGCCCCGTCGTTCGACGACCGGGCCGTGCCGCTGGACCCCACGCCCTGCGACCTGCACGCGACCGAACCCGGCATGGACACCTCGGTGCGCGACGGCGGCCCGGATACGGCCGACGGGTTCATCCCCGGCACGGGCCTGGGCCTGACCGGCAGCGCGCCGCCAGTTCCGCTGACGTGCGATCCGCTGGCGGCGCCCGCGTCCGCGGCGGACATCCCGCCGGATTATTCCTTTGCGCTTGAAGACGGTGACCTGCCGAGCGTGCCGGTCGTGGTGATCTCCGGCGTCTCCCGCCCCTCGCGCCCCTGGTTTTCGTCGGTGAGCGGACAGGACGGCCTGCGCTATGGCGGCAGCCGCAACTGGGTATACCGCAATACCTCGGGCCCGTCCCTCACGGTGGGCAACGTCAACCCCAACGCGCCCGCCTGGGGCAGCGGCGCGCCGGTGGGCGGGCTGCAGATCGCCAACTGGGGCGGCACCGGCGCCACGTTGCCGGAAGGCAGCTTCGGTTATTCGTCCTCGCTGGGCAAGCTCAATCTCATGGACCCGGCCGCCCAGTCCGGGGCCGTGGACTACGGCGCGTCCGTCGGCAGCGGCAGCGTGCGCTACGGCCTCACGCCGGTGCTGACGGTGGAGGGCCAGATGCAGAGCGCGCCGTCGCTCACCACGCGCGGCGTGGGCACCACGTACAACGCCGGCGAATTCGGCACCTTCCGGGCAGGCGCCACGCAAAGTTCGTTCGATGCGGCTAGCGGCTACCGCTACCGCTTCGGCTACAGCGTCGATGTGGCCGACACCGTGACGCTGGGCTACACCAACGAGCAGATCGGCGCGGGCTACGGCGACCTGTCGACCTATTCCGACGGCGTCGCGTCCGCCGCGCAGACCCGCAATACGATCTCTGCGGGCGTGCCGCTGTCGGGCTGGGGCACGTTGAGCGGCACGTATTCCGGCCTGCGCGAGGGGTCGGTGCTGGCCGAGCAGCGCGTGGGCCTGTCCCACAGCATGTTCGTCGCCCCCAAGGTCAAGCTGGCCGTGGGCGCGGACCGCGACATCGTGACGGGCGACTATGGCTGGCGCGCCAACCTGAGCATGCCCGTGGACACCTTCATGCGCGGCACCTGGCTCAGCTGGTAAGCGCCGGGAACGCGGACCAAAAAATCCCCCTGGGATGGGACCGGCCGGAATTGGGGCTTAAAATCCCTGCCATGATGCTTCCGGCCTACCCCCATGTCTGACGCGCGCGCCCTCGGCGTGTTGCAGCGCGTTTTCGGTTACGAATCCTTCCGCGGCGACCAGCAAGCCATTGTCGATCAGGTGATCGGCGGCGGCGACGCCCTCGTCCTCATGCCCACCGGCGGCGGCAAGTCGCTGTGCTACCAGATTCCCTCGCTGGTGCGCGAAGGCACGGGCATTGTCGTGTCGCCCCTGATCGCGCTGATGCAGGACCAGGTCGACGCCCTGACGGAACTGGGCGTGCGCGCGGCGTTCCTGAATTCGACGCAGGAATGGCGCGTGGCCCGCGACGTGGAGCAGGCGTTCCTGGATGGCGAGCTCGACCTGCTGTATGTCGCGCCCGAACGCCTCCTGACCGACCGCTGCCTGCAGTTGCTGGACCGTGGCCGCATCGCGCTGTTCGCCATCGACGAAGCACATTGCGTGTCCCAATGGGGTCACGATTTCCGTCCCGAATACCTGGGCCTGTCCATGCTGCACGAGCGCTGGCCTGACGTGCCGCGCATCGCGCTCACGGCCACCGCCACCGCCGTCACACGTACCGAGATCGCGCAGCGTCTGTCGCTGGACGAAGCCCGCCATTTCGTCTCGAGCTTCGACCGCCCCAACATCCGCTACCGCATCGTCGAAAAGAACGAGGTGCGCAAGCAGCTGCTGGACATGATCCGCACCGAGCACGAAGGCGAATCCGGCGTGGTGTACTGCCTGTCGCGCGCCCGGGTGGAAGAAACGGCCGAATTCCTGTGCAACCAGGGCATCGATGCGATGCCGTACCACGCGGGCCTGAGCGCCCAGGTGCGGGCGGCCAACCAGTCGCGCTTCCTGCGCGAGGACGGCGTGGTGATGGTCGCCACCATTGCGTTCGGAATGGGCATCGACAAGCCGGACGTGCGCTTCGTGGCGCACATCGACCTGCCCAAGTCGGTCGAAGGCTACTACCAGGAAACCGGCCGCGCCGGCCGCGACGGCCTGCCCGCCACCGCATGGCTGGCCTACGGCTTGCAGGATGTGGTGCAGCAGCGCCGCATGATCGACGAATCGCCTGGCGACGAGTCCTATCGCCGGCGCCTGGGCCAGCAGCTCGACGCCATGCTGGGCCTGTGCGAAACCGTGGAATGCCGGCGCGTGCGCCTGCTGGCGTACTTTGGCCAGCAGATCACCGCGTGCGGCAACTGCGACGTCTGCCTGGACCCGCCCCAGGCGTGGGACGGCACCGTCGCGGCGCAGAAGGTGCTGTCGGCGGTGTACCGGCTCTGGAAGGAACGCGGCCAGCGCTATGGCGCCGGCCACATCATCGACATCCTGCGCGGCAAGGTCACCGACCGCACCCAGCAGCATGGCCACGAGACGCTCAGCGTATTCGGCGTGGGCGCCGACCTGTCCGACACCGCCTGGCGCGGCGTGCTGCGCCAGCTATTGGCGCAGGGCCTCTTGACGGTGGACAACGAAGGCTTCGGCACGCTGGCCCTGACCGAAGGCAGCCGCGCCGTGCTCAAGGGCGAACGCCAGCTCATGCTGCGGCGCGAATCCGAAAAGAAACCGCGGTCCGGCAAGACGGGCAGCGGACGGCCCAAGGCGGCGGCGATCGACCTGCCGGCCGAATTGCAGCCCGTGTTCGAAGCCCTGCGCGCCTGGCGCGGCGAAGTCGCCAAGAGCCACGGCGTGCCCGCCTACGTGATCTTTCACGACGCCACGCTGCGCGAGATCGCGCTGGCGCAGCCCGAGTCCATGGACGACCTGAGCCACATCAACGGCGTGGGGGCCCGCAAACTGGAAGCCTACGGCGAAGAAATCCTGCAGCGGGTGGCGCGGCCGGTGCTGTAGCGCCGGCCCGGGCGCCCCGCCTTTGCGGCATGGCGCCCGGCCCGCAAGACCCTTAGTAAGACGGCGGCGGCAGCAGCGGCACGCGGCGGCGTTCCTTGCCGAACACGGACCGGTACGCCAGGATGTTGAACACCAGCACCACCGGTATCCCCACCACGGCGCCGGCCATCACGAGCCGCATCGAGCCCAGCGCGCCCGCGCCGTCCCACAGCGTCATGTCGTCCAGGATCAGGTACGGGAACAGGCTGTAGGCCAGCCCGCTCAGCATCAGCAGGAACAGCGCGACCGTCAGCACGAACGGCAGCCAGCTGAAGCGGTCGGCGCGGCCGGGCAGCCGCGCCAGCAGCATTTCCGCGGCCACGAAACCGGCCAGCATCAGCACCCACACCGACGCCGCGAGGCTCAGGTGCGCGATGTTGCTCCATTTGTAGAAGATGCCGGCGTTGGCCAGGCCCAGGGTGACCGCGATCGACACCATGCCCACGGCGGTCCAGCGGATCGCGTGGCGCGCCCAGTTGGCCGCGCGGCGCTGCAGGTCGCCATCGACGCGCATGACCAGCCACGCGGCGCCCAGCAGCACGTAGGCCGCCACCGCGCACAGGCCCACGAACATCGCGAACCAGCCATAGCCTGCATCGGACTGGTAGCCCGTGGCAATGCGGCCAAGCAGCACGCCCTGGCCAAAGGCGGTGATGAGCGAGCCCGCCCAGAAAGCGAAGATCCAGCGCGGCTTCAATTCGTTGCGGGCGCGGATGCGGAATTCGAACGCAACGCTGCGCAGCACCACCCCCAGCACCATGAGCGTCAGCGGTCCGTAGAGTTTGCCCAGCACGGCGCCCCAGGCAAACGGAAACGCCGCCGCGAACAACCCCATGCCCAGCAGCAGCCAGAATTCATTGGCGTCGCGCCACGGGCTGAGCAGGCTCATCATGCGGCCGCGCTCGTGCTCCGGCGCGATCTGCAGCAGGATGCCCACGCCGAGGTCGAAGCCGTCCAGGACCATGCCCGCGGCAATCACGACGAACAGCAGCGCCATGAAGGCGAGCGGCATCCAGAAAGAAGGATCGTCGGGGCTCAGGCCTTGAGAGGCCGCCAGCATGGCGATCATGGCGCACCTCCGCTCAGCTTGCGCACGGGCACGACGCCGTAGCGCGCGGCATGGAACAGCATGCCGGCGAACGCTGCGAGCAGCAGCGCGTACAAGACCCCGTAACCGGCCAGGCCATACAGCACGGTGCTCGACGGCATGGAACCCAGGACCTCGGATTGCGTGACCGTGCCGTTCACGACGAAGGGCTGCAGTCCGATGATGGACACCCACCAGCCCGCGACGACGGCGATACCGCCGGAAAACATCATGCCGCACAGGACCCGCTGCCACCACGGCGGCAGGGCCGACGCGTCCAGGCCGCGGCGGAAGGTCCACAGGAAGGTCACGCAGGCCACGGCCAGCATCAGCAGGCCCAGGCCCACGGCCACGCGCACCGACCAGAAGGTCACGGCCACCGGGGGCAGCATCCCCGAATACTTGTCCAGGCCCTGATAGGTGCCGTCCGCATTGCGGTGCAGCCACATGCCGCCCGCATTGTTGAAGGTAAGGTCGCCGACATTGACGTGCGCCCGGGCGTCCGGCCAGCCGAACACCACCAGTTGCGGCACGGGACCGCTCTGCCAGAAGCCCGCCGCGGCGGCGGCCTTGGCCGGTTGCAGCTTGGCCATCAGCTGGCCCGCGCCGGTTGCGACCGGCACTTGCAGGAAGGCGGCCACCACGGCCACCACCAGCGCCGTCTTGAACGCGCTGCGCTCGCCCTCGCCCAGCGGCCGGCGCAACGCCTGCAGCGCGGTCACGCCCATCATCAGGAACGAGGCGGCCAGCGCCGCGCCGACCATCACCACGGCCAGGCGCCAGCCGACCGAGGGATTGAGCACCACTTTCATCCAGTCATAGACCTGATAGCGGCCGTCGACCAGCAGCGCGCCATCGGGCGTCTGCATCCAGGATTGCAGGGCCAGCACCCAGAACACGGCCACGACCTGCCCCACCGCCACCATCAGGACAGCCAGCGTGTGCGCGCCATCGGACACGCGGCGCTGGCCGAACAGCATGACGCCCAGGAAACAGGATTTGAGGATGAAGACCGACAGGATGCCGTAGCCCAGCAGCGGACCGGCCACGTTGCCGATCTTGTCCATCAGCCCCGCCCACAGGCTGCCGATCTGGATCAGGACGGGCACGCTGGCGGCCAGCGTCAGCACGAAGGACAGGGCGAAGATGCGGACCCAGAAGCGGTAGGCCCCCGTCCAGCCGCCATGGCTGGACCACCGCGCGCGGATCTTGAAGAACAGCAGCACCCAGGCCAGGGCCAGGGAGACGGCGAGAAACAGCGCCAGGAAGCTAAGACTGGCCACGAACTGCGCCCGGGCCAGGGATAGGGTCGAGATATCCATAATGGCCCGTAGTGTAGAGCCAGTTACACGACTATGGGGGCGGATTGAAACCGGTTGCAGGCATGACGAAAAGGGGCGCGGTGCGGAACGTGGCAAAATTGACGCTTTGTCGCTGCTTTTTCCTATTCTTTCAAGAATGACCTCCGCCACGACGCCGACCCCCGCCGCATCAAACTACCTGCTCAACATCGTCCAAGACGACCTCGAAGCCAACCGCTTCCAGGGCAAGCGCTGGGCGGGCAAGCCTGGCCCGGCGGCCTTGCAGCAGCAGGGGGAAGCGGACCCGGCCCGCATCCGCACGCGCTTTCCGCCGGAGCCCAACGGCTACCTGCACATCGGCCACGCCAAGAGCATCTGCGTGAACTTCGGCCTGGCGCGCGACTTTGGCGGCGTCTGCCACCTGCGCTTTGACGACACCAATCCCGAGAAGGAAGACCAGGAATACGTCGACGCCATCATCGAGGCCGTCCACTGGCTGGGCTTCGACTGGAAGGCCGACGGCCGCGAGAACCTGTATTTCGCCAGCGATTACTTCGGCTATATGTATGAGTTCGCCGAAGCCCTGGTCGAAGCCGGCCATGCCTACGTCGACGAGCAAAGCGCCGACGAGATTCGCGCCAATCGCGGCACCCTGACCGAACCCGGCACGGACTCGCCCTGGCGCAACCGCCCGGCCGCCGAGTCCATCGCGCTGTTGCGCGAGATGCGCGACGGCAAGCATCCGGACGGCAGCCTGGTGCTGCGCGCGAAGATCAACATGGCTTCGCCCAACATCAACCTGCGCGACCCGGTCATGTATCGCGTCCGCCACGCCACGCACCACCGCACCGGCGACCAGTGGTGCATCTACCCGATGTACAGCTGGGCGCACCCGGTGGAAGACGCGCTGGAAGGCATCACGCACAGCGTCTGCACGCTGGAATTCGAAGACCAGCGTCCGTTCTACGACTGGATCCTGGCGCGACTGGCCGAACTGGGCAAGCTGGCCCAGCCGTTGCCGCATCAATACGAATTCGCCCGCCTGAACCTGAGCTACGTGGTCACCAGCAAGCGCAAACTGCTGCAACTGGTCAAGGAAGGCCACGTGGACGGCTGGGACGATCCGCGCATGCCCACCATCTTCGGCCTGCGCCGCCGCGGCTATACGCCCGCGTCGATCCGCCTGTTCTGCGACCGCACCGCGGTGTCCAAGTCCGACTCGCGCATCGACTACAGCCTGCTGGAGCAGGCCGTGCGCGACGATCTGGACCCCATCGCCCCGCGTTCGGTCGCCGTGCTTGACCCGATCAAGCTGGTCATCACCAACTACCCCGAAGGCCAGACCGAGACCTGCACCGCGCCGCGCAATCCGCATGACCCCGAGGCCGGCGTGCGTGAATTCCCGCTGTCGCGCGAACTTTGGATCGAACGCGACGACTTCCGCGAGGAAGCGCCCAAGAAGTATTTCCGCCTGTTCCCGGGCAACACCGTGCGCCTGAAGTACGGCTACGTCGTGCGCTGCACCGGCTTTACCAAGAACGAAGCCGGCGAAGTCGTCGAAGTGCAGGCCGAATACCTGCCCGACACCAAGAGCGGCACGCCCGGCGCGGACAGCGTCAAGGTCAAGGGCAACATCACGTGGGTGAGCGCGGCGCACGCGGTGCCTGCCCAGATTCACCTGTACGACCGCCTCTTTGCCGATCCGCGTCCGGACGGCGGCGACAAGGACTTCCTGGCCTGCCTGAACCCCAACTCCAAGCAGACCGTCACGGCCTGGCTGGAGCCCGGCACCGTGGCCACGCCCGGCGCCACGTGGCAATTCGAGCGCCTGGGCTATTTCACGGCCGACCTGAAGGACTCGACGCCTGACGCGCCGGTGCTCAACCGCATCGTGACCCTGCGCGATTCCTGGGCCCAGGGTTGACGCGCTCACGCGCGCAATACCGGGAAAAGGCGCCTTGCGGCGCCTTTTTCTTTCGCCGTGCGCCCGGCGCAGGCCGTCCCGGGCGGGTTATCATCCCCGACATCCCGCAGCCGGTCGAGGACGCCGTTTTCCGGCGTCCAGACCGCCAGCCAAAATCAAGATGAACACTGAATCGCTAGCCCTGGACTTCAAGAGCGCCACCCTTTATGCCATCCGGGTGGTTTTGCATAGTGCCGATCCCGAACGCCTGAACGCTGCGCTCGCCAAACGCATGGCCGATGCCGGCAGCTTCTTTGAAAACGAGCCCGTCGTCATCGACGCCAGCCGCGTCGAGGAAAAGATCGATTGGACGGCATTGGTGGCGGCGCTGCGCGGCCACAACCTGCCCCCGATCGGCGTGGTGGCCGAAGGCGCCAACCTGCAGGCCGCGCGCGAAGCCGGCCTGACGCCCGTCGAACTGTCCACGCCGGCAGCGCGCCCCGCCCCCGTGGTGGACACCGCGCCGCCCAACGACGTCGCCACGCCGGTGCCGTCCGTGCCGGCGGCCGCGGTCGAAATCGCGCCCGCACCCACCGACACCTCGGCCCAGGCCGCGCCGGCGCCTGCGTCCGATGCGGCCGCGCAAGACAAGCCCGCGGCCGATGAAGCCGCCGATGCGCAGGCTGCCGCCCCGGCGCCCGATGCGGATCCCCTGCCCGCCCGCGCGGCCAGCAGCACCACGTCCGCGTCCAGCCCGACGGCCGCGGCGCCGCACTCGTCTTCGGCGCTGGTGATCACGCGTCCGCTGCGTTCGGGGCAACGCGTCTATGCCCGCCACACGGACCTGGTGGTGATCGGCATGGTCAGCCAGGGCGCCGAGGTCATCGCCGACGGCAACGTGCACGTCTACGGTCCGCTGCGCGGCAAGGCCATGGCCGGCGCGCGCGGCGATACGTCGGCGCGCATCTTCACGACGCATCTGGATGCGGAACTGCTGGCAGTGGCGGGCGTGTATCGCGTGGTCGAGGACAAGCTCGACCGCACGCTGCAGAATCAGCCCGCGCTGGTCCGGCTGGATGGCGACACGCTGCGCATCGAAGCACTGAAGGCCTGATGCCGCGCGCTGTGTGCGGCATCCTGCGAGACGGCGGCCCGGCAGCGGCCCGCTCAAATCTCAACACATCCTGTAAGAAGCCTTACACGGGCTTTTTGCTTTACGATAACGCGATTTATTCGAACATAAGGGTTTGATCGTCATGACACGCATTGTTGTGGTGACTTCCGGCAAAGGCGGCGTGGGCAAAACCACGACGAGCGCCAGTTTTTCCGCGGGCCTCGCGATGCGGGGCCACAAGACCGCTGTCATCGACTTCGACGTCGGCCTGCGCAACCTCGACCTCATCATGGGTTGCGAGCGTCGCGTGGTGTATGACTTCGTCAATGTGATCCAGGGCGAGGCGACCCTCAAGCAAGCGCTCATCAAGGACAAGCAGCTCGAAAACCTTTTCATCCTGCCGGCTTCGCAAACGCGCGACAAGGATGCGCTGACGCAGGAAGGCGTGGAAAAGGTCATCAACGACCTGAAGGAAATGGGTTTCGACTACATCGTCTGCGACTCCCCCGCGGGCATCGAGACCGGCGCGCTGATGGCGGCCTACTTCGCGGATGACGCGCTGGTGGTCACCAACCCCGAAGTCTCGTCGGTGCGCGACTCCGACCGTATCCTGGGCATCCTGGCCGCCAAGTCCAAGCGCGCGGTCGAGGGTGACGAGCCGGTCAAGGAATACCTGCTGCTCACGCGCTACAACCCCAAGCGCGTGTCCGACGGCGAAATGCTGTCGCTGACCGACATCGAAGACATCCTGCGCATCAAGCTCATCGGTGTGATTCCCGAATCGGAAGCCGTGCTGCAGGCCTCGAACCAGGGCTTGCCGGCCATCCACCTGAAAGACACCGACGTCTCGGAAGCCTACAAGGACGTGGTCAGCCGTTACCTTGGCGAAGACAAGGCCCTGCGCTTTACCGACTACGAAAAGCCGGGTTTCCTGAAACGCCTGTTCGGAGGCAAGTAAGCGATGTCCTTCCTGTCGTTTCTGCTCGGTCAAAAGAAGACCTCCGCGTCCGTCGCCAAAGAACGGTTGCAGATCATCCTTGCCCACGAGCGTGGCCGCGGGGATTCCCCCGATTACCTGCCGCAACTCCAGCAGGAACTGATCGCGGTCATTTCCAAGTACGTGAAGATCAATCCTGAAGACATCAAGGTGCACCTGGAACGCCAGGACACGCTCGAGGTGTTGGAAGTGAAGATCGAAATGCCGCAGAACGAGACGTGATGTCTCTGCTGTGCGCCGGCTTTGCCGGCGCGCATTGCGCATAAAAAAACGCCCGGCATTTGCCGGGCGTTGCTTTTGAAACGACGAAGGCTTAGCGCTTGCCCACCTGGTCGCCGATCACACCGCCGATCGCCGCGCCGCCGACCGTGCCGAGCACGCCGCCGTTGGTGATGACGGCGCCCGCCACGCCGCCCAGTGCGGCGCCGCCCACGGTACTCTTCTGGCGATGGCTCATGCCATCCCACGATGAACAACCCGCCATGGTGGCAGCCAGCGCCACAGCGGCACAGATCTTGGAAAGCGATGCGATTTTCATGATGAAGCTCCTGTTCTTTTACCCGGGGCCGCACCGGTGAACCCAAACGCGAGCGCGCGGACCTTTTTGGGGTTAGGAGCCTTCAGGATCGCAAAATATCCGGGGACATGGTGTTAGGTTTGCCCAGGAATTGTGTCAAAGGGAGAGCAAATCGTTGCGCTCTCCTGGGGACGATGTTGCAGGCGCGGGCCGCTATTTGACCAGACGTAACACGTCGCGAAAGCGCGGGTGCTCGCAGGTTTCCATCCACTCGAAAATCGCCATTTCCGACGTGACGATTTCCGCGCCGTGCGCGCGGGCGCGGCGCAACGCGGCATGATGGTCCGACGGCTTGCGCGAACCTGCCGCGTCCGCGACCAGCACGGCCTTGTAGCCCAGTTCCACCAGGCCGATGACGGTTTGCAGCACGCAGATGTGCGCCTCGCAGCCCGCCACCAGCACCGTGCGGCGCGAGGCCGGCAGCCAGCCGTCGAAACCCGGTTCCCGGGCCGAGGAAAAGTGCATCTTCTGGAAGGTGGCCTGGACCAGTTCGCGCAACGGGTCGACCGTGACCCCGAGCATCTTGCTGTGATGTTCCGTGGCCACCACGGGCACGTCGAGCAGCCGCGCCGCCTGCGCCAGCTTGTGCGCGGCGTTGAGCACGGCATCGCCGTCGTGGATGACAGGCATCAGGCGGCCCTGCATGTCGACGATCAGCAGGGTGGAATCGGTGGCGGACAGCAGCATGGTGAGGACTCCCGGGGGTAAGGCGTCAGCATAACGCTGTGGGGCGATGGCGTCGCGCGGGGCCGGTGTTTGATGGGCCGGTGTCTGACACCCTTGGGAGACGCACTTGGTATGACGCCGATCTCACCAGGGTGTCAGACACCTCGGAGGCTGTATGACGCGAATCTCACCAGGGTGTCAGACACTTCGGAGGATCTTTGACGCCAAAAAAAACCCCGGCGCTTGGCCGGGATGCTTGGCGTGTATTCCTACTGGCTGGTGTCTGACACCCTTGCGGCGGCGTCTTGAATTGACGGCTGTGCCAGTTGGGTGTCAGACACCAGAGGGATCGGCTTTCGGCTTTCGGCCTTTTACTTCAGCGCCTTGTAGCGCAGGCGCTTGGGCTTGGCGCCCTCTTCGCCCAGGCGGCGCTTCTTGTCGGCTTCGTATTCCTGGTAGTTGCCGTCAAAGAACACGACTTGCGAATCGCCTTCGAACGCGAGGATGTGCGTGGCGATACGGTCCAGGAACCAGCGATCGTGGCTGATGACCATGACGCTGCCGGGGAACTCGAGCAGCGCGTCTTCCAGGGCGCGCAGCGTTTCGACGTCGAGGTCGTTGGACGGTTCGTCAAGCAAGAGAACGTTGCCGCCGGCGATCAGCGTCTTGGCCATGTGCAGGCGGCCGCGTTCGCCGCCCGAGAGCTGGCCCACGACCTTGTTCTGGTCGCCGCCCTTGAAGTTGAAGCGGCCCAGATAGGCGCGCGACGACATTTCGAACTTGCCCACGGTCAAGAGGTCGGCGCCGTCAGCCACCGCGTCGAATACCGTCTTCTTGTCTTCCAGCGCGTCGCGCGACTGGTCGACGTACGCCAGCTTGACGGTCTGGCCGATCTTCACTTCGCCCGAATCCGGCTGCTCGCGGCCGGCGATCATGCGGAACAGCGTGGACTTACCGGCGCCGTTCGCGCCGATGATGCCGACGATGGCGCCCGGCGGCACCTTGAAGCTGAGGTTGTCGATCAGCAGGCGGTCGCCGTAGGCCTTGCTGACGTTGTTGAACTCGATGACCTCGTTGCCCAGGCGCTCGCCCACGGGAATGAAGATTTCCTGGGTTTCGTTGCGCTTCTGGTATTCGTACGAAGACAGTTCCTCGAAACGCGCCAGACGCGCCTTGGCCTTGGCCTGGCGGCCCTTCGGGTTCTGGCGCACCCACTCCAGTTCCTTCTTGATGGTCTTCTGGCGCGCGGATTCGGAGGACTCTTCCTGCTTGAGGCGGTCTTCCTTCTGTTCGAGCCACGAGCTGTAGTTGCCCTTCCAGGGGATGCCGTAGCCGCGGTCCAGTTCCAGGATCCATTCGGCCGCGTTGTCCAGGAAGTAGCGATCGTGGGTCACGCCGACGACGGTGCCGGGGAACTTGTGCAGGAATTGCTCCAGCCACTCCACGCTCTCGGCGTCCAAGTGGTTGGTGGGCTCGTCCAGCAGCAGCATGTCGGGCTTGGACAGCAGCAGGCGGCACAGGGCCACGCGGCGCTTTTCACCGCCGGACAGCTTGCCGACGATGGCGTCCCAGGGTGGCAGGCGCAGCGCGTCGGCGGCGATTTCCATCTGGTGTTCGATGTCGTCCGCGCCGCTGGAAGCGGCGGCGGCGATGATGGCTTCGAGTTCGGCCTGTTCAGCGGCCAGCGCATCGAAATCGGCGTCGGGTTCCGCGTACGCGGCGTAGACCTCGTCCAGGCGCTTCTTGGCGGTGACGACGGCGCCCAGGCCTTCCTCGACCGCCTGACGGACGGTGTGCTCGGGATTGAGCTGCGGTTCCTGCGGCAGGTAACCGATGTTCAGGCCGGGCATGGGCACGGCTTCGCCTTCGATCTCGCGGTCGACGCCCGCCATGATCTTCAGCAGCGTCGACTTGCCCGAGCCGTTCAGGCCCAGCACGCCGATCTTGGCGCCAGGAAAAAACGAAAGCGAGATATCGCGCAGGATCTGCCGCTTGGGCGGCACGATCTTGCCGACGCGGTTCATGGTGTAGACGTATTGGGCCATGGGCTCGTAGGTGAGATATAGCTGAGAAACCGTTGATTGTAGGCCGGAACCCTGACCGGCGTGCGGCAGGCGTGATCCGGCCCCATGCCGCCTCAGCGGGTTTTTGCCGCACGCCCCGGCATGCCCGGCGTGCGCATCTGCGCCAGCATCACGCCGGCCAGCGCCAGCGCGCCGCCGGCAATGTGAAAGAGATGCGGCTTTTCATCGAGGAACAGCGCCGCGATGGCCACCGTGAACACGGGCATGACGTTCAGGAAGATGCTGGCGCGGTTGGGCCCCAGATGGCGCACGCCCTGCATCCACAGATACGGCGCGAACAGCGACGGGAACACCGCGGCATACAGCACCAGCGGCACGTTGGCGGCATTGAGCGGCGACGGCGCGGCCATCAGGAAGGCGGGTAGCTGGAACAGGATGCCGAACGCGACCTGCACGTACAGCGACTGCCACGGCCCCACCGGCAGCGCCCAGCGCCGCAGCAGCACGCCGTACAGCGCGTAGGCCAGCGCGCCCAGCCCCATCAGCACGTCGCCATGGTTGGCGCCCACCGCCAGCAGCCGGGCCGGATCGCCCTCGCCGATCAGCAACGCCAGCCCGGCCAGCGAGACCAGGCTGCCCAGCACCGCCATCGCCGAGGGCCGCTCACGCATGATGACCGCCATGACGGCAATGGTCATGAGCGGAATCATCGCGGTGATGAAACCCATGTTGGTGGCCGTGGTCGAGGCGGCCGCCACGTAGGCGAGGCCCTGATACAGCGCCATGCCCAGTCCGCCCAGCACCGCGAACTTCGGCAGATGCGCCAGCACCTGGCGTCGCTGCGCCCAGACGCCAGGCAATGCAAAGGGGGTGAGCACGATGCCCGCCAGCGCCCAGCGGTAAAAGCCGATGGCGGCGGGCGCGATCACGCCGGCGGCCATCTTGGTCACGATCATGTTGACCGACCAGATCAGGGCGGCCAGCAGGGGAAACAGGAAAAAGCGGAGGGGAAGCTGCGGAGCGTCGGCGCGCATGTTTGAAACGGAAAGGCAGGAAGACGAAAGCCGGCCAGTGTAGGCCTCGTCCGGCTCGATGTATACGTCACCGATATGCAGCCGCCCCGGCACGCCATCCGGATACCGCACACGTTTCTTCGTAATCCAAGCGCCCGATGCAACGCAGCGCCGTTCGCGCGACAATAGCGCCTGACGTATCTGCCGTGCCGTCGCGGCTTCATCGCGCCCAGGAACCAACATGTCCGCCTCTGCCACTCCGCCCGCTTCCTTGACCCATTTCAGCGCCCCCGAACTGGACATGCTGGCCAAGACCGCGGACGCCCTCAGCGCCTATCTGGGCAAGCCGGTGCTGGCGGAAGTGGTGCTGGGCGACGAAGGCACCGAATGGGTGACCTACGGCGTCCCAATGGACGAGAAAGCCGAGGCGGACGAGGAACAGACGCACGTGCAGATGGGCGGGCCGGGCGCGCGCCTGCTCGGCAACCGCGGCGGCCTGCCGCAGTCCGATGACGACACCTACGACTGCCTGTACCTGTGGGCGATCCAGATCTCGCTGAACGACGGCGAGCGCTTCATCAAGCTGGACCACGACGGCGAAGAGTCCGCCTGGTCCGACAACCTTGAGGAAGTGCTGCCTTTCGCCCTGACCGAGGAACCGCAGCCCGATCCGGACGAAGAAGACGAGGAAGAGGACGACGACGCGGACGACGAGGACGACGACACGCCCTACGACGACGTCCACAACCACCGCCATTGAGCGCGGCGCGCCGCAGCCCGGGCAGGCGCCCGGTCCGCGGCGGCGGCAGGATTACACGGTGATCCGGCCTTCCTCGACGGCGTGGCAGGCCACGATCGACACCCCCGCCAGCTTCGCGGCCGGCGCCTCGGCCTTGCATCGGTCATTGGCGTGCGGGCAGCGCGGATGGAAGGTGCAGCCGGACGGCGGATTCAGGGGATTGGGCACCTCGCCCGCCACCGCCGTGCGCGGCTTGCCCGCGCCGTTGATGTCCGGAATCGCCTCGAGCAGCATCCGCGTGTAGGGATGCCGCGGCCGCGCAAAGAGTTCGTCGCGCGGCGCCACTTCCACCATGCGCCCCAGGTACATCACCCCCACGCGGTCGGCCACGTGGTGCACGACGGCCAGGTTGTGGGAAATGAACAGGTACGTCAGCCCCAGCTTGCGTTGCAGGTCCTTCATCAGGTTCAGCACCTGCGCCTGCACCGACACGTCCAGCGCCGAGGTGGGCTCGTCGCACACCAGGAACTCCGGATTGACCGCCAGCGCCCGCGCGATCGAGATGCGCTGGCGCTGGCCGCCCGAGAACTGGTGCGGATAGCGGCCCTGGTCCGCCGGGTCCAGGCCCACCTGCCGGAGCAGATCGCCCACGCGCGCGACGCGCTCGTCTTGTGTCATCTGCGTGTGGGTCAGCATCGGCTCGGCGATGATGCGGCCCACGCGCCAGCGCGGATTCAGGCTGGCATAGGGATCCTGGAAGATCATCTGCAGGCGCTTTCGCAAGGCGCGGCCGCCCGACTCGGACATGCGCGACAGCGGCTGGCCATCGAACTGGATGTCGCCGCGGGTCAGGCCGTACAGCCCCACCAGCATGCGGGCGACCGTCGATTTTCCACAGCCGGATTCGCCCACCAATGCGAGCGTCTCGCCGCGGGCGATGTCGAACGACACCCCGTCCACCGCGCGCAGCATCACTTTGGGCTTGCGCGCCAGCGTGCGCTCCAGCCAGGGCGGCGACACGTCGAACCAGCGCGCCGCGTCCTTTACTTGAACCAAGGGCGTGCTCATGCGGCCACCTCCAACGTATTGCCTTTGTCATGCAGCCAACAGGCCGCGCGCGACGTACCCGCGGGCATCAGCTCGGGGCGGTCGTGCGCGCAGCGCGGCAGGCGCTGGCCGCAGCGCGGGTTGAACGCACAGCCTGGGGGAATGGCGTTCAGCCGCGGCATGCTGCCGTCGATCTGCACCAGCCGCTCGATGTGGCCTTCAAGCGTGGGAATGGACCCCATCAGCCCCGCCGTGTAGGGGTGGCGCGGCTTGTGGATCACGTCGGCCACCGGCCCGATCTCGGCCACGCGGCCGGCGTACATCACCGCCACGCGGTCGGCGGTCTCGGCGATCACGCCCATGTCGTGCGTGATCAGCATGACGGCCGTGCCGTGCTCGCGGCACAGGCGCTTGAGCAGTTCGATGATCTGCGCCTGGATCGACACGTCCAGCGCGGTGGTGGGTTCGTCGGCCACCACCAGCTTCGGCTCGGCGGCCAGGGCCAGCGCGATCACCACGCGCTGGCGCATGCCGCCGGAAAACTGGTGCGGGTAGTGGTCGATGCGCTCGCGCGCGGCGGGAATGCCGGTGGAGGCCAGCAGTTCCACCGCGCGGTTGCGCGCCTGCGACCACGTCATGTCCAGATGCGTGACGATGGTTTCGGCCAGTTGCCTGCCCACCGTGTACAGCGGGTTTAGCGAGGTCAGCGGGTCCTGGAATACCGCGCCGATCTCGCGGCCGCGCACGCGGCGCATCTGTTCGTCGGGCAGGTTGTCGATGCGCCGGCCCGCCAGCAGGATCTCGCCAGCGGCAATGCGGCCTGGCGGTTCGAGCAGACCGATGATGGAAGCGCCGGTCAGCGATTTGCCGGCGCCGGATTCGCCCACCACGCCCAGGACTTCGCCGGCCTGGATGGAAAAGGACACATCGTCCAGGGCGCGTAGCGTGCCGCGGCGCGTGGGAAATTCCACGCGCAGGTTGCGGACTTCGAGTAATGCGCTCATGGTTACCCTCAGTTCAGACGCGGGTTGAGTGCGTCGCGCAGCCAGTCACCCAGCAGGTTGACCGACAGCACCAGCAACACCAGCGCCGCGCCCGGGAAAATGGTGATCCACCACTCTCCGGAAAACAGGAAATCGTTGCCGATCCGGATCAGCGTGCCCAGCGACGGCGCGGTCGGAGGCACCCCCACCCCCAGGAACGACAGCGTCGCCTCGGTGATGATGGCGGTGGCCAGGTGCACCGTGGCCAGCACCAGCACCGGACCCAGCACGTTGGGCAGCACGTGGCGGAACATGATGACGGGCGAGGCCACGCCGATCACGCGCGCGGCCTGCACGTATTCGCGGTTCTTTTCGACCAGCGTCGAACCGCGCACCGTGCGGGCGTACTGCGGCCAGCCGGCCAGCGCGATGGCGCCGATCAGCACCGGAAAGGCGATGATCTCGTGCATCTCGCGCGGCACCGCCGCCCGCGCCACGCCGTCGATCAGCAGCGCGATCAGGATGGCGGGGAACGACAGCTGCACGTCGGCGACCCGCATGATGAAGGCGTCGATGCGGCCGCCGGCATAACCCGACACCAGCCCGAGCACGATGCCGATCAGCATGGACAGCAGCACCGAGGCCAGGCCGATCAGCAGCGACACGCGCGTGCCGTACAGGATGGCCGAGTACAGGTCGCGGCCCTGGCTATCGGTGCCCAGCAGGTACGTGGCCTGCCCGTTGGGTTCCCAGGCCGGCGGCAGCAGCGCGTCCAGCAGTTCGACCTTGGTCAGGTCGAACGGATTGTGCGGCGCGACCCAGCCGGCCCCGAAGGAACCGATCAGGAGGGCCGCGAGCAACAGGGTGGCCACGATGGCCACGGGCGCCCGGCGCCAGGCCCAGGCAATGTCGCTGTCCCACCAGCGTTTGAGTACGGCGCGCATCAGTGAGCCCCCCCGCCGCGAGTCAGCCCGGAACGCAGCCGCGGGTCCACGACGAAATACAGAAGATCGACGATCAGGTTGATGACCACGAACACCAGCGCGATCAGGCACAGGTACGCGGCCATCACCGGCACGTCGGCGAATTGGACGGCCTGGATGAAAAGCAGGCCCATGCCCGGCCACTGGAACACGGTCTCGGTCACGATGGCGAAGGCGATGATGCCGCCCAGTTGCAGGCCGGTGATGGTGATGACGGGCACCATCGTGTTCTTGAGCGCGTGGCCGAAGTGGATGGCGCGGCGCTTCAGGCCCCGGGCGCGCGCGAACTTGATGTAGTCCGAGCGCAGGACCTCCAGCATTTCGGAGCGCACCAGCCGCAGCACCAGCGTCATCTGGAAGAGCGACAACGTGATGGACGGCAGGATGAGATGCTTCCAGCCCGTGGCGGTGAACAGGCCCGAGGTCCACCAGCCCAGGCTGACGGTATCGCCGCGCCCGTAGCTGGGCAGCCAGCCCAGTTGCACCGAGAACACCAGGATCAGCAGGATGCCGATCAGGAAGGTCGGCAGCGACACGCCCAGCAGCGACCCGGCCAGCAGCATCTGCGAGACCAGACTGTTGCGCTTGAGCGCGGTGTACACGCCCAGCGGCACGCCCACGACCAGCGCCAGCAAGGCAGCCACCATCGACAGCTCAAGCGTGGCGGGCAGGCGGGATTTGAGCAGGGTGGAAACGGGTTCGCTCTGGCGCAGGGAGATGCCGAAATTGCCCTGCACGGCGTTGGCCACGAAATGGCCGAATTGAACGATGGCGGGCTCGTTCAGGCCCAGGCGTTCACGCAGTTCGATGCGCTCGGCATCGGTGGCGTCCTGTCCCAGCATGATGGTGACAGGGTCGCCGACGTATTGAAAAAGCACGAAGGCCAGTAGCGCGACGGTGAGCATCACCGCTACGGCCTGCAACAGGCGACGCAGTATGAAAGCGAACATAGGCGGAAAAAAGCAAGACGGCGGAACCGGGTAGGTCCCGCCGTCTGGTTAGCCTGGATCAGTCAACCTTGACCCAATCGGCAACGAGGCGGTTGTCGGCACGGTGGATGACCGTGACGTTCTTGCGCATGGCCCAGGGGATGACCTGGTCATGCAGCGGGATGTGCCCGAAGTCCTTGGCGTGCCCTTCCAGCACGGTGATGATGTCGGCGTCGCGCTTCTTGGGATCGGTCTCGGTCTTGATCCGGTCGATGATGACGTCCAGTTCCTTGTTGCTGTAGTTGCCCAGGTTGTACATGCCGTCCGCGCCCTCGCCCTTGGTGCGGATCAGGTTCTGCAGCGTGTACATGGCGTCGAACGTGGGCACGCCCCAGCCGAACAGATAGGCGCTGGTATCGAACGACTGCACCTTCGGGAAGTAGGTGGAACGCGGCATGGCGTTCATGGTGGCCTTGACGCCGACCTTGGCCCACATGCCGACGACGGCCTGACAGATGGCTTCGTCGTTGATGTAGCGGTTGTTCGGGCAGTCCAGCGTGAAGTTCAGCGTGCCGTCGTAGCCGGCTTCCTTCAGCAGGGCGCGGGACTTTTCGGGATCGTAGGGCACGCGCTTGTGCAGCGATTCGGCCCAGCCATGCACCTGCGGCGCGATCATCGTGCCGGTGGGCGCCGACAGGCCGCGCATCACGGCGCGCTTGATGGCGTCGACGTCGATGGCGCGGTACAGCGCTTCGCGCACGCGGACGTCCTGGAACGGGTTCTTGCCCTTGATGTTGGAGTACTGCAGCTCCGGACGCTTCTGGTCCAGACCCAGGTAGATGGTGCGGTATTCGTTGCCCTCGACGACCTTCTGCGACTGGCGCAGGCGGTCCAGGTCTTGCGCGGCCGGATCCAGCACGAAGTCGATCTCGCCGGACAACAGCGCGGCGGTGCGCGTGGCGTTCTGCTTGATCGGGGTGAACACGACTTCGGTCACGTTGCCGACCTTGCCGGCCTTGTTCCACCAGTCCTTGTTTTCCTCGAAGACCGTGCGCACGTCGACTTCGCGGCTCTTGAGCTTGTAGGGACCGGTGCCATTGGTGTTGCGCGCGCCGTAGGTTTCTTCCTTGTTGACGAAGTCCTGCGGCTTGGCGATGTTGTTCTTTTCGGACCAGGCCTTGTTCATGATGAACACGTTGGTCAGCTGGCGCAGCAGCACGGGGTTGGGCGCCGAGGTTTCGATCTCGACCGTCAGGTCGTCGATCTTGCGCGCTTCCTTGATGCCGGTGGTGTAGGCCTTGTAGTTGGACGTGGGCGCCATGGCGCGGTGGATCGAGAACACCACGTCGTCGGCGGTGAACGCGGCGCCGTCATGGAACTTGACGTTGGGGCGCAGCTTGAAGCGATACAGCGTGGGCGACACCTGCTCCCATTCCGTGGCCAGTCGCGGCGACACCTTGAAGGACTTGTCGTAGTCGACCAGCGGCTCGTAGATGTAGCTGTTGGCGGCGATCGTCATGCCCTCGTTTTGCGAGTGCGGGTCGAACGTGAGGATGTCGCCCTGGGCGGCCCAACGGAAGGTCTTGGCTTGCCCGATCGAGGGCACTGCCACGGCGGCGGCGATCGCGATAGCAATCAAAGTGCGGCGCATAAGTGTCAACTCCTGACAGTAGTCTGAATACCGGCGCGAGTGTGCCTACCCGCGAGACCCGCGTCAATTCAGGGTTTGTGCGTACCGGAGGGGGTTTTCAGAGAGCGGGAGCAATCAGGGACGCATAGCATGTAACGAAATAATCGGACCGAACGATGTTCGAGTGCGTGCTTGCAACGGATGGCGTCATTCGTCGGTGTCGATGGGCAGTTCCAGCGGCACGTGCTCGGTCATCAGGACATCGAGCATTTCGATCAGCATCGCGGCCTTGGCTTCGCCGAAGGGCGCGAGCACCGCCTTTTGATGCTGCAAGGCCTGTTCGCACAGCCCGCCGATGAGGTTTGAGCCCTTGGCCGTGATGCAGACCCGCGTCTGACGGCGGTCTGCGCGCACGCCGGTGCGGGCCACCAGCCCGTCGGCTTCCATGCGCTGCACGACCTTGCTGAGCGTGGGCTGCTTGGTGATGGCCAGCACCGCCAGGCTGCCGATGGTTTCGCCGGCGCTGCCCTGAAGACTGGCCAGCACGCGCCATTCGGTCACGGACAACCCGGCGGCCTTGACCTGTTGATGGAATTCCGCCGAGATGCGCTGGCTGGCCTGCGCGAGCAGGTAGGCCAGGTAGCCGTCGACGAACCGCGGGCCCGTTGCGGCCGCGCGCGTGCCGCGTGGCTTATCTGCCTGCATGTTGGTTTGCTCCCACGCACCCATTTCGAAGGCCCGCCCCGTTGCCGAAAAGCGCATTGCACCACGACGGCGCAGCCGCGCGCCATGATGTACCGCAATGCTGTTGCGCAGCACAGGGTATACCCCAAATCGCAACCCGTTTTTGCACCATTGCAGCGCTCCGAATCCGTCAAAAAGCTAAAGGACAACCAGTATATACACCCTTGTTTTTGCGTGATATTTTTTAATTTCCATGAAATTTCATCTTTTTTATTGACAGCTAAAACGTTGACTCCTAAAGTATTTTTCAGGCGATGTTTTCGTGGCAGGACGATGCTGCACGGCAGCACGGATTAAGGACCCGCCCGGGTCCGCGTAAGGGATCCAGATGGCGGAAAGATCTTTCAAGAAAGAAGTCCAGCAGCTGCGCATCGGCGCGGGCGAGGAATTTCGCGGCGAAGGGATTCTTGCCGTCACGAAGGCGCTGCTTCAATCGGGCGTGGGCTACGTCGCCGGCTATCAGGGTTCGCCGATCTCGCATCTGATGGACGTGCTGGCCGACGCCAACGACATCCTGCAGGAATTGGGCGTGCACTTCGAGGCCAGCGCCTCGGAAGCCACGGCCGCGGCCACGCTGGCGGCCTCCGTCATGTACCCCATCCGCGGCGCCGTCACCTGGAAATCCACGGTGGGCACCAACGTCGCGTCGGACGCGCTGGCCAACCTGGCCTCGGGCGGCGTCACGGGCGGCGCGCTGGTCATCGTGGGCGAAGACTACGGCGAAGGCTCGTCGATCATGCAGGAACGCTCGCACGCGTTCGCCATGAAGTCGCAGATCTGGCTGCTGGACCCGCGCCCTAACCTGGAAAGCATGGTCAAGGCGGTGGAGGACGGCTTTGCGCTGTCCGAAGCCAGCAAGACGCCTGTGATGCTGCAACTGCGCATCCGCGGCTGCCACGTGCACGGGCGCTTCATCGCCAAGGAAAACAAGCGCCCGGCCTTCAGCCTGGCCGAGGCGCTGGAAAGCCCGGCGCGCGACACCAGCCGCATCGTGCTGCCGCCGGCGTCGTTCCTGCACGAACAGGAAAAGATCAAGGAGCGCTGGCCCGCGGCCATCCGCTACATCAAGGAAAACCAGCTCAACGAACACTTCGACGGCGACCAGGACGACATCGGCCTGATCCTGCAGGGCGGCCTGTATAACGGCGTGATCCGCGCGCTGCAATTGCTGGGCTTGGCCGACAACTTCGGCAACAGCCGCATCCCGTTGTACGTCATGAACGTGACCTACCCCGTCATCGAGGACGAGGTCATCGACTTCTGCCGGGGCAAGCGCGCCGTGCTGCTGCTGGAGGAAGGCCAGCCCGACTACATCGAGCAGAACCTGCACGCGGTGCTGCGCCGGGCGGGTGTGAGCACGCAGTTGTCCGGCAAGGACGTGCTGCCGATGGCAGGCGAATACACCACCCAGGTCATGCGCGACGGCCTGCGCGAGTTCCTCAAGCGCAACCGGCCGGAATCGCTGCAGACGCATCCGGCGGTGGCGGCGGATGGCCAGGCGCAAGCCCCGGCTGAACCGCAGGCGGAACCTGCCGCGATCTCGATCACCGAAATCTCGCGGCCCAAACCGCCGCGCCCCGCCGAGCAGCCCATTACCTTCCACAAGCACGTCGAAGGCCTGGCGGCCGTGGTGCCGCCGCGGCCCGCCGGCTTCTGTACGGGCTGTCCGGAGCGGCCGATCTTTTCGGCGCTGACGCTGGCGCAGGAAACGCTGGGCCAGCACCATATCTCGTGCGACATCGGCTGCCACCTGTTTTCCATCCTGCCGCCGTTCAACCTGGGCGCCACGACGATGGGCTACGGCCTGGGCGCCTCCAGCGCGGCCGCGTTCAACGTGCCGGCCGCCAAGCGGCCCATCTCCATCATGGGCGACGGCGGCTTCTGGCATAACGGGCTGGCGTCCGGCATCGGCAACGCGGTGTTCAACAAGTACGACGGCGTCATCGTCATCGTCGACAACTTCTACGCCTCGGCCACCGGCGGGCAGGACATCCTGTCCTCGCGCGCCGACAATCCCGACCGCTCGACCAACAACCCGATCGACCAGGCCGTGCGCGGCGTGGGCGTGAAGTGGGTGCGCACGCTGGACCGGACCTACGACGTCGCCAAGGTGCGCGCCACCATCGAAGAGGCGCTGACCACCGACATCAAGGGTCCCAAGGTCATCATCGCGCAGTCCGAATGCATGCTGAACAAGCAGCGGCGCGTGAAGCCGCTGTTCAACAAGGCGGTCAAGGAAGGCAAGCGCGTCGTGAAGGAACGCTTTGGCGTGGATCCGGATGTCTGCACGGGCGACCACGCCTGTATCCGGCTGTCCGGCTGCCCGTCGCTGACGGTCAAGGACAGCGGCGATCCCCTCAAGGAAGACCCGGTCGCGCACGTGGAAAGCAGCTGCGTGGGCTGCGGCAACTGTGGCGAGGTCGCGCATGCGGCCGTGCTGTGCCCGTCGTTCTACCGCGCCGACATCATCCACAACCCGACCGGCGCCGACCGCTTCGTGGCGCGCCTGCGCGGCGCAGTGATCGGCTTTCTGCAACGGCGCCGCGCGGCGCGCCTGGCGCACGACGCCCTTTGAGGAACCCAGCACCATGAACGCGGCGGTGATGCAACAAGGCAACCCCATCAAGATCGCCATCCTGGCCATGGGCGGCCAGGGCGGCGGCGTGCTGGCCGACTGGATCGTCGACATGGCCGAGCACGCGGGCTGGTGGGCGCAGACCACCTCGGTGCCAGGCGTGGCGCAGCGCACCGGCGCCACGATCTACTACCTGGAGCTGCTGCCCGAGGCCGACGTGCAGCGCGCGGGCCGCCAGCCGGCCCTGGCGCTGATGCCCACGCCGGGCGACGTGGACCTGGTGGTGGCCGCCGAATTGATGGAAGGCGGCCGCGCCATCCAGCGCGGTCTTGTGACACCTGAACGCACGGTCCTGATCGCGTCGTCGCACCGCAGCTTTGCGGTCAGCGAAAAGTCCGCGCCCGGCAACGGGATCGCGGACCCGAACAAGGTGCTGGAAGCGGGACGCGCCGCCGCGCGCCGCTTCCTGTGCTTCGACCTGCAGGATCTGGCCGACCGCGCCGGCAGCGTCATCAGCGCCAGCCTCTTTGGCGCGGTGGCCGGCAGCGGCGCCCTGCCCTTTACCCGCGACGACTTCGAGGCCACCGTGCGGCGCGCGGGCCTGGGCGTGGACGCGAGCCTGCGGGCGTTTGCGCTGGGCTTCGAGTCGGCCGACAAGGCGCCGGACGCGCCCGCCGCCATCAACCTCGCGCGTCCCGTTCCGCCCGTGCCCGAGCGCGCCGCCAGCCCGCGCGCGCAGGCCTTGCTGGACGCCATCCGGCGCGACTTTCCGGCCTGTGCGCAGCCCATGCTGACCGCGGGTGTGCGCCGCCAGATCGAATTCCAGGACCTGGCCTACGCCGAAGACTACCTGCGCCGGATGAAGGCGATCCGCGACCTGGACGCGCAGCACGGCGGCGACGCCCGCCAATGGGCGCTGACCTGTGCCGCCGCGCGCTACGTGGCCACGGCCATGGCATACGACGACGTGATCCGCGTGGCGGACCTGAAGACCCGCGGCACGCGCTTTGACCGCGTGCGTTCGGAAGTCGGCGCGCGCCCCGGCCAGCTCGTGGACACCACCGAATTCATGCACCCCCGGCTGGAAGAGATCTGCGGCACCCTGCCGGCGCGGCTGGGCCGCTGGCTGGAGGGCTCCAAGGCCTTCGGCGGCTTCGTGGAGCGCAGGCTCGGCAAGGGCCGCCGCCTGCGCAGCGGCACGCTGGGCGGCTTCCTGATGCTGTACACGCTGGCCGGCATGCGGCGCTTCCGGCGCGGCACGCTGCGCCACCAGATCGAGGCCGAATCGCTGGAAACGTGGCTGGCGCTGGTGGCCCGGCTGGCGCCGCGCGACTACGCGCTGGCGGTCGAGACCGTCAACTGCCGCCGCCTGGTCAAGGGCTACAGCGATACCCATGTGCGCGGCGGCGGCAAGTACCGGCAGCTCATCGCGGCGGCGGACCAGCTGGCCGGCCGTCCCGATGCCGCCGACGCGCTACGCGCGCTGCGCGACACGGCGCTTGCCAACGTGAAGTGCGAGCCCATGGAACGCCAGATTGCGGAAAAACTGGCCGCCTGAGGCCGCCAACAGACAGAGACAGATATCGTGCAGACACTCAAACTGATCGTCCGGGAAGTCCGGCAGGAATCGCCGCTGATTCGCTCGTTCCGGCTGGCGCGCGAAGACGGCGGCGCGCTGCCCGCCTTCGGCCCCGGCGCGCACCTGAAGGTGACGATCCCCAGCCTGCGCGACCCGCGCTGCTATTCGCTGGTGCAGATGGCGCCCGAGGCGGGACGCTTTGCCGAACCCGCCGAGTACCGTCTGGGCGTGCGGCTGGAAGAAACCAGCCAGGGCGGATCGCGCCACATGCACGCGCTGTCGGAGGGCGACGTGCTGACCGTGGAAGGCCCGAAGAACGACTTTCCGCTGCACGAATCGCCTGCCGGCGACGAGCCGGTCATTCTGATTGCGGGCGGCATCGGCATCACGCCGATTGCGTCCATGGCCGCCGCGCTCAAGTCCGCCGGCCGCGCGTTCCATCTGCATTACTGCGGCCGCAGCAAGGACCAGCTTGCCTTCCTGCCCGAGCTGCAGGCGCTGGCGGGCGGCGACCTGACGCTGCACGCCGACGACGATCCCGCGAGCCGGTTCGACCTGCAGGCGCTGCTGGCGTCGGCCACCCCGCGCCAGCACCTGTACGTCTGTGGCCCAAAGGGGCTGATCGACGCCGTCATCCAGGGCGCGCACGCGCGCCACTGGCCCGACGCCCACATCCATTTCGAGCTTTTCGCGACGGCCGCGCCCCAGGCCGGCGACCAGGCCTTCGAGGTCGAACTGCGCCAGTCCGGCCGCGTGCTGACGATTCCTGCCGACAAGACCATCGTCGAGGTCATGGAAGAAGAAGGCTGCGACCCGATGGTCGACTGCAAGCGCGGCGAATGCGGCGTGTGCCAGGCCACCGTGCTGGAAGGCGAGCCCGACCACCGCGACTATTACCTGTCCGACACCGAGAAGGCGAGCGGCAAGATCATCCAGATCTGCATCTCGCGCGCCAAGTCCGCGCGCCTGGTGCTGGACCTGTAGTCCCCGACTAGGAAGCGACCATGGGCAAATACCGCGACAATCCCGACGCCATCCGCGCGCTGCTCCGCGACACCGAGGTGCACAAGGACCTTTTCATCGACCAGGAACTGTTCGACCTGGAAATGGAACGCCTGTACGCCAACACCTGGGTCTATGTCGGCCATGACAGCCAGGTGCCCAACCCGGGCGACTACATCACCACCACCGTGGGCAACCAGCCGGTGGTGATGGTCCGCCACAGCGACAAAAGCGTGCGCGTGCTGCACAACCGCTGCCCGCACAAGGGCACCATGGTCGCGGGCGAGGCCTGCGGCAACACGGGCAAGTTCTTTCGCTGCCCTTATCACGCCTGGACGTTCAAGACGGACGGCAGCCTGCTGTCGATCCCGCTGAAAAAAGGCTACGAGAACACCGGCCTGGAAAACTGCGAAGCCAGCCAGGGCATGGCCGCCGTGAAAGACGTGCGCAACCATCGCGGCTTCGTCTTCTGCCGCCTGAACCCCGAGGGCCAGTCGTTCGAGGAATTCTTCGGCGATTCGCTTTCGACGCTGGACAACATGGTCGACCGCTCGCCCGAAGGCCGCCTTGAAGTCGCCGGCGGCGTGCTGCGCTACATGCACCGCTGCAACTGGAAGATGCTGGTCGACAACCAGACCGACACCTGCCATCCGATGGTCGCGCACGAATCCTCGGCGGGCACGGCGGTCAAGGTCTGGGAGCAGGCGCCCGAAGGCACGCCCAAGCCGATGGCGGTCGAGCTGTTCGCGCCGTTCATCTCGCCCTACGAGTTCTTCGAGAACATGGGCATCCGCGTCTGGGAAAACGGACACGGGCACACCGGGGTTTCCGACTCCATCCACGCCTCGTATTCCGGCATTCCGGGGTATTGGGACTCGATGGTGCAGGCCTACGGCGAAGACCGCGCCAAGGCGATCCTGGGCGACGTGCGCCACAACACGGTGTACTTCCCCAACATCATGGTCAAGGGGCCGATCCAGACGCTGCGGATCTTCAAGCCGATCGCCGCCGACCGCACGCTGGTGGAGTCCTGGACATTCCGCCTGGTGGGCGCGCCGGACCTGCTGCTGGAACGCACGCTCATGTACAACCGGCTCATCAACGCGCCGACGTCCGTGGTGGGCCACGACGACCTGGAAATGTACGAACGCGCCCAGGACGGCCTGCACTCGCGCGCACGCGACTGGGTCAACGTGGGACGGCTTTACGCGCCCGGCGAAGCGGACCAGAAGAACGTCGTCACCAATGGCACCAACGAATGGCAGATGCGCAACCAGTACCGCGCATGGGGCCGCCACATGACCGGATCGGAGTCGGTATGAGCGCAAGCGACCGCGAGTTGATCGATTTTGTCTATGCCGAGGCGCGCATGCTGGACGAGCTGCGTTTCGAGGAATGGCTGAACCTGTACACGGACGACGGCTATTACTGGATGCCGCTGGCGCACGGCCAGACCGATGCCAAGCTGCACGCCTCGCTGATGTACGAGGACAAGCTGCTGCTGCGCGTGCGCGTCGAGCGGCTGGCGGGCCAGCGCACGTTCTCGCAGCAGCCCAAGAGCCGCTGCCATCACCTGCTGCAGGCGCCCACGGTCGAGCATGACCATCCCGAATCGGCGCCTGCCGAAGGGCGGCACGTGGTGCGCACCGCCTTCCATTACGTCGAAACGCGGCAGGACACGCAGACCCTCTTTGCGGGCTGGGCCACGCATCACCTGCTGGAACAGGACGGCGCGCTGCGCATCCGCCTGAAACGCGTGGACCTCGTCAACTGCGACGCGGCCTTCGGCAACATCCAACTGTTCATGTAGGAGCGGACCGTGACCGCCACCGTCCACCAGGCCTTTGCCGACACCGCATCCCGCCACGGCGGCCAGCCATTCCTGTGCATCCTGCCCGAAACGGCGGATGCCTATGGGATCGAGGCCGGCGAACTGACCTACGGCAAGGCGGCCGACGCCATCGAGACGCTGCGCGCCGCGTATGAGAAGGCTGGCTATGGCCACGGCCACCGCGCCGGCCTGCTGCTGGAAAACCGGCCCGCGTTCTTCCTGCACTGGTTTGCGCTGAATGCGCTGGGCGTGTCCGTCGTGCCGATCAATCCGGACCTGCGCGCCGCCGAACTGGAGTATCTGGCCGGCCATTCCGAGATCGCGCTGGCGGTCGCGCTGCCGGGACGCCACGCGGACCTGCAGGCGGCAGCGGACCGGGCGGGCCGGGAACTGCGCGTGATGGGTCCGGACGACGCGCCGCCCACCGCGCCCTTCGCCGCGCCCCTGCAAGGCACGCCGCCTTCCGAACTGACCGAGTGCGCGCTGCTCTACACGTCCGGCACCACCGGCCGGCCCAAAGGCTGCATCCTGCCCAACCGCTATTTTCTGCATGCGGGCGGCTGGTACGCCCGCATCGGCGGCCTGGCCGCGCTGCGGCCCGGCCAGGAACGCATGCTGACGCCGCTGCCGCTGGTGCACATGAACGCCATGGCCTATTCCGCAATGGCGATGGTGCTGACGGGTGGCTGCCTGATCCCGCTGGATCGCTTTCACCCGCGCTCGTGGTGGGACAGCGTGCGCGAGTCGCGCGCCACCGTGCTGCACTACCTGGGCGTCATGCCCGCCATCCTGATGAAGGCCGAGCCTTCCCCGCAGGATCTGCAGCCGGCCATCCGCTTCGGCTTCGGCGCGGGCGTGGACCGCAAGCTGCATGCCACCTTCGAGGCGCGCTTCGGCTTCCCGCTGCTGGAGGCCTGGGCCATGACCGAGACCGGCGCGGGCGCCGTCATCATCGCCAACCGGGAACCGCGCCACGTCGGCACCAGCAGCTTCGGCAGCGAGGAAGCTGACGTCGAGGTGCGCATCGTGACCGACGCGGGCGATCCGGCCGCCATCGGCGAACCGGGCGAACTGCTGGTGCGCCATGCCGGGGAGGATCCGCGCTATGGCTTTTTTGCCGGCTACCTGAAGGACGACGCCGCCACCAACGAAGCCTGGGAAGGCGGCTGGTTCCACACCGGCGACATCGTGCGCCGCGAGGCCGACGGCGCCCTGCGCTTTGTCGACCGCAAGAAGAACGTCATCCGCCGCAGCGGCGAGAACATCTCGGCCGTGGAAGTGGAAAGCGTGCTGATGCAGCATCCGCTGGTGAAGGCCGTGGCGGTGGCCGCCGTGCCGGACGCCGTGCGCGGCGACGAGGTGCTGGCGTGCGTCGTGCCGGAAACGCTGCCCGCCGGCGCGGACGCCATGGCCGAAGCCGCGCGCAGCATCGTGCAATGGTCGCTGTCGCAGTTGGCGTACTACAAGGCGCCCGGGTATGTCGCGTTCGTGGACAGCCTGCCGCTCACCACCACCAACAAGATCCAGCGCGGCGAAATGAAGGCGCTGGCGCCCACCCTGCCGGGCACGGCGCGCTGCGTGGACACCTGCCACATGAAGAAGCGCCCGGCCGAGGGGACTCGCCCATGAGTCGCCTGGGCTACGACGGCGTCGTGGCGGCCCTGCCCGTCACCATTCCCTATGAACGCTATTCCACGCACGCCGCGCACTGGTGGCTGGGACGCGCGCTGGGCGCGCTGATCCGGCAATCCGGGCTGGCCAAGACCGACGTCGACGGCCTGTGCGTGTCCAGCTTCACGCTGGCGCCGGACACGGCGGTCGGTCTGGTCCAGCATCTGGGCATGACGCCGCGCTGGCTCGATCACATTCCGATGGGCGGGGCGAGCGGCGTGGCCGCGCTGCGCCGCGCCGCGCGCGCCGTGCAGGCGGGCGATGCCGACATCGTGGCCTGCCTGGCCGGCGACACCAACCACGTGGACTCGTTTCGCAACACGGTCAGCCAGTTCTCGCGCTTTGCGCAGGACGCCGTCTATCCGTATGGCGCCGGCGGCCCGAATGCGAGCTTTGCGCTGCTGACCGCCAATTACATGCGCCAGACCGGCGCCACGCGCGAGGACTTCGGCAAGCTCTGCGTGGCGCAACGCGACAACGCCCTGCGCTACCCGCACGCGCTGATGAAAAAGCCGCTGACGCTCGCCCAGTACCTGGACGCGCGCGTCATCACCGAACCGATCCACCTGTTCGACTGCGTCATGCCGTGCGCGGGCGCCGACGCGTTTCTGGTCATGCGCGAGGACCGCGCCCGCGCGCTGAACCTGCCTTATGCGCGCATCCTGTCCACCATCGAGCGCCACAACGCGTGGATCGACGATCCCATTCAGACCCGGGGCGGCTGGACGCTGGACATCGATGAACTGTATGGGCAGGCCAATGCCGGCCCCGCGGACATGGACTTCCTGCAGGCCTATGACGACTATCCCGTCATCAACCTGATTCAGATGGAAGACCTGGGGTTCTGCAAGAAAGGCGCCGCGCCGCAGTTCGTGCGGGACAACACCTTCACCGTGGACGGCAGCTTTCCGTTCAACACCAACGGCGGCCAGCTGTCGGTGGGCCAGGCCGGCGCGGCCGGCGGCTACCTGGGCATGGTCGAGGCGCTGCGCCAGTTGACGGGCACGGCCGGCGGCACGCAGGTGCGCGAGGCGCGCATGGGGCTGGTCAGCGGCTTCGGCATGATCAATTACGACCGCGGGCTGTGCACCGCCGCGGCCATCCTGGCAAGGAGCGACGCATGACCGAGCCGCTGGCCAAGCCGCCGCGCAAGAACCCCGTCGCCCGGACGCGGCAGCCCACGCTGCCGCCCGGCTCGCGTAGCCGCGCCGCGCTGGGCCTGACCGCCGCCGCCGCCGAGGGGCGTTTCGATCTGCAGACCTGCGCCGACTGCGGCACGGTGCAGTACCCGCCGCGCGAGGTGTGCGGCCATTGCCTGTCCGAGCACCTGCCCTGGCGGCCCGCCGACCCGAACGGCGTGCTGCTCGTCAGCACGACGCTGCATCACAGCAACGACCTGTACTTCCGCGAACGCCTGCCGTGGCGCGTGGGCACGGTGCGGATGGACGCCGGTCCCTCCGTCGTGGCGCACGTCCACCAGGACTGCGCCGACGGCGCGCGCGTGCGCCTGGCCCTGAAGCTGGACCGCAGCGGCCAGGCCGTGATGATCGCCCTGCCCGAAAGGAATACGCCGAACATGGAAGACGACAAGACACTGCGCGAGACCTCGTGCGATCCGAAGTTCCGCCGCGCGCTGGTCACCGACGGCAAGTCGGCCGTGGGCCAGGCCGTGGCGCGCGCGCTGCTCGATGCGGGCAGCCCGCTGGTCTTCCTGGGCGATCCGCAGGCGTGGCGGCGCGATGCCGCGTTCGACGCCCTGGCGGCGGACCCGCGCGTGCAGGCCGTGACGCTGGACGTGACCGACACCGATTCCGTGGAGCGCGTGGCCGCATCCATCGGCGGCAAGGTCGAGATCCTGGTCAACACGGCCGACCTGGAGCGCGAGGGCGGGCTGCTGAGCCGCAAGGACGTGAACACCGCGCGCGATGCCATGGACGTCAATGTGCTGGGGCTGATGCGGCTGGCGCAGAGCTTCGGCCCGGCGCTGTGCGGCCGCGCCGCCGACGGCGTGAACAGCGCCGCAGCGTGGGTCAACGTGCTGTCGATCTACGCGCACATGAACCTGCCGGCACGCGGCATGTGGTCGGCATCCAAGGCCGCCGCGCTGTCGCTGGCGCAATGCCTGCGCGCGGAAATGCGCGGCGCGGGCGTGCGGGTGGTGAACGTGTTTCCCGGCCCGGTCGATCACGAATGGGAACAACGCACCCCGCCCCCGCGTGTTGCGCCAGCGGCCATCGCCGCCGCCATCGTGCGCGCGCTGAAGGATGGCATCGAAGACGTGTACGTGGGCGACGTGGCGCAGGAATTCCGGGCGCGGCTGGCTGAGAACCCGAAGGGACTGGAACGGGAGCTGGGCGCGGGCGGCTGACCGCTGGATAACGCGGTGTCAGACACCTACGCAGCAGCAACGGGTGTCAGACACCTACGAAGCAAAGGGTGTCCGACACCCGCAGGAACCAACAGGAGAGCGCATCGTGAGTCAACCTATCCTTGCCCAGTTCATGACCGAGCTGGTCTCCGGGCGCATCCGCCTGGTGGACCTGACCGAAACGCTGACGCCGGAGTTTCCGACCATTGTGCTGCCGCCGGAATTCGGGCAGGCCTGGCCGTTCCGGATCGAGGAAATCTCGCGCTACGACGAGCGCGGTCCTGCCTGGTACTGGAACAACTTCTCGTGCTCGGAACACACCGGCACGCACTTCGACGCGCCCGCGCACTGGGTCACGGGCAAGGACCAGCCGGACAACACGGTGGACACCATTCCCGTCGACGCCTTCATCGCCAGCGCCTGCGTGATCGACTGTTCCGCCCAGGCGGCCGGCAACCCGGACTTCCTCCTGACCATCGACTTCGTCAAGAAATGGGAAGAACAGCACGGCCGCATTCCCGCGCGGTCCTGGGTGCTGATGCGCACCGACTGGTCCAAGCGCGCCAAGCCCGCCGACTACCTGAACATGCAGGCGGACGGCGCGCATTCGCCCGGCCCGGATGCAGAGGTCGTGCCGTGGCTCATCAAGGAACGCGACGTGCATGGGTTCGGCACCGAATCGGTGGGCACGGACGCCGGGCAAGCCCAGCATCTGGATCCGCCCTATCCCTGCCACTACTACATGCACGGCAACAACCGCTACGGCTTGCAGTGCCTGACCAACCTGGACCAGCTGCCGGCCACCGGCGCGGTGATCTTTTCGGCGCCGCTCAAGATCCGCAGCGGCTCGGGCAGCCCGCTGCGCGTGCTGGCGCTGGCGCCCACGGCCTGACGCCGTCCCGCCCACACCAATAATCAAAGGGGGAAACCATGACGCAAACCCATGTGGCCATCGTGACCGGCGGCAGCGCCGGCATCGGCGCGGAAATCTGCCGCAGCATGCTCGACGCGGGCTACGAGGTGATCTCGATGGCGCGCCGCGCGGCGGATTTCTCGCATCCGCGGCTGCACAACGTGCAGGTGGACCTGCTGGACGCCGCCGCCACCGCGCAGGCGGGTGCCGACGTCGCCGCGAAGTTTCCGGTCAGCCACGTTATCCACAACGCCGGCGTGATCTGGCCGAACCTGCTGCCGCAGGTCACGCAGGAAGAACTGCATGGCTTGACGCAGATCCACCTGGGCGCGGCGATCAGCCTGGTCCAGGCCGCCCTGCCCGGCATGCAGGAACGCAAGTTCGGCCGCATCGTGATGATGTCCTCGCGCGGCGCGCTGGGCCTGCCCACGCGCACCGCCTACTCGGCCACCAAGGCCGGCATGATCGGCATGGCGCGCACCTGGTCGCTGGAACTGGCGCCTTACGGCATCACGGTCAATGTGGTGGCGCCCGGCCCCATCCAGACCGACATGTTCTACGAAGTGATCGAAGCCGGCAGCGAACGCGAACGGCAGCTTGCCGAGGGCATCCCGGTCAAGCGGCTGGGCCGTTCGGACGACGTGGCGCGCGCCGTCATGTTCTTTGCCGATCCTGCCAACAGCTTCGTGACCGGCCAGACGCTGTTCGTCTGCGGCGGCGCGAGCGTCAGCTCAATCACCATCTGACCGTCGCTTCGGGTTTTGACGGATAGGTAAGCACCGGGACCCGGGTCTACAGTGCTGATCCTTGAAGGTAAGAAACTTTAAGCAACAAGTATTTCCGCAGTTCCCGTTTTCTCCGCTTTCCAGCCGCACTCCCACTCTGCTCCCTACCCCGGAGGTTTTGCCATGCTGTCGAAGAAACTCCCCCTGGCCGCCGTCGCTGCCGTCGCCGCCCTGTTCGCCCTGCCCGCCCTGGCCCAAGTCAAGGTCGGCGTGGTCACCTCGTCCACCGGCCCCACCGCGCTGGTCGGGATTCCGCAAAAGAACACGGTGCCGCTGCTGCCCAAGAAGATCGGCGACCTGACCGTGGAATACATCTCGCTGGATGACGCCAGCGACTCGACCAACTCGGTCACGGCCTTCAAGAAACTGATCACGGAGCAGAACGTGGACGCGCTGATCGGCCCGTCGGGTTCGCCCAACGCCATGGGCGTGATCCAGTTCGCCGCCGAGGCCGGCGTGCCGATGCTGGCGCCGGTGGGCACCGCCGCGGTGGTGCTGCCGATGAACGACCAGAAGAAGTGGGTGTTCAAGACCACGCAGAACGACGACATCATCGCGCGCGCGCTGGTGGACCACATGGCCAAGACCGGCATCAAGACCGTCGGCTTCATCGGCCTGAACGACCCGTACGGCGAGAACTGGTACAAGGTTTTCTCGGGACTGGCCGCGGAAAAGGGCATCAAGATCACCGCCAACGAACGCTACCTGCGCTTTGACAGCTCGGTCACGGGCCAGGCGCTGAAGATCCTGTCGGCCAAGCCGGACGCCGTGCTGGTGGCCGCGCCGGGCGCCGCCAGCGTGCTGCCGCAGACGACGCTGTTCGACCAGGGCTACAAGGGCAAGTTCTACCAGACCCACGGCGCCGCGCTGCCCGACTTCCTGAAGTTGGGCGGCAAGAAAGTCGAAGGCACCGTGCTGGCCGCCAGCCTGATGCTGGTGCTGCCCGAAATGCCGGACAGCAATCCGTCCAAGAAGGTCGCCGCCGACTACATCGCCGCCTACGAAAAGCTCAACGGCTCCAAGCCCGCCACCTTCGGCGCCAACGTCTACGACGCCGGCCTGCTGCTGGAGAAGGCCGTGCCGATCGCCGAGAAGGCCGGCAAGCCGGGCACCAAGGAGTTCCGCAGCGCGCTGCGCGATGCGCTGGAGCAAACCAAGGAGCTGGTCGGCACGCAAGGCGTCTACAACATGAGCGCCGCCGACCACAGCGGCTTTGACGAACGCGGCCGCGAACTCATCACCGTCAAGGACGGCAACTGGACGCTAGTCAAGTAAAAGGATCTCCCCCCACGCTCACATGCGATGCGGGCGTCGCCAGAAAGCAGGCTCTGCGCGTCCCATCGGGATGCCGCGGATCCGGGCTCCGCCGGTCCGCAGGCATGCCCCCTGGGGGGAAGCGCGCAGCGCTTCGGGGGGGACATCCGCTTATTGGAATTCTGTATGAATGCTCAGATTGCCTTGATACTCGGGCAGGACGGCATCACCAACGGCGCCATCTACGCGCTCTTGGCGTTGTCCATCCTGCTCGTCTTCACCGTCACCCGCGTCCTGTTCATCCCGCAGGGCGAGTTCGTCGCCTTCGGCGCGCTGACCATGGCCGCGATGCAGGCCGGCAAGCCCATCCTGCTGGTGTGGCTGCTGCTTGCGTTCGCGCTGGCCGAGGCTGCGGCCGACCTGATGGCGCGCCGCAAACGGCCCGCCCGGCGCGGCGCCCATTGGCGCATGGCGGCCAAGGTGATCTATCCGCTGGCGCTCGCGCTGCTGCTGTACCGCCTGCCGCTGGCGCAGTTGCCGATGGCCGTGCAGGCGCTTCTGACCTTGCTGCTGCTGGTGCCGATGGGACCGCAGCTCTATCGCCTGTTCTATCAGCCGATCGCGTCGGCCTCGACGCTGGTGCTGCTGATCGTATCCATCGCGGTCCACCTGGCGCTCGTCGGCCTGGGGCTGCTGGCCTTCGGCGCGGAAGGCGCGCGCACGGCGCCCTTCAGCGACGCCAGCCTGACGCTGGGTCCGGTCAACGTGAACAGCCAGGCGCTGTGGGTCGTGGCGGTGTCGGTGGTGCTGATCGTCGTGCTGTACCAGTTCTTTGAACGCTCGATGTACGGCAAGGCGCTGCGCGCCGCGGCGTTCAACCGGATCGGCGCGCGCCTGATGGGCATCTCGCCCGTGTTCGCGGGCAAGGCCACGTTCTTTCTGGCGGCGCTGATCGGCACCGTGTCCGGCATTCTCATCGCGCCGATCACGACCATGTATTTCGATTCGGGCTTCATGGTCAGCCTGAAGGGCTTCGTCGGCGCCATCATCGGCGGGCTGGTGAGCTACCCGCTGGCCGCGGCGGGCGCGGTGCTGGTCGGCCTGATCGAAGCGTTCTCGTCGTTCTGGGCCAGCGCCTACAAGGAGATCATCGTGTTCACGCTGATCATCCCCGTGCTGCTCTGGCGTTCACTCAACAGCCATCACGTCGAGGAAGAAGACGAATGACCCCGCGCCACATCCTCCTCGCCTTCCTGGCTCTGCTGGCGCTCGGCCCCCTGGTGCTGCCGCCTTTCTACGTGACGCTGCTGAACTACATCGGCCTGTATGCGCTGGTGGCGCTGGGCCTGGTGCTGCTGACCGGTGTCGGCGGCCTGACCAGCTTCGGGCAGGCCGCCTTCGTGGGCGTGGGCGCCTACACGACAGCGCTCCTGACCACCCGCGCGGACACGCTGCCCGCGTGGCTGGGCTGGCTGGGCGCGTCGCCCTGGCTCACGCTGCTGGCCGGCCTGGCCCTGACGCTGGCGCTTGCGTACCTGCTGGGCGCCATTACGCTGAAACTGTCCGGCCACTTCCTGCCGCTGGGCACCATCGCCTGGGGCCTGTCGCTGTATTTCGTGTTCGGCTCCGTCGAAGGTCTGGGCGGCCACACCGGCATTCCCGACATTCCGGCCATCAGCCTGTTCGGCTGGACGCTCAACCAGGGCGGCAACATCTACTACCTGATCTGGGCCTTCCTGCTCGTCGCCATCTGGTCCACGCAGAACCTCCTGGACTCGCGCGAAGGCCGCGCGATCCGCGCGCTCAAGGGCGGACGCGTGATGGCCGAATCGATGGGCGTGGACACGGCGCGCTCGCGCATGGTGATCTTCGTCATCGCGGCCTTGCAGGCCTGCGCGTCGGGCTGGCTGTACGCGCACATGCAGCGCTTCGTGAACCCCAATCCCTTCGGCCTGCAGATGGGCATCGAGTACCTGTTCATGACCGTCATCGGCGGCGCCGGGCAGGTGTGGGGCGCGCTGGTGGGCGCGGGCGTCTTCACGGTGCTCAAGCAATGGCTGCAGGACCTCTTGCCCAAGGTACTGGGCCAGACCGGCAACTTCGAAGTGATCGTATTCGGCTTCGGCATGGTGCTGCTGCTGCACCGCGCCCGCAGCGGCCTGTGGCCCGTGCTGACGCGCTGGGTGCCGGTCAAGCGCAAGCCGCGCACGGTCGACATGACCGCCGAGCCGCTGCCCCGCCGCACCATGCCGCCGCGCGGCGAGGTGGTGCTCAAAGCCGTGGACGTGACCCGCAAGTTCGGCGGCCTGGTCGCCAACAACGCCATGAACCTGGAGATCCGCGCGGGCGAAGTGCTGGCGCTGATCGGCCCCAACGGCGCGGGCAAAAGCACGATGTTCAACCAGATATCCGGCGTGGACACGCCGACCTCGGGACAGGTCACGCTGCTGGGCCAGCCGGTGGCCGGCGTGGGCGCGCGCAAGATCGCGCGCCTGGGGCTGTCGCGCACCTTCCAGCACGTGCGGCTGCTGGGCCGCATGAGCGTGCTGGAAAACGTGGCCATCGGCGCGCACCTGCGCGGGCATCGCGGCGTGTTGCCGGCTGCCTGGCGGCTGGACCGTCCGGAAGAAGCCCGTCTGCTGGCCGAAGCCGCGCGCCAGGTCGAGCGCGTGGGACTGGGCAAGCATCTGCACGACGAGGCCGGCTCGCTGGCGTTGGGTCAGCAGCGCATCCTGGAAATCGCGCGCGCCCTGGCCTCGGACCCGTGCATCCTGCTGCTGGACGAACCTGCGGCGGGCCTGCGCTACCAGGAAAAATGCGAGCTGGCCGAATTGCTGAAACGCCTGCGCGCCGAGGGCATGGCCATCCTGCTCGTCGAGCACGACATGGATTTCGTGATGGGTCTGGTGGATCGCGTGGTGGTCATGGACTTCGGCGAAAAGATTGCCGAAGGCCTGCCGGCCGAGATCCAGCAGAATCCCGCAGTGCTTGAAGCGTATCTGGGCGGAGTGGAAGAATGAGCGCAAAACTGCTGCAAGTGCGCGACCTGCGTGTGGCCTATGACAAGGTCGAGGCGGTCTCGGGCGTCAGTTTGGAAGTGGGCGAAGGCCAGATCGTCACCGTGATCGGTCCCAACGGCGCGGGCAAGACCACGCTGCTGTCGGCCATCATGGGCGTGCTGCCGTCGCAGGGCGGCATCGTCTTTGGCGGCAAGACGCAAGCGCACGCCGAGATCGAGGAAATGGTCGCCGCCGGCATGAACCTGGTGCCGGAAAAGCGCGAGCTCTTTGCCGAGATGACGGTCGAGGACAACCTGATGCTGGGCGCTTTCGACCGCTATCGCCGCGGCCTGCGCGACCAGGACCAGACGCTGGCCGAGGTCTATGACCTGTTTCCCCGGCTGCGCGAACGGCGGGTCCAACTGGCCGGCACGCTG
Source organism: Achromobacter sp. JD417 (assembly GCF_041879325.1). Classification (NCBI taxonomy): domain Bacteria; kingdom Pseudomonadati; phylum Pseudomonadota; class Betaproteobacteria; order Burkholderiales; family Alcaligenaceae; genus Achromobacter; species Achromobacter sp. JD417. The sequence goes on along the minus strand of NZ_CP087159.1, from coordinate 1,061,530 downwards.
TCCGGCGGCGAGCGCCAGATGCTGGCGGTGGGCCGCGCGCTGATGGCCAAGCCCCGCCTGTTGATGCTGGACGAACCCAGCCTGGGGCTTGCGCCGCGCATCGTGCGCGAGGTCTTTCGCATCGTGGCGCGGCTGCGCGAGATGGGCGTGTCCATCCTGCTGATCGAACAGAACGCGCGCGCCGCGCTGCAAGTGGCCGATTACGCCTACGTGCTGGAAACCGGCGCCGTCACGCTGGAAGGCCCCGCGGCCGACGTGGCGCAGGATCCGCGCGTGGTGGAGGTCTATCTGGGATTAGGCCACGCCGCGCCGCCGGTCGCGGCGGTATAGCGCGTAGCCCAGCGGGTACATGACGGCCACGAGGAACGTCGCGACCGGATGGGTAAGGCGGTAAGCCTGGACGGCCGTGGGCACGCCTGAATGTTTCAGGTGCAGCCTGAAGCGCGTGTAGCGCGCCGCGGCCATCATGAATTCGCGCGGACGGTAGCGGAAGAATTCCAGGTGATGCTGCAGCATGTCCCAGGCCAGCAGATACAGGCCCTGGGCGTTGTTCGCCACCGATACCGCCCCCTGGCTCAGCCCGCCGGGCGTGTCGTGATACGTGCGCACGACGCGGTTGATGAAGCGGCTTAGATAGCCGGCGCGGGCGACGGCCCACCACACCAGGCTTTCGGGCACGAAGCCCGCCACGTCCTCGGGAAACGGATACTTGCGCAGGATGTCGGTGCGCATACAGCCGAATTTCTCGCCCTTGATGCGATAGCGGAAATACACGTCCACCGCCGTGCTGTCGAAGACATCCTGCGGGTAGCGGTCGCCCACGATGCTGCCGTCGGGCCGCGCGCACAGGCCGGTGATGGCGAAGTACGAGTCGCGGCGCGCGGGCGGAATCGCGTTCCAGGCTTCATGGAAGATGGCCAGCGCGTCGGGGGGCATCTCGTCGTCGCTGTCCAGACCAACGATCATCTGGCCGCGCGCCTCGCGCACGCCACGGTTGAAAGCGGTCTTCTTGTGCTGGTTGTTCTGCCAGACATAGCGGATCGGAAAATCCGCCAGCGACTGCCAGTGCAGGATGGACTCGTGCGTGTTGTCGGTGGAGCCATCGTCCACGACGACCCATTCGAAATCCCGGAAAGTCTGCCGGCAGAGCGATTCGTAGACGCGGTGCAGGGTCCCTGCCCGGTTGTAGGTCGGCGTCAGAACAGTGAAAAAAATCGGTGTATCGGTCATGCCTGCTGTGCCCCTTGCGATCTTCCAGAAACCGCTGCGGTCTTGGTTCTTATGATTTCGCCTGAAGTGTAGGGGATATGCCTGCGCCAACCGATGGCACGTCTTTGGAATTTGCAATCAAATCTGACAAACCGTGCGGTTTTTTTTGAGACCGCGCCCGGCCGCGGCCGTTGGGGCGCGCAGCGGACTGGCGTAAACTCGGGCGGCCCAATTCGGAACGCCTATGGAAGCCTCGCCCGTCCAGCTCAATGACATCGCCTTGTTCGTCGAGGTGGCCAAGCGCAAGAGCTTCAGCCAGGCAGCGCGCGCGCTGGAGATGCCGACGTCCACGCTTTCCCGCCGGATCAACGAACTGGAGCGCGCCATCGGCCTGCGGCTCATCAACCGCAACACGCGCCGGCTCGATCTGACGGATGCGGGCGCGGCCTACATGCGCCGTTGCCAAGGCCTCATCGACGAAGCCCGCCTGGCGCACGAGCAGCTGCTCTCGCTGTCGGGCGGCCCGTCGGGCAATCTGCGCGTGTCCATGCCCTATAGCCTGGCCATCTGGCTGCTGCCCGAGACCATCAGCGATTTCACCGATCGCTATCCCGACGTGGAGTGCGAGTTCGACCTGAGCATGATGACGGCATCGGACGCGCAGGGCACGCCATTCGACGTGGTGCTGCGGTTTGGCCGCGAGGCCGACTACCCGGGCGCCTCCGCCGGCAATGGCAACGGCAACGGCACGCCGCATCGCGCCATCGAAGGCGCCGTGGTGCAGGAGCTGGTTTCGCTGGAAACGCACCTGTATGCGTCCGACCGCTATATAGAACGTCATGGCACGCCGCAGACGCCGGCCGACCTGTCGCAGCATCAATGCCTGCGCACGACGATCGACGAGGAGCACTCGTACTGGACGTTGAACAACGGCGCGATCTCGCAGCGCGTCGCGGTCACGGGTCACCTGGCCGCCAACAACATGAGCATCGCCGGCACGCTGGCCGGCCTGGACCTGGCCATCACGCGGATGCCGCACTGCCATGCCCTGGAGCCCATCATCCAGCGCAATTCGCTGCGGCGGGTGCTGCCGGGCTGGTCGGTGGACCCGATCTCGATCTACGTGGTGTACCCGTCCAGCATTCAGCCGGCCAAGACCCGCGCATTCATGGATTTCATCCGGCCCAAGCTCGGCCCCCCGCAAGGCTGACGCGCCGCGCAGACGAAAAAAAACCGCAAGGCTCGCGCCCTGCGGTTTTTTTTGATCGGGCCCGGCAGGTTTTGACGACCACCGGGCCAGACACGTCATTTAGACGCGCTTGATCTTTTCCAGCATCTTGAACACACCCTTGGGCGACTTGACGAACAAGCGCTTGAAAGCCTTGCCCAGGCAACGGCGTTCCAGGGTGTTACGACGCACGCGTTTGCGTTCAGCCATGTTGATTTCTCCTGTTGAATTCGCGGAAATTGGCCCGCACAACCGGAAATCGGGCTGGCGGAAAAAAATTCGGATAACTTGGCATTTTAGCCTGAAATCCGGAAAGGACGCCAACCGGCCGGTTTTTGGCTAGGTTGAAGCGGCTTTCAGCCGTTCCCAGACCTGCTCGGCCCGCGGCAGCGGATCGACCGCGCCATAGCCCAGGGTGGACAGCGCCGCCGCCGCATTGGCGTAGCGCACGGCGTCTTCCCAGGCGTCGCCCTGGCAACGGCGCGCCAGCAGGCTGCCGGCAAAGCAATCCCCGGCGCCCGTCGCATCGACGGCCTGCACGCGCAGCGCCGGCATCGGGGTGCGGGTGTGGCCGTCGTCGATGATGGAGCCGTCCTTGCCCAGCTTGAGCACCACCACGCCCGGCGCGCCGCCATCGCGGATCCAGTCCAGCGTGCGCTCCGGGTCGTCGTTGCCGGTGAGATGCTGCATGTCGTCCATGCTGGGCAGAAACACGTCCGCGGCGCGCATCGCCTCGCGCAGGATGGCGCGGGCCCGGTCCACGGGCCACAGGCGCAGCCGCAGGTTCGAATCCAGGCTGACCTGCACGCCGGCGGCATGCGCCCGCGCGATGGCCGCAAACGCCGTGTCGCAGGCCGTGGTGCTGATGGCCATGCTGATGCCCGAGACGTGCAGGAACCGGGCGCGTTCGATCAGGCCGGCATCCAGGCTGGCGGGCGTCATCAGGCTGGCGGCCGACCCGCGCCGCAGATAGCTGAAGGCGTGGCCGTCCGGCCCGTGCTGCACGAAATACAGGCCGGTGTGGGCATCGTCGTCGACCTCGACGCCGGTGGTGTCCACGCCCTCGGCCTGCCACAGGTCCAGGAACTGCTTGCCGAAGGCGTCATTGCCGACCCGGGTCAGATACGCGCAGCGCGCGCCCTGCCGGGCCGCCGCGATGACCGCGTTGGAGGTGTCGCCCCCGAACCCCTGCAGGTATTGCCGCTGGCCCTTGTGCGTCTGGTTCAGTTCGACCAGCGGCTCGCCCAGCGCCACGATATCGAAATCAGCCATGGGCGGCCTCGCGTGTCTGGGTGATCTGCGCCACCAGCGCGGCGGTGTCGCGCGACGCGAAGGCGGCCTTGTCGTAGAGATTGCTGCCGATGCCCACGAGCCCCGCGCCCGCGGCGAAGTACGTGCCCATGTTTTCCTGCGTGATGCCGCCCGTGGGGCAGAAGATCGTGTCCGGAAACACCGACTTCAGCGCGGCCAGGTGCTTGGGGCCGCCCGTGTCGGCCGGAAACACCTTCACCACGTCCACGCCCGCGCGGCGCGCGGCCAGGACTTCGGTCGGGGTAAAGGCGCCCAGCATGCACAGCGCGTCGGCGGCGTGGGCCATGTCCACGATCTCGTGCGCCAGGGCGGGCGACACCAGGAAGTCCGCGCCCGCCACCAGCGCCTCGCGCGCCTGGGATTCGTCCAGCACCGTCCCCACGCCCAGCAGCAGGCTGGCGCCGTGCTTGTCGCGCAGGGCGCGCACCAGGTCGGTGACGTTGGGGATCGTCCAGGTCAGTTCCAGCGTGGTGCAGCCGGCCGAGACCGCGACTTCCGCCGCATAGGCAGCGGCGGCCGCGTCGGTGTAGCGCAGCACGGGCACGACGCGGGCAGCCAGCAGGGCGGCGAGCTTGGAGGCGATGGGAGCAGCGGTTGCGGTCATGGATTTCCTCTGGAGCGAGCGATCAGTTGCCGCCGGACGATACCGGCAGGACGGCGAGTTTGGCCGCGGCGGCGTCGCGCAGCCGCAGCAAGGGGTCGATATAGGCGGCCTGCGGGTCGCCGGCCCGGCGGAACAGCAGCGTGCTGACGCTGACGCCCGCGACCGGCCGGCCAGCGCCGTCGCACAGCGCGACGCCGTAGCAGACGATGCCGGGTTCGTTTTCCTCGTTGTCGATAGCGTAGCCCTGCTCGGCCGCCGCGCCCAGCGCCTCGCGCAACGCGGGCAGGCTGGTCAGCGTGGCGGGCAGCCGGGACGACAGCGGCAGATCCTGCAGCAGGCGTTCCCGCGAGGCCTCATCCAGCGCGGCCAGGTAGGCCTTGCCGACGGCGCTGGAATGCAGCGCCACGGACGCCCCCACGCGCGACACCATGCGCACGGGGCCGGGGCTTTCCAGCTTGTCGATGTAGATCATTTCGTGGCCGGCGGGAACGGCCAGATGGACCGTTTCGCCGGTCTGGTCGCGCAGCGCCTGGAGTTCCGGCGCCAGCGCGGCGCGCAGGTCGAACTGGGACCAGGCCTTGCTGGCCAGCGACATCAGGCGCGTGCCCAGGCGATAGGCGCCCCCGCTTTCCGCGACCATTCCCTGCTCGGCAAGCGCCGCCAGGATGCGGTAGACGGTGGGGCGGGGATAGCCGCAGGTGCGGGCCAGCACGGGGGCCGTCGGCGGCTGCGGCGCATCGGCCACCGCTTGCAGCACCGCCATGAATTTGCCGAACGCCGCCGCGCCGGCCACCTTGGATTCCTGCACACACGTCCCCAAATAAAGGCGATAGCCCAGGCAGATGCGCAACGCGACCAGCGCGATTTTCAGACGAATCTGCGATACTGTTTATTTGTACAGCTACTGAGGCGCCGTGTGTCCACATTATGGACTGACGCCTCACAATATAGTCAATTATTCCATATCGACGCGCCCGGAACCAGCGATGGGTCGCCGCGCCGGCATGCTCCCTTCGTCAGGCTACGATACCGTCCATGAGCTCCCATATCCGCATCGTTGGCGCCCGCCAGAACAATCTCAAGAACCTGGATCTGACCATCGCCACCGGCGAACTGGTCGTCGTCACCGGGGTGTCGGGGTCCGGCAAAAGTTCGCTGGCTTTCGACACCCTGTACGCCGAGGGGCAGCGGCGTTACGTGGAAACCTTCTCGCCCTATGCGCGCCAGTTCCTGGACCGCATGGACAAGCCGCAGGTGGACCGCATCGAAGGCATCCTGCCGGCCATCGCCATCGACCAGACCAATCCGGTGCGCAGCTCGCGCAGCACGGTCGGCACGATGACCGAACTGAACGATCACCTGAAGCTCTTGTTCGCGCGCGGCGCCAAGCTCTATTGCCGCGGTTGCGGCAAGCTGGTGCGGCGCGACACGCCCGAATCCGTCTATCACTCGCTGGCCGAGCGCGCCGCGCAGGCGGGCGATCCGCGCCTGGTCGTGACGTTCCCGATCGCCGTGCCGGCCAACTTCACCGAAGACGAAGTGCGCGGCTTCCTTGAGCAGCAGGGTTACACCCGCGTGCACGCCGAGGAAACCGCCGTGCCGCGCGCCGCCGCCCCCGCCAAGGGCGCCAAGAAGGCCAAGACCACGAAGACCGCCAAGGCCGCCACCGAGGAACGCCGCATCCTGCACGTCATCCAGGATCGCTTCCGCTTTGCCGGCACCGAGCGCGAACGCATCATGGAAGCGCTGGACACGGCGCTGCGCATGGGCGCCGGCCACATCGCCGTCTACGTCATGGATGCCGATGGCGGCAACGCGCATATCTGGAAGTACAGCGACCGGCTGCACTGCGCCGACTGCGACATCGAATACACCGACCCGCTGCCCAGCAGCTTCTCGTTCAACTCGCCGCTGGGCGCCTGCGAGGCCTGCCGCGGCTTTGGCCGCGTCATCGGCATCGACTTCGGCCTGGTCATCCCCGACGAGAAAAAGACCCTGCTCGAAGGCGCCATCAAGCCGTGGACCACGCCGTCCTACAAGGAATGCCAGGACGACCTGCAAAAGTACGCGCCGCGCGCGGGCGTGCCGCTGGGCGTGCCCTGGAAGGACATGAGCGACGAGCACAAGCGCTGGGTCCTGTACGGCACCCCTGACTGGAAGGGCGGCAACGACGCCTGGAAGCACCAGTGGTACGGCGTGCAGCGCTTCTTCGACTGGCTGGAAACCAAGGCCTACAAGATGCACGTGCGCGTGCTGCTGTCCAAGTACCGCAGCTACACGCCCTGCCCTACCTGCAACGGCGCGCGCCTGAAGCCCGACGCCCTGCTCTGGCGCCTGGGCAACAAGGAGGAAGCCGACGCCGTGCTGCCGCCCGAAGACGGCCGCTACAAGCGCTTCATGCCCGTCGGCACCACCTGGAGCCGCGAACAGCTCAACGGCCTGGACGGGCTGTGCCTGCACGACGTGATGCTGCTGCCGATCGAACGCGTTCGTAAATTCTTCGACACGCTGTCGTTCTCGGGCGCGCTGGACGCCGCCACCGACCTGCTCATGACCGAGGTGCGCGCGCGTCTGAAGTTCCTGTGCGACGTGGGGCTGGGCTATCTGACGCTGGACCGTCAGAGCCGCACGCTGTCCGGCGGCGAGGTCCAGCGGATCAACCTGACCACGGCGCTGGGCACCTCGCTGGTGAACACGCTGTTCGTGCTGGACGAGCCCTCCATCGGCCTGCACCCGCGCGACATGCACCGCGTGGTGGAGGTCATGCACCGCCTGCGCAACGCCGGCAACACGCTGGTCGTCGTGGAACACGATCCGCAGGTCATGGTGGCCGCGGACCGCATCATCGACATCGGCCCCGGCCCCGGCGAACGCGGCGGCCGCATCGTCTTCGACGGCACGCCCGCGCAACTGCGCGCCGCGCCCTCGCTGACGGGCGACTACCTGGGCGGCCGCCTGCGCGTGGAAGCGCCGCGCCCGATGCCGGTGGCGGCCAACACGCCGCGCCTGCTGCTAGAAGGCGTCAATGCGCACAACCTGAAGAACGTGTCGGTCGAGCTGCCGCTCGGCCGCCTGGTCTGCGTGACCGGCGTGTCCGGCTCGGGCAAGTCCACGCTGGTGCAGGACGTGCTCTACCCCGCGCTGCTCAAGCAGAAGGGCAAGCCGTCGGAAGCGCCGGGCGCGTTCGACCGCCTGCTGGGCGCCGAGCAGATTGCCGACGTGGTCATGGTGGACCAGACGCCCATCGGCAAGACCGCGCGCTCCAATCCGGCCAGCTACGTCGGCGCGTTCGACGCCATCCGCAAGCTGTTTGCCCAGGCCCCGCTGGCGCGCGAGCGCGCCTACACCGCCGGCACGTTCAGCTTCAACGGCGGCGACGGCCGCTGCCCGACCTGCGGGGGCACCGGGTTCGAACACGTCGAAATGCAGTTCCTGTCCGACGTCTACCTGCGCTGTCCGGATTGCGACGGCAAGCGCTTCCGCCCCGAAGTCCTGGAAGTGCGCGTCGAGCACCTGGGCAAGAGCGCGTCCATCGACGAAGTGCTGGAAATGACGGTCAGCGAGGCGCTGGACTTCTTCAAGGGTCTGCGCGACGTGCAGACGGGTCTTGCGCCGCTGGCCGACGTGGGCCTGGAATACGTGCGGCTGGGCCAGCCCGTGCCGACCCTGTCGGGCGGCGAGGCGCAGCGCCTGAAGCTGGCCGGCCACCTGGCCGAGGCGGCGCGCAGCGGCATCTCCACCGCCAAGGTCGCCAAGAAGGGCAGCCTGTTCCTGTTCGACGAGCCCACCACCGGCCTGCACTTTGACGACGTGGCGCGCCTGATGCGCGCATTCCGCAAGCTGCTGGCCGCGGGCCATACGTTGCTCGTCATCGAACACAACCTGGACGTGATCCGCGCGGCCGACTGGCTGATCGACCTGGGACCGGAAGGCGGCGACGCCGGCGGCCTGGTCATGGGCACCGGCACGCCGCAGGACCTGATGGACAACCCCAAGTCGCACACGGGCGCCGCCCTGCGCGACTACGAGGTCAGCATCCTGCCGGCCGACGCCGTCGCCGGCGGCGCGGCCGACGTGGTGGTCAGCAGCGACGCCGACGCGCAGATAGCCGAGCAGGCGGGCCTGACCGCGCGCATCGCCGAGCCGCAAGCCGAATACGGCGCGGGCGTGGGCACGCCGCTGCAATCCTTGGTGCGCGAACGCCGCCAGGGCAGCATGGCCATCGAGATCCGCAATGCGCGCGAACACAACCTGAAGAACATCAGCGTCGAGATCCCGCACGACAAGTTCACGGTCATCACGGGCGTGTCGGGCTCGGGCAAGTCCACGCTGGCGTTCGACATCCTGTTCAACGAAGGCCAGCGGCGCTATCTGGAATCCCTGAACGCCTACGCGCGCGCCATCGTGCAGCCGGCGGGCAAGCCGGACGTGGACGCCATCTTCGGCATCCCGCCCACCGTGGCGATCGAACAGCGCACCAGCCGCGGCGGCCGCAAGTCCACTGTGGCCACGATGACGGAAATCCACCACTTCCTGCGCCTACTCTACGTGAAGCTGGGCACGCAGTACTGCCCGGACTGCAACGTGGCGGTCGAGCCGCAGAACACCGACCAGATCGTGGCGCGCCTCTTGCGCGAGCACAAGGGCGTGCACATCGGCCTCCTGGCGCCGCTAGTCACCGCGCGCAAGGGTTACTACACGGACCTGGCCAAATGGGCCGGCTCAAAAGGCCATTCCCACCTGCGCGTGGACGGCGAATTCATTCCCGTGGCCCCGTGGCCGCGCCTGGATCGCTACAAGGAACACACGATCGAACTGCCGGTAGCGGACGTGGTTGTGGACCCGGCCAACGAGGCCGAGCTGCGCGCGGCCGTCAAGAGCGCGCTGGAAAACGGCCAGGGCGTGATGTCGGTGGTGTGGCCGGTCAACAAGCTGCACGAGGCGCTGAACAGCGAACTGCAGCAGCAGCACTTCTCGGTCAAGCGCGCGTGCCCGTCCTGCGGCACCAGCTTCCCCGAACCCGATCCGCGCCTTTTCTCGTACAACTCCAAGCACGGCTGGTGCACGGGCTGCTACGGCACGGGCCTGCAATTGCAGGGCTTTGACGAAGAACAGACCGGCGAGGAAACCGCCTGGAACGCGTGGTACGAAGGCGAGGCCAAGACCTGCACGCAGTGCGACGGCCAGCGGCTGAACCGCGTGGCGCGCGCCGTGCGCTGGCGCGACAAGTCGATTGCCGAACTGGCCTCGCTGCCGGTGTCGGACGCGCACACCTTTTTCACCGGCCTGGTGGCGCGTGGCCGCGAAGGCGAGATCGCCCGGGACATCCTGGCCGAGATCCGGGGCCGCCTGAACTTCATGCAGGAAGTCGGCCTGAACTACCTGGCGCTGGACCGCGCCGCGCCCACGCTGTCCGGCGGCGAGGCGCAGCGCATCCGGCTGGCCGCGCAGCTGGGCTCCAACCTGCAGGGCGTCTGCTACGTGCTGGACGAACCCACCATCGGCCTGCATCCGCGCGACAACCGCATCCTGCTGGACGCGCTGGCGCGCCTGGAAGGCAACGGCAACACGCTGGTGGTGGTCGAGCACGATGACGACACCATCCGCCGCGCCTCGCACGTCATCGACATCGGGCCGGGCGCGGGCATCCGCGGCGGCCGCGTGGTGGCGCAAGGCACGGTGCAGGACGTGATCGACGCGCCCGAATCCGTGACCGGCCGCTACCTGAAGACGCCGCTGGCGCATCCGCTGCAGGGCCGCCGTCCGGTCGAGGCCGACACGCCCATGATCGAGATCCGTGGCGCGCGCCTGCACAACCTGCGCAGCGTGGACGCGCGCATTCCGGTGGGCCGCCTGAGCGTGGTGACCGGCGTGTCCGGCTCGGGCAAGTCCACGCTGGCGCGCGAGGTCCTGCTGGACAACCTGACCCAGGCCGTCTCGCAGGGCAAGGCCCCCGGCTGGGCGGGCTGCGAAAGCATCAAGGGCTGGGAAGCCATCGACCGCGTGCTGGAAGTGGACCAGACGCCCATCGGCAAGACGCCGCGTTCGTGCCCGGCCACCTACGTGGGCTTCTGGGACGACGTGCGCAAGCAGTTCGCCGACACCCGCGAGGCCCGCATGCGCGGCTGGACGGCGGCGCGCTTTTCGTTCAACACCGGCGACGGCCGCTGCCCGATCTGCGAAGGCCAGGGCATGCGCACCATCGAAATGAACTTCCTGCCCGACGTGAAGGTGCCGTGCGACGCCTGCAACGGCGCGCGCTTCAACAACGACACGCTCAGCGTGCAGATGCGCGGCAAGAACGCCGGCGATCTGCTGTCCATGGAAGTGGACGACGCCATCGGCTACTTCGCGGCGCATCCCAAGATCCATCGTCCGCTGCAGCTGATGCAGGACGTGGGGCTGGGCTACCTGACGCTGGGCCAGCCATCGCCCACCCTTTCTGGCGGCGAGGCGCAGCGCATCAAGCTGGTGACCGAGCTGTCCAAGGCCCGCCTGACCGATGGGCTGATCAAGACCGGCCGCGCCTCGCGCATCCCCCACACGCTGTACGTGCTGGACGAGCCGACGGTCGGCCTGTCGATGGCGGACGTCGAAAAGCTGATCCACGTGCTGCACCGCCTGGTCGAGGCGGGCAACACGGTGGTGGTGATCGAACACAACCTGGACGTGATCGCCGAGGCCGACTGGCTGCTGGACCTGGGTCCCGAGGGCGGCACGGGCGGCGGCCAGCTGGTGGGCGAAGGCTCGCCCGAGCACGTGATGACGCTGGCCGACCATTCCCATACGGGCCGCGTCCTGACGGAGTTCCTTGCGCAACAACAGCCGTAAGCCATCATGGATTGTCGTTTTGAAGACCGGCTGGCCGGGCGCGCCCTGCGCCTGGACGGCTTTCGCGCCCGGATCGAAGCGCGCTCGGCCGCCGAGGTCGCGCCCGCGCTGGCCGCCATCGAGGCCGCGCGGCGTGAAGGCCGCTGGATCGCGCTGTTGCTGGATTACGAGCTGGGCGAATGGCTGCTGCCCGAGGCCACCCGGCCCGCCCCGGCCGGCCCCTGGACGCCGCCGCGCGAAGACGGGCCGCCCCGCCTGACCGCGCTGGTGTTCGACCGCAAGATCGACGAGACGCCGTGGGCAGCACCAGCCCCCGACGCGCCGGCCGCGTCCATCAGCCTGCCCGCGCCGCGCATGACCGAAGCCGCCTACGTGCGCCAGATCGACGCCATCCGCGGCCTGATCCAGGACGGCGAGCTGTATCAGGTCAATTTCACGCAGCCGCTCGACGTCGGCTTTCAGGGCGACCCGGCCACGCTGTACCGCCGCATCGCGGCGCGCAATCCGGTCGCCCATGGCGCCTACATCCAGGACGGCGCTCGCACGGTGCTGTCGTTTTCGCCCGAGCTTTTCGTCCGGCGCGACGGCGCCCGGCTGACAACCCGGCCCATGAAAGGCACCGCGCCCCGCCATCCCGACCCGGCCGAAGACGAACGCCTGGGCCAGGAACTGCTGGCCAGCGACAAGAACCGCGCCGAAAACCTGATGATCGTGGACCTGCTGCGCAACGACCTGGGCCGCCTGGCCGAGCCCGGATCGGTCAAGGTCGACGCGCTCTTTTCGCTGGAGCGCTACCCCACGGTCTGGACCATGACGTCCACCGTATCGGCCACCGCGCCGCACGCCACGCTGTCGGACGTGCTGCACGCCCTGTTTCCCTGCGGGTCGATCACGGGCGCCCCGAAAGTCGCGGCCATGCGCCGCATCCGCCAGATGGAAACCGCCCCGCGCGGCCTGTATTGCGGCAGCATCGGCTGGCTGGCCCCGGATGGCGATTTTTCGTTGAACGTCGCGATCCGCACCCTGGTCCTGGACCAGCACGGCCACGGCGTCTACAGCGTCGGCGGCGGCATCGTTTACGATTCGGACCCCGCCGGCGAATGGCAGGAATGCCACTGGAAAGCCCGCATCCTGCGCGCCTGACAGCGCAAACCTCACGGCCGGTAGTAGCATAGAGCGCGGCTTGGCCCGGCCATGACCGGCTTATTCCAGGAGAGTCCCATGCAACCCGAATTGATCGAGACCATCCTGGTGGAATCGTCCGGCAACGTGCCCCTGCTGGCGCGCCACCTCGACCGTCTGGAAGCGTCCTGCAAGGCGCTGGGTTACGTCTGGGGCGGCCGCGACGTCGAAGGCGACATCCTTCTCGCCGTCATGGCCCTGTCCTCCGCCGGACCGCATCGCCTGCGCCTGCTGGTCGCGCGCGACGGCAGCCGCCACATCCAGACCGCCGTCCTGCCGCCCCTGCCCGCGCACCAGGAGGTGATGCTTGCCCCCGAGGCGCTGCGGTCCTCGGAACCCCTGCTGCGCTACAAGACCACGCACCGCCCCTGGTACACCAAGACGATCGAATGGCTGCCTTCGCATCCGCACATCTTCGACCTCGTCTACCTGAACGAGCGCGGCGAACTCTGCGAAGGCAGCCGCAGCAACGTCTACCTGCGCATGGACGACCACTGGTACACCCCGCCCGTCGACAGCGGCTGCCTGCCCGGCGTGCAGCGCGCGCAGCTGCTCGATGCCGGCGAGGCGAAAGAACGCGTGCTGACCCTGGCCGACCTGCATGCCGCCGACGAGATCCGGTTGTCGAACGCGCTGCGCGGGTGGTTCACGGTGTCGCTGCGCGAGGCGTAGCGCAGCCCCCGGCCCGCCGCGGCATCAATCCGCAAACACGTCCACCACCACCTGCCGCAGCCACTGGTTGGCGGCTTCGCGGTGGTTGCGGGCGTGCCAGAACACGTTGATGACGGATTCCGGGATCTTCACCGGACAGGGCGCGGACGCCAGGCCAAAAGGGCCGCAGGCGCAGTCGGCAAAGCGCTGCGGCACGACCGCGATCATGTCGGTGGCCTGCAGCACCGGCCCCACCGCCATGAAGTGCGGCACCGTCAGCCGCAGCCGGCGGCGGATGCCCGCGCGCGCGATCACTTCGTCCACCACGCCGTGGCCGGTGCCCTCGGATACGATGGCCACGTGTTCGGCCGCGCGAAACTGCCGCGCCGACACCCCCGAGCGCGCCAGCGGATGGTCCTGCCGGAAGATGCAGACGTACGGCTGACGGAACAGCCGGCGCTGGAAGAATCCGCCTTTCAGCCCGGGCAGAAAGCCCATCGCCAGATCCATGCGGCCCCGCTCCATCTCGTCCCGCACGTCGATCGAGGTGGTGCGCACCGTGCGGATGGTCACGCCCGGCGCCACCTGGTCCAGCGCCCGCATCAGGCGCGGCAGGAAGTAGGTCTCGCCCACATCATTCACCCCGATCACAAACGCCCGCTCGCTGCGCGCCGGATCGAACGCCACCCGTGCATTCAACGTGCCGTGCAGCGCGGCAAGCGCATCGGCAATCGGCTGGGCCAGACTCTCGGCATAGGGCGTCGGCACCATCCCGCGCGAGGTCCGTAGAAACAGCTCGTCGCCCAGCAGCTTGCGCAAGCGGGCGAGCGCGTTGCTGACGCCCGGCTGTGAAATCCCCAGGCTTTCCGCGGCCGCCGACACCCGGCCATGCTTGTGCAATTCATTGAAGACGACGAGCAGATTCAAATCCACGTCTTTCAGGTTCATGCGCTTGTCTCCACCAATATTGATTTTGGTGATTTATGTAATAAGCCAGATTCTATTTATTAATCTCTGGGCGTGCCCGATGATGCAGAAAAATGCCTGCGCCCATGCCGCGCAAGGCACTGCCCGGCCGCCGCTCGGCCAGCTGAAAATGGAGACAAATCATGCGCATCCGCACGCATCGCCGCCTCACGTCCTGTCGCAGGGGCCGCCCATGAACGCCCCCGAACATCCCATCCATATCGTCCCGCCCTGGCAAGGCGACGGCTCGCATCGCATCCCGTTCGGCGTCTACACCGATGCGGCGCTGCACCAGCGGGAATTGGAGCGTTTCTTCTACCGCGGGCACTGGAGCTACGTGGGCCTTGAAGCCGAGATCCCCAATCCCGGCGACTTCAAGCGCACGGTCGTGGGCGAGCGCTCCGTCATCCTGCTGCGCGACAACGAAGGCCAGGTGCGCGTCGTGGAAAACGTCTGCGCCCATCGCGGCGTGCAGTTCTGCCGCGAACGCGCTGGCAACCGCAGCGAGTTCGTCTGCCCGTACCACCAATGGAATTACGACCTGCAAGGCAACCTGATCGGCGTGCCCTTCCGCCGCGGCGTCAAGCAGGACGGCAAGATCAACGGCGGCATGCCGCCCGACTTCAAGCCCGAGGAGCACGGCCTAACCAAGCTGGCGGTGGCCGCGCGCAACGGCGTCGTCTTCGCGTCGTTCGACCATGACGTCGAACCGCTGGAAGACTACCTGGGGCCCGACATCGCGCATTACTTCGACCGCGTCTTCGACGGCCGCGAACTGGTGATCCACGGCTACAGCCGCCAGCGCATTCCCGGCAACTGGAAGCTGATGCAGGAGAACATCAAAGACCCCTACCACCCCGGCCTCCTGCACACCTGGTTTGTCACCTTCGGGCTATGGCGCGCGGACAACCGGTCCGAACTGAAGATGGACCGCCACTTCCGCCACGCCGCCATGATTTCCACGCGCGGCCAGGGCGGCAAAAGCACCGTCACCAGCGGCGTGTCCAGCTTCAAGGAGCAGATGTCGCTGAACGACGACCGCTTTCTGGACATCGTGCAGGAACCCTGGTGGAACGGCCCCACCGCCGTGCTCATGACGCTGTTTCCCAGCGTCATCATCCAGCAGCAGGTCAATTCGCTATCCACCCGGCACATCCAGCCCGTCGGCCATGACGCCTTCGACTTTGTCTGGACCCATTTCGGATTTGCCGACGACACCCCCGACATGACCCAACGCCGCCTGCGCCAGGCCAACCTGTTCGGTCCCGCCGGTTTCGTGTCCGCCGACGACGGCGAGGTCATCGAATTCTCGCAATCCGGCTTCGAACAGAAGCCGTGGCACCGCAGCGTCGCCGAACTGGGCGGCAAGACCGCCGAAAACACCGACCACATGGTCACCGAAACGCTCATACGCGGCATGTACGCGTACTGGCGCCGCGTCATGGAGGCGTGACATGCTGGACTTTCCGCTTTATTACCAGCTCACCCGCCTCTACACCGACTACGCCGCCGCGCTGGACGCCGGCGAATGGGAGAAATGGCCCGACTTCTTCGTGGAGGATTGCGTCTACAAGGTGCTGCCGCGCGAGAACCACGAACGCGGATTTCCGCTCGCGACCATGGCCTTCGAGAGCCGCGGAATGCTGAAGGACCGCATCTACGGCGCCACCGAAACCATCTTTCACGATCCCTACTACCAGCGCCATGTCGTCGGCGCCCCACGCGTGCTGCTGGTGCAGGACGGCCGCATCGAATCCGAAGCCAACTACGCCATCTTCCGCACCAAACCCAGCCAGCTCACCACCGTCTTCAACGTCGGCCGCTATCTGGACGTCATCCGCCAGACGCCCGACGGCCTGAAATTCGAATCGCGGCTATGCATCTTCGACAGCGAGCTGATCCCGAACTCGCTGATCTACCCCATCTGACCCGGAGACAAACAATGACTGTGCAATGGATCAAGGCCATCGGACGCGATGACGTGCCCGAAGAAGACGTCATCGCCGTCGAGGCGGGCGGCAAGGAAATCGCGCTATACGGCGTCGACGGCGAGGTCTACGCCACCGACAACCTCTGTACGCACGGCAACGCCAGACTCTGCGACGGCTTCCTGACTGGCCACGAAATCGAATGCCCCCTGCACCAGGGCCGCTTCGACATCCGCGACGGCCGCGCCCTGTGTTCCCCGCTGCGGGAAAACATCGCGACATATCCCGTGCGGATTGAGGATGGCGTGGTGTTCGTGGCGTTATGAGTTATTTGCGCGCCGGACGCAGCGACGTGGCGTCTGGCCGTTGAGGCCCGCGGCGCTCAGGCATCGAGGCGCCCCCACCCCGGCGGCCCTCAGACCGCCAGCCGCAAAGCCTCGTTCGCCGCCGCCATGCCCATGGCGGCGGTCACGGTCACCACCGACCCATAACCCGCGCACGACAGGCCCTGCGGCGCCAGGTTCAGACCCGACGCGCCCATATCATCTTCACCTTCCCGAAGGCGGGTCCACGCATCCGGCAAAATCGCCGGCTGGTCGAACCACAACGCATGCACGCCCATCTTCGGCACCCGCTTGAGCGCCTTGCCGTTCTTGTCCGACGCCCGCGGAAACCCATGCTCGCGCCGCAACTTGTTGCGCAGCTTCGAGAGCAGCGCATCATTGACCGCCCCCGACAGATCCCCCGCGCGCAACGCCAACGGATCCGTCTTCCCGCCCGCACCCCCGCACAGCAGCATCGGCACCCCAAGCGCCCGCGCATGCAAAATCATCGCAATCTTCGCGGCCGCCTGGTCCGTGCAATCGATGATGACCGTATAAGGCCCCGGCAACACCTCGCCCACGTTCTCCGGCGACACAAAGTCGTCCACCCGCGTGATGCGGCATTCCGGATTGATCGCCAACACCCGCTCGGCCATCGCGTCGACCTTGGATTGCCCAAGCGTCGAACTCAACGCATGGATCTGCCGATTGACGTTGGATTCGGCAATGTGATCCAGATCGATCAACGTCAACGCCCCCACCCCGCAACGAGCAAGCGCCTCCACCGTCCACGACCCCACGCCGCCCAGCCCGGCGACGGCAACATGGGCATTTCGGATACGCGAAGGCGCCTCAGGACCATAGAGGCGCGACAGCGCGCCAAAACGACGGTCGAGATCGGCAGGTTCAGGAATGAGTTCGGGCGAGTTCATGGACCGCATTTTATGGCAGCCGGCCGCCAACCCAACCGCCCATTCAAGCAGACAAGGTGTAGACAAGGTGTCTGACACCCTGCAGAGACTGCCGTCATGCCAAGGATGTGCCCCAAGGGTGTCAGACACCGGCGCACTTTTCGAAACCCGTCCAGATCCGGGAGGAACCCACGGGCAAGGTGTCTGACACCCTGCAGAGACTGCCGTCATGCCAAGGATGTGCCCCAAGGGTGTCAGACACCGGCGCACTATGGCAGCCGGCCGCCAACCCACCTTCCCCATTCCTGCAGACCAGGTGTAGACAAGATACCGTCTTGACCGTCAAGCGTTCAGACGTAGTCGGGCCGATACGGTGTCCGAGTTTTAAGCACGCCGAAGCACAGATGCACCAGCTTTCTCATGGCCGCGCCTAGCGCGGCCATTTTGCTCTTTCCAGCTGCTAAGAGTCGCGCATAAAGCGCACCAACGTGTGGGTTGAAGCGCTTGCTGACGATAGCGGCCATGTAGAGGGTGGCACGTACTGTGCTGGGACCCGTTTTAGATAGCCGCGGCCGGCTGTTCAGACTGGTGCCGGACTGGCGTTGCACCGGCACCACCCCCAGGTAGGAGGCCAAGCCCTCGGCTGACTCGATGGGCCGGTTATGCATGATCGACAGGATCGAGTTCCCCGCTCGATCCCCGATGCCGGGGATGCTGGTCAGCAGTTTTCGATCCTCCTTCAGGTCCGGGTGGCGGTCGATGTGGTCATTGATCGCATGATCCAGGCGTTTGATCTCTTCACGCAGGAACGCGATCGTTTTGGCGATGGATCCCTCGACCAGCACGGGTGGATCACTGAACTGCGTCTTCTCCTGGCGATTGAGTTCGCGCTGCAGATCCTTGGCCAGCGCGTCGCGCCGAGCCAACAAGGCCCGTAGTTGACGGGCATGCAGCGGTGCGGGGCGCCACAGCCCAGGCTTGAGCGCCTGACCGTAGCGGGCCAGCACGTAGCTATCGATCCCATCGGTTCTGGAGCGCACCGCCAGCGCCCCAGCGAAGTCGCGCACCTGGGCAGGGTTGACCAACGAGACACTGACCGAAGCGTCATGCAGGGCCGTGGCGGCCTGCTCGTGATATTGCCCTGTGGGCTCGAGCACGGCATGCAACTGCGCAGGCTCGGCTCCCTGCTTGGCGCACCACTGCAGCAGCGTCTGCACGCCCGCTATCGAGTTGGGTACGACCTTGGTCTTGCGTTTGTTGGCATCGCTGCCAAGCAGCGCGCAATCCAGCTTCGCCTTAGAAACGTCAATTCCGAGAAAAAACATAAACCTAAGCTCCCTTGCCAATACCAAAGAAGCCCGCTGCGCCCACTTGCCTTGTACATACAGGGTCCAAAGCCCTAGGCTACCGTCCAGTGTCCAGCCGGCTCAGAGGTGCGGAACCGAGGCGTAATCTGAACCACAAAGTCCAGGCTCTAGGTGTCTGAACACGCTCATCGGTCCGCGTGTAGCGATAGCTAATCACTACAGTGGCCAAGATACAAGGTGTCTGACACCCTACAGAGACTGCCGTCATACCAAGGATGTGCCCCAAGGGTGTCAGACACCGGAGGCAGCGGCGTCCGCCCCCCACCGCAAGCGCGAAGCGTCATCCCCGGACGCAAGACACCGCGTAAGCGCCCGGAGGCAGCCCGCGCGGCCAACCGGGCGCGGGCCCCGCAAAATGCTTCAAAGCCGCGCAAGCCCAGGCAAGAACCTTAAGAACCCCACCCGCCCCAGCGCCCGCCAAGCTGAACTCACCCGAGCCCGGTGTGGCGGCGGCCTGGGGTGCGCGGGGCGTGTAGATGCGCCCGAGGGAATCGGAAGGCAGTCGCCGGAGGCGACAACGACGATGACGAAGGGGGGGGCCGCCTAGGCCAGTCCGGAGCGAAGGCTCCGGACCGCAATCGTAGCCCCGCGCGCCCCAGGCCGCCGACGCGCCGGGCGTCAAAAGAACCACGATCGACGCCTGCCCCCGGCTACCAACGCAAACCTCCGCGCCGGACGTCTTAAGAACGCCCCCCAACGAAGCAGAAAGCCCCCGTCCGAAAGCCGCATCAGCGCATCTCGCCCCGAGCACAAGCAAGGAATCACCCCCGCAGCCCATCCCCGTCAACAGCCACCACATCATCCCCCCCCAACGCCTGATAAACCGTCACCTGATTCACCAACCGGTTCAGCATATTCTCGTCCCGCGCCACCTCAGCCACCCGGCGCTTTTCCTGCGCATCCAGCCAATCCCGCAGCGGCACCGCCCCCGCCCGGTACCGTACTTCGTACAGCCGCTCAGCCTCCCGCGCCGCCCGTAAAGACAGATCCAGCTGCTGCGCCCGCACCGACAACTGCGTGCGATTCGACAACGCGTTCTCCACATCCGCCATCGCCTGATACAGCGCCTGCCGGAACGTCACCACCCGTTCCTCGTAATCCGTCTTCGAGATCTTGATGTTCAGCTGCATCTGATTCCACTGCAGGAATGGCAGCGTCAACCCCGCGCCCAGCGTCCCGATCGGATTCTTCAGCACATCCGACAACGTCGGGCTCGAAGTGCCCAGCGCCCCCGTCAACGTCACCGGCGGATAAAAGCTTGCCCGTGTCGCATCAACGTTTGCCAGCGACTCCCGCAACCGCAGTTCCGCCGCACGCAGGTCCGGGCGCCGCCCCAGCAGCTCCGCCGGCACACCCGCCCGCGCCTCGGGCAATGCGCTGGACGGCAGCCGCGCCGGATCCGCCGTGATGCGATCCGGCGGGCCATCGAAAAGAATCGTCAGCGCATTGATGTATTCCACCCGCTGCTGCACCAGCAGCGCATGCGCCGCCTGCTGGCTTGCCACCGTCTGCTCCGCCTCGGCAAGCTCCAGGGCCGACGCCCCGCCCGCCGCGTACTGCGCCCGCACCAGATCCTGCGTGCGGCGCGCGTAGGCAATGCTCTCCTCGCTGCTCGCGATGCGCTGATTGATGAATGCCGTCTGCCAATACAGCGTCGCCGTCGTGCCCACCAGCGACAGGGCCGCGCTCTGGCGGTCCTGTTCCGTCGCCAGCGCCTCCCACTGCGCCGCGTCGCGCTGGCGCGCCAGCTTGCCCCACAGGTCGACCTGATAGCTCACCGTCAGCTCGGCCGAATTGGCTCGCGTGATCGTGCGGTCGCCATACAGATTGCGCACCCGCGACACGTTTGCGTCGCCACCGAACTGCGGCATCAGCTGGTCGTCCGCCAATCCCGCCTGATACTGCGCCCGGCGCACGCGAATCGCCGCCGCCGCCAGATCGTTGTTGCGCGCAAGCGCCGCTTCCACCAGCCCATTGAGCACCGGATCGTCGAAATTGCGCCACCAGGCCCCGCCCTCCGCCAGCCACGCCGCTGCGCCGGCATCGGAAGCCGGGCGCGCGTGGGTCCAGGACGCCGGCACGCTTGCGGCCGGCGGCTCGTAATCGGTGCGCAGCAGGCCGCCGCAGCCGCCCAACGCCAGCAGCAGCGCCACGCCCAGCGGTTTGCACAAAAAAGAAACTGCTCTCATCTTCCTCATTCCCGGGCCAACGCCTCGACGGGATCCAGGCGCGCCGCATTGCGCGCCGGCAGATAGCCAAAAATCACACCGATCAGCGTCGAGCACGTGAATGCCGCCACCATCGATGCCGTGGAATAGATCATCTGGAACGAGCCGCCCGTGGCCTTGCTGACCAGCACGCCCAGTCCCAGCGACAGCAGGATGCCGACCGCGCCGCCGATCAGGCACACCAGCACCGCCTCGATCAGGAACTGCTGCATGATGTCGCTGCGCCGCGCGCCCACCGCCATGCGCACCCCGATCTCGCGCGTGCGCTCGGTGACCGACACCAGCATGATGTTCATCACCCCGATGCCGCCCACCATCAGCGAAATCAGCGCGATCAGCGACACCAGCAGCGTCATCGTCGCCGTCGTGCGTTCGATCGTCTTGCGCACCGCGTCCGTGTTGAACACGAAAAAGTCCTTCACCACGTGCCGGCGCGTCAGCACCCGCACGATGGCCTGCTCGGCCGCGGCCGGCGGCGTCGCGTCGTTCACGCGCACCGTGATGCTCTTCAGGTGCTGCTGCCCCAGCACCCGCGACAGCGCCGTCGTGTACGGGATCCACACGTTCAGCGAATCATTGTTGCCGAACACCGTGTCCTTCTTTTGCGTCACCCCGATCACCCGCGCCGGCATCGACCCCAAAAAGATCACCTGCCCGATCGGTTCGGTGTGCGACCCGAACAACGCGCGCCGCGTGCCCTCGTCGATCACCACCTCCTGCGCCCGGCGCGCCACGCTGGTCTCATCGAAGAACTTTCCTTCAGCCAGCTTGATCGCGCGCACGCGGAAGTACTGTTCGCCCACGCCCTGGATCGAACCGTTCACCGATACATTGCGGTAGCGCAGCGTATTGCTCGTGCCCACCTCCGGCGTCACGCTGTCCACATACGACTCGCGCGCCAGCGCGTCGGCATCGGCCGGCACCAGCGTGCGGATGTTCACCGCCTTTTCATCGCCGAAGTCCTTGCCCGGGAAAACCTCGACCGTATTCGTGCCGATCGCGCTGATGTCTTCCAGGATCTTGCGTCGCGAGCCCTCGCCCAGCGCCACCACCGACACCACGGCGGCGATGCCGATGATGATGCCCAGCATCGTCAGCGACGTGCGCAGGCGGTGCGCGTTCATGGCCAGCAAAGCCATGCGCAGCGCCTCGCCGCAGCGGTCCAGATAGGCCTGCCACGCCGGGCGCTGGGCCATTTCCGGGGTCTCGTCCCGCGCCATCTGATGGCGCGGCGCATCGGGGTTGCGCTTGTCCGCGACGATCTCGCCGTCGCTGATCTCGATGATGCGCTGGGCGTGGCGCGCCACGTTCATATCGTGCGTGACGATGATGATCGTGTGCCCCGCCGCGTTCAGTTCCTCCAGGATGCGCAGCACTTCCTGGCCGGTATGCGTGTCCAGCGCGCCGGTGGGCTCGTCGGCCAGGATGATGTCGCCGCCGTTCATCAGCGCCCGCGCGATACTCACGCGCTGCTGCTGGCCGCCCGACAGCTGGCCGGGCCGATGGCCAGTGCGATCCGCCAGCCCCAGCCGCGCCAGCAGCGCCGAGGCGCGTTCCAGCCGCGCCTCGCGGCGCTTGCCCGCGTAGACGGCCGGCACCTCCACGTTGCCCTGCGCGCTCAGGTCCGCCAGCAGGTGGTAACGCTGGAAAATGAACCCGAAGTGCTCTCGGCGCAGTTCGGCCAGTTCGTCGGGATCCAGTTCGCCGGTGCTGCGGCCGCCGACCTTGTAGTCGCCGCGCGTGGGCCGGTCCAGGCAGCCCAGGATGTTCATCAGCGTGGACTTGCCCGAGCCGGACGCCCCCACGATGGCGACCATCTCGCCCGCCTCGATCGACAGGTTGACGTCCTTCAGGACCGCAA
Source organism: Achromobacter sp. JD417 (assembly GCF_041879325.1). Classification (NCBI taxonomy): domain Bacteria; kingdom Pseudomonadati; phylum Pseudomonadota; class Betaproteobacteria; order Burkholderiales; family Alcaligenaceae; genus Achromobacter; species Achromobacter sp. JD417. The sequence continues at coordinate 1,038,930 of NZ_CP087159.1, read as the reverse complement.
TCGTCTGGTCGCCTGCGGGAAACTCGCGGCGCACGCCAGACAGGGAAATGAGCGGGCCGCCCATGTCAGGCTCCCGGCTTGGCGGCGGCCGGCGAGGAATCCGCCGACACGACGCGTTCGCCCACCTCCAGGCCTTCCAGCACCTGCGCCTGCACATTGTTGTTCATGCCGATGCGCACTTGCCGCGTCTCGGTCTTGTTGCCGTCCAGCACCACGCGCACCTCGTAGCGCCCGTCCTTGCCGCGCTTGCCCAGCGCCGAGGCGGGCACCACCACGGCGTCCTTCGCCTCGCCCAGCACGATGAAGACCTGCGCCGTCATCGAGATGCGCAGCTTCTCGTCGGGATTGGGCACGTCGAACAGGCCGTTGTAATAGACCGCGGCGCTGGTGGATGTGCTGGATGAGGTCGTCAGCGACGACGCCGCGTCTTCCTTCTGGATGGAATCCGGGGCCGGTTCCACCGCGCGCAGCGTGGCGCGGTAGCGCTCGTCGGGTTCGCCGAGAATGGTGAAGTAGACCGGCAGGCCGGGCTTGACCCGCGTCACGTCCGCCTCGGAGATCTGCGCCTTGATCGTCATGGTGTCCACCTGCGCCACCTTGATGATGGTGGGCGCGCTCTGGATCGAGTTGACGGTCTGGCCTTCCTTGGTGACCACCGCCACCACCATGCCGTCGATCGGCGAGACGATCCGCGTGTAGCCCAGGTTGACCTGGGCGGTGTCGACCTGGATCTCGGCCTGGGCGATCTGCGCGTCCAGCGAGGCGATCTCGGCGCGGGTCACGGCCAGCGTGGCCTCGGCCGTTTCGTAGGCCTCGCGCGAGCTGGCGTCCGCCGCCAGCATCTGGCGCTGGCGCTTGAAGGCCAGCTCCGCCTGTTTCAGCGTGGCCACCTTGGCGGCCCGCTCGGCGCGCCGAGTCTGCAGCGCAGCTTGCGCGTTGCGCAGCTCGTTCTGCTGGGTCAGGTCGTCGATCTCGGCCACCAGCTGGCCCTTCTTGACCCGGTCGCCCAGTTCCACCTTCAGGGACTTCAACTGGCCGGTGGCCTGCGCGCCCACGCTGACCCGCTCGATGGCATCGATGGTGCCGCTGGCCAGCACGCTGTCCTCCAGGTCCGCGCGCGACACCTCGGCCACGGCAAACGTGGGCGGCGGCGGGGCCGAGAAAAACGCGGCTCGCGCGCCAAAAACGAGAAGCAGGAGGATGGCGGCTATCAGGGCGTAGCGCTTGAACTTGCTGCGGGACTTTTTCATTGAACCTGGACGATGGGAACGGCGGGCGCCATCTGCGGCGCCGGTAATGCGGCAAAAAAGCGGTGAATACCAGAGACGGGTTGCACCGCGCGGAGGGTTCCGTTGCGTGAACGATACAACGATCCCCGGGAGGTTGCGGAACCGTTTTACCGCACCTGCCGTGAACGTGCCGTCATCTTGCCGAATAAGCGGGGGACTTGTCCGCTAGAGCCTGTTAACTCCGCAGAGTGACTAGTCACCCCATGACGCAGCGCAAAAAAGCGTCGCCTCGACATAGACGGATGTTACGAACAGAATGAATGCAGTTAAGCCGTGTCTACCTCCAACAGATCCCCCTCCTCGCCATCCAGTTCCCCGGAATTTTCCGGGGCGGTGCTTTTGTGCCTGCTGGCAATGATGAATCATGTGGCGCTGACCGGGGGACGGATCACCGTTTCCCTGACGGCGCTGCAGATGGGGCTGTCCACCTTCACGGTCGGCACGCTGGTCGCCGTGTTTGCCGTCCTGCCGATGCTGTTCTCGGTGCGGGCGGGACGCTGGGTGGACCGCGTCGGCATCGTGCGTCCCCTCGTCATCGGCACCACTTTGGTCGCCTTCGGCACGCTACTGCCGTCTATCTCGCAAACCCAGTCCGCGCTGCTGGTGGCGTCCTGCGCCATCGGGATCGGCTTCATGCTGCACCAGGTGGCCACACAGGATCTGCTGGGGCACGCCGAGCCCGAGCAGCGGCTGCGCAACTTCTCCTTCATGTCCCTGGCACTGGCCGGATCGGGCTTTTCCGGTCCGCTGATTGCCGGGCTGGCGATCGACCACCTGGGCACACGGACGGCATTCGGCCTTCTGGCGGTCGGCCCGCTACTGTCGGCGGTCGGCCTGTACAGCCTGCGTCATCAATTGAAGGCCGTGGATGCGGCCATCACGGGCGTGCGCGAGGCCCAGCGCCGCCGCGTGACCGAATTGCTGGCCGTGCCCGCGCTGCGCCGCATTCTCATGGTCAACACGATTTTGTCCGGCGCATGGGACACCCACCTGTTCGTCGTGCCGATCTTTGGCGTGGCGATCGGGCTGTCAGCCACCACAATCGGCCTCATTCTTGCCTCCTTCGCGGCGGCAACGTTCGTCATCCGCCTGATTCTGCCTCTTATCCAGCGCCGCGTTCGGTCCTGGACGCTGGTGCGCGTAGCGATGGCGACCGCGGCCATCGACTTCATGCTTTACCCGCTGTTCACCGACGTTACCGTCTTGATCGTGTTGTCTTTCATCCTGGGCCTGGCCCTGGGCTGCTGTCAGCCCAGCATGCTGGCCCTGCTGCACCAGCACTCGCCCCCCGGCCGCGCGGCCGAGGCGGTGGGCCTGCGCATGGCGCTCATCAACGGTTCGCAGGTCTCCCTGCCGTTGACCTTCGGGGCGCTGGGTGCGGTAATTGGCGTTGCCCCGCTTTTCTGGGCCTACTCCGTGGCGCTGATGGCCGGGGGCTGGGCCAACCGCAACCCTCCGCACGAGTCTGAACGGAATACGTAGTCGTGAACAAGCAGTCATCCCACTCTGACCTCTCCGGCGCCACGCTGCCCTTCCGGCTGTGGACGCCCGAGGAACGGCAAGCCTCGCTCGACGACGCGCTGCGGCACTGGCCGGCTGGGGAAGATGTATGGGTATTCGGGTACGGATCGCTTATCTGGCGGCCGGATTTCGATTTCATGGAACGCCGCCTGGCCACGCTGCGCGGCCACCACCGCGCGCTTTGCCTGTGGTCGCGGGTGAACCGGGGCACGCCCGAGTGCCCGGGACTGGTGTTCGGCCTGGACCGCGGCGGATCCTGCCGGGGCGTGGTGTACCGCCTGGCCGGCGAACAGGTCCCCCATTACTTCCCCGCCCTCTGGGAGCGCGAAATGTCCACCGGCGCCTATCTGCCCCGCTGGATCAACTGCGCCACGGACGAAGGCGTCGTCCGGGCGCTGGTCTTCATCATGAACCGCGACAACCCCGCCTATATCCGGGCCCTGCCCGAGGCGGAACTGCTGGCCATCGTACGCCGCGCGGCAGGACGCTACGGTCCCTGCACGGATTACGTGGTGCAGACGGCCCAGGCCCTGCGGTCCGCCGGCATCCACGACGCCCGGCTCGACGCCATTGCCCGCCGGCTGGAGCTGGACGGCCACCCGCTGCCCGAGGGCCCGTGACGCGCCCCCGCGGCTGGAGGCGGCAAACTTGTCCGGGGCCTGCGCGGGGTCAATGAGGGGCCGGTCTCCCAGGCGGTATAAACTCCGTGTTATCAACGCTGAACCCCCAAGACCATGTCCGTCTCTGATCTGCGTCAAAGCTACGAAAAGAATGTGCTGCTGGAAAGCCAGGCAGCCTCCTCGCCGTTCGAGCAATTCACCCGTTGGTTCGACGAGGCCCTGGCCGCCAAGGTGCCCGAACCCAACGCCATGACCCTGGCCACGGTGGACGCCAGCGGCCAGCCCAGCGCCCGCATCGTCCTCATCAAGGGGTTTGACGAGCAGGGTTTCACGTTCTTCACCAATTACGAATCGCGCAAGGGCCTGGACCTGCAAGCCGAGCCGCGCGCCAGCCTGCTGTTCTTCTGGCAGCCGCTGGAACGCCAGGTCCGCATCGAGGGCGTGGTCGAAAAGGTGGCGGCCGAAGAGTCGGACGCCTACTATCACAGCCGCCCGGCCGGCTCGCGCATCGGCGCCTGGGCTTCGCGCCAGAGCCAGCCCATCACCCGTGAAGAGCTGGAAGCCCGCGAAAAGGAATTCCGCGAGCGTTTCGGCGAACAACCGCCGCGTCCGCCGCACTGGGGCGGCTATCGCCTCAAGCCCACGGCCTTTGAATTCTGGCAGGGCCGCCCGTCCCGCCTGCACGACCGCCTGCGCTACGTGGCGGACGGGGCGGGCTGGAAGATCGAACGCCTGTCTCCCTGATACGGGGCGCCCCGACGCGGGGCGTCCATCCGCCGGGCGCCTCCTGCGCCCGACCGAACTGTCTATTGCATGTCCGCCTCCTCCCCTGATTTCGACTCCGTCTTCTTTCGCACCGCCTTGGGCCGATACGCCACCGGCGTGACGGTCGTGACGACCACCGGCCTGGACGGCGCCCCCATCGGCCTGACCGTCAGCTCGTTCAACTCGGTCTCGCTGAATCCGCCGCTGGTGTTGTGGAGCCTGTCGCTGGGCTCGTCGTCGCTGGACGCCTTCGAACAGTGCGAGCGCTACGTCGTGAACGTGCTGAGCGCCGACCAGATCGCGCTGGCGCGCCGCTTCGCGACGGGCAAGACGCGGGACCGTTATGCCGGGCTGCAGGTGCACCATGCCCCGGGCGGCACGCCGATGCTGGACGGCCACTGCGCCGCCTGGTTCGAATGCCGCAACCGCAGTCGCTACGTCGAGGGAGATCACGTCATCATGGTCGGAGAAGTCGAACGTTGCGGACATAGCGGCGAACCGCCGCTGGTCTTTCACGCCGGCGGGTTCGATCTGACGCCGGCCGGCACCCGCGCAGAAAAGGCCAAGCCATGAGCGCCGACGTCGATTGCGTCGTCATCGGCGCCGGCGTCGTCGGCCTGGCCATCGCCCGGGCGCTGGCCCAATCGGGCCGTGAAGTCCTGGTCGCCGAAGCCACCGAGGCCATCGGCACCGGCACCAGCTCGCGCAACTCCGAAGTCATCCACGCCGGCATCTACTACCCCGCCGGCAGCCTGAAGGCGCGCCTGTGCGTGCGCGGCAAGCATCTGCTGTACGCGTACTGCGCCGAACGCGGCGTGCCGCACAGCCGGCTGGGCAAACTCATCGTGGCCACCAGCCCCGAGCAGGCCACCCAGCTTGAAGGCATCGCCCAGCGCGCCCGCGCCAACGGCGTGGACGATCTGCAATTCATTTCAGGCGAAGAAGCCATGCGCCTGGAGCCCGCGCTGCAGTGCACCGCCGCGCTGGTGTCGCCGTCGACCGGCATCATCGACAGCCACGCGTTGATGCTGTCGTTCCAGGGCGACGCCGAGAACGCGGGCGCCCAGTGCGTCTTCCATACGCCGCTCGCGTCGGGCCGCGTCCGGCCTGAAGGCGGCTTCGAGCTGCAATTCGGCGGCGACGACGCCATGAGCCTGACCTGCAACGTGCTGATCAATTCGGCCGGCCTGCAGGCGCCCGCGCTGGCGCGCCGCATCGAGGGCGTGCCGGCGGACAGCATTCCCACCGATTACCTGTGCAAGGGCAGCTATTTCACGCTGTCCAGCCGCGCGCCGTTCTCGCGCCTGATCTACCCGGTGCCGCAGCATGCCGGGTTGGGCGTGCACCTGACGCTGGACATGGGCGGCCAGGCCAAGTTCGGCCCCGACACCGAATGGGTGGACACCGAGGACTACACCCTCGATCCCTCCCGCGCCGATGTGTTCTACGAAGCCGTGCGCAGCTATTGGCCCGCCCTGCCCGACGGCGCGCTGGCGCCCGGCTACACGGGCATCCGCCCCAAGATCTCCGGTCCGCACGAACCGGCCGCGGACTTCGTCATCGCGGGGCCCGCCGTTCACGGCGTGCCCGGTCTGGTGAACCTGTTCGGCATCGAATCCCCCGGGCTGACCTCCAGCCTGGCCCTGGCGGAAGAAACCCTGGCGCGCCTGTCCGCCTGACCCCGCCCGCTTCCCTTCTCTCTTATTCAGCCATTCCTGCCATGCAGCACAACGACTACATCCTGACCCTGTCCTGCCCCGACCGCACCGGCATCGTCTACCGCGTCAGCGGCCTGTTGTTCGAACTGGGTTGCAACATCCTGGATTCGCAGCAGTTCGGCGACGAAGAGACGGGCCGCTTCTTCCTGCGCGTGCACTTTGACCTTCCGGTCAGCGCGTCCGCCGACGACCTGCGCGCCCGCCTGGACGCGATGTCCGCCGACTACGGCATGGAGCTCAAGCTGCACGACGCGCGCCGCAAGGAGCGCCTGCTCATCATGGTCAGCAAGCAGGGCCACTGCCTGAACGACCTACTGTTCCGCGTGCACAGCGGCCATCTGCATGCCGAAGTGGCGGCCATCGTCTCGAACCACAACGACTACGCCAGCCTGGCGGCAACCTACAACATTCCGTTCCACTACCTGCCGGTCACGCCCGACACCAAGCTGGAACAGGAAAAGCAGGTGCTCAAGATCGTCGACGAGGCAAACATCGACCTGGTCGTGCTGGCCCGCTACATGCAGATCCTGTCGGCCGACATGTGCCGCGCCCTGACCGGCCGCGCGATCAACATTCACCACAGCTTCCTGCCCAGCTTCAAGGGCGCGCGCCCTTACCACCAGGCGCATGCGCGCGGCGTGAAGATCATTGGCGCCACGGCGCACTACGTGACGTCGGACCTGGACGAAGGCCCGATCATCGACCAGGACATCGAACGCGTCGACCACACGATGACGGCGCAGGATTTGACCCAGGTGGGCAGCGACATCGAATCCCTGGTGCTCTCGCGCGCGGTGCGCAGCCACGTCGAACACCGCATCCTTCTGAACCGCAACAAGACCGTCGTGTTCCGCTGATCCTCAGGCCCTTGCAGGGGTGGGTTGCCACGGCGCAAACGCCTGCCCCACCAGCGCCACCGCGCGCTCCTGCAAGGGCGAGCGCGCCGCATCCGGCCAGATCACCTGGCTGATCGAGCGCGCCTCGTGCTCGAACGCGATGAACCGCGTGCCCGCCAGCCCGCTGCGCGACAGGCAGGCCGGTACGATCGACACCCCCAAGCCCTGCGACACCAGCGAGGCCACGCTCAGCCAGTGGCGCACCTCGTGCCGGATCGCCGGCATGAAGCCGGCCGACACGCACATGGCCAATACCGTCTCGTAATAGCTGGGCGACGCCGCGCGCGCGAAAAAAACGAAGTCGTCCTGCGCCAGTTCCGTCAACCGCAGGGTCTGGCGATCTGCCAGCGGATGCGCATCGGGCAGGCACACCACGAAGGGCTCGGCCATCAGGTCGCGCGCCTGCACGCCCTCCGGCACCGGATTGGCGTGGATGAAGCCCAGGTCCTGCTCGCCGCGCCGCACCGCCTCGATCTGGTCGTTCGAGTTCAGTTCGGTCAGCACGTGTTCCACGTCGGGCAGTTCCTTGCGCATGACGTTCAAGAGCGCGGGCAGTCCGCGATACAGCATGGACCCCACGAAGCCGATGCGCAGCCGGCCGCGCAGGCCTGCGTCCACCTGGCGCACCAGCGTGCGGACCTCCTCGGCCTGGCGCAGCAGGATCACCGCTTCGTGGTACAGCGCCTGGCCGGCGTCGGTCAACTCGACGTGCCGGCTGGTGCGGGCCAGCAGGCGCGCGCCGATGTTTTCTTCCAGTTGGCGGATCGCGTAGCTGAGCGGCGGCTGCGAAATATGCAGGCGCGCCGCCGCCCGGCTGAAATGGCGCTCTTCGGCCACGGCGATGAAGTAGCGCAGCAGACGCGGTTCAAGATCCATGCGTCCCTCCTTTGGGCACATCTATATTTATTTTGGATTGATCTACATCAAAACAGTATTTGAGTAGATGAATCAACCCCCGCAACATAGGGCATCTCCCGTCCCGACCCGGATGCCGCCATGGATACCCCTGTCTTGCCTGTTGCCGCCACCGCCACGCCCGTACCGGACTCCCGGGGGCTGAATCTGTTCGATGCCGACCCCTACGCCGAGGCGCTGAGCCGCCGCTACCTGCCGGCCGAGCTGCATGCGCACCTGCTGCCGCATCTGAGCCGGCTGGGCGAACTGGCCGGCGGCGTCATGGACGAACTGGCGTCGGTCGCCGACAAGCACCCGCCCACGCTATCGGTGCGCAGCCGCGCCGGCACGGACGAATCCCGCATCGACAAGCATCCCGCCTACGTCGAACTTGAACGCCTGGCCTACAGCGAATTCGGCCTGGCGGCGCTGTCCCACCGGGGCGGCGTGCTGGGCTGGCCCGAGCCCATGCCCGCCGCGGCCAAGTACGCGCTCAGCCATCTTTTCGTGCAGGCCGAATTTGGCTTGTGCTGCCCCGTCAGCATGACCGACTCGCTGGCGCGCACCCTGCGCAAATTCGGCGATCCCGCGCTGGTCGAGCGCGTGTTGCCGCAGGTGACTTCGCAGGATTTCGACACGCTGCGCCAAGGCGCCATGTTCATGACCGAACAGGGCGCGGGCTCGGACGTCAGCGCCACCGAGGTCACGGCCCAGCCGCAGGATGACGGCACCTGGCGCATCCACGGCGACAAGTGGTTCTGCTCGAACCCTGACGCCGGTTTCGCAATGGTGCTGGCGCGCAGTGAACCGGACGCGGGCCTGAAGGGCGTGTCGCTCTTTCTGCTGCCGCGCGACCTGGCCGACGGCACGCACAACCACTACCGCATCCTGCGCCTGAAGGACAAGCTGGGCACGCGCTCGATGGCCAGCGGCGAGATCCGACTGGAGGGCGCCGTCGCCTGGCTGGTCGGTGAACGCGGCCGCGGCTTCAAGCACATGGCCGACATGATCAACAACTCGCGCCTGTCCAACGGCATGCGCGCCGCGGGCCTGATGCGCCGCGCGGTCACCGAGGCCATCTACGTATCGCAGCACCGCCGCGCGTTCGGCAAGCGCCTGATCGACATGCCGCTCATGCAGCGCCAGCTCGTCAAGATGACCGTGTGGGCGGAACAGGCGCGCAGCGTCATGTTCCAGACGGCGCGTGCGCTGGCCGACGCCGACCAGGGCGCGGCCGACCCCGCGCTGGCCCGGATCCTGACGCCGCTGATCAAGTTCCGCGCGTGCCGCGACGCGCGCAAGGTCACGGGCGACGCGATGGAAGTGCGCGGCGGCTGCGGCTACATCGAGGAATGGACCGAGCCGCGCCTGGTGCGCGACGCGCATCTGGGCTCGATCTGGGAAGGCACCAGCAACATCGTCGCGCTGGACGTGCTGCGCGCCATCAAGAAAGAAAACTCCCTGCCGGCGCTGCGCAGCCACATCGACCGCCTGCTGGCGGACGGCGCGCCCTGCCCGCCCGAACTGGCAGGCATGCAGGCCAGCGCCCTGGAAAAGACCTATGCGCTGGCGGAACACGCCGCGCAGGGCGACCATGCGCAGCTGGCCCGCCAGGCCGCGTCGCTGCTTTATCACGCCGTCTCCATGGCCGCGCTGCGGTGGGAAGCCACCGGCGCGGGATTGGAAACCCGCGCACGGCTGGCCGACCAGGTGCTGCTGCACCGCCTGGCGCCGCGCGACCCTTACGCCATCCCGCCTGACGAAAGCGCGGCCTGCCAGGCCATCCTGCAATACGCGCTGTAGCACCTGTCAGGGCTTTCGCGGTAACCCGACGCCGGCGGCACAGCCGGCGCGTCATCCACTGGAGACACGCATGAAACGCTATTTTGCCCCCCTGTTCCTGGCGGCCGCCGCCATCGCCGCCACGCCCGTCGTGGCAGCCGACGCCTTCCCCACGGCCCGGCCGGTCACGCTGGTGGTGCCCTTTCCGCCGGGCGGCCCCACCGACGCGCTGGCGCGCCGCCTGGCCGAAAAGCTGCGCGAGCCCCTCAACCAGAACGTCATCGTCGAAAACCGCAGCGGCGCGGGCGGCAACATCGGCTCCGAATATGTCGCTTCGGCCAAGCCCGACGGCTACACCATCCTGTTCGGCACGTCCGGCCCGCTGGCCATCAACGTCAGCCTGTACAAAAAGCAGAACTACAACCCCGAGACCAGCTTCGCGCCCATCATCCGCATCGGCCACCTGCCCAACATCCTGGTGGTGAACCCGTCGGTGCCCGCCAACAACCTGCAGGAACTGATCGCCTACGCCCAGAAGAACCCGGACAAGCTGAGCTACGCCTCGTCCGGCAATGGCGCGTCGTCGCACCTGGCCGGCATCCTGTTCAACCGCATGGCCGGCACCAAGATCATGCACATCCCGTACAAGGGCACCGGACCCGCGCTGAACGACCTGCTGGGCGGACAGGTGTCGATGTCGTTCACCGACATCCTGACCGCGCTGCCCTACATCAAGGCGGGCAAGCTGCGCCCCATCGGGCTGGCCAGCGCCCAGCGTTCCGATGCGCTGCCCGATCTGCCCACGCTGTCAGAACAGGGCCTGAAAGGCTATGACGTCAGCGTCTTCTTCGGCATCGTCGCCCCCAAGGACACGCCCGCCGATGTGGTGAACACGCTGAACCAGGCCTTCAAGACCGCCCTCGCCGATCCCACGATCGCGCAGACGCTACGCACGCAGGGCATCGTCGAGGCGCAGGACAAGACGCCGCAGGGCCTGTCCAGCTTCATCACCACCGAAGTCCCCAAGTGGCGCGAACTGATTCAGAGCGCCAACGTTTCCATCGACTGACGCGAAGCATAGCCATGGCCCAAACCCTACCCAATGCCGGCGCCCTCGCGGGCTGCAAGGTGATCGATCTGTCGCGCGTGCTGGGCGGCCCGTACTGCACCCAGATCCTGGCCGACCACGGCGCCGACGTGCTGAAGATCGAGCCGCCCGGCGGCGACGAGACGCGCGGCTGGGGCCCGCCCTTCCTGGGCGAGACCGCCTCGTATTTCGTCGGCGTGAACCGCAACAAGGACGGCATGACGCTGGACCTGTCGCAGCCCGCCGGACAGGAACTGCTGCGCCACCTGCTGGCCGACGCCGACGTGCTGGTCGAGAACTTCAAGCCCGGCACGCTGGAAAAGTGGGGCCTGGGCTACGACGACCTGAAGCAGGCCTTTCCCGCGCTCATCCATTGCCGCGTCAGCGGCTTCGGCTCGGATGGCCCGCTGGGCGGCCTGCCGGGTTACGACGCCTGCGCGCAGGCCATGTGCGGCCTGATGAGCGTGAACGGCGAGGCGGACGGCGAGGCAACCCGGGTGGGGCTGCCGGTCGTGGACATGGTGACGGGCCTGAACGCGGCCGTGGCCATCCTGCTGGCGCTCAACGAGCGCACGCGCAGCGGGCTGGGACAATTCCTGGACATCACGCTGTACGACTGCGCGCTGTCGCTGCTGCACCCGCATGCGCCGAACTACTTCTACAGCGGCAAGGTGCCGCAGCGCAGCGGCAACGCGCACCCCAACATTGCCCCCTACGAAACGCTGCCCACCGCAAGCGGCCCGATCTTCCTGGCCGTCGGCAACAACCGCCAATTTGCAATGCTGACCCGGACGCTGGACGCCCCCGCGCTGTCCGACGACCCGCGCTACGCCACCAACGCGGACCGCCTGCGCAACCGCCAGGCACTGCGCGATGACCTTGCCGCCCTGCTGGCCCGCCATGAGGCGGCCACGCTAGCGGACCAGCTGCTGCGCGCGGGCGTGCCCGCCGCCGCCGTGCAGACGGTGGACCAGGCGCTCGCGCATCCGCACACCCGGCATCGCGGCATGGTGCTGGAACAAGGCGATTACAAGGGCGTGGGCTCGCCCATCAAGCTGTCGCGCACGCCCGCCACGCTGCGCAAGCTGCCGCCAGACCTGGCGCCGCCATCTGGACAGGGCTGATCCCGCATCGATGAACCGCCCGGCGCCCGCCGGGCTTTTTTTTCCCAAGCGAGCCGCCGCCCCACGCGCAACAACTTAGACATTTGGTTTCAGCACGCCGCCCGATTGCCGCCTTAGACTTTTTTCCGCATCTCGCGTTGCTCTCCGCACGCTTTTCCCGAGCCACATAAGAGGAAATAAAAGACTATGGCCACGAACGACTCACAAGACCACGGCCAGCTGAAACGGGTGATGGGCCCGAAACTGCTGCTGCTATTCATTGTTGGCGACATCCTGGGCACCGGCGTGTATGCGCTGACCGGGCAGGTGGCCGCCGAAGTCGGCGGCGCGGCCTGGCTGCCGTTCCTGGTGGCCTTCGGGGTGGCCCTGCTGACCGCGCTTTCCTACCTTGAACTGGTCACCAAGTACCCCCGCGCCGCCGGCGCCGCGCTCTACGTCCACAAGGCGTTCGGCGTGCACTTCCTGACGTTCATCGTCTGCTTTACCGTCATGTGTTCCGGCCTGACGTCGGCCGCCACCGCCTCGCAGGCCTTCGCCGCCAACCTGTTCGCCGCGATGGGCATCGAGGCCGAAAAGCACTGGATCACCCTTGGCGCGCTGGGCTTCATGACGCTGGTCATGCTGGTCAATTTTCGTGGCGCGACTGAAAGCGTGCGCGCCAACGTCGTGCTCACGCTGATCGAGCTGTCGGGCCTGCTGATGGTCATCCTGCTGGGCTTTTACGCCATCTCCGACGGCCAGGCGGATTTCTCGCGCGTCGTCGCGTTCGATACGCCCGAGGACAAGAGTGTGTTCCTGGCGGTGACCTCGGCCACCGCGCTCGCGTTCTTCGCCATGGTCGGCTTCGAGGACTCGGTCAACATGGCCGAGGAAACGCACGATCCCAGCCGCATCTTCCCGAAGGTCATGCTGACCGGCCTGGGCATCACGGCGCTCATCTATGTGCTGGTGTCCATCTGCGCCGTTGCGCTGGTGCCGGTGGGCGAACTGGCCAAGAGCAGCACGCCGCTGGTGCTGGTGGTCAAGCGCGCCGCGCCGGATCTGCCGGTGGAATACATCATGCCGATCATCTCGATGTTCGCCGTGGCGAACTCGGCGCTCATCAACATGATGATGGCCAGCCGCCTGCTGTACGGCATGTCGCGCCAGGGTGTGCTGCCGTCCTTCCTGGCGCACGTGCACCGCAAGAACCAGACGCCGTGGACGGCCATCCTGTTCACGACGGCGCTGGCCTTCGGCCTCATCATCCTGGTCTCGCTGACCGACTCGCAGGCCATCCGCGCGCTGGGCGGCACCACCGCGTTGCTGCTGCTGGGCGTGTTCGCCTTCGTGAACGTCGCGGTGCTGGTGCTGCGGCGCGACAAGGTGGCGCATCGCCATTTCTCCATCAACCGCCTCGTCCCGTGGGTGGGCGCCGCCGCCTGCCTGTTCCTGGTCACCCCGCTGACCGGCCGTGACGTGATCCAGTACCAGGTGGCCGGCTGGCTGCTGCTGCTGGGCGTGGTGATGTGGTTCGTGACCTGGCTGGCGCGGCGCCGCGAGTCCAGGATGGAGCTGGACCCGTCGTCGCTGGAGTGATGCCGCAAGGGCCGCGGGCGCCCGGACCGCTGGCGCGCGGCTGCGCGGCGCGGGTCCGGGCGCGCTTCAGCCGCCCACCGCAAGCCCTTCGCGGCGCGGATCCGCGCCGCCTTCCAGTCCCTTGGCGTCAATGACGATGCCGTGGATGCCGCTGGGAAACTCCGTGATCCGCACGGGGTGTCCCATGCGCTCAAGCTCCGGCGCCAGCGCTTCCAGCGCCGTGCCCTTCTCCAGTTCGGTTTCCTTGTTGCGGCTGCCCATGTTGGGCAGGTCGATCGCCGACTGGATGTCCATATTCCAGTCCAGCACGCCCACCAGCGTCTTGGCGACGTAGTTGATGATGGCGCTGCCGCCCGGCGAGCCCACCAGCAGGTACGGCTTGCCCTCCTTGAGCACCATCATCGGCGCCATCGAGCTGCGCGGCCGCTTGCCCGGTTCGATGCGATTGGCCACAAGCCGGCCTTCGGGATCCTTGAACGACGACGAAAAATCGGTCATCTCGTTGTTGAGCAGAAAGCCCCGCACGAAGATCTTGCTGCCGAATTCGCTTTCGATCGTGGTCGTCATGGTCAGGGCATTGCCCTGCGCGTCGACCGCCACCAGATGGCTGGTGGACGGCAGCTCCAGCGCGTTGTCCTTGCCCAGCGACAGCAGCTTGCCTTCGGGATCGCCGGGCAGCGCCACCTTCATGCTGCGATCCGGCTGGATCAGGGCGCCGCGCGCGCGCAGATACGCCGGGTCCAGCAAGGCGCGCACCGGCACGCGCACGAGGTCGGGGTCCGCCACGTAGAAATCGCGGTCGGCAAAGGCCAGCCGGCCAGCCTCCGAGAAATAGTGCACGGCCTGCACCGTGCCGGGCGCATACCGGCTGAGCGGGAACTGCTCCAGCTCGCCCAGCATCTGCAACACGGCGATGGGCCCGCTGCTGGGCGGCCCCATCCCGCAGAGCTGATAGCCGCGGTACGCGCCGCACACCGGATCGCGCGTCTTGGCGCGATAGTCCGCCAGGTCCGCCAAGGCCAGGTCGCCGGGCTTCTCGTGGCCCTGCACCGCCGCCACGATGTCGCGCGCGATGTCGCCCTGGTAGAAGGCGTCGGCGCCCTGCGAGGCCACGGCGCGCAGGGTGCGCGCGAACGCCGGATTCTTCAGCACGTGCCCCACGGGCCACGGCGTGCCGTCCGGCGCGTAGAAGTACGCGGCGGCGGCGGCCTGTTGCGGCAGCGCCTTGTTGCCGGCCAGCAGCGCGTGCAGGCGCGGCGACACCGCAAAGCCCGATTCCGCCAATTCGATCGCCGGCTGGAACAGATCGGCCCAGGGCAGCTTGCCCTGCGCCTTGTGCGCCAGTTCCAGCCCGCGCAAGAGGCCGGGCACGGCGACCGACATGCCGTTGTTGACGGCCTGTGCAAAGGGCAGCGGTTTGCCCTCGGCATCCAGGAAGCGGTCGGGCCGCGCCGCCGCGGGCGCGGTCTCGCGGCTGTCGTAGGTGCGGATCTGGCCGTCTGCCGCCGAATACACCACCATGAAGGCGCCGCCGCCGATGCCCGATGATTGCGGCTCGACCAGGTTGAGCACCAGTTGCGTGGCGATGGCCGCGTCGACCACGCTGCCCCCGCGCCGCAGCATGGCGTCGCCCGCGCGGCTGGCAAGGGGGTTGGCGGACACCATCATGAAATGCGGCGCGCGCACGAGCTCGCGCTGCTGGACGCCGCTGGCGGCTTCGGGATTCAGGTCTTCCGCCGCGGGCGTGCGCGCCCAGCTGGCGGATGCGAACGGCAGGCCGGCGATGGCGGCGGCGAGCAGCAGGGCGGCGTGGCGGCGTAGGCGCATGGAAAGCTCCGGTGATCGCCGGACGTCCGGCAGGCGTCCATGATAGTCAAAGGCCCGCGCCGCTGCCCATGCGCGCCTTCCGGCTTAGAATCGCGGTTTACGGATCACCAGAGCCCCCGTTTGCGCCATGCGCCTGCGCCACATCGAGATATTCGAAGCGATCCGCCGCACCGGATCCCTGACCGAAGCTGCCGCCGCGCTGCACATTTCACAGCCCGCCGCCAGCAAGTTGCTGGCGCATGCCGAAAGCCAGCTTGGCTTCAAGCTGTTTGACCGGGTGAAGGGCCGGCTGGTCGCCACGCGCGAGGCAGAGATCCTGACGCCCGAGATCGCGCGGCTGAGCCAGGACCTGAGCAGTGTGCGCCGGCTGGCGTCCAACCTGCGCGACCGGCCCAACGGCCATCTGCGCCTGGGCTGCGCGCCCGCGCTGGGACTTGGCCTGCTGCCCGGCGTCGTGCGCGACAGCCGCGACGCGCAGCCCGGCATCACGTTCGATATCCACACGCATCACAGCGCCGAGCTGGTGCAGGGGCTGCTGACGCGCGAACTGGATCTGGCCATCACGTTCGACACCAACGACTATCCCGGCCTCACGCGCATGGGGCTGGGCCACACCGAGCTCGTGCACCTGAGCCGCCGCGCCGCGCAGGGTCCACTGCGATTGTCGGAGCTGTCGGAAGCGAGAGGCGTAGAAGCGTCGGGCGCCGCTGCGTCGGGCGCCGCGGCGTTGGGCGCCAGTGCGTCGGGTTCCCCCGCGGCAGCCGATACGCTGATCGTGCTGGACGCCAGCGACGCCTCCGGCGCATTGCTGCAACTGGCGCTGGACGCCCAGGGCCTGGCGCCGCAGGTCGCCATCCAGGTGCAGACGCATTACGTGGCGTGCGCGCTGGTGGACGCGGGATGCGGCGATGCCATCGTCGACGCCATCACCGCGCAAGCCATGCTGCGTCCCGGCATGACCCTGCGCCGCCTGGATCCCGCGCTGCGCGTGCCGATCAGCATCATGACGCGCAACCAGGATCCGCTTTCCGCCCTGCACCGCGACCTGATCGAGCGCCTGCGCGCCGCCTGCGCCGCACTGCTGGAAGGACTGGACGCGCGGGTCTGATAGCCACAAAGCACAACGGGCGCCCGAAGGCGCCCGCTGCAATATCGATCGGGGCAGATTCGCCTGCCCCGCGAAACATCAGTCCAGCTTGATGTTCTGCTTCTTCACCACGTCCTGGGCCCAGTTGAACTGCTCCTGGATTTCCTTGGCGAATTCTTCCGGCGTGTTGCCCGACGGCGCCGAGCCCTGCTCTTCCAGCGCCTTGATGACCTTCGGGTCCTTCAGGGCGACGACGGCGGCGTCACGCAGCTTGTTCACGATGTCCATCGGCGTGTCCTTGGGCGCCAGGAGGCCATACCAGACGGGCTGGTTCAGCACCGGGTAGCCCGCGTCCTTGAACGTCGGAACACCCTTCAGCGTGCCGATCTGCTCGGGCCAGGCGATGGCCATGGCGTTCAGCTTGCCGGCCTGGATCTGCGGCATCGACGACGGCAGGTTGTCGAACAGGATTTCGATCTGGCCGCCAACGGCATCGGCCAGCGCCGGACCCGAACCCTTGTAGGGCACGTGCACGATGTCGGTGCCGGTGGCCATCTTGAAGGATTCGCCCATCAGGTGCAGCACGCCGCACGTGCCCGAGCTGCCGTACGAGTACTTGCCCGGATTCTTCTTCAGTTCTTCGATGAAGCCCTTGAAGTCCTTGGCGGGGAACTTGGGGTTCACGGCCACGACGTTGGCGGTGTTGGCGAAGTTGGTGACCGGCTGGAAGTCCTTGATCGGATCGTACGGCAGGTCCTTCGGACGGCAAGCGGGATTCACGGCCATCGTGGAGACGGTGGCGATGGACAGCGTGTAGCCGTCGGCCGGCGCGCGCGCGGCTTCGGCCGCACCGATGGCGCCGCCCGCACCGCCCTTGTTCTCAACGACCATGGGCTGGCCGAGTTCCTGGCTCATGCGCTGCGTCACGAGACGCGCAATGATGTCGGTGGAACCGCCAGGCGCGAACGGAACGATCACGCGGATGGCCTTGCTGGGGTACTTGTCTGCGGCGTGCGCGACCGAAGCGCCCAACGTGCCGGCTGCGCCGGTAGCAAGGGCGATGGCCACGGCCAGAGAGCGGACCTTATTCATAGATGTGTTTCCTCCAAGAGTGCGAGCCCGTTTGTAGACGGCCCGTTGTGTGTTGTGTCCGCCTGTAGACGGAACAGCAGATAACGGTGCGGGCGCATTGCTTGTGCGCAGCGTGTCGGCGCTGCATTTATAGGTTGCTTGTGGCACAAGCGCCCGCCAGAATGTCGGAGAATAGCAGCAAACGCTTACACCCGCATAGCGCGCCGGCCACCGCCCGGCGCTCGGCAAAAACCTCTTCTCCCATGTCTGTTGCCCTCCTGGTTTTCCCCGATTTCATGCTGGTCGCGCTGGGTTGGGCGCTACGTCACAAGCTCGGTTTTTCACGCGAATTCTTCGCCGGAACGGAACGCCTCGTCTACTTCGTGCTGTTCCCTGCCTTGCTGTTCCAGGCGATCGTGCGCACGCCGATCACGGCGGGCAACGCGGCGCTGCTGCTGCAGGCTTCTGCCGCGGTCGTGGCCGCGGGCGTGGCGATGGCGTGGCTGGCGGGCCCGGTCCTGCGGCCCTCCTCCCTCGGGCTGGCCTCGTCGGCGCAATGCGGCTACCGCTTCAACACCTACATCGGCCTGGCCTTGTCGGCCAGTCTGGCGGGCACGCAGGGCCAGACCGTCATGGCGCTGATCGTCGGCTTTGCGGTGCCCATGGCCAACATCGCGGCCGTGTACGGCCTGGCGCGGCACAACGGCGGCAACCTGCTGCGGGAACTGGCGCGCAATCCGCTCGTGGTCTCCACGCTGCTGGGCCTGGCCTGCAATCTCGCGGGACTGCAACTGCCCGGCCCCGTCGACACCGTGCTGGCGCGGCTGGGCGCGGCGGCGATTGCGCTGGGCATCCTCTGCGTGGGAGCCAGCCTGGCATGGGAAGGCGGCAAGGGCTACGGATCGCTGATTGCCTGGATGCTGGCGGTCAAGCTCGTCGCGCTGCCCGCGGTCGCGCTGCTGGTGGCGCATCTGGTCGGCCTGCCGCCGCTGGAAGCACGCATGCTGCTGCTCTTCGCGGCGCTGCCGACGGCCTCGGCGGCGTACGTGCTGGCGATGCGCATGGGCGGCGATGGCCGCATGGTGGCCGTGCTGATCTCGCTGGGCACCTTGTTCTCGGCCGTCACGATCCCGATGTGGCTGCTGCTGGCCGGCGGCTGACCTTCCCCCCAAAAAAAATGGCCGCCCAGGCAAGGGCGGCCATCTCATGCGGGTGGCACAAGCCAGTTCAAGAGGGCTTGTGCGCGTTCGTCATCGAGCCCGGCACGACCCATTCGGCAAACTGCGCTTCGGTCACATAACCCAGCGCCAGCGCCGATTCCTTCAGCGACAGGCCTTCCTTGTGCGCCTTCTTGGCGATCTGCGCGGCCTTGTCGTAGCCAATGTGCGGATTCAGCGCGGTCACCAGCATCAGCGAACGGTCCACGAGTTCGGCAATGCGCTCGTGGTTGGGCTCGATGCCCGCGGCGCAATGCTTGTCGAAGCTGGCCATGCCGTCAGTCAAAAGGCGCACCGACTGCAGGAAGTTGTGGATCACCAGCGGCTTGTAGACGTTCAGCTCGAAGTTGCCGCTGGCGCCGCCGATGTTGATCGCCACGTCGTTGCCCAGGACCTGCGCGGCCAGCATCGTGATGGCCTCGCACTGCGTCGGGTTGACCTTGCCCGGCATGATCGAGCTGCCCGGCTCGTTCTCGGGGATGCTGATCTCGCCCAGGCCCGACCGCGGGCCGCTCGACAGCCAGCGCACGTCGTTGGCGATCTTCATGAGGCCGGCCGCCAGCGACTTCAGTGCGCCGTGGGCGAACAGCAGCGCTTCGTGCGAGGCCAGCGCCTGGAATTTGTTGGGCGCCGAGACGAACGCCGTGCCCGTGGCGTGGGCCAGATCGGCCGACACCTTCGCGCTGAATTGCGGGTGCGCGTTCAGGCCCGTGCCCACCGCCGTGCCGCCGATGGCCAGTTGGTGCAGGCCCGGCAGCGTGGCGCGGATCTGCTGCTCGGCCAGATCGAGCTGGGCCACGTAGCCCGAAAGTTCCTGACCCAGCGTCAGCGGGGTGGCGTCCTGCAGGTGGGTGCGGCCGATCTTGACGATGTCGTAGAACGCGGCGCTCTTTTCCGCCAGCGTGGCGCGCAGCGCCTTCAACGACGGCAGCAGGCGATGCTCGACCTCGACCGCGGCCGCCACGTGCATAGCGGTCGGGAACGTGTCGTTGGACGACTGCCCGCGGTTGACGTGATCGTTCGGGTGCACCTTGCGCGCTTCGCCGCGCTCGCCGCCCAGGAGTTCCGAGGCGCGGTTGGCCAGCACCTCGTTCATGTTCATGTTGCTCTGCGTGCCCGACCCGGTCTGCCAGACCGACAGCGGAAATTCGTTGGGCCACTTGCCAGCGATGACTTCGTCGGCGGCGCGCATGATCGCGTCAGCGATCTGCGCGTCCAGCTCACCCAGGTCGGCATTGACCTTGGCCGCCGAACGCTTTAGCCGCGCCATCGCATTGACCAGCGGCTCCGGCATCTTTTCGGTGGAGATGGCGAAGAAATGCAGCGAGCGCTGCGTCTGGGCTCCCCACAGATGGTCTTGCGGCACCTCGATGGGGCCAAAGGTGTCTTTTTCGATGCGGGTCTTCATGGCGCGTACAACTCCGTGGCGGCGTCAGTCGCGGGCGGCGGGACGCCGTCGGTCACGACATATTGAGAATAAATATCAGTTATAGGTTAGCAGAAACCCGCATTCCTATAATTGCTCCAAACTGTGCTCCGATCCTCGTTTTTTACCACTCGCCCCGCGCCATGTCCGCCCCCCTTGCCACCCTGACTTTGCACCTGCCCGACGAAGCCGCCACCGAGGCGCTGGCACGCCAGCTGGCGCCGATGGTCACGGGCGCCAAAACCGGCCTGCCAGGCGCGTGTATTCATCTCCAAGGTGACCTCGGCGCAGGAAAAACGGCCTTCTCCAGGGCATTGTTGCGTGAAAGCGGCATCACAGGCCGAATCAAGAGTCCAAGCTACGCCCTGCTTGAATCCTATAAACTTTCTAACTTATACTTCTATCACCTTGATTTTTATAGATTTAGTGATTCGCGCGAATGGTTGGACGCAGGATTTCGGGATTTACTGCGTGACGATGCGGTCGTTTTGATCGAATGGCCGGAGCGGGCAGAAGGCCTTTTGCCCCCGCCGGACCTGCTGATCTGCCTTGCCTATGCAGGCGACGGACGTGACGCCACCCTGACCGCGTACACCGCCCGAGGACAAACATGGTTGAACGCGATTGTCCCCCCGCCCCTGACGGCGCCCTCCCCTCGGCAGGCGCCACCCGCCGACGCCTGATCAGCGTCGCCGCCACGCTGCTCGTCCTGCCGGTCGTGCCGCGGCTGGCGCAGGCCGCCACGATCCTGGCCGTACGGACCTGGCCTGCCGACGAATACACCCGCGTCACGCTGGAACTGGACAGCGAACTCAAGGCTGAACAGTTCACGCTGGAAAATCCCCACCGTCTGGTGGTCGACATCGAGGGACTGACCCTCAGCGCGGCCTTGAACGACCTGGTCTCCAAGGTCCGGCCCGACGATCCCTACATCCAGAGCCTGCGCGTGGCGCAGAACCGCCCGAACGTCGTGCGGCTGGTGTTCGATCTGAAGCAGCCCGTGGCGCCGCAGGTGTTCACGCTCAAGCCCGTTGCCGACTACCAGTACCGGCTGGTGCTGGACCTGTACCCCAAGATTGCCCAGGATCCGCTGATCGCGATCCTGAACAAGTCCAGCGGTCCCGATGTGGACGATCCGCTGGCGCGCATCCTGGAAGACATCCAGCGCAACCCGGTGACCCGCGCGGATCCGCCCGAGCCGCCCCGCGTGCGCGGCCAGCAGCCGGCGCCCGCCCTGCCGACCCCGCCCAAGCCCCCCGCCACCGCCAGCCGCGGCAAGCCGCGCATGCTGACCATCGCGCTGGACCCCGGCCACGGCGGCGAAGACCCGGGCGCCATCGGCAAATCCGGCCTGCGCGAAAAAGACGTGGTGCTGCGCATTGCGCGGCGCCTGAAGTCGCTGATCGACAGCCAGCCGTACATGCGTGCTTATCTGACGCGGGACGACGATTACTTCGTCCCGCTGCACGTGCGCGTGCAGAAGGCGCGCCGTGTGCATGCGGACCTGTTCATCTCCATCCACGCGGACGCCTGGGTCAAGCCCTCCGCCAACGGCTCGTCGGTCTTTGCGCTGTCCCAGCGCGGCGCCACCAGCGCGCAGGCCCGGTGGATGGCCGACAAGGAAAACGCGGCCGACCTGATCGGCGGCGTCAACCTGGGCAGCCACGACCGCCAGGTCGCAAAGGTGCTGCTGGACTTGTCCACCACGGCCCAGATCAACGACTCGCTCAAGGTGGGCAACGCCTTCCTGGACGAGATCAAGAAGATCAACCGCCTGCACAAGAACAGCGTCGAACAGGCCGGCTTTGCCGTGCTGAAGGCGCCGGACATTCCGTCGGTGCTGGTCGAGACCGCCTTCATCAGCAATCCGCAGGAAGAAGCCCTGCTGCGCAGCGCAGGGCACCAGGACAAGCTGGCGCAGGCCATGATGACCGGCATCCAGCGCTACTTCACCGCCAACCCGCCGCTGGCGCGCCTGGGTGACGTGAGCTAGGTTTTACGCGCGTTCCCGGCCCTTTGGCTGGGCCCATGAAAAAAGGCTATGCACCCTTTGGCGCATAGCCTTTTTGTTTGGGCGCCGCGCGCCGTCCTAGTGCGCCCGGCGCGCGCGCACCAGCTTGACCAGGCCGGCCCCCACGACCGGCACGACGGCCGCCGCCAGGCCCACCAGGACGATGGTGTTCAGGTGATCGCGAATGATCGGGATATTGCCGAAGAAATAGCCCGCCGCGACCAGGCTGATCACCCACAGCAGCGCGCCCATGATGTTGAACATCTGGAAGCGCGCCATCGACATCTCGGCCACGCCCGCCACGAAGGGCGCAAAGGTGCGCACCACCGGGATGAAGCGCGACATGACGATCGTCTTGCCGCCGTGCTTTTCATAGAAGGCATGCGTGCGCATCAGCGCGCCGCGGTCCAGGAAGCGCAGGTTCATCGAGAACACCCGCGGTCCGATGTAGCGGCCGATCGCGTAGTTCAGCGAGTTGCCGGTCACGGCCGCCACGATGAGCAGCACCGACATCAGGATGGGGTCGATATGGCCCGTGGCGCCAAAGGCGCCGGCGATGAACAAGAGCGAGTCGCCCGGCAGGAAAGGCAGCACGACCAGTCCCGTCTCGGCAAAGACGATGAGAAACAGCACCAGGTACACCCACACGCCGTACTGCTCGACCCAGAGACCCAGCGTCTGGTCGATGTGGAGCACCATATTGAAAAACTCGAGCATTGAAGCGGCCCTGATATCCGATGTGAATTTGTCAGCGACTATAGCCCACCGGAGCATGACGCTAAAATCGTCCGCACTGCTACATAAGATCTGGGCCTCATGACCGAACGTCGTTCCATCCTTGCGCTTCCTGACCTGCTGATCAGCCAGATCGCCGCTGGCGAGGTCATCGAGCGCCCCGCGTCCGTGCTCAAGGAAATCCTTGAAAACGCGATCGACGCAGGCGGGCGCGCCATCGAGGTCCGTCTCGAAGGCGGCGGCATCCGGCGTATTGCGGTGACGGATGACGGCGGCGGCATCCCGCCCGAGGAACTGCCGCTGGCGCTGGCCCGCCACGCCACCAGCAAGATCCGCTCGCTGAACGAACTGGAATCCGTGGCATCCATGGGGTTTCGCGGCGAAGCCCTGGCCTCGATTGCGTCCGTGGCCCAGGTGTCCATCATTTCGCGCACCCGCGACGGCGACCATGCCTGGCAGATCGACGCGGGCAGCATGCAGGTCAGCCCCGCCTCCGGCCCGCCCGGCACCACCGTCGACGTGCGTCAGCTGTTCGACGCGGTGCCCGCGCGCCGCAAGTTCCTGCGCTCCGAAGCCACGGAATTCGGCCATTGCGTCGACGCCATGGAGCGCATCGCGCTGGCGCATCCGCAGATTGCCTTCCGCCTGTTCCACCACGACCGCGCACAACGCCAGTGGCTGCCGGCCGAACCGCCGCAGCGCATCCGCGACGTGCTGGGCGCCGAATTCGCCGAGCACGGCCTGCTGCTGTCGCATTCGGTCGGCACGGTCAGCCTGGCCGGCATGATCACCCGGCCGACCGCCGCCCGCGCCCGCGCCGACCGTCAGTACCTCTACGTGAACGGCCGCTACGTGCGGGACCGCACCGTCAGCCACGCGCTGCGCGCGGCCTACGCCGACGTGCTGCACGGCGACCGCCAGCCCGCTTATGTGCTGTTCCTGGACATCGATCCGGCCGCCGTGGACGTGAACGTCCACCCGGCCAAGCACGAAGTGCGTTTCCGCGACAGCGGCGCCGTGCACCGCTTCGTCTCGCACGCGGTCAGCCAGACGCTGGCGCAGACCGGCGGCTCGTCGGCCGTGGCGCCCGCGGCACAGGCCGATGACGGCGGATTCGAAACCGTCGCGCGACCGGCGGGCGACGCCGCCTCGTCCAACGCCGCCGCCCCCGCCTACCGCCCTGCGATGCCGGCCCCGGCCGAATCGCCGCGCCCGGGCTATGGGGGCATGAATGGCGGCAACGCAGGCAGCACCACAGGCAGCACAGCGGGCGGCGCGCATGCAGGTGCGCACCCCGGCTCTGGCAACGGCTCGGGCAACGGCGCCGCCTACGGGCTGCGCCCGTCGCCCGCCCCGCAGCGTCCGCATACCCAGGTGCCCTTCCGCCTGCACGCCGAACCGGCCGGCATTCCCGCCGCCGACTGGCAATCGCTCTACCGCCCGCTGACCGACGACACCGCCGCCCGGGCCGCGCCGCTGCGTGAACCGGCGCCGGCGCCCGCCGCGCTGCCCGCCGACGAAGAACACCCGTTGGGCATGGCGGTGGCGCAGCTGCACGGCGTGTACATCCTGGCGCAGAACCGCCGCGGCATGGTGCTGGTCGACATGCACGCCGCCCACGAGCGCGTGGTCTACGAACAGCTCAAGCAGGCCCTGGACGCGCGCAGCCTGCCGCGCCAGGACCTGCTGGTGCCCGTGGTGTTCCACGCCCAGGAAAAGGACGTGGCGCTGGTCGAGGAATTCGAGGAACAGTTGAACGACCTGGGCTTTGAGATGCGTCCTTCCGGCCCCACCTCGATCGCGGTCCGATCGGTGCCGGCCATCCTGGCCCGCGGGGACATCGAAACCCTGGCCCGCGCCGTGTTGCGCGATCTGGGCGCGGTGGGCGTCTCGCGCCTGTTGACCGAACAGCGCAACGAACTGCTCTCGACCATGGCCTGCCACGGCTCCGTGCGCGCCAACCGCAAGCTCACCCTCGAAGAAATGAACGGCCTGCTGCGCCAGATGGAATCGACGGAACGGGCCGACCAGTGCAACCACGGCCGTCCCACCTGGGTGCAATGGTCCATGTCCGACCTGGACAAGCTCTTCCTGCGTGGGCAATAGCTTGCCGGCGCCCCTCTCCCCGGTTTTGCCCCCGGTCATCTGCCTGGCGGGCCCCACCGCGGCCGGCAAGAGCGCCTCGACGCTGGCACTGGCCGAACGCTGGCCGCTCGAGATCGTCAACGTGGACTCGGCCACGATCTACCGCGGCATGGATATCGGCACCGCCAAGCCCTCTCTTGAAGAACAGGCCCGCGTTCCTCAGCACCTGCTCGACATCCTGGACCCGGCGCAGTCGTATTCGGCCGCGGAATTCCGCGCCGACGCGCTGCGCCTGATCGCCGGCATTCGCGCGCGCGGCCGCATCCCGCTGCTGGCGGGCGGCACGATGATGTACTACAAGGCGCTGCGCGACGGTCTGGACGACCTGCCGCAGGCCGATCCCGCGCTGCGCGCCGAACTGGAAGCGCGCGCCGCCCGGCTGGGCTGGCCCGCGCTGCACGCCGAGCTGGCGAAGCTGGACCCCGTCACGGCCGCGCGCCTGGCGCCCAACGACAGCCAGCGCATCCAGCGCGCACTCGAAATCTGCCAGCTTTCCGGCCAACCCATGTCGGCCCTGCTGCAACGCGCCCAGCGCAAGCCCGACGACGACGGCAACCGCTACGTGACGATCAGCCTGGAGCCCTCGGACCGCGCCGCCCTGCACGCCCGCATCGAACAGCGCTTTGACGCCATGCTGCGCCAGGGACTGCTGGAAGAGGTGCGCGGCCTGCACGCCCGCACCGACCTGCACCCGGGGCTGCCGTCCGTGCGCTGCGTGGGATACCGTCAGATGTGGGCGCACCTGGACGGCCAGATCGACCTGGACACCGCCCGCGAACAGGGCATCGCGGCGACGCGGCAACTGGCCAAGCGCCAGATCACCTGGCTGCGCGCGCAGCCCGATCGCGTCATCGTCGACTGCCTGGCCGCCGACGCGGTCGCGCAGACGATCGACGCCGTGGCGCTGGCGCTGGCGGACTGACGGGCTGTATTCAAAGGTGTCTGACACCCCGCATTCAAAGGTGTCTGACACCCCCTGAGACGGCATCGCAGGATGAAGTTGGTCTCGTCGGGGTGTCAGACACCTTCGAATGCCGCCCAGGCGCCCTCACGCGGCGCCAAAAAAAATGACCGCCATCACGGCGGTCATCTTCATTGCAGCGTGATCGCCGCGGCGTCACACCACGAAGGTCTGCGCCATGCCGGCTTCCTGGGGCACGATCTCGCCCAGCTTGCTGACGGTCTCGCCCTGGTCGCGCAGCGTGGCGGCAATGGCGTCGGCCTGGGCCGGATCCACCACCAGCACCATGCCGATGCCGCAGTTGAAGACGCGGTACATCTCGGTGTCCTCGACGCCGCCCTGCGCTTGCAGCCACTGGAACAGCTTGGGCATTTCCCAGGCGTCGCGGTGCAGCTTGGCGGCCAGGCCGTCCTGCAGGATGCGCGGCACGTTGTCCAGCAGGCCGCCGCCGGTGATGTGGGCCAGGCCCTTGATGTCGGTGCCGTGCTTGGCCAGGGCGGCCAGCACCTGCTTCACGTAGATGCGGGTCGGGGCCATGACCACGTCGACCATCTTCTGGCCGTGGAAATCGTCGTCGGGCTTGGCGCCGGCGCGTTCCAGGATCTTGCGCAGCAGCGAGTAGCCATTCGAGTGCGCGCCGCTGGAAGCCAGGCCCAGCACCACGTCGCCCGCCTTGATGGACTTGCCGTCGATGATCTTGGACTTTTCCACCGCGCCCACCGCGAAACCGGCCAGGTCGTATTCGCCGTCCGGGTACATGCCCGGCATTTCGGCGGTTTCGCCGCCGATCAGCGCGCAACCCGACAATTCGCAGCCCTTGGCAATGCCGCCCACCACTGCCGCCGCCGTGTCCACCGACAACTTGCCGCAACCGAAGTAATCCAGGAAGAACAGGGGTTCTGCGCCCTGCACCAGGATGTCGTTGACGCTCATGGCGACCAGGTCGATGCCCACCGTGTCGTGGCGGTTCCAGTCGAAGGCCAGGCGCAGCTTGGTGCCCACGCCGTCCGTGCCGGACACCAGCACGGGCTCCTTGTAGGTCTTGGGCACTTCGAACAGGCCGCCAAAGCCGCCGATACCGGCCAGCACCCCGGGGCGCATCGTGCGCGCGGCAAGGGGTTTGATTCGGTCGACCAGGGCGTCGCCTGCGTCGATGTCGACACCGGCGTCGCGGTAGGTCAGGGGGGCTTTAGGTTGGTTCGTCATGAGAAATGCCGTGGGGTATGTAACAATTGCTGGGATTTTGGTGGAACGCCCTGCATTTTACGATGACCCGGCCGCGGACAGGCGCTAAAGGGCGCAAACCCCCGCCAGGCCAAGCGTTCGGACGCGACACCATCGCCTCAGGTGGTTTAAAGTGTAGGGTTGGCCGGTATTGATTTTGCCAGTTTCTACATGGCCCTTGTATCACCGATTTTTCTTGGCTTTTTGCGGCGGCCCGGCCTGGACCTACCGGCGCCCCCGAAAACGCCTGATTGCTAACTCTCATGAACCGCCAGCTGCTGCTCGACGTTCTCCCCGCGCCAGCGCCATCGCTGAACAACTACATCGCCGGCCCCAACGGAGAAGCGGTGGCAGCCGTGCGTGCGCTCAAGCCCGGCCGTGCCCTGTACATCTGGGGCGCCGCCGGCTGCGGCCGCACCCATCTGCTGCGCGCCCTGACCGCGCGCCCGGATGCCGTCTACATCGACCCGGCCAACGGCGAAAACATGCTGCGCCGCCTGGCCGAAGCCGATTCCAAATCGCCGATGCCCCACTTCGTGGCCGTCGACGACGTGCACCGCATGGACGACAGCCGCCAGGCCGCCTTGTTTGCGCTGTACAACCGCTGGCGCGAATCGGCCGCCACGCAGCGGGCCTTTGCGCTTGCGCTGGCCGGCGACCGCGCGCCGCTGTCGATGCCGCTGCGCGAAGATCTGCGCACGCGCCTGGGCTGGGACCTGGTGTTCCGGCTGGATCCGCTGTCCGACGCCGACAAGCTGGCCGCGCTGTCGGCGCAGGCCGCCGAACGCGGGCTGCACCTGGCGCCCGAAATCATCAACTGGATGCTCACGCACCACGAGCGCGACATCCGCAAGCTTGCGGCGTTGCTCGACGCGCTGGATCGTTATTCGCTGGCCACCGGCCGCCCCATCACCCTCCCCCTGCTGCGCGCCATGCTCGCAGATCCTGATTCACAACGCACATGACCACCCGACGTCTTGCCCTGTTCGACCTTGATCACACCTTGCTGCCGCTCGACAGCGACTATCAATGGGCCGACTATCTGGCGCGCACGGGCCGCGCGGGCGATCCCGTCGAGGCCCGCCGCCTGAATGACGATCTGATGGAGCGCTACAACCGCGGCGAACTCACGGCCGAACAGGCCGCCGAATTCATGCTCGGCCTGCTGGCCGCGCACGCGCCTCACGATCTGGCCGTGTGGCACGAAACCTTCATGGGCGAAGTCATCCGCCCGTCCATCACCCCCGCCGCGCGCGACCTGGTGGACGGCCACCTGGAAGCCGGGGACCTCTGCGCCATCGTCACGGCCACCAACAGTTTCGTCACCGCCCCGATCGCCCGCGCGTTCGGTGTGCCCCATCTGGTCGCGACCGATGCCGAGTACCTGCGCGGCCGCTACACGGGCCGCATCCTGGGCACGCCAAGCTTCAAGGAAGGCAAGGTGGTGCGCGTGAACGACTGGCTGGGCAGCATGGGCTTGGGGCTTGCGGATTTCTCCGAATCGTTTTTCTATAGCGATTCGGTCAATGATGTGCCGCTCCTCGAAAAAGTGACCCGTCCGATTGCCGCCAACCCCAGCCCCGCCCTGCGCGCCATTGCGCAGGAACGCGGCTGGCAAGTGATCGACCTGTTCGACCACATGGAAGATTCGAAGTCCTAAATGATCACTGAAACCATAAAAAAATTCGTCGGCCGGCTATTCGCGCCGACACCCAGGGGGCCGTTGCGCATCGGGCGCGACAAACACGGCATTGACCGCCGCAACGTGTCGCGCCACGCCATCAAGGTGTGCGAGGTGCTGCGCCAGCATGGCTACGAAGCCTATATCGTCGGCGGCGCGGTGCGCGACCTGATCGTCGGGCTCGAGCCCAAGGACTTCGACGTGGCCACCAACGCCACGCCAGAACAGATCCGTCCGCTGTTCCGCCGCGCGCGCATCATCGGCCGGCGCTTTCAGCTGGTGCACGTGGTGTTCGGCCAGGAAATCATCGAGACCTCCACCTTCCGCGCGCCCGCCTCGGAAGACCAGGAAACCGACGAGCACGGCCGCATCCTGCGCGACAACGTGTTCGGATCCCAGGAAGAAGACGCCAAGCGCCGCGACTTCACCATGAATGCGCTGTACTACGACCCGCACAACGAGGAAGTCATCGACTACCACAATGGCGTGGCCGACCTGAAGAAGCGCCAGATCCGCATCATCGGTGATCCCGTCAAGCGCTACCGCGAAGATCCGGTCCGCATGCTGCGCGCGGTGCGCTTTGCCGCCAAGCTGAACGGCACGATCGATCCGGCCACGCGCGAGCCCATCAGCACGATGGCCGACCTCATCGAGAACGTTCCGGCCTCGCGCCTGTTCGACGAGATGCTCAAGCTGCTGACCTGCGGCCACGCGATGGACTGCCTGCGCCAGCTGCGCGCCGATGGCCTGCACAACGGCCTGCTGCCGCTGCTGGACGTGGTGCTTGAACAACCCGGCGGCGAACACTTCGTGGAACTGGCGCTGGAACGCACCGATGCGCGCGTGCGCGCCGGCAAGACCATCAGCCCCAGCTTCCTGTTTGCCGCGCTGCTGTGGCAGCAGGTCGAAGTGCGCTGGAAGCAGTTGCGCGCGCAGGGCGAGCACACCATTCCGGCCCTGTCGTCGGCTGCGGACTCCGTGCTGGACGAACAGACCGAGAAACTCGCCATCCAGCGCCGCTTCTCGTCCGACATGCGCGAGATCTGGTTCATGCAACCGCGTTTCGAACGGCGCATGGGCAAGACCATCTACCGCATGATCGAGCAGCCGCGTTTCCGCGCCGCCTGCGACTTCCTGCAGCTGCGCGCCGCCGCCGGCGAGTTCGACAGCGTGCTGGCGCAGTGGTGGATGGATCTGGCCAACGCCGACGACGCCACCCGTGCCGACATGATCGAAGAAGTGTCGCGCCAGCCGCGCGAAGCCAGCGACGCCGCCGCCGCGCCCGCGCGCCGGCGCCGCCGCCCGCGCCGCAGCGGGCCGCGCAGCGCGCCCGCCGGCGAGTAACCGCTGTGCCGCAGCCGCCTGTCCGCGCCTACGTGGGCCTTGGCGCCAATCTGGGCGACAGCGCGGCCACCCTGCGCCAGGTCCTGGCGCAGCTCGAGGCCACGCCCGGCATCGCCGGGGTGACGGCCTCGCCGTTCTACCGCAGCGCGCCGGTCGACGCCATCGGCCCCGACTTCATCAATGCCGTGGCCGCCGTGGATACCGTCCTTGCGCCGCTGGCGCTGCTGGACGTCCTGCAGGCGCTGGAGCACGAACACGGCCGCCAGCGTCCCTACCGCAACGCCCCTCGCACGCTCGATCTGGATCTGCTGCTGCACGGCGATGCGCAGCTTGATCACGAACGGCTGATCCTGCCCCATCCCCGTTTGCATCTGCGCGCCTTCGTGCTGCTGCCGCTGCGCGACCTGGCGCCTGACCTGTCGGTGCACGGCAAACCGCTGGATGCGTGGATCGGCGCGATCCACGACCAGCCCATCGAACGGCTCGCGGGCTGATCACGCCCCTCGGTACGCGCCGCCTACCGGGCGTCAGGGCTTGGGCGTGAAGGCCATCATGGCGCGCTCGACGTCTTCCACGTCCGGCAGCCCCGCCTCATTGCCCAGATGCTGGATCTTGTGCGCCGAGGCCGCGCGCGCGAACGTGAAGTGCTCGATCCAGGGCTGGTCCGGCCGCGTCAGGTAGGACCACACGTAGGCGCCGTGAAACACGTCGCCCGCCCCCGAGGTGTCAATGATCCGCGAGGCGGGCACATCCAGCGAAGGCAGCGTGTCGACGCGACCCGTTTCGTCGTACCAGAGCATCCCGCGCTCGCCCATCGTCACCGCGCCGATGCGGCAGCCGCGTGCCTTGAGCAA
The DNA here is from genome assembly GCF_041879325.1 of Achromobacter sp. JD417. NCBI lineage: Bacteria > Pseudomonadati > Pseudomonadota > Betaproteobacteria > Burkholderiales > Alcaligenaceae > Achromobacter > Achromobacter sp. JD417. Next base: position 1,008,073 of record NZ_CP087159.1, on the reverse strand, counting down.
GTCCAGCAGGCCCTCGGGCGGCAGGTTCAGTTGCTCGCACATGCGCTCGGCGCACACGGCCACATCGATGTAACGCAGCAGTTCGTCGGTGTTCTCGCGCACGCCGCCTCCGTCCAGCGAGGTCAGCACGCCGGCCTGGCGGCACGCCCTTGCGTAATGCAGCGCGGCATCGGGCTGATGGCCGTCCAGATGCAGCGCGCGATAGCCGGCGATGTCCAGGCGGGGAAAGTCGTTCAGGTAGTCGGCATCGCGGGCGCGCAGGATGGCGCGCTTGCCGTTGTTGGGCATGATGAAAGACAGCGACGACCGCCGCACGTGCCGCGCGTGCAGCGTGACGCCATGCGCGGCGGCCATGTCCGTGTACATGTGCCCCAGCCAGTCGGGCGCCAGGGAACAGATCAGATCGGGCGGCAATCCCAGCCGCGCGCAGGCAAAGGCCGCCGTGACCGCATTGCCGCCGAAAGACACCGCGTAATCGCGCGCCACGCTTTTCTGGTCGCCCGTGGGCCATTCGTCGGCCAGCACGGTTACGTCGATGTAGGTATGTCCGATAAAAAGCGCCTCGCCCATGGGCCCGCCCTGTCAGTTGCGCGCGGGGCGCCTCGGTGTGGTCTGGACGAGGCGCCGGCGCGAGAATCAGCCGCGCGCGGACTCGCCCGCCTGCGCCAGCACCAGACGCGCCCGTGCGATGACGGGCGCGTCGACCATCTTGCCATCCAGCATGAACGTCCCCGCGGCCGTGTCGCGGTGCGCGGCGACAACGCGCCGCGCCCAGTCCAGTTCCTGCTGCGCCGGCACGAACGCGGCGTGAATGACCGGAACCTGTGTGGGATGAATGCACAGCATCCCGCCGAAACCCATTTGCTGCGCGCGGCCCGCGGCGGCCGCCAGGCCCGCCTGATCCTGCACGCCCGGAAAAACGCCGTCCAGCGCAGGCGCCAGACCCGCCGCGCGCGTGTGGAGCAGCACCTGCACCCGCGCGTGGTCCAGCACCGTTTCGGCGCCCGGCGTGTCGGGCGTCAGGCCCATATCCAGGCCGTAGTCCAGGCTGCCGAACGCCAGCCGCGCGACGCCGGGGGTAGCGGCGATCTCGCCCGCATTGAGAATGCCCTGCGCGGTTTCAAGGATGGGGATCACCGGACAGCCGGCCTGCGCCGCGTGCCGCACCTGCATCATGCTTTCGGCCTTGGGCAGCAGGATGCCCGCCACGCCGGCCTTGCCGCGGCAGGCCTTCAGATCGTCGTCGTGCCAGGAGGTGGAGGCGTCGTTGATGCGAACCCAGAGCCGGGCCTCGCGATGCATGCCCAGGAAATCGCACAGGGCTTCGCGGGCCGACGCCTTGGCCAGGTGTTCCACGGCGTCTTCCAGGTCCACGATGACGGCGTCCGCACCGGCGGCCAGCGCTTTGGGGATGCGCTCGGGCCGCGAAGCCGGCACAAACAGGGCGCTACGAACGACGGGATGTGTCACACGACCTCCGAGGCATGGAACTGCGCCACCTGATCCGGCGCGTATCCCAGTGATGCTAGCACCGCATCGGTGTTTTGGCCCACCGCGGGCACCGCACCCATGCGCGGCGCGAACGCGTTGCTGCTGGCGGGTGGCAGCAGGGCCGGCAGCACGCCGGCCGGGCTGTCGACCTCGCTCCAGCGCTGGCGCGCCTGCAATTGCGGATGCGCCCACACGCCCGCCATGTCGTTGACGCGGGCATTGGCGATCTGCGCGTCTTCCAGGCGCTGCGTCACCTGCTCGATGGACAGGTCCGCGAACGCCGCCACGATGAGCGCGCGCAGGGCGTCGCGGTTGGCGGTACGCAGCGAGTTGGAAATGAAGCGCGGGTCTTCGGCCAGATCGGCCTGGCGCAGCACCTGAGCGCAGAAGACACGCCATTCGCGTTCGTTTTGCAGACCCAGCATGATGGTCGACCCGCCGCCCACCGGGAACGGCCCGTACGGATAGATGGACGCGTGGGCCGCGCCCGCGCGCACGGGCGGCGCCGCGCCATCGAAGGCGTAGTACATCGGAAAGCCCATCCACTCGACCATGCTTTCGAGCATGGAGACGTCCAGGCGGCTGCCCACGCCAGTGCGCTGGCGCAGCAGCAGCGCGTTCAGGATGGCCGAATACGCGTACATACCGGCAGCGATGTCCGCGATGGAACACCCCGCCTTGACCGGATCGTCCTTCGTGCCGGTGACCGACAGGAAGCCGCTTTCGCTCTGGATCAGCAGATCATAGGCCTTCTTGTCCTGGTAGGGGCCGCCTTCGCCGTAGCCCGAGATGTCGCAGACGATCAGGCGCGGATGCTTCGCGTGCAGCGCCTCGAAGGACAGTCCCAGACGCGCGGCGGCGCCGGGCGCCAGGTTCTGCACCAGCACGTCGGCCGATTCCAGCAGGCGGTCCATGATCCCGGCCGCTTCGTCGCGCTTCAGGTCCAGCGTCAGGCTCTCCTTGGAGCGGTTGGTCCAGACGAAGTGCGAGGACAGCCCGCGCACGCGCTCGTCGTAGCCGCGGGCGAAGTCGCCCGTGCCCGGACGTTCAATCTTGATGACGCGCGCGCCCATGTCCGCCAACTGGCGGGTGCAGAAAGGCGCGGCGATGGCGTGTTCCAGGCTGACGACGGTGATGCCGTCCAGTGGGCGGGAGGCCTGCATGTTCATTCGGTGAACCTCAATTCGGCTTGGTGGGCGAGCGTGCCGTCCTGCTCGGCCCAGAGCTGGGCGACGCCCGGCTCGGACAGGCGGCCGGCAACCTGGAAAGGCGTGGGGGAAATCAACGGGCGCAAGCCGCGGTAGGCCAGGTGCGTGAGACGGGCCTTGGGATGGGCGCGGACAAACGCGGCAACCATCTCGGTGGCGATGAGCGGACCGTGCACGACGAGGCCGGGATAGCCTTCCACGCCGGTGACGTAGGGGTGGTCGTAATGGATGCGGTGGCCATTGAACGTGACCGCCGAATAGCGGAACAGCAAGACGGACGTGGGATTGACCGTGTCGCGCCATTCGGCCTGCGGCGCGGGTTCGCTGCCCGTCAGCTTGGGCGGCGAGGGCTGGCGGTACACGATGTCCTGCTCTTCCAAAATCGCAACCTCGCCAGACTGCCGGTATTCGTGGCGCACGGTCACGAACAGCAATGCGCCGGTGCGGCCCGCCTTCTCCTTGACCTCGGCCACGGTGGAGACGCGCTCGGCCGGCACGCCGACCTTGAGCGGCTGGCGGAATTCCACCCGGCCGCCGGCCCACATGCGGTTGCGGTCCTGCGCGGGCGGCAGGAACCCGCCGCGCGAGGGATGCCCATCCGTCCCCAATCCATCCATGCCGACCGTGGCAATGAAGAACGCCCATTGCCACAGCGGCGGCAGGTCGTCTCCCTGGGCCGGCACCGGTCCGCCCAAGGTGGCGGCGATACGCGCGGCGTGGCCGGGATCCATGGCGTCCGCCTTGCGCTCGCCGCTGCCGATCCATGCGGCCGGATCTGTAGATGTCATGCCGAGTTCCTCTGGTGGTGTTTTTACAGACTGAAGCATGCCCGCAAGCCGTCTGGGCTGTGAATTCGTTTTTCCTCAAGGCGGGGTTTGCTGCGCCTGAATCGGCCATCCGCGCCCCGGCTGGCCGTCGCAAATCGATCCCTATCCCGAATGGCCGCCCCCCGGCGCCACGCCGTAATATATGGACCATGCACTTCGACCTTGCCGACCTCCGACTGTTCATCCACATCGCCGAATCCCCCAGCCTGACGCAGGCGGCCAAGCGGGCGCATCTGTCCCTGGCCGCGGTCAGCGTGCGGATCAAGGCGCTGGAAAACCAGCTCAATTCCCGCCTGCTCTACCGCGACAGCCGCGGTGTCGAGATCACGCCCGCCGGGCAGAAACTCTTGCAGCATGCGCGCGTCATCATGCGGCAGGTGGACCACCTGAAGCACGATTTCCAGGAACAGTCCGACGGCGACGCGGGCCACATCCGCATCTTCGCCAACACCACCGCCGTCACCGAATTCATGCCGGACATCCTGGCGCAATTCCTGTCGGGCCACCCCGGCGTCACGGTGGACCTGCAGGAACGCCTGACCCGCGACATCGTGCGCGGCGTGCTGGACGGCACTACCGACTTGGGCATCGTCGCAGGCCCGGTGGATGCGCCGGAATTGCAGACCATCCACTTCAGCACCGACCGCCTCGTGCTGGTCGTGCCCAACGGCCATCCGCTGCAGGATCAGGACAAGGTCAAACTGGCGGACGCCGTGCGCTACCCGTTCATCACCATGCACGAAGGCTCCACGCTGGTGGCTTTTCTGCGCGACCAGCTCGAGCGCATCGGCCAGCGCCTGCCGCAGCGCATCCAGCTCTACAGCTTCGACTCGATCTGCCGCATGGTGCAGGCGGGCGTGGGCATCGGCGTCATTCCCGACTCGGCCGCGCGCCGTTACGGGTCGGAGACCAAGCTGCAAGTCGTCGAACTGGACGAACCCTGGGTGGTGCGCGAGCGCAAGCTGCTGGTGCGCGACATCGACGCCCTGCCCGGCTGCGCGCGCGAACTCATCGATCAGATCCAGACGCCGCGACAAGCCTGAATCCAGCGCGACTGCTTTTCCGGGGCGCCTTTTTTTCCGAGGCGCCTTTTTTCGCCGCGCCTCATTTGCCCATGAACGCCGGCGGCCGCTTCTCCGCGAACGCGCGCATGCCTTCGAGGTAATCGTCGGTGTACCCCAGTTCGCGCTGCAGCCCGCATTCCAGATCGAACTGCTGCGCCAGCGTGTTGCCGCTGGACGCCTGCAGCGCCGCCTTGGTGGCCGCGTAGGCGCGCGTGGGGCCGGCGGCCAGCGTGTCCGTCACCTGCCCGATCGTGTCCGCCAGCGCCGCGTCGGGCACGACGCGCCAGATCAGTCCCCAGGATTCCGCCTGCGCCGCCGACACCGGTTCGCCGAAGAGCGCGGCCCCCATCGCGCGCGCCGATCCCACAAGGCGCGGCAGGAACCACGTTCCGCCCGCGTCGGGCAAGAGGCCGATCTTGCTGAACGCCTGCACGAAGCGCGCCGATTCCACTGCAAACACCACGTCGCAGGCCAGCACCAGGCTTGCGCCCGCGCCGGCCGCCACGCCGTTCATGACGCACACCACCGGCACGGGCAAGGCGCGCAGGCGGTTGATGAGCGGCCGGTAGCACTTGTCCAGCATGACGCTCAGGTCCCGGCGCGAGCCGTCCTCGGCGGGCTTGCGTTCACCCAGATCCTGCCCGGCGCAGAATCCGCGGCCGGCCCCGGTGATCACGAGCCCGCGCAGGCCCGCGTGCCCTTCCAGCAGGTCCAGCGCGCGCGACAGCTCGCCGTGCATCACCTCGGTGAAGCTGTTCATGCGCTCGGGCCGGTTCAGCGTGATGACGCCAACGCCGCGATCCAGCGTAAACAGGATCTGCGTGAAGGCCGGTGCGTGCGCGCTCATGCCAATTCCTCCAGAACGGCCAGTTGCTCGGCGGTATCGCCCATCAGTTGATCGACCACGGTCAGCCGCTTGAAGTAGTCGCCCACCTCCAGTTCGTCCGTCATGCCCATGCCCCCGTGCAACTGCACGGCCAGCTGCGCGACCAGGCGCCCGGCGCGGGCGGCCTCGAGCTTGGCCGATGCGATCATGCGGCGCTGCTGCGCCGCGTCGGATTCCGTCAGCGCCGCGACGGCCACATAGGCCATCGACAGCGCAAGCTCCTTGGCCACCAGCATTTCGGCCAGCCGGTGCTGCAAGGCCTGAAACGACGCCAGCGGCTGGCCGAACTGCTTGCGGGTCTTCAGGTAATCGACCGTGATCTCCAGCAGGCGCTCCATCGCCCCTGCCGCATGCGCGCACAGCGCGGCGGTGCCCCACTGCAAGGCCTGCGCCAGCGCGTGGTCGGCCGCCTCGCCTTCTGCCAGCAACGCCTGCGCGGGCACGGGCACCGCGTCCAGGTCCAGCCGCGCGCAGCGCGCGCCGTCCAGCGTGGGCGTATCCGTCACACGCACGCCGGCGGCATCGGCGGGCACCGCCAGCAGGACCGTCTGGCCGTCCTCGCCCTTTGCACTGACGAACCACGCATCGGCGGCCGCGCCGTGCCACACCAGATGCTTGGCCCCGTCCAGCCGCCAGCCTTCAGGGGTGCGGGCAGCGCGGCAGTCCTGCGGGCCGGCGGCGTAACGGCGGCCGGGCTCCTGCCACGCCACGCTGACGATGGCCTCGCCCGACGCAATGGCCGGCAGCCAGCGCCCGCGCGCCGTCTCGCCGCAGGCGTCGGCCAGCGCCGCGCCCATCACCGCGCTCGGAATGACCGGCTCGGACACGAGCCCCCGCCCCAGTTCGACGTGCACCGGCAGCAGGCTGGCGGGCACTTCGCCGAAGCCGCCGTGATCTTGCGAGATGTTCAGGCCCAGCACGCCCAGTTCGGCCAGCGCCTGCCACGCCTGCCGGTCCAGCTTGCCCGCGGCCTGCCGGGCCCGCCGCTGCGGAAAGGTCCATGCCTGGTCCACCAGGCGGCGCAGGCTGTCGGCCAGCATGCGCTGTTCTTCGGTGTAGATGAAATCCATGCGTCGTGTTCCTGTCGAGGTTGCGCGGCGGGCCTACACGCCCAGCACCAGGCGGGCGATGATGCCCTTCTGCACTTCGGTCGTGCCGCCGTAGATCGAGGTCTTGCGCATATCCGCGTAACCGGCGCCCGCGGCCGCGGCCATCTCCGGACCCGGGCCATGAAACGCGTTGCCGGCCTCCATCCAGTCCGGGTCGTACGGCCACGCGTCCGGCCCCGCGACCTCCATCTGCAACATGGCCAGGTCCTGCTGGATCTCCGAGCCGCGGATCTTCAGCACCGAGGCCTCCGGGCCCGGCGTGCCGTCGTTGCTGGCGGCCACGCGCAGCAGCAGCATCTCCAGCGCCATGATGTCGACTTCGATGCGCGAGATGCGGTCGCGCATGCGGCTGTCCTGCAAGAGCGGCTTGCCGCGCGTTTGCGCGCGCGCCGCCATGTCCTTCAGGATGCCCAGTTCGCGGTGGCAGTGGCCCAGGCCCGCGATGCCCGTGCGCTCGTGGCCCAGCAGGTACTTGGCGTAGGTCCAGCCCTGGTTCTCCTCGCCGACCAGATTGGCGGCCGGCACGCGCACGTTTTCCAGCCAGACCTCGTTGACGTCGTGACCGCCGTCCAGCGTGCGAATCGGCCGCACCGTGACGCCCGGCGAATGCATGTCGATAAGCAGCATGGAGATGCCGCGTTGCGCGCGCGCCTCGGGGTCGGTGCGCACCAGGCAGAACATCCAGTCGGCGTACTGGGCAAGCGTGGTCCAGGTCTTCTGGCCATTGACGACGTATTCGTCGCCGTCGCGCACGGCGCGCGTCTTGAGCGACGCCAGGTCCGACCCCGAACCGGGCTCGGAATAGCCCTGGCACCACCAGTCCTCTACGCGGATCATGCGGGGCAAGAAGCGGGCCTGCTGCTGCGCGCTGCCGTATTTCATCAGCACGGGGCCGATCATCGACAGGCCGAACGGCAGCAACCGTGGCGCGCCCGCCTTGAAGCATTCCACTTCGAAGATCAGGCGCTGCAAGGCGTTCCAGCCGGTGCCGCCGTGTTCGACCCGCCAATTCGGCGCGCCCCAGCCCTGGTCGGCCAGGACGTTGTGCCAGCGCACGTAGTCGTCGCGTTCCAGCCGCTGGTGCCGCAGCACCTTGGCGCGGATGTCCTCGGGCAGTTTGTCGGCGGCGAAGGCGCGCACGCTCTCGCGGAATTGGCGCTCTTGCGGCGTCCAGGTCAGGTTCATGGTCCACCTCCTTTGCCCGGTATCTAGCCACGGCGCGCACGGCCGGACAATCTGCCTCTTCCGAAGACGGGCTTCGCGCTGCGTGTAGGGCGCGCCGCCCACTACGGATTGGCAAAAGTCCTGCTTCAGCAATGAAGAATGGCCGAAGCGGGTGGCAGTGCGGACACTAGGGCCTGTTCCGTTTCACCCGATCCACTGGAATCCCATCGCACCATGACTGCTCCCGATCAGACGGATGGCGTGTCGCAAGGCGTCGAGGCGCAGTACCGCCAGGCGCTCGACGACGGCCGCTTCCTCATCCAGCATTGCGCCGGCTGCGACCGCGCCGTGTTCTATCCCCGCATGATCTGCCCGCACTGCGGCGCGGACAAACTTGACTGGGTCACGCCCGACGGACGCGGCACCGTCTATTCCACCACCGTCGTGCGGCGCAAGCCCGACGCGGGCGGCGACTACAACGTGGCGCTGATCGACCTGCAGGAAGGCGTCCGGCTCATGAGCCGCGTCGACGGCGTGGCGCCGGACGCGGTCCGCATCGGCATGGGCGTGCGCGCGCAAGTAATCCAGCAGGACGGGCGCGGGCTGGTGGTTTTCGTGCCCAACAAGGAGGCGCCATGACGCTGAACGAATTGCGCGGCGCCGTCGCGGTGGCCGGGGTAGGCCACGCCGGCCTGGGGCAGGCCGCTGGCTTTACCGAAATGGAAATCCTGGTCCAGGCGGCGCAGCGCGCCGTCGCGGACGCGGGCCTGACAATGCGCGACATCGACGGCCTGTGCACCGCCAGCGTCGCGGCCCCGATGTGGGCCATGCCGGTGATCGAACACCTGGGCATCCGCCCCACGTTCATCGACAGCACCATGCTGGGCGGGTCCAGCTTCGTGGCGCACCTGATGCCGGCGCTGCATGCGCTGGCCTCGGGCCAATGCAACGCGGTGCTGGTCTGCTACGGCAGCACGCAGCGCACGTCCACGCTGAGCCGCGCCGAGATCGGACGCGTGCGCAAGCAGTTCGACCCGCAACCGTATGAAACGCCCTACGATCCGCTCAGTCCGCTGTCCTCGTATGCGCTGGCGGCGGCGCGGCACATGCATCAGTACGGCACCCGGCGCGAAGACCTGGCGCGCGTGGCGCTGGCGGCCAACCAGTGGGCGCAGCTGAACCCCGAAGCGCAATTGCGCGAACCGGCGACGCTGGATCAGATCCTGTCCGCGCGCATGGTGTCCGATCCGCTGAGCGTGCGCGACTGCTGCCTGGTCACTGACGGGGCCGGCGCCTACGTGCTGGTGCGCGCCGACCGTGCGCGCGACCTGCCGCGCCCGCCCGTGTACGTGCTGGGCAACGCGACGGCGGTGTGGAACCGGCAGATCTCTTCCATGGAAGACCTGACCGTCACGGCCGCCGCCGAATCCGGACGCCGCGCCTACGCGATGGCGGGCGTCGCGCCGCGCGACATCGACGTCGTGGAACTCTACGACGCCTTCACCATCAACACGCTGCTGTTCCTGGAAGACCTGGGCTTTTGCGCCAAGGGGGAAAGCCGGGACTTCATCGCGGACGGGGCCATCGCGCCCGGCGGCAGGCTGCCCGTCAACACCAATGGCGGCGGCCTGTGCTGCGTGCATCCGGGCATGTACGGCGTCTTCATCATGATCGAGGCGGTGCGCCAGCTTCGCGGGGAATGCGGCGAACGGCAGGTCGCGGATGCGCAGCTTGCGCTGGTGCATGGCAATGGCGGTACGCTGTCCAGCCAATCGACCGCCATCCTGGGAACCCAGGCAACCCTTTGATCCCCACGTATCAACCCATGTCTCACGCTGAATCGATCACCCGCATCCACGACGTCCTGGCGCTGCAGGCGCGCCGGCAGCCCGACGCCATCTGTCTGTACGAGGAAGGCGGCGGCACGCTGACCTATGGGCAGTTGTGGCAGCGGGTGCAGGATACGGCCGACTGGCTGCGCGGCCAAGGCGTGCAGCCCGGCCACCGCGTGATGATGGTGGGCGAGAACTGCACGGCGATGATCGCCACGCTGTTTGGCTGCGGCGTGGCAGGCGCATGGCCGGTGGGCGTGAATGCGCGACTGTCGGCGCGCGAGGTCGAGAACATCCGCCACCATGCGCAGCCCGAATTGATGCTGTACACCAGCGGCGTGTCGACGGCGGCTGCCGCGCACGCCGCGGCGGCGGGCGCTTCCGATGCCGACGCTGCCGTCTGGGGGCCGGGCATCGCTGCCGCGCGCGCGCCCTCTCCCACTCAGGCCGAGACCGGCGATCTGGCCGGCGAGGTGGCCACGGTGATCTACACGTCCGGCACCACGGGCGCCCCCAAGGGCGTGATGGTGCCGCACCGGGGCCTGGTGCATTTCGCGCGGGTGTCGGCGGCTTCGCGCCGCCTGACGCCGCACGATATCGGCTATGCCGCACTGCCCATGTCGCACATCTTCGGCATCGCAACCGTGCTGATGGCCACGCTGCATGCGGGCGCCAGCCTGGTGCTGCGCAGCCGCTTCGATCCGCAAGACGTGTTCAAGGCGCTGGCGCATCCCGGCGTCAGCATTCTGCAGGGCGTGCCGACGATGTTCAGCCGCCTGATGGCTGCGGCGCCGCCCCGCGCGGAACTGCGTGCGCCGGCCCTGCGCTACCTCTACACCGGCGGCGCCGCGCTTGACCCGACGCAAAAGCGCGACGCGGAACGCTACTTCGGCGTGCCGATGCACCACGGCTACGGCATCACCGAATATGCGGGTTCGATGTTCATCACCGACATCGACGCGCCGCGCGACGACTGCTCGGCGGGTCATGCGGTGGAAGGCGTCGAGCTGCGCATCGGCAGCCCGGATGTATTCCCTGAGCCCGGCACGCGCGGCGACCTGCTGATCCGCGGGCCGGGCGTGATGCTGGGCTACTACCGCAACCCGGACCAGACCGCGCAGGCGCTGCTGCCGGGCGGCTGGCTCAATACGGGCGACATCGGCTACCTGGACGCGAGCGGCGCACTGTTCATCGCGGGCCGGTCAAAGGACCTCATCATCCGCTCGGGGTTCAACGTCTACCCGATCGAGGTCGAGTCGGTGATCAACGCGTTTCCCGGCGTGCGACTGTCCGCCGTGGTGGGCCGCGACACGGCCGATCACAACGAAGAAGTCATCGCGTTTGTCGAGCCCCTGCCCGGCGCGACGATCGACACGAACCTGCTGATGCTGCACCTGCGCGCGCAGCTTGCGCCGTACAAGCGGCCGGCACAGATCATTCCCATCGAGACGATTCCCACCACCGTCAGCGGCAAGATCCTGAAGCAGCCGCTGAAAGAAAGGCTGGCGTAGGCGCGGGCTGACGTTCCGCTCCACGACCGGCCACCCATGCACAAGGAGACAAGAGCGTGAACATCAAGACCCTTATTGCCGCGGCCGCCGCCGTGGCTGCGCTGGTCGGCGCCCAGACCGCGACGGCACAAACGTATCCGGACCGTCCCATCCGCCTGCTCGTGGGCTACGCGCCGGGCGGTCCGGTCGACACGACGGCCCGCGTCTTCGCCAAGTATCTGGGAGACAAGCTGGGGCAGGCGGTGGTGGTGGAGAACCGCGCGGGCGCGAGCGGCATGATCGCGTCGGATGCCACCGCCAAGGCGACGCCGGACGGCTATATGCTGGGCTTTGCCGCCAGCCCCACGCTGACGATGTCGCCGCTGGTCCAGCGCAGCACGCTGTTCGATCCGCGCAAGGATTTCTCGCTGATCGGCCTGGTGGTCGATTACGCGAACGTGCTGCTGATCGGCCCGCAGATTCCGGCCAAGAACGTGGGCGAACTGGTGACCTACGCGCGCGAGCATCCGGACGCGGTGTCGTTCGGGTCGGCGGGGATCGGCGCCTCGAATCACCTGTCGGCCGAGCTGCTCAAGAAGCAGGCGCAGGCGTCGATGCTGCACGTGCCGTATCGCGGCAATTCGCCGGCGATGATGGACGTGGTGAGCGGCAAGGTGACGTTCATGTTCGACATCACGAGCACGGCCATTCCGTTCATCAAGAGCGGCAAGGCGCGGGCGCTGGCGGTGACGTCCAAGACGCGCAATCCCGAATTGCCCGACGTGCCGACGATGAGGGAGGCGGGCATGAAGGACTACGAGGTGGTGGGCTGGTATGCGCTGGTCGGTCCCAAGAAGCTGCCCGATGCCGTCACCGCGCGTCTGACCCGCGCCCTGGCCGAGGTGTCGAAGGATCCGGCCTTCCGCCAGGCAATGACCGAAGGCGGCTACTCGATCAACACGGGCGATTCCCAAGCCCTGCAGGAACGTATCGACCGCGAGTACGCGTTGTGGTCGGACGTGATCCAGACCGCCAACATCCAGGCCAACTGACCTCCCCCGGAGCAACACGATGAATCCCCCGTCCGCCCTGCGCGACCAGATCCGCCTGCCTGTGATCGGCGCCCCGATGTTTCTGGTCTCGGGGCCGCAACTGGTGGTCGCGCAGTGCGCGGCGGGAATCATCGGGACATTCCCGTCGCTGAACGCGCGGCCGCAAGAGCAGTTGCACGCGTGGATCACGCGGATCGAGGACGGGCTGGCGGCGCGGCGGCTTGCCGCGCCGTCCGAGAAGGTGGCGCCGTATGGCGTGAATCTGATCGTGCATCCAAGCAATCCGCGCTGGCAGGGAGACCTTGCGATCTGCGCGGAACGCCGGGTGCCGCTGCTGATCACGTCGCTGCACGCGCCGGAGGCGGTGGTGAAGGTGGCGCACGCCTATGGCGGCCTGGTCTTTCACGACGTGACGAACGTGCGGCATGCGAAGCGGGCGCTGGATGCGGGGGCCGATGGGCTGATCCTGGTTGCCGCGGGCGCGGGCGGACATGCGGGGCAGATCAATCCGATCGCGCTGGTGAACGAGATCCGGGCGTTTTACGACGGGCCGTTGGCGCTGTCGGGGTGCATCAGCCACGGGAAGGACATTCTGGCTGCGCAAGTCCTGGGATGCGATTTTGCGTACATGGGGACGCGGTTCATTGCGACGCAGGAGTCGTTGGCGGGAGATGCTTACCGGGAAATGGTGATGGCGGCGCAGGCGGCTGATGTGACTTACACGCCGTACTTCTCGGGGGTGCCGGCTAATTATTTGTCTGAGAGCATTTTGGCGGCGGGGTTGGATCCTGTTGTGCTGGCCAGCAATGGCGTGGCCCCGCCGGCGAACATGGACAAGAGCTCGCGGCCGAAGGCTTGGAAGGATGTCTGGAGTGCTGGGCAGGGCGTGGGGGCTGTGCAGGAGGTGTTGGCTGTGGCGGAGTTGGTGGCGCAGTTGGAGGGGGAGTATTGGGGGGCTTCTGCGGCGGTTCCTCGCGGGCTTTGATCGGATTTTGAAGGGGCTGTGCGGCGCCTTTGAAGCGGCGTTGGAACGGGTTTGATAGAGGCCTTGCTGGTTCGGCAATGCGTTTCCTTGATAGAGGTTCTTGCTGGTTGGGCGATGGCGTTCTTTTGACGCCCGGCGCGGCGTCGGCCTGGGGCGCGCGGGGCTACGATTGCGGTCCGGAGCCTTCGCTCCGGACTGCCCCATCCTCATCCTCGTTGCCGCCTGCGGCGGCTGCCTTCGGATTCCGTCGGGCGCATCTACACGCCCCGCGCACCCCAGGCCGACGCCACGCCGGGCTCCGGTGGTTTGAACTTGGCGGTCGCTGGGGTGGGTGGGGTTCTTAAGGTTCTTGCCCGCACTTGCACGGGTTTGGAGCTTCTTGCGGGGCCCGCGCCCGGTTGGCCGCGCGGGCGGCCTCCGGGCGCTTACGCGGTGTCTTGCGTTCGCGGATGACGCTTCACGCTTGCGGGGCCGGTTCGAGATCGGGTATCTGCTCGGATATCTGCCCGGTGTCTGACACCCTTGACGTACATCGTCGGCATCGCTCGGGGGTCTGACACCCTTGGGGCACAACGTATGCCCGACGGCAGTCTTCGCAGGGTGTCTGACACCTTCTCCAAGATGACACCGGTAAACTGCGCAGTCATGCGGCGCCGGTCGGCGATCCGACTTGTACATCCTCTGGAGAGCTTCACACCATGATCCGTCTTCTGGTCCTTTCCGCTTCGCTGGCGATGGTTGGCAGCGCGGTGGCCGCACCATCGTTCAATTGCGCCAGGGCTTCCACGCCGGTTGAGAAATCCCTTTGCGGCAATTCCAGGCTTGGGGATCAGGATGCTGCGATTGCGCAGCAATACAAGGCTGTGCGCGATCAAATGGATCCAGAGTCGGCCAAGGCGTTGATGGCCGATCAAAAGTACTTTCTGAGCGTGCGCGACGCGGCCTACGCGGAACCGTACGTGCAAAGCACGCCGTTTGAAGCGCTTACCGACACCATGCGTTACCGGCTGGCGTTCCTGAAGGAGATCAATCCCAAGCCGGCAGCGGGCTTTGTGGGCAAGTGGAAGAACATCGAAGGCGAGATCGAGATCACGCAGAATGCCCACGGCGAGCTGCTGGTGGCGGCCAATTCCGCGCGGCCCTATGACGGGCGCTGGGTGTGCGATCTGAGCGGCAAGGCGGTGGTGTCGGGCGACACGCTGACGGTGACCTATCAGGATGGGCCGCCTTGGACGCTGACGCTCAAGCGCCGCGGCGCGGTGCTGGTGGCGCGGGTGACGCCGCCGCCGGGGGGCAAGGATGACGGCTTCGGGCCGCCGTTCTGCGGCATGAATGGCAACCTCCACGGCGACTGGTTCGCGGTGCGCTGATCGGGCTTCTTGGGATGCACGGGTGAGCCGCGATGTGCTCACCCGCCGCGCACGGGTCATTCCAGTTTGATGTTCGCGGTCTTGATGAGGTCGCGCCACTTTGCGATTTCGTCGCGCACGAATTTACCGAAGGCTTCCGGCGATCCGGGCTTGGGCTCGGCGCCGGCCGCGATCATCGCCTTTGCCGTGCTGTCGTCGGACAGCACTTTCACCATGTCCGCATTGATGCGCTTGACGATGTCGGGCGGCGTGCCTTTGGGCGCCATGACGCCGCTCCACGAGTAGGCCTCGTAGCCCGGCAGGCCGGATTCGGCGATGGTGGGGATGTCGGGCACCATGCTGGATCGCGTGGGGTTGCCGACACCTAGCGCGCGGATCTTGCCGCCCTTCAGGTGGGGCACGGCGGACGGGCCGTCTGCGAACATGACCTGGACCTGGCCGCCGAGCAGATCCTGCATGGCGGGCGCGCTGCCGCGGTACGGAACGTGCTGGATGCGCACGCCGGCCATGGCGTTGAAGAGTTCACCGGCCAGGTGCGTGCCGCCGCCGGTGCCGGACGAGCTGAAGGACAGCTTGCCGGGATTCTGCTTGGCGTAGGCGATGAGTTCGCCGACCGTGTTCACCGGCAGCGACGCGTTGACGACGAGAACGATGGGGAATACGGCGGCCATGCCGACCGGCACGAAGTCGGTGGTGATGTCGTAGCTGAGGTTGTTGCGCAGGCTGGGCAGCACGGCGTGGTGGATGGACGCGAAGAAAAAGTTGTAGCCGTCGGGCTCGGCCTTGGCGACAAATTGCGCGCCAACGATGCCGCCGGCGCCGGATTTGTTGTCGACCACGGTGGGCACGGACCATAGCTGGCCGAGCGGCTGCGTCGTGAATCGTGCGGTGGTATCCACCGGCCCCCCAGCGGGAAAGGGAACGATGAAGGTGACGGCGTGGCCCGGCCAGGTGGCGGCGCGGGCCCAGGAAGGAAGCATGGCGGCGGCGCATGCAGCGCCCAGCCCCGCGAGGACGCGGCGGCGGTCTTGATGGATCACGGCAGTCTCCTGAGTCTTGTTCTGGTCGCGGTCAGGCCTTCAGCACTGCCACCCGCCGCGTTTTTTTATTATTTGCCGAATGCCGGGATACGCCGCTACGTATTTGCAAAAGCCCCTCTTTCGCGCGGGCTGAAGCAGGCATCGGATGTGCGCGTGCGCCCCTGTGGCGCGGCGCTACGGCGCATGGATTACGGCGTATGGGTCAGGGCAAACCCCGATCTGAACAGGGGCTGCCGGCGCCGCGTTATTGGCCGCGTGCGGCCCGCTGCACGTGGCCGATGAAGCACTCGGCGAAGCTGGGCAGGTCGCGGCCGCGTTGGCGGCACAAGAGGCGATCGCGCATCGCCCAGGCGTCATCCAGCTTGAGCACATGCAGCCCGTCGGGGCGGCTGTAGCGCGCGGCGCAGGCGCGCGGGACGACGGCGATGCCCGCCCCGGCCTCGACCATGCGGCACACGGCTTCGAAACTGCCCACGTGCACGCGCTGGCAGATGCGCTTGCCCAGGCCGCTTGCGATGTCTTCAAGAAACGTCTGGATGGCGCTGTCCGGGTGGATGCCGACGAACTGGTAGGCATCGACCAGATCGGCGAAGTGCGCGGTCTTCTGCGCGGCAAGCGGGTGGTCCAGCGACGTGACCACGGTGAGCTCGTCGCGAAAGAGCGGCGTGACGTCCAGGCCTTCGACGTCGATGTTGCCCGCCACGAGGCCCAGGTCCGCCGCGCCGGCGCGGATGGCGATGACGATGTCGCCGGAGATCTTTTCCTCTAGCTCGACGTCGACGTCGGGGTTCTCGGACAGGAACGTGGACAGCGCATCGGCCAGGAAGGAGTTGGTGGCGGTGGTGTTGGCCAAGAGGCGCAGGCGTCCCTTCAGGCCGCTGGCGTAAGGCTGCAGATCCGCATTCAGGCATTCAAGCTGGCGAAAGACGGCGTTGGCGTGCTTGAGCAGCACTTCGCCTGCCGGCGTCAGCGCCACGCCCGTGGCCATGCGCACCAGCAGCCGGGCCTTGAATGCCTCTTCCATGTGCTTGACCCGCGCGCTTGCCGCCGGCAAGGACAGGAAAGTGCGTTCCGCAGCACGGGTCAGATTGAGTGTTTCGCCCACGTTCAGAAACAAACGCAGGTCCGTCAGATCATGTCTCATGTTCCACCACGCAGAAGGGGGGCATTTCTAATTTTGAATTCTTCGAATGCCGGGTCGAATCTACCATGAGGCCATGCCCATCAACCAGACGGGTTGATGCGGAACTGTTTTCCACAGACGGCGTGCGCGCCGCAGCACAGGAGTCAGAGGCAATGAGCGGCTTGGTATCCGGAAAGGTGGTGATCGTGACGGGCGCGGGCGGAGGGATCGGCCGCGGCGTTGCACTGGCGATGGCCGAGGCGGGCGCGAAGGTCGTGGTCAACGACATCGGCGTCTCGCTCACGGGCGAAGGCGGAGCAGACGGTCCCGCGCAGGCGGTCGTCAAGGAAATCGTGGACGCAGGCGGCGCGGCCGTCGCCAACACCGACAGCGTGGCGGCTTACGACAGCGCAAGCCGCATCGTGCAGACGGCCATCGATGCATTCGGCCGCGTCGATGCCGTGATCAACAACGCGGGCAATCTGCGCGACCGGGTTTTCCACAAGATGAGCGAAGAAGAATGGCGCCAGGTGATCGATGTGCACCTGAACGGCTCGTTCTACATGAGCCGCGCGGCAGCGCCCTACTTTCGCGAACAGGAATCCGGCGCCTTCGTGCACATGACCTCCACGTCGGGATTGATCGGCAATTTCGGCCAGGCCAACTACGCGGCGGCCAAGCTGGGCATCGTGGCATTGTCCAAGTCGATTGCGCTGGACATGGCGCGCTACAACGTGCGCTCGAACTGCATCGCGCCGTTTGCCTGGAGCCGCATGACCAGTTCGATCCCCGCGGAAACGGACGAAGAGAAGGCGCGCGTCGAAAAGCTGAAGAAGATGGAAGCCGGCAAGGTGGCGCCCATGGCGGTGTTCCTGGCCAGCGACGCGGCCAGCGAGATCACGGCGCAGATCTTTGCCGTGCGCGCCAACGAGATCATGCTGATGAGCCAGCCGCGCCCTTTGCGCACCGTGCACCACGGCGAAGGCTGGACACCGGAGCGCATTGCCGAAATCGCGGCGCCCGCCATGCGCAAGCACTTCTACGCGTTGGAGCGTTCGCCCGACGTGATCGATTGGGATCCCATCTGAGGCCGCCACATGCCGTTGGACTATGCAACCGTGAAGGACTGGCGCTTTGACGACGTGCGCCAGCGCTACGACCAGAAGGACACGATGCTGTATGCGCTGGGCATCGGGCTGGGGCAGGACCCCGAGGACACCGGCCAGCTTCGTTATGTGTACGAGAAAGACCTGCGCACGTTTCCGACGATGAGCGTGATCCTGGGCTACCCGGGGTTCTGGGTCAGCGACCCTCGCTCGACGGTGGACTGGGTGAAGGTCGTGCATGGCGAGCAGCGGCTGACGCTGCATGCGCCGCTGCCGGTGGCGGGCGTTGTCACGGGCAGGACGCGCAACACGCACGTCATCGACAAGGGCGCGGACAAGGGCGCCATCATCGTCAGCGAACGCACGCTGCACGACGAAAATGGCGAGTGCCTGGCGACGCTGCAGTCCAGCACGTTCTGCCGCGGCGACGGCGGCTTTGGCGAGGGCGACGCCAGCCCGCAGGCCCTGCCCGCCGCGCCCGATGGCGACCCCGAATCGCGCTGCGAGCTGCGCATTCCGCCCAGCGCGGCGCTGCTGTACCGGCTGAACGCGGACCGCAATCCGCTGCACGCCGATCCGGACGTTGCGCGTCAGGCGGGTTATCCCCGGCCCATCCTGCATGGCCTGTGCTCGTATGGCGTTGCCGCGCACGCCCTGGTCAAAACGTACTGCGGCTATGACGCGGCGCGGCTCACCAGCCTGAACACGCGCTTTTCGGCGCCCGTCTATCCGGGCGAGACGCTGCAATGCGACATGTGGCGCATGCCGGACGGCCAGATCCGCTTCATCGCCCGCGCCAAAGAGCGCGGCATCGTGGTCATGAGCCACGGCACCGCGACGGTGCAATCATGACGCGCCCGCCTCCGCTTGACGGCATCCGCGTGCTGGACCTGTCGCGCATCCTGGCCGGCCCGTGGTGCACGCAGAACCTGGCCGACCTGGGCGCCGACGTCATCAAGATCGAACGCCCCCGCGTGGGCGACGACACCCGCGCGTGGGGGCCGCCCTACCTGAAGGACGGCAACGGCCAGGACACCAACGAGTCGGCCTATTACCTCAGCGCCAACCGCAACAAGCGCTCGGTCGAAGCCGACATGGCCACGCCCGAGGGCGCGGCGCTGATCCGGGAGCTGGCCGCTGTCAGCGACATCCTGGTCGAGAACTTCAAGGTGGGCGGTCTGGCCAAGTACGGGCTGGACTACGAAAGCCTGAAGCAGGTCAACCCGCGCCTCATCTATTGCTCGGTCACGGGCTTTGGGCAGGATGGGCCGTTTGCGCAGCGCCCCGGCTACGACTTCATGATCCAGGGCATGGGCGGGCTGATGAGCATCACGGGCGAGCGCGACGACCTGCCCGGCGGCGGACCGCAGAAGGCGGGCGTGGCCGTCACCGATATCGTCACCGGCATGTACGCCACCGTGGCGGTGCTGGCTGCCCTGCAAGAGCGCCATCGCAGCGGCCAGGGCCAGCACCTGGACATTGCGCTGCTGGACAGCCACGTGGCCCTGCTGGCCAACCAGAACTCCAACTACTTCAACTCGGGCGTGGCGCCCACTCGCGCCGGCAACGCGCATCAGAACGTGGTGCCCTACCAGGTGTTTGCCGCCAGCGACGGCCACCTGATCGTGGCCACGGGCAACGAATCGCAGTACCGCGCCTATTGCCGCGCCATCGGCGTGCCCGAACTGGGCGACGATCCGCGCTTTGCCACCAACCGGCTGCGCGTCACGAACCGCGTGGAGCTGATCGGGATCCTGACGGACATCATGCGAGAAGGCCGGCGCGACGACTGGATCGCCAAGCTGGAAGCGGTGGGTGTGCCGTGCGGGCCGATCAACGACATTGCGCAGGCCTTCGCCCATCCGCAGGCGCAGGCGCGGCAACTGCGGCGCGACATGCCGCATCCAGCCGGCGGCGTGGCGCCCGTGACGGCCAGCCCGCTGCGGTTTTCGGATTCGCCGGTCGTCTACCGGCGCGCGCCGCCGATGCTGGGCGAACACACCGAGGAAGTGCTGCGCGACGTGCTGGGCAAGTCGGCGCAGGCAATTGCGGCGTTCAGGGGTAAAGCGCAGGCGTGACGGCGCGTTGGAATCGCATCACGCCTTGGCGGCGACGGGCAGCCGAAACGGCGCGCCCAGCCGATTGAACGCATTCATTGCGGCAATCGTGATCGTGAGGTCGACCAGGTCCTTGGGCTCGAACGCGGCCGAGGCGGCGGCGTACGCTTCGTCCGAGGCGTGGGTTTCGCTCACCCGCGTGACCTCCTCCGCCCAGGCAAGCGCGGCACGTTCCTGGTCGGAGAACAGATGCGGCACCTCGTCCCATACCGGCAATAGCGTGATCTTGTCGACCGACATGGTTTTGCGCAGGTCGCGGCTGTGCAGGTCGATGCAGTGCGCGCAGCCATTGATCTGCGAGACGCGCAGAAAAACGAGATGAATGAGCTCTGCCGGCAGGTTCGTGCGTGTGGTGACGTAGTGGTGGACGCCAAAGAGCGCCTTCGCGCCGTCCGGTGCAATCTCTTGCCAGTTCATGCGGGTCATGTCAGTCCTTTGCTGTCGAAAAGTGAACCCCGCCACCTTACACGCCGGCGTATCGGTGAAACAGGTCCAAGAATCGGCAAATCGACTGATCCAAGATCGGCCCGGACTCCATAAAAAATTGGCCGCTGTTTCCAGCGGCCAATTCGTCTTCACTTAGGCAACGGCAACCGGAATCTTGCCGATCTTGGCCTGCCACTCCTTGGGGCCGGTCGTGTGGACCGAGGTGCCCTGGGCGTCCACCGCCACGGTCACCGGCATGTCCTTCACGTCGAACTCATAGATGGCTTCCATGCCCAGGTCGGCAAAGCCCAGCACCTTGGCGCCGCGGATCGCCTTGGACACCAGGTAAGCCGCGCCGCCAACGGCCATCAGGTAGGCCGAGCCGTGCTTCTTGATGGCTTCAATGGCGACCGGACCACGCTCGGACTTGCCGATCATCGAGATCAGGCCGGTCTTCTCCAGCATCATGTCCGTGAACTTGTCCATGCGCGTGGCGGTGGTGGGGCCGGCGGGGCCGACCACTTCGTCGCCCACCGGATCCACCGGGCCCACGTAGTAGATGACGCGGTTCGTGAAGTCCACGGGCAGCGGTTCGCCCTTGGCCAGCATGTCCTGGATGCGCTTGTGCGCGGCATCGCGGCCGGTGAGCATCTTGCCCGACAGCAGCAGCGTCTGGCCCGGCTTCCAGCTGGCGACTTCTTCCTTGGTCAGCGTGTTCAGGTCGACCTGCTTGGACTTGTTGTAGTCCGGCGCCCAGTGCACTTCGGGCCATTCGGACAGCGACGGCGGATCCAGGCGCGCGGGGCCCGAACCGTCCAGTTCGAAGTGCGCGTGGCGCGTGGCCGCGCAGTTCGGGATCATGGCGACGGGCTTGGAGGCCGCGTGCGTCGGGAAGGTGTTGATCTTGACGTCCAGCACGGTCGTCAGGCCGCCCAGGCCCTGCGCGCCGATGCCCAGCGCGTTGACCTTTTCGTAGAGCTCGATGCGCAGCTCTTCCAGCTTGTTCTGCGGGCCGCGGGCCAGCAGCTCGTACATGTCGATGTCTTCCATCAGCGACTGCTTGGCCATCAGCATCGCCTTTTCAGCGGTGCCGCCAACGCCGATGCCCAGCATGCCGGGCGGGCACCAGCCGGCGCCCATCGACGGAACGGTCTTGAGCACCCAATCCACCAGCGAATCGCTGGGATTGAGCATCGCGAACTTGGTCTTGTTCTCGGAACCGCCACCCTTCGAGGCGATCTGCACGTCGACCTTGTCGCCCTGGACAAGCTCGACGTGCAGGATACAGGGCGTGTTGTCGCGCGTGTTCTTGCGCGCGAACAGCGGATCGTCCAGCACGGAAGCGCGCAGGGGATTGTCCGGGTTCAGGTAGCCGCGGCGCACGCCTTCGTCGCAGAGTTCCTGCAGGGTGCGCTTGGTGTCAAAGCGCACGCTCATGCCGATCTTCAGGAAGACGTTGACGATGCCGGTGTCCTGGCACAGCGGACGTTTGCCTTCGGCGCACATGCGCGAGTTGGTCAGGATCTGCGCCATCGCATCGCGCGCAGCCGGGCTTTCCTCGCGCTCGTAGGCGCGCGCCAAGTGGCGGATGTAATCGACGGGATGGTAATAGCTGATGAACTGGATGCCATCGGCAATCGACTGGATCAAGTCTTCTTCTTTAATGATGACGGACATGGCGGTTTGCAGGTCTGGATGGAAAACGTGAAAACGCGGCTGATCAGGTAATCAGCCGCAGGTGAAAAGAACTATTTTGCCGCCGGGCCGCCCCAAGGCAAAATGCGCCCCCTCGGGGGGCAGCAAGCGCGCGAAGCGTGCGCGGCGTGGGGGCCAACCACCTATTTGCCTTGCCACACGGGCTTGCGCTTCTCGGCGAAGGCGGTGGCGCCTTCCTTGGCGTCGGCCGACGTAAAGATGTGCGCGATCAGCGGACGCTGGCGGTCGAACATGTCTGCCTGATCCCAGTCGCCGCCCTGCGCCACGATGCTCTTGGCGGTCTGCACGGCCAGCGGGCCGTTCTCGACGATGGCGCGGGCCAGTTCCAGCGCGCCGGCCAGGGCGCCGCCCGGCTCGGTCAGGCGGTTGACCAGGCCAAAGGCGTGGGCGCGCTCGGCGGTCAGCATCTCGCCGGTCAGGATCACTTCCATGGCGATGTGGTACGGCAGGCGGCGCGGCAGGCGCAACAGGCCGCCGGCGCCGGCCACCAGGCCGCGCTTGACCTCGGGCAGCCCGAACTTGGCGTTGCTGGCAGCCACGATCAGGTCGGAGGCCAGCGCCATTTCGCAACCGCCTGCCAGGGCATAACCCTCGACCGCGGCGATCAGCGGCTTCTTGGGCGGACGCTCGTTCAGGCCCGCGAACCCGCGGCCTTCCACGTAGGGGCGCTGGCCCGACGCGGCAAACGCCTTCAGGTCCATGCCCGACGAAAATGTGCCGCCGCCACCCGTCAGGATGCCGATGCGAACGTCGTCACGGCTGTCCAGCTGGTCCAGCGCGGCGGCCATGGCCACGGCGGTTTCCAGGTTGATGGCGTTCTTGGCCTCGGGACGGTTGATCGTGATGATCTGGATGCCGTCAGTGACTTCCACCGTGATCAGGTCGGACATGGGACTGCTCCTTTTTCGCGAATTCTCGGAATCGGGTTCCGGGTTTTATATAAGACTCAAGACTCAACCTGGAATCATACGACCATTGGTTTGCGGCCGCAGGCCAGGCCGGCCGGGTGTCCACCAGGGGCACATTCGGGGACGCTTTTGGCGGCCCTTTCGGCCCCGATATGTAACCGCCGCGCCGACGCCCGGGACCGCTGCGGCCGCAGGCCAGTTAAAATGCCGGGTTTCCCACGCGCAGGGCAGCCCTTGCCCGGCGGCCGAATTCCAAGAATCCTATGCTCACCTTTCAGCAAATCATCCTTACGCTCCAGGAATACTGGGACAAACAGGGTTGCGCCCTGCTGCAGCCCTACGACATGGAAGTCGGCGCCGGCACCTCGCACACGGCCACGTTCCTGCGCGCCATCGGGCCGGAGCCCTGGCGCGCCGCCTACGTCCAGCCCTCGCGCCGCCCCAAGGATGGCCGCTACGGCGAAAACCCCAACCGCCTGCAGCACTACTACCAGTACCAGGTCGTGCTCAAGCCCGCGCCCCCTGAAATCCTGGATCTGTACATCGGTTCGCTGAAGGCGCTGGGCATCGATCCCACGCAGCACGACATCCGCTTCGTCGAGGACGACTGGGAAAACCCCACGCTCGGCGCCTGGGGCCTGGGCTGGGAAGTCTGGCTGAATGGCATGGAAGTGACCCAGTTCACGTATTTCCAGCAGGTCGGCGGCCTGGACTGCACGCCCACCACCGGTGAAATCACCTACGGCCTGGAACGCCTGGCCATGTACCTGCAGGACGTGCAAAGCGTCTACGACCTGGTCTGGACGGAAGGCGCCAACGGCAAGCGCGTGCTGTACCGCGACGTGTTCCACCAGAACGAAGTCGAGCAATCCACGTACAACTTCGAGCACTCGTCGGCCGACATGCTGTTTGCGCATTTCAACGACTACGAAGCCGAGGCCAAGCGCCTGATGGACGTGCCGCTGGCGCTGCCGGCCTACGAGGCCGCGCTGAAAGCCGCGCACACCTTCAACATGCTGGACGCGCGCGGCGCGATCAGCGTGACCGAGCGCGCCGCCTACATCGGCCGCATCCGCAACCTGTCGCGCGCCGTCGCGCAGGCCTATTACGATTCCCGCGAACGACTGGGCTTTCCCATGCTGGGCCGCGACAAGGCCGCCGGGGAGGCTGCATAAATGACGACGAACATCCGCCCGCTGCTGGTCGAACTGCTGACCGAAGAACTCCCGCCCAAGGCCCTGCAGAAACTGGGCCAGGCCTTTGCCGAAGGCGTGCGCGCCACGCTGGACCGCCACGGCCTGCTGGCCGAAGGCTGCGCCGTGACGCCGTATTCGACGCCACGCCGCCTGGCCGTCCACCTGTCCGCCGTGCTGGCGCAGGCGCCCGACCAGGCCTATGCCGAAAAGCTGATGCCCGTGAAGATCGGCCTGACCGAAGACGGCAAGGCCACGCCGGCGCTGCAAAAGAAGCTGGCCGCCAAGGGCCTTGAAAACATCGATGTCGCCACGCTGGACCGCGAATCCGACGGCAAGCAGGACTACCTGGTGGCGCGCGGCACGGCCGCCGGTGCGCAACTGGCCGCCGGCCTGCAGGAAGGCATCGAGGCCGCCATCGACGGCCTGCCCATCCCCAAGGTCATGCGCTACCAATTGGCCGACGGCGTCACCACCGTCAAGTTCGTGCGCCCGGCGCACGGCCTGATCGCGCTGTTTGGCGCCGACGTGGTGCCGGTGCAGGCACTGGGCCTGTCCGCTGGCCGCGAGACGCTGGGCCACCGCTTCATGAGCCAGGGCGCCGTTGCCATTGCCGACGCCGACGCCTATGTCGCCACGCTGGCCGAAAAGGGCCACGTCGTGGCGTCGTTCGAAGCGCGCCGCGCCGAGATCCAGCGCCAGCTGCAAGAAGAAGCGACCCGCCTGTCCGCCACGCTGGGCGACGACCCCGAAGTGACCGCGCTGCTGGACGAAGTGACCGCGCTGGTCGAACACCCCACCGTCTACGTGGGCCAGTTCGAGGAACAGTTCCTGCAGGTTCCGCAGGAATGCCTGATCCTGACCATGCGGCTGAACCAGAAGTACTTCCCGCTGTTCGATCCGGCCACCGGCCGCCTGACGCACCGCTTCCTGATCGTGAGCAACATGCGCACGAACAATCCGGTGAACATCGTCGAGGGCAACCAGCGCGTGGTGCGTCCGCGCCTGGCCGATGCGCAGTTCTTCTTTGAAACCGACCGCAAGACGCCGCTGGCCGCGCGCGTCGAGCAACTGGGTTCCATCGTCTATCACAACAAGCTGGGCACCCAGCTCGAACGCGTGGAGCGCGTGCGCGCGATCGCCCGCGGCATTGCCGGCGAACTGGGCGGCGACGTGTCCGCCGCCGACCGCGCCGCCATGCTGGCCAAGGCCGACCTCGGCTCCAACATGGTGGGCGAATTCCCCGAGCTGCAAGGCATCATGGGCGCGTACTACGCCGCCGGCGACGGCGAACCCGCCAGCGTCGTCGAGGCCCTGCGCACCCAGTACCGCAACCGCTACGACACGCCGGTTACCCAGGACACCCTGACCGCCGCCACGCTGTTCATCGCCGAACGCGTCGAAACGCTGGTCGGCATCTGGGCGATCGGTCTTGCCCCCACCGGCGAGCGCGACCCCTTCGGCCTGCGCCGCGCCGCGCTGGGCCTGATCAGCGCCTTCGAACAACTGGCCGCGGGCGGCTGGCTGAAAATCAGCCAGGACGGTCCGCTGACCCTGGACGGCCTGCTGCAACTGGCCGCCAGCACGTTCGCGGACGGCAAGATCCCGTCCGGCACGCTGGCCGAGGTCCGCACCTTCATCTACGAGCGCTACCGCAACCAGCTCATCAACGACTTCGACCGCAATGCCGTCGAGGCCGTGATCGCGCTGACCCCGCCCCTGCATCAGGTCGCCGAGCGCGTGCGCGCCGCCGCGGCATTCGCGCAATTGCCCGAAGCCGCCAGCCTGGCCGCCGCCAACAAGCGCATCGGCAACCTGCTCAAGAAGGCCGAAGGCGAGATCGGCACGGTGAACGACGCGGCGCTGGTGGAACCCGCTGAAAAGGCCCTGGCCGCCGCCGTGGCTGCCCTGCGTCCGAAGGCCGAGGCGCAATTGGCCGCCGGCGACTTCACCGGCAGCCTGTCCACGCTGGCCCAGGCCCGCGAACCCGTGGACGCGTTCTTTGCCGACGTCATGGTCATGGCCGAAGACCCGGCCGTGCGCGCCAACCGGCTGGCCCTCCTGGCCCAGCTGCATGGCCTGATGAACCAGGTCGCTGACATCTCCAGGCTCGCCCAGTGAAGCTCATCATCCTCGACCGCGACGGCGTCATCAATCAGGACAGTGACGCCTTCGTCAAGACGCCCGACGAATGGATCGCGCTGCCGGGCAGC
Source organism: Achromobacter sp. JD417 (assembly GCF_041879325.1). Lineage (NCBI taxonomy): Bacteria > Pseudomonadati > Pseudomonadota > Betaproteobacteria > Burkholderiales > Alcaligenaceae > Achromobacter > Achromobacter sp. JD417. The sequence continues at coordinate 981,753 of NZ_CP087159.1, read as the reverse complement.
CTGCAGGCCATCGCGCGCCTCACGCAGGCCGGCTGGAAGGTGGTGGTTGCCACCAATCAGTCGGGTCTGGCGCGCGGCCTGTTCGACATGGACACGCTGACCGCCATCCACACCAAGATGCGGCGCGAGCTCGCCGCGGTGGGCGGCAGCATCGATGCCATTTTCATGTGCCCGCACGGCCCCGACGACGACTGCACCTGCCGCAAGCCGCGTCCGGGCATGTTCGAGCAGATCGGGCACCGCTACGACGTCGACCTGGCCGGCGTGCCGGCCGTGGGCGATTCGCTGCGCGACCTGCAGGCCTCGTCGGCAGCGGGATGCTCGCCGTGGCTGGTCCTGACGGGCAATGGCGCCAAGACGCTGGCCAAGGGCGGCCTGCCCGACAACACGCGCGTCTGCGACGACCTGTCGGCCCTGGTCGACGCCCTGCTGCAGGACGCGTGACCCGATGGCCTGGCTTCGTTCGTTCCTGTACTTCGTGTTCCTGGCCGTCACGGTCATTCCGTATGCCTTCGCCTGTGTCCTGTGGGCGCCGCTGCCGCTGCACTGGCGCTACAAGCTGACGGTCGGCTGGCCCCGGCTGGCCATCTGGGGCGCCAAGGTGTTCTGCGGCATCCGCTGGCAGGTCAAGGGCTGGGAAAACCTGCCCGACGGCCCCGCGGTGCTGCTGTCCAAGCACCAATCGGCCTGGGAAACCCTGTTCTTCCCGGCCTACATGCCGCGCGAGGTCTGCTTCGTCTACAAGAAAGAACTGCACATGGTGCCGTTCTTCGGCTGGGGCCTGGCGCTCTTGCGCATGATCGCCATCGACCGCGCCAAGGGCCGCGACGCTTTTGAACAAGTGGTCAAGCAAGGCCAGACCCGCCTGAACGAAGGCCGCTGGCCGCTGCTGTTTCCCGAAGGCACGCGCGTGGCGCCCGGCAAGACCGGACGCTTCAAGATGGGTGGCGCGCTGCTGGCCTCGCGCACTGGCGCCGTGGTCATCCCGGTTGCGCATAACGCCGGCGAATGCTGGCGCCGCAACGCCTTCATCAAGTATCCCGGCATGATCACCCTGTCGATCGGTCCCGCGATAGAATCCAAGGGACTCACCCCCGAGGAACTGAACCAGAAGGTTCAGGACTGGATCGAAGGGGAAATGCGGCGTCTCAACCCCGAAAGGTATGCCCAGCACTGATCAGCTAGAACTCCTGTTCAACACGCAGGAAGACGACGCGCCCGCGGGCGCGCCGCCGCTGATCGCCGTGCCGGCGGCGCCGGCCGCCCCGCGCGCGCCGTCCGCCGGGCCGGGCACCGCCCGCCCTGTCGCGCCCCCCAACCTGTTTCCCGACGCCGCCAAGGCCCCCGCCCCCGCGGGCGAGCCGCTGCTGACGCTGTCGCCCAATGCGGCGTCGCGCGTGCCCACGCCCTGCCCCGACCCGCTGCCGCCCGGCGCGCGCTGGCGCGAGGTGCCCACCGATCAGCAGACCATCGGCTTCGTGCTGCTGCGTTCGCGGCGGCGCAGCATCGGCTTCGTCATCACCGACGACGGCCTGCGCGTGACCGCCCCCAATTGGGTGACGCTGACGCAGATCGACGACGCGGTGCGCGAAAAATCGCGCTGGATCCTGACCAAGCTGCGCGAATGGCACGCCCGCAAGCAGCAACTGGCCATGGCGCACACGCGCTGGCAGGCGGGCGGAGAACTCCCGTATCTGGGCCGGCGCATCGTCATCGGCGTGGGCGGCGACAGCCGCCAGGCCAATCTGTCCGGCGACGCCGACGCGCCGCAAGATGGCGACACCCTGTGGCTGGCGCTGCCGTCCCACGCCGACCAGGGCCGCATCCGCGATGCGGCCCAAGCGTGGCTGCAACAGCGCGCGGGCGCCTGGTTCGGTGCGCGGCTGGCGCACTTTTTGCAGGTGAGCGGCCTGAAGATCCGCCGCTGGCGCCTGTCGTCGGCCGCCACGCGCTGGGGGTCGTGCACCAGCGACGGCAACATCATGCTGAACTGGCGCCTGATCCACTTCGCCCCGGCCATCATCGATTACGTCATCGCGCACGAGCTTGCCCATTTGCGCGAGATGAACCACAGTCAGGACTTCTGGCGCGAAGTCGGCCAGATCCTGCCCGACTTCGAAGACGCCAAGAACATCCTGCGGCGTCACGATCCCGCTTCGCTGCCTCAGTTCTGAAGCGCGCGGCACCCAGCGCCTGTTGCGATCCCAAGGAGAATCGAAATGTTGCTGCTGATTCCGGGCCCGGTCACCACCGACGCGCGGGTGAAGGCCGCCATGGCGCAGGACTACGCGCCGTGGGACAACGATTTCCGCACGCTGTACCGGCAGGTGTGCGACGGCGTGCTGGCGATTGCGCAGGCCGGCGCGGACGAGCACGTGGCGCTGGCCTTGCCGGGCTGCGGCCACTTTGCCGTCGAGGCCGCGATCCGCACCTTCGTGCCGCCCGGCGGCCGCATGCTGGCCCCGTCCACCGGCGCCTACGCGGCCCGCCTGCAAAAGCTGGCCGCCGAGGCCGGCCGCATCGCCGTGCCGCTATCGGTGGGCGCCGTCGAGCGCGTGGATCCGCAGGCCGTGGCCGACGCCCTGGAACGCGACCCCACGCTCACGCACCTGGCGCTGGTCTACAGCGAAACCGGCAGCGGCATCTGCCACGACGTGCCCCATCTTGCCCGCATCGCCCATGCGCTGGGACGCCGCGTGATCATCGACGCCGTGTCGGCGTTCGGCGCGCTGCCGCTTGAATTGCGCGCCCTGCCCGCGGTCGACGCCGTGGTGCTGACCGCCAACAAATGCCTGGAAGGCCTGCCGGGCGCCGCCTTCGTCGTCGCGCGCCGTGACAGCCTGGATGCCGCCCGCGGCAATGCGGGCAGCTGGTCGCTCGACCTGGCGGACATCTACCAGCACACCCTGGCGCCCAACGCGGGCCCGCGATTCACACCCGCCGCGCCCACGCTGGCCGCGCTGGCCGTGGCGCTGGAACTGTTCCGCCAGGAAGGCCGCGAGGCCCGTCTGGCGCGTTACACGGCCAACATGCGCACGCTCTATGATGGCGTGATCGATCTTGGCCTGACCCCATACCTGCCGCCCGAGCTGCAAGGCCCCATCGTCGTCAACGTCCGCGCGCCGGATGCGCCGACCTGGCACCTGCAGCTCTTCGTGGACGCGCTCAAGCAGCGCGGCTATGTGATCAGCAACTTCACCAACACCGAAGAACCCACGTTCCGGGTCGGCTGCATCGGCGCCTTTGGCGCCGGCCAGATGCGGCAGGCGGTCGACGCCATGGGCGGCGCGCTGCGCGACATCGGAATCTCCCGGGAACGCGCCGGAACCCCCCAGCGCTTCCCCCAACCTCTCATCGCTTAAGGAATTCTCCCATGCGTCTGCTCCACACCATGCTGCGCGTCGGCAACCTCGACAAGTCCATCGACTTCTACACCAACGTGCTGGGCATGCGCCTTCTGCGCCGCAACGACTATCCGGACGGCAAGTTCACGCTGGCCTTCGTCGGCTACCAGGACGAAGTCGACGGCGCCGTCATCGAACTGACCCACAACTGGGACACCGACAAGTACGACCTGGGCAACGGCTACGGCCACATCGCCCTGGAAGTCGACAACGCCTACGAAGCCTGTGACAAGGTCAAGGAGCGCGGCGGGAAGGTCACCCGCGAGGCCGGCCCGATGAAGCACGGCAAGACGGTCATCGCCTTCGTGGAAGACCCCGACGGCTACAAGATCGAATTCATCCAGAAGAAAGACCGCCAGGACTGAGCGGAACGCCAGCCATGATCCATCCCATCCTGAAAATGGGCGACCCGCGGCTGCTGCGCGTGGCGCCCCCGGTCGACCGTTTCGACACGCCTGAGCTGCACGCCCTGATCGACGACATGTTCGAAACCATGGCGGCCGCGCAGGGCGTGGGCCTGGCCGCGCCGCAGATCGGCGTGGACCTGCAACTGGTGATCTTCGGGTTCGACCGCAACGACCGCTATCCCGACGCGCCGCCGGTGCCGCAGACGATCCTGTGCAATCCGGTCATCACGCCGCTTTCGGACGAGATGGAAGACGGCTGGGAAGGCTGCCTGTCGGTGCCGGGACTGCGCGGCCTGGTGCCGCGCTACCGCCATATCCGTTACAGCGGCCGCGATCCGTATGGCCAGCTGATCGAGCGCGAGGCCGAAGGCTTTCACGCACGCGTCGTTCAGCACGAATGCGACCACCTGATCGGCCGCCTGTATCCGTCCCGGATCCAGGATTTCACGAAGTTCGGCTTCACGGAAATCCTGTTCCCGGGCATGGACCCGAATCAGGACGACTAGGCGTTCTCGCCGGGCTTCGCAGCAGCGGGGGGCTCGTCCTCCTGCTGCTGCGGCGGCTGCGGTTGCTGCGGCGGCTCCGGCTGTTGGGACGCCTGCGGTTGCGGCTCCGGCTTCTGTTCCTGCGCCTGAACCGGCGCCCCTTCGCCCGGCGGCGTCAGCGCCTGGGGCGCAAAATCATCCACCTGCAATACCTTCAGCACCGTCGCTTCCGCGGCTTCGAGCTGCGCCGCCTGCGCGTCCGTGATGGCGCCGCGCTGATGCGCCTCGCGCCAGTTGCGCACGTTGGACTGGCGCAACCGGTCGCGGATCGGCTGCACCGCATCGGCCAGCGCAAAGGCGCGGGTCAACAGGCCCAGCGGATCCTCGCCGGGCTCGCGCTGCAGGTCGGCCGCCAGACGCACATGCGTGGGCGACGGCTTGAGCAGCAATTCGGCGCATTCCCGCGTGAGCGCGTCGTCCGGCCCCTTGGCCAGCCGCAGCGGCAGGATGGCCGCCCGCAACGCCCAGGACAGCGCCTTGACCGGCAAGTTGCGCAGCACCTGATCCATGCTCTTCTCGATGCTGGCGAAACCCTGCGCCATGCACCAGCGCACCAGCGGCAGGTCATCGTGCTTGCGCCCCTCGTCTTCCCAGCGCTTTAGCACCGCGGACAGCAGATAGAGTTCGGACAGGATGTCGCCCAGGCGCGCGGAGATCATTTCGCGGCGCTTCAGGCCCCCACCCAGTTGCGCCAGCGTGGCGTCGGCCAGCAGCGCGAAGCCCGACGCATAACGGCCCAGCCGGCGGTAATGACCCGCCACCGGTCCCGAGGCCGGCGCGGGCGCCAGCATGCCGCCCGTCCACGCGCGGCCGATCGCGCGCAGCGTGTTCATGCCCGCGTGGCGCAGATGGCGCCAGAAGACATCGTGGAAGACCTCGATGCCGCGTTCCTCGTCGGGGTTGCCCAGCGCCAGGATCTCCGGCATCAGATAGGGATGCGCGCGAATGGCGCCTTGCCCGAAGATGATCAGATTGCGCGTCAGGATGTTGGCGCCCTCGACCGTGATGGCGATGGGCACGGCGCGGTACAGGGAGCCCAGGTAATTGCTGGGGCCGTCCATGACGGCGCGGCCCGCGTGCACGTCCATGGCGTCGTTCACCGACACGCGCATGCGCTCGGTGGCGTGGTATTTCATGATGCCGGACACCACCGCAGGCTTGACGCCCTGATTGAGCGCGGCGCAGGTCAGGCGGCGCGCGGCCTCGACCAGATAGGCGTTGCCGGCCAGACTGGCCAGCCGCTCCTGCACGCCCTCGAACTTGCCGATCGGGATGCCGAACTGCTCGCGCACCCGCGCATACATGCCGGTGGTGTGCGCGCACATCGCCGCGGCGGCGGCAGACAGCGACGGCAGCGAAATGCCGCGCCCGGCGGCCAGTGCGCTCATCAGCATCTGCCAGCCCTGCCCGGCGCGCTCGACGCCGCCGATCAGCGCATCCAGCGGCACAAAAACGTCGCGGCCCGAGTTGGGCCCGTTCTGGAACACCTGCATGGCGGGCAGGTGGCGCCGGCCGATCTCGACGCCGGGCGCGTCGGTGGGAACGAGCGCCACCGAGATGCCGATATCCTTGGGCCCGCCCAGAATACCGTCTGGGTCCGACATCTTGAACGCCAGCCCCAGCACCGTGGCCACCGGCCCCAGCGTGATGTAGCGCTTGTGCCAATTGAGCCGGATGCCGATGAGCTCACGCCCATCCACGACCTGGCGGCACACGACGCCGGTATCCACCATCGAGGCCGCATCCGAGCCGGCTTCGGGACTGGTCAGGCCAAAGCACGGGACTTCCCGGCCGTCGGCAAGCCGTGGCAGCCAGTAATCGCGCTGCGCCTGCGTGCCGAACTGCATGAGCAGTTCGCCCGGCCCCAGCGAGTTCGGCACCATGACCGTGACGCCCGCCGTGATGGAATAGGCGGAAATGCGCCGCACCACTTCGGAGTGCGCATAGGGCGAGAACCCCAGGCCGCCGTGGCGGCGCGGAATGATCATGCCGAAGAAACGCTGCGTCTTGAGGTATTCCCAGACGTGCGGCGGCAGATCGCGCCGGTTCCAGGAGATATCCCATTCGTCCAGCATGCCGCACAGTTCGCGCACGGGACCGTCGATGAAGCGCTGTTCATCCGGCGTCAGCGTGGCCGACGGCACGCTGAGCAGCTTGCGCCAGTCGGGATTGCCCGTGAACAGGTCGGCGTCCCACCAGCTGTCGCCGGCTTCGATGGCTTCGCGTTCGGTGGCCGACATGGCCGGCATGGCATTGCGGGCCCAGCGATATGCGGGTTCCGAAATGCGGCGCCGGCGCCAGGCGTTGAAATCCATGGGTCCCCCTGTTGTTCGCTACAAGACGTATCGGGCCAAAGTACCAGAATTGGCGCGGCCCGGCCAAGCTGCGGCTTACCGACTCTGCGACAATGGGCGTCGCCGCGCAGATGCGCAATCAACCGCTGTCCGGGCACGTCCGCATGCTGAACAAACTCTGGCTTGGCTTCTTCCTTACCGCTGCCGCGGCCGCGCTGTACCGCTGGCTCGTCATCGGGGACCCGGAAGTCTTTCGCCAGATGGTCGCCAGCCTGTTCGACATGGCGCGCGTGTCCGTGGACGTGATGGTGCTGCTCTTTGGCACGCTGACGCTGTGGCTGGGTTTCCTGCGCATCGCCGAGGGCGCAGGCCTGGTCGAAAAGCTTGCGCGCGTCCTGGGCCCCCTGTTCGCGCGCCTGATGCCCGAGGTGCCGCGCAATCATCCAGCCATCGGCCTGATCACGCTGAACTTCGCGGCCAATGGCCTGGGGCTGGACAACGCCGCCACCCCCATCGGTTTGCGCGCCATGCGCGAGCTGCAAGCGCTCAATCCCAAGCCGGACACTGCCACCAACGCGCAGATCCTGTTCCTGGTGCTCAATGCGTCGTCGCTGACGCTGCTGCCCGTCACGCTGTTCATGTTCCGCGCGCAGCAGGGCGCGCCCGATCCCACGCTGGTCTTTTTGCCCATTCTGCTGGCCACCAGCGCGTCCACGCTGGCCGGCTTTCTGGCGGTCGCGCTGTGCCAGCGGCTGCGACTGGCCGATCCGGTCATCCTGCTGTGGCTGGGCGGCGCGGCGCTGCTGCTGGGCGGATTCATGGCGCTTCTGGCCAGCATGTCGGCAGCTGCCATCGCGTCGCTGTCTTCGCTGCTGGGCAACCTGACGCTGTTTGGCATCCTGCTGGCGTTTCTGGTCGTCGGCGCGTGGAAAAAAGTGCCTGTGTACGAGGCCTTCATCGAAGGCGCCAAGGAAGGGTTCGATATCGCCAAGAGCCTGCTGCCGTATCTGGTGGCGATGCTGTGCGCCGTGGGCGTGCTGCGCGCGTCCGGCGCGCTGGACTTCCTGTTGGATGGCATCCGCTGGCTGGCGCAGCAGGCAAACTGGGACACGCGCTTCGTGGACGCGCTGCCCACCGCGCTGGTCAAGCCGTTCTCGGGTAGCGCGGCGCGCGCGATGATGCTGGAGACCATGACGCACTTCGGCGTCGACAGCTTCCCGGCGCTGCTGTCCGCGGTGGTGCAAGGCAGCACCGAGACCACCTTCTATGTACTGGCGGTGTACTTCGGGTCGGTGGGGATTCTGCGCGCTCGGCATGCGGTCGGATGCGCGCTGATCGCCGACCTGGCCGGGGTGCTGGCCGCGATCGGCGTCTGCTACTGGTTCTTCGGCTAGGCGCCCTGCTTCAGTCCACCAGCAGGATCTTCATCCCGTTGGTGCCGCCGCTGTCGCGATAGAAATCGCCCTTGGTCAGGATCACCCAATCGCCGGTCTGCACCAGATTGCGCTTGCGCAGCTCGTCGATGGCGGCGTTGGAAAGATCGGCCGGATCGTAGTCCGACGGCGCGAACGGAATCGTGTACACGCCGCGGAACATCGTCACGCGGTTTTGCGTCACGCTGTGCGGGCTGTAGCAATAGATGGGCACGCCCGAGCGGATGCGCGACATGATGAGCGGCGTGTGGCCGCTTTCGGTCAGCGCGATGATGGCCTTGACGCCGGGAAAATGGTTGGCGGCATACATGGCCGCCAACGCGATGGTTTCGTCGCAGCGCGTGAAGGTCTCGCCCATGCGGTGATGCGACTTCGTGGACGTGGGATGCTTTTCCGCGCCCAGGCACACGCGCGCCATGGCTTGCACGGTTTCGACCGGATACTGGCCCGAGGCGCTTTCAGCCGACAGCATGACGGCGTCGGTGTAGTCCAGCACCGCGTTGGCCACGTCGGAGACTTCGGCGCGGGTGGGCATCGGGCTGGAGATCATCGATTCCATCATCTGCGTGGCGGTGATGACGACCTTGTTCAGCGTGCGCGCGTGCTGGATGATGCGCTTCTGGATGCCCACCAGCTCGGCGTCGCCCACTTCCACGCCCAGGTCGCCCCGCGCCACCATCACGCCGTCGCTTGCGCGGATCAGCGCATCCAGGGCCTCGTCGTCGGCAACTGCCTCGGCGCGTTCGATCTTTGCGATGATCCATGCCTGGCTGCCGGCCTCGGCAAGCAAGGTGCGGGCCTCGTCGATGTCGCTGCCATAGCGCGGGAACGACACTGCCACGTAGTCCAGCTCCATTTCGGCGGCCAGCTTGATGTCGACGCGATCCTTGTCGGTCAGGCTGGGCGCGGACAGGCCGCCGCCGCGGCGGTTGATGCCCTTGTTGTTGGACAGCGGACCGCCCACCGTGACAGTGGTGTGGACTTCGTCGCCTTCGACGCGATCCACGACCAGCACGACGCGGCCGTCATCAAGCAGCAGCTCGTCGCCCACGCGGCAATCGGTCACGAGTTCCGGATAGTCGATGCCCACGATGCTGGACGTGCCCGCATCCTTGGGATGCACGCGCGACAGCGTGAACGGCTGGCCCACGTGCAATTGCACCAGCTTGTCGACAAAGCGGGCGATGCGGATCTTGGGCCCTTGCAGGTCGCCCATGATCGCGACGAAGCGGCCCTGCTTGGCCGCGATCTCGCGCACCAGCCGCGCGCGCTCGCGGTGATCGTCCGCGCTGCCATGCGAGAAGTTCAGCCGTGCGACGTCCAGCCCCGCGCGGATCAGCGCGTCGATACGTTCGGGCGACGAGGTCGAGGGTCCCAGGGTGGCGACAATTTTTGTGCGGCGCAATACAGGCATGGCGGTCCACTCTCGCAAAAGCAACGAAAGCGCTATGGTACGCCGGCCGCGTTGTCACGGGTATCATGGGTGACACATCGATCACTAACGCGCCCCCTTCCGACCGTGAAAATCGTCATCGCTCCCGACTCGTTCAAAGAAAGCGTTTCCGCGCCCGATGCGGCGGCGGCCATTGCGCGCGGCGTCAAGGCCGCCTTTCCCGGCGCGCACACCGTGTGCATCCCGATGGCCGACGGCGGCGAAGGCACCGTCGAAGCCGTGCTCGCGGCCACCGGCGGCAAGGAACATCAGATCACCGTAAATGACGCGCTCGGCCACAAGGTCGACGCCGTGTGGGGTTTGCTGGACGACGGCACCGCGGTCATCGAGATGGCCGCCGCGGCGGGCCTTGAATTGATCTCTCCTTCCAAGCGCGACCCGATGCGCGCCAGCAGCCACGGCGTGGGCGAGCTGATGCGCGCGGCGCTGGACGCGGGCGCCAAGCGCATCATCCTGGGGTTGGGCGGTTCGGCCACCAACGACGCGGGCGCCGGCATGCTGACGGCGCTGGGCGTGCGGCTGCTGGACGCCGGCGGCAACAGCCTGCCGCCGGGCGGCGGGGCGCTGGGCCAACTTGCCTCCATCGACACGCATGGCCTGGACCCGCGGCTCGCCCAGGTGCGCGTCGACATCGCCTCCGACGTCGACAATCCCTTGTGCGGCCCGCATGGCGCGTCGCACGTGTTCGGGCCGCAAAAGGGCGCGACGCCGGAACAGGTGCAGACCCTGGACACCCTGCTGAGTCACTTCGCCGACGTGTGCGCAAAGCACCTCGGCGCCGACCACCGCGACGCCCCTGGCGCGGGCGCCGCCGGTGGCCTGGGTTTTGCCGCCAAGGCGTTCCTGAACGCGCATTTCCGGCCGGGTGTGGAGATCGTCGCAGAGCTGGGCGGTCTGGCCGACGCCGTGGAAGGCGCAACGCTGGTATTCACCGGCGAAGGCCGGATGGACGCACAGACGCTGCGCGGCAAGACGCCCGCAGGCGTGGCCCGGATTGCCCAGCGCGCGGGCGTTCCCGTCGTGGCGCTGGCCGGCTCCCTGGGCGAAGGCTACGAGGCCCTGCACACCTGCGGCATCAGCGCCGCATTCAGCCTGGCCCCCGGCCCCATCACATTGCAGCAGGCCTTGGCCGACGCCGAGCGCCTGCTTGCCGACCGGGCACGCGACGTGATGCAGCTGTGGATGGCCGCGCAGAAACGCATGCTGTGATCGGGCGCCAGGGGCAACCCGCTGAACCGCCGTCACAGGCTGACGCCCATGTCCCCTGGGTGTCTGACACCGTCTCACGCTCCCAGCACCCAAATGCAAAAAGGCCCCGCGGGGCCTTTTTGCACTGCCTTGCCATACCGAAAAGACATCACTCCCGCGCCAACACCCCGGCTTCGACCAGCGCATCCGACAGACGCATGTAGCGGTCCACCGAAATGTCCTCGGCGCGCGCGGTGGGCGCGATGTCCAGCGCTTCCCAAGGCACTTGCGCGGCCCAGTCGGCCAGCACCCGCCGCAGCATCTTGCGGCGCTGCGAAAAGGCGCGGGCCACCACGGTTTCGAAAGCGCGCTCGCTGAGGGGCCTCTGGCGGTCCGCCGGCAACGGCACCATGCGCACGATCGCCGACACGACCTTAGGAGGCGGATCGAAGGCCTCGGGCGGCACGTCGAACAGCTTGTGCATCCGGTAGCGCGATTGCAGCATCACGGACAAGCGGCTGAAGTCGCCCGAGCCGGGCTTGGCCACCATGCGGTCGATCACTTCGCGCTGCAGCATGAAATGCTGATCGCGGATGTGGTCGGCCCACGTCATCAGGTGGAACAGCAACGGGCTGGAAATGTTGTAGGGCAGATTACCCACGACGCGCAGCGCGCCGCCAAACTGCGAGAAATCCACCGTCAGCGCGTCGGCCTCGACCACCGTCAAGCGTGATGCGTCGAACTGCTTGCGAAGCCGGGCGGCCAGGTCGCGATCGATTTCGACCGCAGTGAGATGGTCCAGCCGTTCGAGCAGCGGCCGCGTCAGCGCGGACAAGCCAGGTCCGATCTCGACCACGGCATCGTCGCGGGCGGGCGCAACCGCCCGGACGATGGACTCGACGACGCTGTCGTCGGTCAGGAAGTTCTGGCCAAAGCGCTTGCGCGCCTGGTGTTGAGACATGAAAAGCCCGTAATGCGTTTAGCGGTTGTTCTGCTGAATTTTCTGCTGCTTCTCGAAGCGGTTATCGACGTACGCTTGTGCGCGCAGCTGCTCGAGCCAGTCTTCGAAGGCCGGCTGGGCGCGACGCTCGAACAGCGTCTGGCGGGCGCGCATGCGCGCCAGGTCGTCGGTCGCGTCGTGCTCGCGGCGCTCTTCCACCTGGATCAGGTGCCAGCCGAACGGCGACTGCACGGGCTGGCTGATTTCGCCAGGTTGCAGCGCGTTCATTGCGGCCTCGAACGGCGGCACGGTTTCACCCGGGTTCAGCCATCCCAGCTCGCCGCCTTGCGGCGCGCTGCCGTCCTGCGAATACTGGCGCGCCATTTCCTCGAACGTGGCGGCGCCATTGACCAGGCGCTGGCGAACCTGCTCCAGCCGCTGGCGGGCCAGATCATCGCTCATGACGGTCGACGTCTTGATGAGGATGTGGCGGGCGCGCGTCTGGATGACCTGCGTCGGACCCTGGGGCGCCTGCTCGCGTGCGGCCGGCTGAGGCGCCGGTTGCGGCGCGGCTTGCGGCGCCGGGGCGCGGGCCGTGCGGCCGGGCGCGGGCTGGGCGGTGCCGCGGTCCATCACCTTGATGATGTGAAAGCCATTGCCGCTTTGGATCAGCTGGCTGACCTGGCCCTTTTGCAGATTGCTGATGGCCTTGACGAAAAGGTCAGGCCAACCGTCCAGCGGGCGCACGCCCATGACGCCGCCCTGCAGCGCCTCGGGGCCGTCGGACGATGCCGCGGCCAGGCTGGCGAAATCGTCGCCGCGCTTGGCTTGCGCCAGCAGGCCTTCGGCCTTCTTGCGCAGCAGCGCCAATTGGTCGGGCGACGAACCTTCCGGCACGCGCACCAGAATCTGAGCCAGCGCGTAAAGCATCGGGCCGGCGGGCGCGGCGGCCTGCTCGGGCGCGGGCTGCGGTTGCGCCTGAGGCTGCGCTTGCGCCGCCTGCGCAGGCGCCGCGCCAAAAGCCGGGTTGCGGCGCTGGTCTTTCAGGAAGGCGTCGACTTCCGCGTCGGAAATGACGATGGTCGAGTCGACCGCGCGCTGGCGCAGGCGATCCGAACGGATCTCGTCGCGCAACGATTTGCGGTAGTTTTCCCAGGTCGTGCCGGACTTTTCCAGTTCCTGGCGCAGTTGCTGCACCGTGATCTTGTTGCGCGAGGCGATCGCCTGGATGGCGGTGTCGATCTGTTTGTCGTCAACCCGGATGCCGAGGCGGTCGGCTTCGTGGCGCTGCACGCGTTCCATGATGAGACGCTGGAGCACCTGGTGCTGCAGCGTCTGGTCATCGGGCACCTGGATGCCGCGCGACTTCAATTCGCCAGCAACGCGCTGGGAGGCGTCGCGCAGTTCGCGCAGCGTGATCACGTCCTTGTCGACGATCGCGGCGATGCCGTCCACGAACTGCTCGCCCTTGGGCGCCGGCGCGTCCTGTTTCTGCGCGGCGGGAGCGGCCTTGGCGCTGTTGGCGCCGCGGCTGGTCTGCTCGGCCGCATGGGCGGCGGGCAAGCCGGCGCACAGGGCCAGCAGCAGCGCGTTGCCGGAGAGGCGGCGCAAAGAGTGCAACCTACGCATCATTCATACCTTTCAAATGTGGTCCCGGCCTGCGCGGGCGGCGTGACGCGCGTGTAACCGGGGATACTTCTGTTCAGCAGGCTCATGGGGTCGGTTCCGAGGGAACCCAGGCCCGTGAGCTCAAGCTGGAAGAACAGCGCGGAATTGGTGTCCGCCGCCGATACAGCGTAGCGCTGGTAGACCATGCGGCCCACCCAGCAGCAGTCGCCCTTGTACTCCAGGCCGGCGATGGCCTGCGTCACGCGCGGGGATTCCGTCGTATTGGCAATCGTACTGGACGGTCCGGAACGCAAAGAATAGTCAACCCGGCCCACACCGTACCACCGCTTGCTGAATGGCCATTGAACGGCCAGGCTGACCTGGTTCTGGCCCTGCGGCTGGTAGAACACGCCCGGCTGCGGATCGCGCTGGTAGCGGTAGGCCACCGCCACGGTGGTCAGGCGCTGCGGCGACCAGCGCGCGCTGATGAGCCCGCGCGACCAATTGTTGTCGTAGGGGTTGTACTGCGCGGCGAGGTCCGTGTTCAGCGTATCGGTCAACGCGGCGCTGACGCCCACCAGGAAGTCGGAACGCACGTCCGTGCGCGGGGTTTCCAGCGGCAGCGTGACTTTCTGGTCTTCGAAGTACAGACGCTGCGCCACGCCCACCGACAGGCGCTCGAAACCGCTGTCGGCATCGAGCCAGCGCGTCGTCAGGGCCGCGGTCAGCTGGTTGGCGTTGGCGATACGGTCCCAGCCGCCCGAGTAGATGTTTTCCTCGAATGCCTGGGTGAAGCTGAAGTCAGCCAGCGACGTGTCGAAGACGGGAATCTTGGACTGGTCGCGGTACGGCACGTACAGGTAGTACAGACGCGGTTCGAGCGTCTGCGTGGACGATTTGCCGAACAGCGTGGTGTCGCGCTCGAAGATCAGGCCCGAATCCAGCGACAGGATGGGCACCGTGCGGGACTGCGAGCGCGGCAGGCCATTGGCTGTGCCGCCATTGAGCCCCTGCGCATCCACGCCATACCATTTGGTCTGATACGACGTGTAGTTCACGCCCGCCTTCGGGGTGATGAACCAGCCGGGGCGGACGATCGGATACGAGATCGTGGGATAGGTCTGGAAGCGGTCGCCATCGGGGGCTCGCAACGCCGCGCCGTACTCCGGCATGCTGAAGCGCACCGCGGTCGAGGTCCAGTCCAGGTCGAAGCCGCCGACGTCGTACCGCGAACCGCGCAGGTAGATCTCGGGTTCCTTGTTGTACGGCGGGACCAGCGGCGCATCGGGATCCTGCAGCGTCTGGAACTTGTAGACCTGCGCGTAGGCGCTCCAGTAGTTGGAGACCCAGCCCACACGGCCGCGTTGCGGCAGGTAAGTCGTGGAGGCCTGGTTCAGGCCCAGCTGCGAAATGTCGCGGAAGTAATTGTCGTCCGAGACCTTGGCGATATCCCAGTCGGCGTAGAAACCGTGCGAGAACTGCTGCTGATGGCGCCACCAGTACATCCAGCGGTCCTTGCCCGTCACGTCGTCATTGGGCAGGTAGGTGCCGTCCATAATGCCGCTGTACCCGTAACCCAGGTAGCGGAACTCGCCGCCCAGCTGGGTGCCGCGCTTGGAGAAGTAGCGCGGCTGCACCGTCAGGTCGTAATTGGGCGCCAGGTTGAAGTAGTACGGAATCGAAATGTCGAAGCCGCCCTGGCTGGTCGTGCCGTAGGTCGGGATCAGGAAGCCGGACTTGCGTTCGCGCTTGACCGGGAAGGTCATGTAGGGCGACGCCAGGATCGGCACATCCTTGAAGTACAGGACACCGCCGCGGGCCACGCCTTCGTTTTCGTCGAAGTCGATGTCGACCGAATTGGCCTTGATGTACCAGGATGGGTTTTCGCACGGGCAGCCGCTGTACGTCACCGTGTGCAGCCGCATCTGCGACTTGCTGAAAATGTCCGCGTGGTCGGCGACGGCAAAGCCGCCGGTGGCGCCCAGCCAGAAGTTGGGCTTTTCGACCTCGCCGGAATACCGGTCCACGTTGAACGTGGCGGACGGGCCCGTGACCAGGGTGCCATCGCGCATCATGCGGGCATTGCCGCGGACGTCGACCTTGCCGGTGTCCTTGCGGTAATTGATCGCGTCGCCCTTGATCACGCCGTCGATGCGGCGCACCTGCGCGTTGCCGGTCAGGTTGAGCTCGTAGTCGGGATCGCCCGAAATCGTGTCCGCTTCCATGAAAGCGGGAATGCTCTCGTCGGGCAACCGGTGCATGCGCAGGCCAGGCGAGGTGCGCAATTGCGGGGTTGACGTGACCGACGGCGCGGAAGCAGCGGCGCCCGGGCTACTTTGAGCCTGGGCGGCTCCGGCGGCGACGCTGACTACGGAGAGGATCAACCACGGAACCTTGCGCACGAATGAAAACAGCCCTTTATGACCATGGGAGAGCCGCACAGAGACGCCCACGCGGCGCCAATGCTGACGGAAACGAGCCGGTATTATAGAGAAGCCGCGAACAACGCCCAGCCTTATGTTCGCCAAATCGAAAATTCCCCAATTTTGCCCTTCTGACACGGATCTTCCTTGAAAAACGATCACGACCCCCGCTTGGCGCAGGTGCGCAACTGGCTGCAAGGCCTGCCCCCTGCCCTGAACCTGGCCGTGGAGACGCTGCGCCCCGCGTCGGCTGACGCAAGCTTTCGCCGGTACTTCCGGCTGGACGCGGGATCGCGGACCCTGATTGTCATGGACGCCCCGCCCCAGCACGAGGACTGCCGCCCGTTCCTGCATGTGGACAAGCTGCTGGCGGACGCCGGGCTGAACGTGCCGGCCGTGCTGGCGCAGGACCTGGACCAGGGCCTGCTGCTGCTGTCCGATCTGGGCGAACAAACCTATTACCAGCGCATCCAGGACGGCCTGGACGACGCCCAGTTGCAGACGCTGTACCGCGAGGCGCTGGCCGCCCTGGTCAAGCTGCAACAGGCCTCGACCGCCGGGCTGGGTGTCTACGACGGCACGCGGCTGGCCGACGAGCTCAAGCTGTTCCCCGAGTGGTACGTGCAAAAGCACCACGGCGTGACGCTGGACGACAAGACGGCCAATGCGATGGAAAAGATCTTCGCCCTGCTGTCGGCCAGCAACGCCGGGCAGCCGCAGGTGCTGGTGCACCGCGATTTCCATTCGCCCAACCTCATGGTCTGCGACCAGCCGCAATACGGCCCCAACCCGGGCGTCATCGACTTCCAGGATGCGCTGGCCGGTCCCATCACCTACGACCTGGCGTCGCTGGTAACCGATGCCCGCACCACCTGGGAAGAACCGCAGCAACTCGACTGGGCGATCCGCTACTGGGAAATGGCGCGTGCGGCCGGCCTGCCGGTAGACGCCGATTTCGCCGAATTCCACCGCGCCTATGAATGGATGGGCCTGCAGCGCAACCTGCGGATCCTGGGCGTCTTTGCGCGCCTGAACCATCGCGATGGCAAGGCCCACTACCTGGCGCACATTCCCCGCGTGAACGGCTACGTCCGCCAGGTGGCGCAGCGCTATGGCGTCTTCACGCCGCTGTTGCGCCTGCTTGACCGCCTGGACGACCGCCAGGTCAGCGTCGGATACACGTTCTGATGCGCGCCATGATTCTTGCCGCGGGCCGCGGCGAACGCATGCGCCCGCTGACCGACCGCCTGCCCAAGCCCATGCTGCCGGTCGGCGGCAAGCCGCTGATCGTCTGGCATCTGGCGCGCCTGGCCGCGGCCGGCATCCGCGACGTCGTCATCAATCACGCCTGGCTCGGCCACGAAATCGAACGCGCGTTGGGCGACGGCGCCGCGCACGGCGTGCGCATCAGCTATTCGGCCGAAGCCACCGCGCTGGAGACCGCGGGCGGCATCGCCCAGGCGCTCCCCCTACTGGGCGACGACCCGTTCCTTGTCGTCAATGGCGACATCTGGTGCGACTGGAACCCGGCCGCCGCGCACGACGCCGCCGGCCTCGTGACGCAGGGCGGCGCATGGCTCCTTCTGGTGGACAACCCCGCGCACCATCCTGCCGGCGACTTCGTCCTGACGGCCGAGGGGCGCGTACTGGCGCAGGGCGAGCCCCGTTTGACCTTTGCAGGCGTCGGCGTCTACCATCCTTCGTTGTTCGCGGACGTCCCGCGCGGCCAGGCCGCGCCGCTGGCGCCGCTGCTGCGGCAGGCGATGGGCCAAAACCAGGTGCGCGGCGCGCGGCATGCCGGCCGCTGGACCGACGTCGGCACCCCGCAACGGCTCGCCGACCTGGACGCGGAACTGGCCAGCGCGGCCGCGTGACGCTCACATATTTCACAATATCAAGGTGCGCAACGAGGCTTGTCCGCGCACGCAACGCCCCCGGCTAACGGGGTATTCTCTGACGCTTTGGCATGCGCGCGCGCCTGCCCACGAGCACATACACAGGAAGTTTTCTAGGAATGGGGATGTTTGGAAGATCGCAACGGGCCACGTTCAAGCCCTCCGTATACCAACCGGGACAACGCACGCGCCGCATGCCGCGCTGGCTCGTTCTGCTGCTGGTTGGCATTGCGCTTGGCGCGGGCGGCGTGCTCTTCCTGCAAACCAACTACGGTCCGCAACGCCTGACCGTCGAACAATCCGAACAGCTGCACAGCGAGCTCAGCGCCTCCAACATGGAGCGCCAGCGCCTGCAAACCCAGCTTGAAGAAGCTACCCAGCAGCGCGACGCCAACAAGGCCGGTCACGAAAAGCTGACCACCGACCTGGCGGAAAGCCGCGCCAAGATCGAAACCCTGAACAAGGAACTGGTGCTGTTCCAGGACGCCATGCCGCCCGACCCCCGCGGCGGCAACCTCGGCATCCGTTCGGCCACCTTCAAGCGCGCCCCCGGCCTGCTCGACTACCAGGTGCTGGTGATGCGCGAAGAACGCACGGGCGCGCCGTTCAAGGGCACGCTGACCTTCGCCATCGAAGGCTCCTACCCCAACGGCCGCTCCGCCACCGTGACGCCGGAAGGCCCCGCGCTGACGGTCGACCGCTACGACTACGCGTTGGGCCAGCTCAAGCTGCCCGACGGTTTCACCGCCAAGGTCGTGGTGCTGCGCGTGCTTGACGCCAACCAGAAGCAGCAGGCGATGCGGATCTACAACGTACGCAACTGACACACGCCACTGATGGCCGCCAACCGGCCTGAACCGGCCCCCAAACCCGCCCCTCGGCGGGTTTTTTATCGCCTTCAAAAATTGGTTGCGTGCGCAACATACTGGGCATATAGTTGCGCAAACAACCAAATTCTGGAGACAGCATGACGCTCCCATCGCACGTTCCCGTCCTGATCGCCGGCGGCGGTCCGGTCGGTCTGACCCTGGCCGCCCTGCTCGCCGAGTACGGCATCGCCTCCCTCACCGTCGAGGCCGATGAAGGCTATTGCAGCGGCAGCCGCGCCATCTGCATGTCGCGCCGGTCGCAAGAGATCCTGGGCTGGATCGGCGCCGACCGGCCGCTGATCGACACGGGTCTGGCCTGGACGGGCGGGCGAAGCTACTACCGCGACCGCGAAGTCCTGCACTTTCAGATGCCGCACGATCCCCTGCAGCGGTATGCCCCGATGGTGAACATCCAGCAGTACTACGTAGAGGAATTCGCGCACCAGGCCATGCGGCGCCATCCCGGCCTCGCCACGCTTGCCTGGTCGGCACGCGTCACCGCCGTGCAGCCCGGTCCGGACGGCGTATCGGTCGAGGTGGAGGCGGACGGCGCCCGCCAGACGGTGCGCGCCGATTGGGTCGTCGCCTGCGACGGCGGCCGCAGCACCGTGCGCGACGCGATGGGCTTGAAGCTGGAAGGCATGCAGTACGAGGGGCGCTACGTCATCGTCGACATCGAACAGGAATCGCAACGGCCCGTCGAACGCCTTGCGTGGTTCGATCCGCCTTCCAATCCGGGATCCACGCTGCTGATGCATCGCCAGCCCGGCAACGTGTGGCGCGTCGACTACCAGATCCGTGACGACGAAGACCCCGACGAAGCCGTCAAGCCGGAAAACGTGCTGCCGCGCGTGCAGAGCCACCTGGACATGATCGGCGAGACCGCGCCCTGGAAGCCGCTCTGGATCTCGATCTACAACGCCAAATGCCTGACGCTGGATCGCTACCGCCACGGCCGCGTGCTGTTCGCGGGCGACGCGGGCCACCTCGTGCCGATCTTCGGCGTGCGCGGCCTGAATTCCGGGTTGGACGACGCCGGCAACCTGGCCTGGAAACTTGCCTGGGTGCTGAAGGGCCAGTCGCCCGACGCCCTGCTGGACAGCTACAGCATCGAGCGCGTGCATGCCACGCGCCAGAACCTGGCCTACGGCGCCAAGAGCACGGAATTCATGGCGCCGCCGGACTTCGGCTTCCGGCTCATGCGCGAGGCCGCGCTGCGCCTCGCGCTGGTGGACGACGGCGTGCGCTCGCTCATCAATCCGCGCCAGTCCGCGCCCATCTCGTACGACACCTCGCCCTTGAACCGCGAGGACCGCGCCCCCGAGGCCGGCCCGGCCGCCGCGCCGGGCCAACCGGCGCCCGACGTGCTGCTGCAGGATGGCGACGTGCCGCAATACCTGACCGCCCATTTCGGCGCGGGCTTCGTGGCGCTGGCCATTTCGCCTGACCCGGCCGTGTCGGCCGCGCTGGATGCGCTGGCCGCGGCCACGCAGGATGCCCCGCGTCCACTGCAGGTGTTGCGCGCCGGCCCGGGCGGACTGGCCGACCCGCACGGCCAGCTCGCCTCGCGTTACGGCCACCAGGCCGGCGCCGTCTACCTGCTGCGCCCCGACGGCTACGTGCTGGGACGCTGGATTGCGCCTGCCGCCGCCGACCTGCGCGCCGCGTTGGCGCCCTACTACCCCTCGCTCACTTCCACCGCCACCTCGAAAGGCCACGCATGAATCCCGAAGCCCTGGACCAGGTCTACACCCGCATGGCGCAGACGCTCACGCGCGTCGGCGAATCGCGCGCGCCGCTATTTCTGTCGATACTCGGCTTGTCGCTGCTCAGCCGCCTGCCGTCGGCCGAAGTAGCCCTGTCGCTGCTGGCGCAGGCCGAAGCCGCCAGCCTGGATGACGGCGCTGTGGCAAACTATCCGGCCTCATCCTGCGCGGGCGCCGATCCCGCCCGTCCGACGTGAAAACGCCCGCCCTGGAACGATTCCTCACCTATCGCCTTCACGTGCTCAACAAGATCACGGACCGCGACACGAATCGTGCCTATCTCAAGGACTGCGACATTCCGCTGGGCGAGGCGCGGTGCCTCGCCGCCATTGGCCGGTTTGCGCCGCTGTCGGTCAACGACCTGGCGCGCGCCGCCAATCTGAACAAGGGCCAGGCCAGCCGCTCGGCGCAGGCGCTGGTGGATCGCGGGCTTGTCGAAAAGACGGTCTCCGCATCCGACGGACGCGGCGTGGTGCTGACGCCGACTGCCGACGGCCTGACGCAGTACCGCCGCATCGTCGACCTCATTGCGCGCCGCAACGACGAAATCTTCGGCTGCCTGACCGCCGATGAACAGCAGCAATTCGGCGACATGCTCGACCGCCTGATCGGCCACCTGCAAACCGAGGCCGGCGACACGGCGGACTGAGCAGCGGGCCGCTTGGCCGGCCGCCGAGGTCAGGGCTGCGCTTTGGGCGCCGTCGCGCCCGCGTGTTCGGCCGCCTCATCCATGAACTGCGCCATCCGCACGTCCAGCTCGGTCACACCGCCCGCGTCATGCGTGGTCAGCGTCACGTCCACGCGGTTGTAGACGTTAATCCACTCGGGATGATGGTTCAGCTTTTCCGCGAACATCGCCACCCGCGCCATGAAGCCGAACGCGGCGTTGAAGTTGGGAAAGCGATAGCGCTTTTCGATGGCATCGCGCATGGCCACGGCCTGCCAGCCGGTGAGCGCGGCAACCGCGGTATCGGTACCGATGCAGGCGGGAGGAAAATCGCTCATGACAGACTCCGGAAAGAAAAGGCGGCCGCGCATCGCGCCAGCCGCCTGACAGCAAGGAACGCGCCCGCGCTTACTGCCGGACCGCGTACAGGTAGATCTCCACGCGCCGGTTCAGCGCGCGCCCTTCGGCCGTCGCATTGTCGCCGATCGGATCGTTCGGACCGCGGCCTTCCACGGACAGACGCGTGCCCGCCACACCCTGCTTGGCCAGGTAGTCGGTCACGCTCTTGGCGCGGTTCACCGACAGCGTCTGGTTGTGCGCAAGCGAACCCGTGCTGTCGGTATGGCCGACCACCTTGGCCCGCAGCTCGGGATGCTGGTTCAGCGAACGCGCCACGCTATCGAGCACCGGCAGCAACGCCGGCTTGAGCTGCGTCTTGTCCGTATCGAACGACACGCCGCTGGGAATATTGACCTTCAGGCTGCCGTCGGGCATTTCCACGACGTCGATGCCCAGCGATGAGGCGCCGGAACTCTGCACGTCCTCCTTGACCACCTTCCAGTTGTAGCCCACCAGGCCGCCCGCCACCGCACCGATGCCCGCGCCGATCGCCGCGCCCTTGCCGTGCCCGATCAGCGCGCCAATGCCCGCGCCCAACGCCGCGCCCGCGCCCGTTCCGACAGCGGTATTCGTTTGCTGTTGCGTCGCGCAACCGGCCAGCAGCACGCCCGCGGTCGCAAGCACGGCGATCCGGTTGATTGTTCTTGAGTTCATGGCAACCTCCACTGTCCATCCAGATACCGGTTCATTCCGGCGAGGATCATGCTAGCAAGGGGCTGCGGGGCGTCGGGCAACATTTTGTACGCCCCCGATTCCCGTTGCGCCGAGCGATATGATGCCGCTATCAGCGGAGGCTCCCATGACCGTGGCACGCACTTACTTTCTAGATAGAACCAGCGCCGAACAGCTTGCCGGACTCTGCAGCAACCGGCAGGACTTCCATCTGGAAAACGTCGACGCCCTGAATCCGACGCTTGCGCGCCTTCAGGCCCTGTTGAGCGAAAGCGGCCTGAGCAGCGAGGTCATTCAGGCGCCGCTCAATCCGCCGCCAGGCGTGGACGACCTGCTGAACGTGGCCGCGCCGGCCTTCGGCCTGCTGTCCGGGCTGGTCCGCGCAGCAGGATGGGCGACGCGTCCGGCCAGCGATGTGCGGCTACGGGTAACGTCGGCGCATTCGCTGAGTGTGGTGTTCGCCAACGCTGCCAAATGATCGACGTTTTCTAGACGGCCGCGCGCCGGGCCGACCCCCTGGCGCGCGGCCCACGATCACGGCTGCCAGTTATGCGTGCTGTAGCGGTCGTTGTCGATGCGGTTCAGGATCGGCAGTCTGGTGCCCGCGTCCTTGGTCTGCATGTCGATGTAGGCCTGGAACACGTCGGCGTCCAGCACACCGATGTCGGAACGGCGCTCGGACGGCACGTTGGCCAGCGTGGCGTAACCATCGCCGCCCGTCGCATTGAAGCTCAGCACGAAGAGGCGATAGGTGCGCGCATTGTCCAGCGGCAGCCACGTGCCGGTTGCCTGATCCAGGTACTGAAAGTTGCTGGCGCGGCTGCCCTTCGCGTTGGAGGCCGTCACGTCCCAGCGCAGGCCTGCCGCGTAGGGATAAGGACCGTCCTTGCCGCCCGGCTTGTACGTGGCGTCCAGGCCGTCCTCGACCATGGACCGGACCTCATTGGCGGTCAGGTCCAGGCGCCACAGCATGTTGCCGAACGGCACGACGGCGATCACGTCGGCCGCCGTCACGGTGCCATTCAGGGCGCGCCGCACACCGCCGCCGCTTTGCAGGGTCATGTCGGCGCCGCCGTATTCGGCGTTGGCCACGTCAAGATACGCTTGCGCCACCAGCTGCTGGATGTCTCCGCCGCGCAGGGCGACGTTGCCTTCGCTTTCGCAAGCCGGACTGGCTGTATTGCTGGCAGGCGTGGGGCCCGGAATGCGGCGAAAGCACAGCTCCAGCGGCACCTGCGCAACGTTGGTCTTGCTGAAGACGTCGATCTTGTCCTTGAAGGGTTGCAGCACCGACAACGCCGCGGCGTCCGGCGTCTGCTCACGCAGGAAACCGCTGGCCGCAACCTCGGCCTTGAAGGCGGCGCGATCGGCATCGGAGGCTGCAACCAGGGCGCTGCCCGACTTGACGCGGTAGTCGGTGTCGATCAACACGTGGGGCGTGCCGGCGCAGTTCGTCACGTCGCCGTTGGCGTCGAAGCTGACCTTCAGTTCGCCCACGACTTGCGAGTATTCCCATGCCTGCACCAGGCAGACGGGTTTGCCGTCCTTGTCGGCCAGACGGGTCGGATAGGCGCCGCCCGGCGTGCCCACGGCCATCGTCTTCATCGAGTCGGGACCCAGCAGCGTATGCGAATCGCCGCCCACCACCACGTCCACACCGCTCAGCTTGGCAATCACTTCCTTGTCATAGCCGTAGCCGATGTGGCTGAGCAGGATGATCTTGTTGACGCCATCGGCGCGCAGCGCGTCGATCTGCCCCTGCGCGGCCACGGCTTCGTCGGTGAACGTCGTGTCCGCATTGGGGCTCGACGATTCTTTGGTCTTGCTGGCGATGGTCAGGCCGACGATGCCGATCTTCTGGGCGTCACGCTCGACGACGATGGCAGGCTTGATCAGATCGGTGCCGTGCAGCGGCGAACTGGCGCCAAACGCGACGTTCGCACTCAGGACGGGCGTCTGGCACGCGCCGGCATGCAAGAAGTCCACAAAGCGCTTCAGCCCGTCGTCGCCCTTGTCGAATTCATGGTTGCCCACCGCCATGGCATCGAAGCAGACCGTGTTCATCAGCGCGACATCGGCCTCGCCCGGCGCGCCGGCGCGGTTGAAATACAGCGTTCCGGTCTGCGCATCGCCCGCATGCAGCTTCAGCACGTTCGGCGAATTCGCGGCCAGCTGGTCGATGGCGGCTTTCACGCGCGGCATGCCCGCGGCCGACACGGTCACGTCGGTATCGACCCCGGCCGCATTCTTCAAGGTCAGCGTCTTGTCCTTGCCGTCCAGCGTGGAATGGTGGTCGTTGATGTGAAGGATCGTCAGTTCCAGCGGCCGGGCCTGCGCGGGCGGCTCCTCGATGACCGGCGGCGTTTCGTCATCGCTGCCATTGTCGCCGCCGCACCCCGCAATCAGCGTCATCGCACTCATGACGGCGCAGGCGAGCGCATTCCGACTCCAGAACTTCATTTCCTTTTTCCCGTGGAAGCTGTTCGAGGCCCGCATTCTGTGTGCCGCGCATGACGCAACGATGAATGCAAGCTGAAAACCTTCCACGCAAAAAAATGATTGTTTTCGACTGGCGGGTAATGGTTTTGACGCGTTTTGCGCGTACCGCGCGGGCTCGCGCGCGCGACCATGGAGTTCCTAGTGATCGCGCAATCGCGTGCCGCCGCGCGCTGGCAAACGGAAGAAAGCTGCGCTAAATTCGAAAACGGAATATTCAGTTACAGGTGTGTTGGTCAATCTTTGATGATCGCGTCACACTTCGATACTGGTTCTTCGGCGCCTCCCGCGCGCCCAAACAGGCCACCGGCCAGGACGGTGTTACGTTGCGCGGTTCGGCCAAGCAACGCCGGGAACTCCAGAACGTCGCAGGACAAGGAGAAATAAAAGGAGGCTGTAGATGAAATGCCCCCCACCTTTGCCAAGCGAGACCGAAAGACTGCGCGCCCTGTCGGAATATGGGCTGGATGCGCGGCGCGCGCTCCCCAGTCTTGATCCGGTGGTTCGCATTGCGTCGCGCATGTTCAACATGCCGGTGTCGGCCATCAACATGATCGGCAGCGATCACGTCTTCTTTGCGGCCAGCACGGGCTTCGAAGAGACGGACATGCGCCGCGACGTCTCCTTTTGTGCCCACGCAGTCTTGCAGGACGACGTCATGGTCGTGCCGGATGCCCGGCTGGACGATCGCTTTCACGACAACCCCCTCGTCTGCGGGGCGGCAAGCATCCGGTTCTATGCCGGTGTGCCATTAAATTCCCCCGAAGGCCATCCGCTGGGCGCGCTGTGCGTCATCGACACGGAACCGCACTCCGACTTCAGCGAGGAAGACAAGGACCGGCTGCGCGAACTGGCCCGAATGGCCTCCGACCGCCTGGAGCTTCGGCGTGTCGAGGTCAACGCCGAACGCGCCCGAAAAATAAGCGATCTGGCCTCGGTCGAGCGGCAGACGCATCTGGCCGCACTGCGTGCCGGTGCGGACCCCGCGCCCATGCGGCATGACGAGGACGCACGCAAATTCACCGGCTTCGATCCGCTGACCGGCCTGGCCAACCGCGGCGTCTTCTATCGGCGCGTGGAAGAAGTCCTGGCGCGCCCGTCTCCCGCCGCCATCCTGATGCTGGACCTGGATGGCTTCAAGGACATCAACGACACCCTGGGCCACGCGATCGGCGACGCAATCCTGCGAGAACTTGCGGCGCGCCTGGAGGCGACGGCGGATCCCTGCGACACCGTCGCCCGCCTGGGAAGCGACGAATTCGCCATCCTGCAACAAGACGCCGGCGATCTGACGCAGGCGACGGAATTGGCGCAACTGACCCTCGCGCGGATTGCCGAACCCTTCCACATCGGCGGGCAGGAGCTTCGGCTTACCGCAAGCTGCGGCGTGGCCATTGCGCCGCTGCACGCCCACGAAGCGCTCGAGCTCGTCGGCAACGCCGATCTCGCCCTGGTCAAGGCCAAGGCAGTCGGCCGCGGCCGCGTCTCCGTCTTCGCCCCCAACCTGCGCCTGGAAGCCGTCGCACGCCGCCTGTATGGCATGGAGCTTCACCGCGCGGTCGCCAAAGGCGAATTCCTGCTCT
Organism: Achromobacter sp. JD417; assembly: GCF_041879325.1. Taxonomy (NCBI): domain Bacteria; kingdom Pseudomonadati; phylum Pseudomonadota; class Betaproteobacteria; order Burkholderiales; family Alcaligenaceae; genus Achromobacter; species Achromobacter sp. JD417. Next base: position 955,711 of record NZ_CP087159.1, on the reverse strand, counting down.
TCTATCAACCGCAGATCAACCTGGCCACCGGTGCGCTGACCGGCGCCGAAGCGCTGTTGCGATGGCGTCATCCCCAACTGGGCCTGCTGGCGCCGGCAGTCTTTCTTCCCTCCTTGGAGAGCGGACCGCTGGCGGCCACCGTCGGCTCATGGGTGTTGAACGAAGCGTGCGGCCAAGCCGCATTCTGGCGCCGCAGCGGCTTGCACGACTTTCGCATCGCCGTGAACCTTTTCGGCGCGCAGTTCCGCGAAGGAGACCTGGCGGCCGAGGTCGCGCAGACGCTCGACCGGCACGGCCTGCCTCCCGAGGCGCTGGAACTGGAAATCACCGAAAACATCGTGCTGAACCACGACGCCGCAGTGCTGGAAATGCTGCAGCGCCTGCGCGCGCAAGGCGTGGGCATCTCGTTCGACGACTTCGGCACGGGGTATGCGTCGCTGAGCCTGTTGAAGACCCATCCCATCACGCGCATCAAGATCGACCGCTCGTTTGTCAGCGGCATGCTGGACTCGAACCGCGACGCCACCGTGATCCGCGCCATCGTGGACGTGGCGCGCAGTTTTGACCTGAACACCATCGCCGAAGGCATCGAAACGGATGCGCAACGCGAACGGCTGCTGGCCGAGCATTGCGAAGAGGGTCAGGGGTATCTGTTCGGCAAACCCTTGCCGGCGCAGCAGTTTGCGCAGGCATTTGGGATCGAGACGGCGCTGCGGATATTGGCGTGAGGGTTGCGCGCACCAGGCCAGTAATTGCGAAGCAATGCAAAAAGCCCACCGAAACCGGTGGGCTTTTTGATGTACTGCCAAAGAATTCTGGTGGGCTGTGAGTGGCTCGAACACTCGACCTACGGATTAAGAGTCCGCTGCTCTACCAACTGAGCTAACAGCCCTGCGATTCACTCACTTTGATCTGCTGCCGCGCTGTGCGCCGTAGCGTTTCGTTATGTGTGTGCTGCGAAGAAGAAAAATTATATGGGGCTTTTTTTATTTGTGCAAGTCGGGTGGCGAAAAAGTTTCGACGAACAGGATCAAGCCGCGTAGCCGCCGTCCACCGCGAGGCTCGCGCCCGTGACGTAGCGGCCCTCGGGTCCTGCCAAGAATGCGACCATCCCGGCGATATCGCGCGCTTGGCCGTAGTGGGGCAAGGACAGCACCGCCACCATGTCGGCGGCGCGGTCGCCGTCGGCCGGGTTCATGTCGGTGTCGATGGGACCGGGGTGCACGACATTTGCGGTGATGCCGCGCGGACCCAGGTCGCGGGCCAGGCCTTGCGTCAGGCCGACCAGCGCGGATTTGCTGGCCGCGTACAACGCGACGCCTGCCCGGCCGGCGCGGGCTGCCAGGCAACTGCCGATGTTGATGATGCGTCCGCCATCGGGCATGGCGGCCTGAACCGCCTGGATGGCGACGAAAGGCGCGCGCACGTTGACGTCCATCGTCCGCTCGTAGTCGTCCAACGTGTTGTCCGCGATGTGCCCGGACAGGAAGATGCCGGCGTTGTTGACCAGCACATCCACCGGTCCGAGTTCGCGGAGGGCGGTTTCCACGGCGCGCCTGACCGCGGCGGCGTCTGCGGAATCGGCCTGGATCGCTGCGGCACGGCGGCCCTGCGCCTTCAGTTCCTGGACCAGCGCCTCTGCGGGCGCGGCCGACGATGCGCTGACGTACGTGAAGGCCACGTCCGCGCCGTGGGCCGCAAGCCGGCGCACGATGGCGGCGCCGATGCCGCGGCTGCCGCCGGTGACGAACGCCACTTTGCCGTTCAAGTTCTGCATGGTCAAACCTCGTTTTGTAGTGATCGGTACAAATATCATCGCCGGGCGCGTGATGGCTGGTCAATGAATTTTTTATCGATCAACACAAAATAGTCGGCACGGGTAAAATCCCCGGCATGGCTGAACGAGGGCGCCCGCGCAACTTCGACCGGGACCAAGCCTTGCAAAAGGCCATGGAAGTCTTCTGGTCGAAGGGATATGAAGGGGCATCGCTGTCCGATCTGACGGAGGCGATGGGCATCAACTCGCCCAGTCTCTATGGCGCCTTCGGTTCCAAGGAAGGCCTTTTCCGGGAAGCCGTCCAGCTGTACCGCGACACGGAAGGCGGTTCGGCGCGGCGCGCGCTGCTGGCGGCGCCGACCGCGCGTGACGCCATCGAGGCCATGCTGCTTGCCTCGGCCGAGCGCTTCACGGCGCCGGGCCTGCCTCCCGGCTGCATGATCGTGCTGGGCGCGCCGGCCGGTTGCGACAACCAGGCCAGCGTGGGGCATTTTCTGGGGGACAACCGGCGCGAGATGCAAAGCCGCATCCTTGCCCGCCTGACCGCGGGCGCAGCGCAGGGTGAATTGCCCGGCGGGACTGACTTGAAGGGATTGGCCGCGTTCTACACGACGGTGCTGCATGGCATGTCGATCCAGGCCCGCGACGGCGCCAGCCGCAAGACATTGCAGGCGGTGGCCCGGCAGGCGATGCGCGCCTGGGACGCGCTTGCCTGCAACGCCTCGCCGCCTTCCGGCGAGCCTCCGGGCCGCGCCCGCAGCTGACGGATGCCGTCATGTTTCGTGTCGACCTGCGGCGTCTCATCCTGTGGATCAGCCTGCTGTCGGTCCTTGTGGTGCTTGCGGGCGGCCTGCACGCCAGCTATCTGGTGCAGCGCGACCTGCTCTTGCGCAATGCGATGGACACGAATCGCATCTATGCGGCCAAGCTGGCGCTGACCACCAATGCGCTGCTGAACGACATTCATCGCTACCTTTCCTACAGCGCCGACGAATTGGCCGACATGGAAAGCCACCCCGAGCGCATGGCGGCGGAGACGCGGCGGCTGGAACAGCAGATGGGCCACTTCAACTCAAGTTTCGTGGCGTCGCCGCAAGGCAAGGTGCTGGCCGTGTCGCCGTCGTATCCGCAATTGCTGGGCCACCAACTGGTCAGCGATGCGGTCAAGCAGGCGCTCGCCACCCGCCACCCCACGATCAGCGAACCCTTTCAGGCCAGCAACGGCCGCTGGCAGATCCTCTACACCCAGCCGATTTTTTCGCGCGACTACCGCTACCTCGGATTCATCGCGGGGTCGCTCTACCTGCACGAAGACAACGTGCTGGACCGCTTGCTGGACGAGCATTTCTACCGCGACGATTCGTTTCTCTACGTCATCGACCGCAAGGGCACGCTGATTTACCACCCGGACCGCGCGCGGCTGGGCAAGCCCGCCCCCGACAACGACACCTTCGCGGCCGCCCGGCGTGGCGAGACGGGTGAACAGCGCTTCATCGACAGCGATGGCCGCGACATGCTGGCCGGTTTTGCGCCGGTTCCCAGCACCGGCTGGAGCATCATCGCGCAGCGCCCGGTGGACAGCACGCTGCGCCCGATGGCGGACCTGCTGATGGCCACGGTCCGCAACACGCTGCCGCTGCTGCTCTTATCGGTCGCCCTGATTTGGCTGCTGTCGCGCTGGATCGCGCGCCCGTTGGGGCAGATGGCAAGCATTGCCAAGCGCATGCAGGACCCGGATTCCGCGGACCGGATCCGCGCCGTGCGTTCATGGTATTTCGAGGCCGCGCAGTTGCGGCGCGCGCTGCTGACGGGTCTGGCGTCGATGCACCACAAGCTCAGCGACCTGCGCCAAGAGAGCACGACCGACACGCTGACGGGCCTTCTGAACCGCCGCGGCATGGACGAGGCGCTGGCGCTGTTGGGCGCCGAGGGGACGCCGGTGGCCATCGTGGCGATCGATGTCGACCACTTCAAGCGCATCAATGATCGCTACGGCCACGCGGCGGGCGATCAGGCCTTGCAGGCATTGGCCGGCGTCATGCGCGAGGGTTCGCGCAGCGGCGACGTGCTGACGCGGCCGGGCGGCGAGGAGTTCGTCATGCTGCTGCCGGGCGCCAGCATGGCGGCGGCCATCGCGATCGCGCAGCGCCTGCGCGCGCGCCTGGCCATCACGGAAGGCTCGCCCCTGCCCGCTTCCATCACGATCTCGGTGGGCGTGGCGCATTACCCGGACCAGGGCGCGACACTGGAAGCCGTGTTCGAGCGCGCGGACCAGGCGCTCTATTACGCCAAGAATCACGGCCGCGACAGGGTCTGTGCGGCCGACGACACCGCGCCGGAGGGATTCCGGACGATGCCCTGAGCGTTAGCGTCGCACGCCGATGACAGTGAGAAGGCCGGCAATGTGCCGGCCTTCTTGCCTATTTACTTCTTGGCCGGCGCAGGCGCCTTGGGCGGCTTGCGCATCTGCTCCAGCAACGGCCCGCAAGCATTGTCGTCATTCGCGCTGGGCGCGATCAGCGCCAGCAGCCCGGCCGCCGGCGTCAGCAGCACGCCCAACGCCACCATGCCCGCCCCGCGCGCCGCCAGCGGCGCGACGTGCACGCCCACGTCGGGCGAACCGAACGTCCCGCGCACATACAACGGCGAGCGCAAGGAGAAGATGCGAAAGCCCTTGCTGTCCGGGTCGATATCCAGATCCAGGGTTTCGTCCTTGAAGCTGGCCGAGCCGGTGATGGTGATCAACGCGTTGTCGGTGTCGAACACAAAGACGCGCGGCGTCATCACGCCCCGCTTCAGCTCCAGGTCGGCCGCGCCGCAGTTGATCTTCACTTCATCGTCGCCGAACAGCTTGGAGACCACATAGTTGGCGACGTTCAGTCCCGCCAGCTCCATCAGGCTGCGGCTGATGACGCCGTCGTTGACCAGCATCTTGACGTCGCCCGTCGCCGTGCCCAGCAGCGCCGCCACGGAGTTGCCGGTGCCGCTGATCGCCAGATCGCCGTTGAGCTCGCCCAGCGTTTTCTGCATGGCTTCGGCAGACGGAAACAGCTGCTTGAGCTGCAACCGGCGCGCGTGCATGTCGATGCGGCCGGTAAGTGGCGCTTTCGAGCCGTCCAGTCGTGCCGTCGCGTTCATCGTCCCGCCGGCCATGCCGAAGCGCAGCGGATCAAGCGTGAGCTTACCGTCCTGCAGGATGACGTGGACCGAGAGATCGGACAGCGGCAGTTTGCTGTCGTGGACAATGCGCGCCGCGTCCAGCGACACATCCGCATCCATGTCGCGCCAGCGGTCGGTGCGGAACTCCTGCGTGGGCAGCACCTTGCCGCCCTTGGGCTTGGCGGGCGCGTCCTTGGATTTGTCCGTGTCGGCCTTCGGACCGCCGCCGGACGGCACGCCGATCAGCGGACCCAGGTCGGCCATTTGCAGCAGCTTGGACGAGAGCTTGCCCGTCAGCTTGGGACGGGGCGCGCCCAGCGCGAACCTGATGTCGCCATGCAGATCGCTGTCGCCGACCTTGCCGTTGAAATTCTTGTAGTCGAACACCGCCCCGCCGGGGTTCTGCAGTTTGGCCACCAAGTGGCCGTCGGTGCTGTAGGGCGGCGTGTCCGGCAGCGTGACACCCGTCAATGGATACAGCTGCGCCATGGACGAGCCGGACAATTTCAGGTGCAGGTCCAGCGCGCCCAGATGCACGGGATCGGTCAGCGTGCCCGCGACCGAGGCGCGCGTGCCGCCGATGGCCACGTCGGCCTGCAAGGGGAACGGCTGCTTGGGATCCTGCAAGGCCAGCATGCCGCCGACCTTGCCCTCGCCCTTGGTGGACAGTCCCTTGTATTTGCCGTCGACCTTCCATCCGAACACGTAGTCGCGCGGCGCGACGGCCGAGCCGTCTTCGGGCACGAAGGATTTACCGGCCACGTCCGCGAATGGCACGGGTTTGCCCAGCGGATCGACCAGCACGGTCAGGTCGGCCTTCAGCATTTCGTCGGCATAGCCGACGCGCCCCTTGTCAAAGCCGATCTCATTGATGTCCAGCACCCACGGCGACGGCTCGCCGGACTCCGGCAGCGTGAAGACCCAATTGGCGCGGCCGTCTTCCAGCCTTTCCAGGTCAGCCGCGGGCTCGGTCAACTGGATATGACGGATGACGACGTGCTGGGCCAGCAGCGGCAAGGGGGACAGGCTGAACTCCGCGCGCTTGAGGGTGGCGAAGTGCGGCGCCTTGCCCCATTCGGTATTGGCGATGGTGATGTCGTTGGCGACCACACGCGGCCACGGCACCCAGCTGCGCCAGCCGCCCTCTCCCGCCTCGCGCTGCCATCGCACGCTCAGGTCGCCGTTGATGGCAAACGGGCGGCCCATGGCCGCCGTGGCCCGTTCGTTGATCATGGGCTTGGCGCGGTTCCAGTCGAACGTGGCGATCACGATCACCATTACCGCCACCAGCAGGGCAATGCCCCCTACAATCCCGATCGCTATTTTTCTTGTTCGCGTCATGGTTACTATCCTTGGCTTTGCTGCCCGGCCGAACTGCGCTGGCCGGATCACTACCCCAGGGTATCGCGGCCTGCAGCGACGGTCGGGCGGAACGACGCCATAATGTGTGCGGATTTTTCCGGGCGAACTCGCCATGCAGGCATGCCAACGGCGCGAACGTCCGCACCGCTGCGCAGCAAGCGGCGTGCCCGTGCAAGGGGTACGCCGTTACAAAGAGAGACGACTGCGGCTGGGCGGTAGTAACCGGATCCGGCCCGGTTGCCGAATTTTTGACGCCGGCGCGGTTCCAATGCCAAATGACCAAATCCGCCCTGACCGGGCGCAAGTGCAGGACAACCTGGAGGCCCGATGCGGCACTCGACTTTGATATTCGTGTTGGCGGCCTTCGCGCTGCTGACGCTCAGCCGCCTGGCGCTGGCGCTTTGGCAGTGGCAGCGCGTGCGCAACGCCGGCGGCCTGGCGCCTTTGCTGCTGCGGGGACTGCGCATCGATGCGCATCAGATCGCGGTGCTGGCGGCGCTGCCGGCCGTGCTGTCGCCGCTGTTCGGCCACTTTTCCGTGGCGGCGGACATCACCGCTGTCTGGTACATCGTGGCGTTCGTCCTGCTGGCGTTCCTGGAAGTGGCGACGCCGCCCTTCATCATCGAATACGACTCCCGTCCCAACCGCCTGTTCGTCGAATACCTGAAGCACCCGCGCGAAGTCTCTGGCATGCTGTGGCGCGGCTACAAGGGCGCCCTGCTGGGCGGGCTGGGCGCGCTGGCGCTGATTGGCTGGGCCGCATGGGCGTTGCTGGGCCACGCGCGTCCGGATGCGCCGCTGACGTGGTGGCAGATGCCACTAGCCAGCGTGGCGATCCTGGCAGTGGTGATCCTGGCCATCCGCGGCACGCTGGGCCACCGTCCCATCAACCCGTCCTCGGTGGCCTACAGCTCCGACGGCATGCTCAACACCCTGGCGTTGAACTCGCTGTACAACGTGTTCTATGCGGTCTACAGCATGAAGAACGAGAAGTCGGCCTCCGCCGTATATGGCGGCATGGACGACGACGAGATGCACGCCCTGGTGCTGGCGAAGTCCGGGCTGCCGTTTCCCCCGCCGAATCCCGATTACCCCAGCCTGCATCGCCAGCCGGCCACGCGCAAGACGCATCGCCCGCTCAATCTGGTCATCATCCTTGAAGAAAGCCTGGGCGCGCAGTACAGCGCGGCCTTGGGCGGCGCCAACCTGACGCCGGAGCTGGACGCGCTGGCGCGCGAGGCTTGGACGTTTACGCGCGCTTACGCCACCGGCACGCGCTCGGTGCGCGGACTGGAAGCCGTCACCACCGGGTTCCTGCCCACCCCCGCGCAAGCGGTGCTGAAACTGCCGCGCTCGCAGCGCGGGTTCTTTTCGCTGGCCGACCTGCTGGGGCGGCACGGTTATCACTCGCGCTTCATCTATGGCGGCGAGTCGCACTTCGACAACATGAAGGGCTTCTTCCTGGGCAACGGCTTCAAGCAGATCGTCGACCGGCCTGATTTTGTCGACCCCGCGTTCGTCGGCACGTGGGGCGCGTCGGACGAGGACATGTTCAACCAGCTTGACCGCCTGCTGCGCGAAGATGGCGACCAGCCGACCTTCACGCTGGCGTTCAGCGTGTCCAACCATACGCCTTGGGAGTACCCGGCGGGCCGCATCGAAACCGACGGCAACCCTGCCACCGTCGAGAACACGGTGCGCTACGCCGACTGGGCGCTGGGCCGGTTCTTCGAACGCGCCAAGGCGTCTCCGTATTGGGAAAACACGGTCTTCCTGGTGGCGGCGGACCATGACTCGCGCGTGTTCGGCGCCAGCCTGGTGCCGGTACGCCACTTCCACATTCCTGCCGTGATCCTGGGCGCCGGCATCGAGGCGCGGCGCGACGACCGCATCATCAGCCAGATCGACCTGCCGCCCACCCTGCTGTCGCTGATTGGCGTGGATACCGAGCACCCGATGATCGGCCACGACCTGACGCGCAGCACGCCCGGACGCGCCATCATGCAGTACGACAGCACCTATGGGTATCTGAAGGGAGACGACCTGCTGGTGCTGGCGCCCAACAAGCCCCCGGTGCAGTACCGCTACACGGCGCCCGAGGACTACGCGCCCGCGCCGCTGAACGCCGAACTGGCGACCGAGGCGCTGGCGCACGCGCTGTGGCCAAGCTGGGCTTACCGCGAGGGGCGTTACAGCTTGCCCACGCAGGCGCCGGTGCAGACCGCGCCCTAGGCTGACCGGCCACCCGGCCGAACAAACGCCTTGCGCTTCTTTTCGACGAGCGGATGGCAATGGCAGCCGGGGCTGTGGTCGTTGACCATGCCCACGGACTGCATGAAGGCATACACCGTGGTCGGCCCCACGAATTTCCAGCCCAGTTTCTTGAGCGACTTGGACAGCGCTTCGGACTGTTCGGAGGTCGAAGCGCCGTAGGTGGACACCTTGGAGGGCGGCGCTTCGAAGCGCCAGAAATACGCGGCCAGGGACCCTTCGCGGTCGATCATTTCCAGCGCGCGGGCCGCGTTGTTGATCATGGCTTCGATCTTGCCGCGATGGCGCACGATGCCCGGATCGGCCAAGAGCGCCTGGACTTCGTGTTCGCCAAAGGCGGCGAGCCTGGCCGGGTCGAAGTTGGCGAAGCCGCGGCGGAAGGCCTCGCGCTTGTTCAGGATGGTGCGCCAGCTGAGCCCGGACTGGAAACCTTCCAGGCAAAGCTGTTCGAACAGCGCGCGATCGTCGCCTTCGGGGCGGCCCCATTCGGTGTCGTGATAGGCCATGTATTCGGCGGACGTGTCCACCCAGCCGCAACGGGCAAGGCCATCTGGGAAATCGGTTTTGGCGGACAAGAGATCGCTCCTTACGGCTGACGGGCTACCGATGCTACTCCAGCAACGTCCCTGAAAAAAGTCGTAGCGGCCGCAACGCAAATCCAGATAATATTTCCGGCCTTGATTCGGCGCCGGCCTGTGCCGCGCGCACCGTCGGATCAGCGCGGCGGGCCGGCGCATCGCAGGCCCGGCATGCGCCAAGACGGGGAGCCGGACAGGCCATTTCGGACCTTGCCCCATGTCCCTGCCACTGACTTCGCTCGTTACCTTCGTGTCGCCTGCCGTGCTGGCTGGCGACGACCCGTCCGCCAATCCCTGCCTGGACTGCGGCGCATGTTGCGCGCACTTTCGCGTGTCCTTTTACGTCGGTGAACTGGCCGGCGAAAACGGCGGCCAGGTGCCGCTGGAACTCGTCACCCAGATGAGCCCCCTGCGCGCCTGCATGAAGGGCACTGAGATGGGCGGCGGGCGCTGCATCTCGCTGCGCGGAGAGCTCGGCAAGCCCGGCATTCACTGCGACATCTACGAAAACCGGCCCACGCCGTGCCGCGACTTCGACATCTGGATGCCGGACGGATCGCCCAATCCGGATTGCCAGCGCCTGCGCCTGGGATTGGGTCTGGCACCCGTGCCGCCCCGTCCCGACGCCGAGAACGACCCGCAGGGTCCGCTGCATCCGGACCAGCCCGCGGCCGCCTGACGCGCGCCGCGGCGAACCCTTCGCGGTCATTTCCTAGGCGCGCCCCGCCAGATAGCGCGTGGGCGTCATGCCGAAGGCCGTGCGAAAGCTGCCGATGAATGCGCTGGTGCTTTCGTAGCCCACCGACAACGCCGCCTGCGTGACGGATCCGCCGCGAAACAGCATCTCCAGCGCCCGCAGCAGCCTGGCCTGCTGACGCCACTGCCCCAACGTCACGCCGGTTTCCTGGCGAAAGCGCCGCATCAGGGTGCGCGAAGACATGTTCAACCGCTGCGCCCACTCGTCGATGCCGGCCGTGTCGTCCGGCGTATCCAGCAGCGTGTTGGCCAGATCCTGCAGGCGCGGGTCGGCCGGCATCGGCAGCGGCACGGTCGCCTCGGCGCTGCGCTGCCGCAGCTCTTCCAGCAGCACGTCAAAGAGTTGCGCCTGATAGGCCGCCGGGGTCTCCCGCGACGTGCCTTCGATGAAGCGCTCGACCAGCGCCTCGATCAGCCGCGAGGACGGCCACGCCCGGCAATGCGGCGGCAAGCGCGCGCACCCGTCGGGGTGCACGTGCAGGAACGAGCCGCGCGCCTCGCCAAACCAGCGCGCGCCATGACGCACGCCGGGCGGAATCCAGCCCAGGCTGCCCGGCAGCACCGTCAACACGCGATCGCCCGACTGCACCATGACAAGTCCCTCGTGCACCAGCACCAGCATGCCCTCGACGTGGACGTGCGAGGGCACCGAAATGCCCTTGGATTCCCGGCGCCGGCGCAGGCTGTACGGCGTCAGCAGGACGTCGGGCAGAGGGAGAGAGGCAGCCGCTTCACGCATGGTTGGCAGGTTTGAGGTACAGGTTGACGGGTTCCCGTTAGCGGGTCCATTTGAAAATGTACATCATTCTCATCATTGGGATATCCGCCCTCTGAATGGAGACATTTCATGGACCACACACGGCTGCGCGACGCCGGCATCAAAGCCACCTTTCCGCGTCTGAAGATCCTGGACATCTTCTACCGCCATGCCGACGAGCACATGAGCGCCGCGGACATCTACCGCCGCCTCATCTCGGACCACAGCAATATCGGCCTGGCCACGGTGTACCGGGTGATCACGCAACTGGAGCACGCCGGCCTGCTCAAACGCACCCAGCTCGATTCGCACACCAACGTGTTCGAACTGAACGACAAGGGGCATCACGACCACCTGGTCTGCACGCGGTGCGGCCAGATCCGGGAGTCCAGCGATCCCGCCACGGCGCAGCGGGTCAGGAAGATCGCGCGGCGCTGCGGCTTTGAACTGGATTCCTACAGTCTCGTGCTTTACGGCAGCTGCGGCTGCGCCAAGGACGACCCTGTCCTGCCCCACGGAGCCTTCGAATGAACCACGACCAATTCTTCTTTCACGACCTGTCGCAGTTTCCCATCGTGACGGCCCGGCACGGCGGCGCGCCGCTGGGCTATTCGGCCACGTGGATCCGGGAAATGGAGCTGCTGGTGGAGAACCCGCGCACCTTTGTCATGGTGGTGCCCGACACGCGCCATGAAGCCGCGCACGAGGACCGCAGGGCCATGATCGAATGGCAGACCGCCAACATGCCGCGCCTGCGGGCGCGATGCCGGGCGTTCATCGCCGTCGAACGCGATGCCCAGGCGCTGGACAAGCTGCGCAAGCGCGGCGAAAAGATGGCTCGCGCCTTCGGCCTGCCGTTCCTGGCGGTCGCGACACCGGGAGAAGCGGTCCAGTGCGCCCGGGAACTGCTTGGGCACGCGGGGCCGAGCGGCTTCAATGTCGATTAAGACGGCAAGCCCCGCGATTTAAGACTGGGCGTGCGCGGCCGTTGTTCAATGACAGGCCCCGTCGTTTCGGTGGCCGTTTTTGCCAACTCTCGTCCCGGCCGCCCGACGCATGAACCACGCCCTCGCCTGTCAGTTTTGCCAATCGACGCTCGCGCAGGGCGCGCCGCTGCTCGAGCAGAACGGCGCGGCCATCTGCAAATCGTGCGTGGACCAGTTTGCCGTGCGCTTTGCGGACCGGGCATGGGCGATGGCCGCCACGCCGCAAGAGCAGCTGGACGTGCTGCTGGAGGAAAGCAGCCGCGCGCTGGCGCAGAGCGAAACGCTGGCCGAGCGGGCGCGGTGTTGCGGCCTGAGCCTGAACGACCTGTCGGCGGCGCTGCCCGCGCGCACGCTGTCCTGACGGGCGTCGCGTCAGAACGATCCCACCGCGCTGCCCAGCGCGATGACCGCCGCCAGCCCGATGATGGGCCCCACGATGCCCACCACGACGATATTCATGTAGCCATCCCGGTGGTTCGACCCGCATACCGCCAGCAAGGTCACCACGGCGCCGTTGTGCGGCAAGCTGTCCAGCGTGCCCGCGCCGATCACCGACACGCGGTGCATCAGCGCCGGATCGATGCCCAGGGTCTGCGCCAGCTCCATGTAGGTACCGGCCAGCGATTGCAGGGCGATGGTCAGGCCGCCCGACGCCGATCCGGTCAAAGCGGCCAGCACGTTGGTGGCCACGGCCAGCGACACCAGCGGCCCGCCTTCGATCGACAGCACCCAGTCGCGCACCGCCGCAAACGAGGGCAGCGAGGCGACCACCGCGCCGAATCCCACCAGGCTCGCGACGCTCAGGAGCGGCAGCGCGGACGCGTTCACGCCGGCGTCCATCGTGTCGCGCAGCGACGGCAGGCGCCGGAAGTTCAACACCACCAGCACCACGATCGCGGCCAGCAACGCGGTGATCACCGACCAGACGCCGCCCACCGCGGCCAGGCTGGTGCCGCCCCAGCGCGCCTCGGCAAGCCACGCGGTGTCCATGCGCGGCAGGACGATCAGCGTCATGAGCAGGTTGACCAGGATCACCACGACCAGCGGCGTCGCCGCCACCAGCGCCGAGGGCGCGTCCGGGCTGCGCTGGCCATGTTGCATTTCGGCCGGGTCGAACTCGCGCGCGACGGTGGCGCGCTCGCGCACCAGCACGTCGTCGGCCACGTCGCTGGCCATGCCCGCGGGCGCGACGTAGCCTTCACCCGCCCGCCGCGCGGCGGCTTCCGCGCGGCTCAGCCACCACAGCCCGAAGCCCAGCATGATTGCGCTGGCAACGATGCCCAGCCCCGGCGCGGCGAACGGCGTGGTCGCAAAAAACGGCATGGGAATGGCGTTCTGCACGGCTGGCGTGCCCGGCAACGCGGACATCGTGAAGGTTGACGTGCCAAGCAGGATGGCCGCCGGCATCAGGCGTACCGGAATGCCGGCCGACCGGAACAGCGCATGCGCCATGGGCGCCAGCACGAAAAACGCCACGAACAGGCTGACGCCGCCGTACGTCACGATGGCGCCGGCCAGCACCACGGCCAGGATGGCGCGCCGAGCACCCAGCTTGCGCGTCATGGCGTCGGCAATCGCCGTGACCGAGCCGCTGTCGGCCATGAGCTTGCCGAACAGCGCCCCCAGAAGGAACAAGGGAAAGAACTGGGCGACGAACCCGGCCGCGCCGCCCATGAAGGTCTGCGTCCAATGGGCCAGCAACGGTTCCCCCGCCGCGGCAGCCGTCACCATGGCCGCGGCCGGCGCCAGCAGCAGGATGCTCCAGCCGCGATAGGCCAGCCCGATCAGCAGGACCAGCGCCAGCAGAATACCGAACAGTCCCATGATCAGACCTCGCCCAGCAATTCGTCGATATCCAATGACGACCGTTTGCCCAGGTCGTCGCCGTGTTCGGCCAGGAAACGCTCGGCCGCCTTTCTGCCCTCGTCGCGCAGCATGCACAGGAACGGCCATTCGGCGTTGAGCTTGGACGAGTACCCCAGCTCCACCATGAGCTCGGACGAGATCCGGTGTATTCGCATCTGCGCCCACATCCTGCCCTCGCCATTGCCGGGGTCGGCCACCTGGCGCAGCAGCGCGATCATCCGCAGCTCCTTCAGGAGCGATGCGTTGAAGGTGACTTCGTTCAGGCGGTTCATGATCTCGCGGGCGCTGCTGGGCAACCCGGCCCGCTCCACCGGATTGATCTGCACCAGGATCGTGTCGTGCGACTGGCAGTCCCGCACCAGCGGCGTGATGGTCGGATTGCCGCTGTAGCCGCCGTCCCAATAGGGATCGCCGTCGATCATCACGGCGCGGAACAGGGTGGGCAGGCAGGCCGACGCCAGCAGCACGTCGGCATTGACCTCGGCATTCTTGAACACTCGGCCCCGACCCGTGCGCGCGTTCGTCGCGGTGACGAACAGATGGATGGGCGCGCGCGCCAGTTCGTCGAAATCGATGACCTCCCGCAGGATGGCGGCAAGGGGATTGGCCCCGGACGCGCTGAGGTCATAGGGAGAGAACACCCGCGACGCCATGTCGAAGGCAATGAACATGGGGGAATTGTCCAGCGACCACGAGCCCATCAGGATGTCGAGCGGGCTGCGGCGAAAGGGACTGAAGCGGGCGGCGTCGGACACGCGGCGCCAGAAGTCCTCGAGCGCGGCGCGGGCGCCCTGCGCGCCCCCGCGCGCATGTCCCAGCACCAGCACGGCGGCGTTCATGGCGCCGGCCGAGGTGCCGGAGATGCCGTCGATGCCGAGCCACGATTCTTCCAGCAGCCGGTCCAGCACGCCCCAGGTGAAGGCGCCGTGCGCGCCTCCCCCCTGCAGCGCAAGATCGATCAAGACGGGATCGCGGGCAGTCGCTGACGCTTTGGATCGGGCCACGGCGGAACTCCTTGCGGGAGGCTGGGGGTGAGCTTGCGATCGGTGTGACTGCGACATGCGCCATGTTGCGCTGCACATATCGTTCGGAAGTTATACGCGATGAGCCTGGAAAACGGAAGACTACGCCCTCGGGATAGAAATTGGGGTCGCATCATAATAAGAAAAATAGCCATCAACACCGGTGTTTTTTTGGGCTTTGGCTTTTTCAGCAAATCGTAAGATCGATTGCGCGCGCCCCAACGCGCAGGCTTCCCAAGCATCGAGGCCGCAGCATCCCTCGCATCCCCGCTTTCCCTTCACGTGCGCCATGGCTTTTTCAGGATTTGCGCCATTCCGCCTCAGCTAAATTCACTTCTGAAACGCGAAATGCCTCAACAAAAACTGAAAAAAAGGGCGATTGTCATTGCCTTGCAAGCGCTTGGCCTGTCCGGGTCCGGCATGCTGGCCTTGGGCGCCGCGCCTGCAATTGCGCAGAACATCACCTGGAACGGCACGCAGAGCGCAGACTGGCAAGACGTGCAAAACTGGTCGTCGGCATCGCTTCCGGGCTCGACCGGCTATCTGTTCATCAATAGCGTTACGCCGTACGCGCCGGTTATCTCCAGCGGCAGCAACCAGGCGGGCGTCATCTTTCTTGGCGCGATTGGCGGTCCCTCGCTCAACGTGGAACATGGCAGCCGTTTGACCAGCGGTTCGGCCATCATCGGCAACTCCACGAATGGTTTCACGCCCGGCACGTCCGAACTTCAGTCCGGCACGGCCACCATCAACGGCGCGGGCTCTCAGTGGACCGCAGAGGCCTTCAGCGTCGGCTTCTATGGCACGGGCACGCTGAACGTGACCCGCGGCGCCAAAGCCATCGCATCGACGGCCGTCACGCTGGGTTCGCACACCGGCTCTCTCGGCACCCTGAATATTTCTGGCCTGGGCAGCTCCCTGAACGCCGGGCAAATCACCGCAGGTGACAACGGCACCGGCGTCGTCACGATCTCCGACAAGGGAACGGTTCAACTTACCGGCCTGCTGGTGGCCAACTCGGCGGGGTCGACGGGCACGATCGAAATCACGGGCGCTGGCTCGTCGATGCAGACAGTCAGAAGCATGTCGATCGGCTCGCGCAGCACTGGCACGCTGGACATCAAGGGCGGGGCCACGGCCACTTCCGGCGCCCAGACCTATGTGGGCATGTACGCGGGCGGCGACGGCAAACTGCTGGTTTCCGGCGCCGGCAGCCAGCTCTCCTCGCTGACCAGCTACATTGCGCTGGGCATGTATGCGGGTTCGAGGGGCCATTTGGCCGCGACGGACGGCGCGATGATCGATGCCTACCAGGTGGTCGCCGGCTTCAGCGCAGGCAGCGAAGGCACCCTCGTCGCGGACGGCCCGCAGACCCGGCTCAGGACCTCCAGCGCCTTCCTCGTTGGCTATCAAGGCTCGGGCGCCGCCACCTTGTCCAACGGCGCCACCCTTGAAACCGCCAACCGCGTCCGAATCGCCGATGCGGCGGGATCGGTGGGCACCTTGAATATTGGCGCCGCCGCCAGCGACGCCGCTACCGCGCCGGGCGTCGTGCAGGCCGCGCTTGGCGTGCGCTTTGGCGACGGGACCGGCAAGCTGGTCTTCAACCACTCCAGTTCGAACTACGTCTTCGCCCCCGGCATCAGTTCTCTGTCGCCGGGCAAGGGCACCATCGACATGCTGGCCGGATCGACCACCTTGACCGGCGATTCCAGTGCCTTCAGCGGTCAAACCAATCTGCTGGGCGGCGCCCTGACGGTCAACGGCGCCCTGGGCGGCACCCTGAATGTCGCCAGCGGCGCATCCCTGCGCGGCTCGGGAACGGTCGGCACGACCACGCTGCAAAACGGCGCCACGCTGGCCCCTGGCGCGGCCGGCACCACCCTGAACGTCGCGGGCGACCTGACGTTCTCGCCAGGTTCGGTCTATCAGGTGACGGCCGATTCCCAATCGTCGGCAAGCAGCCGTGTCGTTGTCAGCGGCACGGCAAACCTGGCGGGTTCGGCGGTGCATGTCGGGCCGGACGGCGGGTTCCAGACCCGCCGCGAATACGCCATCCTCAGCGCGGGCACGGTCAACGGGCAGTTCAACAGCGTCTCGTCCAACTACGCCTTTCTGGATCCAGCCCTGCGTTATGACGGCCAGAACGTCGTGATGCAGCTTGGCCGCAAGCAGGTGCCCGTCACCCCGGAAACCCCGGAGACCCCGGTGACTCCGGTTACCCCGGTCACCCCCGTCACGCCGGTCACGCCGGTCACCCCCAGCGTTCCTGAAACGCCGACTCGCCCGATCGCCTTCGCCGACGCGGCGCAAACCGGCAACCAGCGCGCCGTGGCCAACGCCCTGGACAGCCTGCCCGCCGGCAACCCGCTGCACGAATACATCCTGACGCTGCCCGAAGGCGCCACGGCCGCCGCCTTCAACAGCCTGTCCGGAGAAGCGCACGCCAGTGTCACCTCCACCCTGACCGGTCTCAACAATTCGGTACGCGCGGTGCCCCTCGCCTACCTCCGCGCCAACCTGGGCGCGGGCATGCGGGCAGGCGCGCCGACCGCGCAACTTGGCGGCACCCCGTCGGCGTCCGCCCTGCCTTCCTCCAATGCGCAGCCCGCCTGGGCCGAAGTCATCGGCAACTGGCAGACTTGGAAGGGCAACGGCGATTCCGCGCAAGTGCGCCAAAACACCGGCGGCGTCTTCGCCGGCGTCGACCACGCCTTGGGCGGCGGCTGGCGCCTGGGTGGCGCCCTGGGCTTCACCGACAGCAAGATTCGCGTGGACGACCGTTCGTCGCAGGCCGACATTGCCGGCTACAGCGCGGCGGTGTTCGGCGGCAAGGTGTTCGAGGTCGGCCCCGGCAAGCTGAACGTGATGGCCGGCACGGCCTACACCTGGCACGACATCTCCACCGAACGCCGCGCCAGCGTCTCCGGCGTGTCCCAGACGCTGACTGCCGACTATGGCGCAAGCACCACCCAGTTGTTCGCCGAACTCGGCTACGCCCTGCCGATGTCCGAGCGCGTCAGCATCGAGCCCTTCGCCGGGCTGTCCTGGAGCGATACGCGCAACCGCAGCTTCTCGGAGTCCGGCGGATCGGCCGCCTTGAACGGGCAGAGCGACAGCAACAAGCAAACCACCTCCACGCTGGGCTTGCGCGGGCTGATGAACTTCACGATTGGCCAGACCGAAGGACGCGTGCAGGCCACTTTGGGCTGGCGCCACGCCTTTGGCGACGTGCAGCCCGAAAGCACCATGTCCTTCGATGGCGGCCAGGCCTTCACCGTGGCCGGCGCTCCCATCGCGCGCGATGCCGCGCTGGCCGAGCTCGGCGTCGAAACCGCGCTCACGCGCAACGCAACCATCGGCCTGAACTACACCGGCCAGTTCGGCGGCGGCAACCGGGAAAACGCCGGTTCGGTCCATATGACCTGGCGGTACTAAGACGTACACGAACGCCAGGCAAAGCAAAACGCCGCTATTCCGATAGCGGCGTTTTGTATTTGACACAAATATTTGGCACCAATCAATATTAGGCACCAACGAAAAACGCCGCTAACGAAATAGCGGCGTTCGACTTGATGCTTGCGCGAATTGGGGTGGTGGGTTGTGCGAGACTCGAACTCGCGACCAACGGATTAAAAGTCCGCCGATCTGCAAATCCCTGCAAGTCAGAATGTCTTTTCAATCAAAGACTTGCAACGATAGCCCCCCTTTAGCCACTGGACATTCAATCAGTGATTCGCAGGGTTTTGCGGTCTTTTTTAATGATTGCGGTCAAGATTTGGTCAAGGCCCGCTGCCGCGCGAACCTAGCAGGACTTTCACCTCTCTGGCGCGCCGACACATGCGCCAGCAGCCCTAGCCGCTCCTTCGCGGCACATCCCCAGTCACGCTGGATAGTCAGCTAAACCCGCAGCCCGCGTATGTCGCCCACGGCGGCAGGCCGAGGTGCGCACGTCATTCGCAGAGGATCTATATGGTTCAGTCGTCCGCGGCCTACCCATCCGGCGCCGCATTTGAATTTCCATCCACGGCGCGCGACGCACGCCAAGCAGCTCGCACTTGGTTCGAAACGGCTCCGGAGATGACTCCGGCTCAGTACCGCGACCAGCAATTTATCGAGCATTGCAAAGGCAAAGCCGATTCGCCCCTCGAACGCAGAATCCGGCGGGACGCCTTCAAGCAGGCATTTGCTGAGGCCATGGGCCACATCGTGGTGGAGGAGGCGAGGCTTCATGCGCTCCCTGCTTGAGCGCCCGATCACATTCCGGCTATCCGATGACGCCCGCCGGCGGTACGCGCAAGCAGCTGCGGATCGCGGCATGACGCTTTCCGCGTACCTGCGGGATCGGCTCGAAGTCGACGACCAGGTCGCCGAACATGTTTCGCAGCTGCGCCTCACGCTGCTGGATAACGCCCCGAGCGGACAGTCCGACGGTTCGCTGCTCCCCATCCTCCTCGAACTGTTGCTGCTCACCAGGCGACAGAGCTCCCCGGCCGAGCTGCGCGCCGTTCACCATGAACTTGAACGGCAGGGCGTGACGCCCCAGACCTTCAAGTAACTCTTTAGGATCCCCAATGCAAGCACCCCTCTTGGCGGCCGTCGTCTCGGCGGCCTGCCTTCTTTCGGCCTGCGGATTTGTCCCGCCCGCCCCTCCGACACCTCCGGACTCTGGACGCATCCTCATCAACCAGGCGGATCCGCGCACTGTTCTACCGGGTAAATCGCCGACCGCCCTGGCTTCGGCAGACATTCCCCCCATCCCCGTACCGGAAGCGCCGCCCAAGCTCGAAAGCACTGCACCCGCCGCCACCGCGCCTCTGCCGGTCACGACTGATGCAACGCCTGGCGCCAGCAGCTCTGCGTCGACGCCGACGCCGGTAGCGGCAAATGAAACCACGGCGCCTACTACTGACGTGAACGCAAGCCCGCAACAAGTCACTCCGACCGCTGGCACCGTCGTGACGGTCGAAGTTGCTCCGACCGAGCCCGTTGCTGAACCGCAAGTCGTGGAGCCGCCTAAACAGACTTGGCGGGTCAGTCCGCAAGACGGCACGGTCCGCCAAGCGCTCGTGCGCTGGGCAGCCGATGCCAGCTGGACCTTCGGGCCCGATCAGTGGGAACTGAATTTCGACATTCCGATACAGGCTCCCGCCGAGTTTGAGGCGGACTCGTTCCAAGAGGCCACCCAGGCGCTATCGCAGGCGGTCGCCATGAGTGAATCGCCGATCCGCCCCTGCTTCTATGGCAACCGCGTGCTTCGCATGGTGCCCTTCACCCGCAGCTGCAACCGATCCCCCGCCACGCAATCCTAGCCGTGGCGTTGAACAGGAAATCCAATGATTGCTTACCGCACCGTACTGACGGCGGTCATGCTGGCAGCGCTTGCTGGCTGCTCGGCCCTGCAGGCCACCGACCGAGTCGAATCCCGCGCCGCCCTCCGTCAAGCCGACGGCGCCATCGCGCTGGACCATTTCAAGCTCAAAGCCGGAGACATCGACCGGGCAAAGGGTCAAGTCGTGGAGCTCCCCTGGATCGCCGGCCGACCGCAGCCGTTGGCCCGCGAAGTCACCCTGCCGCCGGCGCTCCGGGCTAACGTCAATACGACGCTGCTCTTTGAAAACAACTCCGCCGATCTCAAGACGTTGGCCGACCGGATCCAGATCGCCACCGGCATCCTGACGCAGGTCACTGCCGACGCCCTGCTCCCCGCCGAATACTTTTTGCCGCGCCTGGCAGGCGATCTCGGCACGGTAAACCCGCTTAGCCTGAGCGCCAGCACGGCAGACACGCTCGTCCCGGCTCTCATCCCCGGCGCGGCAGTGGATCGTGTTGCGGGTCCCGCGCTGCCGACGGGCGTAGCGCGCACAAAGATGGCGCCCCTGCCAGCTGGCCAGGCCCCGCTCGCCTCCGTGCTGGACGCAATCGCACTGCGCCTGGGCGTGTACTGGCGCTACGACGACAAGATCGGTGCGCTGCGCTTCTACCGGACAGAGACCAAGAGCTATGTGGTCCGCACGCCCACTCAGGCGGCCGAGGAAAACCTGCAGCGCGATATCAAGTCGACCAATTCGATGCTTGCAGACAGAACCACCGCTGGTGCGAAAGACGAAGCCCGCGAGCTGGCGGCGGTCGTCAGCAAGGTCAGCCAGTTCCTCAGCCGCGCCGGCGTGATCAAGGCGGCGGACGGCGCGTCAAACACGATCGTGGTAACGGACACCAAGGAAGCTCAGGACCGGATCGGCGAATTCCTGGACGCCGAGAATCGGCAGATGACTCGTCGCGTGCGCCTGGTCTTCGAAGAAATCACGGTGCAGAGCGATCGGATCAACCAGGGGAGTGTGGACTGGAGCATCCTGTTCAACAGCCTCGGGCGCCAGAACACCGCGTCAGCAATTGGTGTCGCTCCAATGCTGGACGCGGCCAAGGCCGCTGGCAGCGTAGGAGCCACAGTGGGCAGCGGCCCGTTCGCAGGAACCAACCTTGCACTGTCAGCGCTATCGCAATTGGGTTCGATCATCGACCACAAGAGCATCCCGCTCCTGATGCAAAACCGCCGCCCAGGCAAGTACGACACCCGCCGCTCCTTCGACTACATCAAGGACCTGCAGCAAACGCAAAGCACGTCGGACACCTCAGCCCCCACCGTCACGGTCACGCAAGACAACAAGACGGTCGGCACTTTCCTTACGGTTGTGCCGGACGCGCAGGACGACGGCCAAGTGCTCTTGACCATTGCCTACGACGACACCCGGCTCATCGAGATGAAAAAGGAGCCGGTCGGTGCGCGTGGTGATCAGTCATTTGTCCAGCAGACTGACATCGGTGGCCAGGGACGAGTGCAGCAGGTGATGGTGCGCCCCGGCGAGCAGGTCGTGATCGGCGGCTACCAACAATCGGCCGACACCTCTACCAGGCGGCGCCTGGATGACAAGGCTCCGATGCTCGCCGGCGGCTCCGACGCTTCGCAAGAGAAGCAGATGCTCACGGTCGTGCTGGTCACGGCCATTCCCGAAGAAGGATTCTGACGTGGCACGACGAGAGAAAGCCCCGCGGCGGCTGAGCTATCGGCTCGTCGCCATCCCCGGCACATCGAATCAGCTTGTCTTCGGCGTCCGATGGCAGACGGTCCTCGGAGAGGATCCGCAGAAAGAAGCGCTGCGGCTGGCACGCAAGGTGAAGGCCACGCACTTTGTCCACAGCGATGCCCGCAGCCCTTCCGTCGGACTCCTCATCGCCAAAGGGAAGGAGCGTCGCGCAAAGACGCGCGCCAGCCTATTCTCGGCGGCCTCCGCGTTTGCACAGATGCACCGTCACGGCACCCACATCGTGACGCTCAACCTGCCCGACAAATCCGTATGGATTGCCGTCGTCGTTGCTGGTGTGGTCCAGGCAGGCGGAGACGCGGTCTTCGCAGATCTGCAGGCGGCACAGCGTGCGCTCGATGAGGCGCTGGCCCGCTACGGCGAGGCGCAGGTGCACGGGGACCACCGCACGCAGTCGCGGCCTTTCTCCTTGCAACAGCTTGCCGCGCACACCAACCAGCAGTCGACCCTGCGCCGAGCGGGCTTCAGTCTCGCGATGGTCTCGCCCTTCTGGTGGACCATCCTGGGGCTATTTCTGGTGTACGAGGCCTGGGACATCGGCATGAGCTACTGGGAGGAGCGGCAAGCACGAATTGCACAGGAGATGCTGGCCGCGCAGCCCGAAGTTGACCCAGCAACGCTGTGGAAAAAGGCAATCGCTGCGTGGGCAAAGACCGCGCGAACACTTGGCGAGCCGGGGCTCACTCCGCTGCTGCAACAAGTGGAGTCCGTGCCGACCGCGCCCGGTCGGTGGAAGCTCGTCGAGGTTGACTGCCAACCCAAGGTTCGCAGCTGCGTAGCGAAGTACGAGCGCACGCGACTTGCGGATAATCGCACCCTGCACGCGGCCTTACCTCCCACCTGGAAGATTGAGCATGTCGATCTGGAGAGCGCGAACGCCTCCTGGACCGTCCCTGCGGGGCTGGCGGCTCAGCCGTTGCTGCTGGCGGAACTCCCCGACGCAAACGCGATGCGGCAGGTTTGGGAGCCATCCTGGCAGGCACTGCGCCCAGCGCTGCAGGACATTTCTCTGTCTGCGCCAGGACAAGTGCCGATCTCGGTACCGAACATCAAGCTTGCCAACGGGTTGGAACAACCCGTGATCCGGCCCAAGGAGATCAAGCTTCCGGCAACGCGCGCGCTCGTCATCAACGCGCCGCTGCGCTCCCTGTACGGCTTGGCGCTTCCGCGCGCCACCGAAGTCACGCAGTTGCACGTGCGCTTTTCGCCAGATACCACACCAGGGCTCACGACGAGCGCCTTCGACACAACGCTCAAAGGAACCATCTATGTTGAATCGCCCTGAACGCAGACAGCGACAACGATTCGTCGCAATAGTCGTCTGCGCAGCAGCTGCAATTGCCGTGCCGCTATCGGTGGCGGCGCAGATTCCCGTCTTTGGCGTCGATGCCGTCAATCTAAGCCAGCCAGTTCCTCGGATGGTGCAAGAACTGTTGGAGCTCGATGCCCAACGCGCACTCGATGAGGAAAAGCGCAAGGCGCAGCCCGGAATAGGCGAAAGCGCGCACCTTGCCGCTTCTGGCCCGCCTGCCGCGCAGGCCGCCAAACCCGATCCAAACGCAACGCCAGTTGTTGCCCCGCCTCGGCTTCTCGCCATCACAGGTGTCGGCAAGCAGCTGACGGTGATGGTCGACCAGGCGGGCCGTCGGGCGCATTTTCGCAGCGGCCACGCCGAGCCGGTTGCCGGCGTCGACCTCGGACTGCGCCTGCAGGCCGTTTCGCAACCCTGCGCCAGCTTCGTTGACCAGTCTCAGGACGTAGTCACCTATTGCCTTAATCGGGGAACACCATGATTTCAAGCTTCCTTCAGTGGGTGCGGCGGCTCAAGCGAACGTTGCATGTCAGCCTGCGCGAACAAGAGGAAATGCCGGTGCTGGATATGCATGCATCGATGCCTGCAGTGCCCACCGGTGACGACTACCCGCACCTCGATTCGTTCGAAGACATTACGCAAATGCAGCCGGCGTTCAGGACGCTCAAGGTCGATTGGTGCGGCTCGACATCGGCGGTCACCGCATGCGTCGCCGAGCTCGAGGGACCGCGCTATGTCGTGTTCGTCAAACCGCGCGAAGTCGACACGGACATCTTTCGCGCCGTCAAACAGCGCGCCATCGACGCCGCCAAAGGCCCGGTCCACATATATACGATCAACCCGGTCATTCTGCTGACCCTTGTCAGAGAGCGGATGCAGGCCGAAGACGTGATGCAGCGAAGCTCCCGGATCCGTGGCCAAAAGGAGAAGTCGGCGGTTCGCCAGGGGTTCTACGACATTGTGTCCTGGGCGGTTCGCAACGATGCGAGCGATCTGCATCTGAACATCGACACTACGGCCGCGAAATCGCGCATCAGCGCCACCATCGACGGCCAGTACACCACGCCTGAACATCTGGCGATGCCCACGCAGCAGCTCCTCGACATGGCCAGCGTTGCATGGCTGGATGTCAGCGGCGGGAACGGCCTATTCCTTGACATGGCCAACGAGCAACAGGGCCGGCTGTACGAGGTGGTGGACGAGCGCAGCTACATGCTTCGCTGGGGTTCATTCATTGCGGACAAGGGGCCGTCCATCACACTGCGCCTGCTGGACGTGGACTCCAAGGTGCAAACGGTGGACATGTCAGCCCTTGGATACCTCCCCTCGCAGATCGCCCAGTTCGAGCGGGCGATGCGCAGCATGGGCGGCGCCATCGTCATGGGCGGTATCCCCGGCTCCGGGAAAACGGTGAGCATCGCCCAACTCATCGTGCGCTTGCCGAAGACCCGCAAGCGGATGTCGATCGAGGATCCGGTGGAACTCATCATGGAGGCAGTGCTCCAAGCCAGCGTTTCGCGCTCATTGGATGGCTCCGACCGCGACACGATGAAATCGAAGCTCATGGCGCTCAAGCGGGCAGCCGCCAGTGACGTCTTTCTCGGTGAGATTCGCGATGTACTCACGGGCGCTGCATTTCAGGACATCGTGCTCTCGGGCAGCAACCTATATTGCACGACGCACGTGGGAGGTGCGCTTGCCATTCCGCAGCGCTTTGCCTCCAGCGAAATCGGAATACCGCGCAGCACGCTGGGAACCCCTGGCGTTTTGAAGCTGCTCGTTCACCAGGCTTTGATGCCAAAGCTGTGCAGCTGCGCACTTCCCGCCGTGGCACTCCTTGACGGCGCCCAGGATCGGATGGGAATCAATCGAGATCGCGATACATGGCAACGGTACTTGGCGGACATCGAAGCCCTATACGACTTCGGCAGCGATCCGCTCAAGATCCGTAACCCGGACGGGTGCGAACACTGCCGCAAGAAGGGGATCCCTGAACTCTTCGGGTACGCAAGTCGTACTGCAGTAGCAGAACTTTTCGAGCCCTCTAGTGATCCCGATGCACTTCGAGCCATCGCAAACGGGGACGAGATCCGCCTGAGAGCGATCTTCGCCAGCCAGCGCACCGCCCGTTACGACGACCCTGATATGGAAGGAAAGTCGACCATGGAATGCGCCGTCTACAAGATGAGCCAGGGAATGATCGACCCCCGGGACATTGAGCCTCACTTCACGGCGTACGCAACACTTCTGCGCCAAAGGAAAAAGGGATGAAGATTCCCTTCTACTTCACGCGGGTGGGCCAGGCCGCCAGCAAGTTCGCGCGTGCCCGTGCGGACTGGTACGAATACTTGGCGGACATGACGGAGGACACTCAGGGGCGCCGGACGTTCCTCAGCATTCTTGAGGCAGACGCCCAGCGCTATGGCAAAAGCGCCCGTGGCGTCCTGTCGGCTTACTGGGCGCACCGAATTGTGGAGACGGGCGAGCTTGGCAGGACGCTTCACCGGACGCTCCCACCGCGAGAGGTAGCGGAATTCGTTTCGCTGCAAACCCAAGGGCAAGCAGTCTTCGCAGGAGGGCTGCGCGACATGGCCGCCGTCGTGCGCGTGACGGCCAAGCTTAGGTCAATCCTCGTCGGAACGTTGGCGGTGGCTGCCCTAATGCTGCTGCTGGTCTGGGCCATGGTGATGATCGCGGTCCCCTACCTCACCGCGCCCATGCTGCAGGACGCCATGCCCGACATACGGTTTGAGCTGCTTAGTCCGTCGACCCAGGCGTTCTTCGACATGGCGCAGTGGATTCGGGACAAAGGTATTCGGCTGTGGTTGGTATCGAGTGCCCTCGGCGTTGGTGTCTATCTCTCGTTTCCCTATATGGACAACGCGCTACGCCGGTGGCTCGACAAGTGGGGACCGTATCGGCTTTACCGGGACGTTCAAGCGATTGCGGTCGTGAGCACGGCGGCAACCGCCGTCAAGCCTCGCGCCGGCAAGGTCATGCAGATCCGTCAAGCGATAGAGCTGCAGTTACCCGGGGCATCCCGCTGGCTTAGCCGTCGGCTTCAGGCCATTCAGAACCGACTCGACGACGCAAAAAAGGGCGCGGAGATTTTTGACGTTGGCCTGCTGGATCGAGAGATCTACTGGTATCTCGAAGACCTCACGAACACGCTTGGCCTGGACGCGGGCTTGCAGATGACCCGCGCACGCATGGAGACCACCATTCTCAAGCGCGTTGAAGACCGCGCAAAGGTGCTGCGATGGGCGGCGCTCATTTGCGCCGTCCTCTTCATGGCAGGCCTCTTCTTTTGGCATCAAAGCGTGATCATGGACATGCGCAACGCCTTGATGATCGACGCAATGTAGCAACTCGCCGCCACGAAAGCTCGTGGTGAAAACTCATTCGAACAATCGGAATTCAGATGCAACAGCACAACATCGCAACCCAGCGTGCAATCCAACGCGCCAAATCTGCGGACCTTCGCCGTCAGGGCGGTTGGACGCTGGCCGAGGTGGGCGTGGTCATCACTATCGTCATCATCCTCGCTATCGTGGGATTCCCCTCGGTAAAGGGCTTCTTTGTTCAAGGTCGTGTCCCTGCGGCGGCTGGTGAACTGCAGCGGTTCATGTCCACTGCACGAATCATGAGCGAAGGTGACTCGGCCACGCCTTACTCGGCGATCGACAACGCGCAGAACCTGGCGCCGTCGCTGAGGGACTCAACCGTTTTCAAGGTGACCGGGAACACGGTTGCACACCGCCTCGGCGGTACCGGCGTGGGCTCGAACGGGACGATCACTATCGCCCCGGCCGCGCTGGGTGGCGGCGCGGTAGGAAGCGCGTTCTCCCTGACGCTGACGAACGTCAACCATCGCGCCTGCCCTGTCCTCGCCTCCACCTTGAACGGCATTTCCGAGATGATCAGCGTGAACGGCACGGTCGCAAAAACCTTGGGTGCCAACAGCGAGTCGGGGACGTTC
The DNA here is from genome assembly GCF_041879325.1 of Achromobacter sp. JD417. Taxonomy (NCBI): domain Bacteria; kingdom Pseudomonadati; phylum Pseudomonadota; class Betaproteobacteria; order Burkholderiales; family Alcaligenaceae; genus Achromobacter; species Achromobacter sp. JD417. The sequence continues at coordinate 928,783 of NZ_CP087159.1, read as the reverse complement.
AACGCCGTCACCGCCCAAAACCTCTGCGTCAATGGCGACAACAACACCTTCGTCTTCGCCACGCGCTGATTCCCTGGGACTGCGTGTGGGACGTGCCACCGGCACGCCCCGACGGGCTCTCAACGGAGGCGAACCAATGCAATTATTTCAATCACCGCTGCCCTCCCGCGCGCGCACACAGGCAGGCTTTACTCTCGTCGAGGTCACGGTCGCCCTACTGCTCGTCATGTTGCTGGCTGTATTCGCGGCGAAGGAAGTCAGACGCAAAGCAGACGAAGGCGCCGCTGAAGCGACCGGCCGTTACCTGATGCAAATCCGGGGCGCGGTGGTCGATCTGCAGTTAAAGCACGAGGCCTGGCTGCGCGGCGAAGACCTCACCGGACTGCCCGCAGGCTCGTATCCCACGCCTCCAGCTCTAGCCTGGGCCAGCGTGGGAGGTGCGCAAGTGGCGCGGGGCGGGCTCTCCGATCTCACGGCGCTAGGGCTGCTGCCGGCGACCATCCCGCGATACCCGAGCTTGGGAGACGTAGCGCGGTTCATTCTGGTCCGACAGGGTGCCTGCCCAGGCGCTGATTGCCGTACCAGCGCCTTCGTCTACGCCTGCCATCCCATCAACGCAGCGCGCAGCCTCCGACAGAATGCCGGATGCACACCGCCTGCCGCCAACCGTAGCGTTTTCGACCAAGCCCTCCTGAGCAAGGTGGTTCTGGCCGCTGACGGCTACGGTGGCCACGACGCGCGCGGGTCCGCAAATGTACGGGGGCCGCTGATGGACATTCCGCGTGCCTGGTTTGACTTCGGCACAGAGCCAGGGCATGCAGTCATCGCTGCAAGCCTGGACGCCACACCCTTCGGCCAGTTCGTGCGGCATGGTGAAACCCGCCCCGTCACTCTGCATAACACCTTGACAGTGGGAGAGACGATCCAGAGCAACAAAGGCTTGCTGCTCAAAACGTCGGTCGCCCCAGGCGCCGCATGCACGATCGAAGGTCTTTACGCTTCAACGGCCAATAAGATGCTCGCGGTTTGCACGGGCGGGGTGTGGTTTACGCCCTTCGGTCACGTGGTTACTGGGGTGTACAGCAACCTGCCGACCGATGCAGCAGTTCCGGCGCTCACCTGCCCAGCAGGTCAGACGCCGTGGAGGTATGCGTCGATCCAATCCCTAGACGTCACTGTCACGGGGACTGACGTTAACGTTGGCGGTTCGGTCGGAGGGACCATTCAAGGATCAGGTTCGGTCAATGCCGCAGGCTCCGTAACCGTGAACGGGACGTTCGCGGGACGCTTCCAAAACTCTGGCTCCAGCTATGTTCGGGTGGGCCAGACCGTGGCAATGAGTGGCGACCGCGTAGTTATCTCTCCGGCAGGCGCAAACGCACGCGCCGCCGTCATCCAGGGCTGCAGGAACTAGGCAGTCCCCCACGTGCGTCCACTATGGACGCACTCATCACCTTTGAGGCAAGCATGAATTTCCACACTCTCAAGTGCTGGGGCCGGCGTGCGCTCGCCCTGACTGCGTTGCTGGTGTCCACCCACGCCGCGGCTGCGGCGGACCCGAATGGCAAGCAGGCCGACGTCCAGCTCAAGACGGACCTTACGCTCATGAACGTCCAGGTCACCCAAGGCGCGCCGCTTCCTCCTGGCGGCTGCTTCTCAGGCTATGCCTGGCACACAACTTACGGTGGTTGCCGCCTGGCTCAGTCCCAGTCCGAATCTGCCACTTGCCCCGCGGGCTATACCGGCAGCCGAACTCGGTACCGAACGGCTTACATCTTGCAGGCCAATCACGCCGACGTCGCCTACGAGGGCTGGGGGCCCTGGCAAGACGCATGTGTGGCGGCGCGCCTTCCTGGGGTAGTCGACGCCCTAATAGCGGGGGTCAACGGCGGCCAAAGTGGATGGTCGGACAATCACTCAACCATCGTTACGCCGAACCTTCAGCGCGCCATGTTGGTGTACTACGGCACCCGCTACGGGGTCACGATTCATCGACCCTCGGCCACTTTGAACTGCTTGTTCGCGTCGGGCACCACCGCCGGTAGCGGCAACTCTAACGATCCCATCTGGTACGGCAAGCTGGCGGAACCCGGCGAGTCGGTCGAAGTTAGGGGTGAAAGCGGCTTTTTCGGATACTGCAAACTGTCCAACAGCAATCGTACCGCCGAGCTGTACGGAAGCTGCGACGGCTACACGGGCGGCGATGGAAGCCACTGCATTCCAGCCACTCGTGTAGTCAACATCACGTCCGTGAGCGGTTGCATCGTGACTACCGAGACGCGTGAAGGCCGCAACATCGTCGACGTCGGTAGCTACGACATCTGCCACTAATCTGAGGACCCCAACCATGCAGATCCTGCGGCGCCTGATGGCGCTTATCATTGCTTCGATTCTCCCGGCACTGTCATCTCCGGCGTGGGCGCAAAGCCCCGGTCAATTCGATTATCTGACCGGCGACAAGAAATTGGCCTGCGAAGCGCTCATTTGCCTTTCCAGCGGAGTACGGCCGGGGCAGTGCGACCCGGCCCTCTCGCACTTCTACGGCATCAAGAAGAAAAAGCTGTCCGACACGCTGGATGCTCGCCATGACTTTTTGAAGCTGTGCCCGTCCTCCAACCAAACCAAGGAAATGGCATCACTCGCAGATGCGCTCGCCCATGGCGCAGGGCGATGCGACGCAGGCTCCCTAAACGCGGGCCTCGGCGCCTGGCGAGGGACCAGCGACGACGGATACCCCATCATCAGCAACAAACGACCGGGCTACTGCAACGCCTATGTCTCGCACGAGTACACGTCATTTGATGACGATCTGCCTCGCTACGTTGGAACGCCCGAAGAGCGCGGCTACTGGGTTGAGGCGAAGGACTATGACCGCGAACTCGCCAAGTACGAAAAGGAACTCGCCGAGCGCAAGCAGCACGAGGAGTGGTTACACGGCTCTGGAAGCGGGGGGAATTAGACGATGGACTTTCCCACGCTCGCCCGGCAGTGCGCGCCTGACGTGCATATCAGTACGCTGAGCGCGGTAGTGCGGCACGAGTCTGCGTTCAATCCGCTTGCCATTGGCGTCAACGCCAAGCCGCATCGAAGCATCCGCCCCAAGTCCAAGGAGGAAGCTGTAGAAGCGGTGCGTGAGCTAATGGCCAAGGGGGTCGACTTCGATGTCGGCTACGGCCAGATCAACGTGCGCAACTGGAAGTGGCTGGGTGTCACGCCGGAGTCCATCTTTGACCCTTGCGTGAACCTGGCTTCTGCGCAGCGCGTACTCGTGAATTGCTACCAGCGCGCAGCCAAGCTGCATGGGCCTGGACAGAATGCGCTGTATGCGGCATTCAGTTGCTACAACACTGGCAACCTCACATCAGGTTTCACCAATGGCTATGTCGGCAAGGTTATCGCAGGCGCGGGCCTGGCCGTACCGGCAATCGTGAAGGACGCCGGCGCCATCGCCCACGCCGAACGCAAGGCAGGTAGTTCACCGCCACCCAAGCCATCCAAGCCAGACGCATTCCAAGCGCCCCGCAGAGATGCGTTCGGCACCCGGCGCAACGATGCCTTCACGCCGCAGACCGACGCGGTATTCGGGCGTCCAGTACCGACCTTGCCCACACGTCCGCCTACGCAGTAGCCACGTACCCCTCAACGTGTTTAGCCGCTAAACACCGGAATTTTCCCATCAGCCTCAACAAACGCCTCCCCGCCGACCGGCCGGAAGGCCACACCCATTGGAGTTTCACATGTTTGTCGCTTCCTCTTCCTCCCACATCAAAACGCCGTCCAAGAGCTGGCGCATGCTCACCGCACTGGCATATGCCACCCTGGCAGCGCTCCTCATGCTGCAACCTGAGCTGGCCATGGCTCAGCTCGAGAAGGCCACCAGTGCCACGCAAGCTCTGAAAGACTGGCTTTGGCTGATCATCCCGGTCATCGGCCTCATCTCTGCGGGCATCATCGGCATCCTTTACTCCTTCGACGTGATTCGCAAGGAGACCGCCTATCAGTGGGCGGTGGGTATGGTATTTGCCGGCGCGATCGCTGGCGGCATCATCAAGCTGCTCTTCTAAACATGGCCACCTCGCCTAAGCAGAAGGCAAAAGCCCCCGCCGCAGCCGCCCCAGTTGCGGTGGGGTCCGAAGTGCCGCCCAACCGCTTCCCTCTTTTCAAGGGAGCCACCCGCGTCGCCACCGTCCCGGGTGGAGTTCCGACGCGGGCGTTTGCGGCCCTGGTCTTCCTGACCGTCACGGCGGCGTCCTTCACCCTGTGGGGCTGGCTGCTCTTCCCTGCGCTCTATCCGATCATGGCCATTGTCAGCCGCAACGATGACCGGGCCTTCTGGATCTGGGAGCTTTGGTTGAAGACCAAGATCTTCGCCAAAAACAAGGGCTTTTGGGGAGCAGTTTCGCTCACACCCACGCCCTACAGTCCGCGGCGCCCATGGGCACGCGGGCGCGGAGTTCACGACCGATGAAACAACAATCCACCGTGACGCTGCCGGCGCATGAGCCACCGGTTAGCGAATACGTTCCCTATTCCCACCACGTCACCCCGACCATCGTCGCAACCCGCGACTGGGAGTACCTTTCAGTGTGGCGTATCGACGGCCGTACATTCCAGGGCTACAGCGAAGAGGAACACTATCGCTGGGTCGAGGAGCTGAACAACGTCTTCCGTGGCTTTCCGACTGGATTCGGGATCTGGTCGCACCTGGTCCGGCGCAAGGTCTTCGAGTACCCCGAGAGTGACTATCCGGACCAGTTCTCGCGAGATCATGACGCCGCGTACCGCAAGGTCTTTGCAGGCAAGCCGCCGATGATCAACGAGATGTACTTGACCGTGCTGATGCGGGCGCAGATTGATCCCGCGCTGCGATTGCTCTCGAACTTTGAGAAGCGCACCGCGCGCGCGGCGCTCGCCTGGCAGAACCAGGCCATCGAGCAGCTCGATGACGTCAACCGCAAGCTTCGCGGCTCGCTCAAGCGCTATTCGCCGGATCTCTTGTCCATCGTCGAACGCGAGTCGCCGCAAGACATAGGCGATGAGGAGGCTCCGCGCAGGATGTCGCGGTTCTCGGAGCCCGCGGAGTTCCTGGGCTATTTGCTCAACGGCAAGATGCAGCCCGTGCCGCTGGTCAATGCCCGGCTCTACAACTACCTGCCGACCAGCCGGCAGTTCTTCTCCACGCACGGTGAGCTGGGCGAGATGCGCGGGCCCGACTGGACACGCCGCTATGTGATGTTGGAATTGCGTGAATACCCCAACAACACCAGAGCTGGCCATCTGAACTGCCTGCTCAATCAGCCTCATGAGTTCGTCCTGTCGCAGTCATTCGGGGCAATGTCCAAGGCAGACGGTCTGAAAGCCCTATCGCGCCAGATCAAATGGCTGCAAGACTCGGGCGACTACTCGTCGTCACAGATCGCGGATCTGCACAAGGCGCGTGACGAGTTGGCCGCCGGCCGCTTCGTCATGGGGGATCATCACGCAACGATCCAAGTGTTCGGAGAGGACAACGAAAGCGCCCTTCGCGCGGCTGCAAACATCAGCGGCGCGCTGGCCGATGAGGAGATCATTGGAAAGCTGTGTGATCGCGCTTCCCTGGCGGCATGGGCCGCGCAGCTCCCAGGCAACTGGAAGTGGCGCCCTCGCCCGGCGCCCATCACCTCGCTCAACTTCCTGAGCTTCGCGTCCATGCACAACTACCTCTTCGGAAAGCCCGCGGGCAATCCTTGGGGTCCGGCCGTCACGATGCTCAAGACGACTGGGGGAACGCCCTATTACCTGAACTTTCACGCCTCGCTGGAGGACGTGGACGATACAGGCAAGCGTCGCCTTGGCAACACGTCCATCATCGGGCAGTCAGGCGCTGGCAAGACCGTTCTGTTAGGGCATCTGATCACCCAGGCACGCAAGTTCAATTACACGGGCGTCGTCTTCGACAAGGATCGCGGCATGCAAGTCACGGTCATGGCGATGGGCGGTAAGTATTTCCCGCTGCGCCTGGGCGTCAGAACCGGTTGGAACTACCTGCAGCTGCCGCCCACCGCCTCCAACGTCGCATTCATGGCGAGCATGACGCGGCAACTGGGCGCCAGGGGCGACGAGCCGCCCAGCAGTTCCGAGCAAAAGCAGATCGCCGAGGCAATCGACCACCTGGTCAGCCATATCGACTTGGGGGACCGGTGCCTTTCTACCCTGCTGCAGTTCTTGCCTTCGGCGCCGGCGCCAGATGGCCAGCTCAGCTTGAAGGACCGCCTCAAGCGCTGGTGTGCCGGAAGCGAGAACGGCTGGCTGTTCGACAACCCGAAGGACGAGCTTGACCTCGCAGTCACAGATCTCTTTGGCTTTGACCTGACGGAGTTTCTCGAACAAGGGCCGATCCGGGACGCGGCGATCACATATTTGCTTTATCGGACTGACCAGATGATGGACGGCCGACGTATCGCCCTGTTCTTTGACGAGGTGCAGCACCCGCTGAAAGTGCCGTACTTCCAAGCATCGATGCAGGACGCCAGCCGCACCGTTCGCAAGAAGAACGGCGTCCTGGTGTTCGCAACCCAGGAACCGGCGGCGATCTTGGAGAACCCGGTGGGGCGCTCGCTCATTCAGCAGTCGGCAACTGCCATGTTCCTCGAGAACCCCAAAGCAACCGCCGAGGAATATGTCGAGGGTTTCAAGTTGTCCCCGGCCGTCTTCAAGATGGTCAAGGAACTGCCGCCATTCAGCCGGCAGTTCGTCGTCAAGCAAAACGAGTCTGCCGTCACCGCCGAGCTGGACCTTTCTTCTTGCCCTGAAGCACTGCTGGTGTTCTCCGGTTCTGAAGACCTGGCCGAAATCGCCGAAGCGGCCGTCGCCACCCATGGCGACGATCCCGCGATCTGGCTGCCCCACTACCTCAAACGCGCCCAAGAGGCGACAAGGAGCTAAAAATGACCCAGAAGCACAACGGCAATACCCGCCTGCGCAGCCCCTGGCGCGCACGGGTCACCGCATGCCTGGCCGCCGTCCTTTTCTGCAACGCGCTGGCCCCTGTCCACGCGAGCGGAATCCCCGTGATTGACGGCGCCAGCCTCGCCGACCGCGCAATCAAGCATGTGGAGACGTTGGCCAAGTACGCCGAGCAGATCCAGGTTCTCAAGAGTCAGCTCGAAAGTCAGAAACGCCAACTCGAATCGCTCACGGGCACGCGCAACCTCGGCGACATCCTGAACAACCCGGCGATCCGCAATGCCCTGCCGGCGGACGCACGAGAGATCCTGCGGGCGTCCAGCGGCGGGCTGGGCGGTATCTCAGACGTCGTGGAGCGCATTGAGCGCGAGGAACGTCTGACCGGGAACTACGAGCAAGACAAGAAGAACCTCGATGCGCGCGCCGATAAACTCGCTATCCGCAGTCAGGCGATGATGGAGCAGACCCAGAAAGCCATGACCGCTCGCGTCAAACAGGTGGACCAGCTCCAGGCGCAGATCAACCAAACCCAGGATCCGAAGGCTATTGCCGACCTTCAGGCTCGTCTGTTGGTTGAGCAGGCCAACATCCAGGCCGACCAAACTCGGGCGGATATGCTGACCCGACAGATCGAGGCGGAGCAGGCACTGATGGAACAGCAGGCCGAGAAGCTCGCCGATAGTTCCTTTAGCCTCAGCGCAATTCGGGCGCCGCTTCCGGGAGCGCGGTAATGGCCACCACCGGGGTTAGCCTTGTCAGTCTCGGTGGCATCGCGAACTGGATCGATCAGTCAGTAACCACGATGCTGACAAATGTCGTCACGCCAATGGTCGCATCCGTCACGGCGAAAATCTTGCCGTTTGTCTCGGTCGGCCTTTCGATCTCACTGATCTGGTACGGGTGGCTAATCTGCTCCGGGGCAATTCAAACCCCGGTACTCCACGCTTTGCGACGTGTCGTCAACATTGTGCTCATTGTGGGCATAGCCGGTGCCAATGGCTTTTATCAGCAAAGGATCGTCACCGTGATGCTGGACTTACCCACGTCGGTCGCACAGCTCTTTACCGGCACCGTCAAGACTCCTTCAGAGATGATGGACGATGCCGCAAACAATGGCGCGGAGATCGGCACGAGGCTGCAGGAGCGCGCACCCAGCGGCATCAGAAAGATCGCACAAGCGTTCGTATTTGTCGTCGTGTCGGTCATCATTACGATCATGTCTGCCGTAATGAGCGCGATCGGCATGCTAGTACTTATCACCGTAAAAGTCGGGATGGGCTTAGTCGTCGTGTTGGGGCCACTCTGCATACTGGCTCTGCTGTTCGATGTGACCCGGGATTTCTTTACTACCTGGCTGCGTCAAGCCTTGTTCTATGCAATCTATGCTGGCCTATTTATGGTCGTATTCATGTTCATCATGGGCATGTTCGGCATGCTGCAGCAAGGGCTGTTAGACCTCACAGCAGCGGATCAGATAAACATCTTTTCCATGCTCACAGCCATCGTCTTTTTCATGATGTGTTCCAAATACATGCTTGAACAGGTCTCCACCGTGGCGGCAAAGATTACGGGCGGAGAAGGGGGGGGTATTTCGGTTCCTTTCCTGGGTAGGATCGGCTAACATTGATCCAAACCTACTGCAAGTCATCATCTCGATTTCAAGACAATTTGTGGGAGAACTGATGGCCCCGATTACGCCCCTGGGCAAACCTCTTTCGAGGGCTCCGCTTGTGAGCCAGGATGTGCCCCTATCTCCGTCCCTTCAGACGGGAGCCGAACAACCGATCTCGGCCTTCCAGTGGGTGAGCTTGGCACGCGCGAGCTGGACGTGGATTCTGCGGCCGATTTGGTATCTCTGCTTCAAATGGCCGACGCAGCTATTTATAGCGGGCACAGCGACTACCCAACGCTCGAGCGATGTTGGACGCGCGCCTTGGCAGAAAAGGCACTCCCAACAGCAACATAATGAAATGACCCGTTCGATGGTTCGGAACATGAGTCAGGATCGCTAGCGCGGTCAAAGCAATATCAACGGCGCCACTGCCGGTTTCTCACAGGGCACAGCAATCGCTGTGCCCTTCTCTTTGAGCTGCGCATTAGCCAGCCTCCTCTGATTTAAATCCCCTCATCTCCTCGGAGAATCGATGAAGCACGCCATATTGGCCGCGCTCGCCGCGGCTCGCCCTTTCACGTCCGTACGAAACGTGCGGCCCTTCCACCTCGTCGGGCAAAGGGAGGAAGGTCATGTCCTCTGAAGATCCCAAGCTCTCACTGCAGCAAGAACTGGATCGCAACCGTGGCCTGGACCGAGACCTTCTTACGGAATTCAGCGTGTCCAGGGCCAAAGCTTGGCGAGTGGCAACAGCCTTCTTTGTGCTGGCGGCACTCGCTGTCGGTGCGCTGACCGCCCTCCTGCTGAGCTACACGCCCCAACCGCCCTACGTTGTGCGTGTCAATGACGCGACCGGCGAGGTCGAGAACGTATCTCAGGTTGGTGATGCACGGGAAGACTACGGCCCCCGGCTCGCCCGTTACTTCGTCACTCAGTACGTGCTTTCCTGCGAAGGCTACGACTGGCGAACCCTGCAGAACATGTACGACCGCTGCGGGTTGTTCAGCTCCCCTGACGTGCAGAAGCAGTACCACTCGAAGTTCGAGGATGACTCGAGAACGGGCCGGGAAGCCCTGGACAAAAAGTATGGCGAGCACACGCGCCTGGCGATCAGCGTCCGCTCGATCACCCCCGGCCCCAACCAGACCGCCACGGTTCGCTTTACCCGAAGCGAGATCGGCCCCAATCGGGCGCCGAATTCTGAGCAGTTCATCGCCACCCTCGCTTATCGGTTCGTCAATACGCCCATGTCGGAAAGCGTGATCCGTGACAACCCGTTGGGCTTTCAAGTCATTTCCTACTCGACCGCTGTCGAAACGCTGAGGTAATCGTCATGCAAAAAGCACAAATCAACGAACTCGCCCGCCGCCTCGAAGATGTGGGCCGCATGGACAACGCACAGCGCACTGCCCTGCTGCGCGACATTGAGCGCTATGCAAAGAGCGACCTTTACGGCGCCGCCCGCTTGTGCAAGGACCATCTCCAAAAGGATGCGAACCTGCGCCTGCCTACCGCTGTGATGGCCGCTGACCGCATCGGCAAGCACTTCGAAGAGCGGATCCGCGAAACGCGCCGTCCGGTGGAACTGTACGGGGAACAGGACCGACAAATCCGCCAACCGGAAGACGGTCGCGAGTACAAAGGTCCGATCGTTGGGACGACTCCCAACTGCCTGATTCAGCGTGACAACGAGACAGGCGACCTCATCGTCCACGCACGCAACACGCTGAATCGTTCCTTCGAGATGACCGGCAACGAAGAAGCCCTCGCGATCAGCTATCCGTTCAAGGCCGTCGGAGGCGTCGGCCTGGTGCGCGACGCTGACCATGGTAAGCAGGCCGAGCTGGGCGTCGAGCATCAGCACTCGCACCACCAGGTCCGCCAACGCGAGAGCAACCTCGAGATGGGGCACGCCCGATGAACATCCGCTTCAGGCCTTTGGCCTTGGCGGTGCTGACGGCCGCGCTATGCGCGGTCGCAGCGCCGGCCTGGTCGCTTGACCGCCCTGCAGCTTCGCCCAAGGATCAACGCATCCGCTGGACGGACTATGACGCCGCAGACGTCATTCAGGTCGACACGACGCTGGGTGTCGCAACGCAGATCCAGCTGAACGACGATGAGGACTATGTGACTCATGCTTTCGGTGATTCGGCCGCGTATGACTTTCAGCAGATCGGCAAGCACCTCCTGCTCAAACCTATCGTCGAGCAGGCCGACACGAACCTCCTTTACATCACGACCAAGCGCAACTACTCGTTCCTCCTGAAGTATGAAAAGGCCCGAAAGAGCGGTGGTGTCTTTCGCGTGGTGCTGCGCTACCCCGAGCTTGAGCAGGCAAAGTCGGCCGCCCAGGAAGAGCGTGAGCGCGTTCAGCGCGACCTGGCCACGGCGGACGTCGCCATCAACTGGCAGGCTTACTCGATGAGCGGCGACATCAGCTTGGCACCCAGTGCCGCCTGGGATGACGGTGCGCAGACCTGGCTTCGTTTCGCGCCTGGCCAGGATCTGCCAGCCATTTACTTCGTCGACGCCGACGGCCAGGAGGTCATTGTGAACCGCCATATGGAAGACGAACAAACCGTGGTACTCCATCGCGTCGCCAAACGGTGGCACTTGCGAATTGGCAACCAGGTTCTGGCCGTTCACAACGATGGCCCGCCTGTCGCACGCAGCTTGGCCACCGGGACTGTGTCCCCGCAAGTCGAACGCGTCCTTCGTGAGGAGCCAGCGCCATGAAGTTCTTCAAAAGGCGAAAAAGACCCGGTCAAACCATTGACGCCGTGGCGGAGATCGAGGAGCACCAGGCACAGATACAGGGCCGCGGCCGGCCCGATTTGTCCGGCACGGCCAAGCCGATGCAACAGGGCGCAAAAGCGTTCATGTTTCTGATGATCCTGATTGCTCTGATGGCTATCGGCGTAACGGGATGGCGCGCATTTAACTCGCCCGCTGCAGAGGAGGCCGCGCCCGCCGTGCAGGCGAGAATCGAGAACGTGCTTCCCGGCCTGAAGCTCAGACCCGAACCTCCTCCGCCGCCACCTCCGATGCCTGATTCGCCTCTGGCTACGCCTATAGTGCCTGCTCCAATGCAGGCGGAGCAGAAGGGCGCAGTGCCTGACCTTGCACAGGCCGTGACGGTAGACGCAGTCACCCAGCGGCGCTTGGCCAGCGGCCTTCGTGGCACCAAGGGACAAGAAGGCCAGTCTTCCGGGCAGTCCAGCTCTTCCCCTCCGCCAGCACGCGAAGTCGACAGCGGGCCGATGGCCAGCAAACTCACCCCTATGAAGCTCTCGGCATCGCGAGCAGGTTTGATCGGCAACCGAGACATGTTGATCACGCAGGGCTCGATGATCGACTGCGTCCAGGAAACCAAGCTCGTCACTGCGCAGGCAGGCATGCTGAGCTGCTACGCGCCTCACGATATCCGCTCGACCAGCGGTCGCGTGGTCCTGATCGACAAAGGATCCCGGTTCATCGGCTATCAGCAAGGCGTGCTGGCCCAGGGCCAGCCGCGCGTGGGCGTCGTATGGTCGCGGCTGGAAACGCCCAAGGGTGTTGTCATCCACCTGGATTCGCCTGGCACCGGCCCCTTGGGTGAGGCAGGCCTGGACGGCTTCATCGACACGCACTTCGCTGAGCGGTTCGGCGGTGCCATCCTGGTCAGCTTGATCAGCGATCTGGGCACGTGGGCTACCTCACGTGGCAGCAGCGACAACGGGCAAGTGCAATTCAACACGACGGGCGACGCGGCTACCAACGCGGTTACCACGGTGCTGGATAACACCATCAACATTCCGCCGACGCTATACCGCAACCAGGGAGGCCGGTTGGGGATCTATGTCGCTCGCGACCTGGACTTCAGTTCTGTTTACACGCTCCGGTCCGTCCCGCGGTAGCAGCGCAGTCGCCGGCACTGCCAATGCTGCGAAGCTGACCGAAGCTTCCAACGCATCCTCCGTTAGGCCTGCCTGACCTTCGGGTCTCGGCGGGCCAGACGCATTAATTGGATTCCCTATGAAAGACTCCTCCGGTGCACCGCCCGTCGACTCGGGCGGGCGCGACACAGCGTTGCGCCAGATGATGCGTCCCATCTCTGGCTACATGGCCGACGACGCTGTCCGCGAGATCACCATCACCCGGCCTGGCGTTATCTTTACGCGCTCTCAAGGGCGATGGCATGAGCGCCACGATCCGAAGCTGACCTTCAGCTTTCTGGAAGCGTTGGTGAGCGCCATGGCCAGCTACAACAACGTCAACTTCACGCCAATCATGTCGCTGCTGCTGCCGGACGGGGAGCGCGCTCAGGTTGCCCAGCCGCCTGCGGTGATCGACGGCGCACTCTCGATCAACATTCGCAAGCACAGCAGTGTCGTGAAGACGCTGGACGAGCTGGCCGCAGAAGGGGCCTTCGCCAACTGGGTCAATGTGAGTGGTCTGACGGGACACCTCGACAACCTGACCGACAACGACAAGGAATTGCTCGACCTTCTGACAGCGAGGGATATGTTGCAGTTTCTGCGACGCGCAGTCCTTCAATGCCGCAACATCATTGTCGCGGGCAAGACCGGCTCAGGAAAGACGACGTTCGCGCGCAGCCTCATCGACTGCGTGCCCTCCCTCGAACGCCTCTTGACCATCGAAGACGTGCACGAGCTCTTCCTGCCTAACCATCCCAATCGCGTGCACATGATCTACGGCAAAGGTGCGGGCCGAATGTCGGCGACAGAGTGCATCGAGGCCGCCATGCGCAGCTCGCCCGATCGGATATTCCTGTCCGAGCTGCGCGGCCCGGAAGCGTGGGACTACCTGAACGCTCTGAATACTGGCCACCCTGGATCTGTCACGACCACGCACGCCAACAGTGCGCCCGATTCGTTTGAACGCGTCGCGCTCCTCGTCAAGCAGTCCACGGCCGGCAATCAGATGGATCTCGACACCATTCGGCGCTACCTGTTTTCCACGCTGGATATCTCGCTGTACTTCGCCGACTACAAGCTGACGCAGGTGTATTTCAACCCTGGGCGGGTGCTATGAACAAACGCATAGACGTCGAAATCCCGTTCAGAGCGCCGGTGGGGCAGCCGGGTGTTCTACGGCTCCAGCACGAGTGCGGCAAAGGCCAAACCGCACTTCTAGCCATGGATGGCTGTGGCATGCCTGGCGCGCCGACTGCGTCCGCCTCACTTACCACTGCCGACATGCACCAGCTTGTGGATGGCTTGATGGACGCGATCTACGCAATCGAGCGGCAAGAGCGGCTGTGAGTTTAAAACTTGCGTTCGGCTCATGCGTGTAAGTAGCTCTCGCTGGCGCGAGTAGCCCGTTTGCAGGTCACGTGGCGCCCTGGACGCAGCCACAGGTGCTTTGCACCGTCGCTTCCTGGTTCAACCCTCTTCTTCACCTGGCGAGCGCTTCGCTCGCAGCCGAGTAAAATCCATGATTAAAGAACTCGATCTTTCACTTCCGTTCCGGTTCACCGTTATTGCGTTTTGTCTGCTGCTTGTTTTCGTCATTGGTATGGCGAGCGGCATGCAGATGCCTGTTTTCGGGATATCTGCCGGGGTAGTCGCCGCCATGATGTACGTCACGGCGGTGAGTTACGACCGCCGTCTGAAGGCACGCGTCACCCAGCCGCGGCCCATCGTCTGGAAGGTCACTGTGAACGGGATATCGGTCGGGACAATGGCCGACAGGCATTACGCCGCTATTCAGCGCAGCGTTCTCCGTAATAGCGGTGTCGCCGTCGAGCAACTTATGTCCTCTTCGAAGTGGTCGGCCGCCCTCGCTGCGAAGATGTTGCTCATCTGGCCCTAGTTCTCTTCTGGCTACTGGCACTTCTTGCAATGGCCTTTCCCAATGAAGCGGTACCTATGCTGCAGGAGCTATCGGCGGAGTGGCACGCACGCGCATGGGGCAGCGCAACGCTGACGAATATTGTCGGCATCACCGGCGCGATTTCCATTTTCTTGGCATACCTTTCCATGCCGCCGCGTGTGCGCTCTCGCTACAAGCAGGCCACCGACGCCTTGCTACGCCTGCACTTCAACACGGCCGCCGACGGTGACGTGCAAGTTCATCGGCTTCCGGCCTATACAAACCATGCAAGCCGTACTTGAGCATATGCGCAGCGCCTTTCGCCGGAGGATGCAAGCACGCCTCTTCAAAGGATCGTTGCGGCCACACACCGAAGCGCTAGCGCTCGATGTCATCGATCCGCGCGTCCGTGCACTGGTTGCGGCGTTCAACGTCGACGGCGTCGTCTCATCAGTAAGCAGCTGCGAAGGACATCGGCTGTGGCGCCTGCCGACGCGTCGGACGCCCTTCGTTATGTTCCGTACGGATGTCGCTCGGTCCGCGCGCCTCGCGGGTAGGATCCTGCTTGATTATGGGCAGGCGTGCGAGCTGCAGCACTATTGGGCCATCGACGCAATGTTCGATGCCAACGGCGAGCTCGTCTTCCATCTTCACTGCCCGGACTCCCGATTCCAACGCCAAAAGGTGGACGCCGACTTTATGCTCCTCGCGCATTGGGCTCGAGACGTCTTTCAAGGCCACCCCGCCCAGCAAGCCTGAAGTCCCGGCCGAGCTCGAGGCGCCATCCGAGCGAGCGCGCCAGCGAAGGCGGCCAGCGCGCACTCTGTCCTCTCTGTTTCGTAATCCCAGCGCGCCCGGCCAAGTCCGGGCTTGCGCTGCCGTCGGCGGACCATTCACACCGCCCCGACGCCAATTTCACCCGGAGACTTCCATGACCCGAGCGAACCGCAAACGCGGCGCGCAGGAAGCACGCACCCGCATGGCCTACAAGATCATGCAAAGCGTCTTCGACCGCTGCCGCGCCGAAGGCCTCAGCGCCGAACAAACCCACCAGGCCATCAAGGACGCGTACCCCTGGGGCGAGCGCCGTGCCTGGCCCTACAAAGCGTGGCTGATGGCCCGCCGCGAGTTCTACGAAGCACACGGCCTGCCCCTGCGTGCACGTCGTTCCATTGCTGAATCTCTGGAGGCTGACTCGTGATCGGCAAGCTGTACCCGCACCATCCATTACCCGGCAAAACCTCGAAGCAACGCAAGGGACGAACATGAGCGTCGAAGCATCCAAATGGGCCAGAATGGCCGACGTCCAGAAATCCTCATCCAAGCTCGTGTTGCTCAACTTGGCGCAGCTCGTCCGGTACGATGCCGAGCATTGGACCGTTTTCGCATCAATCGACTACCTGGCCAAGGTCACGCATCTGAATCGCAAGACGGTCATCGAGGCGCTTGGTCGGCTTCGCGAACTGGGCGCGATACAGGACACCGGGCGGCGTGCGGGCGACAATCGCAGCAGCATCATCTATCGCTTGTGCCCGAATGCGGTCCCGCTGATCGATCTAGCGGCCACCGGTGCTGTCGCCGGCGGCGAGGCTCAGGCGGCGCAGCAAGACTTGGGCCTGCAGGACGAGGGAGACGATGCCCCCGCGGCCGCGCCGCCAGTCGACAACCCGCCACCGTTGGACCAACGGCAGCCGGGCGATCGGGATGGAGCCGGTATTGACGGCATGTCCGAGGGGTTGCCCAGAGAGGGCGTCATGACCTCAGCAGGCGACTCCAGCCCCACCCACGACAGTTCTCGGAATTCCGCTCCCGCGACGTATGCAGCCACCGGCAAGGCGGCGAAGGCCTCCCGGAAAAAAGGCCGAAGGCGCCAGCCCGAAGCGCGCGGTGCCGGCGCCGGTGCCACCAGGCTCCCGGTGACCTGGACACTGCCGGAGCGATGGCGAAGCTGGACGCAGGAACAGCGGCCGCTCTGGACGCACGAGAAGATCGACGCCATGGCCGCCACATTCAGCGCCTACATGAGATCCAGGCCCGGCGAGCTGGGCACGTCGCCCGATTGGTTCGAGTCGTGGCGGCTTTGGGTTTTCCGAGAGCGCGAGCCCGGCGAAGCCGCCGGCGCGGCGTGGCAGAACAGTTGGACCGGCATCGTGGCCACGGGCAAGAAGCTGGGCGTGGAACAGGCCCCGAACGAGCCACCTCCCCATTTCAAGGCGCGCGTGTTCCAGGCCGCTGGGCTCGTGCCGTCCCATTAGAAATTGTCCACAGCCTGGCCCAGTATCGGGACCAGTCCCAATTTTGGGCCTAGCCCGAAAAGTACTTTTTGCCCGTCCCAGTTTCTGCTTTCGCCAGTACCGAAAACGGCTTTTTGCCAGTACCGAAAACGGTACCCAATAGGTATATATAGGTTTTATAGGTTTTAGAGAGAGTCGCGCGCGAGGCGCTGGCTCATCGCGAACGCCGATCCGCCTACCCTCCGATCGCTGCGCTCCCTCCGCCCCGACGCCTGCGGCGCCGGCCTGAACCCATAGCTTCAGTCCCCCTCTCCGCCGGCGCGATGCGCCGCCAGGCGGGGGAAAGGCAGCCCCCCAGGGCGTTGCGGGCCGCTGGCCTCGCCCCGCCCTTAGCGCCACGACCTGTCTGCCGAACGCCTCCAATGCCGCGCCACCGCTGCTGACCTCCATGGCTGCGCTGCCTGCATACCCCAGAAAAAGGTCCGTCCCCTTCCCGGCGGGCATCCCGCCGGGTGGGGATCGGAAGGCCCCAAAAGCGCGGGGGCTGCTGCCCCCCTGGCCGGCCGCCTAGCGGCGTCCGCGCTTCCGACCCCCCGGGGAACCGCAACGGTTCCCCCGCGCCCGCCCACGGGCGCGGCTCCCCCTCCTTCAACCCCGGTTCTGCAGCACGAGGGGCGCCACCGCTCACGTCAACTCAACCGCACGCCGGTGCTCAGCCTGGAGCGCTACGCACCTTCACCTCACGAGGAAATCTCATGAAAATCTCCGACCTGAAAGCCAAATTCCAAGCGTTGTTTCGCTCCGCCCAACCCGATCGCGCGCCCGTTTCGAACGGCCCGCGAGCTCTTTCCGCCGACGGCGAACGCAAGCCGGTCGACATCTCCATCGTCAGCACCGGCGAGCGATTCGTTCACGTGCCCTCAACGCCTCAACCTGGCGAAGTCAGCCACGCAGCCGATCAGATGGACGTAGACCCCGCCGATTCCTATGAGCAACATCTCTCTGCGCTCGAGCGCGAAGCCGAAGCGAAGCTACGGCTATGGGACGGAAAGTCGGTAAGCGATATCGACGCAGGCGTTTTCGATGACTTCCGAAATCTCGAAGACCACCCGGTCATGCGAGAAACCGTGCCCACGCCGGTGGTTCGGAAAGACTTCTTAAACCCGTCGCCGCTAGACGAGAACGCGGTCGAGAAGGTCACCTTACTGGCGGTCGACACGCAAGGCCAAGCGCTTCTCAAGACACAACTATGGCACCACGTGAGCGACTTCGAACAAACCACCTACGACATCATGCCTATAGCGGAGGCCATTGATGAGCTGCAGCGACACGGCGCCAGCGAGGATTTGACGCTCGTGATTGGCGAAACTCTGTGGCGTGGTTCGACACCGGCCGAAGTGAAACCGGCTGAAGTCGGCGCGACGTATCGGGGTGCCATTCTTGATGTGCAGGGCAGCAAGGTTTATCAGCTCGTGTCGAACGGCACTGCCATCTCGCACGACGCAGGCAGGATGAGCGTACCCGATCCGCTTCGATTCGTAGGCAGAGAGGTGGACATCAGCTACCCGTGCGGCAAAGTTGGCCTGGTGCGCGAGGTGGAATCCCTCGCGCTCGAAGCCACCGCGTGGCAGAAGGCAGGTGCGGAGAAAATTTCGGCCGCCCTCGAGCGGTAACCCGGCGTCCGCGCAACTCACCGAACCTGGGAAACGCCTCTCCATGCAACAGAATCACGCCCCGGCGGCCAACAAAGGCGAGATCGTTCAGCAGCTAAACGCGTTGAATGCCACCGACCAGCGCGCGCGGTTTCGCGCGCTACTTCCGTTGATAGACCGACTCGTCAGACAGGGAGTCCCCCACGCCAAGATCGTTGAATCCCTGATCAACGCTGATTTGCCCGTGACACTTCTGTCGCTTCGAAAGGCGCTCTACCGATGGCGCAAGCGGTCCGTCGCTTTGGAGATCGACGACAACGTGCCCGACCGCCATTCCGCGCCCAGCTCCGAGGCAAGTCTGCCTTGTCCATCGCGCATCCCCGATACCCCCGCTCCTGGCGGCATTCAAAGCAAGGCCGACTTGGTTCGGCTTCGCCTAGCCTCAGATCACATTGACCTCAACGAACTGGCCGAAATCGGCCGAAGAAAATAGGCATCACCCATGAAAATCGCAACCGTCAATTATTCCGGCTCGGTCGGCAAAACCGTCACGACGAGCCACCTGCTGGCGCCCCGCATCCCGGACGCCGAAATCATCGCCGTTGAGTCGACGAACGAAAGCGCAGCCGATCTTGGGCTGGATGTCGAACAGATGCGCGGCGGGCAATTTGGCCGCCTCTTTCGCAAGTTGCTGATGGCAGAAGCCGCCATCGTCGACGTCGGCGCCTCCAACATCGAGGACTTTCTGGCCGAGCTGGTGAAGTACGACCAGGCGCATCTCGAGATCGATTACTACGTCCTGCCCGTGGTCAGTTCGGGTAAAGCGCAACGCGAGACGATCAAAACGATCCAGGCCCTCTCGGAGATGGGCGTGCCGGCCGACCGCGTGCGAGTGCTCTTCAATCGGGTCGATTCCGATGTCCGTGAGGAGTTCGCAGCTATCTTCGGCTACGCCCGCAAGTCCGGCGACTTCCAGGCCAATCCGGAAGCGGCGATTTTTGAAAACGAGGTGTTCGATCTGCTGGCCAACAAGCGCACCACGATCAAGGAAATTCTCGCCGACCCGCGCGACTACCGCCAGGAGCTGCGTCAGGCTGATCGTGACGATGCGAAGCTCGTCAGTCACCTCAGCGACATGCATGCCCTGCAGTCGCTTGCGCGTCCGGTCGATCGGCAGCTGGACAAGGCGTTTGGCGCACTCTTCCTGTAGGGGACTCTGTGACCGCCATTCAGCCCGAAAGCGCAGCCGCCTCGTCCCCCATCCCCCGAAGCAGGATGGAGCTTCTGTATCGCGACATGCTGCAGGAAAGCGCTCAACTGGTAGGGCAGATGGAGCAGCTGACAGCACGGCAGGAGGGGATCGCCCAGGCAATGCAAGCGCTGCCCTCCACTGTGCGCCAAGCAGGCATGGAGGCTGCGGTCAATGCGGGCGGCCAGGCCGCCCGCTCGCTTCTTGAGGCAAGCCGCACCCTCGCTAAGTCGACGTCCGAAGCCCGAATCGCGACTCGCGTCGCAACCCGGGCTCTGCCGACGGCCGCGTGGCGAGCTGGTCTCCTGTGCGCGGTCTGCGCGCTCATCGGCAGCGGCATCGGCGGCGCCCTTGTGGCGCTCGCGCTTTATCGGTAGCCCCTGCGGGCGCTATTTCAATGGCGCCCTAGGCGCCTTATTCCTATTCCGAAAGGACTTTCATGGCACCCGACATACGCCGGCGAATTATCAAGTTCGCCCTTCTAGTTCTTCCTCTTTGCGCTTGGCTTTTTACAGCCAAGGTGCTATCCGGCCTCCCCTTCTCCCACATCACCTGGACGGTGCTATCACACTGGGTAGTCTCCACGCCAGACTACCCCTCCCTAATCGCCGCGCCCATCATCGCCCTCATCCTGGCACTCGCACTTTCGCTCACGCTCAAGAAGTACTCAACCAAAGACGGCTTCGACGGCGCCGGGTACAAGAAGCACATTCGCGGTACCGAGGCGGTCCCTGTCAAGAAGCTGAAGAAGCTTTGCGCCGAAAACGGCCGCCAGCAGATCGATGTGGCCGGCGTCCCGATGCCCACGGGCATCGAGAATCTTCACATCCTGCTGAACGGAGCAACGGGCAGCGGCAAGTCGGTGCTATTGCGCAACCTGGTCTATTCCGCCCTGCGGCGTGGCGACCGAATTGTCGTGGTCGATCCGAACGGCGATCTCTACAGCAAATTCGGGCGGGAGAGCGACGTCCTGCTCAATCCCTATGATCAGCGGACCGAGGGTTGGTCATTCTTCAATGAGGTGCGTGCGGAGTACGACTGGAAGCGATTAGCGCTGTCTATTGTTCCGCTGGGCAAAGACGCTAACGCGGAAGAGTGGAACGGCTATGCTCGACTCCTGCTTCGTGAGGCTGCCCGCAAGCTGAACGAACTAGGAAACCCGTCCATCGAAGAGCTCTTTCGTTGGACCACGATCGCCTCCGACAAAGACCTTCGGGCCTTCCTTTCCGGCACGCTTGCCGAGTCCCTGTTTGCCGGCTCATCTGAGGCCAACAAAGCCCTGACGAGCGCACGCTTCGTGCTTTCCAAGTATCTGGCAGAACACGTCACGATGCCTGCTGGACAGTTCAGCATTCGTGACTGGATGGAGCACGGCACCGGCAGTCTCTACATCACGTGGCGCGAGGACATGAAGGAGGCGATGAAGCCTCTCATCTCCGCATTCGTTGACGTTTTCTGCTCGGCACTGCTTTCGCTGCCAGAAGATCAGGCGCGCCGGTGGTGGCTGGTCATCGATGAACTGGGGTCGATGGAGAAGATGGCCAGCTTGGAGGACTTCTTGACGAAGGGGCGCAAGAACGGTGGCCGCGCGCTTGCTGGCCTTCAATCGGTATCCCAAATGGACGACATTTTCGGAGAGAAGATGTCCCAGACGCTACGCGCAAGTTTCCGCTCGCTGGTCGTGCTCGGCGGCTCCAAGACGGACTTTGAAACAGCAGAAGTCATGTCCAAGTCGCTCGGTGAGCATGAGGTCGCGCGGCCGGAATACACCGATAGCCGAAACCCTGGAAAGACGCCGAACACGAGCGAACGCATGGTCCGCTCGACAGAACGCGTCGTTACCGCCGCGCAGGTACAAACGCTGCCTGAACTCACCGGCTGGGTTGCCTTCGCGGGCAACCGGCCGATCTCGAAGTTCGAGCTCCAGCCGGCAACCTTCGCTATTCGCAATGCGCCCTTTGTCGAAGCGAGGCGCAGCGGCGCTCAAAGTATGACCAATTCGTCTGCCAGCGGCCCTCAACCCTGGTCGCAAGTCGACCTACCCGAGGATCCGACTCTCGCGGCGTAAGCGCATCACACCAGGTCGCCGGCAGCGCCGGCGGCCGCTCGCATGGAACATCCGATGATTTCGCTCAAGACCATCCACCGGAGCGCCGCCAACAAGGCGTCGCACTACTACGCAGACCAGAAGGATGACTACTACAGCCGCGACGGTACTGCGGCGCAGTGGCAGGGAAAAGCTGCAGAGGCCCTTGGCCTCACTGGCAGCATCCAACAGGACGAGTTCCTGCGGGCGCTCCGCGGTGACTTCGGATCTGAAGTTGCACTGTCTCAATCGGTTCGGCTTGATGCCAAAGCCAGGGCCGCGCTTGACATGACGTTCTCCCCTCCAAAGAGCGTCAGTATCCAAGCGCTGGTCGGCAAGGACCCTTCTGTTGTAGCCGCACATGACGCGGCGGTCACCAAGGCGCTGGCATTCATTGAGCAGGAGCTGGTGCGGGCACGCCAAACGGAAAAGGGCGTCACCACCATGGAGCGCAGTGGGAACGCCGCGATCGCCAAGTTTCGCCACGAGACTGCCCGCCCGACGGACGGTGCGTACTCGGACCCCCAACTTCACACTCACGCGCTAGTTCTGAATATTACCCAGCGCGCGGACGGGTCCTGGACCGCGATCTCGAACGATGAGATCTACCGGCTCGTTTCGCTGGTGCAGTCAGTCTATTCGGCAGAGCTCGTCGCCGAGCTGGAACGCGCCGGGCACGCCATTCGATATGAGGGCAAGAGCTTTGAACTTGCGCACGTCTCTCGAGAACAGATCGAAGCCTATTCGAAGCGTTCTCAAGACATCAATGCCGAACTGGCTTCGGTGGGTGCAACTCGTCTTACCGCAAGTCCCAAACTCAAACAGACGATCGCGCTCAAGACGCGCAACAACAAAGCGCCGGAGCTCACTCGCGAGGAGTTGCAGCGCGACTGGGAGCGGCAGGCCAGGGATCTCGGCGTGTCATTCGAGCCGTCGAACACACCGACCGGCAAGGCGGCCGAGCGCACGCCGCAGGCTCAATCCTTGACGGCCGACGAATGCTTGAAGTGGGCAATCAAACACCACACGGAGCGCGAGTCAGTCATGGATGGCAAGGCATTGCTGAAGACAGCGCTGCGCCGATCCCACGGCACGGGCGTCAACCTGGCAGACCTCAAAGGTGCCGTCAAACGATCGTTAGATAGGGGTCACCTAATCCTTGGCACGCTGCAGTATCGCCACGCCAAGGACCGTGATGCGCCCGCAATGTATCGTTCCGAGATGGTTGACGCGTTGGTTCAAGGCGGCACTACCAAGAGGCAGGCGGAAGAACAGGTCCGCAAGTCTATTGCCCGAGGCGAATATGTCCCCACGGGCGCCCGCTACACCACGCAATCCGCGCGTGAGCGTGAAAAGCGCATTTTGCAGATTGAGCGCGAAGGCCGTGACGCCGTCGCCCCGATCCTGCAGGTGGACGCGGCGCAGGCTGCGTTGGCTGACAAAAAGCTCAAGCCTGGGCAGCTCGCGGCGGCCGGCCTGATACTAAGCACGCCGCATCGCTTTGTCGGCGTGCAGGGATTGGCCGGCACCGGCAAGTCGCACATGCTGGCGCAGGTCAAGGAGGCGGCAGAAGCGGCCGGCTATCGCGTCCAGGCGGTGGCGTCTTACGGCAAGCAGATCGAGGCGCTGCGAGAGCTGAACATGGAGGCACGTACAGTGGCCTCCGTGCTTGAAGCGCGCCAGAAGGACCGCTTCAAGTTGGACGCGAAGACGGTCCTCGTCATCGACGAAGCCGGCGTGGTTCCCGCCCGAATCATGGAGCGCCTCATGAAGATGGCCGAGGCCGACGGTGCTCGTGTGGTCATGCTCGGCGACACCGGCCAGACCAAAGCGATTGAAGCGGGCCGACCGTTTCACCAGCTGCAGGCGGCCGGCATGGAGACTTCGCTCATGGGGGACATCATCCGCCAGAAATCGCCAGAACTGAAGGCGGCGGTGGAACTCGCCGCGGCTGGCAAGGCGTCCGCATCCCTCGCCGTGTTGGACGGAAAGCTCAAAGCGGTCCATTCCATCGATGACGACGGCACCCGCTATGACGCCATCGCCTCCAAGTACGCCACGCTCGACGGGGATGAAAGGCGTGAAACGCTGATCGTCACAGGCACGAACGATTCGCGCAATGCACTGAACGAGGCAACGCACCAGGCGCTGGGCCTGTCTGGCCGTGGATTCGACTTCAATCTGCTCACCCGTCGCGACACGACCCAGGCGGAGCGACGGGTGGCGAAGTACTACGTCGCCGGCGACATCCTCCAACCGGAACGCGACTACAAGACGGGCAACCTACGCCAGACCGAGATGTACCGCGTCATCGGCGTAGCGCCAGGAAAGCCAAATGATCTGGTTGTCGAACATGTCATCACAGGAGAGCGCACGCAGTTCAATCCTGCACGCGCCGCCAAGCTTTCCGTATACGAGCCAGTCCAGGCGGAATTGTCTGCAGGCGACTGGGTGCGAGTGACACGGAACAACGCCAAGCTTGACCTTGTCAACGGTGGCCGATTCGAGGTGCTGGCGGTAACCCCCACCACCGTCACCATTGGCGGCAACGGCCGGAGGCTCACGCTGGATGCTGCCACCGGCCCCCTACACCTGGATCGCGCATATGCCACGACCAGCCATAGCGCCCAGGGCCTCACATGCGACCGCGCACTCATCAACGCGGAGAGCTTTAGCCGGACCACGCAGCGTGACGTCTATTACGTGGCTATTTCACGCGCACGTCACCATACGGAGATCTACACGAACGACGCCAGCGAGTTGGCCGGCGTCGTAGATCGGCTCGAGGAAAAGACTGCGGCCTTGGACATCGGATTGGAAGCTACCCGCCCTTGGCGTCCATACAAAGCGCCTGCCACGATGGAACACCACACCAAATAGGATTAACAATGCAATCTATTCAAACACCGTTCTTCACGCTAACCGTCAAGGGAAGCTTTGTCCACATTAAAAGTACCGGGCTGGCGGGGGCCCAGGGCGTGATCCATTTAGTCGAGAGGGACGCCTTAGAAACCTTCGACCAGCTGCTGCACGTCCGCGAGTCCTCCTACACGAACTGGGCCGAGGATCCGTACCCAGTGGAATGCGGCGCGGTGCTGCTGCGCGTCGATGACATTACTCATGCAGAGTACGGCCGCTTGCAGGTCGAGCTAGAACGGCATCCGAGCAGCGGATCGTTGGCTCTGGGTGAACCTGAGCAGGAGCAGATCCAGTTGCAAGCACTTCTGCAATTGCGGCACCAGGTCATGCACTTGTTCGAGATAACCCGACCGGACGAAGCAGCGCGGGCGTGCACTGCCGAGCGAGCACAAATACTGCTCCGCCAAGCCAAAGGCCTCACCTTTTTACCGCCGGAAGGCTATTGCTATCGCTGCGAGGAGGACGTCACTCTGGAAATTACAGACGCCACCGGCATGACCGGCTGCCCGAAGTGTCACGTTTCCTGGTGCGACTAGCATCCAGCTAAGAGCGCCGCCTATATTCTTGCGGACAAGCGATCACGTTGCGTAGTGAAAGCGAGAAATATAATCGGCCGCAGGTTTCTCGCCGTCTGATCGCCCGAACGACCGCTCACGAAGTGCGATAAACACTCAAAAGTGTTATTGCGTAAACCCGCAGCCGGCCACTCTTGGCCCGGAGTGGTCGTCGAAGACAGGCAATTTTCGACCTGAAGCCGCAAAAGGCGCACGATCACTCCCGCCCCACCGTCGCCAAGTGGGGAAGGTTCTCTCCCCATCCGGCGTGCGTTCAGCGCGTCCATTGCGCGCACTAAAAGTCTAGGCGGATTCGCCCAATGGCTTGCTCATAATGATGCTGCGATAATTAGTGTGTGCCCATTGCGCAAATTCAATCGGCCGGTAGCCGCGTGAGATGTACCAATCTTGCAAATGCGTTGCGGGTTCGGCGGTATCTAAAGCGATTTCACTGGCACCACAGTTTGCCGCCCGAGCTTCGGCGTATTTCATCAGTCTGGTCCCGAGCCCCGACCCTTGTAGAGCGGGGTCCACCCCCAGCTGATGAAGACTAGCGACATCGGGCCGATCGAGCCATGGTGTCCCTCTGGTCCGTGGCGGAGGAACGTAGAGTACGGTCCCCACCAAGTTGCCGCCCGCAACCGCCACATAACACTCCCCAGCATCCAAGCGCTGCCGCGTGACATCGTCGGACTGATCTACAGCTTTGAACTGCCATCCCATTTCACCGAGTTGGGCATATGCTCGGTGCAGTAACGAAGTGAGAGTCGAAATATCGTCGTCGGGTGTAAATAGCCGGACGTCAACAGAGGTAATATCGATTTCCACGTCTTACCTTGCAAACTTGGTTAGAAGTCTCGAATATATATCAGGTAGGCGACCGCTTCTGGCGGCTAGCCGTCCTTGTCGACCGGCCGATGGCGGCCAATAGCTGTCATTACGTTCCCCGGAGTCTCCTAGACAATGCCGAGTGAGAAGATGATCATGTTTTGCTAGCGGGTTGCTCGTGAGATTTAACTAATTCCACACTCTGACCAGCAGAACGCCAGGCCTCTATGCCTCCGAGCAAGTACCTAGCGTCGATGCCCATTGCACGGAGGGTGGCAGCCAGCCCCTGGCTTAGCTCATGACCGTGGGCGCAATAGATGATGACGGGCTGCGTGGCTGATACGGAGTCTTTCCATTCCAGCCACAAAGCGGGATCGAGCCATTGTCCATTGGCAATCGCCACGCCATCCTCCTTGCGCCTGAGCTTGCGACGCACATCTATCAACGTATGGGGAAATTCGGCATTGCGCCAGAGCGCAAGTTCGGGAACAGATATGCTTTGCATGAGCGCCTCCCAAAGGTGTTGATGCTCAGCCTGGGATCGCGCCTTATGCCGTCGGCATCGCCGGCGGCCATTGATGCGTTTCTCCTTGGCACCACTGACACCATGCGTACAGGGCGTCGTACATGACCATGCCATGGCCGAGCATGACGTGGTCGTCGGTGTAAAGGTGCGACAAGCCCAGCGACAGCGCGTACAGTCCGCCTGACTGGGGGGTCAGGTCTAGGCGCGAAGTGTCGGCGCCGCGCACAATTCCGGCCAGTTGCTGCAACGCCGGGTTATCTGCCAACTGGTACTTATCGAGAAAAGCGTCGAAGCTGCATCGTTCTCCGACATGCGATAGTTCCACGCCTGGGATGTCGTAGGGAATCGCGGCGGCTTCCCTGGCAATGCGTAGAACGTCGCCTGCCGGCACGTAGAGAAATTCTGGCGTTTCGTCGATAAAACGGGCGATTAGCCACGGGCAGGCGATGCGGTCGATCTTAGGCCGTTCACGAGTGATCCATTGCATGATGGGCTCCTGAAAAAAGGACTTAGTGCACCAGTGGATAAACCGCCAAGCCAATCAACGCCGCGCCAGCAACGATCATCGGCTCGGACAGTTTCTTGAATCGCAACAGCAACAGCACTGCCGCTATTGCCAACATCAATGTCGGCACATCGACGAGCGTGCGTCGGGCGATAACGATGACCGCGCCCGCGATGGCGCCGATCGCCGCGGCCGTCACGCCATCAACGAACGCGAGAATACCGGGCAGCTTTCCGTACTTCTTGAAGTACGGCGCTGGAATGATGGTGAACAGATAACAAGGCAAAAAAGTGGCCAAGGCCGCCACACAGGCCCCAGGGAACCCGGCGACCAAATATCCGATGAAGCCCACGGTGATGACCACGGGGCCGGGCGTGATCATGGCTACCGCTACAGCATCGACGAACTGCTTGTCGCTGAGCCACTGGAAGTCGGTGACCACGCCGCCATATAAGAATGGCACGATGGCCAGCCCTGAGCCGAAGACGAAAGCCCCTGCCTTGGCGAAGAACACGCCGATCTGCCAGAGCAGTGGCCAGTCCAGCGTGCTCAGCGTAGCCCCGGCTGGCACCGAAACCGCTGCGGCGACCGACAGATGTCCGGACTTTAGCCACTTGGGTGGCGCGCGCCAAAACCAGACAAGCAAGCCGGCCGCGAGAAACAGCCAGGCGATTTCAGATTCGGTGATGACAGTGACGATGGCCAGCGCCAGATAGATGGCCCACAACAGTTTGTCCTTGCCCACGCTCTTGGTAGTGAGCTTGTAGCCGCTGATAGCAATGATGCCGATCACGGCGGCACTCACGCCGTAGAACACCGCTTGCATCCAGGTCAGGCCGCCGAAACGCACGTATGCCCATCCCAGAGCCACGACCATGAAGAACGACGGCAGCACGAAAGCGATTCCCACGAGCGTGGCGCCGAGGATACGGTAATGCACGTAACCGAGGTAGATCGCGAGCTGCGCGGCCAGAGGGCCAGGCGCGAGTTGGGCGAGCGCCAAGCCTTCCTTATAGTCGCCGTCGGTAATCCAGCTTCGCCTGTCCACCAGATCGCGATGCATATAGCCGGCCAGGGCAACCGGGCCACCGAAGCCCAGCATCCCCAGCCGGGTGAAATACCAGACGAGTTGCCAAAGGGTATAGGCGGGTCGCGAGACGAGTGGCTCCGCGCTATCGCTGGCGGATTCTTGAGTGGAGCTCATGGTTGCTCACTTGAACGGAAAAGAGATTAGGCCTTACGCCCACTGGAGAAGTGGGCGTACAGGGAGTCCAGCACAGCGCCGACTTCGGCCAGCAATGCGTCGTCATCGGGCAGGCGTTTGCGCGCGCCGGCCAGCATGGCCTCGAACCCGGCAGCCTCCGGCGCCGCGGCGCCGCCTACGTCCAGCACATGCACCATTGCGCCGAGGCGCACGAGGCCACGGTTTTCGTCCAGGCCGAAGCTGGCGAGCAGGACCTCGAACGACACCCTGTCGGCCACGTGCGTGAAGGTGGCGCCGTCGAAATCGAAGCCCAGAGCATCGGCGGGGCACTCCGCCGGGGTCTCCAGCCATAGAAAGCGCGCGGACGGGTCAATGAAGCGCTGGATCAGCCATGCGCAGGCGACCCGGTCTACCCAGATATGGCGCCGGGTCGCCCAGAGGCGTCCCCGGTAATGCATGGGATCTCGGCGCGCGATGCCTCCCTGGGCCGCATGGGGTTCGCCGGGCGACAGGAGGGATTCGATGGCATTGGCGAAATCGCGCTGCTGCGCCTGTGCGCGCAGCGAGGTTTCAGCCGGGAAGAAGTCGGTCCGGCGCAGCGCCTGGTAGCTCCGTTCGTATCGGCGCAACAGGCGGTTGAGTTCCGCCGCGTTCAAAGCGGCCAGCGTCTGGCGCGCCTGGGCCAGTTCCGCCAACCAGGCGTCGTACTCGGCCGAGCGGTCGAACAGGGCCTGGAACGAGGCGGACTCCTCGTTGTCCTGGGGCCGGACCCGCAGCAGCCAGGCCTGGCCGCCTTCCTCGTTTGTTTCGGCGGCCAGATCGGCCAGCTGGGATGCCTGCTCGGCGTGCGCAGGCAGCAGATAGGCGCCGTCGCGCAAGGCGGCGCAGCCTAGGGCCTTGAGCCTGCGCCAGATGCGCATGCGCGTCGTGGCGCCGCCGGTGGGCAGGCTGACGATCAGCAGAAGCCAGGAGGATGCGTGCGGGGTGTCCATGAGGAGCAGAATAAGAAGACGTTGCGATCTCTGCAATCATGTAGAGATCGCTACAACAGAATTTTTGGTTGCCCCGAATGACAGCGTGGCTTCTTGCCTCGTATCCCCCCGGGGGGGATATGATCGTCACATGAACCAACCCGACCCTCACCATCATCACGACGCCGTGGCCAAACGTCTCAAGCGGGCGGAAGGGCATTTGCGCAGCATTCTATCGATGATGGAAGAACACCGTCCCTGCCTTGAGCTGGCCCAGCAGTTGCATGCCGTCGAGCGTGCCATCTCCCAGGCCAAGAAGATCCTCATTCAAGACCATATCGATCACTGCCTGCAGGATGCGGTAGGCGAACTGGACGAGGACAGGCAACGCGCCATCGACGAGTTCAAAGAAATCACCAAGTACCTCTAAGAACACTATCCATGTTGTCGTTTTCCGATCTGATCGCCCAGGGTGCGTCGCACGCCTGGCTGTTTATTCCAAGCGCCATTCTGCTGGGCGCGCTGCACGGGCTAGAGCCCGGCCATTCCAAGACGATGATGGCGGCGTTCATCGTCGCGATCCGAGGATCGGTGTGGCAAGCGGTGCTGCTGGGCATCACCGCGACCATTTCGCACACCCTGATCGTGTGGGGGATCGGCCTGGGCGGCATGTATCTGTGGCGCGGGGTCGCGGCGGAGGAACTGGAGCCATATTTCCAGCTGGCGTCTGGGGTCATCATCGTGCTGATCGCGGCATGGATGTTCTGGCGCACCTGGCGCGAGCAGCATGGCGCGGGACATGGGCATCATCACCACGACCACGGCCATGGGCATGAGGGCCATTTCCATGGCGCGGAGCGGCACGAAATCGATACCGGGCACGGCCTGGTCGCGCTGGAGATCTTCGAGGACGGCATTCCGCCACGCTGGAGGCTGAGCAGCGTGCGGGGCGGGAACTGGCGGGCGCAGGACTTTTCTGTGACGACCGAAAGGGTCGACGGGACGCGCCATGAATTCCATTTCGCTCAAAAGGACGGCTACCTGGAGTCCCTCGAGGAAATTCCCGAACCACACGAGTTCATGGCGCGCCTGGCCCTGAGCCACGGCCGGCACGTTCACAGCTATGACGTCGCTTTCATGGAACCGGATGAGCGCCAGCATGACCACCTACATGAAGAACTGCGAGGGCTGGATGTGGCTGGCGAGGGATACCAGGATGCGCACCAGTTGGCGCATGCCAACGACATCCGCCGGCGGTTCACGAACCGGAACGTGACCAACTGGCAGATCGCCTTGTTCGGCCTGACCGGCGGGCTGATTCCGTGCCCGGCGGCGATTACCGTTCTCTTGTTGTGTCTTCAGTTGAAGGAGTTCACGCTAGGCGCCGTGCTGGTGCTGTGCTTCTCGATCGGGCTGGCCATCACTCTGGTGACGGTTGGAGCCGTCGCGGCACTCAGCGTGCGTCAGGTCAATAAGCGCGCGCCATGGTTCAGCGCGGTGGCCCAGCGGGCACCTTATCTCTCCAGCCTACTGATCATCGCCGTAGGCATTTACGTGGGGATGAACGGATGGCTTGGTATCCGCGGCTAGGGTTAGAGCTGGGCATCTAAGCGCAATGATTGCTTTGGCTCGGAAGTCGCCCGCCGCACGTCGGAGGGCGGCGACCGGCCAGAAGCGGTCGTATAACTTGCCCTTTTGAATGTCCGCTTTAACTCGCCATTGAGAGCTCGACCGGGTCCGCGCCCCTACCCGCCTAGGCGCTGATCACCACTTCCACGCCCTGGGCGCGGATCGCGGCCACGACCTCCAGGTCGGCCGCCGGATCGGTAATCAGGCGCTGCCCCTGCTGCCAGGCGGCCACGCGGAAACTGGCATGCGCGTTGAGCTTGGTGTGGTCGGCCATCACGGTGGTACGGCTCGCCGCCGCGATGAAGGCGCGGTTCATGGCGCCGTCCTCGCTGTCGCGCATGAATATGCCGGCGGCGGACACCGCGTGCACCCCGAGAAACGCCTCCCGGATCTGGATGCCCGACAGCGTGTCGTTGTCGGCGCGCTCGATAGTGGCCTGTTTGCGAGTGTCGAGCCGGCCAGCCAGCACATACACATACGCCATTCGGCTCTGCCCGGCCGCCGCGGCCACGGAAAGCCCGTTGGTGATGACGTGTAGATCCTGGTGGCCGCGCAGAGCCTGAGCCAGCGCGTGCGCAGTGGTGCCGGCGTTGATCAGGATGCTGTCGCCATCGGAGATGTACTGCGCCGCGCACTCCGCGATCGCGGCCTTCTCGGCCGACTGCTGATTGTGCCGCTCGGCATAGCTGTACATCTCATAGCGCGCATTGCCCTCGGCCAGCACCTCGTGCAAGGCCACCGCGCCGCCATGGGTCCGTGCCAGCATGCCTTTGTCGCCCAGTTCGAGCAGATCGCGCCGGATGGTGATGGGCGAGGTCGAAAAGGCCTGCGCCAGATCGCGCACGGTCACGGCGTTGGTTTCTTGCATACGCGCGAGGATGCGCTGCTGACGTTCGGCTTTGAGCATATTTGATCGTTATCGGGCCGGGGCCGCCACCCTATCACACAGAGATTTCTGGAGCCTTAAAAAATGAAATGATCGATATTGATCTTTTATAAACGAATTTGTTCATATCTGCGTCACATTCGATCAATAAAGTAGCGGACATGACAACTTTCACCCCCTATCCAGCGATCGTTTTTGATCTCGACGGCACGCTGCTCGATACTTGGCCCAGCCTGCTGGCGGCCGTGCGCGCCGTGGCCCCGGCCTCGGCCCCCAGTCTCGATCCGACCGCGCTGCGTCTGGCGTTGAGCCAGGGCGTCG
This sequence comes from Achromobacter sp. JD417, assembly GCF_041879325.1. NCBI lineage: Bacteria > Pseudomonadati > Pseudomonadota > Betaproteobacteria > Burkholderiales > Alcaligenaceae > Achromobacter > Achromobacter sp. JD417. Next base: position 896,848 of record NZ_CP087159.1, on the reverse strand, counting down.
GCCCAATGTTCAAACGCGCCGCCGCGCAACTGGCCGGCCCTGAAGACGGGGCGCGTCCCGCGCTGTTCGCGGCAATGTCGCGCCACTATCTCGATCACACGCTGGTGACGGCCACGCCCTACGCCGGCACCGGCGCACTGCTGGCCGGCCTGCGGGCGGCCGGCCATACGCTGGCCGTGTGCACCAACCGCGACCGCGCCTCCACCCTGACCCTGCTGGCGCACCACGAATGGCGCGCGCACTTCAGCCACGTCCATTGTCTCGACGACGGTCTGCCGCCCAAGCCCGATGGCGCGCCGCTGCTGGCCACACTCGAACGTGTCGGCCATCCCTCCGGACGGGCCCTGTTCGTGGGGGACTCGCAGGTCGACGCGCGCTGCGCACAGGCCGCCCGCGTGGATTTCGCCGCCCATCGCGGTGGCTACCATGCCCGGCCCGGTGACCTTGCCCCCGCCGTATTCACCTATGACCATGCCGGCGACCTGAAGCACTGGATCGCGTCGCACCCCACCCGCGTCCTGGAGACAGAAGATGACTGACCTCGTCCTTGACCAGATCAGCAAGTCCTATGGCAGCACGACAGTGCTCGACCGTCTCTCGCTCACCATCCACGATGGCGAGTTCCTGACCCTGCTGGGCGCCTCGGGCTGTGGCAAGTCCACGCTGCTCAAGCTGCTGGCCGGACTGGAGATGCCCGACAGCGGCACCCTGCGCAAGGGCGACACCGACATCCTGGCGCAGTCGCCCAGCGAACGCGACTGCGCCATGGTGTTCCAGTCGTACGCGCTCTATCCACACATGAGCGTGGGCGACAACATCTGCACCCCGCTCTATATGCGCTCACTCAACTTCGCCCAGCGCCTGCCCGGTGCGCGCTGGCTCATCCCCGGTACGCGCCGCCGTGTGCGCGACGCGCAGGACCAGGGCCGCCAGGTGGCCGGTATCCTGGGCATCGACCATCTATGGACACGTAAGCCAGCCCAGCTCTCTGGCGGCCAGCGCCAGCGCGTGGCGTTGGCACGCGCGATGGTGCGCCGACCCTCGCTATTCCTGTTCGACGAACCACTCTCCAATCTCGATGCGAACCTGCGCCAGTCGCTACGCAGCGAAATCCGCCAGTTGCACGACCAGCTCGGCGTGACCTTCGTCTATGTCACGCACGATCAGCACGAGGCCATGTCCATGTCGGATCGCGTGGCGGTGATGAAGGGTGGCCACATTCTGCAGTTGGGCACGCCGCAGGAGATCTACCACGCGCCTCAACACGCAGACGTCGCCGCATTCGTGGGCGCGCCGCGCATCAACTTCCTGACCGTGGGCCACGACGGCGCCGGCCGCGCTGCGCTGCAGGAACAGGCCATCGAGCCACACTTCCCCACGCGCAGCACCCGAATGGCATTCCGTCCACACGCCGCCACGCTCGCGCCCATGCGCGATGCCCTGGTGGTAAGCGGCACGGTGCAGTTGGTGGAATTCACCGGGGCCGACTGCATGGTTACGCTGCAGACTGCAGGGGCGGAGAAGGTCGTCGTGGTGCTGCCCGCCAGCAACCGCATCCACACCGGCGAGGTGCTGCGCGTGTACGTGCCACTGACGGCCTGGCATGCGTTCGATGCCGACGGCCACAGTCTCGCTGACGGCCAGCGCGCGCTGTCGCTGGCCGCCTAGGAGCCGGGATGCGCATCAAGCCTTTGCAACTAACGCTGCTACTCGGGCCAAGCCTGGTGTTGACCCTGCTGCTGCTGGTGCTGCCGCTGGTGGTGGTAGCGCTCATGTCGCTCACCGACTGGCAGTTCGGCGCGGCCAGCTGGAACTGGATCGGCCTGGGCAATTACGCCGATCTGTGGAACGACACCACGTTCCGCAAGAGCTTCGCCAACACCGTGTACTACCTCATGGTGGTGTCGCTTGGCTCGATCGCAATCGGCCTGGCCGTGGCGCTCCTAATCGAGTCGCATGATTCCTGGCGCGGCTTCTACCGCACCGCGTTCTTCATGCCGGTGGCCTCGACACTGATCGCGATGGCGGTGGTGTGGCAGTTCCTGATGCACCCCTCGGTGGGCTTTCTCAACCACGTGCTGGGCTGGTTCGGCGCCGAGCCGCGCAACTGGCTCAAAGACTACGACCTGGCCCTGCCGGCGCTGGCGGCCATCGGCATCTGGCAGATGTCGGGCCTGGCGCTGGTGATGTTCCTGGCCGGTCTGAAAAGCATCCCGGCCGAACTGCGCCACGCCAGCCTGCTCGACGGCATGCGCCATCCGCTCGACCGCCTGCTGCGGCTCACTCTGCCGATGCTCGGCCCAACCATGCTGTTCGTTGTCACGGTGTGCGGTATCCGTTCGCTGCAGGTGTTCGATACGGTACACGCGCTGACCCAGGGCGGCCCCAACAAATCCACGGAGGTGCTGCTGCACACCATCTACGCCGAGGGCTTCGGTTTCTTCCGCATGGGCTATGCGGCGGCCATGGTGGTGGTGTTCGTCGGCTGCATCTTCGTGCTCACGCTGGTGCAGCAGGCCAGCATGGAAAAACGGACACTCCACTGATGAAAAATCCCATGCAACCCGGGCTGCCCTGGCGCGTGCTGCGTCACACACTGCTACTGGCCGGCGCCGCGGTCTATCTGCTGCCCTTCGTCTGGATGCTGTCGACATCGCTGAAACCGGCCGACGAGATCTTCCGCGACGGCTTCCACCTGTTGCCGCGGCAGTGGGCCGCGGTCGACAACTACACCCGCGCGCTGACCCAGGTGCCACTGCTGCGCTATCTGTGGAACGGCATCGTGGTGTGCGGCGGGATCCTGATCCTGCAGATCATCGTGTCGCTGCCGGCCGCCTATTGCTTTGCCAAGCTCAAATTCCGTGGAAAGCGCCTGGCCTGGGGTCTGGTGCTGCTATCGCTGATGATTCCATTCCAGGCCACCGCGATCCCGCTCTACATCCTGCTTTATCACGCCGGCCTGCTCGACACCACCGCAGCGTTAATTCTGCCGTTCATCGCCTCAGCCTTCGGCATCTTCCTGATGCGCCAGTTCTTTATAGGCGTACCCGACGACCTGATCCATGCTGCGCGGCTGGACGGCATGGGCGAGTTCGAATTGGTGTGGCGCGTGATGATGCCTGCGGCTATGCCCGCGCTCATCGCCTTCTCGATTTTCTCCGTGGTGTGGCATTGGAACGACTACTTCTGGCCGCTGCTGGTAATCAACACCACCGATCTGGCCACCCCGCCGCTGGGCACCATGTTCTTCAAGAACGAGGAAGCCGGCACGGATTTCGGCCCCCTAATGGCAGGCACGGTGATCATCACCCTGCCCTTGCTCTTGTTCTTTCTGTCGGCGCAGAAGCGCTTCATCGAGGGCGTTACCCTCACCGGTGTCAAAGGTTAAAGGAACCTCCATGCAATTCAAACTGCTGTTCGGCCTGCTGGCCGGCGTCGCCCTGATCGGCAATGCCGCCCAGGCCGCCAAGATAGAACTGATCGTCGACTACCCCTATCCCGACATGTTCAACACGGTGCACGAGGAAATCGCCAAGCGCTTCACGGAGAAGTTTCCCGACTACACCGTGAAGTTCCGCGCGCCCACGCCCGAATACGAGGCCGCCGCGCAACAGGCGCTGCGGCATGCCGTCACGCGCCAACTGGCCGACGTGTCGTACCAGGGCCTGAACCGCCAACGCGTGTTCGTCGACCGCAACATCGCGGTCGATCTCACGCCCTTCATCCAGGCCGAGAAGGATTGGGATAAGAGCGGGTATAGCCCTGCGCTGATGTCGCTCGGCCAAGTCAATGGCAAGCAGGTGGGTATCGGCTTCTCGCTCTCGACCCCGATCGTCTACTACAACATGGACCTGCTGGAGCGCGCCGGCGTGAAGGCCGACGCGCTGCCCAAAACCTGGGACGACATCCTCGCCGCCGCCGACAAGTCGCGCGCCGCCAACGCCGGCACCAATGGCCTGCACTACGACTGGGAAATCACCGGCAACTGGCTCTGGCAGGCCATGGTGTTCTCGAAGGGCGGCAGCATGCTCGACGCGAGCGAAGCCAAGGTGGCCTTCGATGACCAGACCGGCCGCGAGTCGATCGAGCAGATGGGCCGCATGGTCGAGCACGGCACCATGCAGAACTTAAAATACAAGGACGCCGCCCAGCTGTTTGTGACCGGCAAGCTCGCTGTGCTGTCATCGTCCACGTCACGCTTGTCGACCATCGAGAAGCAGATCGGCGGCAAGTTCAAGATGGTGACGGGGTTCTTCCCGACCTATGGGGATAACGCTCGCGTGCCGGCCGGTGGCAACGTGGCCATGATGTTTGCTAAAGACCCGGCGCACCAGAAGGCTGCCTGGGAATACATCAAGTTCGCCACCGGCCCCGAAGGGGCCACCATCATGACCAAGGGCACCGGCTATTTCCCCGCCAACACCCTGCCGATTGACGACCCCGCCAAGCTCAAGGGCTATTACGACGCCAATCCGAACCAATACACTGCCGTTCGCCAGCTGCCGTGGCTGACCGGCTGGTATGCGTTCCCGGGCGAAAACGGCCTGAAGATCACTGACGTGATCAATGATCATCTGCAGACCGTGTTCGACAAGTCCACCAAGCCCGACGCCGCGCTGGACGCCATGACGCGCGATGTGCAGAAGCTGCTGAACTGAGCGCCGCGATGAAATTCATCCATCTCACCGACACCCACCTGATCGCCGACGCTGGCGATCTGTATGGCACCAATCCCAAGCAGCGGCTGCAGCAGGCGGTAGCTCACATTCTGGCTCACCAGCCCGACGCCCAGGCCGTGACCATCACCGGCGACCTGACCCATTACGGCCACACCGGCGCGTATGAACACTTGCGCGAATGCCTGGCGCCGCTCACCATGCCGGTGTTCCCGATCCTGGGCAACCATGATCATCGCCAAATCTTCCAGAAGTACTTCCCGCACGTCGGGCGCGACCCCGAGGGTTTTGTGCAGTATGCGGTGGACTTCGGCGATCACCTGGCGGTGTTCCTCGACACCAACGAGCCGGGCGTGCACTGGGGCGTTTTCTGCGAGCGTCGCGCAGCCTGGTTGCGCGAGCAACTGGAGGGGACGGCCAAGCCGGTGCTGCTGTTCATGCACCATCCATTCTTCCCGATCGGCATCCGCAGCATGGACTTCCTCTCGCTGCGTGACACCGGGCCGTTCATGGCCGCCATCGCCGGCTTCGAAGCACGTATCCAGCAGGTGTTTTTCGGCCACATCCACCGCCCGATCTGCGGTGTCTTTCGAGGCATCGGCTACTCGACGCTGCGTGGCACTAACCATCAGGTCGCGCTCGATCTGCACGGCGACGAGAGCCAGATCATCGGTGTACATGAGCAGCCGCAATACGGCGTGGTGCTTCTGGCGTCCGATCAAGTGCTGATCCACACCGAAGACTATCTCGACTGCGAAATGCGCTACAGGCTGCACGAGATGCGCGACGGGGAGCAGAGCTGACTGCAGCCCCGACCGCGGCGGCCGGCCCCGAGCGAGCCGCCGCTTCAGCGCTGCAGAGGCCGGCCTTTCCGCAGGTCAATACCCAGGAGCGCCGTCCGCTTTTTGGGTGGAGCCTGGTCCCACAGGGACCACATACCCGAACATCGGAGACACAATGCGAACGTTACCCCGTTTGACCGTGCGCCTCGGTTCCCCGCCGAGCACCTCCTCCGACATGAGGGCGCACCTGCTCAGTGTCGCACCGTCCTCACCCTGACGCGGCCTGAGGAAGCGAGCCGGACGTCGCCTTCCGACCGTCGCGGTGCCGCTTCGCCTCGTTTTCAGTCTGCACTTGTTCTCCAAGATCATTCACCTTTCGAGGGGATGCGCAATGACATGTCCAAGCAGCCACTCCGCTGGGACTGACCACTAACCCCTTGAAAGCTGCCGTTAGACGGCGCCGACCCAAAGGGCTGCAACGGGTCGTCATCGGCCAGTCGACAAGGGCCGCTCGCGGTTCCCGGTCGGAAACTGCCCTTAGGACAGATCCGACACCACAGGCATGACCGCCTGCCCGAAATGTCACGTTTCCTCGCGCGACTAGGTTCGGACAATCGGCCGACTGGCAGCGGCCCTGAACCACGGTCAAGCGCAAGAAATGACACAGCACAAGTCGATTTCATGTTGCGATTGTCGCCTGGGGCGTACTTTGTCTCACTGTTGTCCCACTGTGGTCTCATGTGTGTCTCATAGATGTCTCACACATGTCCCATAGTTGTCTCACACGTGTCTGACACCTGTCTCATAGTTGTCTCATCACCCAGCGCCCGACGACGAGAATGTCAAGAATCGGCGGAATGTATACGGCTGCATTCCGGGCAAACCCGCTGCCCGCGTGGCCTCTGGCGCTTTAGCGCGGTTTGTTGTAGGACAAAAGAAAACAATTCTGCGCGAGGAAAGCCCCAAAAAATCAAAGAGATAACCGCACCCGGAGGGTGCGTAGTGTGTGGTGGCTTTAAGGGACCCGCCGCCGCCCTGGCGGCGGGGGCCTTAAGGGCACCTGTGGGCGTCCGGGGGACGCTCACGAAGTCCGAAGGACGGCCCCGCCGGCGCAGCCGGTGGGACTGGACGCCCCAATCCAAGACGCCGTTCATCCAAAGCAAAAGGGCCGCCCCTAGGGCGGCCCTCTTGCTTTGGCGGGTGTCGCGGTGGTTAGTGAACGTCAGCCACGGAGGCCAAAGGCCGGACTGGCGGCTGCTCATGCTGAAGTGCTTGCCAAAGGTCATAGTTGGCCTGCATCGCAATCCACGCCTGGGCAGTACTTGCCCCGGCCCGTTCCAGCCGGACCGCGAGGTCGGGACTGATCCCAGCCTTGCAGTTGAGCACCCGAGACAGCGCGACCCTGGACATGGCCAGCCGGTCAGCCGCTTCGGTGACGGACAGCCCCAGGGGGGCAATGACATCCTCCCGGAGAATCTCGCCGGGATGCGGCGGGCAGTGCATTGTCACGACCTAGCTTCCCCTAGGTCTGCTCCCGCCACCTTGCCCGACAGGTCGGAAAAGTTGCTGATCCGCACTGCACCGTCCGGGAACCGGGCAACCACATCCAGTTGGCCACCCATGGCCTCGATGTGGCTGCGCAGCGTCGAAATGTACATGTCCGTCCGCTTTTCCATCTTGGCGATGGACGGCTGTTGCACGTGCAAGATCTCGGCCAGGACCTTTTGCGACAGACCACGGGCCTGACGCAATTCCTGTAGCGGCATGTCCCGAAGCATCTCTTCCGTAGCGGCTTTGGCGCGAAGCTGAGATTCCGGCGACATGGCCGCCCGGAGTGCTGCAAATTTCTTAGCCATTGATCTGCCCTTCCTTTCGCAATTGTTCCAAATGATCGTCGTAAAGCTTGTCCGCTCGCGGCACGAACTCTTCATACCAGCGGTCATTCCCCGTTTTGTCGCCGCCGATCAGCAAAATGGCGGTCCTCCTGGGGTCAAAGGCGTACAGGGTACGCAAGGGATGCCCACCCGCCTGAGTTCTAAGCTCGCGCATGTGTTCGTGCCTGGAGCCGTTAATTCCACTCGAATGTGGAAAGCCCAACGACGTGCCCCGTTCCTCCAGCAGGCCGACCGTGGCGGCCACCGATTCCTGTTCGCTGACCGACAAGCTGTTCCACCAGTCTTCGAACTCATCCGTGAACTCAACTTCCCAAACCATCGATTCCCCGCCTAAGCTGTTTTAAAGATTATAGCCTGCACGGAATATTCCATCAAGGGAATATTCCGAAGGTTTCCCGGTGCGGGCGACCGAGGGACCGCAATGTCCGTCGGCTCGCCTCCTCAGCCAGGGACCGCGCAGCGACCCCGGCGCACATGCTCTTTAGTCCTCCATTTCTCCCATCGGGTGTTCCACGGCCATTGCGGCCTGAAGGGGTTGGACGCGCATCAGTTCAGGCACCCAGCCCTTCCCTTCCAGCAATTGCTCCGCTGCTGCGGCGGCCTGCGCCTTCTTCATCGCAAGCAGCGGCTTCGCCTGCTCGGCATCGACTGCATCTGTGACCACTGCCGCGATTCGGTCCTTGGACACATGGGCAAGGTAGGACTGCGCGGTCGGCTTCCACCACTTGCTCATGTCGAGATCAACAAGGCCCGATAAACGGTCTAGGTGCTTGGTTTCCGCGCCGTGCGCATTGCTGCGGCGGCGGTAGATCGTCAGACTCGTCAGCACGGCCAGCATGTCGAGAACATCGGCCTGGGACTGGTTCAGGAGCCAGGGCAGGACGGCGCTTTCATCTTCCGGCACGTCCTTCGTGACCGACCCAATCATTTCCTGCACGGCGGTCCAGGCCGCGCAGTCCTTGATATCGGGGTCCGTGTTCGCCAATTCATGTTGGGCCGACCGTGCCGAGAAATCGAACGTATCGCCGCTGGCGCTGCGCCGGTTCCAGTCCATATCGCCCAGCATCTGCTCCACCAGCAGGCACAGAGCCAATTGCGGGCGCATCATGACTTCGTATTGCAAGGCAATCACTCTTTGGGCTTGCAGACGATTTGTCAGGGCTTCGGAATGCACCGGGCGCGTCTTTACCGGGGGCAAGTCCACGCCCGTCACCGTCTGGCCCTCTGCGTCGTTGCTGCGCGTGGCCTGCGCCACGGCGTCGCGCTCGTCCTGGCGAATCAAACCGCGCGTGACGGTCAAGTCGCCATGGTAGTCCAGGTGCACAATCGCTCCGCACAGGGCTTTCAGGTCGGCCGGGTAGTCGTAAAGCTCGGCCCGGATTTCACGAAGCTGCCCTTCATAGCCGCGAATCAGGCCGCGAACCTTGTCCAGGTCGGCCGCGTCCTGGCCTTCGGCCTCTTGCAATTCAGCCAGCTTTGTCCGCGCCGCTTCCGTCTTCTTTTGCAGTCCGTCGATCTGCTTGGCCTGGGCCTTGCTGGGCTCCTGAAGGACGCGCTGAATCTCGCCGAAAGACTTTTTGTCGGCGTACTCGAAAGACACGCGGCATTCCACCCACAACCAGCCTTCTGCCTGCACCGCCTTGAACAGCTTGGATCGCTGCATCTTGGCATCGGCCATGCTGCGCACCTTCTCCGGGTCGGTCAGATAGGCGTCGTTTTCGAAAAGGTCGCGGCGAACCTCGCCGCCCGCCTTCTCGTATGCGGCGACGGTCACGTACCGCGCCACGGGCGAATCGCCGCGCATTTCGGTTTCGGCCAGCAACTGGCGAATGTGGTCATCGCGGTTCCAGTATTGGCCCGCCGATGCCTTCCATGCCGCCTCCTGGCGAGCATGGTCAGAGACGGATGCCAGCGCCTGCATTTCGTCCATCTTGATTTTGCCGTCGCGGAACAACTGCATGAGCGTGGGCGACACGCTGCCCAGCGCCAGCAGCTTCTTGACCGCCGATTCGGACGCGCCATGCGCGGCGGCGATGGCCGCAACCGTCCAGTTTTCGGCACGCAAGCGCGCATATCCCGCGTACACATCTGCCGGGTGCATCGCCTTGCGCCCGATGTTTTCGATCAGGCTGGCGTGGTGCGCGTGAGCGGCCGGAATGACAAGGCAAGGGACCGGGCAGTCGGCGGGAAAAACGCCGTCCGCGATCAGCAGGCCCAGGGCCGTCCAGCGCCGTCCGCCCGCGCACACTTCATAGGAACCGTCCGGCGCTGCGACCACAACGAGGTTTTGCAGCAATCCGCCCATCGCCAGGATGGTGGCTTTCAGTTCCAGAATCTCGGCGTCCTGCTTCCGGTCTTCCAGGCCACGGGCCTGATACGCCTCACTCAGGCGCAGTTGCGAATGCGGGATTTCTGTGCGCGTTGCGGCGGCGTGGACGGCGGCGAGTTCGTTGGAATCGAGTTTCATCAAAATGCTCCGGGTCGATATCAAATCAGTGCAGTTGCGCGGGGAATTCGGGCGCGTCGAGCGCGGCGATGAGGGCGGTAAGCTGGCGCATGGTCATCGCGGGAATGCGAAAGCCCAGGCCCAGCAAGTGGGCGCGGCGCATGTCGTTCGCCAATCTGATAAAGTCGTGGTTCATCACGAATCTCCTAGTCCGAGGTTGCGGGTGATGGCCCTTGTCGGTTGCCGCCGACAGGGGCCTTTTACTTAGTAGCCAAGCCAGTTCAGCAGGTCGCGCCCGCGATACAGCGGCTGGTCGCCATGTTCGGCAAAGAATTCTTGGGCGTTCGCTTGGTGGTCGCGCAGTTCCAGCACCACTTGAAACCGGGTCAACACGGCTTCGTCGGCCGTTTCCCTGTCGCGCAAACCGTCCGCGTCGACCACGCCGGTATCCATCAGGTCGGCCAACAGTTCGATGAGGTCGGGGCGATGGCCGGTCCAGGCGAGCAACTCGTTTTCAATCGCGGCGGTCACGACGGGCGCGAAATCAAAGCCTTTACGAGCCAGGGCGGGCGCATAGTCCATCGCGCTGCGCTCGGCGTACTGAAGGCCGCGCTGCGCCAGGGCCGCTTTAGTCAAGGCGCATTCAGCGCCACCCAGCACCGTGTAAATCACGATAGGCATATCAGTCGTGTCCTGTTCGCCAGCCGATCCTGAAGAAGTCGTCCGAGCGTAGGTTTGTTGGATTTGGTTGTTCATGGTCTTTCCCTCCGCGTTATTCGCATCCGTTCCTGTGAGGCCTGTCCGTGCCGTCCGTGGCCACGTAGTGACGACTGGAAAGGGCCGGAGCAGAGGCCGCACGCGGAGCGCAGCCAAAGGCGAGCACCGAACGGGTGAGCACCGGACCCTTGGAGGGAGGAGCGCAGTGGTACGGTCGGCGTTTTAGGACGGGGCTCGCGGGAATGGATGCATTGCGAGAGACAGGGCGGCGACACCAAAGCCAGGCGCGCGCCGAGCGCCCCTACCCGCGCGCAGCGCGGGTCAAGCTGGCCGCAAGGCGGCCCGCAAGCGATAGCGCGCAGCGCCGGCAGGCGCGAAGGCGTGAGCCGACCGAAGGGAGGGACGGCTGGAAGCCCCACCGGGGGTGAGACTGGCGGGGTTGGCCAGGCTCAACGCGAAGCGCGAGAGCCCGACCCGCAGCCGAAGGCGTAGGGGCACGCCCAGGGGTGAACACTCCGTCCGAAAACGGCCCGCGCCGACGTCCTGACCGGTCTGGCCTTGTGCGTTTCAGCGCTGCGAATCTGTCGAAGGCGAGATGTTCAGCAGATCCATGGCCTTATTTGCCCGATCCGTCGCCTGGCCGATGACTTCATGCTGTCGAACGATGTAGTCGAACAGCGCTTTCGGACGATCTTTGAGCTCTACCAACGACTCATCGTTGATGATCCCAATGCACATTTCAATGCACTCGTCGCAGATCGTGACCTGATCGTTGTCACCTCGGGCAACGAGCTTTCGCACCTCATATTGGGACTTATCGCAGAACGAGCAATGCAACTCTGGCGCCTGCTTTTTGGTACGGCGTCTCTTTTTTGGCTCATCCATGTCGGAACGGTGCGTGGGTCACGAAGGCCCGCAATCTAGCACGAGCTGTGACACGGCGGATGCGTGTTTTTCCTAGTAGCGCAACACTAGCGCAGTGGCATTCTTAACTCGTGAAAAAAAACCGCGAATAGGCTGACAACAGGAGGAACAATGGAGGGCACCATGGTGGTAAATGGGGTCAGGGCTGCGTACTCGATGACGCCGACCGACGACGGCGCCGGGATTGTGGCCAGCATCCGATACGGGCAGCGGGGGCCGTGGGAAGGTGTAGGCCCGCCCGGCACTTTTTTCGCCACCGCCGCCGAAGCGCGCGCTGCCATTCGCAGCCAGATTGCCGCCAATATGACGCGTGTGCTCGGACTAATGTGAAGTGCAGCGCCGGCCGGCAGGCCGGCGCCGCTTTTCTCATTTTCGGCGATAGTGGTCCACCATGCCGGCCAAGTACGCGGCCTCCAGCGCCTCGCGCAACTGGCCTACGAACAGTTCGTGATAGACGAGCTGGGCGCGTCCTCGGCAATCCAGCGTCTCCAGGTTCAAAACGCGGCGCGCGATGTCCGCAATGGCGGCGCGAGCCGCCATGGAAAGTTCTACCATGGCCCCTGGGCTCACTCCGGGTCCAGCGCGGCCAGCACTCGGCGGGCCAATTCATTGAGGTCGATTTCCGACCGGGCAATCGCTTGCACTTCATCGAGCGGCAGTGATTCGATAATTCGCGCCATGCGCCGCTCGTTCTCGCGGGCGGCCAGCGCCGGCCAGGCGCTGTATCTGGCGATCGCCGCCAGGCCGTCCAAGTCGTGTTTTCCGTAGCCCTGCAAGAATGCGACCAGGCCACCCGTAATTGCGTCGTCCCGGCTCATGCTGCGATCCTCTCTTGGCGGGCGAGCTGCAAGCGCTGCGTTGCGGCTGCGTGGTACTTCGGATCCATTTCGATGCCGTAGAAGCGCCGGCCGACCTGGCGGGCGGCCACGCACGTCGAACCCGAGCCGGCGAACGGATCCAGCACAATGTCCCGCGGGCGGCTGAAAGATTCGATCAGCGGCGCCAGGCATTCGACGGGCTTTTGCGTCGGATGGTGGCGGTTGCCGCTGTACTTCCAACGCATGACGTCTGGCAAGGGCTCGGCCGGGAGCGCCGGCTGCCCCTTGGCCAGCAAGTAGGCCGACTCGTGCTGATACGCGAGAAATCGCGCTTTGGATTGATATTGCTTCGCAAAGACCAGGTGGCCGACGACGCGAAAGCCGGCGGCGCGCCAGGCGGCAAAGAATCGGTCCACGCGGTTCCAGCCGTAGAACGAAATGCAGAAGGCGTCATCGCGAAGGACGCGGAACATCTGTGCGAACGCCGGCGCCAGCCATTCGTCGGTACGATCGTTGGCGATGCTCCGGCCTGAGCGGTCCACGTAGTTGACGAGGTATGGCGGATCGGTCAGGACCAGATCGACGCAGCGATCAGGCAAGGTGGGGAGAACGGACAGGCAATCGCCCAGGACAACACGACTCATGGTTGGCTCCTTGCGTGCAGCAATGTCAGCCGATCTGCATTGCACTGCACGGGGCAGGCGGGCGCAGCCCACGAAAGCGCGGTCAAGGGACGTGGAATAAATAGCGAACGCAGTGAGCGGTTTATGCCGCGAAAGCCCTTGAAGATGGGGCCGCGGCTACAAAGCCGCGCGCAGCGGCCCTAGCGTCCGTGTGTGAGTGGGATGCGACTGTATGCTCCGTGCAGTGCTTGCGGTTCTCCATATGCCGAAGATGGCGCGTCGCCGGCGCGCCAAGCCCCGTGAGGGGCCATTGCAACCTCGCTAGAAGAGCGACATCTGGCCAGCGGCAGCGGCTTGGCGGATGGCCTTCGGAATGGCCTGCAGCGGCGCATCGATCTCGGCCGATGAACTGTCGGCCGCAACCTGGTCGACATGGTGATCTGGCACGGCCGCCGGCGCCTGCAGGAGCGCTCGAGCGCCCTCCCCCGCTTCGCGACGGCGAAGACGCGCGCCCCAGCCGCCCAGGATGTGTGCGGGCGTAAACCATTGCTCTCGGCACTCACCCGTAAGGCCGTTGCCATGAATCACCACGGCCGGCACGTGCAAGAGCGCCAGCTGGATGAACGTCATATGCACGCAGCGCTGATCGATGTCGATTGCAGTGGCGTGCATGCACTGCTGATAGTTCAGCTGCGCATCATGCATTGCGTGCGCAGCCGCGATCAACATGCCGCCAGCGCCGCAGGCTGGTTCCAGTACGCGCACGAACCCCTGTGCCCCCGTCTTGTCGATGAGATCCTGGCCGTTGCCCATAATCATGTTGCCCATCAGGCGCGACACCTCGTACGGCGTGAAGAACTGGCCGGTGCCGGCGTTGCCCATGTCCAGCATCATGAACGTGCTGCCCAGCACGTCGCCAAAGTCTGCTGCTTGAACCCGGACCTCGTAGGCCATGACCAGGTGCGAGAACGCTTGCACCAGCAAGTCCAGCTCGGCCCGCTCGTACTGAGCGATTACCTGCTGGTAGCGCTGCTCGCGCGCCTCGCGCTGCGCGAGATCGGCACGGGCCAATGCGATCGCGCAGATCTCCACCCAGTCGCTCCACACGCGGTCGATCCCACGCGTGTGCGCGACCTGCCGAATGAGGCTGACGATTTCCTTCTGGTGGGCGTCCGCGTTGTTCAGGAAACGGCGTTGTTGTGCATTTGAGGTTTTGGCCATGTACTCTCTCCGGTTGCCAGGGCGGGAATGCCCGGAACTTGAGAGGCACGGCGCAGCGCAGCGCTCAAGTGTCGAAGACGGCCAGCGGCCGCCAGCGGCTCGGGCGTAGCCCGGGCCGCGCCGCACTTGAACGCGAGAACGACGTGGCACCCTGACCGGGAAAGCAGACCCGCCACCCCGTATGGCTTTCCACGGTCCACCTTCAAAGCGCAGCCGTTCCTCTGCAGCGTCACTTAGCAGGGACTGAGCCACGATGGCCTGATGGCGGCCAGAAGAAGAAAGGCCCGCCGAAGCGGGCCGGGATGGCGTTAATCGATCGCCGCGAAGATGGCGTTCGCCTCGGCCTGTTCGCCGGCGAAGTCGCGCAGGGCGTGGTACTTCTCTGCCAGGTCATCGCTACGGTATTGGCTGCACAGTTCGCAGAGGGCGTACAGCGTGGCCACGATGCCGGCGGCGTCTGCCGACATCGTCCGGTCGCACCAGTTCATCGGCCAGACGATGTGAAGCGTCTCGTAGTCGGCGGGGGCCATGTAGAAGCCGTTCGGGATCTCGTAGTAGTGCCAGAAGCCGCCGCTGTATTCCTGCGACAGGCGATCCAACCAGTTGTAGACGCTGATCTCTCCGCGCAGCATCAGGCGACTTCCGAACGCCTTGGGAAGAAAGTTCATGCGTTCGCCATCGGGAACCAGGCGTGCGACGGAAAGAGTGGCTTGGGTCATTTCGTGCTCCTCAGAAGTAGGGCCCGGCCGGGTGGCGGGACGGGAGCACTGGCGCCCTGCGGAACAAGCGCCGGGGGCAAGGGGACGTGGAATATAAAGCGAGCGCAGCGAGCGGCTATATGCCGCGAAAGCCCCTTGCGCCCGGTGCGCGCAGGGCAAAGATGCGCCCAAGGCCTGACACCAGCGCCAGGCCCGGCGCCGCAGGTCAGGGCATGATGCCCTTCTCTGCGAACGAGACGATCCTGCTGCCGGCCACAACCAAGTGATCGAGTACGGTGGTGCCGACCAATGCGAGTGCATCCTTGAGCTGACGCGTCATGCTGATGTCGGCCGCGCTCGGCTCTGCGTGACCGCTCGGATGGTTGTGCGCCAAGATCACGCTCGCCGCGTTATGCGCCAGCGCAGCTTTGACGATCTCGCGCGGATATACAGGAGTGGTGCTCAACGTCCCCCGGAACGGTTCTTCATATGCGATCAGTTCCGCGCGCGGGTTCAGGTACAGGATGCCGAACACTTCGTGCTCAAGACTCGGGTTCAACCGCAGCTGCAGGAACTCGCGCACGAGCTTGGGCGAATCCATGAGCTGGCCGCGCTGGATCTCCTGCAGGACGACCTCGCGTGCCGCGGCGAGGATCTCCTTTGGCGCCGCAAGGCGCACCTCGCCAGCGGAATCCTGCACGAAGAGCGCGCCGGCGGCGTGATCGATGGTGTTGAACGCGATGGAATACTGCATTGCTGGATCTCCAGTGCCGGGCGGGATTGCCCGGCGATCCTGGGATACGCTGCAGCGGAGCGGTCAAGTGGCCCGCCGGCCCCTGGCCGCAAGCGGCGCCGGCACCGTCGGCGTTGCGCAGCACTTGACGGCGAGAACAGCGTGTCACAATCGCCAAAGACGCAAGACCGCCCTCTCTCCTCCAGTGTTGACCTCCTGCCGCACACCCCGCGCGCGCCTATACTGGCCAGACATCTGCATTCACAGAGGTGGTCGATGTGCGGTCGTATTGTTCAGAAATCAGGTCCGCGGGACTACGTTGAGCTGATCTTTACCAACCAGAGCCAGATCTTCGCGGACCCGACGGGGCCGCGCTTCAACATACCTCCGGGCACGCGCCCGCTCACTTTGCATCGCCTGGCTGAAGGCACCGAGGCCATGGGCAGACTGCCCTGGGGTTACAAGCGTCCAGACTCCAAACACTTCATGAGTAACGCAAAGCTGGAGACCATTCTGAAGAACGGATGGCCCTGGCGCTTTCTCATCGGAGCTGGCCGCATCCTGGTGCCTGCAGACGGCTGGTACGAGTGGCCGATGCTCGCGGACGGCGCGAAGCAACCCCACTATATTCACGGTGATGGCCCGCTCTACTTCGCCGCGTTGACGGCCTGGTCGCCCGGCGCGCCGCTCGATGCCGCTCATGGCTTTGCGATCGTGACCAACGATACGAAGGGTGGAATGGTGGACATCCACGCGAGGCGTCCGGTGGCATTGCCGCCCGCGATCGCGCAGCGCTGGGCCGATCCAGCAATCTCGGCCGCCGAAGCCCGCGATCTGCTCCACGAAGGTGTACCCGAGGACGCCTTCACCTGGCATCCCGTTCGGCAGGAAGTCGGCAACTCGAAGTATCAGCTGCCGGACGCCATTGAACCAATCTGATGGTCAAGACCGCGGCTGGTGGTCAAACAGGGCGAGCGCGGCTTCAAACGATGCGCGCATGCCGACCAGCCGCCCCGAGTCCCCTCGGCTGTGCCATAGCTCGTGCTGATAACGGCCGTCGACCCAAACGCGGCAAATGGTCCACCCACGCGGTCCTGCCCAGTAGTAGTCATCCATACGCCGCCAATCTTCGGGATCGCTCATGGCCGTGGCCCAGTGTTGCCCCTGGGAAATAGGGCGCTATGGCGCGGATTCTAGGCTTGTTTATACTGTATGTCCATACAGTGGTTCAGCATCATGCCGTTCAAGCCTCCGCTTCGCATCGCCCAGCTGCGCGCCATCCAAGATCGCCATCGCGGTCCGGACGGAAAGATCAGTGATGCCGATCTTCTGGCCCTCCTGCAGGAGGTCAAGCGGTACCGCTCGTTCATATTGCGCACCAAGCAATTGTCCGGTGGATTCAAACGGCCGTCCGGGGTGCTGGGGCCGGTGTACGATGAGTGGTTTGAGATCCTCTCCGCCGAGCCCTGTGTGGCGGAGCAAGAACAGATGGTCCGCGAGCTCCTGGAAGACCCGAAGAAGCTTCGCAAGGGTATGGGGCCGCGCTAAGACTATCCCGCCCCGTACAGCGGCACCATTGATTCGAACGCCGTTTCATTGGCATACTGGACCCCCACCACTTTTGGAGAGCGAGGCCATGCTCATCGAGATCCAGAAGGAAGGCGCGGAGGCGGCCCGCAAGGGTCTGAGTCTCTTAAGTTGCCCGTATCTGAAGGCGGACGCTATGCCAGGTCACACCGGGGAATCTCCCCGCGAATGGATCGAGCGAGTGAATGCCTGGGAGGAAGGCTGGAAGAGAGAGGTGGCACAGCGAGGTGCCAAACGATCCACCAGTCCGTTTGCAGTCTCCGTCGCCGAGAGGCGACCGGGCTTCCGCCTACCGGCCGCTTAACCGGCCCACAAACCAGCGCCCCGAATGGGGCGCTTTCGTTTTGGCAGAGATCCGCGGCGCGTTTAGCGGCTAAACACCAGCCACGCGGTCGCGCAGATCATCCCCAGGGTGTTTAGCAGCTAAACGATGCCGACGTGCCGCACCGTAGGCACGCTGGTTGCTGCGAGCATGGGTCCAACACGAGAAGGAGGATTTCATGTCGGACGATCTGAAAAATCGCGGTGCGCAAGACCGGTCGCGTATCAACGTGAACGAGGCCCACGAGCTTCATTACTGGACCAACGAGTTGGACGTGAGTGACGAACAGTTGCGAAAGGCTGTGCAGGCCGTCGGCGTCTCAGCAACAGCGGTGCGAGAGCATCTGAAGGGCCAGACCGGCGCCAAGCGCTCCTAGCTATCGTGGTGGGGCAGGACCGTGGACAACGGCCGAAAATTCATCGTCTATCGGTCCCTGAACCAACAGGAACGGTTCGATCTCCTGTTGGAGTTCGATGATGCGATGAGGCGCTGGACGGTAATCAACGGGATGCCGGATGACCCGAAGGCGAGACGCATCGCGATGGAGCAGCCGGCAGTTCCCTCGGTCGGACGGAAGCGTAGAGGACGTACTGCGGTATCCCCGCTCAGCGGGGAGCCGGTATCTGTGTGGGACGCCGGAGAGTGGAACTTGGCGGGCGATGCAGGCGGATACGAGGCCGGCCATCTGAGATTCCGCCTCCATGGCGCGCTCCTGCAGGGCCGCTGGGCCCTCGTGCGTATGTCTGGCAGCGGCGCCGTGGAACGGCCTCCTTGGCTACTCATCTTCACATCGGTTCGTGACCGGCGGAACTGAACCATGGCAACCCGACCTCGAAAGGGCAATGCCCATGCGACCGGCCGCTCCGGAGCGGCGTCCGCTGCATCAAAACTTCCAGGCCTCGAGGCAGATCTGCCGCCTTCCCTAAAGCCTCAGTTGGCTACCTTGGTCGACGGCGTTCCCAGGCACGGAGATGATTGGCTTTACGAGGTCAAGTTTGATGGTTGGGCGTATCAGTGCCATTGTCTTGGGATGAGCTGGGCGACGTCACTGGTGGCGCGCAATGGACGATTTCGAACGTCCAGGGTCGGCTTGACGTGGCCAACTCACCGTGGGACGACTACACGCCGCAAACGATCAGCTAGGCCATGAACGCGATCGGCTACAGCCCGGAGCGGACGAAGAGTTAGCCCGCCTTCAGAACGCCCATGCTGCAGCATCAGCACTGCTGTTTTGAGGCTCTGCATCTAATGATTGGCAGATGGGGGCCGGTGGGTATGTGGGTGAAACTCGGGAAGCCGGTGGGCACACCCTGTGGTCAAGCGCGTGGTCAGGCGGAGCCTGTCCACCGTTTGTCCATCAGCGGTTGTCCATGGGCCGAGCGCAGCGAGCCGAGTGGTCGCGCAGCGATCATCCACATATCCACGGGTTCGATGAATGTCTTTGGTCTTGATGGTTTAGCGGCTAAACACGTGGCACAACGGTCCAAGTGTGTTCCCCGCGCTTACCAATTTGACTCTTGATTGTCTCCGTCGGGGCGGTCTGCCCCAGGGCTTCCACTGACTGGCTGGACTGCGCGCGGTGCACCTGTCTGCTTTCGGCCGAGGTTGTGTGAAAACTCACCGTGCTGAGGGTCATGTCGGAAGTTGGCCTCTCAGATCAACTCAGGATCGACGATCGGAGTTGAGGGAAGGGTTTGAACACCCTCGAAAACAAGTCCATCACGAGTTTTCACACAGCCTCGGCCATAAGCGGACGCTCGGCGGGCATGCCAAAATATCGTTATCTGCATATGTTAACGGTGTCATATGGCTGCAAGAAAAATCCTCACTGTCGGTCTGGAGCTCGCGTCATCCGAGCCAACCTATGCTACGTTTCGGTCAAAGGCATCGCTACTGGACTGGGACATATTTCTCTTCAGACCAGAAATCTCGGAGTTTCTTCACAACTACCACGAAACGTACCAAGGCAAGCCGTGCTTCAATGACAGCTCGTCGTTCGAGGCGAAAGAGTGTTGTGAACACTGGCGTCGCGAAATTAAACAGGCTATGGAGACGGGAAAGACCGTAATTGTCTTTCTGCCTTCTTTGTACGAAGCCTACGTAGATACGGGTAGGCGCTCCTACTCAGGTACCGGTCGAAATCAGAAGACAACCCGTCACGTTGAACTCCTCACTAACTACGACACGCTCCCGATGGGCTTGGAGCCGTTAGCAGCAACTGGGAGTTCGATGAAGCTCACGTCGAAGGGGGCTGAATTATTGGCCCCATACTGGACCGAGTTCGGCGAAAGATCTGGCTACAGGGTTGTCCTGAACGCATCCGATGTTCCAGCATGCGTTCAGACTCGTGCAGGAGACAAAACCGTGGGCGTACTCTATCGGAGCAAGTCTTCCGCCGGGACGCTATTGTTGCTCCCCGACATGGATTTCAGTCCGCCGAACTTCACGAAAAAAAAAGGCAACAGTGAGGTCTGGACGTCTGCCGCTACTCAGTTTGCAGGCGCATTCCTTTCTGCCGTGGTTGCCCTCGACAAAGCCCTCCGATCCTCTTCGGAGGTAACACCGGAGCCGCCGTGGGCCGCTACCTCACAGTACACGCTCGCACCGGAGACAGCGCTACGCGTTCAACTCCTTGAAGCAGAGCGCCAAGTCGAGGCAGCGCAAAGAAAAAAGGAACAGGTCGCCGAGGCGATTTCTGGTGCCGTTATGCCGCGCGGTCTTCTATATGAAAAGGGCAAACCGCTGGAGGCCGCGATCATCTACGCCCTAACCATTCTCGGCTTCAATGCGTGCCAATTCAAACAGTCCGATTCTGAATTCGATGTGGTTTTTGAGTCCGCCGAAGGTCGTCTTATTGGCGAGGCAGAGGGAAAGGACAGCAAAGCGATAAACATCGACAAGCTCCGTCAGCTCTCAATGAATATTCATGAAGACCTACAGCGGGAGGAGGTTTCAGAACCTGCAAAGCCGGTCCTATTCGGAAATGGATTCCGACTTCAAGAACCCAGTTCCCGATCTGACCCGTTCACGGAGAAATGCCACTCAGCCGCCTCAACGTCATCGACGGCGCTTGTTTCAACCGCTGACCTCTTTCTGCCCGTTCAGTACTTGCTTGCGCACGAGGACGCCGAATATGCGGCTGCATGTCGTGCCGCTCTTTTGTCGACTGTTGGCAGAGTCGTTTTCCCTAGTCCCCCCGTCGTGGCCCAGAGAAATAACGACACAGAGCAAGAGGAAAGTGGCGTCTAACAGGTTGATCGACACGGACGTCCAATCGACCGGCTTTGCCGACCAACTGTCGGCGGTCATCTACAGCGTTTCTGAACGTCCGCTTTCCACCGCGAGCTACTTCCGCTTTAGGTCGCAACCGGGCCTCCACTAGAGGCTGACCATGGCCATGAACGGCTCCTCGCACCGTGCAGTCCTATGGACCAAATCACATCTGCTTTAAATCAACCTCTTTGGCGACCTTGCCAAAGGCCTCAAGGTCCGTCTTGACGCGGGCCGTGGTGTCGGCGGGCGTCGATACGCGCGGGATCATGGCCAGCTCCAGGAGGCGTTGCTTCATCTCGGGTTTGGCGAATTCGCGAGCGATAGCTTGCTGAATCTTGTCCACAATGGCGTCCGGCGTGCCCTTGGGCGCCGCTAAACCAAACCACGCGACGGCCGAAAAGCCGGGCATGCCGGCCTCTGGAGCCGTCGGCACATCGGGCAACGCCGCCACGCGTTCGGGGTTGGTGACGAACAGCGGCCGCACCTTGCCCGCCTTGATGAAGGGTGTCTGCACGCCGGTATTGTCCAGCACGGCGTCAATATGGCCACCCAGCAGATCGTTCATCGCCGGGCTGCTTCCCTTGTACGGCACGATGTTGATCTCAATACCGGCGGAGCGTGCAAACATAAGCTGCGTCAAGTGTTGCTGGGTCCCGAGACCGGCATTGCCGAAAGTGATCTTATTGGGATTGCGGCGCCCGTAATCGATGAATTCCTTCAGCGTCTTGGCGGGAAACTCGTTATTCGTCACCACGACGAAAGGCAGGTCCACCAGCACCGTGATCTGCTTGAAGTCCTCCAAGGGCTTGTAGCGCAGCTTGTAGACGTACGGGTTGACCGCCATCGTGCCGCTCGCGGTCAGGGCCAACGTGTAGCCGTCGGGCTCCGCGCGGGCGACGTGCTCGGTTCCCAGGACGCCGCCGGCGCCCGGCTTGGCCTCGACGATGACGGGCTGCCCCAATTCGCTCTGCACCGCCTGGGCCGCGAAGCGCGCCAGCATGTCGGCCGATCCGCCCGTGGCATAAGGCAGGACGATCGTGATCGGCTTGCTGGGATAGTTGTCCGCGGCTGCGGCAGATGAGGCTGCGAAGGCGGCCACACAAGCGGCGGCCAGAAACTTCAGGTTCTTTATCATGAATTGATTACCCAAGTTGCGGAGGAACTGCGCAGTAACCCGGGCAAGGTTAAGCGGTCGCATGTTATATGACCAATCAACAATTAAAATAAAACATCATCAACGTTTTTGATAACGACTTAGGGTAAGCGTGCTTGACGCCATCGACTTGAACCTGCTTCGCATATTCGACGCCGTGATGACCGAGCGTAACGTCACGCGCGCGTCGCACACCCTGCACATGACGCAGCCGGCGGTCAGCAACGCCATCAACCGGCTACGGCTGACGCTGAAGGATCCACTGTTCATCAAGGTCCAGGGTGGGGTCCTGCCCACCCAGCGCGCCGAATTGCTCTGGCCGCCCATCCGCGACGCGCTTGCCCGTATCGCCGAGACCCTGGAGCGCAATGAGTTCGACCCCGCCCGATCGGAAGCCGTCTTCCGTCTGGCCATGTCCGACTACGTGGCCGACCAGGTCATCCGGCCGCTGTTTGTCGAACAACAGGAGGTGGCGCCGAATATCCGCATCCACCTGCACCCCTATTCGCTGGACAACACCACCTCGCTGCTGGAAAAGGGGGAAGTCGATATGGCAGCGGGCGTGTATTCGAACTTCGGTTCGTCGCTGCGCACCCTGCCGCTTGAAACCCTGACCTACGTCTGCGCGATGCGCAAAGGCCATCCGCTGCTGTCCCTGCCGCGCTTCACGCTGGACGATTTCCTGTGCGCGCGCCATCTGGTGGTGAGCCTGCTGGGCACGGCGGCCCTGATCGATCACGAGCTGGCCGCCCACGGCTACAAGCGCAACGCCGTGCTGACGATCAACCAGTTCGCGCTGGCCCCGCGCCTGCTGGCCGAGACCGACCTTATCTGCGTGGTGCCGGCCAACGCCGTGCGCAACAGCCCGCACAGCCACCAGCTAGAGGCCATCGAGCCGCCCTTCCCGCTGATCCCCCGCACGGTCAATCTGATCTGGCACGAGCGCTCGGACAACCTGCCGTCGCATCGCTGGCTCCGCGAGGAGATCCTCAAGGTGTGCAAGGCGCAGGGCATGATGTTCGACCCCGCGCAGGGGGCTGAATCGCACGCCTATTGAGCCTGTCGTTATTCACACAAATGATGAAGATCAATGCAAATCTTTGATTAGATCGAATGATCCGCGGTCGATAAGATTCTGGTCACCCTAGCTTCGGCGCATGTCCGCGCCGGCTTCCTGGAGACCCGCGTTGACCCACTCCGCATCCCCCACCGGCGAGCGCCGTTTCCGCGTCGGATTCGACGTGGGCGGCACCTTCACTGATTTCACCCTACTGGCCGAACACAGCGGCGCGTTATCCTACTTCAAGGTGCCTTCGACGCCGCACGACCCGTCCGAGGCCATCCAGAGCGGTCTCGCCCATCTGATGCGCGAGCACGGGATCGCCGGCGACGAACTGGTCCACGTGGGCCACGGCACAACGGTGGCCACCAATATGGTGATCGAGCGCCGCGGTTCGCGCTGCGCCCTGGTCACCACGCGCGGCTTTCGCGACGTGCTGGAGATCGGCCGCCAAACCCGCCCGCATCTGTACGACTACAACGTCATCAAGCCGGCGCCGCTGGCGCCGCGCGAATGGCGCTTCGAGATCGGCGAACGCATGGCGGCGGACGGCTCCGTGCTGCAGGCGCTGAACGAGGACGAAGTCGTCGCGGTCGCGCGCCAACTGGCCGACGCGCGGGTCGAAGCGGTGGCCATCTGCTTTATGCACAGCTATCGCAACGACGCCCACGAGCGCCGCACGCGCGAAATCCTGGCCGAATATCTTCCCGATGCCTACCTCAGCGTTTCCAGCGAAATACTGCCAGAGTTCCGCGAGTATGAGCGCATGTCGACCACGGCCCTGAACGCCTACGTGGGCCCGCGCATGGCGTCATACATGCGCAACCTGGTCGACTCGGTGCAGGCCATGGGGGTGCGCGTGCCTCCCACGACCGTGCATTCCAACGGGGGCCTGATGTCGGTGGAGTCGGTGCTGACCGCGCCGGTGCGAACCTGCGTGTCCGGGCCCGCTGCCGGCGTCATCGGCGCGGCCGAGCTCGGGCAGGCCGCCGGCTTTCACAACCTGATCACCTTCGACGTCGGCGGCACCAGCACGGACGTGTCGCTGGTGGCCGAGCTGCAGCCGCTGTTCACTTCCAGCCGCCTGGTGGCGGATTATCCCGTCAAGACCCTTATGGTCGACGTACACGTCATTGGCGCGGGCGGCGGCAGCATCGCGCGCATCGACGACGCCGGCGCGTTGAAGGTGGGCCCGCAAAGCGCCGGCGCGGTGCCCGGCCCGATCGCCTACAACCGGGGCGGCACGACCGTCACCCTGACGGACGCGCACGTCGTGCTGGGCCGCCTGAATCCCGTGGCGCTGCTTGAAGGCCGCATGGCTGTGCATGCGGAGCGCGCACGCGCCGCGCTTCAGGAACAAGTGGCCGACCCGTTGGGCATCAGCATCGAAGAAGCGGCCTACGGCATCCTGCGAATCGCCAACTCGAACATGGCCCGGGCCGTGCGCGCGGTTTCGACCGAACGCGGCCATGACATCCGCAAGTTCGCGCTGTGCGCCTTCGGCGGCGCGGGCGGCCTGCACGCGGCCGAGCTGGCGCGCGACTGCGGCATCGGCACGCTACTGATTCCGCAGGAGCCCGGCACCATGTGCGCGCGCGGCATCCTGCTGTCGGACATATCCATGGACTTCGTCCAGACGCTGATGGCCAATGCGAACGAACAGGGCTGGCTGGCGGTGCAGCAGGCGCTGGACGCGCTGGGCGGCAAAGCCCGCGCGTGGCTGACGGGCGAAGGCGTGGACGATTCCGCCCAGCGCCTATCGGCGGTCATCGACGCGCGCTACCAGGGCCAGAATTTCGAGATCCCCGTGCCGCTGGACGGCATGCGCCTGATGCCGCTCACCGACTTCGTGGCGGCTTTCAGCGCGGCCCATATCCGCGAGTACGGCTACGACGCGACCGGCCGCGCGGTCGAGATCGTCAACTGCCGCGTGCGGGCAGTGGGTCTGGTGCCGCGCGCGCCGATCGCGCGCGTGCCTGGCGGCGCCAGCCTCGCGGGCGCG
Source organism: Achromobacter sp. JD417 (assembly GCF_041879325.1). Classification (NCBI taxonomy): domain Bacteria; kingdom Pseudomonadati; phylum Pseudomonadota; class Betaproteobacteria; order Burkholderiales; family Alcaligenaceae; genus Achromobacter; species Achromobacter sp. JD417. The sequence continues at coordinate 871,918 of NZ_CP087159.1, read as the reverse complement.
ATCAAGGAGCGCCGGGCCGTGTACTTCGAAGGCGCCGGATGGACCGACACGCCCATCTATCGCCGCGCCCTGCTTCCGGCAGGCGTCCCCATCGACGGCCCCGCCGTCATCGAGGAGATGAGTTCAACCACCGTGATCCTGCCGGACCAGCAAGCGCGCGTGGACGACTACGGCAACCTCGTCGTCAACCTCAACCCCTAAGGCAACCCGACATGACCACTGCACCGACTGCCGCCGCCGACACCGACGCGTTCGATCCCATCGAAATGGAGGTCTTCAGCAACCGCCTGCTGTCCATCACCGAAGAAATGGGCAACACGCTGATCCGCTCCTCGTTTTCCAGCAACATCAAGGAGCGCAAGGACTGCTCCGTGGCGCTGTTCGACGCCGCCGGCCGGCTGGTGGCGCAGGCTGCCCACGTGCCGGTGCACCTGGGCTCGCTGTCGGGCGGCATCGACGCCGTGCTGCGCCGCTACGGCGCGGCCGGCATCCGTCCCGGCGACGCTTTTCTGTGCAACGACGCCTACCTGGCCGGGGGCACCCACGCGCCGGACATTACCGTCGTATCGCCCATCTTCTTCGACGGCGTGTTGCGCTTTTTCGCCGCCAATATTGGCCACCACACCGACGTAGGCGGCGCCGTGCCGGGCTCGACCTCGCACCACCTCAAGACGGTATGGGAGGAAGGCATCCGCCTGCCCGCGATGCGCATCGTGCGGCAGGGCGAGCTGGACCTGGACTTGCTGGAGATGATCGCGCACAACACGCGCGAGCCGGACAACCGCATGCACGACATCCGCGCCCAGATCGCGACCAACGACAAGGGCGCGCGCCTGATGCTGGAGCTGGTCGGCCAATCGGGGCTGGACACCGTGCTATCCGCCATCGACGGCATCCTGCGCTACACCGAACGGCGGCTGCGCAACCGCATCGCCCAGCTTCCGACAGGCAGCGTTTCGTTCACCGAACGCATGGACGATGACGGCATGGGCGGCGACCCGGTGGTGATCCAGGCCAACGTGCAGGCGCGCGACGGCCAACTGCACGTGGACTTCACGGGCACCGGCAAGCAGGCGCGCGGCGCCTTCAACTTGCCGGCCAGCGCGCTGAACGCCAGCGTGTATTTCGCGGTCAAGGCCATGCTCGATCCCGAGCTGATGCCGAATAACGGGCTTTTCCAACCCATCACCATCAGTGCGCCCGAGGGCACGATCACCAATCCGGTGTTTCCCGCCGCCGTGGGCGCGCGCGTGACCACCGCGCAGCGCGTGGCGGGCACCGTGATTGGCGCCCTGGGCCAACTGCTGCCGCCCGGCCGCGGCATGGCTTCGTCCAACGACGTGATGCCCTCCATGCTGTTCTCCGGCCCGATGCGCGACGGCAAAGGCACCTTCGTTTATCTTGAAACGCTGGGCGGCGGCGCGGGCGGGCGCGCCCGGGGCGACGGCATGGACGGTATCCAGGTCAACGTCACCAATACGTCCAACCTGCCCGCCGAGGCGCTGGAAATCGAATACCCCCTACTGGTCGACGAGTACGCCCTGGTGAACGATACGGGCGGCGCGGGCAAATACCGGGGCGGCATGGGCATTGCGCGCCAGATCCGCTCGCTGCACGATCAACTGGCCTGCACCATCCGCTGCGACGCGGCGCTGTTCGGCGCAGCCGGCCTCGATGGCGGCCTGACGGGCGGCACCTCGCGCCTCATCCAGAACCCGGGCCGCGCCGACGAGCAGCGGCTGCCCAACAAGATTTCGGGCCACCCTCTGCCGGCGGGCTTCACGGTCCGCCTGGAGACGCCCGGCGGAGGCGGCTACGGGATTCCCGCGGAGCGCGACCTTGCCGATATCCGCCGCGACGTCGTTGGCGGCAAGGTGAGCCGCGCCGCCGCGGAGCGCGACTATGGACCCGAGCGTGTGGCGCGCGCCCTTGAACAGGAAGGCGCATGACCCGTCCCGAATCAGCCGAGCCCCGCAGCGGCGGCGAGGCCCTCATCGCACAGTTGCAGGCCTTTGGCGTGCGGCGCGTCTTCATGGTGCCCGGCGAGAGCTTCCTGCCCTGCATCGACGCCCTGTACGCGCGGCGCGATGCAATCGAATCTATCGTCTGCCGCCAGGAAGGCGGTGCGGCCTATATGGCCGAGGCACACGGCAAGCTGACCGGCCAGCCCGGCATCTGCTTTGTATCGCGCGGCCCCGGCGCCACCAACGCGGCCATCGGCGTGCACACCGCCCGCGAAGACTCCACGCCCATGATCCTCTTCATCGGCCAGGTCGGCGGCGACACCGCCGACCGCCAGTGCTTCCAGGAAGTGGACTACCGCGCCATGTACGCGCCGCTGGCGAAATGGGTGGCGCAGATCGAGCGCGCCGACCGCATCCCGGAATATCTGGCGCGCGCCTGGACCACCGCCACCAGCGGACGTCCCGGCCCCGTGGTGCTGGCGCTGCCCGAGGACATGCTGGCCCGCCTGACCCGAGCGCCGCTGGCCGCGCCGCCCGCGACACCGCAGGCCTGCCCCACGCCCAACGATATGCAGCGCCTGCAGCGGATGATCGAGTCCGCCGCCCGGCCGTTGCTGCTGCTGGGAGGTTCGCGCTGGTCCGATGCGGCGCGCGGGGCGGTACGCGACTTTGCCCTGCGCTTTGACCTGCCGGTCGCCACCGCCTGGAGACGGCTGGAGCTGTTCGACAACAACCATCCGAACTTCGTCGGGCAGGTCAGCGCCAGCATGCCCGCGCACCAGAAGCGCGTCGTCACGGACAGCGACCTCGTCATCGCGCTGGGCACGCGCCTGTGCGAACCGACCACCATCAATTACGAATGGCTCGCCTCGCCCACGCCGCGGCAGACCTTGGTGCACATCCACGCCGACGCCAACGAGATCGGGCGGCTTTGCACGCCGGCGCTCGGCATCGTTGCCAGCGTGGCTGGCTTTGCCCAGGCCGCGGCGGCTCTCGCGCCCACGCCGGGCTGGCGGCCAGCGCGCAGCGGCGCGCACGCCGCGGGTTCGGCGCCCGTGCTGCTGCCGACCCCCGGCCCGCTCGACCTGAATGCGGCCGCCGGCCATGTCGCGGCTTCCCTGCCCGCGCGCGCCTGCGTCACCGTGGGCGCGGGCAACTACGCGCTCTATGCGCACCGGCACATCGCCTTCAAGGGCCTTGCCAGCCAGCTTGCGCCGGCCGTGGGCGCCATGGGCTACGGCCTGCCGGCGGCCATCGCGGCCAAGCTGCATGACCGCGACGCCCCGGTCATCTGCTTTGCCGGCGACGGATGCTTCCAGATGACCATGCAGGAAGTCGCCACCGCCGTGCAGCATCGGCTGGGCATCGTCATCCTGGTGTTCAACAACGGGCTTTACGGCACCATCCGGCTGCATCAGGAGCGGGCCTATCCTGGCCGCGCATTGGCCACGACCCTGGTCAATCCCGACTTCGCCCAGCTCGCGCAAAGCTATGGCGCCTTCGGCCACCGCGTCACAACCACCGAGGAATTTGCGCCGGCCTATGACGCCGCGCTGGCCCACGCCCGTGAGCACCAACTGCCCGCGATTCTGGATCTGGTGTACGACGCCGACATCATCCTGCCCGACCGCACGCTGTCGCAGATGCACGCTGACAGGGCATGCGCCCCGGAGCCGCGCGCATGACACCGCTGCTGCGCCGTGCCGCGCCGCAGGCCGGTTCCGCCCTGCACCTGACCTGGAACGGCCAGCCGATAGCCGCCCAGCACGGCGACACCGTGCTGACGGCGCTGCTGCTGGCCGGCGACCGGCTGCGAACCACACTGGGCACGGGCGCGCCGCGCGCGGGTTTCTGCCTGATGGGCGCTTGCCAGGACTGCTGGGTACAGCGCATCGACGGCCAGCGCCTGCGCGCCTGCTCCACCTTGGCCGAAGATGGCATGGAACTGCTCGACGCCCTGCCCGGAGCGTGCCCATGAACATGCCTCCCATGTCCGATGCGCCGCCGAGCGTGGTGGTGGTGGGCGCAGGACCCGCCGGCGTGCGCGCCGCACAAACGCTGCTGCGCCACGGAGTGCGGCCCGTCGTCATCGACGAGGCCGCGCTGCCCGGCGGCCAGATCTATCGCCAAAGCCCCGTCCCGCGCGGCACCGCACGCCAGCGGTACGGCTTCGAACATCAGCGCGCGGCCCGCATCCACGAGGCAGGCGCCCAATTGCGCCAGCAGGCCGACTACCGCGCAAACACCGCCGTGTGGAACACCGCGCCCGGCCACCTAGATCTCGTTACGCAAGACGGCGACTTGGATGAACTGCCCTACTCCCAACTGCTGATAGCCACCGGCGCCACCGACCGCGTTCTGCCCTTTCCCGGCTGGACCCTGCCTGGCGTCTTTTCGCTGGGCGGCGCCCAAATTGCGCTGAAGGGCCAGCATTGCCTGCTGGGGCCGCGCATCGTCTTCGCGGGCACCGGGCCCTTGCTGTATCTCGTCGCCTATCAATACGCGCGTGCCGGGGGCCAGGTGCAGGCCGTGCTCGATAGCGCGCCGCTGGCTGGCCAGGCACGCGCCCTGCCCGCGCTGCTGAATCAGGTGGGCACGCTGGCCAAGGGCTTGTATTACCTGGGATGGCTGCGCGCGCACGGCGTACCCGTGCACCATTCGGCAAGCCTTATCTCGGCCCGGGGCGAGACCCGCATCGAAAGCGCGCGCGCGCGCATCGTCGACGCCGAACGCCACATTGCCTGTGACGCGCTGGCAGTCGGCCACGGCCTGCGCGCCGAAACCCAACTGGCCGACCTGCTCGACTGCGATTTCGATTTCCACGCCGCCCAGCGCGCCTGGCTGCCGCGACGCGACGCCGACGGCCGCAGCTCGATCGCCGGCGTCTACCTGGCGGGCGACGGCGCGGGCATCGGCGGCGCCGCACTGGCCGAACTGGCCGGCGAACGCAGCGCGCTTGCCATGCTGGCCGACAGCGGCATCCGCGTCGACCCCAAGCGCCTGCGTTGGCTGGCGCGCCGGCAGGCCGCGCTGACGCGCTTTCGGCATGGTCTGGACCGTGCGTTCCCGCTGCCGGCCGCAGGCTCCGGCTGCGACGACAGCGTCATCGTCTGCCGCTGCGAGGAAGTGCGGGCGGGAGCGCTGCGCGCCGCCGCCGCGCAATATGCCATCGATGACCTCAACCGCCTGAAAGCCCTGACGCGCATCGGAATGGGCTTGTGCCAGGGCCGCCTGTGCCAGAGCGGCGCCGCCGAATTGCTGGCCGACTGCCGGAAAATCCCCCTGGCGGCCGTCGGCCGCCTGCGAGGACAGGCGCCCGTCAAACCCCTGCCGTTCGCAAGCTTTGACAAGAACCCGTCATGACACTGCTGCATACCGACGTCGCCATCATCGGCGCGGGCCTGGTCGGCGCCAGCGCCGCCTTGGCGCTACAGCGCGCTGGCGTCTCCACCCTGCTGATCGAACGCGACTTGTGCGGCGCGCGCGCCAGCGGCGTCAACTTCGGCGGCGTGCGCCGCCAGGGCCGCAACCTTGAACAGCTACACCTCGCCCAGCGCGCCCACGGCATCTGGGCACGGCTACCGGCGCTGATCGGTACCGACGCCGAATACGTGCGCACCGGTTATCTGAAACTTGCCCGATCGCAAGCGGACCTGGACAAACTCGTCGCCTATCGCGACAAGGTGCGCGACCTTGACCTGGGCCTGGAGATTCTGGACCGCGCCGCCCTGCGCCGGCGCTTTCCCGCGCTGGCGCCCGACATCGTCGGCGGCTCACTTTGCCCCGAAGACGGCCAGGCCAATCCTCGCCTGGTCGCGCCCGCCTTCGCCCACGCCGCGGCGCGCGCGGGCGCCCAACTGCTTGAGCACTGCGCCATCGCCCACGTCGACACCATGGCAAGCGACTTCCTGCTGACGGCCACGGACGGGCGCCGCATTCGCGCCGCCACGGTGATCAACGCCGCCGGCGCATGGGGCGCTGTCGTGGCCGGCTGGTTTGGCGACGTCCTGCCCTTGCAGGTCAAGTACCCCACCCTGCTCGTCACCGAACCGCTCACACCGCAGATCGGCGTGTCGCTGGGCGTCGAAGGTGGAGGCTTCTACGCCAGGCAGGTGGCGCGCGGCAATGTCGTCATGGGAGGCGGTTATGGCCATGCCTTGCCCGGCGATCGCAGCCGCCCAGGTCCCGCGGCCCTGGCCGATCTCGGCCGCACCGGCCCGGCCATTCTGCCCGCCCTCGCCCGCGCCAACATCATCCGCTGCTGGTCGGGAATAGAAGGCTATTTCCCCGACAAGAATCCCGTCATCGGCTTCAGCGCCAAGGTGCCGAGGCTGCTGCACGCCTTCGGGTTTTCGGGGGGAGGCTTTCAGATTGCGCCTGCGGTGGGCGAAGTCCTTGCACAAGCGGCCCAGGGACAGTGCAGCCTGAAGATGGCGGAGCGATTTTCAGTCAGTAGATGGAACGGATATCAAGCCTTAGGGAATTAGGCGCTTGCCGGCGGTTCCAATCGGCTCTGGCAATGTCGGAAGAATACTCATTGGATCGAACAAAGCCTTGATGCGCCGTTCAAATGCGAAAGCCTGAGTGAGTTTGTCCATGACTGCTACAGGGGATTCAAAATGGCACCCAAGCATCGATCACCATGGAATACCTGTTAATGAGGCCCCGGGCAAAAGGCACTCGCAGGTAGCCATGTGAGCCCCGCAATTCTCATTCTCCCTTTGTCTAACGATCGTTCAGAACTTCAGGATTTTCCGCAATCCGGACGGGGTTTGGCGAATTCCCGAGCGATGGCTTGCTTAATCTTATCCACCATGGCAGTCGGCATGTCATTGGGCGCCGGCGATCCGAACCACGCCACGGCCGAAAGTCTGGGCATCCCTGCCTCTGGGGCCGTCGGCACATTCGGCAACGCCGCCCTGAGTTCTGGGCTAGTGACGAACGCGAAAGCAGCGACTCGGTCGTAAGAGCCCGTATAGCCTAGAGAGCAAGAATCCTGGTGCGGCTCCAAAAGCGAGCGTCGCTGCTTGCGTGTGCGGTTAGCCTCGACCTTGAGCCACGACGAGTGCAGATAGCGTCTCACCGAGGTGCGCGATATGCCAAGTCGCTTGGCAATCTCTCGTAAAGAGCCATGATCGCGCAAATGCCAACGGCGAGTAATGCTGAGAAGACCCACGTCGATCACTCCTGTGTCCCACACGCGTACCGAGCAGGATGGTGTTCACGAGGTTGTTCGGACTTACATGCAAATCAAACGTAAAGGTGGTTCAACTCTGCGTGCAAATCAAAACCTAGCTCGTCTCAAAACTACCCGCGACATTACGCTTGGAACTAGGCAAAACTTTAGGCAGTTGACGCACGCGCCGTTTACGCGATGTCACTATGCGCAGTTGCAGCTGGGCGAATCGAATTCGCTTTGGATGCCAGAGAATCTGCGCCGAGAGGTGGGAGGCAGACCGACCGCTCTGGGTCGAGGTTGTGTGAAAACTCACCGTGCTGAGGGTCATGTCGGAAGTTGGCCTCTCAGATCAACTCAGGATCGACGATCGGAGTTGAGGGAAGGGTTTGAACACCCTCGAAAACAAGTCCATCACGAGTTTTCACACAGCCTCGGTCGTTATCGGCCCGACATACCTCAGCGGATCTGGGAATTAATTTTGGCCAAAGACTTTTCCATCGGATGGCTCCTCTTTCGGTGTTTAGCGGCTAAACGATACATCAGGCGTCGCACAGTGCCGGACGCCAAAGCGCAACCAGGGCCTTGAACTGCGCATGTACCTCGGTCCCCAGGGTATCGGGATACGCGCGTGTTTGGCGGATCAGGCCAATCACGACGAGCATGTCATCGGCTATCTCAGCGTCCACGCTCCAGATATCGGTCAGGTCGAAGCCACCGCACCTGGTCGCGTTCCACCACGAAAGCAGAAAGTCCGCCACCCGTTTGCTTTGGCCAGTATCACGCTGTGCGATGTTGATGAGGCGTGCCAGGGCATCAGTCCCTTTCTTTTGAAGCACCGGGTTTGCGCCTTCCCGTCGATGCTGCTCGAGGCGATCCATGCTTCGTTGGACTTCCGGGCCAACCGTGGGCGGTAGTTCGCCATTTTCGGGTGGGGTGCTTGGTTCTTTTGCATGGAACACATGGGTCGAACATTCCGCCACTACGGCGCGGGCTGTCGTCTCATCACGTGATGACTGTGGCGTCTCCTCCGCCAGTGCGTCTGACGACGCTCGCTTCGCACCTCCGGCTTTCCGAATCGCCTTCACCGCCGACCGCGTAGGCTTGGCCTCATTCGCGCTCAACAGATCTGCGACGGCCTCCGGTTGCTCACGGTGCGCGACGGCCAGTTCATTGGCGAGCGTCACATCAGTCACCTTCCCCGCCGCAACCGCTTCGGCGACGGGTTCGGGCAGCGTGAGTAGACCTGCATGATGGCTTACCCAGGCTTTCGATTTACCGAGCTGACGCGCTAAGTCGGCCCGGGACCAACCAGCTGACAGCTTGCCGCCGATAAAGTCCGCAATTTCCCGCGCGGTTAGGTTCTCGCGCTGCACGTTCTCCACGACCTGATCGAAGTCATCGAAATCCGGATCTTCGAACCCCGGCACCGAAGTCATCTCAGCGACCTTCGCTGCACGGAATCGGCGGTGACCGTGATTGATAATGAAATGTCCGGGAATTGTTGGATGCGGTCGCAACGACAAAGGAGACTTGATGGCACGCTTACCCTTGCGCTCTTGGCGTTTGAACGACGCAGCTAGCTCTGCGATGCTCTCCACGCTGTATCCCGGATTGTTTTTGCCGCGGGAGTTCTTTTCATCTTCGTGGATGAGACTAATGTCATAGGAGCCGGGTTCGCGCGCCTGGGGCGGCGCGCCGTCTAGCAGCGACGCCAAATCGCCCAGGCCGGCCAAGTCCAGGCCGCCGGCATCACCGTGTTTAGCGGCTAAACTCATTTCGCCACTCCCATCGTTTGCAGGACGTGATTGCCGAGGGCGCGCATCTCCGCGCCTGCTGCCCGTGCCGTTGTCTTCCTGCTCTTCCAGACGGGTTCGCCCGCAGCCAGTGCCTCTGCGACGCTAGTGCGCAGACCCACCACAACTGGGGCCAGAAGTTTGCCGTGCGCAGCTTGTACCTCGGCAAGATGTTTGACCTGACGCGGGTTACGGCGGTCAACCCGGTTCGGCACAATACCCAGGAAGTGCAGCTTCGGGTTGTGCTGCTTGGCCCCGACGATCACGCGCATCATGTCTTTGATGCCCTCGATGCTGTAGTCCTCCATCTCGACTGGACTGATCACCGCATCCGCGGTGCGCAGTGCAGTAATGGTGGCGATGCCGATGCTGGCGGGCGTGTCGATCACGCAGAGATCAAAGCCCCGCGTTTCAAATTCGCGCAGGTTTACCTGGAAATTTCGAAGTGCTCGCTCGAGGGGCATGTAGATGACGTTGGCCAGAAGCCGATCTGCGTGCAGCAGGGCAATAGGGCCTGGGGCGTCGCGAACGACCGGCATCTCATCGAGAAACAGTGCGCTCGCCGGTACCTCCAAGCGGTGCTGACGCATGGTCTTGGAGAGGTTCCCGGTGTCCAGGTCCACTACGAGTGTCTTGAGCCCCCGTTCGGCGGCGTGAAACGCAATGTGGATGGCATCAGCGGTCTTGCCGACACCACCTTTGTTCTGTGCGATTACAACAGTTCTCATGTTTGCCATTCCTCTGTCCTTGTGAGGTACGGATGCACAGCAGCCAACGCGAGACTCCGTGTTTAGCTGCTAAACACCGAAGATCATCGGCCGTCCCTACGGTTTTTTAGCGGGAACAGCGGAAGTTTGATTGGATCGGTCGCGGGGGACGTCTATGGCAGCGAAGTAGTCAGCCAGGGCCTGAACCGTCTGGACTCCTGGATTCTTCACCTCGCCGTAGCGGATCTTACGGAGATTGCTCAGCGACACGTGCGTCGCGTCGGCGACTACGCCGAGTTCGTTGTACGGGACGGCGCGGAGGCGGGATAACACCCGGTCAAAAAATTGAAGTTCGCTCATGCAAGCGATTCTAACCCGTATTTGGGTTATTTCAACCCACATATATGCACGCCGGCGCGGCATAGTTCCGTATGGCAAAAAAAGCTACAGAACTCGTCGGCACGAACGTCGATCAGCTCATGCGTACGGCTGGTCTATCTAATGCCGCGCTTGAGAAGAAAACGAACGGCCGCCTGACGCGGTCGACGGTTGACCGTGTTCGTCGCGCGCAGGGAAGCGCAGGAGTGGAAAGCGTTGCGGAAATCGCACGGGCTTTTGGTTTGGACCTTTGGCAATTGTTTGTCGAGGACCTGGATCCGGCACATCTGCCGTCGTTAATGACCGAGCCCGTGGCAGGAACCCTGCCCCTCTCAAAGGAAGAGCAAACTTTGTTGGAGTGCTTCCGCACCCTCAATCCTGCATTCCAGCAGCTGATTTTGAACGATATAGAACGTTATTCAGAGGCTGAGCGTCAAACGCTTGCAAAAAAGGGGGAATCCCCCAAGCGACGCGCATAGATTCCCGCAATGGCGGATCGAAACCACGACGGGTGCCACTGTCTACTGGTTGGATATAGGTACAAACGGCAGCTTGCGGCCGAAATTTAGGCCTTTTGTTACCAAATACGAAAACAATGTCCTTTTGTTCGCCCCTAACTCGGCTAGAACACGGCTGCCTTAGTAAACCCATATTTGGGTTGACAACGTTTATTTACGGGTTATCATGTTCGCACACACCCAAATATGGGTTGCCGCTCTTTAACAATACGCACAGAAGTAACGTCCTGCGCCGCCCGAGAGGGCGCCGCAGAAGGGGAGTTGGCTGCGAACACGGAAAGCCCCGGGGACGAAAAGAAGCAGCAAAAATCTAGGGGTCCCGTAGAGGCCCGTGAAGTCCGGCCAGGTGCGGCAAGCATGTGGTTGAAAAAATCTGTTCAGGCGCAGAGCCTGGAAGACCACCTAGATCTCGAGATGAGGCAGGAAGGGATCAACGATCCCGCCTTCCCACCAGCCCTTCGAGTGAAGGGCGCGAGCGCCTAAGCAGAATGTCTATGCCCTCCGTGGCGAGTAACGGCGGGGCGAACACCCGGCCGGGAGAACAACTGGCCTGCGCCGTGCAAGTCGGCAGGAATCCGCCAGCGTCGTGGTATCTCGCTGGCGGCATCCGAATCGGCGTTCAGTAATCGACTGAGAGGTGTTTAGCAGCTAAACGCCTCCGGCTGAGCGCTCCGATTCGGATGTGTACGCTCCAAAGTCGCAGCAAGGCCGATACGCCTTCTGCTGTTTAGCGCCTAAACACGCTGCCATCACTTGCAGGAGGGAGGACGACCCGACCTTACGTCGGCCTCTGCATTCTGGCGACGCGCTCGCGTCTGCATGTGCCCCCCTCATCCGCCATCTCGCACATGAAATCTTGATGAAGCAATTTTTCGTCTGGACGATCGCCGCGTTGATCTTCGCGGCGGGCTACGCGCTCTACCTCATCTATTCCGATGTCAAAGACGTCTGCGCAAAACAGCAATTCGTGAGCACAACGCTTTGTGCCACCTTGGGAGGCAAATGATGGACCGCAAGGTTTACCCGGTGGAAATAACGCTCGGTCCCAACAAACGCCCTTACTCCCCTGAGTTTCAAACGCTGGACGAATACAAGGAGGGTTGGAAGCGAGTCCTGCTGATGGCTCATGGAAAGGCGGACGTGCGCTGCACGTGCCCCGGTGCCGGTGAAAAGCGCCTCTCAATTCACAGCAGGGCCAATTCCGACAGGTTCCATCTCGCCCGCTTTCCAGAGACGGGCGCCGAGCATAGCGAAGACTGTATCTACTACGGCGTCGATCCCAGCATGTCCGGCCTTGGCTCCTATCGCCGCGGTGTCGTGCAGGAGCTGGATGACGGCGCAGTGAAGATCAAGCTCAAGGTTGGGCTGCAACAGCGCGCGGCTGTCGCGCCTGATGAAAGCAACAATGCCGGACTGGCCGAGACGAAGGTCGCCACCCCTCGACCCCGGTCCGGCCAAGCAAGCATGACACTGCTCGGCCTGCTTCATTTCCTCTGGACGCAAGCCGGCCTGAATACGTGGACTCCCGGCATGGAAGGCAAGCGCAACCTCGGCGTGGTTCACCACCACCTGATGCGTATCGCGACATCGACCTATGCAGGCCGCGCTCGACTGTCGCAAAACCTCGTGATTGCCACGCAGCCCGGCTCGGGGCAGCAGGCGGGACACAACAAGGCTAAGAGTCTCGAAGCGATCACACAGCGCCGCCGCCTGGTCATTGTTGCGCCGCTCGCCCAGCATCAGGAAGGAATGGACGGCAGTGAAGTACTGCCTATCGCCGGGTTTCACGGCATACCTTTCATGGCCTTGGACGAAGGCATCTGGGCAGCGCTCGAGCGCCGCTTCGGCCGCGAGATTGACGCTTGGCGCGCTGGAAACCCAATCATCGCGGTTGCGCAAACAGATCCGCCGAAATCCTCGGCGGGCAACATGCGAGCGCAGGTCGTGGACATCGCGCTCATGCAGATCACGCGTGACTGCATCCCGGTCGATTCGGGGTATGAAGTTCTGATCGCTGAGAAGCTCGTTGCGGAGAAGCGCCGATTTGAAAAGCCCCTGCGATTCGACGCAGGCGAAGACGCGGTCTTTCCCGACTTTTGGCTGCGCGACCTGCCTGAGCCGATCCCCCTTGAAGTTTGGGGCATGTCCGGCACGGATTACTTGTCGCGCAAAAAAGAGAAGGCTGCGCACTATGACGAAACATTCGGTGCCGGAGGCTGGTGGTCGTGGAATGCCGCGATCGGTGACCCAGTGCCCGAATTGCCCCCCAAAACCGCCTAGATGCTCCCCGTGAGGTGCCACCATTGCCGCCATGGTTCTGCATGAACTGCTTCCGACAGGCGCGGGCGGATGAGTCGACCCCTCGGGTATGCATCCAATTTAGAGGTGTTCACGATGCTCAATGCACTTTCCGTGCAGACCACGGATGAAAAGGCGCTCACGCTGCATGAAGCCGCTGAACGCCTCAATGTTTCCTACAGCACAATCTTCAGCTATCGCAAGGAACTTGGATTTCAGCTTAGGGCGCGTGGCGCCTGGCGGATCTGGCCTTCGCGCCTTGCTGCATTCTCGGAAAAGAAGAACAATGTCACCCAGCTATCGCTGCGGGTCTTGGGAGAAGCACCATGCCCATCCGCAAAGATGAAACCTCAGGTATCTGGCAAGTTGATATCCGCGTCCCAGGCCTCCCGCGAGTTAGATGCTCTTCTGGAACATCGGACAGGCAAGCCGCGCAGGAATATCACGACAAGTTGAAGGCTGATTTGTGGCGCCAAGCCAAGCTCGGTGAGCAACCCGACCGCTTGTATGAAGAAGCCGCTGTACGGTGCCTTCGACTTTGGGACGGCCTGCGAGACTACGACAGCAAGGTCCGGCACATTGCCTACTGGCGCACGCAGTTCTCTGGACGCGCCATTCGCTCTTTAAAATTCGACGAGATCGCGGACAAGCTGCCCACTCACACGACGCACCGTCATCGGAAACCCACTCCAGTCAGCGCAGCTACGAAGAATCGTTATCTTGCAACGATGCGCCGAATGCTCAAGCTATGCGAGGAGTGGGATTGGATCGACAAGTGTCCCAAGTTCGCCGAGTTCGTCGAGCCCGATAATCGAGTGCGCTGGGAACCAAAGGACGTTATCGGCCGCTTGATTAGCGCCATGACGCTCGAATGGATGCGGGACGTGAGCTTGGTCGCAGTAGCCACCGGTATGCGCGAGGACGAACTGCTCTCGCTCAAGCCAAGCAACGTCGACATGCCGCGCTCCAATGCCTGGGTCATCGCAGAAGAGGCGAAATCCGGTTACGCACGTTCTGTGCCGCTCAACGCGGATGCTCTTGCAGTCCTGCAGCGTCGGATTCCCAAGGCGAAGAAGTACGTCTTCGAGAGGCCGTCGCGCGACGGCCTCGTCCGCAAGATTGGTCAGGTCGATGCGCGCTGTCTTCGCCGCGCTTGCGCAGAAGTTGGCATTGACGACTTTCACTTTCACGACCTACGGCACACCTGGGCCAGCTGGCATGTACAGGCTGGCACGCCGCTCATGGTGCTGAAGGACCTCGGCGGTTGGGAGACACTGGACATGGTGCAGCGATATGCTCACCTGGCCCCGTCTCACCTCGCGCACCATTCGGCCACGGTCGAATTTTGGTCAAAGTCAGAACGCCAAGAAAAAACGCCGCTTGTAGAAGCGGCGTAAGTTCTTGATACTGCAAAGTTTTGATGGTGGGTTGTGCGAGACTCGAACTCGCGACCAACGGATTAAAAGTCCGCTGCTCTACCGACTGAGCTAACAACCCGACCGAAGCCCGAAATTATGGCGGATTTCGAAGGGCTTGTCAAAAAATGACAGCGTGCCATCCTGCCAGCGAAGCCAGGCAAGCAAACGGCCGCTCGCGGCGGCCGTTTGCGGGTCGTGCGGCGCGCTGGATTACCAGGCAGCCACCACCGCGCCCTTGAACTTGGTTTCGATGAACTGCTTCACTGCCGGGCTGTGATAGATGGAGACCAGCTTGGCGAACTCGGGACGGTCCTTGTCCTTTTCACGCACGACCAGCACGTTGGCGTACGGCGAGTCGGGCGATTCCTGGGCGATGGCGTCCTTGGTCGGGTTCAGTCCGGCTTCCAGCGCGAAGTTGGTGTTCACGGCCGAAGCGTCGGTGTCATCCAGCGAGCGCGGCAGTTGGGCGGCGTCCAGTTCGATGAAGCGCAGCTTCTTGGGATTCTCGACCACGTCGATCGGCGTGGCCTTCAGGCCCGCTTCCGGACGCAGCTTGATCAAGCCATTGGCCTGCAGCAGCAGCAGCGCGCGGCCGCCGTTGGTCGGGTCGTTTGGCAGCGCGATGCGGGCGCCTTCCTTCAGTTCGGACAGCGACTTGATCTTCTTGCTGTAGATGCCGATCGGGAAGATCACGGTCTTGGCGATGCTGACCAGCTTGTAGCCGCGGTCCGCGTTGGCGTTGTCCAGGTAGGGCTGGTGCTGGTAGCTGTTCAGGTCCAGGTCGCCGGCGGCCAGCGCCACGTTCGGCTGCACGTAGTCCGAGAACTCGATGACCTGCAGGTTCAGGCCCTGCTTGGCGGCTTCGGCCTTGACCACATCAAAGATCTGGGCGTGCGGACCGGCGGTGACGCCGACCTTCAGCGGCTTGTCCTGAGCCAGCGCGGGCTGGGCGAATACGGCGGCGCCCAAAGCGAACGCGGCCAGCGACTTCAAAACCTTGATGCTCATGTTGCGATATCCCGATATGACGGAAGTAGGAAAAAACGAAGAAGATCAGCGATGCGACATGCGGCGCACGAAGCGGTCGCCCAGGCTCTGGATGGCTTGGACCAGAACGATCAGCACGATCACGACCGCGGCCATGACGTCGGACTGGAAGCGCTGGTAGCCATAGCGGATCGCCAGGTCGCCCAGCCCGCCGCCGCCGATGGCGCCGGCCATGGCCGAATAACCGATCAGGCTGACCACGGTGACGATGGTGGCGGCGATGAGGCCCGGCAGAGCTTCGGGCAGCAGCACCTTCATGATGATCTGCATCGGCGATGCGCCCATGGCGCGCGCCGCGGTGATGAGGCCCGGATCGACCTCGCGCATGGCGTTTTCCGCGATGCGCGCCATGAAGGGAATGGCGGCCACCGACAAAGGCACGATGGCGGCGGTGGTGCCGATGGACGTCTGCGCCACCAATCGCGTGAACGGGATGATCGCGACCATCAGGATCACGAACGGCACCGAACGGGTCGCGTTGATGATGGCGCCCAGCACGTGGTTCACGGGCTGGTTTTCAAGCATGTTGCCGCGCGCGGTCACCGTCAGCGTGACGCCAAGCGGAATGCCGATGATCACCGCGATGGCGCTGGCCACGCCCACCATCAGCAGGGTGTCAAGCAGCGACGTAATAAGCAGGTCGATCAGTTGCGGACTCATGAGCTATTTCTTCAACGGTAATGTCACGGGCGTTCAAGGCGGCAATCCCGTCCTTGAGCGCGGCGGGCGTGCCTTGGGCCAGCACAAACATCGTGCCCACGGCCACGCCCTGGATGTCTTCGACGCGCGCCTGCACCAGGCCGACGTCCAGGCCGAATTGCCGGGTCAGGTCAGACAGGAAGGCACCCGATGCATCGGTGCCGGTCAGCGACAGGCGCAACAGGCGCACGGTCTGGCCGGGTTTGGCGGCGGCCAGCGCCTGGATGCGGTCCTTGACGGCGGCCAGCGTGGCGTCGGTCAGTTCCGAGGCGGTGGCGGCCGACACCATGTTGCGGGTCACTTCATGGCGGGGTTGGGCAAAGACCTCGCGGGTGCTGCCGATTTCGACGACCTCGCCCTGCGACAGCACGGCCACGCGATCGCAGACCTCGCGCACGACTTCCATCTGGTGCGTGATCATGACCACGGTCACGCCGGTCTTGCGGTTGATGTCCCGCAGCAGCGCCAGGATGTTGTGCGTGGTTTCGGGGTCCAGCGCCGACGTGGCTTCGTCGCTCAGCAGCACGTCCGGGTTGTTGGCCAGCGCGCGGGCGATGCCGACGCGCTGCTTCTGGCCGCCACTGATCTGGCTGGGATAACGGTCGCGCAGGTGTTCCAGCCCGACCAGCGCCAGCAGACGCTCCACGCGCGCCGGAATTTCAGCTTTGGACACGCCCGCGATTTCCAGCGGGAGGGCGACGTTGCCGTACACCGTGCGCCGCGACAGCAGGTTGAATCCCTGGAACACCATGCCGATGCGGCGGCGCTGTTCACGCAGTTGCGCTTCGGTCAGGCCGGTCAGCGCCTGCCCGCCGATGGAGATGTTGCCCTGGTTGGGACGTTCCAGCAGGTTGATGCACTGGACCAGCGTGCTTTTACCGGCCCCGCTGGGACCGATGATGCCAAAGACCTCACCCTGCTCGATGTGCAGGTTGATGCCTCGCAGCGCCTGGAATTCCCCATGCGGCGTGGCGTAGGTCTTGGATAGGTTCTCGATGTGAATCATGGCAAGCGATTTTGTATCTTTTCTCTTCTAAAGAGAACGACCGTTTTTTCCATTTTTAATAACTACAAGTAATATCAACTGCCGGCCCGGCGCCGCGGGGCCTCTGTAAAGCCGCGCAAACGCCTCGACAATGGCGATCCGGCAAAGACACAAAGGGCAGCCGGGAAGGAAAGCCTTCCTGACTGCCCTTTCTTTTCGGCGGCCGACTTTCGGCCGACCCGGGTTCAGCGTGCGCGCGAGATGCGGACTTCCGCGCCGCGGCGCTTCACTTCCAGGCCTTCGGACGGCGAGATCCGCAGCCCTTCCAGCCCCTTGATGTAGCTAGAACCCTGCATCTGCATCACGCGGATCTTGTTGCGCATGACGACGGGGTTATGCACCGGCATGCCGAACATCCAGACCTCGTCCAGGATGCGGGCCGAGTTGAACTCGCCCGTATGCTGCGCGGCGGGACCGAGACAGAGCATGTGACCTTCGCGGCCAAACACCGGAAACTGGCCAAGCTCGCAATCGATGGTCCAGGTGGTGCCGCCCTCGTAGCGATGGCCGGTGTTCAGATCCCACCACGCCTCGCCCTTGGGCAGGTACACGCGCACCTGATTGCCCGGTTCGGTGACCGGCGCCACCAGCAGGGCCGGACCCAGCAGGTATTGCAGATCCCATTCGTGGGCGTGCGGATCGTTCGGGAACGACAGCGCCATGGAGCGTTGCACCGGCAGACCGGTGCGGGCCGAGTCCTCGATGGCGCCCAGCACATAGGGCACCAGGCGGTAGCGCCACTGCATCCAGGTCTTGGCGTGGGACAGGGTTTCGTCGCCGAAATCCCAGGGCATCAGCCCTTCCACGCCCTGGAAGGAGAAATTGGCCGAGAACACGCCGGCGGTCAGCCAGCGCAGGTAAAGCTCGGGCGTCATGCCGGCGCGGTCGCGCGCGGCCGAACCAATGTTGTGCACCTGGACGGGCACGCCGCTGGAACCGATTGACAGGGACGTGCGCAGCGTGTGCCGCAGGCCTTCCCAGGTGTTGTCGACCTGCGGACCCACCTGCCACGGCAGGCGCTGGGCCGCCGGGAAGAGGTCCGCGCTGGGCACGACGCCTTCGGGCGGCACCTTCAATCCGGCCACCGCGTCGAACAGCGCGCGGCGCACCAGCAGGGGATACATCGTGCGCAGGGCCGGGCCTGTCTCGCCGTTGCGGGCGGTCACGCCATCGGGGATGGCAATCTGCGCGTCGCAGGCGGGCGCATCCAGACCGTCTTCCACCAATTGGCGGTGGCGCTCGACCCACAGGTTATAGATGTCGCGATAGGTCAGGTCGAGCAGGCCGTAGGGCTGACCGGATGTCGCCGCGTTGCCGTCGAACACCTGGGCAGCGCCGTCGTCCTTGGTCAGCAGCCAGCCGCGATCTTCCAGCTCTTCATAGAGCGGACTGGTCTTGATGACGCCCGGAAAGCCGGAGGCCGCCACATGCACGTTGTGTTTGTGAAAGAGCGCCAGCATCTGCTTGGCGTCGGGAAAGCGTTGGGCATCCCATTCAAAAACCGTCTTGTCCGCCTGGAAGCCCCACGCGATTGGCTGGGCCAACGTCACGGCATCCACCGGAATCTGGTTTTCGCGCATGCGCGCCACCAGGGCAACCGTCTGCGTGGGCATTTCGCCCGCGGCCTGCTGCAGCCACGCGCCCATGGCCCACAGGACGGGCTGGCCGGCGCGGCCGGTCAGCGCGGTGTATTGATTCAGGATTTCGGCGGGTTCGCCGGCGAACAGGAACAAGTCCAGCACCGCGTCATCGACGGTCAGCACATAGGCCGAGTCCGCCGGCGGGACGCCCACCGAATGTTCCACGCGGCGCATCGTATTGGCATAGACGCCCCAGCCTCGAGGACTCCAGGCCAGCGGCAGCGCGCGATGCTCCGGATCGTCGGAAACCACCGATTCCTCGCGGCGGTTCAGGTCCCCCGGGGTTTCGCCCAGACCGTAGATCCGCTCGTCGGCGGCCAACGTGAAACCGGCCGTCCAGACGGCATCGTCGGCCTGGTCCAGCGCGTTGTGCCCGAATGCGGGCGTATGCGCGGAAACCTCGGATTCGAAGACGCGGTCTTCGTTGCGGTACAGGGCGATGCGAACAGGATTGGCCTGGATCTCCAGGGCCACGTCGCCCTGGGTGATCCGCCAGCCGTCCCCGCCATCGCGAGGCGCGATGGTCGCTTCGCCCACCGCCTCCTGGCGCGCGAGCAGCATTTCGGCCACGGCGCGCGCACGCGCGCCCGGCTTGTCATCATTGAAGTGGTTCGCCTCGCCGCAGCGCAGGCGAAAAACTCCAGGCGCATGCGCCTCGACTACCAGATGCAACCCATCGCCCGCGTCGAAATCGATGCGACTGGGGCGGGACGTCAGCAGCTCGGCATTATCGAGCTGGGTAGTATGGGCAAAGTCGAACTTGGGCGGCACAGAGCATCCCCCGGCTTAAGCCAAAAACCATCAAAAGACGCTATTTTGACGGATTTGAGCTTTGAAATAAACTCGATCCCTCTTTTGGACGGTTATTTCATCCAAAAAAGGGGCATAAAGCCCTTGGCCTGCGTCAGGCGCGCAGATGCCGCCGAGTCGCCGAATTGCCGG
Organism: Achromobacter sp. JD417; assembly: GCF_041879325.1. Lineage (NCBI taxonomy): Bacteria > Pseudomonadati > Pseudomonadota > Betaproteobacteria > Burkholderiales > Alcaligenaceae > Achromobacter > Achromobacter sp. JD417. Next base: position 852,290 of record NZ_CP087159.1, on the reverse strand, counting down.
CCCGAAAGGTCAAATGCGGCCTATTGGCGCCAAATTCCGGCAATTCTTACAATTCTACGCCAGCCGGGCGTGCCGCCCCGGGCGCATTAATTTTTTTTCATCGTGGTGAAACAAGCTGGACCAGATCGGTCTCCAGCGGCAGCGGTTCGCCCATCAGACGCGCCGCAATCAGGTCCCCCATCAGCGCCGACCACGACAATCCGCGCGACGCGTAGCCGGCGGCCAGCCACAGACCCGGTGCGTGGGGCAGCTCGCCGACGGCCGGCAGACGGCCCGGCAGGACGGCGCGCCACCCGGCCCAGCCGGGAAGATTGCCCGGAACCAGCACGTCAAATGCCGGGAAGTGGCCGGCAAGAAGTCCCGCCGCCTTGCCCAATGTGACACGCTGCCCTTCAGCGCCCACCGAGGCCTCAGCGGCGCCATGGACATAGGTGCTGCCGACCACGCAGCCCACGCCAATATCCGGCAGAAGATAGCCTTCGCCGCCGACGATGCAGCGCGGGCCGCCGTCCAGGGCCGCCGCGGGGATCAGCGTCACCTCGCCGGCCAGCGCGTGCATCTGGGCGACGCGGGGCAGCGGGTCCAGCAAGCCGCTGGCCGCCAGGACCTCGCGTGAACCCGCGGCATTGGCCAGGATCACGGTGTCCGCCCGGGCCAGTTCCGTCCCCGAGGCGTCCAGCACCCGCCACCCCTGCCCCGCCGGCGACACGCGGTCGGCCCGCCCCGCAATCACCGCCGCGCCGGCCGCGGCCAGCAGCGCCTCGATCAGCAGCCCGGGCTGCACCAGCATGCCTTGTGAAAAGAACACGCCGCCGCGCGCCACGGGCAGTCCGGCCAATGCGCCAGCCTCTTCCCGCGTCACCTGGCGCACCCAGTCCGCCGGAAAGGCCAGCGCTTCCAGGGTGCCCGCCAGCGCCGCCGACCGGCCGGCGTCGCGCTCGACCTGGACGGTGCCGCAGATCTGGGGCGCCGCGCCCCCCGGCAGCCCCTGCCAGCGCGCCAGCGCCCTTTCGCTGCCCGCCCGCGACAGCCGCGCCCGCGCATTGTCGTCGCGCGCCACCACCGGCGTGAGCGCAGCGGCCAAGTGGCCGGCATGGGCCGGCGCGCCCAGCGCGCGCCCCGCGTCCAACACGGTGACGCGCCACCCGCGCAGCGCCAGCGCGTGGGCGATCCCCGCGCCAGCCAGGCCGGCGCCCACGATCACGGCATGCTGTCCGGACGAGACCGCCGCGGGCTGCGCGGCAGTTCCCGCCTGGCGGACCTGCCCCACTGTCATATGCCATTTGCCCCCGTAACCGGGCGCGCGCCGCACGTCAAAGCCGGCGTCGGCCAGATTGCGGCGCAGTTCGCCCGTGCACGCCCAGGTGGCGACCGTGGCGTCTGGCGCCGCCAGATCGGCCAGGGCGCGCAGCAGCGGTGTCGCCCACATCTGCGGATTGCGATCGGGTGCAAAGCCATCCAGGAAAAATGCGTCCACCCGCGCGCCCAGCCGGGGGGCCAGCGCCTGCGCGTCGCCAAAGCCCAGTGTCAGCGTGACGGCGCCGTTCTCGAATTCCAGCCGGTGCAACCCCGGCAGCAGCGCCGGCCATTGCGCGGCCAGCGCGCGCGCCATGCTGGCCAGCGGCTCGGGCGCATGGCGCGCCAGCAAGGCGGCCATGTCGTCCCCCGAAAAGGGGTGAGCTTCCATCGAGACGACATGCAGCGCCGCAGGCCGTTGCGCGTCATCGCGCCAGGCCTTCCACAGCGCCAGGAAGTTCAGCCCCAGCCCGAATCCCGTCTCGCAGACGGTGAACGCCGCGCGCCCCCGCCAGCGCTCCGGCAGTCCGTTGCCCCGCAGGAAAACATGCTCGGCCTGGCCCATCGCCCCGGATGGGGAGTGGTAGACGTCCCCATAAACGGCGCTTACCAGCCTGCCGTCGGCGTCGACATCCCCCGTTGCGGGGACCAGCGGAACATAAGTCACAGACATTCAGCCCAAAGATACAAACATGATGAAGCGCGAATTATCCGGCCACATGGCCGTTCGCGTTGGATGCGCACCACGCGGCGAAAGGATTAGTCCGTTTGCTACAGGTTTGCCGCATTGGTGGGCTTACACTGGACCAATGGATACCTACGATCAGCCCCAATCGCTGGCATCGCCCATCGACCTGTGCGCCGCGATCGACGCGGCCGTCACGGCAGCTCATGCTGGCGCAGCCATCCTGCAATCCTACGCGCACCACCGCGCCGATCTCGTGATCGATCGCAAGGCCCGCAACGACCTCGTGTCCCAGGCGGACCGCGAGGCGGAGGCCGCGATCATCCAGGAATTGAGGGCCCGCACCCCCAAGTTCGGCATCGTCGCCGAGGAAACGGGCGGCAAGGCCCAAGGCGTGGCCACCTGGTACATCGACCCGCTCGACGGCACCACCAACTTCCTGCACGACATCCCGCATTACGCCGTCTCGATCGCCCTGATCGCGCATGCCGGCACCTCGATGTCCGCCAACGAAACGCTGGCCGAAGACACGCCGGTCATCGGCGTGGTCTACGACCCCAGCCGCGAAGAGCTCTTCACGGGCGTGTACGGCGTGGGCGCGTGGCTCAACGGCCGCCGCATCTCGTGTTCGCGCACGCAGACGATCGAAGACGCCGTGCTGGCCACGGGCTTTCCGTTCCGCGATTTTTCGTTCGCCGCGCAATACATGCCGATGCTGCACGACGCCATCAACCGCGCGCGCGGCGTGCGCCGCATGGGCGCCGCCGCGCTCGATTTGGCCTGGACTGCCTGCGGCCGGTACGACGGCTATTGGGAAATGGGCCTGGCGCCCTGGGACGTGGCCGCGGGCACGCTGATCCTGCGCGAGGCGGGCGGCGTGTGCACCGACATGCACAAGCAGGATCCCTGGCCGATCGGCGGGCGCGTCGTGGCGGGCAATCCCGCCATCGAACGCGCGCTGCACGAAATGATTGCGCCTCACCTGAACAAGCAAGGCTGAGGCGCCCGCTAGGCGGACGTCTTCGCGGGCGCTGCGGCCTGCGCATTAGGCCGCAGTTCGCGGCGCAGGATCTTGCCCACGTTGCTCTTGGGCAGCTCGTCGCGGAATTCAACGAAGCGCGGCCGCTTGTAGCCCGTCAGCTTGTCCTTGCACCATTGCTGCACCTGGGCTTCGGTCAGCGACGGGTCTTTCTTCACGACAAACACCTTGACCGCCTCGCCGGAGTGCTCGTCCGGCACGCCGATCGCCGCGCATTCCAGCACGCCCGGATGCTGCGCGACCGCGGCCTCGACCTCGTTCGGATAGACCTTGAAGCCGGACACCGCGATCATGTCCTTCTTGCGGTCCACGATGCGGGTGTAGCCCTGCTCGTCCATGATGCCGATGTCGCCGGTCCGAAAGAACCCATCGGCCGTCATCGAATTGCGCGTCTCGTCGGGCTTGCGCCAGTACCCCAGCATGACCTGCGGCCCGCGAATCCCGACCTCGCCACGTTCTCCGAGCGGCACCTCGTTGCCGGCATCGTCCAGGATCGCGACGTCCGTCGACGGCAGCGGCAGCCCGATGGAACCCGAATACGCGGTGGCATTGGTGGGATTGACCGTCGCCACCGGCGACGTCTCGGACAGGCCGTAGCCCTCGATCAGCGGCCGGCCCGTGATCTTCAGCCAGCGTTCGGCCACCTGCTGCTGCACGGCCATCCCGCCGCCCAGCGTCAGCCGCAGGCCCGAGAAATCCAGGCGCGCAAAGTCCTCGTTGTGCGCCAGCGCGTTGAACAGCGTATTGACGCCGGGAAACACATTCACCGGCGTCTTGCGCCACGCATTGATGAGCGAAGGCTGGTCGCGCGGATTGATGATGAGCACGTTGCGCATGCCCGCGTGCAAGGCATAAAGACCGCACACCGTCATGGCGAACACGTGATAGAGCGGCAGCGCGCTGATGATGGTGAGCTGCTGGTCCGCCATGTCGTGCACGACCGGCTGCGCGACCGCCTCGGTCTGCAGCACGTTGGCCACCAGGTTGCGGTGCGACAGCATGGCGCCCTTGGGCACGCCGGTGGTGCCGCCCGTGTATTGCAGCACCGCCACGTCGTCCATCGAGATGGCCGGCGGATTGAAAGGCAGGTGCGCACCCTCGTGCAGCAGCTTGGGCAGCGCCAGCGCGCCGTCGATTTTCCACGGCGGCACGATCTTCTTGATGTAGCGCGCGGCCAGGTTGACCAGCGGCGCCTTCAGGCCGCCAAGCAGATCGCCGGGCCCCGTCACGACGATGTGCTTAAGTTCGCCGCGATCGGCAACCTGCTGCAGGGTATGCGCAAAGTTTTCCAGGATGACGATGACGGACGCGCCGCTGTCCAGCAACTGGCGCTGCAATTCATCGGCGGTGTAGAGCGGATTGACGTTCACCAGCGTCATGCCCGCGCGCAGCGATCCCAGCATGCACACCAGATAGGCCGGCACGTTGGGCATCATCAGCGCGACCCGCGCGCCCTTTTCAAGATTCAACCCTTGCAGCCAGGCCGCGAACGCGCGCGCGTGCCCGTCCAGCTGCGCATAGGTGATGTCGCTGCCCATCGCCGTGCAAGCGATGCGCGTCGCGTACCGCTTGCAGGCCCGGTCCAGCAAGTCGGTCAGCGAGGAATATTCCTCGGTGGAGATCTCCGCAGGAACGCCTTGGGGATACTGAGCAAGCCACGGACGCGTCATGGTATTTGTCTCCATTAAATTGATTTTTGAATGATGATACCCTTTGTCCGTTCCCCCTATTTCCCCCGAGTTCGCTCATGAAACTCCTTGAACCCATCGTTGCCTGGCACCAGGATATTTCCAAGATCCGACGCGACATCCACGCGCATCCCGAACTGGCCTTCGAAGAGTTCCGCACCGCCGATGTGGTGGCGGCCAAGCTCGAGGAATGGGGCATCGAAATCCATCGCGGATTGGGCGGCACCGGCGTCGTGGGCATCATCCGCGGCAACCAGCCCGGCGATCGCGCGGTGGGCCTGCGTGCCGACATGGACGCGCTGCCCATGCAGGAAGCCAACACGTTTGCGCACGCCAGCAAGAACGACGGCAAGATGCACGCGTGCGGCCACGACGGCCACACCGCCATGCTGCTGGCCGCGTCGCAATACCTGGCCGAGCACCGCGATTTCGCGGGCACGGTCTATGTGATCTTCCAGCCCGCCGAAGAAGGCGGTGGCGGCGCCAAGCGCATGATCGACGACGGCCTGTTCACGCGCTTCCCGATGGAAGCGGTGTTCGGCATGCACAACTGGCCCGGCATGAAGTCCGGCCAGTTCGGCCTGACGCCCGGCCCCATCATGGCCTCCAGCAACGAATTCTCGATCGTCATCAAGGGCAAGGGCACGCACGCGGGCATGCCGCACCTGGGCATCGACCCGGTCATGGCGGCGGTGCAGATGGCGCAATCGCTGCAGACCATCGTCACGCGCAACCGCAATCCGCTGGACGCAGCCGTGCTCAGCATCACGCAGATCCATGCGGGCAGCGCCGACAACGTGGTGCCCAACCATGCCGAATTGCGCGGCACGGTGCGCACCTTCACGCTGGACGTGCTGGACCTGATCGAACGCCGTATGGAAGAAATCGCGCGCCACACCAGTGCGGCGATGGACTGCGAGGTCGAATTCACCTTCCAGCGCAACTATCCGCCCACCATCAACCACCCCGAGGAAGCGGCGTTCTGCGCCGACGTGCTCCGCGACATCGTCGGCGACGCCAACGTCAACGCGAATGTGCAGCCGACCATGGGCGCCGAGGACTTCGCGTTCATGCTGCAGGAACTGCCGGGCTGCTACGTCTGGATCGGCAACGGCACCGGCGAGCACCGCGACAGCGGCCACGGCCTGGGCCCCTGCATGTTGCACAACGGCAGCTATGACTTCAACGACGATCTGCTGCCGCTGGGCGGCACGTACTGGGTGCAGCTCGCGCTCAAGCGGCTAGCCAAGGCCTGATTCCGGCCTAGCCCTCCTGCCCGCCGACCGCCAGGCACATCGCCAGGAAGCGCTCGGCGGCGCGGGCGGCGGCATCGGCGTGCGGCACCAGGATGCTCAGCGTCCGCGTGAGCGGTTTGGGCAACAGCCGCAGCGCCGCCAGTGCGCCGTCTTCGTGCCGCATCGACATCACCGACACGAAACCCACGCCCAACCCTGCCCGCACGGCCTGCTTCACGCCTTCCACCCCGGCCAGCTCAAGGCCGACAGACGGGGCCAGCCCGCCATCGCTGAAGGCCCGTTCCACCAGCCGGCGCACGCCGGAACCCGGTTCACGCATCACAAGCGGCGAGGCCGCCAGATCCCGTAGCGTCACGGCGCCCTTGTGCGCCAGCGCATGATCGGCCCGCACGATCGCCACGACCTCGTCCTGGCGCCACGCATGCACCGCGGTATCGGCAGGCAATCCGGCGGGAACATCCCCTTCTATGAACGCCAGATCCAGCGCGGGCAGGCGCTCGACGATCTCGCGCGTGTTGCCATCGGACAGGTGCAGGCTCACGGCGGGAAAGTCGTGGCGAAAGTCCGCAACCAGACGGGGCAGCAGATAGCTGGCCGGCGTGGTGCTGGCGCCCAGCCGCAGCGCGCCGGTTTCCAGTCCGCGCCACGATTCCCGCACGGCCTGCGCCTGCCGGTACACCTGCCTCAGCTGACGCGCCTGCTCGGCAAGGCGTTCGCCGGCGTCTGTCAGCGCGATGCCGTGGCCGCTACGGCGGTACAGGGGCTCGCCAAACCACTCCTGCAAGGCGCGCAGCTGGCCCGAGACCGCCGGCTGCGACAAATGCAGCGCCTGGGCGGTGCGGCTGATATTGCCGGTATCGGCGACCGCGGCGAACGTGAGCAATTGATCCGGCGTCATGAGCGAACTGATATCAGATTTTCTGATATTCAATATTTAGATTGAAGATTTTTCAAATAATACGGCCGGATCTAATATTTCGTCTAGTTATGTAGTTATGCCCAAAGGGCCAGTAATGAATACCTCCACCACCACCGCCGTTCCGCTTCCCTCCACCCCCGCCGCCGCCCCGGCAGCGCCCGCTGCCGCGGCCACGCCCTGGCGCGACAAGCTCAATGGCGTGTTGTTCGTGGGCTTGATGGCCGGCGCAGTGATGCAACTGGCCGATCTTCCCTTCATCCGCCAACTAGGCTTCTCGCCGCTGGTCGTGGGCATCGTCGTCGGCATGCTTTACGGCAACTTCCTGCGCGGCACCATGCCCGCCGACTGGGGCGTGGGTGTGAACTTCACGGCGCGCCGCCTGCTGCGCATTGCGGTTGCCTTCTACGGCCTGAACATCAGCATCCAGCAGATTGCCGCCGTGGGCATGCCGGGGCTGGCGGTCTCGGTGGCCGTGGTGGTGGGCACGCTGCTGATCGGCACCGTGGTCGGCCAACGGCTCCTGGGCCTGGATCGCGACACGGCCATGCTGACCGCCGCCGGCAGCGCCATCTGCGGCGCGGCCGCGGTGCTGGCCTTCGAACCGACGCTGCGCGCCGCCCCCCACAAGAGCGCGGTGGCCGTGGCGACCGTGGTGCTGTTTGGCACGCTGTCGATGTTCCTCTACCCGGTCTTCTATCACGCGGGCTGGCTGAACTTCGATACCCAGGCGCTCGGCATCTATATTGGCGGCACCGTCCACGAGGTGGCGCAGGTGGTTGGCGCGGCCAGCAACATCGACCCCGCCACGACCGAAGTCGCCACCATCGTCAAGATGACCCGCGTGGCGCTGCTCGTGCCCGTGCTGCTGATCCTGGGCATGTACCTGCGCAGCGCCGCCTCGCACGCGGGCGGCGGCCAGGGCAAGGGGCAAAAGCTGCCCATCCCCTGGTTCGCCGTGGGCTTCCTGGCGCTGGCCATCGTCAATTCCCTGAACATCATTCCCGCGGATATCGTCGCCGCCATCCGCCGGCTCGACGTCTTCGCGCTGACCATGGCCATGACCGCGCTGGGCATCGAAACCCGCTTCGCCCAGATCCGCAAGGCCGGCCCTCGTGTCATGGCCCTGGGCTTCATCCTTTACGTCTGGTTGTTGGCTGGCGGCTACGGGATCGTCAAGCTGGCGACCTGATGACCACGCAAGGCGACGGCGGCGGGCGTCAACGCGCACGCCGCCGTCGCGTTTTTCCTGCATAATCGGCTGGTTCTCTAGCATTGGAGTCGGCCGCATGACCTCCAGCACCAAAACCCCGTTTACGACTCTGCCAGCCCATCGCGACGCGGTGTTGCGCGTCATGCCGATGCCGGCCGACGCGAACATCCACGGGGACGTTTTTGGCGGCTGGATCATGTCCCAGGTAGACATCGCAGGGTCCATCCCTGCCGCCCGGCGTGCCGCCGGCCGCGTGGCCACCGTGGCGGTCAATGCCTTCCAGTTCAAAGAGCCCGTGTTCGTGGGCGACCTGCTCAGCTTCTACGCCGCCATCGTCAAGACCGGCACCACGTCCATCACGGTATCTGTCGAGGTCTACGCGGAACGCCAGCGCCTGGACGCCGAAGTCGTCAAGGTCACCGAGGCCACGCTGACCTACGTCGCCACCGACGAAGCGCGGCGCAGCCGCCCTCTCCCCACACTTTGAGCCGTAACGCATGACGCAGTCCGCCGCCGCGCAGAAACCGCCCGCGACGCCCCGCCGCCTCGACCCGGAAGACGCCCAGACCGCCCTCGCGGAAGTCCAGGAGCGCTTGCGGCGCCAGCACCTCGTCGAAGAACTGGTTCACCGCCAGGAAGAAGGCGACGCCAAGGCGCCCCTGGTCGAAGACCTGGTGCACCGCCAGCACGAAGCCGAGTTGAAAACGCTTGTCGACGGCCTGCACCCCGCCGACATCGCCTTCATCCTCGAATCGCTACCCAAGGACGAGCGCCAGGCGATCTGGAAGCTGGTCAGCCCTGAGCACGACGCGGACGTCCTGCTCGAAGTCGAAGACTGGGTCCGCGAATCGCTGATCGAGGCGATGGATCGCCAGGACCTCGTCGCCGCGACCGAAAGCATGGACGCGGACGAGCTCGCCGACCTGGCGCCCGACCTGCCGCCCGACGTGGTGGCGGAAGTGCAAAAGGGCCTGACCGAGGAAGAACGCGCGCAGCTCCTGGAAGCCATGGGCTATCCGGAAGACAGCGTCGGCGCCATCATGGATTTCGAGATGGTGCGCGTGCGCGAGGACGTCACGCTCGAGGTCGTGCTGCGCTACCTGCGCCGGCTGCACGAACTGCCCGACCACACCGACCAGATCTTCGTCGTTGACCGCCAGGACAAGCTGCAGGGCATCCTGCCGCTGTCGCGCCTGTTGGTCAGCGAGCCCGAAACCGAAGTGCGGGCAGTCATGAATTCCGACTTCCTGACGCTGAACCCGCTGGATTCCGACGCCGACGCGGCCGGCGCCTTCGAACGTTATGACCTGGTGTCCGCCCCCGTGATGGACGACCAGGGCCGGCTGATCGGCCGCGTCACCATCGCCGACGTGGTGGACGTGATGCGCGAAGACTCGCAAGAGCAGGCGCTGTCGCGCGCCGGTCTGCAAGAAGAAGACATCTTCGCCCCCGTCACCACCGCGCTGCGCAACCGTGCGCCGTGGCTGCTCTTCAATCTCTGTACCGCCGCCACGGCGTCGTTCGTGGCATCGCAGTTCGAAGGCACGGTCAGCCAGATCGTCATCCTGGCCTTCCTGATGTCGATCGTGGCGGGCATCGGCGGCAACTCCGGCAACCAGACCATGACGCTCATCATCCGGGCGCTGGCCATGGGCCGCATCACGGGCCGCAACCTGTGGCAGCTCGTCAAGCGCGAGCTCTTCGTGACGCTGCTGGTGGGACTGTGCGGCAGCGTGGTGGCCGCCCTGTTCGCGTGGGTGATCTCGCACTCCGTGTCCATCGCGCTGGTGATGATGGCCGCCATGATCTGCAACATGCTGGTCGGCGCGTCGGTCGGCGTGCTGGTGCCCATGGTGCGCGCACGATTTGGCAAGGACCCGGCGATGGGCTCGTCGGTGCTGCTCACCTTCGCCACCGATTCGCTGGGTTTCTTCATTTTCCTGGGCCTGGCCACCATCTTTCTGTTGTAGCGCCCCCGCCACGACACGCCGCCGGATCGGCGGCAATACACCCGAATACGCGGGGATGACAGCCCCCTGACAGGGAAGACGACACGCCCTCCGTTACAGTAACGGAACTGTCATCTTTTCCCTGGGGCCGCCATGACCACCAGACTCCGAGCCGCGCTGTTCTGCCTGCTGTTGTCCGTCTTCACCGTTACCGCCCACGCTTGCGAAGACATGCCCTCATGGGCCAAGTCCGCGTGCAACCGCATCGACCAGATCTGGACCGAAGGCGGCAATGACCTGTATGTCAGCGGCTACGCCTGGCACAACCGCGCCAAGTACAGCGCCGAAAAGATCGACAGCTTCCGTGAACTGGCCTGGGGCGGCGGCTACGGGCGCAGCATCTACGATGAGGACGGGGATTGGCAGGGACTGTACGCGATGGCGTTTCTGGACTCGCATTCGAAGGTGCAGCCCATTGCCGGCTACGGCTTTCTGAAAATCGGCCAGGTCAGCGACAACTTCCGGCTCGGCGCGGGCTACACGGTGTTCCTCACCGCGCGCCACGACATCATGAGCTACGTGCCATTTCCCGGCATCCTGCCGCTGGTCAGCGCGGGGTACAAGGACGCCATGCTTTACGCCACGTACATCCCGGGCTCAAGCGGCGCTGGCAATGTGCTGTTCGTGTTCGGCCGCTGGCAATTCTGACCGCTTCAGAACGCGTGGCCCAACTTGCGCACCAGGTCTCCCAGGCGCCAGTCGTCGATGCCGTGCGCGCGCAACGCACGCGCCGTTTCCACCACGTAGTCCAGACAAGGCCCGGAATGCCCGACCGCATTGCGCACGGACGCCAGCAGGCGGTCGTCGCACAGATCGGCTGCGTACTCGCGGCAGGCGCGGTTCAACAGGAACACCAGTCCGCGCACGGGCGCATCGTCGGTGTGGCAGGTCAGCCAGCGCGGGCTGTAGGCGCCCGTGACCATCTCGCGCCGCCATAAGGCCTGAAAGACCTGCGGCACGTCGCTGGCCGCGATCTGAAACGCGACGCCCCGGCAACAGCCGCCACGGTCCAGGCCGAACACCAGCCCCGGATTGTCCGGCGATCCGCGGTGGTCATGCGACCACAGGCAGAGCGAGCGATGATAGCCCCGCACCGTGGCCAAGCGCCGTTCGCGCCAGGCAAAGCCGGGGTGCCATATCAGGGAACCGTAGGCAAACACCCACAGGTCGTCGACGCCGTTCCAGCCGGCCAGCAGGTCATCCACCGATGCTGCTTGCCGCGTTTTCTGCAATCCGGCGCAGCCGGCGGGCACTGCCAACGACATAGGGTCCTCTGATATCCCAAATCACTCCAAGACTGGAGTGAGCGATATCCTACGCCGCCCCTCACGCAAAAGCATTGCCAGATTGGGCCCGCGCAACACGCAGAAAGAAATTTGCATCCGCGGCGGCGCGGGCGGCAGAAAAAAATTTGCGCGCCGCGCGCCTACACCGCGTTCAGGGGCAATTCCGTGGTGCTTTTGATGACTTCCATCGAGAAGCTGGCGCTGACGTCCAGCAGGTCCACTGCCCCGATCAGCCGGCGGTAGAAGCGGTCATAGGCCGCCATGTCCTCGACCACCACCTTCAGCAGATAGTCGACGTCGCCCGCCATGCGGTGAAACTCGACGACGTTGGGCAACGCCATCACCGCGTTGATCAGGCTTTGCGTCCACTTCTCGTTGTGCTGGCTGGTGCGGATGGACACGAACACCGTCAGGTTCAAACCCAGCGCACGCGGGTCCAGCAGGATGGCGTTGCGCGCGATGACGCCGTCATCCTTCAGCTTCTGGATGCGGCGCCAGCACGGCGTCACGGAAAGGTTCACTTGCTCGGCCACTTCGGCGACCGAACAGGTGGCGTCCTTCTGCAGCAGCGCGAGTATCTTGAGGTCCGTCTGATCCATGGATGTTTTCGATGCCATCAGTAGGTCCCGGGGTAACCGCCCCCGTCGATCAGCAGATTCTGCGCCGTCATGTAGCCGGCGTGGGCCGAGCAGACATAGGCGCACAGCGCGCCCAGTTCCTCGGGCTGGCCGTACCGGCCGGCGGGATTGCTGCGCGCCCGCTCGTCCCACAGTTGTTCGAACGTCTTGCCGCCCTGCTCCACCATGCCCTGGATGTGCCGGATCTGCGCATCGGTGGCAAAGGCGCCGGGCAAGAGGTTGTTGATCGTGACGTTGTGGCGCACGGTCTGGCGCGCCAGGCCGCCCACGAAGCCGATCAGGCCCGAGCGCGCGCCATTGGACAGGCCCAGCTCGGCGTGCGGCGCCTTCACGCTGCGCGACACGATATTGACGATCCGGCCAAAGCGCCGCTCCACCATGCCGTCCACCACGCGGCGGATCATGTCGATCGGTCCCAGCATCATGGCGTCCAGCGCGGCAATCCAGTCGTCGTGCGACCAGTCCCGGAAGTCGCCCGGCAGCGGGCCGTCGGCGTTGTTGATCAGGATGTCGGGATGCGGACAGGCGGCGATTGCCGCGTCGCGCCCCTGCGGGAGCGTCAGGTCGGCAGACACCCAACCCACGCCGGTGCCGGTTTCATGCGATATCTCGGCGGCGGCTTCCTCCAGCGTCTTCGGATTGCGCGCCGCGATGGTCACCGCCACACCCTCGCGCGCAAGCTGCAAGGCGCAGGCGCGCCCCATGCCGCGGCTGCCGCCAAACACCAGTGCCTTTCTGCCGCTGATCCCCAGGTCCATGCCCGCCCCCTCTGCTGTCACGTTGACGGCGCCGGGCGCCCGCGGCCCGCCGCTCCGAAGCGGTCCAGTATAGGAGCGCGTCCGCCGGCGTGGAATTTTTTTCTAATCCGGCCGGCCAAGAAAAATGGGGCCCCGCGAAGGGCCCCATCGGCAATGCAGCGAATGCGGCTAGCGCATCAGCCCATCCATTGGCTCACGGGCGCCGCGGCGTCTTGCAGCGGCTGCGTCACCACGTCGATCAACGCGGGGCCGTCGTGTTCCATGGCGGCCTTGATCGCCGCGTCCAGCTTGGACGGATCCTCGACGCGCCACGCCTTCACGCCGTAGGCTTCGGCAATGCGCGCATGGTCGGTGCGGTTGAAGTCCACGCTGTAGTAGCGCTTGTCGTAACCGGCCTTCTGGCTGGCCTTGATCCAGCCATAGACCGAGTTCGAGAACACCACCATCAAGAGCGGCGCCTTGTGACGCACGATGGTTTCCAGCTCGCCAACCGTGAAGCCGAAGCTGCCGTCGCCCATCACCGACACGCACTTGGACTGCGGACGGCCGACCCAGGCGCCCAGCGCCGCCGACATCGAAAAGCCCAGCGCGCCGTGAGCGCGGTTGGTGATGAAGTGGCGGCCGGGGCGCGAGACATCGTAGTACGCCGAAAAATACGGGCACGGCGTGCCGGGATCCGCGCACACCACCGCGTCGTCGGGCAGCAGGCGGTTCAGCGACTGCACCACGCGCTCGGGCAGGATCGGCGCATCCAGGCTGGCGGCCAGCGGTTCAAGCTGCGCGCGGCGCGCAGCCTTGGCGCGGCCGGCCAGCACGGCGCCGTCGGCCGCATCGGAGGGCCGGTGCTTGATGCGCGCCTGCACTTCGGCGGACAGCGCCTCGAGCGCCAGCTTGGCGTCGCCCACCAGGCCGACCTCGGTCAGGTAGTTGGCGCCGATCACCATCGGGTCGATGTCGATGTGCAGGATCGGCACATCGCGATTCGGGAAGCGCCAGTGCTCGGTCGAGGTCGACCCCGCGCGGCAGCCCACGAAGAGCACCACGTCGGCGGCAGCCACCACATCACGCGTCGCCATCACGCCGCCGTTCGAGCCCACCACTCCCGCGTTCAGCGGATGGGTGTCGGCCAGGCTGCCCTGCCCGCTCACCGTCACGCAGACCGCGGCCTTGAGGGACTCGGCCAATTCTTGCAGCGCGCCGCTGGCGCCGGCGATGACCACGCCGCCACCGCAGATGATGACCGGCGAACGCGCGGCCACCAGCCGCTGCGCCGCGCGGGCCACGTCGGCGGGGTCCGGCGCAAACCGCATGGCCGGGAAGCTGCCGTGCTCGGGCTGCGCCCAGACATCGGACGCGTCGACCTGCTGCTTCATCACGTCATAGGGAAAGCACAGATGCGCCGAGCCGGGCTTGCCGGTCGTCATGGCGCGGAAGGCCGCGCGCACCATGCCCGGAATCTGGTCCGCGCGATCGATCGTGCGGTTCCACTTGGTCAGAGGGCGGTACAGCGCCTCCTGGTCCAATTCGGTCAGCGGGTACTTGCCGCGCGAGCCGACAGCCACGTCCGACGTGATGCCCAGCACGGGAATCGACGATTCGTTGGCTTCGACCAGGCCCGGCAGCAGATAGGTCGCGCCGCCGCCGCTGGGGCCTTCGCACACGCCGACCTTGCCCGTCACGCGGGCATAGGCATCCGCCATGTAGCCGGCGCTGCGCTCATCGCGCGTCAGGATGTGCTGCATGCCGTGATCCAGGCGGTACAGCGCGTCATACAGCGGCAGCGTGGTGTCGCCGCACAGGCCGAAAATGTGTTTGACGCCGTTGTGTTGCAGCATCCGCACCATCGCTTCGGCGCCGTTCATGTGTTCCATGTCATCTCCACGTAATTCGGGAGCCGGCCCGCAGCGGCGGCCTTGCCGCCGCGCCGGACCGACGCCGTTCAGTTATCCAGATTGATGTTGCTGCTCTTGATGAAGGCGCTCCAGCGGTCGTATTCCGACTTTACGTACGCATCCAGCGCCGGGCCATCGGAGGCCACGATCTCAAAGCCCGCTTCCGTGATCTTCTTCTTGATCTCGGGATCGGCCAGCACCGCCTGGAAGTCGGCCGTCAGCTTCTTGACGGTTGCCGGCGGCGTGCCCTTCGGCGCGAACATGCCGCTCCACGAATAGGCGACAAAGCCGGGAAAGCCCGACTCGGCCACGGTCGGCACGTTGGGCAGTTCGGGCAGGCGCTTTTCACCAGCGACCGCCAGCGGCTTGATCTTGCCGCCCTGGATCTGGCCACGCAGCGCCGCAAAGCTCAGCCACGTCATGTTGGCCTGGCCGCCGACCACGGCCTGGATGGCCGGTCCGCCGCCGCCGTACGGCACGTGCAACAGCTCGACCTTGGACAGGCGCTTGAGTTCTTCCGGCGCCAGGTGGTTCAGCGAACCGACGCCCGTGGAGGCGTAGTTGAACTTGTTGGGCGGCTGCTTGGCGGCCGCCGCCAGGAATTCCTTCAGGTTGTCCCCGGGCACGCTCGGGTTTGCCCCGATCACGAGCGGAAAGCGCACCGTCTGCCCGATGGCGACAAAATCCTTGAACGTGTCATAGGGCAGCTTGGGCTTCACGGCCGGATTGATGCCGTGATTGTCAAAGCTGACCAGCAGCGTGTTGCCGTCCGGCTCGGCCCGCGCCACGAATGCGGTGGCGATCTGGCTGGCTGCGCCCGGACGGTTTTCGACGACCACCGCGCGGCCGCCCATCTGCTGCGACAGGCGCGGCTGCAGGATCCGCGCCAGGATGTCGGTGCTGCCACCGGGCGGATACGGCACGACGAGTATCAGCGGCCGTTCCTCGGCCATCACCGGCGCGGCGACAAAAGCGCCCCCTGCCGCGGCCAGCGTGCATACCGCCGCCAGCGTCCGCTTGATCGTTTTATTCATCAGTTTTCCCCTGCTGTTGTGGTGTTGGCCGGCACTGCCTTGGCGGGTTCGGCCTGGTCCCGCATGTAAATGGTAGAAAAACCCGTGCGTATGACGTCGGTGATCTGGTCCAGCCGCCGGCCGATGTGCGCGCTGATGAGGGCGGGCAAGGCGTCGAGATCGCGCCGCTCCAGCGCATCCACGATCCGCAGGTGCTCGCCCTGCGTGTGGCTGCGGCGGCCCTGCTGCATGTCGATCCAGCGCACGAAATGAATGCGCGCATTGACGCTTTCCAGCGCGCGCACGAATTCCTCGTTGCGCGAGTAGCGCGCCAGCGCCAGATGAAAGGCTTCATCCAGTTCCAGCAGTCTGGCGGCATCGCTGTCTTCGGGTTCGTCGCGCGAACGCTCGACGAAGGCGCGCAGGCTGGCCAGCTCTTCGTCGGTGGCGCGTTCGCACGCGGCCCGCACGATGCCGGCTTCCAGCACCGCGCGATATTCGTAAAGGCTGTGAATCTGCTTGGCATCCAGCAGCCGCGCGATGAACCCGCGGTTGACCGACCGCGTCAGGAACCCCTCGACCATCAGCTGGTTCAGCACTTCGCGCAGCGGCGTGCGGCTGACGTTCAGGCGGCGCGCCAGTTCAACCTCGTTGATGCGTTCGCCCGGCTTGAACTCGAAACGCACCGCCATCGCCTTGACGGCGCCATACAGTTCGGCCTGTCCGGCCGACGTGCGGGCGGCGCGGGCAATGGGTCGCGTCGAGGGTTGGGAGAGCGTCATACCGGATCGCGTGGGCAAATTTCCAATCGGGATGAAGTGCATACTAAAGTGCATACACTTTATGCGGCAACCCGGGTTTGCCCCAAGCGCGCAAGGCCAGCTCCGTCTCACTGCGCGGACGCCAGGGAAACGACAGGCATGAAAAAGCCCGCCGGAAAGCGGCGGGCCGATCGACGGGCAGGCGCACGCGGGTAGCTTACAAGCCCGTATCCAGGGTGTAATGCGCCCCGTCGCGGTTTTCGAGGGTCAGGGTGGACAAGACCGGCGACTGCGCGGCATCGTCCTGCTGGACATGAATGCGCAGGTTCGCCAGCGGCACGTCCCAACCGCCGGTGGCGGCTTCGGCCGTCACCCCGGCCACCAGCGCCAGGCGCTCGGCCACGCCTCGGGCGTCCGCCGCGCGTGCGTCGATACGATGCAGGCTGCGGGCCCCGTTGGGATGCGCCATCAATGCCGGCGCCCAGACGCACTCGGGCGTCAGGTGACGGCAGAAATACATGCGGATGCCGGGCAAGGGCTGCTCGGCAAAGCGCACGGTATGGAATCGAGCCTGAACCTCCTGGCCGTCCAGCATGGCCGGACGGGTCAGCTCCTGCACGGGGTTGACGGCAAAGCCGGCCTCACGCAACCGCGTATAGGTGGCCTCGGCGTCATAGGTGCGAAACACCAGCGCTTCCAGCCCGAAGGGCGAATCGGCGATTTCCTTGCGCGCGGGCGGCGCGCCGGGCGGCCATCCCAGCAGTTCGACGTACGTGCCTTCCAGCACGATCAGGCGGTTGCACGACCCCAGGTTGTGCACGGCCTTGTCGCTGAGATGAAAGCCCTGCCGTTCGTAATGGGGCGCCAGCGCATCCAGCCGGTCGCGCACCATGACGACGGCGTGGTCGAATTCAGTGCGGCCGACGGAATGCAGCATGAAGGCTAACCCCTTTTATCAGACCAGCTTACCGTGGCACTGCTTGTACTTCTTGCCGCTGCCGCACGGGCACGGATCGTTTCGGCCGACCTTGGGCATGGCGTTGCGCGCGGGCTGAGCGCCCGATTCCTGCGCGTCGGACGCCAGCGCCTCGTCGTAGTCCGAGTGGTGGTACTGCACGTTCTGCACGTGCGGTTGCGCCGCTTCGGCTTCGGCCTGCTCGACCTGCTCGGACGACTGCACGCGCACCGTCATCAGCACCTTGACCACATCGTCGCGCACGCGGTCCAGCATGCCCGAGAACAGTTCGAAGGCTTCGCGCTTGTATTCCTGCTTGGGATTCTTCTGCGCGTAGCCGCGCAGGTGAATGCCCTGGCGCAGGTAGTCCAGCGCGGACAGGTGCTCGCGCCAGTGCGTGTCGATCGCCTGCAGCATGATCGAACGCTCGAACTGCGACCACGATTCTTCGCCCACCTGGTCGACCTTGGCCTGGTACGCATCGCGAGCCGCGGCCACCACGCGTTCGCGCAGTTCCTCGTCGTTCAGGTTGGGTTCCTTTTCCAGCATCTCCGTCAGCGGCAGATGCAGGTGCCAGTCGCCTTCAAGCGCATTTTGCAGCGCGGGGATGTCCCATTGCTCTTCCACCGATTCCGGCGGCACGTACGTGTTGAACAAGTCGGTCACCGCGGCGTCGCGCAGGTTGTGCACGGTGGCGCCGACGCTGGCGGCTTCCAGCACGTCGTTGCGCTGCGAGTACAGCACCTTGCGCTGGTCGTTGGCGACGTCGTCGTATTCCAGCAATTGCTTGCGGATGTCGAAGTTGCGGCCTTCCACCTTGCGCTGCGCGGTCTCGATCGAGCGCGTGACCATGCCGGCCTCGATGGGCTCGCCCTCGGGCAACTTCAGGCGTTCCATGATGGCGCGCACGCGGTCGCCCGCGAAGATGCGCATCAGCGAATCTTCCAGCGACAGGTAGAAACGGGACGAGCCCGGATCGCCCTGGCGGCCGGCGCGGCCGCGCAACTGGTTGTCGATACGGCGCGATTCATGGCGCTCGGTGCCGATGATGCGCAGGCCGCCTGCCGCCTTGACCTGCTCGTTCAGCGGCTTCCATTCCGCGCGGATCTTGTCGATGCGCGCGGTCTTTTCGGCTTCGGACAGCGATTCGTCGGCGCGGATCAGGTCGACCTGCTTGTCGACGCTGCCGCCCAGCACGATGTCGGTGCCGCGGCCGGCCATGTTGGTAGCGATGGTGATGTGGCCCGGCTTGCCGGCTTCGGCCACGATCTCGGCTTCGCGGGCGTGCTGCTTGGCGTTCAGGACCTCGTGCGGCAGCTTGGCTTTTTTCAGAAGGCCGGACAGCAGCTCGGAGTTCTCGATGCTGGTCGTGCCGACCAGCACGGGCTGGCCGCGCTCGTGGCAGTCACGGATGTCTTCGAGGATGGCGTTGTACTTTTCGCCGTCGGTCTTGAAGACCTGGTCGTTCTGGTCCTTGCGGACCATGGGCTTGTTGGTCGGGATGATGACCGTTTCAAGCCCGTAGATTTCCTGGAATTCGTACGCTTCCGTGTCGGCCGTGCCGGTCATGCCGGACAGCTTTTCGTACATGCGGAAGTAGTTCTGGAACGTGATCGACGCCAGCGTCTGGTTCTCGTGCTGGATCTTCACGCCTTCCTTGGCCTCGACGGCCTGGTGCAGGCCATCGGACCAGCGGCGGCCCACCATCAGGCGGCCGGTGAATTCGTCCACGATCACCACTTCGCCGTCCTGCACGACGTACTGCTGGTCGCGGAAGAACAGGGTGTTGGCGCGCAACGCCACCATCAGGTGGTGCATCAGCGCGATGTGACGCGGGTCGTACAGCGATTCGCCTTCGGGCAGGATGCCCAGGCGGGCAAGAATGCCTTCGGCGTGTTCGTGGCCGGCTTCCGACAGGTAGACCTGCTGGCTCTTTTCGTCGACCCAGTAATCGCCTTCGGGTTCCGGCTCCTGCGGCTTGGGCTCGTGCGCCATGCGCTTGAGCAGCGGCGGCACCGCGTTCATGCGGACGTAGAGTTCGGTGTGGTCTTCGGCCTGACCCGAGATGATCAGCGGCGTGCGGGCCTCGTCGATCAGGATCGAGTCCACTTCGTCGACGATCGCGTAGAACAGCGCGCGCTGGCGGCGGTCCTCAACACGGAATTCCATGTTGTCGCGCAGGTAATCGAAGCCAAATTCGTTATTGGTGCCGTACGTGATGTCGGCGGCGTAGGCGGCCTTCTTTTCTTCGTTCGGCTGCTGCGGCACGACCACGCCCGTGGACATGCCCAGGAAGCGGTACAACCGGCCCATCCATTCGGCGTCGCGGCGGGCCAGGTAGTCGTTCACCGTGACCACGTGCACGCCCTTGCCGGCGATCGCGTTCAGGTAGACGGGCAGCGTCGCCATGAGCGTCTTGCCTTCGCCCGTGCGCATTTCGGCAATCTTGCCGTTGTGCAGGGCGATACCGCCCAGCATCTGCACGTCGAAGTGCCGCATGCCGAAGACCCGCTTGCCCGATTCGCGCACCACGGCGAAAGCTTCGGGAAGCAGATCGTCCAGGGACGTGCCCTGAGCGTGGCGGGAACGGAATTCGTCGGTCTTGGCCGCCAGTTCCGCGTCGGAGAGCGCGGCGATCTTGGGTTCGAGCCCATTGATCTGGGTTACCAGCTTGCGATACTGCTTAAGCAGCCGATCGTTGCGGCTACCTATGAGTTTTTTGAGCAGAGAAACCATGCGTATTGTCGGCCGCACAAGCCATGCCGCACCGCCAAAGCGTGCGTGGCATCACCCGTGACTTGATGTTATTGGTTGAGCGGGAGTCCGCCGGGAAACGATCCAGTTTAACGCACCTGAAGCGTAATAGCCTGAACCTATGACCAGGGTATCACTGTTGGCCGGTTTGACCGGCCAACCCGCCGCGGGTTCACGGCGCGGCGGCTTGCGCGACGGCGGGCGGCGCGGGCTGTTGCTGGGGACCGAGGAACAGGCGCGGATCCAGCGGCTGTCCGGCAAGGCGGACCTCGAAATGCAGATGCGGACCCGTGGAACGCCCGGAGCTTCCCACACGCGCGACCTGCTGGCCGCGTTCGACCAGATCTCCCTGCTTGACCAGCAGCGAAGACGCATGCGCGTAGCGGGTGATCAGGCCGTCGCCGTGATCGATCTCGACCATGTTGCCAAAGCCGGGCGCCCATTTGGCCTCAAGGACCACGCCCCCCGAGGCGGCCAGGATCGGCGTGCCCGAGGGCGCGGCGAAGTCCAGCCCTTCGTGCATGGCCGACCGGCCCGTCACCGGGTTGCGGCGCCAGCCATACGAGGAGGTCAGATAAGGGTAATCGGTGATGGGCATGGCGGTCGGCATGCGCGCCTGATCCGCCGAGCGCTTGGTGAGCGCGGCGTCCAGCAGCTTCAGGTTGTCGGTTTGCTGCGAGAGCCGCGCCTGGATCTCGTCAAGCTGCCGGCCCAGCGCCTCGGCCGACGCCGCGGTGGGCGGCGGATGGTCGGTGAACAGATCGTCCATGACCTGCGTGGCCTCCGGGTGGGCCGGCGCTTCGGGCGCGGCCGACGCAAGCTGCTGGGCCAGTTCCGGGTCGGTGTAGGCCACGCCCGCCACCTTGGCCACGCGCTGGCCCAAGCCGTCGATGCTGACCAGCTTGGCCTGCAGCGCGCCAACTTTAGAGGCCAGCAAGTTCATGTTTTCACGCAGGAAATCGGCGTCGCGCCCGGGCTGTTCCGACAACGGCCAACCCATCGTGTGCACGGCGGGAAGGATGGGAGTGATGTATCGTTGAAGCGCGGCGCCAAAAATGGCCGCGGTAATCAAGGCGCCCCCCAGAAACAACGCCAGTCGCGCGCCGCCCAGGGTGAAATGCCCGTCCTGCCCTTCGCGGGCGTGCATAATCACGATCTTCAAGGTTTGCTTCCTAATTCTTTTAAAGCCGGCATGAATAGACCCGCTTCATACCGTCAACGTTCCAGTTCCAGCCGGCGCGTAGAAAATACCGCCCTGGGATGGCTGGGTCATGACATGCGGGGCGCCGGAGTGTTGGCGACTGCCCGCAAGCATCTGCAAATTCAGTATGCGGTGGCGGCGGTGTTGCCCGCTCCGCTGGGTGCCGTGTGCCAGGTCGCCAAGCTGGAAAACCTGTGCCTGCACCTGGTGGTGCCCACGGCCGCGCACGCGGCCAAGATGCGTCAATTGGCGCCGCGCATTGCGCGGTCGCTGGCCGATCAAGGCTGGAACCTTAACGAAATTGCCATCAAGGTACAAGCGGGTTTGCCCAAGCCTGGCTCCCGTCAGCCGCGCCCTCCCAAAGAGGCGCAACCCCTGGGCGACAAGGCCCTGGGCGCGTTCGAAACGCTACACGGCAATCTGCGGCCGGGTCCTCTGGCCGACGCCGTCGCCAAGCTCTTGAAGCACCACAAGAGTAGCTGAGCCGACCGGCTTTGTCCGGCAACTGGCAGGGCTGGAAACGTCACGAAACCAACTTTTCAGACCAATGGCCACATGGTCTGCTACCGGTTTGCGACTATCGCGCCAGGGGATGACGGCCAGTGCCGTCCTTAAGCAGGAATCCAAACAGAAACCCGCGCGGAGTCGGGGTCAGGCCCCCGGGCGCGGGTTCAAGGGCAAGCTGGCGTCAGGCCAGCTTCCATTCGTGGCGAAACGCCTGCGGCGCTTCTGCCTGCGATTCGTACGTGACGATTTCCCAGGCGTCGCGCTGCTCGAGCAGCGCGCGGGCCAGCTGGTTATTCAGGCCGTGGCCCGACTTGCACGCCACATAGCGCGCCACCAGCGGCTTGCCAAGCAGATACAGGTCGCCGATGGCGTCCAGGATCTTGTGCTTGACGAATTCATCGTCGTAACGCAGTCCGTCGCTGTTCAACACGCGGTACTCGTCCATGACGATGGCGTTGTCCAGGCTGCCGCCGCGGGCCAGGCCCATCGACCGCAAGGCCTCGACTTCATTCACGAAACCAAAGGTGCGCGCCCGCGCGATCTCACGCACGTACGAGTGCGTGGCGAAGTCGATTTCCGCAAAGTTCGCCGTCGAGTCGATGGCGGGATGGCGGAAGTCGATCGAGAAGGCCAGCGCGTATCCCTCATGGGGTTCCAGGCGCGCCCACTTCTCGTTGCGGCCTTCACCTTCGCGCACTTCTACCGGCTTCAGGACGCGGATGAATTGCTTGGGCGCGTTCTGCTCGACGATGCCCGCCGAGCGCAGCAAATACACAAACGTCGCCGCGCTGCCGTCCATGATGGGGACTTCTTCGGCAGTGAGGTCGACGTGCAGGTTGTCGATGCCCAAGCCGGCCAGCGCCGACATGAGATGTTCCACCGTCGACACGCGGACATTGCCCTGCTGCAGCACGGAAGCCATGCGGGTATCGCCCACGCCCGTGGCTTGCGCGGGCAGGTCGACGACCTGCGGCAGATCCACACGGTGAAAGACGATGCCGGTGTTGGGCTGTGCCGGACGCAGGGTGAGCTCCACCCGCCGTCCGGAGTGGACGCCGACGCCTGTCGTGCGGACGAGATTCTGAATGCTGCGCTGTCGGAACATGAGACTTGGAATTTTGAACCCGGAAGCCGGCAAGATAAGTACGTATTGCCGGCGTAACCGAAGTATTGTAACGCTGTCCGATCCGTGCCGCCATCCAAACTGGGCGCGCAGACCGATGTATACCTCCGTCCCTTATTTATCGTGCAAGGGAAACACGGACCGCTCTGCCTCCGGTTCGCCTGTGGGGACGGGCGAACCGGAGATGAGGGAGTGCAGTTAGAGCCGTTGACCGGCTCTAGGTTCAGTCCGCCTGCTTACGCAGGAAGGCCGGGATGTCGAAATGATCCATTCCCGAGCTTTCCAACGCGCGCACCTGGGCCGACGCCTGGCTGCGCGGATTGCGCATGACCGACGGCATGTCCAGATTGCGGTAATCACCACCTTGACCGGCCGGCATCGTGCCCATGGGCATGTTGTCGGTGCCGGTGCGCAGCACTTCAGCGGTGTTCTGCACCAGTTGCGGACGGGCTTGCGCACGGCCCAAGCCGGTTGCAACCACCGTCACGCGCAGGTTTTCGCCCATGGACTCGTCGTAGGCGGTGCCGAAGATCACGGTTGCGTCGTCCGAAGCGTAGCTGCGGATCGTTTCCATGATTTCGCGCGTTTCGCGCATCTTCAGCGAGCGGCTGGCGGTGATGTTGACCAGCACGCCACGCGCGCCGTTCAGATCCACGCCTTCCAGCAGCGGGCAAGCAATGGCGTGCTCGGCGGCCACACGTGCGCGGTCCGCGCCCGATGCCGACGCCGTGCCCATCATGGCCTGACCCTGCTCGCCCATGATCGTCTTCACGTCTTCGAAGTCGACGTTGACGTTGCCTTCGACGTTGATGATTTCGGCGATACCCGCGCACGCGTTGTGCAGGATGTCGTCGGCCGAACGGAAGCAGTCTTCCTGCGTCGCGTCCTCGTCCATCAGTTCATAGAGGTTCTCGTTGAGCACCACGATGAGCGAATGCACGTGCTTGGCCAGTTCCGAAATACCGTCCTCGGCCATCTTCAGGCGCTTGTTGCCTTCAAAGGAGAAAGGCTTCGTGACCACGCCAACGGTCAGGATGCCCAGTTCCTTCGCCACTTCGGCCACGACCGGACCTGCACCGGTACCGGTGCCGCCGCCCATGCCTGCGGTGATGAAGACCATGTGCGCGCCGTTCAGCGCGGCACGGATTTCCTCACGCGCGGTTTCCGCCGACGCGCGTCCCTGCTCGGGCTTGGCGCCCGCGCCCAGGCCGGTACGGCCCAGACGAATCTGCACCGGCGCATTGGTTGCCGCCAGCGCTTGCGCATCGGTGTTGGCGCAGATGAAATCCACCCCGTGCACACCGCTGCGAATCATGTGCGCGACGGCATTGCCGCCCGCACCGCCCACACCAACGACCTTGATTACGGTCCCTTTGGTGTTGTTCTCAAGCATCTCAAAGTTCATCATGATGACTCCCTCACAAGTCCGAATTTGCAAATCACAAAAATTCCCCGACAACCTATCTTTTGTGAATCGCCTCAAAGCCGACGCCGGCTACATAGGCCCGCCACGGGTTTGAGACGCCTCCTCTTTCTGGCGCTCCCCGCTAGACAGCCGCGGTTCGCACCAAGGAGCAGGCCCCAACCTGCACCCTTTAATTCATGAACCACTCCTTCATGCGCGCAAGCAGACTCTTGAAATTGCCCGTCTGCGCGGCCACCTTGCGGCCACGCACACGCTGCATGCGCGCTTCCTGCAGCAGCCCCATCACCGTCGAGAAGCGCGGATTGCGCATCACGTCGGCAAGGCTGCCTTCGTACTCGGGCACCGCCACGCGAACCGGCTTGAGGAACACGTCCTCGGCCAGTTCGATCATGCCGGGCAGCTGCGCGGATCCGCCGGTCAGGACCACGCCGGAAGCCAGCAGGTCCTCGTAGCCGGAATCGCGCACCACTTGCTGCACCAGGGTGAACAGTTCTTCCACGCGCGGCTCGATCACCGCGCCCAGCGCCTGGCGCTTGACCTGGCGCGGGCCGCGGTCGCCCAGGCCCGGCACTTCCACGGACTCGTCCGGGCTGGCCAGCACCTGCTTGGCGACGCCATAGCGCAGCTTGATTTCTTCGGCATCGGGCGTGGGCGTGCGCAGCATCGCCGCAATGTCGTTGGTGATCTGATCGCCGGCGATCGGCAGCACGGCGGTATGGCGGATCGCGCCGCCGGTGAAGATGGCGACGTCGGTCGTGCCGCCGCCGATATCGACGAGGACGACGCCCAGCTCCTTTTCGTCCGCCGTCAGGACGGCCAGACTGGAAGCGAGCGGTTGCAGGATCAGATCCTGCACCTCGAGGCCGCAGCGGCGCACGCACTTGACGATGTTCTGCGCGGCGCTGACCGCGCCGGTCACGATGTGCACGCGCACTTCCAGGCGCAGACCGCTCATGCCAATGGGCTCGCGGATGTCTTCCTGGCCGTCGACGATGAACTCCTGCGTCAGCACGTGCAGCACCTGCTGGTCTGTCGGGATGTTCACCGCCTTGGCGGTCTCGATGACGCGGGCGACGTCGGTGGCGGTGACTTCCTTGTCCTTGACGGCGACCATGCCGCTGGAATTGAAGCTGCGGATATGGCTGCCGGCGATGCCGGTGTAGACGTCTCGAATCTTGCAATCTGCCATCAGCTCGGCTTCTTCAAGCGCGCGCTGAATGGAATTCACAGTGGTCTCGATGTTGACGACCACGCCCTTACGCATGCCGCGCGATTCGTGCTGGCCCAGGCCTAGCACCTCGAAGCGGCCTTCAGGCAGGATTTCAGCCACCACAGCCACCACCTTGCTGGTGCCGATATCGAGGGCGACGATAAGGTCCTTGATGTCACGGGTCATGGCGTTAGCGTTTCTTGGGAGGTTTCGGTGTGGATTTGGATTTGGTTTCCGACGCGGGCAACGGGGCCAGCGCCAGGGCGAAACCATTCGGATAGCGCAGGTCGGCCTGCGTGACGGTGCGCCCTTCCAGGCGCCCCGCCACGGTGGGCCACGCCTGCACAAAGCGTTGAATACGAGCCGCGAACGGCAAGGCGCCGGGCAGGCCATGCGGGTCCGGCGCGTCGGCGCCCGGATCGCGGCCCAGATCCAGCAGCATGCCGTTGGACAACACCACACGCCAGGCATAGCGCGGGCTCAGTTCCAACTGTTCCACATGCATGTCCAGCGGCGCGAACCAGCGCGCCAGCTCGGCGTAGCGCTGCACCACAAGCGCTTCCGTGCCATCCGGCCCGGAGAACTGCGGCAGCACCGTGTCGTCGTCCACCTCGCCCGTGTTGGCCGTGAACGCCTCGCCCCAGGTGTTGATCATCTGGTTTTCGTTCCACAGCGCCAGCGGCTGCTGCTCTTCGATGCGCACACGCAGCACGTTGGGCCAGATCCGCCGCACGGTGGCATGCCGGACCCACGGCACCGATTCGAAGATCTCGCGCGCGTCGTCCAGGTCCACCGTGAAGAAATTGCCCTTCACGCGCCCAGCGATCGCCGAACGCACCGCGCCCGTCGACACATAGTGCAGATCGGTGTCCGGCATCGATTCCAGCTCGATAGCCGTCAACGTGAAGTACGGACGCTGCGCCACCCACACCACGCCCGCGATGAGCATGGCGGCAACCGCCAGCACGGCTAGCGTATTGGCGATCAGGTTGGTAGTACGAGCGTCGTTCCACACGGAATATCCAGGTCAAGCGTTGCGGGCGTGGCCGTGCACCTTGCACGAAGCCTCGGACAGGATGGCCACGCACAATTCTGCATAGCTGATCCCCACGGCCTTCGCGGCCATGGGCACCAGGGAGTGGCCGGTCATGCCGGGCGAAGTATTCATTTCAAGCAGCCAGGGGCGGTTGTCGCCGTCGAGGATGAAATCCGCGCGGCCCCAGCCTTCACAGCCCAGCGCCTGATAGGCCTTTACGGCAATCCGCGCGACGTCTTCAGCCACGTCCGCGGGCAAGGCGGCCGGGCAGAAGTACTGCGTGTCGTCGGAGAAGTACTTGTGTTCGTAGTCGTAGTTGCCGCCGGGCGCGGCGATCTCGATCACCGGCAGCGCGCGCGCGGCCTTGCCGGACCCGACGATCGCCACGGTCAGTTCGCGTCCGGTGATGAACTGTTCGGCCAGGACCTCGCTGTCGTAGCGCGCGGCCGCGGCGTAGGCTTCTTTCATGTCCGAGTAACCGACGACCTTGGTGATGCCCACGGTCGAGCCCTCGTGCGGCGGCTTGATGATCAGCGGCAACTGCAGGCGGTCCGGAACCAGGCGCAGATCGGTATCGGCGTCGAGCACTTCAAAGTCGGGCGTGGGCAGGCCATGCTGCAGCCAGATGCGCTTGGTCATGGTCTTGTCCATGGCCAGCGCCGATGCCATCGGGCCGCTGCCGGTATAGGGGATGCCCAGCAGTTCCAGCGCGCCCTGAAGCGTGCCGTCTTCGCCGTAGCGGCCGTGCAATGCGATGAACACGCGGTCAAAGCCTTCGGCCGCCAGCTCGGCTAGGCTGCGCTCGCCGGTGTCGAACAGGTGCGCGTCCACGCCGGCGCTGCGCAGGGCTTCCTGCACGCCCTTGCCCGACATGAGCGAGACTTCGCGCTCGGCGGACCGGCCGCCGTACAACACACCTACCTTGCCGAATTGCTTGCTCATGCCAGCTCTCCCACCTGGGCGGGGACCTTGCTGATCGAACCCGCCCCCATCACGATGACGACGTCGCCATCGCGCACAAAATCCACGACCGCCTGCGGCAGATCGGCCACATCTTCAACGAACACCGGCTCGACCTTGCCCGCCACGCGCAGCGCACGCGACAGGGCGCGTCCGTCGGCCGCGACCAGCGGCGGCTCGCCCGCGGCGTAGACCTCGGTCAGCAACACCGCGTCGGCCGTGCCCAGCACGCGCACGAAATCCTCGAAGCAATCGCGCGTCCGCGTGTAGCGGTGCGGCTGGAAGGCCAGCACGATGCGGCGGTCGGGCCAGGCGCCCCGCGCCGCGGCCAGCGTCGCGGACATCTCGACGGGATGGTGACCGTAGTCGTCGATCACCGTGAAGGTGCCGCCCCCGTGGTTGGCGGGCACCGCGAATTCACCCGTCTGCGTGAAGCGGCGTCCCACGCCCTTGAACGAACCCAGCGCCTCGCAGATGGCCGCGTCGGATACGCCCAGCTCGGTCGCCACGGCGATCGCGGCCAGCGCATTGCGCACGTTGTGCAGGCCGGGCAGGTTCAGTTCCACATTCAGCGGCGGCAGCAGCGTGTCGCGATGGGTGCGTTGCACGTTAAAGCGCATGCGCGTGCCGTCAGCCTGCACTTCATAGGCGCGCACCTGGGCGTCCTCGTTCAGGCCGTAGGTCGTGATGGGACGCGACACAAACGGCATGATCTCGCGCACGTTGGCGTCGTCCGAGCACAGCACGGCGCTGCCGTAGAACGGCAGGCGCTGCGTGAATTCGATGAAGGCGCTCTTCAGGCGCGCCACGTCGTGGCCGTACGTGTCCATGTGATCGGCATCGATATTGGTCACGATGGCCATCACCGGCAACAGGTTCAGGAACGAGGCGTCCGATTCGTCGGCCTCGACCACGATGTAGTCGCCCTGCCCCAGCCGTGCATTGGCGCCCGCCGAATTCAGCCGGCCGCCGATCACGAACGTGGGATCCAGGTCGCCCGCCGCCAGCACGCTGGCGACCAGGCTGGTTGTGGTGGTCTTGCCGTGCGTGCCCGCCACGGCGATGCCGCGCTTCAGGCGCATCAGCTCGGCCAGCATGATGGCGCGCGGCACCACCGGGATGCGCGCGGCGCGCGCCGCGATCACTTCGGGGTTGTCGCCCGCCACCGCAGTGGACGTGACGATGGCGCTGGCGCCCGTGACGTTGCTGGCGGCATGGCCGATCGCGATCTTCACGCCCAGGCCGGCCAGGCGGCGCGTCACCGCCGACTCGTTCAGGTCGGATCCGCTGATGTCGTAGCCCAGGTTCAGCAGCACTTCGGCGATGCCGCTCATGCCAGAACCGCCGATGCCTACAAAATGGATATGTTGAATTCTGTGTTTCATGATGAACGCCCCGCTGCTTGTTCACAGACGTCGGCGATATGGGCGGCCGCGTCGGGACGCGCATGCGCGCGGGCCCGGACGGCGACAGCCTCGAGTTCTTGTCGGGTGCGCTGGCTCAGCCAGTCCGCCAGCCACTCGGGCGTCATGGCGGTCTGCGGCTGCAGCCACGCGGCCTGCGCGTCGCTCAGGAAGCGCGCGTTGGCAGTCTGGTGGTCATCGATCGCGTGGGGGAACGGCACGAACAGCGCCGCAACGCCGGCAGCCGCCACTTCGGACACCGTCATGGCGCCCGCGCGGCAGATCAGCAGGTCGGCGTCGGCCATGGCGCCCGCCATGTCGTCGATGAAGGCGCGGCAGTCGGCCTGAACACCCGCTTGGGCGTAGGCCTGCTGAAGCGCCGGCAAATGTTGTTCGCCGGCCTGATGGACGATCGTCGGCCGGCGCTCGAGCGGCAGACGCGCAAGCGCCTGCGGCACGGTGGTGTTCAAGGCTTGCGCTCCCAGGCTGCCGCCCACCACCAGCACGCGCAGCGGGCCGGTGCGGCCGGCATAGCGTTCGGCGGGATCGGGCAAGGCGCACAGGTCGGCACGCACCGGGTTGCCCATGGCTTCACCCTTGGGCAGCACACCGGGAAAACCGCTCAACACGCGGCGCGACATCTTGGCCAGGCATTTGTTCGCGGTGCCCGCGACGGCATTCTGTTCGTGCACGACCAGCGGCGTGCCGCGCAGCGCAGCGATCACGCCGCCCGGGAACGCCACGTAGCCGCCCATGCCCAGCACCACGTCGGGACGCACGTCGGACAGCCGCGACCACGCCTGCGCAAATGCGCGCAGCAACAGGAACGGCAGCTTGAGCAGCGCGGACGCGCCCTTGCCGCGCACGCCCTGGAAACGCAGCGGCACCAGTTCGATGCCGCGCGGCGGCACGAGACGGCCTTCCATCTTTTCGGGATTGCCCAGCCACAGCACGCGCCAGCCGCGTTCGCGCAGCACGTCGGCCACGGCCAGACCGGGCATGATGTGGCCGCCGGTGCCGCCGGCCATGATGAGGATGGTGCGCGCGGCGGTCATACCCGTCCTCCGCGCATCATGATGCGATTTTCCACGTCGACCCGGATCAGCATGGCCAGCGCGCACAGGTTCATCACCACGCCCGAACCACCGTAGCTCATCAGCGGCAACGTCAGACCCTTGGTGGGCAGCAGGCCCAGGCACACGCCCATGTTGATGAACGATTGCACGCCAAACCACATGGCCACGCCGTGCGCAACCAGCCCGGCAAACGTGCGCTCCATGGCGATGGCCTGCCGGCCGATGTCGAAACCGCGGTAGACGATGATGGCAAACAGCGTGATCACCAGCATCACGCCAGCAAATCCCAGCTCCTCGCCCACCACGGCCATCAGGAAGTCGGTGTGCGCTTCGGGCAGGTAGTGCAGCTTTTCGACGCTGGCGCCCAGGCCCACGCCAAGCCATTCACCGCGGCCCAGCGCAATCAGCGAATGCGACAACTGATAGGCGCTGCCGTATGCGTTGTCTTCGTTCCAGGGATCCAGGTACGCAAACAGACGCGCGCGGCGCCAGGGCGACAGCCAGATCAGCATCAGGAACGTGCCCACCAGCACGGCGAGCAGGCTGCTGAAATACTTGCCGTTGATGCCGCCCAGGAAGAGGATGCCGATGGCAATGGCCACGATCACCATGAAGGCGCCCAGGTCGGGCTCGAGCAGCAGCAGCATGCCCACGCCGGCCAGCGCAAACGCCATCGGCAGGAAGCCCCGGGCAAAGGCCTGCATGTGCTCCTGCTTGCGCACGGTGTAATCCGCCGCGTACAGCAAGGCTGCAAGTTTCATCAGTTCGGACGGCTGGAAGTTCAGCGGACCCAGCGGAATCCAGCGGTGCGCGCCGTTGACCTCGCGGCCGATCCCCGGGATCAGCACGGCCACCAGCAGCACCATCGTCACCACGAAAAGCGGCACGGCCAGGCGCTGCCAGACGCGGATGGGGATCGACAGCACCACGGCGGCGCCGACCAGCCCCGCGCTCACGAACAGGCCGTGGCGAATCACGAAGTAGTAGCGGCCATAGGACGCATAGCGCGGGCCGTCGGCCAGCGCGATCGACGCCGAATACACCATCAGCAGCCCGAGCAGCAGCAACGTCGAAGCCGCGATCACGAGCGGCATGTCGAAGTTGCGCATGCGGGTACGGCCGGGCCGTACGGCGTTGACGCTGGCGGTGAGGTCGGCGATCAGGCTCATTGTGCGCCCTCGGCGTCGCGCGCCATGGAATTCGCCCGGGAAGCGGCGTTGCGGATCATGCCACCTCCCCACGGTCGCGGGCCAGGTCTTCGACCTCTTCCACGAACACCTGCCCGCGATGCGGGTAATTGCGGAACATGTCCAGGCTGGCGCAGGCCGGCGACAGCAGCACCGCGTCGCCGGGCTGAGCCAGTTCGGCCGCGCCGCGCACGGCGTCGCGCAGCGTTTCGACGGTGATGCACTTGACACCGGTCGGCTCCAGCACACGTCCGATCTCGGGGCCGTCCAGGCCGATCAGCATCACCGCGCGCGCATGACGCGACACCCCAGGAATCAGCGGCGAGAAATCCTGCCCCTTGCCCTGGCCGCCGGCGATCAGCACCACAGGCTGACCCAGGCCTTCCAGCGCGGCCACGGTGGCGCCCACGTTGGTGCCCTTGCTGTCATTGATGTAATCCACGCCGCCGATCGTGCGCACGAAGGCGGCGCGATGCGGCTCGCCCGCATAGTCGCGCAACGCGCGCAGCATGGCGCCCCAGCCAAGGTCCAGGCAGCGGGCAAGCTGCAAGGCGGCCAGCGCGTTCAACGCGTTGTGGATGCCCCGGATGCGCAAGGCGTCCACGGGCATCAGGCGGCTCATGCGGCCCTTGGCGCGCACGGGTTCGGGCGCATCCTTCTTGCGCCGCGTGGGCGGCGCCGGTTCGTCGAAATCGTTGGGTTCGCAGGCCGTCAGCCATGCCACGCCCTGCCCCAGTTCCAGGCCCATGTCGCCGACCAGTTCCGGCACATCGCGGCCGAAGCTGCGCACGTGCATGGCGTTCAGCGCGGACACCATCTCCACGGTAAGCGGGTCGTCGCGGTTGACGATGGCCACGCGCGCCATCTTCAACAAGCGCGCCTTGGCCTGGGCGTACGCCTGCATGCCGCCGTGCCAATCAAGGTGATCCTGGGTCACGTTCAGCACGACGGCCGCATCGGCCATCAGCGTGCGCGTGGTTTCGAGCTGGAAGCTGGACAGTTCCAGCACCCAAACCTGCGGCAGCGTGTCCGTGTCCAGTGCGTCCATCAGCGCGGCCAGCGCCGCGGGGCTGATGTTGCCGGCGGCCACCACCGTCAGGCCGCTGGCTTCGACCAGTTGCCGGGTCAGCGCGGTAACGGTGGTCTTGCCGTTGGTACCCGTCACGGCCAGCAGCCGCGGACGGTATTCGCGGGCCGTGGCCAGATCCGCCAGCGCGCGGGCGAAGAGTTCGATTTCACCGACGACTTCGATGCCGCGGGCCTCGGCCTCGCGCAGCAGGTCGGCGGCCGGCGCCTGGGCAGGCGCCAGGCCAGGGCTCAGCACTACCTGCGACACGCCGTCCAGCAGATCGGTTGCGAACGACGCGTCGCAACCCAGGCGGTATTCCACTTCGTTTTGCGCCAGCGACTCGCGCAGCGCGGCAAGACCTCCCGGTTCCGCGCGCGTGTCGGCCACGCGCAGGCGGGCGCCCTGTCGGGCGCACCAGCGAGCGGCGGCGACACCCG
The DNA here is from genome assembly GCF_041879325.1 of Achromobacter sp. JD417. Lineage (NCBI taxonomy): Bacteria > Pseudomonadati > Pseudomonadota > Betaproteobacteria > Burkholderiales > Alcaligenaceae > Achromobacter > Achromobacter sp. JD417. The sequence continues at coordinate 819,496 of NZ_CP087159.1, read as the reverse complement.
TCTCGCCCAATCCAAGGATCAGAACGAGCGGCGCATCTACGCGGGAGGTTTCCATCATGTTCATCGCAACTTCAGCGTGGAGAGGCCAATCAGCACCAGCATCATGCTGATGATCCAGAAACGCACGACCACCTGGGTTTCCTTCCAGCCGCCCACTTCAAAGTGATGATGCAACGGGGCCATGCGGAAAATGCGTCGACCTGTTCCATAACGTCGCTTCGTGTACTTGAACCATGTCACCTGGATCATCACCGAAAGAGTCTCGACCACGAACACGCCACCCATGATGAACAGCACGATCTCCTGGCGCACGATGACTGCAATCGTGCCCAACGCGCCGCCCAGCGCCAGCGCGCCGACGTCGCCCATGAACACCTGCGCCGGATACGCGTTGAACCATAAAAATGCGAGCCCCGCACCCCCGATCGCCGCGCACAGCACCATCAGTTCCGATGCGCCGGGGATGTACGGAAACAGCAAGTACTTCGAATAGTCGACGCGGCCGACCACGTACGCGAAGATGCCCAGCGCGCTGCCGACCATCACGGTCGGCATGATCGCCAGGCCATCCAGGCCATCGGTAAGGTTCACGGCATTGCTGGTGCCGACGATCACGGCCCAGGTCAGCGCCACGAAACCAAGCACGCCCAGCGGATAGCTCACCGTCTTGAAGAACGGCACGATCAGGTCGGCGCGCGTCGGCAGGGACATCGTGAAGCCGCTGCCCACCCATGCCTTGAAAAGGGGCCACAGTTCCGTGTTGGCGGGCGCGGACACCGCGAAGGCCAGATACACCGCAGCCACCATGCCGATGGTGGCTTGCCAGAAGAATTTTTGCCGCGCCGGCATCCCTTCGGGATCGCGATAGACCACCTTGCGGTAGTCGTCGCGCCAGCCGATCCAGCCAAACCCGAAGGTCACGAGCAGAACGACCCACACGAAGCGGTTCGTCCAGTCCGCCCACAGCAAGGTGCTGATGGCGATGGAAATCAGGATCAGGACACCGCCCATCGTGGGTGTGCCGGTCTTGACCAGATGCGATTCGGGACCGTAGGTGCGCACGGCCTGGCCGATCTTCATTTCGGTCAGCTTGCGGATCACGCGCGGGCCGGCCACCAGACCGATCACCAGCGCCGTCGCGCACGCCAGCACGGCGCGCAGGGTGATGTATTCAAACACCCCCAGCGCGCGCACATCGTCAGAAAGCAGACGGGCGATCTCAAGCAGCATGCTGCTCTCCCTGCCCCGAGGCTGCCGAACCTTCATTCAAAGAAAAAGCCGTCACTACCCGCTCCATGCGCATAAAGCGCGATCCTTTTACCAATACGCAGGACGGGCGCAAGCCGCGCAAGGCGGCAACGACTTCGTCTACCGATGCGCAGGCGTGCGCGCCAGGGCCGAATGCGGCGGCGGCCGCCCGGCTGGCTTCGCCTAGCGTGATGAATGCGTCGAGCCCCTGCTCGCGCGCGTAATTGCCCACCTCGACGTGCATGGCGGGGCCGTTGTCCCCGACTTCGCCCATGTCGCCCAGCACCAGGACGCGCGTGCCGGCAATGCGCGCAAGTACATCGATGGCTGCGCGAACCGAATCGGGGTTGGCATTGTAGGTGTCATCGATGAGCAGCGTTCCGTCACTCATTCGCTTGTGCTGCATGCGGCCGGCCACAGGGCTGAATCCCGCCAGCGCCCGCACTGCGGTCTCCAGCGGCGCACCCGCGGCGATCGCGCTGGCGATGGCCGCCAGCGCGTTGCGCAGGTTGTGCAGCCCCGCCACCGGCAGCGTCAGATCGGCAACGCCGACCGGGGTCACGACACGGCAGCGCGTGGCGTCCACTTCCGCGATGATCTGCTCGGCATAGACATCCAATCCCGGCTGCAGCCCGAACCGCAGTACGCGGCGCGGCGCGGCCAGCGCGTCCCAGATGGCCGAGTAGGGTTCGTCTCCGGGATACACCGCGACTCCATCCGCCGGCAGCGCGGTGATCGCGGCGCCGTTCTCGTGCGCAACCGCCTCGACGGTGTGCATGAATTCCTGATGTTCGCGCTGCGCATTGGTGACCAGTGCCACGGTCGGCGCGGCAATGGCGGCCAGCTGCGCGATCTCGCCCGGATGGTTCATGCCCAGTTCGAACACGGCGGCGCGATGCTCGCGGCGCAGGCGCAGCAACGTCAGCGGCACGCCGATATCGTTGTTCAGGTTGCCGGCCGTGGCCAGGCGCCCCGCTTCGCCCTGCCATTCGGCGAGCATCGCAGAGATCATTTCCTTGGTGGTCGTTTTGCCATTGCTGCCGGCCACCGCCACCACGGGCAGCGAAAAACGCGAGCGCCAGGCGGCGCCAATGCGCGTCAGCGCAACGCGCGTATCGCCCACGACCAGCTGCGTCAGCCCGGCATCGGCGACCTGATGCGCAACGAGCGCCGCGCAGGCGCCGCGCGAGGCGGCCTGGTCCAGATAGTCGTGTGCGTCGAAGTTCTCACCAACCAGCGCGACAAAGAGTTCGCCTTCGCCAATGCGGCGAGTGTCCGTGGACACGCCCGGCGTCTGCTGCAACAGCAGCGCCACGCGCGCCCACTCGCGGTCGTCGAACGGCAGCTTTTCACCGCCGATGTCCTGGTAGGTTTCGTGTCCCTTGCCCGCCAGCAGCACCACATCTTCAGGCGAAGCCGCCCAGATCGTCTGCAGGATGGCGCGCGCGCGGTCGACTTCCACGTCGGCTCGCACCGCTTCGGGAATGCCGGCCAGGATTTGCTGAACGATTGCCTCGGGCGACTCGGTGCGCGGATTGTCGCTGGAGACAACGACGTGATCCGCCAGCTCCGCGGCGATCGCGCCCATGACGGGGCGCTTGCCCGGATCGCGCTCGCCACCGCAACCGAACAGGCACACCAGGCGCCCGGAACGCGCCGTGGCGACGGCGCGCAACGCCAGCAGCGCGCGCGAGAGCGCGTCGGGCGTGTGAGCGTAATCCACCACCACCAGCGGACCGCGGGCCGCATGCGCCGGCAGGCTGACAGCGGGCTCCACGGTCTGCAGACGGCCATCGACCGGGTCCGTCGCGGCCAGCTCGCGCGCAATCTGCGCGAACGGCAGGCCCAGCTTGTACAGCACGCCCGCCACCAGCAGCAGGTTCGAAACGTTATGCGCCCCCAGCAGCCGCGTCACGATCTGCGCCTCGCCGTGCGGCGACACCAGCGTGAAGATCTGGCCCTGCGACGTCGCCTGCAGATCGCGGGCACGCATCGCGGCGGGGATTGCGGGATCGTCGCTCAGGCTGTAGCCCATCGGCGACACGCCTTCCGGCAAGGCGGCGAGCATCCGCCGTCCCGCCTCATCGTCGGCGTTGATCACTGCCGCAGTCAGACCGGGCCAGCTGAAAAGGCGCGCCTTGGCCGCTTCGTAACGCTCCATCGTGACGTGATAGTCCAGATGGTCGCGCGTCAGATTCGTGAAGGCGGCCAGCGCAACGCGCACGCCGTCCATCCGGCCTTGTTCGATGCCGATCGACGAGGCCTCCATGGCCACGGCTTTCGCGCCGGCGTCGCGCATCGCGGCCAGCGTGCGATGCACCGTCAGCACGTCGGGCGTCGTCAGGCTGCCGCCCAGCGTCTGCCCATCGGGCAGCACGGCGCCCAGCGTGCCGATCGTGCCGCACGCCTTTTCGTTGCGGCTCAGGGCATGCGCAATCCATTGCACCGAAGAGGTCTTGCCGTTGGTGCCCGTCACGGCAACCACCGCCAGCGCGGCCGACGGACGTCCATACCAGGTGTCGCCCAGTTCGCCCAGCAACGCGCGCAGGCCCGTCACGGCAAGCATGGGCGTGCCGGCCGACGCGGCCTGCACGGCATCGGTGGCCGGCGCTTCAAACAGCACCGCGCTGGCGCCCAGCGCCAACGCCTTGTCTATATAGAGACGGCCGTCGCTGGAAAGGCCCGGGCAGGCGACGAACACGTCGCCGGGCTCGATGTCGCGCGAGTCCAGCTTCAGATGCGCGGTCAGCGACACGCGCTCATGCAACCACGCCACGGTCTCGGCAACCGTGGCGACAGGGGAAGAGTGGAAGCCGTTGGCGCTCATCTGCCTGGCTCCTTGATACCAGCAACAATCGTGGATTCAAACGGTGCGTCTGGCCGCACCCCCATCAACCTCAGGCTCCCCCCCACGATATGGGAGAACACGGGCGCGGCAATGGCGCCGCCGTAATAGCCGCCGATTGTCGGTTCGTCGATGGACACGGCCACCACGATCTTGGGATCCGACACCGGGGCAAAACCCACGTACGAGCTGCGGTAACGTTGCGTGCTGTACTTACCGTCCACGATCTTGCGCGCGGTGCCGCTCTTGCCGGCCACGCGGTAACCCTGCACCTGTGCGGCTTTCGTGCCGTCGGGGCCCGTGGCCGCCTCAAGCATGGCGCGCACCAGCGCCGTCGTCTTCGGCGAGTAGATCTTCACGCTCGTCGGATCGCTGTCGCGCTTGACCAGGGTCAGCGACACCATGTCGCCGTTGCGGGCAAAAACGGTATAGGCGCGGGCCACCTGCAACAGCGACACGGACAGGCCGTAGCCATAGGCCATGGTGGCCTTTTCGATCAGGCGCCAGCGTTCCCACGGACGCAGACGGCCCGGCGCGGCGCCGGGAAAGCCCACCTGAGGCGCCTGACCCAGGCCCAATTCGGTGAAGCGGTCCCACATTTCGCGGGACTCGAGCTTCTCGGAGATCATCGTCATGCCGATGTTGCTGGACTTGCGCAGCACGCCCGCCACGTCCAGCGTGCCGTTGCGGCTGACGTCGCTGATCGTGCTGCCCTGATACGTGAACCGGCCGTTGCCCGTCTCGAATTGCGTCGACGTGCTGATGCGCCCCAGGTCCAGCGCCAGCGCGGCGGTGAACGGCTTCATGATGGAGCCCGGCTCGAACGTATCCGTGATCGCCTGGTTGCGCAGGTTGGCGCCGTGGAAGGTTTCGCGATTGTTCGGATCAAAGGTCGGCACGTTGGCCAGCGCCAGGATCTCGCCCGTATGCACGTCAACGACCACGGCCGTCGCACCCTTTGCGCGGTGCTTGTCCACAGCGTCCTTCAGTTCCTTGAACACCAGATACTGCAGGCGCGTGTCGATGGACAGGCGCAGGTCGCGGCCGTCCACCGGCAACGTGACGGCCTGCACGTCTTCGATGACGCGTCCCAGCCGGTCCTTGATGACGCGGCGGCTTCCCGGGCGGCCCGACAGTTGCTGATTGAACGTCAGCTCGACGCCTTCCTGGCCCTGATCTTCGACGCTGTTGAAACCCACCACGTGGGCCATCACATCGCCATCCGGGTAGTAGCGGCGCGTTTCGGGCTGCTGGTGCACGCCGGGCATGCCCAGCTGCTTGATCTTGTCGGCCACGTCCATCGAGACCTGGCGCTTCAGGTACACGAAGTTCTTGTCCTCGTCGACAAAGCGGCGGCGCAGGTCGCCGACAGGCGTCTCCAGCAGCTTGGCCAGCGCGTCGACCTGCGCGGGCGTGGCCTGCTTTGCGTCTTCGGGAATGGCCCAGATGGCGCGCGCGGGCACGCTGGATGCCAGCACCGCGCCGTTGCGGTCCATGATCTTGCCGCGCGTGGCGGCCAATGTCAGTGTGCGCTCGTAGCGGCGCTCGCCCTGCTGCTGCAGGAACTCCGTCGACAACCCCTGCAGGAACAGCGCACGGCCGGCCAGCACGGTGAACCCGCCAAACAGCAGGATCAGGACCAGGCGGGCGCGCCACGTGGGCAGCTGCCCGCGCAGCACGGGGTTGTCGAAGAAGGGCACGCGCTTCATTGCGAGCCTCCGGCGGCCGCGGGCACGGGCGCCTGATTCATATAGAGGGTGCGATCCGGCACGATGGGAATCATCTTCAGGCCGTCACGCGCAATGGCGTCGACCCGCGCATTGCGGGCCAGCTCGGCGCGCTCTAGCTGCAGGCGCCGCCAATTGGTTTCGAGGTCGCGCGCATGCGCCTGATCGCGCCCCAACTCCACGAAGAGCTGGCGCGACTGATACCGGCTGGTGACCAGGGAAATGGCCGACAGCATCAGCAAAGCCGCAACGATCAGGTTGACGCGACCCATCAGCGGCGCCCTCCCTTGCCGCCGCGACGGGGCGGCGGGGCGAGTTCGCTGCCGGGCAGCGAGCCGATCTTCACAAATGCAAAGCCGCCCTCGGGGGGCAGCGGTGTTTCGGTGCGCTCGGCCACGCGCAGGATGGCCGAACGGGCACGGGCGTTGGACGAGACTTCATCGTCTTCGGCCACGACCTTGCCAAGGGAACGAACGACAGGCTGGGGCATTTCGCTTTCGCGCAGGGGCAGGCGTGCATGCGCCGCAGCCGGACGAGCCGCCGCCGCGATGCACTGCTTGACCATGCGGTCTTCAAGCGAATGAAAGCTGATCACCGCCAACCTCCCCCCTGGGGCAAGCAGGTCTAAAGCTGACGCGAGGGTGCGCGCGAGCTCTTCGAGTTCCCGATTGATGTAAATCCGTAAAGCTTGAAAGGTGCGTGTGGCCGGATGTTGCCCCTTTTCGCGCGTGCGGACGGCGCTGGCGACGCACTCGGCAAGCTCGAGCGTGGTGCGCAGCGGCCTTGTTGCGCGGCGAGCAGCAATCGCCTTTGCAACCTGAAAAGCAAACCGTTCTTCGCCATAATCCGCTATGACCTCCCGCATCTCATCCACACTGGCTTGCGCCAGCCAATCCGCCACCGTGGGACCACGAGTGGTGTCCATCCGCATATCGAGCGGGCCGTCTCGCATGAACGAGAAGCCGCGCTCGGCATCATCGATCTGAGGCGACGAGACGCCCAGATCCAGCATCACGCCATCGACCTTGCCGATGCCGCGCTGCTCCAATTCTTCAGCCATGGTGGCAAAGCCCCCATGCACTACCGTGACCCGCGCATCCTCGGCCGCCAGGGCGTTGGCAACCGCGATGGCCTGCGGGTCCTTGTCAAACACGATCAGCCGGGCTTGCTTGCCCAGCCGGCCAAGCAATTCTCGGCTGTGGCCACCCCGTCCGAACGTGCCGTCGACAAAGACGCCACTTTCGATTCGCGTAGCCACATCCTGCCCACCCTGCGGCTGCGACCGTGCCGCGCCCTTGCCGCCGAAACCGGGCAGCAAAAGCGCGTCCACCGTCGGCGCCAGGAGGACGGGCCGATGTTCGAATTCCATAACTCTTTCAGAACGAAAACTGGTTCAACACGTCCGGCATACCCTTGGCCAAGTCTTCAGCCTCGCGGCTGGCCAGGGTAGCGGCGTCCCACAGCTCGAAGTGAGAGCCCAGACCGAGCAGCATCACATCGCGCGTCATACCGGAAGCGTTGCGCAGTTCAGGAGCGATCAGGACCCGGCCGGAGCCGTCCAGTTCCACGTCCTGAGCGTTGCCCAGCAACAGCCGCTGCAGCGCGCGGGCCGTCATGGGAAAAGCCGCGATCTGCTCGCGCTTCTTTTCCCACTCGGGCCGCGGGTACACCAGCAGGCAGCCGTCGGGGTGGCGGGTCAGGGTCAGCCGGCCTTCGGCCTGCGACACGAGCGCGTCACGATGCCGGGTCGGAATCGAGATCCGTCCCTTGGCATCCAGCGTGAGCGCGCTGCTTCCCTGAAACACCACTTTTACCCCACTTAATTGCACAATTTCCTACTATTTCCCACTCTACGGTATGGGCACAGGGGCGGTCAAGCGCGTGGTTGCAATTTTTTCAATCACAACAAGGACTTAGATCAACTTGTAAATACGCAAAAAGAAAAACCTCCCAATAAATCAGGAGGTTGCGACATACTCTAAAAGTCCTACTTCAGAAGTAGCGGCTAATGGGGTCAAGTTACCGTCTGCCGCCCGGTCGATCCTTCGAGTTGGCGAGGCTTCCCGCCGGACAGGCGACCCTGGAAGTGAAAATAAACTGGCGCGTGGGACGCCAGACGGCCGCGCGGCCTCGTCCAGATCCGCGCGCGCCGGAAGAATTCAATGCAAGACGGGTCTATAGGCCGGATTCTGTACGCCAGGTTGCCCTGGCGGACGATCATTCCTCTGCGCGGATCATTGCTGAGCCGCTGTAGCCATCTACCCGCATGCTCGGACGGAGCCGCCCGTCACGGCCGTGAGGCCGCACGCATGCCTATTTGATGTTGCTCCGGATAGAGGTTGCCGCGTTTCACCCTGCGATGCCGCCGCCCGTTGCCGGTCGGCGCAATACGGAGATGGCCGTATCAGTGCGCGCAAAGCGCGCCCGCGCCGCAGTCTCGTCTCTGTGGTCCTATTCCTCAGCCGTGCACGAAAGCGCGACCGGACGGCCGTTAGCCGTTACCCTGCCCTGTGGAGTCCGGACCTTCCTCGATGAGCTCGCACCCACCGCGATCGTCCAACCCGTCTTGCAGCACGTATTCTATTACAGGCGCCCGCTCTGTCCCCCGGGGCGCCCGGCGGCAGCAAGACCGGGGCCTCGCGTTCCTGCGACAATACGCGCTGATCCGCTTAGCTGCCGCAGACACCAACAACCACATGGCCCTCGAAACTCTCATCACCCTGACCGACGTCCAGCTCGCGTATGGGCACCATCCGCTGCTCGACCATGCCGACTTCGCGATCCAGTCCGGCGAACGCATCGGCCTCATCGGCCGCAATGGCGCAGGGAAGTCCTCGCTCCTCAGGCTGCTCGACGGCCGCACGCAGCCAGACGACGGCGCCATCGCCCGCAGCTCCAGCCTGCGCGTGGCCACCGTCGAACAAGAGCCCGAGCTCGACGACAATGCCACGGTGTTCGACGTCGTGTGCAACACGGACGGCGACCACGAAGACTGGCAGCGCCCCTCGCGCGCGCGCGCCGTCATCGAGAAGCTGGGCCTGCCCGCCGATGTGCAGATCGCGGGATTGTCCGGCGGCACCCGCAAGCGCGTCGCCCTCGCCCGCGCCTTGATCGACGAACCGGATCTGCTGCTGCTCGACGAACCCACCAACCATCTGGACTTCGAAGGCATTGCCTGGCTCGAAGACATGCTGCGCGCCTGGAAAGGCGCCGCGGTCATCATCACCCACGACCGCCGCTTCCTGGATGCCGTCACCACCCGCATTGTCGAACTCGACCGCGGCCGTCTCTTGAGCTTTCCCGGCAATTTCTCGCAATGGCAGGAGCGCAAGGCGCAGTGGCTGGAGTCCGAGCGGCTGGAGCAGGCGCGTTTCGACAAACTGCTGGCACAGGAAGAAGTCTGGATCCGCAAGGGCGTGGAGGCGCGCCGCACGCGCAATGAAGGCCGAGTGCGCCGCCTGGAAAGCCTACGTGTGCAGCGCGCCGAACGCCGCGAGCGCGTTGGCAACGTATCGCTGGCGCTGGCCGAAGGCCAACGGTCCGGCAAGCTCGTGGCGGAACTCGAGCACGTCAGCAAGCGGTTCGGCGACAAGATCGTGGTCGACGACTATTCCACAACCCTGCTGCGCGGCGACCGCATTGGCATCATCGGACCCAATGGCGCAGGCAAGACCACTTTGCTCAAACTCATTCTGGGCGAACTGCAACCCGACTCCGGCGCGACCCGCCTGGGCACCAACGTCGCAGTCGCCTACTTCGATCAGATGCGCGCGCAGCTGGACGAAAACGCCTCGCTCGTCGACATCATCAGTCCGGGTAGCGAATGGGTCGAGATCGGCGGGGTGCGCAAGCACGTGATGACCTATCTCGGCGATTTCCTGTTTTCGCCGGCACGCGCTGGCTCGCCCGTGCGCAGCCTGTCGGGCGGCGAACGCGCGCGCCTGTTGCTGGCGCGGCTCTTTGCGCGCCCCGCGAACGTGCTGGTGCTGGACGAGCCCACCAACGACCTGGACATCGAAACGCTGGAACTGCTGGAAGAACTGCTGCAGGAATATGCCGGCACCGTGCTGCTGGTCAGCCATGACCGCGCCTTCCTCAACAACGTGGTGACCCAGACCATCGCCTACGAAGGCGACGGCCACTGGCGCGATTACGTGGGCGGTTACGACGAGTGGGTTTCACAGCGCCCCGCGCCCGCCACGCCGCAGACCGACGCCGACAAGACTGCCAAGTCCGCCGACGACAATGCCGCTCGTGCGAAGGCCGCGCGCCCCAAGCCTGCGAAGGCGGGCAAGATCAACGCCTGGGACCTGCGCGAACTCGAAGGCCTGCCTGACGCGATCGCCGCGCTCGAGGCCAAGCAGGCGGAACTGGCGGGCAAGCTGGCAGACGGGAGTCTCTATCGCGACGCGCCGGACGAGGTCGACCGCATCAACGGCGAACTGGCCAAACTGGAAGCCGAACTCGAAGAGAAATTCGCACGCTGGGAACTGCTCGAAGCGCGGCGCGACGGCACACTCTGACAGCACTGCTATATATAGATGGGCCGCTCGGCGGCCCAAAAAAAGGGGTGAACGGCAAAGCCGCTCACCCCTTTTCACGCCGGCTCCAGCCGCAAGGCCCTCAAACGTGGGCGCGCCACTCCAGCGCTTCGCCGGCGGCAAGCGGGACGAGCGTCGTATTGCCGAACGCCAGTTCCTGAGGCACCTGGTAAGTTTCACGCGACAGCGTCAACGTGCCGGTGTTGCGAGGCAGACCATAGAAATCCGGGCCGTGGAAGCTGGCAAACCCTTCCAGCTTGTCGAGCTTGCCTGCCGCCTCGAACGCGGTGGCATACAGCTCCATTGCATGCAGCGCGGTGTAGCAACCCGCGCAGCCGCAGGCATGTTCCTTCAGACCACGCGCGTGCGGCGCACTATCCGTTCCCAGGAAAAAGCGCGGACTGCCGCTGGTTGCTGCCTCGACCAACGCAAGGCGGTGCGTCTCGCGCTTGAGAATCGGCAGGCAATACCAATGAGGCCGCACACCGCCCTGGAAGATCGCATTGCGGTTGTAAAGCATATGCTGCGGCGTGATCGTCGCGGCAATCGGACCTTCCGCATCGCGCACGTACTCGGCGCCTTCCTTCGTCGTGATGTGCTCGAACACCACCTTCAATGCCGGAAACGCGTGCCGCAACGGCTTCATCACGCGCTCGACAAAAATGGCCTCGCGGTCAAAGACGTCAATCGACGGGTCCGTCACTTCTCCATGCACGAGCAACGGCATCCCACACTTCTGCAAGGCCTCCAGCGCCTTGGCGCACTTGCCCAGCAAATCGGTCACGCCCGCATCCGAGTTGGTCGTGGCGCCCGCGGGATACAGCTTGACCGCATAGACGTGGCCCGAAGCATGCGCGCGCACGATCTCTTCGGCCGGCGTGTTGTCAGTCAGGTAAAGCGTCATCAGGGGCGTGAACGAATCCGGGTTGACGCCCGTCTTCGCAAGCGCTTCCAGAATGCGGCCGCGATAGGCCAACGCCTGCTCCGTCGTCGTAACCGGGGGCTTCAGGTTAGGCATGATGATGGCGCGGGCAAACTGGCGCGCCGTATCGGCAACCACGGCTTCAAGCGCCGCGCCGTCGCGCAAATGCAGATGCCAGTCGTCGGGACGGGTGATGGTGAGTTGAGTCGTGCTTTGAGTAGACATGGAAGGCTTCTTAATCTGCCAGCGGCATGCCCCGTTCGGCCAGTGCGCAGAACATCGCGCTGCCCAGGGGAATGACGGCATCGTTGAAATCGAAATGCGGGTTGTGCAGCAAGCAGCCGGAATCGGCCCCGCCCTGGCCAAGGCGGAAATAGGCGCCCGGCTTGGCCTGCAACATGAACGAAAAGTCTTCGGAACCCATCGAGGGTACCAAATCGCGCACCACGTTTTCCTTGCCGATCATCTCGGTTGCGATGTCGGCCACCAAATTGGCGTGCTGAGGCGTGTTCAATGTCGCGGGATAAATTCGCTCGTACACCACTTCGGCGGTGCCGCCGAACGCACCGGCAATTGCGCTCACCAGCTCCCGCATGCGCGTCTCGACCATTTCCTGGACCGACTTGCGGAATGTCCGCACCGTGCCCACCATCCGCGCCTCGCGCGGAATCACGCTCATCGCGCCGGGGTGGCCGGCCTGCACCGAACCGATCGACAGCACCGCCGAATCCAGCGGGTTCACGTTGCGCGACACGATCGTCTGCAACGCCGTGATGATCTGACCCGCGATGGTCACCGGATCGATCGTCTGATAAGGATGCGCCCCGTGTCCGCCTCGACCTGTGATCAGGATCTCGAAGCGATCGGCAGCCGCCATCATCGGACCCGGATTGATGCCGATGGTGCCCGGTTTCAGGCCCGGCCAGTTGTGCAAGGCGTAGATTGCATCGCACGGAAAGGTGTCAAACAGGCCGTCCTCGAGCATGGCGCGTGCCCCGCCGCGCCCTTCTTCCGCTGGTTGAAAGATCAACACGGCCGTGCCATCGAAATTGCGCGTCTGCGCCAGGTACTTGGCCGCGCCGATCAACACCGCCGTATGGCCGTCGTGACCGCAGCCGTGCATGAGTCCCGGCTTGGTCGACTTGTGCCCGAACGTGTTGTCCTCGGTCATGGGCAACGCGTCCATGTCGGCGCGCAATCCGATCATGCGGCCGCTGTCGCACCGTTTGCCACGGATCACGCCCACCACACCGGTCTTGCCGATCCCGCGGTGGACCTCGATGCCCAACGCTTCCAGCGCACCGGCGACGATGCCCGACGTGCGGACTTCTTCAAAACCCAGTTCCGGATGAGCATGCAAATCGCGCCGAAGCGCCGTCAATTCGTCATGAAAAAGCCGAATCGATTCCAACGGAGAACGTGCGTACATAGGACGTTACAGAATGACGTGATAGAGGGGACGGTCGGTGCATTTTAGTTGCTACAGAGGATAAATGCCTTTGTCTTTACTGGAGAGACACGTTATGCTCCGGCCGCAGGACAATTTTTCCAACAGCCAGAGAAGGAGCGCCGCATTATGGCCACAACCTCCAAACCCGCGACCGCGCGCAAGCCGAACGCTGCATTCATGAAGCCGCTGACCCCCAGCGCCGAATTGGCCGCTGTCATCGGCTCGGAAGCCGTGCCGCGTACCGAGGTCACCAAGAAGATCTGGGAATACATCAAGAAGCACAACCTGCAAGATGCCAGCAACAAGCGCAACATCAACGCCGATGCCAAGCTGCGCCCGATCTTCGGCAAGGATCAGGTCACGATGTTCGAACTGACCAAACTGGTCAACGCACATCTGAAGTAAGCAGGCAAAGGGCGTACGGCGTACGTCCCTGCCTTTGGATTGTCGCGACGCCCTGGCTTCAGGCCGGGCGAGCTCGACGCCACCAAGCAAGCCCCCCTCGCAGTGCCTCATCGCCACGTTCGTGGACATTCCCGCTCGATTGAAAAGCCAGTTCGCCTGGTCTGACGTGCCGCTGCATGCCTACACGCCGCGCTTCCTTACCCGCGTCAGCAACTGCACTCATGCCGCACGTCGACAGACACACGAGGCGCCCCTGAACGCGCTACACGACGCCCTCGTCGACCGCGAGGCCAGGCCGCGCGGGCGCACCGCCCGCCATCGTGTCACGCCGGTGCCCGCAGCTATCCCGCATGGCATGCTTTGATACGTAAGCGCCCGGCAAACCCATATTGAACGCCGAAGTTGTCCCCGATAGTGTCCACCACTTTTAGGTGGACACCATGTCGAAGACAGAATTAGCACCGGTGCCTAAGCGCCGGTCTTATCCGAAGGCGCTGAAGGCGCAGATCGTGGCCCAGTGCAGTCAGCCAGGTACCTCCATTGCCGGCGTGGCGCTGTCGCACGGCGTGAACGCGAACCTGGTACATAAGTGGATTCGTCAGGCTGAACGGCAGCCACCTGTAGCGCCGGCGTTCGTGCCGGTCGCATTGCCAGCGCTGCCCTCGGCAGGCCGTCACATCGAGATCCGGTTGTCGCGCGGTCCCGCGCAAGCGACGGTGCAATGGCCAGTGAGTGAGGCCGGCGCGTGCGTGGCCTGGTTACGCGAGTGGCTGCGGTGATCCGTGTCGATGCGATCTGGCTGGCCACCGAGCCGCTGGACATGCGCGCCGGTACCGAGACGGCGTTGTCCCGGGTGGTAGCCGTGTTCGGTTCAGCCCGCCCGCACCACGCCTATTGCTTCGCAAACCGGCGCGCCAACCGCATGAAGGTGCTGGTGCATGACGGGATCGGCGTGTGGCTGGCCGCGCGCCGGCTGAACCGCGGCAAGTTCGTGTGGGCCGATGCGCTGCGTGGCCCCCACATCGCGGTCGACAGTGAGCAGTGGCAGGCCCTGGTGCTGGGCCTGCCCTGGCAGCATGTGGGCGCGGCAGGTGCGATCTCGGTGTTGTAGCGCCGGACAATCCGGCAAGACGCCAATACCGCCGCGGGGAGCCCTGCGGCATACTGGCGGCCATGAGTACCGCATCCCTGGACCACCTCGACGCGCAGCAACTGCGCGCGTTGGCCGAACGCCTGATGGGCGAGGTGGCCGCGCGTGACGCCCAGATAGCGACGCACGATGCGGTGGTTGCCGAGCGGGATCGCGTACTGCACTTCAAACAGACGCACATCGACCAGCTCATGCAGGAGCTGGCGCTGTACAAGCGCTGGCGCTACGGCAAGCGCAGCGAGCAATTGAACCCGGCGCAGGCAAGCCTTCTGGAAGAGACGATGGATGCCGACATGGCGGCCATCGAAGAGGAAGTGAACGCGCTGCGCGAAGCGATCGCCACTAAGCCTGCGCCGTCGCAAGCGCCGCGTCGCATGCGGCTGCCGGCCGAGTTGCCGCGCACCGACATCCACCACGAACCGGCGTCCACGACGTGCCGCTGCGGCTGCGGCTTGAAGCGCATCGGCGAGGACGTCAGTGAGAAGCTGGACTATCTGCCGGGCGTCTTTACGGTCGAACGTCACATCCGCGGCAAGTGGGTGTGCGAGCACTGCGAGACGCTCACGCAGGCGCCGGTCCCCGCGCAGGTCATCGACAAGGGCATCCCGACAGCGGGCCTTCTGGCGCAGGTGCTGGTGGCCAAGTTCGCCGACCACCTGCCGCTATACCGCCAGGAAGGCATCTTTGCACGCGCCGGCCTGGCGCTGCCGCGCTCGACGCTGGGCGAGTGGGTCGGCGTGTGCGGGCTGCGGTTGCAGCCGCTGGTCGATGCGCTCAAGGCCGAAGTGCTGGGCAAATCTGTGCTGCATGCCGACGAAACGCCGGTGCAGATGCTCAAGCCGGGCGCGGGCAAGACACATCGGGCCTACTTGTGGGCATACACACCGACCGCTTACGACAGCCTGCGTGCAGTGCTCTACGACTTCGCGCCCAGCCGGGCTGGCGAGCACTGCCGCACGTTCCTGGAAGACTGGCGCGGCAAGCTGGTGACCGACGATTATGCGGGCTACAAGGCCGGGTTCGCGGCTGGCATCACGGAACTGGGCTGCATGGCGCACGCCCGGCGCAAGTTCCATGACTTGCACGTCAACAACCAGAGCCAGATCGCCGCAGAGGCGTTGGAGTTGTTCGGCGCGCTATACGGCGTAGAGCGGGACGTAGCCGAGTTGCCTGCCGAAGAGCGCCTCCTGATACGGCTGGAGCGGGCCAAGCCGATCACAGAAACGTTGCGTCGGTGGCTGATCGCGCAACGCCAGCGCGTGCCGGAAGGCTCCGGCACCGCGCGCGCCATCGACTACAGCCTCAAGCGCTGGGAGGCGCTGACACGCTACCTTGACGACGGCGATGCGCCGATCGACAACAATTGGGTGGAGAACCAGATCCGCCCCTGGGCGATCGGGCGTTCGAACTGGCTGTTCGCGGGCTCGCTGCGCGGGGGCCAGCGCGCAGCCGCCATCATGAGCCTGATCCAGTCGGCACGGCTCAATGGGCACGACCCGTATGCCTATATGAAGGACGTGCTCACGCGCCTGCCCACGCAGAAAAACAGCCAGATCGCTGAGCTGCTGCCGCATCGGTGGCTACCTGCTGCATAAGCAGAACCGTCAAGGGTGTGTTCGGCAGGCGCTTACTTTGATACTGCGTCACATCGAAGCTCGACGCACCCACGACAACGACACCTCAACGGCATCTCAACGACGTATCCACAGCCTTGCCGGTGATCGCGCCCTGAAGTTGGGCGGCTGGTGGGCATCTCCCCACACGTTCATGCCATGAAAAAAGGCCGGCATCGCTGCCGGCCTTTCCAGGGGTACTACCAGTACTCACGCGTAAGACGTGGGCGCGCCACCTTCCAGCAACGACAGCCAGCCACGAATCAGGCGATAGAGCACCCACACGATGGTTGCGGCCACGCCAATCCATCCAATGAAGATGAGGGTCGCGATCCCGCTGATGGCCAGCCACAGCAACGCCCACCAGAACGTGCGCAGAAGCCAGTCAAAATGAGCGGCGTACACGGTGCCTGCGGCGTCCGATCGCTTGAGATACATGAGCACCACAGCCGCAATCGTGGCGATGCCCAGAAATCCACTCGTCAGAAAGCCCAAGGCATACAAGCCATAGGCCACGTGGGTCAACGTGCGAAGGTCCAACGTCGTACCGGGCACGGGGGTCTGGGGTTCACTCACGATAACGCTCCAACGAATTGACTCGAACAATCTTACCGCACAAAGCCACCCCACCCACGGCCGTTGTTATTTGTGCACATCCAACATTGGCGCGGCTCGCAGGCCAACTGGAGTGCCAAAGACAAAGCCCCACCGGATACCGGTGGGGCTTTGAGGATAAGAGCTTGACGATGACCTACTTTCACAGACGTCCGTCCACTATCATCGGCGCAAAGGCGTTTCACTGTCCTGTTCGGGATGGGAAGGAGTGGGGCCACCTTGCTATGGTCGTCAAGCGTAACTGCTTGAGCAGTTGACACAAGGTCAACCGTTCGAATCTGGGGTACTGCAACGCGAACCTGACGCCCGCTTGTACTACAGGTTTGCAGCTCTCGCCGCAACCAACCTCTTGCCGCAACCGGCAGGGCTCTCACTAAAGACAAAACCCCGCAGGGGATACCTGCGGGGTTTTGAGCAATAAAAGCCTGACGATGACCTACTTTCACAGACGTCCGTCCACTATCATCGGCGCAAAGGCGTTTCACTGTCCTGTTCGGGATGGGAAGGAGTGGGACCACCTTGCTATGGTCGTCAGGCGTAACTGGTTGAGCAGCTGCGGGTTAGGCAACAGCTCCAATCTTGGAAGAAGCGTAACGCGTGGCGATCAGAGCCTGGGGCTCGATGATCAGCGCACGGTGGGGTGTAATTGTGTTGGCTGGCTGCTGACGGTGCAGCCAGTATTTTGTATTGAACGACACTTGGAACGCTATATCACCAGGTCAATAACCATCAGTGTTATAGGATCAAGCCTCACGGGCAATTAGTATCGGTTAGCTTAACGCATTACTGCGCTTCCACACCCGACCTATCAACGTCCTGGTCTCGAACGACCCTTCAGGGGGATCAAGTCCCCGGGATACCTAATCTTCAGACGAGTTTCCCGCTTAGATGCCTTCAGCGGTTATCTCTTCCGTACTTAGCTACCCGGCAATGCCATTGGCATGACAACCGGTACACCAGAGGTACGTCCACTCCGGTCCTCTCGTACTAGGAGCAGGCTCCGTCAAGTATCCAACGCCCACGGCAGATAGGGACCAAACTGTCTCACGACGTTTTAAACCCAGCTCACGTACCTCTTTAAATGGCGAACAGCCATACCCTTGGGACCGGCTACAGCCCCAGGATGAGATGAGCCGACATCGAGGTGCCAAACACCGCCGTCGATATGAACTCTTGGGCGGTATCAGCCTGTTATCCCCAGAGTACCTTTTATCCGTTGAGCGATGGCCCTTCCATTCAGAACCACCGGATCACTATGTCCTGCTTTCGCACCTGTTCGACTTGTCAGTCTCACAGTCAAGCACGCTTATGCCATTGCACTATCAGCACGATTTCCGACCGTACCTAGCGTACCTTCGAACTCCTCCGTTACACTTTGGGAGGAGACCGCCCCAGTCAAACTGCCCACCATGCACTGTCCCCGATCCGGATAACGGACCAAGGTTAGAACCGCAAAAAAACCAGGGTGGTATTTCAAGGATGGCTCCACGTGATCTAGCGACCACGCTTCAAAGCCTCCCACCTATCCTACACAGGCCGGTTCACAGTCCAATGCAAAGCTACAGTAAAGGTTCATGGGGTCTTTCCGTCTAGCCGCGGGTAGATTGCATCATCACAAACACTTCAACTTCGCTGAGTCTCAGGAGGAGACAGTGTGGCCATCGTTACGCCATTCGTGCAGGTCGGAACTTACCCGACAAGGAATTTCGCTACCTTAGGACCGTTATAGTTACGGCCGCCGTTTACCGGGGCTTCGATCAAGAGCTTGCACCCCATCACTTAACCTTCCGGCACCGGGCAGGCGTCACACCCTATACGTCGACTTTCGTCTTTGCAGAGTGCTGTGTTTTTAATAAACAGTCGCAGCCACCGATTCTCTGCGACCCCATCATGCTAAGCGCGCAGGCGCTTCACACTACCGGGGTATACCTTCTCCCGAAGTTACGGTATCAATTTGCCGAGTTCCTTCTCCTGAGTTCTCTCAAGCGCCTTGGAATATTCATCCCGTCCACCTGTGTCGGTTTGCGGTACGGTCTCGTACAGCTGAAGCTTAGAGGCTTTTCTTGGAACCACTTCCGATCACTTCGCAAGCAATGCTCGCTCGTGCCACACCCTTGATTTACGCGCCCGGATTTGCCTAAGCGCCATCTTCGATGCAGCAACAGGGACATCCAACACCCTGATGATTTTCCGCGATCCGTCCCCCCATCGCACTGTACGACGGTGCTGGAATATTAACCAGCTTCCCATCAGCTACGCATCTCTGCCTCGCCTTAGGGGCCGACTCACCCTGCGCCGATGAACGTTGCGCAGGAAACCTTGGACTTACGGCGAGGGGGCTTTTCACCCCCTTTATCGCTACTCATGTCAGCATTCGCACTTCTGATACCTCCAGCAGCCTTTACAAGCCACCTTCGCAGGCTTACAGAACGCTCTCCTACCGCGTGCACTAAAAGTGCACACCCGCAGCTTCGGTTTATCGCTTAGCCCCGTTACATCTTCCGCGCAGGACGACTCGATCAGTGAGCTATTACGCTTTCTTTAAAGGATGGCTGCTTCTAAGCCAACCTCCTGACTGTCTATGCCTTCCCACTTCGTTTCCCACTTAGCGATAATTCGGGACCTTAGCTGGCGGTCTGGGTTGTTTCCCTCTTGAGTCCGGACGTTAGCACCCGGTGCTCTGTCTCCCAAGCTGTACTTGCGGGTATTCGGAGTTTGCCATAGTTTGGTAAGTCGCCATGACCCCCTAGCTATAACAGTGCTCTACCCCCCGCAGTAATACTTGAGGCACTACCTAAATAGTTTTCGGAGAGAACCAGCTATTTCCAGATTTGTTTAGCCTTTCACCCCTATCCACAGCTCATCCCCTAATTTTTCAACATTAGTGGGTTCGGTCCTCCAGCACGTGTTACCGTGCCTTCAACCTGGCCATGGATAGATCATCTGGTTTCGGGTCTACACCCAGCGACTGAATCGCCCTATTCGGACTCGCTTTCGCTACGGCTTCCCTATTCGGTTAACCTTGCCACTGAATGTAAGTCGCTGACCCATTATACAAAAGGTACGCAGTCACCCCACAAGGAGGCTCCTACTGTTTGTATGCATACGGTTTCAGGATCTATTTCACTCCCCTTCCGGGGTTCTTTTCGCCTTTCCCTCACGGTACTGGTTCACTATCGGTCGATCACGAGTATTTAGCCTTGGAGGATGGTCCCCCCATCTTCAAACAGGATTTCACGTGTCCCGCCCTACTTGTCTTACGCTTAGTTCCACACACAGAATTTCGTCTACAGGGCTATCACCTGCTACGGCCGGACTTTCCATTCCGTTCGACTATCCTGCGTGCTAAAACGTAAAGGCTCATCCGATTTCGCTCGCCACTACTTTCGGAATCTCGGTTGATTTCTTTTCCTCGAGCTACTGAGATGTTTCAGTTCACCCGGTTCGCTTCCACTAGCCTATGTATTCAGCTAGGGATACTGCATTGCTGCAGTGGGTTTCCCCATTCGGATATCTGCGGATCAAAGCTTGTTTGCCAGCTCCCCGCAGCTTTTCGCAGGCTACTACGTCCTTCATCGCCTGTGATCGCCAAGGCATCCACCATATGCACTTAGTCGCTTGATCCTATAACGCTGTAGGCTATAGGACCTGAGTATTAGCGTTTGTGCCGTTCATAAGTTTCAAAGCAGTCTGAGGCTTATCACCCCAGTCTTGAGAACTTGGAACAAAAATAATGCAATCACAACCCGTGCCCATCTTCATCAGCAATGCCGATTACTTGATGAACACATTTTCGTTGTGCTTCTTCCAGATTGTTAAAGAACAAATATAGCTGTTGGGTAAAACCCAACTCATAACGTCGTGACTGACGACACTATGAGTTGGCCTCTACATCGCCACCGGCGATCAATGAGAATCAATGGTGGAGGTGAACGGGATCGAACCGATGACATCCTGCTTGCAAAGCAGGCGCTCTCCCAGCTGAGCTACACCCCCATATTTCGCTTGCCGCGAAATACCTGGTGGGTCTGGTTGGATTCGAACCAACGACCCCCGCCTTATCAAGACGGTGCTCTAACCGACTGAGCTACAGACCCAAAACCTTCTCGGATCAGTAGTCAGGAAGCTGAAGACCTAGGGAAGATTCCCTCGACCCAAGCCTACAACTGATCCCAGCTATATCAAACAACCGATAAGAGTGGACGCTTAACACGAGCACGTAAGCTCTGAAAGGAGGTGATCCAGCCGCACCTTCCGATACGGCTACCTTGTTACGACTTCACCCCAGTCATGAATCCTACCGTGGTAATCGCCCTCCTTGCGGTTAGGCTAACTACTTCTGGTAAAACCCACTCCCATGGTGTGACGGGCGGTGTGTACAAGACCCGGGAACGTATTCACCGCGACATGCTGATCCGCGATTACTAGCGATTCCGACTTCACGCAGTCGAGTTGCAGACTGCGATCCGGACTACGATCGGGTTTCTGGGATTGGCTCCCCCTCGCGGGTTGGCGACCCTCTGTCCCGACCATTGTATGACGTGTGAAGCCCTACCCATAAGGGCCATGAGGACTTGACGTCATCCCCACCTTCCTCCGGTTTGTCACCGGCAGTCTCATTAGAGTGCCCTTTCGTAGCAACTAATGACAAGGGTTGCGCTCGTTGCGGGACTTAACCCAACATCTCACGACACGAGCTGACGACAGCCATGCAGCACCTGTGTTCCGGTTCTCTTGCGAGCACTGCCAAATCTCTTCGGCATTCCAGACATGTCAAGGGTAGGTAAGGTTTTTCGCGTTGCATCGAATTAATCCACATCATCCACCGCTTGTGCGGGTCCCCGTCAATTCCTTTGAGTTTTAATCTTGCGACCGTACTCCCCAGGCGGTCAACTTCACGCGTTAGCTGCGCTACCAAGGCCCGAAGGCCCCAACAGCTAGTTGACATCGTTTAGGGCGTGGACTACCAGGGTATCTAATCCTGTTTGCTCCCCACGCTTTCGTGCATGAGCGTCAGTGTTATCCCAGGAGGCTGCCTTCGCCATCGGTGTTCCTCCGCATATCTACGCATTTCACTGCTACACGCGGAATTCCACCTCCCTCTGACACACTCTAGCTCGGTAGTTAAAAATGCAGTTCCAAAGTTAAGCTCTGGGATTTCACATCTTTCTTTCCGAACCGCCTGCGCACGCTTTACGCCCAGTAATTCCGATTAACGCTTGCACCCTACGTATTACCGCGGCTGCTGGCACGTAGTTAGCCGGTGCTTATTCTGCAGGTACCGTCAGTTTCCCGGGGTATTAACCCGGAACGTTTCTTTCCTGCCAAAAGTGCTTTACAACCCGAAGGCCTTCATCGCACACGCGGGATGGCTGGATCAGGGTTTCCCCCATTGTCCAAAATTCCCCACTGCTGCCTCCCGTAGGAGTCTGGGCCGTGTCTCAGTCCCAGTGTGGCTGGTCGTCCTCTCAAACCAGCTACGGATCGTCGCCTTGGTGAGCCGTTACCCCACCAACTAGCTAATCCGATATCGGCCGCTCTAATAGTGCAAGGTCTTGCGATCCCCTGCTTTCCCCCGTAGGGCGTATGCGGTATTAGCTACGCTTTCGCGTAGTTATCCCCCGCTACTAGGCACGTTCCGATACATTACTCACCCGTTCGCCACTCGCCACCAGACCGAAGTCCGTGCTGCCGTTCGACTTGCATGTGTAAGGCATCCCGCTAGCGTTCAATCTGAGCCAGGATCAAACTCTTCAGTTTAATCTCTGTATTTGTTTCGTATTCTTGGTCTGAATAAATCCAAACCAGGTCATACGTCGCTACTCAAAGGAAGTGAGGTATGTTCTTAAACTTGACGTCTAAGGTACTTCACTTCTAGTGAGCACTTGATTTCTTGTGCTTGCGATAAGGCCGAAACCCAATCGCTGCACTCGCATCAAGCGCCCACACTTATCGGTTGTTTAGTTGTTAAAGAGCGGTACTGCTAAATTCTGTACTACTGGTTTCTGCCCCCAACTTCGGCTAACTTCGCGCTTGCGTCGTCGCTGTCGTTGCAGCAGAGAAGCGAGATTATGAAGAAGTTTTTATCGCTTGTCAAGTCAGCTTCGCTTTTTGCGCTTTACGCAATTGCGTCACTTACTTGCGGCGACCTCTTCAGGTCTCGCCAGGACTTTCGTCCTGCCCTAGCAGCTATCGAAATGTCAGGATAAACCCTGATTTTTCGGTAGCAGCCAAGCCCGTAACTATATCACCATTTTTGCAGCGATTGCAACCGGCTTCTGCCTAATTTGCACTCTGTCCTGCATCGCCGCCGAGCTGGAGAATCTCCTTCGGCTGCATGGAACATAGGTTCTCACTAAAAACAAACCCCCACAGGCTTACCTGTGGGGGTTTGCGCAATAAAAGCCTGACGATGACCTACTTTCACAGACGTCCGTCCACTATCATCGGCGCAAAGGCGTTTCACTGTCCTGTTCGGGATGGGAAGGAGTGGGACCACCTTGCTATGGTCGTCAGGCGTAACTGGTTGAGCAGTTGCGGGGTAGGCAACAGCTCCAATCTTGGAAGAAGCGCAACGCGTGGCGATCAGAGCCTGGGGCTCGATGATCGGCGCACGGTGGGGTGTAATTGTGTTGGCTGGCTGCTGACGGTGCAGCCAGTATTTTGTATTGAACGACACTTGGAACGCTATATCACCAGGTCAATAACCATCAGTGTTATAGGATCAAGCCTCACGGGCAATTAGTATCGGTTAGCTTAACGCATTACTGCGCTTCCACACCCGACCTATCAACGTCCTGGTCTCGAACGACCCTTCAGGGGGATCAAGTCCCCGGGATACCTAATCTTCAGACGAGTTTCCCGCTTAGATGCCTTCAGCGGTTATCTCTTCCGTACTTAGCTACCCGGCAATGCCATTGGCATGACAACCGGTACACCAGAGGTACGTCCACTCCGGTCCTCTCGTACTAGGAGCAGGCTCCGTCAAGTATCCAACGCCCACGGCAGATAGGGACCAAACTGTCTCACGACGTTTTAAACCCAGCTCACGTACCTCTTTAAATGGCGAACAGCCATACCCTTGGGACCGGCTACAGCCCCAGGATGAGATGAGCCGACATCGAGGTGCCAAACACCGCCGTCGATATGAACTCTTGGGCGGTATCAGCCTGTTATCCCCAGAGTACCTTTTATCCGTTGAGCGATGGCCCTTCCATTCAGAACCACCGGATCACTATGTCCTGCTTTCGCACCTGTTCGACTTGTCAGTCTCACAGTCAAGCACGCTTATGCCATTGCACTATCAGCACGATTTCCGACCGTACCTAGCGTACCTTCGAACTCCTCCGTTACACTTTGGGAGGAGACCGCCCCAGTCAAACTGCCCACCATGCACTGTCCCCGATCCGGATAACGGACCAAGGTTAGAACCGCAAAAAAACCAGGGTGGTATTTCAAGGATGGCTCCACGTGATCTAGCGACCACGCTTCAAAGCCTCCCACCTATCCTACACAGGCCGGTTCACAGTCCAATGCAAAGCTACAGTAAAGGTTCATGGGGTCTTTCCGTCTAGCCGCGGGTAGATTGCATCATCACAAACACTTCAACTTCGCTGAGTCTCAGGAGGAGACAGTGTGGCCATCGTTACGCCATTCGTGCAGGTCGGAACTTACCCGACAAGGAATTTCGCTACCTTAGGACCGTTATAGTTACGGCCGCCGTTTACCGGGGCTTCGATCAAGAGCTTGCACCCCATCACTTAACCTTCCGGCACCGGGCAGGCGTCACACCCTATACGTCGACTTTCGTCTTTGCAGAGTGCTGTGTTTTTAATAAACAGTCGCAGCCACCGATTCTCTGCGACCCCATCATGCTAAGCGCGCAGGCGCTTCACACTACCGGGGTATACCTTCTCCCGAAGTTACGGTATCAATTTGCCGAGTTCCTTCTCCTGAGTTCTCTCAAGCGCCTTGGAATATTCATCCCGTCCACCTGTGTCGGTTTGCGGTACGGTCTCGTACAGCTGAAGCTTAGAGGCTTTTCTTGGAACCACTTCCGATCACTTCGCAAGCAATGCTCGCTCGTGCCACACCCTTGATTTACGCGCCCGGATTTGCCTAAGCGCCATCTTCGATGCAGCAACAGGGACATCCAACACCCTGATGATTTTCCGCGATCCGTCCCCCCATCGCACTGTACGACGGTGCTGGAATATTAACCAGCTTCCCATCAGCTACGCATCTCTGCCTCGCCTTAGGGGCCGACTCACCCTGCGCCGATGAACGTTGCGCAGGAAACCTTGGACTTACGGCGAGGGGGCTTTTCACCCCCTTTATCGCTACTCATGTCAGCATTCGCACTTCTGATACCTCCAGCAGCCTTTACAAGCCACCTTCGCAGGCTTACAGAACGCTCTCCTACCGCGTGCACTAAAAGTGCACACCCGCAGCTTCGGTTTATCGCTTAGCCCCGTTACATCTTCCGCGCAGGACGACTCGATCAGTGAGCTATTACGCTTTCTTTAAAGGATGGCTGCTTCTAAGCCAACCTCCTGACTGTCTATGCCTTCCCACTTCGTTTCCCACTTAGCGATAATTCGGGACCTTAGCTGGCGGTCTGGGTTGTTTCCCTCTTGAGTCCGGACGTTAGCACCCGGTGCTCTGTCTCCCAAGCTGTACTTGCGGGTATTCGGAGTTTGCCATAGTTTGGTAAGTCGCCATGACCCCCTAGCTATAACAGTGCTCTACCCCCCGCAGTAATACTTGAGGCACTACCTAAATAGTTTTCGGAGAGAACCAGCTATTTCCAGATTTGTTTAGCCTTTCACCCCTATCCACAGCTCATCCCCTAATTTTTCAACATTAGTGGGTTCGGTCCTCCAGCACGTGTTACCGTGCCTTCAACCTGGCCATGGATAGATCATCTGGTTTCGGGTCTACACCCAGCGACTGAATCGCCCTATTCGGACTCGCTTTCGCTACGGCTTCCCTATTCGGTTAACCTTGCCACTGAATGTAAGTCGCTGACCCATTATACAAAAGGTACGCAGTCACCCCACAAGGAGGCTCCTACTGTTTGTATGCATACGGTTTCAGGATCTATTTCACTCCCCTTCCGGGGTTCTTTTCGCCTTTCCCTCACGGTACTGGTTCACTATCGGTCGATCACGAGTATTTAGCCTTGGAGGATGGTCCCCCCATCTTCAAACAGGATTTCACGTGTCCCGCCCTACTTGTCTTACGCTTAGTTCCACACACAGAATTTCGTCTACAGGGCTATCACCTGCTACGGCCGGACTTTCCATTCCGTTCGACTATCCTGCGTGCTAAAACGTAAAGGCTCATCCGATTTCGCTCGCCACTACTTTCGGAATCTCGGTTGATTTCTTTTCCTCGAGCTACTGAGATGTTTCAGTTCACCCGGTTCGCTTCCACTAGCCTATGTATTCAGCTAGGGATACTGCATTGCTGCAGTGGGTTTCCCCATTCGGATATCTGCGGATCAAAGCTTGTTTGCCAGCTCCCCGCAGCTTTTCGCAGGCTACTACGTCCTTCATCGCCTGTGATCGCCAAGGCATCCACCATATGCACTTAGTCGCTTGATCCTATAACGCTGTAGGCTATAGGACCTGAGTATTAGCGTTTGTGCCGTTCATAAGTTTCAAAGCAGTCTGAGGCTTATCACCCCAGTCTTGAGAACTTGGAACAAAAAATAATGCAATCACAACCCGTGCCCATCTTCATCAGCAACGCTGATTACTTGATGAACACATTTTCGTTGTGCTTCTTCCAGATTGTTAAAGAACAAATATAGCTGTTGGGTAAAACCCAACTGATAGCGCTGCAAGCAGCGCTATCAGTTAGTTTCTACGCTGCGCCAAACCTAGACGCCAGCTACAACAAACAACCGATAAGAGTGGACGCTTAACACGAGCACGTAAGCTCTGAAAGGAGGTGATCCAGCCGCACCTTCCGATACGGCTACCTTGTTACGACTTCACCCCAGTCATGAATCCTACCGTGGTAATCGCCCTCCTTGCGGTTAGGCTAACTACTTCTGGTAAAACCCACTCCCATGGTGTGACGGGCGGTGTGTACAAGACCCGGGAACGTATTCACCGCGACATGCTGATCCGCGATTACTAGCGATTCCGACTTCACGCAGTCGAGTTGCAGACTGCGATCCGGACTACGATCGGGTTTCTGGGATTGGCTCCCCCTCGCGGGTTGGCGACCCTCTGTCCCGACCATTGTATGACGTGTGAAGCCCTACCCATAAGGGCCATGAGGACTTGACGTCATCCCCACCTTCCTCCGGTTTGTCACCGGCAGTCTCATTAGAGTGCCCTTTCGTAGCAACTAATGACAAGGGTTGCGCTCGTTGCGGGACTTAACCCAACATCTCACGACACGAGCTGACGACAGCCATGCAGCACCTGTGTTCCGGTTCTCTTGCGAGCACTGCCAAATCTCTTCGGCATTCCAGACATGTCAAGGGTAGGTAAGGTTTTTCGCGTTGCATCGAATTAATCCACATCATCCACCGCTTGTGCGGGTCCCCGTCAATTCCTTTGAGTTTTAATCTTGCGACCGTACTCCCCAGGCGGTCAACTTCACGCGTTAGCTGCGCTACCAAGGCCCGAAGGCCCCAACAGCTAGTTGACATCGTTTAGGGCGTGGACTACCAGGGTATCTAATCCTGTTTGCTCCCCACGCTTTCGTGCATGAGCGTCAGTGTTATCCCAGGAGGCTGCCTTCGCCATCGGTGTTCCTCCGCATATCTACGCATTTCACTGCTACACGCGGAATTCCACCTCCCTCTGACACACTCTAGCTCGGTAGTTAAAAATGCAGTTCCAAAGTTAAGCTCTGGGATTTCACATCTTTCTTTCCGAACCGCCTGCGCACGCTTTACGCCCAGTAATTCCGATTAACGCTTGCACCCTACGTATTACCGCGGCTGCTGGCACGTAGTTAGCCGGTGCTTATTCTGCAGGTACCGTCAGTTTCCCGGGGTATTAACCCGGAACGTTTCTTTCCTGCCAAAAGTGCTTTACAACCCGAAGGCCTTCATCGCACACGCGGGATGGCTGGATCAGGGTTTCCCCCATTGTCCAAAATTCCCCACTGCTGCCTCCCGTAGGAGTCTGGGCCGTGTCTCAGTCCCAGTGTGGCTGGTCGTCCTCTCAAACCAGCTACGGATCGTCGCCTTGGTGAGCCGTTACCCCACCAACTAGCTAATCCGATATCGGCCGCTCTAATAGTGCAAGGTCTTGCGATCCCCTGCTTTCCCCCGTAGGGCGTATGCGGTATTAGCTACGCTTTCGCGTAGTTATCCCCCGCTACTAGGCACGTTCCGATACATTACTCACCCGTTCGCCACTCGCCACCAGACCGAAGTCCGTGCTGCCGTTCGACTTGCATGTGTAAGGCATCCCGCTAGCGTTCAATCTGAGCCAGGATCAAACTCTTCAGTTTAATCTCTGTATTTGTTTCGTATTCTTGGTCTGAATAAATCCAAACCAGGTCATACGTCGCTACTCAAAGGAAGTGAGGTATGTTCTTAAACTTGACGTCTAAGGTACTTCACTTCTAGTGAGCACTTGATTTCTTGTGCTTGCGATAAGGCCGAAACCTAATCGCTGCACTCGCATCAAGCGCCCACACTTATCGGTTGTTTAATTGTTAAAGAGCGGCACTGCTAAAACTTCAAATCGCGGCGCTGATTTCTCAGCGCTTAGCGACTATCGAAACGTCAGGGTAAACCCTAATTTTTCGGCAACCGCCAAGCCCTCTACTATAACACAGCTTTTGCAGATTGTGCAACCGGCTTCTGCCTGATTTGCACCCTATCTTGCAACCCCGCTTGCTTTGCAAGCAGCTTCGGAAACCCGAAGGCCGGTTACCGCACAGGTGGCTGAAATTCAGTTTCGGGGTAAACCCTGATTCGTCATCACCAGCCAAGCCCAAGACTATAGCACAATTTTTGCAGATCTTGCAACTGGCTTCTGCCTGATTTGCGTCGATCTTTGCAATAACCGCTTGGCGCCGTTTCCAGCTGCTTTTGCGGCAGATCTGCCCTTGGGCTGACCTGTTGCACTTGCTTGGCTTCGCTGTTCGGAACTGCGTGAGCAGCGAAGGAGCGAGACTATAGCACAGAAATTCTGCGTGTGTAGCCAGCATGACACCCATTTTGCAGAAATATGATTCTTTTAGGGGACGCACCGCGATCAGCCTGCGGGGCGGCGCTCCTTCGCTCCCCTATATATAGGGAAGTGACTCCAGGCCCCTCTATATATAAGCAGTTGCGAGCCAGTGCGATCACAACCCGCCCGTCTAGGCTGGGCAAGACCGGAGCGAGTGGTGCCAACCGACTGGCATGCAACATCCCGCCGCTTCAACGGCCCGGGCCGGCAGGCGCACCGCGCCGCGCTATCTATATACGAAGTTCCGTCGTTTCCTTGATCTGCTGCAGGGCGAAGAAGGAGCGCATGTCCACGACGGCAGGGTGGCGCATGAGCGTGTCCATGGCGAAACGGGAGAAATGCGCCAGGTCGGCGACCTGGATGCGCATCAGGTAGTCCATGTCACCTGACATGGCGTAGCACTCGACGACCTCCGGCCACAGCTGGACGTCGCGCGCGAAGTCGCTCATGGGCGCGTGACTGGAGCCGCTGTGCTTGTTCAGGCGGATATTTACGTAAGCGAGCAGCCCCAGCCCGACTTTGGCCGCGTCGATGAGCGCCACGTATTTCTTGATGAAGCCCTGCTCTTCCAGGCGCCGCACCCGGCGCAAGCAGGGGCTGGGTGACAGGGAGACGCGGTCCGCCAGTTCCTGGTTGCTGAGGCGCCCGTCCCGCTGCAGCTCGGCAAGAATCCTTAGATCTGTCCTATCAAGCTCAATTGCAGACATTTTCAACCCCTTGATCACAATATTGGGCAATATTATTGCCGAAACCACGTGCTTTTGCGCCATGTTTGCAATTGTCTGCCCACCCTTCCTACCTACAATCTGCGTCTAGACTTGAAGAACAAGTCGTCCACTTAAAACATGCAAGGGAGCAGACTTATGAGCAGCGCTTTCCAACCCTGGGACAACCCGATGGGCACCGCCGGGTTCGAGTTCATTGAATATGCCGCGCCGGACCCCGCCGCGCTGCGCAAGGTGTTTGAACTGCTGGGATTCAAGGCCATTGCCAAGCATCGCCACAAGGACGTGACCCTGTACCGTCAAGGCGGCGTGAATTTCCTGATCAACGCCGAGCCCGATTCCTTTGCCCAGCGCTTTGCCCGTCTGCATGGCCCTTCGATCTGTGCGATTGGCTTTCGCGTGCAGGACGCCAATGCCGCCTACAAGCGCGCGCTGGAACTTGGTGCCTGGGGTTTCGACTCCCATAGCGGCCCGATGGAACTGAACATCCCCGCGATCAAGGGCATCGGCGATTCGCTGATCTATCTGGTGGACCGCTGGGCCGGCAAGGAAGGCCACGGCGGCATTGGCGACATCAGCATCTATGACGTGGACTTCATTCCGCTGGATCCGGCCAACGCGCAGACCGACGTCAACTGGCGCGGCGCGGGTCTGACGTTGGTGGACCACCTGACGCACAACGTGCACAAGGGCCGCATGGCCGAGTGGTCGGAGTTCTACGAGCGCCTGTTCAACTTCCGGGAAGTCCGGTACTTCGACATCGAGGGCAAGGTGACGGGTGTGAAGTCCAAGGCGATGACCTCGCCTTGCGGCAATATCCGCATCCCCATCAACGAGGAAGGCACCGACGAGAAGGGCCAGATTCAGGAGTACCTGGATCTGTACCGCGGCGAGGGCATTCAGCACATCGCCATGGCAACCGATGACATTTATGCCACGGTGGAAGCGCTGCGCAAGACCGGCGTCGTGTTCCTGGACACGCCGGAGACCTACTACGAACTGCTGGATCGGCGCCTGCCGAACCACGGCGAGGACGTGGCGCGCCTGCAGAAGAATCGCATCTTGCTGGACGGCGCGCCGGGTGGCGGACTGCTGCTGCAGATCTTTACCGAAAACCAGATCGGCCCGATCTTTTTCGAGATCATTCAGCGCAAGGGCAATGACGGCTTTGGCGAGGGCAACTTCAAGGCCCTGTTCGAATCGATCGAGCTGGACCAGATGCGCCGCGGTGTTTTGAAGACCGTGGAATAACGCTTGAAGACAGGCGCCTGGCGTGCGTCGACATAGCCTGTTCAAACCCCGCTGAGTGGCGGGGTTTTTCTTTGAGCGCGCGTCGAGCTGACCCGCGCCGCATCAAGAAAAGCACCGCGCAGGGAAAGACCCCGCATGAAAAAAGGCCCCGCAGCGGTCGGCGCAACGCGTGTCTGCCGTACAGGGCCTTCGGTCAGGCGAAGTGATTGCCGCCGCTTAGCGCTTCAGGCGATCCTGGAATTGCTTGCGGAACTTGGCGACCTTGGGTGCGATCACGAACTGGCAATAGCCTTGCTCGGGATGCAAGGCGAAATAATTGCTGTGATAGTCCTCGGCCTGCCAGAAATGCGCCGGCGCCAGCAGCTTGGTGACGATGGGCGCATCGTAGATTTTTTGCGCCTCGACCTCGGCGATGATGGCCTCGGCCTGCTCACGCTGCGATTCGTTTTGCCAGAAGATGGCCGATTCGTACTGCGGGCCAATGTCGTTGCCCTGGCGCCCCGGCGTGGTGGGATCGTGGGTGGCGAAAAAGACGCGCAGCAGATCGCTGTACGAGAGTTCGGCGGGATCGAACTCGATGCGGGCGACTTCGATGTGGCCGGTGTCCTTGCCGCAGACCTGTTCGTAGCTGGGATTGTCGACGTGTCCGCCGCTGTAGCCCGGCAACACGCTTTTGACTCCGCGCAGGTCGGCAAACACTGCTTCGACGCACCAGAAGCAACCGCCGCCAAGAACGGCGACTTCATTGCCCGGTGATGGTTGTTCTGCCATGACGATTCCTTTGCATTAGGCGGCCGCTGCGTGCGGCCCGCGCCCCCGGCTCGATACCGGGGCATGAAAATAAGACTACTGCTTTGCCGGCGCCAGCGACAAGATCCATTCGGACAAGGCGCGGGCGTCTTCGGGCGATACATGAGTCTGAGCGGGCATGGGCACCGCGCCCCAGGCGCCGCGACCACCGCTACGGATCTTGCCCGCCAGGTAATCGACCATGGCGTCGCCCTGCCCCGCGTATCGCTGCGCCACGCTCATCAAGGGCGGCCCGACCCGCTTGGCTTCCACCTGATGACAGGCCATGCAGGCCTTGCTCTTGGCCAGGTCCAGGCCAGTGGTTTGCGCATGCGCCGCGCCAGCGTTCAGGACGCCGGCCGCGGCCAACGACAGACTAATCTTCAAAAGCATCGGTTACTGCCCCACGGCTGGCGGTGCTGGCGAGCTTGCCGAACTTGGCAAGCACACCGCGTGTATAACGCGGCTTGGGCTGGACCCAGGCCTGACGACGAGCCGCCATTTCTTCGTCGCTGATGTTGAGCTGCAGCAGCAGCTTGTGGGCATCGATGGTAACCGAATCGCCTTCCTGGATCAGCGCGATGGGACCGCCCACATACGCCTCTGGTGCGACGTGTCCCACGACCATGCCCCAGGTACCGCCGGAAAAACGTCCGTCGGTGATGAGCCCGACGGTTTCGCCCAGCCCTTGTCCCACGAGCGCCGAGGTGGGCGCGAGCATTTCGCGCATGCCCGGGCCGCCCTTCGGGCCTTCGTAGCGGATCACGACGACGTCGCCGTCGCGGATCTGCTGGGCCATGATGGCCGTCATGGCATCGTCCTCCGAGTCGAACACGCGTGCGGGGCCCGTGATGACGGGGTTCTTCAGGCCGGTGATCTTGGCGACGCACCCTTCGGGCGAGAGATTTCCCTTCAGAATGGCGAGGTGGCCCTGCGGATAGAGCGCGCGGTCGATGGGCATGATGACATCCTGGTCCGCGCGGGGCGCGTCAGGCACGTCCGCGAGCGTTTCCGCGATGGTCTTGCCGGTGATAGTGATGCATTCGCCATGCAGCAGCCCGGCATTGAGCAGGAGCTTCATGACTTGCGGAATGCCGCCGGCGCGATGCAAGTCGGTGGCCACGTACTTGCCGGACGGCTTCAGGTCGCACAGCACGGGCACGCGCCGGCGGATGCGTTCAAAGTCGTCGATGGTCCACGGCACTTCGGCCGCGTGCGCGATGGCCAGGAAATGCAGCACCGCATTGGTGGAGCCGCCCGTGGCCATGATGACGGACACGGCGTTCTCGATGGATTCGCGGGTGATGATGTCGCGCGGGCGCAGGTTGCGCTTGACCGCGTCGACGAGCACACGCGCGGACTCGGCGGCCGAAGTGACCTTTTCCTCGTCTTCGTTGGCCATCGTGCTGGAATACGGCAGACTCATGCCCATGGCTTCGAATGCTGAGCTCATCGTATTGGCGGTGTACATGCCGCCGCAAGAGCCCGAGCCGGGAATCGCGCATTTCTCGATCTGCTTGAAGTCCTCTTCGGGCATGCGGCCCATGGTGTATTCGCCGACGGCCTCGAACACGGACACGATGGTGAGGTCGTTGCCCTTGTAGCGGCCGGGCTTGATGGTTCCACCGTAGACATAGATGCCGGGCACGTTGGTGCGCGCCAGGGCGATCATGCCGCCAGGCATGTTCTTGTCGCATCCGCCGATGACGACGACGCCGTCCATCCATTGGCCCTGCGCGGCGGTTTCGATGCAGTCGGCGATGACCTCGCGCGACACCAGCGAGTACTTCATGCCTTCGGTGCCCATGGACATGCCATCGGAAATGGTGGGCGTGCCGAACACCTGGGGATTGGCGCGCGAGGCGCGGATCGCGTCGATGGCGGCGTCGGCCAACCGCTGCAAGCCGCTATTACAGGGCGTGATCGTCGAATGGCCGTTGGCCACGCCGATCATGGGGTTTTCGAAATCGGCCTCTTTGTAGCCCAGCGCGTAGTACATGGCGCGATTGGGCGCGCGCGCGACGCCTTGGGTGATATGGCGGGAACGTTCGTTGTGCGGCATGGTCAGTGTCTCCTGTCGGCCGTCGGGGCGCGGACATGGCGAACGCACCCGGGGAAGCTGGCTCGCTTGGCATGCGAATCTTCAGTGCTCGCCGGTTATTATCATTCAACTTTATTGTGTCGGGCAGAACATGCTGGAATATCCAAAAATCGACCCCATCGCCCTGCAGATCGGGCCGCTAGCCATTCATTGGTATGGGCTGATGTACCTGGCGGGCTTCGCGCTCGTGTATTTGCTGGGCCGCCACCGCATCAAGAGCGGGCACACCACGTCCCTGAACGTGCGGGACCTGGAAGACCTGATCTTCTATAGCGTGCTGGGCGTGGTGCTGGGGGGCAGGCTGGGATACGTGCTGTTCTACAAGCCGGGCTATTACCTGTCGCATCCGCTTGAAGTGCTGTATCTGTGGCAAGGCGGCATGTCTTTCCACGGCGGCCTGATCGGCGTGATCCTGGTGATGCTGCTGTTCGCGCGCAAGAAGGGCCTGCCGTTCTTTGCGATCAGCGATTTCATTGCGCCGCTGATTCCGCTGGGACTGGGCTTTGGCCGGCTGGGCAATTTCATCAATGGCGAACTGTGGGGCCGTCCCACCGACGTGCCGTGGGCGATGGTGTTCCCCGACAGCGGCGACGGACTGCCGCGCCATCCGTCGCAGCTCTATGAGCTGGGCCTGGAAGGCATCGTGCTGTTTGCGCTGCTGTGGTGGTTTTCGAGCAAGCCGCGGCCGCTGGGACAGGTCAGCGGATTGTTCCTGATGGGCTATGGAACGTTCCGCTTCCTGGTGGAATTCACGCGCGAGCCGGACAACTTCCTGGGTCTGCTTGCGGGTGGATTGAGCATGGGACAGTGGCTGTCCCTGCCGATGGTCGCCCTGGGCGC
The DNA here is from genome assembly GCF_041879325.1 of Achromobacter sp. JD417. NCBI lineage: Bacteria > Pseudomonadati > Pseudomonadota > Betaproteobacteria > Burkholderiales > Alcaligenaceae > Achromobacter > Achromobacter sp. JD417. The sequence goes on along the minus strand of NZ_CP087159.1, from coordinate 785,068 downwards.
CATCATGTTCAGTCTTACTGCAAAACGATCGTCCCGTTGACCGCGACGCTGACCGTCACGTTCCCTGCTTCAAGGGGAACGCTGACGTCGGCGCTGCTGAACGAACCGCCCTTTGCCATTGCCGCGCCGACCATGCGTTGAACCGGCACGGGGCCGCCGGAACCGCCAAGCTCGATCTTGGACAGGCGGTAGCCGGAAAAGCCGAAGGCATTGGCCGCGGCCAGTGCGCGATCCTTGAAGGCCTGCGCGGCTTCTTTCAGCAGCTTGCGCTCTTCGGCTTCACGGGCGGCCGGTGACAGCGAGAAGCTGATGTTGGAAATGGCGGTCTTGTCGGACAGCTTGGAAGCCAGCGCGGCGGCGGCCGCGAAGTCCTTGGACTCCAGCACGATTTCGCCCTGGCCGCGCCACGAGGCGATCTTTCCCTTGTTGTTCATGTTGGGCCAGACGTTGAAGCTGCTGGTGCGCACTTCCACGTCCTTCGTGTCGCGCGCACGCTTGACAGCGTCTTCGAGCGCGGCGGTGAGCTTCTGGCCGGCGGCCGGCTGGTCCGGCGCTTCAACTTCGGCGGACAGCGCAATGCGGACCGTGTCCTGCTTGACCTCGGAAGACGCCATGGCTTGCAAGGTCAGTTCGGGCGAGCGGTTTGCAGCGGGCTCGGCTTCGGCCGTTGCGGCAGGCGCCTGCGTCTGCGCGAAAACGGGTTGAGCCACAGCGATGGCGGCCACGGCTGCGCACGCCGCACCAAGCTTGGTGAGCGAAAAAACGGGGTGTTTGAACATGGACTGGTCCTAGGAGGGAGGACGAAGGGGATTTGCCGAGAGGCACCCGACGCGGACCTGCGCTAATGGCAGGCCCGCTGGGATAGATGCCCCGCCTGTGCCGTCAAGGCCGGCATCTCGAACCCTGAGGTTCAAGGTGGTCGCGTTCCGAAGAGCATCGGGTTCGTCTGCAAGAGACAATCACTCCAGCTCTGCACTCCCGCAACCAATATGCCAAAAAGACATAGGTTCAGAGAATGTATGGCCTAGTCACGAACACGGCAGGGACAAACTGAAAATTCTTGAATGCTGCTTATGAACGTTAGAGCAGTTTTTCCTGACCCGACAAGGCGTCATCGAGTACTGCGTTCATGTCCTCAATTCTACGCTTGAAGTCGCCGACCGCCAAACCGCCCAGCGGACCATCGGGCGCTTTCATTGCAAGCAACTCGCCAGCGACCTGCAATGCGGCCATCACGGCGATGCGTTCATTGCTGGAAACCTTGCCCGTGCCCTGGATGCGCAGCATGAGCTGATCGACATGGCGCACGGCGGCCAGCAACGTGGGCTTTTCTTCGGCGGAGCACGCAAGTGAGTACTCGCGGCCGAGGATCGATACGTCTACACGTTCCATTAGTGTTGCTCTCCGGACGGCGCACCCGGCAAACGGGCCAGGACGGCGTCGATGCGCTCGCGGGCCGACGCGGCGGCCACGCGCAAGCGCTGTAGTTCTGTGTCGCGCGATTGCAGGCTGCCCTGCAATTCGCTTTCGCGTGCGGCGAACCGCGACTCGAGCGCGTGGCGCTCGGCCGTCTCGCGCGCGAGTTGTTCGCGCAGCGCGGCTTCCGCCCGCTTGGCTTCTTCAAGCATGGCCGAGACGGCGCCGTCGTTATCTTGAAGTTTGCTTTGCAGCGTGACGACTTCGGCTTCGCGGTCAGCGGCGCGCTGCTTGAGCACGCGCTGCTCGGCTTCGAATTCGTTCACGCGTAGACGCAACGCGTCACGCTCGGCGTGGAGTTGGCGGGTGCGTTGCACCAGTTGCCCGATTCGGGCGGCGAGTTGGTCTAGATCTTGCAGCATGGGCGCTATCGTAAACCATCCGGGGATGGACCGGGCCTCTTCACGCAAGGTGAGAAACCCGGCAATATTCAGTAGGAAATACGGTTGGGTTTTGGCGCGCGCAGGTTACCGGCTCTTGCCTGCCATGAAAAGTCCCATCCCCCGAAATTGCCGCATCCGGCCGATCCGGCTTTCGCGATTCTTTCTATAAACTTTCACTTAGCTTTCAAAAAGCCCTCAAACTTTCGACCGCGTTACAAACGGGGTTCGGGAGTTCCCCAATTCTAGGGAAAACCCCAGGCTTTCACCGACCTTACAGGGTTTGCAGCGTGGCAGGCGTCCATTACCATTCGGCCTTTCAAGAAACCACGTCGTCGCTTTCAGAATAATTCATGGCACCCCGAAGTGCCTTTTTTGTGCCTGTCACTCGCCTTTCGGCGGGTGTCCCATCCGGCTACAAACCTCTTTTATCTACATGCTGTAAACAGGAGCCAACCAATCATGCAGCTACGCAATCGACAGGACTTCTGGTCGGGGGTGATGTTCATCGCCCTTGGGCTGGGATTCGCCTGGCAGGCCAGCAGCTACCAAATGGGTACTGCTGCCCGAATGGGACCCGGATACTTTCCTTTCTGGCTGGGCATTGTTCTCGCACTGCTCGGCGCCATCGTGCTGCTTGGCTCGCTGTCCAAGAAAGCCCATGAAACGCATGTCGACAAGTTCGACTGGCGCATCGTCTTCCTGGTGGTGGGCTCGGTCGTTCTATATGGCCTGATCCTCAAACTTCTGGGCGTCTACATCTCGGTGTTCGTGCTGGTGGTCGTCAGCAGCCTTGCCAGCCATGAATTCAACCTGAAGGTCGCCGTGGCCAACGGCATCTTCCTGGTGGTGTTCACCTACCTGGCATTCATCAAGGGGCTGGGGCTGATTTTCCCGCTGTGGCCGTCGTTTCTGGGCATGAACTGAGGAGCAACCGGTCATGGAATTGTTTGACAACCTGATGTTGGGTTTCTCGGTGGCGTTCACGCCCGAGAACCTCCTGTACGCACTGCTGGGCTGCATCCTGGGTACGCTGATCGGCGTGCTTCCGGGCATCGGCCCCGTCCCGACCATCGCCATGCTGCTGCCGATCACGTACGTGCTGCCCCCGGTGGCCGGCCTGATCATGCTGGCGGGTATTTACTACGGCGCCCAGTACGGCGGATCCACGACGGCAATTCTTGTGGCGCTGCCAGGGGAAACGTCTGCGGTGGTGACCGTGCTGGACGGTCACCAGATGGCCCGTAACGGCCGGGCGGGCGCTGCGCTGGCAATTGCCGCACTGGGCTCGTTCTTTGCCGGTTGCGTTGCCACGCTGCTGCTGGCTGCCTTTGCGCCCCCGCTGGCTGAAGTCGCGTTCAAGTTCGGCCCCGCCGAGTACTTCTCGCTGATGTGCCTGGGCCTGGTCGGCGCCGTGGTGCTGGCTTCGGGTTCGCTGCCCAAGGCCATCGCGATGATCATCCTGGGCCTGCTGCTCGGCATGGTCGGCACCGACGTCAACTCGGGCGTTGCCCGCTTCGACTTCGGCGTGCCGGAACTGCAGGACGGCATCGACTTCGCCATCGTGGCCATGGGCGTGTTCGGCTTTGCCGAAATCATGACCAACCTCGAGCAGAAGGAAAACCGCGTCGACATCACCGACAAGATCGGCACGCTGTATCCGAACAAGCAGGAATTCAAGGAAGCCGCCCCGGCTGTGCTGCGCGGCACGGCGCTGGGTTCGGCCCTGGGCATCCTGCCGGGCGGTGGTGCGGTGCTGTCGTCGTTCGCGTCGTACACGCTGGAAAAGAAGATCTCGAAGAATCCGGAACGCTTCGGCAAGGGCCACCCGGCCGGCCTGGCGGGCCCGGAATCGGCGAACAACGCCGCAGCCCAGACTTCGTTCATCCCGCTGCTGACGCTTGGTATCCCCGGCAACGCCGTGATGGCGCTGATGGTGGGCGCCATGACCATCCACAACATCCAGCCCGGCCCGCAAGTCATGTCGAGCCACCCGGAGCTGTTCTGGGGCCTGATCGCCTCGATGTGGATCGGCAACCTGATGCTGGTGGTGCTGAACCTGCCGCTGATCGGCCTGTGGGTCAAGCTGCTGAAGGTGCCCTACCGCATTCTGTTCCCGGCGATTCTGGTGTTCTGCACGATCGGTGTGTACTCGCTTAACTACAACCCGTTCGACATCTTCACCACAGCCATGTTCGGCATCATCGGGTATGTGTGGTCGAAGCTGAAGTGCGAAGGCGCCCCGCTGCTGCTGGGCCTGGTGCTGGGCCCCATGATGGAAGAGAACTTCCGCCGTGCCCTGCTGCTGTCGCGCGGCGACTTCTCCACCTTCGTGACGCGTCCGCTGTCCGCTACCCTGCTGGCCGTCGCCGTGTTCCTGGTGATCCTGGTGGCCCTGCCGGCCATCCGCAAGAAGCGCGAAGAGACCTTCGTCGAAGAGGAATAAGGCACAGCGCGCCGCCCTTGATGCGGCGCCCCAGCCTTCAAAACCCCCGGGCTTGTCCCGGGGGTTTTTCTTTGGGCGCTCGCCGCAATGAAGGCTACAAATACTTACGCCAAGCAACCAATCGTACAGAGACGGATTCATCTACGTTAAGCTACGGGTTTACCCCACGCGATGATTCGGACATGAATTTCGACTGGAAGAATCCCTACACGACCACCCGCACGCCTGTCTTCGCCCGCAATGTCGTCGCCACGTCCCACCCCTTGGCCGCTCAAGCAGGGTTGCGGATCCTGGCGCAAGGCGGCAATGCGGTGGACGCGGCCATCGCCGCGGCCTCTACCCTGGCATTGACCGAGCCGGTCAGCAACGGGCTGGGCTCGGACTGCTTTGCGATCGTCTGGGATGGGGCGAAGCTGCATGGCCTGAACGCTTCCGGACCAGCGCCGGCGGCCTGGAACGTGGACTACTTCCGGCGCAAGCATCAAGGCGCGATCCCCGCGCGCGGCTGGGACAGCGTGACCGTGCCGGGCTGCGTGGCCGGCTGGGGTGCGTTGCATGAGAAGCTGGGCCGCCTGTCTTTCGCCGATATCCTGGCACCCGCCATCGAATACGCCGAACGCGGTTTCGCGATCACGCCCATGGTGCACCAGAAGTGGGCCGCGCAAGCCGACGTGCTGCAGCCGCAGCCGGGCTTTGCCGATCATTTCCTGCCGCGCGGGCGCGCGCCGCACATTGGCGAACACTTCGTGCTGCAAGGCGCGGCAGCCACGCTCAAGCGCATCGCCGCGACCAGCGGACGCGATTTCTACGAAGGCGAGACCGCCCACAAGCTGGTGGCGCACGCGCAGGCGCACGATGCAGCCCTGACGCTAAAGGATCTGCGCGAATTCGCGCCCGAATGGGTGACCCCGATCAGCCAGTCATACCGCGGCCATACGCTGCACCAGATTCCGCCCAATGGCCAAGGCATCGCCGCGCTGATCGCGCTGGGGATCCTGCAGAATTTCGATCTGGCCGCGCGCCCGATCGATCATCCCGAGACGCAGCACTTGCTGATCGAGGCGATGAAGCTCGCCTTTGCCGACGTCTATGCGCACGTGGCCGATGCACGCCACATGCAGGTCGCGCCCGAGCAAATGCTGCGCGCGGACTACCTGGCCGAACGCGCGCGCCTGATCGATCCGCGGTCGGCGCAAACCTTCGCCACCGGCCACGCGCCGCAAGGCGGCACGGTCTACCTGACCGCCGCCGACCGCAACGGGATGATGGTCAGCTTCATTCAGTCGAACTACATGGGGTTTGGATCTGGCGTCGTGGCGCCAGGCACCGGCGTCAGCCTGCAGAACCGCGGGTACGGCTTCAGCACCGATCCCGATCATGCGAATGTGGTCGCGGGCGGGAAGCGGCCGTTTCACACGATCATTCCGGGTTTCCTGATGCGTGACGGCGCCCCGGTGATGAGCTTTGGCGTCATGGGCGGCAACATGCAGCCGCAGGGCCAGATGCAGGCGCTGGTGCGCATGCTGGACTACGGCCAGCAGCCGCAGGCCGCGTGCGACGCGCCGCGCTGGAAGTGGAACCGCGGCCTTGAGGTGGACCTGGAGGCGACGGTCTCGCCCGCTGTTGTCCAGGGGCTGCGCGAGCGCGGCCATGTGCTGCAGGGCATGGAAGATCCCTACATGGACTTTGGATCGGGCCAGTTCATCTGGCGGCTGGGCGATCCGGCCGTCGATGGCTACGTCAGCGCCAGCGACAGCCGCCGAGATGGACTCGCCGCCGGCTTTTGATTGCGTTAAGGTTAGTGTCCTGAAACAGACCTACCCTTATTCAGCGGAGTCCACTGCATGGCAACGATCGGTACCAAGAGCTACGACGCAGCCGTAGCCCAGAAAGTCGCTTTCCTCGGATTGGGCGTGATGGGCTTGCCCATGGCCGGTCACCTGGCCCGCGCCGGGCACGACGTCACCGTCTACAACCGCACGCCCGCCAAGGCGCAGGCCTGGGTTGCCGAGTTTGGCGGCCACAGCGCCGCCACGCCGCGCGAAGCCGTTGCCGGCGCACAGATCGTCTTTGCCTGCGTGGGCAACGATGACGACCTGCGCAGCGTCGTGCTGGGCCCGGACGGCGCGTTTGCGGGCATGGCGCCCGGCGCCGTGTTCGTCGACCATACGACCGCTTCCGCCGACGTGGCGCGTGAACTCCATGCGCACGCCAAGGAACTGGGCCTGAACTTCATCGACGCCCCCGTGTCGGGCGGCCAGGCGGGCGCCGTCAACGGCGTGCTGACGGTCATGTGCGGCGGCGAGCAGGCGGTGTTCGACGCGGTCAAGCCGGTGGCCCAGTGCTTTGGCCGCGCGGTCACGCTGGTGGGCCCCCCGGGCGCCGGCCAACTTGCCAAGATGGTCAACCAGATCTGCATCGCCGGCATCGTGCAGGGCCTGTCGGAGGCCATCGCGTTCGGCCAGGCGGCGGACCTGGACATGAAGCAGGTGCTGGACGTGATCAGCAAGGGCGCGGCGCAGAGCTGGCAGATGGAGAACCGCGGCGGGACCATGGTCGACGACAAGTTCGACTTCGGCTTTGCGGTGGACTGGATGCGCAAGGACCTTGGCCTGGTGCTGGCCGAGGCGCGCAACAACGGCGCGCGCCTGCCCTTGACCGCGCTGGTGGACCAGTTCTACGGCGACGTCCAGAAGCTGGGCGGCGGCCGCTGGGACACGTCCAGCCTCATCAAGCGGCTGCGCGACTAAAGATCTGGTTTTTCGCGCCTACGAAAAGGGCGAGCCTCGCAGCTCGCCTTTTTTATGCCCGGTGCGCGCGGTCAGGCGGCAAGCGAGGCTTGGCCGGCGGCCGGCAGCAGCGCATCGATGCGTTGCTTGGCCAGGGCCAGCCCTTCCAGCGCGGCCACTTCGCCCATGGCCATGCCTTCGGCGGCAATGAAGGTCACATCGGTCATGCCCAGGAAGGCGAGCATCTGGCGCAGGTAAGGCGTCATCGTGTCCGAGGGCGTGCCCTCGGCCTTGCCGCCACGCGCGGTCAGCACGACCACCTGCTTACCCTTGACGAGCCCCTCGGGCACGCCTTCCGGCGTATAACGGAACGTGACCCCGGCGCGCGCCAGGTGGTCCAGATAGGACTTGAATTGCGCCGGCAGGTTGAAGTTGTACACGGGCACGGCGAACACGATGCGATCGGCGTCCATCAGTTCAGCAATGAGCGAGTCGCTCAGCTCGACCAGCCGCTGCTGCTCGACGGTACGGGACTCGGCGGGCGTGAACAGGGCGCCGGCGGTGTTGCCATCGAAGTAAGGAATGGGTTGCGCGCCGATGTCGCGGACCTTGATGGCCGAGGCCGGGTTGGCAGCCTTGACGCGGGCAATCAGGTGATCGGCCAATTGCTTGCTGTTGGAACGTTCGCCGAGAATCGAGGAAAGGATGATCAGGGTCTTCATTGCAGTATCTCCAGTGGGTTCCCCCGGGCGGGGGGCTGGATCTGTCAGCGCCGCACCCGTCAGGATGATCGGGCGGGGCCTTGCCGCTTGGGCGGCGTTGGCAGATCCGTTGTGCATGGCGTCACTGTAGATGGACCGATTGAATACATAAATACGGGTATGATGAACTGTTCGTTCCAAACATAGAACAATCATGCAAGATCTCAATGACCTCTACTACTTTTCGCAAGTCGTCGAGCAAGGAGGCTTCAGCGCGGCGGCACGCGCGCTGGACATCCCGAAATCCCGTCTCTCCCGCCGAATCTCACACCTGGAAGAAAGCCTGGGCGTGCGTCTCTTGCAGCGCACCACCCGCCGGCTGCGTCTGACGTCCGCCGGCGAACGCTATCTGCATTACTGCCGCGAGATGGCCGCCTCGGCTCGGGCTGCGGACGACGCCATGCGGCAGTTGCAGGCTGAGCCCACGGGTCCGGTCATCGTGAGTTGCCCGGTGTCGATCGCGCAGGACGTGCTGGCGCCGCTGCTGCCGGAATTCCTGGATGCGTGGCCGGCGATCTCGGTGCAATTGCTGGTCACCAACCGGCGCGTGGACCTGATCCGCGAGGGCGTGGATCTGGCGCTGCGGGTCCGCACGAAGCTGGACACGGACGCGGAACTGGTCGTGCGGCATCTGGGCACGGCGCGCGGCACGCTGGTGGCCAGCCCCGGCTATCTGCAACGCCACGGCGCGCCCGACACGCCGCAGGATCTGGCGTCTCACGTCACGCTGAGCTTCAGCGATCCGCAAAATGAAGTGCGCTGGCCCCTGCGCAACGACAAGGGCGAAGAGGTGCACATCGAACTGAAGCCGCAACTGTCATGCAACGATTTCATCGTGCTGACGGAAGCGGCCGTGCGCGGACGCGGCATTGCCCTGCTGCCGTCGATTGCCACGCAGGAGGAACTGCGCCGCGGGCAGCTAGTGCCGGTGCTGCCGCAATGGCAGTCGCCCGAGGGCATCGTGCACTGCATCTATCCGTCACGGCGGGGCATGATGCCCGCCGTGCGAACGCTGCTGGATTTTCTGTCGCAGCGCCTGCCCTCGATGTACGAGCGTCTGGATAAAGCCGCGTCTCCCGCGCCTCAGTAGCCGCGCGAGCGCTCGACCACGCCGGTGATGGCTTCGCCGCGCTTCAGTTGCGCGACCTTGCCCGCGATCTGCGCGATGCTTTCGTCGCGCAGCGTGCGCGCCGCGATATGGGGCGTGACGTGGACCCGCGGGTCGTGCCAGAACGGGTGATCCTTGGGCAGCGGCTCGGTGTGAAAGACATCGAGCGTGGCGCCCGCGATCTCGCCCTCTTCAAGCATCTGCACCAGATCGTCCTCGACCAGATGCTCGCCGCGTCCGACGTTGACCAGATGCGCGCCGGGCAGCAGCCGCGACAGGGTCTCGCGATTCAGGATGCCCTGCGTGTCGGGCGTGAGCGGCAGCACATTGACCAGAAAGCGCGTGCGGCCAAGGAATTCGGGCAAGGCGGCTTCGCCTGCGAAGGATTCGACACCGGGAATCTGGCGCGGCGACCGCGACCAGCCCGCGACGGGGTAGCCGAACTCGGCCAGCGTCTGCGCCACGCGCGCGCCGACCTGTCCCAGCCCCAGAACCCCCACGGGCCAGTCGGCTTGCCGGGTGCCTTCGCGGGTGTCCCAATGCTGCCGTGCCTGCGCCTGGTCGAAGGCTTCGAAATCGCGCGAGACGCGCAGCAATGCATACAGCGCGTATTCGGCCATCTGCACCGCCATGCCGGCGTCTTCGAGGCGAACGATGCGCACGTGATCGGGAATCTCGGGCATCTTCAACAAGGCATCGACGCCCGCGCCCAGATTGAAGAGCGTCTTCAAACCGGTTTCGTGCTGGAAGAGCTGGACGGGCGGACGCCAGACCAACGCGACTTCGGCGCCGGAGGGCGGACCGTCCGGGTTCCAGACCGAAATACGGCAGCCGGGCATCGCGGCCTCGAGGCGAGGCACCCAGGCGTCGGGATCGTGATGGGGACAAGCAAAGAGAATGTGCATGGTGGCAGCGGGCAGGCGATGAAAACCCCAAGCATGAGGGATGCCGCCGCACAAATCAAACGGCCCGGGCGCAAGCCGAGCCTGCACAAGTAAAACGGCCCGGCGTGAGCCGGGCCTGCACAAGTAGAACGGCCCGGCCTAAGCCGGGCCGCGTGTGCCGAATGCCAGGGCCGGGGATCAGGCCGTCTGCGGCACTTCGGGCTTGTTCTTGTGCTTGTTGCGGCGCAGGAAGGCCCAGACCTGCAGCGTGATCAGCAACGCGCTCGCGCCGATGAACCATGCGCTGATCGGACGTTCGACGAACACAGCCAGGTCACCGCGCGAGAGCAGCAGCGCGCGGCGGAAGTTCTCTTCGACCATGGGGCCGAGCACGAAGCCCAGCAGGATGGGCGCGACCGAGAATTCCAGCGTCATGAGCACCGCGCCAATCACGCCGAACGCCAGCACTTCCCAGATCTGGAAGAGACTGTTCTGCGTGCTGTACACGCCCACTGCGATGAAGAACAGCGCCGACGGGAAGAGGTAGCGGTAAGGCACCTGCAGCAACTTGACCCACACGCCGATGAGCGGCACGTTCAGCACCATGAGCAGCACGTTGCCCACCCAGAAGCTGGCGATCAGGCCCCAGAAGATGTCCGGATGCTCCGTGATGAGCTGCGGGCCGGGCTGGATGCCCTGAATCAGCAGCGCGCCCAGAATCAGCGCCATCACCGCGTCGCCGGGAATGCCCAGGCTCATCGTCGGGATGAAGTCGACCTGCGTCTTCGAGTGCGACGACGCTTCCGGCGAAGCCACGCCGGCGATCATGCCGGTGCCGAATTTCTCGGGCGTCTTGGAGATCTTGCGCTCGAGCGCGTAGGCGACAAACGTGGTGATCGTCGGGCCGGTGCCGGGCATGGCGCCGAACAGCGTGCCGACGGCCGTGCCGCGCACCATGGGCCAGAAGGCGGTCTTCAGTTCCTGCTTGCTGGGCCGCATGTCGCGCAGGCGCAGCTTGGCGCCGCTGCCGATGATGGTCATGCGGTTCACGCTCATCAGGAAGTCGGCAACGCCGAACAGACCCATCGAGATCGCGACCAGTTCCAGGCCGTCGGACAGGTCGAGCAAGCCGAACGAAAACCGGATGGTGCCCGTGTTCACGTCGGTGCCCACCACGCCGCACATCAGGCCGAACAGCGTCATCGCCACGCCCTTGAGCGGCGAGCCGCGCGACATGGTGGCGCCTGCCAAGAGGCCCAGCAGCATGATCGAGAAGATCTCGGTCGGGCCGAACTTGAACGCGACTTCAACCAGCAGCGGCGAGGCAAAGATCATGACGATGATGCCGACCGACGCCGCGAAGAACGAGCAGATCATCGTGATGCCGAGCGCTGTCCCGCCCTTGCCCTGTTTGGTCAGTGGATAACCGTCCAGGCAGGTAACCGCGTGCGGCGGATGCGAAGGCAGGTTGAGCAGGATCGCGCCGATGGCGCCGCCGTATTGCGAGCCATAGAAAATGCCGGCCAGCATCAGGATTGCGGGCACGGGCTGCATGACGTAGGTGAGCGGCAAGAGGATCGAGATCGCGGACAGCGCGCCCATGCCGGGCAGCACGCCGATGAGGTTGCCCACCAGCACGCCGAAGAACGACCACATCAGGTTGTGCCATTGGAACGCGACGCCGAAGCCGTACCAAAGGTCTACCAAAGCTTGAGAAATCATGGCGCTTCAACCCCAACGGAACAGCGGAAGCTGCAGTTGCAGCGCCCACCAGAAAACGACGACCGCGATCGCGGACATGGCGATCGACAGCAGGACGGCCTGCTTGATCGTGTTGGTGCGGTCGCCCAGCGCGGAGATGAAGACGATGGCGAATGTGGCGGGCAACAGGCCGCCGTAATGGCCGAGCAGCAGGAAGGCCAGGATGCCGAGCAGGATGCAGACACTGCCGCGGATGTCCGGCATGCCGGTGGGATGGCCTTCAGCGGGCGCGGGAGCCGAAGGTTCGGCCGAGCGCGCCGACATCGCGATCAGCAGGCCGGTGAGCGCCAGCAGGCCGCCCAGCGCCGCGGGAAAGAATCCCGGACCCATGTGGCTGAGCGAGCCGATGTGATAGTCCGTGCCGCCGTAGATCGCAGCCAGACCGATCAGGACCATCAGCGCACCGCCGTAATAGTCCTTTCTGTTGATTGTCTTTTTCACTTCCGTCCTCCTTCCTTGTGCCGGCAGCGCCGGCCTTTCATGCGCTGCTCGAAGCGGACAGCGCCCGGCCCCTGACGACAGGCCGGATCGCAGATTACGGAAGGAAGCTGCTAATCCGCTTTCTATGCGCTGTCGCCTTCCTGAATCCGGGGGTTATCCCTGATCGGCAGGCGCGCCAGGCGCAAGAAAGTAGCGGACAGTGAAGAAACGGGCGCTATTGATCGCCCTTGAGCTGGACCTCTGCGGGTCTCGGATACTGCGATACGGTGGGCGCCAGCGGCAGCCACAGCACCGACGCAAGGCCAACGCCGCCCTGGTCGTTGGGCTCGCCGTCGCGCAGTTCGATATCGCCCTCGTTGCGGCGTGCGTAGGCGCGCGCAATGCCCAATCCCAAGCCGGAACCGGAGGAAGTCATCGGCTTGTCGGTGCCCACGCGCTCGAATCGCGTGAAGGCGCGCGTGCGCATGACCGGATCCAGGCCGGGGCCGTTGTCGGACACGGCAACCTCGACGCGGTTGTCGGCGCGGCACACGGATACCGTGATGCGCGCGCCCGCCGGGGCGTAATGGATGGCGTTGTGCACAAGGTTGGACAGCGCTTCGTGCAGTTCGGCTTCGTTGCCCGACACCGGCACCGGCGTGTCCTGGCCGTCTTCGGCATCGGCCTGCACCCAACCCAGGTCCTGCTGTTTTTCGTGCGCGAGCGGCAGGTACTGCAACACGACTTCGCGCGACACGGCGTTCATGTCGAGCAACTGGCGCGGGGTCTGGCCGGCCTGGTTGGCGTGCGCCAGCGACAGCAATTGCTCGGTCAGCCGGCGCGTGCGGCCCAACTGGTCGACGATGGCGCGCAGCCCTTCGCGCACGCGTGCCGGGTCGCGCTCGCGCAGCGTGTATTGGGCCTGCGTCAGCATGATGGCAAGCGGCGTGCGCAACTGGTGCGAGGCGTCGGCAAGGAAGCTGGATTGCTCGTCCAGCACCCGCCGGTAACGGGCGATGTGGTGATTGACGGCCTCCACCAGTGGAGCGACCTCACTGGGCACGCGCGAGGCGTCCAGCGGCGTCAGATCGTCGGGGCGGCGGCTGCGGATGTCGGACTGCAGCCGTCGCAGCGGCTTCAATGCCCAGGACACGCCCCACCACACCAGCAGCACGACCAAGGCCAGCATCCGCGAATCGCGCAGGATCTCCTGGCGCCGCGCGCTGTTCTCGGCCTCGATGCGCTTGCCAGTGCTTTCGGCCACGACCACCAGCACCTGGCGGTGCTGGCCCTGGTAATAGAGATCGCGCACGACGGACACGACCCGCACGGGGTCGTTGCGATACACGCCGTCGTAGAAGATGGGTTGGCCGTTCGAGCGGGGCCAGGACGGCGGACGCGGCATTTCAGGCATGCCGAGCAGCGTCTTGCCCTGCGTCTGGGGCACGGGCGACCCGTCGGGCAATGGAGGATCGATTTCCTCGATGCGGAAATACTTGCGCAGACCCGCCCGGGATTCGAGCATGACCTGCGCATACAGCGGCGTGGCCACCTGCAGGTTGCCGTCGGGCGTGAATTCAAGGCTGCTTTCAAGCACCCGCGCCGGCTCCACCAAGGCGCTGTCGTAGGCCTCGTTGGTGATTTCGGAAAGGGTGCGGTAGTCGTTCAGGCTGTCGATGACCAGCAGCACCACCACGCCGGGCAAGAGCAGGATGATGAGAAGCGCGCGGATGCCGACGCGCGGCAAACCGGGAATCCGCAGGCTCACTTAGGGTTCCGCGGACTCGCTGGCCACGCTTTCCAGCATGTAGCCCAGCCCGCGCACGGTCACGATGCGCACGTCGCTGCCGGCCAGCTTCTTGCGCAGACGGTGCAGCACGACTTCGATGGCGTCCGGATTGGCTTCGCTGTCGTGGGTGAAGACCTTGCCGAACAACTGCGACTTGTCCACCGGGTAGCCGCTGCGCGTCAGGAGCGCCGCCAGGGCGGCGTGTTCACGCGGGGTCAGGAACAGCAGCGATCCGTCCAGCGTGAAGGCACGGCTTTCGCTGTCGTAGGACAGCGAACCGCACTGCAGGCGCGGGTGCTGGCGGCCACGGCTGCGGCGCACGAGCGCCGTCAGGCGGGCTTCCAGTTCTTCCAGTGCGAAGGGCTTGGTCAGGAAGTCGTCCGCGCCCAGATTCAGGCCGCGGACGCGATCCTGCAGCGCGCCTTGCGCGGTCAGCAGGAGGACGGGGGTGCGGTCGTCGCGGTTGCGCATTTCGCGCAGGACGACGAGCCCATGCTTGTCGGGCAGGCGCAAGTCCATGACGATGGCATCGTATTCCGTGCCCGCCATGAAGGCTTCGGCCGTGCGCGCATCCGCCGCGTGATCGGGTACGAACCCGCTTTGGGCGAGCGCGCGCATCAGCCAGGACGCCATGTCCCGTTCGTCTTCAACCAACAATATGCGCATGACCGTCCGTTCCTTCGGGCAAATTCTCTGCTGCCCGCTGACCATGCACACGCTGGCGCAGGTAGCGGGTTTCGTGATGGCGCCGAAAGAGGATAGCCGACAACTCGTTCAACGCCTGGGTATAGACGTCTCGCTTGAACTCGATGACGGCATCCAGCGGAACCCAGTACTGGCTCCAGCGCCAGGCGTCGAATTCCGGATGCTGCGTCGCGCGCAAGCACACATCACTGTCACGTCCCACCAGGCGCAACAAGAACCAAATCTGTTTTTGTCCTTTATAGTGGCCGCGCCACTCACGCCGGACAAAGTGATCGGGCACGTTATAACGTAACCAATCGCGTGTACGCCCCAAAATACGGACATGCTCGGGCTTCAGGCCCACCTCTTCATGGAGTTCGCGATACATGGCCTGCACCGGGCTTTCGCCATACTTGATGCCGCCCTGAGGGAACTGCCATGCATGTTCCCTGATACGCTTGCCCCAAAAGACCTCGTTTCTAGTGTTGACGAGAATGATGCCGACATTGGGGCGGTAGCCTTCGCGGTCAAGCATGGGCCACCCCCACCGAATTCAATACAATTACGGTCGATTATACGTATCTGCTGCCACCTTTAAACATGCGCGCATCCAACTACCACATCAACACCCTCAAAGAAGCCCCTTCCGAAGCGGAAGTTGCCAGCCACCAGCTGATGACCCGCGCCGGGATGATCCGCAAGCTCGCGGGCGGCATCTACACCTACATGCCGCTGGGCCTGAAGGTCATCCGCAAGGTCGAGGCGATCATCCGCGAAGAAATGAACGCGGCGGGCGCCATCGAGTTGCTGATGCCCGTGGTGCAGCCGGCCGAGCTCTGGCAGGAATCCGGCCGCTGGGAGCAATACGGCGCGGAACTGCTGCGCATCAAGGACCGCCACCAGCGCGATTTCGTGCTGCAGCCGACGTCCGAGGAAGTCATCACGGACATCGCCCGCAATGAAATCCACAGCTACCGCCAGCTGCCGCTGAACTTCTATCACATTCAGACCAAGTTCCGGGACGAGCGCCGTCCGCGCTTCGGCCTGATGCGCGGCCGCGAATTCACGATGAAGGACGCCTACTCCTTCGACCGCGACGAAGCCGGCGCCCAGCGCAGCTACGACACCATGTTTGCCGCCTACATGCGCATCTTTGGCCGCCTGGGCCTGGAGTTCCGCGCGGTGGCGGCCGACACGGGCTCCATCGGCGGCACGCGCAGCCATGAATTCCAGGTGATCGCAGACACAGGCGAAGACCTGCTGGTCTACAACGCGGAATCGGACTACGCGGCCAACATCGAACTGGCGGAAGCGCCCAGCCTGTATGCCACCCGTGCCGCCGCCGCCCAGGCGATGGCGGACGTCGCCACGCCCGGCGCGGCCAAGTGCGAGGACGTGGCCAAGCTGCTGGGCATTCCCCTAGAGCGCACGATCAAGTCGATCGTTCTGGCCACCGATGGCGAAAAAGGCAAGGTCGACATCTGGCTGCTGCTCCTGCGCGGCGACCACGAACTGAACGAGATCAAGGCGGGCAAGCTGCCGGGCCTGGCAGGCTTCCGGTTCGCCACCGAAGCCGAAATCGTCGAGTACTTCGGCTGCAAGCCCGGCTACCTGGGCCCGGTCAAGACGGCCAAGCCGGTCCACGTGATTGCCGACCGCACCGTCGCCAACATGGCCGATTTCGTCTGCGGCGCCAACCGCGAAGACTTCCACATCCAGGGCGTGAACTGGGGCCGCGATCTGCCCGAGCCGAAACTGGTGGCCGACCTGCGCAACGTCGTGGCGGGCGACCCCTCGCCGGATGGCAAGGGCACGCTGTCGATCCAGCGCGGCATCGAAGTGGGCCATGTCTTCTATCTGGGCAAGAAGTACTCCGAAGCCCTGAAGGCCACCTTCCTGGACGAAACCGGCAAGCCGGCCGTCCTGGAAATGGGCTGCTACGGCATCGGCGTGACCCGCATCGTGGGCGCCGCCATCGAGCAGAACCATGACGCCCGCGGCATCATCTGGCCCCGCGCGCTCGCCCCCTTCGAAGTGGTCATCTGCCCCGTGGGCTGGGGCAAAAGTGAAACGGTGCGTGACACCGCGCAAAAGCTCTATGAATCCTTGCTCGCGCGCGGCGTGGACGTCATGCTGGACGACCGCGATGCCCGCCCCGGCGTCATGTTTGCCGAGTGGGAACTGATCGGTGCGCCGCTGCGTGTAACAGTTGGAGAACGCGGCCTGAACGACGGTGTGGTGGAATTGCAGGCCCGTCGGGAAACCGAAGCGGCCAAGATTCCGGTAGAGTCCGCGCTGGAAGCGGTGCTGACGAAGCTCGACACGCTTTAACCCTGTAGCTGCTACGGACTTACCGCGTCCCGACCCGCACCATCATTTCCTGAGTATCGTGACCGATCAGAAGTCCGCCGAATCCACCCTGCAAGTCCGCGTCTACTACGAAGACACGGATGCCGGCGGGGTGGTTTTCTACGCTAACTACTTGAAATTCCTGGAGCGGGCCCGCACCGAATGGCTGCGCGATCTGGGCGTCAACCAATCCGGGTTGGCTGCCAGCGAGCAACGGCTGTTCGTTGTCCGCGCCCTGGACATGTCCTACCGCAAACCGGCCAGACTGGACGATTTGCTTACCATACGCAGCCGAGTCACCAAACTGGGCCGCGCTTCGATACACTTCGCGCAGCGCGCGGAGCGCAACGGGGAACTGCTTGCCGAAGGCAACATCCAAGTCTGTTGCGTCGATGCCGTTCACATGCGGCCGGCAAAATTGCCGGCCGACATTCGCGCAAAACTGGAATTCATTCAGGAATAACCATGCAAGTCACCAACGACATGTCGTTGCTTTCGCTGATTTCGCACGCCAGCGTGCCGGTCCAGCTGATCATGCTGATGCTGTTGGGCATCTCGATCATGTCCTGGACCTACATCTTCGCCAAGCGCATGGCCATCAAGCGGGCCCATGACCAGACGCGCCGCTTCGAAGACGACTTCTGGTCGGGCGGCGACCTGTCGATGCTGCAGCAGGCCGTGGCCTCGCGCCGCGACGAGCAAGGCGCCCTCGCCCGCATCTTCGATGCCGGCATGACCGAATTCCTGAAGGCCCGCCGCGGCAATGCCAGCGGCGACGCCACGGCAGTGCTGGACGGCCCGCGCCGCGCCATGCGCGCTGCCTACCAGCGCGAAATGGACGCGCTGGAATCGCACCTGAACTTCCTGGCCTCCGCCGGTTCGGTGTCCCCGTACATCGGTCTCCTGGGCACGGTCTGGGGCATCATGCACGCCTTCATCGGCCTGTCGAACATGCAGCAGGCCACGCTGGCCTCGGTGGCTCCCGGCATTGCCGAGGCGCTGATCGCCACCGCCATCGGCCTGTTCGCCGCCATTCCTGCCGTGGTTGCCTACAACCGTTTCACGAATGACATCGACCGCATCTCGATCCGCTTTGACAGCTTCGTCGATGAATTCCTGAACATTCTGCAACGGCAGGTGCGCTAATGCCCTCGGTAAGCTCGCGCGGCAGGTCCGGCCGCCGCATGAAGGCCGACATCAACGTGGTGCCGTACATCGACGTGATGCTGGTGCTGCTGGTCATCTTCATGGTGACCGCGCCCCTCATTACGCCCGGGCTGATCCAACTGCCGTCGGTGGGCGCCGCCTCCGACGTGCCCGTCAAGCCGCTGGAAGTCCAGATTTCGGAAGACGGCAAGATCGCGCTGCGCATGCGCGAAGCCGGCGCCACCATGCAGGACATCGCGCGCACCGAACTGGTGGCGCAAGTGCGTTCGCGCATTACCGCGGAAACGCCGGTGGTCATCGCCGCCGACGGCAAGGTGCCCTACGAGACGGTTGTGAAGGTCATGGACGAGCTGCGCACCAACGGCATTACCCGCCTGGGTCTGCTGGTGGACCAGTCCGCCGCAGGCGCCCAACAGCCCGCACCCGCCAAGAAACGCTAACGCGCCGCCATCCGCCGGCCCGGCCGGCATGCACCGCACATGACGCCACCCATAATTCGACACCGCAGCGGCCCGCCGGCCACCCCGCCCAACAACGACAACCGGAATTCGCTGATTCTGGCTGTGGCGGTGCACCTGCTGCTGCTGGTTGCCCTGATCTTTGGCGTGAACTGGCATACCGAGAACCCTGGCCCCGTCCAGGTGGAACTCTGGGCAGACGGCAATTCGCCCGTCTCGCCGCCGCCCACGCCGCAGCCCGAACCGCCCAAACCCCAACCCAAGCCGCAGCCCGAGCCGGAGCCTGAAAAGACGCCGGAGCCGCCGCCTCCGCCCCCGCCTCCTCCGCCGCCGCCAGAGCCCCAACCGCAAGTCCAGGCCAAGACCGAGGAAGTCGATCCCGAGATCGCCATCCAGGAGGCGAAGAAAAAGCGCGAGCAGGAAGAGAAGGCCCGCGAAGCCGCCGAGGCCGCCAAGGAAAAGGCGCGCCTGGAAGAAGAGCGTAAGCAGGCGGAGCTGAAGGAAAAGAAGCGCCTGGAGCAGGAACGCCAGGCCGCCGAGAAGGCCGCCGCTGAAAAGGCCGCCGCCGAGAAGGCTGCCGCCCAGAAGGCCGCGGCGGAGAAGGCTGCCGCCGAAAAGGCTGCTGCTGAAAAGGCGGCTGCCGAGAAGGCCGCCGCCGAAAAGGCCGCCGCCGAGAAGAAGGCCAAGGAAGAAGCCGCCAAGAAGGCAGCAGCTGAAAAGGCTGCCGCCGAGAAAGCCGCTGCCGAGAAGGCTGCGGCCGAGAAGGCGGCTGCGGAAAAGGCTGCCGCCGAGAAGGCCGCCGCTGCCAAGAAGGCCGCCGCCGACAAGGCGTTGAAGGACGCGTTCCGCAACGACGCCCTGGGCGCCGCCGGCATTCCGGGCGGCACCGCCGACCGCAACCAGGCGGGCGGCGGACGCGACAGCGGCTATGGCGCCAAGGTCCGGGCCTGCGTGCAGCCCGGGGTGGCGTATCCGCCTCCGCCCCGCAGCGGCTCGGGAAATCCGACCGCGCAATACCGGGTACAGTTAGGTTCTGACGGGAAGGTGAATGGCGTCACGTTGACCAGTTCTTCTGGCAACCCGGGCTTCGACCGTGCGGTCGAAACCGGCATCCGCCGTTGCAACCCGTTCCCGAAGCCCTCGACGGGCCGCTACGAACCCATTATTGACGTTGTCTACAGAATGTATGACTGACAGGAGATTGACGAACATGACTCCCGCTTATAGTCGACGAGTACCCACTCTCGCGCTCTGGAGAGCGTATGGAATCGGATTGCTGATGGTGGCGCTTGCCTGCCTGATGGCCATGAAGCCCGCCCACGCGCAGCTGCGTGTCGACATCTCCGGCACCGGCGCCACGCAATACCCCGTGGCCATCGCCGACTTCGCGGTCGATGACACCCACGGCCGAGCACTGGCCGAAGTCATTCGCGCCGACCTGACCCGCACCGGCCAGTTCCGCCTGATCAACGCCGCGGGCTCCGGCCTGAACGTGGATTCCCCGATCGCCCACGACGACTGGCGCGGCAAGGGTGCGGACTTCATCGCCTACGGCAGCATCACGCGGGGCGCCGATGGCCGCTACGACGTGCGCTACCGCCTGGCCGACACGGTCAAGAAGTCGCAGCTGGACGGCGTGGCCTTCTCGGGCACCGAGCAGGAACTGCGCCGCGTGGCCCACCAGATCGCCGATCGCATCTACGAAAAGATCACCGGCGTTCGCGGCGTGTTCTCGACGCGTATCGCGTACGTGCTGAAGAAGGGTTCCACCTACGAACTGCAGGTGGCTGACGCCGACGGCCAGAATCCCCAGGTCGCTCTGCGCTCGCGCGAGCCGATCATTTCGCCGTCCTGGTCGCCCGATGGCAGCAAGCTTGCTTACGTGAGCTTCGAGTCCGGCAAGCCCGTCGTCTATGTGCACACCCTGGCCACCAGCGCGCGTGCACCGGTCGCCAACTTCAAGGGCAACAACAGCGCCCCCGGTTGGTCGCCTGACGGCAGCAAGCTCGCGGTCGCTCTGACGCGTGACGGTTTGTCGCAAATTTACGTCGTTAATGCGGCCGATGGCTCGAATCCGACCCGAGTTACGCGTTCTCCCGGGATTGACACCGAGCCGAGCTTTACGCCTGACGGTGCTTCCATTATCTTTACGAGTGACCGCAGCGGCGGGCCGCAAATCTATCAGACCGGCTCGACAGGCGGCGAAGCCCGCCGTCTCACGTTTAATGGTGGTTACAACATATCACCCCGAATTTCCCCCGACGGATCGACGCTGCTGTACGTTGCAAGACGAGACGGCGCGTTTCGAATCGCATCCTTGAACCTGTCCACTGGCGCCGAAGCCTTGCTGACTGATGGTCGTGACGATCAGTCGCCCAGCTTTGCGCCAAACGGCATGCAAGTGCTCTACGCAGCCATCCAGAATGGCCGTAGCGTGCTTGCAGGTGTCTCGAGCGATGGACGCGTACGACAGACGCTTTCGGTACTGAACGGGGAAATACGTGAACCGACTTGGGGCCCATTTACCCGATAACACGTGTGACTCTCTTTGCAAAGGAACTATCATGAAGTCGCGCATTGCCAAAAGCCTAACCATCGCCGCTCTGGCTGCCGCCCTGGCAGCTTGCAGCTCCGTCCCTCTCGACGATAAAGCGGGTCAGGGTGGAGGCGCTGGCCAAGGATCTTCGGCCTCTGGCCAAATCCTTGATCCTTTCAACCCCCAAAGCATCCTGGCGCAACAGCGCTCGGTGTACTTTGATTTCGACAGCTACACCGTGTCGGACCAATACCGTGGCCTGGTCGAAACCCATGCCAAGTACCTGGCCTCGCACCAACAGCAAAAGATCAAGATCGAAGGCAACACCGACGAACGCGGCGGTGCTGAGTACAACCTGGCCCTCGGCCAGCGTCGTGCCGACGCCGTGCGTCGCATGATGACCCTGCTGGGCGTCAGCGACAACCAGATCGAAACCATCAGCTTCGGCAAGGAAAAGCCGCGCTCGACGGGTACGACTGAAGCCGACTTTGCCGAAAACCGCCGCGCCGATATCAATTATCTGCGTTAAGCTTTTCGCTTAGTCTGGAGCCCTACCTCGCGTCGGGACGGCCAGCCGGCCGTCCCGACGTTTGTTTTTATCCCCGGGAATATTCATGCGCGATCAAGTTCTGTCCCTGCGTCCCCTGATTGTGGCCACTGGCCTGGCGCTAGCCGCCCTCACGGCCCCCGCTCACGCTTTTTCCGACGATGAAGCCCGCAAGGCCATCCTGGATTTGCGCCAGCAGGTGCAGCAGCAGAACGAGCAAAGCCAGCGCGCCAAGCTGCAATTGGCCGACCAGATTCAATCCCTGCAGCAGGAAATTGCCCAGCTGCGCGATCAGCTCGAGCTGGTGTCGCGCCAGCAACCGAGCGCCAAGCCCGGCGGCGGCGCGCCAGGTAGCGCAAATCCCCCGGGCGCCTCTGCCGGCGATCCCCAGGAACAGACCGCCTATGACGGCGCGATGGACCTGTTCCGCAAGGGCCAATACAAGGAAGCCGCCGAATCGCTGGCCGCCTTCACCGCGCTCTACCCCAACAGCCAGCTCGCGCCCAGCGCCCAGTTCTATCAGGGCAGCAGCCGCTATGCGCTCAAGGACTTCAAGGGCACCATCGAGCAGTTGAACGCCATGGTGCAAAAGTCGCCGGACAACGCCCGCGCGCCGGATGCCCTGCTGATCATCGCGGGCAGCCAGATCGAACTGAACAACCGCGCGGGCGCCAAGGCCACCTTGCAACGCATCGTGCGCGACTACCCCACCACGCCGGCCGCCACCACGGCCAAGAGCCGGCTGCAATTGCTGCAGTAATGCCGCACGCCGCCAGCGCGGCAGGCGCTTACCGCCAGATTCTTCGCCGCCGGGCGGGGCTGATTGCCCTGCTGCTGGCGGCGATTCTGTTTGCGCTGCTGATCGACTTCACCGTGGGCCCGTCCGGCCTGCCCTGGCGCGCGCTCTGGCAGACGCTTGCCGCGCCCGCCGATGCTGATCCGACCTATCGCGTGATCGTCTGGGACATCCGCCTGCCGTCGGCCCTGATGGCCGCGCTGGTGGGCATGGCGCTCGGCCTGGCGGGCGCCGAGATGCAGACCATCCTGAACAATCCTCTCGCCAGCCCGTTCACCCTGGGCGTGTCGTCGGCGGCGGCCTTTGGCGCCTCGCTGGCGATCGTGCTCCAGTTCGGTCTGCCGGGCGTTCCCGCCGGCTGGCTGATTGCCGCCAACGCCTTTCTATTTGCCCTGCTGGCGGCGCTGCTGCTGGATGCCGTGGGCCGCTGGGGCGGCATGAATACATCGGGCGTCGTGCTGTTCGGCATCGCGATGGTGTTCACCTTCAATGCGCTGGTGTCGCTAGTGCAATTCACCGCCAGCGCCGAAGCCTTGCAGAACCTGGTGTTCTGGACGATGGGCAGCCTGGCGCGTTCCAGCTGGACGACCGTGGGCGTGCTGGCGCTGGCGTTCGCGGTGGCCTTGCCGCTGGCCATGCGGCAATCCTGGAAGCTGACCGCGCTGCGGCTGGGCGAGGACCGCGCCGCCAGCTTTGGCGTGGATGTGCGCCGCGTGCGCGTTGCGGCGTTGGCGCGCGTGAGCCTGCTGTCCGCGCTGGCGGTCGCCTTTGTCGGGACGATCGGGTTCATCGGACTCGTGGCGCCGCACATCGCGCGCCGGCTCTTCGGCGAAGACCACCGCTTCTATCTGCCGGGCAGCGCCCTGGTGGGCGCGGTGATTCTGTCGCTGGCGTCGATCGCATCCAAGAATCTCATGCCGGGCGTGGTGGTGCCCGTGGGCATCGTGACCGCGCTGGTGGGCATTCCCTTTTTCGTTTCCGTCGTGCTGCGCAGGCAATTGCCATGACAAGGCCCGCTCCCGCTCCACACCCCGCCGGCCTGGCGGTCCAGGCGCTTTCGGCCGGTTACGGGCGCGAAGACGTGCTGCACGACCTGACGATCCCCGCGCTTGCCGCGGGCGAAGTGACGGCGTTGCTGGGCCCGAACGGCAGCGGCAAGTCCACGTTGCTCAAGGCGCTGGCCGGCTTGGTGCGGCCCCGCGCGGGCGGCGCGGCGCTCGACGGGCTGGATCTTACGCGCCTTGACCACGCCGAGCGTGCCCGCCACGTCGTGTACCTGCCTCAAAGCCTGCCCGCAGCCGTACACCTGCGCGTATTCGAGTCCGTGCTGGTCGCGGCCCGCGCCAGCGGCGCGGCGGCGCGCCCCGTGGACCTCCAAGCCATCGACCAGCTGCTGGCGCGGTTGGGCATCGCGCATCTGGCCCTTCACTATCTGGACGCGCTGTCTGGCGGACAAAAGCAATTGGTGGGGCTGGCGCAGGCGCTGATCCGCCACCCGCGCGTGCTGCTGCTGGACGAGCCGCTATCGGCCCTGGATCTGAACTACCAATTCCACGTCATGCGCCTGCTGCAGCAGGAAACGCGCGAGCATGGCCTGATCAGCCTCATCGTGCTGCACGACCTGAACGTGGCGCTTCAGCATGCGGACCAGGCCGTGATGATCCATGAAGGGCGGCTGCACGCCGCAGGCAGCCCGGCCGACGTCATCACGCCCGACGCGCTGGCTGCCGTCTATGGCGTGCAGGCGCGCGTGGAGGCGTGCTCGAAAGGCCGCCGGCAGGTGCTGATCGACGGGTTGCAGGCGCACCCGGGCTGAACCGCGCAGCCCGGCACGGGCAAGCTCAGGCGCGCTGCGCCACGTCCGCGACGGGCGCGCCCGTCATGTCCGCCAGCTGGGCCGGCGTCAGGTTGAACACGGTATGCGGATGGCCGGCGGCGGCCCACAGGCTTTCGTACTTGAAGAGGTCCGCGTCCAGCAGCATGACCGGCTTGACGGCGTGGCCGATGGGGCAGACGCCGCCGATGGCATAACCTGTCATGTCGCGCACGAAGCGCGCATCGGCCTTGGCCAGTTCGCCGACCTGCGCCGCGACCTTGGCTTCGTCCACACGGTTGGCGCCGCTGGCGATGACGAGCACCGGCGCGTTGTCGGTGGCGCGGCGGAAGATGATGGACTTGGCGATCTGGGCGACTTCGCAGCCCAGCCCCGCGGCCGCCTCGGCCGAGGTCTTGCCCGTCTGGGGCAGCACCACCACGGGTTTGTCATGCCCCAATTCCACGAGCAGACGCGCAACGCGCTGAGCGGATTCCGGCAAGGCGGCGATGGATTCTGGCGACATCGTTGAAAACTCCGTTCAAGAAAACTGGCCCGCGCGCGGACGGCGCCGGCGGGGCGCAGACGAGTGTATCAGCGTCCGGCCCGGCGGCCGTGCGCCGATGCCGGGCTAGAATGCGGACCTGGCTACACGTCCCGATCCCCATGCGTTCCGAACCCGTTTTGCCTTTGCAGACCGCGCCCATCGGCGGTTATGCCATGTCCTACACCGAGTACGGCAGCGGCACGCCGCTGGTGCTGGTACACGGCTCCCTGTCCGACAGCCGCTACTGGAAGTCGCAGATGGCGCCGCTGGGGCGTTCGTTCCGGGTGCTGGCCGTGTGCCTGCGCCGCTATTGGCCCGAGACCTGGGACGGCGAGGGCGGCGGCTTTTCGGTCGAGCAGCACGCCAGCGACGTGCTGGAATTCATCGACACGGTGGCAGGCGGCCCGGCCCATCTGGTGGGCCACTCTCGCGGCGGGCGTGTCGCCCTGGAAGCCGCCCTGCGTCAGCCGCAATCGCTGCGCAGTCTTACGCTGGCGGATCCTGGCCTGCAGTTGCCCGGGTGCGTCGACGAACGTGGGGGCTTTCGCCAACGCGCCCTGACGCTGATCCGGCAAGGCGACATCGAGGAAGGGTTGGCGCTGTTCGTGGACACGGTGACCGGCCCCAACACCTGGCAGCGCATGGTGCCGTGGTTCAAGGAGATGGTGCGGGACAACGTGGGCACGCTCTTCGGTCAGGTGGACGAACGGCCGGATACCCTGACGCCCGAGCAGATCGGCGGCGTGACGATGCCGGTGCTGCTGATCGGCGGCGCACTGAGCCCGGCGCCCTATCCCGCGGTGCTCGATGCGCTGGCGCAATGGCTGCCGCAATCCCGCCGCATCGACATCGTGGGCTCTTCGCACGGCATGAACCTGGGCAACCCCCGCGCCTTCAATGGCGCCATCCAGGAATTCATCGGCGGTTGATCCGCGCGGTCAGGGCTCGACCGACGGCGTGTGCTTCAGGCGCCGCAGCACAAACGTGGAACGGCTGTGCCGCACGCCGCGCAGCTTGTACAGGCGCTTGCGCAGGAATTCCTCGTAGCCTTCCGTGCCCGCCACGGCAACCTTGATCAGGTAGTCGTATTCGCCCGTGACCAGAAACGCCTCGACCACTTCGGGCAGGCGGCTGATTTCCTCGCCAAAGCGCGCCAGCGTGTCGTCGTCGTGGTGCTCAAGCGTGACTTCGATCATTACCGTGTCCGGCAGCCCCAGCGCCTTCTGGTTCAGCAAGGCCGCATAACCTTCGATTACCCCCGCCTCTTCGAGCGCCTTGACGCGGTTCCAGCAGGGCGTGGGCGACAGGCCGACCGTTTCGGCCAGCTTCAGGTTCGTCAGCCGGCCATCCGCGCGCAGGGCGCGCAGGATCTTGCGGTCGGTGTCATCGAGTTTGGGCAATGTGGGCATGGTTGACGGACTATTGAAGGAAGAATCCCTATCGCAGCGGATTTTACAGAAATTAGATTCTTCAAAGCGTCGCAAACCGGCGTGAATCAAGAAACCTATTTTGCGCATGACGCCGTAGACTTTCCTCAAGGCGCGCACCTATCCCGCGCGTCCCGATTCGGCGCTCACGCTGCGGCACAACCCGGCAGGTGCGCCGGCAGTTTTCACGCAGCAAGCCCGCGCGCCGATCCGCGCGGCTGGAAATCATGCCCCACGCAGCAGCACCCGCGAAATCCGGTCTCGGCCTATCCGGCGCCGTCATGCTTTTCGTCGCCCCCGCGCTCTTCGCCTCAAACATGGTTGCGGCCCGCTGGGCGCACGACGCCAACCTTCCCCCCGTCTTTCTCGCCTTCGGCCGCTGGCTGATTGCGCTGCTGATCCTGTTGCCGTTTGCCGCCCCCGCCTTGCGCGCCCATCGCCAGGCCTTGTGGCGCGGCCTGCCGGCGCTGTTGCCGCTGGCCGTGCTGGGCATGGGCGTGGCGGTGGCGCCGCAGTACATCGGTGCACAGACCACCAGCGCCACCAACATTGCGCTGATCTTTTCGTGCAGCCCGCTGCTGGTGACGCTGCTGGAAGCGGTGATCTGGCGCAAGCCGCTGTCAGCGCCCCGCGCGGCCGGCCTGGCGCTGGCGTTGGCCGGCGTGCTGGTGGTGCTGACGCGCGGCGACGCCCACGCGCTGGCGCGGCTGGCGTTCGGACAAGGAGACTTGTGGGTGTTGCTGGCCGCCACCGGCTGGGCGTTTTACACGGTGCTGCAAAAGCGCCTGACCCTGCCCGTGGTGCCCGACAGCGCGCGGCTCGCGACGATGATGCTGGGCGGCGCGCTGGCGTTGACGCCCTTTGCCGGCATTGAAGCGGCAGCCGGCATGGCGCCTGCGTGGACGGATCCGCGCCTGGCGGCGGTGCTGCTGTTCCTGGCGGTGGTGCCGAGCCTGGGCGCCTATTACGTCTATGGCCGGCTCATCAGCGTGGCCGGGCCCGCAACCGCGGGCCTGTCGATGTTCCTGGTGCCGGTCTACGCAGCGCTGCTGGCCTGGCCACTGCTGGGCGAGGCGCCGCAGCTCTTTCATGCCTACGGCTTTGCCATGATCCTGCTGGGCGTGAAGCTGGCCTCGTCGCGGCTGCGCCCTCAGGCGGCCGCAGCCGCCGCCTGAGGTCACGGCATGACGGTCAGCGGCCCGCGCCTTGGGCCGCCATGACTTCCTGCGCCACCTGGCGGGGCGCTTCGGCGTAGTGCTTGAACTCCATCGTGTACGTCGCGCGGCCCTGTGTCAGCGAGCGCAGCGACGTGGAGTAGCCAAACATCTCGGCCAGGGGCACCTCGGCGCGCACGACCTTGCCGCCGCCGCCCGCGATGTCTTCCATGCCCTGCACCATGCCGCGCCGCGACGACAGATCGCCCATGACGTTGCCGGTGAAGTCTTCGGGCGTCTCGACCTCGACCTGCATCATGGGTTCCAGCAGCACGGGATCGGCGCGCCGCATGCCTTCCTTGAACGCCATCGAGCCGGCCATCTTGAACGCGTTTTCGTTCGAGTCGACGTCGTGGTACGACCCGAAGAACAGCGTCACCTTCACGTCCACAACCGGATACCCGGCCAGCACGCCGGCGTTAAGGGCCTCGCGAATGCCCTTGTCGACCGCCGGGATGAACTCGCGCGGCACCACGCCGCCCTTGATCGCGTCGACGAACTCGTAGCCCTTGCCCGCCTCTTGCGGCTCGAGCTTGAGCACGACGTGGCCGTACTGGCCGCGGCCCCCCGACTGCTTGACGAACTTGCCTTCGACCTCGTTGCAGGTCTTGCGGATGGTTTCGCGGTACGCCACCTGCGGCTTGCCCACCGTGGCTTCCACGTTGAATTCGCGCTTCATGCGATCGACCAGGATTTCCAGGTGCAGCTCGCCCATGCCGGAAATGATGGTCTGCCCGGATTCCTCGTCGGTGCGCACGCGGAACGACGGATCTTCCTGCGCCAGGCGGCCCAGCGCGATGCCCATCTTTTCCTGGTCGGCCTTGGTCTTGGGTTCCACGGCCTGCGAAATGACGGGTTCGGGGAACACCATGCGTTCGAGGATGATGATGTGCGACGGATCGGTCAGCGTGTCGCCGGTGGTGACGTCCTTGATGCCGACCGCCGCGGCGATGTCGCCCGCATAGACTTCGGTGATCTCGCGCCGTTCGTTGGCGTGCATCTGCAGGATGCGGCCCAGGCGCTCTTTCTTTTCCTTGATGGGGTTGTAGACCGAGTCGCCCGACTTCACCACGCCCGAATACACGCGGAAGAACACGAGCTGCCCGACGAAGGGATCGGTCATGATCTTGAAGGCAAGCGCGGAGAACGGCTCGTTGTCGGTCGGATGACGCTCGATTTCATGGTCGCGCTGGTCATGGCCCTTGATGGCGGGCACATCCACCGGCGAGGGCATGTAGTCGATGACCGCATCCAGCATCGCCTGCACGCCCTTGTTCTTGAAGGCGCTGCCGCACAGCATCGGCACGATCTCGTTGGCGATCGTGCGGGCGCGCAGGCCTTCCTTGATTTCCGCTTCGGTCAGCGGTTCGCCGGACAGGTATTTTTCGAGCAGGGTTTCGTTGGCTTCGGCGGCCTTTTCGACCATCTTCTCGTGCCATTCCTGCGCCTGGTCCTGCATCGCCGCGGGGATGTCCACGTACTGGAACTTCACGCCCTGGCTGGCGTCGTCCCAGATGATGGCCTTCATCTTGACCAAATCGATCACGCCCTCGAAGTGGTCTTCGGCGCCCACCGGCAACTGGATGGGCACGGCATCGCCCTTCAGGCGCTCGGCGATCTGGCGCTGCACGCGCAGGAAGTCTGCGCCGACGCGATCCATCTTGTTGACGAAGGCCAGCCGCGGCACCTTGTATTTGTTGGCCTGGCGCCAGACGGTCTCGGACTGCGGCTGCACGCCGCCCACGGCGTCATAGACCATGACGGCGCCGTCCAGCACGCGCATGGAGCGTTCGACCTCGATGGTGAAGTCGACGTGGCCCGGCGTGTCGATGATGTTGATGCGGTGCTCGGGATAGTTGCCCGCCATGCCCTTCCAGAAGGCGGTGGTGGCGGCCGACGTGATGGTGATGCCGCGTTCCTGCTCCTGCTCCATCCAGTCCATCACCGCCGCGCCGTCATGGACCTCGCCGATCTTGTGGGTGATGCCGGTGTAGAAGAGGATGCGCTCGGTGGTCGTCGTTTTGCCTGCGTCAATATGGGCGCTGATGCCGATATTGCGATAAAGCTCGATGCGCGTCTTGCGGGTCATGGCCTCTTCCTACGGTTGGATGAAGATGCGTAAATATTACGCGCCGTGCGGCAAGATACAAGCCTGAATCGGCCCGCTGACACGAGTTTGGCGGGTCCATGAGTTTGGCCCCGCCATACCAACGTATAAGCGTATGCGCCAGGCATGAAAAAGCCCCTCTGACAGAGGGGCCTTGGCGCATGCGGTGGCGCGCTATGCGCACCAAGTTGGCGCGCAATTACTTCTTGTCTTCCTTGACGCGATAGACCAGCACGGCAGTGGTGGCCAGCGAGAGCACCTTGGCGGTAACGCTGCCCAGCAGCAGGCGCGACAGGCCGCTGCGGCCGTGGCTGCCGATGAAGATCAGATCGCAGCCGGCGTCGGTGGCGGCCTGAACGATGCCGTCAGCCACGTTGAAGTTGGACACGGCGCGCGCTTCGACCTTGACGCCAGCGGTATCGGCACGGTCGCTGATCTGCTTGAGGTACTTGTCGGCTTGCTCGGCGGAGGCCTTTTCGTAGTCTTCGTCGGTGATGGCGTAGGCCGCGGCCATGCCGTCAAAACCGATGGTGGCCGCGAAGGGCTGCGTCACGTAGAGGGCGACGACTTCGGCGCCGACTTCGCGCGCGAAGCAGATACCGGCGTTGGCGGCTTGCGCCGAGAGCGGGGAACCGTCGGTGGGAATCAGGATCTTCTTGAACATCTTGCCTGCTCCTGTGTTGGAGGAATCTTTATGCTACCGGAAAGCCGCCGGGCCGACATCAGCCGAACCGGCGGCCTTGACGAGGGTCAAGGCGGGGTTTATCCCAACTGCTGGGCAGCCGCGAACAGGTTGGTGCAGCGGGTGCCGGTGCGGCAGTATGCCAGGACCGGGCCCGGCAGGGTGCGCAGCAGTTCCGCAAAGCGGGCGACGTCGGCGGCCGTCATGGCGCTGCCCACGACGGGCTGATATTCGATCTGCAGGCCGGCTTGCTGCGCGGCGCGCGACACGTCGGCGGCGGTGGGCTGGTCCGGACCGCCTTCAAAATCGGGGCGGTTGATGATGACGCTCTTGTACCCGGCGGCGGCCACGTCGGCCATGTCGTCGGGGCCCAGTTGCGGGGCGACGGCAAAGTTCTGGGTAAGGGGCTTGATGGGTGCGGACATGACGGTTCCTTCGGTGACTGGGCGATCTGGCTCGGAATTATTGATTGTAGGACCCGTTTTGCGCGAACAGTTTTTCCAGTTCGGCCCAGATGCCCCGGTGGTCGGCAATCGAAACCGAAAAGCGCAGCATGGTCGACGGCGCCTGCGTCGGCGAGAACAGCGTCCCCGGCGCGAGCAGCATGCCGCGGTCTGCGGCCTCGCGCGCCAGCACCTCGGAATCCCGGCCGCAATCGGCCCAGACGAACATGCCAGCGTGCGCCTCGTGCGGGATGGTCAGGCCCAGTTTCAGCAAGCCCTTCATGCAGCGCTGGCGCGCGTCGTCGACCCGCTGTCGCACGCGTTCGATATGGCGCCGGTACTGCCCTTCCATGAGGACGCGGTGCACGACGCGCTCGCCCAGTTCGGGTGAAGTCAGACCCGCCAGCATCTTCAGGTCGGCCAGCTTCTGCAGCAGTTCGGCATTGGCCGCCACATAGCCCACGCGCAGGCTGGCCGCCAGCATCTTGGAGTATCCCCCCACGAAGATGACGCGGTTCAGCCGATCCAGGGCCGCGAGCTTGATGGCGCCGCCGGGATGCAGCTCGCCGTAGGTGTCGTCTTCGACGACCATGAAATCGTGGCGTTCGGCGATGCGCAGGATGCCATAGGCGGCGCCGGCGGACAGCGTGTGGCCGGTGGGGTTGTGAACCGATCCGTTGATGATGAAAAGCTTGGGCTTGTGCTGCGCGGCCAGTTGCTCAAGCAGGTCGAGGTCCGGGCCGTCGGGGCCGCGCGGCACGCCGATCAGGCGGGCGCCAAAGGCGGCAAGGCGGCCGAAGATCACGAACCAGGCCGGGTCCTCGACCAGGACGGTATCGCCCGGCTTGACCAGATGGCGCGCGATGAGATCCAGCCCGTGGGTGACGCCGTTGGTCGTGAGCAGGTTGAGCTCGGGATGGGCCGGCACGCCCTCGTTCTGCAGCACCGCGGCGATCTGCTGGCGCAGGGGCGCAAAACCCTGGGGGCTGCCGTAGCTGACGAGGTTGGCGCGCACTGAACGGCCCACCGCGCGCACGGCGCCAGCCACCATGTCGGGATCCAGCCAGTCGGCCGGCAGGAGGCCCGCCCCGCCCGGCATGCCCGGCGCGTTGGATTCCCGGAACATGCTGCGCAACAGCCAGGCGATATCCACCCGCGCGGGCGGCGCGAGCGTGTTGGGTGCGGCGGCGGCCACCGCCGTCAGCGGGCCGCTGCGCGCCTTCACGAAAAACCCCGCGCCCCGGCGCGATTGCACCAGCCCGCGGGCCACGAGGCGGTCGTAGGCCTCGACCACGGTGAAGCGGCTGACGCCCGACTGTTCGGCCATCTTGCGGATGGACGGCAGGCGCGTGCCGGGCCGCAAGCCTTGCTCGTCGATGCGGCGGGCCAGGCCATCGGCCAGTTGCGCCACCAGGGTGGCATCGGCCTGGCGCACGGGCTGCCAGGGCATGGAAGGAGAGGACGGAGCAACTGTCATGGAGATTTGACCAGGCCAGTGATTAAAGTGACACGCCATTGTGTACCGGTACTGTACTGATGGCTGTGCGTAGAGTGACAGCAATGCCGAAAGCCTGCAACCGCAGGCGCGGCCATTGAGACTTTTTGGTGCTGTCATGACCCGTCCCGCGCTCTTGCCGTCGCCTTCGGCCGCTTCCGCCGCCTCGTCATCCCTGTGGGAGGGATACGGCTACGGTTTCCTGGGCGTGCTGGTGTTTTCGCTGACGCTGCCCATGACCCGCGTGGCGGTGGCCGAACTGGCGCCGCTGCTGGTGGGACTGGGCCGCGCGCTCATCGCCGCGCTGCCCGCCGTGGCCCTGCTGTGGCTAACCCGCAGCCGCCGGCCCAATCGCGCGGAATGGCCGGGCGTGATCCTGGCGGCGCTGGGCATCGTCGTGGGCTGGCCGCTGGCCTCGTCGATCGCGATGCAGACGGTGCCTTCGTCGCAAGGCGCGGTCTTCAACGGCCTGCTGCCGCTGTCCACCGCCGCCTTTGCCGCGCTGCGCAGCGGTGAAAGGCCTTCCGCCGCCTTCTGGGGCTGGGCCGTCGCGGGCGCCGCGCTGGTTACCGCTTATGCGCTGCGCCAGGGCGAAGGCACGCTGACCGCCGGCTACCTGTGGCTGCTGGTGGCCGTGGTGCTGGGCGGCATGGGCTACGCCGAGGGCGCGCGCGCCTCGCGCACGCTGGGCGGTTGGCGCACAATATGTTGGGCGCTTGCCATCAGCGCACCCGTGGTGGCCCTGCCGGTCGGCTGGATGGCCGCGCAGCAGCCCCACTGGCCCAGCTCGGACGTCATCGCTGCCTGCGCCTACCTGGCCTTCGGCTCGATGTTCCTGGGATTTTTCGCCTGGTACCGCGGCCTGGCCGCCGGCGGAATTGCCCGGGTCGGACAAGTGCAATTGCTGCAACCCTTCCTTACCGTCGTGGCCGCTGCTTTGCTGTTTGGCGAAACCGTGGAGGCGACGACGTTCGTGTTTGCCGCCGCCGTGATCGCCGTTATTGCCGGCGGACGCCGCGCCATCGTGAGGACCCCGAAATGAACCTGCTTCCTGCCAATTGGGCCGACGTCCCGCTGGCCTCGCTTTCCCTGCTGGGCCCGCTGGCGTTGTTTGCGCTGGTCAGCTCGATCACGCCCGGCCCCAATAACGTCATGCTGGCATCGTCGGGGCTGAACTTCGGGTTCCGGCGCAGCGTGCCGCATCTGCTGGGCGTGAACCTGGGCTTCACGCTGATGATCTTTCTGGTGGGCGTCGGCCTGGGTTCGGTCTTTCAGCAGACGCCCGCCCTCTATACCGTCCTGAAGTACGCCGGCGCGGCCTATCTGCTGTACCTGGCGTGGAAGATCGCCAACTCCGGCCCGCTGGACGAGGGCGAGGCGCGCGGCAAGCCGTTCACGTTCCTGCAGGCCGCCGCCTTTCAGTGGGTCAATCCCAAGGCCTGGGTGATGGCGGTGGGGGTGGTGGCAACCTACACGCCGCAGAACGGCTTCTTCGCCAACCTGGTGATCGCGACGCTGGTGTGCGGCGTCGTCAACCTGCCCAGCATCGGCATCTGGGTGACCTTCGGCACGGCCCTGCGCCGCGTGCTGCACCGGCCCGCCGCCATCCGCGCCTTCAATGTGGGCATGGCCCTGCTGCTGGTTGCCTCGCTATATCCCGTCGCGCTGGAACTGCTCCACTGACCCGCCGTTCAGGCCAGCAGCCCCACCACCACGGCCGGCGTGACCAGCACGTTGAACAGGCCCGCCATCACCATCACCAGGCCCGCGACTGCGCCCTC
The DNA here is from genome assembly GCF_041879325.1 of Achromobacter sp. JD417. Taxonomy (NCBI): domain Bacteria; kingdom Pseudomonadati; phylum Pseudomonadota; class Betaproteobacteria; order Burkholderiales; family Alcaligenaceae; genus Achromobacter; species Achromobacter sp. JD417. The sequence continues at coordinate 751,268 of NZ_CP087159.1, read as the reverse complement.
TTCGGCGGCCAACTCGCGGGCCTTGGCCGTGCCCGCCCCGTGCGCCCCCATGCCGAATAACGCGCCGCGCGCCAATGCCGAGCGCAGCGGCAGCCACCGGCACATGAGCTGGCCGATGGCCGCGCCAAACACGCCCGTCACGATGACGAAAACGGCCGTCAGGTCGGGCACGCCGCCCACGTGGGACGACACCGCCACGGCAAACGGCGTGGCGACCGAACGCGGCAGCAGGCTGAGCCGCAGGTCCGGCGGCAAGTCCAGCAGGCTGCCCAGCAGCCATGCGCTGGCGCCCGCGATGCCGCTGCCCACCGCCACCCCGGCGGCCAGCACCGGCCAGTAGCGCCGGATCAGCGCGCGCTGCTGATACAGCGGCAAGGCGAACGCCACGATGACCGGGCCCAGCATGGCCATCAGCCAGTGCGAGCCGGACATGTATTCGCGATAGCCGGTATGCAGCAGGATGGCCAGCGTCAGCAGGAGCGCGGGCGCTACGACCAGCGTGGACGTCCACCAGTAGGCATAGCGGCGGTAGAACAGACGCGCGCAGACGTAGGCGGCGACCGTCGCGGCTGGCCAGAAAAGCAGGTTGAATTCAGGCCGCATGGCGGTTCATCCAGCGGTAGCAAAGATCGATGGTCAGCGCCGTGCCTGCCATGACGAGCGCCGTGCCCAGCAGGATGACCGCCAGCAGCTTGACGCCCAGCAGCCCCAGGAATTCACGGTGGTCCAGCAGCGACATGACCGCCGGCACGAAGAAGAGCAGCATTTCGCCCAGCAGCCAGCTTGCGCCGCGCTGCACATTGCGCACGCGCAGCCGGCGCGTCGCCAGCAGCAGGAGCACCAGCGCCATTCCGATGACGCCGCCGGGCACCGGCAGGCCCGAGGCCTGCGCCACCGCCTGCCCCGCCAGGGAAAAAAGAACGATCAACGCGATCTGGAGCAGACGGCTGCGGCGCAGCGCGCTGCGCAAAAGGATGGAAGGGCGAAAGCGGGTCATGAGACGAAATCCGGCGGCAAGGTTCCGTTGTACGCCTGCGGCAGGCATAGATAAAATGAATTCGATGAATCCCTTCTATTCCAATCAGGCATAGCCATGGAACTGCGTACGCTGCGCGCCTTGGTCGAAGTCGTCCGGCAAGGCGGTTTTTCCCAGGCGGCGAAGGTCGTCCATGCCACCCAACCGACGGTCAGCAAGGCCGTGCGTCAACTCGAAGATGAACTGGGCATGCCGCTTCTGGACCGGCAGGCGCAGCCGTTAAGGCTGACGGCGGCCGGCGAGATCGTGTACCGGCGCGCCATCGCCATGTTGGCCGAACGCGACGACCTGCGGGCCGAGCTGGACGATCTGAAGGGCTTGAAGCGCGGCGTGCTGCGCCTGGGCCTGCCGCCGCTGGGCAGCAGTTCTTTGTTCGCGCCGATGTTCGCGCGCTTTCGCAGCCGCTATCCCCGCATCGAGATCAGTCTGGTGGAACATGGCAGCCGCCGCCTCGAAGAGATGGTGATGGCCGGCGAAATCGAACTGGCCGGGTCGCTCAAGCCCGTGCCCGACCATTTCGAATGGCAGCCGGTGGCACGTGAACCGCTGGTCGCCCTGATGCCCGCCGACCACCCGAAGGCGCACGCGGCGTCCGTGGGGCTGCACGACCTGCGCGACTCGCCCTTCATCCTGTTCGAGAGCGGCTTTGCCTTGAATCGCATCATCCACGACGCGTGTCAGCGGGCGGGCTTCGTGCCGGCCATCGCCGCGCGCAGCGGCCAGATCGATTTCATCGTGGCGCTGGTGGCCGCGGGGCTGGGCGTCGCCTTCCTGCCGCGCATCACGGCAGACGTGGCGCTGCACGCAGGCGTGGCGCGCGCGCCCTTGCGCGATACGGGGACGGACTGGGAAATGGTGCTGGTGTGGCGCCGCGGCGGCTACCTGTCCTACGCCGCGCAGGCTTGGCTGGCGTTGACGCGCGAGGTGCATCCCGGCACCCCGTGACGGCGCCGGGCCGGCCGCGCCGGAGTATGCTGATGCCGGAACCCAACCCGACTTGCCGGGTCAGACCCTTCATGCCCGCCTTGCCCCGCTTCTCCGCCCGCCGACTGTTTGCCGCCGCCGTGCTCACCGCCGCCGGCGTGGTCGGTTGCACGCAACTGGATTCCTGGCAACGCCAGACCATTTTTTCGCCGCAATCCGAGCCGCAATCGTGGTGGCGGGACCCCGCCGCCGGGACGCAGGTGTACGACCTGACGCTGGAAAACGGCGACAAGGTGCGTGCCTGGTATCTGGAAAGCCCCAAGCCGGGCGCCCCCACCGTCCTGTATCTGCATGGCGCGCGCTGGAACCTGAACGGCAGCGCGTTCCGTATCGACGGCTGGAGCCGGATGGGATATTCCATGCTGGCGATCGACTATCGCGGCTTTGGCGCCTCCACGCCACGCCTGCCGTCCGAGGAAAGCGCGCTGCAGGACGCCATGGCGGGCCTGAAGGAACTGGCGCGGCTGCAGCCCGATCCGGCGCGCCGCTTCGTGTACGGGCACAGCCTGGGCGGCGCAATCGCCATCGACCTGGCCTCGCGTCCCGAGCAGCCGGACTTTGCCGGCCTGATCGTGGAATCCAGCTTCACCAGCATCGGCGCGATGCTGGCCACCCTGCGCTGGGGCAACGTGCCCGGCGCCAGCCTGCTGGTCACGCAGCCGTTTGCCTCGGTGGACAAGCTGGCCCAACTGCACACGCCGATGCTGTTCATGCACGGCACCGCGGACCGCGTGGTGCCGCACACCATGAGCGACGAGCTCTTTGCGGCCGCCCGCAACGTGGCGCCGGACTTGAAGCGGCTGGTCAAGATTGAAGGCGCCTCGCATTCGGGCGCCTTCCGCAGCGGCACGCAGTACGAAACCGCCGTCAAGACCTTCATGCAGGACGCCCGCCAGGCCTACCAGCGCAAGAAGGGTTGAGCCTTTATGCCCCGGCGGCGGCAGCGCCGCGGCGCGACAGCCAGGCGATCACGCGGGGACGCGCGCGGTCGTAGGCCAGGTTGTAGAAGAAGGCATAGGGCAGATAAAACAGCACCAGCGCGATATCCAGCACGAAGGCCTCCCACAGGCTGATGCTGAGCCACCAGGCCGCCAGCGGGATCACGATGAGGATCAGGCCGAACTCAAAGCCGAACGCATGCGCCACGCGCACCCGAAAAGTGCGCGTCCAGCCAAAACGGTTCTCGATGCGGTCAAAGCCCGCGTTGTAGATCATGTTCCACACCAGCGCGATCCAGGCGATCACCGCGGTCAGCACGCCCATTTCAAACAGGGATTTGCCCATGGCCCAGGCCGCCACGGGGGCACACAGCCCGATGGCGATGATTTCGAACAGGAAGGCGTGGAGGAATCTTTCTTTGAGGGTTTTCTTGGCTTGCGTCATGACCCACCTGCGGTCGGTTTGCTTCGGAGTGACGGCATTTTCCACGCCTATTCCGTTACGATAAAGATCATATCCATCGGAAAATCCGATACTCCGACCCGTCACCGCCATGCGTCATTCCCTTGAATCCCTGGCCGCCTTCGCCCAGGTAGCCGCCGAAGGCTCTTTCTCGGCCGCGGCCCGCAAGCTGGGCAAAAGCCAATCCACGATCAGCGAAACCATCGCCAACCTGGAGGTGGATCTGAACGTCACGCTGTTCGATCGCAGCCAGCGCCAGCCCGCGCTGACCGCCGCGGGCAAGGTGCTGCTGGGACAGGCCATGCAGGTGCTGGCCGCCAACGACCGGCTGAACCGCAGCGCCAGCCAGTTGTCCGAAGGCCTGGAACCCCGGCTTACGGTCGTGCTGTCCGACACCTTCCAGTCGCGCACGTTCGAAACCATGCTGAGCCAGATCGACAAGCGCTACCCGGCCCTGCGCTTCGAATGCCTGATCGCGGAATACGAGGACGTGGTGGCACTGGTGCAGCAAGGCCGAGCCCACCTCGGACTGATGGCCGCGCAGGACACCTACCCGCCGGACGTGGCGCATGCGTGCCTGGCCGAAGGCTCGGAAATCGTCCTGTGCGTGGGACGCTCGCATCCGCTGGCCAGCCTGCCGTCGATCACGTCCGACCACCTGAAGACCGAACGCGAACTGCGCCTGAGCACGTACGAGCTGGATGACAAGGACGCCACGCCCGCACATGCGACGTGGTCGGCGCCCGGCTACCTGATGCTGCTGGAAATGGCCAGCCTGGGATTCGGCTGGACCGAACTGCCGCGCTGGATGATCCAGCGTTTTGGCGGCGATCAGCTCGTGGAACTGAAGGTGCCGGGATGGCCGCGCCGGATCCACGTCGACGCGGTCTGGTCGACCCGGCGCGCGCTGGGCCGGGCGGGCGCATGGCTGCTGGAAAGCCTCACGCGGGGATAGCGCGCCCCACTACCGGCAATTCGTGATCGGCGCGTGTCAACGCCAGGCGCGTGATGCGCACGCCGTTGGCGTCCAGCCAGTCACCCAGCTTGGGGCTGGCCAGCACGTCGAATTCGGCACGGCGCTGGCGCGCCATCGCGCTGTCCTGCTCGTTGCTTCTAGCAAATCCCAACGCCGGATGGCACATGACGAGGTCGCCCTCGCGCGCATTGAACAGCCAGGTCTGCAAGAGCTGCGCGTAGCGGCGCTGACCGCCGTCGAACGCATACACGCCCAACAGGCGCCGGTTGGTCCGCAAGCCGCTTGAACGGGCCTCGCGCGCCAGCGCCGACGCGCCCAACGCGCCGATCACATGCGCCTTGAACGATTCCTTCAGCGGAATGCCGCATTGCATGCCGGGCGCCGTCTGGCGCAACCAGGGCCTTTGCGTCCCGTAACGCTGCGCGAGCCGCGCCAGGACGCGCTTGCGGATGCCGGGCAATTGATGCACGTGCTGATGCCCGTCGACATAGTCCGGCGCGCGGCCGAACGCGGCTTCGAAAGCGTCGAACTGTTCATCAAGCCGCGCATCGATCCAGGAGGCATCGAGCCGGCCCGCATAGGCCTTCAGGATCAACGCGCCGAGCGAAGGCAGCGGTTCGGCATCCGCGCCCAGCGTTTCCGAGAAGTTCAGATGCAGGCCGATGTCCACATCCTGCGCCGCCAGCCTGGGCGCATTGGCGGCGAACGTGGGGCCCAACGAGAGGCAGCTGACCGCGCTGACCCGCCGTATGCCGGCCAGCGCAATCATGCCCTCATCGACGTCCGCATTCATGCCAAAATCATCACCGCACACCACGACGCGCTTGCTCATCAACGTCTCTCCATTCAGCTCTTCGACACATTCCCCATGCGCACCCTCATCCGGCAGATCAGTCTTTTCGTCGCCGTCGGCTGCGCTGCCGCCGCAACGCATTGGGCCGTTGCCGTGGGCTGCGTCGAAGCGTTCGGCGCACCGCCGCTGGCGGCCAACCTGATCGGCTGGCTGAGCGCCTTCGTGGTGTCCTTCAGCGGCCATTACCGGCTCACGTTTCGACATTCGCTCATACCCTGGACCGTAGCGGCCCGTCGTTTCTTTTTTATTTCAGCGATCGGCTTTGCGATCAACGAATCTGCCTATGCCTGGTTGCTGCACGCCACCGACGTCCCTTACGACACGTTGCTGGCGCTGATCCTCATCGGCCTGGCGTTCGGCACCTTCATCGCTAGCCGGCTGTGGGCGTTCCGGCACAAACCCGCTGCCTGAGCGCCGCGCCCGCGTCCACGCGCCACATCGCATGCCGGGCGCTCGTCACGACGGGCGCCAGCCCTTGCAGCGGCAGGTAGATGGCGCCATCGCCATGACCGCCCCACACCCAGAACCGCGCCCCGTCCGGCGCCGCGCATAGCGTGGCGTTGAACTGCTCGGCGCTGATCAGCACCTGTTTGCCGGTGACCGGATCGAACTTCGCGGCGTCGTACAGCTCCTTGCGCCAGTTGTCGCGCACCGGCACCTCGGGATTGAGCCAGTCGTCCACGACCCAGGTGGGTCGCGGGGCGCGCGCGTAAAGCGCCAGGTCGAAGGGATAGGCGTGCAGCGACACGAAGGTATCGTCCGGCCGCGCTTCCTGCCGCACGACCTGGGCGAGCGGCGCGGCGCTGCCCTTCGCATTGAATGCGGCGATGCCCACGGCGATGACACAGATCCCGGCGGCGACCGCGGCGCTGATGCGCACCAGCCGCGGCGTCGTCAAACCGTTTTCGCTGCGCCACGCTGCCAGGATGACCTCCGCCAGCAGAAACGCGAGCGGCGCCAGCGCAGGCAGCACATAGCCAATCAGCTTGGAATGCGGCAACGAAAAGAACACCACCACCACGGCGAACCACACCGCGGCCAGGCGCCGCAGGCTGCGCGCCGGCCCCGCGGTCCAGAACGCGCGGCGCAGGATGCCGCCGCCCCATAGCGACCACGGCAGGCTCAATCCGGCCAGCACGGGCAGGTAGAACCAGAACGGCTGGGCATTGTTGAAACCGGCGGCCGCGAAGCGCTGGAAATGCTGGTAGACGAAGAAGTAGTCGTAAAAGCCCGGAAACCGCACCTGCATCAGCACGAACCACGGCGCCGCCACCGCCAGGAACACCAGCAGCGCCGGCGGCCAGACCAGCGCCCTAAGCCCGCGCCAGCGCCGCTCCCAGACCAGCCACAGCAACAGGATGGCGCCGGGCAGCACCAAGCCGATCAGCCCCTTGGCCAGGACTGCCAGCGCGGCCAGCGCGCCAGCCGCCACGGACATCGCGCGCCACCGTTCGCCACGCTCGACGCGCAACACGGTTTCCGCGGCAGCCAGCACGCACAGCGTGATGAGACCGGCGACCAGCATGTCCAGGTTGGCAAACTGCGCGCCGCCGTAGAAGAACGGCACGGTGCAAAGGACCAGCACCGTCAACGAGGCGGCCGCCGCGTCGCGATGCCGGAGCACGAATACGTACAACCCGGCGGCCGCGCTCCACGCGGCCAGCCACGACGGCAAGCGCGCCGCCCACGGATGCACGCCGAACACGGAAAACGACAGTTCGGTCAGCCAGTAATACAGCGGCGGCTTGTGAAAGTACGGCATGCCGTCCAGCAGCGGGACGGCGTGCGAGCCGCTGCGCAGCATGTCCCAGGCGACGCCGGCGTAACGCCCTTCGTCAGGCAGCGTCAGCGGCCGCATCCACGCCAACCAGGCCAGCCAGATTCCCGCGGCCAGCAGCAGCCATCCTGCCGGCGGGGTCCATTCGGAGCGCGCCGGCTTCTCAAGGTTGGCCATCATCAGCCCTGCGCCTTGCCGGCGGGACCGCCTCGGGTGCGTCGCACGACAAATAGCGGACGGCCCTTCACTTCGTCGAAGATGCGGGCGACATATTCGCCCACGACGCCCAGCGAGATCAGGTTGACGCCCGCAAAGAACAGCACTGCCGTCACGATGGTCGTCCACCCGGATACGGCGTTGCCGGACATCAGGTAGTCCACCACCAGGAATCCCGCATAGGCCAGCGCCAGGACGGCAAACGCCACGCCCACCAGGCTGACCATGCGCAGCGGCCAAGTCGTAAAGGCAGTCAATCCGTCCAGCGCCAGACGGAACAGGCGCAGACCGCTGTAGGTGCTGGTGCCGTGCATGCGCTCGTCGGGCGTGTACGGCAGGGCCTCGCCCTTGAACCCGACCCAGGCATACAGACCTTTCATGAAACGGGTGCGCTCGGGCAGCGCAATCAGCGCGTCGACCACGCTGCGGTCCATCAGCCGGAAGTCGCCGGCGTGCGCCGGCACCTGCACGCCGCGCGCATTGCTGAGCAACTGATAGAACCAGCGCGCGCCCGAGCGCTTGAGCCAGGATTCGTCGGCGCGGTCGCGCCGCACGGCGTACACCATTTCAGCGCCGGCAGACCAGCGCGCGAGCATCAGCTCGATCAACGCGGGCGGATGCTGCAGGTCGGCGTCCAGGCAGATCACCACGTTGCCGGTGGAGGCCTCCAGGCCCGCGCTCAGCGCGGCTTCCTTGCCAAAATTGCGCGACAGCTGCACATGGCGAAAGCCCTCGTGCTCGGTCCATTCCGACATCAGCGCTTCGGTGCCGTCGGTGCTGCCGTCGTCGGCCACGATGATTTCCCAGCTCGTGCACAAGGCCGACAGCCGGTTGCGCAAGAGCGGCAGCAGCACGCGCAGGTTCTCGCACTCGTTCAGGCACGGAATGACGCAGGTAACACGGGTGTCATACGGCACGTCGGCCGTCTGCGGCGGCCACACGGAACGCAGGGGCAGAGGCTTACCCAACACCTGCGGCGCTGGGGGGTCGGACCGGAACTGGATGTGCATGAGACTTTGATTGGACGGAATGCGGGGCACGATGCGGTGCAGTATGCGCAGGGGCTCGTCGAATTTTCATGAAATGCCGGCGTGCCCCCGATCGTTACAATGGCGGGCAGTTTTCAGGCTTAGACACGTCATGCAATATCAAGTCCGTCCCATGCTGGCCAGCGATGTGGACGCCATCCTCCAGGCCCAGGCCCTCGCCTATCCGCAGTTCCTGCTGGAGAGCGCCGGCTTTTTCCTGAACCGCCTCGCGCTTGCGCCGCACTATTGCTGGGTTGCCCAGCCGGATGCGCCAAGCAACTCCGCCGCAGTGTTGGGCTATCTGATTTCCTATCCGTGGGACGCGGGCCTGCCGCCCGCCCTGGATGTGCCGCTTTCCGCGCTGCCGCCGCGGGCCGATCACTGGTTCCTGCATGACTGCGCGGTCGTGCCAGCAGCGCAGGGCTTGGGCGTGGGCCAGGCGCTGGTGGGCGCCGCCGCCGCGCGCGCCGTGGACAACGGCCTGACGCGCGCCAGCCTGGTGTCCCTGGCGTCGGCGGCCGGCTACTGGCTGCGGCATGGGTATGCGCCGCTTGCCCCGCAGCCTCCCGGCCTGGCCGAGAAACTCGCCGGCTATGGCGCAGGCGCCAGTTACATGTCGCGCGCCTTTCCCTTCCCGGCCTCAACCCCCGCACGCGCCTGATCGAGCCGTCTTTCAAAACGTGTACAGCCACGCTTTGCCGGACGTAAGATAGGTCCGCAGTCCGCAAACGATGCGGCGGCAAAACGGTCTGAAAACGCGGTTTGATTACGGCTTGAAATCGGTTTGAACAGTCTGGCTTGCTGCGCCCCGGCGGGGCGCGAAGGTTCATATGATCTCCCTTTCGCCCGTCCAATCCCTTCTCGCCTGCTGCCTCGTGCTCGTCATCGGACGCGTCATGACCACGCGCATCGGCGTCCTGGCGCGCTACAGCATTCCGGACCCCATCGTGGGCGGGCTGCTGTTCGCCGTGCTGGCCTACCTGCTGTCCACCTGGGGCGGCGTCGCCGTTTCACTGGAAACCAGCATCAAGCCCACGCTGCTGCTCCTGTTCTTTGGCTGCATCGGGCTCACCGCCAACCTGAAGCTGCTGGCCCGGGGCGGCCCCCGCCTCATTGCCTTCCTGCTGGCGCTGATCCCCTTTCTCGTCTTGCAGAATGCCGTCGGCCTGGGCATGGCCTGGCTGCTGGACATGCACCCGCTCATGGGACTGCTGGGCGGCACGATCACGCTCGTGGGCGGACACGGCACCGGCGCGGCCTACGCGACACGCTTTGCCGACTTCAACAACATCCAGGACGTCATGCCGCTGGCCATGACTGCAGCGACGCTGGGCCTGGTGCTGGGCGGCGTCGTGGGCGGACCCGTGGCGGAATGGATCATGCGCCGCCACAAGGTGTCGGGCAGCCTTGACCATACCGCGGCTCAAGGCGACCAGCCCGCCGACCTGAACGAAGATAACCAGCCGCCGACGGCCGGGACGTTCATCCTGTCCATGACCGCGGCGTTCGTCTGCCTGGTGGTCGGCGGCGTCCTGGCGGCGCTGGTGGAAGACGCGCCCGTCAGCCTGCCCAACTTCCTGTGGTGCCTGGCCACCGGCGTGCTCATCCGCAACGCGGGTCCGCTGGTCGGCATCCGGTTGGACGACCGGGCCACCGAGATCATCGGCACGATCTCGCTGTCGCTGTTCCTGGGCATGACGATGATGACGCTGGACCTGTCCAGCGTCGCGCGGCTGGCCGGCCCGCTGGCGTTGATGCTGGCGGTGCAGACGCTGGTGTGCGCGCTCTACGCCGCCTGGGTGGTGTTCCGGCTGCTCAAGCGTGACTACGAGGCGGCGATCATGTCCGCCGCCTTCTGCGGCTTCGCGATGGGCGCCACGGCCACCGCCATCGCCAACATGCAGGCCCTCACGCGCCGTCATGGCCCGGCGCCGGAAGCGTTCATCGTGGTCCCCGTCACCGGGGCTTTCCTGGTGGACATCCTGAACGTGATCGTCCTGAGCTCGCTGATCTCCTTGCCATTCGTGGGAGGGATGTAGCCATGTTCAAGAAAATTTTGATGGTGTTGCTGTGCGCGATGCTGGCCGCCTGCGGCCGCGCACCCGATGCTGACGCCTTGCGCGCCGACGTCACTCGCAGCCTTGAAGCCACCTATGGAAAGGACCTGTTTCGCATCGCCAATCTCAAACGGATGGGCTCGGCCACGGACAGCACCGCCCCGGCCGGCGAAACCCGCCGCGTCGTGTATTACGACGTCGACCTGGAACTGACCCGCGACATTTCACTGGGCGCATGGGACCAGCCCGGCGCGGCGTCGCTGGTGACGCTGCTGGGCGCGGGCCCGCGCAGCATCAGCGGCGTGAAGTCCGGCGGCAACAAGGCCGGCGATCGCATCATCGCCCATGCCAGCGCCATCTACCGCGAAGAAGGCGGCACGTGGAAGCTGGTGACGCCGGCCGGCTTCAAGGCGGCCGAAGCGCCGTCGCTGGACACCGGCGCGCCGCCCCCGGTCACGCGCCAGTTGCTGGACACGCTGGACCAGATCACGCATTCGGTGACCTACAGCGCCTCCAGCACGGCCCAGCACGTCGTGCAGCAGGAGCTGGAACGCTCGGTGGCGCGCATCAACGGCCGCCTGTCCCGGCTGCAGCAGGGTTACCCACTGGCTGGCGGCCCGGACCGCGGCGAGTACCTGGCGTTTGCGCGCGCCCTGAGCGACGTCGCCCGAAAACGCCAGATCCGGGTGTCGCCACTCATCACCGGCGGCGGGGCCGACAACATTGCGCTCCTGCGCAGCGGCGACGCCGTCGTCGGCCTGGCTCAGGCCGACACGGCGCGGCTGGCCTATGAAGGCGCGGGTCCCTTCGCGGGGCAAGGCCCCTTCCCCGGTCTGCGTGCCCTGGGCAGCCTGTACCCGGAACTGGTCCATATCGTCGTGCGTGACGACCCCGCGCTGCGCGGCGTGCGGGATCTCAAGGGCAAGACGATCGCGCTGGGGCCGGAAGGATCGGCCGTGCGCGAGACGCTGCAAACCGTGCTGGCGGCGCATGGCCTGCAGGCGGGCCGCGATTACAAGGTGTCCGACTCGCCTTTCGTCGCCGCCCTGCCGCTCCTGCATGCTGGCACGGTCGACGCCGCGGCCCAGGTGATCGGCGTGCCGGCCACTCCGCTGCGCGATGCGCTGATTCCGGCGCAGCTCAAGCTGCTGCCGCTGGACCCGGACGCCATCAAGACCCTCACGTCCGGGGACAGCGTGCTGATGCCGCTGGACATCGCGGCCGGCACCTACCCCAATCAGACACAGCGCATTCCGACGGTGGGGGTGGCGGCGCTGATGCTGACCACCACCGACCTCACGCGCGACGAAGCGCTTGTCGTGGTGCGCGCCGTCTACCAGGCCGGGCAGGACCTGCTGGCGGCCGGTTCGGCACAGGGCTCGCAGGTGTCTGCGGCCACCGCCCGGCTTGGCCTGAGCGTGCCGCTGCACGACGGCGCCGAGGAAGGCATCGCCCAACTGGAGCACGCCAAACCGCGCTGAGCCGGGTTGCGTCTATGATGGCGCTCCCTATCAGGAAATCCGATGAACAAATTCGACCTCCAAAAGAACCAGGCCCTGAAGCTGGCCGGCCAACTCAAGCAATCGGCCACGCCGGACCGCTTCGGCGCCGCTTCCCAGATGCCCGACCGCCGCGAACAGCGCAAGCTGGATCAGGCCGCCGGCCTGGTCCCCTTCCCCCTGAAACTGTCGCAAGCGCAGGCCGACAAGCTGCGCGCCGCCGCCGCCGAACGCGGCGTGTCGACCAATGACCTCGTGGCCGAGGCGCTTGAGAAAGCGCTGGGCGCGTAAGCGCGATGCACATCTGGGTCGACGCGGACGCCTGTCCGGCCGTCATCAAGGACATCCTCTTTCGCGCCGCGCAGCGCTGGCAGATGCCGCTGACGCTGGTGGCCAACCAGGCGCTCTACACCCCGCCATCGCCGCTGATCCGTGCCGTGCAGGTGCCGCGCGGCTTTGACGTGGCTGACGCGCACATCGTGGAGCGGGCGGAAACGGGCGATCTCGTCATCACCGGCGACATTCCGCTGGCCGCGCAGGTGCTTGAGAAAGGCGCCATGGCGATCAATCCTCGCGGCGAACGCTATTCGACGGAGACGATCCGCGAACGGCTGGCGCTGCGGGACATGATGGAGGAACTGCGCGCCAGCGGCGTGGACACGGGCGGCCCGTCGTCCTTCAGCCAGTCCGACCGCAAGGCGTTTGCAAACCAGCTGGACACGCTGCTTGCGCGCGTGGCCCGGCAGCAGGCGCAAAAAAACTGAAGCCGCCGGCGGCGGGGTCAAGAAAAGGTGATGTAGGCCTTGTAGATGATCGCGCCGATGGCGGTGACCAGGCCAAGGCCCATCAGGGTCATGCCAAGATTGCGGTCACGAAACCCGAAGCCGATCAACATGAGCGCCACGCCCGTGCAAATGATGATGAGCATGGTATTGGTGTGCGGACTCATGGCCTTCTCCTGTTTGCTTGGCAGTCAATCGCCGATTTATTGATGATAGACAGGCGTGGAACAGGCTTGGCGCAACCGCAGTACCGCCGGGTTGCGCCAGATCAGAGAAAGAGTAATGAATCAAAAACAAAAAAGCCAACCGATGAAGGTTGGCTTTTTGCTTGCTGCCCGAAGAACAAGACCGGCATTGCGAAAAACCTGCTGCGAACTGGCCATTGTCTTTTGGGGCACCTCAAAGGCTTGAGCGCCTTGGAAGGTCTTTGGTGGGTAGTACTGGGTTCGAACCAGTGACCCCTGCCGTGTGAAGGCAGTGCTCTACCACTGAGCTAACCACCCCGAAAGAGGCGAAATAATAGCACGAATTTTTAAACGTGCGCAAGTCGCCTTTGATAACTTCTTATGCGGCTGCCGCGATGGGCGCATCGACCTTGCGCCACACGCACTCGCCACCCACGCTCTTGTCCAGTGCGGCAAGGTAAGCCTCGTGTTCGGCAAGTTCTTCGGCGCTGGCCGTGATGACCGGCAGACCCGAGGCGTCGAACCGGGCAAGCACCATGCCGCCGCCGCTGACGCCGGCGCTATCGTCCACATCGATGAGCAGCGCATCCTGGCCACGCGTCATCGCCAGCCAGACTTCAGCCAGAAGCTGCGAGTCCAGCAATGCGCCGTGCAGCGTGCGGTGCGCGTTCGAGATACCGAAGCGGTCGCACAGCGCATCCAGCGAATTGCGCTTGCCCGGGAACAGCGACCGGGCGTGCAGCAGCGAGTCGGTGACGGTCTCGCAGAATTCGGTGATGGGACCGTGGCCGATCTTTGCGAGTTCGGCGTTGAAGAACTTCACGTCGAACGCGGCGTTGTGCGCGATCAGTTCGGCGCCCTGGATGAACTTGACGAATTCGTCCGCGACTTCGGCAAAGCGCGGCTTGTCCGACAGGAACTCGGTGGTCAGCCCGTGCACCGCCAGCGCCTCGGGATCGCTGTCGCGGTCCGGGTTCAGGTAGATGTGCAGGTTGTTGCCGGTAGGCGTGCGGTTGACGATTTCCACGCAGCCGATTTCGACGATGCGATGACCCTGTGCAGGGTCCAATCCGGTGGTTTCCGTGTCAAAGATGATCTGGCGCATAACTATTCCGACGCTTGGGGCTGCGAGGCGGGCGGCGTGGGCGCGGAATGCGCCTGGCTGCCGGCGGTGCCTGGCTTCTTGCGTGCGGTGGCAATCAGCGTGTAGGCCACCGGCACGACGAACAAGGTCAGTAGTGTACCCAGCAACAGCCCGCCCACCAGAACCCAGCCGATCTGCTGGCGCGATTCGGCCCCCGCGCCCGTGGACAGCGCCAGGGGCACGGTGCCCAGCACCATGGCGCCGGTCGTCATCAGAATGGGGCGCAGCCGCAGCACGCTGGCTTCAACCACGGCCTCGAACAGCTCCCTGCCCTCGTCGCGCAGCTGGTTCGTGAACTCCACGATCAGGATGCCGTGCTTGGTGATCAGGCCGACCAGCGTGATGAGCCCGATCTGGCTGTAGATGGACAGCGTGCCGCCCGTCAGCCACAGGGCAAGCAAGGCGCCCGTCATGGACAGCGGCACCGACAGCATGATGATGAACGGGTTGCGCCAGCTTTCGAACTGCGCGGCGAGCACCAGGTAGATGAAGGCCAGCGCCATCGCGAAGACCAGATAGATGCTGCCCGACGAATCGCGGAATTCGCGCGACTGGCCGTCCAGGTCCGTGATGATCGTGTTGGGCAGGACCTCTCGCGCCACCTGATGCATGTGGTCCAGCACCTCGCCCAGCGCATAGCCGGGCGCCACCGCCGCGTCTATCTTCACTGCCCGCAGGCGGTTGAAGTGGTTCAGCGACTGCGGCGACACGCCTTCGTGCACGCCCAGCAGGTTGTCCAGCTGGACCATGCTGCCGTCGCGCGCCCGCACATAGATGCCCGAGATGTCGGTGGGATTGGCGCGGTCGCGCGGCGTCACCTGCACGATCACGTCGTACTGCTCTCCTTCGTCCTTGTAGCGGGTGACCTGGCGGCCGCCCAGCATCGATTCGAGCGTGCGGCCCACCACGTCCACGTTGGCGCCCACGTCGGCCATCTTGTCGCGGTCCACGCGAACGCGCAGCTCCGGCGTGTTCAGGCGCAGGTCGGTGTCCAGGTTCAGCAGGCCCGGATACTTGCGCAGCTCGGCCAGGAAGATCTCGGTCAGCCGCGACAGCTCCTGGTACGAGGCCTGGCTCATGATGATGAATTCCACCGGTTTGGATCGGGCCGACTGGCCCAGCGACGGCGGATTGGTCGGGAAGGCGCGCACGCCCGGCAGCGAGGCGAACTGCGGCTGCAACTGCTGGGTGATGGCCTGCTGCTTGCGCTCGCGTTCTTCCCAGGGCTTCAGGCGCAGGATCGCGGTGCCGTCCGTGACCGTGGGAAAGCCCACCGTGACCTGGCTGCCGCTGGCTTCCGGGATGTCGGCATAGAACTTTTCAATGCCCAGCATGCTGTCCAGGGTGTAATTCAGCGTGGCGCCTTCGGGCGAGCTGACAAGGCCAAAGACCACGCCGCGGTCCTCGACCGGCGCCAGTTCGCTCTTGACCACCTTGAACAGCACGCCGCTGCCTGCCGCCACGGCCAACCCGATCACCACGACGATCCAGCGATGCCGCAGCGAGGCGCCCAGCATGCGGCGATAGCCGTTGCTCAGGCCGTTCAGCCAGCCTTCGATCAGGTTGTACCAGCGGTTGTGGCGGGTCTGGTGGCGCAGCAGCACCGAACACATCATGGGCGTGAGGGTCAGCGCCACGAAGCCCGACACCAGCACCGCGCCCGCCAGCGCCAGCGCGAACTCGATGAACAGCCGCCCGGTGCGCCCGGTGGCGAACGCCAGCGGCGCATACACGGTGACCAGCGTCATGGTCATGGCGACCACCGCGAAGCCGATCTCCCTGGAGCCGCGCAGCGCGGCTTCCTTGCGCGGCATGCCGTCCTCGATGTGCCGGTAGATGTTCTCCAGGACCACGATGGCGTCGTCCACCACCAGCCCGATCGCCAGCACCATGGCAAGCAGCGTCAGCGTGTTGATCGAAAAGCCGAACAGATACATCAGCGCGCAGGCGCCCACCAGCGACACCGGGATGGTGACGATGGGAATGATGCTGGCGCGCAGGTTGCGCAGGAAGAAGAAGATCACCAGCACCACCAGCACGATGGCCTCGATGATGGTGTGGAACACGGAATCGATGGAGCGCTCGATGAACACCGACGAGTCGTACGCGATGTTCAGCTTCATGCCGGCCGGCAGGGTCTCGTTC
Source organism: Achromobacter sp. JD417 (assembly GCF_041879325.1). Classification (NCBI taxonomy): domain Bacteria; kingdom Pseudomonadati; phylum Pseudomonadota; class Betaproteobacteria; order Burkholderiales; family Alcaligenaceae; genus Achromobacter; species Achromobacter sp. JD417. The sequence goes on along the minus strand of NZ_CP087159.1, from coordinate 735,185 downwards.
AGCCGCTCGACCTCCTGGCGGGCGGCCTTGGAAAGCTCCAGGGGATTGGCGGTGGATTGGCGCGTGATGCCGATGTTGATGGCCGGCTTGCCGTTGAAGCGGGACAGGATCCGGTCGTTGGCGGCCGCGATCTCGACCTTGGCGACGTCGCGCATTCGCACCGGATAGCCCTTCACGTTGGCGACGATCACGTCCTCGAACTGGGCGGGCGTCTGCAGGTCGGTGGCCGACACCACCGAGAATTCCCGTGCCCGCGACTCGATCCGGCCCGCCGGAATTTCCACGTTCTGGCTGCGCAGCGCGGCTTCCACGTCCTGCACCGTCAATCCGTACGCCGCCAGCTTGTCGCGGTCGACGTAGATGCGCATGGACGGCAGGCGCTCGCCAAAGACGCGCACTTCGGCCGCGCCGGGCAGCACCGACAGGCGGGTCTTGATGTAGCGGTTGATGTAGTCGGAAGTCTGGATCGCCGAGAACGATCCCGACTCCACGGCGATGTAGATGATGGGCTGGGAATCGGCCTCGACCTTGCCAATGATCGGCTCGTCGATCTCGTCGGGCAGGAAACGCCGCGCGCGCGAGACCTTGTCGCGCACTTCGGCCGCCGCCGCGTCGGGGTCGCGCGAGAGGTTGAACTTGATGTTGATGAGGCTGCGCTCGGAGCGGCTGCGCGAGGTCATCACGTTGACCCCTTCGATGCCGGCCAGCTGGTCTTCCAGCGGCTTGGTCACCTGCGACTCGATCACCTCCGGCGAGGCGCCCTTGTACGTTGTGTCCACCGACACGATCGGCTCGTCGATCTTCGGGTACTCGCGCACCGTCAGGCGAGAATACGAGATCAGGCCGATCAGCACGATGATTAGCGACAGGACCGACGCGAACACCGGGCGCTTGATACAGGTTTCCGAGATACGCATGGCGCTATCGCTGAAAAGGTGAAGGGCCGGCTATGGGCCGTTGCCCACGATGGTCACGCGCGCGCCATCCGTCACGCGCTGCAGGCCCGAGACCACCAGCATGTCGTTCAGGGCGACGCCGGTCAGGATCTCGACGCGGCCCTCGCGGCGTTCGCCGATGGTCACTTCGCGCCGATGCGCCACGCCGTTCTCGACCCGGTAAACGTACTGCGTTTCGCCCGACGGCGATAGCGCGGCCTCGGGCGCGACCAGCGCTTTGTCCTCGTTAAAGAGCAGTTGCACCCGGGCGAACATGCCGGGGCGCAGCACGCCGTCCTGGTTGGCAACCGTGGCGCGCAGCAGGATGGACCGGCCGCCCGCGTCGACCAGCGGGCTGACCGCGTAGACCAGTCCGCGGCGCTCCTGGCCGGGCAGCGCATCCAGTCGCATCGTCAGTTGCTGTCCGACGCGCACCTTGCTCAGGTACATCTCGGGCACGCGGAAATCCACCTTGAGCGGATCGATGGCCTCAAGGGGCGCCAGGTCCTGTCCCTGGTTGACGTAATCGCCCACGGACACGCTGCGCAGTCCGACGATGCCGGCAAAGGGCGCGGTAATGGTCATCTTGTCCAGGCGGGCCTGCGCCAGCGCCACGGCGGCTTCCTGCACCTTCAGCGTGCTGGCCGACTCGTCGCGCGCCTGCTGGCTGACGAAGCCCTTGCCCTGCAGTTCGACAGCGCGGCGGTAATGGCTTTGCGCGAGCGTCAGGTTGGCGCGCGCCTGCGCCAATTCAGCGCGCGGCACGGAGTCGTCCAGGCGGATGAGAAGCTGGCCCTGCTTGACGGGCTGGCCTTCCTTGAAATCAATGGCTTGGATGCGTCCGGCCACTTCGGGGCGCAGGACGACGGACTCATCGGAGCGCAGGCTGCCCACGGCCGACAGACCGCGCGCAAAAGGCACTTCCTGGACGGCGGCCACGGCGACACGGGCCGGCGCGGCGGAAGCGGATTGAGGTTTGGCGGAAGCCTGGGCAGGGGTTGCGGCCGGCGCCAGCCAGCGCGGCACAAATACGCCGAGCGCGGCCCCCGCGGCCAACCCTGCCGCGACGGCGGCCAGCAGTACAGCTTTTTTCATGCGCGAAAGTGGCGGTGTTGCGGCGCGGACCGGGCATGCCCCACTCGGACGTCGCCGCAGGAACTGGAGGAAGGGTTGGCACTTTAGCACCCGGATTTACATACTGGAACAATCCTGAAGCGCGATGAAAGAACTAATCTGCCCTGGACGGCGAATTCGAGGGTATATCCGGATGCCGCGCGGGACGCTGGGCCACCTTAGGGCCGATTTGTTGAGTGCCCGTTATGATGGTGCCCGCCCGACGCCGCCCGCGGGCCAGGCCAGGCGCTTTCACGCGCGGCGCGCGACGTCCACGCCCATGTTGGCCAGCTGGTCGGCGCGCTCGTTGCCGGGGTCGCCCGCGTGCCCGCGAACCCAGCGCCAGGACACCGTGTGGCGCTGCACCTGTTCATCCAGCGCCTGCCAGAGTTCGGCGTTCTTGACGGGCTTTTTCTCGGCGGTGATCCAGCCGCGCCGTTTCCAGTTGGCCAGCCACTCGGTCATGCCCTTCATGACATATTGCGAGTCGGTGTGGATCGTGACGACGCAGGGGCGCTTGAGCGCGCGCAGGCCTTCGATGACCGCCAGCAGTTCCATCCGGTTGTTTGTGGTCTGGAGCTCGCCGCCGTGCAGCGTCTTTTCGTGCGTGCCGGCGCGCATCAGCACGCCCCAGCCGCCGGGCCCCGGATTGCCCTTGCAGGCGCCGTCGGTCCACATTTCCACTTTCTGGTCGTTCGTTTTGTTGTCCTGCATGGTGCTGCGTGCGTGTCCTTGTGCTTGCAATGTGAGGCGGGCCCGGCGGCTCAGGAGGGGTCGAAGCCATCGTCCGCCTGTCGGTTGACCACCACCGAGGCCGCGCGGGCGCGCTTGGGTTTGGTCTTCCAGGCAGGCCCGATGATACGCATGCCGGTCACGCGCTTGACCGCCGAGACCATGTACACCGCGCCGCCCAGGCTCCACCAGCGGGCGCCGGCCGACTCCAGGAAGCTCCAGCGCTCAAGCCATTTTTCGCTGCGGCAGGCCGGCGCGTAGCAACCGAACTGGCTTTCATCGACCTCCAGCGACAGCAGCTTGAACCAGTCCTTGAGCCGCGCCAGCGATACCTGCGACGACGGCGGCTGCGGCAGCCAGGGCTCCATGCCCGGCATGCGGGTGCGGGCACCCCACATGCTCCAGGGGTTGAACCCCGAAATGACGACGCGGCCCTCGGGAACGAGAACGCGCTCGACCTCGCGCAGCACGTTGTGGGGTTCGGGCGTGAGTTCAAAGGTGTGCGGCAGGATCAGGAGGTCCACGCTCTGGGATTCGAACGGCAGGGCCTCCGGCTGCGCGACGACCACGCGCGACTGCCAGCCCGGCAGGCTTTCCGGCGCCGGGGTCTCGGTGCCCACGTAGCCCTTGAACGGCATCCGGTTGGCCCCCAACAGGTTCAGGTCGGCAAGGCCGACCTGCCAGGCGTAATATCCGAAGACATCCGCGACGGCCGCGTCGAACTGGGCGCGCTCCCAGGCCAGCACGTACTGGCCCGGCGGCGTCTGGAACCATTCGGCCAGTTCTACAATCGGCGGAGTTTCTTCTGCCACGTTTTTTCCTTCGAGTTCCATGCAAGCCTTGACCGCCCCCGCAGGCGGCCGCGATCGCAACGCCGCGGTCTTGCCTTTGCCAGCCTTTTCCGACAACTACATCTGGGCGATCGTCCGCGACGGCCAGGTGGCGGTCGTGGACCCCGGCGAAGCCGGGCCCGTCTTGCGGTTTCTGGATCAGCAAGGCTTGAAGCTGCGCGCCATTCTACTCACGCACCACCACGGCGACCATGTGGGAGGCGTGCTGGAATTGTCCCGCATCGAGGGCATCACCGTATATGGCCCGGCACGCGAAAAGCTGCCGCGCTGCGATGTCCGGCTGGCCGAAGGCGACCGCGTGACGCTGCCGGAACTGGATCTGGACCTGTCGGTGCTGGACGTTCCGGGCCATACGGCGGGCCACATCGCGTACGCGGGCCGCGCGGCCGGCGTCGACCACGCGCTCTTCTGTGGCGACACGCTTTTTGCGGGGGGCTGTGGCCGGCTTTTCGAGGGCACGCCCGCGCAAATGTTTGATTCCTTGGAAAAATTTTCCGCTTTACCGCCAGATACAAAAGTTTTTTGCGCACACGAGTACACTCTAGCGAACCTTCGCTGGGCATTGGCCGTCGAACCGGCCAACCGCGACCTGCAAACGTGGCATCTGCGGGCCCAGCAATTACGCGCGGAAGGACACCCCACGCTTCCTTCGACCATCGGTCAGGAACGCGCGACCAATCCGTTCTTGCGCACACAGCAGCCCGACGTCGTCCAGGCCGCAGCAAGTTGGGCCGGACGCAGCCAGACTACGCCGGTAGAGGTCTTTGCCTCCCTTCGTGAATGGAAGAACGATTTCAAGTGACCACCTGATGAATCTATCCCGACTCCTTCTGCCGCTCATGCTGGCAGTCCTCGCCGGTTGCGCAGGAACCAAAGCCCCCGATAGCAAGAACCTCACCACCAATTCCCAAGGCCGATACATCGCCCGGGACACCTCCCGCACGATCGACCTGACCAACCCGCCGGCTGACGCGTGGGACCGCATCCGCCGCGGTTTCGCCATCCCCAACCTGAACACCGACCTCTCCAAGCAGTGGACCGACTACTACGCGTCCCACCCCGAGGCGGTGCAGCGCATGGCCGAGCGCGCCGGCAAATACCTGTACTTCATCGTTGACGAGATCAACCGCCGCGGCCTGCCGACCGAGCTGGCGCTGCTGCCCTTCGTGGAAAGCGCGTACAACCCGACCGCGCTGTCGCGCGCGCAGGCCTCGGGCCTGTGGCAGTTCGTGCCGGCCACGGGCCAGCACTTCAACCTGAAGCAGGACTGGTGGCGCGACGAGCGCCGCGATCCCATCGCCTCGACCAACGCGGCGCTGGACTACCTGGAAAAGCTGTTTGAAATGCAGGGCGACTGGTACCTCGCCCTGGCCTCGTACAACTGGGGCGAAGGCTCGGTGCAGCGCGCCATGGCCAAGAACGAGGCCGCCGGCCAGAACACCGACTACCTGTCGCTGAACATGCCGGACGAGACCCGCAACTATGTGCCCAAGCTGCAGGCCATCAAGAACATCATTGCCGATCCGCAGCGCTATGCGGTGGCGCTGCCGCCCGTCGGTAACACGCCGTACTTCGTGACGGTGCAAAAGAACAGCGACATCGACCTGGAAATCGCCGCCAAGCTGGCTGAAATGCCGCTGGACGAGTTCAAGGCCCTGAACCCCTCGTTCAACCGCCCGGTCATCCGCGGCGACCACGGCCCCACCCTGCTGCTGCCGGCCGACCGCGTCGAGATCTTCAACGCGAACCTCACCAATTACAAGGGCGACCTGTCCGCCTGGAAGGTCTACCACTCGCGCCGCGGCGAATCCTACGCGTCCATCGCCAAGCGGTTTGGCGTGTCCGAAGCCACCCTGCGCGAAACCAACGACATCAGCCGCCGCCAGAAGGCCGCTAACGGCCAGGCGCTGCTGGTGCCGGGCGACCCCGGCACGGGCGGCGTGCAGATCGCGTCTCTGGCGCCCCCGGTGGGCGCGCTGGACTCGGCTCCGCAAGACAACAAGGCCGCCGCGCCGCGTGGCCGCGCCGCGCAGGCGCCCGCCGTGCGCGTCTCCAGCGCCCGCCCGAACGTGCGCAGCCACAAGGTTCGCCAGGGCGACACCCTGTTCTCGCTGGCCAAACAGTACGGAACCACCGTCGACGCGCTGCGCGCGCTCAACAACATCAAGGGCAGCGCCCTGAAGATCGGCACGCAGCTGCGCGTGCCCGGCACGAACGCGCGCGGCTGACAGCCGCCACGCACGGCGCGGCGCCCCGGCACGGGGGCCGCGCCGCTCGCCCGCTGGTCCGCCAAATTCCCTAAAATAGGCGGTCTCCAGAAGGGAAAAAATCAAAGGACACATCTATGGGCTTTCTTGCCGGCAAACGCATCCTGGTCACCGGGGTGCTTTCTAATCGTTCCATCGCCTACGGCATCGCGCGCGCCTGTCATCAGCAAGGCGCCGAACTGGCGTTCACTTACGTCGGCGACCGCTTCAAGGACCGCGTGAGCGAGTTTGCCGCCGAATTCAACAGCAACATCGTGCTGCCCTGCGACGTGGCCGAAGACAGCCAGATCGACGGCGCCTTTGCTGAACTGGCCCAGCACTGGGACGGCCTGGACGGCCTGGTCCATTCGATCGGCTTTGCGCCGCGCGAAGCCATCGCCGGCAATTTCCTGGATGGGCTGTCGCGCGAAGGCTTTCGCATCGCCCACGACATCTCGGCCTACAGCTTCGCCGCCATGGCCAAGGCCGCCCTGCCCCTGATGGAAGGCCGCAACGGCTCGGTGCTGACGCTGACCTACCTGGGCGCCGAGCGCGTGGTCCCGAACTACAACACGATGGGCCTGGCCAAAGCGTCGCTCGAAGCCAGCGTGCGGTACCTGGCCTCGGCGCTAGGCCCGCGCGGCATCCGCGCCAACGGCATCTCCGCCGGCCCGATCAAGACCCTGGCCGCCAGCGGCATCAAGGACTTCTCGGCCATCCTGAAGTTCGTCGAAAACCAGGCTCCGCTGCGCCGCAATATCACCATCGAAGACGTCGGCAATGTCGCGGCCTTCATGCTGTCGGACCTGGCTGCCGGCGTGACCGGCGAGATCACCCACGTGGACGGCGGTTTCTCGACCATCGTCCCGGGCATGGAAGAGTAAGACTTCCCTGTGCGGGGCGCGGCGCCCCGCCTTGCGCAGGCGGTCACGCCGCCTGCTCCGGCGTTTCTCAGTCCGGCCGCACGATCAGCGTGGACACCTGCACGTCCACCGCCGTCATCAGCTTGTGGATCGGGCACTTCTCGGCCACCGCCAGCAATTCGTCGATCTGCGCATCGGACAGCTCGCCGTGCAGCGTCAGCTTGGCGGTCAGCCGATAGATGCCGCGCCGTTCCTCGCTGGCATCGCGCACCACTTCCACCCCCACCGATTCCAGCGGCAGCCCCTTGCGCTGCGCGTAGACCATCAGGGTCATCGCCTTGCAGCCGCCCAGCGCCGTATCGAAGTAATCATGCGGATCCGGTCCCTCCCCCTGCGGCTTGGGCATGTCCAGCGGCAGGTCGTGGCCTTCGGCCGTCGCGGTGAACTGCAGGGACTGGGGCGCATTCTGGCGCACGCGGATGCTCATGGGTCGATTCTCCTGGTTGGGATTGCCGGGGACTGCCGAATGGCCGGCTTCAAGACGGTTTTAGCACTTGCTGAACCCTTGCGGGGCCGGATGAGCCGCCTGACGGAAAGCTGAACTTCCTGCCGCGGCCATGGTCCGATATCCCTGACCGTCAGATTCACAGGAGGCCGCATGAGCGCCCGGCAATTACTCGATCAACTGTTGCAGTCCGGACAAGGGCTGCTTTCCGACACCACGAACCGCGTGCAGAACGCCACCGGCGGCAAGGGCTCGTCCCTGCTTTCGGGCCTTGGCGGCGGCGCCCTGGGGGCAGGCGCCCTCGGCCTCTTGATGGGCAGCAAGAAGGCCCGCAAGATCGGCGGCAAGGTCGCCATGTACGGCGGCATGGCCGCGCTGGGCGCGCTGGCCTATCGCGCCTACGGCGACTGGCAGCGCAAGCAGGCCGGCGCCCCCACCGCGCCGCCCCAGACGCTGGACCGCCTGCCCGCCCCGGAAGCCGAACAGCACAGCAATGCGGTCCTCACCGCCATGATCGGCGCGGCCAAGGCCGACGGCCACATCGGCCCCGAGGAAAAATCCCTGCTGGAAACGGAACTGGCCAAGCTGTCGTCCGACGCCCAGGACCGCCGCTGGCTGGAGGCCGAACTGTCGCGCCCCCTGGATCCCAGCGTGATCGCCCAGTCGGCCAAGACGCCCGAAATGGCGGCCGAGATGTATCTGGCCAGCCTGCTCGTCGTGGACGAAGAAAGCTTCATGGAGCGTGCCTACCTGGACGAACTGGCGCGCCAGCTCAAGCTGGAACCGGGCCTGAAGGAACAGTTGGAGCAGCACGCCAAGGCGGCCGCCTGAGCAACGCGGCCGTCGTTGCAGCTCAATCCGCCCGTAGCCCGATCGCCTCGGTCAGCGCCGTGTAGCGGTCGATATCCGCGCCGATCATTCGCTGGAATTCTTCCGGCGTGCTGCTGGCAGGCGTGAAACCCTGCTCGCGCAGCGCGGCCTGCACGTCCGGCCGCCGCACGATCTTCGCCACCGCGGCATTCAGCTTGTCGACCACTGCGGGCGGCGTGGCCGTCGGGGTCAAGAGGCCATGCCACTGATCCAGCGCGTAGCCGGACACGCCCTGCTCGGCCACGGTCGGCACCGTGGGCATCAACGGCGAACGCGCCGGCGACGTCACGGCCAGCGCGCGCAGCTTGCCGGCCGCAATGAGCGGCGCGGCGCTGGATGCCGTCACCACCCCCAGGCCCACCTGACCCGCCGTCACGTCCGTGAGCGCCGGGCCGCAGCCCTTGTACGGCACCTGCTGCATCACCGCGCCCGTCTTGCGAGAGAGCAGCTCGCCCGCCAGATGTTGCGGCGTGCCGTTGCCGCATGTGGCAAAGGGCAGCGGCTTGTCCGGCACGGCGGCAGCGATCACGTCGTCCAGGTTGCGCAGGGGCGAGGCGGCCGGCACGACGAACACCGACGGCACGAAGGCCACGTTGATGACCGCCGCAAAATCCCGCTTCGGCGAGAAGCCCAGGTTGCGGTAGACACCGGGGTTGATCGCAAACGAACTATTCACCATCAGCAGCGTGTAGCCGTCGGGCGGCGCTTCGGCGACGATGCGCGCGCCAATATTGCCGCTTGCGCCCGGCCGGTTTTCCACCACGACCGGCTGCCCCAGCGACTCCTGCAGGCTGGCGCCGAGGCGGCGCGCAAGCAGGTCGGTGCCGCCGCCCGGCGGAAACGTCACGACGATCGTGATCGGATGCGATGGATACGATGCGTCTGCCGGCGCTTCGCCCGACGGCGGATTGCCGCAGGCAGTCAGGGTCAGGGTCAGCAGCGAGAGCGACGAAAGCAGCAGGCGTTTCATTTTGCGGGCCGATAAAAGTTCAGGCGTCCAGACCGATGTCGAGCACCTTGGCGCTGTGCGTCAGCCAGCCCACGGCGATCTGGTCCACGCCGGTGGCGGCCACGGCCGCCGCGGTGTCGGGCGTGATGCGGCCCGAGGCCTCGGTGATGGCGCGGCCCCGCGCCATGGCGACGGCGCGGCGCAGGTCGTCCAGGCTCATGTTGTCCAGCAGCACCACGTCCACGCCCAGCGCCAGCGCGACCTCAAGCTGCTCCAGCGTGTCGACCTCCAGTTCGATCTTGACCATGTGGCCGACGCCGGCGCGTGCGCGCTCGACGGCCGTCGCCACGCTGCCGGCCAGCGCGATGTGGTTGTCCTTGATCAGCACCGCATCGTCCAGCCCGTGACGGTGATTGCTGCCGCCCCCCACGCGCACGGCGTACTTCTGCACCGCCCGCAGTCCCGGCATGGTCTTGCGCGTGCACGTGACGCGCGCGCCGTAACCCGCAATCGCGCGCGCAATCGACGCCGTGGCGGTCGCAACGCCGCTCAGGTGGCACAGGAAATTTAGCGCGACCCGCTCCGCGCTGAGCATCGCGCGGGCATTGCCCTGAATGCGTGCGATCTCCATCCCCGGCGCCAGATCAGTGCCGTCGCGGTGAGACACCGTGAACGCAAGACTGGGATCCATCAGCCGGAACGCCAGTCGGGCCAGATCCAGCCCCGCCAGCACGCCCTCCTGCCGCGCCACCAGCCGCGTTTGGGCGGTGGCGTCGGCCGGCACGATGGCGTCGGTGGTCAGGTCGCCAGCGCGGCCCAGGTCTTCCAGCAGCGCCGCGCGCACAAGCGGCTCCAGCATGACGTCCGGCAAGGGCGGAACGGGCAGGCGATCAGCGGCGGCGGGCACTGCGGCTTTAATGCTCATTTTGAGTATTTGTAGCGTAAAAAAAGGCGCGCGAGATTTGCGCAACACTTATGCTAAATATGAGTATAAGCCTTGTCAAGCGTCAAACGACACGCGAGACGGGCAGCTTGCTGCCTGCAATGGCCCGCTCCAGCAGGACATCCCGGCGGAACCGGAAAAGCTTGGCGGGCCGTCCGGCCGTCCCGGTCGCCATCGCGCCGGTCTCTTCCACCAAGTCCTGCTGCTCGATGAAGCGGCGAAAGTTCTGCTTGTGCAGACCCCGCCCCGCCAGCGCCTCGACCGCCATCTGCAACTGCAACAGCGTGAATTCGTCCGGCATCAGTTCGAACACCACCGGACGGTACTTGATCTTGGCGCGCAAGCGCGCGATGCCAGTGGCCAGGATGCGCCGGTGGTCGTGACGCATCGGCTGCCCCGGCGCTGCGGCCTGGCCCCCGGTGCGCCGCGCCGCCTCGGGCACCAGCCCGGCTTCGAACAGCAGTTCGTAGCGTTGCAGCACCATGTCTTCGTTCCACGCGGCGCCGTCCAGGCCGAACGTAATGGCTGCGCGTTGATGGCGGCGCGCGCGGACCGAGGCGTCCGCACTGTCTTCGCACCAGGCCGACAGGCGCGGCACGATCACCTCATCCACCAGCGCGGGAGTGCCGGCGCGCCGGTCCTCCCACGGAAAATAGCGATACCAGTCCTGCCATCCGACCTGCGCAACGCCCGTTTCGCCCGCCTCGCGCGTCAGGCCCAGATAGCTGACCGAGATGACGCGCCCGCCCGACTCATCGGAGCGGTCGCCGTCCGCGAACGTATAAAGCTGCTCGACATAGCCCAGCGGATGGTGCGTCTGCGCTTCCACCCAGTCTCGCAAACCGGCCTGCAGCGAACGATGCGACAGCTCGAACGGTCCCGCCGGCAACGCGCGCGCATCGTCCGTGGTCAGCACGCGCGGCTCGCCGTTGGTGACGGCCACCAGCACGGCAACGAGTTCAGCATGAACGGAGCGTTCGACGGATTCGGTCAAGGCAGGCGAGGAAAAGAAAGTGTGGGTGTCGGCGCGCGCAAGGCGGCGGGAAGGTGAGGATTATAAGGATGCAGTGTGGCAACTTTGGGGGCCGTTGTCCTGCAACAGCCCCTTGCAATCGTGACATCCAGAACGCAGCCTGCCCGCGGCGGCGGTTCTAAGATAGGTCCATGTCCAGGCGCATCGCCATCCTGGCATGCGCGCAGTCGGAGCAATCGCCATGTTGAAAACCTCTCCCGATCCGAACGCCGCGTCCAAGGCCGCTGACGAACAAAAGCCTCACACCGACCCGCGCAAGGGCACCGAAACCCTGCCCATGCCCGATGAAAGCAAGGTCGTGGCCGGTATGCCGCGGCGCGGACGCGCCATTGCAGAACCCGGCGAGCCCGGCGTCATCACGCCGGAAGACGACGTGCTGGATACGTCGTACGACACGCCCAAGCCCTGACGCGCAGCCGTCACCCGACCACCGCCGGCATCCAGCCGGCGGTTTTGATTACGGTTGGGGCAAATCCCTGCACCGGCCCGCCAGAATCTCCACGAACGCTTCCGTCACCAGCGAGGGCGCCGTCTGCGTCGGGTAGGCCATGCTGACGCGCACCGGCAGGCGCGGCGTGAACGGCCGGATGGCCAACTGGCCGGCAAACACGCCGGCAATGTACGGATTGACGATGCCCAGTCCGCTGCCCGCCGCGGCCAGCGCGCAGATCGTCGATGAATAGGTGGTTTCGATTTCGGACGCAGGCTGAACCCGGTGTTCCTGCATCGCACCGCGAAGCTGCAGGTACACGTCGTCGTCCGCATTGAGCACCAGCAGCCGCCGCGCATGCAGATCCATGATGCCGACGCTCGCCTGCGCGGCCAGCGGGTGATCCGGCCGCATCACACACACGGCGGCGCTTTCGTGCAGGGTGCGCAAATCGAGTTGCGTCCCCTCCAGCGGCGCGGTGGTCACGACCACGTCGTAGGTTCCATGCAGCAGCCCTTCGCGCAAGTATTGGCTGCCGACGGTCTGCATGTTGATGTGGACATCCGGATAGCGCTGCGCGAATTCCTCCACCGCGCCGGGCAACATGCCCAGGCCCAGCGCTGGCGTGCACGCCAGCCGCAGCACGCCGCTGCCGCTGCGGCGCATGGCCGCGACCCGATCCTCGATTCGTTCCAAACCCACGAAATGACGCTGCACCGTATCGAAGAGATCCTTCGCCTCGCGCGTGGGCCGCAGCCGCCCGCGCTCCATGTCGAACAGGCGCAGCCCGGTGGCCTGCTGGGTCTGCGCCAGCAGCCGGCTGACGGAAGGTTGGGTGGTGCGCAGCATCTGGGCCGCGCCGGTGGTGGTGCCCGCCAGCATCACCGCATGGAAGGCTTCGATCTGACGGAAATTCAGCGGTCGGCTCATGGCGTCACAGAGTATGGCAATTCTGCATAGCCTATGTGCAAAAAAGAATTTTTTCAAATACCAGGCGGCTCCTACACTGGCTTTTCCAGGGCGCCGTCAGATGTGCCCGCCACGCATCCACTATTTGGGGAAATGACCATGAATCGCCGCCGCCTTCTGCAGGCCCTGTGCCTGACGCTCGCAAGTGCCGCCTTGCCGCTCACCGCGCAGGCCCAGGCCAACTATCCCGACCGCCCCGTGCGCATCATCGTGCCCTTCACGGCGGGCGGCAGTTCCGATATCCAGGGCCGCCTGCTGGCCGAACACCTGGGCAAGCTGTATGGGCAATCGGTGGTCGTGGAGAACCGTCCAGGCGCCGGCGGCCACATCGGCGGCAAGTTCGTGGCGGATTCCGGGCCGGACGGCTATACGCTGCTGCTCGGCTCCATTGGCCTGCACGCGACCTATGGCGTGTACAAGGCGCTGAACTACCAGCCTGCCAAGGACCTGAAGCTGATCACCATCGTGGCGGAGATGCCCCACGTCGTGGTCGCCAATCCGGCGTTGCAGGCCAACAGCCTGGCCGAGCTCACCGCGCTGGCCAAGGCACAGCCCGACACCCTGCATTTCGGATCGGCAGGTGTCGGATCGTCCGTGCACATGGTCGGCGAGCTCTACAAGATGTCCGCGCAGGCCCCCATCGTGCACATCCCGTATCGCGGCAGTTCGGCGGCCACCAACGACCTGCTGGGCGGCCAGATCCAGTTGTTATTCGAGAACGTGCCCACCACCATCGGCTACATCCAGGCCAACAAGCTCAAGGCGCTTGCGATCACGGGCGCTAGCCGCTCGCCCGCTCTGCCCGACGTGCCGACCGCCGCCGAAGCCGGCCTGCCGGGCCTGACCGTCACGTCATGGACCACGCTGGCCGCCAGCAAGGACGTGCCCGATGCGCTGATCGAGAAGATCAGCGCCGACCTGAAGCGGATCTATGCCGATCCCGCGTTTCGCAGCGGCCTGGAACGCCTGGGCATGACCCCCGTCGGCAACTCGCCCGCAGCGGCTCGCGACTTCGTCGAACGCGAGCGCGCCCGCTGGAACAAGGTCATCGAAACCGAACACATCACCGCGGGTTGAACCCATGAATCGCATGTTTGCCACGCCCATCGCCTGCCGCCGTCTGAACGACGCGCCGCACCACCATTTCTTCGGTTACTACAACAAGACCGTCTGGCACCGCGACGGGCGCTATCTGCTTGCCAACCGCACCGCCTTCGCCGATGCCGTCCTGACGCCCGAATTGCGCGCAGAAGTCGGTTACTTCGACCTGCAAGACGGCGACCGCTATCACGCGGTGGGCGAGACCGCCGCATGGAACTGGCAGATGGGCTGCCAGCTGCAATGGCTGGACGGCGCCCCCAGCCCGCAGCTGATCTACAACTGCCGCAGTGCCGACGACAGCGGCGTCTATCCCGGCTTTCGTAGCGCCATCCACGACATCGCCACCGGCCAGACCCGCGTGCTGCCCCTGCCGATCTACGTGGCCGCGCCCAACAGCCGCTATGCGCTGTGCGTGGACTACCGCCGGCTCTACATCACCCACCAGACGATCGGCTACAGCGAATATGCCCCCGGCCCCGTCGCCCTCGCGCCTGCCGATGACGGCATTCGTGCGATGGACCTGGAGACCGGCGCTCACCGCCTGCTGGTCAGCTATGCCGACCTGCGCAACTTCCATCCGCGCGAGTCGATGGACCGGGCCATCCACTGGGTCAGCCACATCGAGGTCAATCCCTCGTCCACGCGCATCCTGTTCCTGCACCGCTGGACCGAACGCGTCGCGGATGAAACGTGCTTCCTGCATCGCCTCATCACCATGAACGCGGACGGCAGCGACATGCGCCTCCTGGAATGCTCCGACCACCCGCTGCCGCAACTGGCCGACGACTTCGACCCGAACGCGGTGGGCACCTTCGACTACGAGAAGTCCGAGTACCAGATCTCGCACCCGCTGTGGCGCGACGACACCTCGATCATCGTCTGGGGCCCGCATGCCGGCAGCATCCACTACCACCTGTATGAAGACGCCCCGGACGGCCACGTGCAGGTCGTGGGCGACGGCGTGTTGACCGAGAACGGCCACATGACGTTTTCACCGGTCGACACACGCTGGCTGCTCAGCGACACCTATCCGGACAGCGCCACGCACGAGCGCATCCTGTTCCTGTACGACATGGAAACGGGCGGCCGGCATGCGCTGGGAAGCTTCTATGCCGACCCGAACCTGTCCAAGGAAAACCGCTGCGACCTGCATCCGCGCTGGAGCCGCGACGGCACGCAGGTCTGCATCGACTCCGTGCACGAAGGCGAACGCCAGATGTATGTGCTGGACGTGTCGCCGATCGTGCTTAATCCAGCTTCACCTTCGCGCCTTCGATCACAGGCTTCCACTTCTGGTAGTCCTGCTTGATGGTCGCGGCGAACTGCTCCGGCGTCGTGGGCATGGCCTGCGCGCCCTGAGCGGCCAAGGCTTCCTGCATCGCCGGCAACGCCAGCACCTTGTTCAGTTCCGTGTTCAGCGTCTGGATGATGGGCTTGGGCGTCTTGGCCGGCGCCAGCAAGCCATACCAGACTCGCACGTCGAAGTTCGGATAACCCAGCTCCGCCACCGTCGGCACGTCGGGCAGAACCGGGCTGCGCTGCGGCGAGGTCACGGCCAGCGCGACGGCGCTGCCGGCCTTGAGCTGCGGCGCTGCCGACGGGATCGACGTGAAGATCACCGGCACCTGTCCGCCCAGCAGGTCGGCCATGGCTGGCCCCGACCCCTTGTACGGCACATGCACGAGCTTGATGTCCGCCCGCTGCTGAAGCAGTTCGGCAGCCAGGTGCGTGATGGTGCCGGCGCCGGGCGACCCGTAGTTGACTGCGCCGGGCGCCTTGCGGGCCGCTTCGATCAGCGCCTGCAAGGTCTGGTAGGGGCTGGATTTTCCGGCCACGATGACCAGCGGCGCTTCGCCCACGATGCCGATCGGCGCAAAGTCCTTGACCGGGTCGTATGAAAGCTTGCTGTAGATGGAAGGCGCAACCGCCAGGTTGTCGACCTGCCCCATGACGATCTCGTAGCCGTCCGGCTTGGCGCGCGCGGCCGCGCCGATGCCGATGGTGCCGCCAGCGCCCGGCCGGTTCTCGGCCACCACGTTCCATTTGGTAGTCTCGCCCAGCTTGGCGGCCACCGTGCGGGACAGGAAGTCCGTGCCCCCGCCCGGCGTGAACGGCACGATGATGCGGATGGGCTGATTCGGGTAGGACTCCTGGGCGTGGGCGCCTGCCGCGACGCCCAGCACGCAAGCTGAAAGCAGAAGGTTGCGTAGCATGTGATGTGTCTCCGTCGTTATTGCTTTATAGGCAGGCGGTGTCGCCTTGGTGGTCCTGCCGCGGCGCGTTCAGATGACGCCGCGTTCCTGCAATCCAATAATGTCGTCCTGCGCAAAACCGAACTGCAGCAGCACATCGCGGGTATCGGCGCCCAGCGCGGGCGCCGGTTGCACGGGACGGGCTTCAGCCTGCGCAAACTTGATCGGGAAACCCAGCATCCGGACGTCGCCATGGTCGCCATGCGGCACGTCGATGGCCATGCGCTGGTCCTGCACTTGGGGGTCCTCGAACACTTCCTGCAGGTTGAGCACCTGACCGCATGGCACGCCGAACCGGTTCAGCCGTTCGATCCAGTGGGCGCTGGTGTGCTGACGCGTGCGCGTCTGGATGGCCTCGGTGATCGCGCCACGGTTGCGCATGCGATCGGCGTTCGTCGCAAAGCGCGGGTCGGCGCGCAGCTCGGCCAACTCCAGCGCGTCCAGCAGCTTGTGATAAACGACGTCGTTGCTGGGCGCGATGGCGACCTGCCCGTCGGCCGTCTCGAACAGCCCATAGGGCGACGCGATGCCGTGATCGTTGCCCGTGCGCGCCGGCAGCCGGCCGTCGGCAAAATAGTTCGACGCCTGAAAGCTCAAGAGGCCGATCATGCTGCCCAAAAGGCTCACGCTGACGCTGTCGCCCTGGCCGGTGCGCTCGCGGCGCAGCAGCGCCGCCACGATGCCCAGCGCGCCATTCATGCCGGCCACCAGATCGCTGATGGGCGGGCCCGCGCGCATGGGCGGCTGGCTTTCCGCGCCATTCAGGCTCATGAACCCGCTCATCGCCTGCGCGATGAAATCGAAGGCCGGCCGGTCGCGATAAGGCCCCGTCGTGCCAAAGCCGTTGATGCTGCAATGAATGATGTCGGGCTTGAGCGCCTTGAGCGCTTCGTCGCCCAGGCCCATCTTCTGCATGACGCCCGGGCGGTAGTTCTCGACGATCACATCGCATTCGGCGATCAGGCGCCGCAACACGGCCTTGCCTTCCTCGCTGTACAAGTCGAGCGTGACGGATTTCTTGTTGCGGTTGTAGTTGGCGAAGTACCAGCTCAGGCCATCGCGTATCACGCCCTGGGCACGCACCGGGTCGCCTTCGCCAGGCGTCTCGATCTTGATGACCTCTGCGCCCATGTCGGCGAGAAGTGAGGTGCAGAACGGGCCCGAGATGATGCGGGTCAGGTCCAGAATGCGGAATCCGGATAAAGGCATGGGTTCTTGTGAATCCAGGGTTGCGGAAATCAGCCGACGGCGGCCACGGCGCCGTCGTAATCGTGCAAGGCAAGACGCGGCCCGGCCTTCATCACCTGGCCGGACAACGGGCGCTTCATCACCTGTTCAAGATGCCGCGACGCCTGGATCAGCGCCGCCAGGTCAATGCCTGTCTCGATGTCCATCTCATGCAGCAGATTGACCGTATCTTCGGTGCAGACATTTCCCGTCGCCCCCGGCGCGAACGGGCAGCCGCCCAAGCCGCCCAGCGACGATTCAAAGGACGTGATGCCCGCGTGCAGCCCCTCGACCACATTCACCAGCCCAAGGCCGCGCGTGTTGTGAAAGTGCAGGGAAAAGTCCATGGCTGGAAACGCCGCGCGCAGCGCGTCGACTGTCTTGCGCACCAGCCGCGGCGTCGCCATGCCCGTTGTGTCGCCCAGCGTGACGGCGTCGAAATTCAGTCGGGCAAACTCGGCCACGATGGTCTTTAACGTGGCGATATCGATATCGCCTTCGAATGGACAACCGAAGGCCACCGCGATGGCGCCCTTGCGCCGCATGGGATGACCCTTTAACAGCGCCGCCACGTCCTCGATGTCGCGCAGCGATTGCTCCACGGACCGGTTCAGGTTCTTTCTGTTGTGGCTTTCGCTGGCCGACAGGAACACCACGACCTCATCGGCACGCGATGCCAGCGCGCGTTCAACGCCGCGCGGGTTCGGCGCCAGCGCGCTCAACACCACGCCAGGCTGCTTGTCCGCCAGCGCCAGCAGTTCCGCGGCGTCGCGCATCTGCGGCACGGCACGGGGCGACACGAACGACGTTGCCTCGATGTGGCGCACGCCGGCGGCGATCAATTCATTCAGGATGGCAGCCTTGGTGTCGGTGGGCACGAACTCGGGCTCGCTTTGCAGTCCGTCCCGCAGTCCCACCTCCACGATCTGCACTCGGCTTGGAAGGCTCACTTCTGTCTCCTCGCGCCCGCGCGGCGGGCGGTCCATGGGCTTGATGAGTCATCTTCCGAGGTCATCCGCCACGGCACAAATCGCGAATCTTCAGCGGGGCATCGCCATTCGCGATGGCTGCGCGCGCCGGCGCGTGCGTTGGACGTCTGGATTTTGCTGCGCAACATCCGGGCCCGAATCCGGAAAGACCTGCCTCAGTTGCCGGAGGCGGCGGCCTCTTGCAGCAGGTGTTCCATCAGCAGCCGGGCTGCGCCGGACAGGGGTTCATTGCTGCGCACGCACAATTTGAGCTGGCGCCGCGCCCACGCGTCCGTCAAAGGGATAATCCTAAGATCGCCGCAATCGAAGAGGGATAGCGCCTCCACGGGCACGATGCCGATGCCCAGCTCCCGGCGCACCATCGACACCAGCGCATCGTACGAGGTGACCTGGAACCGCAGCCGCACCGTCCGATTGATGGCCGCCGCCTCGCGCGTGAACAGGTAGTTCGCGGCGCTGCCCCGGTGCATGCCGACATGGTCGTATTCCAACGTGTCGGCAAACGCCACGCGCTCGCGCGCAGCAAGCGGATGAGACCGGTTGACTACCAGCGTCATCACATCGCGCCGGTACGGAAAACTCTGCAGCCCGCTGTCGTCGTCGGTCTGGGTATAGATGCCGATATCGCTCACGTTCTCCTGCACCGCGCGCGTCACCGCCGAACTGACGTTTTCCTCAAGATCGATCTGCACGCCGGGATGCAGAGCCAGAAAGCGCTGCAGATCTTCCGGCAGAAACTGCGTGATCGACGACAGGTTGGCCGCAATGCGCACGTGCCCGCGCACGCCCGACGAAAAGTCCCGGATCTCGTCCGTCAGGCCGCGCGCCTGATGCAGCAGCGCCCGCGCATGCCGCGCCAACGCATGGCCAGCGCCCGTCGCTTCCACCCCTCGCGCGTGCCGCGTGATCAGCGCCACATCCAGGATGCGCTCCAGCTCCGACAACCGCTTGCTCAGCGCCGAAGGCGCAATGTGCTCACGCGTGGCGGCCGCCGCAATACTGCCCTCTTCGACCACGGCCACAAAGACCTGCAGGCTGTAGAGATCCAGGCGAGGCGCGGATGATCGAATCGGCGAGTCAAAAGTCATGGCAGGAGCGTACCGTAACGATTCCCGGAAATGCAAAAAGCCCCGATTTCTGGGAAATCGGGGCTTTTATTGGCTGGCCGGTGAGGCCTTGCCGGTATTCGTGGCGGACAGAGGGGTCATCTGCGTATTCTAATAAAAGCCGCTCGAATGAGGGGATTCTGCAATAAAAATACTCGCCATAGCGCCTTCTGCCGTACCCCTAAGACCGTACGTCGTTAGGGAAAGCGACTGCAGCGCCTGGCCAGGACCGACGACCTCACCGCGATCGCAACCGCGGCCGCCAGCGCGAGCCCGAACAGCATCGCACGCGCCGGCGACAACGTACTGCGCCACCTAGCCGCGATTTCGGGCAGAAAAACACCACCCGATCTCTAATGTTGCGGCAATCCATGCCACGGCTATATCAATACAAATAGCAGAAGGATTGTGGTGGATGACTATGAGGAAGGATCGAGTTCAGGTCAAGAGGAACACTATACTTCCTGACCTTCTTGACCTTTATTGCATAAGCCATTTCTCGGCCCGAAAAGTACTGATCAAAGAACTTTCGCGTGATGCCCGAGAAGGCCTTAGTTTTACGCCAAAGAACGTCCGGGCATGCACTTATCACCGCCTCCACGTCGAACTCGCCGACGACCTTTCCAACTGGCATTGTCGCGTAAATGACCACAGTTCGGACTGTAGGATCTTTGAAGACCGACTTGCGAAACTCGAACCTCTTCTCACCACTCAATATTTTGTTCGCGTACTCGGGTTTAATGGACAACAAGACTTTCATCAATTTCACCAAGGTTTGCGATGTGGAGCAGATGTTCTGGGTCAATTGGTATCAAGCTCCACCGAGCGGCTCGATTCAAGCCGACTTCATCGGCGAGCCGTTGGCGTGTCGGGCGCTTGTTCAGTGCGATATTGTAGGAGAAGCGCAGCACATGGGGATACCTCCGTTGTCTCCAAAAGTTCACTAGTTCTTCCTCTGTGAACACGCTGTATGGATTGCAGTACGCCAGGAATTCCTCCAGGGATCTGAAGGAATTGATATTCCGGTACTCTTCCATTACGCAAATGGACGTGGCGACCGAGCGATACTCCGCCGGCCCCATGTTGTCGGTCGTCCGGTAGATGACAAGAGGATCACCCGCCCTAAGAGTTGCCATGCCAGGCATTGCACCAAGGTAAACCTTATGGATGCTATTTGTGTGCGATACATCCTGCACAATTCGGGCGTCTTCATTACGCAACATCGAGTCAGGCAGCAATCGGGTATGCCATTCAGGACGGAGGGCCAGCAAATGCGGGGAAGTTCCCACAAGATTTACGAGTGGATAGCTCTTAAGTGGATTCTCGTATGCGGATCGCATCCGGCGGAGGTACACACCTTCCACTCCGTTGCTAGACAACTTCGATGCAATGCGTTCGAAACCGTAGGTGCCGAACAGCCTCAGTAGTCCCTCGTGATGATCGAACACCGTCACGTAAATCTCTTCCACACTTCTATGAATGGCGTGATCGAATATCTTCTTCAAGAATCGCTCACCCAGTTTTGTACCGTGAGCGTTAATCTTAAACGTTCCCACTTTTAGTCGCAGTGCGGGGGCCAAAGGGGGACGCACATCCTCAATGGCGTCTTCTTCAACCTTCAAGTAAAGAAAACCGTCAAGGACTCCTTCATCAGAATGAAAAACGTAGGCGGACTCTCCCTGCCGAGCTTTTCTTTCAAACCACATAGGGAATTCGGCGTAGTCCTCTTTCAACGATTGGAAAAAGGGGTCTGCCAAGTCAAGATCAGCGAACGCGCGATATTCGATAGTCACAACGGTTCCTCCATCTCACAACTCTCATGCTGTGACATTAAGTCACACCCTTTAACAGCACTGTAGCTGGTGTAAATCAACGAGCGCAAGTCGGGAACGGCAGATACCAGATACATATCTATGCCGTAAAGTGCAACTGCCGCAAACTTGCCAAGCCGTGAACACTTGGAATGCCCGCCTTCATCCCACCACGGAATGTCCTCTCTTCCGTTGATAAAGGGAACACGCACAGTCTACGGCCCCAAACTTAATGTTCCTCACGCCCCTTATGCGTGCTGCTCGTTCGTGGAGCGCGCTTCCATTACACGCGTTCCTTAGTCTGGTCTGATACTCGCAGCAGGCGGAAACCTCGCTTTGCGGCTGGTGACCATGGCCGCGACGGTATCGCGGCCATGCTGGCGAAAAACGCCTATGAACGTGGAGAATATGCAGGTCGCCGCTATCGGCCATCTGGTAGGGCTTGTCCCGCTCTTTCGCGGCGCGGATTGCGGTGTCTCTCAGTTTGGGCGAGCGCGGTGATATCTCTCGCCGATGCAAAACGGGCATTTTTTCGATTTTTGTCCTGTTGATGCCGCGCTACCCGCGAAAGTATCCGATTTATGGGGTTGCTTTTAGTGGTGCTTGCTGGGCAAGCCCGGGCAATAAAAAACCCGCACAGCTAAGGCTGGTGCGGGTTTCCGGGCATTGTTGGGCAATGCTGGTATGAATCCTGGCGGACAGAGGGGGATTCGAACCCCCGATACGCTTTTGACGTATACACGCTTTCCAGGCGTGCGCCTTCAACCGCTCGGCCACCTGTCCTACTGCATCTTCAGGGGCCTTTTGGTGCGGCTAAAAGGCGCTGCTGAAAATGCGAATCCGCGATTCTAGCAGAATGCGCGGCTACACAGCAAGCGGCCAAACAAAAAGGGACGCACTACGCGCGTCCCTTCCCCTGCCAGCGGCTTTACTTCGACGCCGGCGGGTCCTGCTCCCGGTAGGAGCTGATCGTGCCGTCCGGTTCGGTCTCTTCCAGCCGGACGCGGAATCCCCACAGGCGGGCCAGGTGCTTCATGACCTGTTCGGCATCTTCGCCCGCCAGCGGCCGGCCGCGGCTTTTCAGGTGGCGCAGCACCAGCGAGCGGTCGGTGTCGCGGTTGAAGCGGATGACCTGGATGTCGGGCACCTGGTTGTCGCGGTTGTGCTGCGCGGCAAGCAGGCGGCGAATGTCGCGGTAGCCCTCGTCGTCGTGGATCGCGGCCACTTCCAGCTTGGGGTTGGCCTGATGGTCCGAGATGGCGAAGAAGCGGAACTCGCGGATCAGCCGCGGGGACAGGTACTGCGAGATGAAGGATTCGTCCTTGAAGTTGCGCATGGCGAAGTCGAGCGTCTTCAGCCAGTCCCCGCCCGCAATGTCCGGGAACCACCGGCGGTCCTCGGGCGTGGGCGCTTCGCAGATGCGGCGGATGTCCGACATCATCGCAAAGCCCAGCGCATAGGGGTTGATGCCGCCATAGCCGCGCTCGTCAAAGCCGCGCTGGCTGACGACGTTAGTGTGGCTTTGCAGGAACTCCATCATGAAGCCATCGTTCACCAACCCCTTGTCATGCAGGCGGTTCAGGATGGTGTAGTGCCAGAACGTGGCCCAGCCTTCGTTCATGACTTTGGTCTGGGTCTGCGGATAGAAATACTGCGCGACCTTGCGCACGATGCGCACCAGTTCCTTCTGCCACGGCGCCAGCTTGGGCGAATACTTCTCGATGAAGTACAGCAGGTTTTCCTCGGGCTCGGGCGGAAACACGGTGGCCGCAACGCGGGTGTCCTTGTCCGCCTCGATCCGCGGCAGCGTGCGCCACAGGTCGTTGTATTGCAGGCGCGCATGTTCTTCGCGCTCGGCCTGGCGGGTCGCCTCTTCCTTGTACGAGACCGGCGTGGGCCGCTTGTAGCGGTCCACCCCGTGGTGCGACAGCGCATGGCAGGAGTCCAGCAGCGACTCCACGGCGTCGATGCCGTAGCGGTCTTCGCAGTCCATCACGTACTTGCGCGCGAAGACCAGGTAGTCCAGCACGCCATCGGCGTCCGTCCATTGTCGGAACAGGTAGTTGCCCTTGAAGAAGGAATTGTGCCCGTAGCAGGCGTGCGCAATCACGAGCGCCTGCATCGGCATGGAATTCTCTTCCATTAAATAGGAGATGCAGGGGTTGGAATTGATGACGATTTCGTACGCCAGCCCTTGCATGCCGCGGCGATAGAACTGCTCGTTGCGGATGAATTCCTTGCCGTAGGACCAGTGGGGATAGCCAATGGGCAAGCCCGCCGATGCGTAGGCATCCAGCATCTGTTCCGAGGTGATGACCTCGATCTGGTTCGGATAGGTGTCCAGACCGTATTCGCGGGCGATCTGCGAGATCGCGTCGTCATAGGTCTGGATCAGTTCGAACGTCCATTCGGAACCCTGCGAGATCGGCACGGCGGCACCGCCCGACCCCGGCTCCGCGAGAGCACCCATGTTGGCGTTCATGCGGTCTCCTTCTTGAACAGGTCGTGGAACACAGGAAAGATCTCGCCGCGGTCGCAGATGCGCCGCATGACGAAATGGGGTTCCAGTTTCTGTTCGTACTCGGCCCACAGGCTGCTCTTGCGAGCCTCTTGCGAATCGGGAATTTCTATGTAGGCGAAGTAGCGCGTCGAGGGCAGCAGATGCTCGGCCAGGAATCGCGCGCTCTTGCCCGCGTCGGCGCCAAACGAGTCGCCGTCGCTGGCCTGCGCCGCATAGACGTTCCATGCGGCTGGCGGATAGCGCTTTTCCAGGATCTCGCGCATCAGCTCCAGCGCCGACAGCACGATCGTGCCGCCGCTCTTCGGGTCGTAGAAGAAGGTATGTTCGTCGACTTCCTCGGCGTTGTCGGTATGGCGGATGAAAACCAGGTCGACGTGTTCGTACTTGCGCGACAGGAAGAGGTAGAGCAACGTGAAGAAGCGCTTGGCGAGGTCTTTCTTGCCCTCGTCCATGGAGCCGGACACGTCCATCAGGCAGAACATGACGGCGCGCGCCATGGGGATGGCGACCGACACGCGATTGCGATAGCGCAGGTCCAGGTCGTCCAGGAACGGCACGCGAGCCAGTCGCTCACGGCAGTCCTCGACGTCCTGTTCCAGTTCGCGCACGCGCGCCGCTGGCGCGCCCGCCGCCTTGGCCTCTTCCAACGCCTTTTCCGCGTCTTCAAGGTCGGCGCGCGCCTTCACGCCGAGCGACACGCGCCGCGCCAGCGACGACTTCAGCGTGCGGCTGATGCTGAGCGTGCTGGGCGAGCCCGTGGTGGTGTAGCCGGCGCGCTGCCACTTCTTCTGGCTGACCTCGCCAAGCTGGTTGCGCGCCAGGTGCGGCAATTCCAGATCCTCGAAAAAGAGGTTCAGGAATTCGGCGCGCGACAGGCTGAAGGTGAACTGGTCCACCGACTCGCCTTCACCCGGCTCGGATCCGCCTTCGCCCTGCCCGCCCTGCGGCCGGTCAAAGGTGTCGCCCTTGGCGAATTCGCGATTGCCCGGATGCACCATCTCGCGATCGCCGCCCGCGCCGTGCCGGAACGTCGGCTCGGAGATATCGCGGGCGGGCAGGTTGATCTCACCGCCTTGATCCATATCCTGGATCGAGCGGTCACGGATCATCCCGTGCACCGCCTTGCGGATCTGATCCTTGTAACGCCGAAGAAAGCGCTCCCGGTTAACGGCGCTCTTGTTGCGACCGTTAAGACGGCGATCGATCAGTGAATTCATGATTCACCTCGCTCAGGAAGACTTCCTCACACGGAGATACCACTCGCACAGCAGCCTGACCTGCTTTTCCGTGTAGCCCTTCTCCACCATCCGGTCGACGAAGCTCTGATGTTTCGACTTGTCCTCGGCCGAGGCCTTGGCGTTGAACGAAATCACCGGCAGCAGGTCTTCCGTGTTCGAGAACATCTTCTTCTCGATCACTTCGCGCAGCTTTTCATAGCTGGTCCAGTTCGGATTGCGGCCGCTGTTGTTGGCGCGCGCCCGCAGCACGAAGTTCACGATCTCGTTGCGGAAATCCTTCGGATTGGCAATGCCCGCCGGCTTCTCGATCTTTTCCAGCTCATCGTTCAGCGCGCTGCGGTCGAAGCTTTCGCCGGTTTCGGGATCGCGGAATTCCTCGTCCTGGATCCAGCAGTCGGCAAACGTCACGTAGCGGTCGAAAATGTTCTGGCCGTACTCGGAGTAGGACTCCAGGTAGGCGGTCTGGATCTCCTTGCCGATGAACTCCGCGTAGCGCGGCGCGAGGAAGCCCTTGATGAACTCCAGGTAGCGCCGGCGGATCTCGTCGGGATAGTCTTCGCGGCCGATGCGTTGCTCCAGCACGTACATCAGATGCACCGGATTGGCGGCCACTTCGGTCTGGTCGTAATTGAAGACACTGGACAGGATCTTGTACGCGAAACGCGTTGAGACCCCGGTCATGCCTTCGTCGGTGCCCGCGTAGTCCTTGTACTCCTGCAGCGCCTTGGCCTTGGGATCGACATCCTTCAGGCTTTCGCCGTCGTAGACCCGCAGCTTGGAATAGATGCTGGAATTCTCGGGCTCCTTCAGGCGCGTCAGCACCGAGAACTGCGCCATCATGTCCAGCGTTCCGGGCGCGCACGGCGCTTCGGACAGCGAGCTGTGATGCAGCAGCTTCTCGTAGATGCGGACCTCTTCGGAAACCTGCAGGCAGTAAGGCACCTTGACGATGTAGATACGGTCAAGGAACGCCTCGTTGTGCTTGTTGTTGCGGAAGGTCTGCCACTCGGATTCGTTCGAGTGCGCCAGGATCGTGCCGTTGAACGGGATGGCCGAGAAGCCTTCCGTGCCCTTGAAGTTGCCTTCCTGGGTGGCCGTCAACAGCGGATGCAGCATCTTGATCGGCGCCTTGAACATTTCCACGAACTCGAGCAGCCCCTGGTTCGCCAGGCACAACCCGCCCGAGTAACTGTAGGCGTCGGGGTCGTCCTGCGAATGGCGATCGAGCTTGCGGATATCCACCTTGCCCACCAGCGACGAAATGTCCTGGTTGTTCTCGTCGCCCGGCTCGGTCTTGGCGATGGCGATCTGGCGCAGCACCGAAGGGTTCAGGCGCACGACGCGGAACTTCGAGATGTCGCCGTCGAATTCCTTCAGGCGCTTGACTGCCCACGGCGACATGATGCCGGTCAGGTAGCGCTTCGGAATGCCGTATTCCTTTTCGAGCATGTCGCCGAACCGTTCGGGATGAAACAACCCGAGCGGCGATTCGTTGACCGGCGATCCCTTCAGGGCGTAGATCGGAAAACTTTCCATCAACGCCTTGAGCCGTTCCGCGATGGACGACTTGCCGCCGCCCACCGGCCCGAGCAGATAGAGGATTTGCTTGCGCTCCTCCAGTCCCTGCGCGGCGTGCTTGAAGAACGCAACGATCTGTCCGATCACGTCCTCCATGCCGTAGAACTCCTGGAACGCCGGATAGCGTCGGATGGTCCGGTTGGAAAACAAACGGGAAAGACGTGGGTCGTTGCGCGTATCCACGATCTCAGGTTCGCCGATCGCGGCCAACATGCGCTCAGCGGGGCTGGCGTAGGCCATGGGATCGCGCTTGGCGAGGTTCAGATACTCCTCGAGCGAGAGCTCCGATTCCTGCTCTCTTGCATACTGCGACTTGAAGCCTTCGACGATGTTTTGCACGGAAACCTCCTACAACACGCGAAAAATTCAATACGTCCCTACATGCCCATTGTGCATCAGCGCCTGCGAATTACTAAACAACTTCGCTGTCGGCGTTTTCGGCAGGTCGTTATGTTGCTTTCGCCACACATCAACCATAAGCACGATCGGACCCTTTCTGTTTAGGCTGCACCCCTCGGATACAAGTTCCGTCAGGGATTGCAACGTTGGTGAGCAAGTTCGCTCAGTCGTTTTCAGCATAGAGCCGCATATAGCGTGCCCGACGCAGCCGCACATGAAATGCTCGGCAATGAAATGACGGAATGAGCGATATCCAATGGATTCTTATGAGCCGGGGATAAACCCGAAGCGTCCGCCATGCGATCGCAGCGAACGTGCTGAACGGCGCTTTGCGTCTTCGTTCAGTGTCGTGCCGGTCGGTGTTGTACTGCGCCGATTCGCGGCACGGGAATCCGTGGTGACGAGGGCGCGCGGCGGCTGTGCGGGTTGTCCGTGAGCGTGTAGCGCCAAGTCATGCGTCTTATGCTAAGCCTGTGACCGTCTCGTGGCAATTCATTTTGTGCGAATTGCGCGTGCGCGTAATCACGCGAAACACGATTGACGCCGCGCATGCCGATGCCGGTCATGCAATACGGCACGTCGCATCGGCAGCCCCGCGCCGCCGAGACGCAGGCAGCGCGCGGCTCTACGCGGATTGGCAGCCGAACCCTCGGAGTGCTAGCAGCGGTTTTTCTACGACAGCGCGGGCAGCGCCACGCTTTCCATCAATTGGCGCCACGTGCCGGCGACACGCGCGCGAACGCATAGATCCGCACCCACGCGCACGGCATCGGTGAATTCATAACGCCTCGCGGCGTCCAGATGTTCCAGCATTGGCAGGCGCACCATGCCCGCCGCGTCGCCCAGCAGCACCGGCGCCAGATACAGCAGCAGTTCGTCAACGCAGCCAGCGGAAACCAGCGCGCCGCTCAGTCCCGCGCCGGCCTCGACGTGAACCTCGTTGAACTGCTCGGCAGCCATCCAGCGCATCATCGCGGGCAGATCGACGCGGCCCGGTTCCGTCCCGGGCAAGCACACGACACGCGCGTTCTTGTCCGCCAGGCGCGCGGCCTTTGCGGCGTCCTCGCGCGCGGTGAACACGATGACTTGCGCGCCGTCGAACAACCGCGCGGCTTCGGGGATCTCGAAACGGCCGTCCACGACGGCCTTGCGCGGCTGGCGCGGCGTCTGGACGTCGCGCACGTTCAATTGGGGATCGTCCTTGAGCACTGTGCCCATGCCCGTCAGGACGACACAACTGCGCGCGCGCCAGCGGTGCCCGTCGGCGCGCGCCTCGGGGCCGGTGATCCATTGCGACATGCCGTTATGCAGCGCGCTGCGGCCGTCCAGCGACGCCGCCATCTTCATCCACACCCACGGCAGGCCGCGGCTCATGCGCGAGATGAAGCCGGCGTTCACAGCCAGCGCCTCTTCGCGGCATACGCCCGTCGTCACCGCGATGCCGGCGTCGCGCAGGCGCGCCAGCCCCTGCCCATTCACCAGCGGATTCGGATCGCCCATCGCGACCACCACGCGCGCCGGCCGAGCGGCCAGCACCGCATCCACGCAAGGCGGCGTGCGGCCGAAATGGCTGCAGGGCTCCAGCGTGACGAACAACGTGGAACCTGCCACCGACTCGCCACGCGACTGCGCGTCGCGCAGCGCGCAGATTTCGGCATGCGGGCCGCCTGGCGGCTGCGTCGCGCCCTCGCCCAGCACGCGGCCGTCACGCACGATGACGCAACCGACCCGGGGGTTGGGCGCGGTGGTCGTCATGACGGTCTGCGCCAGCGTCAGCGCGCGTCGCATCCAGAAGAGGTCGTCGGAGTCGCGGGAAATGTCCATGCCGGCGATTGTATGTCCGCCGGCGCCGTCCCGCCCGTCTTTGCCCCCGTGTCGCCGCGCCAAGAAGCGGATGTCCGTTTTGGGCCGTACGTAGTCTCGGATCGCGCTCGCCGCCGAGCCGGTTCGGAGTAAAAATACAGCCGCACCCCTTGAATCGATGGCCAGGAGGCCCGGAAATGAAACAGGCACTTATCGTTATCGACGTACAAGACTCTTTCCGCCAACGTCCGTTTTGGGACGAATCGGAGTATCCGGCGTTCATTTCGCAGCTTCAGGCCCTGATCGATGGCGCCCAGGCCCAGGACATTCCAGTGCTGCAGGTGTTTCACACCAGCCCGTCCGATGATCCCGCGAACCCCTTTTCGCTCGCCTCCGGACACGTCAAGACGTTGAAGGAACTGCGCATTGCTCCGACTGCGGTGTTCCACAAGACGGTCCATTCGTCGCTCTACGCGAAGGATGAAACCGGCGCCACGCTGCACGACTGGCTGCTCAAGCACGGCATCGAAGGCATCATCGTGGCTGGTATCCGCACCGAACAATGCTGCGAAACCACGTCGCGCCATGCCAGCGATGCCGGCTTCAAGGTGGTCTTTCCGACTGACGCCACGCTGACCTTCGCGATGCAAAGCCCGTCGGGCAGGACCTACACGCCGGCCGAGATCCGCGACCGGACCGAGCTGGTGCTGCAAGGCCGTTTTGCCCGCATCGTCCGCGCCGCCGACGCGCTGGCCGTGTAACGCGCAAGCGGGAGGCGCAGATGGTTCCGGTGTACTTCGTGGTGCCGCGCGGCATCGTCCTCCTGGACCTCGCCGGTCCGGCGGAGGCCTTCCGTGTGGCCAACAAGCTGTGCCCGGGCACATTCACCCAGCATTTCTGCAGCCCCTCCCGCGACATCGAAAGCGGCATTCCCGGCCTGCACCTGGCGCGCTTGCAGCCCCTGCCAGCCGTGCTGCCGGCAAACGCGCTGGTCATCGTCTCGGGCGTGGTGGGCAAGCACACGCGCCTGGACGATGAGGACGCGCGCGCCATCGTGGCGTGGCTGGCCGCCCGGCATCCGGCCGACGGCTTCACCTTGATGACGGTCTGCGCGGGCGCGCTGTTTGCAGCCGCGGCGGGCCTGACGCGGCAGCGCGAATGCACCACCCACCACACCTGCCTGGACGAGCTTGCCGCCCTCGATCCCACCGCGCGCCTGCTGGACAACCGCATCTTCGTCGAGGACGGAAACCTCGTCAGCAGCGCGGGCATCACGGCCGGGATCGATCTGGCGCTGCACATGGTGGCGCGCCATTGCGGCCCGCGCGTGGCCAGCGAGGCGGCGCGCGACATGGTTGTCTACCAGCGCCGCGCAGGCTCGGACTCGGCCCTGTCGCCGTGGCTGGATCATCGCAGCCATATGCATCCGGGCGTGCACCGGGTGCAGGATGCCGTCATCCTCGATCCCGCCGCCCCCTGGTCGGCCCAGTCGCTGGCGGACCAGGCGCACACCAGTGCGCGGCACCTGACGCGCCTGTTTCGCGAGCACGCGGGGTGCACGCCGATGGATTACCTGTATCAGATCCGCGTGGCGCTGGCTCGCGACCTGCTGCGCGACACCCGGCTGGACCTGGAACGCGTGGCGGAGAAGTCGGGATTTGGATCGGCGCAGCACATGCGCCGCGTGTGGCGCAAATTCCAGCCGCTGACGCCCAGCCTGATGCGCGAGGCGCCTGGCTAGTCCTTGCGCAACTTGCCCGGCAGCAGCGGGCCCTGCATCTCGCGGATGGCTTCGACGAATTCACCGATGTCCTCGAAGCTTTTGTAGACCGAGGCGAAACGCACGTAGGCCACCTTATCCAGCTTGCGCAGCTCGTTCATGACGAGCTCGCCGATATGTTCGGACGGCACCTCACGCTGGCCGCTGGCCAGCAATTGCTCTTCGATCCGGGCGACGGCGGCATCCACGTCCTCCGTGCTGACGGGACGTTTGCGCAGCGCAAGGCTCAGGCTTGCGCGCAGCTTGACGGGATCGTATTCGCTGCGGCTGCCATTGCGCTTGACGATCGACGGCATGGCAAGCTCCACCCGTTCGTAGGTGGTGAACCGCTTGTCACAGGACAGGCAGCGGCGGCGACGGCGGATGGCGTCGCCCTCTTCGGAGACCCGGCTGTCGACAACCTGCGTTTCGGCATTGCCGCAAAATGGACACCGCATGTGTGATCCCTAAAGGCGCTGGTGGCAATAATTGAGCATATTGTAACGACGTGCATGATGCAAAGCGTCAATTCGGACGACTGCCCTGCCGCGGCCACCTGGCCGATTGCAGGCAGGACGCCGACTGCATGCCCAAAAAGAACAAGGGACGGCGTCTTGCGAGACCGTCCCTTTGCCCGATTCCCGTTCGCGGCGTGGCCGCGCCCGGGTCGCCCGCTTACTTCTTGCCGTAAACCGGCAGGCGCGAGGTCAGTTCATTGACCTTGGCGCGCACGGCGGCGATGTTGGCTTCGTCGCGCGGGTTGTCCAGCACGTCGGCGATCAGGTTGGCCGTCAGCTCGGCATCGGCTTCGGTGAAGCCGCGGGTCGTCATGGCCGGCGTGCCCAGGCGGATGCCGCTGGTCACGAAGGGCTTTTCCGGATCGTTCGGGATGGCGTTCTTGTTGACCGTGATGTGGGCCTGGCCCAGCACCGCTTCGGCTTCCTTGCCCGTGATGCCCTTGGAACGCAGGTCCACCAGCATGACGTGGCTCTCGGTACGGCCCGAGACGATACGCAGGCCACGCTTGACCAGCGTGTCGGCCAGCACCTTGGCGTTCTTGACGACTTGCTGCGCGTAGTCCTTGAACCCGGGTTCCAGCGCTTCCTTGAAGGCCACGGCCTTGCCGGCGATGACATGCATCAGCGGACCGCCCTGGATGCCGGGGAAAATCGCCGAGTTGATGATCTTCTCGTGCTCGGCCTTCATCATGATGACGCCGCCGCGCGGGCCGCGCAGCGACTTGTGCGTGGTCGAGGTGACGAAGTCGGCGTGCGGGACCGGGTTGGGGTAGGCGCCGCCAGCAACCAGGCCGGCGTAGTGGGCGATGTCGACCATGAACAGCGCGCCGTTTTCACGGGCGATGCGGGCCATGCGTTCGAAATCGATGTGCAGGGCGTAGGCCGACGCGCCAGCCACGATCAGCTTGGGCTTGTGTTCCTTGGCCAGTTGCTCGACCTGGTCGTAGTTCAGGACTTCGTTTTCGTCCAGGCCATAGGAGATGAAGTTGTACAGCTTGCCCGAGGCGTTGACCGACGCGCCGTGCGTCAGGTGGCCGCCTTCGGCCAGGCTCATGCCCAGCACGGTGTCGCCCGGCTTGAGGACCGCCATGTACACGCCCTGGTTTGCCTGCGAACCCGAGTTGGGCTGCACGTTGGCGGCTTCGGCGCCAAAGATCTGCTTCAGGCGGTCGATGGCCAGCTGTTCGACCACGTCCACGTATTCGCAACCACCGTAGTAGCGCTTGCCCGGGTAGCCTTCGGCGTACTTGTTCGTGAGCTGCGTGCCCTGCGCTTCCATGACGGCGGGGCTGGCGTAGTTCTCCGAAGCGATCAGCTCGATGTGCTGCTCTTGGCGCTGGTCTTCCTTCTGGATGGCGGCCCAAACGTCCGGGTCAGCCTTGGACAAGGTGAGGTTGCGGTCAAACATGACGGGGGTTTCCTGAGGCGGTAATGGAAAAGAAACGGCAGATAAGAAAACGGCGTCGGGCGGGTAAACCCGGAGAATGCTGAGTAGTTTACCCCGTCGCGCGGGATCATTTGCGCTTAAAACCACCGGAACCGCGCCAAATTCCGGCGCACGGGCGCGAAAACCACGGCTTGCCCACGCGGCCGGAAACGGCACTCATGCCGACTTGAGAAAGTTTCATGCAAGGGTGTTCACGCCACGGCCAAGGGTGCGGCCGGCCGCACCGCGGCCTTGCCGCCATGAAAAAGGGCCGCACTGGGCGGCCCTGCGTACATCTGGCTGAGCGTCAGGCCGACGTGGCCCCGATTTGCTTGGGCGCGAGCCGGGGGTTCAGCGTATAGGTCCCGGTCAGCGATGCCTTGGCCAGCACGTGCTTCTGGATCGCCCGCAGCGCGTCTTCGCCGGTGAACGAGCCCTGCAGGTTCAGGCTGGGCACGTCCAACGCATACAGGGTGAAGATGTAGCGATGCACCAGGGCATCGTTCCAGGGCGGGCACGGACCGTCGTAGCCGAAGTACTCGCCGCTCATGTCGTGGTCATTGGCGAACCACGACGAGTAGGAGTTGATGCCCTGGCGCGCGTCCATGGGCGCCAGCGGGCCCCCCTTGCCGCGCGGCGTGATGCCGTTGGAGAACGCGCCTTCGTCGATCTCGCGCAGGTCGGCCGGCAGGTCCACCAGCACCCAGTGGAAGAAATCCACGCGGGCCAGGTCGGCGGGCACTTCGCGGCCTTCCTGGTTGACGTCGTCTGGGCGCGAGGGCACATCCGGATCGTGGCAGATCAGTGCAAACGACTGTGTGCCCGCGGGGACGTCGTCCCAGGAAAACTGCGGGTTGAAGTTATCTGCCAGCGCGACGTGCGATTGCGCATCGATCTTGCCGAATGCGTAGCGCTCGGGAATCGACTCGTGATCGGAAAATGACAAACTCGAAAGTTCCATGTCGTGCTCCTGTAAATGCCGCAAAGGCGCTCTGCCCCTGTCTGTACCCTGAGCGTATCAAAACTTCGCAATTACGGGTTCAAGTTAACACGGGCGAACTTTCGCTTGCCCACCTGAACGACGTAAGTCCCGGCCGGCAATTGCAACGATTTGTCTTCCACGCGATCGCCGTTGACGCGCACCCCGCCCTGCTCGACGTTGCGCTGCGCTTCCGACCCGGAGGCGACCAGGCCCGCTTCGCGCAACAGCTTCAGAATGCCCACCGGCGCGCCGCCGATATTGACCTCGGGCATGTCGTCGGGAATCGCGCCGTCGCGGAAACGCGCCTCGAACGAGGCCAGCGCATCGTCGGCGGCCTTGGCGGAATGAAAGCGCGCGATGATTTCCTGCGCCAGCATCACCTTGGCATCGCGCGGATTGCGCCCGCCATCGATCTCTTGCTTGAGCGCCGCGATCTCCTCCAGCGAGCGGAAGGACAGCAGTTCGAAGTAGCGCCACATCAGCGTGTCGGAGATCGACATCAGCTTGCCGAACATGGAATCGGGCGACTCCGAAATACCGATGTAGTTGCCCTTGGACTTGGACATCTTCTCTACGCCGTCCGTCCCGACCAGCAGCGGCATCGTCAGGATGCACTGCGGCTCCTGTCCATACTCTTTTTGCAGTTCGCGCCCGACCAGCAGGTTGAACTTCTGATCGGTGCCCCCCAGCTCCAGATCTGACTTCAGCGCGACCGAGTCGTAACCCTGCATCAGCGGATACAGGAATTCATGGACCGAGATCGGGATACCGCCCTTGAAGCGCTTGGTGAAGTCTTCGCGCTCCATCATGCGCGCCACCGTGTAACGCGACGCGAGCTGGATCATGCCGCGGGCGCCGAGCGGGTCGCACCATTCGGAGTTGTAGCGGATCTCGGTGCGGGCCGGATCCAGCACCAGGCTGGCCTGCGCGTAATAGGTCTTGGCGTTGGCCTCGATCTGTTCGCGCGTGAGCGGCGGGCGGGTGCTGTTGCGGCCGCTGGGGTCGCCGATGGTGGAGGTGAAGTCGCCGATCAGGAAGATGACGTTGTGCCCCAGGTCCTGGAGCTGGCGCATCTTGTTCAGCACCACCGTGTGGCCCAGGTGGATGTCCGGTGCGGTCGGATCCAGGCCAAGCTTGATGCGCAGCGGCACGCCGGTGGCGCGGCTCTTGGCCAGCTTGCGGGCGAATTCGGCTTCGACCAGCAGCTCATCGCAGCCGCGCTTGGCTATACGCAGATCGGCTTCGACTTCAGGTGTGATGGGGGCTTCGGTGGGTGACATGACAGGGGGGCCAATGCGGCTTCAGCCGACAAAAAGGTGTAAAAAGTGACGAAAACTATCGTAAATTCTAGCCGAATCAGCTAGGATACCGGCCTAATCATACGCAACTGCCATATGTACGCAGTTGCGTTCGCTCTACATCCCTTGTTCACAAGATGCGCCCCCGCGCCAGCCCTTGCCCCGGAAACGGTGCGCGCGAGGGCCGTTCGTGTACCGCACCCTGCGAGTTCAAGCCACCTGAGAGGGTATTTTCACGATGAATCGTGGCCTCCACGAACTGGCGAGTGGCCTCAAGCGCAAAGTCGCTGCCGTATTTGCGCCCGTTGAGCCCAAGCCCCATCGCTCGGGACTTTTCCGCCGCACGCTTCTCGTCACCGCAATTGGTCTGTTCGCAGGCGCCGCCGCTCTCGGCATGGTGCAGCAACCCGACCGCACCGAACTCCCCCCCTCGCGCGTCATCCAGAGCATTCTGCCGCTGACCGCCGAGCAAGTCGAAGTCAGCACGCCCAGCGCCGCCCCCTACATCAGCGAAACCCGGATCCGTCCGGGCGACACGCTGTCGGCGGTGCTGCAGCGCCTGGAACTCGACGCCCCCAATCTCCAGTCGTTCCTGACCCACGACGCCAGCGCCCGCAGCATCTACAAGCTGTACCCGGGCCGCTCGGTGCAAGCCGCCACGGACGAAGCGGGCAATCTGGTGTGGCTGCGCTACATCCACACGCCCGGCAACGAGACCGACGGCCAGGTCGTGACGCGCATGCTGCACGTGGCCCCGTCCGGCGACGGCTACAAGGCCGAGGAAGTCACCGAAAGCACGGAACGCCAGACCCGCGTCGCGGTCGGCACCATCAAGTCCTCGCTCTTCGGCGCCACGGACTCGGCCGGCATTCCCGACTCGGTCACCATGCAGATGGCCGACATCCTCAGCGCCAAGATCGACTTCCTGCGCGACCTGCGCCAGGGCGATCAATTCCGCGTGGTCTACGAAGTGCGCTCGCACGACGGCCGCTACGCTGGCGCCGGCCGCGTGCTGGCCCTGGAATTCATCAACGGCGGCAAGACCTACAACGCCGTCTGGTTCAGCCCCGATGAAAAGACCGGCTCCTATTACGACTTCGACGGCACCAGCCTGCGCGGCGCCTTCCTGCGCACCGCCCTGAAGTTCAGCCGCA
Source organism: Achromobacter sp. JD417 (assembly GCF_041879325.1). Classification (NCBI taxonomy): domain Bacteria; kingdom Pseudomonadati; phylum Pseudomonadota; class Betaproteobacteria; order Burkholderiales; family Alcaligenaceae; genus Achromobacter; species Achromobacter sp. JD417. The sequence goes on along the minus strand of NZ_CP087159.1, from coordinate 699,584 downwards.
TCAGCTCGACCTTCGGCATGCGCATGCACCCCATCCACAAGACCTGGACGGGACACAAGGGCGTGGACTACGCGGCGCCGTCGGGCACGCCGATCCACGCCACCGCGGACGGCACGGTTGAATTCTCGGGCTGGCAGAACGGCTACGGCAACGTGGTCATCGTCAAGCACCACGGCAAGTACTCGACCCTGTACGCGCACCAGAGCCGCATCGCCGAAGGCGTCACCAAGGGCTCGAAGGTGTCGCAGGGCCAACTGCTGGGCTACGTCGGTTCCACCGGCTGGGCCACCGGTCCGCACCTGCACTACGAATTCCGCGTCGACAACCAGCCCATCGATCCGTTGTCGGTGGACCTGCCCGTGGCCCGCGCCCTCGAACCCGCGGAAGTCCGCGCGTTCAACCAGGCGGTTGGCCCCTACAAGCAGCAGATTCAATTGCTGACGCAATTCCAGCAGACGCTGCCCGACGCGCTGACCAACGTGGCCAGCCGCTAAGGCAGGTCCGAAAAAACAGGCCCGCGCGCAGCGGGTGCGGCGGCGGGGCATCAAGCCCCAGCCGCCTTTTTCTTTGGAGGCGCCCGTGAATGCCACCCAGCCCATCCAGCAGGACCGCCGCACGCTCTACATTGGCCTGATGTCCGGCACCAGCGTCGACGGCGTCGACGGCGTGCTGACCCGCCTGGACGACGGCCAGGCGCCTCAGGTGCTGGCCAACGCCAGCCTCCCCATGCCAGAGAATCTGCGGCGCGAGCTGCTGGCGCTGAACGAATCGGGCGGCGACGAACTTGCCCGCGCGGCGCTCGCGGCCAATGCGTTGGCGCGCGTCTATGCCCAAGCCGTGTCCGCATTGCTTGCGGATGCCGGCGTGGCTGCCAGCGACGTCAGCGCCATCGGCGCCCACGGCCAGACCGTGCGTCACCGCCCGGACCTTGGGTACACCCTGCAACTGAACGCCCCCGCCCTGCTGGCGGAACTGACGGGCATTGCCGTCGTGGCCGACTTCCGTTCGCGCGACATTGCCGCTGGCGGCCAGGGCGCACCGCTGGTGCCGCCGTTTCACGCCGCCATCTTCGGCGCCAGCCACGGGCGCGCCGTGCTGAACCTGGGCGGCATCGCCAACGTGACGCTGCTCGTGCCCGGACAGCCGGCGCGCGGCTTTGATACCGGCCCGGCCAACGTGCTGCTGGACGGTTGGTGCCAAAGGCACCTGGGCCGCCCTTACGACGCCGGGGGCCGCTGGGCGGCCTCGGGACAGGTGCTGGCGCCCTTGCTTGAACAACTCATCGGCAGCGAGCCGTGGTTCGGCCTGCCGCCGCCCAAATCCACGGGCCGCGACCTTTTCAACATGCAATGGCTCGACGCCCGCCTGGCGGAATTCGACGGCGCCGCGCCCGCGCCGGAGGACGTTCAGGCCACGCTGCAGCGGCTGACGGCCAGAACCGTGGCGGACGCCATCGACCGGGCGGCCGCGGGCACGCAAGAAGTCTTTGTCTGCGGCGGCGGCGCCCACAACGCCGGCCTGATGCAGGAACTGGCGTATTGCCTGCAACGCCCCGTCCGCGCGACCGACGCCCTTGGCGTGCCTGCGCAACAGGTGGAGGCTCTGGCTTTCGCCTGGCTGGCGCACGCGTTCATGACCGGCAAGCCGGCCGGCCTGCCCAGCGTGACGGGCGCGCGCGGCGCGAGGATTCTTGGGGCGCTATATCCGGCCTGAGCGCGATCCATCACGCGCCCATGCAAAAAGCCCTTCGGCGAACCGAAGGGCTTTTTATCTTGCCTGTGACCCGTCCTGGAATTGGTTGACACCTTTTTGAGAGAAAAAAGGAGAGTCAATTGGAATCAAGGATCAAGCGAACCCAGCGGGACTACAGTCTGGCTTTTAAACTGTCGGTGGTCGAGCAGGTGGAAAAAGGCGAGCTGACGTACAAAGAGGCGCAGCGTCGCTATGGAATCCAAGGCCGGTCGACAGTGCTGGTGTGGCTGCGCAAACATGGCCGCCCGGGCTGGAGCGGCTGGAGCCTGCCGACGGTCAGAGGAGTGGATATGGATCGTCAGGGCAAGGAGGTCACACCCGAGCAGCGGATCAAGGAGCTGGAGGTGCAGCTCAAGGAGGCCCGCGAGAAGGCACAGTTGTTCGAGGCGGTGGTCAACGTGCTGGAGAAGGATTACGGGGTGCGTGTCGTAAAAAAGCCTTTGGGCAAGTCCTCACGCAAAAGCTCGTCCAAGGGTTGAGCGTGGCAAGGGCTTGCCGTTACATGGGCCATAGCCGCCAGGCGTATTACAAGAGCAGGCATAAAGAGCACGAGCGCCAGCAGCAGGCATACCAAGTGGTATCCATGGTCACCGCGCTGCGGGTACGCCAACCGAAGTTGGGTACGCGCAAGCTGCATCACATGCTGGGCCAGCCGCTACGCGAGGCGGGGATCAAGGCCGGGCGCGATGCGCTGTTCGACATCCTGCGCAGCGCCCGGATGCTGGTGCGGCCGCGCCGGGCGTATCACAAGACCACAGATAGCCATCACCGCTTCCGACGCCACCCGAACCTGCTCAAGGCAGGCGAAGGCCAAGTGGTGCCGACGGGCCCGGAGCAGGTCTGGGTAGCCGACATCACCTACCTGCCGACCGCCCAGCGGTGCACCTACTTGAGCTTGGTGACCGACGCCTACTCGCGCAAGATCGTGGGCTACCACGTGGCAGAGAATCTGCAGACCGAAGGGGTGCGCCGCGCACTGGAGATGGCGTTGCGCTCGCGGCGCTCGAGCCAACCGCTGGTGCACCACTCGGATCGAGGCATCCAGTACTGCTCAACGTACTACCAGCGCCTGCACGCGCGGCACGGCATCCGTTGCTCGATGACTGACGGCTACGACTGCTACCAGAATGCCTTGGCTGAGCGGGTCAACGGCATCCTGAAGGGAGAGCTATTGCTCCACAAGCCCGCCGATCTGGCCCAAGCCCGGCTCATGGTCAAGCAGTCCGTCGAAATCTACAACACCGAGCGTCCGCACCTGTCCCTACAATGCAAAACACCCGATGAAGTTCACCGGGTGTTCAGTCCGTAGCCTGCTACGGATACCGTGCCGTAGGTGTCAACCTATGGCAGGACAGGTCACTGCCTGGGTGATTACACCGAGAACGAGGAGCCGCAGCCGCAGGTGGTGCTGGCGTTGGGATTGCGGATGACGAACTGCGCGCCTTCCAGGTCTTCCTTGTAGTCGATCTCGGCGCCGACCAGATACTGGAAGCTCATCGGATCGACGAGCAGTTGCACGCCGGCCTTGTCCAGCACGGTGTCGTCTTCGTTGACGACTTCATCAAACGTAAAACCGTACTGGAAGCCGGAACAGCCGCCGCCCTGCACGAAAACGCGCAGCTTCAGTTCGGGGTTGCCTTCTTCGGCCAACAGGTCTTTCACTTTGGCGGCAGCCGAGTCGGTGAACACCAGGGGAACAGGCGGGGGGGCCTGAAGGTCGACGGTTTCGGTCACTGCATTCATGGTTCACTCCTGGCCGGTACGGCCAAAATTCAGTGAGCGGCGTCGCCGCTCGTATGGTGTCACTATAGCGCAGGGCTTGACCAGACTCAAAGTTCAAGCTTGACACTGCGCGAAGCGCGGACGGTTTCCCCCTCGAGGACGCTGACAGTCACGCTTTCGGGGACAAATCCGTCAGGCACGGCCAGGATGCCCTGACTGCGCTGATACTGGTCGAACTGCAGGGCGAGCGACGCGGCGGTCAGGTTTTCTCCGGTGGCCGTGACGGGGCCGGTCTCGGCCTTGAGCTGCATGGGCGCCAGGTCCACCGTGACGGTTTCGCCCTTGAGCACGCCGGTGGCTTGAAATCGCAGCGCGCCCGCAAAGGGCGTACCGCCATTGCGGCCACTGCGCATCAGCAGGACCTTGTACCGCAGGCCGCCGCCCTCGCGGTCGATCTGCATGCTGCGAATGTCCACGGAGCCCTCAGGGCCGGGCGGCAGCAGCTGTTCATAGAAGGCAAGCTGGTCACGCACGCGGCCGAGTTCGGCTTGGGCGGCGTGAAGCTGGGTTTCGAGTTCTTGGCGGGCCGATCGCTCGATGACGAGTTCGCCATCGGCCTTATCGAGCTGGCCGCGAATGTAGCGCAGTTGCGTGGCCTGCTGACGCATGGCCTCGTCCTGCGCCTCGGCCTGCTGGACGCTGATGACCACGGCGTCCTGCGGACGATAGAGCTGGCGCGCGTGAAAGAACCCGGCGATCCCGCCCACCAGCACGCCCAGCAGCAGCATCGCGCACAGGCGCACGACTGCGCCGTGACTTCGCGATGGGGAACGGGCGGCGGGATCTGCGGGCATAAAGAGCAATATTGGCGGCCCGACAAACGGGCCGCCTTGGCGTTACGGCAGGATGGCGACCTGGTCCAGGCCCATCGTTTCGGGGATGCCGAACATGAGGTTCATGTTCTGCACGGCCTGACCGGCGGCGCCCTTGACCAGATTGTCCTGCACCACCATGACGATCAGCAGGTCGCCGTTGCCCGGGCGGCTGAGCGCGATGCGCAGGTTGTTGGACCCGCGCACCGAGCGCGTTTCGGGATGGCTGCCGGCAGGCATGACGTCCACGAACGGTTCATCGGCGTAGCGCGCTTCGAACAGGGCTTGGAAGTCGGTGTCGCGCGCCTCGGGTTGGATGCGGGCGTAAATAGTGGAGAACATGCCGCGGATCATCGGCACCAGATGCGGCACGAACGTCAGGCCCACCTTGCCGCCGGCCAGCTTTTCCAGCTGGGCGGTGATTTCGGGGTGGTGGCGATGGCCGGCCACGCCGTAGGCCTTGAAGTTGTCGGACGCTTCCGAGAACAGCGAGCCCACCTCTGCCTTGCGGCCGGCGCCGGACACACCCGACTTGCAGTCGGCGATCAGCGTTTGCGTATCGACCAGCGCCTTGCCGCCTTCAAGCAGCGGCGCCAGGCCCAGCAGCACCGTGGTGGGATAGCAGCCGGGGTTGCCGATGACGCGCGCCTTGGAGATGGCTTCGCGGTTCAGTTCGACCAGGCCGTATTGCGACTCGGCCAGGATGTCCGGGCAGGTGTGGGGAATCTTGTACCAGCGTTCGAACGTGGGGATGTCCTGCAGGCGGAAATCGGCGGCCAGGTCGATGACGCGGGTGCCGGCGGCGATGAGCTCTTGCGCCTGCGCCATGGCCACGCCGTGGGGCGTGGCGAAGAAGACGACGTCGCAGTCAGTCAGCGAAGCCTTTTCCGGGGCCGAGAATGCAAGCTTCACACGGCCGCGCAGGTTCGGGTACATGTCGGCGACGGGCAGGCCGTCTTCCTTGCGGGACGTGATGGCAGTCAATTCCACGTTGGGATGCTGCGACAGCAAGCGCAGCAGTTCGACACCGGTGTATCCGGTGCCGCCGACGATACCAACCTTGATGCGAGTGTTCGATGCTTGGGCCATGATGAATGCTCTTCGGAGAACGAATAACGATTGTATCGCTCGGGAATACGGGTAATGCGGCAGGCGTGCTGGAATTGCCACTGCAAACCATTTTCCGACCGAACGCGTGGCGCGGAGTTCCGCGCGCGGGGCCGGCGATGACATTGCATTGCCGGCCCAAAAACAAAAAGCCCGCCGAAGCGGGCTTTTTGCAGGGCATTAACGCTTGCTGAACTGCTTGCGACGACGCGCCTTGCGGAAGCCGACCTTCTTACGTTCGACTTCACGGGCATCGCGGGTCACGAAGCCAGCTTGCGACAGCGAGGGCTTCAGCGTGGCGTCGTAATCGATCAGGGCACGCGTGATGCCGTGACGGATGGCGCCGGCTTGGCCGGTTTCGCCGCCGCCGTGCACGTTGACCTTGATGTCAAACGATTCCAGGTGGCCGGTCAGTTCCAGCGGCTGGCGCACGACCATGCGGCCGGTTTCACGAGCGAAGAACTCGTCGACGGGCTTGCCGTTGACGACGATCTTGCCAGTGCCCTTCTTGATGAAAACGCGAGCCACCGAAGTTTTGCGACGGCCGGTTCCGTAATTCCAGTTACCGATCATGGCGTTTCCTTAGATATCCAGCGTCTTGGGCTGCTGGGCGGTGTGCGGGTGCTCGGCACCGGCATAGACCTTCAGCTTCTTGATCATGGCGTAGCCCAGAGGACCCTTGGGCAGCATGCCCTTGACGGCCTTCTGAATGGCACGGCCGGGAAAACGCTCTTGCATTTTCTCGAAGTTCGTTTCACGGATACCGCCCGGGTACGTCGTGTGGCGGAAGTACTTCTTGTCTTTCGCCTTGGCGCCGGTAACAACGATATCGGACGCGTTGATGATGACGATGTAGTCACCGGTATCAACGTGAGGCGTGAATTCAGGTTTGTGCTTGCCACGCAGACGACGTGCGACTTCGCTGGCCACACGACCGAGGACTTTGCCCTTGGCGTCGATCACAAACCAGTCACGTTGGACTTCATGCGGCTTGGCCACAAAGGTCTTCATGATGGTTCCTAAGAATAAAAAATTTGCTCTGGCCGGAACATCCAGCCAGTGTTCTTTCCCAGACTAGGCCAAAATTTGCAGCCCTTCGGGTTGCAGCCCTTAAGGTACAAATTCCAGCCCTTATCGCCCCCCGCCTAAGCGTTATGAATCCGCCCGTGCAAAGGTCAAAATGAGGGAAAGCCTGAAATTCTAACACGGCTGCTCAAAAAATGGGCAAGCGGACAGAATTCAGGCGATTCGCAGCGGCCATCCCAGGACGGCCGCCGCAAAATTCATCAGGGGACGCATGCCGCCCCCCCCCCCCTGCCCGTCAGGCGCCCAGGTAGGCTTCCAAGACGCGCGGGTGGCCGAGCAGTTCGCGGCCGGTGCCCGTCAGCGCCATGGCGCCGTTTTCAAGCACGTAGCCTTGCTGGGCAATCTTGAGCGCCTGGCGCACGTTCTGTTCGACGAGGAACAGCGTGAGGCCGTCGGCGTTGATGGCGCGCAGCGACCGGAAGATTTCCTGCACGACGATCGGCGCCAAGCCCATCGAGGGCTCGTCCAGCAGCAGCAGACGCGGCTTGGCCATCAGGGCGCGGCCGATGGCCAGCATCTGCTGCTCGCCGCCGGACAGGTTGCCGGCCATGCCGCTGATCCGCTCTTTCAGGCGCGGAAACAGGTTGAACACGTATTCCAGATCGGACGCGACGTTCTTCAGGCCGCGGCGATAGGCGCCGAGTTCCAGGTTTTCCAGCACCGTCATGGTGGTCAGGATGGCCCGGCCTTCGGGCACCTGCACGATGCCGCGCGCGACCAGCTGGTTCGGCGCAAGGTTGGTGACGTCTTCGCCCTCGAAGAGGATGCGGCCGCGCGCCTTGGGCAACAGGCCCGAGAGCGCAAGCAGCGTCGTCGACTTGCCGGCGCCGTTGGCGCCGACCAGGGCGGTGATTTCGTTGGCGTTCAGGTCCAGGTCGATGCCGCGCACGGCTTCGATGTGGCCGTAGTTGACCTCGAGCCCGCGGACTTCCAGCATGGCGCTCATTGTGTAGCCTCCGCGCGTCGCGCTGCGGTATTCGTCTTGGGAGCGGCCCGGCGACTCATCGGGCGGCCTCCGCTTGTTCGGTGTCTTCGTCGTCTTCGCGGCCCAGGTAGGCCTCGATGACCTGTTCGTTGTTGCGGATGTCCTCGGGACCGCCGCACGCGATGATCTTGCCGAAGTTCAGCACCGCGATGCGTTCGCACAGGCCCATGACGAAGCGCATGTCGTGCTCGATCATGAGGATGGTGTAGCCGCGGTCGCGAATGGCCAGGATCTCGCGCATCAGTTCGGCGCGTTCGCCGGTGTTCATGCCGGCGACGGGCTCGTCCAGGAGCAGCAGCTTGGGCTCGGTGGCCAGCGCGCGCGCCAGCTCCAGGCGGCGCTGCTCGCCGTAGGACAGGTTGTCGGCCAGATCGTTGGCCTTGTGGTCCAGGCGCATCCAAGTCAGCAGCTCGTGCGCGCGTTCGCGGGCGCGCTGCTCGTGTTCGCGGTAACCCGGCAGGCCCAGCAGCAGGCTGGGGAAACCGTAGTTCATGTGGCGGTAGGCGCCCACGACGACGTTTTCCAGCAGCGTCATCTCCTTGAAGAGACGGATGTTCTGGAACGTGCGGGCGATGCCCATGCGGGTGATGCTGTGCGGCTTCTTGCGCAGCACGCTCTCGCCCTGGAAGGTGATGGAGCCGCCGCTCGGCGGGAGCAGTCCGGTGATCAGGTTGAACACCGTGGTCTTGCCGGCGCCGTTCGGGCCGATCAGGCCGAAGATGGCGCCTTCGGGCACCGACAGGCTGACGTCATGCAGCACATGCAGGCCGCCAAAGCTCTTGGAGACGGAGGAGAGCTCAAGCATGGCGCTTTCCTCCCTGGCGGCTTTGACGCATCCAGCGCTTGAAGCGCGCCGGATCCCAGATGCCTTGCGGCAGGAACAACACAATCACCACCAGGATCACTCCATTCGCGATCAGGCGCAGATCCGCAAATCCGCGCAGCAATTCGGGCAGCGTCGTAATGATGAAGCTGCCCAGCACGGGGCCGGCCAGGCCGCCGATGCCGCCCAGGATCGCCATCGTCAGGATTTCGACGCCGCGGTCGAAGCCGTATTCGTTGGGACCGATGAAGAACGTCAGGTGCGCATTCAGCGCGCCAGCCAGACCGGCGATCACCGCGCCAGCCACGAAGGCCAGCATCTTGTTGGCGCGCACGTCGATGCCCATCATGCCGGCGGCGGTCTCGTCGCCCCGAATGGCGTCGAAGGAACGGCCGATCTTGGAGGCCCGCACGCGCCACAGCACGAACAGCACGATGATCACGGCCAGCAGCACATGCCACCACTGCGTGAGCTGGGGAATGCCGTTCAGGCCCAGCGCGCCGCCGGTGATGGACTCGGTGTTCAGGATGGTCACGCGGACCACTTCACCGAAGCCCAGCGTGGCCATCGCCAGATAGACCCCCGACAACCGCAGCGTCGGCAGGCCGATCAGGGCCGCGACCAGCGCCGGGGCGGCCATGCCGCCCGCCAGTGCCACTGCGAAGGGCGCATCGTAATTCATGGTGAGCAGCGCGGCCGTGTAGGCCCCGATGCCCATGAAGGCGGCGTTGGCCATGGCAAGCATGCCGCAGGCCAGCGTCAGCCAGATGGAGAGGGCCAAGAGTGCATTGGTGCCAAGCGTCAGCACCAGGTTGCCGTAGATGGCCCAGAAATTTTCGAATCCGCTCATACCTTAAGCCTTGCGTTGAACCACTTTGCCGAACAGACCTTGCGGGCGGACCAGCAGGATCAGGAACAGCAGGCCGAAAGCCACCGCGTCGCGCATGGTGGAGCCGATGTAAGCGACGGACAGCACCTCGGCGAAGCCCAGGAAGAGACCGCCCAGCATGGCGCCGCGGATGTCGCCCATGCCGCCCAGGATGATGACCGCGATGCCCTTGTGCAGCATCGGCTGGCCCATCAGCGGGAACAGCGCGTTCGAGTACAGGCCGATCAGCACGCCGGCCACGCCGCCCAGGGCGGCCGCGGCGAACGAGGTGGTGATGAACAGCTTTTCGACGTTGATGCCCAGCAGCCAGGCGGCCTTGGGCGATTCGGCGATGGCGCGCAGCGCGCGGCCGAACTGCGTGCGGCGCATCACGAACATCAGCACGGCCATCAGCGCGAACGACAGGAAGATGATCCCCAGTTCGATGACGGTCAGGTGCAGGCCGGCGACTTCGATGACTTCCTCGGGCACGGTGCCGTGCGGGAAGCGCAGATTGCTGGCGCCAAAGATGCTTTGGGCGCCGTTGTTCAGGATGATGCCGACACCGATGGTGGCGATCATGGGAATCAGGTGGGGTGCGTTGCGCTTGCGCAGCGGCTTGAGCACCAGGTAGTCGATGATGACCCCGGTGAAGCCGGCGACGAAGAACGCAACCATCAGCGCGGCCCACAAGGGCAGGCTGAATTGCTCGACCACGACCAATGCTGCGTAGGCGCCAACCATGAAGACGGCGCCATGCGCCAGGTTGATCACCCCGAGCACGCCGAAGATCAGCGTGAAGCCCAGCGCGAACAGTGCATACACACAGCCCAGCGACAAGGCATTGACGAATTGTTGTTCGAACATGATGGGACTTTCCAAATCTGATAGGGCCGCCTCGCCGTGCCCACAGCGAGGTCTGGTGTGCTTCCGGGGAAGCCTTCTACTTGGTGAGGCCCTGCGATAAAAAGCGCCTTGCAGACGGCCGGGAGGCCATCCGCAAGGCGCATCCCCCCGCGCGGGGATGCGTACTGCTTACTTCTCGATGACGTACTTGCCGTCCTTGGTCACGCTGACGATCGGCGCCTGGTCGGCGTCGTAACCGGCCGGCTTGCCGGCGCGATCATTGGCCTGGCGGAACTTGAACGGGCCGGTGGCGCCGGTCCAGGTCACGGACGGCAGGGCGTCGCGCAGGGCAGCGCGATCCTTGGGCAGTTCGCCGGTGAGCTTGGTGTTCTTCAGGGCCTGGGCGACGATGTACATGGCGTCATACGACTGCGCCGCGAACTGGTCGGGGGCATTCGTGAACTTGGCCTTGTAGGCGTCGATGAACTTGGTGTTCTCGGGGGACTTGTTTTCGATCGACCACGGGCTGCCGATCCACAGATTGTTCGACGCGCCGCCGGGGGCCAGGTCGAAAATCTTGACCGAGTTCATGCCGTTGCCGCCGATGACGGGCACGTTCAGGCCGAGCTGGCGGGCCTGGACCATGATCGGGGCGCCTTCGGCCAGCAGTGCGGACAGCACGATGGCGTCGGGGTTGGTGCCCTTGATCTTGGTGAGCTGGGCCTTGAAGTCCACGTCGCCCTTGGCGAACGTTTCGGTCGTCGTGACCGGGATCTTCTGGTCTTCCAGGGCCTTCTTGAAGTTGTCGTAGCCGCTCTTGGTGAAGACGTCGTCGTTGCCGTAGAGCACCGCCACGTTCTTCAGGCCAGTCTTGGCCTTGACGGTGGAGATGGTGGCGGGCAGCACGTCGGCTTCGGTGACCGAGTTGCGGAACACGTAGTTGCCGATGGAGGTGATGCCGTCGGCGGTGTTGGAGGTGCCGAAGACGACCGTCTTGGCGGCCTGGGCGACCGGGTCGGCGGCCTGGGCGGAGTTCGACAGGGTGGGACCGAAGACCATCAGGACGTTGTCCTTGAAGATCAGCTTCTTGAAGACGTTGATGGCTTCTTCTTTCTTGCCTTGCTCGTCTTCGATCACCAGCACGATCTTGTTGCCGTTGATGCCACCGGCCGCGTTGATTTGGTCAGCCGCGAGCTGGAAACCGTTGCGGATCGACACGCCGTACTGGGCGGCGCCGCCGGACAGGGCTTCAGCCACGCCCAGCTTGATGTCGGCTGCGTGGGCGGCCGGGACGATACCGGCGGCGATCAGCGCGGCCAGCAGCTTTTTGGTCTTGGATTGCATGGTTGTTACCACCTTAAAGTCTGTCTCGGAATATTGGTAATCCGGGCTGATGTAATCCTGCCGGATTGACGTCGATGCCGCCTAAAGGCCGCATGTATGCGCGTCAAGACCCGGGATATTACTCCTTTGTATCAGGCCGAAACTCGAATGCCGTTCAACAAAAGCCTCAAAACCGCCCATTTTTTTGTAAAAAACGTGTGGTTACTAGCACAAACCCTGAAACTCGCCGAATGCCATTCGGCACCGGCTTCCCTCCTAACTCCTGCCCGACAACGCCACGCCCAGATACTGGCCGAACGCGCCCTCGGTCAGGCGAAACCACGGCATCTCGCTGTCGCGAAAGCCCATGTAACTATCGTGCAATGCCTTGAATCTGGGGTCTTTGGCGCTTAAGTCCTTGTAGACCTGTTGCGAGGCCTCGAACGCGGCGTCCATGATGGACCGGGGAAAAGCCCGCACTTGCGCGCCGTTGGCCGTCAGTTGAGCCAGCGCCTGCGGATTGAGCGCGTCATAACGCGCCGTCGCGGCAGTGTGCGCGGCCAGCGCCGCGGACTGCACCACCGATTGATAATGTTTGGGCAACTGATTCCAGGCTTCGTCGTTGATGTAGAGCGAGAGCTGTTCGCCGCCCGCCCACCAGCCGGGTGCGTAGTAATACTTAGCTACTTTATTCAATCCGAGCTTGGCGTCCTCGTAGGCGCCTGCCCCGGCCACCGCCTGCAGCCCCTCTTTTTCAAAGGCCTGCGCCAGGGCGGCGAGCTCAACCTGCTGGGGCGCCACGCCAAGCCGGGACAGCACCTCCCCCGCCAGGCCGTCCACCCGCATCTTCAGGTCTTTCAGGTCGCCTTCGCGCTTGATTTCCTTGATATACCAGCCGCCCATCTGGGCGCCGGTATTGCCCAGGGGAAAGTTGATGATCTTTTCGGGCTTGAAGAGTTCGCGCGTCAGGCGCAGGCCCTCGCCCTCGCTCATCCAGGCGTTCATCTGGCGCGCGTTCAGGCCGAACGGCACGGCCGCATCGAAGCTGAACGCGGGATTCTTGGCATGGTAGCGGCGCGAGGACACGTGGCCGCATTCCACCTTTTTGGTGGAGACCGCTTCCATCAGGTCGGCGGCAGCAACAACTTCGCCGTCCGGGAAGTGGCGGATGTTGAACTTGCCCGCGGTGGATTCGGCGACGAACTTGCAGAAGCTCTCGGCCGCGCCGACGCGCAGGTCCAGCGCGCTGGGAAAGCCCGAGGACAGGCGCCAGCTGATCGAGGGCATGTCCTGGGCGAACGCGGGCGAGCTGACGGCAGCGCCGGCGACGGCGCCCAGACTGGCGCGCTTCAGGAATGAACGTCGTTGCATCACTTTGCTCCTATACAGCAACACCCGGGACTTCGAGCAATACCCGCCGGATATTACACGCTGGCGAACACAGGAACGGCTAGAGGAAATCCCGGAAAGGCAAGGGATTGCAAAGCGCGCAAAACAGGGGCCGGCGGCGCACGGCGCGCCGCCGGCGGGCGCGATCAGGTGCCGGCAATGGCCATCTGTTCGATGAGGATGGAACCGGTGGTCTTGGTGCCGCGCGAGATCGTGTCGGCGCCCACCGCGACGATCTGCTGGAACATGTCGGCCAGGTTGCCGGCGATGGTGACTTCCTGAACCGCGTGCTGGATCTGGCCGTTTTCGACCCAATAGCCGAAAGCGCCGCGCGAGTAATCGCCCGTCACGTAGTTGACGCCCTGCCCGATCAGCTCGGTGACGAGAAAGCCGGTGCCCAGCTTTTTCAGCATGGCTTCGAAATCGTCGCCGCGCTGGGTCTGCGTGGAGCTGAAGACCAGGTTGTGCGAACCGCCGGCGTTGCCGGTGGTGGTCATGCCCAGCTTGCGCGCGGTGTAGGACGACAGGAAATAGCCTTCCAGCACGCCGGCCGAGACCACGTTGCGGCGGCGCGTGCGCACGCCTTCGTCGTCGAACGGCGAGCTGCCCATGGCGCCGCGGATGTGCGGATCCTCGACCAGGTTGATGTGCTTGGGAAAGAGCGGCTTGCCCAGCGAATCGACCAGGAAGCTCGCCTTGCGGTACAGCGCCCCGCCGTTGACGGCCTGCGTCAGCGCGCCGACCAGGCCCAGCGCCAGCGGCGCCTCGAACAATACCGGGAACTTGCCGGTGCGCACGCGGCGGGCCGACAGGCGCGACAGCGTGCGTTCGGCGGCATAGCGGCCGATGGCCTCGGGCGAGGCCAGCTTGGCCGGATCGCGTTCGGACGAATACCAGTAGTCGCGCTGCATGCCGTTGCCGCGACCCGCGATGGGCGCCACGGACAGGCTGTGGCGCGAATACGGATAGCCGCCCAGAAAGCCGCGCGTGTTGCCCATCACGAACTGGCCTTCGTACGTGCCGACGGTGGCGCCGTCGGTATTGGTGATGCGCGAATCGACCTCGCGGGCGGCGCGCTCGGCGCGCAGCGCCAGTTCGGCCGCTTCCTCGGTGGAAACGGTCCAGGCGCGATGCAGGTCCAGGTCGGGGAATTCGGTGGCCAGCTGGTCGGCATCGGGCAGGCCGGCGGCCGGGTCGGCAGCGGTGTGGCGAGCAATGTGCCAGGCGGCTTCGACCGTCTGGCGCAGCGCGGCCTCGGAGAAGTCGGACGTCGAGGCCGAACCGCGGCTCTGGCCGGCGTAGACCGTCAGGTCCAGCGCCCGGTCGCGGGTTTGCTCAACGGTTTCGATGTCGTTCTTGCGTACCGAGACGGACAGTCCCAGGCTTTCCGAGACTTCCGCGGCGGCGTCGGAAGCGCCGATCTGGCGCGCGTAGGCCAGGGTTTGCTCGACAAGTTCGGAAAAACGCGCGTGATTCGCCGCCAGCGGCAAGGATGAGGAGGTTTTAACCATTGCAGTCCAATTTGCAGAGACGGTTATCATAGCCAAGTCTGTCATTGCGCAGTTTTCCATGAATTCCCATCCCCAAGAAGATTCCGTCGACGACGGTTACGACGAGAACGGCTACGACCGTCCCAGCAAGTCCCAGGTCAAGCGTGAAATGCACGCCCTGCTGGACCTGGGCAAGCAATTGATCGCGCTGTCGCCCGAACGTCTGAAGCAGCTGCCGCTCGAAGAGCGCCTGTACGAAGCGATCCGCATGGCGCAACGCACCACCGGCCGCGAAGGCCTGCGGCGCCAGGTCCACTTCGTCGGCAAGCTGATGCGCGACGCGCCAGCCGACGTCATTCGCAAGCAACTCGACGTCTGGGAGAACGGCTCCCGCGAGGAAACGGCCGCCATGCACCGGCTGGAAACGCTGCGCGACCGTCTGCTGGATGACGACGACGCCTTCACGCGTCTGCTGAACAACAATCCTCAGGCCGACGTGCAGCAACTGCGCACGCTGATCCGGGCCGCCCGCAAGGAAAAGCTGGCCAACGCCTCGCTGTTGCAGGGCCAGGAGCCGCAAAAGAAGCATTACCGCGCGCTGTTCCAGGCCCTCAAGACGCTCACCCTCTAATTGCCTACGGCCCATCCATGACCGCAACCGACCTGCTCGACTGCATCGAGATCGAAACCGCCCCCAACCCCACGCACGCCGTGATCTGGCTGCACGGACTGGGCGCCGACGGCAACGATTTTGCGCCCATCGTGCCGGAGCTGCAGTTGCCCGCCGGACTTGGCGTGCGCTTCGTGTTCCCGAACGCGCCCGTGCAGCGCGTGACGATCAACAACGGCATGGCGATGCGGTCCTGGTACGACATCCTGGTGATGGACCTGGTGCGGGTGGAAGACGGCCGCGGCATCCGCGCCTCGGAAGCGGCCATCCACAAGCTGATCGCGCGCGAAAACGCGCGTGGCATTCCCACGTCCAACATCGTGCTGGCGGGTTTTTCACAGGGCAGCGCCATGACCCTGCACACCGGCCTGCGGCTGAAAGAAAAGCTGGCGGGCATGATGGCGTTGTCGGGTTATCTGCCGCTGGTGGACAGCGCCGAGGCCGAGCGCCAGCCCGCCAACGACGCCACGCCCATCTTCATGGCCCACGGCCAGTACGACCCGGTCGTGTCGCTGGCGCGTGCCGAAGCGTCGTTGGCCGAACTCAAGCGGCTGGGTTACGACGTGCGCTGGCACACGTACCCGATGCCGCACTCGGTCTGCGCCGAGGAAGTGGCCGACATTTCGGCCTTCCTGAACGAAGTCCTGGTGTGATGCGACGGGCAGACTAGGGACGATGGCGGGCGGCGCGCCGCGCGCGGCCCGTGTTCCTGGCCGATGGGCGTCAAGCTTGCCCCCGCCTACGATGGAATGAGCCCGCCTCAGCGGCTCAAAATCTTATTCTGTATACCAACTGGTATTCCAGCCTCGAATTTTCGGGGCAGCGACGGCGTACGTCCATAGAGAAAAACGCCAATCGCAAAACGCTTGTCGCCTGCTTGTCTTGAATATAGTATTCGATCCAAGCCTCACCGGCCCGGGCGTGCACTGTTCGGGCTTCCCTGTTGTTGTAGTCGATCCATCCCATTGGCCGTGTCGCGCCGATTGTCGGCGTGGCATTCAAGACGCAGGAGAAAGTCCCGTGAAGACCTCGCCCTTGCCCCGCCTGGCAGGCGCGGCGCTGCTCGCGCTGCTTGCCCCTTTGGCCGCTCAGGCCGAAGCCCTCAATCCCCCCGTGAAGGTGCGATACGAAGAGGTGGTGCGATCCATCCTGTACGTGCCCAAGTACGTCGCGCTGTCGCAGGGCTACTTCAAGGACGCCGGCCTGGACGTGTCCATGAAGACGTCGCAAGGCACCGACAAGGGCATGACCGCCCTGTTGTCGGGCAGCGCGGACATCGTGCTGATCGGGCCCGAGGCGTCCATCTACGTGCAGAACAGCGAATCGCCTGTCAAACCGAAGATCTTCGCCGGCCTCACCGCCACCGATGGCTTCTTCCTGCTGGCGCGCAAGCCGGTCGACAAGTTCGACTGGTCCATGCTCAAGGGCAAGGAGGTCATCGGCTTTCGCCCCGGATCGAATCCCATCGTGTTCCTGGAAACCGCGCTGCGCAAGCATGGCCTGGATCCGCAAAAGGACGTGAAGCTGCTCAACAACATCGGCATCCCCGCGCGCGCCGGCGCCTGGATGGCGGGCCAGGGTGAATACGGCATCTTCCTGGAGCCCGAGGCCGGCGAGCTGGTGCGCAACGGCAAGGGACACATCGTCGCGTCCGTGGGACATGAGGTGGGCCAGGTGGACTACACGGTGTTCACCGCCACCGACAAGTACATCCGCGACAACCCCAAGGTCATCCAGGCCTGGACCGACGTGGTGGCGCGCGCCGAGAAGTACGTGAAGGACACGCCCGCGGCCACGCTGGCCACGCAGATCATGACCTTCTTTCCCGGCATGGATCAGGCCGCGGTGACCGAGGCGATCGAGCGCTACAAGCAATATCAGATCTGGAAGACCACGCCGCTCGTGACGGCGCAGGCGATGACGCAGCTTCAGGACATGCTGATCGCCAGCGCGGTCATGAAGGACAGCGCACGCGTGAAGTACGAGGACGTGGTGATCGCCGACTTTGCCAAGAAGGCCCAATGATGGGAGCCGCCATCCACAACCTCAAGCCGGCGCCCGCCACGGCCAAGATCGAACTGCGCGACGTCTGTCTGTCGTACTTCACGCCGGAAGGCGAGACCGAAGCGCTGTCCAACGTGTCGTTCAGCCTGGCGCCGGGCGAGTTCGTCAGCCTGATCGGCCAAAGCGGCTGTGGCAAGAGCACGCTGCTGTCGCTGATTGCGGGCCTGATTCCCCCGACCTCGGGCGCGGTGCTGGTCGACGGGCAGGCGGTGACCAAGCCGAACGCGCGCATCGGCTACATGTTGCAGCAGGACTACCTGTTCGAGTGGCGCACCATCCTGGACAACGTGATGCTGGGCGCCGAGATTCAGGGGCGGCGCGACGCGCGCAGCGAGGCGCGCGCCGTGCACCTGCTTGAAAAATGCGGTCTGGGCGCGTTCCTGTCGCACACGCCGCGGCAGCTCTCGGGCGGGATGCGCCAGCGCGCGGCGCTGGCGCGCACGCTGGTCACCGAGCCCGACGTGATCCTCTTGGACGAACCGTTCTCGGCGCTGGACTCGCAGACCCGTCTGGCCATCTCCGACGAAGTCGTGGACATCCTGCGCCGCGAGGGCAAGACGGTGGTGCTGGTGACGCACGACATCGGCGAAGCCATCGCCATGACCGATCGGGTGATCGTGCTGTCGCGCCGGCCAGGGCGGCTCAAGAGCCAGTACCGCATCCACTACGGCGACGGCCAGGTCCGCCCTACCCCGTTCCAGGCGCGTTCGCGGCCGGAATTCAACACCTACTTCAAACAGCTCTGGGACGAGCTGGACGTCCATGTGGAGGGCTGAGCCATGAACGCGCCGATTGCCAATACCGTCCCGCTGCGCGCCGTGCCCGGCCCCAGCGAAAAGTACCTGAACTACCTGCGCCGCGACCGCGCGCGCCGCCGAAACATCCGTGTGGCCCAGGCGCTGCTCCTGGTCGTTTTTCTGTGCGCATGGGAAATCCTGCCGCGCATGCACATCGTCAATCCGCTGCTCACCAGCTATCCCAGCGCGCTGTGGCCCACCTTCATCGAACTGTGGAATCACGGCAGCCTGGGCAAGCACATCATGACGACGCTGTCGGCCACGCTGGTGGGCTTTGTGCTGAGCATGGTCATCGGGATCGTGGTGGCGGCCGCGCTGTGGTGGTCCGAGTTTCTCTACAAAGTGCTCGACCCCTTCCTGGTGGTGGCCAACGCCATGCCCAAGATCGCGTTCGTGCCCATCTTCTACCTGTGGCTGGGGTCAGACTATGCGGTGTACGGCATGGCGGTCGCCATTGCGGTGTTCGTGACCATCATGGTGGTGTATGCGGGGTTCCGCGGCATCGACCTGAACAAGGTCAAGCTTGCCCACACCTTTGGCGCCAGCCGCTGGCAGGTGCTGACCAAGGTCGTGCTGCCAGGCAGCGTGCCGACGCTGATCGCGGCGGTGAAGATGAACATCGGTCTTGCGCTGGTGGGTGTCATCGTGGGCGAATTCCAGTCGGCGGATTCGGGGCTGGGCTTTCTCATCATGAACGGCAGCCAGGTGTTCAAGCTGAACATCGTCATGACCGCCATCGTGATGCTGGCGCTGATCTCCAGCGTCATGTACCTCATCATCTACCGCGTCGAGTCCGCCGTGGCGCGGCGCTACGGCTAAGGAGGCAGCATGCAATTCCCCCAATGGGTGAAGGATCGCGTCGTGGCCCGCCAGGGCTGCCTGCATCCGTATGACGAGCTGCCGGCCGCGCGCACGGCGGTGGTCGTGATCGACATGCAGCAGTACTTCCTGCTGCCCGGCTACCAGGGCGAATGCGCCCCGGCGCGGGAAATCATCGGCCCCATCAACCGCCTTTGCAGCGCGGTGCGCGACGCGGGCGGCGTGGTGGTGTGGGTGCAGACGGCCTCGGACAACGCGGATGTGTTCTGGTCGCATCACCACGGCGTGATGCTGACGCCCGAACGCAGCGCCCGCCGCCTGGAGACGCTGCGCCGCGACTCGCCCGGATTTGCGCTGCACCCGGACCTGCATGCGCAGGCCAGCGACCTGCGGATCGTCAAGCGCTTCTATAGTGCGATGGCCCCGGGCTCGTCCGAGCTGGAGCCGGTGCTGCGCGGCCTGGGCGTGGACACCCTGCTGATCGCCGGCACGGTCACCAACGTCTGCTGCGAATCTACCGCGCGCGATGCGATGATGCGGGACTTCCGGACCATCATGGTGGACGACGCGCTGGCGGCCGTGACGCCGGCCGAGCACGAGAACGCCCTGCACGGGTGGATGCTGTTCTTCGGCGACGTGCTGTCGGTGGACGAGGCGGCCGCGCGGTTGACGCCCGCGCAGCCGTCCCGCAAGACCGCCTGAACCGTTCCGGCGGCCGCGGGCCTTAAGCCAGGTTCAGCCAGACCCGGCGCATGGTCGGATCCTCGGGGTCGGGATCGTTGGTAAAGCCCAGGCTGGTCATCAGCGCCAGCATGGGCCGGTTCGTCGACAGCACCAGGCCGTCGATGTATTCCAGCCCCTGCTCGCGCGCGGCGTCGATCAGCGCCGTCATGAGCTGACGCCCCAACCCGCGCCGCTGCCAGTCGTCGCCGATCACCAGCGCGTATTCCGCGCCGCGGCCATCGGGATTGCGCAGGTAGTGCGCAAAGCCCACCAGCACCTCGCGCGGATGGCCGCGATTAGCGGGATTGGGCACCTGCGTGGCCGCCACCAGCGCGAGTTCGCGGTGGTAGTCCACCTGGGTGTAGCGCGACACCATGCGCGGCGTCAGTTCACGCATCATCGACACGAACCGCATGTAGCGCGAGCGCTCCGACAGGCCGCGGATGAATTCCTGCAACGCCTCGCCGTCTTCGGGACGGATGGGGCGCAACACCCACGGAATGCCGTCTGCAAATCGGCGCACCTGCACCAGCCGGGCCGGATACGGGTGG
Organism: Achromobacter sp. JD417; assembly: GCF_041879325.1. Lineage (NCBI taxonomy): Bacteria > Pseudomonadati > Pseudomonadota > Betaproteobacteria > Burkholderiales > Alcaligenaceae > Achromobacter > Achromobacter sp. JD417. The sequence goes on along the minus strand of NZ_CP087159.1, from coordinate 679,697 downwards.
ATCGCCATGTGCGGATAGCCGGTGGTCTGCGGCGAGGCGCAGCCGGGCGTCTCGGTCAGCGTCATGCGCAGGCCGCCCGCGCGCAGGTGGGTTTCGCCTGCGTAGAGGGGATCGATGTCGAGCGTTTCGATATCGGGAAGTTCGGACACCAGCTCGGACACCAGCACCAGCGCCTGCTGCAGCGCCTCGGCGGCCATGTGGCCGACCCGCGGCGCCAGCACGCGGCGCCACAGCCGGCTGCGCTCGATGAGCTGGCGCGCCAGGTAGCCGTTGAGCGGCGGCAGGTCCATGCCGCGATCGGCCAGCGACAGCACCGCGTCCGGCCCGCCCGCGCCAAACCGGATGACGGGGCCGAACTTCGGATCGCGCCGCACCCGGATCGCCATGGGGCGGGATTCCGCTTCGCCGCGCGCCGCATCGGCAGAGAATTCGCTGAGCGGCACGTAGAACAGCGCCAGCAAGGTGCGGATCTCAGACGTGTTCAGCTCGCGCCGGCATTCGGCGCGCATCCGCGCAAGGATCTCGCGGGCGGCCGTCAGGTCGGGCACGTGGCTCGCGGGTTCGGGCGGCTGCGTCTGCAGCAGCAACTGCTGGTTGTAGTGGTGCGAGGCCAGCACGCCGAAGGCATCGGCGGCCGATTCGGGCGTACGGAATGCCGACGTGCCGGCATCGTCCAGCATGCGCCGCAAGGGCCGCATGCCCGCATCGCCCATGAAACAGGTCACCACCGGCTTCTTGGCCGACGGGGCAATCTGCGCCAGTTCGCGCGCGACGGCGGGCATGTCGGCCAGGGCGTCGGGCGCCAGCAGCACCAGCACGCCGTCCACGCCCGTGTCGTCCAGGACAACGTCGAGCATGGCGCGAATGCGCTCGGGCGTCATGGGCAGGTAGGTGATGACGGGGTTGGCGATGGCGGCATCGGGCTCCAGCATGTCGGCCAGCGCGCGCTGCGTGGCGGGCGCGAGGTCCGCGCGCAGCACGGCGGCGTCCGGGCCGATCAGGTCCATGGCGAGCTGCGGAGGCCCGCTGCCGTTGGAGATCAGTGCAACGCGGCGGCCCTTGGGGCGGCGCGTGTAGCCCAGCACCTTCACGGCCGAGAACAGCTGCACGAAGTAGCGCACGCGCACGGCGCCGGCCCGGCGCAGCGCCGCGTCGAAGATGGCATCGCTGCTGTCGGCGTCCGAGCGCCCTGCCTTGAGCACGATGACCGGCTTGATGCTGGCCGCGGCCCGCAGCGTGCTCATGAATTCGCGCGCGGGTCCGACGTCTTCAAGGTAGAGAACGATGCTGTCGGTGCGAGGATCGCTGGCCAGGTAGTCCAGCAGCTTGGGCAGGCCCACCACGGCCTCGTCGCCCAGCGACACGGCGGTGGAAAAGCCGATATGCACGTCCTCGGCCCAGTCCATGACGGCGGCCATGATCGAGCGCGACTGCGCCACCAGCGCCACGCGGCCGGCGCGCGCCAGCACCGGGTGCTGGCTGAAATTCAGGCCCGCGTGCGGCCGCTGCGCGCCGAAGGACCGCGGCCCGAGGAGTTCGCAGTGGTTTTCCTCGGCCCAGGCGCGGCACAGCGCCAGCGTGCCGCGCGGGTACGGGTCGGGCAGTTCGTGGGGCAGCAGAATGACCGCGCGGGGCGACAGCGGCGCCAGCCGGCGCAAGGTTTCCGGCAGCACGGCGGGCGAGACGCAAACCAGGGCCAGATCAGGACGGTCGCCCGCAGCCAGGCCTTCCAGCCTGTCCGGCAGGTCGGGTGCCGCGCCGGGTTCGACCGTGACGACCGTGGTCTTCGCCTTCAGGACGGGAGACAGGGAACTTGCCGCGGGCAGGGGCCGGTCGGCCACGATCACCAGCGAGCCGGGTTCGAACATGGGCGCAAGAGCGTGTCTCAACATGGGGAGGTCGGGCCAGGGCCTGTTCACACTAATCTAAAATAGCGTTCATCGTATCAAGACAAGCCCGCTGTCCGCTTGATGAGGACACTGCCCGACGCCGCTTTGTGGCGCCGCAGCCGCTAACACTGCCACCTATGACTTCCAACGCCTCTACTCCCATTCGCACCCGCTTCGCGCCTTCGCCCACCGGTTTCCTGCATTTGGGCGGCGCGCGCACCGCGCTGTTCTCCTGGGCCTTCGCGCGCCATCACAAGGGCACTTTCGTGCTGCGCATCGAGGACACGGACGTCGAGCGGTCCACGCCGGAAGCGGTGCAGGCCATCCTGGACAGCATGGAATGGCTGGGCATGCAGCCGGACGAGGGCCCGTTCTACCAGATGCAGCGCATGGACCGGTACCGCGAAGTTGTCGCCCAGATGCTGGCCGCCGGCACCGCCTACCACTGCTACAGCTCGCCCGAGGAAGTCGAAGCCATGCGCGAGGCCGCCCGCGCCCGCGGCGACAAACCGCGCTATGACGGCACCTGGCGCCCGGAACCGGGCAAGACGCTGCCCGCCATCCCCGAAGGCCGCAAGCCGGTGGTGCGCTTCAAGAACCCCCAGGACGGCGCCACGTCCTGGAACGACATGGTCAAGGGCACGATCAGCTTCGACAACACCGAGCTCGACGACCTGATCATCGCGCGCCCCGACGGCACGCCCACCTACAATTTCTGCGTCGTGGTCGACGACTGGGACATGGGCATCACGCACGTGCTGCGCGGCGATGACCACGTCAACAACACGCCCCGCCAGATCAACATCCTGCGCGCGCTGGGCGCCACGCTGCCCGAATACGGCCACGTGCCGATGATCCTGGGCCCGGACGGCGAAAAGCTGTCCAAGCGCCACGGCGCGGTCAACGTCATGGAGTACGACAACGAGGGCTACCTGCCCGAGGCCATGATCAACTACCTGGCCCGCCTGGGCTGGAGCCACGGCGACGACGAACTCTTCTCGCGCGACCAGCTGGTGTCCTGGTTCGACACCAAGCACCTGTCCAAGTCCGCCTCGCAGTGGGATCCCAAGAAGCTGAACTGGGTCAACGCCCACTACATCAAGCAGATGGACAACGCCGAACTGGCAGAGCGCGTGGCCACGCGCGTCGCGGCCCGCGGCGGCTACCCCGAAAAGATCGACCTGCCGGGCGTCATGGGTCTCTTGAAGGACCGCGCCGAAACGCTGGAGCAGCTGGCCGACGGCGCCATGCTGTTCTGCGGCGAATTCAAGGGCGCGCCGGCCGACCTGGCCGAGCAGCACCTGACCGCCCCCGCCCGCGAAGCGCTGGCCGACTTCGCGCAGCGCGCCAAGGATGCGGATTGGACGCGCGAAGCGCTGTCCGCGCTCATCAAGGGCGTGCTGGCCGACCGCGGCCTGAAGATGCCGCAACTGGCCATCCCGCTGCGCGTGGCCGTCACCGGCCAGACGCAGACGCCTGCGGTGGATGCGGTGCTGGCGCTGCTGGGCAAGGAAACGGTGCTCAAGCGGCTGTCGGCGATTTAAACCCGGGTGTCTGACACCCTCGAGAGCTGACGCCCCGAACCCGCCGCGGTCTCGGCGGGGTGTCTGACACCTGCATAAGCCTGCCGCCCTGGTGTTTTCAATCCGGCGTGACGCCAACGCCGTTCACGCCCGCTGCATCGCGGCCCTCGCCTTCAGCGCCCGGGCAAAGAACGCCCCCAGCAGCGGCAGCAGCACGGCCGAACCGCCGAACAGCGCGGCCGCGCCGATCTCGTCCACCACGGCCCCTGCCAGCGCCACGCCCGCCGCCTGCCCCATGAAAAGGCACGAGGCAAACCATGCCACCGCCGTGCCGCGCGCGGACGGCACCATCTGCGTTGCGTTCGTCTGCAGCGTCGCGTGCAGCAGGTAATAGCCGAAGCCCGCCAGCACGCTGGCCGCCAGGCTCCATATCCAGACCGGTCCCAGCCAGTACGACAGGAACGCCACGCCCAGCACCAGCCCGCCCGCGACGGCAAGGCCGCGCTCGCCCAGCCGTTTCAGGATGCGGCCCGCGACAACCGTATAGATCAGTCCGCCCACCGCATACACGGCGACCAGCGCGCCCGCGGCCGTCAGCGAGATATCGAATCGCTCATGCAGGTACGAGGGAGCAAAGGCCAGCGCGCCGAACACCAGCAGCCCTTCGATGAACACCGTCGCCAGCACCACGCGCGCCCACGGTGCGCCCAGCACCAGCCGCGCCTGCGCGACGAAGCCTTGCCGAGGCGCGCTGGGATCGACCTGCGCAAAGCCGGCCGCCCGCTGACGCCGCACTTCCAGATGCAGCAGCACCCCCACGATCAGATATCCCGCCACAAGCGCGGCAAAGGCCCACCGCCAGCCGACGGTATCGGCAAAGAGCCCGCCCGCAAGCTGGCCGGCCGACATGCCGAGGATGGTGCCGGTCAGAAAGCGCGCCAGCGTCGCCTGCCGGCGTTCATAGGGAACGTTGTCGCCGATCCAGGCCATGGACAGGGGCACGATGCCCGCGCCGGCCGCGCCGGACAAGGCGCGGCAAAAGACCAGCATGTCGAGCGTTTCGGCCATGACGGCGCCGGCGCTGCCCAGCGCACACGCCACGGTCGCCACGCTGACGACGCGGTACTTGCCGTAGCGGTCGCCCACCGGACCGAAGAACATCTGCAGCACGCCATAGGCCACGGCAAAGGCCGTGACGGCGCGCGCGGCCTGACCGGTGGTGGTGCCGAATTCCGCCGCCAGTTGCGGCAGCATGGGATCACAGATTCGGAAGGCGCTGGCGCTGACGAAGGCGGCCAACGCGAGCAGCGCGATCGCGCGTGCTTCGGAGGACAGGGCGGGCATGGAAAACCGGCTGCGGGGCGAAAGTCGAAGCCCGCACCTTACCGCAGCCTGGCCCGCTTGGCTTGACCGCCGGGCGAAATGTCCGCCCGGCGCAACGGTCAGTAGGCCAGACGGTAACCCGCGGGCATGCGGCGCGCGGTCAGCAGCATGCCGCCCGACTTCAGTTCGCGCAGCGACAGCTTGGACTGCTCGACCTTCTCGACGCGGTAGCGATTCAGATAGATCGGATCGGTGGGATCCACCGGCTCGCCCGCCGACTTCGTGGTGCGCATCGTGTAGACGCCGTCCGCCACGCTCCAGCAGCCCGTCTCGCGCAGCGCGGGGCGAGTCTTGCGGCCGATCTTGAGCAGAGATTCGTAGGACATGGTGCCGTCGGCGGACAGCACGATCAGCGACTGCATGTCGCCCGCCACATCGCGCGGACGCGAATTGGACAACCAGGTGCCGATCATCGGGTCGCCGGTCTTGGCGGGCGTGCAGGCCACCGGCTTGGGCGGTTCAGCGGGTTGGGCCTCGGTGATGGCGGCTGGCTTCCTGGCGGCGCAACCGGCCAGGATCACGATGGCGCAGGCAATGCCTGCCGTACGCAAAAACACACTGCTCATGACTTCCTCAAGACGTCCGCCGACGCGCCGCGCCGATCACACCGGCCCGTCCCAGGCGCAGCGGACTTCACGCACTCTAAATAGGCGTCAGGGAAGAATCAACGACGATCCGCGCCGTGTGCAAATGCGCAACAGTGCGGGTGCGGACGCGCCCGGAATCCGCGCGGAATCCGCAAAAATGCGTTGGTTTCTAGCGACAGCGGCTCACCCGCGACGCGCCTTCTCGCGCAGCATTTCCTCCATGCGCGCGGCGGCCGGAGACAGGCTTCTGCCGGCCAGACGGGCAATGCCCAGCTCGCGTTCGATGCGCGGCCGCGACAAGGGCACAAACGCCAGTCCCGGCGAATCCGGCGGCACGCCCAGGCGGGCCAGCACCGTCACGCCCACGCCGCGCTCCAGCATGGCCAGCAGCGACATCATGTTGGAGACGAACACCTGCCGGTCCAGCATGAACGCCGCCTGCGGATGACCGGCAAGCTGGCGGTGCGCAATGGTGCCCACCAATGGCAGGTCGGCGATCTCGCGCCACGTCACGGACTTGCGGCCAGCCAGCGGATGGCCGCGATGGCAGACCAGGCCAAAGGCGTCGCGCATCAGCGGTTCGAACGACAGGCGGCGGTCGCGCGACACGGTGCTGCACACGCCCAGTTCGACCTCGCCCGCCAGCACCATGCGCTCGACCCCCTCGGAGTTGTCGTCGAACAGGCGCAGCGACACCGCGGGATACTGCGCCCGGTAGGCGGCCACCAGTTCGGGCAGCCAGTGCGTGGCGGCGGACGCAACGGACGCCATCGTCAAGCTGCCGGCGCCATTGTTGGCCAGCCCCGACAAGGCGCCGGCGACCCGGTCGTGGTGGTCAACCAGTTCACGCGCCAAGGGCAGGCAGTCTTGCCCGAAGCGCGTCAGCGTGCCGCGGTTGCCGGGCTCGAACAGCGGCTGTCCCAGGCGTTGTTCCATTTCCCGGATCGACAGGGACAACGCGGGTTGGGATCGGAAAGCCCGGACGGCTGCGGCGCGAAAGCTGCCCAGCTCGGCGACCAGCAAAAAATGCCGGTAATGGGAAATGGAGAGATCGGGAAGCGGGCGCATGGGGCGGCGGATTAGTAGAACTTATCAATCCATATGAAAAATAAAGTTTTCTGATCATAGGCCGCCTCTTAAGATGGCCGCAATATGCCTACCGCCAACCTTATCTCTTCCCCCGCCACGGACCCGCTGGACTTTGGCGTGGCCGATCGGCTGCCCGTGCGCGATGCGGGGCATGGCCGCCTGCGCATCGGCGCCGTCCCGCAAGACGGCCGGCCCGGCCTGTTGTTCGTGCCGGGCGCCTACCACGGCGCCTGGTGCTACGCGCACTATCTGGATTACTTCGCGGCCGCCGGTCTGGCGTGCGCGGCGCTGGACATGCGCGGCCACGGCGACCTGCCGCAAGACGCCGGATTTCCGAACGTCACCATTGAGGACCTGGGCCAGGACGTCGTCAGCGCACTGGATGCGCTGGATGCGCCGACCGTTGTCGTGGGCCACAGCATGGGCGCGTTGCCGGCGCTGCTGGCCGCCAGCCGGCGGCCCGTGGCTGGCGTCGTGCTGCTGGCGCCCTCGCCGCCAGGCGATCTGCCCGGTGCGCTGGCCTTGCCTGCCGTGCCCGAGGACGCGCCGCGCACCGCCCCCGGCGAGGCGGAAATCCGCTCACGTTTTCTGGCGACCACACCGGACCGGGACGTTCGCGCGGTGGCGCGGCGGCTGTGCGCGGAAAGCCCCCAGGTCCTGAACGACCGATACCTGCTGCGCGTGGCCATCGGCGCGGCATCGATCCGCGCGCCCGGCCTCTGCCTGGAAGCGGGCCTGGACACGCATGACCGCCATCCACCGGGACAGGACCAAGCCATTGCGCGCCGCTACGGCTTTTCGCATGCCCTGCTTGCCGGACAACCGCACTGCATGATGTACGCAGACCATTGGCAGATCAGCGCCGGCGCCATCCTGGACTGGCATCGCAAGCAATTTGGCTGAGCCCCCGCAAGACAACGACGACCACAACGATAACGACGCGCCCAGGCGCACTCAGGAGACAGAGACATGACCATTTCCCGCTTGCTGCGTCCGGCGCTCGCCGGCGCCTGCCTGCTGTGGGCCGCGGCCTCGCACGCCGCCGGCTGGCCCGATAAGCCCGTGACGATCATCGTGCCCTCCGCGGCGGGCGGCGCGGCCGACCTGACCGCCCGCACCTTCGCGCAGTACTTGGGCGAGAAGACCGGGCAGACAGTGATCGTGGAGGATCGCCCCGGCGCCGGCGGCATCGTGGGCACCAACGCCAGCAAAAGCGCCGCGCCCGACGGCTACACGTTCCTCTTGTCCACGAACTCCACGCATTCGGCCAATCAGTTCCTGTACAAGACGCTGCCGTACGACGCGCAAAAGGATTTCGTGCAGGTCGGCATGCTGGGCACGTTCGGCACGGTGGGCGTCGTCTCGCCGGACAGCCCGTACCGGACCGTGCCCGAATTGGTCGAGTACGCCAAGAAACATCCGGGCGACGTCTTCTTCGGCTATTACAGTTCGTCCTCCCAAGTGCCGTCCGAACTCTTCAAGCAGCGGGCCGGCATCAACATCACCGGGGCGGCGTACAAGAACATCACGCAGATCATCACCGACCTGCGCGGCAAGCAGATCGGCTTCGCGTTCGTGGATTACCTGACCGCCATGGGCCAAATCGACGGCAAGGGTCTCGTCCCCATCGCCGTGACCGGCGCCCGGCAGCATGATGCCTGGCCCAGCGTGCCGACCATGGCCACCTACTATCCTGACTTCGTCGTGGCGGGTTGGCTGGGGCTGTCGGCGCCCGCCCGCACGCCGCCGGAGATCGTCGCCAAAATGAACGCCTACCTGCAGGCCGCGGTGCAGGACGACGCCACGGCGCGCAAGCTGCGCGCCTTGGGATTGACGCCGGAAGCGATGGACGTGGCGCGCTTTGATGCGTTCGTGAAGGAAGACACGGCCCGCTGGAAGGAATGGATCCGGATCGCCGGCATCCAGCCCCAATAAACCTGGCCCTTGCGCACGGCGGCGCGCCCTTTCTCTATATCTATATAGAGAAGGCGCGCCTTTCTACAGCGGCAGCCGCTGCTCGTGCTTGATTTCACGCAGCGCCACAATGGTGCGCGTCTGCCGGATGCCCGGCATGTTGAACAGGAACCGGTGCAGGAAGCGGTCGTAGGCTTCCGGGCTTTCCACCAGGATCTTCAACAGGAAGTCCGAATCGCCGGTCACGGCATAACACTCCAGGATTTCCGGGGCGTCGCGCACCGACCGCTCGAAGTTCTCGACCGTGTTGGCCGAATGCCGCTCCAGGCTGATCTGCGCAAACATGCAGCCCAGCCCCACCTTGCTGCGGTCGACCTGGGCGCTGTAGCCCTGGATCACCCCGCTCGCCTCCATCGCCTTCACGCGCCGCCACACCGGCGCGGCGGACAGCCCCACCTTCTCGGAAAGCTGCTGCGCAGAGGCGCGGCCATCTTCCTGCAGCGCCTTGAGGATGCCGATATCGGTCTTGTCCATTCGTTTGTCTCCTGGTTTTCTTGGAATACGAAATGTTCATTGCGAATTATAGGGATAGCACGATCCAAAAACGCAATAAACCTGATCCCTCGCGAACCTATCATGGTGCCAAATACCAGGAGCATTGACTATGGACGGTACCCCCGCCGCCGCACCCGAGCTGGACCTTGATTACCAGCTTGCCGACAACCTGACCCGCGAGTCCGGACGCATCTTCCTGACCGGGACGCAGGCCCTGGTGCGCCTGATGCTCACGCAGCGCCGGGTGGACCGCGAACGCGGCCTGAACACCGCCGGCTTCGTATCGGGGTACCGCGGATCGCCGCTGGGCGGCGTCGACATGGCCATGTGGAAGGCGCAGAAGGCGCTGGACGCCAACCAGATCACCTTCCTGCCGGGCATCAACGAAGACATGGCCGCCACGGCGGTCATGGGCACGCAGCAGGCCGGCGTGCGCGCTGACCGCAATGTCGATGGCGTGTTTGCCATGTGGTACGGCAAGGGACCCGGCGTGGACCGCGCCGGCGACGCGCTGCATCACGGCAATGCCGCGGGCGCCTCGCGCCACGGCGGCGTGCTGGTGGTGGTGGGCGACGACCACACCGCCGTGTCGTCCTCGATCCCGCACGCCAGCGAAGCGTCGCTGATCGGCTGGCAGATGCCCATCGTGCATCCGACGTCCATCGACGAATACGAGACCTTCGCGCTCTGGGGCTGGGCGCTCTCGCGTTATGCGGGCACGTGGGTCGCCTTCAAGGCCGTGTCCGAAACCATCGAAAGCGGCCATTCGTTCACGCCAGCCGCCATCCAGACTTACGACATGCCCGATGATCCGGACATGCCGGCCGGATCGCTGGAATACTCCGCGCGCGACTTCCTGTCGCTGGCGGTCGAAACGCGCATGAACCAGCGCATGAAGGCCGTCGCCGCCTTCGCGCGCCGGCACAGCATCGACAAGCTGACCTGTCCGGCGCCCAAGGCGACGGTGGGCATCGTCACCGTCGGCAAGGCGCACCTGGACACCATGGAAGCGTTGGCGCGCCTGGGCGTGGACACGGTCACGGCGAATGCGCCGGTGCGGATCTACAAGCCCGGCCTGACCTGGCCGATGGACGAAGGCCGGTTGCTCGACTTCGCGCGCGGCCTGTCGCACATCCTCGTCATCGAGGAAAAAGGCGCGGTGGTCGAAAGCCAGATCAAGGACATGCTGTTCAACCTGCCCGAGCGGCCGACGGTCGTGGGCAAGAAGGGGCTGGACGGCGAGCCGATGGTGACGTCTGCCGGCCAGCTGCGCCCGTCGCTGCTGGCCGCGCCGCTGGCCGGTTGGCTGTCGCGCGCCGCGGGGCTGCCCGTGAACCGCGACCTGTCGGCCTTCGAATGCCAGGCGCCGCTATCCAACGACGCGGACGGCATGCGCCGCCGCCCTTACTTCTGTTCGGGCTGTCCGCATAGCACGTCGACCAAGGTGCCCGAGGGCAGCCAGGCGCTGTCCGGCGTGGGCTGCCACTACATGGCCGCGTGGATGGACCGCGACACCGGCGGCCTCACGCAGATGGGCGGCGAAGGTGTCGACTGGATCGGCCTGTCCCGCTATACGAAGATGCCGCATATCTTCCAGAACATGGGCGAAGGCACGTATTACCACTCAGGCTACCTGGCCATCCGCCAGGCCGTCGCGGCGCGCGCCAACATCACGTACAAGATCCTGTTCAACGACGCCGTCGCCATGACCGGCGGGCAACCGGTGGACGGCCCGATCTCGGTGCCCCAGATCTGCCAGCAGCTGCGCGGCGAAAACGTGGCGCGCATCGTCGTCACCACCGACGAGCCCGAGAAATACCAGGGCGTGGACCTGGGCCCCGGCATCAAGGTCCACCACCGCCGCGAGCTGGACGCGCTGCAGCGCGAGCTGCGCGAGATCCCGGGCGTGACGGTCCTGATCCATGACCAGACCTGCGCGGCCGAAAAGCGCCGCCGCCGCAAGAAGAACCAGTTCCCGGACCCGGCGCGCCGCATGCTGATCAACAGCGCCGTGTGCGAAGGCTGCGGCGACTGCGGCGTGAAGTCCAACTGCCTGTCGGTCGTTCCGCTGGAAACGCCGTACGGCCGCAAGCGCGCGATCGACCAGTCCAGTTGCAACAAGGACTACTCGTGCGCGGAAGGCTTCTGCCCGAGCTTCGTGTCCGTCATGGGCGGCAAGCCCAGAAAGAGCGCGGCGCCCAAGGCCGACCAGGACCGCCTGCAGGGCATGATCGCCGGCCTGCCGCAGCCAGCCCTTCCTGCCTTGGACCATCCCTATCGTCTGCTGGTCGCCGGCATGGGCGGCACCGGCGTCATCACCATCGGCGCCATCGTGTCGATGGCCGCGCACCTGGAAGGCCTGTCGGCCGCGGTGCTGGACCTGACCGGGCTGGCGCAGAAAGGCGGCACCGTCGTGAGCCACATTCGCCTTGCCCCGGCGGGCTCGGCCGCTGGCCCCGTGCGGCTGGACTGGCAGCAAGCCGACGCGGCCATCCTGTGCGATCCGGTTGCCGCGGTCGCGCCGGACTCGCTGGGCGCCTTGCGCCACGGCCACACTCAGGTCACGGTGAACACGTACGTGGCGCCCGTGTCCGAATTCACGCGCAATCCCGACGCCGCGATGCGCCCCGAGGCGCTGCTGGCCAAGATCCGTCACGCGGCGGGCGACGCGCACACGGCCGCGATCGACGCGCATGAAGCGGCGCTGGCGCTGTTTGGCGACAGCATCCTGTCGAACATGTTCATGCTGGGCTACGCCTGGCAGCGCGGCGGCGTGCCGCTTTCGCAGGCTGCCATCTATCGCGCGATCGAACTGAACGGCGTGGCGGTGGCGGCCAACCGCGCCGCCTTCGACAGCGGCCGGCTTGCCGCGCATCGCCCCGACGCCCTGGAAGGCGCGCTGCGCCCGCGGGCCCAGGTCGTGCAGCTGCACATCCCCGAAACCTTCGAGCGCGCCGTGGCGCGCCGTGTCGAAGACCTGACGGCCTATCAGGATGCGGCCTACGCGCAGGCGTATCGGGACGTCGTCGACGCCGTCGCGGCCCGCGAGCGAGCCCTGGCGCCCGATGCCAAGACGCCCCGCCTGGCGATGGCCGTGGCGCGCGGCCTGTACAAGCTCATGGCGTACAAGGACGAATATGAAGTGGCGCGCCTCTATACCGGCGAGACGTTCAAGGCGCAGCTGGAAGGCCAGTTCGAGGGCGACTACAGCCTGCGCTTTCACATGGCCCCGCCCATCTTCGCCCGCAAGGATCCGCGCACCGGCGTGCCGCGCAAGATGACGCTGGGTCCGCGCACGATGTCGGCACTGAAATTGCTGACGCGGCTCAAGGGCCTGCGCGGCACCTGGTTCGATCCCTTCGGCCATACCGCCGAGCGCAAGATGGAACGGGCGCTGGTCACGGAGTACCGCCAGACCATCGATCAACTGCTTGCAGGGCTGACTGCGGACAACCTCGCGCAAGCGGCTACAATCGCCGCCCTGGCTGAAAACATTCGCGGCTTTGGCCACGTGAAGGCCGCCAATGTCGAGAAGTACCGGACCGATCTGGCCCGGCTCATGCAGAGCTATACAGCACCGGCCCCGCACGCCAGCGCCTTGCGGAAAACCGCATAAACAGCCGGTCTGAGTGGTCACTGACCTGGGCGCGCCTTGCGGGGCGCGCCTAGTGCATTTGGTTACAATCTTTTGTGGGATTCGTCTTATCTTCTTCTTGTCCCTGTAAACCTCGATCACTAGAATTAGTGGCCAACGAGGGGTGCTACACTACATCTTGTGGTCGCCTAAGCGCTGATTCCCGCCGGCCACGCCTTACGGACTAGCCTGTCCGGACGTTGCGACCCCCATTACAAGATCCAATTTTGACCAGACATGACGTCGTCATGTCTTCATCTACGCGCTTTTTCGCACAGGAGCTTCCATGCAGACTACGATCGCCTCTGTGACCCGGCCTTCGGCCGTGCCGCCCTCCCAAACCGATTCCCCCGCCGACGCCAACAGCGGCAAATGGGCCAGCTACAACATCATCCGCCGCAATGGCTCGGTGGTTGGCTTTGAGCCCAGCAAGATCGCCATCGCCATGACCAAGGCCTTCCTGGCCGTCAATGGCGGCCAAGGCGCCGCGTCCGCGCGTGTGCGCGAACTGGTCGAAACGCTGACCGGCCAGGCCGTCAACGCGCTGGTTCGCAACCGCCCCAACGGCGGCACCTTCCATATTGAAGACATCCAGGACCAGGTCGAACTGGCGCTGATGCGCTCGGGCGAGCATGACGTCGCGCGCGCCTATGTGCTGTACCGCGAAAAGCGCACGCAGGAACGCGCCGCCGCCGCTGCCGCCGAAGGCCAGCAAAAGGCTGACGCCGCGCCGCAGGAACACGTGCTGAACGTCACCGATGCCGGCGTGCGCCGCCCGCTGGACGTGGCCGAACTGCGCGCCACCATCGTCGCCGCCGGCGAAGGCCTGTCCGAGTTCATCGACGCCGAAGCCATCCTGAAGGAAACGGTCAAGAACCTGTACGACGGCATCCCTGTCGACGAAGTGTTCAAGTCCGCCATCCTGTCCGCGCGCGCGCTGGTCGAAAAGGATCCGGCCTACAGCCAGGTCACCGCCCGTCTGCTGCTGCACACGATCCGCAAGGAAGTGCTGGGCGAGGAAGTCTCGCAAGACGGCATGGCCACGCGCTACGCTGAATACTTCCCCACGTTCATCGCCCGCGGCATCGAAGGCGGCCTGCTGTCGCCCGAACTGGCCAGCTATGACCTGACCAAGCTGGGCAAGGCACTGAACGCCAAGCGCGATCTGCAATTCGGCTACCTCGGCCTGCAGACCCTGTACGACCGCTACTTCCTGCACATCCGCGGCACCCGCATCGAACTGCCGCAGGTCTTCTTCATGCGCGTGGCCATGGGCCTGGCGCTGCGCGAGAGCGACCGCGAAGCGCGCGCCATCGAGTTCTACGAGATCCTGTCCTCGTTCGACTTCATGAGCTCCACGCCCACGCTGTTCAACTCGGGCACGCTGCACTCGCAGCTGTCGTCGTGCTACCTGACCACCGTCTCGGACGACCTGGAAGGCATCTACGACGCCATCAAGGAAAACGCGCTGCTGGCCAAGTACGCCGGCGGCCTGGGCAACGACTGGACCCCGGTCCGCGCGCTGCGCAGCCACATCAAGGGCACCAACGGCGAAAGCCAGGGCGTCGTTCCGTTCCTGAAGGTTGTTAACGACACGGCCGTCGCCGTGAACCAGGGCGGCAAGCGCAAGGGTGCGGTCTGCACGTACCTCGAAACGTGGCACCTGGACATCGAAGAATTCCTGGAACTGCGCAAGAACACCGGCGACGAGCGCCGCCGCACGCACGACATGAACACGGCGAACTGGATTCCCGACCTGTTCATGAAGCGCGTCATGGAAGGCGGTGAATGGACGCTGTTCTCGCCGTCCGACTGCCCCGACCTGCACGACAAGTATGGCCGCGCGTTCGAAGAAGCCTACGTGGGCTACGAAGCGCGCGTCGCCAGCGGCGAACTGAAGCTCTTCAAGAAGATGCCGGCGCTGACGCTGTGGCGCAAGATGCTGTCGATGCTGTTCGAAACCGGCCACCCGTGGATCACGTTCAAGGATCCGTGCAACATCCGTTCGCCGCAGCAGCACGTGGGCGTCGTCCACAGCTCGAACCTGTGCACCGAGATCACGCTGAACACCAATGAATCCGAAATCGCAGTTTGCAATCTGGGGTCCGTGAATCTGGTCGCACACATGAAGCCGGCTGCCGGCGGCGGTTTCGAGCTGGACCACGACAAGATCAAGCGCACCGTCAGCATCGCGATGCGCATGCTCGACAACGTGATCGACATCAACTACTACGCCGTCGACAAGGCCCGCAATTCCAACGCGCGCCATCGTCCGGTGGGCATGGGCATCATGGGCTTCCAGGACTGCCTGCAGATGATGCGCGTGCCGTACGCATCGCAAGCCGCTGTTGAATTCGCGGATCGTTCGATGGAAGCGGTGTGCTATCACGCCTACTTCGCGTCGAGCCTGCTCGCCGAAGAACGTGGCCGCTATCAATCGTATGAAGGCTCGCTGTGGTCGCGTGGCATCTTGCCGCAAGACACGTTGAAGATGCTGCGTGATGAACGTGGTGGTCACGTTGACGTTGATGATTCGAGCACGCTCGATTGGGATACGTTGCGTACGCGCATCAAAGAACACGGCATGCGCAACTCCAATTGCATCGCAATCGCCCCAACCGCCACTATTTCCAATATCATTGGCGTATCTGCGTGCATCGAACCCACTTTCCAGAACTTGTACGTCAAATCGAATCTCTCCGGCGAGTTCACGGTCGTTAACGATTACCTCGTGCGTGACCTGAAGAAACTCGGTCTCTGGGACGAAGTCATGGTCGCCGACCTCAAGTACTTCGACGGCAGCCTGTCCCGCATCGATCGCGTACCTTCCGAACTCCGCGAACTCTACGCCACCGCGTTCGAAGTCGAACCGCGCTGGCTGGTTGAATGCGCGTCGCGCCGCCAGAAGTGGATCGATCAAGCCCAGTCGTTGAACATCTACATGGCTGGCGCATCGGGCAAGAAACTGGACGACACCTACAAGCTGGCATGGACGCGTGGCCTGAAGACCACGTACTACCTGCGCACCCTTGGCGCCACCAGCGCCGAGAAGTCCACGGGACGCGGCGGCGAACTGAACGCCGTCAGCGCGGGCAATCCGTCCACCGCCAACGCCGTTGCCGCAGCACCTGTTTTGCCGGAACCCGAAGTTCTCGGGGCGGTTTGCACCATGCGGCCGGGCGACCCCGGCTTCGAAGAGTGCGAAGCCTGCCAATAACCGCCTCCGGAGAATGAATCATGATTAATTGGGACGACGACACCACCGCCACGCAACCTGCACAACCTGCCGCGCCCGCGGCGGGCGGTCAGGCTGCCCCGGAAGTCCGGGCGGCGACGGGTGTGTTCGGCGACACCGCCATGCCCACGCCGGCCGCGCCTCAGCACGCAGCCGGCCTGGCTGCCAGCGGCGCGGCAACCTCGCAGCGCGTCAAGGTTGCCGACAAGCGCATCATCAACGGCCAGACCGACGTCAACCAGCTTGTGCCTTTCAAGTACAAGTGGGCGTGGGAAAAGTACCTGGCCACTTGCGCCAACCATTGGATGCCGCAAGAGATCAACATGTCGCGCGACATCGCCCTCTGGAAGAACCCGAACGGGCTCACCGAGGACGAGCGCCGCATCGTCAAGCGCAACCTCGGCTTCTTCGTGACCGCCGACTCGCTGGCCGCCAACAACATCGTGCTGGGCACCTACCGCCACATCACGGCCCCCGAATGCCGCCAGTTCCTGCTGCGCCAGGCATTCGAGGAAGCCATTCACACGCACGCCTATCAATACATCGTCGAAAGCCTGGACCTGGACGAAGCCGAGATCTTCAACGCTTACAACGAAGTGCCGTCCATCCGGGCAAAAGACGAGTTCCTGATCCCGTTCATCGACGCGATCGCTGATCCCAACTTCAAGACGGGCACGCCCGAAGCCGACCAGACGCTGCTCAAGTCCCTGATCGTCTTCGCTTGCCTCATGGAAGGCCTGTTCTTCTACGTTGGCTTCACGCAGATCCTGGCGCTTGGCCGCCAGAACAAGATGACCGGCGCTGCCGAGCAGTACATGTACATCCTTCGCGATGAATCCATGCACTGCAACTTCGGCATCGATCTGATCAACACCGTCAAACTGGAAAATCCGCATCTCTGGACGCCGGAATTCCGCGAAGAAATTCGAGAACTCTTCCGCAAAGCGGTCGAACTCGAATACGCTTACGCCGAAGACACGATGCCGCGCGGCGTGTTGGGCTTGAACGCACCCATGTTCAAATCCTACCTGCGCTTCATCGCCAACCGTCGTTGCCAGCAGATCGGTATCGAACCTCTGTACCCCCAGGAAGAAAACCCCTTCCCGTGGATGGCGGAAATGATCGACCTTAAGAAGGAACGCAACTTTTTTGAAACTCGCGTGATCGAATACCAAACCGGTGGCACGCTGAGCTGGGAGTAACGCAGTACGCCATCGAGCCCGGCGCGGGCACGCCCTTCTCTTTCCGATGGGCGTCGCGTTCGCGACAGGCTTGATGGCAAGCTCCTTGGTCAGGGTGTCTTCGAACACGTAGAACAAGCGGTCGGCGGCCTGTGAACAGGCCGCCTGCCGGCGCCATTTGAAATGGCTCGCGCCAAAGGGGCGGGGGCCATATCAAATGGCTGTGCCGAATTCATTAGCGCAAACCGTAGTAGCTGTTGCTCGCACAGAACAGCGGCATGCGCCGATGAATAGCCCGGGCACGGTCCGCCGATTGGCGGGTCGGGGCACGGGTTTAAGTTCTGGGACCCCTGAACCTAAGGAGCATGACCATGGCAACAGCCAAGAAAGCCGTCAAGAAAGCAGCGGTGAAAAAACCCGCCGCCAAGAAGGCAGCAGCAAAGAAGGCCGCTCCGGCCAAGAAAGCTGCCGTCAAGAAAGTTGCAGTGAAGAAAGTCGCGGCCGCCAAGAAGCCGGCCGTGAAGAAGGTTGCCGCCAAGAAGGCTCCCGCCGCCAAGAAAGCGGTTGCCAAGAAGGCCGTAGCCAAGAAGGCCGTTGCCAAGAAGGCTCCGGCCGCCAAGAAGGCTGTCGCTAAGAAGGCTGTCGCCAAGAAGGCCGTTGCCAAGAAGGCAGTCGCCAAGAAGGCCGTCGCCAAGAAAGCCGTAGCCAAGAAGGCCGTTGCGAAGAAGGCCGTTGCCAAGAAGGCTGTTGCCAAGAAGGCAGTCGCCAAGAAGGCCGTAGCCAAGAAGGCGCCCGCCGCCAAGAAGGCTGTTGCCAAGAAGGCTGCCGCCAAGAAGGCCCCGGCCGCCAAAAAGGCTGTTGCCAAGAAGGCCGTAGCCAAGAAGGCCCCGGCTGCCAAGAAGGCGCCCGCCGCCAAGAAGGCTCCCGCTTCCAAGCCGGCTGTTGCCGCCAAGAAGCCTGCCGCCGCGAAGAAGCCCGCTGCGAAGAAAGCCGCTCCGAAGAAGCCCGCCACGCCGCCCACCACGGCTGCTGCCCCGGGCGCGAAGACCGCGCTGAACCCCGCCGCGTCGTGGCCCTTCCCGACGGGTGGCCGTCCTTAATCCGGACGCGCCGAAGCGTTAGCTTCATCAGAGCCGCCTGGTTTGCACCGGGCGGCTTTTTTAATGTCTGCGCATCATGCCATCCAAATGGCTGACCCCTGCACCGGGCCCGATGCACTAGGACCGTACGCAATTTTTACGTCTGGCCGTGCGACAATTGATTCCTCTTTTTTGGGGTGATCGCGTCCATGCTCGGTGAAATCTTCCGCTTCCTTCTCGAAATCGTGTTCACGCTGTTTGGCGCGGCGCTGATTGCCCGCGCCTGGATGCACGCGATACGGCTGCACCCCTTCAACCCGTTGGCGCGCGCGATCTACGGAGCCACCAACTGGCTGGTGCTGCCGCTGCGCAAGATCATTCCCGCAGGCAACAAGATCGATTGGACCAGCCTGGTGTGCGCGTGGTTGTCGGCGCTGGTCTATCTGGTCCTGTTGTGGCTGGTGGCCATTGGCGCACTGATCCCCGCCGCGCTGCTGCCCGCCGCGATGGGCTCGGCCCTCATCATGACGGCAAAGTGGGCGCTGAACCTGGTGGTCTGGCTGACGCTGATCCAGGCCGTGCTGTCGTGGGTCAACCCGATGGCGCCGATGATGCCGCTGCTGCAATCGCTGACCGCGCCGCTGCTCGATCCCATCCGCCGCATCCTGCCGCGCACCTCGATCGACTTCTCGCCGCTGATCCTCTTGATCGCGGCCCAGATCCTGCTGATGGTCCTGGCTCGCCTGAGCTATGGCATGATGGGCGTGTGATCGCCTACACGGGAATCGCGCTGTAGATCTCGATCAGCTTCTTGCGGTCGATCTTGTGGTTGTTCGACATGGGCAGCGCCGGGCAGGCGACCAGTTCGGACGGCACCATGTAGGGCGGCAGGCGCTCGGCCAGCCGCTCCTTCCAGCCGGACAGGGCCTGCGGCGCCAGCAGCGCGGCTTGCTCGCCCGCTGCTTCCGAGCCCGTCACGAAACCAATCAGCCGCACCGCCGTGCCGTCGGGACGGCGCAGCACGGCGCAGGCGCTAGCCTCCACGCCCGGTAGCCCATGCAGGGCTTCGTCGATTTCCGCCAGCTCGATGCGGTAGCCGTTGAGCTTGATCTGGTCGTCCATGCGGCCGCGGCAGAACAGCAGCCCGCCCTCTTCCATCAGCCCCAGATCGCCTGTGCGGAACGCGCGGCGGCCGTCGTCGTAGGTGTAGAGCTTGGCCGCGTTCAGGTCGGCGCGATTAAGGTAGCCGCGCATCACGTGGTCGCCCACGATGCAGATCTCGCCCTCGTCCACCAGCAGCACGCTGTCCGGTTTGGCATGGCCGACCGGCAGCGGGTCATGCGCCGCCAGCACGGCGTCGGTGACTTCGATCCAGGTGGTGGCCACCGTGGCTTCGGTCGGACCGTAGGTGTTCAGGATGGACGCATCCGGAAAGCGCTGCCGCAGCTTTTTCGCCAGCGCCGCCGGCAGGGGCTCGCCGCAGAATAGGAACGTGCGCAGCGTGGGCAGCGTCGCCGGAGAGAAGTCGCGGTTGGCCAGCTGCTGATGCGCGAACGACGGCGTGGACACCCACACCGTGATGCCGTGGGCGGCCAGCCGGGCCATCCACGGACCGGGCGCGGCAATCTGCTCGCGCGCGTTGAGCACGCAGCTTCCGCCCGACGCCAGGGTGGCAAAGACCTCGTACATGGACAGGTCGAAACTGAAGGGCGCCTGGTTCATGAACACGGGCGCCTCGCCCAGGCCAAAGCTGCCGAGCATCCAGTCGCCAAGCAGGCCGACGCTTTCGCGGCCAATCTGCACGCCCTTGGGGTCGCCCGTGCTGCCCGAGGTGAACATCACGTAGGCCAGGCCGCGTTCTTCCAGCATGGCGCCCTCGCCCGCCGTGAAGCTGCCGGCCGCAGCGTCGAACACGGCGGCCGCTTGCACGATCTCCACGATGCGGCGCAGGCGCTCAGGCGGATAGATGGTGTCCACCGGCACGAACGGCGCGCCGATCAGCAGCGCGCCGACCATGGCGACGAAAAAGGCGGCTTCCTTGTGGCCGTAGATCGCCACGGGCACATCGGGTGCCACGCCGTGCTTGCGTGCGGCGTCGGCCCAGGCGTGCGCCTCGGTGCGCAACTGGGCCCACGTCAGGCTGCGGTCGGCGGCGGCAACCGCCAGCGCGTCGGGCGCGCGCCCTTCGTCGGCGAACTGGAAGGACTTCAGATCGAAACGCATGCCGTGACTCCCGGCGTCAGATAGGGCTGCGGCCGCTGAACACGTACAGCGCCAGCGCGGCCAGAATCAGGGTGAGCACGCGCCCCAGAAAGCGCATGACGGGCTTGGCCAGCGCGGCCTGCAATGCAGGCCGGGTGCGCGCCGCATTGATCAGCAGGTTGTGCCCCACCGAATACAGGCCGAACATCAGGCCGCTGACGATGTAATGCAGCGACAGTCCGTTCCACACCCCCATCGCCAGCAGGGTCGCGAAAATGCCGATATTCTGCGCCGCCAGGCGGTGACGGCCAAAGAAGCGGGTCTTGCTCAGCGCCTTGTAGATCGGCATGAACACGACATCGCGCAGCCATTCGGACAGGCTGATGTGCCAGCGGCGCCAGAAATCCTGCGGGTTGAGCGTGGCCAGCGGATTGCGGAAGTTGATCGGCAGCGTGAAGCCGAACAGCATCCCGATCCCGATCGCCATCGTCGAATAGCCGGCAAAGTCGAAGAACAGGTACGCGCTGTAGAGCGAGGCATTGAGCGCCACGCCCGTGAACGAATAATCGTGCGCGTCGAGCGTGGCCAGTCCGTAGCGCCAGATCAGCTCGGCCAGGCCGAATTTCTGGATGACGCCCACCATGATGAGTTCCAGCCCGATCAGCCACGTGTTCAGGTTGACCCCTTCGTAGCCGCGCTTCAGATCGGCCTGGAAGGCGCGCCAGCGGTACATGGGCCCCGCCAGCAGCGTCAGCGGGAAGAACAGGTAGATGAAATAGTCGAGCGGCGAGACGCGTTCGTTGCGCGGCGCGAACAGCAGCACGTCGATGGCGCGGAACGTGGCAAAGGACAGCCCGAGCATCGCGCCCAGGTGCGAGACCCCGGTCTTGACCAGCAGCAACGGCGTCATCGTGATGATGACGGCGAGCCAGGTGGGGATGTAGTTGCGGCGCATTGCCCACAGCGCGCCGCCGGAAATGGCCAAAAGCGCAATGGGTTGATAGGGCCGCGCCCAGAAGACCGCCATCCAGACGCCCAGGCAGATGACGCCGATGATGTGGCGGTACCCGATGCGCAGCGGCATGCCGGACGAGCGGTATGCGACGAGGCCAAGGCCGCCGAACAGCGCGCCGCCAAAGAAGCTCAAGCTAGCAAAGAGTTCCATGGTGCGCTCAGAACTGCTGGTATTGGAATTCGACCTTGATCGGTCCGCCGCTGCCCGTCGTGGGCTGCGCCTGCAGCACGAACACGAGGATCACGCCCACGTACAGGCACAGATGCCAGAAGAAGCGGCGCGCCCAGGGCGCGCCCGCATTGCGGGCTTCGTCTTTACGAAAGAATTTCATCGGGAAAAATACTCCGCAATGCCTTGATCGGCCATGGCCCAGCCGAGTTCGGCCAGGTGCATGTCGTCGCGCAGCATCCCCGGCTCGAAGGGAATGCTGTAGAGATCCAGGCACCCCATCTGATAGCGGGTGCACATGCCGGTGATGGCGGCCACCACGGGGTCGAACCGTTCGACGTCCAGGATGAGCTTGGGGTTGAACGGCTGGATGACGAAGTACGCCTTGACCTTGCGCTTTTGCAGCAAGGCCATCACACGCGACAGGTCGCCCAGCTCGGTGCGCGTGATCGGATCGACATCCGCGAACTCGTTGCGCGCCGGCGAGTACAGCGGCGCCAGATATTGCTGGTAGTAGTCGTCGCGCACATCGTAGGGATTGTTGCCGCCCAGGGTGTGTTCGACTTCGCGCGCTTCGTGCGTGATCCGGGACCACTGCCCGGCATTCAGGCGGGCGGACATCGGCCACGACACGTACCGGTGCGCGGGCACCGACAACTTGCTGCGCGGCTTGTCGGGCGCCGGTTCCTTGCGGGCTTGCCACCACAACGCCAGCTTGTCCTTCAGCTCGGAGACCTGGCCGTTGGCGATGAGCCACAGCAGCCCCCAGTTCGCGTTGTCGCTGATCCAGTTCTGCATCTGCTCGCGCGTGCTGGGCTGGTCCCACAGACGGTCCCAGACCGGGCCGGTGACGTGCTCGGCAAATGCGCTGCGCGGCAATTGGCCGCCGGAGGCGAACCACGCCGGCGACAGCATGATGACCAGCCGCGTGTTGGGCGTAAGCGAATCGGCCACCGATTCCAGCACGCTGACGATGCCATACGACTGGAACATCGCATGGCCGTAAGCGAGCGTCGGCACCTTCAGCTCTTCCGGGAAAAAGCGGTAGGGGACGAAACGCAGGTCGTGGCTGGAGAGCTCCGAGGATCCCAGCACCACCAGCGTGCCGTCGCTCAGGGCATTGCCCAGACGGTTCAGGTTGACGTGCTGGGTGCCCCAGTCGGGGCCCAGGTTGGGCAGGTAATTGCTCTTGTTGGCCGCCAGGGCCGAAGGCGAGGACGCCGGGTTGACGACACGGCTGAGCAGGTCATCCGCGCCGCAATACGTGCCTACCGCCAACGCCACCGCCGTCGCTGCCGCCGCGACGTGCGACAGGAACCGGGTATTACGAAGTATGGGCAGCGACATAGCCGGCAAGCACGCGGACCGACTGAAGGTGCTCTGCGATTTCGGGAGCCGGAATGCTGCAGCCGTACTCGGACTCGACCGCGAGCGTGATGTCCACGGCGGCGAGCGAATCGACCAGGCCGGTGGCAATCAGTTGCGTGTCGGGGGTGACTTTCTTCATGACGATCGACTCGACGATCTCGCCGATCTTGGTGTGGAGTTCTTGCTCGGTGTGCATAGATCTTGCAGCGTTACGTTGCCTGTTCGGCAAACCATCCCCCGCCCCGGGATTTCAGGCGCTGAGGATACAGAAAACAGCTGAAACCAAACTGAAAAATTCCAGCCAGCCAGAACGGCCGCCGGATGCACGTGGTTACATTAAATCCGGACTGCCGCGCCGTCGCAATCATTGCACTTCGGCCGTCGAATCGCCATGAAACTTATGGTGGAAATGGCGAGAAAAGGCTGGGAAAGGTAACGTTCGCGGGTAAATCCGGGGGGCCGCGTTGTGAGCGAGCGACATATTTTTACCTGTCGGCCTCCTGCTGCATTTGACCCTGATTCCCGGCGGCCGCCGCCGCCATGAAAAAAAGCCCGCTTGCGCGGGCTTTTTCGTACAGCGAGCTTTCCAAACGGTCGCGTGGATTACATCGGCGTGACGCGGGTCGGACCGGCGCCGCTGATGACCTGGACACGCTGGCCCACGCTGACGGGCACGTCGGCTTCCTGGGCGACGACACGCGTTTCGCCGTTGTCCAGGCGCACCGTGATCTCCAGGCCGGAGTTGGTCTGCGCGCGGTTTTCGACGGCGTTACCGGCCAGGGCGCCGAGGATGACGCCGCCCACCGTGGCGATCGTGCGGCCCGTGCCGCCACCGATTGCGTTACCGGCCACACCGCCCAGCGCGCCGCCGGCCACCATGCCTACGCCGCTGGACTTGTCGTTCTGAATGACGATCGGACGCACGCCAGTGACCGTACCGGTGCGGACGATCTGTTCGCGCTGTGCTTGATCGTAGCTATAGACACCGCTGGAGGCGCTGCGATTGGCGCAACCGCCAAGCACGGCCATCGACGTCACCACGGCCGCGACAGCCAACCAGCGGCCAGTGCGCGGCGTCACCAGGGAAATAGACTTTATATGATTCATTTGGACTCCTCATTCGGGCACGGCCGACGGTAACTGATGATACTCCGAGCGCAACGCCCGGCAAGTGCGCCAGCAACAGACTGAAACCCTCCGCCAGAAGCTGCAAAACGGGCCGGGAAACAACGGGCTACAGCCCGTTGCCATTGCGCATGGATTGGCATTCGACTCGTGCTGCGTACGGCGGTTCCCCGGCGTCCTTTTACGGTCAGGCGGGCAGATGGATGCCGTACGTGGCGTGCAGCACGGCGTCGATCTCGCCGCGCGTGGGCGCGTGGTTTTGCGGGCCGCGCGAGGCGATCTTGATGGCGCCCATCACGTTGCCCAGACGGCAGCTGTCTTCCCAGTTCCAGCCGCTGGTCAAGCCATACAGCAGGCCGCCCCGCTGTGCGTCGCCGCAGCCCGTGGGATCGACCACCTGCGACGCGCGCACCGGTTCGATCTGGATGGTCTTGCCTTCGGTGTGCAGGGTGGCGCCCTCGGCGCCGCGCGTCACGACGACGGCCTGCAGGGAACGGGCGATGTCCGCGACGCTGCGGCCGGTGCGCTGCTCGACCACGCCGGCTTCATAGTCGTTGACCGTAAGCGCCTGGGTCAGCTTGAGCATGCGCTCCAGGTCCGCGCCGTCAAAGAGCGGCATGGCCTGGCCCAGGTCGAAGATGAAGGGGATGCCGCGCTTGTTCAGGCGCTCGGCGTGGGCAAACATGCCTTCCTTCGCATCCGGCGCGACGATGGCCCAGGCGGCGTCGGCGTCGCTCAGGTCGTTCTGCGCGGCAAAGGACATGGCGCCCGGGTGGAACGCGGTGATCTGGTTGTCGTCCAGGTCGGTCGTGATGAAGCACTGCGCGGTGAAGGTGTCGGGGATGACCTTGACGCGGCTGACGTCGACGCCCAGGTCCGACAGGCGCTGCATGTACTCGCCGGCGTCTTCGCCAACGGTGGCGACCGGCACGGGTTTGCCGCCCAGCAGGTTCATGTTGTAGGCGATGTTGCCCGAGCAGCCGCCGAACTCCTTGCGCATGCTGGGCACCAGGAACGACACGCTCAGCGACTGAATGCGGTCGGCAAGAATGTGTTCCTTGAAGCGTCCTTCGAACACCGCGATGGTGTCGAACGCCATCGAACCGCAGACCAGAACAGGGGTTGCCATGCTTGTCATCCTTTACGGAAAAAACTTGTCGAGTTGGTAGCCATTGACCTGAACGCCGGTCACTTCAATGGGGACGGAAATCTTCAGGGCGCCTTGCGGGCCGAACGGGCCGGCCAGCTGCTGCGGCGTGAGGTAGTCTTCGGGCATCAACACCTTGCGCACGACCACCGTGTCCGACAGGTCATTCAGTTCCAGCACCAGCGCCGGCCAATATTGCGGCTTGTCGTAGCGGTTGTGCAGCATCACAGTCAGCACCAGGCGGGTACGGCCATCGTCGATGGCGGCGGCGCCCGTTGGCGGCTGCAGCGACGACGAGGAAATGCTGATGAGATCGCGCCGGCGCGCGTAGCCAACGGTGCAGTCCAGCGGCTTGCAGACAGCTTCCAGGACCGGGCGCAGCGCCGGCACGGAGTTGGCGATGTCGGTGCGATACGCGTACAGCAGTTGCATCGCCAGTGCGATCAGGCCCACGAGGCAGGCGTAGCCCCACAGCTTGCGCACCAGGCCGCTGCGCTCTATGCGGTCCTGGTCCAGGAATTCGGGCGGCGCCCGGCCCACGTCCGTGGCGCTGGAATAACGCGTGCGGGTGTCGCCCAGCACCGGCTCGTGCGCGCCGGCATCCCGGTCGTCGTCTTGATCGTATTCGTCGTCGCGCTCGAGGTCCCGCACGCCGTCGTACGCGTCGTCGTAAGTGTCGTCGTGCCGGTCGTCGTGCGGGTCGTCGTGCGAGTCATCGCGCAGATCTTCGCGCGGATCGTTGTACAGGTTGTTGCGCTCGCCGGTTGACGCGCGGCCGGCGCGCCAATCCAGCGTCGGCTCGTCCGATCGGCGGGCAACGATGGGTTCCTGGCGATACGCCGGGAGCGGGTGCGCGGGCGCGGCGCGGGGTGGCTCGGGCGCGCGCAGGAACGGTTCGCCGTCATCGTCGGCGTAATCGTCGTCTTCGATGTCGTCGTCGGCGACGGCTTGCGGCTCGGTGCGCTTGCGAATGTCATCACGGCCACGCAGCACCGCGGGCGGAACCGCCGGCGCGGACGGCATCGTGGGTGCGGACCGGACCATGGGCGCGGGCGGCGCCTCGGGTTCGTCTTCCCAAGGCAGGACGATACGTGGCTCTTGGGGCTGGGGCGGCGCGGGCGGCGCGGCTGCAGGCGCGGGCGGCTTGGCCGGCGCGTCTGCTGGCGCTCGCGCAGGGATGGCGGACGGCGCGTAGGCGGGTTCAGGAATCGGGGCGGCGGGCGGGTGCGGCTCGGGCGCGGCCAGGACCGGCGCGGCGACGGCCGCGGCGGAAGACGGCAGCGGCGCACTGGCCGGCGCTGTCGCGGCAACGGGCGCGCCCGGCGCGGACACCAGGCAGGCGCGGCCGTCGAACACGGTGGAGCAGGCGCCGCAACGCACCAACCCATTGCGGACCCGAAGCTGGTCGGGCACCACCTTGAAAGACGTGCCGCACTGCGGGCAGCGGGTGGTCAGAGCCATGAGGCGTGCTCCTGCTGCCGCAGCTTAAGGCTTGCGGCCGTGCAGGCACACCCAGCCGTCGCGCGCGCGCCAGACCGACATGGCAAGCCACGGCGCGTAAGCGGCGGCGACTTCCTCGGCCTGACGTTCTAGCACGCCCGACAGCACCAGATGGCCGCCCGCGGCGACGCGGCCGGCCAACATGGGCGCCAGCACCTTCAACGGATTGGACAGGATGTTGGCGACAACCACTTCGAACGTTCCGTCGGCCAGCGCATCGGGCAGCATGGCCTGCAGTTCGACCTTGTTGACCTCGGCGTTGAAGACCGTGCTTTGCACCGCCTGCGCGTCGATGTCGACCGCCTGCGTGGGGCCAGCGCCCAGCTTGCGCGCGGCGATGGCCAGAATGCCCGATCCGCAGCCATAGTCCAGCACGGTCGCGCCGGCAGGCAATTCGGCTTCCAGCCAGGCCAGGCACAGGTGCGTGGTCGGATGGCTGCCGGTGCCAAAGGCCAGACCCGGGTCCAGTTCGATATGGATGGCGCCGTCCTGGTCCGGCGCGGCCGCGGCGTCCATGCCCGGCACGTCGGGATTGTCGCGATGCCAGCTGGGGACGATCCAGAGCCGCTCGGCAATGTGGATCGGGCCGAACTGCGATTGCGTCAGGCGCACCCAGTCGGCGTCCGGCACGTCGCGCAGGCTCCAGCCGTCAAAGACTGACGCTTCGAGCTCTCCGGATTGCGCGGCTTCTTCCATGATCTGCGCGGGATCGGCTCCGTCCGGCAGCAAGGCGACGACGCGGTTGCGGTCCCAGGCCTGGACGTCGGGCTCGGTGCCGGGCTCGCCGAACAGGGGACGCTCGACGTCGGTGCCGAAGTCGGCGTCTTCGACGGAGACCGACAGCACGCCGGCTTCGAGCAACGCATCCGACAACGCTTCGGCCTGCGCCTCCGAGCAATGGAGCACGAGTTCACGCATGATAATTTCTCTTCCATCTGGTCAACGGGCCGCGGCATGCGCCGCGGCCCGATCAACCTTAAAACATCTACAAGGCAAAACGCAAAAGGGGCCGTGAGGCCCCAAAGTCGGTCAGGGACGCTGCGCCAACTTGTGTTCCAGATAATGGATGCTGGTGCCGCCTTCGATGAAGCGGGCGTCCTGCAGCATTTCGCGATGCAGCGGGATGTTGGTGGAAATGCCTTCCACCACCATTTCCGACAGCGCGATGCGCATGCGGGCCAGCGCCTGGTCACGCGTGTCGCCGTAAGTAATGACCTTGGCAATCATCGAATCGTAGTTCGGCGGCACGAAGTAGCCGTTGAACGCGTGCGAATCGATGCGAACGCCAGGACCGCCCGGCGTGTGCCAGTTCGTGATGCGGCCGGGGCTGGGCACGAAACGGAACGGATCTTCCGCGTTGATGCGGCATTCGATCGCATGACCCTTGAACGCGATGTCGCGCTGGCGCAGCGCGAACTTTTCGCCGGCGGCGATCAGGATCTGCTGCTGCACCAGGTCGATGCCCGTGATCAGTTCGGTGACCGGGTGTTCCACCTGGATGCGGGTGTTCATTTCAATGAAATAGAACTCGCCGTTTTCATACAGGAATTCGAACGTGCCCGCGCCGCGATAGCCCATCTTGCGGCAGGCGTCGGCACAGCGATCGCCAATGCGCTCGATCAGGCGGCGGGCAATGCCGGGCGCCGGCGCTTCTTCGATCACTTTCTGGTGGCGGCGCTGCATGGAGCAGTCGCGCTCGCCCAGCCAGACCGCATTGCGGCCGCCGTCGGCCAGCACCTGGATTTCGATATGGCGCGGGTTCTCGAGGAACTTCTCCATATAGACTTCCGGGTTGTTGAACGCGGCGCCTGCCTCGGAACGCGTCATCGTGACGGCGTTGAGCAGCGCGGCCTCGGTGTACACCACGCGCATGCCGCGGCCACCGCCGCCGCCTGCTGCCTTGATGATGACCGGATAGCCGACTTCGCGCGCAGTGCGCAGGATTTCCTGCGGATCTTCGGGCAACGCGCCTTCCGAACCCGGCACCACCGGCACGCCGGCTTCGATCATGGCGCGCTTGGCGCTGACCTTGTCGCCCATCAGGCGGATCGTGTCCGGACGCGGGCCGATGAACACGAAGCCGCTCTTCTCGACGCGATCGGCGAAGTCGGCATTTTCGGACAAGAACCCGTAACCCGGGTGGATTGCCTCGGAATCCGTGACTTCGGCGGCCGAGATGATGGCCGGCATGTTCAGGTAGCTTTCACGCGACGGCGCGGGCCCGATGCACACGGATTCATCGGCAAGGCGCACGTACTTGGCTTCGCGGTCGGCCTCGGAGTGGACGACCACGGTCTTGATGCCCAGCTCGCGGCAGGCGCGCTGAATGCGCAGGGCGATTTCGCCCCGATTGGCGATCAGGATTTTTTCGAACATGTTCAGCTATCAGCCAATGACGAAGAGGGGTTGACCGTACTCGACGGGCTCACCGTTTTCGACCAGGATTTCTTTGATGACGCCGGCCTTGTCGGCTTCGATTTCATTGAGCAGCTTCATGGCTTCAATGATGCACAGCGGATCGCCTTCCTTGACGGTGGCGCCGACGTCGACGAACGGGGCGGCGCCGGGGTTCGGCGAGCGGTAGAACGTGCCGACCATCGGGGCCTTCACGACGTGGCCTTGAATGACCGGGGCAGCGGGCGCGGCCGGTGCGGCGGCGGGCGCGGCGGCAGCCACGGGCGCGGCGGGCACGCCGGCTTCGGGCTGGTGGTAGGCCACCGGCTGCAGGGTCTGCGAGAACTTGACGATTCTGACCTTGCCTTCGCCTTCGGTGATTTCCAGCTCGGCGATGCCCGATTCAGCCACCAGGTCGATCAGGGTTTTGAGTTTTCGAAGATCCATAGAAGCTGCTTCCCGAGATAGTGTCGGCGTCGCCCCAGCGTCGGGTTCGCGCCGTATAAGATGTAAAAGCGTTGAATTTGGTGCGAGATCAGTGCCGCACTGCGTATCGCAGCGCGGCCTCGTAGCCGTCCGCGCCCAGGCCGCTGATCAGGCCCTGCGCCAAGTCGGACAGATAAGAGTGATGCCTGAACGGCTCTCGCTTATACAGATTGGACAAATGTACTTCAATAAATGGGATCGCGACCCCGGCCAGCGCATCGCGAATTGCGACGCTGGTGTGCGTGTAGGCCGCTGCGTTGATGATGATGAAGTCCGTGCCGTCCTGCCGTGCCGCCTGAATGCGGTCAACCAGCGCACCTTCGTGATTGCTTTGCCACGCAGTCAACGTGGCGCCCAATTCACCCGCGAGCAACTCGAGACGCTCATTGATCTGGGCCAGAGTAAGACTGCCGTAGATATGAGGTTCCCGGGTGCCAAGCAGGTTCAGGTTCGGGCCATGCAATACCAGTATGTTTTGCGCCATGCGCGTGCCAAATTGTGGATTGCCAATTGTTGGCAAAACAGCCGATAAACCAGCTTTTTACGCCAATTCCTACTATTTGTCCAACAGACTTACGCCTTCAGAGCCGCCAGGGTGCGATCCAGGTCATCGGGCTGGACTTCACCCAATATCTTTCGGTTAATGCTGCCATCTGCATTGAAAACGATAGTAAAAGGCAGGCCTCCGCTGGGATTTCCCAATTTACGCAGGGTATCGATGGCACCTGCGCCAATCACCCACAGCGGGTACGAAACCTGTACTTTCTCGACAAATTTTTGCATGTTGGCTGCAGTATCGACACCGAAGCCGACAAAGCGCACATTCGGGTATTTTTTCTGCAGGGCATCCAGCGCCGGCATTTCCTTTACGCACGGCGCGCACCACGTGGCCCAGAAATTGACCACGATGGGCTGTCCCTTCCAGCCTTCCAGCGAATGCGAAGCGCCGGCCAGATCGGGCAGCTTCATCTGCTTCAAGGCGGCCACCGGATCGCCGGCGTCGGCTGGCGCCGCGGCGTCCTGGGACTTGCGTCCCATCAACGTGTAGCCGCCCGCGACAGTCGCGGCCACGGCCACGGCGGCGGAAAGAAGTAGGCGTCGATTCATGGCGCGATGATAACCGTTGCGGCCGTTTTACGCCGCACCCGCGCGGCGCCGGCTTGTCGCGGCGCTATATATACAATGCAGGGCAGGAGATTTATCAATGCACCTGCACATTCTTGGCATCTGCGGCACCTTCATGGGCGGGCTGGCGCTGATCGCGCGCGCCGCCGGCCACAAAGTCACGGGTTGCGACGCGGGCGTTTACCCGCCGATGAGCACCCAGCTTTCCGAACAGGGGATCGAGCTGATCGAGGGCTTCGGCGCGGAACAATTGGCGCTCAAGCCGGACTTGTACGTCATCGGCAACGTGGTCAGCCGCGGCAATCCGCTGATGGAAGCCATTCTGGAATCCGGGGCGCGCTACGTGTCGGGTCCGCAATGGCTGGGCGACAACATCCTGCCGGGCGCGCATGTGCTGGCTGTGGCCGGCACGCATGGCAAGACCACCACCAGCTCGATGCTGGCCTGGGTGCTGGAAGCCGCGGGCCTGGCGCCCAACTTCCTGATCGGCGGCGTGGCGCAGGACCTGCACGTTTCCGCCCGCTACGATCCGGCGCGCCGCCCCTTCGTGATCGAAGCCGACGAATACGACACGGCATTCTTCGACAAGCGGTCCAAGTTCGTCCACTACCGACCCCGGACCGCCATCCTGAACAACCTAGAATACGATCACGCCGACATCTTCCCCGATCTGGCTGCCATCGAAACCCAGTTCCACCACCTGGTGCGCACGATCCCCGGGTCGGGCCGCATCGTCCGGCCGACGCACTCGGACGCCCTGGATCGCGTGATTGCGCGAGGATGCTGGTCCGATACCGTCACGTTCGGGGCCGACGGCCATTGGCAGGCCTCGCCGCCCGACGCGGACGGCGCCTTTGAAGTCATCCGCGCCGGCGAGCGTGCCGGCACGGTGCGCTGGACGCTGACGGGCGAACATAACCGCATGAACGCGCTGGCCGCCCTGGCCGCCGCCGAGCACGTCGGCGTGCCGGCAGAACAGGGCATCGACGCCCTCACCCGCTTCGGTGGCGTCAAGCGCCGCATGGAACTGCGCGGGACGGTCAACGGTATCAAGGTCTATGACGACTTTGCCCACCACCCCACCGCCATCGCCACCACCCTTGAAGGTTTGCGCCGCCAGATTGGCGCCGCGCGCATCCTGGCCGTGCTGGAGCCGCGTTCCAACACCATGAAGCTGGGCACCATGGCCGCCCGTCTGCCCGAGGCCCTGGCAGACGCCGACCTGGTGTTCTGCTTTGGCGCCAACGAGGGCAAGCATGCGCTGGGCTGGAACCCGGACGAGGTGCTCGCGCCCCTGGGCGGCCGGGCTTCCAGTTACGATGACATCGGCGCGCTCGTGGCCGCGGTCGCCGGCGCCGCCCGCCCGGGCGACCAGGTGCTGGTCATGAGCAATGGCGGCTTTGGCGGCATTCATGGCAAGCTGCTGGAAGCGCTGCAGGCGCGCGGCTGAATCCGCCGCCGGCCGATCGCGCGGGCCCAGCCGGAACTGGCAGACCCACCCGACCGGCCTCAAGGCCAGCTCCAGCCGGCCTCCCGCAACGCAGACGGAAACAGCAAGCAATGATTCTCTATCTACACGGTTTCCGGTCGTCGCCTGATTCCTTCAAGGCACGCATGATGGCGGGCACCATGGCCGAACGCGGCCTGAACGAGGCCTGGGCCTGCCCGCAACTGCCCGCCAGCCCGCGGGAAGCGATCGACCTGGCAATGGGCATGGCGCGCGAACGGCTGGCCAACGCCGACTCGCCGCGCGAATTGACCGTCATCGGCTCGTCGCTGGGCGGTTTCTACGCCACCTGGATCGCCGAGCAGCTGGGCTGCAAAGCCGTGCTGCTGAACCCCGCCGTCAACGCCGCGCGCGACCTTGCCACCCAGGTCGGCGAGCACCACATGTATCATTCCGGCGCGCCGTTCGTTTTTTTGCCCGAGTATGTGGCTGAACTGGCCGCCATCCATGCGCCGCGCATCACGCAGCCCGACCGGTATTTCCTGGTCGCCGCAA
Source organism: Achromobacter sp. JD417 (assembly GCF_041879325.1). Lineage (NCBI taxonomy): Bacteria > Pseudomonadati > Pseudomonadota > Betaproteobacteria > Burkholderiales > Alcaligenaceae > Achromobacter > Achromobacter sp. JD417. Next base: position 647,096 of record NZ_CP087159.1, on the reverse strand, counting down.
CGGGCGACGAAGTGCTGGACTGGCGCGAAATGCGCGACCGGTACGCAGGCTGCCGCCAGCGTATCGTGCAAGGCAGCGACCACGGCTTGTCCGATTTCGCGGACTGGATGCCGGAAGTGCTTGAGTTCGCCCTAGGCGGCAAGCCGGTACGCCCTTGATAATCAATATCGACTTTCAACACCCCTAAAGCTGCGCAAGGCGGCGCAAGGCCGCCGCCCAGGACGATCCCCACCATGTATGTGTTTTACGAAGACGACGGCAGCTTCAAGGCCGGCCATATCCTGTCCGAGACCGACGCCAGCCTGCAGGTGGAGTCGGAATCGGGCAAGCGCAGCAAAATCAAGCGCGCCAACACCCTGTTCAACTTCGCCTCGCCGGACCCGGCGGCCCTGATGAGCCAGGCGGCCGCCACGGCCGAGACGCTGGACCTGCAATTCCTGTGGGAATGCGCGCCTCAGGAAGAATTCGACTCGCCCGCCCTGGCAGCCGACTACTTCGGCCACGCCCCCACGCCCGTCGAACAGGCCGCGCTGCTGATGCGCCTGCACGGCGCGCCGGCTTACTTCCATCGCCGCGGCAAGGGCCGCTACCGCCCTGCCCCGCCCGACATCCTGGCCGCCGCGCTGGCCGCGCTGGAAAAGAAGCAGCGTCAGGCCGAGCAGCAGCAGGAATGGGTCGACGAAATGGCCGCCGGCCGACTGCCCGAGCCGATCGCGCAGGCCGCCGAATCGCTGCTGATCCGCCCGGACAAGAACTCGCAGCAATGGAAGGCGCTGGACGCCGCATGCGCCAAGCTGGGCAAGACCCCGGACCGCCTGCTGCTCGAACTGGGCGCCTGGCCGCACGCGCTTGCGCTGCACAAGCGCCGCTTCCTGGCCGTCAACTTCCCGCGCGGACTGGCCTTCCCCGACGTGGAACTGCCCCCCATCGACCGCGAACTGCCGCTGGCCGATGCCGAGATCTACTCCGTGGACGACGTCACCACCACGGAAATCGACGATGCGCTGTCGGTCTCGACCCTGCCGGACGGCCGCGTGCGCGTCGGCATCCACGTCGCCGCGCCGGGCCTGTCCGTCACCCGCGACAGCGAACTGGACAAGCTGGCCCGCGCCCGCCTGTCCACCGTCTACATGCCCGGCGACAAGATCCCGATGCAGCCGGACAGCGTCATCCAGGCGTTCTCCCTGGACGCCGGCCGCGAAGTGCCCGCGTTGTCGCTGTACGTCATCGCCAATTCCGAAACCGGCGAAGTCATCGAATCGGAAACCCGCCTGGAACGCATCGTCGTGCGCGAAAACCTGCGCCACAACATGCTGGACACCCAGGTCACCGAGGCAAGCCTCGCGGACCCGGCGGCCGATCTGCCCTACGGGCACTGGCTGCGTCCGCTCTGGAAGCTGGCCCAGGCCTTGTCGGCGCAACGTGAAAATGTGCGCGGCAAGCCGGAAAACAACTCCCGGGTCGAATACAGCTTCTATCTGGACGGCAACCCCGACGATCCCGACACGCCCGTGCGCCTGGTCCCGCGCCAGCGCAACGCGCCGCTGGACCGCATGGTCGCCGAGTACATGATCCTGGCCAACAACCTGTGGGGCGGCCTGCTGAACCAGCACGGCGTGCCCGGCATCTACCGCTCGCAACAAGCGGGCCGCGTGCGCATGAGCACGCAGGCGCTGCCGCACGAAGCCATCGGCGTCCCGCAATACGCGTGGAGCACGTCGCCGCTGCGCCGCTATGTCGACCTGGTCAACCAGTGGCAGCTGATCGCCGCGGTGGAACACGGCGTTTCCGCCCGCCTGATCGCCCCCTTCAAGCCGCGCGACGCAGACCTGTTCGCCATCATCGGCGCCTTCGACGCGCAATACGCCGCCTGGGCCGAGTTCCAGAGCGCGATGGAACGCTACTGGTGCCTGCGCTGGCTGAAACAGAACGGCGTGACGCGGACGGTGGCGCATGTGCTGCGCGAGGATCTCGTGCGGTTTGCGAATGCGCCGCTGGTGACTCGGGTGGGTGGGATGCCTGAGTTTGAGCGGGGGACGGCTGTTGAAGTGGATATTCTGGGGATGGATGAATTGTCTCTGGAGTTGGATTGTCGGTTTGTGGGCGAAGTTAAAGGGGAATCTGCGTAGGTCGCGGTTGGTTTTCGTCGGTCGCGTAACGTCTTCGTAGGTCGCGTCCGGTCTTCGTAGGTCGCGTCCGGTCTTCGTAGGTCGCGTCCGGTCTTCGTAGGTCGCCCGACGCCGCGGTCACCGTGGGCACGATCGCCCACGATTGCGGTCCGGAGCCTTCGCTCCGGACTGCCCCGTCGTCATCTTCGTCCGCCTTCGGCTCCCTTCAGATTCCCTCGGGCGCATCGACGGCGCTCGCACCCACGGTGCCCGCGACGCCGTGCTGCGAGGGTCTTTGGTATGTGGCGCTACAAGACCTGTGGTCAGGGCAGGGGATCTGCGGGGCCGCCGAATTGCTGCCGCCCGGGCGGCGGCAATCGGCATCGGGTCGGTGGGACGTCGCGAGGGGTGCGCTTCGCGCTGGCGGTGATTGGTTTGCTAATGGTCCGCCTCACGTTGGGGGTGGGCGGTGATGGGCGGCGCGGCGACGGGTTGCCACAGCTTGCCGATCTGTTCGCGCCGCCCATCGGGCACTTGAGTTCAAGGGACGATTAGCGGCGACTGGTGCCCGTCTATGTGGGTGTCAGACACCAGAGCGCCACCCACTCGCGAAGCGTCATCATCACGCCGCAAGACGCCGTCTACGTCCCCGACGGTGTCTGACACCCGAGAAGCACCGTTCAAGCCTGTAGCCCGTCTATGAGGGTGTCAGACACCTCGCCAGGATGGGTGTCTGACACCCAAGAAGCACCTTTCAAGCTTGTAGCCCGTCTATGTGGGTGTCAGACACCAAAGCGCCACCCACTCGCGAAGCGTCATCACCACGCCGCAAAACGCCGCGTAAGTCTCCGGAGGCCGCCCGCGCGGCCGAACGGAGACGGGCAACGCAAGATGCTTCTAGCCAGAAAGTCTCTGCACAAAAATGCCAAGCACACCGACCGCCCCGCCGCCCACCAGATTTCTATTGCCAGAGTCCGGTGCGGTGGCGGCCCGGGGTGCGCGGGGCGTCGATAAGCCCGAGGGAATCTGAAGGGAGCCGAAGGCGGACGAAGATGACGAAGGGGGAGTCCGGAGCGAAGGCTCCGGACCGCAATCGTGGCCCCGCGCGCCCCGGGTCGCCGCCGTGCCGGACGCCTTAAGAACTCAACCCTCAACCGCCAAAAAGCTTCCAAGCACCATCAACACCCCCGCGCATCAACGCCCCCCGTTAAACTCCCCAGAAAAAAGCACAACAAAGGAGGAGCAAACATGCGCATTCTGCTGGTCGAGGACAATCTCGATCTTGGCGATGCCGTTGAGAGCAAGCTGCGTTCGGCGGGTCATAGTGTGCAGTGGGTGCGTGATGGCGTGCAGGCGTTGCGTTGGGGGCTGGATGAGACCTGGGACGCACTCGTGCTGGATATCAATTTGCCCGGCAAGGATGGATTCACGCTTATCCGAGAGTTGCGGGCGGCGGGTCTTGAGGCGCCTGTGCTCGTCATGACCGCGCGCGCCGAGATCGAAGACAAAATCGACATGCTGGATCTGGGCGCCGATGACTACCTGGTCAAACCGTTCGATCTGCGCGAGCTGGAGGCCCGGCTGCGCGCCTTGTTGCGGCGGCCTGCGGGGCAGACCACCAGTGTGGCGCATTACGGCAATCTCAGTCTGGATCTGGCGAATCGGCATGTCGAACTGGCCGGCACGCCGCTGGAGCTGGGGCGGCGGGAATTCCGGTTGCTTGAGATCCTGGTCGGCAAGCTGGGCCAGACCGTTGCCAAGGAACGCCTCATGAACCAGATCTTCGATCTGGACGACGGCTCGCTCAATGCGCTTGAGCTGCTTATCTCGCGGCTTCGCAAAAAGCTTGCGGGTGCGTCCGTGGATATCGTCACCGTGCGGGGCGTCGGGTATCAGGCCCGCAGCCATGAACATCCCTGAAAGCTTTTCCATCCGGCAGCGCGTCTTCACGTTGGGCGCGGTGCTGCTCGCCTGCGCGCTCATCGGGCTCGTGTTCTTTTTGCGCGGTTATGCCCAGCGCGCCGCCGAACAGGCGTTTGACCGGCTGCTCGCGGCCTCGGCGCTGACCATTGCCGGGTCCGTCCAGATCGAAGACAACGAAGTCACCGTCGAGCCGCCCGTGTCCTCGCTGGCGATGCTTTCCGGCGGCGAGCGTGTGTTTTATGAAGCGCGCACTTCAAACGGCAGGCTCATCACCGGGTACGGCGACCTTGCGCCCGGCCTGCCCCTCGCGCAGTCGGCCACGCCCGTTTTCACCTATCTCAGCTATCACGACGAACCCATCCGCGTCGCGACCGTTGGCCGCCTGGTCTCGGCCAGCCAGCATGCCGGCTGGGTCACCTTGCGTGTCGCCGAGACGCTGGGCTCGCGCGAGGCGCTGGCCGGCGAGATTCTTGGCCGCAGCGTGCTGCCGCTTGTCGTCGTGTCCTTGGTCGCGCTGGGCCTGTTGTGGTTTGGCGTGCAGCGCGCCTTCGCGCCGCTTGCCGTCGTCGAACGCGAACTGCGGCGGCGCGCGCCGGATGACCTGGAGCCGCTCGTCAAACCCGTCCCGCGCGAAGTGCGGCGGTTGATCGAAGCGCTCAACGGCTTCATGCAGCGGTTGTCTGGCGCCATGGACACGCTTAACACCCTGGTCGCCGATGCCGCGCACCAGGTCCGCACACCCCTTGCCTCGCTGCGCGCCCAAGCCGAGGTAGCGCTGGACGAGACCGATCCCCAGCGCCTGCACGCCCGGCTCGAACGCATTCATCTGAACGCCACCCACGCCAGCCAGCTCATCAACCAGCTGCTCATGGACGCCACCATCACCCACCGGCTCGGCAAGGGCGCCCGTGCGATGGTCGGCGTGGCTGAAACCGTCAACGAAACGCGCCGCCGCATTGGCCCGTTGGAGGCGCAGCGGCTGCGCATCGCCATTGCGCCCGAAGTGCGCCGCGCGCGCATCGCCGGCGATCGGATCGCGCTGCGCGAAATGCTGCGCAATCTGGTCGACAATGCCCTGCGCTACGCGCCGGACGGGCCGGTTGAGATCCAGGCCACGCCCGTTGCCGGCTATCGCGTCGCGCTCACTGTCTCGGACCGCGGTCCCGGCGTGGCCGACGACGAAAAGGAATCGGTGCAGCAACGTTTCTCGCGCGGCCGCGCCGGGGAAACGCTGCCAGGATCCGGACTGGGACTGGCAATCGTGCGGTCCGTCGCTGTCGCCCACGGCGGGTCGCTGTGGCTGCTGGACCGGCCCGGCGGCGGCCTGACGGCCCGCGTCGTCCTGCCGCTGGCGCGTGCCGGGGCCAACCGCGCGCTGATGGCGGCCGCCGCCGCGGTCTGCGCCGCCTGCCTGCTGCTGGCCGCGCCGTCCGCCGACGTGCGGGCCGCGGGCGTCGAGGTGACCGGCGCGGCAGCCCCGCCCGCCGCACCGCAGGTTGCCGGCATCCCCGAGATCATCACCCGCTATCCTGCCCCGCAACCGTCCTCTCGCGTCCTCACCATCGCCGGCCCCACGGACACGCCCGTCGTCGCCCCGCTGATTCAGGGTTTTCAGTCGCATCGCCCCGACGTCAGCGTCGTGTACCGCGAAATGGGCAGCCGCGAGCTCTACGAAGCTGCCATCGAAGGGCGATTGAAGGATGTGGACGTCCTCATGAGTTCCGCGTCGGACCTGCAGATCCGGCTTGCCAACGATGGCTATGCGCTGAGCTATGCCTCGCCCTACGCCGCGCGGCTTCCGTCGTGGGCAATTTGGCGGCACGAGGTCTACGGCTTCACGTTCGAGCCCGCCGTCTTCGTCTACAACCCCAAGCGTTTCGCGGAAGCTGAAGTGCCTCGCTCGCGCCAGGACCTGCTGCGCCTGCTGGAGCAGGATCCGTTGCGCCTGCGCGGACGCATCGGCACCTACGACATTGCTGCCAGCAGCCTGGGCTATCTGCTGGCCGAACAGGATGAGCTCGTCTCTTCCAACTTCTGGGGGCTGGCCAACGCCATGGGCCAGGCCGGCGTGCGGCTGGCGGCCACCAGCGCCGAAATCCTGGACGCCATCGAGCGCGACGAACTCGACATCGGCTACAACGTCCTTGGCTCTTACGCGCTGTCGCGCCAGGCGGCGGGCCGGCCCATCGGCGTGGTGTTTCCGCAGGACTATGTGCTGGTGCTGGCGCGCTCGGTCCTCATCGCGCGCACCGCCCCCAACCCCGACCTCGGCCGCGCCCTGGTCGACTGGCTGCTGTCGCCCGCCGGCCAGCAGGTGGCGTCCAGCCACGCCGCGCTGGGTTCCATCATGGAAGACACGCCGGGACGGTGGACCTCTGAAGCCGTGCTCGCGCGGTCGCAGGGCATCGTGCAGCCCGTGGTGCTGAGCCCCGCGCTGCTCGTTGGCCTGGACCAGCGCCGCCATTCCCGGTTCGTGCAGAACTGGATCCGGCTCGTCACCGACACGCCACAGCGTCCGTAACGCGACGCGCAGGCGCCGGCGTGGCCCAGAGATTTCCCCTAGCCGCCGCCTGCCGCCATGACAGGACGACGACAGACGCGCACTCCTAAGATGGCTGCACGCGGGCCCCAGAGCCCGCATCAAGCCAAATCCAATCGGAGACAACACCCATGCTTGCCAAGTCCAAACTGGCGGCCGCCTGCGCCGCCGCATTCGCCATCGCCTCGGGCAGCGCCTTCGCGCAGGCTGTGCCGGCGGGCTATCCGGCCGACTATCAGAAGGTCCTGGACGGCGCCAAGAAGGAAGGCAAGGTCGTCATCTATTCGACCACCGACACCAAGGCCGCCGGCCCCATCATCAAGGGCTTCGAAGCGATGTATCCGGGCGTCAAGGTCGAATACAACGACATGAACAGCACCGAGCTCTACAACCGCTACATCAGCGAACAGGCGGCGGGCGGCGGCAGCGGCGACATCGTCTGGAGCTCGTCGATGGACTCGGCCCTGAAGCTGGCCACCGACTACGCGCTGAAGTACAAGTCGCCCGAGGCCGGCAAGCTGCCGTCTTGGGCCGTCTGGAAGGATTCCGCCTACGGCACGACCTACGAGCCGGCCGTCTTCATCTACAACAAGCGGCTCATTCCCGCCAATGAAGTGCCCACCACGCACGGCGCGCTGGCCAAGCTGATCGCCAGCCAGCCCGACAAGTTCAAGAACAAGGTCACCACCTACGACATCGAAAAGTCCGCGGTCGGCTTCATGCTGGCGGTGCAGGACAAGGCCAACGATCCCAAGTACTTCGAGACCCTCAAGGACATCGCCAAGGGCGGCCTGGTCGTGCAGTCGTCCACCGGCACCATGATGGAACGCGTGTCCTCGGGCGAAAACCTGATCGGCTACAACATCCTGGGTTCCTACGCGGAGACCCGCGCCAAGAACGATCCGTCGCTGGGCGTGGCCTACCCCACGGATTACGCGCTGGTGCTGTCGCGCGTGGCGTTCATCAGCAAGAAGGCGAAAAACCGCAACGCCGCCAAGCTGTGGATGGACTACCTGCTGTCGCAGAAGGGCCAGGAAATCATGGCCAACCAGGCCGACCTGGCGTCCGTGCGCGACGACATCGAAGGCGACAACGACGTGGACGGCATGACCAAGAAGCTGGGTGCCTCGCTCAAGCCGATTCCGGTCGACGAAACGCTGCTGGACTACCTGGAGCAGAACAAGCGCCTGGAATTCATCAAGCAATGGCGGGCCGCAGCGGGCAAGTGATGCCCGGGCTCCGGGTGGCCTTGCTGCCCGGAGCCGCCGCAAACGCAGCGGACGGCGCGCCGTCCGCCTGACCCTGCCCCGGGGCCCTCGTCCCCGGCGGCGCGGCCACCGCGTCCTTCAAGACCACAGGATTTCCCATGCAGTCATTGCGCAGAAAATGGCAGTCCCTGCCACGCGGCGTGGTGGTGCTGATCACGGCGCTCGCCATCTACGTGCCGCTGTCGTTCATCATCATCCAGAGTTTTCTCTCGGCGCCCTTCTTTGCCCCGTCCAAGACCTGGAGTCTGGACGCCTTCCGCTTCATCTTCGCGGATCCCGATTTCTACAAGGCGCTACGCAGCGGCTTCATCCTCGCGTTCGGGCTGGCCGCCATCGCCATTCCGCTGGGCGGCATGCTGGCGTTCCTGATGATCCGCACCGACCTGCCGGGCCGCCGCTGGATCGAGCCGCTGATCCTGGTGCCGGTGTTCGTGTCGCCCATGGTGCTGGGCTTCGGCTACGTGGTCGCCGCTGGCCCCGTGGGCTTTTTCTCGACTTGGACGCAGAACATCCTGGGCTTCGTGCCCTGGAACGTCTATTCGCTGACCAGCATCGTCATCATCGCCGGCCTGACGCACGTGCCGCACGCCTACCTGTACATCTCGTCGGCGCTTCGCAGCATGGGGTCCGACGTGGAAGAGGCCGCGCGGGTGACCGGCGCCTCGCCGCTGCGGGTGATGGTGTCCGTCAGCCTGCCCATGGTGCGGCCGGCCATGCTGTACGCCACCGTGCTGCTCTTTTTCCTGGGCCTGGAAGTGTTCGGCCTGGTGCTGGTGCTGGGCGACCCGGAAGGCAACCTGGTGCTGGCCACCTACCTGTACAAGCTCACCAACAAGCTGGGCATCCCGTCCTATCACCTGATGGCCGCGGTGGCCGTGGTGCTGATCTGCATGACGATCCCGCTGGTGATGCTGCAACGCCGCCTGATGCGCACCGCCAACCGCTTCGTCACCGTCAAGGGCAAGGCCTCGCGCGCGCGGCCGCTGCCGCTGGGCAAGTGGCGCTGGGTCGCGGGCGGGGTCGTGGCGTTCTGGCTGTTCGTCACCATCATCGTGCCGCTGACGGGCGTGCTGCTGCGCGCGTTCGTGTCCAACTGGGGCCTGGGGGTGTCGCTCTTTGACGTGCTGTCGCTGGACGCCTTCCGTACCGTGTTCTCGCAGCCCAACCTGATGCGCGCCATCGTCAACTCGGTCGCCATCGGCGTCTTCGGCGGCGCGCTTGCGGTCATGTGCTACATGTTCGTGGGCCTGGCCATGCACCGCAAGCCGGACAACGTCACGCGCTTCATGGACTACAGCGTGCTGGTGCCGCGCGCCGTGCCGGGCCTGCTGGCCGGCCTGGCGTTCTTGTGGGTGTTCCTGTTCGTGCCGATGTGGCTGGACAAGGCGCTGGACGTGGACGAAGGCGGCTGGCTGTCGGCCCTGCCCTTCGCCGAATGGCTGCGCGAGAACTTCGTCGAATGGCTGCGCGCCCTGCGCAGCACCATCTTCAGCGTGTGGCTTGCGTACACCGTCGTGTGGATGGCCTATGGCTTGCGGCTCATCTCGTCGACCCTGCTGCAGGTGGGGCCCGAACTGGAAGAGGCCGCCCGCAGCGCCGGCGCGCGCCGCGGCCAGGTCACCCGCCACGTCACGGTGCCGCTGGCCAAGTACGGCCTGATCGGCTCGTGGCTGCTGATGTTCCTGATCTTCGAGCGCGAATACTCCACCGGCGTCTACCTGCTGTCGCCCGGCACCGAGACCATCGGCTCCATGCTGGTGTCGCTGTGGGCCTCGGGCGCCATCGACATCGTGGCCGCGCTTTCCTTCATCAATATCGTTCTGGTCGTGATCGGCCTGGGCATCGCCCTGCGATTCGGAGTCAAACTTCATGATTGAGCTTTCTGTAGAAGACCTGCACCTGGACTACGGCGACAACCCGGTGCTCAAGGGCGTGTCGATGCAGCTGCGCCAGGGCGAAGTGGTGTCCCTGCTGGGGCCCTCGGGCAGCGGCAAGACCACGTTGCTGCGCGCCGTGGCCGGCCTGGAAGGCCCCAAGCGCGGCCGCATCACCATCGGCAACCGCGTCGTGTACGACGGCGCGGCCCGCCAGGAAATCCCGGCCGAAGAGCGCAACCTGGGACTGGTGTTCCAGTCGTATGCGCTGTGGCCGCACAAGACCGTGTTCGAGAACGTTGCCTATCCGCTCAAGCTGCGCAAGACGCCGGGCGCCGAGGTGCGCGAGCGCGTGCAGGCCGTGCTGGACCAGTTGGGCCTGGGCAAGCTTGGCCAGCGCCACCCGCACGCGCTATCCGGCGGCCAGCAGCAACGCGTGGCCATCGGCCGGGCGCTGGTGTACAGCCCGCCCGTCATCCTGCTGGACGAACCCCTGTCCAACCTGGACGCCAAGCTGCGCGAGGAAGCGCGTGCCTTCCTGCGCGAACTCATCATCCGCCTGGGCCTGTCAGCGCTGATGGTGACGCATGACCAGAGCGAAGCCATGGCGATCTCCGACCGCATCCTGCTGCTGAACAACGGCAAGATCGAGCAGCAGGGCACGCCGCAGGAAATGTACGGCGCACCGTCCACCCTGTTCACGGCCGAATTCATGGGCAGCAACAACCGGCTGGACGGCAAGGTCACCGAGCTGCGCGACGGGCAGGCCCGCATCGAGGGCCCCGGCTGGTCGCTGTGGGGCAAGGCCGGCGCGGACGTCGCGGCGGGCCAGGACGCCACCGCGGTCATCCGGGTCGAGCAGGTGCGCCTGGCCGACGACCCGGAGGGCAACCACGTCGACATGCCGCTGCTGACCAGCATGTACCTGGGCGACCGCTGGGAATACCTGTTCCGCACGCCGGACGCCGATCCAGCCCGCGGCCTCGCCCTGCGCGCCTACGGTCCGGAAGGCCGCGAGCCCGGCCCCTGCCGGCTTGCGCTGCCCGCCGGCAAGGTCTGGATCTTTCCCCGGCCGACCGCCTGATCCGGTCTAGACCGTCCGTCCGAGGGCTGTTACAGCCGTCGGACGGAGCGCACCGCGCCGCTGGACTCGCCTTACAATGCGCTGGTGCAACACGCAGATTCCCCCTCGATGCTGAGCCGTTACCTGTGGTGGCTGGGCCAACCCGCCCAGCACTACCTGCGTATCGGCATCGCGATATCGCTGTTGGTGCACGCCGGCGCGCTGGCGTGGCGGTTCAGCGCGCCTGCGCAGACGCGGCCGCCCGTGACCAGCCTGGAAGTCGTGCTGCTGAACGCCCGCAGCGAGACCCCGCCTGAAACCCCGCGCACCGTGGCGCAGAACCAGATGACCGGCGGCGGCAACGCCGACCGCGGCGTGTCCACCACCCCGCTCCCCCAGACCGGCAGCTCGGCCGAGACCATCGTGCTGGAAGCCATGCGCCAGCGCCAGGTGCAGCTCGAAGCTGAACAGGCCCGGCTGATGACCCAGTTGCAGTCGCCGCACAACGCCGGCCCCGAGCGCCAGGCGGTCAATCCGTGGCCCGATGGCGCCGATGTCGGCCAGGACGCGCAGGATCAGGCCAGCGTCATCCAGAACGCCCAGGTGGCGGCGCTGGCGGCGCGGGTCCAGCAATACAGCGCCGAACCGCGCAAACAGTTCATCGCGCCCTCCGCCGACGCGTCCCGCTACGCCGCGTATCTGGATGCCTGGCGCACGCGCATCGAGACGGTAGGCACCCAGCATTACCCCGACGAGGCCCGCGGCCGCATCTACGGATCGCTGCGCATCACGGTGTCGGTCCGCGCCGACGGCAGCATCGCCGAGGTCGAGATCGACCAGCCTTCGCCGCATGCGGTCCTGAACCAGGCGGCGCGCCGCATCGTCCAGCTGGCCGCGCCCTTCCCCCCCTTCCCGCCCGATATCGCCCGCGATACGGACGTGCTGGTCATCACCCGCACCTGGCACTTCGTCAACGACACTCTGGAAACACAGGCCCCATGACCGAGGCGATTCCTCAAGCCCGCTACGCCGTCATCGGCAATCCCATCGCGCATAGCCGCTCGCCTCAGATCCACGCCATGTTTTCGCAGCAGACCGGCAAGCCGTTGCGCTACGAGCGCCTGCTTGCCCCGGTGGATGGGTTTGCCGGCGCCGTCGCCGAATTCGTGGCGGATGGCGGGCTGGGCCTGAATGTCACCGTGCCGTTCAAGCTTGAGGCTTATGCCCTCGCGGCGGACCACCTGTCGGCCCGCGCGCGGCTGGCCGGCGCCGTCAACACCCTGTCGTGGCGCGATGGCGTCTGGCACGGCTGCAACACCGACGGCGTGGGCTTGGTCAACGACCTGCTGCGGCTGGGCGTGCGCCTGTCGGGCGCCAACGTGCTGCTGGTCGGCGCCGGCGGCGCGGCGCGCGGCGTCCTGCAGCCGCTGGCCGAGGCCGGCTGCGCCCGCATCCACATCGTGAACCGCACGGCCGCCCGCGCCGAGGAACTGGCCGCGGCCTGGCGCGCCAGCGGCGTGTCGCCGCAGACCCAAGTCACCGTCGGCGCCCTGGCGAGCGCCGCCCTGCCCGGCGGCTGGAATCTTGTCATCAATGCCACCGCCAGCGGGCTGCAGAACGCCGCCCCCGACCTGCCGCCGGGGCTGTACGCCGACGGCGCCGCCGCCTACGACATGATGTACGGCGCGCAGCCCACCGCCTTCATGCAGCAGGCCGAGGCCGACGGCGCCGCGCTGACCGCCGACGGGCTGGGCATGCTGGTCGGCCAGGCGGCCGAGAGCTTTTTCATCTGGCACGGCGTGCGCCCGGATGCGGCGCCCGTCCTGACGGCGCTGCGCGAGGCGCTGGCCGCCGGTAGCTGAACGGCATGGCGACCCGAACTGGCCGCAGCGGCGGCCGAAACTGGTTCCGTATCACCACCGGCTTGCTGATGGCGCTGGTGTGCGCCGTCCTGCTGTACCAATTCTGGCTGTTCGCCCAGGTGGTCTGGTACAACTACCGCGACCCGGGCAGCAGCGCGATGATGCGCGAAGAGCTGTCGCGCCTGCGCAAGGAAGACCCGGGGATCGAGCTCAAGCACGAATGGGTGCCCTACGACAAGATCAACCGTTCGCTCAAGCGCGCGGTGATCGCGTCCGAGGACGCGAATTTCACGGACCACGACGGGATCGAATGGGACGCCATCCGCAAGGCCTGGCAATACAACCAGAAACAGGAAGAGGCCGGGCGATCCAAGCGGCGCGGCGGCTCCACCATCACCCAGCAGCTGGCCAAGAACCTGTTCCTGTCCGGCTCGCGCAGTTACCTGCGCAAGGGCCAGGAACTGGTCCTGGCCTACATGATCGAACACGTCATGAGCAAGGAACGGATCCTTGAGCTCTACCTGAACGTCGCCGAGTGGGGCGTGGGCGTATTCGGCGCCCAGGCCGCAGCCAAGCATTATTTCAATACCACCGCCGCCAACCTGGGCAACGCCCAGTCCGCCCGGCTGGCGGCCATGCTGCCCAATCCGCGCTTCTACGACAGCCATCGCAAGTCCAATTACCTGAACTCCCGCGTCGGCATCCTGACGCGCCGGATGCAACTGGTCGACATCCCCTGAAAGGGGAATGGGACGATTCGATCCTCCCGGCCGTCTTCGGGCTGCGGGATTTGTTAAGCTTTCACGTTTACGCGCTCCACTCCTTTTTCCTCCATGCGTACTGCACGTCGCTACCTGGCCCGCGAGGTCTATCGCTCTTGCGCAGTGGTCCTTCTGGCCCTGCTGGGCCTCTTCACGTTCTTCGCTTTGGTGGACGACCTGGACAACGTGGGCGACAAGTTCTCCATGATGGCCCTGCTGTACATGCAGGCGCTGGCGATCCCCACCCGTCTCTATGATCTTCTGCCCATCGGGCTCCTGATCGGCGCCATCCTGGCGCTGGCGGGCCTGGCCCAGCGCAACGAACTCGTCATCCTGCGGGTTTCCGGCGTCAGCGGCATGCGGCTTCTGCGGATGCTCTGGATCGTCACCATCCCGCTGATGATCGGCGCGGGCCTGCTGTCCGAATACGTGACGCCCTGGGCCGAGGTCAAGACCGGCGAGGCCAACCTGATGTTCCGCGGCAAGGCCGGCGGCGATCGCTTGAAGAGCGGCTACTGGTTCAAAGAGCCCACCGCCAACGGCGGCACCCGCATCATCAACATCGCCGAACTGAAGGGCGACGGCCAGGTGGCGGGCGTCACGCTCTACGAATTCAAGAAAGACCTGACGCTGACGGCGCTGTCCACCGCCCCCACGGGCACGTTCACGCGGGGCGACCTGGTGCTCAAGGACGTCTCCGAGACACGCCTGGACGCCGAGGCCGCCGAGGCGCTGGCCAACGCCCGGCCGCCCAAGAATCCGCCCGCCACCGTCGTCACCCTGCCCGAACGCTCCATCGACACCACCCTCAGCGCCGAACGCCTGCTGGCCCGCGTGCTGACCCCCGAACGCATGTCGATCGTCACGCTCCTCGACTACGTGGAATACCTGCGGGACAACCAGCTTCAATACGGCCGCCAGGTCGTCGCCCTGTGGCGCAAACTGGCCTACCCCTTCACCCTGATCGTGATGATCACCATCGCCGCCCCCATCGGCCTCATGCAGACCCGCCGCGGCGGCGTCGGCGCCAAGGTGTTCGTGGGCATCCTGCTGGGCGTGGCCTTCTTCATGCTGAACCAGCTTGCGCTGAACGTGGGTATGCTGGGCAAGTGGCCGCCCTGGCTTACCGCCCTGGGCCCGAACCTGGGCGCCATGGCGCTGGCGCTGGGCGCCATGAGCTACATGGAATACCGCCACACCATTACCCGTCTCATCCAGCAACGTTGGCCTTGGAGCAAAAGTCCCGCATGAACGGCAGTATCTGGATGATCGGCGACGTGCAGGGGTGCTGCTCGCCGCTGGATCGCTTGCTGTCCCACCCCGAACTCGTCGGCGACCCCAAGTCGCGCTTCTGGTTCGCTGGCGACCTGGTCAACCGTGGCCCGCAGTCGCTCGAAACCTTGCGCCGCATCATCGACCTGGGCGACCGCGCCACGGTGGTCCTGGGCAACCACGACCTGCACCTTTTGGCCGCGGCCGCTGGTGTACGCAAGCCGTCCAAGTCCGACACGCTGGAATCCATCCTGCGCGCACCGGACGCCACGGACCTGCTCAACTGGCTGCGCTCCCGCCCGTTGGCGCACTTCGAACAGAACCACCTGCTGGTCCACGCGGGCACGCTGGCCAAGTGGGACGTCGCCAAGACGCTGGCCCTGGCCGGCGAAGTCCAGGACGCGCTGCGCGGCCCCAACTGGCAGAAGGCGCTTCAAAAGATGTACGGCAACGAGCCGGCCACCTGGAAGGAAGACCACAAGGGCGGCAAGCGGATGCGGGTGATCATCAACGCGCTGACGCGGATCCGCCTGTGCACGCCCAACGGACACATGGAGTTCGCGACGAAGGTGACGCCGGGGGCTTGGCCGCCTGGGTTGGTGCCTTGGTTCGATGTGCCTAACCGGGCGACACGTAACGTGACGACGGTGTTCGGGCATTGGTCGACGCTGGGGTTGTTGCAGCGGCCGGATGTGATCTGCCTGGACACAGGATGCGTGTGGGGCGGGTCGTTGACGGCTTTGCGGTTGCAGGATCGGAAGGTCGTGCAGGTTAAGTGTTCTCAGTTTCAGGATCCGATGGCGGAGTGAGGGCTGGCGGGTGTTTTGGCGGGGTTTTTTCGTTTTTCTGTTTTTCTTAGGCTGTTCTCGGTTGGATCTTCGTAGGTCGCCAGACGGCGACTGATCTTCGTGGGCCGCGTACCGTCTTCGTAGGTCGCGTACCGTCTTCGTAGGTCGCGTACCGTCTTCGTAGGTCGCGTACCGTCTTCGTAGGTCGCCCGACGCCGCGGTCACCGTGGGCACGATCGCCCACGATTGCGGTCCGGAGCCTTCGCTCCGGACTGCCCCGTCGTCATCTTCGTCCGCCTTCGGCTCCCTTCAGATTCCCTCGGGCGCATCGACGGCGCTCGCACCCACGGTGACCGCGACGCCGTGCTGCCAGGGTCTTTGGTTTGCGCGCTACAAGACCTGTGGACAGGGCAGGAGATCTGCGGGGCCGCCGAATTGCTGCCGCCCGGGCGGCGGCAATCGGCATCGGGTCGGTGGGACGTCGTGAGGGGGTGCGCTTCGCGCTAGCGGTGATTGGTTTGCTAATGGCCGCCGTCACGATGGGGGGTGGGCGGTGATGGGCGGCGCGGCGACGGGTTGCCACAGCTTGCCGATCTGTTCGCGCCGCCCATCGGGCACTTGAGTTCAAGTGACGATTAAGGGCGACTGGTGACGTTATCGCGCGGGTGCTGATCTCTCTCGCAAAGGTGTCTGACACCCCTGAAACGCTCCTTCAAGCTTGAAGACCATCCATACGGGTGTCAGACACCTGGTAAGACGCACGTACCTACGCGCGAAGCGTCATCGCAAAGGTGTCTGACACCCCTGAAACGCTCTTTCAAGCTTGAAGGCCGTCTATACGGGTGTCAGACACCTGGTGAGACGCACGCACCTACGCGCGAAGCGTCATCACCACGCCGCAAGACGCCGCGTAAGTCTCCGGAGGCCGCCCGCGCGGCCGAACGGAGACGGGCAACGCAAGATGCTTCTAGCCAGAAAGTCTCTGCGCAAAAATGCCAAGCACACCGACCGCCCCGCCGCCCATCAGATTTCTAGTGCCAGAGTCCGGTGCGGTGGCGGCCCGGGGTGCGCGGGGCGTCGATAAGCCCGAGGGAATCTGAAGGGAGCCGAAGGCGGACGAAGATGACGAAGGGGGGGCCGCCTAGGCAAGTCCGGAGCGAAGGCTCCGGACCGCAATCGTGGCCCCGCGCGCCCCGGGACGACACCGTGCCGGACTCCTTAAGAACCCAACCCGCCAACCGAAAATACCAAGCTAGC
The DNA here is from genome assembly GCF_041879325.1 of Achromobacter sp. JD417. NCBI lineage: Bacteria > Pseudomonadati > Pseudomonadota > Betaproteobacteria > Burkholderiales > Alcaligenaceae > Achromobacter > Achromobacter sp. JD417. The sequence goes on along the minus strand of NZ_CP087159.1, from coordinate 630,381 downwards.
CTTCAGCCCCAGCTCACTAGAGGCCCTTCAAAAAAGACGCCCCTCCGACTCGAGCGATTGCCTAAAGCCTCTGACGTCCTAACCGCTGGCTCCCCAACCCAAGCCCGCTCTCACCGGCACCCTCAAAGCACCCGCAAAATCGCCTCTCTAGCCTGATGCGACAGTTCCAATCGCGTCGGCAGCGACCCATCCGGATGCCGCGCCGCCAGCGGGGGCAGGAAAACCACTTCGACTGCCAATCCTGTAACCCCCAGCACGCGCCAGAGGTTGGCCACCAGCGACTCCTCGCCCACGAAGGCCGCGTAGCCGCTGCGTTTGCCGTGCTGCATGAAGCGCAGCGCCACGGGTTGGATTTCCACCGCGGCTGCGCGAGCCGGTTCGAACAGGCTGGCGTGGAAAGGGAGCAGTTCGAAGCCTTCGCTCGTGGTCCCTTCGGGAAACAGGCCGACCGCGTCGCCCTGTTTGAAGCGGTCCTGCATCGACTCGCCCATCGCGTGGACCGCGTGGCGTTGGCCGCGTTCGATGAAGAGCGTGCCGGCGCCGGCGACCAGCCAGCCGATCACCGGCCAGGAGCGGATCTCACTCTTGGCCACGAATGACGTCGCTCGCGCCGAGTTCAGTACGAAGATGTCGATCCAGGACACGTGGTTCGCCACCAGCAGCACCGGGCCTTCCAGGCGCGGCTCGCCTTTAAGGATCACCTGCAGGCCACAGGCTGCCATCAGCCAGCGCGACCAGCGGCGGTTCAGCCGCGCGCGGGCGGCGGGGCGCATCAGGGGGAAGGCCAGGCCCACGCAAAGCAGGCCGAAAATGATCAGGGGCAGGACAAGGCTCAGCCGTAGGACAAAGCGCAGCAGCTTCAAACTGGAGTCTCCCAGGCCGGTTGGCCACCAACCATGGTGGCTCGTACTCGACCGGGCAGCATCATACCTGCGAAAGGTGTATGGACGCCGCGGCTTTGCAGCGCCGCGGGCATCACCATCCATTCCGCGTCCAGGTCCGCCAGGCACAGGTCCGCCGGCGCATCCACGCCCAGATGGCCGCACGGGCCGAGCTGCGGGGCGACGGCGGCAAGCACCGCGGCCGGGCCGGACGTCACGCGCGCCAGGGCGTCGCCGATGGGACGGCGGCTGTCGCGCGACCATTTCAATGCCAGCGACAACAGCAGTTCGAGCCCCGTCGCGCCCAGCGTGGACGCCGCGAACGGTTCTGCCTTGCCTCGGGCGTCAACCGGCGTGTGATCCGAGCACAGCGCGTCGATCACGCCGTCAGCCAGCGCCGACTGGATCGCATCGCGGTCGCGCTGCCCCCGCAGCGGCGGCGTCAGGTGGTGATTCGTGTCGAAGAAGCCGATGTCCACGTCGGTTAGCAGCAGGCTGTTCACCGACACGTCTGCCGTGACCGGCAAGCCTTCGCGGCGGGCCTTGCGCAGCAGGTCGATACCGGCGGCGCTCGACAGGCGCGCCAGATGAATCCGCGCGCCCGTTGCGCGCTGCAATTCGAAGATCGTGTGCAGCGCCACGGTTTCCGCCTGGGCGGGCATCCCATCCAGGCCCAGACGCTCCGCGTACGGACCGCTTGCCACCGACGTGCCGCGCGCCAGCCACGGATCCTGCGCTCGCAACCACAACGTCTGGTCCAGTCCGCTTGCGTATCGCATCGCCCCCCACAGCACGCGCGTGTCGGCCATGATGGACTCGCCTTGCGAAAAGCCGATGCAGCCCGCGCGCGCCAGCAGCGCCATTTCCGTCAACGTTTCGCCCGCCAAACCCACGGTCATCGCGCCCAGCGGGTGGACGGCGCACTGCCCGGCCTGCGCGTGACGCATCAGCGCCTCGACCTTCGTGGGCTCATCCAGCGGGCTTTCCGCGTCCGGCGGCAGCACCAGGCGTGTCACGCCACCGGCCAGCGCCGCGCGCAACTCGGCGGGCGCGAATCCGGTGTGGCCCGCCTGCGCCACGCGCGCGGACAGGTCGATCAGGCCCGGCAGCACCGCCAAACCGCTGGCGTCGATGCGGCGATCGGCCTGGAATCCGTCCGGCGCCGCGCCGACCGCAATGATGCGGCCCGATGCGATGTAGAGATCGTGCTGACCGTCCACGCCATTTGCGGGGTCGATCAACCGGCCATTGGCAATGTGCAGTCTCATGGCGCCGCTCCGGCCAGCACGCGCAACACCGCCGTGCGCAGCGGTTGTTCAAGCGCCGCGACACCCGCCTCGGTGGGTTCAAGGCCGGCGGCGATGTCGCCATCAACCTCCACGCCGGGCACCAGCCCGCCGGCAGGCAACAGCAGCACGTCCGGCTTGGCGGCCGCCATCATCGCGGCCGTCAGGCCATGCGTATGGGCGTACTCGCGCGCCGACGGAAGCTGCGCGCCGCTGAGGTCTTCGACATTCAAGGGAAACACGATCACCACGTCGGCGTCGCTCAGGCCTTCGAAAAGGGTCGCGCAGGCGCGCACGCCCAGTTGCGCAAGACCGTCGGGCAGCAGCGTGCGCGGCGCGGCGGCACGTACCTCGGGTACGCCCAGCGTCGTCAGAAGATGGATGATCGAACGCGCCACGCGCGAATGGCGGATGTCGCCGACCAGCGTGACGACAAGGCTCGTGAGGTCGGGCTTGGCATCGCCGATGGCCTGCATCAGCGCCAGCGCCGGCACGGGGTCAGCATGCCGTCCGTCGCCCGCGTTCAGGACGCGCAGGCGCGGCGCGGCATGGACGGCTGCGCAATGCGCCGCGCCGCTTTGGGGATGACGCAGGACCAGCACGCCCGGCGCAAGGCCCGCCACGGTTTCGGCCAGCGCCTGCCCGGCTTGCGCGTCCAGCGGCACCGGCAGCATGGACAGGCTGGCCGCGGCCACGGCGTAGGCTTCGCGGTCGGCGGCATCCGTGTCAGGCAGGCAAAGAAATACCGGCATTTCCGGCGCGGCGGATGGCGGCGCATCGCCGGCGGCCGCGTGTCCGCGCGCCATCTCGAGCAGCCGCTCGACATGACGGCGGGGCAACCCTTCCGTGGTGAGCAGATGCGCGAGTTCGCCGCGGCGATCGAGTTGCGGATTGAGCATGGGCAAGACAAGCCGCGGCCGTCAGGCCGCGGGCAAGGCGTCAAGGTAGCGTTGCAGGATAACAGCCGCGGCCATTGCGTCGTCCGCGGCATGCGTGCCGAGCAGGCGCTGGGCCTCCATGCTGGAGCCGCGTTCGTCGACCAGTTCGACGGCGATGCCGAAGCGGCCGTGCAACTGGTTGGCAAAGCGCCGGCAGCGCGCCGTGGCAGGTTGTTCGCCACCCTCGGCGTCCAGCGCCAGTCCGACGACAACGCGGTGCGGCTGCCATTCCTGCAAAAGCGCCGCGATGCGGCCAAAGCGCGCGTCCCGGACCTCGCTGAAAATGATTTCAAGCGGACGCGCCTGGCGCGTCAGCGTATTGCCGATGGCAATGCCGATCTTCTTTTCGCCGAAATCGAAGGCAAGCAGGGTTTCTTCAGGCATGTCCAGCGTCGCCGGCCAGCATCACGGGATCGATGCCCAGCAGCTTGAGCGCGGCGGGATAGCGTTCCTCGGGCGGCACGTCGAAGATGATGTGCGCGTCCGCGCCCACGCTCAACCAGGCATTCTGGCCCATCTCGCTTTCCAGCTGGCCCGCGCCCCAACCGGCGTAGCCCAGCGTCACAAGCATGCGCGCGGGGCCGTTGCCGTCGGCCACGGCCTGCAGCACGTCGCGCGACGTGGTCAGCGCCATGTCACCCAGCTTGATGCTGGAACTGTAATCGCCGGCCGGCGCGTGCAGCACGAAGCCGCGATCGGTCTGGACCGGTCCGCCAAAAAAGACGAGCGTGTCCTTGACCGGTCCGATCTCGAGCGTCAGATCGATGCGCTCGAACAGCGTGCCCAGCGTCAGGTCGGTGGGGCGGTTGATGACCAGCCCCAGCGCGCCGCGGTCCGTGTGTTCGCACACGTAGATGACGGAACCCGCCAAGCTGCCGTCGACCATGCCCGGCATGGCGATCAGGAACTGGTTGGCGAAATTGGCCGCCTGCGCCGCAGCGCTTTCGGTATGTTTTTCCGTCATGGCAACCCCTTCATGGGTAGTCTGTGAAAACCGTTCGGAGTGACTGCGCAGACGCAAACATCATGCCTGGCGGCCCTGCGGCGGTTACTAGGGATGGGGTATGCCCCATCTTACGAGCCTTGGCGGAATATGTGGGCGTGACGGCTTCAGATTTCCATCAGTTCGAAGTCTTCTTTGCGGGCGCCGCATTCGGGACAGACCCAGTTGGGCGGCACGTCTTCCCAGCGGGTGCCGGGAGCGATGCCTTCGTCGGGCAGGCCGGCCTCTTCGTCATAGACCCAGCCGCAAATCAAACACATCCAAGTACGCATAGTTCTCTCTTACATCAATTCCCCACCGGTATCCCCGCGGTGGGGCAAAGGTGAGGGGCTTCCATTAGAATGGGGACAATCTTACCGAAACCCAATAGGGGTTCCCCTGATTCATGCCAAATGAGCCGGGGTGCCCTCAATCAAGCGTTGTCACGTGGCCTCCGTAACTCCCCCTCTCGTTTTGGTCTTCGGCCCGTTCGATCCCTCCGGCTCGGACGGGTTGCCCGCGGACGCCGTCACCTGCGCCCGCCTGGGCTGTCATGGCCTGGCGGCCGTGACCGCGCTGACCGTGCAGGACACCGCCGGCATCGAAGAAATCCACCCCGTTTCGCCCGACCTGCTGGACGACCAGGCGCGTTGCCTGCTCGAAGACATGCCGGTGCAGGCCATCAAGGTGGGCGGACTATACACCGCGGAAACGGCCAGCGTGGCGGCGCAGGTTGCCGCCGACTATAGCCAGGTGCCGCTCGTTCTGCACCTGGGCCAGCGCGCGCAGGTGCCCGCAAGCGCCGCCGACGAGGACGAAGCCGACGACCTCCTGGCCGCGACGCTGGAACTGGTGCTGCCGCAGACGGACCTGCTGGTCATCGAACACCTGCGCCTTGCGCAGTGGCACGCCGACGGCGATATCGATATCGGGGACGCACCCACGCCCATGCACGCCCTGGTGGCAGCGGGCGCGGCGTGGGTCCTGGTGCTGGGCAGTCCCCAGCGTCCCGGTCACTTTGCCAACGTGCTGCTCGGCCCCGGCGGCCAGACGCACACCTGGCCCTGGCAGGCGCCGCCCGACCGCAACGGCGACGCCGGCGGCCTGGCCGCCACCGCCATCACCGCCATGCTGGCGCAGGGCCTGGAAATGCCCGAGGCCGTGCGCCAGGGCCTGGTCCACGCGGACGCGGCCGTGGCCGCCAGCTTCCTGCCGGGCATGGGCCGGCGCATTCCCAACCGGATCCTGCCCCAATGAAATCCTTGCGCTTCCCCACGGGCCTGTATGGCGTGACGCCTGAATGGGACGACACCGACCGCCTGTTGCAGGCCGTGCGCGATGCGGCCGCGGGCGGCATGCGCTCGCTGCAGTTGCGCCGCAAGAATGTGCCGGACGCAGTGCGCGCGGCGCAGGCCCGCGCCCTGGCGCCGCTGTGCCGTGAACTAGGCGTGGTGTTCCTCATCAATGACGACTGGCGGCTTGCGCTGGATGTCGGCGCCGACGGCGCCCACGTGGGCCGCGACGACGAAAGCCTGGCGCACATCCGCCGCGAGGCCGGCCCCGACCTGATCCTTGGCGGCTCCAGCTACGATGACCTGGCGCGGGCACGTGAATTGCTCGACGCCGGCGCCGACTACATCGCCTTCGGAGCCATGTTCGCCTCCACGGTCAAACCCGACACGGTGCGCGCGCCGCTGTCCGTCCTGACCGAGGCCCGCCGCCTGGCCGATGAGCGCGATGCGCCCCGTCCCGCGGTGGTGGCCATCGGCGGCATCACCCCCGCCAACGCCCCGCTCGTGGCGCAGGCCGGCGCCGACGCCATCGCCGTCATCACGAGCCTGTTCGAGGCGCCCAGCATCCGGGCCGCGGCCGTGGCCTGCTCGGCGCCCTATTCCGCCAACTTCAACCGCAAGTCTTGATACCCATGTCCAGTAACGCTCAGCTTTTCGACCGCGCCTGCCGCAGCATCCCCGGCGGCGTCAACTCGCCGGTGCGCGCCTTCCGCTCCGTGGGCGGCACGCCGCGCTTCATCAAGCGTGCGCAGGGTCCGTACGTGTGGGACGCGGAAGACAAGCAGTACATCGATTACGTGGGCTCCTGGGGCCCGGCCATCCTGGGCCACTCGCACCCGGAAGTGGTGCGCGCGGTGCAGGAAGCGGCCGTCAACGGCCTGTCGTTCGGCGCGCCGACCGAAGCGGAAATCGAACTGGCCGAAGTGCTGATCTCGCGCCTGCCGTCGCTGGAACAGGTGCGCCTGGTCAGCTCGGGCACCGAAGCCACCATGACGGCCATCCGTCTGGCACGCGGCGCCACCGGCCGCGCCAAGATCGTCAAGTTCGAAGGCTGCTATCACGGCCATTCGGACAGCCTGCTGGTCAAGGCGGGATCGGGGCTGCTGACCTTCGGCAATCCCAGCTCGGCCGGCGTGCCGCCTGAGTTCGTCTCGCACACGCTGACCCTGGAATACAACAATCTGGATGCCGTGCGCGAAGCCTTCGCGCAGCACGGCGCCGACATCGCCTGCATCATCGTGGAGCCGGTCGCCGGCAACATGAACCTCATCAAGCCGGCGCCCGGCTTCCTGGAAGGTCTGCGCGAGGTCTGCACGCAGCACGGCGCGCTGTTGATCTTCGACGAAGTCATGACGGGCTTTCGCGTGGGTCCGCAAGGCGTGCAGGGCCTGACCGGCGTCAAGCCCGACATCACCACGCTGGCCAAGGTGATCGGCGGCGGCATGCCGGTGGGGGCCTTCGGCGGCAGCGCCGAAGTCATGAAGCACATCGCGCCGCTGGGCGGCGTCTACCAGGCCGGCACGCTGTCGGGCAACCCGGTGGCCGTGGCCGCGGGTCTGGCCACGCTGCGCCTGATCGGCGCCCCGGGTTTCTACGAAAACCTGTCGGCCCAGACCGCCAAGCTGGCGCAGGGCCTGCAAGAACGCGCCCGCAAGGCCGGCCTGCCGTTCTCGGCGGATTCGGTGGGCGGCATGTTCGGCATCTATTTCAGCGACAGCATCCCGGCCTCGTTCGCGCAGGTCTCCGCGTGCGATACGGCGGCGTTCAACCGCTTCTTCCATGCCATGCTGGACAACGGCGTGCATTTTGCGCCGTCCGCCTTCGAAGCGGGCTTCGTGTCGGCCACCCACGACGACGCCGTGATCCAGGCCACGCTGGATATCGCGGAAAAGGTTTTCGCGGGGCTGTAAACGTCTGCGGAGCGGGCCTGGCGCCCGCTCCCTTCAAGGTGCCTTGTACTGCTCGTACAAGGCCGTCACATTCTTCACATAAGCCTGGGTTTCGGCGTAGGGCGGCACCGCGTCGTACTTGCGCACAGCGCCCTCGCCCGCGTTGTACGCGGCCAGCGCCAGATCCAGGCGGCCCGGATACCGGTCGATCAGCCGGCGCAAATGGCGCGATCCGGCCTGCACGTTGGTCGCCGGATCCACCAGCGCGCGTTCCACGTCGTCCACCGACAGCAACGGCGCGGCCGTCGCCGGCATCAACTGCATCAGACCCAGCGCGCCCTTGGGCGAGCGGGCATCGCTGCGAAACCCCGATTCGATGGCAATGACCGCAGTCAGCAACGCCTGGTCTACGCCGGAATCCAGCGCGGCGCGGGCGATCAGGTTGTCGTGCTTGGTCGTGGGCTTGACCGTGCTCCAGCGCAAGGGCGGTTCGGCCGCGGCCCGGGTCACCCGGCGCGCGCCGTCGCCGGCCTCGGGCTCACAGGTCAGGCACAGGGCTTCGACGCTGGCGCGTCCCGCCGTCCGTGCCTGCGCCCGCTTGTAGTATTTACCGGTGCCGGTGGGCACTTTCATCGTGCGCCATACCCCGAACGGGTCCTTGTAGCGGTAGGTGTCGGCGGCCTGGACCGGCGCTGCTGCCGCCAGCGCCAAAGCACCCGTCGCCAGCGCCGCCATCCCGCCGGCGCGCGCCAGGATGGCGCGCGTGGCCGAAAGAATGGAAGTGGGCGGTTGGGACATGGGACGGGGCTCCGGCGGCGTCCTGAGACGCGTTGGCGAGCCCTAATGCTGCTTGCACCATCCCGGTCCTGTCTTTCCTGCCGATGATCTACATCGCGGCAAACCGCTGGTTTCCCAGGGAAAATCGGGGACATGACTAGGCCATGCGGACGACAAATTTTGCGTGTTACAGGCGGGTAAAGATCGTCCTTGCAATGAATATGACGTAATATTTCGTTCAATTACCAAATGATTGAACCGGCCGTTCGTGCCGGAACCGGAGAGAGGGTGAAATGGGCGCAGAAAACATGCTCCAGCTGGTGCTGGATGCCGACACCAACGTCCTGACGGCGGTCTACACGCCACCACCCCGTCCGGAACCCACCGAGGCCGCGCCCGCGCCTGCCGCGGCGCCCGCCCCTCAAGAGGGCGGCGAACAGCCCGACGACCAGGACACCAGCGTCGCCCTCGCCGATGCAGCCGACGCCCCGCTCATCAACACGGACCTGCCGACCTGGGACGCCCTGGTCGCCGCCGCTGCCGCGCAGGGTTGGGGCGCCGAGGCGCTCGACAACCACGCCATCCTCGCCTTCATCGACCTGTGCCGCACGGCCGCCGAACCCGTGCAGAGCCCCGTCGGCCAAGTGGTAGACGGCAGCTTCGACATCGAACTGAACGCAACCCGCATGGCGGCAACCCTGACGCTGCACCCGCCCAAGGGCGGCAAGCCTGTCACGCTGGAAGCGGTCCGCCAGGCGCTGGCCGACCAGGGCATCGTGCACGGCGTGCTGGACAGCGCGCTGGCCGAGGCCGTAGCGCTTGGGCGTGCCGAGACCATCCTGGCCGCGCAAGGCACGCCGCCCACGCGCGGCACCCCCACCCGCTTCGAGAGCCTGCTCGACCGCCTGAAGCCCCGCGCCGAAGACATCGACGAACTGGCCCAGGTGGATTACCGGGACCTGGGCAGCCTCTTGCTCGTGTCGCCGGGCACGCCGCTCATGCGCCGCATTCCGCCGCTGCCCGGCGTGGACGGCACCAACGTGCTCGGCGAGCCGGTGATGCCCGAAGAGCTGCCCGACACGCCGTTCTCCAAGGAGTTGTCCGGCGTCGAAGTCGATCCCGAGAATCCCCTGCTGCTGCGCGCGGCCATCGCCGGCACGCCGACAATCATCACCCATGGCGTGCAGGTCAATCCGATGGTGGAGGTGGACGCCGTCAACCTGTCCACCGGCAACATCAACTTCGAAGGCTCCCTGCAAGTGCGCGGCGACATTGCCGCCACGATGGAAGTGCGCGTCACCGGCGACGTGGTCGTCAACGGCACCATCGAGGCCGCGCTGGTCGAGGCCGGCGGCAGCGTCACCGTCAAGGGCGGCATCATCGGCATGGCCGAAACCGTGCACGACGCCACGGCCGCGGCGCGCACCGCGCATATCGTCTGCGGCGGCACGCTGCGCGCCAAATTCATCGAGAACGCCGTCATCAGCGCGGGCCAGGACATCGACGTCGAGCGCGAGATCCGTCAATGCAGCATTGCCGCCGGCGGCAGCGTGAATGTCGGGCCGCCCAACACGCAGCAAAGCGCCATCACTGGCGGCGAGACCCGCGCCCTGCTGGCGGTGCGCGCCGGCACCATCGGCTCGCCGGCAGGCATTCCGACGCTGGTGCAGGCCGGCCTGGATCCGCACGCGGACATCAAGCGTTCGGCGCTGACCCGCAAGCGCCTGAAGATGAACGAGGAAAAGGCCAAGCTGGAGCAGTTGCTGATGTTCCTGCAGGCCAATCCGCAACGGGCCACGGGCGACGTGGTCGAGCGCGCGCGCAACACGCACACCAAGCTCATCGGCGATCTTGCCGGCCTGGAAACCGAAGAGGCCCAGCTGGCGCGCGACTTGCTGCCCCAACAGAACGCCACCATCGCCGCCACGCGCCGCTTCTGTAGCGGCACGAAGATCCAGCTGGGCAACAAGATGCAGGAGTTCCTGGAAGACCAGGTGGGCGGCAAGGCCGGCCTGGAAGAAGGCGAGATCGTTATTCGCTAGACGTCGTCGTCCGGCATCAGTTCCTTGAACCACACGCGCGGCGAGATGCCGCGGTCCGGGCCCAGGACCGAGAAGCCGCCGTCCACCGGAATGTCGACGCCGGTCATCCACGATGCCGCGTCCGAACACGCAAAACATACCGCCGCCGCGATCTCTTCGCCGGAACCCACGCGGCCCAGCGGGTGAAAATGCGCGCCAACGGCATCGGCCGCCTGGCGGGATCCGCCTGACAACTGTTCCACCGACGGCGACCACGTCCAGGCCGGCGACACCGCCAGCACGCGCACGCCCGACGGCGCCAGTTCCACCGCGAAATTCTTGGTGATCTGCAGCAGCGCGGCCTTGGACGCCGGGTACAGCGCCCGCCCCGCGGCACCGAATTTTCCGCCCGTGCTGCCCAGGTTAACCACCACGCCGCCGCGCGGCAGATGCGCCGCCGCCATCTGCGTGAAGATGGCCGCCGACACCAGATTCGTGTCCAGCGTGCGATGCCACTCCTCGCGGGTCGACGCCAGCCCGCGGTCCGCATACTGGCAGGCGTTGTTGACCAGGAAATCCAGCCGGCCAAAGCGCGCCAGCGCGGCATCGATGCACGCCTGGATTTGCGCGTCCTGTCCGATGTCGGTTTCACAGAACAGCGCGCGTTCGCCCAGCGCGTGCGCCAGCGCCTGGCCCGCGTCGGCATTGCGGCCGACCAGCACGACGTTGGCACCCGCCGCGACAAAGCCGCGCGCGATGTCCGCGCCCAGCCCCTGGGTGCTGCCGGTGACGATGGCGGTCTTGCCCGCCAGGCCCGGGAAACCTGAAAAGTCCATGTGTGTTCCTTGTCAGTTGGGCGCGGCGGCCCAGCGCACCGCGTCGGCCACCGGCGCCGTCTGCGCGATCAGCCGCATGCTGGCCAGCGACGCCGCGTGCACCGCCGGGTCGGCCGACGCGCAGGCATCTTCGGCCACCATGACCGAAAAGCCGATATCGGCGGCATGACGCACCGTGCCTTCCACCACCGAATGCGTCGCCACGCCGGCCACCACCAGCCGCCGCGCACCCAGCAGCCGCAGGGTTTCCTCCAGCGGCGTGCCATAGAACGCGCTGATGCGCGTGTGCTTGACCACGAATTCGCGCGTGCTGTCCGCCAGCGGCTGCAGCCCGTCATAGAACGCGCTGCCCCACTGCCCTTCCGGCACCGCCCCGATCCTGGCCACGTTGCGGAAGATATCGCAGTTGGGCAGCAGGTCCGCGTAGTCGGGCCGGAACGCGATGCGCACGTGCACGATCGGCAGCGCATGCGAGCGCGCGCCTTCCAGCAAGGCGGCGGCGTTGTCCAGCAGGCGCTGGCGCGCCCCACTGTCGGCATCCAGCCCGACGCGGATCTTGCCATCCGCATGCAGCACATCGTTCTGATAGTGCAGCGCCAGCACCGCCACGTCCGCGCTCATCACACGAACACCTCGAACGCATCATGCGCATCGTCGCAATTGACGAGGTCCACGCGTTTCATGCGGATGCGCCAGCCGTCGCCCTCGGCGGCCAGCTTGTGGGTGTAGCGGCCTGCCAGCTGCCGCGGCTGGCGCTTGCGCCATTCGGTCATCTGAAAGACCGAATGCACGACCAGGTTGCCGCCGGCATCCACCCCCTCGACCTGCACGCCGCCCACCAGCCGCACGCTGCGCGTGGGCGGCTGCTGGGACCAGTTGCGCGGATGTTCCAGGCGCCGGATGCGCACATCGCGCAGCATGCGGTCTTCCCAGAACAGCGAGATGTAGTCGTACGGGCTTTCCTGGCCCGGCTTGCGCGGCATCCAGTACATGCCGTCTTCGGTCCACAGCGCCTGCCAGTCGTCATAGCGCCGCTCGTCCAGCAGCCGCGCCTCGCGGTACAGGAACTGGGCGATGCGGTGGTAGGCATCGGCGGGCACGTCGGCGGGCGCAAGGTTCGCGGTGCCGACATCGAAATCCAGATCTAGCAGCATGCGCCGTCTCCCTTGGCCGCGGCAGCCGCGCCATTGCCTGCGCCGGCCTCCATGTAGGCTTTCCACGCGCGGAACTGGTTGCGCATGGGCAATTCGCTGGTGCCGTTCACGGACACCATGCCGTCGGCGTCGACGCGGTCGGTGCCGTGATAGCGGTGCATGCTGACCCAGTCGCCGCCCCGCGTCGCGTTGCCTTCCTGGCAGCGGTTGTAGAGCTCGATGTCGTCCGGCATGACGTTGGACGACGGCGAATTGATCACGTTGGCATACAGCATCGCGCGCTTGAACACGCCGTCCGGCGCGCCCTTGCAGCGGAACGTCTGGATCTCGATCAGCGTGCGGTCCACGGCCACCGGCCGGATCACGCGGAACTGCTGGAACACCGTGTGAGGCGAGCCGCTGCCGTAGATCACCGTGTTGTGGCGGTTCATGCCCAGGATCTCGCGGGCGCGCTGTTCGCCATAGGCGGCGGTCAGCGACTCGAAGTGCGCGCGCGACACGGGATCGCGTTCGGCCGCGCCCGGATTGAAGATGCCCTCCATGTAGCCGTGGCCGTTGTCGTAGGCGCGCAGCTCCAGCTTTTCCCAGAACTCGTAGGGCTCGCCGTTGCCGTCCATGATGTGCAGTTCCAGCGGCATCTCGCCGATTTCCTTGGCCTCGTCGCGCGCCGCCGCATACGACGATTCATGCGTGACCCGCGCGTGCATCGTGTCGTGCAGGTTCTCGTAGAAGACCTTCCAGTTCGACCGCTGCATCACGCGGAAGACGCCGCCTGCCACTTCCACTTCGCCCACGGGCGAACGGTCGCACAGGTTGTCGATAGACGAGCGCACGCCCCCCAGGAAGTCCACCAGTGCCTGCCCGTCGGCCGCCTGGCTGGCGAACACGAAGCCGCGGTAGCTCTCCACCCGCGGCAGGCGGCGCATCGAGAACGACGGATCCGCCGGGTCGTACGAGGTGCCTTCCAGGCCCTGCTTGAGCGGCACGCCCAGATGGCTGCCGTCCAGCTTGAACGTCCAGGCGTGATACGGACAGCGGAAGAACTTGCCGGCACAGCCTTCGCCGTCGGCCACCACCTTCGCGCCCTTGTGCGGGCAGCGGTTGTACAGCACATGCACGCGTCCGTCGGCGGCGCGCACCATCAGCACGTCCTGATCGCCCAGCCGCGTGGTGTGATAGTCGCCCGTCTTGGGCACCTGGCTTTCGTGGCCCACGTAAATCCAGGCACGGCCGTAGATGCGCTGCATCTCCAGATCGAAGATGGCCGGATCCGTGTACAGGTCCCGATGCACGCTGTCGCCGCGCACCAGGGCCGCAAGTTGTTCGTCGGTATAAGGCATGTCGTCTCCCTACTTGTTCTCGCTGTCCTTCCAGCGCGCCATCAGCGTGTTGGAAGGCAGCGTCTCGTCCAGCAGCTTGGCCGCCGTCTCACGCCCGGCCGTCGGCAGGCCCTTGGGGTCCAGAAGGCCCACCTGAACCAGCACGCTGGCCTGATCCCAATAGATGTGCTCGTGATAGAGCTTGTCGCCGCGGAACTTCACGATGGCCACCAGCGGGATCTCCACATACTTGCCCGTGGGTGCGACGCCCGGCAGCATCCAGTCGATCTCGGTCGTGTGGGTAAAGCAGAACAGCAGTTCATCCACGATCTGCGTGGCGCCCACCGTGCGAGACAGCGGCACCAGCCGCGTGTCCGGCGGGTTGCTGTTCACAAAATGATGCTGGTAAAAGCGCGACAGCTCCTTGTGGCCCACGCCGCCCGTCATCGTCGGAATGTGGTTCACGTAGGGTTCGGCCACCATCGTCGCCATCGTCGCGGCCACGTCGCGCGTGCCGAATTCATATTCGCAATGCTTGTCCCACAGATACGAATAATCGAATTCCGGCCCGATCGTGCGCTGCAGCGCCGCCATGCTGCGCTGGTGCGCCATCAACGCCGACGGCTTGTCGTAGTGATCGCCGCCCGTGCGCGCAAACGCGTGGTCCACGCCCGGGTACACGTACAGTTCCACGCCCGGCTTGCCGCCCAGCGCTTCCAGGATGCGCGTGCGCGCCTCGGGCGGACAGAAGCCGTCCTGTTCGGCAATGTGCAGCACCAGACGGCCACGCAGATTGGCGGCTTCCTCCAGGCTGTCTTCGATGCCCACGCCGTAGTACCCCACCGCCACATCCGCGTCCGTGCGGCAGGCGGCAAGATAGGCCAGCTTGCCGCCCAGGCAATAGCCCAGCACGCCCGCCCCGCCCTCCTGCTCGGGCAAATCGCGCAGCGCCGCGAGCGTCGACGCGATGTCCTTGATGCCCTCATCCACGTCAAAGCCCTTGTACAGCTCGAAGGCGCGCGGCATGTCGGCCGGGCCGTCCGTCAACTGGATGCCGGGCTGCTGGCGCCAGAACAGATCCGGCACAAGCACCACATACCCTTCCTCGGCCAGCAGCTGCGCACTGCGCCGCATGAAATCGTTGACCCCGAAAATCTCCTGGCACAGCACCAGGCCCGGCCCGCGGCCCGAAGCCGGCACCGCCAGATAGGCGCCAAAGGACTTGCCATCGTGCGAGGCGATTGTCACCTCGCGCGTTGAAATGCGTTCTGTCATGCGTATCTCCTGTGTTGCGATGCCCGGCGGCCTACTTCATCTGGCAGGCGGCGGCAAAGGGATCCTGGTATTGGGTCAGCACCGTGCCCGACAGCTTGTTCGACAGCTTGCCGCTGGCGTCCGCCTCGACCACGCGCAGGTAATAGTTCTGCACCGGATACTGGTTGCGGTTGAACTTGAAATCGCCCCGCACCGACTTGAAGTCCGCGCGGCGCAGCGCCGGACGCAGCGACTCGGCATCCAGCTTGCCGCCCGTCTGGCGCACCGCGCTGTCCAGCAGCATTGCCGCGTCATAGCCCTGCGATGCATACAGCGACGGGCTGCGGTTGTACGTCTTCTTGAAGTCCTCGACGAACTTGCGGTTGGCGGGGTTGTCGAGTTCTGCCGCCCATTGCGCCGTGTTGCGCAGGCCCTTGATCGGCGCGCCCACCGCCGCGATCGTGTCCTCGTCACCCGAAAAGCCCGGCGCCAGCAGCGCGATGTCCTTGGACAGGCCCGCCCCATTGAACTGCTTGATGAAATTCACGCCCATGCCGCCCGGCAAAAAGAAGAACACCGCATCCGGCTTGCTGGCGCGCAGCTGCGTGATCTCCACGCCATAGTCCAGCTGACCGAGCTGCGTATAGATTTCCTCTGCCACGCCGCCCTTGTACAGGCGCTTGAATCCGTTCAGCGACTCGCGTCCACCCGGATAGTCCGGCGCGATCAGCGCCACGCGCTTGTAGCCCTGGTCGGCCGCGTACTTGCCCATCGCCGCCGGGATGTCCTCGTTCTGCCAGGCCACCGCAAAGAAATTCGGATTACAGCCCGCGCCCGCGTAATTCTCGGGCCCCGTGTTCGTGCTCAGATAGATCGTGTCCGACTGCAGGATCGCCGGCATCACCGGCAGCAGCACATTCGAGAACACGATGCCCGTCATCACGTTCACCCGGTCGCGCTTGAGCAGCCGTTCCACCGCCTGACGCCCCGTATCCGCCTTCTGCTGGTCATCGGCCACCACCACTTCCGCCGTCAACCCGCCCAGCTTGCCGCCCGTATGCTGCAGCGCCAGATTGAAGCCGTCCCGGATCTCATTGCCCAACGCCGCGCCCGGCCCCGACAGCGTGGTCAGCAGCCCCACCTTCACCTTGTCCGCTGCCGACGCCACACCCGTCGCGCCCGCCACCGCCCCCACGCAAACCAGCGCCGCCAGCGCGCGCCGGCTCCATCGATTTCGATTCATGTGCCACCCCGTATTCGCCGCCAGCCGCGCTGGCGGAAAGCTGACAGAACCCGTCTGCCGTCGGTACACGCATGCCGCCGATCCAAGTCGCCCAGCTTACGCGCCGCGGCGTCTGCAATCCAACAGGCGCCAACCATCCTGCACGGCGCCTCCCGGCAAGATTAGGGCCGCGTCCACCCCAGCTCTATCCGAATACCGCCACCCTTATCCGGGATTCACTTAATTCCCAATGCAGCCCGATTACATTACGCTGCCTCCAGATACGGGATCGGTCCCGTCCCGGAGGCTTCCATGCACGGCTGGTCCCGAATCGAGCTGGCGCCCTTGTTGCAACGGCGCGTCTTCAGCTCCACGCAACAGGATGAGACCCGCGCGCGCGTGTCCGAAGCCCTGAAGGACCACCGCCTCACCTGGAAAGGCGGACGCGTCGATGCGGAGCTGAACCGGGGCCGTTTCGGCTCGCTGACCGTCTGTACGTTGCGCTACGGCGCCGAAGTCCACATCGAACCCGACCGCCTGCAGGACTTCATGCTGGTCCAGGTGCCGCTGCGCGGCCGCGCCCGCATCGAATGCGGCGACGAAGGCGTCAACGCCGACCCCGACTGCGCCGCCGTCATCGCCCCCAACCGCCGCCTGCGCCTGCACTGGGAGGCCGGCTGCGAACAACTGCTGCTCAAGATCCCAAGAGGCAAGCTGGAAGCCATGGGCCAACGCGCCTTCGGCGACGCCGCCGCAGGCCCCCTGGACTTCACCCCCGCTCTGCGCCTGGATACGCCCATCGGCGCCGCCTGGCGCAGCATGATGACCAGCCTCATCCACTTGCTTCCCACCCTGGACGACGGCGCCCGCCGCCCACCCGCCGCGTGGCTGGAGCACCTGGAAGACACCCTGGTCCTGCACCTGCTCTACAACCAGCCCAACACCTGGCAAACCCAAGCCGGCCAACCCAACACCGTCCCGCGCCGCCTCAGCATTGCCGAGACCTACATGCGCGAACGCCTGGGCGCCCCCCTGACCCTGAACGACATCGCCCGCCACGCCGGCGCCAGCGCCACCGCGCTCACGCGGCTGTTCCAGGAACACCGGAACACCACGCCGATGAATGCGCTGCGCGCCTTCCGGCTGGATGCTGCGAGGACACGGCTGAAGACCCAGCCGGACGCGAGCGTCACGGAAGTGGCGCTGAGCGTGGGGTTCGGACATTTGGGCAGGTTTTCGGAGTATTACCGGGAGCGATTTGGAGAACTCCCGAGAGAAACGCGGCGCGCGGCAGGATGAGGGAACGCGGTGTCAGACACCCGATTCAGTCTTACGTGACTAAAACCGCGCACGTCGCGAGCGCGCAGCGCACCCGCCAGCCGCAAGACAGCACGTAAGCCCCACCAGGCCGCCCGCGCGGCCGCAGTGGGGCGGGCAACGCAAGATGCTTCATACCGAAGCAACCGCAGGCAAGAACCTAAAGAACTCAATTCGCCCCAACGCGCGACAAGCTGAAACCGGAAGAGCCCGGCGTGGCGGCGGCCTGGGGTGCGCGGGGCGTGTAGATGCGCCCGAGGGAATCTGAAGGAAGCGCCGAAGGCGCTGACGAAGATGACAACGGGGCAGTCCGGAGCGAAGGCTCCGGACCGCAATCGTAGCCCCGCGCGCCCCAGGCCGACGACGCGCCGGGCGTCTTAAGAACGCCACCGGGGCATCATGAAGGTGTCAGACACCCGACCACGACCGCCGTGCAATGACGACTTTCTCCTGCGGGTGTCAGACACCTTGTATCTTGGCCACTGTAGTGATTAGCTATCGCTACACGCGGACCGATGAGCGTGTTCAGACACCTAGAGCCTGGACTTTGTGGTTCAGATTACGCCTCGGTTCCGCACCTCTGAGCCGGCTGGACACTGGACGGTAGCCTAGGGCTTTGGACCCTGTATGTACAAGGCAAGTGGGCGCAGCGGGCTTCTTTGGTATTGGCAAGGGAGCTTAGGTTTATGTTTTTTCTCGGAATTGACGTTTCTAAGGCGAAGCTGGATTGCGCGCTGCTTGGCAGCGATGCCAACAAACGCAAGACCAAGGTCGTACCCAACTCGATAGCGGGCGTGCAGACGCTGCTGCAGTGGTGCGCCAAGCAGGGAGCCGAGCCGGCGCAGTTGCATGCCGTGCTCGAGCCCACAGGGCAATACCATGAGCAGGCTGCCACGGCCCTGCATGACGCTTCAGTCGGTGTCTCGTTGGTCAACCCTGCCCAGGTGCGCGACTTCGCTGGGGCGCTGGCGGTGCGCTCCAAAACCGATGGGATCGATAGCTACGTGCTGGCCCGCTACGGTCAGGCGCTCAAGCCTGGGCTGTGGCGCCCCGCACCGCTGCATGCCCGTCAACTACGGGCCTTGTTGGCTCGGCGCGACGCGCTGGCCAAGGATCTGCAACGCGAACTCAATCGCCAGGAGAAGACGCAGTTCAGTGATCCACCCGTGCTGGTCGAGGGATCCATCGCCAAAACGATCGCGTTCCTGCGCGAAGAGATCAAACGCCTGGATCATGCGATCAATGACCACATCGACCGCCACCCGGACCTGAAGGAGGATCGAGAACTGCTGACCAGCATCCCCGGCATCGGGGATCGAGCGGGGAACTCGATCCTGTCGATCATGCATAACCGGCCCATCGAGTCAGCCGAGGGCTTGGCCTCCTACTTGGGGGTGGTACCGGTGCAACGCCAGTCCGGCACCAGTCTGAACAGCCGGCCGCGGCTATCTAAAACGGGTCCCAGCACAGTACGTGCCACCCTCTACATGGCCGCTATCGTCAGCAAGCGCTTCAACCCACACGTTGGTGCGCT
Source organism: Achromobacter sp. JD417 (assembly GCF_041879325.1). Classification (NCBI taxonomy): domain Bacteria; kingdom Pseudomonadati; phylum Pseudomonadota; class Betaproteobacteria; order Burkholderiales; family Alcaligenaceae; genus Achromobacter; species Achromobacter sp. JD417. The sequence continues at coordinate 611,679 of NZ_CP087159.1, read as the reverse complement.
TTACGCGCGACTCTTAGCAGCTGGAAAGAGCAAAATGGCCGCGCTAGGCGCGGCCATGAGAAAGCTGGTGCATCTGTGCTTCGGCGTGCTTAAAACTCGGACACCGTATCGGCCCGACTACGCCTGAACGCTTGACGGTCAAGACGGTATCTGGAGAACGAAAAGCACCAAAGGCCCGCCGCTCCCGCCCCCCGGTGCCGGCCGGGCAGCAAAAGCGGCGAACCTTCGGTACACCGTCAAACCGAATAACGAGTTACTGCGCAGGCACCACCGCAGTCACTTCAATCTCGACCTTCGCGCGATCCTCCACCAGATCGGCAACCTCCACCGCCGTCATCGCCGGGAAATGCCGGCCGATCAACTCCCGGTAGTGCTTGCCGATGCCCGGATAAGCCGCCACGTATTCATTCTTGTCCGTCACATACCACGTCATCCGCACGATATGTTCCGGCTTCGCCCCGCCCTCGGCCAGGATCTGCACGATGTTCAGCAGCGCCTGACGCACCTGGTCCGCGAAGTCATCGGACTCGAACTGCTGCTGCCCGTTCCAGCCCACCTGTCCGCCTACGAACACCAGCTTGCTGCCCACCTGCATCTCGGTCAGCACACCATTCGAATAGCCCCGGGGCGCCATCCAATCCGGCGGTTGCAGAATCTTCATAACGTCTCATCCTATTGATCAAATAAACAAACCACAGGGTGGCGCCCGCTTATGCCGCGGTTGCCAGATAATCCTGCATGCGTTCCCGCAGATCCGCGGGCAGCGGCATCGACTTCATCGTCCGCAGGTCCACCGTCACGATCGTCAGCGTTGCCGACAACCGCAACTGCCCGTCAGGCCCTTCAAAACGCACCAGCGCCTTGAACGACGCCCCGCCGATGCGTTGCACCGAAAGCGTCTGGCGCAGCTTTTCGTGCCAGCGGCTTGGCGCGCTGAAATCGCACGTCACCGACGCCATCGGCGTGCCGATGTGCCGCTCCACGTGCAGCGCATGAAATGGCAGCCCCATTCCCTTGTCGAACCACTCCTCGACGAAGTCATTGATCATCTCGAAATAGCGCGGATAGAACACGATGCCCGCCGGGTCGCAATGCCGGAAGCGGACTTCTACCTGACTCTCGAAGGGTGCTGCCATGATGTTTCCTTGTTGCCGATTGCCTGCTTATGCCATCTTGCGCAGCGCAAAGCGCTGCAACTTGCCGGTTTCGGTGCGCGGCAACGCGTCCACGAACTCGATCGCGCGCGGATACTTGTAGGGCGCAATGTTCGCCTTTACGAACGTCTGCATCGCCGTCACCAGTTCCGCGCTCGGCGCAAAGCCCGGCTTGAGCACCACGAACGCCTTCACCACCTGCCCGCGCTCGTCATCCATCGCGCCCACCACCCCGCATTCCGCCACCGCCTCATGGCGCAGCAGCGCGTCCTCGACTTCCGGGCCCGCGATGTTGTAGCCCGCCGACACGATCATGTCGTCGTTGCGCGCCTGATAGAACAGATAGCCGTCGTCGTCCTGCACGAACGTATCGCCCGGCAGATTCCAGCCGTTCTGCACAAAGCGGCGCTGGCGATCATCCGCCAGATAACGGCAGCCTGTCGGCCCCTTGATCGCCAGGCGGCCCACCGTGCCATTGGGCACGGGCTTCATCTCGTCGTCCACGATCTGCGCCACATAGCCCGGCACCACGCGGCCGATTGCGCCGCGGCGCACCGACTCCGGCGGGCTCGACACGAACACGTGGATCATCTCCGTGCCCCCGATGCCGTCGATCATCTCGATCCCCGTCGCATCCTTCCAGAGCTGGCGCGTCGCATCCGGCAGCGCCTCGCCCGCCGACACGCTCTTCTTCAGCGAAGACAGATCGAATTTTCCCACCAGCGCCGCCATCTGCCGGTAGAAGGTCGGCGCCGTGAACACGATCGTCGCGCGGAATTCCTGGATCAGTTCCAGAAGGCTTTCCGGAGACAGCTTCTCGGCCAGCACCGTGCTGGCGCCCACCCGCAGCGGAAAGCACAGCAGCCCGCCCAGGCCGAACGTGAACGCCAGCGGCGGCGTGCCGCAGAAAATGTCGTCCGGCCCCGGCTTGATCACATGCTTGGGGAACAGATCGCACATCGCCAGCACGTCGCGATGAAAATGCATGCAGCCCTTGGGCGCGCCCGTCGTGCCGCTGGTGAACGCAATCAGGCACACATCGTCCGCCGCCGTATCGCAGGCCTCGAACGTATCCGGCTTGCCGGCGGCCAGCGTATCCAGCGCATCGGCTGCCGTGTCATTGAAATACATGACCTGCGCCAGACCCGGGCAATGGTTCTCGTGGTCCGGCTGCGCGCAGAACTGCGCCTCGTCCTTCAGCCGCACGTCGCACAGCACCGCCTGGATCTGCGCCTTCTCGATGATCTGCTTCAGTTCCTTCGAACGCAGCAGCGGCATCGTCGGCACCGTCACCAGGCCCGCCTTGATCGCGGCCAGCCACGACGCCGCCATCATCGGATTGTTCGGCCCGCGCAACAGCAGGCGATTGCCCGGCACCAGCTTCATGTCCTCGGTCAGCACATGCGCGATGCGGTTGGTCAGCGCCGCCAGTTCGCGATAGGTCATCGACGCCGGCTTACCGTCCTGGCGCCAGCGCAAGGCCACGCGGTCGCCGTGGCCGCGGCCGACCATGGCGTCCACCAGTTCCACCGCGCAATTGAAACGCTTGGGATAGGCCACGTCGGGGCCGTCCAGCAGGAACTCAGGCCATTGTTCGCCCGGGGGCAGGTTGTCCCGGGCGAAGGTGTCGATGTGGGCGGATACTTCCATGAAAATTCCCCTTGGCTAGTGCGATGCGGTTTACGTTGCAAAAGGCAGGCGCTCGATGGCCCCTTTACGCCTTCAGCAGTTCACGGGCGATGATCAACTTTTGAACTTCCGTGGCGCCTTCGTAGATACGCAGCGCTCTGATTTCCCTGTAAAGCTTCTCCACCGGCATCCCCGACACCACGCCCGCGCCGCCGAACATCTGCAAGGCCCGGTCGATCACGGTCTGCGCCGACTCGGTGGCCGTCATCTTGGCCATCGCGGCTTCGCGCGTGGTGCGCAGCTTCTGCACGTCGCGCATCCACGCGGCGCGGTACGTCAGCAGCGCCGAGGCATCGATGGCGGTCGCCATGTCGCCCAGCGCGGCTTGCGTCAGTTGCAGGTCGGCCAGCGTCTGGCCGAACATGCGGCGCGTCTTGGCGCGCGCCAATCCTTCGTCCAGCGCCCGGCGCGCAAAGCCCAGCGCCGCCGCCGCCACCGATGCGCGGAAGATATCCAGCGTCATCATGGCCAGCTTGAATCCCTGCCCCGCGTCGCCCAGCCGGTGCGTGGCCGGCACGCGGCAGTTGTCGAACGTGATCGTCGCCAGCGGGTGCGGCGCAATCAGGTCGATGCGCTCCGACACCTCGAACCCCGGCGTATCTGCATCCACCACGAACGCGCTGATGCCGCGCGCCCCCGGCGCTTCGCCCGTGCGCGCAAAAACGCAGTAGAAATCCGCAATGCCGCCGTTGGAGATCCACGTCTTGGCGCCGTTCAGCACGTAATGGTCGCCGTCCAGCTTGGCCTCGCACGCCAGCGCCGCCACGTCCGAGCCCGCGTCGGGTTCGGACAGCGCGAAGGCCGCAATCGCCTCGCCGCGCGCCACGCGCGGCAGATAATGCTGGCGCAGCGCATCCGAGCCCATCAGCGAAATTGCACCGCTGCCCAGCCCCTGCATCGCAAACGCAAAGTCCGCCAGCCCTTCATGGCGGGCAAAGGTCTCGCGCAGGATGCACACCGCGCGCGAATCGACCTCGGGCAGCGCGCCGCCCCAGGCTCCGCCCGGACCGCCCGCCACCGCATACCGCAGCCACCCGGCCTGGCCCATGGCCTTGACCAGCTTCCGGCACGCCGCGTCCGCATCGTGATGGTCCACGTCGCCCAGCGATTGCTCGCACCAGGCGTCGACCTCATGCGCCAGCTTGCGATGCGCGTCGTCGAAAAAGGGCCAGTCCAGCCAGCTTGCGTCGCGCATCGTCAATTCCCCTCGAAGACAGGCTTTTGCTTGGCCACGAAGGCCTCGTAGGCGCGATGGAAATCGCGCGTCTGCATGCAGATGGCCTGCGCCTCGGCTTCGGCCTCGATGGCTTCGTCCACGCCCATGTTCCATTCCTGATGCAGCAGCTTCTTGGTCACGCCGTGCGCGAAGGTCGGACCCGCGGCCAGCTGCGCGGCCAGCGTCTGCGCCGCTTCCAGCAGCTTGCCGGACTCGTGCAGCGCATTGAAAAAGCCCCAGCTCGCGCCCTCGTCCGCCGTCATCGCGCGGCCCGTGTACAGCAGCTCGGAAGCGCGGCCCTGGCCGATCATGCGCGGCAGCAGCGTGCACGCGCCCATGTCGGCGCCCGCCAGACCCACACGGGTGAAGAGGAACGCGGTGCGCGCCGCCGGCGTGCCCAACCGCATGTCCGAGGCCAGCGCCACCATCGCGCCCGCGCCGGCGCACACGCCGTCCACCGCCGCCACGATGGGCTGCGGGCACGCCCGCATCGCCTTGACCAGATCACCCGTCATGCGCGTGAAGTCCAGCAGTTCCGGCATGCTCATCTTCGTGAGCGGGCCGATGATCTCGTGCACGTCGCCGCCCGAGCAGAAATTGCCGCCCGCGCCCGTCACCACCACCACCTTGACGTCGGTGGCATACACCAGCGACCGGAAGAAATCGCGCAGTTCCGCGTACGAATCGAACGTCAGCGGGTTCTTGCGCTCGGGACGGTTCAGCGTGATGGTGCCGACCTTGCCGTCGTCCGACACCTGCCACAGAAACGTCTTCGCCTGGTAACCGGCGATCGGACGCTTGTGATGCTTCATGGTGTGTTCTTCGGGCTGGGTGCTCATGGTGTCTCCGTTCGTGGATGCTGGATGGTTGGGGCGCCGGACTCAGCCGGTCATCACTTCGCCGCCGTCGACGGCGATCGCCTGGCCGTTGATGGAGGCGGAGGCCGGCAGCGCCAGCCACGCGACCGTCTCGGCCACTTCCTCGGGCTGCACCAGGCGGCCCTGCGGGTTGCGCTCGGCCAGCTTCAGGCGAGCGGCGTCCGGCGTCATGCCGGTCTTCTCAACGATGTTGGCCACCGCACCGCGCACGATGTCGGTCTCGGTGTAGCCGGGGCAGACGGCGTTGACCGTCACGCCCTTTTGCGCCGCTTCCAGAGCCAGCGACCGGGTCAGCCCTATCACACCGTGCTTGGCGGAGCAGTAGGCACTTACATACCCGTAGCCGATCAGGCCTGCCGTGCTAGCCACGTTGATGACGCGGCCCCACTTTTCCTGCAGCATTCCCGGCAGCGCGGCCTGGATGCAGTGGAACGTGCCGGTCAGGTTGACGGCCAGCATCTGGTTCCACAGCGCCGCGTCCGTGCGGTCGAACCGCTGGCTGACCGCCTGGCCCGCGTTGTTCACCAGCACCAGCACCGGACCGAACTCGGTCTCGGCCTGTGCGAAGGCCGCGCGCACCGACGCCTCGTCGGCGATGTCGGCGCTGACCGCCTGCACCTGACCCAGCCGGGCCAGTTCGTCGGTCGCGGCATCCAGCGCGCCGCCGTCGCGGCCCAGCAGCGTGACGCGCGCGCCGCGCTGCAGCAGCGACCGTGCGCTGGCCAGGCCGATGCCGCGCGCGCCGCCCGTCACCAGGGCGTGACGCCCGGCAAGCGGTAACGGTTGTGCGTTCATTTGATGTCCAGTTGCGCCATGGCGGCGGCGCGTTCGAAGTTGGTTTCCAGCTGGCGCTTGCCCGCGAAATACTGGCTCGGCCACGCCACATCAACATAGCCCACCCGCGCCGCTTCGCGCAGCGTCCAGGAGGCGTCAGCCAAATGGGGACGTGCCAGCGCGCACAGGTCCGCGCGGCCCGAGGCGATGATGCCGTTGGCGTGATCGGCCTCGAAGATGGCGCCCACGGCAATCGTGGGGATGCCCGCTTCGTTGCGGACGCGGTCGGCAAACGGCGTCTGGAACATGCGGCCGTACACCGGCTTTTCTTCCTTGCTGACCTGACCGGACGAGCAATCGATCATGTCGGCGCCCGCCGCCTTGAAGTGACGCGCGATCTCGACCGCGTCGTCCGCGGTGATGCCGCCTTCCACCCAATCGCTGGCCGAGATCCGCACCGACATCGGCTTGTCTTCGGGCCACACCGCGCGCACCGCATGGAAAACCTCCAGCGGGAAACGCAGGCGGTTCTCCAGGCTGCCGCCGTATTCGTCTTCGCGCTGGTTCGTCAGCGGCGAAATGAAGCTGGACAACAGGTAACCGTGCGCGCAGTGCAGCTCCAGCCAGTCGAACCCGGCCGCCGCCGCGCGGCGCGCGGCCGCCACGAAGTTATCGCGCACCTGATCCATGTCCTCGCGCGTCATGGCGCGCGGCGTCTGCGACACGCCTTCGATGTACGGCAGCGCCGACGCCGAGACCAGCGGCCAGTTGCCCTCGGCCAGCGGATGATCGATCTTCTGCCAGCCCAGCTGCGTCGACCCCTTTCGGCCCGCGTGACCCAGCTGCATGCCGATACGCGCATCGCTGTTGCCGTGCACGAAATTCACGATGCGGGCAAACGCCTGCTGCTGCTCGTCGTTCCACAGGCCCGGGCACCCCGGGGTGATGCGGCCGTCGGGCGACACGCAGGTCATTTCCACCATCACCAGCCCCGCCCCGCCCATGGCGCGCGCGCCCAGGTGAACCAGGTGGAAATCACCCGGCACGCCATCCGTGCACGAGTACATGGCCATCGGCGACACCAGGATCCGGTTCTTCAGCCGCACGCCGCGCACCTGATACGGCGTCAACATCGGAATGGCCGGACGCCGGCCCTCGGGCGTGGCGGCGCCGGCGCGTTCGGCGATCCAGCGCTCAAAACCTTCCAGCCAGGCCGGGTCGCGCAGACGCAGGTTCTCGTGCGAGATGCGCTGCGAACGGGTCAGCAGCGAATAGGCGAATTGCTCGGGTTCCAGCTCGGCGTAACGCTCGACGTTTTCAAACCATTCGGTGGAATTGCGCGCCGCGTTCTGGATCTTCAGCACCTCGACGCTGCGCACTTCCTCGTAGTGATGCAGGCCCGCCTCCACGCTGCCTTCCGCGCCGCTCAGGCAGCGCGCCAGCTCAATCGCGTCTTCCAGCGCCAGCTTGGTACCGGAGCCAATGGAAAAGTGCGCGGTATGCGCCGCATCGCCCATCAGCACAACCGGCACCCGGCGCGTGCCACGCGCGGTTTCCAGATCGTTCCAATGGACCCACGTATTGCAGATGACCCGCGGGAAGCGGATCCAGATCGCCGAGCCGCGCAGGTGCGAGGCGTTGCTGATGAGCTTGTTGCCATCCAGCCAGGGCGCGAACAGCTTCTCGCAGTACGCGATGCCCTCTTCCTGGCTCATCTGCTCGATGCCGGCGGCCTGCCAGGTTTCCTCGGGCGTTTCCACGATGAACGTGGACATCCCGTCTTCGTAGCGGTAAGCGTGCGCCTGAAACCAGCCGTGCTCGGTCTGCACGAAGGCAAAGGTGAACGCGTCGAACACCTTTTTCGTGCCCAGCCACACGAAGCGGCAGCGGCGCTGATCGATATCGGGATGGAACGTGTCCGCGTAGCGGGTGCGGATCTGGCTGTTGATGCCGTCCGAGGCAATGACGAGGTCGGCATCGTACTCGCGGGCGATGGCCTGATCATCCTGAACGAAGTTCTCGAACACAAGCTTGACGCCAACATCCTCGCAACGCGCCTGCAGGATGTTCAGGAGCTTCTTGCGGCCAATGCCGATGAAGCCGTGCCCGCTGGTGCGGATGCTGCGTCCCTTGAAATGGATGTCGATGTCATCCCAATGGTTGAACGCATCGCCAATGGTTTGCGCCGAGACCGGGTCGGCCTCACGCAGGTTCTGCATGGTGGCGTCGGAGAACACCACGCCCCAGCCAAACGTGTCATACGGACGGTTGCGTTCGATGACGGTGACTTCGTTGGCGGGATTCTGCAGTTTCATGAGCAGACCGAAATACAGGCCGGCGGGACCGCCGCCGATGCAGACTATCTTCATTGCCGTATACGCTCCAAGTACGCGACAGTCGCTCTTGATGCCGGAGCGGAAGCCGCAGATATTTAGGTCTGGATAGTTTAGGCTTGAAATATATATCGGAAGTGGTGGGTGTGCAAATGAGGGAAAGTATTTAGAGATTTGGGATCGGATCTGTTAATGGGGACGATTCTAGGGGCGGTGTTGGGGTGTGGGTGGGGAGGTGCGTTGGGGTGTGGGCTGGGGGTCTAACCTTGAGGCAGCTTTGACCGTTGGCTCGGGTTTGGCGGTGGCTCTGGTTTGGCGGCTTCTGCGTTTTTCTTCCGCCCCTCGGTGCGGACGGCAGGGGCGCGATCGCCCACGATTGCGGTCCGGAGCCTTCGCTCCGGACTGCCCCGTCGTCATCTTCGTCCGCCTTCGGCTCCCTTCAGATTCCCTCGGGCGCATCGACGGCGCTCGCACCCCTGCCGCCCGCACCGAGGAGCTGCGCTGTGCCGGGTTGGGACGCTGCTAGAGCCGTGGTCAGGGACGAATCTTGCGGGGCCCGCCGAATCGCGGCCGCGCGGGCGGCCACGATCGGCATACGCGGTGTGGGGCGTCGAGGCGGTGGTCGCTTGCGCGCTGGCGGGGATTGGGGTGCTAAGGCTCCAGCATCACTTGGGGGGTGGCGGTGATGGGCGGCGCGCGGCGACGGGCTGCTACAGCTTGACGGTCGGCACGCGCGCCGCCCATCGGAGACTTGAGTTCAATTGATGATTAGTGACGGACCGCTTGGTGATGTCTGACAGCCGAGCCTGTCTTACAAATTCGCCGGTGTCTGCCACCCGCCCAGAACGAACGCCTTCGCCAGGATGGGTGTCTGACACCCAAGAAGCACCTTTCAAGCTTGTAGCCCGTCTATGTGGGTGTCAGACACCAGAGCGCCACCTACTCGCGAAGCGCCATCACCACGCCGCAAGACGCCGTCTACGTCCCCGACGGTGTCTGACACCCGAGAAGCACCGTTCAAGCCTGTAGCCCGTCTATGAGGGTGTCAGACACCTGGTGAGACGCGCACACCTACGCGCGAAGCGTCATCATCCAAACGCACGACACTGTGTAAGTCTCCGGAGGCCGCCCGCGCGGCCGAACGGAGACGGGCAACGCAAGATGCTTCTAGCCCGAGACAATCCGCGCAAAAATGCCAAGCACACCGACCGCCCCGCCGCCCATCAGATTTCTAGTGCCAGAGTCCGGTGCGGTGGCGGCCCGGGGTGCGCGGGGCGTCGATAAGCCCGAGGGAATCTGAAGGGAGCCGAAGGCGTACGAAGATGACGAAGGGGGGGGCCGCCTAGGCGAGTCCGGAGCGAAGGCTCCGGACCGCAATCGTGGCCCCGCGCGCCCCGGGTCGCCGCCGTGCCGGACGCCTTAAGAACCCACCCCAGGCGCCTCCATCACCCCCGAGCCCGCAACCACTCCTCAAGATCCCCTGCAGGTAACGGCGGTGAAAACAGAAACCCCTGCCCCGCCGCACACCCCTGCTCGACCAGGAAGCGCCGCTGTTCCTCGTTTTCAACGCCCTCTGCCACCACCGGCAGGCTCAGGCTTTCCCCGATCCGGATCACCGCGCTGGTCAGCGCCCGCGCTGCGTCGTCGCTCTCCAGGCCCTGAACGAAACTGCGATCCAGCTTCAGCTCGTCGACGATCAGCCGGCGCAAGTGGCCCAAGCTGGAATACCCCGTCCCGAAGTCGTCCATCGAAAGCCGTACGCCCAGACGATGCAGTTCGGCGATCGTGCGCAGCGTGCCTGCCGTCGCGTCCAACACCACGCCTTCGGTGATTTCCAGCATCAGATCCGCCGGCGCCAGCCCGAATTCGGCCAACGTCGCCGCGATCATGCGCGGCAGGTTCAGGTTGTGGAAATTGGTTGCCGACAGGTTCACCGACACCGACGGCACGCGCAGGCCGTTGTGGCGCCAGATCGACAGTTGTGAGCAGGCTTCTCGGAGCGCCCAGTCGCCCAGGTCGCCGATCAGCCCGCACTCCTCGGCCAGCGGCACAAAGCGTGCCGGAGAGATGTCGCCCAGCGTCGGGTGACGCCAGCGGGCCAGCGCCTCCACCCCGTACAGGCTGCCGTTCTTCAAGCCCACTTGCGGCTGGTAATGCAAGCGCAATGCCTTGGCTTCCAGCGCGTCTCGCAACGCCGCTTCCAGCGCCAGTCGTTCCTGCGCCTGGCGGTTCATTTCCGCGCTGAAGAATGAAATGCGGTTGCGGCCCGCCGTCTTGGCCTGGTACATCGCCATGTCCGCATGGCGCAGCAGCGTATCCATGTCGCGGCCGTTTTCCGGGAACACGCTGATGCCGATGCTCACCGACGGGTTCAGCGTGATGCCGCCCACCGAGAACGGCTGCGCCAGCGCCACCAGGATGTGTTCCGCGGCGGCGGTCAGGCGGCCGTGTTCGAACTCCGGCATCAGCATCACGAACTCGTCGCCCGACAGCCGGCCCACGATGTCCGTCGCGCGCGCCAGGCGGCGCAGGCGCTGCGCCACGTCGCGCAGCAGCGCGTCGCCGATCGGATGGCCCAGCGTATCGTTCACCTGCTTGAAGCGGTCCAGGTCCAGGAACAGCACCGCCACCCGTTTGCGTTCCGGTTCGGCGCGCGCGATCGCCTGTTCCGCCTGGGCCAGCAGCAGATTGCGGTTCGGCAGGCCGGTCAGCTCGTCGTAGAACGCCAGTTGGCGGATGCGCGCGCGGGCTTCCTCGCGTTCCAGCGCCAGCGCGCACAGGTACACGCACACGTCCACCAGACGATGATGGAAATCGTCCGGCAGGCGGCGTTCGCGGAAATAGAAGCCGAACGTGCCAATCACCCGGCCGTCACTCGACTTGATCGGCGACGACCAGCAGGCCTTGTATTCCTCGGGCAGCGGCAGATGGCGGTAATCGTCCCACAGCGGGTCCGTGGCAATGTCCGGCACGATGACCGGCCGGCCCAGAAACGCCGCCGTGCCGCAGGCGCCTACCTGCGGACCGATCGGCACGCCTTCCAGCGCGTCCGAATAGCCCTGCGGCAGGCTCGGCGCGGCCAGCGGGCGCAGCAGGCCAGCGTCGTCCACCCGCACCACCGAGGCCGCCACTTCCGGCGCCAGGCGCTCGACCTCGCGGCACACCATGTTCATGACCTCGACCACCGAGGCCTCGTTCACCATCGCCTGCAGCACCCGGCGCTGCAGCACCTCGTGCACCTTCGTCGGCGTGATGTCCGTCAGCACGTCCACGATGTTGACCAGCGTCCCGCGCTCGTCGAACACCGAATTGGCCATCACCGACACCCACAACGGCTTGCCGCCCCGGTCGTAAACCAGCACGTCCTTGTGATAGCCCTCGCGGCAGGCGATGCGGCGATGCAGTTCCTCGCGCGTGCCGCCGTCGGTGCGGCCGCCGGACAGCAGTTCGCCCAGGTCCTGGTTGACCGCGTCGCCGCGCGAAAAGCCCAGCATGCGCTGAAAGCCGTCGTTCACGTAGACGATGCGCCCATCACAGCCCGACACCGCCACCGCATTGCCGGTCTCGTTGATGCCCAGCATCAGGAGGCGGATTTCCTCCTGGCGTTCGGCGTCCGCGATCGACTTGCGCGAGATGACCGACACGCGGCCGACCTCGCCCGCTTCGTTCAGTTGCGGCAGGTAGGTCGCCTCGATCCACAGCGACGCGCCTGCCTTGGTGCGATAGCGGCAGGTGCCCGAAAAGTGCTGGCCGCGGCGCAGCCGGGCCCACACCTGCTCGCCGCTGCCGGTGCCCTTGCCTTCGTCCATGCTGTCGCACAGCACGTCGTGGCGCAGCGTCAGGGCCTCTTCGCGGGTGTAACCCACCGCGGCCAGGAAATTGGGATTGCCGTTCAACAAGGAGCCGCTGGCGTCGAAATCGAACAGCAGCAAAGCGCGGTCCATCGACGTCAGATAAGTGCCCACATGCCAAGCGGCGCCTTGGGGGTTCGTCTCCGAACCGCCAAGATGAGAATCAAGCATAAGGGGCTCCAACCCGGATAACAGCTGTTCCGGTTTCATTCAGCGCCTCGGAAAACCAAGGGCGACGCGATCGCGTCCGTCCTGCTTGGCCAGATACAACGCCTGATCCGCCCGGCTGAGCGTCTCTGAGAACGTTTCGCCCAACTGGTGATGCGCCATGCCGATACTGACCGTCAGCCGCAGGACTTCGTCCCCGGCCGGCATCGCCATCGCCCGCACGTCGCTCACCAGGCGGTCCATGACCACCTGCGCGGCTTCCGGCTGCGTCTGCGGCAGCAGCACGAGGAATTCTTCCCCGCCCCAGCGGCCGCAGAGATCGTATTCGCGCAGGCTTTCGCCCAGCACGGCGGCCAGCTCCACCAGGGCGCGGTCGCCGGTTTCGTGGCCGAAACGGTCGTTCACGGCCTTGAAGTGATCCACGTCCAGCATCGCCACGACGAAGCTGTCGCCCGTGCGCGCGGCGCGCTGGACTTCCTGCTTGATCGTCTCCATCAGCGCGCGGCGGTTCAAGAGGCCGGTCAGGGGATCGCGGCTGGACGTTTCCTCGAGCGCGCGGTTCAGATCGCGCATCATGTTCTGGTAGTGATCCGAGATCCGCGCAATGCGGGTCAACCGGCGCAACTGCCGATCGAACTGGTCGCACAGGCCCAGTTCACGTTCGTGCGCCATGCTTTGGTAGGCGTCCGAAAGCTGGGTCACGCGCTGGATGCGCGTCATCTGTTCCTCGGTGTGCCGCCAAAGCGCTTCCAGCGCGTCGCGCAGCGGATGGCCGGCATGGGCCGGATCCGCCAGCAGTGCGGCGATGCGCTTATCCAGTTCGGCGGCGCCCGGCTTCATTGGCGGCCGACCACCGAGAACGGGAACGTGCAGTCTTCCTTGAACTCTTCGGCCAGTTCGCCCACGCGCTCGTTGCGCATGTCGTAGAACCAGGTCACGCCGACCTCGCGGCCCTTGCGGTGCGCGGCCTCGAGCACATCGAAGATGTCCATCACGGACTTGATGCTGCTGGTGTTCAGGTACAGCAGTTCCAGCTCAAGCTTGAGCGGCGCGTCGCGATCCTGCAGGTACGTCTCGACCCATTCAATGACCGGGCCGAACAGTTCGAAGGAATTCTCGGGATAGGAGTCGCCGCGCATCGCCAGCACGCCGGCGGCAGCGTCGGCGGCGATGGCGGGCGTGGACTGGGTCCCGGGAATGTTCAGGTCTTTCATCAAATACTCCGAAAATAATCCTTTGAACGCGCGTTCTCAGACCACCACGCTCAGGCTGAAGAAGGCCTTGCCCGGCTGTGCGGCGGGGGTCAGGCTGGCTTCCAGCGGAGCGCCGGCGCGGCGCGCGATGTCGATGAGGCCCAGGCCTGCGCCCGACGCCACGCCCTGCGTGCGCGGCTTGTGCAGTTGTGCCTTGTATTCGGCCTTCAGGGCCGCCTTGTCCAGCGCGGCCAGTTCCTGGATGCGGGCGACCAGGCTGTGGCCGTCCTCTGCGTTGACCAGATTGCCCGCCGACACCACGTAGCGGCTTTCGTCGCGGCGGCCGATGACCACCGTGGCCGAGGCGTCCGCGTCGCCGTTCTGCGCGGCGTACTGGCGGATGTTCTGGATCATTTCGATGTAGACCGAGAACACATCCATCGCTTCGGCGGGGCGGACGTGCTCGGCGTTCAGGTAGTTCTTCAGCGCATTGCCGATTTCCTCGATCAGGCTGCGCGAGATCGGCCCGTTAAAGCACAGCAGCGTGCGGTTCTGGTCGAAGCGCGCGCCCAACGCGTATAGATCGGAGGCATTCATGAGGGTACCGCCTTGATAACGATTATTCGAAACGGAAAGACAGCAAGGTAATGTCGTCGCGCTGGGGCCGGCCGCCTTGGTATTCGGCAAGCGCCTGGCTGAAAGCCGCCGCCTGTTCGGTTAACGGCCTGCGGGCGTGCGTCTTGAGCATTTCCGCGAACCGCGTGTTGCCAAAGCCGAAACCATGCTCGCCGCCCGCCTGGTCCAGGAACCCGTCGGTAGCCAGGTAGTACGTCCAGCCCGGCTCCATCTGCAGCACGATGTTCTCGTAAACCCCCATACGCTTGTCACCCAGTGCGCGCCGGGCGCCGGGCACTTCGCGCAGGGTTTCACCATCGCTTGCGTACAGGCTTATCTTGGCGCCTGCGTACAGCAACCTGCCGGATTGCCGGTCAATATATACCAGCCCCGCATCGGTGTTGGTGGCCAGGGCCCGCGGCAATTGCGCGTCGGCCAGCATCGCCCGGATGGCGTTGTCGGTGCGCGTCAGAATGCCGGCGGGATCGCCCGGGCCGACTTCGGTGATCGCCAGATCGATGGCGGCGCGCGCCAGCATCGTCATCAGCGCGCCGGGCACGCCGTGGCCCGCGCAGTCCATGATGCCCAGCAGGCAGTTGGCGCCGTCCGAGCGGAACACGTAGAAATCGCCGCCGACCACGTCGCGCGGCTTCCACAGCACGAAATGGTGCGCGCCGAGCGACTGGGTCAGCTGGCGGTCCGGAAGGATCGCGCGCTGGATCAGGCTGGCGTAATCGATCGAGTCGCCGATCTTCTTGTGCGCCGCGGCCATGGCCCGGTTGGCGTCTTCCAGTTCCGAGGTGCGTTCACGCACCTTGGTTTCCAGTTCGGCCGTGTGCTTGCGCACCTTGTCGGCCATCACGCCGAAGGCCCGGCTCAGGTCGCCGATCTCGTCCTGGCCGCCCGGCGGCAGGCGCACGTCGTAGCTGCCGTCGGCGATTGCCCGGGCGGACTGCTGCAGGCGGCGCAAGGGGCGCAGCATCAGGCGTTCGATGGCATAGCCAAAGCACAGCAGCATCGCCGCAAACAACACCACCAGGCCGATCGCGGCCGGCCACAGCCAGCCCGTGTCCAGCACCCGGGCGGCGCCCAGGTCGACCACGGTCAGCACGTGCCAGTGCAGCTCCGGCATGTACGCCACCGACACCAGCTGGCGCACGCCGTCCATCTTGACCCAGGCCGATTGCACCGACTGCGGGTCCGCCTGGGCCGCGTGCATGGCGGACAGCAGCTCGGCGCGGCCCTCGCCGTCGTCCAGCAGGCTGAAGACCATGCCTTCGCCGCTGGCCCCGCCCGCGCCCGAGTTGTAGGCGATCAGCGCGGGGTTCATGTGCGCCTGGATCGCGCCTTCCTCGTCCACGATGATGGGCGTGACGCCCGGCTGGCCGCTGTTCACGAATTCCTTCAGGAACCCGCCCACATCCAGCCCCGCGCCCGTCAGGCCCATGACCTTCTCGCCGTCGCGGATCTGCACGTTGATCCAGACCTTGGTCGTCTGCAGCTTCAGGTCGGGATTGACGTTGATGTTGTAGGGGGCGGAAGACTTGATCGTGGCGTAGAACCAGCCGTCGTCGGCCGCGCTGGGGCTGAGCGTGTAGCGCGGCGTCTCGGACAGCGGCTTGTCGTCGTTGAAGTAGTAATTGCCCGAGGCGGCGCTGGCGATGAAATAGGCGCCGCCCAGCAGATCGCGGCGGTAGCCGTCGGCCTCGCGGAAGAACAGCTCGCGCGCGGCGGGATCGTTTTCATTGCGAAGCCAGCGGCGCGTGACCTCGCTGTCGGCCAGGCGCTGCGACAGCGCGAGTTCGCGCGACACCGGGGCCAGGATCCGCTGGCGGTTCAACTGCGTGAAGTTATCGGCAAAGGCGCGGCCGAAGTGCTCGCGCACGCCGTCCAGCACCTGCCAGCCGATCAGCGCCGCCGGCGCCAAGGCGACCAGACACGCCAACAGCAGCGCCATTAGTGATTTCCTGCGCAATCCCCATTTCGCCATGCGAAGTCTTCCTGACAGCCTGATGCGATGTCACGCGCGAAAACGGGGATGCAGGTCGGGTGCTTAGGCCGTACGAGGCGCCCTGCCATGCTGATGCCCCGCCTTTTGAGCCATGAGCCTGAACGCCGGCGCCCCATGCGGGCGAACCGGCGCGGCTAGTGTAGATGGCGGTGGGGTTTATTGATACAGGTGCAAACGTCTGGATGCGTTCGAGACACCCTAAGTTTCACGCGAGCAATATATATCTTGATTTATTGCGTTTTATATCAGTGACTGTTACCACTCGCCGTCCCGATTTGCAGCTTTATTGCGACACGGCGGCTACACGCCGAGGTAGCGTTCCCAGAGGCTGCGGTCCGAATCCAGGGCTTGGGAATCGCCCGTCCAGACCACTTTGCCGCGTTCCAGGATGACATGCCGGTCGGCAAGGCTAAGTAACCTTTCGACATACTTGTCGATCACCAGAATGGTCTGCCCGGCTTGCCGCAGGCGCGCCAGGCAGTTCCAGATTTCTTCCCGGATCTTTGGCGCCAACCCCTCGGTGGCTTCGTCCAGGATCAGGAGCCGCGGGTTCGTGACCAGTGCACGGCCGATGGCCAGCATCTGCTGCTCGCCGCCCGACAGCTGGTTGCCCATGTTGCGGGCGCGCTCGGCCAGCCGGGGAAACAGTTCGAACACGCGATCGGGCGTCCAGGGCTCGCCGATGTCCGGGTTGCGTCCCGCGACGAATGCCGTCAGATGCTCGCGCACGGTCAGGTTGGGAAAGCACTGGCGGCCTTCCGGGACAATTGCCACCCCGGCCCGCGCGATACGGTCCGGGCTCCAGCCGCTGATGTCCTGCCCCGCGAAATGGATCTTGCCGCCGCGCAGCGGCAACTGCCCGAACAGGGTGCGCAGCAGCGTGGTCTTGCCCATGCCGTTGCGGCCCAATAGGGTCACGACCTGACCCGCGCCGATTTCCAGGTCCACGCCGAACAGCACCTGGCTGGCGCCGTATCCGCTCTTTACCGATTCGATGGCCAGCATCACACGGTCTCCTCGTCGCCCAGGTAGGCCTGGCGCACTTCCGGGTTGGCGCGGATCTCGTCCGGCGTGCCCGAGGCGATGACCCGGCCGTACACCAGCACGGACAGGCGGTCGGCAAGACGGAAGACCGCCTGCATGTCATGTTCAACCAGCAGCATCGCGGCGCGTCCCCGCATGGATTCGATCAGTTCGGTCAGCCGGACGGTCTCGTCCGGCCCCATGCCCGCCATGGGTTCGTCCAGCAGCAGCACCTTGGGACGGGCGGCCAGCGCCAGCGCAAACTCCACCTTGCGCTGTTCGCCGTGCGGCAGCGTGCCCGCGGCGCGGCCAAGCAGGCTGGCGTCGATGGCGCACTCGCGCGCCAGTTCCCGCGCCTGTTCATACAGCGCCGACTCCGCGGCGCGCGGCTTCCAGAAGCGGAAGCTGCTGCCGGCGTGGGCCTGCACGGCCAGCACCAGGTTATCCAGCACGCTGGACTGCTTGAAGATGTTGGTGATCTGGTAGGACCGCGACAGCCCCGCCGCCACACGCTGGTGCGCGTTCATCGCGGTGACGTCGCGGCCGTCCACCTCCAGCGTGCCGGCATCGGCGGACAGCGTGCCCGACAGCAGGTGGATCAGCGTGGACTTGCCGGCGCCGTTGGGGCCGATCAGGGCGTGGATCTCGCCCGGCTCCAGCGACAGCGACACGTTGTCGGTGGCCACCAGGGCGCCAAAGCGGCGGACCAGTCCGCGCGCCTGCAAGGCGTGCGTGCCGGTCGCGCGGGTCGTGGGATTCATCGGAGTGCTCATGAGCCCACCTTGCCGGATTGCGGGGCAGCGCGCCCGCTGAACAGCGGCCCGAACAGGCCGACCAGGCCGCGCGGCGCGCCAAACACCACGCAGAGCAGCAGCACGCCCAGGGGCAGGTGCCAGTATTCGGTCCACAGACGCAGCACTTCTTCCAGCGTCAGCATCACGACCGCGCCGGCCACGCCGCCGTAGCGCAGGCCGATGCCGCCCACCAGGACCATGATCAGCAGGTTGGCCGACTGGGTCCAGTGCATGAGGCTGGGCGAAATGAACAGGTTGTGGTTGGCGAGCAGCGCGCCCGCCAGCCCGGCGGCCGCGCCGCTCAGCGTGAAGGCCACGAGCTTGATGCGGTAGACGGGGTAACCCATGGATTCCATGCGCGATTCGTTCTCGCGGATGCCCTGCAGCGCCATGCCGAAGCGCGAGGCGACCACGCGGCCGAAGGCCCACATCAGCAGCGCGAACAGCACCAGCACCAGGTAGTAGAAGCTGACGTCGTGAGCGAGGTCGATGCCCGGCAGGGTGGAATAGCCCGGCAGGTTCAACCCGTCTTCGCCGCCGTACTGGCGCAGCGAGATGAAGATATAGAACAGCATCTGCGCGAACGCGAGCGTGATCATGATGAAGTACACGCCGCGCGTGCGCAGCGAGATCGCGCCCGTGATGCAGGCCAGCACGCCCGCCAGCAGCATCGCCACCGGCCAGGACACCAGCGCGGACGTGACGCCCGACATCGCCAGGATGCCCACCGCGTAGGCGCCCGCGCCGAAGAACGCGGCGTGGCCCAGCGCCACCATGCCGCCGTACCCCAGGATGAGGTTCAGGCTGGTCGCCGCCAACGCGTAGATCAGCACGCGCCGCACGAAGGAAATGTAGAAGTCCAGGCCCAGCATGGGCGCCACCAGCGGAAACACCGCCAGCGCAGCCAGAAGGACCACGGTCCAGATCTTGGTTTTCATGGTCAGCCCCGCGCCGGAAAGAGGCCAGAGGGCCGGAACACCAGCACTGCCGCCATCAATACATAAATGGCGATGGCCGCGAGCGTCGGACCGACGCTGGAGGCCACGGCCGGAGAAAACACCTGGCGCAACAGCATCGGCAGAAACGCCCGGCCGGCGGTGTCGACCATGCCGACCAGCAGCGCGCCCACGAAAGCGCCCCGGATCGAGCCGATGCCGCCGATGACGATGCACACCAGCACCAGGATCAGGATCTCTTCGCCCATGCCCACCTGCACCGAGGTGATCGGGCCCAGCAGCGCGCCGGCCACCGCGGCCAGCATGGCGCCCAGCACGAACACGCCCAGGAACAGCAGCGGCACGCGCACGCCCATCAGGGTGGCCATCTGGCGGTTGGAGGCGCCGGCCCGGACCAGCACGCCGGCGCGGGTCCGCGTCACGAACCAGTACAGCCCGGCAGCCGCCGCCACGCCGAAGACGATGATCATCAGGCGGTAGGCGGGATACAGCAGGTCAGGCAAGAGGCGCACGGGACCGGACAGCATCGCGGGCATGTTCAGCATGACCGGCGCCGGGCCCCAGATCATCTTGACCAGGTCATTGGCGATGAGGATGACGGCGTAGGTGCCCAGCACCTGCGCAAGGTGGTCGCGCAGCGCCAGGCGGCGGATGAGCGACAGTTCCAGCACGATGCCGACGATGCCGGTGGCCACCGCCGCCACGAGGACCGCGGCGGTGAACGAGCCGGTGCGTTGCATGGTTTCGGCGGCGACATAGGCGCCAGCCATGTAGAGCGAGCCGTGAGCCAGATTCATGATGTCCATGATCCCGAACACCAGGGTCAGCCCGGCCGCAATCAGAAACAACATCAACCCAAACTGCAGACCGTTCAGCAATTGCTCGACGATCAGCGTAAACGTCATGAAAACTTCCCCCTTGCCGCGCGCCGCCGAAGGGCCCCGCGATCAATTCATCAAAGCTATCCCACCTGCATCCCGCAACGAATATCGCAGCGCTCGAATCATGACCCGTCTGCCCCCAAGCGGGGTCGCGCGGATCCGGCTTTGCCGGTCCGCTGCGACGCCCCCTGGGGGGAAGCGCGCAGCGCTTCGGGGGGGGGGTCACATCTTTTTGCAGTCGCCGACGTAGACGTCCTGGTACTTGTCGAACACCTTGCCCACCAGCTTGTTGGTGATGCGGCCGCTGCCGTCCTTGTCGACGACGCGCAGGTAGTACGCCTGGATCGGGTAGTGGTTCTTGCCGTAGGTGAAGCTGCCGCGCACCGAGGGGTAGTCAGCCTTTTCCAGCGCCTTCACGATGGCTTCCCGGTCGGTGGCTTTGCCGCCGGCCTGCTTGACGGCGGCGTCCATGGCCATGATGACGTCATACGCCTGGGCGGCGTAGACCGAGGGATAGCGGCCGTTGTATTCCTTGCGGAAGGCGTCGACGAAGGCCTTGTTCTGCGGCACGTCCAGGTCATGCGCCCATTGCGCCGTGTTGTACATGCCCAGCATGGGGTCGCCCACCGCCTGGATCACGTCCTCGTCGGCCGAAAAGCCCGGGCCGATCAGCTTGACGTTCTGGGACAGGCCGGCCGAGACGAACTGCTTGACGAAGTTGATGCCCATGCCGCCCGGCAGGAAGATGTAGACGGCGTCCGGCTTGGCGGCGCGGATCTGCGCGATCTCGGCGGCGTAGTCGATCTGGCCGAGCTTGGTGTAGACCTCGTCGCCCGGGGCGGTCTTGTAGCCGCGCTTGAAGCCGGTCAGTGCATCCTTGCCGGCCGGGTAGTCCGGGGCCATGATGAACATCTTCTTGAAGCCGCGGTCCGCCGCGACCTTGCCGGCCGCTTCGTGGAACGCGTCGTTCTGGTACGACGTGCCGAACCAGTAGTTGTTGCACTGCGCGCCGGCGAACTGGCTGGGGCCGGGGTTGTTGGACAGGTAGGGGATCTTGGCGGCGAACAACGCGGGGCCGACGGCCAGCGCCACGTTCGAGCCGATGGGACCCGTGAAGAAGTCGACCTTTTCGCGCTGGATGTAGCGCGTGACGAGCTGGCGGGCCTGGTCCGGATTGCCGCCCATGTCGGTTTGCAGGAATTCCGCGGGCTGTCCGCCCAACTTGCCGCCCAGTTGCTTGATGGCCAGATTGAAGCCGTCGCGGGCCTCGGCGCCCAGCGCCGAGAACGGGCCCGAGATGTCGTTGGCAATGCCGACCTTGACGGTGTCGGCGTAGGCCATGGCGGGGACCAGGGCGGCGGCAGCCAGGAAGGAAGTGATCAAACGCATGGTGGTGTGCTCCGTGCGCGAGCCCGCGCAGAGGGTGTTCTTTTTGAAGGTGCGATGCGAAAGACTTCTGTGCCCGGCCCGCCGGCGCGATGGTCGCCGCCGTCAGGCCGTGCCGGCAGGCGGTATGCCTGCCACGCCGCAATCCCCTCAAGCAGCACAGGGAAAACTGGCGTGGTTCATAGTTTAGGTTTAAAGTATTCGGCAAAACAAGTCTAGGGTTTTTACCACCTGCCGCCATGGACACCCTCTACCGCAACTACGATCGCGCTCAGCTGGACGTCCAGTACAACGCTCGCGCGACAGTACCCGACATCCAGCCGATACTCAAGAAATACGCCGAGGACAGCGCCACCGCCCGGCGCACGCTGGATTGCGCGCTGGACGTGCCTTTTGGCGATCATCCGGACGAATTGCTGGACATATTTCCAGCCGCCGGCGCCGCGCCCGGCAAACCCGGCGCGCCCGTCTTCGTGTTCATCCACGGCGGCTACTGGCGCCTGTTGTCCAAGAACGAGTCCAGCAACATGGCGCCCGCGTTCACCCGGGCGGGCGCGGTGGTCGTGGCCGTGAACTATTCGCTGGCCCCGGCCGTGACGCTGGACCGCATCGTCGACCAGAACCGGCGCGCGCTGGCCTGGATCCATCGCCATATCGCCCAGTACGGCGGCGACCCGGCGCGCATCCACATTTGCGGCAGCTCGGCTGGCGGCCACCTGGTCGGCGCGCTGCTGGCCAGCGGCTGGCACGCCAGTTACGACGTGCCACCCAGCGTGGTCCGGGGCGCCGCGCCGCTGTCGGGCCTGTTCGACCTGCGCCCGCTGGTGCACACGCACATCAACGAATGGATGCGCATGAGCGAGGCCGACGCCATCCGCAACAGCCCCGCGCTGCAGCTGCCGCAGGCGGGCTGCCCGCTGGTGGTCAGCTACGGCGAATCCGAAACCGACGAATTCAAGCGCCAGAGCAATGATTACCTGGCCGCCTGGCGCGAACGCGGGTTTCCCGGCAGGTATGTCCCGATGCCGGGCACCAATCACTTTGATATCGTCCTGACGCTCAACGATCCGAACAGCCCGCTGACCCAAGCCATCTTCGAACAGATGGGTCTGGCGCCCTCATCACCACCGCATTCCCGGTAATCTTCCGAGCCATGACCGACACTCCCGACCTGGAATCCCGCGCCGCGCCCGACGACCATCACGCGCTGCGCCTGTGGCTGCGCATGTTGACCTGCGCCAATCTCATCGAAGGAGAGATCCGCAGCCGCCTGCGCAACGAATTCGACACCACCCTGCCCCGCTTCGACCTGATGGCGCAATTGCAGCGCGCGCCCAAGGGCATGAAGATGGGCGAGCTCTCGCGTCACATGATGGTGACCAACGGCAATATCACGGGCATCACCGACCAGCTCGAAAAGGAAGGCCTGGTGGTGCGGACCAAGGTTGAATCGGACCGCCGCAGCTCGCTCATCAAGCTGACCCCGCAAGGCAAGAAAAGCTTCTCGCGCATGGCGCGGGCCCACGAAAACTGGGTCAAGTCCATGTTCGCCGACCTGCCCGAATCCAGCCGCAACGCCTTGTTCCAGGCGCTGGGCGAACTGAAGCTGCAGGTGGTGGCCACCCGCTCTGCGGCCAACCGCGATTAAGCGTTCTTGCACGCCAGATCCGGGGGCCGGATTGGCGCATAATTGCCGCCATGATTCCGGTATCTCTTCCTGGCGGTAATTTCTACGTGTTGATGGCGGCCTCGCTGGCCTGCCTGTCCACGTTGCTGACCTGGCTCGCCGTCCTGGCCACCTCCCGCGGCGCGCGCGAATGGCTGGCCGTCCACCGGCGCGCCGGCACCGTGCTCATGACCTTGCTGGCGGTCGTCGGCGCCATCTTTCCGTACCAGCAGTTCAGCCAGTGGTTCGTGGCCCAGCGCGATGCGCAGGCCGACAACGCGCGCAAGACCGTGCTGGCCCAGCCCACGCAGCTGGCCGGGGTGCAGATGCCCGCCGGCACCACCCTGCGGCTGGCCACGCCGGGCGACCTGGCCTCGTTCGACCGCGCCACCTTTCCCGAAGCCCATCCGGCCGAGATCCTGGGCGTCGCAGCGACCCAGCTGTTCCGCTACCCCGCGACCAGCAAGCAACCCGAAACGCTCTCCGCCGAAATCGCCCGCGACCAGGCGCTGGAGGGCTGGCTGTGCGCCCACGGCCACCGCATCGAATTCGTCGTGCATGGCGGGCATCCGCAGTTCTCCAGCTGCCACCTGGCCATCGGCAACACGCTGGACCAGCAGCCCGTGCCTGCGGGCGCCTGGCTCAAGGTCGACCCCGCCCTGCGCGGCACGCCGCTGGACAAGAGCGGGTCCGGCCCGCGCTGGCTGCTGCGTACCGAGGGCAGCGATTCCCTGACCGTGGCCAGGATTCCCTTGCTGAAGGTGGACCTGCAACTGGACGCGCAGCGCCGGATGCTGGGCTTCGAGGGTCTGGCGGCGCGCGACACCGTGTTGGGCGACATGACTTACCCGCCAGGCACGCGCGTGCTGGCCGCCAACCCGCGCCTGCAGGGCGCGCAGCCGGGGGACCTGCTGTTCTCGCCGTCGCGCGGGCGCTCGGCGCGCCGGGCCGGCGGCGAAGACGTCCCCGCGGGCAAGTCGGTGCTGCAGGCGCCCGACGGCACCGTGCGCAGCGTGCTGAGCAACCGCGAGGCCGGCGTGCTGGACGTGGCCGCCATGCGCATCGGTCCCTGACGCGGACGCCCCGCCCCTCGGGTTGCCGAGGGGGCCGGACACCGCCCCCGGATCCGGTGGGATAATACGAAGCTTTCCCGCACGCCGCCGTGCCTGGCGGCGGTTCCGTCCCGCTCACTCCAAGAGACGAAGTCATGGCCGTTAATCTGCAGATCCCCTCCGAGTCCGAAATTTTCCCTGTTGCCGGCGTAGAAATCGGCGTCACCGAGGCTGGCATCCGCAAGGCCAACCGGCGCGACCTGACGGTGTTCCGCCTGGCCGAAGGCACCAGCGTGGCGGGCGTCTTCACCCGCAACCGCTTTTGCGCCGCCCCGGTGCAGGTCTGCCAGGCCCACCTGGCCGCCGGCGGCCCGATCAGCGCCCTGGTCATCAATACGGGCAACGCCAACGCCGGCACCGGCGAAGAAGGCCTGAAAAAAGCCAAGGACACCTGCGACGCGCTGGGCAAGCTGCTGGGCGTGCCCTCCTCGCAGATTCTGCCGTTCTCCACCGGCGTCATCCTTGAGCCCCTGCCCCTGGACCGCCTGGTCGCCGGGCTGCCCGCCGCCATCGCCGACCTGGCCGCCGACCACTGGTCCAGCGCCGCCCACGGCATCATGACCACGGACACCCTGCCCAAGATTTCGTCCGCCAAGGTGCAGATCGACGGCAAGACGGTCACCTTCACCGGCATCAGCAAGGGCGCCGGCATGATCCGTCCCAACATGGCCACCATGCTCAGCTTCCTGGCCACCGACGCCGGCATCGCCCAGCCGCTCCTGCGCAAGCTGGCCGTGGAAATCGCCGACGCCTCGTTCAACCGCATCACGGTCGACGGCGACACCTCCACCAATGACTCCTTCATCATCGCCGCCACCGGCAAGTCGGGCGTCAACGTCAACAGCGAGTCCGACGCGGCCTACGCCGCCGTGCGCGAGGCCCTGACCGCCGCCGCCCTTGATCTGGCCACCAAGATCGTGCGCGACGCCGAAGGCGCCACCAAGTTCATGACGATCCGCGTCGAAGAAGCCGGCACCACCGAGGAAGCCCTGAAGGTCGCCTACGCCGTGGCGCATTCGCCGCTGGTCAAGACCGCGTTCTTCGCGTCGGACCCCAACCTGGGCCGCATCCTGGCCGCCGTCGGCTACGCCGGCATCGACGACCTGGATGTCTCCAACATCCGCCTGTGGCTGGACGACGTGCTGGTTGCCAAGAACGGCGGCCGCAATCCCGACTACCAGGAAGCCGACGGCCAGCGCGTCATGAAGCAGGCCGAAATCTCGGTGCGCATCGCGCTGGGCCGCGGCCAGGTCAGCGACACCGTCTACACCTGCGACTTCTCGCACGAGTACGTGTCGATCAACGCCGACTACCGCTCCTGATCGACCATGACGGCAAACGAGTTCACCACCCTGATCCAGCGCGCCGAACGCGTGCTGGCGCAGCTGGAGGCCTTCCTGCCTCCGGCCCCGCCCGAGATCGACTGGTCGGCCCACGCGTTCCGCTGGCGCAAGCGCGGCGCGCGCGGCTGGCTGGACGCCGTGCGCCACGTGGCGCGCATCGACATGCAGGACCTGCAGCACATCGAGCGCCAGAAGGCCACCATCGACCGCAACACGCTGCAGTTCCTTGAAAAGAAGCCCGCCAACAACGTGCTCATGACCGGCGCGCGCGGCACCGGCAAGAGCTCGCTGGTCAAGGCCATGCTGGCCGCCTACGGCGACCGCGGCCTGCGGCTGATCGAAGTCGACAAGTCCGACCTCGGCGATCTGGCCGATATCGTCGAACTGGTGGCGGCGCGGCCCGAACGCTTCATCGTGTTCTGCGACGACCTGTCCTTCGAGGAAGGCGAAGCCGGCTACAAGGCGCTGAAATCGGTGCTGGACGGGTCGGTGTCGGCCTCGGGCGACAACGTCCTGATCTACGCCACGTCCAACCGGCGCCACCTGATGCCGGAATACATGAGCGAGAACCTGCAGGCCAAGCACCAGCCCGACGGCGAAATCCACCCCGGCGAAACCGTCGAGGAAAAAATTTCGCTGTCCGAGCGCTTCGGGCTGTGGCTGTCGTTCTATCCGTTCAAGCAGGACGACTACCTGGACATCGTGTACCACTGGCTGCGCGAACTGGGCTGCCCCGAACAGCACATCGAACCGTCGCGCACCGAGGCCCTGCAATGGACCATCGAGCGCGGCTCGCGTTCGGGCCGCGTGGCCTATCAGTTCGCGCGCGACTGGGCGGCCCGCCATGTCTGAAAAGATCGTCGACGTCGCCGCCGGCCTGATCCTGCGTCCGGACGGCAAGCTGCTTCTGGGCCAGCGCCCCGAGGGCAAGCCGTGGTCGGGCTGGTGGGAACTGCCCGGCGGCAAGCTCGAACCCGGTGAGACCGTGCTGCAGGCGCTGGCGCGCGAACTGCAAGAAGAAATCGGCATCCGAGTCACGCAGTCGCGCCCGTGGGTCACCTATGTGCACGCCTATCCCCACACCACGGTGCGCCTGGCGTTCTGCCACGTCACCGGCTGGGAAGGCGAACCGCAAAGCCTGGAAAACCAGCGCCTGGAATGGGTGGATCCGGCCAACGCGGCCGCGGTGGGCGACTTGCTGCCCGCCACCCTGCCGCCGCTGCGCTGGTTGCAGCTGCCCACCACCTATGGCATCAGCGGCATCGGCTCGCGCGCGGGCATCGCGCCGTTCCTCGGCCGGCTGGACGCGGCGCTGGCGCGCGGCGTGAAGCTGGTGCAGTTCCGAGAACCGCAATGGCCCGACGGCGTGGGCGCCAGTTCGCTGCACGAGGTGCTGCAACAGGTGGTCAAGCGTTGCCGCGCCGCCGGCGCGCGCGTGCTGGTCAACAGCATCCATCCCGTTGCCTGGTGGAAGGAAGCCGACGGCGTGCACCTGCGCACGGCCGATGCGCTGCATCTGACCGCTCGTCCGGAATTGCCGCGCAATGCCCTGGTCGGCGTGTCCGCGCATGACAACGCGCAGGTGGTCCATGCCCGCGAACTGGGCGCGGACTTTGCCGTGCTGGGCCCCGTGCTGGACACGCCCAGCCATCCCGGCGCGCAGACGCTGGGCTGGGAAGGCTTCGTGCAAGGCAACCGCGACGCGGGCATTCCGGTGTTTGCATTGGGCGGACAATCCACCCAGACGGTCTCGCAAGCCTTGCGGCACGGCGCGCACGGCATCGCCGGCATTCGCGGCATTCTCTGACCGCCCGACCGCTGGCGCCGCACGCGCAACCCAAACGGCCCATGCCTTTCGCATGGGCCGTTTTGCATTCCGCCCGGGCGGGAAAGCGCGCATAGACCAAACGTGCGCGCCGTTGCACGCTACATCCCGAGGCCTGGCCGCCACGCGCGGCCCGGCAGGCAATCGGCATTACATCGAGGAACGCATGTCTGAAATCGCATTTGCCACGATGAGCGATCTGGCGGACGGGCTGGCGAAGGGCCGCTACAGTGCCGTGGAAGTGACGCGCCACTTCCTGGACCGGATCGACCGGGCCAACCGGGCGTTGGGCGCCTTCGTCAGCGTGGACAGCGCAGGCGCGCTACGGCTTGCCGAGGCGTCCGACGCACGCCGGCGAGCCGGCTATGGGATGCTCAGCGCCCTGGACGGCATCCCCGTGGCCATCAAGGACCTGTGCGACATCCAGGGGCAGATCACCACGGCGGGCTCCGAGGCCTGGCGCGAGCGGCGCAGCGGCGTCACCGCCACCGCGGTGGCGCGGCTGCTGAACGCGGGCATGGTGCTGCTGGGCAAGACGCACATGGTCGAATTCGCCTTTGGCGGCTGGGGCACCAATCCGGTGATGGGCACGCCCCGCAATCCGTGGGACCTGAATCGCGCACGGGTGCCCGGCGGCTCGTCCAGCGGGTCCGGCGTTGCCGTCGCGGCCGGGCTGGCGCCCGCGGCGCTGGGGTCGGACACCGGCGGCTCGGTCCGGATTCCAGCGGCGCTGAACGGCATCACCGGCTTGAAGACCACGCGCGGACTGATCAGCCTGCACGGCGCGGTGGCGCTGTCGCCCACGCTGGACACCTTGGGCCCGCTGACGCGCGACGCCCGCGACGCAATGCTGCTGACCGCGCTGATGGCCGGATCCGACACCCATGATCCCCTGACGTTCGGCATTCCCGCCTTCGATTACCGCGAGCCGTATTCCGGCCCGCAACCGCTGCGCGGCAAGCGGATCGCGTTGATGCCGGTTGCACAGCACCCCGTTGCCGTGGAAGCCGATGCGCTGTCAGCCCTGGACGACGCGCGCCGCGTGCTGGCCGCGCTGGGCGCCGACGTGCAGGAAACGCCGCTGCCCTTCGATTTTCACGAGATGATGCAACGCAACGGCCAGATCATCGCCGCGGAAGCGTATGCGCTGCACCGCGGCCACATCGAGGACACGGCGCAGCCCATCGGCCAGTACGTGCGCACCCGCGTGCTGTCGGGCAAGGGAATCTCGGCGGCCGACTACATCGGCGCGTTACAGGCGCATGCGCAGGCGCGCCGCGACTGGCTGGACTGGATGCAGGAGTTCGACGCGGTGCTGACGCCTTGCGTGCCGTTCGGCGCGCGGCAGCTGGCCGACGTCGATGAAACCGCCACGCCGCTTGCGTCGTTTACCCGCGCCGGCAACTACGTCAACGCCGCAGGACTGGCGCTGCCCGCGGGCTTTACCAGCGACGGCCTGCCGCTGGGCGTGCAGTTGCTGGGAAAGCCGAACGCGGAGGCCGTGCTGGGCCGGATTGGCATCGCGTTCCAGGCGGTCACCGACTGGCATCGCCAGCGGCCGGATCTGAAGGCCGTGGGTTTGTAGGGCAGGCTACCCGCGGCTAGCGGGACGGCGCCGGCGGCGTTTGTTGCGCCGGGGCTTGCGGCGCAGCTGTTTGCGACGCAGGCGCCGATGCAGGCCCCGATGCAGGCGCCACCGCCGGCGAGGTCGCGGCGTCCGCCCGCGCCGTTTCCACGGGCGGCAGACCTTCCCAGCCGCCGCCCAGCGCGACGATCAGGTTGACGCTGGCCACGAGCCGGTTGCCCAGCAGGCTCAGGGCATTGCGCTCGCTGTTGAGTGCGGTGGCGTCGACCACGGCCACGCTCAGGTAGTCAACGAGGCCCGCCTTGTACTGGTTCTGAATCAGACGCAGCGATTCCCGCGCGGATTCCAGCGCGCGCCGCTGCACGATCTGCTCCTGCTCCATCACCCGCAGCTGAATCAGGTAATCCTCGACCTCGCGCAGCCCGGTCAACGCCGCCTGCCGGTAGGCCGCGGCCTGCGAGTCATAGGACGCGCGGGCCTGCTCGACCTGGGCCTCGCGCGCGCCGCCGTCGAAGATCGTCAGGGCCAGCGCCGGTCCCAGCGACCAGAAGCGCGCGGGCGCCGTCAGCAGTTCGGCAAACTCGCCATTGCGAAAACCGCCGTCGGCCGACAGGGTCAGGCTGGGGAACCACGCGGCCTGCGCCACGCCGATCTGCGCGTTGGCGGCGGCGGCGCGGCGTTCGGCGGCCGCCACGTCGGGACGGCGTTCGAGCAGTTCGGACGGCAGGCCCACGGGAATCTGCGGCAGCCGCAACGCGAAGACGGCCGGCGGCAGGCTGAATTGGGACGGCGCCAGGCCCATCAGGACGGCGATCGCGTGCTCGTACTGGCCGCGCTGCCAGTCCAGGTCGATGGACTGCGCGCGCGTGCTTTCCAGCTGCGTGCGCGCCACCGCCACGTCGGCTTGGCCGGCCACGCCGACCTCATAGCGGTTCTGCGTGAGCTGCAGGGATTTTTCATAGGCGGCCACGGTGGCGTCGAGCAGACGCTTCTGCTCGTCCAGCACGCGCAATTGCAGATAGGTCTGCACCAACGCGGCCTGCGCGCTCAGCCGGGTCGCGCCCAGGTCGGCCAGGCTGGCGGCGGCGCTGGCTTCCGAGGACTCGACGCTGCGGCGCACGCGGCCCCAGACGTCAAGCTCCCAGCTGACGCTGCCGGTCAGCGAATACTGGTTGGATACGTTGCCGCCGGAACCGGTGGACGAACCGCTTTGCCCGCCGTTGCCGCTGCGGCTCATGCCTGCCCCCGCGCCCACGGTCGGAAAAAAGCCCGAGCGCGCGCCGCGCACCAGGCCAAGCGCCTGGCGGTAGTTCGCCTCGGCCTGCGCAATGGTCTGGTTCGAAGTGTTCAGACGGTCCACCAGGCCGTTCAGCGTGGTGTCGTCGTAAACCGTCCACCACGCGCCGCGATCGGCCTCGTCGCGCGGTTGCGCGGGCTTCCAGCCGGGCACCTCGACCTGGCCTTCCTTGTACGCGGCGCCCACGTCGAGCGCCGGACGCTGATAGTCGGGCCCGACCGCGCACGCGCCCAGCAGCGCGCACAGCGCAAGCGTGATCGCGGCGCGGGGAAATGAGGCGAAAGCAGACGGCGTGGTACGGATCATGTGTGTTTGATGGAAGCGGAATCGCCGGCCCGCCCCGCGCGCCGGCGTGCGGCCCACAGGCGGAAGCGATCCAGATAAAGATAGACCACCGGGGTGGTGTACAGCGTGAGGATCTGGCTCAGCACCAGGCCGCCCACGATGGTAATGCCCAGCGGCTGGCGCATCTCGACGCCGGCGCCCGTGGCCAGCACCAGCGGCAGCGCGCCGAAGATGGCCGCCATCGTGGTCATCATGATGGGCCTAAAGCGCGTCAGGCAGGCCTGGAAGATGGCGTCGCGCGGCGTCATGCCGTGGTGGCGCTCGGCGTCCAGCGCAAAGTCCACCATCATGATGGCGTTCTTCTTGACGATGCCAATGAGCAGGAACACCCCGATCAGCGCGATCAAGGTGAAGTCATGGCGCACCAGCAGCAGCGCAAGCAGCGCGCCCAGGCCCGCCGACGGCAGCGTGGACAGGATGGTGAGCGGGTGGACGAAGCTTTCGTACAGGATGCCCAGCACGATGTACATGGTGACCAGCGCGGCCAGGATCAGCCAGGGCTGTTGCGACAGCGTCTGCTGCAACGCGGCGGCGGTGCCCTGAAAGCCCGCCTGGATCTGGTCGGACGGCAGGCCGATGCGGGCCACCGCGTTGTCGATCGCGGTGGTCGCCTGTCCCAGCGACACGCCGGGCGCAAGGCTGAACGAGATGGTGTCCGCCACGAACAGCCCCTGGTGACTCACACTGAGCGGTGCGTTGGCGTTTTCAAGCTTGGTGAACGCCGGCAGCGGCACACGCGCGCCGTCCGCGGTGATGACTTCGACCTGGCGCAGCGACTCGATGTCCTGCGCGAACTTCGGGTCCACGCCCAGCACCACGTGATACTGGTTGAGCGGCCCGTACATGACCGACACCTGGCGCTGGCTGAACGAATTGTTCAGCACCGTGGAGATGGTGGCCATGCTGATGCCCAGCCGCGTCGCGGCTTCCCGGTCAATGACCAGGTTGATCTCGCGGCCCCGGTCCTCGACGTCGGCGTCCACATCGGTGATCTCCGGAATCTTGGCCATCGCCTGCTGCACCTTGGGCATCCACGTGCGCAGCAGCTGCAGGTCGCCAGACATCAGGGTGTAGTCGTACGAACCCTGGCTTTGGCGCCCGCCAATGCGGATATCCTGCTGCGACACCAGGAACATGCGCGCTCCGGGCATGTTCTGCAGCTTGGCGCGCAAGCGGTTGATGACCACGTCGGCAGAGACCTTGCGCTCGTCCAGCGGCTTTAACTGGATCTGCATGAAGCTGCTGTTGCTGCCGCCGCGCCCGCCGGCGTAGCCGGTCATGCTTTGCACGGCCGGATCGGCCAGCACCACCTTGCGCAGCGCCTCCAGCTTGGGCAGCGTGGCCTGGAACGACGTGCCCTGGTCCACCCGGAAAAAGCCCAGCAGCTGACCCGTGTCCTGCTGCGGGAAAAATCCCTTGGGCACCACTGTATACAGGTACACGTTCAGGCCCACGGCGATCGCCAGCGTCAGCATCATCAGCCGCCCGTGCGCCAGCGCCCAGCCGAGCGACACGCGATAGCCGTTCTGCATCGATTCGAAGGCGCGTTCGGACCAGCGGGCCAGCCGGCCCGGCGGCTTCTGTTCCTTGGGTTCGGGCCGCAGCAGGCGCGCGCACATCATGGGCGTAAGCGTCAGCGACACCACCAGCGACACCAGGATCGACGCCGACAAGGTGACCGCGAACTCGCGGAACAGGCGCCCGACCACGCCGCCCATCAGCAGGATGGGGATGAACACCGCCACCAGCGACAGGCTCATCGACAGCACCGTGAATCCGACTTCGCGCGAGCCGCGCAGCGCGGCGCGCATTGGCGACATGCCGCGTTCGACGTGACGCATGATGTTCTCGAGCACCACGATCGCGTCGTCCACGACAAAGCCGGTCGCGACGATCAATGCCATCAGTGAGATGGTGTTCAGCGTGTAGCCGCACAGGTACATGATGCAGAACGTGCCGATCAGCGACACCGGCACCGCCACGCTGGGAATGATCGCCGCCCGCCAGCGCCGCAGGAACAGCAGCACCACCAGCACCACCAGTCCCACGGCGATGATGAGCGTCAGCTCGGCCTCGTGCAGCGACGCCCGGATGCTGGGCGTGCGGTCCTGCGCAACCCGCATGTTGACGTCTGCGGGCATCAGCGCCTGCAAGACGGGAAGCTGGGCGCGCACGGCGTCCACGGCTTCGATGATGTTGGCGTCGGCCTGCCGGCGCACGATCATCAGGATGGCGTTGCGGTCGTTGTAAAAGCCGGTCTGGTAAAGGTCTTCGACCGAGTCCTCGACGCGGGCCACGTCGGACACGCGCACCGGCCGGCCATCGCGCCACGCCACGATCAGCGGCCGGTATTCCTCGGCGCGGCTGAGCTGGTCGCTGACCATGATCTGCCAGTGGTAGCGGTCGTTCTCCAGCACGCCCTTGGGCCGGTTGGCATTGGCGTTGGCCAGCGTGGCGCGCAATTCGTCCAGCGACACGCCCTGATTGGCCAGGGCGCCGGGCAGCACGGTCACGCGCACGGCCGGCAGCGAGCTGCCGCCCACCGTGACCTCGCCCACCCCGTCCACCTGGGCCAGCTTCTGCGCCACGATGGTGGACGCCAGATCGTAGAGCTGGCCCTGGCTGAGCGTGTCGGAAGTCAGCGCCAGCGTCAGGATGGGCGCGTCCGACGGATTGGACTTGTGATACGTGGGATTGCTGCGCAGCCCCGTGGGCAGCAGCGAGCGCGCCGCGTTGATGGCGGCCTGAACGTCGCGCGCGGCGCCGTTGATGTCGCGCGACAGGTCGAACTGCAACGTGATGCGGGTAGAGCCCTGCGAGCTGCGCGAGGTCATTTCGGTGACCCCCGCGATGCTGCCCAGCGACCGCTCCAGCGGCGTGGCGACGCTGGAGGCCATGGTCTCGGGGCTGGCGCCGGGCAGGCTGGCCGACACCGAAATGGTCGGAATGTCCACCTGCGGCAAGGGCGCGACCGGCAAGAGGAAGAACGCAAGCATGCCGGCCAGCACGACCGCCAGGCTCAGCAGCGTGGTCGCCACCGGCCGGACGATGAAGGGCGCCGACAGGATCATCGGGCGGCTCCGGCCGATTGCGCGCCCGCCCCGCGCCAGCGGCGCGACATGCGGTCGAACATCAGATAGATGACGGGCGTGGTGAACAGCGTCAGCACCTGCGACAGCAGCAGGCCGCCGACCATGACCAGGCCCAGCGGCTGGCGCAATTCAGCGCCCGTGCCGGTCGACAGCATCAGCGGCAAGGCGCCGAACAGCGCCGCCAGCGTGGTCATCAGGATGGGCCGAAAGCGCAGCAGCGCGGCCTCGTGGATGGCCTCGCGCGGCGCCAAGCCGCGCTTGCGTTCGGCATCCAGCGCAAAGTCGATCATCATGATGGCGTTTTTCTTGACGATGCCGATCAGCAGGATGATCCCGATGATGCCGATCATGTCCAGCTCGGTGCCGCTGATGAGCAGCGCCAGCAGCGCCCCCACGCCCGCCGACGGCAGCGTGGACAGGATGGTGATGGGATGGATGTAGCTTTCGTACAGAACGCCAAGCACGATGTACATCGTGACCACGGCCGCCAGGATCAGCCACAGCGTGCTGGACAGCGAATTCTGGAACGCCAGCGCCGCGCCCTGGAAGCGGGTCTCGACGCCGGCCGGCATGCCGATCTCGGCTTCGGCCGCCTTGATGTTCTCGACCGCGTCGGACAGCGAGGCGCCCGGCGCCAGATTGAACGACACCGTCACCATCGGGAACTGGTCGAGCCGGTTCACGGCCAGCACCGTCCTGCCTTCGCTGATGTGCGCGACCGACGACAGCGGCACCTGCGCGCCCGAGGACGTGGGCACGTGAATCTGCCCGAGCGCGCTGGGCGACATCTGGAACTGCGGCAGCACCTCGAGCACCACGCGGTACTGGTTGGACTGCGTGAAGATCGTGGAGATCAGCCGCTGGCCAAAGGCGTTGTACAGCGCCTCGTCGATGATGGCGGCGGTGATGCCCAGGCGCGAGGCGGCGTCGCGGTCGATTTCCACCCAGGTCTGCAAGCCGTCGTCCTGCAGATCGTCGGCCACGTCCATCAGGCCGGGCACGGCGCGCAGGCGGTCGACCAGCTTGGGCGTCCATTCGCTCAGCACCTTCAGGTCGGGATTGGACAGCGTCATCTGATACTGCGTGCGGCTGACGCGGTCTTCGATGGTCAGGTCCTGCACCGGCTGCATGTAGACGGTCAGGCCGTCCTGCTTGTTCAGGTTTTCCTGCAGGCGCGCCATCACCGCGCGCAGATCGCCGGTGCGCTCGGCCTGGGGTTTGAGCGAAATCTGCATGCGGCCGGCGCTGAGCGTGGCGTTGCTGCCATCCACGCCGATGAAGGATGACACGGCGGCCACGTCGGGATCCTGCAGCACCAGGCGGGCTGCGGCCTGCTGGCGCTCGGACATGGCGGCAAACGAAATGGACTGCGGCGCCTGCGTGATGGCCTGG
The DNA here is from genome assembly GCF_041879325.1 of Achromobacter sp. JD417. Classification (NCBI taxonomy): domain Bacteria; kingdom Pseudomonadati; phylum Pseudomonadota; class Betaproteobacteria; order Burkholderiales; family Alcaligenaceae; genus Achromobacter; species Achromobacter sp. JD417. The sequence continues at coordinate 577,100 of NZ_CP087159.1, read as the reverse complement.
ATGAGGCCGGTGTCCTGCTGCGGGAAGAACCCCTTGGGCACTACCATGTACAGCAGCACGGTCAGCGCAAAGGTCGCCACCGCCACCACCAGCGTCAGCGTCTGATGGCGCAACACCACCTGCAGCATGCGGTCGTACGCGGCGATGACGCGGTCGATGAATGCGCCCGTGGCGCGATGAAAGCGCCCATGCTTCGTTTCGGATTCCGAACGCAAGAGGCGCGCGCACATCATGGGCGTGAGCGTCAGCGACACCAACAGCGAAATCAGGATGGCCACCGCCAGCGTGATCGCGAATTCGCGGAACAGCCGGCCCACGACTTCGGTCATGAAGAGCAGCGGGATCAGCACGGCGATCAGCGACAGGGTCAGCGAGATCAGCGTGAAGCCGATCTGCGACGCGCCTTTCAGCGCGGCCTGCATCGGCTTTTCGCCTTCCTCGATATGGCGGGCGATGTTCTCGATCATCACGATCGCGTCGTCCACCACGAAGCCCGTGGCGATGGTCAGCGCCATCAGCGTCAGGTTGTTGATGGAGAACCCGGACAGATACATGATGCCGAACGTGCCCACCAGCGACAGCGGCACGACGACGCTGGGAATCAGCGTGGCCGTCATGCTGCGCAGGAACACGAACGTGACCATGACCACCAGCCCCACGGCCAGCAGCATTTCAAACTGCACGTCGGCGACCGAGTCGCGGATGGTCTGCGTGCGGTCTGACACCACCGTCACGTCCAGCGTGGCGGGCAGCGCGGCGCGCAGCTGCGGCATCAGCGCCTGGATGCGGTCGACCACGTCGATCACGTTGGCGCCGGGCTGGCGCTGGATGTTCAGCAGGATGGCGGGCTTGTCGCCGGCCCACGCGGCCTGGCGCGTGTCCTCGGCCCCCTCGACCGCGCGCGCCACGTCGGCCAACCGCAGCGGCGCGCCGTTCTTGTACGCGATGATCAGGCTGTTGTAGTCGGTGGGCGACTTGAGCTGGTCGTTGGCGTTGATGGTGGTGGAGCGCTGCGGGCCGTCCAGGTTGCCCTTGGGCTGATTGACGTTGGCGCCGACGATCGCAGTGCGCAGGTCGGTCAGCGACAAGCCGTTGGCCGCCAGCGCCTGCGGATTCACCTGGACGCGCACCGCGGGCCGCTGCCCGCCCGCCACGCTGACCAGGCCCACGCCGGGAATCTGCGACAGCTTCTGCGCCACGCGCGTATCGACCAGGTCGCGCACCTGCGGCAGCGGCATGGTGGGAGACGTGATTGCCAGCGTCAGCACGGCCGCGTCCGCGGGATTGACCTTGTTGTAGGTGGGCGGCACCGGCAGGTCGGACGGCAGCAGGTTCGAGGCGGCATTGATGGCCGCCTGCACCTGCTGCTCGGCCACGTCCAGCGGCAGCGTCAGATTGAATTGCAGCGTGATGACCGAGGCGCCGCCCGAACTGGTGGACGACATCTGGTTCAGGCCGGGCATCTGGCCGAACTGCCGCTCCAGTGGCGAGGTGACCAGCGAGGTCATGACGTCGGGGCTAGCCCCGGGGTACAGCGTCACGACCTGGATCGTGGGGTAGTCGACCTCGGGCAGCGCCGAGACGGGCAGGAAACGGTAGGCGATGAGGCCCGCGATCAGGATGGCCACCATCGACAGGGTGGTGGCCACGGGGCGCAGGATGAATAGGCGCGACGGGCTCACGGCGTTCTCTGCTTACTTGGCCGCGGGCGTGGTGCCGGCCGGCGCGCCCGCGCCGAGCGACTTGTCGCGGGCGGCGGGAATGACCTCGGCGCCGCCCACGATTTCCACCTTGGCGCCGGCGCGCAGGCGGTCCGTGCCTTCGGTGACGACCCGATCCCCGGGCTTGAGACCTTCGTTGACGGCGACCATGCCGGCATTGATGGCGCCCAGCTTCACCGGGCGCACCGCGATCGTGTTGTCGTCCTGCACCAGGAAGACGAACGCGCCGGCCGAACCCTGCTGGACCGCGGCCGTCGGAATGGCCGTCACGTCCTTGCGGGTCAGCACGTGCAGCCGCACGTTGACGAACTGGTTGGGGAAAAGCGCATCGTCGGTGTTGTCGAAGCGGGCCTTGAGCTTGAGCGTGCCGGTTGCCACGTCGATCTGGTTGTCCAGCGTCTCGAGCGTGCCCGAGGCGATGCGGCGGGTGTCGGCGCGGTCATAGGCGTCGACGGTCAGCATCTTGCCGGCCGCCAACTCGGCGCGCACTTCCGGCAGCTGCGTTTCGGGCAGGGTGAAGACGACGGAGATGGGCTGGGTCTGGGTGATGACGACCAGCCCGTTGGTGTCCGAGCTGGACACCAGATTGCCGCGGTCGACCTGACGCAGGCCCAGGCGGCCGCTGATCGGCGCGGTGATGCGGGCGTAATCCAGTTGCAGCTTGGCATTGTCGACATTGGCCTGGTCGCTCTTGACCGTGCCTTCGTACTGGCGCACCAGCGCGGCCTGCGTGTCGACCTGCTGGCGGGCGATGGAGTCCTGCTTGAAAAGGGCCTGGTAGCGTTGCAGGTCGCGGCGGGCGTTTTCCAGCTGCGCGAGGTTCTGCATCTGCGTGCCGCGCGCCTGGTCAAGCGCCACCTGGAAGGCGCGCGGGTCCACCTGGGCGAGCAGGTCGCCGGCCTTGACCTGCTGGCCTTCCTGGAACGCGACGTCCACGAGTTCGCCACTGACGCGGCTTCGGACGGTGACGGTGTTGTAGGCGGTGACGGTGCCCAGCGAGCGCAGGAAGATGTCGATGTCCTGCTGCGCGGCGGTGGCGATACGGACCGGGACGGGCATGTTGGCCATGGCGGCCGCGGGCGGCCTGCCGCCTGTCCGCCCCCCCGGGCCTGCCTGCTTGGCCGACGGCCGCAGCACCACCCAGGCAATCGCCGCGACGGCAAGCAGCAGAAAGACCAGACCGACGACGCGGCGGCGGCTCCAGCGGGAGGGTGGGGATACGGGACGGCTATCGGACATGGACTCGGTTCCGGCACACTCGGAAGGAAAGCCGTATTGTCTACTAGACCGTCCCGGTTTCGGCCCTGGTCGCCGTCAGCCTGAAACTACCCGCAACAGGAATCCGGGCCGCGAAACCGTACGTAACTTGCGCCTAGGAACTGCACAAGGTCATCTGGAACGCCACGTCGCGGGCCACCTGCTGAGGCTTGAACTCCCCGTCCTGCGTGGAAAAACGTATCCAGATCATGTACTTATTGGCGCTGATCTCGGGAAAGACGCCCTGGGCGGGATCCACCCAGACGCGCAGAAGCTGAAACTGTTTGCCGCCCAGCATCTGCTGGTAGGCGCCCTGCTCGGCCACGATGTCGGTCTTGCGGCCGGACTCGCGCAACAGGCGCAGCGCCAGCGTCAGGCCGTCATAGAGGGGAATGAAGGGCGACACCCAGGCCTGCAGGTCCGCGCAGCGCGCGGCTTCGGGCTTGTTCTGCCAGGCATAGTAGGACGGCATGTCGACCTGCGTGGCGCTGCCGGGCATCGACAAGCGGCCGCGCAGGCTGGTCAGCCATTCGTTCTCGCGCAGCGACTGGCCGGTCTTGCCGGGTGCAGCCAGCGCGCTGGCCACCTTTTCCATTTCGCGCAGCATGCTTTCCAGCGCGTCCTGAGCAACGCCAGGATGGTCGCGCAGTCCGACCAGCGCCAGGCGCTGGCGCTCAAGGTCCTGGAGGATCGCCCCCTTTACGTCGGTGCGTTCGCAAGCATCGAGCAGATCGAACAATGAGGAGACGGCAACCTGATGCTGGCGTGAGTCGCCCTCGCGAGCAAAGAAGAAGAGCCTGTCGAACAGGTATTCCAGCCGCAGATAAGCACGGATGCGCTCATTGAAGGGGTATTCGTAAACGATCACGCTTTTTTACAGGCCCTATCAGTGGTTGGCCGGCGGGCCAAGAATTTTCAGGGGTGCCGGCAGCCGCTGGCTTACCGGCCCGTGGTGGTCGCCAGCGCCAGCCAGCGGTCATGCAGGGTCAACGCCCGCGCGCGCAATTGATCCGGCGTGGTCGTTGCGTCGTTGAGTATGACGTCGTCCGCGACCTCCAACCGGCGTGCCCGCGCAGCCTGTGCCGCCATGATACGCCGGATGTCCTGCTCCGTCAGCCCGCTGCGCTGCTGCACGCGGGCCACCTGCGTCTCGGGGTCGCAGTCCACCACGCAGATACGATCCACGCGATCGCGCCAACGGTCCAGGGACTCGACCAATAGGGGCACCACAAAGACCAGATACGATCCTTTAGCGGTCGCCGCCTGACGTTCCGTTTCGCGGCCGATGACCGGATGCAGCACGGCCTCAAGCCGCAGGCGGACCTGCGGATCGGCGAATGCCTGCGCGCGCATCCATGCGCGGTCCAGCGCGCCGTCGGGCGTCAAGGCCTCGCGGCCGAATTCGCGTTCGATCGCCGGCATGGCGGCGCCGCCCGCGGCGGTCAGCGCGCGCGCGATCTCGTCGGTGTCGACCAGGGCCGCGCCCCACTCGGCCAGCATGTCCGCCACGCGGGACTTGCCCGAACCGATGCCGCCCGTCAGACCAATCTTGAACATGCGCCTTTCCTCATGTGCTCATGAATTGCAATACGCCATGCTCGCCGCCCAACAGCAGCATGACCAGCCCGGCCAGCGCCAGATAGGGTCCGAAGGGCAAGGGCTGGCCGCGCCGGGCGCGGCCGGTCAGCGTCAATGCGCCGCCAATCAGCACGCCCACCAGGGATGCGCTCAGAAGCAGCATTGGCAAGGCTTCGATGCCGAACCACGCGCCCAGCGCGGCCAGCAGCTTGAAGTCGCCCTGCCCCATGCCTTCGCGCCCGGTCAGCAGGCGGAACACATGAAAGATAACCCACAGGAACAGGTATCCCGCCACGGCCCCGACCACCGCCATCTGCACGCTGGCGAACGCATCGAAGAGGTTCACCAGCAGACCCGCCCACACCAGCGGCTGGGTCAGCACATCGGGCAGCAGCGTCGTTTCGAAATCGATCCAGGCCAGCGCCACCAGCGTGGCCGACAGGCCCATGGCGCCAAGCGCGATCGGCGTCGCGCCAAAGCGCAGCGCGCAGCCGGCAAAGAGCGCGCAGGTCAGCAGTTCGATGACCGGATAGCGCCAGCCGATGGGCGCATGGCAGGCAGCGCACCGGCCGCGCAGCAATAGCCAGCCGAGCAGGGGAATCCGCGCCATCCGATCCAGGGGCGCCTCACAGGCGGGGCAATGCGAGGCCGGCGACCACAGGCCATAGTGGCCCGGCGGCCGCGGCTTGCCGGCCGCGTCCATGCACTGCGCCTGCCACTCACGCTCCATCATGCGCGGCAGCCGATGGGTCAGCACCGTCAGCCAGTTGCCCACGAACAAGCCGGCCAGCGCCGCCGCGCCAATGAAGACGCCCAGGGGCAGATCAAGGATTTGCCACATCGCCGTCACCGCCCCGCGTGGCCCGGACACGGCTGCCCATCCGACAGGCCGGCGATGGCGCATGGGATGAGGGGCCGCGCGCGGCCATGTCGTAATTTGTGCATAAAGTGCGGCAGATGCCCGGGAACGGCTAAGGGGAACGTATCGAATCTTCGCATAAGTGCGTAAAATCGGAGACAGACTCAATTCACGGATAAGCTGCCATGGCCGCGCGCGTCGATATCGTTTCCCGCTCCCCCAAACTCGGCGTCATGGGGCTGCTGTTAGCGGGCGCCGTGATAGGCGCTACCGGCTGCGCCAAGCAAAAGACCGAAGGCTACTACGACCTGCCGGCGGAAAGCACCGTGACCGACGCGCAGTACCAGGGCTCGGGCGCCGGCTACCGCAACATCATCCGCGCCCCGTCGCAAGTGCAGATCGAGCTCAAGCCCGACGCGCGCCGCCAGCAGAACCAGAACCAGCAGGCCGTTGCCGCGGGCCAGACCACCGAAGACGGCCAGCCCGTGCCCGAAGGCGCCGAAGGCGGCTCGGGCGGATCGGGCAAATCGGCGCCTGCTCCCGCCGCGGCGCCTGCCGCTGCGCCCAGCGGCATCACCCACAGCCTGGTGCCGCAGCCTCAGACCTACATGGGCACGCTGCCGTGTTTCTCGCCCGCCATGCAATGCACGGCCCAGCGCGTGACGCTGACGCTGGCCCCCAATGGCCGTTGGCGCGGCCGCACCGCCTACCTGGACAACGATCCCAAGAAGGGTCCGCCCGTGTCCGAGCAAGGCTGCTGGGACGCCACCGACGAACGCCCGCCGCGCGTCATCCTGATGGACGGCCAGGGCAACGTCCGGGTGGAATTCCTGGTTGCGGCCAACAACGTGCTGCGCGTGCGCTCGATTGGCGGCCAGACGCCCAACCTGAACTACAACCTGACCCGCCAGCCGGATCTGGACCCCATCGACGAGCTGGCAAACGCCGCCGCGCCCAAGTGCCCCTGATCGCAAGGCTGTCCGCCCCCGGCGCCTGAACGCCGCCGGACACCACGCCACCGCACCCCTTTCCGGGCCTGACGAACACTTTGTTCGTCAGGCCCGAATTCATTGGGCGACGGCATTGGGGCGGCGCGGCAAGCACGCCGAGCACGACAGGCGCGACGGACGCGACAGACGCGACGGACGCGACAGGCCCGACAGGCGCGGCAGGCGTGGCAGGCGCGGCAAGCGTGGCGCCAACGTCAGGGAGGCACCGGTTTTGATGGGCATGCGCCATACGCGCCGGCGGGTTCGTGCAGCACCTGGGCCGGCGCGCTGGCACCGCCCGGAGGCGGCATCGGGTTGGGGCGCCACTGCGCGCCCGGGACGGGCGAGGCGCCTGACTGCCCGTGCGCACACAACCGGCACGCAAGCTGCATGGCGTTGCGGGCGCCGAGTTTGGCGAAGATGCGGGCGCGATGGGCCTCGACCGTGCGCAGGGAGATGCCCAAGTCGATGGCGATGACCTTGTTGGCCCGCCCGGCCGCCACGTAATCGACGATCTGGCGTTCGCGGGCGGTCAGGGAGGACAGGACGGCGTCGAGTTCGGGGTGAGGAAAAGACATGGGGCAGCTCGCTTGCAATGTAGGATTGCAAACAGTCTGCCCCGGTGTCACAGCCGGCGTAAGCTGACAATTCTGATAGGGGGTGACCAAAACACCCCGCATCATGCGGCCGCGGCTAGCCCGCCTTCCGCCTGCCTCAGGCGGTGTAGTCCAGTTCCAGGTTGTCGATCAGCCGCGTGGCGCCCAGCTTGGCGGCAGCCAGCACCACGACGGGTTCGCCGGCCTGCAGGTCCGCGGCCTCGGGGCGCTTCAGATCGCGCTGGCGGCGCAGGGCCACGTAATCGACCTTCCAGCCGCGCTGCGTCAGGCGCTGGACGGCGTCGTTCTCCAGGACGGCGGCGTCGCGCTCACCCCGGGCCAGGCGGCGGCCGATCTCTTGCAGTTCGGCGTACAGCGCCGGCGCTTCGGCACGTTCGGCTTCGCTCAGGTACCGGTTGCGCGAGGACAGCGCCAGCCCGTCGTCCGCGCGCACGGTTTCATGCGCCAGCACCTCGACGGGCAACTGGAACTGGCGGCACATGTTGCGCACCACCATCAGCTGCTGGTAATCCTTCTTGCCGAACACGGCCACACGCGGCTGCACACACGAGAACAGCTTGAGCACGACCGTGCTGACCCCGGCGAAAAAGCCCGGACGGAACTCGCCTTCCAGGATGTCGCCCAGGTCGTCGGGCGGCTGGATGCGGAAATTCTGGGGTTCGGGGTACATCTCGCGCTCGTTCGGCGCGAACAGCACGTAGACGTCGCGCGCCGCTTCAAGCTTTTCGATGTCGGCGGCCAGGGTGCGCGGATACTGGTCGAAGTCCTCATTCGGGCCGAATTGCAGGCGGTTCACGAAGATGCTGGCCACGACGGGATCACCGTGCTGGCGCGCCAGCTTCATGAGCGCGAGGTGGCCTTCGTGCAGGTTGCCCATGGTGGGCACGAACGACACGCGGTTCTGTCCGCGCAGGTGATCGCGCAATTCCTGGATGGTGTGTACGACTTTCAAGGGAAATCTCCGGGGGAGTGGCGCCCGGTCAGGATCAGGCCGCGACCGCTGCCACGCTGGTGTACGCCAGGCGCACGTAGATGGGAGCATAAGGCTCCGCCTGCGTGATCTCCAGCAGCGATTCGCGCGCCAGCTCGAGCATGGCGATGAAATGCACGACAACGACCGCGGCGGGCGCCCCCTCGCGGACGCGCTCCATGAACAGGTCGCCGAATTCCATGAAACGCACGTCGTTCAGGCGGCGCAGGATGTGCGTCATGTGATCGCGCACCGACAGCTGCTCGCGCGTGATGTGGTGGTGCTGGTTAAGCTTGGCCCGCTTCATGATGTCGGCCCACGCCGCGCGCAGGTCGTCCACACTGACATCCGGCAGCGCGCGCTCGACGCTCAGGTCGGCCACGGCCTGGCTGCTGACGAAATCGCGGCCCAGTTGCGGCAGCTTGTCCAGCTTCTGGGCGGCCAGCTTCATCTGCTCGTATTCGAGCAGGCGGCGCACCAGTTCGGCGCGCGGATCCTCGGGCTCTTCGCCGGTGTCGGTCTTTTTGACCGGCAGCAGCATGCGCGACTTGATCTCGATGAGCATGGCCGCCATCAAGAGATATTCAGCGGCCAGTTCGAGGTTGGTGATGCGGATCTGATCCACGTACGACAGGTACTGCCGCGTGACATCCGCCATGGGGATGTCCAGAACGTTGAAGTTCTGCTTGCGGATCAGGTAAAGCAACAGGTCCAGCGGCCCTTCGAAGGCTTCGAGAAAGACTTCCAGCGCATCGGGCGGGATGTACAGATCCGTCGGCATCTGGAACAGCGGCTCGCCGTACAGACGCGCAAACGCCACGCTATCGATGGTGTCGGGCGTGCTGTCGACGGACGGTTCCACTAGCTTGGCCAGGGCGTCGCCCGGCACCGAGGGGTTCTGGACCATGTGTGCCGCAAAAGTATCAGTCGGCCTGATACACGTACGGCTTTTGCGCCACGCGGGCCGCGCGGAAGCCTTCGAGCAGTTCCTGGTCCTGCTGCTTGTCCCAGAGACGGGCGCGTCCCTCGCGCTGGCGCTCTTCCGTGCCAGGGTGGGATTTCTTGTAGTCCTTCAGGAACTGGGTGATCTCGGATTCGTAGTTGGTCGCCATGGCACCAATTTCATTAGGTTGCAGATGTCGCGAGTTTACTTCACGGCGGCCGGATCCCCGGCGTTACAATCGTCAGGCTCTCATTGCAGCCTTCCGACATGTCCGCAGAATCCGCCGCCGCAGCCAATCCCGCTCCGCCCTCAACCCCGGACGCGGTGCGCGCGGCGCGCATGATCCCCTTCATCGTGGGGTGCGCGCTCTTCATGCAGATGCTGGACGCCACGGTCGTGGCGACCGCCCTGCCCGCCATGGCCCGGGCCCTGGGGTCCACCCCCGTGCGGCTCAACGTGGCCATCACCTCCTACCTGCTGGCCGTCGCCGTCTTCGTGCCCATCAGCGGCTGGGCGGCCGACCGCTACGGCGCCCGGCGCGTCTTCATCACCGCGATCGGCCTGTTCACGCTCAGTTCCGTCGCCTGCGCCCTGTCGCAGGATCTGCAACAGCTCGTGCTGGCGCGGATCGTGCAGGGCATGGCGGGCGCCATGATGGTGCCCGTGGGGCGGATCATCCTCTTGCGCACCGTGCCCAAGCAGGATCTGCTCAAGGCCATGTCCTTCCTGTCCATTCCGGCGCTGCTGGGACCGGTGATCGGACCGCCGCTGGGCGGCTTCATGGTCACGTACATGTCGTGGCACTGGATCTTCCTGATCAACATCCCCATCGGCATCCTGGGCATCTTCCTGGTCCTGCGCTTTGTCGCGGAAATCCGCGAAACCGGCACGCCCCGCCTGGACTGGATCGGCTTCCTGCTCAGCTCGGTGTGCCTGGCCACGCTGGTCAGCGGCTTCGAGGCCATCGGCCGCGACGTCATGCCGCTGCCCATCCTGCTCAGCCTCATCGGCGTGGGCATCGTCTGCGGGCTGCTGTACGGCGTGCACGCGCGGCGCACCGAACATCCCATCATCGACCTGTCCCTGATGCGGATTCCCACCTTCGCCATCTCCACGCTGGGCGGCAACCTGTGCCGGTTCGCCGTCGGCGCCACGCCCTTCCTCCTGGCCATGCTGCTGCAGGTAGGCTTTGGGCTGTCGCCGTTCTCGGCCGGCCTCATCACCTTCGCCAGCGCCGCCGGCGCGCTGCTGATGAAATTCGTCGCCACGCCCATCGTGCAGCGCTTCGGCTTTCGCCGCGTGCTGACCCTGAACGCCATCCTGACCGGCGGCTTCATCATCGTCTGCGGCGCCTTCAACCCGGCCACGCCCGTCTGGCTGATGATCGCCATCCTGCTGGTGGGCGGCTTCTTCCGGTCGCTGCAGTTCACCGGGGTAAATACGCTAACCTATGCCGACATCCCGCCCGCCAAGATGAGCCGCGCCAGCAGCTTCTCGGCCATGGCGCAGCAACTGGGCATCACGCTGGGCGTCGGGGTGGCCGCGGTCACGCTGAACATCAGCATGTCGCTGCGCGGCGCCGAAACGCTGGCCATCAGCGACGTGGTCGCCGGCTTCGTCGTCATCGGCCTGCTGTGCATGGCATCGACCTTCTCCTTTAGACGCCTCGACCCGCTGGCCGGGGCACACCTGAACGGCGCGAAAAACAGTGACGACGAATGAATTTGTCCTAGCCCTGGACCAGGGCACGACCAGCTCCCGAGCCATCGTCTTTGACCGCGAAGGCGTCGTGCGCGGCGTTGGCCAACGCGAATTCCGCCAGCACTATCCGCGTCCGGGCTGGGTCGAGCACGATGCCAACGAGATCTGGCACAGCCAGCTCGACGTCGCCCGCGAAGCCCTGCGCAACGCCGGCGCGGCCGCCGCCGACATCGCCGCCATCGGCATCACCAACCAGCGCGAAACCACCCTCATCTGGGAACGCGCCACCGGCCGTCCGCTTGCCCGCGCCATCGTCTGGCAAGACCGCCGCACCGCGCCCCTGTGCGACAAGCTCCGCCAGGACGGCCATGGCGACTTCCTGCAGGCGCGCACCGGCCTGGTCGTCGACGCCTACTTCTCCGGCACCAAGCTCGCCTGGCTGCTGGACCACGTGCCCGGCGCGCGCAGCATGGCCGAACGCGGCGAACTGGCCTTCGGCACCGTCGACACCTGGCTCATCTGGCAACTGACCGGCGGCGCCGTCCACAGCACAGACCCCAGCAACGCCTCGCGCACCATGCTGTTCGACCTGCACACGCAGGACTGGAACGACGACATCCTGGCGCTGCTCAACATCCCGCGCAGCGTGCTGCCCCAGATTGCGCCCAGCAGCGCCATCGTCGGCGACGCCCTGCCCGAATGGCTGGGCGGCTCCGTGCCCATCGCCGGCGTCGCCGGCGACCAGCAGGCCGCCACCTTCGGCCAGGCCTGCTTCACGCCCGGCATGGCCAAGAACACCTACGGCACCGGCTGCTTCATGCTCATGAACGTCGGCGACAAACCCGTCGAATCGCGCAACAACCTCTTGTCCACGGTCGGCTGGGGCCTGCCCCAACCCGGCCACGACAAATGGAAGCCCGCCTACATGCTGGAAGGCGGCGTCTTCGTCGCCGGCGCAGCCGTCCAATGGCTGCGCGACGGTCTGGGCATCATCCAGCGCTCCGAAGACATCGAATCCCTGGCCGCCAGCGTCTCCGACACCGACGACGTCTTCATGGTCCCCGCCTTCGCCGGCCTGGGCGCCCCCCACTGGGACCCCTACGCCCGCGGCACCCTCGTCGGCCTGACCCGCGGCACCACCCGAGCCCACATCGCCCGCGCCACGCTGGAATCCATCGCCCTGCAAAGCGCCGAACTACTCACCTGCATGAACGCCGACAGCGGCATCGCCCTGACGGAACTGCGCGTCGACGGCGGCGCTGCACGCAATGACTTGCTGATGCAGATGCAGGCTGACATTCTGGGCGTTCCGGTCGTGCGTCCGCGCGTTCCAGAGTCCACGGCGTTGGGCGCGGCAGGCCTGGCTGGTTTGGCTGTTGGTTTCTGGTCGAGCCAGGATGAATTTGCATCGAAGTGGCAGGCCGAACGCACGTTCAGCCCGACTTGGCCGGAATCTGTCCGGGAAGCGCGGATGAAGCGGTGGCGGCAGGCGGTGGAATTGTCGAAAGGCTGGTCGGCTGGGGCGGGCAAGTAAGGGCGCATTGGAGAACCGGTGTCAGACACCCCGTGACCCAGAACCGGTGTCAGACACCCAGCGACACTGTGGCAAGTTGAGCCGTCATTTCAAGGGTGTCAGACACCTACGCCGTGGGTGTCTGACGCCTACGCAGTAGCCGATGGCGGCAAGAACTCAACAACCAAGCCGCCACACGCGAAGCGTCATCGCCACGACGCAAGACGCCGCGTAAGTCACCGGAGGCCGCCCGCGCGGCCGAACGGTGACGGGCAGCGCAAACTGCTTCAAAACCACGCTGCCGTCGAAAAGCACCTCAAGAACTCCGCCCGACCCAGCTCCCGCCAAGCTCAGGCCACTCGAGCCCGGTGCGGCGTCGGCCTGGGGTGCGCGGGGCGTGTAGATGCGCCCGAGGGAATCTGAAGGAAGCGCCGAAGGCGCTGACGAAGATGACGAAGGGGCAGTCCGGAGCGAAGGCTCCGGACCGCAATCGTAGCCCCGCGCGCCCCAGGCCGACGCCGCGCCGGGCGTCTAAAGAACCTTTCCCACCGCTGGCAGCCATCAGCCGTCAGCCAGCAACCATCACGATTCAAGCCGCCCGAACCCCAATCGCCACCACCCTTGCGGTAAACCCCTTCAACAACTCCTCCCGCGTCGCCTCAGCCCGCACCATCGACGCCTCCTTCACATGCCCGTACCCGCGAATCTCCTCGGGTACGCTAGCCAGCGCCACCGCCTTATCCATATTCCCGCGATTCAGCTTCCCCAAGATCGCCGTCATCGTCTCCCGATACTCCTGGATCAACGCCCGCTCCGCCCGCCGCTCCTTCGTATACCCGAACGGATCGAACCGCGACCCGCGCAAGAACCGCATCCGCGCCAGCACGCCAAACACCTTCAGCATCCCCGGTCCGTAAGCCCGCTTCACCAGATGCCCGTCCTTGTCCCGTCGCGCAAACACCGGTGGCGCCAGGTGAAAGCGCAGCTTCCAATCCCCCTCGAACTGCTCACCCACCCGCTTCACAAACTCCCCGTCCGAGTACAGCCGCGCGACTTCGTACTCGTCCTTGTAGGCCATCAACTTGAAGTAATAGCGCGCCACCGCCAGCGCCAATCGGTTCGTGCCCGTCGCCTCCCGCTCCGCCAGCGTCACCTTGTTCACCAGGTCCGTGTACTGCTTTGCATACGCCGCGTCCTGGTACTGCGTCAGGAACGCCTCGCGCACCGCCACCATTCGCGCCAGTTCGCCCGCCGGCTGCTTCAAGTCCGCCACGGGAGTCGGCGCCCGCGGCCGCGTGATCTCGATGATGTCGTCCGGCTGCGCGGGCGACACGCCGCCGTTGGCCATCAGACGCGCCACCGCCGCCGGCTCGTGCGCCGCGCGGCGTCCCCATGCGAATGCCGCAAGATTGTTCGCCACCTGCTGGCCGTTCAGTTCGATCGCCCGCAACAGCGCCTCGCGCGACAGCGGTATCCAGCCCTTCTGGAATGCGTAGCCCATCATCAGCGGATTTGAGTAGATCGCATCGCCCAGCAGCACCACCGCCATCGCGGCTGCGTCCACCGCGGCCAGGTTGTCCTTGCCGCACGCGCTTTGCAGATCCGACGTCAGGTTCGCGCCCGGCAGCGTCCACGATGGGTTCGACACGAACGCCGCCGTCGGCGCCGTATCGCTATTGAGCAACACATGCGTGCGCCCTGGCGTCACCCGGGCCATCGCCTCCGGACTCGTCGCCACCACCAGATCGCCCGCCAGCAGCAGGTCTGCCTCGCCCATCGCCACCCGCGTGTTCAGCAGATGATCCGGCGAACCGGCCAGCACCACGTGGGAAAACACCGCGCCGCCCTTCTGCGCCAGCCCCGCCATGTCCAGCACCGAACAGCCCTTGCCCTCCAGGTGCGCCGCCATGCCCAGCAACTGGCCGATCGTCACCACGCCCGTGCCGCCGACCCCCGCGATAAAGACGCCATAAGGCACATCCAGACTATGCAAACGAGGCGCCGGCACATCCTCATCCGGCGCACCGCCCGATTGCGCCAACGCGGGCGGCTTCTTCAACTTGCCGCCCTCCACCGTCACCAGGCTCGGGCAAAAGCCCTTCAGACAGGAAAAATCCTTGTTGCAGCTTGACTGGTTGATCTTGCGCTTGCGTCCGAACTCGGTCTCCGGCGGCTCCACCGACAGACAGTTCGACTTCGCCGAGCAGTCGCCACACCCCTCGCACACCCGTTCATTGATGACCACGCGGCGCGCCGGATCCGGATAGGCATTGCGCTTGCGGCGGCGGCGCTTTTCCGTGGCGCAGGTCTGGTCGTAGATCAGCACCGACACGCCCGGATGCTCGCGCAGCTCGCGCATCACCGCGTCCAGCTCGTCGCGATGGCGCACCGGCACACCCGGCGCCAAATCCGACACCTCCACGTACTTGCGCGGATCGTCCGTCACCACCACGATCTTCTCGATGCCCTCGGCCGCCACTTGGCGCGTGATCATCGGCACGCTGATCGGGCCGTCCACCGGCTGCCCGCCCGTCATTGCGACCGCGTCGTTGAACAGGATCTTGTATGTGATCGGCGCCTTGGCCGCCACCGCTGCCCGAATCGCCAGCAGCCCCGAATGAAAGTAGGTGCCGTCGCCCAGGTTCGCAAACACGTGCTTTTCCTCGGTAAAGGGCGCCTGCCCCAACCACGGCACGCCCTCGCCGCCCATCTGCGTGAAAACGTCCGTGCCGCGGTCCATCCATCGCACCATGTAGTGGCAACCGATGCCCGCCATGCCGCGAGACCCCTCCGGCAGGCGCGTCGACGTGTTATGCGGACAGCCCGAACAGAACCAGGGCTTGCGCTCTTCGACCACGCGCGGACGCGCCAGCGCCGCTTCGCGCGCACGGATGAATTCCATCCGCGCCTCGATGCCCGCGCGCACGTCGTCCGGCAACGCGAAACGCAACAGGCGCGCCGCGATCGCCTTGGCAACCATCGCGGGCGAAAACTCGTAATGCGCCGGCAGCAGCCAGTTGCCCTGCGGCACCGACCATTCGCCGCCGTCCTTGTCGTCGAACTTGCCCACCACCCGAGGAAGCTTCTTGCCGCTGCCGATCCAGCTGAAGAGTTCCTCCTTCAGCTGGTACTCCAGCACCTGGCGCTTTTCCTCCACGACCAGGATCTCGTCCAGCCCTTCCGCGAAACGCTGCGTGCCCGTGGACTCCAGCGGCCACACCATGCCCACCTTGAACAGCCGCACCCCGATGCGCCGGCACACGTCTTCGGACAACCCCAGGTCCGACAGCGCCTGGCGCGTGTCCAGATAGGCCTTGCCCGAGGTCATGATGCCAAAGCGCGCCGCCTGCTGCGGCACCTCCCAGAGCTCCCGGTTCAATCCGTTGGCGCGCGCATAGGCCAGCGCCGCGTACAGCTTGTAGTCCAAGAGCCGCGCTTCCTGCTGCAACGGCGTGTCAGGCAACCGGATGTTCAGACCGTCCGGAGGAAGCTGGAAATCCTCGGGCAGCACGATGCGCACCCGGTGCGGATCCACGTCCACCGACGCCGATACCTCCACGATGTCGGTGATGCACTTCATGCCGACCCACACCCCCGCGTACCGGCTCATCGCCCAGCCGTGCAGGCCGTAGTCCATCACCTCCTGCACGCTGGACGGGAACAGCACCGGGATCATGCAGGCCTTCAGGATGTGGTCGCTCTGATGCGGCAGGGTCGACGACTTGGCGGGGTGGTCATCGCCCGCCACCACCAGCACGCCGCCGTGGCGCGCCGTGCCCGCCGCGTTGGCATGCTTGAAGACGTCGCCGCAGCGGTCCACGCCCGGCCCCTTGCCGTACCACATGCCGAACACGCCGTCGTACTTGGCGCCGGGAAAGAGGTTCACCTGCTGCGTGCCCCACACCGCCGTCGCGGCCAGGTCTTCATTGATGCCCGGCTGGAACTCGACGTGGTGCGCCTTCAGATGCGCGGCGGCCTTCCACATGTTCTGGTCGACGCCGCCCAGCGGCGAGCCCCGGTACCCCGACACGAATCCCGCCGTGTTCAACCCTGCTTGCGCATCGCGCACGCGCTGCATCATGGGCAGCCGCACCAGCGCGTGGATGCCGCTCATCCAGGCGCGGCCGGATTGCAGGGTGTATTTGTCGTCGAGCTGAACGGATTCGAGCGCCGCGCGGACGGCGGGCGTGAGGGGGGCATTCATGTCTACTCCAACATCGGATGCCCCAACAAGCGGCGCGCAGCTCCACAGAACGCACGCGGGCCAGCAAGGGCCGTGAAAGTGAAGTCCTGATGCGTTCACGCCTTCTGCGGGCCGAATCGCGCTTGCCGCGCCAGCTGGCCAAAAAATAGGGCCAGCTGACGCTAGTCCTTTCGGTTGTACCCCCTGGCCCACGGGCGGGCAATAGGGCGATGCGATAATTGCCGGCATGGACTTCGCCCCTCGCATCGTCGCCTGGCAGCGCCAGCACGGCCGCCACGATCTCCCCTGGCAGAACACCCGGGATCCCTACCGGATCTGGCTATCCGAAATCATGCTGCAGCAGACCCAGGTAGCCACCGTCATCCCCTACTACGAGCGCTTTCTGCAACGCTTTCCGAACGTCGCGGCGCTGGCCGCCGCCTCGCAGGAAGACGTGATGCGGTACTGGGCCGGCCTGGGCTATTACGCCCGCGCCCGCAATCTGCACCGCTGCGCCCAGGAAATCGTGCGCGACTGGGACGGGCGCTTTCCGCCCACCGCCGAGGCCATCGCCACCCTGCCCGGCATCGGCCGGTCCACGGCCGCGGCCATTGCCGCGTTCTCGAACGGCGAGCGTTCGCCCATCCTGGACGGCAACGTCAAGCGCGTGTTCACCCGTCACTTCGGCATAGCGGGCGATCCGGCCAAGCGCGAGGTCGAGCAGCGTCTCTGGGCGCTGGCGCATGCGCAGGTGGACGCCGCGCCGGGACTCGACATGGCAGCGTACACGCAGGGGCTGATGGACTTGGGCGCCACGCTCTGCACACGCGGCAAGCCCGCCTGCGACAGATGCCCCGTGGCAGAGACCTGCGTCGCCCGCCGAGAGGGACGTCAGGCAGAGCTGCCCACGCCCAAGGTGCGCAAGGCGATTCCCGAGCGCGAGACCTGTATGTTGGTGCTGCGGCACAAGGGCGCTTTCCTGCTGCAGCAGCGCCCCGAACCGGGCATCTGGGGCGGGCTGTGGAGCCTGCCCGAATTCGACGCGGCAGGCGACCCCGACAGCGCATCCCGCGCATTGGGGCTGGAGCCCGAGCAGCGCTTCGAACTTGCCGCTTTCGCCCACACGTTCACGCACTACCGGCTGCACATCCGCCCGTGGCTCGTGCCCGTGCGCGCGGTCGCCCTGCGCGAACCAGCGCTACCCGAGCGCTGGGTGCCGGCGGACAAGCTGGGGACGATGGCGCTGCCCGCGCCGGTCAAGAAGCTGCTGCAGGGGCTGGTGGATGCGGGGATGCAGGACAGCCTGTTTGGCGGGGAAAACGCGGCGTAGCGATCGGGCGGGTAATCCGGCGTGGGCTTGAGCGGTGTCAGACACCCTGCCAACACTGCGCCACACCCACGACCGCCGCTCCAGGGTGTCAGACACCGTTCAAGCGGCAGCACCGTCGCGCCTTGGTCAAACATCGGTCACGCGCACGCCAACGCAGGTGTCTGACACCCCTGCGGCGCAGCAACAAGCCCTCGGCCATCTCCCTCGGGTGTCAGACACCGGTCAAACAGCAGCACCGTTGCACCTTGGCGGAAAACGCCGGGCAATCTACGGCGCCGTCCCATTCCAGAGTCAGACCCCCGCCCCGCTCAGCAGCATCACCAGCTTCAGATCCGGGTGCGTCGCCAGGCGGAAGGTGATCTGCTGATACGCCAGTTTGCCGCGGCGCGGGTGCTGGAATTCGCGCAGGCCGCCTTCGCGCTCCACCACCGCGTGGCGGGTCCACCAGTGTGAGAAGACCACGCTTTGCCGGCTCAGGCTGTCCAGCAGCGCCAGCACGGCCGGTTCGTCCAGGTGTGCGCCCGCATCGGCGCGAAATTCGGCCACCACGCGGCGGGCGCGTTGGTCCCAGTCGACCACCAGCTCGCGCGCGGCGGGGTCCAGGAAGATGTATCGCAGCAGGTTCGGGGCGGGGTCGCGTTCGGGCCAGTGGTCGAACAGGTCGACCAGCGACGCATTGCACGCCAGCACGTTCCAGGCGCGGTCCAGCACATAGGCCGGCGCATTGATCGCGTTCACACATTCCTGCAGCGGGCCCGGCGCGCCGCCGGCGTCGTCGCGGGCGTGCTGCGGGTCGGCGCAATCGGCCAGGTCAAACAGATAGGCGCGTTCCGCCCGCGCCAGTTGCAGCACGCCGGCGATGCGTGACCACACCGACGGCGACACCGACACCTCGCGCCCCTGCTCGATCCACGTGTACCAGGTGACGCTGATGCCGCAAAGCTGCGCCACCTCTTCGCGCCGCAGGCCGGGCGTGCGGCGGCGCGATCCCTCGGGCAGGCCCGCCATCTGCGGCGTGATGCGCGACCGCGCGCTGCGCACAAACTCGCCCAGCGCGTGGCGGCGCAGATGAGAGCCTTCGTGGCCGGGCGTGACGGGCTGGGGGGAAGTATTCATACCAGGATGAGCAATGGGCTTGTACGTGTATACGGGCCCGCCTATCTTAGCGCCTGCACCCTTTCGCAATCTCGAAAGAATTCCCGGCAACAACCCGCGCCGCGTTCCCGACACAAGGACCCCTCATGACCGCCAGCACCCACGACGCCGCCGTCGACCGCCAATTCAGCCCCCGCGCCGCCGCCTACCTGACCAGCGCCGTCCACGCGCAAGGCGAAGACCTGGTTCAGATGGCCGCCATTGCCGGCCAGCACCCCGCCGCGCGCGTCTTGGATCTGGGCTGTGGCGGCGGCCACGTGAGCTTTCACGTGGCCCCGCAAGTCGCGCAGGTGACCGCCTACGACCTGTCGCAGCAGATGCTGGACGTCGTCGCCGCCGAAGCCGCCAAGCGTGGCCTGGCCAATCTGGTCACCCGGCAAGGCAAGGCCGAGTACCTGCCCTTTGGCGACGGCGAATTCGACCTGGTGATGTCGCGCTATTCCACCCACCACTGGCAGGACGCCGGGCGCGGCCTGCGCGAGGCCTTCCGCGTGCTCAAGCCAGGCGGCATTGCCGTGTTCGCCGACGTGGTGTCGCCGGGCGAACCGCTGCTGGACACCTGGCTGCAAACCATCGAGGTGCTGCGCGACACCTCGCACGTGCGCGACTACTCGGTGGCCGAATGGACCCGCATGCTTACCGAGGCCGGCTTCACGCTGCAGGAACTGGCCCCGCGCCGCCTGCCGCTGGAATTCCAGTCGTGGGTCACGCGCATGCGCACGCCCGATACGCTGGTGGCCGCGCTGCGCCACATGTTCGGCATCGCGCCGGACGTCGTGCGCGCGCACTTCGACGTGCGCGACGATGCCTCGTTCACCAGCGACACGGCGACCATCGTGGTGCGCAAGCCGGGCTGAACGGCAAGCCTGAGCCGGCCCGCAGGCGCCACCGCGTCAGCCCGCCGACGCGCGATGCATCGCGGACAGGGCGCCCGCGACACCCTGGCTGCGCAGCAACTGCGCAGCCGCGCCTACCGCCCGCACGAATCGCGGCTCCTGTCCCAGGTCTCCGAACACCGGTTCAAAGCCCGTCATCACGCCCGCCCAGGCCAGCATCGCCGCCGGCCCCTCGCCGGCCTGCCGCGCCGCCTGCTCGGCCAGCTCACGACGATGCGCCAGCGCTTGGGCCATCGGATCCTGGATCTCGTAGACGCGCCCCGCCTCATCCGCCCCGCGCAGGAAATGCAGCCATCCCGCCACCGCCAGCGCCAACCCGGGGATCGGCGCATCCACCGCCAGCCGGTCGCGCACGGTGCCGAGCAGCCGCTGCGGCAATTTCTGCGAACCGTCCATCGCGATCTGCCGCGTCTGGTGCCGGAGCGCCGGATTGGCAAACCGATGCAGCAGCCCTTCCCCGTACGCAGCCAGATCCAGCCCCGGCAGCGGCGGCAGCGTCGGCTCGATCTCCTGCCCCATCAGCGCGCGTAGATACCGCCGCATGCCCGGCTGCGCCATCGCCTCGTCCACGGTGGCCCACCCCGCTATCACCGACAGATACGCCAGCGCCGAATGCGCACCGTTGACCATGCGCAGCTTCAGCGTTTCGAACGGCGCCGCGTCCGCCACGAAGCGCGCGCCGCCCGCGGCCCAGTCGGGCCGGCCCGCCGCAAACCGGTCTTCGACGACCCATTCCAGATAGGGCTCTGCCACCACCGGCCAAGCGTCTCGCACGCCCAGCGCCGCAGCGATCGCCTTGCGGTCCGCGTCCGTCGTACGCGGCACGATGCGGTCGACCATCGAGCACGGAAACGTGCACGCCGACGCGATCCATTCGGCTAACCCGGCGTCCACGCGTGCCGCGAACGTGAGCACCAGCGCGCGCAGCAGGTGGCCATTGGCGGGCAGGTTGTCCAGCGACATCACCGTGACCGGCGCCAGGCCCGCCGCGCGGCGCAACTGCAGGCCGTGCACGAGAAACCCGATTACCCCCCGCGGCGTCGCGGGGTGCGCAAGGTCGTGAACGATGTCGGGATGGTCCGGATTCAGGCGGCCGCTGGCCGGATCGTGGCAATAGCCCTTCTCGGTGACCGTGATGCTGACGATGCGCGTGCCGGGCGCCGCAATGCGGTCCAGCACGGCTTGCGGATCCTCGGGCGCGACCAGCGTCTCGCGCAGGCAGCCGATCACGCCAAGGCGTTGCCGGGGCGCGCCACTGGCGTCGGCATCGCGCAGCGCCAGCGCGTAAAGGCCGTCCTGCGGCGCCAACGCGTCGCGCGTATCGGTCTGGCGCAACGACACGCCGCAGATGCCCCAATCCGCACTCGCGCCCGCGCGCAGCGCGGCGTCGTTCACTGCGGCCAGATGCGCCCGCGCGAAGGCGCCCAGGCCCAGATGCACGATGCCGATGCCCAGCGCGGCCCGGTCAAAACCAGGACGCGCCACGTGCGCGGGCAAGGCGTCCAGCGTCCCCGCGTTCAGCCGGCCGCCCTCGCCTACCAGTTCCATAGCGTGCCGTCGTGCTGCAACCGGTTCACGGGCAGGTACGCGCGCTGATAGGGGTACCGCGCCGCCAGCTTCTCGTCGATGTCGACGCCGTGGCCCGGGGCCTCGCCCGGATACAGCATGCCCTGCTCGAACGTGTAGGCGTGCGGGAAGACGGCATCCGTTTCGTCGGTGTGCCGCATGTATTCCTGGATGCCGAAATTCGGTACCCACAGGTCAAAGTGCAGCGCCGCGCCCATGCACACCGGCGACAGGTCCGTGGCGCCGTGGCAGCCGGTGCGCACCTGGTAGAGCGAGGCCATGTCGGCAATGCGGCGCAGATGCGTGATGCCGCCGGCGTGGACGACCGTGGTGCGGATGTAGTCGATGAGCTGGTTCTGCACCAGGTCCTTGCAGTCCCAGATCGTGTTGAAGACTTCGCCCACCGCCAGCGGCGTGGTGGTGTGCTGACGGATCAGCCGGAACGCCTCCTGGTTTTCAGCGGGCGTGGCGTCCTCCATCCAGAAGAGGTTGTAGGGTTCCAGCGACTTGCCCAGGCGCGCGGCCTCGATGGGGGTCAGCCGGTGATGCACGTCGTGCAGCAGATGGTGCTCGAAACCCAGCTTCTCGCGGACGCGTTCGAACAGCTGCGGCGCGTGGCGCAGATACTTTTCGGTGGACCAGTCATGCTCGCTGGGCAGGTCCGCGTCGGCGGGCTCGTAGAACAACGTGCCCCGGCCCACGCCGTACACCTTCTCCAACCCCGGCACGCCGCTTTGCGCGCGGATGGCGCGATAACCCATGTCGGCGTAGCGCAGCACTTCGTCCACGGTGTGCTCGATGTCCGAACCGTTGGCATGGCCGTAGACCATCACGCCGCTGCGGCTCTTGCCGCCCAGAAGCTGGTACAGCGGCATGCCGGCAGCCTTGGCCTTCAGGTCCCACAGCGCCGTGTCCACGCCCGCGATGGCGGTCATGGTGACCGGCCCGCGCCGCCAATATGCGCCCTTGTACAGGTACTGCCAGATGTCCTCGATCTGATGCGCGTCGCGCCCGATCAGGCACGGGATGACATGCTCGGTCAGGTAGGCCGCCACCGCCAGCTCGCGCCCGTTCAGCGTCGCGTCGCCGATGCCGGTCAGGCCCTGGTCGGTTTCAATCTTCAGGGTCACGAAGTTGCGGCCCGGACAACAGACAATCACGCGTGCATTCGTAATCTTCATCTTGGCTTCCGGCTACAGGAGAGAGGGACGGCCGCGCGAGGCGGCCGCGGAGTCAGAACGTCACCATCACTTTCATCGCCTGGTTGCGATCGCCCGCCAGCGCGAAGGCGTCGTGCACGCGCGCAACCGGCACGGCCGCCGTCAGCAGCGGCGACACGTCGATCAAGCCGCGCGCCAGGCAATCCACGGCCATCGCGTATTCGTCCACAAAACGGAAGCTGCCGACGCACGTCAGGCTCTTGACCATGATCTGGTTGAAGGGGCACGCCTCGCTGCTGCCGGACAACGTGCCCACCGTGACGACGACGCCACGCGGCCGCGCGGCGCGCAGGCAGCTTGCCAGCCCCGCGTAGCTGCCCGACGCCTCGAAGCACACGTCCACTGATCCCTTGCCCGCCGCCAGCGCGTCCAGCGCGTCCGGGTCCGTGGCCGCGTTGATGGTTTGCGACGCGCCCACGCGCGCGCACGCCGCCAGCGTCTGGTCCACGATGTCCACCACGATGACCCGGCTGGCGCCTGCCAACCGCGCCGCCATCAGAATCAGCGCGCCGATGGGGCCCGCGCCCACCACCATCGCCGTTCTGCCCAGCAGCGATCCCGCGCTGCGCACCGCGTGCAACGCCACCGCCAGCGGCTCGCCAAACGCGGCCAGTTCGAAGGACAGCGAATCCGGCACCGGCACGCATTGCCGCTCGTGCACCACCACCTCTTCGCGCATCGCGCCCTGCATGTGCGGATAGCGGCTGGCGCTGCCGAAGAAATGCACGGCCTCGCAATGATTGGAATCGCCCTGCCGGCAATAGCGGCACACGCCGCACGTGCGCGCCGGATCCAAGGCAACGCGGTCGCCGGGCTTGACCGCCGTCACGCCCGCACCCACCTCCAGCACCTGCCCGGACGCCTCGTGCCCCGGCGTCAGCGGTTCGCGGATGACAAAATCCCCCACCCGGCCGTGCCGGAAGTAATGCAGGTCCGACCCGCAGATGCCGACGGCCTTGACGCCGACACGCACCTGCGACGGCCCCAAGGGCTGCGGGTCCGAGGTGTCCAGGCGCAGGTCTTGCGCCCCGTGGATCATGCAATTGAGCATCAGCGCCACCCTTGTGCAAATTCGCCGATCACCCGTTCCAGGTGATCGTGCATCGCCTGCCGCGCTTCCTGCGCGTCGCGGGCCACCAGCGCGCCGAAGATGCGCTGGTGATCGGCCTGCGACGCCTGGCGCAACGCCTGCGTATGGAAATGCTGTTCCATCTTTTCCCAGACCGGGCCCCGAGCCTGGTCCCACATCGACGTCACCGTCGCCAGCAGCACGCTGTTGCCCGTGGATTGGGCGATGCACAGGTGAAAGCGCCGGTCGGCCTCGGCGTTGGCGTCCTTGTCCGTCATCCGGTCTCGCATGGCCGTCAGCGCCTCGAAGATGCGGTCCAGGTCCCCGTCGGTGCGGGTGGTGGCCGCCAGCGCGGCGATCTCGGATTCGATCAGGCAGCGCGCGCGCAGCAGCTCGAAGGGGCCGGCGCCCGCCTCCGGCATCGTGGGCGGCCGGCTCGCATCCGGCTCGCAGACGTAGATGCCCGAGCCGCCCCGCACCTCCACCACGCCCTGCAGTTCCAACGCAATGATGGCCTCGCGCACGGACGTGCGGCTGACGTCAAAGCGCTCGGCCAGCGCGCGTTCGGCCGGCAGCCGCTGGCCGGCGGCGAATTCACCCTGCGCCACCAGCGCGTGGATCTGCGCGGCCAGCCGCAGGTAACCGCGGTCGGGCGCGGAACGGCTGGAGAAAACCTCGGGTTTGGCTAGCGAATGCAACTTCATGGCGCCTTGAATTGGTCTGACCAAATCGTATTTGGTCTACCAATTTTCGCCATCGTGGTTTTCCACTACGCGCGGCGCGGCAGCCCTCTCGACAGCCCCCGTGCCACCCCTGTATAGATACGGATCGACCGACAGCCAAGGATTAAGCGCCATGCCCAGCCCGACCGACCAGCCCTTGCCCGCCGACTTGGCGGACCTGACCGTCATCGAGGCGGCAACCCGCATTCGCGAGGGCCGCCTCACCAGCGTTGCCCTGACCGAGGCCTGCCTGGACCGCATCGACGCCCGCCAGGACCTGAACGCATTCATCACCGTCGACCGCGACGGCGCCCTGGCGCAGGCGCGCGCCTACGATGCGGCGCCCGGCAACGGCCCGCTGGGCGGCGTGCCCATCGCCATCAAGGACAACATCCACGTCGCCGGGCTGCCGAACACGGCCGGCACGCCCGCGCTCAAGGACTTCCGTCCCGCCGAGGACGCGCCCGTCGTGCAGCGGCTGCGTGAAGCCGGCGCCGTCATCCTGGGCAAGACCAACATGCATGAGCTGGCGTTCGGGGTGTCCGGCTACAACACCGCTTTTCCGGGACCGGACGGCGAGGGCACGCGCAACGCCTATGACGCGCGCCTGATCGCCGGCGGCTCGTCGTCGGGCAGCGGCGCGGCGGTGGGCGCGCGGCTGGCGCCCGCCGCGCTGGGCACCGATACCGGCGCCTCGGTGCGCCTGCCCGCCTCAGTGAATGGGTCGGCAGGCTTTCGCCCGACGGTGGGCCGCTACGACGGCGCGGGCATCACACCGATCTCGCATACGCGCGACACGGCAGGCCCCATCGCCAACAGCATGGCAGACATCGTGCTGCTGGATTCGATTCTGACGGGACAGACCGAGCCGCTGGCGCCATTGCCGCCGGCCAGCATCCGCCTGGGCGTGGCCGCCTATTTCTGGGCCGACCTTGATCCCGAGGTGCAGGCGGTTTCCGAAGCCGCATTGAACACGCTGCGCGCGGCCGGTGTAACGCTTGTGGACCTGGACATGCCCGATCTACCGGCCGCCAACGCGGCAGTCGGCATGCCCCTGTGCCTGTTCGAACAGAAGCCCGACCTGACGGCCTATCTGGCGCGATATCACGTGGGCGTGAGCTTTGACGAGGTGGTCGCGCAGATTTCCAGCCCGGACGTGAAAGGCATCTTCGACAACCTGATAGTGCCGGGCGTGCTGCCCACGCCGGACGGCCAGGTCCTGCCGCTGCAACCGCTGTACGAACATGCCATCGCGGGCGGCCGGCGCGAACTCATCGACGTCTACCGCCGCGCGTTCAAGGAACACGCGTTGGACGGCCTGCTGTTTCCGACCGTGCCTGTCCAACCGCCCGCGGCCACGCCCGAGGCCAGCAGCTTCGAGACCTTCGCGCGCCTGGCGCGCAACGTGGACCCGGGCAGCAACGCAGGCCTGCCGGGCCTGAGCGTGCCGGCCGGGCTGTCGGCGCAGGGTCTGCCGGTGGGATTGGAGATCGATGGCCTGCCGGGCGAGGACCGCAAAGTGCTCGCGATCGGCGTGGCCGTCGAAAAGATTCTGGGGCGCATCGCGGCGCCCCAGGTCCTGCCTTAGCCCCAGCCTGCTCCCGCCTCGGCCGCAGCGGTAGACCGGCGCGTCAGCCCAGGTTGGGCGCCAGCGTGCGCTTCAGGTCTTCGATGCTGCGGCCGCTGCGGCGGGCGTAGTCGAGAAGCTGGTCTTCGCCGATGACGCCCACGTTGAAGTACTGCGACTGCGGGTGGCTGAAGTAAAAGCCCGACACGCTGGAGGCCGGGTACATCGCATAGCTGTCCGTCAGCATCATGCCGATGTCCTCGCCGTCCAGCACGCGGAACATATCCGTCTTGACCACGTGTTCCGGGCAGGCCGGATAGCCAGGCGCGGGACGGATGCCCACGTACTTCTCGGCAATCATGTCCTCGTTGGACAGGGCCTCGTCGGGCGCGTAGCCCCACAGGTCCTGGCGCACGCGCGCGTGCAGGCATTCGGCAAAGGCTTCGGCCAGGCGGTCGGCCAGCGACTTGAGCATGATGCTGGAATAGTCGTCCAGCGCCTTTTCGAATTCGGCTTCCTTCTTCTCGATGCCCAGGCCGGCCGTGACGGCGAACATGCCGATGTAATCGAGCTTGCCGCTGGACTTGGGCGCAATGAAGTCCGACAGCGACTTGTTGCTGACCCCTTCGCGCTTGGCGCCCTGCTGGCGCAGGTTGCGGTACGTGAACAGCACCTCGCTGCGGGTCTCGTCCTTGTAGACCTCGATGTCCTCGTCGTTGACGCTATTGGCCGGATAGAAGCCCACGACGCCATTGGCGGTCAGCCAGCGGCCCTCGACGATGCGCTTCATCATGGCCTGGCCGTCGGCAAAGACCTTGCGCGCCTGCTCGCCCACCACCTTGTCCTGCAGGATGGCCGGGTACGGGCCGAACAGGCTCCAGGTCTGAAAGAACGGGCCCCAGTCCACGTACTTCGCGATTTCCGCCAGGTCATAGCTCTTGAAGGTGCGCCGGCCGATGAACTTGGGGCGCGGCGGCGTGTAGCTGTCCCAGTCGATCGCCGGCCGCGAGGCGCGCGCCTCGGCCAGCGGCAGGATGGGCGTCGCCTTGCGGTTGGCATGGCGGCGGCGCACGTCTTCGTATTCCTGGGCCAGTTCCGCCAGATAGGCTTCCGACTGGTCGGACATCAGGTTGGTGGCCACGCCCACCGAACGGCTGGCGTCGGGCACGTAGATGACCGGGCCTTCGTAGTTGGGCGCGATTTTGACGGCGGTGTGAACGCGGCTGGTGGTCGCCCCGCCGATCATCAGCGGGACCTTGCGGCTGCGGAAGTACTCGTCGCGCTGCATTTCGGAGGCCACGTACGCCATCTCTTCGAGGCTGGGCGTGATGAGACCGGACAGGCCGACGATGTCGGCGTTCTCTTCTTTGGCTTTTTCAAGGATCTGCGCGCAGGGCACCATCACGCCCATGTTCACGACTTCGAAGTTGTTGCATTGCAGGACCACCGACACGATGTTCTTGCCGATGTCGTGCACGTCGCCCTTCACGGTGGCGATGACGATCTTGCCCTTGGCGCGCACGTCGCCACCCGCGGCGGCGATCTGCCGCTTTTCTTCCTCGATGAACGGGATCAGGTGCGCCACGGCCTGCTTCATCACGCGCGCGGATTTCACGACTTGCGGCAGGAACATCTTGCCTTCGCCGAACAGGTCGCCGACGACGTTCATGCCGTCCATCAGCGGGCCTTCGATCACCTCGATGGGGCGGCCGCCGCGCGCGGCGATCTTCTGGCGCACCTCTTCGGTGTCTTCCACGATGAAGGCGGTGATGCCGTGCACCAGCGCGTGCGACAGACGCTGCTCGACCTCGGCATTGCGCCAGGCCAGGTCTTCTTCCTTCTTGGCGCCCGAACCCTTCACGGTGTCGGCAAACTGCACCAGGCGCTCGGTGGGCGTGCGCTCGTCGGCGGGGTCGGTCTTGCCGACCGGCTCGGGGCGGTCCAGCACTACGTCTTCGACCAGGTCGCGCAGCGTGGCGTCCAGATCGGCGTACACGCCCAGCTGGCCGGCGTTGACGATGCCCATCGTCATGCCTTCCTTGACCGCGTAGTACAGGAACACGGTGTGGATGGCCTCGCGCATCGGCTCGTTGCCGCGGAACGAGAAGCTGACGTTGGACACGCCGCCCGAGATGCGGGCATGCGGCAGGTTCTCGCGGATCCAGCGCGTGCCTTCGATGAAGTCCACGGCGTAGTGGTTGTGCTCGTCGATGCCGGTAGCGACCGCGAAGACGTTCGGGTCAAAGATGATGTCTTCCGGCGGGAAGCCTTCTTCCTCGACCAGGATCTTGTAGGCGCGGCCGCAGATTTCCTTGCGGCGCTCCAGCGTGTCGGCCTGGCCAAGTTCATCGAACGCCATCACCACCACTGCGGCGCCGTAGCGGCGGCACAGTCGCGCGTGGTGGCGGAAGGGCTCCAGCCCTTCCTTCATGGAGATCGAGTTCACCACGGCCTTGCCCTGCACGCACTTCAGGCCGGTCTCGATGACTTCCCACTTCGAGCTGTCGATCATGACCGGCACGCGCGCGATGTCGGGCTCGGAGGCGATCAGGTTCAGGAAGCGGTGCATGCAGGCCACCGAATCCAGCATGGCCTCGTCCATGTTGATGTCGATGATCTGCGCGCCGTTCTCGACCTGCTGGCGGGCCACGGCCAGCGCCTCGTCGTATTTTTCTTCGCGGATCAGGCGGGCGAACATCTTGCTGCCCGTCACGTTGGTGCGTTCGCCCACGTTGACGAACAGGGTGTCCTCGTCGATGTTCAGGGGTTCCAGGCCCGACAGGCGGGTCTTGACCGGCACGTCGGGCACGACGCGCGGCGTCAGCGCCGTGACCTTGTCGGCGATCGCGCGGATGTGATCCGGCGTGGTGCCGCAGCAGCCGCCCGACATGTTCACCAGCCCCGCGCGCGCAAATTCCTCAAGCAGCGCCGAGGTGTCGGCGGGCGTCTCGTCAAAGCCGGTCTCGGCCATAGGGTTGGGCAGGCCGGCGTTGGGATACACGCAGACGTAGGTGTCGCAGATCTTGGACAGTTCAGCAACGTAGGGGCGCATCAGCGCTGCGCCCAGCGCGCAATTCAGACCGATGGTGACGGGGCGCGCGTGGCGCACCGAGTTCCAGAAGGCCTCGACCGTCTGGCCCGACAGGATGCGGCCGGACGCGTCGGTCACCGTGCCGGAGATCATCACCGGCAGACGGATGCCGCGTTCCTCGAAGACTTCCTCGGTGGCGAAGATGGCCGCCTTGGCGTTCAGCGTGTCGAAGATGGTTTCGATCAAGACGATGTCGATGCCGCCGTCGAGAAGACCATTGAGCTGCTCGATGTACGCGACGCGCAGCTCGTCGAACGTGACGTTGCGCGCGCCCGGGTCGTTCACGTCCGGCGAGATGGATGCCGTCTTGGGCTGCGGGCCCAGCGCGCCGGCCACGAAGCGCGGCTTGTCGGGCGTGCTGTACGCGTCACAGGCCTCGCGCGCCAACTGCGCCGACACCAGGTTCAGTTCGTAAGCCAGTTCCGGCAGGTCGTAATCGCCTTGCGCGATCGTGGTGGCGCCGAAGGTGTTTGTCTCGATGACGTCGGCGCCCGCTTCCAGGTACTGCCGGTGGATTTCCGAGATGACGTCGGGCCGCACCAGCGACAGCAGCTCGTTGTTGCCCTTGACGTCCTTGCCGTGATCGGCAAAGCGCTCGCCGCGAAAATCCGCTTCGCCCAGCTTGTAGCGCTGGATCATGGTGCCCATGGCGCCGTCCAGGATCAGGATGCGCTTGCCCAGCAGGCGGGCAAAGTCGCCGCCGCGGGTATAGGCTTCGGGAGGGTACGGCAGGCGGGGATACGACACGATCAGGTCCAAATTGGGTTGGCCACGGCAGCGCGGTTGTGGCTAAAAAGCGAAAAACGCTGAAAAAACAAGCCCTGATCGTAACAAAATGGGCCTTCGCGCGCCTCGCGGTGATACAGTTTCGGCCCCGAACCGGTGCTTTCGGCGCAATAGGTTGGGCAAGGACGCAACACTTGCCCGCCGCGTGCGAAAGGTAAACGGGAAACAGGAAGACGCCGCCAACGGGCGCCGCGCCGCCCACAAGGCCGCCGCAGCTGCCCCGCAAGTCCAGCCTGTGCTGCCCCCGCAACGGTCCCCATGCGCGCAACCGCGCCCATGGCAGCCCGATACCGGCCTGTTCGCTCGCCAGGATGCCTGTTCCCCGCCCCGCGGCCTTTCGGCCCGCCCGGCGCGCGGGCATTCTCCCCATCGTGAATGGCCTGCGGGGTCGCGGGTCGCTTCGAGGTTATGTAGATGAAAGCCCGCTCCATCCGGCGCTACGCCGGCGCCTTGCTCTGTACCGCTCCGGCCATTGCCGCCGCCCAGCAGACCGCTTCCCCCGCCCCCGAACTGGACAGCATCACCGTCACGGCGCAACGCGTGCCCACCGACGGCCGCACGCTGCCGGTGTCGATCTCGGTCATCACCGCCCAGGACATCGCGGCCAGCAGCGCCCGCACCATGCAGGACCTGCTGTCCACGCAGTCCGGCATCAACCTGATCAACACCACCAGCTCCAGCGACAACGCCATCGTGGACCTGCGCGGCTTCGGCATCACCGGCGCAAGCAACACGCTGATCCTGATCGACGGCGTCAAGCAGAACACCAACGACCTGTCGGCGCCCAGCCTGGGCGTGGTGCCGCTGGACCAGGTCGACCGCATCGAAATCGTGCGCGGCAGCGGCTCCGTGCAATACGGCGGCGGCACGACCGGCGGCGTGATCAACATCATCACCAAGTCCGATTTCAAGAAGGAACCGGTGAGCGCCCGCGCCACCGCCACCTTCGGCAGCTACGGCCTGCGCCAGTACGACGCCGCCGTCTCGATGAACAACGAGAAGGTGGGCGTGGACGCCTACATGCAGTCGCTGCACAGCGACGGCTACCGCGACCACAGCGGCGAGCGCCGCGAGGGCGGCGGCGGCGGCATCACGTTCCGCCACGACGACGGCTCGATCCGCCTGTACGGCCGCACCACCACGCAGAAGCTGGAACTGCCCGGCCCGCGCACGATCAACCCGTTCACCGGCGTGAACGAGTTCCAGGACGATCCGCGCGGCGCCAAGAACGACGTCGACTACGTCAAGACCACCACCACCACGTTCGGCCTGCAGCTTGAACAGGCCATCGGCGCCGGCGTGCTGTATTCGGACCTGTCGACCCGCGAAAAGAAACTCAGCGGCGTGACCTATGACGGTTTCGGCGACACGCTGCGCGACCAGAAGCTCGAAGAGAACATCGCCAGCGTGCGCTACCGCCTGCCGATCAACGGCGGCCACAGCGTTGTCTTCGGCGCCGACGCGCAGGAAGCCAAGACCACCGCCGACCAGAACGCCTACTACGACTTCGAACCCTCGAAGTGGCAATCGCGCCAGCACCAGTACGGCCTCTTTGCCGAAGGCCAGATCCGCGCCACCGACAGCACCTACATCACGGCGGGCGTGCGCCGCCAGTACGCGTCCGACGACCTGGAAGTGATTTCGGGTTCCGGCACGGCGTCTGATCGCAGTAACCACCTGACCGCCTGGCAGCTCGGCGTGCGCCAGGATTTGGCCAGCGGCTTCGGCGTGTACGGCAAGATCGGCCGCAGCTTCCGCCTGCCGAACGCCGACGAACTGCTGTCGGTCCAGTCGCCGCTGGCGCCGCAGACCTCCACCGACAAGGAAATCGGCGTCACGTGGCAGTCGGCATCCAGCAGCGCGCGCCTGTCGTACTTCCGTTATGACCTGACCAACGAGATCCAGTACAACCCGCTGGCCGACGGCCTGTGGGGTCCCGGCACCGGCGCCAACACCAACCTGGATCCGACCCGCCGCCAAGGCGTCGAACTGGAAGGCCACACCGCCCTGTCCAGCAGCGTGAGCCTGGACGCCAACGTGACGTGGATGCAGGCGCAGTTCCGCTCCGGCACCTACGCCGGCGTGGACCTGGCCGGCAAGACCGTGCCGCTCGCCCCGAAGTGGCTGGCCAACGCCGCCGTCACCTGGCGCCCCACCGACGCATTCCTGTGGAACGTGTCGGCGCAATACGTGGGCAAGTCGCGCATGGACAACGACCAGGCCAACCAGTTCGACAAGCAGCTGGATGCGTACGTGCTCTTTAACACCAAGCTCGCGTACAAGTTCACCCGCAACATCGAAGGCGCCGTGGGCGTGAACAACATCTTCGACCGCCAGTACGCCACGTACGGCATCCGCGGCGGCAACGCCTCGTTCGAAATGCTGGGTCCCGTCGCCAACTACAGCCTGTACCCCGCTCCCGGCCGCAACTTCTACGCGTCGCTCACGCTACGCTACTGATTGCCGCCTGACGGCCCGGGCCTGCCGGCATTGCGCCTTTCTTGACGCGCAGATTCCGCGCAGGCCCTGTCCCGCGTTTATGCCCACCCGACGGAGCCGCCGCATGACCTCGACCCGCGTCCTGACGACCGCCGGACTGGCGCAGAAGCTGGTACTGAAACTTGCGCCGAAGCGGGGTGCGACGCCGGCCTGGAAGTTGGCGCTGGTGTTGGCGCCAACGATGGTGCTGTCTCCGTTGCCGGCCCTTGGCGCGCCTGCCATCCAGGTGCAGGACGACCGCGGCCGCGCCGTCGCGCTGCAGGCGCCCGCCCGGCGCGCCGTCACGCTGGCGCCCCATGCCACCGAACTCGTCTACGCCGCGGGCGCGGGCGGGTTCATCGTGGGCACGGTGCTGGGCAGCGACTACCCGCCCGCCGCCCGCGCGCTGCCCATCATCGGCGACGGCACGCAGCCCGATGCCGAGCGCGTGGCCGCCGCCCGGCCGGACCTCCTGATCGCCTGGCAACCGTCTGCCGCCGAACCGCTGGCGGGCGTGATGGACAAGCTGGGCGTGCCCGTGTTCTACAGCGATCCGCTGACGCTGGACGCCATCCCCGGCGCGGTCGAGCGCATGGGCAAGCTGTTCGGCACCGAACCCGTGGCGAACGCCGCCGCCGCGGACATGCGCGCGCGGTTGGCGGCCCTGCAGGCCCGCTACGCCGGCCGGCGCCCGGTGAAGGTCTTCGTGCAGGCCGGCCTGGACCCGATCTACACCCTGAACAACGCCAGCATCGTCAGCGATGCGCTGCGGCTGTGCGGGGGTGTCAACGTCTTCGGCCAGGCGCCCATCGTGGCGCCGCAGGTCACGCTGGAAGGCGTGCTGGCGGCCCGGCCCGAGGCCGTGCTGGCCGGCGTGTCGCGCCGCGAGGACACGCAGGCAAACCTGGCCGCCTGGCAGGCGATGGGCCTGCCGGCCGCGCGCCAGGGCCACGTCTACGGTGTCGACGCCGACGCGCTGTACCGGCCCGGCCCGCGGCTGATCGACGCGGCCGAGACCCTCTGCGCCGACCTGGACCAGGTGCGCTGACGCGCGCATTCCGCAATTAGTGGAACGCGCCGGCCAGCGTCCCCGCCCTGCCATCCGGCGTCCTGCTTTATCATTCGGCATCAGTCAGCCAGTCCCCGCGGGCCTCGCATCGTGCGCGCCCGCCCTTTGAAGCACCGCCATGACCACACAAGACACGCTCACCATCGCCGGCCGCGCCTATTCGTCGCGCCTGCTCGTCGGAACCGGCAAGTACAAGGACTTCGAACAGACCCGCGCGGCCCTGGACGCCAGCGGCACGGAAATCGTCACCGTCGCCATCCGCCGCACCAACATCGGCCAGAACGCCGGTGAACCGAACCTGCTGGACTACGTCCCCACCTCCAAATTCACGCTGCTGCCCAACACCGCCGGCTGCTACACCGCCGACGACGCCGTGCGCACGCTGCGCCTGGCCCGCGAACTGCTGGACGGCCACGACCTCGTGAAGCTCGAAGTACTGGGCGACCCGCACACCCTGTTCCCCAACATGCCCGAAACGCTCAAGGCCACCAAGACGCTGGTCGATGAGGGGTTCAAGGTCATGGTCTATTGCACGGACGATCCCATCCAGTGCCGCATGCTTGAAGACATGGGCGCCGTGGCCGTCATGCCGCTCGCCTCGCTGATCGGCTCGGGCATGGGCATCCTGAATCCCTGGAACCTGCGCCTCATCATCGACCAGGCCCGCGTGCCGGTCGTGGTCGACGCCGGCGTGGGCACCGCGTCCGACGCCGCCATCGCCATGGAACTGGGCTGCGACGCCGTGCTGATGAACACCGCCATCGCCGCCGCGCGCGACCCCGTCCTGATGGCCAGCGCCATGAAAAAGGGCGTCGAAGCCGGCCGCGAAGCCTTCCTGGCCGGCCGCATGCCCAAGAAGCTGTACAGCGGCGCGCCCAGCTCGCCCACCGAAGGCCTGATCACCGGCGGTCCCGCCAAATGAACTCGCGCCAGCCGGCCGCCAGCGGCCGTCCCATCCCCAACGCGCTGACCATCGCCGGCGTCGACCCGTCCGGCGGCGCCGGCATCCTGGCCGACGTCAAGGCCATGAGCGCGCTGGGCGCGTATGGCTGCGCCATCATCGCCGCGCTCACCGCGCAGAACACGCAGGGCGTCACGGGCATCTCGCCGGTGCCGCCCGCCTTCGTCGGCCTGCAGATCGACACCCTGTTCAGCGACGTGCGCATCGACGCGGTCAAGATCGGCATGCTGGGCCAGCGTCCGGTCATCGAAGTCGTGGCGGAAAAGCTCGCCAAATGGACGCCGGCGCACATCGTGCTGGATCCGGTCATGGTCGCCAAAAGCGGCGACCTGCTGCTGGAGAACGATGCCGTCGGCGCCATGCGCGAAGCCATGCTCCCCCTGACCACCCTGCTCACGCCCAACCTGCCCGAGGCCGGCGTGCTGCTCGAAGAGCGCCCCGTCGAGACCGTCAAGGAAATGCGGCGCGTGGCCGAGCGCCTGCGCAACAAGCTGGCGCATTCGGGCGAGCGCTGGGTGCTGGTCAAGGGCGGCCACCTGCCCGGCAGCGAAACCATCGACCTGCTGCACGACGGCGACCGCATGATCGAACTGCCCGGCCATCGCATCGACACCGCCAACACCCACGGCACCGGCTGCACGCTGTCGGCCGCGCTGGCGGCGCTGCTGCCCCAAATCGGGGACGTACCAGAGTCGGCCAAGCGCGCAAAGGCTTATCTGACTGAGGCCATCCGCCACGCCGAGCGCCTGACGGTCGGCTCAGGCCACGGTCCGGTCCACCACTTCCACGGCTGGTGGTAGGCACGACTGCCCCGCGCAAAGACGGCGCCCCGCAGGGCGCCGTCTGCTTTTCCGGGGTC
Organism: Achromobacter sp. JD417; assembly: GCF_041879325.1. NCBI lineage: Bacteria > Pseudomonadati > Pseudomonadota > Betaproteobacteria > Burkholderiales > Alcaligenaceae > Achromobacter > Achromobacter sp. JD417. Next base: position 542,000 of record NZ_CP087159.1, on the reverse strand, counting down.
CGGGCCGCGCCTGAAACATCTGCCGCCCGGGCACGCCGTCACAGGACGCTACGAATCGGTACAATGGCCCGTTGATTCCTCTGTTTTTTCTGACCGTCATGAACGCTTCGACCCTGCCCGACGTAGAACAAGCCCGCTTCAACATGGTGGAACAGCAGATCCGCCCGTGGGACGTCCTGGACGCCAACGTGCTGCAAGCGCTGTTCGATGTGCGCCGCGAACAATTCGTTCCGCCGGCCCTGCGCGGCCTGGCGTTTTCCGACCTGGAGCTGCCGCTCGAGATCAACGCGGTCAACACCCGCGAGAACATGCTCGCCCCCAAGGTCGAAGCACGCCTCGCCCAAGAACTGCTGCTGACCAAGTCCGACTGCGTGCTGGAAATCGGCACCGGCTCCGGCTACCAGGCCGCCCTCTTGGGCTACCTGGCGCAACAAGTCACCTCCGTCGAAATCGACAGCCGCCTGGTGACCTTCGCGCAGCAGAACCTGCAGATGAACAACGTCACCAACGTCAAGGTCGAAACCGGCGACGCCCGCAATGGCTGGGGCTCCACCGAATACGACGCCATCCTGGTCACCGGTTCCGTGCCGGTCGTGCCGGACGCGCTGAAGTACCAGCTGCGCGTGGGCGGCCGCCTTGTCGTGGTCGTGGGCCAGGCGCCCATCATGACTGCCTGTCGCATCACCCGCACCACCGCCGCCAGCTTCGAAACCGTCAAACTCTTCGAAACGGTCATCAAGCCGTTGCGCGGCGTCACGGTGTCGCAGTTCAAGTTCTAACTCCGCAAACCTGCCGCCTGCCGCCCGGCCCCCTTGGGGCCGGCGTCGCGCCCGGCGGCCCGGCGTATCGTTGAAAAATCATGCGCGTCCGATCACTGACGGCTTTACTGGTTTTCACCTGCGCCGCAAGTGCCGGCCCGCTGACTGCGTCCGCCCAGAACCTGGTCCAGGTCTGGCAGGCCGCGCTGGGCAACGACCCCACCTATGCCGCAGCCCGCGCCAACTACCGCGCCGGCCTCGAAAAAGAACCCCAGGCCCGCGCCCTGCTGCTGCCCCTGATCACCGCCGAAGCCGGCGGCGCCTACCAGGAAACCCGCAGCACCCGTGGCCTGTCCTACGCTTACAGCGGCGGTCGCGGCGTCTGGGACCTGGCGCTCACCCAGCCCCTCTTTGACTGGGGCCGCTGGCAGAACTTCGAACAGTCCAAGCTCATCGTCGCCGACGTCGAAGTCCAGCTGCAGCAGGCCTACCAGGACCTGCTGCTACGCGTTGCCGACGCCTACTTCAACGTCCTGTACGCCCAGGACACCCTGACCGCCACCGAAGCCGAAAAGGCCGCCGTCGCCGGCCAACTGGAATCGGCCAAGCGCAACTTCGAACTCGGCAACGCCACCATCACCGACACGTACGAAGCGCAATCGCGCTACGACCTCGTCGTCGCCCAGGAGCTGCGCCTGCAGAACGACCTGGAAGTGCGCCGCGACGAACTGGCCAAGATCATCGGCACGCAACCCGGCGCCCTGTCCGAACTGCCCTACGGCGTGCAACTGCCCGCCCCCCAGCCCGCCCGCATCGCCGACTGGAGCAACCAGGCCGAAACCTCCAGCCTCGAAGTCCTGCGCGCGCAACTCCTTACCCGCATCGCCGGCCGCGAAATCCAGATCGCCAAGAGCGGCCACTACCCCACCCTGAACCTGCGCGCCACCAGCGGCAGCGCCAGCGACGCCGTCATGCGCAACGCCGCCCCCGGCAAGCCCATCGACAACACCATCGGCGTGGTCCTGTCCATTCCCCTGTATTCCGGCGGCGGCGTGTCCTCGCAAGTCACGGAAAAGGTCGAACTGGAACAAAAAGCCCGCTACGACTACGAAACCGCCCGCCGCCAGGCCGTCCAAGCCACCCGCCAGTACTACACCGGCGTCACCAGCGGCCTGGCCCGCATCCAGGCCCTGGAAGCCGGCGAAAAATCCAGCCGCGCCGCCGTCGAAGCCAACCGCACCGGCTACGAGGTCGGCGTCCGCATCAACCTGGACGTCCTGAACGCCCAGCAACAGCTCTACGCCACCCAACGCGACCTGGCCCTCGCCCGCTACAGCACGGTGCTCTCCGGCCTGCGCCTGAAGGCCACCAGCGGCATCCTGGCGGAATCAGACCTGGAAGCCATCAACCGCCTGCTACGCACGCCGCGCTGAGCGAGCAAGCAACAACGGGTGACACCCGAGCCCCGGTGTGGCCCCAAGGTCGCGCCACAGGCGTCTGACTGAGCTAACTCGCGCCACCCGATGGCGCCACCGGTGTCTGACACCCCTGAAGCACTGTCTCCAACCCAAGATCCTCTCCGCGGGTGTCAGACACCTAATCACCACCCCCTCCGTCAGCGCGCGAGCGCACACCGCCACGACGCCCCACCACCCCGATGCCGATTGCCGCCGCCCGGGCGGCAGCAATTCGGCGGCCCCGCAATTCCCCTTCCCTGTCCACAGGTCTTGTAGCGCGCAAACCAAAGACCCTGGCAGCACGGCGTCGCGGTCACCGTGGGTGCGAGCGCCGTCGATGCGCCCGAGGGAATCTGAAGGGAAGGCCGAAGGCCTGGACGAAGATGACGAAGGGGCAGTCCGGAGCGAAGGCTCCGGACCGCAATCGTGGGCGATCGTGCCCACGGTGACCGCGGCGCCGGGCGACCTACGAAGATCTGCAGCACCACCTACGAAGATCGGCATCACCGACCTAAAAAGCCCCGCAGCATCGACCCACAAAGCCCGGCATCACCGGTCTACGAAGCCCCGCAGCACCAACCTACCAAGCCCAAGGCACAAAAGAAAAGGCGGCCACCCAGGCCGCCTCACATTCATCCAGCACCTCAATTCAAAGCATTCAACCGCCCTGAATCTTCTTCACCAACGCCGTCGTAGACCGCTGGAACTCAAAGGGAATCGCAACCGCACTCCCCCCCCAAGTCTTCACCAACGCCGTCTCCGGCAACGTCTCCATGTCGTAATCGCCACCCTTGACGATCAGATCCGGCCTCAGCTCCCCGATCAACGCCTCAGGCGTATCCTCGGAAAACGACGTCACCGCCGACACAAACCCCAACGCCGCCAGCAACGCCGCCCGATCTTCCATGCGATTGAGCGGGCGCTCCGCCCCCTTGCCAAGCCGCCGCACCGATTCATCGGTATTCACGGCGACAATCAGCGTCGCGCCCAGCTGCGCCGCCTGGTCCAGATACGTCGCGTGCCCCCGATGCAGGATGTCGAACACCCCGTTGGTGAACACCAGCGGCCGCGGAAAGCGGCCAGCGGCGACGGCGGCGACGAGTTCGTCGCGGGACAGGACCTTGGATTCGAAACGGGCGGCAGGCATGCGGCGATTATAGGAGGGATCAGCTGCCCGCCAGGATAATCTCTTTGTCCTTCGGAACGATCAGCGCCGTCATTTCCTTGCGGTAGCGGTTCAGATCCTTCACCGTCTCGAAGCTGCGATCCATCAGCTTGGACAGGATGTGCAGGATGCGGCTGGCCACCTTCTGCTCCCACACGCCGTCAAAGCGGATCTGCGTGTCCAGCCAGTGTTCCAGCCAGCCCGGCTCCGGCAGGCGCGACTGCACCGTGTCGTTCGGGAACAGATCCTTGTTCACGTGCAGATTCGTCGGATGCAACGCCTGCTGCGTGCGTCCCGCCGAAGCCATCAGCACCCCGATCTTCGAGAACGCCAGACGGGCTTGCTCGCTCGTTTCCTGCCCGCGGTCGTGCAGCGCACGGCGCATGTATTGCAGGTAGGCGCCCGCGTGACGGGCCTCGTCCTGCGCCACCGTCTTGTAGATCGCCTTGATGACAGGCTCCGTGTGCCAGTCGGCCGCGCGGCGGTACCAGTGGTTCAGGCGGATCTCGCCGCAGAAATGCAGCATCAGCGTTTCGAGTTCCGGAGCCTGATCGAATTCAAAGCGCACGTTGTGCAGCTCTTCTTCGGTGGGCACCAGATCCGGCCGGAAGCGGCGCAGATACTCGATCAGCACCAGGGAATGCTTTTGTTCTTCAAAGAACCAGACCGACATGAACGCGCAGAAATCACTGTCGCCGCGGTTGTCGCGCAGGAACATCTCGGTGGCCGGCAACGCCGCCCACTCCGTGATGGCGTTCATCTTGATCGTGTGGGCCTGCTCGTCCGAGAGCTTGCTGCGGTCGAAATCGCCCCAGGGAATATCGTGCGCCATGTTCCAGCGCACGGCTTCCATGGTCTTGAAGAGTTCAGGATAAAGCATGTTCTGCCCTTGTATTCGTCCCGCTAGTGGGGCTATGAAAATTGATGAATGGCGCGCGCGTTCTTATAGGCGTCGGCGCTGCATGCCACCTCTCGCAGCGCTATTTTTCGCCGTCTCCCGCGAAGCTATGATGACCGTTTCATGAATGAAACATGACAGTAAGGTCTAGATCATCGCGCCGCCTATCGGGTCAGCGCCCATATCGCGACCCCCACCGCCAGCGCCAGCACGCCAACCAGCGCTGCAACCAGCCGGTTGTTCTGCTCTTGTGCGCGACGTAGCTGCATCATCTCGGCCAGCATCGCCGGCGAGACATTGGGGCGGCTCAGATGGTCATGGACCAGCCTGGGCAGGGCGGGCAGCATCTGCGACCACTGCGCTGCCTCTTTTTCCAGGCTTTGCCGCAGGCCCTTGAATCCGACACGCTGGCGCATCCAGCGTTCCAGATAGGGCTTGGCGGTCTTCCAGAGATCGAGGTTGGGGTCGAGCTGACGCCCCAGTCCCTCAACGTTCAGCAGGGTCTTCTGCAACAGGACCAGCTGCGGCTGGATCTCGACGTTGAAACGGCGCGAGGTCTGGAAGAGCCGCAGCAGCACCTGCCCCAGCGAGATCTCCGACAACGGCCGGTCAAAATAGGGTTCGCAGACGGCACGCACCGCGCCTTCCAGTTCTTCCTCGCGCGTATCCGGCGGCACCCAGCCCGACTCGATATGCAGTTGCGCCACGCGGCGGTAGTCGCGGTGAAAGAACGCCAGGAAATTCTGCGCCAGGTAATTCTTGTCGAACTCGGACAGCGAGCCCACGATGCCGAAGTCCAGCGCGATGTAGCTGCCCAGCGTGTCCGGGCGGTCTGACACGTAGATGTTGCCCGGGTGCATGTCGGCGTGGAAAAAGCCGTCGGTAAAGACCTGCGTGAAGAAGATCTCGACGCCCGTGCGCGCCAGCGTCGGAATGTCGATGCCGGCCTCGCGCATGCGCTCGACCTGGCCCACCGGCATGCCGTACATGCGCTGCATCGTGAACACGGTGGAAGCCGTGTATTCCCAGATCACCTCGGGCACGATCAGCATGTCGCCACGCCCCGATTCCGGACCGAAGTTGCGGCGCAGCTGGCTGCAATTGGACGCCTCGCGCACCAGGTCCAGCTCGTCGTGCAGGTACTTGTCGAATTCGGCCACGACCTCGCGCGGCTTCAGGCGGCGGCCGTCCGGGCCCAGGCGCTCGATGATGCGCGCCACCACCTTCAGCAGCGACATGTCTTTTTCGATGATGCTGAGCATGCCCGGACGCAGCACCTTCACGGCGACTTCACGGCCGTCGTGCAGCACCGCGAAGTGCACCTGCGCAATCGACGCCGACGCCACCGGGTCCACATCGAACTGCGCGAACAGCTTTTCGGGCGGCGCGCCCAGCGCCGCCTCGATGCAGGCCGCTGCCTGCGCCGACGGGAACGGCGGCACGCGGTCCTGCAGCAGCGCCAGTTCGTTGGCGATGTCGGCGGGGATCAGATCTCGGCGGGTGGACAGCACCTGCCCGAACTTCACGAAGATCGGGCCCAGCGATTCCAGGGCAAGTCGCAGCCGTTGCCCGCGCGGCGAACGCGGGCGCGTGCCCAGGCGCATGACGCGCAGCAGGCAGGTGGCCAGCGGATGATTCAGGCTGGACAGCACCAGCTCATCCAGGCCGTAGCGCAGCGAGACGACGATGATGCGAAACAGGCGCAGCAAGGGGAACATGGATCAAGCGCCCCGCTTTGCGCCGGCCGTGGCCAGGCGGGTTTGCAGCGCAGCCGCGGAACGCGCCAGCGCGTCGGCGCGGGTGTTCAGGTCGGCCAGGTCCAGGCGCCATTGCTCAAGGGCCGGACGGCCCGCCAGCACACCGCTTTCCTCGGACAGGTATTCGGATACGTTTTCGGCCAGGCGCTTGCCCGCCGTGCGCGCGCCATCCGACACGGCGCGCGCGCCGCCCACGATGCGCAGCGCGGCGATGTCGCCCACCACGCGGGCCAACGCGTCCTCCGGGTCCCAGCGCAACTGCTTGGACAAATCGGCAACCACCTGAGCCAGCGCCGCGTCGCCTGAAATATGCGTGGCCTCGGCAAAATCCGGCTTCTCGTGCCCGGCGCCCAGGCGCGGCAGCGGCAGCTTCTCGGGCGACACCGTCAGCGTCACGTCGGGCACCACGGCCGGATCAGCCTGATCGGCCAGCCCTTCGCTATCGATGGACAGGCCCAGCGTGAAGCCGCCCATGGCAAACCGGACGGTCTTGCCGGCATGCCGAGCCAGGCGTTCGCGCGCCCAGTCCTCGCGCCGCAGCAAGGCATTGAGGGCGCTGATGGCCAGACGCTTCGGTGTGGGCAGGAACGAAAAAGGCAGCATGGCGGTTGCAAGAACCCTGAGAGGGCTTGCCGAAGTTGATGGGTAAATCGGGAGTGTAACGGGTTAGATGGGAGCCTGTTTTGCGAAGGCACATTGAAAAACCGGCCCTTTGGGGGCCGGTTCGGGCGGACGCCTTGCGGCGCCCGCGGCAGATGGCCGGTTGCGAGCCGGACCGCCAGGTTTAGCTGGCGTGTTCCACCGGGATCTGCTGGATGCCGGCCAGCAACCAGCCGCCATTGGCCGGCTTGAACAGGTTCCAGACTTCCTCGAAGCGGAACGCTTCGGTGCCCGGCGCCTCGCGCAGCATGCCCGAGAAGCGCACGCTGGCCAGGTGGCCGTCGGAGACGGTCTCGATGCCCAGCATCTCGGCATTCAGCAGGACCACTTCGGTCTTGTTGGGCGCCGCGCCGCGTTCGGCCAGCTGCGGCTTGAGCTCGGTGATCAGGTCGTCGGTCAGGAATTCGCGCAGACCGTCGGTGCTGCCGCTGTCCCAGACCGCCTGGATGCGGACGAACTGTTCCTTGGCTTGCTTCAGGAAGTTCGGCGTGTCGAAATCGCCCGGCACGAACCAGTTGTTGTCGTCGCCCGCCTTGGGCAGGACAGCCGGCGGCTCGACCGGCGCGGCGGCCACCGGAGCGGCAGCGGCGGCAGGCGCGGCGGCGCCCGGCTTCAGCGATTCACGCCACATGGGCTGCTGTTGCTGGCCCGAGGCGTTGTTGGCCCCGCCGAACGCACCCTGCGTGGCAGTGCGCGGACCGGCGCCGCGCAGGCGGCGGATGATGAACATGACGGCGAAGACCACGGCGGCGATCAGCAGCGCGGACGACAGGAACTCCAGGAACGCGCCGGACAGGCCCATGCTGGAGAGCAGCGCCGCGATACCAAGGCCGGCGGCGATGCCGGCGATGGGACCCAGCCAACGCGAGGCGCCGCTCTTGGCGGCGGCGCCTGCCGCGCCGGCCGTGGCAGCACCGGCAGCTGCCGGTGCGGCGGTGGCGCCCGCGGTGTTGTTGGTGGCAGCCGGCGGCGTGGTGGCCTGGCGCTGCGTCGTGACATTGGAGGACTGGCGGCCGACACTGGAGCCGCCGCCTGCGCGGCGAGCTTCGGCGTCAAACGACGCCGTCACCAGCGCCGCGCCCGAAACGGCGATGAGCGCCGCGGCGACAAAGCGCGAAAGACTGAATTTAGACATGAGTTTGCTCCCTCGTACTCGCGCCCCCGCTGCCCCGAGCAACGGGAGGGCCCCGCAATGCGCGGGGCCATCTGCGCGACTTTTCTTACAGTAATCTGAATGGCGTAAGAATAACGGACAAGCCGCCGCCCCACAAGTTCCCCGCGGGGTGGCGAAATCCGCCGTGGTCGCCGGGCGTCAGCCCAGGCGCACGCCTTCGTGCAACGCGGCGATGCCCGCCGTCAGGTTGAAGTACTGCACCCGCTCCAGGCCGGCGGTGCGCAGCATGTCGGCCAGGGTTTCCTGGTCCGGGTGCATGCGGATCGATTCGGCCAGGTAACGATAGCTGGCCTCGTCCTTGGCGATCTTCTTGCCCAGCCACGGCAGCACGTTGAAGGAATACCAGTCGTAGGCCGGGGACAGGGGCTTGGCGATGCGCGAGAACTCCAGGACGAGCAGCTTGCCGCCCGGCTTGAGCACGCGGGTCATTTCGGCCAGCGCGCGGTCCTTGTGGGTCATGTTGCGCAGGCCGAAGGCCACGCTGACGCGGTCGAAATAACCGGTGGGGAACGGCAGGCGCTCGGCGTCGCACACGGCGGCGGGCACCAGCAGGCCGGCGTCGGTCAGCCGGTCGCGGCCCACGCGCAGCATGGAATCATTGATGTCGGTCAGCCAGACCTCGCCCGTGGGGCCGGCGCGCTTGGCGAACGCGCGCGCCAGGTCGCCCGTGCCGCCGGCAATGTCCAGCACCTTCATGCCGGGGCGGATGGCCGCGCGGCCAATCGTGAACGCCTTCCAGACGCGGTGCAGGCCCGCCGACATGAAATCGTTCATGACGTCGTAGCGCTGGGCGACCGAATGGAACACTTCGGCAACCTTGCGGGCCTTTTCGCTTTCGGGGACCGATTGGAAGCCGAAGTGCGTGGAGGTCGAGCCGGCGCCGGCGGATTGTTGCGATTCGGAGGGGTTTTGCATGGTGTATTCCCGATATATCGTTCAATGGTAGCCTATCGGGCGCGCGCCTGCGGCGGACGAGCCCGCCAGATGGCGCGCTGCGGTCACATACCTGAAATATTGCGGCCATACTATCGCAATGTTCGCGCCGCGCCGGCGCTCCGAAGTGTGCCCAATTCGATATGTCCAGCACCATCCTCGTCGTCGAAGACGAACCCGCCATCCAGGAATTGATCGCCGTCAACCTGTCCTTCGCCGGCCACAAGGTGCTGCGCGCCTTCGACGCCGACCAGGCCCAGACGCTGATCCGTGCCGAGCTTCCCGACCTGATCCTGCTGGACTGGATGCTGCCCGGCACCTCTGGCCTGGCCATGGCCCGCAAGCTGCGCAACGACGAGCGCACCCGCGCCGTCCCGGTCATCATGCTGACCGCCAAGGGCTCCGAGCAGGACAAGGTCGACGGCCTGGAAGCCGGCGCCGACGACTACATCACCAAGCCCTTCTCGCCCAAGGAGCTGATGGCCCGCATCAAGGCCGTGCTGCGCCGCCGCGCCCCCCAGCTCACGGACGACGTCATCGACGTCGGCGGCCTGAAGCTGGATCCGGTGACGCATCGCCTGTCGGGCAACAGCCAATCCCTGCAGATCGGCCCCACCGAATTCCGCCTGCTCCACTTCTTCATGACGCACCCCGAGCGCGTGTTCTCCCGCTCGCAGCTCCTGGATCAGGTGTGGGGCGACCACGTCTTTGTCGAAGAGCGCACGGTCGACGTGCACATCCGCCGCCTGCGCAAGGCCCTGGAACCCAGCGGCCATGACGCGCACGTCGAAACGGTCCGCGGCAGCGGCTATCGGTTTACGGCACAGCTCCCGACGCGGTAAAACGTGCGCACGATGATCTGGCTGCGCACCCTTATTCTGGTCGTCCTGTGGGCGGCATTTGCCTTGTTGGCGCAATGGCTCATTGGAGACCCCGCGGGCTGGATCGTGTTTTCGGTAGCACTGTGTGCCATGCTGCTCTGGCGCAGCTGGCGCCTGTCGCTGGTGTCCAAATGGGCCAATCACCCGGATTCCGCCCCGCCGGCCTCCGTGGGCCCGTGGGATGACATTCTTGCCCCGCTCTATCGTTACACCCGCGCCCGCGCGCGCGAGCTGGCTGAAACCCGCGACACCATGCAAGGGATGCTGGCGGCTGCCCAGGCCCTGCCCGACGGCGCCGTCACGCTGAACGAGGATTTCCAGATCGACTGGTGCAACCGCATGGCGCGCCAGCATCTGGGCCTGCGCCTGCCGGCCGACCGCGGCCACAATCTGCTGAACCTGCTGCGGGCCCCGGAATTTGTGGAATACGCGCATCGCCCGTCCTGGCCCGAGCCCATTCTGGTGCGGCTGGGTCAGCAAGGCCAGGAACGGCTGATGATGATGCAGCTCACTGCATACGCGAGCAACCAGCGCCTGCTCATCACCCGCGACGTGACCCAGATCGAACGCCTGGAAACCACGCGCCGCGACTTCGTCGCCAACGTGTCGCACGAATTGCGCACGCCGCTGACGGTGCTGGCGGGCTTTCTGGAAACGCTGCGCGACATGCCCGACGAGGCGCTGCCCAAAGAGCAGCGCGAACAATACATCGACATGATGTACGAGCAGGCCCACCGCATGCAGGCCATCGTGGAAGACCTGCTGACGCTGTCCACATTGGAATCGTCGCCGGGCAGCGATCCGCGCGCCGTCAACATGGGCGCGCTGCTGCAAAAGGCGCGCCAGCAGATCGAGGCCTTGTCGGGCGGCCGTCATCAACTGGTCTGGCACATCGACGAAACCCTGGACGTGCTGGGCGCCGAAAACGAACTGACGTCGGCGCTTTCCAACCTGCTGACCAACGCCGTGCGCTACACGCCGGACGGCGGCACCATCACCGTCCGCTGGGAACGCGACCCCGAAGGCGGCGCATGCTACAGCGTGCAGGACACCGGCATCGGCATCCCGGCGCGCCACCTGCCGCGCCTGACCGAACGTTTTTACCGCGTGGACCGGGGCCGCTCGCGCGCCGTCGGCGGCACCGGGCTGGGGCTGGCGATCACCAAGCACATCGCCATGCGGCACGACGCCGAACTGCTCATCACCAGCGAACCCGGCAAGGGCAGCGTCTTCTCGCTGCGCTTTCCCGCCGACCGCATCGCCATCGCCGAAACGGCGTGATTCCGCCCGCCTGCCCGCCTGACGGCGGCGCGCGGGTGGTAAATTTTTGGCCATGCGCATCCTGGTCATCGAAGACGAACCCAAACTGGCCGACTACCTGAAGAAGGGGCTGTCGGAGCAAAGCCACGTCGTGGACGTGGCGCGCGACGGCGTGGACGGCCGCCACCTCGCGCTTGAAGGCGCGTACGACCTCATCGTGCTGGACGTGATGCTGCCCGGCGTGGATGGCTTCGAGATCCTGGCCTCGGTGCGCGCGCAAAAAGACACTCCCATCCTGATGCTGACGGCCCGAGACGCGGTGGAAGACCGGGTCCGCGGCCTGGAAGGCGGCGCCGACGACTACCTGGTCAAACCCTTCGCGTTCTCGGAACTCTTGGCGCGGGTGCACGCGCTGCTGCGCCGCGGCCGCTCGCAGGAGCCCACGCTGCTGCGCCTGGCGGACCTGGAGATGGATCTGGCGCGCCGGCGCGCCCAGCGCGGCGGCCAGCGGCTGGACCTGACCGCCAAGGAATTCAGCCTGCTGGCGCTTCTGCTGCGCCGCCAGGGGCAGGTGCTGTCGCGCACCACCCTGGCCGAACAGGTCTGGGACATGAACTTCGACAGCGACACCAACGTCATCGACGTCGCGGTGCGGCGCCTGCGCGGCAAGCTGGACGACCCCTACGCCACGAAACTGCTGCACACCGTGCGCGGCATGGGATACGTGCTGGAATCGCGCCCGGCGGATGGCCGCCCCGCGGATGGCCGCCCCGCGGGGGGCCGCCCCGCTGACGGCCACGCCGGATGAGCCGCCCCCGCGTGCGCTCCATGCAGGCGCGGCTGACGCTGCTGCTGGGCGCCATCGCGCTGTTTGTTTCCAGCGTGGCGGGCGCCACCCTTTTCTGGGCGCTCAAGCGCGAAGTCGAGCGCCAGGAGATCACCGAAGTCAGCGGCAAGCTCGAGCTCATCGACCACTTGATCGACATGCAGAACAGCGCGAGCGGCCTGCACGACCTGGCGGCCACCTTCGATCAGATGCGCGCGGGCCAGGGGCAGCTTGGCATCTGGATCGTGGACGCGCAGGGCCAGGCCGTCTATGGCGGCGCCGCGCCCGAAACGCTGGAAACCACGGATGGCCGGCAGGTTCTCTTGCAGACGCCGGATGGCGGGCGCATGCGGGGCCTGCGCGTTGCCATGAACGATCGCATCCTGCCCGGCGCGCAGCTGACCGTGGCGGTCAGCACGCGCACCAGCGCGCAATTCCTCTATGCCTACGGCACGGCGCTGGCGCTGATCTGCGCGTTGTGGGTGGGCGCGACGGTCGTCCTGGCCGCGTGGGCCGTGCGGCGCAGCATGGCGCCCGCGCGGCGGCTGTCCGGGCAGGCCGCGGCCATCCAGCCCGACAACCTGGCGCGCCGCCTGCCGCTGCAAGACACCGACCGCGAGCTGCATGAACTGGTGCGGTCCTTCAACCGCACACTGGACCGGCTGCAGGCCGCCTATCAGCAGATGGAGGGCTTTAACGCCGATGTGGCGCACGAACTGCGCACGCCGCTGGCGACCCTCATCAATGGCACGCAGGTCATGCTGTCGTCGCCGCGCGATGCGGCCGAGCTGCGAGATGCGCTGGAATCCAACCTGGAAGAACTGGAAGACCTGAAGACGCTGGTCAACGACATGCTGTTCCTGGCGCGGGCCGACCGCGGCGAGCGCGCTGCCGACCTGGCGCCGGTGTCGCTGGCCGCCGAAGCCCGGCGCGTCGCCGAATACTACGAGGCCACGCTGGAAGAACACGCCGTGCGCCTGCGCTGCGTGGGCGACGCCACTGTGGCCGCCAACCGGGGGCTGGCGCGCCGCGCGCTGGCCAACCTGATCTCCAACGCCATCAAGGCGACGCCCCCGGGCGGCGAGATCGTGCTGACGTGCACCCCCACCGCGCGCGGGGCGCGGGTCACGGTCCACAACCCCGGCACGCCTATCCCGCCCGCGGACCTGCCCCGGATCTTCGACCGCTTTTTCCGCTCCGGCCAGACGCGCGCGCCACGCAGCGAAGGTCACGGCCTGGGCCTGGCCATCGTCCGCGCCATTGCCCGCATGCACGGCGGCGACGTGGATGCGGCGTCCGGCGCCGCCGGCACCGTGGTCGGCATCACCTTCAACAACCCGGCGCCGGCCGCGAACATTACAAAAACGTAATCTGCGCGACAGGATCGGGTCACCCCGGTCTTCCTACAGTGTCATCACGCCCATTCCCATTGCAAGGATTCCCGTGAAAGGCACCCAGTTACGCACTTGCGCCGCCGCATTGGCACTGATGATGTCCGCCGCCGCGTTCGCCGCAGGCGACCATGCGCACGGCGGCCACGCGCCGTCCGCGGCGGCCGCGCCCATCGGCGCGCCGGGCGACCCCGCCCGCGTCACGCGCACCATTGACGTCGACATGACCGACGCCATGCGCTTCACGCCCGCCAGCATCGATGTCAAGGCCGGCGAAACCGTGCGGCTGAACGTGCGCAATTCCGGGAAGATCCGGCACGAACTCGTGCTGGGCACCGACGCCGACCTGAAGGCGCATTACGCCATGATGATGAAGGACCCCGGCATGCGTCACGATGAACCCAACGCGGTGTCGCTGGACGCGGGCAAAAGCGGCCAGATCGTCTGGCGCTTCGGCAACGCCGGCACGGTGTCCTTCGGCTGCCTGGAGCCAGGCCATTACGGCGCCGGCATGAAGGGCGCCGTCTCGGTGCTGTGACATGACTACGCACACGCTCACGACCCGCCGCCGCTTCGTGCAGGGCCTGGCCGCCGGCGGCGCGCTCGCCGCGCTGGGCGGCTGGCGCCAGGCATCGGCCCAGTCCGGCGCAGCAGCGGCCGCCGAACTGCGCGGCACCGAGTTTCACCTGGAGATCGGCGAGACGCCCGTCAACTTCACGGGCGCCACGCGCGTGGCCACCACAGTCAACGGCCGCCTGCCCGCGCCGCTGCTGCGCTGGCGCGAGGGCGATACGGTGACGCTGCACGTCACCAACCGGCTGCGCGAGCAGACCTCCATCCATTGGCACGGCATCCTGCTGCCCACCGGCATGGATGGCGTGCCCGGCCTGAGCTTTGCCGGCATCGACCCCGGCCAGACGTTCACGTACCGTTTCGACGTGCGCCAAAGCGGCACCTACTGGTATCACAGCCACTCGGGATTCCAGGAACAGACGGGCCTGTACGGCGCCATCGTCATCGACCCGCGCCACCGCGATCCCATCGCCTCCGACCGCGACTACACGGTGCTGCTGTCGGACTGGACGGACGAAGACCCGATGCGCGTGTTCGACAAGCTGAAGGTGATGCCGGATTACTACAACCGCATCCAGCCCAGCATGCAAAGCCTGGCAGACAACGCCGGGGACAAGGGATGGCGCGCGGCGCTTGCCGACCGGCTGATGTGGGAACGCATGCGCATGAATCCGACGGATCTGGCCGACGTGTCCGGCGCAACCTACACCTACCTCACCAACGGCGCCACGCCCGCGGCCAACTGGACGGGCCTTTTCAAGCCGGGAGAGCGGGTGCGGCTGCGGTTCATCAACGGCTCGGCCATGACGTACTTCGACGTCCGGATCCCGGGCCTGACGATGACCGTCGTGGCCGCCGACGGCCAGGATGTCCGCCCAGTCGATATCGAGGAATTTCGCATCGGCGTCGCTGAAACCTATGACGTGATCGTGGAACCTTCACAGGACCGCGCCTACACGATCTTCTCGCAAGCCATGGATAGATCGGGCTATGCGCGCGCCACGCTGGCGCCCCGCGCCGGCATGCAGGCAAGCGTGCCCGAGATGGACCGTGTGCAGGTGCTGGGCATGATGGACATGGGCATGGCCCACGACATGAGCGGGTCGCAGCCGATGCCGGCCGGACACGCCGGGCACGGCGCGGGCGCGGACCAGGGCGGCATGGTCGAGGTCAGGCACCCCTATCCCGCCGAGCGCGGCGTGGGCAATTCCATGCTGCCTGACGTGGTGTCGACGCGCCTGGACGATCCCGGCCCCGGACTGCGCGGCAACGGCCGCCGCGTGCTGACGTATGCGGACTTGCGGTCGGTGCGGGAGCCCGACGACAACCGCGCGCCCTCGCGCGAGATCGAGCTGCACCTGACGGGCAACATGGAGCGCTACATGTGGTCGTTCAACGGCGTGAAGTTCTCGGACGCGCGGCCCATCGTGCTGCGCCACGGCGAGCGCGTGCGCTTTGTGCTGGTCAACGACACGATGATGACGCATCCCATCCATCTGCACGGCCTGTGGAGCGACCTGGAATCCCCGGACGGCGCGTTCCAGGTCCGCAAGCACACGATCTCGTTGAACCCGGCGCAGCGCATCAGCTATCGCGTCAGCGCCGACACGCGTGGGAACTGGGCCTACCACTGCCATCTGCTGTATCACATGGAGGCCGGCATGTTCAGGGCGGTCGTGGTGGAGTAAACGATGAAGCCGATCAGTTTCCAGAAACACGCGCCGGCCCTTTGCGCCATCGCCCTCGCGCTGGCGCCCCCCTTGGCCGCGGCGCAAGCGTCGCAAATGGATCATGCCGGCATGACCGGGATGGACCACGGCTCGATGAACCACGGCCAGGCGCCGTCACCGGAAAGCCCGGAAAGCCACCAGGGAATGGACCACGCAGAGGCGAACCATGACGCGCCCGCCGCAGACGCCCCGCCCGTCGGCAGCCTGCCCGCAAGCGATGGCGAAGGCCCGCGCGGCTACGACAGCTACGGCATCCATCCGCACATGATGGACAACGCGCCCACGTGGCAGGTACTGTTCGACAAATTCGGCGCATCGCGCAATCGCAACGGGCAGAACGCGCTCGAATGGGATGGCCGCTTCTGGTTCGGCACCGCCACGGACCGCCTGCTCGTCAAGAGCGAGGGCGAGCGCGAAAGCGGCGGCGGGTCGGACGGCAAGGTCGAGGCCTTCTGGAGCCACGCCATCTCGCCCTTCTGGGATCTGCAACTGGGTGCGCGCCGGGACATTGGCGCAGGCCCCAAGCGCAACTGGGCCGCGGTCGGCGTCGAGGGCTTGCTGCCCTACAACATCGAACTGACGGCCACCGCCTATGCAGGCCCGTCAGGCCGCAGCGCCCTGGCGCTGAAGGCCGAGTACGATCTGCTGCTGACCCAGCGCCTGATATTCACGCCCGAACTGCAAGCCAGCGTCTACGGCAAGAACGACCCGCAACGCGGCATCGGTTCCGGTCTGTCGCAGGGATCCCTGTCCCTGCGCCTGCGTTACGAGGTCACGCGCGAATTCGCCCCCTACGTTGGCGTATCCTTTGAACGGAAGTTCGGCCAGACGGCGAGCTATGCCTCGGATGCCGGTGAAAGCCGATCGCAGGCAGCCGTCATCGCGGGCGTGCGGTTCTGGTTCTGACCGGCCCGCGCCCGAACACCCCCTTTATCCCCCGGAGCATCAT
Source organism: Achromobacter sp. JD417 (assembly GCF_041879325.1). Taxonomy (NCBI): domain Bacteria; kingdom Pseudomonadati; phylum Pseudomonadota; class Betaproteobacteria; order Burkholderiales; family Alcaligenaceae; genus Achromobacter; species Achromobacter sp. JD417. The sequence continues at coordinate 525,588 of NZ_CP087159.1, read as the reverse complement.
GAACGTTTCCCGTCTTACGCGCCGCCTCGTCCTTGCCGCGGCCCTCAGCATTCCCGCGATTGCCGCCGCGCAGGCGCCCGTGAAAGTCGAGGTCTGGAAGACGCCCACCTGCGGCTGCTGCGAGGATTGGGTCAAACACATGCGCGACAACGGCTTTGCCGTGACCACGCATGACGTCGAGGACACCGGGCCCATCCGCCGCAACGCCGGCATGTCCAACTACGGTTCCTGCCACACCGCGATGGTCGATGGCTATGCGGTCGAAGGCCACGTGCCCGCCAGCGACGTGCGCCGCCTGTTGCTGGAAAAGCCCGACGCCGCGGGTCTGGCCGCCCCCGGCATGCCGCTGGGATCGCCCGGCATGGACGGGCCGGAATACGGCGGACGCAAGACGCCGCACGACGTGGTGCTGGTCGACAAACGTGGCGGCGCCCAGGTTTTTCAGGCCTATCGCTAAGGCTGGCCTGAAACAATTCATCCACAACGCTTCAATGGCTACTCCTTGCACCGCAGCAAAAATGGTCCACAATAAATAAAAGCGTTTCTCACCCACCCCTTGGCAGTCATGGCAAAAATCGTCCTGTTCGAGAACATCCACCCGAGCGCCCGCGCCGTCTTCGAGGCCGCCGGCTACACCGATATCGTCACGCATGCCGCGGCCCTGCCGCCGGCGCAATTGCACGACGCCCTGCGCGGCGTGCAAGTGGCGGGGATCCGTTCTCGCACGCACCTGGATGCCGCCCTGCTGTCCGGCAACCCCGACCTGCGCGTGGTGGGATGCTTTTGCATCGGCACCAATCAGGTCGACCTGGACACCGCCATGCAGCGCGGCATTCCGGTCTTCAATGCGCCGTTCTCGAACACGCGCTCGGTGGCCGAACTGGTGTTGGGCGAGGCCATCCTGCTGCTGCGCCGGATTCCCGAAAAGAATGCCCGCGTCCATCTTGGCCACTGGGATAAAAGCGCCGCGGGCGCTTTTGAGACCCGCGGCAAGACGCTGGGCATCGTCGGCTACGGCAACATCGGCTCGCAGATCAGCACGCTGGCCGAAAGCCTGGGCATGCGCGTCATCTATCACGACGTGGAAGCCAAGCTGCCGCTGGGCAACGCCCGGCCCGCCGGCACGCTGAACGAACTGCTGGAGCAGGCCGACGTGGTGACGTTGCACGTGCCCGGCGGCAAGTCCACTGAAAACATCATGAACGCCGAGACCATCGGCCGCATGCGCCGTGGCGCGATCCTGATCAACGCTTCGCGCGGCACCGTGGTGGATATTGCCGCGCTGCACGCGGCGCTGAAATCCGGTCATCTGGCCGGCGCCGCGCTGGACGTGTTCCCCACCGAGCCCAAGAGCGCCGATGAACCGCTGGCCAGCCCGCTGATCGGCATGCCCAACGTCATCCTGACCCCGCACATCGGCGGCAGCACGCAAGAGTCCCAGGAAAACATCGGCCGCGAAGTGGCCGAAAAACTCGTGCGCTTCCTGCAGGCCGGCACCACCAAGGGCGCCGTCAACTTCCCCGAACTGCCTTTCCTTGAGCAGGCCGGCGGCACGCGCATCCTGCACGTGCACCGCAACGCGCCGGGCGCGCTGGGCACGCTGGACAACCTGATGGCTCAGCACGGCCTGAACATCGTCAGCCAGACCCTGCAGACGCGCGGGCAGATCGGCTACGTGATCACCGACGTGGAAGGCCAGGTCGACGATATCGTCATGACCGCCTTGCGCGATCACCCGATCACGGTCCGCTGCGACCGGCTGTAAAGCAGCAAACGCCATGCAGCAAGGCCCCTTCGGGGGCCTTTTTAATTGCCCCGCAGTTGCCTGGAACGGTGTCAGACACCGTCCCAATGCATGCCCGTCACGCCCCATCCGGCTCAGCCGCCGCCCGATGCAGGCACTGCGCGATCTTCTCGCGCACGCTGCCCGCGTCGAACGGCAGCCGGCCGATGATGCCGATCTCGCGATGAAACGCGTGTTCGCCCAGCGGCAGCAGCCGCAGACCCGTCATGTCCAGCCGCCGCAGGCGCGGCAGCAGCGCCACGCCAAGGCCATGCCGCACCATCCCCGCGATCGCCTCGATCTCGTCGAGCTCCACGGCCTCGTTCACGGTGATGCGGTGCTTTTTCAGGAACACGTCGACCACGCGGCCGCCGAACGAGGCGCGATCGTAGCGGATGAAGGGCTGGGTCGCCAGCAGCTCCCGCCACGGGGCGACCGGCATGGATTCGGGCATGGCCAGCATGACGGGTTCGGTCATCAGCGGCTGCCAGCCCAGTTCGGGCGGCAGGGCGAAGGGCGGGCGGATCAGCACGGCCAAGTCCACTTCGCCGGCGTCCACCTGGCCCAGCAGCGACAGCGAGACGCCCGGCACGATGCGCACGCGCACATCGGGATAGACCGCGCGAAACTCGCCCACGGCATGGACGAGAAGATCCTGCTGCACGGAGGCGATGGCCCCGATGCGGAGCAGCCCGCTGACGTGCGCGGCGCCTGCCGAGGCCGCCATGCGCTCGGCCATGGCGACCAGTTCCTCGGCCTGGGGCAGCATGTCCCGGCCGTTGGCGTTGAGCGCCGCCGCGCGCGGACCGCGGTCGAACAGCTCGACGCCCAGGTATTCTTCCAGCCGCCGGATCTGGGCGCTGACCGCGGATTGCGTCAGGCCAAGCTGGACCCCGGCCCCGGTAAAGGTTCCGTCCCGCGCCACGGCGATGAAGGTCTTGAATTCCTTGAGCACAATCAATTTTTTCGATGCTAAGACTCGAAAAATATCGTTTTGCTATAAAAAAAACAATACCTAAACTATGCCCTGGTGATAACGCCGACACATTGCGGCGTTCGCTGAACTGAATAACCCTCTTTTGCCTGACCCGGAGCCTTGCATGTCCGCTCAAACCAACCTGCCGCCGTTCCACCTGGCCTTCCCCGTGCGGGACCTGGCCGAAGCCCGCGCCTTCTATGGCGAAAAGCTGGGCTGTCCGGAGGGCCGCAGCTCGTCCGAATGGATCGACTTCAATTTCTACGGCCACCAGATCGTGGCGCATCTGGCGCCCAGCGAATGCGGCCACAAGGCAACCAGCGCGGTCGATTCGCACAATGTGCCCGTGCGCCATTTCGGCGCCGTGCTTTCCATGGAACAATGGGAAGCCATGGCCAAGCGCCTGACCGACGCCGGCACCGAGTTCGTCATCGAGCCCTACATCCGTTTCAAGGGCGAGGTCGGCGAGCAGGCCACCATGTTCTTCCTGGATCCGTCGGGCAATGCGCTTGAATTCAAGGCGTTCAAGAACATGGATTCTTTGTTCGCCAAGTAACCCGTCACTACAGGTTTCGTGCCGTTGAACGTCAATTCCAATTCGCTTTCTCCGGCCGAAACCCGCTGGCGCATCCTGCCCCAGGGTGACCGCTGCCTGATCGTCTCCTTCGGCGAGCGCATCGATGCCGCCATTGGCCGGACCTGTCTGGCGGCGGCCCGCAAGCTGCGCGACGCGCGGCTGCCGGGCGTCACCGACGTGGTGCCCTCCTTCGTCGCCGTGGCGGTGCACTACCGGCCGGGCGGACATGGCGAAGGGCCCACATACGCGGCGCTCTCCGAGCACATCCAGGCCCTGCTTGCCGAGGGCATCCCGACCGCCGACGCGGGGGGACGCGAGGTCGACATCCCCGTCTGCTATGGCGGCGAACACGGCCCCGACCTGGAAGAGGTCGCGCGCGCGGCCCGCATCAAACCCGAAGACGTCATCCGGTTGCACAGCGAACCGCGCAGCATGGTGTTCATGCTGGGGTTTGCGCCCGGCCACGCCTATCTCGGCGTGCACGACGAAAAACTGAACATTCCCCGCCGCCCGTCGCCGCGCACCGCCGTGCCCGCCGGCGCGGTGGCCATCGCCAACCGGCAAACCGTGATCTACCCGAACCGGCTGCCGGGCGGCTGGAACATCATCGGCGCCACGCCGCTGGTCATGTTCGACCCCACGCGCGAACCCGCGACGCTCCTGCAGCCCGGCGACACGGTGCGGTTCGTGCCCATTACGCCCGACGAATTCGACCGCATCCGGGGGAGCCGGCCATGAGCGTGACGGTGATCAAACCCGGCATGCTGTCCAGCTTCCAGGACCGCGGGCGCGAAGGCTACCAGCATCAGGGCATTCCGGCGGCCGGCGCCATGGACGAACGCGCCCATCGGCTGGCCAATGCCCTGGCGGGCAACGAAGGCGACCCGGCCACGCTGGAGATCACGCTGACCGGCCCCACGCTGCGCTTTGACGCGCCGGCCTGCTTTGCGCTGGCCGGCGCCGACCTGGGCGCCACACTGAACGGCCAGGACATCCCGCTGTTGCGCCCGCTGATCGCGCGGCCCGGCGACGTGCTGGCCTTCGGCGCGCGTCCTGCAACGGGCGTGCGCGCGTATCTGGCCGTGCATGGCGGATTTGCGCTGACGCCCGTCATGGGCAGCGAGACCACGTACCTGCGCAGCGGTTTCGGCGGTTTTCAGGGACGCGCGCTGGCAAAGGGCGACGTCGTTCCGCTGCGCCGCCCGCTGGCGCCGGACTGCGATACCACCGCCTTGCAAAAGGCACTGTGGCAGGTGCGCGTGTACCTGCCCGCGGCGCTGGGCAACAAGCAGCGTGAGTTCATTCGCTTCCTGCCCGGCGTGCACTGGCCCGAATTCTCGCAATCCAGCCGCCGCGCCTTTTTGGAATCCGAATTTCGCATCAGTCCGCAGTCCGACCGCATGGGCTACCGCCTGCTTGGCCGGCCGCTGACCATGAATCAGCCGCGGCAGATGCTGTCCGAGGCCGCCTGCTTTGGCACGGTGCAGGTGCCCTCGGGCGGCGAAGCCATCATTCTCATGGCCGACCGGCAGACCACCAGCGGCTATCCCAAGATCGCGCAGATCGCCACCGTGGACCTGCCCGCGCTGGCCCAGTCCGCACCCGGCCAGGTGCTGCGTTTCCAGCGGATCGAGCTGGACGAGGCGCAGCGCCTGGACGGCGAGCGCGAACGCGCGTTCGCGCAATTGCACGACGCGCTTGCGCCGCTGCGCGCGCTGCTGAACTAGAAAGGAAACCGCCATGACCACCCGCATCGACTTGAACTGCGACATGGGCGAAAGCTATGGCGCCTGGACCATGGGCAACGACGCGGCCGTGCTGCAGTACGTCAGCTCGGCCAACATTGCCTGTGGTTTCCATGGCGGCGACCCGGCCACCATGCGCAAGACGGTGGCCGCCGCGCTGGCCCGGGGCGTTGCGCTGGGTGCCCATCCCAGCCTGCAGGACCTGGCCGGTTTCGGCCGCCGCGTCATCCAGATCAGCCCCGACGAAGCCTACGACATCGTCGTCTATCAGATCGGCGCGCTGGCGGGTGTCGCGGCCTCGCAAGGCGCCCGCCTGCATCACGTGAAGGCGCACGGCGCGCTCTACAACATGGCGGCCAAGGACGAGCCGCTGGCAAAGGCGATCTGCCAGGCGGTCAAGGATGTGGATGCGTCGCTGATCCTGTACGGACTGGCCGGCAGCAAGCTGATCGACGCGGCCCGCGCCATCGGCCTGGCGTGCGCCAGCGAAGTCTTCGCGGACCGCTCCTATCAGGACGATGGCTCGCTGACGCCGCGCACGCGCGCGGGCGCCATGATCGAGGACGTGGACGTCGCGGTCGCACAGGTCGTGCGCATGGCGCGCGAAGGCCTGGTGCGGTCGGTTGACGGCAAGGATGTGCCGGTGCAGGCCGACACCCTGTGCATTCACGGCGACCAGCCCAATGCGCTGGTCTTTGCCGATGGCATCCGGCGCGCCTTGACGCAGGCCGGCATCGAGGTGCGCACGCCGCCTCGCGCCTGAAGGCGCGCGCGCAGGCCTCTTCCTAAGCGGCGTCCAGCGACGCCTCGCGGTAAGCGCCCAGGATCTCCGGCAGCACTTCCACCACGTACTTGCGGGTCAGTCCGGCCGCGCGGTCGAAATCCCGGCTGCCGAGCGCCTGGATGATGCCTTCCGTGTAGGACGGGATCGTGTTGGCTTCGAGCGATTGCCGAGCCAGCATGTAGCCCAGCGGTTCGATCTGTTCGTACAGTTTGCTGAGCATGCTGGTCAACGGCGCGTTGCCGGTGTAGCGTGCCGCGGCCAGATAGAAGTCGCGCGAGGCCGAGATGAAACCGCGCGCGTCCTGACGGCCCATCGCGGCGACGATGGCCTCGTGCAACGTGCCAAGTTCGGCCACCAGCGGCCCGACATCGGGCATCTCGGCGACCTGCCGGATGCAATACGCCTCCAGCTCCGCACGCAGCATGTACAGATGGCGGATCTGGGTTTCGGTATAGAGCGTGACCCGGAAACCCTTGCGCTGGATGTGCGTGACCAGGCCGCTCAGCTCCAGCAGGCGCAGCGCCTCCCGGATGGGGCTGCGGCTGGTGCCGAAGCGCTGCTCCAGTTCCTGTTCCCGTAACGGCTGTCCGGGCCGGATAGTGCCGTTCACTATCAACTCACGAATCTGTTCCTGTAGGAAATACGGAATCGTGGCGGGCGCTTTGACGTCCAATCGGCTCCCCTTTTACTGCGACTACGCATGACATGAGACCGTGACAAGATACTCGAAATCTCTTGAAACACAAGTAGAAATAATGTTTCACACTCAAAAGACGGCCGTGTGCCTGCCCGCGAGGGACGGCGTTTTCTGAGGATGCGGGGGATCAGTGCCAGTCGTCGCGGTAGACGAACTTGGGCATTTGCCAATTGAAGCGCAGGGCCATCAGGCGCATGGTCAGGCCCGCCGCCAGCGCGATGGGCACCGATGCATTGGCCGACAGCCCGAGCGCCATCGAGCCCAGATAGAGCGCGCCGGTCACCAGCGACACGCTGGCGTACAGCTCCTTGCGGAACAGCAGCGGGACCTCGTTGCAGAGCACATCGCGCAGCACCCCGCCGGCGCACCCGGTGATCATGCCGCTGATCAGCACTACGGTGATCGGCAGCTGCATCATCTGCGCCACCTGGCAGCCAATCACCGTGAACGCCACCAGCCCCAGCGCATCGGCCAAGAGGAACACGCTGCGCAGCCGGCGCATGACCGGCGCGATGAGCGCGGTCAGGATCGCCGCGCCGCCCGTCATCCACAGGTATTCGGGATGCACGACCCACGTCAGCGGATAGTGCCCGAGCAGCACGTCGCGCAACGATCCGCCGCCCAGCGCCGTCACGCACGCGATGATGCAGACGCCCATCCAGTCCATGTCGCGCCGCCCCGCCGAAAGGGCCGCCGTCATGGCTTCGGCGACGATGGCGACCAGGTACAGCGTGTGCAGCAGGGCGGGCGAAAGATCGGTGAACATGGGTTGGGCGGTAGCGTTGGCAGGCCTCATTGTATTGAGCCTTGCCGGCGGGCGCGCCATTGCCTGCGCGCGCATCATCCCGTACCCTCGGAGCTGTGTTGATTGCGATCAAGCCCCATCTCGTTTCGCGGCGAGACAATGGAGACGTGCCCGACCGGGCGCTATTGGGCCAGGCAGCGCGGACGCGGGAGCCGCCTCTCTGGCCGTAACCGGGAGATTAGGTATGACACAGCAAGTTGGCCCCATCCTTCTGGCCACCGACCTCAGTGCGCGCGGCGACCGAGCCCTCGACCGCGCCTTGCAGTTGACCAAGGAACTGAACACCAAGCTGATCATGCTGCATGTCATGGAATCCCATGCCACGCCGCTCACCACACCGGTATGGCGCCGCCTGTCGCCCGACCACAAGGCCCTCGTCGAACGTGAACTGGCCGAAGACGTGGCCGCCGCCAACGTGCCCGCCGAAGTCGTCGTCACCAAGGGCGACCCCGTCGCCAGCATCATGGAAACCGCCGACGCCTTCGGCTGCTCGCTGATCGTGGCCGGCATTGCCCGCCAGGAAACGCTGGGCCGGCTGCTGCTGGGCACCACCGTCGAAAAACTGGCCCGCCAGGCGCGCCAACCCGTGCTGGTCGTCAAGAACCGTCCGCGCCGCCCCTACCGCGACGTGCTGGTCGCCACCGATTTCTCGGACGGCTCGCGCCAGGCGCTGCGCGCCGCGCTGCAACTGGTGCCCAATGCCGACATCACCTTGTTCAACGCCTACGAAGTGCCGTTCCAGGGCGTGACCAAGCCTGACAACGCGGTCGTGGACAACCTCTACCGAACCGCCGAACAGTGCGCCGAGCGCTTCATCGCCGAAACGCCCGAACTGCCAAAGGGCCGCCCGACCAAGGTGGTGCTGGAAGCCGGCCAGCCCGAAACTGTGCTGGCCGATTACTCCTTCAACCATCGCTCCGACCTGGTCGTCACGGGCACCCATGGCCGCACCGGCATCCTGCGCACCGCCATCGGCAGCGTGGCCGAACGGCTGCTGGAATCCCTGCCCAGCGACGTGCTGATCGTGCGGCTGAGCGGCGAAGAGTAATCCCGGCCAAGCAAAAGGCGGCGCTCACGCGCCGCCTTTTTTTGGTCTGTCTTCAACTTACGCGCTACGCGTCGCCCTGCTTTTCCATGATGTCGATCGTGCCGCGCAGGATCTTCAGCAGCACCAGCCCCGGAATGGCGATCACCACCGTCAGCAGGAAGAACCCAGGCCACCCCAGGTGATTGACCAGCGGCGGCGTCAGCGGCCCGGCCAGGTAGGTGCGCCCCACGGCTGACAACGCCGACAGCAGCGCAAATTGCGTGGCCGAGAACCGCTGGCGGCACAGGGCCATCAACAGGCCAACGAAAGACGCCGTGCCCAGCCCGCCGCACAGGTTTTCAATGCCCACGCCGGTGGCCATCAGCCACAGATTCTTCGGACTGACCGCGATCAGCCAGTACGCCAGGTTCGACACCGCCTGCAAGAGCCCAAAGGCCATCAGCGACCGGTACAGCCCCCACCGCGCCATCAGCGACCCGCCCGCCAGCGCGCCGATGATCGTCGCCGCCAGCCCCAGCACCTTGTTCACCGTACCCACTTCGGTGGGCGTGAAGCCCGCGCCGCGGATGAGGAAGGTGGTGGACAACGCGCCGGCGAACGCGTCGCCCAGCTTGTACAGCACGATCAGCAGCAGCACCGACAGCGCGCCGCGGCGCGTGAAGAATTCATGCAGGGGTTCGGCAACCGCCTCGCGCAGGCTGCGGGGCGCACGCGCGACGTGTTCGGGTTCGGGCGCCCACAGCGTGGCAAGCGCGCACAGCAGCATCAGCCCGCCCATCACCATGTAGGTGTTGCCCCACCCGATCCATTGGTCCGCCATGATGAGCGCCAGCCCGCCGGACACGATCATGGCCAGCCGGTAGCCCATGACCTTGATGGCCGCGCCCGCCCCGCGTTCCTCCTTGCGCAGCACGTCCGTGCAATACGCATCGAAGGCAATGTCCTGCGTGGCGGAAAGAAAGGCGACCAGCACGGCCAAGAGCGCCAGCGGCATCAGCGCCGACGACGGCGACAGCGCGCCCATCGCCAGAATCGCCGCCGCCAGCAGCACCTGCGTGACCAACATCCAGCCGCGTCGCCGGCCCAGCAGCGGCGGCGCGAAACGGTCCACCAGCGGCGCCCAGAGAAATTTGATGGTGTAGGCCGTGCCTACCAGGGTGAGGAAACCGATTTCCTGCAGCGGCACGCCTTCGACGGTGGCCCAGGCCTGCAATGTGCCGCTGGTCAGGGCCAGCGGCAGCCCGCTGGCAAAGCCCAGGACCAGCAAGGGGGCAACGCGCGGGCTGGTGTAGACGTTGGATACAGCGGTGATGACGGTCTCCTGAGACTAGGCCGGCGGCGTTGCAGATGCTGGCCGCGGGCGTGCCGGCATTTTAGGGCCTGTTGCCCCGTGCCGTCAGGAGGATGCGTGTCGGAATGTCAGGGGGATGCGAAGCGGTACACCGCAAGCGTGCTGCGCCAACTTGGGAACGCCTTCACTTCCTTGCCTTCGTTGAACGTGGCGCGCTCCAGGATGCGCAGGCCCACTTCGCCGGCCAGCTGTTCGAAGTCGCGCAGCGTGCACAGGTGGATGTTGGGCGTGTTGTACCACTGGTAGGGCATCTGCCCCGTCACGGGCATACGGCCGCGCAGGATGGCCCAGCCGTGCGGCCAGTAGCCGAAGTTGGGAAACGACACCACGCCGTAACGCGCCACCCGCGCCATTTCGCGCAGGATGTGTTCGGTGCGGTGCATGGACTGCAACGTCTGCGACAGCACGACGGTGTCGAACTGCTTGTCGTCAAAGAGCGCCAGGCCGTCTTCCAGGTTCTGCTGGATGACCTCGACGCCGCGGCGCACGCAGGCGATCACGCAGGTGTCGTCGAGCTCGACGCCGGCGCCCTTGACCTGGCGATGATCGCGCAGATGCGCCAAGAGGGCGCCGTCGCCGCAGCCCAGGTCCAGGACGCGGCTGCCCGGTTCGATCCAGCTGGCGATGCGCGCCAGGTCGGGCCGCAGCGCGCCGTGAGCATAGCGAGGGGTCACGGGAGTCATTCGGAAGATCCTTCGGTCAACTGAGCCTCCAGGCCCAGCTCGCGTGCGATGCGTTCGTAGTAGCCGCGCACGACCGCGTGGTAGCGGGCGTCTTCGAGCAGGAAGGCGTCGTGGCCGTGCGGCGCGTCGATTTCGGCGTACGTGACGGGGCTGGCGTTCTTGAGCAGCGCGCGCACGATCTCGCGCGACCGTTCCGGCGGAAAGCGCCAATCGGTCGAGAACGACACCAGCAGGAAGTTGGACTTGGCGGGCGCCAGCGCGCGGGCCAGGTCACCGCCCGTGGTGCGCGCCGGATCGAAGTAGTCCAGCGCGCGCGTGATCAGCAGGTAGGTGTTGGCGTCGAAATAACGCGTGAACTTTTCGCCCTGGTAGCGCAGGTACGACTCCACCTCGAATTCGACGTCGTAGCCGTAGCGGTAGGCGCCGTTCTCGGCGGGCGCGCGCTGGGCGCGGCCGAATTTCTCGGCCATGTCGTCGTCGGACAGGTACGTGATGTGGCCGATCATGCGAGCGACCGACAGACCGCGGCGCGGCACGGTGTCCTGCGCGTAGTAGTCGCCGCCGTGGAAATCCGGATCGGTGATGATGGCGCGCCGGGCCACTTCGTTAAAGCCGATGTTCTGCGCCGACAGGCGCGGCGTGCTGGCGATGACGATGCAGTTGGCCACGCGCTCGGGCAAGGTGATCGACCAGCTCAGGGCCTGCATGCCGCCCAGCGATCCGCCCATCACGGCCGCGAAGCGCTCGATGCCGAAGTGGTCCGCCACCCGCGCCTGCGCCCGCACCCAGTCTTCGACCGTCAGCACCGGGAACGCGGCGCCCCAGGGCTTGCCGGTCTCGGGATTGATGCTGGCCGGCCCGGTCGAGCCGAAGCACGAGCCCAGGTTGTTGACCCCGATCACGAAAAAGATGTTGGTGTCCACCGGCTTGCCGGGTCCCACCATGTTGTCCCACCAGCCCAGGTCGCTGGGATTGTCGGCGGCCTGGCCTGCAACGTGGTGCGAGGCATTGAGCGCGTGGCAGATGAGCACGGCATTGGTGCGCTGCGCATTGAGCGTGCCGTAGGTTTCGACCGCCAGCTCGTACGACGCAAGCGACTGGCCGCTCAGCAAGGGCAGCGGCTCATCGAAACGGATGAAGGTGGGGGAGACGAGGCCGACCGAACCGGGATCAACGGTATCGGACGTCGTGACGGTTGCGGGAACGAACCCGCTGGCCGAATCACCGGCCAAATTCTGGGCAGGAGTGGTCATACGGACCTCTTTAGCTGGATTTATTGGAAGGCGCCCGCAAGCGGATCAGGCAAATCGGCGCCGAAAATTGGATAGTGCGGCAGGAATTCTAGCACTGCTTGGCGCACGGGCAGCAAGCCCCACGGGCCGCGACAACTGCGCAATGCCCCGGCGCGCAAGACGGCAATCCCCTCGCGGCTGGCTCAGGCGCCGGCCTCCCAGGGTTCCTGTCCCAGGTACTCGTAGCGTTCGGTGTTCACGCGCGACACGCGCCATTCCACCGGCTGGCGGTTATAGGAAAACGCGATGCGGCGGATTTCCAGGAGCGCGCTGCCTTCGGCCACGCCCAGGCAGCGCGCGTGCGTGCGCTCGGCCAGGCAGGTCCGCAGCCGCTCGTCGGTGGCGATGACGTTGACGCCGAACAGGTCCTGGTACAGCGCGTAGAGCGTGCTGGTGCGCTCGCGCAGGTGCGCTTCCAGCAGCCCCGGAAAGCGCGATTCGGGCAGGCACACGTCGTCGGCCATCACTACGTCGCCATTGAGCGACAGCACATTCAGGAACTCGAAAACGTACGCGCCAGCGGGCAGCGCCAGCTTTTCGCGCGCCACGGCAGAGGCCTTCACGCGGCGAAAGCGCAGCAGTTCCGTGGTGGGATAAGACTTGCTGCCGTCCTGGCCGACGATGCGGAAAAACTTGAAGAAGTGATGGTTGCGCGTATGCACCGCAACGTAGGTGCCGCGCCCCTGATGCCGCACCAGGATGTTCTCGGCGGCCAGCTCGTCGATGGCCTTGCGCAGCGTGCCGATCGACACGCCGAAGCGCTCGGCCAGATGCTTTTCGGGAGGAATCGCCTCGCCCTGCTTCCACTCGCCTTGCGCCAGCGCGGCAAGCACGGCCTGCTTGACCTGTTCGTACAAGGGACTGCCCAAAGGCACAGTCGGTGACAGGCTGGTGTTCATGGGTGCATCGCAAAAATCAAGGACCTCCAGTGTAGCGGCGCAACGGCCGCCTGCTCAAGTCATCTAATTCATATATATGATTTAGTTGACTTTGAAAAAAGCCGGGCCTAAGATTTCCTGGCCGTTGTGATCCGCGCCGCAAGCAGCACCCGGGCGGCGCCCTGACCCCAGAGAGGAAGACAATGATTCACGCCGTATTGCACGATGCGAAGGACACGGTGGCGGTCGCCGTGGTGGAGGGCCTGACCGCCGGAACGGAGCTGAACGCCTGGATCATGGATGAGGACAAGATCATCCATGTGCGCGCGTCGCAGGACATTCCCATCGGCCACAAGGTCGCGATGAAGGACATGGCCGTGGGCGACACCGTCTTCAAGTACGGCGTCGATATCGGCCGCGTGGTGGCGCCCATCAAGGCCGGCCAGCACGCCCACGTGCACAACATCAAGACCAAGCGCTGGTAAGCGCCCGTCCATCGCACAGGAACCCACCATGTCCATCATCACTGCCCAGACCACCTTCCAAGGCTATCGCCGCGACAATGGCCGCGTCGGCGTGCGCAACCACGTCATCGTCCTGCCCGTGGACGACATCTCCAACGCCGCGGCCGAGGCCGTTGCCAACAATATCAAGGGCACCCTTGCCCTGCCTCATCCTTACGGCCGGCTGCAATTCGGCGAAGATCTTGAACTGCACTTTCGCACGCTGATCGGCACCGGCTGTAACCCCAACGTGGCCGCCGTGGTCGTGATCGGCATCGAGGAAGGCTGGACCAAGCGCGTCGTCGACGGCATTGCCGCCACCGGCAAGCCGGTCATGGGCTTTTCCATCGAACTGCACGGCGACCACGACACCATCATGCGCGCCTCCCGCTGCGCCAAGGAATACGTGCATTACGCCACCGCGCTCACGCGCAGCGAATGCCCCATCTCCGATCTGTGGGTCTCCACCAAGTGCGGCGAATCCGACACCACGTCCGGCTGCGGCGCCAATCCCACAGTGGGCAATGCGTTCGACAAGCTCTATGAACTGGGCTCCACGCTGGTCTTTGGCGAAACCTCGGAACTGACAGGCGGCGAGCACATCGTCGCCGAGCGCTGCGCGAACGACGCCGTGCGCGAGCGCTTCATGTTCATGTTCGACCGCTACCAGGCCATGATCGACCGCTGGAAGACAAGCGACCTGTCCGAATCCCAGCCCACCAAAGGCAACATCGCCGGGGGCCTGACCACCATCGAGGAAAAGGCGCTGGGCAACATCCAGAAGATCGGCAAGAAATGCCGCGTTGACGGCGTGATCGACAAGGCCGAGATCCCCGACGGCCCCGGCTTGTGGTTCATGGACTCGTCCTCGGCCGCGGCGGAAATGGTCACGCTGTGCGCCGCCTCGGGCTACGCCGTGCACTTTTTCCCCACCGGCCAGGGCAACGTCATCGGCAACCCGATCCTGCCGGTCATCAAGATCTGCGCCAATCCGCGCACGGTGCGCACGATGTCCGAACACATCGACGTGGACACCAGCGGCCTCTTGCAGCGCGAGATCGACCTGAACCAGGCCGGCGACAAGCTGCTGGAGTGCATGCTGGCCACCGCCAATGGCCGGTGGACCGCGGCCGAGGCCCTGGGCCACCGCGAATTCGTCCTCACGCGGATCTTCGAAAGCGCCTAGCGCGCATGCCGGCCGGCGCGCCAAGGAGAACGCGCCGGCCGTCCCTCGCGGCATCATCGCAACATCAACGACAAGAACCTGCAGACCCGGGCGCAGTCCGCGGCAGCAAAGGCGTACGCATTCCTACCCGGGCGTTATCCCCAAGGAGGAAGACAGATGAGTAGCGAACCGCATTACCCCCTGCAAGATGCGCAGCGCCGTCGCCTGCTGGGCGCCCTGGGCGCCGCCGGCCTCTGTGCGCTGGCCCCGTGGGAACGGGCGCTGGCGCAGAAAGGCGCATGGCCCGAGCGTCCCATCAACTACGTGGTGCCTTTTCCGCCGGGCGGCCTGACCGACGTGGCCGCGCGCCAGGTGGGCAAGGCGCTGGCGGATGCCGAACGCTGGAACGTGGTGATCGAAAACAAGCCCGGCGGCAGCGCCAACATCGGCGCGGCGCATGTGTCGCACGCCGCGCCCGATGGCTACACGTGGCTGGCCATCACCCTGTCGCACGCGGCCAACGCCACGCTGTTCGCGGGCAAGGCCGGCTACGACCTGACCCGCGACCTGACGCCGCTCGCCGGGCTGGCGTCCTCGCCCATCATGGTGGTCGTCAACGCCAAGAGCAACATCAAGACCATGGACGACCTGGCGCGCGCGGCCAAGGCCAAGGCCCTGTCGGCCGGTTCCAGCGGCAACGGCACGCCGCCGCACCTGACGCTGGCGCTGTACCAGAAGCTCACGGGCGTGCCGCTGATGCACGTGCCCTACAAGGGCGGCGCGCCATCGCTCACGGACCTGATCGGCGGTCACCTGGATGTGGTGTTCTCGAACTATCCCGAGTCGCTGGCGCATGTGAAGAACGGGTCGCTGCGCGCCCTGGCGATCACCACGCGCGAACGCAGCAAGGACCTGCCCGATCTGCCCACCACGGCCGAAGCGGGCCTGCCGGACCTGATCGTCGAAAACTTCACCGGCGTGCTCGCGCCGGCCGGTACCCCGCCGGAACTGGTCCAGCGGATCGGCGACGCCATCGTCAAGCAGGTCTCGCAGCCCGCCATGCAGCAGGCCCTGCTGCAATTGGGTTTCGTGCCGCAGCCGCGTGGCCCCAAGGAGTTCGGCGCTTACCTGAAGTCCGAGGTCGACCGCTGGGCCAAGATCATCCGCGACGCCAACATCCAGGTCGCTTGAGGCGGCCGCCCTGCCCACCACAAAGAGGAGTCCGGCAGATGCGAATATTGATTTCGGAGTTCATGGACGCGCCCGCCGTCGATGCCTTGCGGCAACGGTTCGACGTGCGCTACGCCCCCGAGCTGGTGGAGCAGCGCGCCGCGCTGCTTGAAGCCGCCGCGGATGCCGACGCCCTCATCGTGCGCAACCGCAGCCAGGTGAACGCCGAACTGCTGGCGGCGGCGCCGCGCCTGATTGCGGTGGGCAGGCTGGGCGTGGGGCTGGACAACATCGATCTGGCGGGCTGCGAGGCGCGCGGCATCAAGGTCATTCCGGCCACGGGCGCCAACGCCCGCGCCGTGGCCGAGTACGTTATCGGCACCATGCTGTCGCTGTTGCGCGGCGCCTATGCGTCCACGGCGGACGTTGCGGCCGGCACCTGGCCGCGCACCGCGCTGTCGCAGGGGCTGGAGGCGCACGGCCGCACACTGGGCGTGGTGGGATTCGGCGGCATCGGCCGGCTGGCCGCCCAGCTTGCGCGCGGGCTGGGCATGCGCATCGTGGGCAGCGATGCGGCCCTGCCGGCCGCGCATCCCGCGTGGCAGGAAGCCGGCGCCGAGCCGCTGGCCCTGGACGAGCTGCTGGGCCAGGCGGACGTCGTGACACTGCATGTGCCGCTCACGCCCGAGACCCGTCACCTGCTGGACGCGGCGCGCATCGCGCGCATGCGCCCCGGCGCCATTCTCATCAACACGTCGCGCGGCGGCATCGTGGACGAGGCCGCGCTGGCGGCAGCGCTGCGCGCCGGCCGGCTGCGCGGCGCCGCGCTGGACGTCTTCGAGCAGGAACCCCTGCCCGCGGGCGGCCCGCTGGCCGACGCGCCGAACCTGATCCTCACGCCGCACATCGCCGGCCTCACGCAAGAGGCCAACACGCGCGTTTCCGACATGGTGGCCGCCGGTGTGACAATGGCGCTTGACGCCCGCGCACGCTGACGAGGCGCGGCGCGCCTCACACGACAGGAAGGATATGGCTCACATCTATCTGGACGAACTTCAACACCTGGCCGCGGCGGGTCTCGCCGCCGCCGGCGCCAACCCGGTCATGGCGGACAGCACCGCCCGCGCGCTGGTCTTCGCGGAAAGCCAGGGGCTCAGCTCCCACGGCCTGTCGCGCGTGCCGTTCTACGCCGGCCACCTGCGCACCGGCCGCGCCATCGGCTCGGCCGTGCCGCGCATCCTGAACGAACGCGGCGGCGCGGCGCTGATCGATGCCGGCTCGGGCCTGGCCTTCCCCGCTTGCGGCATGGCGGTCGAGCAGGCCACCGTGCGCGCCCGCGAACATGGCGTGGCGTTCGTCGGCGTGGCCAACAGCCATCATTTCGGCGAGGCCGCCTACCACCTGGAAGCCCTGGCCGACGCCGGCATGGTGGGGCTGGCGCTCAGCAATTCGCCCGCCGCCATGCCCGCATGGGGCGGCAAGCGCCCGCTGTTCGGCACCAACCCCATCGCGGCGATCTTCCCGCGCCGTGGCGGCGCGCGGCTGGTCATCGACCTGTCGCTGTCGCAGGTGGCGCGCGGCAAGCTCATGATCGCGGCGCGCGACAACCAGCCGATCCCGCTGGGCTGGGCGCTGGACGCGGACGGCCAGCCGACCACCGATCCGAAGGCGGGCCTGGCTGGCAGCATGCTGCCCGCGGGCGGCGTCAAGGGCGCGATGCTGGCCCTCATCGTGGAACTCATGGCCTGCGCGCTGACCGGCGCGCGCTTCGGCTACGAGAACGAGTCGTTCTTCGTGGACGAAGGCGGCCCGGCGCGGCTGGGACAGGCGTTCATGGCGATCGACCCCAATGCGTTGGCGGGCAACGACGTCTACCTGGAACGCGTGGAAACGCTGGTCGATGCGATGCTCGAAGACGAGGACGTGCGCCTGCCGGGCGAGCGCCGCCGCAAGCTGCGCGACGAGGCCGTCAAGCACGGACTGGATTTGCCCGATGCGCTGATGACGCAATTGCGCACGCTGGCCGGCGCGGGCTGACCCGTCGCCGGGGCGCCCTGATGCCCGTGCTTAATGCCCGTGGGTAAACCACAGCATCAGCGGCGCCAGCAGCAGAAACACCACGGTGGACACCAGCACGGCGCCCGCCGCGGTGTCGCCCAGCGGCGTGTAGCGCCGCGCGTACATGTAGCTGACCACCGCGCACGGCATGGCCATCTGCAGCGTCAGCGCCCCGGCCAGCACCGGCTCCAGGTTCAGCGCCCACACCACCGCCCCCCCCGTCGCCAGCCCCACCACCAGCCGGATCGCGGCGACCTTGGCGCCGTCGCGCACGCCGTTCGACGGAATGAGCGCCAGCGCATGGCCCAGGCTCAGCAACATCAGCGGCACGGTCACCGCGCCCAGCATGCGCGCCGTCTCGATGATCCACGCGGGCACCGGAATGTTCAGCAGGCGCAGCGCCACCGCCACCACGGAGGCCAGCAGGATCGGACTCTTCCAGCTTCCCTTGGTGTTCACGCCGGGCAGCATGCGCACCGCGATCGTGTGCATTACAAAGGAATTCACGGCAAAGAACGCCACCGCCACCGACAGCCCTGCATCGCCGAAGGCCAGTTGCGAAATGGGCAGCCCCAGGTTGCCGGCATTGGGCAGGAACGCCGTGGGCAGCAGGCTCAGCACGGGCAGCTTCCAGGCCTTGAGCAGCGCCGCGCTGATCAGCGCGCACAGCAGCAGGGCGATCAGCGTTGCGGCGGCCACGTCGGCCAGCGCCCGGTCGTCCAGATGGGTGGTGACGAAGGTATGAAACACCAGCGCGGGCGTGGTGACGGACGTCACCAGCGTGGTGATGAAGTTGCCGCCGAAGGGAAGATCGCGCTTGCCCCAGAAAAGCCCGATTCCCACGCAGGAAAGCAGGGGCAGCATCAGCACAATGGCTGACAGGTAGAACTGCGCGATGGCCAACATGGACTATTCCGTCAGAGATAAAAAGATTGATGCGTCACGGCATCATTGCTTGCCCCCGCTGGGGCGGTCGCAGCAGCATGGGCGCATTGTTCACAAAAGGGCCATCCCGTCCTCGCCGCCATGTCCGCTACACCGATGCGCAGTCTTGCCCACTCATCGCGTTGCGCCGATCGCAGCGCCGACCGCAGCCCGGTCCGAAGCGCCGCCTTGCATCTGTCCGACAGGCAGGCCGCCTGCCTGAAATGGTCGGCCGCGGGCAAGACCAGCTGGGAAACCTCCCGCATATTGGGCGTCAGCGAAAGCACGGTGAATTTCCACCTGCGCAACGCGTGCAACCGGCTTGGCGTGCGGGGCCGGCGCGCTGCCGTGGTGGCGGCGCTGCGGCTGGGGCTGCTCGAGTTCAAGGCTTGATGACGACGGACCGCAGGAATTCGCGCGCACGCTCGGCGGGCAGGCTTTCCTCGGTGCCGGCGGCCACGGCCTCGATCAGCATGGTGTCGGTCACCCACACCCTGGCCTGCAACCATCCGGGCTTGCCCACCGCCTTCCCGCGCACCTCGATCGTCTCGCCGTACGGCGGCCATTCCGAGGGCGGCGGGGCCTGCATGTTGGTGTACAGCGATCGCATCAGGGCCATGCCCAGCGCCTGCCGGGCCGCGGGGCTGGCCGCGATCTCGGGCGGCAGGGGCGACGATCCCACGGCGAACACGGCTTCGCCAACGGTGGCGCTGGCCAGCGTGAACTGCAAGGCGTGCGTGTCCAGCTTCAGATCGCGGGTTTCGGTCGAGACCCGGGCAGGAAACGCCGCGCGGACGTGGCCGTCGGCCACATCCATCTCGCGCCAGTTGTAACTGGGCGAGCAAGCCGTCAACGCCAGCGCCAGCGCCAAAAAAACGCCCGCTTTCTTGAACATGAAACGAAACAGCGATGAAATCGTCATTACCCGAGAACCCACAGGGTCCAGTCATTTCGAGGAATTCAGAAATTGTCGCCGATTTCCATGGCCCCCGCGCCCGACGGCACCCCGCTCGCCAATTATTCCTGGCCCGCCGCCCCCAACGTGCCGCCCCCGATCGCCGGATTGGAGGACGCCGGGGCCCGCCCGGGGATGGCCGGCCCCGGGTTGGCCCGCCCCGGGAAGGCCCGCCCCAGCATCTACCTGCTGCACGGTTTGAGCGAGCACGCCGGGCGCTACGACCGGCTGGCGCGCTGGCTGACCGCCCGGGGCTGGGACGTGGGTGCGCACGACCACCGCGGCCACGGCCGCTCGGGCGGGCATGCCGCCACCCTGCGCGACCAGGAAGACCTGGTCACCGATGCCGTGGACCGGCTGCGCGCCTGGACACAGCGCTGCGGCCGCCCGCCCATCCTGCTGGGCCACAGCCTGGGCGCCCTGGTCGCCGTGCGCATCGCGCAGCGCCGCCTGGCCGACCTGGACGGCCTGGTGCTCAGTTCGCCGCCCTTTGCCGTCAACGTGCCGCTGTGGGTGCGCCGCACCCTTACATGGATGTCCCTGCACGCCCCCGACCTGCGCGTGCCGCACGGCCTGGCGCCCGCCCGCATCTCGCACGACCGGGCCGTGGTGAAGGCCTACCGCGCCGATCCCCTGGTGCGGCGCCGCATGACCGGCCGCCTGGCGCGCTTTGTCGACGAAGCCGGCCAGCAAGCCCTGCGCGAGGCCAGTCTGCTTCCCTGCCGCACCCTGCTGATGGTGGCCGGCGACGATGCCATCGTGGCGGCCGAAGGCAGCCGCCAATTCGCCCAGCGGGCCCCCGCCGAACTCCTTACCCTGCGCTGGTACGACACGGCCTGGCACGAGATCTTCAACGAAGCCGCCCCCATCGCCGATCCGGTCTATGCTGACCTGGACGAATGGCTGGCGCGCACCGCCCAGGCATTGTCCCTGTCCCCAGTACTGGTTCCCGAAGCACAGGAGGCCAGCACCCCGTAAAATCCGGCGACAGCCCCCAACGAGAACAATCCGTGACCGATACTGCCGCCAACCGCCTCGCCCGCCTAGAGGCCAACCGCTCGCTGCTGACCCAGACCCTGCGGGGCATCGAGAAAGAAGGCCTGCGCGTGGACGAACAGGGCATCCTGGCCCGCACGCCGCACCCCGCCGGGCTGGGCTCGGCGCTGACCAACGAACACGTCACCACCGATTATTCCGAATCGCTGCTCGAACTCATCACGGGCACGCACCAGGACGTGGACGCGTTGCTGGCCGAGCTTGCCGATACGCACCGCCACGTCTACGGCGTGCTGGACCACGAGCTGATCTGGAACCAGTCCATGCCGGCCACGCTGCCGCCGGAGCCTGACATCCCCATCGCCTGGTACGGCACGTCCAACACCGGCATGCTCAAGCACGTGTACCGCCGCGGTCTTGCCGAACGCTACGGCAAGACGATGCAGTGCATCGCCGGCGTGCACTACAACTTCTCGCTGCCCGAAGACCTGTGGTCCGTGCTGGACACGCAGCCCGGCTCCGCGCAGGACCGCCGCTCGCGCGGCTACATTGGCCTGATCCGCAACTTCACGCGCTACTCGTGGCTGCTGATGTACCTGTTCGGCTCGGCCCCGGCGCTGGCCAGCGATTTCCTGCAAGGCCAGGACCATCAGCTGGAAAAGCTGGGCGACCACACGCTGTACCTGCCCTACGCCACCAGCCTGCGCATGAGCGACCTGGGTTACCAGAACAAGGCGCAGTCGCAGCTCAAGCTCTGCTACAACGACCTGGACACCTTCCTTGGCCGCCTGTACGGCGCCGTGACGCAGCCCTGGCCCGAATACCAGAAGATCGGCACGCATCGCAACGGCGAATGGATCCAGCTCAACACCAACGTGCTGCAGATCGAAAACGAGTACTACTCCAGCATCCGTCCCAAGCGCGCCACCGGCCGCTGCGAGCGCCCCATCACCGCGCTGGCCGAGCGCGGCGTGCAATACGTCGAAGTGCGCTGCCTGGACATCGACCCGTACTCGCCGGTGGGCATCGACGCGGCCACCGCGCGCTTCGTCGACGCCTTTCTCCTGTTCTGCACCGCCTCGGACAGCCCCTTCTTCCCTGCCAACGGCTACTGTCAGCGCAGCGCCGACAACTTCTCGGTGGTCGTCAAGGAAGGCCGCAAGCCCGGCCTCATGCTGGACCGCGAAGGCCAGTCGATCGGCCTTGCGCAATGGGGCCACGAACTGCTCGACCAGATCGCGCCGTACGCCGCGCTGTACGACAGCGCGCTGGGCGGCACCGCCTATGCCGACGCGCTGGCCGCGCAACGCGCCAAGCTCGACCAGCCGGACGCGACGCCGTCCGCGCGCCTGCTGGCCGACCTGAAGGACAGCGGTCTTTCGTTCCACGATTACTCGCTGGCGCTGAGCCGCAAGCAGGCCGATGCCCTGCGCGCCGAACCGCTGCCGGCCGACGTGGCCGCGGCCTACGAGCAAGCCGCGGCGCAGTCCACCGCCGAACAGCGACGGCTGGAGCAGTCGGACACTGAAGATTTCGACACCTACGTCGCGCGCTATCACGCCGCGCTGAAAGCGCCGCGCAAATAAGGCGTATCGTTAGGGCTCGGGTTGCGCCGCGCGCCATACGGCGGCCGGCGCCAGCCTTACCAGTCACATCAGGAGGTTTTCTTCATGCGCCGCACCGCAACATTCCTGCTGGCCCTGGCGGCCAGTGTGGCGGGCATTGCCCACGCCGCGCCGCCCCCCATGCAGACCGTGGAATCCGTAGACCTGAAACGCTACGTCGGGATGTGGTACGAAATCGCCAACTTCCCCATGTTCTTCCAACGCAATTGCGTGGGAGACACCACGGCGGAATACACCGCGCATCCGGACGGCACGATCGGCGTGAACAATCGCTGCCGCACCAAGGACGGGGATATCGATTCTGCCTCGGGCACGGCCACCGTCGTTGAAGGCAGCAACAACGCCAAGCTTGAAGTCACGTTCTTCAAACCGTTCAAGGGCGACTACTGGGTGATCGGCCTGGATCCGGAGTACCGCTGGGCTGTCGTCGGCACGCCCGACCGCAAGTACCTGTGGATCCTGTCGCGCTCGCCGCAACTGCCCAAGGAAGAACTGGACAAGGCGTTGGCTGCCGCCACGGCGCAAGGCTACCAGCTCGACGAGCTACGCTACACGCCGCAAAAGTAAAGACCCTGGAAGTAAAGGACCGCGGAAGTCTGCGGTCCGCTCAGCCCGCGTAGTCGCGGGCCAGCCTGACCACCGTCACGCCGGGCTTCAACTGCCGCAGCGACGGCATGATGAGCGTGCAGTTGTCGTAGGGCGTGACAATCGGCTGCTCGTCAGCCCAGCCGATGGGCGATCCGGCCTTCTCGAACGTCTCCAGTCCCGACCAGGGACACGCAAAACGCACATTCATGGACGGCGCCACCACGGCGTCAGTCACCTCCAGCACGCGCTGCTGCGCAGGGTCCGGCAGCAGCCAGCCTTCGGGCAGGTCTGACCGATCCGCCACGCCCGACTCCACCAGCATCCGCGCCACCATGTCGCGCGCCACCTCGCGCGAAGACAGGTCGCCATGAAAGCCGCATTCGATCAGCAGCGCGCAGGCGTCTTCCCGGGCCGGATCGCCGAAGTGCTCGAAGTCGCGCATGCGCACGCCGTCCTTGTGGCCGGCATCCACGATGACGTGCTGCGGCGCCTTCAGGCGGCGGGCCAGCGTGACATTGCGCGGCAACACCCCCGTCAACAGCAGCGGCGCCCCCGGCTCGTGCATCGAATGCAGATCCAGCAGCCAGTCGGCGCGCCGCACCCACGGACGCAGCGCCGCGCCGCGCTGGCGGTCGGGCGTGGTGGGATTGTCCAGGCGCTCGGCGCTCCAGACGCGGTTCATGTCTTCCTGCACGAATCGCGAGGCATCGTGATTCGCCGCGTCGAAGCGGTCGAACGCATCCAGATTGCAGAAGGCCAGCGTCAGGCTGCCGCGGCGCGGCCGCAGGCCCGACGCCAGCAGGTCCTTCAGCGCCCAGGCGCCGCACAGCTCGTTGCCATGCACCAGCGCGCTCACCATGAGCGCCCGTCCCGGGACGCCCGAATCAAAGTGCCACACGCCGGGCGTGTCGGTATTGCCTGCGCGCTCGGTGGCGAGGTCGGGAACGGGAAGCTTGAATTGCATGGTGATATCCGTGTGCTGCGAAGGTCTTTCGATGTCGTGATGTGCCGTGCGGCCTTATTGCGCCTCGATCTTGGCGGCCTTGACCAGCGCGGCGTACTTCTTGGTCTCTTCCGCCTGGAAGGCCACCGGATCCACGCCCGGCTTGGCGACTTCGCCGCCCGCGTCCTGCATCTTGGCGCGGAAGGTGTCGGACTTCAGCGATTCATCCAGCGCGGCGCGCAGCTTGGCCACGACCGGCTCGGGCAGGCCTGCCGGGCCGTACAGCGCAAACCACAGGTTGATGTCGACGGACTCGAAACCCTTGGTGGCGGCCAGCGGCGCAATCTCGGGCGCTGCGGGCGAACGCTTGTTCTCGGTCAGGCCCAGCGCGACGATGTTGCCGCTGCGGACCTGCGGCAGCCCCGAGGACAGCACGAGCATGCCGAAGTCCAGCTGGCCGCTCATCAGGTCCGTGACCAGCGGCGACACGCCGCGGTAAGGCACGTGTTCGGCGCGGGTGCCGGTGGCCTGGTTGATCATCTCGCCCGCCAGGTGCAGCGTCGTGCCCACGCCCGAAGAACCGTAGTTGAACGTGCCGGGCGCGGCGCCCTTGAGCTTTTCCAGGTATTCGGCGGCGGTCTTCACGCCGGAGTTCTTGCTGGCGGCCAGCAGCATCGGTTGCGAGGCCACGATGCCCAGCGCCGTGAAGTCCTTGGCGCCGTCGTACTTGACGGCGGTGTTGATCATGCGAGCGATCACCATTTCATTGGTGGAGGCCAGCAAAAGGGTGTAGCCGTCTGGCGCGGCGCGCGCCACGCGCTGCGCGCCGATCGTGCCGCCGG
Source organism: Achromobacter sp. JD417 (assembly GCF_041879325.1). NCBI lineage: Bacteria > Pseudomonadati > Pseudomonadota > Betaproteobacteria > Burkholderiales > Alcaligenaceae > Achromobacter > Achromobacter sp. JD417. The sequence goes on along the minus strand of NZ_CP087159.1, from coordinate 501,200 downwards.
CGCCGCCAACGTTCTCGATCACGACCGTCTGCCCCAGGCGTTTACCCAGTTCTTCACCCAACAGACGCGCGGTCAGGTCCACGCTGCCGCCTGCGGGGTAACCGACGACCAGCGAAATGCTGCGCTCCGGATAATCGGCGGCGCTGGCCGAGGGCGCAGCAGCAAGCGCCGAGGCGGCACACAACGATACGAGCGCTGCGCGCAGCGGATGCAAGATGGATTTCATGTTTTTCTCCCTGGGGCACTGTGAATGGACGGCGGAGCCGTCTCGTTTGAATTTCGAGGGCTATTTTCAGGCGCGACCCAGGGGTATATCGTGCCGAACAGGCACATCATTGTGCCAATCCAGTTTCCGCCCTGCCTCTATGCCTTGCGGTTGGCCGTCGCTTCCCAGGCGGCTTCCGCCAGGTCGGTAAGGCGCGCGCGCGGGCGATACAGGCGGACTTCAAAGGCGATCTCATCGCTACGGCCGCCCAGTGCAGCCAGCGCGCCGCGGCGGCAATCCGCCGCCACCATGGACCAAGGCAGCCACGCCACCCCCACGCCCTTGGCGACCGCGCCATGCGCCGCATCCAGGGAATCGCTGCGCATAAAGGGCGTCAGCGAGTACGGCATGGCTTCCAGCCGGTCCCCCACGATGCGCTCCATCGCCAGACCGCCGGTGTAGGTGATCATCGGCACGGGCGCCCCGCCCTGACGCAGCTGATAGCGCGGCTGGCCGCGTGCGTCCATCTGGCTGACCGGCACCAACTTGTCGGTCGTCAGCGTCATGTAGCGGTAGCGCGTGGGGCTGAGCGGCACGGACAGCACCGGATGCTCATAGCAGCACAACATGTCCACCCTGCCCTGTTCCAGCCGGATCACCAGGTCCTGCGTCTTGGCGGTGGACAGCTCCACCTGCGTGCCGTCGGTCAGCACCCGGGGCGTGCGGTGCCGCAGCCGGGCAATCCAGTCGGCCACCAGCGTGCGCGCCAGGCTGCGTCCCGTGGCGATCCGCAGCACGGCCTCGCCGCCCGCGCCGGAACTGCGGATGCGATGGCGGACCAGTCCCATCTGTTCGATCACCTGCGTGGCGGTCTTGAGCAGCGTCTCGCCTTCGGGCGTCAGCGTCACCGGCAGGCGCTGGCGGTCCACCAGCGGGGTGCCTGCCCACGCCTCCAGGGCGCGGATGCGCCGGCCGAAGGCGGGATGCGTGACGTGGCGCAGTTCCGCGGCGCGCACGAAGCTGCCGGTCTGCGCCAGCGCGATCAGGTCTTCCAGGAGTTTCAGGTCTGCCATGGACGACAAGCTTACGGCATCACGACGCTAGGCCGCGGCTTGGCCCTCGGGCTGGGTAAGGATGCGCTCGATGACCTGCGCCGTCTCGCGGTAGTGCGCGGCCAGCAGCGCGGCCGCGCGGCCGGCATCGCGCGCGACCGCGGCATCGAGCAGCGCGCGGTGCTCGTCGTCGACGTCGCGTTCATGGCCGTACGCCACGGCCTGGGCGCGCGCCGGCCGGCGATAGCGTTCCGTCTGCGCGTATAGCTGCGCGGACAGGTCCAGCAGCCAGGGCGAGCGGCAGGCGCCGATGAGCGCCTGATGAAACTCCTGGTGCCGGGCTTCCAGCGCGTCCTCGCGATCCGGGTCCAGGCCGGGCGCGGCGTCCGCCCGGCGGGCCGCCAGCGACAGCGCATGAAACGCCCCCACCAGCCGCGCCTCCCAGGCGTCGTCGGCGTTGGCCAGCGACCGCCGCAGCGCATCGCAATCGATCAGGATGCGGGTTTCGCAAGCATCGCGCATTTCTTCCACGGACAGCGGCGCGATCCGAAAGCCGCGCGACGTGGTGGTAAGCACCATGCGTTCGCTGCGCAACCGGTTCAGCGCCTCGCGGATCGGCGAAAAGCTGCCGCCGTAGCGCTGGCGCAGCAGTTCCAGCCGCAGCGACTGGCCCGGCGCAAACGCGCCGCGCATGATGTCGCGGCGCAACTGCCGGTAGATGTGTTCGGACAGCGTGATGTCTTCGACCCCAGCGGCGCCGTCAGCGGCCGCATCCTCGCGCGGGGCCTTGATTCTGGGTTTCAAGCGTTGTGCTCCTAGACGGCCACCACCGGATGGCGCAGCGTGCCGATGCCTTCCACGCAGGCCACGACCACGTCTCCCGGCCACAGGAATTCCTGCGGCTTGCGCCCGGCCCCCACACCCTCCGGCGTGCCGGTGGCGATGATGTCGCCCGGCTCCAGCGTGATGCCGGCGCTGATATCGGAAATCAAAAACGGCACCTTGAACAGCATGTGGCGCGTGTTCGAGCCCTGCTTCTTTTCGCCATTGACCGTCAGCCACAGGTCCAGCACCTGCGGATCGGGGATTTCGTCGGCGGTCACGATGCACGGGCCGAACGGCGCGTACGTGTCCTGCCCCTTGGAATAGATCCACTGCCCTGCCCGGCGGCAATCGCGCGCGCTCATGTCCAGCATCACGCTGTAGCCAAACACGTAAGACAGCGCGTCGGCCTCGGCCACGCGCGACGCGCGCCGCCCGATGATCACGGCCAGCTCCACTTCCCAGTCCAGTTGCTGCGTGATCCTTGCGTTGTGCTCGATGGCATCGCCCGGCCCGATCACCGTGGTGGGCGGCTTGGAAAATATCACCGGCTGCTTGGGCAGGTCGGCCGAAGTGTCCAGCGTGCGGCTGGATTCGGCCACGTGCTCCACATAGTTCAGCCCGATACCAAAGATGTTCTTGCGTGGACGCGGGATGGGCGCCAGCAGCTTCACGTTCTCCTGCGGCAGGGCCGTGCCCACCGGCCAGTTGCCGCGAAACGTGTCCAACAGGCGCGTCGCCTGCGTGACCGCCACCGGCCCCAGGTCGATGAACTCCAGCATGTCGCCGGGCAGGTCCACCCCGCCTTCCTGGCCCAGCAGGAACAGGTCGATCACATAGCCGTCCACGAGCGCGCCCAGGTGGGCGGCGGCGGTGGGATGGGCGCGAAAGGTCACGAGGCGCATCGGAAACTCCAGAAGGTCAAAGGGGGGTGGAACCGGCCGGCGCGGCGCGGCGTCATGCGTTCAGAAACTAGATCAGCTGTTGATGGCCGCCGTTGTCCTCTACCGCTTCCTCGCGGTACAGCGCAAGCGCGCGCATGACGGGCAGGTCGTTGAAACAGAAGAGGCACGCGTCATCGTTGAACGACAGGTTCGCGTGTTCGTGAATGGCCCAAGAAGGCACGCAGAAAATGTCGCGTTCGGTCCAGTCGTAACGCTTGCCGTCGATGATGGAAAACCCGCTGCCCTTGGCCACCTGATAAATGAAGCTGCCGGTGTGCCGGTGCGCCTGCGTGTGTTCGCCCGGGCGCAGCAACTGCATGCTGGCGCCGATGGTGGGCATGACCGCGCCGCCCGTTGCCGGATTCACGTATTCCAGCAGGATGCCATCGTAGGGACTGCCCGGCGCGGTGCGCGCATAGCGGCGCAGGGCCTCGTACGTAGGCTCCCATTCGTACTTGAATAGCGGGGAATACGGCTTGGTCCACCCGGACACCTGCGGCCGCAGCGCCACGCCGCCCCACGCGCCGCTGGTGTCGTCCACCGGGTGCGTGATGGTCTGGTTCAGGTCGGGATGCACGGCATAGAAACCGGCTTCCAGCGCATTGACCAGCGGAATGTCCAGGCCGTCCTGCCAGATGCAGGTCGTGCCGTCCTCGGCCACGCCATGCTCGTGCCACGTGCCGTTGGGCGTCAGCACAAAATCGTTCGCGCCCAGCGTCATCTTGTGGCCGTCCACCACCGTGTACGCGCCTTGCCCTTCCATGATGAAGCGCAGCGCCGAATGCGTGTGCGCGTGTGCGGTGGCCAGCTCGCCCGGCTTCATTACCTGCAATCCGGAATACAGCCAGCCCACCGCCGCGGCAACGTCCTGCCGGCCGGGGTTGTTCAGGTAGATCACGCGCCGGCCCGCCTCTTCGGGGGACACCAGCTCGGCGGAGCGCAACACATGACCGCGCAGGTCCCGGTAACGCCAGACCACGGGCACCGACGCCGACCGCGGCGCCCACGGCTCGATCTTGTTCGCCACCGTCCACAACGCGCCCGTCTCAAGCCGCGCCAGTTCCTGGTAGTAGGCCACCCGCTCCGGCGAGTCGGCCACATTGGCGCGGCCCGCGGTGTCCTCGCGGTAAGCGTCGTAGCGGTTCGCTTCCATGTCGTGCCCCTGGTTTTATAAAACGCCGAGGATTTTCGAAAATACTAAGCGCGCCACGAAGGGTGGGCAATGGGCAAGCGCTAGGGGTTTTCCTGCAATGCCGGCAAAGGCTGGCAACGCCACGCCGCGAAAATATCTGGACGACCTACGCAAAAATACTGTACAAAAACACAGTGCGACGTGATACATTTCGCTCGCCCGAAAAACTGTCGTCCAGGGGAGAATTCCTGTGTCAGAAGCTGCTCATCTCGTTCAGTACATCGTCGTTCCCTATCGCGCCGCCGCCAATGGCGTCGCCCCCGGGGAAATCCGTCCGGCCAGCAGCGAATTCGGAGCCATCCGCATCGCGAATTCCATGGCTTCCAAATTTGCAGGCGTTGCCGCCTACGAAGTGATGATCGACAAGGAAACCGGCGACATGGAATCGCCGCGCATCCTGATGCAGATCGGCACCGTGCCTTCACTGGACGACTAGCCAACGCAAATCGCCCGCCCCGCATGCATGCGGGGCGGGCGATTCACTGGCTTGGCGCGCCTTGCCAGCGCACCTCTGCGGGATCGGTCATCCGCAGAATCCTGATCTGCGAGCGCTAGAACAGATACTTGATCCCCATCGAGCCCCCCACTGCGCGCATGCCCGACGCGCCGCCCAATCCCTGCTCGGCGTTCAGTTGCACATTGACGAAGGTGTTCTTGCCGGCCCGACGGTCGTAGCCCGCCGATACCCCCACGCGCGATCCGTCCAGCTTGTTCTCAAAAGCAATGTCGCCTTGCGTCAGCGTCTGGTATTCGCTGGACGACTCCCCCAGCGTGTGCCGGTAACTCAGCATCAGCCAACCGTGGTTCCGCACGTCAACTTGTTCGCCCCAGGCTTTTGACAGCTTCAGGCTCACGCGCGAATGCAGCGCACGCGATGCCGGCAGCGCCACTTGGCCAATGTCGTCATCGCCGTCGCGCAACTTGACATGCTGAACCATCACCTGCGCCTGCGGTTCGAGTCGAAGCCCGCTGGACGCATCGCCAATGTCGAACGCCTTGCCGGCTTCAGCGGACAGCGCCGCGCCCCATCCCGACGTCTGCATCGACATGCCTTCCCTACCGTTCGATTCGGTCTTTACGCCATAGCGGCTGATCTGCGTGACGAAATCGGCGTACCCGCCCTTGCCGTCCATCATCGTGTAATACGCGCCCAGGCCATACATCGTCTGATCGCTGCGGCCGGCATTGATCGTCGATCGCGTGGAGGCCTGATAGTGATCCACGTTGGCGCGGGAAACCAATGCGGTGCCGAACACGCCCAGGCTGTCGCGGCGGATACCCTTGCTGGTCACGAACAGGTCCGTGCCCACCTGCAGGCCACCCAGCGTCGTGCGGCTTCCGACTTGCGACTGCAGGATGCCGCGCGAAGCGCCATCGCGGTCTTCCCAGCCCCCCAGCGTTCTGGCCCAGACGTATGGGTAGACCTTACGGGCCAGCGTTTCGGTCGCGCCCATGCGCTCATTGAAGGTGCCCACCGCCAACTCAGACTGCCTAAGGGCTTGGCCGCCCAGCTGCGAGTAAAGCGAGACCTCGGGGCGGACCTCGCTGATCAAGTACCAGTTGTTGGCAAGTTCCGGCGAGCCATCCTGCGCGCCATGCGTCAGCACATAGTGAAACGCGCCGGCCCGCGGGGCTTGTCCGGGCGTTTGCTGGAACGCATTGTCCGTGCTGGCGCCGGCCTTGACGACCAGAAAGCCGTTGCCGGCATAGGGATCCCCGAAGCCGCTGTCGGTGTTGAGCGTCAGGTTCGTCAGCCCCGTCGCCCCCGCATTCAAGGTCAGGTAATCCACGGTGCCGGCCGAGGTCGGGATCATGTGCAACTTCACTTCGCCGCCGCTGCCCACCAGGTTGTTGGCGGTGAACGTTCGTCCGATCGACGCGTTGGTCCCGTCCGCGGGCGGCGCAAACGCGACGCTGCCTTCAAGCCGAAGCTCTTTGACGGTGCTGAGGTTGTTGGCTTGCGCGGGGTTGAAATCATCCGTCAGGACGTTCCATTTGCTGGCTGCGTCGATGGAAAGATTCGGTCCATCCACCCAGCCATCCAGCGTGGCGCCGTGGGTCAGATGCAAATCGGCGCCGCCCGCCCCCACGACCCGGGCCACCGCATGATCGGCCTGGCCCAGCGACGTGCCATTGATGACCAGCGTGCCATTGTCCACCCGCGTCATGCCGGTATAGGAGAGCGGCCCGGTCAGCGTGGTGGTGCCGCCCAATTGATGCAGCTCTCCCGTGCCCGATATGGCATTGGAGAACCAACCGTCGCGTTGAGCTATCGCCAGGACGGCGTTGTTCTCGATCGCGCTCGCGCCCAGGGACCCGCCGTCGTAGAGCCCTCCAATGCCAAGGTGCAGCACGCCCTCTTCAATCACGACGGGGCCAGAAAATGCATGGTTGTCTTCGCTGATGAACAGTGTGCCAGCGCCCGTCTTGGTGAGCGTGCCCGAACCCGTGATATTCCCCCTCATATGCAGGTCCGGCTGCAACCCCGCTGGCAGATCAGGGCCTGCCGTACGGATCGCGCCGTCTCCCGCGAAATGCACGTCGCGATACATCTGCATGTGGCTATCCACTTGCAGCCCGCCGCCGTTGAAGGTGAGCAGGCCTTGCGGGTTGCCGAGGCTCTTATCGTGATCAATCGCGAGCCACCCGCCCGAGAGGGTCCAGGACGTCTGAACCGCCGGGTCGGTCCAGTCTGTCAGCTTCCACGTCCCGGCAGAGGTTTTCTCGAAGGCATTGAAGCCCAGATACTGCGCCGCCCCGGTCGCGCTGTTTCCGATCAGACGCACATCAAAGGCGTTGCTCTCGACATCCAAACGGGAGTCCCAGCCGCCATCAAGAACAAGCGTATTCTTGCCGCCGGATTCCGTGGCATCGACCAGGCCGATGATCTGGCTGTCCGGGTTGTCCCAGCCGCCCTGCCCCTTGATCACCAGCGTGGAATCGCGGGCGGTCGCGGCATATTTGATGGCGGTGTCCTGGTTCTCCGGCCCGTGCGATATCGTTCCCGTATTGATGATCACGGAGTTGGCGCCCGTGACGTAGACGCCGTGACCGCTCCTGCCGCCGGCGCCGCCCGCCGGGCCGCCCTCGTTGTAGCTGCCAGGCCCGCCGTTGCCGCCCGATCCGCCGGCCGCGCCGCCACCACCGCCGCCGCCGCCGTAACCGTCCAGGACGGCATCAATTTCATCCCGACTCAGCCCCAGCGCCAGCGCTTCGGCCGCTTCAGGGTTGGCAACGCCCCCGTCCACACCGGATTCGGCGCCGGTGACGCCGCCCACGCCGCCCACGCCCGAAACCTGGCTTTCGCGTAATGCCTGGCCCGGCGTTCCTCCGTGAGTGTATGTGCCACCGCCACCGCCGCCACCCCCAGCATATCCACTGGCCCCTGGGCCATGGCTATTGCCACCGCCGGGCGAACCATTGGCTCCCCCATGGCCGCCATCTCCGCCAAACGCCGAGCCGTTCGGGCCGCCAAAGTTCACGTCCGCGCCGCCGCCCCCGCCGCCCCCGCCGCCGCCGCCCACGCCTCCCGCGCCGTCACCGCCTCGACCGCCATTACTGACCGTGGTGGCATGAAAAGCGCCCCCGCCGCCGCCCCCACCGCCGCCGCCCTTGCCGCCGCTGATCGAGTAGCCGTCGTTCTGCAAGACCACGCCGTCGCCCGAGATCACGATGCCGTGCCCGCCATTGCCGCCCGTGCCTCCCGCGCCGCCCACGACGCCGCCGCGTCCACCGCCCCCGCCGCCGCCACCGCCGCCGCCCGGGGCCCCTTCGATGTCGTCATAGGTCGTATAAGACGTTGTGATGTCCAGGGCGGTAATGCCATCCCCGCCGTCCCCGCCCCTGCCGCCATTGGCAGCCCCGCCCACGCCGCCCGTCCCCGCCTCACCGATGATCAGGGCGTGTGCGGTGGGATGGGACACGCCCAGAGAGATCAAAGACAGGCCAAAACAGAGCTTGAGCGCCATGCCGCGCGCTTTGTCGATTCGATTTCGAGCCGAATCCGCATGTCGCAACGCCAAGCAAGAATCCGTGTGCATCATTGGTTCATCCTGGGTGTGGATTCACGCGCGGCTTCACGAATTTCGATTACACCCGGCGCGTAGCCGCGCCAGGCAAAATCATCTGCTTGAGGTTTCAAGAACGTGGAACACCGGGCTTGCCGGCTACGCGCGGAATAATCCGGTTAATCACATCGCGCGACGTGGACTGCGGGTGTTGAGCGCTTGCTGGAATCCTCTCGTCGGCGCGATCAGTGTTCCGTACGCGCCTTGGATTCGCCGAGAGTACGTTTACTCAGTTGGCTCGCAAGCGGCCAAAATCATCACCGGCCCTCGTAGAATCCGACTGATCCGAGAGCGGCCGACGCCAGCACGTCGGCCGCTACAGGGTGGGTCATGCAAGACGCGGACCCGCGAACGCTAGAACAGGTGCTTGATCCCCAACGAGCCACCCACCGCGCGCAAGCCCGACGCGCCGCCCAAGCCCTGCTCGGCGTTCAGCTGCACATTGACGAACGTGTTCTTGCCCGCCCGCCGGTCATAGCCTGCCGACAGTCCCACACGCGATCCGTCCAGTTTGTTCTCGAAGGCAATGTCGCCTTGCGTCAGCGTCTGGTATTCGCTGGACGACTCCCCCAGTGTGTGCCGGTAACTCAGCATCAGCCAGCCGTGGTTGCGCGCATCGTCCTGCTCGCCCCAGGCTTTTGACAGCTTCAGGCTCACGCGCGAATGCAGTGCACGCGATGCCGGCAGCGCAACCTGACCGAGGTCATCATCGCCGTCGCGCAGCTTGACGTGCTGGACCATCACCTGCGCCTGCGGTTCGAGTCGAAGCCCACTAGACGCGTCGCCAATGTCGAACGCCTTGCCGGCCTCGGCCGACAGTGCCGCGCCCCATCCCGACGTCTGCATCGACATGCCGTCGGCGCCGCTCGATTGGGTCTTCACGCCATAGCGGCTGATCTGCGTGACGACGTCGACGTACCCGCCCTTGCCATCCATCATCGTGTAATACGCGCCCAAGCCATACATCGTCTGGTCGCTGCGGCCGGCATTGATGGTCGATCGCGTGGAGGCCTGGTAATGATCCACGTCGGCGCGCGAAACCAATGCAGTGCCGAACACGCCCAGACTGTTGCGGCGGATGCCCTTGTTGGTCACAAAGAGGTCCGTGCCCACCTGCAGGCCCCCCAGCATCGTGCGGCTTCCCACTTGCGACTGCAGAATGCCGCGCGCCGCGCCATCGCGGTTCTCCCATCCGCCCAGCGTTCTGGCCCAGGCATACGGGTACACCTTCCGAGCCAACGTTTCGGTCGCGCCCATGCGCTCGTTGAAGGAGCCCACCGCCAATTCGGACTGCCGCAGCGCTTGCCCGCCAAGCTGCGAGTAAATGGAGACCTCGGGGCGGACCTCGCTGATCAGGTACCAGTTGTTGGCAAGTGCCGGCGAGCCATCCTGAGCGCCATGCGACAGCACATAGCGAAACGCCCCGCCCCGCGGCGCCTGGCCGGGCGTCAGCTGAAACGCGTTGTCCGTGCTGGCGCCCGCCTTGACCACCAGAAAGCCGTTTCCATGGAGCGGATCGCCGAAGCCGCTGTCGGTGTTGAGCGTCAGATTCGTCAGCCCCGTCGCCCCCGCGTTCAAGGTCAGGTAATCCACGGTGCCGGCGGAGGTTGGAATCATGTGCAGCTGCACTTCACCGCCGCCGCCCGCCAGATTGCTGGCGGTGAACGTGCGACCGATGGCATCGTTGGTCCATTCTGCGGGCGGCGCAAAGGCGACGCTGCCTTCAAGCCGAAGTTCGTTGACAGTGCTGAGGTTGTTGGCTTGCGCGGGGTTGGAAGCGGGGTTGGAAGCATCGGTCAGGATGTTCCATTTGCTGGTCGCGTCGATGGAAAGATTCGGTCCATCCACCCAGCCATCGAGCCGTGTGCCGTTGGCCAGGCCGAGGCCGGCATCGCCCGCCCCCACGACCCGGGCAACCGCAAAGTCGGCGTGACCCAAGGACGTGCCATCGATGACCAGCGTGCCGTTGTCCACCCGTGTGATGCCGGTGTAGGTGAGCGGCCCGGTCAGCGTCGTCGTGCCCGAACCGGCCTGCCACAGCTCGCCCGTACCCGATATGGCATTGGACAGGATGACCGCGTCGGCGCGGTCTATCGCCAGGGCGGCGTTATTCTCGATCGCGCCCGCTCCCAACGATCCGACGGCCTGGCCCGCGCCCAATTGCAGCACGCCATCGTCGATCAGCGTTGCGCCGGCGAAGGCATTGTCGCTGCCGATGATCCACGTCCCGGCGCCGGTCTTGGTAAGCGAGCCCGATCCGGTGATCGCGCCCTCCATCACGGAGACCGTGCCGTCCGCCGTACGTATCGCGCCGTCTCCGACAAACTGCATGTCGCGTTGCGTCGTCATACTGGCATCCAGTTGCAGCCCGCCGCCATCAAACGTGAGGGCGACGGCGGCATCGCCCAGGCTGGCGTCGTCGGCAATCGCGAGCCACCCGCCCGACAGCGTCCAGGGCATGAGCGCCTGGCTTGGCGTACCCGTCAGCGTCCAGGTTCCTGCCGAGGTCTTTTCGAAGGCATTGAAGCCCAGGTATTGGGCCTGCGCACCGCTTCCGATCAGACTGACGTCAAAGGCCAGCGCCGAGCCGCCATCCAGCCTGAACGTGTTCTTGCCGCCGGACTCCGTGGCGTCGACCAGGCCGTTGATCTCGCTGCCGGCTTGCAGGACCAGCGTGGAATCGTGGGCGGTCGCCGCATACTTGATGGCAGTGTTCTGGTTCGCCGGCCCCTGCGAGATCGTGCCCGAATTGATGATCACGGAGTTGGCGCCGGTGACGTGGACACCGTGACCGCTGTTGCCGCCGGCGCCGCCCGGGGGGCCACCGGAGAATGTGGTGCCCGCCCCGCCGGCGCCGCCCGATCCGCCAGCCGCCCCGCCGCCTCCACCGCCCCCGGCCCAAATTGCTGTGTCCGCTATGCCACCATCGACGCCGGCCTCACCGCCAGCGATACCGCCTGATCCGCCTACACCCGGAATTGGGCTGGATAATCCATCGCCCTGCGACCCGCCGTTGGTGTAGGTGCCGCCGCCACCCCCACCGCCACCTGCATACCCCGGATTACCGCCACCCGGCATACCATCTTCTCCCCCATTGCCGCCATTGCCGCCGTAGCCCGTTCCATCGATCCCGCCGGGGTTGATATCCGCCGCGCCGCCGCCGCCGCCCCCACCGCCGCCACCAGTCCCCCCCGCGCCGTCACCACCGCGGCCGCCGTCGCTGACAATGTTCTGACTGAAACTACCGCCGCCCCCGCCTCCACCGCCCCCCCCCTTGCCGCCGCTAATAGAGTAGCCGTCGTTATGCAAAACCACGCCATCACCCGAGATCACGATGCCGTGCCCGCCATTGCCGCCCGCGCCACCTGCGCCGCCCACATAGCCCCCTTGCCCGCCTCCGCCCCCCCCGCCCCCGCCTCCGCCGGGCTCCCCTTCAATGTCGTCATAGGTCGTATACGACGTGGTGAGATCCAGGGCGGCAAAGCCATCCCCGCCATCGCCGCCATTGCCGCCATTGGCAGCCCCACCTGCGCCGCCCACCCCCGCCTCGCCAACGATCAAGGCGCGTGCGGCCGGATGCGGGGACATGCCAAGAGAGATCAGAGACAGGCCAAAACAAAGCTTGAGCGCAATACCGCGCGCCTTGTCGGTTCGATTTCGAGTCGAATGTTCATGTTGCAACGCCAAGCAAGAATCCGTGTGCATCGTTGGTTCATCCTGGGTGTGGATTCACGCGCGGCTTCACGAATTCGATTGCACCGGGAGCACAGGGGACGCTCCAGGCAGAAACGTGATCTTGATCTCGCAAGAACGTGGAACACCGGGGCTGCCGGTTGCGCGTTTGAGTAATCCGGTTAATCACATCGAGCGACGGCGGCGAGCTGAAAAGCGTTAAAGCCCGTGTCGTCGGTGTGTCAGATTCTCTTTATGCGTCCCGGCTTTACCCAGAGTAGGATTACTCGGAATGCGCGACAGTCTTCATAAGAATCAGTTGCCGTGGAAAATCAGACGATCGCTATGGCGCATGTTCCAAGACCGTGCCAGCGATCCGGCGGGTCTCTTCATGCAAGGTCGCTAAAACAGATACTTCACCCCCAACGAGCCGGCCACCGCCCGCAATCCTGACGAGCTGCCCAAGCCCTGTTCGGCCTGCACTTGCACATTGACGAAGGTATTCCTGCCCACGCGCCGGTCATAGCCCGCCGCCAGGCCGACGCGCGATCCATCCAGATCGTTGTCGAATGCGATATCGCCCTGCGTGGCGGTGGGATACGAACTGGAGGAGCTTCCCAGCGTGTGGCGGTAGCTCAGCATCAGCCAGCCGTGGCTTTGCGTCTGGGCTTGCTGGCCCCAGACTTTCGATAGTTTCAGACTCACACGCGAATGCAGCGCGTTCAGTCCCGGCAGGGCAACTCGGCCCACGCTGTCTTCAGCGTCACGCAATTTGACGTGCTGGACCATCACCTGGGCTTGCGGCTCAACGCGCAGACCGCGGCCGTCGCGAATATCGAAGGCCTTTCCGGCCTCGGCAGAAAGCGCGGCGCCCCATCCAGATGTCTGCAGGGACGTGCCATGCGCACCGCGCGATTGCGTCTTCACGCCATACCGGCTGACCTGTCCGACGAAATCGGCGTAACCGCCCTTGCCGTCCATCAACGTGTAGTAAGCGCCCAGGCCATACAGGGTTTGATCGCTGCGGCCGGCATCCACCGTCGATCGCGTGGATGCCTGATAGTGCGACACGTCGTTACGGGAAACCATTGCCGTACCAAACACGCCCACGCTCTGGCGGCCGATACCTTTGCTGGCCACGAACAAGTCCGTTCCCACCTGCAGCCCGCCCAACCGCGAATCCACGGCGACATTCGCTTGCCGGATCCCTTGAGGCGCGCCATCCCGGCGTTCCAGGACGCCCAGCGACCGCGCCCAGACATAGGGGTAGACCGTTCGCGCCAGCGTTTCGGTCGCTCCCATCCGTTCGTTGAACGACCCCACCGCCACCTCGGACTGCCGCAAGGCCTGATTGCCCAACTGCGAGTAGATGGACACCTCGGGACGGATATCGCTGAATAGATACCAGTTGTTGGCCAGATCCGCTGCGCCGTTTCTCGCGCCTTGCACCAACCCGTAATTGAATGCGCCCGCCTGCGTGGGTTGTCCGGGGGTTTGTAGAAACGCGTGGTCGGTGCTGGCGCCGGCCTTGACCACCAGCAACCCGTCGCCGGCCAACGGATCTCCGAAGCCGCCCGGCGTGATGAGCTTCAGGTAGGTCAACCCCGTGGCGCCCTGGGTCAGCGTCAGGTGATCCGCGGCGCCGGTCGGGTTCACGTGCAACTGCACTTCGCCACCGGCGCCCACCAGGTTGATGGCGGTGAATGTGCGGCCGGCTTGATTGTTCGCCGCATCGGAGGGCGGCGAAAAGGCGATGCTGCCAGCAAGCTGAAGTGCGTTGACCCTGCTGAGGTTGATGTCCTGCGCGGCGGTAGCGGCATCGGCCAGGACGTTCCATCGGCTCGTCGCATCGATGATGAGGTTCGGTCCGTCCATCTGGCCGTCAAGCCTGGCGCCGTTCGCAAGGCTCAATGTCGCATTGCTGGCGCCTGCAACGCTGGCGGCCGCTTGATCGGCCTGGCCCAGGGCCGTGCCATGGATGACCAGCATGCCCTCGTCGACACGCGTAACGCCGGTATGGGTGAGCGGCCCCGCCTGCGTAATGTTGCCCGATCCGCTTTCGCTGCCCAGGATGATCCATGTGCCGGAACCTGTCTTGGTGAGGCTGCCTGCGCCGCTGATCGTTCCCTGCATCACGGACACCGTGCCGGCGGCCGTGTGGACCGCGCCATCACCGCGCAACTGAAAATCGCGCTGCGACGACATGCTGGCGTTCAGTTGCAACCCGCCGCCGTCAAAGACAAGGCCGCCAGCTACATCCCCCAGCGCGGCGTCGTCCGTGATCGCAAGCCATCCCCCGAGAAGCGTCCAGGGCGTAAGCGCCAGTGAGGGCGACCCCGTCAGCGCCCACATGCCGTCAGACGTCTTCTCGAATGCGTTGAAGCCCAGATACTGACCCTGCGCGCCGTCGCCAATCTTGCCAACGTCAAAAGCCAGCGCGGCCCCGCCATCGAGGATCAGCGTGTTCCTGCCGGCCGATTCGGTGGCGTCGACGAGGCCTTGAATCACGCTGCCCTCCCGGAGCATCAAGGTCGCGTTGCTGGCGGTCCCCGCATACTTGATGGCGGTGTCCTGGTTGACGGGCCCCGCCATGATGGCGCCCGAGTTGATGATGACGGAATCGGCTCCCGTGACGTAGACAGCATGATTGCTGCTGCCGGCACCACCGCCGCCGTTCAAATCGAGACGCGTGTACTGTCCGCCGTCGCCCCCCGCGCCGCCCGGCGCGCCTCCGCCCCCTCCGCCGGGTGCAAAACCTTCGTACGGCTGGGCATCATCTCCGTTCACGCCAGACGCCCCGCCGGCAGTACCGCCCGGTCCGCCCACCCCTTCACTCAGCACTGGCCACACGTCCTGGCCTGCACTCCCACCGTTGATGGATGAGCCGCCGCCACCGCCACCGCCGCCCGCCCAGGAGACACCGATGGGACCACCGCCCCCCACGAGGCCATCTTCTCCGCCGTGGCCGCCGTCTCCTCCGAAGCCCGTCCGGATATACGCCCCGCCTCCCCCGCCCCCGCCGGCGGCGCCGCCTGCGCCCGTCGAGCCGTCGCCACCGCGACCACCATCCGCTTCCACAGAGAAATGGAAGGTGGAGCCGCCGCCTCCGCCGCCGCCACCGCCCTTGCCGCCGCGGATCGACCAGCCGTCGTTGTGCAATACCACCGCGTCGCCTGAGATGACGATGCCGGCCCCGCCGTTCCCACCGGCCCCGCCAGCGCCGCCCATGGAATGGCCGTGCCCGCCGCCACCGCCTCCGCCGCCGCCGCCGCCGGCCCCGCCTTCCACGTCGCCGGCCGTGGTGTACGAGGTCGTAAGGTCCAAGGCGGCATGGCCATCTCCACCGTCGCCGCCGCGCCCCCCATTGGATGCGCCTCCCTGGCCCCCAGCCCCCGACGCGCCAACGATCCCGCCAGCGGCAACGGCAGGGTGCGGCACGTCGACGGAGAGCAGCAGCAGGCCAAAGCAAAGCTTGATCGTGTTTATTCGGGTTTTGAGAAACGGCGTTGAATCGGCACGTCGCAGCGCCGCGCGGGAATCCACGTTCATCGATCAGATCATCCTGGGGGGTCGGATTCACGCGCAGGGACTTTTCGTTCCGCCTGGAATGCAAGTGACGCTGCCCGGGCAATTGACCGCTTGCGCGTGAATATCCGTTTGTTCACGTTGAACGACGGCGCTGGGCCACAGCGTGTTGGCGCCCAGTTCGTCGGTGTGATCGATTGTGTTTAGACAGTCGGCATTTACCGAGAGCACTATTACTCCGATGGCGTGACCGATTTTTCAAACATCAACGGACGCATCGAAATCCGACAGATCGCCATTGCGTTCGAATCGTTGCCGTGCCAGCCATCCGGACAGGAGGCCATCGACCGATCAGGCGTCATCCGGGCGCGGGAAGGAGTGCAAATTTGCACCGTTTCGGCGCAATAATGCGCTCACGCGTTTTCATTGCGTAGTTACGCTGGAGCCTTCTGATACCGAACTTCGTTTCCCCAACCTCCCAGGAGAAAACCATGACGACGCAATCGAATCCACTCGAAAAGAAAACCGCCTATTGGGGCGTGCCGTGGGAAGACGCTTATGGATATGCGCAGGCGGTGCAGGTGGGCAACGAGATCTACGTGTCGGGCCAGCTCAATCACGACCAGGATGGCAACCTGATCGCGCCGGCCGAACTGGACGACCAAGGCAAGCCGCGTAACTTCTCCACCATGGAAGCGCAGATGCGTGCGACCTACGAGAACCTGGCGGCCTTGCTGGGCAAGTTCGGCGCCACGCTGGATAACGTCGTGGAAGAAACGCTGTACGTCTTGGACGTCGATGCCGCCTTTGCGGCGGCGGGCAAGGTGCGCAAGGCCGCCTACGGCACCGATCGTCCCCAGGTCGCGAGCAACCTGATCGGTGTCTCCCGGTTGGCGATGCCCGCGCAGTTGATCGAGATCGCCTGCAAGGCGGTGCTGCGTCCTCGCACTGCCGTTTGAGGAACCATCAGGTCCTTGACGGGGGCCGCGCCTGGCGGCCCTCGATCAAGGCCTTGTGCTTGGCCACGGCCGCGGCGCAAAAACGCATGAAGATCTGAACGCGCCGTGAGCGCCGGATGTCGGGATGGGTGAGCAGCCAGAGTTCATCCGCAAGCTCGGGCACGACAGGACCCACGCGCACCAGGTCGGCCATCGTGTCTCCCAGCATGCAGGGCAGATAGCCCACCCCAAGCCCCGCGGCGATGCCCGCGCCGACGGCGGCGACCGAATCGGATCGGTACGCGATATTCGCCGGCGCAACCCGGCCTTCAATAACGCGAGCGGCCTTCAATCCAGCCAGTCCGCCCGCGTAGGACACCCAGCTCAGGTCGTGAATGCGATCCGCGGCAGGCGCCTTGCGCCGAAACTGTTGCGCGCTTCCGTAAGGCGCCCACGCGATGCCTGCCAGCTTGCGCCCGACCCAGCTCTGCGGCGGCCGTTGGGTGGCTCGTAGCGCGATGTCCGACTCGTCCCGGGCAAGGTCCAGCGTGTCGTTCCCGACCAGGACCTCAATCGACAGCGAGGGGTGGGCTGCCCTGAATTCGGCAATGATGGGCGTCAGGAAATACAGCAGCAGCGAGTCGCTGGTGGCAACCCGAAGCGTGCCTTGCGGGTCATGCGTGGAACCGGAAATGCGGCGAGCCACACTTACAACATCGAGTTCGACACGCTCGCTCAGCGCGCGAAGCTCCATCCCTTCGGCGGTCAGCTTGTAGCCTGCGCGCCGCCGGTCAAACAAGGCAACGCCTAGCGCAGCCTCGGCCTGCGCCACGCGGCGCGATACCGTCGAGGCATTGATGCCGAGCTTTTCGGCCGCCAAGGACCGATTGCCGCAATCGCTCAACACTTTGACGATGCGCAGGTCATCCCATGACAATGTGTTCGGCGCGGCGGCGTTGTCCAAGACGAGGCTGGTCGCAGACGCGGGAAGGGCTTTGGCAGGTTTTGGCGGCGCCATGATCGGCAGATGTTCTTACGTGGACGTGAGACGTAAGCGTAAAACGTAAGCGCCCATCGCAGGCGTCAAATCAAAGCGCTGAACGGAAAGGATGCTTAACGCCGTGAAAAGCGCTTAGGCACAGAGAATGCGCATAACCGAATCCTCATAACCGAACGGCGCGTAAACAAAAGGCCCCTATGAAGGGGCCCTGGAAAACGCACAGCTTGTCTGGATTGGCGCGCTCGACAGGAATCGAATCTGTACACACGCAAATTAGCACCAATTAACGCGCAATTTGGCAGAAGATGCGGCCACGTTTGACGCATAGCGTCGCGCTACTTGGCGTGTTTGGGCCCAGAAACGGGCACGCCCGTCGTTGATCTTCTCGGCGCGCCGCAGAGCTTGTGGACCCACATGCAAGAAATGATCGCATCCTTCGTATGTCCTTAGTTGCCCGAATATATACGGGACCAATCAGTCGTAATCCCCCGAAACACATGGCAATTTCGTCAACCATGGCTGTGTGGTGTTACGTATGCTCGCGCGACGTAATTGGGCTGTGCCAGCGCGCCGCGGGCATGTGTGCGATGGGTAGAGATCTGGGAAGGCCTCAGCACGGCCTACTTGATCGGTTCGGCATAGTTAACAGCTTCAGTCACTACACGTCGCCGCAAACGTCGGATTTCGCTTAAGCGCCCAGTAAGTGAGACCCGATCACCGCCTCTCGTTGTTCGCAAGTACGGCGGTCAGCCTCGGAAGAATCCGAGCCAAGCTGGGCGACCGCTCAATAGCTCGTTCAATGTGCCAGTGCTCCCCGACAAACTCGGCTAGGCGCAAGTTGTACCCTAAGCCGACAAGCGATTTAGATCCTCGAGGAGCCAGCATCTCTTCGCGCAAATCTCTATTTTTTCCACGCGCGATCAATCCTAGAAGTGTCCTTTTCGGATCTGCAACTTCGTCCGGTTGGCGGGGAAACAGCGCCTGGTTGATGCTGGCAAAGCGAGCGAAACCAACGTCATCCGCAAGAATCCACGCCTCAGCCTCTCTGACGGCTAACCGCATTAAAAGCCGTTCATGCGCTCCTCGGGGCAGCCAAGCATTGCGCTGTTCCACCACACACGAGGCCTGATCTGCATCAGCGATCATCAAAACCGGCATGATCTTTTCGGCAACACGGTTCATGGCGGAGATCTTCTTCTTAAACGGATCTGCTCCTCCGGCAACCAATCGCTGTGAAATCGTTGTTTCGATCCCCGTGTGGCGGACCAGTGCCTCCCCGACCGAACAACACAGGTCATCCTCCCCGACGATGAAAATGGTATCGCTCATAGGAACAGACCCAATTGGTCAACTCCTTGTGGCCGAGTCTTAGGCAGGAGCACATCTGCGGGCGAAAGCCCTTCCTGCATCAGCGCTAGCTCAGTAGTATTAGCAATTCTGGCGAGCGTACCGTCGGGCGCAGGCTCAAGCAAGATGATTGCGCGACCGTCCAAAGGATTACCTAGAAGAGCCTCACTATGAGTAGTAATAATCACCTGTCGACCGAATGCTTTCTGCTTGCGAAGCACTCTATCGATCATCAACGGAATATGGGCAACAATCGCATCATTCAAGGACAACTCCGGCTCCTCCAGCAGCAAAAGGGAATTGCTCTCCTGGAGCATCCAAAGAAGACCAAGCAGGCGTAACGTTCCGTCGGAAAACTGATCCTCGCGCTGCCACGCTCCATGTGTGCGCCAATGTTGATAGGACGCCATAAGATGTGGGAGCCCAGTAATCTTGTCCTGTTCGAACCTGAGCTGATTAAACTGCGGAACTGCCTTCTCGAGAGACTGCTGAATACGTCGCAGCCGCGCATCGCGCGTCTTCTGAGGTGTTTTAGCGATCCGCTGCAAGAGCCCCTGCCCGAAGGGATCGCCTTCCACTATTCGGCTGGCGATCTCCGAGTGCTTCAACAACTGGGGGACGAGATGGAGATAAGTTGTCTCGCTGAAGAAATCCGCCACATCACGAAATTGCGTATTCGAGTTAATCTGTTCAATAGCCGTTTGCGTGCGACGCAATACGTCCTTGCCGTCTTCTTTATCAGGTCGACGGAGCACTGGTTCTGATCGACCCGCGCGCGTGACAATTTCACGCGTAACTAGAACGCGATGCAAGCCTTTGCCTTCCGGCTTGAATGCGAGTGTGTATTCCCATATCGCTGGTGAGTCCGCCTCTTCCGAAATTTCGACATGAATCTCGATTTCATTGTCCGTACGGGCTTGCAAACAACGCAGCTTCTTCAGGCCTCCACGATCTTCAATGGCTTTCTGCAGCCCCCCTCCGGCAGGCCTGCATATATCGCGAAGAAACCGAAACACATCTAGCAGATTTGATTTACCAGATGCGTTTGCGCCTATGATGTAGGTGCGACTTCGAAGAGGAATATCAAGATTTTTGAAGTTTCGCCAGTTCTTCAACTTCAATCGCGTGATGAGCATGAGGGTTCCGAGATCAGGTGGCAAACGAGATGGACCAGAACGCCATCTCGGACAAGTTCAATCTGCGGCCAGTTTACTGCCCGGGGCAAAATTCCGTATGGATCGATGAAGCGAGCTGCATTTCAGTCGCGCCCGTACCACGTTTAAGTGGCGATGCAAGGCGATCCAAGCAGGAAGGGCCGACATCGCGCCATGCGGCGGCCTTGAGCTACTAGCTCAACGGGCCACACTTCTAGCTAGGCGAATCGCCCCGACTTTCGTGGACACGCCGATGCCACACAATTTTGGTCACACGAAATGCATAGGGGGCAAAGAACCAAGATGATGCACAACCTGCCGCATCCGAGCGAAATTCTCTAAGAAACGTTTTTGCCCCCCTCGATTTAAGTGTGCCCGTAAGGTGTTGTAACCAAACTGGCTCCACCCCCAGTGGTAGAGCTGTTCTTCTCTCTCTGCTCCGTTAGGCCATCCGGCCTCCAGCGAGCGATCAATAGCTGATGTCCACCTCTTTGCCGACGAATCGCAGATGATCGGGAACGCTCATCCGGCCCGCGTCATGCGCGATTGCAGCGCTGTTCGCCACGAGTTGGTAAATCTTGCCACCCTCGACAGCAAGAATGGCGCCCCGATACGTACGTCGCGCCAACTTCAGCGGGCTGCACTTCCGCTGGCGTCGTACCACGCCACAATGTTCCGCCGATAACGAGGGTCAAATCCTTGCTGGCGCCGTGTTGCTGCAGCTGATCGATGGCCTCGGCTATGGGCATGACGTCGTAGGTGGTTTGTTCGAAGTCGCTCACGTGGTGCCCAAGGCGTGTCTTGAGAAGCGCTTGGCCCTGGACGTCGACCGCCAGTAAGGTGACAACCTCGATCGCGTTCTCGTCTAGCGGCGACGGGTTTAAAAAGTCCTTCCGAACCACCGGTGTAGGCACGGTTTCTCGCATGACCGGGTGGTTTTCGAAATTTCGGCAGTCATCGAAGACGCCTATGTCGATATCGCCTACTCACCATGGAAAAGAAACACTCAACACAGTCCGGCTTTCAAACTACCACTGTTCAGCGGCTAAACAATCTCGCGGACACGAGCCGAAAGGCCAAGCTTCGGGCATTTCTGCCGACCCTGGACGCGCTGCAAAGACAGGGCGTCTCTTATAGCGAGATGGCAGAGGCTCTCGCCACGGAAGGGTACGCATTGAAGGCCGAATCTGTTCGGAAGGCTCTTATTCGTTGGAGAAAGCGCCAAGTCGGCCCGCCATCCACCAATCCAGCATCAACGACACCTACACCGGACCATGATTCCGGCGCCACTTCACACTCCGCTCCTCCGGCGAATCCTTCGGTAACGCCAACGATTACGACCAAAGCCGACTTGGTTCGACTTCGCAGTGCTTCGGATCCCATTGACCTCAACGAACTGGCCGAAATCGGCCGAAGAAAATAGGCATATCCCATGAAAATCGCAACCGTCAATTACTCTGGCTCCGTCGGCAAAACCGTCACCACCAGTCACCTGCTTGCACCCCGCATTCCAGAAGCCGAGATCATCGCCGTCGAGTCAACCAACGAAAGCGCGGCTGACCTTGGCCTCGCTGTTGAACAGCTGCGCGGCGGCCAGTTCGGCCGGCTCTTCCGCAAGTTGCTGATGGCCGAAGCAGCCATCGTGGACGTCGGCGCCTCCAACATCGAGGACTTCCTGGCCGAGCTGGTGAAGTATGACCAGGCGCACCTGGAGATCGACTATTACGCCTGTGGTCCCCTCGGGCAAAAGCATAGAGGGAGACGATCAAGACCGTCCAGGTTCTCGCACAGATGGGTGTGCCGGCAGACCGTGTGCGCGTACTCTTCAATCGCGTCGATTCCGACGTCCGAGAGGAGTTCGCAGCCATCTTTGGCTACGCAAAGCAATCCGGCGATCTCCGCGCCAATCCTGAAGCGGCGACCATCGCCGATCGATATGCCGCTCTCAGTGCTGACGAGCGACACGAGACGCTGATCGTGACGGGTACGAACAAGTCTCGCAACGCCCTGAACGAGGCGGTTCTCCAAGCCATGGGTCTGGGTGGGCGGGGTTTCGAGTTCAAAGTCCTCACGAGGCGTGACACCACGCAGGCCGAGCGGCGTGTGGCGTCGTATTACTTCGTTGATGACGTCATTCAACCAGAACGCGACTACAAGTCCGGCAACTTGCGCGAAGGTGAGATGTACCGAGTCATCGGTACGGCGACAGAGCGGCCCCGTGATTTGGTGGTCGAGCGCGTCGTAACCAAAGAGCGAACCCAATTCAACCCAGCGCGAGCTACGAAGCTCTCCGTATACCAGCCAGTCGAAGCCGAGCTCGCTGCAGGAGATCTGGTTCGTGTCACTCGCAACAATGCCAAGCTCGACCTAGTGAACGGTGGCCGCCTCAGAGTGTCGGCCGTTACACCCACGACCGTCACCATCGAGGGCGGCGGTCGGCGGTTGACGTTGGATGCAGGATCACCTTTGCACCTTGATCGCGCCTATGCGGCGACAAGCCACAGCGCCCAAGGACTGACATGTGATCGCGCTTTCATCAATGGCGAGAGCTTTAGCCGAACGACGCAGCGAGACGTCTATTACGTTGCGATTTCGCGCGCTCGTCATGAAACGGAGATCTTCACAAACAATGCCAGTCGGCTTGCCAAAGCTGTTGATCGGCAGGAAGAGAGTAAGCGCCCGGCAAACCCATATTGAACGCCGAAGTTGTCCCCGATAGTGTCCACCACTTTTAGGTGGACACCATGTCGAAGACAGAATTAGCACCGGTGCCTAAGCGCCGGTCTTATCCGAAGGCGCTGAAGGCGCAGATCGTGGCCCAGTGCAGTCAGCCAGGTACCTCCATTGCCGGCGTGGCGCTGTCGCACGGCGTGAACGCGAACCTGGTACATAAGTGGATTCGTCAGGCTGAACGGCAGCCACCTGTAGCGCCGGCGTTCGTGCCGGTCGCATTGCCAGCGCTGCCCTCGGCAGGCCGTCACATCGAGATCCGGTTGTCGCGCGGTCCCGCGCAAGCGACGGTGCAATGGCCAGTGAGTGAGGCCGGCGCGTGCGTGGCCTGGTTACGCGAGTGGCTGCGGTGATCCGTGTCGATGCGATCTGGCTGGCCACCGAGCCGCTGGACATGCGCGCCGGTACCGAGACGGCGTTGTCCCGGGTGGTAGCCGTGTTCGGTTCAGCCCGCCCGCACCACGCCTATTGCTTCGCAAACCGGCGCGCCAACCGCATGAAGGTGCTGGTGCATGACGGGATCGGCGTGTGGCTGGCCGCGCGCCGGCTGAACCGCGGCAAGTTCGTGTGGGCCGATGCGCTGCGTGGCCCCCACATCGCGGTCGACAGTGAGCAGTGGCAGGCCCTGGTGCTGGGCCTGCCCTGGCAGCATGTGGGCGCGGCAGGTGCGATCTCGGTGTTGTAGCGCCGGACAATCCGGCAAGACGCCAATACCGCCGCGGGGAGCCCTGCGGCATACTGGCGGCCATGAGTACCGCATCCCTGGACCACCTCGACGCGCAGCAACTGCGCGCGTTGGCCGAACGCCTGATGGGCGAGGTGGCCGCGCGTGACGCCCAGATAGCGACGCACGATGCGGTGGTTGCCGAGCGGGATCGCGTACTGCACTTCAAACAGACGCACATCGACCAGCTCATGCAGGAGCTGGCGCTGTACAAGCGCTGGCGCTACGGCAAGCGCAGCGAGCAATTGAACCCGGCGCAGGCAAGCCTTCTGGAAGAGACGATGGATGCCGACATGGCGGCCATCGAAGAGGAAGTGAACGCGCTGCGCGAAGCGATCGCCACTAAGCCTGCGCCGTCGCAAGCGCCGCGTCGCATGCGGCTGCCGGCCGAGTTGCCGCGCACCGACATCCACCACGAACCGGCGTCCACGACGTGCCGCTGCGGCTGCGGCTTGAAGCGCATCGGCGAGGACGTCAGTGAGAAGCTGGACTATCTGCCGGGCGTCTTTACGGTCGAACGTCACATCCGCGGCAAGTGGGTGTGCGAGCACTGCGAGACGCTCACGCAGGCGCCGGTCCCCGCGCAGGTCATCGACAAGGGCATCCCGACAGCGGGCCTTCTGGCGCAGGTGCTGGTGGCCAAGTTCGCCGACCACCTGCCGCTATACCGCCAGGAAGGCATCTTTGCACGCGCCGGCCTGGCGCTGCCGCGCTCGACGCTGGGCGAGTGGGTCGGCGTGTGCGGGCTGCGGTTGCAGCCGCTGGTCGATGCGCTCAAGGCCGAAGTGCTGGGCAAATCTGTGCTGCATGCCGACGAAACGCCGGTGCAGATGCTCAAGCCGGGCGC
This sequence comes from Achromobacter sp. JD417, assembly GCF_041879325.1. Taxonomy (NCBI): domain Bacteria; kingdom Pseudomonadati; phylum Pseudomonadota; class Betaproteobacteria; order Burkholderiales; family Alcaligenaceae; genus Achromobacter; species Achromobacter sp. JD417. Next base: position 476,981 of record NZ_CP087159.1, on the reverse strand, counting down.
GGGCAAGACACATCGGGCCTACTTGTGGGCATACACACCGACCGCTTACGACAGCCTGCGTGCAGTGCTCTACGACTTCGCGCCCAGCCGGGCTGGCGAGCACTGCCGCACGTTCCTGGAAGACTGGCGCGGCAAGCTGGTGACCGACGATTATGCGGGCTACAAGGCCGGGTTCGCGGCTGGCATCACGGAACTGGGCTGCATGGCGCACGCCCGGCGCAAGTTCCATGACTTGCACGTCAACAACCAGAGCCAGATCGCCGCAGAGGCGTTGGAGTTGTTCGGCGCGCTATACGGCGTAGAGCGGGACGTAGCCGAGTTGCCTGCCGAAGAGCGCCTCCTGATACGGCTGGAGCGGGCCAAGCCGATCACAGAAACGTTGCGTCGGTGGCTGATCGCGCAACGCCAGCGCGTGCCGGAAGGCTCCGGCACCGCGCGCGCCATCGACTACAGCCTCAAGCGCTGGGAGGCGCTGACACGCTACCTTGACGACGGCGATGCGCCGATCGACAACAATTGGGTGGAGAACCAGATCCGCCCCTGGGCGATCGGGCGTTCGAACTGGCTGTTCGCGGGCTCGCTGCGCGGGGGCCAGCGCGCAGCCGCCATCATGAGCCTGATCCAGTCGGCACGGCTCAATGGGCACGACCCGTATGCCTATATGAAGGACGTGCTCACGCGCCTGCCCACGCAGAAAAACAGCCAGATCGCTGAGCTGCTGCCGCATCGGTGGCTACCTGCTGCATAAGCAGAACCGTCAAGGGTGTGTTCGGCAGGCGCTTACGGAAGAGAAGACTGCGGCGTTGAACATCGGGCTGGAGTCCACGCGCCCTTGGCGGCCGCAGAAGGCGTCCCCATCATTGGAAATCAACTTGGAATAGCGGCACAGCTATGTCATTTGATCGAAAGTCGTTCCTGTCATCTTCACGCGCCGCCACAGACATAGAGTGAGATTGGAAGGAGTGTAAGAGGCACGTGGCTGCTCCTCACAGCAATCCTTCTCGGACCAGCGCGCGGGCAGACAGTTGCCTATTCACGCGCTTCCATATCTGTTATCTGCTGGACGACCACTCGGAAGTCGTCGTGGCGACCTAGCAACCACTGCACGAGCGATTGCGGCTACCGGAAAAATCTCCTCCGCCGTGACGCCGGAAGTTCTTCGTACTCGAAGCTAGACCTATTCACCACGGAAAGTATGAGAATCTTCTCGGAATCTTCAGAGTAGAAAATGCGCCAAGGTCCAGATTTTAGCACTCGGATTTTCTCTTCACCCGAATGCACTCTGCGCGAATCCGAGCCAAAAAGTTCAGGATCGCTTTGCCACTGTTGAAGCAAGGCGAGGATTCTGGCCGAATCACGCCTTGGCATTTCTTGCAGTTCGTTCTGAGCCCTCTTAGAAATCGTGAGTCTCATTTTGAGGTCCTCTTCGTTCCCATCTTTTTCATGAAGGCGCCAAGATCGATGTCTCCCGCGGCAGCCGGATTGGTCTTTGCCAACTTTGCCAAAGCGGTGAGTTGGCTCCGCTTTGCGTGAGCCCAACAGAATGCATCGTCCTTGTAGAGCTCCAAATCTTCTTCATATTGGACCGAACGGAAACCTAACCATATCCAAAACGCGACAACGACGAGAAGGATATAGAACTCTCTACTGTCCAAAAGTAGTTCCCATGAAACCTTACCACTAGGCGAGACTTGCGCTCCGACAATACTAGACAGAAGACCGATCACGACCGTTAGGAATGCCGAAGCAGCGAGACGGAGTCGAGGTCTTGACGCGACAGTTGACATGGAATGGTTTCGAAGGAGATCGAAGATCGTTGCGAGAGCGGACAACCATTTGGATGGTAACAAAAATTTTTCGGACGCAAAGGTGCTTCGCGTTGAAAACGCCCATACCCGCAACGCGCTGAACGGAGTGGTTCGCCAGGCCATCGGCCTTGGTGGGCGGGGTTTAAAGTTCAAGCTTCTCACGAGGCGTGACACCACGCAGTCCGAGCGGCGTAAGGCGTCGCATTACTTCGTTTAAGACATCATTCAACCAGAGCGCGAGTACAAGTCCGGCAACTTGCGCCAAGGCGAGATGTACCGAGTCGTCGGTACGACGCCAGAGCGGCCCCGCGATTTGGTAGTCGAGCACGTCGTAACCAAAGAGCAAACGCAATTCAACCCCGCGCGAGCTGCTAAGCTTTCTGTCTGCCAGGCAGTCGAAGCGGAGCTGGCTGCAGGAGACTTGGTGCGAGTCACTCGCAACAATGCCAAGCTCGACCTAGTAAACGGTGGTCGCTTTAGGGTGGCGGCCGTGACGCCCACGACCGTCACCATCGAGGGCGGTCGGCGGCTGACGTTAGATGCAGGATCTCCCCTGCACCTCGATCGCGCCTATTCGGCGACAAGCTGCAGCGCCCAAGGGCTTACATGTGATCGCGCTTTCATCAACGGCGAGAGCTTTAGCCGCACGATCCAGCGAGACGTCTATCACGTCGCAATTTCTCGCGCACGCCATGAAACAGAGGTCTGAACAAACAACGCTGGCCGCCTTGCGAAAGCTGTTGACCGGCAGGAAGAGAAAACTGCCGCGCTCGATATTGGACGGGAATCCACACGTCCGTGGCGGCCGCAAAACCTAGCGTACGCCAAGGAGCTCAACTCTTGAACAAATATTAGACCTCAGCCTACTCATCATTTAAACCCGGCCCCCCGCGAACGTGCGGTCCTCGCTACACACATGAATTAGACTGTTGAGATGCGCAAATGCCTGCGCCTGTACCCCCCCCGAAGCCGCGGTTCCATGGCACGGGTTTATCGAGGTGCGCACCTTTAACATCCGAACCAGCAACGGATCACACGCCCGGGATCTTTCACAATTTTACCGATATCGTTGTTTTCGCCGCCGATACCAAAGAAGTCCATAACGGCTTGGCGACCCTTTACAACGGCCGACTCAGGCCCTCCAAGAGGATAGCCGTGTAGCACCTGTCCCATATCTACATACAGGGCTTTAGGAGGCAGCAGGAGCGATGCCCCTCCAGTCGACAGGATCGCAATAGTCTGAATGACGAGGTTAACGCCAGTGTTCACGGGGGCTACAGCCTCCGCGCACCCACGCAATTCGCCTGCCAAGTCCGCAGGGACTGTCGTCCGCAGTGCGGTTGCGCGATCCTGCAGTTCAAATCCCTCGTTCTTGGCAGTGGTTTCTTTTCGGTCGAGGTCATCGAATTGTGCTGAAAGCGCTTGCAATCGCTCCCGGTTTGCAGGGTCTTTCAACCCCGGATCACGTTTGACAATGTCAACCATTTCCTTGCTAGCCGCATCTTTTGCGGCTCTTACTTTTAGTATGTCGTCCTGGAGCGTAGCAATCCTTTTAAGTACGTCGGCTAGCTCCCCGTTCGCTTTCCGAATATTGCCTTCAAACCGATCTAGACAAAACTCAGAAGCGTTTGCTGTGACGCTGCAGAGCGCAATTAAGCTCGCAATCAATAGTTGTTTCATCTTCTATCTCTCGGAAAGCAGCTCGGTCCGAAGGGTGGCTGCGCCCCTGCCTTTCGGTTCACATTCTCCTAAATCGGAAAGAGTCCTCCGATACCTAAGATTAGGGATGTGTGCACGCGCGAGCGCATGATAGCTCTGCCCGCTTCCTTTGCTTCCAAAAACGCCTGGACTTTCGAAACGGAGGCTTGGCGCAACCGCCGCCACTATGACTACACACCCCGCGTGTAACTCGTCCCGACGAAAATTTTTTTAGGCCAAGACCCAAACCTTTGGGTGGTGACCTTCTGACCGGCCCCGCCTAGTGCCGGATGGGCGTTCTCGACGTCTTACGAGGGTCTTTTGGCTGGTTCCGTTTCAGTGGCGTTTTTGTCCCGGGTCGGTCTCTGGGGTGGGCCGATCGTGTCCCAGGTTTGTGGCCAATTTGTCCCGCTAATGTCCTCGTCGCGCCCTTCCCCATGTCGGAAAACCGATTTGTATACGATAGAACGGCGCGCAAACCCATGTGCCAAGCCGTTCTCGCTCGCTGTGGATGTTTAGCCGTCGGACAAAAGAAAGCCGCCCGCCCCAGGGAAAGTTCAAAAAAATCAATGAGATGACCGCACCCGGAGGGTGCGTCCTGTGTGGTGGCCTTAAAGTACCCGGCGCCGCCCCTGGCGCCGGGTACTTTAAGGGCACCTGTGAGCGTCCGGGGGACGCTCACGAAGTCCGTAGGACGGCCCCGCCGGCGCAGCCGGTGGGACTGGACGCCCCGAACCAAGACGCCGTGCATCCAAAGCAAAGGGCCGCCCTAGGGCGGCCCTTTGCTTTGGGAGATGGGTTACATCACCAGATGGTCTGAACGTGCGGGTAATCGCGGATCTTCAAGTCAGCTGATACCAGAGGCACCGAATGATGCCGCGCCGTGGCCACGATGATGCGGTCAGCCGGGTCCTTGTGGAATTCCCCAGGCAGGTCCACGGACTGAACAGAAATGCGCACGTCGACAGGCACGAATCGAATGGCAGGCACTTGAGCAACTGTATCCAGCCACGCCTGCGCGTCCATGGTCAAAGCCAAACGTCCGGCCTTGGCCAACATTGCGACTTCCCAGGCGGTGATGGCCGATACCAGGATTTCACCGTCCTGTCCTTCGGCCTCAATGGCCTCACGTGCGGGACCGCTCAACTGCGCGTCCCCTGCCGCCCACCACACCAGTGCATGGGTGTCCAGCACGATCATTGCGCTGCCTCCCAGGCATCTTCGCCAACAGGCGACAAAGGATCGTCAAACCGCAGAACGGAGCCGCGCAGCACATCCAACGGATTGCGCTTGGCCACCGCCCTATAGGGACGGATCTCGAGTGCGGGTTTACCGTGGTCAGTCACGACAATGGATTCCCCGGTCGCTTCGACTTGCCGAAAAAGCTCAAGCGCACGCGCTTTGAACTCGGTCTTAGAAACTTGTTGGCTGTGCATCGCGCCTCCCAAAATGGTCACTGGACATAGTCATTTTAACAGCAAATGACTAGCCCGAGTAGTCATTTTCGCTGCCCGAGCCACACCCGCCGGGCACAGGCCCGGGCGCAAGTCCTTAATCCTCCATTTCCCCAATCGGGTGTTCCACGGCAAATGAGACCCCAAGGGGCTGGGCGCGCATCAGTTCAGGCACCCAGCGCTTCCCTTCCAGTAATTGCTCGGCTGCGGCGGCGGCCTGCGCCTTCTTCATCGCAAGCAGCGGCTTCGCCTGCTCGGCATCGACCGCCTCAGTGACCACTGCCGCGAGTCGGTCCTTTGACACGTGGGCAAGGTAAGACTGCGTGGTCGGCTTCCACCACTTGCTCATGTCTAGGCCGATCACCGCGCCCAAGCGGTCCAGGTGCCGGGGTTCTACCCCAAAGGACTGGCTTTGGCGGCGATAAATCGAAACGCTGGTCAGGACGGCGAGCAGGTCGATGAGGTCAGTGTGCGACTGATTGAGCAACCAAGGCAGCACCGTCTCGTTGTTTTCGGGCATAACCGCCAACACATTAACCTTGAAGCGTACGACGAATGGGTATCAAAGAGCACTTCGAAGGGATCCTCGCGCGGACGGCGTCGATCCGAATCGACTTCCGCTGGAATGACCGCCGCTTCCGCGAGCGCGTAGCACTGAAGCCTACCGCCGCTAACATCCGCGCTGCGGCGCGCATGCGAACCGAAATCCTCCAGGCTATCGGGTTGCGTGTCTTCACATGGAACGACTTCGCGCGCTACTTTCCCGAGTCGCCGAGTATTCCTGTCTCGGAGGCGGCCACCCATGAAATCACCTTTAACGAGGTGGCTGATATGTGGCTCAAGCTCAACGGTCACAAAGCGGCCACAACGCTTAGTGAGTACGAGAGTCTTTTGAACTCGCGATGGCGACCGCTGTATGGGAACCGCCCAATCGCTGAGATCACCTACGAAGAACTCGCGCTGGACGTGGCCGAATTTCCTCGGATGGCGGCCAAGACCTTCAACAACGTGATGACGCCCGCCCGGCAGGTTTGGGCGTTGGCTTTCAAGATTAAAAAGGTGCCGGAGAACATCACACTGGAGATCGAAAGCCGCAAGGGCCAGGAGCCCGAACCTGATCCGCTGCTCATGTCGGAAGTGCTCCAGGTCATCGAGCATGTCGACAAATACTATGGCGGAGCTTGGCGCAATTACTTCGAACTCACGTTCTTCACGGGCGTGAGACCATCGGAGCAGATTGCACTGCAGTGGACCCGCGTAGACCTTTCGAGAGAGCAAATCCGCATCGACCAGGCGCGCGTGAGGCGTCAGAACAAGGCGACTAAGACGTACAAGGCCCGTGATGTGGACCTGCAGGGTCCGGCACTTGAAGCGCTACGACGCCAAAAGCAGTTGACGTTCGACCCTCGGGGCCATGTCTTCCTGAATCCCCAAACAGGAGAAACGTTTGTCGATACAGCAGATGCAGTGCAAAAGGTGTGGCGCCCGACGCTCTCAGCCCTGGGCATCCGAGATCGGGACGCGCGTCAAACCCGGCACACGTATGCGACGCTTGGTTTGCACTCCGGAATGAATCCCGGATACTTGTCCCGGCAGATGGGCCACAAGAATGCGCAGATGCTCTTCCGCGTCTATTCCAAATGGATCGACGGTGAATCCAACCAACGGGAGAAAGCGAAAATGGCCGCTCTGTACGTTGACCATTTGCCTACTGAAGAGGCCTGAACGAGCCTAAAGAACTCGCGCTATTTGGTGAAGTTTGGGCCCAAAAAAGACCCAAAAAAAGCTAAGTTGTTGATTCTATGGCGCGCCCGACAGGAATCGAACCTGTATCAAGAGCTTCGGAAACTCTCATTCTATCCATTGAACTACGGGCGCAGCGCAAGGAGGCGGTATTGTACCCAGTTTTGCGCGATCTGCATGAACTGGATCAAATCTTCCGGCAAACTCATCGAAAACCCGTCCTGACACATTGGACGATCGTCCCTGACACCGTTATATAATCCAGCGTTTGCTTGCAGGCGGGCATGGGTTGCCGCCGACTTGTGCAGTACTGATTTTCTGTTGCCGCCGCCAAGGCGCCCCCGGTACCCGTTAGCAGGATTTGGTCATGAGCAACGAGCAGGAACACATAGAAGAGCACTCCTCCCCCATCAAGACCCCGAAGCAACTGATCGTCACGGTCGTCCTGGCTTTCGTGGTTCCCATCGCCATCATCATCCTTCTGGTGAACATGGTGGTCACGGGCACCAAGACCGGCGCCGGGTCGGACGCCCTGTCCGGCGAAGCGGTCGCCCGGCGGATCGCCCCCGTGGCAGGTTTCGAACTGGTTGATGCCAACGCGCCCAAGGTCTTCAAGACCGGCGAGCAGGTCTTTGCCGCTGTCTGTACGGCCTGTCACACCGCTGGCGTGGCGGGCGCTCCCAAGATGGGCGACAACGCCGCGTGGGCGCCGTTCATCAAGGCAGGCTACGACGAGATGCTGAAGGTTGCGCTGCACGGCAAGGGCGGCATGCCCGCCAAGGGCGGCAACCCGGCCCTGTCCGACTACGAAGTCGCGCGCGCCGTGGTGTACATGGCCAACAAGTCCGGCGCCTCGCTGGAAGAACCTGCCGCTCCTGCTGAAGAAGGCGCCAAGAAGGAAGGCGAGGCCGCAGCCGCGCCGGCTGCACAGGCCGCTGCTCCGGCTGCTGCTGCACCGGCCGCCGCAGCACCGGCTGCCGCAGCACCGGCAGCCGCAGCCGCACCCGCTGCTGCCCCGGCCCCCGCCCCACAGGCTGCCGCCGTTAATCCGGCCGGCGAAAAGCTCTACAAGACGGCCTGTTTCGCGTGCCACGCCACGGGTGTCGCCAATGCGCCCAAGTTCGGCGACAAGGCCGCCTGGGAGCCCTACATCAAGACCGGCATGGACACCATGGTGAAGGTCGCCATAACGGGCAAGGGCGCAATGCCTCCCAAGGGCGGCGCCGCCAACGCCTCCGAGGAAGACATCCGCGCCGCCGTCCAATACATGGTCGACGCCGCCAAGTAATACCCCGCCGGCAAGACAGGCAACAAAAAGCCCCTTGATGATTCAAGGGGCTTTTTTCATGGCCGTGACCCGTCCTGGAATTGGTTGACACCTTTTTGAGAGAAAAAAGGAGAGTCAATTGGAATCAAGGATCAAGCGAACGCAGCGGGACTACAGTCTGGCTTTTAAACTGTCCGTTGTCGAGCAGGTGGAAAAAGGCGAGCTGACGTACAAAGAGGCTCAGCGCCGCTATGGAATCCAAGGTCGGTCGACGGTGCTGGTGTGGCTGCGCAAGCATGGTCGACCGGGGCTGAGCGGCTGGAGCCTGCCGACGGTCAGAGGAGTGGACATGGATCGTCAAGGCAAAGTGCTTACCCCCGAGCAGCGGATCAAGGAACTGGAGATTCAGCTCAAGGAAGCCCGCGAGAAGGCGCAGTTGTTTGAGGCCGTGGTCAATGTGTTGGAGAAGGATTACGGGGTACGCGTCGTAAAAAAGCCTTTGGGCAAGTCCTCACGCAAAAGCTCGTCCAAGGGCTGAGCGTGGCAAGGGCTTGCCGTTACATGGGCCATAGCCGCCAGGCGTATTACAAGAGCAGGCATAAAGAGCACGAGCGCCAGCAGCAGGCATACCAAGTGGTATCCATGGTCACCGCGCTGCGGGTACGCCAACCGAAGTTGGGTACGCGCAAGCTGCATCACATGCTGGGCCAGCCGCTACGCGAGGCGGGGATCAAGGCCGGGCGCGATGCGCTGTTCGACATTCTGCGCAGCGCCCGGATGCTGGTGCGGCCACGCCGGGCGTATCACAAGACCACCGACAGCCATCACCGCTTCCGACGCCACCCGAACCTGCTCAAGGAAGGCGAAGGCCAAGTGGTGCCGACGGGGCCCGAGCAGGTCTGGGTAGCCGATATCACCTACCTGCCGACCGCCCAACGGTGCACCTACTTAAGCCTGGTGACCGACGCCTACTCGCGCAAGATCGTGGGCTACCACGTGGCAGAGAATCTGCAGACCGAAGGGGTGCGCCGCGCACTGGAGATGGCGTTGCGCTCGCGGCGCTCGAGCCAACCGCTGGTGCACCACTCGGATCGAGGCATCCAGTACTGCTCAACGTACTACCAGCGCCTGCACGCGCGGCACGGCATCCGTTGCTCGATGACTGACGGCTACGACTGCTACCAGAATGCCTTGGCTGAGCGGGTCAACGGCATCCTGAAGGGAGAGCTATTGCTCCACAAGCCCGCCGATCTGGCCCAAGCCCGGCTCATGGTCAAGCAGTCCGTCGAAATCTACAACACCGAGCGTGCGCACCTGTCCCTACAATGCAAAACACCCGATGAAGTTCACCGGGTATTCAGTCCGTAGCCTGCTACGGATACCGTGCCGTAGGTGTCAACCTATGGCAGGACGGGTCACCGCAACATCTTCATATGTTGAAAAGGTGTCTGACACCCGTTGAGACACCGCCGCATATTGAAAAGGTGTCTGACACCCGTTGAGACACCGCCGCACATTGACGACCATCTCGCCAGGGTGTCAGACACCTTCCCCACATTGACGAGACCATCTCGCCCGGGTGTCAGACACCTTGCCGCGCAGCGATCACTCCGCCGTCGACTTCAGCAGCGACATGCCCAGCTGCACGCGGCGTTGCAGCCACAGGCTCGGGCGGTAACGGGTGTCGCCCGTGACGCGCTGCATGCTCTTCAAGATTTCCAGGATGCGGTCGGCGCCCAGCTTGTCGCCCAGGGCCAGCGGGCCCACGGGATAGCCCAGACCCAGCGTCACGGCCAGGTCGATGTCTTCCGGCGTGGCGATCTTTTGCTGCGCGATGTCGCAGGCGATGTTCACGATGTGCGCCACGATGCGCTGGGCGATGAAACCCGGCGAATCCTCGATCACCGTGACGGGCACGCCGTCCGCGGCCAGCAGCGCATGCGCGGCATCGCGCCACTTGGCTTCGGTGGCCGGCGACACCATGATCGTGCGGCGCTTGGCGCCGTCGAACGCATACAGCGTGTCCAGGCCGACGGTACGGCCCGCATTCAGGCCTTGCGCGGAGACGGTGGTGGACACGTCTTCACCGAAGGGCGTGACCAGAATCAGCGCATCGGCGTCGGGCGTGGAACCCGTGACCAGCGTGCCGCCCAGCTTTTCCACCAGCGCGGACGCGCGGGCGTAGCCTTCGCCATGCTTGGGGCTGACCCAGACCTTCAGGCCGTCGGGCAGCGCGGGCGCGGCGGCTTCGGCCGGCACCTGCTTCTGGCCGTCGGCGTAGACGTAGAAGCCCTCGCCGGCCTTGCGGCCGATCAGGCCACCGGCCAGGCGCACCGTCGTGATGGGCGACGGGCGGAAGCGCGGCTCGTCGAAGAACTGGCGGTAGATGGATTCCATCACCGGATGCGAGACGTCGAGCGCGGTCAGGTCCAGCAGCTCGAACGGGCCCATGCGAAAGCCCGCCTGCTCGCGCATGACGGCGTCGACCTGGGCGAAGGTGGCCACCGCCTCCTGCGCCACGCGCAGGCCTTCGGTATTCATGCCGCGGCCGGCGTGGTTGACGATGAAGCCGGGCATGTCCTTGGCGCGCACGGGGGTGTGCCCCATGCGGCGGGCCAGATCGGCCAGGGCGTCGCCGACTTCCGGCGCGCTGCGCAGGCCGTCGATGACCTCGACCACCTTCATCAGCGCGACCGGATTGAAGAAGTGATAGCCCGCCACGCGCTGCGGCCGCTTGCAGGCGGCCGCAATCGCCGTGATGGACAGCGACGAGGTGTTGGACGCAAGGATGCAGTCCTCGGACACCACGCCTTCCAGCGCCGCGAACAGATCGCGCTTGACGTCCAGGCGCTCGACGATGGCCTCGACCACGAGCTGGCAGTTCGCCATGTCGGTCAGCGCGGTGGCCGATTCGACGCGTTCGAGCGCGGCTTGCGCGTCGGCGGCGGTCAGCTTGCCCTTCTGGGCCAGCTTCTCCCAGGTCTGGCGCAAGGACTCGCGCGCGGCCGCGATGGCGTCGGCGCTGGTGTCGTACAGGCGCACACGCAAGCCGGCCTGCGCCGCGATCTGCGCGATGCCGCGCCCCATGGCCCCGGCGCCCACGACGCCGATGGTTTGAATGTCCGTCATCAACTATCTCCTGCCTGTATTGGAATGGATCGTGCGCCTGGCGCGGCGCGGCATGCGCAAAAGGCGGCCAGGCCGCCTTCTCGCGCGCGTCAGGCGCGGCTCTGGGCCAGCGCCTGGATTTCTTCGGCCGACAGTCCCAGCTTTTCAGACAGGACCTGCTCGGTGTGCTCGCCCAGCATGGGCGGGGCGCGGCGGTACTCGACCGGGCTGCCGGAGAACTTCAGCGGGCTGGCCGCCACGGGCACGGTGCCTGCGGCCGGATGGGGCAGCTCGCGCTTCATGTTGCGGGCCAGCACATGCGGGTCTTCGTAGACCTGGTCCAGCGTGTTGATGGGACCGGCCGGCACGCCGACGCCTTCCAGCGCGGCGAGCCAGTGGTCGCGCTCGCCAGTAGCCATGCGCTCGGCCAGCAGCGGCACCAGTTCCTCGCGGTTTTTCACGCGCTGCGGGTTGGTGGCGAAACGCGGGTCGGCCGACAGCTCGGGCAGGCCAATCGCGCCGCAATAGTTGCGGAACTGGCTGTCGTTGCCCACCGCCACGATGAGGTGGCCGTCGCTGGCCGCGAACACCTGGTAGGGCACCAGGTTCTGGTGCGCGTTGCCGGCGCGGCGCGGCGCCACGCCGGAGGTCATGAAGTTCAGGTTCTGGTTGGCCAGCATGGCGACCTGGCAGTCCAGCAGCGCCATGTCGATGTGTTGGCCCAGGCCGCTGCGGGCCCGTTCGTGCAGCGCCGCCAGGATGCCCACGGTGGAATACATGCCAGTCATCAGGTCGGCCACGGCAACGCCGGCTTTCTGCGGACCGCCACCGGGCAGATCGTCGCGCTCGCCGGTGATGCTCATCAGGCCGCCCATGCCCTGGATCATGAAGTCATAGCCCGGACGGCTGGCGTAGGGGCCGGTCTGGCCGAAGCCCGTGATCGAGCAGTAGATCAGGCGCGGATTCAGTTCCTTCAGGCTCTCGTAGTCCAGGCCGTATTTGGAAAGCCCGCCGACCTTGAAGTTTTCCACCAGGATGTCGCTCTGCAAGGCCAGTTCGCGCACGAGTTCGGCGCCACGCGGCGAGGCGATGTCCAGCGCCACCGACATCTTGTTGCGGTTGGCCGACAGGTAATACGCGGCCTCGGTGGTGTCGTGGCCCGCTTCGTCCTTCAGGTACGGAGGGCCCCAGGCGCGCGTGTCGTCGCCCGAGCCGGGCCGTTCGATCTTGATGACCTCGGCGCCAAGGTCGGCGAGGTTCTGGGTGCACCAGGGACCCGCCAGCACGCGGGTCAGATCCAGCACACGTATGCCGGTTAGGGGAGCGGGACGTTGCGACATCGGTAATCTTTTCGCTAGAAGGGAAATGAGAACTTCCCGCCCGCGCCGGGGCGCAAGGCGGACTGGGATTCCGTCATGCCAGAAGGCGGCCCGCCGGGGGCCGCCTTCCGATCAACATTCGTCAGACTGGATATTAGCCTCTCGAACGCGTTGGCCGGACCGCTGGCGGCGGAAAGATCAGGAATGGGCCTTGATGGTCTCGCGCGCAATGACCAGCTGCTGGATCTGCGACGTGCCTTCGAAGATGCGGAACAGGCGCACGTCGCGGTAGAACCGCTCCACCGCGTACTCGGACATGTAGCCCGCGCCCCCGTGGATCTGCACCGCGCGGTCGGCCACGCGGCCCACCATTTCCGTGGAGAAGAGCTTGCAGCAGGCGGCCTGCATGGTGGTGTTCTCGCCGCGGTCACGCATGCGGGCGGCATCCAGCACCATGCAGCGGGCCGCGTAGAGTTCGGCCTGGCTGTCGGCGATCATCGCCTGGATGAGCTGGAATTCGGCGATGGGCTGGCCGAACTGCTTGCGCTCGGTGGCGTACTTCACGGCGTCGCGCAGCAGGCGGTCGGCAATGCCCACGCACAACGCGGAGATGTGCAGGCGCCCCTTGTCCAGCACGCGCATGGAGGTCCGGAAGCCATTGCCTTCCTCGCCGCCAAGCAAGGCGCTGGCCGGCACGCGGCAGTTGTCGAACACGACGTCGCTGGTCAGCGCGCCGGCCTGGCCCATCTTCTTGTCCGGCTTGCCGATGATGAGGCCCGGCGTGCCGGCCTCGACCAGGAAGCACGAGATGGAGTTGGCCCGGCGCTCGGGCGCCGTGCGGGCCATGACCGAAAACAGGCCGGCGATGGGCGCATTGGTGATGTAGCGCTTGGTGCCGTTCAGCACGTAGAAGTCGCCGTCACGCTCGGCGGACACGCGCAGCGACATGGCGTCGGAGCCCGCATCGGGCTCGGTCAGCGCAAACGACCCGATCAGTTCGCCGCTGGCCAGCTTGGGCAGGTATCGGGCGCGCTGCTCGTCGGTGCCGGCCAGGACGATGGCCTGCGAGCCGATGCCTATGTTGGTGCCGGCCAGCGACCGGAACGCGGGCGAGGTCTGGCCCAGTTCGAACACGACGCGGACCTCTTCTTCCATCGTCAGGCCCAGGCCGCCAAAATCCGGCGAGATGGACAGGCCGAACAGGCCCAGGTCGCGCATTTCATTGACGATGTCCGGTGGCACTTCGCCGCTGGCGGCCAGTTCGTCCTCGGCGGGAATCAGCCGTTCGTGCACGAAGCGGCGGACGGCGTCGATCAAAAGGTTCAGGGTTTCGGTGTCCAGGGCCATGAGGAAAGTCTCTTAGAGCGAATACAGGTCAGGGGTTTGGTATGGCGGCGCGTTCAGGGACGCATGCCGCCCACCAGCAGATCGAAATAGCCGTCGGCGATGGTTTCGGCACTGTCGCCCTGCCCGGGCTTGTACCAGCGCACCATCCAGTTCAGCATCGACAGCACGGCGCGGCCCGTGGCTGCCACGTCCAGCGCGCGGAACGCGCCGTCGGCCACGCCTTGCGCGATCACGTCGCGCAACAGCTTTTCGTAGCTGTCTCGCAGGCGGGCGGCATCTTCGCGTTCGGACAGCGCCATTCCCGAATAGCCGATCAGCATGGTCACGAATTGGGCGTGGTGCTGCTCGAAATAACGGGCATGCCCCACCATGAACGCGCGCAGGCGGCCCACGCCGCCCACGGCGCCGGCCACGTCGCGGCCGACGGTCTGCGTCAGGCCTTCCAGCACCTGAAGGATGATGGCGTCGTAGATGTCCTGCTTGGTGGGGTAATAGTGATAGATGGCCGCCTTGGACACGCCAATGGCGGCGGCCAGGTCGGAAATGGAGCTGCCGTCGTAGCCGCTGCGGGCAAACAGCTTGGCGGCTTCTTCCAGGATGCGTTCGCGCGGGGCGGCCAGCGTGGGCGGCCTGCCGGCGCGGGCGCGTTTCTGTACGGGTGGGGCGGTAAGCGCCATGTCGGCCTTTGACAGGGGCCGCGCGGGGCCGAAAAGGTTCTGGCGAACCTCCATTGACAGCCCTTCCGCGCATGCCGTTAAATAAAGATTAATTAATTACCGGACGGTCGGTAGGTAATTAATATACTCCAAAACCAACAACGAGACGACGCCCCATGCCCCATCCCCTCGTGACTGATTTGTATGGCCAGATGTCCCTGCCGGTCATCAGCGCCCCGATGTTCATCGTCTCCAACCCCAAACTGGTCATCGCCCAGTGCACGAGCGGCATCGTGGGGTCGTTTCCCGCGCTGAACGCGCGGCCGCAGACGCTCTTGACCGACTGGCTCGACGAAGTCCAGGCGGGGCTGGCGTCCCACCGCGAAGCCCACCCCGGCGACCGCGTCGCGCCGTTTGCCGTCAACCAGATCATCCACCAGTCCAATGACCGCCTGGAGGCGGACCTGGCCGTATGCGCCAGCCACCGCGTGCCGCTCATCATCACCAGCCTGCGCGCCCCCGGCGACCTGGTGAAGGGCGTTCACGATTGGGGCGGCAAGGTTTTCCATGACGTCACCACCATCCGCCACGCCGAAAAGGCGCTGGAAGCGGGGGTGGATGGGCTGATCCTGGTGTGCGCGGGCGCGGGCGGCCACGCCGGCACGCTGAGCCCCTTCGCACTGATCTCCGAGGTTCGCCGCTTTTACGACGGCCCGCTGATTCTGTCGGGCGCCATCACCTCGGGCGCGCACGTGCTCGCCGCGCAGGCCATGGGCGCGGACTTTGCCTACATGGGCACGCGCTTCATTGCCAGCGAGGAAGCCAACGCCAGCGAGGGCTACAAGGCCGCCATCGTCGAGGCCAGCGCGTCGGACATCCTGTACACGCCGTTCTTCACGGGCATCCCGGGCAACTACCTGAAGGCCAGTATTGCCGCCGCCGGCCTGGACCCTGCCAACCTGCCCGAGCCCGATAGCGGCGCCTCCAATTTCGGCTCGACGCGCGTCAAGCCCTGGAAGGACATCTGGGGCGCCGGCCAGGGCGTGGGCGGCATCGCCAGCGTCGAACCCACGCGCAAGATCGTCGACACGCTGCGGCGCGAATACGCCGAGGCGAAAGCCCGCCTGGCCGCGGCCCCGCACGCATGAGCGCCGGCCTGAAGGTCCAGCGCGACGGCGCCGTCCTGACGCTGACGATCGACCGGCAGGACCGCCGCAACGCGCTAGACACCGCCACCTACGCGGCGCTGACGGAGCAGATTTCGCTGGCCAGCGCCGACGTGACGCTGTCCGCAGTCATCCTGACCGGCGCGGGCGATCACTTCACGGCGGGCAACGACTTGCGCGACTTCCAGGCCGAGCGTGGCGCGGGCGACAGCGCGGGCCTGACCTTCCTACGCGCGCTGACCACGGCCGACGTGCCGGTCATCGCCGCCGTCGAGGGCTACGCCATCGGCATCGGCGTGACGCTGCTGCAGCATTGCGACTTTGTCCACATCGGCGAAGGCGCCACGCTGCGCATGCCGTTCGTCGCCCTGGGTTTGTGCCCGGAAGGCGCGTCCAGCCTGCTGATGCCGCGCCTGGCCGGCCGCCGGGCAGCGCAATGGCTGATGCATGGCAAGGCCTTCACGGCGGACGACGCGGTGCAGGCCGGGCTGGCCACGTCGGTCACGCCGAAGGGCCAGGCGCTGGCCGAGGCGCAGGCCACCGCCGCGGATCTGGCGCGCCAGCCGCCCGCCGCGCTACGGCTCACCAAGGCGATGATGAAGCGGGCGGACCGGCAGGCCATCCAGGAGACGCTGGACTACGAAGCCCAGCAGTTTCGCGCGCGCCTGCAGACCGAAGAAGCGCAGGCGGCGTTCGCGAAGTTCTTCAAGAAATAGGTCAGAACGGCGAATCGGGCCGGAAATTCGGCGCCCGGCGTTCGCGCAGGGAATTGATGCCCTCGCGCACGTCCGGGCCGCCAAAACCCATGAATTCAAGCGCCAGCGAGGTGTCGAAGGTCGGCCCCGCCATCCGCAGCCAGTTGTTCAGCGAGTACTTGGTCCAGCGGATCGCCGTCTGCGAACCGGCCGCCAGCTTGTTGGCCACCTCGAACGCCTTGCCGATCAGCTCGGCCTCGTCCACGCAGAGCGACACCAGACCGATGCGCTCGGCTTCCTCGCCCGAGACCGTCTCGCACAGCATCAGGTAGTACTTGGCCTTGGCCATGCCGCACAGCAGCGGCCAGACAATGGCGGCGTGGTCGCCCGCCGTCACGCCCAGGCGGGTGTGGCCGTCGATGATGCGGGCGTCGCGCGCCGCGATGGAAATGTCGGCCAACAGCCCGGCCACCAGACCCGCCCCCACCGCCGCGCCGTGCATGGCGGACACGATCGGCTTGCTGCAATTGATGATGTTGTAGACCAGGTCGCGCGCCTCGCGCCAGACGCGGGTGCGCACGTGGAAGTCGTCGGCCATCTGCTGCACCAGCTCCAGGTCGCCGCCGCCCGAGAACCCCTTGCCCTCGCCGCGGATCACCACCACCCGCGTGTCCGGATCGGTGTCGATGTCGCGCCAGATGTCGGCCAGTTCGCGGTGCATGCGGTCGTCGGCCGTGGACAACTTGCCCGGCACGCCGCCCTTGGTCCCCATGATCAATTCCAGTACGCCGCCGGGGTGGCGGCGCAGCTTCAGGGATTCGTAGGCCGAATAGTGTTCCAGCGTAATGTCGGTCATTGTCTGCTCCGGGTCGTCTCTTGGTTGTTCGCGCCCCGCCCGAGGCGGCCGCGTTTTTGCGCACTATAGTGGATACGGCCGACCCGCCATGACGATTTCCCCCCGGAGCCTCACCCCATGAACACCCCCGCCATCCCCATCGACCGCGCCGCGCTGCCTGCCCTGTTCGCCCCCCGCGCGCAGGATACGCACAAGGGCAGCTTCGGCACCGTGGGGGTGGTGGGCGGCGGCGCCGGCATGACGGGCGCGGCGCTGCTCGCCGCCCGCGCCGCCTTGAAGACCGGCGCCGGAAAGGTGCTGGTGGGCTTTGTCCAGGACACGCTGCCCTTGCCCTGCGACCCCCTGCAACCCGAATTGATGCTGCGCGACTTCCGCTCGCTGCTGGAAGTAGACTGGGGTGTTACCGCGTGGGTCGCCGGCTGCGGAATCGGCACGAGCCAGCTGGCCGCAAATGCGTTGTCGGAGTTGTTCGTCCTGCGGCGCGAGGCCCCGCTGGTGCTGGACGCCGACGGCCTGAACCTGCTGGCCCGGGGCGAAATCCACCCCAACTGGGGCGCCGGCCCGGTCGTGCTGACCCCCCACCCCGCCGAGGCCGCCCGCTTGCTGGGCGGCAGCACACCCGATGTCCAGCGCGACCGCCCCGCCGCCGCCCGGCAGTTGGCGCAGCGCTTCCAGGCCTGGATCGTCCTCAAGGGTGCCGGCACCGTCGTATGCGGGCCCGGCGGAAGTCTGCACATCAACACCAGCGGCAACCCGGGCCTGGCTACCGCGGGAACCGGGGACGTATTGGCCGGCATGCTGGGTTCCCTGCTTGCCCAAAAACTGCCGCTGGACCAGGCCGTGCACGGGGCGGTCTGGCTGCACGGCGCCGCCGCCGATGCGCTGGTCGCCCAGGGTGTCGGCCCCATCGGCCTGACGGCCGGAGAGCTTGCGGACGCGGCCCGCGCCCTGCGTAACGGGCGCTAAGTCCATGTCCCACAAACATTTTTACAACATACTAGGGTTTTCCCTTAAAATGACATTGCTATTTGCCTAGGGTTATCCCTATAATGGTTTACCCCATGACGAAACGGACTGGAGCCAAACCATGAGCGAACTGACCCTGAACAACACTGCCCGCCTGACCGACGCGCTGGAGCGTGACCTGCTCCGCGGCGCTCTCGAAAACCAACCGAATTCTCACCCGCTGACCAGCCTGAAGAAGGCTGGCCAATCCGTAGCAGCCGCTGTTGCCGCCGTCTTTGCTTTCATCGACGAAGTGAACGAATCGATGAACAAGGCTCGCGCCGCCAGCTCGCGCTTCTCCGGATCGCAGTGGTAATAACAGCCGCGCCAGGCTGATTCGCGACAGATCTCCCGCGAATCAGCCTGGCGCGCTGACGTTGCAGCGCCCGCCGGGTAAGCCCCGGCGCCCGCCGCAACGCATCGGCGCTGATCCCTCACCGGCGCCATCGCGCCGCGGGCGGCCCCTAAAGGCCCCGCGACGCCCTCTTTCCCTCCCCCCTCTCGGCGTTTTCCCTAGCGCCTCGATCGCCGCTGCGCATTGACAGCGCGCGAACCCCCTACCGATAATCGGCCCCTTGCCGTCGTGCCCTGGCGACAATTTCCTCGCACGCCCCCTGCCGACGCAGTCGTCCCCAGGCACGCGAGGCCGCCCGCACGATCCGGTTCGTTCCCCATCCGGAGTTGTCACCATGAAGTTGCGCACTACCCTGGCCCTTGTGGCCGCCGCCATCCCCCTGGCAGCCGCCCAAGCCCAGACGCTGAAGATCGGCCTGTCGGCCGAACCCACCTCGGCGGACCCCCACTATCACAAGATGACGCAGAACGACGCGTTCTCCGCGCACGTCTACAACTCGCTGGTGGGCCGCAGCGCCGACATGAAGCTGGTTCCCCAGCTTGCGACTTCCTGGAAGAACCTGGACGATCTGACCTGGGAATTCAAGCTGCGCGACGACGTCAAGTTCTCCAATGGCAAGCCGTTCACCTCCGAAGACGTGCTGTTCACGATCTGCCGGACGCTGAACAACGAAACCAACGTGTCGCAGTCCTACATGGACATGACCAAGCGCATCACCGACGTCCAGACGCCGGACGCGCACACCGTCATCATCAAGACGGGTGAACCCTTCCCCCTGATGCCCGCCGAACTGGCCCGCTCGCTGCCGATCATCTGGAACGGCATCGTCGAGCACGGCAAGCTCACGTACGACCCCAAGAAGGGTTGCGGCGTGACGGGCGCCTGGCCCACCGTGGTCGACTTCAACAACGGCAAGGACGCCATCGGCACCGGCCCCTACATGCTGAAGTCCTACGTCAAGGGCACCGGCATCGAACTCGTGCGCAACGAAAACTACTGGGGCGAGAAGCCGCACTGGAAGGAAGTGAAGTTCGTGCCGGTGCCCTCGGCCGGCCCGCGCCTGACCGGCCTGCTGTCCGGCGACTTCGACATGATCGAAAACCCCGCCGCCCGCGACCTGCCGCGCCTGAAGGACAATCCGAAGTTCGGCTTCGTGGCCACGCCGTCCACCCGCCTGGTGTTCTTCCAGCCGGACGTGGGCCGCAACCCGAGCCCGTTCGTCAAGAGCGCCGACGGCAAGAACCCGCTGCAGGACCTGCGCGTGCGCAAGGCCATCAACATGGCCATCGACCGCAAGACCATCACCGCCCGCATCATGGACGGCATGGCCACCCCCGCCTACCAGTACATGCCCGACGGCATGTTCGGCGCGCTGCCCAAGGCCCCGGAAATCAAGTACGACCCGGAAGGCGCCAAGAAGCTGCTGGCCGAAGCCGGCTATCCGAACGGCTTTGAACTGACGCTGTCGTCCACCAACGACCGTTACGTCAACGACGGCCAGATTGCCCAGGCCGTGGCCCAGTACCTGTCGCGCGTCGGCATCAAGACCAACGTGGACGCGATGACCGCCTCCATCTACTTCCCCAAGCGCGCCAAGCGCGAGTTCAGCTTCTCGATGGGCGGCTGGCCGGCGGAAACGGGTGAGGCCTCGGCGCTGTTCCAGCTGTGGGTCGCCACGCTGGATTCGCCCGTCAGCCTGGGCACCAGCAACTACGGCGGCTTCTCGAATGCCGACTTCGACAAGGTCTACAAACAGGCCATCGTGACGGTCGATCCCGCCAAGCGAGAAAAGCTGCTGCAGGAATCCACCCAGATCGCCCTGGACAACGTGCCACTGATCCCGCTGCACTTCGAGAGCAGCATCTGGGCGTACCGCAAGGGCATTTCGTACGAAGGCCGCCGCGACCAGTACACCCTGGCCACGTCGGTCAAGCCCGACGCGAAGTGAGCAGGCAGGGCTGAGTAAAGAAGAAACGGCTGCCTCGTGCAGCCGTTTTGCCTTGGGGCGGCGCAGTTGCCGTACCCAGGCCCGCAGCCCCCCGCCTCATCCCCTATACAATCGTCTGGCTTCATCGGAACTGCCATGCCCACGTCTTTGCCCCCGTCTTCGTCCGCGCCCCCGTCTCCCCTGCGTCCTTTCCTGCTGGCCTGTCCGGACCTGTCGGCCGAGCGCGTGGGCAACACCGACACGCCCGGCGTCTGGCACTTCGATTCCGGCGCGCCCGGCAAGCGCGTGCTGCTGAGCGCGCTGATCCACGGCAACGAGCTCTGTGGCGCCTGGGCGCTGAAGGACCTGCTTGCCGCCGGGCTGCGCCCGCGCCGCGGCACGCTGACGCTGGCGTTCTGCAACCTGGCCGCGTTCGACCGGTTCGACGCGCGCAACTACGCCCCCGCGCGCTTCGTGGACGAAGACATGAACCGCGTCTGGAGCGACGACAAGCTTTCCGTACCGATCTCGCAAGAACGCCGCCGCGCCGCGGCCCTGCGCCCGTGGGTGGAACAGGCCGACTGGCTGCTGGACTTTCACTCGATGAGCAATTCCGACGTGCCGCTGCAGCTGACCGGCCTGGAACAGCGCAACATCGATCTGGCCCTCGCCCTGGGCAATCCCGCCACCATCATTGCCGACGCGGGCCACGCCGCCGGCGTGCGCATGCGCGATTTCGGCCGTTTCGGCGAAGCCGGCGACAACGGCACGCGGTCCCTCCTGATCGAATGCGGCTTTCACGGCGCTCCCGAGGCGCGCGGCGTGGCCGCCGACCAGATGGCGCGCTTTCTGGTGCAGGCCGGCACCGTGGACCGCAGCGACATCCCCGCCGCCTGGTTCGCGCCCGGCGCGCCGCTGCAGCGCGCGCTGCGCGTCACGCACGCCGTCGCCGCCAAGAGCGCCGACTTCCGTTTCGCCGAGCCCTGGAAGGGCCTGGAAACGCTGCCCCGCGCCGGCACCGTCATCGGCTGGTCGGAAGGCGAGCCCGTCACCACGCCCTACGACAACTGCGTGCTCATCATGCCGTCCACCGCCAACCTGCGGCCTGGCGTGACCGTCGTGCGCCTGGCGCAGCCGATCACTTAGCGTGCAGGCTGGCCTGACTTGAATATCCGGGCCCTGTCCGCCAGGCCCGCCCGATAACCCCGGCTTTTCCCCAACCCCGAGCCCACCAAGGAAATCAACACGTGGCCTTGTTCATCCTACGCAGACTGATACAGAGTCTGTTCGTGCTGCTGGCCGTTTCGGTCGTGGTCTTCTTCGCGGTGTATGCCGTGGGCGACCCGATCGAGCTGCTGGTCAGCCCCGAAGCCAGCCAGGCCGCGCGCGAGGCGATGATCGCCCGCCTGGGCCTGGACCTGCCCGTGTGGCAGCAGTACACCGGGTTCCTGTGGCGCGCGCTGCATGGCGACCTGGGCACCTCCTTCGTGCACGGCATTCCCGCGATCGAACTGATCGTGCAGCGCATTCCGGCCACGTTCGAACTGGTGTTCGTCGCGATCATGCTGACCTGTGTGATCGGCATTCCGCTGGGCCTGGTCGCGGGCCTGTACCGCGACGAGTACGTGGGCCGCGGCATCATGGCCTCGTCGGTGCTGGGCTTTTCGCTGCCGAACTTCTGGCAGGGCATGATGCTGATCCTGCTGTTCGCCGTCTGGCTGGGATGGCTGCCCGCCACCGGCCGCGGCGACACGGTCGACGTGCTGGGCGTGCGCCTGTCCATCCTGACCGCCGACGGCTGGTCGCACCTGATCATGCCGGCGATCAACCTGGCGCTGGCCAACATCGCGCTGGTGCTGCGCATGACCGCCTCGGGCGTTGTCGAGGCCCGCAGCCAGGACTACGTGAAGTTCGCGCGCGCCAAGGGCGTCAAGCCGGGCCGCATCGTGCGTCGCCACATCCTGCGCAACATCCTGATCCCCGTGGTCACGGTGATCGGCATGGAATTCGGCACGCTCATCGCCTACTCCACCATCACCGAAACCGTGTTCGCGTGGCCCGGCATGGGCAAGCTGCTGATCGACAGCGTCTACCAGCTCGACCGTCCCGTGGTCGTTGCCTACGTGATGCTGGTCACGCTGATCTTTGTCGTCATCAACCTGGTTGTGGACATCCTGTACGCGGCGCTCGACCCGCGCGTGCAGCTCGTGGCCCCCGCTCAATAAACCGCCATGGCTAATACTCCGAATCCTGGCCGCACCCGCACCGTCCAGCCCCTGGCCGAGACGCCGCGGCGCGCCGCCATCCTGAAAAAACTGCACGCGCGCCCGACGGTGCGCGGCTCCGTCATCGCGCTGGCCGTCCTGGTGATCCTGGTGGTCTTCGCGCCGTTCTTCGCGCCGCAGAACCCCTACGACCTTGCCAACCTGTCGCTCATGGACGGCCGGCTTGCGCCGCGCCAGGCGCTGATGGACGGCAGCATCGCGTGGCTGGGCACCGACGACCAGGGCCGCGACATGCTCAGCGCCATTTTGTATGGCCTGCGCATCAGCCTGATGGTGGGCCTGACCGCCGTCGTGCTGGCCACCGCCATCGGCGGCGCGATCGGCCTGGTTGCCGCCTACGTGGGCGGCTGGGTCGACACCGTGCTGATGCGCATCGTCGACTTCATCCTGGGCTTTCCGACCATTCTGGTGGCGCTGGTGCTGCTGGTGGTGCTGGGCCGCGGGGTCGACAAGGTGATTCTTGCGCTGGTCCTTGTGCAATGGGGGCACTACGCGCGCATCATGCGCAGCCGCGCCCTGCAGGAACGCCGCAAGGAATACGTCGAGGCGGCCGCCAACCTGGGCTTTCCGGCCTGGCGCATCATGCTGTATCACCTGCTGCCCAACTGCCTGGGGCCGGTGATGGTGTTCGCCACCATCCAGATCGCCACCGCGATCGCGCTGGAAGCGACGCTGTCGTTCCTGGGCGTGGGCGTGCCGATCACCGAACCGTCGCTGGGCCTGTTGATCTCCAACGGCTTCCAGTACCTGCTGTCGGGCGACTACTGGATCAGCCTGTTCCCGGGCATTGCGCTCCTGGTGCTGATCCTTTCCATCAACATCGTGGGCGACCGCCTGCGTGAAGCCCTGGACCCCCGCCGAGCATGAGCGACATTCTTCTTGATGTGCGCGGCCTGCGCACTGCATTCCATACCGAGGCCGGCGCGTGGCTGGCGGTCGACGGTGTCGACCTGACCGTGCGCCGTGGCGAGATCGTGGGTCTGGTGGGTGAATCCGGTTCCGGCAAGTCCGTGACGGGCTTTTCGCTGCTGGGGCTTATCGACCCGCCGGGCGAAGTCGTCGACGGCGAGGTGAAGTTCAAGGGCACGGACCTGCGCAAGCTGTCCGAAGAGCAGATGCGCCAGTTGCGCGGCAACCGCATCGCCATGATCTTCCAGGACCCGCTGATGACGCTGAACCCGGTGCTGCGCATCGGCGAGCAGATGATGGAAGCGATCCTGACGCACGAGGACGTGCCGCGCGCCCAGGCCGAGGAGCGCTGCCGCGAGGCGCTGGCCATGGTCGGCATCCCGTCGCCGGAAAAGCGCCTGAAGAGCTACCCGCACGAGTTCTCGGGCGGCATGCGCCAGCGCGTGGCGATCGCCATCGCGATGCTGAACAAGCCCGACCTCATCATCTGCGACGAGCCCACCACGGCGCTGGACGTGACCATCCAGGGCCAGATCCTCTACCGCATGCAGCAGATCTGCCGCGAGCACAACACGGCGCTGATCTGGATCACCCACGATCTGGGCGTGGTGGCCGAGCTGGCCGACCGCGTGGCCGTGATGTATGCCGGCCGCATCGTCGAAAGCGGCCCGGTCGAGCAGGTGCTGGATGCGCCGCGCCACCCCTACACCCGCGGCCTGTTGGACTCGATGCCCGGCGCCACGCAACCGGGCGCGCGCCTGCACCAGATCAACGGCATGGCGCCCAGCCTTGCCGCCCGTCCGGCGGGCTGTGCGTTCCGGCCGCGCTGCACCCACGCGGTCACGCGCTGCACCGAGCAAGCCCCCTCCGTCACCACCGAAGGTTCGCGCAGCTATCGCTGTTACGTGCCGATCGCCCGCGAGGCACAGTAAGCAATGAGCCAAGCCGATACCCCCGTCATCGAGCTCAAGAACGTCCACAAGCGCTTCGAGCAGCGGCCTGACCTGGCCCAACGCATTCTCGCCCTGACCGGCCGTCCCATCGACCGCCGCACCGTGTACGCGGTCAACGGCGTGGACCTGTCCATCAAGCGCGGCGAAGTCGTGGGCCTGGTGGGCGAGTCCGGTTGCGGCAAGTCCACGCTGGGCCGCGTCGTGGCCGGCCTGCACCGCCAGACCGAAGGCGAGCTGCTGTACCAGGGCATGGACGCCAACCGCCTGCGCGGCGCCGACAAGCTGGCGTACACGCTGGGCGTGCAGATGATCTTCCAGGACCCGCAGGCGTCGCTGAACCCGCGCCAGCGGCTGCGCCAGATCCTGGGCGAATCGCTGAAGGTGCACAAGCTGGCGCCTCCCAACGAGATCCCCGCCCGCATCGACCAGGCGCTGACCGAAGTGGGCCTCGCCACGGAATACCGCGACCGCTTCCCGCATCAGATCTCGGGCGGCCAGCGCCAGCGCATCGGCATCGCCCGCGCGCTGATGGTGGCCCCCAAGTTCCTGGTCTGCGACGAGCCCGTTGCCGCCTTGGACGTGTCGATCCAGGCGCAGGTGATCAACCTGTTCATGGACCTGCGCGAGCAGCACGGCTTCACGTACCTGTTCATCAGTCACGACCTGGGCGTGGTCAAGCACATCTCGGACCGCGTCGCGATCATGTACCTGGGCAAGATCGTCGAGATCTCGACGTCAGCCGAGATCTTCGCCCGCGCCAACCATCCGTACACGCAGGCGTTGATGGCCGAGGTGCCGGACGTGGCGCGCCGCGGCCGCAAGTTCACGCCGATCAAGGGCGAGATTCCGTCGCCGCTGAATCCGCCTTCCGGCTGCACGTTCAATCCCCGTTGTCCCCACGCGATGCCGCGCTGCCGTGAAGTGGCGCCGCCCTTGAAAGAAATCTCGGCTGGCCACTGGTCGGCCTGCCACCTGAACGAAGCGAGCGCCTGATGAAACCTTCCGACATGTCCAATGTGGACCGCATCGCCATCGAAATGGGCCATGCGGGCCGCAACGCCATCCTGTACGTGGATGAGGACCGCAACTACGACCGTCCGTTCAAGCTGCAGACCTACCGCCCCTACGGCTACACGCCGGACCGCCCGGTGGTGATCGTGCAGCACGGCGTGCTGCGCAACGGCGACGAATACCGCGACTTCTGGGTCGAAGCCGCCGACAAGCACAAGCTGCTGATCGTGGCGCTGACGTTCTCGAACGAGATCTGGCCGGGCGTTGAAAGCTACAACAACGGCCGCGTGTTTTCGGCGGGCGGCAATCCGCGCCACATCGATGGCTGGACGTACGCGCTGGTGGGCAACGTCATCAGGGACATGATTGCCGGCGAGATCACCGACGGGCAGAACGTCTACCTGTTCGGCCACAGCGCGGGCGGCCAATTCGTCCACCGCCTGATGAGCAGCCAGCCGCATGCGCCGTTCAAGGCGGTGACGGCGGGCAATCCCGGCTGGTACACGCTGCCGACGTTCGACTATCCCTATCCCGAGGGGATGGACGGCGTGGGTCTGACCGAGGACCATCTGGTCAAGCTGCTGGCCTACCCGATGACCATCCTGGCAGGCGACAAGGACATCGAGACCAACGACCCGAACCTGCCGTCCGAACCCGCCGCCATGCGCCAAGGCCCGCACCGCTTCGCGCGCGCGCAGAATTACTTCGAATTCGGCCGCAAGGAAGCCGAGCGCCGCGGCGTGCCGTTCGGCTGGAAGCTGCAGGTGGTGCCCGGCATCGGCCACGACGGCCGCGCCATGTCGGCCGTCTGCGCGAGCCTCTGGTTCGACGGCAAGATGCCCGACGACGCCGAACTCGCCCGCCTGGCCGGCCAGCAGGTCGCCTGAACCCTTTTCCCATCGCTGAAACCCGATATCGCCATGTCCAACACCCAGAGCACTGAACAGATCGTCGCCGGCATCCAGAGCTGGCTGCAATGCGAGTCGCCGTCGAACTTTCCCGAAGGCATCGCCGCGATGGCGCGCATCATCGCCGACTACGCGGCCGCCGCCGGCCTGACCGTTGAGCTGTCGTCGCTGGGCCCCACGACGGGGCCGCTGCTGTACGCGACCAACCGCGCCCCCGGCGACACGCGTCCGGGCATCCTGATCCTGGCGCACATGGACACGGTGCATCCGGTGGGCACGCTGCTGGAAAACCCCGTGCGCATCGACGGCGACCGTCTCTACGGCCCGGGCAGCTATGACATGAAGGCGGGCATCTACCTGGCGCTGACGGCCCTGGCCGGCGTGGCGCGTCCGGGCGCTACGCAACTGCCGGTGGACTTCCTGGTGGTTCCCGACGAAGAAACGGGCAGCCACGCCTCGCGCGCGCACATCGAACGCTTCGCCGCGAACGCGAAGTACGCGCTGGTCTGCGAACCTGCCCGCCCCAACGGCGGCAAGTGCGTGACGGCGCGCAAGGGCACGGGCATGCTGAACCTGAACGTCAAGGGCCGTCCCGCCCACGCAGGCATGCAGCACGAGAAGGGCCGCAGCGCGATCCGCGAAATGGCCCACCAGGTGCTGGCGCTGGAAGCCATGACCGACTACGACCGCGGCATCACGGTCAGCGTGGGCACGATCGCCGGCGGCACGGTCACCAACACGGTGCCGGCCCTGTGCCGCTGCGTCGTCGACTTCCGCGTGCCCGACATGGGCGCCGCCGAAGACGTGCTGCGCCGCATGCGCGAACTGTGCGCGGTGGGTCCGGACGTTGAACTGGACATCGACGTCGAACTGAACCGGCCCCCGATGGTCAAGACGGAAGAAGCCGCTGCATTGCTGGCATTGGTGCAAGGTTTCGCGGACCGCGCGGGCTTCCTGCTTGAAGACGCGCCGATGACGGGCGGCGGCAGCGACGCCAACTTCACGTCGGCAATGGGTATTCCGACGCTGGACGGTCTCGGCGCGGATGGAGATGGGGCGCATACGCTGAACGAGTATGTGCTGGTGTCTACGTTGGAGCAGCGGTTGAAGTTTTGGGAATTGCTGCTGCGGGATTTGGCTTGAAGGTTTGGGTTTTTGGATGTTGTTGGTGGGGTTGATGTCGCGCGGGGGGTGTGAGTTCTTTTGACGCCCGGTGCGGCGTGGGCCTGGGGCGGGCGGGGCTCCGATTGCGGTCCGGAGCCTTCGCTCCGGACTGCCCCGTGCTCAACCTCGTCCGCCTTCGGCTCCCTTCGGTTTCCGCCGGGCGCATCTAAACGCCCCGCCCACCCCAGGCCCACGCCACACCGGGCTCTGCGGTTGAATCTTTACGGGCGGCGGGGCGAGTCGGGTTTTTAACGTTCTTGCACGCAGTCGTTTGGAAGAGAAGCGTCTTGCGGGGCCCGCCCCCGGGCGGCCGCGCGGGCGGCCTTCGTGGGCTTACGCGGCGTCTTGCGTCGTAGCGATGACGCTTCGCATGTGGCTGCGCCTGCCCCTGGTGTCTGACACCCTGGCGAGATTCCCGTCATGCCAAGAGCGTCTCCCTAGGGTGTCAGACACCGGCAGCAGCAGACGCCCTAGGCAGGTTCAGGCAGCGACGCCAATAATCCTCCTAAGGTGTCTGACACCCTGGCGAGATTCCCGTCATACCAAGTGCGTCTCCCTAGGGTGTCAGACACCGGCAGCAGCAGACGCTCTGGGCAAGTTCAGGCAGAGACGCCAATAACCGTCACTTGAACCCCAGTGCCCGATGGGCGGCGCGTACTGGTCGGCAAGCTGTGGCGACCCGTCGCCGCGCCGCCCATCACCGCCCCTCCCCCGTGACGGCGGCCCATTAGCTAACAACTCTCTGCCAGCGCGCAAGCGCGCATCGCCCCGACGACCAGACGCCCGTATGCCGATTGCCGCCGCCCGGGCGGCAGCAATTCGGCGGCCCCGCAAATCCCCTTCCCTGTCCACAGGTCTTGTAGCGCGCAAACCAAAGACCCTCGTAGCACGGCGTCGCGGTCACCGTGGGTGCGAGCGCCGTCGATGCGCCCGAGGGAATCTGAAGGGAAGGCCGAAGGCCTGGACGAAGATGACGAAGGGGCAGTCCGGAGCGAAGGCTCCGGACCGCAATCGTGGGCGATCGTGCCCACGGTGACCGCGGCGTCGGGCGACCTACGAAGACCGTCGCAACCCACATCCGTAGACAAAACCGCCACCCCCAAATACCACCAACATCCACCCCCATTCGCCTAGAATGTCGCCCACCAAAATCGCCATCATCCCCCCGTCATGTCCGCCACCCCCACAAGCGCCATCGCCTACGGCCTGGCAACGTTAGCCGCCGACGGCACCATCCTAGACACCTGGTATCCGCGCCCCTCGCTCGCCGATAACGCCCCGCCCACGGGAACGCGTCACTTGACGCCGGAAGAAGCGCGCGCCGCCCTTGGCGAGCACGTTGCCACCGCGCTCGTCCGGGACACCCGCCGCAAGGTGGATATCGTGGCCGTGCGGACCGCGATTTCGTCGCTGGACGAGCCGCCCGTCGATGCGCACGATGCCTATCTGCGGCTGCATCTGCTCAGCCATCGGCTCATCCGGCCGCACGGCACCAATCTGGATGGGTTGTTTGGGGTGCTTGCCAACGTCGCGTGGACCTCAGTGGGGCCTTGTGCGGTGGAACAGGTGGACGCGTTGCGTTGGCATCTGCGCGCCACCGGGCAGGTGCTGGAAATTCGCAGCGTGGACAAGATCCCGCGCATGACCGATTACGTCGTGGCCAGTGGCGTGCGCATCGCGGACACGGCGCGTGTGCGGCTGGGCGCGCACCTGTCGCCGGGCACCACCGTGCTGCATGAAGGGTTCTGCAACTTCAACGCTGGCACGCTGGGTGCGTCCATGGTCGAAGGCCGCATCAGCGCTGGCGTGATCGTGGACGATGGCACCGACATCGGCGGCGGCGCGTCGATCATGGGCACCATGTCGGGCGGCGGCAAGCAGGTGGTGTCGATCGGCAAGCGTTGCCTGCTGGGCGCCAATTCCGGCCTGGGCATTTCGCTGGGCGATGACTGCGTGGTCGAAGCCGGCTGCTACGTCACGGCCGGCACGCGAGTGCTGACGCCGGAAGGGGCCGTCGTGAAGGCGGTGTCGCTGGCGGGCCAGCATGGGCTGCTGTTCCGCCGCAACTCGCAGACGGGCGCGGTGGAGGCGCTGGTGCGCACCGCGGCCTGGGGCACGTTGAATCCTGCCCTGCATTCGGGGCATTGAATGAAACATGGCCGCCCTCCGGCGGCCATATCTTGCGAAGCGTGGCGCGATCGGCTTGCTGGGCCGGCGCCCGGCGTCAGGCGTATTGCGCCGTCTGACCCAACCGGTCGTAGACCAGGTTTACAAAGAGGTCGGAACTCAGGATGTTCGCGACACGGCACGTGAAGACCGTCTCGCCGTTGTCGTCCTGCAGGGTGACCGTGTCGGTCCAATCGTCCAGATCGATGGGCTGCAGCGACTCGTACGGCCACGTGGCGCCGTCGATATGCAGGCCTTGCGCGGACAGGGACAGCTCGCGCGTCTTGAGGTCGGGGAAGGCGCCGCCCGCGATATAGCGGAACTCGACGCGCGCGCCTTGCGCCTGCAGCGCTTCCAGCACCGGCAGGCGTTGCGCCACGTACTGCGCGCGGAAGGCGTCCATGAAGGCGGGGAAATCGTCGACGCCGTCGGCGGTGGTCCAAGCGCCTTGCGGGGCGCTGCGAAACGCCAGGCAGTCGACGGGAGCCGCGGCCGTGTCCGGGCGGCTGGCGTACAGGCAGAGGTCGTGGATGTCCGCGAACGCGGTGTAGCAGCGGGCGCCGCCTTCCTGAGCGACTACGCCTTTTTCGTGCAATTCAAAGCAATCCGGGGCGCGCCCCGTGCGCGTAAACACCGCGAATGCGTCTATGGCCTGCGGGGTTTGGCTATCTGTCATGCAACTTCCTGATTGGATTGGGGTGCTCTCGCGGCCCAGGACGTCGCAATGTCTTGCGAGCCGTATTCTCGCCCATATGCGAAATACGTGCTTGATGACCCCAATTCCCGCACTTTCGACGCAGATCACTCGCCCGGCGGAATCGGCGCAAACCGGAAGTGCTGCACGTTGCCGCGTCCCGCGATGATTGCCGTGGATTCGGGTACTTCTTCCCAGACGCCCGCCATGTCCGACAGGGGCTCGGACAACAGCAAGAAGGCGTCGTCGTCCATGGCGGCGATCTGCGCGTTGTCGGGATAGAGTTCGCGCAGGTGGCGCACGCAGGTGTTGTGAAACAGCGTGCGCGAGTCGCTTTCGCTGGAGTAGCGCACGGCGATGAGACGTTCGCCGTCCAACGCGCACACCGTCATGTTGATGGGATGCGCCACGCCGTGACGCCGGCCGGCTTCCTCGACGGCGCCAACCATCCGGGCAATGGCCGCGATGGGGTCTTCGTCCAGGCCGAAAGTGAGCGCCAGGAGGAACATCACCTCGGAATCCGTGGAGCCTTCCAGCGACCCGAAATACCCGGGCGCGATCATCAGCATCAGGTCGCGGCGCAGCAGCGGATAGTCGCGGATGAGGCCGTTGTGCACGAACAGCCAGTGCCCGTGACGGAAGGGGTGGCAATTGGTTTCCTGCGCGGGAGTGTCGGTGGCGGCGCGAATGTGGGCCACGAAAAGGGGTGCATGGATGGCGCGCGCCGCCTCGCGCAGGTTGCGGTCGTTCCAGGCGGGATGCACGCTGCGATAGCGAAATGGCGGCTCGGCGGGCCGGCCTTCGATGGCGCGGCTGTACCACCCCAGCCCGAATCCGTCCCCGTTCGTGGTGGTGGCGCCCAGGCGCGAATGCAGGCTCTGCTCGATGAGCGAGTGCTTGGCCTTGAACAGCACGCTCTCCATCTGCAGGGGACTACCGGTATAAGCCAGCCAACGGCACATGATGCGCTCCTTCGATCCGGACAGGCCAGTGTAGGAGCGAGGCAGGGCTTTCTTCAAGCCCGCGCCGCCGGCCCTATTTGTTCAGCAGCGCCTTCAGCATGGCCATGCGCTCCTTGGGGCTCATGGCGGCCGTCGCGTCGTCTTCCTGGATGCGCACGTCGCCCAGTCCCATCTCCTCGATGAAGCGGGAGGGCTCGCGCACCAGGTCTTCGCGCGCACGGCGGCGGCGCTTGCACCAGCTCAGGTGCAGGCTGCGCTGCGCGCGCGTGATGCCGACATACATCAGGCGCCGTTCTTCCTGGATGCGGGTGGCCAGGTTTTCGGCGGCACGCGCCGGGTCGCCGACTTCGTCGTCCTTGCCCAGGTGAGGCAGCAGGCCTTCTTCGACGCCCGCCAGGTACACGTGCGGATATTCCAGGCCCTTGGAGGCGTGCAGCGTCGACATCTTCACGGCGTCGGGTTCTTCTTCCTCGCCACGCTCCAGCATGGTGACCAAGGCGACGTGCTGCACCAGGTCAAAGAGCGTCATGTTGTCTTCCTCGGCCTTGCGCTTGAGCCAGCCGGTCAGCTCCAGCACGTTCTGCCAGCGCGTCTGCGCGGGCCGTTCCTCGAAGAGTTCGAACAGGTGGCGCTCGTATTGAATGGCTTCGAGCAGGTCGTCGAGAATCGCGCCGGCCGGTTCCGCGGGCGCCGCGTCCTTGCCCGAGGCCGCGCCGCGGCCGGCGCGCCACTGCATGCGGCGGATGAATTCGGCAAACGTGCGCAGCTGTTCAAGCTGGCGGGGCGCGAGCACGCTTTCGAGGCCGGTCTCGGCCACGGCGGCAAGCAGCGACAGTTCCCGGCTGGCCGCGTACTGGCCCAGCGCCTGCAGCGTGGCCTGGCCGATGCCGCGCTTGGGCGTGGTTGCGGCGCGGATGAAGGCGGGATCGTCATCGTCGTTGGCCAGCACGCGCAGGTACGCCAGGATGTCGCGCACTTCCGCCTTGTCGAAAAAGCTTTGCCCGCCGGAAATCGTGTACGGGATCTTCAGGTTGCGCAGTGCCTGCTCCAGGATGCGCGACTGATGGTTGCTGCGGTACAGGATGGCGAAATCCTTCCACTGGGCCTGGCGCTCGAAGCGCGCCGCCGACACCTTCATGGCGATGGACTCGGCCTCCTGTTCCTCGCCATCCATGGCTGCCACCGTGATGGGTTCGCCCACGCCCAGCTCGGACCACAGTTTCTTCTCGAAGAGCTTGGGGTTCTTTTCGATGACCTGGTTGGCCGCCGCCAGGATGCGCTGCACCGACCGGTAGTTCTGTTCGAGCTTGATGAGCTTGATGTTGGGATAGTCGGTGGTCAGCTTGGCCAGGTTCTCGATGGTGGCGCCGCGCCAGGCATAGATGGCCTGGTCATCGTCGCCGACCGCGGTAAACATGGCGCGCGGGCCCGTCAGCAATTGCACCAGCCGGTACTGGCACACGTTCGTGTCCTGGTACTCGTCGACCAGCAGGTAGCGCACGCGGTTCTGCCAGCGGGTGCGCACTTCTTCGTTGCTGGCCAGCAGCTGCGCGGGAATGCGGATCAGGTCGTCGAAGTCGACCGCCTGATAGGCGGCCAGCGTGGCGGCGTAGCTGCGATAGACGTTGGCGGCTTCGACGTCGCCCGGGGTGATGGCTTCACGCGCGGCGTCGTCCGGCTCCATCAGCGCGTTTTTCCACAGCGAGATGATGCCCTGCACGTGGCGCAGGCGGGCCTTGTCGGTGGTCGCCAGCAGTTCCTGGATGATCGACATGGCGTCGTCGGCATCCAGGATGGAGAACGTGGGCTTCAGGCCCGCGTTGCGCGCTTCTTCGCGCAGCATCTTCACGCCCAGCGAGTGAAAGGTGCTGATGATCAGGCCCTTGGACAGCTTGCGGTCCACCAGCGTCTTCACGCGCTCGTCCATTTCGCGCGCGGCCTTGTTGGTGAAGGTCAGCGCCACCACGTTGCGGCCCATGTAACCGCATTCGCGCAGCAGATACGCGATCTTCTGTGTGATGACGCGCGTCTTGCCGCTGCCGGCGCCCGCCAGGACCAGGCAGGGGCCGTCCAGGTAAAGCGTCGCCTCCCGCTGCGCGGGATTCATGCCGTGGCCAATCGGTTCGCTTGCGGACATTGGAGATTCAGATCGTCATGCGTTGCGGCGGCCATGCCAGGACAGCCGGCAAGCAAGGGGCCTGCCGCTGCCCGTCAATGGGCCGGAAAAACGCGAGAAAAAGGGGACGGGCGCAGCCGCCGCAGCGGGTCTGCCGCGCCGGTGCGATAGAGGAAGACGATCATAGAACAATCGGGTCGATGGCGCATCGGCGGGTGACCGCAGAGGCGCCCCGCGTGGCCGCGGGTGCGCAACACCGCCGCCTCGTCGCAGCGGCGAACTGTTCCCGCAGCGCCCCAGCGCACGAACGTCCCGCTTCACCGCCGATCAGATTTCCAGCGGATCGACCTCGAGCTGCCAGCGCACGCGCGCCTCGTTGGCCAGATAAGGCAGGTGGTGCGACCACGAAGCCAGAAACGCCTGCAGGGCCGGCCGGCTGCTGCTTTCGGCCAGCAGTTGGGCGCGCTCGATGTTGGCCACGCGGACCACGCGCAGCGGCACGGGGTCATACAGCATGATCGCGTCCATGCCCGGAAAATCGGCGGCCCACTCGCCCTCGGGCAGCACGCGCGCCTGCTCCAGGAACGCCTGGGCCACCTTGAGCTCGCGCGCTTCGGCGGTCAGCAACGCCTGGTAAACGAAGGGCGGAAGCCCGGTGCTTTCGCGCTCGTGCAGCGCATGGCGCGCGAATCCGGCGTAATCGTGGCGCAGCAGGGCCTGATACACCGGCTGCTCGGGGTAGCCGGTCTGGATCAGGACTTCTCCGTTGCCCTGGTGGCGGCCCGCGCGGCCGGCCACCTGCATCAATTGCGCAAACAGGCGCTCGGGCGCGCGGAAATCATGGGCGAACAGCATCGAATCCGCGTTCAGCACGCCCACCAGTCCCAAGCGCGCAAAGTCGTGGCCCTTGGCCACCATCTGCGTGCCCACCAGGATGTCGACCTCGCCGGCGTGCACGGACGCGAACAGCGCCTCGGCACTGCCCTTCTTGCGTGTGCTGTCGGCGTCGATGCGCAGGATGCGCGCCTCGGGAAAGAGTTCGGCCAGGTGTTCCTCGACACGCTGGGTGCCGCGGCCCATCGGCGCCAAGTCCTGGTCGCCGCATTCGGGGCAGGCGCGCGGCACGGGGGCCTGGTATCCGCAGTGATGGCACTGCAGGCGATGGTCGCGGCCATCGGTGCGATGCAGCACGGTAAAGGCCGTGCAGCGCGGGCAGTTGCTGACCCAGGCGCAGGACTGGCAGTGCAGGACGGGCGAATAGCCGCGCCGGTTCAGGAAGATCAGCACCTGTTCCTTGCGCTCGAGCCGCTGGCCGATGGCCTCGACGAGCTGCGGCGACAGGCCTTGCTTCATTTGCAGGCGGCGCGTGTCCACCAGCCGGATCTTGGGCAGTTCGCTGGAGCGGGCGCGGCCCGGCAGCGTCAGGCGCAGGTAGCGGCCGCGCTCGGCGTGCTGCCAGGTCTCCAGCGACGGCGTGGCCGAGCCCAGCACGACTGGGATGTTCAGATCATGAGCGCGCCACACGGCCAGGTCGCGCGCCGAATAACGCAGTCCGTCCTGCTGCTTGTAGGAGGCGTCGTGTTCCTCGTCGACCACGATCAGCCCCAGCTGCGTCAGCGGCGCGAAGATCGACATGCGCGTGCCCAGCAGCATGCGGGCTTGCCCGCGATGGGCGCGGGTCCAGGCCTGCAGCCGCTCGCCGTCGGACAGGCCGCTGTGCATGACCGCCAGCCCCTCGGGCCCGACCAGCGACTCCAGGCGGGCCCGCAGCGCGGCTTCAAGCTGCGGCGTCAGGTTGATTTCCGGGACAAGCAACAGCACCTGCCGCCCCGCCGCCAGGACCTTTTCGGCGGCACGCAGGTAGACCTCGGTCTTGCCGCTTCCCGTCACGCCATGCAGCAGCACCGGCTTGAATCCGTCCAGCGCGCCAATGGCTTGCACCGCGGCTTCCTGCGCGTCGTTCAGCGCGGGCGGCTGGTCGGGCGTGGCCGGCGCGCGCACGGTCTTGCGCTTGCGCGCATCCATGCGCGCCACGGGCCCTTCCCCGGACCGCTTGCCCTGATAGGACGTGGGCTTGCGCAGCGGCGGCGGCAGCGTGGGCAGCATCACCTCGCCCAGGGGCCGCTGATAGTAGTCGGCGGCAAAGCGCGCCATGCGCAACCACGCCTCGTCGAACGGCGGCAGATCGTCCAGCACCGCCTCGATGGGCCGGATCTGCTTGGGCTCGAAAGAAGGTTCGGCGGGATTGTCGACGACCACCCCGATCATCTTGCGCCGGCCGAACGGAACGATCACCCGCAGGCCGACGGCGATCGGCGCATCGCTGCGGTAATCGAACGGGCCAGGCAACGGCACGTCCAGCGCGACGCGCACCCAGCATACCGCTGAGGAGTCGGGCTTTACTTGCGCGTCAGGCAGGGAATCGGGGGACATTCATCTACTGAAATAGGACTAGCCGAAAGGATGGGAAGCGCCAGGCGCGGCATGGGACGATTGTCGCCTGCCCGGACGCCATTGATCCACCGACGCCTGTGGATAACTTTGGGGAAAAGGCAAGAGCAACATCGAAAAATGGAATATGGCAAGAATGCACAAACTATTGCATCCCTGTTGATAAGCGACATTTTCCGATATAAAACAGGCACTTGAGGCCGGTTTCAAGAATGTAAGCCAGCTTGGGAAGGGTTTTCCCCGAGGCCGAATTTATTGTGCACAAGTCGCCTTCGCGGCCTGCTTGCTTCGGCCCTTCGGGCCGAAGCGTTCACTTACTTACGCGTGCAGGGCGCGACTGTGTTGGTGGACTTCATCGACCAATTCAGCTACCGCTTCTGGCGGAGTGAAGCGCGAAATGCCATGCCCCAGATTGAACACATGGCCGCCCTTGCCCACCGGCCCGAACGCGTCCAGCACCCGTCGCGCCTCTTTGCGGATGGCGCTGGCGCCACCAAAGAGCGCCATCGGATCCAGATTGCCCTGGAACGCGACCGAATCCCCGGTGCGCCGGCGGGCCGCCGCCAGATCCACCGTCCAGTCCAGGCCCACGGCGTCGCTGCCACAGGCCGCGATATCTTCAAGCCATTGGCCGCCGCCCTTCGTGAACACGATGACGGGCACGCGCCGGCCTTCGTGCTCGCGGGTCAGGCCCGCCACGACCTTCTTCGTGTAGGCCAGCGAGAACTGCTGAAAGAGGCCATCGGCCAGCACACCGCCCCAGCTGTCGAACAGCATGACGGCCTGAGCGCCCGCGGCGATCTGGCCATTCAGGTATTGCAGGGTAGCTTCGGCGTTGATCTCGAGGATGCGATGAAGCAGATCCGGGCGCGAGTACAGCAGGGTCTTGATGAGGCGGTAGTCGTCGCTGCCCTTGCCTTCAACCATGTAGCAGGCGATGGTCCAGGGGCTGCCGGCAAAACCTATCAGCGGCACCTTGCCGTCAAGATCGCGCCGGATGGTGCTGACCGCATCGAACACGTAGCGCAGCTTGTCCATGTCGGGCACCGCCAGGCGCGCGACGTCCTCTTCGGTGCGGATGGGATGCGCAAACCGCGGGCCCTCGCCTTCGGCGAAGTCCAGCCCCAGACCCATCGCGTGCGGCACGGTCAGGATGTCCGAGAACAGGATG
Organism: Achromobacter sp. JD417; assembly: GCF_041879325.1. Lineage (NCBI taxonomy): Bacteria > Pseudomonadati > Pseudomonadota > Betaproteobacteria > Burkholderiales > Alcaligenaceae > Achromobacter > Achromobacter sp. JD417. The sequence goes on along the minus strand of NZ_CP087159.1, from coordinate 439,787 downwards.
GCCGCGTCCAGGTCATAGCGTTCCAACGGCTGCAGCGTGACTTCCGAAGCAAAGTCTGGATTCTGCGCCAGGCCCATGAACGAGCCCGCACGCGCGCGCGTCTCGCGGTACTCGGGCAGATAGCGGCCCGCCTGGCGCATCAGCCAGATGGGGGTATAAGGCACGGGTTCGCGCATCAGGGCGCGCAAGAACACATCGTTCTTCAAACGGGGAGCGGACACGGCTAACCTCGATGATCGGAAGCCGTGAGTTTACTTCCCCTGGCCGGCAAGGCGCGCGGCGGCCGTATCCTGGCGATTGCGCACGCGCAAGGGGCAGCGCAGGGGACGGGTTGGCGCCTTTGCGCCTTAGCCGCCTTCGTGCTGCAGGGCGGCCGCCTGCGCGGCCTGGCGGTAGGGTGCGGCTTCTATGCCGTGCTTGCGCATCAGCGCCCAGAACGCCCGGCGGTGCTTGGCGCACGCGCGCGCTGCCTGGGCCACGTTGCCCCCGTGACGCGACAGCGCATGGCGGATGTATTCGCGCTCGAATCCGTTCACCACCTGCGCCTTCGCCGCGCGAAAGGTCTCTGGCGCGCCCCGCTTGTATTGGTGGCGCATGCTGCTCAAGGCGTGTTCGATGACATCGACGGCCACCCTGGGACGCGCGGACGCCGCGTGGGGACCGATAGACGGGTGTTGCGCATGAGGCGAATGACGCCCGAGCAATGCGTGGGACGCGTGATGCGAGAGCGGCGCGCGCTCAAGCTCGCCGGCGTCGGAGAAGCGTTGCCCGGCGAGCGCATGCCCGGCGCCGCCCGTCGGCGCGTCGGCGCTCAGATAGCTGGCACGGCGCTCATGGACCCCGCCCGTCGCGCCGGCGCCCGGCAAGGCGCTGCGGCGGGCGAGGCGAACCAGCCGTACGCGCAGGCTTTCCAGGCACACCGGCTGGCCGATGAAATCGGCCGCGCCCAAGCTGAGCAGATCGAGAATCGCTGGCGCCTTCACGTCGTGGATCATCAGCAGAATGGGGGTGGAGAGCGCGCTGCTGGCTTGCTGCAGGGCCATGCGGGCCCACGCGAGCGAACCCGGCGCCACGGGCAGGATGCAGGCGTCGTAACGCCGCAGCGTCAGCGACTGCCGGGCAAGGGAGTCTGGCGGCGGCGCCAGGGACACCGCATGCAGCCGCACGCGCGTCACCCTGCCCTGATGGCCTTCGACCCAGGCGCCCATCGTCGTTTCATGATCGGGCGCCATCAGCACCCCGCAATCCAGCACGTCTCGCATGCCTTCCTCGTTTGCATCGCAAAACTGAAGGCTACTGTTGCAACACCGCCGCGACTATTCGTAGTGAACGCATTGCGGCTGACCGTGACGGGGCGTCCGCACGGCTTTCGCAGTTTCGCACCCCCATGAAAAAAGCGGCCCGGGGGCCGCTTCTTTCGTGTCCGGGGCAGGCCCGGAGAACCGCGTTGCCGCTTAGTGCGAGCGGCCGCCTTGGCGCAGCTTGCGCGCCGCGATGGCTTGTGCAGCCAGCATGGCGAGCTCGGCTTCGACGACAGCGATGTCCGCCTTGTCCTTGGCATTGGCCAGGGCCAGTTCGGCCTTCTGGCGCGCTTCCAGGGCGCGGGCTTCGTCGAGGTCGGCGGCACGGATAGCCGTGTCGGCCAGAACCGTCACGCTGCCCGGCTGAACTTCCAGGATACCCCCGGCGACGAAGATGTTTTCCTCGCCTTGGTCGGCACGAACGATCTTGACCGTTCCGGGGCGTATGCGCGAGATCAGCGGGGTGTGGCCGGGCAGAATGCCCAGTTCACCCGACTCGCCAGGCAGAACCACGAACTTCGCCTCACCGGTGAAGATCGCTTCCTCTGCGCTGACCACATCCACATGCAGGGTAGCCATATCGGTTCCTTATTGCAGTTTCTTGGCCTTCTCGAAGGCCTCGTCGATCGAACCGACCATGTAGAACGCCTGTTCCGGCAGGGCATCGCACTCGCCGTTGACGATCATCTTGAAACCACGGATGGTTTCGGCCAGCGGAACGTACTTGCCGGGCGAACCGGTGAACACTTCGGCGACGTGGAACGGCTGCGACAGGAAGCGCTGGATCTTACGTGCGCGGGCCACGGCCTGCTTGTCTTCCGGCGACAGTTCGTCCATGCCCAGAATCGCGATGATGTCGCGCAGTTCCTTGTAGCGCTGCAGCGTCTGCTGCACGCCACGGGCCACGGCGTAGTGCTCTTCGCCGACGACTTGCGGGTCGAGCTGACGGCTGGACGAATCCAGCGGGTCGACGGCCGGGTAGATACCCAGGGCGGCGATGTCACGCGACAGCACGACGGTCGAGTCCAAATGCTGGAAGGTCGTGGCAGGCGACGGGTCGGTCAAGTCGTCCGCAGGGACGTACACGGCCTGGATCGAGGTGATCGAGCCGGTCTTGGTCGAGGTGATGCGCTCTTGCAGCTTGCCCATTTCCTCGGCCAGCGTGGGTTGGTAACCCACGGCGGACGGCATACGGCCCAGCAGTGCGGACACTTCGGTACCGGCCAGCGTGTAGCGGTAGATGTTGTCCACGAAGAACAGGATGTCGCGGCCTTCGTCACGGAACTTCTCGGCCATCGTCAGGCCGGTCAGCGCCACGCGCAGACGGTTGCCGGGAGGTTCGTTCATCTGACCGAACACCATCGCGACCTTGTCCAGAACGTTCGACTCTTCCATTTCGTGGTAGAAGTCGTTGCCTTCACGGGTACGCTCACCCACGCCGGCAAACACCGACAAACCGCTGTGCTGCTTGGCGATGTTGTTGATGAGTTCCATCATGTTCACGGTCTTGCCCACGCCGGCGCCGCCGAACAGGCCGACCTTGCCGCCCTTGGCGAACGGGCACACCAGGTCAATAACCTTGATGCCGGTTTCCAGCAGTTCCACCGACGGCGACAGTTCGTCGAAACGGGGAGCGGCTTGGTGGATACCACGCTTTTCTTCGTGCTGGATCGGGCCGGCTTCGTCGATGGGACGACCCAGCACGTCCATGATGCGGCCCAGCGTGCCGGTGCCGACGGGCACCGAGATCGGGGCGCCCGTGCCGGTGACCTTCATGCCGCGGCGCAGGCCGTCGCTGGAGCCCAGCGCAATGGTACGCACCACGCCGTCGCCCAGCTGTTGCTGCACTTCCAGCGTCAGACCCTTTTCGGCGAACGAGGAACCCTCGTCGGCCAGAGTAAGCGCTTCATAGATCTTGGGCATTTGATCGCGGGGGAACTGAATATCCACCACGGCGCCGATGCACTGAACGATGGTTCCGTTGCTCATGTCGATTCCTTGCTTGATAGCTTTTGACGGGATGCTGCCTGCCTCAAACGGCGGCAGCGCCCCCTACGATTTCCGAAATTTCTTTGGTGATCGCGGCCTGACGGGTCTTGTTGTAGACCAGTTGCAGATCGCCGATGACCTTCTTGGCGTTGTCCGACGCCGCCTTCATGGCGACCATCCGGGCCGACTGCTCCGAAGCCATGTTCTCGGCCACGGCTTGGTACAGCAGGCCTTCAACGTAACGCTGCAGCAGGTCGTCGATCACGCTACGGGCGTCGGGTTCGTAGATGTAATCCCAGCTGTATTCCGACTTCACTTCCGAGGTCTTGGCCAGGCTTTCGGCGCCCGTCTGGTACGGATCTTCCAAACCGCTGGCCAGCGGCAGCAGACGCAGGAACAGAGGCTCTTGCTTCATCGTGTTGACGAAGCGGGTCGAGGCCACGTACAGCGCGTCGATACGGCCTTCCAGGTAGGCGTCCAGCTGCACCTTGATCGCGCCCAGCAGGCGGTCCAGTTGCGGCTTGTCGCCCAGTTGCACTTCCTGGGAAACCAGTTTGGCGCCGATACGGGTCAGCACACCCACGCCCTTGTTGCCGAAAGCGGTCGCTTGCACGGCGATGCCGTTTTTCTCGAACTCTTTCAGCTTGGCCAACGTCACGCGGGTGATGTTGGTGTTCAAGCCGCCGCACAAACCCTTGTCGGTCGTCACCATGACCACGCCGACCGCCTTGATTTCGCGTTCGACCAGGTACGGGTGGCTGTACTCGGGATTGGCCTGCATCAGGTGCGCAGCAATCTCGCGCACCTTGGTGGCGTACGGACGGCCAGCACGCATCCGTTCCTGCGCCTTGCGCATCTTGGATGCGGCGACCATTTCCATCGCCTTGGTGATCTTGCGCGTGTTTTGCACGCTCTTGATCTTGGTTCGGATTTCCTTAATTCCGGGCATTGCGCTTTCCTGTGAAGACTGGCCGATGGGTTCCGCTCGCGCCTCAACCATCCGGGAAGGATGGGTGAGGCGCCTTGGACGCCTAACCCATCACTTTCTTAAAAAGCACCGTGCTTCTTGAATTCCTGAACGGCGGCGGCCAGTTCGGCCTCGTCGTCCTTGGACAGTTCCTTGGTGTCTTCGATGCGCTGGATCAGGGCCGCGTGCTTGGCCTTGAGCTGATCCTTCAGCGACTTCTCGAACGACAGCACTTGGGCCACGTCCACGTCATCCAGGTAGCCGTTGTTGACCGTGTACAGCGTGACGGCCAGTTCCCACACCTGCAGCGGCTGGTATTGCGGCTGCTTGAGCAGTTCAACGACGCGCTTGCCGCGCTCGAGCTGGCGGCGGGTCGCGTCGTCCAGGTCGGAGGCAAACTGCGCGAAAGCGGCCAGTTCACGGTACTGCGCCAGGTCGGTACGGATACCGCCGGACAGCTTCTTGACGACCTTGGTCTGGGCAGCGCCACCGACGCGGGACACCGAGATACCGGCGTTGATTGCGGGGCGAACACCGGCGTTGAACAGGTCGGTTTCCAGGAAGATCTGGCCGTCGGTGATCGAGATCACGTTGGTCGGAACGAAGGCCGACACGTCGCCTGCCTGGGTTTCGATGATCGGCAGCGCGGTCAGCGAGCCGGTCTTGCCCTTGACGGCGCCTTCGGTGAACTTCTCGACGTACTCTTCGTTGACGCGAGCGGCACGCTCGAGCAGACGCGAGTGCAGGTAGAACACGTCGCCCGGGTAGGCTTCGCGGCCCGGCGGACGGCGCAGCAGCAGCGAGACCTGGCGGTAGGCCCAGGCTTGCTTGGTCAGGTCGTCATAGACGATCAGGGCGTCTTCGCCGCGATCGCGGAAGTATTCGCCCATCGTGCAGCCGGCGTAGGCGGCCAGGTACTGCATGGCGGCGGAGTCGGAAGCCGAGGCGGCCACGACGATGGTGTATTCCATCGCGCCGTGCTCTTCGAGCTTGCGGACCACGTTGTTGATCGTCGAAGCCTTCTGGCCGATAGCGACGTACACGCAGGTGACGCCCTTGCCCTTCTGGCTGATGATCGTGTCGACGGCCACGGCGGTCTTGCCGGTCTGGCGGTCGCCAATGATCAGTTCGCGCTGGCCACGGCCGATGGGAACCATCGAGTCGATAGCCTTGATGCCGGTTTGCAGCGGCTGCGACACCGAGCGGCGGGCGATAACGCCAGGCGCCACTTTTTCGATGATGTCGGTGGCCTTGGCGTTGACCGGGCCCTTGCCGTCGATCGGCTCGCCCAGCGTGTTGACCACGCGGCCTTTCAGTTCCGGACCAACCGGAACTTCCAGAATGCGGCCGGTCGTCTTGACCTGGTCGCCTTCGGAAACGCCGGTGTAGTCGCCGAGAATAACGGCGCCGACGGAATCACGCTCGAGGTTGAGCGCCAGACCGAAAACGTTGTTGGGGAATTCGAGCATTTCGCCCTGCATCACGTCCGACAGGCCGTGGATGCGGGTAATACCGTCGGTCACGGACACGACGGTGCCCTGAGTACGGACATCAGCCGAAGCGCCCAGGCCCTCGATGCGGCTCTTGAGCAGTTCGCTGATCTCGGAGGGATTGAGTTGCATATTGACTCCTGGAATCCTGTTAGTAGCCTTAAGCGGCGAGCTGATCGCGCATGCGGACCAATTGGGCTTGTACGGAAGTATCGAGCACCTGGTCGCCGACGGCCACGCGCACGCCGCCGATCAACGACGGGTCGACGGTAACGCTGGGCTTGAGCTTGAGGCCGAATTTTTGTTCGAGCGCGGCGACCAGATCCTTGACCTGGGCATCGCTCAGCTCGAACGCGCTGGTGATTTCCGCCTGCGCCGTGCCTTCGTGACGATTCCGCAGCGCGACGAATTGCGAGGCGATCTCGGGCAGCAGCAGCAGCCGGTCGTTTTCGACCAGCAGCTCGATGAAATTACGGGCGGCTTGCGGCAAATCGGCCTTGATCAGGCCGGTAAACAGTTCGACGCGCTGCTTGTCGCCCAGACGCGGATCGGCCATGGCCTCGCGCACGTCGGGGTTGGAGGCGACCTGCGACATTTCGCTGACCAGGTCGGCCCACGCCGGCAGACCGGCCTTGTCGTCGCGCGCTGCGCTGAAGAGCGCTTCAGCGTAGGGCCGGGCAACAGTGGAAAGTTCAGCCATGACGGTCCCGGATTAGAGCTGCGCGCGGAGCTGGTTCAGCAGCTCGGCGTGTGCGCGGGCGTCAACCTCGCGCTTGAGGATCTGTTCAGCACCCTTGACGGCCAGCGCGGCGACGTCGTCGCGCAACGCTTCGCGGGCGCGCTGGACTTCCTGCGCGGCATCCTGGGCAGCCTGCGCCACGATGCGGGCACGTTCGGCTTCCGCTTCGCGGCGGGCCTGCTCGATCAGGGAGGCGGCTTGCTTCTCGGCCTCGATGATGCGTGCGTGGTTTTCGGACTTGGCAGAAGCCTCGATCAGACTGACGCGCGCCTGGGCTTGAGCCAGGTCGGCTTTGCCCTTCTCGGCGGCGGCCAGGCCGTCGGCGATTTTTTGGCGGCGCTCGTCCATCGCCTTCGTCAGGGGAGGCCACACGAATTTCATCGTGAACCAGCCCAGAACGAAGAACACGAGCATCTGGAAAATGATCGTCGCGTTCAGATTCACGGTCGTTCCTTTAACACCTTTCGGCTCCGACCGCACCCGGAAAGGGGCGTCGCGGAGCACTCGATACTTTGCTGACCGGCGATGGAGCCGTTGCTCTCATCGCCGCCAGCGTCATGACCCACCTATTTGCCGGCGGGCGGTGCCTTAGCCGACGAACGGGTTGGCGAAGGCGAACAGCATGGCGATACCCACGCCGATCAGGAATGCCGCGTCGATCAGGCCAGCCAGCAGGAACATCTTCGTTTGCAGAGCGTTCATCAGTTCAGGCTGACGAGCCGAAGCTTCCAGATACTTGCCGCCCATCAGTGCGATGCCGATGCAAGCGCCGATAGCGCCCAGACCGATGATAAGACCGCAAGCGAGGGCAACGAAAGCGACGTTGGTCATGACAACTCCTTGGTTAGAAATCTGAAGTCAAAAATTGAAAAATAAGAGGTACAGCTCAATGCAAGATAATCTTGCTATCCGGTGCCGGCCGGGTGGCCGACGCCGGAAATTCGGGGGATCAGTGGCCTTCGTGAGCCTGGCCGAGATACACCAGCGTCAGCATCATGAAGATGAAGGCCTGGAGCAGAACGATCAGGATGTGGAAGATTGCCCAGATCGAGCCGGCCAGGATGTGGCCGATGCCCAAGCCGATGCTGGCGCCGTTGAAGCCGGTCCAGGCGCCGCCCAGGAGGGCGATCAGCATGAAGATCAGTTCGCCGGCGAACATGTTGCCGAACAACCGCATGCCCAGCGATACGGACTTGGCGGCGTATTCGATCAGGTTCAGCAGCAGGTTGAACGGGGCCAGCACGATGGCGCCCAGGCCATGCGCATGGAACGGCGCGGTGAACAGTTCTTTGACGAAACCGCCCGGCTTCTTGATCTTGATGCCGTAGTAGAACATCAGGAGCAGCACGCCCAGCGACATGCCCATCGGCACGTTCAGGTCGGCGGTCGGGAGGATGCGGTGGTAATAGAGGGGATCGCCGTGCTCAGCACCCAGGCCGGTCAGGCGCCAGATGGAGGGCAGCAGGTCGACGGGCAGCAGGTCCAGCGCGTTCATCAGGATGATCCAGAGGAACACGGTCAGGGCCAGCGGGGCGATGAAAAGACGGCTCTTGGCGTTGTGGACGATGCCCTTGGCCTGGTCGTCGACCATGTCGACGATCATTTCCACGAAGGCCTGGAAGCGGGAAGGAACACCGCTGGTCGCACGGCGGGCAGCGCGCCACAGGAAGAAAATGACGATCAGGCCCATCAGGCCGGACCAGAACAACGAGTCGTAATTGATGATGTCGAACTGAGCAATAGCGCTCTGTTTCTCACCGGTATTGTTCAGATGCACCAAGTGATGCTGAATATACGCGGATTGAGGCGACACGTCGCTGGCAGCAGCCATTTGAACCTATCCTATTTGCTGTATGCCCGGTCCTTGCGAACCGGACGATTCCACGATTTCGTTTGCCGCAACTTACTCGGCGCTAAGACAGCCTGCGGAACATCAGAAGCAGGAGATAGCCTTTCAGGGTGAGTATCAGGCCGAGCAACGCGGCAGGCCACACAAGCCAGTCATGCGTCACACGCGAAAGCAGCCACAACAGCAATGCCGTTGCGAACAACTTGATCAACTCACCAGAGAGAAAGGTAAAGGGACTGGCCTTGCCGGCCCGAACGCTGACAGCCAGGCGCAATGCGAACAACGCATTGGGTATGAAATACGCTCCTGCCCCCGCCAGCGCCGACCAACCTGCCGCCGCCCCTCCTACAACCCCCGCTATTACTGCTGCTGCGAGCCCCATGGCGCCTTGCGCCGCCAATGCCAACAAGAGCCCACGGCTGGCTTGAGCGTTCAGCGCCGCGCGATCCGCGTCACTGAGCACCAGAACTTCCACCACGTCCGGATCGATTAAATCCTGATCCAGACTGGGCCTCAGACCGTGGGGTCTCAGACCTTCGGGTCTTAGGCTTTCAGCCCCCGGACTTTGTCCAGGACCCTGCCCTAAACCCTGCTGTTGCTGCATGGAGTTCTGCCGCATCAAACTTCCCCGCTTAACCTGGCCCTGTGGGAACCGACGCGCTTTATGAAGCGCACGTTTCTTATCCCGCAAGCGTCAAACCCGCAGAGTATAGCTTGGTTTTTTGCACCCTAGCAAATGAACTTTCGGCCGTTTGTAAGGTGGCAACAACGCCTGCTTGCGGCGGAGAAATTGGGGACGAGCGAGCGCTCTGCCGGGGCGTGGCCGCCGGTCCCGCCTCTGAAAGAAAAGGCGCGCGGCCCCTTGTCGGAGACCGCGCGCCTTGTGCGTTCTGGCAGATGCGCGTCGGCAGCGATGCGTTCAGCAGATTCGCGCTTGCCCGCGCTTAGTCTTCCTTGACAGGCGGCGGCGCCCACTGCCCGTCCAGGGCGGTGTTCTGCGGCGAGTACAGGCGCATGCTGAGCACGAACGGACCGTCGGCGGCAGGCGTGCTGACCCAGTTGGCGCGCTTGGATTCGCCCGGATCGCGGCGCTGCACGTAGATGTCCAGCGAACCGTCGGCGTTGTACTTCAGGCCGTCGGTGCTGCGGATCACGTAGCGGTTGGCCGGATTCTCGGCAAAGCCGTACTTGCTGTTGTAGACGTGCAGCGACCAGAGCTGGGCCGGCGGCAGCTGGCCCTTGTCGAAATGCAGGACGTAGTCTTCGCTGGAATCCAGCGGACGGCCCTTGGAATCGGACACGGTCACCGGGTACAACACGTCTTCCGGCGAGGGCGCGCCCAGACCGGCATAGGCGATGGCAGCACGGCGCGTGTAGTCGGTGCCGTAGGTGCCGATGCCCGTCAGCACCGTGTTCCAGCCGTTGATCGGGGTGGCCAGGCGCGAGACGTTGTCGGCGATGCGGCGGCCGGCCAGGGGTTGCGCGTCGGTCAGCGCCTGCTGCACAGCCGGGCTCAAGCGGCCATACGAGAACGGCTGGCGGTCATCCAGGCCGATGCGGCGCATGCGGTCCAGCATGGGCGTGTCGTTGGCGTGCGGCGGGTTGTTGCGCAGCGCGTCGAAGAACACGGCAAAGTACGAGGCGGCATCCATGCCCGCGACCTGCTCGGCCGGGGTACCGTCGGGCACCGTGACGGCGGGGGCCGGCATGGGCAGGTTGCTGCCGATGGGCGCGGTGCCGATGCCCGAGCCGGTCTGCGGGTACGCGTTGCCGGCGTTGCGGCCGCGCGGCGCGGTGGCGGGCGTCACGGGGACCAGCAGCGGACGCGCGGTCATGCCGGACTGGATCTGGTTGACCGCGGCGTAGTCCTGCGGACCGCCCGCCTGCGTCCAGCCGATCAGCCAGCCCATCGAGGTCGGGCTGCGGATCACGTCGACGCCGGCCGGCACGGTGCCATTCCAGTTCGGGCCAACGATGGCGAAGGACTGCGCGCCGTTGCCATTGGTGCGCGTGCCGCGCGAGGCAAAGACGTCGCTCCACATGTCCAGCGCCGACAGCACGGTATAGCGGCCGCCGGTGTCGGGCAGATTGATGATGAGCGGCGCGCGCGAGACGTCGAACCACAGGCTGGAGTACAGCGCGTCGGCGCTGGGCCAGGGCGTGTCGGCCGCGCGCGGATCCGGGAAGGCGGCTTTGTGGCCGAACTGGTTCATCGGCGCCTTGCCGTCCAGCGGGCTTTGCACCGCCGTGGCCTGGCGGCGCGCCAGTTCCATGAGCACCATGGGATACGCGTAGACGTAGGCATCGATGGCCGTATCGCGCAATTCCGCCTCGCTCATCCGCGGGGCGGCCTGCGGGGCGGCCTGCGGGGCGGCGTACGGCGTCTCGGAGACCAGGCGCAGCGTGGACTGCGGCGATTGAGCCTGGGCGACATTGATGAAGCAGACGCTGAGCGCGCCGGCGAGCGCAGCCGTGGTCAGCCGGCGGGTAGCGATGGGTTTACGCATGCAAGGCTCCTTCTTGATTTTGTTTGCAATCGAGCCGCCGCGCGGGATTTGCCAGTGACAGCAAACCGCTCTGGCGCGGCACCTCGGGATGACGCTCATTCAGGATAGGGCCGAAGTCTGCAACAAGGTGCTAGCCAGACGTTTCAAGGCGAAACCTGCACTTTGCGCGCAGATGGCCATGAAAAAGCGCGCCTTCATAGGGCGCGCCTGGCAATGCGAGGCCTGCGATTCGTGCAGGCACAGTCGTAACAAGGATTAACGGTGTTTGAAGTCGGGTTTGCGCTTTTCGGTGAACGCGGCCATGCCTTCCTTCTGGTCTTCGGTGGCAAAGAGCGAATGGAACACGCGGCGTTCGAACAGCAGCCCTTCGTTGAGCGAACCTTCGAAGGCGCGGTTGACGCATTCCTTGGCCATCATGACCGACGGCAGCGACATGGAGGCGATGACGGTGGCGGCGTCCATGGCTTCTTCAAGCAGTTTGTCCGCGGCAACCACGCGCGAGACAAGACCGGCGCGCTCGGCTTCCTCGGCGGCCATCATGCGGGCAGTCAACGCCAGGTCCATGGCCTTGGCCTTGCCGACGGCGCGCGGCAGACGCTGCGTGCCGCCCGCGCCGGGGATCACGCCCAGCTTGATTTCAGGCTGGCCGAACTTGGCCGTGTCGGCGGCGATGATGATGTCGCACATCATGGCAAGTTCGCAGCCGCCGCCCAGCGCGTAGCCGGCCACGGCGGCGATCACGGGCTTGCGGATGCGCTTGAGCGTTTCCCAGTTGCGGGTGATGTATTCGCTGCCGTACACGTCCATGTACGACCAGTCTTTCATGGCGCCGATGTCAGCCCCCGCCGCGAAGGCCTTTTCGCTACCGGTGATGACGACGCAGCCGACGTCGGGATCGGCCTCGAACGCCAGCAGCGCGGCGCCCAGTTCGTCCATGAGCTGATCGTTCAGCGCGTTGAGCGCCTTGGGACGATTCAGCGTCAGCAGGCCGACTCGGCCCCGGGTTTCGACCAGTACAAACGACTCGCTCATGAATGTCTCCGGTAATAAGATATGAGCATGAAAAAAAATGATGACGTACCTCCCATACTTTACCGCCTTGCGCCGCACGATCCCGCCGGCCACCGCTACCGGATAACCCTTACGATCGCATCGCCCTCGCCCGCCGGGCAGCGCCTGTCGCTGCCCGCCTGGATCCCGGGCAGCTACCTGATCCGCGATTTCTCGCGCCAGATCGAAACCGTGTCGGCCCGCGCCGGCACGCGGCGCGTGACTGTCGACAAGATCGACAACCACACCTGGCAGGCCGCGCCGTGCGAGGGCCCGTTGCAGGTCGAGTACACGGTCTACGCCTGGGACCTGTCGGTGCGCGGCGCGCATCTGGACGAGACGCACGGTTTCTTCAATGGCACCAGCGTGTTCCTGCGCGTGCACGGCCAGGACCACGAGCCCTGCCTGGTGGACCTGGCGCCGCCGCGCGGCATCGACGGCTGGAAGGTCTACACGAGCCTGCCCGAAGCCGCAGGCCACAAGGGCGCGGCGCGCCGTCACGGTTTCGGGCTATACCTGGCGCCGGACTATGACGCGCTGATCGATCACCCGGTCGAGATGGGCACGCCGCAGGTGTCGCGCTTTGTGGCGCATGGCGCGGAACACGAACTGGTTTTCACGGGGGTGGCGCCGAATCTGGATCTGGCGCGCATCACGGACGACGTGAAGAAGATCTGCGAGACGCAGATCGCTTTCTTCGAACCCCGCACGAAGCGCGCGCCGTTCCTGGACAGCGCGGACCGCTATGTCTTCATGACGATGGTGACGGGCGACGGCTACGGCGGCCTGGAGCATCGCGCCAGCACGGCGCTGATGACGGCGCGCAAGGACCTGCCGGTGCTGGGCCAGCAAGGCCAGGGGGAAGGCTACCGGGGATTCCTGGGGCTGGTGAGCCACGAGTATTTCCACACCTGGAACGTCAAGCGCATCAAGCCGGATGTCTTCGCGCCGTACGATCTGTCGCAACCGGACCTGACGCGCCTGCTGTGGGTGTTCGAGGGCTTTACGTCCTACTACGACGATCTGCTGCTGCTGCGCTCGGGCGCGATCACGCGCGCGGACTACCTGCGCCTGCTGGCCAAGACGATCACCAGCGTGGCCCGCACGCCGGGCCGCCACAAGCAGTCGGTGGCAGAGAGCTCTTTCGATGCGTGGACGCGCTATTACAAGCAGGATGAGAATTCGCCGAATGCGCTGGTGAGCTATTACACGAAGGGCGCGCTGGTGGCGCTTGGGCTGGATCTGCTGATCCGCGAGGAATCGTCGGGCGCGCATTCGCTGGACGATGTGATGCGGTTGCTGTGGGATCGCTATGGCCGGGACTTCTATCGGGGCAAGCCGCACGGTTTGCCGGAAGACGGGCTACCGGCGCTGATCGAGGAAGCGACGGGGGTGGACACGCGGCGCTTTATCGCTCGTCATGCGTACGGGACGGCGGATGTGCCGCTGGCTTCGTTGCTTGAAACACAGGGCGTGAAGCTGCAATGGAAGACGTCGGCCAATATTCCGTCATTGGATGTGCGCACGCGCAAGCAAGGCGACTCGCTGACGCTGGCGACGGTTCTTGAAGGCGGGGCGGGGCACAAGGGGGGCTTGTCGGCGGGTGATGTGCTGGTGGCTATCGATGGACTACGGGTGGATGCGCCGGCGGGGTTGGATCTGCTGCTGGCGCAGTACCGGGTTGGGGATCGGGTGACCGTGCATGTGTTTCGGCGGGATGAGCTGCGGGAGTTTCGGGTGAAGTTGAGTGGGCCTGAGGCTACGGAGTGTGTGTTGGTTTGAGGGGGTACCGGCCGGATAGATTGAGTTCTTAAGGCGTCCGGCATGGTTCGTCCGGCATGGTTCTTAAGGCGCCCGGCGCGTCGTGGGCCTGGGGCGGGCGGGGCTCCGATTGCGGTCCGGAGCCTTCGCTCCGGACTGCCCCGTGCTCAACCTCGTCCGCCTTCGGCTCCCTTCGGTTTCCGCCGGGCGCATCTAAACGCCCCGCCCACCCCAGGCCCACGACGCACCGGGCTCTACGGTTGAATCTTTACGGGCGGCGGGGGGAGTCGGGTTCTTGAGGTTCTTGCACGCAGTCGTTTGGGAGAGAAGCGTCTTGCGGTGCCCGTCCCCGGGCGGCCGCGCGGGCGGCCTTCGTGGACTTACGCGGCGTCTTGCGTCGTCGCTTTGACGCTTCGCGTGTGGCTGCTTCCTCTCAAGGTGTCTGACACCCTGGTGAGATTTCCGTCATACCCAGTGCGTCTCCCTAGGGTGTCAGACACCGGCAGAAGTGGGCGTTCGCCAATCGAATGTACCTGGGCTGTGGCGCTGCAGTAGGTGGCAAGCGGGCCCTTTTGGCAAGCGATCCAGTCCTCGGCCTCGACCGCCTTCACGGTGCAGTTCGTGATTCAAGATCCATATCCGCGGGCCACTGGACCCTAGGGGCTAGACGCAAGGCGATGTTGTAGGGAGCGACGTCGTTGGTATCACGTGGTTCGGCACGATCAGGGTCGAGGCCTTTAATGCCGTTCTGCATGTAGGCGCACACGTAGGCCCAGAAATTGGAGGTGTTCGCAGCGTCGGTGTTCAATTGGAAGCGCGCCACGACGTTGTTCGTGCCGGGTTTCACCACCGCGATGGAGACGCCTTCTTTGATGATGAGTCCGCCGCCAGGCGTCGCACCACGGACTTTCCACTTCTCTGCTCGCAAGTCGTCCCAGTCGTAACTCGCCGTGGTGACGCATCCGCGATCGAAGGGATTCCACCAAACTGATTGGAAGTCGTAGACGTATACCTTACGACGTAGGCGATTGAAGCGGAGCGGAAGATCGCGGGGTGGGGAAACGTCGGCACGATAGAAAATGCATGCTGCGTAAGCGCACAGGGCAAGTGTCATTACGTCTAGAAAGACAATTCCAACAATCTCACCGACGGAGCTGAAAGCCGCCGCAGTCGCATAAGAATGCGCTGCGGAAAAAATTACATACTTGAGACCCACCCATGCCATAACCAGTGAGAAGTAAAAAATCCCTCCGCGAAGGCTCGACGTGTTCCGGGCGAACTGGACATACGTTCCATCCATACGCGTCGGTGCCTGCCATAGCAGCATTGGGGGCTCGTCGAGCGGGTCGTTGGGGCCGGGAAGATCCCGTTGCCAGCCGACGCAGGGGGGATTCAGTTGAGGTTTCGCCATCAGCGTTCCCTAGAAATGTCGATGGCGGCGAAGTGGGCGTTCGCCAATCGAATGTACCGGGGCTGTGGAGCTGCAGTAGCTGGGTGGCGAACGGTCCCTTCTGGAAAGCGAATCCAGTCCTAGGCCTCGACCGCCTTCATGGTGCAGTTCGTGATTCAAAATCCATATCCGCGGGCCACTGGACCTTCGGGGCCAAGCGCAAGGCGATGTTGTAGGGAGCGACGTCGTTGGCATCACGCGGTTCGGCGTGATCGGGGTCGAGGCCGTTGATGCCGTTCTGCATATAGGCGCACACATACGCCCAGAAGTTGGAGGTGTTAGCAGCGTCGGTGTTTAAATGAAAGCGCGTCACGACGTTGTTGGTGCCCGGCTCCACCACCGCGATGGAGACGCCTTCCTTGATGATGAGCCCACCGCCCGGAGTCCCGCCGCGGACTTTCCACTTCTCTGCGCGCAGGTTGTCCCAGTCATAACTCGCCGTCGTCACATACCCGCGCTCGAAGGGATTCCACCAGACTGAATGGAAGCCATAAACGTAGACCTTGCGACGTAGTCGATTGAAGCGAAGCGGGAGATCGCGGGGCGGGGAGACGTCTGCGCGATAGAAAGCACATGCTGCCCAAACGCATACTGCGATGGCAATTGCAAACAGCAAGAACATTCCTATTTCAAAAGCCCCCACACCCGTCGTCGTGATGGCCCTGAGATTTCTAGTGATCAGAATTGTCTGTTCGAGACATGTCCATGTAATCAGCAGCGAAAAGAAAAGGAGCGTTCCGCGAAATATAGATGTACTCCGAGCGAACTCGACATACGTTTCGTCCATATGCGTCGGAGCTCGCCATAGCAGCAGAGGGGGCTCAATGAGAGGGTCATTGGGGCCCGGCAGATCACACTGCCACCCGGCGCAGGGGGGATTCAGTTGAGGTCTGGCCATCAGCGCTTCTTCGTAATCTGCGGGGCGGCGAAGCCTGAGTGCATTGACCGGACGCATCGCGGCTGAGAAGCTGCGGCAGCTGGCAAGCGAAATATTCCTTCCAGATAGCGAATCAAGACTTCGGCCTCGACCGCCTTCATGGCGCGGTTCGTGATTCAAGATCCATCTCCGCGGGCCACTGGACCTTCGGGGCCAGGCGCAAGGCGATGTTGTAGGGAGCGACGTCGTTGGCATCACGAGGTTCGGCACGATCAGGGTCGAGCCCTTTAATGCCGTTTTGCATGTAGGCACACACGTATGCCCAGAAATTGGAGGTGTTCGCAGCGTCGGTGTTCAATTGGAAGCGCGCCACGACGTTGTTCGTGCCGCGTTTCACCACCGCGATGGAGACGCCTTCTTTGATGATGAGCCCGCCGCCAGGCGTTGCGCCACGGACTTTCCACTTCTCTGCTCGCAAGTCGTCCCAGTCGTAACTCGCCGTGGTGACGCATCCGCGATCGAAGGGATTCCACCAAACTGATTGGAAGTCGTAGACGTATACCTTGCGACGTAGGCGATTGAAGCGGAGCGGAAGATCGCGGGGTGGAGATACATCGGCACGATAGAAAATGCACGCTGCCCAAACGCAGAGCGCAATTGCGCTCACGTGAAGTAGAAAAATGCCTGCAACTTCAAGCGTTAGAACGCCAGACGCCTTACTCGTCATATAAATGTCCCATCCGGCGAAGGCTAGATACCGGATACACATCAACGTGGTCAGTAATGAGGCGTAGAAGATCACTCCGCGAATGCTCAATGCGTTCCGAGCGAACTCGACATACGTTTCATCCATATGCGTCGGCGCCTGCCAGAGCAGCATGGGGAGGTCATTTGGAGAGTCGTTGGGACCTGGGAGGTCGCGTTGCCAGCCAACGCAAGGGGGACTCAGCTGAGGTCTCGCCATCAGAGTTCCTCGGTAATTTCGATTGCGGCAAAGCCAGAGCTGTCGTTCATGTCCGGCCAGAACGCCACGACCAATGTTGCCGACTTGATCTTGTTTACCGTATCCAGCGAGTACCGGCCGCTGAGGATTGGCCGTGACGGTGTTGGTTTCGTCTCAGCGTCCAGCGCGTAATCTTGCCCACTCAAGGCAGAAACATTCGCGATCTGGGCTGTATCGTTGACCTGTCCAGATGCCATGACATGAGTAGTCAGGATGGGGACACGTTTGCCGTCTGGTGCTAGACCGAACCGCTCGGTGGTGAGCGTGAAGCGGTAGCGTGATTGTTTGGCATCGAAACCAGGCAAGGTTGCGCTGTAAACAAGCACCCTTGTTTGCTTGATTGAGCCCCCGTTTTTGAGGACCTCAATGTCTTCGATGTAGAGTTCATCTAGCGACCTCGCTCGTCCTTCATCAGTGAAACGGAGGTCGACATCCATGCCGAGTACTGCTGCATTCAGTGCAGCGATGGCGATGTCCATATCGTGCGGATCACGCCAGCGGACGGTGCCTTCAATTCGGCCGAAATAGCAGCGGTGCGCCCACTTTTCCAGTGGGTCGGATTCAAGACTCTTTGCTACGTGTGATATCGCGTAGGCGACGAGTCCAATAGCGATGCCCGCGCCCAACCCGCCGAACAGCGAGAGTGATCTTACGGTTCCCAGAAAAATCACAAATGCCCCAATAACCGATGAAATACCGGCAATTTCGTAGGCCCGAGCGGCGCCTGCATCACCAGCTTTTGACACGCGACCGGCTGCCCTAAAACTCGCACCGGCGTCCGCAATCCCCGCCAAAGCTGAAATCGCTCCACCAATCATCACCAACTTCGACCCCAGCCCGACCACGCGACCGATCAAAGGGGCTTTCTCCTTGCCCCAGCGGAGCAAGAAGTCTTGGGCAGCGTCCGCCGGAACCTTCATCGCCAGCCCGGCCGCCTCAACACTCGCTCCCATGAAGCCCAGCGCCACGCTATAAAACGCCGCCACAGCCTCCGGATGCCGGGCGCCGACTTTCGCATCCAGGTCAGCTAACGTGCTTTTCAAGCTGTCCTGCAAAAAATACAGGCCGATGAAAGACAAGCCACCATCCACGCTACCCACGGCCAAGTTCTTCAAGCTCGCAAAGGTGCTGCCGGCGACACGACGAGCCCCCGCCGCGCCAACGTGCAGGCCCTCGAGCACCGCGGCGGCAGCGGGTTCCAGATTCTTCAGGCCGGCGTTGACCTGGCGTAGCGCAAACTTGACCTCTCTGTTGATCTCTTGCCCAAGCGCGCCAGCAGCCTGCCTGATGTCCTGCGCGCCCTCCTTGGCCTCCTTGCTGAAATCCAGGATGCGCTTCTTGACCTCTTCTGCAGTTCCATGCGCCCATAGCGTGACGTCGATGAGCACATTGCGGACATTGGCATCCGGGATGGTGATCAGACTGCCCAGCAACATCGCACGTGCCCGTTTGCCGGCGGCCTTTTGGGCGGAGTTGGCGTGCTCGCGAATTTCGCTCGACAGCAGCTCGAAGCACTCCCCCACCGTGAGCTGGATGGTGACCTGGGTGAACCTGGCCTTACCGTACAGCCAGGCGGCGCCGGACTGCAGGTTGTCTAAAGCCGCCTTGGCGCCGATGGTCAGGGTGCTTTCGAGGCGATTGCTCGCATCGTGAATGGCCGCCAACAACTGATCGGCAGATTCAACAACGAGCGTCCGGCGCCAATCGCTTCCCTCCTTGCTGGTGGCGACCATTTTTATCGCGTCATAGTATTTCTTGCCTGCCTCCGAGGGCATCGCGTTGGAGAACAAGGGTTCGAACGCCTGCTGCAAGTCGGTGTATTGCCCATTGAGCGCGATGTAGGCTGGACTACCTGCGTCGGACAGCAGGTCTTTCCATGCCTTGCTGCTAGGCCCCAACGCTTGCGGCGTGGGCTTTTCGCCTGGTTGGCTCTCGTCCGCCGGCGTTGTCTGCTGTGGCGGGGCATCCGTGATGCCGCCCGCAAGACAAGCCGCGGTGGTGCTCAGGCGGCATTGCTGCGAACGCGCATCGGCGTCCGCATAGTCCAAAGCCATGATCCGTCGCCAACTGGCGCCAGCCACCAGGTCGGCCCAGTCGGTTGCATAAGCGTCGATCTGCTTTTGAAAGCGGTCGTCTTCCTTGTCGTACGCATCCTGAAAAGTCTTTCGCCCTGCAGGGCAGGTTTCCCAGTAACGATCTTCTAGCCGGGCCATGCGACGCCCGGTCTCGCGATTGACCACGCCAGCGCGTTGTTGTGCGGGGTCGTGGAATACGGGCGGGACGCCGGATTCGCTGGACGTCCAATAGTCGCTGGGTGGCGGCGGAGGCGGGTGTGCAGCCTCTACCTGCTGGGCGATGTAAGCTTTGATTCCGAGCAGGCACTGCGAGGTGAGGTAGGCATACCGCCGTGTTGGCTCTTCACGCCACCGCTGGCGCATCGTGTTGACAGAAAGACGCAGGCTGTTGAGCTCTGCAGCCATGCCCACCGGATCGGGCAGGATGAGTCCTGCAACCCCCTTCGCAAGCCCATGCTGCTTTTCGAGCATGCGCAGTTGCGCATGCATGGCTTCCAGGCGGGCATGACGGGGATGCCAGTCATGAACGCTACCGAAGTCGCGCGTGCCAATGGCGTACTCGGCGACATGCTGGGCAAGATCATCACCGTGTTCAAGGGCAAGCGCCTGGCTGCCACCTGTCGGATCCTGCTTGAGCGTGATCAGATTGATCACCCTGAACCGCTGCCGATAATCAGCGGGCAGTGCCTTTCCATCAGGGTGCTTGCCGGTGCGGTAGGCATCGAGGGTCGCCTTCGGCCAAGGGTCCTGTGAAAACGCGATCCAGGCCTGCTTGTGCGCTGCGGTGTCGATGTTGATGAATGCCGAGCGCAGATCGTGTCCGGCGTCCAGGCAAGCTTTGGCTAGGGGCTCGGGCGCCGCCCGTGGCATGGAGAATGGATTGAACTGGCGCAGATAGCCTTCCGGGGTGACCTGATAGGCATGCCAGATTTCTTTGTCCAGCAGAACATAGACATACCCTTGCCGCAGTACACGCAATGCGGTCTGAATGGATTCGTGACTCAGTGCGCCATGTTGCTTGAGTCCGCCTGTGACCGGCATGATTGCAAGCCGTAGTGGCAGGATCGGTAAGCCGGTACGTTCACACGCGCTGCACGTGCCGGTGGGATTGGGCGCCGCCTGGCGCCGGGCCTGGGTCAGGGTCTTGCTGATGCTCATGTGTAGCTCGCGGCGGGAGGTAATGACGCAACGATGCGCTGCCACGCACAGACGTCGTAGTTTTTAAAGCGCGCACGGGTTGTCCTTGGTGCCAAGCGGCACTACCGCTTTTAGAAGCTGTCGATACTGCGTGTAAATCAAAGGAGTCTTATTAGTGAACCGAATTGATCTGGTGTTAGCAGATGCTTGAAACGATCCGATTTATCTGCCGCAGTATCCTGAGCGACAGCACGTGACTAGCGCCGACAGCGCTAAAAGGTTGGGCGACGGCGGTCACGCCCGGGCACAGCGCAGCGGCCGATACGACGGCCAGGGTTGTGAAACGTAGCTTCTTTGCCTGGCGCCGGGCGCTCGACGTTTACGCGTAGCGCGGCACGCCCTCACCGTCCAGGACGATCGTGCACGGCGCTTGCGTGAAGTGCAGCGGCGCGCCGGTGACGGTGCGCAGGAAGGATTCGCTGACGCCCGCCTTCATGGCGTGCACCTGCTTGGCGCCGACGGTCAGGTCCATCGCGGCGCCGGCCCGATTCTCCACGATGACCCTGCCCCAGCCTGGCCGACAGCTTGTCGGCGATGTGGCGCGCCGAGATGTCGATGGTGCCGCCGGGCGCGGCGCGGTCAAATGCCTATTCTGGAATCCGGAGGTGTGGGTTCGCCTGGGCTGAAGAGCGCATCGTGGCCCGCCGCCCGTTCACGCCCCCGCGCGCTCCCAGCGCCGCTGGATGGCCTTGGCGGCCACCACGCCGTCGGCCATCGAGGTCACCACGCATGGATGCATGCGGTGCGCGACTTCGCCAATGGCGTAGATGTCCGGCACGCTGGTCTCGGCGGTGGCGAAGTCGGTGCGGATGTAGCCGCGCTCGTCGCGCGCCAGGTGCAGCGTGTCGGCAAACGCGGCCTGCGGTTCCCAGCCGTAGAAGACCAGGATCAGGTCGTACTGGCGGCCGTGCACGCTGCGCGCGGCGGGATCGACCTGGTAGGGGCCGATGTGCACGCCTTCGGACCCGGCGCGCGTGACCCACTGCTGCTGGGCGCGCACGCTGCGGGCATACAGATGAACCGTTCGCGCGCCGCGGTTGCGCACGTAGACGAAGTTTTCAAAGGCGTTGTCGCCCCCGCCCAGCACTGCGACCGACAAACCCGAATAGTCCTGCGCCACGATGGGCGAGCCGGGGCCGATCAGCACGCCCGGCCAGGAAGCGCCCGGCGGATGGCCGGGCAGGCCCTTGGCGCGCACGCCCGAGGCGATGACCAGGGTGCGGGCACGGGCCAGGGTCTGCTCGCCGTCCGGACCAGAGAGCGTGGCCTCGATGCCGCCCTTGCACGGCCGCACGCCGGCGACGCGGGTTTCCAGCCGCAGGGGCACGTTGGCGGCGCGCACGCTGGCGTCGATATTGGCCGCGACCTGCTGGCCGGTGACGCCGGGCAGGACAGCGATCCAGTCGTCGGCAAACGGGTTGTCATTGCCCAGGCCGCCCAGGCGGGCGCTGGCCTCGACCAGCAACGGCGACAGGCCCAGGCGGGCCAGCCAGAGGGCGCAGGAGGCGCCGGCCGGGCCGCCGCCTACAATGACCGAATCGTGCATCTGTTGCATTTCACCCCTTATTGACTGCGCCGGCGCCTCGCGGGCGCCCGGACATGGCCGGATTGTAGCCAGCGCGTCACCCCCATCCGTCGTCGCCTTACAATTCGGGCTATTCCACCCAGGTTTTCATCATGCCCACTCGCCGCATCATTCTTTCCGGGCTTGCGCTCGACGCCCGCATCGGCATCCTCGAGCACGAGCGCCGCGCCACCCAGCCCCTGCACGTCGATGCCGAATTCGACGTCGACATCCAGCGCTCGGTGGACGACCACGACATTCACAGCGTGCTGGACTACCGCCGGCTGCGCGAGGCCATCGTCGAGGAATGCACGCAGGCGCACGTGAACCTGATCGAAACCCTGTCCGAACAGGTCGCGGCGCGCCTGCTTGCCGACTTCCAGGAAATCCGCGCGCTGCGCCTGCGCATCAGCAAGCCCATGGCCTTCTCCGACTGCGCGGCGGTGGGCGTGGAAATCCAGATCAACCGCTGACATGAACGATATCGCTCCCCCCGGCGTGCAATTTCGCACGCCCGCCGACGAAAAAGCCCGGCACGAAGGCAACAAGCTGACCAAGCGGCTGGCGCGCGAAACCACGCGCGCCCTGTCCGACTACAACATGATCGAGGAAGGCGACCGCGTGATGGTCTGCCTGTCCGGCGGCAAGGACTCCTATGCCATGCTGGACATCCTGCTGCAGCTCCAGAAGCGCGCGCCGTTCAAGTTTGAACTGATCGCCGTGAACCTGGACCAGAAGCAGCCGGGCTTTCCCGATCACATCCTGCCGCAGTACCTGAAGGAACTGGGCGTTCCCTTCCACATCGAGACGCAGGATACGTATTCCATCGTCACGCGCGTGCTGGAAGAGGGCAAGACGATGTGCTCGCTCTGTTCGCGGCTGCGCCGCGGCATCCTGTACCGCGTCGCCTCGGAACTGGGCGCCACCAAGATCGCGCTGGGCCATCACCGCGACGACATCCTGGCCACGTTCTTCCTGAACCTGTTCTACGGCGGCAAGGCCAAGGGCATGCCGCCCAAGCTGGTGTCCGACGACGGCCGCCACACGGTGATCCGCCCGCTGGCCTACGTGGTCGAGTCCGACCTGATCGCCTACGCCGAGCTCAAGCAATTCCCCATCATTCCGTGCAATCTTTGCGGTTCGCAAGAGAACCTGAAGCGCAAGGAAGTGGGCCGCATGATCAAGGAATGGGACAAGCAGCACCCGGGCCGGTCGTGGAACGTATTCAACGCGCTGTCGCGCGTCGTTCCCTCGCACCTGATGGACCGGGACCTGTTCGACTTCGTGGGCCTGAAGCCCACGGGCGTGCCGGACGCCAACGGCGACACGGCGTTCGATACGGTCGACCCCACGGAAGAGGCAGACGAAGCGTGCGGCGATACGCCGACGGCGTTGGAGCCGGGCGCAATCATCGAAAAGAAGGTGATGTTCTCGCGCGGGTGATGCGGCGCAGGACAAACAAACAAGGGGCTGCGATTGCAGCCCCTTTTTTTTGCAGCCTTGCGCTTGCGTTGCAGAATCAGGCGTTCAGCACGCGGATCGGCGCGCCCGCCGCCCAGGCCTTCACGGCTTCCAGGCAGTTCTGGTAGAACGCCTCGAAGTTTTCGCGGCTGACATAGCCCAGGTGCGGCGTGAGGATCACGTTGTCCAGGTCGCGCACGGTATCGGTGGGAGACAGGGGCTCCTCGGGGAAGACGTCCAGGCCGGCGCCGGCGATACGGAATTTCACCAGGGCGTCCATCAGCGCTTCCTGGTCGACAAGACCCGCGCGCGACGTGTTCACGAGGTAGGCGGTGGGCTTCATGGCGGCCAGCGCGGTGGCGTCGACGATGTGACGGCTGCGATCGGACAGGATCAGGTGCAGGCTGACCACGTCGGACGTGGAAAAGAGTTCGTGCTTGTCCACGCGCGCGACGCCGGCGGCCTGGGCGCGCTCGTCGGTCAGGTTGGGGCTCCAGGCCACGACGTCCATGCCAAAGGCCAGACCCACCTTGGCGACCGCGGCGCCCAGCTTGCCCAGGCCCACCACGCCCAGGCGCTTGCCGGCCAGCGGCTCGGGCATGCCGGTCTGCCACATGCCGCGGCGCATGGCGGCGTCTTCGGCGGGAAGGTGCTTGAAGAGCCCCAGGATGTGCGCCCACGCGAGTTCCGCGGTGGCGGTGTTGGCATCGGCGCTGCCGGGCGCGCCGGACACGACGATGCCCTGCTCGGCGCAGGTCTGCATGTCGATGGCGTTGTTGCGCATGCCGGTGGTGACCAGAAGCCGCAGCTTGGGCAGCGCGCGGATGCGTTCGGCGGGGAACGGCGTGCGTTCGCGCATGGCGACGATCACGTCGAAGGGCGCGAGCGCGGTTTCGACCTGGTCGTCGGGGATGAAGTTGTTGAAGATCTGCACCTCGGCGTCGCCGCCCAGCGAGGTCCAATCCGCATAGCGCCGGGCTACGTCGTGGTAATCGTCGAGAATTGCGATTTTCAAGTCTTGTCTCCGGGAGGGATGGCGCTTGCCGCGCCCCCCTTTCCCGGGCCGGCGCGACGCGCGCCGGTCAGTTCAAACGGGCCTTGAGCTGGTCCAGCGGCAGCGCGCCGCTGATGCGCGAGCCGTCGGCGAAGAACAGCGTCGGCGTGCCGCGCACCATCAGTTGCTGGCCAAGCGCCAGCAGCTTGTCTTCGGGCACGTCGCAGTTGGCGGTGGCCGGCGTCTTGCCGCGCAGCATCCAGTCGTCCCAGGTCTTGCCCTGGTCCTTGGCGCACCAGACGTTGCGCACCTTGACCTTGGAGTCGGGCGACAGGATGGGATAGAGGAAGGTGTAGACGGTCAGGTTGTCCACGTCTTCGAGCGTCTTGCGCAGCTGCTTGCAGTAACCGCAGTTGGGATCTTCAAAGATCGCGACCTTGCGTGAGCCATCGCCCTTGACCTGCTTGATCGCCAGATCCAGCGGCAGTTGGTCGAAGGTGACGGCGCTGAGCTTTTCCTGCGATTCGCGGGTGACGTCGCGGCGCGTGGCGGCGTCGATCAGCGGTCCTTCCATGACCCAGGTGACGCCTTCATCGGTGTAGATCAGGTCCATGCCGAGCTGCACTTCGAACAGGCCATAGGGCGTGCGGCGCACGGTCGTGACATTCATGCCCGAGAAACGCTGCTGAAAGCGTTCCTTGACGGCGGCCGACTGCGGATCGAGTTCGGTGGTGGAAACGCTTTTCTCGCCCTTGGCCGCCTGTCCCACGGCCTGCGTGGAAACGGACTTTGCGCCCTGCGCTTGGGCCGTGGCGGACAAACCGATGCCCGCGGCGAGGAAACAGGCCGCCAACGTGGCGGGAATGCGGAATTTCATCGGTACTCCTGGTCTTGTCAGTCGTGTGTCTTGCCGGAAAGCGTAACCGATCCGGGAGGGACAGCCGTGGCAGGCGGCGGATGTGCGTATCCGTATCAGACGGCCGCCGGCCGCCGCAGGTTCCGCCCGGCGCCGCCGCCGGGCCTGGCTGGCCTAGTTGGCGGACGCCCCCGCGATCAGGCGGCGCTTGATCAGCGGCGCGCGCTCGACCCAATGCATGCCGGCGTTGCGCAGCCAGACAAGCGGCGTCGCCTTCGATCCGAAGAGCTTGTGCAACCCGTCCGTGGCCAGCCGCATGGCCAGTACCGGCTCGGCGCGCGCCCGCTGGTAGCGGTGCAGCACGCGCATGTCGCCGGGCTGGCGGTAGGGTTCACGTCCGGCGACGATGCGGGCCAGCGCCTCGACGTCGCCCAGCCCCAGGTTCAGGCCCTGCCCCGCCAGCGGGTGCAGGCGGTGCGCCGCGTCTCCGGCCAGTGCGATGCCGGGCGCGACCATCTGGGCGCGCTCCAGCGTCAGCGGAAAACCGTGCAGCTTGCTGCGGACTTTCAGGCGGCCGAGCCGCCCTTCGGCGGCCTCGGCCAGCAAGGCTTCCAGGCGGGCGGTTTGCGCTTCCTGCGGCAGTTCCAGTAATTGCTGCGCCAATTCGCTGCGCATGGACCAGACCATGGACACCTGCGGACCGTCCGCGGTATCGGGCAACGGCAGCAGGGCCAGCACGCCGTCGTCGCGGAACCATTGGAACGCGGTGCCCTGGTGCGGCAGTTCGGCGTCCAGATGCACGACGAGTCCGGTGTCGTTGTAGGACTGGGCTTCGTGCTTCAGCCCGGCAGCCTCGCGCAGCGGCGAGGCCGCGCCGTCGGCGCCGACGAAGAGCTCGGCCTGAATGCGTGCGCCGCTCTCAGTCTGGACCGCGCCATCCTGGTAACCGGTGCAGCGGTCTTCCAGCCAGGCGATGCCGAACATGCGCACGGCCTGGATCAGGACGCGCTCGATCTCGCCGGATTCGACGATCCAGGCCAGCTGCGGCAGCGCCGCCTGCCAGGCGTTCAGGTTCACCTGGCCATCGGCGTCGCCGTGGATCTCCATGGCCTGCACGGGCATCAGGCGGGACGCGGGCATGGCGTCCCACACACCGATGTCGGCCAGAAAGCGCTGGCTGGCGGGCGAGATGGCGTAGACGCGCGGGTGATAGTGGTTGGGATCGGCCGGCGGCACGGCGGCGCGCGGCGCCAGCACGGCCACGCGCTGGCCGCGGCGGGCCAGCGCCAGGGCGGTGGACAGGCCGACGATGCCGGCCCCGCAAACTACGATCTGATGGCTCATCGTGCGGAGGGCTCCCCGGCCTGTTTGGGCCACAGCAGCCACATCTGGCCGCGTTGCTTCATGCGGCCGGCCTGCTGCCCGGCTTCTTCGCCGTAACCCCAGTAGAAGTCGGCGCGTGCCGCGCCCCGGATGGCCGTGCCCGTGTCCTGGGCGAACACCAGGCGCTGCAGGGGCCGGTCGGAGGCCGGATACGTGGTGGACAGAAAGAGCGGCGTGCCCAGCGGCACGAAGGTGGCGTCCACCGCCACCGAACGCCGCGGCGCCAGCGGAATGGCGTAGGCGCCCTTGGGACCTTGCTCGGGATCGATCACTGCCTCTTCGCGGAAGAACACCACCGCCGGGTTGGCATTGAGCATTTCAGGCACGCGCTTGGGATTGCGCTGTGCCCACGCCCGGATGTTCTGCATCGACGCCTGGTCGGCGGTAAGTTCGCCGCGGTCGATCAGCCAGCGGCCGATGGACACGTAGGGCTGGCCATTGTGGTCGGCGTAGGCGACGCGGATGGTCTTGCCGGCATCCGGGCCGTCCGTCAGCTGCACGCGGCCGGAGCCCTGGACCTGCAGGAAGAAGTTGTCCACGGGGTCGTCGACCCACACCACCACCGGTGGGCGGCGGCCGGAAGACGATTCGATGGCGGCGCGGGTGTCGTAGGGCACGACGCGCTTGCCGTCGAGCTTGCCGCGCACGCGCTTGCCGGCCAGGTCCGGATAGACCGACCCCAGGTCGATCGTCAGCAGGTCGGCGGGCACCGCATACAGCGGCCACTGGTAGACGCCGCCCTGGCGGCGCGATCCGCGCACCAGCGGCTCGTAGTAACCCGTCACCGTGTTGGTGGCGGGCTTGCCGTCGGCGGCGTTCAGGCGCCAGGGTTGCAGGTAGGTCTGCAGAAAGCGGCGCACGCCTTCGCCGTCGCCGGCAGCGGGCGCACGGGCCGGATCGATGGCGGCGGCGCAAACCGGCTGCCAGGCGCGCGGCGTGGCGCGCGCGGGCGCGGCCAGGTTGCCGCTGGTGGGCCGCATCAAGCCCTTGCAGTTGCGCAGGAAAAGGGGCCAGAGCTGGTTCAGGTCGTCGGCGCTCCAGCCGGGCAGCTCGGACCAGTTGGCCGGTTTGAGCTTGCCGGCCAGCGCGCGCGGCGGGGAATCGGGCAGCGAGGCCAGCGGCGGCACCACGAGCGGGCCGTCGGTCACCGCCGGGACGCGCGCGCCGGGGGTGGCGGGCTGGCCGGATTCAGGGGGGATATCCGAGGGGGTGGAACATGCCGCCAGAAGGACCGACAGCACGGACAGGCTAAGAATGCGCTTCATGAGCTAATGGAAAGACGTGCAACGGATGGCCGGACCAGGCTCAGTGCAAGGTGCGCGGCATGGCCAGGACGAATTCGGAGATCGGCACTTCGAACGGGATGCCGTTCTCGCCGACGCAGTGGTAGATGCCGCGCATCGTGCCCACCGGCGTGGGCAGGGGACAGCCGCTGGTGTACTCGAAGGTCTCGCCCGGGGCCAGGAGGGGCTGCTGCCCCACGATGCCCAGGCCGCGCACTTCCTGCACGCGCTGGTTGCCGTCGGTGATGATCCAGTGGCGGCTGATCACCTGCGCGGGGTGTTCGCCGGTATTGGTGATGCGGACGGTGTAGGCAAACACGAATTGCTGTTCGCCGGGGTCGGACTGTTCGGGCACGAAGCGCGGAGAGACAGAGACGCTCAGGTCGTAAGGTTTCACAGTCCTTCCCTGTGTGGCTGCACGCGGGCGGCGCAACGTCGGCGCCCACGCTTGAAAGACGGAATTTCAGGCGCGCCGGACCGGGGCATACCCGCTGCGGCGCCTCAAACTGCAATAATGGCACATTATGCCCTCCCCGACCCCGAACATCATGTCCAAGCAAACGGCCTGCACCCGCATTACTCCCAGCATCCTGTCGGCTGACTTCGCCCGGCTGGGCGAAGAAGTCCGCAACGTCGTCGCCGCCGGCGCCGACTGGATCCACGTGGACGTGATGGACAACCACTATGTCCCCAACCTGACGATCGGCCCGATGGTCTGTGCGGCCATCCGCCCCCATGTCCAGGTGCCGATCGACGTGCACCTCATGGTCGAACCGGTGGACGCGCTGGTGCCGCAATTTGCCAAGGCCGGCGCCGACTACATCAGCTTTCACCCCGACGCGAGCGCCCACGTGGACCGCACGCTGTCGCTGATCCGCGAAAGCGGCTGCAAGGCGGGCCTGGTCTTCAACCCGGCCACGCCGCTGTCCTACATGGACTACGTGATGGACAAGATCGACCTGGTCCTGATCATGTCGGTGAACCCGGGCTTTGGCGGCCAGAGCTTCATTCCGGCGGCGCTGACCAAGCTGCGCGAGGCCCGCGCCCGCATCGACGCCTGGATGCAGGCCGGCGGCCAGGAGATCGTTCTGCAGGTGGACGGCGGCGTCAAGATCGACAACATCGCCGAGATCCGCGCCGCGGGCGCCGACACCTTCGTGGCGGGCTCGGCCATCTTCGGCAAGCCGGATTACGCCGGCATCATCAAGGCCATGCGCGAGCAGATCGCCATCGGCGAAACCACCGCCGTCTAAGGAAATCGACATGACCGCTTTTCGCGCCGCGCTGCTGGACCTGGACGGCACCCTGCTCGACTCCATTCCCGATCTGGCCTTCGCCGCCAATGCCATGCGCGTCGAACTTGGCATGATCGCGCTGCGCGAGGACGTGGTGGCCACGTTCGTCGGCAAGGGCGTGGACAACCTGGTGCGGCGCAGCCTGGCCGGTTCGCTCGATGCCGCCGACCCGGCGCCCGACGAATTCCAGCGCGCCCGCGATGCCTTCTACCGCCATTACCATCTGGTCAACGGCGAGCGCGCGCAGGTCTACCCGGGCGTGATCGAAGGGCTGAAACTCATGCGCGATCAGGGCCTGAAGCTGGCCGTGGTCACCAACAAGCCCACGGAATTCACCTTGCCGCTCTTGCAGCGCACGGGGCTGGCGGGCTTTTTCGAGGCCGTGGTGTGCGGCGACACCTGCGAGCGCCGCAAGCCCGACCCCGACCAGATCCACCATGCGTGCGACCTGATGGGTGTGGGCGTGAACGAGGCCGTGACGATCGGCGATTCGATCAACGACGCGCAGGCGGGCCGCAGCGCGGGCACGCAGGTGCTGGTGGTGCCGTACGGCTACAACGAAGGACGTGACGTGCGCGAGTTGGATGTCGATGGTATAGTTGACACGCTTGTTGACGCCGCCCAGTGGGTTGCGCTCTGGAATCAGAACCAGAACGCCGCTAAAGTCCCAGCCTGAAGCGCGTCGCAACCCAAGCACGAATTCACTACCGCGTACTCATACCGAACCGCTAAATGAACGTCTCCATCCAGAACCAAATGCTCGGCGCCTCGTGGCGTTGGTGGCGTTTGTCTTCCGGGTGGCGATGATTCCCTTCCCGGCCCTAGACGCGACCTTGCCGCCTAGCGCCGACACTGTGTAAACAGAGCCCAACCCGGAACCAGTCAACTGGACCGGGTTTTTTGTTGCGTGCCCGGTCCGAAAGCAGACACCGCTTACGAGACCCGACATGACCGAAATCGAATTCAAGGCCCTCGCGGCACAAGGCTACAACCGCATTCCGCTGGTGGCCGAGACCTACGCCGACCTGGACACGCCGCTCGGCATCTACCTGAAGCTGGCGCACGCCGGCCCCTTGGCCGGCCGCATGACCTGCCTGATGGAATCCGTGGTGGGCGGCGAGCGCTTCGGGCGCTATTCGTTCATCGGTCTGCCGGCGCGCACCGTGATCCGCGCCAGCGGCACGCGCACCGAAGTGCTGCACGACGGCAAGGTCGCCGAAACCCACGACGGCGACCCGCTGGCGTTCATCGAGCAATACCAGAGCCGCTTCAAGGTCGCGCTGCGTCCCGGCATGCCGCGCTTTTGCGGCGGCCTGGCCGGTTACTTCGGCTACGACACCGTGCGTCACATCGAGCCCTGCCTGGGCCCCGCGGTCAAGCCGTTCCCGGCGGGCATGGAAGGCGGCACGCCCGACCTGATGCTGATGCACGTGGACGAACTGGTCATCGTCGACAACCTGGCCGGCCGCATCTACCTGATGGTCTACGCCGACCCGAGCCAGCCCGAGGCCTACAGCCGCGCGCAGCAGCGCCTGACCGACCTGCGCGCGCGCCTGCGACGCCCCGTGGAAATTCCCTACAGCCACGCCAGCATGCAGACCGAGGAACGGCGCGATTTCAAGAAAGAGGACTACCTGGCGGCCGTCCTGCGCGCCAAGGAACATATCGCCGCCGGCGACCTGATGCAGGTCCAGATCGGCCAGGTCATCGCCAAGCCCTTCCGCGACTCCCCGCTTTCCCTCTACCGCGCCCTGCGGTCGCTCAACCCCTCCCCCTACATGTACTTCTGGAACTTCGGCGACTTCCAGGTCGTGGGCGCGTCGCCCGAGATCCTGGTGCGCCAGGAGCGCACGGTGGAAAACGGCGAGCCGAAGTCGCAGATCACGATTCGTCCGCTGGCGGGCACGCGCAAGCGCGGTGGCACCCCGGAAGAAGATGCGGCGCTGGCGGCCGAACTGCGCGCCGACCCGAAGGAGATTGCCGAACACGTCATGCTGATCGACCTGGCGCGCAACGACGTGGGCCGCGTCGCGCAGGTGGGTTCGGTGAAGGTCAGCGACACGATGGTGATCGAGCGTTACTCGCACGTGATGCACCTGGTGTCCAACGTGACCGGCACCCTGAACCCCGGCATGAGCAGCATGGACGTGCTGCGCGCCTCGTTCCCGGCCGGCACGTTGACCGGCGCGCCGAAGGTCGAGGCCATGAAGATCATCGACGAACTGGAACCCGTGCGCCGCGGCATCTACGGCGGCGCGGCCGGCTACCTGAGCTACGGCGGCGAGATGGACGTGGCGATTGCCATCCGCACCGGCGTCATCAAGGACGGCACGCTGTACGTGCAGGCGGCTGCGGGCATCGTGGCCGATTCGAACCCCGAAGCCGAATGGGCCGAGACGGAAGCCAAGGCGCGCGCGGTGCTGCGCGCCGCCGAGCAGGTGCAGCACGGCCTGGACGAACCCATCTGAGCCCCCCGGCCGAACCGAATCACCGCCCGGGCCACCGAACGGCCCCGAGGAGAAAAAAATGCTGTTGATGATCGACAACTACGATTCCTTTACCTACAACCTGGTGCAGTACTTTGGCGAACTGGGCGTGGACGTGCGCGTGGCGCGCAACGACCAGATCACGCTGGAAGAGGTTGCCGCGCTGAACCCCGACCAGATCTGCGTGTCGCCCGGCCCCTGCTCGCCGGCCGAAGCGGGTATCTCGGTGCCGCTGATCCAGGCATATGCCGGCAAGAAGCCCATTCTGGGCGTGTGCCTGGGCCACCAGGCCATCGGCGCGGCCTTTGGCGGCAACATCGTGCGCGCGCAGCAGATCATGCACGGCAAGACGATTCAGCTTTCGCACACGGGCACCGACATCTTCCAGGGCCTGCCGACGCCGTACACTGTCATCCGCTACAACTCGCTGACCATTGACCCGGCCACGCTGCCGGACTGCCTGGCTGTCACCGCCACGGCGCCGGACGGCGACATCATGGGCGTGCGGCACAAGACGCTGCCGCTGTACGGGGTACAGTTCCACCCCGAATCCGTACTGAGCGAGCACGGCCACGCCCTGCTGCGCAATTTCCTGAACCTCGCCTAAGAAGGACGCACCGTGACGATTTCCCCCACCGAAGCGCTGACGCGCTGCATCGAACACCGCGAAATTTTCCACGACGAAATGCTGCATCTGATGCGCATGCTGATGCGCGGCGAGATGTCGCCGCAGATCGCCAGCGCGCTCCTGATGGGCCTGCGCGTCAAGAAGGAAACCATTGGCGAGATCACCGCGGCGGCGCAGGTCATGCGCGAATTTGCCACGCCCGTGGTCACGCCCAATCCGAACGACCTGCTGGACATGTGCGGCACGGGCGGCGACGGCAGCCACACGTTCAACATTTCCACGACCGCGATGTTCGTCGCGGCCGCGGCCGGCGTGCCGATTGCCAAGCACGGCAACCGCAGCGCCTCGTCGTCCAGCGGCAGCGCCGACGTGCTGGAAGCCCTGGGCGCCAACCTGGTGCTGACGCCGGAACAGGTGGCCGAATGCATCCAGCAGACCGGCATCGGTTTCATGTTTGCGCCCGCGCACCACGGCGCAATGAAGAACGTGGCCGCCGTCCGCAAGGAACTGGCCGTGCGCACGATCTTCAACATCCTGGGCCCGCTGACCAACCCGGCCGGCGCCGCCAACCAGCTGATGGGCGTATTCCACCCCGACCTCGTGGGCATCCAGGTCCGCGTGCTGGAACGCCTGGGCTCGCGTCATGTGCTGGTCGTGCATGGCAAGGACGGCATGGACGAAGCCTCGCTGGGCGGGGCCACGATGGTCGGCGAACTGAAGGACGGCGTGGTCCGTGAATACGAGATCCACCCCGAGGACTACGGGCTATCCATGATGTCCAACCGGAGCATCAAGGTGTCCAATCGCGAGCAGTCGCGCGAGCTTGTCATAGAGGCGCTGGAAAATGTCGAGGGCGCGGCCCGTGACATCGTGGCCCTGAACGCCGGGCTCGCCATCTATGCCGGCAACAAAGCCGATTCCATTCCCGAAGCCTTAGCGCTAGCATTTGAACTAATTTCCACCGGCGCGGCGCGAGCCAAGCTGGAAGAATTCTGCGCATACACCCGGACATTCCAGAAATGAACGATATTCTTGCGAAGATCCTCGCCGTCAAGGCCGAGGAAGTCGCCGCCGCCCGCCAGATGCGCAGCGAAGCCGAAGTCCTGCGCGAAGCGCAGGCGCGCCAGGACGTGCGCGGTTTCGCCCAAGCCATCGAAGACAAGATTTCGCAGGGCAAGGCCGGCGTCATCGCTGAAATCAAGAAAGCCTCGCCCTCCAAGGGCGTCATCCGCGAGGGCTTCGCGCCCGCCGAGATCGCGGCCACTTACGCCGTGCACGGCGCGGCCTGCCTGTCCGTGCTGACGGACGTGCAGTTCTTCCAGGGTTCGCACGACCACCTGCGCCAGGCGAGGGCCGCGTGCGCGCTGCCGGTGCTGCGCAAGGACTTCGTGATCGACCCCTACCAGATCGTCGCCGCGCGCGCGATGGGCGCCGACTGCGTGCTGCTGATCGTGGCCGCCCTTACGCCCTCGCAATTGCGCGATTACGAAACGCTGGCCATCGAGCTGGGCATGGACGTGCTGGTTGAAGTGCACGACGCGCAGGAACTGGACGTTGCGCTCACGCTCAAGACGCCGCTCCTGGGCATCAACAACCGCAACCTGCGCACGTTCGAGACCAGCCTGCAGACCACGCTGGACCTGTTGCCGCGCATCCCCGCCGGCAAGCGCGTGGTGACCGAAAGCGGCATCCTCAAGCCGGAAGACGTGAAGCTGATGCGCGACCACAAGGTCGATGCCTTTTTGGTGGGCGAAGCGTTCATGCGCGCCAAGGACCCGGGCGCCGAGCTGGCGCGTCTGATCGGGTAAAGGCAGGGCGCTGGCAGCGGTTATTTCGGCCGCGCCAGCCCCAATGCGGAAGCGCGCCGGTACACCGTGCTGCGGTGCACGCCCAGCGCGCGCGCCGCGCGGCTGACGCTGCCGCCGTGCGCCTCGAGGGCGCTGCGGATGGCGGCATCGGTCATGGCGTGCAGGTCGCCGGCTGCACCGGCCGGCGCGGGCGTTGACGTTGCGGCGCCCGGCGCGGGTATCTCCCGCTTCGCGACGCTCGCTGCACCGCGCAATTCCGCTGGCAGCATGTCGGCATCCACCCCGCCCGCCGGCCCGGCCAGCACATGCAGGGTGCGCAGCACGGACGCCAGCTGACGGTAATTGCCCGGCCACGAATACGCCGCGAGGACGGCTTCGATGGCAGGCGGCAGCGCCGGACCGGCGCCCTGCGCCGCCCACAGATCGCGCAGCAATTCCAGGCGGTCGGCCCGCGCGCGCAAGGGCTCCAGCGTGACGGTGTATTCGGCGATGCGAAAGTACAGGTCGGGCCGCACCGGCGCGTCCGGACCTTCATGGGCAAGCGGCCGATGCGTCGCGCACACCAGCGTGAAATCCACCGCGATGGGCCGCGCCGCGCCCAAGGGCGAGACCTCGCGCGTCTGCAACACGCGCAACAGGCGCGATTGCAACAGGAGCGGCATGTCGCCGATCTCGTCCAGGAACAGCACGCCGCCGTGCGCCTGCCGCAGCAGGCCCTTGCTGCCCTGGCGGCGCGCACCGGTGAAGGCGCCTTCCTCGTAGCCGAAGAGTTCCGATTCGATCAGGCTCTCGGGCAGCGCGGCGCAGTTCACCGCCACGAAGGGCCCGGCGGCCCGCTGGCCGCGCGCATGGATCTGCCGCGCGAACACCTCCTTGCCCACCCCGGTTTCGCCCTGCAGCAGAATCGACACGCCCGCGTCCGCCAGGTGCACGGCGCGCGCCAGGGCCCCTAGCGTGGCGGCGTCAAAGCTGGGCGCGGGCATCTTGGCGGCGGCGCCGGGCGCACGCAGCGCCGGGGTGGCGGGGGGTTTGGGCGGGCGCGTGCGCGGCATGCGCAGGCGCGCGTGATAGACCGCGCCGGTCCGCGTGTGCACGCGGCCCGCGGCATCCGGGCCACGTCCGATATCGCCGTCGAACACGTCCGCGTAGCGGTACACGCCTAGCGCAGTGGCCGCCAGCCCCAGCGCATGCAGCGCACGGCGGTTGGCGCCGACCAGCAGGTCGCCCTGAAATGCGAGCAGCGCTTCGCCGGGCTGACCCAGCCCCGCGAGGTCGGCATGCAGGCGCAGCACCGTGCATTGTTCATAGGCGCCTTCGAACAGCTGGTGTTCGATGCGGTCCACCGCCCCGCGCACCAGCGCCAGCACATCCGGACGCACGTCGCGGGCCTGGCTGGACAGATCCAGCACGCCCACGGTGCGGCCTTCGCTGTCCGTGATGGGCACGGCCGCGCAGGTCAGGATGCGATTGGGTTCGAAATAGTGTTCCGCGCCATGCACGGCAATCGGACGGCCTTCGACGAGCGCGGTGCCGATGGCGTTGGTGCCGGCGGCGGCCTCGTCCCAGGGCGCGCCCGGCATCAGGGCCACGCGCGAGGCGCGATGCGCAAAGCCCGTGTCGCCGTCCGAGTCCAGCACCAGGCCCTGCGCGTCCGACAGGATGACCAGGTTGCCGCTGCCGCCCGCCTGGTGGCGCAAATACGCGATGGCGGGTTCGGACATGCGGCGCAGCGCTTCGTTTCGCTGCTGCGCTTCGCGCAGTTCGCTCTGCGTCATGAGTTCGGCGCGGCGCACGCCGCGCATGTCAAAGCCCAGGTCGGCGCAGCGGCGCCAGGAACGCAGGATCGGTTCGGCAACCATGCCGCCCGGCACCGCGCCCTGCTGGTTAAAAAGCAGCCGTGCCTGCGTCAGCGTCTGCCGACGGGAGTAAGAGGCCATGTATGTCTCCTGGGAGCGGCGTTCTGCGACGCCTGTGCTGCGACACCTGTTTCGCGACAACGTCGCAGATTGCGACACTGAAGGCGGAAAAACTACTTTCGCACGCGTGGGACGGGCTGTCCAGCCGGGATGCCCCGACTGGCATGCGTTTTGCTTGATGCAGGACAGGCAGCCCACTGCCGCCATCCCAACGATACGGAGACAAGCATGGACATCGCGACCCGCGTTACCCCGCAGACCTATGGCACCCGCCTGGACCTCAGGACGCAGTACGACAATTTCATCGACGGCAAATGGCAGTCGCCCGCGGATGGCGAATACTTCGACAACGTCACCCCGGTCACGGGCGAGACGCTGACCCGCCACGCGCGCTCGAAAGAGCGCGACATCGAACTGGCGCTGGACGCCGCGCACCGCGCCGCGCCCAAATGGGGTGCGACCCCGGCCGCCGAGCGCGCCCGCATGCTCATGAAAATTGCGGACGTGATGGAAGCCAATCTGGAACGCCTGGCCACGGCGGAAACCTGGGACAACGGCAAGCCCATCCGCGAGGCCCGCGCCGCCGACATTCCCCTGGCCATCGACCACTTCCGCTACTTTGCCTCGTGCATCCGCAGCCAGGAAGGCGGGCTGTCCGAGATCGATCAAGACACAGTGGCCTACCACTTCAACGAACCGCTGGGCGTGGTCGGACAGATCATCCCGTGGAACTTCCCCATCCTGATGGCCGCCTGGAAGCTTGCACCCGCGCTGGCGGCGGGCAATTGCGTGGTGTTGAAACCCGCCGAACAGACGCCGCTGGGCATCCTGCTGCTGATGGAACTGATCGGCGACATCCTGCCCCCGGGCGTCGTGAACGTGGTGACCGGCTTCGGCCTGGAAGCCGGCAAACCGCTGGCCTCAAGCAAGCGCATCGCCAAGATCGCCTTCACCGGCGAAACCACCACCGGCCGCCTCATCATGCAGTACGCGTCGCAGAACATCATTCCGGTCACGCTGGAACTGGGCGGCAAGTCCCCCAACATCTTCTTTGCCGACGTGGCCGCGCAGGACGATGACTTCCTGGACAAGGCGATCGAGGGCTTCGTCATGTTCGCGCTGAACCAGGGCGAAGTGTGCACGTGCCCCAGCCGCGCGCTGATCCAGGAATCGCTCTACGACAAGTTCATGGAACGCGCGCTGAAACGCGTGGCCGAGATCAAGCAGGGCAACCCGCTGGACGCCGACACCATGATCGGCGCGCAGGCCTCCACCGAACAGCTCGAGAAGATCCTTTCGTACCTGGACATCGGCAAGCAGGAAGGGGCGGACGTGCTGGCCGGGGGCTCGCGGGCGCAGATGCAGGGCGCGCTGGAAAGCGGCTACTACGTGCAGCCCACGGTGTTCAAGGGCCACAACAAGATGCGCGTGTTCCAGGAAGAAATCTTCGGACCGGTCGTGGCGGTCACCACGTTCAAGGATGCGGATGACGCGCTGGCGCTGGCGAACGACACGCTCTATGGCCTGGGCGCCGGCGTGTGGTCGCGCGAGGCCAACACGTGCTACCGCATGGGCCGCGCGATCAAGGCGGGCCGGGTGTGGACCAACTGCTATCACGCCTATCCGGCGCACGCGGCATTTGGCGGCTACAAACAATCGGGCATCGGACGCGAGAACCACAAGATGATGCTCAACCACTACCAGCAGACGAAGAACCTGCTGGTGAGCTATTCGCCCAAGAAGCTGGGGTTCTTCTGATCCGCCAAGCTTGATTCGCCAACCCCGGGCCGCTTGCCGCGGCCTGTCCTGCGCGCCGGGCCTGCCCCGGCGCGCCTGCAAGGAATCCAGCCATGGCAGAGCACACGCCACGCGTGGTGGCGACAGACGAGGCGCGCCACCTGATCGACACCCTGCGGGCCAAGCACGGTCCGCTGATGTTCCACCAGTCCGGCGGCTGCTGCGACGGCAGCTCGCCCATGTGCTATCCGCAAGGCGAGTTCATGGTCGGCGGCTCGGACGTCCTGTTGGGCGACCTGGAAGGGTGCCCGTTCTGGATCGGCGAGGACCAGTTCGCGTACTGGGAGCACACCCAGCTGGTCATCGATGCCGTGCCGGGACGCGGCGGCGCCTTTTCGCTGGACAGCGCCGAGGGCAAGCGCTTTCTGTTGCGCTCACGGCTCTATTCCGATGAAGAGTGGGCGAACGTCGGACCGGTGACCAAGGGCTAGCGCAGCTTGCCACGGCCGCTGCCGCTGGGCATGGTGTCGTCCTGGACCGCGGCCCGTTCGGCCAGTTTCCACTGAAAGGACACCCGCCGGATGCGGGCGGCGCGAAATTGCGTGAACGAGCGGCCGCCCGGCATGGGCGCGCCGCGATAGGCGCTGCTTGCGTTTTTCATTGCTGATGAAGCGTTGACGAGAAATCTTGCGGTGCGTGGTTGATGGCCGTGGCGGAACGGAGAGCCTGCCCTAGCGAGGCGGCCGCGGCGACCAGGCGCTGGCGGGCGCGGTGCGGCGGGTCCATTCCAGCGCGTCTTCCAGACGGTCGTTGCCCCAGAACATTTCGCCCTCCACGAAGAAGGTGGGCGCGCCGAATAGCCCCAGGTTGCGCGCGCGGTCCACGCGCTTGCGCAGCGCCTCCTTGGCGCCTTCGGTCTTGGCGCGGGCGATGAGCGCGTCGGCATCCAGCGACAGGCCCGAGAGCAGCTCGTGCACCACGTCCTCGGCCTGGATATCCAGGTCGTGCTGGAAGTTCGCCCGGAACACCGCCACGCAGAAATCGCGGCCCCACGGCTCGTCCTCGCCCAAGAGCGCGATGCGCGCCGGCAGCACGCTCATGCGCGGGAACATGCGCGGGCGGTTGTAGACCACGCCGTACTTGTCGGCCAGCCGCGCAATGTCGCGCATCATGTACGCGCCCTTGCCGGGGAACAACCGGAACGGCGTGTCGTTCCAGCCCTGCGCCTGAAAGATCGGCCCCAAGAGGAAAGGCCGCAGGTCGACCTCGACGCCCGCTTCCTGGGCCAGCGCATCGATGCGCTCGATTGCCAGATAGCTGTAGGGGCTGGCGAAATCGAACCACATTTCGATCCGGGGCGTATCGGGCAAGGACGCAGTCATCACAGGAACTCCAGTTGGCCTGCATGGCAAGGCGAAGCGGCGGCACACTGCACCTGCCGCCCCCCCAGGGAAAGTAGCGCGACCTGCGCATCCGGCAGGCCGCTGATGACGACGTCGCGATCGCTATCCACGGTCAGGGTCTGGCCCGCTTGAAGCACGCTGTCGTCGAAGCGGCGGTATTCGGATATCCACAAGGCGCCGGCGTGACACACGATGCGAACGCCCGAGGCGCGCTTGAGCAGCATAGTCGAGCCGCCGGCCAAACGGAATGACATTCCCGCAGTGCAACATAACTGGATCATGGCGTACCTCCTGGCCGCGGCAGCGGCTATCGCGGCGGGCGGCCGGGATTTTGTCCCGGTCACCTAACGTCTGAGTCATATTGGACGCCCCGGCGTACTATTGCTCA
This sequence comes from Achromobacter sp. JD417, assembly GCF_041879325.1. Lineage (NCBI taxonomy): Bacteria > Pseudomonadati > Pseudomonadota > Betaproteobacteria > Burkholderiales > Alcaligenaceae > Achromobacter > Achromobacter sp. JD417. The sequence goes on along the minus strand of NZ_CP087159.1, from coordinate 400,330 downwards.
AGCGACATTTCCGCCCGATACGCATGAGTTTTACGAATGCCATACCCCTTAGCGAAACTGCCCCCGCTTGATCTCGTCCGCGGCTTCGTCGCCGTGGGCCGGCGCATGAGCATCACGCTCGCCGCCCAGGACCTGCACGTCACGCAGTCGGCCGTCAGCCGCCAGATTCGCGCGCTGGAAGCGCACCTGGGCGTGCCGCTGCTGGTGCGGGGGTTTCGCAGCGTCACCTTCACCGCCGAGGGCGCGCAGCTCTTTCGCATGGCGGACGTCTGGCTGAGCCAGCTGGGCGACCTGACCGAGCAACTGCGCGCGCCCGAGCGGCGCACGCCCGTCACGGTCACCACCACCATCGGCGTAGCCTCGTTGTGGCTGCTGCCCCGGCTCGGCGACTTTCAGGCGGCGCATCCGGACATCGATGTGCGCGTGGCCGCCGACAACCGGCTGATCGACATCGACCGCGAAGCCGTCGACATCGCCATCCGCTACAGCGAGCGCAACACGGTGCCCGACGGCGCACTGTGGCTCTTCGGGGAATCGGTGGTGCCCGTGGCGCATCCTTCGCTCAAGGCCCGCGAACTGGACGCCCGCGAACTGGCGCGCCACGTCCTGCTGGAGTTCGACGATCCCACGCGTCCGTGGCTGCAATGGTCGGAATGGTTGAGCGCGCGCGGGCTGGGGCGCGTGCGCGCCAAGGGCATGCTGCGCTTCAATCAATACGATCAGATCGTGCACGCGGCGCTGGCGGGACACGGCATCGCGCTGGGGCGGCTGGCGTTGATCGCGCCCATGCTGGCGGACCGGCGGCTGGAGGTTGTGGGCAGCCCGAAGGCCTGCGCCACCGAACACGCCTACTGGCTGGTGCGCAATGCGCGCCGCAGCACGCCCGACGCGGACGTCGTCACGCAATGGCTGGTGGAACAGGCAGCCGCGACGGCGCGCGATCTGCCCGATTGAAACTACGCGCCGCCAGGGCCGCGCGTTGCAGCAAACCAAGCGGCGCGGCCGCGCATGCGAGGCGGCCGCGCGATTCGCCGGTCAGTCCACCACGACCTGCGGTTCGCCAGCGGTCATCTCGCCGATCACGGCAGCCTGATCGAAGCCCTGCTCATGGAAGATCTTGAGCACCGCATCGACCGCCTCGGGTGCGCACGACACCAGCAGGCCACCCGAGGTCTGCGGATCGGTCAGCAACGCCCGCTGCGTGTCCGAAACCCCTGCCCCCAGACGCACCGATTCCCCATACGACGCCCAGTTCCGGCCCGAGGCGCCCGTGATCACGCCATCGGCGGCAAATTCCTGCACGCCCGGCAGCCACGGCAGCGCCGCCAGCCGCACGCGGGCGGTGAGCTTAGCGCCGCGCGCCATCTCCAGCGCATGGCCCAACAACCCAAACCCCGTCACGTCGGTAATCGCATGCACACCGTCCAGCGCGGCGAGCGCGGGACCGGGGCGATTGAGCCGCGTCGTCGTGTCGATCATCACGCGATAGCCGTCCACGTCGAGCCGGTTTTTCTTCAATGCCGCCGACAGGATGCCCACGCCCAGGCCCTTGCCCAGAATCAGCACATCGCCCGCGCGCGCGTCGGCGTTGCGCTTGATCTTGTCCGGGTGGACCAATCCCATCGCGGCCAGGCCATAGATGGGTTCGACCGAATCGATGCTGTGCCCGCCGGCCACCGGAATGCCCGCATCCGCGCACACCGATTCGCCGCCCTTCAGGATTTCAGCGATGACGCTGTGCGGCAGCACGTTGATCGGCATGCCCACGATCGCCAGCGCCATGATCGGCGTGCCGCCCATCGCATACACATCCGACAGCGCGTTGGTGGCGGCGATGCGGCCAAAGTCGAAGGGATCGTCCACGATCGGCATGAAGAAGTCCGTCGTGGCGATAAGCGCCTGCGCATCGTTCAGCCGATACACCGCCGCATCGTCGGCGGTTTCGGTGCCCACCAGCAGGTTCGGATAACTGGCCGCGGGACCGAACCGCGCCAGCAGCGCCGACAGCACGCCCGGCGCGATCTTGCAGCCGCAGCCGCCGCCATGCGACAACGAAGTCAGGCGCGGCACGTTCGAGGACGCAACATCCTGGGTCATCTCTATCTCCGTGGAAACAATCGAAAAAGGATAGCACCGCCCCCGCGATTGGCCCTATGATCGATCGCATGCAGCAACGGACGGCCGCCCGGCCACGGGCGCACCGATAGCCAATCTTCACCGTGCGTGGGGGCTTCATGGATCGCCGACACTTTCTCCGTTTCTCGGGCGCCGCGTGCGCCGCCACTGCCGCCACCGCCGTGCTGCCGCACGCCGCGCGCGCCCAGCAGACTCCGGTCGCCACCGCGTGGCGCACCTACGAACTGACCACCGCCGTCAGCATCACCGACCCCGCCGCCCACACCCGAATCTGGCTGCCCGTGCCCTATGCGACCGACACGTCCTACCAGCGCGGCGTGCAGAACACCTGGCAGGCCAGCGGCGGCGGCGTCGCCACGCTGACCCGCGCGCCCGGCTACGACGTCCAGATGCTCGCCGTCCAATGGCCCGACGCACAGTCGCCCCGCACCATCACGCTCACCAGCCGCTTCCAGACCCGCAACCGCCGCGTCGACCTGACCCAGCCCCCTCCCGCCGACGCCGCGCGCGAGAACGCAGCCGCGCTGCGCGAATACCTGCAACCGACCGCCCTCTTGCCCACCGACGGCATCGTCAAAACCACCGCCGACCGCATCACCCAAGGCCACCAGGGCGACCTGGCGCGCGCCCGCGCCATCTACGACTGGGTGGTCGAAAACACCTGCCGCACTGCGTCCACGCGCGGCTGCGGCACCGGCGACGTGCGCTACATGCTCACCGCCAACGACCTGAACGGCAAATGCGCCGACATCAACGCGCTCTTCGTCGCACTGGCGCGCGCCGCCGGCATCCCCGCGCGCGACGCCTACGGCCTGCGCGTGGACAACTCGCAACTCGGCTACAAGAGCCTGGGCAAGGCCGGCGACGTCACCCGCGCCCAGCACTGCCGCGCCGAGTTCTACGCCGCCGGCTATGGCTGGATTCCCGTCGACCCGGCCGACGTGCGCAAGGTCATGCTGGAGGAACCGCCGGGCGAACTTCCGCTTACCGACGCCAAGGTCCGCGCCGCGCGCGTCATGCTGTTCGGCGCATGGGAAATGAACTGGGTCGCCTACAACCACGGCCACGACGTCGTCCTGCCCGGCACCGCGCACGGCCCCATCCCGTTCCTCATGTATCCCAACGGCGAAACCGCCGCCGGCCGCCTGGACAGCCTCGATCCCGACAGCTTCAGCTACCGCATCACCGCCAGACCCATCGCCATCTGACCGCCACTTCCTTGCGGGAGTCCGCCTTGATCAGCCGCCGCCGTCTCCTGCAAACCAGCCTGTCGCTGGCGGCCCTGCCCGCCTGGGCCCGCGCCGCCAGCGACTCCGCCTTGAAGACCGCCACCGGTCCCGATTGGGCCCCGTGGACCGCTCCCACGCCGCCGCTCGTCCTGCCGGACCTGTCCGGCCGCGAACTGAAGCTCTCTTCCTGGCGCGGCAACGTGGTCATCGTCAGCTTCTGGGCCACCTGGTGCGACCCCTGCCGCGACGAGATTCCCATCATGTCCACCATGGCCAAACGCCACCGCGAAGAAGGCCTGCGCCTCATCGCCGTCAACGTCGGCGAATCCCCCGCCAAGATCACCGCCTTCCTGAAAAAATGGCCCGTCGCCGGCGCGGTCCTGCACGACCGCAACAGCACCGCCTCCAAAAAATGGGACGCCGCCGGCCTGCCCGCCAACTACCTGGTCGACCGCGGCGGCACGATCCGCTATTGGCACCTGGGCGAACTGGACTGGACCTCGCACAGCGTAAGTGGCGTGGTAACGCGCATGCTGCGCAGTTGAAGGAGAGTGATGGAGTGTGGGAAGGTGTCAGACACCCCGAGGCGCATCGTGCCGTTATGAGCCGGTGTCTCATGGGGTGTCAGACACCTGTGAGACCTGTGACAGCAAGCGAGCGCAGCGACCTCCCGATCACTCACGGACCCAGCACGTGGTGGCGCGGGGTCCGTGTTGCGGGCCGTTTAGATGGCGCCCGGCGGAATCCGAAGGGAGCCGAAGGCGGACGAGGATGAGCACGGGAGCGTCCGGAGCGAAGGCTCCGGACCGCCATCGGAGGCCCGCAACGCGGACCCCGCGACGCCGCGGGCGGCAGAAGAACCACCACAGCGCGGGCAAGAACAAACACGGCAGGGCGAATATCCAGGCGTGTCAGACACCCGAAGAAGGAAACCTTGGAACCTGCATCCGCAGAAGAACGCCAACGCCCCACAAAAAAAACTGGCGGAAGGCAGCAGGAGTCGAACCTACCTGGGAACGTCTGACGCCCCCAACCGGGTTTGAAGCCCGGCCGTGCCGCCGGGCACGAATGCCTTCCGTCGCGGACCGCCTATGATACCGGCTCGGCGCGCTGCTGCATGGCTGCATAGGCGCTTTCGCCCCGCAGCACATGCGTATCCCGCACGCGCCGCGTATAGCCCACCCGATTGAAGAACTCCAGGATCTGGATCGCCCGCTTGCGGCCCAGCCCTGTCGCGTCCCGGAACACCGCCGCATTCAGTCCTTGCGGCTGCCCCGCCAGGTCCGCCGCCAGCGCCGCCAGCTTGCGCACCTGATCGCGGTGATAGAAAAGATCCTTCACCACCTGCGCCACTTCCCCCCGCCGCAACAGCTTGCGCAGCAACTGGCGCACCGCGTCCTCGGAGACGTTCTGCATCCGGGCCAGATCGCGCACCCACGGCGGATCGAATGCGCCCTCATCCAGCAGCGGCAACAGCCGCGCCGCCAGCGCCGATTCGGCCTGTCCCAGCGTCGCCGTATGCGATGGCAGATGCAGCCACGGACCATTGCGCGCGATGCGGCCGTCGCCTTGCAGTTCTTCCAGCAGCGACGTCCAGAGCGTGTCCGGCATCGCCGGCATTGCCATGCGCCGCAGCCGCGCGCTGTCCGGACCCGGTTCGTCCGGCGCGCCCTGGTGAAACGCCGCCAGCGCCGCTTCGGCCCGCTCGCGCAGCGCCGCCCAATGCGGCGCCAGGATCAGCGTGCGAGATCCCTGCGCATGGCGAGGCTCGATCCAGCGCGCGCCCGCCGGCGTCGTGATCTCATTGACCGGCCGGCCCGTCAGCCGCTGCAGTGCGGCCTCATCCAGGCCCTGCGGCGCGTGCGCCAGCACCGGCTGCAAACCGCCGCCATCCAGCATCTCGGACAACGCCTGCAACCCCGCCAGCCGCGACGCCGCGCGGCGCTTCCGGTCCGGCGCATTCGGATCCAGCACCCGGCCGCCGCCCACCGTGCGCGTCGCCTGCGCATTGCGCACGATGAAGCGATCACCCGGCATCGCGCAGACCGGCTCGTCAAACACCAGTTGCACCCACCCCGACTGCCCCGGCTGCAGCGACTCCGCACTGATCGGCACCACATGCGCCACGTGGCGCGCCGCGCCCATATGCACGTGCAGCGGCGCCCAGGCCCGCACCGGCGCATCTGCCGACGGCAGTAGCGTCAGCGCCACATCCACGTGCTTCGAGGGCAGGAAGCCGCGCGCGTCCGCGATCCAGTCGCCGCGTGAGATGGCGCTCTTGTCGATGCCCGCCAGGTTCAAGGCGCACCGCTGCCCGGCCGAGCCCGTCTCGCTGGGCTGATTCTGCGCATGGATGCCACGCACCCGCACCCGCGTGCCGGCCGGCATCAGCCGCAGATCGACAGTGTCGTCGTCCGCCCGAACCTGGCCGGCATGCGCCGTGCCGGTCACCACCGTGCCGTGGCCGGACAAGGTGAACACGCGATCCACCGCCAATCGAAAGAGACCGGTGGCTTCGCGCCGCGCCACCGCCTCGGCCTGCGCGTGCAGATAATCTTTAAGCGCCGCTACCCCCGGGTCACCCGACTGCGCCGCAGAATCCGCTTGAGCCGAATGCACCGCTTGCGCCGGCCGCGCCGCCTGCGTCGTCTGGCCCGCGTGGACCGCGCTCGTGCCAAACACCGGCGCGCCTTGCAGGAACGTGCCTTGCACCAACGCTTCGATCTCGCCGCGCACGCGGTCCAGTTGCGCGGCGTCCGCGCGATCCGTCTTGGTCAGCGCCACCACGCCGCGCCCCACGCCCAGCATCGACAGAATCGCCAGATGCTCGCGCGTCTGCGGCATGACACCGTCGTCCGCCGCCACCACCAGCAGCCCGAAATCGATGCCGCTGGCGCCGGCCGCCATCGTGTGCACGAGCTTTTCGTGGCCGGGCACGTCGATGAAACCCAGCACCTCGCCATTGGCGAGCGGCGTGTAGGCGTAGCCCAGTTCAATGGAAATGCCGCGCGCCTTCTCTTCCTTCAGCCGGTCCGTGTCCACGCCCGTCAGCGCCCGAACAAGCGTCGTCTTGCCGTGGTCGATATGCCCCGCGGTGCCGACGATCATGCCAGCGGCTCCGCCAGTTGCGCCGTGAAGGCCGCTTCGTCGCGGTCTTCCAGGCAGCGCAAGTCCAGCCACAACGCGTCATCCGCGATGCGGCCGATGACGGGTACCGGCAGCCGCCGCAGCAGCGTCTCAAGCCGGTCCAGATGCCGCCCGGGACGGCCGCTGCCCGCGTGGCGCACCGCCAGTCCGTAACTGGGAAGCTGGTCGATCGGCAGCGCACCACTGCCGATCTGGCTGAACATCGGCACCGCTTCCACCGCATAGCTGGGCCCTGCCGCATGCGCCAGCACGCCGCGCAGCCGTTCGGCCTGCGGCTGGATATCGCGCATGGGGCGGGTCAGCAGGCGCAGCGTCGTCAGGCGCTGCGCCAGGAATTCGGGCGCGCGGTACAGCTGCAGCACCGGTTCCAGTGCGGCCAGCGTGAGCTTGCCCACGCGCAGCGCGCGCTTGAGGGGATTTTTCTTGATCTTGCGGATCAGGTCGGCGCGGCCTACCAAGAGGCCCGCCTGCGGCCCGCCCAGCAGCTTGTCGCCGCTGAACGTAACCAGATCGGCGCCCGCCGCGATGGTTTCGCGCACGGTGTCTTCCTTGGGCAATCCGAACTGCGTCAGGTCCACCAGCGTGCCGCTGCCCAGGTCCACCGTGGCGGGCAGCCCGCGCGCGTGCGCCAGCGCGGCCACGTCGGCCACGTCCACGCTTTTCGTGAAGCCGGTCACCGCGTAGTTGCTGCAATGCACCTTCATCAGCATCGCGGTCCGCGGGCCGATGGCGTTCTCGTAGTCGGCCGCGTGCGTGCGGTTGGTGGTGCCCACTTCGACCAGCTTGGCGCCCGCGCGCTTCATGATGTCCGGGATTCGGAACGCGCCGCCGATCTCGACCAGCTCGCCGCGCGACACCACCACTTCGCGGCGGTCCGCCAGCGCGTTCAGCATCAGCAGCACCGCGGCCGCATTGTTGTTGACCACCGTGGCCGCCTCGGCCCCGGTCAGCTCGCACAGCAGTTCGTCGATGAGGTCGTCGCGATCGCCGCGCCCGCCCGTGTCCAGGTCGAACTCCAGGTTGGCCGGCGAAGTCAGCGCGCGCAGCACCGAGGCCACCGCTTCGTCGGGCAGCAGCGCGCGGCCGAGGTTGGTGTGCAGCACGGTGCCGGTCAGGTTGTAGACCGCGCGCAAGCGCGGCCGCGCGGCCTCGTCCAGCGCTGCCGACGTGCGCGCCGCCACGGCGGCCGCGTCAAGCTCGTGGCGCGGCACGCCGCCGTCCAGCGCGCGTTTGCGCAGCGCCTCCAGGTCGCGGCGCAAGGCGGCCACCACCTGCGTGCGGCCGTGGGTTGCCAGCGCCGGCCGCAGCGCCTCGGCGTTCAATAGGCGGTCCAGCGAAGGGATGTCGGATGCCGCGGCCAGGCCGGCCCCGGACAGTTGATCGGCCATGCGAGACTCCGTCATCGAGAGGCGCTAGTCCTGCGCGCCATGCCACAGCAGCGGATTGCCGCTGGACCGCGAATACCCTGCCTCGCCCACCAGCACGTCCAGCATCAGGCTGGCAAGGTCGTCGGCCACCGGCTCCACGTACAGGTCCTTGTCCTGATAGAAGATCTTGCGATACGTGTGGCAGTTGTCGCAGGTTTCGGCCTTGATGGCGGGCGTGCGGCCCTCGATGGCCTGGTAGGCGACCTTCTCGACGTCTTCGCAATGCGAGCATTTCACGCGCACCATGTGCCATTGCGTGGCGCACAGGCTGCAGCACAGGTAGCGGTAGCCCTCGTACTGGCCGCCCACGCGGACGATGCTGGCCACGGGCAGGCTGGCGCAGACCGGACAGACCCCAAACGGGCTGGCGACAGGCAGCTGCTTGGGATCGAAGCGGTTGGCAAGGTCCGTCCAGTAGACCTGCAGCGCGGCCATGACGAAGGGCGCGGCGGCGCTGTCCACGCCCTCGTCCTGTTCGGACAGCACGGCCTGGGCCAGGTCTTCGAGCGATTCGGGGTCGTCGTCCAGCGCGCGGCGCAGCGCGGCGCAGACATCGATGGCCTCGGCAGGCACGCCTGGCGCGCGCGACACGTCGTCCAGCAATTGGCCCAGGATGCGGCGCCACAGCGGGTCGCGGGGCCAGCCCACGGCCTGCAGCGGCGGCATGCCATGCGTCTGCGCCAGCGAAATGCGGTCTTCAGTGGCGGGCGGCGCGGCGCAGTCCTGCAGCGCGCGGTGCTGGGCGTCGACCAGATGCGCCATCAGCAGCAGGTAGTCGCCCACCGGATTGCCCTCGGCCAGCTGGCGCAGTCGCGCGGCCCGCGCGGCAAAGACGGTTTGCCGCTCCGGCAGGGTGATGCGGGGAATGGCGTTATGGTCTAGCGCTTCGATCTCGCCGCGCGGAAGGATTCGCTGCAATTCTCGTCTCCAGAAAAACAAACACGGCTGCCAGCCTGCGAAGAGGATAACAGCCGTGCGATCACGACATGCCGGACCAAAAAACTATTTCTTCACCTGCTCCCGGAACCAGGCGCGATGGTGTTTCCACGCCCAGCCGGCGGTGACATAGCCGCGCAGCATTGCCGTGAGCGACCCCTTTACCCAGATCGCCGCGTAAATATGCACAATGATCGCGCAAATCAGCACCAGCGCACAAACCGAGTGCAGCACCGATGCGGCGCGGACCACCCAGATCGGGAAGTAGAACGCGAAATATTCGCGCCAGATCACGATGCCGCTGACCATCAGCCCCAGCATGCACAGGATCAGCACGAAGAACAGCAGCTTCTGGCCGGCGTTGTACTTGCCGACCTCGGGCAGCTTTTCCTCGCGGTTCTCGACCACGTCGTTGAGCTGCCTGAGCCACTGGCGGTCCGCGCGCGTCAGCAGGTTGTGGCGCCACATGTGTCCGGCGAACACGGCAAAGCACACGAACATCACCACCCCGATGAACGGATGCAGGATGCGTGTCCAGGGCCCGCCCCCGAACAGATTGGTCAGCCAGTACATCGACGGATGAAAGAGCGCCAGCCCGGACAGCGCGAGCAGGATGAACGTGAGCGCGATGATCCAGTGGTTGGTGCGCTCGCCCGGGGTGTAGCGCTTGATGCGGCGATAGTGGTGTTCTTCACTCATGGCGCACCTCCTCTTCGGCTCGGCGTTCGTCTTCCTCGGTCACTTCGTTGCGGCCGACACGCGCATAGTGGAAGAAGCCCGCCAGCGCGGTCAGCGCCATCGTGGCCAGGCCAAGCGGCTTGGCCAGCCCCTTCCAGAGCGACACCATCGGACTGATCTGCGGATCGGCGGGCAAGCCGTGGTACAGCCCCGGCTGGTCGGCGTGATGCAGCACGTACATGACGTGCGTGCCGCCCACGCCCGGCGGATCGTAGACGCCGGCCTGCGCGAAGCCCCGCGATTTCAGGTCCTCGACGCGTTCGGCCGCATGCTGGTGCATGTCGTCCTTGGTGCCGAAGACGATGGCGCCGGTGGGACAGGCCTTGACGCACGCGGGCTCCATGCCGACGGCCACGCGATCGGAACACAGCGTGCACTTGTACGCCTTGTGATCCTTCTTGGAGATGCGCGGAACGTTGAACGGACAGCCGGTGATGCAGTAGCCGCAGCCGATGCAGTTTTCCTCGTGGAAATCCACGATGCCGTTGTTGTACTGGATGATGGCGCCCGGCGAGGGACAGGCTTTCAGGCAGCCCGGATCCTCGCAGTGCATGCAGCCGTCCTTGCGGATCAGCCATTCCAGGTCGCCGGCAGGGTTCTCGAATTCCGAGAAGCGCATGACGGTCCAGGAATGCTCGGTGAGGTCGGCCGGATTGTCGTAGACGCCCACGTTGACGCCGATTTCGTCGCGCAGGTCGTTCCACTCCATGCAGGCGCTCTGGCAGGCCTTGCAGCCGATGCACTTGGAGACGTCGATCAGCTTGGCGACCGAGCCCGTGACGGGTTCACGGATGCCCGGCGGCGGCGTGGTGGTGGCGGAGCGCCGCTTGATGTCCAGGGATTGCATTGACATGTCGGTTCTCCTATACCTTTTCGACCTTCACCAGGAACGACTTGAACTCCGGTGTCTGGGAGTTGCCGTCGCCCACGAATGGCGTCAGGGTGTTGGCGAGGAAGCCCGGCTTGGCGATGCCCACGAAACCCCAGTGGATCGGAATCCCGACCTGGTGCACCGTCTTGCCCTCGATGACGAGCGGACGGATGCGCTTGGTGACGAGCGCCACCGCCTTGATGTAGCCACGGTTGGACGACACCTTCACGCGCGAACCATTGGGAATGCCCAGCTCCTTGGCCAGCGCCTCGCCGATCTCCACGAACTGCTCGGGCTGCAGAATCGCGTTGATGCGGACGTTCTTGGTCCAGTAGTGGAAGTGTTCCGTCAGCCGGTACGTGGTGGCCACATACGGGAAGTTCTCCACCGTGCCCATCGCCGCCAGGTCATCCTTGAAGATGCGCGCGGCCGGGTTGCTGGTGACGCCTTTGGCCTTCGGATGCAGCGGGTTGTATCCCAGCGGATTTTCGAAGGGCTCGTAGTGTTCCGGGAATGGGCCCTCGGCCATGCCTGCCCGCGCGAAGAAGCGCGCCACGCCTTCCGGGTTCATGATGAACGGCCCCATGCCGCCCGCCGGGTTCTCGTCGCCCTTGAAGTCGGGGATGTCGGCGCCCACCCAGGCGCGGCCGTTCCAGGACACGACGCTGCGCCGCGGATCGAACGGCTTGCCTTGCAGGTCACAGGAGGCGCGGTTGTACAGGATTCGGCGGTTGGCCGGCCACGACCAGGCCCAGTTCAGGGTCTGGCCGATGCCGGTGGGGTCGCTATTGTCGCGGCGGGCCATGAGGTTGCCGCTGGGACTCCAGGCGCCCGCGAAGATCCAGCAGCCGCTGGCCGTGGAGCCGTCGTCGCGCAGCTCGGCAAAGCCTGCAAGCTGCTCGCCGCCGCGACGCATGATCTTCGCCGGATCCCTGGGATCCGCAAGGTCGACGAGCGCGCGGCCCGTGTATTCCTTGGCCAGTTCCTCGGCCGTGGGATTCTGCGGATTGGCATACGGCCACGACAGGTTGACGATGGGATCGGGATACTTGCCGCCCTCGTCCTGGTACAGCTTGCGCAGGCGCGTGTAGATGAGCGCCATGATCTCGATGTCGCTCTTGGCCTCGCCCGGGGGTTCGGCGCCCTTCCAGTGCCATTGCAGCCAGCGGCCGGAGTTGACCAGCGCGCCGTCTTCCTCGGCAAAACAGGTGGTGGGCAGGCGGAAGACCTCGGTCTGGATCTTGGACGGATCCACGTCGTTGGCCTCGCCGGCGTTGCGCCAGAACTCGGACGTTTCCGTGACCAGCGGGTCCATGATGACCAGGAACTTGAGCTTGGCAAAGCCGTCGTTCAGCTTGGCCTTGTTGGGCGCCGCAGCCAGCGGGTTGAAGCCCTGGGCGATGTAGCCGTTCATCTTGCCCTGGACCATCAGCTCGTAGACTTGCAGCATGTCGTACAGCTTGTCCAGCTTGGGCAGGTAGTCGAACGCCCAGTTGTTCTCGGCGGTGGCCGCGCCGCCCCACCAGGCCTTCATGAGGCTGACGTGGAACTTGGGATAGTTCTGCCAGTAGCTCAGCTGGTTGGGACGCAGCGGCTTGAGCGTGCGCGTGTCGATGTACTTGGCGTAGTCCTGCTCGGGCTCGTTGGGCAGCGTCATGTAGCCCGGCAGCAGGTTCGACATCAGGCCCAGGTCGGTCAGGCCCTGGATGTTCGAGTGCCCGCGCAGCGCGTTCATGCCGCCGCCGGCGATGCCGATGTTGCCCAGCAGCAGCTGCACCATCGCGCCGGTGCGGATGATCTGCGAGCCGATGGAGTGCTGCGTCCAGCCCAGCGCGTACAGGATCGTGGCGGCCCGGTTGGTGGTGGCCGTGGACGCGAGCATGTCGCACACTTTCAGGAACTTGTCCTTGGGCGTGCCGCAGACCCGCTCGACCATTTCGGGCGTGTAGCGCGAGTAGTGCTTCTTGAGCAACTGGTACACCGAACGCGGATGCTGCAGCGTGGGATCGGTCTTGACGTAGCCGTCGTCGCCGCGCTCGTAGTCCCAGCTTTGCTTGTCGTAGGTGCGCTTTTCGGCGTTGTAGCCCGAGTACAGGCCCGCGTCGAACGCGAAGTCCTCGCGCACGATGAACGAAAAGTCGGTGTAGTTGCGCACGTACTCATGCTGGATCTTGTCGTTATCCAACAGGTACTTGATGACGCCACCCAGGAAGATGATGTCGGTGCCGGTACGTATGGGCGCGTAGAAGTCCGCCACGGATGCCGAACGCGTAAAGCGCGGATCCACGACGATCAACTTGGCCTTGTTGTGGGCCTTGGCTTCAGTGACCCATTTGAACCCGCAAGGGTGGGCCTCGGCGGCATTGCCGCCCATGATCAAAACTATGTCCGCGTTCTTGATGTCGACCCAATGGTTCGTCATCGCTCCACGGCCAAACGTCGGGGCAAGACCTGCCACCGTCGGGCCATGTCAGACACGGGCTTGATTGTCGAACGCCAGCATCCCCATGCTGCGCACAGTCTTGTGCGTGATGTAACCGACCTCGTTGCTGCTTGCCGAGGCGGCCAGCATGCCGGTGGTCAGCCACCGGTTTACCGTCTTGCCGTCCGCGGTCTTCTCGACGAAGTTCGCGTCGCGGTCGGCCTTCATGAGCTTGGTGATGCGGGTCAGGGCTTCGTCCCACGACATCCGAACCCATTTGTCCGAGCCGGGTGCCCGGTATTCCGGATACTTCAGGCGGTTCGGGCTATGGATGAAGTCGATCAGGGCCGCGCCCTTCGGACAGAGGGTGCCGCGATTGACGGGATGGTCGGGGTCGCCTTCGATGTGCATGATGCTGGCGCGGGCGTTCTTCGAGCCATCGCCCAGGCCATACATCAGCAAACCGCAGGCGACCGAACAGTAGGGACAGGTGTTGCGCGTTTCGGTCATGCGCGCAAGTTTGAACTGGCGCACCTCGGCCATGGCCGTGCCGGGGGCAGCCCCCAGCATGGCCAGGCTGGAGCCCGCCAGCGTCGCACCGGTCACCTTGAAGAACTGGCGGCGATTCATGTTGACCATGAAGCACTCCTCTCCTGGTGAATGAAGGAAGCGAAAACGACTAGGGCAAAAAGCCCTACAACTTCCAAGGGAATGTGAGGAAGTATAGGCCTTCAATATGGGGTACGCCATGCCTGCTGGCGCGTCAGACCGGCGCTCTGGTCTGAATTTGACGGCAAAAGGCGCTTACTTCGCAGATTTTGTCGCAGTGCAGCACTGCTACGATGCCCGGCATTGCATGACTTGGAGCGCCGATGCGCCGCCTTGCCCCCTTGGCCCGAACCCTTGCCCTGTCGCTGGCCATCGCGCCCTGCGTGCTGGCGCCGCAGGCGTCCGTCCACGCGGCGCCCGCATCCCAGTCTCCCGCCGCCGCCGCCACCGAGGCGGCGCAGCAGGCGGCGATGGAAGGCTATCTGTATTTCTATCCGCTGGTCGTCATGGACCTGACGCGCCGCCAGTTCACCCATCCGGCGCAAGGGTCGCAAGGCGCTGCGCCCAACACCTTCGCGCACGTGCGCACCCTGCCCCGCGCGGGCGAGGCCACGCCGTGGTCGAACTTCGATGTGCTGCGCAGCACGGCTTGGCTGGACCTGACCGACGGACCCGTCGTGCTGTCCGCGCCCGACACGGCGGGCCGCCGGTACACGCTGACGCTGCTTGATATGTGGACCGACGTCTTCGCGACGCTGGGCAAACGCACCACCGGCACGGCGAAGGGCAACACCGCCATCGTGCCGCCCGGCTGGACCGGCACGCTGCCCTCCGGCATGGCCCGCATCGATGCGCCCACCGCCCACGTCTGGGCGAAGGTGCTGATCGACACGCGCGGCGGCGCCGACCAGGCGACGGTCAACGCGTTGCAGGACGGCTTCGCCGTGACGCCGCTGGCGCAATGGAACCTGCCCGCGCAGGCGCCGCGCCCGAAGCCGGACCCGTCCCTCGATCTGAAGATTCCGGCAAGCGAACAGGTAGACGCCATGCCGACCGACGCGTTCTTCACCTATGCGGCCGAGTTGCTGCGCAAGCATCCGCCACACGCCACGGACCAGCCCGTCCTCGTTCTGCTGCGGCGGGTGGGCCTGGCGCCGGGCCGCCCGTTCGACTTCGACAAGCTTGACCATTCCGCCAAGCAGGGCATGCGCCGCGGCGTGCGCGCGGCGCGCGACCGCATGGCGGCCGCGGCAGGCCACTCGCTGCGCGCCACGAACGGCTGGCTGCAGGAAACCGCCAGCGTCGGCGTGTACGGCAACGACTGGCTGCGCCGCGCGCTGGCCGCGCAGGCCCAGCCGGGCAGCGGGTTGCCCGAGGACCTGACCGTGCAAGTGCTGGCCACCGACAGCGAAGGCGCGCTGCTGGACGGCGCCCACGCATATACGCTGCATATCGCCAGCGACCAGTTGCCCGACACGGGCGCGTTCTGGTCGCTGGCCGCCTACGACGGCCAGGGCATGCCCGTGCCCAACCCGGTCAACCGCCACGCGCTCGGCAGCCGCGATCCGCTGCGCTACAACTCGGACGGCTCGCTGGACCTGATTTTCAGCAACACCGCGCCGGCGCCCGAGGACCAGTCCAACTGGCTGCCGATCCCCGCGGCCGGTCCGGTCGGCATGCTGCTGCGTGTCTACATCCCGGGTCCGGCGGTGCGCGATGGGCTGTGGACGCCCCCGGCCGTGAGCCGGATCGCAACGGAAGGTGAGGAAGGTGCGGCCGGCGATCCGGGGGCCGGCCAACCGGCGGCCGCCGCAGAGACGCCGCCCGCGCCGCCCCCCAAGAAACCCTGATCCGCCGTGGAAATACGGCGCGATGTCATGCGCCTGCCGCTACCATTAGCCTTTTATTGATGAATGAGCCGCCCGCCATGGACGACGCCTTTAGCCACCAATTGTCGATGACCATCCTGATGACGCCAGACATGGCGAATTTCTCAGGAAACGTACACGGCGGAACCATCCTCAAGTATCTGGACCAGGTGGCCTACGCCTGTGCCAGCCGGTACGCCGGCCAATACGTCGTGACGCTGTCCGTGGACCAGGTGGTGTTCCGCGAACCGATCCACGTGGGCGAGCTGGTGACGTTCCTGGCGGCCGTGAACTACACGGGCCGCACGTCGATGGAGATCGGCATCAAGGTCGTGACCGAGGACATCCGCAAGAAGCTGGTGCGTCACACCAACAGCTGCTATTTCACGATGGTTGCGGTGGACGACAAGGGCGCCCCGACAGCGGTGCCGCCGCTGGAGCCGCGCACGCACGAGGAAAAGCAGCGCTTCAAGGCGGCCGGCCTGCGCCGCGAACTGCGTCAGGAAATGGAACGCCGCCACGGCGAGATCAAGCGCGAAACCACGCACGACACGCCGGGCGCCTGATTGCCGCGTGGCGGCCTGGCAGTTATCCGGCCGCTACCCGATTCGCCCCCGCCGCTGGACAGCCAGCTGCGGGGGTTTTTCATGCGCGTTCGGCGCCGGCGGGCGGCACCGGCGGCGCGGCAGGTTCGCGGTCGCGGCCGATCATGCGCTTGATGCCCAGCCATTGCTGCGACCAGAAACTCCGGCCATAGTCGCGCCCGCCCAGTTCGGCCTGCTGGTCGTGGATGCCCGTGGGGCCGTACCCGACGCCAAAGCGCGCGGTGCGAAACACGACATCCCAGATCGGAAACAGCGCGGCAAAGTTGTAGCCGCCGGCCGGCCCTGGCGAGGAGGCGTCGTAGGCAATGGAATGGTGATGGCGATGAAAACGCGGGCTGACCAGAAGGCGCTCGCCCAGCGCGCCGAAATGCATGCGCAGGTTGGCGTGCGAAAAACTCTGCGCAAGCTGGGTGATGGCCACCACCATCACGAACTGCGCGGGCGGCACGCCCACCAGTTGCGACACGAACACGATGAGCACGTCGCGCAGCATGTCGTCCAGCAGGTGGTTGCGGTCGTCGCTCCAGATGGTCATCTGGCGCTGGCTGTGATGCACGGCATGCAGCGCCCACAGCCAGCCGAAGCGGTGCTGGGCCCGATGGTAGAAGTAATCCACCGCATCGAACAGCAGCAGGTAGATGATGAGGCTGACCCACGCCTTGTCCGTCACGCCGGGCCAGTACTGATCCAGCTGGAAGGGCGCGAAGCCCCACACGTGAAGCTGCCCGAAGACGCTGTCCCAGAAGGGATCGATGGTGAAAAACAGCACGAGCCGGAATGCGCCCAGGCGGTGGATCAGCGTGTACAGCACGTCGATGCCGATCTGGCGGCGGTCGGTGACCGGTTCCACGGGACGCAGGCGCTGCAGGGGCCCGAAGACCAGCACCAGCACCGCGATTTGAAGCAGGCCCACCAGCAGCCACATGGTGGCGTCGTAGCCGTCTTCGATGAAGTTGCTCAGGCCCAGATGGAACAGCGCGGGCTGAATCGCCGTCTCGAAGAGCCATTGCTGGCATTCCCCGAAGAGTTGGCTAAGCGTATCCATGATCAGTGATGCGTGGCGATCCAGTCGCGATAGGCCGGATGGGTGTTCAAGGTAGCGAAACAATAGCCCTTGCGCTGCAAACCTTCAATCAGCGGTTCCAGCACGGCGGGCGCCCAGGGATCCTGACGCGACCAGATGCCCAGGTGGGCCAGCAGGATGTCGCCGGGCTTGATGGTGCGCAGCGCCTGGTCCAGCAGCTTGGCATTGGGGTATTTGTCGCTGGGCAGCTCGTCGCCCAGGAAGCCCGCCGGCGACCAGCCCACGTGCTCGAAACCGCAGGCCTTGGCCGCCTTGAGCAGCGCGGGCGAGGTCTTGCCGCCGGGCGCGCGGTACAGCGGCAGCATGGCCTTGCCCGTCATCTGGCGGAACCGCTCGGCGGGGCGGCGGATCTCGGCGCAATACTGCTCGGCCGTCCACTCGGCGCGCTTGCCCGCGTCGGGACCGGCGCTGGGTTTGACGCGGAACTTGCCGCCCGGCAGGTCGCCCTGCCAATAGACGTGGTCGTAGGTGTGTGAGCCGAAGGCATGGCCTTCGGCGGCGCGCGCCTTCCACCAGGGCGCCCAGACGTCGTCCAGGCTGGCGCCGTCGGTCAGCGTGCGTTCGTTGGCCAGAAAGAAGGTGACCTTGACCTGATGGCGGGCCAGCACGTCGGCCACCAGCGGGGCAACGCCCATGTGACCGGTGTCGAACGTCAGGTACACGGGCTTGTCGCAGGTGGCCTGCGGCGCCGCGCCGGCCGCCGCGGTCGTCAGCGCCAGGCACAGGGCCGCGAAGCGGACCGCTCCCTTAGCGGGTCGGCGCATGGTTCAACGTCCAGACGCCGTGCGGCGACTTGCCCACGGGCACCTGATTGACGACCTTCTTCTGTTCCAGGTCCACCACCGTGAGCTTGCGCGCCCAGCGCGAGGTGACCAGCAGCGTCTTGCCGTCGGCCAGCACGTCCATGCAGTCCGGGCCGCCCGGCACCTGGAAGGTGTCCACGACCGTCAGCGTCTGCATGTCGATGCGGCTGATGGAGTTGGCGGTGCGGTTGCTGACGAACAGGTGGCGGTGGTCGCCCTGCGCCCGGAAGGCGTGCGCGCCCGGTGCGGTCTGGATGCGCTTGACCAGCTTGGCCGGGCCGTTGCTGACGTCATAGGCTTCCACGTACGAGTCGCCGGTCAACGCCACCAGCAGCGTCTTCTGGTCGGGCGTCAGGAACACGTCGGCGGGCGTCTTGCCGACGGACACCGTCCACTTGGGCGTCTGCGTGGCCAGATCGATGGCGATGAGCTGATCGCTGTCCTGCAGCGTGACGTAGGCCGTCGTGCTGTGCTTGTCGATCATGATGTGGCTGGGCGTCTTGCCCGCCTGGATGCGCTTGACCAGCGTCAGGTCAAAGCCTTTTTCCAGCGGCTTCCAGGCATAGATGTCGATGTGGTCCAGGCGGTTGGCCGCCGTGACGAACCACTTCATGTCCGGCGAGAACTGCAACTGGTAGGGATCGACGATGCCGGTCAGCGTGCGCTGCACGTCGCCCGTCTTGGGATCCATCAACGTGATGGTGTCGCCCGTGGCGTTGGCCACCATGAGCGACTTTTCATCGGGCGTCAGATACAGGTGATGCGGCTCTTTGCCCGTGGGTACGCGGCGCAGTTCCTTGTAGGTGGCCGGGTCGATGATGCTGACGTTGGCGTCCAGGGAGTTCAGGACAAAGATCGGGGCCGAAGCCGCCGCGGCGCTAAGCGCCATCCCCACGCCGAATACGGCGTAGCGGAGGAAAGACATGGGGTTCAATTTGGAGATCCGGCAAAGGGAAATCGGGCAGTCACCCGGTGCTCGCCATTGTAGGCACAGCCGCCTGACAAAAGGGCCACAGGGGGGCTTGTGAATGCGGTGCAGCAAGGGCTTGAGGGGCAAACCCGCACGCCTGTTGCGACCCCGCAACAGGCCCGTGAAATGGGCGTCATATGGCCCCGAAAAACCTATTTGACGGGCGTGGCCTGGCCGCTCGCGTCGACCCAGTTTCCGGTGCGGATATCGGCCTCCCGCAAGGCCGCCGCGCGCGCCGCCGACGACGGCCCCAGATCGCTTTCCAGGACGCCGCCTTCCGGGCCGACGACGAACGTGCCGATCCCGGTCTGCCCGTACCGCGCGGGCCACGCGACGATGCGATACGCGTTGTCCGGCCCGCCCGGCAGCACCTTGTAGCGATAGCCGAAATAGGCGTCGTCCACGGGCACGTCGGGGCCCATCGCCAGCGCGTCCGGTCCGAACGCCTGCTGGGGCGCGCCCGGCACGTCCGGCCAGTAAAGACCGTCGCGCTCGCCGGCGCGGCTGACCAGCCGCATGGCATACCGGCCCTGCCCCACTCCTTGGGCGTAGCGCGTCTGCGCGGCCTGCAGTTCCTGCAGGGTTTCGATGGCGGTCAGCTCGTTGCGGTCGATGGCGCGGCGCTGGATTTCCGCCTTGCCCGCCACCGGGTCGAAGCGCCATCCCTGGCCGGCGCGCACCAGCGGCACCGGCAGCGTCCAGCCCGACTCGCCCACCGTCACCCACGCCCGGCCGCCGTCGGCAACGATGTCGTGCTTACGCGCCCATGCCGCCAGGTAGCGATAGATGTTCTCCTGGTCGACGCCGCCCGGCACTAGCTGCCGGTGGTTCGGGCCCAGCACTTTTCTCAGGGCATCGACGTCGTTCAGGGCCAGCGAATCGGTGAACGCCTGCGCGGCGGCCTGGGCGCTGGGATACACGGCCTGCGACAGGGCGGGCGCCGATGCGCCGAGCGCGAGGGCCAAGGCAAGACACAGCGCGCGCAAACGGGCGATCGTCATAGGTAGTCCCTTGTCCATGATGCTTATCTCCGGCCGCCGCCACCGCCACGGCCGCCCCCGCCGCCACGCGGGGCGCCTGCGCCACCGCTGCGGTGAGGTGCGCTGGCGCCGGTGCTGCGTTGTCCGCCGCCGCCGCGGCTCATCTCGCCGCGCTGGTTCTGCTGCCGCATGCGGTCGCCGTCGCCCGCCCCGGAGAGGGCGTTCTGGCTGTTCGATGCCCGCGCCCGGTCGCGCGCGGCCGCTTCGTCGGCGCGCTGGCGCTGTGCCGCCGCCTGGCGGTCCTGCGTGGAGACGCTGCCCGTCGATACGCTGGCGCCTCGGTCTTGCGGGCGGCTCTGGGTCGACACGTTGGAACTGCGATCCTGCGGACGGTTCTGGGTCGACACGCTGGAGCTGCGATCGCGCGCACCTTGCCCCGCTTGCGATCCCTGCTCCCGGCCCGCCGCGCCGTCGCCCCGCGCCGCGCCCTGGCCGCGCGAACCATCCGCCCCGGCATGCCCCGCAATGGGCTGTCCGGTGCGGCCTTCGAAGGACTGCGCCGCCCGCTGCCGCGCGGCGTCGCGAGACCCCGCGGCGGGCGCCGTGCCCGTCGTCCGGGCCCCTGCGCCGCCCGACTGGGCCCGGCTCTGCAGCCCCGCCTGCCGCTGGCTGTCAAACCGCTGCCGGCTGGCCGGGTCTGCATACGGCGCGTTGCCCCGGTTGGCGGCGTTGTGCTGCCAGGTGGCCCGGTTGCTGTTCACGTTGTTGCGGTCGATGCGATTGTTGACGTTGATGTTGTTGTAGCGGTCCACGTCGATATCGACGTCGCCGTGCCCCCAGTTGGCCTCGCCCCACAACGAATTGATCGCCGCCACGCCCACGCCGAAGCCAATGCCCGCCACAAGCGCGCTCCCGAACACCGAGCCGGGCGGCGGCGGATAGTAATAAGGGGGGTATGACGGATAAGCCCACGTGCCGTAGACCACCGTGGGGTTGTAACTGGGCACATAGACCACCTGCGGATCGGCCGGTTCGATCAGCACCACAGTCTTCTCGTTGGCGGTGGTGGTCTTGACCGTCTGCTGCGGCGTGCTTTTCAGATTGCCTGCCTTTTGCGCCTGCGTGCGCAGCCGCTGGACGGCGTCCATCACGGCCTCGGGTTGCGCCAGGAAAGCGTCGCCCACGGACTTCACCCAGCCGGGCTCGCGGCCCATCATGTCCATGACCGAGGGAAAGGCGACCAGCGACTTGACGCTGGGATCCCAGGTCTCGGCGTCCACGGCGCGCACGGCGTCGTCGCCGGACTGATCGGTGTGCGCGGCCGACCATTTGGCGGCGGCCGCGATGTCGTCCGGGTACGTGGACCCCATTAGGATTTGCGACAGCAGCGCATCCGGGTAAAGCGCGACGGGCGCCATGAGCTGATCGAGCTGCGCGTTGCTGAGCTTGGTTTGCGCCAAGGCGGGAAAACAGAGGGACAGCCCCAGGCACATCAGGCCGATGAACCACTTTCGCAGTCGCCGCATTTCCGTTCTCCGCACACAGCAAGACGCCACAAGCCAGGAGGGAACCGCCGGATATCGCCCGGTCAATATATGCCTAACGCCAGCCGTTTGGAAGCGTGGGCCGCGGGGCGAGAAGGTGTCTGACACCCTGGGGAGATGGCCGTCAGCTTGCGGCGGCGTCTCAGAGGGTGTCAGACACCGGTGCCAGCCTGAGCGATCCCAGAGGGTGTCAGACACCGTTCATCTTCCCGCGCCGTATCAGCGGATGCCCGACACCGGCGCAAGCGGCTCGTCCTTTTGCACGCTGGTTTGCGTTCGCCCAGGGGCCTATACTGGATTCGCCGTTGCTGGACATTCCTTTTCCTAAAGGAGAGGCAACATGTACAGGCACTTGCTCATCGCCGTGGACGGTTCGCTGCTGTCCGAGTCGGCATTCAAGCGCGCGCTCGTTTTCGCCAAGGAAATGGGCGCCACCATCACCCTGCTGCGCGCCATTCCGGAAGACCATCTGCTGGTCTATCAGGCCGAGATGCTGGGCACAACCGAAGGACACCACACCGACCAGGCGCGCCGGAATGCGCAGGCGTATCTGGACGGACTGGAGACCGAGGCGCGGCACGCGCTCGTGCCTTGCGAAGCGATCGTCATGGTGAACGACCATCCGCACGAGGCCATTGTCGAGACCGCGCAGAAGACCGGGTGCGACCTGATTGTGATGGGCTCGCACGGGCGGCACGGGATGACGGGCTTTCTGCTGGGCAGCGAGACACAGCGCGTGCTGGCGCGCACGCGGCTGCCGGTGCTGGTGTATCGCTAGCCCGGCGCTCAGACGGCGGCCAACGCGTGCTGGAAGGTGAAGCTGTCGGCGTACAGATGATCCAGGCTGGCGCCCCGTTCGGCCAGCAGGCTTTTGGCCTGTCGGATCATTTCGGGCGCGCCGCACAGGTAGAAGGCATGCTCGGACAGGTCGGCGTGGTCGGCCAGGACCGCCTCCTGCACATAGCCGCGGCGCCCCTGCCAATCGGCCCCCGCGCGCGACAGCACGGGCACGAAGTTGAATTCGTACAGGCGGGACGCCCAGCTTTCGATCTCGTCGCGCAGGTACAGGTCGGCTTCGGTGCGCATGCCCCAATACAGCGTCACGGGCGGGCAGTCCTCGTTGTCCAGCAGCGATTCGAGGATTGCCTTGATCGGCGCAATGCCGGTCCCCGTGGCCATCATGATGAGCGGGCGCCAATCTTCCTCGTGATAGCTGAAGACGCCCAGCGGCGCCTCGATCTCCACGGGCGCGCCCGCCGCCGCCTGCCCCAGCCACTGGTCCGTGTAGCGGCCGCCGGGAATGCGCCGCACGTGAAAGTCGACCAGATTGCCCGCAGGCGCCGAGGCCATGGAGAAACTGCGCGTCTCGCCGTCGGGCAGCACCACGTTCATGTACTGGCCGGGCACGTAATCCAGCGCCTCTGGCAGCGCCAGCGTCAGGTGGAAGACGTCGTCGCAGAAGCGATGGATGCGGTGGATCGTGGCGCAGATGCGGCGGGGATCGGGAAATGCCTGCCGGCTGCTGGCGACGCTGATGCGCAGGTCGCCGGCCGGAAGCGCCTGGCACGCCAGTGCGTAGCCTTGTTCGGCCTCTTCGGGGGTCAGCGCCATGGGGAATTCGTCGTAGCGCACCGCGCCCGATTCCAGCTTGATGCGGCAGGTGCCGCAGCCGCCGAACGTGCATTCGTGCGGCAGCTTCACCGATGACCGCTCCGCGGCCTGCAGCACGGTTTCGCCTTCTTCGACCTCGAAGGCGGTCTCGGTTTCCAGAATGTGCACGCGGTATGCCATGGCGCCCTCGCCTATTTCTTGATGTCCGCTTCGACCAGCACCTTCATGCCGCGCGGCTCCAGCAGTTCGCCCAGCGCGGCCAGTGCCGCCAGGCCGGCTTTGGTGTCCTGCTCGCCGTTGCCGCCGCTCAGGCCCACGCCGCCGATCACCTCGCCGTTCACGACGATGGGAAAACCGCCGACGAACACCGCAAACTTGCCGTCAAAGCTCCACTGGATGCCGAAGGCTTCGTTGCCGGGCAGCGCCGGACCATTCGGCGGGGTGTTGAACAGGTGGGTCGAACGCTTGTGGCCGGCGGCGGTGAAGGCCTTGTTCCAGGCGATCTGCGGACCGGTGATGCGCGCGCCGTCCATGCGCTCCAGCGCGATCGGATAGCCGCCATCGTCCACGATGCAGATCGATTCCAGGACGCCGATTTCCTGCGACTTGGCGATGGCGGCGCGCACCATGACGCGCGCTTCTTCGAGTTCCAGGCGATAGATCTGTTTCATGTGCAAAACCTCGGTTGGGGGATGGGCCGTCAGCCGGCGCGGTAGACGGTCTTGATCTGGGTGTAGAACTCCAGGCCCACGCGGCCCGATTCGCGGAACGTGGACGTGCTGGAATGCTTCAGGCCGCCGAACGGCGCGTTGATCAGGTTGCCGGTGGTGGTGCGGTTGATCTTGACGGTGCCCGCCTGGATGTCGCGCGCAAAGCGGTGCGCGTAGCGCGCGTCGGTGGTTGCGATGGCGGCCGACAGGCCATATTCCGTGTCGTTGGCCTGGGCGATGGCGTCTTCATAGCCGTCGACCTCGATCAGCGCGATCACGGGCCCGAAGATTTCCTCGCGGGCGATGCGCATCTGCTGAGTCACGCCGGCAAAGAGCGCGGGCGTCACGTAGTACCCGCGGTCAAAGCCGGGACCGGTCAGGCGGTCGCCGCCATGCAGGTGTGTGGCCTCCTCCTTGCCCAGTTCGATGTAGCCCAGCACGTTGTCCAGCTGCCGCGCGGTGGCCAGCGGGCCCAGGTCGAAGTTGCCTTCCAGACCGTTGCCGATGGTCAGCGTGCGGATCTTGGCCAGCAGCTTTTCCGTGTAGGCCTGGCTGACCTTGCGATCGACCAGCACACGGCTGGTGCCCGTGCAGGCCTGGCCGCTCAGCGAGAAGCCGCCCTTGACCGCCAGGTCCACCGTCCGGTCCAGGTCGGCGTCGGCCAGCACGATCAACGGATTCTTGCCGCCCAGTTCCATCTGCGTGCGGGTGGTCAGCCCCGCGGTGCGGTGAATCTGCTCGCCGGCGGCTGTCGAGCCGGTGAAGGAAATGGCGCGCACCTGGGGCGCCCCCGTGATGGCTTCGCCCACCGCGCCCGCCGGGCCGGTCAGGAAGTTCAGCACCCCGGCCGGCAGCCCGGCGCGCACGAACGCTTCGGTCAGACGGTAGCCCGACATCGGCGCGTCGGAAGACGGTTTGAACACCACCGTGTTGCCCATGATGAGCGCGGGCGCAATCTTGCGCGCCGGGATCGAGATGGGGAAATTCCACGGCGAGATCACGGTCACCACGCCCAGCGGCTCGCGCTGGCTGTAGACGATCATGTCCGGGTCGTCGTTGACGAAGGTCTCGCCCGTGAAGGACTGGCCCTCGACGGCGTAGAAGCGGATCGTCTGCGCCGAGCGCAGCACCTCGTCCTTGGCCAGGTTCACGCCCTTGCCCTCTTCGCGGGTCAGTTCGCGCGCAATGGAATCGGCGTTGTCTTCCAGATGCTGCGCCGCCCGGAACAGGATGGCCGCGCGCTTGGAGATCGGCGTGTCGCGCCACGCGGCGAAGGCGGCCTCGGCGGCCTGCACGGCCTGCTTGGCGTCGTCGGCGCCGGACACCTGAAAGTGGCCCACGACGTCGTCGGTGTCGGCCGGATTGCGGTTGGGCGCGGTCTTGCCCGTGACGCTGGGCGTCCACTGGCCGCCGATGTAGTTCAAAAAGGCTTGCTGCGAGAGATCGTCCACGGGAGCGCTTCCTTGAGTTGGGTCCGGCGTGGCCGGGCGTGAGGCGGTCGGGCTAAGTTCAGAACATTGTATACTTTAATCACTACGCGACGATCAGTGGAAACCCCACCCGATCCGGCAGCAAAAAGGCTCCCTCGCGGGAGCCTTTTCCCATGCGTGCGTTGAATATCAACGCCAGATCAGCACCGCGCAGGTGGTCGAAACGAACAGCGCAAGCAGCACCGGCAGCAACAGCGCGCGAACCAGCGACAGCACGTTGACCCGCGCAAACCCCGCCACGGCGATCAACGACGACCAGGCAATCAGCGTGCCCCCGCCCGTCCACACCGCGCCCATCTGCCCCACCGCCGCCAACGTGGCGGGGTCCACGCCCACCACCGGGCCCAGCGCGCCGGACAGCGTGCCGGTGAGCGGCAGCCCGGCAAAGCCGGAGCCGTCGATGCCGGTGATCATGCCGACCAGGAGCACGCCGAAGGCGACCAGGAAGTGGTTCTCGGGGATCAGGTGCTGGGCCGCCGAAATGACTTCGAACAGCAGACCGGGGGCCTGCGCCGGCGGCACGCCCAGGATCTGGGCGGCCGTCTCGTGGGCGCCCACGAAGAAGAAGCCGGCAATCGGCAGGACCGAGCCCATTGCCTTGAAGGCGAACACGAAGCCGTCGGTCACGTGCTCGGGGCAGACGTCCAGCATCTTGCGCGGGCCCTCGGCCGCCAGGGTCACCAGCATCATGACCACGAACGCCACGCCGCCCACCAGCGCCGCCGCATCGCCGCCGCGCAGGGCGGGCAGCGACGGAAAGAGACGCGGCAGCACCATGACCCCGATCACGGCCAGGAACGCCAGCGGCGTCACCACGGCGAACACCTTGGACCAGCGCACGCGGCGGCGCTCTTCTTCGCTCAGCACCGGGCCGCTGGGCAAGGCCGGATCGGCGCCCATCGTGCCGCGCGCGAGTTCCGCCTTGTCGAACGAGCCGGCCTGTTCGATCTTCGCCAGGCTGCCGTCCTGCGCGCGGGCCTGCCAGGCCGACAACAGGGCCGGATCGGCCGGCACGATCTGGCGGCGAACCAGCAGATAGGCCGCCACCAGCGCGATCCCGCCGGTGATCAGCGACAGCACGAGCGCGCGGTCTGCCACCACCGCCGCGCTGACGGCCGCCCCCGCCGCCTTGGCGCTGATGCTGGGCGCCACGCCGATCACGTAATCGGAGGACAGGGCCATGCCCTGGCCCGCGATGGCGATGGCCATGGCGCCGGCCAGCGGCGGCAACCCGGCGGCGATGGCCGCGGGCAGCAGGATGGCGGACACCAGCGGCACGGCGGGCGTGGGCCAGAAGAACAGCGAGATCACGTAGGTACAGAGGGCGATGATCACGAAGGACGAATGCCCGCCCCGCATGACCCGCCGGAACGGCTGCACCATGCGCACGTCCGCCTGAAGCGTCTTGAGCGCGTTGAGCAGCGCCGTCATGAACGTGATGACCAGAAAGATGTTGAAGAGCTCCTTGGCGGCGACAAAGCTGGCCGAAAAGATGCCGATCAGCGCGCTGATCGGATTGCCCGTGATCGCCAGCACCACCAGAAACGTGCCAATTACCGATGGCACCACGACATTGGCGCGCAGGATCATCGTCAGGATGATGGCGGCCACGCTGATCAGGTAAATCCAATGAGCCGCAGTGAGCACGACGTCGGATTGCATGCGCTATTCCCCTTGTATGCGTGGCTGTTGGGTCGCCACACTCGGTATACTATATTTCGTTCGAAGCCATACCAATCGAAATATGCACCGCCTAGGGAAAGCGATAGTGCCGTTTTCGGACACCTTTTGGACGAAAAATCAAGGGATTACCCTTAATTTTCTGGATTTGTCTGGCAGCGCGCGATTTCCTAGATAGACTATCGTATACATAAATTACAAAGTCCGACGCATGCTGTCTTCCCTGTCGTTCCCGGATGCGTGGCATTACGCCGCCATGGCTGCCGTGGTGTTTGGCGCCGCCGTGGCGCAGGGCGTGGGCGGGGTGGGATTTGCGATGTTCGCCGCGCCCGTTGCGGCGATGTTCTTTCCGCAGCTCGCACCCGGACCGCTTTTGACGCTGGGCGGCTTCATCTCGCTGTTGACCGCCCTGCGCGAGCGCGCCGCCATCGATTGGCCCGCCGTCTCGTATGCATTGGCGGGGCGGGCCGTCGGCACCTTGATCGCCATCTATGCCATGGCGCGCTTCGCCCCGCAGGCGCTGGGCGTGCTCTTTGCCTGCATGATCCTGGCCGCCGTGGGGCTGAGCGTGGCGGGCTTGCGGTTTTCCGCGACGCCCGGACGGGTGTCGGGCGCGGGCGTCGCCTCCGGCATCATGGGCACGATGACTTCGGTGGGCGCGCCGCCCATTGCTATCGTGCTGCAGCATGCCGCCCCGCCCCGGCTGCGCGCCACGCTGGGAATGGTGCTTTTTCTGGGATCCATTTTTTCGCTGGCCATGCTGGCGCTGGCCAAGCGCTACACGGGTTATCACGCGGGCCTTGCCCTTAGCCTGGCGCCATTTCTGCTGGCCGGTTTTGCGGTCTCCAACCGGCTGCGCACCCTGCTGCCACCGCGCGCCGTCCGTGGCGTGCTGCTCGCGGCCTGCGTCATGGGCGCGGTGGGGGTGCTGGTCAAGACATTCTGGGTGCATTGATGCGGCACGCCACCGGCGACGGCCAGCGACACCCGGTAATACAATGGAGACTGTATCCATTACGCCAAACCTGCTCGCCATGACAACCTCCCCCGTCAGTCCGCAAGCCGCAGAGACGCAGCACTCCTCCCCGCTGAAGATCGGCGAGCAGCATCCGCAGTTGTTTGCCGTCATCCGCGACAAGCTGCGCGAACGCATCCTGAGCGGCGAATTCACCCCCGGCGACCGCCTGGTCGAAGGCCGCCTGTCCGAGGAAATGGGCGTGTCCCGCATCCCGGTGCGCGAGGCGCTGCGCGCGCTCGCCGCCGAAGGCCTGGTCACGATCGAGCCGCGCCGCGGCGCGTCCGTGTCGGTGCTGTCGGACGCCGTGGCCTACGACATGGTGGAAGTGCGCGCCACACTGGAAGGCTTGAACGCCAAGCTGGCCGCGCAGCGCCGCGACGAGAAAACGGTCGAGCGCCTGCAGGCCTTCCTGCGCGAGGGCACCGAGGCCGCGCGCGAAGAGAAGCTGGACAAGTTCCTGGCGCTGAACTCGCAGTTTCATGAAATGCTGGCCACGATCGGCGGCAATGTGGTGCTGACCGACCTGATGCGTTCTCTGCGCGACCGCACCGCGCTGCTGTTCGCGCCCAGCAACATGCGCCGGGCCAAACAGAACTGGGACGACCATTCGCAGATCCTGAACGCCGTCATCGCCGGCAATGGCGATCTTGCAGCGCTCTTGGCCAGCCAGCATGTGCACAATGCCGCCAAGGCCTACGCCGAGGCCCAGCAGCCGCCGCAGCAGGCCTCCGTGGCCTGATTGCCGGGCGCCGGCGCACTCAGGCGCCGGCCTCATTCATGCCGGGGACGCTTCTACCGGGCCGGACGCCGCGTCCACCACGATGCCCTTGCCGTTCTGCACCACCCACGACACCTTGACGTCGCCATTCACGAAGGTCTGGCAGGCCATGCGGTAGCCGGCCTCGAAGTCCTCGGGCCGCAGGTGCTTGCGCTCCTTGGGCTTGATGGCGTCGGTGTTTTCCAGCCCTTCCTCGATCCGGCACTTGCAGGTGCCGCACAGGCCGCCCCCGCACTTGAACGGGATGCCGCCCTTTTCCTTGAGCGACACGCGCAGAAGGTTGCTGTTCTCCGGCGCGGTGGCGACCTTGCCGCCGTTGGATATGAACGTGATCTGAACCATGTCGTCAGTGCTCCGTGGCGCGCACGCCGGACCGCAGCGTCAGCGTCGACGCCATGCTGCCAAAACGCGTCAGGTGCGCGAGCTCCTTGCGGGCCGCGTCCACCGACGAGAACTTCTCCAGAAATTTGGACGGCACGTGGTTGACCACGTAGGGCGGCGTTTCCTCGGTGACGACCAGCTTGATCTCGCGGTCCAGGCGGGCGATGCTGAACACGGCCAGCGCGCGTCCGTAGAACACGTAGTCATAGGTCTCGATGATGTCCGCGCCCTCGCCCGCCTCGGTGCGGAAGATGCCGGGCTTGGAGGTCAGGATCACATAGGTCGAATCCTGCGCCATCATGCCTCCACGTCCTGGGTCAACTCGATGTCGCTGTTCAGCCAGAGCTGGCACGCCAGCCGGTAGCCTTGCTCGACGCGTTCGCCCAGCTGCTTCTTTTCCTTCCAGTTCACCGGCGGCAGATGCTCGGCCCCGGCGATGATGCGGCAGGCGCACTTGGCGCACTTGCCCATGCCGCATTCGTAGCGCAGATGCGGAAACGGAAACTGCTTGATGCCGGCCCGCACCACCAGGTTGGTGTTGTCCTTCACCACATCGGTGTAGGTCTGGCCGCCTTTATGAAACACAACGGTAGGCATGAGGTCTTCGTCCAGGTTCTGCGGTGCGGCACCCGCCCGGGCGTGCCGGGCGGGCAAGTGCAAGATCAGGCGGCAAGGCCCAGTTCGGGCAGCTTGATCTCGTCCTGCACGTAATCGGTATAGAGCGCCGTGGTGTAGAGCAACCGCATCTGCGCCCCGATCTCGCAGATCTTCAGGCAGCGCTGTTGCAGGTCCACCGTGTTGGCGTGCTCCAGCACGATCTGGTAGCCGCGTTCGCCGTGGATTTCGTCGGAGACGATGTGCAGGTCGAAGAACTCGACTTCCTCGTCCGTGAAGCCGTACTTCTCGCGCAGGGTCGGCGTCTGCTTGCGGTAGATGGACGGCACCTGCGATTCCAGTCCCACCACCAGGCCGGCCACCGCCACGATCGGATCCTCGCGCATGGCCACGGCATAACACCAGCTCTGCAGCGCGCGGGTCGTGGGCGACATGTTGTCCGGATTGGTGACCCGTTCGCGCGTGGTGCCGCAGGCTTCGGCAAAGCGGATCAGCAGGTCGGTATGGCGGTCGCCGCCGATTTCCTCTTCATACATGTTGGCCAAGAGGAAATCCT
Organism: Achromobacter sp. JD417; assembly: GCF_041879325.1. Lineage (NCBI taxonomy): Bacteria > Pseudomonadati > Pseudomonadota > Betaproteobacteria > Burkholderiales > Alcaligenaceae > Achromobacter > Achromobacter sp. JD417. The sequence continues at coordinate 370,182 of NZ_CP087159.1, read as the reverse complement.
TGGCCTCGGTGTAGGTATCCGGCGTGCGGGCGTACAGGTAGCCCAGGTAATCGGCGAACGGGCCGACGTAGTGATAGTGGTTTTCGGCCCAGCGCGAAAGGTGCTCGCGGCTCAGCTTGCCTTCGGCCCAGGCGATCGAAAAGGGCGACGCGTTTGCGCTCTTGCCCTTGATTGCGTTTTCCAGCGCCGTGCGGAATTCATCTCGGTTCATCAGTTCTGCCATGACTCGCTCCAGGTCCAGTGGGAGAAATTCCAGGCCTGTCGAAGCCCGGGCATGATGAACATTGTATATCGTCTACTCTTTTGGGCTGCTAGGGCAATCCCGAAGTCAACCCGTTAATCAGGGACAGTTTCAGACATATCAAGCACTTGTGCCGTCCCAGGCCGGCTGGACCCCAAGGCACGAACCACGTACAATGAATACAATTTCAACGCAATACGGAAATACCATGAACACCCCGCACCCTCTGGGAGACGCCCCGATCGGCCAGCAGCTGCTCACCCATTACGCCCGCCGCGATGCCGTGCGCCACGCGACGCCGCTATTTCCTTCTTCCTGGTCGGAGTTGCTGGCGCCGTTCCGCACAGCCCGCCTGCAACCGCTGCGCGCAGCCGCGCCCGCCGTGCGCGCGCAACGCGACGACACGGTCTGCCAAGCCGGTTAAGAATCAGGTCGTGCCCGTGGGGCCGGCATCCAGCCGGCCCCGCCCCGTTCAGCGTCTTGCGCGCAGGCTGGCCTGCATCCGGGCATTTTGCAGCGCGGCGCGCCGCTGCCGTCGCGCAAGGCCGCCGGCAAGCGCCAGCACCACGACAAAGCCCACGGTATAGGCCAGCACGTCCCACCAATCCGGCACGCTGCCGAACACGACGCGCAGCACCGGCTGCTCGATGCGCCATCCGAATTGGCGGCCCAGGTATTGCGCGAACTCCACCGCATACCCGGTGAACAGCGCCGCCAGGGCCAGCGGCAGCACGCCCGCGCGGATAAAGCTGCGGTACAGCAGGTAGGCCCAGCCCACCGCCACCACGTCGCCCACGAACCCCCGCAGGAAGGGATAAGGCGCGCCCAAGGTGGCGATCAGCGCCAGCACGGCGGTCACGGCAAGCAGGGCGGCGAACGCGCGCCCGTTGAAAGTCAGGGTCATTGAATCAGCAAACGTAAATAGTGAAACAGGGGCAGCCGGGAGGTTACCGGAAACGGGCCTGCCGCCTCCCCCGACGCATGGCTTGGGCGTACCATTGAGCGACCCTGACCCAGCCCAGAACGGGCGCGATCCTCGCGTCCGGCCACGCTCCCATGCTGCAGCCCGTTTCGGCGTCGACCGACCTGCCAGCGGCCCCTCCGGCCGCGCCCGCGCCTGTCCTGCAGGTCAGCACGCTTTCCCCTTTCGCCTTTCCGGCCTTTCGCGTCATCTGGATCGCCAATCTGTTTGCCAACCTGGGCACCTGGGCGCAATCCGTCGCGGCCGCATGGGTGATCACGACGGAGCAGAGCAGCCCGCTGATGGTCGCCATGATCCAGGTGGCGGCCGCCTTCCCGCTGGTCGCGCTGTCGATCCTGACGGGGGTGCTGGCCGACAACCACGACCGCCGCAAGGTCATGCTTGCCGGCATGCTGCTGGAGCTGGCGGGCGGCGTCTTCATCACCATCCTGGCCTTTGCGGGGCTGCTGCACCCGATCACGCTGATCGCGTCGGTGTTCTGCATTGCCATCGGCAGCGCCATCGTCACGCCGGCCTGGCAGGCGGCCGTGGGCGAACAGGTGCCGCGCGAGCACGTCGGCAGCGCCGTGCTGCTGAACAGCGTGAACTTCAACGTGGCGCGGGCGGTGGGCCCCGCCATCGGCGGCCTGCTGCTGGGCGCAATGGGCGCATCCTGGGTCTTTCTCTTGAACTGCTTTTGCTACGGCAGCCTGATCTGGGCGATCTGGCGCTGGAAGCGCGACCTGCCCGTGCGGCGCCTGCCGCCCGAGGGGCTGTTCGAAGGCGTGGTGGCGGCGGTGCGCTACACGCAGCATTCGACGGTGACGCGCGTGGTGATGCTGCGCTCGTTCGCCTTTGGCCTGTCGGCCAGCGCGCTCTGGGCGCTGCTGCCCCTCTTGGCGCACGAACATGAAAGCGGCAGCGCGCTGCTGTATGGCTACATGCTCGGCGCGCTGGGCGTGGGCGCCATCCTGGGCAGCGTGGTGGTGCGCCGGGCCCGCGCCGCCTGGGGATCCAGCGGCCTGATCAGCGTGGCCGCGGCCCTGCTTGCCGCCTGCCTGCTGGCGCTGGGCCTGACCGACACCTTGTGGGTCGCGTTTCCCGCGCTGCTGCTGTCGGGCGGCTGCTGGATCGGCGTGCTGGCCACCTACAACACGACCGTGCAACTCCTGGTGCCCGACTGGGTCAAGGCGCGCGCGCTGGCGCTGTACCAGACCGCGATATTTGGCGGTCTGGCGGCGGGATCGTTCATGTGGGGCCACTTCGCGGGCACGATGGGCGTGTCGGGCGCGCTGTCCACCGCCGGCATCGTGCTCGGCGTCACCGTGGCCTTGCTGTACCGGTCGCGCCTGCCCGAACAGGTGGATGCCCGGTCGCTGACCCGCGCCGACGACGCGGAACCGGCCATGGCCGCCGCCGGCTTCAACACGCAGCGCGGCGCGGTGCTCGTCGCGGTGGAATACCTGATCAACGCGGACAAGCTGGCGCCGCTGCTGCATGCCGCCCAGCCGCTGCGCCTGTTGCGGCTGCGCAATGGCGCGCAGCAATGGCAGCTGTTTCGCGACCTGGAGCGTGAGGGCGTCTGGCGCGAGGTCTTCCTGGTGGAAAGCTGGATGCAGTACCTGCGGATGATCGACCGCATGACACTGGCCGACAAGATGGTGCTGGACGAGGTGCGCGCCTTGCACGCGGGCGACAAGCCCCCGACGGTGTCGCGCAACGTCAGCTACCTGGCCATGAATGCGGCGCAAGGATTCTCGTTGCGCCGCGACCCCCATTCACGATGACGCGCGAGGCTCGATCATGCTGACTTCTTTGTGGCGCAATTGGCGGGCTTCCCGGGGCGGGGCGCAGCTCGACGTCATCCTGGCCAATGCCGATCCGCAGTCGCCGCTGGCCGAACGCAATCTGTGGCTCATCGACCTGGGCCGCTGGCTGAACCGGCCGGGCGGCGCACCGTCGCGGCAGGATGGGGGGGATCCGCGCCACGCGCGGCTGCGCTACCTGTTGCAGGTGCTGGAAAACAATCCCGCCGTGGCCGCGCGCACGGCAGCCACGTTGCGTTCCGTGCTGGTGGACAACGATCCCACCACACTGCTGTGCGACACCGGCGTCGCATCGCAGCCCGGCTTCTGGGGCGAATTGTGGCGCCGCATCGTCGATTGGATGCTGCCCCCGCCCGCCAACCGCGGCGACATGGACGGGTTGTTCACCCTGTTGTTTCGCCGCGCCGGCGACGCGCAATGGATCGAGTCGCTGGACGACGCGACACTGGCCCGCGTGCGCGCGCTGATGCACCGGGACGAAGGCGTCGCTGCGCACGACTCGGACGCGTCCGCCGCCCCCACGCCCGACGCGCTTGCCCGGCGCCTGGCGCATGCACTGACCAGCAGCATGCAGGTGCTCATCAGCCAGGTCCGCGCGGCCGGTCTCAGCCAGGACATCCGCTCGCGCCTGCCGGGCCGCGTGGAAGACACCCCGTTCTTCGCGCTGTCCGATGCGGCCGCCGATCTCTTTGCCAGCACGCCGGACACGCCGCGCGAGGCCGTGGGCCGGCGCCTTAATGTGCTGCGCGCGTTGCTGGACGAATGCCGCGCGGCCGGAGATGCGGTCTACGAAGAACTCAAGCGCAACGGCGTGGCGGTGGACGTGGTCTACCAGATCGAGTGCATGAAGCTGCGCCTGGCGCGCATCGAGCTGCTGCTGAGCGTCTGGATCGATCCCACGCAGCGCCATCGCTACGTGCACCTGATGGCCGAACTGATCCGTTGCACGCTGGCGCGCAGCAGCATCCGTCATCTGGCGGCCTCATCGCTCGCCCAGCTGGCGCGCCGAGTGATGGACCGCAGCGCGGAAACCGGCGAACACTACATCGCCCGCGACACGCTGGAATACATGGATATGCTCAAGGCCTCCATGGGCGGCGGCTTTGTCGTCGCGTTCACCGTCTACGTCAAGTTCATCATCACGTCGGCGCATCTGGAGAAGTGGCTGGAAGGCCTGTTGAACGCGTTGAACTACGCGGGCAGCTTTCTGGTGATCCAGTTCGCGCATTTCACGCTGGCGACCAAACAGCCGGCCATGACGGGACCGGCGCTGGCCCGCCGGCTGGACGCGGCCTACACGCCTGACGGCCGCGACGCCTTCGTCGACGACACGCTGGCGATGGTGCGTTCGAACGCGGCCGCGATTGCGGGCAACCTGGCCGTGGTGTTTCCGCTGGCCTGGGCAATCCAATGGCTGGCCATGCGGATGCTGGAACAGCCGCTCATCGACGCCGACAAGGCGCAAGACACGCTGCAGTCACTGTCGTTCTGGGGACCGACGCCGCTTTACGCCGCGGTGACCGGCGCGCTGATCTGGCTGTCCAGCCTGATCGCCGGCTGGGCCGACAACTGGTTTGCGCTGCACCGCGTGCACGACGTGATGGCGTATGGCCGTCGCACCCGGCAGTTGCTTGGCGCGCGGGGCGCGGTGCGCTGGGCCGGCTTCTGGCAGCGCAACGTGTCCCTGATCGCCGCCAACGTCTCGCTGGGGCTGATGCTGGGCCTGCTGCCAGTCTTCGTCAGTGCGCTGGGATCGACACTGGAGGTGCGCCACGTGTCGCTCAGCGCCGGCCAGATCGCCGCCGCGCTCGCCACGCTGGGCTGGGATGTGGTGCACACGCAGGTGTTCTGGATGGCCGTGGCCGGCACGGTGGCGACCGGCGCCCTGAACGTCATCGTCAGCTTTGCGCTGGCCTTCAACGTGGCGATGGCCTCGCGCGACATGCGCCGCGACGATCGCACCTCCCTCACGGCCGGCGTGCGACGCCGCATCCTGCGGCGGCCCGCGGCGCTGTTCTGGCCGGTCAAGCCGCGCCCGGCGCCGGTGGAATCCTGACGCGACCCGGTCTAACGAGACCCGGTCAGAACGTGACCGTGGCGGTGATGACGTCACGGTAGGTGCCCGGGCGCGGCGTTGCCTGCGCGGGCACGCGGCCGTACACCGTGAAGGTCTGGTTGGCGCCCGTGCCGACGCCCGCCCGCGGCGCGCCGCCCGAGGCATCGCCCCACACCGTTGCGTAGGCCGCGTCCTGGTAAAGCTGGTAGTTGACGGTGTCGGCAGCGCTCGTGTGCTTCATCTTGCGGGCCAGCACGTTGCCGCCGACGGAGCCGCCGTTCAAGGCCACGGAGAACGCGTTGGCGTTGGTGCACCGGACGGTGATCTGGCTGTTGGCCGTGACCGCCGCATTCAGGACACCCCGCGCGGGGAACGCCATGTCCGTCGCGTTGATCGTGCAGTTCTTCTGCACGGTCGACCGGACCACCAGCGGAATCGTGATGCGCTGAGTGGGCGCCGCCAGCGGACAGTTCGACAGGCCGGAAAGCAGGCCGAAGAGCACATCCAGGCGGCCAGTCGTGGTGTACGTCTCGCTGTACTGCGTATTGGCGTTTCCGACTGTCGGCACCGCGGACTGCCCGCCCGGCAGCTTGCCGTAAAACCGGAACGTGGTGGACACGCTGCCGCCGCCCAGCACCGGACCGGTAATCGTCTGCGATGTCGGCTGCCCGGCTGTCGCCGCGCCCCACACCTGCGTGCGCGCCGCATCGGTGTACAGGTTGTAGTTCATCCGGTTCGTGCCCGCGCCCAGGGCGCGTGCCGCCACGGACGGGCTGGTGTTGCCCACGCCCAGGCTGAAGCACAACCGCGCGCCAATCGCGAGCAATGAAAAATTGCAGGTCACGGCGATCTGTCCGTCCGCCACCGTGTCGGTCGGCAGGAGCGGGTTGACGATGCCGAAGTCCAGGGTCGCCGTCGTGCCCGCCGACAGCGCGCAGGTGTTTGCCTGCGCGGCGCCCGCGTATCCCATGCACAGCCCGGCGGCCGCAAGCAGCAGGGAGATCTTCATGGCTGGCCTCGCGCCAAGGGCGTGCACACGACGGGTCCCAGCGTGGGCAGCGGGTCGTCGTCGGCATGCGTGTAATCGAACTCGGCTTCGCACGATACGCCGCCGCCCCGCACGCGCACCCGGTTCGTGGCCGCCACGTCCTCCACGAAGGTCAGGCCGTCGTAGCCCACCACCGAACGCTTGCCGCTCTCGACGTGGGCGACCTCCGCCCCCACCGGCACGAACGCCCCGTCCGGCAGCGTCAGGATCACCGAAGCCGCCTCGTACTTCTCGACCTTGAAGGTGGTCAGCACGCCCGCGCCGGATTGCGGCACGACGACGGCGCGCGTCGAATCCAGCCGCACATCGACGGGCAGGTCCTCGGGGTCGATGGAAATGCGATTGGTCTGGTACGCGTTCAGGTCCGGCACCAGCAGGTGCCCGCTGCCATTGGTGCGGCCCAGCTTGCGGTTTTCGTGCAGCACCGCGACGTCCGGCGTGCCGTCGGTGGAGACCAGCGCGAAGCTGTCGTTGATGCGGCGCGATGGGATCACGGCGCCGTCCATCAGCACCAGCGAACCCGAGGCCTGCGCGGACGCCTGCGTCCTGCCGCCGTAGTCCTGCACCAGCCCGCTCACCAGCCCGTACTGGCCCAAGTACTGGATCTGGCCCTGGTTGAGCTGCATGCCGCCGCTACGGCCGTTCTGCACCGCCCAGCCCCAGCCGCCTTCATAGGGCACGCTGCTTTGGGCGTTGACGCTGTAGGTGTCCTGGCCGCCCTGCCGTCCGACCGACACGCCTGCCTGCGTGCGCTCGCCCAGCATCAGCGACAGGCCCAGGAACACGCCTTCCGAATTCGATTGGGAAAAATCCTTGTACGCGCTCAGCGTCAGGACCACGCGGCTATTCAGGTTGGCGGTGTACGAGGCCGAGCCCAGCTTGGCCATCGGCACGTCCGGCATGCGGTAGCCGATATAGCTGAGCGCCACGCTTTGCGATCGGCCCAGCGGCATCGACACCGTCACGCGTTCGGTCTGGCGAGGCACCGGCGCGTCCTCTCGCGATCCCAGGTCGCCGTAATTGCCGACGAGGCGCGTGGCCTGCGTGTCTACGCTGAATTCCGGCCGCACATACTGATAGCCCAGACTCACCTGACCGCCGCTGAAGTCGCCCGCGCTGCCCGACAGCGAGCCGCTCACGACGCCCAGTTGTCCCAGCTTCGCCATCGCGCCGGCGCCCGCGTTGTACAACCCCGGGCCGACCTCGGTGTGCGCCTCCAGCGTCAGGTCGTTGCTGTAGCCGTAACGGCCCGACGCGGTCAGCACGGGCTTGCTGTCGTAATCGAACGAGCGCACGCTGAACTGGCGGCGCACGAAGCCCGCCTCGACCGACCAGCTGGACAGCCCCGCGGCCAGCATGCGCGGATCGATATACAACGGCACCGAGGTGCTGACGGTGCGGCCCAGCGCGTCGCGCGTGATCAGCGTGGCCTGGCCCGCGCCGGTGATGCCCGGTATCTGGTTGACCACGAACGGCCCGGGCGGCACGTTGCCCGAGTACTGCTGCACGCCATTGACGAACAACGACACCGATGACGGCACGACCGACGAGGCGCTCAGCGACGACACCGGAAAGGTGACCAGGTCCGGGCGCAGCGCGAAATTGCGGCCCCATTGAACGCCGGCCACCCGCACCGACCGCGACCAGTTCAGCGACGAGGTGATCGTGTCGCCCAGGCGCAGCGTACGCAGCGTTTCCTGGTCCGAGCGCGTCCAGAACGTGTCGTAGCGCACATACTCGTCGCCGCGCCCGCCCAGGTAGGCCGTGCCCGAATTGCTGAAGACGCCGTTCGCATCGAAGTAGCGTTGCTCGGTGTACAGCGAGAGCCGGTAGTCGTAGTCGGTCTGCGAATAGGCGTCGTAGTTCACCACCAGTCCGCGCCCGGCCGTCGCCAGCGGGGTCGCCGGCAGGCCGCGCGTATTCACCTCGTAAGGCACGCGCAGGGTATCGGGCAGCACCAGGTCCACCGACTGCGCCGCCGGGTTGTACACGTAGCGCAACCCCGCCACGGCATCCAGGCTGACCTGGCGCGTGTCCGGCATGCCGATCGCGGACAGGTCCACGCCAAGCGAGCGCAGCGCGGCGCCGCTGACGGACAGCCGCCCGTGCGCGTCGTGAAAACGCAGCAGCTGGGATGTATTGACGCCGTTGATGCTGACCTCCAGGTACACGTCGCGCTCGGCCATGCTGCCGAACGAAACCAGTTGATCGGGCGTATCCGCCGCCAGGGCCGGCGCACCCAGCAGCAAGAGCGCGAAACCCAAGGCGCGTTGCCCGCGGTGACGGGTAGCGCGCAATGCCATAGACTGCCCTTCCGTGGTTGCCGGCAGGCCGTGCGGCGGGCCGGAACGCGGTCACGCTTTCAGTGCGGGTTGAAGGTGACCATGTCGCCGTTGACGAGCGCCCGGATCTTGACGGGTCCGTCGGCGCCCTGCCTGGCCGGGAGGTTCCATTGGCGCGCGCGATTGGCCAGCGCGTAGCCCAGCAGTCCCTCCAGCTGCGCCACGGGTTTGCCCGCCCGGTTCAGGATCTGCAGCTCGGCCACCTGGGCATAGCGGCTACCGCTGTTGGACAGCCGCACCACCCATTCGCCGCCCGCACGTTCCACCCGCCACGCCAGCTCCGGTTCGGGCGACGGCGTCGTGCCCGCCACGAACACCGGCACCGAATAGCGCAGCCGCAGCACCACGCCATTCACCGCGGCCGAGGACGGGTCGGGAATCTCGTCAATGATGAGGCGAAAACCCTGCTGCCGCGCCGGCGCATCCTTGGACACCCGCACCAGCCGCACCAGTTGCTCGCCGCCCGGCGGCACCTGGATGATCGGCGGACTGGCCTGAATGTCGGACGTGGGCGACAGCACGTCGTCGCCATCGGCCTGCTCCCAGCCGTAGATACGCACCTGCCCGTAGATCGGCGTGGCGCCGGGATTGCGCAACATGATGCCGCCCGCGCCCTGCGTGGGCGCAAGCTCGACAAGCACCGGGGAAATCTGCAGGGCAGCCGCCCCCGCCGCACCGCCCCAGCCAGTCAGACAGGCCGCCAGACAGGCGGCAAGAACCGCCCGAAAGAACTTCCGCATCGGGCGGCTCCCTTAGAAGTAGACCGTCGCGGTGACTGTGGAAGAGTAGGTGCCGGGCGCCGGCGTGGTCTGCGCGGGCACGACCCCGTTGACCTGGATGGGCGTCGCCGCGCCGGTCCCGGTGCCGCCCACGCGGGCCGCTACATCGGCATCGCCCCACACCACCGTCGTGCTGCCCGGCTTGTAGAGCTGATAAGCCACGGTGGCGGTATTGGCGCCGGTGCCGCTCAGAAACCGCTGCGCTTCCGTGGACCCCGTCCCCGTGCCGGCATTAAGGCCGACGGTATACGGCGTGGTATTGCTGCACGTAACGGAGAGATTGGTGTTGCCGGTAACCGCAGTATTTAGCACGCCCTGGCTGCCGAAATTCAGATCGGTCGCGGAAATGACGCAGTTTGCGGTAATGGTGAGCGTGACGTTGAAATTGGCGGTGGCGGTCTGAGCGAGCGCCATGCCGGGCGCCGCGCCACCTATACACAGACACAATGTCGCTGCGCGCAAGGTCGAGCGTTTCATGAAAAATGCCTCCACGGTATACGGTTGCACCATCAATCCTGCTGCGGATAATCGTACGTCCAAATATTGGAACGCGGAACTAAATGGTTTCGTATTCAGGGGGCATTTCTTACGATTATTAACGAATCGATCGTTAATATCGCAGCGCAATATTTGACTCTACCTTTGAACGCACGGCGAAAATAGGCGTACATATTGTTGTATTTGAATTTCCCGTGGCGTTTCATCAAGTGACAATTGCCCGCCGATTATCCGATTGGATAATCGTCATGCTCTGGATGATTAATCCGCCGCGCGTGGCATTCCCGACGTCGTACGCTGCGGCCCAGCCGTGATCGTCGCGCCGGCTGAAGATCCGTCGAATTCAAACAGCGCATTAGAATCTGTCCCTACGACTCCAGGCGCTCCGCCCGGACGCCCTCGCAGCGCAGCCCATCCATGCTCTCGTTCTCCCGCAGCACCGTCTATCCGGCCGGCGTCGGCCTGCCCGCCGCCGAACGCCTGGGCGCCCTCGTGGCCGTCATGCTGGCGGTCTGCATGGCCAGTCTGGACACGGCCATCGCCAATACCGCCTTGCCCACCATCGCGCGAGACCTGCAGGCCAGCGAGGCGGGTTCCATCTGGGTCATCAGCGGCTACCAGCTTGCGATGGTGGCGGGCCTGCTGCCGGCGGCCGCGCTGGGCGAGATCCTGGGGCACCGGCGCGTCTACATCGTCGGCCTCGCGGTCTTCACGCTGGCCTCTTTGGCAAGCGGCCTAGCGCCATCGCTGCCCGTGCTGGTGGCCACCCGCATCCTGCAAGGCCTGGGCGCGGCCGGGGTGATGAGCGTGAACGGCGCGCTGCTGCGCTTTATCTACCCCTCGCACATGCTGGGCCGCGGGCTGGGCCTGAACGCCATGGTCGTCGGCCTGTCGTTTGCGGGCGGACCGACCGTGGCGTCGGCCATCCTGTTGCTCGGCTCGTGGCACTGGCTGTTCCTGGTCAATTTCCCCATCGGCATCCTGGCCGGTGCGCTGGCCCTGCGCGGGCTGCCGGACACCACGCGATCCGATCACGGGTTCGATGGCATGGCCGCGGTGCTGTGCGCCCTGACGCTGGGCCTGCTTGTCCTGGCGACGAACGAACTTGCCCACGGCGCGCCGTGGCCGCGCGTGGCGTTGGAAGGCGCCGTGGCGGCGGCCAGCCTGTGGCTGCTGATGCGGCGTCAGGCCGGCCATCCCGCGCCCATCCTGGCCGTGGACCTGCTGCGCCGTCCCCTTTTTGCCCTGTCCGCCGCCACGGCCGTGTGCGCATTTGCCGCGCAGGCGCTGGCCTTCGTGTCGTTGCCGTTCCTGTTCCAGACGGTGCTGGGCTACAGCCAGGTCCAGACCGGCTTTCTGATCACGCCGTGGCCGGTCGTGGTGGCTTTCATGGCGCCCATCGCGGGCCGGCTTTCGGATAGCTACCCGGCCGGCATGCTGGGTGGCGTGGGACTGGCGATGCTGGCGCTGGGCATGGCGTTGCTGGCGCTGATGCCGGCCAACCCGTCCGTGCTGGACATCTCGTGGCGCATGGCAATCTGCGGCGCGGGCTTTGGCTTTTTCCAGTCGCCCAACCTGCGGGCCATCATGACCTCCGCACCCGCGTCGCGCGCCGGCGGCGCCAGCGGCATGATCGGAACCGTGCGCCTGCTGGGCCAGGCATCCGGCGCGGCGATGGTGGCCGCGTGTTTCAACGTGTCCACCACGCACGGCGCCATCGCGGCGCTGTGGCTGGGCGCCCTGTGCGCCGGGCTCGCCTGCATCGCCAGCTTTGCCCGGCTGCGGTTCGACGCAAGCGAACCCGCGCAGACGCCCGCTTCGCGCTGACGAAGCCACGCAGGCCGGCCTGGGCCGCGCCTGCTTCCAACCGCAACACTGTTGCCGTTCGTGTCGTTATATTCGCCCATCGCGCCGACATATTCGTAAGATGTGCAACATCCGGCTAAATAAGGCCCAGGCCACGTCGTTGTCCTTAAGCAGGCTTGCTGCACCTTTGGGACGACGCGCATGACACAGTTTCTGAAAGACATCACCATCCGCCGCATGATCCTGGGCACCTTGCTCATGATCAGCCTTTTCATCGCCGGCCTGTCGGCCATCAGCGTCCATGGGCTGCGCAGCGCCGGCGAAGCGCTTGCAGCCAGCAACGATCTTCTGAATGAGGTATCCGCGCTTTCCCGCGTCAACGACCAGATCATGCGCGCCCGGCTGCGGCTGTCGCGCCAGCTGGAGTACGTTGCCGGCGGCCAGAAGGACCTGGCGGCCGCGGAAGGCCGCAGCATCGACACGGCGCTGACCGAAGCGAAAAAGCATCAGGCGCAGTTCATTGAACTGGCCCGCCGGGACGCGCCCACGGCGCTGCTGGACGCGATGCGCTCGGGCTTTGACGCCCTGGTCAACGGCATTGACGTGCAACGCCAGCATCTGGATGCCGGGGCCGTGGACAAGGCGCGCGCGCAGGCGGCCGGACCGGTCGTCACCGCCAGCCGCAGTTTCGGCAAGGGCATGGAGGATTACGAGGCCTACGCCAAGGCCCGCGAAGTCCAGTTGTGGGCGGACGCCGACGCCAACCGCCGTCAGGCCTACACCGGCATGGGCGTGGTCCTTGGCATCTGTCTGCTGCTGCTGATCCTGGGCGACCGCTATGTCGTGCATTTCGTGAAGCGTCCGCTGGATTCGCTCAAGGGTCATTTCCAGCGCATCGCAGGCGGCGACCTGACCACGCCGATTCCGTCGTTCGGCAAGAACTGCGTGGGCCAGATCATTCCTTTCCTTCAGGACATGCAGGCCAGCCTGGTGCGCACCGTGCATGCCGTGCGCGATGGCGTGGTCGAGATCAACACGGGCTCCAGCGAAATCGCGGCCGGCAACCAGGACCTGTCCAGCCGCACCGAGCAGCAGGCGGCGTCGCTGGAGGAAACCGCGGCCAGCATGGAGCAGTTGCTGTCCACCGTGACCAGCAATGCCGAAAATGCCCGCATGGCCAACGAGATGGCCGCCACCGCCTCAGACGTGGTGCAGCGCGGCGGCGACGCCGTGCAGGCCGCGGTCAGCACGATGCGCAAGATCGCGCAGGATTCGAGCCGCATCGAGGACATCGTCGGCGTGATCGACGGCATTGCGTTCCAGACCAACATCCTGGCCCTGAACGCGGCGGTGGAAGCGGCGCGCGCCGGCGAGGAAGGCAAGGGCTTTGCCGTGGTGGCTGCCGAGGTCCGGTCGCTGGCGCAGCGCAGCGCCGGCGCTGCCAAGGAGATCAAGCAACTGCTGGACGCCTCGGGCGCGACCGTGCAGGCCGGCTCGGCGCAGGTCGAGGCGGCGGGCCTGACGATGACGGAAATCCTGGAGACCATCGAACAGCTGACGATGCTGGTGAACGACATCGCTACCGCATCCAACGAGCAGGTGACGGGCATCGACCAGGTCAATACCGCCGTCACGCAGATGGACCAGGTGACGCAGCAGAACGCCGCGTTGGTCGAAGAAGCCGCGGCGGCGGCCTCGTCGCTGGAGACGCAGGCGCAGCGGTTGCAGGCGGCGGTCAGCACATTCCGCCTGCCCCCGCAGGGACAGGGCGCCGTCCAAGCCCCTGCCCATTCCTACGCCCAGCCGGCGCTGTTGCCGGCGTAGTGTCCCGCCTGACCGCCGGCAGGCCCTGATCCCTCACATCGCAGGGAGACGGCGCCTGCTGCGGGCGGGGCCTCGCGAGGCCCGCGCGGAAAGCCTCAACGTCCGCCCGCGCGCGGCGACAGTTCGATCACGCAGGCGTCAAGGTCCGCCTGCGCGGTCAGGCAATACCGTGCCAGCCCCTCCTGCCCTTCGACGTGCAGGCAGTCATAGCGCGATGCCATCCGATGCTGCGCGCCGTCCAGTTCAACCGCCAGGACGCCGCCGGCATTCAGGATCAGCACGCTGCGCGCGCTGCTGTGAAACACCCAGGGATCCGCGCCCCGCACCCATTGCAGGCGGGCGTGCCACCGGTCGGGCGCATAGATCAGGTTGAAGTCGCGGATCGGGCCGTCCAGCAGGCGGCAGTCCACCTGCGCATCGCCCGAAAACGCATACGCCGTGCGCGGGCCCAGCGGCGCCTGGCGATTGCCGTCCACCGTCAGTTCGATGCCGCGCCCTTCCAGTACGGTGAGGATGCGCTGGAAACCGCCAAAGGCGGAAAAGCCGCCGTCCTGCGCCACGTCGGCCAGCGACAGCCGCCAGTCGAACGACGCCGTATGGCCCCCGGGGTTGCACGCGACCTCCTGGGTCGTGCCCCCGCCATTGCGCCACGGCATGCGGGGATGGTCCTCGGCCCGGTACAGCCGCACATCAGGGAAATTCATGGCTACGGATAAGTCCTGTAGGGTCCGGTGGAACAAGGCGAAATCAAACACGCGAAATGAATCACGCGAAATTATAGGTCGCACGCCCCGCCGCCTGCCCGCGCGGCTGCGCGGGCCTGGACGCGCCCCGCCGGAATCCGTATACTCCCCCCCTGTATCGCATCGGAGCTTGCCGTGCCGCACTCCCCAGAAGAAAAGAAACGCGTTGTCACCCGCCTGCGCCGCATCCAGGGCCAGGCGTTAGCATTGGAACGCGCGGTGAACGAAGGCACGGAATGCGGCGCGCTGCTGCAGCAGTTGGCGGCGCTGCGCGGCGCCACGAACGGCCTGATGGCCGAAGTGCTGGAGAGTCATCTGCGGGAAACGTTCCTGCAGTCTGCTCAGGGAAGTCCAACGGACCCCAGGCCCGAGACCGAATCGCAGATCGATGACCTTATGCGCATCGTCCGTTCCTATCTGAAATAACCCCCTCTACGTGGAGCATCGTTATGAAATCACGCGCAGCAGTCGCATTCGGCCCCGGCAAGCCGCTGGAAATCGTTGAGATCGATGTCGCGCCCCCGCAGCGCGGCGAGGTGCTGGTCCAGATCACGCACACCGGCGTCTGCCATACCGACGCCTTCACGCTGAGCGGCGACGATCCCGAAGGCCTGTTCCCCGCCGTGCTGGGCCATGAAGGCGCGGGCGTGGTGGTGGAAGTGGGCGAAGGCGTGACCTCGCTGAAACCCGGCGACCACGTCATTCCGCTCTACACGGCCGAATGCCGCGAATGCAAATTCTGCCTGTCGGGCAAGACCAACCTGTGCCAGAAGGTGCGCGCCACGCAGGGCAAGGGCGTCATGCCGGACGGCACCTCGCGCTTCAGCTACGAAGGCAAGCCGCTTTATCACTACATGGGCTGCTCGACGTTCAGCGAATACACCGTCGTCAATGAGATCTCGCTGGCCAAGATCAACCCGGCCGCGCCGCATGAAAAGGTCTGCCTGCTGGGCTGCGGCGTGACGACCGGCATCGGTGCGGTGCACAACACCGCCAAGGTCAAGGAAGGCGACACGGTCGCCGTGTTCGGACTGGGCGGCATCGGCCTGGCGGTCATCCAGGGCGCGGTCCAGGCCAAGGCCGGCCGCATCATCGCGGTGGACACCAACCCGAACAAGTTCGTGCTGGCCAGCGCCATGGGCGCCACCGACTGCATCAACCCCAAGGACTACGACAAGCCCATCCAGGAAGTCATCGTCGAACTGACCGACGGCGGCGTGGACTTCTCGTTCGAGTGCATCGGCAACGTGCACGTGATGCGCGCCGCGCTGGAATGCTGCCACAAGGGCTGGGGCGAAAGCATCATCATTGGCGTGGCGGGCGCGGGCCAGGAAATCAGCACCCGCCCCTTCCAGCTGGTGACGGGCCGCGTGTGGCGCGGTTCAGCGTTCGGCGGCGTCAAGGGCCGCACGCAACTGCCCGGCATGGTGGAAGACGCCATGAGCGGCAAGATCGATCTCGACCCGTTCGTCACCCACACGCTGCCCCTGGACCGGATCAACGAAGCGTTCGATCTGATGCACGAAGGAAAGTCGATCCGGACGGTGATCCACTACTGACGTAGGCGTTCTCGCGGTAGACGCGTTCGGTATTGCCGACGAAGGTCGCCAGCGAGAACTCCTTGAGCGCCGTGCTGCGCGCATCCACGCCCATGGCGTGCAGCACGCCGCGGTTGGCCATGATGTCCGACAGCGTCCGGGCCACCGACTCCGGGGACCCGGGCGGCACCACCCAGCCGTTGCGGCCCTCGGTCACGTTCTCCGGCAGGCCGCCCACGCGGGTCACGATGACCGGCTTGCCTGCGGCCATCATCTCGCGGCAGGCAAACGAAATCGTCTCCAGCCGGGACGACAGCACAAAGCCCACGTCCAGCGCCGCCAGCACCGGCTCCACATTGTCGAGCAGCCCGGTGAAGACCACCTGATCCTGCATGCCCAGCGCGGCCACCTGGCCGAGCAGGTCGTCGCCCGGCATCGCGCCGGCGATCAGGATGGCGACCTGCTCGCGCTGCGCGGCGGGCAGCAAGGACACGGCAGCCACCATGTCGATCCAGCCTTTATAGTCCGCGGTGCCGGCATTGCTGCCGAGGACCAGCCGATTGCGCAGCGCGGGCGGCAGGAAGCGCGCGCGCGCCTCGGCCTTTTCGGTGCGGCAGGCGGGGCGGTACTTCGCGGTGTCCACCCCGTTATGCACCACGCGCAGGTCTTCATCGCGAAACACCGACTGCTTCATGCGCCGGAACGTGTGGCTGCACACGCAGATGACGCGATTGGTGGCCCACTTGGCGCGCAGGCGCACGCCCAGGCTGCTGGCGCTGCGGTCCGTGTGCTGCGTGTAGACGATGAAGGGGCGCTTTTTTCCCATCCCCAACGTCGCCAGCATGCACAAGCGGTGATCGGCCGAGCCATTGACGTGGATGACGTCGAACTGTTCCTGGCGCACCAGGCTGCGCAGGCGGCGCAGCGCGGACAGCTGTTCGGCCAGCGTGCCCTTGAATTCGAGATCGATGGTGCGCAGGCCCGGCAGGGCCTCGGCCTCGGCCAGCAGGCGGCTCTTGCGCGGCGCACCGACCATGACTTGCGATTTCTGGCACAGGATGCGCGCCAGCGACATGACGTAGGTCGTGTGCCCGCCGCCATCGCCCTGGTGGAAATTGGTGTAGAGGATCTTCATGATTCGGGTCTCGTCGGCGGTTGCGTGGCGGGGTCGAGCAGACAGCTCCAATGCCGCTTTTCAAAGATGTCGTCGCCCAGCCGGCTGAGCAGCGACAGGTTGTAGACCTGGATGCCGCGCGCGCGCAGCAGCTTGCCGGCCTGCCGGAACGCCGGCTCGATGTGGCCGGCAAACTGGCGGTCCAGCGCGGTGGGCAGTTGCGCGCCGGCTTGTTCGTAGAAGCGCGGGCCTGCGGTGGCCGTCAGGTCCAGCCCATGCAGAAACACCGTCCGGGCGCCCAGCCACGCCAGCAATTGCAGGGACGTGTAGGCCACCGTGCCGCCGCCGAACAGGCCGCGTGCCGCGTTCAGGCTGAAGCCATGGGCGTGCATCGGATGATGCGCATCGAACAGCACCAGTTCCGGGTCGCCGGCCAACTGCGCCTGCAGCGCCTGCGGCGCTGCGCGCGGCTGCTGGGCGCGCTGATGCACTTCCTCGAAAAGCGCGATGCGGCAGCGAACGGCCCGATGGTCGAACAGCAATGCGATCCAGCGGTACACCTCCGGCGTCACGAAAAGCACCAGATCCTGGTCCAGCACCTGCGCCACGAGGTCGCGGCGCTTCTTGACGAATCCGGCGTCCAGCATGGCGTAGTAATGAAAGCGCAGCGCCGGATGCCTGTTGCGCAGCGCGATCGAGCCGTTCACGCCCATCACCGTGCGCATGCGGCATTGCGCGTAATCGATCTGCGCGACCGACGGGCCGCTGAGAATCAGATGGGCATCGCCGCCGAGGCCACGTGGCAATTGTTCCAGTGAAACGGTTGCCGGCCCGCGCACCCCGTGCAGGTCGCAGCCGGTCAGACGGTCGGGGCCATCGCGCCGCACCGTGACGAACGGCCAAAGCGTCTCGTTGTGGCGATGCGCCTTGGACCGCGTGACGCGATACAGGTAGCGCAGACCCTTGGTGAGGGGACGAGAGCGCAGCAAGCGGGGAACGAGCGCAAGACGGGGCATGTGGATTGCGCGGGTACCGCGGCGTAGCCTGACAACGGCCTGATTCTACGAAGCGCATCGCCCGAAATCGCGAGGGGATTATGTGAGATGTAACCCTTTGAAGAGACGAACAATCCGCCCCCGAATTTGCCCGGTCCTTCGCGGGCCGATTCCTGTCTTTCATCATATGGAAAACCACCCGTCCGTACGTGAGGACACGCTGGCCCGCACGTCGCGCGGCGTCCTGCCAACGGTGTCCCCCAGACGGGCGAGGCGTTTTCACCCGATTACGTTTTGCGCCAAAGAAGTCATCCTCTGATATCGTTCCGGCATCTTCCCTTGCCCGCCACGCCCCCTTAGATGAGCGCCATCCGCCCCGACCACCCCGACCTGCAAGACGCCATCGCCGATGCGATCAGCACCGCCACGCGCGGCGCCGGGCGCGTCAACATCCTGGTCGCCGGCAAGACGGGCGTCGGCAAGAGCACACTGATCAACGCCGTGTTCCGCGGCGATCTGGCCAGGACGGGCGCGGGCAAGCCGGTCACCCAGACCACGCAGGAATTCACCCGGCCGGGGCATCCGCTCACCATCATCGATACCCGCGGGCTGGAAGTCGCCGACTACGCGCGCTCGCGCGAACAGCTTGCCGAACTGATCGAAGAGCGATCGGCGTCGGACGACCAGGACCGGCACCTGCATGTGGCCTGGCTCTGCATCCAGGACAGCAGCCACCGCGTCGAGGACGCGGAAATCGAACTGTGCGACATGCTGGACAAGGCCGGCATCCCTGTCGTTGCCGTGCTGACCAAGGCGCGCAAGAACAGTCCCTTCCTGGACGAGGCCCGCAAGCTGCTGCCGCGCGCCCGGCAGGTTGTGGCGGTGCGCGCGCTGCCCGAATGGATCGAGGAACTGGACGCCGAATTGCCACCCATGGGGCTGGACCGGCTGATCGAGGTGACGGCCGAGCACGTGCCCGAGGCCCAGCAGCGCGCCTATGCCAACGCGCTATCCACGCGCAACAAGAAGGCCCTGGAAGTAAAAAAAAAGCGGGCTGAGATCGAGGTGAACGTGGCCGCAGGCCTGGCCGCATCGGCCGCCGCCGCGCCCATTCCGTTCTCGGACGCCTTTGCGCTGGTGCCCATCCAGGTGGGCATGATCGCCAAGATCGGCATCACCTTCGGCATGGAACTGAACACCACCGCGATCACCACGCTGGTCACGTCCACGCTGGGCGCGTCGGCCGCCACGCTCATCGGGCGCTCGGTGGTGTCGGGCATGCTGAAGTTCATCCCGGGCGCAGGCAGCGCGGTGGGCGGCACCATCGCGGCCACCACGGCCGGCGCCATCACCAAGCTGCTGGGCAATGCCTACATCGCGGTGCTGCACGACTTCTGCCTGAAGCACCCGGGCAAGGACATCGACGTCCCGATGATCGCGCAGGCGCTCAAGCAACGCGTCAAATTCTGATCGCGCGGCGATGCAATGAAATGAGATTGAGCGCCAAGATTCGATAGATTGTTCTTTTTGGTGACAGCGCGGTTAATACTGACGCCCTCACGACGTAAATCTAGTCACCACTCCCATTCTTTCAGGGCAGATCCGCCCACGCGCGTTGCCGCAACGCGGCCCGTGTGCGCAAAGCCCGCCGCATCCCATGAACTTCGCCAATTCCGACGTCATGTACCGCCATCTGGTGCAAGGCGTCGTCGACTACGCCATCTACATGCTCAACCCGGATGGCACGGTCGCCAACTGGAACGCCGGCGCGCAACGCGCCAAGGGCTACACCGCCGACGAAATCGTCGGCCGGCATTTCTCTTGCTTCTATACCGAGGAAGACCGGGCGCGTGGCGTGCCGCAGCGCGGCCTGGCCACCGCGCGGGAATCCGGCAAGTTCGAAGCCGAGGGCTGGCGCGTGCGCAAGGACGGCACGCTGTTCTGGGCGCACGTCGTCATCGACGCCATCCATGACGATACGGGCACGCTGATCGGCTTTGCCAAGGTCACGCGCGACAACACCGAGCGGCGCGAACGCGAACAGCAGCTGCTCAAAGCCAAGCAGCTGGCCGAGCACTACAACAGCGAGCTCACGTCCATGTCGACCTTCCTGCAGGCGGTGGTGTCGCACATCCCCTCCTGCGTGCTGGTGCTGGATGCGGTGTCGCGCCAGTTCCTGCTGGCGAACCGGCAGGCCGAAGAGACGTTTGGCGGCAGCCCGGGCGGCCTGCAAGGCAAGACCGCGAAGCAGTGCCTGCCCGAGCTGGTATGCGCGTTCTTCGACCGCCTGACCAACGACGCGCTGCGCTCGGACGGCGCCATGCGCGAAGAGGAAGAGGAACTGGCCACGGCGCGCGGGCCGCGCACCCTGCACACCAAGACCCTGGCCTTTCACAGCACGGACCCGCGTTCCCGCTATGTCCTGCTCATCGCGGACGACGTCACCGACGAAAACGCCGCTCACGCGCAGGTGCGCTACATGGCGCACCACGACACGCTGACGGGCATGCCCAACCGCCGGCTGTTCCGCGACCGGCTGCTGAGCGCGCTGGGGTCGAGCCGCGACCGGTCGACCGCCGTGCTGTGCCTGGACCTGGACAACTTCAAGAGCGTGAACGACACGCTGGGCCATCAATCCGGCGACGAACTGCTGCGCCTGCTCGCCAAGCGCCTGCCGCGGCACCTGCGCGAACAGGACACGCTGGCGCGCCTGGGCGGCGACGAATTCGCCATCGTGCTGCCCAACATCGCGGAACAGGACGACGTGCGCAAGCTGGCCGAGCGCCTGATCGAGGCCGTGCGCCAACCCTTCGAGATCGCCGGCCACACGGTCCCCGTCAGCGTGAGCATCGGCATCGCGATCTCGGAGTCGCAGTCGCTGTCGGCCGACCACCTGCTGCGCTACGCGGACATGGCGCTGTACGAGGCCAAGCGCAATGGCCGCAACTGCCTTGCGTTCTTCGAGCCCGAAATGGAAGCGGCCGCGCTGCGGCGCCACGAGGTCGAGATGGACCTGCGCCAGGCGATCATCTCGCAACAGCTGCAGCTGTATTACCAGCCCATCATGGACGTGAGCCACGTGCGCATCGTGGGCCGCGAGGCGCTGATGCGCTGGCAGCACCCGAAAAAGGGCCTCATCATGCCGCAGGACTTCATTCCCATCGCGGAAGAAACCGGCCTCATCCACGAATTGGGCGCGTTCACGTTGCACGAGGCGTGTCTGGAGGCCATGCGCTGGGACGACAACGAAACCGTGGCGGTCAATTTGTCTGCCAGCCAGTTCACCAACGGCGCGCTGGTGTCGCTGGTGGAATCGGCGCTCGCCAAATCCGGCTTGCCCGCCCGCCGCCTGGAACTGGAGATCACCGAATCGGTGCTGCTCACCAATTCTTCCGGCAACCTGGATACGCTGCACCGCCTGAAGGAGCTGGGCGTCAAGGTGGCGCTGGACGACTTCGGAACCGGCTATTCGTCGCTGGGCTACCTGCGCACCTTCGAGTTCGACAAGATCAAGATCGACAAGTCGTTCACGCAGGACGTCGAGTCCAGCCGCGAGGCGCTGGCCATCATCCGCGCCATCAATGGCATCGGCCGCAGCCTGGACATCCCCACGACGGCCGAGGGTGTGGAAACACCAGAGCAGTTGCAACGGCTGACGGCGGAAGGCTGCTCGCACTTTCAGGGATATCTGCTGGGCCGTCCCGTGTCGCACGGCGACACGCACACCGGCCCGGCACAGACCTATACTTCCTAGACACCGGCCGCGATGCGACGCGCCATCGCGCCGGCGCAGTGCGCCTGGCGCGTCTGCTGTTCCAACACGCAACCCCTTTGCGGGACATGCGAGAAGGAGAGCCTCATGACACGCAAGTACATCGATTGCCGCGAGTATCCGAGCGAGATGAACTGCTCGGTGGCCTTGTCCGCGGACTCGGACGAGGAACTGCTCGAAGCCGCGGTGCAGCACGCCACCACGGTGCACAAGCACGCTGACTCGCCTGAACTGCGCACGCAGCTCAAGTCTCTTTTCCACGACGGCACGCCGCCTGTCGAAGCGCCCCGCCGGGGCTGACGTCGCGCGCTGTTCGGGCCCTGCCGGCTGGGCGGTTCGCCCTGCCGGCAGGGCCCGCCTTTCTCAGGCAAGCTCCGGCATTTGGACCCGCGCGTTACGCCGGCCGACCGGCCTCGGCGACCCAGCACAGCGTGTTGACCAGCGCCATCTGCTCGGGCGTCTGGCATCGCACGGACAGCAGGGCGGGGCTGGCGACCAGGATCGCCAGCGACTTGGCCCGCGATACCGCCACATTCAGGCGGTTCCTGCTGAACAGGAATTCCATGTCGCGCGGCATGGTCTCGCCGCTGGAGGTGGCCATGGAAATGATCACCACCTGCGCCTCCTGGCCCTGGAACTTGTCCACGGTGCCCACCCGCGCGCCCTCGGGCAGCGCCTGCCGCAACGTATTGACCTGCACGTTGTACGGCGCCACCACCAGCACGTCGTCGGGCGTGACGGGCACCGCGCGGCCCGTCTTGTCCAGATAGCGCTGGCGCATCAGGCTGCCATACAGCGCGGCGACTTCGCGCGCTTCTTCGTCGCTGGACTGCGCATTGCCCTCGTGCACGACGGGCACGTACCGGATGCCGCTGGCGGCCAGTGCGTCCGCGGCGTCCGCGCCCAGCACCAAGCCCTGCCCGGCCGCCGATTCCGCGGCGCGCAGCCGGCCGTCGTAGATGGCGTCCGAAATGAATCCGCAGATCGCCGGGTGCATGCGGTACGAGGTGTCCAGGAAGATGCCGCGATCGGCCGCGATGGTGGCATGGCCGTTCAGCAGATATTCCAGCGTGGATTCGCCCGAGCGGCCGGGATGCGTGCCCTTGGTCGGCTGGCCCAGCTGCATCTGGTCGCCCAGCAGCACGATGTTGCGCGCGCATTGGCCCAGCGCCACCAGGTTCGCCAGACTGACCTGGCCCGCCTCGTCCACGAACAGGTAATCGAACTGCTGCTGAAAATCGGCCCGGCTAAAGAGCCACGCCGTGCCTGCCACCAGCTGATGGCGCGACAGGTCGATCTTGTCGTTGGCAAAGACGTCTTCGATGAATTCGCCGTTGAAACAGGAATCGTCGCCTTCCTTGCCCGACTTCTTCGCGCCCGTGAACGCCAAGCCCGCCTCGCGCGCCGCCTTTTCCAGGCCGGCGAGCAGGTTGTTGATGGCATGGTGGCTGTTGGACGTGACGGCGATGCGCTTGCCCTGGCGCAGCAGGTGCACCAGCACGCGCGACCCGGTATAGGTCTTGCCCGCCCCCGGCGGCCCCTGCAGGAACAGTGTGGTCTCGTCCATGCGGCCGACGATGTCCACGACCTGGTCAAGCAGGTTCGCGCCCGGATCGGCCAGCGGGGCGCCGGGCGCCACGCCGGCGATGCGCGGCGGTTCATGCCGCAGCAGCGCGTCCACCGCCCGGAACGGCGTGCTGGCGCCATCGGCCGACGCCAGCAGCGCATCGCCGTAGCGGAACATGGCGTTGGCCAGTTCGTCGATGCTGACCGGCCTGCCCGGCCCGAGCGACAGGCGCTGCGGGGGCGTGGCCTTGCGCGACAGGGTGAAGGTGGCCACGCCGGCCCCCATGTCGACCGTCAGCCGGCTGATGGCCGGTCCGCCGCGCACGTCCGTACAGGCCGATCCGGTGCGCAGCTTGGTCTGCTGCGCCGGGAAGCGGTAGGTGTAGCGCAGCGATTGCGCCACGGGCTCGGGGGCCACGCTGTCGTCGCGCACCAGCCCGCCCAGGCATTCGTTGTCTTCCACCAGCTCGGCCTCCGTCGCCTGCATGCGCGCGAACATCGCCCACCACTCGGGCTTCTGCTCGCGGCGGTGAAAGTCCAGCAACTGGTAGACCAGCGCGCGGTAGCTGTCGCGGCCGGACCAGTCCGCTTCGTCGGCCGGCAAGGGCCCGAGCAGCGCGGCGCGATACGGCTCCAGCCGCAGTTCGGCCTGAGTCTTTTCGCCGACCTGGAACCGGGCGGCATCGATCGCTTCCTGCGCATCGCGGCGGTTCGCCCAGGGCATGCCGTCAGGACGCAGCGCGCACAGCCAGTCGCGCAGCTTGTACGTGGACAGCACATCGTCGCGGTTGTAGTCCGCAATGTCCTGCAGCAATTGCGCCTCGCCCGTGCGCTTCCAGCGTTCGTAATAGACGATGCTGGCGCCGGCGTTGGTCACGCCGCCCTCGCGCTGCGGCAGGTAGAAGTGTTCGATGTTCTTGATCGAATAGCCCGGCTCGGACACGCGCACGCCTTCGCGCACGACCTGGTACAGGTCCACCAGCTTGTTCATGCGCAGCAGGTTGTCGACTTCGGCCTCGCGGGTGGCGTGAACCGACATCAGCCGCTTGATTGCCGTCGCCTCGTAGGGCGCGTAGTGGTAGATGTGCGCCTCGGGATGGCGGTGCAGGCGCGCCACCACGAAGTCGATGAAGGCTTCGAACGCCTGTTTTTCTTCGCTGCGGTTGTGCGCCCAGAACGGAACGAAGCGCTCCTGCCCGTCGTCGATGACGTACAGCCCAAACAGATATTCCAGCCCGCCTTCCTCAAGCGGATCGCCTTCCATGTCGAAGAACATGTCCCCCCGGTCCGGCTGCGGCATGCGTTCGAAACCGCGCGGCGCGGCGTCGTCCGGGTCCTTGGCGATGCGGTCCCAGTGACGCCCCCCGTCGGTCCGGGCGCGCAACTGCAGCGCCGCCTGCGCCCGCAGCTTGTGCAGGATGGCGGGCTCCATGCGCGCCACGGCGGCGTCCGGCGCCAGCGTGCCCAGTTGCGCCAGCGTGCGGATGCCCTGGGCGTTCAGCTTGCGGATCTGCTGCCGCGTGATGTTGGCGACCAGCGACAGATGATCGTCTTGCGCGCGGCGCGCCTTGCACAGCGAATCCCAACGGCACTGGGCGCATTTCTCGCAAGGGTCGGGATAGGTGGCCGCATCGTCGCGCTTGTCCACGTGCGCCTCGAATCGGCGCATGACCTGGCGAAAATAATGCGCGTAGTCGGCCACGCGCAGGGATACCTCGCGGCCGCTGCCGAGCACCACGTGCATGTACAGCGGCGCCGCGCCCTGCTCCAAGCCCAGCAGCCACGAATAGAACGAGAGCTGAATGGCGAACTTGGCGCGCGCCGAACGTGCCAGCTTGGTGTCGCTGGCCTCGTAGCTGTAGCTGCCCAACCGCGACGGGCGCCCGCTCTTGAGCAAGAAATCGGCATGGCCGATATACCGGTCGTGACGAAACGCCGCCTGGTAGATGACGTCGGCGCCCTCCGCCATTGCCTCGCGCGTGCGGGCCAGACGCGCAGCCAGTCCGTCGCCCGCATCGCTCACATCGACGATCCGCCGTCCGCTGGCGCGCAGGCGTTCCAGATACGCGCGTTCGTGGTCCAACCCTTTTTGCTGGATCAGTTCGAGCTGTTCGTCCTCTTCTGCTTGCGGCAACGGGTCGTCCAGATTGATCAGATCCAGCGTGGTGAGGTGCTCGCATTCCAGGAACGCCACCAGGTCGGAAGCGGAAAACAAAAGGCGGTCGCCGTTTTTTTGCATGGTGCGGGAAGGAGCCGGTGCGATGGCGGAGGCCAAGAATAGCAAATGAAGCGGCGGCCATTATGCGGCCGGATAATCAAGTAATCGGCTGAAATACCGTCCCGATTGATTCAACCCCATTTTGTCCAAATACGCTCTCATAATCCGTTGTGTTTCAGAGAATGGAAGCGACATGCCTGGTTTGTTCGATACGATTATCTTCAGCCTTGATCGCACGGTATTTGACGGGCGGCTCGCATGAAACTTCGCACACTCGATATTCCCGATTCCCTCGTGCAACTGCTGCGCGACGCGCGCCTTGTCGTCGTGCTGACGGGATCGGGCCTGAACCCCGCCAGCCGCCTGCCGCAAAGCCGGGATGGCATGCGCGGCCTGTGGGCCCGCTACGACGCCGCGGCGCTCGCCACCGTCGAGGGATTCCGCAGGGATCCGGCGCTGGTGTGGGCCTGGCACGAGGAACGGCGGCGCCGGGCGCTCGCCGCCACGCCCAACGCGGCGCACCGCGCGATTGCCGCGCTGGCCGAGCGCGTGCCGGGCACATTCGTGGTGACGCAGAACGGCGACACGTTGCACGAACGCGCGGGCAGCCCGCGCATCCTGCACCTGCAAGGCCGGTTCGACCAGCCGCGATGTTCGGCCTGCGCCATGCCTCACACGCTGACGGCGCCGCCGGATGCGCCCGCGCGGCATGGCCCGTATCCCCCCGCGCCCGCCTGCCGCATCTGCGGCGGCCTGGTGCGCCCGGGCCGGTTGTGGCACGGCGAGGCCCCCGGGCCCGCCGTGTGGCGGGTGGCCAAGGGACTGGCGGCCAACGCCGATCTGGTCCTGACCGCGGGCACGTCATGCCAGACGTCCGCGGCGGCCGAACTCTGCTACGAGGCGATGGGATACGGCGCGCAGCTTGTGCAGGTCAATCCCAACCCCACGATGCTCGATCGCGTGGCCAGCCACAGCATCAGGGGTCCGGCCGAAAAGGTGCTGCCGCTGCTGCTGGCGCGCGCCTGGCCCGGATGATGCGAAGCGGGCTAGAGGTAGCGGCGCGCCAGTTCGCGCGCCTCGTGGGCAAATCGGCTGCGAATGGCTTCGGGTTCCAGCACCTCGATCGAGGACGCGTGGCCGTGCAGCAATTGCCACAGCATGACGGATGGGCGCACGGTGGCCGTCAGCATGAAGCCGTGCTCGTCCTCTTCAATCTGCTGATCGCCCGACAGCCAGAACTCGCGCAGCGGATGACGCCGCCGGCGGCCGTCGTCCATCATGGGTTCGGCGGCGTGCAGCCGGATCCGGGTTTCCTCGCCCGGATCGAAGTTCAAGGCTTCCTCGCGGCGCACGAAGTCCTGCAGGTCGAACGTGGGGTCCGGATCGGCCGGCTCGTCCAGCAGCCGCACCTCGGACAGCCTGTCCATGCGGAACAGGAATCGCCTGCCCGGCTGGCTCGGCCCCCACGCCACCATGTACAGCACGCCCGCGCGGTCGACCATCGCCAGCGGCGTCATCACGTAAAGGCGCTCGGCTGGCGTCTTCTCGCCAAAGGGCGTGTTGCGAAAAGACAGTTTGCGGTTGTAGTACAGCGCGCCGCTAACCTGGCGGTAGACCTCGGCGGACACCGTGGGCAGCACGATGGGATGCGTGCCGTCGATACGCAGGATCTTGCGCGCCCAATCATGCGCCGGTCCGATCGCGGGCTGGGAGCGATGCGTCTGCAGATATCGCCACGCGCTGTCGAAGGTGGCTTCCAGGTCGTCCAGCACGACGGCCGGCAGATGGCGGTCGGCCACCTGCTTGAGCGCGCACATGGCCATCGCCATGTTGGCGTTCATGTTCTGGATGTGGAAATCGGTGCGCCGCAGGGTGCGGTACCAGAGCTTGCCGCGGGTGGCGCCCGCACTGCCGACGCAATCGAGCTTGAGCAGCGTGCGGCGGATCTGCTTGTCGCCCGGCGCGGGGTTCAGCAGCGTCGCGAGCCGGTTGCGGATTTCCGCCATGCCCATGCCCCTCTCCATCGCTTCGGCCTCTTCATCCTCGACATACGGCAGGATGCGCAGCAGGTTATCGACAAGCGTATGGTCCAGTCCCATGGCAGATACAACAAATTAACCCGTTAAACAACGCAGGCATTCTATCTGCAAAACCGGCCTTTAATAATTTGGTCCGGTAAAGATAATGCCGGCGACGCGCCAGGACGGGGCTTCGGATTATGTCGGCTGTGCGCAATATAAAATAGACATTCGACAGCTGGCCGCCAGCCTGTCACTCGGCGACGATGTCGCTCAAGGGCACCGGCCGGCCGAACAGCCAGCCTTGGCCCACCGCCGCGGGCTGGCGTTCAAGCAGATAGCTGGCCTGCGCTTCGGTTTCGATGCCCTCGATGATGAGGTTGATGCCCAGCTCGCGCGAGATGGCAATCACGTGGTCCACGATCAGGGTGCCCGCTTCCTCCTCGCCGATGGCGCTGGTGAAGCTGCGGTCCAGCTTGATCGCGTCGGCCTGCAGTTCGGCCAGGTAGTTCAGGTTCGAATGACCCGTGCCGAAATCGTCGATGAATACCTTGAAGCCCTTGCCGCGCAATGCCTTGACCATCGCCAGCACATGGCCGTCGGACAACGGCGTGCCCTCGGTAATCTCCAGCGCCACATTGGCCGGCATCAGGCCGCGCTCGCTGACCGCGTCCATCAGGAAGTTCCGGTAGCCCGCGTCCTTCAGGTCGGCCGCCGACACATTGATGCTGACGTAGAGTGCCGGGTTGCTCCGAAGGCGTTCGTGCAGATCGCGCAGCGCCTGTGACGTCACCAGCCGCGACAGCGCGCGGCCCAGTCCCATCGCCTCGGCCAGCGGCACGAACAGGATCGGCGAGACGTCGCGGCCGCGGGCGCGCCAACGGGCAAGCGCCTCGAAGCCGGCAAGTTGCCGCGTGGCGAGCTGGCGCAGCGGCTGGTAGTGGACCTGGATGTCGCCGGCCAGGATGGCCTTGCGCAGCTCGGTCCGGGCGCTGCCCGCGTGCAGGCGCCACATGACGCAAAGGCCGGCCAGAAAGGCAAGCGCCAGGGCGCCGACGACCGACATCACCATCGCGGGAAGCTGGAACCAGGCGTCGGACCGCAGCCGGGACACGACGCAGATATCCGGGCCGCCATCCGGCGCGCACAGCCAGGCGCGGCGCTCGGGCGCGAAGCCAAGACCGTCGCCGGCATCGCCATCGGCGGGCACGTCCAGATCGTGCGCGCGGCCAAAGCGCCGGTATACGTGGCTGCCGTCACGCGTCACGATCTTGGCGTCGATGCCCGAGCCTGGTTCGGGAAAGCCGTCGAACGCGCCCGGCGCCGTGAACACGATGACGTCGCGCAGTGAAGCCATGTCGCCGATGATGCGGCGGTCGACGATATTGGCCGCGCCCACCCAGAGCTGCAGTCCGCTGGACACCGTGAACGCCGGCGGCGGCAGGGCCAGCGGCTCGGGCAGCTTGCCCCAGGCGGCCGAGCAACGCAGCATGCCGCCCAGCGTGCGGCCGATGTCGCGGATGTAGGTGGAATTGAAGAGCAGCACGCGCAGCGTCGCCACGTCCGCCTCAGAGCACAGGGCGCCGCCCTGCGTGGCCGCGGCCATGAGACGGTGGCCCTCCTGCGCCACGCGCAGGGCGTGCGCCAGCAGCCGGGCGTTATGCCCGGCAAGCCTGTCGTCGGCCTGATTCAGCTCGATCTGGCGTCCAGCCAGCACCCCCGCGAGGAATCCAAGCGCCGACAACAACAACACGAAAGCCGCAATTCTGGGACGTGACATGGGGACCGGTGACACATGGGCGGCGCGTGGTAAGTCATTCTGCGCGTAAGGCAATGTAACCGAAGATTCACATCCTTAAACGGGAAATTCACCCCTGCGGACCCGTCAATTGTGGCTTTCGAAACGGGGCCCCGCCCCACACGCCGCCCTCGCCAGAATCCCGGCCTGCGTGGCTTGGCGGCCCCTTCTACGGGGAAACCCGATATCAGAATTTGCGCGACGCCCATGATCCCGCGTTATGCACAGGTACGGACCAGCCCGAGCCCATGCTGAAATTTTCCAGGCAGATCAACGGGTTGCATTGGCGCCCGCGGCCGGCTGCGCGCACCCTGCGCGCGATCGGCCGCGGTATCGGATCGGCTCGGACCCGGGCATGCTTGCGGCCTTCGGCCTTTCTTCTGGAGATTCCTGTGACCCCCTCTTCCCCGTCCCGCAAAATGGGCCTGGCCGTCGCTCAGATGGGCGCCGTCAATCTTGCCGATTCCCGCGCGGCGGTCGTGCGCCGTCTCGTCGAGATGATGCGCGAAGCTGCCGCCCGCCAGGCGGAATTCGTCGTGTTTCCCGAGCTGGCGCTGACGACGTTCTTTCCCCGCTACTGGATGGACGACGCCGAGGCGGTGGAGCGCTACTTCGAGAAGAGCATGCCCAACGCCGACGTGCAGCCGCTGTTCGACACGGCGCGCGAACTGGGCATCGGCTTTTACCTGGGCTATGCCGAACTGACGCCGCAAGGCCGCCAGTTCAACACCGCGATCCTCGTGGACCGCAGCGCAAAAATCATCGGCAAGTATCGCAAGATCCACCTGCCGGGCCACTCGGACCACAAGCCCGACGCCCCCTTCCAGCATCTGGAAAAGAAGTTCTTCGAGGTCGGCGACCTGGGCTTTGGCGTTTGGGAAACCAACGACGTGAAGATCGGCATGTGCCTATGCAATGACCGGCGCTGGCCCGAGACCTACCGCGTCATGTCGCTGCAAAGCGCCGAGCTGATCGTGCTGGGCTACAACACGCCGTCGTTGAACATTCACTGGAACGAGCCCGCGCACCTGCGCACCACCACGCACGAGATCGTGTTGCAGGCCAGCGCCTACCAGAACGCGGTGTGGATCGGCGCGGCCGCCAAGTGCGGCTTCGAAGACGGTCATCACATGATCGGCAGCTCGATGATCGTGGCGCCGTCCGGCGAGATCGTGGCCCGCGCAAGCGGCGAGGAAGACGAGGTGATCACCGCCCGCATCGATCTGGCGCTGGGCCAGACGTTCCGCGACCACGTCTTCAATTTCGCCAAGCATCGCAGCCCGCATCACTACAAGCTCATCGTCGAGCGCACCGGCGCGGGCGACCCCCTGCCGCGGCCCGACGCCGACTGAGGCCGAGAGCGGCTTGCCCTACCCGAGATTGCCCGCGCCACCGCGGGCAATTTCTTTTGGGTGCCGCCGCCTTCGCGCTGCTAGACTGCCCGGTGGCCCCTTGATTGACCGACCATGCAGGCAACGATCCGATGCGCTTAATCGACACCGAGCAGACCCGCAACGCCTTGTCCTTCGACACCGTCATACCCGCCCTGCGGGACGCCTTCCACGAAGGCGCCACGGTGCCCGCCCGCCACGTGCACGCCATCCAGTCCGGCAACGCGCACGGCACCTCGCTCATCATGCCCGCGTGGAGCGAACGCGGGTATTTCGGCGTGAAGATCATCAACATCTTCCCTGACAACACGCATCAGGGCCTGCCCGGCCTGCACGCCACCTACAACCTGTACAGCGCCAGGACGGGCGTGCCGGTCGCGCACGTGGACGGCGACATCGTCACCGTGTACCGCACCGCCGGCGCCGCCGCGCTGGGCGCGGACTACCTTGCCCGCGCCGATGCCCGCACGCTGCTCATCGTGGGTTCCGGACGCATCGCAGGACTGGTGGCGCAGGCCATGCGCACGGTACGCCCGATCGAGCGCGTGCTGGTCTGGAACGTGCGGCCGGCGGGCGCCGAGGCGCTGGCGGCCCGCCTGCGCGGCGAGGGCTTCGATGCGCAAGCCGTGACCGACCTTCAGGCCGCCACCGGCCAGGCCGACATCGTCAGCTGCGCCACGCTGTCCACCGAACCGCTCATCCGCGGCGCGTGGCTGCGGCCCGGCACGCACCTGGACCTGATCGGCAGCTTCAAGCCCGAGATGCGCGAGACCGACCCGGCCTGCTTTGACGGCACCACGGTCTACGTGGACACCGACGAAGCGCCCACCAAGTCCGGCGACCTGCTGTCGGCGTTCGAGGCCGGCGTGCTGACGCGCGAGGGCATCGCCGGCAATCTCCACCAGCTGGCCGCCGGCGAACGTCCGGGCCGAAGCAACGATCAGGAAATCACGGTGTTCAAGGCCGTGGGCAGCGCGCTGGAAGACCTGACGCTGGCGACGCTGGTGTACGAATCCGTGAAGGACTGAAAGCCGGGACACCGCCGTCAGTGCCCGGCCAGCTCCATCGGCAGATGCTCGCGCATGATCTCGATGAAGCGCCGCAGCCGCGCCGGCTGAAAGCGCGACGGCGCATAGACCAGAAACACGGGCAGGGCGTCGGCGCGCCATTGCGGCGCCAGGTGCACGAGGCGGCCGGCAGCCAGATCGTCCTGCATGGCCCACGCGGATCCCAACGCCACGCCCAGCCCCTGGATGGCCGAATTACGCAGCGCGTGCAGGCCGTCGGTGGACAGGCGCGGCTGGATATCGAAGCTTTGCCTGTCGCCGCTGCCGCAATGCGTCAGGGTCACCTCGGTGCGATAGAAGGTGCGCAGCGCCAGCCACGGCAGTCGCGCCAGTTCCGGCGGATTCTGCGGCACGGGCCCGCCGGCAAGCAGGTCCGGCGAGGCCACGACGATGCGCGGCACCTCGCCCAGCTTCACGGCGATCACCGACGGATCCGTCACGGCCCCGACCCGGATCGCGCAATCGACGTTTTCGGCGATCAGGTCCGGCATGCGGTCGTGCAGCAGCCATTCCACCCGCATGTTCGGATAGCGCTTCAGGTACTTGGCCAGCGGTTCGATGAACTGATCCTGGCCGAACACGTGAGGCGCCACCACGCGCAGCATGCCGGCGGGCTCGTCGCCCGCGCCGCGCACCTCGCTTTCGAATGATTGAAAGGTGGCGAGCAGCTCCTTGCCGCGTTCATAGCAGCGCTGCCCGTCTTCGGTCAGGCGGATGGCGTGGGTGGAGCGCTTGAGCAGCCGCACGCCCATTGTGCGCTCCAGCAATTGCAGACGGCGGCTGACGGTGGGTTGCGTGCCGCCCATCTGGGCGGCGGCCGCCGACAAGCTGCCGGCCTCGACGATGCGCACGAAGGTTTCGATGAGCAGCATGCGGTCGGTGCCGGCGGCAACGGGGAGGGCGGGGGCGGTCATACGCCTATCGTATAACGGATGTACCCGAAGGTCGGCTACCAAAACCAGGGGTGAAAGCCCAGAATTTGCCCCGTACCAATGCCACCGGACACCACCATGTCATCCCCCATTTCCCACCCCTCCCTATCGCGCGGCCTGGTTTTCCTGCTGGCCGTGGGCGCCGGCCTGGGCGTCGCTTCCCTTTACTACAGCCAGCCGATGCTCGGCGTGCTGGGCGCGGACATCCACGCCAGCGCCGAGACGCTGGGCTGGATTCCGACGCTGACGCAGCTGGGCTACGCGTTCGGCATCCTGATGCTGGCGCCGTTGGGCGACCGGTATGACCGCAAACGCATCATCCTGGTCAAGGCCGCCGTGCTGAGCCTGGCGCTGCTTCTGGCCGGCGCGTCGCCCACGATCGGACTGCTGCTGGCCGCCAGCTTCGCCATCGGCGTTTCGGCCACGCTGGCCCAGGACATCGTGCCGGCCGCCGCCCACCTGGCGCCGGCCGAGCAGCGCGGCAAGATCGTCGGCACCGTCATGACGGGCCTCTTGCTGGGCATCCTGCTCTCGCGGGTGGTCAGCGGATTCGTGGCCGAGCAGTTCGGCTGGCGCATGATGTTCGCGGCCGCCGCCGTCAGCATCGTGGCGCTGGGCGCAGCCCTGTGGCGCGGCCTGCCGCGTTTCGAACCGTCTACGCGGCTGGCCTACAGTGCGTTGCTGGGCTCGCTGCTGACGCTGTGGCGCCAGCATCCCGGCCTGCGCCGCGCCGCAACCGCGCAGGGCCTTCTGTCGCTGGGGTTCAGCGCCTTCTGGTCGACGCTGGCCGTGATGCTGCATGACGCGCCGTTCCACCTGGGCGCGGGCGCCGCCGGCGCGTTCGGCCTGGCTGGCGCCGCGGGCGCCCTGGCCGCGCCGCTGGCGGGCCGCGTGGCCGACACGCGGGGCCCGCTGGCCGTGGCCAGCCTGGGCGCCGGCCTGACGATGGTGTCGTTTGCCGCCATGATCTTTCTGCCCTTCCTGCCCCCGCATGCCGCGCTGTGGCTGATCGGCGGCGCCGCCGTCGGCTTCGACCTAGGCATCCAGACCTCGCTGATCGCGCATCAGAGCATCGTCTACGGCATCGACCCGGCCGCCCGCAGCCGCCTGAACGCCATCCTGATGACGGGCGTCTTCATCGGCATGGCCGCCGGCGGCGCACTGGGCAGCCTGGCGCTGGCCCACTGGGGCTGGACC
The DNA here is from genome assembly GCF_041879325.1 of Achromobacter sp. JD417. Classification (NCBI taxonomy): domain Bacteria; kingdom Pseudomonadati; phylum Pseudomonadota; class Betaproteobacteria; order Burkholderiales; family Alcaligenaceae; genus Achromobacter; species Achromobacter sp. JD417. The sequence goes on along the minus strand of NZ_CP087159.1, from coordinate 336,452 downwards.
GGCGTGACGCTGACCGCCGCCGGCGCCGCAGCCGCCGCCCTGGCCCTGCGCCTGTGGCCCGCCAATAACCGCAATGGCGAGGCCAGCCGCTACGCGGCGTGAGGATCCCGGGCTGGCGCCGCCAGGCGGCACGGTAACCCGGCGATTTAACCCGGCGTATTGATCTGGTCGGCCGAGATGATCTCGGCCACCAGCACCTGCCCCGGGCCGTCCAGAAAATATTCTTCCTTGGCCGGCTCGCGCAGCTTCATGTAGGCGTCCTCCCCGATCTGCATGGTGTGGCCGGCGGCCAGTTCGGCGCCGCTTTCCAGCATGTAGCTCATGATGTTGTTGAACGTCGTCGAGTAGACCTCGCCTTCGTCGTGCCCTGCCGCCAGCACGGCGAAGTCCGGCAGGCCGAAGGCATCGCCGCCATACGTGCGCATCCATACGCCCTGCACGCCTTCGACTTCATACTTCACGAAACCGCAATACAGCATGTTCAGCGGCAGCGTGCGCAAGAGGTCCATGGTTTCCTCGCCCAGCGACTCGGCGGCGAACACGCCGGCTGGAAGCGACGTGTGCGCATGCTCGTTCAGGACCGCCAGCGCCTTGAAACCGGTCAATGCGCCCGCCACCGCCGCCAGCGCCACGTACTGCTCCAAGGGATCGGTTTCGAATCCCGCGTAGTACAGGATGATGTGGCTGGCGTGGGCGCGGACCTCGTCCTTCATCGCGGCGGGATAGTGCGATGGCGCGACGCAGGTCTCGAGCGCATCCTTGGGATAGGGCGCATTGAAGCCCACCAGCCGCACGACGTGCTTGTCCCAGCCGGCCATGCCCAGGAATTCCGGCATGTCGGGCGCGATTTCCGCGCGCGCCTTGGCCATCGTGGGATGGTAGGCGCGCAGCGCATCGGCCAGCGCCGCCTCGGTGATCGCGAGCGGTTCGGCGAACAGGACCTGCAGGCTCAACGGCTGCGCAATGTCCGGGTTGGCCAACAGGGCGGCGGAATCGGCGGATTCCTCGTTGCGGCCGAAGAAGCGGGAGAAGATGCTCATACGTATCCAGGGTTCAACACAAAACGGGGACAGTATAAGGATGCGCCACGCGCCCCTGCCGCCGGGGTCGCCATTGGATACATCTTCGTGGGTCCGCTATTCCTCGAAGCCGCGCGTACCCACCGTTTCGACCACGAAGTCGATGAAGGACTTGATGCGCGAAGAGATCGCGGTGTTCCGGTAGTACACCGCGTTGATCGGCTGCCGGACTTCAAGCAGCTGCTTCACGAAGAGCGGCTGCAGCGCGCCGCTTTTGCGGTCCGCGCGCGTCATGAAGTCGGACAGGCACACGATGCCGCCGTCGTTCAGCGCCAGCTGGCGCAGCGTCTCGCCGCTATAGGCGCGCACCTGCGGCTTGACGTGCACCGGCTGCCCGTCGGCATCGAGCAGCGGCCATTCGTTCAGCGCTTCCAGTTGCGCAAAGCCCAGCAACACGTGCGAGGCCAGGTCCGCCGCGCGGCGGGGCGTGCCGTGCCGCGCCAGATAACCCGGACTGGCCAGCACACGCACCCGGCTCGTGCCCAAGGCCACCGCGTGCAGCGACGAGTCCTTCAATCGCCCGATCCGGAACGCCAGGTCGGTGCGCCGCTCCAGGAGGTCAATGTTGCCTTCGTTGCTGGTCAGTTCCAGTTCCACCTGCGGATAGCGCGCGCGATAGGCCGGCGCCAGCGGCGCGATGACATGCAGCATGAAAGGCGAGGCCGCATCCACGCGCAAGAGGCCCGCGGGCTGATTGCGCCGCAGGTTCATCAGCTCTTCGGCCTCCTCGACCGACGCAATGATGCGGCGCGCCTGCTCCAGGTAGGCCTTGCCTTCTTCGGTCAGCGCCAGACGCCGGGTCGTGCGCCGCATCAGCGTGGTCTGCAGCTTTTCTTCAAGCCGGCTCATGGTGCGGCTGGTGGCCGAGACGGTCTGGCCCAGCACCTCGGCGGCAGCGGTGATCGAGCCGCTGTCCACGATGGCGATGAAGACCTGCATTTCGTCGAGGGTGGTTTTCATAGTTGACGTTTTATCAAAAGTCTTTCGCCGATACCGGTATTTTTTTGCAAGGGTACGGCAGGCACACTAGCGCCATCCCCGGACCTCGCCGGTCCGGCCTCAGTACATCCCCCAGGAGTTTTCCATGCCCATCCCCGCCTTTGGCGTCGGCACCTTCCGCCTGCAAGGCCAGACCGTCATCGATTCCGTGCGCAACGCGCTGGACGTCGGCTACCGCGCGATCGACACGGCGCAGATCTACGAGAACGAGGCCGACGTCGGCCAGGCCATCGCGGAATCGAACGTGGCCCGCGCGGACCTCTACATCACCACCAAGATCTGGGTGCCCAACTACGCCAAGGACAAGCTCGTCCCCAGCCTGAAGGACAGCCTGGCCAAGCTGCGGACCGACTATGTGGACCTGACGCTGATCCATTGGCCCGCACCGGACAACGGTGTGTCCGTCGACGAATTCATGACGGCGCTGGCCGAGGCCAAGGCGCAGGGCCTGACGCGCCAGATCGGGATTTCCAACTTTCCCATCGCCGAAACGCGGGCCGCCATCGCCGCCGTGGGCCGCGACCAGATCGCCACCAACCAGATCGAGCTCAGCCCCTACCTGCAGAATCGCAAGCTCACCGCGTTCCTGAAGGAAGCGGGCATCCCGGTGACCTCGTACATGACGCTGGCCTACGGCAAGGTGCTCAAGGATCCGGTCATCGGCCAGATCGCGCAGCGCCACGCGGCCACGCCCGCGCAGGTCGCGCTGGCCTGGGCGTTGCAACTGGGTTATGCCGTGATCCCGTCCTCCACCAAGCGCGAAAACCTGGCCAGCAACCTGCTCGCCCGGGACCTGCGCCTGACGGACGAAGACATGGCGCAGATCGCCGCGCTGGAACGCAACGGCCGCGAAGTCAGCCCGGAAGGTCTGGCGGCGGACTGGGACTGAACGGTCAGCACCGGCGAAGACGCATGCAGCGCGCGCCACGCGCAGGCGTCATGACAGCGCCTTCTGGCGCGGCTGCTGCTTGGTGTCCCGCATGATCGCCACGAAGGCATCCACCGCGGGATTGCGGTGATCCGGGTGGCGCGCGGCAGCCAGTTCGGCGCGGAACGCGCCGCGCCCCCGGATGCCGACGTAGGCAAGGATGTCCATGCGCATCCGCGCCAGCGACGCCGGCACCACGGCCGCGCCAAATCCCGCTTCGACCAGCGTCAGGATCGTCGGGATCATGCTTTCCTGCACGATGTTCGCGGGCTTGCCGGCGGCTTCGACCATCTGCCGCAGCACCTGGCTGAAGTAACGCGACCGGTCGCGCGCATACCCCACGATCGGCAGATCCAGCACCTGCTCCATGGTCACCCAGCGTTTCGCCGCTAGCGGATGGCCGCGGCGCAGCGCCAGCACCATGGGCTCGGAGTACAGGGGCACGGGCGACAGGTCCGCATCCGCAAAAGGCGGACGCAAGAGAGCCAGGTCCAGCCGCCGCTGATGCAGCGCCTCCGGCATCTCGCTCGAATTCATTTCCTGCAAATCCAGCACCACGCCCGGATAGCGCTGGCGGAACACGAACAGCGCCTGCGGCACGTTCGAATAGGCGGCGCTGGGCGTGAGACCAATCGTGAGCTGTCCGGCTTCGCCGCTGGCCGCCTGCCGCACGTGCCGCACCGTGGCCTCGTGTTCGGCGGCCATCTGCCGCACGCGGCGTTGCAGCTCGGCGCCGGCCGCCGTTAGTTTGACCGTGCGCGTGGTGCGTTCCAGAAGCTGCACGCCCAATTCATCTTCAAGCTTGCGCACGCTTTGGCTCAGCGGAGGCTGGCTCAGATGCAGACGCTGCGCCGCGCGGCCGAAATGCAGCTCTTCGGCCACCACGGCAAACACCTGAAGCAGACGGCTGTCGATCAGCATTTATTTTCCTAGCGAATCAATAACGGGAGAATAAGGTATTAGACATCCTAATGGCAGCTTCCTACCATGCTGGCACAATCCACGGGCCCGTACTGCGGCCCTCATGACACGGGAAATGCCATGCCTGCTGCGTCCTTCACCCTCAAGCTTCTGGCCGGCGCCTTCGCGGCCGGTCTCTGTCTCGCCTCGCCCGGCGCGCTGGCGCAAGCCGCCTATCCGGCGCAGGCCATCAAGTTCATCGTGCCGTACGCGGCCGGCGGCAGTTCCGACACGCGCTCGCGCCAGTTGGCGCAGAAGCTCAGCGATTCGCTGGGCGTGCCCGTCGTGGTCGACAACAAGCCCGGCGCCAGCGGCAACATCGGCACCGCGCAGATCGCGTCGGCCAAGCCGGACGGCTACACGATTGGCCTGGGCAACTTCGCGCCCATGTCAGTGAACAAAGCGCTCTACACGATGCCTTTCGATCCGGCCAAGGACATCGCGCCCGTGGCACTGATCGAGCGGGGCCCGATGGCGCTGGGCGTCAGCAGCAAATCGCCTTATGCCGACCCCGCCGCGCTCATCCGCGATGCCAAGGCCAATCCCGAAAAGCTCAATTACGCCTCCACCGGCGCGGGCAGCGCATCGCACTTGAGCACGGAACTGTTCAAGGAGCAGGCGGGCGCCAACGCGACCCACGTGCCGTACCGCGGCGGCGCGCCGGCCGTGAACGACCTGATCGCCGGTAACGTGGATTTCTACATCGAACTGCCTAGCCTGTTCCTGCCGCACGCGGCCGGCGCCGACGCCCGCATCAGGATGCTGGCGGTCGCCTCGGACAAGCGCGCCCCCGGTCTGCCGGACGTTCCCACCTTCAAGGAACTGGGAATGCCGGACATGGTGGTCTCGAACTGGTTCGGCGTAATCGCGCCTGCTGGCACGCCGCCGGACGTCATCAAGACGCTGAACGAGCACATCAACCGCGCCCTGCAAGACAAGCAGTACCGCGCCGTGGTGGAGTCGCAGGGTGGCGAGGTTGCTGGTGGCACGCCGGAGCAGTTCCGCGACTTCATTGCCAGCGAAAACGCGCGGTGGACGCAGTTGATCCAGCAAAAGCAGATCAAGGTTCAATGATGCAGCCAGCGCACGAAGCCCTTGCGCGCAGCAAGGCGGGGGATGCGCAGGTCCAGGCCTGGGTCTGCCTGGCCGACGAGGCCTCGGTCGCGGCGCCAGCCTGCCAAGGTCCGCTGGCCGGCGCTGCCTTCGGGGTCAAGGATGTGATCGACGTCGCCGGCCTGCCGACGCGCTCGGGCTCCGCTGCAGAATCGGCGGAACTGGCGCGGCGCGACGCAAGCTGCGTCTCGCAGTTGCGCGATGCCGGTGGGGTGCCCATCGGCAAGACGGTCACCGCCGAATACGCCTACGTCACGCCGGGCCCGACCCGCAATCCGCGCCACCTGGCGCATACACCGGGCGGATCCTCAAGTGGCTCGGCGGCGGCCGTCGCGGCGGGCATGGTCGACCTGGCGCTGGGCACGCAGACGGGCGGGTCCATGATCCGCCCCGCCGCGTTCTGCGGCGTGGTGGGGTTCAAGCCGACCTTCGGGAGGGTGCATCGGCAGGGCATGCACGTGCTATGCGATTCGCTGGACACCATCGGCTGGTTTACGCGCGACGTGAAACAGTCGCAAGCGGTGGCGTCCGTGCTGCTTCCCGGGTTGGCCGCGCATCGCCCGGACCGCCCGCCACGTGTTGCGTTGCTGACCTGCAGCGCCATCGGCGACCTGAGCGGCGCCGCGCGGCGAGCGCTCAACGACTGCGCGGCCACGCTGCGCGAGCACGGCGCCCATATCGACGCGCCGGACGTGGACGCGGACCTGCAGGCGCTCCTGGATATCCACGCGCAAACCATGCTCGCTGAACTGGCGCGCGGCCTGCTGCCGGTGGTTCGCGGGCCGCACGGCCATCTGCTGTCGCCGGCACTGCGCACGGCGATAGACCGGGGGTTGGCCATTACCCATGCCGAGTACGCAGCGCTGCAGCGACGCCGCGCGCGGCTGGGCGGCGAGTGGCTCGAGCGCTTTGGCGCCGTGGACTTCATCGTTACCCCCAGCGCCCCGTCCGAGGCGCCCGAAGGCACGCGATCGACAGGCTCGTCGCTGTTCAATCGCGTATGGTCGCTGTTGGGCTGGCCGGCGTTGCACCTGCCCACCGCGCATGCGGACAGCGGTTTGCCGGTGGGCGTGCAGTGGGTGGCGCGAACCGACGAGGATCAGGCTCTGCTTGGCTGGGCCCGGAAACTGCACCCGCTCGTGCAGCGCACGTGATCTCCCAGGCGTCGAAACAAAATCGCCCGCGCGCCGAAACTAGCGCGCGGGCGTAAGCCGTCATCCGGCGGGTTTACTGAGCTTCGTAGCGCGGCGAGCGCGGTCCGTACAGGATGCCGCCAGGGGTACCGGCGCTGAGCAGCAGGTTGTTCGTCATGCCGGCCACGCTGTAGCTGCGATCCGTCAGATTGTTGATCACCTGATCCACCACGGCCTGCACCAGCATGCCGATCAGGCCGCCGTTGCTGTTGTTGTTGGCGTGCACCACCTGCTTCGTGCCGCTCCACAGCTTGGCGCCGTTGCGCAGGTCGAGCAGTTCCGCGTCGATCGAGACCGTGACCGTGCTGGACAGGACCGCGTAGCTGGACCCGTACTGCTTGACGGTCATGTACAGCGCCGCATCGGCGCCGAAGATCTCGCGCAGCTTGACGGCCGGCAGCTCATGGATGTCGTCGGGCGAGGTCAGGCCGTTCTGTTTGAACGTTTCTTCCATGACGCCGACCGGAATCACGTAATAGCCGGATTCAGCGAGCGGGCGCGTGGCCTGCGAGAGCACGGCCGAGGTGGCCGCCACGTCCACCGACGTGTTCAGCGGCGGCAACACCAGGATCGACGCCGGCTTGCTTTCGCGAAACGCGGTGTAGTCGACATGCTTCTGCGGCGGCGCCACGCAACCCGTCAACAGCGCCGCGAGGGCCACGAGGCCGGCGCGCATGAGTGTGTGCATCATCACGATCCTTTCTTCAACGTGCCAGCTTCGACGGGCGCGGCGGGGTTGGCGGCGGCTGGGCTGGCGGTAGTGGGCGACCCGGCGGCGGGCGAACCCGCCGGCAAGCCCTCGCCCGTTGCGGCAACGGTCTGCGGCTTGCCCGCGTTGCGCAGCAGGAAGTCCATGAACGGCGCGGCTTCCGGGAAGGCGGCTTTCTCGCCCTGCATCTGCTCGACGCCCTTGTCGCCGTCGCCCATCTTCAGGTAGAGCATGCCCAGATGCGCGCGAAAGCCGGGCGGCAGTTCGGCGTTGGCTGCGCGCGCCGTCTCGATGTTCTTCTCCATGGCGAGCGTCTGCGTCGCGTAATCGCCGCCGTCGTCCTTCAGGTAGGCGTAGACCGAGCCCTCGTAGGACTGCCAGCTATACATGGACTTGGGCTGCTGCACGCAGGCCGACAGCACGCCGGCCAGGCCCACGATCGCCAGTGCGCGGACGACGCGCGCGCATGTTGCGCCGCCGCGGGGATTGAAATGGTTTGCCATGCGCGCCTCCGTCAGTTGCGTGCGGGCTGCCAGGCGCCCTGCTCGATGCCGTCGACCAGACGGTCCACGGCTTCACGGATGGCCAGGTCCAGCACCTTGCCGTTCAGGGTGGAGTCGTAGCCGGCCGTGCCGCCAAAACCGACGACTTCGCGGTTGGACAGGCTGTATTCGCCGGCGCCCGAGGCGGAATAGACCACTTCCGAGGTCGTCGCATCCACCACGTTCAGGTCGACTTTGGCGTAAGCCACCTGCTCCTTGCCGCGGCCCAGGATGCCGAACAGTTGCTGGTCGCCGGTGACCTTGCGGCCGAAGGCCGTCACATCGCCCGTGACGACGTAGCGCGCGCCCTTGATCTGCGCGGCCTTCTTGTTGAATGCGGCTTCCTGTGCGATTTCGGACAGGTTGTCGCGGTCCATCACCTGGAATCGGCCGCTGCGCTGCAGGTGGCTGACCAGGATCGTCTTGGCCTGGCCGCCCAGCCGGTCCACGCCATCCGAGAACACGCCGCGCAGGTAGTTGGTGCGGTTGTCGAACTTGCCGACCGAAATGGGGCTGCGCACGCCCGCGTAGGGCTTGCTGGCAGCGGCGACGGCCGGCACGGCCAAGGCTTGCGAACGCTCGGTCGCGCAGCCGGCCATCACACCCGACAACAGCGCCAGCGCGCCGATCTTCATAGCCTTGTTCAACATTGTTCTCTGGTAAAGCGCCACTTCTTCACTCCCGTTACGCGTGGGTCATCGAGGACGCGACGGTAGCAATGCCTCGAATCGGTTGAAATCGGACTGGGACTAAATGCTCCGCGTTGCTCTACGAGGCGCCCCATCCATCGAATGGAACGGGAAGTATAAGTACTGAATTACTTGGATACTATTTGAAATAAAGCCGAAGTTTGGGCGGTATTTGACGTCAAGCAAGAGAATTCGGGATTAATGCCTAACCAATAGGTATGGGTTTGCGGCTGGTAATGGCCGCTTTGAAAGGAACGGCCCCTACACTGCCTCATCGCAATGCGCGCCTCGATGCGTGGGCGCGCCAAACGACAGGAGCCCATCCTGGTATGAACGACCTGAAGCCCGATGATCCGTCCTGGCTGCGCCCGCGTTTCCTGCTCGCGGTGATCCTGACCGGCCTGTTCGCGGGGCTGGGAGGCATGTTGCTCGGGATGCTGCTCCATGCCGTGCAGCATCTGGCATATGGCTACGCCGAGGGCCATGTGGTCAGCCACGAGACCTTCCTGGAAGGCGTGCAAGCCGCCAGCGGCCAGCGCCGCGTGATGGCGCTGGTGCTGTGCGGCGTGGCGGCCGGTGGCGGATGGTGGCTGATCCATCGCTATGGCCGTCCTCTGGTCAGCGTAAAAGCGGCGGTGTCCGACGCCACGCGGGGGATGCCTGCGTTGACGACGATGGCGCATGCCATTCTGCAGATCGTGACGGTGGGGCTGGGCTCGCCGCTGGGTCGCGAGGTGGCGCCGCGCGAAGTCGGCGCGTTGGCAGGCGGCCGATTGGCCGCGCTGCTGCGCCTGCCGCCCGCGCAGCACAGTCTCGTCATTGCCTGCGGCGCGGGCGCGGGGCTGGCCGCCGTGTACAACGTGCCGCTCGGCGCGACGCTCTTTGTCCTGGAAGTGCTGGTGGGGTCCTTCGCCTGGCCCGCCGTGGCCGCGGCGCTGGCGGCTTGCTGCATCGGCGCGGTGGTGGCCTGGGCGGGCTTGGGCAACGTGATCCAGTACGCCGTTCCCCCCATGCAGATCAGTACCAGCCTGGTCGTATGGGCCATCGTCGCCGGGCCTGTCTTCGGCTGCGCGGCCCACGTCTGGCAGCGACTGACCGACGCCGCGCGCCGCAATGCGGCACGGGGCTGGCGTCTGCCCGTGGCGTGCCTGATCAATTTCACCCTGCTCGGGCTGCTTGCGATCTACCTGCCCGCGCTGCTGGGCAATGGCAAGGGCCCGGCGCAACTGAGCTTTGACAATGACCTGACCCTCGCCCTGGCGGCCACGCTGGCGCTGATGAAAGTGGCCGTCGTCGTCTGCACGCTGCGTGCCGGCGCGGCGGGCGGTCTGCTCACCCCGGCCGTTGCCGTGGGCGCGTCGATGGCGGTCGTGCTGGGCGGCCTGTGGAGCATGGCCTGGCCCGACTCGCCGCCCGGCGCGTTTGCCGTCGTGGGCGCCGCCGCCTTTCTGGCCTCGTCGATGCGCATGCCGCTCACCGCGGTGGTGCTGATCCTGGAGTTCACCCGGGTCGACCAGGCCTTTCTCGTTCCCGTCATCGTGGCCGTGGCCGGCTCGGTGCTGGCAAGCCGTTACTGCGACGCTCGCGGCGCGCGGCTTGCTCCCGCCCCCGACGCCGCCGCGCGCAACGCACCCTGAGTTCCGGAGATTCGCATGACCCAAGGCAAACCCGCTGGCATCCGCCCCTACGACGCCCCCGCAGGCGGTTGGGGCGCCCTGAAGGCGACCGCGCAGGCGGTGGCCAACCAGATGCGCATCGCCGAGGCGCCCGCGCTGCTGTTGCGCACCAATAAGCCGGACGGCTTCGATTGCCCCGGCTGCGCCTGGCCCGACAAGGCGCATACGTCGACGTTCCAGTTCTGTGAAAACGGCGCGAAGGCCGTGACGTGGGAAGCCACCCGCAAGCGCGTGACGCCCGAGTTCTTTGCCGCGCATCCGGTGGCCGAGCTGCTGACCTGGAGCGACCACGACCTGGAGAACGCGGGCCGCCTGACGCATCCGCTGGCCTACGACGCGGCCAGCGACACCTACCAGCCCATCGAATGGGACGACGCGTTCGCGCGCATCGGCCAGACGCTGGCCAGCCTGCCCGACCCGGACATGGCCGAGTTCTATACCTCGGGCCGCGCCTCCAACGAAGCGGCGTTCCTGTTCAGCCTGTACGCCCGCGAATTCGGCACCAACAATTTTCCCGACTGCTCCAACATGTGCCACGAGGCCACCAGCGTCGGGCTGCCCCAGGCCATCGGCATCGGCAAGGGCACGGTGTCGCTGGACGACTTCGATGTGTGCGACCTCATCATCTCGATGGGACACAACCCCGGCACGAACCATCCGCGCATGATGGGAACGCTGCACGAATGCGCGCGCCGCGGCGTGCCCATCATCGTGTTCAATCCGCTGCGCGAACGCTCGCTGGAGCGCTTTGCCGATCCGCAGGATCCGATCGAAATGGGCACGATGGGCTCCACGCCCATCGCATCCACGTACTTCCAGGTCAAGGTCGGCGGTGACGCCGCCGCGCTCAAGGGCATCATGAAGGCGCTGATGAACGCGGACCGCGACGGGCGCAACACGCTGGACCACGAATTCATTTCCCGGCACACCAACGGCTACGAAGCCTTCGCCGAAGACCTGGACGCCACGAGCTGGGCCGACATCGAACAGGCAAGCGGCCTGCGTCAGCGCGACCTGGAGCAGGTAGCCGACGCCTATGCGCGATCCAACGCCACCATCGTCACGTATGGCATGGGCATCACGCAGCACGAAAAAGGCACGAGCAACGTGCAGCAGATTGCCGCGCTGCTCTTGATGCGCGGCAACTTCGGCAAGCCGGGCGCGGGAATCTGCCCCTTGCGCGGGCACTCGAACGTGCAAGGCAACCGCACGGTCGGCATCACCGAAAAAATCGACCACACCATGTTCGACCACGTCGAACAGACCTTTGGCTTCCGGCCGCCGGAGCGGCACGGCCACGATGCCGTGGAGGCCATGAAGGCCATGGCCGCGGGCCGCGCCAAGGCGCTGATCTGCCTGGGCGGCAATTTCGCGATCGCGCTGCCCGACACCGACGCCTGCGAGCGCGGCATGCGGCAGCTGGACCTGGCGGTGCATCTGAACACCAAGCTGAACCGCTCGCACCTGTTGATCGGCAAGCAGTCGATCATCCTGCCGGTGCTGGGCCGCACGGAAAGCGACGTGCAGGCGGGCGGCGCGCAATCGGTCACGGTGGAGGATTCGATGTCGATGGTGCATGCCTCGCGCGGCAAGCTGCTGCCGGCATCGACGCACCTGCGGTCGGAACCGGCCATCATTGCCGGCATGGCGCAGGCGACGCTGCCGCGCAGCCGCGTCAACTGGGCGCATCTGATCGAGGACTACGACCGCATCCGCGACCTGATCGAAAAAATCTACCCGGACTTCCGCGACTACAACGCGCGCATCCGCATCCCCGGCGGCTTTCGCCTGCCGCTGCCCCCCACCGAGCGCATCTGGAAGACGGCCTCGGGCAAGGCCGAGTTCATTCCGTTCGCCGGCCTGCGCGAAGATCCCGACATCGTGGAAGGCAACATCCTCAGGCTCACCACGCTACGCAGCCACGACCAGTACAACACCACCATCTACGGCCTGGACGACCGCTATCGCGGCGTGTTCGGCCGGCGCGACGTGCTGTTCATGAACGCGGCCGATCTGGCGCGCCATGGCATCGCGCACGGCGACGAGGTTGAAATCGTCACCAGCCTGCCGGGGCAGACGCACCGTCGCCTGCGGTTGACAGCCATCAAGCACGACATTGCGGCCGGCTCGGTGGGCGCGTACTACCCGGAGGCGAACAACCTCTGCCCGCTGGATTATCAGGACACGGCGAGCGGCACGCCCAGCTACAAATCGATTCCGGTGCGGATCCGCAAGGCAGCGTGATCGCCGCGCCTCATCCATCTGGACGAGCGCAACCGGGGTCAGATGATGCATAAGCACCATTGCACATTCAAGGATTAATACTTTCGGCTACTAGCAAGGCGGATGAGGTCCGCATATATATCCCTGCAATGGGCGCCGCATCATCGTCGTCATGTCGTCTTGCCAAGAACACCCGCGCCCGTTCCGAGGAGACCATCGATGGCACGATGTCCATTCGCGACGTGGCGGCCCATATCGGGATCGTCCGGGCCTCACCTTGGCGGCCCTTTCAAGATCGTCCATCACACCACGGAAGGCAGCACCGCGCAGGGCGCGATGGACGCGTTCCGCCGCAACCGTTCCGACCCCCACTTCACGGTCGACGCCACCACGATCTTCCAGCACGTCGACACCGCCGAAGGCGCGCGGGCGCTGCGCAACGATGCGGGCGGCGTCCAGACCAACCGCGATTCGGCCGTGCAGATCGAGCTGGTGGGCTTTGCGCATCTGCCCAAGGACAGCCGGGCGCTGACCAACCTGGCACGTCTGTGCCGCTGGATCGAAGCGCAGCACGGCATCCCCCGCAAGTGGCCTTCGGGCCGCCCGTTGCCGGCCAAGAACGGCAAGGACCCCGGCGGCCATAACCGCGATGCCGCCATCTGGGACTCGCAGAGCGGGCACTACGGCCATTGCCATGTCCCCGAAAACACGCACTGGGACCCGGCCTATTCCGCCGCGGAAGCCGACTTCGTCCTGGCCGCCACGTTCTCCGAGGACGGCGCGCTGGTATCGCCCGCCCCGCCGCCGCGCCCCGCGGGCCGCGCATCCAAACGCGCCGCGCCTACCTCGACCATGCCGGACCACGGCGTCAACGCGGTTGGTATCCACGGCTATCTGAATGACCTGCCAGTGCAGATGCTGGAGCCGCCTGGCATGCCCGTCGCGCGGCGGCGCACGCCCGCCAAACGTTCGGGCGCCGTGCTGCGTGCTGGCGCCGCGGGCAAGACTGCGCGGCAGGCGCCGCAGGCCAGCATCAACGCCGGCAGCGTGCTGTCGTTTGCAGCGGGCCTGCAGGAACAGGAACGCGGCGACGTGCTGTATTCGCTGCAGCTGGCGCAACGCGCAGCCAGCGCCGCCCACGACCGATTCACCCAATCGCAGGCCTGGTATCAGACCTACGTGGAAGTGCTGGAGAACCTGGGGTGGACCAGCGGGCAAATGCACTTTACCCATCACGAGGAAGACGAGCGCGAGTTCCGCATGGACCAGGTGGCCGTCGACCTGCTGCTGGCCGTCGCGCGGCGCGATCAGCTGGCGGTGCTGGACCAGGCGGTGTCCGCGCTGGGCCAGCTGGCCGAAGACGACGACACCGTAAAGCTCTTCGACTTTCACGCGTCGTCGCAGTCGGGCGGCAACTTCCAGCTGGGCGCCGTGCAGCGCGATCGCGGCGGCGGGCTGTCGATGGCGCTGGGCGCCTACTACTTTCGCGCCGTGGACAGCCGCAAGCGTTTCCTGTTTGCGCAGTGGGGCGCGCGGCAGGTGAACTTTTGGGCCTGCGCGCAGCGCCTGACGCTGAACGCCGCCCTGTATGAACAGCTGCGCGACGACGTGCAGGCCAAGCTGGCCGCCGACGCGCCGCGCTACATCGCCAGCTTGAAGCTGGCGTCATAGCCGGCGGCCGGCATTGGGAGAACGACATGGCGACCCGAAAGGCGGCAGCGCGCACGGCGGCCAAGCCCGCAGCCAAGAAGAAGGGCACGCGAGCGGCGCAAACGTCCGCCGCGGCGCCGGAAGATCCGGCCCCGAAGGCCCGCAAGCGCCGCAAGCAGGATGACGCCCCGGCCGCGCGGCGCTTCGAGCGGTCCGCCAAGCCCGATGCCTTCGACGCGCGCGACATCCTGTTCCGGCCCAACATTTCCGTCACGCCCAAGGCAGAGATGATCCCCGTAATGGGGCTGACCGTTAAGCACCAAGGCGAAACGTCGGCCTGCACGGGATTTGCGCTGTCCACGGTGGTCGAATACCTGCTGCGCAAATCCGAGCGCGACACGCGCCCCGCGATCTCGCCATTCATGCTGTATTCCATGGCCCGGCGCTATGACGAGTTTCCGGGATCGGTCGACGACAGCGGCTCCAGCCTGCGCGGCGCCTTGAAAGGCTGGTTCCGGCACGGCGCCTGCGCGCAGGCGTTATTCCCCACGCTCGACATGCCGCCGGCGGCCAAGCGCCCCGAAGACGACTGGTGGCTGGACGCGGTCAAACGCCCGCTCGGGGCCTACTACCGCATCGACACGCGCAGCATCGTCGAGATGCACGCCGCGCTGAACGAGGTCGGCATCCTGTACGCCAGCGCGGGCTGCCACGACGGCTGGGAAGACGGTCACGGCGTCACGCCGCACGACGATGAACCCACGCCCGTCACGCGGCCGTTCTGGGTGATTCCGGCCACCGGCCAGGAAACGGCGATGCAGGGCCACGCCTTCGTCATCGTGGGCTACACGCAGGACGGCTTCCTGATCCAGAACTCCTGGGGCGAGGAATGGGGCACGCACGGCATGGCCGTGCTGACCTACGACGATTGGCTGCGCAATGCGATGGACTGCTGGGTCGTGCAACTGGGCGTGGTCACGCACGAACACGAGCGGATCTCGAACAGCATCAGCCTGCGCACCGAAGGGCAGAAGGTGACGCTGGCCGCCGGCAAGGTGCTGCGCGACCGGGAACTCACGCCGTTCATCGTCAACGTGGGCAACAACGGCAAGCTCAGCAACAGCGGCGCGTTTCGCACCACGCCCGACGACCTGCGCGCCATCGTGGACGTGCACATGAGCGCCGCGCGCGAGCGCTGGAACCTGAAGGACAAGCCGATGGACGTGTGCGTGTACGCGCACGGCGGGCTGGTCGGCGAAAACGATGCGGCCGAAGCCGCTGCTGAATGGATCCCGTTGCTCTACGACAGCCAGATCTTCCCGGTTTTCCTGATGTGGGAAACGGATTTCATCACCACCGTCAGGAACATCATCCGGGACGCCGCGAGCGACGTGCCGCGCACCACCGGCGGCATCGGCGAGCGGCTGGAGCGCTGGTGGAACCAGCGGCTTGAACGGTGGCTGGCGCGGCCCGGCACGGTGATCTGGGGCGAGATGAAGCAGAACGCCGAAGCCATGAGCGAGCCCGTCCGCGACGGCGGCGAAGAAGCCGCGATGATCCTGCTGTACAAGCACTTCAAGGCGCACGTCGCGCGCGGCCGCGTGCGCTTGCACATCGTGGGGCATTCGGCCGGCGCGATCGTCGCCAGCCACTTCGTCAAGCGCCTGACCGCCGACGGCGGAGAGCTGGAGTCGCTGAGCCTGATGGCGCCCGCCGTCAGGCTGCAGACCTTCAAGGACCTGGTCGTGCCGCACCTGGGCAGCCGCGTGAAGCGCTACCAGCAGTTCCACCTGTCGGACCGCGCCGAAGAGGACGATCCCACCTGCGGCCCGTACCGGCGCTCGCTGCTGTATCTGGTCAGCGAATCCTTCGAGGGCGGCACCACGACACCGCTGCTGGGCATGGAGCGCTATTTCCGGGATGCCGGCATTGCCTGCGACGCGCTTCACGTATCGCCCGAGGGCAGCGCGCCGGCCAACGCCCGTGTCCTGCCCGTGGCGTCCAGCACGCATGGCGGATTCGATAACGACAAGGGCACGCAACAGCAGGTCATCGCGTTCATCAAGCGGTGACCGCGGGTGAAGAGGGCTTGTCATGACAGAGATGGAGCCGAAACCCTATCGCGACGCGCCGGCGCTTGCCCAGGGCGCGGCGCTGCCCGAGTTTTCCCTTTTTGGCGAGCCCGCCGAGGTGGCGCGCGTGCTATCCCAGGTCGGCGTGCCCTGCCTGGTGCTGGCCCGATCCGGCGAGATCGTCGCGGCCAGCGCCGTCCTGCCGCTGGCGCGCGAGGCGCTCGTCAACCGGCACGTGAGCCAGGTCTACGGGCTTGCCAAGCCGCTGCGCATGGGCGATGGCGCCGTCGACGTCGTGTACCGGAGCCCCGGCGGCGCCCGCGTGCCCGCGCAGCTCATCCCGCTGTGCACGCTGGACAGCGGCGAACTCATCGTGCTGGTCAACGACGGCGCGCCGTTTCGCGAGGCCGAATCGCATCGTTTCGAGCGCACGCCGTACGCCGTGTTCCGGCTGGACATGCAGGGCGTGATCCGCTTTGCCAACCCCGAGGCGGCGCGCACGCTGGGCCTGCCGCGCGAGGCCCTGTGCGGCACCCGGCTCGCGGCGCGCTTTCGGCCATCAGACGGCGGCCCCGTGCAGCGCGCCATCCTGCGCTGCGTGCAAGACACGGAAGGCGATGCGATGGTCGCGGTGACCATCGCCATCCCGGTTCCCGATGACGCCGACCGGCAGTTCGAGCTGGTCATGACGCCCGACCCCGCCCCCAACGGCGAACTGCTGGGCGTCATTGCCGTCATCCAGTCGCGCACGCTGGAGTCCGCCCGCGACGAAATCCGGCGCATTGCCCTGGATCCCGCAATCGGCGGCTGGCGGCTGAAGCTGGACCGCATCCTGGAGCAGATACGACGCCTCATTCCGTTCGAGCACGCGGTCTTCGGCATCTATGGCAACGACGTGTCGCTGTTTCGCGCGATCGCCGTGCGCCCGGAGGGCGTGGAGCTATGGCCTGCGCGCTGGATGGACCTGCCGCCCACGATCCGCGCGTTCCTGGATTCCGGCCGGACCTGGGTCGAAGAGATCGGCGCCTTCGTCCAGAAGAACATGCCGCAGCCCGGCAACGAGGTCGTGCGCTGCTATCAGGACCTGGGCATCGAGGCCTCCGTCACGCTACCCGTCACACGCCCGGACGGCTACAGCTCGGCGCTCAGCCTGTGCTCGCGCCAGCCGGGCGCTTACGGCGAGCGGCACCTGGAGATGCTGCGCGCGCTGGACCTGGAACCCGTGCTGATGCGCTTTGAAAAAGAGCGCGACGACGAGCGCGCCGAATTTGCCGATTCGCTGCGGCGCAAGGTGATGGCCGCCGCGTCGTTGCGCCAGGCCGCCGAAGAGATCATCGTCCAGCTTGCGCAGCATTTTTCGTGGGACCACGTGGCGCTGTATCGCGTCAACCGCCAGGACAAGCGCTTCGAGGTCGTCACCCAGCACAGCCTGGCGCCGGCCTACGCGCTGCCGCCCGCATACCAGCAGCCCACCTCGCAAGGCATGCTGGGCGCCACGCTGGCGCAGGGCTGCCTGCTGGCGGTGGACGACATCGGCAACCCGGCCTACGCGCAACACGGCTACGGCGGACCGAAGCGTCCGCTGCGCTCGGCCATGACCGTGCCCATTCACCTGAACGGCCGGATACGGTGGCTGCTTGACGTGGAATCGTCGGTCTCGCACGCCTTCAAGGGGCCGGACATCGACGACCTGCTTCAGATCATCGCGTCGCTGGAAGAAGGCCTGGCGCAGCATCTGCTCAACCAGACCAAACAAAGCCTGATGGCGGAAGCCGAACAGGCGGTGGTGTTCGTGGGCCGCGAGGGCGCCGTCATCGAGATGAACCGCGTGGCAACCGACATGCTGGGCGCTGAACCCCGGCGCGGGCGCAGCCTGGACGAGGCCCCGGCGATCACGGACTACGCGATTGCGGGCGACGAAGCGACGCAGGGCATCCTGACCGCTCCCTTTACCGTCAAGCGCGAACGCATCGAACTGCTGGACAGCACCGGCCAGCCCCGCTCCGTGCTGGCCACGCGCACCGACCTGGATCCCAGCCTGGACATGTCGATCTGGTTCTTCACCGACATCGCGGACCTGGGGTGGGCGCGGGACCTGCGCTACCTGCGCGAGACCGTGGCCGAGGTGGCGCGGCAGACGCGCACCTCGTTGTCGCTGGCGTGCAGCCTCACATCGCAGACCGTGCTGCTGCACGAGGACGCCCGCCAGGGCATGCCCGCCGAGGAGGTCGCGGCGCAGGCGCAGGACCTGAGCCAGCGCATCGTGGCCGAGATCGGCAAGGCCGACATCACCTTCGAGCGCCTGGCGGGCGCCAGCGAATCGCGGCGGCGCGCCCGCGCCATGCACAGCGATGTCGAACTGGGCGCGCGCCTGCACGACGTGGTGGCCGCCTTGCCCGCACGCGACCAGCGCCGGATTGCGCTGACGAATCACTCGGCCTCGCGGGACGGCCCGACCGTGTCCGGCGATGCGCAGGCGCTCTCGGCGGCGTTCCGGTCGATGACCGATTACCTCCTGCGCTGCCGCAATGCGGACGACGCCCGCGTGACGATCGACCTGGATGCCGGCCCGGACGGCTGCACGATCCGCTTCGGCCTGAGCAAGGAGCAACGGTGGGAGGCCGATCCACCCGCCCACGCCGTGCCCGACGACGCCTTGCTCAGCGCCGAACGCGCCGCCCACGACGGCGCCAGCATCGCCATCACTCAGATACAGGAAACCGTGATCGACCACGGCGGCGCGCTGGTCACCGACCCGCCGCTGTCGGCTGCGCCGCTGCACCCGGACAAAGCCTACGCGACGGTCACGCCGCCGTGGCGCGCGTTCACGCTGATCCTGCCGCTGCGGGCGGGCTAGGCCATCCGGAACCTGGGACAGCCATCATGGAACACGACCCCGCCGGACCCAACTTCATCCTGCTGGCCAGCATGAACGACGAGCACGAGGACGACTGGGCCAACAACCTCGCCCAACTGCACCGCCACCTGCAGCAGTACCCCGCGATCGCGCCGTTCGTGGGCGCGGAGCTGCGCCGCCGCACCTCGCTGGAAAGCGCCAAGACGCAGATCGAATCCTGGGATCTGTCGACGCCCCGCATCGAACCGCGGCTCGTCATCATCGACGCCCGGCTGGGCTCGACCGCCAGCAAGCGCGGCAAGCCCGGCGCGGCGGCGGTGGAACTGCTGGAATGGATAGCGCGGCGGTCTTCGGTGCCCTTGCTGGTCCTGGCGGTGGACCCGCCCGAGCTCGTGCAGCGCTACGTGCTGGAGCGCCCGGAAGTCTTCATGTGGACCAACGACGCGAAGACCGCCGTCAACAGCGGCGCGGAGGTCGCCACCGTGCTCACGTGCCTGACGCCGCTGGCGCCCAAGCGCCGCCGGCGGCTCATCATCCGCGTGGGCGAGCATTCGATCACCTACCGCATCCAGATGGGGCGGCACGAATATTCCTCGCAAGACATGCCCTACAAGGAGCGCGACCGGATCTCCGCGCTGGTGGGCCGCATCGAGACCTTCAGCCCGTATCTGGGTGAGACCAAGGCGCCGCAATGGCTCAAGGACCTGAGCGGGGTGGGCGAAGACGTCTTCAGCGCCATGGTCACGCACAGCCTGGGCGCGCCCGTCGCCAAGCTGATCCAGCGGGCGCGCGACGAGGAAGTATCGCCAGGGGCGGGCGCCTTTGCGGGGCTGGACCTGCGCTTTGAATTCAACCTGGCCAGCCAGGAGGTCTCGCGCCTGTTCAACCTGCCCTTCGAGATGGGCCGCGAGTTCGGCGCCGACAGCGGCCGCTACCTGTGCCTGGAGCTGCCGATGGCGCGGCGCCTCCATCTGGAAGGCACGGCGCCCGCGCCGCGCTGGGAGCCGGACGCCCGCGCGCCCGGCCAGCCGGTGCGGATGCTGTTCATGGACGCCAGTTCGGTATTCGGCACCGTCACCTTCCGGCGCGAGGACGGCGGCCCGCCGCTGCCCGCCATGGAGTTCGGACCGCTGCAGTCCGTGGCGAAGGAACGCGAGCACCTGGCCGAGCTGGCGGCGCGCGCACCCGGTCACCTGATCATCGATCACGTTCGCGCCGCCGACGAAACGGGCCTGGTGGGCGCGGACCTGCAACGCCGCATCGAGGAACGGTTGCGCACGGGCAACTACGACATCTTCCATTTCGCCGGCCATTCGGTGTCCGAGGGCGAAAGCACGATGCTGGTGCTGCCCGGCGAGGACGGCGAAGCGTGGCAGTTGTCGATCCGGCTGATCGGCCAGTGGATGGAAGCGGGCAAATGCAAGCTGCTGGTGCTGTCCTCGTGCAGCGGCGCGTCGGTGCGCACGGCGCTGGAAGTCATGCGCGCCGGCGCGGCCGGCGTGCTGGCGTTTCGCTGGCAGGTCGAAGAGGAATCCTGCGCGCGCTACATCCAGCGCTTCTACGACGTGTACCTGGACGCGGCGCAGCCCAAGGACCTGGCGGAAGCCTACCGCTACGCTTGCAAGGCCGCGCAGGGCGACGCGGGCGACCTGCCGACCTGGGCGTCGGCGGTGGCCATCGTGCGCGACTGAGCGCAAAGCCGCTGCGCGCGGCCCCGAACAAGGAGCTGACATGGATGGGTTATTCGGCATGCTGCGCGGCATCGGCGGCAAGGCGGCAGGCGGCGACGGTGCGGGCGCCCTCCTGCCCACCGTCCCCGCGGGACGCAACTTCTATGCGCAGATCGAGCCGCCCGCCGGCAACCCCGCGCTGGCCGCGGGACTGGACGGCGCCGCCTTCGTGCCCGGCCAGTGCTACTTCAGCGTCCGGCTGGTCGAAATGCGCCTGTGCGAGGCGGGCAATTACCTCAGCCAGTTCCTGCCGCTCTGCACGTTCTTCCTGCGATACGGCGCGGATGGCGTCCGGCGCGAGATTCCGTACATCGTCGGCTACGACCTCATCCAGCAGGCGCTGGGCGCGGCCGCGCCGGACGCCGGCGCCCGCCGCGTGGCGTTTCGCGACGTCTATGTGGCGCGCAACGTTCCTTACGCCAGCGACGGGCTGGAGATGTATGCGGCGCTGTGCCGTTTCGCCGACAGCAGCCTTTCCCGCGGCATCCTGGATTTCGTCTCCACGGCGGTTACGATGCTGGGCGGCCCGGTGGGCGGCGCCATCGTCAAGACGGGCGAAAGCCTGCTCACCCCGCTTGCCAAGCTGTTCGGCACCGATGGCGTCAGCGTGCGCTTCGGCGTCTACGACGGCGATGCGCTGCGGCGCAGCGGCTATCGCGTCCTGGCGGGCGCGGACTCGCAGGACAAGCTGGCGGGCTTGCAACTGGTGGACGGCGTGCTGCACCGCCAGCAAGGCGCGGGCAAGCCCGAACCCGTGAACGACGTCGATTATCTGGTCCTGGCCTTCGAGCAGCGCGCGACGCTGGGCACGGACATGTTCGCCGCGGCCACTACGCTGCCGTTCCATCATCTGTGGAAAGACGTCTCCAAGGCCCTGATCGGCAACGACGCCACGGCCGCAAGCGCCGCCTACCAGGCCCTGCTGATCGCGGTGGCCGAATCGCCGCTGCTCATCGACGCGGACCGCTTCGCGCTGCTTACCGCCTACGCCGCGCAGCGCGGCGCCTGGGAGGCCGCCAGCGAGCGGTCCGGCCTGCGGACCCGCGGCGGCGGCAAGAGCCTGGCCACCGCCATGACCGACCGCGTCAACGCGCGTGGCAAGACCGATCCGGTGGCGGACCTGCTCAAGGCGGCCAGAAAACACATCACGCCGGCGCCCGTGCCAGCCGCGGACGCCGGCCCTGCGCCGACGGTGCTGGACGACCAGGCCGTCGCGCTGGCGGTGTCCAGCCTGACGAAAACGCTGCGGGAAAAGGGCGAGGCACCGGCTCCCCGCGACCTGTCGCGCGCCACCCGCGAGCTGCTGTCGATCATGCTGAGCGATCCGGCGTAGCGGCCGCCCCGCCTACCGCAATTCCAGCGTCGCCCCGATCACGCGCATCGTCGGCATGAGCTGGCGCCACGCGTCCTTGGGCATCGATGCCGGGCGCTTCACCTGCGCCGCGGCAGGGTCGTTCAGCAGATCGCCCTTGCACGCGAACACGATGCTGTTGGTCATGTCGTCGTCCACCACCTCGAACATCGATGAGCCGAACGACGCGCGCACGCGGTCCAAGTATTCGTGGTGCATCGGGTGGTTGACGTGGAAATTGATCACCAGGATGCCGTCGTCGCGCAAGGCGCGGTGGCAGTCCGCGTAGAAGCCGGCGCTGCACAGCGGGTCGGGGATGCCCCCGGCCACGAATCCATCCAGGAAGATCACATCGGCCTGTTCGGTCAGACCCGCCAGGTGCCGGGCCGCGTCGGCCTCGATCACCTGAAAGCGTTCGCCGTCCGGCGGCACCATGAACGCGTCGCGCAGCGCGATCACGGCCGGATCGATCTCCACCACCGTGATGCGCGCCCCCGTCAGATAGCGATGGCAGAACTTGGGCAGCGATCCGCCCCCCAAGCCCACCATCAGGATGTCCGCCGGTTCGGGCTTGAACAGCACGAAGCCCATCATCATCCGCGTGTACTCGATCTCCAGCGCGTCCGGGTTGAGCAGCGACATGCTGCTCTGGATCTCCTGCTGCGTGAAGTGCAGCGTGCGCCGGGTGCCGGCATTCTGGATGAAAGGCCGGTGCGGCGCCGCCGGCGCGTCGGTAACGGGCGAATCGGCGGGAGCGGGAACGTCGGACATGGGCGCGGGTGTGGGGCGAAAGATCCGCAGAAGATACCACTGCCCGCACCCACGCGGCCCGAACGGCGCCGCCGCCACGTCAGACGAGCATGACCGGACAGGGCGCATGCGCCAGAATCCGCCCGCAAACCGAGCCGCGAATGGCGTTGAGCAGCGGGCTGTGATGGTGCGACCCCAGCACGATGGCCGCCGCGTCGACCTGCTTCGCATACTCGACGATCTTCTCCGGAGTGAAACCCACGAGCTCGTGGCATTCGTGGCTGACATTGGCGGCGGTCAGAATGCCGACCACCGATTGCATCGCCTTGCCGCTTTCCTCGTGGTGCCAGGCTTCGATGTCCGCCTTTCCGATGAAGGACTTCACGTCCCCGCCCACGTCGGGCTCGCAGTGCACCACATGCACGACGAAATCCCGGTTCAGCAAGGGACTATCCACCAGAAATCGGGCCGCCGCGTCGCTGTGCAGCGACCCATCGGTAGCAAGAATGATCGTGTTCATGGCAGACCTCCGGGTCATGACTTCCTGGTTTCGGAGCGCGCGGGCTTATGCGCGTCCCTTCGCGGCATCACCCAGCTTGCGCCCACCGACGCCAGCAGGATCACGCCAACCACCCCAAGCGACCAGTGCACCGGCACGTGGACCCATTGTTCGGCAAGCATCTTGCCGCCGATGATGACCAGCACCGTCGCCAGGCCATACTTGAGATAGTGAAACCGCGCCACCATGTCCGCCAGCAGGAAATACAGCGCCCGCAGCCCCATGATGGCGAAAATGTTGGACGTGAAGACGATGAACGGATCGGTCGTCACGGCAAAGATGGCGGGGATGCTATCCACGGCAAACACGACGTCGGTCGCCTCGATCATCACCAGCACCACGAACATCGGCGTCGCGTAGCGCAACCCGTCGATGCGCACAAAGAATGACTGCCCGTGATAGTCCTTGGTGATCCGCATTGCCGACCGCAGGAAGCGCACCAGCGGATTGCGCGAGATATCCGGCTGGCGGCCAGCGGTGAACAGCATCTTGAGCCCCGTGAAGACCAGAAACGCGCCCAGCACGTAAAACAGCCACGTAAATTGCGACAGCAGCCACACGCCGGCCAGGATCATGCTGACCCGCATGACGATGGCGCCCAGCACCCCGTACAGCAGCACGCGCCGCTGCAGCTCCAGCGGCACCGCGAAGTACGTGAAGATCAGCGAGAAGACGAACATGTTGTCCACGGACAGGGACAGTTCAATGAGGTAGCCGGTAAAGAACTCCAGCGTCTTCTGATGTGCCACCGCCCGCCCCAGCGCAGCGTCCAGATACCACCACATCAGGCCGCCAAACAGCGTGGCAAGCGTCATCCACGCCAGCACCCAGCACAGCGCTTCGCGCGAGGACACGCGGTGCGCGCGGCGCCCGCCGAACGCATACAGGTCCAGCGCCAACACGATCAGCACAAAACCCACGAATCCCGCCCACATCGGCAGCGTCGCAAAGGTTTCGACCCGGTTCATGAAAGGCGCCTCCTTCCCTCGCGCCACGCGAGCCGCGCAAGGGGCGCACAGGGACTGCATTCGCACGAGGCCAGTCTAGTGCTGCGCGATTGCTCCAACAATTCGCATTAAGATGACCCGATAGTCAGATTTTTTGGAGCGATCAGCCATGGTCACGCTCAACTACAAGCATCTGCGCTATTTCTGGACGGTGGCCAAGGCGGGCAGCATCGCCCGCGCGGCGCAGCAATTGCAGCGCACGCCCCAATCCATCAGCGGCCAGATCCAGGATCTGGAATCCGCGCTGGGCACCGAGCTTTTCCGGCGCGCGGGCCGCGGCCTTGAACTGACCGACGTGGGGCGCCATGCGCTGCTTTACGCGGACAGCATCTTCACCTTGGGCGACGAATTGCTGGATGACCTGCGTGAGCGTCCCGCGCGGCGCGCGCTGGAGTTCAAGGTGGGGGTGGCCGAAGGCATGCCCAAGGCGATGGTGTACCGGATGATCGAACCCGCATTGCAGCTGGCCGAGGACGTGCGGCTCATATGCCGCGAAGGGCGTCTTCCCTTCCTTCTAGCTGATCTGGCGGTGCATCGCTTCGACATGGTGATCGCCGACCGCCCGATGCCCGGCAACCTGAACGTGCGCGGCTTCAGCCATCTGCTGGGCGAGTGCGGACTGACCTTCTTTGGATCGCCGCAACTGCTGGACACCCTGCCGGGCACGTTTCCGGCGCTACTGGACCAGGCGCCGTTCCTGCTTCCCGGCGAAGACGCCGCCATCCGGCCGCGGCTGCTGCGCTGGTTCGACGAACAGGACATCCGCCCACGCATCGTGGGCGAGTTCGACGACAGCGCGCTGATGAACTCCTTTGGGCAGACCGGGACAGGCCTCTTCGTCGCGCCCACAGCGACTGCCGCGTACCTGTGCAAGCAATATCGTGTGCGCGCCATCGGACACGCGCCGGCGGTGAAGGAACAGTTCTACGCCATCACCACCGAACAGCGGCTGGAGCACCCGGCGGTGGTGGCGCTGAGCCGCGCGGCGCGGGAGGATATTTTCGGGGCGGCGAAGTAGCGATGGGACGCCGCTACAGAAACGACTTCGCGTGCTTGAGCACCTGATCGCACGCCTTGCGGGTCAGTTCCTCTTTCAGCCCGCCGCCGCTCAGGTCCACCGATTTGCCGTCGCTGCCGTTGAGCAGCCCTTGCAGGCCGGCAAGGTATCCCGAATCCGACCTGGCCTTCTGCGTCGAGCCGCCACCGATCTTGCCCATCAGCTTGTCTTTCAAGGCCTGCGCATCGCCACCGGCCAGGTAGTTGTTCTTCATGCAGAACTCCAGCACGCCGGCCGCGTTGCCGGCCGAGGCCGGAGTAAGCGAAGACAGCGGCAGGCTGTTGCCCAGGCCCTGCAGGATGCCGCCTTGGCCGGCATTGCTTGGGGCGGCGCCGCCCTGGGTTGCACTGCCTTGGCCCGCGCCTTCCATCTGTCCCTTTACGGCGTCGAGCCACTGCGCGCTGGCGGTGCCTGCGTAGCACTGGGCCGCGATGAGCGCGGCGGCGCCGGCGAGGTGGCGGAAAGGGATCTTCATGACTTGCTCCTGGTGCGGTAAATAACTGCGGCCATCGTAGTGGCGCGCCGGCGAAAATCGGCGCGCGGGCAGGGCATGTAATGCGACAAATGATGTGCGTGCGGACACGGTCCGCCGTGGTGCAGTAGCAATTGCATTCGTAACGTCACGCCTTTGATACCGGCGCGCCACGCCAGCAAGCGCCTGGGCGCGCCTACGCTACTATTTCGAACTGTCCCCGGGAGGCGGCTGGCGTGCTGCCGCGCCCCAGAGGCGTCCCGTGCCATCTAATCCGTGAGAACCCGTGATGTCGTCCGTCGAATTCCAAGATGTATTCGTCCCCGCCGCCGGCGGCCAGCTTTTCGTGCGGCGCTGGACGCCCGCCGCATCCGCCACGTCTGCCGGCAGCGGCGCGCCCATCGTGCTGATGCACGATTCGCTGGGATGCGTGGAGCTGTGGCGAGACTTTCCGGAACGGCTGGCCGGCGCGACGGGGCGCGAGGTCATCGCCTACGACCGCCTGGGATTTGGCCGGTCCGACCCGTACAAGGGCACGCTGGGTGTGGACTTCGTGGTGCGCGAAGCCATCGAGGGATTTCGCGCCGTGCGCGAAGCGCTGGAACTGGACCAGTTCGCGGCGTTTGGCCACAGCGTCGGCGGCGGCATGGCCATTGCCAGCGCCGCGGCATATCCGCAGTCGTGCCGCGCGCTCATCACCGAATCCGCGCAGGTCTACGCAGAGGAACGCACTCTGGAAGGCATCCGCCAGGCGCGCGAGTCTTTCGCGCAGCCCGGACAACTTGACCGCCTGAAGAAGTACCACGGCGACAAGGCGGCCTGGGTGCTGGGCGCCTGGATCGACACCTGGCTGTCGCCGGACTTCGCGGACTGGACGCTGGACCCGCAGCTGGCGCAGGTGAAATGCCCCGCGCTGGCGCTGCACGGCGACAACGACGAATACGGCTCCACGGTGCACGCCGAGCGCATTGCGCAACTGGCAGGCGCGCAGCCCGTCATCTTCGAGAACTGCGGCCACGTGCCGCACCGCGAGATGCCCGAGCAGGTCCTTGCGACCGTCTCGGACTGGCTGCCGCGCGCCGGCTGATCCCGGCGCTGCCGGCGCGCCGATACACAACGACATAAAAATCCTGCGAAACCCGCAGCGCCGGGGCTGGAGACCGGCGGGCGCCGCCTTTACTATCAGCATTAGCCGGCACGCCCGCCTGCCGGGGAAGAACCGCATGAGCACACTACCTGCTGCAACGCCCCCCGGCCTGAACACGCGCCGCTTGCTTCCATGGACAGTGGTGATCCTGGTGGCCGTGGGCCTCGTGCTGCACGGGCCGATCGCCCAGCTCGAGCACTATCACGACTTTGCCGACAAGCGCGCGTGGCTGGGCATTCCCAACGCGGGCGATGTGCTCTCCAACCTGGGCTTCGCGGTGGTCGGGTGGTATGGCTTGGCGCTGGTCATGCACTCGCGCCACCTGCGTGCGCTGGACGCCATCCGACCCGGCTACACGGTGTTCTTCCTTGCGCTCATGCTGACCGCCTTCGGCTCCGGGTGGTATCACCTCTTGCCCGACAACGCGCGCCTGATCTGGGACCGCCTGCCCATCGCGCTGCTGTGCGCCGGCATCCTGTCGGCCGTCTGGCGCGAAACCGTCGGCGACGGCCGCTGGGTCGACGTGCTGTGGACCGCGCTTGCCGTGGGCAGCGTGGCGTGGTGGTGGTACACCGACCACACATCCACGGGCGATCTGCGTCCGTACCTCTTCGTGCAGTTCATGCCGCTGGTGCTGGTGCCGCTGCTGCAATGGAGAAACGGCACCCCGCTGCGCGAACGGCTGTATTTCGGCGCGGCCATCGGGTTCTACGTGCTGGCCAAGGCCGCAGAACTGCTGGACTATCAGATCTACCATACGTTCGCGTTCATGAGCGGCCACACGCTCAAGCATTTGTTCTCGATGGCGGCGGGGCTGATGGTGACGCTGAATTTTGCGCATCGCAAGCGCGAGGCGGACGCAACGCCTGGCGGATGGGTGTCAAGATAGATGACCGGCGCCGCCGCCTTCAGCGCGAGCTCGCCACCGTGCCCAGCGGCAAGCCCAACTCGGCCCGGCGCGACAGCCAGGCGCTCGCGCGATATCGCGGTTCCAGATAGCGTGCGTGCAACTGTTCAAGAATCCGCAGGACGGTGCGCGCCCCCAGCGCGTCGCCCAGCGCGAACGGGCCTCGCGGATACCCCAGCGCCAGCATCACCGTCTGATCGATGTCTTCCGGCGTGGCGATGCCCTGCTGCGCCATGGCGCACGCGTTGTTGACGACGGTCGCGGCGATGCGCTGCGCGACAAAGCCCGGACTGTCCTGGATGCACGTCACGGCAGCTCCGTCCTGTTGCAGAATCGCGCGCGCCTGGTCTCGCATGGCGGCGGACGTCACTGGCGTCAGCATGATCGCGTAGCGCGTCAACGTGAAGAGCGGATCGGCGGCGACCACGCGCCGCGCGTCCAGTCCCAACCGAGCGCACACGGCCGTGGCGTCCTCGCCCACGGGCAGCACGAAGCACAGCGCCGCGTCCGACGGCGTTTCACCGGCCTCCAGCGTTGCGCCAGCGGCCACCACGCGCGCCGCCAGCGTGGCGCGAAAAGGCAGACCGGACGGCGCGATCCACACCGGGACGCGCCGGTCCACCGCCACGGCAACGTCGCCGGTGTCCGGATCGATGCGCTTGCCATCGTCGCCATACCGGTAAAAGCCCTGGCCGGTCTTGCGTCCGAGCACGCCGCCGGCCAGCCGCTGCCGCGTGATGATGGAGGGTTGATGCCGCGCTTCGTCGAACCACTGCCGGTAGATCGACTCGCCCGCCGGGTGCGACACATCCAGCCCGGTCAGATCAAAGAGTTCGAACGGTCCCATGCGAAACCCGCACGCGTCGCGCAGGATCGCATCGATGCCCGCAACGTCGCAGATCTGCTCGCCCGCAATGCGCAAGGCTTCGGGCTGATAGCCGCGGCTGGCGTGGTTGGCAATGAAACCCGGCGTATCGCGTGCCAGCACCGCCGTGTGTCCCAGCCGGCGCGTGAACGCCGCCAGCACCTGGGCCAGACCCGGCGCGCTGCGCAACCCCGGAATGACTTCGGCCAGCTTCATGCGCGGCACGGGGCTGAAAAAGTGCAGGCCGCCCACACGCTGCGGCGCCGCACACCCGCTGGCCACCTCAGTGACCAGCAGCGACGACGTATTGGTGGCCAGCACGCACTGCCGCGAGACAACGGCCTCCAGGTCGCGAAACAGCGCCTGCTTGGCGGGCAGCGACTCGACGATGGCCTCGATCACCAGTTCGCAGTCGTGCAGGTCCTGGAGGGTGGCCGCGGCAATCAGGCGCGCGTCGGCGCCTTCCGCCTGTTCGGACGGGATCTTGCCGCGGGCGGCCAGCGTCGCGAGCGTCGCCAGGATGTCCTGCCGCGCCTCGCGGGCGGCGCCCGCCCGCATGTCATGCAGGCGCACCACATAACCCGCCTGCGCCGCCACCTGCGCGATGCCGCGTCCCATCAGGCCCGCGCCCACCACCCCCACGATCACACCGGGACGGGCCAGGTCGGGAAGACCGGCGGTCGAATCGCTGCTCATATGCCTTGCCTCAGTCCAGTTTGATGTTCGCTTCTTGGATGACCTTCTTCCATCGCGCCGACTCGTCGGCCACGAAGGCGCCGAACTCAGCCGGCGTGGACGGCGTGACGATGTAGCCCAGCGGCTCGACCGTCTTGGGGAAGTCAGGCCCCTTGAGCACCTCGTTCAGCGCGCTGTTCAGCTTGTCGATCACCGGCTGAGGCGTGCCGGCCGGCGCCACCAGGCCGTACCAGCCCGACACCTGGAATCCGGGCAGACCAGCTTCGGCGATGGTCGGCACCTCCGGCGCAAGCGCCAGGCGGTCCTTGCTGGCAAAGCCCAGCACGCGCACGCGGCCGCTTTGCACCATGCTCAGCGAATGCGGGCCATCAAAAAGGCCGGAGACTTCGCCACCCAGCGCAGCCGTCTGGGCCGGGCCGCCGCCCTTGTAGGGCACGTGCAAAATGTCGATGCCGGCGCTGGTCGCAAAGAGCTCGATGGCCAGATGCGTGGTGTTGCCGTTGCCGGAAGAAGCCAGCGTCACCTTGCCCGGATTGGCCTTCGCGTACGCGATCAGCTCGCCGACCGTCTTGGCCGGAAACTGCGAATTGACATAGAGCGCCAGCGGCAGGTCAGCGATCTTGCCCACGGGCGCAAAGTCCTTCTCGGTGTTGTACGGCAGGCTCTTGTACAGGCTGGGATTGATGGCGTGCGCCGCCAGCACCAGGCCGACCGTGTAACCGTCCGGATTGGCCCGCGCCACCACCTGCGTGCCGATGCTGGAACCGGCGCCGGGACGGTTCTCCACCACCACCGGCACGCCAAGCTTCTTGCCCAGCATGACCGCCAGCGGACGCGCGACGACGTCGGCCGACCCGCCGGGCGGATAGCCCACGATGAGCTGGATGGGGCGTTCGGGGTAGTCGGCCTGGGCTGTGGCCGACAGCGCGGCCAGGCCCAGCGTCATGGCAGCCAGAGCGCCGCCTTTCTTGATCTTGTGCAACAGTGTCATGGTGTCTCCTTCACTCGTTTTTATTGCGCGTAGTGCGCGTCAGGGTTCGATAAACGTGATGTCGTCGGCATAGGCCAGCGGCGCGGCGGTCGCGGCCTGCAACGCCTCGCGCGCCAGGCCGCGCAACATGCGGCGCACGACAAAGCCGCGCTCGGCGTCGATGTCGATGACCGCAAGGTCCGTGTAGATCACGTCGGCCACGCCGCGACCGGTCAGCGGCAGCGTGCAGGCGCTGACCAGCTTGGAATTGCCGTCGCGGTCGCAATGCTGCATGGCGACCGCGACCCGGCGCGCACCGGCCACCAGGTCCATCGCACCGCCGATGCCGGGCACGTCGCCGGGCAGGCCGAGCGACCAGCTCGCAAGGTCGCCGTTGGGCGCCACCTGAAAGCCGCCAAGAATGGTCAGATCCAGATGACCGCCGCGCATCATCGCGAACGACGTTGCCTGATCGCAGATCGAGGAACCGGGCAGCAACTGCACCGACACCTTGCTGGCGTTGATGAGGTCGGGGTCCGGCGTCTCGCCGTCGCGCAAGCCGCGCAGCCCCAGAATGCCGTTTTCGCTGTGCAGGATGATTTCCTTGTCAGGCGCGATGCAGCCCGCCACCAGCGTCGGAATGCCAATGCCGACGTTGACGTAGCTGCCGTCGGGGATGTCGTCGGCAACAAGCTGCGCCACGCGCTGGCGGGAGAGGGGTTTAACCGTCATGGCGAGCCTCCAGGCGGACGACGCTTTGAACAAAGATGCCGGGCGTGTGCACAGCGTCGGCCGCAAGCTCACCCAGCGGCACGATCTCATTGACCTCGGCGATGGCGTGACGCGCGGCCATGGCCATCACCGGACCGAAGCCGCGCGCGGCCAGGCGGTAGGTCAGGTTGCCCCAGCGGTCGGCCCGGTCGCCCTTTAGCAGCGCGAAGTCGGCGGGCAGCGGGTTCTCCAGCACGTAGCCCTTGCCTTCATAGACGCGCTGCTCCTTGCCGTCGGCCACCGGCGTGCCGTAGGAAGTCGGCGTGAAAAACGGCCCCAGTCCGGCCCCCGCGGCGCGGATGCGTTCCAGCAGCGTGCCTTGCGGCACGACTTCCAGTTCGACCTTGCCCGCGCGGTACAAGGCGGTGAACACGTCGGACCCCGAGGACTTGGGATACGAGCAGATCACCTTGCGCACGAGGCCCGCGGACAGCAGCGCCGCCAGCCCGTAGTCGCCGGTGCCCGCGTTGTTGCTAACGATGGTGAGATCGCGCGGGCCCGCGTCCTTCAACGCGTGCAGCAGGGCGCAAGGCAGGCCCGAGTCGCCGAAACCGGCCACCATCACGGTGGCGCCGTCGCCGATCACGCTGACCGCAGCCTCTAGCGAGGGAGATATCTTGTCGATCATGAACGCAGCCCGCGGCGCGCGACGCGCCGCAGGTCTCCAGGTTGGATGGATGAAATCAGAGCGCGGCCGCAGTACCGAGGACGGCCGTGGACTGGCTGGACAGCGTGGCGCCATTGCCGTGCACCAGGGCGATGTCGGCGGACTGCTGACGCGCCCCGGCCTGTCCGCGCAACTGCGCCACGGCCTCCAGCACAAGGAACACGCCGTACATGCCGGGATGGCCGAACGACAGCCCGCCCCCATTGGTGTTGACCGGCAGCGAGCCGCCGGGTCCGATGCGGCCGCCCTCCACGAACCGGCCGCCTTCGCCCTTGGGGCAGAAACCAAGGTCTTCCAGGAACAGCAGCACATTGATGGTGAACGCGTCGTACAGGCAGACGAGGTCGACGTCCGCCACCCCCACCCCGGCCTGCGCCAGCGCGCGCGGCCCCGAGCGCGACGCGGCGGTGACGGTCAGGTCCTGCATCGATGAAATCTGCCGATGCCAGACCTCGGTGGCGTTGCCCAGCACATAGACGGGCGGCTGCGCCAGGTCGCGCGCGCGGTCGGCGCGCACCAACACGAATGCCCCTGCGCCGTCGGTCAGGAGGCAACAGTCGCGCACGGTCAACGGATCGCACACCGGCCGCGACGCCAGCACCTGATCAAGACTGAGCGGATCGCGCGAGTACGCATCCGGATTGAGCTGCGCCCACTCGCGCGCCGACACGGCCACTTGTGCCAACTGCTCGCGGGTGGTGCCGAACTCGTGCATGTGGCGCGCGGCGGCCAGCGCGTAGGCCGTGATGGGCTGCAGCGGCTCGTAGGGCGCCTCGAAGGGCTGCGGATCCAGCGCCGCGCGCATCTTGCCGACGGCCGCGCGATTCATCGTGCCCGAGCGCTGCGTGCTGCCATAGCAGACCAGCACTGCGTTGCACTCGCCGGACATCAGCGCATGCACGGCCGGCGCCAGATGCGCGACGAAGCTCGAGCCGCCCAGCATGGTGCTGTCGATGAACGCGGGTTTGATGCCCAGGTACTCGGCAACCGGCATCGCCCACATGGCCGCCGACGCGCTGCACGTGCAGAGTCCGTCGATGTCGCTCATGCGCAGCCCGGCGTCCGCCACGGCGCGCGCGCTGGCCTGCGCCAGGATTTCCATTTCGGTGTAGCCGGCGGCATTGCCCAGGCCCGCGTGGCCGATGCCGGCGATCGCGGCGGCGCCGCGAAATGCGTTGTCTTTCATGCTTGCTCGTCCAGGCTGAACACGACGCGGTTGGCGTCGCCATGGGCTCGCACCTCGGCGCGCACGGCGTCACCGATGCGGGGCCGGGTGGCAGGGGCGTCTTCGACGCGGCTCATCATGCGAAAGCCTTCTTCCAGATCGACCAGGCACACGTTGTAGTCGCCGCCCGCCTCGGGCGAACGCCGCACCGTGGTGGTCGAATGAATGACGCCGCGGCCGCTGGGCTCGAACCAGTCGAATTGCGCGCCGCCGCAATGCGGGCAGATCTGGCGCGGGTAAAAGACCGCCTGGCCGCAGCCGCCACAACGCGGCACGCGCCACACGCCTTTCGCCAGCGAATCGAAGTACGTCTGTTCCACGCCGCGCGGGGCGTCGGTGCTTTGCAAGGGGCTCATGCGCGCGGCTCCTGGTGCGGATAGCCCAGCGCGCGCGAGCGGGCGCAGGCCTGGTCGGCCAGCGCGGGCGCCTGGCCCAGGTAGTTGGCGGGGTCGGTGATGCGCGCCAGCGCTTCGCGGTCGAAATGCGCGGCGACCTCGGGAGAATCCAGCAACGCCTCGGCCAGGCTGCATCCCCGGCCGAGCGCGGCGCGGCAGGCGTCGTAGACGATGTGATGCGCATTGTGGCGGCCCAACGCGGGTGCCAGTTCCATCATCACGGCCTCGGCCACGATCAGCCCGTGCGTCAGACCCAGATTGGCGCCCATGCGCTCCACGTCCACGCTCAAGCCGCCCAGCGCGAACCTGGCCTGATGCAACGCGCCCGCGGTCAGGATGAAACTCTGCGGAATGGCGATCCACTCCGCATGCCACGGCCCGGTGGCGCGCTCGAAATCCTGCACGGCGGCATCCAGCATCAGTCCGGCATGCTGGCGCACGGCCTTGGCCGCCGCGAGCATGAGCTCGCTGGAAATGGGATTGCACTTCTGCGGCATCGTGCTGCTGGCGCCGCGGCCCTTCACGAAGGGTTCGCGCAGTTCGCCGAATTCCGTGGACGCCATGATCATCACGTCGGTGGCCACCTTGCCCAGCGAGCTGGCAATCAACGCCAGCAGATTGACCACTTCGGCCAACGCATCGCGCGCCACGTGCCAGGTCGTGGCGGGCACGCCAAGGCTCAGCTCCCCGGCCAGCTCGCGCTGCACGGCAAGGCCGTGCTCGCCCATGGACGCCAGCGTGCCGGCCGCGCCCGCCAGCTGCACGCAAAGCACGCGTTCGCGCAGCTGCGCCAGCCGCTCCTGATGCCGGTCGAACATCGACAGCCAGACACCGGCCTTGTAGCCGAAAGTGATGGGCAACGCGTGCTGCAGGTGCGTGCGCCCGGCCATCGGCGTGGCGCGGTGACGTTCGGCCAGGCCCGCCAGCACTTCACGCACCTCGGACAGGTCGCGCTCGATCACGTCCAGGCCGGCGCGCACCTGCAGCACAATGCCGGTATCCATGATGTCCTGCGTCGTTGCGCCCCAGTGCAGATAGCCGCCCGCTTCGCCGCATTGCGTGGCAAGCTGCTCGACCAGCGGAAGGATGGGATAGCCCACGATGTCGGTCTGCTGGCCCAATGCGGGCAGATCGAGTGCGGCAGGCTTGACGCGGGCGGCGATCTGTTCGGCCGCCTCGGTCGGAATCAGCCCCAGCCGGGCCTGGGCCCGGGCCAGCGCGACCTCGACCTCGACATAGCGCGCAAGCGTCGCCTCATCGGAGAAAATCTCGCGGGCTTCGGCGGTGCCGAAGGCGTCACGAAAAAGAACGGAGTCCAAAACCGTGCTGGCCCCGCCCAGCGGAGAAACTGGCATGCTAACCTCGCTGAAACCACGAACATATCAATATGTTCGAACATATTGGAAGTCTAGGGATGCTTTACGGACCGGGATATCGGGGTATACCCGCGGGTGCTTTGGAAACGACTAGGAGCAATCCATGACACGGATGACAGCGGCGCGCCTCACGGCGGCGCTGAGCGAGGCGATCGTCGCGGGCCATCACAAGGTGGGCGACCTCTTGCCCACCGAGCTGGAACTGGCGGCGCAGTACGACACCAGCCGGCATACCGTGCGGCTGGCGCTGCAGGAACTGCAGCAATTGGGATTGGTGTCGCGCCGCAAGAATGTCGGCACGCGCGTGGAGTCGGCGCGCCCGGCGGCCAACTACAAGCAGGCGCTGACTTCGATAGAAGGTGTGGTGCAGTTCGGCAAGGCGCACACCCGCGAAGTTCTCGACGTGGCCGACGAGGTCGCCGACCTGACGTTGGCCCAGACGCTGGGCTGTGCAGGCGGCACGCGCTGGCTGCGCATATCAAGCCTGCGCCGCAATCGCGACGACGTGGCAAATCCCATCGGCTGGACGGACGCGTACCTGGACCCGGCCTATCGCGACATCGTTCCGCGCGTGCGCGAGAATCCTCAGGAACTGATCAGCAGCCTGATCGAGGCGAACTACGGCGTGAACATCGTGCAAATCCGCCAGGACATCGAGGCGGTTGCACTGCCGGCGCGCGTGGCCAGCCCATTGAACGCCGAAGCGGGTTCACCTGCGCTGCGCATTCTGCGCAGCTACATCGATACCACCCGGCAAACCATCGAAATCAGCGTGACGTACCACCCCGCCAGCCGGTTCCGGCTGACGATGTCGCTGGATCGGCATACGGACTGAACCGGGGCCAGGGCCGGCAAGCCGGTGAGGCGGCTTGCCGGTCATGAAGAAAAAAGATAGGCCACGCACCGTCAAGGTGACCTATCAAGGCCGGACATCGGTACGGCCTGCTACCTACACAAACCCCTACTTCGGCATCAGCACCGTGTCGATGACGTGGATGACGCCGTTGTCCGCCGCGACATCGGTCTTCACGACCTTGGCGTTGTCCACGGTGACGTTGCCGCCATTGACCGCGATGGTCAACGAGCTGCCTTCAACCGTCTTCACCTTGCCCGGCTTGACGTCCTTGGCCATGACCTTGCCCGGCACGACGTGATAGGTAAGCACCTTGGTCAGCGCGGCCTTGTCTTTCAGCAGCGCGTCCAGCTTGTCCTTCGGCACCTTGGCGAAGGCTTCATCGGTCGGCGCGAACACGGTGTACGGGCCCGGACCCTTCAGCGTGTCGACCAGCCCGGCCGCTTGCACGGCGGTGACCAGCGTATTGAACGAACCGGCCGACTTGGCGGTGTCCACGATGTCGGCGGCGTGCGCGGTGCCCAGCGCCAGGGTGAGCGAAATTCCTGCCAAAAGACGTTTCATGATTGACTCCTTGTCCAGTGACCTCCCGCGAGCGCGGGTTCCGAAAGCGGCCTCGAATAGGGGGAAGTTGAACCGCTTGATGAAGGAATTTACGCGTCTACCTTCTTCTCGTCCACGATTTGAACCGCTATTATGCAAACATATCGGTTCAATACCGGGTCAAGGAAAACAATGGAATCCAAGCAATCCGACGACGGCCGCATCACGTACCGCAGCGGCGTGGCGGCGCGCCTGGCGGGGCTCTCGCCCGAGACGCTGCGCGTCTGGGAGCGCCGCTACAACCTGTCCGATGTTGAACGCTCGGCACGGGGCCAGCGCTTGTATTCCGCCGAACAGGTGCGCCGTCTCAGCCTGCTCAAGCAACTGGTCGATCAGGGGCATGCCATCGGCGTGCTTGCGCCCATGCCCATCGAACAGCTGCAGGAACTGGCTGGCGCCGCCGCGCGCCAACCCGCGGCGCAGGGGCCGCTGCGCTTGGGCGTGGCCGGCGCCAACCTGGCACGGCGCATCGCCGGCAGCGGACGCGACGGCCTGGACGTGATCGTTCAACAAAGCTGGCCGCACCTTGAGCAGGTCGCCCTCACGCCGCAAGAGGCGGACCTCGAGGTTCTGGTGATCGAACTGTCCGAGCTGCATGAAAGCGCGCTGCCGCTGATTGCCGCGGCTGCAAAAGCGTGCGGCGACGTCGCCGTGCTGGTGCTTTACCG
This sequence comes from Achromobacter sp. JD417, assembly GCF_041879325.1. Classification (NCBI taxonomy): domain Bacteria; kingdom Pseudomonadati; phylum Pseudomonadota; class Betaproteobacteria; order Burkholderiales; family Alcaligenaceae; genus Achromobacter; species Achromobacter sp. JD417. Next base: position 299,693 of record NZ_CP087159.1, on the reverse strand, counting down.
GTTCTGCGCCAGCGCGACGATCCGCGCCTTGCGCGCCCACGGTTTTCTGGCCGCCCGCGTTCCGGCGGACATCGGCGAATTGCTGCTGCTGTGCCGCTCGGCGCTAGCCGGCGAACGGCTGCCGACCGCGCCTGCCCAGCCCACGCTGGATCTGCGCTTTGACGAGCATGCGCTATTGACCATCATGGCGTCCGGCAGCGGCCTGGCCTGCGAATGCCCGAAGCACCTGGCCGACCTGCTGCTGATGGTGGGCAGCTTCGAACGCTACAGCGTGCAGTGCGCGTCCCGCAACGACGACGACGCGCAGCTGCACAGCGACCTGGGCCGCGCCGCCGGGCAGGCGCGCGCCATCCTGGAAGTCGCGATGGAAAGACTGGCCCGGGCAGAGGGCCTGCCCCTGCCGCCTCCCATTTCCAAAGCAGACCCCGAAAGTAAAACGCGCTGAGGGCCGGGCCCGTGGACCCCGCACTCAGCGCGTTGCAGGCATGCGGGGCCGGCGCGCAATCCTGCCGTGACGGGCAGTCATGCGGCCACGCCCATGCGCCTCAGAAGCGCGTCATCAGCTTGAACATGCCCGACTGCTGGCGGTTGCCGCTGCCGAACTGCGCGTCGTAGGCCACGCCCGCGGTCGTGCTGCGCGTGATCGCCACTTCGGCGCCCAGGCCCAGCACCGCCGCGTTCTTCGCGATGGGCACACCCGACACCGTGAAGGTGCTGCCACCTTCAAAGGCGAGTTTCTGCGTGGGCTTCACATCGCCCATCGCGTGGCGCCAGCCCAATGTCGCCGTCAAGCGGCCAGGCGCGCTGTCCGTGCCGATCAGCATGGCGCCGCGCAGGCCCAGCGTGGTGCTCGTCACATCGTCCGTGTTGCTCTGGCCGCGCAGGGCCGCAGAGCCGCCCGTCTCCTGGAAGCCGCGCGTGCGGATCTGGTTCCAGGCCACGCCGGCGAAGGGCTCGATCGCATAGGCGTCCGAAAGCGGCAGCTTGTAGCCAAGCTCCGTGAACAGTTGCGTCGACGACGCGTTGTAGGACGATTCCAGACGCTGGTTCAGGCTGCCGGCCGCGACGTTGCGCTTGGCGTCGATCTCGTGCCAGGTGTAGGCCGCGCCCGCCATGAAGCGCACGTGTCCCGGACCGGCTTCGAAGTTCTTGCCGCCGAAGACCGTCGCCGTGTAGCTGTCCACGCTCATGCGCGAGGACACGTCGGAGATCGAGTTGTGGCTCCCGGTATAACCGACCGCGCCGCCCAGACGCCAGCCGCCGCCCACGTCGCCATCGCCGCCCACGAACAGCCCGCCCGAGGACTGACGCACGGTGGACGCATTGCCGTCGCCGTTGAAGGTGCTCCAGTTGCCGAACGCCTGCGCCCAGATCGGCGATGCGCCGCTTTGCGGCAGGGCGTCGGAAGACGTCGCACCCAATTGCGCCGTCGGCCGGCCGGCGCGCATCGGCGCGTCCAGATTGCCGCGCAGATGCGACAGCGGCAAGGTGGTGACCGCGTCGCCCTGGGTTTGCAGCACGCTGCCCGTGCTCGCGTACGCTTCGCCGGACAACTGCTTCAACGCCGCGCGCGCCTGCCCCGGCGTCATGGCCAGCACGGCATCCGTGACCTGGCTGGCGCCCGTCGCCTTGCCCGCGCCATTGGCGCTGGCAATCAGCGACGAATCGGCGCCGGGCGCAACGGGTTGGGTGACAACCGGTGCAGCGTCGCCGCCGGCCGAGGCCGTACCCGTGCCGGTGGTGGCCGAGCCGGTGCCCGTCGGCGCAGAACCATTGCCGGTCGAAGGCGCGCCATTTTCCGCCGGAGCCGAGCCGCTGCCTGCCTGGCTGGAACCGCTACCCGACGGCGCGGCGCCGTTGCCTGCCGGCGCCGAGCCATTGCCACTCGAAGGCGGCGCCTGCTGGTCCAGCGCACCGCCCACGTTGGTTTCGTTTTCCGAACCGCCGACGCTGCCGATCGGCACGTCGTTGCGCGCGAGCGTCATGAACGCATTCTTCGCGTCATAGCTGAGCGACGGCGTAAGGAACGCGTATGCGCTAGACACGCCCGTGAAACGGCCCTGAATACCGCCGTCGGCCGTCAGGATGTTGTACGTCGCGCGCGGCGCGTAGTTGCCGTTCGGGCCCACGTGGGCGACGGTGCCGTCCAGCGTGGCGACGCCCGTCACGTGGATGCGGTCGCTCAGGGTGCTGGCCGGATCGGCATGCACGCGGTAAACCGTGTCCTGGCCGAAATTCAGGTTGCCGTTGACCGTCAGCGTGCCCATCGGCGTGCCGTCGTTGCCCGGCGAGATGACGGCCGTGGGGTATAGCGTCGTGCTGCCCACTTGGCCGACACCGGCCAGCACCACTTCGCGGCCGATGTCCATCGGGCCGTTCAGCTTGCCGTTGATCTCCAGCGCGCCGTCGGCGATGAAGATCGGACCGGTCAGGTTGCTGCTGTCGCCGTTCAGGATGATCGAGCCGACGCCGGTTTTCACAAAGCCTTCGGTGCCTTGCAGCGGGTTGTCGATGATGTCCACGAACCTGCCCGCCGCATACGTGCCGTCGCCGACGACGATGACGGGCGGGTTGCCGCCGGTGCCGGCCAGCGTGATCGGCGCGCCCTGCAGGCGATACCGGTCCGTCGCGAATTGCAGTCCCGACACGCGCACCGGGCCCGCGCTGCCGTCGACGGTGACCGTGCCCGCCGCGCCCGTGAAGATCGCATAGCCGCCGCTGGGCAGCGCGCCGGTGGCGTTGGTCGGGCTGTTCCAGTTCGTGCTCGCGGCGCTCCACGTGCCGTTGCCGCCGCCGGCGTTTGCCGCGGAGGCCACGCCATTGCCATTCCACAGGTTGGTCGTGCTGGGACCCAGAACCAGGTTGATGTGCTTGTCGCCCGTCAGCGTCTGGATGGTGGCGGCCGGCACCGAGTCGCCGGAGACCGTGCCCAGCGTCAGGCCACTGCCGCTCAACGTGCCGCCGTACGACATGATGCGGTAGAAGCCCGCGTTGACGCCGTGCGTGCTGACCTTCACGTTCAACGTCGCGTTGTTCAGGGCCACGTTGCCGCCCACCGTGATGTTGTCGCCCGTGCCGGGTTGCGTGATGGGCAGTCCGGCATAGCCGGTCTCGAAATCGAAGACGCCGTTATTGATGCCCAGGTTTCCATTCACAACGAGATTGCCGTTGGAAACGCCGGTGGGCGTGTCCACCCAGTATCCCGGCGCGACGCGGGCATTGCCCGTCACGTTCAGGTCGCCGTTGATCGCGCCAAAACCCGCCACGGTGCCGCCGGACATGGCGTTGACGTTGCCGCCAATCGTCACGCCCGCGCCGCCCCCATTGCCGCCGACTACCGCCGTCCCGCCATTGACATCGATTCCGCCGGGAAAGTTGGCCGACCCGTCAAACACCTGCGTATTGCCCGCCCCGAGGGTCAGGTCCGCAGCGGTGACGCTGCCCACATAGGACACGCTCAAGGCGAGCGTCGCCGTCAGCCACTTCTTTGTGCCGTGTGCCAAAACTTCAATCCTCCGGATTAATCGAGCTTCCTTTCACCTATTGCCGATATGTATAAAAAGTATCGGCAAGTAATAATGCAGCCGGCGTGAATTTAGGGTCAGCTCTCGAAAAAAGGAGGCACTGTATAACGATTTTTTTTGCGTCCCCGTTAATAATCGGGGTTATATCCCGTTAATTATAAAAATAGGTCTACGGCATACGTCTGATAATGCTAGGCACACCATAGAAGATATTATCCAAAGTATTTATTTCCGATAATTGGATACCATCCGCCCGCGATTATCAGCCGTTTGCGGATACCATCTTTTGGTTGTATATCCGCGCGGACAGCGGACTTGGCAACGCCGCATTCAGTCACAAAATGACACGGGACCCCGTTCTGCTTTGGCCTCGTCACGCAAGCCCGGCGGCCGCTGCGCCGGGCAGCGGGAACACCACGTTGAAGCAGACGCCGCGCCCCTCGGGCCCTTCGTCAACGGTCACGCGCGCCTCGTGCGAGCGGGCAATTCTGGCAACCAGGGCCAGCCCCAGCCCGCTGCCGTGGCTTGGCGCGCCCGGCCCGCGATAGAACGGATCGAAGATGCGCTCGCGCAATGGCCGCGCGATGCCCGGGCCGTTGTCCGCGACCGCCAGGGTGACGCCCTCCGGCTCCCAACGCAGCGCAATGCTGATCGCACTGTTCTCGCCGCTGTACCGGCCCGCGTTGTCCAGCAGGTTGCGCACCAGGATGCCCAGCGCATCCACCTGGCCCATGATCAAGACCGGCGCGGCATCCACGGTGACCTGTTGGGCGCGATGAATGAACGAAGCCTGCATGTCCCGCAGCACGAAGGCCACCACGGACGCAAGATTCACCGGCTCGAGCTGGATGTCGTTGCGGTCCGTGCGGGCCAGGTCCAGCAGCTGTTCGACGATGCGGGAACTGCGGCGCGTGGTCTCCGCGATCTTCTGCATCAGCATCCTCGCCTTGACGGGATCATTGACGCGATACGCCGTGTCCGCGTACACGGCCAGCACCGCCAGCGGCGTGCGAAGCTCATGGGCGGCATCACCGATGAACCGGCGCTCGTTCTCGATCAGCTCCGCCACGCGGCGCTGCCGTTCATTGATCGCGCGTATCAGGGGCCACAATTCAGCCGGGACTGCCCGCTCGTCAACAGTCACGCCATCGGTCACGCTGGCCTGCGCAATTTCCTGACCCACGCGGCCAAGCTTGCGCACGGAACGGCAGACGACCAGCATCGTGATGCCCCCGATCCCGCCGAACATCAGCAGCGTGACGATCGAGCCCAATTCGAACCGATCGGCAAGGCCCGCGTAAAACGCACGCGTGGGCGTACCCGCCACGATCTCGAAACGCGCGGATTCGTCCAGCCCCGTGTACACCCGCCACGTGTCCCCGCCCTGGACGACGCACGAAAACCCAACCGTGTTCCCGTGCATCATCCGCGTGCGCGGCGCGTCCTTGGACGCAAGCACCAGGCGGTTCGTCACGCGGTCCCAGACCTGGATCTCGGTCTTGCCGACAGCCGGGCGCGCCAGGAAGGCGGGCACCGGCAACTCGCGGGTGATGTCGTGGGTGGCGGGTACCATCGCCAGAAAGAACGCCATGCTGTCGACCAAGGCATTCAACTCATGATCGCGCACCCCGGATTCGGCCCGGGTCACGCTGTTCCAATACAAGCCAAACTGCACCAGCCACGACACGAGCAGCGCGCTGAAGATGCCCAACAGGACCTGTGCGCGCAACGAATTCGTGACCCGCCGCATCAGCCGCTATCCCGGGCCAGCCGGTAGCCTTGACCATGAACATTCTCGATGGTGTCCTTGCCAAGCTTCTTTCTCAGCGAATGAATGAACACGGCGATCGTGTTGCTCTCGCCAGGCCGGCCCGCGCCATACAGGTGCACGCGCAGCTCTTCCGTGGACACCAGCCGGTCCGCGTGCCTGAGCAGCATCTCCAGCGTGCGGAACTCGTGCTCCGACAACCGTGTCGGCGCCTCGTCGACGAAGGCTTCGCGCCGGCCCGGATCCAGCTTCACATGACGCCAGGCCAGGATCTTGTCGCCCGGAACGCCGCTGCGCCTGAGCAGGGCGCGCATGCGGGCAAACAGCTCCGCGGGCTCGAACGGCTTGATGACGTAATCATCGGCGCCAATATCAAGCCCCCTGATGCGATCGCTCAACGCGTCCCGCGCGGTCATCAGGATCACCGGCACGTCATCGCCGCGCCGGCGCACAAAACGCAGCACATCCAATCCCGAACCGCGATGCAGCCCGATATCCAGCAGCACGAGCGCGAAGGCGTGCTGCAGCAGCAGCACCTTGGCGGCCTCGACGTCCTGCGCGAGCGTCACCGCGAAATCCAATTCCTCGAGTGCCAGCGTCAACGCGTCCGCGAACATCGCGTCGTCCTCAACCAACAGAACTCGCATGTCAGTATTCCCCTTCCGTGTGCGTTGACAGCTGCTGCATGGGGCCGCGCGCTCGCCGCCCCAGGCCGCATCATACGGTCAGGTTGCCGCCTCAGGCGTGCGCAGGTGCTGCCAGCGCCAACCGCTCGTAACGCGCGCCGGGCTGCGCCGCGCCAGGCTGCCGTTCCGTCTTGAAGCGCGCCACCGCCTGCAACAGCTCTTTCGCCTGCGTGGCCATTGCGCCGGCCGCCGCAGCTGACTCTTCGACCAACGCCGCATTCTGTTGCGTCATCGTGTCCATTTGCGACACCGCCACGTTCACCTGCTCGATGCCGGCGGTCTGCTCGGCCGAAGCCGAGGCGATCTCAACGGTCACCTCCTTGAGCCTTGCCACGGCGTCGAGTACCTTCTCCATCTGGCCGCCCGCCGTGGCCGCCATCGACTCGCCGCCCTCTACCGCACGCTGGGAGTTTTCGATCAAGCCCTTGATCTCCTTGGCGGCCGTGGCGCTGCGCTGCGCCAGCGCGCGCACTTCCGTCGCCACCACGGCGAAGCCGCGGCCCTGTTCGCCGGCCCGCGCCGCTTCCACGGCCGCATTGAGCGCAAGAATGTTGGTCTGGAAGGCGATGCTGTCGATCACCGACACAATCTCGCCCATGCGCTGCGCATCGGCCGAGATGGCCCCGATCGCATCGACCACCTGGCCCACCACGCGGCCCGCTTCAACCGTGAGCTGGCTGCAATCGACGGCAAGGCTGCTGCCGCTGGCCGCATTGTCCTGGTTCATCCGCACGGTCGAGGTCATCTCTTCGATGCTGGCGGCCGTTTCTTCAAGCGATGCGGCCTGCTCCTCGGTGCGTTGCGACAGGTCGGCATTGCCCTCGGCAATCTGCGCCGACGCCGTGGAAATGGATTCCGCCGCGCTGACGATCGTGCCGACCGTCGACGCAAGCTGCCTGCGCATCGTTTCCAGCGAGTACATCAGGCTCGAATGATCCCGCTCATCGAGCTTGAGCGCCGTCGTGAGATCGCCGCTGGCAATGGCGCCGGCCAGCTTCTGCGCGTCGGCGGGTTCTCCGCCCAGCTGCCGCAGGATGCTGCGCGTGACCAGCCACGCCGACAGGACGCCCACCAGCACCGCGATCGACATGATCACAATGATCGTGCTCTGCAGACGCGCCGACGTCGCCGCCGCCTGCTTCGCCGATTCATCGTTGAGCTGGGATTCAAGGTTGGCAAGCGACAGCAACTGGTCGAGCCACGCGTCCTGCTTGGCGCGCAGTTCTTCCCGCAGAATGCGGGCGGCTTCCTGGGTGTTGTTCTGCCGCCCGGCTTCCAGCGCACGCAGGTAGATGGGCGTCGCGTCCTGTTCCGCGCGGCGCGCGGCGGCCAGCAGATCCCTTTCCGCGGCAAGGGTACCGGCATCGCTCGCAAACATCTGCGCAAGACGTTCATTGGCTTGGCGATAGCGCGCCGCCATGTCTTCGGCCCGGGTGATCTCATTGGCCACGGCTTGCGGGTCCGTGTAGAGCACGATGTTGCGCACCACGATCGCCCGGCCCTGCACCAGCTCGCGCATCTGCAGCGCCAGCTTCAACTGCTGGTTGTTCACGTTCACGATGTCGTACATCGACTTGTCCAGCGTCCTCACGGCGTACAGGGACAGGCCCCCAAGCACCACCAACGCAAGAACAAGCAAGAGAAAACCGATCGCAAGACGCGAACTCACTTTCATGGCTGCCAGATTCATCATTCGCCTTTTGTTGTTGTTGGCAACCGGCTCATGACAATCGCGCTGGACAAGCGCTTGGACCCTGAACGGGCCCGCGCCGGCTGACGAGCGCGACTATAGAGGGCGAAGAATTAATGAATCGTTAATTCTCACCAATTCTAAAAGCTGTGCCGCAGCCCCAACGCGATCGTCTGCGGGCTGGCGCCAGCGGTCACGCCCAGTTCATTGATGGCGAAGTCGTACGCTGCATTCGAGCGGTTCTTGATCTTCGAGTAGTACGCATACACAGAGCGCTCAAGCCATGCCAGTCCGTCGACCGGAAATGCAACGAATTTTTCTGCCGTCGATCAAACGAACTCGTGTTCTCGACGTTGCCCGAGCTGGACGCCGAACCGTTGCCCATCAACGCCATGTATCCCGCCGTCATCGGATAGTAGGGATCCATTTTCATGGTCGACTCGGTGTAGGCCGTGTGCCAGTTGCCCAGAAAGAACGTGCCGTAAGGCGATGCCAGCCCAAGGCGCGTGTTTCGGCTGGCGATCTCGCCTTGCCCGGTGTTCACCGCAATACCGCTCTCGATCTGAAAGATCGCCGACAGGCCATCGCCCAGGTCCTCTTCGCCGCGAAAGCCGAACACCGACCGGTTGTTCGTCATGCGTGAGCCCGAGCCGGCATTGTCGGCGCCGCTGATCCAGGCGTATTCCAACGCCGTATTGAGCCGGCCGTATAGCGTGACGGACGATTGCGCCGACGCGCAGCACGCAAACCGCAAGACGATACGCGTGTGCGCCGTGCAGACGCCATTCGTCGAAGGTATAGGGTGACGAACCTAATGTCGGATTGCGCCCCGGCAGACGCCATGAAAACCTACCCACCGCGAAATTAATCGAGGAGAGTGGCATGGCTTCGCGTCGACAAGTCCTGGGAGCGGCGTCTTCGCTGGCTTCAGCGTTTGCGCTCAACAGCATGTGGGCCGGCCGGGCAAATGCCGGGTCGCAGTCTCAGAGCGGCACGCCGCTGGCAGACGGTCCCCCGGAGGTGATTTTCTACAACGGCCGCTTCGCCACGTTGGACCGCGCCAATCCGGAAGCGGGCGCCGTCGCCGTGAAGGGCGGCAAGTTTGTCGCGGTGGGCAGCGACCGGGAAGTCCTGCGCCTGGCGGGATCGAACACCCGGCTGGTTGACCTGAAAAAGAAAAGTGTCCTGCCCGGGCTTTACGACAACCACACGCACGTCGTGCGCGGCGGCCTGAACTACAACATGGAGCTGCGGTGGGACGGCGTGCGGTCGCTGGCGGATGCCATGGAGATGCTGCGCCGGCAGGTCGCCAATACACCCGCGCCCCAATGGGTGCGCGTGGTGGGCGGATTCACCGAGCACCAGTTCATTGAAAAGCGTCTGCCGACCATCGAGGAAATCAACGCGGTCGCACCGGACACGCCGGTGTTCCTGCTGCATCTGTACGATCGCGCGCTGCTGAACGCTGCGGCGCTGCGCGTGGTGGGCTACACCCGCGACACGCCGGACCCCGAAGGTGGACAGATCATCCGGGACTCGAATGGCAATCCGACCGGCCTGCTGCTTGCCAAACCCAACGCCACGATCCTGTATTCAACCCTTGCCAAGGGTCCGAAGCTGCCGTTCGACTACCAGCTGAACTCCACACGCCATTTCATGCGCGAGCTGAACCGGCTGGGCGTCACGGGCGTCATCGACGCCGGCGGCGGCTATCAGAACTATCCGGACGACTATGCCGTCATCCAGAAGCTGGCCGACGACAACCAGCTGACGGTGCGGCTTGCGTACAACCTCTTCACGCAAAAGCCCAAGCACGAGAAAGAAGATTTCCTGAACTGGACGTCTTCGGTCAAGTACAAGCAGGGCGACGATTACTTCCGGCATAACGGGGCCGGAGAGATGCTGGTGTTCTCGGCGGCCGACTTCGAGGACTTCCGGGTCGAACGCCCGGACATGCCGCCGGAGATGGAAGGCGAACTGGAAGAGGTCGTTCGCGTCCTGGTACAGAACAAGTGGCCGTGGCGCCTGCACGCAACCTACGACGAAACGATCACGCGCGCGCTGGACGTATTCGAGAAAGTGCATCGCGACACGCCGCTCACCGGCATCAACTGGTTCTTCGATCACGCCGAGACGATCTCGGACATGTCCATCGACCGGATCGCCGCATTGGGCGGCGGCATTGCCGTGCAGCACCGCATGGCATACCAGGGCGAGTACTTTGTCGAGCGCTACGGCGCGAAGGCCGCGCAAGCCACGCCCCCGGTCAAGCGCATTCTGGAAAAAGGCGTGAAAACGTCCGCCGGCACCGACGCCACGCGCGTCGCGTCCTACAACCCGTGGATTTCGCTGTCGTGGATGACCACGGGCAAAACCGTCGGCGGCATGCCGCTGTATCCGCATGAAAACCTGCTGGACCGCGAAACGGCCCTGCGCATGTGGACCGAGAACGTCGCGTGGTTCTCCAACGACGAAGGCAAGCGCGGCCGCATCCAGGTGGGCCAGTTCGCCGATCTGATGGTCCCGTCCCAGGATTACTTCGCGGTGGCCGATGAAGAGATTTCGTTCCTGACGTCCGACCTGACCGTAGTGGGCGGGCGCGTGGTCTACGGCGCCGGCGACTTCGCCAAGCTCGACGAAAACGCGCCGCCGCCCGCCATGCCCGACTGGTCGCCCACGCGCCTGTTCGGCGGCTATGCCGCCTGGGGCGACCCGGAAGGCGCGGGACGCAATTCGCTCGACTACAAGCGCTTTGCCGCGGCCTGCGGTTGCGCCAGCGCATGCGGCCTGCATGGACACAGCCATGCCAACGCGTGGGCCTCCAGCGTGCCGGCCTCGGACCAGAAGTCGTTCTTCGGCGCGCTGGGTTGCTCGTGCTGGGCCGTGTAAGGAACCGAACCCATGTCGAGCATTTCAACCTCGCTGGCCGGCATCGCGCGCCCCATTCTCGGAGGCCGCGTTGCCCGCTTTGCCGCCTACCTGGGCTTGTGCGCGGCGTATCTTCAGGGCGGGCTGGTCAAGCTGACCGACTTTCCCGGCGCCATTGCCGAAATGACCCATTTCGGGCTTACGCCCGCACCGTTCTTCGCCGTGGTCGTAATCGCCCTGGAGCTCATCGCCTCGCTCATGATCCTGATCGGATGGCACCGCTGGATCGGAGCGCTGGGGCTGGCGATCTTCACGCTGCTCGCCACCTTCGTCGCCCTGCAGTTCTGGGAGATGCCGCCCGGCCAGGCGCGCTTTTTCGCCGCCAACTCGTTCTTCGAGCACCTTGGGCTGGTGGGCGGGTTCCTGCTGGTGATCTGGCAGGACCTGAACGAACGGCGGTAGTGGCCTTCGTATCTGCCTACGCAGTGTCCGTCGCACCGGATGCACCGCCGGTCCAACGGGCACCGCGCCATCAACACTTACCTTGCACATCATGGAACAGACCCCCGTATCTCCCCGATTCACCGGCCTGTTGGGCTTTAACGCGGGATACGTCGATACGGCGGGGTTCCTGGCGCTGAACGGCCTGTTCACGGCGCACGTGACGGGCAACTTCGTCACGCTGGGCGCAGCCTTGGTTCACGGCACGACCGGCGCCTTCGCCAAGCTCCTGGCCTTGCCGCTCTTTTGTGCCGTCGTCGTGCTGACGCGCCTGTTTGCATCCGGTTTCGCGGCCGCGGACACGGCGATGTCCAAGCTCATGTGCGCGAAGGTGCTGCTGCTGGCCGCCGCCGCTGCAGTCCTGGTTGCCTACGGACCGTTTCCCGACAGCGACGCGCCCGTTGCCGTGATTGGCGGCATGCTGCTGGTCGCGGCCATGGGTATCCAGAATGCGATCCAGCGCATGCATCTGGGCAGCGCGCCGCCGTCCACGCTCATGACCGGCACCACCACGCAGGTGATGATCGACCTTGCCGACCTCTGTAAGGGCGTCTCCGGCGAAGCGCGCACGGCCGCCGTCGGCCGCCTGCGCAAGATGCTGCCCGCCCTGGCGGCGTTTGCGTCCGGCTGCGCCATTGCCGCGCTGCTGTACTGGGCGTCTCTCATGTGGTGTTTCATCCTGCCGCCCATCGTCGCCGCACTGGCCACCCTGGGCATCAAACGCGCCCCGACTGACCCTACTTGAGGGGGACGCGCCATACCTTCGAACAATGTCGAGACGCCAACGTTTCCCCTATCCTGACATTCTCGTTAAGGCCCCTCCATTCCAACCCGAGGTGATTTTCATGTCCCAAGCAAAGCTCGAAGTCCTGACCCCGCAGAACAGCCAGATCATCTTCATCGATCACCAGCCGCAAATGGCCTTTGGCGTGCAGTCGATCGACCGCCAGACGCTGAAGAACAATGCGGTGGGTCTGGCCAAGGCCGCCAAGGTGTTTGGCATTCCCACCACCATCACCACCGTCGAGACCGAGTCGTTCTCGGGTTACACCTACCCCGAACTGCTCGACGTGTTTCCCAACCAGAAGGTCCTGGAACGCACCTCGATGAACTCGTGGGACGACCAGAAGGTGCGCGACGCGCTGGCCGCCAATGGCCGCAAGAAGGTCGTCGTGGCCGGTCTCTGGACCGAAGTCTGCAACACCACGTTTGCGCTGTGCGCCATGCTGGAAGGCGAATACGAGATCTACATGGTCTCCGACGCGTCCGGCGGCACGTCCAAGGAAGCGCACGACATGGCCATGCAGCGCATGATCCAGGCCGGCGTCGTGCCGGTCACCTGGCAGCAGGTGCTGCTGGAATGGCAGCGCGACTGGGCCCGCCGCGACTCGTACGATGCCGTGATGGAAATCGTCAAGGAACACTCGGGCGCGTACGGCATGGGCGTGGACTACGCCTACACGATGGTGCACAAGGCCGGTCAGCGCACGCAGACCGCCCACGACGCCTTCGCGCCGGTGGCCGCGCCCGTCATCGCCCGCTGATGCCCCTGGGGTCCGCAGCCGCTCTTGCAGCGGCTGCGGACCTTTTTGCTTTCTCCCGCAGCCTGCCACGCCATGACGACCGCCGACGCCCAGCCCGCCACCCCCGCTCCGCCTTCCTCGCCATTCGCGTACTCCGCCTTCTCGGTGATCTGGATCGCCACCGTGCTGTCCAACATCGGCACCTGGATGCACGACGTGGGCGCGGGCTGGCTCATGACGTCGTTGTCGCCGTCGCCCATGTTCGTGGCGCTGGTGCAGACGGCGGGCGCGCTGCCTGTTTTTCTGCTGTCGCTCCTGGCCGGTGCGCTGGCCGACACCATGGACCGCCGCAAGTTGCTGCTGATGGTGCAGATCGCGATGGGCGTCATTGCGCTGGCGCTGGGGCTGGTGGTGTGGTTTGGCCTGACCACGCCGTGGGTGCTGTTGGGCTTCACGTTGCTGATGGGCATTGGCACGGCGCTGTCGGCGCCGGCCTGGCAGGCCATCGTACCCAGCCTGGTGCCGCGTCCGTCGCTGCAGCAGGCCATCGCGACCAACAGCGTTGGCATCAACGTCAGCCGCGCCATTGGTCCGGCGCTGGCCGGCGTGCTGATTACCAGCATCGGCGTGGCCATTCCGTTCTTCGTCAATGCGGTCAGCTTCATCGTGGTCGTGGCCGCGCTGATCTGGTGGAAACCGCCCACCGCCGCTGAAAAGCGCCTGCCGCGCGAGCAGTTGTTTCATGCCATGCGTGCCGGTGTGCGCTTTGCGCTGCACAGCAAGCCGCTCAAGTCCACGCTGGTCCGCGCCGTTGCGTTCTTCCTGTTTGCCAGCGCCTACTGGGCCTTGCTGCCGGTGATCGTGCGTCAGGTGCTGCAGGGCGGCGCCTTGCTCTACGGCATCATTCTTGGCTGCGTCGGGGCCGGCGCGGTGATCGGCGCGATGGTGCTGCCGCCGCTGCGCAAGAAGCTGGGGCCGGACCGCAGCGTCATGGCCGGCACGCTGGGAACCACCTTCACGCTGGTGGTGTTTGCGGTGGTGCCGCATCCCGTGGTGGCCGGTGCGTTCAGCTTCCTGGCGGGCGCTTCGTGGATCATGGTGCTGACCTCGCTCAACGTCTCGGCGCAGGTTGCCCTGCCGGACTGGGTACGTGCCCGTGGCCTGGCGATCTTCGTGACGGTGTTCTTTGGGTCGATGACCGCGGGCAGCATGATCTGGGGTCAGACGGCGGTGCGTGCCGGCGTGCCCGCCGCGCTGCTGATCGCTGCCGCCGGTTCGGTGGTTGCGATGCTGCTGACCCGCAAGGCCAAGCTGCAGCTGGGCGCGGACCTGGACCTTGCGCCGTCGATGCACTGGCCCGAGCCGCTGATCGATCAAGAGGTCTCGCATGATCGTGGCCCGGTCATGATCACGGTCGAATACCTGATCGACCCGGCGCAAGGCGCGGCCTTCGTGCGCGCCATGCAGCACGCAGGCGCCGAGCGCCGCCGCGATGGCGCATACGCCTGGGGCATCTTCGAAGACGCCGCCCAACCCGGCCGCTACCTGGAGTACTTCTTGGTGACCTCCTGGCTGGAGCATCTGCGCCAGCACGAACGCGTCACGCACGCAGACGCGGACCAGCAAGCCGAAGTGCGCGCCTTCCACATCGGCGACGCGCCCCCGCGGGTCTCGCACTTCGTGGCGCCGATCGTGCAATAGGCGGAATCAACACGACACCCGGCGCCGCCGCACACACCGTTACATGAGACGCATAATTCCTGATTAGAATTGCGCCGACAGGGATTATTGCCGCGCGCCGACAGGCCTCGGCTGGGTGTGCGACATGGATAGTGCTCCTCGCTTCGAGGCAGTCAACGGGGCCCGTTTCGAGGTTCTGTGGGTGGACGGCGACCGGGTCTTCGGACGCGGCGACGCCACCCTTGCCGTCTGGCTGCGGCCGAGCGACAGCTCGGAATGCGCGCGCCACCTGCTGGACCAGGAATACGGCCTGCGCGACTACCTGCATCCCAGCTGGGCCGCCGTGCCGACCGCGCTGGCGCGCGTCGGCGGCTCCACCGTCCTGTATCTGCAGGATCCCGGCGGACAGCCCCTGGCGTGGCATCGCCCGCAGCCCATGCCCGCCAAGGCATTTCTGCGCTTGGCCATCGCGGCGGCGAACGCCCTTGGGCAAATGCACAACGCCGGCTTGATCCATCGGAATCTCAAGCCCGCGCACATCCTGTTCAACGCCCATGACGAAGCCGCCCACCTGACCGGCTTTTCTTTCTCCACGCCGCTCGGCGCCTATCAGGCGGCGCCGGGCTCGCAGCCAGCAGACATCGTCGGCACCCTCGCCTACATGGCACCCGAACAATCCGGCCGCGCCGGGCATCGCGCCGACGCGCGCTCGGACCTGTATTCGCTGGGCGTCGTGTTCTACGAGGCCCTGACCGGCGAGCTGCCTTTTCAAGGCGAGTCGGCGCTGACGTGGCTGCACAGCCATTCCGCGCGCGTGCCGGTAACGCCTGCCGAACGACGCAGCGCAATACCCGCGACACTGTCGGCCATCGTCATGAAGCTGCTGGAAAAGTCGCCGGACGACCGGTATCAGACGGCGGAGGGGCTGGCGGCCGACCTGCAGTGCTGTCTGGCCGCGCTGATGATGGACCCCGACGCCGCGCCGGTCTTCGCATTGGGCCGCTACGACCATCCTGGCCGCGTGCGCGTGCCCGCAACCCTGTACGGCAGAGGCGCAGAGCTAGACGTCCTGCTGGGCGCCATGGGCCGGGTGGCGGGGTCCGGGCGCGCCGAGGTCGTGCTCATCTCGGGCGAGGCGGGCGTTGGCAAGTCGATCCTCATCGAAGAGCTGCATCGCGTTGTCGGCAGCGAATACACCTTGCTTGCCAAGGGCAAGGGCGATCCTCACAGCCACGCCGGTCCCTACGCCGCGCTGGTCGAGGCGGCAAGAGGCCTGCTTCAGGCGGTGCTTGCCAAAAACGAAAGCGACCTGGACGAGTGGCGGGAGAAACTGCGCGTGGTGGTCTCGGCCGGCGGCGGCAGCCTGCTCACGCTGATTCCCGAACTGGCGCTGATCGTGCCGGACGCCAGGGGCCTGCTGGCCGAGGCGGACGCCAAGGCACGGCTGCTCCTGGCCTTTCAGCATCTGTTCTGCGCGTTCTCGTCGCCGGGCCATCCGCTGATCCTGTTCCTGGACGACCTGCAGTCGACCGATGCCGCGACCCTGCGCGTGATCGAACAGCTTGCGCAGACCGGTCTGCAGAACATCCTGGTCGTGTGCGTGTATCGGGCCGAGGACATGCCGGCGCGCCACGCGCTGGCGGCGTTCATCGCCGGCCTGCGCGCCAGCGCGATCCCCCTCACCGAACTCGCGCTCCACAATCTGCAGGCGCGCGACTGCGCCCACCTGATCGCCGATGCGCTGCAAAGCAGGTCGCCGTGGATCGATCCGCTCGTCGCCCTGGTGCAGGCCAAGACGGCCGGCAACCCCTGCTTCGTGCTCCGGTTCCTGTCCACGCTCGCGGCCGAAGGGTTGCTGCGCTACGACGTGGGGCGCCAGCGCTGGCTTTGGGATGCGGATGCCATCCGCGAACAGGCCTACACCGACAACGTGGTCGGCATTATCCTCCAGCAGGTCGAGCGCTTGCCGCGTGACAGCCGCGAAGCGATTCAACACATGGCCTGCCTTGGGCACGACGCCTCGCTGGACAAGCTGGCGGCGGCGCTGGGCTGGCCGCGGCTCGACGTTGCCACGGCAATGCGCGAGTGCGAGCGCCAGAGCCTCATCTTTCGTAGCGGCGACGTGTACCGCTTTCCGCACGACCGGGTGCAGGCGGCCAGCTATGGGCTGATTCCCGAACGGCAGCGCGCGGCCACCCATCTGTCCATCGGCAGGCGCCTTGCCCAGGACCTGGAACCGGAACAATTGAAGGCGCGCGCCTTTGAACTGGTCGACCAGTTCAACCGTGCATGGCAACTTGTCCACAGCCCCGACGAACGCGTCCGGCTTGCCCATCTGAATGCCCTGGCAGGCGCGTTGGCCAAGGACACCGCCGACTATTCGGCCGCCATCCGCTATCTGGAAGCGGCCTCGGCATTCCTGTCCGACGACGGCCGCCAGCGCGAGCCCGCGCTTGCCTTCACGATCGAGATCACCCGCGCCGAGTGCGAGTTGCGCAGCGGCGCGGTGGGCAGCGCCAGGCATCGGCTGGCCCGCCTGGGCGAGCGCGACGCGCCCTTGACGGACCTGGCCCGCGTGACTCAGCTGCGCGTGGAGGTCTTCATGGCGCTGGGCGAGCGGCATGAGGCCATTCAGGCCGCGCTGCATTATCTTCGCCGCGCCGGCATCGACTGGACCGACAACCCTTCCGATGCGGACGTCTCGGAAGAGTACGCCCAGTTCAATGCGCTGCGTGCCGGCCGGCCCGCGGCTGCGCTGCTGGCCCTGCCCGCGATGGAGAACCCGGAAGCGGAAGCGACGATGGGCGTGCTGACCGCACTGCTGCCGCCGGCCTGGACGCTCTTTGCGAATCTGCGCGAGCGCGTCATCCTGC
The DNA here is from genome assembly GCF_041879325.1 of Achromobacter sp. JD417. Taxonomy (NCBI): domain Bacteria; kingdom Pseudomonadati; phylum Pseudomonadota; class Betaproteobacteria; order Burkholderiales; family Alcaligenaceae; genus Achromobacter; species Achromobacter sp. JD417. Next base: position 282,580 of record NZ_CP087159.1, on the reverse strand, counting down.
GCATGGCCAACCTGAGCCTGCGCCACGGCAACACGGATGCGTCCAGCCTGGGATACGCGTGGCTGGGCATGATCCTGGCCGCGCGCACCGGCGACTACGCAGACGGCTACGCCTTCGGCAAGCTGGGCGTCGACCTGATCCAGCAGCGCGCGCAGGTCCGCTTCGCCGCGCGGGTCTATCAGGTGTTCGGTGGCCAGATCGTTCCCTGGTCGCAGCCGATCAGCGAGGCGCGCAACCTGCTGCAGACTGCCTTCGAACTGGCCGGCCAGCAGGGCGACTGGACCTACGCATCCTTCGCGCTGAACAGCCTGGTCACGCATATGCTGGCCACCGGCGGCGCGCTGGACACCATCCGCGCCGACGCCAGCCGTGGCCTGGCATTCGCGCGCAAGGCGGGGCTTGAAGTCCTGGACCGGTACACGTCGCAACTGCAACTGGCCAAGATGCTGCAAGGCATGACGCCGCATTTCGGCACGCTGGACGACGCTGGATTCACCGAGGCCGATTTCGAGCGCAAGCTCCAGGCCGAGGCCGGCTGGAATGTCACGGCGTGCTGGCATTACCTGCGCAAGCTGCAGGCCAGGGTGTTCGGCGGCGATTTCCCGGACGCCGTGCGGGCAAGCGAGGTAGCGTCACGGTTCGTCTGGACGTCTCTGGCGTTCGTCGAGGAAATGGAGTTTCACTTCTACTCCGCGCTGGCGCACGCCTGGTGCCCCACGCCCGCAAGTCCGGCGGGACAAGCCGCCACGCTTGCGGCGATAGAGGTCCATCTGGCGAAGCTGCGTCCGTGGGCGGCGTCCTGCCCGTCCAACTTCCAAAGCCAGCGGATGCTGATAGACGCCGAAGTCGCGCGGGTAAAGGGCGACATCCTGGACGCCATGCAGCGCTACGACGATGCCATCCATTGCGCCAGCGATCACGGTCTTGTCCACGTCGAAGGGCTGGCCAACGAATGCGCCGCACGGTTTTTCCAAAGCCGTGGCCAGCAACGCATCGCGCATACGTACCTGCAACACGCGCGCGCCTGCTATCAGCATTGGGGCGCGTCCGGCAAGGTCAGGCAGATCGATGCGCTGCATCCCACGCTGTTCGTGGATCGCGGCAGCGCCGCGCACGATTCCACGATCGAAACGCCGGTTGAGAGCCTGGATCTGGCCACCGTCATCGACATCTCCCGCGCGCTCGCCAGTGCGCTGGACTTGCAGACGCTGCTCGACAAGCTGATGAAGATCGCGCTGGAGCAGGCCGGCGCCACGCGCGGCGTGCTCGTCCTGCATGCCGATGGTGGCCTGTATGTGCGCGCCCTTGCCACCACGTCCGGCGATTCCGTCGCGATCAGCCAGCGCGCGCAGTCGCTGGACGAGGCCGGCCTGCCGCAGCAGATCGTGAACTACGGCTGGCGCACGGGTGAAACCATCGTGCTGGACGATGCGTGGAGCGCTGGCGCCTTCACCGGCGACCCCTACGTGCGCGCCGCGCGGCTGCCGTCGGTGTTGTGCCTGGCGCTGACCACGCAGTCCAAATCCATCGGCGTGCTGTATCTCGAAAACACCCTGGCGCGCGGCGTCTTTGCGCCGCACCGCACCGCCGTTCTGCGTCTGCTGGCCTCGCAGGCCGCCATCGCGATCGAACGCGCGCGGCTATACCGTGACCTGGCGCAGCGCGAGGCCCGGATTCAACGCCTGGTCGAAGCCAACATCATCGGGATCTGGTTCTGGAGCATCGAGGGGCAAGTGCTGGAAGCCAACGACCTCTTCCTGTCCATGACGGGTTACGACCGCGACGATGTCAGCGCGGGCCGCTTGAAGTGGACCGCGCTTGTGTCGCGCGGCGGCCCGGTGACGCTGGACGAGCTGCTGCTGCGCGAGACCGCCGAACCGGTGGAAACCGAACTGATCCGCAAGGATGGCCGGCGCGTGCCGGTGCTGCTCGGCGCGGCCCGGTTTGCCGCCGGCGACAATCAGGGCGTCTCGTTTGTGCTCGACCTGTCCGAACGCAAGGCCGCAGAGACCAAGATGCAGCAGATCCAGTCGGATCTGGCCCACGTCACCCGCATGACCACTGTCAGCTCGATGACCGCCTCCATCGCCCACGATGTCAGCCAACCGGTCTCGGCGGTCCTGACGGAAGCGCAGGCGGCGCTGAACTGGATTGCGCGCACCCCGCCCAACACCGAAGAGGTCGCGGAATCATTGCGGCGCATCGTGCAAAGCGGCCAACGCGCCGGCTCGATCATTTCCGGCGTGCGCGCGCTCATCAAGAAGGCGCCGGCAGCCTTCGCCCCCGTCGAACTGAATGGACTCGTGAAGGAAACCCTGGCGCTGCTGAGATCCGAGCTCGATTTCAGCGACGTCGACGTCATGCTGGATCTGGCCGATGCGCCCCTGCACACGAGCGGCGACCGCGTCCAGCTTCAGCAGGTCCTGCTCAACCTGTATGTCAACGCGGTCGATGCCATGAAGCAGGCGCCAGGCGCGCGGCAGTTGCGCGTCGTCACCCGGCCGTCTTCGACGGACGAACTGCTGGTGGAGGTGCTTGATAGCGGCAGCGGCATCGATGCGGCGTCGGTGAAAAAACTGTTCGACCCCTTCTTCACCACCAAGACCAAAGGCTTGGGGATGGGCCTGGCCATCTGCCGCGAAATCATCCAGCTGCATCATGGCCAGATGTGGGCGCGGCCCAACAGCCCGGTGGGCGCGGTGTTCTACTTTTCGTTGCCCGCGCAGGCCTGATTCATCCGGCCTTATTGGCCGTCGCCATCGCTATCGCCATTGCCGTCGCCGCGCAATGGCACGGCGTGCGCGGCAACCCTCGGATTGACCTTGATGATCATCTGCACCAGTTGCGCAAAGCTGCGCGCCTGCATCTTGCGGTAGGCGCTTGCCCGGTGCGCCTTGACGGTCACTTCGCTGATGCCCAACTGCTGCGCGACTTCCTTGTTCAGGCAGCCCGACGCAATCATCTCGATCACCTGCTGTTCGCGCGCCGTCAATGACCGGTACAGCGCCAGGATCTTCTCGAATTCCTGCTCCTTGGCGCGCCGCGCGGCGTCCGATTCCAGCGCGCGATGCACCGAGTCCAGCAGCCGCTGCTCGGAGATGGGCTTTTCCAGAAAATCGATCGCACCGGCTTTCATCGCCTTGACCGTCTGCCGGATATCCCCAAAGCCCGTCACCACCACGATCGGAATGTGATCGCCCAGCTCGCGCAGGCGAGCCTGCAGCGTCAGCCCGTCGCCGTCGGACAGTTGAAGATCCAGGATCAGGCAGGAAGGCACCGGGGGACGCGCCGCCGCCTGAAAGGCGCTGATCGAGTCGAAGGTCTCGGCATGGATGCCGATCGACGACAGCAGGCGGAACAGCGACTGGCTGACCTCGGGGTGGTCGTCGACGATATAGACGATCGCCGAGGGCGCGCCCAGTTTGTGTATGTTCAACGCTTTGACTCCTTGCGAGGCGGACAGGCTCCGATGATGTGGTGCCTCGCATGCCGCGTGGGGCAGCCATCCCACTGCAAATGCGGCGATTTTAAGGGTTTCTAACCGTCCCTCTTATTGACGCGCCATCTCGATGAACGCTCGCTGGTAATCCAGGGCGTCATCAGCCTCGCGCGATCCCAGAAAGATCTGCTTGGCAATGCCCCGCGGGCCCAAGCGCACCGGCGCCAGATCCATCTTGACCGCGTACTCCTCAACCAGCCAGCGCGGCAGCGCCGCCACGCCGCGGCCGCTGGCCACCATCTGCAGCATGATGTCGGTGGTCTCGATCGCCTTGTGGCGCTTGGGCGTGACACCCGCCTTCAAGAGAAACTGGTTGTAGATATCCAGCCGCTCGATATCGACGGGATAGCTGATGAGCACTTCCTGCGTCAGTTGCTCGGGCTTGACGTACGCGACGGATGCCAAGGGGTGGCCCTTGGCCACCACCAGCACCTGCTCGTAATCGAACACCGGTTCAAACTTCAACCCCGGCTTGAACAGCGGGTCGGGCGTGACCAGCAGGTCGATTTCGTAGCCGAAAAGCGCCCCGATCCCGCCAAACTGAAACTTCTGCTTCACGTCCACATCCACGTCCGGCCACGCCGCCAGATACGGCGCCACCACCTTGAGCAGCCATTGATAGCACGGGTGGCATTCCATGCCGATGCGCAGCGCGCCGCGTTCGCCCTGGGCAAACTGGCCCAGCCGCTCTTCGGCCAGGTCCAGTTGCGGCAGCACCCGGTTCGCCACCGCCAGCAGATACTGGCCGGCCTGCGTCAGGCGCAAACGCCTTCCTTCGCGCAGCCAGATGTCGGTGCCGAGCTGCACCTCCAGCTTCTTCATGCTGTGGCTCAGAGCCGACTGGGTCAGGTTCAGCACGCCCGCCGCAGCCGTCAGGGAACCTTGCTTTTCGACCTGCTGGACGATGCTCAGATGGATACGTTCAAGCATTTCTATGATCTAGATTCATGGATTCGTGAAATAAAACCATTTTACGTCATGGATATTGATATTTAGCATTGCGTTCTTGTTTGCCGCTGTGTTCCGCACGTTGATCTGATCAACACGCACGTTCCATGGCAAGTCGACCCCTCCGCGCCGATTGGCTCCATGGAAGCAAAGATGACACACCCCCTGCGACTGGTCGCCGTTTCCGGCGGCATGCAACGTCCCTCCAAGACCACCGCCCTGGCAGAACAGCTGCTGGCGCTGATCGCCAACGAAATCCCCTGCGAACCCCGCCTGGTCGAAATGGGCCGGCTGGCGCCGCAGCTTGCTGGCGCGGTGTGGCGCTCGCAGTTGCCCGACACGGTCGAGCGCGAGCTGGTTGCGGTCGAGCAAGCCGAAGTCCTGGTGGTGGCAACGCCCGTCTACCGGGGTTCCTACACCGGCCTGTTCAAGCACTTCTTCGATTTCATTCATCAGGACGCCCTGATCGACAAACCCGTCCTCTTGGCCGCGACCGGCGGCAGCCAGCGCCATGCGCTGGTGATCGACCACCAGTTGCGGCCGTTGTTCAGCTTCTTTCAGGCGCGCACCTTGCCGCTTGGCATCTACGCGACCGACGAGGATTTTGCCGACTACCGGCTTCAGAACGACGCGCTGATCCAGCGTGCCGGTCTGGCCGTCCAGCGCGCCCTGCCGCTGGTCGAACTGACGCGGCATGCCCGCGCCGCCGCGGCCGAAGAAGCCTTGGCGGCCTGACGCCAGGCCACCCTTACCGATCGCCGGACAGGCAGCGCACGCTGATCGTGCCGGCAACGAATTCACGTTTATCGCAGCATTTTGGGCATCCGACCACCATGAGCCACGACTTCACCTTCAGCATCAAGAGCATCCGCTTCGATGAGAACTATCAGCCGTCGGACAGCACGCGCATCACGACCAACTTCGCGAACCTGGCCCGAGGCGCCAGCCGCCAGGAAAACCTGCGCAATACGCTGAAGATGATCGACAGCCGTTTCAATGACCTGGCGCATTGGGACAACCCCACAGGCGACCGCTACGCCGTTGAACTGGACATCATCACCGCCGAGATGACGCTGGGCGAAGACGGAAGCACGTTTCCGCTGATCGAAATGCTCAAGACCAACATCGTCGACAAGCAAACGGACAAGCGCATCGACGGCATCGTGGGGAACAATTTTTCTTCCTACGTGCGCGACTACGACTTCAGCGTGCTGCTGCCCGAATTCAACGACAACAAAGCCACGTTCAGCACGCCGGAAGATTTTGGCGACCTGCACGGCAAGCTCTTCAAGCACTTCGTGCAATCGCCGGCCTACCAGGCGCATTTTGCGAAGCCGCCGGTCATCTGCATCAGCGTCTCCAGCAGCAAGACCTACCAACGCACCGACAACCACCACCCGATCCTGGGCGTGGAATATCAGCAAAGCGAATTCTCCTCGACCGATCATTACTTCGAGAAGATGGGCCTGCAGGTCCGCTACTTCATGCCGCCCAACAGCGTGGCGCCGCTGGCGTTCTACTTCCAGGAAGACCTCTTGGGCGCCTACACCAATCTTGAACTCATTGGCACGATCAGCACGATGGAAGCGTTCCAGCGCATCTACCGGCCCGAAATCTACAACGCCAATTCCGCGGCTGGAAAGCGCTATCAACCCAGCCTGAAGAACCAGGACTACTCGCTGACGCAGATCGTGTACGACCGCGTCGAACGCAGCCAGCTCGCCATCAAGCAGGGCAAATTTGCCGAGGCGCACTTCATCAAGCCGTACAAGCACGTGCTTGATCAATGGGCTGCCAGCTACTCCCATCAATAAACCGAAAACAGACGGACACTTTCGCCATGAAAAAAATCTTGCCCACCTCGACTGCCGGCAGCCTGCCCAAACCGTCCTGGCTTGCCCAGCCTGAAAAGCTCTGGTCGCCCTGGAGCCTGCAAGACGAGCAACTGGCCGAAGGCAAACGGGATGCGCTGCTCCTGGCCCTGAAGGAACAGGAACTGGCCGACATCGATATCGTCAGCGACGGCGAGCAGACGCGTCAGCACTTCGTCACCACGTTCATCGAACATCTGGACGGCGTTGACTTCGAAAAGCGCGAGACCGTCCGGATCCGCGACCGCTACGACGCCAGCGTCCCCACCGTCGTCGGCGCCGTCAGCCGCCAGAAGCCCGTGTTCGTCGAAGACGCCAAATTCCTGCGCCAGCAGACGAAGCAGCCCATTAAATGGGCGCTGCCCGGCCCCATGACCATGATCGACACGCTGTACGACGCCCACTACAAGAGCCGTGAGAAGCTGGCCTGGGAATTCGCCAAGATCCTCAACCAGGAAGCGCGCGAACTGGAAGCCGCCGGCGTCGACATCATCCAATTCGACGAGCCCGCCTTCAACGTCTTCTTTGACGAAGTGAACGACTGGGGTGTCGCCACGCTGGAGCGCGCGATCGAAGGCCTGAAGTGCGAAACCGCCGTGCACATCTGCTACGGCTACGGCATCAAGGCCAACACCGACTGGAAGAAGACGCTGGGATCCGAATGGCGCCAGTACGAAGAGTCGTTCCCCAAGCTGCAGAAATCCAGCATCGACATCGTGTCGCTGGAATGCCAGAACTCGCATGTGCCCATCGACCTGATCGAACTCATCCGCGGCAAAAAGGTGATGGTCGGCGCGATCGACGTGGCCAACCACACCATCGAAACCCCCGAGCAGGTCGCCGCCACGCTGCGCCAGGCACTCAAGTTCGTGGATGCCGACAAGCTGTACCCCTGCACCAACTGCGGCATGGCGCCGCTGCCGCGCGCCGTGGCCAATGGCAAGTTGAAGGCGTTGAGCGCGGGCGCGGCGTTGGTTCGTAACGAACTTTCGGCCTGATCTAGCCGATCGCAGACGGTGCGCGGCAATGCGGCGCACCCTGCGAGTCCCACAGTGACGGCGCCCCGGCCGCCGTCACCGTCAGATAGAACAGGTCGATCAGTTCGCCTCAAGCCTTCGTGTCGCAATGATCAGTCCCGCGCAAACCATCGCCAGCGCAACGAGCACCGTCATCGGCGCAAGCCGCTGCGACAGCAGCGACTCGACGAGCGCGGCGGTCACCGGGCCCAGGGCCTGGAAGGCTGTCACTTTGCTGGCAGCCAGCCTGCCCAACGCCCACAACCAGCAAAAATAGCCTACGCCGCTCGATAGGCCAATGAACACGACGTTGGCCCACTGAAGCCGATTCAGCGAGGGAATCAGCGGCTGCGAGGTGAGGACGCAGAAACCCAGCAGGAACACCACCGCGGAAACCATCGCGAGCCGGCAGGTCGCAAGCGCCGGATAGCGGCGCAGATAGGGCCCGTACAGGATGCTCGTCACGGCCCCGACGATCGTGGCGGACACCAGCGCCACCATCCCCCAGCCGTTGTGCGCCACGCCCGCCGCAGACGCGGAAGGCGACAGCAGCAGATACGCAACGCCAGCCACCGCCGTGCACACGCCAACCAGACCTCGGCCACTGTATGGCTCCTTGCCGGTGATCACCGCAAGGCACATCGTCACGAGCGGCATCGTGGCAAACACCAGCGCGCACACGGTTGCCGACACCGTCAACAGCGCATGGTTGAGCAACAGCACCAGCACGGCGAACTGGAAAACGCCCAGCGTGGCGATGGCAATTGCGTCCTTGACCGAGAAGGTCGTGCGTACGGCCGGGCCCAACGGCAACAGCAGGACCGCCGCACCGATCAGATAGCGCAGGAATGCAAGTGTTGCGGGCGAGACGGCGCTGGACACCACGCTTGTGGAAACCATCGCCGCGCCCACGAGCATCCCCACGGTCGCAGCGGCGGCGATTGCGGTGCGCCCGGTGCGCATGACAGGTCGGCCGCGCGGGCATCAGGCCGTGGGTTTGACGCGGGTGAACTGCTGCTCGGTGACGATGCTGCCCCACTGATGGCCATCTTCCTCATGCACGAGCTTGAATCCCACGGACTCATAGAGCTTGCGCGCCGCGTCCAGGCCCTTGAAGGTCCAGAGCTGGCACGCGGAGAAACCGAACCGGTCACAGAAGTCCAGCGCCGCCTCGATCAGCTTTCGGCCGGTTCCGCTGCCTCGGCATCCGTCATCCAGGATGAACCAGCGCAGGTGCGCCTGGCGATTGCCCAAGTCCTGACCGTCTATGGCGATGGAGCCGACAATCCGGTCGTTCTGAATCGCCGTCCACACCCCATTGCATGGCTCGCCGAGCCGCCCCGCGAACTCGGCGATTCCCGTGGCCACCTGGCTTTCGAAGAATTGGCCAAAGCCCGAGTGCCGCGAATAGAAGGCGGCATGCATCTCGGCCACGCGTCCCACCAGACCGGGCCGATAGCCGGGAACGATCTGCACCGTATCGCGGGCCGCGGCGGATTGCGCGCCGCGGCTCGCCTTGAGCGCCCTGGCGTATTCCGACAACCCTTGCGCGACTGCCTGCTGTTGCGAGGGATTCAAGTGCGCCATTGCCGAGGTGACCTGATTGCGGCCGTATGCATGGATTCTCTTGACCAACGCCTTGCCTTGGCCGGTCAGCGTCAGCTGCTTCAGACGCGCATCCTCTGCGCTTGCCGACTCGGCGATGTCCCCGGCCGCGATCAGTTTGGAAAGCATGCGGCTCACGCTGGATTTCTCCAGGCCAAGCGCAGTGACCAGGTGGGCCGCCGCCACCCCGCCTTGGGCGTCGATTTCCAGCAACGCGTGCACGGCCGAGGCGGAGTAGGCGGTGCCCGCCAGCGTCGGCCGCATGAAGCCCAGTTCGCGCACGATGGTGCGCGATGCGGACCGGATTTCGTCGATTGATTTGGAGGGCATTTGCATGGCGCATCCGTTAAGTTGTACTGCACAACCATAATGTTGCTCACTACAACCAACCTGTCAAGCCGCGAGCCACGCCGGGATTACCCGTAATAACAAAAATCTCTCAATTCGGCGGGCATTTGTGATTACTGACGGCCCAACCCTGCGTGCTAATTTTCCCTTCGGTCGAGAGACCGTTTCATAACACCCAAGGGGAATCACACCATGCAAGCCGTGGGAAAAGCATGCCGCAAGGCAGGGATGGCTTCGTCCATTCGCCGCACGTTTCTAAAGTCGATGGCGCCGGCGCTGATCGCCGGCGTGGCCCTCGCCGTGACCGCCGCGCCGGTACAGGCCGCGGACTTTCCGGGCGACAAGCCCATCAGCCTGGTCGTGCCGTTTCCGGCTGGCGGCGGCACCGACTTCATCGGCCGCCTGCTCGCCGCGGAGATGGGCAAGGCGCTCAAGAGCACCATCGTGGTTGAGAACAAGGGCGGCGCCAACAGCAACATCGGCACTGCCTATGTGACGCAGGCGCGGCCCGACGGCCACACGCTGCTGGTGTCGGGCGTGGGCATCGCCACCAACCAGGGGCTCTACAGCAAGCTGCCCTATAAGCTCGATCAGCTCGACCAGATCGCGATCCTTGCCTTTGGCTCTGACGTGCTTGTGACCGCGCCGGGTTTTCCGGCCAAGACGCTGGCCGAGTTCGTCGATCTGGTGCACAAGGCGCCTGGCAAGTACTCCTACGCTTCGTCGGGCAACGGGACCACCGGTCATCTGGGCATGGAAATGCTCAAACAGCGCGCCAAGCTGGACATCATGCACGTGCCGTACAACGGCGGCTCGGCCGCGATCAACGATGTGCTGGCGGGCCGCGTCGACGTGCTGTTCGTCAATCAGGACACCGCGCTGCCGCACGTACGCGCCGGCAAGCTGCGCGCGCTGGCCATTGGCAGCCCGCAACGCAATCCCACTTATCCCGACACGCCCACCGTGGCCGAGAGCGGCTACCCGGGCTTTTCTTCCGAGTATTGGTTTGGCCTGTCCGCCCCGGCCGGCCTGCCCGCGCCGGTGTTCCAGAAACTGTTCGAGGCCACGCGTACCGCCATGCAGTCGCCTGCCATCCAGGAGAAGCTGGGCGCGGTCGGCCTGGTGATTCCGCAGCTCACCGACCCCAAGCAGTTCGTGACGCTGGTGGATGCCGAAGTCCAGAAGTGGGGCGAGGTCGTACGGGTGTCGGGCGCGCGGATCGACTGAATCCGACGCCGCGCCGTACGCGATGGCATTAAACCGTCCGGGGCCGCGCAAGCGGCCCCTTTGTCATGCTTATGCCTTGCGGACAGGCGTGGGGTCGGCTTCGATGGGCGCCAGGAAGTTCAGGCGCGTGAGCGTGTCGCGCGTAATGTCCACGATGGAATCGATGTGCGCGCCGTGCGAGGCCGTCAGATACGAGATGTAGAAGCGCGCCGGCGGGATCGGCGGATCGGCGGGCAAGGCGCGCAACACGCCCATGGTCAGCATGTCCTGCAGGAGCGGCACGGGCAGAATGCCGATCGCGTGGCCGGCCGCGATCAGGCGCGAGATCAGCGCCAGCGAGTTGGTGGTGCTGGGGCCTGACATGTCCACCCCGCCCGAGGCCAGCCAATTCTCGACCACGGTGTACAGCGTCGAGGGCGGCGAGTGCGTGGCGATGTGATGGCCGCGCGCGTGTTCCGCGCGAAAGGGATCGGCCGTGATGTGCAGCGTGGGCGAAGCGACCCAGTGAAACGTCATCCAGCCGATGAACACGTCGGTGATGGTGTCGCCCGTGGCCGGGTTGGTCAGTAGCGCCATGTCCAGCTCACCCGCGTTGAGCTTGCTGTTCAGCACCGAACCCACGTCCACCGTCATCTCCAACGCCAGCGTGGGATAGTGCTCTTTGAGCTGCGCGATCACCGCAGTCAGGCCCACGTTGGCCGAGCACTCGTCCGCGCCCAGGCGCAGTTTGCCGCCCAGGCTGCGATCCTTGCCAAAGTGTTCCAGCTGCCGTGTGCTGTGCAACGCGCTTTCGGCATGTCGCAACGCCGACTGGCCCACGTCGGTCAGGGTCACACGCTGGCGCGAGCGGTCAAAGAGCTGCACCTCCAGCGCGCCTTCAAGTTCGCGCAGGCGGGCCGACACGGCGGGCTGCGTCACGTGCAGATGGCGCGCGGCCGCGTGGATACTGCCCAGCTTGGCGGTCCAGTAGAAGGCCTCAAGCTGGCTTAGGGTTATCCGCATGATAAGAACTCTTTTTCAAACTGCGCCAAAACTTTGATTATTGGCCCGGAAAGCCCGCGTGATACCTTTTTTTCACCGGCTTTCAGAGCCTTTTTCATTGTAGTGAAGACGACGCGATGTATCTGATTCATCCCTTGCCCGAGGCCTTGCCGCCCGAGGATCTGGCGCTGTTGCTCAAGGCCGAGCCGGCCACCATCGGCCATTTCCAGACCACCGGTTTCATGCGCGGCGACATCCGCGCGCACCAGCCGGATGTGCGCATTGCCGGGACTGCCGTGACGGTGCGCATGCCCGGCAACGACGGCGGCATCCTGCATCACGCGATGGGCTGCGTGCGGCCCGGCGACGTGCTGGTGATCGACCGCGCCGGCGAAGCGGTGACGGCGGCCTTCGGCGGCGCGATGGCCTACGCCGCCAAAGAGGCCGGCGTGGCGGGCATCATCGTCGACGGCCTGGTGACCGACCTGGGCGAACTGCGCCAGCACGGCATGCCGGTGTGGTCGCGGGGGCCGTCGCCCATCACCACGCGCCTGCTGGGCATCGAGGGCGAGTTCTGCGGCACGATCCACTGCGGCGGCATCGCGGTGCAGCCCGGCGCGGCCGTGCTGGCCGACGAGAACGGTGTGCTGGTGCTGGACCGCCGCGCCGTGCGCGTTGCCGCACAGCAGGCCATCGACTTCCAGACGCAGGAACAGACCACGCTGGCGCGCCTGCGCGCCGGCGAGAAATTCGCCGACATCGTGGGCTCGCGCGCGCTGATCGAACGCGCCATCGCGGCGGGCCAAGGAGCACACGCATGAGCATCGACCTCACCATCACCGACCTCGCGCCGCGCCTGCGCCGCCGCGAGCTTCGCGCCGAAACGCTGGTAAGCGACTACCTGGCCCGCATCGCGGCGCTGGACGGCTGGCTGCATGCCTATGTCGCCGTGTACGCCGACGAGGCCCTGGCGGCCGCGCGCGCCGCCGACCTGCAGCTGGACCAGGGCATCTGGCTGGGCCCGCTGCACGGCGTGCCGATCGCGTTGAAAGACCTGATCGACATCGCCGGCCGGCCCACCACGATCGGCTCGCCCATCCACGCCAACGCCATCGCCGCAAGCACGGCCCAGCTGGTGCAGCAGTTGCAGCGCGCCGGCGCCATCATCCTGGGCAAGACCCACATGGTGCAGTTCGCCATGGGCGCCTGGGGCCCGAACCAGCACATGGGCACGCCGCGCAATCCTTGGGATGACCGCGTGCACCGCATCCCCGGCGGATCGAGCAGCGGATCGGCGGTCGCGGTGGCCGGGCGTCTGGCGCCGGCGGCCATCGGCACCGATACCGGCGGGTCGGTGCGCGTGCCCGCCAGCTACTGCGGCATCACCGGCCTGAAGCCGACCGTTGGCCGCATCTCGTCGCAGGGCGTGGTCACGCTTAGCCAGACCCTGGACAGCGTCGGCGTGTTCGCGCACAGCGCGGCCGACGCGCGCCTGTTGTTCGACGTGCTGGCGCCCGCCACTCCCAGCGAGTGGCGCGAGCCGCTCGACGCCTTCCGCTTCGGCATCGCCGGCGCGACGCTGGGCCGTCTGCCCGACGCGTTCCTGGCCGACGTGACGCCGGCGGTGCGCCAAGCCTATGAAGCGTCCATCGCACTCTTTCACAGCCTGGGCGCGCAGATCGTCGAGATCACGCCGCCCGCCACGCTGGCCGAATTCAAGGCCGTGACCGGCGACATCATGATGACGGAAGGCGTGGCCTCGTTCGAGCGCGAGATGACCGACCTGGACCTGCCCGTCGACGACTCGGTGCGTCCGCGCATGCTGGTGGGGCTGGAAGTTTCTGCGGTGCGCTACCTGGCCGCGCTGCGCGAACGCGACCGCCTTCAGGCCGCAATGCAAGCGCGGCTAGAGGGCGTGGCCGGACTGCTCACGCCCACCACGCTCACGACCGCGTTGCCGCTTGACGAGGTGGATCACGGCAACGCGCCGGTGCAATACACGCGTATCGGCAACCTGCTGCAGATGTGCGGCGTCTCGGTGCCCAACGGCCGCGACGACGCGGGCCTGCCCACCGGCCTGCAGATTCTTTGCCCGGGCGGCGAAGACCGGCTGGCGTTGTACCTGGCCGAAGTCTTCCAGCGTCATTCCGATTGGCATCGCGTGCGCGCCAACCCGTGCACGCCAACGACCGCGGCATAACCCGATGCCGCGGCGGGGCGCGCGCGACGCGCGTGCCCATACACAACAGGGGGGAAACATGAAACGAAGCATCCTGGCGGCGCTACTGGCGTCTGCCGTGACCGCGCTCGCAGTTGCCGGACCCGCAAGCGCGCAGACCGCCGCGTTGCCCGAAACCCACTTCGCGGTGGTCGGCGGCGGCAGCCACAACTACACCTTCGGCGCGGTCGAAAAGCCGTTCTGGGAAAAGACCCTGCCCGAGGCCTCCTCCGGCCGGGTCACGGCCGAGCTGATCGGCCTGTCCGAGAGCGGCCTGAAAGGACCCGAGATCGTGCGCCTGATGCGCGCCGGCGCGCTGGACGTGGGCATGGGCGTGTTCGCCTTCGTGAGCGGCGACGACCCGACCTTCGAAGGCGTGGACCTGCCGGGCATGGCCACCGACTTTGCCACCGCGCGCAAGATGGTCGCCGCCTACCGGCCGGTGCTGGAGCAGCGCATGCTCAAGCGCCACGGCGTGCGGCTGCTGGCCACCGTGCCGTACACGGCCCAGGTGTTCTTCTGCCGCACGCCGGTCAATAGCCTGGCCGACCTGAAGGGCCGCAAGGTGCGCACGCGCGGCAGCAACATGGCCGAATACGTGCGCGCGCTGGGCGCCTCGCCGGTGACCATTGCGTTTGCCGAGGTGATTCCCGCCCTGCAGACCGGCGTGGTCGATTGCGCGGTGACCGGCATCGGCTCGGGCAATGCGGCCAAGTGGTACGACGTGGCCAAGAACCTCTACCTGCTGCCGATCGACTGGTCCATCGGCTTTTACGCCATTGCCGAACGCCGCTGGCAGAAGCTCGATCCCGCCGTGCAGCAGTTCATGCTCAAGGAGGCGCAGGTGCTGGAAGCGCGTCTGTGGGACGAGACTGGCCGCGAGGGCGACTACGCGCTGGCCTGCAACACCGGACAGGGCGAATGCCGCATCCACAGCCAGGCCGACATGCAGGCCACCGCGCCCACCGAGGCCGAGCGCGCCACCCTGCGCGACGTGGCCACCGACATGGCAAGCCGCTGGGCCAAGCGTTGCGGCGACGAATGCGCCGCCAACTGGAGCGCCTCCGTCGGCCAGGCGCTGGGCGTCACACTGCGCTGAACATCAAGGAACTCTCATGACGACAGAAACGCATGGTTCGCTACGCCTGCTTGATCGCGTGGCCCGCATCGGCGCCTGGATAGGCGGTCTGGGGCTGCTGCTCGTGTCCTGGCTCATCGTGGCCGACCTCGCCGCGCGCAAATTGGCCGGCGTCTCGCTCGGCGGCGCCGACGAGCTGGCCGGATACACCCTGGCCGTGGCGAGCGCCTGGGCCTTTCCCATCACCTTGCTGCGCCGCTCGCACATCCGGGTCGACGTGGTCTACACCCACCTCCCCGCCAAGACGCGCGTCGTGCTGGACCTGTTCGCGCTCGCATGCCTGGGCGTGTTCGTGGGCACGCTGACCTGGCACGCGTGGTTCGTGCTGGCCGACTCCATCGCCTTCCAGTCGGTGTCCAACACGCCGCTGCAGGTGCCGCAATGGATCCCGCAGTCGCTCTGGTTTGCCGGCTATGCCTTCTTTCTCTTCACCATCGTGGTGCTGGGCGCCTGCGCGCTGGGCCGCGTGATGCGCGGCCGCTGGCAGGCGGTCAATGCGCTGATCGGCATCCACTCGGTGGAAGAGGGCATCGAAGAAGAAACCGCCGACGCGCCCGTGCCGGCGCGCACGCAACCCCAGGAGTGAGCCATGTTGATAATGACGATTTCCATGCTGCTCGGCCTCTTGGCGCTGAGCGTTACCGCCGCCGCAACGGTAGGCCTTCTGGGCATGAGCCTGGCCGGCGTCTATTCGCCGCTGAAACTGACCAACGCCATCGGTGAACTGGCTTGGGGCACCAGCGCCGAATTCCTGCTGGTCGCCATTCCGCTCTACGTCCTGATGGGCGAGCTGCTGGTGCATTCGGGCGTGGCAGGGCGCATGTACGGCGCCGTGTCCAAGTGGGTGTCGTGGCTGCCGGGCGGGCTGATGAACGCCAACATCGGCGCCTCCGCCATGTTCTCGGCCACCAGCGGCTCAAGCGTGGCCACCGCCGCCACCATCGCCACGCTGGCCCTGCCCGAGCAGCGCAAGTCGGGCTACAACGCGCCGCTGTTCCTGGGCTCGATTGCCGCGGGCGGCACGCTCGGCATCCTGATCCCGCCGTCGATCAACATGATCGTGTACGCGCTGATCGCCAACGTGTCGGTGCCCAAGCTCTACCTGGCCGCCACCTTGCCCAGCATTCTGCTCACCACGCTTTTCATCGCACTGATCGTCGGCCTGTGCCTGTGGCGGCCAAGCCTGGCCGGCAAGCGCCCGACGGTAAGCTGGGCTGAACGCATCGCGGCGCTGCCGCATCTGGTCCCGCCGCTCGCCATCTTCGCGCTCGTCATCGGCGTGATCTATGGCGGCATCGCCACCGCCAGCGAATCAGCCGCACTCGGCGTGGTCGCCGCCACCCTGTTGTGCGCCTACAAGCGCGTGCTGACATGGGAGATGCTGGGCCGCGCCTTCGAGGCCACGCTGCGCACCACCGGCATGATCATCCTGATCACGCTGGCCGCGTTCTTCCTGAACTTCGTGCTGTCCTCCATCGGCCTAACCACCTTGCTGGTCAATGCCGTGACCAGCCTGGACCTGCCGCCGCTGGGCATGATGCTGGCCATCATCCTCTTCTACCTGCTGCTCGGCTGCTTCATGGATACGCTCGCCATGCTGGTCACCACCGCGCCGCTCACCGTGCCCATCGTCATGGCGCTGGGCTACGACCCGGTGTGGTTCGGCGTGATGCTGATCGTGCTGTGCGAAATGGGCCAGCTCACGCCCCCCTTCGGCATGAATCTGTTCGTGGTGCACAGCGTGCGCGGCCAGGGCAAGTTCATGGACGTGGTGGTGGGCGTGCTGCCGTTTCTTGCCATGCTGTTGCTGATGATCGTGCTGCTGCTGGCCGTGCCGCAACTGGCGCTGTGGTTGCCGGGGCAGATGTCGACGCTGTGAGGAGCGGGGCGTGGCAAGGCCAGCCCCGGCTCGCCTTGCCGTCCGTCTTTCAGTGACTGATCATCCAAGGCCGGGCGCCAGCGAAGGTCTTGCCGCCGTCGGCGGTCTGGCGCGTCCGGCCCGCGGCTTTCGCGCCGGAGCAACAACCGCACCCCATGCCGTGGCCGCCCCGCGTGCTGCGGGGTTCATGGGCGGCGCGTTCGTTGGCGGCGCGGGCGCGGTTCATTGCCGAGGACAGCGCCGAGACCGCGGGTGCGCCGCTGACGAAGCGCTCGCAGGAGACGCCGCAATCGGGGCAGGACGCAAGGTCACGCCATTGCGATAACGGCCTCAGAACCGAGAACTCGCCGCAGTCCTGGCAACGATAGTCATAGAGCGGCATGCGGACTCCTTAAAGGTCTTCGGCGATGGGCATGTCCATGCCGCGCTTGATCTGCGGCACGTCGCCCAGCGCATTGGGCTGGAGGTCGATATCGAAGATCTCGGTCGGCAGCCACAACGTCGCGCACGCATTGGGAATGTCCACCACGCCGCTGATGTGGCCCTGCACCGGCGCCGTGCCCAGTATCGAATACGCCTGCGCGCCCGAGTAGCCAAACTTCTTCAGATATTCAATGGCGTTCAGGCAGGCCTGGCGATAGGCGATGTGCACGTCCAGATAGTGCTGCTTGCCGCCTTCGTCGACCGAAATGCCTTCGAAGATCAGGTAGTCCTTGTAGTTGGGCGTGATGGGGCTGGGTTTGAAGATGGGGTTGCGAATGCCGTACTTGGCCATGCCGCCCTTGATAAGCGACACCCGCATGTGCACCCAACCCGCCATTTCGATGGCGCCGCAGAAGGTGATCTCGCCATCGCCCTGCGAGAAGTGCAGATCGCCCACCGACAGGCCGCCACCTTTGACGTAGACCGGAAAGAACACCCGGGATCCGCGCGACAGGTCCTTGATATCGCAATTGCCGCCGTGCTCGCGCGGCGGCACGGTGCGCGCGCCTGTGGCGGCGGCACGATCCCGCTCGGCGCCCTTGAGCTTGCCCATGTGCGCCGTCTTGGGCGCAGGAGGATTGGCCAGCGGCGGCACGCGATCGGGATCGCTGTCTATCAGCTTCTGTTCGCGCTCATTCCACTTGTCCAGCAGCGCCTGATCCGGCAGGCAGCCGATCAGGCCCGGATGGATGAGGCCAGCGAAACGCACGCCGGGGATATGGCGCGAGGTCGTGAACATGCCTTCAAAATCCCAGATCGACTTTTGCGCCGACGGGAAGTGCTCGGTCAGGAAGCCCCCGCCATTGTTCTTGCTGAAAAAGCCATTGAAGCCCCACAGGCTTTCCTCTTTGGCGCCGATATCCAGCAAGTCCACCACCAGCAAGTCACCGGGCTCGGCGCCTTCGACGCCGACCGGGCCAGACAGAAAGTGCACCGTGGACAGGTCCACGTCGCGCACATCGGAGGCATCGTCATCGTTCTTGATCGCGCCGCCGGTCCAGTCGTGGGTTTCGAGCACGAAATCGTCGCCCGGCCGAACCCACGTCGCCATGGGGATATCGGGATGCCAGCGATTGTGCACGCCTTCGTTTTCGTAGGGGGATTGGGCCAGGTCGACCTTGATCAGGGTTTCAGGCATGTCATGCTCCTTTTGGATGGACAACGGCTTCAGACAGACAGGTATTTGCTGATCGTCTTTTCGTCCACGCGCCCGCGCGGGTCTTCGTGCACGAAGCGGCCCTTGTCGATCACGATGAGCCGGTCGGCGATCTGCATGGTGAAACTCAAGACTTGTTCGGACACCACAATGGCCAGGCTGCGCAATTTGCGGATTTCCAGCAGGCTGCGGGCGATGTCCTTGATGATGGACGGCTGTATGCCCTCGGTGGGCTCGTCCAGCAGCAGCACGCGGGGGTTGGTGACCAGGGCGCGGGCGATGGCAAGCTGCTGTTGCTGCCCGCCTGACAGATCGCCGCCCCGCCGACCGCGCATGTCGTGCAACACCGGAAACAGCGCGTAGATGTCCTCCGGAATGGAGTTGCGCAGTGCCCGCCCGCGCATGCCGGTACGGATGTTTTCCTCGACAGTGAGCGTCGGGAAGATCATGCGGCCTTGCGGCACGTAGGCCACGCCGCTGCGCACGCGCTGATGGCTTTCCAGGCGTTCGAGCGCCTTGCCATCGAGCGAGATCGAGCCCTGCATGGTGGGCAGCATCCCCATCATGGTCTTGAATAGCGTGGTCTTGCCCATGCCGTTTCGCCCCATCACGGCGACGATTTCACCAGGGGCCACGGCCAGGTCGACACCGTGGATGACTTTGCTTTGCCCATAGCCCGACACCAGGCCAGCGATATTGAACATATTGCCTCCTGGCCTTAGTGGCCGAGATAGACTTCAACCACGCGCGGATCGGACTGCACCTTGTCCATGCTGCCCTCGGCCAGCACACGGCCCTGGTGCAGCACCGTGACCTTGTGCGCGATGTTCTTGACGAACTCCATGTCATGCTCGATCACGATGAGCGATCGATTCCGGCTGATTCGATTGAGCAGTTCCGCGGTGCGTTCGCGCTCGGACACGCTCATGCCGGCAACGGGTTCGTCCAGCATCATCAGCTCGGGCTCCTGCATCAGCAGCATGCCGATCTCCAGCCATTGCTTCTGGCCGTGCGACAGCAGCTCCGCCGAGCGGTCGAGCTGGTCGGCAAGAAATATCTCTTCGGCCACCTGTTCCACGCGCTCGATCACGGCCGCGCTGCGCCTGAAGGTCAGCGCGCCCAGCACGCTGCGCCCGGCCGGAAACGAGACTTCCAGGTTTTCCCGGACGGACAGGGTTTCATAGATGGAGGGCGTCTGGAATTTGCGGCCCACGCCGGCGCGCACGATTTCGTACTCCGCCAGACCGGTCAGCTCGGTATCCTTGAATCGGATGGAGCCGGCGGTCGCCTTGGTGCGGCCGCAGATCAGGTCCAGCAGCGTGGTCTTGCCGGCGCCATTGGGGCCGATGACCACGCGCAGCTCTCCTTGGTCGACATACAGGTTCAGGTCGTTGACCGCGACAAAGCCGTTGAACGACACGGTCAGGCCTTCGATATACAACGCGAATTCTGACGGGTTCATGCTGCCTCCGCGGCGCCATCCGCCTGCTGGCGCGATGCTTTACGCGCCAGGCGCTTCTGGGTGTATTGGTGATACAGACCGGCCAGTCCGTTGGGAAACGCCATCACGACCGCAATGAACAGCCCGCCCATCAGGAACAGCCAGAGCTGCGGGAAACTCTCGGAGAAATAGCTCTTGCCGAAGTTGACCAGCAGCGTGCCGTAGACCGCGCCCAACAACGACAGCCGGCCGCCGACCGCGGCAAAGATGACCATTTCAATGGAAGGCACGATCCCCACGAAGGAAGGCGACATGAAGCCGACCTGCAAGGTGAACATGGCCCCGCCGATCGCCGAGAACACGGCGGCCACGCAGAACACGAAGACCTTGAAGCTGGCGACGTCATAGCCCGAGAAGCGCACGCGTTCCTCTTTGTCACGCATGGCCATCAGCAGCTTGCCCAGTTTGGACGACAGCAGGTATCGCCCGAACAGGATGCACGCGAACAGCAGCACGCCGTTGATGAAGTACAGCACCAGCCGGGCGCTGTCCGTGCGGATATCCCAGCCCAGCAATGTCTTCAGATCGGTGATGCCATTGACACCGCCCGTCCAGCCTTGCTGGCCGATGATGAGCACCGACAGGATCAGCGCCACGGCCTGCGTCACGATGGCGAAATAGGTGTCGCCCACGCGGCGCTTGAACATGGCGGCGCCCAGAATCAACGCCAGCAGGCAGGGCAGCACCGGCACTGCCATCACGGTGAACCAGAAGCTCTTGAAGGGCACCCAGAACCAGGGCAGCGACGTCAGCTGGTTCCAGTCCATGAAGTCCGGGATACCGGGCGTGGACTGGATCTTGGTGGCCTCCGGTGTCGAGGCTTCCAGCTTCAGAAACATCGCCATGCAATACCCGCCCAGCCCGAAGAACACCCCCTGGCCCAGGCTCAGGATGCCGCCATAGCCCCAGCACAGCACCAGGCCCAGCGCGACAAAGGCATAAGACAGGTACTTGCCGATCAGATTGAGCCGGAAGACGTCCAGGGCCAACGGAAACACCACGAACAGCAGCAACGCCAGAATGGCCAGCCCTGCCAGCCCTTCGCGCCCGCCGATCACGTTATGAAAGAATTTCTGCATGATGCGCCCCCTACCTGCGTACCTTGATGCTGAACAGGCCTTGCGGGCGCAGCATCAGAATGATCACGATGGCCGACAGCGTCAGCACTTTGGCCATCGAACCGGTCATGAAGAACTCCGAGATCGATTGCGTCTGCGCGATGACGAAGGCCGACGCGATGGTGCCGAACAAGCTGGCCGCGCCGCCAAACACCACCGTCAGGAACGTATCGACGATGTAGAGCGAGCCGCTGGTCGGGCCGGTGGAACCGATGGTCGTGAACGCGGCGCCGGCAATCCCGGCAATCCCGCAACCCAGCGAGAACGTCACGCGGTCCACGCGCTTCGTATCGATGCCCACCGCGCCGCTCATGGCGCGGTTCTGCACCGTGGCGCGCACGTGCAGGCCCCAGGTCGATCGGAACAACGCGAGAAGCAGTGCGCCGGTCAGCACGATGCTGATCGACATGACGAACAGGCCATTGATCGGGATGTCCACCCCGTCCAGCGGCTGCCAAGAGCCCATCAGCCAATCGGGCAGCGTGGGGCTGACTTCACGCGGACCGAACAGCGAACGCAGGGTCTGCTGCAGCACCAGCGACAAGCCCCAGGTCGCCAGCAGCGTGTCCAGCGGCCGGCGGTACAGATGACGGATCATCAGCCACTCCGTCAGCCAGCCCAGGCTGAAGGTCACCGCAAAGGCCAGCAGAATGGCGACAAAGAAGTAGGCCGGCATCAGGCCTGGCGCGTACTGCTGGACCAGTTCGGAACAGAGATAGGTGCAATAGGCGCCCACCGCCAGGAACTCGCCATGGGCCATGTTGATGACGCCCATCTGGCCAAAGATGATCGCCAGGCCCAGGGCCATCAGCAACAGCACGCTGAAGACCGATAAACCATTAAAGCCCTGCATCAGCAGGATGGCCCCAAGATCGGAGAAGGATTCCATGGATGGCTCCCGGCAGTGGAAAGGGCGTCGCGCGCGGCGCCCGGATCGACGTGATTACTGATAACCCTTGGGGAAGGGATCGGGCTTGATGAGCTCCGGGGTCTCGAAGATCACGTCGAACTGGCCGTCCTTGCGAATCTGGCCGATGCGGGTCTTGCTCCACAGGTGGTGGTTGGGGTCGATCTTGACGTAGCCTTCGGGCGCTTCCTTGAATTCCAGGCCGGCCGACGCGGCGACCACCTTGTCGACATCGAAGCTGCCCGCCTTCTCCACCGCCATCTTCCACAGCCAGGGTCCCAGATAGGCCGCCTGGGTCACATCGCCGATCACGGCGTCAGCGCCATACCTGGCCTTGAAGGCTTCGACGAACTTCTTGTTGTTGGCGTTGTCCAGGCTCTGGAAATACTTCATGCAGGACCAGAAGCCCTCGGCGTTTTCACCGCCGATGCCCAGCAGTTCATCCTCGGTCACCGAGATGGTCAGGAGCTTTTGCTTGCCGCTCGTGACGCCCGCCGCCTTGAGCTGCTTGTAGAACGACACATTGCTGCCGCCCACCACCACGGCGAACACCACGTCGGGCTTTTTCAGCTTGATCTTGTTGATCAGCGAGCCGAACTGCGTGTGGCCCAGCGGGTAGTATTCCTCGCCGACCACCTCGCCCTTGAGCACGTTCTCGATGTGCTTGCGGGCGATCTTGTTGGACGTGCGGGGCCAGATGTAGTCAGAGCCGATCAGGTAGAAGGAACGCGCCTTCTTCTCGCGCGACAGCCAGTCCAGGCTGGACAGGATCTGCTGCGTCGCCTCCTGCCCGGTATAGAAGACGTTCTTGGACTGCTCCAGGCCTTCATAGAAGGTCGGGTAGTAAAGCAGGCCGTTTTCTTTCTCGAACACCGGCAGGACCGCCTTGCGCGACGCCGAGGTCCAGCAGCCGAACACCGTGGCGACCTTGTCGCTGACCAGCAGCTTGCGGGCCTTTTCGGCAAACGTCGGCCAGTCCGAGGCGCCGTCTTCCTGGATGATCTTGATCTTGCGGCCCAGAATGCCGCCCATGGCGTTGATCTGCTCGATGGCCAGGCGCTCGGATTGAATCGACCCCGTCTCGCTGATGGCCATGGTGCCGGTCGCCGAGTGCAATTGGCCTACCGTGACTTCGGTGTCGGTAATGGCCAGGCCGGTGGTGTTGATGGCCGAGGTAGCCGGCGCAGCGGCCCGCGACAGCGCCGGTATGCCCAGCAGCGGCAGGGAGGCAAAAGCCAGGGCCAGGCGCCGGCGCGAGGGCAGCTCCGGGGCATTATCAAAAGGGGTTTTGCCAGACATCGATGACTCCTCAATGGATCACGACCAGGGAAACCGAGCATGCGCGGCACATGCCGCAGCCCGGAGGGTGAGGGCATACTAGGAGCCTATGACGCACTGCAACATACGTTGATTGACGTAGAGCCACCGCCGCCCCCCGGGCGTTACAACGGCATCTACGTTCAATGACGTATCCCCACCTTCCGCGGAGCCCGATTTGTCTGCCAGCGCGCCCCAACGCATCGTCAAGATCCGTCGCGACTACAACACCTGGGTCGCCAATGAGACGCTGGAAGACTATGCGCTGCGTTTCACGCCCGTGTCGTTTCGCAAGTGGTCCGAATTACGGGTCGCCAATACCGCGCTGGGCGCCGTGTCGTTCCTGGCGCTGGAGGCCATCGGCGGCGCGCTGGCGCTGAACTACGGCTTCGTCAATGCGTTCTGGGCCATCATCGCCGTGGCGATCGTCACCTTCCTGACCGGGTTGCCGATCGCCTATTACGCGGCGCGGCATGGCCTGGACATGGATCTGCTGACGCGAGGGGCTGGATTTGGCTACATCGGCTCGACCATTACCTCGCTGATCTACGCCTCCTTCACCTTCATCTTTTTCGCACTGGAAGCGGCCATCATGGCGCTGGCCATCGAGCTGGCGACCGGCCTGCCGCTGTCCATCGGCTACCTCTTGTGCGCCGTCGTCATCCTGCCCATGGTGGCTTATGGCATCACCTTCATCAGCCGGCTGCAATCCTGGACGCAGCCGATCTGGCTGGTGCTGCTGCTCTTGCCCTATGCGTTCATCGCCTGGCGAGATCCCGGGACATTGCAGGAATTCCTGCGCTTTCCGGGCTATGACGGCCGGGGCGGCAATTTCAATCTGCTGATGTTTGGTTCGGCCGTTGCGGTGGCCGCCTCGCTGGTCACGCAGATCGGCGAGCAAGTCGACTTTCTGCGCTTTCTGCCCGAACGCACGGCCGCCAACCGCACGCGCTGGTGGCTCGCCCTGGTCTGCGCGGGTCCGGGCTGGATCGTGCCCGGCGCGGCCAAGATCCTGGGCGGGGCCTTTCTGGCCTGGCTGGCCCTGTCCCTGGGCACGCCGCCCGACAAGGCGGGCGACCCCACGCATATGTATCTGGCGGCCTATACCTATGTCGTCAGCCATCCGGGCCTGGCGCTGGCCCTGGTAACGGCCTTCGTGGTGATCTCGCAGGTCAAGATCAATGTGACCAATGCGTATGCCGGCTCGCTGGCCTGGTCCAACTTCTTTGCCCGCATCACGCATAGCCATCCAGGGCGGGTGGTGTGGCTGGTGTTCAACGTGCTGATCTCGGTGGTTTTGATGGAGATGGGAGTGTTCGGCGCGCTGGAGCATGTGCTGGCAGTGTTCTCGCACGTTGCGCTGGCCTGGATAGGGGCGCTGGTGGCCGATCTGGTGATCAACAAGCCGCTGGGGCTGTCGCCGGCCCGGATCGAATTCCGCCGCGCCTATCTGTATGACATCAATCCGGTGGGTGTGGGCAGCATGCTGATCGCCATGACACTGGGCTTGCTGGCCTTTGCCGGCGTGTTCCCGGGCACGGCGGGCGCGCTGGCGCAGGCCTTGTCGCCGTTCGTCGCCTTGCTGGCGGCCTTTGTCTGCGCGCCGGTCATCGCCTGGCGCACGCGGGGCCGCTACAACCTGGCGCGCACGCCGGTCGATGTCGCGGGTTCCGATCATGTCTGCGTGATCTGCGCCAATCGCTTCGAACAGCCGGACATGGCGCATTGCCCGGCCTACAACGGGTCCATCTGTTCCTTGTGCTGCACGTTGGACGCCCGCTGCCAGGATCGCTGCAAGCAGCAGGGACGCTTGAAGGATCAGGTGCAGGCGGTCCTCGCCCGGGTGTTGCCGGCGCGGGTCACACCGCTCTTGCATAGCCGCCTGGGCCACTACCTCCTGATTGTGATGGGGATGGGCGCACTGCTGGCAGGCATTCTGGGCCTGATCTACTACCAGGAGTACGCCAGTCACATGCGGGGCGGGCTGGACCCCTCCGGTTTGCGGCCAACCTTCCTGAAGCTGTATGCCGCGTTGCTGCTGATCGGCGGCGTGGCGGCCTGGTGGCTGGTGCTGGCCCACGAAAGCCGGCGCGTGGCGCAAGAGGAATCGGATCGCCAGACCCATCTGCTGCTGCGCGAGATCCAGGCGCACAAGCAGACCGACGCGCAGTTGCAACAGGCCAAAGAAGCGGCTGAAAGCGCCAA
Organism: Achromobacter sp. JD417; assembly: GCF_041879325.1. NCBI lineage: Bacteria > Pseudomonadati > Pseudomonadota > Betaproteobacteria > Burkholderiales > Alcaligenaceae > Achromobacter > Achromobacter sp. JD417. The sequence goes on along the minus strand of NZ_CP087159.1, from coordinate 257,163 downwards.
TCTGGCCAAAAGCCGATTCATGGGCGGGATGAGCCACGAGCTGCGCGCGCCCTTGAACAGCATTCTGGGTTACGCACAGATTCTGCAGCGCGACCCCGGCTTGCCACCAGCGCGCCGCGAGGCAATCGACGTGATTCATCGCAGCGGCAAGCATTTGATCGGTCTCATCGACGGTTTGCTGGACATCGCACGCATCGAGGCGGGCCGGCTCAGGCTCGAGAACAGCGAGCTGCGCCTGCCCGAGTTTCTGGAGCAGATCGTGCAGATGTTCAGACCGCAAAGCACCCTCAAGGGGCTGAGCTTCTGCTACGAGGCGGCCGAACTTCCCGCCATCGTGCATATCGACGAAAAGCGGCTGCGGCAGATTCTGATCAACCTGTTGAGCAACGCGCTTAAGTTCACCTCGGCAGGACAGGTGTCGATGCGCGTCAAGTCGGCCGCGGACATGGTGTTGTTCGAAGTGGAGGACACCGGCCGAGGCATACCGGCCGAGGATCTCGAACGGATCTTTCTGCCCTTCGAGCGCAGCTGGGCGGGGGTCGAACAGGCCGATTCCGGCACGGGCCTGGGGCTGACCATCTGCCGCATGCTGACCGGCATCATGGGCGGCGAGCTGACAGTGCGCAGCGTCGTCGGCCGCGGCAGTGTGTTCACGCTGAAACTGTTCCTGCCGGAAGTGCGCTCGCCGCGCAGCGACGCCCGGCCGTCCGGGCTGGTGGTGGGCTACCGCGGCGAGCGGCTGCGGATTCTGACGGTGGATGACCAGCCCTCGCAGCGGCACCTGGTTCGCGACCTGCTCGAGCCGCTGGGCTTTGAGGTTCACGAAGCGCCGCATGGCGCCGCGTGCCTAGCCTGCGTGCACACGTTGCGGCCAGCGCTGATACTGATGGACGTCTCGATGCCGGACATGACCGGATGGGACGTTGTGCGGCGCCTGCGCGATGAAGGCGTGGCCGTGCCCATCGTGATGCTGTCGGCCAATATCCTGGGGCTGGATCCGAAAGACCCGGCGCAGAGCGGGCACAACGCCTTCATTGCCAAGCCGGTGATGGTCGAAGATTTGCTGAATCATCTGGGCCGTTTGCTCAAGCTGGACTGGCAAGTGGCGCCGGTCGAAGCGGCGCTGCCCGCGGGTGATCTGCATCGGGTGGCGCTGGAACGCGAGGATGCGGAGGCGCTGCTGGAACTGGGGGCCATGGGCTACATCAAGGGCATCCAGGCCAAGCTGGAAGAAATACGGGGCCGCCGCGCCGAAACGCGCGAATTGACGGCGCATCTGCGGGCGCTGGCAGGCGAGTTTCAACTGAGTGAATTCAATCAGGTGCTTAAACACCATGTGCAGCGTCACCATGCCCACGCCCGATAAAAACCTCGTCATGCTGGTCGATGACGCGCCAGACAATCTGAAAATGCTGTCCACCGCACTGGATGCTGCGGGCTATCAGGTGCTGGTGGCAATCGACGGCCAGTCGGCGATCGAACGGGTGGATTTCGTGGTGCCGGATATCGTGCTGCTCGATGCGGTGATGCCGGGCATGGACGGCTTCGAGACCTGCGCCCGCTTGAAAGCGCACCCCGCGGCGGGAGACGTGCCCGTGGTGTTCATGACAGGCCTGACCGAGCCCGAGCACGTGTTGAAGGCGTTTCGTGTGGGCGGCGTCGACTATGTGACCAAGCCGCTGGACCCGGACGTGGTGGTGGCCCGGCTGCGAACGCATCTGCGCAATGCGCGCAGTCTGTCGGCCGCCTTTGATGCGATCGATGCGGCCGCTCGCGCCGTGGTGGCGCTGGATGCGAGCGGGCAGCCGATCTGGAAGACGGGCAAGGCGCGGATCTGGTTGACGGCCTACTTTGGCTGCGCCGAGGATGCGTCAGAGCTGCCCGCGCCCCTGGCGGACTGGGTGGCACGCAACCTGACGGCCGGTCCGGCGGCCGAGCCCTTGGTGCTGGTCAGCGCGCGAGGGCGCCTGACCTTGAGCCTGTCGGCCTCACGGCGCAGCGGCGAAACGTTGCTGCTGTTGCAGGAGACGGCGCCGTTGGCCACCGCCTACGGCCTGACGCCGCGAGAGGCCGATGTGCTGCGCTGGCTGGCCAAGGGAAAAACGAATCGCGACATCGCCGAGATACTGGGCATGTCGCCACGAACGGTGAATAAACACCTGGAACACATCTACGTCAAACTGGGCGTGGAAACGCGCGCGGCGGCGGCTGCGCTGGCGGTACGGCAGGGAGAAGCGTTCTGACGCGCTCGGCGTCGGCGCATCGCCCGGCACTTCGACGGCGACGCGCAAGACCCGGCACCCAAGCAAATCAAACCTGAGAAACCGGCGCCGCAATATCGCCCTTGAGCAGCTCCGCCAACCGGGTCAGACCGTGCGTCAAACGCGTCCGGTCAATCGCCCCGCCCAACGACACACGCAGCGCCAAGGGGCTGGATGCCCCCGTGGAAAATGACGCCGAGTCAGTCACACTCACCCCTTGCGCCAGCGCCGTCTGCTTGAGCCGGTAGCAGTCGATATGAGGCGGCAACTCAAGCCAGAGGTGCAGCCCATTCGGGTCGGCCTGGATCTTGCCGGGCAGGATCGATGCCGCGACGGCTTGGCGATGCTGCAGCTCGCTCCTGACCTGCGCCAGCCAATGAACGGCAGCGCCCGACTCGATCAACGTCGTCGCCATCTCCGTCATCCAGGGCGTGGGCATCAGCGACAGCGAACGCAGGGCATCCAGCACCGGGCTCAACGGCTCGCCGGCAGGCACGACAAGGTAAGCGGTTCTAAGGCCGGGCGCGATGCATTTGGACAGCGTCGACACGTAGTACACCGGCGCCGAAGACGTGTTGGCCGCCAGAGAAAACATCGTGCTGGGCGCATGTTCGGCCAACAGCCAGTACGGATCATCTTCAATGACCGGCAGCGCATGTTTGGCCGCGACGCGCAGCAATGCCGTTCGACGTTCAGTGGACAGCGTGATCGCCGTCGGGTTCTGAATCGTCGGATTCAAATACAGCATGGCGGGACGATGCCGTTCGCACACGCGTTCTAGGTCGACGGGGTCCATGCCGAATGCATCTGACTTCACGCCAACGGCCGAGCGCTGGAGCAGGCGGGCCGCGGCCAGAAAGCCCGGGTAGGTCAATGCATCGCACGCAATGGCGTCGCCCGATTGGCTCTTGGACAGCAGCAGCGCCGCGATCGCGGTTTGCGCGCCCGGGCAGACCACGATCCGCTCGATGTCCGTGTCGCCCGTCATCGGCCGCAGCCACGTCGCGGCTACCGCACGATGCCGGTTGGCGCCGGCGCCCACGTGATAACTCATCAGATCCATTGCGCTTGCGGCCGCCTGGGTGGCGACGCTGCCTTGCGCAAGCAGGTCTGCAAACGCTGCACTGCCAAGCAATGGCGGGATGTTCATGCCCAGATCGATCGTCCCGCCCGCCTTCAATCCCGAATAGGACACATACGTCCCGCCGGCGCCCTGCGCTTCCAGGATCCCCTTCTGGCGCACTTCCGTGTACGCGCGCGTGACGGTCGTCAGGTCGACGCCCAAGGTCTGCGCCAGTTCGCGCTGCGGGGGTAGCCGGTCGCCGGGTCGAAGGACACCGTCCTCCACCGCAGTCTCGATTTGCGTGGCGATCTGCTGGTACCGGGAGCCCGAGCCCGCGGTCAACGGCCGCACCCACGACGTGTTGGCTTTTTTCAGGCGACGCGAGAGAGCCATGGCTTTTCTTTATGTATGGGTTTTCTGCCGCTTCCGGCGAGAGGGAATGCAGTCGGGGCCGGACGATTCAACTTCTTGTATGGATTTTGGCGGTAGAATTTGCGAACTTGTATGGATTATAGCGCTCGCTCTGCGCGCTCCTGGCCTTGTTGGGCATCGCCGGGGAGTCCACGAAGCTGCTGAAGGCAGCGTTTTGAGGCAATGATGAATTTCTGGATCCCCGTCGTCTTCGGTACGTTCAAGCTCGCCATTTTGGGCGTGTGCATGTTCCTCGCCATCAAGTCACATCGCGAAGGCGCCAGAAAGGAGCGGGAGAAAAAGGAGCTGGAACGCCTTGAAAGTCTCAAGGCGCTGGCGCCGGAACGTTGAGCGGATCAGCGCGGGACGGCCTGTCCGTCCCACTCGAAGACGGATGAAGCCCAGGGCTGCATCCAAGCACGAAAGAATGCGGCTCGCGTGAGCCGCATCCGATGACAACACGATTACGACAGCTGCGGCGCCACGAAGTGGGACACCTTCGGCGGCGCGTCGCCGATGTGGAAACCGCGCACTTCGGCTTGCTGGTCCGCGTCGGCGTGGGTCACACGCTCATGCTGGCGCAGGTGCTCCAGCCACGAGGTCACGAGGAAGTATTCCTGGTAGCGGCCCGGCTGCGCCGCGTCCTCGAAGATCCCCCAGGCGTAGGCCCCATCGCGGCGGCGCTCCGCGCCGACGCGCTGCATGGCCTGCACGAAGTCGGCGCTGCGCGCCGGGTCGATCAGGTATTCGACCGTGATCATGACCGGGCCACGATCGTGCGACACCTCTTGATCGATCAGCGGCTCGGGCCAGTGCATCGACGGCGCAAGGTCCAGGTCCGCGCCCAGCTGCAGCTTGGCCTTGCGGGTCAGCAGCATCGCAACCACGGAGCCGGCGGCGGCGATCAGCAGCGCGGCGGGCACGCCGGCACGCACCGCCGTCTGACCCCAGATCATGCTGCCCGCGGTCATCGAGCCAAAGAACACCGTCACAAAAATCGCCAGGCCACGGGCACGCACCCAGTCCGGCAGCGCAACCTGCGCCGAGACATTCAGCGAGGTCAGCACCATGATCCACGACGCGCCCGCCAGGAAGCTGAACGCACCGGCCACCACGGGATGCGGCACCACCGCAAACACCACCAGCGTGAAGGCGGTTCCCAGCGTGCCGGCCATGACGCTGCGGTCCGGACCCAGCTTCTTGCGCAGCGGCGGCAGCACCATCGCGCCGATCACCGCGCCCGCCCCGACGCAGCCCAGGATGATGCCGTAGAGCAAGGCGCCACCCTGCAGCACCTGACGCACGATCACCGGCAGCAAGGCCCAGTAGGCGCTGGCAAACAGGAAGAACGCGACGGCGCGGACCAGCGTGGACTTGAGCGGCTTGCTGTGCAGCGCAAAGCGCACGCCGGCACGCATGGCATGAAACAGCTGCTCGCGCGGCAGACGCTTTTCAGCGGCGGCGGGCGGCTTCCACCAGATCAGCGCGGCCACGACCACGATGAAGCTGACCGCGTTGACGAAGAACGGAATCGCCACGCCGATGCTGGTAATCAGCACGCCGGCCAGCGCCGGACCAATGGCGCGGCTGACGTTGATGCCCACGCTGTTGGTCGCGATGGCCTGCTGCAGCGACGGACGCGGCACCAGGCTGGGCACGATGGCCTGCCAGGCCGGCGCCGACAGCGCCGTGCCGATACCCATCAGCAACGTGAAGCCCAGCAGCACCCACGGGGTCGTCAGGCCAAACCACACCACCAGCCCCAGCGCCAGCGCAATGACGCCCATCGCAATCTGCACCATCAGCAGCAGCTTGCGGCGGTCCATCGTGTCGGCCAGCGCACCGGCCAGGAGCGACAGCAGAAAAACCGGCAGCGCGCCCGCCGTCTGCACCAGCGCCACGAACATCGGCGACGGCGACAACGACGTCATGAGCCAGCCCGCGCCCACGTCGTGCATCCAGGTGCCGATGTTGGACAGCACGGTGGCGATCCAGATCACTGAAAAGGCGGAGTAGGCGAAAGGCGAGGACGGCGGGGCGTCGGCGGGGCGGGTGTCGGCGGTCGTCATGGAAGGCTCCGGGCTGCCAGGCGGTATGGAAAAAAAAGCCCGCGGCATTGGCCGCGGGCCTGGGATTCAGCGAGCGGTAACCGGCGCCGCGACGGGCGCGATCGCCTCGTGCGCGGTCTGCGCGCGCTGACCGGCCTTGTGCACCATCGTGTAGGCGTAATCCACACCCATGCCGTAAGCGCCCGAGTGTTCCTTGACGATTTCCATCACGGCATCATACGAGTCGCGGCGGGCCCAGTCACGCTGCCATTCCAGCAGCACCTGCTGCCAGGTGACCGGCACGACGCCGGCCTGGATCATGCGCTGCATGGCCATGTCATGCGCTTCCTTGGACGTGCCGCCGGACGCGTCGGACACCATGTAGATCTCGTACTCGCCTTCCAGCATCGCGCTCAGGGCGAAGGTGGTATTGCAGACTTCCGTCCAGAGACCGGCCACGACGACCTTTTTGCGGCCATTGGCGGCCAGCTGATCGCGCACCTTCTGGTCGTCCCACGAATTCATCGAGGTGCGTTCCAGCACTTTCTTTTCCGGGAAGACATCGAGCAATTCCGGATAGGTGTAGCCGGAGAACGATTCGGTCTCGACGGTGGTGATGATGGCCGGAATATCGAACGCCTTGGCCCCCTTGGCCAGCCCCACGACGTTGTTCTTCAGCGTCTGGCGGTCGATCGACTGCACGCCGAAGGCCATTTGCGGCTGGTGATCGATGAAGATGATCTGGCTGTTTTCGGGGGTCAGCACTTCGAGCTTGGCGGTGGTTTGGGTCATGTCAGTGTCCTTGGAGAGGTAGGTTTGGGGTGTTGCTTGCAGCGCGTCGCTGCCATGACCAGAACTATATTCGGCGGGACAATCTGGCGGTAGATGGCGATTTTTGGCCTCAGCGTTCTTCATATAGAACGATAAGGCAGCCAAGCGGCGCAGCCGTCGGGGTTGGCTTGCGGTCGCCTGTCCTTATCTGAGGGCACGCGGTTCGATGACGTCACCCGCTATAGCCGAGCGTCTCCCGACGCGCCATCTCAGACCGCGTCCCTGGCGCTGCCCGTAAGCCGCCAGTACGTTTCATGCACGGCCAGTTTCAGTGCCGTGCTGTCCAGCCCCATCAGTTGCGACGCGTAGACGCCGATGGCGCGCGCCTTGCCGGCCGCATCGACCGCCAGGTGCGCCGGCGTGGCTGTCACGCCGCGCGCCTGCAACTGCGACAGCCGTACCTGCACGACACCTTGCTGCTGGCGATATGGCACATCCTCGTAACCGAACCAGGCCACGCCCGGCAACGCATCGCGGATCATCAGGGCGGCGTCGCTGACCCGCACGTGATCGCTGTGGAACAGGCCCAGTGGCATGACCACGGTCGCGGGCGCAAGCCTCATCAGCAGGTGGAACAGACGCTCGATGATCAGCGGCGCATCCTCGTCCGCCGTCGATGTGTATTGGCTGTCCAGAAAATCCAGCCCCTTTCCGGTCGCGCCCACGCTGCGCAGCGCTTCCCGGTCTTCCGCCAGCCGGCATTCCATCGCGGCGGCGGCATTGGCGAAACCGCAGCGGCGGTCCCAGTCCGTAAGCAGGTTCGGCGTGGGCGCCCGTGCCGTGTACACCGTCACGACGGTACTGCCGGGGCGCGCGGCGAGCAAGCCGGCGCAACTCAGGATGGCGTCATCCAAATGAGGCGATATCACGGCCAGGGGAGATTGGGGCAGCGACGGATCGTCGGCCCAGCTGTGCGCTTGCGCGGAAACCATCGGAATCTTTGATCCGCAGCGGATCGCAGTTGTGGGGGCATTGCATGCAGCAAATACCATGCCGCAAAGCCCCAGGCATGCATGGAGCGGATTGCCGGCACGCAAGGTGGACGGCGCGAACGTGCGGGCACGTAATTTGCGTTGCCGCCCTCAACAAAACGGAGCTGTACCGGCATGACACAATCAAAAGGATCGCTTCCCCGGTCCGCCGGCGGCCTGCTTGTCCTGCTGTTGATCGCCTTTGGCGTATTTCTAGCGGCGATGCTGTTTTCCCTGCATTTGTCCGTCGAAAAAAGCGACGACATGTCAGCGATGCGCCAGAGCAAGGAATTGCAGCTTGCGATCAGCAACGTCCTGGACGACGTGGCGCAGGCCCAGGAAACGGTGGCCGTCTGGGACATGCTCTTTGACGAACTGGACAAGCCCGCGCCCGACCAGGCCTGGCTGGATGACAACGTGGGCGCATGGCTGCACCGGCTGTTCAAGCACGATCTGGTGTTTGTGCTGGGACCGGACAACCAGATGCGCTATGGAAACGTCTACGGCGAACGCGTTTCGCCGGAACGCTACGCAGCCTTCGAGCCCGACATCCGCCCGTTCATCGCATTGACGCGGGGCGAGGCTACCCGGCCCAACAACGACCACGAACGCCTGCCGGGCCAGCCGCCCGCATCCGATGCATCCACACGCACCACAGCGGCTGCGGTGCACGCCACCGACCTTGCCATGATCGGTCAACGGCCAGCCGTCGTGAGCGTCATGCGCGTCGCACGGTTTCCGCCCAACCTGGACACGCCGGCAATTGCGGCCCGGAATATGCTCGTCAGCGTCCGGTTCATCGATGGCGATTTTTTGCGCGCGTTCTCACGGGACAACCTGATCGACGCGCTCCATTACCATCCCGTGCGCGCCCGCCATGTACAAGCCGATGAGCGCGAGGAGCTCCTCCGGTCCTCAGACGGCACCTTGCTGGGCTACCTGATGTGGCGGCCGGATCTGCCCGGCTCCGAACTCTGGCGCGCCATGCTGCCGGCGGTCGCCGCCATGCTCGCCGGCGCGTTCATTCTGGTGGCGTTGCTGGCTCTGCGCACCTACCGGCTTCTGCGCCAACAGCAGGCGCACCTCTCCGCCCTGCGCAAGGCCCATGTGGAACTGAAGGCGAGCGAAGCGCACGCCCAGCACCTTGCCTTTCACGACGTGTTGACCGGCCTGCCAAACCGCGCGTATTTCGGCACCTGTCTCGATCAGGCTTTGATCCGCCGGCGGCCCAATGCAAGCTGCGCGGTGCTGCTGCTGGATCTGGACCATTTCAAGCAGGCCAACGACACATGGGGCCATGCCGCGGGCGATGCGCTCATCCAGGAGTTCACCCGACGCGTCAAGCTTGCCGTTGGCCCGGAAGACTCGGTCGCGCGCCTGGGCGGCGACGAGTTCGCCGTCCTGATGCAGAACGCCACCGAAGCGGGCGCCACCGATCTGACCCGCCGCATCCTGGCCGATGTGCGCGCGCCTTTCGACCTGCTGGGCGGCCGCGCCTTCGTGGGCGCGAGCATCGGTGTATCGATGGCCCCGCGCGACGGCACCACGCGCAGCGAGCTGCTGCGCAAGGCCGACATCGCGCTCTACCGCGCGAAGGATTTGGGCAGGAACCAGTACAGCTTCTTCGCCCCGGAGATGGACGAAACGCTCAAGGCGAAGGCCGTGATCGAAGAGGATTTGCGCGCCGCGCTGGCGGACAGCGACCAGCTCCAGGTCCATTTCCAGCCGCAGATCGACAGCGGCACGCAGCAGCTCGTGGGCGTTGAAGCGCTGGTGCGATGGAACCACCCTGCCAAGGGCCCCGTGTCACCGCAGATCTTTGTGCCGGTGGCTGAATCCACGGGCCTCATCGTGCCGCTCGGGGAATGGGTATTGAAACAAGCCTGCCGCGCGGCGCGTCAGTGGCCAAGCCTGTCCATTGCGGTAAACCTCTCCCCCAAGCAGTTTCGCGGCGCCGACTTTGCCGAACGCGTCATCGATCTGGTGCGGCGCGCTGATGTCGATCCGGCGCAGATCGAGCTGGAGGTCACTGAGGGTGTGCTCATCGAAGACGACGGCCGGGTGCAGAAGGCTATCGGCAAGCTGCGCGCCGCCGGCTTCCGGATCGCGCTGGACGATTTTGGAACGGGTTACTCCAGCTTGAGCTACCTGCAACGGTTCGCCGTCGACAAGATCAAGATTGACCGGAGTTTCGTCGCAAACATCGGAGAGGGAAGCGATTCCACCGCCATCGTGAACGCGGTCGTGACGCTGGGGCGCTCGATGGGCCTGACGGTCAACGCCGAAGGGGTGGAGACGGCAGCACAACGCGACTTCCTGCGTGCTGCCGGATGCGACGAAATGCAGGGATTCCTGTTCTCCAAAGCTGTGCCGGAAGCAGAAATTACAAAACGCCTCCAAAGGGCGCCCGCCGCAACCTAACTGCCCGCACGTCGCCCATCCAGGCCTGGCACGTCATGCGGCAAAGGTCGACGTGGGAGGTCGGCACGCGGCAACCCACATACGCCTTCGCCGGCGTCAATCATCCAGAACGCAGTGCGAGAGACTCCGCATCGCATCGATGGCGCGCTCGGTGGATTCGCCCATCTGCGCGTGCACGATGGCGCCGTCGATGGCGACCGTGAGCGGGCCGCCGAGGGAATGGCCAGGGCTTTCGAAGATCTCGTCCAGATATCTCGCGACGTCGTGCTTGTGATCGCGCACGATCTTCAATATCTCGGGATGCGTGGAACCGAACTCGGCCGCGGCATTCAAGAAGGCGCACCCGCGGAATTCCTCGCTGTCGAACCAGTCGCGCAGCGTGAGCGCCAGTGAGTCGATCTGCGAGGCGCCGGCCGCCAGGTTGGACGCCAGACTCTCTCGAAACCACCGCATCCAGCGTTCGTGGCGGAACTCAAGATACGCCATCACCAGCAATTCCTTGCTCGGATAGTGCCGATAGAACGTCACCTTGGTGACAGCGGCGGCTTCGATGATCTTGTCGACCCCGGTGGCGCGGATGCCCTGCCCGTAAAACAAGGCATGGGCCGCATGCAGGATGCGTTCACGGGGCGAGAGCGTGTCGGCGGGGGGAGTGTTGCGTGTCATGACGCATTGTAGACAGATCGGTCCACCCCCTGCAATCAGTAGTAGACAGGTCGTTCTACTTGCATTAATCTGCGCACGTAGACAGACCGTTCTACTCGATTCTGCCCAGGAGCAATCATGGAAACTCGCCCCCCGCTGCCGCCGTTCACCAAAGAAACCGCCATTCAGAAGGTACGGCTCGCCGAAGATGGTTGGAACACGCGCGATGCCGCGAAAGTCGCGCTGGCCTATACGCTGGATACCAAATGGCGCAATCGCGCCGAATTCGCCAACAATCGGGCAGAAGCCCAGGGCTTCCTGGATCGGAAGTGGAAGAAGGAACTCGACTACCGGCTCATCAAGGAACTCTGGGCACACGATGGCAACCGGATCGCCGTGCGTTACGCCTACGAGTGGCACGACGACGCGGGCAACTGGTTCCGCTCGTACGGCAACGAAAACTGGGAGTTCATGCCTGACGGACTGATGCACCGCCGCTACGCCTGCATCAACGACATGCCGATCAAGGAATCGGAGCGAAAGTTTCATTGGCCGCTCGGCCGCCGGCCCGACGACCATCCGGGCTTGTCGGAACTGGGGCTCTGAACGACGGCAAGAATGGTGAGCCGGAGCGTCCAGTCCGTATCGGCTTGGCCTACGCTCCCGATTTCGCCTTATAACGCTGCCAAGCGCGCGGTCGTGCAACAGCTGGCACACGCCAAGCTTTCAATCACGCGCATTGGTCGTGAACAAGGGCCGCTCGCGCGTAAGCGCCCGGCAAACCCATATTGAACGCCGAAGTTGTCCCCGATAGTGTCCACCACTTTTAGGTGGACACCATGTCGAAGACAGAATTAGCACCGGTGCCTAAGCGCCGGTCTTATCCGAAGGCGCTGAAGGCGCAGATCGTGGCCCAGTGCAGTCAGCCAGGTACCTCCATTGCCGGCGTGGCGCTGTCGCACGGCGTGAACGCGAACCTGGTACATAAGTGGATTCGTCAGGCTGAACGGCAGCCACCTGTAGCGCCGGCGTTCGTGCCGGTCGCATTGCCAGCGCTGCCCTCGGCAGGCCGTCACATCGAGATCCGGTTGTCGCGCGGTCCCGCGCAAGCGACGGTGCAATGGCCAGTGAGTGAGGCCGGCGCGTGCGTGGCCTGGTTACGCGAGTGGCTGCGGTGATCCGTGTCGATGCGATCTGGCTGGCCACCGAGCCGCTGGACATGCGCGCCGGTACCGAGACGGCGTTGTCCCGGGTGGTAGCCGTGTTCGGTTCAGCCCGCCCGCACCACGCCTATTGCTTCGCAAACCGGCGCGCCAACCGCATGAAGGTGCTGGTGCATGACGGGATCGGCGTGTGGCTGGCCGCGCGCCGGCTGAACCGCGGCAAGTTCGTGTGGGCCGATGCGCTGCGTGGCCCCCACATCGCGGTCGACAGTGAGCAGTGGCAGGCCCTGGTGCTGGGCCTGCCCTGGCAGCATGTGGGCGCGGCAGGTGCGATCTCGGTGTTGTAGCGCCGGACAATCCGGCAAGACGCCAATACCGCCGCGGGGAGCCCTGCGGCATACTGGCGGCCATGAGTACCGCATCCCTGGACCACCTCGACGCGCAGCAACTGCGCGCGTTGGCCGAACGCCTGATGGGCGAGGTGGCCGCGCGTGACGCCCAGATAGCGACGCACGATGCGGTGGTTGCCGAGCGGGATCGCGTACTGCACTTCAAACAGACGCACATCGACCAGCTCATGCAGGAGCTGGCGCTGTACAAGCGCTGGCGCTACGGCAAGCGCAGCGAGCAATTGAACCCGGCGCAGGCAAGCCTTCTGGAAGAGACGATGGATGCCGACATGGCGGCCATCGAAGAGGAAGTGAACGCGCTGCGCGAAGCGATCGCCACTAAGCCTGCGCCGTCGCAAGCGCCGCGTCGCATGCGGCTGCCGGCCGAGTTGCCGCGCACCGACATCCACCACGAACCGGCGTCCACGACGTGCCGCTGCGGCTGCGGCTTGAAGCGCATCGGCGAGGACGTCAGTGAGAAGCTGGACTATCTGCCGGGCGTCTTTACGGTCGAACGTCACATCCGCGGCAAGTGGGTGTGCGAGCACTGCGAGACGCTCACGCAGGCGCCGGTCCCCGCGCAGGTCATCGACAAGGGCATCCCGACAGCGGGCCTTCTGGCGCAGGTGCTGGTGGCCAAGTTCGCCGACCACCTGCCGCTATACCGCCAGGAAGGCATCTTTGCACGCGCCGGCCTGGCGCTGCCGCGCTCGACGCTGGGCGAGTGGGTCGGCGTGTGCGGGCTGCGGTTGCAGCCGCTGGTCGATGCGCTCAAGGCCGAAGTGCTGGGCAAATCTGTGCTGCATGCCGACGAAACGCCGGTGCAGATGCTCAAGCCGGGCGCGGGCAAGACACATCGGGCCTACTTGTGGGCATACACACCGACCGCTTACGACAGCCTGCGTGCAGTGCTCTACGACTTCGCGCCCAGCCGGGCTGGCGAGCACTGCCGCACGTTCCTGGAAGACTGGCGCGGCAAGCTGGTGACCGACGATTATGCGGGCTACAAGGCCGGGTTCGCGGCTGGCATCACGGAACTGGGCTGCATGGCGCACGCCCGGCGCAAGTTCCATGACTTGCACGTCAACAACCAGAGCCAGATCGCCGCAGAGGCGTTGGAGTTGTTCGGCGCGCTATACGGCGTAGAGCGGGACGTAGCCGAGTTGCCTGCCGAAGAGCGCCTCCTGATACGGCTGGAGCGGGCCAAGCCGATCACAGAAACGTTGCGTCGGTGGCTGATCGCGCAACGCCAGCGCGTGCCGGAAGGCTCCGGCACCGCGCGCGCCATCGACTACAGCCTCAAGCGCTGGGAGGCGCTGACACGCTACCTTGACGACGGCGATGCGCCGATCGACAACAATTGGGTGGAGAACCAGATCCGCCCCTGGGCGATCGGGCGTTCGAACTGGCTGTTCGCGGGCTCGCTGCGCGGGGGCCAGCGCGCAGCCGCCATCATGAGCCTGATCCAGTCGGCACGGCTCAATGGGCACGACCCGTATGCCTATATGAAGGACGTGCTCACGCGCCTGCCCACGCAGAAAAACAGCCAGATCGCTGAGCTGCTGCCGCATCGGTGGCTACCTGCTGCATAAGCAGAACCGTCAAGGGTGTGTTCGGCAGGCGCTTACGCTCGCGCGGCCCTTGTTCATGTACAAAGCGAAACGGAAAAACTGAAAACTGGAAATAAAGTCGGTCGCAACCGGCCCTCGCAAACGATTGATTTTGAATGAAATCCAAGATTAGAAAACCTGGATCAAAGTCGGTCGCACCTTGGACTTCGCGCCTTCAACCCTAGAAAATTGAACAAAAGTCGGTCGCAACGTTTGTGCCTCTGGGGTTCAAACTGACCGAGTTGCGAAATGAAATGTCGTACCGCTTTTAACGCATGCAGGCCGGCGAAGCCTGGCGCCTTTACTGTGACCGCTTCCGGGCCAGGAGCGGACTTTCGCATGGTCCCCTCAAAGCGGACGCTCTCGCGGCGACGCTTCTTGCACCGCGATGCCTGGCGGGTAAGCGGTGCCATCGGCTCGGCTCTCGGCTAGTCATCTTCTTCCTCAATAGCTTCCTTTGACTTGCGCTGGCGCGCTATCGCATAGCGAGCGTCCTTGAGCAGTCCGTCGTATAGGTCGAACGCTGGTTCGGCTCGGCTAAGCGGCGCCAACATCTGCTCGCAGTGCTGTTCCATTCGGAGGTCGTCCGGGAACGGTTCCCCGGCAATTCCTCCACGAATTCCAGAGTGTATTGCCGCGGCGATTGCCGACCGAATCTCATCCAGAGCTTCCTCGCCAACGAGTTCGGCCGCGTTGAGGACATCCCGGATGAACCTTGAGTGTTCATAAATGAGAGCTGGCTGGCTTTCCTGCAGCACTCTGGCAACCAGAGTGGCATGGGCTTGGGTGCCCGAGGACATCCAATCAAGCAAAAGGTTGAGCAGGGTTTCGCCGTAGTCTCCGCAAAGGCCGGAGACTGCCTCGCCAATGCGTCGTGCGCTCGGAATGTACTTCGATTCTTCAAGGGCCCAGTCGAGAAATTCCCGCAGTAGCCGTGGCCCGGCCTCGACGTCCATCAGGCCAAGGCCCTTTCCGTTGTGCTCTTTGCTCAGTGGCTCGTAAGACCAATCGTTTCGTCGCTTCGCTTCCCCGAGTCGTGCCTTAACCAGCGCGACGACCGAGACTGGATCCTTCTTGATTGATGCTGCGAGGAATGCACGGACCCAGTAGTCGTCTAGCTTCTTCAGCACAACTAGCTTCCTCAGTAACTGGTTCCGCTTGCTCACGGCGTCAGCCTCCGAAATGGCCTTGTCGCCGGAGAGCCACATGAACATGTCGTGAGTTGCGCGCTCGCTGACCTCAAAGTCCGCCAAACAAATGAGCTCTACGGCCAGCGCTGGACTTCTGCTGGCCACCTGGCGAGTGAGTTTCGACGCGACCATTAGAACGTTCGCGTCCTTCGACTCGAAGATGCGCTTGAACAGCTCGACTTCTTGAGGCGTGTAGGGACGGGAGGGCTCAAACCGCATGTACGCCTCAGCGAGCTGCGCCAACACCTTGGCGGACCCCTCCGAGCGGATGACATATTCGTTCACGAGACTGGAGTCGCCGGCCTCAACGACCGTGCTCAGTGCTGCGCCTACGTACGGGTCGAGACGACCGGCTCGGCCCTCGTTGTTCCTCAAGAGAAGTTCGGTAGCAAGGCTCTGTACCGAAGCGAGTAGATGGTTGATGAGGAGGACCGACGACCCATATCCGTCGTGTGCGACGGAGTCAATTTCCTCCAAGGAGGCATGCAGTTCGTCAAACAGGCGGCTTGGCTCAGGGAACGCGGCAATGAGGTCAGCCGTGAGGAGTTGACGGTCCTTTACGTGTTCTTCGCGTTCGAGCGCCTCGCTTAGCTTCCATGTCTCCGTCCCCCAGCCGTCTACGAGTGCGCGTGTGAGTCGGGTCCGAATGTCTCTGTTCAACAAGGCCAAGATGGCTTGAGCCTCAACTGAGGTCTCGGGGCAGCCGTAAAACGCATGCCAGGAGATGGACTGCGCGATCCTAACCAGGACGACGGACGACACGTGAACTTCGTTCAGAACAACCTTGAGTTCTCGCAATAGTTCTACTTGCTGTCGCTTCCAAGCATGGTCGGCCGTGTCGCCGTGCATAGGCCCCTGCAGGGCCTGGGCTATCGTCTGCGCCGAGAGAAACGCTCGTCGGGGAGGGCCCTCCCGCAGGTACTTAAGCAATGCACTAGTTACTTCGTCCCTGACTTTTCGGGCCCATTCCAACGGCAGTTGGTAGCGGGTAATGGTCAAGGTCGAGCGAGAGAAGCTGCTCGTCTCCATCTCGGTCCGCAGCGCTCCTTCCAGAATGGAGAAGGGCGTATAGGTCGACTTGAGCGAGGCGGGCCGTTCCAGAAGCGCGAGCGCGAAGCGAACGACCTCGTGCACGTACTCGATTGGCTTGTTCAACTGGAACTCGGCCAGCTCCTTGAGGATTCGAATGCCGTGGCTGGGCTGCTGGTAAAGCGCGCGGGCGTCGTTGCGTCCAGCAGTCCACAGCAGCTGACATGCTTCTTGGACGTGGTCGTAGGTGTACGCTGCGTAGCGCACCATGTTGCATACGGATGAGCTGTCCCCATGCCCCTCGGCGATGAGCCGCTTTGCGAAGTCCAGCGCAAATCTGGGTTGATAGTATGCAACAGCCTCGACAGCCTCCACGTGGGGATTGCTGTACCGCTCACCCCACCGCAGCTTGGGGCCAAGACTGGTCAGTAGCGCGCTGTCATCTGTCTTGCCCTCGCGCAGGCGCCAGTCTAGGCGACCGAGATTGACGAACAAGTTTTTCAAGTGGTCCGCACCGGCGAGGTCGAAGACTTGGGTGACGCGCTCGTTGGCTGTACCACTCGCGTTGAGGTAGTTCGAGCGAATGATTTCATCGGCCAACAGGTCTGGAGCGAGCCTCGAGCGAAGCCCACGCTTGAACAGGACGCCAGCTTCTCCAAGAAGTCGCATTAGGCGACTGGCGTCCGGTGGCTCTATCCCCTCGGTTTTCAACAGGATGTTGAGTAGGCCTGGGTCGTCCGGAATGATGGGTTGAAGGAGTGCGATTACGCGCAGGATTGCCCTCAGCCTTGGAACATCCTGCCCTGTAACTAAGGCAACGGTGATGACGTCCTGAAGGCTTCTCAGCACATAGGTACGGAACTCCTCTGCATTGCCAAGAAGCGCGAGCGACACACCGTCGCGTGCGACCAACTGCGCTGCCAAGACGGTGACGAGCGGCGTGGTGTACGTAGCGCGCGCAATCTCGACAGCTGCTGCTGGTGGTGCCTTGCATTCGGCGAGGACGGATTCGGCCAATATTTGAGCTTGCTCTCGAGTCTGCGGACGCATATCAGCAAACCGGACCGAAGGCCCAGAGAGACTTACGTCGGCAGCCTGCAGCCGCAGCGCTTCTTTCCCATAGGGGCGAAGCGATAGGAGCAATCGCGTGCGGTTCTCGGGAACGGCCGCATACCTGAGGAGGATGCCAAGGTCTTCGCGTTCGTGTGCATCATCGACGACAAGTAGAGTCTCGACCCGTCCGCTGCCGCGCAGCCTATCCAGATGATGGGCCTTGACCTCTTCGGTCGGCGACACAAACCGAACATGCAGGGGCGTGCTCTGCGCAAGCCGTTGGGTCACTTCGCGTAGAACGCGACTCTTGCCAGAGCCGGGTGCACCGACGAGACACGTTAGAACGACAGACTCGTCTTGGACGCAGTCAACAACCTCTGAGACTTCCTCGTCGCGACCGACGAGCGCCCAGGAGTGGTTGAAGAAGCGGTCGGAAACCAGAAACGGCTTGAAGAAGTCCTCGGGGCTCTGAATAGGGCCCGGCTCATCAATACCAAGCAGGTCGAGGCGCTGGCCACTGAAGTACCGGTCGACCAGGTCCAGGCGGTCGACCAACGGCAAGTCGTGAAGCCGTCGGGTGATGTCCTCTCGGTCCCACAACTCCCAGCCAGCGTGCGCTGCCATCGCATCGCGAGAACTTGGGCTCGCAACGCTGGACAGCAGGAGCACCTTGAGGTCTGCGGCGAAGGTCTGCTCGGCCACCGCGGTATGGACCTTCTGAGGGCCGAACTCATGGACGCGCTTGCACTGAAACGAGTGGGTGCCGAAGGGGCCAGTGGCGAAGATGTCGATGCCGTGCTGCTTGTGTCCTGTGCCCCCATAGCGATGTACCGTGCCTCCGTGGGGCTGGTACAACCGGTGCAAGAGGGCGGCGCAGAAGCTCTCAAACGTCTCCGGCGGAAGGGCGGAGAGCGGCAGAGGCCGGTCGTGCGAAGTGGCGGTCTCGGCGCGAGCGTCCACCGGTGCCGCTTGGTACCCGGCCGCCGCCAGGAGTTCGTTGGCCTTGGCCCGCACCAACCGCTCCAGCGCCGGGATGTCGTTCGACCGCGGGCGCGTAAGCCCTTTCTCCCAACGGCTCACCGACTGCTGGGTGACACCAAGGGCGGTCGCTAGCTCTTGCTGCTTAGTGAACCCTGCAGCAACGCGAAGTCGAGCGAGAAGTTCGCCAAAGGCCGGGTAAGGCGCGGGTTTATGGGGTGCTTGCACTGGATGTACCTTTTCACACACACACTAAATAGTGTATCGCCTGCGCACTGCATCTTGGTCCCGTGATCATCAGTTGTCGGAGGCGCCATGGCGCACAACCCCGCTCGAACCGCGAAAGGGGGCACCAAGCCCCGCCTAGCCTGACGCTACGTACTGCGCGTTCAGTGATGACCGCGAGCGCCGCAACGCGCTAGTGTTCCGTGACCTTCGCATCGTCGGTTGCCGCTTGGCACGGTGGCGTGCCTCGTCACGCTCGCGCGTTACACGCCCACCGGCGGCAGCATGCTCAGCGGCACGATCGACCGCATCGACTCGCGCTGCACGGCGGCCGTTCTCTACCGCAGCGGAAGGAAGAGTGCGAAGTGTTCGGTTCGGATCGATTAGCTCGGGCGGAGCAACGGAGTCGCGTTCTGGCACGACTCGTCGGCCTTGCCAGGTTCGTACAACGAGATGCTGAACCAGAGGCTGGTGACCAGTCCCTGCACTTCAAGACGATGGCGGTGGCCTGGGGGGGCGTCGACAAGCACCTGTCCCAGGAGGAAGCCGCTGAGTACCTATGGGAGCTGTTCATCAAGCAGGCACAGTTTTGAACACTGGCTACAGCCACTGTTCTCAGCAGCAGAAAGTCAGTTCCAGCACTGAGGTCAGAAGCGATTAAATCGGCGACCGTTGTATTCGAATGTCCGGTTTCGCGGCTGGTCGGGGGCTGGAAAGGACCCGCAGAAGACATCTGCGGCCCCCGCTCGCACTCTTTAACAACCGATGAATCCATCTTCGCCACACAATCGGTGACGATCTAGTCTGTTCCAGTTGTGACCGACTTTATTCCGCGCGACCGACTTTATTTATCGTTTTCAAAACGGAATGCATCCGCTACCGCATCACTCCACCGTCACGCTCTTGGCCAAATTCCGCGGCTTATCCACATCGGTACCCCGCGCGCATGCCGTGTGATACGACAGCAGTTGCAGCGGCACGGTATGCAGAATCGGCGACAGCTTGCCATAGTGTTCCGGCATGCGGATCACGTGCATGCCTTCGGCGCTTTGGATCTTGCTGTCGGCGTCAGCAAACACATACAGCTCGCCGCCACGCGCGCGCACTTCCTGCATGTTGGACTTCAACTTTTCCAGCAGCTCGTCCTTGGGCGCGATAGTGACGACCGGCATGTGCTCGGTGACCAGCGCCAGCGGGCCGTGCTTCAGTTCACCCGCCGGATAGGCTTCGGCGTGGATGTAGCTGATTTCCTTGAGCTTGAGCGCGCCTTCCAGCGCGATCGGGTAGTGCATGCCGCGGCCCAGGAACAGGGCGTTTTCCTTCGAGGCAAAGCGGTCGGCCCACGCCATGATCTGGGGTTCCAGCGCCAGCACCGAGCCGATGGCGGACGGCAGGTGGCGCAGCGCCTTCAGGTGCTCGGCTTCCTGCTCTTCCGTGAGCTTGCCGCGCGTTTGCGCCAGCGCCAGGGTCAGGAGGAACAGCGCGGTGAGCTGGGTGGTGAAGGCCTTGGTCGAAGCCACGCCGATTTCGACGCCGGCGCGCGTGATGTACGACAGCTTGCACTCGCGCACCATCGCGCTGGTGGACACGTTGCAGATGGTCAGCGTGTTTTCCATGCCCAGCGAGCGCGCGTGCTTCAGCGCGGCCAGCGTGTCGGCGGTCTCGCCGGACTGCGAGATCGTCACGACCAGCGAGCGCGGGTTCGGCACGCTGTCGCGGTAGCGGTATTCGCTGGCGATTTCGACGGCGACCGGGATCTTGGCGATCGATTCGATCCAGTACTTGGCGGTCAGGCCGGCGTAGTAGCTGGTGCCGCAGGCCAGGATCAGCAGGGAATCGACTTCCTTGAAGATCTTGTAGGCGTCGTCGCCGAAGAGTTCGGGCGTGATGGATTCGATATCTTGCAGGGTGTCGCCGACCGCGCGCGGCTGCTCGAAGATTTCCTTCTGCATGTAGTGGCGGTAGGGGCCCAGTTCGGCGGCGCCCGTGTGCACGTGCACGGTGTGCACTTCGCGGTCGACGTTCTTGCCGGCGGCATCCACAATCCAGACGCGCGACAGTTGCAGGTCGACGACGTCGCCGTCTTCCAGGTAGATGATCTGGTCGGTCGTGCCGGCCAGCGCCAGCGCGTCGGACGCCAGGAAGTTCTCGTTCTGGCCCACGCCCACCACCAGCGGCGAGCCTTGACGCGCGCCGACGACACGGTGCGGTTCGTCGCGGCAGAACACGGCGATGGCGTATGCGCCATGCAAACGGCGCACGGCGTTTTGCACGGCTTCGAAGAGGTCGCCCGCGTACAGGTGGTTCACCAGGTGCGCGATGACTTCGGTGTCGGTTTGGCTTTCGAAGACGTAGCCGACGGCCTGCAGCTCGGCGCGCAGTTCGTCGTGGTTTTCGATGATGCCGTTGTGCACGAGCGCGATGCGCGGCTCGTCGTTGCCCAGGTGCGAAAAGTGCGGGTGGGCGTTGTGCGTGGCGGGAACGCCGTGCGTGGCCCAGCGGGTGTGGGCGATGCCGGTGAAGCCTTGGACCTTGTCCTGCGCAACCTGATCGGCCAGTTCGGCCACGCGCTGCGTGCTGCGCGTGCGGCGCAGATGGCCGTCGGCGTAGACGGCGACACCGCAGGAGTCGTAGCCGCGGTATTCCAGGCGCTTCAGGCCTTCAACGAGGATCGGGGTGATGTCGCGCTGGGCGACGGCGCCAACAATGCCGCACATAGGAGTGACTCCGGGTAAGTTCAGTACCGACGCATTGTGCGCGAGCCATAAAGAAATTTGATTTCTTTATGTTCACTTATTTGGCAGTTAATTCCCTTACACAAATGTGATTAAATTATCTTTCGTCGGATCGACAGATTTGAATTAATCATGCAAAACGCCCCAATTTCCCTGCCCGAACTCGATGATCTGGACCGGCGCATTCTTGAACAGTTACAAGAAGACAGCTCGCTGACCAACCAGGATTTGGCCGCGCGGGTGCACGCGTCGCCGCCGACCTGCCTGAGGCGGGTGCGGCGATTGGTGGAAGAAGGGGTGATCGACCGCCAGGTGGCGATCCTGTCGGCCGAAAAGCTGGGCAGCACGCTGACGGCGATCGTGGAGATCACACTGGACGTGCAGGCCGCCGAAAGCCTGGACGCCTTCGAGCAAAGCATGGTCAGTGAACCCGCAGTGCTGCAGTGTTATCGGGTGTCGCCCGGCCCGGATTTCGTGGTGATCGCGCAGGTAAAGGACATGCCGGCCTACCACGCGCTGGTGCATCGCGCCTTCACCGCGCAAGCCAACGTGCGCAATGTGCGCACGTTTTTTTCGGTGCATCGGGCCAAATTCGAGACGCGGATCGATGTGCGGGGGTGAGGCAGTCGCGCAATTTCATCATGAACGAAGCGCGCCGCCCCCGACGGGTGGATAATGCGGCGAAGATGCACGAAAGGCCGTCGCCGATCTTTCAGGAGTTGACCTTGCCCACGCAATTCACCCCGTACCTCGAGATGATAGCCACCCACCTCAACGCCCCCTATGGCAAGGTGGTAAGCCCGACTGATGTCGCCGCCGCACTGCGCCACGGCGATTTGGCGTCGGTTGCGCACGACGCACTTGCGCAAGAATTACTCGCGCATATGTTCTTTGAGCTGGATCCGGAGTTCATTGGTCGAGCCAGCTTTGAAGCGGGTGTGCGCCTCGAAGAAGCTGACGCGCTGTACCAGAACGCCCGCCAGCATTTCGACCTGCCCCGGGCTGTGCGGTGGGAGGAAGCGCTCGAGGGGGTGCTGTGAATGGGGACTTCAAGGAAAGATATCCTGCTTCATCGCGCATCCGGCCCGTGGACGCGTTTGGAATCGCGCGCGCAGGCTCTGGTTGAGGATGCCCGCCGTCATGGCGGCGATTCATTCCGGCCTGTACTGGGCGGCGGAACACGCTTGATGCTCGCCCTCAATCATCGGATCAGCGACGATGTTGACCTATTCGTTGATTCGCCGGGATGGCTTCCGTATGTTTCGCCACGGCTTAACGACCTCTTCGAAAACGAACTGTCGGGCTACAACGAGGACAACGCCCATGTGAAGCTGCGCTTTGCCGAGGGCGAAATCGATTTCGTCGTTGCCGCACCTCTACTGCCGGACACGCCTGATATCTGGAACCCTTCTGCGCCGGAAACCCGCTTTCCTTTGGAGCCGCCGGCCGAGGTGTTGGCGAAAAAACTGTTCTTCCGCGGTTGGGCGCTCACCGCCCGGGATTTGTTCGACTGGGCTGTGCTGCAGACCGAAGCACCTGCAGGCGCAATACCCGAGCAGGCGCTGGCATCGCTTCTAAAAGCCAAGCTTGATGGCTTGGACGCCGCCCTGACGCATATGTTGCAAAGGCCATCTCAGCGGGTCGCCTGGGATAGGATCAGAACTGACCGCTTGCCCGATCTGGATAAGACCGCTGCGTGGGCGAAGGAGAAGGTTGCGCAATGGCGCTGACGCCTCAGCATCTGGACCCGTTGCCCATCGCTAAAGGCGTTCAACCCTACCTGCGCCCCACCAGCCGCTCGAACTGCGCCAGATACCGGTTCCCCATCTTCTGCACGTCGTGTTCATTGCGCACGTACTCATAAGCACGTTCGGTGACCTCGTGCCGAAACGCCGCATCATCCAGGCAACGCGCCATGCCCGCCGCCATCGCCTGATGATCCCCCACGGCGCATAGCACGCCGCGGCCGTCGGCCAGGCTTTCCTTCAGGCCGCCGGCGTCGGTGGACACCACCGGCACGCGCTGCAGGAAGGCGTCCAGCACGCTGCTGCCCAGCGCTTCTTCCTCGGAGCTCATGACGAACACGTCGAGGATGCTGTAGAAGTCTTCCACGCCCTTGCGAAAGCCGGCAAAGCGGTAGACGTCTTCGATGCCGAGCTTGTGGGCCTCGTCCTTGGCCTGCTGTTCGCGGTCGCCGCCGGCGCCGAAGTGCAGGAAGACAAAATCACGGCGCGTCTTGGCCAGTTCGCCGACGGCGCGCACCAGCGTGACCGGGTCCTTGTCCCGAATGAGCGCGGCAGAAGTCGCCATGACTTTCTTGCCTTCCAGATCGAACTCGCGAACCAGGTTGGCGACGTTCTCGGCATTGATCTGGTGAGGCTCGACCGCGCTGCGGATGATGACGGGTTCGATGCCCAGGCGGCGCGGCTCGCTGGCCGCCATTTCGCTGATGGCCACGAAGAGGTCGGCGTGGCGCCACTTGTAGCCGGTCTTCCATTCGTCGCCCGGCTTGACCACGAACGACGTGCGGCGCGAGAACGCCACGGGCCGGCGGTGCAGCCATTTGGTCAGCACGGCCCAGGTGATGGTGTTGGCGGTCTGCGCGTGGATGATGTCGTAGCGGCCGGCGCCGGCCAGAAAGGCCAGCTGTCCGGGCACGTTGCGCACGGTGTGGGCGACGAATCCTTCCTGGCGGGCGCGTTCGGCCAGCGGCGCGCCTTCGCGGCACATCACTTCGACGTCATGGCCCGCCTTGCGAAAGGCGCGCATGCAATAAAGCGTCTGGCGCTCGCCGCCGCGCCAGCCCTTTTCGAAGTTCAGTTGCAGGATCTTCATGCGCGGCCGATGCCCGAGTACTCGAAGCCCAGGCTGCGCACGTCGGCCGGCGTGTAGAGATTGCGGCCGTCGATGATGAGCGGCGTCTTGAGCAGCGCCTTGACGCGATCGAAGTCGGGAGCGCGAAAGACTTTCCACTCGGTGGCGATGAGCAGCGCGTCCGCGCCGTCCAGCGCGTCGTACATGTCGGTGGCGAAGCTGATGCCTTGATGGCCGGCCAGCACGCGGCCGGCCTCGTGCATGGCCACCGGGTCATAGGCGCGCACCTCGGCGCCGCGGCGCGTGAGTTCGGCGATGGCCGTCAGGCTGGGCGCTTCGCGCATGTCGTCGGTGTTGGGCTTGAAGGACAAGCCCCACAACGCGATCTTGCGCCCGCGCAGGTCTTCGCCAAAGCGCGCCACCAGCTTTTCAGCCAGGCGGAACTTCTGCGCGTGGTTCGCGGCCTCGGCGGCCTCGATGACGCGCATCGGCAGGCCGTGTTCGGACGCGGTGTTGACCAGCGCCTGCACGTCCTTCGGAAAGCACGAGCCGCCATAGCCGGCGCCCGGGTACAGGAAGTGATAGCCGATGCGCGGGTCCGCGCCGATGCCGCGGCGCACCTGTTCGACGTCGGCGCCCAGCACTTCGGCCAGGTTCGCCATCTCGTTCATGAACGAGATGCGCGTGGCCAGCATGGCGTTGGCGGCGTACTTGGTCAGTTCGGCCGAGCGCACGTCCATCACCATCAGGCGGTCGTGGGTGCGCTGGAAGGGTTCATAGATGCGGCGCATGACGCCGATCGTGTAGTCGTCGTCCGCGCCGACGATCACGCGGTCCGGACTCATGAAGTCGTTGATGGCCGCGCCTTCCTTCAGGAATTCCGGATTGGACGCCACCGTGAACGGGATGTCGACGCCGCGCTCGGCCAGTTCCTTGGCGACCACGGCGCGCACCTTGTCCGCCGTGCCGACGGGCACCGTGGACTTGTCCACGATCAGCTTGCGCGAGGTCATGTGGCGCGCGATGTTCTGCGCGGCGGCCAGCACGTACTTGAGATCGGCGGAACCGTCTTCGCCGGGCGGAGTGCCCACGGCGATGAACTGGACGTCGCCGAACGCCACGCTTTGCGCGACGTCATCGGTGAAATGCAGGCGCCCGGCCTGCACGTTGCGGCGCACCAGGTCTTCAAGGCCCGGCTCGTAAATGGGAATGCCGCCCTGGCGCAGCAGCGCGATCTTGGCCGCATCCACGTCCAGGCACATGACATCGTTGCCCATGTCCGCCAGGCACGCTCCCGACACCAAACCTACGTAACCGGTACCCACGACCGTGATCTTCATGCCTGTGCGCCTTCAAAATAGGTAATCTTCGCGCCCGGAAAGTGAAACCGGGCGCCGGCCGCCATTATAGAAGCGGCCCGCGCCCGGGGGTCCGGGCGGGGTTCGAAGGGTGTCGGACCCCTGCCGCCGCTAGGCCCGCAGCTTGTTGAAGCGGACGGTGTTGACCACCACGGCCAGCGCCGCGCACACCGTGCCCAGCACCAGGGCCAGCCCCGGTCCGTGAGCCGCGCTGACGCTGAAGGCGATGGCCACCAGCGCGGTGCCAAAGCTCTGGCCGAACACCCGGGTCGTGGCCTGCAGGCCGCCCGCCGCGCCGCTGCGCAGCCGGGGCGCGGCAGACAGCAGCGCGCGGTTGTTGGGCGTCTGGAAAAAGCCGAAGCCCACGCCCGCCACGAACATGCCGGCAATGACGGGCCAGTTCGACACCGTGGATGGCAAGAGCGCCAGCCACAGCATGCCCGCGACCATCGTCGCCGCGCCAATGCCGCTGAGCGTAGCGGCGGAGTAGCGGTCCGACAGGCGTCCGGCCAGCGGCGCGATGATGGCCGTGCCGACCGGCCAGGCGCCCATCAGCATGCCCACCTCAAGGTAAGGCCGGCCCAGCACCTGCTGGAAGTAGAACGGCAGCGACACATAGGACGCCATCTGGGCGGCGAAGGTGCAGGCCGATGCGCCCACAGCAAACGCCAGCGGGCGGATGCGCAGCAAGTCCACCGGCACCAGCGGCGCGGTCTGCTGGCTGGCGCGGCGCACCAGCACCAGCCCGGCCACCGCCGAGATCGCGACCAGGCCGATGCCCCGCAGCAGGTCCTCGCCCATCATGTCCACGCCCGAAATGAAGACGCCCAGCGTCGCCATGCACAGCAGCGCACTGATCCAGTCCAGCTTGACGTCGTTGCGCGGCACTTCCGGCAGATGGCGCAGGCCAAACATGGCAAGCGCGCAGATCGGCAGGTTGACGGCGAAGATCCACGGCCACGGCGCCACGGACAGGATGGCCGAACCAATGGTGGGCCCGAGCACCGACATGACCGCCACCGTGGTGGCATTGATGCTGATGCCCCGGCCCAGCATCTTGAGCGGATAGATGTTGCGCACCAGGCCGCCGAACATGCACATGAGCGTGGCCGCCCCCAGCCCCTGGAACACGCGCGCGGCGGTCAATTGCCACAACGTGCCGGCAAGCGCGCAGCCCAGCGAGGCCAGCGTGAACAGCACCAGCCCGAACGTGAACATGCGGCGAAAGCCGATGCGCTCGGCCAGCGCGGACAGCGGCAAGAGCGCCATCACGACGGCAAGGTTGTAGGCGTTGACGATCCAGACTGCCTGCGCGGGCAGGGCGTTCAGATCCTTGGCGATCGTGGGCAGCGCCACGTTGGCGATGGTGGTGTCCAGCACCGACAGGCTGATGCCCGTCATCACGGTGGCCGCCGCCCAGTACCGGCGCGGCGCCGGCAGGCCGTCGGGGTGCGCGGGCCTGGCCCCGCCCCCCGCGGCCGCTTCCTGGTCCTGCATCACGACTTCTTTACCGGGCGCTGCCATCCGTCAACGGTGACCTGCTTGGGACGCGACACGGTCAGCTTGTCGGCCGGCGCGTCACGCGTGAGGGTGGTACCGGCGCCCAGCGTCGCGCCACGGCCCACGCGCACCGGCGCGACGAGCTGCGTGTCCGAGCCGATGAAGGCGTCGTCTTCGATGACGGTGCGGTGCTTGTTCACGCCGTCGTAGTTGCAGGTGATGGTGCCCGCGCCCACGTTCACGCGCGCGCCGATGTCCGCGTCGCCGATGTACGCAAGGTGGTTGGCCTTGCTGTCCGCGCCCAGCACGCTCTTCTTGATCTCGACGAAGTTGCCGACGTGGCTGCGGTCGCCCAGTTCGGCGCCGGGACGCAGGCGGGCATAGGGTCCCACGCGCGCATCGCGGCCGACTTCGGCCTGCTGCAGATGGCTGAAGGCCTCGATGTGGGTGCCCGCGCCAATGCTGACGTCGCGCAGCACGCAGTGCGGGCCCACGCGCACGCCGTCGGCCAGGGACACCTGGCCTTCGAAGACGCAGCCCACGTCGATGAAGACATCGCGGCCGCAAGTGAGCGTGCCGCGCACGTCAAAGCGCGCCGGGTCGGCCAGCGTGACGCCGGCTTCAAGCTGGCGGCGGGCCTGCTCGGCTTGCCAGCGGCGCTCCAGTTCGGCCTGCTGCACGCGGCTGTTCACGCCCAGCGTTTCCCAGGCGGCGCCCGGCTGGGCCGCGCCCACGGGAATCTCGTCGACCACGGCCAGCCCGACCACGTCGGTCAGGTAGTACTCGCCCTGGGCGTTGTTGTTGTCGATGCGGGTGAGCCAGTTCTTCAGCTTCGCGGTGGGCGCGGTGAGGATGCCGGTGTTCACTTCCTTGATCTCGCGCTCGGCTTCCGAGGCGTCCTTGTGTTCGACGATGCGGCACACGCTGCCCTTGGCGTCGCGCACGATGCGGCCATAACCGGTGGAATCGGCCAGCACTTCGGTCAGCACGGCGGCGCCCTGGCCGCGCGCGTCCAGAAGGCGCTTGAGCGTTTCCGGCTGCACCAGCGGCACGTCGCCGTACAGCACCAGCGTGACGTCGTCCTTGCCGTCGCCTTCCAGCAGTTGCGGCACGGCCTGCTGCACGGCGTGGCCCGTGCCCTGCTGCGGCTGCTGCAGCACGAAGTGCAGATCCGGCTGGCCTTCGAATGCCTGCTTGACGCGATCGGCGCCATGGCCGACCACCACGACGATGCGCGCGGGATTCAGTTGGCGTGCGCTGTCCAGCACATGCGCCAGCATGGGTTTGCCGGCCAGCGTGTGCAGCACTTTGGGAAGGTCGGACTGCATGCGTTTACCCAGTCCGGCGGCAAGAATCACTACATTAAGCATAAGTTCCAGTAGGTTGAGAGACGGGCGGGCGGCCTGGCGGCGGCTCCGCGTGTCGATTGAAGGATGGGGTCAGGGCTTGCCGTCGGCAGGCCCGTTTTTCTTGGCTGTCTTGGCCGCTGGCTTGGCTGCTTTCTTGGCGGCAGCCGGCTTGCGTGCGGTGGCGGCGGGCTTGGCCGCGGGTTTGCCGGGCTTGGCCTGCGCCTCGGCCGACGCCTTGGGATGCGAGGGTTCGGACTTGGCGCTGGCCGTGCCCGGTGCGCCGGCGGGCATGGAGGCTGCGGTGGCAGCCGCGATCTGATTGAACTGCTGCTGCAGCAGCTCCCACCAGGCCTTGGATGCCGACTGTGCCGCGGCGCCCATCTGCTCGCTCATGGCGGCTGCCGCATCCGGCCCGGCGGAGGCGTCTTCGCCTTGCGCCTTGGCGCCGGATTGTGCGCCGGCGTTTTCCTTTTCATCTGCGGCCGCGGCATGGCCGGACGGCGCGGACGCCGCAGCCTTGGGCGCGGGCTTCAAGCCCAGCGCGACTTCCAGCGGCGACGGCGCCCCGGCTTCCGGGGTTGCGCCCATGTCCATGCGCGAGGCGCTGTCCACGAAGGCGCGCAGGGTGCTGATGGTGGAGCGTTGCACCTCCATGCCCTGGATGGTGCTGGAGAGCATGCTCAAATTCATGCGCAGCCAGTTTTCCACCGAGCGCAGTTCGGCAATGCGGCGGTCCAGGTCTTCGAGATTCATGGGCGGCGCCATGGGCAGGCTGCTGGCAAGACCGCCGGGGCCCGTCAGGCCCGCCCAGGCCTGGCGCATCATCTCCATGCTGGCCAGAAGCGGATTGCCCGAGAGATCGGAGTTCTGGCCCATGCCGGGCAGGACGAACGGATTGTTGAATTGGTCGCTCATTCCAGATCTCTCCATAGTCGGATGCTTGCCGCCGTCGGCCGGGATCAGCCGGGCAGCAATTGATTGTTCTCCACGCGCACGTGGTCGCCGGAGGCAAACGAGAACGGCTGCGCGCTGCGGAACTGGCGCTTGCTGCCGTCATTCATGCGGACCGTGAGCTCATAGTGCGTCACTGTTTGTTGCTGTCTGATATTACGCTCAACTTCACGGCCTGCCAAAGCGCCGCCGACCGCGCCCAGCACCGTCAGCGCGGTCTTGCCGTTGCCTCCACCAAACTGATTACCCACAACGCCGCCGGCCACGCCGCCCGCGATGGTCCCGACCAGATGGTTGCTGTCATCCTTGGCGGGTACCTGCACCTGGCGGATGGTCTCGACCACGCCGCAGCTGGCGCACGCCTGCTGTGCGGGCGCGGCAGCGGGACGCGGGGACGGGGCGGCCTGCGCTTGCTGCGCCTCGCGCATCTGGCCGGCGGGCCTGCCCGCTCCGGGCGGCTCGGCGGCCGGCGCGGGCGCCAGGTTGGCGTCCTCGGGGCCGGCCTCGGCCACGGCTTGTTCCGCGTGCGGGTTAGCCGACGGCGACGGCAGCCAACCCAGCACGGCGGCCACGCCCACCGAGCACATGACGATGACGGCGATCGCGGCGGCGGCAAGCAACGGATGCAGGCCGCGGCGCGGCGACGCGGTAGAGGTCGAAGTATTCATGACGATGCTCCATCGTAACTAACCGGCAGTGGTATAGCACCCGCGCGCGGTTTCGGCATGTTGCGATGGTGACCCTTCATTGCAGGGCGCATGGAGGGTGGACAGGGTGGGGCATTCGTGGACAATAGGCGCATGGATTTGATCACGCTGCCCCAACTCGAACAGGCCATCAACTACTGGCGCAACACGTCGCCCTCGGTGGGCGAAGAGGCGCGCCTGTGTCCCGAAGCGGCCGCGCTTGCCACGCCCTACGCCTTGATGATCATCGCGCACCGGCGCGATATTTCCACCGCCGAACTCAGCGACAAGGCCCGCGCCGCACTGGCCGCGTGGGCGGCGGCAAAGGCCTGAACCCGCCCGGGGGAATCAACCCTTCAGCAGCGCCTGGATGTCCTGCGTCAGCGCGTCCACGCCGACGTTGTTGTTGACCAGCACGCGCGATTCGCCCTTGCCGTCCAGCAGGTAGAACGCGGCCGTGTGGTCCATCGTGTAGTTGCCATCCTTGGTGGGTGCCTTGGCGTAATAGGCCTTGAACGAGGCCGCCGCCTTCTTGACCTGGTCGGGCGTGCCCGTCAGGCCCAGGAACCGCGGATCGAACGCCGTGACGTACTGCTTGAGCACCTCAGGCGTGTCGCGCTCGGGGTCCACCGAGATCAGCAGCACCTGGACGCGATCGGCATCCGGACCCAGCTTCTTCATGACTTCGGTCAGTTCAGCCAGCGCCGTGGGGCATACGTCTGGACACTGCGTGAAACCGAAGAACACGACCACGACCTTGCCGGAAAAGTCCGACAGCTGACGCAGCTTGCCGTTGTGGTCGGACAGTTCCATGCCGCGGCCCAATTGCGTGCCGGTGATATCGCTACCCTTGAAGAGGGGCTTGCTGTCGCCGCAGGCAGCCAGGGCGGCGGCGACGGCGGCGGCTGCGCCCAGTCGCAGGGCCAGCCGGCGGCTGGCGGAAAACACGGACATCGACAACCTCCAGGGGGTCAGCGCAACAGGGCGACCCAGTGGTCCACCAGCAGGGCGCCAAACAGCAGCGCCAGGTAGAGAATGGAAAAACGGAACATGCTGCGGGCCAGCTCGTCGCTGTATGCGCGGTACAGGCGCCACGCATACGACACGAACATGCCGCCCAGCACCAGCGCCGACAGCAGATAGAGTTCGCCGCTCATGCGGATGGCGTAGGGCAACAGCGTGGTCGCCATCAACGCCAGGCTGTACAGCAGGATGTGCAGACGCGTGAACTGGTTGCCGTGGGTGACCGGCAGCATGGGCAGGCCGGCCTTGGCGTAATCGTGGTTGCGGTAAAGCGCCAGCGCCCAGAAGTGCGGCGGCGTCCAGATGAAGATGATGAGGACCAGCACCCAGGCCTCGGCCGGCACAGAATCGGCGACGGCCGCCCAGCCCAGCGCCGGCGGCATCGCGCCCGACAGGCCGCCGATCACGATGTTCTGCGGCGTGCGCGGCTTGAGGATGATGGTGTAGATGATGGCATAGCCCACAAACGTGGCGAACGTCAGCCACATGGTGAGCGGGTTGACCATGTGGTAGAGCACGAACATGCCCGCGCCGCCCAGCAGACCCGACAGGCTCAGCACCTGGAATGCCGAAATGGTGCCACGCGCCGTGGCCCGCCGCGCGGTGCGCAGCATGCGGGCGTCGACTTCCTGTTCGATCAGGCAGTTGATGGCGAAGGCGGCGGCGGCCAGCAGCCAGATACCGATCGTGCCGAACAGCACCCGGCGCATGTCCGGAATGCCGGGCGCCGCGAGGAACATGCCGATCACGGCGCAAAACACAGCCAGCTGCGTGACGCGCGGCTTGGTGAGAACGAGGTACTGGCGGAGCAATCCGGATTGAGGAGCGGCAAGACTGGTCATAGTGGACCTCATTTTAAACGCGCACCAAATTGGGGTCGTACCGCCCCGCCGGCTCGCGGCCGGCAGACGCCAGCCGCACCATCAACACCACGGCCGACAATGTCAGGCCCGCCGCGCCCCCATTGTGCAGGACGGCGATCAGAAGCGGCCACTGAAAGAAGATGGTGGTCAGCCCCGTGAACAGCTGCGCGGCCAGGAGGGCCAGCATCAGCGTGGCCGGGCCGCGCAGGCCGGGCTCGGCGGCGCGCAGCCGCCAGGCCAGGATGCCCAGGTAGACGAACACCACGAAGGCGAAATTGCGATGCACCCAGTGGATCGCGGTCAGCGCGGGCTGCGAGATCATTTCGCCGGACGGCAGTTCGCCCAGGCCCCGGATGACCGAATAGCCGCCATGAAAGTCCATCTCCGGCACCCATTGCCCGTGGCACGTGGGAAAGTCCATGCAGGCCAGCGCCGCATAGTTGGTGCTGACCCAGCCGCCCAACGTGACCTGCACCAGCAGCAGCCCGAATCCGACCGCCACCCACGGCTTCCAGCGCACGGCCTCGGCGCTGACGGGCAGGTGCGGGCGTTCGCGCGAGGACAGCCAGGTCATCAACGCCAGCACCGACAGGCCAAACACCAGGTGCGCCGTCACGACGGCGGGCATGAGCTTGTGGGTCACGGTCCACGCGCCGAACGCGCCCTGCACGCACACGGCAACCAGCGTGGTGATGGCCAGCGCGGGCGAACGGCCCAGTTCGCGGCGATAGCGCCAGGCCATGTAGACGATGCCGATAATGAGCATGCCCAGGATGGCGCCGACGTAGCGGTGGATCATTTCGATCCAGGCCTTGGACAGCGTCACCGGGCCGAAGGGCATGGCCTGCGAGGCTTCGTGGATGTCGCCCATCGCGCCGATCGGCGTGACGCTGCCGTAGCAGCCGGGCCAGTCCGGACAGCCCAGCCCGGAATCGGTCAGGCGCACGAAGGCGCCGAACATGATGAGGTCCAGCGTCAGGAACCAGGTGAAGAAAACCAGCTTGCGATAACGCGCTTTGATGCGTTCCATATCAAAACCAAAAAACCGTTCAACCAATGCGCGAGTTATAGACCAGCTTGCTGATGTCCTTGCGCACCCGCACGCCATCCGCCTCGGCGGGATACTGCATCATCAGGTTGCCCAGCGGATCGATCACCCAGATCGGATCCTGCAGTCCGGGCTGCCCCGCGGCCGTGTCGCGCGCCAGCAGGAATCGGGCCAGCTGGTCCGGATTCACCCGCACCATGACCGTGCCCTTGTATGCCTCCAGCACCTTGTCCGGCACCACCGCATCATCGGTGATGAACCACACCCGCGCCAGCCGATCCACGTTCTTGCCCTGGCTGGCGTGACTGTTGCGGGTGATGAAGAGCTTGCGCGCGCAGCTTTCGGGGCAGGCCGCGCCATCGGCGGCCACCAGCAGCCACTTGCCCTTCAGGCTCTGCAGATCGAACGGCTTGCCGTCCAGCGTGGTCAGGCGCAGTTCCGACGCTTCGGGCATCGGGCGTTGCGGCGACAGGAGCGTGCCGTAATTGCTGGAATCGCTGGGCCACCATTGCGGGTTCATGTAGACCACGAACGCGGCGACGATGGGCGCCAGCGAGCACAGGAAC
Source organism: Achromobacter sp. JD417 (assembly GCF_041879325.1). NCBI lineage: Bacteria > Pseudomonadati > Pseudomonadota > Betaproteobacteria > Burkholderiales > Alcaligenaceae > Achromobacter > Achromobacter sp. JD417. Next base: position 223,982 of record NZ_CP087159.1, on the reverse strand, counting down.
ACCAGCACCATCGGCATCAGCGAACGCTTGCGTGCGGGCTTGTTGGATGAAATGTCGCGAGCCACTTTGTATCCTGGAATAGCGTTGGTCATCTGCGTGCCCGCATGCGAGCCTGCGCCTGCTGGTCCACGCGCTGGCGCCTGCGGCGGATGGCGCCACCCAGCACCACCAGCCAGGCAATCGCCGCAATTGCGCCGAAAGCGAACCACTGTACCGCGTACGACGTGTTCTGCTGGAAATCCACCGACGGCTGGGGCCAGTCGCGCACCAGGCCGTCGTCCACCTGGCCGCCCTGGCTCAGCACCGTGGGCAGCAGATTCAATCCGGTCGCGCGCGCATAGTCGTCCAGCGGCAGGTTCTGCACTTGCGGCACCGCGCCGCCCGCCACCGGCAGCGCCGCGGGCAGCGCGGAGGCGTCGGCGCCTCCCAGCGACCACAGTTCAAACAGGCGCGGCACGCGCACGGACAGCTCGCCTTGCACGGTCTGCATGCCCTCGGGCGTGGCCGGCAGCTGCGGCTCGCCCTGGCCCTGGATCACGCGCGGCAGCCAGCCCCGCAGCACCAGCACCGCGCGATTCGTGGCCGCATCCAGCAACAGCGGCGTGGCCAGCCAGTAGCCCGGCCTGCCGTCGTGGTTGCGATTGTCCAGCAGTACACTGAATTGCGGCAGCCATGTCCCGCTGGCCTGCGCCACGCGCCACGGCGTCATGTCCGCGGGCGGCGTCGCCGGCGTCAGAAGCAGGGGCGCTTGCTTGCGGCCGGCTTCGATCGCAGCCAGAATGGCGCGTCGCTCATCGCTGCGGCGCATCTGCCATTGTCCCAGCGACACCAGGACCACCACGGCGAGGCCAAGCAACAATAAGGCGGCTACCGTGTAGCGGGTGGAATGCGGTCGGGACATCTGTCGTTGCTAAATCTGAATTGTCGGGAGACCACAATGCGCGTTTTCGTCGTTCTGGCCTTCATCGGGATACTGGCCAGTCTGGCATCCGCCCTGGTCTACCTGATGCGGGACAAAGGTACCACCAACCGCACGGTCAACGCGCTGACGGTCCGGATCGGCCTGTCGGTCGCCCTGTTCCTGTTCGTGCTGTTCGCCCATTACATGGGCTGGATCGAGAGCACCGGTTTTAGATAGGCTGCCCGCCGCCCGGTTCCCCGGGCCTTGCGTGATGCCTGCCGCCGCGCCCCGCCAGATGGGCTGAAAGCGCGACGGAGGCCGGCTTGCCGCCCGGCTCCCTTCGCGCTTTCCCTGCCGCAACGGCCGCCGGCGCTGCCGGCCGCCGTCAGGGCCAATGCGGTCAGAACCAATACACGAACAGGTACAGGCCCAGCCACACCACGTCGACAAAGTGCCAGTACCACGCCGCGCCTTCGAACCCGAAGTGATGATCCGGCGTGAAATGGCCGCGGATCAGGCGGATCAGGATGACCGTGAGCATCGTGGCGCCCAGGATCACGTGGAACCCGTGAAAGCCGGTCAGCATGTAGAACAGCGACCCGTACGCGCCCGAATTGAACTTCAGGTTCAGGTCGCGGTAGGCGTGGATGTATTCGAACGCCTGGCAGCCCACGAAGACAAAGCCCAGGATGACGGTGGCCGCCAGCCAGAACTTGGCCTTGCCGCGGTGGTTTTCACGCAGTGCATGGTGGGCAATGGTGAGCGTGACGCCGGAGCTCAGCAGCAGCGCCGTGTTGATCGTGGGCAGCCAGAACGGACCCACGGTCTGGAAGGGCTCGACCACGCCCGCCGGGCCGAAGTTGGGCCAGGCCGCCTGGAAATCCGGCCACAGCATCAGGCGGTGGTCGATGTCGCCCAGCCACGGCGTCGTGATGGTGCGCGTGTACCAGAGCGCGCCAAAGAACGCGGCAAAGAACATGACCTCGGAGAAGATGAACCAGCTCATGCTCCAGCGGTACGAGCCGTCGATGCGCTTGCTGTTCAGGCCGATCTCGGATTCGTGGATGGCGTCGCCAAACCAGTAATACATCACGATGATCACGCCGATGAATCCGACCAGCACGGACCACTTGCCCCAATCGGCGCCGTTGACCCAGGCCGCGGCCCCCAGGCCCATGAAGAGCAGTGCCACGGCCATGCGCACGGGATGGCCCGAGTCGGCGGGGACAAAGTAGTACGGTGCCTCTTTACCTTGAACCGAGTGACTTGCACTCATGGCTTTCTCCCTGGTACAGATTTAGATTTAGGTAATTCAAGTCAGGCTGGAAACAGCCCAACGAACAATTAAAACCAGCACAGTCACAAAGATTGCCGCTGCCAGCAGCCCGGCCACGATGACGTGGACGGGATTGAGCTTGGCGCTGTCCTCACGGTAGCCCGCGCCCTTGCGCACGCCGAAGAACCCCCACGCCACCGCCTTCATCGTCTGAAGGAAGCTCAGCTTGCGCTGAGACGTTTCGCGAAGGTCGTCGCTCATGGCCGAGGCCTCTAGCCCACCGCCTTGCCGGTCAGCAAGGCCGAACCGCGGATCACCGTCCAGGCAAACACGGCAATGACGAAAACCAGAAGAACCAGTCCTGCGATCTTGTTACGACGGCGCTGCTCGGGTGTCATTGCTGTGCGACCTGAAACATGGACAAGGGATTACTTCACTTCGGGCGGCGTTTCGAAGGTGTGGAACGGGGCGGGCGACGGCACCGTCCATTCCAGTCCTTCGGCGCCTTCCCACGGCTTGGCCGGGGCCGGTTCGCCCTTGCCCATGTAGCAGCGCAGGATCGCAACCAGGAAAATCAGCTGCGACAGGCCGAACCAGAACGCGCCGATGGTGGCGATCTGATGGAACGTCGTGAACTGCGCGGCGTAGTCGGCGTAGCGGCGCGGCATGCCGGCCAGACCCAGGAAGTGCATCGGGAAGAAGGTCACGTTGAACGAGATCAGCGTCGACCAGAAGTGCAGCTTGCCCAGCTTTTCGCTGTACATGCGGCCCGTCCACTTGGGCACCCAGTAGTAGGCGCCGGCAAACAGCGCGAACAGGGAACCGGCCACCAGCACGTAGTGGAAGTGCGCCACCACGTAGTAGGTGTCGTGGACCTGGATGTCGATCGGCGCCACCGACAGGATCAGGCCCGTGAAGCCGCCCATCGTGAACACGAAGATGAAGCCGATGGAAAACAGCATCGGCGTCTCGAACGTCATGGAACCGCGCCACATCGTCGCGACCCAGTTGAACACCTTCACCCCGGTCGGGATGGAGATGAGCATGGTGGCGTACATGAAGTAGAGCTGGCCGGTCACCGGCATGCCCGTCGTGAACATGTGGTGCGCCCACACGATGAACGACAGCACGGCGATGGAAGCGGTGGCGTACACCATCGAGGCGTAGCCGAAGAGCTTCTTGCGGGCGAACGCGGGCACGATGGCCGACACGATGCCGAACGCCGGCAAGATCATGATGTAGACCTCGGGGTGCCCGAAGAACCAGAACACGTGCTGGTACAGGACCGGGTCACCGCCGGCAGCGGCGTTGAAGAAGCCCGTGCCGAAGTGGCGGTCGGTCAGCACCATGGTGATGGCGGCGGCCAGCACCGGCATCACGGCCAAGAGCAGGAACGCGGTGATCAGCCAGGTCCAGCAGAACAGCGGCATCTTCATCAGCGTCAGGCCGGGCGCGCGCATGTTCAGCACGGTCACGATGATGTTGATGGCGCCCATGATGGACGAGGCGCCCATGATGTGGATGGCGAAGATGGCCAGGTCCATGCCCGGGCCCATCTGCAGCGACAGGGGCGCGTACAGCGTCCAGCCCGCGGCAGTGGCGCCGCCCGGCACGAAGAACGAGGCGGTCAGCATGATCGCGGCAACCGGCAGCAGCCAGAAGCTGAAGTTGTTCATGCGCGCGAACGCCATGTCGGACGCGCCGATCTGCATCGGGATCATCCAGTTCGCGAAGCCCACGAAGGCCGGCATGATGGCGCCGAACACCATGATCAGGCCGTGCATCGTGGTGAACTGGTTGAACAGTTCGGGGCGGAAGAACTGCAGGCCGGGCTCGAAGAGTTCGGTGCGCAGCAGAAGGGCCAGCGTGCCGCCCTCCAGAAGCATGACGAACGAGAAGATGAGATACATCGTCCCGATGTCTTTGTGGTTCGTTGCAAAAAGCCACCGGCGCCAGCCCGTGGGCACGCCGTGATGGTGGTCATCGTGACCGTGGCCGTGGCCCGGCGACACGTGGTCTACAGTGACGCTGCTCATGATGGACTCCTTCCTGCTGAGTGCCAGCCCCGTCCAACGGGGCGGCAGGGTATCTCTGACTAAACGGAACCGGTTCTACGGTGAAGGAACGGCGCGCGCGCAATCAGCGCGCGGGCGTGATGTCCTTCGGTAGAACCGTCGGGTCCTGCCCCTTGCCGGCATTGCTCCAGGCATGGCGCGTATAGCTGATGACCGCTGCGATCTCGACATCGTTGAGCTGCCCGCCGAACGCCGCCATGGCGGTGCCGGGCTTGCCCTTCAGCACGGTGTTGATCTGCTCCCCCTTGGGGCCCAGAACAACCTTGTCTCCGTCGAGCGGCGGGAAGGAACCGGGAATGCCCTTGCCGTTGGCCTGGTGGCAGGCCACGCAATTCGCCGCGAAAACCTTTTCGCCGCGGGCAACCAGTTCGGCTTCCGTCCACTCTTTATTGGGATCGTCGGCGTTTGCCGCCATCTTCTTCTTTTGGTCTTCAACCCACTTATCGTAGTCGGCTTGCGCCAGGACTTCCACGACGATGGGCATGAAGGCGTGGTCCTTGCCGCACAATTCCGCGCACTGGCCGCGATAGATGCCAGGCTTTTCGGCGTTGAACCAGGTGTCGCGAAGGAACCCGGGGATCGCGTCCTGCTTCACGCCGAAGTCCGGAATCATCCACGAGTGGATGACGTCGGCCGCCGTGAGGACGATGCGGATCTTCTTGTTGGCGGGGACGACCAGATGGTTGTCCACTTCCATCAGATAGAACTCGCCCTTGGGCTCGCGGTTCTCGATCTGGGCGCGCGGCGTGGAAAGCGTGGAGAGGAACTTGATGCCGGCGGCAGAGCCGTCGAGGTATTCGTAGCCCCACTTCCATTGATAGCCGGTGACCTTGACGGTCAGGTCGGCGCTGGAAGTGTCCTTCATGGCGACGACCGTCTTGGTGGCCGGCAACGCCATGGCGATGACGATGATGAAGGGAATGACGGTCCAGGCGACTTCGACACCCAGATGTTCGTGGAAGGTCGCCGCCTTGTGGCCGCGGGACTTCCGGTGCGCCCAGATGGAGTAGAACATCACTCCGAAGACGCCGATGAAAATCACAATACAGATCGTGAGCAGCAACCAATGCAGCCACATGATGTCGCGCGAAATCGCGGTGACGCCTTCATGCAGGTTCAGCTGATTGACCTTCGGACCGCCGGGCATGTTTTGCACCTGGGCACCGGCCACGCCGCCAATCAGCATCGCACAAGCCCCCAGTATCCCTCTCCACTTCTTCATGCTTACCTCGAAATACGGCGCGAAGGCCCATTTGCTGGTGGCGGAAGTCACCGGAATACGGGCAACACGCAATTATTAGATGGCAGGGCGATGCAGGGAGATAGAGCGGCCCTGTCGTTCCCTCTCGAAATCACAAAGAAACTGGCGGATTATAGCGGACGCGCAAACAGATGTAATTTAGTGCTCTTGAATTCATGCGGCCCGCCCCCACTTGGGCGCGCCCCCTTGACCGCGAGCCGTAAACAGGGTGGCTTAAAATCGCCCGCAACCTCATCACCATGGCGCCACGATGCAAAAGCCGCTGTCCGATCTGTATGCCGCCCTGTGCGCCCGCGCGCAGGAGCCCGCCCCCGAAGGCGCGCGCGCTTTATATATTGCGGGGCGACGCTGCGGCTGGGCCACGCACGCGGCCTGCGACGCGCTGCGCGACGCGCCTGAAACACAGTCCGACGGCACGGCGTTGCGCATCGGCGAGCGCCTGGCGCCGGGCAATGCGCTGGACGCGGCGCTGGAACAGGCCGCGGAACTGTTGCGCCAAGCCAACTGCCTGCGCGGCTGGCGCGACGAACTGCTGGACGTATTGGATGGCGACGAGACGCTCGGCGTGATCGAACGCGCCGCCGTGCGGCCGCTGGGCCTATTGACCAAGGCCGTGCACCTGAACGCCTGGACGCCCGACGGCAAGCTGTGGGTCGCGCGGCGTTCTCTCAGCAAATCCACCGATCCCGGTATGTGGGACACACTGGTCGGCGGACTGGCCGGCAGGGGCGAAGACCTGGAACTGGCGCTGGTGCGCGAATGCGGCGAAGAGGCCGGCCTGGACGAACCCGATCTCGTGCGCCGCACGCCGCTGCGCACGATCCTGCGCATCCATCGACGCCTGCCCGAGGGCTATCAGGTCGAAGACGTGCTGACCAGCACCTGCATCCTGGCGCCGGACGCCCGTCCCGCCAATCGCGACGGCGAGGTCATGGAAATCGCCACCATCGACGTCGCCACGGCCCTGCACCATGTCGCCGAGGGCGAGTTCACGCTGGAAGCGGCATTGGTGCTGGTCGAGGACATCATGCGGCGCCAGGCCGCGGGCGAGATCACGATCTGATCAGGCGCCCGCCCGGGGCTGAGCTGGGCTGAGCTGGGCTGGGCTCGGCTGTGCGGGCCTGATACGGCGCAGAAGCTAGGACACGGGATTGGGCGGGGCGCCTAGCGGGGCGCGCCTAGCGGGGTGCGCCTAGCGGGGCGCGGGTTCTGGCGTTCCCAGCACGGGCCCCGCCGCGGCGCCATCGTCACCCGATGATTCACCGCGCAGTTCGCGGGCCGCTTGCAGATCCTCGGCCTGGGCCGGACTGCCCGCGCCAGCCGCTTCCGCGGCCTCGGCCGCCTGCGCCGAGCTGGGAGGCGGCACGGGCGCCGGCGCGGCGGCCGCGGCCGCAGACTGCTGCGAAAACTGCTTCCACACTTCAATCGCGCGCAGGCGCTGCTTGGCCACGACCTGAATGCGTTCACGCAGATTCTCGTCGCGGTCGAGCAGGGCGTGAAAGTCGCGCGACGACAGCATCAGCAGCTTGCTGTAGCCCAGCGAGGTCACGTCCGGCGTAAGCTGCACTTCACCCAGAAGACCCAGCTCACCGAAGAATTCGCCGCTGCCCAGTTCGATCATGGTGTTGTCGGGCAGATGGACCGCCACGGCGCCCGACGCCACGAAACACATTTCCTCGCCGTGCCGCCCCTTCGTCAGTACCCGCTGATCGGGCAATGCCAGGCGGGGCTTGAGCAGCTTGCTGATGGCGCGCAGCGAATCGGGCGACAGGCCCTCGAACAGCGGCACGCGCTTGATGAGTTCGGCCGCGCTCATTTCGATATCCAGCGGCGGGTGCTTGTCGATGTGCGCCCAGCGGCTCTTCAATTGCTCGGTCAGGTCCGCATAGACTTCGCCGCTGATCAGAAATTGCTCAAGCATGTCGCGATAGCGGATGCGTTCGAGCTCGCGGGCCACGCGGCCCAGATAGCTTTCCTGCAGCCATTGGGCGTACGACGGATATTGCAGGTTCAGCGCCTGCAAGGCGTTTTCGATGAGATCAAGACGGCGCTGGTGCAGCGACACGATGCGCTGCGTGGCCTCTTCGCCAAGCAGCGGCGTAATCTGCTCGCGCGCAAAGGCGATCAGGCGCTGCGCCACCGAGCGCTTGCTCATCAGGTTGGCAAAGCGCTGGCCAAGCTCGCGCGCCAGCCAGCCCTGAAAGCCGAACAGGTAATGCAGCCGCAATGCCAGCCGGAAACCCGTCGAATAGCGGACATCGGCGGCAATGGCGCGCTCGAAGCCTTCAACGCCGCCCAGACGGATCGCGTCTTCCAGCCGTTCAGCCCGCGCCAGTAGGGTTTCGGCCATGCGCCAGTCCACGATCTGCGCCTTCAGAATGTCGAAGAACATTTCCTCTTCGCGCTGGGCAACCATGGCCAGTCCCACGGACACGCGCTGCTCGTCGGTCATCTGGCTGACCCGGCCGTCGTGCACGCTGGCCAGGCTGGCGTCGAACACGGCGCGGATACGGTCGCGGACTTCGTTGCCGATGTGCTCGGACTTGGCCACTTCCTCGGTCTTGCCCTGCAGATCTTCCAGCGCCACGGCCAGCACCTGATTGCGGATGGTGCGCTCGACCGGCGACAGCTGATTCAGCCCCAACATGCGAATCAGCGGCCGCAGGCTGATGCCGTTGACGAACAGGGTCATCAGCACAAAGCCCGTGGTGGCCACGGCGATGAACTGGCGCGCCTCTTCGGGCACGCCCATCTGCTCGGTCACGGCCAGCGCCAGCGCCAGCGACACGGCGCCGCGCAATCCGCCCCACAGCATCACCACCTTGTACGGATTGCTGACCTTCGTGCCCAGCCGGGTCAGGCCAAGCAGCGGCAGGAGCCCGAACACCACCAGCCCGCGCGCGAACAGCGTCGCCACGAACACGACAGCCACCAGCACCAGCTCCTGCCAATCGGCCGCCGCCATCAGCTTCGGGATCAGCATGGCCGCGAACAGGAAGATGAGGGAGTTGGCCCAGAAACCAAACTGCTCCCAGGCGCTGGCCAGATGTTCGAAGGTGGTCGGCGACATGCGGGTGCGGCCGGTGGACCCGACCACCAGGCCCGCGATCACGGTGGCGACCACGCCCGACACGTTCAGGTAATGCTCGGAGATGAAGAAGGACAGGTAGGCCAGCGTCAGCGTCAGGGTGATCTCGGCCGTGGGAAAGCCGCGCAGCCAGGCGAACAGAAAGCAGGCCAGGCGCCCCATCGCAAAGCCGGCCACGCCGCCGCCGATGAAGTGCACGATGAAGTCGTTGAAGATGCCGCTGACGGACAATTCACCCTTGCCGCTAAGTACGGCCAGCAGCACCGAATACAACGCGATCGACGCCGCATCGTTGAAGAGGCTTTCGCCCTCGACCAGCGTCGTCAGGCGCTTGGGCGCGCCCACCTCGCGAAAGATGCCGACCACCGCCACCGGATCCGTCGTCGCCACGATAGCGCCGAGCAGCAGGCAAACGACTAGCCCATAGGGCGAGATGGCGTCCAGCGTCACACCCACCACGACCGTGCAGACAACCACGGCCACGATGGCCATCATCAGAATCGGCCCGATGTCGTCCATCAGCCGGCGCACGTTCATCGACAGCGCCGTCTCAAACAGCAGCACCGGCAGGAACACCATCAGGAAGGTCTCTGACGAGATCTCGAAGCGCTCCAGCGAATCGAGGAAGTCGCCGATCCAGGCGGGCGCCCAGCCGTGCACGTGAATGACGATCCCGAGCAGACAGCCGACGATGGCGAGCAGCACCGAATAGGGCAGCTTGACGCGGCCGGCCAGGGGCGGCATGAAGCAGACCAGCGTGAGCAGGCCCGCAAGACCAAATACGAGAAAACCAACATCCATGGGTAGCGCCGCGTCCCGATCGTAGTGCTTGTGGAAAGTTTCACAAGAATAGCGGCTTTTTTCCGGCGCTCGCGGCCGGGGCGTGGCGGGAATCGGGGAGAATGCACGTTTCGTTACCCCAATGGACGCTTGCGAAACGTGCCGCGCCATGTTTTTTGGGTAATGTGGCATCACGCGAACTTTTGCAGGAGCGGCACGTGGCACGCATCCACACCTTGACCCGGCGCCACGACGCGCCCGCGATGCTCGTCCAGTTGACCGATAGCCATCTTTTCGGCGAGCCCGAAACGTCGATGCTGGGCGTCAATACCGACGCAAGCCTGCGCGCCGTGCTGCGCCAGATCGAGGCCGACGGTAAGCACCCGGACCTGCTGCTCGCCACGGGCGACCTGTCGCAGGACGGCGAAGCCGCAGGCTACCGGCGTTTCGCGCGCATCCTGTCCGAATCGGCCGCGCTGGAACGCGCGACCATCCGCTGCCTGCCCGGCAATCACGATCAACCGTCCGTCCTGCGCCAGGAACTCTCCGACTGGTCCATGCCCGTGACCGACGTGGGCGCATGGCGCATCGTTGCGCTGGACACCACGGTGCCCGGCTCGAACGCGGGCCATCTATGCAACAGCGAACTGGACATGCTGGAAGCGGCGCTGGCGCAGGCGCCCGATCGCCACACGCTGGTGGCGATGCACCATAACCCGATGCAGATCGACAGCCACTGGCATGACTCGATGATGATCGACAACCCCCAGGCGCTCTTCAAGCTGCTGGCGCGATTTGCCCAGGTGCGCGTGCTGCTCTGGGGCCATGTGCACCACGAGTTCGACCGCCGCCGGCACAATCTGCGCATGCTGGCCACGCCCTCGACGTGTTTTCAATTCAGCATCCGAGACGGCAAGCACATCGTCGACAACATGGCGCCGGGCTACCGTTGGATCAAGCTTTATCAGGACGGGTCGATGGCGACCGGCGTGCGCCGCGTGCAGGACGCGCTATGGCACACGGCGCTGGCGGCGCCGGATAGCGCACGGGCCGCATGATTTCTTGCAGCGCTTGCGTTCCGAGCGCGCATAAAAAACGGGGCACCGATATGCTAGGTGCCCCGCAAGCATCCGTCTCATAGGGGAGGGGAAAGAGGAGAAGCCGAGACGGATGACAAGACTGCTAACCGAAGTTCGCGGTCTACATGAAGTTAGGCGGCGCCTTCCCCATTAAGTTTCTGCGAACCCGGAAAATTTGACCCCGAATTTGTATCAATTTATTGGCCGCCCACCGCGCGCGGCCATAGAAAAAAGGCCGCAACTTGCGGCCTTTGACTTGGGTGCAGCGACGGGCGCGGCGTAGAGGTCTGGCAAACTCACGAGGCGAGGTTGCCGCGCATCTTCTTCAACGCCGCCGCTTCGATCTGGCGGATGCGTTCGGCCGACACGCCGAACTCTTGCGCAAGCTCGTGCAGCGTGGCGCCGCCGTCGTCCTGCAGCCAGCGGGCTTCGACGATGCGGCGCGAGCGCGGGTCCAGCGCATCGAGCGCACCGGTCAGGCCGGCGCTTTGCAGCTGATCGCGCGCCGCGCGTTCCAGCACGCGCGTGGGCTCCTGGCGGCCTTCGTCGGACAGGTAGGCGATCGGCGCGTAACTGTCGTCGTCGTCGTCCTGGTTTTCCAGCGACATGTCGCGGCCGGACATCCGGACTTCCATTTCGCTCACGTCTTCGTGGCGAACGTTCAGCTCGCGAGCAATGTGGTCGACCTGTTCCGGATCCAGGGTCTGGCCGTCGGGACGCATGCTGCGCAGGTTAAAGAACAGCTTGCGCTGCGCCTTGGTCGTGGCCACCTTGACCAACCGCCAGTTGCGGATGATGTATTCGTGGATTTCGGCCTTGATCCAGTGAACGGCGAAGGACACCAGGCGCACGCCGCGCTCGGGGTCAAAACGCTTGACGGCCTTCATCAGGCCGACGTTGCCTTCCTGGATGAGGTCGGCGTGGGGCAGGCCATAACCCAGGTATTGCCGGGCCACGGACACCACAAGGCGCAGGTGCGACAGAATCAGCTCGCGAGCGGCGCCCAGATCTTCCTGGTCACGCAGGCGGCGGCCGAGTTCCGTTTCGCGATCCGCGGACAGCACCGGCAGGCGGTTGACCGCGGAGATATAGGCGTCGATCGTGCCGAGAGCGCCCGGATTGGCAATGGCCAACGCCAGAGCGTTGCCGGAAGCGGTCAACGAGGTACTGGGTTGTTTCATAGCGGGGGTCTCCGGATGGCGAAGAGATAACGACAAGAATTCGATGTTAGCACTCAAGTAATAGGAGTGCTAATTCGACTGTTGCGACGCGTCAAAGTTTCATTTCGATGGCGCGTCCCCATTTATTTGGGCCGCCCAGTGTAATGGCTTTACCAGCCCAGGCGCTTCAGCCCTTCGGCCGTGGCCTGACCGTCCGGACGGATGAAGAGCGCGCCACGCGGATCCATGAAGACCTGGTAGCGGGCCCCGTCAAACAGCGGCATGTACGCGCCGCTGCCAAATTGGACATCGACAAAGGGGAACCAGTTCGGAAAACTTTTCTTCAGGGATCCGAGGTCCGGCGCCGGCCAATCGTCCAGCGAATGCACCGAGCGCGTGGCGGTGGCCTCGCGGGCGGCATCGCTGTAGCGTCCGGACAGGCGTTCTAGCCGGTACAGCGGCGGCACGCCGGCCATCAGCGCGGGCAGTCTCCAGCGGACGACCCGGGCGTCGATCTGCCACTGGTCGCCATATAGAACATATTGCTTTGAGCCGATGGCGGGCGCGCTGGCATTGACCTGGAACTGGCCCTCGGCCTGTTGGCGGACGTCGATGCTGGCCACCGGCTCGTCGGTGGTCAGCCGCACGAACTGCACCAGAGACAGGGCCAGCAAGCCGGTCACGCATCCCAGGCACACCAGCAGCAGACCGCACGTGCGGCGCACCGGCCGGAACTGGAACATGCGTCGACCGCGTTCGTCTCGCGGCCCACCGCGGCCCAGCAACATGACCAAGCCCGGCAAGAGGACGATGACGGCGCCCAGCAGGATCCAGGCGAAGGGAGCGATTCCGTTGATCAAATGAGACGTTCCTATTCAAGCCGCCGCAGGCTGCAGCGCGGCGGGCGCAGGAAGCCGCCACCCGCCGCGGCAGGTCCGCCAGTATAGAAGCGGGCGTCAGGCGCCCGGTTTTCCAAGCCGCTCGACGTGAAACCGGATGTGATCCTCGATGAACGTCGAGATGAAGTAGTAGCCGTGGTCGTACCCGGGCTGGCGGCGCAGGGTCAGCGGCTGCCCTGCGGCCGCGCATGCCGCCTCGAACACCTCGGGATACAACTGCTCGGCCAGGAATTGGTCCGCGTCGCCTTGATCGATGAGGATGCCCCCGGGGAAAGGCTGCTGCAAGCCCCGCATCAGCGCGGAGGCATCATAGGCCGCCCAGTCCGCCTCGTCGGCGCCCAGATAGGCGCCGAACGCCTTCTTGCCCCACGGGCACTGACTGGGCGCGGCGATCGGCGCAAATGCCGAGACCGAACGGAACTTGCCGGGGTTGCGCAGCGCCAGCACCAGCGCGCCGTGACCGCCCATGGAATGGCCGAAGATGCCGGCGCGCGACGCGTCACCCGGCAATTCGCCGCCGGTGACGATGCCGTGCAGCTCCTGGGTGACATAGCTGTACATGCGGTAGTGGTCGCGCCACGCGGGCGTGGTGGCATCCACATAAAAGCCGGCGCCGGTGCCCAGGTCCCAGCTCTCGTCTTCGCCAGCCACGCCTGCGCCGCGCGGGCTGGTGTCGGGCGCAACCAGCATGACGCCCAGTTCGGCCGCCAGGCGCTGCGCGCCCGCCTTGATCATGAAGGTCTCTTCGGTGCAGGTCAGGCCCGCCAGGTAGAACAGCACCGGCACCGGACCCTGCTCGGCCTGGGGCGGCACGTAGACGGAAAACCGCATGGGCAGCCCGATTTCCGTGGAGGCGTGGCGGTAATAGCGCTGCGTGCCGCCGAAGCACCGATGCTGCGAGATGAGTTCGAGGGACGCGGCCATGGCTTGCTCCGGGAAAAGAGGTTGGAGATCGGAAAAATCGTCGGCGTTAGGGGAATCCACGGTGCGACGTTCCGTCGCCGAATGTTAACCTGCCCCTCAATGAGCGCCCGCCACAAAAAAATACGATTCCGCGCTCAGATTGTGGTCACGGGACTTGACCAGCGCCCACCGTGGCACTATTTATATACCGTGAGTGAAGACAACCCGTTCTTCCTGATACGCAAGCCCTGACACTATGGCCCGACTGCCCCGTCTGTACGCCCCTGGGCTGCCCCAACTGGTGCAGGCCAACTTTATTCAGCCGTTGGCGGCGCCATCGCAACCTGCGCCCGCCGACATCCTGAATCAGCTCGCCACCTGGCTGGGCGAATCGGCCCAGAGACACCGGGTGTCGGTGCACGGCTGGCTGCTGGCCAATGACCGCATCCTGCTCCTGGCCACGCCCGCCGACGAAGAAGGCCTGCCCCGCTTGATGCAGACGCTCGGCCGCAATCTGGCGGCGCGGCTGCGCGGCGGCCGGGTGTTCGCGGGCCGTTACCGATCTGCCTTGCTGGAGCCCGGCGCGTGGGTGCTGCCTGCGCTGGTCTGGCTGGAGACGTATCCGGTTCGCAGCGGGGCCTCGCAGGATCCCGATTCGTGGCCGTGGTCGTCCGCGTCCAGCCATACCGGCAACACCAGCGCCGCCCCCGCGCAATGGCAATCCGATCACGCCGATTACTGGGCCTGCGGCAACACGCCGTTCGACCGTCAGGCCAACTACCGCAAGCGGCTTCAGGATGGCCTGTCGCGCGAGGAAACCCAGCGCATCGACCAAGCCGTTTCCGGTCAATGGGCGTTGGGCGGCGCGAGCTTCATCGCCAGCCTGGCCCACACCGCGAGCCGGCGCGTGGCGCCTGGCCAGCGGGGCCGGCCCCGCAAGAAACCTGCGGCCGCAGCCGCGGATAACGAATCCAGCCCGCCAGCGCCGTCGACATCCACACCGCCGGCCACCAATTCCTGATCCTTCGACCCGCCTGCACGGCGGGTTTTGTTTGCCCGGGCGTTCCGCGCTGGAACCCGGCAGCTTCCCCGCAGCGTGAGCACCCGCCGCAGCATCGCGTCCGCATGACTGCGCGTGGCGGGCAGGATCGTGCAGTTTCGCCACACATCACGTCGATCCAGACTAGGAAAATCTTCCTTTTAAACGGGGACATATAACTGCAAATTGGCCCGTTTCGCTGGTCTCCGTCATTCCTCATGAAGAGACCCCTCCGGCAAGCCCAATAATGGCGCGGCCGTTGTTGCGTCCCTATATTTATGCACTATGGTGGAGCGTCTATTTAAATAGGGTCACACCCCGTTTGTTCTTATTGCACCCTACTCATGTCGGGGGTATTGTCCGTCTCCTGCACTGCAACATTACGACGCAGGCCCACTGCGGAGCGCGCCATGCCCCAAATTACCCCGACCGAATCCTGTCCCACCTCCAAGGCGATCCCCATCGATGCCAGCCGCATCGGTCTGCCTTCGGCCCAGGGCCTGTACAACCCGAAGAACGAACATGACGCCTGCGGCGTCGGCTTCGTGGCCCATATCAAGGGCAAGAAAAGCCACGCGATCATCCAGCAGGGTCTGAAGATCCTGGAAAACCTGGATCACCGCGGCGCGGTCGGGGCCGACAAGCTCATGGGCGACGGCGCGGGCATCCTTATTCAGATCCCCGACACGCTGTATCGCGACGAGCTCAGCCAGCAAGGCATCATTCTGCCCCCGCCCGGCGAGTACGGCGTGGCGATGGTGTTCCTGCCCAAGGAAACGGCTTCGCGCCTGGCCTGCGAACAGGAACTGGAGCGCTCGGTCCGCGCCGAGGGCCAGGTCGTGCTGGGTTGGCGCGACGTGCCGGTGGACGTCGACATGCCCATGTCGCCCACCGTGCGTGACTGCGAACCGGTGATCCGCCAGCTCTTCATCGGCCGCGGCGCCGATGTGATGGTGCCGGACGCGCTGGAACGCAAGCTGTACGTGATCCGCAAGACCGCCAGCCACGCCATCCAGAACATGCACCTGGCGCACGGCAAGGAATACTTCGTGCCCTCGGCCTCGGTGCGCACCGTGGTCTACAAGGGCCTGCTGCTGGCCGATCAGGTTGGCCGCTACTACCGCGACCTGGCCGACACCCGCACGGTGTCCGCGCTGGCGCTGGTTCACCAGCGGTTCTCGACCAACACGTTCCCCGCCTGGCCCCTGGCCCACCCGTACCGCATGATTGCCCACAACGGCGAAATCAACACGGTCAAGGGTAACTTCAACTGGCTGCGCGCCCGCGAAGGCATGATGCAGTCGGCCGTGCTGGGCGACGACCTGAAGAAGCTCTACCCCATCGTCTACGAAGGCCAGTCGGACACCGCGACGTTCGACAACTGCCTGGAACTGCTGGTCAATTCGGGTTATTCGCTGGCTCACGCCATGATGATGATGATCCCGGAAGCCTGGGAACAGCACACGCAGATGGACGAAAGCCGCCGCGCCTTCTACGAATACCACGCCGCCATGATGGAGCCGTGGGACGGCCCGGCCGCAGTCGCGTTCACCGATGGCCGCCAGATCGGCGCCACGCTGGACCGCAACGGCCTGCGTCCCGCCCGCTATCTGGTCACCGATGACGACATGGTCATCCTGGCCTCGGAAGCCGGCACGCTGTCGATCCCCGAAAACCGCATCGTCAAGAAGTGGCGCCTGCAGCCGGGCAAGATGTTCCTGATCGACCTGGAACAGGGCCGCATCATCGACGACGCCGAAATCAAGCTGCAGCTGGCCAACAGCCGTCCGTACCGCCAGTGGATCGAACGCCTGCAGATCAAGCTGGAATCGCTGCCCGCGCCGCGCCAGGTGGCCGTGGCCACGCAATCGGCCGTGTCGCTGCTGGACCGCCAGCAGGCGTTTGGCTGGACCCAGGAAGACTACAAGTTCATCCTGGAACCCATGGCCTCGACCGGCGAGGAAGTCATCGGCTCGATGGGTAACGATGCCCCGCTGGCCGTGCTGTCGGACCGCGCCAAGCCGTTCTACAACTACTTCCGCCAGTTGTTTGCGCAAGTCACGAACCCGCCGATCGACCCCATCCGCGAACAGCTGGTGATGTCGCTGGTGTCCTTCATTGGTCCGAAGCCGAACCTGCTGGACATCAACAACGTCAATCCGCCGCTGCGCCTGGAAGTGTCGCAACCGGTGCTGGACTTTGCCGCCATGGCGCAGATCCGCGACATCGACCAGGTCACGGGCAAGAAATTCCGCAGCTTCGAACTGGACATCACCTACCCCGCCGCCTGGGGCCCTGAAGGCATCGAAGCCCGCGTGGCAGCCCTGTGCGCGCGCGCCGTCGATGCGGTGCGCAGCGGCTACAACATCCTGATCGTGTCGGACCGCCTGGTCGACAGCGAGCGCGTGGCCATCCCCGCGCTGCTGGCCACCTCGGCCGTGCACCAGCACCTGATCCGCGCCGGCCTGCGCACCAACACGGGCCTGGTCGTCGAGACCGGCTCGGCCCGCGAAGTGCACCACTTCGCGCTGCTGGGCGGCTACGGCGCCGAAGCCATTCACCCCTACCTGGCACTGGAATCGCTGGGCAAGATGAATGACCCCGAAAAGGCCGTGAAGAACTACATCAAGGCGCTGGGCAAGGGCCTGAACAAGGTCATGTCCAAGATGGGCATTTCCACGTACATGTCCTACACCGGCGCGCAGATCTTCGAAGCCGTGGGCCTGCAAAGCGCCCTGGTGAACAAGTACTTCACCGGCACCGCCTCCAACATCGAAGGCATCGGCATCTTCCAGGTTGCCGAGGAAGCACTGCGCCAGCACCGCGCCGCCTTCAGCGCCGACCCCGTGCTTGCCAACGACCTGGACGCCGGCGGCGAATACGCCTATCGCGTCCGCGGCGAAGAGCACATGTGGACGCCGGATTCGATCGCCAAGTTGCAGCACGCCTCGCGCGCCAACAACTACCGCACGTACAAGGAGTACGCGCAGATCATCAACGACCAGAGCCGCCGTCACATGACGCTGCGCGGCCTGTTCGAATTCCGCTTTGATCCGTCGCGCGCCATCCCGCTGGACGACGTCGAGCCGGCCAAGGAAATCGTCAAGCGCTTTGCCACCGGCGCCATGTCGCTGGGGTCGATCTCGACCGAAGCGCACTCGGTGCTGGCCGTGGCCATGAACCGCATCGGCGGCAAGTCCAACACCGGTGAAGGCGGCGAGGACGAACTGCGCTACCGCGCCGAAATGCGCGAAGGCAAGAGCACCATCAAGGACGGCGACACGCTGGCCTCGGTGCT
This sequence comes from Achromobacter sp. JD417, assembly GCF_041879325.1. Classification (NCBI taxonomy): domain Bacteria; kingdom Pseudomonadati; phylum Pseudomonadota; class Betaproteobacteria; order Burkholderiales; family Alcaligenaceae; genus Achromobacter; species Achromobacter sp. JD417. Next base: position 206,223 of record NZ_CP087159.1, on the reverse strand, counting down.
GGGCACGGACCGCATCGAAGCCGACGTCGCACTGAAGAAGGGCGACTCGCTGCGTTCGAAGATCAAGCAGGTGGCCTCGGGCCGTTTCGGCGTGACCGCCGAGTACCTGTCGTCCGCCGACCAGATCCAGATCAAGATGGCGCAGGGCGCCAAGCCCGGCGAAGGCGGCCAGCTGCCTGGCCACAAGGTGTCGGAATACATCGCCAAGCTGCGTTATTCGGTGCCGGGCGTGGGTCTCATCTCGCCCCCGCCGCACCATGACATCTACTCGATCGAAGATCTGGCGCAGCTGATCCACGACCTGAAGAACGTCAATTCCAAGTCCTCGATCTCGGTCAAACTGGTGTCCGAAGTCGGCGTGGGCACGGTGGCCGCGGGCGTGGCCAAGGCCAAGGCCGACCACGTCGTGATCGCCGGCCATGACGGCGGCACGGGCGCCTCGCCGGTGTCGTCCATCAAGCACGTGGGCACGCCCTGGGAACTGGGCCTGGCCGAAACGCAGCAGACGCTGGTGCTGAACCGCCTGCGCAGCCGTATCCGCGTGCAGGCCGACGGCCAGATGAAGACCGGCCGCGACGTCGTCATCGGCGCGCTGCTGGGCGCCGACGAATTCGGCTTCGCGACCGCGCCGCTGGTCGTCGAAGGCTGCATCATGATGCGCAAGTGCCACCTGAACACCTGCCCGGTGGGCGTGGCCACGCAGGATCCGGCGCTGCGCAAGAAGTTCCAGGGCAAGCCCGAGCACGTCGTGAACTTCTTCTTCTTCATCGCCGAGGAAGTGCGCGAAATCATGGCCCAGCTGGGCATCCGCAAGTTCGACGACCTGATCGGCCGCGCCGATCTGCTGGACATGCGTTCGGGCGTTGAGCACTGGAAGGCGCAAGGGCTGGACTTCACCCGCGTGTTCCACCAGACCCAGTCCGACGCCGAAGTGCACCAGACCGAAGAGCAGGATCACGGCCTGGCGGGCGCGCTGGATCACCTGCTGATCGAGCGCAGCAAGCCGGCGCTGGAGCGGGGTGAGAAGGTCTCGTTCATCGTGCCGGTGCGCAACCGCAACCGCACGATCGGCGCCATGCTGTCGGGCGCCGTGGCCTCGCGCTACGGCCATGAGGGCCTGCCCGACGACACCATCCACATCCAGTGCAACGGCACCGCCGGCCAAAGCTTCGGCGCGTTCCTGGCGCACGGCATCACGATGGACCTGGTGGGCGAAGGCAACGACTACGTGGGCAAGGGTTTGTCCGGCGGCCGCATCATCGTGCGCTCGCCCAACGACTTCCGCGGCTTCGGTCCCGACCACATCATCGCTGGCAATACCGTGCTGTACGGCGCGCTGGCCGGTGAAGCGTTCTTCAACGGCGTGGCGGGCGAACGCTTTGCCGTGCGCAACTCCGGCGCTGCCACCGTGGTGGAAGGCACCGGCGACCACGGCTGCGAATACATGACTGGCGGCACCGTCGTGGTGCTCGGTTCCACCGGCCGCAACTTCGCGGCGGGCATGTCCGGCGGCGTGGCGTACGTCTGGGATCCGGACCGCACGCTCAAGCACCGCGTCAACCTGTCGATGGTGGAGCTGGAATCGGTCGTGCCGCACGCCGAGCAGCAGTCGCTGAACAACATCGACATCTGGCACAGCGCGCAGCGCGGCGGCGAACGCGAGACGGACGAGACCATCCTGCGCCGCCTGGTGGAAGACCACTTCCGCTACACCGGCAGCTACCGTGCTCGCGAGATCCTGGGCGACTGGGAAGCCTCGCGCGGCAAATTCGTGAAGATCATGCCGACGGACTACCGCCGCGCATTGGGTGAAATGTGGCGTGCAGCCAACCCGCAACAAATGGCTGCGTGAGGGATACCATGGGAAAGATCACTGGCTTTATGGAATACCAGCGCCTGCAGGAGGCCTCCGAGGCCCCGCAGAAGCGGCTGAAGAACTGGCGCGAATTCGTGCTGCACCTGACCGACGACCAGGCCAAGCAGCAGGCGGCGCGCTGCATGGACTGCGGCATCCCGTTCTGCAACAACGGCTGCCCGGTCAACAACATCATCCCGGACTGGAATGACCTGGTGTACAAGCAGGACTGGCGCCGCGCGCTGGACGTCCTGCACTCCACCAACAACTTCCCGGAGTTCACGGGCCGCATCTGCCCGGCGCCCTGCGAAGCCGCCTGTACCTTGAACATCAACAGCGACGCGGTGGGCATCAAGTCCATCGAGCACGCGATCATCGACAAGGGCTGGGCCGAAGGCTGGGTGGCGCCGCAAGTGCCGGCGCGCAAGACAGGCAAGAAGGTCGCCGTCGTGGGCTCGGGCCCGGCCGGCATGGCGTGCGCGCAGCAACTGGCGCGCGCGGGCCACTCGGTGACGCTGTTCGAAAAGAGCGACCGCATTGGCGGCCTGCTGCGCTACGGCATCCCCGACTTCAAGCTGGAAAAGCACCAGATCGACCGCCGCATCTCGCAGATGGAAGCCGAGGGCGTGGAATTCGCGCCGTCGACCTACGTCGGCAACCCGAAGGATCCGGTGGCCGATGGCCTGACCGTGCGCACGCCGCAATCGCTGATGGCCGAATTCGACGCCGTGGTGATGAGCGGCGGCTCCGAGACGCCGCGCGACCTGCCCGTGCCTGGCCGTGAGCTGGAAGGCGTGTACTTCGCCATGGATTTCCTGCGCCAGCAGAACAAGGCCGTGGCGGGCGACCGCCTGACCAACCAGACGCTGGCCAAGGGCAAGCATGTGGTGGTGATCGGCGGCGGCGACACGGGTTCCGACTGCGTCGGCACCAGCAACCGCCACGGCGCGGCGTCGGTCACGCAGTTCGAACTGATGCCCCAGCCGCCTGAGTCCGAGAACAAGTCCATGACGTGGCCGTACTGGCCGCTGAAGATGCGCACGTCGTCCTCGCACGAGGAAGGCTGCGAGCGCGACTGGTCGGTGACCACCAAGTTGCTCAAGGGCGCCAACGGCAAGGTCGAGAAACTGGTCGGCGCGCGCGTTGAATGGTTCAAGGACGACGCCACCGGCCAGATGAAGATGCGCGAGGTCGAAGGCTCGGAATTCGAGATCAAGGCCGACCTGGTGCTGCTGGCCATGGGCTTTGTGTCGCCGGTGCAGAACGTGCTGGACGCGTTCGGCGTGGATCGCGACGGCCGCGGCAATGTGCGCGCCAACACCGACGACTACCGCACCAGCGTCGAAAAGGTCTTCACCGCCGGCGACATGCGCCGCGGGCAGTCGCTCGTCGTCTGGGCCATCCGCGAAGGCCGCCAATGCGCGCGTTCGGTCGACGCCTACCTCATGGGAAGCAGCGATCTGCCGCGTTGATCGCAACACGACCTATCAACGCCGCCGGACGCCTTGCGCGCCGGCGGCGTTTGTTTTGGGCGGCGAAATCACACATTCCTGTTGCGGCATAACCACTTTCTAAAAACGGTCTTTTCACGATTTGACACACGTCAAGTTGGGGGACGGGGTGGTCTGAGAACCTGTCGGCTCACCCCACACGGAAAGATCGGAGAAGAAAATGTTTTCGCTGAACGGGCGTATCCGCGCCACCGCCATTGCCGGTTTGATCGCTGCCGGCGCATTTGCCGCCCCCGCCCATGCCCACGAAGCGGGCGATGTGCTGTTCCGCGTGGGCGTGACGCAAGTCCGCCCCTCGCAAAACAATGGCTCGGTGCTCGACGGCAGCGTCAAGCTGGATGTGAGCAACAACGTGCGCCCCAGCTTCACCCTGGCCTACATGGCCACCCGCAACATCGGCATCGAACTGCTGGGCGCCTGGCCCTTCCAGCATGACGTCAACGGCAGCAACCTGGGCAAGATCGGCTCCACCAAGCAACTGCCCCCGACCCTCAGCCTGCAATGGCACATCCTGCCCGACAGCATGATTCAGCCGTACATCGGCGTGGGCATCAACTACACGCACTTCTTCGACACCAAGGGCGAAGGCGCGCTGAAGGGCTCGAACCTGAAGCTGGGCGATTCCTGGGGCGTGGCCGCGCAATTGGGCGCGGACGTCAAGATCAACGACCGCTGGTTCATGAACGCGGACATCCGCTACATCGACATCAAGTCCAAGGTGACGCTGGACGGCGAACGTGTCGGCACCGCCCGGATCGATCCGTGGGTGGCCACGCTGGGCGTCGGTTACCGCTTCTGATCGCGGCCCCTGACGATGCGCGCGGCCTCGCGCGCATCGGTCAATCCTGCGGCGCCTGCAGCCGGCTCCGCAGGGCCTGCAACGCCGGCGTGTCGTCATCGCCACGCCAGACAAGCTGGGTCAGCGCCTGCCCGTGGGAACCAGACAGCGCCCCCACGCGCACCGAATGCTCCGCACCCAGCACCGCCAGCACCGACCGCGGCACGATCGCCACGCCGGTCCCCGCGGCCACACACGCCACGATGGCGTGATACGACGCAAACTCCATCACCTTGTCCGGCGCAATGCCTTCCTGGTTCAACCACGACTCCAGGATCCGCCGGTACGAGCAGCCCGCCGCAAACGCGATGACGCTGCGGTTGATCAGATCTTTCGCGCTGCGGATGGGCGCCCAGGCTAGCGGCGAGATCAGCGCCAATTCTTCCTTGAACGCATCCATGGCCGCCAGGCCTTCCACGGGAAAGGGCTGCGCCACGAACGCAGCCTCGATCTCGTAATTGCGCACCTTTGCGGCCAGCGCGCCCGACGTGCCGGTGACCAGTTCGATGCGCACCTTGGGCCAAGCCTCGTGATAGGCCGCCAGGATGGGCGGCAGGCGGGCGGCCGCCGTGCTTTCCATGGTGCCGATCCGCAGCACGCCTTGCAGGGCGCCTTCCCGGACGGCCGATTGCGCCTCGTCGGACAGGCGCAGCAGCCGGTCCGCATAAGACAGCAGCACGCGGCCCTGATCCGACAACACCAGGCGGCGATTCTGCCGCCGAAAAAGCGGCGTTCCCAGCGACGTCTCCAACTGCTTCAGGCGGGTCGAGACGTTGGACTGGACACGGTTCAGGTGCGCGGCGGCGCGCGCCACCCCGCCCTGGTCGGCAACCGTCTTGAAGATCTGCAACGCGTCGAGATCCAAGTTTCTCATTTTGGGAACTCACGTTCTTAATAATTCACTATTCAAGATATTAGTACAGCCGTAGAGTTGGGCCATGTCAACGCCTGCTTACCCTTCCCTCGACCCCTCGGCCAGCGCCACCCGTCTGGCGTGGCCCGCGGCCCTTGCGCTGGCGGCCGCCATGGGCATCGGACGCTTTGCCTTCACGCCGGTCTGGCCGTTGATGGCGCAGGAGTCTGGTCTGTCGCTTGCACAGGGCGGCTGGATGGCGTCAGCCAATTACGCGGGCTACCTGCTGGGCGCGCTGGCGGCCATCGTCTGGCCCGTGCGCCGGCTGCGCGCCACGCTGGCGGCCAGCCTGGCCGCCGTGGCCGCCCTGACGCTTGCCATGCCGCTTGTGAACAACGTGGCCGGCTGGTCGGCGCTGCGGCTGGCCGCGGGCTATGCCAGCGCCAGCGCCTTCATCTGCGTGGTGGCGTGGCGGCCGGTTCCCGCCGGCGACGCGCGCGAGGCCTCGGCGTCCGCGGTGACGTATGCCGGCGTGGGCGCGGGCATCGCGCTCACGGGGCTGGCGTGCCTGGCCCTGATGGGCTGGGGCGCGGGCGCCAACCTGACCTGGTCCGCGCTGGGCGCCCTGGCGCTGGCGCTGTCCGCGGCGGCGTGGGCTGGCCTCACCCGGCAATCGCCTCCGGTCCGCCAGACGGGCGCCGGCGCGCCACCGGCGCGGCTGCCGCAGGGCATTGCCGCGCTGTCTATGCACTACGGCGTTTTCGGGGTGGGTTACATCATCCCCGCGACCTTCCTGCCCGCCATGGCCAAGGAGATCTTTCCCAATCCGGCGATCTTCGGGTGGGCGTGGCCGATTTTTGGGATGGCTGCGGCGCTGTCCTGCCTGCTGGTGCCCCGGCTGGCGCGGAGCCGTGACGACCGGCAGGTTTGGCGCGGCGCGCAGGCGCTGATGGCGGCCGGCATGCTGGCCGTGGCGCTGTGGCACCACATCGCCGCCGTGATTCTGGCGGCGCTGCTGGTGGGCGGCACCTTCATGGTGATCACGCAGGCGGGCATGCTGACCGCGCGCCGCTTGTCGGGCGCGGCGGCGCCGCGGGCGGCGGCCATCATGACGGCGGCGTTCGCTGCCGGGCAGATCCTGGGCCCGCTGCTGGCCTCGTGGGCGGCGCGCTGGGGCGCCGGGTTGCCGCAGGTGTTGGCTGCCAGCGCGGCGCTGCTGGCGCTGTCGGCCTGGGGGCTGGGAAAAGTCACGACAGAGGGCAATGGCGCTGGGCATAATGCCATCGGCCCCTCGGGCCAATCACACAGCAATTAAAAAGCAGGAAAAGAGGAGTCCCCAGCATGAAAGCACTACGCCCCCTGATTGCCGCCCTGGCCGCCACCGCCGCATTTGGCGGCGCCGCCCAGGCCCAGACCGCCGAATGGCCCGCCAAGCCGGTGACCATGATCGTCCCCTATGCCCCCGGCGGGTTTGCCGACACGCGCGTGCGCCTCCTGGCGCGCAAGCTGGGCGAGTCGCTGGGCCAGCCCGTCGTGGTCGAGAACAAGGCGGGCGCCGGCGGCGTGGTTGGCACCAACCTCATCGCCAAGGCGGCGCCGGACGGCTACACGATCGGCACGGGCAACCTGGCCCCGATGGCGGTCAACCCGTCCCTGATGAAGGAAATGCCCTACAACCCGCAAAAGGACCTGGCGCCGATCATCCTGATCGAAAACAGCCCCCTGGTCCTGAGCGTGAACAACGAACTGCCGGTCAAGACGCTGGCCGATCTGATCGCGCTGGCCAAGAAGCAGCCGGGCAAGCTGACTTTCGGTTCGTCCGGCGTGGGTGGCGCGCACCACCTGTCGGGCGAGATGTTCCGCGAGCAGGCCAAGATCGACATCATCCACGTGCCCTACAAGGGCGGCAGCCTGGCCGCGACCGACCTGATGGGCGGCCACATCTCGATGATGTTCGAAATGGGCTACTCCGCGCTGCCCGCCATCCAGGGCAACAAGATCCACCCGATCGCCGTCACGTCCGCCAAGCGCCTGGCCGTGCTGCCCGACGTGCCCACCATGGCCGAATCGGGCCTGCCGGGCTTCGAGTCCTACAACTGGCAGGGCATCGTCGCGCCAGCCGGCACGCCCGCGCCGATCATCGCCAAGCTGAACGCCGAGTTCAACCGCATCCTGAAGGAACCGGATGTGCAAAAGGCCATCGCCGACACCGGCAGCCAGGCCGGCGGCGGCACGCCCGAGGAATTCGCCGCATTCATCAAGAGCGAAAGCGAAAAGTGGGCGCACGTCATCAAGGCTGGAAACATCCAGCTTCAATAACCTCCCAGGAGTTTTCCCATGGCTTCCCCTCTGATCGAACTGCTCAAGCTGGACCATCCCATCATCCAGGCGCCCATGGCGGGCGGCGCCACCACGGTGGAACTGGTGGCTGAGGCATCGAAGGCGGGCGCCCTGGGATCGCTTGGGGCGGCTTACATGACGCCCGAACAGATCGAAGCGGCGGCCGCGGCGATCCGTGCGCGCACGGACCGCCCGTTTGCCATCAATCTGTTCGCGTCCGTGCCGCAGCAACCCATGGCGGGCAATGCGGACGCGATGCTGGCCTTGATGGCCCGCTACCACGAGCAACTGGGCCTGCCCGCCCCCGAGGCGCCGGGTCCGCAGACCGACCCGCTGGCGGGCCAGCTCGAGGCCATCCTGCGGATCCGTCCCGCCGTCCTGAGCTTCACCTTCGGCCGCCTGCCGGCCGAGGCGGTGGCGCGCTGCCGCGAGCTGGGCATCCTGACCGTGGGGACGGCCACCACGGTGCGCGAGGCTCAGACGCTGGAGCAGGACGGCGTGGACGCCATCGTGGCGCAAGGCGCCGAGGCGGGCGGCCACCGCGGCACCTTCCTGGATGCCTTCGAGGCGTCCCTGATCGGCACGATGGCCCTGGTGCCTCAGGTGGCCGACGCCGTCTCGGTGCCGGTCATTGCGTCGGGCGGCATCATGGACGGGCGCGGCATCGCGGCCGCCCTTGCGCTGGGCGCCGACCTGGTTCAAATGGGGACGGCCTTTCTCACGACGGACGAATCCGGCATCAGCGAGGCTTACAAGGCGGTCCTGCCCGCCTCCCGCGCCGAACAGTCCCGGGTCACCCGCGCCTTTTCCGGCCGCCCCGCGCGGGGCATCGCCAACGCCTTCATGCGGGACGCGGACGCCATCGGCGGCGACATCCTGCCGTATCCGCTGCAGAACGCGCTGACGCGCCCGATGCGCACGGCAGGCGGCAAGAGCGGCAACATCAACGTCCTGTCCCTGTGGGCCGGCCAGGGTGCGCCGCTGGCGCGGCGGGAATCGACGGCGAATTTGATACAGCGTCTGGCCCGGGAAACCGCGGCGGCGCGTGCACGTCGCTGAAGGAGCAAGGCGGGGCCGTTAAAAAAGGGTGTCTGACACCCGGGTCAGAGGCGTTTGCGCGGGGCTGGCGTTTCAGGGGTGTCAGACACCCGTGGCGCCCAGGAAGATGGCAACAAGCCGCCCGCCGGATTGTCCGTGGAATTGAAAACACTGTTCCACGTGCGGCCGGTCCGATTGTGATTGCACAGCGTCGGGCTACAATGGCGCCTCGCCGCCGGGAGCCGACGCTTGAGCTCGTCCCCGGCATCTGAGTAACAGGGCGCTTCCCGACGCAGCCTGTCTTGCCCGCGCCGGCCAGGTTCTCCGGCCCGCTTGCCGGCAGGACAGCACGGCAAGCTCCGCCGCCGAAACTCCCTTTCGTTGCCCATGCCCGCTCAAACCAGCAGCACCCCGGAATTCGCCCTGCGCCTGGAAGGTGTGGCGCTCGGCTACGGTGATTTCACCGTCTTGCGCGACATTTCCATGGACGTCCGGGCGGGCCAGGTGGTGGCAGTCATGGGAGGGTCGGGCTCCGGCAAGACCACGCTGCTGCGCGCGGCCACCGGCCAGATCACCGCCCAGCAGGGCCGCGTCCTGGCGTTCGGCCAGGATATCGGCGCCGCCTCCCGCTCGGAAGTGCAAGCCCTGCGCAAGCGCATGGGCGTGCTGTTCCAGCAGGGCGCGCTGTTCACCGACCTGAACGTGTTCGAGAACGTGGCCTTTCCCCTGCGCGAGCACACGCGCCTGCCCGAGGCCGAACTCACCGACCGTGTGCTCGACAAGCTGGATGCCGTGGGCCTGCGCGCCGCCGCCCATCTGAAGGTCTCGGAAATCTCCGGCGGCATGGCCCGGCGCGTGGCGCTGGCCCGCGCCGTGGTCCTGGAACCCGAACTCATCCTGTACGACGAACCCTTCGCGGGGCTGGACCCGATCTCGCTGGGCATCACCGCCCGCCTGATCCGCAGCCTTGCCGACCGTCTGGGTTGCGCCTCGGTGCTGATCACCCACGACGTGCAGGAATCCTTTGCCATTGCAGACCAGGTCTACCTGGTGGGCCGCGGCCAGCTCGCCGCCGCCGGCACGCCGCAGATGCTCGCGGCCTCGCCGGACCCCTACGTCCAGCAATTCCTGAAAGGCCAGCCGGACGGCCCGGTTGCATTCCAATATCCCGAAACTCCCGCCTTCCAGAAGTGGCTGTCGCAACAGAAAGGGCGCAAAGCATGAGCGGATCCAACAACGCCATCGCCGTGCTGGGCCAATGGGTGCGTTCCCACGTCGCCGGCATCGGCTATTTCACCCGGTTCTTCGGCGCCATGCTGGCGCGCAGCGGCATCGCGCTGTCCCGCCCGCGCCTGGTGTCGCAGCAGGTCCACTTCATCGGCAATTATTCGCTCCTGATCATTGCCGTCTCCGGCATGTTCGTGGGCTTCGTGCTGGGCCTGCAGGGCTACTACACACTGAACCGCTACGGCTCCGAGGAGGCCCTGGGCCTGCTGGTGGCCCTGTCGCTGGTGCGCGAGCTGGGGCCGGTGGTCACCGCGCTGCTCTTTGCGGGCCGCGCCGGCACCTCGCTCACGGCCGAGATCGGCCTGATGAAAGCGGGCGAACAACTGTCGGCCATGGAAGTCATGGCCGTGGACCCGATACGCCGGGTGCTCGTGCCGCGCCTGTGGGGCGGCATCATCGCCATGCCCATCCTGGCCGCGGTGTTCTCCATGGTGGGCATCCTGGGCGGCTGGGTCGTGGGCGTGCTGCTCATCGGCGTGGACGCCGGCGCCTTCTGGTCGCAGATGCAGAACGGCGTCGATGTATGGAAAGACGTCGCCAACGGCGTCATCAAGAGCGTCGTCTTCGGCGTCACGGTGACGCTGGTGGCGCTCTACGAAGGCTGGCAGGCCAAGCCCACCCCCGAAGGCGTTGCCCGCGCCACCACGCGCACCGTGGTCGTGGGCTCGCTGGCGGTGCTGGGGCTGGACTTCCTGCTCACCGCCTTGATGTTTGGAAATTGATACGGATCGATCATGTCACGCGAAAAAACCGACTTCTGGGTAGGCCTGTTTGTATTGCTCGGCGCGATCGCGCTTGGATTCCTGGCGTTGCGCGCCGGCAACTTGAGCACTTTTTCCTTTGCCCCGACCTATACCGTGACCGCCAACTTCGATAACGTAGGCGGCCTCAAGGTGCGCGCGCCGGTCAAGAGCGCCGGCGTGGTGGTGGGCCGGGTCACGAACATTTCCTTCGACGACAAGACCTTCCAGGCCATCGTTTCGGTCGATCTGGAAACGGCATACCAGTTCCCCAAGGACTCGTCGGCCGCCATCCTGACCTCGGGCCTCTTGGGCGAGCAATACCTGGGCCTGACCGCCGGAAGCGAGGAAGATAACTTTACCGACGGCGGAAAAATCCGCTATACACAAAGCGCCGTGGTCCTGGAGCAGCTGATCAGCCAATTCCTGTACGGGTCGGCGGAAAAGCAGGGCACGACCGCCGCGCCGGAAGGCGCTCCCAAGGCGCAGGATTAAAGGCCCGGCACAAACAAGCCGTTACTACGCTGCGTCTCGCGGTCGCGATAACAAAAGAATGTTGATAGGGATACCCGGATCATGAATAAGAAAGCTATTTCCCGAATTGCCACCGTCGCAGCGGCGGGCGCGCTGATGGCCGGCTGTGCCGCACCCAAGAATCCGGATCCGCGCGACCCCTGGGAAGGCTTCAACCGCGGTGTCTACCAATTCAACGACACAGTCGACCGCGCGGTGTTCAAGCCGGTCGCGCAGGCCTACACGTTCGTGACGCCGCAGCCCGTGCGCAGCTGCATCCACAACATCTTCAGCAACGTCGGCGACCTGTGGTCCGGCACCAACAGCTTCCTGCAGGGCCGCGGCCACGACTTCGTGAACACGCTGGGCCGCTTCCTGTTCAACACGACCATGGGCGTGGGCGGCTGCTTCGACGTCGCCTCGGCCAATGGCGCGCGCAAGATCCCCAACGATTTCGGCACGACGCTCGGCGTTTGGGGCTTCAGCCAGGGTCCGTACCTGGTGCTGCCGTTCTTCGGCGCCTCCAGCGTGCGTGACGGCGTCGGCCTGGTCGGCGACTTCTACGGCACCACCTACGGCTACATGGGCGTGGACTCGATCGACAACGTCCGCCTGCGCAACTCGCTGTGGGGCCTGCGCATCGTCGATACGCGCGCCAACCTGCTCGACACCACCGACACCATTGACCGCGTGGCGCTGGACCCGTACAGCTTCGTGCGCGACGCCTTCCTGCAACGCCGCGCCGCCATGGTCCTGGGCCATCGCGTGGATGACGAAGGCTCGCTGCCCAACTACGAAGACGACGGCGACGACGCCCCCGCGCCGGCCCCCGTGCCTGCACCGCAACCCGCGAACAAGTAAGCTGTCGGATTGCGCTTTCGGTACTGAAGGAGATTTGATGCGATTTTCCGTTCCCTCCCTGTTGCAGCGACTGATGTTCGCGGGCCTGCTCGGCCTGTCCGCCGCCACGGCCGCGTCGGCCGCACAAGCCAAGCCGGATCCCAACGGCCCGCCCGAACAATTCGTGCTGGCTGCCGCCAACGAGGCCCTGGATGTCCTGAAGGCTGACGGCGCGGTCCGGGCCGGCAACACCGCCCGCATCAACCAGGTCGTCGACCAGCACATCCTGCCGTACGTCAACTTCCAGAAGACGACGCGACTGGCCGCCGGCCGCTACTGGCGCCAGGCCTCCGACCAGCAAAAAACGGCGCTGGCCGAGGCCTTTCGCGGCACGCTGATCCGCACGTACAGCGGCGCGCTGACCCGCGTCACGTCCGGCACCACCATCACCGGCCTGCCGTTCCGCGGCGATCCCAAGGCCGACGACGTGGTCGTGCGCACGCTGATCAGCCAGTCCAACAGCCAGCCGGTGGGCGTGGACTACCGCCTGGAAAAGACCCCGCAGGGCTGGAAGATCTACGACATGAACGTCGAAGGCATCTGGCTGATCGAGAACTACCGCAACCAGTTCGCCCAGCAGATCAACCAGAACGGCATCGACGGCCTGATCCAGGCGCTGAACCAGCGCAACAAGTAAAGACCCGCTCAGGCTCAGCTCGGCCCGGCGCGTCCCCTCGGGGGTCCGCCGGGCCGATTGCTTTTGGGGACGCAACAAGCGGGGCGTCCCTTTTGCCACCGGGGCCATCAGGGCTCCTGCCGCACCGCGCTTATATAATGGTCAATTCGCTCTTTCCGGGCCATCTCCCCCCGTCATGTCTGCCGTCAGCCTAGAAAACGTCTCCAAGATCTACTCGCCGCGCCAGCGCGGCTGGCAGAAACTGCTCGGGCGCGCGCCCCGGCCCGGCTTTCAGGCGCTGGACAACGTCAGCCTGAACATCGAGCACGGCGAGTTCTTCGGCCTGCTCGGTCCCAACGGCGCAGGCAAGACCACGCTCATCTCCATCCTGGCGGGCCTCGCGCACGCCACCTCGGGCCGCGCCACCGTCTGTGGTTACGACGTCGTGGCCGACTACAAGTCGGCGCGGCGGGCGCTGGGCGTCGTGCCGCAGGAATTGGTCTATGACCCGTTCTTTACCGTGCGCGAGACGCTGCGCATCCAGTCCGGATACTTCGGCCTGCGCAAGAACGACGACTGGATCGACGAGATCCTGTTCAACCTGGGCCTGGCCGACAAGGCCAATTCCAACATGCGCGCGCTGTCCGGCGGCATGAAGCGCCGCGTGCTGGTGGCGCAGGCGCTGGTGCACCGCCCGCCGGTCATCGTGCTGGACGAGCCGACCGCGGGCGTGGACGTGGACCTGCGCCGCACGCTGTGGGAGTTCATTTCGCGGCTGAACAAGGCCGGCCACACCATCATGCTCACCACGCACTACCTGGAAGAGGCCGAGGCGCTCTGTAACCGCATCGCCATGCTCAAGGGCGGGCGTGTCGTGGCGCTGGACACCACCCAGGCGCTGCTTGCCCGCGTGGGCGGCGTGGACCTGGAAGACGCTTTCGTGCGCATCATGCACCAGGACGACGAGCCCGGCGCGCGCGCCCTGCAACCCGAAGAGATCTCATCATGACCCAGCCCGCCACGCCTGCCGGCCAGCCGCTGGTGCAGCCCCGCCTGGACGCCGGCTCCGGCTTTCCGACCCTGCTGCGCAAGGAATTGCTGCGCTTCTGGAAGGTCAGTTTCCAGACCATCGCCGCGCCGGTCATCACCGCGCTGCTGTACCTGCTGGTCTTCGCGCACGTGCTGGAAGGGCGCGTCACGGTGTACGGCACCGTGCCCTACACGTCGTTCCTGATCCCCGGGCTCATGATGATGAGCATGCTGCAGAACGCGTTCGCCAACCCGTCCTCGTCGCTCATCCAGAGCCGCATCACCGGCAACCTGGTGTTCATGCTGCTGCCGCCGCTGTCGCACCGGGACATCTTCGGCGCCTACGTGCTGGCCGCGATCGCGCGGGGTCTGGCGGTCGGCCTGTGCGTGTGGGCCGTGGCGCTGTTCTTCGTGCCGCTGGCGCCCGCGCATCCGCTGTGGGTGCTGGTCTTTGCAGTGATTGCGTGCGGCATCATGGGCACGCTGGGACTGGTCGCGGGCCTGTGGTCCGAAAAATTCGACCAGCTCGCGGCCTTCCAGAACTTCCTGATCATGCCGGCCACCTTCCTGTCCGGCGTGTTCTATTCCATCCATACGCTGCCGCCGTTCTGGCAAAGCGTCTCGCACTGGAACCCCATCTTCTACACCATCGACGGATTCCGCTACGGATTCTTCTCGGTGTCGGACGTCTCGCCCTGGCACAGCCTGGCGGTGGTGACGGCGGTGTTCCTTGCGCTCTCCGCTTACGCGCTGCGGCTTCTGGCCAGCGGCTACAAACTCAGGAACTGACGTCCATGCTTCCCACTCCCGCGCAAGTCCGCCAATACATCGCTGACGGCCTGCCCTGTGAACATCTCGACGTGCAGGGCGACGGGTCGCATTTCGACGCCGTCATCGTCAGCACGGCCTTCGAAGGCAAGCGCCTGATCCAACGCCACCAGCTCGTCTACGCCGCGCTGGGCGACCGCATGAAAGCCGAGATCCATGCCCTGTCGATGCGCACCCTGACCCCCGCCGAATACCAGAAAGCGGGTGAATGATGGACAAGCTTCGCATTACCGGCGGCGCGCGGCTGCATGGCGAGATCTCGATTTCCGGCGCCAAGAACTCGGCCCTGCCGATCCTGTGCGCGGGTCTGCTGACCGCCGACACGCTGGTTCTGTCCAATGTGCCGCGCCTGAACGACACCGGCACCATGCTGCGCCTGCTGGCCCGCATGGGCGTGCGCGCCGAACGCGCCGACGACGGCATCGTCACGCTGCAGGCCGGCAACGTCGACAGCCTGGAAGCGCCGTACGACCTGGTCAAGACGATGCGCGCCTCGATCCTGGTGCTGGGCCCGCTGGTCGCGCGGTTCGGCGAGGCCCGCGTCAGTCTGCCCGGCGGCTGCACCATCGGCCAGCGGCCGGTCGACCAGCACATCAAGGGCCTGGCCGCGCTGGGCGCTGAAATCAGCATCGAGCACGGCTTCGTGGTGGCGCGCGCCAAGCGCCTGAAGGGCGCCTCCATCCGCACCGACATGGTCACGGTCACCGGCACGGAAAACCTGCTGATGGCCGCCGTGCTGGCCGAGGGCCGCACCGTGCTGGAAAACGCCGCGCGCGAGCCCGAAGTGGTGGACCTGGCGGAACTGCTCATCAAGATGGGCGCCCGCATCCAGGGCCACGGCACCGACCGCATCGTGATCGACGGCGTCGAGCGCCTGCACGGCGCCGAACACCGCGTCATCTCCGACCGCATCGAAGCCGGCACCTTCCTGTGCGCGGTGGGCGCGGCCGGCGGCGACATCCTGCTCAAGAACGCGGATGCCGACATCCTGGGCGCCACGCTGGACAAGCTGACCGAAGCGGGCCTGACCATCGCGACTGGTCCCGGCTGGATCCGCGGCGCGATGGACAAGCGCCCCAAGGCCGTGGGTTTCCGCACGCACGAGTACCCGGGCTTTGCCACCGACATGCAGGCCCAGCTGATGGCGCTGAACACCGTGGCCGACGGCACGTCGGTCATCGTCGAGACCATCTTCGAGAACCGCTACATGCACGTGCAGGAACTGCGCCGCATGGGCGCCCAGATCGACATCGACGGCCACACCGCTGTCGTGCGCGGCGTGCCGCGCCTGTCCGGCGCAACGGTCATGGCGACCGACCTGCGCGCCTCGGCCAGCCTGGTCATCGCCGGCCTGGCCGCCGATGGCGATACGCTGGTCGACCGCATCTACCACCTGGATCGCGGCTACGATCAGATGGAAGTGAAACTGCGCGCCCTGGGCGCGGATATCCAACGAGTTACCGGCAAGGAACAGGCTCAATGAGCAATGCCTCCGTCACCCCCCTGACCCTGGCGCTGTCCAAGGGCCGCATCTTCGAAGAGACCATGCCGTTGCTGGCGGAAGCCGGCATCGAAGTCCCCGAGAACCCCGAAAGCTCGCGCAAGCTCATCCTGCCCACCAGCGATCCCGGCCTGCGCCTGATCATCGTGCGCGCCTCGGATGTGCCCACCTACGTGCAGTACGGCGCGGCCGACCTGGGCATCGCGGGCAAGGACGTGCTGATCGAGCACGCCAAGGAACAGCCCGGTGGCCTGTACCAGCCCATCGACCTGAACATCGCCAAGTGCCGCCTGGCCGTGGCCGTGCGCAACGGCTTTGACTACGACGCCGCGGTTCACCAGGGCGCGCGCCTGCGCGTGGCCACCAAGTACGTGCAGTCAGCCCGTGAACACTTCGCAGCCAAGGGTGTGTACGTGGACATCATCAAGCTGTATGGTTCGATGGAACTGGCGCCGCTCGTCGGCCTGGCCGATTGCATCGTCGACCTGGTGTCCACCGGCGGCACGCTGCGCGCCAACGACCTGGTCGCCGTGGAAGACGTCATGCCGATCTCGTCGCGCCTGATCGTCAACCAGGCCGCCCTGAAAACCCGCGGCGACCGCCTGCAGCCGCTGCTGGACGCCTTCGCAAGAGCGGCCTCCCGCAACGTCTGACTCCCGCCCGCCGCGCCCGGCGCGGCGGCCGATACCGTTACCTGCTTTGCTCCATGACGCCATGGCCCTGATCAATCGTCTCGACTCCCGCGATCCCGGATTCAAATCCGCCCTGTCCAAGCTGCTGGCCTTCGAGGCCACCGAGGACGAATCCATCGACCGCGCCGCCGCCAGCATCCTGGCCGACGTGCGCACCCGCGGCGACGCCGCGCTGGTGGAATACACGCAGCGGTTCGACCGCATGCCGGACGCGGCAGCGCATACGCTGGAGATCCCCAAGGCCGATTGGCATGCGGCCCTGGCCGGGCTGCCGGCCGCGCAGCGCAATGCGCTGGAAGCCGCCGCCGACCGCGTGCGCGCCTACCACGAGCGCCAGCGCGCCGAGACCTGGACCTACACCGAAGCCGACGGCACGCTGCTTGGCCAGCAGGTCACGCCGCTGGACCGCGTGGGCCTGTACGTGCCCGGCGGCAAGGCCGCGTATCCGTCGTCCGTGCTGATGAACGCCATTCCGGCCAAGGTCGCGGGCGTGCAGGAGTTGGTCATGGTCACGCCCACGCCGGACGGCGTGCGCAACCCCATCGTGCTGGCCGCCGCCGCCATCGGCGGCGTGGACCGCGTGTTCGCCATCGGCGGCGCGCAGGCCGTGGGTGCGTTGGCCTATGGCACCGACACCGTGCCGGCCGTGGACAAGATCGTCGGCCCGGGCAATGCCTACGTCGCGGCCGCCAAGCGCCGCGTGTTCGGCGTGGTCGGCATCGACATGATCGCCGGCCCCAGCGAAATCCTGGTCATCTGCGACGGCAAGACGCCGGCCGACTGGATCGCGATGGACCTGTTCTCGCAGGCCGAGCACGACGAGCTCGCCCAGTCCATCCTGCTCTGTCCCGACGCCACCTTCATCGAAGAGGTCGAAGCGGCCATCGCCCGTCTTCTGCCCACCATGCCGCGCGCCGACATCCTGCGCGTCAGCCTGGCCAACCGCGGCGCGCTGATCCTGGTGCGCGACCTGGAAGAAGCCTGCCAGATCGCCAACGACATCGCCCCCGAGCATTTGGAAATCTCCACCGAGCAGCCCGAAGTCTGGACCGCCCGCATCCGCCACGCCGGCGCCATCTTCATGGGCCGCTTCAGCTCGGAAGCCCTGGGCGACTACTGCGCCGGCCCGAACCACGTGCTGCCCACCTCGCGCACGGCGCGCTTCTCGTCGCCGCTGGGCGTGTATGACTTCCAGAAGCGTTCCAGCCTGATCCAGGTCTCGCACGCCGGCGCCCAGACGCTGGGACGCATCGCCGCCGAACTGGCGCTGGGCGAGGGCTTGCAGGCGCATGCCGCAAGCGCCCAGTACCGGGTCGACAAGGCATGAGCGCGGGACCGGCGGACGTCGCCGGCCGCGTCAAAGGCACCGTTCGCGCCGACATCCGCGAGTTGGCGGCGTACCCCGTCGCCCATGCCGAAGGCTGCATCAAGCTGGACGCCATGGAATGCCCGTACGAGCTGCCCGAAGCCGTGCGCGATGACATCGCGCGCGCCGTCCGCGACACGCCGCTGAACCGCTATCCGTCCGCGAATCTCTCCGCGCTGCAGGCCGCCGTCAAGACAGCCTTCGGCGTGCCCGATGGCGCGGACGTGCTGTTTGGCAACGGCTCGGACGAGCTCATCCACCTGATGGTGCAGGCGTGCTGCAACCCGGGCGACGTGGTGCTGTCGCCCTGGCCGTCGTTCGTGTACTTCGACATGGCCGCGCGCTTTGACCACGCGCGTTTCGTGGGCGTGCCGCTGACCGATGACCTGACCCTGGACCTGCCGGCCATGCTGGCGGCCATCGGCCAGCATCAGCCAAAGCTCGTGTTCCTGGCCACGCCCAACAATCCCACTGGCGGTCTGTGGTCGCGCGAAGACGTGGACGCCATCATCCAGGCCGCGCCGGGGCTCGTGGTGATCGACGAGGCCTACCAGCCGTTCGCGGACTACACCTGGATGCCGCGCGTGCTGGAGGCGCCCAACGTGGTCGTCATGCGCACCGTGTCCAAGATCGGCCTGGCGGGGCTGCGCTTTGGCTACCTTGCCGGCGATCCGGCCTGGATCGCCGAGCTGAACAAGGTGCGCCCGCCCTACAACCTGAACGTGCTGACGCAGGCCACGCTGCAGGCCGTGCTGCGGCACAAGGCCGTGCTGGACGAACAGGCGGCCCGGCTGCGCGCCGACCGCGAGCCATTGGCCGCGGCGCTGGCGCAATTGCCCGGCGTCAGGGTATTCCCTTCCGCGGCCAATTTCATTCTGGCCCGCTTTTCCGGCAAGCTCGACGGCAACGCCGTGCATCTTGCCCTGAAAACGCGCAAAATATTGATTCGCAACTTCTCCAATGCCCACCCGCTGCTGGCCAACTGCCTGCGCATCTCGGTGGGCGCCCCGGCCGAGAACGCCGCCTTGCTATCCGCCCTGCAAGAGATCTTGAGTGCTTAACATGCGTACCGCAGAAATCACCCGCAACACCAACGAAACCCGCATCCGCGTGGCCATCAACCTGGATGGCACCGGCAAGCAGACGATCGACACGGGCGTGCCCTTCCTGGATCACATGCTGGACCAGATCGCGCGTCACGGCCTGATCGACCTGGACATCAAGGCCGAGGGCGACCTGCACATCGACGCGCATCACACGGTGGAAGACGTGGGCATCACGCTGGGCATGGCCATCGCCAAGGCCGCGGGCACCAAGGCCGGCCTGCGCCGCTACGGTCACGCGTACGTGCCGCTGGACGAAGCGCTGTCGCGCGTGGTGGTGGACTTCTCCGGCCGTCCCGGCCTGGAATATCACATCCCGTTCACGCGCTCGCACATCGGCAGCTTCGATGTGGACCTCACGCGCGAATTCTTCCAGGGCCTGGTCAATCACGCGCTGATCACGATGCACATCGACAACCTGCGCGGCTTCAACTCGCACCATCAGGCGGAAACCGTGTTCAAGGCCTGTGGCCGCGCGCTGCGCATGGCGCTGGAAGTCGACCCGCGCATGGGCGACGTCGTGCCGTCCACCAAGGGCGTGCTGTAAGGTACGCAACCCAGGCAAGCCATCCCCTTCGCACCGCACCAGGCAGACAGAAGTGACCACTATCGCCATCGTCGACTACGGAATGGGCAATTTCCATTCCGTCGCACGCGCCCTGAAATACGCCGCGCCTGACGCCGACATCCGCATCTGCAACCAGCCCCAGGAAATCGCCGCCGCCGACCGCGTGGTGTTTCCGGGCCAGGGCGCGATGGCGGACTGCATGCGCACCCTGAACGAATCCGGACTGCGCGACGCCGTCGTGCGCGCCGCCCGCGAAAAGCCCCTGCTGGGCGTCTGCGTGGGCGAACAGATGCTGTTCGACGCCAGCGAAGAAGGCGCCACCACCTGCCTGGGCCTGTTCCCGGGCGTCGTGCGCCGCTTTTCCGGCCCCGGCTTTGCCGACCTGATCCCCGCCGACGACGAAGCCTGCCTGGCCGACACGGGCGCGGCAGGTCTGGCGGACACCCGCCCCGAGCGCCTGAAGGTGCCGCACATGGGCTGGAACAAGGTCCGCCACACCCGGTCTCACCCGATCTGGGAAGGCATTCCGGACGACTCGCACTTCTATTTCGTCCATAGTTATTACGCCGATCCGGCCGATCCGGGCCTGACGGTTGGTGAAACCGATTATGGCGTCACCTTTACCTGCGCGGTGGCGGCAGCTAACATTTTCGCGGTGCAGTTCCACCCCGAAAAGAGCGCCGAGCACGGTTTGCGCCTGTATCGCAATTTTGTAGACTGGCAGCCGTAGGCCCCGAGCCCCGTGCGCCAGCCCGTTCAACCCCATTTTTTTTCTCGCTGCCAACCATGCTGCTGATCCCCGCCATCGATCTCAAAGACGGGCGTTGCGTGCGCCTGCGCCAGGGTGACCTGGACGATGCAACGGTGTTCTCCGAAGACCCCGCCGCCATGGCCACCCGCTGGCTTGACCAGGGCGCCCGCCGCCTGCATCTGGTCGACCTGAACGGCGCCGTCGCCGGCAAGCCCAAGAACGAAGCGCCCATCAAGGCGATCCTGGACGCCGTCGGCGACGACATTCCCGTCCAGATCGGCGGGGGCATCCGTGACCTGGACACCATCGAGCGCTACCTCGACGCCGGCATCTCCTACGTCATCATCGGTACGGCCGCCGTCAAGAATCCGGGCTTCCTGCAGGACGCCTGCGGCGCTTTCCCCGGCCAGATCATCGTCGGCCTGGACGCCCGCGACGGCAAGATCGCCACCGATGGCTGGAGCAAGCTGACCCGCCACGACGTGCTGGATCTGGCCAAGAAATTCGAAGACTACGGCTGCGAAGCCATCATCTACACCGACATCGGCCGTGACGGCATGCTGTCGGGCGTCAACGTCGAAGCCACCGTACGCCTGGCCCAGCACGTGCGCATTCCCGTGTACGCCTCGGGCGGCATCGCCGGCATCCAGGACATCGAGGCGCTGTGCGCCGTCGAGGAAGAGGGTGTCGAAGGCGCCATCCTGGGCCGCAGCATCTACGAAGGCACGCTCGACTTCCAGGCCGCGCAGGCGCGCGCCGACGAATTGGCAAAATGACCACATCCAGCAGCACCCCCGGGGCCGGCGCGTCCATGCACAACGCGCTGACCCGCCGCATCATTCCCTGCCTTGACGTCACGGCCGGCCGCGTCGTCAAGGGCGTGAACTTCGTCAACCTGCTCGACGCGGGCGACCCCGTCGAGATCGCCCGCCGCTACAACGAGCAGGGCGCCGACGAACTCACGTTCCTGGACATCACCGCCACCAGCGACGGCCGCGACCTGATCCTGCCCATCATCGAGCAGGTGGCCTCGCAGGTCTTCATTCCGCTGACGGTGGGCGGCGGCGTGCGCCAGGTGTCCGACATTCAGCGTCTGCTGAACGCCGGCGCCGACAAGATCAGCATCAACAGCGCCGCAGTGGCCAATCCCGACCTGGTTCGCGCCGCGTCGGACTACCACGGCTCGCAATGCGTGGTCGTGGCCATCGACGCCCGCCGCGTTTCCGCGGCCGGCGAACCGGCGCGCTGGGAAGTCTTCACGCACGGCGGCCGCAAGGCCACCGGCCTGGACGCCGTGGCGTGGGCGCGCCGCATGGCCGCTTATGGCGCGGGCGAAATCCTGCTCACCAGCATGGACCGCGATGGCACCAAGTCCGGCTTCGACCTGGAACTGACCCGCACCGTCTCGGACGCGGTACCGGTGCCCGTCATCGCCTCCGGCGGTGTCGGCAACCTGCAGCATCTGGCCGACGGCGTCACCACCGGCCGCGCCAGCGCGGTGCTGGCCGCCAGCATCTTCCATTTTGGCCAGCATACCGTCGGCGAGTGCAAGCGCTTCATGGCCGAACAGGGCATCGCCGTACGATTGGACTGAACATGAGCAACGAACCTGCCTGGATGGCCGACGTCGTCTTCGACGAAAACGGCCTGATCCCCGCCATCGCCCAAGACGCCGAAAACGGCCAGATCATGATGGTCGCCTGGATGAACCGCGAATCGCTGGCCGAAACGGCCGCCACCGGCCGCGCGGTCTATTGGTCGCGCTCGCGCAAGCGTCTGTGGCGCAAGGGCGAAGAATCCGGCCATGTCCAGGAATTGCATGAACTGCGCCTGGATTGCGACGGCGACGTGGTCCTCCTGAAGGTCCACCAGCAAGGCGGCATCGCCTGCCACACCGGCCGCGCCAGCTGCTTTTTCCGCCGCCTTGAAGGCCAGACCGACCATGCGTCGTGGGTCACGGTGGATCCGGTGCTCAAAGACCCGGAACTCATCTACAAATGACCGATCAGACTCTGACCGCCGCCGACATCCTGGCGCGCATCGCAGACACGCTGGAAACGCGCCGCCCGCAAAATGGCGGCGATCCCCAGGCTTCCTACACGGCCAAGCTGCTGGCCAAGGGCCCCGACGCCTTTTTGAAGAAGATCGGGGAAGAAGCCACGGAACTGGTCATGGCCGCCAAGGATGGCGTGCCCGACCGCATCGTCAGCGAAACCGCCGATTTGTGGTTCCACTGCCTGGTGGCGCTGACGCATTTCAACCTGCGGCCTGAAGACGTGCTGGCCGAGCTGGCACGCCGCGAAGGCCTGTCGGGCCTGGTGGAAAAGGCAAGCCGCCCGAAGGACTGACCACGGAAACCAAACCCATGAGCGACAACTGCCTTTTCTGCAAGATCGCCGCCGGCGACATCCCGTCCAAGAAGGTCTACGAGGACGAGGACTTTGTTGCATTTCACGATATCAATCCCGCCGCACCGGTCCATTTACTGCTGATTCCTCGACGTCATGTCACATCCATGCAGGATATTACGGGCGAGGACGCAGATTGGTTGGGTAGAATGATGTCGTTGGCGCCGCGGCTTGCCGCCGAAAACGGTTGCCGTCCGGGCCCCGATGGCGGATTTCGCATCATGATCAACTCTGGCGTCGAAGGCGGCCAGGAAGTCCCGCATCTGCATTTCCACATCATCGGCGGCTCGCGTCCCTGGAAAGGGCGCGTGGCCCCCACTGCGTAATTCGGAGAATCATCATGGGTAGTTTCAGCATTTGGCATTGGTTGGTCGTCCTGGTCATCGTCGCGCTGATTTTCGGCACCAAGAAGCTGCGCAACATCGGCGGCGATCTGGGCGGCGCGGTCAAGGGTTTCAAGGACGGCATGAAGGAAGCCAACAGCGACAAGCCCGCCGAACCGGTCACGCAGCAGCGCGTTGCCGGCGACACCATCGACGTGCAGGCCAAGGAAAAGTCCAACTCCTGAGCGTCAGCCAGTCTCCCTCCGGGCCAGCCCTGAACGGGCCGGCCCTTATTGCTTCAATTCCCGAGCGGCCGTCGAATGTTTGATGTCAGCCTCACTGAACTGATGGTGGTCGGCGTCGTCGCCCTGATCGTCATCGGCCCCGAACGCCTGCCCAAGGTTGCCCGCACCGTCGGTCACCTGCTGGGCCGCGCGCAGCGTTACGTCAATGACGTCAAGTCCGATATCCAGCGCGAAATCGAACTCGACGAACTCCGCAAGTTCAAGACTGAAATGGAAGACGCGGCCCAGGGCGTGCAGCAATCGCTGAACGAGACCGGCGCCTCGCTGCAGGAACCCGTGCAGCAGTTCCGCGCCGAATTGGACGAAGTCGCCCGCGAAGCCAGCGGCAAGGCCGCACCGGCAGCATCGGCCGACACGCAAACCCCCGCCGCAGACACGCCCGCCGAGCCCGCGCGCACGATCGCCCCGCCCAGCCAGAACCACAATCTGGACCTGGACCTGCCTGCCGTCGAGCCCGCCCCCGTGCCCAACGCCGACCCACGCCCGGCCGCCCCCCAACAACAACCCGCCCCGGCGCCCAGCGCGACCGCGGCTGACGTCGCCGCGCCTGCCGCCAAGCCCGTCTCGCCCACCGGAACTTCGTCGTGACTCAGGACGCAACCCAAGAAGAAGGCCAGCAAGAGACCTTCATCTCCCACCTCGTCGAGTTGCGCACCCGGCTGCTGCGTGCCGTCGGCGCCGTGGTGGCGGTGTTCATCGTGCTCTTCATTTATCCCGGCGCGTCGGCCATCTACGACGTGCTGGCCGCGCCGATGTTGGCCTCGCTGCCCCAAGGCACCCGCATGATCGCCACAGGCGTCATCACGCCGTTCATGGTGCCTGTCAAGGTCACGATGATGGCCGCGTTCATCCTGGCGCTGCCGGTGGTGCTTTACCAGGCCTGGGCCTTCGTGGCGCCCGGGCTGTATCGGCACGAAAAACGCCTGGCCTTGCCCCTCATCGTTTCCAGCACGCTTCTCTTCATCGCGGGCATGGCGTTTTGCTATTTCGTGGTGTTTCGCACGGTGTTCCACTTCATCGCCACGTTCGCGCCACAGTCCATCACGCCCGCGCCTGACATCGAGGCCTATCTCAGCTTCGTCATGACGATGTTCCTGGCGTTCGGCATCACGTTCGAAGTGCCCGTGGCCGTCGTGCTGCTGGTCAAGATGGGGGTAGTCGAGCTCTCCAAGCTGAAGTCCGCGCGCGGCTACGTGGTCGTGGGCGCCTTCATCATCGCGGCCGTGGTCACCCCGCCTGACGTGGTCAGCCAGTTCATGCTGGCGGTGCCGCTTTGCCTGCTGTACGAGGTCGGCCTGATCTGCGCCCGCATGGTCACACCCAAGGAAAGCGCGTCAGAGGACGACGCAGCGTCGGACTCCCTGACCGAACGCCACTGACCCCGGGCGCACAGCCACCAAGACGGTCCGCATAAAAGCGGACCGTTTTACCTTGTCGGCCTCTGACCGCAGTCCTACATTGCAGTCATGTCGCTTTCTCAAAGACTGCGCACCCTCATGCGGTGGCGCGGCATCCATAGCCAGAACCAGCTTGCACGCCTGTCGGGCGTGCCGCAGTCCTGCATTCATCGCATCCTTACCCGCGAAGACCGCTATTCGCCCGCCCGCAATACGCTCGTGCGCCTGGCGCACGCCCTGGGCACCAGCGTGCCGTGGCTGACAGATGGCGTGGTGCCCGCCGCCGCGCCCGGGGCCCACCCCGCGCCCCGGCTGCCAGACGCCGCAGCCAATGGCATCGATGGCTACTGCGCCGAAATCTGCGCGCGGCTTGCGCCGCAACCCGACAGCACCAAGCGGCTGATTCTGGCCCTGGTGCGCGAACTGTCCGACAAGCCCGGCACCGGCATCAGCCCCGGCGCCGCCCGTGCGGCGGCGCGTAAATGCGCCTAGCGCGGCTTGCCCGGTCGCGTACCCACCACCACCGCCAGCTCCGCGGGCTTGCCGCCGCGCAATATGCCCAGTGCGGCCCGCTGGCCGGGCGGCAACTGCGCAATTTCCGATAGCAGGCTGGTCGTCTCCGCCACCCGCTTGCCATTGACCGACTGCACGATGTCGCCCACGCGCAAGCCGCCGCGCGCGCCCGGACCATCGCGCATGACGCCGGCGATGATCACCCCCGTCGTGTCGCGCGGCAACGCAAAGGCCCGCGCCAGTTCCGGCGTCACGTCCTGCGGCTCCACGCCCAGCCAGCCGCGCTTGACCGAACCGGTCTTGACGATATCGTCCATCACCTTGCGCGCAATCTCGATCGGCGTCGCAAACCCGATGCCCATCGACCCGCCAGATTCCGAATAGATGGCGGTATTGATGCCCACCAGGTTGCCGTAGGCGTCCACCAGCGCGCCGCCCGAGTTGCCGGGGTTGATCGCCGCGTCGGTCTGGATGAAGTTCTCGTAGGTATTCAGGCCCAGGCCATTGCGGCCCAGCGCCGACACGATGCCCTGCGTCGTCGTCTGTCCCACACCAAACGGGTTGCCGATCGCCAGCACCACGTCGCCCACCCGCAGGCCCTTGTCGGACGCCAGCGTCGCGGCGGGCAGCTCGCGCAGGTTGGACAACTTGAGCACCGCCAGGTCCGTGTCCGGATCCGCGCCCACGACCTTGGCCGTGTCGCGCCGCCCGTCGCGCAGCGCCACTTCGATAGCGTCCGCGGCCTGCACCACGTGATAGTTGGTCAACACGTAGCCGTCCGCGTTCACGATCACGCCCGAGCCCAGGCTGGTCGAGGCCTCCCGGCGGCTCGCGCCCGGCATCTGGCCAAAGAGCTGGCGCAGCACCGGATCATCGGGCAGGGGGATCAACGGCACGTTCACGTGCTTGGTCGTGAAAACGTTCACCACCGAAGGCGCCGCCTTTGCCACGCCGTCCGCGTACGACACCGCGCCCACGTCGCCGGCGGGCGCGCGCGCGGACGCCGCGGTGGCCGGCAGGACCGCGCCGGGCCCGTTCACCCGCAGCAGGTCGGGCCGCAACGTCGTCACCACGAATAGAATACCCAGGCAGACCGTGACGGCCTGAGCAAAGATCAGCCAATATCGGCGCATGTTTCTGATAGGACTAGCAATGAATAAAGTGGACTCCCGCGTCCTGGCCAGCTGGCTGGACGACACCCTGCAGGCGGCCCGTTTCAAGGACTACTGTCCCAACGGGATGCAGGTGGAAGGCCGATCCGAGGTCGGACACATTATCACCGGTGTGACGGCCAGCGAAGCATTGCTGCGCGCCGCCGTCGAACGCGGCGCGGATGCGGTGCTGGTGCACCACGGCTGGATGTGGCGCAACGAAGACCGCCGCGTCATCGGCACCCGTCGCACCCGCATGGCCCTGACGCTGAAGAACGACCTGAATCTGTACGCCTACCATCTGCCGCTGGATGCGCACCCCACGCTGGGCAACAACGCGCAGCTGGCGCGTGTGCTGGGCCTGTCCCCCGCGCGGCGCGACGATGGCGCGCCTCTGACCTGCGGCCAGGACGGGCTGATCTGGCTGGGCGAGGCCAGCGGTCTGCAGACCCTGGGCCAGTTGGGCGAGCGCGTGGCGCAACGCCTGGGCCGCCCGCCGCTCGTCGTGGGCGATCCGGACCAGCCGCTGGCGACCATCGCCTGGTGCACGGGCGGCGCCCAGGGCATGATGGCCGACGCCGTGGATGCGGGCGCAAGCGTCTACATCACCGGCGAAGTCTCGGAATCCACGGTGCACCTGGCGCGCGAAACCGGGGTCGGCTTCATCGCGGCCGGCCACCACGCCACCGAGCGTTACGGCGTGCAGGCGCTGGGGCAGGCCGTGGCCGAGCGCTTCGGCGTCAAGGTCGAATTCGTGGATATCGACAATCCTGCCTGACCCCACCGCCCCTTCAAATCAAAAAAGCGTCCGTTCAAGGACGCTTTTTCATTTACGGGCGCTTGAGCAGGTCGCGAATCTCGCGCAGCAGGGCCACGTCTTCCGGCGTCTTGGCCGGCGCCGGCGCTTCCTCCTGCTTGTTGCGGGCCTTGTAGATGGCCTTGACCATCCAGAAGATCACGAACGCCAGCAGAACGAAATTGATGACGATGGTGAGGAAGTTGCCCCACGCGAAGACGATGGCGCCCGCCTTGGTCAGGTCCGCGTAGTTCATCGGCCCGGCATACCCATCGGGCATGGACAGTACCAGGAACTTATTCGAGAAATCGACCGATCCGCCCAGGATGAAATTGACGAGCGGCATGATGATGTCCCGCACCAGCGAGTCGACGATCCTGCCGAAGGCCGCGCCGATAATGACACCGACGGCCAGATCGACCGCGTTGCCCTTGACCGCGAAATCTCGAAACTCTTTGACGAAACCAGTCGATTTGCTCATAAATCCGCTCCATTCGTGATACGCCTGGGGTAGGCTGGCCTATAATACGCGGTTGCTATGTTGTTACATATTCCCGCGAACCCGATGCCGCAGAAGTGATGCTACTCGTTGAGCGGGCGCATCAACAAGGATAGGAAGATGAGTCAGGATACGCTGGTGCATGACGATGACGGTGCGGTTGATCCCAACCTGCCACCTGATCCTTCGCGACGTTTCTGGGTTACCACCGCCTGTGCTGTGGGTGGCGTAGCAGGTGTCGCAACGGCAGTGCCGCTTGTGAGCACGTTTTCTCCCTCTGAAAAAGCCCGTGCGGCCGGGGCGCCCGTTGAGGTGGATGTCGGCGACCTTCCCGTCGGCGCCATGAAAACGGTCGAATGGCGCGGCAAACCGGTGTGGATCATCCACCGCTCGCCCGAGCAACTCGCCGGTCTGAAAGGGCTGGATTCCCAGCTCGCCGATCCGCAATCCAAGCGGCCCGGCTTCACTCCTCCCTATGCCGAAAACGAAGCCCGCTCGCGCAAGCCCGAGCTCTTCGTCTGCGTCGGCATCTGCACGCACCTGGGCTGCTCGCCTACCGCGCACTTCGAAACGGGTGGCGGCGGCGGTCTGGGCGCGGATTGGCAAGGCGGATTCCTCTGTCCCTGCCACGGCTCCACGTTCGACCTGGCTGGCCGGGTCTTCAAGAACAAGCCTGCCCCCGATAATCTCGAAGTTCCGCCGTACCAGTACCTCAGCGACACCCGCATCATCGTGGGCGTCGATGAAGACAACAAGGCCTGACGCTCGCGTCGCGCTTTTTTCCCGATCTACGTAAGTAAAACAATACGCCACGTATTAGAGAAGGAGCCGTTACATGGCTGGCGAGAAAACCGTCGAGACGACAGGCCTGTTGGGCTGGCTGGACCGGCGCTTCCCGGTGACCTCCACCTGGAAAGCCCATCTGTCCGAGTATTACGCACCCAAGAATTTCAACTTCTGGTATTTCTTTGGCTCGCTGGCGCTTCTGGTGCTGGTGCTGCAGATCGTGACCGGCATCTTCCTGGTCATGCACTACAAGCCGGACGCCGAGCGCGCGTTCCAGTCCGTCGAATACATCATGCGCGAGGTCCCGTGGGGCTGGCTGGTGCGCTACATGCACTCGACCGGCGCCTCGATGTTCTTCGTCGTGGTTTACCTGCACATGCTGCGCGGCCTGCTCTACGGTTCCTACCGCAAGCCCCGCGAACTGGTGTGGATCTTCGGCGTCGCGATCTTCCTCTGTCTGATGGCCGAAGCGTTCTTCGGCTACCTGCTGCCCTGGGGCCAGATGTCGTACTGGGGCGCCCAGGTGATCGTGAACCTGTTCGCGGCCATCCCGTTCATCGGCCCTGAACTGTCGATCTGGATCCGCGGCGACTACGTCGTCTCCGACGCCACGCTGAACCGCTTCTTCGCCTTCCACGTCATCGCCATTCCGCTGGTGCTGATCGGCCTGGTTGCCGCGCACCTGGTGGCGCTGCACGAAGTCGGCTCCAACAACCCGGACGGCGTCGAGATCAAGCAGGGCCCGAAGGACAAGTACGGTCGCCCGAAAGACGGCATCCCGTTCCATCCGTTCTACTCGGTGCATGACCTGGTGGGCGTGGCGGGCTTCCTGCTGGTGTTCGCAGCCATCGTGTTCTTCGCCCCGGAAATGGGCGGGTACTTCCTCGAGTTCAACAACTTCATTCCCGCTGACTCGCTGAAGACGCCTCCGCACATTGCGCCGGTCTGGTACTTCACGCCGTTCTACTCGATGCTCCGCGCCACCACCGATGAATTCACGTGGGTGCTGGCGGGCGCGTCGGTGCTGGGCGCCATCGTGCTGTTTGCCAAGAGCAACCTGAAGGGCTTCATGCGCATCGCCGTCCCCGGCATCCTGATCGTCGTCGCCGTGCTGCTGCGCGTCATCGACGCCAAGTTCTGGGGTGTGGTCGCCATGGGCGGCACGGTCGTCATCCTGTTCTTCCTGCCCTGGCTGGATCATTCGCCGGTCAAGTCCATCCGCTACCGCCCCACGTGGCACAAGTGGATCTACGGCATCTTCATGGTCAACTTCCTGGTGCTTGGCTACATCGGTACGCAGCCGCCCAGTCCGCCGTTGAACCTGACGTCGCAGATCGGCACGCTGCTGTACCTGGCCTTCTTCTTCCTGATGCCGGTATGGAGCCGCCTGGGCACCTTCAAGCAAGTGCCCGACCGCGTCACGTTCCACGCCCACTGAGCCAACGAGAATAACGGACTAACCATGATCAAGAAGCTGATTGGTGCCGTGGCCTTGATGCTCACGTGTACCGCTACCTTTGCCGCCGGAGGCGGCTATCCGCTGGACAAGGCGCCTTACCGCGTCAACGACATGGCGTCGCTGCAAAACGGCGCCAAGCTGTTCGTCAACTACTGCCTGAACTGTCATAGCGCATCCTCGATGCGCTACAACAAGCTCCGGGACATCGGCCTGACCGACGAACAGATCAAGACAAGCCTGCTGTTCACCGGCGAAAAGATTGGCGACATGATGCACGTCGCCATGACGCCGAAGGACGCCAAGGCCTGGTTTGGCACGACGCCCCCGGACTTGTCCGTGATCGCCCGCGCCAAATCCGTGAACGCCGGGCCCTCGGGATCCGACTATCTGTACACCTACCTGCGCACGTTCTACCGCGACACGTCGCGCGCCACGGGCTGGAACAACCTGGTCTTCCCGTCGGTCGGCATGCCGCATGCCCTCTGGCAGGAACAGGGTCCGCGCGAGCTGACCACGGTCGCGGTCCACGAGGTCGAAGGCAAGGACGGCGCCCCCAAATCCTGGGAACGCGTCACAACGGTGTACGATGCACAGGGTTTTGCCACGGTGAAGGCCGAGCCGTTAGCCAATCACCATGGCCATGCCACTTTCGATGCCAAATTCAAGGCCGCCAACCCGGCCCAAACCGCAACATACGACAACGACGTCGCTGATCTGACCGCATTCATGTCCTGGATGGCCGAGCCCGTCCAGACACTGCGTGTCCGCATCGGCGTCGGCGTCATGTTGTTCCTGCTCCTGTTCTTCTTTGTTACGTGGCGCCTGAATGCCTCGTACTGGAAACACGTGCGCTAACCGTAACGCCCCGCCAGGTTCCCCAGCCACCCCGTCTATCGGGGACGGAAGAGGCGGATAGGGCCGTACGCCTATCCTGCCTGGCAATTGGGGCCAGCGCCTGCTAGATTTAGGCGCTGGCCTTTCGTTTTTCAATAAAGGACTTACCGCCATGATGGTGCTCTATTCCGGAACCACGTGTCCGTTTTCGCAACGCTGCCGCTTCGTGTTGTTCGAAAAGGGTATGGATTTCGAGATCCGCGACATCGACCTGTACAACAAGCCCGAAGACATCTCGGTGATGAACCCGTACGGTCAAGTGCCCATTCTGGTCGAACGCGACCTGGTTCTGTACGAGTCGAACATCATCAACGAGTACATCGACGAGCGCTTCCCGCACCCGCAGCTCATGCCCGCCGACCCGGTCATGCGCGCCCGCACGCGTCTGTTCCTCTACAACTTCGAGAAGGAACTCTTCGTTCACGTCTCGACGCTGGAAGACCGCAGCGCCAAGCCCGACGAAAAGAAGCTCGCCAACGCTCGCCAGAACATCCGCGATCGCCTGGCCCAGCTGGCCCCGATGCTGCTCAAGAATAAGTACATGCTGGGCGAGGAATTCTCCATGCTCGACGTGGCCGTCGCACCGCTGCTCTGGCGCCTGGACCACTACGGCATCGAACTGCCCAAGAATGCGGCTCCGCTGCAAAAGTACGCCGAACGCATCTTCTCGCGCCCGGCCTACATCGAAGCGCTGACGCCTTCGGAAAAAGTGATGCGTCGCTAAGGCTGGTTGTGTAATGGGTGAAACTTCGACCAAACCGTATCTGATCCGCGCACTGCACGAATGGTGCACCGATAACGGCTACACGCCGTACATCACCGTGCAGGTCGACGAGCACACCATGGTGCCCGTCGCCCACGTGCGCGACGGCCAGATCACGCTGAACGTGGGCACGCTGGCCACCAACCGTCTGGTGCTGGGCAACGAATTCATCGAATTCCAGGCCCGCTTCAGCGGCGTGACCGAAAACGTCTACGTTCCCGTGGGCGCCGTCAGCGCCATCTATGCGCGCGAAACCGGCGCCGGCATGGGCTTCGAGGTCCAGCCCTACGAGCCGCCCGAAGCCGGCGCCCAGAGCGCCTCGCCGGCCCCTGCCGCCCCGGAAGGCTCTGACGCCAATCCCGCCCCTGGCGACGACGACGGCGACGACGACGAACCCAAGCGCCCGCGCCTGACCATCGTCAAATAACGACCCCACGAGAGGGGCTGCATTTTTTTCATTACAATGCAGTCCCTGCGCGTGCCCCGGCACGCATCGCCGGTGTAGCTCAGTTGGTAGAGCAGCTCACTTGTAATGAGAAGGTCGAGGGTTCGATTCCTTTCACCGGCACCAGAGAAATACCCCAGCAAAAGGCCGATTCCTTGTGGATCGGCCTTTTTCATTTGTGTAGTTTGGGTGTAATCGTCTCGGAGACCCGGTCCTCCAGCGTGCACATCACGGCCTGGATGTACTCGCCGCCTTGCGGGCATAACAAGCCCACCATGGTTAGGGGTCTTATGACCACTCACACGCTGCACGGTGGGCAGATCGACGCCTGCCTGCACCAAGCGCGTGACGGCAGTATGCCGGAGGGTGCGCCGGACCAAGCGCACGGCAGGAACATCCGAGCCTTACCGGTGTGGGTCATCTGCTACCGGCTGGGTTGATATGGGAGGCCGACACACTGCTCGCCATCACCGACCTGGAAAACTAGGAAACGCTGCGGCAAGGTTGGGGGAGGTTAACCATCGGCTTACTTCATTGCCGTTAGTCGAGGCTCATCAACTCCCAAGTTGCACCGTTAAAGATCAGGCGATAGCGATATACCCCAGCCGCGGCGACATTGATTTTCTCGTAACGAACCGGCACTTCCGAGTTATTCAATCCGTAAATCTGCACACCGACCTTGTGCTCTCCAGCAGGAAGATAGAAGCGCAGGACGGTGGCGTTTGGCACGTTCGCGATTCGTTTGCCGTCCACGTAGACCCGTGTGTCGACCCCTCCACCAACGAAGGCGTCGTCCCGGGCAACTATGACCTGACCTTTGCTAGCTCCGCCGATAAGCAAATCCTTGTCGACGATGTTAGCCAAAGGTACTGGCTTTCCAGACTCGGGGCTGACCGCCACGGAAGAGCAGCCCGCGAGCAACATCGAAAAAACCCCTACTAAGAACGATTTCCGCACGTTCGCTCCTTGCAAAGAGGCTTTTTAACATATGCTTACTTCAATGAGGAGAATGTCGGGAAAGTACGACCGGACGAATGGTCGACGGCAAAAATGGGGCACATCTCCTTGAGCGGCAGCAAACTGCCTTGGCATAAACACGTAGAAAAATGCTCATTTGGCGAGCGGTGCGCGCCCAGCGTCATAGGCCTGTTAGGCGAATTCCCGCGTGGCGACCGGCGGGCAAAACCCGCGATTAACTTCCAGAACGAGAACAAGCTGCCGAGCACGCGCAATCAGCTAAGCCTCGTCAGTGCTCGGTTTGGAGCAATCTGAGCATCTTCGATAAAAGGTGCGTAGCGATCTTGTAATGAGAAGGTCGAGGGTTCGATTCCTTTCACCGACAAGAAACAAGAGGCGATTCCCTGTGGTTCCGCCTCTTTGATACGCCAGGCAATCGCGTCGATGGCGAGGCCGTGACTACCTTCCCGCACACGCGCCCCTACACATATCCAGCATCCGCGCCCTTGATGCACTTTTCAGGTTCTTCTGATTGTTGGGTGTTCTAGGAAATGTTGTCGTACGCGCACCGCCAATCCGCAAGGACGAAAGATGACAGGCCGCCCGATTGTTCGTGTAGGCGACAAGACCACGCATGGAGGGACGGTGACGGAGGGGTTCTCCTCCTATGACGTTCT
The DNA here is from genome assembly GCF_041879325.1 of Achromobacter sp. JD417. Classification (NCBI taxonomy): domain Bacteria; kingdom Pseudomonadati; phylum Pseudomonadota; class Betaproteobacteria; order Burkholderiales; family Alcaligenaceae; genus Achromobacter; species Achromobacter sp. JD417. Next base: position 172,521 of record NZ_CP087159.1, on the reverse strand, counting down.
TGGCCGTGCCGCTGCGGGAATGGGGCACATGGTGACTTGCCCTCGCTGCGAGGGCGCTTTTCCTATCGCCGAAGGTGTCGCCACTTTCGCTATCGACGATAGCTTCGTTGCAGTCGACGGCATGAAAACGTCATGTGGCGCTTCGCTGATCGCGAGTCAAGCTATTGCGGTTGTAGACGTCGGTCTGGGGAACATCGTCAAGGCCTCAAACAATGGCGGCGCATCTGAAAAAAGATTCCTGACACAGCAGATCTCGCCGAACGAGCAGGGCTTCTCGAACACTCGCCAGGCCGACTGCGATCACCCCGATACGGCAATACCGCTGGCCGAATACATCGTCCGTGAGATGAAGACCAATCCGTTCTCCGTTCGCGGCAGGCAGATACATGAAGCCAACCACTACGACGCAAAAACGTACTTGAAGGACTGGGAGAGCGCTCCCTGGTATACGAAGCTGTCAGGACGGAAAACCTACCTGGAGAAAATGACGGAAGCGAAGCTATGGGCGTACACGTCATTCGCTGAAATCATCGGTCCGAATCGCCCCTGGGATCACAAGCCTGCCTTGCAACGCATGCTGGGTTCAAGCCTGAACGAAGGCTGGCAGAAGTATGGCGACTTCGACTACTACTATGACATCTGGTCAAACATCCATTATGGATACGTTGGCGTCGCGCTCGGCTTTGGTACCGGCGAGCTCATCAATTCGGCGGGCATGGCACAAGCGCTGTTGGATGCCTACACTGCCGTGCTGAAGAAGCGATGGCCGACCATGCAGCACCATCCCGAAAACGGTGCCTGGCCCGCCAGTGCTGACGATGTGCCAGATCATATTTCCATCAAGCTGGGCTGCAATCTTTATCGCCAGGCCAAACCCCACGAACTGACGACTTCGACTCTCCTGCAAGCAGTTGAAGCCGTACCGTTACCTTGGGGGAATGCTCGGCACCAAGCCAAAGCTAACCACAAATGCGGGCGCAAGAGGAAATAATGGGCTGCGTGTTGAAATTCTTCGGAATCATCGTTGCGTTGCTAGCTGCGCTTTGGTGTTCCATAGCCTTATGGGGCACGTTCTCGCCCATTGTGCTCTTGCATTATTCCGAGCGCGCGACGGATAAAATTGGCGTCTTCTTTAACGACAACCACAACACCGCGAAATTCGGGATGAGCCCGGGCGAGACGTCCGCTCACTACACGGCAATGTTTCCGGAGCCCGACATGTGGCTACTCCTGACATTTCCCAGTGAAAGCACAGATTCGCTGGAAATCACCAAGCCATTCCGACGAATCGACGTTTGTATCGGACCTGGCGCAAAGATTGAGCGAACGGTGACACGCCACGGGTTTTTTGATCGTTTTACCGAACCGAGCCCACCCTGCGAGCCGGCGTCCAAGCGCTGAGTCGCCTGGGGCACGCGCATCCGCCCCCACCCGCATCACCCCAGCGCCGGCAACATATTAAACAGCAGCACCATCACCAACCCCACCACCGACACGATCGACTGCACGACGGAAATCGTCTTCGTGGCTTCGCCCATGGTCATGCCGAACGATTCCTTCACCATCCAGAATCCGGCGTGATTCGCGTAGTTGAAGAACAGCGAACCGCAGCCGATGGATAGGGCCAGCAGCGGCAAATTCAGCGTGGGGTCCGCGCCAGCCAGTGGCGCCAGCAAACCCGCGGCGCCGACGATGCCGACCGTGGCCGAGCCGGTGGAGACCGATAGCAGCATGGCGATCAGCCAGCCCAGGATCAGCGGCGGGAAAGCGAACTGGTGGGTCAGGTGGACGATGGCGTCGCCGACCTTGGCGTTCGTCAGGACCTGCTGGAAGGCGCCGCCGCCGGCGATGATGAGCATGATGCCGGCGATGGGCTTCAAGCTCTGGCCCAGCGCGCCACGCAGCTTCTCCGCGTCGCCGCCGCGCAGGAAGACCAGCATCACGGCCGCAAACAGCACGCCCAGCAGCATCGCGACGACGGGGTTGCCGAGGAACGCGGCAACGTGCGTCACGCTCGAGTCCTTGGGCAGCAGCATTTCGGCCACGGCGTGAACCAGCATCAGCAGGGCGGGCAGCAACGCCGCCAGCACGCCCAGTCCGACGCTAGGCGCGTTATTGCCGCCAGGGCTGTCGGCGGACGCCGTGAACTGTTCGAGCAGGGCCTCGTCCGGCCGCGTCGTCATGCGCGGGGCGATGAACGCGCCATAGAGCGGCCCGCCGAAGATCATGGCCGGCAGCGCCGCGATGAAGCCGTAGATCATCGTGGGGCCCACCGTGGTCTTGAGCGTGGCAATGGCGGTCAGCGGGCCGGGATGCGGGGGCACCATGCCGTGCATGGCTGCCAGCGCGGAAATCACCGGCACGCCCACGTAGACATAGGCCGAGCCTTTGAAACGCGCCTGGCTTTCCAGCTTGCGCGCCACGCTGAAGATCAGCGGCAGCATCACCACCAGGCCCACTTCGAAGAACATGGGGATGCCAATGACGAACGCCACCAGCGTCATCGCCCACGGAATCAGGCGGGGAGAGGTATGGCGCAGGATCGCGTTGGCCAGGCGTTCGGTGGTGCCCGAATCCGCGAGGATCTTGCCCAGCATGGCGCCCAGCGCGATCACCACGCCCACGGCGCCCAGCGTCTTGCCGGCGCCATCGGTCAGGCTCTTGACGATGGCGCCCGGGGCCATGCCCGTTGCAAAGCCGACGCCGATGGATACGATCAGGAGCGCCAGCAGCGGGTGCATGCGCAGACGCGAGACGATCAGCGCGACCAGGACCAGAACGCTCACCAGGGCGGTGAGCAGCAATTGAATGTCGAACGAAGACATGACGTGAACCCAGAAATGACGAGAGAGGTTGCGAGCCTTCCTTCTTCTGGCGGCCATGATACGGGATCAGGATGACGGCAAGCTTGAAAAACAGGGCCGGCCTCACTGGCCAAAACCGCAATTTTCCGCCTCGCTTTGCATTCTTCCGATTTTTTGTGCATAATTCGCCCCCTCTACCTGTTCCCCGATAGCTCAGTCGGTAGAGCGACGGACTGTTAATCCGCAGGTCGCTGGTTCGAGCCCAGCTCGGGGAGCCAAGAATTTGCAGTACCGCAGTACCCTTAAAAAAGCCCGCAACGTGTTTGCGGGCTTTTTGCATTGGCGCACGAAGCTGCCGTCCGGGCCCGGGTTGTCGACGCCCAGGTTGCCAAGCCGTGCGCATCGCGTAGCATGGCCCGGGTCCGCACCTTCCCGCCCTGCACACCGATGCGTTCATCGCGATCCCTGCCGCCCCTGGTTTCCCTGCGCGCCTTCGAAGCGGCGGCGCGGCGGCTGAGCTTTTCGCAAGCCGCGGAAGATCTGTTTGTCACGCAAAGCGCCATCAGCCATCACATCCAGCGCCTGGAAAAAGAACTGGGCGTCGCGCTCTTCGAACGGCGCACGCGCGCCGTGGCGCTGACCGAAGCGGGCCAGAACTATTTCCGCAGCGTGCATGCGGCGTTTGAACTGCTGCGCCAAGGCACCGACGCATTGCGCGGGCCCGAGCCGGCGCGCTACACCCTGCGGATCGGATTGCTGGCGTCGTTCGCCACGCGCTGGCTGGCGACGCGCCTGCCCGCCTTTGCGGCCGCGCATCCTCACATCGATCTGCAACTGCAACCCGACATCGCGCTGGCCGATGTGGCGGGCGGAGAGGTCGACGCCGCGATCCGTTATGGCCGTGGCGGCTGGCCCGGCGTGCGCAGCACGTTGCTGATGACCGAACGCCTGTCCGTCGTATGCGCGCCCGCGCTGGTCGCGGGCAGGAAGCGGCCGAAGACGCCCGCCGATCTGCTGCGTCTTCCGCTACTGGTCTCTCACGCGCGGCACCAGTTCGAATGGGACGCCTGGGCGCACGCGTTCGGATTCGATCTGGGCGCGGCCCGCACGGTGCGTCTGCACGACTACAACATCGTCGTCGAAGCCGCGCTGGCCGGCCAGGGCCTGGCGATGGGCCGCGAGCGGCTGATCTCCTCTCACCTGGCCAGCGGCGCGCTGGTGCAAGCCCTGCCGGGTGCGGTGCTGCAAGACCCGCGCATCGGCTGGTGGTTCGTCACGCCGCGCGGGCCATTGAGCGCGCCGGTCCAGGCGCTGCACGACTGGCTGGCGCACACACATTAGTTTTACTCATACCTACTTCGCAAGAATTGATTGGTCAGGCCACGCCGCGGCCGATAGCATCGGGGAAGCGTCAAGACGCGCTTTCCCTTTTTTCATAGGTGATTCGATATGACCCGCAGCATTTCCGCCCGCGTTGCCGAGCTTGGCCTGACCCTGGATCCCGCCTCCGCCCCGGCCGCGAACTATGTGCCGTTTGTCCAGGAGGGCAACCTGCTCTACATCTCGGGCCAGATCTCCCGCAAGGATGGCAAGGCCGCGTATCTGGGCCAATTGGGCCACCAGGTGTCCGACGCCGACGGCGTTCAGGCTGCGCGCGCCAGCGCCCTGGGCATCCTGGCGCAGATCGCTGCCGCCACGGGCGACCGTCTGGACCGCGTGGCACGTGTCGTGAAGCTGGGCGTGTTCGTCGCCAGCGCCCCGGACTTCAATCGCCAAAGCGTCATCGCCAACGGCGCGTCGGACCTGATGGTCGACGTGTTCGGCGACGCCGGACGCCATGCGCGCAGCGCCGTCGGCGTGGCCGCCCTGCCGCAAGGCGTGTCGGTGGAAGTCGAGGCCGTCATCGCGCTGACCCCGGCCTGATACGCCCCACCCGACAGGAACCGCCATGACCGCCCCCCTGACCCCAAGCGCCATCCAGGCGCTGCGCGCCCACGCGCCCGGCACGCAAAGCTCGGTGCATTTCAATCACGCCGGCGCATCCTTGCCGTCCACGGCCTCGATCCAGGCCATTCACGCGCATCTGAAGCGTGAAGCGGCGCAGGGTCCGATGGAAGCGGGCGTGGCGGCGCGCGACCTGACCGAAGCGGCCCGCACGCTGGCCGCACAGCTGTTGAACGCGCAGGTCGAGGAGATCGCGTTGACCGGCGGCAACTCGCCGGGCTGGGGCGCCGCCTTTGCGGCGCTGCCGGCCTGGCGGCCCGGCGACCGCATCCTGGTGGGCCGTCACGAATGGGGCGGCAACCTGGCGGCCATGCGGCTGATCGCGCAGCGCGCGGGCGCCACGCTGGAGACCATCCCCTCGGACGACAGCGGCTGCGTGGACCCGCAGGCGCTGGAAGCCATGCTGGACGACAGGGTGCGGCTCATTGCGCTGACGTGGCTACCCGCCAACGGCGGCCTCATCAATCCGGCCGCCGCGATCGGGCGCGTGGCGCGCAAGCACGATATTCCCTATTTCGTGGACGGCGCCCAGGCCGTGGGTCAGATTCCCATCGACGTGCGGCAAGTTGGTTGCGACGTGCTGAGCGGCGCAGGCCGCAAGGCCTTGCGCGGACCGCGCGGCACCGGGCTGCTGTACATGCGGCGCGAATTCCTGGATCGGCTCACGCCCGCCTTCGTGGACACGCATTCCGCGCCGCTGGGCGTGGACGGGGAACCCGTGCTGCGCGCCGATGCCGCGCGCCTGGAATCCGCCGAGAATTCATTGGCGCTGCGTTGCGGCCTGGCCAATGCCCTGCGCGAAGCGCTGGATCTGGGCCTGGACACGATCCGCGCCACCATCGATGCCACCGCCCAGACGCTACGCGCCGAACTGGCGGCCATTCCCGGCGTATCGGTGCTGGACCAGGGGCGCGAGCAATCCGGGCTGGTCGCCTTCAACCTGGCCGGACAGGACGCCGCCGACGTTCAGCGCGCGCTGGCCGCGCAGGGCATCACCATCGGCAGCAACGGCGTGCCGTACACGCCGCTGGACATGCAGGCCCGTGGCCTGGACCGGATCGCCCGCGCGTCCGTGAGCTATCTGACGAACGGCGATGAAATCGATCGCCTGCTGCAGGCCTTGCGCAAGCTGGCGGCCTAGCCCGGCAATGGGCTCAGGCGCGGCCGGCCAGCGCCGGGCGCTTGGAAAACGGCGACCATTTCGTGAAGACGAGCAGGTTGCCCAGCATCACCAGCGCAAGGCCGGCGATGGCATAAGGTGTCCAGCGGTAGCCTTCGACCACCGTCGATATGCTTAGCGCCACGACCGGAAACAGCACCGTGCAATAGGCGGCCCGTGCGGGCCCCATGCGGCCGACCAGCGTCAGATACGCGGTAAAGCCCACCACGGAACCCACCACGGCCAGATACAGCAACGCGCCCACATAAGCGGGCGACGAATAGAAGCTGAACGGCACGCCTGCGGCCAGGCAGCCGGCCAGCAGGATGCCCGCCCCGTAAAGCATGCTGTAGGCGTTGCCGGTCAGCGGCCGGATGCCCGCGCGCTGCTGCAGGGACGACAGCATGTTGCCCGTGGAAAAGCACAGGGTGCCGAGCAGCGCAAAGCCCAGGCCCAGCAGCGTCTCGTGGCTGGCCTGCTGGCTTGCCAGTTCCGGCCAGAAAAGCAGCACCAGGCCGCAAAACCCCAGCGCGCCCGCCGCCATGATGCGCGGCGCGATGCGGGTGCCGAACCAGAGCCGCGCATTGAGCGCGTTCCACAGCGTGGCGGCCGAGAACACCACCGATACCAGGCCGCTGGGAATCCACTGCGTGGCCGAATAGAAGCACAGGAAGTTCAGGCAGAACAGGCACAGGCCCTGACCCACGCACAGCCAATGACCCCGCCGGTCCAGCTTTTGCAGTTTGCGCAGGACAAGCAGCGCCACGAACAGCAGCAGGCCCGCCAGCGCGAAGCGGTAGAAGATCGACACCGGGATGGCCACCACGCCAAGCTGCAGCTTGATGGCGATCCAGGTGGAGCCCCAGATCAGGACGGTGAGCAGATACAGCGAAAGATTCATGATACGACGGGCGCGGCAGGCCACGCGAAGTGCTGATACGGACATCGGCGGCCATGTTTGATCGCCGGGCATCCAGTGTGCGCCGCGATGCCACGCCGCGATTGCCGGTTCTTGCGCTTTTGTCCGAATCGGGCGCGTCAAGCGCCCGTGGACGGGAGTAGCATTCCTTTCCATGGGCACCCCCGCTACGGCTCCGGCCGATTTCTCTGTTTTCCGCACGCTGTCGCGTTCGACCGCGACGCTTGAGCGCGCCGCGTCGCTGGGCGAGGGCATGGCGATCTCGCAGTGGTCGCGCACCGCCCGCGAAACGCTGGGCTACGAAACGCCCGGCCATCACACGCTGTCGCTATACCTGCGGGGCGGAGACCGGTCGTTTCGCGTGGGCCAGGACTCGCTGCATGGCGGCGCGGGCAAATTCTGCGTGCTGCCCGCCGAGCACCATTCCCGCTGGAGCATGAACGACAACGTGCATTTCCTGCACCTGTACATCGCCCCGCAGCGGCTGGCCCGCGAAGCCGTCATGCGGCTGGACTGCGAACCGCGGACGCTGGAACTGCGCGACCGCACCTACATCCAGGACGACTCGCTGATCGACGTCTGCCGCCGACTCCTGGGCACGGACTGGAACCAGCCCGCCGACCGGCTGGCCGCCAGCAGCGCCGCCGAGACCGTGCTGCACCACCTGCTGACGCAGGGTGTCACGCGCAAGACCCCGCAACCGGTCCGCGGCGGCCTGGCGCCCGGCGTGCGCCGCCGCGTAATGGACTATGTGGACGCGCATCTGGCCGATGCCCTGACGCTGGACGAACTGGCTGGCGTCGCCGCGCTGTCCACGTATCACTTTGCCCGCATGTTCCATGCCTCGTTCGGCGAGCCGCCGCATGCCTGGGTGCGCGGCAGGCGCCTGGCCCGCGCGCGCAGCCTGCTGGCGGCCGGCAAAGGCGACCTGGCGGCCATTGCGCAAGCCAGCGGCTTTGGCAGCGCCAGCCACCTTGCCCGTGTCTTTCGCGATGCCATCGGCGTCACGCCGGGCCAGTATCGCAGCGCGCGCGCCAGCCACTGACCCCGACCATCCGGGATGCCGCCGGCCGCAACACGCGGTCTACAATGGCGCATCGCCCTCGCGGCTTCACTTGGCCTTTGCCGGCCTTCTCCCGCCTGCACCGACGCGATGCCGTCCCCGACCTCTCGCGATACTTCCCCCCTCATCGACAGCGCCGTTCAGCGCCCCTTGCGCGCGCACTGGCTGGCCGAGCTGATCCGATTGCGTGAGGCGCACTGGGGACCGCTCGAGGACGCGCAGGCGGTGCGCCAGGTGCGTCAGCTCGATGCCGGCCTGCCGGCGCGCATCCTTGCCCGCGCCGCGCTGCTGGCGCACCGCGAAAACCTGATTCCCCTTGTCGATGGCTGGCGCCGCAGCGCCGTGGCCATGCTGGCCGTCCTGTTCTTCTTGGCCGTGCTCTCCGGCGCGGCCGCCGCCCTGGGCGCGCTGGGCGACGGCACGCGGGCCGTGAACGTGCTGTGGGCGCTGGGCGCGCTTCTGGGGCTGCACGCGCTCACCTTTCTGCTGTGGCTGGCGAGCTTTCTGCTGCGGCCCGCCGCCGTCACCGGCCTGGGCCGCCTCTGGCTGTGGGCCACGCGCAAGCTCGCGCGCGGCCCCGACGGCGCGCTGGTGCCACAGGCCTTCCTGAACCTGCTGACGCGCGCGGGCGCGTTGCGCGGCCTGTTCGGCAGCATCAGCCATCTGTTGTGGCTGACGGCGCTATGCGCCGCGCTGGCGACGCTGCTGGTGGTGCTGTCCACCGCCAGCTACCGGTTCGTCTGGGCCACCACGCTGCTCGCGCCCGAGTCGTTCGTGTGGCTGACGCAGGCCATCGGCTGGCTGCCGGCGCATCTGGGCTTTCCGATGCCCGACGCCGCGACCATACGCGCCAGCGACGGCACGCAAGTCCTGCCGGCCAGCGCGCAGGCGCAGTGGTCGCTCTGGCTGATCGGCGTCCTCGTGGTCTACGGCATCGTGCCGCGCTTGATTGCCGGCGGGCTGTGCGTGGCGGCCACGCTGCGCGCCTTGCGCCGCGTGCGCATCGACCCCGCGCTGGCCGGTTTCTCCACGCTGCGCGACCGGCTTGAGCCGCCCGCGCTGTCCACCGGCATCGACCGGCCCGTCGATCCCCTGCACGAACCCCGCGTGCGGGCGCCGGCGCTGGACGGCCTGGGCGGGCAGCCGGTGCTGCTGGCGCTGGAACTGCCCGCGGATCTGCCGTGGCCGCCCGCGAACCTGCCCGACGGCATCCGGCAGGCCGGCAACCTGGACACGCGCGAGGAACGCAACCGCGTGCTGGACGCGTTGGCGCAATCGGCCGCCGCGCGCCTTTTGATCGCGTGCGATGCGCGCCAGACGCCGGATCGCGGCACGCTATCCCTGATCGCCGACCTGTCCGCGCACGCGGCGCAGACGCGGGTCTGGCTGATCCTGCCGCAAGCCGGCGCCCACGCCCCCGCCGGGGCTGGCACCGAAACCCGCGCCGAGCTTTGGCGCGACCGTCTGCTGGCGCTGGGCCTGCCGGCCGACGCCATCCTGCTGGCGCCCGTTGCGCCGCTGACCTGGCTGGAGACCGGCCATGGCTGAACTGATCAAGATCGCGCTCGTTGGCCACACCAATACCGGCAAGACGTCGCTGCTGCGCACGCTGACACGCGACACCACCTTCGGCGAAGTGGCTGACCGGCCGGGCACCACGCGCCACGTCGAAGGCGCCCGCCTGCGCCTGGATGGCCGGCCCGTGCTGGAATGGTTCGACACGCCCGGCATGGAAGACAGCATCGCATTGCTGGAATACCTGGAACGGCTGGATCGTCCCGGCGAACGGCTCGACGGCCCCGCACGCATCCGCCGCTTCCTGGACACGCCCGAAGCGCACGGCCGCTTCGAACAAGAGGCGCGCGTGCTGACCAAGATGCTGGACTGCGACGCCGCGCTGTACGTGATCGACGCGCGCGATCCGGTGCTGGGCAAGCACCGCGACGAACTCGCCATCCTTGCCGCCTGCGGACGACCGCTATTGCCGGTGCTGAACTTCGTCAATGCGCCGGCGCACCGCGCCGACGCGTGGCGTGACGCGATGGCGCGGCTGGGCCTGCACGCCGTGGTGGAGTTCGACACGATCGCGCCGCCGCTCGATGGCGAGCAACAGCTGTACGCCAAGCTTGGCGTGCTGCTGGACCGTCACGCCGGCGCGCTGGCCCGGCTGTCGGACAGCCTGGCCGCGCAGCGCCGCCAGCGCCACGCCGCGGCCTACGAGCTGGTGGCGGACCTGCTGATCGACGTGGCCGCGCTGCACGTGTCCAGCGCCAGCGACGACGCGGCGCTTGCCGCCGCTTCAAGCCAGTTGCGCGACCAGGTGCGCCAGCGCGAACAGACCTGCGTCAACGCGCTGCTCGCGCTCTACAACTTTCGCGCCTCGGATTACGCCGACGACGCGTTGCCTTTACAGGGCGAGCGTTGGGGCATGGACCTTTTTCATCCGCAGGCGCTCAAGGACATGGGCGTGCAAGTGGGCATGGGCGCAGCCGCGGGCGCCATGGCCGGCGCGGCCGTCGACCTCATGAGCGCGGGTCTCAGCCTGGGCACCGGCATGCTGATCGGCGCGGCGGCCGGCGGCCTGTGGCAGGGCGTCGAAAAGCTGGGCAAGCGCGTGGCGGGCAAGCTGCGCGGTTATCGCGAGATCAGTGTCGACGATGCCGTGCTGCGGCTGCTGGCACTGCGCCAACGGCAGTTGATCGAAGCGCTGGAGCGCCGCGGCCACGCCGCGCGCGAGCCGTTGCGCCTGGACCTTCCGGACGACGAGGCCTGGCGCAAGGGCCCCTTGCCGGACGCGCTGAAAGAAGCGCGCAGCCGGCCGGAATGGTCGGCCCTGGGTAAACACCATGAAGACAGCGACCGGCGCAAGCGCATGCTGCTCGAATTGGCGAAAACCCTAGCATCCGCGCCGCTCCCGGCCGATTGACCGGCGGCCCGCGCGCCTCGCAGCACGCACCATTCACGGCATCCGGCAAGCGCGTGATTACCCCAATCCAAACCAATTGACGCTTAAACGAATGCGTCGATAAGATTCGATCTGCATCGACGCGGGTCCGTCCCCGTCATGCCAATCACAAGGGGTTGGGTCTATCGACTCCAGCAGCAACGCCATGCCCCGGATGCCCTTTGGGGCCGGGGCCCTGTCACTTCTGTCGCGCAATCCGCGCACCACACGGAGCATGAGGGCTATGCGTACTTTTCCCCACTTCAAGCAGGCGGCGCTTGCCGTTGCCGTGGCCGCCTCGCTGGCCTTCAGCGCCGGCGCGGCCGCCAAAACGCTGCATTGGTCGTATCAAGGCGACGCCACGTCGATGGACCCCATGGCCCTGAACGAAACGTTCACGCTGGGGTTCCAGGGCAACATCTACGAAACGCTGGCAGGCTACGACGGCAACCTGAAGCTCACGCCGCTGCTCGCCGAGAGCTGGGAAAATCCCGAGCCCACCAAATGGGTCTTCAAGCTGCGCAAGGGCGTAAAGTTCCATGACGGCTCGCCCTTTACCGCCGACGACGTGATCTTCTCGTGGAAGCGCAGCCTGACGCCGGGCTCGGACATGAAGGGCTATGGCGCCAAGGCCAGCGACATCAAGAAAGTGGACGACTACACCATCGAAGTCACCACGCCCACGCCCAACCCCATCCTGCCGCGCGAATGGGTGTTCTTGTACATCATGAGCAAGAACTGGGCGGAAAAGAACAAGACCACCGAGGCCACCAACGTCAAGGGCGACAACCAGGGCAACTACGCCAACCTGCACGCCAACGGCACCGGCCCCTTCATGCTGACCGAACGCCAGCCCGACGTGAAGACGGTGCTCAAGCGCTACGACGGCTACTGGAACAAGGACATCAAGACCAATATCGACGAGGTCGTCTTCCAGCCGATCACGCAGGAAGCCACGCGTGTGGCCGCGTTGATCTCGGGCGAGATGGACGTCGTGCAGCCGGTTCCCGTGCAGGACTGGAAGCGCCTGGAAGACGCCAAGGGCGTCAAGCCGCTGACCGCGCCCGAAGCCCGCGCCATCTTCATCGGCATGGACCAGGACCGCGACGAGCTGCTGTTCTCCGACGTAAAGGGCAAGAACCCGTTCAAGGACGCGCGTGTGCGCGAGGCCGTCGTGCTGGCCGTGGACACCAAGGCCATCAACGAGAAGATCATGCGCAACGCGGCCAAGCCGCTGGGCACCCTGATCGCCACGTCCATCAACGGCTACGACGAATCGTTCGGCGCGCCGTACAAGCCCGATCCCGAGCGCGCCAAGAAGCTGCTTGCCGAAGCCGGCTATCCCAAAGGCTTCACGGTGACGATGGACTGCCCGAACGACCGCTACGTCAACGACGAGAAGGTCTGCCAGGCCGTGGCCGGCATGCTGGCGCGCGTGGGCATCAAGATCAACCTGCTGGCGCAGACCAAGTCCAAGTACTTCGGCAAGATCCTGCTGCAGGCCGGCAACCAGACCAGCATGTACATGCTGGGCTGGACGCCCAGCTCCACCGATGCGCACAACACGCTGCTGAACCTGACCTCGTGCCGCGACGCCAAGACGGCCGCGGGCCAGTTCAACCTGGGCGGCTACTGCAACAAGAAGGTCGATGAGCTGACCAACAAGATCGGCGTCGAAACCGATCAGGCCAAGCGCAACGCGATGATCAAGGAAGCCTTTGGCATCGTGCGCAGCGACTTCGGCTACCTGCCGCTGCACCAGCAGCCCATGTCGTGGGGCGTGAAGGACAACGTCACCGTCATCCAGCGCGCCGACGACGTGCTCGACCTGCGCAACGTCGTGCTGCCGTAAACGCCGCGTGATGCAACCCCGGGCGGCGCGCGCCGCCCGGACGCGCCCGGCCCAGCCCCCACTCCCGCCTCGCGCGTGGAACGCGGCCCGGCGCCGTCCGAACCAAAGGGCTTTCAGACATGCTTTCCTTTATTGCGCAGCGGCTGGTGCAGTCGGTGCTCGTGATGTTGACGGTGGCGCTGATTGCGTTCTCCATGTTCCGCTACGTGGGCGACCCGGTCGCCAGCATGGTCGGCCAGGACACCACGCCCGAACAACGCGCGCAGTTGCGCGAACAGCTCGGCCTGGACGATCCGTTCATCGTGCAGTACGCCCACTTCGTCGCCAACGCGGTACAGGGCGATTTCGGCATGTCGTACCGGCACCGCCGCCCGGTCAGCGAGCTGCTTGAAGAGCGCATGCCGGCCACGCTGGAACTGTCGTTCGTGTCCGCCGTCATGGCGCTGGCGCTGGGCATTCCGATGGGCATCTACACCGCACTCAAGCGGCACGGCGTGCTGTCCAAGGCATTCATGGCGATTTCGCTGGCCGGCATTTCACTGCCCACCTTTCTTATCGGCATCCTGCTCATCCTGTTCTTCGGCGTGCAGCTGAGATGGCTGCCCAGCTTCGGGCGCGGCGACGTCGTCAGCCTGGGATGGTGGACCACGGGCTTTCTGACCAAGTCCGGGTGGCTCGCGCTCATCATGCCCGCCATCACGCTGGCGCTCTTTCAGATGACCCTCATCATGCGTCTGGTGCGTGCCGAAATGCTGGAAGTGCTGCGCGCCGATTTCATCAAGTTCGCGCGGGCGCGCGGACTGCCGGAACGGCTGATCAATTTCCGCCACGCGCTCAAGAACACGATGGTTCCCGTCATCACCATCACCGGGCTTCAGCTCGGCTCCATCATCGCCTTTGCCATCATCACCGAGACGGTGTTCCAGTGGCCCGGCATGGGGCTGTTGTTCATCCAGGCCATCAGCATGGTGGACATCCCCGTCATGGCTGCGTATCTGGTGCTGATCGCCTTCATGTTCGTGGTCATCAACCTGGTCGTCGACCTGCTTTACTTCGCCGTGGACCCGCGTCTGCGCGTGCAGAGCAAATAAAGGATTCACCCCATGATTGCTCGCATCGCCCCCTTCTTCACGCGCGCCGCCGACAGCGACCTGTGGCACAGCTTCAAGCGTTCGCCCGGCGCCATCGTCGCCGCGGTCGTCACGCTGGTCATCGTGCTGGGCGCGTTGTTCGCGCCCGTCGTGGCGCCGCACAACCCCTTCGATCTCGCGTCGCTCAGCATCATGGACGCCAACACGCCGCCGGCCTGGGAAGAGGGCGGCAGCCCCGACTTCCTGTTGGGCACGGACGATCAGGGCCGCGACATCCTGTCGGCCGTGATGTATGGCTCGCGCGTGTCGCTGCTGGTCGGCTTTGCCTCGGTGCTGTTCTCGATGGTGCTGGGCGTGACCCTCGGCCTCATCAGCGGCTACGCGGGCGGACGCGTGGACAGCTTCATCATGCGCATCGCCGACGTGCAGCTTTCGTTCCCGGCCATTCTGGTGGCGCTGCTGATCGACGGCGTGGCGCGCGGCCTGCTGCCGCGCGACATGCACGACCAGCTGGCGCTGTATGTGCTGATCTTCGCCATCGGCATTTCCGGCTGGGTGCAATACGCGCGCACGGTGCGCGGCTCCACGCTCGTCGAGCGCAACAAGGAATACGTGCAGGCGGCCAAGCTGATCGGCATCGGCCCCATCACCATCCTGCGCCGCCACATCCTGCCCAATGTCATGGGGCCGGTGCTGGTCATCGCCACCATCCACCTGGCGGTGGCCATCATCACCGAGGCCACACTGTCGTTCCTGGGCGTGGGCGTGCCGCCCACCGCGCCGTCGCTCGGCACGCTGATCCGCATCGGCAACAGCTATCTTTTCTCGGGCATGTGGTGGATCTCGATCTTCCCCGGCATCGCGCTGGTGGCGCTGGTGCTGTCGGTCAACCTGCTGGGCGACTGGCTGCGCGACGCGCTCAACCCCAAGCTGCGCTGAGGACGTCATGGCCCTTCTGAACATCGAAGACATCCGCATCGAATTCCCCAGCCGCCGCGGCACGCTGGTGGCGGTGGACGGCGTATCGCTCGCGCTTGAGAAAGGCGAGATCCTGGGCGTGGTCGGTGAATCCGGCGCGGGCAAGTCCACGATCGGCAACGCCGTCATCGGCCTGCTCGAAGCGCCCGGCCGCCTGGCGGGCGGCGCGGTGCTACTGAACGGCGAGCGCATCGATACGCTCACGCCCGCGCAGAAGCGCAAGGTTCGAGGCCGGCGCATCGGCATGATCTTCCAGGATCCGCTGACCTCGCTCGACCCGCTGCAGACCGTCGAAAGCCAGCTGGTCGAAACGATGCTGGTGCATCTGGATCTGACGCACGACGCGGCAAAAAAACGCGCCGTGCAGCTTCTGGCGCAGGTCGGCATCGACCAGCCCGAACTGCGCGTGCAGCAGTATCCCCATCAGTTCTCGGGCGGCATGCGACAGCGCGTGGTGATTGCGCTGGCGTTGTGCTGCGAACCCGAGGTCATCATTGCCGACGAGCCCACCACCGCGCTGGACGTATCCATCCAGGCGCAGATCCTGGATCTGCTCAGAAAGCTGTGCCGCGAAGAGCAGGTCGGCATGATCATCATCACGCACGACATGGGCGTGATCGCCGACGTGACCGACCGCGTCGCCGTGCTGTATCACGGCAAGCTGGTGGAACAAGGCCCCACGGCCAAGATCCTGGGCGACCCCGACCACCCCTACACCCGCAGCCTCATCTCGGCCGTGCCGCGTCCGGACATCAAGCTGCGGCGCTTTCCGCTGGTGACCTACATCGAGGACGTGAAGACGCCCGCGCAACCGCTGGACCTGGCCACGCACTGGCTGGGCCAGCGCCGGGACTTCGGCAAGCGCACCGAAGGTCCGCTGGTCCAGGCGCGCGACCTGTCGATGCGGTTCGTGCTCAAGAGCGCCTTCTTCAAGCGCAACCAGCGCACGCTGGACGCGGTCAAGCGCGTGAACCTGTCCATCGGCGAAGGCGAGGTCTTTGGGCTGGTCGGCGAATCGGGCTCCGGCAAATCGACGGTGGCGCGGTTGATCTCGGGGCTTTACACGCCCAGCGAAGGTTCGGTCACGTTTGGCGGCACCGACCTCACGGCGCTCAAGGGCGAGAAGGAACTGAACCCGTTCCGGCGGCAGATCCAGATGATCTTCCAGGATCCGTTTTCGTCGCTGAACCCGCGCATGCGCGTGCTGGACATCGTGGCCGAGCCGATCCGCTTTCACAAGCTGGCCGCCAGCGAAGCCGAAACGCGCCGCATCGTGGCCGACCTGCTGGACGTGGTGGGGTTGGGCAGCCGCGCCGCCGAACGCTTTCCGCACGAGTTCTCGGGCGGGCAACGCCAGCGCATCTGCATCGCGCGCGCGCTGGCCACGCGGCCGCGCTTTTTGATCTGCGATGAGCCCACCTCGGCGCTGGACGTGTCCATCCAGGCGCAGATTCTGAACCTGCTCAAGGACCTGCAGGAAGAGCTGGGCCTGACCATGCTGTTCATCAGCCACGACCTGCCGGTGATCCGGCAGATGTGCGACCGCGTCGGCGTGATGCGCCACGGCGAACTGCTGGAAGTGGCCGACACCGAATCCCTGTTCGAACATCCGCAGCATCCCTACAGCCAACACCTGCTCGGCCTGATGCCTCGCCTTCAGTCCATGTCCCGCGAGGGGCTGGACGTGGTGAGCTGACACCGCGCGCCCCCGGAGCCCACTGACATGACCGCGACACGGCAGACCCTCTTCATCGGCGGCAAGGTATTCGACGGAGAAGGGCAGACGCTGCCCGGACACGGCGTGCTGGTCGAAGGCGCGCGCGTGGCTCGCGTGGCGCCGGCTGCGGAATTCTCAGGTTACGCAGGCGCCCGCGTGGACACCACCGGCATGACGCTCATGCCCAGCCTGGCCGATTGCCACGTGCATCTGGTCTACACGGGCGGCGCCGACCCCAACGCGCAATTGAGCAAGCAGGGCCCCGCGCAGATCACGCTGACCGCGCTGGAGAACGCGCAGGCCAGCCTGCGCGGCGGCGTCACGGCGCTACGCGACTGCGGCGGCAAGGATTATCTGGAATTCGGCGTGCGCGACGCCATTGCGCGTGGCGTGTTCCCCGGTCCCACCATCAAGGCCTCGGGCCGCATCATCTGCATGACGGGCGGCCACGGCAACCGCATCGGCCGCGTGGCCGACGGCTGCGAGGAAGTCGTCAAGGCGGTGCGCGAACAGGTCCACGCGGGCTGCGACCTCGTGAAGATCATGGCCACGGGCGGCGTCATGACGCCGGGCGTCAGCCCCATGGACGCGCACTACAGCTTCGACGAGATGAAAGCGGGCGTGCACGAGGCCAAGCGCTTTCGCAAAAGCACCGCCAGTCACGCGCAGGGCACGCAGGGCATCCTGAATGCGGTGCGCGCGGGCATCGATTCGATCGAGCACGGCATCTTCATGGACGACGACTGCCTGCGCGAGATGCTGGAGGCCGAGACCTACCTGGTGCCGACCATCGCCGCCGTGCGCAACATCATCGCCAATGCCGACAACGGCATTCCCGCCTACGCGGTGGAAAAGGCCCGCGCGGTGGAACAGCGGCATCGCGAGTCGTTCCAGATGTACTACAAGGCGGGCGGGCGCATCGCGCTGGGCACCGACGCGGGCACACCGTTCAATCTGCACGGCGAGAACGCGATGGAGCTGGCGTACATGGTGGAGTTTGGCATGACGCCGGTGGACGCGTTGATCGCCGGCACGTCACGCGGCCATGACCTGATGGGCATGACCGATCACGGCGTGATTGCCGAGGGCAAGGTGGCCGACCTGCTGCTGGTGCAGGGCGACCCCGCCGAAGACATCATGAAGGCCGCCGACAAGCGCTTTCACGTGGCCGTGCTGCGCAACGGCGAACTTGCGGCGGGCGCCTTGCCGTTCTGAACCTCAGGGCGCCGGTGCGGCGCCCTGCGAGTTGCGCATGAACATCTGGCCCAGGAACATTTCGATGGGTATGCGCTTTCCGTTGATGTCGACTTGACCATCGCGGTAGTCGGCCTCGAACTGGATCACGCCGTCCTCGATACGGGCCCAGGACGTTGCCGCGACCAGGCCGCGCACGCCTGCGGCTTCCCGCTCGGCCGCCGACCGGGCCGCCTCACGCGTCGCGCCCTTCAATTCCGCCCGCGCCGCGATCACATCGGCCATGTTCTCCGGCGACAGCTTCAGCCGCACGCTCACGTTGCGCACGACTTCCTTGATGATGGCGATAGGGTCTCGCTTCCAGAATGACGGCGCGTCCAGGCCGATATCCAGGCTGAGCGTCGACGTGCCACGCGCCGTGTCGACCTGCAGCGTCGACAGCGTGAAGCTGGGGCGGGCCAGAAGAAACTTCAACATATGAGACGCGGCAAGCATTCCGTCGCCCGAAAGCGGATCGGCCTTTTGCGCGTGCAACGGCGAGCTTGCGGTGGCGTCCTGAAACGCCTTCAGCGACGCAATATCCAAGTCCTTGCCGCTCGCCGCCATCTGCAGCTTGGCCACATGCAGGTGGCGCACGCTGATGCTGCCGACATCGAGCGTCATCTTGCCGGTCATGCGCTCGGGGGTTCCGTCCGAACCCAGCGTCAGCGCAATGTCCTTCAGGCCCAATGGCAGCTTGTCCAGATCGGAAGCCCATTGCTTCACCGTCAGCGTCGTGCTGCTTGCGGTGGACTCGGGTGCGCCCGTCAATTCATGCGATAACGCCAGATCATCGAGGGTCAGCGTGTAAGGGTTGCCCTTGATCACTTCAGTCAGCGAGGCCTTGCCGATGGCCAATGACACCGCGTCGCGCGTGCCGTCACCGGCATGTTCGACCTGCGCCTGCAAACCCGAGAAGTCGAACGTGATCGGAGCGTCGGCATACTTGACGGGCGCCAGCGCCAGATCGCCGGAAAAGTCGCGGTCATACGCGACTAGAAAGTTCGCCGTCACCGGCGCCGATCCGCCCGCGGCCGCGAACCAGGCGGCCGCATCGGGCGTCTGCGTCATGTGCAGCCGGCCCGCCGCCATCACGGGCGCGATGTCGCCTGACGCCAGCCGAGAGGCGGGAAACGGACCGTGTTCGATGTTGCTCGTGAACGCAAACGCCTTCTCGGCGGGTTTGCGGCCAGACTGCACGGTGACCTTCGCACCGAACCGCGCTTCGGAAGAAAACACGCCGCGTTCGAACGACAGCAGTTCCAGCGTCACGGGCACGCCCACCTTCGCACCCAGGCGCTGCGCCTGCGCATTCAACGCCTGCACGTCCTGCGCCAGCCGGGATTCGATCTCTTTGCCGGTGTACCACGCGGTGCCGACCCACGCCGCGGCCACCACCGCCACCAACGCGCCACCCGCCACGATCCGCTTGTTCATGTTGCCCCTGTCCGTTTGTGAAACCTCGCCATTACCGCGATCGGTCGCGTCAAAGAAAAACGGGCTGTCGCAAGACAGCCCGTGTCAGGCGCGCCCAGACGATTGCGGCGCGCCATTCGTGTTGCGGCAGCTTAGCGCATGCCGCCCATCACGCCGCCCATCGCCATCATCAGGAACTGCTGCAGCGGCATCTTCTTGCCGTTGAAGTCCACCTGGCCGTCGGCGTAGTTCAGGTAGGTGACGATGTTGTTGTTCTCGACCTTGCCCAGACCCATCGCGGTGGCCATGGTGCCGACCATTTCCACCTGGCCCTTGGCGGTCTGCGCGGCCTGTTCGGGGGCCACGCCGCGCATTTGCGGTTCGATGGCCATCAGGTCCGCCAGGTTGCCCTTGGACAGCACCAGCTTGGCATCCAGCTTCTTCAGGGCCTGCAACGCCATGTCGGAGGCCTCGCCTTCCAGGGCGGCCGGCTTGACCAGCGCCAGGTTCAGGTTGAAGGTCGACGTGCCGTTGGCGGTGCGCACTTCCAGCGGGGACACGGCCAGCGTCGGGTTGCCGGCCAAGAGCTGCTCGAAGTTGGTCTTGAGCACGGCCTTTTCTTCTTCCGTGAACTGCGGCGTCTGCTCTTCGCCCTGGCTTTGGAGCATGCGGCGCGAGGCGGCTTCATAGACGTCGTTCAGCGACTTCAGCGCCTTGGAGTCCAGGTTCTGCGCGTCGACGACCAGCTTCATGCCGGCCACGTCCTTGGCCTGCACGTTGATCATGCCGAAGTCCACGGCCATCTTGGCGCCCATGGCCGGTCCGTTCTCGGTCATGTCCACGGCGATGGACGTGTCCTTGAACTGGACGGGCGGCTTTTCGCGGGACGTGATCGTCCAGTCCTTGAACGTCAGCTTCTGGCTGCCGACGTACATCTCGTTGGCAGCCGGCTTCAGGTCGCTGGTCAGGCTGATGCCCTTGACCGCCATGGCGGTGATGTCGCTGTTTTCGGACGGGCCCGAGAGCTCCAGGCTGTCGGCCGCCACGTCGAAGACGCCGCGCTTGGTGGAGGTGGCGTATTCAAAGTCGCCCTTCATGCCCGAGAAGACGAGCTTGGTGGCGTCCTTGGCGACTTCGACCGGTGGCATGTTGAACTTGCCGGAAATGTCCTTGCCGTAGCTGACGCTGTAGTGGCCCGAGAGCGGCACGGCGCCCTTGGCGGCGGCGAACCAGTCCTTGACCGTGTCCGTCTCTTCCAGCGCGAAATCGCTGGCCACCATGGCCGGCATGAACTTGCCCGACTTCAGGTTGGAGAACGGCAGGGGACCGTGGCTCAGGTGTTCGACGAACACCACGTCGCGCTCTTGCGCGGGCTTGCCGTCAGCGGCGGGCGTGGTGAACTTGATGCGGTAGCGCGACACAGAGGTGAAGACGCCGCGGTCGAACGAGACCAGTTCGGCGGCGGCGTTGATGCCCCATTTGTCGGCGACCTTCTTGAGCTCGACGTTCGAGTCCTCGATGGCCTGCTTGACGAATTCCTCGGCCTTTTGGCCCGTGTACCAGGCCGTGCCGGTCCAGACCGCGCCCAGCGCGACGACGATGCCAACTATTGCCGATTTCTTCATTGCATCCCTTTTATTTTGAATAGATGAAAGCCGACGGATTATAGGGAGGGCCGACTAGGGAAAACACTTATTTTGTTCGAAGTTAATACAAAATATTGCTGTTTGATTCTATAGCGACCTATTGCCCGCTTGCTGCGCCGCCACATCAGCTACAATCCGCTTCGTGCGCCAAGCCAATCTGCGCACGTCCGCTAGGCCCTTCGCTGCCAAGCTTCGCCCCTGATGGGCGCTTCCCTTTTCTCCTTATACCGACCGCCTGGATTGGAGTCTCTCAAATAGAGCGACAGGCTGCCGCTGGAGCTGTTTTGACTACCACTTCCCCTTTCGCCGACCTCGGGCTGGCTGATTCGCTGTTGCGCGCCATTGCCGATACCGGCTACACCGCGCCCACGCCCATTCAAGCCCAGGCCATTCCCCAAGTGCTGAAAGGCGGCGACCTGCTTGCAGCCGCCCAGACCGGCACCGGCAAGACCGCCGGTTTCACGCTGCCGATCCTGCACCTGTTGTCGCAGAAAAAGCCCGAGGCTCGCAAGCCCGGCCGCCCCCGTTGCCTGATCCTGACCCCGACGCGTGAACTGACCGCGCAGGTGGCCGAATCGGTGCAGACCTATGGCAAGTACACCTCGCTGACGTCCATGGTGATGTTCGGCGGCGTCAATATCAACCCCCAGATCTCCGCGCTGCGCAAGCCGCTGGACATCCTGGTCGCCACCCCGGGCCGCCTCTTGGACCACTGCGGCCAGAAGACGGTGGACCTGTCGGGCGTGGAAATCCTGGTGCTGGACGAAGCCGACCGCATGCTGGACATGGGCTTCATCCGCGACATCCGCAAGATTCTCGCCCTGCTGCCCAAGCAGCGCCAGAACCTGCTCTTCTCGGCGACGTTCTCCGACGAGATCCGTACCCTCGCGCGCGGCGTGCTGAACAATCCGGGCGAAGTCTCGGTCACCCCGCGCAACACCGCCACCGAACTCGTCACGCAGACCGTGCACATGGTCGAGCAGCACCACAAGCGCGACCTGATCAGCCACATCATCCGTGAAAGCGGCTGGCACCAGGTGCTGGTCTTCACGCGCACCAAGCACGGCGCCAACCGTCTGGCCGAAAAGCTCGTCAAGGACGGCCTGACCGCCGCGGCCATCCACGGCAACAAGAGCCAGTCGGCCCGCACCCGCGCGCTGGCCGGCTTCAAGGACAGCACCGTGACCGTGCTGGTCGCCACCGACATCGCCGCCCGTGGCCTGGACATCGACCAGTTGCCCCAGGTCGTGAACTTCGAACTTCCCAACGTGCCGGAAGACTACGTCCACCGCATCGGCCGCACGGGCCGCGCGGGCGCCACCGGCGCCGCGGTCTCGCTGGTCGACAACAGCGAGATCAAGCTGCTCAAGGACATCGAGCGCCTGATCAAGAAGACCATCGAGCGCAAGCCGGTGGAAGGCTGGACGCCTCCGGCCACCAGCGCGGCGTCGTTCGAGCGCCAGGAGCGTGACGAAGACACGCGCAACATGCGCGGCGGCCCTCGCAATGGCGGCCGTGGCGGCAACGGCGGCTCGGGTCGCTCGCGTCCCGCCCAGGGCCAGCCGCGCGCGGCGGCAGGCGGCCGTGCGCCCGCGCCGGCCCGCACCGGTGAAGGCCGTGGCAATGCCGGTTCGCGCGACGGCAAGCCCGCCGACCGTCCGGCTCACGCCGGCCGCGCCGAGGGCCGTCCCCAGCAGAACCGCCGTCCTGAAGGTTCGTCGCGCCCGGCAGGCAATGCGCCCGCCGGCCGCCCGGCCGAAGGCCGCTCGGGCCAAGGCCGTCCGGGCGGTGCGCCCCGCGCCGCGCTGCTGAGCAAGTAATATCACTGGCAACCCCCGACACTGCGACCCACGGACCCGCGCCATCATGCCTTTATCCACCTGGTTGACGTTCTTCCTGGCCTCCTGGGCCATTTCGTTCTCACCGGGCGCAGGCGCGATCTCGGCCATGTCGTCGGGCCTGAAATACGGCTTTGCGCGCGGCTACTGGAACACGGCAGGCCTGATCCTGGGCATCCTGTTCCAGTTCGTCGTGGTGGCCGTGGGCCTGGGCGCCGTGCTGGCCACCTCGGAAATGGCGTTCAACGTCGTCAAGTACCTGGGGGTGGCCTACTTGATCTACCTCGGCGTGCGCCAGATCCGCACGGATGCCGCACCCGTTGCGGTGGACGCGGGCGATCCCCGCAAGGCGTCCATCCGCGATCTGGTGATGCGCGGTTTCCTGATCAACACCATGAACCCCAAGGGCACCGTGTTCCTGTTGGCCGTGGTGCCGCAATTCGTGGACCCCGCGCTCTCCTTGACGCCGCAGTACGCGGCGCTTGCGGCAACGCTGGCGTTCACCGACCTGGTGGCGATGGGCGTGTATACGCTGCTGGCGGCGCGCGTGTTGCGCCTCTTGCGCGATGCCAAGCACATCCGCTGGATGAACCGGACCTTCGGGTCGCTGTTTATCCTGGCGGGCGTGTTCCTGGCGACCTTCCGCCGCCACAACTGAATCAAAAAGCGTGGGGCACGTGCCGGTAACGGCGCGTGCCCCACATGTTTTCGTGCACGACACCGGACCGCGCCGGCCTGATTGACGGCGCCAAGCAGAAACCTCCGATATGAGCATTTCCAACGAAGTCGCACGGCGCCGTACGTTCGCCATCATTTCCCACCCTGACGCGGGCAAGACCACGCTGACGGAAAAGCTGCTGCTGTTCGCAGGCGCGATCCAGATCGCCGGCAGCGTCAAGGCGCGCAAGGCGTCGCGCCATGCCTCGTCCGACTGGATGGAAATCGAAAAGCAGCGCGGCATTTCCGTGGCGTCCTCGGTGATGCAGATGGAATACCGCGACTGCGTCATCAACCTGCTCGACACCCCGGGCCACCAGGACTTCTCCGAAGACACCTATCGTGTGCTGACGGCGGTGGACGCCGCGCTGATGGTGATCGACGCGGCCAACGGCGTCGAGCCGCAGACCATCCGCCTCCTGCAGGTCTGCCGCGCGCGCAACACGCCGATCATCACGTTCATCAACAAGATGGACCGCGAAGTGCGCGAGCCCCTGGAACTGCTGTCGGAAATCGAAGGGCACCTGGGCATGGACGCCGTGCCGTTCTCGTGGCCGGTGGGCATGGGCAAGTCGTTCGGCGGGGTGTTCGACATCCGCCGCGACCGCATGCGCGTGTTCCGTCCTGGCCAGGAGCGCCGCTCCGACAACGACGACTTCATCGAAGGTCTGACCAACCCCGAGATCGCCAAGCGCTTTGGCGGGGCGTTCGACCAGGCCAGCGGCGAGATCGAGCTCATCAACGAAGCAGCGCCGGCGTTTGACCGCGACCAGTTCCTGGCCGGCAAGCAGACGCCCGTGTTCTTCGGTTCCGCCATCAACAACTTCGGCGTGCAGGAAGTGCTGGACGCCCTGGTCGACCAGGCGCCGCCCCCGGGCCCGCGCACGGCCCTGCAACGCGAAGTGCAGCCCGAAGAGCCCAAGTTCACCGGCGTCGTCTTCAAGGTTCAGGCCAACATGGACCCGGCGCACCGCGACCGCGTTGCCTTCGTGCGCGTGAGCTCCGGCCGCTTTGAACGCGGCATGCGCCTGAAGGTGGCGCGCACCAACAAGGAAATGCGCCCGAACAACGTGGTGTCGTTCCTGTCGCAGCGCCGCGAACTCCTGGACGAGGCCTATGCCGGCGACGTCATCGGCATCCCCAACCACGGCGTGCTGCAACTGGGCGACGTGCTGACCGAAGGCGAGACCCTGCAGTTCACCGGGCTGCCGTTCTTCGCCCCGGAACTGTTCCAGGCGGTCGAAGTGAAAGACCCGCTGCGCACGAAGCAGCTGCGCACCGGCCTCACCCAATTGGGCGAGGAAGGCGCCATTCAGGTGTTCCGTCCCGATGTCGCCGGCGGCTCGCTGCTCTTGGGCGCGGTCGGCCAACTGCAGTTCGAAGTGGTCGCGCACCGCCTGAAGACCGAGTATGGCGTCGATGCCCGGATGCTGCCGTCGCGCTACACAATGGCACGTTGGATTACGTCTGAAAACCCCAAGGCGCTGCGCAAGTTCATGGATGCCAATGCCGCCCATATCGCCTATGATGTGGTCGATGCTGCGGCGTTTTTGATCGGTTCTCCCGCGCAGTTGCGCGTCGCCGAGGAACTGTATCCCGATGTGAAATTCCATGCCATGCGGGAGCACGGCGGCAAGGTTTTCGGAGACAAAGCGTAGACCCGTTCGGGTTCCGCACGGCAGATTGAGGGTAGCAATGTCTTGGCGTTTTTTGATCGCAACGCTCCTGATCGCGCTCGGCGCGTCGGCTTGGGGCGGTATTCAACTGGGTGACTGGCTGGTGGCGCACGCGCCCGCGGCCGCGCCCGCTCCTGGGCAGGACGCCGCCGCGTCCCAACAGCCCGTGCTGGACGCCAATGGCCGTCCGTACGTGGCGCAGCCGCCGCAACCGCGCATCGATGGCACGCTGGGCGTGCCGGACAAGCCGGCCGACCGCGAATGGCAGGTCAATACCGTGTCGCTGTTCGACACGGTCAGCGACCCGGCCGTCCAGATCTCGCGCGAACGCATCAGCCCCGAACAGGCGCGCGAAATCGCTGCCTCGTCGCACGTGCCGCTGCCCTCGGGGACGTCGGACGTCAGCACCATGGACCTGCTGGTTCCCGGCACGTCGACCGCCATCAATGGCGGCGTGGCCGCTGGCGGCAGCTACGGCACGCCGCAAATGGTGCAGGCGCCCCCGCCGCCGCCCAACACGGCGCCGGCCCCCGGCGCCCAGGGCTGGCAAGATGCGCTGCGGCGCGAACTGGCCCAATGCGCCACGCAAGGCTTCTTCGAGCGTCCCTCGTGTTCCTGGAACGCGCGCAACAAGTACTGCGCGCCTAACCGCGCCTGGGGCACGATGGCCGAATGCCCGGCCCGCCCGCAGTAAGGTCTCTGCAGCGGCATATCAGCCTGCCTGCACAGCTTTCCGGCATGAAAAATGGCGCCCCGCGGGGCGCCATTTCCTTTGCAGCCAAGCGCCTTATTCGGGCACGGACATCTGGCTTTGCAGGTAGTTCTGGATGCCGACCTTGTCGATCAGGTCGATCTGGGTTTCCAGGTAGTCGATGTGCTCTTCGGTGTCGTCCAGGATGTCCTGGAACAGATCACGCGACACGTAGTCCCGCACCGATTCGCAATACGCAATGGCTTCCTTGACGGTTGCCTGGGCAGCCGTCTCGAGCTTCAGGTCACAGGCCAGCAGTTCCGGCACGTCTTCACCGATCAGCAGCTTGTGCAGGTCTTGCAGATTGGGCAGGCCGTCCAGCATGAAGATGCGGGCGATCAGACGATCGGCATGCTTCATTTCGCCGATCGATTCTTCGTACTCGTGCTTGCCCAGCTTGTCGAAGCCCCAATGGTTCAGCATGCGGGCATGCAGGAAGTATTGGTTGATGGCCGTCAGCTCATTGGTCAGTTGCTTGTTGAGAAACTGGATGACGGTTTTGTCGCCTTTCATGATGGACTCCTTGCAGTCAGGCGCGACGCGAGCGCATCGCGACAAAGGAGCGCACGATGCCGCGCGTACGCAACCCGTGCAGACTACCATTCGGCGCCGGGCCGCGACTAGCCTTGCGCTGCATTTGGTAAACGGCTTTAGGAGCGCAACAAGAAAGCGACAGGCTAATGAGAATGAGTATGCGTGCGTGAGGCCTTGCACGCTCGGGGACGGATTGGCGCGGCTTTGCGATGCGCGTCACGCCGAATCGGGCGCGCACATGCCGGGCCTTTGTGCGCCGGATGCGCATTGATGGTGCCCGATCCTGCCCTGCCAGCGCAATGCGCGCGCTCGTTGCATATCAGCAACCGCAGCGGGCCGTATTGACCGCCCTCAATATTGGCCGCTCTCAACTTATGCGGTGCGCCGCGTCGCGAGCCAGATGCCGAACGCGATGGGAACGATGCCCAGCAGGTCCAGCCACGAAACGGGCTCGCGCAGCACCACCCATCCGAAGAGCAGGCCCAATGGCGGCATCAGGAAATGCAGCGCGCTCGCCGACGTGGCGCTGGCGCGGCCCAGGATCATGAACCACAGGTAATAGCCGCCCATCGACACCGCCACGATCATGTAGGCCATGCTCCAGATCAGGCTCGTGGTCAGGCGCGCATCGCCCAGGCTCTCGGTGGCCAGCGCAAATGGCAGCAGCGCGGCGGCGCCGGCCAGCGACTGAATGCCGGTCGACGTCCACAGACCGGAAGTGGGCTTGAGCCGCTTGTAGAGCAGCGTGCCGGCAACCAGCGCCACCAGGCCACCCGTGACGAGCAGCGTCCCGTGCAGGTCTTCCTGCATGCCGGTCAAACGCGACCGCAACACCAGCGCGACGCCCGCCAGGCCCAGGCACAGCCCGAGCATTTTGCGCCAGCTCAGCCGCTCGCCCAGCATTGGCCCGGCCAGCACGCCGATGAGCAGCGGATTCGTGCTGATGAGCACGGCCGTGAACGCGGACGATACCGTGGTCATCCCCGACCAGCTCAGGCCCAGATACAGCGCGTTGTTGAGCACCCCCAGCAGGACCAGCGCCGCCAGGTCGCGGCCGGAAGGCAGCTTCCACCGACCGCTGGCCGCTGCCAGTCCCAGCATCAGCGCGCCCGCAATCAGGAAACGGATCGTCAGCAGCGTGAGCGGCGGACAATCGCGCACCGCGATCTTCGCGGCGGCAAAGGCCGAACTCCACAGAAAGCAGAACGCGGCGATCGGCGCCAGACTGATGCCAGGGCGGTCGTTCGCGGGCAAGGCGCAAGCAGGGGTGGAGAGAGCCTTCATGGCGGGTCCGGCAATGTGGGACTGCGGCCGCGGTGGCGGCGGGATGCAGGCATTCTCCTCGCGGCCCCATCCATTGACAAACTCTTTATTCGGATCGAAAGTATTTGAAATTCAAATGGCTGGGGGGCGCCCATGCTTGATCTCGATCTTTTGCACAGCTTTGTGTCGGTGGTGGATGCCGGCGGCTTCACAGCCGCCGGCGAACGCGTGCACCGCAGCCAGTCCACCGTCAGCCAGCAGATCCGCAAGCTTGAAGACACGCTGGAATGCCCGCTGTTTCTGCGCGAGGGCCGCCAGGTCCAGCTAACCGAAGAAGGCGAACGCCTGTTGGGTTACGCGCGCCGGATGCTGGCGTTATCCACCGAGGTCCGCGAAGCCGTCAGCGGCCGCAAGCGCGTGGACGTGATCCGCCTGGGCATTCCGGACGATTTTGCGGTCGACGCCCTGACGGCTGTCGTCGCCCAATTCGCGCGGACACGACCGGGCGTGCAGTTGTCGGTGCGTTGCGATCTGACCGCCGTCCTGACCCGAAGCCTGGAGCGCGGGGATCTGGACGTGGCGTTGCTCAAGCGTGAGCCCGGCGCGGGCGCGGCGTTGGCGGCATGGCCGGAACGGCTGCACTGGATCGGTAGCGATTCGGTGCAGCCTGCCCTGGGCGCGGAGGCGCCGGTGCCCCTGGTCGCCTTTCCGCAGGGCTGCATCTACCGCAACCGTGCGATCCACGCGCTGGAATCGGCCGGGCGGCGTTGGCGCATCGCCTATGAAAGCCCGAACCTGTCGGGGGTGCAGGCCGCTCTGGCCGGCGGCCTGGGCATCGCGCTGCTGGAACGCCGCTGCATCGGCGCCGGCCACCGGATCCTGGACGTGGGCCTGCCCGCGGTGCCGCCTTCGGAATTGGCGTTATGCGTGGCCGGCCCCGCACGTGAACCCGCGCGTCAGCTGGCGATGGATATCAGGGATTTTTGCGAGAAGGAAATGACGCGGCTCGCCGCATGAAGGCAGCGAGCCGGTAAAGACACCAATGCTCAGGCGATGGCGACCAGCGGAATCGGGAAGCTGCTGTTGGCAGCCGGCGTGTCCGATTCGACAAGGGCGGGAGCATTGACCGGAACCGCGATGGAGCGCACGTCGCACACGCTGGAGCAGCGGCCGCCCGGCAGGTATTCGGCGGCGGTTGCCGCGCAGCAGCCGCAGCACGTGGCCACGCCCAGCTCGAACTGCAGGTCGGAAAGCGTCGTCGCGCCGGCGTCCACGCTGGCGCGGACTTGGCGTTCGGTGATGGCATTACATACGCAAATGTACATGCGAATGATTATCGAAAAATATTCATGCCCTGACAAGCCCTTCGCGCAAATAAATTTGCAACCGAACTGTCACGCAAGCCGTTGAAAACAGGGACGAATTTGCCGAAGCACGTCCCTTATTTCAGCGTGCGGAGGCTTGCGCCTTGCGCAGCGCGGCGGGGGCAATCCGCAGCGCTTCGCGGTACTTTGCCACCGTCCGGCGCGCAATCACTATCCCCTGATCGGCCAGTTTTTGCATAATCTGGCTATCCGACAACGGCTTGGCGCGGTTCTCGTCGGCCACCATCTGGCGGATGTAGGTCTGCACCGCGGTGGCCGACGTGGCGTCGCCGCCTTCTGTCGACACGCCCGTTCCAAAGAAGCGCTTGAGCTCCAGCGTGCCGAACGGAGTGAGCATGTACTTCTGTGTTGTGGCCCGCGAAATGGTCGATTCATGCAAACCAAGCTCGCCGGCGATGTCCTTCAGGATAAGCGGACGCATCGCCGCCGGCCCCTGGCTGAAGAAAGCCGTCTGACGCTCGACGATGGCCTGCGACACGCGCAGGATCGTGTCAAAGCGCTGCTCCACGTTGCGGATCATCCATTTGGCCTGCTGCAGCTGGGCCTGCAGGCCGGCGTGGGCGGATTCCTTCTGGTTGCCCAGCATCTGGGCGTACAGCCCATTGATCTGCAGCCGTGGCACCGCGGCGCTATTCAGCGTGGCCTGCCAGCCGCGCCGCGTCTTGCGGACGATGACGTCCGGCACTGCGTACTCGGCCGCCGGCACGGTCCAGGCCCGGCCCGGCCGGGGTTCCAGGCGCAGGATCAGCGAATGCGCCGCGCGGAACGTGGTCTCGTCGCAGCCGACCGCCGCACACAGGCGCGCGGCGTTGCCGGTTGCCAACAGCGGCAGGTGCTCGGCGCAGATCCGGCGCGCACAGGCAAGCACGACGGGGTCAGCCGCCTCCGGCAGCAAGGTGAGATCGGGATTGCGCAGTTGCAGTTGCAGGCATTCAGCCATGTCGCGCGCGCCGATGCCCACCGGGTCGAACGATTGCAGAAGCGACAGGGCGGCGCGCAGCTCGTCCATGTCGGGCTCCATTTCGGCAGGGAGCCAACCCAGGATTTCGTCCAGCGGCGAACCCAGGTAGCCGTTTTCGTCCAGTTCGTCGATCAGCAGGGACGCCAGCGCGGCATCGCGCGGCGCGGCGCGCGTCAGGGCAAGCTGACCCAGCAGATGTTCGCGCAGCGTGTCCGGCCGCGCCGCCTCGGGCAGGCTGGCGTCGTCGTCGGGATACACCCCGCCCGATCCAGGCATCTCGTCGACGGCGGTCTCGCGCTCGGCCGCCGGTTCGTCGTCCTGAACCGAAGATTCGCGCTCGGATTCGGCGCGATCCTCCGCCGTCGCCGGCTCGTCCTCGCGATCCAGCAGGGGATTCTCGGCCAGCACTTGCGAGATTTCCGCTTCAAGGTCGAGCGTGGACAACTGCAACAATCGGATCGATTGCTGAAGTTGTGGGGTCAGCGTCAGGTGCTGGCCAGGCCGCAGTTCTAAAATTGGACGGGTCATAGGTACAATATTTTGCATGATGAATCTGACTTCGCCCGCAAGCGTTCGCCAGGACTGCCGATTGATCGGTCAGACCCTGCTCAAACTGGCGCTTCCCCGACTCGTTCTGCGCGCGATCGTCATCGCCGTCGCCCTGGTTGTCTGGTATCTCGTCGCCACGTGGATACTGGATTTCGGCAAGCGCATGAACTATGACTTTCTGCACACGCTGGGCCAGCCGACCATGGACATGGCGCAGCGGATCAACCCCTATCTCTGGTGGGTGGTTGCCGGCATCTGGACGCTGATCGTCTTCTTCTCGGTGCGCGCGTGGTTCTACGCCAGCCTGGCTTCCGGCGCCGCAACGCCTGTCGGCACGGACACGCTGGCCGAACTGGCGCCGAACCTGTCCGAGGAATCGCTGGGCGTGCTGCGCTGGACGTGGGGCGACCGCCAGGAACCCTTCACCGTCGGCGACCTGCGCCGCTCGCTGTCCGAGCTGCGCCACAACCGCGTCGGCAAGATCGACATGGTGGTCGAGCAGGCCCGGATTCTTGAAGGCGGCGCCAACCGGCCGACCCGCGATCCTCGGGATGACGGCCGCCGCAGTGACGACCGACGCGTTGACGACCGCCGCATTGACCCCCGCGTGGACGGTCCGCGCGAACCGCGTGGCGATCGTTATGTCGAACCCCGCATCGGCCCTGCCCGTTAATTTCACTTATCCAAATCCGACTCAAGGCCGCCGCAAGGCGGCCTTGCTGTTTGCGCCGCCAATCCCCGCCAACGTCCCCGATCGACCGAGAAAACAGCCACAAGCTCCCGGATCAAGCGGCCTTACCGAGCTGCCTGCGATCCCGCGCAAACGCCCGCACCGCGATCCGTCCCTCGCTTTTTCCGTTTGCGCTTCCCGAAAAAGTGTGTTTGACTAGCACCCTATGGCCGCTCACCGCACCCCCTTCGCGATTGCCTCCGGACGCTCCGCCGCTCCGGTCGCCGGCCTGCGCGCTCGTACCTCCTTCATCGCGCTATCGCTATTGCTACCGATCGGTTGCCGGGCCTAGTGTCCCCGTGGTAGCTCGGCAGCCACGCTTGCCACACGCGATTTTCCCCTTTTATCTCTGAATCCTGCCGTCCATCACGGCAAACCCTGGCACAAGACCGTCATCCGGTCGCGATGCCGACGAGCGCCAAGCGCGCCGGGATTCACAAGAAACCGATCGAGGTGTAGTGATGATGCTTGCCAACCCCGCCACCAAATACGTCCCCTTCGCGCCCTTTGCCCGCGATTTTTCCGAACGCACCTGGCCCAGCCGCCGCATCACCAAGGCGCCGATCTGGATGAGCACGGACCTGCGCGACGGCAATCAGGCGCTGATCGAGCCGATGAGCGTGGAACGCAAGGTCCGCTTCTTCGAGCAGCTCGTGAAGATCGGCTTCAAGGAAATCGAAGTGGGCTTTCCGTCCGCGTCGCAGACCGACTTCGATTTCGTGCGCAAGCTCATCGACGAAAAGCGCATCCCTGACGACGTGACCATCATCGTGCTGACCCAGTCGCGCGAAGACCTGATCAGCCGCACCGTCGAAGCCGCCGCCGGCGCCAAGCAGGCCATCGTCCACATGTACAACGCCTGCGCGCCTGCCTTCCGCAAGGTGGTGTTCAACATGTCCAAGGACGAGATCAAGAACATCGCCACGACCGGCACGCGCCTCATCAAGCAGTACACGTCGCAACGCCCCGAAACGAAGTGGGGCTACGAGTACTCGCCCGAGGTCTTCAGCACGACCGAACCCGAATTCGCGCTGGAAGTGTCCAACGCCGTGGCCGACGTCTGGCAGCCCACGCCCGACGCCAAGATGGTGCTGAACCTGCCCGCCACGATCGAAGCCACCACGCCCAACCTGTACGCCGACCAGATCGAATGGATGCACAAGAACCTGGCCCGCCGCGACAGCATCGTGCTCAGCGTCCACCCGCACAATGACCGTGGCACCGCTGTTGCCGCCGCCGAATTTGCGGTGATGGCCGGCGCCGACCGCATCGAGGGTTGCCTCTTTGGCAGCGGCGAGCGCACCGGCAACGTCGACCTCGTCACGCTGGCCCTGAACCTCTACACGCAAGGCGTGCATCCCGGCCTGGACTTCTCGGACATCGACGAAGTGCGCCGCTGCGCCGAATACTGCAACCAGTTGCCCGTCCATCCGCGCCATCCGTACGCCGGCGACCTCGTCTTTACCGCATTCTCGGGCTCGCACCAGGACGCCATCAAGAAGGGCTTTGCGTTGCAGAAGCCGGACGCGGTCTGGGAAGTGCCTTACTTGCCGATCGACCCCGCCGACCTCGGCCGCAGCTACGACGCCGTGATCCGCGTGAACAGCCAGTCGGGCAAGGGCGGCGTGTCGTACCTGCTCGAGCAGGAACATGGCCTGGTGTTGCCGCGCCGCCTGCAGATCGAATTCAGCCGCGCCATCCAGCGCGTCACGGACGAGACCGGCCGCGAAGTCACCGCCGACGACGTGCACACGATCTTCAACCGCGAGTACCTTGAGCAAAAGGCGCCGTGGAAGCTGATCCGCCATCGCATCGACGGCGATCCGTCGGCCGGCGAAGGCCAGCACTTCAGCATCGAAGCCGAACTTGAATTCAACGGCGAACGCCGTGTGGTGCGCGGCAAGGGCGACGGCGCGATTTCCGCCTTCGTGGCCGCGCTGGACGTGCCGGTTCGCATCATGGACTACCACGAGCACGCCATCGGCACCGGCACCGGCACGCGCGCCGCTTCCTACGTCGAGCTGCGCGTCGGCGAATCCGCCACGGGCTTTGGCGTGGGCATCGACCGCGACATCGTGACGGCGTCGTTCCAGGCCGTGCTGAGCGCCGTGAACCGCCACATCAATTCGGGCGCCGTCACCGCCGAACAGGAAACCGCCGAAGCCGTGTGATCCACGACCAGGCCTGAAGCCCCCGACAACGGGGCACAAAATGAAGCCCGCCTTATCCGGCGGGCTTTTTCATTGCGTGTGATTCGTCTTTGAAGGGCAAGGTGAAGCACGGTGTGGCAGGGTGTCTGACACCCTTGGGAGGCCGGCTTCGGTGTAGGGCGGTGTCTGACACCCTTGGGAGGCCGGCTTGGCATGACGAGGATTCGCCAGGGTGTCAGACACCCATCCGCAGCATTCAGCCGCGCGGCCACATGTCCGACGCGCCGATGTCCGGCGCCGTGGCGGCCAGCAGGCGCGCGTGGATCCACGCGCCGATGGCAAGCAGGCGATGGTCTTCATGGCGCGCGCCGACCAGTTGCAATCCCACCGGCAGACCCTGCGGGCCGGTGGCAAACGGCAGGTTCAGGCAAGGCAGGCCAAACAGCGTCCACGCGCGCGAGAACTGCGGATCACCCGTGCCGAGGTCGGCGAAGGGCGCCTCGCCGCTGGCGCTGGGCGCAAGCAGCACGTCGTACTGCTGGAACCACGTATCGACCCGCGCACGCGATTCGGCTGCGCGCGCCAGGTTCTTGATGTGCTGTTCGGCGCTGATCTGCGCGCCGGACTCCAGGATCGCCTGCAGTTTGGAACTCAGCTGCGCGGCATGCTCCAGCCGTTCATAGGCAAGCGCCTGCGAGGCCTCGAACGCCATGATGTCCGAATGCAGTTGCACCAGCACGCAATGCTCCGGCGGCAGCGGCACTTCCTCGACCTTGGCGCCAGCGCGCGACAGGATCGCCGCGGCCTGCGCGAACGCCTCCTTGGTTTCGGGCTGCGCGTGACGCCACTGCAAGCTGCGGTACATGCCCACGCGCGGCGCGTCGTGATAGGACAGGTCCAGCACGCGGGGATCGCGCATCAGGACCGACGAGAACAGCGCCACGTCCTCCACGGACCGCGCAAAGCCGCCCAGGGTGTCCAGCGATTCGGCCAGGCTCTTCACGCCCGCGCGCGGGATCCGTCCAAAGGTGGGCTTGAAGCCGACGACGCCGCAGTAGGAGGCCGGCCGGATGATGGAACCGGCCGTCTGCGACCCCAGTGCGAAGGGCACCATGTCGTCCGCCACGGCAGCCGCCGAGCCGCTGGACGAGCCGCCGGGCGTGTAGGCCTCGTTGCGCGGATTGCGCGTGGGACCGGCCTGGTAGGTCGCGAATTCGGTGGTGACGGTCTTGCCGATGACGAGGGCGCCGGCGCCGCGGCACAGCGCCACCGAGGCGGCGTCCAGGCCCGGACGGTGCCGGTCGTAAATGGGGGACCCGTAGCGGGTAGGCAGATCGACGGTGTCGAACAGGTCTTTCACGCCGATGGGCAGGCCGTGCAGCGGGCCGCGCAACGCGCCCTTGTCGAGGGCTTCGGCCTGGTCGAGCGCAGCCTGTTTTTGCAGGGCCGTCCAGGCATGGACGGTGCTTTCGCGCTGTTCGATGCGCGCAAAGCAGGCGCGCACCAATTGCACTGCGGTCAATTCGCGCCGTTGCAGCTTGTGCGCGGCTTGGACCGCGCCCAGTCTGTTCAAGGCAATAGACATGATTCTTTCCTCTTTGCCGGTGCCGCGACAAGCGCGGATGATCCTTCGCACCCGGTCCCCTTGACCGAGGGTATGCCGGACATGCCCACCGCCCATTCAAGCCAGCGCCATGCCCGCACACACCGACCCTGCCATTGTGCGCTTCGCGTCAGTCAATTGGGAAAAACACCGAAACGCCGGGTTTTCCGCGAAAACACGCGCCGCGCCGTGGCTTTGTGTTGTTGCGTTCGCACCAGCATAGCGCAAACCCGTGCAATACAAAGGTCATATTCCTCAAGTAAGATGAAATCGTTTTCAGCAAACTTGCAGCGATTCATTCATGGCCACGCGCCCGTCGCCCCGCTTTTCCATCATCGAAGTGGCTCGCAAGGCAGGCGTCTCGCCGGCGACGGTGTCGCGCGCGTTCAACCAGCCCGAGATCGTGCACCCCGACACGCTGGCGCACATCCGCAACATCGCCAAGCGCGCGGGCTTCCGTCCCAACCGCGTCGGCCGCAGCCTGCGTTCGGGCAGCACCCGCACCATCGGGCTGATCCTGCCCACGCTGTCCAATCCCGTGTTTGCGGAGTGCTTTGAAGGCGCGGAGCGGCGCGCTCGCGAATCGGGCTACAGCGTCATGCTGACCGCCACCGGCTACGACCCCGCCGTGGAATCGGCCGCGGTGCAGGGACTGATCGACCATCAGGTCGATGGCCTCATCCTGACCGTGGCTGACGTGGGCAAAAGCGCCACCCTGGACGATCTGGACCGCAGCGGCATTCCCTATGTGCTGGTCTACAACGAATCGAACGACCATCCCTTTGCTTCCGTCGACAATCGCGCCGCGGCAAGCGACATGGTCGCGCATCTGGCGGCGATGGGGCACAAGCGCATCGCGCTGGTGACCGGCCCGCTGACCGCATCGGACCGCGCCCGCCGCCGCCTGATGGGCGCACGCGCCAGCGCCAAGAAGCTGGGCCTGGATGCAATCCAGCATATCTCCATGAGTTCGCATACCGGTAGCGACGTGGACGCGCTGAAGGCCGCGTTGCGCGGCAAGCAGGCGCCCACGGCGCTTTTCTGCTCGAACGACCTGCTGGCCACCGCCGTCATCGCCGATCTGGTGGGGCTGGGGCTGTCCGTGCCGGCCGACATCTCGGTGTGCGGCTTTGACGGCATGCGCTTTGGCGCCCTGCTGACGCCGCCGCTGACCACCGTCGCGCAGCCCAGCGACGGCATCGGGCAGACGGCCTGCTCCAACCTGCTGGCGCAGATTCATGGCCAGCCGCCGCAATCGAACCGCCTGCCGCACTGCATCGTCGTGGGCGGCACCGCGGCGTCCGTGCGCCGCTAGGCGCAGCCTGCTCAACAATCCAACCATTTCCAGATTTCCACGCGCCATGCTCATCGCTCAGATCACCGACCTTCACATGCGCACCCCGGGAGACAAGGCCTACGGCGTCATTGACCCCGAGGCGTTCCTGGCGCCGGCGGTTCGCGCCCTCAATGCCCTGACGCCGCGGCCCGACTGCGTGCTGATCACCGGCGACCTGACGGACCTGGGCAAGCCCATCGAATACCAGACGCTGCGCGAACACCTGCAGGCGCTGGAGATTCCGTATTTCCTGATGCCCGGCAATCACGACGATCGCGCGCAGTTGCGCGCCGCGTTTCCCGACCACGCGTACCTGCAGGACGGCGGACCGTTCGTCCAGTACGCCGTCGAGACCTATCCGCTGCGCCTGTTGGCGCTGGACACCGTCGTGCCGATGAAGAGCCACGGCGAACTGTGCCAGACGCGCCTGGACTGGCTGGCCGAACGCCTGGCCGAGCAGCCCGGCCGGCCCACGCTGGTGCTGATGCACCACCCGCCGTTCTTGACCGGCATCGAGCACATGGACGACATCGGCCTTCTGGCCGGCGCGCCGGAGCTGGAGCGCATCGTTGCCCGCTACCCCAACGTGGAGCGCGTGCTTTGCGGCCACCTGCACCGCACGATCTTCCAGCGCTTTGGCGGCACCATCGCCTCGACGTGTCCGGGCACAGCCCACCAGCTTGCGCTGGAGCTGGGTCCGCGCCCCACGCTGCAATACATCATGGAACCGCCCGGCTACCAGCTGCATTGGTGGCAGGGCGGCAATCTGGTCACGCACCACGCCGTTCTGGGGGAATACCCCGGGCCGTATCCCTTCGGCTGACGACCGGGACCAGGAAACACGCATTGCCACATATCCGTCATGTTTGCGCTGCACAATGAAAAGGTTTTCATAACAGGCAACAATGCGGATCTAACAATTAGATCTACGAGACAGCATGTCATCCATCGTTCTGGATAACCTCACCAAACAGTACGCCGGCGCGGCGGCGATTCAAGGCGTGAGCTTCACGGTTCCGGCCGGCAGCTTCACCGTCCTGCTCGGTCCGTCCGGTTGCGGCAAGTCAACGACGCTGCGCATGATCGCCGGCCTGGATACGCCCACATCGGGCAGCATCCGCATCGGCGACCGCGACGTCACGCAATTGCCGCCTGCCAAGCGGCGCATCTCCATGGTGTTCCAGTCGTACGCGTTGTTTCCGCACCTGACAGTGCGCGAGAACATCCTGTTCGGCCTGAAGGTGCGCAAGGAGCCCGCCAAGGACTTCGACCGGCGCCTGCAGCGCGTGGCCAGCCTGCTGGGCCTGACTCACCTCCTGGACCGCAAGCCGTCGCAATTGTCGGGCGGGCAGCAGCAGCGCGTGGCGCTGGGCCGCGCCGTGATCTCCGAGGCGCCGGTCTGCCTGATGGACGAACCCCTTTCCAACCTGGACGCGCAGCTGCGCCACGAAATGCGCCGCGAGATCCGCGCGCTGCAGCAGAGCCTGGGCATCACGATGGTCTACGTGACGCACGACCAGACCGAAGCCATGAGCATGGCCGATCAGGTGGTGCTGCTGCGCGGCGGCCAGATCGAACAGCACGACACGCCCGACGGCCTGTATGCGCGGCCGGCCAGCGAGTTCGCCGCGCGCTTCATCGGCACGCCGCCCATGAACCTGATCAACCTGGCGCAGCAAGCAGGCGGCACGGTGATCGCCGGCACGCAAGGCCCGGTCATCGCAAACGCCCCGGCTGGCGCCGTGAAGCTTGGCGTGCGTCCGGAACATATCCGCATCGACGGCGACGGCATCGCCGCCACCGTGGAAAGCGTGGAGTACTTCGGCGCGGACTCCATCGTGGTGTGCCGCATCGGCGACACGAGCGGCGTGGCCGTGCGGGTCGGCGGCCACCTGCGCGCCAGCGCCGGCGAGCCGCTGCGCCTGTCCTGGCCGGACGGGCAACAGCATTTCTTTGCCGCCGATTCGGCGGTCATCAACACCGACGGGCACTAGAACGAATAGCCCACACAGGAAAGGAAACACACCATGCGACGCATCGTACTCAAGACCCTGGCCGCCAGCCTGGCCGCCGCCTGCCTGTCTCTGCCTGTGCAGGCGCAGAACAAGCCCGTCGAGGTCGAGTTCTACTACCCGGTTGCCGTCGGCGGCCCGATCACCAAAATCGTTGATGACATGGTGACGGACTTCCAGAAGGAAAACCCCAACATCAAGATCAAGCCGATCTACGCCGGTTCGTACCAGGACTCCATCGCCAAGGCGCTGACCGCGCTCAAGGGCGGCACCCCGCCGCAGCTCGCGGTGCTGCTGTCCACCGACATGTTCACGCTGATCGACGAGGACGCCATCGTCCCGATCGACGGCCTGGCCAAGACCGACGCCGACAAGAAGTGGCTGGGCGGCTTCTATGACGCCTTCATGCAGAACAGCCGCACCGGCGGCCACACCTGGGGCGTGCCGTTCCAGCGTTCGACGATCGTCATGTACTACAACAAGGATCTCTTCAAGGCCGCCGGCCTGGATCCCGAAAAGCCGCCCAAGACCTGGGCCGAGCTGGTCGAATACGGCAAGAAGCTGACCAAGCAGGACGCCTCGGGCAACACCACGCAGTGGGGCATCGAGATTCCTTCGGGCGGCGCGTTCGCGTACTGGCTGTTCCAGGCGCTGACCACGCCCAACGGCGCGATCCTGATGAACGAAGCCGGCAACGAGGTCTACCTGGACAAGCCGGCCGTGGTCGAAGCGGCCCAGTTCTGGCGCGACCTGTCGGCCAAGCACAAGATCATGCCGACCGGCACGATCGACTGGGGTACCACGCCCAAGGACTTCCTGGAAAAGAAGGCCGCCATGGTGTGGACCACCACCGGCAACCTGACCAACATCCGCAAGAACGCCGACTTCCCGTTTGGCGTGGCGATGATGCCGCAGCAAAAGCGCGGCGGCAGCCCCACGGGCGGCGGCAACTTCTACATCTTCAAGAGCGGCACGCCGGAGCAGCAGGCAGCGGCGCTGAAGTTCGCGCAGTGGGCCACCACGCCCGAGCGCGCGGCCGACTGGAGCATCGCCACGGGCTACGTGGCCGTGACGCCGGCCGCCTGGGAAACCGAGAAGATGAAGAAGTACGCGCAGGAAGTGCCGGCCGCCACGGTCGCGCGCGACCAGCTGGAAGTCAGCGTGGCCGAATTCTCCACGCATGAGAACCAGCGCGTCACCAAGACCTTGAACGACGCCCTGCAGGCGGCGCTGACGGGTTCGAAGACGCCTCAGCAGGCCCTGACCGACGCGCAGCGCGAGTCCGATCGCATACTGCGTTCCTACAAGTAACCGACCCCAAGCACGATGAGCCGCTCTTTAAATGCGCTTTATGGCTGGCTGCTTCTGCTGCCAGCCATCGTGCTGCTCGCCGCCTTCACGCATTACCCGGCGGTGGCGACGCTCTGGCACAGCTTTTTCTCCACGCCCAAGGGTGCGCGCCCGGCCCGCTTCGTCGGGCTGGAGAACTACGCCGTCATGCGCGACGATCCGGTGTTCTGGCAGTCGCTCTGGAACAACCTGTGGTTCGCGCTGGGCACCATTCCCACCTCGATCGGCATCGCGCTGATCATGGCGCTGTGGGTGAACCGCAACCTTACCGGCCGCGGCTTCCTGCGCATGGCGTATTTCACGCCGACGGTGCTGCCCATGGTGGCGGTGGCCAACATCTGGCTGTTCTTCTACACGCCGCAATACGGGCTGATCGCGCAGGTGATGGGCTGGTTCGGATCGCCCGGTCCCAACTGGCTGGGCAACCGCGAGACCGCGCTGCCCGCCCTGATGCTGGTGACCGTGTGGAAGGAATCCGGCTTTTTCATGATCTTCTATCTGGCGGCGTTGCAGACGGTGTCGCCGTCGCTGCGTGAAGCGGCCATGCTGGAAGGCGCATCGCGCTGGCAGTACTTCCGGCGTGTGCTGTGGCCGCTCTTGATGCCGACGACGCTTTTCGTGCTGATCAACGCACTGATCAACGCGTTCCGGCTGGTCGACCATGTGGTGGTGATGACGCGCGGCGGCCCCGACAACGCCAGCACGCTGCTTCTCTACTACATCTACCAGGTGGGATTCAGCTTCTGGGACACGGCCTACGCCGCGACCCTGACCGTCGTGTTGCTGGTGGTGCTGGCGCTGACCGCGCTGATCAAGTTCCGCTGGCTGGACCGCAGGACGCACTACCAATGAAAGACAAGCTCGATACCCTGGGCGCCTGGGCGCTGGGCCTGTTGTGGATCCTGCCGCTGGCGTACGCCATGTGGGCGGCCTTCCATCCGCCCGCCTACGCAACGCGTTTTGACCTTTTTGCGCCGCTGACGCTGGACAACTTCGTGCGTGCCTGGAATGCGGCGCCGTTTCCGCGCTACTTCCTGAACACGTTCGTGCTGGTCACGATGGTGCTGGCCGCGCAGCTCGTGCTGTCGACGCTGGCCGGCTACGCGTTTGCGCGCTTCGAGTTCCGCGGCCGCGACTTCGTCTTCATGCTGGTGCTGCTGCAGCTGATGATCATGCCGGACGTGCTGCTGGTGGAGAACTACCGGTCGATGAGCTTGCTGGGCGTGCGCGACACGGTGTTTGCCATCGGCCTGCCGTACTTCGCGTCGGCCTTCGGCATCTTCCTGTTGCGCCAGACCTTCAAGACGGTTCCGCGCGAACTCGAGGAAGCGGCCCGCATGGAAGGCGCGAACCCGCTGCAGGTGCTCTGGAAGGTGTACGTGCCGCTCGCCAAGCCGATCTATGTGGCCTACGGGCTGGTGTCGGTCAGCCATCACTGGAACAACTTCCTGTGGCCGCTGATCATCACCAACTCGGTCGAGTCCCGGCCGCTGACGGTCGGCCTGCAGGTGTTCTCGTCCACGGACCAGGGCATCGACTGGTCCGTGATCACCGCCGCGACCCTGATGTCGGCCGCGCCGCTGCTGATCGCGTTCCTGCTGTTCCAGCGCCAGTTCGTGCAGTCGTTCATGCGGGCGGGGATCCGCTAAGGACCGCCAGCCGGATGCGCCGCAAAAAAAACCCCGCTCAGGCGGGGTTTCTCGTTGGATGGGGCGGCGTTTCAGTACCCCACAGTCAGGCCCGGCAGGTCCACCGTGATACGCGGACGCTCCAGCGCCAGCGCCAGGTGCTCGGCAAATTCGCGGGCTTCCTTTTCGTCGGTGGACAGCGTGTCGTAGCCCAGCGCGTCGGCCACACCCAGCACCTTGTCCAGCAACAGGACCTTGCCGCTGGGGCGCAGCGGCTCGCAGCCCAGGGTTTCCCAGGCGCTGTCGAACCAGTCGCGTGCATCGGCCTGGCGTTGCGGGGAGGGTTCGACGTTCGCGGACAGGTCCAGCGAACGGCGGGGGTCGAAAACGATGGTGATGTCGCTGCGCATGGGAAAAACTCCGTCAGAAGGCGTCAGGCCAACAGGGTAGGCAAAAAACGCCGGACAGATTGTCCGTCCGGCGACATATCCTTACCAGCCCCGCGACACTTCCCAGGTGACTTCGGCGCCCGCGGCTTGCGACTGGCGCATCATGTCCAGCAGCGGAAAAGCGCGTTCCTTCAGGCCCACCATGCGCGCCATCGGAGCGACGGCGGGCTTGTCGTCGTCTTCCTCGTCCTGGCCTTCGTGGGCGTGCTGGTACTCGTCGATCGCGCGTTCGATGCCGCTGATGGCCGGTCCCAGTTGCTCGACGGTGAAGACGCCGCGTTCGGGGATCTTGTCGCCGACGGACTTGCCGGCCGCCTGCAGCAGGGGCCCGGCGTGGTCGGTCAGCATCAGGACTTCGGCCACGACCTTGGAGTGAAAAGTGATCAGCATATTCTGGTCTCCCACAATGATTACCTTAGCTACGTACACTACCGCAACGTCCCCATGATGCCAACTGGCGCCCCCAAATCAACTATGATTCAGGGGTTTCCCGTGACAGCAGGCGCCGCGCCGGCCCTGATTCCGGCATGCGCGCGCCGGCTTGCCGGCCACCCGCCGGACGGCACCGTGCCCCGCGCCCGTCGGCGCGACGCGGATCGCCGGCAGGCCGCAAGCGCCGTGCCGCCATCGTCACTCACCCAGAACCACGCCAGACGCCCATGCTCCTCGAGCAACAGAAACAGCTAATCTCCCTGATCCAGGCCGCCGTCGCGCAAAGCCTGCCCGACGCCCAGCCCAACGTGCTGCTGGAGCGCCCCAAGGTTGCCGCCCACGGCGACGTCGCCACCAACGTGGCCATGCAGCTTGCCAAGCCTGCCCGACGCAATCCCCGCGAACTGGCCCAGGGCATCGTGGACGCCGTGATGGCCAATCCCGACGCCGCCGCGCTGGTCGAGAGCGCCGAAGTGGCCGGTCCCGGCTTCATCAACCTGCGCATCACCCCGGCCGCGCGCCAGGCCGTGATCGCCGCGGTGGCCCAGCAGGGCGAGGCCTACGGGCGCGCCCCGCGCCTGGGCGAAAAGATCCTGGTCGAATTCGTGTCGGCCAACCCCACAGGGCCGCTGCACGTGGGCCATGCCCGCCAGGCCGCGCTGGGCGACGCGCTGTGCCGCCTGTACGACGCCGTCGGCTGGGACGTCACCCGCGAGTTCTACTACAACGACGCCGGCAACCAGATCCAGAACCTGGCGATCAGCGTGCAGGCCCGCGCCCGCGGCCTGACCACCGATTCCCCCGACTGGCCCGAAGACGGCTACAAGGGCGACTACATCGCCGATATCGCCCGCGACTTCCAGGACGGCAAGACCATCCAGGCGTCCGACGGCGAGCCCGTCACC
This sequence comes from Achromobacter sp. JD417, assembly GCF_041879325.1. Taxonomy (NCBI): domain Bacteria; kingdom Pseudomonadati; phylum Pseudomonadota; class Betaproteobacteria; order Burkholderiales; family Alcaligenaceae; genus Achromobacter; species Achromobacter sp. JD417. The sequence goes on along the minus strand of NZ_CP087159.1, from coordinate 129,426 downwards.
GCCACGGGCAACATCGACAACCTGGACGACATCCGCGCCTTCGCCGTGGCCTACCTGCGCCGCGAACAGGACCTGGACCTGCAGGCGTTCGGCCTGGCGTTCGACAACTACTACCTGGAAAGCTCGCTCTACACGTCCGGCCGCGTCGAAGCGACGGTCAAGGCGCTGATTGCCGGCGGCCACACCTACGAGGAAGGCGGCGCGCTGTGGCTGCGCACCACCGAACTGGGCACGGGCGACGACAAAGACCGCGTCATGCGTAAAAGCGAGGGCGGCTACACCTATTTCGTCCCGGACGTGGCCTATCACAAGGCCAAATGGGAGCGCGGCTTTCACCGCGCCGTGAACATCCAGGGCAGCGACCACCACGGCACCGTGGCCCGCGTGCGCGCCGGCCTGCAGGCGCTGGAAGAAGGCATCCCGAAGGATTACCCGTCGTACGTCCTGCACAAGATGGTCAAGGTCATGCGCGGCGGCGAAGAGGTCAAGATCTCCAAGCGCGCCGGCAGCTACGTGACCATGCGCGACCTGATCGACTGGGTGGGCCGCGACGCGGTGCGCTACTTCCTGATCCAGCGCCGCGCCGACACGGAATTCGTGTTCGACGTGGACCTGGCCCTGTCCAAGAGCGACGAGAATCCGGTCTATTACATCCAGTACGCCCACGCGCGCATCTGCTCGGTCATCAACAACGCCGGCATGCCGGCCGCCGACGTGGCCCAGGCTGACGCCGCGCTGCTGACCGCGCCGACCGAATTCGCGCTGATGCAGCGCCTGGCCGAATTCCCGCAGGTGGTGGCGCTGGCCGCCCAGGACCTGTCGCCGCACCACATTGCGTTCTGGCTGCGCGACTGCGCGTCCGACTTCCACGCCTGGTACAACGCCGAGCGCGTGCTGGTCGACGACACCGCCGTGAAGCTGGCCCGCCTGCGCCTGGCCGCCACCACCCGCCAGGTGCTGGCAAACGGCCTGGCGCTCTTGGGCGTTTCCGCGCCCGAGCGGATGTAACATCGGTTCATGGCCACCAAGCGCAAATCCACCCGCCGTTCCTCCGGCGAAAGCGGCAGCACCCTGTACGGGGCGCTGGCCGGTCTGCTGATCGGGCTGATCGTCGCCGCCGTCGTCGCGTTCTATGTCACCAAGGCGCCCGTTCCCTTCGTGGACCGGGCCAGCCGCCAGGGCGATACGGGCAAGCTGCCCGATCCGCGCTCGGCGCCGGACCCCAACGCGGGCCTCTATGGCCGCGACGGGGCGGCGGGCGCCCCGCCCACCGGTCCCACCGCCACCGCGCCGGCTCCGCTGCCGGGCGCAGGCGCGCCGGGCAAGGGCGACGAGACGCCCGCCAAGCTGGACGACCTGGGTGCGCTGATTGCCACGCTGCCGACTTCCCGGGCGCCGGCCGCTGCCCCGGCGGCGCCCCCCGCCACCGCGTCCGCCCCCACGCCCATCTCCAAGGCCGCCCCCACGGCCACGGCCTCGGCCAAGCCTGCCGCCCCCGCTGCCACGGGCACGTACTACCTGCAAGCGGGCGCCTTCCGCGGCGAAAACGACGCCGAATCGCTCAAGGCGCGCATCATTCTGCTGGGTCTGCCGGTCGCGGTGCAGAAGGCGGAACTGAACGGCAAGCCCATCAATCGCGTCCGCGTCGGCCCGTTTGCCCGCCTGGACGACATGAACCGGGCACGTGGCCGCCTGGGCGAGAACAAGATCGAAACCGCCGTGGTGCGCCAGTAGCGCCACGCGGCGGATCGTTTTGCATTGAACTAATCCGGCCCCGGGCCTGTCTGTAGCCTTTTATTCAGGAACCTCACCCATGCTGTCCCCCAAGCTCATCCGCATCCTGGCAGCCGCCGCGCTGACCGCCACCGCGTTCTTCAGCCCGGCCAGCCACGCGCAAGGCGCCCAGCAGTACGTGCCCATCAACCCGCCGCTGCCGTCGGACACCCCGGGCAAGGTCGAGGTCCTGGAATTCTTTGCCTATTCGTGCCCGCACTGCGCCGCCATGGAACCCATGGTGGAAGACTGGGTCAAGACCGCGCCGTCCGACGTCGTCCTCAAGCAAGTGCCGATCGCCTTCAACGCCGGCATGAAGCCGCTGCAACAGCTGTACTACACGCTGCAGGCCCTGGACCGTCCCGACCTGCACGCCAAGGTCTTCACGGCCATCCACGGCGAGCACAAGCGCCTGTTCGACAAGAAGGCCATGGGCGAGTGGATCGCCACCCAGGGCGTGGACCGCGCCAAGTTCGACTCGGTGTTCGATTCGTTCAGCGTCCAGACCCAGGTGCAGCGCGCCAACCAGCTCGCCGACGCCTACCGCATCGAAGGCACCCCGTCGTTCGCCGTGGGCGGCAAGTTCATGACCTCGCCGGTCATGGCGGGCAACAGCTACGAAGGCGCCTTGAAGCAGGTGAACGCGCTGATCCCGATGGCGCGCGCCAAGTAAGTCGCGCAAGATCCCGCGCAACCGCGGCATCGCAAACGCCCCGAGCCTCTCCGGCCGGGGCGTTTTCATTCAGGCTTCGTTCAGCCGCGTCTCCAGGGGGACGGGCTACACTTTCGCCATAAAAATCGCCGCAAGCACGGCATCAAAAGGGTGGAAGACAAATGAAGAAGCACTTCTCGCGCAGCAGCGCGGCGCTGGGCCTGTGCCTGTCGCTCGCAACGGGCCTGGCCCACGCCAACGCCGCCGACGGCGTCAAGATCGGCGTGTTGACGGACATGGCGGGCGTTACCGCCGACGCCACGGGCAAGGGGTCGGTGGAAGCCGCCCGGCTCGCCATCGAAGAGATGGGCGGCACCTTGCTCGGCAAGCCCATCACGCTCGTGTCCGGCGATCACCAGCACCGCCCCGACATCGGCAGCAGCATGGTCCGCAAGTGGTACGACACCGAAGGCGTGGACGTGGTGGTGGACGTGCCCAACTCGTCCGTCGCGCTGGCCGTGCAAGGCATCGCGCGCGAAAAGAAAAAGCTGGTGCTGTTCTCCAGCCCCGGCACCACCGCGCTGACGCAGGCGCAGTGCTCGCCCTACGGCGTGCAGTGGACCTACACCACCTACGCGCTGTCGCGCGGCACCGCCACCGCCGTCGTGAAAGAGGGCGGCAAGCGCTGGTTCATCCTGGCGTCCGATTACGCATTCGGCAAGCAGCTCGCTGCGGACACGGAAACGGTTGTCAAGGCCAACGGCGGCGAAATCGCCGGCACCGTCTTTCATCCGCTCAATGCGCCGGACTTCGCGTCCTTCCTGCTGCAGGCGCAGGGCTCCAAGGCCCAGATCATCGCGATTGCCAACGCGGGCGGCGACACCATCTCGGCCATCAAGCAGGCCGCGGAATTCGGCATCGGCGGCGCGCAGCAACTGGCCGCGATGCTGCTGCTGTTGACCGACGTGCATAGCCTTGGGCTCGCTGCCGCGCAAAAGACCTACCTGACCGTGCCTTCCTATTGGGACATGAACGACGGCACCCGCGCCTTCACCAAGAAGTTCGAGGCGCGCGTGGGCCGTCCGCCCACCTTCCTGCAGGCCGGCGTCTACAGTTCGGTGCGCCATTACCTCCAGGCGGTGAAGGCGGCTGGCTCAGTCGACGCGGACGCGGTGATGGCCAAGATGAAGTCCATGCCGATCGACGATCCCTTCAGCCTGAACGCGCATATCCGCGCCGATGGCCTGGTGGTGCGCGACATGATGCTGGCGCAGGTCAAGACGCCCGAGCAGTCCAAGGCGCCTTGGGACTACTACAACATCGTGCGCACCATCCCCGGCGAGTCGCTGGCATGGCCGCTGTCCGACAGCCAATGCCCGCTGGTCAAGCCATGACGCAGGCGCTGGCGCTGGCCGACTTTGGCAGCTTCTACGCGGGGGGCCGGCCTGTACGCATCGAAGGGCAGCCAAAGCGCGACATCGCCTTCACGCAGTCGGCATCGCTGGCCTACGACCCCAACGGCCTCTATCACTTCGAGCAGGCCTACGTGCAGTTCTTCATCCCCGCGCGCCTGGCGCATCCGCTGCCCATCGTGCTGCTGCACGGCGGCGGGATGACCGGCGCAATGTGGGAACAGACGCCCGATGGGCGGTCCGGCTGGATGCAGCATTTTCTGCGACAGGGCCATGCGGTCTATGTGGTGGACAACGTGGAGCGCGGGCGCGCCGGGTGGGCGCCGTTTGCGCAGGTCTGGCCCGAGCCGCCCATCATCCGCAACGCCGAGGAAAGCTGGTCGCTGTTCCGGTTTGGCCGCGCGGAGGATTTCGCGGCGCGGCAGGCGTTTGCGGGACAGCGCTTTCCGGTAGACCATTTCGACGACTTCATCCGCCACGCCGTGCCGCGCTGGCTGGGCAACAACGATGCCGCATTGCACGGTTTTTGCGCGGCGCTGGACCGCGTCGGACCGTGCCTGGTGCTGGCGCACAGCCACGGCGGTGAAGTGGCCTACCGGGCGCTCCACGCGCGGCCGGCGCTGGTGCGCGGGGTGATCGGCATCGAGCCGTCCGGGTTTTCCAGCGAGGTTGTCGCCGACTGCGTGGCGGATAAGCCGTTTCTGTTTGTCTATGGCGATTATCTGGATGCCACGCCGCTGTGGGAAAAGCTTGGCGAATCCGGTGCCGCCTACGCCGATGCGCTGGCGCGCCACGGCGGGCGGGTGCAGACGTGGCGGCTGGCGGAAATGGGTATCGCAGGCAATTCGCACATGCCCATGATGGACGACAACAGCGACGACATCGCGGCGCGCATCGGCGCGTGGATCCGCGAGACGGCGGGGTGATTGGGCGCGTGGGCCAATGGGGAGGTTACTCGGCTGCTGGGCCGCGCGCCTGTGCCCGCTAGCGCGCTTCGGGGCAGCCGTCCGGCAGCCGCCCCCCGCCGGTCTCCGCTTATTCCTTGACTTCCGCCGCCTGCTCGAAGGCCTGCGTCAGGTCCGCAATGATGTCCTCGGGCGACTCCAGCCCGATGTGCAGACGCACGACCGGGTTCTCGCCTTCGCCCCAATAGCGGTGCTTGGACAGATCCTTGGGCGATACGAGCTGCACCAGGCTTTCATACCCGCCCCACGAGAAGCCGATCCCAAATAGCGTCAGCGCATCGACAAAACGGCGCGCCGCGGCCGGGGACAGGGCCAGTTCAGCCGACAGCATGCCGTTCGACCCCGTGCAATCGCGCTTCCACAAATCGTGGCCGGGATCCTTCGGCCAGGCCGGATGGAAGAGGCGCACGGTCTCGGGACGGGCGTTCAGGAATTCGCACACCTGCATGGCGTGGCGCGCATGCTGGGCCATGCGGATGGGCATGGTACGCACGCCGCGCAATGCCAGCCAGGCGTCGTCCGCACTGATGGAGTAGCCCATCGCATACTGCGTGCGGTTCAGCTTGCGGGCGATGCCCTCGTCGTTGGTGACCACCGCGCCCAGCATCAGGTCGGAGTGCCCGCCCACATACTTGGTGCCCGCGATGACCGAGACCTGCGCGCCCAGCGTCAGCGGCCGGTAGATGTAGCCCGACCCCCAGGTGTTGTCGGTGGCCAGCACCAGCCCGTGACGCTGCGCGATGGCGGCCATCGCGCCCATGTCCAGCATTTCGAAAAGCAGGGAACCCGGCGATTCCACGTACAACAGCGTGGTGTTGGGCCGCACCAGCGCATCGATGTCCTCACCCGCCGCAAAGTAGGTGATGTCGATGTTCATGCGCTTGAGCACCGCGTCGTCCAGCTCGCGCATCGGACCGTACACGCTGTCCGAGATCAATGCATGGTCGCCAGCCGAGCACAGCGCCATCATCACCATCGTCATGGCCGACAGACCCGAGGACGCCAGATAGCAGTGCGTGCCGCCTTCGAGTTGCGTGAACACCTCTTCCAGCGCGGCATGCGTGTCCATGCCCATGCGGCCATACGTGGATGCGCGCCCCCCGGCCGCCTTGCTGCGCTGCGCGTTTTCCAGCGCGGCGAGATTGGCAAAGCGCACCGTGCTGGCCCGCATGGGCGGCAGCGGCACCGGCGCCGTGCCGGTCTCGGGATTGAACGGGGCGGTGCCCGCGTGCTGGAGAACCGTATCGATGTGTTTGGTAGGCATCTTGTAGAGGTGCGTCAAAGCCGGGAAAACCAAACCATATCAGGACGCGGCGGGAATTTCAGCCGATCCATTGAACCGTCTCGGACAAATCCGCGCGGCGGGTGCGGTAGCTGTTGGCCGGATGCGCCGTGTCCTCAAACCCAAAAGAGATGCCGCAGACCACGCGCCGGTCAGGTCCGATGCCCAGCACTTCGCGCAGCACCTCGGGATACATCGCCAGCGACGCCTGGGCCACGGTCGCCACGCCATTGGCTTGCGCGGCCAGCAGGAAATTGGCGACATAGCCGCCGCAATCCATGGCGCCGTATTCGCCCAGCGCCTCGTCCGTCGTGATGATGGCGACGTGCGGCGCGTCAAAGAGGGCGAAGTTGCGCATCTCTTGCCGCCGGTAGGCCTCGCGGTCGCCGCGCGGCACGCCCACGGCGCCGTACAGCTGAAAGCCGGATTCGCGGCGACGGGCCAGGTATTCGTCCCGGTATTCGCGCGGGAACGAGAAATCAGGCTTGAAGCCTTCGACCTGCGCGCGGCGCTCGAGCGCATCGCGCAGGCGCCGGGTGGCGTCGCCTTCAGTGATCGCCACCTGCCACGGCTGGCAGTTGCACCAGGACGCCGTGCGCTGCGCGAGCGTCAGGATGCGCTCGACGGTGGCGCGGGGCACGGGTTCTGGCAGAAAGGCGCGGCAACTGTGGCGGGCCAGCAGCCATTCTTGGAGCGCGGCATCAGGCGGGGCGTCGTCGGCGTTATGGGCGCTTTTAGCGTGCTGAGCGGCAACGGTCATGATCAGTCTGTCTCCTGTCGTGGTCGGCTTTGCCCTTATCATGCCACTTGCTGTCCGGCGCTGTCCGGGCGACGCTGTCCTCGCGCCAATGACGCGGTGGCTTCAACGCTACGCCGCTGACCGAATGGACTTGTCGCTTCCACCGCCCCGTCGCATCCGCTGCTCCGATACCGAAGAAACTCCATGCTGCCCCTCGACACCCTGATCGCATTCTTTGGCATTGCCGTACTGCTGGCGCTGACGCCGGGGCCGGACAATCTCTTTGTGCTGATGCAGTCCGCCATCTGGGGACGCAAGGCGGGCATGTTCGTGGTGCTGGGGCTGTGCACCGGCTTGCTGGGACACACGGCGGCGGTTGCGGTCGGCCTGGCCGCCGTGTTCGCCGCTTCGCCCGTCGCGTTCACGGTGCTCAAGCTGGCGGGCGCGGCCTATCTGGCGTACCTGGCCTGGCAGATCCTGCGCGCCCCCCTCGAATCCGAAGACGGAAAACGTCCCGAACCCATGCGGCCCGGCGCGTTGTACCGCCGCGGCATCGTCATGAACCTTACCAATCCGAAGGTGCTGCTGTTCTTCTTCGCCTTCCTGCCGCAATTCACGTCGCCGCGGCTCGGGCCGGTGGGTTTGCAGACGATGCAACTGGGTGCGGTGTTTATCGTGTCGACGCTGCTGGTGTTCGGGGCGATCGCGTTCTTCTCGGGTGCGTTCGGGGAATTGCTGCAGCGTTCGGTGACGGCCAAGCGCTGGTTGAATCGCATTGCCGCGCTGGTGTTTGTGGGACTGGCCGTCAGGCTGGCGACGGCTTCCCGCTAGGCACCGCTAATCGTCGCGCTGGTGCTGATTCCCAGCGGCGGCACGCGATCAGCGGGACACCGGCAGCCGGACACGAGCAGCGATGCTCGCATCGCCCGGCCGCCCATCATGCCAATCAAGCCGCCTTGAACCGCACGATGCCGTCTGCATCCTGCGCCCGCGAGAGCTTGCCTTCGAAGTACAGCGCATGCAGATGCGCCAGCGCCTCGCCCATCGCGAAGGTCAGCTGGTGCAAGTCCAGCTTGCGCTTGAACAGCACCGGCACGATGTCAGAGGTCGATTGCGGCTGCACCGCACAGGCTTCCAGCACCTCGGCCAGCCGGTCGCGATGATGCTCGTGCTGCTGCGTGATGCGTTCATGCAGGCCCTTGAACGGGCGGCCGTGCGACGGCAGCACCAACGTGTCGCGAGGCAGGCCGTCATAGCCGTGCAGCGAGCGCAGATACAAAGGCAGCGGATTGGCGTCGGGTTCGTAATCGAAGACGCTGACGTTGGTGGAAATGCGCGGCAGCACCATGTCGCCGGAGATCAGCACGCCAAGATCAGGCGAAAACAGCGACGCGTGTTCCGGCGCGTGCCCGTAGCCCACGATCACGCGCCAATCGCGCCCGCCGATGCGAACCTGGTCGCCGTCCATGATGCGGGTGTACCGCGACGGCACGGCGGGCACCAGGTTGGGGTAGTAGCTTGCGCGCTGGCGGATCTGCTCCTGCGAGTCCGGGTCGGTCAGGCCGTGGCGCGCGAAATGCTCGACCGCCGACTGCCCGCCAGGGCCCGCCCCCGCATCCGTGCGGCGCGACGACCACAGCGACGCCACCATGTAGTCCGTCATCGTCATCCACAGCCGCGCTTTCCAGCGCTCGCACAGCCAGTGGGCAAGCCCGATGTGGTCCGGGTGCATGTGCGTGACCAGCACGCGCAGCACGGGCAGGCCGTCCAGCTCGTTCTTGAACACGTCTTCCCACAGCGTCTTCACCTCGTCGCGCGAAATGCCGCAGTCGACGATGGTCCAGCCGTCCTGGCCGTCGATGTTGTCGCGCAGCAGCCAGAGGTTGATATGATCCAGCGCGAACGGCAGCGGCATCCGGATCCATTTGACGCCCTCCGCCACTGCATGCGCGCGGCCGGCCTCGGGCTGGAAATCGGCCCAGGGATACTGAAGCTTCTGCTCGTTGGGGTTCATTGCCTCTCGCTCCACGCTTGACGATCACGTCAAGTCATCATAATTTACGTTTACGTAAACTGCCACACGTCGCATGCCCTCGTCAACCTGGACCATCTCCGAGCTCGCCCGCGAGTTCGACGTCACGCCCCGCACGATCCGCTTCTACGAAGACCAGGGAATCGTCAGCCCGGCGCGCGAGGGCCGCAACCGCATTTTCGGACCGCGAGACCGCACGCGCCTGAAACTTGCCCTGCGCGGCAAGCGGCTGGGCCTGCAACTGTCCGAGATCCTGACGCTGATCGACATGTACGACGGACCCGGCGACACCGAAGTCCAGCTGCGCCAATACCTGTCCGTGCTGGAGCAGCACCGCGCCACGCTGGAGCAACAGCGCCGCGACATCGACGATACGCTGCAAGAAATCAGCGAACAGGAGCGCCAGTGCCGCGCCCTGCTGGCGCAGAAGCCGTAGTCCGCATGGCAGCACTTCAAACGCTGGGCCTGTTCGTCCTGACCGCCCTGGCCGAAATCATCGGCTGCTACCTGCCTTACCTTTGGCTGCGCAAAGGACACTCCATCTGGCTGCTGGCGCCCGCCGCGCTGAGTTTGGCGCTATTTGCCTGGCTGCTGACGCTGCACCCGACGGCGTCCGGCCGCGTCTATGCCGCGTACGGCGGCGTCTACATCGGCATGGCGCTGCTGTGGCTGTGGGCGGTGGACGGCGTGCGTCCCAGCGCCAGCGACTGGATCGGCGTGAGCCTGTGCATCGCCGGGATGCTCGTGATCATGTTCGGGCCGCGCGGGAGCTGATCCGGGCCGCCGAACGGCTAAGAAGAAGCGCGCGAGCCGTAAAGGGCCGCGCGTTTTGCATTGGTGCTGGTCTTTTGACGCAGGCGGCGTCTCGGCGCATCTGCGCGCGGCGGATCGACCGCCGCCGCGCCGAAGTGCCACCGCAAACCGCCGATCACTCCGCCTTGATATTGCCTTCCTTGATGAGGCGGGCGTTATTCGTGAACTCGGCCTGCACCTGCTTGGCAAACGCCTCGCCCGACGCCGTGCCCGGCTGCAGGAACGACTTGGCCAGAAGCTCCTGGAACTCGGCGCTGGCCACCGCCTTGGTCAACGCGGCCTGCAAGGGCTGCGACACCGTGGGCGGCAGGTTGGCCGGCGCGAAGATGCCGAAGTTCGAGTAGTACTGCGCCTGCGGCAGTTTCAGCTCGGCCATCGTCGGCACGTCCGGCCACGCGGCCAGGCGTTGCGGCGCCATCACCGCCAGCGGCTTGAGCGCGCCGTTGGCCACGTGCGGCAACACCACGTCGCTGTTGACCACCAGCAGTTCCACCACGCCGCCCAGGCCGTCGGTCAGCGCCTGGCTGTTGCCGCGGTAGGGAACATGCAGCATCTTGGTCCCCGTCTGCGCGGTGACCGCCGCCATGCCGATGTGCGCGACCGTGCCCTGACCGGGCGTGCCATAGCGCACGCCTTCGGGATGCGCCTTGGCATATTCCACGAGGCCCGCAAAATCCTTCACGGGCAACGCCTTGGTCGCCACGATGGCCACCGGCGCGACGGCCACGCTGGCCAACGGCGTCAGGTCCTTCATCGGGTCGTAGTTGGTCTTGGCCAGATGCGGAAAGATAGTCAGCGGGCTGGTCGAAGCCAAGAGCAGCGTGGTGCCGTCCGGCTGCGCGCGCGCCACGTAGTCCGTGCCCACGGACGCGCCCGCGCCGGGCTTGTTCTCGACGATGACCGTGATGTTCGCTTCCTTGCGCAGCGCGTCGCCCAGACGCCGCGCGATCGCATCGGCGCTGCCGCCGGCCGTGTACGGCACGACCACGGTGACCGGCTTGGCCGGCCAGGTCTGCGCCATCGCGCCGCTTGCCATGATTGCCAGGGCCGCCCCCGCGGCCTTGATGAACAACGTCTTCTTTTTCATATCGTCCTGGTGATGTTGCGTAGCACTGCGTGGGTGAAACGGATTGCGGTAAAGCCCATCAGGCAAGGTAGCGTTGCGCCAGGCGAACCCAGTACGAAGCCCCCGCCGGAATCAAGGAATCATTGAAGTCATAGCTGGCGTTGTGCAGCATGCAGGGGCCCAGCCCGTGGCCCGCCATGCGGTGCTCGCCATCGCCGTTGCCCAGGAACACGTAGCACCCCGGCTTTTCCTGCAGCAGGAAGGCAAAGTCTTCCGATGCCATGGCCGGTTCGATGGTCAGCGCGCGGTCCTCGCCCACGACCTCGCGCATCACGCCCATGCAGAATTCCGTTTCGGCCGCGGTGTTGACCAGCGCCGGGTAGCGGCGCTCGAAGTACACCTCGGCCTCGCAGCCATGCGCCGCGGCGATGCTGGGCGCGATCTCCTGCATGCGCCGCTCGATCAAATCGACCACGTCGGTGCTGTAGGCGCGCACCGAGCCACCGAGCCACGCGGTATTGGGAATCACGTTGATGACGCTGCCCCCCGCCTGCACCTGCGTGATCGACAGCACCGCCGCATCCAGCGGACGCTTGCTGCGCGTCAGGATCGTCTGCAGCGACTGGCCGATGGCGAAGAGCGCCGGCACCGGATCACTGCAGTCCTGCGGCGCGGCGGCATGGCCGCCCTTGCCCTTGACCGTGATCTTGAAGCCATTGGCCGCCGCCATCATCGGGCCGGCACAGACACCGAAGGCACCGGCCGGCAAACCCGGCCAGTTGTGCATGCCGAAGACCGCCTCGCACGGAAACCGCGTGAAGAGGCCATCCTGGATCATCGCCCGGCCGCCCGCGCCGCCTTCCTCGGCCGGCTGAAAGCACAGGTACACGGTGCCGTCGAAGCCGCCCGCTGTCTGCAAATGCTGCGCCGCAGCCAGCAGCATTGCGGTGTGGCCGTCATGACCGCAGCCGTGCATCTTGCCGTCGTGACGCGAGCGGTGCTCGAACTGGTTCTCTTCCTGCATCGGCAGCGCATCCATGTCGGCGCGCAGCATGATCGCCCGGTCCGACGTGCCCCGCTTGATCACACCCACCACGCCCGTCTTGGCAATGCCCGTGTGCGTTTCGATGCCCCACCCGCGCAGCGTGTCGGCCACCACCTTGGCCGTGCGGTGCTCTTCATAGCAAAGCTCCGGGTGCATGTGGATGTCACGGCGCAGCGCCACGATGTCGTCCAGGTTGGATAGTTCAAGCACAGCTGACTCCGTCGGATGTTTCAGGATTAAAGGGTCGCATCAAGTATTGCCCATCGTCCCTTCCGCCGCGCCCACAACACGCTAGGGATAACCCTCATCCAATTTACGTTTACGTAAACGTAATATTTGCACTGCATCATTGCGCGGCGCCGGACGAACGGCGCATCATGGATCACTCCCGCGACGGCGGCCAAGACACGCACGCGCAGGCCCATGAATGTAAGCACCTACTATCACGGAGACACTGATGAATCTTCCCGGCCTGAACTTCGACCTGGGCGAAGACCTGGACATGCTGCGCGACGCCGTACGCAACTTCGCGCAGGCCGAGATCGCGCCGCGCGCCGCCCAAGTCGATCGCAGCGACCAATTCCCCATGGACCTGTGGCGCAAATTCGGTGACCTCGGCGTGCTGGGCATGACCGCCGACGAGGAATACGGCGGCGCCAACATGGGTTACCTGGCCCACATGGTCGTCATGGAGGAAATCTCCCGCGCCAGCGCCTCGATCGGCCTGTCGTACGGCGCGCACTCCAACCTGTGCGTGAACCAGATCAACCGCAACGGCACCGCCGCCCAGAAGGCCAAGTACCTGCCCAAGCTCATCTCCGGCGAGCACGTGGGCGCGCTGGCCATGAGCGAACCGGGCGCGGGCTCGGACGTTGTCAGCATGAAGCTGCGCGCCGACAAAAAGGGCGACCGCTACGTGCTGAACGGCACCAAGATGTGGATCACCAACGGCCCGGACGCCGACACCCTCGTCGTCTACGCCAAGACCGACCCCGAGGCCCACCAGCGCGGCATCACCGCCTTTCTCGTCGAAAAGGGCTTCAAGGGCTTCTCCGTGGCGCAGAAGCTGGACAAGCTGGGCATGCGCGGCAGCCACACCGGCGAGCTGGTGTTCCAGGACTGCGAAATCCCCGAAGAAAACGTGCTGGGCCAGGTCAACGGCGGCGTGAAGGTGCTGATGAGCGGCCTGGACTACGAACGCGCCGTGCTGTCCGGCGGACCGCTGGGCATCATGCAGGCCGTGATGGACGTGGTGGTGCCCTATATCCACGACCGCAAGCAGTTCGGTCAGGCCATCGGCGAATTCCAGCTCATTCAGGGCAAGGTCGCCGACCTGTACACCACGCTGCAAGCCAGCCGCGCCTTCTGCTATCAGGTCGGCAAGAACCTGGACAAACTGGGGTCCGACCACGTGCGCCAGGTGCGCAAGGACTGCGCCGCGCTCATCCTGTACACCGCCGAAAAGGCCACGTGGATGGCGGGCGAGGGCGTGCAGATCCTGGGCGGCAACGGCTACATCAACGAATACCCGGTCGGCCGCCTGTGGCGCGACGCCAAGCTGTACGAGATTGGCGCCGGCACCAGCGAAATCCGCCGCATGCTGATCGGCCGCGAACTCTTCAACGAAACCGCCTGACGCCATATCCACAGCCCGCGCCATGATCCGCACGTCCGACATCCAGCACATCGAGCAGGCGCCCGCCCCGGGCCCCTCGCCGCTGGACGTCGCGCGTCTGATCCTGGCGGGTTTTGACCGGCACTATGCGCTGTTTCGCTACAGCGCGCAGCGCGCCAAGGCGCTGTTCGAATCCGGCGACTGGCACGGCATCCAGCACCTGTCGCGCGAACGAATCGAGTACTACGACATGCGTGTGCGCGAATGCGCCACGCAGCTGGAAGGCGTGCTGCGCGGGCGGCCGGAAGGCGCGGTGGGTGGAAACGGCGCGGGCAACGGTGGCGGCAATGGCGCCGACGCCCCGTCCCTGACCGACGCGCAGACCGCCTACTGGCAAGACATCAAGCAGGAGTTCGTCGGCCTCCTGGGCGAACACCGCCAGCCCGAGTGCGCCGAGACCTTCTTTAACTCGGTGTCGTGCCGGCTGCTGCACCGCGACTACTTCCACAACGACTTCCTGTTCGTCCGGCCGGCCGTCGCCACCGACTACCTGGACAGCAGCATCCCGTCCTACCGCGTGTATTACCCGGTGACCGACGGCCTGGAAAAAAGCCTGATCCGCATGGTGGCCGATTTTGGCCTGGCGCTGCCCTTCGAAGACCTGCCGCGCGACACGCGATTGCTGGCGCGTGCCGCCGTATCCAAGCTGCGCGCCGTGCTGCCGCGCCACGTCGGCCGGCGCATCGCCACCGACTGCCAGATCCATGCGCTGGGCTCGCTGTTCTTTCGCAACAAGGGCGCCTACATCGTCGGCCGCCTGATCAACCAGACCACCGTCTATCCCTTTGCCATCGCGCTGACGCGCAATCCGGCCGGGCAGGTCACGCTGGACGCGCTGCTCTTGGGCGCGGACGACCTGAGCACGCTGTTCAGCTTTACCCGCGCGTATTTTCTGGTGGACATGGAAACGCCCGCGGCCGTGGTCAACTTCCTGTCGAGCCTATTGCCGCGCAAGCCCAAGGCCGAGCTCTACACCATGATCGGCCTGCAAAAGCAGGGCAAGACGCTGTTCTACCGCGACTTCCTGCATCATCTGGCGCATTCGCGCGACGCGTTCGACATCGCCCCCGGCATCAAGGGCATGGTGATGTGCGTGTTCACGCTGCCGTCCTACCCGTACGTGTTCAAGCTCATCAAGGACCGCATCGACAAGGACGGCATGGACCACGCCACCGTGCGGCGCAAGTACCAGATGGTCAAACTGCACGATCGCGTCGGCCGCATGGCCGACACCTGGGAGTATTCCCAGGTCGCCCTGCCGCGCGCCCGCTTCGCGCCTGCGCTGCTGGACGAACTGCGCCGGCTGGTGCCCAGCCTTATCGAGGAAACCGCCGACACCGTCGTCATCCGCCATGTCTACATCGAACGCCGGATGACCCCGCTGAACCTGTACCTGCAGCAGGCGCCGGACGCGTTGCTGGACCACGCGGTGCGCGAATACGGGGACGCCATCCGGCAACTGGCCGCGGCCAATATCTTCCCCGGCGACATGCTTTACAAGAATTTCGGCGTCACGCGCCTGGGCCGGGTCGTCTTTTATGACTACGACGAAATCCAGCGCATGACCGAAATGAACTTCCGGCGCATCCCGCCGGCCCCGAATGAAGAAGCGGAGATGGCCGCCGAACCCTGGTACGCCATCGGTCCGAACGACGTCTTCCCCGAGGAATTCGGCCGCTTCCTGCTGGGCGATGCGCGGGTGCGCGGCGCCTTCATGCGTCACCATGCCGACCTCTTGGAACCGGACTGGTGGCAGGCCTGCCGCGCCCACGTGGCGCAAGGCCGGATCGAAGAATTTTTCCCTTACGATAAGGACAGACGCCTGCGTTCAGACCGCCCTTCAAACGGCCACGCGGTGTTGTAACCCAATCGCTGTCCCGACCCTCACAGGAGCAAGTCATGTCAGATCCCATCGTCATCGTTTCCGTCGCCCGCACGCCCATGGGCGGCATGCTGGGCAGCCTGTCCGGCCTGGCCGCGCACGAGCTGGGCTCGGTCGCCATCAAGGCCGCGGTCGAACGCGCCGGCATCAAGCCGGAGCAGGTCGACGAAGTCATCATGGGCAACGTGCTGCAGGCTGGCCAAGGCCAGGCGCCCGCCCGCCAGGCCGCGCTGGGCGCCGGGCTGCCGCTGGGCGTCGCGTGCACCACTATCCACAAAGTGTGCGGCTCGGGCCTGAAGGCCGCGATGTTCGGCCATGACCTGCTGGCTTCGGGCAGCGCCGAAATCGTCGTGGCCGGCGGCCAGGAAAGCATGAGCAACGCGCCGTACCTGCTGCTCAAGGGCCGCCAGGGCTACCGCTACGGCCACAACACCGTGTACGACCACATGGCGCTGGACGGCCTGGAAGACGCCTACGACAAGGGCAAGGCCATGGGCGTGTTCGCCGAAGATTGCGCCTCCAAGTATTCGTTCACGCGTGAACAGCAGGACGAATTCTCGCTGGAATCGCTGCGCCGCGCGCGCGCGGCCTCGGAGGACGGCAGCTTCAAGTGGGAAATCGCCCCCGTCACCGTTGCCGGCCGCAAGGGCGACACCGTGATCGACACCGACGAAGCGCCCACCAAGGCCATGCCGGAAAAGATCCCGACGCTCAAGCCCGCCTTCAAGAAAGACGGCACCGTCACCGCCGCGAACTCGTCGTCGATCTCCGACGGCGCCGCCGCCATGGTGCTGATGCGCGCGTCCACCGCCGAAAAGCTCGGCGTCAAACCGCTGGCCCGCATCGTCGCGCACTCGCAGCACTCGCAGGAACCCAACTGGTTCACCACCGCCCCCGTCGGCGCGCTGAAGAACCTGTTCAAGAAGACCGGCTGGACGGCCGAGGACGTGGACCTGTACGAAATCAACGAAGCCTTCGCGGTGGTCACCATGGCCGCCATGACCGACTTCAAGCTTCCGCATGACAAGGTCAACATCCACGGCGGCGCCACCGCCCTGGGCCACCCGATCGGCGCTTCGGGCGCGCGCCTGATGGCCACCCTGATCGGCGCGTTGCGCAAGACCGGCGGCAAGCGCGGCGTGGCCACGCTGTGCATCGGCGGCGGCGAAGCCGTCGCGATGGCCATCGAAATGGTCTAAGCGGCTGCCTGCTTGGTGAAGGGTTTCGTCCCTCCCCCGAGCAGGATTCCGCTGCGCCTTTCTGGCAGGGCAATCACCGCGACGGGTCGGTCGCGGGTCAGGCAGGAAAGGCGCAACGAAATCCTGATTTACCAAATCGACAAGAATGCCCGGCCCACCGGGCAGCGAGACAACCCGCTCTTTTTCGAGCGCCTTCAAATTCCAATCAAGCAGGACGGGTGGTACCCCATGCCCATCATCGAATCCCGCATCAATCCGCGGTCGCAGGACTACATCGACAACGCCAGCGCCATGCAGGCGCAACTGGACGATCTGAACCAGCAACTGGCGCAGACCGCCTTGGGCGGCAGCGAATCCGCCCGCGCCAAGCACACGGCGCGCGGCAAGCTCTTGCCGCGTGACCGCGTGGAGAACCTGATCGATCCGGGCACCCCGTTCCTGGAACTGTCGCCGATGGCGGCGCATGGCATGTACGACGGCGATGCGCCCGGCGCCGGCGTCATCACCGGCATCGGCCGCGTGTCCGGCACCGAGTGCGTGATCGTCTGCAACGACGCCACGGTCAAGGGCGGCACCTACTATCCGATGACCGTCAAAAAGCACCTGCGCGCGCAGGAGATCGCCGCGCAGAACCATCTGCCCTGCGTGTATCTGGTGGATTCGGGCGGCGCCAACCTGCCGCAGCAGGACGAGGTCTTTCCCGACCGCGAACACTTCGGCCGCATCTTCTACAACCAGGCGCAGATGTCGGCGCAGGGCATCGCGCAGATCGCCGTGGTGATGGGCTCTTGCACCGCCGGCGGCGCGTACGTGCCCGCCATGAGCGACGAGTCCATCATCGTGCGCAACCAGGGCACCATCTTTCTGGGCGGCCCGCCGCTGGTCAAAGCCGCCACCGGAGAAGAAGTCAGCGCCGAAGACCTGGGCGGCGGCGACGTGCACACGCGCCTGTCGGGCGTTGTCGACCACCTGGCCGCCAACGACATGCACGCGCTGCAACTGGCGCGCAACGCCGTCGCGCGCCTGAACCGCAAGAAGCCCCAGCCGCTGGCCACCATCCCTGTGCGCGAGCCGCGCTTCGATCCCAGCGAACTGAACGGCATCATTCCCGCCGACACCCGCAAGCCCTACGACGTACGCGAAGTCATCGCGCGCATCGTCGACGGCTCCGAGTTCGACGAGTTCAAGGCCCGCTTCGGCCCCACGCTGGTCACCGGCTTTGCGCACATCCACGGCATGCCCGTCGGCATCGTCGCCAACAACGGCATCCTGTTCTCCGAGTCCGCGCAAAAAGGCGCGCACTTCATCGAGCTGTGCGCGCAGCGCAAGATCCCGCTGGTGTTCCTGCAGAACATCACCGGCTTCATGGTCGGCCGCAAATACGAAAACGAAGGCATCGCGCGCCACGGCGCGAAGATGGTGACGGCCGTCGCCACCGCCAACGTGCCCAAGTTCACCGTGCTGATCGGCGGCTCGTTCGGCGCCGGCAACTACGGCATGTGCGGCCGTGCCTATTCGCCGCGCATGCTCTTCATGTGGCCCAACGCCCGCATCTCGGTCATGGGCGGCGAACAGGCCGCCAGCGTGCTGGCGACTGTGAAGCGCGACGGCATCGAAGCCCGCGGCGGGCAATGGTCGGCGGACGAAGAAAATGCCTTCAAGGCCCCGATCCGCGAGCAGTACGAGCGCGAAGGCCATCCGTACTACGCCACCGCAAGGTTGTGGGACGACGGCATCATCGCCCCGGCCGACACGCGCCGCGTGTTGGGACTGGCGTTGTCCGCGGCGTTGAATGCGCCTATTGAAGACACCAAGTTCGGTGTCTTCCGGATGTAGAGCCCACCCCCTACGCGCTTCGCGCGCCCCCTCAAGGGGGCGGAACTGGCGGACCGGCGGAGCCGGATCCGCAGTGCCCCCGACAGGGCCGGCGCAGTCGGGGAACGATGGTTAGAAATTTAGCGGCAGTGCCCTCGCCGCACCGCTGTCAACAAACAACTTCAGCTTGGATAACGCAATGTTCGATACTGTGCTGATTGCCAACCGCGGCGAAATCGCCTGCCGCGTCGCCGCCACCGCGCGCCGCATGGGACTGCGCACCGTCGCCGTCTATTCCGACGCGGACGCCAACGCCCGCCACGTCGCCGCCTGCGACCAGGCCGTCTACATCGGCGGCTCCGAGCCGCGCGCCAGCTACCTGCGCGCCGACGCCATTCTGCAAGCCGCGCGCGACACCGGCGCCGGCGCCATCCACCCCGGCTACGGCTTCCTGTCCGAGAACGAAGCCTTCGCCCAGGCCGCGCAAGACGCCGGCATCGCCTTCGTCGGCCCGCCGGCATCGGCCATCGCCGCCATGGGCAGCAAGTCCGCCGCCAAGACCCTCATGGAAAAAGCCGGCGTGCCGCTCGTGCCCGGCTACCACGGCGACAACCAGGACCCGCAGTTCCTCAAATCGCAGGCCGACAGCATCGGCTATCCCGTGCTCATCAAGGCCAGCGCGGGCGGCGGCGGCAAGGGCATGCGCATCGTCGAATCGTCCGGCGCATTCCTTGATGCATTGGCCTCGTGCCAGCGCGAAGCCGCCTCCAGCTTCGGCGACGACCGCGTCCTGATCGAACGCTATCTGCAAAAGCCGCGCCACATCGAAATCCAGGTGTTTGCCGACACGTACGGCAACTGCGTGTACCTCTTCGAACGCGACTGCTCCGTGCAGCGCCGCCACCAGAAAGTCATCGAAGAAGCGCCCGCCCCCGGCATGACCGAAGAACGTCGCCGCGCCATGGGCGAAGCCGCCGTCGCCGCCGCGCGCGCCGTCGGCTACGTGGGCGCGGGCACGGTGGAATTCATCGCCGAGCCCGACGGCCGCTTCTACTTCATGGAGATGAACACGCGCCTGCAGGTCGAGCACCCGGTCACCGAAATGATCACCGGCCACGACCTCGTCGAATGGCAATTGCGCGTCGCCGCCGGCCAGCCGCTTCCCGCGCGCCAGGAAGACCTGCGCATCAACGGCCACGCCATCGAGGCCCGCATCTACGCCGAGAACCCCGAGAAGGGCTTTCTGCCGTCCATCGGCACGCTCGCCTACCTGGGCCTGCCGCCGCACACTGCGTTTGCCAACGGCGACATCCGCGTCGACGGCGGCGTGCGCATGGGCGACACCATCACCCCGTTCTACGACCCGATGATCGCCAAGCTCATCGTGCACGGCGCCGACCGCGACCAGGCCCGCGCCCGCATGCTGCAAGCCTTGGCGCAGACGCAGGCCGTAGGCGTGCAGACCAACGTCGCGTTCCTGTCCCGTTTGATGAAGGACAGCGCGTTCGCCGCCGCCGATCTGGACACCGGCCTCATCGAACGCCAACGCGCCACGCTGCTGCCCGACCCGCAACCCGCCGACGCCGACGCACTGGCGCTGGCCACCGCCGCCGTGCTGGTGCGCCAAGGGCTGGCGCAGCCGGGCGCGCAAGGCGCGGGCAAGGGCCCCGCCGACCCGTGGGACGCGCGCGACGGCTGGCGGCTGGGCGGCCAGTATCGGCGTCAACTGCAATGGACCGACAACGGCGAAGCCCGTCACGTCACCGTCGCCCGTCAAGGCGGCGCGTGGACGCTGGACACCGGCGACGGCGCACGCCCCTTCCTGTGGCGCTCGCACGCCAGCGCCAATCCCAACCTGGCCTACGGCCTGCGGATCACCCTGCAAGGCCACGAGAGCGCCGGCACGGTCGTCCTGCACGGCGACCGCGCCTACGTCTTCCGCGAGGACGGCTCGCACGTCCTGGAGCTGTATGACGCGCTGACGCACTCGCAGGACACGCAAGGTGAACACGGCGCGGGCCTGGCCGCTCCCATGCCTGGCAAGATCATCTCGATCTCGGTCAAGGCCGGCGACAAGGTCGAGAAGGGCCAGCCGCTGCTTGTGATGGAAGCGATGAAGATGGAGCACACTATTTCTGCCACGGCGGACGGTACGGTGGGGGAAGTGTTCTATGGGGTGGGGGATCAGGTGACGGAAGGCGCGGAGCTCGTCTCGATCGAGTAACGGCCTTTTGGGTTTGGCTCGCGGCTCCCGGCGGTTTCGCTCGGAGCCGCTTTGTTTTTGGGGCAAGCCGGTTTAGCTATCCGTCAGCGCCCCGCGCCTAGAATCGGCTCTTCCCCCGCGCAACGCCCACCATGTCCGCCGCCGACACGCCCAGTCCGCTTTCCCGTCCGCCGTTCCTGCATTTCCTCTGCGGCCGGGTCGCCGCGTCACTGGCGTTCCAGATCGTCTCCGTCGCCGTGGGCTGGCAGATCTATGCGCTCTCCGGCAGCGCGCTAGACCTGGGCCTCATCGGCCTCGCCCAATTCCTGCCCATGGCCGCGCTCACGCTCGTCGTCGGCCACGTCGCCGACCGCTACGACCGCCGCAAGATCGTCGCCCTCTGCATGGCGCTAGAAGCCCTGGCCACGCTGGTCCTCGCCATCGCCGCGCTGCACGGCGTCGGCGGCAAGACGCTCATCTACGCCACCATCATCATCATGAGCTCGGCCCGCGCCTTCGAAGCGCCGACGCTCTCCACGCTCATCCCCGCCGTCGTCCCGCGCGAATGGCTCCCTCGCGCCACCGCGCTGTCCTCATCCGGCGGCCAGATCGCGCAGATCGCCGGCCCCGCGCTCGGCGGCGTCGGCTACAGCCTCGGGGCTGGGTGGATCTACTGCGTCGCCGCTGCGTTGTATCTGACGGCCTTCATCGCCATCGCCACCCTCGTCATCGACCGCGCGCCGCCGCGCAAGGAACCGACCACGTGGCGCACGCTGTTCGGCGGCATCACCTTCATCTTCCAGCGGCGGTTGCTGCTGGGCACGCTGTCGCTGGATCTCTTTGCGGTACTGCTGGGCGGGGCGACTGCGCTGCTGCCGATCTTTGCGAAGGACATTCTCAATGCCGGGCCTTGGGCGCTTGGCGCATTGCGCGCGGCTCCGGCTTGCGGTGCGGCGTTGATGTCGTTGACGCTGGCGCGCCTGAGTCTGGGTGAGAACGTTGGCCGGCTGCTGTTCGGTTCGCTCATCGTATTCGGCCTGGCGACCACGGCGTTCGGGCTGTCGACATCGATTCCGATGTCGATTGCCGCGCTGGTCGTGCTGGGCGCAGCGGACGCGGTCAGCGTTGTCGTGCGGTCATCGCTAGTGCAGTTGAATACGCCCGATCACATGCTGGGGCGGGTCAGCGCGGTGAACACCTTGTTTGTCGGTGCGTCGAACCAGCTTGGGGAATTTGAGTCTGGGCTCACCGCGCAATTGTTCGGTGCGGTGCCCGCCGTGGTGATTGGCGGGGTGGGGACGATTGCGGTCGCCGCGCTTTGGATGCGGTGGTTTCCGGAGTTGAGGCGGCTTCGGACGTTGAATGGGAATGAGGTGGCGCAGGGCTGAGGGTTGCCTCGGCGCTGCACACACGCCGACCGCGATGCAGCACCCTATCAAACGCAGGTGTCTGACACCCTATGGAGACGCTCATCAATCTGTAGCGGCGTCTCAACGGGTGTCAGACACCGGAGCAAGCCACCGGCCAGACAGCCAAAATCTTGTTGCCTGCTGGCGCGGAACTAGGCCGTAACCAAGACCACCGGCCTTGGTCAGCCGGCTTAGGCCTTGCACTGAAACCCTACTTCCTCATCTCAAACCGATTCGCCGCCCCAGCCGCAGGTTCGAAGTAATACTTGGGCTCCCGATAAACCAGCTCCTTCAACGCGGCATCCAGCTTAGGCAGCTTGAAACTCGCAGCAGAAGGCGCCTTCCGAAAATCCTCCAGACTGGCAGGCAGCCGCTCCAGCGTCATCGACTCCAGCAAACACACCCATTCCCGCGCCAACACCCCGCAAGAATCTTTGACCATGACCGGCTGATCGTCCGGCATCTTGTACCCATCCATCAGCACCACATCACCCGCTTTCAGCGTGATCGTCGCCAACGGCGTAAAGAGCAGTTCCGTGTCAACGCCGGCGATGGGCAACATCTCTGCCTCGCGGTTGTGGAACGCGCGCTTGGCCCCTTCCACCCACCGATACTCCCGCGCGGCCTCATCGCAGCCTTCACCGATGCGCAACGTGACCTCGCAGCCTGCGCCTAGCCCATCCTCGCTTGGCGTGATCGGCGTCCAAGGCCCATCCTTCTTGAAGTCGATATCCGGCGTCTCGGTCAGCGTCGCCATGCCGAGGTCTTTCTGATAGTCCATCGATTTTGCACGCGCGTCGGAGTCCGGCAACGCCGTGCGCGGCTGGTGGTAGGTAATGCGATTGAGCCGGTACTCGCCGGGCCACACCGGGATCACTTGATACGCCAATGCGCCGCGCGTCGTCTGGAACAGCGGGCCCGTGTCGGAGAAATCAAACTTGTGCTTGCCTTGCCCCACGGTCATCGCGAAGCCCTTCTCGGTCTTGTGCTGCCAATGCAGGAGCGTGCTGCGTTGACGAGTGAATTGATCCCGCGTGTCCGCATCGTCGAAGTTGCGCGGTGGTCCCGCATCGAAATTGACGGTTGGGATCACCACGATCGCCATGTCCTTGCGGGCTTGGTCGAACAGCTTGTCGGTGTTCTCAAGATGCCGCTTCCACATGGCTGCCGCCTCGGCTTGTGTCGCTTTATCGTTTGTCGACTGCGCCCAGGCGGCAACCGGGGCGGACAGGGCGGACACGCATACAAGGGCAAGCACGCGGCGAGAAAGCGACATCGGTCTTCGTTCCTTTATGAGATTGGTTGTTGAGCCTATCGGCGTCTGTTGCCCCTGCGGCTGAACAAGGCCCCGGGGCGAAGACACCAGGGCATGATATCGCGGCGAACATTCACGCGATGGGACGAGCGGCATCCGCTTCCTGATCACGTCGCGGGATACCTCCCGCCACATGCCGGTGGCGGGCCATGTGCCTGCCTCGTAGACGGCCCGTCAGCGTCGGCGTCGCCGCTCAGAGTAGACTGGCAGCCTTCTTCAACATTCCGAGTCCACATCCATGCTCGTCAAAGCCCTGCGTGTCGGCCTGGGTCAAATCATTGTCCTGGGCGACGCACTGACCCGCCCGCGTCCGCAGAAGCGCTCGCCGCAAGGCCAGGCCGCCGTCAACGCCGAAGCGGCCGCGCTCTCGCTGTATCAATTCCAGGCCTGCCCCTTCTGCGTGAAGACCCGCCGCGCCATGCATCGCCTGAACGTGCCGGTCGCGCTGAAGGATGCCAAGCATGATCCCGACGCGCGCGCCGCGTTGCAGGCGGGCGGCGGCAAGGTGAAGGTGCCTTGTTTGCGCATCGAAGACGCCGAGGGCACGCGCTGGATGTACGAGTCCAACGACATCATCGCGTACCTGGAAAAGCGGTTTGCCAACGTCGCCTGACCGTACGGAAAGCAAACGGCCCGCCTAGACATCCGGCAGGCCGCTTTCAATCGCATCAAGAACGCATCAGAACCTTCCCCGCAGCGTCAGCAGCACGCTGCGCGGGGCGCCGTAGTTGTTGCGGTTTTCCAGATAGCCCGGGTACTCGTAATAGACCTTGTCGAACAGGTTGTTCACGTTCACGGCGGCGGTCCAGTGCGAGGTCAGGTCGTACGCGACGCGCGCATTCCAGACGCTATACGAAGGGCGCCGCACGTTTGAAATCGTGTTCGTTAACG
The DNA here is from genome assembly GCF_041879325.1 of Achromobacter sp. JD417. Lineage (NCBI taxonomy): Bacteria > Pseudomonadati > Pseudomonadota > Betaproteobacteria > Burkholderiales > Alcaligenaceae > Achromobacter > Achromobacter sp. JD417. Next base: position 105,258 of record NZ_CP087159.1, on the reverse strand, counting down.
CGCTCTGCCAATTGACGCCCGCGCCCACGCTCAACCGATTCAGGTCACCCGGCAGGCGGTACTCGCTCCAGACGCGCAGCATGTGCCGCGGCGTTTCCTCGCTGAAGGTCTGACCCGCCCGCTCGGGGTCGCTCAGATACTTGTTGCTGTTGAACGTATAGCCCGCAGCCACTTGCAAGCCTCGCGCCAGTTCGCCGCTCATCTCGGCCTCGAAGCCCTGGCTGCGCACCTTGCCCGCCGCCCGCGAGCAATAGCCGCCATTGCAAACCGGTCCAGCCTCGTAATCCTGCACCGCGCGATTCTTCTGGTCGATCCGGTACACAGCAAGCGACGTGTTCAGCCTGCCGTCCATCAACTCGCCCTTGATGCCCACTTCATAGTTGGCGCCCACGATGGGCTTGAGGACGCTGCCGTCCAACGTGGTGGCCGTCTGCGGCTCGAAGATGTCCGCATAGCTGGCATAGGCCGACCACTGCGGCGTCAAGGCATACACGAGGCCCAGGAACGGCGTGAACTCGGCGCTGGCTTTCGCGGTGCTGACGTCGTCCCACGTCGCGGCCTGCGTCGTGTAGCGGCTTTCAAACCAACTGAATCGTCCGCCCGAGACCAGCGTCAGGTCATCCGTCAGGCTGCTGCGCAACTGCGCATAGATGCCTTTCTGCACATGCGGGTCATAGCGGGACAAGCGCTGCGAGTCCGGAAAGCTGTCGGGTTTGTGCACATGCGGATCTGGATTGAAGACATCCAGGGGCAGGTAGTTGGAGGCGTACTCGATCCGATCTGTCGACTTCAGGCGCGACATGCTCACGCCCACCGTCAGATCCTGCGCCATGCCCCACGTCGTGAAGCGGCCGTTCACGTTGGCGTCAAAACCGAAGTGCTCCGCGGACTTGTCGTAGTTCCAGGCGTTACGCATCGGCCCCATCAACGTCACAGGATCCACTGCGCCCGTCGCATCCAGCGCCGACGTCAGGCTGGTTTCCTTCACGTAGGTGCCCGCGATGTTCAGGCGCCAGTCACTGTTGAACCGATGCGTCAGGTCAGCAAAAACCTGGGTCTCGTCACGGTCCCACTGATTCCAGTCCGCGCCCAGAAAGGTTGAACGCTTCAAGTCCAGCGACCGGCCATCGCTGTAGCGCGGCAAGCCGCCAAAGAAGGGCGTGGACCGAACGCGCGACACCAGCACGCCAGCGCCCACCGTCGTGCGCGGCGACACGTCGTAGTCCAGCGCAAAGTAAAGGTTGGTGTTGCGTTCCTTCACCACGTCGATGAACGAACCCTTGGTGTCGTAGTCCAGCACCGCACGTGCCCGCAGACTGCTGTCGGCGTTAAGCGCGCCGCCCGCGTCCAGCATGCCGCCCACGTGATCCCACGAGCCCGCGCGTGCTTCCATCAGCACCTGCGTCTCGGCCGTAGGCCGCTTGCGCACCAGGTTGACTGATCCGCCCGGCTGGCCCGCGCCTTCCATCAGGCCTTGCGCGCCCCGCAGCACCTCGACGCGATCCAGATACGCCGTGCTGCCCGTGAAACTGTTGCCCACCGCATAGAAACTGCGTGACAGCGGCACGCCGTCGTACTGGATGTTCGTGATCTTGAAACCCCGCGAATAAAAATTGCGGCCGCCGTCGGCCACTTCGCTGATCGTCACGCCCGTCGTGTTCTCCAGCACCTCGCTGATGGTCGACAGATTCTGATCGTCCATCCGCCTGCGCGTGATCACCGTCACGGACTGCGGAATGTCCTTGAGCGCCTCTTCCGTCTTGCCGATGGTCGCCGCCCTGGCCGCATAGGAGTTCGAGCCCTCGGTGGTCGCGTTATAAACGCCCGTCACCAGCACCGGCGCCAGCGTGCTGGCCGCAGACTGCGGCTCGGCCTCGATGCGAATGCCGCCATCTACGTTGACGGCGCGATAGCCCGTGCCCGACAGCAACGCACGCAGACCGTCGGCCACGCCATACTGGCCATTCAGGCCCGCGCTACGGATGCCGTTCAGTTGCGAGGCCGAATACGCCAGCGAAATGCCAGCCTGTCTGGCAAATTCCGCCAAGGTGTCGTTCAGCGTACCCGGCGCGATCGCATAGACGCGAGACGCGGCAGAGGGCGCGTTCGTGGCTGGCGCCGTCTGGGCGCGCACGGTCGCAGGGCTCGCGGACAACGCGGCCAGACCAAGCGCCGCCGCCAGCGGCAACAGCACGGCAAGGGAGGGGGTGGGGCAGGCGCGCAAGCAAGCCCGGGCGCCCGGCGCCGCAGCGGCCGGGTGTCGGTAAGTCTTCACGAAAGGGTTACTCCAATGAGGGTCGGTCCATCTTGGGCAGTGCGCACTGCTTCAAGCGGTATGACGAACGAATCCGCCGATCCCCTCAAATATTCTTTGCCGGCCCTTGCCCATCACGCGCGCGACCGCACCCGCGTCACGCGTCCGCCCCACCACATGCGGCCGGATTGCAGCTCGATCGGCAGGATCTGGCGCAGCAACGCCAGCACCTTGCGCGTGTCGTCCAACTGGAACACGCCAGAGACGCTAAGCCGAGCCACCGCAGGGTCGCATTCGATTGCGCCGTGATAGCGCGAAAGTTCTTGCAGGAATGCGGCGAGCGGCATGTCCCGCACCGACAACGCGCCTTCGACCCAGGCGCTGCCATCCATCACACGCACATCGGTCGGCCCCGCACCGAATACCTTCTGACGCGTCATCCGCGCGGATTCGCCTGCCTGCAGTGTCATTCCGGCCGCGTCGCCGCCATCGCGCGGCAGCATGGCAACCTTGCCTTCGTCCACCGACACTTCACTGGCCTCGTCGCACTGACGCACCCGATAGCGCGTCCCCAACGCCCGCGCCTGGCCATCGCGCGTTTCCACGAACAGCGGACGCGACAGCGGGTCGCTGCCGGAGATCAGATAGACCTCGCCGGCCAGCAACGTGATCCGTTGCGCTTGATCGCCATAACGGATGTTGACCGCCGTATCCGTGTTCAACACCAGCGTGCCGCCGTCCGGCAGTACGATGCGGCGCCGCTCGCCGCGCGACGTGGACGCATCGGCCAGCGCATGCTGAACCAGCGCGGCATCGCGCGCCTGCCACACCATCCAGCCGCCCGCCGCCAGCACGCCCAGTGACATCAACGCCTTGCGCCGCGAGCGCAGCGTCTGCGCCGTCCCTGTCTGCCGAAGAATTCGCGCCGCGGCTTGCGGCGGCATGTCCATCGCCGGGCGCTGCAACCGCGCGCTCAAGGCCTGCAAGCGCTCCCAGACCACCGCATGCGCCGGGTTCGCGCCCAACCACGCATCAAAGGCCCGCCAAGCGGACGCGTCCGCCGTGTTGTATTGCAGCTTGATGCGCCAACGGATGGCGGCGTCCAGCACCGCCGCATCGCCCGCGCCGTTCAAGGTGGCGTCCGCACCCGCGCCGAGCTTTGCCGACGCCACGCGATCAGCACTCATAAACCAGGCGATAGCAGTGTTGCAGGGCCTGCGCCAGATAACGCTCCACCGTCGCCACCGACTTGCCCACCTGCCGCGCGATCTGCGGGCAGGTATGGCCCTCCATCTGCGCCAGCAGGAACACTTCGCGCACCCCGGGCCTCAACCGGCCCAGCATCTGCGCGATCTGCTCCAGCGATTCCAGGATCACCAGGCGCGACTCTTCGGACGGCCAATGTTGTTGGGGATAGGTCTGCAACACCGCCAGGTAATTGCGCTCGATTTCCTGGCGGCGCCAATGGTCCACCAGCAAGCGGTTGGCGATGGTGCGCAGATAGGCGCGCGGTTCGCGCAGGGCGGTTTCGGTCTGGGTGGAGGAATTGGCCGAGAGCAGGCGGACAAACGTGTCCTGCGCCAGATCCGCCGCGCGGTGTGCGTCGCCAAGCTTCAGGCGCAGCCAGCCATGCAGCCAGGAATGGTGGTCACGGTAAATCGTCGAGATACCGGCGTCGGGACTGGCGCTGGGCTTGGCGGACATCGGACGGGCTTTGTTAATGGGAATGGTTCCCATTATAGGGTGAAGACGGATCGCGGGGATGGGATGATGCGGGTGGCCTCGGGATCGGTTCATCTCTTTGCGACCGGTGGGCTTAAGTGGATCGGGTGTTTGCGGCCTAAGATGTCGCCCAAGGAGCTCGTATGGTCACCAAGATAAAGACACTGCCAAAGCATTCCGTCCGCCGCATCGCCATGACGCTATGCGCCACCAGCCTGCTTGCCGCATGCGAACCGTCGCTGCCGCCCCCGCCGGCCGGATCCAAGCTCACCGCTGAAACTATCGCCACGCGTGAAGCGCCGGCTGAACATCAGTTCAAGGGCGTACTGGCTGGCAAGCCCATTCACCTGCTCGTCCACAACTGCAAGGTCTATCGGGTTGACGCCGCCGAAGGCGGAAACGTCAGCTGGACGTTGGTCCTGGAGGGTGATCCCTATCCGCTCCCCACGTCATGCATCCGCCAATCGCTCACCGCGGAAAGAGGCCATGTCACGGCGTTCATTGGGCGCCAGGCCTTCGGCGCGGGCGGGTGCTGCACCGGGCAGCCCGAATACCGGTCAAAGGATGGGCTGAACTGGAAGCCGCACTGACGGCACCCAACCGCTAAGCGCAAGTCATGCAAGACGGGCTGCCTTCCCCCGCAAAAGGCAAGTTTGGGGAATACCCAATACTGAGTACGGCAATTGTCTGGACCCACCGTACCGTGAGGCGGTTAACGTGGAGGAAGCGCGACCGCCGCGACGCCAGCACGCGCCGTATCCCTCTATAGAGGTGCCCATCATGCCGCTTCAGCTTACCCGCCGCTCGTTTCATCGTCTGGCCGCCTGTGGCGCGGCGCTCATTGGCAGCCCTGCACTGTGGCCGTTGGCCCGGGCCGCCGAGCGGGTGGACGTGCCTTGGATTGACGATGATCCGCACTTGAGCGGTAACTTCCTCCCGGTACTGCGCGAGGTCGACGCTCGCGATCTGCGGGTGACTTCCGGGCGAATTCCTGCCGCCTTGCGCGGGGTCTACATGCGCAACGGACCCAACCCGGAATTCAAGCCCATCGGCTACACCTATCCGCTCGACGGCGACGGCATGATCCACGCTGTGTTCATCGAGAACGGAAAGGCCCGCTACCGCAACCGCTTCGTGAATACGCAAAGCCTGGCGGTCGAGCGCCGCGCCGGCAAAGCGGTCTTCGGCAGCTTCGCGCATCCCGTGCGCGTCAATCCGGACGTATTCCTCCCGGGTGAAGTGCCGTCGCCAATCAAGAACGGCGCTTTCGTCAACATCATCCAGCATGGCGGCCGACTGATTGCACTGAACGAGGCTACAACCAGCTATGAGGTAACCGCGGAACTGGACACGCTTGGGCAATGGACCGCGGGCGGCACAGAACCGCTGCGGCTGGGGGCTCACAACCGGCGCCACCCACGCACCGGCGATCTCTACGCGTTGGAATACAGCTGGCGCACGCCCACGGTGAAGTTTCATCGCATCAACGCGTCAGGCGTACTGGTGGGCACGAGGTCCGTCGAACTTCCCATGCCGACGATGATTCATGACTTCATCCTGACTGAGCATTACGTGGTCCTCATCGCCGGGCCGGCGGTGTTCGACGTCCAGGCAGCCAAGGCCGGCCAGTCGATGCTGCAATGGCGCCCCGACCTGGGCATGCGTATCGCGTTGCTGCCGCTGGACGGCGGCGCTCCGGTCTGGATTGAAGGCGATCCCTTTTTTGTCTTCCACTTTGCCAACGGCTTCGAGCGCGGGCAGCAAATCATCGTGGACTACGTGCAGCACGACAAGTTCGCACTGGCGAACGGCCCGACGCCCACATTCAAGCGCATGCACATCGATCCGGCACGCCGTAACTTCGAGATTTTCGGCTTTTCAAACGAAATCACCGAGTTTCCGCGCGTCAATCATCTGCGCGAAGCCATGACCACGCGCTTCGTCTACATGCCTACGTTGACTTCCTCGTTCGGCCAGGCCGATCCGCCATCGGCGGTGTTCAACGCGGTGCTCAAGCTGGACACCGAGACCGGCAAGTACACCCGCCATGACCTGGGCAACCAGATCGTGGGCGAGGCGGCCTACGTGCCTAAGCCGGACGCTCTTGCGGAGGACGATGGCTACCTGGCGGCCTTCACTTACGACCCGGCGCGCAGGAACAGCAATCTGGTGCTGCTGGACGCGCGCCGCATCGAAGAGGCGCCCGTTGCAGTGATCGAGATGCCCCAGCGCGTGCCCCAGGGACTGCATGGCAACTGGATCTCTCGCGCGTGATGAGCGCACCTCGCGCAGGCGCCAAGACCAAACACCGGCCGCGATTTCGGCTATTCAGAAGTGCCCGCGGCCGAGGTCAAGCCGGATGTTCTGCTGCATCACTTCGATGACTTGGCGGATGCCTGCACCACCCTGTTTTCCTGAATGGAGTGCGAGTAAGAAGGGAGCTTTCGAGCCTTCTGTCGGTGAATTTAGTAAGCCCGGCAGATCAGTGAACTGCCCGGCTTTGGGCTGATGGCCCCGACGCCCCTTAGCGACCCCGCGTCATCGATTCCAATACGCCATCCCGCCGCACCCATCCGTGAAACAACGCCGCGGCCAGATGCAGCAGCACCGTCGCGAACAGCAGAAAGGCCAGATAGCGATGCGCACCGCGCAGCCAACTGAATAAGGCTGCATCCGCAGGCGCAATGGGCGGAAACTGCCAACCGCCCGCCACGACGGGATAGCCACCCGCCGACAGCATCGCCCAGCCGATCAGCGGCATCGCGAACATCAGCGCGTACAGCAGAACGTGCGACGCCAACGCCGCATGACGTTGCCAGGCCGGCAGATCAGCCGGCAACGCAGGCGCGCCCTTGAACAGACGCCTGGCCAGCCGTATGCACACCAACACCAGCAGCGCCAAGCCCAAGGGTTTATGAATCTGCACCAGCCACTGATGCCGCTCGGACACCGACGCCACCATGCCCACGCCGATGAACAGCATCGCCAGTATGCCGGCCGCCATCGACCAATGCAGCACGCGTGCGAATAGGCTGAACGTGGCGGGCGGCCGACGGGTTTGAGTAGGCGACGGGATCATTGGGCGCGCTCCGGTTGGGTCGAATGGGATGACGCAGCGGCGGCTTGAGGCGGCCCTTCGCCCGTGCGGCGTTCATAAGAGGCCGCGTAGGCTGCGGAACGCGCCGCCAGCAGCGGGTCGTCGGACACGGCGATGCCTTGCGGCAACACCGTCGGGTCGTAGTTCACGTCGCGGCACGGGCCGTCGCTTTGCGGTGCGCTGCTGGTTATCACGACGGTGCCGGCATCAATGATCGGCCGGTCCGCCGGCCACTGTCGCGTTGCGTCGCTGGTGGAATCGCGGGGTTGGCCCAGCGTAAGCAGCAGACGCCAGCGCAACGGCCCTTGCGTCAGGCGCTGCTGCAGATCGGTTTGCAGATAGTCCGCATCGTGTCCCGGCTGCGCCACAGGCGCCGCCGCCGCGTCCAGCGGTGCCAACTGCCAGCGCACCGGCTGCCGCTTTCCGTTGCCATCGACCAGGTAGAACGCGTTCAGGCCGTAATAGTCTTCGGTGGCGTAGCTGGCCGATGGCTTGGCGGTCTTGGCCCACGCGCGGAATGCGCCCGTTTCCGGATGCGCCGCGAAAAACGCCTGCATGCGCTGCGGATCGGGCTTGCCTGTCTTGGGGTCGGGCCGACCGGCTAGCTGCTGATCGTAGAACGCCTGCGGGGTCGACAGCGGAAACACCGGCATGCTGTTCATGCCGGTTCGCCATTGTTCGCCGTTGGCGGACGTGAACATCAACGCAAAGCTGCGGATCGGGACACTGGAGTCCGAGGCATAAGGATTGCCGCCGGGCAGGGCCAATCGTCCAATCACCGGCGTGCTGCCCGAGGCGAACACCGCAGCGGTGGATAAATCGTGTGCCGCGCCGCTGCTTTCAAAGCGGCCGATCACACAGACGCCTTTGGCGTGGTTGCGCCGAAAGCCCTCGTGGACGCCGCTGTTGGCTTCCAGGGCGTTCACGATGCGGTCTGGCGTCAGGCGCTGCGGGTCGAGCCAACCGCCCACGTAGGCGAACGCGGCGCCGGATGCGAGGACGACGGCGCCGATGGCGGTGAGGCGAAGGAGGGTTTGCGGGGTGGTGAGCGGCCGGGGCTTCAGGGGCCGGTCTTCGGGCGACTCGCCGTCTTGGTGCCCTGCACTCGTCGATCGGCGATTCGGCGGCAGGCGGCCCGGCGGCTGGCTTTCCGGTGGCGTTTGACCCGGCGGCGGGCCGTTGCGGTCAGATCCTTGTTGCATAAGGCTCCTTGCCCATGGGGCGATGAATACCCCTGTAGGACGCCACCCCAAAAAAGTTATTCCCCGATGGAATAAACCCGCCGGCGCGGCGTCTTACTGCATTGACCTGTAAGCTGGTTGCGCAGGCCTGTCCCAGGAACCCGCCATGATTCAACCGGTCCGCGTGCCGCCCGACGCGCCGGCATCCACCGACGACGAGATGCCAGCGGAAGAACTCTCCGACGCCGTGCTGCGCCAACTACTGCCGCGCCTGCGGCGTTTTGCGCTGCGCCTCACGCGCGACGCGGTCGCGGCCGACGACCTGGTGCAATCCACCTTGGAAAGAGCGCTCACCCGCTGGCGCGGCCGCCGTCCGCAAGGCGACGTGCGCGCGTGGCTCTTCACCATCCTGTACCGCCAATTCCTGGACGCCCAACGCCGCTCGCGCCGCTATGCGCGGCTTCTGTCATGGTTTGCCGGGTCCGACGCCGCCGCGCCGTCGGCCGAGCGCGAGGTCATCGCGCGATCTTCCCTGGATGTCTTCGAACGCCTGCCCGAGGCGCAGCGCACGCTGCTGTGGCTCGTCAGCGTGGAAGGCATGAGCTACAAGGCCGTCGCCGATGTTTTAGACGTGCCACTAGGCACCGTCATGTCGCGCCTGTCCCGCGCGCGGAGTGCCTTGCGTGAACTGCATGAGGGCCAGGCCGGCGAGGCTCGTCTGAGGATATTGAAATGAAAGAACGCGCTATCGATGATCTGACGCGTAATGCGTATGTGGACGGGCAGCTGGATCCGTCGCAGTTGCAGGAGTTGCAGGCGTATTTACGGGCGCATCCTGATGAGGCGCAGGAGCTGGAGGCATGGCGTCGGGATGCGCAGCGGCTGCGGGAAGGGGCTGGCGGGGAGGGTTTGCCGGGTAATCCTGCGTTGGATCCTGCTGCGGTGCGTGCGGGGTTAAGAGTTCGCACGCGGCGGCGGATGGTGATGGCGGCTAGTCTGGTTGTGGCGGTGGCGATTGGCGGCGTCACGGGATGGAGTGCTCGCGATACGGCCTTGGGAAATCGGGTGTTGCCGATGCAGGATGCGATGCAGGCTTATCGGTTGTTTGCGTCAGCGGATGCGCCGCAGCCGGATGTGCGTGCGGATGCTGGGGATTTGCAGGGGTGGTTGGATGCGTATTTTGCGCATGCCGAGCGGTTGCCTAATTTGAGCGATAGCGGGTTTAGGCCTGTTGCAGCGCGTTTGTTGGCTACCGATCAGGGGCCGGCGGCGATTGTTATCTATGAGAATGCGGGGCAGCGCGCTACGTTTTATATTCGGCCGCCTGGGCCGGGGGGACTGTTTCTAGCGCGAGGGAGCCGGAGGGATGGTGAGCTGCTGGCGCGGTATTGGTCGGGGCAGGGATACAACTATGCGTTGGTGACGGCGGGGGATGGGCGCGGTCAGAACTTGCAATTGGGAGAATCGTGACGCCCGGGAGATATTGACGCCCCGCATCGCGCACGTCTTCCTCGAAATCTAACGGCTCGGGCCTATCGCACGTCGCGGCAGGCCCGAGCTTTTTTTGCGCTTATTGAATCGACGCGGGCGCGTCATGCGTGGGGTCGGCGTAATCGGCATCTTGCGCGCACGCTCGTGCAATTTCCAGCATGGCCTCAGTCATGACGCCCATGTGCTCACACAAGCCTTCTACGCCACCCAACAATGCTGCCACGGTCCATGCGTCCAGCGGCTGTGCGCCGGTTGCGTCTGGTTCGGAGGCGCTGTTGCCGACGAGGCGAGCGATCGACGCGATGGCATATCGGGCGCGGTCGATGTTGTAGACGTGGGATAGAGACACCATGCTGAGCTCGGGATTAGTGTCGACAGACCAGGGGTTTTCGGTGAGGGGGTGGGATTGCATGGATTTCCTCCGACGATATGGAAATCCCGCTGCCCCACTTCCAAATGGGGCGGGCGGGCACAGGACAAGGTTGGAAGACCGGACCGTCGGAACCGGCGTGCGACAAGCGCACCCCTGCCAAGACCCGCCCATCGGGCGTGCGAAGGCGTGCTGACCGTGAGGTCAACACCGACGAATTTACCGGCTTCCACACCGGGCTACCGTTGCTGGCGGTAGTCACAGGAGTATACGTGTGAAGGAAGCCCCGTCGGTGATGAGGGATAAATTCGCAACAGGAATTGTGGCAGAGATAAGCCTTAGTCCGCTTCCTGCCCTGCGCCGCCATCCAGCTAAAAGCTAGAAAGCTGTCTCTCGTTGGCCAGCATGGCCTGAAAAATCTCGATTTCCTGCTGCCCCATGTCTCGGGATGCACCTAATAGCCCCATTTCACAAACCGACGCATCCATTGCACATAGGTCTGCTCACTGCGTAGAGGAGTCTATAGTGCTATTGCAAAATCGCTCATGGATCTGATTCATCAACCGTGGCGCGTAACGCTGGAGATGCGTCGAGTTTCGTGGCTAGAATTAGAACTGTGATTTTATTCATTACGCCTGCTGCAGGGCATACCACGAGGCCACTGCAGCACTTCTTGGGTGCCAATTTAGACCGCAAGCGCAAGATATAGCCTGCTGTTTGGCGCCGTCTGCATTGCGTTAGGCAGTGCGAAATCCGTCATAGAAATTGAATAATGTATTTTCACTATGTTGTTCTGAAAAAGAACGAAGACTTCCTGGCTGTACTCACCAACTCAAACACGCAGTGGGAGTTAGGCCATTATCACGACCAAGGATATGCGTTTTTCATGGAGGTAAGTGCGTTTAGCGCTAGTGCCGCAATTGAAGTTGCAAGACAGAATGAAAATTCGGAGATTATTAAGTTGCAGTCCGAACTCAATGCCTTGCGCCATGAATATAAAAAGCTTCTAAGCGAAAATAGCAATTTAAAATTTAATGGTAGATTTGGCTACTCATTCGGTGCAAATAACTTAAATCCATTGGAGGTCTTAGGTTTTACCACCCAGCCTAATCAGGAAGAGATAAAGAAGCGTTATCGCCAACTGGCACAAAAGCTTCACCCAGATAAAGGTGGAAATAATTTCCTCATGCAACTAATTCAAAATGCATATGAGCAACTTAATATCGACAAAGCCTAAGAATTCGCGGCAGCCGACGCCGCCTCACGGCTCGGCTTACCTCAGGTGCTGGATGTCATGAATCCCATCCAATGGCTTGAAAAAAATGCTCCAGGCTTCGACACGTTGTCGGAGCAAGAGCGCGCAGTTATCTCGCACTTTGCTCTTCTGTGGAGTTTGTTCGAAGCTCGCGCCCTGTCAACACGCGGTTCGTCTCAAGCAATAGTCGCGCTTACACATGAGTGGTTGTCACGAGACCCTCTCGCTAGCGAACCGTTTTCTGAAAGCCTTTTGTACTTTCAACAACGGTACTATTCAAATGGCGAGGTAACCGCCTTTCTGGCCGGTCTAAATCTCCGGCCGAATGATTGTCGAGACTTGGTTCACGCTGTGCTGAAGGGTGAGAACACAAACCCAGCAGATTGCGTTGCCGCGCTTCTCATCGTCGTCTATCGGCTTCGAAATAATCTGTTTCATGGCGCGAAGTGGGCTTATGGAATTCAGGGGCAATTGAACAACTTTACGCACGCAAATACCACGCTCATGAACGCACTTTCAATTGTGGGGCTACCGTGATAACGCCCAACCCATGCATCACTACTGACTTGTCTGACAGTGCCCCTTGGCAAGCTCCCCTAGTCAAAGCGCGCATGAAATGAGCCACTTTGAAGGGCTACCAAGTCCGTCAATATTGCCTAGGCCGCAAGGGACGCTGAGGGGGGGGGGGGGAGATATAGTATACGCATCAGCGGCTAGCGCAATAGGGGCCAATTCCTACATCACGAGATCAGTTTGGAGCGGTCAAAGTCGAAACTTATTCGCCGCTCAACTTATAGGACTTGCAATGTCCTAATATTGCCACGGACTATATAGATTCACCGCCGATAGTCATTACCCGCGTTCGCGATGAAAAATTTTCATGTATGCAGATCTTATAGGAAGTCTTTTAATTCTATTTGCAGATCAACATTCTATTTGTCAACCAATACCTTAAGACGTTGAATGTTTCTGAGATAATTAATGCGATAGGCGCCGAAAGCATGCGTCATCGACACGCCTCCATCCATCCATCTTTTAATATTCCATCCCAACTCGATAAGTTCGGACATAGCGAAAACAAACTCTAGAGTGTCGGTGACGAATGCGAATTCTATGAAGTTTTCCTGATAATCGAACTTTCTATCGCTGCCATGCACATAGTGATTGCGGCAGGCCACTGCATGATGACATGGCAGAAAGAGGTCCGGAAAGTGATCCCCAACCACAGCAAGAACTATTTCAGCACGGTGGTAGATTTTATCGCGCAGACTCGCCTTACCAACACGGCCCAGGGTTGATAATACGGACTGTTTAGCGAAACTATCGGGCAATGTCGCGAACAACTTGCGACTTTGGCTAGCCACTTCCTTGAACGACGGGTCAACCTCCCTTGTTCTAGGTGCGTGGCTCTCGGGTAGCAAGTCAAACATATTTGCAGCTCCGACAATCCGGTTGATGCTGTAGCTTCCGAAAAAAGCGACAGCAAACCGGTTTCTCGGATCGCCCATTACATTCGCGCTATTCATCCACTCTTTAGTGACCTTAGCGAACTCCTCGGGTCGCCGATCTGCGACGAGAAGGCTGTCATTAAGACTCACCTTTGGGTCGCCCTTAACGTGATCGTTGCACAAACTCCAATACAGCCGAACCATGCTCGGCATGTCACTATCGGTTTCCGGTGAGCGGTGAATCAATTCCAGTTCAATCCAACGAATGCGCTGTCGACATCCGAGACTCAATTCGAATAATCCGTGTAACACTTGAAGAGCGTGTATCGCGGCGTTCAGCGTCTTCGGTTCCGAAAATTCGATATTAGCGACAACCTCGTTGTCGATGCCGATCCCCGTCGCATCTCCCATCCCGTGGGAAGTGCGATTCGTCAAAGAGATTTTTCCGATTTCAGTTTGACAAGCAACAATTTCCCACAAGCCACTAAAATATACGAGATGGGGATGTTCGCCGAGCTCGGGTTCGAACGGTTGCCTTTGCCAGCCATGCTCCTTCGCTATCTTTTCCGAGTGCTTATGATCCGCTTCTAAAATCTGAAGGACTTCATCTTTGTCGACCAACAACGAGCGAAACGTCTTGTGCCCACTTAGAAGGCGGTCGACGTTTTCAAAGTGGTAGCGGACGGCACAGATGACCGGCTCGCTCGAGCTGATGAACTCTTCACCGACAACGACATAGTGCGGAAAATAGACGCTTTCAGATTGAGTATTCTCACCAAGGCGATACCGCGTGTTCCTTTGGAGCACGCAATCTATCAATGAAGCTTTCTTGCCGTCACTTAGTATTCCGTGGATGTCTAATGCGTCAGCTTCCGGGTCCGCAATAAAGCTCGTCCCGACGATTTTAAGGATGCTGTCACCCCCTGAAATATTCAGCATCCCAGCAAATTGACTGTTGGCTGGAAGAAAAATCCCGTTGTACCGCTCATGCGTTTGCATAGGCAATCTTTCAAATTAACGTTTGAGATGGAAAAGGAGCAGGCGGGAAAATTTTTTCTAACCACTTAACGCCGAATAAGCAATTCAGGATTATCGAGAAATATAATCTTTACATTCCAAGTGGAGAAACATTTGATGTATCGACACTACGCGCGATAAAACGCAAATCTAGTCAATTTTTTCCCATCCAACTAAGCTGGCCTCTGAAACATGCGCAGCGCGACTTATAAAAAAACTCGACCTCCCCATGCTGAATTTCAAACCGGCATTACATGGAGAAGTCGCTACCATTAATAATGCTCCGCAATTCAATCGAAAAATCATGCGAAAGATAACGTCGCAGTGATCGAAAATTAGCTAAGCGGTCAGTCTGCTTACGCAATAAGTCGAATATTTCGTCTGTAGGCTCAATCGCAACATCACGCAAACCGTCAAAGAAAATCGTCAAGTCCTTATCAAAACACGATCGTTCAATAGCGTCTTGTTCGATAAAGTATCCGGCTTCGTAATTCTCAAAACACGCGCGATCTGTAAGATTGCAAGAGCCCACATATGCGCCCCAGCCCTTCCACCAAATAACCTTCGCGTGCAAGTACTCCGCAATGAAGAGAAAACGCACCGATTGCGATGAATATTTTTGAATTAGCCTGGTATCAAAAGGTATGCTCCAGTCTAGCCGGCAGAATGTGGTTATATTAATATCGGATAATGTTGCAGTTTCATATATTTCCTGACTAGACACGCCTTCCATGGCGTAGGGAATAGCGGCCAATATTTCGGAGCACTGTTGAGAGCCGACCTCGTGGAGCTGCAGGAAATCTTGGAACTTTCCCTCACTGTGTATCAGCACTGTCGGCTCGCAGAAGGGACTCAAGTAATAGAAAATCGCTGCTTAGAGACGTTTCCAAGGCAGATTCATCAAAAACAACTCGACTCGAATCTGCCTCAATTCGCAGTTTTATCGCAATCCCTGCGACAACTTGATAAACCCTTTGTGCCCGAGAATAATCCTTACTGTTCGCTAGCCATGAGTCGATAGAATCCCGAGAAAGCCCCATCAGCTTCGGATCTCCCCATTCGCTATTTACCATTTTCAGAGCTTGCCTCTCCAGCCGAACTCTTGTACGAAATCGCTCCGATCTTGTCGTCATAGTTTCTTCAGTTTATCCCACCACTTTTGAATGGCAAATGAGATTTAGCTTATCCAACCAGTCCCTAATTGCAAAGGAAAGTCGCCCAACTTGTTGATAGGATGGCAGCTCTCCTGATGTGTCGGCCCGAGTTGAAGCTCTCCGGCAAGCCAGTAGCATTTCATATTCTGGAGCCGAGATACTGGGCGCGAACTTTTCTGGCAATTGAAGCGCTGAATATCTTGAGAAGTTTGGCTTACCGGTGTGAAGATATCCAAGGATCATACCTAGGTTTCGCATAGCCAAATGCAGAATCCCCGCTTCATAGATGTAGCAATCTTCGCTCTCCATACTCGCAAGAGCATCTTCTATTATTCCCATAAACTGGGTTATATCTTCCCGAGCCTCCCTGTATTCAGCGGGCGTACCAAGTGACATGAACCATGCTTCCGATCGGGCCGAGCAATATGGGACGGATTCGAGAAAAAGATGCCAAGCGAACAGATGCCCTTCCTGAAACATCTGTTCAAGCTTATCGCGTGAATATACTGAAATATCGGCTTTCCTAGGAAATTTCTCGCTGCACGGTTCCAAGTACCCGTTCTCCACCACCAACAGAATGTCGATATCGCTTCCCAGGTCCGCCTCACCCCGCGCATGCGACCCAAACAATCGCATTGATATAATGTTTTCCATACTACCGAGCATATCTTCGATATAGCACTGTTATTAATAAACCCAGCACTACAACGCGTAGCGTTACGAGAAATCCAAAAACCATCGGATGTGTTTTTATAGTATCAGGATCCACTAATGCCAAATCCAGGACGGCAGATGCTGATATCAAAGCGTTTCGGCCGATTTCCGAAAACAGCGCAGCGTTTATCAACACAGCGTCCTGCTCCGCAAACACCAGAATCGTCCCCGAAAGCAAAACAGCCACCGAGAGCCATAAAAGCAATCGAAGTGGAGAAAGGCCGTATCCCCATGCCAGACCCTCAACCGTTAAAACTAGATACTTTAAGAACGCCGCCACCTTTTCCGACGGGGAATATTTTCTATAGTAAGAATTTTTACTTGAAAATAAATTTTTATAATGCTCAGTTGTAGCTTTCAACTCGCCTGAAAGAAGACTATTGTTAGCGTCCTGGTCTCCCATAGAAGTGGCATTTGAACGGAGAGTCCGTATTAAATCGCGTTTTTTGTTCGGCTGGTCAGGCAAATTCTTAGAAATCTCTACGTGTGACACGAGCGTAGTGAAAAAAGTAGCATACGAAAAGTCGCACATCGCAAAAGTTGCAGACCGAAAATTGCATGAAATAAACCTGGTTCCGACGAATTTACAATTCTCAAACTTAGCATTATGGAAGTAACCGCGTTCAATTACGCAATAGCTAAAGTCGCAATCAACAAAACGTATTTTTTTCCCAGCGACATCACAAAGGTTCTGCCCGGAATAATTCTGTTCGCACGAACCGTGATTTTTGAAATAGTCTTTTTGATTATTCATAGCATCCAGAGTTATTGGATTAAAGCCACAAAGCAGCGGTTCTGAGATCGATGCAGGCCCTCTAGAGCGACGTCTTTCGATCTGAGACGGCAACTATTTCAGAGCACGCTTAGTTTTCAGCGGGTCAACTGGGCGGCCAGCCTATTTCCCAGCGGGATCGAATTCCCTCCCCAGCCCACAACGCTCCTAAACTGCCCCATCAATTTGCACTTACAGCGCTGCCTTAAATCATCCTCATGAGAGCTGTCACATGAGCATGTCGCAGCACGACGGATTTCGGAATTTAGTAGATTTAAAAATGGCCCGCAAGCATGGGTTATTCTTGCACTCGGCCAATTTGGCGCTAACGATAGATCTCACCGCAGCCACGACCTATGCATGCAAAAATCAGCCACCGCGTAAGATGTTTGCGTGACAGCATTTTTATTTCGCATGGGCCCGGCCGGGGGCTTGAGCAGATTAGCAGCCAAGACGGCCAGAATCGTTCACTGGAAACGCTCAGCCCGTTGGCCTAGAACACAAAAATTCTGACACTCCCACAAAATCCGGACACTCCCCAATCTCGCCTCACCGCTCCTCGCGAACACCCGCCTTTTCTTTACCTTGCTTCGCCACCCACACCGTCGCCCCCCCACACCCGGCATCTTCCACCACATGCCGCACCACCTCAAACCCACCCCCCCCCAACAACTGCCGATACTCCGCCCCCTCCAAACTCCCGTGATACAACGCCCGCCCTTCAAACTCCCCAATCGCCTCACCCAACCCCGGCCCGCTCGTAAACATCAACACCGCCCCCGGCGCAGCCAACCGCCCAAACTCCCCAAACATCCCCCGCTGATCCTCTGGCGTTAAATGAAAAAAGCTATGCCAAGCGATCAATCCATCAAATGGCCCGGCGACAGGCATCTTGCGCATATCCGCAGCAATCCACTGATGCTCAGGAAACGCCGCCTTCGCCCGATTCAATAACGGCACTGACGTATCCACGCCGGTGATCCGGCAACCACGCTCAATCAGATACTGAGCAATCGGCACCCCAAACCCACACCCAATATCCAGCACCCGCGGACTTGCCCCCGGCAGCAGCGCCAGAAACGCATCCAACCATGCGCGCTCGATCAGCCCCATCCCACGCAGCCGCACAAACGCATCGGCATGCTCCCGATAGATCGACACCACGTCATCAGCAGGCGACTTGGACATCTTCAAACTCCCGTAACGGCGACCCAAGAACGCAGACCCTCAACGAGCGAATCACCCGCAAACGCCCGCATCCCCATGGAAGCACTCCCAAGCCTCCGCCTCAATATCCTCAATCACCACTCCATCCTCACCCGCGATGGTGAACTGCTCCTGGCTATCGCCAATACTCCCCGCCCCATCCAACCCCAGCAGCAGCGAATACATCGTGTCCCGCAGCGCCAGATCCAAAACGCCACGCACACCCTCAAGCTGTTCCGGCGACAACCCCAACCCCCGCACCTTGGCCGCGACGGCACTCCCGCTGTCCGCCGCCATGAACGTCTCCAACAGCTCGCCCCGCAACGCATTCCAGTTGCCGACAAATTCCTTCGCGTCCATTCGATTCCCTTAAACGTGTCCCAACCCGCGGCCGCATATCCAACCCCAACCGCGATCCAGTCAACCCAAAAAAACAGGGGCCGCATAATCGCGGCCCCTGCATTCACTACTCTCTAAAACCTCATCAAGCCTTACGCACCTGCGCAATCAGCGCATCCAGTTGCTTGAGCATCGAATCCACTTCCTCAGCCGTCACATTCAGCGCGGGCATGAAGCGCAGCAGATTCGGACGCGGCGCATTCAGCAGCAGACCTTCCGGCGCCTGATTACGCGCAGCCTCGACAATCGCCGGACCATCATCGCGATCCATCACCAGCGCGCGCAGCAGGCCCATGCCGCGTTCGCCCTTCATGCCGTACTTGGCCGAGATGGCCAGCAGGCCTTCGGACAGTTGCTTGGCGCGGGCGTTGACCGCGTCCATGAAGCCGGGCGCGACCAGCGCGTCGAAGACGGCGACGCCGACTGCGGTGGTCAGGGGGTTGCCGTTATAGGTGCCGCCTTGGTCGCCGTGCTGGAACACGCTGACTTCCTGACGGGCCAGCAGGGCGGCCAGCGGCACGCCGCCGCCGATGCCCTTGGCCAGCGTCATGATGTCGGGGACGACGTCAAAGTGCTGGTAGGCGAACATCTTGCCGGTGCGGCCCATGCCGGTCTGGACTTCGTCGACGATCAGCAGCAGCTGGTTTTCGTCGGCCAACTTGCGCAGGCCCTGCATGAATTCTTTGGTGGCGGGCAGCACGCCGCCTTCGCCCTGGACGGGTTCCAGCATGATGGCGACGGTCTTGTCGTCGATCAGCTTGCGCACGGATTCCAGATCGTTCAGTTCGGCCTTGGGGAAGCCTTCGACCTGCGGGGCGAACATCTTGTCCCAGCCCGGCTTGCCCGAGGCGGACATCGTTGCCAGGGTGCGGCCGTGGAAGCCGTGGTTCATGGTGATGATCTTGTAGGCGCCGTTCTTCTTGACCTGGCCCCACTTGCGCGCGAGCTTGATGGCGCCTTCGTTGGCTTCGCCGCCGCTGTTGGCGAAGAAGACGCGGTCAAAGTCGGATGCGCCGGTCAGGCGCTGGGCCAGCTCGATCGAGGGGATGTTGTAGAACGCCGGCGACGGGTTCATCAGCTTTTGCGACTGTTCGACCAGCGCGCGCTGCATTTCGGGCGCGGAGTGGCCCAGGGTGTTCACCGCCCAGCCCTGCACGAAGTCCAGATATCGCTTGCCCGCGTGATCCTCCAGCCAGGATCCCTTGCCGCTGACGAACACGAGGTCCGGGCGGGAGGTGATCTCCATGAGGGTGTTGACGTTGAACTGGCTGAATTCCATGGCGGTTCCTGCGGGATGTAAGGACAGGGGATGAAGGGAATTTCGGGGAACTTCCCCGGGGGAAGCGCGAAAAGGCAAATGTAGCACCGACGGGGGGATGCTATCGTGACGCTACCCCTCCGATCTGCCCCGGGCCGGCCTCACAAGGGCTGCCAGCGCGGGCACTCTATTTTATGCAGGCGATGCGCCCCTCGCGCGCCGTCCGCCGTCGCTTTTTACTGACCAATCATGAAACGTATTCTTTCCAGTCTTGCCGCCGGCCTGGCGTTGGCCGCCGCCATGACGCCCGCTCACGCGGAGTATCCCGACCGTCCCATCCGTCTGATCGTGCCGTTCCCGCCGGGGCAGGCGACGGACATTTTTGCCCGCGCGCTGGCCGAGAAGCTGGGCGCGGCGGTCAAGCAACCCATCGTGGTGGAGAACCGCGCGGGCGCGGGCAGCAATATCGGCATGGAGCAGGCCACGCGCGCGGCGCCGGACGGCTACACGCTGGTGATCGCGGGCAGCGCGGCAGCGGTGAACCAGACGCTGTACAAGACCATCAACTACAGCCTGACCAAGGATTTCGCGCCGGTGTCGGGCGTGTTCTCGGTGCCGCTGATGTTCCTGGCGACGCCTGCGTCGGGCATTACGTCGCTGCAGCAACTGGTGACGCAGGCGCGCGCCAATCCTGGCGAGCTGGCGTATGCCAGCGCGGGTATTGGCGGCACGCAGCATTTGTCGGCCGAGATGTTCAAGGCAGCGGCGAATATCGACATTCGCCACATTCCGTACAAGGGCAGTGGCCCGGCGCAGGCGGATTTTCTGGGGCACCAGGTGCCGCTGATGGTGGACTCGGTGACGGCGGGCCTGCCGCACGTGCAAAGCAAGAAGGCCGTGGCGCTGGCGGTGACGACGGCCAAGCGGTTGCCGCAGCTGCCGAATGTGCCGACCGTGGCGGAATCGGGTTATCCGGGGTTTGAGGCGATTGGCTGGGCTGCGGTGTTGGCGCCCAAGGACACGCCTGCGGAGATCACCAATGCGCTTAGCAAGCAGATCGGGCAGGTGTTGAATACGCCGGAGATGCAGAAGTTCTTCCGGGATCGTGGGGCGGAACCGATGCCGCTGACGCCTGAGGCGACCGGGACGTTTATTGCCGCGGAAGTGGACAAGTGGGGCAAGGCGGTGAAGCAGTCGGGCGCGCAGGTGGATTGAGCGCGATTGGCGACAGCCGTCGATACAAGCCGTCCTTCAATAGGGGCGGCTTTTTTGTTGCCGGTTGCTGGACACCGCACACACCGCGCGCCGCGATTGGGTGGTTTTTCTGGATGATCCATCCAGCTTCAGGTGGTTTATCGGGCGCGGGCGCTTGCCTAAGCTCGAAGCTTCATCGACATCCGAAACACCTGAAGGAGATTTTCCATGGCGGACCATTCGATCAAGGGCAAGGTCGCGATCATTGCGGGCGGGGCGAAGAATCTGGGCGGGCTGATTGCGCGCGACCTGGCCGAGCAGGGCGCCCGCGCAGTAGCGATCCACTACAACAGCGCGGCATCCCAGGCAGAGGCCGAGGCGACCGTGGCCGCGGTTCAGGCGGCGGGCGCGAAGGCCGTGGCGTTGCAGGGCGACCTGACGACGGCGGCGGCGGTGGAGAAGCTGTTTGCCGATGCGGTGGCGGCGGTGGGCCGGCCGGATATCGCGATCAATACGGTGGGCAAGGTGCTCAAGAAGCCCATTACCGAGATCAGCGAAGCTGAATACGACGAGATGACGGCGGTAAATTCCAAGACGGCGTTTTTCTTTCTGCGCGAGGCGGGCCGGCACGTCAATGACAACGGCAAGGTGTGCACGCTGGTGACGTCGCTGCTGGGCGCCTTCACGCCGTTCTATGCGGCCTATGCGGGCACGAAGGCGCCGGTGGAGCATTTCACGCGTGCGGCGGCCAAGGAGTTTGGCGCGCGGGGGATTTCGGTGACGGCGGTGGGACCGGGGCCGATGGATACGCCGTTCTTCTACCCGGCCGAGGGCGACGACGCCGTGGCGTATCACAAGACCGCGGCGGCGCTGTCGCCGTTCAGCAAGACTGGACTGACGGATATCGAGGACGTGGTGCCCTTCATCCGCCATCTGGTCAGCGACGGCTGGTGGATCACGGGACAGACCATCCTTATCAACGGCGGTTACACGACCAAGTAGGCGTCAGGACAGGGAGCGCGGCATGCATATGGCAATGGTGATCGGAGGCGGCGCGGTACTGCTGGGGGTGTTTCTGCTCTTTGGCAAGCTGTGGGGCGGCGATGCGGCAGCGCTGGCGGGGGCGGCCAAGGCGTTCATTCCCGTCTGGCTGGTGGTGTCGCTGGTGAACATGTGGGTGGGCGTCACCCATGCTGGGTACAGCGTGCGCGAGGAATTGCCGATTCTGGCGATCGTATTGGTGGTGCCGGCGGCGCTGGCTGCCCTGGCGATCTGGCGCAGCGCCTGACGCGGCTGGGCGCCCCCCGATTGCGGCTATGCTTTTGGTGCCTTGCGCGCGCCCCCGGGCAACGGGAGGGTGCGCGCAATTCCGTTGTCCCGTCCCACCGCATCGCCACAGGCCGCTCATGGACCGATTCGACCAGTATCGCGTGTTCGCGCACGTTGCCGAGATGGGCAGTTTCATCAAGGCGGCTCATGCCCTGGACGCGCCCCGGGCCTCCGTCTCGGCCGCCATCCAGCAATTGGAAGCGCAGCTTGGCGTGCGGCTGCTGCATCGCACGACCCGGCAAGTGCGGCTGACGGCCGACGGCGAGCAACTGCTGGAACGCGTGTTGCCGCTGCTGACGGAAGTCGAAGACATCGACCAACTGTTCCAGGCGAGCGAGCGGCAGGTGTCGGGCCGCCTAAGCATTGATGTGCCCAGCCGCGTGGCGCGCCGGCTGATCGCGCCGCAATTGCCCGGCCTGTTGCGCCGCCATCCGCGATTGCAGGTGGTGTTGAGTTCCACTGACCGCGCCATTGACCTGGTGCAGGAGGGCGTGGACTGTGCGGTGCGCATCGGTACGCTGCACGACAGCAGTCTGGTCGTGCGGCCGCTGGGCAGCATTGCGCTGATCAACTGTGCCAGTCCGGCTTACCTGCGCGAGCACGGCGCGCCAATGCACCCCGAGGAACTGGGCGGCCACTGGGCCGTGGGGTATGCGTCACCGAAGACCGGCCGCGAGCTGCCCTGGGAATCCGTGTCCGCCGATGGCGGCGTGCGCCAGGATACGGTTCGCAGCCGGGTGGTGGTGAACAACGCAGAAAGCTACATCGCCTGCTGCCTGGCGGGGCTGGGCCTGATCCAGATACCCCGTTTTGACGTGCAGCATCTGCTTGAAGCGGGCGAACTGGTGGAAGTGATGCCGGCCGCGCGCGCGGCGCCGATGCCGGTATCGCTGCTGTATCCGCACCGCCGCCAGCGCACGCGGCGGCTTACCGTGTTTCAGGAGTGGTTTGAAGGTTTGATGGCAGGTTACGTGGACGCCTGAGGCCGCGCGATCCAAAGCGGTGCGGATACGCCCGTCTGCGGCGCATCCGCCGCACCATTGCGGGGCGTTTGCACGAACCTTGCGCGCCCTCTTCCCGGGACGCCCACATGGCACAGAACTTGCATCTTCTCGCTTTGTATACCGACTTGGTGTGCAACGCGCTGACCCGACCGGGCAGTGCGGGCCCTGGAGAGTTCCTTATGAAACGCAGAACCCTGTTGCTGTCCCTTTGCGCCGCCGCCAGCATCCTGGCCGCCCCTGTGTCGCACGCCGACGCGCTGGACGATATCGTCAAGGCGGGCGTGATCAAGATTGCGGTGCCGCAGGACTTTCCGCCGTTTGGGTCGGTGGGCGCCGACATGAAGCCGCTGGGCTATGACATCGATACCGCGCAGTTGATCGCCAAGCAGCTGGGCGTGAAGCTGGAACTGGTGCCGGTGACCAGCGCCAACCGCGTGCCCTACCTGCAGACCAAGAAGGTGGATCTGGTGATCTCCAGCATGGGTAAGAATGCCGAGCGCGAGAAGGCCATCGACTTTTCCGACGCGTACGCGCCATTTTTCAACGGCGTGTTTGGCCCAGCGGACCTGAAGGTGTCGTCCGCCGCGGATCTGGCGGGCAAGACCATCGGCGTGACGCGGGGCGCGGTGGAAGACATCGAGCTGACCAAGATTGCGCCCGAGTCCGCCACGGTCAAGCGCTATGAGGACAACAACGGCACGATCACGGCTTTCCTGTCGGGCCAGGTGCCGATGATCGCGACGGGCAACGTGGTGGCCGCGGCCATCCTGGCGCGCAATCCGCCCAAGAAGCCGGAAACGAAATTCCTGATCAAGAATTCGCCGTGCTACATCGGCCTGAACAAGGACGAACCGAAGCTGCGCGCCCGCGTGAACGACATCCTGGCCGCGGCCAAGCGTGACGGATCGCTGTCGGCGATTTCGCAGAAATGGCTGGGCGCCGAACTGCCCAAGGATCTGTAGGCTGCGCGAGGCCGTCATGGCTTACCAGTACGACTTTTCCTCGGTGTTCGAGTACACGCCGGTGCTGATCAAGGGCATCGGCGTCACGATCGAACTGATCGCGTTCGGCGCGGTGGCGGGCGTGGCCCTGGGCATCGCCTGCGCCTGGGTGCGCACGCAGGGCCCGGCGTGGCTGCGCGCGCCGGTCACCGCCTATATCGAGCTGATCCGGAACACGCCGTTCCTGATCCAGCTCTTTTTCGTGTTTTTTGGCCTGCCGTCGCTGGGCATCCAGCTGGGCGAGATGCAGGCGGCGTGCCTGGCGATGGCACTGAACCTGGGCGCCTATAGCGCCGAGATCATCCGCGCGGGGATCGACGCCACGCCGCGCGGGCAGTACGAGGCCGGCGCCAGCCTGGCGCTGTCGCGCCTGCAGGTGTTCCGGCACGTGGTGCTCAAGCCGGCGCTGATGCGCATCTGGCCGGCGCTGTCTTCGCAGATCGTGATTGTGATGCTGGGATCGGCGGTGTGTTCGCAGATCGCGGCCGAAGACCTGACCTTTGCCGCCAACTTCATCCAGTCGCGCAACTTTCGCGCGTTTGAAGTGTATTTCGTGACGACCGGGATCTATCTGGTGCTGGCGGTGCTGCTGCGCCAGGTGCTGCGCCTGACCGGACGGCGGCTCTTTCGCAAGGCGGCAAGATGATCGAGTTCTCGACCTGGGACATCGTGCGCAACCTGCTGCTGGCGGCGCGCTGGACCATCGTGCTGTCGCTGGCGGCCTTTGCGGGCGGGGCGCTGATGGGGTTGCTGGCGCTGATGATGCGCACGTCGCGCGTGGCGGCGATGCGCCGCATCAGTTGGGCATACATCGAACTCTTTCAGGGCACGCCGCTGCTGATGCAGCTGTTCCTGGCGTTTTTCGGGCTGTCGCTGATCGGCGTGGAGGTGCCGCCGTGGCTGGCCGCCGGGGCGGCGCTGACGCTGTGGTCGGGCGCGTTCCTGGCGGAAATCTGGCGTGGCTGCGTGGAAGCCGTGCCGAAGGGACAGTGGGAGGCATCGGCCAGCCTGGCGCTGGGCTACGTGCAGCAGATGCGCTACGTGGTGCTGCCGCAGGCGCTGCGCATTGCTGTCGCGCCGACCGTGGGCTTTGCGGTGCAGATCGTCAAAAGCACGGCGCTGACCTCCATCATCGGCTTCACGGAACTGTCGAAGGCAGCCACCGTGATCACCAACGCCACCTTCAGTCCCTTCACTGTCTATGCCTGCGCCGCGCTGATCTACTTTGCGCTGTGCTGGCCCCTGTCGCGCCTTAGCCTCCGGCTGGAAAGGAAGTTGCATGCCCCTCATCGCCCTTGAAGACGTCCGCAAACGGTTCGGCGACAACGAAGTCCTGAAAGGCGTGACCTTGCGCGTCGACCCCGGCGAGGTCATTGCCATCATCGGCAAGAGCGGCTCGGGCAAGAGCACGCTGCTGCGGTGCATCAACGGGCTGGAGCAGATCGACGGCGGCGCGATCATGGTGGCCGATGCACAGTTGGGCGATGACGAGCTGCGCCTGCGCGCGTTGCGGCTGAAGGTCGGGATGATTTTTCAGCAGTTCAACCTGTTTCCGCACCTGACGGTGGGGCGCAACGTGATGCTGTCGCCCATGGTGGCCAAGCGCGTGCCCGAGCGCGAGGCCGAGGACATGGCCCGGGCCATGCTGACCCGCGTGGGCCTGGCCCACAAGTTCGACGCCTGGCCGGACGAACTGTCCGGCGGCCAGCAGCAGCGCGTGGCGATTGCCCGCGCGCTGGCGATGCAGCCGCTGGCGCTGTTGTGCGACGAGATCACGTCGGCGCTGGACCCGGAGCTGGTCAATGAGGTGCTGGCGGTCGTGCGCGAGCTGGCTGCCGACGGCATGACGCTGTTGATGGTGACGCACGAAATGCGCTTTGCGCGCGAGGTCTGTGATCGCGTGGTGTTCATGCACCAGGGGCGCGTGCACGAGATCGGTCCGCCGGAGCAACTTTTCACGGCGCCGGCCACGCCGGAATTGCGGCAGTTTCTGGGGATGACGAATCTGGCGGCGTGAGCTTGGCGGTATCAATCAGGGCGGGGGGGCTGACCTTAATGTTCCGCCCCCGTTTGAAGGCGGGTATCGGGCCGTTCACGCACTCCCTTTTGCGCCCACCCGAAAGTAAAAATGCACCACCCGTCCTGGTGCGCATGCCTCTATCGCGGGTGCGGCGCGGTTCCTATATTGGACTTGTCCGCCGCCGGACTCCGGGTTTCCCCGGCGCGGTTTCACCCCACCTGAAACCTGAGGATCGATGACATGGACAAGGACCGCATCAAGGGCGCCGCCAAGGAAGTGAAGGGCGCGATCAAGGAAACAGCTGGCAAGGTGACGGGCAACACCCGCACCGAAGCCGAAGGAAAAGTGGAAAAGACCGAGGGTAAAGTGCAGCGCAATGTAGGCGAAGCGAAGGATCAGGCACGGGACTTGCTGGACAAGTAATTGCGGCTGCCGTTCGGCATGACCCGCACTGTCCAATGAATGCCCGAAGGAGAAGAAAATGACCCACCGTATTTGGCTTGCACTGATGCTCGCGATTACCGCCGTGACCGCCGGTTGCAACACGATGGAAGGTGCCGGCAAAGACATTGAAAGGGGCGGGGAAAAGATCCAGCAGCAGGCCAAGTAAGCGCTTGCGGGCTGCATCCAAAGGTCGGCGCGTTGACGGCGCGCCGGCCTTTTTTCGTTCTTGCGAAACGCGGGATGGGCGGGGCATGAGGAGTGCACGGTCGATCGTGACCGTGCACCGCGCCAGCTGGCCTGCCCTCAGAAGGACCTATTAGCGCGAAAAGCCGCGCGCCGAGATTTCCCAGATATCCTCGACCACGCCATCGCGCACCACCACCAACCCATCATGCAGGTTGAACGTGGGGTCCACGTGCGACGGCACCAGGCGCAGCACCGCGCCCAGGTCGGGCCCCTGCGCCCCCGGTTCCACGCGCACGACGCCGTGCTCGTCGTTGATGGCGGTGTACGTCAGCCCGGGTTCGCCGAAGATGGCGGGCGGGCCGCATTCCGCCGTAGTGGACTTGAGCCCCGCGTCCAGGATCACCCGGTCGGGCGCCGGCTTGCTCATGACCGTGGCCAGCACGAACAGGCTGTTCTCGAACGCCAGGGGGCCGTCCCACTCGTTGGCGCCATAGTCCCCGTCCATGAAAGCGTAGGAGCCGGCCTGCAATTCGGTATAGACGCCGCTGGCCGCATCGAACTCGGCGCTGCCCGTGCCGCCGCCGGTGATGGTGTCGCAGGCGATGCCGCTCTCGCGCAGTAGTTGCGCGTAGGACGCCGCGATGCGCGCCGCCTGGCGGCTGACCTCGGCGCGCTCCTCGCGCGTGCGGTAATGCTGCACCGAGCCGTGATAGGCCTGCAGGCCGGCAAAATTCACGCCGGGCAGGTCGCGCGCCTGCTGCGCCAGCGCCAGCACGAGGGCGTCGTCGGACACCCCGCAGCGGCCCTGGCCGACGTCCACTTCCACCAGCACGTCGATCTGCGCGCCCGCTTGCACCATGGCCTCAGAGACCTGCAACAGGTTGTGCGCGTTGTCCACGCACACGCTGACTTTTGCCACGCGCGCCAGCTGACCCAGCAGCGCCAGCTTGGCCGGACCGACGACTTCGTTGCTGATGTGGATGTCCTGGATGCCGGCGGCCACAAAGGGCAGGGCTTCGCTGACCTTCTGGCAGCAGATGCCGCGCGCGCCCAGCGCCAGCTGCCGCAATGCGATTTCGGGGCATTTATGCGCCTTGGCGTGCGGGCGCAGGGCGACGTCGTGGCGGTCGGCCCAGGCCTGCATCGCGCGCAGGTTGGCTTCAAAAGGCGCCAGGTCCAGCACCAGGCTGGGCGTGTCGACGCGGGCCAGCGGATCGCCTGGCTGTGCGGGCGGGGGCAGCGCAATGCCGCGTATGACTTCCTGGGACATCCTGATGACTCCGTAGTCTGACTGCTTGAGGGGTTGCGCACGCATAACCAAAGCGGGACCACCCATAACCAAAGGGGCAATGCACCCCCAGGTAAACGATAGCCCCGTAACCATTGGCTACCAGAGGGCGGCATGACAGAATTTCATCATGAAAACGGCCCCCAAGGGGAGGCCCATTTCCGGCAGGCGGCCACGCCGCGCCGGCGATGACAAAACGCACCTCGTCACTCGACAGACCTGTCATTTCGTATTGGAGAAGCTCGCATGAAACTCAAGCATTGGATCACCGCCCTGACCGTCGCGGTCGCCGCCGTGGGCGCCACCGGCACCGCGCAGGCCCAGCAGTTCTTCCGCATCGGCACGGGCGGCACGGCCGGCACGTATTACCCGATCGGCGGCATCATCGCCAATGCCGTGTCGCAGCCCGGCAAGCTGGTGGCCACCGCCGTCGCTTCCAATGGCTCCGTGGCCAACATCAACGGCATCATGGGCGGCTCGTTCGAGGCCGGTTTCACGCAGTCGGACGTTGCCTACTGGGCCTACACCGGCACCGGCACGTTTGAAGGCAAGCCCAAGGCGCAGGACCTGCGCCTGATCGCCACCCTGTACCCGGAAAGCATCCACCTGGTGACGCGCAAGGGCGCGGGCATCAAGAGCGTGGCGGACCTGAAGGGCAAGCGCGTGTCCATGGACGAGCCCGGCTCGGGCACCCTGGTGGACGTGCGCCTGATCCTGGGCGCATACGGCATGACCGACAAGGACATCAAGGCCGAATACCTCAAGCCCAACCAGGCCGGCGACAAGCTCAAGGACGGCGGCCTGGACGCGTTCTTCTTCGTGGGCGGCGCGCCTGCCGGCGCCATCGCGGAACTGGCTTCCAGCGGCGCCGGGATCGAGATCGTGCCGCTGGTCGGCCCCGAGATCGACGCGCTGCGCGCCAAGCAAGAGTTCTTCACGCCCGACACCATTGCGGCCAACACCTACCAGAACGTCGGCGAAGTGAAGACCATCTCGGTCAACGCGCAGATGGTCACGTCGGCCAAGCTGCCCGAACAGGTGGTCTACGACGTCACCAAGGCCCTGTATAGCGATGCCACGCGCAAGACGCTGGACAACGGCCACGCCAAGGGCAAGCTGATCACCCGCGACAACGCCATCAAGGGCGCCGGCATCCCGTTCCACCCGGGCGCCGAGAAGTTCTACAAGGAAATCGGCCTGCTGAAGTAGGCCCCCCCCGAAGCGCCGTTGGCGCTTTCCCCCCAGGGGGCGCCGGTGGCGGACCGGCGGAGCCGGATCCGCGCGGCCCCGCTTTCGGGAGGCCGGGGTTCTTTATTCCGATTGCTTGCCTTTGATGAGGTGGCGGATCGTTGCAGGTTTTTATGTGGCGGCATTGGCTCTTTGCCGCCTTTGAGCAGGGCCGCCTATGCGCGGCCCTGCTTGTTGAATCATCTTGAGAATCACCGCGATGCAAATCGACCACGAGAAAACCCAGCAGCTGGCGGAGAAGTACGACTCGGAAATCCGCTTCCGGCCGCTGGACAAGACCGCCACCTGGATCGTCTCGGGCCTTCTGGTCACGCTGTCGATCTTTCACTACTACACCGCCGGCTTCGGGCTGCTGCGCGAAGCCACGCACCGCGGCGTGCATCTGGCGTTCGTGCTCAGCCTGATCTTCCTGGTGTTCGGCTTTTCCAAGTCGCATTACCAGCGCGAGCCCAAGTCGACGTGGTACGCGCCGGGCGGCATCCCCTTGTACGACTGGATCATCGCCGTCGCGCTGGCGCTGTCGGTGCTGTACATCCCGTACATCTTTGAAGACCTGGCGTTCCGCGTCGGCAACCCCCTGCCGATCGACGTCTTCATGGGCTCGATCCTGCTGATCGGCCTGCTGGAGGCCACGCGCCGGGCAATGGGCTGGCCGCTGCCGATCATCGCGATCGTGTTCATGGCCTATGCCATGTTTGGTCCGTACTTCCCCGGTCTGCTGCAGCACGCGGGCAATACCTGGTCCCAGATCGTCAACCACATGTACCTGACGAGTCAGGGCGTGTATGGCGTGGCGGTGGGCGTGGTGGCGACCTACGTGTTCCATTTCGTGCTGTTCGGCGTGCTGGCCACCCGCATCGGCCTGGGCCAGCTGTTCCTGGATGTGGCGTCCACGATCGCGGGCCGCTATGCCGGCGGCCCGGCCAAGGTGTCGGTGTTCGGCTCGGCCATGTTCGGCATGCTGTCCGGCTCCTCGGTCGCGAACGCGGTCACGGTGGGCTCGCTGACCATTCCCGCGATGATCCGCATCGGCTATCCGCGCCACTTCGCGGCAGGCGTCGAAGCGGCCAGCAGCACGGGCGGGCAGATCACGCCCCCGATCATGGGCGCGGCAGCCTTCCTGATGATCGAGTTCCTGGGCATCCCGTACCAGCAGATCGCGATCGCGGGCATCTTCCCGGCCTTCCTGTATTTCTTCGGCATGTTCATGCAGGTGCACTTCGAGGCCAAGCGTGAAGGGCTGCGCGGCCTGACCCCCGAGGAAATGCCCAAGCTGAAGCAGTCGTTCAAGATGCGCTGGCCGACGCTGATTCCGCTGGTGCTGCTGATCGGCGTGCTGGCCAGCGGACGCACGCCTTACCTGGCCGCTTTCGCGGGCATCACGGGCTGCATCGTGGTGGGTCTGTTGAATCCGTTCCAGCGCCTGCGCTTGCGCGACCTGTACGAAGCCTTCGAGACGGGCGCCAAGTACGCGCTGGCCGTGGGTGCCGCGGCCGGGACGGTCGGCATCGTGATCGGCGTGGTGACCCTGACGGGCGTGGGCTTCAAGATCTCTTACATCGTGATCTCGGCAGCCCAAGCCATCGCGGGCGGTGCGGCCACGGTGATTCCCGAAGCCATCGCCAATATGCAGACGCTGACGCTGATTGCGGCGCTGATCATGACCGGCATCGTCTGCATCCTGATGGGCTGCGGCATCCCCACCACCGCCAACTACCTCATCATGGTCGCGGTTGCCGCGCCCACGCTGGTGCAGTTGGGCGTGCAACCCATCGCGGCGCACTTCTTCGTGTTCTATTTCGGCATCCTGGCGGACATCACGCCCCCGGTGGCGCTGGCCGCGTATGCGGCGGCGGGCATGGCGGGCAGCGATCCCTTCAAGACCGGCAACACGGCGTTCAGGCTGGGCATCACCAAGCTCATCGTGCCCTTCGTGTTTGTGTTCTCGCCGTCGCTGCTGATCTCGGTGCAGGGGTTCACCTGGTACGACTTCTTCGTGACCCTGTTCGGCTGCATGGTCGGGCTGGTGCTGCTGTCGGCCGCCTTCTCGCGTTACATGCTGGTCGCCATGAAGAGCTGGGAGCGCTGGCTGTGCACGATCGGCGCGTTGCTGACCATTCTGCCGGGCATCGTCACCGGCCTGATCGGACTGGCCATCTGCATTCCGGTATTCATCCGGCAGCTGGCCGAACTGAAACTGGAGAACGCGCCGAAGTCGGCATGACGTACGCGCCGCGCAGGCGGCGCCATGAAAAAAGGGGCGGACCCAATCGGGCCCGCCCCTTTTTGCTGAATCAGCCATTTTGTCAGCATTTGGGCGCAAAATGGGCGGTCTTGGGCGCATGGTGACGTCCTACAACATCCGCCTTTTCCCCGGTTGCCCGGCAAATTAAATCGGCGTAAAGTAAAATTCATGTTTGCTGGTCTGCCGATATGCGGGCCGACTGTGCAAACAGGCACAAACTGCGCCATATGTTCGATATCCTGGTCTATCTGTTCGAGAATTACTACACGCCTCAGGCCTGTCCTGCTGCCGATGTGCTCGCCAAGCGGCTTGCCGCTGCCGGTTTCGAGCACGAGGACATCGACGACGCGCTCGGGTGGCTGTACGGCCTGGCCGAGACCACCGAAAGGTGCGTCGATCTGGCACAGGCGCCCTCGTCCGGCACCCGGATCTACACCGAGAACGAATACCAACAGCTCGGCACCGAGTCCATTGGCTTCATCGCATTCCTGGAATCGGCCGGCGTGTTGCCCGCGCCCCTGCGCGAGATCGTGATCGACCGGGGCCTGGCCTCGCCGGAAACGCCCGTGCCGCTCTCCAAGATCAAGATCATCGCCCTCATGGTTCTCTGGAGCCAGGAAGCCGAGATCGACAATCTGGTCCTCGAAGAGCTGCTCGACGAAGAAGGCGGCCGCTTGCTGCATTGAGCGCGCGTCCCCGTCCCGCACTCCCTGATTCAACCCTTCAGCCCGCGCGCCTGGCCGCGCGGGCTTGAGTCATTTATTCCGTCCCCGTGACCTACGTCGGCCGCTTTGCCCCCAGCCCCAGCGGCCCGCTGCATGCGGGCTCGCTGGCGACCGCGCTGGCCAGCTGGCTGGACGCGCGCGCGCAGGGCGGGCGCTGGCTGCTGCGAATCGAGGACGTCGACACGCCCCGCACGGTGGCGGGCGCGGCGGACGTCATCATGGGCCAGCTGCAGGCGCTGGGATTGGTCTGGGACGGCGACATCGTCTGGCAGTCGCGCCGCAATGCGGCCTACCAGGCGGCGTTCGACGCGCTTGCCGCGCAGGGCCTGATCTATGGATGCGGCTGCACGCGGCGTGAAATTGCGGACTCGGCGCTACGCGGCCAGACCGCGCCGGGCGCCGACGGGGAAAGACCGTATCCCGGCACATGCCGTCACGGCTTGCCGGCGGGGCGCGAAGCCCGCGCCTGGCGGCTGCGCGTGCCCGACGGCGTGGAGCGCTTCGAGGACCGCTGGCTTGGCCCGCAGGAGCAGGATGTGGCGCAGGCGGTGGGAGATTTCGCCCTGCGGCGGGCGGACGGTCTGTGGGCGTACCAATTGGCGGTGGTGGTGGACGACGCCGCGCAGGGCGTGACGGACGTGGTGCGCGGGGCCGACCTGCTCAGTTCCACGGCGCGCCAGCGCGTGCTGGGCCGCCTGTTGGGCCTGCCGCCGCTGCGCTACCTGCACGTGCCGTTGATTCTGGACCCGGCCAGCGGGCTGAAGCTGTCCAAACAGAATGGCGCCCCCGCGGTGGATACGCGCGCGCCGCTGCCGGCCTTGCAGGCGGCGTGGGCGGCGTTGGGCTTTGCGCCGTTGGCCGCCACGGACTTGACGTCATTCCTGCAGGACGCCACGGCGCGCTGGGCAGCGCGGTTTCCGGGCTGACGCCGCCCGCACTGCCGCGCGCGTTGCCTGCCGGCTGATCCCTGAAGGCCCTGCAACCGCTCACAGCGGCTGCAAGTCTGCCCCCAGCATCCGCACCAGCAACGCTTCGCCATCGTCGGCCACGCGCAGTTCGCCGAAACGCGCGACCTCGTAACGCGCGGCTTCGCCTTCCGGGAAGAAGAACGCATTGGTCACGATGCGCACACCATTGCCACGGACCCGATAGCGCAGCGGCACTTCGGTTTCGGCATGCGGGTGCACGTCGGACTGGATCCGCACCGCCTGCGCCACACCGCGCGAATCCGGCGTCAGCATCACGTAGCCGTCCGGCTCGTAGCCCATGACGCTTTCGGCGTCGTTCTGGTTGCCGCCTAGCCGCAGGCGCGTCACCTCGCGTCCGGCCGCAAAATTCAAGGCCATGTAGTCGCCCTGCATGAGGGAGCGCGGATCGACCGGCACCAGCTCCAGGATGACGACCTTGCCCGACGACAGGAGTTTTTCGCGCTCCCAGATGCCGACGTTGGCCGCGACCAGCACCAGCGCCAGGCCGCCCAGGATGCCCGCTGTGCGCCAGCGCAGGGCCGGGGATACCGGCGGCAGGGGACGCGCTTGAACCGGGGCCTGCGTGCGCATCAGGCGCGGCACCAGCCACACCGCGGCGCGCAGCACGAACAGCAGCACCGCCGCGCCGCTCAGCCACAGCGCCTTTTGCAGCAGCGGCAGCTCCAATTGGTAGTAATAGACGCCCAGGTACGCCAACAGGCTGGCGGCGCCGAAGATCATGACGCGCGGCTGGTTCAGGCCAAATCCCAGCAGCAGCCACGCCAGCGCGAAGCCGACGCCCGGGCTGGGCAGCCAGAACAGCGCCAGCAGCAACAGGCCGATCGGCACGCCCCAGGTGACGCCGCCGGTCAGGAGGCGGCGTCGCGGCCACAGCACGGCCAGCGCGGCGGCCACCGGCAAGAGCGCGCCCGCGACGACCAGGGCAGCGGTGCGCGGCGCAAGCTGCCAGATCGCGGGCAGTTCGGTGACGGCAATGCCGCTTGCCAGCCAGACCATGCCCTGCACGGACAGCAGGAACGCCCACGCCAGCGGCTGCAGCGCATGGCCGCGCCGCGCGCCCACGCGGTGGCTGACGGTGAAGATGACGGCGGTGGCCCAGGCGCCGATGACGCCGATGGGCAGCCACAGGAAGGTGGCCCGGGTCGCGTCGAAACGGATCCAGGCGTCCATCAGGTCTTCCCGCATGAGGTCGGGCGACAGGCCGCGCCAGATCAGGCCGGCGCTGGCCAGCGCGATCAACAGGCCGCTCAGAAAGCGCAGGATCACGTCGGGTCCCAGCGCATAGACTGCGGCCGCCATCAGCAGCACGAAGAAGCTTGCGCTGGCGAACGAGGTCGAACTGGACAGGCCGAAGATGATGAGGATCTGCCCGGTGAAAGCCATGGCCGTGCCGCACTGCCGCCAGAACGGGCCGGCATCGCTGCGCAGCACCGCCACGCCCACGGCGCAGAGCACGAGGCCGGCGACCAGCGCGCCGCTTTCGGTGGTGATCAGGTTGGAGAAGGCGACGAACAGCAAGAGGAGCAGGGTGGCCAGCCACGCGGACAGGCCCAGCAGGCATTGCACGTACCAGGGCGGTTCAGCGCGCGGCACGGCAGCGGGCGCCAACTGGGCCACGGGCGCGCTGGATTCGGCGGGATCGACGGCATTGCCTGCCGAGGCGCCAGCCGGTTCCGCGTCGGCGGCCGGCACGGGGACCGGCGCTTCGTTGCTCATGCCGCGCAGCCATCGGGCGGCCACGACGGCCTCGGCCATGAGCAAGGCGGCCAGCGGCAGCGCCGCCCACGCGCCGGGCTCAAGCCGCCACAACCATTCGCCCACCACGCGCAGCGACACGCAGATGACG
The DNA here is from genome assembly GCF_041879325.1 of Achromobacter sp. JD417. Lineage (NCBI taxonomy): Bacteria > Pseudomonadati > Pseudomonadota > Betaproteobacteria > Burkholderiales > Alcaligenaceae > Achromobacter > Achromobacter sp. JD417. The sequence continues at coordinate 70,401 of NZ_CP087159.1, read as the reverse complement.
CCGGCGGCCAGCATGGCCAGGATGACGAGGTCGCGCCGGCCCCGCTGATAGTAAAGACCGAGCCCCAGCGTGGCAGCGACCCAGGCGACGCCGTTGTAGGTGCCCAGGCCGTCGACGATGAAATCGCCGAACATGAGGGCCAGCACCAGCACGCTGATTGCGATGGCGGCCAGGATGCGCGGCCCGAAGACCGTGCTGGCGCGCCAGCGTCGCGCGGCCATTTCCCAGCCGAACAGCAAGACGAGGTTCAACGCGGCCATGACCAGGCTGGGCAGGCCCGGACCGCCGAAGATCATCATCCACGTGAAGACGCGTTCGCCCAGCCACAGCGCGACCGCAAGATTGAGCACCAGCGCCCACAACAACCACACGGCCTGGCTGCCCGCGGCAAGCGCCCAGGGCAAGAGCAACACTGCCCACCACGCGAACAGTTCCCAGGTATCGGCGCCCGTCTGGTAAGTTTGTCCTAATAGGGCGAGCAGGGCGCCCAGCAAAATGCCGGCCAATGCCAGCAGCGCGCCAGGGATGCTGCGCCGCACGCCGGGCCGGGCGCGCAAGCGCAAACCGGACCACGCGGCGGCCAGCGCGCAGACGGCCAACAGGCCCTGCAACCCGGCAAAGCGCTGCATTTTTGTCATGTCCTGCCAGTTGGCGGCAACCCAGCAGACGGCAGCGCTGCCCAGCAGCAAAACGCCTAGCCACAAGGTGCTTCGCGCCAAAAATTGACGCCAAGCGTGCAGTTCGGATCCCGCTTGCCTTTCAGTGCCGACTTGCATCTGGCGAATCTCCGATCTTATTATCCGCGCTGATACGGCGGGACTACCGCCACTGGAAACACATGAATAAAACGCTGATTATTGCCGAGAAGCCCTCGGTGGCCCTTGATATATCACGCGCCTTGGGAGGCTTCGCGCGCGAGGGCGACTATTTTGAAAGCGAACGTTACGTTCTCGCTTCAAGCATCGGCCATTTGCTCAGCTTGGTCGCGCCCAACGATCCGGTCAAGGGGAAATGGAGCTTCACGCACCTGCCCGTGATTCCGCCGGCCTTCGAATTGGGCCCGACCGACAAGAAGTCCGCCGAACGCCTCAAGCTGCTGGTCCGGCTTGCCAAGCGCAAGGATGTGGACGCCATCATCAACGCCTGTGACGCGGGGCGTGAAGGCGAACTGATCTTCCGCTACATCATTCAGTACGCCGGCGTGAACAAGCCCATCCAGCGCCTGTGGCTGCAGTCGATGACGCAGGCCGCCATCCGCGAGGCCTTTGCCAGCCTGCGCGACGACACGCAGATGAAGCCGCTGGAAGCCGCGGCGCGTTCGCGCGCCGAGGCCGACTGGCTGGTCGGCATCAACGGCACGCGCGCCATGACCGCCTTCAACAGCAAGGACGGGGGCTTTTTCAAGACGCCGGTCGGCCGGGTGCAGACGCCCACGCTGGCTATCGTGGCCGAACGCGAAGAGCGCATCCGCCGCTTCGTGCCGCGCGACTACTGGGAAGTGCGCGCCACCTTCGTGGCGGCCGCCGGCCTGTACGAAGGCCGCTGGATCGACCCGCAATTCAAGAAAGACGACAAAGATCCCGAAAAGCGCGAATCGCGCCTGTGGTCGGCCGCCGCCGCGCAAAGCGTGGTCGCCGCCTGCCGCGAGCAGCCGGGCAGCGTGACCGAGGAATCCAAGCCGTCCAGCCAGATGTCGCCGGCCCTGTACGACCTGACGTCGCTGCAGCGCGAGGCCAACGGCCGGTTCGGTTTTTCGGCCAAGACCACCCTGGCGCTGGCGCAGACGCTGTACGAACGCCACAAGGCCCTGACGTATCCGCGTACCGACTCGCGCTACCTGCCCGAGGACTACATCAGCACGGTGCAGGAAACCATGCGCGCGCTGGCCAAGGGCGGCTCGAACGCCGTGGGCGGCCTGTCGCGCCACGCCGAGACCGTCGTCAGCCAGCAGTGGGTGAAACCCAACCGCCGCATCTTCGACAACAAGAAGGTGTCGGATCACTTTGCGATCATCCCCACGCTGCAGATCCCGCACGACCTGAGCGAAGCCGAGGCCAAGCTCTACGACCTGGTGCTCAAGCGCTTTCTGGCCGTGTTCTTCCCGGCGGCAGAGTACCGCGTCACCACGCGCCTGACCGAAGTGCAGGGGCATCGCTTCCGCACGGACGGCAAGGTGCTGGTCAACCCCGGCTGGCTTGCCGTGTACGGCAAGGAAGCGCAGGGCGAAGACGCCAACCTGGTGCCCGTGGGCGACGGCGAGACCGTGCGCACCGAGGAAATCGAGGCCGTCGGCCTGTCGACCAAGCCGCCCGCGCGCTTTAACGAAGGCACGCTGCTGTCGGCCATGGAAGGCGCCGGCAAGCTGGTGGACGACGAGGAACTGCGCGAAGCCATGTCCGAGCGCGGCCTGGGCACGCCGGCCACGCGCGCGGCCATCATCGAAGGCCTGCTCAACGAAAGCTACCTGCGCCGCGAAGGCCGCGACCTGGTGCCCACCGCCAAGGCGCGCCAGCTCATGACGCTGCTGTCGGGTCTGGACGTGGCCGAACTGACCTCGCCCGAACTCACCGGCGAATGGGAGCACAAGCTCAAGCAGATCGAGCAGGGCGGACTGGGCCGCGAGGCCTTCATGCGCGAGATCGCGCAGATGACGCAGGTGATCGTCAAGCGCGCCAAGGAATACGAGCGCGACACGGTGCCGGGCGACTACGCCACGCTGACAACGCCGTGTCCCAAGTGCGGCGCGGTGGTCAAGGAAAACTACCGCCGCTACGCCTGCACGGCCTGCGACTTTTCCATCGGCAAGCACCCGGGCGGCCGCACGTTCGAGCTGCCGGAAGTCGAAGAACTCCTGGCCAAGCGAGAGATCGGTCCGCTGCAAGGCTTCATCAGCAAGATGGGCCGGCCGTTTGCGGCCATCCTGCGGATCAGCGACGAGTACAAGCTGGAATTCGACTTCGGCCAAAACGACGAGGACGACAACGAAGCCGTGGACTTCTCCGGCCACACGCCGGTGGGCTCTTGCCCGAAGTGCCAGTCGCGCGTCTTCGAGCACGGCATGAGCTACGTCTGCGAAAAATCGGTGGGCCCCGAGAAGTCGTGCGATTTCCGGTCGGGCAAGGTCATCCTGCAGCAGGAGATCTCGCGCGAGCAGATGGAAAAGCTGTTGACCAACGGCCGCACCGACCTGCTCGACGGCTTTGTCTCCAGCCGCACGAACCGCAAGTTCAAGGCGTTCCTGGTGCGCCAGCCTGACGGCAAGATCGGGTTCGAGTTCGAGCCCCGTCCCGAGAAGCCCGGCCGCGCCCGCGCGCCGGCCAAGACGGCAACGAAGACCGCCACCAAGACGGCGGCCAAGACGGCTGCGAAGAAGGCGCCGGCCAAGAAGGCTGCCGCCAAGACCGCAACCAAAACGGCCACAAAAACCGCCACCAAAACCGCGGCCAAGAAAGCCGTGAAAAAGGCGGCGCCCAAGAAGACCACGGCGTAATCCAGCCTGCGCCGCACGACCAAACGCCCGGGAGACCGGGCGTTTTCCATTGTTGGGCAGCAATCGCTGGGGTATTGTTGACGCCAAACAGCTGCAACCCAGAAACTTCCGAGGACGACATGACCCGTAGCTCCGACTTCACCACCCGCCGCCGCGTGCTGGCGGCGAGCGCTTGCGCTTTGGCCAGCTTCGGCCTGCTCAATGGGCGCGTCGTCTTCGCGCAGCCCAAGCTGGGCAAGGTCGTCTACGGCCAGGGCAGCATCGACCCTTTTTTCGCGGCCGGCTACGTGGCGCTGAAAAAGGGCTTCTTCGGAGAAGGCGGCCTGGAGGTCGAGTATCTGAATTCGCAAAGCGGCCCGCGCACCAACCAGCTGCTGGCGGCCGGCCAGATCGCCTTTGGCGCCACCGCGGCCACCGCCGCGCCCGCGCTGACCATCGCGGGCAAGCCCGCCACACTGGTGTTCGGCTTTGACCGCAAGCTGACGTACGCCAACGTCATCGTGCGCCGAGAGGACTTCGACAGCGGCAAGATCAAGTCGCTGAAGGACCTGGCGGGCAAGCGCGTGGGCGCGACCCAGCCGCAGTCCAGCACGTGGCTGATGGCGCTGTACCTGATGCAGAAGGCCGGCGTGGCCGACAAGGTCGACATCCGCCCCCTGGGCGATCTGGCGACGATGCTGGGCGCACTCAAGACGGGCTCGGTCGCGGCCAGCATGGCGACCATGTCGATGATGGAACAGGCCCGCCAGGAAGGCTGGGGCGTTCCCATCTTCGACGCCACCACCGAAGCGTCGTGGAACGAGTTCATGGGCGGCGACGTGCCGGGCATCGCGGCGCTGACGCTTCAAGACACCATCCAGAAGCGCCCCGAGCTCGTGCAGGCGTTTGTGACCGCCATGGTCAAGGCGCAGGACTTCATCACCGCCAACAGCGCGGCCGCCATCACCGACGTCATCTACGATGATTACCTGAGCGCCTTCCCGCGCGCCGCCATCGAGAAGACGCTGGGCGTCTACAAGGAGACGGTGTTCCTGAAGGACAACATCATCACCGAGGACGCGTACAACCGCATGACGGCCATCATGGGCGACGGGCGCCAGTTCTCCAATGAAGAGATCAAGACCGTGCCTTACGCCAAATGCGTGAACATGAGCTTCGTGCGCAAAGCCCGGGGCCTTTGATGATCACGCTGGACAAGGTGGGCAAGGCGTACCAGTCGCGCCAGGGCACGACGCACGCCGTCGGCGAGGTCAGCCTGACGATCAACGAAGGCGAATTCGTGTCGATCGTCGGGCCGTCGGGCTGCGGCAAGAGCACGCTTCTGAACATGATCGCGGGCTTTCTGCAGCCCACCACCGGGACCATCCTGGTGGACGGCCGCGTGGTGGACGGGCAGGTGCCGCCCGCGCTGGGCTACATCTTTCAGAAAGACACGCTGCTGCCGTGGTTCAGCGTCAGGAAGAACGTGGCGCTGGGTTTGAAGTTTCAGGGCGTGCCGGCCGACCGGATCGCAAAGCGTGTCGCCGAACTGCTGGAACTGGGTCACCTGAGCGCCTTCGCCGACGCCTTTCCGCATCAGCTTTCCGGCGGCATGCGCCGGCGCGTGGCGCTCTTGATGAGCCTGGCGGTCGAGCCGCGCATCCTGCTGCTGGACGAGCCCTTCGGGGCGCTGGACACGCATACCAAGACCCACCTGCACCGCGAGCTGATGGAGATCTGGCGCAAGCTGGGCCAGACCATCGTGATGGTCACGCACGACCTGGACGAAGCCATCCTGCTGTCCGACCGCGTGGTGGTGCTGTCCGGCCCGCCCAGCCGCGTGCTGCTGGACGAGCGCATCCAGATCCCGCATCCGCGCGACGTCTTCACGCTGCGCGAAACGCCGCAGTTCGTCTCCCACGTGCAAAGCCTCTGGAGCGTGCTGGGCCAGCAGTTCCGCGCCGCCGCCTGAACCGACAGTCATGAATTCGATGGATACCGCCGACACCCTGCAGGACCAGTTGCGGCTGGACCGCCGCGCCAACGCCGCGCGACGCGTGCGCATCACCTTGTGGCAGGTTCTGATTCTTGCCGTCATCCTGGGCTCGTGGGAAATTCTCACGCGCATACCGTGGTTCACCCAGAACACGCTTTTCGATCCCTTCTTCATCAGCCAGCCCTCGCGCGTCGCCGTGCGATTGTGGGAATGGCTGCAACCCGGGCCGCGCTCGGTCTGGCCGCACCTGTGGCTGACGCTGCAGGCGACGCTGGTGGGCCTGGTGGTGGGCGTGGGCAGCGGCTTCGTGGTGGGCATGACGCTCAGCCGCAGCCGCTTTCTGGCCGACGTGTTCAATCCGTTCATCGTGGCGTTCAATTCCATGCCGCGGATCGCGTTCGTGCCGCTCATCACCATGTTCTTCGGGCTGGGGCTGGCGTCCAAGGTGGTCACGTCGTGGTTCGTCGTGTTCTTTTTGGTGTTCTTCAACACCTACAAGGGCGGGCGCAGCGTGGAGCGCGAGCTTGTCGATTTCTGCCGCACGCTGGGCGGCTCGCCGCGCCAGATCCTGTGGCGGGTGCGCATCCCCACGGCCGCGGCCTGGACCTTTGCCGCGCTGCCCAACGCCATCAGTTTTGCGCTGATCGGCGTGGTGCTGGCCGAGTTCGTGGGCTCGACCACGGGCATGGGATATCTGATGATCACGGCGCTGGCGACGCTGAACGCCACCGACATGTTTGCGGCGGTGACGCTGCTGTCCATCGTCGGCATCGCGCTGGTCTATTGTGTGACGTGGATCGAACGGCGGCTCTTGCACTGGGCGCCGGAGTTCCGGGAATGAGCGAGGCCCGAAAGATGAAGACCCTTCCGTATCTGCGCAATTTCGACCTGACGGGACAGGTGGCGCTGGTGACCGGCTCGGCCCGCGGGCTGGGCTTTTGCATCGCGCGGGCACTGGCCGGTTGCGGCGCGCGCGTGCTGATCAACGGGCGCAATGCCGACGCGGTCAATGCGGCAGTGGCCGAGCTGACGGGCGCGGGCCTGGACGCGCATCCGCTGCCGTTCGACGTGACCGACGATGCGGCGATGGCAGCGGCCTTCCAGCGCATCGACAGCGAACACGAACGGCTGGACATCCTGGTCAACAACGTCGGTGCACGCAACCGCAAGACGCTGCAGGACACCAGCCCCGCTGAAATCCGCGAGCTGATCGACACCGATCTGGTGGCCGGCATGCTGCTGGCCAAGTTCGCGGCCGAGCGCATGATGCGCCAGGGCGGCGGCCGGTTGATTGCGATTACGTCGGTGGTGGGGGAGCTGGCGCGGGCGGGCGATGCGGTGTATCCGGCGGCCAAGCAGGGACTGACGGGGATGGTGCGAGCGCTGGCGGCGGAATTCGGCGGGCATTACATCACCAGCAACGCCATCGCGCCGGGGACGTTTGCCACGGAGACCAATGCGGATATGGTGGCCGACCCGCAATTCGGGCCGCGCATCGCGGCGCGCAACCCGACGGGGCGGTGGGGCGAACCGGAGGAAATCGCCGGGGCCGCCGTGTTCCTGGCGTCACCCGCGGCATCGTATGTGAACGGTCACGTGCTGGTGGTGGACGGCGGGCTGTCTATTCAGTTTTGAAGACGGCGGGGTGTCTGAAATCGTCGTGTGCCGCGCTGGCGCCGGTGTCTGACACCGGCTTTTTCAGCGGTGCCGCACCGGTGTCTGACACCCTGGGGAGATGATCTCCAGCCTGCCGCTGCGTCTCAACGGGTGTCAGACACCTACGTTGAGGCGTTCTGATTCCGGTGTCTGACACCCTGGGGAGATGATCTCCAGCCTGCCGCAACGCCTCAACGGGTGTCAGACACCTTGAAACGCTCAAGTCGTCTCGTCCTGATACCAGACGCCTTCGGCCAGCATCATCTTCTGGTGGCCATGCCCCGCCGGCATCATCGGGAAGCAGTTTTCCTGCGCCGTGACCGCCACGTCCAGGAAGTACGGGCCATCGTGCGCCAGGCATTCGGCCAGCGCGGCGTCCAGCTTGGCCGGGTCATCCACGCGCGCCGCCCCCCAGCCGAAGGCGCGCGCCAGCGCCACGAAATCCGGCAGCGACGCGTTGTAGCTGTGGCTGTAGCGTCCGCCGTGGATCAGCTCCTGCCACTGGCGCACCATGCCCATGTAGCCGTTGTTGCACAGCACGACCTTGACGGGCGTCTCGTGCTGCATGGCGGTGGACAGTTCCTGGATGTTCATCAGCACCGACGCGTCGCCGCTGACGCAGACCACGGTCTTGTCCGGGTGCGCGACCTGCGCGCCGATGGCGGCCGGCACGCCGTAGCCCATCGTGCCCGCGCCGCCAGACGTCAACCAGCGGTTCGGGCGGTCAAAGCGCAGATACTGCGCCGCCCACATCTGATGCTGGCCCACATCGGTGGAGACGATGGCATCGCGGTCCGCCAGCGCGGCGTTCAGGCGCGACATCAGGTGCTGCGGCAGGATGGCGTCGGGCGCGGGCGTGAAGCCCAGGCAGTCCTGCGCGCGCCAGGCGTCGATGCGCTTGAACCAGGGCGCCAGGCGCGCGGGCTCAAGCCTGGTGTCGCCCAGTTCGGCGCGTAGCGCCCGCACCAGCGGCAGGCAGTCGCCCACCAGCGCCACGTCCACGCGCACCACCTTGTTGATCGACGCGGGATCGATATCGATATGGATCTTGCGGGCGTGCGGGCAGAACTCGGACAGCTTGCCGGTGATGCGGTCGTCAAAGCGCGCGCCAATGCAGACGACGAGGTCCGAGTTGTGCATGGCGAGGTTGGCTTCGACCGTGCCGTGCATGCCCAGCATGCCCACGAATTGCGGGTCGGACGCGGGAAACGCGCCCAGGCCCATCAACGTCAGCGTGCAAGGCGCGCCGGTGTGGCGTACCAAGTCGGTGAACGCTTCGCAGGCCTCGGGACCGGCGTTCACCAGTCCGCCGCCGCCGTAGAAGATGGGACGCTTGGCCTGCGCGATCAGCGCGGCGGCGCGGCGCACGGCCGACTGCGGCAGCTTGGCCGCCAGCTTGCCCGACTGGCGGCGCGCGCGCAGCGCGGCCAGCTTGTGCTGCGAGGGCACGTCCAGGCCATCGCCGCTATCGCGCGGCACCGCCAGCTGCACGTCCTTGGGAAAATCCACCAGCACCGGACCGGGACGGCCCTGGCGCGTCAGTTCAAACGCACGGGCCGTCACGCCAGCCACGTCGTCCACCGCGCGGATCTGGGTGTTCCACTTGGTGACGGAACGCGAAATGCCGATGGCGTCGCATTCCTGGAAGGCGTCGGTGCCGATGGCCGCCGTGGCCACCTGGCCGCTGATGCAAAGCACGGGGATCGAATCGCACATGGCGTCCAACAGGCCCGAGGTCGTGTTTGCCATGCCGGGGCCGGAGGTCACGAACACCACGCCCGTGCGGCCGGTGGTGCGGGCGTAGCCCTCGGCCGCGTGCACGGCGGCCTGCTCGTGGCGCACCAGCACGTGCCGCAGGCGCGGCTCGGCGTACAACGCGTCGTACAAGGGCAGGACGGCCCCGCCCGGATAGCCGAAGACCGTGTCGACGCCGTGCGCAATCAGCGTGTCGAGCAAAATCTTCGCCCCGTTTTCAGGGGCGGTTTCGGTGGCGGCAAGCGCGGCGGCGGCGGTGGGGTGCAGGCGATCGTTCATGCTATCCATCTTATTGGTAGAACCGAAGAATTTTTATCTTCTTTTCCACGGATAACGGGCGGACGGAGTAAATTCATCTTTGATTTGGAGGAATCAAAGAAAATGAACCTCGACAAGTTCGACTTGGCCATTTTGAAGGTGCTGCAGGACAACGCGCGCGCCAGCCTGAACGACATCGGCGCGGCGGTCGGCCTGTCGTCCACCCCGTGCTGGAACCGCATCAAACGCATGGAGAGCGCCGGGGTCATCCGCGGCTACACCGTGGACATCGATCCGGCCAGCCTGGGCTTCATGGACACGGTCATCGTCCACGTGACCCTGGAGAGCCACAGCGAAGAGACGCTGTATGAATTCGGCCGCGCGCTGGCGCAGATCCCCGAGGTGCTGGAGGCCTTCCTGGTGTCGGGCGACTACGACTATTACATCCGCATCGCCGTGCGCGACACCCGCGACTACGAGCGCCTCTTGCGCGAACAGCTCTACCGCATCCCGGGCATCCGGCACAGCAAGTCCTGCTTTGTGCTGCGCCGGCTGAAGGAAACCAAGCTGCCGCTGACCGGGCCGGCGTCGTAAGCCGCCGCCCCGCCCAGCTGTTTCAGCGCAGGACGTAGTCCACCGGCACCGCCGGCTCGGGCAAGGGGCGCACACCCAGGCCTTCGAGCAGGTCGATCTCGATGACGCGGGCCAGCGCCGACAGCGGCAGGTCGTTCTCGTCCGCGCCGAAGGGGTCTTCCAGCTCGTCGCCCAGCGCGTCCAGGCCGAAGAAGGTGTAGGCGACGATGGTCACCGCAAGCGGCGTCAGGAACTCCAGCGTGCCCACCAGCCCGAAGGGCAGCAGCAGGCAGAACAGCCACGCCGTGCGATGCAGGAGCAGCGAATAGGCGAACGGACAGGGCGTGAACTTGATGCGCTCGCAGGCCGCCTGGATGGCGGCGCACTGCGCCACGCGCTGAGTCAGGCCCTGGTACAGGATGTCGGTCAGCTCACCGCGCCGCAGGCAGGCCGCGAGATCCCGGTTGATGGCCAGTAGCAGGGCATCGGGCACGTTGCGGCAGCCGGCCAGCGAATCCAGCTCGTCCTGCTGCACCCACGGCCGCACCGCCTCGACCATGTCCTGCCCGCGAAGCCGCGCCGCCAGTCCGTAGCCGAATCCGATGCAGCGCCGCACCAGACGCTCCTGCAAGGGATTGGCGGTGCTGGCCGCCAGCAGCACGGCGCTCTCGCGCGCCAGGCTGCGCGCCTGCACGACGAGGTCGCCCCATTGCTTGCGGGCTTCCCACCAGCGGTCATAGCAGACGTTGTTGCGAAAGCCCATGAAGACGGACAGGGCCAGCCCGAAGAGCGAGAACGGCACCGCGGTCAGATGCGCGGGCGAGAAGAACTGGCGGTGGTACATCCACACCACCACGCAGGAGAGCACCGTGATGACGATGATCCTGCTGAGGATGCGCGGGATGATGGAACCGCGCAGTACAAAGAACAGAGCCAGCGCGGAGGGCCGCGGACGGACGATCATGATGAATATCAAACAAGGGACAAGCCGGCGCTCACTATACGCCTGTGATCGCGCAAAGAGGCCGCCGATATAATTCTGTTTCGTCTCACGCCACACGCGACCTTCAATGACCACCGAAGACACCCCGATCAAGCCCTGGTACGCCGTCCGCCGCTCCAAGCTGCACGGCAATGGCGTCTTCGCCGCCCGCAAGATTCCCGCGGGCACGCGCATCATCGAGTACGGCGGCAAGCGCATCAGCGCCAAGGAAGCCGACCGCCGCCACCCGACCAATCCGGACGATCCCTTCCACACCTTCTTCTTCGCGCTCAGCTCCGGCCGCGTGATCGACGGCGGCGACGAGGGCAACGACGCGCGCTGGATCAACCATTCCTGCCAGCCCAATTGCGAGGCGCAGGAAGGCAAGCACGGCAAGCGCGTCTACATCGTGGCGCTAGAGGACATCGCGCGCGGCACCGAGCTGTCGTACGACTACGGGCTGGTGCTGGATGGGCGCATCACCAAGGCGCTGAAGGAAGGCTACAAGTGCCTCTGCGGCACGCCGCCGTGCCGCGGCACGATGCTGGCGCTGCCCGCCAAGAAGGCGAAGAAAGCCGACAAGGCGGAGAAGGTGGAGAAGCCCGCCAAGGCCGAAAAGACCGAAAAGACCGCCAAGACCAATAAGGGCCCCGCGGCCAAAAAGGCCAGCGCCGCCGAGGCCGCCTGACGGCAACACGGGGCCAGTCCCGCGCTTTCCGAAGACCACAACTGCAATAAGCATATTCAATCCCGTCCCGCGGACAGGCGTACAATCATTCGGTCGTTAACACGACATGCAGTACGTCTTCAGGGCGGGGTGCAATTCCCCACCGGCGGTATGCCATGCAATGTGGCGAGCCCGCGAGCGCCCGGCCAGCTATTTGGCCGGGGTCAGCAGACCTGGTGAGAAGCCAGGGCCGACGGTCATAGTCCGGATGAGAGAAGATGTGCCGGCACATACTCGGCTGCGCCGGGCGCGTTTGCGTCCGCCTGGCCGTATTGCGTTCGGCTGTCGATTAGCCCTGAAACGTTTTTCGCCCAATCCTTTTGCGAGAGCGTTTCAATGTCCAACGTTGCCTTTACCCAGCAGTCCCCCCTCCCCAGCCTGGCATCCCAGCCCTTTGCCGCCCGCTTGCAACGCGCGCTGCATCATCTGCGTCTGGGCCGTCCCGTCATCCTGATGGACGACTTTGACCGCGAGAACGAAGCCGACCTGATCGTGGCCGCCGACCGGCTGACCGTGCCCGTCATGGCGCAACTCATCCGCGACGGCAGCGGCATCGTCTGCCTGTGCCTGCCCGGCGAAACGCTGGACCGCCTGGAACTGCCGCCCATGGTCCAGCGCAACCAGAGCCGTTTTGCCACGGCCTTCACCGTGTCGATCGAAGCGCGCGAAGGCGTAAGCACCGGCGTGTCCGCCGTGGACCGCGTGACCACGATCCGCGCCGCCATTGCGCCGTCGGCACAGGCCGACGACATCGTCAGCCCCGGTCATGTGTTTCCGCTGCGCGCGCAACCGGGCGGCGTGCTGACGCGCCGCGGCCACACCGAAGGCTCGGTGGACCTGGCCGTGCTGGCCGGGCTGCGTCCGGCAGGCGTGCTGTGCGAACTGATGAACGCCGACGGCACGATGATGCGCGGTGCGGCGCTGGAGCGCTACGCCGCCGAACAGGGCCTGGTGGCGCTGACCATCGCCGAACTGGCCGACCACCTGCAAAAGCTGCAGGACGGCCAGGCCGAAGCGATCGATGACGAGGTCCTGGAGATGGCGGCCACCGTCTGACCGGCCGCAATGGGTGGGGCCGCGCCATCGCAGCCCCGATGCGGATGGCATAATCCGCGCGAATACTCGCCTTTTGCCCCACCCATGACCGTTATCCCCCAGCCCCGGAAATCGCCGCGCCAACTCAGGTCCCAGCACACCGTCGACACCATCCTGCAGGCCACCGCTCACGTTTTGGCCACGCATGGCTATGCCGGCACCAACACGAATCTGATTGCGGAAACGGCCGGCGTGAGCGTGGGCTCGCTGTATCAGTACTTTCCCAACAAGAACGCGCTGATCGCCGCGCTGCATGACCGGCACGACAACCAGATGCTGGATGTGATCGACGACGTGTTGAACGGCAATCCGGCGGCCACGCTGCGCGAGCGTGTGGGCGCAATCGTGCAAGCCATGCTGCACGCGCATCTGCTGGAGCCGGCGTTGCATCGCGTGCTGGAACGGGAATTTCCGCTGTTTGACCAGCCGCACGAACACAGCCGCGCGGACCAGGACATTCACCGCCGCATGCGGCATCTCTTGGAACTGCACCGCGCCGAGATCGCGCAGGCGGACCGGGATCTGGCGACCTACGTGGTCCTGCGCATCATGGAATCGCTGGTGCACGCGGCCGCGCTGGCGCCGCCGGCGGGCTTCACGCCCAAGCAGCTGGAGGCCGCGGTGGTGGATGCAGTGATGGGGTATCTGGGCGCGCCAGCCGGCGCCGCCAGAAAGACGAAGGCCGCGCGCGCCTAGCTGCTGGCATCAAACGTCAGTTGCGCGCCATGCTGGCCAGGCAGTCCGCCGGACCGCCATTCACGATGCGCGCGCTGCACGCCAGCATCAGGTTAAGGCTCAGGCCGAAGTCCTCGACGGTATGGCCCTGGGCGTCGACCATGCGCGATGCGCCGTCGTCGGCCGCCGCCCCCACCGCCACCTGATCGATCAGGCTGCCGGACTGGCCGGTGTAGCCCCACACGGGCTTGCCGCAGGCGATGGCGTAACCCACCTCGAAGGCCGTGCCCGAATCGGGCTCGGCGCCACGAAACGGATTCAGGTTCGCCATCACCATGTCGGCGCGGCGGATCAGCGCGACGTTGGCGCGATAGATCCATTGCGCCAGCGCCTGTCCGGACAGGTCCGGCGGCGCCGCGTTGTCCAGCGGAAACACGCCCTCGAAACCGTAGGTGGCGCACAGCGTCTTGAGCCGTTCGCCGTGGGCCACGGCGTCGGGCAGAAAGACGTCGAAACCCGCCAGATACACGCTGCGCATGGCCCTTACTCCGGATCGGCGACGTTGAAGGCATCGCCGGTGGCGAAGAAGGAGCCGCCGGCCACGTAATGCACCGAACGGCGCTCGTCGGCCGGAAAGTGCCAGCGGTTGCCCGAGAACACGTCCGGCGCCGCCCATGCGGCCACGACCTCGCCGATGAAAAGGTCGTAGGCCTGCTGATTGTGGGGTTCAGGGATGACCTTGCATTCCAGCCACCCGAGACACCCCTCAATGAGCGGCGCGCCGATCTTGCTGGCGGCAAACGTGGTCAGGCCGCTGGCCTGGAACTTGTCTTCGTCGCGCCCCGAGTGCGAACCCACCTGCAGCGTGGCGTGCGCCTGCGCGCGCGACGGGATGCACAGCGCGAATTCGCCCGAGGCTTCGATGAGCTCGCGCGTCCAGGTGTTCTTGTCCACCACCACCAGCATCTTGGGCGGACTGAAGTCCAGCGGCATGGCCCAGGCCGCGGCCATGACGTTGCGGGCGCCGCCGTGCGCGCTGGTCACCAGCACGGTCGGGCCGTGGTTCAAAAGCAGATAGGCGCGGGGCAGGTCGACGGGTTCGATCATGGGCAGCCTAGAACATGCCGTTCTTGTTGGCGGGGTTCTCGGGGATTTCCTGGCTCACGTCCCAGTGTTCGACGATCTTGCCGCCTTCAAGGCGGAAGATGTCGACCACTGCCTGGCCGCGGTCTTCGGGCGAGTCGCGCCACAGGTTGTGGATCATGACGAGGTCGCCTTCGGCGATCACGCGCTTGATCTCGACGATGGCCTGCGGATGCTGCTCGAAGTAGCGCGGGAAAAAGTCGACCATCGGCCCGACGCCGTCCTGCATGTACGGATTGTGCTGGGTGTAGTTCGGGCCGACGTACAGGCGCACCGCCTCGTCGATATCGCGGTCCTGGAACATCATGCGGAAGAACGCGACGGCAATTTCCTTGTTCGACTGCGGCGCGGCCGCAAGCGCCGGCGCAGCCGCCACGCAACTGGCGGCGACCAGCAGGCAGGCAGCCAAGGATTTCCACTTCATACGCATACAGGACTACTCAAATGACGCCGGCTGGCGGCCTGCCAGTTTACAAACAAACGCGGCGCAGCATCAGTATCCGACGGTATAGCGGCGGCGCGAATGCCGCGGCGTTTCGACTTCGTCGGCCAGGGCGATTGCGTAGTCTTCCATGGAAATCCAGCTCTTGCCCTCGTCGTCGGCCAGCAGATTGTCGTCGCCCACGCGGAAGGATCCGGTGCGCTCACCGGGCTCGAACATGGCCGAGGGCGACAGGAAGGTCCAGTTCAGCACCTTTTCCTGGCGCAGCGTGTCCAGGAACACGACGCCTGCGCGCGCCTCGGGCTTGTAGGCGTCCGGGAACTCGGGGGTGTCGATCAGCATCTTGCCGGGCGCGACCAGCAGGCTGCCCGCGCCGCCCACCACCAACAGGCGCGGCACGCCGGCGTTCTTCACGGCGGCCAGAAGGGGCTTGGCATCGGTGGACACGAAACGCGTGGCGCTGATGACGGCGTCATGGCCGGTCAGGATCGGGGTCAGGCCTTCGGGATCGGTGGCATCGCCCTGCCGGACCGTCAAGCCCGGCTGCTCGTTGACGTCGGCCGGGTTGCGGGCGATGCCCGTCACCTGGTGGCCGCGCTTCAACAATTCGTCCGCCACGCGGGACCCCACGCGGCCGGTAATGCCGATCAATGCGATTTTCATGGTCTTGCTCCTGGGAGGGATGGGCCGGGAGCGGCCGCCGCACGATTGCGGCGGCGCGGGCTTCGGCTCAGGCCAAGCCATACTATTCGGTCAAATCCGAACGAAAAACCCGCTAACCAGGAAGAGTTTTTTGCAAACCGTGCACCAATGGGTGCGAACCGGCAGCCGCGCGAGATGACCGGACGCGCGCCGCACGCCGCGGCACGCGCAATCAGTGTGCGCCCGGCGGCCCCGCTTGAACAGGGGGCCGCTCCCGCGATCAGCGGGCGGCGCGTTGCGCCTGGTAGACCTGCAGGTGCGAATAAGCCACGCGCAGGTAGGTGGCGTCCACGCCCAGCGTGCGGGCGCGGCGGACCATGTCGCCGACGATGTGGTCGGCTTCCACGGGCAGGCCCTGGCGCAGGTCGCGGAACATGGAGGCAGTCATGGGCTGGGTGCGGTCGGACAGCAGCTTGCGCACGGTGGCGTCCGCCTCGGGCCGCACGGTATGGCCGGAGGCCGCGGCGACCGCCTGCGATTCCTGCAGCAGGCCGAGCAGGAAGTCCACGCCGTCGTCGGTGGATGCGATCTCGCCGACCGAGCCGCGCATCAGGCAGGTGGCGGCGGCCAGCGTCGTCAGCATGACGTATTTTTCCCAGATGTCCTGGTAGATGTTTTCGCTGAGGCGGCTGACGTATTCGCCGCCCGCCAACGCCTGCTCCAGCGCCACGCAGCGCTCGCTACGGGCAGGGCCGGCGCGTTCACCGAACACCAGGTTGGCGTGTTTGCCCAGGTGGACCACTTCGCCTTCGGGACCGAGGGTGGCGTTGATCTGGCACAGGCCGCCCAGCACGCGATGCGGCTCGAACTCGCGGTCCAGCACGTCGTACTGGAGCACGCCGTTCATGATGGGCAGCACGGCGGTGTCGGGACCCACGGCCGGACGGATGGCCTCGATGGCGCTGTCCAGGTCGTAGGCCTTGCACGACAAGACGACGATGTCGTAGCTGTCCTTCAGCGTCTGCTGCGTGACCAGCTTGGGGTGCAGCGTGGCATCGCCCAGCGGACTCTGGATGCGCAGTCCGTGTTCGCGGATGCGCGCGGCGCGCGGCTCGCGCACCAGGAACGTCACGTCCGCGCCGGCTTGCGCCGCGCGTCCGCCAAAGTATCCGCCGGTGCCGCCGGCGCCCAAGAACAACAACCGCATGCCTGTCTCCTGTTGGCTGCCCGCGTCGGGCGCGGGCCAATGCGCGCATTATGCGCCCGGGTCTGGCGCGCCGCCCAGCGCCCGCCCCCCCGAGGGGCCATGCGCCGGACGCTTCAGGCCTGCTGTTCGCGTTCGGCCCAGGCATCGTAGCCGCCGCGCAGCGCCCAGATCTTGCGGTAGCCCGCCGCACGCAACCGCGAGGCCAGCAGGGCGGCCGACACTTCATTCGGGCATGCGCAATAGACCACGATGTCGGAATCGATCGCGCCGGGATCGAGCGCGGGCAGCGGCTGCTTCAGGTCCACGGCCACGGCGCCCGGAATGCGTGCGGCATCGCGCTGGGCCTCTGGCCGCACGTCGAAGACCAGCGCATCGCGTCCGCTCTGGCGCCACTGCATCAGTTCGTCCACCGACAGCCGCGGAATGACGCGCAGGCTGCGCAGCAGGATCTTGCGCCGCAGAAAGCGCGCCACGATGTACAGTGCCAGCACGCCCGCCAGCACCGCCAGCCCCATCGGGCCGTAGGTGCCCAGGATGTCCAGCACGTCGTTTACTACGCTGTGAAAAAGGCCGCCCAGCAGCAGGGCCGAGCCTACCCAGATCAGCGCGCCGGCCAGGTCGTAGAGAAAGAAGCGGCGGTACGGCGTGTTGGTCAGCCCCGCCATGACGGTGGACAACGCGCCCGCGCCCGGCAGGAACTTGCACACCAAGAGCGCGCGCACGCCGATGCGCAGATACAGGCGCTGCGTCTGGCGGATGCACGAATCCTGCGACAGCGACACCTTGCAGACCACGCCCAAGAGGCGCGACCCGTAACGCCGCCCGGCCCAGTACCACAGGCTGTCGGCGATGAGGCAGGCGGCGGTCGCGGCCAGGAGCGGCACAAGCCAGCCGCCGGCGCCGGCCAGCGCGCCGGCCGCGATGATCATGGGATAGGCGGGCACCGGCAGACCGGCCTGCTCGATGAGGACGTTGCCGAACACCAGCCACCCGCCGTACTGCTCGAGCAGCAATTGAATATCTTGCATGGGATTTCCAGCTTGCCGCGCGCGGCGCGGCTCATCCGCGGATTTTAGGCGCGCGGCTGCGCGCCGGGACCATAGACCCTGCCAGCCGCGCGGCAACGGTCTGTTCCATTCACGCCCGGCATCCCCGCCCATGCCCCGCCTTCAGAGACGCGGCGCACCAATGTGGTGCCACGCTTCCCCGCCAGGGTGCCTATAATTCTGCCCGGCCATCAGGTTTGCCCGCCTTGTCGCGGGACTGCCCCGTGGCATACAAATTGCTTCGCCAGGACAGGCTGAGAACTCGACCATTCGGGCGGGTGCGCCGCCTGGCGCTCCCATCCGATGACCGAGCCCACGCCCCCGTTCACGCACGATCTGCCCGGCATGCCTGCCGGCCGCAGCGGCCTCCGTGCTGCGGGCGTCATCCCCCCTCATCCCCATTCCCTGTCCTTCCCCGCGTAGGAGTCACCTGCATGAAATCCCTTTCCCTTTCGACCGCCGGCGGCATCGCCCGCCGCGGCCTGCTCAAGCTGGCCTTGGCTGCAGCCGGCGCAACGCTGTTCTCGGGCGCGGCCCTGGCCCAGGCGCCCGCCAAGACCAAGGTCGCCGCCGTGTACACGGTGCCGGTCGAACAACAATGGGTATCGCGCATCCACAAGGCGCTGTCGGCCGCGCGCGACCGTGGCGACATCGAGTACACGTTCTCGGAAAACGTCACCAACGCCGACTACGAGCGCGTGCTGCGCCAGTACGCTGAACAAGGCAACAAGCTGATCGTGGGCGAGGCCTTCGCCGTGGAAGCCGCCGCCCGCAAGGTCGCCAAGGACTATCCGCAGACCGCCTTCCTGATGGGTTCGTCGGGCAAGCCCCAGCAGCCCAACTTCTCGGTGTTCGACAACTACATCCAGGAACCGGCCTACTTGACCGGCATGATCGCCGGCGGCATGAGCAAGACCGGCAAGATCGGCCTGGTGGGCGGCTATCCCATCCCCGAAGTGAACCGCCTGATGCAGGCCTTCATCGAGGGTGCCAAGGAAATCAATCCGAAGGCCGAATTCACCGTGACCTTCATCGGCTCGTGGTTCGATCCCCCAAAGGCCAAGGAAGCCGCCTTCGCGATGATCGACAAGGGCGCGGACGTGCTGTACGCCGAACGCTTCGGCGTGTCGGACGCCGCCAAGGAACGCGGCAAGCTGGCCATCGGCAACGTGATCGACACCCAGCCGCAATACCCCGAGACGGTCGTCGCCTCGGCGCTGTGGAGCATGGAGCCGACCATCGACGAAGCGCTCAAGCAGGTCAAGGCCGGCACGTTCAAGGCCGAAGACTTCGGCCAGTACTCGCTGATGAAGCACAAGGGCTCGTCGCTCGCGCCGCTGGGCACCTTTGAACAGAAGATCCCGGCCGACCTGATCGCCAAGGTCCAGGCCAAGGAAAAGGCGATCCTGGACGGCAGCTTCACCGTCAAGGTCAACGACAAAGAACCCAAGTCCTCGGCACGATGAATCAAGCGCCTCTCGCCCTGCAACTGACGGGGATCACCAAACGCTTCGGCAGCCTGACGGCCAACGACGATGTTTCGCTCACGCTGCGCCAGGGCGAAGTGTTGGCCTTGCTGGGCGAGAACGGCGCCGGCAAATCGACCCTGGTGTCGATCCTGTTCGGCCACTACGTGGCCGACGCCGGCAGTATCGAAGTCTTCGGCAAGCCCCTGCCCGCCGGCCGGCCCGACGCCGCGCTGGCGGCGGGCGTCGGCATGGTGCACCAGCATTTCACGCTGGCCGACAACCTCACCGTGCTGGACAACATCATGGTGGGCACCGAATCGCTCTGGAAGCTGGCCTCGGGCCGCGGCCAGGCCCGCAAGCGCCTCGTGGAACTGGGCCAGCGCTTCGGCCTGGGCGTGGACCCGGACGCGCGCGTGGGCACGCTGTCGGTCGGTGAAAAACAGCGCGTCGAAATCCTGAAGGCGCTGTACCGCGGCGCCCGCGTGCTGATTCTGGACGAGCCCACCGCCGTCCTCACGCCGCAGGAAGTGCAGGACCTGTTTGCCACGTTGCGCGGCTTCGTCGACGAAGGACTGGCGGTCATCTTCATTTCGCACAAGCTGGACGAAGTGATGGCCGTATCGCGCCGCGTG
Source organism: Achromobacter sp. JD417 (assembly GCF_041879325.1). Lineage (NCBI taxonomy): Bacteria > Pseudomonadati > Pseudomonadota > Betaproteobacteria > Burkholderiales > Alcaligenaceae > Achromobacter > Achromobacter sp. JD417. The sequence goes on along the minus strand of NZ_CP087159.1, from coordinate 50,634 downwards.
GCCGTGCTGCGGCAAGGCAAGCTGGTCGCCGAGCGCGACACCGCGGGCACCAATCCCGCGGAACTGGCCGAACTGATGGTGGGCCGCAAGGTGGTCATGCCGCGCGCCGAGGCCGCTTCGGCCGCCGAGCAGGCCGCGCCCGTGGTGACGCTGTCCCAGGTCACCGTGCGCGACAGCCGCGATGGCGCGCCGCGCCTGGACAGCCTGGACCTCGTGGTCCACACGCATGAAATCGTGGCCATCGCCGGCGTGGCCGGCAACGGCCAACAGGCGCTGGTGTCGGTGCTGACCGGCCTGCGCCAGCCCTCGGACGGCACGATCCGGCTGGGTCCGGAACACGCTGCGGCGCCGACGACGCCCGCCGGCTGGACCGCCGCGCGCGTGGGCCGCATTCCGGAAGACCGCCACGGCGAAGGCATGATCGGCGACAGCCCCTTGTGGGAAAACGCCATCATCGAAGACCTGAAAGACAAGCGCTTCGCGCGTCACGGCCTGATCCGCGCCCGCGCGGGCAAGGCCTACGCGGCGTCGCTGGCCAAGCAGTTCGACGTGCGCGCCGCCTCGCTGGACGTGCGCACGCGCAGCCTGTCGGGCGGCAACATGCAAAAGCTGATCCTTGGACGCACGCTGGCGCGCGAGCCGCGTTTCATCGTGGCCGATCAGCCCACCTGGGGCCTGGACATCGGCGCGGTCGCCTACGTGCGCGAGCAGCTTCTGGCCGCCCGCGCCCGCGGCGCCGGCGTGCTGCTGGTGTCCGAGGACCTGGAAGAGATCTTTGCGCTGGCCGACCGCATCGCCGTGCTGTGCGGCGGCAAGCTGGTCGCGGTCAAGCCGGTGGCCGAATGGACGCCGGCCACCGTCGGCCTGGCCATGACGGGAACCCGGGCGTGACGGTGCGAACCGTACCGCCCGGCTTTCTTCACTTTTGAGCATCCCATGAAACTGATCCTGGAACGCCGCCCCGAGCCCAGCCGCCTTGCGCTGGCATTGGCGCCCATCGCGGCCATCCTCTTCACGCTGGCGGTCTGCACGCTGCTGGTGGCCTGGGCGGGCGCCCCCGTCGGCCGCACCTACGCGCTGCTGTTCGAGGGCGCGTTCGGCACGCGCTTCGCGCTGTCCGAAACCCTGACGCGCGCCACGCCGCTGATGCTGACGGGCCTTGCCTGTGCCGTGGCCTTCCGCGCGCGCTTCTACAACATCGGCGCGGAAGGGCAGCTCTACCTGGGCGCGCTGGCGGCGGTGGCCGTGGGCGGCCTGCATGACGGCACGGGCTTTGACCTGCCGGTGCCGGTGCTGTTTGGCGGCATGATGCTGGCCGCGGCGCTGGCCGGCGCGTTGCTGCTGCTGATTCCGGCCCTCCTGAAAACCCGCCTGGGCGTCGACGAGGTGGTGACCACGCTGCTGGGCAACTTCATCGTGCTGCTGTTCGTGTCGATGATGCTGGACGGCCCGATGAAGGATCCGATGGCGATGGGCTGGCCGCAATCGGTGGCGCTAAACGGCGACCTGGAACTGGGCAAGCTCATCGAACGCACGCGCGCCCACACGGGCCTGTTGTGGGCCGCCGGCCTGGCGCTGGGCCTGTGGCTGCTGAACCGCTACACCGTCTTTGGATTCCAGATGCGCGCGGTGGGCGCCAATGCCCACGCCTCGCGCTTTCTGGGCCTGCCGGTGAACCGCGTGATGCTGGGCACCGCCATGCTGTCCGGCGCGCTGGCCGGCCTTGCCGGCGCCATCGAGGTCGCGGGGCGCACCAGCTACGTCACGCTGGATATGTCGCCGGGGTACGGCTACACGGGCGTGGTCGTCGCCATGCTGGCCGGCCTGCATCCGCTGGGCGTGATCCTGGCCAGCATCTTCGTGGCCGGCATGCTGGTCGGCGCCGACAGCATGAGCCGCGCCATCGCCGTGCCCAACTACATCGCCGACGTCATCGTCGCCACTTCGCTGCTCGCCATGCTGGTCGCGACGTTATTCGCGCAGTACCGCCTGCGCCGCAACAAGGCTTGAGGAGCACGCCATGGAATGGATGGATCTGATGAGTTCCTCGGCGTTCTGGGTGGCCGTGCTGCGCCTGGCCACGCCGCTGATTCTGGGCACGCTGGGCGTGCTGCTGTGCGAGCGCGCCGGCGTCTTGAACCTGGGCATCGAGGGCATCATGGTGGCCGGCGCCTTCACAGGCTGGCTGGTCGTCTACCTGGGCGCGCCGCTGTACGTGGGCGTGCTGGCCGCCGCGCTGGCCGGCGCCGTGTTCGGCCTGCTGCACGCCGTGCTGACGGTGCCGCTGGGCCTGTCGCAGCACGTCTCGGGCCTGGGCGTGACGCTGCTGGCCACCAGCCTCAGTTACTTTGCCTACCGCGTCACGTTCCCCAGCGTGTCCGCGCCGCCGACGATCACCCCCTTTGCCGAGATGAAGTTCCTGGCGGCAATTCCGCTGATCGGCCCCGTCCTGGCCGGGCAGACGCCCATGACGCTGATCGCGCTGGCCGCCGTGCCGATCCTTGCCTGGGTGCTGAACCGCACGCCGGTGGGGCTGGCTGTGCGCATGGTGGGCGAGAACCCCGCCGCCGCCGAAGGCCAGGGCCTGTCCGTGACGCGTCTGCGCATCGGCGCTATCGTGGCGGGGTCGGCGCTGATGGGCGTGGCGGGCAGCTTCCTGACGCTGGCCGCGTTCAACGCGTTCTTCTTCAACATGGTCAACGGCCGCGGCTGGGTCTGCGTGGCGCTGGTGGTGTTTGCGTCGTGGCGGCCCGGCAAGGCGCTGCTAGGCGCCCTGATCTTCGCGTTCTTCGACGCGCTGCAACTGCGCCTGCAACAAGGCGGCGCGGCGCTGCCGGGCATGCCCGAACTGCCGTATCAGGTGTATCTGATGCTGCCCTACATCCTGTCCATCCTGGCCCTGGTGTTCATGGCGCGCCGCGCCGCCTACCCGCAGGCCTTGATGAAGCCTTACCGCAAAGGCGAACGGTGACGGGACGCCATGACGCCACTGACATTCTTCGCAAGGAACACGCATGCTTGACCTGATTCTTAAGCACTGCACGCTGCCCGACGGCCGCACCAACATCGACATCGGCGTGGCCGATGGCCGCATCGCCGCGCTGGAACCGGCCCTGAAAGCCGAGGCCGCGCAGACGGTGGACGCCGCCGGGCAACTGGTGAGCTCACCCTTCGTCGACGCGCATTTCCATATGGACTCCACGCTGTCCTTTGGCCTGCCGCGCGTGAACCAGTCGGGCACGCTGCTCGAAGGCATTGCGCTGTGGGGCGAGCTCAAGCCGCTGCTCACGCAGGAAGCGCTGGTCGAACGCGCGCTGGCTTATTGCGACTGGGCCGTGGCGCGCGGGCTGCTGGCCATTCGCTCGCACGTGGATGTCTGCGATCCGCGCCTCTTGGCAACGGAAGCGCTGCTGCACGTGCGCGAAAAGGTCAAACCCTACCTGGACCTGCAACTGGTCGCCTTCCCGCAGGACGGCGTGCTGCGCGCGCCCGGGGCGCTGGACAACCTGAAACGCGCGCTGGACATGGGCGTGGACGTGGTGGGCGGCATTCCGCATTTCGAGCGCACCATGCAGGACGGCGCCGAATCCGTGCGCATCCTGTGCGAACTGGCCGCCGAACGCGGCCTGCGCGTGGACATGCACTGCGACGAAAGCGACGATCCGCTGTCGCGTCACATTGAAACGTTGGCGTATCACACGCAGCGGCTCGGCCTCTCCGGCCGGGTGACGGGCTCGCACCTGACGTCCATGCATTCCATGGACAACTACTACGTGTCCAAGCTGATTCCGTTAATCCGCGAAGCGGGCGTGTCGGCGATTGCCAATCCGCTCATCAACATCACGCTGCAAGGCCGCCACGACACGTATCCGAAGCGCCGCGGCATGACGCGCGTGCCCGAGCTGATGGCGGCCGGCGTGCCGGTCGCCTTCGGCCACGACTGCGTGATGGACCCGTGGTACAGCCTGGGTTCAGGCGACATGCTGGAAGTCGCGCACATGGGCCTGCACGTGGGCCAGATGACGGGACAGGACGCGATGCGCGCCTGTTTTGAAGCGGTGACGACCACGCCCGCCAAGATCCTGGGCCTGGACGAGACGGGCCTGGCGGTCGGCAAGCGCGCCGACCTGGTGCTGCTGCAGGCGCGCGACGCGGTCGAGGCATTGCGCCTGCGCGCCACGCGCCTGATGGTGCTGCGCGCGGGCAAGGTGGTGGCGACCACGCCGCCGGCCACCGCCACGCTGCACCTGCCGGGCCGCCCCGGCCAAGTCAGCTTTCAGACGTCGGCCCGTTGACGTAAGCCGGCTGCGCCGCGGCCGTCACGATGATCTCCACCAGCATGTCGGGCGAGGCCAGCTTGGCCTCGCAGGTGGCGCGGGTGGGCATCGCGCGCGGCAGCGCCCACTCGGCCCACACGGCGTTCATGCCGGCAAAGTCGCGCGCGATGTCCTTGAGCCAGATCTGCACGGACAGCAGCCGCGACTTGTCGGTGCTCGCCTGCTTCAGATAGCCGTCGATCTTGGCCAGCACGTCGCGCGTCTGGGCCTCGATGCCGCCCTCCGCGGTCGACGTCACCCCCGCGATATAGACGGTGTCGCCGTGAATCACGATGCGGGAGAGGCGCTCGTTGGTTTCCCTGCGCACGATATCGTTCATTCGTCTTGCTCCTTGGTCGATGGGGCGGATGCCATGCCGGCATCCGAAAAACGTTCAATCCGGAATGGCGCTATCGGCAGGTCCGTCGCGCCGGTCGTGATCAGGTCGGCCATGATGCGGCCCACGATGGGCCCCAGCTCGAAGCCGTGCGCCGAAAACCCGAAGGCGTGAAAGGCAGTTTCATGCCGGCTGCTGCGCCCGATCACGGGGATTTCGTCGGGCATGGCCGCCTCGATGCCCGCCCAGCCGCGGTTCACGATGGCGTCGCGCATATGCGGGAAAAGGTCCACCACCGTGCGTGCGCCCTCGGCCAGCGAGCGGAAATCCAGTTCGGTCCATTCGGCATCCCGGTCCACCCAGGCACGCCGGCCCCCGCCGATCAGCACGGTGCCATTGGTGCGCTGCTTGAACGACAGCGCGCGGCCCGTGCCCAGCACCACGGGATCCAGAAAGTGATCCATGCGCAGCGTGACGAGCATCATCGGACTGATGGGTAGCAGCGGCACCGGCTCGCCCCATTGCGCGGCAATGCGATCCGCCCACGCGCCCGCGCAGTTCAGCACCTGCGGCGCGGTGTACACGCCGTCATCCGTCTGCACGCGCCATTGCCCGTCCTGCCGCGTCACGCCTTGCACGCGTACGCCTTCCAGAAAGCGCGCGCCCAGGCTGGCGGCCTTCATGCGAAAGGCGAGGGTGGTGCGGTAGGGATCGGCCGCCGCGTCCTCGCGCGCGATCAGGCCGCCTTGCACCGTGGGCGCAATCGCGGGAATCAAGTCCAGCAGGTCTTCGCGACTTATCCACTGCTCGTGGGTATAGCCGTGGTCGGTCATGGTCTTGAGCCGCGCACGCAGCGTCTCGGCATCCGCCGCATTTTCGGCGACGCGCACCTGCCCGTGCTGCTCAAAGCCGCAATCGTCATCCACCAGCTCGCCGATGCGATACCAGAGTTCGCGCGAGGCCAGCGCCAGCGGCACTTCGGCCAGATGGCGCGACAGCGTGCGCACGCCGCCCGCATTGACGCCGGAGGCGTGACGCCCCACGTAGTTCTTTTCGATGACCAGCGCGCGCACGCCGGCGCGCGCCAGATGCAGCGCGGCCGAGCTGCCATGCAGCCCGCCGCCGATGATGATGACTTCAGCCGCCCGCGGGTGAACGGTCATGGTGTCCACCCGTCATTTCTTCAGGCGGACGACGGCCTGGCGCGAATCGTCGGTCTGGGGCAGCGAGGCCAGTTCGCCCAGCGTGAGCGGCTTGGTCGGAAAGCGCAGCCGGTAATAGCCCACTTCCTCGGTCGGCACGCCGCGCTCCTCGGCAATGAGTTCCGACACCGTCAGGCCGCAGAAGCGGCCCTGGCACGGACCCATGCCGCAGCGCAGGAAAGCCTTCATCTGGTTCGGCCCGCTGCAGCCCAGCTTGACGGTCTCGCGCACCTGCGCGGCGGTCACTTCCTCGCAGCGGCACACGATGGTGTCGCCCGTGGGCCGCCGGAACGCCTCCGGCGCCTTGTAGAGCGTGTCGAAGAATTCGCGGCCGCGCACGGCCTGCGCCAGCGCCGCGCGCGGCGCAGCTGCTTCGCTGTCGCGCTTGTCCGCATCGATGCGGCCCAGCAGATGCGCGGCCTGCAGAGCGGCCAGCCGGCCGCGATGCTCGGCCGCCAGCGCCCCGGCGATGCCCGCGCCGTCACCGGCCATGCCGACCCCGTCCACCCCTGTCGTGCCCCATTCGTCGACGTCAGGCTCCCAACAGTCCAGCGCGTCATTCCAGCGGTGCGCCACGCCCACCGCGCGAGACAGATTCACATTGGGCACCACGCCCTGGTGCAGCATCAGCTGATCTGCGGGCAACGTCTTGGTGACGCCGCCAGCCGTGTAGCGCACGCTTTGCAGCTTGCCGTCGCCCAGCGCTTGCAGCGCCGTCACGCCCTTGACGATGGGCACGACGGCCTTGACCGCGCGCAGCAGCTTCAGCCCCTTGCCCAGATACGGCGAGCGCAGAAAACCCCAGACCTTGGGCAGAGCCTGGCCCATGCGGCCGGGCGGCGTGGTTTCCAGCAGCGCGTCGACCTTCACGCCTGCATTCAGGTATTGCCAGGCCACCAGATACAGCAGCGGACCGCAACCGGCCAGCACCGTGCGATCGGACGGCACGACGCCGGAGGACTTCAGCAGGATCTGCGCCGCGCCCGCGGTGATGACGCCCGGCAGCGTCCAGCCCGGAATCGGGAAGGGCCGCTCCTGCGCGCCGGTGGCCAGCAGCAGGCGGCGCGCGTGCACGATGCGGGCCTCGCCCGCCACCGAGTACGCCACCTCGAAACCGTCGGCCGGCTCGGGCGCGGTGCGCTGCGCCACGGCCCAGACGGTCGCCCCCGGCACGTAGCGCGCACCGGACTGCTGGAACGGCGGCACCAGCGTCGCGCCGTGCCAGTAGTCTTCACCCAGGATGCCGCGGTTGGTGACCGGGGTGGTGGTGATGGCGCGGTAGATCTGGCCGCCGGGCGCGGGCTGCTCATCGAGCAGCATCGTATCCACGCCCAGGTTCGCGGCCAGCGTCGCCGCTGCCAAACCGGCCGGACCGGCGCCCACCACCAGCAAATCGCATTGCATCGTGTCGATCATGCCTGCACCTTGCGCGCGCCCAACTGGCGCTCGATCTTCATTCCTTCCCGCACGGGCGTCATGCAGCCCTGCTGGTTCGCTTGTCCGTCGATGGTGACCAGGCAGTCGTAGCACACGCCCATCATGCAATAGGGGCCGCGCGGCACCTCGTTGACGGCCGTGTCGCGGCAGGCCTGCACGCCGCCCGCAAAGAGCGCCGCCGCCACGCTGTCGCCCTGGCGGCACAGCATTTCGGCGCCATTGACCGTTACCCGCACCGGCGCGCCCTGCGCCTGCCGCTGCGCCTCGTCAAGCCGCTTGAACATGAAACCTCCGGGTCGAGAAAGGCGCCATGTCGTCGGCCAGCTTGCCGGCGGCGATCATGGGCGCCAAGTTGAGCGCGTGCGCGGCGGCGAGCGTCACGCCGCTGTGACAGGTGGCGACGAAGGCCCCCGGGCACGTTTCGGATTGCTGATAGATCGGAAAGCCGTCCTTGGACATGACACGCAGCGCCGCCCAGCTGCGGACCACGCGCACGTCCCGCAGCGCGGGCAGCGTGCGCACGGCGCGGTCGGCAAGCGTGCCCAGGATCGGCAGGCCAACCAGGTTGTCCACATAGCCGGCCTCTTCCTGCGAATCGCCGATGAGCCACGTGCCTTCGTCGGTCTGGCGCAGCGTGGACAACGGCGTCTCGAGCATGCGGCGCGTGCGCTCCAGCACGACGATCTGGCCGCGCTGCGGCCGCACCGGCACATCCAGCCCGACTTGCTCGCCAAGCTGCTTGTTGGACAGCCCCGAGGCCAGCACCACCTTGTGCGCGCGCACCGTGCCACCGGGTGTGGCGATTTCAAACACGCCGTCACGCAGGCTGATGCTTTGCGCCGGCCGCTGCGGCAGGTAATCCACAACCCGCTGTGCAAAACTCATGTGCAGCGCGCGCAGCAGCTTGAGCGGATTGGCGATGCCGTCCACCGGCGTCCACGTCGCGCCGCGCACCTCGGGTCCGATGCCCGGCACCAGGTCCGCGACCTCGGCGCGATCCAGCATCTTCCACTCGTACTGCGCCATGCCCGGCTGCGCCAGCAGCGTGTCCATGAAGCGCGTGCGCGCCTCGACCTCTTCGTCGCTCAGGAGCGCGTGCAGACCGCCGCGCTGCTCCAGGTGCACGTCGACCCCGGTCTCTTCCTGCAGCAGGGCGGCAAGCCGGGGCCAGCCGGTGGCCGACGTCATGGTCCACACGCCGTAGCGCGGCAGGCCCATGCCCTTGCTCTGCACCCACACCAGGCCGAAGTTCCCGCGCGAAGCCCGATAGGCCACGTCGCCTTCGTCCAGCACGGCCACGTGGTCCAGTTCGCGGCGCAGCCCGTAGGCCACGGCCGACCCGACCAGACCGCCCCCGATCACCGCCGCATCGTAGATGCCGCGGTGCACGGGCGCGCGCGGCGCCAGTTCTTTCTCTTCCGTCATCAGCGTCCCTTTCCTACAAACAGCTTCTCCAGGCCGACCGCGCGGTCCAGGATGAATATGGCAATGATCGTCACGTAGATCAGCACCGCCGACACCGCCGTCACCAGCGGATCGATGGTGTCTTCGATATGCAGGAAGATGCGCACCGGCAGCGTCGTGGTGGACGGCGAGGCGATGAAGATCGACATCGTCAGTTCGTCGAAGCTGGTGATGAACGCGATCACCCAGCCGCTGACCACGCCCGGCAGCAAGAGCGGCAGCACCACGCGCCGGAATGCCGTCCAGTTGGACGCGCCCAGCGACTGCGCCGCGCGCTCCAGCGCCGGATCGATGCCCGTTGCCGAGGCCAGCACCAGCCGCAGCGCGTACGGCATGACCAGAATCACGTGCGCCACGACCAGGCCGAAGTACGTGCCGGCCAGGTCCACGGTCGTGAAGAACTTCAGGAACGCCAGGCCCAGCACCACGTGCGGAATCATCAGCGGCGACAGGAAGAACGCCACCAGCGCTTCGCGGCCCGTGAAGCGGTTGCGCGCGATCGCCAATGCGCTGGGCACGGCCAGTCCGATCGCCAGCGTGGCCGACAGCGTGCCCAGGCCCAGACTGAACCAGAACGCATCGACAAAGCGCGGGTTGTCCAGGATGGCGCGGAACCAGCGCAGCGACAGCCCGCCCGAAGGCAGCGAAATAAAGCCTTCAGACGTGAACGCCACCGCGCACACCATGACGATGGGCGCCAGGATGAACAGGATGAACAGCGTGTGAAAGACGAGGCCGATGGGGCCGTTGCGAAATTGCATGTCAGCCTCCGGCCTGGTTGAACACGGCCCCGTAGCGGCGCTCGATGATGCGGTTGGCCGACAGCAGCACCACCACGGTCGCCACCAGCAGCACCACGGCCAGCGCTGCGCCCAGCGGCCAGTTCAAGGTGTTCAGGAACTCGTCGTAGGCGGCGGTGGCCACGTTCTTCAAGCGCCGTCCGCCGATGATGGCTGGCGTGGCGAACGAGCTGGCCGCCATTGCAAACACCATGATCGCGCCCGAGAGGATGCCGGGCATCACCTGCGGCACGATCACGCGCCGGATGACGGTGAACTGGCTGGCGCCCAGCGACAGCGCGGCCGCCTCAGTAGCGGGGTTGATCCGCTGCAGCGAGGCCCACACCGAGATCACCATGAAGGGCACCAGCACGTGCGTCAGCGCAATGCCCACCCCCAGGTTGCTGTACATGAGGTCGATGGGGGTGGAGATCAGCCCGATGCCCATCAGCGCCTTGTTGATGAGGCCGGTGGACCCGAACAGCAACGCCCAGCCCAGCGTGCGCACCACCACCGAAATCAGCAGCGGGCCCAGCACCACCATCAAAAATAGGCCCTTCCACGGGTTGGCCATGCGCGACAGCACGTAGGCTTCGGCCGTGCCCAGTACCAGGCACGCCACGGTCACAGCCGCGGCCACGCCAAACGTGCGCGCGTAGATCTCGTAGTAGTAGCCGTCCGAGAAGATCTCGATGTAGTTCTTCCAGGTAAAGGTGGCCTCGATGCCGCCGTAGAACTGAAAGTCGAAGAAGCTGATCAGAAACACCAGCGCCATCGGCACCACGAGGAACGTGGCATACACCACCAGCGCCGGGGCGCTCAGCACCCACGGATTGGTGCGCGCGCTCATGACGCGTTGCCTTGCGGCGCGGCCGCCGGATCGACGGAGCACATGTCCTGCGCGCGCCAGCGCAGATGCACGGTCTGGCCTTCGGCAGGCACCGGCACGCCGTCGTTCTGCCGGATCACCATCACTTCACCGACCGACGTTTCCACCTGGCACAACCAATGGTTGCCCTGGAAGACACGTGTCTTCATGCGGCCCGGCAATGCACAGGCCGCGGGCTCGGAAAACAGGATCTTCTCGGGCCGCACGATCACCGCGCCCTGCGGCACCGGTGCGCCCGCCAGACCAATGTGGGCCTCGCCGATGCGCGCGCGGGTCTCGCCCTCGTACTGCTCGGCCTGCGGCGTGAAAACGTTGGCCTTGCCCAGGAACCCGCCCACGAAATGGCTGGCGGGCCCTTCGTACGCGGCAAAGGGTTCGGCCACCTGTTCGACGCGGCCCTGGTTCATCACCACGATGCGGTCCGACAGCGCCAGCGCCTCGGACTGATCGTGCGTGACGAGAATGGTGGTGGTGCCGACCGTGCGTTGAATGCTGCGCAATTCCAGCTGCATCTCTTCGCGCAGCTTGGCGTCCAGGTTGGAGAGCGGTTCGTCCAGCAGCAGCACGCTGGGCCGGATGACCAGCGCACGCGCCAGCGCCACGCGCTGCTGCTGGCCGCCGGACATGCGCGCCGGGTGCCGGTCGGCCAGATGCGACAGGCCCACGAGCTTGAGCGCATCGGCCACGCGGGCCTGGCGCTCGTCCTTTTTCACGCGCTGCATCTCCAGGCCGAACGACACATTCTCGGCCGCGGTCATGTGCGGAAAGAGCGCGTAGTTCTGGAACACCATGCCCAGCCCGCGCTTGTTGGCGGGCACCTTGCTGACGTCCTTGCCGTTCAGCACGATGCTGCCGCCGGACGGTTCGACGAAGCCGGCAATCATCTGCAGGGTCGTCGTCTTGCCGCAGCCGGAGGGCCCCAGCAGCGAGATGAATTCGCCTTTGTTTACCGACAGGCTCAGGTTTTCGACGGCCGTGGTGTCGCCGTAGCGCTTGCTCAGGCGGTCAAGCACAAGATAGGTCATGAATGCTCCTGGTGGGCGGCAGTGGCGCCGCCCGTATGCCCACGCGTCAGCGCTCGATTTCCCGCGTCCAGCGCTTGTTCCAGTCGTCCCGATTCTGGTTGACCGTATCCCAGTCGATCACGATGAGATCGGCGGCGCGCTTGCCGATGGGCAGCGGTACACGGGGATCGTCCGTGACCTTGGCCTTCTTGTTGACCGGACCATAGCCGTACGCGGAAGCTAGCTTTTCCTGGACCTCGGGCGACACCAGGTATTCGACGAAGGCCTGCGCCTTCGGGTTGGCATTGGGTTTGGCGATCGGACACACGGAAGACAGCAGCGCGTAGGCGCCTTCCTGCGGATAGACGAATCCGACCGGAAAGCCCGTGTCGGCAAACGCCTTGACGCGGCCGCTGCCCCAGACCGCGATGGTGGCCTGCCCGCTGGAGAAGAGCTCGGTCATCTTGCCAGGCGAGGGCTCATAGACCAGCACATTGGGACCGACCTCGTTCTTGAACGTGGTGAAGCCCGGATCGATCTTCTTTTCGCCGCCGCCGCCTTCGCGGGCGTATTCCACCAGCGTGTGCAGGCCATAGGTGTTGTTCAGCGGCGGAATGACCAGTTGCTTCTTGTACTTGGGATCCTTCAGGTCCTTCCAGGACGTGGGCGGCGCCCACTTCTTCTCGTCGAAGACCTTCTTGTTGTACATGATGCCCGTGGCCACGATGCCGATGGCGACCGCCTTGTCGTCCTTGTAGCGCGCGGTGGTGTAGATGTCGTCGGCGGGCAGGTTCTTGATGGGTTCGCAAAAACCCAGCGCAATGGCCTGGTACATGGGGCCGTCATCGATGATGGCGACATCGATCTGCTGGTTGCTCTTTTGCGCCTGCAGGCGCGCCACGGTGTTGGTGGAATTGCCGGCCACGTAATCCAGCTCGACGCCATGCTGCTTGGCGAAGGGCGGGAAGATGTCCTTGCGCATGATGTCTTCGAACGAGCCGCCGTAGCCGGCCACCACCAGTTTCTGCTGCGCCTGTGCGTTTGCGCCCAGCCCGGCCGCTACCGCCGCCGCCGCGAGCACTGCAAGTACCTTGCTCATGAGAACCCCCGAATTTTGGAAGAGAACTGCAAGAACCGACTGATTTGTTGCCCGGCGACCTCATGTCCGCCGTACAATTTGTCCGTACATGAATGTCCGGACAAATAATGAATCCCGCATGACTGCCTTGTCAATCGGTTATTGTCCGGACAAACCCTATAAAACCAATCAAGGAGCCAACCTCATGACCCGATCCTCCGAGCGCGCTGCCAGCCCCGGCGGGGAGCGGCAAGCCCGCGGCCGGCCCGGCGCGGCGCTCCCGGCAGACATGTCGGGTGGCCCCCGCTACAAGAGCATCTATCAGTCGCTCTCGCAGGACATCAGCTCCGGGCGCTACCCCGTCATGACGCTGCTTCCCACCGAGCACGAACTGTGCGAACAATTCGGCGCCAGCCGTCACACCATCCGCGAAGCGATCCGCATGCTGACGGTGGCTGGCGTGGTGTCGCGCCGGCCGGGCGTGGGCACGCGTGTCGAAACGGCCCGCGCGACGACCCGTTTCACGCAGCGCATCTCGCAGTTTCCCGATCTGCTGCAGTACGCGCGCAACGCGGCGCTGCTGGTGCAGGACGTGCGCACCGTCAAGCTGACCAAGCGCCTTGCCGAAACGCTGGGGTGCGAAGCCGGGCAAGAATGGCTGCACATCAACTCGATCAAGACGCTGGACGATCCCGACGTGCCGGCCGCCAGCACGCTCATCTACACGAACCCGGCGCATTCGGACGTGCTGGTGGACGTGAAGTCCCGGATCTCGCTGCTGCGGCTGATCGAGGACCACTTCGGCGACCGCATCACCGAGGTCAACCAGGAGTTCTCCGCCACGCCGATCGGCGCGGCGATCGCCAGGCAACTTCAAGTCGATACCGGCACGCCCGGCTTTGTCATCACCCGCCGGTACTACGGCGACGGCGGCGTGCTGCTGCTTGCCACCATCACCACGTTTCCGCACGACAAGATGAAGTACTCGATGACCCTGAACGTCAGTTGACGCGCGGCTCGGTCTACGCGGACAGCCCATAGTCCGCACGCGCCGCGTGAGGGCTGATCTTGCCGTCAGCCAGATCCTGTTCCACGCGCGCCCGCGGCCGCTCCGACGGCGCGCCATAACCGCCGGCCCCCGGCGTTTCGATGCGCACGCTATCGCCAGCCGCAAGCGCAATGTTGGCGGTCTTGGAAAAAAGCTCCTCGGCCTGCGGCGTTCCGAAGTTGCGGATCAGGCGCGCACGGCGGCCATCTCCACCGCCGTCAACGCCCGCGGCCACGCCGACGGTGTGGCTGTCCGAGCGCGCCGAGAACACGATGCCTGGTCCCACCGCGCGTATCTGCTTGGCGATGCCCATGCCGCCGCGCGTGCGGCCCGCGCCGCCCGAGTCCTGAATCATCGCGTACTCGTCCATCAGCAGGGGATACTCGTTTTCCAGCGCTTCGACCGGCAGGTTCGACGTGTTGGTCATGTGCACATGCACCGCATCCATGCCGTCCGCATCGAAGCGCGCCCCCGCGCCGCCGCCCAACGTTTCCAGGTACACGAAGTGTCCCGCGCGCTCTCGCCACCGGCCCGAGAACACGATGGCGGGGCAGCAGTCGTTGCTGGAAGCCATGGTCTTTTCCGGCGGAAGCAGGCCCCGGAATGCACCGAAGATCGCGCCGGCCACCTTCTGCGCGGTGATCGACCGCGCGCCCACCGCGGCCGGATGCTCGGGATTGGTGATGGTGCCCACGGGCGCGGACAGCGTGATGGGATCGAACAGCCCGGCATTGGGCGCCAGGTCCGGATCCAGTAGCGCCTTCACCGCGTAGTAGACGCAGGCGCGCAGGGCATTGAACGGCAGGTTCATGGCGCCGCGCGCCTGCTTGCCCGATCCGTCGAAGTCGAAATGCAGATTGTCCGGGCCGACGGTCAACGTCACCTGGATGGGCACCGGATCGCCGCCCATGCCGTCGTCGTCAAGATCGCTGCGGAACGTGTAGCTGCCGGGGCGCAGCTCGGCGATGCGGTTCAAGAGGCGCTTGCGCGTGTAGGCGATCACGTCGTCCACCGAGCGCAGCACAGCTTGCAGCCCCATCTGGCGGATCAATCCCTGCACCGCAGCCGCGCCGCGGCGGTTTGTCGCCATCTGCACGCGCAGGTCTAGCACGCGCTCTTCCGGATCGCGGGTGTTCGCGCAGATGAGGCGCAGCAGATCCTCGTCGGTCTGGCCCGCGCGGGCCAGGCGGCAGGCGGGGATGCGGATGCCTTCCTCGAAGATCGACTTCAGCCCTCCGGCAATAGAGCCAGGCACGGCGCCGCCCACGTCGGAGTGATGCGCGATGTTGGCGGCAAAAAATCGCAGAGTGCCTTCCCAGAACACCGGCGTGATGATGTTGATGTCGGGCAGGTGGCTGCCGTCAGCCAGGTACGGATCGTTGCAGATGAACACGTCGCCGTCGCGGATCTGGTCTTCGGCAAACGTGCGCAGGATGGCGCGCATGGCGCCGTCCAGCGATCCGAGGTGCAGCGGAATCTGCGTGCCCTGCGCGACCAGCCGCCCCGCCGCGTCAAACAGCGCCACCGAGCAATCCTTGCGCTCCTTGATGTTGGTCGAGAACGAGGCGCGCACCAGCGTGTTGTTCATGTCTTCGGTGATCGACAGCAGGCGGTTGCAGAACACCTCCATGCCGATCGGATCCGCCAGGACCGAGGCGCTGTCCGCCTCGCACGGTTCAATGGAATCAGGCTTGTTCATGCGAGCCTCCTTGCAAACGGATGATCAGGTTGCCGAATTCGTCGACGCTGGCCTCGTGGCCCACGCCGACCACCGTGGTCGAGCTCATTTCCTCGAGCAGCGCCGGGCCCTGAAAGCGCGCGCCGGTCGGCACGCGGTCGCGGTCATACACGGGCGTTTGCAGCCAGCCATGCGCCGGCCCGAAGTACGCCTTGCGCTCGCCCAGCCGCGCGTCCTGCAGCGTGCCGCCCACATGGCGTGGCGCGAGCGGCGCCTTCACCACCTGTCCGACCGCCTGCATGCGGCAATTGATGATCTGCACCTTGCGATCGTCCACCGTGTAGCCGTATTCGCGCTCATGGGCCTCTGCAAAGCGCCGCGCGAATTGCGCGTAGCCGCCCGGGCCCGTGTCGTCCAGGCTGACCTGCACCTCGAAGTTCTGCCCCTCGTAGCGCGCGTCGATCGCGCTGTGGCACACGCGCAGCGCGGGATCGACGCGTTCGGACGCGAGCCAGTCGCGCGCCTGCGCGGCAAGCCCTTCGAAGATGGCGGTGATGGCGGGCCACGTGTCCTCGCTGGCGAGCGATATCTCGCTTTGCACGAAGTCGAACGAGATGTCGCTGAGCAGAATGCCGCGCGCGCACATCGTGCCGGGTTCCTGCGGCACGATGACCACGGGGATGCCGCATTCCTCGGCCACTTCCACGGCGTGCAGCGGACCCGCGCCGCCGTAGGCATACAGCGAAAAGCGCGACAGGTCGTAGCCCCGCTCGGTGGAAACCGCCCGGATCGCGCGGCTCATGTTGGCGGCGGCGATGCGCAGGATGCCCTCGGCAGCCGCCTCCATGGTCAATCCCAGCGGTTCGGCGACGCGGCCGCGGATGACCTCGCGCGCCGCATCGGCGTACACCGGCATGCGGCCATTCAAGAGCGCCACGGGGTTGAGCCGCTGCAACGCGATTTCGGCGTCGGTGATGGTGGGCTCCTGGCCGCCACGGCCGTAGCCCACCGGGCCCGGCACCGCGCCCGCGCTGTGCGGACCCACCTTCAGCGCGCCGGCATCGTCCAGCCACGCAATGCTGCCGCCACCCGCGCCGATGACATGGATGTCGACCATCGGCGTCTTGACCGGATAGCCGGCGACATGGCGGTGCGAGGTGAAGAGCGGCCTGCCTTCGCACACCAGCGACACGTCCGTGCTGGTGCCGCCCACGTCGAACGTCACGAGGTTCAGGCTGCCGATGGCGCGTCCCACGGCCGCGGCGCCGACCACGCCGGCGGCGGGGCCGGACAGGCAGGTGCGCACCGGATACTGGCGCACCGTGGCGATCGACATCAGGCCGCCGTTGGAGTGAATGGTGTGCGGTTCATGCCCGATGTCCAGTTCCCGCACCCGCTTCAGGAAACGCTCCAGGTAGCGCGCCATCTTCGGCCCGACCGCCGCATTGAGCACGGTGGTGGACAGGCGCTCGTATTCGCGGAACTCGGGCAACACCTCGGACGACTGGCTGATGTACGCATCCGGCATTTCTTCCTGGACGATGCTGGCCGCGCGCCGCTCGTGCGCCGGGTTGCGGTAAGCATGCAGAAAACAGATCGTCACGGCCTCGATGCCGGCCTTGGCGAAGCGCCGCGCCGCATCGCGCACCTGCGCTTCGTCCAGCGCCGTCAGGACCTCGCCCGCCGCGTTGACGCGCTCGTCGACTTCGGCGCGGAATTCGCGCGGCACCGCGACGGGCGGCTTGCCCACGCTGTAGTCGTACAGGTGCGGGCGCGTCTGGCGGCCAATCTCCAGCACGTCGCGAAAGCCCCGTGTGGTGATCAGACCGACGCGCGCGCCCTTGCGTTCGATGATGAGGTTGGTGGCCACCGTCGTGCCGTGGCCCACGTGCGACACCTGCGAAGGCGCGACGCCATGATCCGCAAGCATCTGCCCGATGCCCGTGGCGATGGCCTCGGAGGGATCGTGCGGCGTGGAGGGCACCTTGTGAAAGTGCACCACGCCGGCGTCCTCGTCGATCATCGTGAAATCGGTAAACGTGCCTCCGACGTCTATCCCTATGCGATACATATCGTTCTTTCCAAAAATGAGGGTCAGTCCAGACGAATGCCGGCTTTCTTCACCACCTGGCACCACTTGCTGATTTCGTCCTTGATCATCGAGCCGAACGCCGGGCCCGCAACATCCGACACCTGAGCGCCCTGCTGCTCGAGATAGGTCTTCATGGCGGGCGCGTGCAGGGTCTGCACCAGGCCGTCGGTCAGCTTGGCGCGCAAGGGTTCGGGCATGTTGGCGGGCGCCAGCATGCCGAACCACACCATGGCCTCGTAACCGGGGTAGCCGGACTCGGCGACGGTGGGCACGTCGGGCAACATGGCCGAGCGCTGCGGCGAGGTCACCGCCAGCGCCTTGATCTTGCCGTCCTTGATGTAGGGGTACGACGTCATCACGACGTCCATCATCATGTTGATCTGTCCGCCCACCAGGTCGATTAGCGCGGGGCCGGAGCCGCGGTAAGGCACATGCACCATCGACACCCCGGCGGTGGACTTGAAGAGTTCGGCGGCCAGGTGATTGGACGTGCCCTGGCCGTTGGAGGCGAAGGAATACTTCTCGGGCTCTTTCTTCAGCAGGGCCACAAACTCCTGCAGGTTGTTGGCGGGGACGGACTGGTTCACCGACATGACGTTGGGGATCGTGGCCACGACCGTCAGCGGCGTGAAGTCCTTGACCGCGTCGTACGGCAGCTTGGAATAGACGCAGGGCGCGCTGCCGTGCGTGCTGACCGATCCCATCAGGATGGTGTAGCCGTCGGCGGGTTGGCGCGCGACGTACTCGGTGCCAACGGTGCCGCCCGCGCCGGGCCGGTTTTCGACGATGACGTTGGCGCCCAGGCGCTGGCTCAGTCCTTCGGCGATCTTGCGCGCCACCACGTCGGTGGAGCCGCCGGCCGCGAACGGCACGACGATACGGATGACCTTGTCAGGCCAGGCGGCGCTGGCGGTTCCGGCGGCGGCAAAGAGCGCGACGCCGGCGGCAATGCGACAGCAACTGCGAAGTAGCCCTGTTTTCATGGCTTGGTTTCCCCTTGTTGATAGAACTTCCTTATGGCCGGATCATGCGTGTCCGACCTTGGTTCGCTGCAACAACGAAGTCATGCTAGGCCCGGCGCCGCGATGACAGCAGTCCTACAGGTTTATATTTGTATAGATGCCATTTATGGACGCGCGGCGATGAAGAATCCGGACCTGAATCTGCTTCTGCACTTCGATGCGCTGATGGCATGCCGCAATGTGTCGCGCGCGGCCGAGGCGATGAACATCAGCCAGCCGGCCATGAGCGCGGCAATGAACCGGCTGCGTCAGTTGTTCGGCGATCCGCTGCTGGTGCGCGAGGGCGGCGCGTGGCAGCCGACGCTGCGGGCGCTGGAGCTGCACCAGCATTTCAAGCCGCTATTGGAGGGCTGGCACCGCGCGACGCGCACCCGCGAGGCGTTCGACCCGGCGCATTCGTCGCGCACGCTGTCGCTGTATGCGACCGATTATGTGCAGTACACGCTGCTGCCCAAGCTGATTCCGCGGCTTGCGGTGGACGCGCCGCACTTCCAGTTGCAGATCGTGCCGGCGCGGCCGCAGCACGGGCTGAGCATGCTGGACACCAATCATGTGGAGCTGATCGCGGGCTATTTTCCGGACCCGGCGCCGGACCTGCGCACGCGCTTTCTGTACCAGGAGCCGGCGGTGTGCATCGTGCGCGAAGGACATCCGTGTTTGCGCAAGCGCTGGAATCTGGACGCCTACCTGAGCTACGGGCATTTGGATCTGGCCGCGCACACGCGCTACTTCAGCACGGCGATCGATCGCATCCTGATGGGCCAGAACCGCAGCCGCAAGATCGTGGCGACGCTGTCCAGCTATCTGGTGTGTCCGTTCATCGTGGAGGGATCTGACCTGATCGCGACGATGCCGGTGAGCATTGCGAAGGCGATGTCGGGCAGCGCGCGCATCGTGACGCAGAAGGTGCCGCTGACGTTGCCGCCCATTGCGGTGTCGTTGTACTGGCACGAGCGCTATCAGGACGATCCGGCGCACGCCTGGCTGCGGCAATATCTGGCAGGCGTGCTCGGGTAGCGGGAGGCGCTGTCTGCTATTGCAGCGGCAGGCAGATGCGGGTCTGCAATTGCGCGGGCGGGGTGGTGCGCGGGTCGTTCAGGTATTGCTCGAACATGGGGAAGTCCGCGGGGGCCATGCTGCTGGACGGGAGCCATTCGGCAAAGAGCCAGTCGTAGGGCTTGCGCATTTCGTTGTAGGGGCCGGTGTACGTGAGGATGGCGCAGCGGCCGGCGGGGATTTCGAAGCGTTCGAGTTCCTGGCCGATGTCGGCATCGGGCGCGACGGGCATGCCGGCAAGCGATCGCAACTGGCTTTCGGGGACCTGCTCGGGGTCATCGAAATAGATGCCGTAGCCGATGGTGTCGGGGGTGGCAATGCCGCGGCCGATGGCGAGCATGAAGGCCCTTGAGAAGACGGGGCCGATGTCCTGGTAGCTGCCGCGGTGGGGCAGGACGGCCAGGGTGGTTCCAGGGAAGTTCTCGATGACGACGGGGTACATGGTCAGCTCCTTGGGGGTGGAAGACTGGGCACGGGCGGCGCGATACCGGCCGGGCGGGGTGCCGAAGAGGGCGCCGAAGGCGCGGTTGAAGGCGGCGTCGGATTCGTAGCCGGCGCGTTGGGCGATGTCTCTCAATGGGGTTTCGGAGCTGGCCAGGGCGGCGGCCGCGCGGTGCATGCGGATGCGCTGGACGGTGGCGTTGACCGTTTCTCCCATCATGGCGCGGTAGACGCGGTGGAAGTGGTAGGGGGATAGGCAGGCCAGGTCGGCCAGGTGGTGCAGGTCTGGCGGGGCGTCTGGGTTGGCGGCTAGCCAGCGTAGGACGGGGTCCAGGCGTTGGGCGTGTTGGGATCGCGTTGCAGGTTTCAATGGGTTGCTCCTTGGTAGGGGCAATTTAGCTTTTGGGGGTTTGCAGATTTTGCGGTTTTTTTCTCTGGGTTGCGCCGGTTCGGTTCTTTAGACGCACGGCGCGGCGGTGGCCTTGGGGCGCGGGGCTACGATTGCGGTCCGGAGCCTTCGCTCCGGACTGCCCCTTCGTCATCGTCGTTGTCGCCTCCGGCGACTGCCTTCCGATTCCCTCGGGCGCATCTACACGCCCCGCGCCCCAAGGCCACCGCCACGCCGTGCTCGGGTGGTTCGGGTTCCGGCATTGCTGGGGCGAGTTGTTTGCTTGGCGTTCTCGCAAGCAGTGGGGTGTGGCGGAAGGTCTTGCGGGGCCCGCGCCACGGCGGCCGCGCGGGCGGCCTGGTGGCGCTTACGCGGTGTCTTGCGGCACGCGTTGGCGCTGCGCGCTTCGCTCTGGATTGCTGTGGGCTGCGCGGTGTCAGTAGCCGCGCTGAGGGTCGTAGATGTTGGGAAGCGCCTCGCCGCGCTCGTTGGCTGCGATCAGCAGCGCGGTGTGGCGCGCGCGCTCCTTTCGGTCGGGGATCGCCGCGCAGTGGGGCGTGATGGTGATTCTTGGGTGCGTCCACAGTGGGGAGTCTTCAGGCAAGGGTTCTTGCTCGAAGACGTCCAGGATGGCTTGATCCAGATGGCCGCTGTCCAGCGCATCCAGGATGTCCTGGGTGACCATGTGGGTGCCGCGGCCGGCGTTGATGAGGCTGGCGCCTTTGGGGAGCTGGGACAGCGTCGTGCGGTTGAGGATGCCGCGCGTCGTTTCGGTGGCGGGCAGGAGGCAGACGAGGAGGTCGGTGTTGGCGAGGAAGTCGGCGAACTGGTCCTGGCCTGCGTAGGACGGCATGCCGGGTAGCTTGCTGGCGCCGCGGGACCAGCCGCTGACGGGAAAGCCTGCGCGGGACAGGAGTTGGGCCGAGGCGATGCCAAGGTGGCCCAGGCCCATGATGCCGACGCGCACGTCGGCGGCGACGCGCAGGGAGTCGAAGAATTCCCAGTGGCGGCGGGCCTGGTTGTCGGTGATGCGTTTGACGTTGCGCGTGATCATGAGGGCGCTGGTGAGCACGTACTCGGCCATTTCGGTCTGCGTGCGCGCGGTGACCATGCGGGCGATGGGCAGGTGGCGCGGCAGGGCGGGGTCGGCGAGGATGTGGTCGACGCCGGCGCCGGCGCTGATGATGAGTTTCAGGTTGGGGAAGGTGGCCAGGCGGCCGGCGTCGGGGGCCCAGACGAGGGCGTAGTCGATGGTGGCGGGGTCGGGGTCTTCGTGCCAGCCGGCAACGTCCAGTTCCGGCGCGAGCGCGCGGAAATGCGCGCGCCATTCTTCTGTCGCCTGAGGGCCGCCGGAATTGATGATGAGGCGCATGCGTGTCCTTGCTGCTGGAAGGCCGGCGCGGCGCACCTGCGGGTTGCCCACAGGACGCCGCGCGTTGGCCTCAACGTTCGACCGTGCGGTTCCAGCGGGCGTTGAAGGCGGGCCGGGCCGCGTTGATCTGGTCCCAGTCCAGGATCTTAGCGTTGGCCATGTAGCCTTGGAAGCGCTTGAGCGTCTCGGCGTTGTCGGCGGACGCCTGGACGTTCTTGTTGGACGGGAAGTGGCCGCCCATTTCCAGCGCCTTGGCCTGGGCCTTGGCGGACAAGAGGTACAGCGCGAGCTTTTGCGCGAGTTCGGGTTCGCTGTTCTTGGCGATGACGCATTCGCCGACCATGAGGATGACGGAGCCTTCCTTGGGCTGGGCGTATTCCACCGGGATGTCGCGCTTTTTCAGGCGGGCGATGGCGGTGGGGGTGAGCGGGAAGATGGCGGCCTCGTCGGACTGGATCATCTCGGCCAGCTTGGCAGAGTTGGGGATGTACTCGAGCACGTTGGGGCCGATGGTGGAGGGCCACTTCTTGAAGCCGGGCTCGTAGTTCTGGTCGTTGCCGCCTTCGATACGGTTGAACATCAGGAAGCCATGCAGGCCGAAGGTGCTGCCGGAAGCAGACTGGAAGACGACCTTGCCCTTGTACTTGGGATCGGCCAGGTCCAGCCACGAGGTCGGCGGCGTCCAGCCGTTCTTCTGGAAGAGGCGGGTGTTGTAGCCCAGGCCGGTCATGCCGATGTCGATGCCGGCGGCCATGCGGTCTTTCATCAGGGCGGTGGGATACAGCTCTTTCAGGACGGGGTCGTCGTTGAGCTGT
This sequence comes from Achromobacter sp. JD417, assembly GCF_041879325.1. Lineage (NCBI taxonomy): Bacteria > Pseudomonadati > Pseudomonadota > Betaproteobacteria > Burkholderiales > Alcaligenaceae > Achromobacter > Achromobacter sp. JD417. The sequence continues at coordinate 28,216 of NZ_CP087159.1, read as the reverse complement.
TCGCACAGGCCCATCGAGATCGCTCGGGCCATGATGCCGTCATCCAGGAACATGACGTGCATCTGCGGGTTGTCCTTGTAGGCCTGCGCCTTGGCCAGCACGTCGGTCGAGGTGCCGGGCACGACGACGATCTTGACGTTGTTGGCCTTCTCGAAGTCGGGGAACACGTGCTGCGTGAAGGCGCGTTCCATGTCGCCGCCGTTCATGCCGACGTACAACGTCTTTTGCTGCGCCATTGCGCCGGCGGACAGCAATGCCAGCACCGCCGCGCCCAGCAGGCGCTTCCCCTTGGTCAGGCGCTGCGCGCCCTGTTTCTTGTGCATCATGGTGACTCCAGCGTTTGCTCACGAAGACTCTCAGGCCGGGCCGCGGCGCCGTGAGCGGCGGGCGCGTACCGTTCAATGCGGAAGGCATTGATGGGAATGGAGGATCGGCCGTGCACGACCAGTTCGGACAGGACTTCGCCGACGGCCGGGCCGATCTGAAAGCCCGCGCCGGACAGGCCGAAGGCATGAAAGAGACCGGGCACGATGGCGCTGGGTCCGAGCACGGGATTGTGGTCGGGCATGTTGCCTTCCACCCCCGTCCAGAAGCGGATGACCTGCGCGCCGCGCAGCACAGGCAGCAGCGTTGCCGCATTGGCCATCAGCGCGCCTAGGTTGTCGCGCCCCGGGCGTGCATGGTCGGGGTCTGCCGAGACGCCGCGCCCGCCGCCGATGACGCAGTTGCCGCGCGCGACCTGGCGCGCGTAGATGCCGCCGCCCTGCATGCCCAGGCTGACGTTCATGAACAGCGGTAGGGGTTCGGTCACCATCATGAGGGGATGAATGGAGGTTTCGGGCACGGGTTCGCCAAAGCCTTCGGCGAAGCGGCCGGCCCAGGCGCCCGCGCAATTGAGCAGCACGCGCGCGCGCACTTCAAGCGTGTCGCCGGCGCGCACGATGAAACGCGTGCCGTCGTGCGTGGCTGATGTGACGCGCACGCCTTCGCGCACGTCGGCGCCCAGCGCGGCCGCGGCACGCCCGAACGCCGGGGACACGAGCCGAGGGTTGGCGTGGCCGTCCTGCGGGCAGAACGAGCCGCCCACCACGCCCTGGCCCAGCCAGCCGAAGCGCCGCGCCAGCGCGCGGCGGTCCAGGATTTGAAGATCCATGCCAAAGCCGCGCGTGCTGTCGCGATAGGCCTGCAGCAGCGCCAGGTCGGCGTCGCTGCAGGCAAGCTTCAAATGTCCGGAGCGCACATACTCGCCGTCGATGCCGATCAGCTCGGGCAGCTTGCCCCACAGCTCATGCGCGCGCCGCGCGAGCGGCAGCTGCTCAACGCCGCGGCCCTGCCGCCGCACGCCGCCGTAGTTGACGCCGCTGGCCTTGGCGCCGCACAGCGCCGCGTCCAGCAGCACCACGGGCACGCCCTGGCGGCGCAGGAACAGCGCGGCGCTGCCGCCGACGATGCCGCCGCCAATGATCACGACTTCGGTGTCGATGCGTTCCATCATGCGGCCTCCATCATGCGGCCCTTTTCGCGGGCCGTTCCAGGCACACGACGTTGACCGGGATGGGTTTGACCGGCGGCTGATTGCGCAGCCGGCCCACGGCGCGCGGCGCGCAGCCCACGGCGTGGGCCAGGACTTCCGCGCCGGCAACGCCGCACATGCGGCCCTGGCAACGGCCCATGCCCACGCGCGTCAGCGCTTTCAGGCGATTCATCTCCCGCACGCCGTTCTCGTGCACGGCCTGGCGGATGGTGCCGGCGGTGACTTCCTCGCAGCGGCAGACGACGGTGTCGTCGGCGATGCCAGCGGCCCAGTCCTCGGGAAACGGGAAGGCGCGTTCCAGCGCGTCGCGCACGCGGCCGTTGGCCGCCAGTTGCGATTCCAGCATGCGCGCGCGTCGCGCGTTGTGCGGATACCCGGTGTCTTCAAGCAGCGCCAGCGCCGCGCGTTCGCCCGCCAGTTCGGCGGCGTCTGCGCCGCCGATGCCTGCGCCATCGCCGGCGACGTAGACGCCCGCCACGCTGCTGCGGCCGGCGGCGTCGCGCCGCGGGAGCCAGTTGCGGTCACGTTCGTTGAATTCAAAGTCGCAGCCGATCAGGCTGGCAAGCTGGGTTTCGGGCCGCAGCGACAGGCCAAAGCCGACCGCATCGCAATCGACCGTATGGGTGCGTGCACCCTGCCGGTAGGACAGGCCCGTGACGCGGTCTGTGCCCGCAACGGCCACGGGCCGCACGCCGCTGCGCAACGGAACGCCGTGCGCGCGCAGCCACGCCATGTAGTAAAGGCCCTTGGCCAGCAGCGCGGACGCACGCAGCATGCCGGGCAGCGCGGCGGCGCGGTCGGCAAAGCGGGACGTGTCCAGGACGGCTGCGACTTGCGCGCCCGCCTTGGCGTACTGATAGGCCACCAGATACAGCAGGGGGCCGGTGCCCATGAACGCGACGCGCGAACCGATGCCGCATCCCTGGTGCTTGAGCGCCACCTGCGATCCGCCCAGCGTGTAGACGCCGGGCGTCAGCCAGCCGGGAAACGGCAGCACGCGGTCGGTGGCCCCGGTGGCAAGGATGAGGTGGGTGTAGGGCACAGTGGTGCTGACGCCGTCGCGCAGCACGTCCAGCGTTCTGCCTTCGGCGTTCCAGACGAGACAGCCGGGGCGGTATTCCACGCTGCCCTGCAACGCCTGCATGGTCCGGTGCACGGCGTCGGCCTTGCGGTGTTCGAAGCCGTACAGTGCGGATTTGGGCCGCGAGAAGCCGGGCGGCGGCTGCCGGTAGATCTGGCCGCCGGGCCGCAGGCCTTCGTCCAGGATCACGGGCCGCAGGCCTTGCGCGGCCAGCGTCTGGGCCGCGCGGATGCCGGCCGGCCCCGCACCGACGATCACGGGCATCACGGCGGTCATGGCGTGTCGTCCTCGGGCCAGGCGGCGGCCGACAGCGTGCCGGGCGCGGCTGCCGGCGCCAGCGCGGCGCTCTGCAGCCGCATGCCGGGCTCGATATACGTGGAACAGGCGCGCACGCGCTCGCCGTTTTCAAGCTGCACCCAGCAGTCCTGGCAGGCGCCCATCATGCAGAAGCCGGCGCGCGGCCCGCCCCCGAATTCCGAGACGCGCAGGCGCTCGCCCTGCGTCAGGACGGCGGTCAGGACCGTGTCGCCGGCAAGCGCCGTGCAGGGCTGTCCGTCGAACGTGAAGGTCAACGCGGGCCGGCCGGTTTCGGCCAGGCGTTTCAGGATTGCCATGGCGCGCGCGGCTCCTTTGCGGCTGTCGGCAGCGATTTCATTTCTGGCCCACCAGGACGCGGTCCAGTCCGTACACCCGGTCCAGCAGCAGCATGGTCACGGCCGTCAGCGCGATCACCAGCGCGGACACGGCGGCCATCATGGGATCGATGGATTCGGTGGCGTACATGTACATGCGCACGGGCAGCGTGATGGTCGACGGCGCCGTGATGAACACCGACATGGTCAGTTCGTCGAAGCTGTTGATGAATGCCAGCAGCCAGCCGCCGGATACCCCGGGAATGATGAGCGGCAGGGTCACCGTAAAGAACACCGTGGCGCGGCTGGCGCCCAGCGACAGCGCGGCGTGCTCGATGGACCGGTCAAAGCCGACCAGCGCGCCGATCACCAGGCGCATCACGTAAGGCGTGATGACGACCACGTGGCTGGCGACCAGCCACGGAAAACTGCCGGCCATGCCCATCAGCGCGAAGAAACGCAACAGCGCCACGCCCAGCACCAGGTGCGGGATCATGAGCGGCGACAGGAACAGGCCGTTGAGCACGTCGCGCCCCGGAAAGCGGTAGCGCGTGATGGCGATGGCCGCGGGCACGGCCAGGCACACGGCAATGCTGGCCGACAGGAACGCCAGCCACAGGCTGTTCTTGAACGCCTGCATGAAGTTGGGATGCTCGAATACCGCGTAAAACCAGCGCAGCGAGAAACTTGTGGTGGGCACGGTAAGCGTCGAGTCCGGCGTGAACGCCACCAGGCACACGATGACCAGCGGCGCCAGCACGAAAGCCACCACCAGGAAGTTGAACGCCAGCGCGAAAGGACCGTTCTTCTGCATGTTCGATTCCTTGCGCGGCTCAGCCCAGGCTGCGGCGGTAAGAGCGTTCGACGACGCGGTTGTACGCCATCATGACGATCACGTTCACGATCAGCAGCACGATCGCGATGGCCGCGCCCAGCGGCCAGTTCAGCTCGGTCAGGAATTCGTCGTACACGACGGTGGCCACCATCTTCAGGCGACGTCCGCCCAGCAGCGCCGGAATCGCAAACGAGCTGGCCGACAGGCCGAAGACGATGAGGCTGCCCGACAGGATGCCCGGCATGGCCTGCGGCAGCACGATGCGCGTGAGCGTCTGAAAGCGCGAGGCGTTCAGCGACAGCGCCGCATGCTCGACGGTGGAATCCAGCTTCTGCAGCGACGTCCAGACGGGGATCACCATGAAGGGCAGCATGACGTGCACCAGGCCGATGATCACGGCGGTGGGCGTGTACAGCAGCGTTCCCAGCCCTAACGCGGCGGCCGCCTTGCCCAGCGGTCCGCCCGGGCCCAGCAGCATGCTCCAGCCGAACGCGCGCACCACCAGCGAGATCAGCAGCGGCGACAGCACCACCAGAAGGAAGATCGAGCGCCAGGGCTTGCCCATGCGCGAGAGGATGTAGGCTTCGGGCGCGCCGATCAGCACGCAGATCAGCGTGGTGACGCCGGCGATCCAGAAGGTGCGCCAGAAGATCTCGATGAAATAGCTGTCCGTGACGACGGCCAGGTAGTGCTCGAACGTGTGACCTGGCTGGATGCCCGCAGCGTAATCGAACGGCCGGAAGGACAAGGCGAACGTCAGCGCCAGCGGCGTGAGCACCAGCGTCAGGAACACGAGCGCCAGCGGGATCGATCCCAGGATGGCGAGCAGGCCGTCGTTGCGCGGCTTGGGCAGGTTGGCGGCAGCGCCGCGTTGCGTGAGCGTCGCCATGTCAGTCCGCCGCCACCGCCGCGGCGGGCGCGCGCAGCACGCGCAGCACGCCGTCCGCCCAGTCCAGCCCGATGGCTTCGCCGTCGTCGTGCGGACGGCGGCCGTCGTTGGGCGTCAGGATGGTCAGCGCCCCCACGGGCGAATCCAGGTCGTACATCCACTGGCTGCCCAGGAAGTAGCGCGTGTTGACCACACAGGCAAGCTTGCCTTGCCCGGACGGCACGGGCACCAGCTTTTCGGGCCGCAGCGACAACTGCACGCTGTCGCCGTGGCGCAGGCCTTCGCCGTCGACCAGGAGACTCAACGCGCCGGTCTGGACTTCTGCCTGCGCGCCGCAGCGCGTCACGCGCCCGGCGAGCAGATTGGTCTTGCCCACGAAGCGCGAGATGAACTCGGTTTGCGGGTGCTCGTACATGCGATAGGGCGCGTCCACCTGCGTGGCGCGGCCATCCTGCATGACCACGACGCGATCGCTGATGGACAGGGCTTCGGCCTGATCGTGCGTGACCATGACGGTCGTGGTGCCGATCTTGCGCTGGATGCTGCGCAGTTCGAACTGCATGTCCTCGCGCAGCTTGGCATCCAGGTTGGACAGCGGCTCGTCCAGCAGCAACACGGGCGGGCGGATCACCAGCGCGCGCGCCAGCGCCACGCGTTGCCGCTGGCCGCCCGACAGTTCGCGCGGGAACCGGTCCGCATGCTTGTCCAGCTTGACCAGCGCCAGCGCCTCGCGCACGCGGTCCTGGCGCTCGGCGCGTTCGACCTTGCGCATCTTCAGGCCGAAGGCGACGTTGTCGGTCACGGTCAGGTGCGGGAACAGCGCGTAGCTCTGGAAGACGATGCCCAGGCCGCGTGTGTTGGGCTTGGCGTGCGTGATGTCGCGCCCGTCCAGCGTGATGGTGCCGCAGGTCACGTCGGCAAAGCCGGCAATCATCTGCAGCGTGGTGGTCTTGCCGCAACCGGAGGGGCCAAGCAGCGAGACGAACTCGCCCTTGTCGACCGACAGGTTCAGGTCCGAGACGACACGCAGGTCGCCATAGTTCTTGGAGACGTTGTCCAGCCGCAGAAATGCCATGTTCCACACCCCGTGACCCATCCGGGCCTTACGCCGCCGGGGGATTTGACTTCACCCCAGCTGCTTGATCGATGGGGGCAGTCTAGGAGCCGAAAAAATGCAGGGCAATTAGGGTTTTCCGAAGAATCGAATTTTTTATCTAATAATTCCGTTAGACTGAATTTCTTGATAAAAACGCATCTGACTATTTTGATTATCGGAACTGAAGAATGAAGAAATCAGAAGCTTCGGAGGATTCCGCAGGCCAGGGCGTGCTGCAGCGGGCGTTTGCGGTGCTGCGCGTGCTGGCCGACGCCAAGGGCGAAAAGCTGCGCCTGACGGATATCGCCGCCCGCACGGGACAGGCGCAGGCCACGGTGCATCGGGTGCTGCAAGGGCTCATGCAGGAGGGCGTGGTGGAGCAGCCGGCGCAAAGCAAGGGGTATCAGCTCAGCGTCGCCTTCTTTTCGCTGGCCGCGGCCGCCGGCACCCACCAGTCCAGCCTGCGCACCCTGTACCGTCCCGCCATGCTGCGGCTGTCCGGCATGCTCAATGACACCATTTTTCTGCTGGTGCGCAGCGGCTTTGACGCCGTCTGCGTCGACCGCGTGGATGGCGCATTTCCGGTGCGCTCGCACACGGGCGACATCGGCGGGCGCGTGCCGCTGGGCATGGGACAGGGCGGCCTGGTGCTGCTGGCCAGCTTGCCCGAGGCCGAGCGCGAAGAGGTCATGCGCTTCAACATTCCGCGCCTGCATCATCTGGGCTTCGTGGACGAGATCTCGATGCGCGTGCGCATCAAGGAATGCCTGGAACTACGCTACGCGCGCAGCCAGGGGCAGGGCGTGTTTCCCAATATCGCCGGGCTGGCCGTGCCGGTCTATGACCCCAACGGCGTCACGGTCGCCGCGCTGAGCGTGGCCGCGCCCATCGAACGCATCAGCGATGAACGCCTGCCGCTGATCGTGGAAATGCTGCGGCGCGAGGCCGACGCGGTAGGGGCGCAGATCAATCCCTTCGATCCGGCGCTGCGCCGGCCCAGCCAGTTTCTGGGCACCGGCAACGGGGCGTAGCCAGCGCCGGCATCGGCGCATAAAAAAACCCGGACACGCTGGCAGTCCGGGTTGTTGTCACGCGCGTCTGCAATCAGGTCGGGTACGTGCCCGGCAGCAGGATGCTGCGGTCGCCCGGCTCGATCGTGCGGCGGCCGCACAGCGCCATCGTCGTGTCCATTTCCTTGTACAGGATCTCAAGCACGCGGGTCACGCCGGCCTGGCCATACGCGCCCAGGCCATACAGGAAGGCGCGGCCGATCATCGTGCCGCGCGCGCCCAGCGCCACGGCCTTCAGGATGTCCTGGCCGGAGCGGATGCCGCCGTCCATCCACACCTCGATCTTCGAACCCACGGCATCGGCAATGGCAGGCAAGGCCGCGATGGACGACATGGCGCCGTCCAGCTGGCGTCCGCCGTGATTGCTGACGATGAGCGCGTCGGCGCCGCTGTTGGCGGCGAGCTGCGCGTCTTCGACGTCAAGAATGCCCTTGATGATGAGCTTGCCGCCCCAACGCTGCTTGATCCATTCCACGTCGTCCCAGCTCAGGCGCGGATCGAATTGCTCGGCCGTCCACGACGACAGCGACGACAGGTCGCTCACGCCCTTGGCGTGGCCGACGATGTTGCCGAAGGTGCGGCGCTTGGTACCCAGCATGCCCATGCACCAGCGCGGCTTGGTCGCCAGGTTGATGAGGTTGCGCAGCGTGGGCTTGGGCGGCGTCGACAGGCCGTTCTTGATGTCCTTGTGGCGCTGGCCCAGGATCTGCAGGTCCAGCGTCAGCACCAGCGCCGAGCAGCCGGCGGCCTTGGCGCGGTCGATCAGGTTGCCGACGAATTCGCGGTCGCGCATCACGTACAGCTGGAACCAGAACGGTTTGCCGGTGGCCTGCGCCACGTCTTCCAGCGAGCAGATGCTCATCGTGGACAGCGTGAAGGGCACGCCGAAATCGGCGGCGGCCTTGGCAGCCAGGATCTCGCCGTCGGCGTGCTGCATGCCGGTCAGGCCGGTGGGGGAAATCGCCAGCGGCATCACCACATCCTGGCCCACCATCGTGGTGCGCAGCGACCGGCCTTCCATGTTCACCGCCACGCGCTGGCGCAGCTTGATCTTGTGAAAGTCGCTTTCATTCGCGCGGTAGGTGCCTTCTGTCCAGGCGCCGGAATCGGCGTAGTCATAGAACATGCGCGGCACGCGCTTCTGCGCGACGACGCGCAAATCTTCGATGCAGGTGATCGTAGAAAGGTTAGCGGTCATGGGGTGTCTGTGGAGTGATAGGGGGGCGCCAGCGCCGCCCAGTATACGCGCCGAGGCCGGCAAGCGTCGCTTGCCGGCCCCGTTCGCCCCCCTGCGCAAAGACTCTACGGTCCCTGCACGCCCAGCCTTAGCGCGGCCACACCTTGGTGACCGCGCGGATGGTCGCCCATGCGACCCAGCGCGGGCTGGTCAGCCGCGCGCCTGGCAACCGGCGCATCACGTCCACCGCCAGCCCGCCGCGCTTGTGCCATTGCTTCTTGCGCGTCTGGCTGTCGGTCCAGCGGCCCTCCAGCCATGGGAATTCGCGGCGCCCCGGCTTATAGACCGGCGGCGTGTTGTAGATCAGGATGTACGCCAGCCGCGGCGTCTGCGACGTATTGGGCCCCGTGAAGTGCAGCGTGCGCGCATCGTGCACCGTGATGCCGCCCGGATCGAGCGGTTCGGCCACGGCTTGTTCACGCGGAAAATCGCCGCAGCATTCCAGCGGATGCAGGCTCTTGTCGCCTCCCGGCGAACGGTGCTCCAGCACGTCCCATTTGTTCGAACCCGGCAGGAACTGCATGCAGCCGTTCTCGATGGTGGCCGGCTGCAGCGCCAGCCAGATGCTCAATTCGTTGTAGACGAAGTCCGGCGAACGGAACGCTTCGTCTTGATGCCACGGCGTCTCTGGTCCGTGCGGACCCGGCTTGAGCAACGCGTGCTCGCCATAGAGCGCCGCCTGCGGGCCCAGCAGCTGCCGCGCCAGTTCCAGCGTGCGTTCGTGGTAAACCGTCTTCAACAGGCCCGGGGCATAATGGCGCGGATCATGCAGACTGGGAAACTTGGCGGGCTTGGTCGGGTCGTCGCGGCTGACGAAGTCATACTGCGCGCCCTCGTTGTAACCCGTCTTGTTCGCGAACAAGTCCAGCAGCGTCCTGCGGATGTAGCCGACCTCATCCTGAGGGCACATGTCCTTCAAGGCCAGGTAGCCCTGATCCCTGTAGCGCGCTGTCTCGGCATCCGACAACAAACTGGTCTCTTCCATAATGGCTTCTCCAAGCTCTCGGTAATGGGTATTTCTAAGCTGGCACGTTTTGACATGTGCTCTAACGTATCGCTTCGAAGCCCGCCGGGCCTATAGACCATCCGCTGTAGCCGATTCCGCCTACGTATCTCGTGCGTGGCGGCGCATCATCCGAAGGAAAAACCATGCAAGACCCTAAGGCCGATTCCCATATCGAAACCGTCCACGTCACCGTCAGCGGCACGGTCCAAGGCGTGGGCTACCGTCACGCGACGGTGCGGCGCGCCCACATGCTGGGCGCGAAGGGTTGGGTGCAAAACATGCTGGACGGGACGGTCGAGGCGCTGGTTCAGGGCACGCCCGACCAGGTGGACCATATGCTGGAATGGCTGCGGCGCGGTCCGCCCGGCGCATCCGTGCAGGAAATCATCACGCGACGGGAGTACACCGATAAGCGTTACATCCGCTTCGAACAACTTTGAACAGCGCCGCCCTAGCCGGCACGATGTAATCCGGCCGGATGAGGCGGCCACGCCGCAAGGGCTGACGGCGTCAGCGCGAGCGCATCCAGCGTCCGCCAACCTGGTTGATGACCAGACCGGCCAGCACGCAGGCGGCGCCCAACCATTGCAGCGGTTGCAGGCGCTCGCCGAAGGCCATGGACGCGGCCCACAGTCCCACCACCGGCACCAGCAGCGAGAACGGCGCAACCTTTGCGGCGGGGTGGCGCGACAGCAGCTGCGTCCACAACGTGTAGGCCAGCAGGGTCGCCAACACCGCCAGGTACAGCACCGACAGCGCCTCGCCCCAGCCGATGCCGGTCACCATGCCCACCACCGGCTCCCAGCCGTCGATCAGCACGGCCAGCGCCAGGAAGGGCAGCACCGGCGCGGCGCTGCTCCAGGCAATGAATGCGAAGGGGTCGTAGCCGGGCGCCTTGCGGCTGGCCAGCCGCACGATCATGTTCGACACCGCCCACATGAACGCGGCGCCAAGCGTCAGCACAAAGCCCAGCATCGTCATCTGCCCGGGCCCTTCGCCGCGCCCCCCGGCAATGACGGCCAGACCCATCGCCGCCACGCCAAGACCGAACCAGTGATGCCGGCGCGCCCGTTCATGCAGGACCGGCGCGGCCAGCAGCAGCGTGAAGAACGCCTGGGTCTGGATGACGAGCGAGGCCATGCCGGCGGGCATGCCGAAGTTCAACGCCGTAAACAGCAGGCCAAACTGGCCCAGCCCCTGGACCAGCCCATAGGCCGCGACCCAGTGCCACGGCAGCCGCGGCATGCGCACGAAAAGGATCAGGGGGAAGGCCGCCAGCGCGAATCGCAACGCGCCCAGCATCATGGGAGACAGGCCCCGCATGCCGACCTTCATGACGACGAAATTCAGGCCCCAGATGACCACCACCGCAAGGGCGCAGAAATAGTCTTTTCGGGAAAGATGAGTGGGGGTGGACATGCGGGGCATTATCGCATCGCCCACCCCAAAGCCGGCTGAATCAGCGCGCGTCCAGCACCGCAGCAAACGCCTGGACGGCCGCATCGATATCGGCATCGCCGATATGCCGATGCGTGACGCAACGCAGCCGCGTGCGGCCCCAGGGGCGCGTCAGCACACCTTGCGCCTGCAGGGCCGAGACCCACTGCGCGTTGGTCATGCCGGTATCCGCGGTCTCGACCTGCACGATGTTGGTTTGCGGCACCGTGGCCGTCAGCGCCGGGGCCAGTTTGTTGATGCCGTCGCTCAGGCGGCGCGCCCGCACGTGGTCTTCGGCCAGCCGGCCGCTCATGTGCTGCACGCCCTCCAGGCCCGCGGCGGCCATGATGCCGGATTGGCGCTGCGTGCCGCCCAGCATGCGGCGCAGCGAGCGCGCCTTGGCCACCACCGCCTGGCTGCCGGCCAGCACCGCGCCCACCGGCGCGCTCAGGCCCTTGGACAGGCACAGCGACACCGTATCGGTGTGGCGGGTGATCTCGCTGGCCGGCACGCCCAGCGCCACGGCCGCGTTGAACAGCCGCGCCCCGTCCAGGTGCACCGGCACGCCGCCCGCGCGCGCCATGCCGTACACAGCCTGCATGTGGTCCAGCGGCAGCACGGTGCCGCCCGCGTTGTTGTGGGACGTCTCCATCGCCACCAGCGCGGTCTGGAGCCGATGCCCGCCGGTCAGCAGGGCGTCCTCCAGGCGGTTCAGGTCCATCGCGCCCGCGGTGCCCGGAACGCCTTGATAGAACAGTCCCGTGAACGTGGCCGCGCCGCGTTCGGACGTGTACATGTGGGCGGTCGATTCCAGCGCCACCTGCTCGCTACGCTGCGTCTGCGCCAGCACGGCCAGCAGGTTGGCCATCGTGCAGCTCGGCACGAACAGGCCCGCTTCCTTGCCCAGGCTGGCCGCCACACAGGCTTCCAGCTCGCGCACGGTGGGGTCACCGTCCAGGCCGTCGTCGCCGATGGGGGCGGTGCGCATCCGCTCGTACATGGCCGCGGTCGGGTGGGTGACCGTGTCGCTGCGCAGGTCGACGGGCGGTGGGGGAGGTTCGGCGGGTGTCCGCTGGGTCATGGCGTTCAGTGCTGCAGAATTTTGGAAAGAAACTGGCGCGTGCGCGGGGCACGTTCCTCGACGTTGCCGAAGAACTGCTCCTTCTGGCAGTCCTCGACGATCTTGCCGCCGTCCATGAAGATCACACGGTCGGCGACGCGGCGCGCGAATCCCATCTCGTGGGTCACCACCATCATGGTCATGCCTTCGCCCGCCAGGTCGGTCATCACGTCCAGCACCTCGTTGACCATCTCCGGGTCCAGCGCCGACGTGGGTTCGTCAAACAGCATCACGACCGGGTCCATCGACAGCGCGCGCGCAATCGCCACGCGCTGCTGCTGGCCGCCTGACAGTTCGCCAGGATGCTTGTCCTTGTGCGCCGACAGGCCCACGCGCTCGAGCAGGGCAAGCGCACGCTGGCGCGCTTCGTCCTTGCCGCGCTTGAGCACCTTGATCTGGCCCAGGCACAGGTTTTCGGTTACCGACAGGTGCGGGAACAGCTCGAAGTGCTGGAACACCATGCCGGCCACGGCGCGCAGCTTGGGCAGGTTGGTGCGCGGGTCGCCCACGGACACGCCGTTAACCACGATCTCGCCCTTCTGGAAGGGCTCGAGCGCGTTCACGGTCTTGATGAGCGTCGACTTGCCCGAGCCCGACGGACCGCACACCACCACGACCTCGCCGCGGCGCACCGTGGTCGAGCATTCGTCCAGCACCTGAAAGTCGCCGTACCACTTGCTGACCTGGCGGATCTCGATCATCGGAGGATTGGAAGAGAGTTGCATCGTTGAACCTGTGGATAACCTGGACGACTCAGCGCAGCACGCGCGTGCGCTTTTCCAGATGCTTGACCAGACGCGATGCCGTGAAGCAAATCACGAAATACACCACCGCCACGAAGAGATAGAGTTCGACCAGCCGTCCGTCGCGCTGGCCGATCTTGGACGCCGCGCCCAGGAAGTCGGTCAGCGACAGCACGTAGACCAGCGAGGTGTCCTGAAACAGGATGATGACGCGCGTGAGCAGCGCCGGCACCATGTTGCGCAGCGCCTGCGGCAGCACCACATACCGCATGCCCTGCCAGTGGTTCAGGCCCAGCGCCATGCTGGCCGACACCTGGCCGCGTGCAATGGACTGGATGCCGGCGCGCATGATCTCGCAGAAGTACGCGGCCTCGAACAGCGTGAACGTGATCACCGCCGAATTGAACGCCCCCACGCGCAGCGGCGTGGGCGATCCCACGACCCATGCCGCGATGTACGGCATCAGGAAGTAGAACCAGAAGATCACCAAAAGAAGCGGGATGGACCGCATCACGTTCACGTAGATGCCCGCCGGCACCGACAGGATCTTGTAGCGCGACAGCCGCATCATCGCCAGAAGCGTGCCCAGCGCCAGCCCCATCACCGCCGCCAGCACGGTCAGGGTCAGCGTGAACGTCATGCCGGTCTGGAACAGGTACGGCAGCGCGCCCCAGATCACATCGAAATCGAACTTGCCCATGCTAGCGCCCCAATCCCGCAGGCGACTTTGCCGACGCACCGATCAGGCCGGGCACCGCCACGCGGCGCTCGAGCGTGCGCATCCCCAGCACGACGATGCCGTTCAGAATCAGGTAGATCACGGTCGCGGCCGAAAACGCCTCGAAGATGTGAAAGCTGAACTCCGCCATCGAGCGCGCCTGTCCGGTGAGCTCCAACAGGCCGATGGTCAGCGCCACCGACGAATACTTGATCGTGCCCATGAACTCCGAGGTCAGCGGCGGCAGCACGATGCGATAGGCCTCCGGCAGGATGATGTGGCGATAGACCTGCGCCTCGGTCAGCCCCAGGGCGGTCCCCGCCTGAAACTGGCCGCGCGGCAGCGACTGGATGCCGGCGCGCAATTGCTCGGCCACGCGCGCCGACCCGTAAAAACCCAGGCACAGCACCGCGGGCACGAACTGCCCCCACGGCTGGGGCATCTGCTTCATCGCCAGGCCCCATGCATGCGGCAGCAATTCGGGCAGCACGAAATACCACAGGAACATCTGCACCAGCAGCGGGATATTGCGAAACAATTCCACGTAGGTGGCGCCGATGGCGTTCATCAGACGGGACTGCACCGTGCGCATCACGCCCAGCCAGGATCCCAGCAGCAGCGAAAACACCCACGCCGTCAACGCCAGCGCAAGCGTCCAGCCCACGCCGATCAGGATCGTCTCCAGGAACGTATGCACGCCGTCCGGCGACATCTCCAGGAAGACGCTCCAACTCCAGTTGTAATTCATGCCCTCGCCCTTGATCGCGGCGCCGGTCGCTGCCGGCGTCCTTGCCCCTTCATGCGCCGCGGGCGCGCGCTGCGCCCCGCGGCATGCTGCTTACTCGTAGGCTTTGGGATCGCCGGAGTCGGTGGGGTTGGCCAACGCGCGCTTGAGCGCGTCGCTCATGGGGTACTTCAGGTTGATCTGCTTGGGCGGGATCGGCGAATTGAAGTACTTGTCGTACAGCGCGGCGACCTTGCCGGTCTTCATGAGATCGATCACGGCGTCGTCAACGACCTTCTTGAACTTCGGATCATCCTTGGGCTCCATGATGCCGTAGGGCGCCATTTCCAGGCCCTTTTTGCCGATCACGAACGCATCCGGGTTCTTGGACGACGCGACCGCGCCATAGGCGATGCCGTCGTCGTTGGCCGAACCGGCCGCGCGGCCCGATTCCACCATCAGGATGGTTTCGGCGGTGTCCTTGGTGGGCGCCATCGAAATGCCCAGGTTGCCCTGCGCATTCAGTTGCGAGATCAGCTTGAACGTCTGGCCGCCGGCCTGCGCCGCGATGGTCTTGCCGCGGAACGAGGACAGGTCATTGGGGTCCACGCCGCCGTCCTTGCGCGCCACCAGCACCACTTGCGCCACGAAGGTCGTGGGCGCGAACGACACCAGCTTGTGGCGCGCTTCGTTGTTGGTGGTGTTGCCGCATTCCAGATCGATCGTGCCGTTGGCCAGCAGCGGGATGCGCGTGGCCGACGTCGTCGGGTTGTAGCGCACTTCCAGCTTGGGCAGCTTCAGCGCCGCTTGCACGTACTTGGCGACTTCCTGGCAGATCTCGACCGTGTAGCCAATGGGCTTCTGATTGCCGTCCAGGTACGCGAACGGCACCGACGTCTCGGGGTGGCCGAGCGTGATGACGCCGGTTTCCCGGATCTTGTCCAGACGGCTGGGACCTTCGGCATGAGCCGTCGCGGCGCTGCCCAGAAGGGTGGCGGCGACGGAGATCGCGGCAAGTGCTTTCATCTGATTCCCTTGGCGCCGTGCGTGCGGCGCGTGTTTATGTTCACGATCGGCGGATCCAGGCTTGCTGGTGACCGCCGCGTCCCGCGATGAGCCCCGCGGCTGGCAAAAAGTATCAACTAGCAGTATGGTTTTATCCAGTTCCAATCAAGTATTCCTCTATACGGATTTGACATGGCCATTCCCCGGATGGGCTTGCGACACATCGAGGCGTTCCGCGCCGTCATGATGACCGGTTCCATGACGGCAGCAGCCCGTCGAGTGCATACCTCGCAGCCGCACGTTAGCCGCTTAATTGCGCAATTGGAAGCCATCACCCAGTTTCCTCTCTTCGACCGCAACGGCAGCCGGCTCAGTCCAACCCAGGACGGGTCGCGCTTCTTTCAGGAGGTGGAAAAGACCTTCATCGGCCTGGCCGGCCTCGAGTCGGCGGCGGCCAGCATCCGCTCGTTCAGCGCCAGCCGACTGAGCGTGGCCGCCATGCCGCGCCTGGCGGGCGGCCTCTTGGCGCGCATCGTGGCTGCCTTCAAGACCGAGTACCCGGAAGTCATGGTGGCGATCCACTCGGGCAACGCCAGCACGGTCCACAACTGGATCAGTTCGGGCTTCTGCGACACCGGCCTGGCCATGCTGTCGGGCGAAACCCCCGGCATCCAGGTCGAACCCGTCCTCACGATGAGCTGCGTGGCCGTGCTGCCGCGCGGACACCGCCTGACCAAACTGAAAAAGCTCAAGCCCGCCGACTTCGCGGGCGAGCCCTTCATCGCCTTTCCCAGCGGCACGCCGCTGCGCGAAAAGATCGACGCCGTCTTCAAGTCCGCCAAGGTCGAACGCCACACGGTGGCCGAGGCCGGATTGGGTTCGTCAGTCTGCGCGCTGGTGGGCGCGGGCCTGGGCGTGGCGCTGATCAACCCGCTGGCCGCACGCGAGGAATACGAAGCCAACGGCGTGGAAGTCCGGCCCTTCAGCCCGGCGGTGCCGGTCACGGTGGCGCTGCTGTATCCGCCGTATCACACGCGCACCCGGCTGGTCACGGTGTTCTCGCGGTATGCGCATCAACTGATGCAGGAAGAGATGGGGGATCTGAAGGCGCGGCCGCCGCGGTAGCCGTACGCGGCGGCGAAGCACTTCGATCTGGGTCCGACGCCCACTGATTAGGTGTCTGGCCGACTCTCGGGGCAGCAAAGCCAAAGGCAGGCCCTTGCGGGGCTGGCCTTCGATGACTAAGCAGGCGTGTGTGTCGGATGACGCACAAAGTGAAAAGCAGGTCGTTGACGCAAAAGGTCTTTCACTAATTTCGTCATGCGTCGCTAGCTGACGCAATGCGCTGGCTACCCGCTCAGGCGTGCCGCGAAGGCTGAGCAAGAAGATCATGCTGCCGAACGACCATGGCAGTGCTACCGAGACCCGCTCGGGACCGAAGTCCTTGGCATCGATGGTCATAGCATCAGCGACACCGGCGATAACCTCGGACATCAGCGCCCGAAACGTGGGTGACCTCCTCTGGAGAAGGTACTCGTTCAGCTTGTTCCTGCGCGACAGACTGCGCCAAAAGTACCGATGGGCGAACAGGACCAGTCAAGAACTTTCGCTCGCGAAAGTCTGTAGATCGAGAAATCTACAGCCGGCTAGTGGAGCCGGTCTCTGACGTGGTACCGAACGGTGTGAGACCCGGTTCGCCATGTCGTCACGGCGGCGTCTGGATTGATGGCGCGACCATCCACGCGCTGAACGATCCGAAAGTCGAGCCGCTCATCATCAGCTGCCCGCAGTTGTGCCACACTCATAAAATGAAGAACTTGTACCAAGTCGATCAGGACACCCGAAATGAAGCGCTGCGTCGTCGGCATTCGCCGTCCCAGTGACACGAAATCGCCTCCGGGCAAAGAAACGCCGACGGTCTGGTTTCCCTCGATGGCCGCGGTGCTGTCTGAGGACAATCAGTCTTTGCTTCGCCTTATCCGTGACCGGCGCCCCAAGTCGTTCACCGAGCAGGCCGAAATGACGGGACGGCAGGTGCCCAACCTGTCACGCTCTCTTCGAATGATGGAGGGTTACGGGTTGGTCGAGTTGAACAAGAACGTGCGCGAGATCGAGCCTGTCGCGCTGGCAACCAGTTTCAAGTTCCTGATTGACTGAGGGACGACACGATGGGAGGGGAGTCAATGCGAGAAGGCATGGCCACCGAAGTGGATATCTGCCGCGAATTTGTGACGCCCCGTTTGGAGGAGGGCAACAAGGCAACGCTGCAAGATCAACCGCACACCTTGAAGGCTGAGCAGCAAGCGCTTGAGCAATCAGCCAAGGTGGCCCAGGCCGAAGGTGACAACCTGTACTGGCCCAGTTACAACCTGGACATCAACAACCCGCACGCCCGCGCCGGACTGGAGCACGCCGCCCCGAAAGACCTGATCGGCGCCATGCCCAGCCACGAGGCAGATGTCATGCGCCAGCTGGGTGAGATCGAGGCCTTGGTCGCCGAGGTGCAGGCATGACAACACCCACCATGCCGCTCCCAAAGCATCAGACCGCCTATGTCGCCGTCCATGCCGACATCGTCGCGTTGCTGGAAGCGGCGCGCCATGCCGCCGCGCGCAGCGTCAATGCGCTGATGACCGCCTCATATTGGGAAATCGGGCGGCGCATCGTCGAATTGGAACAGGGCGGCAAGGAACGGGCCGAGTACGGACAGGCCCTGCTCAAGCGTCTATCCATCGACCTGTCCGGAAGATTTGGCAAGGGGTTTTCCGAGCGGAATCTCGAACAAATGCGGCTGTTCTACCTCGCTTGGCCACCGGAGCACATTTCGCAGACAGCGTCTGCGAAATTGCCCCTAATCCAGATTTCGCAGACAACGTCTCCGGAATTGGTGTCGCGTACGACACCCGGCACGCCTCGGCCATCCTTCGACCTGGCGGCGCTGGCGCAAGCCTTTCCGCTGCCGTGGTCGGCCTATGTGCGCCTGCTCTCGGTCAAGAACCTGCAGGCGCGGGCGTTTTATGAGACCGAAACATTGCGTTGCGGCTGGTCGGTGCGCCAGCTTGACCGCCAGGTCAACAGCCAGTTCTACGAACGCACCGCTCTGTCGCACAACAAGGCGGCGATGCTGGAAAAGGGGGAAGTGGCCGAACCCGGTGATGCCATCACGCCCGAGCAGGCCATCAAAGATCCCTTCGTGCTGGAGTTTCTCAACCTCAAGGATGAGTATTCCGAGTCCGACCTGGAAGACGCCCTGATTCAGCACTTGGCCGACTTCCTGCTGGAGCTGGGCGACGACTTCGCCTTTGTCGGCCGTCAGCGCCGCCTGCGCCTGGATGACACCTGGTTCCGCGTTGACCTGCTGTTCTTCCACCGCCGACTCAAGTGCCTGCTGATCATCGACCTGAAGATCGGCAAGTTCAGCCATGCCGATGCCGGACAAATGCACCTGTATCTGAACTATGCCCGCGCGCACTGGATGAAGCCGGGCGAGAACCCGCCCGTGGGCCTGATCCTGTGTGCGAGCAAAGGCAGCAACGAGGCGCACTACGCGCTGGAAGGCCTGCCCAACAAGGTGCTGGCTGCCGAGTACCAGACCGTGTTGCCGGATGAGAAGCTGCTGGCCAAGGAACTGGATAAAACACGGCGGGAGTTGGAAGCGCGGCGTATCGTACGCGTTGACGATACGGAGGGCTGCGTATGAAAGCATGGGAGGGCGCGATTGCAATCGCGCAAACTGACGATTCCGGCCGCTTTGGGTCACACCGCTTCATTACGTGCCTGGCAAACCCGGAACTGACAACGGCCGCGTTCCTGCGCGACTACTTCTTGACTGACGAGGGGCTGCTGAAGATCGGCGAGGCATCGCCTGGCGGAGCAGGTCGCAACCGCACGCTCGGGCTAGAAAAACTGATGGCCATCGAAGTACCAATGCCCCGCTTGTCCGAGCAGAAAGCCTTTGATCGCCTGCTGGCCGAAACTTTGACCGTCAAGGCCAAACACACGGCCATTCGCAAAGCCAACGCCACACTGTTGCCCGCGACGCTGGAGCAGGTATTCAAAACATAGACAAGGGAGAAGCCATTGGCCGATGATGCACTTTCACAAGCGGATGCCGAAACCCTATTGCGCATGCCCAAAAAGCCTGCGACGGCGGATGCTTTCAGCTTTCCCGACTTGGGCGGGCGCATCGAGGTTCCATTGGTATCGCGCGATGAGCGCGAACGCTTCTCGCTGGACATCAACCGCAAGCGCATTGCACTGACCACGGGGTACCAAGCGCGCGGCCGACAGGTCGTCGTACTGGCTCGACTCGACTTCGCCGCACCGCATCGGAACCCCGACGGTACCGAGATCGGCGTGCCGCATTTGCACGTCTACCGAGAAGGATTCGGCGACAAATGGGCGGTGGCAATCCCCTCTGGCATGCTCAGCAAGCCAGAGGACGCCTGGCAGGTGCTGCACGACTTCATGACCTATTGCGTCGTTGAGGAGCGGCCAAATATTGTGAGAGGGCTGTTCTCATGAGAACCACTGACGACCTGATCCGCAACTACTACGACTGGCTCAAAGCGAAGACAGCGTGGCGAGAGATCAATGGCTGGGTGGAGATCACAACGCCATACCTGGACCGCCACAACGACTACATCCAGATCTATTTGCGCCAACAGGGCAATGAATGGATGCTGACCGACGACGGCTACACCTTGACTGACCTTGCTCAGTCAGGCTGCGAAATCGACACTCCACGCCGCAAGGCACTGCTGGCCTCCACACTGAATGGGTTCGGCGTGCAGCAGAAAGACGATTCATTGGAGATCAAGGCAACTGAAGACAACTTTGCGCTGCGTAAGCACAGCCTGTTGCAGGCAATCCTGGCCGTCAACGATCTGTTCTACGTGGCACGCGCCAATGTCGAGAGCTTCTTCTTTGAAGATGTGGCGCTCTGGCTGGATGATGCCGATGTGCGTTACACGCCAAAGGTGAACTTCGTAGGGCATAGCCGCTATAACCACCAGTTCGATTTCGTCGTGCCCAAGTCCAGGCGTGCGCCGGAGCGGATTCTTCGGGTGATCAACAACCCCAACAAAGACAATGCCCAAAGCGCTGCATTCGCTTGGGTAGATACCAAGGATGTTCGGCCAGCCGATTCCTTGGCATTCGCCGTCCTCAATGATCGTGATCGCAAGGTCAGCGATCCCGTGAAAGAAGCCCTGCTCAGCTACGACATCACTCCGATTATTTGGTCGAAGCGAGAGGGGTTCCGCGAACGGCTGGCGGCATGAAGAACGCCTCATGCCCAAACCAGATCCACTTACCGCTCTCCAGGCCGAGAACGCCCGCCTGATCGCACTACTCGAAGCCCACGGCATTGATTGGCGTTTGCCGCAACCTGCCGCGGCTACGGTTCAAGAACCGGGACCATCCCGGTTTTCTACCGCTGAGAAGGTGGCGCTGTTTCGGCGGCGATTTCGCGGTCGTACGGATGTTTATCCCATTCGATGGGAGAGTATGACCTCAGGAAAAGCAGGCTACACCCCCGCCTGCGCCAACGAATGGCGAGCCGGCATCTGTGAAAAGCCACGCATTAGATGCGGCGATTGCAGCAACCGGCTGCTGATCCCGTTGTCCGATGCGGTGATCTACGACCATTTGGCCGGCAAACATACGGTCGGCGTCTATCCACTGCTGGAGGATGACACCTGCCATTTTCTGGCAGTCGATTTTGACGAGGCCGAGTGGCGCGACGACGCGCGAGCCTTCAGTCAGTCTTGTGAAGAGCTGGGAGTGCCGGCCGCGATGGAAGTTTCGAGATCAGGCAACGGCGCGCATGTGTGGGTGTTCTTCGCCAACCGCGTTTCGGCCCGCGATGCCCGGCGCCTGGGCACGGCCGTGATCAGCCATGCCTGCTCGCGCACCCGGCAATTGAAGTTGGATTCGTATGACCGCCTTTTTCCCAACCAGGACACGATGCCCAAGGGTGGCTTTGGCAATCTGATCGCCTTACCGCTGCAGAAGCGGCCACGCGAAAGCGGCGGCAGCGTGTTCGTAGATGCAGAGCTGCGGCCATACCCGGACCAATGGGCATTCTTGGCGTCCATTCAACCAATGGCCGCGCACGACATCGATTCGACCATCCTACGGGCCACGGGCGGCGTGCATCCGCTGGATGTCAACTTCATTGATGACGAGGACTTGGCCACACCCTGGAAGCGAGATACCACGCCAACAAAAAAGCTGGCCGGGAAAATGCCGAAATCACTGACGGTGACGCTGGCCAACCTCATCTACTTTGAAAAGGCTCAACTGCCGCAGGCCCTGGCCAACCGCCTAATCCGCCTGGCCGCCTTCCAGAATCCAGAGTTCTACAAGGCCCAAGCCATGCGCATGTCGGTATGGGATAAGCCGCGTGTCATCAGCAACGCGGAAAACTATCCAAAGCACATCGCCTTGCCTCGCGGATGCCTCGATACCGCGTTGAACTTGCTGCGCAATAACGGCATCGCCGTTGATCTGCTCGATGAGCGCTTCGGCGGTAAGCCGATTGAGGTCTCCTTCGTCGGCAATTTGCGTCTGGACCAGGAGTCCGCCGTTTCGGGAATGCTGCATCACGACATCGGCGTGCTGTGCGCACCGACCGCGTTTGGCAAGACAGTCACTGCCGCCGCGATGATCGCGCGCCGAGGTGTCAACACCCTGGTGCTGGTGCATCGAACCGAATTGCTCAAGCAGTGGCAGGAGCGCCTTCAGGCTTTTCTGGGCGTTGGCAAAGGCATAGTGGGCACCATCGGCGGCGGCAAGGCCAAGCCCACCGGAAAAATTGACATCGCCGTGATGCAATCCGTCTCCCGACAGGGTGAGGTCAATCCGCTGGTCGAGAGCTACGGTCAGGTGATCGTGGACGAGTGCCACCACGTCGGCGCAGTTTCGTTCGACGCCATCTTGAAACGGACCAAAGCTAGATTCTTGTTGGGGCTGACAGCGACACCGATCCGTCGCGATGGCCTGCAGCCGATCATCTTCATGCAATGCGGGCCAATTCGATACACCGCAGCCAAACCGGCTGGCGCACCTCATGATCTTGAAGTAGTGCCTCGATCACGACTCACTCGAATTGACCTGCCAACTAATACGGGTATTCAGGATGTATTTCGCCATCTCGCCAATGATCCGGCGCGAACCGAGGCCATTGCGGCAGAAGTCAAAGATGCCTATGAGCAGGGTCGCAAGGTGCTCGTTCTCACAGAACGCACGGAACACCTCGATGCGCTGAGGGCAGCCCTCGGCGATCTGACTCCAGCGCCCTTCGTGTTACACGGCCGTATGTCCAGAAAACAGCGGACTGCTGTGGTCGCTGACATGGACGGACTGCCGCCCGATGCACCGCGCGTGCTTCTGGCGACCGGGAAATTGGTTGGTGAGGGTTTCGATCATCCGCCGCTCGACACACTGGTACTGGCGATGCCAGTTTCCTGGAAGGGTACGCTGCAGCAATACGCCGGGCGCTTGCATCGCGAGCATGCCAGCAAGACTGACGTGCGGATCATCGACTTCGTGGACACGGGTCACACTGCGTTGCTGCGAATGTGGGATAAGCGGCAGCGCGGTTACCGTGCGATGGGATATCGAGTGAATAGCGACGAAGCCGTGGCGTGACACCAAAAAATCACAGCCAATATTTCAGATTTATTCGCAATCTCGCAGCGTGCGGCAGCAGTGCCATCCGGACGCCCGTTCCCAGATGGAAACCTAAAACTGAAGGGTGGGCGTCAAGAAAATTTCGGGAGTGCCTTGATCGATCGCCGGGTTAGACACCTTTTGGTCTTACGTGCCTCGAACACTGATTTCTAACGCAAACGCCCGGCATAGCCGGGCGTTCTCGATCTTTATTTGTTGGATTTTTCTACTAACTGCGTCAATGCATTTTCACCAACCTATCGAGATTTTCACTTTCTCTGTCACCCAACAACACGATCAGGCGTCGATATTACCCGCCGACAGCGCGTGCGTTTCGATGAAGTTGCGGCGCGGTTCGACGTCGTCGCCCATCAGCGTGGTGAAGACCTCGTCGGCCGCGATGGCGTCCTCGATCTGCACGCGCAGCAAGCGGCGCACCTTCGGGTCCATCGTGGTTTCCCACAGCTGCTCGGGGTTCATTTCACCCAGACCCTTGTAGCGCTGCTTGGAGATGCTGCGGTCGGCTTCGCTGCGCAGCCATTGCATGGCCTCGCGGAAGTCGGACACCGGCTGCTCCTTGCGCTTGTCGCCTTCGCCGCGAGCGGCCAGCGAGCGCGGACCGACCTTGCCCAGGAAGCTCTTGGCGGCCTTGGACAGGATGGCGTAATCCGAGCCATTGATGAAGTCGGCATCGATGATGCTGACGCGCACGTTGCCGTGGTGCATGCGCTGCACGGACAGGCGATGGCGCTCGGTGGCCTCGTCGAATTGCGGCACGACTTCGACGCCGTTGCCGTTGATGGGATCGCGCATGGCGTCGGCCAACCGCTTGGCGGAGTCCGCGGTGGATTCGGCCGTCTCCAGGTTGATCTCCACGCCTTCGGCCATGGCCGACAGCGCGCCCACGTCGAAGACGCGCGACAGGCGGGCGATGACGCCGTCGGCCGCCACGTACTGGCGGGCCAGGTCGCTCAGCTCTTCGCCGCGGATGATGTTGCCGCCGGAGATGATCTCGGCGTCCTTCAGCGCGAGCGTCAGCATGAACTGCGCTTCTTCCTGGTCATCCTTCAGATAGCGCTCTTCGCGGCCAACCTTGACCTTGTAGAGCGGCGGCTGGGCGATGTACACGTAGCCGCGCTGCACCAGCTCGGGCATCTGGCGGTACAGCAGCGTGAGCAGCAGGGTGCGGATGTGCGCGCCGTCCACGTCCGCGTCGGTCATGATGATGAGGCGGTGGTAGCGCAGCTTTTCCACGTTGAAGTCCGGGCCGATGCTGGTGCCCAGCGCCGTGATCAGCGTGGCGATCTGTTCGCTGGCGATCAGGCGGTCAAAGCGCGCCTTCTCGACGTTCAGCACCTTGCCGCGCAGCGGCAGGATGGCCTGGAACTTGCGGTCGCGGCCTTGCTTGGCCGAGCCGCCTGCGGAGTCGCCCTCGACGATGTACAGCTCGCACAGCGCGGGATCCTTTTCCTGGCAGTCGGCCAGCTTGCCGGGCAGGCCGGCGCCTTCCAGCACGCTCTTGCGGCGCGTCATCTCGCGCGCCTTGCGCGCGGCTTCGCGGGCACGGGCGGCCTCGACGATCTTGTTGCACAGGGCCTTGGCGTCGTTCGGGTGTTCGAGCAGCCAGGTTTCCAGCGTGCGGGCCACGGCTTCTTCAACGGCCGGACGCACTTCGCTGGACACCAGCTTGTCCTTGGTCTGGCTGCTGAACTTGGGCTCGGGCACCTTCACCGACAGCACGCAGGCCAGGCCTTCGCGCATGTCATCGCCGGACGTCTCGACCTTGGCCTTCTTGGCCAGTTCGTTGTCGGTGATGTACTTGTTGATGATGCGCGTCATCGCGGCGCGCAGGCCGGTCAGGTGCGAACCGCCGTCGCGCTGCGGGATGTTGTTGGTAAAGCACAGCACGCTTTCGCTGTAGCTGTCGTTCCACTGCATCGCCACTTCCACGCCCACCGGCACGCCGCCGGCCGCCGATTCCGTGGTGACCGAAAACACGTTCGGATGCAGCACGGTCTTGGCGCGGTTGATGTATTCGACGAAACCCTTCACACCGCCCGAGAAGGCGAAGTTCTCTTCCTTGCCCTGGCGCTGGTCGATCAGGCGGATCTTGACGCCGTTGTTCAGGAACGAGAGCTCGCGCAGGCGCTTGGAGAGGATCTCGTAGTGGTATTCGATGTTGTTGAAGATGATCGGATCGGCCAAAAAGCGCACTTCGGTGCCGCGCTTGTCGGTCGTGCCGGTCACGGCCAGGGGCGCCACGCGCTCGCCCTGGCGGAATTCCATCTGGTGCACCTGGCCGTTGCGGCGGATGGTGAGACGCAGCCATTCGGACAGTGCGTTCACGCAGGACACGCCCACGCCGTGCAGGCCGCCGGACACCTTGTACGAGTTCTGGTCGAACTTGCCGCCGGCGTGCAGTTCGGTCATGACGATTTCGGCCGCGCTGCGGTGGAACTCGTCGTCCTTGTGGATATCGGTCGGGATGCCGCGGCCGTTGTCCGTGACGGAAATGGAATTGTCGGTGTGGATGGTTACGACGATGTCGTCGCAATAGCCGGCCAGGGCTTCGTCGATGGCGTTATCGACGACCTCAAACACCATGTGGTGCAGGCCCGTGCCGTCGGACGTGTCGCCGATGTACATGCCGGGGCGCTTGCGCACGGCCTCCAGCCCCTTGAGCATCTTGATCGAGTCAGCGCCGTAGCCGCTGGTCTCGGGAGTGGTGTTCTGCTGATCTGACATGTCTGTATCGATAACGCTTTAAAGAACGGCCTGGCGGCCGGACCGCCCGCGGACCAACCGGTCCGCAAGCGGCACAAACCCACGGGGGGAGTGCGGATCAGATCCGCATGGGCATGACGACGTACTTGAACTGGTCGTCTTCGGGCAGGGTGATGAGCGCCGACGCGTTGGCATCGGGCATGACCGACCACTGGATGTTGTCGACCTTCACGTTGGACAGCACGTCGAGCAGGTAGCCGACGTTAAAGCCCACGTCCAGCGCTTCATGGCTGTAGTCGATGTCGATTTCTTCCTGCGCCTCTTCCTGCTCGGCGTTCGAGGACGAGATCTTCATCTGGTTCTGCGCCAGTTGCAGGCGCACGCCCTTGAACTTGTCCGTGGTCAGGATGGCGGCGCGCTGCAGGCTGCCCTGAAGCGCTTCGCGGCCGACGAGGAAATGGCGGGTGTAGTTCGTGGGAATCACGCGCGTGAAATCGGGGAACTTGCCTTCGACCAGCTTGGACACCAGCTCGACGTCGCCGAAACGGAAACGGATCTGGCCCGGCGCCACGTCGATGGAGACGGTCTCGTCGGAGTCTTCCAGCAGACGCTGCATTTCCAGCACGGTCTTGCGCGGCACGATGACTTCGTGGCGCTCGGCGATGCCGTCGGCTTCGGTCGAGCAATGCGCCAGGCGGTGACCGTCGGTGGCCACGGCGCGCACGCGGCCCGGTTCAAACACCAGCAGCATGCCGTTCAGGTAGTAGCGGATGTCCTGCTGGGCCATGGCGAAATGCACCATGTTGAACAGGTGGCGCAGGGTGCGCTGCGGCATGGTCAGCGACACGTCCCACTGCTCGGGCTGAGCGACGGTGGGGAATTCGCTGGCGGCCAGCGTCTGCAGCGCAAAGCGGCTCTTGGCGGACTGCACCGACAGCTTGTTGCTGGCCAGGGCCAGGCGCACGTCGCCGGTATCGGGCAGGGCTTTCAGGATGTCCAGCAGCTTGCGCGCGGCCACCGTGGTGGACTCGTTGTCCTGGCCGACACCAAAGTCGGCGTGCGTGGTGATCTGCACTTCCAGGTCGGTCGCAATGAAGGCAACCTTGTTGCCTTCCTTGCGCATCAGGATGTTCGCAAGAATGGGCAGGGTATGGCGTCTTTCGACGATGCCCGCCACAGTCGACAGCGGTTTCAGCAATGCATCGCGTGTGGTTTGTACGAGTTGCATGTTCATCCTTTTAGAGTTTGTTCCAACACGTGCAGGGTATGGTTGAGCTCCGCTTGCTTGGCGCGGGCATCGGAAATCTTGCGAACGGCGTGCAGCACCGTGGTGTGATCACGGCCGCCGAATAAATCGCCGATTTCCGGCAGGCTTTTCTGGGTCAGCTCCTTGGCCAGGTACATCGCGACCTGGCGCGGCAAGGCGATATTGGCCGGCCGGCGTTTCGAGTACATGTCGGCGACCTTGATCTTGTAGAAGTCCGCCACCGTCTTCTGGATGTTTTCGACGGTGATCTGGCCGTTGGACACCGACAGCAGATCCTTCAGCGCTTCCTTGCAGACATCGACCGTCAGCACATCGCGGCCGTGGAAACGCGCATAGGCAAGCACCTTGCGCAGCGCGCCTTCCAGTTCGCGCACGTTGCTGCGCAGATGCTTGGCGATGAAGAAGGCCACTTCCTCGGGCATGGGCACGCCTTCTGACTCGGCCTTGCGCAGCAGAATCGCCACGCGCATTTCCAGTTCCGGCGGCTCAATGGCCACCGTCAGGCCCGAGTCGAAGCGCGAAATCAGGCGGCTGTCGATGCCCGACAGTTCCTTCGGGTACGTATCGCTGGTGATGATGATCTGCTTGCGCTGCGCAACCATCGCCTCGAACGCATAGAAGAATTCTTCCTGTGTGCGGTTCTTGCCGGAGAAGAACTGGATGTCGTCGATCAGCAGCAGATCGAGCGAATGGTAATAACGCTTGAAATCGTCGAACGCCTTGCGCTGGTAGGCTTTCACCACGTCGGACACATACTGGTCCGCATGCACGTAACGCACGCGCACCCCGGTGCCCGCCGCGACCATGGCGTTGCCGATGGCGTGGATCAGGTGGGTCTTGCCCAGGCCGACGCCGCCATACAGGAACAGCGGGTTGTACGAGGTGCCCGGGTTTTCGGCGACCTGCAGCGCGGCGGCGCGCGCGAGCTGGTTGGCCTTACCGGTCACGAAGTTCTCGAACGTGAGGTCGGTGTTCAGGCGCGACCGCTCGTACACGATGTTGGCGGCGTCCGCGTTCACGGCCTGCGCAGCGGCGGTCGTGGCGGGCGCCGGCGGCGCGGTCGTCACGGTGACGGTCACTGGCGGCGCGGCGCCGGAGGGAGGAGCAGCGGACAGGTGCGGTTGCTGGGCGGGCTGCTGGGCGCGCACGGGCGCGACCGGCATGCGCGGCGCGGCGCCGTGCGAAGGCAGCTCGAACAGAACCTGCACCGGACGCTTGAACCACTCCGCGGCCAACGCTTCGATCTGGTGGGAAAAGTTCTTGCGCACCCAATCCAGCTTGAAGCGGTTGGGCGCGGCAACGCGCAGCACCGCCTGCGTTTCGTCGTACGCAAGCGGGACCAGCGGTCGTATCCACGCGCTGATTTGTTGGGGGGGGAGTTCCTGCTCAAGACGACTGACGCAGGTCTGCCAGAATTCTTTCAT